>NZ_LUAX01000010.1 GCF_001695575.1 Vibrio europaeus | reverse complement strand
TCATTCCAGAAATTGGTGCCAGTGGTATGGCGGGGACTTGGATTGACAACATCATTACCTGGCCATCGCCTCGTCCAGAAGATGACGGCATTAGCTTGGTTGCAAGTGCTCTAAACTCATTGCCTTGTCGTCACGGCCGAGTTGGCGCGACGCTGGGTATTGAGTCTCACCTACGCATGCCAGTGAACAACTACCTGCAACTGACCACCATGGTGAAGAAAGATTTTGTTGATGTGTCTTTAGAGATGCATGAGCTTCGTCAAATTAAGTCTCAAGCGGAAATTGAAAAGACACGTGAAATCTGCCGCATCACCAATGTCGGCTTTAAGAAAGTTCCGCAATACGCCAAAGCCGGTATGACGGAGCGAGAGATCTGTAAACAGTTCCGTATCGACATGTTGTTAGAAGGCGCTGATGAGTGCCCATACATTATTGCCGGCTCAGGTCCTGATGGTTACGACAGCATCATTATGGGGCCCACAGACCGCATTATTGAACCGGGTGATGTGTTGATCATCGATACCGGTGCCGTTCGCGATGGTTACTTCTCAGACTTTGACCGTAACTGGGCGTTCGGGCATGCGAGTGAGCAGACGAAAGCGGCATACCGAGCGACTTATGAAGCGACGACAAAAGGTTTTGAAGCCGCGAAGCCAGGCGCGACAACGACTGATATCTACAACGCGATGTGGAAAGTGCTAGAAGCGAATGGGGCACTGGGTAATGACGTAGGTCGTCTGGGTCATGGTTTAGGTATGGAGCTGACTGAGCGTCCATCAAACACCGCAACAGACAATACGGTCTTGAAGCCAGGCATGGTGATGACGTTAGAGCCAGGCATGGTTTACGCACCGGGTAAATCTATGGTTCACGAAGAAAACATCGTCATTACCGAAGAGGGTGCGCAGTGGCTATCTGAGCGTGCGGAACCTGAGCTGATCATTATCGAGTAATCCCCCCAAAGCGCTTCTCTGTTTGCCTGATATTCAGAGAAGCACCTAGACGAGAAAACATTATGGAAACCTTACAAGAGTTTAAAGATTGGGAAGTTACCCTGCCGCATACACAAGCCCCTCGGATTGATCGTGTGCATATCGGGTTAGTTCAACTGAGCACTGATCATTCGCTAGAAATGGATTGGGCAAAGTTATTGGGAACGCAGGCGGGCGTTTTTAGTTCTCGTGTTTATTACAGCAGTGAAATGACACCGGAAGCGTTGGATCAAATTGCCACGGGTATCAGTGAAGCATCGGATCTGATAGCCACGGGGTTGCCAATGGATGTGATGGCCTTTGGCTGTACCTCGGCATCCATCATTATTGGGGAAGAAAAGGTTGGACACTTGCTCACGAAAAATCGTGGAGATATTCCCGCAACGAACCCATGGACAGCCGCTCAAGCTGCGTTTCGGCACTTAGGCGCACGCAAGATCGCTGTATTTTCTCCTTATCCAACAGAGGTGAACTTCCCTCTCTACAGCCAATTGACCGCGGCTGGGTTTGAGGTGTGCATATTAGGCTCATTGGGGATCGAGAAGGATACCGACATTACCAAAATCTCCAAAGCATCCATGTTGGAGGCGTTAGAAACTATCTTGCCGGAGTCGGGCGCAGACCTTGTGTTTATGTCCTGCACCAACCTTCGCGTTCTCGATCATATCCAAGAAATTGAAGACAAGTTCAACATCCCGGTTGTTTGTAGCAACTCGGCTATGTTTTGGCATGCCATGCACCTAGTCGGTAAGAAAGCTCAATGTCCAGGTTACGGAAAATTATTAAATCTATAGGAAAGAATAATGAGTAATACAGTAAAAGGTTGGATCGCAGCCATATTTATCGGTTTGTTGTGGGGCATTCCTTGGATTGTTGGAACCCCGATCTTAGAAGTTATGGATGCTCAAGTGTTAGTTTGGGTTCGTTATACCGTTGCTTTCATTACCCTGTTTGTCATTATCAAGGTCAGTAACGCGATTGGTAAGCCACAGAAAAAAGTCGACTTTAAACTTAACTGGGAAAATCGCCATGATATCTTTTGGGCTGCTTCTTGTGGGATTATTGGTCAGGGCGCATTTAGTTTCCTGTCGTTTCTGTCTTTGGACTATATCACTGCATCTGAAAATGGCGTTATACAGGGATTGATCCCAATCATCATTCTTTGCGTGGGTTTCTTGCGTCACGGTGAACGATTTACTGTATTGCAAATTGTCGCGGCGGTTGGTGCGTTTGCAGGCGTAGCGATTTTGGTGATGGATCCATCGGTTGAAGGCAGTGGATTTAATATTGGCCACTTAATCTGCTTTGGTAGTGCAGCGAGTTTCTCTACGATGGCTTATGCACGCGCTAAGCTTGCAGAGAAATATGGCTCAGTTGCGACGATGTACCATCAGTTTGTGTTTGCAGCGATTGGCTTCGGTATCTACTTGCTCTTTGTTGGCGCAGACTTCTCTTCTGCTCTAGGCATATTCTCCTCTCCATTACGTATTCTTTGCATCACTATTTTGGGTGTTGGTATTTCTGGAATCAGTTACCTGATTTACATCTATGCAATGGAAAGAGTCGGTGTCGACGGCACGGGTATGGCGCTGAACTTAATGCCATTGTCTTCGTTCGTACTTGCGGTATTCGCTCTTGGTGAAGCGGTGACGCCAATGCGGTTGCTAGCCATTGCGGTCGTTATCGGCTCCATGATGATGTTTATGAAATTTGCTCACAAAAAAGAGCCAGAAGTTGAAGCACAACTGGCTGAGAGCAACTAACCATGACAAACACTGCTAAGGGATGGATTGCGGCGATTTCAGTTGCGTTGTTGTGGGGGACCGAGGGCTCTTTAGCAACCTTGCCTCTCAGCGTCATTGATGCGAAGGTCCTGGTATGGCTGCGCTATGTGATTGCATTCGCTGTATTATTTATCGTCTTGGCAGTGTCTCTTTTCTTTGGACCGTCTCGAACCAAACCAAGGCAAGTTTTTCGGTTTAGTTGGCAAAATCGTAGAGACGCTTTGAAACTCTTTTTATGTGGTGTCGTTGGGCAAGGATTATTTAGTTTTTTCTCTTTTCTTTCCCTTGATTACATTACTATTTCTGAAAATGGAGTCATTCAAGGGTTGGTACCCATCGCCATTTTATTGATGGGCACGCTGTTTTATGGTGAGCGGTTTACCTTCACTCAGATAGGGGCTGCGCTTATTGCTCTTGTTGGGGTGGCGTTATTGGTCTTTTCTCCCTCAAGTGCGCAACAAGGATTGAGTATTGGTCATTTCATTTGCCTGTTGAGCGTGGTGAGCTTTGCTTCGGTGACTCACCTGCGGGCACAACTGGCTCAGCAGTACGGTGGGGCCCAGACCATGTTTTATCAATTCGGTTTTGCTGCTCTGGGGTTCTTCTTTTACCTACTCTTCGACGGTGTCAATTTCAGCAATATCCAATTACTACTCCATTCCTCTGATGCATTGCTGTGCGTCCTTGTATTAGGGACTTGCGTATCAGGGCTGGGTTACCTGGTGTACATCTATGGGATTGAGCGGGTAGGCGTTGATGGAAGTAGTATGGCTTTGAACTTAATTCCAATGTCGGCTTTTTTAATTGGAACCTTTGTGTTTGGTGAACAGCTAACTGTGCTTCGAGTCGTTGCCATGGGGCTCATCGTCGGAGGTATGGTCACCTTTGTCCGGCCGACACCCAATAAACAACAGGTGGTCATTAGCGTGAATAATTAAAAAGGAGCCTCACTGAATGTGAGGCTCCTTTTTATCGAGCAGAAAGCCTTTACTAAGCTTTGAACTCACGAATGTACTTATAGATTGCATGGCGGGTAATACCTAAGCGTTCAGATGTGAGCCCTGTAGCTTCTTTTAGTTCGAAAATACCGTTATCAAATAGGATCTTAGTGATCGTCTTGTTTTTGCTTTTTAAATTAATCGAAGCGTCATTTTTTACTTCTTCAATGGCATGCTCCAGCGCTTGCTCAATAACATCAGTAGCCGAAGAGCTAAAGTTTTCATGTACTCCAACATGAGGGAGTGAAACATCAGGCATTAGAGTTTTGATAATTTCGGGGAAAGGATGTGACAAGTTCATATTGATACAGAACAGCCCAATGGGTTTTCTATTTTCCCCGGCAAGCACGCATGTTGTTGACTTTAAGAGTGAGCCATCTTTACCGTTAGTAAAGTAGCTTTTTGGGGTGACTTCTCCTGTCTTTTCGAATGCGCTAAGCATACGTAATCCCATATCTGTGATTGGCGATCCGACTTCACGACCCGTGTGATGCCCGTTGACAATTTTCACCACAGACTTTTCAAAGCTTTCAAACGAGTGAATGACGACTTCGCAGTGCGGACCGATAAAGTCTGCAATGGTTTCCGCTAGTCGAAAATTGGACTCAAGATATTGTCGATCAACCTCAGTGAATTCGACGTTAAATGACTTATAAGCTGATGCGTTCATTATAGACCACTACTGTTAACTTTAACTTGAGCGTTATTGTCCCTTGATGTTGACTTGAAATCAACCTACACACTCGCTAAATGTAACCGAATTCATTGTGCTTTAGACTGTAACGTGCTTGTTGGTTCACTAAAGGGAACTAAAATTGACGAAAATCAAATTTAAAAGCGATATGTAACCCAAATAGTAAACAATAGTTAACCCTATGGTATGGGTCACATTATTTAACTGAAATATCAGTAAACTGCCCTCGTACCGTTCACAAATATTAACTATAAGACTTAGTTGCTCCACCGCTAAGTCGAATAAGAACAAACAAAGAGGCTCTAATGAACAACTTCCTGAATCGTGGCTTTGACCAATCTGAATTTGAACACCGTACCCAACGCGCTCAAAAAGTCATGCATGACA
>NZ_LUAX01000008.1 GCF_001695575.1 Vibrio europaeus | reverse complement strand
TCATTCCAGAAATTGGTGCCAGTGGTATGGCGGGGACTTGGATTGACAACATCATTACCTGGCCATCGCCTCGTCCAGAAGATGACGGCATTAGCTTGGTTGCAAGTGCTCTAAACTCATTGCCTTGCCGTCACGGCCGAGTGGGCGCGACTCTGGGTATCGAGTCTCACCTACGTATGCCAGTGAACAACTACCTGCAACTGACCACCATGGTGAAGAAGGACTTTGTTGATGTGTCTTTAGAGATGCATGAGCTTCGTCAAATTAAGTCTCAAGCGGAAATTGAGAAAACTCGAGAAATCTGTCGCATCACCAATGTTGGCTTTAAGAAAGTTCCGCAATACGCCAAAGCCGGTATGACGGAGCGTGAGATCTGTAAACAGTTCCGTATCGACATGCTGTTAGAAGGCGCTGATGAGTGCCCATACATTATTGCGGGCTCAGGTCCTGATGGTTACGACAGCATCATTATGGGTCCAACAGACCGCATTATTGAACCGGGCGATGTGTTGATCATTGATACCGGTGCCGTTCGCGATGGTTACTTCTCAGACTTTGACCGTAACTGGGCGTTCGGACATGCGAGTGAGCAGACAAAAGCGGCATACCGAGCAACTTATGAAGCAACGACAAAAGGTTTTGAAGCCGCGAAGCCAGGTGCGACAACGACGGATATCTACAACGCGATGTGGAAAGTGCTAGAAGCGAACGGTGCACTGGGTAATGACGTAGGTCGTCTGGGTCATGGTTTAGGCATGGAGCTGACTGAGCGCCCATCAAACACCGCAACAGACAATACGGTGTTGAAGCCAGGCATGGTGATGACGTTAGAGCCAGGCATGGTTTACGCACCGGGTAAATCTATGGTTCACGAAGAAAACATCGTCATTACCGAAGATGGCGCGGAGTGGCTATCTGAGCGTGCGGAACCTGAACTGATCATCATCGACTAACTACCCACATATAACGACAAGCCAACGCACGGGGCTCGTGACGTTGGCGATAACGTGAAATGAAAAGGACTCAAAATGAACACAACAAATAAAGACACATTTTTAGGGTGGGTTGCTGCGATAGCGGTAGCGTGCATATGGGGCGTGACAGGCGTGGTTTCTAAGCCTCTTTCTATGGCGGTCGATCCAATGACCTTGGTATTTTTTCGATATGTCACAGCGGTTATCGGCTTATCTATTATTTTCTTTTTTACGTCGCGCAGTAAGAGCTTAAGTGTGGACTTGGGGTCGTCACTGAAAATTGACAAAAAAGATATCGGTCGAATTGCACTATGCGGCATTGTAGGGCAAGGGGTGTTTTCACTGTTTAACTTTCTGTCATTGGCTCACATTGGTGCGACAGAGAACGGTGTTATTCAGGGTATGCAGCCATTCGCTACCGTCTTCTTTGGCATGATGTTCATGAACTTCCGCATGAACAAAGTTCAGTGGGGTGCATTTATCGCATCGGCAGTCTGTATTTACGCGATGAGCGTGGGGCCGACGAATACGATTGAAGGTGGAACGCCGTTACTAGGCTATGCATATGTTACTTGTTCGATGCTTGCGCTTGCTTGGACAGCTCACCTTCGTGCGAGCCTAGCAGACAAATATGGCTCAGTGGTTTCTATGCTGTACCAATATATTTCAGTAGCGGTGATGGGCATCTTCGTAGTATTTGCTATGGGTTTAGATCTGTCTCAAATTTACATCATCTTCTCTAGCCCATTACTGATTGCTCTATTGATTTTCCTTGGTACGGGCATTTCAGGGGGTAGCTACCTTATCCAGCTTTACTCTTTCAAACGCATTGGTGTTGAAAAATCCACTATGGCTCTGAACCTAATGCCTCTTGTTGGCTACCTTGTCGCGGTACTTACACTGGGTGAACAAATGGCGATGGGCAAAACCATTATCGTTTCGTTAATTGTTGTTGCACTTTACGTCTTCACAAAATACGAGACAAAAGAAGAGCCGAAAGCAGAACAAAACCTTAAAGCACAAGAAGCTTAAACCGAATTATAACTATTAATATGGGAAGCTATCTGGTTAGGTAGCTTCTTCTTTGGAGAAAGATATGACCGTAGAAAAATCCGCAATTGAATGGCGTAGACACCTTCACCAATACCCAGAATTTGGCACAGAAGAGTTCAAAACGTCCGAGTTTGTAGCGAACAACTTGGAAGAGTTTGGGCTTGAAGTTCACCGCGGTATCGGTGGCACAGGTGTGGTGGGTATTCTCCGTCAAGGTACCAGTGAGCGCAGTATTGGTCTTAGAGCCGATATGGATGCTTTAAGAATTAAAGAAGAGAACACGTTTTGTCATGCGTCAAAACATGAAGGTGCCATGCACGCTTGTGGACATGATGGCCACACAGCCATGTTGCTAGGCGCGGCATGTGAATTGGCTCAAAGCCGAAATTTTGATGGTACCGTGTACTTCATTTTCCAACCGGATGAGGAACGTGGTACTGGCGCGAAAGCGATGATTGCTGATGGTCTGTTTACTCGTTGGAATATGGATGCGATATATGCGATGCATAATTTGCCTGGTATCCCTGCTGGTCAGTTTGTGACTCGCCCAAGCTCGGTGATGGCGAGTGAAAGCAGCTTCGAGATCACAATCAACGCAACGGGTGGTCACGCCGCGTTGCCGCACATGGGGACCGATCCTATCGTGGTGGGGGCGCAAGTGGTGACTGCTTTGCAGACCATTGTTTCCCGTAATTTAAGCGCCATTAACGAGACTGCTGTTATCTCCGTGACGAACTTCGAGACCAATGGCACCGTGAATGTGATTCCATCACAAGTAACGATCACCGGTGATACGCGAAGCTTTACCGATGAAGCGCTGCACAAGATCGAGAAAGGGATTGAGCGTGTAGTGGCAGGTCAATGTATGTCAGCGGGCGTTGATTACCAATATCACTTTAACAATAGTTTTCTTTCCACGATTAATGCGCCAAAAGAAACGCAACACGCGATTGCGGCCGCAGAAGCCGTCGTGGGTCCGGACAATGTTATTGGCAACTGTGAACCATTTACGATCAGTGAAGATTTCTCCTTTATGCTGCGTGAAGTGAAAGGGTGTTACATTCTCGTTGGTAATGGTGTTGGAGAGTGTGGTGGAACTGCGCTACACAACCCGCACTACGACTTCAATGACGATATTTTGGGTACCGGTATGCGCTATTGGCAAACCTTAGTCGAACAGCAATTAGCTAAGTAATCACAACTGGGAAGGCATCGACAAAACCTCTGATATGTCGGTGCCACAATGTTTGTGAGTTTCGTTAGTTCCGGAGCTGCCTTCGTGAACAGATATACGTAAGCATTGTTGTTGAACTAACCATGGTTCTAGTGGATTTGAGCTGTGCTATCAAACATTACCGATTTTCCATATTTTTAGTAATTCACTGTTAGTTAATCTTCAAACTCACGTAAATGGTTTTTGCCCCATTCCAAGCTGGATAATCTCTGTTTATTATCAGTTTCTCATTCCTGCCATTGAGCAAAGTGGTCGAGTAAAAAGTCGATCGCTAGCCGTGCTCTCAATGGTAAAAAATGCCGGTTTTGGTAAACAATCCAACTGCTGTTTCCACTTCCCCAATAGGTCTCCAGAATTGGCACTAAGCGTCCTGATGAAATGGCATCGTTAAAGCTGCTTTTCGGCAGGTACGCCACGCCTAACCCTTCTTCACACGCTTGTACAACGGAATAGGCATTATTGCTCTTCCATCTGCCTTGTACTTTCACACCATCTAATGGTTTACCTTCTTTTTCAAATTGCCAAACATCTTTATTGGCAACAATGCAACTGTGACGCTTTAGCTGCTCGGGGTGCGCTGGCAAGCCAAAATGATCAATGTAACTTTGACTGGCCGCCGCGGCCATTGGCCTGTCTACTAACTTTCTCGCCACCAGCCCCGAATCGCTCAGTCGTCCATAACGAATAGCGAAATCAAAACCATCTTCAATAAAATTAACCATGCTGGTATTGAAGTTGATTTCTACCGTTAAATTGGGGTGTTGTTTGGCAAACTGCATCAACGCTGGGGCCACGTAGTTTTCAGAAAACGCACCAGCGGCGCTCACTCTTAGCGTGCCACTCAATTGCATTTGTTGTGTCGTAAGTTGCTCGTTGGCTTGCTGCAACCCAATGACTAGCTCCTTACACTGCTGGTAATACGCTTGCCCTGATTCCGTTAAGCTCACCATTCTTGTCGAACGCGCTAACAAGGCGACGCCTAATCGCTCCTCTAACCTTGTCACTTGCCGGCTAACGTGGCTCGTACTGCAACCTAACTGTTTTGCTGCTGCTGAAAACCCTCCGCTCTCTGCAACCGAAACAAACTCGTTGATGCCTTCAAAACTCTCCATGCTCACCTTTGCCATATAGCAATAATGTTTTCTTAATTTAGTGGATTATCACTCATTTGTTTGGTTATTAATATAAAGGTGTTCAACAAATAGACATAAGCCATAAAGGAAATCATCATGAAGAAAGTACTCATTATTGTGACTAACCATGCGACGCTAGGCGAAACGGATCAAGCTAACGGTACTTACGCACCGGAGCTCACTCATGCACTTAGCGAGCTACTGGGGGCAGGCTTTGATTACGACATAGCTTCAATCAAAGGCGGCCAAGCTCCGCTATATGGAACGGATATCGAAGGTGACGCAGTCAATGCAAAAGTCTTAGCGGATGACGATTTCCAAAACCGTATCAACAACACAATTCCAGTGTCACAGGTCAACGGTGACTGCTATGACGCTATCTTTTACCCAGGTGGCTTTGGTCTTCTTTCTGACTTGGCGAGCAACGAAGACTTTGCAAAAATTTCGGCTAAGCATTATGAAGATGGCGGCATTGTAGCGGCCGTATGCCATGGTCCAGGTGCTCTGCTGCCAATTACGCTGAGCAATGGCGAAAAGCTACTTGCGTCTAAGTCTGTGACAGGTTTCACGCGCGAAGAAGAGATCGATTTTGGCACTATTAATGACATTCCTTTCCTATTGGAAGAGTCTTTGGCACGCGGTGCGGCGCGTTATTCTAAAGTGCAGCCTTGGCAAGAACTTGTGATTGTCGATGATCGAGTTGTCACAGGTCAGAACCCAACCAGTGCGTACGGCGTCGGTAAAGCGATTGTGGATCTATTGGCCTAAGAGATAAATATGATTTTAATCGTACCTCACTGCGGAAATTAGTCCGTTAAAAATTACCCTTCGACCTTCATAGTTGGCACTTCGTCACTCAGAAGTGCCCCTTTCCTTGTTAGAGCATTTACTCATTCATATCTTATTAACCTGAAATTGGCCTAACCAAATTTATCCGATTGAGTTGATAACTTTGCGTTCCCGTTATTAGGCGACATCTTGCAACTTAGTTTCCCTACATGTGGAATAACTTATTGATTCTCAGTTGAGAAAATATGAAAAAGGCAGCAACATTGAAGGATGAAAGACGACAATTTGTCGTCTAATCAGCGTTCGCTGATGAGAGTAATATGTTAGTTCGCAATTTGAAAGTCGATGATTTTGAAGACTTCGTTGGTAAAATGAGCGCGTCAGTTTTTCACACCACTACTCTAGAGAATTATAAATCTATACTGTCTTCTGGTGGGCTGCTCGCCAATTTAGATGGCTCACGAAGTTCGGTGTTTGGAAATTCAAACGGTTTCTTTCGTTTACGATCTTGCGTGTCGTTTTTCTAAATCGCCACGATGGTATTGCATCAGGGGAGCAGTTGACATTTCAGACAGAGCATGAACGAGCTTCTGACTAATGGTCTGAATAATTTGATAAGCAGCAAGATGCGCCTGCCAGACCGACATCGCATAGAAAAAGTAGCGTGCACAGACAGCGATGGTCATAAGGGCTAAGTTGAAATACAGACTTAGGGTCCTCTGGTCATTGCGCAATGCGACGTATAAGCTAATCCAAGCGGTGAGTTCTTCGAACACGCACAGCACTAATGCTGGTATAAGTGATGTGCTTTTCTTGCGTTTTAAATAATTAGATGAGTGCTTGAGTGACGCTCATCTTGTCCGTTAGATGCATAGATGACTCCTTAATGGGAGGTGTTCTCATCTAAGCATTATGTTAACAATAGCAATATCGGGAAATAAAAAGCGAATATCGGGAAACGTTTTGCGGTAGTGGTACTAGAAATTGAGCAGGGGAATAGAGCGAATCTGACATTAAGAACGAACACTCCACCAGTGGCGATGAAGTGCTCGAATACAACCATAGATTACAGAAGTTTTTTCAATGCCGCGTCCGCACAAGCCACATCCAGATGACCACCTGGTGCGCCCCCAACGCCTACGGCCCCAATCATCGCTTTGTTTAACTCCACAGGTACACCGCCAGCCAGGAACAGTAGGTTTTCATTCATATACTGCAAAGGCTGTAGGTTTGGTTTCTCAGCGATTGTCTTCATTAAATTGCCTGATGGTTGCTTCATACTTGTCACGGTAAATGCTTTCTTACGTGAGCTGTCTAAAGTATGGATACCCGCGCCATCAGCACGTAGCTGAGCTACAACGTTACCCGATAGATCAACGACAGTTGCAGACACTTTGTAGCCCTCTGCGCTGCATTGATTGACAGCCTCTTGTGCCAACTTAAAAGCAAACTGAGACGAAATTTGTGTCACTGAAACGGTCTTGTTATCCGCAGCTGAAGTGTTGAACGATAACGCTGCGAAACCTAGCGTTGCGGCGATTGATGCGATTTTGATTGTTTTCATGTTTTACTCCGTTAAGACATCATGTAGTTGATGGAGACCATCTTAACGAATGCTCAATTACACAAGGCTTTCCCAAACATTACAAAGCTGTAATGTTGGTTATATTCAGGCAAGGATGTTGATAGAGTATATTTCGAGCGCAGTACAAATAGAGCGATGGACAATAGATGAAACTACTTTTGATCGAAGATGATATGCATATCGCTAAGTTTTTGGTGAATGGATTCCAGCAAGAAGCGATGACTGTCACGCATGCAACCAATGGTATCGATGGGCTGCATGAGGCACAAACAGCAGACTTCGATGTGGTCATTCTCGATATCATGCTGCCGCTCAAGGATGGATTTGAAGTATTGACCGAACTCAGAGGACAAGGCCATACCGTGCCCGTTATCATTCTGAGCGCCAAACACTCCGTTGAAGAGCGAGTGAAAGGGTTGCAATCGGGGGCCGACGACTATCTGGTTAAGCCCTTTGCCTTTCCTGAGCTCCTCGCGCGTTGTCATACCTTGACTCGTCGTGGTAAACCAGCAGCAACACAATTATTAGCGCTCAGCTACGGCCCTTTAACACTCGACCTACTCAAGCACACTTTAGAGCGGGATGGGCAGTCGATTGCTATTAATCAACGTGAGTTCATGCTGATGAAACTTCTGCTTGAGAATAAAGAAACTGTCCTATCCAAAACCGCCATACTAGAGCATGTTTGGGGCCATCAGTTTGATCCTCAAACCAACGTCGTTGATGTTCTGGTATGCCGACTAAGAAGTAAGGTAGACAAGGGCTTTGCGAGCCCTCTTATCCACACGTTGAGAGGAGTGGGCTATGTCCTCAAGTCATAATGTAAAGCAAGCGTTAAATAGAGCGCAAACCAACCTCTTGATGCGCTTCATGGCGATACTGTTGCTCTGCTTTATGGTGGTTGAAATCGCTGTCAGCGCGCTGTTCTTTCTCGATTTGTATCGGGTCGAAAAAAAGCTTCTTAATTCCATGGCGACTGAATACCAGAGAATTTTAACCTACGATTCGGCGCAACGTTTACACCATGTTCTAGAAGCGAACCCACAACGTTTACTCAGTAACAATATTGCTGCCTACATGGTTAAAAACACTGAGCTGGAAAGCCTTGAATTTGTCGCTGGCCGAACAGGCATTTCAACAGAACGGCCGTTTTCTCACTATGTAATTGATGATAAGTTTTGGATAGAGGCGTTTTTTGTCAACCCTTATATGACACGCCAAATATCCGGTGAAGATTACTCATTCTGGCTAGTGTTAGATAACCAGTCTCGCTACTTTGTCGCTGTTAACCAATCCGCTATTACCTTTGCAGCACTAATTGTCCTGATTATTGTGACGACTCTATTCACACGTAAAGTCATTGTTGACGCAATGTCTCCCTTGGTGACGCTTGGTTCGCTCTTAGACAAACTCAAGCACGGCAAGTTGGACATCCCAGAGCTTCCCGAAGAGTCTTCGCAAGGCTTGGATGTGATCAATACGAGCGTCCACAACACTGTAGCCAGACTGCAGCACGTCACGACAACGTTAAACACGACTGTTGATGCGATTGCTCATGATGTTCGCACGCCTTTGTCACGTATCACACTCGCTGCCCAATCGGCGTTAATGAACGATGATGACCCACAAGCAATGAGTGAGGCGCTTTCTGACTGTGCCGAACAAGCTATGCTCGCAAGCAATATGCTGACCACACTGATGAAGCTCAATGATGAAATCCTTGGAAAGCAACTGCCCAATTATGCACCGACCAATCTGTCAGAAGTGATTCATAATGTCGTTAGCTGGTATGAAGATGTAGCCGAAGAAAAGGAGATTGCCCTAGAGGCTATAGTGAGTGATGAGCTCAACATAGTGTCAGACCCAGATAAACTTATCCAAGTGCTGGTCAACTTAGTCGACAATGCCATTAAGTACACCAATCCAAAAGGCAAGGTAACCATCCAAGCAGAGCAAAGTCTGAATGGGGAAGCGGTGATCCAAGTGACCGATACGGGTATCGGTATCGAACCCAAATATCATGATCTGGTGTTTGAGCGTTTGTATCGAGTTGACAGCAGCCGCAGTAACATTAGTGGCTATGGACTTGGCCTTTCGTTCGCCGCAGCTATCGTCGATAACCTCGGAGGAGCGATTCGTTTAAGATCAGAGCTTGGTGTCGGCTCAACCTTTATCATTACGCTCAGATTTCACTAGATATCTAGATTTATGGTCGCCCCTGTATTTACCATTAAAGAAGCTCGCTCATTTCTGGCACCTTGTCGGCTTGCGCTAGCAAATCTTCACATTGTGTTTGGATGAGTGAGACACACAGGTCTATGTGTTCACGCTCTCCATCATCGATTCCTTGAGCTTGGGTAAGTCGAACCGTTTCCTCTAGGGCATTGTTTATGGCGCCAACGGTTTCTACCATGATGGAAGCCATTTTGGTGCCTGAATAGCCGAGCAGAGCACCGAACTCAGCTAAATCATAGCTGGTGATAGGGCATTGGAAGTTACCTTTCGGCGGATTTTGAAAGTCTTCGCTTTGCCAATCGCCAATCGACATTGCAAGATATTGAGGGATACTGGCGGCACGCCCCTCATGAGTCGACAATTTACCGCTTCGTGAGTTGCGTTTTGCGCCCTCTTGAGCAATAGCTTCTATGTTGACGAGATCATAAAAAGGGGCCAGTTCAAGGCCTTTAGGGAGCACGAAAAAGCTAATATTTTTACCATGAGCATCGTAGTTTAGAGTGGCTAGATTAAAGAGCATCCATTGGGTAAGCTTTAGGTTAGTGATGACCGTGTCTATGGTCTTGACGTTGAGTAGGCGTGGAAAAGAAACGCCATCACGCATATACACGCCATCGCCTTCATCCCCATTCTGACGCTCGTATTTGTACCCTGGAGGTAAGTCAGTCGCCTGACAGCCATCAATCACATGTTTTCGTTGAACGACATTACGCGCGTCGATATAGGCACGATCGAACCGCTCGATGATCAGTGTTCTAGTCTTCCCAATGCGAGTTAACTCAACATTAGCGACATCCAAGCCTGCGAGCTTGGCCAATGTCATACAAAAGAACTCATTCACAGCAATACACGGTGCTTTACCGCTTTCAAACTTCAGAATGTGGTTCGAACTCAATTTGCCTTCACCAAATCCCCATTCGTCACCGCGCTTAAGTAAGTTTAACTTGTTTTGAACTCCAGCAACCGAAAGGCGCACTTTACCGTCCCAATACACTAATGGCGCTAGATTTCGCTCGAGGCGTTCTATTAATTCATCATCAGGTACCGATCTAAAACTGGTTTCCTGAGGTGCTGAGCCTGGAACTCGAAAAGATAATGCGCCTGATGTTTCCGCACCAAGCTTACGGATCAGACCGAACGTATTGCTCTTGGAGATCGTCGTGTTTTGTATCATCTCCTCAAAGGCTTCTCCTTCAGGAAGGAGATTTCTGAGATAGTTCTCGATACTGCGCGGTGAAGCCTGATCATCGAAAGGGATATGTGGCGAAATCGGGAAACCAGTGTGTTTCCATTCCTCTTCATAGATGAAAGAGAACTCTGCTTCGGTTCCGACAGGAAGGATCAAACGGCCAATTTTGGTATTCGTACCGATAAACACATCTAACCGTTGTAACTTACTCATACCAACCATCCTCATTGCTGCTTACGCTGTGTTCATCTTGGGAGGGGATTTGGCTATGTGGACGAACAAATAGGCTTAAGTCGATAAGGCGTAACGATAGGCCTAAGATATCCATGAGGATAAGTACATTGGCAAAGGTGACACTGGTATCGCCTTTTTCTACCTTCATCACTGTTCGACGAGATAAATGGGCTTTTGCAGCGAGATCGTCAATACGCCAGCCTCTATCGGTGCGTTTTGAACGAATGGCGCTCCCGAGCGTTTCCATACTGAATTCGGTATTCAAATCAGGCATAGGTTGTGCTTTTACCATCTTACCTTTTTTCATAAGTGCCTTTTAATGTACTTTTATCACGATTAGGTTGGTCTTTAAATATAAGTTCACTATAACTCACTTTTGTGGTGGCGGTACAAGAAATTATCTATAAGTGTAATTTAAGTTACTTATGTTTGGTTTGCTCGTTCCATTGGCGTTGTTGAGCCAATGAGCTTGAAGAGCAATGACGCCATATATGACAAGCCGTTATCCTCTGACAGGCATGCCTAGCTAATCATAACTTAAAACTGCCCCTTTCTTTGTTTCAACTGATTTGACACTTTAATCCAAAGCGTTATTTGATTTATTTGTCCTTATCTCACAGCATGACCAAGCTTGTATATTCACGACAGAGGCATCGTGAGACTAAAAGTGAGTTCAAAAATATACCAATCATATGAAATGAAAAAGCCCCTAGACGCGTCCAAAGGCTTGCATGTGGCGGTGAGCAGCCACTATGAATTTAGGTTTAATGAGTTGCTTTAGGATAAGCACTATTGCAATGGGCGGGATACCAGCATGAGAAAACGGGTAGGACACATAGGATCACCTGTGCTTTTAAACATGCATGCGTCAGAACAGAAAACAACAAAGGCCTGAATAGTCGGGCCTTTGTTGTCGTCATTGAAGATCATCCTTGCGCAATTAACTCAATATACAAAAGTAACACTCATCAAATTGGATTAAACGCACCCCAACAGCGTTGCTTTTGCCCAGCCAGAGCTTGTTTTACTGGTCAATATATTTTTCTGGAAGCACTCTTACTTGAAGTACATTGTCGACATCAATGAGCTTAGCTGCTGCCAAAATATCTTCTTTTGTTGCTGCAGCTAATTCTTGCGCAGTGATCCCATCGGCTTCAATTATATCCGGGTAAGTTTGCGCTGTTGAAGTTAAGTCGAACCAATAACTATTGCTTTCTACCTGCTGATCTACAGCGTCCAAAATTGGCGTTGCTGCTCGCTTAAGTTCATCGTCCGTGATCAGCTCACTTTGCAACGACTTCAGCACATTCTTATAAGCTAAAAAAACCTTATCAACTTGAGCGATGGTCGTATTGCTATTGATTGTTAGATAACCGAAGTTTTTAAAATTGTAAGATTGCGTGCGCCCAGACCAAGGACTATAAGCGGCACCGATAGCCTCTCTGATTTCTCTTGTTACGCGTTGCTGAATGACGTTCTCCAACAACAAAAAGTGTAAGCTTTGTTTCGTATTACGCGCATCAGGCAGATCCCAGTAGCTACTTGCAAGTGCTGTTGTTTTTTCACCTTTGTGATACCAAGTAACATCTTCCTTTTTAATTGCTGGAAACTCTACCTGATAACGTTCTATTGTTGCGTTTGCCTTAATATCTAATGCACCAAAAGTTTGGGCCACGTAGTCAATCGCCTCTTGAGGAGAAATATCACCAACAATACCGATCTCTACTGGGCCATTCGAAATGGCATTATCCATTATCGGTTTCAAGTCAGACATAGAGAATGCATCTAGCTCTTTCATGGAAGGTTCGACCCATCGCAAGTCACCACCATGCAGTTTGGACCTAATATTAACAGCCTGAACTTCTTCTGGGCTTTCCTGGTAGGTTTCTAAGTAATTACTTAACATTTGTAGCGTGAAAGACTTGCCTTGTTCACGGTAGCCACCGTCAATCATTAAGGCGGCAAATACCCTAAGTTGATTAAGCGCATCTTCATTTTTCACTGCCTGTTTCAAAACAAATGCGTTAGTCTCTACCGTGGATTCAAGGCCCATGGTCGTGCCTGCAAATATGCGCTTCAACTCATTAATATCATGAGCTTTAAGCCCACCAGTAGACATGCCGACGTTGTACAAATTAATCAGAGCAGATTGCTCTTGAGTTAATGCCATCAGCCCTTTACCAACACGGGCCGAGATGTATACAACGCTCTTCTCAAAATCGGTCTGTTTAATATTCAACATGACACCATTATCAAAACGATAGCGAAGAATATGCCCGTATTTGGACGTACCAATTAGCTGAGCTTTGCCTGGCTTACCAAAGTTCTGGTAAGCAAATTCAGTGGCAGCCTTCTCCACATAGGGCGTTACCTTAGTTTGTTGGCTTTCCGCATATGTTTCAAGCAGTATCTTCTCAAGGCCTGGGGCATTGCTACGCTCGGTTAAATAGAGACGAGGTGGTTGAGATGCCCACCTTTTCCGAAAGGCCTCATTGATTGATTTAACGGTCAATTGGTCTCGTAGTTCATAGAATATGGATAGGTCGGTTTGTGGTGATGCGATAACGTAACCACTATCAACGGCATTCATGACTCTGTTAGCGAGAGTGGCACTTGACGAATCCCCAGCCGTTTCGACACTAAGCTGTAGTTGATTTTCTAACGCTGTAAGTTGCTTCTTGATCTCATCTTCGGTAAAACCGAACTCAACCGCTTGACGTAATTTTTGCTCTAATGTTGAGAGGCCAAATTCCCAATCTCTATCTGCTGTTGTCACCCCGATTTGACTTACACGAACAGATTCTAAGCTTATCTCTGATGACATACTCGGTGACAGAATTCGACCGCCACTTTCGTACGCTAATGTGTCAATACGATTAATCAAAGCCCTAGTGCTCAGTAAGTGAGTCCAGTACTCTAGATTTAGTGCCTTACTGTTGGCTTCAGGTGACTCCTTCTCGAGAAAGTTAAATTCTATTCGCGTCTCTACATTTGGATCTGTAAACACTTTCGCTTCAACTTTACTCGGCAACACGACGTTAAACTCTGGGTCAACAGCGGGCTGAAACTCTTTATTACGCCAGTCAGAAAAGAAATGTTTAACGCGTTCAAGCATAACGTCATGACTCACATCGCCAGCCAAAACCAGAGTTGTATTCCTTGGCGCGTAATAAGTTTGATAAAAACTTCTTAGGTCCTTTTGGGTGACTTGATCCATCCCTTTGATTGTCCCAAGGCCAATTTTATTGGGTAGATTTGCTCCTGCATAAATATAATCTGAAGAGTCAAGGAAACGGTCCAGCCCTACCGACTGACGCTCACGAACTTCAGACTTAATGACCTTACGCTCCCTATCTATTGCGCCTTGATCCAACGTTAACTCAGAAGCCGTCTCTCGTAATAAAAATAATGCCGTATTAATGCTTTCAATATCTGCCTTAGGTAAATCGAGTCGGTAATTAGTGTTGGTCATACTTGTGGTGGCATTAGTATCTGCCCCAAAAGCTAAACCGTGCCTTTCAAGCATTGAAATCATTTCGCCTTCTGGAACATGAGTTGAGCCATTAAATGCCATATGCTCTAAAAAGTGTGCAAGTCCTGGCTCTTTACCTTTCTCTTGAAATGAGCCTGCGTCCACAAACATACGAATCGATAGCCCCTGTTTGGGCGTGCTGTTTTCAATGGTGATAACGCGCAACCCGTTATCAAGCAGAACCGTTTGATAACGAGAATCTAGAGCGATATCGGTTTGGGTAAACCAAAGTGCCGATTCATTAGGCGCTGAGATTGTCGTAAAAGGAAGAGACGACAGAGAGAGTAAGACAAGAGTTTGCTTAAATTTTTGGTTCCACATAGGTTACTGCACTGGGTCTAAATGATGATTGAGATTAATCCTATAGGCAGCGTAAATGCCTGTCGAGAAATTAGTAACCTCACAAAATTAGATTTTATATTAGTAATATAAGCATTACGTCGATGAGTGCGCGTAGTAAACACGTGCCCTTATGAACTTTGGCGATGTAGCGGTTAGGCAAAGTACTGAAGTAACGATAACGTTTGATCATGGAGAGTCGGTTGATGTATTGGACCATTGCGCAGCCTATTCTTCTCGCTCCGGTTATGTGATTACGTCTCAACATGTGGTGATTGGACGGGCGATCGAGTTCCTAATCCATACGACCCCACCTTCAGCCAAATAGACGCTCACTTGTGAGTTGACACTGCGGTACAAGCCAACAGTCCAAGGCCATCAATCGAAAAGATGGCAGTTGTACTGCTATGACTCATCGTACTATGGAAGCTCCCGTTCATGTACACGAGACCCCCTAGTGGGGGGGAATGAACTTTAAAGGTTTTGTAGTACGACAGGTAATCCGTTAAAAACTAAGTTAGTGCAATCACTGACACAGAAGTGTCCAAAATTCTGTTGTGCTTTAAGCCCGGCCACTCATACTTCAATGTGACGGTGTAAACCCATATGCATTTCAGCGTTTTAATAGTTTGCTTCGGGTAGTTATTGTTCTGATTTATGATCGTGCACAATTTAAGGGGGACAAATGTCCTCCTTTTTGTTTTATTAGGCGCAATAGGATAGAAGCAACGAAAAAACAATAAAGGGCCTTTTGATGGACTTATTCACTCTACTTGATATCAATAACACGCTCGTCGAGATCCCAATTGGGGGTGGCTACGCCATGAGCTGGATTGAAGCCTTCGGTACTGTGTTTGGTTTGCTGTGTATATGGTTTGCAAGCCAAGAGAAAACGATCAACTACCTGTTTGGATTACTGAATGTAACCTTGTTTGCGGTAATATTTTTCCAAATTCAGTTATACGGACTATTGCTTCTTCAACTGTTTTTCTTTTGTGCCAACCTTTACGGTTGGTATGCGTGGACACGCCCTAACGAGCAAGGTGAAACCTTGGCAGTCCGTTGGTTGAGCCGAAATAAGTTAGTGGCAACTGCGGCGGCTTGTGCGATTTCAATTGCACTGTTAACACTGTACATCGACCCATTTTTCTTTGCGTTAGCCAATATTGCCGTTGATGGACTCAATGTATTCGGGGCGGGTCTCGCAGAACCGGTCCTCGAACCTGATGCATTTCCATTCTGGGACGCGACAATGACAGTGCTGTCCGTGGTTGCTCAAATACTGATGACACGTAAGTATGTTGAAAACTGGATACTGTGGATTGTGATCAACATTATCAGTGTGGGTATCTATGCGACTCAGGGCGTTTATGCCATGTCCGTTCAATACGCTATCTTGATGTTTATTGCCGCAAACGGCACCCGTGAGTGGGCTCGCACTGCGAAACGAAATAGCGCTACCCCCTTGACTCACGCGACGGCTTCTTAGGAGTTAAGATGGTAAAGCAACCTCATATTGGCGTAGATGAAACGCAAATTGCGCCTCTGGTTATTGTTTGTGGCGAGCCTGATAGAGCCAATCGCATTGCGCGTTTGCTCACTGATGCCGAGCTCGTCTCCGACAATCGAGAGTATCGCGTTTTCACGGGAACGTATAAAGATCGAGCGGTTTCCGTCTGTAGTACAGGCATCGGTGCTCCCTCAATGATCATTGCGATCGAAGAGCTAAAGCTTTGTGGGGTAACTCATATCGTAAGAGTTGGCTCTGCAGGTGCGATGCAAACGCACATTGGGCTTGGTGAATTGATTGTCGCGGAAGCGGCGGTTCGAGATGAGGGCGGATCTGCCGCTTACGTGAAACCGTCGTTTCCAGCTTACGCTAGTTTCTCTCTGCTTAAAGAGCTCGAACAATTCTTACAGCAGCATCCCATTCCATATCATATGGGCGCGGTGCGTTCTCACGATAGTTTCTATACTGATGATGAGCAGGCGATTTGTCGATACTGGAACAGCAAAGGCGTATTGGGAGCAGACATGGAGACATCTGCGCTGTTTACAGTCGGACGCTTAAGAGGGCTTCACGTTGCGTCTATCCTCAATAATGTTGTTTTGTACGAACAAGATGTAAAAGAGGGGGTTGGGCAATATGTTGATGAGGCGGACGTCATGATGAGCGGCGAACGACTTGCCTCATTCGCTGCGTTAGAAGCCTTAATGACTCAATAACAGTGAGAATCACCTTGTAAAAAAGCGATGGAAGACC
Organism: Vibrio europaeus; assembly: GCF_001695575.1. Taxonomy (GTDB): domain Bacteria; phylum Pseudomonadota; class Gammaproteobacteria; order Enterobacterales; family Vibrionaceae; genus Vibrio; species Vibrio europaeus. Next base: position 305,306 of record NZ_LUAX01000008.1, on the reverse strand, counting down.
ATCGCTTTTTTATTGAGCTCAATCCGCTACAATCGTGAGTAACTTCGACAGCAGGCCAAGCATTCAGAGACCGTTACTATGAAAATCGCCCCGTACCCAAGCGGACGTTTTAAGGACTATCTAAGACAAAAGCGTTCCGAGTTTAAAGATCTCATCTATCAACACCAAGTCAGCTCTCGGTATTTTGATATCAATGATGAGATCCTGAAGCAAGGGGAGCAACTGCAGCACCTCTATGTGGTCCCCGCAGGGCGAGTGTCAATGAGTATTTCGGCGGCGAATGGGCGACGCTTTCAGTTGGGGGAAGTGCGTTGTGACTATCATATTTTTGGGGAGATGGAGTTTTTCACCCAAACCGCTTGTCAATGGAACGTGGTGGCGGATGAACACATGCAGGTTGATGTCATTTGCATCCAAAACCTTGCCGAGGCGTTGCATAAGAAACCAGAGATGATGTTCTTTTTTGCGTCCGCTTTGGCCGAAGATTACCAAGATTCTATGGGCATTTATACCCACCGCCTTTTACACTCGATTACCTACAATATTGCGTACGACTTGTTGGTGCAAACTCAAACCAACACCGGGTTAGGGGGGTTCGATAAAGTGAATCAAGAAGCAGAACGTTTTGGTACATCGAGCCGAGTGTATCGAAGAGCGGTCAATGATCTACTCGACAAAGGTTTTATCCAAAAAGGGCCTAGAGGGTTGGAAGTGACCGATCTGCGAGCCCTTCAAGCGTTTATTGACGCGTATGATTGATAGCAATCAGGGGGGCCTGTTTGAAGTACCTGAACGTTGGCAACGGACGTCATGCCTCGCCACATTTCCCTTCAATGACAGCCTTTAAGTCAAATCAGTGAGCCAGCGAGATCATACCTCTGGCCAATGAAACTGGATATCAAAGGTCATTGGCCAGAGGCCACGCTGGAGCGCGGCGACGTGATTACTCGATGTAAGCGATCGCTTCGACTTCGACTAACGCCTCCTTTGGTAGACCAGACGTTTCAATACAAGAGCGTGCTGGTGCGTTCTCGGTGCCAAATATTTCCGAGTACACTTCATTAAACGCAACAAAGTTCTCCATGCTAGAGAGGAAGCAAGTGGTCTTGATCACGGTGTCTAGTGAGCCCCCACCTTGCTCTAAGACGGTTTTCAGGTTTTCCAATGACATTCGAGCTTGCGCTTTAATTCCACCTTCAACTAATGCCATCGTTGTCGCCTCAAGCGGCAGTTGACCAGACGTAAAGATAAGATTTTCAAATGCCATGCCTTGAGAGTATGGGCCGATCGCTGTGGGAGCGAGTTCGGTCTGGATGATTGTCTTCATTTCATTTCTCTTTTTCGGTTGTAGGATGTTGGTGGGTTTACACGCGCAATTGCGCTCAGAAATAGCGTGGTGCATCAGACCAAATCGCCCAGATAAGCCTGGTGTCGCTTGCGGCATTCATACCGATCGTGCTCGAGCCGGGGATCAATGCAGTCTGTCGTGTAAGCTTCAAAGTCAAGCTCGCCAGCTCAAATTCGCTGCCGTTTGTGTGAGTGAACCCTTATGTTGAACGCGTGGTGCTAGGTTGAGGATGTCCCGAGTGGGTAAAAAAACATTGCCAAACTTGGAGGGCACGAGCGCGGAACAACCCCGCACAGGTAAGGAGATAAAACTGCCAAATCCGTTTCTGCTGACGTTCTTGTGCGGAGGCTTCTTGGGGCCAATACGACTCAATCTGCTGCCACCAAGCGATGAGCGTCGGATCATAGTGTGGCCCGATGTTGTGCAGGTCTTCAAGGACCAAACCACTTTGCTCAAAGGCCACCGCTAACTGCGAGAGTGCAGGGATGTAACCGTTAGGAAAAATGTACTTATGTATCCAAGGATCCGTATCACCAGTTTGGTTGTTGCCAATGGTATGTATCAGAGCAAGACCGTCCTCTCTGAGACGTTCTTTAATGATATTGAAGTAGTGAAAGTAATTAGCCGGTCCTACGTGCTCGAGCATCCCTACTGAGACGACACGGTCGAACTGTTGGATCCCAGGAATATCACGGTAGTCGGATAGGACGAAATCAATGGGCAGGTGGTTAAGGTTTTTTCGCGCCCATTGATATTGAGCTTGAGACAAGGTCACGCCGAGTCCCGTTACCCCGTAGTGTTCCGTAGCGTAACGCAATAATCCGCCCCAACCGCATCCAATATCCAACACCGTCATGTTTGGTTTTAAATCCAGTTTGCGGCAAATCAGGTCCAGTTTCTTCACTTGGGCGTCTTGTAGTGTGGTGGCGTCTTGCCAATAGGCGCATGAGTAGATCATCAAGGGGTCGAGCAATTGTTTATAAAAGGGATCGGCTAAGTCGTAATGAAACTGGATATCTTGTTGACTGCGTTTGACACTCTGTCGCTTTGCCAACAGCGATGTCAACTTTCGCCAGAGCGGTGATGAGTGGGCGTAAAGGTAGGGATAAAGTTCGCTTTTGGCGATCCGGCAAGTGAGCTCATCAAGGGCATCGCAATCCCACTGGTTGTGAACAAATGCTTCGCCTAAAGTGAGTGAATTCAATGATTTTAGCGAGTGAAGTAACGTTTTGTCATTGAGTTTGATGTCCCACTCGTTGGGGCCATCGATATTGACACCTGCGTTGTCCAGTAGTTGTTGGATTCTATCGCTGGGCACGAGCATTTGGCTTCTCCAGTTCAGATAAACGTGTACGCTATCTCACAGGTAAGCCGCTGAGGTGTCACTGTATTAATGAATATTAATGTTTGTTGCTTTGCAAAGGTCGGAGTGTTGATAAGTACTTAGTGCATCATGAGAAGCGGGCTCTACCCTCGAATGTCCTTTGGCCAAAGGGTATTGAGCTCGCACCAACCGTATCCATTAATTTGGCAGCCTTGTAAGCGTTCAGACAGTTCAAGTACAAAAGGCTCTTGTTTGAGGATTGTGATCACACCTTGTTCACATAACCCGTCAATCAAGCGCGATAGCAAAACTTGTGAGCGTGAAAAATCCGACTCTTGGCGTATGGCCCGGAGGTGATGATGGAGTTGCGATAGTGTCTCGGTCGACATCATTGAACAACGGAAAGGGTATCGCATTAAGAAAATGAGCCAGGCACTGTACGGATCATTTTCTTCAATAATACTGCACACCGTTGAACAAGGCGTCGCTCGATAGTGTCCATAAGGTATCGTGATGATAGGATCGTTAGGGGCTGCAATCTGCTGGCCTAATTGCTTCGATTCGGTGGTGTCTTCCACCACCAAATGCGGGTCGGTTGTAGTTTGAGCCCCTGATTGGATAAGCATGAACGTAGCGCAGTCAGGCAGCGCATGTTTGATGGTTGTTTCGGGCAGTTGCATGCGTATCTGGTTATGCGCACAGGCCTTTTGGGGTGCCCATTCCGGGTAAAACCAAAGCTCTATACGATCTAAAATTGATACCTGATAGGTGTATGAGGTGTTTCGGCGCAATCGAAGCATATTGGATGAAAATACATCAAGGGAGAATGCCCCAGAGCCAGTGAACGCGCCGGAAGAATAGACTCTAAACACGGAGGCTTCCGCACGGGCTAATAGCCGGGGTAAGTGCCAATCCGCTTGGTTTAATGTGATCTGAACGGTGCTGTCTGTGGGGGCACTGATCGACGCAATGTGCTGATAGCTGCTAGACCAAGCGTCACTGTTCACAAGCGCCTCAAGACAGCGAACTACATCACTGGCTGAGAGGTTTCGACCATCATGAAATTGTACCTCGTGTCGCAGTTGAAAATACCATTGTGTCCCACTTGTATTTGCTTGCCAGTGAAAGGCTAAATCCCCAATAAGCTCACCATCAACGACGCGTGTAAGGCGTTGGTAGATTTGGGTCACTAAGAAACGCTCTGTTCGACGTAAGACTCGGTGAGGATGTAAGGGCTCTATGCGACGGTGAAAGGGGATCAAGACCACGCGTTTAAGACGGCGATGAGTTTCATTCAGGAATACCTGAAGCTCATGTCCAGCTTGTCGACCCCCAAAGCTAAGAGTATTAAATAATGTTTCAATTTGGCCCAGCTCTGCTAGAGGCTGGGCAAGTTGATGGCATGCTTCGATGGGTTCGATTAGGCAGGTTAACGCCGCCTTTTTATGGCGACCAGAGCTTGCTTGCCACGAGATCCAGTTCGACGCCTCGAACGATTTGAGTAAAGTGAAGACGTAGCGATCACTCACTTGCCACAAAGAAGCCAGTTGTGAGATCTGACAGAGCGACTCTCCTGGGCCGAAAGTTCGAAACAATTGCTCGTATAACTCGAGTTTACGTTTGAGGTTTTTCATGCTTGTTTTCTTGCTCATTGCATCGCGTTAGATGGGCAAAACCTGCGTGGGTTAGTGCTCGTTCTACGGTGGTCAAGACCTGCTCTGTTATACGCTGCGGGATAAGTTCAGAGTCTAGTTTTGATTGTAAGACTAACTCAGAGAAGTGATCGATTTCAAACTCAAACCCATTGCCCTCTGGTGGAGAGAACAGTGACGTTACCTTACCGAGTCGGTGGATCTCAATATGGGTTGGATTCCACCACTTTTCGGCAATAACCACGGTAAAGTCGTCACCACATAAGGTGGCTGAACGAGGGAGGTCTTCAACGATCGATGTGTGGATCGTTCCTTGAATAGCACCTTGAAGTTGAAATTGAGATCGCGTATCGACCTGACATTCATTGAGCTCTGCGACGGCAGTGAAGAGTGGCTCGGCTGGTTCAACTCCCAAACAATCGCAGAGATCAAAATACAACCAAAGACCGTAAACCCCAACATCTAGAGTTGCCCCGCCTGCAAGCGCAGAGTTAAAGATAAATAGGTCGGGCTCATAGTTATGGTGGTTACCAAACGCGACATCAATCTTAGTCACTTGGAGCGCGTGTTCCTTTAGGTAGCGTTTAAGCTCAAGATAGGCAGGGAATGTGACGGTTTTCATGGCTTCCAACAGTAACAGCCCTTGCGCATGAGCGAGTGTTTTCATCGCCAGCCAGTCTGCCAAGTTGGTAAACGCGGGCTTCTCAACCAACACATGCTTTCCATGGCGAAGAAACAGCTCAGTCAGCGCTCGATGGTAGGGGTGTACCGTAGCAATATAGATGGCATCGACATCGGGATCTTCGGCCAATTCTTGGTAAGAACCGTAGCCTTTCTCAGCGCCGAATGTTGTGCGAAAAGTGTCGGCTCGGTCGATGCTACGAGCCGCAACGGCGTAGAGCTCGCCATGGTCACAGTGTTGGGTCAAGGCGACCGCGAATCGCTGCGCAATATTGCCCAATCCAGCGATACCCCATCTGACGTTTGATGTATTCATGATTTTCTCCTCCATATGCCAAACAGAATACAAAGTTTCATTGACTCGAAATAGCGTACAAACCGCGTGACTTGTTCAGGGTTAGTGCATGAGAAAGCAAGCAATTGCATTGGCCTAAATCCTGATGACATAAGACTGAAATGACACTTTTTGAAATCATACGTGAAGGTACAATCACGTTCAGTGACTCAAATATTGCTCATTGATAGTTTTGTTGGTTGATGGTGTCAATCATCAGAGACGTGTTCTATCTCGACCTTTGCAATTGTCATAAACCCTACGACTGCGTCGCAGACGAAACATCGCGGTTGTCTGGGAAGAATTTTATTTGGCATCGAATCCTCATCGGAACCTATCTGTTGATAGGAGATAGTTACTAGGAGCTTTTATGGGTGGACACCAAATCAAGAAGAGTGTCGTGGATGCGTTTCTTGAAGTAAAAAGAGACGTCAAAGATCTCTTGTATGGCAATACACGAAATAATGCGTTTGGTCCTCAAGATAAACTGTTAGACGAAGCTCGGCATTCCGTCGTATTTGCATTAGCAAATACAGAGATCGAGCAGGCTTTGTCCTTTGATTCAGGGTTAGTGGGCAACTACATAGGTAATTTGACGCCGCTGGATGACATTAAAAATGGTTGTCTCAGCCTCGTCGGGAAGACCAAGGCGGGGTCGAAAGCAATTCAAGCTGTTGGTCGAGTTGGCAAAAAAATCTCCGCCTTCCTCGATAAGATTAAAGATAAGTTGGCTAATTTTTTTCGTGGAATGATCGATAGGCTGCGTAAGCAGTACCCTGGGTTTGTTACCGCGACTTGGGCGGCTGAGCTGGGTGTTTGGCTTGCTGCGGAATTCGCCGATAACATTACCACGGCAGTTTCAGGGTGGAGCTATGTACAAAATGCAGCGGATATGTACGAAGGAGTCAAAACCGCAACGTACAAGGCGAAAGATTTTATGACGCAAATGTACAAAGGTGTTGGCGTGGAATTGCTTAATGGGCACCCTGCCTGTATCTCGAAGGCTTTGGCCAGGCATTCACTCGCTGGACTCGCGGGAGGGGTCGCTAAAGCCAGTATTGCTGGTGGTAAGATGGCCGCCGAAACTTCGACCTTAGGCAGTGGCGTGGGGGTCTTAGTGAGCGTTCTGTCGGGCTTATTAGAGCGAGTAATTGGGCTGGTTGATAAAGTGGTTCAGTCTCATCAAGTCAATAAGATCTTGAAGCAAGCCCAAGAGGTATGGTCAAAGCAAAATGCCGGAGAAAGTAGCATCTTGAATGACAATAAATCGTTTGCACAGTGGTTTCAAAACTCGGTGATTTATACGCCGGTTATTGCGGCGATCGTCATGGGTTCTGGATTGGTCAATCATCCAAACCTCTTCCTCAAGCTACTCGACAAAAATGGGATGCTGGTGTCTCAAAATACGTTTGATCGGGGCACTCATTATATTAATGAATTGAGTAAGCAATCGGGCGCTTACATCAGAGAATACTCGGAGGCGTATGGGGTGAAGATATCGAGCAGCGATGCATTCCTAGAATCGCAATATCGCTCTTTACGTGATAACACTCGTAAGTATTAACCCTATCAGTGTTGAGACCAATGTTGCTAAATTGGCCTTGTGATAAGACGGTAAAGGTATGAACCAAAACAAGAAAGCAATGCTAGAAAAGGCGTTGTATTTGTATAAGATAGAATTCGTTAAAGCAGCGGAGAAAAGCCGAGCTCAAATCAACTACCTTGGCCAGCATTCTCTCTTATGGGGTACCATGGGAGCCAATGGGATCAGCCCAGCTTTTTGGTTTGGTGTTTGCGCAGGGTTAGCCATTGAATGGACCAAGTACCGTGTTGCGGGCAATAACTGGGTAGGCACGCTAGACAGCGCCCGTACCGAGGCATTCATTACTCCGGAAAAAGAACGTAAAATCATTGCGAGTCTAAAAGCGGACATAGAACGCTCGCATCGACTGCAAGACCAACTGACGCTTGCTCTAACTGGTACCTGTAAACCAACAGGAAGAATCGATACGAGTCGTTACCCATTTAGCAATGCATACGCCAACCTGAAAGAGGACCACTATTACTACGTGTCGAGTGGTTCGCATGCGACTGCAATGTATGTAAGAAAACGCGGGAAAATTGACTTTTATGATCCCAACATTGGTGAAGCGCTTGGGATGACGAAAGCCGCTTTGCAACAGTATTCGCGAGCAGCTGTTGACTGTTCCTGTCAAGTCTCGAACATGTCGAGGCTTGACGCAGAAAAGAAGCAGCTAACAATCACAGAATTTCAGCCTGTTGTTCGCAGCCACTAGTGTCAAGTGCTGAAGCGTTGTGATGGCTTTCGCATCACAACGCTCATACTGCCTTATTCCCTATATACTCGCGGGTACTCACCGTGCCTGGAAGAAACCACTGCCCGGAGTGAATGATTCTATTCACTCCGGATTTGCTTGTAGCAATTTATTGCCTGAAGGCTCAGTCGACTTTACCCTCGAACCTCACCCGTTTCCGTCATTCATTGGGCTCCCTTTAACGCTCATCGACCACCAATAACAATGCTTCCTTTTCCCATTGGATAAGATGACGTTTACTGGTTTAGACGTTTCTGCGAAGGACCCATTTTCGTCTTGTTCCTGACCACTCTTTAAAGGATGTTTTTGGTAGTATAGCCAAGCTACTTGGGTGGCTTTCATTAAGGAGTGTACCAAGCCTTACATGATCTCTTAGCGATAATCTTGGGTCTGGTTGTTGATTCACCACAGGTATTTTTGTCGTGCGCTGCCTATGAAGTAACTGACAGAGTTGAGTCGCGTCATATGGCACTTCGCTAAACCTTGTTCTATCGATAATTGGCTGAGATTTGTTTCGGCGGTAGCCAAGTCGTTTCACTTGAATCTTTGGCGGAACATTCATCTTGGCGTCACCATTTCCAGCTGCGATGCAACATTCGGTTGTCTCCTCATCAGCGTTCACAGCCTTACATTCGCGCTACATTGATAATACAGGACTTATGACCAGTCGAGTCGAGTGGCAGTCGCTTCGTGATTAACACACTCTCCACACATTTCGTCGTATGTGTTGTGCTCGATCAGCGTAATGGATGCATAATTGTTGTGCGCCAAATGAGCGCGTGCTTGCGATAGGTTTTGGTATTTGATAAATGCGTCAGTGTTAGAGCGCAGAATTCGTCGTTCGTTTCCACGGATTTCTACCGCTAGATAACATCCGCCCTCAATTAGTTCCAATTCTAAGTCCATTGTGCTGCCCCTGAATCCAAAAAGACCGTGTTTGGTTATTACGTCTTTTCGGGCAATTAAGACCAACGCTGGCCTAAAAAGTGGAATTGATGACATAGGAAATCAAAGGATCGACGACGCGGAAGTGTCTATGAGTGAGAGGCTCCAGACAGTTCACCAGAGACGTTCATCTTAAATCTTTCCATTTCTTCCTATTGTCACCATAAAATGGTCTTAAATGCCTATCACGTGTGCATCGTTCTTTCGTTACAATGGGGTAGATTCAGAAATTAGCCCCTCTAGTGTTACATGCAGTCAATTCCCGTAAACTTTCTCGATAAAGTTAAATTTGAAATCAATAAGCGTAATCATCCTCAATACTTCATGCAATTTTGGCAATGGGAAGGTCAATTAGACAGCCTACGTTTGCAACAGGCCCTTGATAAGGTGTATCAGCAACTTCCAAAACTCTGCTATCGATTAACGGACGAAGAGGCGAGTTATCGTTACGTACCATGTCAGTACGACAATACGTTTGTTGTTAGACAGGCGCGTAAATCGGCGATTGAAACCCTAAAGGCTGTGCTCGGTGCCGAGCTGGATCTGATCGTTGGTCAATCAGGCAATGCGCCAGTGATAATGCTTAAGATTGATACACCGGATGAGTCGGGTACCTTACTGTGCCTTCTGTTTAATCATGTATTTTGCGATGCGCCATCGGGCTACCTCATTAAAGAACTTTTGGTGTCGAATTATAATGGAATGCAGAGCGATTTACCTTTAGTCATAAAGAGCATTTCAGATGAAGAGTTTATTGGCCAACAAGTGAACGACCGTGAGTTGTTCAACAAGCAATTGAAGGATTACCAATCGCAGTCGAGAGCGTATTTATCGGATGCGAATTCAGGGCATTTGTTCTATCGCGAAGGGGACTCAAATACGGTCAATTTTGACTATTTTGAGATCGACACTGACCACATTGTTCGAACGCCAGGGATCTCACTAAATAGTCTGGTCTCGACGGCAATTGCAAAATCGATACTTGCGCTTAAGGCCTCGACCCTTAAGGGCAGCATCTCAGTTTCAGTTACTGCTAATGTACGCCAGGAAGAGAGTAAACTGCTGGGAAATTACGTGAGCGCTATCCCCGTGAAACTCGACGATTCAGATATGCGTTTGATGAGCCAGGCTTTTCAGCAACAAATTGATCGGGTGACGATGGCACCTCAGCGCATGTTACTGTCATATGCCAGCTTTGCCCGTGGTTTTGCTCAAGCTTCGCCCCAACAATTGATGGAGGGGTTTCGTCTAATTAGCACCAAATCTAACTGCTATATTTCAAATTTTGGTCACTATAATCGTAACGATAACGAGGCGCTGACATTTAGTGGTACTCAGCTGGTTAAAGCGGGGGGATTTAACTTCCCACTTCAGGGGCACTATGGCTTGATATTGACATTGGTGCCCTATGGCGACAGAGTCGGGCTTGGCATTGCAGCGTCTGATTCAGTCTTAAATGCCAATGACCTCGAACAGTTTAAAGCCCTGGTGAGGCAGCAGCTTTCTTCATTACAAGTGGCTGTGTGAGACAAACGATATAACGCTATTCGCATCGAGAGATTATCAAAGTCCAACCATTGATTTGTTATGAAAGGCGCTCTCTACTTTGGGCGTCTTTCTTCTTTTGCGCTTGCGGCAAAATGTGCTCAAGGGAATTACGAAAAAACTCCACGAACAAACGTGTACGTTTTGGTAAATGCTGGCGTTTTGGGTAGAGGATATACAAGGGTAAGATCGCGCTCGTTTGCCATTCCGGAAGGAGCTGTACAACCTGTTGCCGCTCAGTCTGCGGCAACTTTGACAGTGCAAACTCATCCAACATCGCCAAGCCACACCCCTTAACCATAGCATCAACCATAGATGAAACTAAGTTTACGCTAAACCCACCAGTAAGTTTGATGTCGGCCTTTTCATTGCCAGTAGCATGGTGAAACGTCCAGTGATCTAACGTTAGGTCAGTGTTTTTGTACAGGATATGGGTAAGTGTGTGCAGTTCGTTGGGGTGCGTTATTTGACCATGTTGTTTCACGTACTGCTGATGGGCATACGGCTTGCAATCAAGTGAGCCAAGGCGATGCCCAACGTAACCCTCCGGTGGAGTGTCCGTCAGAAAAAACGCCACATCGAAGCCCGCTTCGATGAGGTCAAACGGCGTTTCGGTGAAAATGACTTCGATCTTGATGTCTGGGTAAGTTCGATAAAACTCGACCAAGGGTTCCGTTAAGAGCAGTGACCCAAACGACGCTGAGGCGGCGACACGCAGTTTCCCAGCAGCGTTTTCACTGAGGCATAGCTTTTCGTTGATCACTTCCGCGCTTTCAAGCAAGTGTTTCGCCTGCTTATAGAACTCCACTCCATCGTAAGTCAGGTTGAACTGCCGAGTGGTTCGATGAATAAGTTGGACTGACAGCAGCGCCTCTAATTGCCGTAATTGTCTACTCACGTGCGCATTGGAGCAACTCAGTCTCCTTGCTGCGCCAGCAATGCTTTTTTCTTCACAAAGTGCAACGTAAATGGGGAGGTAGGGAAGCCATTTTATTTCCATATGGTAATTCTGAGTTTTTAATTTCACACTACAGGAAATAATAGGGGTTATTTACACTCTCGGCAACAAGCAGCAGAGAGAGCATGGCAATGAGGACTTTTCAAAATTGGCTAGAGAGCCAGAATCTAAAAGAACACGTAAAGAATCCGAATATCGAGGTCGGTGACTTTAGCTACTATTCCGGTTTTTATCATTCAAAATCTTTTGAAGATCAGGCCGTACGGTACTTGTTAGGTGATGCTTCTACTCAAGACGAATGGCACCGTGGCCAATTTGGTAAGGTTGATCGCTTACACATTGGTAAATTTTGCTCAATCGCTTCTGGTGCAACGTTTATGATGGCGGGAAATCAAGGTCATCGATTAGACTGGGTATCAACATTTCCATTTTCAGAAGACGTGTTTGGACAAGACGTCAAAAACGGTTTTCTAAGAGCCGGGGATACTGTTGTTGGCAATGATGTTTGGATTGGCAGTGAAGCGATGATTATGCCAGGCGTCAAAATTGGCGATGGTGCTGTGATAGGGGCGAGAGCCGTGATTTCAAAAAGCGTAGATGCCTATACCGTTGTTGTGGGTAACAATATTGTTATCAAGCAGCGGTTTGATGAGGAAACAGTAACGCTTTTGTTGGAGCTCAGATGGTGGGATTGGCCTTTAGAGCATATCCAAGGCGCAATGAAGTGGCTGTGTAGCGGACGTATCGACGAACTTGAACGTTACTATTTAGAAAACGTGAGAGGGTGAGCATATGTACGGGCGACGCAGAAAACATTAATCATTCTAACGTTGTTGGTTACTGGATTTCGGTCGCGGCTGAGTTCTTTCTCGCCGCTAAAACCGAGCACACCAGTTTATCGTTGCTAGTGGCAACACTCGTGGGGCCGGATGCTTTCACCTCGTGTTTTGGGTCGAGGCGCTTTGCACTAGACTGCCGTGCTTATCATTGACAATGAAGTGACAGGTAGCGTACATGTCTTAGCTACACGCACTTGGGGTGTGCGATCCACTCTGCTCCGCAACCGCTGAAAGGTCTGACTGCCACTCTGCACCGTGCGGCGTTGGGAGGACCGGAGTCTCAGGTAGGGTGAAGTACTCGAGACGTACTCGCCAAGCAGAGAAAACTTTAGCGGTATGTGACATGTTGATCACGCTCGATACTCGTCCATCACGGCAACCAAATTCTCCAGTGAGAAGCCTAGTTCTACCGTTAGATGCAAGGGTATCAGTTCTGCGCCCAAACAGAAGTTTATCTATGGCTGCACAGTTGATTATTGATGAGCTTCAGAGAGCACTTACTGAGTATGAATAGTCGCTCATCCACGTGTTTCCCTAACACACTTCTGTCCAGAAATGGCTGGAACTGAGACGACCCGCAGCGTAACTATTGAGCGACTTTGTCATGTGTTTCATTTCGTCATTTTAGCGTGCAACTTAGGAGTGAAAGTGCCTCTGAATACGAAAAACTGCGCGGTCAAGTCAACACCCCTAGCCCCTTCAATAGGGGCATTTTTCAACGATAATTTAGACTCTTAGCGAAAACAAAAACTGATAGGAAAATATTCTAGAAAAACGCCACTGTATTTCTAAATCTTCACTACACACCACGCTAAATGACTTCGTCATGTAAATGGTGTTCAAGTATGAGGAAATTTCTAAATATCAGTTACTTAAGATCCTTCAATGCTTGGATTTATCGATTTTCGAATTATTAAAATCAGCATTCATTCTAAGTTTTATTCTTAGTACACTTGTACTGTACATGTACTGGTTTCGTACTAATTCTTTGCGTATCAAGGGCTAGACGTTGATGTTCTGTATTTTAGGACGTTTCCTAATAAAAAATTAGTACACTTACAGCATTGTTTTATATCCACTTGGTTGTATTGGCGCCAATTGTGTAATAGACATTAGTACACTCAGTGTTTCTCTCGTTGAGGGAGAGGACATGCGATTTAGTACATTTTTAGTACATCGAGTTGATACAGGAGTAGACACTCATGGGTCGTCCCAATGTCATTCAAGTTCCGCTTAAGGATCTCGAACAACGCTTTTACGCGTACATGAAGAAAGAACAGATCACGAGCAATGCAGAGGCGGGGCGAAACTTGTTTGACCTCGCTTTGCGTATCTTGGAGAACGATGATGAGGGCGTCACCAACAGGCAACTGCTTGAAGAAATCTATATTCAGACGAAAAAGAGTGGGGCGGTGATTAATATGGTTCATGGCCAAACTTACGATAGGGATAAAATGAAACAGGTGGAAGTGGAAGCTGCGGAAACGAGGCGGGGAATCGTTGATGGTGTGGTGGAAAGGGTCAAAGAATGGTTAGCGAAATAAAAAAGGGAGCTGAAGCTCTCTTTTTATCGCCCTCTATCTAAGGTGAAATCTTTATCAATCTCTCCTTTTTGTGGTAGCTCATATGGGTTGTGGTTAAGAGTCTCAAAGCGTTCTTTTAATCGGTATACCTCTTTAGAACGCTCTTCTGGTAACTTATGGTCACTGCCTGAGACATCATCGTTAACGATATCTTTATGGTGATTCAACGCTGCGTTTTTCATCTCTTTTTGAATGTCTTTCCCTTCGATAAATGACAGTACCTTATTGGAGAGTGCTGATTTGATTTTATCAATGTGGTAGCCAGAGACAGTCTCTTTACTTTCCAGTGCGATGATCACCCGTTGCCTCAGTTCCTCATCAGGCATTTTGACGATGTCTTTTGGGTTATTGACTATATAAATATCAAACTCGCCGTTGGTTGCTTTCTGGATATTGAATGCCTCATAAAGCGTATTCGTAATAATGCTCGTGTTCGCCTCCTTACCATGGTGAAATTCAGTGTAGTTACCCGACTTACAACCAAGCGTTCGAGAAATGACGCTTAAGTCTGCAAGATCACCATCGCTTTGTAGATAGGTAATTTCTATTCCTTGCGTGCGCTTTTTTCTATCGTGAATATGGGTCAGCATAGCAGGGTAGGTTGACTGGGTTTCAGATGAATAGACGGCGGGATGAAACCGAATATTTCTTTTTCCTTCCGTGTTGAAATCCTTCGAATTTAAAAGTATTTCCGCAGGCGTGCCTTTTAGGGGTATCGACTGGTTCCAGTATTCTTTCGCATAACCAATAAATTTTGCCGTTCTGTCCGTCAAGGATTGGGTTAATTGGTCGTGCGCAGGGTTCTCGCTGAGGCCACATTTGTCCTTGTCGTTTATGAGCTTGTCGGCGTGGTACAAAGCCGCCTTATAGTTTATGGCCTCTCTACTCATCAATAAATTGATTAAAGTGCCTTGCTCGCCAGTCACGTTATCTTTGAAATGCCCCCTAAACTCCCCGGTTAATTGTATCTCAGTCGTTTCTCTACCTTGCCCGAATACCATTGTATGCTTATTGGACTGGCTCTTACTCGGTGTGCCAAGCAAGTGCATCGCCAGAGATTCGGTAAATTTAGGTAGGGTTTCTTTGATGTGTTCAGAGAAGCAACGTGCATCAAATTCACCGTTGATATCGTGGTATTTGGGATTCTCCTTGGGGAGTGGGGCGTCGTTGAAGTATTGCATGATAATAGGTGTTTTCCCTTGCTGGGTTTCCAGCGCACTCGCTTTGTTGGTGTCTTGGTTGATCCATTGTTTCAGCATCGCTTTGGGGTGGTCGGAATAGATTCTGATATGTTGACTCGCCCTAGTTTGGTCGATACCTGCGCGGCGATTGTCGGTGAGCGCGCCTTTCCCTTTTACTACAGCTATCACGTGGAGATACGTTGAGCCCTGTGCCATATCGGCGGTTTTTGTGTAAGCGTAGTCCCAGTGGCCATCGCTTAACGACTTTGGGTCGAGACACAATCGTTGCCCTTCCACATTCAGTGCCTCTATCAAACCGTTGGATGCCGTGATGACGGTGTAGGTCTGGTTGGCCACAATTCCTCTCTTCTTGTCCGTGAATCGAGTCAGTATCCTTTCTCCGACGGAGATGGGTTGAACGCTGACCGCCAACACGTTGGTAAACTGGTGTGAACGGTGGCGCGGCAGAAAAGGGCTCAATTGGTTCGTTTGTGGGTCGCGTAACATCACGACGCCGTTTTCCTTATCAACGGATTCTATCGTCGCGTAATTTCCTGGTTTGGTAGAAACGGCGAGTCCTTTTTGATAGGGCAACATCGTCGAGAGCTCTGCTTTCGAAGCCCCGGTTTGACGAATGCGAAGGACGCCAATGTTTTCTGAACCTAAGGTTCTCTCTTTGATCAATCCCGTTCTGATTTGGTAAGCAATCTGATCGCGCTCGATGTTGGTGTAAGCAATGATGAGTGTGTTGTTACGCGTTTCAGGGGTTCGAGCGAGATAGTCTCGAGCAACACACCCCGGTAGCATTTGCGTCGCTTCTTCTTGGGCTTTGACCTGATCTTTGGCGTCTTCGTTGAGTGTCGAAACCACATGTTCACTTCTGTGCGTGCCTTCTTCTTGTGTGGCCTGTTGTGCCAGTTTGTCTAAGGAGCTTTCTGGTTGCTTGTCGATGATGTTATGGACCGCGCCCTGAAGCACCGCCTGCTGCTGCCTAACGATATCGGTCATAAAGGCCACTTTGAGGGCGCTTTGAGAAATGGCAAGCTCAAATGGCTTGCCCGCAGACAGGGGTTGAAGCTGCTCTTTATCCCCCAAGAAGACGGCTTTTGCGTCGGCTCTGGTGACGATATCCACAAATTCTTTCGCTTGTCGGTTGCTGACCATGGAACTTTCATCTAGGAGGAAAAGAGCATTGCTGTACTGCTGAGGCTCGATGGCCCCTCGGCGTACATCAGACAGAAGGCTTTCCAGGGTTTGGGCTTCGATGCCTTTTTGTTTGAGTTCGGAGACGGCGGCGTGGGTTGGTGCAAGACCGATGATCTGGTTCGGTGAGGTGGTGCCCGCACTCAGCGCTTGCTTGACGAGAGGCATGCCCGTTTCTAGCATGGTGGATTTCCCTGTTCCTGCTAAACCTTGGATGGCAATAAAGCGATCTTCTGTGGTGGCTATTAATGTGACACCGTCACATTGGCCTTGGGTCAGATGCGTTTGCTCAGATAAAAAGCGCCGTGTGTCGGCGGGAGTCGCGTAGGGAATGACTTGTCCTTGGCCCTTTTTCAGTGCCTCGATGATCGTGTGTTCTGTCTCGATGGCTGCCTGGGTTGTCCAACGTGTGCCATCCTGATATTCAGCCGAAAGGAGATCCGACTTTTCATTTAAGAGCTGTGCCACTTCTTCTTTTGTCACCGCTTGCCCCGCCTCTTCAAAAGCGAAGCGAACCGCTTCTTCTACCAGTTGCTTTTGCGTGAATCCGGCTTCACGTTCACTGATGTGGTGGATCGCAAAACTCACCGCGCGCTCGATGACAGGCAGTTCCACTGTCCGTTCTGCCAACGCCGAACAGACATCCCGCTGAATACCTACCGCCGTGTGGCGGGTAACAAAGCGGTCGTTTGTTGCTCTGGATTCTAACACCCGAGTAATGGCCGACGGTCTATGCTCCATTTTCTGCATTGCTTGCTCCGTTTTCACTTTGTTGTCGGTGTAGATATCCAGGGCTTGACCATTTTGGGATATTTCGTTGATAAGCGTGCTAGTGAAGACATAGCTTTTTCCAGAAATCATCACATGGTTTTTATCTGGTTCGAGCTGGCTGGCCCGTTGTACATACCCGTACTGAATTGGGCTGTCTCTCAGCGCTTTACTGGTTGTCTCGAGCGTTTCACCCGTTGGGGTTTCTAGTGTTAAGGTGTCGCCTTTCACTTGGGAAACGGAGTAAGATGTATTGGCTTCCAGCCCAGAGGCAAAGTGACGGCCGAGTGAGACAATCGATTCTCCAACTGATAGGTTGATCGTTCCTGACTCAAAGAGCTGAGGTTTAAGCTTTTTAAATACCGCACTTTTGACATTGAATGTCTTGACCTCGCCCGTTGACTTGTCCATGAGATCGATGGTGTTGCTTTTTCGGGATAGGCCAGAAATGAGCCACTCAGATGGCTGCTTGTCTTTCCAACTTTTCACCGTCATTCCAGTACGATAGTGAGCGACCACTTCGCGTTGCGCGTCATTGAGTGAAACAGGCGTTTGGGTTTCCACGCTGATCTCGCTTCGGGCAAGCTGCCCTTGGTTCTGAAGGGTATGTCTGATCTCATGAGTCAGAGTGGTGATTTCTTTTTGTGAAGTGGCCAAGACTTGAGTGTGGGATTTGTCGGAAAGCGCGGCGTAGTGTTTGGCGATAAGGAGGGCGTCCTGTTTATGCAGTTGCACGTGCGTGCTGGTCCTTCGATGGTTCACCCATTGTGTGATTTTGACGTTGCCTTTGCTGTACAGGGTCATTGCCGAGTGTGATTTGAAACCCTGCCTCGCGGATGTTCTGTTCAGGAAAACCATTTTCGTGTTGGACTTTTTCGCTTGCTTAGTAATGGCCAGTAAATCAGTGGCGCTGAGCTTGTGCGCGTTATCAATCAGGATGACGTCCTTATTGGTAAATGGGGTGTCGCCAGATAAGAACGCTTGCAAATGGTGATGCTGTGTCGAGTTGAAGTAGTTTCTCACCCAGTCACTGACACGGTGATTTTGCGCAATGACGTTTTTCTCTCCGCGTTTTCGGTCTGCGCTGTTGGAAGAGACTAGATGGACGCGCTTTTGAGATTGCGTTCCAACATGTTGGAGGTGCGAAGCGATCGATTCGGTTGGGCCAAACACATTCACGACTTGAAACTGCTTAGTGGAC
The DNA here is from genome assembly GCF_001695575.1 of Vibrio europaeus. GTDB lineage: Bacteria > Pseudomonadota > Gammaproteobacteria > Enterobacterales > Vibrionaceae > Vibrio > Vibrio europaeus. The sequence goes on along the minus strand of NZ_LUAX01000008.1, from coordinate 287,408 downwards.
GCAAGGATGTTTTGGATTTTCTGAGTACTTTTCTTGCTCAGATTTAAGTCATCAAGGGCGGTTTGGTTCGGGTGAATTCGCATGTGCTGCGAGCGACCTTCGGTTGCCGTGAGTAGGCGTGTTTCTGTTTCAATCATCGCTTGGGTGGTGTATTGCCCTTTTTTGTCTAGGCTCACCCATTCACCCTTAGCGATTTTTTCTTCAGCAGCGGCTTTAAGATCGATAGCGTTACCTTCCCCACCGATGCTGAATTCAGAGACTGCTTTTTCAATAGCGGTTTCTAGTGAGAAGGCACTTTGATACAGAACCAGATGATTAACGGTGCGGTCGAGGGTTGCGTGAAGATGGGCCCCTTTCGTTACTTGCACTTTAGCCATGGGGCCTCCGGCTTTAGCCTGAGCGACCACGTTGTGAATATCAAAGTCCGTCGCTTTGATTTCTTGTTGCCACTTGTGGTGAAGGGAGGAGCCACTGGCATAACTTTTGGGCTTGCGGGTGTTTTTTGCGATTAAGTCCCGAGTTGCCAATGAATTAAATTCCAGCTCTTGGGCTTTCTCTTCAATTTGTTGCTGGCGCTTCGAAAAGAGGGTTAGGACATTGTCAGGAACGGCGGTGATTTCAAATTGACCATTGCCTGTACCTCTGATGGTGTAGCCGGCTTGTTCAGCAAGCTTGGCGTACTGACTTTGATAAAGCATGCCGTAATATTTTTGTGAGGCATAGAGCCGTTCCGATGACCCATTAATGACTCCGTCTTTCTGGCGTAAACACGACGCAAGGGCGCGCAGTTTGCCTTCATCATCTCGCGTCATGTTCGCGGCCAGTGCGTGTGTATGCAGTTGCGGATCGTCTTCACGACTGGTTTTATGATGCACGGCGGCAAAGAGCATTTGTCCGGTGTTTTCGAAGGTTTGCTTACCTTGTTCATCGGTGCCTTTCACTTGAGCCACGTCTTTCTCCAGTTCCGAAAGTGCGAACTTCACCGCTTGATGGTGGGCATTGAGTAGACGTTCATCTCCGCCAACGAGCGCTAACAGGCTGGCCGATTTTGGGGCAGAGAAGGTGATGTCAAAGCCAGGTCGGTGTTTATCACGTTTGCCGTGAACCGTCTCTTCTCCCCAATGTCCTTGCAGGGCTTTTTCCAAAGTGGTTTGATTGATTTCTTGACCTTCCATTCCCGAGTGTCGAGCGATGGCTCCTAACCATTGGGTATTTCGGTTGTCACTATTCTCTTTAAGGTAATAATTGTCCTCATTTCCTTTTTCCAGAGAAAGGTTAGGAAGGTCGTGGTGCTTTTCTTCATTGAGATAATACTCGGCGTTTTTTTTGGGGTTAGAGAGGGCAGTAATCGATAGCATGAGAGTTCCTTAATAACCAGAAAGCTTCGAGTCAGGTGGTTAGTGAACGGCACTCGGATCGTTGAGGGTGTCACCGTCATTGATGATGAAGAGCGTTAATTCGGGGCGTTTCCCCTTTGACAAAAGCGGCGATAGCGCGTATTTAATCGTACAATTCAATGTCATTGACTCCCCCCTTGCTGGTTGAAGCGCCGTCATTTTCCTTGTTCATTCGCTCTTGAGTGGCTGTTGATGTGGCTTGTTGGGTACTTGTATCTTGTTCTACGGTTTCGGCATCACCACGTCGGGCTTGCTTTTTGAGCCTATTGACAGTGTTCCCCTTCAGCGCCGCGTTCATTTGAGACGCTTCGACGTTCATTTCATCTTCACTGTCAAACTGTGAGGCCTGAATTGCACACAAGACCTTTTTCTCTGACTCTGGAAGTGCCATACCAGGTACTACGGTTTCGAGATAAACGGCTTTTTCATACGCTTCTAACATCCCAGGAGAGGGGGGGAATTCGCGCTTGATGAAAGGTGAGGCGATGTTCCTCATTTCGTCATAGCTCAAATCGAGTTGGGTAATGAATGAAGATCCTGGTACACGCAGATAACATTGCAAATCATCGAGCGACTGAAGCTCACTGGGAATGACAAGGCGTTGAGTGCGGGTTTCATGGCTAAGTGATACTCCGTCTCTGAGCTGGTTCGCACCGTAAGAAATGTGTTCTTTCGACAGCTCAATTTCCTGCTCGCCTAAATCCTTAGACGAGATTTCAGCCATGGCGTTTGAGGGGGAACGGAAGTAGAAACGAGTGTTCAGCAAGTCGTTCATTTCTTCCGCCGCGTTCTTACCATAGGTTTTTGTTAATTGTGCGTAGGACTGAAGGCCAATCACGTAACAACCCCCAAACTTGCGTACTTCAGCAATGATTTCCCCAAGTTCTGGAAGTTTATGCAGGCTGGGCATTTCATCTATGATCACCCAAATGCGACGATCTGGGTTTTCTGCTAACCCCAATATGGCGTTGGACGCGATGGCTAACCAACTCGAAATAAGCGGTCGCAAAGAGGCGTGTTGGCGAGCGGCACTGGATAAGAACAAAAAGCCGCGTTGGTTGTCATCTTGTATCCAGTCCGTGATCGAAAACTTTTTACGTTCAGGTTGGCCATCTTCATTTTCTCGATTGAGCCCATCAAGAAAGCGTAGGCTTTTGATGTAAGTCGCCAGAACAGATTTGATCGAAATGGCGGTTTTTTGGATCTTGTCAGAGACCAGCGACGCTGATTCGGTCCCGTGTAAGTAACTGCCGAGCTCTTCGAGTTCTGAAGTGAGTATCAGGTTGAGTAAGCGTTCGGTGGACCGCTTGTCGTCCTGGTCGTCTTGCATGCGATAGCCCGTACTCGAAAAAATGGTTCGCGCAGAATCGACCCAAAACGGATCGCCTTCACCGTGTTGCGGTATCAACGCGTTGGCCATGTTTTCAAAGTCGGGGGCTTCCTTTGCGTCACACCAAATATCCCAGTCTGGGCAGCGCTCATCAAAAGGGTTGAGGATGGTATCTTGAGACTCGTCGTAGAATTTGCTGACACACGTGCAGCCTTTATCGTAAATAATGGCCTTATCACCACGCTTGCGTATCCAGCGCAGAAGTTTGCGAATGGCCACGGATTTACCCACCCCTGTTGTCCCTTTGAGACCCACGTGTTGTACTTCAAAATCGTGCTTGAATAGGGCGATGCCATCGATGACAAAATCGGACAATTTACCGTTGCCATTACCCCGTTTTTTCTTCTCCTTAGCACGTTGCTTGAGATCCGTGCTCAGAGCTTTCGGTTCGACCAGTTGAGAGCCCCGAATGTGTTTATCTTGGCTTTTTTTCTCACCTTGAGCTTTGAAGTATCGTGTGGCCATGATGAACAGCACTAAACCGGAAAAGAAAGCGATGAGAAAATTGATTTGCACTTGATGAATAACAGAATCATATAATGTGCCTAGCTCTGTATTGTTCAATTGCAGCCCAAGCGTACTGACGTAGCGTTGGCCATTCCAGAAGGTGGTCACTTTGGCGGTTTCTTGCATGCCAAAACCCTGGTAGAGATGGTTTCGCACTGTGTAGAAGATTGCCCACCAAGCATTATCAGGTGCTCTTAACCAAGTAAGGACTAAAGTCAAAGCGGCGACAGCATACATAAGGTATTTGCCCAGTTTAGAGTGCACCTGAAAGAACATGTGAATGGTGTGAAAGGTGATTTGTCCACCACGAGTGGTATGTTTACTTGTGTGCTGAAAACTCATAAGCGAATCCTGCCTGATGTACAATAACGAAGAAAGCGCCAAGATAGGCGCTTTCAGGTAGGGGTAGGTTGGGTTGTTATAGACAAAAACACCTCGGAGAGAGGCGAGAAACAGGACATGGAGTAAAAGTAACTTGTTTTTACTTGGCCCCATTTTAGGTGAACGGTAGTTGCCGGAGGACAATAAAGCTTAGAAGTTTGCTGGCTGTAAGCTGGTCAAGCAAATGGTTAAAGGAAACAATAATTACTGAGACTGGTTTTGGACAAACTCTTGCCAGTATTTTTAGATTAGCAATTCATGAATAACTTTTTATAAGGCAAATTTGGAAATTAATACGTCTTCATACAGTGCGCACTTTGCGTGTTTATGTTCAATGAAACTTGTATCACTATAGTTTATAGATTTATAAACTCTTTCGGTTTTGAGAGAGTGAATCATGAAGTATCACGAAATGACCAAAAACTATATTTTTCGTGAGTTTGAATGCGGGTTATCTATAGAAAAGACCGCCAATCTTTGTTTCAAAAGTGTGAAAACAATCAAAAGTTGGGATCAAGGAAAGACGATTCCACCAGAATGCAAGAGACTTATGAGGATGGCAACAGGACGCGAACTGTCTATTTGTGAAGAATGGCAAGGCTTTAAAATGCACATACAACGAGTCGAACTGCCTACTGGTCAGTTTGTTTCTGCACAAGAAATATTGTCAGGAATTGCTTTACTTGAAATCCAATCAGATTTAGAAATCAAAACTAATACGAAACTTTTAAAACTAGCGAGAGCTATAGCCAAGATAAAGGGTCGTACCGAAGCATAAAGCATACAAGATACAGTCTAACCACGACTCAGGTTCTCTACAGGTGATTTTTGTATAAAGTTCAATTAATTGAACTATATGTGACTAGGTTGATACAATACGAAAAAACTGTGAGTAATTATAATGCTTAAGAGCTTAAGAAAACTAAACGAATCTGTATTTATAAGACCCCATAACAATAGTGCGTACTTCCAAGCCTCCATAGGAGCCTATGGTGTAGAAGATATCAACCACTTACCTTACGAAAATGAAAGCCTAACGCTTATAGACAATAATTTCTGCCTATTGCGCTCTATTAAAATTAGTACTTCGATATCTCCCATTGCATCGTTGAATTTAGTTATAACTACCTCTGATGGTTCTCAAATATCCGTTCCTTACACGGGAAGAAATAAAAATTATGACCGAGAGGATTTTATTTGGGAGCTAAATAGAGTTGCATACAAAGTTTGTGTTCAAATTCCTAGCGATTTGTTAGAAAGTGATAACTTTAGAGTGCTTATAAATGGACGTGAACTAGTAAGTTTTGATAACGATTTAAACAATTTTCTTTCTGAATTCAAAACTACGCATGATCAAGTTCAAGAATTAGAAGAATCAATTTCAACTAAGGAGAAATGTCTTGAGGAATTAGATGAAACGCTCAAAGAAAATCAAGAGATAGCAGAGGCAAGGTCAAACACGATAGAGCAATTAGAAACTGACTATAGTAACACTGTAAGAAAGCTAAACGATGCCGTGATACAATTCGAACAAAATGTGCAGAAGAACAAACAAATAAAGTCGGAATTAGATAAAAATCAAAATTTGCTTGATAGCGAGCAAACTCAACTAAAACAAGCAAAAGAAAACAAAAATAAAATAACCTATGAACTTAAAAAACTAGAGATAGAACGAAGCAAATACAGTGAAGATTTTGAGACCTTTAAAGAAGAGAGCACAACGCAAAACTACTTATACTTAAGTATATTAGTCATAACCGCAATCGTCTTCGCATCAGTGTTCCATCAGCTTTTGAATGGTGCTTACGAGCTAGTTTTAAACTTAAAGCAAAACGATGATATTCTTACCGTCCTCTTGTCTCGCCTACCTACTGTAGTACTGTACAGCGGAGTAATTGGGCTTACCGCCAAGATAATTCTAACTTTCATAAACTTGCTAACAAGCAACTTAAATGAAGTTAAGCAGTTGAAGAAAGTTGTATATTTAATCAGCTATGTTTCAGAAAGCCAGTCAAGTGACCTTCAAGAGCAAGGGCTGCAAATTAAAGACATATATCAAAAACGTGTAAACGAAAAGATGAGAATAGTAAGGGAATTATTCAATATTGATATTAAACATGTTGAAGAAGACCAAAGTAACATATTAGAGAAAGCAACTGAACTTACCTCAAACGTTTCCTCTTTGTTAAACCAAAATCGGACTGGTCAATAGTTGATAGAGATAAGGGGCGCAAGCCCCTTTCTTTCATCGAATGAAAATTCTTATTTCATTTAAGGGAATATGCAGCGTTTAAATTGACGTTGTATTAGAAGGACTTTCACCCCGTATTACATTTCGGGGATTAACAGTGAACAGCATTAGAATAATGGATTACTTTTAGTATTGCGAAAACCGTGAACAGGGTTTTATGTGCCGTGATTGGGGTCATTGGCGAGTGAAATGGGGACTTCTTGGTCGCTGCTGTTGGCGTTAGATTTAGTCTCATCCGTTGAATAATGGTAAGTATAAGCACTCACTACGGGATAACTTTGGTCAAGTGTATAAGAGACTTCCGGGGTCGTGTCTTTCATTTGACCGACTTCTTGCTCCACGTGCTCCTTTAACGTTAGGTCAGCACGTTGCTCTACAGGCCGAGTGGTTTGCTGTTCAGCTTGTGATTGTTGGTGCCGCGCCGATTGCGTCACTTCCTGAAACGCTATTTCATCGTAATGCTCCCAAGGTGTGTGTTCAGCCAACCCTTGCTCTCGCAGTGTGTCGGCTTTGAGCTCTGCTAAGGTGCTTGCGGCTTGCATCAACTTGGTTTGCATCGGGGTGAATTCAGGCACGGGATGAGACACTGGTTTATCAGAGTCATATTTCTCTTGATAAGCCTGCTCTGTTTCCGTTTTTGAACCACTTACCCCAGAAAGCTCTTTGAACGCCTCGGTCTGAATATACTGGCCATAACGATCTTTAACTTCCTGTAGGTCTTCAGGGCGGTGAGCGGTCATTAAGCGTTGAATGTCACTATCTTTGAGTTCTTGATTCTCTAAGAAGTGTTGGAAGCCCATCAAGTGATTCTGAGTAAAGCTGGCAGAGTCGCTTTCCATACGCGTCAGCGCTTGGCTGTATGCGAGCATGTCCGACTCACTTTTCGCAGCTTGTGAAGCAATGTGTTTGCCGTCTTGGTAGTTGACCGCAAAGTCTTTGGCATAGTGTTCAACATCGCTGTGCTGCTTCTTGTTATCGATTTGCTCCGCGGCGCTTGTCACGGTGCTGGCGCCTTGAGTGTATTGCTGGGTTGCTTGCGCCAGTGCTTGTTGGTTCTCGCTAATTTGTTTAGAAAAGCTGTCACGATCCTCGGCGGACCAACGTGAACTCGCGTTCACTCCGGCATTAAGCATACTTAGCAAGCCACTGCTACCCTTACCGCCGACGCGGAGTCCTGCATTCGCACTGAGACTCGTCGCATGTAAGTAAGCTTGCGATTGCTCCTGGCTCCAACCCGTCGCTTGAGACACGCTGTTCACCGCCGACTGCATCTCGTTGTAGCCTGCTAGGATTTGCCCTTCCGTGCTATTGCTATGACCGCTGCCGTAGGACTGCGATTGACTGAGAGACTCTCCCCATCGATCGCTCTGAGCAAGGCCCGTGTTGATATTGTGGCTAAGCTGCATACTTTGCTGTTCAAGCGATTGTTGTGTGTGAGTCAAGTTATCTTGCATACCTTGTTGCATCGATTGTTGAATCGCCATTTGAAAGTTAGCTTGGCTGACCGCCGGGGTCGCGTTGTACGTCGTTCGGCCATCGGCATGTTGCGTCGTGATAGAGCCGTCCGTATTCTGTGTGTAGTTATGACCAGTATTGGTTAAGGTGTTGTCGTCGAACTTGTTGGCCGCCGTATTGTTGAAGCTATGGTTGTCCATTTGCAGATTACCAAAGTCCATGTTCCCGCTTGACGCCGCCGCGGTAGCGCGCGCGTTGGTGGCGTTAATCATGCCGGCTAATTGGTAGTTCATGTTGGACAACACCGCCGAGCCTCCCTTGAGCAGTCCTGCCGCGATGACCGGGACGCTCATCATCAAAATGCCGGTCATGTAGGAGAATCGGCTGTGGAGCTCATCCAGCGCATTGGCGTTGGATAGGGCAAGGCCGCTGAAGCGACCGGCGATAGGATCGCTCATCTGCTCCAGTCCCCAAATTTGAATCGCGTTCAAGATGGCGAACAACATGGGCCATGTCCCCAAGTAGAAAAAGGTCGCTGCGTAGCTCTTTAACACCATCACGGTCATCCCCGGTAACATCGCCACCCCCGCGGTAAAGAAGGCTGAGCAGGAAAAGAGCAAAAACATAATGGTTTGCAGCATGGGCAAATATTCCTTGGCCATTAACCCGAGCGAGGCCCACATCGACGTCGTCTGTAACTTATTGGCGGTGTAAGCATAGTTTAACGCGCTTTGCGTGGGATCCGCCGAGTCGATGCTGTAACGAATGGCGTTCATCACCATATTCTGTTTCAAGATGTTCGACGCGCTTCGACTGAGCTGAACAAATTGACGGTAGCTTCGCTGCAGAGCGATATCAGTTTGGGATTTAAAGCGAGTGGCATTTTTGCCCCATAAGTGCTGCGCGAGTAGCGTCATGTCTTTGCCTGCAGCCGCCTCGAACCCTTGCTTAATCACAGGGTAAGCCGCTGCACAGGTTTGGAAGGTGCCTTGAATGTACATTCCGCGCAGTGGGCTCTGTCGGATGGTATCGAGAAAGGCAAAGATATCTTCGGCCCCAAACAGTTCATCCCAGGTGAACTTGTTGTTGATCCGTTCATCAAGGTACAAGCAGTTGTCAAAGTAGTCGTTCCATTGCTCACTCAGTTCGGCGGTGCGCACGCTGGCTTGTCTGGACAACTGGTACAGTTCGGAGCCAAAGAGCATGCCTGTTCTGCCGTAGCGTTCATCGTCTGAACGGGTATAAATGGATTCCACGCCTTCAGTAAAGCCCGCCATCATGCCACTGAAAAACCAACCGGGAAGGGCCACTAAGTAGGGCACATTGTCCACGTTGTAGACTCGCCCGGGCTCGGTTTTATCCACCACCAGAACAGTGGCTTTCATGTTGATGAGCAGCAAAGGCACCAAGGTATACACCGCCATCCATTTGCCAATGTCTCTCGGGTTGCGGCTCAGCATGAAAGTGGCGGTGGTGATCAGTAAACCGAGCATGATGCAAATCCGAAGGTAGTCACCAAACGCGTTGGTCGCAAAGAACACCGCGACGGCGTTGAGGGCTTTTTGCACCACCGCGCCAGAGGTGTAAGTGTAATAGTCAAGAACCATCGGTCAGTCCTGGTAATCTTCGGGATGGGGAATGAGTTTCGACAGCTGCTTTTTGCCTGTGCGCTGTGTCTCGCGTTCCGCGGCAATCAAGGCGTTTTGTGCGTTGATCAAGCTCATCGCGTCTTGCGTTAAACCAACCATGAACTGTTTCGCTCTCGCCGTATCATTCTTGATCGCTTCGAGATTGGCTAGGCTGCTGTTGGACGCCGACAGGGCGTGCTCGACTAGATTCAGCGTATTGGACAGGTAGCGATTCAACAGTTCTATGGCGAGCAGGTTGGCGTACGCCGGGGTGTTCGGCACGGCACCGACCGCCGCATTGTCGAAGAAAAACTTCAAGACGGGGGTGTGGATAAGCTCAATGAACCCTTTCTGCTTGTCGATAAGGGCTTGGTCGGTCAGGACGCTTTGCCATAAGGTATCGAGCTGTTTTTGCAATTGAACCTTAAATGCCGTGTCGGCCGGGATGGTGACTTTTCTCACTGTGAGCGTTAAGCAGCCTTCCGTTGAGGTGTCTCCGCATTGATAGCGCTGGATGTCACCGCCATTGAGTAACGCATCGACCATATTGTTGTCGTTAGTCAGCAGGCTAGGGTAGAAACGGGGCTGGCCATTTTTGTCGTACACAAAGGTGCCCGACAAGCTCATGGCAAATTGCGCCAGGTCCGTGTCGCTACTGAAGTAGGCATTTTTCATGATGGCGGACCAGACGATGTTGTGGCTACGCATGGTCATCGCGTTCAGAGCGGGATCATTGTTGGCCGCGTCAAGCTGCCCGTTGACCGTGGTATCGTTGTTACACTTTGAGGCGGCTTCGACCCAATCGGCAAAGGCGTTGTTTTGCGTACCTAATGTGGCACACACGTGCTTTTTCGTGGCAGGGGCGGTCAAGGCCGCTAAGCCGCCAATCGTCGCTTGCGCGGCTTCACAAGAATTGATCGATTGGTTGAGCCACTTATCGGCCACCGCCTGCAGCTTATCCATGTTTTGTTTCAACTGAGGCGCCCACGTTTGCAGGGCTAAATCCACGATAAACGGCGGTGCGTTGTGAATGATGGCCTTGCCGAGTTTGGTCAGTTCATCCGAGCTGATATGAGAGAAGCCCCCCATGAACATATCAATGCCGCTGCAGCCCGCACTGACGGAGGGCACCGTGGCATTCACCCATTGCGCATTGACGATTTTCGTGCGAACAAATAACGAGCCGCCGCTGTAGTAATTCGCACTTTGCCCTTGGTAAGCCATTGGGTTGGTGACGTTGGCGTTGTAACCCGAATCGTCGAAGAACTGTTGCAACGAACTGCTGGTACTGGCTTGCGCTAAGGGACACATCATGAGCGTGAGTGCGCCCTTGAGGACATGTCGAGTGGCAGGACTCATTGCAGCGCCTTCCTCACTTGGGGATCGTTTAGGGCGTTCGAGAGCCCACGGTACAGGGTGGCGTAATCCACCTCTCCTCGGCTGATGGGGGTGAATTTTTGGCTGTTGACGTTGATCAGAAAGGTCGCTGGCACAACATTGCTCACGCTGAGGAATTTCTCTCGAATTGTCTGGGTGACAGGGATAGGCACCTGAAAGCCGGGCAGCCCACCGCCGTCTAAGGTGAAGGTGTAAACGGTTAACCCTAACTGTCGAGAGACGTGGGTGATGCTTGGTGCCACGATGTGGCAGTACGGGCAACTGCTTTGCATCAGGAACACGAGCGCATACTCATGGTTCTTCGCCGTGTGCGAAGAGGAGCCTGACAGGCTCAGCCAAACAAACAAGATCGACAGGACACGCATAATGGCTCTCCGGGGTCAGTAATTGGATTGTGAAAAATCGGTGGCGACGTTGTAGAAGCGTTGCAGCAACCGAGAGCGCGAGATATATCCATAAGCGAGCGGTTTTATCTCTTTGGTGTTGGGGTTGACCAGGAATAAGGCCGGGGTAAAATCGGCGGCTATCTTGCCCTGGTTGTGCCGGTTCTCTCGGATGGCAGTAATGAATTGGTCATCCTCGCTCAGCCCGAGTAGCGCTAAGTCGTAAGCGTCCGCAAAAGACTGAATAGAAGGCGCCAACTGCTGCGTGATGGCATCGTGTCCTTCATAAACAAAAAACAGTCCCCATCCTTGCCTGGCCATTTCGCGCACTGTGTTTTTATGCTTGGTTTCCAGTGCGGCAAGGTAGGATTGGCGAGCGGTTTGCTCGGTGGGATGCTCTCGCGTGTAGGACAGCTCAGGGTGCTCGACCAACAGTTGTTTGAAGGTCATCCCTATTTGGTCGGTTTGTGACGTAATGTAGCGATTAAGCGCGAGAAAACGCCTGACCTTCTGTTTGTTTTTCGGGTCAATGGTGGCCGCGGCGTTGGCTTCGTTCCACTGCTTTTTAAACCACGCTAGCTGCTCGGTGGCACTCATTAGGGTCTGAGTAGTATTGGCCGGCATCGGAGCGGGTAACTTTTTCGGCGTGACGGGGTTAGCTGGTTTGGGTTCGTTGTAAAAACGCCAACCCGGCGGTATTGGGTGGCCGCCGGTGGGGAGACAATAAAACACGGCAATAAGCAGTGCGATCAATCGTTGCCACATCATAGTCCTTCCTTGCTAGTTGGCCTCTCCCGACAAGGAATTCTGGATCCGCTGCTTGATAACATTCGGATCAGGGAGATGGATCCTGCTGTGAAGCTCGGGGTAAAACTCGCTGAAGTCGATGCGGTCAAAGTTGATTTGCCCGAGTTCTTCTGGGGTGAGGGCCGGACAGGTCGGGCTCTCTGCCGAGCCGAGCGTTTTACCGAGTTGATTGATAGCGCCTTGCTCTTGGATGATTTTGCCCAATCGACTGTCATACGCGCAGTATGAGCGCTTTTTACGCAGGCACGCGCCTAAGATTTTTTCTGCGCAATATTCCCCCACATACAGCGTGAGTCCTTTGTCTTTGGCGCGGATCAGGGCTTTTTCTTCTTCATTGCAAGTCACGAGACCCGCATCGGTGCCCCAACCGCTATCCCGACAGCAATTCGCGATGCTCGCCGCTTTTTTGGAACATTGCATGGGCTCTCCCGAGAAAATGTTTGGTGGGTCACCTAGCCCTTTAGCTGCTTCTCCGAGCGCCGCTAACGCGGCGGCGGATTGATCAAAGTGGCGATTGAGGGTTGGGAGTGGGTCGTAACACTCCCCATCGAGACAGAAGGATTGCTCTCCACAGTTCAGTGTCATTGTGCGGCAGGTTTTTTTAGTACAGGTGTGGGTCACTTTTTCTTCAATGCAGACCCCGTTTTGCTTGAGGCTGCATTCCCGTTTGTCTTCTTTGCATTCGGCGTATTGGCCACAGTTATCCGGTAAATCGCATTCATGTCGTACTTCATATTTCCAACACGGTAAGTAGGTCGCGACGCCGTTTATCATCCGAGACGCGGCCCCCTCGATGCATCGTTGACTCAGGGGCTGACACGCTTTGATTAAGGTGCATTCGACGCGCCAGTCAACGTGATTTTTAACGCATTGATTGCCGCTGAGACTATAGCCTGCAGGGCAGACAGGAGTGGCCGGGATGTAATAAGCCACCTGCCGGCAAATGTCATAACTGGTGAAAGAGGCGGTGGCACCGCCGCGTTCGCACGGCGTGCTTCTGGTCGTGCGTAATCGGCCTTTGAAAAATGGGGCTCGAACCATGTTTCCGTTCCACAATCCATAGTTCCTCGTGGCTGATTGACATTGATGAGAAACGATCCAACGGTCACGCGAACTATACCGACACTCATTGCGATAACGCAGGCAGCGGTGCCCCGTTAATTGGCCTGCGTCGCATTGGTAGCTTGGGGCGATGATCTCCGGTGTGAAACGAGGGGTTTTATAACAAGGGACCGGGGTATGAGTTGGGGCGTGACATGTTTTTTCGACGTCGTCAAACAAACACTGTGTATCGCGCTCGCAATTGACGTACTTATTGGATTGTCCATGGCTGATCTCAAACGCGTTTTCTTGACCAAGGAGTGCATAACGCAGGCTCTCATCATGCCTAAAATCGGGACGTTTCTTGTTGGTGTTCTTACGGATACCTTGGGCGAAGTCACTGGCCGCAAAGGCTTGGGCTGCCTTTGTTTCCATATTGCCATCATTGAGCGATGTCTCGTCGGGATTGATCACTTTGGCGCGGCAGGTCGCGTCTTGACAGTAGTCGTTCACATCGAGTGGGATTTGGTTTGGTTCTAGCATGTTTTTGGCGGTTTGCTTTGCCCAGTTGGCCGACTCATTGAAGGGCTGCTTTTGGTTGGCCATCACATTCACTGTCAGAAGGACGAAGGCCAGAATGAGTACCTTGTTCATTGTTCTAACCTTGTCAAGAGCTCCCTCGCGTTGTCTCCGGTGTCTCCTTGCGTGAGCACCTCGAGGGCTTGATAGAGTGAGAGATTCCCGTAGACAATGTCGTAGTCTTTGGGGTTGCAGGCTTGCTTGGGGAAACAGCGGCCCGCTTTGACAGAAACGAAAGCCGGAACACGTTCGACATTGAACCGCCGAAACCATTCGGGACTTATCGAAAAGCCCGCTTGGATGGGCTTCTTACGGTGGATGCCTATCAGTTGGCTGATCCGCGCTGTGGTGGCCGGAAATCCTTTCGGCAGAACACCACGGATCACCATCGGGACGCCCGTTCGTTCACTTTGCTTGAGCAATTGTTTCAGAGAGGGGCTTGGCATCGTGAGGGAGACAAACACCATCACGCCTTTTGGCGCACGGTCGGGATTTTGGGTCGGCGGCGAAGTGTTGAGCAGTTTGGTTAAGGCGTTGGGTTTCGCCAGAGATTGAATGTGTCGACCCAACTCTGTCGTCGCTTGCTGATGTTGTCTGGCCTTATCCCACACCTTACTCCCATTTAGCGCAGGAGGGGAGGGCATCATGGCATGCTCGCGCGCCGCCAAAACGTTCAATTCTTCTGTATAAGCCTGGCTCTGGGCACTGAACCAGACTGCCAATAAAGGCAAGATGAGCGTTTTCATGAGTGTTCTCCGATTGATTCACACCTTGACACTGGCCATGCTCAGGTTGACCAGATCGGTTGTCTGAGGGGCGAAGACGTTGATTGGCGAAAGGGGAGCGCTTGTCGGTCTTTAGGGTTATAAAAATACGCAGTTTCGCTTTCGCCATTGAGCAAACCCAAAGTTATCCCCTGTCACAGGGTTATCATGGCCCGACTCCCAAAGGGTTGTGGTGGTGGTATAGGGGTGGCACCATCTCGCATCTGGGATCGGTCCGGTCATTTGATAGCGGTATCGAGATTTAGGCAGGATTGGGGTGGGATATTGGTAGCAGATGGCGCCATCTTCACCGCGTGTTTCCATGATCATGCCCTGTCTATGGAGCTTATAGTTGAGCCGTTCCATGATAAGCGTCCCTGCTTGGATTGGGGTGTCGCGATAGTTGGTTGTTCCCGTTAATGGATAGGCGCTGCCTTGAGCGCCCAGACACCAAAAGAGGGCATCCATCGGTAAGGTGGTATTGGATGCGGTAAGCATGGCCTCTGGCACACACGCGAGCTGAGCAATCAGGTTGCCAAACAACAGCGCTTCGGGGTTGAGGACTAACGAGAGTTCGTCATCACCCCATAGGGGATCAATTTCTGTCATGTAGGCGATATCAAAACTGTCCGTGGTCATACAGGCGGTGGATTGCAACAGTTGCAGCCACCAAATGACGGGATATCTGTACCAATGAGCGTGATAAAATCCACCATCACTGCTGTCACTGTCTCTTGCCGTGACGCGCCCGCCCATTTTCTGTTGGTTCGCGCCGCCCAGCTTTATTCCCATATTGACCATGCAGTAAGGAACGCGAGTGACATCGGTGAGGGCATAAGGCTCCCAGTAGCCAATGTTTAATCCGATTTGCATGAATATGGGCGGCGGCTTAGGACAGTAGGAAATAGGGGAGGCTGGGTTATTGGTGTCAGGGTAGTGTGAAGGCACAACGGTTGCCGAACCAATCGTCATAGGAAATAAACAGTTCCAACAGATATCGGTTAAAGGGTTAATGAACCGACTCACACACGCGGCTCCCTTTGTGGTTGCTTGGTTACTGATGAGAAGCAGCGTTAGAACGAACCAAGGTTTCATGATGCCTCCTTAGGGCGTAGGTTCTGCATCCTCCTCGCTTAACGAGGACACATCAAATTCATCAATCCGCCAACGGACGCCCTCTTGGTAAGCCAGTGACGGGACGTGTTTGATGTGGAGTTTGTGGGTAATAAAACCGTCTTGCGCGTGATAAATCCGTGCTCCTAACAGTTGCGCGGTTTGCTCAATATGGCCACCGGTTAGGACGTATTTGATGGGCTTTTTGTGGGTAAATTGCTTGGCAAAGGCTCTTTGCTTTGCATCGCGCGCATCGAGAAACAGCAACACTTTGGATAGCTCAACGTTGGGAAACCCCTCGGCGTGCTTGGTTGGCCAGGTTGTGCTATCAAATGGATTGATGGTTTGCCCTTTAGCCGCAATAATTTCGCCTGTTTGTGGATGGAGCACTGGTGCTGGAAAGGTCAGGCTCGGGTTAACGTAGAACGTTTCTGGCGTGGTGGTGGTACTCAATGGCAGAGGAGGTGGGTTTTGGACCTTACGTTTCACTCTGGATTGAAATTCGTTTTGCAGATCCGCCAGTTTGCCTGTGCGTTCGAAGTGTTTCAGTCGTTGTTCAATCCATTGCAACATGTCTATTTCACCGATTGGAAAGGTGGGTCCTATGATCCCAAAGTCTTTCGAGCTGGCCATGGTGGTGGTGCAGATTAAGGCGAGACACAGGGTGTGCCTACAAGGAGGCAAGATGCGATTCGAATTCACGGATTTGCTCTCCATAGAAGTGCATTGAGGTTTGGTTAACGGCGTCGCTGATCGTCATCCCGCTCTGGTATAGTTTTTCACAGTACTCGTATTCATTAGGCTCGGTGGAATACATGGCCCGTTTGACGGGATCCGCGAAAAATCGGTGATATGAGACGTGTCCACCGGCTTTCACCCGCACACTGCTGTACCCTGCGGTGGAGGATTTCTCAAAGCGCTGAATGAGGTCTTTTTCCAATCGCGTGAAGGCATTGGGGTTGTCCATTACGTATTTATTGAATCCTTCGCCTTGACGCAGAATGAAGTGGATATCGGAGTTGTTGTAACACGCTTTAGCTTCCTCATTGGCGAAAAAGTCATCGATACCTTGCGTGACTGTGCAGAAGGAGCCGCCAAACTTACGTGCGGTACGATAACCTTGGTTAATGAATTCTTGCGCTTGTTTGTTGCTGCCAGAGAGTAAGCTCCATGCCTCTTCAATGATGCACATTTTCGGTGTAGAGCGACTGCCAGACAGGTACATTTGCTGATTGATGGTGACAATCAGAGCAAAAATTACACTGCGTAGGACGCTCGGTGAAAAACCGTCAAGCTCTAGGGTCGTAAAGTGGACATTGGGATCGAGCATGGAAGGTTGATTAAACAGCTCGTCATGGATCCCGCCGGTACAATACTGTTCGAGTTGAACGGCGATATCGCGAATACGGATGTCCTCGAGCTCTTGATATTTTTCCAAAAGCGCTTCTCGGACATCGTCGACGCGTGTTGCTGTTTTGTTGCGTTCCCAGGCCGTGACGATGGCGCTGCCCAAAATGGTTTGCTGATAACTGGTGAGCGGATCATAAGGTGAGGCGATGGTCGTAAACAGCGCCGTGATGTTATGCAGTGCCTCGGCCAGTGGGTTGACTTCTTGGCCATGCTCATCGACAAACGTTTGGCCATCGGCGATCTTACCCAGATGCGTAAACGGGCTCAGGTAGATATTTTGGTGGGTCATGTAGGTTCCGCCCAACATGAGCGTGAGCTTCTTGTAGCTCTCCCCTTTGTCCAAGATCCAAACCTTGCCCATCATGGCGTAGACGCATCTCGCGATTTCTTGAACCAGGAAACTCTTCCCTGCGCCCGATCCCCCCGTCAGCGCGATGTTTTGGTTATCACTGCCACACGTAAACGCATCAAAGAAGGAGATTTGTTGGCGCATGGTCGGCAGTAACATTCCGGGCTTTAAACGCTTGAAGTCCAACACCAGGGGGAAAAAGTTCACCAGGTTTGAACTTTTCAACGTTCGCACTCGCCCCGCTTTCTTTGCGTCATTCCAAAACCCATCACTCATCATGAAAGGCAAAACAGAGAGTAGGGATTGCGATTGCAGCATGTTCAGTGTGATGAGGTTGAGTCCCGCGCCCTCAAAGGCGTTTTTGGCGGCTTGGACGTCTTGGCGCTGCCGGGTGTCCTGAGTGAACAGCGTAAGCGTGAATGCCATTGAAGTGACAATAAACTCTTTGCCGTTGAGTCCTGCCTGAATGTCTTTTCGCTCTTTGAGTTCCTCTTTAGCCGTTGGCGCCAATAACACCATTTTTGACTCAACGGTTTTTGTTAGGTCATTGATTTTGTTGTTGTTATCGGCTTCTTGTTTTCCTGTCGGCTCACAACGGAAGTTCAGTGTGAGCATGTGCGGGCACACTATTGTGCGGCTGACATTGCGAATCGAGGCAAAGCATTCGGGGAGTCCGTACAGCCTGAAGTCATGAGGCAGCTTAGACAGCCCCATGCTGACCACTCGGGTCTTTACCTCTTCGCCCTTTGGTGAGGTATGACGAAGGGCCAAATGGTCTCGGCGCATGAGGCACTCGGTATCGGGCGATAAGGCTTGGAGATTGAGCGGGTCGAGTGGGTTGTAGTTGCGGGTTAACGGTCTATCTTGCCCAGGGTCAAAGTTGAGAATGTCACCCACATGCGATAACAACATTTCGGGGTAAACCGTCAATGTGTCAAACCCGAGTTGAACCAAGGCCGTTTCCACGTCACTTCGCACGTCTCTGAGCGCGTCAGGTTTTTTGCCGGTCGTTGATACGAAGAAATAAGCCTCATAATCGCGTAGGTCGAAGTGGTTGTTCTTCTGATGGTGGAAAAACCCTTGTTTGGCAGCATAACGAGCGTACTGCGCATCCCGCTTGGCCATTTCAGCCAATATACCGCCACGTTGCGCCAGCACTTTCTCATTAGCATCGATGTAGTGACCGACCCGATTATGGCCAACGAGCTGAAGTTGGTAATCCCACTTTTTCCCTTGGGGGAGGGTCGTCACCAGGTTGTTGAGTGAAATGATCAGTTGGTCATTTGCGCCGCCAAGCACGCTGATTTGCAAACCAAAGCCACGAGAGGTGCGATTGTCGAAGACGTTTTCTGTGTAGTCGTAGTGGCGGTAGGGTAGCTCTTGATGCATATGGTTCTGACTCTTTTTTGCATCCTTAAACACAGCGCTGAGGCCTGTCATAGCGTTATTGATAAAGGGGATCATAAGTCAGTCCTTTCTAATGGCCTGAACAGGCTTGTCTATCCACGTGCTTTCATCGACAACAAAATAGATATCGAGCGTGTCGATATAGTGCTCGTGCGTGGAAGTTTTAAAAGGAAAGATGGTAACTTTGTTGACCTTATCCGGCGTCCGTCCTCGTTGGCCGTGGCGCTCACGACGAGGGAGCGTCGCAAACATCAAGGGTGGCGCTTTAGCCCAAGAAGGACGAGAATGAACAATGGCATTGGGGGCGCGATAGACGTCGATATTGTCGCGAATGTCGTTCATACGCGTGCAGCCTTTCACTCCACCCACGTTGTTGCAACTAAACTCTTCACCGAGTCCTGCGGCACACCCTGATAACAGGACAATACTCACTAATGTAAGTCCGATTCTAAGCATAATGGTATCCTTAACAATGGATGAGCATGACGCGTTGCTCATGTGGTTATCTGAAAAGCGGTTGCTGACCACTTTAGTTCGGCTGAGTGGCCGTTTATGGTTGACGGTCAGTGATCCCTTGTTGACGCCTGCGAGCACAAACTCAGTGTCGCTATTGCTCACGACCAAATTGAGAGACGGGGAGACCTTCTTGAGCGAGTTTTTCAGCCAATGGATTAATCGCTTGTCCTGTTGCCATGGCGGGGGGATGGGGCATGACACTCATCAGTGGATTCTGAGGGAGGGTCATCGCGGCTTGCGCCTCTCTCTCGACGGCCGCTTCGTATTCTTCAGCAAGCAGGGGATCAAGGGGAAAACCTTCAAGAAACACAATGTTTACTACGGCGCCGGGATTGACCTCGACAATAGGATGGTAGATCTCGGCCAATTTGATGTAGTAGTCAGCGAGTTTACTGCCCACACTGGACGTAGCGTTACCCAGTAAGTTGACTAAGGCCTCTTCACTTTCGACGGTTTGAGATGGTCCTAAAGCGGTGGGTGTTGTGGTTTGAGAAAGTGCCGCTCCTGTCTCACCGAGCCCCGTGAGGATCCCTGATACCCCCGCCATTTGAACGATTTTGCCATTCTTTAAAATGGTGGTGCCACGAATGCCGTTGCGACCGAAATTAAAGGCGGTGGCTTTGACGGGAATGTCTAAGATCGCGTCATCAGGTTGAATGCAGCTCATGCGATGAGTTCTTGTAATGCCTCGACTGGCGGATATTTCCCCGTACACCGACCCCGTGATCGTACAGTTGTCTAGCTTCGATTTTTTGCCATTGGGCAGAATGCCTGAATTAATAGTTTGAAAGACAATCGGAGCAGTATCGCCTTGACCCGACACCCCCGCGTTCGCATCCGCGCCACCGGTGACCACGGCGGTGACAAAAGTACCGGTTGGCACATAATTCTCAGTGGTGCGTAGGGAGGTAGTTTCTTCTTTCGAGGCTTGCCAGTGAAAAGACTGGGTTTCAAACCCGGTGCTATCGACAGAACGTCGTTGGTTTTCCTGATAGGCAAATTCCCCGTCGTTGGAGGGAGTGTCGGCATAGTACGCAGTGGCCGTGCGGGGAAAACGAGTGGTGTCGTCACCGAAGTTCTCCCCGTTTCCATTCACGCTCGCGGGCCGACTCAAAGGTGATGTGCCATGGTCGAGTTGGGCTGCCAGCTGCTCTTTCAGTTGCTTAACTTGTTGAATTTCTAGCTGCCACTCGCGTTTAAGTGTGTCCATACCGTTTTGATGACGCCTTTCACTTGCTTCTGTAAGGTCATCTAACCCATTGGTTAAGCTCTGATCCAACGTGTCTAACGTGCCTTCAAAGGTCTTAAGCATCTTAGCCATCTCATCAATTTGCATCTGCTGATACGTGAGGGCGCTTTGGTTGTCTTTCGCGGTGAAATCATCGGTCACAACGGCGCCGAAAGCGATGTCCTGTTGAGGCCGCTGTTCATCCGGGTGCGGCGATTGCTCAACATAGGCCCAGAAAGCACTCCCGAGCATCAGCAACACCAACAAGACGGACGCCGTCACGATACGGTTACGTTTCTTGGTGGCTTGATTGATGTTGGCACCTTGTTCGAAATCCCCGTTGGGCTCTAAAAAACGGGCAAAAAATTTATCGAACATCATTGACTCCCCCTCCCGTCACTAAGTAGAGCGTGGTGGACTCCCCCGGTTTGAGGTGAACGTCGTCAAGAGCCGCACTGCGAGCGGAATCGCTATAGAACTGAGCCGTAGTGAGGTTGACGGCGGTGTCACCGTTGTTGGTTACCTGATAAATGATCCCTGAATAGTGTTTCCCGGAAAAGACCACTTGTGGCGTCAGGGGTAAGGCAGAACGCTTTTCTGGCAACGTATCAGGGTCAACGCGATGCACCGAGAACCCCACCACCGGCGTCTGATATTGCTTCCAATGCATCATTGCTTTGGTGAACTCAACTAACGCGGTCGGGTAATCAAACTTGCGTTCAAAGACGGACGTTTGCTCAAGGTGTGCCCTTGCGTAAGTGAACTGGGTAATAACACCAGGGGTGGCTTTTGGGGTCACAAACAGGGCGAATAGACGCCCTTTCTCTGTGGTCAGTTGCGCGGTAAACGGGGCGGGGATATTGATAGTGAGCTTGATGGAGCCCGTCTTGTCTCTTTGTTCGGCGCTGGACGTGCAGAAGCCGCGCGGGCAGGTAATATCCATAATGCGGTCATCATCAACCCGAAGTCGGTTGACGTCTAGGCTAGACAGCGAAATGGGGATGGTGTCGCCATCATTAAAGGTGTAGTTGAGCATGCTGACGTTCTCTGCGAGCGCAAGGCATGGAGACATCAGTGTAACGAGAAGAAGCATTAGCGTTTTCATTGTTCGGGATCCACACGGTTGATGGAAAGAAGAGAAATTTCGCCTTGCGCATAATCCAGCGACACTTGGTAAACGACGTCTTTTTCTCGCGCGAGTGGACGGCGACCGACGTGCTTTTGGAGCACACCGGTAAACCGTACCTTTAAGTCCTCAACGGCGACTTCGACGTGTTCAATATCGAAGCGACTGGAAATGTGCTCGGACTTTACTTGCTCTGCTTCGCGTAAGAGTCGAGGTTGGATGGACGGCCAGTATTGCTCGCTGACATAATCAAGCAGCAGGCCATATTGTCTATGGACGCTGGCGGGCGTAACGTTGAGTTTCTTGTACACCAAAAACTCGCCTATCATCTCTAGGTAGGGGGCATCTACTTGGCCATCCGAGACAGAGAAAGCTTTTGAGATGAGCGGGGGAACAAAGGTTCGGCTTTTACTATTGAAGGCCTTGTGGACGCTCACACCCAGCATAATGTTGGTCACCAGCATGGCTAGGAAACCGGCCAAAAGGAGCGCGTTAAGTAAGCTTTTTGTCTTGAGGCGCTCGTCTGCGATAAAGGAATCCAAAGGGGTCTCCTTAAAATATCCAATAACGCCGCTCAGAAGAGGGCGTTCGAGTGAAGTAAGCTTGGCTCAGTAAACCTTCCGTCCACCAATAAAAAGTAAGCGCGACGATGTGTTCTCCGTAGCCCACTTTGAGAAATCGAATGCCACCGAACCACCCCAGTCCTAGTATGATCCCGAGGATTGAATAGCCTTGCCAAAAACACAGACCGAACACGACGATGGCAGGGATGATTTCATCGCGCGGAAAACCCGCGAGACGTTTTCCCGTATTCATGTGTCTGGGAATGCTGAAAAAGAGGTCAGGATTTTCCATTTAGGCGAGTCCGACCATCGGGGCGCCGACCGACCACAGAATGTTGCCGCCAATAAAGCCCCCCACCGCGGCTAACCAGTTTCGTGTGGTTAGACCGGTTATCGCGCTGACAATAAGGCCTGTGCCTAGCATAGCGGTTTCCACCGTCGAGCCTTTACCCGCGGTGTCCTTAATGATTGATTTTCCGGTGGCAAAAAGGTCAGCGGCGAGGACAGGGTAAGTGATCAACATGGCAAAACCAATGAAGAGGACAAACGTGTATCCAATGTGCTGTGAAGTCATGAGTAAACTCCTAATGTAACCAAGGCGTCTGTGCACACACGCAAGGACGTCAATCTTGCGTTGATAGCGTTGCTAGTGAGAGCGTCAGAAGCGCACCCAATGTGGACAGGAAGGTGTGCGTTGACCAAATCCATCGTACATATGGGGGCCGCCACTGTATTGACTTGTTCGCCGTCGCGTCGGAGGCGAATAGGCGGGGGATTTACCCGTCTAGCCCGCCTCTCTAACCTGTGCACTAAACAAAGTACCCCGGCTGTTTGAGTGGATCCGCGTTACTCGAGAAAAGCTGACCGGCATAAATCGCTCGATCGACTTTCGTTCGTGGTTGGGTGCAGCAGAGATAGCGATGGCATGTAGACGATCGAAAACACCTGACACGGCAGGGGCTTAAACTCGTATTCACCGTTTCGCTTTTGTCTGATGTTTGCCACGTCACAGTCGCCCCCTGCCATTGAGTACATAATTTGGTGCGAGAAGTGCCTTCCTTCGGTGTGTCCAGTGGATTGGTTGGTGCTTTTGACATGCGACCTCCTTATCAACAGAGTTGGTGTCCTACACTTTCATTTGTTCGGACGGTACAAAGCCCCTGCCTCGTTTGCTAAACGTGGGGTGTGATTGATGAATTATTATGGGCATTCATCGAGAACAACTCTGTCGCATACTTCTTGCCTTTCTCAACGCGGGAAGACGAGTGAGTTGTTAGCCATGGCGATGTTGTTAAAGAGCACGGGTGGATTATGGCGTTTGCGCAAAGTTAAGGGCAATGGTCATAGTGCACACTTGTGCATATTGAAAATCTCTGACGCACTATAACTAAATGTTTTTAGACGTATAGAAAAATACGGAGACACAGAAGAAGAACAGACCATCGCCCCCGCCAATGCCTAATCCACCATGAGACTGAGGAATGCATCGGAAACGCCCGTAATGGCTTGCATTAATGTCTCAAAATAGATGCAATCGACGTCAAGATTTTGCTATATCATGATGAAAAAGAACACATTAAGTAAAATCTATGAAATTTTCACATATTGCCCAAGTGGTCCTCGCCTTATTGACGACCAGTCACGCTTCTCTGCTTTTCGCACAAACACCAGAAGGATCATCTTGGTATCGCGATATTGCAATTTCTCCGAACGGTGAGCAAATCGCCTTCACCTTCAATGGGCAAATCTGGCTAGCAAACTCCGAAGGGGGGGATGCGATTCCACTCACGCGTGAAAGCGTTCATAGCTCTAATCCAGTTTGGTCCTCTGACGGCGAGCTTTTAGCATACGAAGCCAATCAGTATGGTCCAGGAGATGTGTTTGTCCTCAATATGCAAACCCATACCTCTCAGCGTCTCACTTTTCACGGTAGCAAAGAAACACCTTATTCTTTCAGCGCCGATGGAAGCCAAGTGCTGTTTCAATCACAACGGATTGGTAACGGAGACAGCGAAGTAAACAATGGGTATTTCGGCCGCTCAAACCGACTCTATGCCATTCCCGCGAGCGGGGGCAGAGAACAGGTCTTGTTAGCCAATTCAGTCAGCAGTTACTCAGTGTCTCATGATGGTCGACAAGCGTTATACACTGATTTGCCGTCCTATACAGAACAACCGTGGCGCAAAGGATCGCTATCGGATGCCGCAAGAAACATTTGGAAGTATGACGTCGACACCCAAACCCACACTCAAGTCACCACGTTTCGCGGTGAAGACAGAAATGCGGTGTGGGCCGATGATGACCAATCCATGTACTTCCTATCTGAGCGTTCGGGAAGCTTTAATGTCTGGAAGCAATCGCTCAATGGGCATGAAGATGATGCGGTGGCGGTGACTCACCATACCAAACTGCCCGTGAGGTTCTTGTCGATAAGTCAAGGCGGTGATCTAGCCTACGGGTTTGATGGCGGCATTTGGCTCAAAAAGAACAATGAAGCCACACCACATCAAGTCGACATCCGTATTCCCACTGCGCGGAGCCAAACCAGCACCACGAACGTCAACCTAGGTTATGAAATCACTGAAATGGCGGCCTCGCCAACCGCACCTGAGATCGCGGTTGTCGCAAGAGGCGAGATCTTTGTGATATCGACCCTCACCGGTGAGACGCGCCGAATAACGAACACCCCACAAGCAGAAAGAAACGTTTCGTTTTCAAGTGATGGTAGAACCCTCATTTACGGCTCTGAACGTAAGGGAAGTTGGGACCTATTTTCCTGTCACATCAGCGAACAAGACAAGAGTTTTTTTACCGCCGCTCAGATCACAGAGCAACAACTCACCGATACGCCAATCGATGAAACGCAGCCAGTCTTGTCGCCCGACGACCAACGCGTCGCATATCGAACATCCAGAAACACGCTCAAAGTCATGACGCTTGAAGACGGCTCGACCACAACCCTTATTCGCAGCCAGTCAATGTACTCTTATGAAGATGCTGATTGGCATTACCAGTGGTCACCAGATGGCGAGTACATTGTGTCTCGTGATGGCAGTACTTTGAGTGCCAACAACATTTTATTGCTTGATAGCTTTGGTCAACGCACACCCATTACGCTCAGTTATAGCGGATTTAGCCAAACTCAGCCAAAATTTTCTGATGATGGACAGATGGTGTACTGGACTTCAGAAAAGGGTGGCCTCACCGAATTAGATGGCAGTGCGGTTAATGGTAACGTGTATGCCGTCACCCTTAACAAACGCATCGAGGCGCGCTTAGGTTTATCTCAAGATCAAGCTTGGTTGGCGGAACAGCAAGAGCAAAGCGCTGAGCAAGATAACGGGACAAGTGTGGACGTCCACGATCTGCAAGACAGAATTCATCGAATAACGCCTTATTCGATGTCCGTTATTGCAAGCTATCTCTCCCCTGATAATACTGAAATGGTGGTGGCAAATCATCGTGATGACCACATCGAGTTTGTTCACATAAATCTAGTCACGGGCGATCATGAAGTGATGTTGACTCGTTCAGTGGATGACATCAAATCCATGACGGTGACCCAGGACCGATCGACGTTGTTGCTGATTGGCAATGGTCAGTTAGAAAAAATCGATCTCGCCAGTGGCCAGAGTGAGGGCGTGCATTTTAGCTTGGAAGCTGAATACGATTTTACCAAAGAGAAGCAGTATATCTTTGACCACGTGTGGCGCCTGACTAAAACCAAATTCTACGACAAGGATTTGCATGGTGTAAACTGGGAATGGTATCGAGGGGCCTATGAAAAACACTTGCCAAGTATTCACAACTACATCGACTTTGCTGAGTTACTTAGTGAGCTAGCAGGAGAGCTGAATGCCTCTCATACGGGAGCAACCTACTTTGGCCACCCAAATCAATGGGAGTCTGCTGCTTCGCTCGGACTAATTTATGATGACAAGTACCAAGGTAAAGGGATCAGGGTTCGCAGTATTTTACGTGGTGGTCCGGCAGATCTGCCTGGCAAGCCAATAAAAGCGGGCAGCATTATTTATTCAGTTAATGGTATCGATGTCCTACCTGGACACGACATCTATCCGCTGCTCAATAACCTGGAAGGTAAGCTGACGCGCTTATCGGTGCTCACTCCAGGCAATCAGGACACCATATCGGTGGTGACCAAACCGATCTCTTTGTCTGATGAAGCCCATCTTGCTTATAAACGCTGGGTTACGAAGCGCGAAGAGCTCACTGAGCGGTTGTCGAAGGGCCGAATTGGCTATATTCATTTACCTGAAATGGATAATGCCGCTTATCGCCAATTGGTCAATAAGTTGTTTGGCCGCTACCGCGATAAAGAGGCCGTCGTAATTGACGTTCGTTACAACACAGGGGGCAACTTACACGACCAAATCATGCAGGTTTTGTCAGGCGTAAGACACAGTTCAGCCCTGTCGAGAGACGGCTACTCTGTGGGCACCTTTCCTCTACGCCGCTGGGCAAAACCCAGTATTATGCTGGCGAATGCTTCGAGTTACTCCGACGGCTCAATCGTCCCTTACTTCTATCAAAAAGAGGGAATAGGGAAATTGGTGGGTGAACCCGTCCCTGGCACCGGCACTTTCGTGTTGTGGGAAATCCAACAAGAACCCTTCCTAGACTACGGTGTCCCTCAACTTGGATTTAAAAATGATGAGGGGAAGTGGTTGGAGAACAACGAAGTGAAGCCTGATATTGTTGCCTACAATTCCCCCGCGGATGTGGCGGCGAATAGAGATCACCAATTGAACGTCGCGATCAACGCCTTATTGGCGACGCTAGAATGACACAATAATCTTCACTCGATGGCCCTTGGACTTCCCAACCTGGGGCCATTTCACCCTGGTTAAATAGCCGTTAAAGCCTTTATTTCGGGGATTTTCTTTGTCTTCGTTGCGCCATCGCAGATTCAGAAGCCAGTACACTACCTCCATAGCGCAAAACCATTCTCTCCGAACTCCAGCCCCCGGCTTGCTGCACTTGCAGAGATGAAAACCCTTCGGCCAGCAGATCTTGCGTCGCGCCGACCCGAGCACTGTGGCCTGTAAAAGGGCGATCAGTGCTTAAACCAAGCGTTTTAGCCGCTTTGGCACAAACTCGCCCAATCAACTTAGCCGAGACTGGTGATATCGCCGCTTGAGTACGCGCCGATCCTTTTAGTTGTTGACTAGACAGTTTAACTCTCTGGATGAGGAAAGCCTCCGGGTTATCAACAATATCGGCATGGCCGAGATAGCGAGCCAGCAGATCCATAGTCGGGGGCGACACATAGCTGTACTTCACATCCCCACTTTTGTCAGTCTTAGTGACAAACACCTTGATCAACCCACTGCCATCAGCCTGCCAGTCGACGTCCCCCACACGTAAGGTTTCTAGGTTGCTTTTGCGCAGCAAGGTTTCGTACAGCATGCTCACGATCAGCAAATCACGGCACTCAGTCAAGCTCGCTTCCGGTCGGTCCCACAGATCCACTAACGCATTCAGGTGGCTTTCGCGTAGCGCCACCGCTTGCCTGATCACTTCACGTTGGCGCACTTTACGATGATGGATCTGCTGCAGCTGCGCTTTGACATAATCGTTTTGGCAGGGATCGGGACATCCGGAAATTTGATGGGTCTTACCGATCGCCCAAAGCTGTACTTTTAAAGTGTTACGGTGTAACCTATCTTGTTCCGCAATCAAGTACGCCTCTACCGTTTGCGGTGAAGCGGGTAGGGCACATCGATCTTGCTCACAACACCAGGCGACAAAGGTCGCCCACGCACTTTTTAAGCGCACCAGACTGGCCGGCTGCAAGCGCTCTGCTCGGCGAAAGAACTCACCCTGATAATGAGTGATCGCGGCTTCCACCAGCGGATGGCCTTCGAGCGCTTCACCCGCGCGCTGCGCCGCCGCTAGTCCCTCTGCAAATTCATGCGGCAGTAAGCGCTCAAACGGCACCTCACTCAACACCGATAACGTCGTCAAACGATCTTTCTCCCTTAAAAACGATCATACGTCCTAGAACTGCCATTCTAGGACGTATTTTAGCATGAGTACTGACTATTTATACAGTTTTCTCTGCACTGATGTTTTCGTTCACCCGAGTATATTTTTTAAGAGTTTATGTCTATGCAGTAATTGGCTTAATACCATTTGGTTTTGAACCTTCTTTGCCTGCATCTGTCTAGCTTTGTTCATACAGATTCCTGAACTGAGGTAGTTATTAAGTTAGAGGCTAGTTTAATGTTTCAGTTAGTCGTTGTTTTATTAGGAATTCCTTTTTTCCCAATCATAACTCTGTGGCTAGTTTGGGTATTCCCCTATACGTTTCAGATGCTCAGAGTTAGTTTTGGGGGCTCTCATCATATTTTTAAGTTAGATGAGGCATTTGGGTTTGAAGAGGCTAAGATGCAAGATTCGTTGTCGTTTGGTCGAGGTTCACGGTTTATCTCATATTCGCGCAAGTATATATTTAGAAAGACGGAACGCAGGTTAGCAAATCCTATTAAGCATCGTGTCATGATCTTCAAACAGGAGGTGCCCGATGCGGTGGGCATTCCCCCTCTTATTAACGGTTAGCCTGGGAGTGTATCTGATGAACAAGAAACAGGTGGATAAAGCCGTCAGCGGCTTTGCCTTGTCGGTGCGCAGCGAAACCAAATTGATTGGTGTGCACCATGATTTAAAAAACGTGGTGCGGCGCGCGCTTGAACTCAGTCCGTTTGATTTTGGTATTACCTCAGGTAAACGAACAGCTGCAGAGCAATTCCAGCTCTTTCAGGGCAAAGCCAGTTAGCTTGATGGTTACTCGCGCATCAGCCGCCACCAAACCGGCCACGCGATCGACTATGTCGTGTATGACAAAGATGGCAATGTGACATGGGGCTTCAGTTACTACGAGCAAGTGAGCTGGGCGTTTAAGCAAGCGGCCAGAGAACTCGGTGTACCGATTGTCTGGGGTGGCGACTGGACCTCATTCAAAGATGGCCCTCATATCGAACTTGATCGTCAGGTCTACCCATGATTGGTGCGATAGTCAGTTTGTTCAATGGCGGACTCGAAACCTATAGGCAGTATAACCGCAACAAAGCGGAGGCCTTAAAGCGCAAAGATGAACTTGACCAGGAGAAACATCAGGCGAGGGTGCGCAGACTGCAAAAAGGCGAAGAGCAGGCCAACAGTCTTGATGACGTCAGTATCAGAGAGCGCGGTTTCAAAGATGAGTTTATACTGCTGGTCGTCTTCATCCCACTTATCTTGTCATTCATTCCCGATTACGCGCCCTATGTCGAACAAGGCTTCGAGGCGCTGCAGAATATCCCCGAACCCTATTGGTATGTAGTCGGCGCGGTCGTCATCGATACTCTTGGTATGCGGGCGATGGTTCGTTATCTGCTGGAGTTCTTCTCAGGCAAGTTCAGGGGGCAGTGATGGGACTACTTGAAGCGATGCTCATTTCCCTAATCACCGGCGTGGTCTCAAGCGCGGGCACCATTGCGGCGCTCAAAACGGACATCAACTGGATAAAGAAAGTGCAACAAGTCCAGGAACAACGGATACGCAAACTGGAGGACTCTCATGGCTAAACGATGTTGTAAGTGCAAAGGCCGTAAACAAAATGGTCAACTCAAGAAGGGATACACGCTCAGAGGTGGACGAGTAGTGAAAGCCAGCACCACACGAAAGCGACGAAAAACTCGACGTAAACGTTAAACAAAACCGCTCATTAGGGCGGTTTTTTAATTCTCTTAAACTCAAATTTGATTGAAAGCAAATTATATAGAATTAATATGCATTCCAACGCACTAATTGATTGCTCTAATTTTAAGCCACTGATAAGTTGACGAAAATATGGCTAGCCCTAGTACGAGCCAGTAAGAAAATAGAAAGATTCTATAACTAAGTACAGAGCTATTATGTCTAATAACTGTTATGTGTTTGTTAAAATTGAGAAATTATGAATCAGATAGTATTAAAGGCTAGGTATATCTCAAGTGAAAGTTCTCTTGCGTTTAACGAGCCTGTTAAAAATTTTAAATTAGAACAATTAGAAAAAGATATTGTTAAACTTACTGCTCACGAAAAATTAACTGAAGATCAATCAAGGATTAAAGCTCAAGTTTTCATGACAATTGAGCAACTGAAGGCTGTGAGCGGTGAGTCTTTTCTTAATAAATCAATAGGGTTGGAAGGGCAGATTGAGCTGCTAGTGAGCTCTTTCGAAAGCCACACATAACAAGGCGTTTAAGAGGGATTCATGCCGCGTGGCATTTTTGGTATGCGGTTGGTTTTGATGGTGAAAGTGGTCTGCGGAAGCTTGGTTTATGCGGCATTCACCCCTTAACGCAGCGTTATGTGTCTAAATTTGTAAGCCACCTCAAAGTAAGTGTGCAACTGATTCCATAGCATATTGAATGCTTAAATTGATTAGGCTTACTTATTCAATATTTAAAAGGAAACAAAATGAGTACAATTACAGATTTTGATGCATGGTTAGATATGGTTGACTTAGAAGACCATGAGGAGGTTTATGCGTTGCATCAAGCAGTATCTGGTTGCGAACACTTCGGTATGTATAAAATTCAGGAAAATCGCGGTAAGATTTTTGTCACTGCCAATCATATTGACGATACGCTGATGCTGGCATCTGAAGACGCGCGTCGTTATTTCTTAACCGTATTAGAGAAACGTTCTGGTATCAGCGAGTTTGGTGATATTGAAGGTTGGCATGGCTTTCATCGAGCAATGGCTAATGAAGACTAAAAGACACATAACAAACTGTTTAAGAGTGATTCGCAACGCGTGGCATTTTTGCTATGCGTTGTGTTTAGTGTTTAGTGTTTAGTGTTTATGGTGGCATGCGGCGGCATCGGTATTGCGTTGCTCACACCTTAACAGGGCGTTATGTATTACCCAAGAAAATAGAGTTTGGAGTACATTAAAATGAATGAGCAGTTGGCATACTACATTGGTGAGGCAGTTCTAAGTAATTGGTTATCAATGATTTCGCTGTTTTTTAGCTTCTGTGCTGGTTTAGTTGCTCTAACTTGGTTTGTATCAAATCTTATCCATAAACGAGAAATTCGGCTGCTAGAAATACAATTAGCTCATCAGAAAGACCAATTCTCGCAATTTGAATGTATAGTCAACCAGCGTGTTGATGCATTGAAAGAGCAGGCTGGACTTGTTGAAGATATCGTGGGGGAAGTCACAAATGAGGGGCTCAAGGTACATAGAGAGCAAATAATGTACTCTAAAGAACAAAGGGAACCTAAAACGAAAGAAAGCAGTCTGTCTAAGTTCTTGAAAAACACCGAAGCACTAAGCGGTCTTATCACGTCAATTACGCGCGTCATGTAATACATAACAAACTGTTCAAGAGGGATTCGCAACGCGTGGCATTTTCACTATGCGTTGGTTTTAGTGATTAAGGTGGTTTGCAGAGGCATCAGTATTGCGTTGCTCACCCCTTAACAGGGCGTTAGGTTAATGGAGGAATAAATGAACAACATTGAAACTGAAGTATTTCCAGCAGTAGAACCAGAGGCTGACAAGGTCTATCGAGTAGCAGAAACTGCGTCAAGTATGGTTCCATTTGGAAGCGCAGTTTTTAAATCACTAGTCACAGCGCCATTGGAAAAACGATTGGACAAATGGACAGTGGAAGTAACGGATGCTTTAAACCAGTTAATTGAAAAGCACGGTAAAACAGTTGAAGAGCTTCAGAATAATGAGCAGTTCATTGATTTTATTTTAAATCTTAGTCAATCAGCCACAAAGACATCACAACAAGAAAAAGTTAGTTATTTAAAAGCAGCTTTAATAAACTCAGCTCTTCAGCCATTTGATGACAAAGATGAATACAATTATTTTCTAAATATACTTGATTCATTTAGTGCAGCGCATATTCGAGTTTTGCTGACTTACAACGGTGTTGTCGCTGGAATAGCCAACGAGAAAGAACGATTAAAAGAGATCAGTGACTATGACAGTAAAGGTTATATATATGATCAAGTGCTATCTGACTTGATTTCTAAAGAATTAATAATAGCAAAGCCAGATGACAGCTTCGGTTTGCAGGTTTATCGTTCAGAAGCTGCGAACAAGTTCATACAACTATTGGCAAATTAACCTAACAAAAAATTTAAGAGTGATTCAGCACGCTTGGCATTTTTGGTTTGGTTTAGTTCTGTGTTTACGGTGGTCAAATTGAGTTTTGTGGTCGCGTGCTTCACACCTTAATTGGGCGTTAGCTATTCGAATCAAAATTTGTATA
The DNA here is from genome assembly GCF_001695575.1 of Vibrio europaeus. Classification (GTDB taxonomy): domain Bacteria; phylum Pseudomonadota; class Gammaproteobacteria; order Enterobacterales; family Vibrionaceae; genus Vibrio; species Vibrio europaeus. Next base: position 255,439 of record NZ_LUAX01000008.1, on the reverse strand, counting down.
TATAATAAGGTATGAAATATGAAACGTATGTTGGTATTAGGTGCATCTATCGTCGTTGCTTCAGGACTTCTTGGCATAGAACAGCTCAATGGCTTCAAACAATTCGGCAATGTAATCGAACTGACATCAGGAAAAATTAGGCTGGGTGAAGTCTACCGTGAAACACTTAGTTCTACATATGAAGTTACGTTCGAAGGTGATAAACGTGCTTCAACGTCTGTTTACGCAAATACTAAAGATCTCTATTCTTCTGCTCGTGAAGATCTAATAGAGATGTTAGACAAGGTAAATAAAAACAGAGAGGCTAAAAAAGAAGAGCCGCTATCAATTGATAGTGTGACATGGACTAAAGACGCTACAATTAGCCTAGTCACCAAAGTAACCTATCAGTCAGAGTTCCATCCAAATTTTGTTCTCACCATTGACGACACAACTATAGATCATAACGCTGATTCACAAGACCCTAAGAATATCTCTGAATACTTAGCGGAACTGAAGTCGTACTCAGCAAAAATGGTATCGCAATATGAAAAGAGTAATTCATTTATCAAATAGCTAACAAAGCACTTAAGAGTGATTCACAACGCTTGGCGTTATGAGCTTTCTTAATATTATTAGCAGTATCAACTTACTAAAAAGGATACAAAAATGTTCGAAGTTAAAATGACTATTAATGGCAAACCGATGACGGAATCGAATATTCAAAGTGAACTAGAAAAAGCAATGTTAGAGGCTGTCGTTGAAGGAATTAAAGAAACAGTTGAGTCTGCTGTTTCAAAAGATGAAGCATCACAAATCAGAATCGACGTTATTGGAACTGATATTGAAGATTTATCTTTCGAAATAAGTGGTCCTGATGAAATTGTAGCTAAGATCGAGGCTGCTTTAGCTGAGTAGTCATCCAACTCATACAAACAATTTAAGGGTGCTTCGCAAAAGTGTATGCCACGGTCGGACACGTTAGCTTAGCGTTAAGTGTATAGAGGTAGTATGAGAGATTATGTAGTAATAGTCGGCAATGATATCAATAACATCGTCGCTGGAAAATCATGGGGAGATCTGCTCAATAAACTTACAAGTCATTTGTCGATCTCGGTAGATTTCCCTCACGATAAGCCCTTTCCCTTGGCATATGAAGAAATTTATTTCAAAGGTTTAGATACTAGCGACTCATTTGACGAACGCGTAGTCAAAAAATTTGTTGCTACCCATGTTAGTGATATCGAATCTAGCACAATCCATGAGCGTTTGATGACATTAGGTTGTGAAAATATACTCACTACAAACTACGACTTGTCCCTTGAATCTGTGCAGTCCTCTAACACTAAGTCGCTCAAGAATAATGGTTACATAAAAGAATCGCTATATAGTTTGTTTCGCTACCACGAAGTTGGGCATAAGAAAGTTTGGCATATTCATGGTTCTGCCAATGCTTATCAATCTATAACATTAGGCTATGAGCACTATAGTGGATACTTACAGCATATGCGTAGCTATGTTGTAACGGGGACTAAAGATACATACAAACGTCGGTCTTTCCCACCTTTAACCAAACGGTTCAAAGACGATGAAGTTGAGCACCTATCGTGGGTAGATATGTTCTTTACTAAAGACGTTCACATTCTTGGATTATCTTTGGATTTCAATGAGACTGATCTATGGTGGTTGCTCACTTTCAGGCAGAAGTCCAAGCACACCAAGCGGTTGCTGATATTCAATCAAGTTTATTATTATATCCCGAAAGCCTATGTTGATAGCTCGAAAAGTAAATTAGACTTGCTAAAAAGTGTTGGTGTTCAAATCGTAGAAATAGATGACAGCCGATTAGACAAACTTGGTTATTACAACTGTGTTATTGATCGGATCTCCGAAAAATACACTTAACAAGCGTTTAAGACAGATTCCCAACACATGGCATTCTCATCCCAACAGTGGATTTTGTGTTTACGGTGGTATGGTTTAGGTTAGATGGTCGTGTTGCTCACTACTTAACGCGGCGTTATTTGTCATTCGGTACTGTTGTAAGTTGTGCGATGGGCTTGTCGTATAGCTAAAAATCAAGGCTATTAATAAATGAAATTTGGTATATCCCAAGACGGAAGTGATGATTTACTGGAATATCCGATCAATCAAGTGAAATCTCTTTTGTATCGTGAAGCTAGTAATGTTAGACATTATGAAAACTTAAAGTTTTTAATGAATTGCTATAAAACGCAGCACGAAGCAGAACAGGTATTGAATTTATACTATCGAGGGAAACTACCTCCTTTACCACCTATACACTTACAGTTAGGTGGGTTAAGTATGAATGACCCATACTTAATTGCTTGTGGTACAACAAATTTTGATGTGTTCAGCATTTACATGATGAACTTATGCTCCCTCTTCGGTATTCAGAAATTCCTCAATCAGGGAAATGAATACGATGACATCAAGAAGCACGCACAAGAAGTAAAAGAACTCATATACAACGAACGCAATGAGTGGCTACCCAAGCCTGTTAAATTATGGCGAAACAAAGTCGCTGCTCACTATGCTGCGGCAGATCCTCAGAAAAATGATAATGTGCTGACTTTAATGGATTCATTGTCAGCTGTACCGCAGTACAAGTTTCCTCGTTATACTGTAGCTTCAATGAATATTGTAGTTGACGGTAAAACCTCGCAATTGCAAGAGTGGTCTGTAACTCGTGTATATGATGATCTTACCGACAAGCTGTCATTGCGTCCGTTAGTTCCACTTATTAACACTCGTTTAGTCGGACCGAATGGTGAAAAAGATCCTTTGCTGACTAGCTCATAGGAAAAACGACAAATAACAAACTGTTTAAGAGTGATTCGTAACGCTTGGCATTTTTGCGATGCGTTGCGTTTAGTGTTTAAGGTGGAACGCGGTGGCTTTGCTCACACCTTACAAGGCGTTATGCAAATTTTATAAGGTAGCAAAAAATGAATCGCATTTTATGCGTGTTAAGTATTGTGTTGTCGTTTAGCTCTTTTGCAAACGATTTAAACTGCGAGCAGTTGATATTAGACCAGTTTGAAGGTGCTAGAAGCCTATATTCAACTGAAGCAGACATCCATAGGCTTGGTTACCAAAACCCTAAGTTAGCATCGTGGAAAGAAGGTGTTGATAAGCTAAATAGCAAATGTGTTACTGAAGCTATTGAATTGCCGTTTGAGCGCCAGATCTATACATCCGACCTTTATTCCTTGATGCAAGCATATATCACGGGCAAAGGTATTGAAGAGTGGCAAACAAAGTTCACCCTTGCTCTTGTTTGCAATCAAGCCCCTTCAGCGTGTGAAAAGTACATTAGTAAGCCAACAGACACAGAGCTAGAAGCTTTATGGGAAAGTGTGGTGAACTAAAATCTGCATCACAATAAATTTAAGAGTGATTCGCTACGCGTGGCATTTTACTGTGCGTTGTGTTTAGTGTGGTTAAGGTTGTATGCAGCAACATCGATATTGCGTTGCTCACACCTTAATTGGGCGTTAGCAATATAAGGAGATATTTTGAACTTTAAGAAGCAAAACGAAAATCTATATTGTATAGAATTGTGCTATTAGTTGTCTAAACGTTGCATCGCCTTGCGGTAAACATCACTACGTTCGCGTTTACCAACGGCTAGTACAGTAACAGTGATAACATCGTCTTCGACCTTATAGACTAATCGGTAACCGGATTGGCGAAGTTTTATCTTATACAGGTTGTCAGCCCCTGTGAGCTTTGATGCTTGAACATGGGGGGTTTCCAAGCGCTCAATCAACTTTTTCTTAAATTGCTGTTGCAACGTCGCACCTAGTTTTTTCCATTCTTTAAGTGCGCTCTTTTTAAAGTCAAGTTTATAGGTCATCTATATTTACCGAAATACTTTCTTCTGATTCTCGCTCTTTGGCTATCGCAAGCAACTCAAGATCTTCGAGTCTATCCACCAGCATTTCATAAGCTTGAGCAGGGACGCAATAAAAAGCAGGCTCATTTCGATTCAGCACGGCAACCGGCTCGCCACAACCACTAGTTGCAACTTTCATAGGGTTAGCTTTTAGTTCTGTAATACTTGCAGCGACGTCAGCTAAAATTCTTGTGGTCATACAATAGGTCTCTTATTAGGTCTTTATTACGGTTATTTTAGCTCTAGCCAAGCAGTATAACAAGCGACGAAAATGTTAATACTACTTTGTGTTTTTCATGGCGACTTTGCTGATAGTAGGGTATTCGCGGTTGATTATCACTGAACACAATGAGACGTCGTTGCTCATCAGAGGTGGGGCAATCGAAATTATGGCTTCATATTGATCGTCTTTTTATATCTGTATATAAACAGTGTTCTTACTTCTGAAAACTAAAAGACATCTCGCTGACGAAGCCATAAAGCCCGCCTATACGGGCTTTACTTTTACTTGAATTTACTTGGTATCCAAGGGGCAGGTTGACGCCGTTGCCCACCACCAGAAAATGGCAACCTGTTTACCTTGGGCGGATAGTATTTAGGGTTATAGATATGGCCATATAGCTCAACCAATTGACGGTGTTCGTCACGCCAATGAACAAAGGCCAACAGCTCTTTGGGACTGAATTCGCGGCGTTCTGGGGTGAACAGTGTGGCGCGTTCTTCATGTACACGAAAGCCATCCTAACGTTCGTCGATGGGCAGATAGCCACGAGACTTGAGCAAGAGTAATTTTTCCGCCATCGGTGGCACGGGATGATGACCAATCAGCCAGCGTTTGACTGTGATCGGTTGAACGTGAAATAACGCAGCGAAATCACCGAAAATGACCAAAGTGGTGGCGCGACAAAACTGAGTTAAGAAAACCCCAGACCGAATGACAAGGCGCGAATCCTTATTTATCGACTAATTGAATTCAGATTTGGAAGCAAAACAAAATGTTAGGATTTCAAGAAATGATAAATTGCAGTGAAAACCAAGCCATTGATAACCCGAAGAAAAAACATCATTTAGTGCGCATTACGTGCATTATGTTAAATAAAGTGTGCATGTATACGAAATCAGGCTTGTTTATGGCTGTTACTCTCACATTTTGCTCCAATTCATTAAACATAATCGATTTACCATAAAATAGATAATGACCATTATTCTAACTATCGTTTAATTAATGGTCATTAGTAAGTCCAGACGCATAGGCCCATTGTGCTCACAGCGAATTTCAATGCCCGATTTAATAAAAAATAATTGCATTCAATATGTACGGAAAGCATTTACTGTCGTGTTATTCAAATATGAGTAACACAGCCTACTAGCGAATCTATTGCGCTGATTGCACTTCGTAACACGAGAGAAGCCTCGCGTTTCTAGTGAAAGATCTTGACTGGTTCGTCGTACATTTACGCCCCGTATACCACTAACGAGCTCAAATTTAACATGGTATAACAACAGCAGATGAACAAGGCTTTCTCTAAGGAGCATTATCATGCATATAGGTATCATCGGCGGCATAGGGCCATCTTCAACAGAGCTGTATTACCGAGAACTAGTAAGACAACACAAGTCAGCGGGTCTTACATTAGAGCTTACGATTGTTCATGCCGACATTCAGCAGTTAACCACCAACTTGCTACAGAACAAAAGAGCTGAACAAGCGGCGATATTTCAAAGCTTTATCGAAAAGCTTTACTGTTGTGGCGCGACACATGTCGTAATTCCCTCATTAGCCGGACATTTCTGCTTACAAGAACTCATTCAGCTCTCTCCTATTCCTATTATTAGCGCGCTCGACTGCTTAAAAAAGCATACCCAACACAATCACTATTCAAAAGTGGGGATTCTAGGAACCTTGCCAACCATGCAAACAGGTGTTTTTGGCTGCTTTAACCAAGACGAATATGTCGTACCCGATCGTCATGACCAAATAGTGGCCGCCGAGACTTATCGAAGATTTGCGAGAAATGGTTATGCCAGTGAAGTGGACAAAGCAGATATTTTCTCAATAGGTCAGAAATTAGTAGAGGAGCAAAGTGCTGATATCGTATTTCTTGCAGGTACGGACTTTTTCCTAGCCTTTGATGGTCAAGAATGTGGTTTTCATGCTGTGGATTGTGCGCAGTTACATATCTCGGATATCATAGCGCAACACATGTTGTTCGCCTCTCGGAATGAGAGCTAAGTACACTTCTTCACTACTTAGTAAAACGCTACGCTAACCTCTTGCTGATCGCGTCTAGCTCTTCCTCGAAGTTGATGCCCGTAAACTGGGGGGCGAGTGAGAAGTCGTCAATCACAACCGTCTCACTAGCCTGCTGTTCACCTAACATCACAATCGCCTCTCCTTTTGGATTGTACACCCGACTCCCACCACAGTAGCTCGCAGTAAACTCAGAAGTGGTATCTTCGCCAACTCGGTTGCAAGTTAGAATACTCTGACCGTTTTCTAACGCTCTTGCGCGTGCAAGCGTAAAACTCTGAGACCCACCGAAGTTAGCCAGATGAAGTATGATGTCGACTCCCTTCAGTCTTCTCATAATCTCAGGGAACCAAATGTCAAAGCAGACAACCACGCCAACTTTCAGTCCGTTGTGTTTGAATATCAATAGGTCGCTACCACGAGAAAAGTAGCGCTTATCAATACTCGTTTGGCTAATCTTTCGATACTTACAACGTAGGCCACTTGTGTCAACCACGGCGACACTGTTGTAGTATTCGCCATGTTCTTTTTCAGCGATGCCCGCGACAAAAGTAGTCTGATAAATCTGAGACAATTCTGTCAGTCTTTTTATTGTGACACTGTCACGATAATCTTCACTCAAACCGTGAATGTCACTCGCAGAGTCAAATATATAACCCGTAGCAAACAGCTCAGGTAATAACGTTATGTCACCAACATCACTTGTTGCCGAAAGTATCTTGTCGACTTCATCAATATTTTTACTTTTGTTGCTGTGTTCAACCTTAAGTTGAACAATAGTAAAGCTCGTACTTTCCAAAACAGGCCCCCTTTCGTTGTATCGTAGGTTCGGCATATACTAAATCCAAGTGACAAAAAAGAGTATCGTGATTTACTTTGCTCTAATTCATTGAACATAATGATTTACCATAAAGTACCTAATAAACAGTATTTATAATCTGTCGATTCAAATTCCCTCTCGCGTACTCACCTGCACCGCAGTTGAGACATTGAACAATAGAACTCGGACACGATCTTCTCACGCCTTATCACGCAACAGCGACGAACTGGACAGGCCTTCATTCACAATGGTAAGGGCACCGCTAATGCCGTGCCCCTGGCTTTGATTTTCACACTTCATACTCGCGCTCGTGCCAAGATGTTGGCATTATCAGTCACACGCTTAGTTATAGTGCTTTATAAAGACGCTCAATGTTGGCGTTCAGCCTGGCCCACCAGCGGGGCAAGCAATGCCGCACTCTCTGCAGCCAAACGGAGTAATTGATAAGCATTTTCACTGCGCCCCAATTGCGGTCGCAACAGCTGGATCATTCTTTCCAACTCCTGGTCCAAATTTTCGAACACGGCCTTAATCGGCGCCGGCAAAGGCACGTCCCAATGCCCTGCTCATGCAGCGAAGTCAACCACTGCTTCGTCACTTGAAGACGCAATAAGATGCGCTCAGAGGTCACCCTAATCCAACACTGACGACCGGTAATGTAATTCACCACCTTAAGGCAACTGCCACAATAGCGCGCACGAGCAGTCTGCTTCATCCGACCACACATCGGGAAAAGGGACAATGTTCTCAGTCAACGATTTCTCAGCCATTATTGTGTACTCACTTGGATATGCTTCAGTATAGCAAGCGCCCGAATCCCCTGGTGAACTATTAAAATTTAAGAGAGATCGCGTCTGAGCTAGTGCATATAATGGGTTTCATTCAAGCTAAACTGTCTGGTCATTTTGAACATCAGGTAAATTTCAACAACCAAAAAATCATCATTGGCCACTCAGTTTAAGAGTTTTGAGAGCGTTCAATGAGGCCTTTGATTTCTTCAAGGCACTCTCTTACCCTCACAGACAGACTTTCTGGTACAGTTTTATAGTATTCTCGAGCCCAATCAAACAAAATTGGGCCATGGATCAGGTGTTGTTGATCTGGGTACACCTTCAGATAATCCGTCGTGATCGTGATCAACCTTGGAAACAAATGAAAATGTAGATTTCCACCTGCTTCCCCAAACTTAGCACAGTAAACTTTCTCCGCCCTTGTCGCTTTCGCTATCGCGATTTCTAGTTTCCCAATAAGTCCCCCAAGAGCCGTTTGAGCCTCAAGGGGCAAGTCTGCTAAAAACACGGCTTGTACCTTACAATCAACAATCAGGTAACCAGGAATGTCGCACGTGCGACATTGAGAAACTCGAAAATGCTGGTCTTCAAAAACAACCATCGTCATATAGTAATTACTCCTTGTGAAGGAGACGAAAAAACTGCTCTCAGTTCTATTTAACGCCTATCAAAATTCCCCTCAAAACTCGATACGACCTTGAGATACATCTAGCCACTAAATACAACGCTCACAGCGCTACGTCCTACCTAATGCCCACGCAAGATTTTGTGTTAAGACTGTTCTTAGCACGTACACAGGCAGAAAGCTGTCTCAGTGCGAGAACAGTATCACTCCAACCAAGGCATGCATCCGTAATCGACTGCCCATACAGCAAATTCCCTGTTCCCCTATCGGGGAGATTTTGTCTACCTTCGATAATAAAACTTTCGAGCATGACACCCGCAACATTCGCGATTCCCAATTGTATTTGAGCCCCTACATACTCTGATACCATTAACTGAGACTTATGTTTCTTTTGAGAGTTAGCATGACTTGCATCCACCACCACCCGAGCAATCCCCCCTAGCGCATTGAGTTGCTCCGAAACACGCTTCATCGTCACAACATCGTAGTTGGGAACATCACCTCCCCTAAGGATAACATGCCCCCATCGATTTCCCGACCCCGTCATGACCGCAAGCTGACCATGTTGATTCATAGCACTAAACGTATGCGACTCTTTAGCGGACATCACCGAATTGATTGCAACTTCAACGTTCCCATCGGTACGATTCTTAAACCCAACAGGTATAGGTATAGAGGACGCGAGTTCTCGGTGAAGCTGAGATTCACTGGTTCTTGCGCCAATCGCCGCGTAAGCGATGAGATCACGAATGTATTCACTGTAGTTAACATTGAGAAACTCAGTTGCAACGGGCAAACCCAGTGCATTAATATCGAGTAACAGCTTCCTCGCAACCTCTAACCCCTCGCCTATCTGATGAGTACCGTCCAGATGAGGGTCTGAGATAAGCCCTTTCCACCCGGATACTGTTCTCGGTTTCTCCAAGTACGCGCGCATCACCAAGACTAATTCGTCCTTAAAAATAGTTTGCAGCTCTTTAACTCGATGAGCATAGTCGAGTGCGGCAACAGGATCATGTATAGAACAAGGACCCAATACCACAAGTATTCGAGTGTCGTTTCCAGTCAGAACATCTCCTATTAACGCTCTGCACCTTGAAACGTGTGAAGCAATACTATCGGTCACCGGATACCTCTCCTTCAATACGTTAGGAGTGGGCAGACCATTACAATTTAAATTTTTATATCTTGGGCTCAACATATACACGGTTCCTAATTACAACAACACATTCCACGTTTCTAACCTGTTGGTCACATCAACCAACCACCATTAATGTTGATGTTCTGGCCAGTCAGCGCGGTGTTGCTGTCACTCGCGAGGAAACGCACACCATGCACAATATCGTGTTGCCCACATATTTCGTTGAGTGGTATCGCGCTTTCTATCGTATCGATAAAGCTCGACTTAAAATGGCCCATCCCTCCAGAAACAGCACCAGGAGAAACCGCATTGACCAAGATTCCTTTCACGGCGAGCTCTCGAGCTATAGACTTAGTTAAATTGATGACCCCTGCTTTTGAGCAACTGTAGTGTAAGCCGGACACACTGTAAGGAAAAATGTTGGGATTGTCTGTCCCAGAACCCGTCGAGCCCATCATTGAAGCGATATTGATGATTTTTGAGCCAGACGCCATTAAACGACTAAAATACTTACACATCAGAAAGACACTCTTCGTATTCGTCGCCATTACCTTATCCCAATCTGAGCTCGAGATGTCTTCCATAGACAAACGAGAGCCTTCCTCGGTTTTCGGGGATATGCCAGCGTTGTTAATCAGAATATCCACACGTCGATACTCACGTTGGACTTTAGCAAAGAGGTCTGCGACGGATTCCTCACATGCGACATCAGTCACATGCATTGACGTCAAATCGCTGTCAATCGCTTGGTTGTCTAATGCGAGTTGATCAATATCAACCATAATAACGTTGTAACCTTGCCCAACAAAATAACGAGATAAAGCCTGGCCAATCCCTTTTGCTGCACCGGTAATCAATACTGTTTTCATCGTGTTTTTACCTCAAAGATGTTCGAGAAACTCTTGAATATTGTGTTGAGCGTGATCAGCAAGATGACACGATCCAAGCTCTTTGTGTCGACTGTTTAACACTTCGAGATTGACATACCCTTTAAAGCCCCGCTTTTTAAGGTAGGTCATTAGCTCCGCAATCGGGAAATCCCCTTCTCCTGGGAATAAACGAAAACCTCTAGTCTGCTCAATGAGTGATAGGTCAGCGTTATCAATTGGGACTTGGTTGCTGAAATCATTGAGATGAACCAATCGGATTTTATCAATGGGAATTTCGTCTAACTGACGGTACGTGGACTCCCCTTTAAAAAAATGAAAGGAATCTAGTAATATTGAAACATTGTCTAATTCTAAATCGGAAATTAACCGCCACAATTTGTCAACGGAAGAGACCGCCGTCCAAGGTAAAAATTCCAATGCTAAATCGAGGTTCTCTTCCTGAAGTCTCAAAGCAAGTTGTCGAATGTTACTCTTGACCAGATCCGTATCTAATTTCTCACAAAACGAGGCGGCTGTTACAAACGTTGCATGAACCGATTTAGCCAAGCGTATACACTGCTCTATTTCTTCAACTAATAGGGGACTGTCGTATTTGTGATCAAACAATTTAGTGATAAAATTGATTTCAACAACATTAACATTGTTCAGGTTTAAACAATCCTCAATCGATTTTAACTGAGCTAGATTTTTGTCTTTTGTCCACAAACCAATATTACTAATACCACTTTTACTTAAAGAAGAAATTTTTTCCTCCACGCTTTCTATGAAGTCAAACGTTCCCTCATTTACACCATAAATAATATTACTCATTACTATTTTCCTGTTAATAATTTATCGACAATATATTGAGTTGAAATACCATAGAATGACAAAGACTGTTCATAGTTCATGTTTTCCACGTACTCTTCAGAAACACCAATAAATTCTAGAACAACGTTGTACAATTTATATTCAGCCATCCATTGTGTAAAAATGGAACCCACTCCACAATGGCTTAGGTGCTCCTCAACGAATATTATTCTTTTAAAATCTTTTAGAAAGTTAATATAGTTTTCACGTAAACTATGATTAATTTCATTTACTGCTAATACAGAACATTTCAATCCACTTTCATGCAAGAGTTCACTCGCCTCAATACACCTAGAAACACATAGACCGTAAGAAACAAGGAGTACATCACCACCCGTTCCGTAAAGTGAACAATGTTTATTAGGCATGCAGGCAGATTCATTAAAAGACCTAAGGTACCTTTCTGAAAAAACATCTTCTATTCGAATATATGCCGGCTTTAGCGAATAGTAAGCACACTCTAACGCACGACAAATAGTCTCTTTATTATGAGGTGTATATGCTGTTATGTTAGGTAGACCTCTTAGCGTTGAAAGGTCATCAACCTGCCGATGCGTAAAGCCCTGATCAGAATAAAATAAGCCAGAGTACATCCCTACAATAGTCACACTATACTTATTGTACGCAACCACACTTCTAATTTGCTCGTAAGCTCGATATAGGAGAAAAGTGGAAATGCCAAAGACAAAAACCTTGCCCCCTTCATTTGCAATTCCTGCGGCAACACCAATTGCGTTCTGCTCAGCCACTCCTAGTTCAATGAAATTTTGAGGAAACTTTTCCGCAAATGGCGTTAAACCGGACGAAACTTTTGAATCAACCGCTAAAATGTATACGTCACCATGTTCTTCATTCAAATGAATCAATTTATCTATAATGGATGTTCTGATATCCGACATAGTTCACCCCCCCTTAACTCAGTTCCATCTTGGCTAATTGACATTCTGCTTTTGTGGGAACTCGGTAATGCCACAGAGGGTTATTGGTGGTAAAACTGACGCCCCTCCCTTTAATTGTTTCCGCGAGTATAACGGTTGGCTTTCCCACACTCCGATGGATAAAGTCCGTGAACGCATCGCGCATTTGCGCACAGTTATGACCATCAACCTGGAAGACATCCCAACCAAAAGAAGCAAACTTGTCTGTTAATGGCTCAGTATTCATCACTTCAGCATTGGTACCATCAATTTGAACCCCATTGTTGTTGACAACCAAACAAATGTTGCTTAGGCCAAAATGAGCCGCCGCCATGATCCCCTCCCAGTTTGAGCCTTCATTGAGTTCTCCGTCACCGAGAAGCACATAGACCTTCCGATTAACTTGCCCCTTGTTTTTATGAGTCAAAGCCATACCGGTTGCTAACGATAGGGCATGGCCTAATGAGCCCGCTGTCATATCTGAAAACTTGAGATCTTTGGATGGGAACATAGTGAGACTAGAGTCCCTATGCAAAAAGCGCGAAAACTCTCTTTCATCGATCTCTCCGATTTCGTTCATCACCGCATAAAGAGCTAGCGCCCCCTGGCAAGAACTCAACAAAAAACGGTCTTTCTTATCACCATTGTGGTCGTCGATCAGGTCTGTGTCTTGATGTGAGAAAAGAGAATAAATGATCTCAACCATCGATAACGACGATGCTATGTGGCCTCCACGACTCTGGTGACAACTGGCAATAATGTTTGCCCGTATTTTTTTCGTAATGTGATTAATGCAAGTACTCGACTGATGTATCATAAACTTATCCACTTTAGTTGGAATGTAGCATTTGATGTTGAAAGACGGATTTAATCCCCACACCAGACCTAACATTGTTAAATGCAGTGAGATAATCAATTAATGGGTAACAATGGGTGCACAACCCATCGAGCAGAGCGTGATTATGCTTGAGAAACAAAACGGCATTTTCCATATCCATTTTTGTGATACCTCGGCCCGAATTCATCGTCACACCAGATTTCACCAAGTCGCTAGCACTAAGCGCCTCTTCTGTTGATAAACTGAGAGTACGGCAGGTACCGCCTACCGAAGTCAGTGATAAGGCCTTTTTGAAACCTAATGCGGTGCCTGATGTGTCAATCACAAGATCATATTTAATGGACGAGTTCTCGCGTGTCATCTCTTTCGTTGACACTGCATGCGCCCCTTTATCAATAGCGCTACTCAATCTCTCAGCGTCACGATCCAAGCCAAACACGTCTATATCTACATCGTAATGCTGCTTGAATACGATTAGATGCAAGAGTCCAATTATGCCTGGTCCAACAATCGCCATGTTTGAGCAATGAACCTCCCTTAGATCGCGCAGTGAGTGCAACGCGATCGCCAAAGGCTCAGTCAACACGCTGGCTCTCCATGGGATGTCACCGGGTATTTTGTGTACCTGTTGTTGCTCGATATCAATATAAGCAGCGTAAGTCCCGTCTTGGTTGATACCAATGTGCTTCCAGTTTTCACAAAAATTAGTCAGTGACGACCGACAAGACTGACAGGTCCCGCATGGCCGTACCGTTTCAAAAACAACATGGTCACCCACTTTTAAGTGGCTACTTCCTGTCGAGACTTTCTCGACAATGCCACAACCTTCATGTCCAAGAACAACATCATCTTTGAGGACTTTTTTGTTGTAATACTGATTGTCGATTATTTTCATGTCAGTGGCACAAACGCCAGACGCGATTAACTTAATTCTCACGCTTTTGGGTTGCAAAGGACGCAGACTGAGGTTCCCAAGTTGGACACCTGCTTGTTTGTGGTATCTAAGTACATGCATTATCAAGCACCTCGCTTAATCATTTCGATGACTTGTAAGTTAGAAATTGCATCCTCAAGCGTGACTTTGGGTTCCGACCCCGTACGAACCACGTCAACAAAGTGCTTCATCTCTTCATAAAGTGGATCACTATTTCTGGGTTTTTCTAGTTTGGTTTGACGCACCTCATCAAACCAAGACTCATGCTCCGATGTGCTGTAGAGGGTATATTCTGGAAACGACAAAGTTTTTCGTGTTCCAAACAATTGCAAATAACTCACATCAGAAATTGGAAACGCCTTATTCTCATCGATTGTTTTTTCGTAACTGAACGGTGAAGGAGTAATATCACTGATCAGTAGATTACCTATCACACCATTTTTAAACTTCAACACCGCCACCGCAGAATCTTCTACTTTATTGTGTCTGAAGTTACTTCTTACAAATGAGTGAACATCACTAATTTCACCAAATATATATCTCAGCGTATCGATTTCATGAATACCATTGATAAACAGTGGTCCTCCTCCATTGTAAGGGTCAATCTTCCAATTGCTTTCTTCTTATTGATAATAACCTGTGTGTTTTTTTAAACACCAAAGACAATTAAATGCAACAAGGTCACCCAGTTCTTTTGACTCTACAATGGCCTTGAGCTTTTCTATAGCACTTGAAAATCTTCTATGATGACCAATTAGTACCTTAACATTATATTTATCTGCGAGTTTTTTAATCTCTTCTATATCCTTAACAGTATTTGATACCGGTTTTTCCAAAAAAATATATTTAATATTAACACACGCTTTTTTAAATATATCAAGCGTGTAATGGTGTGGGGATGAAATAATTAGCGCGTCAATTTCCTCGCAACGAATAAGTTCATCATAACTCGTATAATTATTTATATTTCCTAACCTATTCTGACCTAAAACTTGCGTTCTCGTACAGGTGGCGATCAACTCGCACCCTTTGATTTTCATAATAGATTCGGCGTGCTTTTTCCCGTGATTCAGACCTACAACAGCAAATTTTATTAAATTTCTATTAATTTTAACCAAACGTTCCATATATATTCTCTCACCGCAATAATTAATTATATTGTTCGCGAATAAACATTGTAATTAAGATAATTTGCATCTGGTAATTTTTATATTTTATCGACCACCAGCAAGAGTAATTAATTCACCCGTAATGTATTCCGCCTCTTCAGAAGATAAAAATGCAACAGTGTTGGCAATATCACTAGGCTTCGCAATTCGATTCAACGGGATCTGGTTTCTAATATTGTCTATTACACTCTTAGGCACTTCGTTCATCGCATCTGTCTCTGTCAGACCCGGTAGTAGTGCGTTTACACGAATGTTGAAGCCTGCGAGTTCCAGAGCCAGTGACTTAGTTAACCCAATCATCCCCGCCTTCGAAGCAGAATAAGCGGTACCTTTTGGGTAGCCTTTCGTCGCTGCAATGGAACAAATATTTACGATACCCCCTCTCTCTTGATGCTTCATGACCTTGATAACTTGCTTTGCCATAAAAAATGCGCTCGACAGATTAACGTTAATCAATTTGTTCCACTCTTCGTACTCTAGTTCTTCCGTTTCCCCTACCTGCTGCTGAATACCCGCATTGTTGACCAATAGTTCGATTCTGGTCGATTCTGCGAGGAGTCCACTGAATGCGTTTTCGACCGACTCAGGATCACTGACATCGCATTCGACGTACCGAATACAATCCGTGTTGTGTAAACCCGCGATGTTTTTACAAAATGCATAAACAAAAAATCCGTTGCTCGTGAGTTTGTCAGTTATCGCCTTTCCAATACCACGAGCGGCCCCCGTGACAATCGCATTTTTCATTGTTGACGCTCCTTATGCTAATTACATTGCCCTAGTGAATGACCCAACCGCCATTACAATCTATCGTCGCCCCTTGAATATAAGAGCTATCTTCAGAACCCAAGAATTTGACTAACTTTGCTATTTCTCTTGGCCTGCCAAGCCTACCCAACGGTATATTATTCCGTGCCCAATCCTCCTCAACATCCGCCTTATTTGTCATGTCCGTTTCTATTCTTCCCGGAGCAATAGCGTTCACATGAATGTTAAACCCTTTTAATTCGTAGGCGAGTCCCTTCGTTAATCCAATCAGTCCTGACTTTGAAGAAATATAATCAACACTAGCCAACTCACCACCAAACCTTGCCGATGCAGAAGAAATATTCACGATCCTTCCTGAATTGCGCTCCTTCATAAATGGTAATATGGCCCTACACATATAGAACGCTCCAGAAAGATTAATACTCATTGTTTTCAACCAGGAATCATCGGAAATATTTTCAATAATCTTTCTCTTTCCATTGTCCAACTCAGAAATACCCGCATTATTAACAAGCAAGTCAATATTACCCCAATCTTCAATGATGCCTTTGACGAGTTCAGACACCTTTTTTGAATCCGACACATCGCAAACCACATAGTCAATTCCGCTGTCTATATCGATGTTTTCTATACTTCTTGCACAAGCGATCACATGATATTCATTCATTAGCTCCAAACATATCTGCTTACCAATCCCTTTCGTTCCTCCCGTGACCAATGCTATTTTCTTCATTCTATCTTCCTTCCTATTTTCAACCATCGAGTAGAAAACTGACATATATCATCGAAATTAAAGACTTTTCTTGAACAAACCAATTCGAATTCAACGATACTTTCATGTTCAAACATATATATATTTAGATCAAATGGCGTCTTACTCTTTGTGTTTTTCAATAAAGTTATTTTTTCTTTTTTGTCAGTATTTTTATTTTCAACGACATTATTAAAAAATACGGATGTCATTGGGAATAGACCATCTGTTTTTTCATAGTTCATATCTTTGAAGTACAAGTCGTAGCCATACACCATATGATTAATTTCCTCCGCCATGTCTTCCCGTAAGATATGTGTCAATTCTTTAGGGGTTTTATCCATTGGATTCTCGACTTGGAGTAACAGCATGTTCGAACAAAAGCCAAAGACACGGTCATTTTCGCCATACTCTCTTGATGAATATGGCATACCAATCGTGATGTGGTTGAGAGAAAACGTGTTTTGGATTTCGACGAACAACCACGCCAATAAAAGTTGAAACGGCGTCGTTGCTAACCTCTTTGACGTCGACCTAATATCCTTTGTTTCGGCCTCTGTCAGTGAAAAAAACAGTTGGATTCCTGCCTCTTCGCTGTATTTGGAAGTTAGCCTAAATGGTAGATAATCCTCGCCAAACTTTGACAACCAATGGCGTTTTGCTCGTGCTTTATACGACGACGTCAAAACCTCTGCTTGCGTACTTGAGTACATCGAATACGGCGAATGTAGGGGAGTTTGGGGATCAGGGCTGTTGTAAACATCTAAAATCGCCTGTTTTAGTAACCCAACTGTCCAGCCGTCCACGGCTAAATGATGAATGTTAAAGGCTATGAAGAACCTGCCCGAGTTTTTGTATACGATGGCTTTCCAGCACGGTCCAGATCCTAGGTTGAAGTGATGCTCTTCCTCTTTCTGAACTATCTCTTCAAAAAAACGCTCCTCGTCTACGCTAACTTCAAGAGGTAACGCGTCGATTGACATCTCCCGATAGAACAAACGTCCCCTTTCCATTCGGTATCTCACGTTCAGAAAATGCTCTATTCCTAAGAGTCTCGTTAATCCGGTCTCTAGTTTCTCGACATCTAAGTTGCTTCCTATTTCTTGTTCAAAAATAACGTTGAAATTGGTGTGACTGATTTCGATGTCATATGTAAACATCAATCTTTGCTGCTGAGGCGACGCTACTACCCACGCTTTGGAATCGTGATGTGTCTGTTCCACGGTTATCGTATTCGGTACAAGGGCACCATCTGCACGTCGCTGATCGATAAGCTCATCAATAAATTGGCTAAACTCACCCAGTCTTGGTTTCTTTAGTATTGCCGGAAGTGGCACCTTTATCGCTAGCCTCTCTTCCAGTCGATGCATGACCCGTAACGATTGAATCGAAGTTCCCCCCAAGTGGAAGAAGTTTTCCTCCCGGGTCGATATCCTGGTATCGAGTAATTCGCTCCATATATTCGCAACCACCCTTTCCGTTTCGGTTTGCAACGCCTCTTTCTTCATCGGACTCTGTTTCTTGTCTTTCAATGCAACTCTTAAGGCATTTTTGTCGACTTTACCGTTTTCCGTTAACGGTACTTTTTCAATCCTTATTATTTGACTTGGCACCATATAGTGCGGCAGTTGCTCGCCAAGGGTTGCGATCAGACATCTTTCGCTAAAACGACAGCCCGAACTTAGCCGTACAAAACTCACTACTTTTTGTGTATTGAAGTCCTTTATAGGAATAGACACACTCATCTCGACATTATGTATACCAATTAGTGCTTGATCGATGGCCGACAATTCAACACGATACCCATTGATCTTCACCTGCTGATCACGTCGACCAATGAACCTAATCAATCCCTCCGGATCTTGAAAGCCTAGGTCTCCTGTGCGGTAGCCATGTTGCAATCCATACCCACAGTCTATCTTTCCAAACCCACCATAGTCATTTGGTCGGTTGACATACCCCTTTGCTACCCCCAACCCTAACGCGACGATTTCACCAATACACCCCTTGGGAGCCACGCCACCATGTTGGCCTAAAATGGCAACGTCAGTACCATTAATAGGTAGACCGATGGGAAGCGCCCCGTGTTTACCAAAGTGGCGAGGAATGGGGTAACAGCAGGTAAATGTCGTGTTTTCAGTCGGTCCATAGCCATTGATCACCAATATTTCATCGTTGGCACGGTATAAACTGTCTACGTGACTTGGCGATACGACATCGCCTCCGACAACAAGTTGTGATAAGCCGTTAAACGCATCCACATCCAAGTCTACTAAGGTGTGAAATAAGGCCGCAGTTAGCCACAGTGTGTTGACTCCATCTTTGTCAATGTAGTGCTTCAAAGATTCCGTATCGAGTATCGACTCCGTACAAAAACAGACTTGTCCCCCATTGAGAAGTGGTCCCCAAAATTCCAGAGTGAACGCATCAAACCCGATCGCAGCACAACTCAACATACGAGTCTGCTCATCCAACGACATGAAATTCTGCAGGTAAACTAGTCTGACAACACCTTGGTGCAGACATTCAATACCCTTAGGTTTTCCCGTGGTTCCCGACGAAAAGTTTATGTACAGCGCATTATGACCCATTAAATTAACCGACTTGAAACACTCGGCATTGATTGACAAAATTGTGTCTACGCACATCATATCTAACACGTCACCCAATTGCCCTCCCTTAACCGAAAAGCAATACCGCATCCCGCATTCTTCAATAATGGCTTGCTTTCGCGCATCGGTTTCATCAAGAGAAATGGGGACATAAACCCCACCAGCCATACTGATCCCAACCAACGCATACGCTAAATCGATGCCGCGAGGTAACATCACCCCTACCCGCTCGCCACTACGCAGTCCTCGCGCTTGCAGTGCAGCGGCGACATGTTGGCCACGACTCCACAGTTCGTCGTAAGTAATCCCTTGTGATCCACAACTTATCGCAACACGCCCCCCTTTTTCCCTCACCATTTTTTCCAATTGACTGATTACACTATCTGGATAATCCAATCGCTGCGGACAGAGCTTGGAAACAGCAGGAGCGATCTCACATTGGCCAGGCCTCATTAATCCAATAAACAGAGACTCAATAACTTTAATCGTTGCCTCGCAAACTAAGTTAGGGTCATACTCCCACTGAAGTTCGTAACTGTTGTCCTGTGGGTACATAGTAAGCATTAGCGGGAACTTAGCTTTGCTATGCCGAATATCGCTCTTAGTCACAGTGACTCCAGCAAGCGGAGTCGGCGTCCGAAGACCCTCCTGCCAGGCGAACACCACTTGTTGTAACGGATTACGACCATGTTCATTCATGAATCCCATGTCCGATGTGAGCCGATTAAAGTCTGCGTTCGCGTGAGCAAAGTCCTCTAGGAGACCAGAATGGAACTGCCTTAATGTATCTGATTGACGACATAAAACTGGAATCATCGAAACAAGATACCCAACCAGTTGGTAAAACTGCGGAAGTTGACGGTTCGAATAAGGCGCGCTGATCACCACCTGCTGACTTCCTGTATACGTCGAGATGGCCTGACCAAATAAGTAAAGAGCGGCAGTAAAGGTCGATGTTTGTGATTCTTTCGCGTACGTCTCCAGTGCCCTTGCGCACCCTGTAGGTAATAAAGTAGTGAGATAACCGGACTCATCAAGTTGGGAGGCTTTGACGTTATGCAACTGGACCAATTTATAGTTGACGAGTTTCTTATGCCAATAGTCCATTTGGAGGGCGGACGTTGAGAGCCAAGACAAGTAGTCAAAGTAATCCAATGCCAGTGGAGGCAGCGTCTCTCCATGATAAAGCCTAACAATATCCGACCAGATGTGTTCAATCGAAACCCCATCAATGATGATATGGGGGAAGTTCAACATGAGAGCTGACCGATTTTCCTCAATACGGAAGAGCCTTGATACAAACAACCCACCCGAAGCGAGCGCAAAAACCCTGTGATGTTCCTGTCGATATAATGACTCAAGCCCTTCTTGCGTGACCGACTCAATAACTGTCAACGCACGCGTTTGAACACAAGACTTCATTAACAGGGGCTCTTCAGTACTGAAGAGCGCATGAAGTGTGTCATAACGGAGGTATACCTCATGCAAAGCCTGCTGAAGCCGTTCCAAATCAATTGGCCCATCTAAATGGTAGAGGATCGGTAAATTGTAACTTTCTGCATCCCAAATCGCACAATACGCCCAAAGTGCCTTCTGATGCACAGTTAACGGCACCCCAGTAACTCTGTCGTTCAACGGAACTCTCGAGATCGCCCTACCATCGGTCATACCGGTGATGTTGAATTCGAGATTGCGGCAGAACTCCTGTAGCACAGGCGTGCCCATGAGCCCCAGAACAGTGACTTCGATATTCAATTGCCGACTAATACGGTGAACCACTTTCAAACCGACTATCGAGCTCCCTCCTAGGTGGAGAAAATCGGCGTCGCGCCCAGTCACATGGCACTGCAACTCCTCCTCCCACACCCGCGCTACCATCGTTTCAAGCGACGTAAACTCTTGGTGCTCACCTTTCGACTGCCGCTGTAAGACATGGTACTCAGCCATCAGCGCTTTTCTGTCAAGTTTTCCATTGGTCGTAGTAGGCAAGTCATTGACAAAACAAATATCACAAGGGAGCATGTAAGGCGGCAACTGCTCTGTAAGGGCCGCCATTATGGCGTCTTTGTGCATACACTTTTGACCATTTTTCCTGACAAAAGTGACGAGAGATTGATGACCTGGTTTTCCTTGGGCTAAAGTTTCAACACTGTCCACACCCATTGAGTTTTGAATAACCTGATTGATGGCTGTCAACTCGATTCTATGCCCATTTATTTTGACCTGTTGATCCACTCTTCCCACAAATCGTATCTCGTTTTGCTCATCGGTATACCCGAGATCCCCCGTTCGATATGCGCGCTGCTTGCCCTCCAACGTCTTAAACTCAATGAATCGGTCAGCTTCTTGGGCTTTATCGAGATAACCTTTTGCAAGTCCCTTTCCCGTCACCACGAGTTCACCAACTTTTCCATCAGTTACGTGTTCTAGGTGTTCATCAACAATGTACACATCGCCTCCCTCAATAGGCCTACCAATTGGCAAGGGTGAAGACGGATCCCAGGTACGAGGGATCAAATAACTACAAGTAAATGTGGTGTTCTCGGTTGGGCCATAGCCGTTGATGATCTGAACGTCTTGATTGACGTCGTAGACTTTCAAAACATGCAGAGGTGACACTATGTCTCCACCAACCAACAGCTGTTCAAGTCCATCAAATGACGTTGCGTCTATATCGGTGAGCGCGTTGAATAACGCGGATGTCAACCAAACGGTATTTACCCCAAACTCGTGGATGTTTCGTTTTAATGATTCATTGTCTAATCGTTCTTCTTCGATAAAACACACCTGACCGCCATTTAACAATGGCCCCCAAAATTCAAGCGTAAAGGCATCAAAAGCTGGTGGAGCACAACATAGCATGCACGTCTTCGCACTAAGCGACATGAAAGATGGAGAAACAACCAATCGAGTGACACCTTGATGTAAACATTCAATTCCTTTCGGTTCACCCGTCGTTCCTGACGAAAAATTAACGTAGATTGGGCTTTTGCCCGACAAAACCGTTTCCTCATCCATACCCGTCAGGACAGTTGAACGGATCTTCGAAACTGAATGTGCGTTCACACCGAGATTTGTCTTTCCAGTTAGGTTCAACAGGTGTTCAACTCGTGCTTGCTCAAACATAGAAAGAAGTCGTTTAGTTGGCAGCCCCTTAGCCAAGGGCACATAAACGCCTCCTACCATGACAATCCCGATAATTGCAGCCGCAAGTTCAACGCCACCAGGAATATCCACCCCAATCCGATCACTATGTTTAACGCCAACATTACGAAGGTATTTCGCTATATTACTCGCTTCCTTTAGCAATTGAGAATAACTAATTTCATCACTTCCACATCGAACCGCACATTTATTTCCGTGTATTTCAGACATTCTAATGAAATAACTAATCACTGAATTTTTACCAAATTCATCAAGTTCTAAGTCTGAAGTATTCTCTATTTTCATATTTATCACTTAAGTCAAGTTACATACTAACACAGCAAAATAATCAAGGTTCAAAGCCCCTACTAACAAGCAGGGAAAGGCCAATAGCCAGAAAGTCACATATATCGAAATCTCGACTTGATATTGGTTTTTTTCACTTAATATTGATTTGTTTTAGAAATATTAGACCAATTTCGATTGAGAAAGGTACCACTAGATGCATATCGTTTTTGTGATCTAGTCGGTAGTTCCTACTTAACAAATATAAATAAAATATATTGCATAAATGAGTGTTTTTTATAACTCGCTTATTTAGAACGTGTGAATATAAGAAAAAAGTATCGATTTAAAATTCAACCTTTAATTTAATTATAAAGAAAATAACACTATGTGGAATAATTTAAACAGATCGATGATGCTATGTCAGATGTCATTTGCTTTGTCATGCTTTGGCATAATGACCGTATTATCTCGTTACTTCTTGCAAGAACTAGAATATAGCGAGTCCGACACGATGATGGTCGTAGGTGCTTATTCTGCAATCGGCCCATTGTTTGCTGTCGTTGGTGGATTTATTGCTGATAAATTAATTGGGGCACATCGTTCATTGATTATTGCGTACGGTATGTATGCATTGGGACAAATACTTCTCGTCACAGGTTCAGCGCACCAAAGTGTCCCAATGACGTTACTTGGTATCGCGCTGGGAAGTTATTCAAGGGGCTTAATGTCCCCCACATATCCAACGTTATTCAAACGCGCTTTTGCGACAGCTGAAGACTTTGAAAAGGGTTTTCCTGTGCATTATTCGGTTTTCAATTTTGGGGTACTTGTGGGGCAATATCTATTTCCAATGCTTATACTCGTGGCCGGTTTTAACGGTTGTTTCCTCCTATCTGCAGCCCTAGCACTTTTGTCATTTTTTGGCCACACATTCACCACAGTGAAACGCGAGCAATTGCTCATTCACGAAGAAATCACAGCACTAACCAAAAGACAAGTAATGCACTTTATGGTCATTTCACTCTGTATGGTGTCATTCGCTTATTTCATGTTCGACAATATGGAGATGGGAGCCAAAGCCGTTTACGCCATCAGTATTGGAACTATTTTCTACTATATGTATTTGGCGTTGACTGTCTTTCAGCACGATAGGAAAAAGATGCTTTCGATATTGATTATCATTGCGCTGACCACCGTGTTTTTCATCTACTATGGACAAATGATGACATCAATGACCATCGTCACAATCAATACAATGCGAGGAGATTTATTTGGTTTCATACCGATAGCTCCAGAAGCTGCGATGGCCATGAATCCCTTTTGGTGCGTCTTACTTGGTCCCGTAATATCCTCCACGTTTTCCGCACTTTCCCATCACGGCATTCGCTACTCACCAATCACTAAGGTTGGGGGGGCTTTTGCGTTTATTTGTGTCTCTTTCGGTATTCTGACGATAGCCATGAAAACCATCGACACTAGCGCAACGCTCCGGCCTGAGGTATTTTTCCTCGTATACTTCTTCAAAGCAATAGCAGAGGTCTTAGTTGGTAGCGTTGTCGTAACCTTCATCCTATCCGTAACCCCTAAGAAGATTGAAAACCTCTCTGTGAGTCTATTTTCAGTCGCGATATCGTTAAGTGGTATTTTAGGGGCTGTGCTGTCTACATCTGTTGCCCTAAAGGCCGAACAGTCCATTACAAAAGAGTTTGTTCGAAATACATACGGCGATTATTTTCAAATGCTCACTATCGCTGCAATCGGCATGATTGTTATATCAGCTATAGCTAATATACTGGTTAATAAATTGCTAAAGCAATCACCTGAAAGTCAGAGCGAGAGTACTCTACCTGTTCCTTAGAACACACGAAGGTTGGCGGTGTCGAGCCGTCGTGTTCGACTTTTATCCGAGAGCCTTGGTCAATGAGTTTAAGGATGGAATCAGAGTTGGTATTATCGCTGCGGTATGGCGTAGAAAGGCTCCGTTGCAAAGTTTGTACATCGGGGCATGCTAGATTGTAAATATTGAATGAAATGAGCAATATGTCGGATTTAAGACATCGCCACTTTACGGTCAAATCACTCTATCTTTGCCAGTAACCTGAGGACCGTAAGCACTTAAGTCCCCCTCTGATATCCACACTTTGCTGGGCTCATTTATACACAAACCAAGCGCGCTCATTAACCTAACCGCATATTCTTCCCGTGCCACTTGTGCTAAATCTAACTCAGTCCGGTTTACACCGATAAGTGACACTTTAGATTTGCCTACCTAAGTAGGCGGTCGAGAGCGCGGTGTATGTGTTAGCAAAACCGTGGCATTCGCTATGCTCACTGTAAAATCAGTGTGACCTCTCGATTCTCTTCTTGACGAGAAATGCCTATCATTAGGTTGACCTCCAATTACATCGCAGACGGAGTCAGTCAATCGCTAGAACATCATCAAACCCTGAGTGTGGTCGCTTATGAAGGCGTAGGTAAAGGTGCTATGGCACATCGCAACACACCACACTAAACTCCCGACATTTTCGGATATTCCTGCTCTCAACACCTACCGCTCAACGTTTGGTGTCAAGGGCAGACTAGAGTTATCCGAACTGAACACGACATGCCAACTGCAAATCGTGCGGACACCGCCATTCCATCCAATAGCCCGCCCCCGATTTTTGCTCGAGATTTCCCAGTGTTGCCGAGGGTTAGCATTGGTCTCACTTAAGTACGTGACCATAGATGTTAGCGGTGTTCCTTGCTGAGCCAGACACCTTTGTTGACTCCACTTGTGATATGTCGCTAGCAATGTCTCGCGTAAAGTGGAAACCTTATTTCTTGATTTGACCGACACTGCTAAAAACTGAGCACCAATACTGTCATCAACACGTGACTTCTTCGGCATGATCTCGGTATTTTACGTCATTGCGGACGGTGACGCGGTATTGATATCGACCCAACAGATTAGCCCTCATCCTTACTCTATCTAGCGTCTCCCTTACTTGAACAACTATTAATTTTTAATAATTTGACTCATTAGCCCGCGGATCGTCACTATAAACGACCTCCGCTGCGGAGTGGGCAAGTCGACTAAACACACATCTTAGACGGTATACAGGAGGCATTATGAACAAATCAGAGATCGTCCAAAACATCATTAATGTCATCATTTATGACAACTTAGAACTGGGGGAACTCGGGGTAGAACGCTCAGAGATTCAAGAACATACGTTATTGCGCGATGCATCAGGGTTGGGGTTGGACTCTATCGATACTCTTGATGTGTTGGTGGGTGTACAAGAAGCCTATCACATTCAAATTGACGAGATCAGCAAATCCCTGATGAATGAAATCTGCCAAACCCCCTCAACCATCGCGGATTTTGTCTTGCAACACAACAACAATAGTGCGTCAAACAACCTAAGCTAGGGAGCCATTCAATGCACATTCTTACATTGACCAACTACCCGTCTTACTTTGTCAATGCACTGCGCTCTCCTTTAAAATCAAACCATCTCGTTACCACGATCTCCCTAGCTAGCCTCAACGAAGGAACTCATTCCATCCAAACTCTGATGACGACTCACCGTCAACCGTATGAAGTGATTTTGGTCGATCTCAGGTGGAATGAGCAATCTGAATTACAAACGATTTTTGACTCTGACGAGCTCGCTTCGTCTGATGACATTCCATCAACTCGATCTCTGACAACAATACTGGACTTTATCCGACAAGTGATCGCTCACAATTTGGTGGCGCGTGTCGGTAAATTCCTCTTTCTATTATACGATGACAGTTTTGGTTATTTCGCTTCCAAACACAGCGCTCCAATCTATAATCAGGCCATTCGTTCGCTCTCTCGGTCTTTGGCCAAAGAGTATGCGCGTTACCAATTAAATTTCAATGTCATCATTTATCATCCAGAGCTCAAAGAACTGCCCGGCTCTGCCACTCACAACCGCTTATTAAACAATTTCGTTCTTAAATACCAAAGCATCGATTATCTGCAAGTCACGGACTTCATCGAGGCACTAATCACGCATACTTGGCCTTTCAATGGAGCGACATTCAGAGTCGGATCTGGAGCCGTTGATTATGTCTAAAGGTGTAATGTTGATCAGTGGGGGAAACCGGGGCATCGGCAAAGCGATTGGCTACGGCCTGATGGCGAAAGAATACCACCTTGCCTTGACCTATCGTGAAAACCAAGAGCAAGCAGAGGAAATACGAACTACTTTGTCTCAAGCCCATAAAAGCCGTGTTTCCATTCATCAGCTCGACGTCTCCTGCCCAACCCAATGCCACCAACTCGTCACCCAACTGCATCATACTTTTGGACCAATACACGCACTAATTAACAACGCTGGGATGACGCTCGATAAGCTATTCATACACTACACTCAGACGGAGATGGACCGCATTCTCTCCACGAATCTACGCGGTACGATCAATCTGAGCCTCGCCGCCCAGTCCAGCTTAAAGCAATCGGCTAGATTGGCTGGTTATGCCCATATCGTCAACCTGTCGTCTAGCTCTGCTCTCTCAGGTAAAGCGGGGCAAATTCCATACAGTTGTGCCAAAGGTGGAATACTTGGCTTTACACGTCTTTGCGCACGCTTGTTAAGTAAGCATCACATTTACGTCAATGCAGTCAGTCCAGGCTATATCGATACCGACATGACGCGCAAGGTACCGAAACACACCTATCAACATATCCTCGATGCCAATGCCATCCCCAATATTGGACAGCCGCAAGATGTCGCGGCCTTGGTTTGCGATCTTGTTCGCCGACCCCAACCCTATTCAACTGGCCAGGTGTATCGAGTCGACGGTGGAAAATTTTGCTAACCCGGTCTCACCAAGGAGTGAAGATGTCATTACCAATAGTGATCAGCGGCATGGGACTGTATACACCCGCCATCCAAGGGATTAAAAACGTGGGCAAATACCATCACGACTTCCACGCGCTTCATTACCCATCAAACATCCTCGAGATCGGCATTACACCCTGCCTGTCATCAATGTATCGCCCACCTCGATCAGAAGACACCACCCAACATCTACTGAAAGCGCTGGAAGAAGCACTCGCAAATGCAAACATCAACCTCAGCGAATGGCCAAAACATCGCGTTGCCGTCGTCATCGGCACCTCTCACTCTGGCCTAAATCAGTTGTCCAAACTCTATCAGCAGGCCAACAAAAACCACCAGCCTTCCCACAGCGATGTCGAATCGTCACTGATCAGCCACTGTACCGACGCCATTACCGACCGCTATCAGCTTACCGGCAAGAAAATCACCGTTTCGTCAGCCTGCTCCTCAAGTCTCACCGCCATTGGCATCGCCAAAGAACTAATCGAAAACAACAAAGCAGACCTAGTTCTGTGCGGAGGATGCGACGGTTTGGCTCTTCCTGTCATCGCTGGCTTTCATAGCTTAAAAGCCCTATGCCTTGATAGATGTTCACCATTTGGTCATCCAACGGGACTCAATCTAGGTGAAGGCGCTGCAGCGATCGTGGTACAACACTCCCCCTACCCAAACTCATGGGCACTCTTAGGCTACGGAGTAGCGAGCGATGCTTTTCACATCACAGCCCCTGACCCTGACGGGGGTGGCATTAAACGCGCCATCCATACTGCCATCGAGCAGTCTGGCTTAACGTCCAGCGATATCAACCTGATTTCTGCCCATGCGACCGGGACACCAGCGAATGATCACGTGGAATCATCGGTTTACCACTCATTATTTGGCCCTCGTACTCCCGTCAGTGTCATGAAGCCATTTTTTGGCCATACTTTAGGCGCTTCTGGGGTCGTCGAGTTGGTTACCTTACTCGCTTCCCTTGATCAGGGACTGGTCCCAGCCAATCATAATCAAACGCGGCATCGTCAAGACTGTCTGCCACTCTATACCGATTACCCGCCTGACGAAAACAACCATTACCAAACAATCCTTGCAACCAGTTTGGGGTTTGGGGGCAACAACAGTGCACTTGTCGTCTCAAAATGCCATCGTTCTTCTCAACAGGACGCTGAGCCTGCCCCAATTGCGATCCTTGGCGCCGGTCAGACCGATGGGCAGTTTAGCACAACGGTCCACCAGCCTAGTCCCCCTCAGCCTTTCAATTTCACCCGCCACTATCGGCGGTTTGCTCGGTCATCGCCTCAAATTCAGTTCGCCATTGAAGCGGTTGGACACGCAATACGCGGCCACGAAGAATGGGTCACTCGTAATCCGAGTGCAGGACTGATCATGGGGCTCACTCAACGACCTCAACGAAACCTTAAGAGATATCTAAGCTCAATTTACGACGGCAATCCTCGTTTTGCTAGCGCTCACCATTTTCCTTTGACCAATATGAATGCAACAGGAGGACTGACCAGTATTGCCCATCAGGTCATCGGTCATAGCACTACCCTATCGAGTGCGATGGCAGCTCTCGAGTACAGTTGCGATCTATTGCATCGTCGAACCCAAGATTTAATGCTGGTGTGCGCCAGCGACGAGCATGGCGCCTTTACCGCCACTGATTCAGAACGTGCTCAGGGTGGGGCGGCGCTGCTGTTGGCTCACTCAACATCAGTCGATCAATATAACTTACTTGCTCACGCTTGGATCCTCGGCACTCACCACCGTCACTATCAGGCATCCACGGCCTCTCAACCTTGGCCAGAGTGTCTCGAAGTCTGTATCCACGAGACTCTACAGCAAGCAGGCCTGACCCTCGAAAACCTTGATGATTGTTTTGATTCTAATGTCCATACCACGCCATCGCTTCACGATGAAATCACCGCCTATTTGACCCATCATCATGTCACGCTCCAACGACACAGGGTCGAACCGCTTCCTCCCTCATCACAGTTATTATTCCAGATCACCGCCGCTATGACCCACTGTCGTCGAGCTAATCAGCCCTACAGGGCTTTGATCATCGTGGTCGATGCCACTGACACAATTGGCGCGGTCATTATCTCTAACCAAAGAGCACTCGAGCATGACTAACAATCGTCTTCCAAACTCAATCCAAGCGGCAGCATACACCGTCGCCTCGTTGCAAATGTGTATTGCTCTTCAGTTTATGATGATTAACCCGATCTTCTATATCATGGCGACCGATTTTGAGGTTCCCTTTGATTACGCAGGTTATCTCAACGCGATTTTCACAGGGTTTTCTGCGCTGTCAGGCTTATGCCTCTTTTGGTTAAGGCGCCCGATTCGGGCCCGCACCACTGTTCCGCTCGCTACCTTGGGTATGGCAGCCTTAACACTCACCTGTATCTGGGTAACCGACTTCTGGCAACTCCTACTCGCGCGCGCAGGTGCTGGACTGCTCAGTGGCTTTATTCTTGCTCCCGCGATGGCGTTGTTGATCAACCACTGTCCTCCTCGGCAACGAGGTTCTGTCATCGCGATCATCGCCTCAGCGTTTTCCGTGGTCACCGTATTGGGGATCCCGAGTCTTAGCTATGTCTCAATACACATGTCCTGGCGAATGGGCTTTATGATCTTAGCCACAATCACAGCCATTACCGCCGTGGTTGCGTTCCAATTTTTGTCCCTCGGTCCCGTCCGTGGGTTGGAAACCCCGTCTGACGAACCTCTGACATTCCGTACCACCCTCGCTGCCTCGCTAAACGGACTGGCGATCTTGCCTGCCTTCATCTTGATGCCCATTCTTGTTCCTCACCTGCTGAACAATGGCTTACTTAGCGAAAATGAGGTCTCTACCCTATTTATGGCGGGTGGGCTGGCCTCTTACCTGGGCACCAAGCTCTCGGGCAAACTGTGTACATACACTACCCCACTCAGCATCGTGACAGGCTTTACCTTGCTTTTGCTTGCTTCCTTGGCCAGTCTGGCACTGTTCCGGGTCCACGCCTATGTTTTCTATGCGCTACTGTCCGTCGCCATCTACGGTCGAGTCGTCGCAGGCTCAACATTGAGCGCCCATTACCCGCCGAACTCGTACCGCATTCGCTTCACGGCCTTGCAGTTGACTCTAACCAACTTGTTGAGTTGCGTAGCATTTACTGCCTCCCCACTGTTAGTCAATAGCCAGGGACTTGAAGGAGCTCTATGGCCCCCTATTTTTACCGCGGTTGCGATTTCTACTCTTATCTTGCCACTGGCCGCTACCGAGATCACTCGGCTCTTGTCGAAACGCGTCCCCAACTCCCAGCCCATGAGGCAGACAACCTGTCATGGCGCCCTACTCCACAAGGGCGAACCGGACACCTTAACTCTGAGTTTCCCCGCCCACTGTCCCTTCTTTACTGGACACTTTCCTAACCACCCAGTCGTCCCCGGAGTGATCCTACTGGATACCATTACCGAATTATGTCTCATGCCAAAGTCAAACCAATCCTGGACCTTGACTCAAGCGCGCTTTTTCTCTCCCGTCCATCCAGAGCAAGTGCTGACCGTCAAACAAACACGGTCCGAGCAAGCCCTGCATGTCATTCTTTTTTGTCATGACCAAAAGATCATGACATGCCGTTTCGATTGGTGATTTTATGATTAACTATGCCGCCCCTTCCCCTCAGACCCAATTAAATGAGTTCGGCGCTTCAATCGGCGCTCTGCCAGCTCACCCGCGTGACATCCTCACCTATTGTCACAACGTGATTGAAAATCACAACGGGCAGAATGCTTCGCACATCGCTGTGGGTCGATTAGAAGACTATCGTTATCGCAGTGCCTACCAACTGTTTCAGGTGATCCGACAACGCGGACTTCGGCTTGACGCGGACAACCCCTTCGAACAGAAAATCGTTGGCAACTGTCAAACATTGGCAATCTTGGCCCTTGCCTTGCTTCGTCATCAAGGGATCCCAGCCCGCATGCGTTTTGCACTCTGCACTTACTATCAACCCGGGCGCTACCTCGAGCAGGTGGTGATTGAATATTGGCAACAGTCACGCTGGCGTCTCCTAGAACCAGCGCTCAGCCCAGAAAGGCTCAGCCATTTGTCGACGCCCATCAACTTTAGCCTCGACGATGTACCGCGCGACAAGTCCGTGTGCTACACCGACTTCTGGCAAGGCTACCGACGTGGCAAATTGGATTTGAGCCTGTTGAAACATCAAACCTACAAAAAAATTGTTGGGTTTGAGCTGCTGATCTGGCGAACCCTCCAAGATTTGCTCGCGTTGCACAAACGCGAGCTCTACTACTGGGATCACTTCGACTATACCGAGTACCAAATCCAACCGGATAAAATTGACCGCCTGATCGCCAATTTAAAACAGCCGCACTTATCAAAAACAACGACCCGACAGCTCCTTCGACTGCACCGCCACCTCCGGATCCGAAACCCATTCTCTCTGGTGATCAATGATTAACTATTTCCCTACCGCTCACGCTGCGCCGTTTGCATTTATCGACAACGTCCTTCAGCTCAATCGAAAGACGATCATCGCGACCACCCAGTGGACGGACGCCCCCCAGTATCATACGTACTGGCGACACCCTTGGCCGCTGTGGTTGGAATGCTTGGCTCAGGCAAGCGGTGTACATCTGCGCAACCGTCTGACTGGTTCCCCTTCGGGCCACTACTACCTGTCTGCTGTGAACCGAGTCGTTCTTTTCCGACCTGAGACCTTGCTCACCCCCATCACGCTCGTTGCCCAGCATCAACGCACACTGCTCCAGCAGTCACATTGCTACATGTGTCGTGCTTTTGACCCGCAACGACGACCACTATTGCGCTGTTCACTGATGCTCACCGCCGCCATCGAGCTCAATCGGACGCGACACGATGAATCAACGCCGAAACGAAGACACTGATTCAAGGCGAGTTTTATCTAAAGGTGCTGTTACCAAGTCTATAGGACCTTGGTGAACGGTCGATAGGCAGGTTAGGGTGTCCATCGCCACAATGCGCATGCCGAAGAAAAACAGCGAGTCAGGACGGACCTGACGCTTCACTTCAAGACGTCAAATCCATCAATAGCTTGAACGGCAAAGCTTGCTGATGCTCACCGCAGCAGAGGACTATTATGCGACCCCCGCGCGTTTAAAATAGTAGCGGTAATAGCCAAAGAGGTTGCTCGAAATGAACAAGACTTCCATTAGTACCGCAGTGGGTGAACCAACCAAATAGTTATGTAGAAGCCATAACGCTGTTCCTATTATCATCAGTTCCCTTAGTCGACGGTCATTCTCCTGAAATGCTGCGAGGGTCTGAAGCACGGAGCCCATACAACCGATGATGCTAGTAAGCCCTGTGAAGGTAGCACCAGTGACGAGAACCGACGCCGAACAAAACACATATTTCAAAATAGAGGAAGTCGAAAAAATACTGACCAAATAACGCAAAGTCGCCACCCCCATTAGGGACGCGGCTGTCCATTCCGAGAGCAATGCAAAATGCGTAGAAATCAATACGCCCGCACAAAACAAACACGCGACGATCTTTTTTCTATCCTTAAACTGAAACGACATCAGATCAAAACAAATCGCTATAGCCACAAGGACTTGGGATAAAAAGAATACATCCATAAATCAACCACCTATTGATACGCGCTCCTGCGCGAGTTTTCTCCCTGGCAATCCGTCCCATCCGAAGACATGATGAGGGGTCTTGACCGCCCTGTTTTGTCTGTATCACGCTCACTTCGGATGCCCGCGATGATACCTCCCTCAGCGCTCTTGAGCCAGTGTCGCCACACAGATATGTGTGTGTTAATTATCAATAAACGTTTGAAAGTCTTTCAGACTTGCGCTCGTTTTTCTCTGACATTGAGCTCCGTATAGTTGGCATAACAACAGACGACGGCAACGTTGCCGAGCCTCGAAAACAATAAGGAAAGTAGATGATGTCAACCACCATGAAGGCCATTGGATTCAGTCAATCACAACCTATCGAAGCCTCATCGAGTCTTTTTGAATTTGAAACCGCCCTCCCATCACTGGGAAAATTTGATTTGTTAGTTAAGATCGCTTCTGTCTCCGTTAATCCTGCCGACGCGAAAATACGCATCAGAGCGGCGACCGACACCACACTAGAACAACCTCGCGTTCTAGGTTATGACGCTGTTGGTGAAATTGTGGAAGTTGGTACAAACGTTACGAACTTTAAACTAGGTGACCGTGTTTACTATGCAGGGGATGTCACCCGCCCAGGCACCAACGCACAATACCATGCCGTCGATTCTCGGTTGGTCGCTCTAGCGCCAAGAGGGCTGACAGACGCAGAAGCGGCCTCACTGCCTCTGACCTCATTAACCGGTTGGGAAACACTGTTTGACCGCTTGCGCGTCGACCCTACAGAACGAAAGACACTCCTGATCATCGGGGGTGCCGGTGGCGTCGGATCAATCACGACGCAGATAGCCAAACAACTGACGAACCTCACCGTGATTGCGACCGCTTCTCGACCAGAGACTGAAAACTGGGTCAAACAAATGGGGGCCGACTATGTTGCGAATCATAAAAATCTCCGTGAATCCGTCCAAGCTCTGGGGTTTGAGACCGTAGACTACATCTTTAACACTGCAGATACGTTGGGCCACTGGGATGCGATGACTGAGCTCATTGCCCCTCAGGGCACAATCGCTTCGATTGTCGAATTTGAGGGTGGTGTTGATTTAAGCAAGCTACAAGGTAAATCCGTCGGATTTGTTTGGGAACTGATGTTTACACGTTCTCTCTACAAGACGGCTGATCTATACAAACAAGGGGACATCCTTACACAGATTGCGAATTTGGTCGACGCGGGTCGGATTCGATCGACCTTAACAAAAGAGCTCCATGGCTTCTCAGCAGACACCCTCAAACAAGGGCACATTCTGCTCGAAAGTGGTGCCACAATCGGTAAAGTCGTCATCAATTACGATTGACTTGACGCCAAGTGACGGGATGTCTTGGGCAGTAGAAGCCAAATAAAACATCATGCAACTTCACCGTTCATCAAGGCTGTTGATAAAGGACTCCTAAGCAGGTTGATTCTGCTTAGGAGAGACCGTTTCCCAAACATGACCTGTTCGATTCTGCACAATCACACTCATCGGGTCAGCTAATACGAAGACAGCGGATAAACTAGTGTCCGATAAACCATGCCGCCTTTTTAGGACCACTGATGACACTCCGATCTTTTGTTTCTCTCGTTTCTCTCGCACTGCTGATTCTTGTATTTACGTTACTGATCCGAACATGGTTACACCAGAAAGCGCTTCCTAGCCAACCCCACATTGAGCAAAAACCTGCCAATGCCGCTCAGTTGACTCGCCTTAGCCAGGCCATACAGTTTCCTACTGTTTCACGCTTAGATGGGCGAGATCCCAATGCCACGCGTGTCGACCCTGCCGTGTTCTTAGGTTTTCACCGATGGCTTGCAGGCGCCTATCCTCTGGTGCATCGTGACTTAGAACTCGAGCGCATCAATCAGTTTAGTCTTTTGTACCGCTGGCCCGGCAGTGATCCAAAGGCGCGGCCCATTGTCCTAACCGCACATCAAGATATCGTGCCCTACGCAATATCGACACGAAAGACCTGGATCCACCCTCCTTACTCAGGCGCGATTAAAGATGGCTATGTTTGGGGGAGAGGAACAATGGATGATAAAGCCTCAATGCTCGCCATTCTTGAAAGCATAGAAGCCCTCTTGTTATCCGGTGCCAAGCCCCAGCGCGATATATACCTCGCCTTCGGTCATGATGAGGAAGTGGGTGGTGAGCATGGTGCCAAAGCTATGGCCGAACGATTAGCGCGCCTCGGCGTTAACCCTGCCCTGGTTCTTGATGAGGGGGGCTTTGTTCTTGATGAGGTGGTGCCCGGCGTCCCTGTCCCGGTCGCTTTGATAGGCGTAGCAGAAAAAGGCTACCTCAATGTATCCCTTACAGCGAAAGGGATCCCGGGTCACTCATCCATGCCCCCAGCCCAAACCACACCTGGGCGATTGGCTCGAGCGATTTCACGTTTAGAAGACCATCCCATGCAGGCAGAATACAGTGGCGCTACTCAACAGTTATTCGATGCCACGTCAGGTTACATGGCGTTCAATTATCGCCTTCTCTTTGCGAACCTTTGGCTATTTAAACCTCTTTTGCTTGACCAGCTGACGGCCAGTGCTGCGACCAATGCGGTGGTCCGCACGACTATGGCTGTCACTTTGTTGAATGCCGGAGTGAAAGACAACGTGCTTGCCCCTGAAGCAACGGCCAATATCAATGTTCGCTTGCTTCCTAATACGGAGCCCAAACAAGTGCTCGAGTACATAGAAGCCATCATTGACGACCCTGCCATACAAGTAGACATTCGCCCTCCTTATAATCGTGCAACCCCTATCTCCGAACAAAACAACCGCGCGTTCAAGATACTCAAGCACACCACTGAAAAAGTGTTTGGCGCGTCACGCACCGTTGTCGCCCCTTATTTGACGATCAATGCAACCGACGCTCGGCATTACATTGAACTAACAAGCCGAGTCTATCGATTTTTGCCACTCGCACTTGATGACAGTGATCTCCCACGGATACATGGGCCCAACGAGCGGATAAGTATTGAGGCTTATGGACAGATGCTGACATTTTATCGTTCACTTGTTCAACAATTGGCTATGCCAAACTTGAATTAGTTAAAATCATTAATGTTTTAATTCAGAGACTTAAAATTAAGTAATTACTTTAATTTTGAGGTATTCATACAAGTTCATTACCGATGATTCTGCCTTCTAAGTAGAGTGGTGTCTGAGGGGGGCAATTACACCTCCCATATTCAACTCTTGAAATCATAGGAATAGACATGTCATTAAAACTTGCGCTAAACGACCTTGAAGAATACCAGACGTTGACAGGCCAAGAAGGCCCCCATATTGACGATCTGAGCCTGTCATTAAAATGCTTCTTCGTAAAAAGTAAATGGTTAGATGAGCAAGATAAATTGCGTTTAAAACAACGAGCGCTGGCTCAGTTAGAGCAAGAAACACGCTTTTGCCAAACGACTTACAACTATGAGGCCGAAGACGTCATTTCGTCCCTGGCAGGCAGATTGAACTAGAGAGATTTACTCAGTAACGAATTAAAGCGGCATTCAGCCGCTTTTTTTGTCACTGTAATACAATCCGTGTATTTTTCCTTGAAGAAAAAGGCATGACGCCCCGACTAAACCGATTCGATCAGTGAGGAAGAATCACCCTCGCGGCCAGTGACTGGAGTGGCAGACATTGCGGCTAGGAAAACGTTGAGAGGATTCAAAGCGCCTGAGCTCTTGGCACAATTGCTCAGGAGAAAAACGCACAGGCAGTAGAGAGTAAAATAGCCAAAACGCCAGCGTTATCAACGTGACCGCTATTAGTGGCTTCAAAAGGTTCATTATTCTGTCACTCATACATAAAAAGCGGCATCAAGCACGGGAGAGAAGGCGCTTGATGCCGAAAATAGCCACCGTTAGATATGGCGTTTCGCAATCGCTACAGCGTTGTTCAAATCCGGCAATTGCGTCAGCTCTGGAACGCGTTGGATATGCAGAATACGGTCGTCTTTACCTACGACGATAATGGCACGCGATAACAAGCCCAATTCTTCGATATGGGCGCCTGTTTGTTGGCCAAATTCGTGCTTGTATGAATCAGAAAGAAACGCGACCTTCTGGCTTAACTTCTGCTCAGAGATAAAACGCGCTTGAGCAAACGGAGTGTCAGCACTCACATTAATGAATTCAAGCTGTTCCGCGTATTCAGCATGTTTTTCAGCCAGTGTATTAAACACGACGGCCTGTTCCACACACACAGGCGTATCAACCGACACCAATAGGTTGTAGATTCGAACTTTACCACTGCCTTGAGTCTCGACCGATTTCAACGCAGAATTGGCCAGTGTCATGGCCGGAATAAGGTCACCGACTTTGACGGCATGACCGCCTAGCGTGAAGGTCGTAGAATGTTCCAACGTGACATTCTGATCTTCTCCTAACTCCGCTGATTGTTGTGTCACATCGTAACCTGCGTAAGCAGCGCCGGACATGATCATGGCAAGTAATACTAATGCGCGCTTCATGATCATTCTCCCTTTACCGCGGCAATGGCTTGCTGATAATTTGGCTCGTCAGCAATTTCACTCACTAACTGTGAATGCAACACCTGACGCTGCTCATCGAGTACAACCACTGCACGCGAAGTCAGACCGCGCAACGCACCGTCTGCAATCGCTACACCGTAACTTTGGGCAAACTCTGGCGAGCGGAAACACGAAGCAATAGACACCTGATGTAACTTGTGTCGCTCGACAAAACGAGCAAGTGCAAATGGGAGATCAGCAGAGACACACAAGACGACAGTGTTGTCCAGAGTTTTTGCCGCTTCATTGAATGATCGAATACTATCAGCGCACGTCGGCGTATCCGCACTCGGGAAAATGTTGAGCACCAATTTTTTCCCATTAAAACGCTCAATGCTGAAATCAGCCAATGTTTGGTCACACAGAGTAAACTCTGGGGCTTGCTCCCCTTTTTGCGGTAGTTGACCGTTTACAGAAACCGGGTTCCCTAAGAATGTTACTGACATGATTACCTCTTTTATGTACACATAGTGCATTCACTTTGATGAGTTCACTCGTTAATAACAGGATGTTGAGCAATCCAAACGAGCGACCCTTAGAACGAGGCACATGGTGTCAAAACACTCATTAGTTCCATAGTGAACTAATCAAAACCTTTATGATTCACACCTATGTGATTGTTTTTGTTGATTTTTAAGCACTATCTTTGGTGATCTCAAGCAAGAAAAATCGTGCGTGTCTTACTTGGGCCAGAAGTCACTAATCGGCGCTGAAGTGATCCTGGGTGGAATCAAACAACAGGTCGAATTTAAGGCAAAAAAAAGCACCGCAAAAAGCGGTGCTGATTTGAAATACGGCGTGG
The DNA here is from genome assembly GCF_001695575.1 of Vibrio europaeus. GTDB lineage: Bacteria > Pseudomonadota > Gammaproteobacteria > Enterobacterales > Vibrionaceae > Vibrio > Vibrio europaeus. The sequence continues at coordinate 216,908 of NZ_LUAX01000008.1, read as the reverse complement.
TTTTATTTTCGACGCGTGATGCATTTCACCCCACCCTCAAGTAACTTCGTATAACAAAGGACTTTGCGGTTGTGATGAATGATCTGCAACATTTCGTTATTGAGACGCCTCATAGCATGAGCCTCAACCTGAATCACGTTGTTAGCAGGCATAGGCGCATCTATCGGTAGCGAAAACTCCGTAAACTGTACCAAATTATCACTATAAAAATCCGTAAAGTAACTAAAGTACAGTCCGCGTTGTCCATCTTCTATCACACGACTCGTGTGGGACTTTTGATTGAAAAACAAACGATGGTTAATCGTGTGGTAATCCTCGATTAAAAACACATCGCCGCTTAACGTCACATTAAGCGTACCACTGTAGAAAAGTTGACTCGTTTTTCCATTCATGAAGTCAGGCACATCGGCGATTTTGAGCGCTACGTTCGTCAGCGTAGCGAGACCTGCTAGGGAAAAAAATACCAGCAATACTCTATTGACAGACATCGCGTACCATTCCTCCCATTAGGTAAAAGTTCTCCTGCAAATCAAAGGTAAAGTTTCTGACTTCTTGATCTCCCGTCGATTTACAGCGGTAGACACAGGACAGATAATAATTACTGACACCTGTGGAGATCAGCAGATCGGTTACAGGCGTCCCTTCGAGGTGGGCGCTTTCATCACGGAAATAATGATAGAGTGTTTTACTCGCAGGGTTGTCGAGGAACATAAACGTCCTCTCGTCTTGTGTCTCTGTGATCCAACGATCCAACGGCACATTCCAACCGAATGTCCAACGATTCACAGCCTGAGCAGTCTGAAACAAAAATACGACAGCGAAAAACAGCGCCAGCAATGCTTTCAGTTGTTGGTGATAATGATGCTCTTCTGCGTCACGGGACGTTGCCGCAACCGTTGCCTCTTCCGGCGCACAAACGGCAACTTCAGGCAATTGCTGATGCTCAGGCTCTGCCAACTGCACGACATTTTCAAACAGCATGTAGCCACGCGAAGGGATGGTTTTGATGTACTTTTGCTCTTTGCCATTATCACCCAGTGCTAGTCGCAACTGAGCAATACATTGGGTCAAACTGTTATCGGAGACAATACGATCACCCCAAACTTGAGTAAACAGCTCTTTTTTCGGTACAACCTGACCTTGATTCGCGATCAAAACTTCTAACACTCGGCACTCTGTGCCTTTCAGTTTTTTGCCATTCAAGGATTTCACATTAACCAGTTGTTCCCGGGCAAGAGGATACAACTGCCACAAAGATTCGCAGTTCATACACGTACAATTAGTCAATCTACAACTTCTTAGGTGCGACACCTAAGGCTAAGATCGTCCTTGATAGGCCATCGATAGCCGATTTGCTCCCTTGGGAGCACGTGACTCCATCCTAGAGTACGTCATTAAGCCTAGCCATAGGTAACGGTTGCTCTTCGCTGCAGACAGGTCGGCTTGCAGGTAAAAAATCCCTGCACCATGTACTTCAGCTTTATGGAAAGAAGCCCGTTTTTGGGCGTACGATACCCGCTCAATTTATAAAAAACAATAATAAAATATTACCATTTGATATAAAAAGTAAATGACTGTATACCATCTAGTTCTAAGGCTCTAAATAGCAAAATACCCTTAACATTAGCTATACAATCCAACAACACGTTTTAATTAATTGATTATTATTCAAAGACTTGAGATAAAATCACTTGATGGTAATTTAATATTACTCTCACATTTTATCGCCTAACTGAAGTCGGGGGATCGATCCCATCACAGGCCACAGGGCACAAAATAACGGCCTATCACAACTGTAACGAAATCTGAATTTCCGTAAATCAACGGCAATTCGCAGTGAGGATAACCACATCGACTATGCCGGGGTAGTTCTCAAAATGATATTCAGAGTTTCCATATGGAAACAATGAAGTCCGGTTCGCGACCGCCAGTGACACCACTCATATGGTTGAGTCCCCCGTCATCTCTCGTGAGCAATAAAAAAGCCACATCATCCGATGTGGCTTTCTTGAAGCCGCTGACCAAGCGTCCTTGGAAAGCGCACTGACCCACAGTCTAGACGCCTCCGACCAAAAGTGAAGAAAAATAACATTCTTCAGCGAAATTTCTGAAGCAAGGTTCATTTATATCAGGAATGCCTAGCGCAATTCACTCGAACAGATGCCCCCTTCACCAGCTTGCCAGCGTCAGATCACTATTGAGGCCAACTTAATGGCGAACTCATTTTTCAGCGACGCGACCTACATGCCAATTCGATATATTATCTAATTGAGCAACTCGAATATTTCCCTGTTGTCTCTAAATTGATACTGATTAGACCAGACAACAAATTTTTTATGATACTTTGTGGCGCTTTATTATTACAGCTCGACTGATATCAATTAATTCGCACCATCTTTCATCGTGCCTAATTGCTATCATGGCTTTTAATTTGAAAAATAAGAGTATCATATGAAGCATAGAACCTCTTTATTCTTGCTTGCAATCACCATTGTTTATATTGTTTATTCATTCATTCGGGGTTATACCGATATAAACATCTCGAGTATATTTACCCCACTAATATTGCTCCCGTTTGCAATCATTCACGGGAGTATGTACTGTGGAGTAAAGAAAATATCTTATTTCTTTCTTCTAGTCTTTATTGTCAGTGTTTTCTACGAAAGCGTCAGCGTTTCAACTGGATTTCCTTTCGGTCACTACTATTATTCTGATAGGCTGGGTACCAAAATATTTGACGTGCCATTGGCAATCATGCCGACCTATTTCAGTTTGGGCTATGTTTCTTGGTTTATAGCAACGACCCTGCTCAATCAGTTTGATAAACCGATCCCAACGGTAAGCAAAGCCATCATCATCTCCCTGGTTGCCTCATTTGTCATGGTTTCATGGGATGTCGTTATGGACCCAGTGAATTCACTCATCAAATCTTTGTGGGTCTGGACCGATCGTGGTGTGTATTTTGGCGTGCCTTTAAGTAATTTCTTTGGTTGGTTTTTGTGCGTCTTTACCTTTTATTTGCCTTTCACATTATGGTGCTACAACGATAAAGTGCATTTGAAACAGATCCCAGCCCATGGCTACCTATACCTGCCCTCTATCGTTTACATTACCATCATGTCGAAATACATCCTTTGCTTCTTGTTCAAAGACAGCGTTGATGTCACCACGTTGCATGGCGAAGTTTTTAGTTCCAAAGACATTTATGGGAGTGTAATGCTTATTGGTCTCTTTACCATGCTACCGATCGGCATCCAATCTATCTATAAGATCTACCGACACCGCAATCACTCGCTCCATGCGACAACAGCGCTTTAATTCACACAATACGGTACTCTGTTACCTGGCGCTCGCGTTGCCTGACAACATAAGTACCGTATTCGCCTCACCCGACGCAGCCACATTACAAGAACAACCTGCTAGAGCGCAGAAAAATCGGCTGCGACCTTAGAGTTGAATATGAAGGATCCTCTTCATTTCACTGGTGATGATCGCGGATATTTCCAGCAAATTCTTTGGTAGAGGCGATTGAAAAGGGTAGGTAATGTATATGTTGTGGCAATCTTGATACTTCTCTAGAATCGTCACATCACACATTGAATTCGCCTTGAAGTAGTAATCAGGCACAATGCCGACACCAATACCATTCTCCAAGAAGGTGATCAGCAATGGCACATTATCCACTTCGATAGTTCCATTGTAGTTGTTCGCGACTAACTCTTTATGACGGAACTTCTCATAGACAATCAGAGTATCTCCGCGACTCTTTTTTGAACTGACTAAAATGTTGCTAAATGTCCCAATATTGTGAGCAATGAGGCTTTCATCGCAGATGCTGCCGATCCTAATCGCCATATCTATATTGCCCTCAATCAGGTTTTCCACCTTATTCGTTGCAATAATTCTAAAAGAGACGTTGGGGAAACTGCACTTCAGTTTTTTCAAGATATCGATAAACAACGAGGCCGCAATGGAGCTCGGCATTGTAATCGTGAACTTACCACTCATCTCATCGTTCATGGTCGACGTCTTGTAACTCAATTCATTTAGATTGGCGAGTAACTCAAGGGCCGTTTCCTTGAGGCTCTCTCCTTTTGGGGTGAGAGAAATGTTGCGTGTTGTTCGATAGAGCAATTTCACGCCTATCGATGCCTCAAGATCGGCGATATGACGACTAATATGAGCTTTTGATTTACCAAGTTCATTAGCGGCTTTGGTAATCGAGAGGTGCTTGCAAACTGCGGCGAAGCTTATCAGTTCATTATTCATCATAGTTAGATCATTGTTCCCTATATGTAACACTATGTCACGTTGTTTTCATTACTGGCTATTGATATAAATCATTCCAAGGAGGGGAATAATGTTAAGACTACATGAAGAAATCCTCATTAGGAAACAAACCAATGAATTTCTTACCGCATTATCCAAAAATGAACTCAGCCAGTTTAATATTGTTAGCTGTTCGATTAAAGGAATCAATGTCGATGAAATTCACCATATTAACATTCAGAAAAATGAACAATTAGTGGAAGTAAAAGACAACCAGATTACAAACTATGTCGCCATTATAGGAAGTCTGCCTAGATTAACTCAACCGACAAAGTTCGTCATTACGTTAGAGTTCATCAATGACGATTTAATTCCACAACTCAACACCATAAGGATTAATGATTATGACGATAACGCGCTCTTATTCGAAACAATATTACTTAAATCTAAGGGATTTATTGATTAATAAACTCGTCAAGTTCATCAAAGGTTATATTGAATTAGTCAGCCAACTGAAACCATACAATATCGAGGTGTACTATGCTTGTCGTAAAAATGATTAAACGCACTTTGTTAAAGTTAAAACCTGCCCCAAAACGCTATCAACACTTGGAACCAGAATCTAAATCAGCCCATATTCTTCGCGATTTGGGGTTAGATTAATCAATCCTAACGTCTAAACCACGCGATTCAGGTTGATTTCAAGCGCGCTTTCAACCTTGCCAAAGTAGACAATCTCTACCCTATGACTATTCAGTTTTGACGAAAACTGTTTTTACATTTCCCCCCCTTCTCTTGGCCGTCACCTGTCGCGTATTGTTGCACACAAGTTTTCTTATCAGTCACAAGGTAGTCACATGCACATAAAGGCCGTCGTTCACTTTACAATCAGAACCTCCGACTTAGAAATGACCGCTCTGTTTTTTGAACAGTCCATAGGGCTTCACCGTGGTCCACGCCCGCAATTTGCATTTCCAGGGGCATGGATGTAGAACGACGACGGACACCCTATACTGCACTTAGTGTCGCTGCCAGAGGGGCATATGCCCGAAGCGCTCATCGCTTATTTAGGGAATAAAGGCGCTCAATCTGGCTCAAGAGCCATCGACCATGTCTCTTTCAAAGGACACGACCTAGCCTCGACTCAGCAGCACTTTGTACACCAGAAAATTCCGTTTCGAGAACGTGTGATCCCACAAATCAATGAACATCAGATCTTTCTCGACGATCCCAACGGTATAACAATTGAAATCATTTTTCCTTTTTCCCCTAGCAACAAGATCGTCGGTACTCCCCTACCAGTCGTCGATGTCATTTAGTGCGAAAGTAAACATGCGCCTAAGTTAGATTTGCCGTCGCGTAGGCAAGGACTGGGAGTCGATTCTCGGGTCGATGAAGTGCGAACGTTGGCTCAAAGAACTCTCTACTCTACTTTGCGAGTGAGAGAAGTGATAGACACTCGCCCTCTTCAAGGGGATTGAACTCCGCCTCCACATACTCTAATGTCAGAAACAACGTGAATGCCAATCGAGCGATGCAGAAGGAGAGCGCATGATTACACTGTATGAATTAGCCGGAGAACAAGGGGTAAACTTCAGTCCATATTGCTGGAGAACCCGGATGGCGCTTCAACACAAGGGGCTGCCATTCACAACGGTCGATGTCGGGTTTACCGAAATAGACGAGGCTTCACAAGGCCTATTTCACACCCTTCCTTTCATTCACGATGATCACAATCGCCGTATTGGAGGCTCATTTGAGATCGCCGAGTACCTCGATAACGCCTACCCTGATACACCCTCACTATTCTCCTCGCAACAAGGTAAAACGCTGGCGTTATTCTTTGAGAAGTGGGCAAGAACCTTACACACCGATATCGCACGTATCGCGATTTTCGATATCTTCAATAAACTCAAGGATCAAGACAAAGCTTACTTCAGGGCCTCACGTGAAAAAGCGCTCGGAGACTCGCTAGAAAACGTGCAGTCAAACTGTCAATCCGCGTCCACAGCGCAGCTCACAGACAAACTGCAATTGCTGGAGCAACATCTTAAAGATCTCCCCTTTGTCGGTGGTGAAGCGCCACTTTATGCCGATTACATTGTTTATGGCACATTAAAGTGGTTATTCACCGTCAGCGAAAACGTCAAGCTCACCCACCTAGGCCCCCACATTCAAGCATGGTATCTTCAACTAGATAGTAAGCACTCCCCCAATGAAACCTAGATGCCCAACAAGCTCATGACTCGATTACCGATTTTTTAGCGCCAGCGCGCCAGCCGCCCCTAATAGCAGGACACCGCTTCCTCTTGTGACAGACAGCAATGATAGCCGTGTTGTCGCGGCCAGGTGGCGGGCTAAACAGGCATAGAGCATCACCAGAGTAAAATCCAACACCGCCATGGATGGACACATGATCAGCAGTTGTGGCAGAACTGGCGTATGTATGTCGATGAATTGAGGGAAGAACGCCGTAAAGAAAACGATGGCTTTAGGGTTGCCCGCGGCGACCATAAAACCTGACCAAAACAGTTTATAATTAGAGACAACGTCGCCAACGGACTCTGGCTCTTCAATGGCTGTTGGTCTTACAAGCAACATTTTAAGCCCCATAAAACATAAAGTGATGACCCCGAACACTTTAATAACTGCAAACGCAAACTCGGAATTGGCGATCACTACCCCTAAACCTAAGGCCACCAAAAGCATTTGTATCCCATTGGCAGTGATATCCCCCAATGCTGTAAAAAAGACACGTCGATGCCCGAAACGAAGCGCGTGAGCGATCCCTAGAAATATGCTCGGTCCTGGAGTCACCGTTAAGATCAGCGATGCGGCCATAAAACCAAGCCATACTTGAAAGTCCATTTTGCGTACCCCTTTAATTAACGCCTATATAAGCCGCTGCGAACAACATTCAATGTCAAGTGTGTTGAGCTGAGCACGACCGTCAGCCTCGCCGCGTTCTAACCCTCTCCCTGCGGGAAAAAGGGTCAATTGCTCAGTGAAAGCTTAGAGCCAAGACTGATGCTCGAGTGACACCGTTCTGTCACACTCCGTTTCACCTGTATGTGCAGTTGACTCAGGTTCAATCATCATAAAATGAGTGTCTGGCAACGCTTTAGGGCAATGTTCGACGCCCTTCGGTACCACGAACATCTCTCCTTCGTTCAACACCACATCCCCATCTCTTAATTGAAGCGTCAGTTGCCCTTTCAGCACTAAGAACAATTCATCTTCATTCTCGTGGGCATGCCAAACCAGTTCGCCATTCCCTTTCGCGATCTTCACCAACTGACCATTTGATTGGCCAACAATTTTGGGTGTCCATTCTTCATCAAACAAACGAAACTTCTCTGACAAATTGATTTTTTCCATTTTCACCTCGTAATCCATACGTTTCACTGTCGACTGAGTAACAAAACTCAGGTCACTCTAACCACATATTGGCTAAAGACATCAATCCCATGTTTCCAGTTTCTGTCCCGTACACGTTATCTGCTCTTTGATACACAACATGGTCGCGCCATAAGGGGCAAAAATGGTAGTTTTGGATCAACCAATCTTCAGCGCGATATAGCTTTTGCAAAAAATCCTGACTGTGTTCACTTTCCTGCATTAACGTATCCACAAAACTCAACAGACTTTGCTGAGCCGGGTGGGACAAACAGCGCGCAAACACGTCTCCACACAACAACCACTCGTAATATTGAAAAGTCAGATCATCGCCAAACGCATAGCAATCATAGACGATATCGACCTCGCTACCCGCCACATCTTCGTCAGGGTCGTGGATCCGCACTTCAATCCCTTTTTCTTGTAAAGCGGTCAATAGAGGCTTCACTTCAGCTCGATGGACGCATCTCACTTCAACTACCACAGGTCTAGAAGGCTTCAACCTAGTTTGGTCAAACAAGTGAAACCCTTTATCCTGATGACAATCCATGACACTGTTCGCCGCTTGGCGTGAGGTTCGCTCCAGAAAGCCGCGGCTATGGTACACAACCCAGCTCCGCTCAGCGGTCGATAGGGCATGCTCATGGTGTCGAAACTGGAGGACAGTACACCCACTCTGCTCAATGACCTCCTGATCTTGCTCCAGTTCCCCATCCGTCAGGTAAGATTCCGTAACATGCATCGACCCATCGGGTAAGGCTTCATTTGTCCAAAATTCCGCACGCTCAATTTCACCTCCCAATCCAAAGTAATGCTGATTTCGCACTAAACTCCAATGTTGACTCTCTAGGCGTTCAACAGCATACGCCCCCGTCCCTTGCGGAACCTCAGAACGAAAGTCAAAAATGGCGCTATGGGCATCTGCCAATAGATGAAGAAAAACCGGATCGTTTTGACGCAAAACAAACGCCACCCACTGGCCATCCACGTCGATACGCTCCAAATGGCGAAATAGAATCTGGTATGGATGTACCGTATCGCGTCGCATCTCAAAGTTCGCTTGAACCCATTCTGGTGTTAGGCGCTCACCGTTATGAAACGTAATATTGTTGCGAATTCGAACGCGAATTTGGCACTCACTCAATCGTAACTGATGGCCGAGATGTGGGTAAATTTGTTGGTGTTTACTGTCATACCGCAAGAGTGTGTCAAATACACTCTCGATCAACAAAATTGAACGCGTTGACAGGGCGCAATGGGGCCGCCATTCAGGCAAATCGTATGGCACAAGATACATCAATGTATTTTGCTCACGTAAGGTTTGTCGAGCACTATCAAGCCAATAGGGCATACGTTCTTGAAACAGTCCAACTCGACCGAACTGCTCTGCCAATCTATAGGCCTGATTCAGATTTCCATTCTGAGCCAGTTGCTCCAGTTGCTCAGTCAAAGCCTCTTCAAAACTTTTTAACAAGGTGAATTGCGAATGATGCCCCCTGCCCCGGCCTGGTACCCAACTTATCACCCCCAACTTTTGCAACGAGGTCATTAGCTTACTAACATTGCGCTCTGAACAAACTAATAGCTCAGCAAGTCGGGAAATATTGACACCACACGCTATTTGCACCGAAAACTGACTTTCGAGCTGCTTAACACGCTTCAATTGACTGGATGAAAGGAAACAGGATTGCACGATACCTACTCTATTATTGTTACTTACCCTAACCGCCACTCCTCACTCCGTGTCGCTCGCTTGAGCTCCTAGATAGCGACTACAGCGGCAACCACAGACCAACGACGAAACCGAAGAAAAAGACGTAAGGCCACCGATATGATTTGCGCGACACACCTACAACGTGTGCAACGTTTGGTTCAATCAAATAACGTTTTGCATTCAGCGTATAAAACGTATAGTCGAGTGGGTTCATTGTCGTACTCCTGGCAACTTGCTGTAAACGTGCTAAGCAGTATGCGGAGTGAATAACGAACTAAGAACGATCACTTGAATGAATATGGTTCACCTTTTACGCCATGGCGCCTTCACGGTCTATGTAAGAGAGGCGTTCGCGCACCAAACGACTGCCAATACTCATTCTCTCACCCCTTCCTCATCAAGAGAGACCGTCAGGTTCGCCTCGTTAATAGCTTAGAACTAACTCACAACGGACCACATCCGAATCACGCAATATCGTGTGAGCCTCTCGAATCGCCACGCAAAAACCATCAATATCCGAATCACACAACGCCACTAGGTGTCGCGCCGCATCTCTCGCTCGCGGATAGTGCAGCAGAGCGTTATATCGACAATGGGTAAATCGTTTGCTGTCATAGCAACCATTCACAAAAATAACGAGCGCTAACGCCTCTGTAGACCCGCGCTCTATCGCCTTAATGGACTTTGAGAATTCGTCCAATGCTAAATTGACGTTTTGATCGATAGATTTTTTGGATAACCACATGTTTACCCACCAAGCGATGCATATGAGTTTAAGATGGCTCAGTCATTGATGAAACAAACACATTGCCCCAATCAATCTAAGTATGGTCCTAACCCTGTCGAGAAAAGGAGAGATGCATCCCAGAACGAGCCCCCCGACCGCAAAACGTCCTAAAGCCCCATAATTAGTGTCCCAAACCCCTCACCTTCCACACTTAACACTCTGTCCCTGCACACTCACCAAGTTCGATCAAGATCATTTGCGTACAAAGCAATCGCGCGTTGATATTCTTTGATCTCTGCCTTGTCGGTTGTCGACAGTAACAGCTTCAACAGCAACGACACCGCTTCCTTGTGACGTCCCAAATTATACAAGCACATCGCATAGAAAGGCTGAACTTCCAACGCGTCCGGATAAGCTACCAGCGTTTGCTCAAAAAAATCGAGCGCCTCGTGATATTGCCCCAAACTTCGGTAAGTACTGGCCAAACCAAACAGAGTATCAAAACGCTCATCTGAGGACAGTGAACCGGAAAGAGCTTGTAGGTAGTGCTCAATCGCCCTTCGCTCTTTTCCTTCGTTGTCATACGACCACGCTATATGCAGGTGCGCGCGTGCCGCAAACACTTCATTTGAGAGCAGACTTGCTAACGTATCTCGTGATGCTTGGTACTGCTTTTGTTCACGCAATGCAATTGCTTGCATCAATATCGATTCCATACATCGTTTTCCTTTCAGGGATACCACCGTGCTAACGCACTTAAGCGCCAAACCACGCCAACTTGTCATAATAATCGCGGCTCTAACCATCAACTTGCGCGAGCGTGTAGTTGCGTAGCGCTACGTCATCAATACTACTTATTTTAATAGTTTGCTGGGGCAAACGCTCTCCTTTGTTCCTCGCCGCCAAGTAGTCAAGACAAAATGGGATCAAGGCGACGCCATTCACTCTGGCGATAGACCGATCTTTCACCCGAACGTGATGCTCATACTCAGCCATAATCCGCGGCTTGTGGCGCAAGCTAAAATAATCCACTTTGAATATGTCAAAGGACACTTCCACAACGACATCGAGCTCGAACTCCAAGCCAATATCCCCTGCTCCAAAATAGATTGGTTGGCTAAATTCAGCTTTAGCCGCCCCACACTCTCCCATTCCAATGATATGGGCCATGTTATCATCATTGGGGATCAATAAATCGCAGACCTGTAAACCAATCACATGCTCTTTTAGCGCATGTGACAGCCGTTTTCCTGCAGACTCCGCGAGCGCTTGAAAACGTGATATTGCCAGAAAATGCTGACCAGTTGCGATCCCTCGGTCCAATCGTCTTAACAAGCTCTGAACATCGTTACGCTTAATAAAATCGATCAACTGACGACAGCAGCTAATGTGTGCGTGCGGCTTACACGCTTGGCTCAGTGCCTCGTCTTTCGAAATGATGACAGTAGGTACTCCATCACCTGCGTGCTCGAGTACTTGAGAAACATAACCTTTCATACGTTCTGACTCACTGCGGAGAAATTGACTCACAGGTAACTGAGCATGATAAGCGGCCATGAAATATTTCGTCTCTGACTCACCTAAGGGCAACGTGTCCTGGTTAATCGCCCGAAACCATGTCAGAAACTGACGTTCAGAAGCTTGTAAGATCTCCCGATAGCTCGCTTCGATGGTACGTTTTACTGTCCCAAGTTCTTTACTCTTCGGGCCTGTTTGGTTGCGTTGTATCAAGGCCTCTATCCTCGACAAATACTCCGTGGTCTTGTTCTCAAACCAGCGCAATCGTTGAAGCCGCATAGAATCCGAGAACACTGGTGGCGAATAGAGCTTGACTTCATTTGCCTCTATAAGCCTCGATAGAGCCTGGCGATCTTTATGGAGCAAGAGATCCTCGTTCGCCTCGAGATCCGTATTTAGGACCAAACAAATCACCGTTAACCTCACTTAAAATATTCGAAGTTATGCGTATCAAGATGCTAATTTATTGCATCTTGTCATGCAGATGAAACCTCCCGGTAAAGAAAGTCCCAATCCCCAACCAAACGCGTCTGATATCACTGAAACGGCATTGATAGAATTAACATCAAGATCCTCCCTCCGACCATTGGTACTTTTTACTTAGCGGCGAGCTATACATTCTGATCCCTTGACGGTGGCTTAGCACCGCCTTGGCAATTTATTGGTAGTATTGACTCTCCAACAATGATCACCGTCGAGTCGCTTCAAAGTGAGCGTCTTTCACACAAGAAGAGGAAAAATAGGAGTGTACATACGATTCATCGCCAGTATGGAAGAAGAAAAAAAACTTCAACATACCCACGGAATCATTACTCAAGCAAAACTGATGCTCGACGAAGGATTGATTCTTTACTCTTACCACCGAGAGCAATTAGACGCGATTTTCGAACAACTGAATGATACCCTGCCGTGCCCTCCTTTTGAGCATTCAAATTGGCCTAACAATGCGATCTCTTGGTTTCTCGATTCGAGTACGAGCTTTGTGGCACTGATGTACGAGCTCAAGCATATTCTTGAGGAATACGACACCATCGTGACTGTACTTCAATACCAGGACGTCGGTACCGTCCTATATCGAGACGCGTATCAAGTCGTCGCGAAATCAAGCCAATTGTAAAGAAAACTCAACCCGACTGAGTCATATCGCTCGTTAAGTGAAGGCGTTCCAGCGAAACATGGCTGCCTGTTTGACCTTTGAACCACGTTCTTCCCCCCTCACTCTAGTGTTGCGGCCTCTCGACACGGTCTAAATAACGTTCGACGTCCACACCATCAATTTGGTCTGCGCGCATGAATTGATTAGCAAATCTCAGATATACCCCAGACGAGAGAAACAACGCAAACAGATCGGCATCCAAATGCTGGTTGTTGACCATGTGGCTCATAATTTCAATCGACTCCGACAATGATTTAGCCTTCTTATATGGACGGTCTGTACTGGTTAAAGCTTCAAAAACATCTGCAATTGCCATTATCCGTGCGGTGATTGGCATCTGCTCTTTGACTAACCCCATCGGATAGCCTTTGCCATCCATTCTCTCATGGTGACCACCCGCGATCGCGGCAACACCTCGCATGTGTTTCGGAAAAGGCAGAGACTCAAGGATTTTAATCGTCTGAATAATGTGATCATTGATGATAAAACGCTCCTCATCGGCTAACGTGCCCCGTCGAATAGACAGATTGTACATTTCCCCCTGATTCGCTTGGTATTCCGTCGGCTTCATGGTAAATCGCGCTTCGTTTGTAGGGGGAAAATCCCAAGGGATCAAGTGTTCGGGTTTATCACTTAGCAGTCCCTCTTTCACAGGCAAAGTGTCAGTTTTAGGATAGCGCTGTTTCTCTACCCAAGACAATCCCGCCGTTTTACTCAGAGTTCGTGTCCAAGTTCTACTCGCGATACGCTCTAGTCGCTCAAGATCTGAGTCGCTGACAAATTCTGCCCCTAAATTCATTTCCGCGATAAACGCAAAGTCAGCATCGATATCTCGATGCACCTGATCTAATTTCTCACGCTGTTCTTCGGACAGTTTCGAAGTGTTTTGACGGAGTATGTCTATTTCATGGTCTCGTTTAAGCACCTCAAAGCGCATCCGAATTTCGTGTATTCGATTGTAGATCGTCTCGAGTTTAGTGGCTTTATCCACCACATGCTCGGGTGTGGTAATTTTGCCGCAGTCATGCAACCAGCTAGCCATCTTCAGTTCTTCCCATTGCTCAGAAGTTAAACTAAAGTGTTGAAAGGCTTCGATCTTCGAGTCCTCCGCGGCTTGAGTCAACCATTCGGTGATCACCGGAACACGTTGACAATGATGACCAGTGTAAGGTGACTTCTTATCGAGCGACCCCGCAAACACCTGAATGAATGAATCCAGTAACGCTTTTTGCGTGTCAAGCATGTCATGAGTCTCAATCGCCACCGAGGTAAAGCCCAACAAAGTCTGCAAATAGTCGGCGTATTGAGCATAATGTCTCGAAGCATTCGCGTACGGATAGAGTAAACCGAGTGAACCAACCACCTCCCCTGAACGCCCTTTAATCGGTATACAAACAACCTCACAGCGATCGTAAAAAAGGGGCAGTTTCAGGTGAGGCACTTCATCTACCGTAAATGTCGCGGCCTGCTTTGCTACAAAGATCTCTCTAACAAAGCGCGTCGCTTCAGAGACCGGGATAGGCGAAGCACTAATGTCTGACGAATTGCCTTGGTCACACCAAAGCATGCTTGGCACCAAGCACTTAACTTCTGTATCAAGCAGGTACAATAACACCCCCTGCGCTTCTACCGCTTGCGCTACCTCACGACACACCATACTAAGCATGTCGTCCAAATTGTCTTCACGCGCTATCTTGTGCGTCAAACTGACAAATTGCCGTATGGTCGTTTGCGTCGACATCTGCGCGTCGTTAAGTTGCTGTATCTCGCGAATCACGCTCCGCTCCAAAGCGCCACTGTCAAGCTTAAACCCTTCTATGTCTTTCGCTTTTTCTGTCGCTCGCTGGATAGGTTTAGAAATAAATTTTGAAATGACGTAAATCATGGGAACCATGAGGACGAGTACCAGTAATGACCCATACAAAGTCTGTTGCTTGATAAGAGCGCCTTTGTTGAACAACGCGTTGGCTTTAGATGCCATCAATAAATGAACATGCTCGCTGTTTAAAGGCCGTATTGTCACTATTTGACCAATCCACTGTTCGTTATTGTATTCGAATTCCCCCAGTTGACCACGTTCCGCATTTTCTTCGATAGCATGGGGCACCACTTGATTGGTCACCATCTCAATATGAGTGATCACTCCCTGGGAAGACGTTGGTGGCTGAGCACTATCACTCAAGGCGAGAATTTGTCCCGAGTCGTTGTAAAGCACTCGGAGTGAGGAATCATTTGTGAGTGTATCCGACAAAGATCGGCGTAAATCGTCAAGTAAGACATCGGCAGAAATGATCACTCCTGACGAACTTTGCCGATAGATTTTCAGCCCTAAGGATTCAGGACCTGGCAACAATAGAGGCTTGGAAATGAGGTTGGTGTTTTGATTTGCTTGCTCAAACCACGAACTCGTTTTGTACAAAATCCGCTTGTCATTGGGCCGCGTTTCTAACACCTTCAGTTCTTGACTCATGATCTGTATCTGACTCGAAAGATCATTAGAGACAGTCAGTACATAACGCGCCGACGCTGAAGCAGCAATTCTCTGCCTCATGACAGGATCTCTGATCCGCATTACCGAAAAAAAATCACCCGAAGGGTAATAGAAAGAGTACGCATTCACGTGCTCGAATTCCTCAAGGAGATGCGCGATTTCCGGGAGCAGTTGTTGGCTTGCGAGCTCAGCAACTTCATGGAGTGCGTGACTTTTCGAATACGTTCCCAGTGCAGAAAAAGCCGTTTTGTAGTGATGATTTAACTGATGGCGTGTTTCAGCAGCGACACGAGTAAAAATCTTATTGTTGGCTTCAACAATCAGCGTCGATAAGCCCCGACTCGCTAACCCGATCTGAATAACGGAGGCTAAAATCACAACCAGGATAATCACCGTCGCTAAGTGAACATGGATCGGCAAAGTGAGGCGTTTCGCTGTCATTGACGGCACTCCAATAGAGATTATTCTCCATTAAAGCGTAGACTTTTTATGTTTGTTTATTTTTAAACAGACTGGATATTCATTTTATATTTCAATAACGTGAACACGATCAGTATGAGTCGTTACCCTAGATGGTGAACGGCTACGACGCGCTAGAACGAGAACTGAAGACCCAGTTCGTAACCGACCTCTGCAGCATCACGCTTGGCATACTCGAACCCAGCAACCAGACCAAACACAGAACCAAACTGAAAAACGTTATCGACCTTAAATTCGTCTCTGTCGAGAGCCAAAAAATCTCGTTGATAGGAGATCCCAAGTAACCAATGACGCGCGATCTGCTTTCTAAGCATGGCTTTGCAGTAAGTTCCGCGCTCAGAAAAAGATGGGCTATAATCACTGTCCGCACGGTAATTAACGGCTCCACACGACACAGAGCCGGCAACAGCGCCCCCAAAACGACCAATGACGCCACCGCCAGCTTGCCACGCATCCACCTCGGAACTGAATCGAGTGAGAAAATCCGCATTTCCTTCCACAAAGACGCTGTCAAACAGTTGAGCACTTACATCCAAATAAAGCCCCCCTAACGTTTTTGTCTCTTGGTTGTCATACTGGTTGTTCAGGTAAGGTTTCAGCGCCCCTGAATGAAAATTAGCGCCCTTATAGCCAAATCCGATATGTGAGAAATTATCCACGATTTCACTGGACGCCTGACTCGTCAGGGGAAGCATGAACATAAACGGAATGAGTTTTTTAAACATAGATGTTGACCTTGTCTTTCAGGCAGAGAGGACTGGGGGTCAGACGGCACTACAACGCAACCCTAAGAACTGCTTTGTTAACATACCGTCTCACCAATCCCATAATGGCGACACCGTTGCAAAAAGACAGCGGTGTGTAGGACGTTGTTCCACATCATTTAAGTCGACATCAATAGATTGTGACATCAAGCTCAGCTTTGAATTTATGCAAATCGCTGCATTTGGTTCTTGATCGGGCCGCGTTCGCTGTTTGAATTCAAGCCTGTTTTATTCTGTGGGGTTGCAGACTAAAAACGAAGCGCCACTCCGGCATACAGAGCATTGGTGTCCTCTTCAAGGACACGATATCCCCCTTTAATCGCCAGTTGCTGAGTAACATCAAAGCCCAGCTCACCGCCAAATGTTAAGCCAGAGTCATCCACTTTGTTTGAAAAATCTTGCTGAAAAGTTTGTCCATTGATGGTGTATGAGGCACTGCCTTTTGCGTCCAACCTCGTATAACCTACTTGGGCGGACAGATAGAAGCGATCAATGTAATACTTCGGCTTATAATTCAAACTCACACCCGTAATTTCAATGTTCCCGGAGCCAATGATGTTCAATGCAGGGAACGTATATTTTACACTTCCCGCATCAAAATACTCGAGTTCAACACCATGCTTGAAGGCACTCGAGGAAGGAAACACGTAACCCACTTGAATCGCATATCCCGCGTCTTCTTCTTTCTGCGCCGAAGGCAGATCGAGAAAGCTAGCTTGAAGATAGTCCACTCCGAGGTAAATACCATTCAGCCGCTCATTGGCGTGTACTGGCATGATATTTCCTACGCCTACTAATAGGGAAATTAATAGTGTTGTTGCACGTGTTTTCATTATTATCTCTCGTATTTAATTATTATGACGAGCATAACCCAGACCGACCAATGACATCGGACAATATAGCCAGCCGTTTAGGACACCAGATTAAAATATGAAAACACTGCTTCCAAAAACAAACAAAAATAACGAAAAAATACGGCTTACCTTGTCAGTACAAATGAGACATATATCAATATCAATTCAGACTTTAATAAATTAAAATTCATTTATGTCATTGTTTTATATGGACTTAAAATCCACTAAAAGCATGTATAAAACAGGTTTAATATTTTATTGCCTAACAAATACTGGATAATTTTCTACGGAATTTAAATCCGATAAATTTGAGGGTAAGCATAATGTTATACGCAAAGCCAAATACAGATGGTGCTATTATTCATTTTAAGAAAAAGTACCTCAACTATATAGGTGGGGAATGGGTATCCCCTGTCAAAGAGCAATATTTTTCAAACACTTCACCAGTGGATAACCGAGAGTTTTGTCAAGTCCCTGCGTCGACGAAAGAAGACGTCGACCTCGCTGTAGACGTTGCGCACAAAGCACTGGCAACGTGGTCTAAAACTTCCGTTACAGAACGCTCAAACCTGCTACTAAAAATTGCTGATCGCATTGAAGCCAACAGCGAAATGCTGGCCGTGGCGGAAACTTGGGACAATGGTAAACCTGTTCGCGAGACCTTAGCCGCTGATTTGCCGTTAGTGGTGGATCATTTTCGCTACTTTGCAGGTTGTATTCGAGCTCAAGAAGGCACAGCCGCTGAACTAGACAATCAAACGACCACTTACCATTTTCCTGAACCTATTGGGGTAGTGGGTCAAATCATCCCGTGGAATTTCCCGTTGTTAATGGCAGCGTGGAAATTGGCTCCGGCGTTGGCTTCAGGTTGCTGTGTGGTGTTAAAACCCGCTGAACAAACACCGGCCTCCATCCTAGTAATGATGGAACTGCTAGACGATTTGCTTCCTGCCGGCGTTATCAATGTTGTCAACGGCTTTGGTGCTGATGCAGGTCAAGCACTGGCAACACACAAACGTATTGCTAAGATTGCATTTACAGGTTCAACCGAAGTCGGCCAACAGGTGCTCAAATGTGCGGCAGACAACTTGATCCCATCAACAGTTGAACTAGGCGGCAAGTCACCAAACATCTTCATGGCTGATATTTTTGATCACGAAGACAGCTATGTCGATAAATGTGTTGAAGGTGTCCTCCTTGCGTTTTTCAACCAAGGTGAAGTATGCACCTGCCCTTCTCGTTTATTAATTCAAGAGTCGATTTATGATCGCTTTATGGCGAAACTTATCGAACGAATGAAGACCATTGTTCAAGGCAACCCATTAGATACCGACACTCAAGTTGGTTCCCAAGTGTCACAAGAGCAGTTCAACAAGATTCGCGGTTATATTCAACTTGGGTTAGATGAAGGGGCAGAGCTACTGGTCGGTGGTAACAGTCACGAGGAAAATGGTTACTTCATCGAACCGACACTGCTAAAAGGCAGCAACGAGATGCGAATTTTCCAAGAAGAAATTTTTGGCCCGGTCGTTGCGGTTACCACATTCAAAACGGTAGACGAGGCACTTGAGATCGCTAACGCCACCGAATACGGTTTAGGGGCAGGGATCTGGACTAGAGACAACAACACTGCATATCATATGGCTCGTCAAATCGAAGCGGGTCGTGTCTGGGTCAACTGCTACCATGCTTACCCAGCCCACGCTGCGTTTGGCGGGTACAAAAAATCAGGTATTGGTCGCGAGACACACAAAATGATGCTGGGTCATTACCAAAATACCAAGAACATGATTGTCAGTTATAGCGTCAATCCGCTGGGTTTCTTCTAACGAGCTCGCACCCCCCACTTGCCCGGCGCATTGCCGGGCATTTTATCCGAACAAAACATGGGGTAACGCCTCTGTCTTGATTGGCCTCGAACCGCGCACGATCATGGGTCCACGGCACAGCAGCAGAACCAACGACTAAGTTAACTTATCAACAAATCAACGAGCCAACACAGTAGGGAAATAAAGGGGAAGGCTCTCTCCAGTCAGGTCATCTGAAGAGAGCAGGTTGACCAGTCAGTCGCTACGCAGTGAGTTAGCTAGCCGGTCAAAACTTAAGTGACTTATCCCTGAATAGCGCGTACGGCGGCAGAATAATCCGGCTCTTCGCTGATTTCCTTAACCAATTCAGCGTGCAAGATGTGACCTTCTTCATCCAAAACCACAACAGCACGTGACGTCAGGCCTCTCAAAGCCCCCTCACTGAGCGCAACACCGTAGTCAGCGGCAAATGTCGGCGAGCGAAAACACGATGCAATCACGACATTGCTGAGCTTCTCTTCATCAACGAAACGAGCAAGCGCAAACGGTAAATCCGCAGAAACGCAAACCACTTCTGCACCTTGCAGTGAATCGGCTACGGTATTAAACGCACGTACACTGTTTGCACACGTTGGCGTATCCACACTTGGGAAGATATTGAGAATGATGCGTTTCCCTTTAAATCTTTCTAACCCAAAATCGTTCAACTCCTTATCGCAAAGAGTGAAATTCGGTGCCATTTGTCCAGCAGTAACAAACTCACCAGCCAGTTGAACTGGATTACCTAAGAAAGTGACTAACATGATTACCTCTCGTTTTTAGTTTTTTAGTTTTGTCTTCGCCGTCAAAAGAAAACGAACGAAGCCCGCACTGTTCCAAAAACGCCGTTCATCGACAAATGAACTAATCTAAACATTTGTGAATCAGACAGAGTTAGTCAATAAGGTATTGATTAAAAGCCAATTATGCTTTTCTTCGGAGCATACACTTTACGCCACCTTCTAGCAGTTTGGTGTAACATAGGACGCGCGCATTACTGTAGATAACTTGAATAACTTCATTACTCAAACGCCGAAGCGCATGCGCTTCGACCTCTATATAATTGTTCTCCGCGACTAGGCCTTCTGGCATCGAGAAGTCAGAAAACAGCATCAGGTTGTTGCTGTAAAAATCCGCATAATAGCTGAAGTACAAATCGCGATCCTCGCCATAGATAGATCGACTAGAAAACGAGCGTTTGTTGAAAAATAGGCGATAAAACAACGTATGATAGTCTTCATAAAAAGTCACATCACCGTTCATTTTGACGTTAACATTATTACTGTAGTAAAGGTGGGTGTTCGCCCCTTTCATAAAGGGAGGAACGTCTCGATATTTTAATCCTGCATTAACCAGCGCAGTCATAGTGACCATAAGTGCGAGGCGCTTTAGCCACTTATCGACAGAGGTCATTGATCATCCCTCCGATAAAGTAAAAGCTTTCCTGCAATGAAAAAGTAAAATTCTTTACGTCATCGGCGCCCGTGTGGTCATTAAGATAGAGACAGGATACGTAGTAATTACTTACTCCGGTAGAAATCACCAAATCAAGGGGTTGTTGGTAGCCCGTTAATCGCTTTTCCGAACTTAAATAATGATATAGTTTTTCGCTCGCTGGCTCTCGTTGGTACAGAAAATTTACCGACGCCCTTTTAACATTTACCCAATCATCAACTTGGAGGTTCCAATCGAAGCTTAATCGATTGATGATCCCACTCAGTTGCGCCACAAACAACATCATCAACAAAAGTAACAATAGCCACTTTACTTTCCTGTTAAAGGTGGGGGATCTTACAGAGAGTTGGGGCAGATTGTGCACACTCGGCCGGAGAACATGTTCGCCTTCTCCATCCGATGCACCGGGCTCAATCTCCCACTCAGAGTCCGCCATTTCCACGACATTGTCGTACAGTAAGTAGCCCTGAGAGGGCAACGTTTTGATGTATTTTTGCTCCTTCCCGTTGTCCCCCAACGCTAACCTTATCTGCGCAATGCTCTGCGTCAAACTGGCATCAGAAACCACTCGCTCGCCCCAGGCTGATTTGAGGATCTCTCGTTTGGACACCACTTGTCCTTTATTTTCAATCAAAACTTCCAAGACTCTGCAGTCCGGTCCCTTCAGCTTGGTAGCTTGTCGCGTTTTTACGTTGACCAATTGTTCTCTGGCAAACGGGTACAACTGCCAAAGCGCATTGCACTGCGATCGTATCTGTACATTCAAATTAATTACCTATCTACAATAGCCGACGACGCCCTCCCTCCCTGAAGACGTCAGCTTGCTCAGCGTGAATGACGCATCACTGCGACTCTCTGCGCCAAAACGGGCAAATCTTGTTAAGCGCTATTCTTCCTTAAACATTTAGCGTCAAGTCACCTTTCATCCTCTTAGGACGCGAGAACAAATACCCTTGTAGGTAAACGTGAGACTTCTTCGGTAAGAACTTCATCTGTGACGCTTCTTCGACCCCTTCAATGATCAATCCAACACCAATGCGCTCGCACAACTTAACCATAAATTTCAGTGTTTCACTGGCCGTCACGTTGGTTTCACTGTCTTTAACCAGAGACTTATCAAGCTTAATGAAGTCGAAATATTTTTTGGACAACAAGGCAAAATTTGAATAACCACTACCAAAATCATCAATTGCAAATCGGAAGCCGGCTTGTTTCAGCGCTAAGAGATTGTCGCGGGTGTGCTTTCTTTCAAAGAAATCGCAGTATTCCACAATCTCAAAAATAATCTTACTGCGCAGCTCGGGGAAGTTTTCAGTGGCCGACATCACGTCAGCATAGAAATCCATCATGCTCAGATCCGAGTTACTGATGTTGATACTGATATCGGGAAAATTGTGCTCTGGGTTACTGATGAAACTGACGACTTTCTTAATGATCATTAAAGTCAATGAGTAGTGCAGAGGAGGCTCTTGCGCGACCAATGGCATAAACACCCCTGGACCGCCATACTCACTCCGCTTCCAACGCAATAGCACCTCAGCAGCGTAGACTTGCGAAGTGTTTAAGCTATAGCATATCGGTTGATGATAGAGCTCAAATTGATCCCCACCCTGACGAACGTCTTGATGCAAGGCGTGTATCGTGGCACGTTTCATCAAATTTAGGCTGTAGTCCTTATCACGATAGATGTACAACCCATCCGCCTGTTTTAGTGATTGAGAGACACCAAAGGCTATGCGTCGGAAAATTCGGTCTTTGGACTGATGCAAATCTCTGCTAGAGATGTCCATACTGGCAATGGCATATTCAAACGGAAGCACTTTACCTTTGATGGTTTTTTCTGAAGGCAAAGTACGCTTCAGCAATTGCTGCTGCTCAAGGATTTGCTCATGTTGCCAAACGGAATTCTTCGTAAAAATGAGCACAATGTACTTGTCTTCAAACAAGCCAATAATGCTCGGTGAAAGTGTTTTGCTCAACGTGTTATGCAATTCCGATTTAATGGCATTAGCAGTTCTCTGATCAAAAAAGCGGTAGTAATCAGGAGTACGACCTACGCAGATAATATGTATCACACTTTGTATGTTTTCTTTTCTCTCGTAGATTTTGCAAAACTTGTCTTGAATGTAATTGATGTTTGGGAGTTTATTCTCCTCACAGAAAAAATGTTTCGCTTTCTGTTTTTGCTGCTCTCGTTTGAGTCGTTGCATAAAAAACGACGTGGTTTCTTTTTCGCGGATAACGCGATGAGCGAGAACGATACATAATGTTGCAAGTAGACCAAAAATAATAAACGGTCCTGATATAGACAAAAATTCCAAGTGTCCCCCAAAATGGCAATGGCCAGCAAAACCTGCTGCCCTCATAACTTGACGTGAGTATTTCTATTATTCTTCTTCACGTCATTTCGAATTTAGCGACCTTCAACGAACGTTCTTATCAATAGCAACGCGCACAAGCGCCTCTCCTCACTCAATTGGTAGGAAAAACGGCGTAAATAACATTATTGTCAGCATTGATCAGTGAAATCTAAGATATAGATGACTCTTTCCAGTGATTACTCGAGTTATTATTTGCTAGGTTATCCGCAAAATAGTACTTGCGGGATTACAAACTCCTCATATACTGCTGTTATAATGTAATAGTATATAGGCAGTAGGCGGGCAATTATGTCGGTCGCCACCCTCAAAAGCGACCACCAAATAGGACATATTACCGAGTCAAATCAGCCACATATTGTTGGTGATGATGAACGAGATTGAGCAACACTGATGTGGGAATTTAGGCCTCAAAACGAAATTCAGCTTCGTGATAGGGAAACGGGACAAGAAAAACGATTAACGCACTCTGAATGTCAGATGCTGACATTGCTCATTGCCAATGCCGATCGCGTCGTGAGTAAAGAAGAAATACACCGCTTTGTTTGGAAAGAGAAATTCGTCTCCGACACCAGTATCACCAATACCATCGCTTCACTGAGAAAAGCTCTAGACGATAACGTTGAGGAGCAACGTATTATCCGTACCGCACCAAAGTTAGGCTATTTTATGGTCGGGAACATGATCACATTGGTCGATGAATTGCCAAATGTTGCCGACCCTAAATCCGAACAAATCCTCAGCGCTGATTCGTTTCGAAATTGGCAGGTAGGTGTGTGTGTGTTTCTCCTTGTCGTTAATCTCGCCTTGTTTTGGTTTCTCTTTGTGCCTCCCAAACAAGCACAAGCCATTGATGTGCTCAAACTGACCACAGAAAACAACGCCTTTTTTGTTGAGTACAATGATCCTCATACACAACAGTTAATGGATGCCTTAGCAGGGCAAGCGTTGCCAAAGAACGTGGACTTCTATATCTCCTCTAATGGAACCCGTATTTACGTCAGTTGTGTCCGTCGTGAAGCAAAAACAACTGAGCGGAAAAGTGTCAACTTCTCCATCGATATTGAACGCCCAATCGAGATCATCCGTGATGAAGTATTACAAGAATGCCAATAAGTTTTTTCTCGTCAGTGTTTGCGTTCTGCTGCTTATGCTACCGCTTCAATTAGTCGTTAATACCCATCTAGCGATACCCACATTTGCGCTCAACCCACACACGACCATCAAAAAGACCATTTTAACTTATGGTGTCGAGCCGACCGACAAGATCGCGAGAAATATCGATTACCAGCTCATTCCCTATGTCTTCAACCGATTTATTTTGCTGACAACGATTCACTTTGACAGTGGTGAAAAGCTAAAAACTCAGTTTTTGATCACCTTTTGGCCTCAAGCTTTGTATTCGATTAAGTACATCAATCAGCTCGTTGAAGCCGATGAAACAAAGTACTTCGATCCCCCCGAACAACACGTACTGTTTGATGGTGGGGATGAGGCATTCCAAGTGTTAGAGCAAAGTGACTCCCTCTATTGCTATATCCAATTGTCAAACCAATCCGTCCAGTGTGTTGACATTGGTTTACAAG
This sequence comes from Vibrio europaeus, assembly GCF_001695575.1. Classification (GTDB taxonomy): domain Bacteria; phylum Pseudomonadota; class Gammaproteobacteria; order Enterobacterales; family Vibrionaceae; genus Vibrio; species Vibrio europaeus. The sequence continues at coordinate 192,273 of NZ_LUAX01000008.1, read as the reverse complement.
ACGAACGATTGGCAATGTAGTGTTTCGCCGAGAACAGATAATACTGAATGAAGGAAAAATGTGGACCTTTAACCCAACCGAAAGAAGACAACTGGTTAACAACCAAACTCAAGAGAGTCGCAAGCTAAAATCGACAGACTGCCAGATCCTCAAACTGTTGGTGGAAAACCCTGGTCAAGTAGTGTCGAAAGACAAACTAAATCATAGCGCGTGGCCAGAGAGAGTGGTCTCCCCCGCCAACCTGCCGCAAGCCATCGCTCAACTCCGCTTAGCTCTTGGGGATACGGGCCGCGAGCAACAGTTTATCAAAACCGTTCCAAAACAAGGCTACCTGCTGGTTGAAGGCGTCGTCACCTTTGCGGAAACTTTCTCTGACAACCGTCAGGAGCTCCTCCCTCACACACCCAGTTCGGTCTCACCAACAGTCAGTGCAACGAACGTCCCCCCTGCGCGAACCAAGCTCGCGACGAAACTGACAATAACCAGTTTATCGATACTCCTCGTGTTTGCCTTATCGTGGTTAATTCGTATTCTCTACATTGACGCCTTCACTGCCCGACAAATTTGGCAGCAAAGAACTTATCTCGGCATCACGTATTTTTTCCCAAACACTGACGTCGGTACACAAGAGTATGAGGCCATCAAAGACACCTACCCCGAAAATGTCTTGATGATTTATCTTTCTGAGAACCCAGAGCAATACTACATCTCTTGTATCTACACCTCGTCAACACTTCGTGAACGCAGCACACAAAACTTGAGCTTCAGTCGAGATTATTCGACTTCCCAACGTAAGGAGGCCATTCGTGAATTATGCCAGTAAATGGATTGTTGCTCTCATTGTGACCAACCTCGGTGTGTTTGCCATAATTGGCGTTCTTAACGCAAAACATCACCCTGCGTTCCTGACGGAGCGTTACAATACGCTCATGTTTGCACACGGCTCGACCTATAGCTCGTCTGGAATTGAAGCATTCAAGCAATTTTATACTGTCGATCAAAACTGGTACGGACGGCATGATCTTCATTCCAGCTTTCTCTCACAGGGTGACAAAAAAACACTCAAGCTCTACTCATCAGTCTATTTTTGGGGAGACAACTTGTTTTCTACCAGCAGCCCTTCTTACTCCAAAGATTACACTCCCAGTGTCGAGCCTGACGTCACTGAAGCTCATTTAATTGACCAACCAGTTCAGCAGTTCTTCCAAACCCTCTACCAAGACAGGTATAACTTTTGTTATGTCAGTTTACTTACTAGCAGCGTTCAGTGCATAACGGCAGACCAATAAATTAGAGTAATTAACCTAATTCTTTCAACATAAATCGTTATAACCACTTTTGTTTAAATTAATATCATTATTTATCAGACACTTAAATTTGTTATTTAAAATCATTATGAAATGACATGAACCGATAATTTCGCATTTGTTCATTAGGATTCTGACCGAATTGGCGACATAGTATGGCCATATCAGACACCGCAACTTGGTCAGAAATGTCATGCTTACTCCATTACAGCCTTTGAGAATTACAGCGTTATTACTAGAAGGAATGCCAACTACGGCGATCTCTGGACCGCTCGAAATGCTCACTATTGCCGCTCAATTGGCCGGACACCCAGCGCCTGAGATCAGCTACGTTTCTCCTCACCAAGGTCCAATAGCGTCGTTCGCTGGTTTTACACTGTCAAACATCACGCATTGGCCAACGGTCAACGATGCAGACATCGTTTTGATTGGCTCTTGTGGAGAGCCCGATTCTAGAAGTTACCAGTTACCGGATGACATGAAACAATGGTTAAAAAAGCAAATCGCTCAATGTAAATATGTCATCTGTATGTGTACCGGAGCGTTTCTTTTGGCAGAACTGGGGGTTTTAAACCGACGCAGTGCCACCACGCATTGGGTCCAAGTCGAGCGTTTCCGCCATCTCTATCCGGACGTCAAGCTCATGCCGCATCGCAATGTCACTCATGACGGGCCTTTTATTTGCACCTCGGGCATTCGCGAATATTATGAAGCAACAATCTTATTGATTGATGCCTTATTCGGTGCTGCCCATCGCGAAAAATGCGAACAATTCATGGGAGGCAATTTTTCGAACCAGCCCCTATGTTTAACCAGCTTTGCCCAATACCGTCAACACAGTGATGAACTGATCCATGGATTGCAAGATTGGATGCATGATGCAGAGCCCAGCGCCCTATCTGTTGCCCTGTGTGCAGAAAAGAGTTTTCTCAGCGAACGACAAATGAAACGTCGTTTTAAAGCAGCAACTGGAGAATCTCCCATGAATTACATTCAGCGAATTCGTATCGCGATTGCAAGAGAAAAACTGGAGACCACCAAGTTAAATATCGATCAAATTTGCCAGCAAGTCGGGTACAGCGATACGAATCATTTCCGGCTGTTATTTCGCAAGTTCCATGAAATGACGCCAACGCAGTATCGTAAAGTCACCCAGCTATGCGCGAGCGCATAGTGACAAAGACGCTGGTGTTAAGCCGCCATAGCGGCTTAAGACTTAGTTAAGATGCCCTTGGCTGCTTAGCCCCCCACTAAGACCGTGGGCATCCCCATCACTATGGTTCCTCCATGTGCAGTCAGGTCGCCCATTCTTGCTGCGGGCTTATTGTTCACTAAAACCGTTGCGCTGCCTTTTACCACGCTGTCAGGTGGACCCACGCAAACACACATTTGACCAAGTGTCGCTACCGGGAGGTTACCCACCAATACCGTACTCGGCATCGGTAGTAGTGGCCCTCCCACATGTGGGATCGGTACAACAGCGGGGGTTTGCATTGGACACACATGCATGTCCGTCGCTCTAGCGGCTGGTAACATGACTCTCTCCTAGCGTTTTCCATTCCCACCTGAAGCAATGTTCAGGCCCATGTCGATAAATTCATGGTATCGTGATTGTGCGTGCTCACCATCAGGGAGAACCGCACAAAGATTGACGCTTCCTGCTACCGCTTGAGCATACAGATACGGAGGCGGGGGCACTACAGGATCCTCTGGTTTAATCATACTACCACCACTCCAGAATGCCGCTTGAGCTACCCATCCAGCGCCGGTATCTAAGCCCGCTTTATCGATCATTTGCTCAGCAAATCGGCGACTGGTTTCATCCGGCGTATGCACCCAAGCACGCGCAGCGCGTACGGCATTAGTTTCATCTTCATTCCAATCCATACGCGTGTCAGCGCAACACACCGCCCACCACACTGATTCGCGTATTGGTAAGGCATGAGCAATGAACATGACTGCATCAGAAAACAGTGCCCTGTGCGTCGCCTCAGCAATCAACTTTGCGGGCGCAATAGGGGCCGTCGCCAGTTCTAATATTTCCGGACTCGGCTCATAGGCACGAAAGATCTCTTGAACATCATCATGAGGAATTTTAATTAATGTCATCAGTTTACCTTAGCAATCGCCCCTTGTATTTGTACCATTGCTCCCGCTTTTACCTGAGTACTCAGACTACCGTTAATCGAAACAAGGCTGCCTTTGAGATCGGCTTTGCCCTGTGCTTCTAAAGCCAACATCGTGGCCTTAACTTCCGCCTTCGATTTGCCCGTAATCGAGACTTGCGGAGCATCAATCTTTATCCCGCTCGCACTGATTTCTATTTTGCTTCCACCGACACTGAGTTCAATTTTACTCTTACCCGTAATAGAGACCTGTTGACCGTCAACAGAAACGTTCGACTTTGCCTCAAGAGCAATATTGGACGCCGCTTTTAGTGCCAAGTCTTGACCACTATCGCCCGTCCAGTTTTGTTTGCTTTTAGCCACCAGCGTTTGCTCTGTTTCTATCGTGATCCCTTCTTTGGCTACCATAGCGACCGTCTTTTCCACCTGAGTCGTTTTTGAGCCTTTAATCGAGGTTAGGCCATCGTTTGTCACCTCAATCTCAAAATCTTTTTCGGCATGCAAATACACGTGCTCTTTGTCTTTTTGGTCATCAAAACGCAGTTCATTGCCCTGTTTACTGCTGCCGTTTGGCGTAGTTCGAGTTTTGATGCCACTTTGAGTCGCAGAGCTGTATGGAGGGGCACTATTCTGGTGATAAAGCGAGCCGGTGATCACAGGACGATCCGGATCGCCATCAATATATTGAACGAGGACTTCGTCGCCCACGCGAGGCGTGAATTGCGCTCCGAACCCCTTACTGGCCAAGCTTTGAGACACCGGCAACCAGCACGAACTATTCTCGTCCTCTTTGCCATTGCGATCCCAATGAAACTGGACTTTCACACCGCCCAATTTGTTGCGATAGATCTCCTCGCCACTAGGACCGGTCACCGTGGCGGTATGCAAACTGTGTACACGCGGTTTTGTCGGTATTTCTGGTCGATAAGTCACCGAAGCAGGAATGCAGGTAAACTGATTGCGATACGTTAGGTCGCTGCGGGACTCTTCACTTGCAATTTGATACGTAATCTTAGTCACCAGATACTCTTGGTTCATAGATTTCAATGGATGCTCGCTGAGAGTAAATTTAGACCCACACACCAACGCAGTAATGGTCGACGACGCTTGCGATGCCAATTTGTCGCAATCTAACGCCTCCATCTGACGTTTGGCGGCGTCACGCGCTTCTGCTTTTGAATCATGACCATAAGCATAGCCTTGTCGTGATAATGTTTTTAGTGACGCTTCGCTGGCGGTCTGACGTTCGCCGCTATCAAAAACATCCCCTTTCGCCTGATGATGGTCAGCAAAAGACACGGTCGACGTACCCACACGGCGCAAATCACTCCAATGGCTGATCATGCGATTCGATTCACGCGCTCCCACTTGATAACTCAGTGTTGGCGCCGCGATCTTTTTAAAACGCTGGTTGGTATCCCCGACGCAGACCAAGGGCTTACCCGATGAGTGCTGAATGTGAAAATGCCACCCCTCACTGGCGAACAAACGCTGAATAAAGGCTTGGTCCGACTCATCCAGTTGGACACAATATTCGTGTTTTTTTCCGCTGCCAGACACATTAAAACGAAAAAAACCTTTTAAGTCGGCTTGCCTAAGTATGTCTTCAACAATCTGCTTTGTCGTCATGTTTTGAAAGATTTGACGACTGCCGCGATGCGCGAGAATAGAAAGCGGATCAACCATTTCTAATTGATAAAAGTACTGCTGTTTTTCTTTGCTGAACCCTGTGAACTGGATTGAGTTACATAACCCCGTGTAGTGAAACTTCTCTTCTGCTTGTGAATAGATCACCCGCACTGCTTTACCGAGGTTTTTAACATTCACTTCTACACTGGCGACCAGCGATAGAACAAACCTAGATCCAAGCGACACGGTCTCATCTCCGGTGAGATGAGTGACGATGTAATCCTCATTGTCCGATAACGTCGCTATAAGTGGGCGAGATTGATGTTGTATTGTGTTACTGCTCATATGTACTTTAAACCACTGATTCAATCATAGTTAGGCGGACATCCATTTCCGCCATCACAGGTCTGCGATTAAGCCGTATGGGGCTGAACCGCGAGCAACCCTGCAGGAGACGGCCCCGCCTTACGGCGAATCGCGTTAGCTCTTTTGAGTCGCTTACCCTTCTTCGAGAAAGCTTTCTTAGCCTCTTTCTCCCGCTCCGCGTTAGCCTGGACTTCTCGAGCATCATTATCGATATCAATAGCAGCTTGCAGAACGTCGTCGTCATCCATGTGCAAGTGATCTGTCACGCCCAACGTCTTTAAGTATTGATCAAGCACATGTTGATTGGGACGAGAGATCTCGTCATGTATCGTAGTAACCTCATTTTGAGTCGATACATTGGTGAAGGTCGGGATCCGCCACAGTTCTTCAGCCAATGTTCGATATTCCAGATCAAGATTGGTCATTGCCGTCCTAATGTTGTCTTGACATCGACTAACAGCAATTTGATTGACCTGTCGGTTGTATTGAATGTTGGTGATTCGCTTGGTTTGTTGTGAACGAAGACGATGACCTAATTTGTCCCAGAGAAGGATTTTCACCAGCATAGGGTTCACCATGGTACCAAAATCCACACTGCTACCGACACCAACCGTCGCCCCAGCTCCCGCCTTAAAGCTAATATCTCCTGAGCTCTTTACAATGGTTTCAACCGCAGCCGACACACCGATGCCTGCCGAAACGGAACCCGTCACACTCGCCCCCGCCATTTTAATGCCGCGCGCTTTAAACGAAATGGAGCTGCTGCCTGTGGCTTTCACCCCCGCAAATGCGCTCGCTCCCGCCTTAAATTTGATTATCTCATCAGACGCAAAATAGTTTGCCGTGTTCGCCGTTGCGACAAACTCGGCCTTGACGTTTGCTCCTGCAAACAAGTCCGCTTCGTTTTTCATCTCCATGAAGTCACCAATAGTGAGTTCATGTTCAAACTTTAACCTCAACCCAGCCTGAGCCGCTAAGGAAACATTGACTTCGAGGTCAATGCCTGGGATCAACTGCATCGTTTCAAATGAGTCGTCGCTTGCGTCTTCTTTTTTGTTGACTTCCACCCCTTTACCTGGCGTGTAATCTTCTGTGTACTTGGTCGACGCTAGTTTACGCCCCGCCTCTTCACCAACCTTTTTGTCGCGAAAACCGGCCGACCCCCCTTGACCAACCTTGGCATGCACATTGCCCTTAAAGCCGCCACGCGCACCGACCTCCATCGCAAGGTTGATTTTGTTGCGCATTTTGCCAAAGTCCCAGACCTTTTCGTACGCAAATTTATACTCGGCAAACACGTCGCCCGCGATATCGATTTCAGGTCCGCCCTCCTTCACTGAGCCTTCTGCTTTACTCGAGGTCCCCACATGCTTTTGAAACAGCTCGTTTAAAGCAGGCCACAGCTCATCATTTTGCTTTAGATGACCGTTGTAGGCATCCACTAAGGCCCCCACTTGGGCATCCAGCAGTTCAACTTTAAGCACGCCAAGCTCGCCCGAAGCCAGCATACTGTTGCTAGAACGCTCAAGAACGCGATTCTTGTTGTAAAGCATTTGAGAGAAAGTACGGTTGATCAATTTGGAACGTACTGATTCCGTTGGCGAACGGTGCGGCTTCACGACCCGCACCAAACTGCCATACCTTTTGGTAACGCGCTGTACAAAAAAATCCCACACCGGGTGCTTCGCTACTTCGGCTGCACTATAGGCGCTAGCCTTACCTCCGGATGTTCGATACAGTTCAGCTTCCACCTCCGAGTACACCAGATCAATGGCTTTTTCTAAAAACGGCAAAGCGCGCTGCGATTTCTTACACACCGAATACAGATTTGTTAACCAATTTTCAATGGCAATCGCACACCCTAAATTGTCGTTTAGTTCCCCACTGCTGCTCTTAATTGTTGAGACATCAAAGTCAAGATTCTCGGTCGCAAGCTTTTTCTTTTTCATACACTTTCCTATCGCTGATTCGCGTACACAAACGCTGAGCTAAGCGCTCCAATTCTGTACGTCTTGTATAGTCACGCTCCAACGGCATGACTTGCTCGATGATTTTGTTAAGCGAATACCAGTCATCTCTCGCCTCGACCCGCCCCTCTCCATTGAGCTGTGCCGACGAAGCAAACATGGGGGTTCCTTGCCAGTGACGGAATGTTTCACGGCGGGTGCCCATGCGATGACTGGCACCAAAATCAATCAAGCGCACTTGATGATTCTTAGGCACATAGAGCAGGTTCGATGGTTTAATATCGCCGTGCACCCACCCTCGTTGGTGACAGTGCTCAATGGCCGAAATAATACGTGGCAATATGGCAATAAACGTCGGAAGATCCGCTGAGGTAAACTGGCTTAGCGTGAGGGCGCATGGATCGTACGACAGCCGTAAAATTCCATGAGACCAGTCGACGCCTAACACCTCTTGAACGCACGCTCCCTGACAATCAATCAAGGCCGAGTATTCCCGCGCCAGCTCGGCTGGCGCGGTAAACTGCTTGATATACTCGTGGGGTGTCTCATGACAGTACCGAGTTTGGTGCCCGGCGGGCACTCGGAGAGCATTACGATTAACGAACGCTCTTCCTTGATTTATCGTCCTTTCCATTGGCATGTTTACAACTGCTTAGGCAAAGCGAATTGTGAAAACACCGCCTTGTCCAAGCTCTGATTGGAGTCTCTCAATGAGAACTCCAGACCAATCTGGTTACCATCAAGGTCATAATTCAGAGTTCGCACCAATCGACTGGTGGTTGCACGACTGCTACGACTAAACATGGCTCGAAACAGAGCCCACTGACCCGTAAAGGATTGCCCAGCCAGACGATTGTCTCCGTTGAAAAACTCAGCGCTAAGATGGTCGTCACCGCCGAGCGAAGGCCACGTCACATCACGCCATACCCGTGGACCATGTCGGTAGCTAAAGAGCGTTTGGGCATCTCGCAAACGAAACTCCGTGACATCTGTGCTCATTGATTGGGCTTTTAAGCCAATCGTTAATGCCATTTCTCCCCCAGATGATCCGAAGAAGATACGCGTAATTTGTCGTGTTCGTTCGAGCTGCGCTCGTGTCGAATCACTGATCGGTAAGGTCAATCCATCCACTTCATTGATTTTCAGGCGCCCATTATCCCAATACACGAACGGCTTAAGAAATTGGTCAATGTACTGGTCAACCCGGCCACTGGGTTTAAAAAAGGCACTGAAATCATCTAAGTTCACCTCACCCCGGCCATGCTGAGCGAATGGGAAACGCCCTTCAATCGCCGCCGCGTAAAATTGATAGACTTGTTCGTCCCACTGAGTGTTCAAATAGTCAGCACTTCCTTGCACTACCTGTCCCCAGACCTGTTCGCTGATGCTTTGCACCCAACTTGCAACCTGGTTTGGTGCTTGGCTGCCCGCTAAACGAAATTTCACAATCGGATCTCGACTCCCCTGAGCATGAGCCAGTGCATATTCATGAAATGCTTTGCCCGGATTAGCATTCGTCAACGCCGTATCATAGAAACTGGTCAACTCCGTCACCGCAACAATCAGCTCATCATGAGGGGTCGCCCCTTTTCCGCTGCCGTTGACAAACTGAGAGAACGGTAAAAAGGCTTCATTCACCACAAACGATGGCTGGAGTCTAAGTAGCTTGTCGCCTACCGCGCGATTGATTTTGTTGGCTTTGTTGAGCACTTTCTTGGCTTTTTTCAGCCCCAACTGACTGGCTACCCGTTTTTGTCCTTTGGTATCTGGTTGCTCTTCAACCGCAAGTGTTGTGTTGACGACCACCGCTTCCATGACATCCAGCAATGGGCTGCTGGCCGGTGTCCTCACATTGCGCAGGACGTAATTTAGCTCCGCGGCATCGGCAAAAGGCTTCACCTCAATGTTATTGACCATTTCTTTCCAGTAATAGACATAGTCGGCAAAGTACAACCTTTGAATCTGCTTACTCAGTTCCGTGAGTTCCACGACAGAGGCCCCAGACATGTCGCCCTGGATCGCTTTGAACTCGCCCATCAGCTCTCTCAACAGAGGAGATTTAGCCGTCAAGTCAAGCTTGCCATACCCTTGCTTGGTAAAAACCTCTGGTACTAAGTAGCCATGGAAACCGGTAGAGAACGTAAACAGGCTATCGAACTTTTCACCCAATTGTCGGCGCAGATCCACCTGTGTGCGGTATTGGGGCATGCTTTTAATCCGCGCATAGATCAAACGTTCGGGCGACAACCCTTCCAAATTATTGGTCGCAACGGCGATCAGCTCTTGATTTGGCACTAACTGTTGGTCGTAATCGCCACTGAACAAATCTTCGATGAGCAGAGAGAGTTGAGCCAACTCATCTGAAGATAATTCCCCCTGATCTTTCAGAATATCCACTAGATACGCTTGCAGCTCTTCTATGTTGAGCTGGTCGCGGTCAAACAACATTTGGTAGTAACGCAAAATTTCAAAGATTCGGCTTGGATTACCCAAATTGACGTATACATACAACTCGCTACTGATCAATTCTTCTAACTTCGGTAACAAGATTTGATGAAGCTGTTTTTCGTACGTTTTGTAGATGGTTTCTGCCGTTTCACCTTGTTTGATACTGACGAGCTTATGCCAAGGTTTAGGTTGGATACCAGCAATCACAACGTCGCCCAACTCAACCAAGACCGCCACCAAATCAGACATTGAATAGTCTTGGCTTAATGCTTGGATATCCGACTGGTAGAAACGAATCTGAGAGATAGCTGCACTGCGCCAGTTTTCATCCGCCGTCCAGTTATCCCTTAACTTCAGGCCTCCAATCACCATTAACGCCATGATTGAGACCAAGATCGCTGAACGAAAAGCCAAATATCCCGCATGTCGCCACTCGTTGACGCCCACCAGATTTTTCTCTGGAAGTATGACTTTACTGAAGATTCGCTGCGTAAAGTAGCCACGACGACTCGGTTGCTGCTCTTTGGTCTCGAGGCGGTTGAACTCTCCGCGCTCCGCGACAGAGTGAGTTAACAAGTCATGCTTGATGCCTTTTTGCCCCGATGACATTAAATAAGCGCCACGGAGCCAAACCGCTTCACGCACACGGTTCTCTCGACCGATCTCGCTCAGAAGCTCATTGATCCGCTCAAACACAATTCTCAACTGATAAGGCCAAGCGAGTATCGCTTCCGCCTTGTCCACATTGGCATTATTGAGTTGTTCAAACTGTTGCAAGGCCAGCGCCTCAATCAGCTTGTGACTCTGTTGCTCAAAGTCATGTTTGTCATAACGGCGTGACACATCATAGTCACAAGTAATGCCGAAAGGGTTTTCAGAATCACAAGCGGTAAAGCCTTCAAAGAAATCGATGAAATCCGCAATGCCATCGGCTTTAGAAAAAGACATATAGACGGGCAGAACCAGATCCAGTGCCCCTCCCATTGATAAAATGGCTTCCTGGTAGATCGCCGCTAACTTTGAACGTTCTTTATTGTCCGTTACGACCAAACGCTCACAACCAATCACCGTTAGGATCCCATTAAGACCTTGGCGAGGACGATACTTTAAAAGCTGTTTGGCAAGAACGCCCCACAACGCTTCGTCGATGCCTTCACTGTCGAATATGCGATGACCAACTTCGACGACAACCGCGTGATCATTGCTCCAAAAGCGCAGGTACTGCTCGGTATCACTGTCGTGCTCGGTACGTTCATTGATCGGTTCAAACCCATTTTGAAGCAAGACCGAACTTTTGGCGTCTTGCTCACCTCCGAGCACCAAGTACCAAGGGAGACGGTATAAACTGTCAAGCTTGTTGCGCCCTTGCCCAAGTATTTTTTTGACCGCCAGACGAAACAGCTGTTCGATCACTCTGGTGTCTTGCTTCAATAAGACCGACTGATCGTGCTCTTCTGACGTCGTTTTAGACTTTGCCCGCTGGCGCCACCAGTAGATCACCGTCACACTCATAATTACCGCGGTAAGGCTCAGCGCGAGCCACTTGATCCAAGCCGGCTGTTCATCAGGTAACCACAACCAAAGTGCAAGCGTCCCCATCAGCGCACTCATCACCACAAATATTGACAATATCTTTTTACCCATCTTACTTCTGCGCTCTTTTGATTGTGGCGTTTAATCCAAAACGAACATTTAGCTCATTCTTCAACTTACGTATGGTTTTGAGGTCTTCACCCGCATCCAGATACAGCTCGATACCATGCTCGCTTTCCCGCGTGAATGACTCATACCCCGCCTGGTTAAGCTCAGACGACAACCGAAGGGCATCACTTGGTCGAGAGAACACCGCTAAGATGATCTCCCATTCCAATGCTGCGACTTGCTCTTCCTTTTTCTCGCCTTGGAGATCAGGGGTGTCGCTCACTCGACCTAAATCATCATCCGTACTCAAATACACCAAATCACTGTTGGATTTCTTGAAACTGACGCCCGACATGTCGATGGCTGAAAACTGTGTCAGCAGCGGTTGACTGCGGCTGTGGTACCAATATTCTGTAAAGCCATACGCACACCCAAGAAGCAAAAACGTGACCGCCATCGTTTTCGCCATACTGATCATTAGCCACGGCTGTTTCCCTTCCTTTAGCACTGGCGTTTGAGGCACAGGCATTGGCGTTTCAGAGCGATAGTGGCGAATTAATCCGTAAGCTCGGGCAGTGATGTCATAGAGTTGACTATCATCGCCATGGCGATAGCGTCCTTTGAAACCCAATGACAGTAAGACATACTGCAACTCAATGAAGTCCACCAGTTTGCCTGGTTGCTGACTCGCTTTTTCCAGCAACACAAAGAAAGCTTCGCCACCGTTGCGCTGTGAAAAAACTTTGCTCAACAAAGAGTGGTTTTCCCATCGAGCCCGGTCCCCCCACGTGGTATACAGCACGGCTTCATCAAAAGCGGCGCAGAGTACAAAACAGCTTTTCTCAATCACACTTGGGTGATAGTCCAAGTGCAAACCCCGTAAACGAAACGCCTCGATCGCCCCTAACAGCTGTTGGCGAAAGCGGTTGATATCTCTCGGAGCGCCTTGCCGACGTATGGTGGCGAGTATGCCGAGCAGCTCGGTCGCCGCATTCATTAAAGGACTCCCGTAGACCGTCAGTCCTTCGATTAATCGTTCAGTCCCTGAAGTATCGACATTTGGGGCTTCTCTTCGCTCCCGTATTTGAGGTTGTTCGCTCGCCGTGCGTTGAAGGCGAACCGTTGGCTCTTCGTTGAATAATCCAGCCATCTCACACCTACCTAATCACATGGAAGTCGACACGAATGTCATCGATTCGTTCGTCGATATGTAACGCGATTGCCTCGTCTCGCTTGACAAGGGATTGCCACAAGTCCGACTTAGTGTCGACTTCGAAATAGGCAGCATCGTTCAACGATTTAAGCTCCGACGGAGCATACGGCAAATGACGTAATGGAATGCCAGACAGCGCATTACGCACCAACCCTGCGATATCACTGTTGCCGGCTAACTTAGCAGCGCGAGGGAACTCTTCACCCAAGCGAGTCGCCCCAATAGACGACGACACCACCATGATAAATCGACCTTCATGATACAGGCTGCGATCGTCCACTATGGTGCGCAGCAAACGACGACTAACAAACAGTTGCTTGTCCCAAACTAAGGTGGAAACATTGTCAATTTGCACTTCGCGTAACAAGACTAAGAGCTCGGAGAACACCGTCGAAAACACCGCGTAGAGATCGTCTGGGTTCCAAGCAGGAAAAGATTTTGGCATCTTACCTTCAAGCCCTTGCATCTGACCGGCCATCGACACACATTCTAGGTACAGGTGTCGCGTCAATAACGTAGGATCGAGATGCCACTGTTCAAGTTTCGGCATCCAACTCCCCAACACCTGTAGCCATAGATAGTCACGCATCAAAGATTGGTAACTTTTGCTGTTTGCCTCTGCCTGAAGGCGGGCATGAATGGCGCGCGAACGGTACTGAACCTGTGCAAACACATCCGCGATACAATCAGACAAATAAGTCGAGACCCCAAAATGCAAACACTGGGGAACAAAGGCTTGATTGAGCACAACCGCACCCTCAGACTTATGCTCACTGATTTCCGCGATGGCCAACAAGACAAAGTCCTCAAGCTCATCCCCTTCAAGCTTGAGTTGTAGATTTAAAATGGCCAATTCCAACGCGGCGGGATCACTTTGCTCTCGGCTTGTGTCATACACAGGATGTTCCAGAGCACGGTGCCTTAATCTGGCGTCCTCGCCCACATCTACGGCGCCTGGTCGGGTAACCGGAAGCGCCAAATACACTTTTTTGTGATGGGTGTTTTTAGGCACATCAACGACCAGCGCTTGATCAACCACAAAAGGGGTACCATCTGGGAATATCCCTTTAGCACGGCGCACAGAGACTTTGCCAATATTGAGCATTGAACGATCTAACTCGAGGTGCGTAACACCGAAGCACTTCGGGCTGACTTGACCTGCAAACTCACGCGTGAAATTCTCAACATAGCGCTCTTGCTGCTGGAAGTGCTGGGGTGATAAAAACATCCCCTCACTCCATACAACTTTATTGTTGTCCATTATTCTTCTTCCCCAGACACCGTAAGATTGATGCCATCTACTTCTATGTTGATTGCCGCTGAATGGACAATAACAGGTTGATAAATCACCTTATTTTTTGCTTCTCGATAATCAGCAAACCCCGCAATGACACCGATGAATTGAACGCCGGCCCCCAATGGAATAACCTCCTGACGCGATTCACCTGGCAACAAGCTTGGTAATTGACGCACAACCGCTAGCTCAGACTTTAAGATCCCCTGATCGTCGTCATAGATTTGAATAAAATCCGCTTGCTCAAACGCATTGCGTTTGGTGAGTTGGTACACTCGCAGCTCCACTGGAGAAGGTTTACCTTCTGCATTCGGGTTAATGTTTGTTGCCGCCGTCAGATTAACGACCAACCTTGGTTGCCCTAAGTCCTCACTCCATAAACTGCAGCCAGACAGCCACAGCGCCAGCAGCGGTACCCAAAATCGAATATTCATCACTTTTCCCCTTCTAAATTTCTCTGAAGACGCAGCGCCTCTCGAAAGTACGCTTGAAACTTCACTTGCCAGTCACGATTGTCGACCTGACGATGAAAGTAATGTTTGTACATCTCCCAATACTTAGGCTTGCGAGACCAAAACCCGTTACCAGACAGCTCATCAAACATGCTCTCCATGGCAGTTGGTGAAATGTCTGACAACAAACGGGTCAACGCCATTTCTAAGGCTTTGTCAGTTCGGTCTTGGGAGCGTTGGTCATGATGTTGCAATTCCGCTAACGCATAGGCTGTAGGGCGAACAGACGTGCCGAGATCCGGATGACGAGCAGCAGACACCTCCGACGGTGGGAAGATCGCCCTGACCTCAGCCTCGGCAAGCGGGTCTTCATCCGCAGATTGAAACTCAAGATCTAACGACGCCGCCGCCTGTTGAGGAGGAGGGACATGGACGACAAACGGATCGTCATCAACCACATCCAACGTGGAGATCACTACCTCCGGTTCATCCACTTCTTCAGTTGGGATCTCACCCACGATAGGAGTCTCTTGACTAAACGGATCGTCTCCAAAAGGGGAATGACGCTCCGCCCTCAATCCAGATTTCACAACGGCAAGATCGGGAACAAAACACGACACCAGTAAGCGGTAGCGACCGATATCCAGCACGTCTCCATCGCTAAGAGTCGATTGGTTTCCATTCCCTAATGGCTTGTCAGATCCATTAATAAACAACCCGTTGGTACTGTTGTCGGCAATTTGGTACCCACGCGAATTCTTGCGAATGATCGCATGCGTTCCCGAAATTTCCCGACTGGCATCACTGAGCTGCAATGTGTTCCCGAAAGCACGGCCGATATCACCACCGTCTTCAGGAAAGGCTTGATTCCACTCGGCAATGCTTTCACCGTCCGGAGAACTGATTATTCTGATTGATAGAGGCATATAATTGACCTGTCATTAAATCCATATTGAACGCTAACGGCACTGTTTGGCCGCGTCATTAAACTCCGCCAGAAAACGGGGATATCGCTTGATAAAGGCTTTGGAAAAGTACACCCCCAAAGACTGGGACTGAACACGAGTACGGGATATGGCTCGGTAGCTAACGCCCATTTTTTTGATGGTTTCGTCGATCACGGCGTCATTTCCTAAGATGGCACCGACTTCGCCGTTGAGCAGTAACTCAATCAACGCTTTAGGGGTTCTTGGTTTTTTACTGACGCGATAACCGTTTTTCTGCAACCAAAACCATTTGTTCGAGCCAAACAACGCCGCCACCTTGATTTGAGACTTGAACATCGCACTGTCGACCTCCGTCGAATCCGACAGAGAAAACCAACTCCAATTCTGCTCTTCCAAAGGTGCGGAATACTCAGCATACTCATCGCGTTTGCTGTTGTGTGAAGCCAAGAAAAAACCATGTTGAGACCCAACTTCAGTCATCAGTTGCGCGCGGTCCCATTTGGTCATGGTCAGTTGATAGGGCTGATCCAGATGGCGCATTACGCATTTTACTTTATCGATCCCTGGGCCTTTCATTACCCCGTTCTCTTGATACTGGTAGGGAAACCACTCTTGCGTTGCGAGCAGTAAACGGTCTGGTCGACTGAACGCCCACGCCGATTGACTGCTACTTCCAATGATTAGCAGCAGAAATAGAACGATTCTCATGGTGTATGCTCCTCCATGCTCATGCCCGCTGAGCGCACAACACTGCCATCACTGGCGTAGATGTCACTCGCCATTTCGAGCAAAACGAATGGTACAGGGGTGTTGACTCGCTCAGCTTGTTTAAAACTGATCGCAATATCAGGGGGGGACAGGAGTCCAACAGGTAAAGAATGAGGCTTTACCCCTTCGTTCAGAATGCGAAGACCATAGAGCGCCGCTTGATGTGCGTTGTTTTCAAACCCGACACCAACCGACATTAACGCACTTTGCGCACTGGCATTGACCGCATCTGGTACTGCCGTCAGCAAAGGTAAACGCTGCGAATACTGGTTTATCTCATCAATCCGACTGAGCAAACTCGAACTGCCAGTTAACCAAAGCAGTGAACGCTCAAACGTATCATCACCAACTCGCATGGCTTGCGTTTGCGCTGCCATGCTTTCTTCTAGCGTTTGTCCGGGTTGGGTTTCATCCACTTCAATAGGAAAAACTCGCACACCTTGCTTTTCTGCTTCCATTTTCAGTGGTAGGTACTGGGTCAAGTAAGCACTGGTGTTGGTTTTGGCATACAGCACACCTATTTGCGTCAAGCTTGGTCGGAAACGACGTAAGAAGTTAAGCGTGATATCCGCTGGCAAGTTTAAAGATGTATACGCAAAGTTGTTTCCACTGCTTTGGTAGTTGTCTGTCAGCCCCATCAAGACAGGATCTTTGGCATTAACTGAGATCACCGGCAGTTTTCCGCCCGAATAAACCTCATGAAGCGACACCGTCGCCCGCGATCCCACGCTGTAAATCAGAGCCGCCTCGCGTTCCGCCGCATGCGTCCACGTTCGCAACTGCTGCTGAGTCGCTGGCAATAAGAACACTCGAAATGAGACATTAGGCATCTCGCGACGAAAGACTTTTAGCATGGTGGACAGGGCCACATCGTAAGAGTCCGCTTTGCGTGAAATAAGCACCCAGACACGCGGACGTTCTGCGCGCGGCGCGAACACAACGTCCCCCTCTTGAGCCTTTATTTCCCACTCCACCGAATGATTGTCTCTGAGCGGTTCTCCCAACCACTGAGGCCATTTCGCCTGAACGAACGATGACATCGTCACCCACAGCAAAACTCCCATCAACCTCTTCATGACTGCCCCTCCATACTTGGCGTTCGATCAAGAAGCCACATCGTCGCCCCGGCGAATCCAAAGAAGATCGATAAGGTGAAAAACGCCCAAGTGTGTCCCAAATGAGTCAGCAGAGCTCCAACAACAATGGATCCCAAAACATGTCCGAGTCGCTCAAGGAAGCGATACGTTGACGCGACTGAGTTCGCATTCGCGCCCTGAGTCGACGTCACTACGTGCGTCACAACAGGGGCGTTGATCAATCCGTGGGAAATCCCCATGACTAACATCGCAAACGTGGCAAGTAAAACCAGATACGTTATGTCTTCAAAACGGAAAGAAAAAGACAACAAAATAAGTGAGACAGCACCGACGCCACTGCCAAGACACAGCGCCCATTTCGCCGAGCCTACTCGGTCTATCATCGGTGACACCTTGCCGCTAACAAATAACACGGAAAAAGCGTACGCCATCAATACTTGACCGATGCTCTCTCGCTCTACGCCGGCATTCGATAACAAGATAGGTACGGCAAAAAACACGACCCCTGTGAGCATCATTTTGGTCGGGATCCCTACCAGCAACATTGTGCGCATAAACGAAGGGACTCGCATCAGTGCTGACGCATCTTTGACCATGGCGGTGAAGTTTTCTTTTAACGTCCCCTGCTTTGTGGCTTGCATCGCCATCGAAGGGAGAGTCAGCGCGAACAGATACATTAACCCCCCAACAAACACCGCCAACATGAAGATGCCTTGAACCCCCACAGTGTCCGCCAAGAGCGCACCAATTGCGGCGCCTGAAATAAAGCCCGCATTAAAGCAAAACACGATAATGCCGGCGGCTTGCGTTTTGTTGCTTTGATCGCTGCAGCGCAAGATATACCCTTGCACAGCAATGAAGATGGTGGCTTGACCCACCCCAGAAATCAAACGAGCCACGAGCACCGTCATCAATTGAGAGTCATACGCCAAAAGTAAGCAACCCAGCGACGACAGTACGATCCCTGACCCCAACACTTTGCGGATATCCCACACTTCGAGTAATCGCGCTACCGGCAGTAATGTCGCAGCAAATCCAACGAAGTACAGGGTGAAGAAGTACGAGGACCAACTTTCACTCGCGCCACTCTCCACCGCTACCTGCGTCAAATATTGCGGCAATACGGGCGCCATCAATGACTCCATCAATACCGTCACAAGCAACAAAGGTTTCACTTTTGCTAACACGGCCTCATTGTCAGACTGTGCCTTGGAGTGACACAACAAACGCACAAATGCAAAGCAGATGAACGCACACCCAGCGAACAAGATCGCAAAGTTTTTCAGCGTTTTCAGGAGTTGAGCCAGCAATGCCTTAGGATCAAAGGCCACCGTAACTTGGCTGCCTTTGGTATCCTCCACAAGAAACGCAGCCATACTCTCCACAGCCATGGAATCGGCACGAGCCTGACTTTTGGCGATCATCGTATTCCCTTGCGACACGGAGATGGATGAAACTTCAGGATTGGACTGACGAAAACTGTCCAACATTCGATCAATACCGCTGACTTGCTCGTACCCAATTCCAGCACTCAATACAGGCGCTAATCGCTGCGTTACGATGTTGGCCATGGAGTCGGCTTTGTTCTCCAAACCCGACTTATACAGAGCCCCCACCATTAAAAATACACTCGTGGACATTGCCAAAAACACCCCGCCAAATGCGGTAAAGTAGATCTTAGGATTGGCACTTCGAAGAACAAAAAACACAAACGCGGCGGTCAAAAAGAGCACCAACCCCAGCATGGGTTTGAAATGCCCATCAATTGTCTTGGCAATCTCATGGTCACTGAGCATCACTTCCAATGCTCCCACCTGTGTAAACTTGTTGTTCAAAGGGATGCTGACCAAGCTCCCG
Organism: Vibrio europaeus; assembly: GCF_001695575.1. Lineage (GTDB taxonomy): Bacteria > Pseudomonadota > Gammaproteobacteria > Enterobacterales > Vibrionaceae > Vibrio > Vibrio europaeus. Next base: position 173,161 of record NZ_LUAX01000008.1, on the reverse strand, counting down.
AGCATGCTTTCATCGGTATAGCGATACAATTCTTGTTGTCCCGAGATCACGCGGATATCGACCACTGACGAATCGGCATCTGCGATGGGAGCCAACACTTTTTCTAACCCCGCAATGTCAGGCAGCGGGACCCCAGAGTTCAGCACTTGCTCTATACCGATTCTGGCCGCTTCCGTTTGGGCTAGAATGGCGTCTCGGCTTTGTTGTTGATAGCTTTTCAATGCCTGGGCATAGCCCACGACGAAGATCAACATCAGTGACAACAGGACCAATAACGCCCCAAGCATCAAGCGACTGTATTGCTTAAACGTGTTCAACCATTACTCCTGCAAAGCATCAAATTGCGCCGTTAGGCAGTGGGCCAACGCCATCGGTCTTTTCTGCTTTAAGAAAGACAGACGATTGAAGACCAATGACTGGACGAGATCTGTGTAGTCCATGCCTTCACGGGCTAAGTCATGGCAAACCAAACTGACGTTGTCCCCTTGAGGGCGTTTAAGATCCGGCTTTGGATTCGTTTCCAAAACGTACACTTTGCCTGTGCTATCCATACGTAAATCAACGCGAACCAGCGTTTGAAGACCCAATTGGCGGTAGATTTTCTGCCCAATCGCTGCCAGTTCACTACGCAGAGGTTCGTCGGTGACCGCAATCAGACGATCTTGGGTGATGGGTTTTACGTCCATAGACGTAAAAATCGGCTCGTCCTCGCCAAGCACACGCTCAGTGATAGAAAAAGCCAGCGGTGTATCCGACTGTGTAAGCTGACCAGACTTAAAAATGAACTCGCCTGCCACCGCCACCACAAATTCACGACCGCCGAGAAAGGGTTCGATCATCACCGTGTTCCCCGTCGCTGCACGCACTTTCTCGACCACCCCAGCCAAGGCCTCTCTCGAAAAGACCGGGTAAACATGAATCGACGCTCTCCCAGACACAGGCTTTACGATAAACCCGTCCGAAAACTGCGCCTCAATTTGGTCAATCGCGCTTTGCTTGACCTCATCCTCGAAGCGTTCGTCAATGCCTATAGTAATAAAAGGTGTCGTCGGTAATCCCGCGGCATGGATCTCATGCTTAAAGAGGTGTTTGTTATCCAATATGCCTGCCGTCATTGGCGAATGTCCGACGTAAGGGACGCCCAACATCTCCAACGTTGATGGCAGATGACACATTGAATCAAATCCCTGAAGTCCCCCGCTATTGGTGATCACTAAGTCAATGGCTTTGTCTTTCAACTGCTGAGCAAGATCAATGTCCTCAGCCAATACCTCCACATGTTGAAAACCCGATTCACGCAGAGCATTCGCGATATCGTGCGCCACAGGTTCGTACGTCTTAGTTGAACGCGGGCTTAAGTTCTCGAAAATAAAGCTCTCCGCGCGCGCTTTGTCCCCACCGTGGATCACGGCGACAGTGAGGTTGTGTCGAATCCATTCCAGTTGTGACTTAGAAAAAACAGGTTGCGTCATCTATATCTTACTCATGATGTAACGTTGCTAACGTGGGAGCGCTGACATCGCCCCTAGCAACAAAAAAATCAAAAACTCACGTCGTTGTTGGTCAAGGCAGCGGTGATCACTCACCGCTGCTTAATGTGAGGTCTAACGCCTCTTTATCACTTGTTATTGAATGCGAATGTCGAACAAGCCATTGCTGTCGACACCAACATGCACCGCTTCCACCGGCTGGTTCTCGCTCATGCGTTGAATGCATTGATTCGCCAAGTTAGGCATCAATTGACGATTGATGATTTGTTCAATGGCTCGCGCCCCTGTTTCCGGGGACTCATTCAGATGAACTAACTGCTCAATCACTTGTGGGTCGTAATCAAAGCTCGCCCCGTAGTGTTCATCAACACGCTGGCGAATTCGCTGAAGAGATAACGCCGCGATCTTTGCCATTTCGTCGTCATTGAGTGGGAAATAAGGCACAATCGTTGCTCGACCTAAAAACGCTGGCTTAAAGTGTTTTTGCAGTTCAGGAAAGATCGTGTGAGTCAGAGAAGGAACGTCAGGTCGCTCTTCTGAGCAAGCATCTACGACGGCACTGTCCGCGGCGTTTGAGGTCATGATGATAATGGTGTTGCGAAAATCGACATGGCGACCTTCGCTGTCTGAAATCGCCCCTTTATCAAAGATTTGATAGAAGATGTCATGCACACTTGGGTGCGCTTTTTCCATTTCATCCAGCAGGAGTACTGAGTAAGGGTTTTTGCGTACCGCTTCCGTTAAAACGCCTCCTTTTCCGTATCCAACATAGCCTGCTGGCGAGCCCAGCAGCATCGAGACCTTATGCGCTTCCTTAAATTCCGTCATGTTAATGGTGGTGATATTACGCTCGCCCCCATACAGCAAATCAGTTAAAGCCAACGCCGTCTCAGTTTTGCCGACCCCACTCGGTCCACACATTAAGAACACACCGACAGGCTTGCGCGGATCCGTTAATCCCGCTCGCGAAAGACGTATCGCCTGTGACAACTCAGCAATTGGGGTGATCTGACCAATAACACGTTCACCAATGTGTGACTCAAGCGCCATCAGTCGCTCGACCTCTTGGCTTAACATGTTGCCGACAGGGATCCCAGTCCACAGTGCAACCACCTCCGCGATCGTCTGTGCCGTCACCTGAGGCAGAACCAATGGCTGCTCGCCTTGCAGTTCGGCCAATGCCGCCATTTTCTCAGATAACGTGTCTCTTAGTTCATTGGACGTGATCTCGCCCTGATCTTGCAGCTCCTCATCCAGACGAGTTTGCAATTCGAGGATTGACGTCACTAAATCACGCTCCTCATTCCAGCGTGATTCAATGGCCTCATGTTCAGCCTCTAAGGTGGTCAACCGCTGCTTTGCCGTCGCTAATCGAGGGTCATCCATCGACCATAAGGCCGCTTCATGCGATAGCGTGTCAATTTCATTGCGGGTATAGCGAATTTGCTCTGCCACCGCCTCCATTTGACGTGGAGTGGCACTTTGGCTTAACCCAATTCGTGAACACGCAGTGTCCAACAAACTGATCGCCTTGTCCGGCAACTTGCGTTCGGGTAAATAACGGATAGACAACGACACAGCCGCATCAATGGCTTGCTGCATCACTTTGACACTGTGGTGCTTTTCCAAGCTTCGTTTAACGCCGCGTAGCATATGCACCGCATCCTCAGCACTCGGCTCGTCAACAGACACGACTTGAAAGCGTCGCGTCAGTGCCGCATCCGATTCAAAGTATTGTTTGTACTCCGCCCACGTCGTCGCCGCTAAAGAGCGAAATTCCCCCCGAGCCAGGGCTGGTTTAAGAATGTTCGCCGCATCGTTTTGACCTGCAGCGCCTCCGGCGCCAATCAGCGTGTGCGCCTCATCAATAAACATGATGATCGGTGTCGGCGATTGCTTAATTTCATTGATGACATCTTTTAAGCGATTCTCGAATTCCCCCTTAATGCTCGCACCCGCTTGGAGTAGGGATAGATCAAGGCTTCGCAGCTCAACATTCTCGAGCGCAGGCGGGACATTGCCATTGACAATTTCTTGTGCCAATCCTTCAACGATAGCGGTTTTTCCCACACCGGGATCACCGACTAAGATGGGGCTGTTTTGACGTCGACGGCACAAGATGTCAATCGCCTTACGAATTTCATCACCACGCCCCGTGATCGGGTCTAACGTTCTGCTTCGTGCGGCCTCCGTTAAATTTTGCGAGTACTTGTCCAAAGCCGGCGTGGTGGAATCACCACGGGCTGAGACCATGCTTTCGGACGTCTCCGAGATTGGACTGGGCGTATTGGCCGCCAAAGCCTGCTGGCGCAACCACTCTGACGATAACGTTGTCACCCAGCCACTCAAGACACCATTGTAAGTGCTCTGTTCCATTCGCTGTTTAAGCACCATGAGAACGTGATACTCGTTGACAACCGATTGTTGATTATTCAGCGAGGCTAACATCCAGGCATCTTTCAGTAACTCAACCAACTCTGGTGACAGCGCGGGGGACGAGTCATTCCCACGAGGTAACCCTGTTAAATGAGCATGACAACGCTCGAGGATTTGAGCTTTCGATAAGGATGCTTGTTGCAACGCCGCATCCCATCCTTTACTTTGCTGCAGCAACAGCAAGAACCAATGTTCTGGCTCTATCGAGAAATGAGTATGGCTGACACATTCACCAGCGGCTGACTCTAAAGCGTTTTTTAACGCTGGTGTCAGCCTTTTAACCAAGCTCTGCAGTTCAATGTTGATCATTCTTTTTTCCTAACTTTTCGCCAGTGGCATTTCCACAAACTGTGGTTGGGTTGATTGATTGTCCATCCACGCAGACTGCCCTATTCGCAGTGCTTTCTGATGGTCGGAAGAGAGCGTGACTCGCGGCAGGTACTGGCTTCGCACTTTCATGTACAAAGCAAACTTGGTATTGACCCCCATGTAACTGCGCACCATATGATCAATCGCATGTATCATTTTCTCGTCATGCCGAATGGCAAGGTAATGAGCGTAGTTTCTTGGACAAATTTTGATCGCGAGTTTGTGCCCAAGCATCGGTGTACTCTTCCCTGCCAACGCACCTATCCCAAGCTGTTGATTCTGACCACTCTGCCCAATTTGGGTTAACGAACATTCCGTAAGAGGGAGGTACTCTAGTCCACTTCGGGCGATATCAAACTCCGCGTCAAAATAGTCCTCCAGCAACGCTTTCAAGGCGAGCGGACACGTCAGCTTCAGCCCAAGCAGTCCGGTGTATTGCACCAAGTGATCTTCGGGTATAGCGCGCATCTCTCCCGTCTGACCAGCCAGTGAAGACAGCATGCCAGTCATCGACTGACGGTGTTGGTTCCAATGGAAGTGCTCTTCTTCAACTTGATAGGCCAGATCGTGTTTTTGTTCGGTCTCACAATGCAGGCGGTAATAGCGGTTGTTAAACGTGTCAAAGAAATCACAGGCGGCTTCGTCCCCCCGTTCAAATCGCGCTGAGAGCGCGCCGCTGTACATCGCTCGGGGCATCGCTCCTCCATTGCCAGACAACGCAGCAACCGAAGTTGACACGATGAATGTCCCAGCTCGGTCAGACGTGACTTGAGACACCTGAGTCTGGTAATAGGCAGGAAGAACTTCGGCTTTGAACCTGACTTCAGGTCGTTGCCCCGCCAGATGCGCTTGATGCTTGAACATCTGCCACGCCTTTTCCAACTGACCCGCGAAGCCACCCGAGGTCAATCGACTTACAATAGACTCTTGCACCCGGTTCTCCTTGGGAAGGACAGATAAACACCATCTTGTCCTTCGAGATAAACATCCAACTGCGTGAAGCTGTTAAAGCCCGCAAAGTAGGCAAAGAATCGATCCAGTAAGTGGGCAAACAAAGCAATGCCCCCATTCACGTTACTGGCTTCTAACGTCACAGCGATCTTTGTTCCGTAGGCAAAACACGTTTTGCCAGAGACACGGAGCGGTGCCACAACCTGCTCTTGGGTAATCTCCAGTAGGGCATCAATATATACTTGGTTCTGCACGGCTTGATTGTGGTTGTACAACTCCAGTACATTTCTCAAGGTAGCCGTTGGATTGTCGGTACCCAAAATGGCATGGTAGTTAAAATGCAAGTGGCACAGCAGCGCCCACACATTCTTATTGGCGTCTCGACTTCGTACTGGCAACGTCGGCCTGCGTGACAAACTCATTGTGGCAGGTATTGTCAGTGCATCACGACAAGCAATTTGACTTGTTACTGGGAGTGAACCTGCGCTCACACCATCGCTAGCCGTGGTGGTGACAGTCCAGACGCGCTCCCCTACCTTCGCACTGACGTGTCCCAAGTCCGCCACTTTCAAACTGCTGCTCAGCACCCCTCTTTCATGGATACTTTGCACAAGTTGCCATCGCAATGAATTGTTTGTGCTGGTGTATTTTTCCCCGTACAGAGGCGGCACCACACACGGTTCACCCTCTGTAACATCCACCACCTCGTCGACAGAAAATACTTCCAAATCACTGCGTTGATTACTGTCGAGATACACCGGATATTGCTTCTGGCTGAAGTCAATATGGATAGGCTCAGAGATCTTGCTGTGCAAGTTCACCAAAGGGACGCTAAACAATGAAAAGTGCTGGGTCTGGATGCTTCGCGCCTGCTCCACACTGATTTCATCAAGGAAGATTTGAAGCCGACATTCCGCCCCTAGACGTCGTTGACCAAGGCGCGTCAAATCGAGACTAAACCCCTGAAAACGCTCGGGAAACATAAAGAACTCAGTCAGCAGTTTGAACCCACCAAAACTGGCTGCCTGATAGGGCAATACCGTGTTCTCAGCGTCAAAACCAATGGGTTGCAATGCCGATGGTCCCAGTAGCACCGCACCGCCTTCGCATTGAAGTGCCACCTGAGCAACACCTTGAGCCAAGACATCATAAAGACGCAAAGCAAAGTGGCTTTCTCCTTTGAGGTGCAGAGTGAGGCTTTCCATACCCAACTCACTGAGTTCAATGCCTTCATCGGTCGCCGTGATGGTCAGCTCCAACATTGCCTTCGCACTCTCTGCCCCTGATGGCTTAGCCAGTTCAAAAGGTGCAAATAACACGTCGGCTGACGAGACGGAGATCGGAAAAATCTCGATGTCCTCCGTCGTTCGAAACACTAACGGCTCTTCCCCTTCCCCCATTAAGTCGAATTCCGTCTCTTTGGGAATCATATGCTTAGCATTGGCGTCCTTCTCCACTTCAAAATCCAGCATGGTATAGGACGGGATCGGTCTTAAGTAATGCGGAAACAGCAAGGTAACCAGGCTTTCGGTCAGTTCCGGATAAGAGTCATCAAGACGCTGCTGTAACTTACCGTTCATCAGTGCAACACTTTCGATCAGACGAGCGATCTGTGGGTCATCAATACTGTCTTTGCGTATAGTGAGCGCGCGCGCTGCCCCTGGGTGGCGCTCGGCAAATTGTGTGGCTTCATTGCGAATAAAACGCAGCTCTTGTTCAAAATAGGAAAGCAATGAATTAGACAAAATTAGACTTCCTTACATCAAGTTTGTTGCTGCTGAGATCCAGAAAGGAGTCCAACACGATGGCTTCATCGCCAAGATCCGAGTGGACCACAGCAGACAGACGAAAACTCAGTTGGTTCGTCGCGTTTGTCCCTTCCTGCACCTCAATTTCAACCTGCGTTAAACGTGGCTCATAGATACGGATTAGCGCTTCAATTTCATCAATAATGTCGGCAGTGTTTGTCTTACTTTGTGCGCGAGCTATGTTTCGCATCCCCAAACCAGCAATGGTCGCTTCTGGGATAGATGGCTCGTTCGACCAAAGAGGTGCCCGACTCGAGATCAAATCACAAACGTTATCCACAATGACGTCGCGGACGGCATCAATGTCATTGCGCCACCCCTGATTGAGTTTTGCCATTAGACTCATTGACTCTCTCCCACTTCTTGTCCAGATACCGACGCGGTCAACACGACTTTGGCGTCCATCATTTCAAACTGATACTGAGGCTGGAGCATGATTTCACACAGATAACGCGTCTTATCGTGTTCTGACTCTTCAATTCGCACATAGCAGGAACGGAGGGGATACCGCGCTAAGATCGAGTCTTCTCCATAGCTCACGTTGCTGATGTATTGATCCAGCCACCGCTCAAGGCTACGTCGACAACTTTCCACACTGTCGTATCGTCCAACCTGATCACGGATTTGTGCTTTGATGTAGTGACCAAATCGGCAGGCCATCAAATTGGTCTGTAGCATTCCTAGTTGACGTTGATCTGGGCTCGGGGCTTGCCAGACGGACTGATTGCTAAAAAATCCTTTTTGATCACTCAAATAAAGGCTCGTTAAGGGCATGAATCCCTGCGCGGCCCAAAAGCCATCGTCCTCCGCAAACAAGTCTACTTTCGTGCGCAGTGATCCAGAGTTCGGCACTACCGCTCCATAGTTTCCAGTGTCATCGTATGAACGCAAAAACCCAAACCAACTGATGCGGTCAAACTCGCGCATCACATTACTCAAGACCAGGTAGCCACTGTTCCCCCATAAGGCACAATGCTCACGTTGTTCTTGGTTAAACAGAAAGCCAGCAGGACAATGCTGATAAGGTTGGCGCATTAAAAACTCTGGCATCACTAAGTGGAGAAAACGTGACGAGCTGCGCCCTCGTAGCAGTTGCCACGACACGAGATCACGGCTGCTTAGAATACGGTCTATACGAGCTCGATCATGCAGTTGTCGACGAGGGTCATCCCCAAAAAAGAGTTCATCAACACCTAACACCATTGGACAAAATGCCATTTCACCCAACTCAGATAACAGTTGAAGAGTGAATAAGTCATCCCACTCTTGATCTGGGTTGTAGTCGGCACTGATCTTATGGTCAACCATGACAAGCCCGAAAGGCACTCCTCCCGCCGTATCAAACTCGTTGGCATATAATTTCTGATACAGCCCCGAATGCTTTAAATCGAATGAATGGTTAAGATCGGAAGCCACCACTTGCCAACTGGCATCGAGCAGCTTAATTTTCACACGACGCTGCGAAACTTGAACCTCTGTTAAAGATTCGATTCCAGTCCAAGACGCTTCCAATTGCTGAAACTGCGGATGCTGAATGACTTCAGATAACTGCTCACTGAGCAGTGCATCAAGCTGAGCAATCAAACGAGTAAGCCATGCTTTGATTTGCGCTTTTGATTGACGTGGCGCCTTAGCTAATAAGGCCTGCCAGGCGGAAGAGCCTATTGGGCTGAGTGGTATTTCGGAGTCAACTTTCATCAAAAACTCAATGCAAAACATTCGGGGGCAACAAGCCCCCGAATCAGATTAACCAGGGATATTTGCGACCATACGTAACGAGGTCGTCAATTCTTCCATCTGTAGCCAAGGACGCAGGTAGGCCACCGCTGAATAAGCACCAGGTCGGCCAGCTTGTTCTTCGACGGTGACTTTTGCCTCTACCAACGGGTGCGTGGCTTTCGCATCGTTGCCAATCGCATTTGGGTTCACGTACTGATTGATCCAACTGTTCAGCTCACGCTCAACATCGCTTGGATTTAAGTTAGACCCAATGCGGTCACGGCCCATGACTTTGAGGTACTGAGCAATGCGGCTACTAGCCATCGTATAAGGTAAACGAGCTGAAATTGCGGCGTTTGCAGTTGCATCAGGATCTGTGTAAGTCTTTGGCTTGTGCGTCGTCTGCGCGCCCATAAACACCGCGTAGTTCGTGTTTTTGTAATGCACGAGCGGCAAGAAGCCCAGATCACTCAGTTCTTTCTCGCGTTCATCGGTAAAGTTGACCTCCGTCGGGCATTGCTGCAGTAGATCACCGGCATCTGACACGTGCGTAAAGTTCGGTAAGTTTTCAACTTTGCCGCCATTTTCCGTACCACGAATCGCCGTACACCAACCGTATTTTGTGTAGGCTTGAGTCATGAGTAAGCCAAATTCATACGCTGCGTTGCTCCAAACAAACTCGTTGTCTGATGACACAATGGCTTGGCCGTTGTCACGCGTTTTCAACTCTTCAAACGCAAAAGACTTCACTGGCACCGTATCCGCGCCGTAGGGTAAGCGTGCCATTGTCTTAGGTAAGGTCAGCGCTACGTAACGCGAGTCATCGCTTTCACGGAATGCATTCCAACTTGCATACGCTGGCGAGTCAAAGCCTGTAGCGACTGGCTTACCTTCAGCAAAGGTACTGAATGAATTGAAATCGAACATGCCAGCGTTTGCCGCCGCAACAAATGGAGAGTGAGATGCCGACGCGACTTCGCCCATGTAACGAAGCAAAGAAACATCTTCGTCACCGTAACCAAACTCGTAATCCCCAAGGAGAGCACCGTAAGGCTGACCCCCGGCCGTACCAAATTCTTCCTGGTACACCATGTTGAAAAAGCGGCTACGATCAATTGCTGGGGCATCTTCGAATTGCTCAAGCAGTTCTTCTTTGGTGTAATCCGCCAGTTTGATCTTTAAATCTGGTCCTAACTCGCTATTTTTAACGAGTTTTTGCAGACCCAGCCAAGACCCTTCCATTTTCTGGAACTCAGCGTTTTGCATCACTGTAGACAACTGCTCAGAGATCTTGCGATCAAGCTGGCCGATGGCTTTCTCAATCGTCAGTGTCAGGTTTTTATCCCATGTAACGGTCCCTTCTAGCGCTTGGGCCGTCATAATGCTCAACAACTCTTTTGTTGTATCGACTGGCGTCTGGGCGGTCGCACTGATCGCACGATCAAGAAAACTCAGTGAAGCCTCTGCTTCTGCCACATTTTGCGTTGCTTGTTGTTCTACCGACATTATTCGCCGCCCTCCTGATTTAAACCAAGTTCCTCAGCTAAGCCATTGATGGCGTCTGTACTTTGTAGAACTTCTTTTAACAAACTCTCGAGATCTCTTGAGCGGTCCGCTTTACTCAACAACACTTTGAGTTGATTACGTGTCTCAACTAACTGCTTAAGTGGGTCGATCTGCTCAACCAGATTCTCCGGATGAAAATCTTTCATCGAGCGAAAGCTCAAATTCACATCAAATTGGGTGTCGTCTTTTGCTAGCTTGTTGTCCACTTTGTACGACAAACGTGGGTGGATTTGCCCCATCACAGAGTCGAAGTTGTCTTTATCAACGCCAGTAAATTCACGCTCTTCAAGCGCGACTTTTTCCGATTCCGGTTTATGGCCCGAGAAATCACCAATTACACCGACGACAAACGGCAGTTCTTTGGTTTCAACAGCACCATTGGTTTCCACGTCGTACGTAATGCTGACTCGGTTCTTACTGACGCGCTTGTGTTGCGAGTTCAATGACATAACAGTGTCCTAGTTTAGAGATTGGCTAAAAACAGGCGCACTATGAGCGATAATGCGCCTTGAAGGATTACTTACCAGACGTCATTTTTCCGGTCGGTAAGTCGTAGGTCACAACGCCGCCGCTTTGCAGCTCGCCGCCCACTTTTTCATAGTGGTGCTTCTGAGAAATCGACGTGTAAGACAGCGACAGGCTCTCAAAAGGTTGTGAGCCGTCTGTGCCGCTCACGTTGTAAGAAACCAAACGTGCTTTTTCGAGTTTGATTTGGAAGTACACTTCCACACCTTGGCCTTCATTCGCTGGTTTCGTGAACGCGATCTCAACCGTACGACCGTCTTTGCCTGGGTTAAATAGGTAAGACAGAAGGTCTTCCGACGCACCATCCACTTCTTTAGTGACACTGACTTCGCTCACACCAACCATACCGGAGTCAGCATTGGTGCTGTTACCAATGTCCATCGCAACGTTACGTGCACCGCCCCACGCATAGGAGTTGATAGCAAACCAACCTTCATTTTTGCCCTCAGCCGTTTCAAGCTGACCAATTGTTGCCGCCCCTTCAACTTGAAGATCGCTAACGCGCATATAAATACTTGCCATGTTTTTTCCTTATTTTTAAAAAGACGATTACCAGCTCAAGCCAGATTTTGCTGAGGATTTAGGTTCGTCATCTTGTTGAGGTTGGGTATCGACAGGGGAAGTCTGTGATACTAACTCTTGGGCACTTGGTGCTTCCGAAACTTGCGGAGCCACCGAAGGCACCGGGGTGATCGCTGGGCGTGTCACTTCAGGCAGAGTCACCTGCTCAAGGTGATTGAGCCCAACGGCATTAAACATTGCACTGACCGAGTCAGCGCTTTTCTCTGCCATCATCTCTTGCAGCAACTCTGGCAGAGGGAGATAGCCCCAACGAATCACCTTCTCTAACATGAAAGCGCTAGGACTATGCGGCTCGCTTTGGCGAAAATAGTCCGCGATCTCTCTCAATAGATGGAACGCCAGATCACGGTTCATATTGTTGAGCGCGCCCAACGCGGACAAGTTCCCGGCATGGAGGTGCTGTGACGTTGTCTCAGGCTGCAAAGGCTCCGATGTACAAGTCGACGGCTCAATAATCGTGGACTCGGAAGCCACAGAAGGCTCATCAGCAGACGCTGCGGCTTTCGGCTCCGTCGTCGCCGTCACTTTGATCCCAGTGAGATGAAATAGCGCTTGGTCCACGCGACGCAGTAATCCCGTCACGAAGCCAAAATTGGCCGCTTTGACGCCTAATGCTTGGCTTCGCTGAGCGACGTTTACGCGCAATCTATCCAACTGCGCGAGTGCTTGGCTCAAATTGCCCAATTTAGCGGTGATGGCAGCGCGCTCCTGAGCGACTACTGCGGAAAGAGACGACTTTAATTGACTGGTTTCACCTCGGCGCTCGGCGCTTTGGTAATCATAAAACGTTACCGTTCCGACCAAGGGAAGTTGAAGCAGTGGCCCATACAGCAAACAGCTCTCTTCACTCTCGCCAACCAATTGCATCAACGCCTTAATTTTCGCTTCAGCTTGTTGCTTGGCGATGGCCGCACTCTCGTCGGATATGAGTTTTTCTTCAGTCAAGACGGGGTTGAGGTGATCCCAGTGCTGCTCTGCCAAGTCCGCCAACCATTCGATGCTATTGGCCGCACTCTCAAGACTAGGGTCGAGTAAACATTGAGCCGCGATAAACCAAGAAATTAACTCGATGTCTCGCGTGGTGTGGGCGAAAGTTTCAAGCAAACGCTCGGACAAGGACTGCCAACTTGCGTGACACGCGGCTATCAACTCGTCTTTTTCGCTTTCTGCCGGATTCTGACTGAGTTTACGCAATGCGGTTTGCGCAACGTTGAACTCATTCCGTAATGGACGAAACGCACTTTTGTCCATTTTCAAGTAAACACCACACACCAACTCATCACTGATTGGTTGAGAAAGCTGTTCAGCCTGAGATTTTAAAAATGGCATAGACTCTCATAATTTGCTAATTAAGGTATCGTGAATATATTTCGCCATGTCTTTGTTTTCCCAAAGGCGAAATTTACTGATAGACGACGACAGTTTATATTTTCATTGGTTTGAGAAAACCACCATATATGTCATTTTAGCGGTCCATTCACGCCATGAATCATCACAATTAAATAAAGTATCTATTGAGTTGCATAATAAAAAATAACAACCTAAAGTTCGTTGGAATAAAAACTGTTATTTCTTATTGCGACTTGAAAAAGAGTGGACAGTCATTTAACTTTGTCAATCAATAATAAAAACCCTATTTATTTGAACAAAGTTATAATTTTCGTAAGGATATTATTTTTATTTTCCTCACCCATTTATATCTTGTTGACATAAACCTTATTGTGATAAAGAGAGGGAACGCATGAAAGCCCCATGGAGCCCAGACGACGCCACTATTTGCTATGAAGCAAACGGGTGTGCAGCCGATAGAAAACTTGGTATCGCCGTTCGAGGAATTATCGATCTCGCTTCCCCCAACAGCCTCCTTAAAGGCCCTTACGACGTCTCGGTAAAAGATGTCTGCCTATCCGGAACGCTTGAGGCGATCGTGGTGGGACTCGACAAAATGGAGACACGCAATCCACGGTATTTTTACGTCACAAACCGTTATGAGAGCATTAAAGTTTGGATCAACAAACCAAGCGATGCTTTGAACGCAGCGGTAGAAAACCCATTTGCCGACGCCGTCATCCATAACCTGTCCGGTATCGCTATGGCTTGGGCAGGCCCGAAATTTGGGGAGACCGTCTCGCCAGTTCTGCAAGGCCTCGTTCCAAGCCAGGCTGGAGAGGGCGTCAAAACCGCTACGGGTATGCTTGCCGAGCAAATCGTTGCCCAAGGGGGCAATGTGGTTTCCCCAAAATCGAAAGCGACAAGCCCCAACAGTTCCATCGGGAATTCAGCGGTTAATCTGTCAAACATTAAAGATGTCGTGTTGGATGGCTATACCATCGGAAAACAGATCGCCAATGCCGTTTCAAGCACCAACAGTTATGATATTACGTTCAAAGGTACCCCTCCCCAAACTCCAGTATTTAGGGACAAATCAAAGCGTAAAAATAAAGTCAGATCCATGCTTATCAAAGCAAAAAATATATTTGCACCCGATAAGGTTTTGATTCGTGTTGGTTCTGAATTTAATAAGCATCATGCAGGTACAGTCATTGACTTGGGAGTAAGATCAATTTCATGTCACGATTTAATCGATTTTCTTACTTACTATTCGGAAAAAGGAAAATTGATGAACTGCTTCCACGACAGATCCAATGACAACGCCCTAGTTGCAAAAATAAATGTCATTTAATTGTTCACTATTAGAGCAATCTAATTATCATGATAATTAGGTGATTGAACCCTAAAATAGGCTCGTCACATTTAAGGTAATGTTTCTGACTAGAGAAAGGGATTTTGGCAGGCACATTCTAATACTGTTAAGCCAATGACAAAGCTACGGGCATCCATGACACCGTAGCGGCTTAACAAAGCGTTAAATGCACAGGTAGCTATTTTCGATACGGTAGGACTGGCTCCCCGTTGTTCTCGATCAACGGCTGGATGAGTCCAATCAGCTCACTTTTCTCAAAGGCTCCGACCAACAGTTGCGTTGGGTTCGAAATAGACAAGCTTAATACCTCGCCAATATTGTTGATGTGGATGTCAGTATCGGCGATACAGGCAATCAAACATACCTTTGTATGGCGCTCTGCGGTATTGAGTTCAAGCAGGCGTGCGCAGCGCAGCGCCTCTTTCGCGCGTTCACGCAGCACTTCTTTATACAACACGTCGAGCCCCCTCACCATTTAGTAACATGACAATGTGAAAGTCCTCGCTTTTGCGGATCGCCGCAGCAAACAAACGTTCGCGCATCGTAGTCTGTTTAGACACGTCACTTGTCACGTAATCGGTAAGAATTTCGATGGCTTCTTGTTCATCAATCTCTTCTTGACTAATGATAGAGGACAGAACACTTTTTGCGATGTTGGTCGACATATCAAACTCTAACTCTCTGGCCTTAGCCAGCATGGCTTTGATAACCTTATTTTTATGAGCTCGAAGAGTACAGATTTTTAGCTCATGCTTGTCAAAAGCGTAACCGATCTCATCGAGCAATTCGCTAAGTTCTTGGTACACGTTACTTTCCTCATACGTCGTTGTTGATACGCTATATGTTAACGGAACATGTTTAAAAACCAACCATGAACTCAATTGCACTAATTTCAAAAAAATCTATTACATCAGACAGTTGGAGAAAATCACCTCGATATTAAGTCCGAAACACCACCTCTATTAGTCCTAATCATCTGCTAAAGTTATCAATAATTCCCCAATCATCGCCCATCACCATGGAAGCATCAATACAATCGAAACGCTAGGTTGGATACAAGACTGAATCATCATTCTCAGACGAGGCGGATGACATACAGCGCTGAGACTTCACATTATTACCGTTAATAAAAAGTAATAACCTGCTCCCAATATCGCGCTCGCATAAAGTAGCCGCCAGTGGCGTCAAAGAGCCAAGATTGCCAACATCATTGAAATCGCTAGCCGAACGTCACGTCCCCCTGTAACAAAACCGTCTCTTCTTAGCGACTTGCGAGACGACACAATAAGAGCGAACCTGACAATGGAAACAACATCTCAATCAAAAAAACCATCTTTAATCGGCGGAGTATGCATCATCGCAAGCATCTGTATTGGGGCTGGAATGCTTGGTCTACCGACCGTCGGGGCGGGGGCTTGGACACTGTGGTCACTCTTTACTATGTTTGTCACCATGATAGTGATGACCCTCAGTGGCTGCTTGATCCTAGAGGTTCTCCAAACCTACCCTTACACTTCTTCTTTTTCAACGCTGACTCAAGACTTACTGGGTACCCCAATGACCTGGTTGAACAACATCATGGTGTACTTCGTGGGGGCCATTTTATTGTATGCATACATTTCTTCAGCCGGGCAACTCCTCCATCAGTATCTTGACATCTCGGTGCCCTATGCTTCGATTGCGTTTACTGCCCTCTTTTCTTACGTGGTCTGGCATTCCACTTTTTGGGTGGATCGCCTTTCTGTTTTACTGATGATCATCGTGATTTTCACTTTTGCCTTCAGTGCGACTCAACTGGCCTTTCATATCGATGTCGACCACGTAGTGGGCATTGTTAGCTGGCAGCAGAGCCAATACATCTGGGCACTGTTTCCGATCGCCGTCGCCTCATTTGGTTATCATCATGCCGTCTCGTCAATGCGCGATTATTATCGCAATGAGCGCATGGCGCAATATTCTCTGATTGGGGGGACGTCTATTGCCTTTCTATGCTACGCAATATGGCTGGTGTGCGTTTATGGTAACTTACCTCAGGCTGCTTTCCATGCCGTGATCGAACAAGGTGGTAACATTGACGCGTTACTTGAAGCGGTAAACCAGTTCATTCCCCATCGCTACACAACCATATTCATCAACAGCTTTTCGACCGCCGCTTTATTGTCAAGCTTCGTCGGTGTGGGTTTGGGGGTATTTGACTTTTTGGCCGACATGTTGCATTTCGATAACAGTCGCCGAGGACGCACCAAAACCTGGGCCGCAACGTTTTTGCCGCCTCTTTTGTGTTCATTACTGCTGCCTTTTGGTTTTGTGAGTGCTATTGCGCTGGCCGCCGCCGCCGCAGCAATTTGGATGTGCCTCATTCCAGCATTGTTAGTGTATAAAACCCGCCAAAAGCGTCACAACCCTTCCCCTACCTATCGCGTGTATGGTGGAAACATTACCTTACTCATCGTCTTTGTTTTTGGGCTGGGGATCATTGTTATTAATCTATTGAGTGTCTTCAATGCCTTACCTGTCTTTTGGAGCAAACCCTTTTCATAGCAGGAGTTCATGAATGATGATGCCCGTCCTTTTAAGATCGCAATCTTGACCTAATATTGAAGCGGTGAGGCCCGCGATGGCCTCAATGTCATCAGCCACAAAGTGGGACGGCAAGATCGCCTCTAAACTCAACACAATCGTACAAGCGGAGCCCCATGGAGGTCGATGAAGCCCGTTTCCGCTCGCATGCCCGCATAAGATAACCGCCAACACACACGGGACAAGGTCGACGGATCTGGCCAGTCAATCACGACCTCTTCGCCAGTGTGGCTATCACCAGAGTCGGTCAACACAAACCCTCGATTCCTAAGAACCAAAGCAAACAACGCAGTTCGATCCAAGGTGACGGCCCTAATCACGAATCTACACGCCTATCTTGTCTATGCTCAGGCTGAGCATCAGCATGTTCGCCACCTTGAATTATCCCGTTCGCTGCTGATCGTTTATCACTTGGCCAGTCAAATTAAGCTCCATTTTGACTTGTTGAGCCGGAGGTGGTCATTTGTCCAAGTCGAGCAAGTAATAACGAAACGTCGATCCCTTCTCTATCAATCCGTTGGGCGATTTTTGCTAGTTTGTTGTTCAACGTCGTTTGGCGACGCTCTTGTATCACGGTGGTGAGATTGTCGATAGCTAACATCAAATCGTCACTAGAACAGTGTTTCAGTTGTGCCCGTAAACGACCTTTGTTCAATAAAATTTTGTGTTGTTCCTGAATCTCCATATTCCTACCCTTCTCCCGCAAATTCATACTCATCATATAGCCTCGTCGACAAGCAAAATCAATCCCTATTAGTCCGTCACCTCGCCCAACGTGAACCTACACACCGGCGATGGGCCTAAATGATAACTGTATGTTTTAAAATTAATTTTTTAGAATCAGCCCCATGCGTATAGCGGTATTCACACCAATAATTTTAGTTATATTGCATTAAATAATGACACTTAATACGCGTTAATAAATAGTTGTAGACGAGTGTTGGGTTTACATTAAGTCGTGTTGATTCACAGATCGTTGGCGGCTATGAGTCAACAAACAACCATAAGTTAATTACTTTCCGATGATTAATGGAGACCACGAGGCGACTCCACAGTTCCTCCCCGTTTTGCAGTGAGCCCTCTCACTGCTTTTTTTTTGCTACCGGACCCAGCCTTATGAATACCGCTCAAACTTCCCTCTTTCACCTAATTCTACTCTCACTGTTTTCTTTATCAGCGAGCGCTGACCATCTGACTATCGGTAATGGTGTCGAAGTCGCCACCTTAGATCCGCATAAAGCGCAAGGTGTGGCCGAAAGCAATGTGCTGCGTGATTTGTTTGAAGGCCTGGTGACCACCAACCGCCGCGGTGACATCGTGCCCGCAAATGCCCACCATTGGCAAACCAACGATCATCAACACTACCGATTTACCCTTCGTGATGACATTTTTTGGTCAAATGGCGAGCCCGTCACGGCACAGGACTATGTTTACAGTTGGCGCCGAGCCGTCGACCCCAGCACGGCTTCTCCGTATGCCTGGTTTCTCAGCGCGGCGCACATTCGAGGCGCTCAAGCGATCATTGATGGTACCTCTCCAGTCTCAGCACTGGGAGTCAAGACAGAGGGCCCTCATTCACTCCTTGTCGAACTCGATCGCCCTGTTCCCTACTTTGTCCATATGTTGGCGCATACGAGCTTTCTTCCTGTCCACCAAAAAACGATACAACGCTTTGGCGATCACTGGACTCAACCTCAACATATCGTGACCAATGGCGCCTTCCTGTTGATTGAATGGGTGATTAACGAACGTCTAGAGCTTGGCCGAAACCCCAGTTACTGGGATCATGCCAATACCGAGCTCGAACGAGTGACCTATCTCGCGCTTGACAACCCGATCTCTGAGATGTACCGCTTTATGACGGGGGAGATAGACCTCACTTCTACAGTCCCTCTAGAACACTACACCCGACTGCGTCGAGAACAGCCAGAGAGCCTTTTGCGTAAACCCAATCTATGCACAGAGTTTTACCAATTTAATACGTTACGTCCCCCGCTTAACGACGTTCGAGTGCGTCAGGCACTAGCTTACGCCATCGACCGAAATGTGCTTACCGATCGTCTGCTTGCACAAGGCCAAATCCCTGCCTACCATTTGATCCCCCCGACTACGCAAGATGCCCCGAACTGGCAACCTGCCTTAGCTAATCTCACGCAGAGTCGCCGAGATTCATTTGCTCGGCAGTTGTTCGCACAAGCAGGGTATACAAAAGACCACCCCCTGCACCTAACGCTCCTATACAACACCAGCGATTCGATCAAAAAAATCGCCTTAGCCATCAGTGCAATGTGGCAATCGACCTTGCCTGTCAAAGTCGAATTACTCAACCAAGAGTGGAAAAGTTACCTCTCCAGCACTCGACTGGGAGAATATCAAATCGCTCGCATGGGGTGGTGCGCGGACTACAATGAGGCCAGTGCGTTTCTTTCTTACTTGGCCAGTGATGCACTTGGCGGAAAGTACTATCACAACCGCTTCTATGACTCACTCCTTGAGAAAGCCAGCCTCGCAGACACCACCGAAGAACGCGTCCATTTCTACCAGCAGGCCGAGGAGCACCTTTTGGGAACCATGCCGCTGATCCCTTTATACTTTGGCGTCACAAATCGGCTCGCGACGCCAAGACTACAAGGGTACGATCCTGGCTACCCGGCGGCTCTTTACAGTAAGGATCTTTCACTACAACCACCACCAAAAACGCCGTAAGTGAACGCGCCTCAAACGACGAGCAAGCCCCGCCTAACGGCAACTAGCGCGTATAAGTCGCTGTTAATGTGACTTTATCCAGAGCCATACTATTTAAAGTAAACCCAACCACCGCGGCGGGCGTTTGCTCATCTAATTCCAGTTTCGCCGTCGGTAAAGCCCAAACAGTAAATTGATAGCGATGCATGCCATCTGCCACGGGTGGGCATGCCCCACCAAAGCCAGCAGTGCCAAAATCAATGCGTGATTCCGTTCCACCTAACTTTTTAATGTCTGCGCCGCGCGGCAGGGTATGGACAGACGCCGGAATATTAAACGCCAACCAATGCCAAAAGCCACTGCCTGTTGGGGCATCTGGATCGTACACCGAGATCGCGAAGCTCTTGGTTCCTGGTGGGGCACCCTTCCACGTCAATTGCGGCGACAGGTTACCACCATCACACCCCCACCCCTGAAACTCAAAGGTCTTGTCCATCGGATGACCTTCGCGAATGTCATCGCTCGTCAGCTCAAGCGCCTGCGCCGAGCTCACCGTCATGATACCTACTGCCAGTATTGTTTTGGCTATCCCTTTCATTGCTGTCCTTTCCTACGTTGTTTAAAAGCCACCGTGTTGACGCCTAAGCGCGTCAACACCCAATCCATTGCCCCCAACGCGGGGGCGTTATACCTTGCGCCGTTAGCCATACGAGGGATAGTCAGTATAGCCGCGTTCATCCCCACCAAAGAGAGTCGTGCCGTCTAACTCCGCCAAAGCGTGTTGATGTTTGAGTCGGGTGACCAAGTCGGGGTTTGAAACAAACGGTCGACCAAATGCCACCAAATCTGCATACCCTTTCTCAAGGATTTCATCGGCTCGAGCCTGCGTGTAGCTACCGGCCACAATAATTGGGTGAGTAAAACATTCACGCAGAGCAATACGAAAACTGTCAGGGATAACGGGCGCGTCATCCCAGTCGGCTTCCGATAAATGCAGATACGCAATCTCGCGCGCTTGTAACTGCTTTGACGCTGCTAAAATCGTTGGCACAATATCGGGACAATTCATGTCTTTGAACGTAATGAACGGGGCAAGTCGTACGCCAACGTTATTCGCGCCTATCGCTGCGCTCACTGAATCCACAACATCCAGCAAAAAGCGAATTCGATTTTCTCGCGTCCCACCGTATTGATCCGTTCGATGGTTAGAGTTGGTCCGTAAAAACTGATCGATGAGGTAGCCATTGCCACCATGAATCTCGACACCATCAAAGCCCGCTTGCATGGCTCGTTTGGCCGCCGAAGCAAAGTCACTAACCACCCGATCAATGTCAGCTTGGTTCATCGCCCTAGGTTCGATACAATCAACCATGTGGCCCTCACCTTGTTCATCAGCAATCCACACTTGAGTGTCAACGGGCTTCAATGCCGAAGGAGCGAGCGGGGCGCGACCTTGTTGGAAAGTGGGATGAGATACGCGTCCGACATGCCACAGTTGGCAGTACATCGCGGCGCCTTGCTCTTTGACCGCTTGAGTCACTGCTCTCCAGCCTGCCACTTGCTCATCCGTGTATACACCAGGGGTAAACGAATACCCTTGCGAATCATCTGAAATCTGGGTGGCCTCTGAGATGATCAACCCCGCACCGGCGCGCTGCGCATAGTACGTTGCCATCAATCGGTTTGGGACATTACCCGGCTGGCTTGTACGAGCACGCGTCATGGGAGCCATGACCACTCGATTTTTTAACGCCAGCTCTGGTAACTGCACCGCTTCAAAAAGTTTACTCATTTGGGAATCCTTACTTAAGTAGGGGTATGTTGGTGTTATGACTTGCCGACAGCAGCCAATTTTTCACAGCGGAGTCCCACTGGATGGCAGTGGCGCTGCAAAAACCGCGTAACAACGAGAACACAAGCGCCTCATCGACGAGCCTCGCTTGCAGTTCGCAACCGAGATGTAAGATCTCTTTCGCCTCGATGATCAGCCCCTCAACGTCCTTGGCGATATCGTCAGTATCACGCAGCAAGGCATCGAAATTTAGCGCCTCAGTTTCTTTCTTGATCCGCCAAGCCCAACGCGCTGATTCGGTTGAAAACTCGGGCAATCCCATCTCCGCCCAGCGCGGATACCCCAGTTTTTGCAGAGGCAAAAACGCGGCTTGTTGCCATTTTAAGGCGGCTAAAGAAGGCTTGCGGTGGTCACTCGACCCCGCCAGTTCAATCAAGTAATCGATGATATCCAAGCTTTCCGCCACGCATTCTCCATCCTCTTTACGCAATACAGGCACTTGTTTTGCCCCAATCAAGTCCACCGTGGTCGTATCGTCGTCATACGCAACGATCACCACGTTGAGCGGGATGTTAAGCACGGCGGCGACATAACGCACTCGCGCGCAAAATGGGCAATGTTCATAGATGTACAGTGTCACATTAGACTCCTCATCAAAGGGGGAAAGACGTTAGCCAAGCAGCGCTCCTCCATCCACATCAATAACGGCGCCGGTCATGTACGCATTTTGAATAGCAAGTAGGTACGCCTGCGTCACATCCTTGGTTTCACCGACTTTGCCAACAGGCAAATGATGGCGCGTACGTTCATACATCGCCGTTCTGTCTGCCTCACTCATGTTTTTGTACGCGTCTGTTTGAATTAAGCCGGGGCTCACAACATTGACACGGATCGGCGCCAACTCTTTTGCTAGCACTTTAGCGGTCGCTTCCATGGCGGCATTGATGGCCGCTTTTACGTATGTACTTGCTACGGTTTTTCGGGCCAACATCCCTGAAGTCAGCGTGATCGATCCTCCTTCGCGGATGTATTGTGCGCCGTGTTTCGCGGCGTGAATCGCCCCCCAAAACTTGGTATCGAAGGCCCCTTTTGCTTGGGCAATGTCAACATCGACAACCTTACCAAAGGGGGCAGAAGAGCCCGCAGTGACAATAAGATGATCGAACGCACCAACAGTGTCGAAATAGCGACGTATCGCTTGTTCATCCCCAATATCCACGCCGGTTCGACGACTCACGACATGCACCACGCTCTCTTCGCTTTCCAGTTGTTTCGCCAAGTGCGCTCCGATACCGGATGTCCCACCGACCACCACGTAAATCGTCTGTTTGGTTTGCATCACTTCTCTCCCATCCCATGACAATGAAGTCAGTATAAGCATTGGAAAAAAATTGATAATTAAGTATTATTCGAATTGATTATTTTATTGAGCTGAATAATCGATGGGGAGAGTTCATGGATAAGTTTTCAGACATGACGCTATTTGTCAGCATCGTGAAAAATGCCGGCCTTGCTGCCGCTGGCCGAGAACTAGGGTTATCGCCCGCGACGGTCACAGCGCGCTTGCAATCATTGGAGGCCCGCTACGGTGTCAAATTACTCAATCGAAGTACCCGACATATCTCGTTAACCGACTCGGGCGCAACGTATCATCAGGCCTGTCTTGCGATCATCGATAGCGTCAATGAAACGGAAAACTTACTCCAAACTGGCACCAATGACGTTCGGGGGACACTGAAAATCTCTGCGCCACGAGATATTGGTAAACAGTACATTTCGCCTCTTTTATCCGAGTTCAGTGACCTGTACCCTGAAGTCATTCCCTACTTGTACCTCAACGACAATTTGTCGAACTTAGCCGAGTCTGGGTTGGATATCGTGATACGCTACGGAGAGCTGGCAGACAGCAATCTGATTTCGCGAAAACTTGCATCAAGTCGACGTGTCTTATGCGCTTCACCGAGTTATTTGGCGCAGAAAGGTACTCCGATCACACCACAGGACTTGGCCAACCATGACTGTTTAGCCATGGTTAGAAGCAACGAAGAATTGAAAACATGGCACTTTCAAGATGAAGAGCAGCATAATGCCATCACAGTCATGCCAAAGCGATTTTCCGACGATGGTGAAGTCATACGCCAATGGGCGCTGGATGGGGCCGGTATTGCGTTGAAATCCATACTCGACGTGCAGGCCGACATTAAACAACAACGCCTTGTCACCCTTCTCAATGGCTATATGAAAAACTTCAACGCTTCGACATCTTCCTACGGTGCGGATCTCAATGCCATATATCTCAGCCGGCAGTATCAACCTAAACGCTTGCGGCTGTTTCTCGATTTCTTGATTGAGCGTTTCAAATCACTCGAGGAGGCTTGAACCATCCAAACGACCACTACAACTAGGCATTGAAGCGGATCAATTCTGCTTGCAGGTAGTCGGTCTGATAAGCACAGTGTCACTCCCTACAACACTTTGTCGTTCACCCTGGACGTGTGGGACCGCCATAGGGAATGCCTATCAAGAACTCAACGCAGAATTGATCCTAGCACCATTATATCGTATTTGTGTCGATATAGAATTAATAGAATTTAACATGGATTATTATCGACGCTCATCAGGTGTTGACCGCTTGCTGGTGGATGACGCGACTCTGCTCTAATAAACGTTTTTGCTTGGCATCATGGAAAACAAAACCTTTATTGCGGATCGTGACAATTTCAAAGCGACTATGTCTGATCAAACGACGCACCTCATGCATCAAGACCGGTAAACTGCTCATCCCCACTACCCCGCCTTGCCAAACATAAGCTTCGATATCCGACTTGGAAACCAAATAATCTTTTTTCTGGCACAAGTAGCACAGCGCTCGGACTGCATTTTGACTGCACCCCATGCGCTTTTCCCCCAACACAATAAACATTTTGCCTTCACACGACCTAACACTGATCCCTAACACGTGCTCTATCGCTTGTACCTCTCGACAAAATGCACATGAGATTTTTCTACACTCAATGTCATACATGTTTTACCTCCTCAGCCGTCACTCCTAACTCTATTTGTAATAATTTACTTTATTATTTCAACTACTTAATTAGAGCGAATACTTTGCAGAGTTCGTTTAAGGATTCAAACTTAATAATAATTTATCGTTATTTATTATTAAGTTTCATTTATTTAAGGTAAAGCTAATATAAGGAAAAGCTGCAACATTTTGGCATTTATTAAATTATATTATTGCCCTTAGCCCTGATTGCGTGCGTAGATTGCCCGATGATGACCCCTCCCCTAACCTCGTCAAGGTCGAGGCAAGTAAATCACAACGACCATCAGACTTTCCTTTCATTGGCTTCCAATGTTGAAAATACGTGACAGTGTGACATTTTAAAAGTTTAGATGTTTCTCGGTCAAACTAGTGGTTTCACCAACTTAAAAAACACTAATAAATTGCGAAACTAATTGCTTATTGCCATAAACAATCCAAGTTTACGTAATGGCAGAAAACCGATGACTATTCAAATCTTATTGATCGCTGATGAGACCCTTCAGCGTACTGCGCAAGTCTTACAACTCATGTCTCAATCAAATATTCGCGTCAGTATCGTGAGCGAACCTCGGGACTACGCCAACTATGATCAACTGCTTCCTTTTGACTGTATTGTCTACGCCAAAAGCTTCGCGTCATTGACGCATTGGTTGACCTCAACTCATCCGCAACTGCCCTACTTCACTGCACCAATTTTATGGGTAACACAGATCGCGCACCCTGCGCCTCGACGGAAGACTCGCTGCCAAAGTCTGATCCAGTGGCAGTCTCTGCCTTGTTCCAAATTAACAATGTACGCGAGGCTGCACAAAATCATCAGTGACTGGAAACACAAGTTTGAGTACACCCATCTAGCTTATGACAGAATGACGTTGCATTTTCATTCACGAAGCTTAAGCTACCGTCGTCAACATGCCGTATTAACAACCAGCGAGTTCGACTTGCTAGCCTACTTGTTCGTCCATTGTAATGCCCCCGTTTCAATGAGCGACATTACCAGTGCAATTCGTGAGGATTCTCTCAATCAGCAAACCTCTATTCGCGTCTTAATATGCCGGTTACGCAAAAAGCTGTCTCGCACGTTTGGCGAGAAATTGATCAAGACGAGTCGAGTTCGAGGCTATTGCCTCCACCTGACGTCATCTCACGATAATGGGCATCTCATATCCCAGCCATAGAAATTTCGGAGCCCTTATGATTCAAGCCATGTGTAGAATGATGTGATGAAGGAGGTTTTTATACAGACAGACGAGCATCGTCAATCATTTCCGAGCCCCTCCAAACCTCCATCAATGGATAGTTGATTGCGTCTAATAATCAAAGCTGATCAATTTTCCTGCTGGCTTTAAGCGCGCAAGAAAATGACGAAGCACTGGTGGTTCATAAGTAAACTCATAACCGACTATATTTTTCGCATGGGCTTTGATTTTCTTCAACACGTCAACAACATAGATTAGCTGTTCATTAGAATATACCCGCCTAGGGATCGCCAATCTCGTTAATTCAACTTCACTGTGTTTTTGCATCCCAGTTTCTGGATCACGACCTAGCAGAAAAGAGCCAATCTCAGCAGTACGAATTCCACCTTCAAGATACAGCGCGTTGGCAAGTGCATGACCTGGAAACTGCCCTGGCGGTATATGTGGCAACAACAGCCCCGCATTGATAAAGATTGCGTGTCCCCCCACCGGAGTTTGTATTGGGATACCCGCTTCTTTAAGCAGTTGACCAAAGTACTCGACTTGCGCAATTCGCGCTCTCAGGTAATTTTCATCGACGGCTTCTAGCAAACCGACCGCGAGGCATTGAATATCACGCCCTGCAAGCCCACCGTAACTGACGAACCCTTCATTAACGATACACAGCATTTGGACTTGGCGGAACAGATCTTCGTTCTGCTTAACGGCAAGCAATCCACCGATGTTGACCATTGGGTCTTTTTTCGCTGACAGCGTTAACATGTCACTGTATTCATACATTTCACGAACAATATCGATGATGGCGCTGTCGGCATAGCCCTCTTCACGTTGCTTAATGAAGTACGCGTTTTCGGCAAATCTGGCAGAGTCAATCACCACAGGTATACGGTACCCATGCGCCAACTCATACACTTGACGCAAATTCTCCATCGATACTGGCTGACCTCCCATACTGTTGCAGGTCACAGTCATCACTATACCGGCGATGGCTTGCGCGCCATATTGGTCAATTTGTTTCTGCAATTTAACCAAACACATATTTCCTTTGAAAGGAAACTCGGCCTCTGTGTCATAGGCTTCATCCACAACGCTGTTTAACGCTTTAGCACCAGCAAGCTCTACGTGCGCAGCAGTCGTATCAAAGTGGAAGTTCGAGATAAAGATAGGTTTGCTGTTGCTAACCGCGTGACCACGCATTTCTCTCCATCGCTTCACTAAAAGAGGGAACAGAATTTTTTCAGCTCCACGCCCTTGGTGAGTAGGCACGAAGTGTTGATAGCCGAACACCTTAGCAACCGAATCTTCTAACGCTTCGAAGCTACGACTACCAGAATAGGCTTCATCTCCTATCATCAACGCCGCCCATTGCTCTTGACTCAAAGCACTCGTTCCAGAATCCGTGTGTAGGTCGATATACACTTCTCGGCTTTGTAGACCAAAGGGGTTATAACCGCATTTATCTAACGCCAATTCTCGCTCTTTTCTCGTCAAGAGAGTAATTGGCTCTACCATTTTGGTTTTATACGCGAACGTTGCGGCTGGTTCAGATTGTACTTTCATCCAAAGCTCCTTACTCAAGGTTGAAGTTACAGTCCGATGTTAGCTCTCACGCGCCTTACGCTATATTCATTATGCTTTATTAGACATTAATGACTTACGTCGGTGATGCGCATCGCGTCATAAGCAGGTTGCCCAGTTCTATGAAAAAGCCAACAGCGACGGCTCATTGACATCGTTCCAAGGCAGGTAAGGGAGATTTTTCTTCACGCATTACTGGCAAACACTCGAAAAACGGCATCTCAGCCGCCACCGCCATTCTTGCGCTAGGCATAATGCCCAGCCTGGGCATTGACAACATTCTAAGGCAGGTGAGGGCGGTCTGTCTTCACACATTACTGGCAAACACTCGACAAACGGCAGCTCAACCACCACGCCATTCTTGCGCTAGGCATGATGCCCAGCCTGAGCATTGACAGTATTCTATGGGAAGTGAGGGCGGCCTGCCTTCACGCATCACTGGCAAACACTCGACAAACGGCAGCTCAACCACCACGCCATTCTTGCGCTAAGAATAATGCCCAGCCTGAGCATTGACAACATTCTAAGGCAGGTGAGGGCGGCCTGCCTTCACGCATCACCGGCAGAGGCTCGACAAACGGCAGCTCAACCACCACGCCATTCTTGCGCTAGGCATGATGCCCAGCCTGAGCATTGACAACACTCTATGGGAAGTGAGGGTGGCCTGTCTTCACACGCCACTCGCAGTCATTCGACGAACGGCAGTTCAGCCGCCACCACTATTCTTGCGCTAGGCATGATGCCCAGCCTGAGCATTGACAACATTCTATGGGAAGTGAGGGCGGTCTGTCTTCACACGCCACTGGCAGTCATTCGACAAACGGCAGTTCAGCCGCCACGCCATTCTTGCGCTAGGCATGATGCCCAGCCTGGGCATTGACAATATTCTAGGGGAGGTGAGGGCGGTTTGCCTTCACACGCCACTGGCAGTCATTCGACAAACGGCAGCTCAACCGCCACGCTATTCTTGCTCAGGCACGATGCCCAGCCTGGGCATTGACAACATTCTAAGGCAGGTGAGGGCGGTTAGCCTTCACACGCCACTGGTAGTCATTCGACGAATGTCATCTCAGCAGCCACTACCACGCATAAAGCCTTGGGCCGAGCTAGAGCGCAGGGGCAATTGGGGATCAGCAAGAAAACTCAACACTGTTCTACAGACCAACACACCCGTTACACGGACGATTTCGCACAAGCGTTGAGACGCTTTTTTGCCGTCATCACCCGGCCGCTCTACAGCGGTATGCGTGGGTGTCGCCACCGATGAGCGTTGTTATGCAGAAAACAAACCAAATTCCATGTGCTGTGACGTTGTCTTTATCGACTAGAGGGGAGGAGATTAATGCCGTGTGGTGTCCCTTACTTCAGGTCCAGTTCGTCGCCCATGCCCTGCGTTCGATTGACCATCACGCTCATCTTAAGGAATGAGTGAGGCTGAGTCGTCAAAGAAAGTGGCACCACGACCGTTACCTCAACACAAGTCAAGCGACCGTAAGCAATAATAAATATGAATAACTGGATCTGCCGCCTGACGTCATCGCAATATTGAGTCATCTACCACTCGATACAAAACAACCCCGTAGGCTGACGAAGCCTATCGGATTGAGTCCACCCAACACAGGAGGAACCATGACCCTCATCCCTTCAAATAGGTTAGCGATTAGAGCCGTGCTCATTGCAACGATTGTCGGCTTTATGGGGATCGGATTGGTCGACCCCATTTTGGTGTCGATATCTCAAGGACTGCACGCCACTCCCAGTCAAGTTTCGCTGCTCTTTTCGAGCTACTTTTTTATCACCGCCATTATGATGCTGGCCACCGACTATACCGCGAACCACCTAGGACTCAAAAGAACCATGGTGCTTGGATCCATCGCGATTTCTCTGTTTGCCTTAGCCTGCGGAACAGCAACATCGGTCTATCAATTGATTGGCTATCGAAGTGGGTGGGGGCTGGGCAATGCCTTGTTTGTGGCCACTGCACTCACCTTGCTGGTGACATTGTCACACGATAATCGTGCTCGCCCTATTAAGTATTATGAAGCCGCATTGGGCGCTGGCATTGCTTGTGGGCCGCTATTGGGAGCCGCACTTGGTCAAATGTCTTGGCGCTACCCATTTGTTGGAACGGCAGTCTTAATGCTGGTTGCTGGAGGCGCGATCACTAAGTGGGTGCCACGTACCCCCTCACAGCGGCACCCCGGGAGAGGGTTGGTCGCCCTCAAAGCACTGCGAACCCCCTATTTACTCTACATCAGCGTGGCGGCATTTTTTTACAACTTTGTGTTCTTTACCATTCTTGCCTACGCTCCCTTCGTCCTTCACCTCGATGTAGTCAGTGTCGGACTGGTGTTTTTCGGCTGGGGATTGGCTCTCGCCATCACATCCACCATCGTGACTACAAAATGGAAAACGCACCAAACGCCGAAAACCATTTTAACCGTGTGCTTGGTGGTGCTGTTTATTCTTATGCTGCTAATGGCGTGGTTGGTCCGATCAACCGTGCCGCAGCGCGGCTGGCTCAGCGCCGGAGTCATCTTGTGTGGCGCTTGGTTTGGGGTCGTGAATACGCTGTTTACTGAGCTGGCGTTGGAAACCCCCAATTGCGACACCTCGGTTTCTTCTGCCGCCTATAATTTCATCCGATGGCTCGGCGGGGCGATCGCGCCCTTCATCATCACCACACTGGGTGAACACTACGGCGCAGAGTGGAGCTTCGCCTTGGCGGCCGTGTTTGCAATCATTGCGCTTCTTGTCGTCAAACGCATTCCGCAGCCGCAGTAACGCGACTTTTAGAGCATCACACTGTCTCCCTCCCAAAAAACGGGCACAAAAAAACCTGATCACCACGACAGGAGATCAGGCTTTCAGGGGACAGAATCGCGTCAGTGCTATTTGTCTTGCTGATAGTCACTCAGCACAGAGGCAATCGCCTCATCGAGTGAGTCTTGCACTGACTTAGGCAAACGCGCAAACTCGTAACTAAAGGCACGGCCCTTAATGCGTTTTCTGGCGTACATGCTTTTTGAAGAAAACGTTGTCAGTGGCGTGATCACGACATCGCTCTCGGTTTTCGTCTTCGCCGTTTCAAACTTGAGCGCCGCTTTGATCTGCTCGACGCGCTGCTCTTTGCGATTGTTCACCTCAGACGCTTGAGGGGACTCCGAACTCAGGCACTCGATGAAGTGAGACAGCTCATCTGGCAACGACTCAAAATGCTTCATGACTTTGTGCAAAAGTTCATAGTCGGTGTGAGAAAGCTCATTCACAACTGGGAAGAGGGCGATGAGCCGTTCATCGATACTGGCCGCCTTTACCGCACGCCCTACGCTTTGTCGACTGATGTTGAGCATTTTCGCAACGTCTTCCTGAGTGCGCCCATCCTGCTGCATAAGGGTCAGACACTGTAGACCAATCTCTCTTGGGTTATGCTCTTTGGCCGTTTGCAATTGCTTGGCAAGCGCTTTAGCGTCATTGACCGTTATGGTGGCTTTGGTAACCAATAAACGAAATGTGGCCACTTTCCCTTGCTGGAGCAAAAACCAAGCACGGCGTCGAGAGCCATCAAGGATATCAATTTTCCCTTCGACTTCACGACCAACCGCGGGGTAAAACTGCTGATACTCCAGTGAATCCAGATCAGCTAACGACTCGGGGGTTAGCAACGACTGATCGCGACCATTAATGTCAAAGGTGACAAAGGTGTCTTGCTTAACCTGGTCATAAGAGAGGGTCACTTCGTGAAATTGAACACACTGTCCCGAAGCAAGCCGCCACTCCACCGCCTGACCCACCGATTCTAGGCCAAATTGGCGCGCTAAGAACGCGTGCGTGCTTTCTCCGGCTTTTTCCAACTCAGAGCTCAATTGACGGCTCAGTGACTCTAGATTGGCTTCACGGGCGTTTTTCTGCGCTTCTTCCGACCCAACGGTGTTGCCTAACGGACTGATCGCGCCACGTTTTTTTGCCATTAGACTTGCTCCTCTTCACGCCATACATTCACGATGTCGCGAAGTATCTGACTGGTGACTTCATACGCATTCTGCTGCGCCCCTTGAAAGGTCGCCTTGCTCTTAGGGTATTCGCTCTTAGACATGTCGAATACCGTCGACAGCAGCGAAGAAGACTGACGAACGGCTTCACTGTGCTTGAATTCCTTCGAATACAAATAGGTGGAGAAATGATCGTACAAACTGTTCATCAGCTCTGTGGTTGTCGAACTGTCTCTGTGGTTGGTCAGCAAGATTTTCATAAAATCGTAGCCTTGGTGCTCGGCGTTGGCCAACAGTGCCCAGACTTGAGGAATGTAGCTGAAATAAGAGCACGTTGCGTCGATATCATTTTCAGTGATCGACAACGGGAAGACCACACTGCTTGCCGCATAATACGCATTGTACGTCGCGTACCCCAACGAAGGCGGGGTATCGATGATCAAGATATCGAATTCATCTTGAACCGAAGCGATAATGTCACTCAACAAAGAGTACGGCGTGGCGAGCTTCTGACTGAACACCTGCTCATGAAACCAGCCTTCAATCGCCCGGTCTGTTTGCGACGCCGGTAAGATGCGTAAATTTGGGATTGTCGTTTCAAGAAACGACTCAGACACCGCTTGCTCAAAGGTTTCGCCTTCATCCAACTCAAAATTGCGCATCATCAGATCGCCAATGGATAGACAGCCTTCAAGCTCGGATTCAGGTGCGTAGTACATAGACAACGTTGCCTGGCCATCCATATCAATCAACCCAACACGGTATTCTTGGTGAAATTCCGTTGCCAAGCCGGAGGCGATGGTAGCCGCAGAGACCGTTTTACCCACACCGCCTTTTTGATTCTGGATCACCAAAACCTGCATCTTCTGATTCGACTGGCGGACAAATTTTGGATCTTTGCGCAAAGCTTCAGGTAGCAGATCACGGACTTGATACATCTCACCAATGTCTATCGACCATTGAGAGTCTTCATGGCGACGAGGGTCGATGCCCGCCGTTGCCACGTACTTGTCTAAGGTTTTTGCATCGATGCCCAAATACGCCGATGCTTCGGCACGAGTAAAGTTGCGTAACTCTTTGCGATGATTTGCCAACAAACGAAGATTGCGGCGCTTAATGTAGCGATCCGCCCCTTCTTTTAAATTCTGAAAGGTTGCAGTAGTTTGCAGAGTATCCATTTCTATCTCCACCAAGTTTCTGGATTTAGTATATCCTCTATTTTTCATTTCACACAACAAAAAATGATGGAATACCTAAATATATTGTCGTTTTCGCGGAGTAGGGGAGAGATAGTCGACAGAAAAGTTTGCTTGAACCCTCAAAGCAAACTTTCTTGTGTGATATTGGATCAATAACCTTTAGCGCCGTTAATACGCTCCAGCTCCGCCAATTTATCGAGGAAAGACTTGTCGTCGTCGTCACCGTCGACCAGTTCAGGCGTTACGTCGCCATTGCCACTGCTTTGACGACTCATTAGCGCTTGGTCAACAAATGCCGCTTTATCGTCTTCATCGATTGAACGATACGAGTAAGACAGCAGCTCCAGCTCTTCTGTTGTCAACGGCTCATCCGTGGTTAAACGCTTGGTCTCCAACCGGGTAATATTGCGTTTGGCGTCCTCAAAATGCAGCTTTTGCGCGGGGTTAGCGCTGTTTATCCAACGATACAAGAACTCGACCGCGTGAATGTTACGGCCATGCTTGTGCAGACGGATCCCCAAACCGTCTTCTGATTCCAAGAACAAAATCTCTTTACTGGTCTTGGGATCTTCACTTAACTCTTCAATACTCTCCTTGATGCACCGCGACAAAAATACGCTGGTGTTCTTAAAGGAGCTTTTATTGGCCTTGAGAGAACCGTCTTCATTGAGCAAACCCATGAAGGCCCTCAAATCATCGATCTCGATCGGCTTTAAGTTGGTTCCATCCGTTTTAAAGCGTGACAAGATCTCATACAGACGCTTGGTGTACTCACGCTTGAGTCCCAAAAAACTTTTGGTGTTGATCAAAGAGAAACCTTGATTGTACTCGATGTACTCTTTTGATAGCGCATCATTGGGGATCAAAGTCAGGACACGATCTTTGTACGTCGCCTTTTTGAATAAAGGCGTGAACTCAAATTCCGTGTCGCCTTGCTTCTCAATAATGATCCCTATCTTTCGTGATGCCAAACGGCTGACGACCTGCTTTAACTGAGAGCCAATCGCACGATTGTTTAATCCCAACCACTCGGACAATTGAGACGCCGTAAATCGGTATTCAGGTGTCTTGCCTTGATTGTCCCAATCTTCAGGTTTCATGTTCGCCACCATCAGACCAAACAAGTTTGCCTCACGAGCAGTCAGATCCTGCTGAGAGAAAACCAATTCATGGCCTTTCTTGATGTGCTTCGGTAAGTTCTTAGGGTTCGTACTCATACCGGACAGTTTTGTTTGCTCAGGCAAACTTTTTTGTTTTACATGCAGTGTAGGATGACACATTTTAACCAGTTAGCAAACAAATATGTGTGATTAGGCAGTATTAACGACAATTTTGTTTGCTTGTGTCACAATTTTTTGTGCGCCGTTCAAATAAGCAAACTTTTTTGTTCTGTTTTTGACAAGTAAATGATCATTAAGCAAACTTTTCTGTCGTCATAAGCAAACTTATTTGTCAGGTAAGCAAACAAAAATGATCACAAAGCAAACTTATATGATCCTAAAGCAAACTTATTTGATCAAGGTGCAAACTTTTCTGATCTATATTTCTCTAAAAACCATTTAATTTCAATCACTTAAATGCTCTATAGTTATATAGATCAATAGTCTAATAGTTTAGATAGTACTTAATAGAAACAATAGATCTTATAGTGATTGTGGATAAGTGAATAACGGGCTAACCGGTTGATTTGAGACATCGACTTGAACCACATCATAATAGAAGGGTCTATGATCATTTTTATGTCGTCCTAACTAACATTAATAATTTCAAACACTTAAATATTTATTCGACAAAAATACACGTCGGAATGGGCGTTTTAAGCAAACTTTTTTGTGCGATATAGCAATATCACACATTTTTTTGTACTGATCACTCTATCATGTAGGAAGATCCGATTGTTTTTTAGACAAGTCTTAGTTATTAATTATCATAATGAATGTAAGTACACACTTACATAACGTGTTATTACTGCTTTTACCCACCATCGAGTCTATTAAACACCACACCTGTTTTAAGTGACCATGTCATAAAAGCAAGCGCCTCACTTCACTAGAACATTTTGATTTCAGGGATACCATCATGAGTGAAGAAGTGACGCTGTGTTTTGGCCTTGAGAAGCGATAATGGGTAGATCCCCAATCGCGGCTCTGCGTGACCAAAGAATACCAAACGTGAGAAAAACCAATGTTGGCCGTTGATGTCTCCATAACAGTCCAACGTGACTTGCTGTTTCTCCTGACCACAAGCTCTAGTGCTGACAGACAAATCCACAGTCATCGCATTCACGTCACGTACAAGCAAAGAAGAACGTTTTACATAGTGACTTTCTTTCAACTGGTATTGGCTATCAATTGCAGGACAGTAGGAGCGTTGGTAAATCAATTGATCAAAGTAACCACACACAAATCGGACCGCTGCCATTTGCAACCGAGTACATTCGTAATCGGTTAAACTTTCTCGTCGCAGTGGTGCTGGTGAAACCAAATAACGCAGATCCAACGGGGTGGAAAAGTGGATCCGTTGATGCCCGCGTTCAAAATGACAATTGGGACGAACAAAGATGCGCTCAAAGTCTCGTTCAAAGGTCAGTGCTAAACAATCGAATATCGCATTAGTGTCCATGATCTTTCTCTGGTTTGAGTTGATGAAGCGGCCACCCTATGAATCGCTCGGGATCAGTAGTCGGCGTAAATATGCTCTCGATTGTATATGTGATTGTTATTGGTGAAAGCGCTGTTAATGATTAATAAACGTTAAATGTAACCTTGAGTTGTCGACGCTTCGAATGCCACGCGATTCACTCTCTCCAAAAGCTTTATTTAAATTTATTAACCTTCAGTCACTGAAAAAGAAGCCATATAGTCAGGTTATCAGATGACGTTAGTTCGGAGGGAGCATGAAATACGCGTTGATAATCGGGATCATGGCTACGCTGATTCATCACTCCGCGCTGGCCTCGGTGACGGTGTTTAGGCTGACCCTCGGTACTTCAACGGTGCAAACCATGCTCAAACTTTACCCTACCGCTACGTTTGCGAATGTGGATCGCTATACACATGGCCCAATCTATCGCCTGCCAATTGACACCCTTCGCCCACCCACAATTTTGGTCAATGATGGGTTGGCGGAAATTAATCTTGTGTTTGGTCGAGCAGATCGTTTGGTGGCACTGTTATGTGTCATGACCGATCAAGGGCAATTCGAGCGTTTAGCGGACCAATTGGGCCGACACTACTCAGCAGAACCCCATTTACCTTCACACGTTACCCCACCAGCGAAAGCATTTCACTCAGGGGAAACGCGCATCTTGCTGCTCACTGCACCAAAACGACATCAGGTGTTTTTGTCGTTTGTCGAGGAGGCCTTTTTCGATGCGGTGAAACGCCATCAATCCCATCAACGCGCTTGGCTGGTGCGTCCGTAGCGCAGTCATAAGGAAAGATCATGATCATGCCTGTTCTGATTCCCATCCGTCTCCCCACTCAAGGGTTACCTTTCTGGCGTCAGTGGCTTCGTTGGTGCACGGCCGTACGTTCGTGGCAGTTGGCAGAAGATTGGCGCTATTGTCATCAAGGACGCGTATTCGTTATCCCGAGCGGTTTTGTGTTTGATGGGGCCTCCTTTCCGCGGGGTCTGTGGAGGGGACTATCGCCGACTGGACTGCTGTTGGTTCCGGGGATTGTTCATGATTTTGCTTACCGCTACGACTATATTTGGGCACTCGATGACGCTCACCACATTGTGAAAGCCGACGAAGGCGCGGGAAAAAAACATTGGGATCGGCTTTTTTATCAAGTTGGGCGAGAAGCTAATGGGATGGCGCTGATCCACGGATTGGTTTGGGGGGGACTTGCACTCTTTGGCGGGGTTGTTTGGCGCCGCTGTCGCCGAACTGTCGCGGAACCCTTATTGCCTAAAGCCTTGGTCGTGATTGATCGGGAGTCCCGATGAGCGTGAATGGCCTTACACCCGAACAACGTGTCGCGTTTCAACGGGATGGCTACTTGGGACCTTTGCCATGTTACGTCGATGAACATGGCCTTGACCAAATTCGAGTGTCGCTGAGTGACATTGTCACCCACGCTCCGGAGCATCCCATTTATGGGCGATACAGTGTGCGCGATTGGCACTTGGTGTTGCCTCAACTGGCGGCGTTAATGACGCATCCCGTGGTGGTACAGACGCTTCGCCAATTGCTTGGGGAAGACTTGTTGTTGTGGCGATCTTACCTTGATCATGTTTCCGGTGGGGGCAGCAGTACAGGGTGGTTTCAAGATTGGGGAGGCGGAGATTGGAAAGCGATTGGTGAACCGAAACCTTGCTTAAAGCCCATGAGAGGGCAAGCTCGTCGGGACAATAATGTCTCGGTCTGGCTGGCGTTGGATGATGTCACCGCGGATGACGCGCCCCTCAAGCTTATGCGGCGATCACTGTTTTGCCGTCATCGACAAGTCTGGGTACCGTTACCGAGCGCCGCACAATGGCAAAATCCGTTTGCGGGATGCAGAAACGTCGATGCGATTTTACAGCGAGCGCAACTCGGTAACCTCGTGCCAAACGTGGATACCTCTCGGTTGTTTGAAAGCTACGATGTCGGGATCGATACATATCGGACGGTCATACATTATGTGGAAGCTGAAATGGCGAAGTACCAAGCCAAAACCGTCTGGGGGGTGCCGGAGACGACCACCGAAACGGTCGTCTTGCCGATGAAAAAGGGGGAGTTTGTGCTTTTTAATGAGCGGCTCTTGCATGGGTTCTTACCCAACCGAAATTGGTCCAGTCGCTACGCATTGCACTGGCGAGTCACCCGCAGTGAGACCCTCATTTATCCCGAACGGTTTTGTGGCGATTTGGTGGATGAGGAGCTGCATGATATCACTCATCACGAAAACTTGTTGTTGTGCGGTGAGGATCGTTCTCGGGGGGCCAACCGGTATCGAAGCGTCCGTGCAGCGCCACCTACCTAATTCGTTAAGGCGCACTATTCCTTTTTGTGAGCACTTACTGACAGTTACGAGGGACTGAAAAGCGCATGACACGTTGCACGGCATGCATAAGGAACGAGAATTCCAGCACAAATGCCACCTTGTCACTCGCGTTCTGGGTAGGTAAGTCGTATCCTAGGCGCATCGAATCCCATTGTCGTTTATTTGCCAGTACAGACATGCAAATTAAAAAAGATTTTGAATACTACGAAAACCTGCACACTTTGATCTGCCATGCGTTGCTTCACCTGCTGGATCAGGTGGCTCAATCCGATCGCCATGTGCCAGTGAGTACCCGCAACGAAATTTTAGTGCGATTTCTCAAGCCTAAGCTCAAACAGCGAACGCTGGCCAATGTGAAAAAAGACATTCGTATGATGATCCAGGTGGCGCGATCCAAAAGTGGCAATTTGGAACAAAAGCTTTATCTGCTGAACACCAAATCCAATCAAACCAAACTGGCTGGGGCAGAAAGCCTCTATTCGTTGTTGGTTTATCTTTATGACGAGTTGAATGTCGAATCGCGCTTGTTCGATAAAGAGGCGCCCATTGAACCTGGGGTACTCTACATGTTAGAAGAACATCTCGAGCACTGTTTCGATAACACCGACCAACAAGTCGCACCGCTCTCCGTGTTGATCCAGTCAGAGCAAGCGTCAGAGTTATTGCCGCATATCGAGCAGCACGGCCAATTTCGTGCCGAGATGAAAGAGTGGCAGGCTGAACAGCACCAAGCCCATATTCTGTTGCATCCAGTATTGGAGGCTTCAAGTGCGGTGACTTCTGCTCAATGAGCTGTGTAGTTAGCCAAACCGATGGAGAAGCCATGCAAAAAAACGGCTAAGCATCCTTATTGAGTGGTTGCCAAGGAACGCTTGATAACTGTGTCTTTAACAGTGATAGAAACCCCGCGATTCGAGCTGAGCGTTCTTGTTTCGCGCTGCCCACCAGTGCAACAATGTTTGCATCGGGTAACGCGTAGTCAGGCAAAAGCCGCACGAGCTGACCACTGTCAATTTGTGGTTGAACGTCCCACTCAGAGCGCATGATGATACCTAACCCTGCTAACGCCCATTCTTTGATCACTCGTCCTTCATTACTCGCAAGACTGGGATTGATTCTAATCACCTGCTCACGGTCGTTTGCCATATCGGTAAAGGGCCACAGTGCCACATCTTCGTTATTTTCTCTTAATGCGATACAACGGTGTTGTAAGAGATCGAATGGGGTCTCTGGTCGACCCATTTCTTGAACGTATTGTGGTGAGGCGCAGATAAAACGTTGGTTGGCCGCTAAAGTGACCATTCTCAATGATGAGTTGTTTAATGTTCCAATATATATGATGACGTCCCATTTGTGATGGGATGACCACTCTGGGTGATCAGAAAGCTCGAGTTCGATATCGAGCGTTGGGTGCATTTGTTTATATCGACCTAAAAGGGGAGCGACGTAATCGTTGCCGAACCCAAGGGGCGCTAAGACACTAAGTTTCCCGCAAATCTGTCCTTTTCGCTCATCCAGTTGTTCCTGCAGTTCATCCAGAGCACGCAAAATCGTTAGGCCTTTTTTTAATAGCAGTTGCCCTTCTTCCGTTAAGCTGACCACTCGCGATGGGCGCTGAAGTATGGGGACTGAGAGTTTTTTTTCGATGTGCTGCAGCCTCAGCGTCACTGATGGCGGGGTGATGTTTAAAGTTCGAGCGGCACTGGCGAGTGTTCGATGAGTTGCTATGGTTGCAATGAATCGAAGGTCTTCGCTTGTGATCATTTGGTTTTAACCTAATGGCTAAGTTAATTTTTATTAATATAAAACAAAATCTAACCTAGAGATACTAGGAAGCCGTTAACCGATTTGATGCCCACTCATCATCAAACGGATGTTCAACTGGAAAAGCACTAGGTCAGTCATTATGTTATTCAATTCAACTCAGCGTCCCAGCTACGAGGCACTTGAAACTCCGTGCCTCGTAGTGAATAAACCTATACTCGTTCGTAACTTGACGAGCATGCGTCAGAATATAGAAAGCCTAGGTGTCAATTTGCGACCGCATTTCAAAACGTTGCGGTCTCTCGAAGCGGCACCCCACATACTGCCCAATAAGAGCGCTCCTATCACTGTGTCCACGCTTAAAGAAGCAGAAGTGCTGGCCGATGAAGGATACCGAAACATAATTTATGCCGTTGGCATTTCAGTAACAAAGCTTGCGAGAGTGCATCGACTGATGAGCAAAGGGATCAGGATTAGCGTGTTGCTCGACTCTTTGACGCAAGCCGAAAGCTTGAACGAATTCTGCTCTCGTCACCAATGCTCAATTTCGGCGTTGGTCGAGATCGACTGTGATGGACATCGGGCTGGTGTTAGGCCTGACGATCCGCTGCTGCTTCACATTGCTCAGCAGCTTCATACTGGGGATGCGCATTTCCAAGGGGTACTGACCCACGCGGGGGAAGCGTATCATTGTCAAAATTCTCATTCATTGCGCCGTGCCGCCTCTGCAGAAGTAAAGGCCGCCCTTGACGCGGCTCAGCATCTTCGTTCGATAAACATTCCATGCGATATTGTCAGCGTTGGTTCAACACCGACGGCACATAGTTACCGTGACTTAGCGGGGATTACAGAAGTTAGAGCGGGTGTCTATGGCGTGTTTGATCTGGTCATGCACAGAATGGGTCTTTGTGACATCGATGACATTGCGATCGGTGTTGTAACGACGGTGATTGGACACAATGTTGAGAGGGGGTGGCTGATTATCGATGCGGGCTGGATGGCGCTCTCGAGCGATCGTGGCATCGATAGCCAAACGAGCGAGTGTGGGTTTGGTCTGATCACCGATGGCGCAGGTACTCTATTCAAGGATCTTCGTGTGTCTATTGTTAATCAGGAGCATGGGATCATTGAAACTGAGGGCCGAGACGGTATCGATTTCGAGGCATTTCCCATTGGCTCTCGGTTACATGTATTGCCCAATCATGCGTGCGCGACAACAGCGATGCACACTCATTACCATGTGTTTGATGCGCAAAAGGCCACCTACGAAGTGTGGACCAGAATCCTGGGGTGGTGACATGATTGTGTTAAGTGAAACATTAACTAAGCGTCTTATATCTCACCAAGTGGCTTACGAGGCGGTCAAAGAAGCGTTTGTCGCAGCGCTCCGTCCAGAGACAGTCTTGTTTCCGGTGGTGAATGCCAGTGGCTCGCAAGAGGGTTCTGTGTTTTCTTTAAAATCGGCTTGCACATCCAGCTTGGTCGGGTGGAAAACGGGAACCTACTGGCCTAGAAATCGCGCAATGAACAAGCCGTGCCACGGTACGACCATTTTTCTACTGGATCCCGAGAGCGGAGATTTGGTGGCGGCCGTCGCTGCAAGCGAGGTGAACGCCTATCGCACGGCGGCAGCGGACGCGGTTGCGATCAACCACTTAGCGCGAGAGGATGCTTCTGTATTAACCGTGTTTGGTACGGGGCATCAAGCAGAATACGAAGTTCTTGCGATCGCTGAGCAGCGGCAGTTATCCCGTGTCATTGTCGTGGGGCGAAGTTTATCGGCTTGCGCAGGCCTTATCCGCCGTCTCAAACATCATGGCATTGAGGCGGAGTCTGGCAGTCCAAAAGAAGGGTGTCGTCAGGCCGATATTATTGTGACGGTGACAGCGGCGACGGCCCCCTTGTTCGAGGCTGACTGGGTGCGCCCCGGAACACATATCTCAGCCATGGGCGCTGACACGCTTGGCAAGCGAGAGCTGCCTGTTGAACTGTATTCAAGAGCAAAGCTGTTTTGTGATTTTTTACCGCAATCTCAGACTATCGGCGAGTTCCAACATGCCACAGCCTCCTCGATCACTGAAGTGGGGCGCGTGATTACGGGAGAAAATCCTGGTAGAGAGCGATACCGAGATGTGACTATTTTTGATAGCTCAGGCATTGCATTACAAGATTTGTTTATTGCCGCTAAGTTACTGGTGTTACGCGATACAGCCTGCTGTACGTGAGGAGGAAATGCGTGGTCTCTCAGCTCGCGAAATGGGCTGAGGGGCTTCTAGCACGTTGTTTTTTATAGTTTTTAACCACAAATTTTATATTGTTTACTATTTACATTTTGTTACAAACTGCTGGAAATTGATGACAGCCCAACAAAAAATTTCATATTAATGATTTTTAAAATAACGCATATTGACACACTGCATATGCATGTATAACTATCGATGGCCTATTGTGAAGGATTTATTACAGTGAAACGGATGTCCCATCTTGAAAATATTAGTTGTACAAAACCCCAAATCTGCTACTGAGTTTGAAAACTATTTCTTTAACGTATTTCCTATTGCTGAAGTTCGTATTTTAACCAGTAAAAACACTATTCGATGTTTTAATAATATGAGTGATAATTGTTCTGTGTGTTATGGCCCAGAATATGAGTCAACAAAGTTCGATGAATTCTTATTTAATCAAACCACTTTGTTTAGACCTGATATTATTTTTTCCAACTCCGAAGTTGATGTTTTGCGTGCTTCTGTTGCGCGAGATTTAATAGGAATTAAAGGTCAGACCGTAAAGGAAGCGACCGCATTTCGCGACAAAGTGGCAATGAAAAAATTATTTTCGCGCATGTCATTGGCCGCGCCACGTTTTTCAGAAGTCAGTTGTCTGTCCGATATTATTTCATTTTTGAACCAGAACCGAAAAATCGTTTTAAAACCCAGGATGGGATCAGGCTCTCAAGGGGTCTTCGTCTTGGACGATATCCAGAAAGCGGTAAGTTTATTGCGAGGGAATAGCGAGCTTCTCAGTGAGGTGTCGCATGGCCAATACATGGTTGAGGAGTTTGTCGTCGGTGACGTCTACCACGTTGATGTCATTGTGAGCCAGAACCAGATGGTGCTCTTCTCTCCATCCAAGTATTTTCACCCTCCCCACACCTTCAATGAGTTTAATGTGGGGTCCTATATGCTTGATGAGACTTGTCCTGATTACCTCGCGTTGCAGGCATTATTGACCGCAAGTTTGCCTAAAGCACAGCTTTGCGATGGTATCTATCATTTTGAGTTCTTTAAATCACCGTCCTCGACACGCTTCATTGCGGGTGAAGTGGGGAGCAGAATTGGAGGGGGGTTGATCAAAGATTCAATCAGCGCTTCGTTTGGTGTGAACCCCTTGAAAATGCTCATCGATGTGTTGACGGGGCAACCTGTGGAGTGGGTTCAAAGAACGTCATTGTCCGGATGGTTGCTGAATACGGCAATGACCAAAGATTGGCAGGACGTTAAGTATGACACGGCTGCATTGAACGTCACCTCGCTCAAAACGCACCGTTTTGACGCGCAACCCTCGGCCAGCTCGGTGACCTGCGAACAGAAACTGCTTTTCTCGTATGAGCGCACGCAAACCTTACAGTCGGCGATTGAGGAGTTCCTGTGTTAGTGGAAGGCGGCGTATCACCCTCATCACGTGTGTCTACTCGCTCACTTATGTACGTACTATGCACGTTTCTGTTTGCGGTGGGCAGCTATATCTTGACCCCGTTTTTTGCCATTTATGTTTCGGATTCCTTAGGCTTTGGCCTGGCGTTTGCGGGCTCACTCATTACGATAAAAATCGTTGTGCAACGTGGCTTATCCATTGTGGGTGGGGCGTTATCTGATCAGTATCCGAGCCATCAAGTGGCAATGTTAGGCGTTGCCGCACGGTGCTTCTCATACTTGTTATTGGCGATCAACCCCACGGAAGTGACGTTAGTGCTCTCTGCCG
This sequence comes from Vibrio europaeus, assembly GCF_001695575.1. Taxonomy (GTDB): domain Bacteria; phylum Pseudomonadota; class Gammaproteobacteria; order Enterobacterales; family Vibrionaceae; genus Vibrio; species Vibrio europaeus. The sequence continues at coordinate 130,204 of NZ_LUAX01000008.1, read as the reverse complement.
TGCTCAATGGGGTCGGCAGCGCTCTGTTTCACCCTTCGGTCAGAAAGCTGCTGTTCCTGCCTTACAAAGATAACGATGCGTTGCTGCAGAAAGTCATTGTGTGGCGCAGCATGAGCCTGAACACTGGCACGGCCATTGGTCCCGTGATTGGGTCGTTGCTGATCTCTGAGCATTTCTCCGCCGCTTGTATTGCGATCGCGGCAATTTACGCCTGCTCTGTCGTGGTATTCATCGGTGCGCGCGCTGAAACTGACGATCAGGCCCGACCGACACCGATGCCGTTATCCGTCAACACGGTTCGCCAAGCGATATCGCTCCAAGTATTGAGTGTGCTCAAACTGCAGTTTGCGTTCATCTTTTTGTACAGCCATTTAGAGTACCTGCTGCCCGTTTTTGTTGAGCAAACCTTCAGTACGAAAATGGTTGCCGCAATGTTCATGGTCAATTCGTTCGTCGTGATCCTACTGCAGAGCAAAATTGCCAAGTTGGCACTGGGGGCCAATGCGATCCAATTGTCGCTGGTTGTGGTGTTTGGCTTATTGTATTTGGCGAGTGAGATCAGTGACGACCGCTTTTACTGGGCTCCGGCCGCGTTATTGCTCGGTGTGGTGGTGTTTTCAGTATTTGAAATCGCCTGTTCCTTTCGAGTCGATTATCAACTCACCAAGGTATCGGATGACAGTTTGTCCGGTACGGTCTTCGGGTGTGCGAGTGCCATTGCCGCCCTAGCGTTTTTGCTGGCCAATGCCGTGAACTATTGGCTGTATGAATGGCTTGGTTTCGCAAACTTATGGGCGTCGTATCTGGGTCTGTGCAGTTTGGCGTTTCTATTTTCTTATATCAGCAACAAGGAGAAGTTCTGATGTCAGTCACTGTGATTGTGTCACGGTCGGCCTACGATTGCCTAGAATCTAACGGCCAGCTATTTGAGTGTTTAGCGGACAGGGAGCTCGTCTATGTTTTTTCTGTTAGAGCCTCGAACCTGCCTCCAAAAGGCAGTTACAAAGAGCTGCATCTGATTGAGCTTCGAGATGCAGAAGAGCAATTAACGCAACTGCTGAAGAGTATCCAGTGCCGTTATGACATCGAGCAGGTGGTGTATGTCTCAGAACAAGAGGTGATCCCTGTCGCGTACGCGCAGCAAGCCTTAGGGCTGTCGAACCTAACCGTCAAAAAAGCGCAAAACTTTCGAGATAAGCCTCGAATGAATGGGCTTGCAGAGCTGGCGGGTATCGAGGTGAACCCCATTTATCAAGGGAGTTCGCTTGAAGAACTGAGCACATTTATCGAGCGATATGGCAAAGTGGTGTTGAAACCCACGGCTGAGGCGGGGTCGGTCGGCGTGCACATGTTGACCGAGGCGGCGCTCGCCTTTGAGATGTACGATCCTGAGACCATGCTGATTCAAGCCTACAACCCTAATGATTTGTACCATCTAGACGCGTTAGTGAGAGACAATCAATTGGTCTTTTCATCGTTAGGTCAATACAGCGTTCCTTGCGCCGACTACGCGACCGAAAAGTGGAAAGCGTCGTTGATTTCGAACCAGGCGACGGCACTGCATGCGACGGCGACAGCGGCATTGATGCGCTATTTATCCGCGGCAGACGTGCAGAATGGGGTGTTTCACTTTGAGTTTTTCTCAGATGGTGACAACCTGACTTTGTGCGAAATTGCGATCCGTCCAGGCGGGGGCGGTATCGCGCAGGCGATCGACAATGTCCATGGCATCAACTTATTTGACGAGCACATTCGTTGGCAATTAGGGCTCCCGGCGGCCTGCAAAAATAAAACCAATCAGACGTACTATACGGCAACGATGAGCTACTTTAATAAAGAGAGTGGGCGCTTTACGAAATTAGATTTAGCCAGCCTTTCTGAACAGGTAAATAGTATTAAATACATGTCTAAGATCGGGCAATCCGTTCAAACGGCGAGAAATGGTTCGGATGAGCTGTTTTATTTATTGCTAAATAACCAATCCTCTTATCATCAATTACTTCAAACCGTTGATGAAATTATAGACAACGCAGAAGTTAATATTAATCACTAGAGATTCACGACCACTCTCATGAGCAAAATATATAAAGGAATGAGCCGCGCGCCTGGTACGTGTGGGGAACTCTTGCAGGGGTTCGATAGGGATAATAATCCATTTCATATTACATTACCGATTAATCGTTATACGGAAACGGAAGTGCTGATCCATACTTGCGATAATGATGAAATTATTATTATTGGTAATTTGGGGGAGAAAACAAAACGCGCCATAAGACGTGCGTGTGAGTATTGTGGTCTGGCAGGCGCCTTCATTTATGTCCATCAACGTTCCGATATTCCGGTGGGAAAAGGGATGGCATCCAGTACCTCCAACATTTTGGCGGCGGCGTCCGCGGTATTTGAAGCAATGGGCGTTGCGGTCAGCTCGGCTCAGCTTAACCAGATTTGCATTGGTATCGAATCGAGTGATGGGATTGCCTATGCCGGGATGAGTGCCGTGAATCAACAGTCGGGTCAGTTGCTGGCCCAAATGACTCAACTTCCGCCGTTTAGCGTTTTAGTCATTGAGCCTCACAGTACGGTGATCACCAACCAGGTTACGTTAAGCTCACGCCATAAACAGCGTCAACATGCGCTGTTGGAAACCATGCGCAATGCTTCGTTGGATCTCAGGACCATTTCGGACGTGGCCACGAAATCGGCGGCGTTGAACCAGTGTGATAATCCCAACCCATTGTACGACAAATTTTCGCCCGTCTATCGCACGTTTGGCGCGCTCGGCCTCGCCGTGGGGCACACGGGCAGTGTATTGGGACTGATTTACGACTCTGAGCACAAGGCTTTTCAATCGATGCAATTGATGAAGGAGAGCCGGTTCATTAATGACAACGAGATAACATTGCACGTTTGCCAAACCGAATACGAACGACAATGGGAATTGCTTCAATCACCAAGGTTACAGGGGTAGGGGATAGTGTTGAAAATTGTACAAGGTGGGGCGGATTTTAACGGTCACCAGCATCAAATCGACTTAGCAACGTGCGTCAATGCGATGGGGCCGCCCATTTCAAGCATTGACGTGGCGCAAAGCCTCGAACACCATCGGCAGTTGTTGGTGCATCCCTTTCATGCCACCGACGCGTTTCTAGAAAGCTACGCGCGCTTTCTCGGCGTGGAGGCGCAGTCTTTGGTGGCGGGGCGAGGCATCACTGAGCTCATTCATAGCGTGATCCAAGTGTACGGTCGTGAGAACACCGGCTTCGTGACCCCCGACTACACCGACTTTAACTTGCTGCTTGATAAGCAAAATATCGCTGCGATCTGTGCCCCAGAGCGAGAGCGAGCCCTGAACGCTCTAGCGAAGGTCAAGCAGGCGGTGATCCTCAGCAATCCATGCAACCCAACGGGCGTCGCGATCGAAGCGTCACGACTGAGAGCCCTCTGCTTAAACAATCCCAGTACGATGTTTGTGGTCGATGAATCGTATGTAGAGTTTACCGCTGAGCCCGCTAAATGGAGCATGTTAGGCAGTGAGCTGCATAATGTGATTGTGCTGCGCTCGCCGACCAAGTGTTTTGGGATGGGGGGGATTCGAGTCGGCGCCGCTTGGACGCGGGAGCTTGCGACTCGAAAGACGTTGGCAAGCCACATCACCAAATGGCCACTGTCGACCTTCGATTCTCATTATGCGTGCGCCGCACTGGAGCGCCAGCAATGGAAGTCGGAAACCACGCAAAAGTTACTCGTTCACGCGGCGGCCATGGAAGAGGTCTTGTGCCAATTAGGGTTCGACGTGATTTCAAACTCTCCCACCCATTTTCGCTTTGTGTTGCATCCTCATCCCGCCGCCATTTTTGACCAATTACGCCAACATGGGATTTTTGTCCGAACTAAGACGGCTGAAGAAGGGGTGCAAGGGTTCCGCGTGACTGCGCCAACCTGTTTAGATCATTTACCAACGCTCGAGCGTGCATTGCAAGAGGTGTCCTGTGCTGGCTGAGGTTAAAAAAACCATTGCGGCCAATATGCTGCGTTCGTTTCCTCAATCGAATCGGGGGCAAATTGGCCGTGAGTTGGAATTTCCACTTATTACAAAGAGCAAGCAACCCGGTGAATCACAACGCGTCATTGAGACCTTACTCGCTCAGGGCGCGCGTCCGCTCTACAAAGATGAGCGATTAGTCGGGGCGCAGTTTGAGTTGTTCAGCTTTTGTTCTGAAGCGGGCCGCTCGACAATTGAATGGGTGTCTACGCCGTGCGCTGACCTTCATGCGTTGAAATCGCAGACTTTGCAGGCTCTGTCGACGCTCAACCAAGCGTTGGTTGTGCATGACTATCAGTTGCTTGGGCTGGGGATCCACCCCTATGAAACGCCCGGAGCCAAAGCGCGGACACCGAAAGTGCATTATCAGAGCCTCGCGAAAGTGCTCGGCCATCGCTGGGATTGGTTCACGGTGATTTGCGGAGACCATGTCCATATTGATACGTGTCAGAGGGAGTTGTTATCGATGACGTCGGCGCTTGATATGGCCATCCCGTTTGTTGTGGCCCAATGCGCCAATTCGCCGCTGAAAGATCAGGCGCTTTGTGACATCGATAGCTACCGAGAATACTATCAATTTCAGCATCGGCTAGAGCCCTCTAGACATGGCATTGTCGGCGAACCCATCACCTCAATGGAGCAACTGATTGAGCCTAGGTTTGAAGAGCAATTTCTGCTTCATCATTCTAAATGCAGCGGGACCTACTCAGCGGTAGGGGTGCCATTTTCTGATTGGGTTCGACATCACGTGGCAAGTTCCCAAGAGGTTTGGGAAGCTTTTCAGTTTCATCAACATTACACGTGGAACTCGGTGAGAGCGCGGCAAGAATACGGCACCATCGAAGTGCGGGCAGGGTGTCTGCCTCCCGAGCAATACCTCTGGCTTTATCCCGCGATCATTACAGGGCTGTCAACGTGTCATAAAGAGGTCACCGATTTGATTTTGTCGTTTCTTCCTGACAAGTCCGATCGTTTGCAATGGTATCAAGACTGCTTGAAAGGGGGCGCGCGGGTGAAATACCACGAACTGCACCGTCAATTGGAAGCGCTGGCTCATCAGGGGCTTGAACGGCGCGGGTTAGGGGAGGAAACCATGTTGGTGCACCCTGAACTCAACCCCGCCCAGCAGTTTCGAAATGCCGTGCTTAAGAGCTCATTTGACTCGGCTATTTTGGAAAGAATCTACGACTTAAATAACGTTAATTAACACAACAGAATGGATTCACTACGATGAAAATTTTGGAAATTTCGGATCTTGAAGTGCAAGAATTGGTGTCTCGTGAAGAAGCGCGCCAACAGAGTACACTCAGCATGTTGGCTTCAGAGAACATACAAACCAAAAACAGCTTATTGGCACAAAGTTCCTTGTTCGCCAACAAAACCTTGGAAGGTTATCCCGGTAAGCGTTTTCATGCTGGAGGGCAGCTAGCCGATCAGCTTGAGCTTTTGTGCATCGACAGAGCAAAAGCGCTGTTTGGTTGCCAGTACGCGAACGTTCAGGCGCACTCCGGAAGCCAGGCAAATCATATTGTTTACAATGCGCTGCTAGCGCCAGGCGATGCCGTGCTCGCGTTATCCTTAGACGCTGGTGGACATTTAAGCCACGGTGCAAAAGTGAATCAAACGAGTGCGCTGTATCGTTTTCAGCATTATGGCGTCGATGACGGAGACTTGATCAATTACGCACAGATCCAGGAGCTTGCCGATCGGCATCAACCCAAGATTATCCTCTGCGGCGGTTCATCCTATACACGAGAAATCGACTTTAGCGCGATAGCCGACATTGCCAACTCCGTTGGCGCGTACTTGTTTGTCGATATGGCGCATTTTGCTGGGCAAGTTGCGGCAGGTCGTTACAGTAATCCGCTGGAGTATGCGGATATCGCGACGACGACATTGTATAAAAGTTTAGCTGGGCCAAGGGGCGCGATTATCTTGGCTCAGTCTTCAGACATTGGGGCTCGAATCGATCGCAGTCTGTTTCCTGGGTACCAAGGTACGCCTTCAATCAACAACATTGCTGCCAAAGCGATCTGTCTGCATGAAGCGTCAACCCAAGAGTTCAAATCTTACATTGATCTGTCCATCTCGTTAGCGAAGCAATTGTGCTTCACACTCAAGAACAGAGGGCTCGAGTTAGTGACCGATGGCACGGACACCAGCATGGTGCTAGTGGATTTGAGGCAGCAAATGATTAGCGGTAAGCAAGCCTCTGACTTACTGGAGCGATGTGGCATCATTGTGAACCATAACGTCGCGCCTAACGATACGCGCTCTGTTATGGAAGGGAGCGCTGTTCGCCTATCGACCAACGTGATGGCAAGAAGGCGTATAAAAGATGACAACGCCCAGATTATTTTTGACATCATTGCCGACGTGTTTATCAGTTTGATCCAAGAAAAACCTTTTGATTTTAAGGCGGCGAGTGAGACCGTGGCCCATATTTGTCAGCGTCACCCTGTGGCCTCAGTATTGAGTATTGAGCACATGGAGCCAGAACTCTCGGTTGTGGCTTAACCGACAAACCTACTCGGTCAGGATAGGGGCATGCCCTTGTGGATGGGCGCATTCAGTGGCTCCGAATTTCTCGTGCCCCAAGCGGCGACACACGGGCTGAGAGCGGCTTATTTAAGCGTTGAACGATTGAGACATGCCGTAGAGCGAAATCTGATATCCGCGGTAAAAATAGAAAGGCCGATCGAAAAAGACGGCCTTTCTATATTTTATGGTGGCTTATCCAGAGTGATTAATGGCGTTTATCTCGATATTGGTTATCCATGTTATTTTTTGATAAACACCAAATTAAAATTCAATGGTGTCTTATCTGAAATCGTAATGCCACCTGCCAATTTAGCTAAGGTGGCTAAATTTTCACTTGGGATCCCAAAGTCTTTTGCACTGATCATGACCGGGGAAGATGTACTTGCGATCAGGTAGTGTTCCGTTGGGATGATTGTGACAGGGAAACGGAGCGTTTTTTTCACCCCATACAATTCTACGTCGACGGGAATAATCGCGTGCTGCGCGCCTGTGGTGAATATTGCGCGATCAAGGTTAGCCACGATATTCACTTTAGGAAAAAGGGCCGATTCAAAATACAGCTCTGATAGGCGAGTATCTCGGATTGAAACCCCAGTCTTAATCGTTGTGATGTCGAGAGACAACGACAAGCGGCCATCGTCTGACAACACCCCAGCTGCCGGTTGAATGGAGGCGGGCTCGATCACATACTGATTCTTGATGGTCGAAAAACTGATACTAGACAACTTTTTATCAAGACGGTATTCATCTGAAGCGAAGGCATGTGAGCAAGCAACCGTCACCAGGATGCCGAATGCGATAATTATTTTTTTCATGTTTAATTTCTCCTTGTTTGTTTTTTTGCGGCGAGGATGGTACCTGTTTTTCTATTATTTCTGGTCTTACCTCAAATTAATTTATGGGTAATTAAGATCGCTTCATATTGTTATTGTTTATTAAAGGTTAAATGCATTGTCATGCCAGATCAGACAGGTGCTGTGAATAAGGATTATTTCTAGTGAACTTTTATGAATAGTCCTGATGGCGGGCTGATTGGGCGCTGAATTTTGATTATTTTTTAGATATTAATGGGTTTAGTCAACGTCATACCGGATTATCCAGGTGTGAAGAACCCCATTATATAAATTCATAACTCAGGCAGGCAATCCGATGGGGCATTGGGCCGGTAAATCGAGGGGGGGCTCGCACTGTCGCGCAAAAACGCACTTTGCCAAAATGTGTGTTGATGCACAGAGTGAGTTGACTGAACCCCCCGCTTGTGTGAGGTTGCAATCAGCATCATATTCTGGCGTGCGGACGGATCTAATAGGCAAAGGACATGGTGCCAACATCGTATATTGTCGCGATGCTCCCAGATTAGCCACTGGATGCCATTAAGTCTCCTTGCACGTGACAGAGAAACAGGAAAATTAATTGCCGTTCTAGCTTATGGCTGCGCGATTGGTATCTTTTCATCTAGATCGCGAGGTAAACATGATAGGCACTAGCGCCAAACCCGATGCTGTTGCTACTATCCCCCCAAAGATTGACATGGGCAGTATTTAAATGTGATTTATAGATACCCAGTTTGGTTTTTTATCGGCACTCGATTTGCCATAAGTATTTCATCGTTTTTATCTATTAGAGTTATCGTTATTTCCCATTAAACAAATGCAATCATTGAAGATATATTCTTCGTGGGCAGAAAGGAGCTTTTGATTAGCCATTGACCACTCGACTGGTTAAATGGTTAGGACGCATTGGAGAGCATCCATGAAGATGTCAAAAAGCTTTTTACTAATTACAGTTGGCTTAGCCAGCACATCTCTACAGGCGCAGACCCTGACAAGAGACAATGGCGCACCAGTCGGTGACAACCAGAATTCAATCACAGCAGGTGAAAACGGAAGCGTATTACTGCAAGACGTTCACCTGATCCAAAAATTGCAGCGTTTTGCCAGAGAGCGAATTCCAGAGCGTGTTGTGCATGCTCGTGGTACAGGTGCTCATGGTGAGTTCGTTGCATCGGGTGATTTTAGTGACTTAACGGTTTCCGCTCCTTTTACTAATAAAGGAAAGGTAACTCCTGTTTTCGTTCGTTTTTCGACCGTTATTCACTCAAAAGGATCACCAGAGACACTTCGCGATCCTCGTGGTTTTGCCACTAAATTTTATACTGAACAGGGTAACTGGGATCTGGTTGGGAACAACCTGCCTGTGTTCTTCATCCGTGATTCAATTAAGTTTCCGGATATGGTGCACTCTCTAAAGCCGTCTCCAGTTAACAACGTTCAGGATCCAAACCGATTCTTTGACTTCTTCAGCCATGAGCCGGGTGCGACCAACATGCTGACTTGGCTATATAGCAACCTAGGCACGCCAGCAAGCTATCGCACTATGGATGGCTTTGGTGTCCACGCTTACAAGTGGATCAACAAGAAAGGCGATGTGAACTATGTGAAGTTCCAATGGAAAAGCCAGCAAGGCATTGAAAGTCTTCGTCCTGATGAAGTGACGGCAATGCAGGGTAAGGACTTCAACCATTTAACCAATGATCTCTACAAAGAAATTGGTCTTGGGAACTACCCTAAGTGGGATCTGTACGTGAAAGTGTTATCGCCAGAAGCCCTGAACAAACTGGATTACAACGGGCTGGATGCGACCAAAGTATGGCTGAATGTACCGGATCAAAAAGTCGGCACTATGACGTTAAACCGCCTCCCAGAAAATTTCTTTTTAGACACTGAACAGTCGGCATTTGCACCGTCAAATTTGATTCCTGGTATCGAGCCATCGGAAGACCGTTTGCTACAAGGTCGTTTGTTCTCTTATGCAGATACACAGTTGTACCGCTTGGGAGTGAACTTGTTCCAACTGCCAGTAAACCGTCCGTTAGCATCCGTGAATAACCATAATCAAGAAGGATTGAGCAACAACGCGAAGCAAGGCCATGGTGATGTGAACTACGAACCAAGCCGTAAACTGGCGCTGGAAGAAAGCACGCAATATAAAGCGGTTGAAACCAAGCTGGTCGGGACTGTTCAACAAAAAGCAATCAGCAATCCTCGCAACTTCTACCAAGCAGGTGTGTTGTTCCGCAGCATGAGCAAGCAAGATCAGAGTGATTTGATTGCCAACTTAGCGGGTGACCTAAATAAGGTGATGGATAAAGACGTTAAGGAAACCATGGTGAGCTATTTCTATCGTGCAGATAAAGAGTACGGTACGCGTCTGGCCAAGGCAACAGATAGCAATCTCAAGCAAGTGAAAAACAAAGCGATGATGTAAGCAATAAGTTTTGACCTGCGGGAGATTTATCTGCTCTTTTCTGCCCGAAAATCAGGGCTCCCGTGGGTCATTCTCCCATTCCGTTAATGAGGATGAGTAAATGAAAACCGTGTTTTTGCTCTGCGCCGTTCTGTTCTCTTGGAGCTTCTCGCTAGCCTTATTGGCTGCCGAAGACAAATTGGAAGAGGAATACCAATCTCTGGTTGAACTATTCTTTGGTGCTGCGCGAATTGGCAATAACGAAGTGGTCGATACTTTTGTTTCTCAAGGCTTTCCAATCGACCAACGAAATAATCAAAGTTATACCGCTTTGATGGTGGCAGCGTATCAAGGAAATAGAGAAACCGTTCGCTTGCTGCTCGACTCAGGTGCCAACGCCTGCCTGCAAGATAAGCGTGGTAACACCGCATTAATGGGGGCACTCATCAAACGCGAAATTGGTATAGCGAAAGACCTATATCAAGCGGAGTGCTCGCCAGAGCTGCGCAATAAAGCTGGGCTAAATTTGAAAGAATTTGCCGAGATCTATGGTCAATCCAATGTTCTGAAATTGATTCAACACTGATAAATAACAATCAATAGGATCCACAGTATGAATAACACCACATGGCTTGCGGCACTGACGCCACGAGTAAAACTTGATGATGTAAAAGGTCGTGTTTTGATGGTTCATGCTGGTGGCGATAATCACTCTGACCATCCGGCGAATCTTGGCGGCGGTGGTGCTCAAATTGTGTGTGGTGTGATTAAGTAATCCCCTTCTTTAGACGCCACAAACAATAAACGGTCCAGATTATCTGGACCGTTTTCTTAGTTCTGTCGCATCGGAGGGAACTAATACGCTTTGTAATGTTTGAAGTCCTGTTTTTACTTTAACTTGGGCACTACATGGACTTCTCCGGCTCCCAATCCCCATCTGATATCGCTTTTGTAGCAGTTCGATATGCTAAGCGACCGAGATATTGAAGAGAGTTTAGCGGACCGGCGAACCCTAGTAGATCACTTCATCATAGACCGGTGGGTCATCAATTTCGCTCCAGGATAGAGGCTAAAATCCGGCTAATTCAATGACAGCAAGTAGGCGATTGAGTCAGCTTCGGCTGGCCGTTTCCACGTGTGCGGCAGTTCCAATCTTGTTCAGTTCACCACCGTTTGTTTTGGGGTTTCTGAGTGGTGAAGGGAAACTGGAATTCTTGGAGCTTGAGATATGGATAGACACGCCGCCGTAAGGGGGCAAGCGCAACCAGCGGCAGCGAGAAAGAAAAGCCCCAATTTTGACTTCAAGCTCATCATCTTCCTTAAGAGATTGTTCTGTGGCGCAAACGGCATATTACGGTGGGTACGAACACTGCGAAGAATCATCGATATATCTGGTGATGGCGCTTATGACACTATCAGGATTTAGAATTCATTCTCAATTCAATCTTTTTTGTTATTGGAGAACATGTGATCCCGTCACGCTCTTTAGTGAAATTATATACATTAACGGCAAGTAACATTAGACTTAAAAAGTATTCGTCATCAAAACAGGCCAGAGTAGATAGGAATGACAAAGGAAACAGCACTCATTCAAGCACAAGATCCAAACAGCATGCTCCAGAAGTCGCGAAAAGTTACTACGAAATACATGACTGCAACAGAACGTGAGACTTACATTATCAAACGATCAATCGAATGTTTTGCTCGACATGGGTTTGGCGTAACTACACGTGAATTAGCTAAAAATATCGGTGTTACCCAACCGCTGATATATCGATATTTTGGAAGCAAAGAGGCATTGATTGAACGAGTTCATCATGAAGTGTTTGTTTCTCGCTGGAACCCTCAATGGGAAATTGCACTATCCGATCAAAAACAGCCTATAGAAGAAAGGTTGATCAATTATTTAGAAGAATACACTTCGGCCATTTTAGAAAATGATTGGGTTCGATTGTTCATTTTTACGGCATTAAGTAATCCAGAGTTCAACAAAAACTATACTCAACTTTTAAAAGAAAAAATATTTTTCCCTATCTTAAGCGAAATTAGGGCAGCGCATGGGTTAGATCCAGCCCCTTCAGAAATTGATATTGAAATAATTTGGGGATTCCATTCCAGTTTCTTTTATATGGGGATACGTCGCTGGATCTACCTTATGCAACTACCTGAAGATATTAATGCAATTATAAGAGCACGAGTAAAGCATTTTCTTTATGGATACTATGCTCTATTAGAAAATAGTCATTAATATTACTCACCTATTTTGAGTATTTTCAAAACATTCAGCAGTCTTAGCGTGTTTTTTTCTGTATTCGTAAAGCATAATAATGCTAAACACAAGTACTAATATAATTGGAAAGATGGCTGCCGATTGAAAAGAGATTTGCGCAGCTTTAGCCAATACATTATCAAGTGCAACACCGTCAAGAGCATCAAAAGCATCACCCCCTCCAGCAATCGTCAACTTCGCTGTATCAAACACACTTCCCATCATTGGAAGAACAAAATAAATCGATAGAGAACCTGCCGACCCCATTAAGCCCAAAAAGAATTCACCACCACGAGGAAAGCGCTCAGATGTACTAGCAAGCATAGTGGGCCACAAAAAACTGACACCGACCCCCCAAAGTGTTGAGGCTATTATTGCACTGTACGGATCTACCGATTGACTTAGTAAATAAAGTCCAATCGCTGATAATATACAAGACACCAATAGCAAGCCGGTATTAGAAATATATTTTGATAAAAAACCTGCACTATGACGCATAAAAAACATCAAACTTGAAATATAGATTAGGATCACTATCCCTGGCATTCCGATGGTATGACTAAGAGTAATATCAACCCATTGTCCCGGTGCAAGTTCTGTCGCAGCAGTAAGAAACATTGCGAAAAACCAAATAACAAAAGACGGTCTCCGGGTTATTTCGGCCAGCATATCTGTAAATTTTACGCCCGACTCTACGCGTTCTGTATTTGGAAATTTGACACCTATGATTAAAAGTAAGAACAAGATTGTTGGTATGAGTATTATTCCGAACTTGACTTGCCACCCGACTCCAATCGCATCAAACCCAAGGCTTGCTACCCCTCCGACGACGATACCAGCAGGCCACCAAGCATGTAATATATTAAGCCTATTCGTTTTATCTTTGGGGTAAATAGCAGTGGTTAAAGGGTTTACTGCAGATTCAGTAAAACCCCACCCGATACCAGTTAATCCCATGCCTATCCAGAATACCCAATATATATCGTCGCCTTCGACTAACACTGGGCCAAACATAGTAATCAGAGTCCCCGCTACAAAACTCACACCGGCTAGCTGCAGCATTCTTCCAATTCCAATTATGTTCACCAGCGGGCTGCCAAAAAACAAAGTAAATGAAAAACCCAAGAATGCCACTCCAAGGATTTGACCTATTAATGTTGCAGAGTTGGCAGCATCTATTGGATTAAGAAAGAGCGCTTGAACGTCCCCAGCAATAGCACCACGCAAGCCAAAACTGAGCCCCGATGTAAAGATCGCCAAAACACTAATCAAAAATAATCTTAATTTTTGTTCAGTTAAATTTTCAGATTTTGACATTGTCATTTTTTGCTCCATGTAAATGAACCATTATTTTTCATGATCCCAAGGTTAGTATTGGTTTCTTATTCTTGGACTTCCGCATAAATATAAATCAAAGAAGCGCAATCTAGTGGCATAGCTGAGTTACTATTAATCATTCTAGAATGGCGTCCACGCTCTCCAAAAATGCAATTAATTAGATCCGAAGCGCCATCTAATACTTTAGGCTGCTCCGTCCAGCGTGAGGTGGGGTTAACATTTAAAACACCTACAACTCTTATGATTTTTTTAACTCGGTTTAAGTCGCCAAGGTGTTTTTTCAATTGCGCCACTGCATTCAATGCAGATAATCGACATGCTTGATAGCCTTCTTCGTCGGTAAGCTCTCCACCTTTGCCTAATTGACCTTCATATTTCAACTCGCCATCAACCCACGGAAGTTGACCGGATGTCATCACGATATTGCCAGTTTGTACTATAGGTTCGTAATTGGACACCGCGTTTGGTGCTGCAGGTAGCTCGATACCTAGCATCAATAACTGTGCTTCCGGATTTGTTTTAACAGAATTAAGTGACATGGGTTACTCCTTTTTATCATTTGATAAACAATTCATTAACAGAGTAGTCGTGATGATTAATAAGTCAATAGGTTTTCATCTTGAAAATCGCAATTTGCAAACTTAACGACGTAAAAACGATCATCAAGACTTTGTTTTCGCTTTCATTGTCCAAGCTCGTTAGCCAGTACTCTGTGCAAATTTAATGTGAGGTGAACCGAAAGATGACAAATGAACAGTTGAACGATGATTGTAGGTTGTATCGAAAGGGGGACGCTTGACTTCTTTACCCCAAAAAACTGCTGAGCACATTATCGGCGACGCAATTTGTTGGTATGAAGTTCTGCCAACACGGTCGGTGAATAAAATAATGTCCAACAGGTTAACGAGGAACGTCCAAGTGAATCGAAGTGCTTAAAGTGATCGATTTCAATATTTTTTTGATGATAGGCACGGAAAAGTGACAGGCAAATACATCAATGCCCTGTATGGAAATCCGATGAATGAGCCAGGAAGAGTGGTGTGCCCGACCATCATAAAGGCTTGTTTACCTAAGGATCCATAAATGCACTCAGATCCTGTTGCGTAATTGGGTCCGAAAACCAAACTGCCTGACAGTGAGCGTTTGTGATAACCGTACTGCTTTTTCCATTCCTTGTTGGATCCACAGGGTTTCTGACAACCTACCGCCAAGTCAATAGGGGGGCATTCTCCCAAAGCAGACTTTCTATTGAAGGGATTAGAGGAACTGCTGCATAACCCATATTGTATCTTGACAATCCCTTGCGCCTTCCTAGACAGATCGATGATTCATCGCCGTGTTTGCGTAAGTCAGTGAGGCGAACGTCTGCATCAGTAACCTTCGATAAAGTCAATTCAGCGGCAGTAATTTCATGAGTGCTCGTTCCACAGCAATATGCAGTTAACACTACACGTTGCGTTTGTATTGCTTATCTTGTTTCCAGTGTTTTGTTTTGCAACGCGGTTTCGACATCAGGCTACAGGCTGGAATGAATGTCGTCGATCAGATCGCAAGCTTACTGTTAGTTCCTTCGATTTACGCGCCTAAAGCCTACTCGCTGATAAACAAATTGACATTTTTTATCATTTGATAAAAAACTTGATATTGTTTATCAAATGATAAACAATGGTCGTGATTAAAAAATAAACAATGGCTTTGGATCGTGACTTACCAATAAAAATCACCTAGCAGACTATAGGGAAAAATTATGATTGTACGAGGATTTGAACACTTCACCATTCGAACTAACAAGCTGGAAGAGACCAGAGACTTTTATATAAATCTGTTAGGCCTCAGGGTTGGCACTAGGCCAGACTTCAAATTTGATGGATATTGGCTTTACCTAAACAATGACCCGATCTTTCACTTAGTTGAAGCAGCAATGAATGAAAATGATCCGGTTGCAGAGTATTTAGGCATGAAAGACGCTGATAAAGAAGGATCAGGAAGAATTGATCATCTCGCATTTCGGATAGAGGGTTATGCATCACTCTTAGAAAACATAAAGACATTTGATTGGAATTATTTCGAACGTACTGTTCCTAATATATTTGAGCACCAAGTTTTTATCACAGATCCGAATAAGATAACGATTGAACTTATCTTTCACGATACTGAGTTTAAAGAATGGCAAAAGTCTAATGGAGAGGTCTAATTATGAATTTTGTCAAGACCTCATTTATTGCTAATAGCCCATCAAATAATGAAAAATGCATTCACATTGTAAAAAACCCTTATTCTGGTGAAGCGATTGGGTCTGTAGAGTTAAGCGATCAAAATGATATTTCTCTGGCTTTTGATAATGCACGTGATGTATTCAAGAATCGAAAGCGTTGGTTAAGCCGAGATCAACGCCTAGCCGTGTTAAACAATCTTGTTACCCTGATGAAGAATGACATCGATAAGTTAGTACATATAGCTGCGTCTGAAGGCGGCAAGCCAATAATTGATACGAAAACGGAAGTAAAACGAGCAATCAGAGGCGTTGAACTTTGCGTTAGGTATTTAAGTCAAAATAATACTGAGCCAGTCCATCTACATAGTGATGATACTGAAAGCCATATACGGACTTCATATTCGCTGAAAGAACCCATCGGCATCGTAGTGGCGGTAAGCGCTTTTAATCACCCTCTAAACTTGATTGTTCATCAAGTGATTCCGGCAATAGTGTGCGGCAACCCTATACTGATAAAACCAGCAGCTGACACGCCATTATCATGTTTTAATCTAGTTAAATTAATCTATAAATCCGGATTACCGATTGAGTGGTGCCAAGTCTTGATGACTGGTTCACATGCACTAACACAAAGCCTCATTACTAATGAACACGTGAATTTGTTGACTTTTGTTGGCAGTGCAAAAATTGGCTGGATGCTCCGAAGTAAGTTATCACCCGGGACGCGCTGCCTCCTTGAGCACGGCGGAGTTGCCCCTGTGATTGTCGAGGAAACCGCTGATCTGGTTGAAACGGTTGCATCGATAGTGAAAGGCGGCTTCTATCATGCTGGGCAAGTTTGCGTTTCAGTACAGAGAGTCTTCTTGCCAGACACAAGGTTAAAAGAATTCTCCGATGAACTCGTTAGACAGACCCAATTATTATTTACGGGTGATCAGCTTAGCGAAAAAACAGATGTAGGTCCTCTTATTCGTGGTTCTGAAATAAGTCGTATCGAGTCATGGATTAATGAGGCAATAGAAGAAGGAGCAACATTACTTTGTGGTGGTGAAAGGATAAACGACTCATGTTTGCTTCCCACTCTACTCCTTAATCCAAGTAAAAGCTCAAAAGTGACACAACAAGAAATATTCGGACCTGTGATCGCACTTTATTCATACTCAAACATTGGTGATGCAATAGAGCAAGCTAATCACTCTCAATTTTCGTTTCAATCTGCTGTATTCAGTAAAGATATCGACAAATCAAATTATATCGCTAGAGAACTAAATTCGTCAGCTGTGATGATTAATGACCATTCTGCATTTCGTGATGATGATATGCCTTTCTCTGGCCTAAACCAATCAGGGTTAGGGGTTGGAGGGATACGTAATACTATAAATGAAATGCAGACCAATAAAATGATCGTTCAAAGGATTAAGGGTAATAAGGACATGGAAAAACAACTAAAAATCAATAATTGAATTAGACAAGTTGCTATCACTTACAAGTTAAGGAGAACTAGGTTTATGATGAAAGCATCAGATCTACTTGTGAAATGTTTAGAAAATGAAGGTATTGAATATATCTTCGGTGTTCCAGGGGAAGAAAATGCTGACTTTATGATGAGCTTAGAAAAGTCAGATAAAATAAAATTCATATTAACTCGACACGAGCAAGGCGCTGCTTTTATGGCCGAAGTATATGGAAGGCTGAAAGGCACGCCAGCAGTTTGTCTTGGGACTCTTGGTCCAGGTGCTACTAACCTCATCACTGGGGTTGCCGATGCAAATATGGATCGCTCGCCTATGATTGTATTAACCGGACAAGGAAGTACTCATCGACTTCATAAAGAATCGCACCAAATTATGGATGTGATAAAAATGTTCGAACCAGTTACTAAATGGGCAACTAGCATTGTTAATGCAGATACAATTCCTGAAATAGTTAGAAAATCGGTTCGTATTGCTCGTAGCGAAAAGCCAGGGGCTGTACTAATTGAACTTCCTGAAGACATCGCTAAATGTAAAACAACATCCGTTCCTATGAGTACACGTAGGTTTCGTCGTTCAATTCCCGCGGAACACATCATTGACGATGCAGTGATGCGTATAAAAAAAGCCAAATTCCCAGTTATTATTGCAGGTAATGGCTGCGTTCGTAAACGTACTACAGAGCCATTTAGATCCTTAGTTAAAAATACCGGTATTGGTGTACTCAACACTTTCATGGCAAAAGGCGTATTAATACCAGATCAACCAGAATCACTATATACAATAGGATTAGGAGTAACCGATATCGGCTCCTGCGCTATTGAATCATCTGATTTGGTTATTTGTATTGGTATAGATATGGTCGAATATCAACCTAGTTTATGGAATTCTAAAGGTAATAAAGAGATTATTCATATTGATTTTATCCCAGCAGAAATTGATCAGCATTACCACCCGCAAATAGAACTAATTGGGGATTTAGCAGATACAATAACCCTACTAGATGAAAAAATTAGACGCAGCGATGTGTATTTCGAGCCTGAAAAGCGAGATGTTATAAGAGAAGCGATTAAAAAAGAACTGAATGAACATAACAATGCAGTTGATATTGGTGTAATTAAACCTCAAAAAGTATTGCATGAGGTTCAAAAAATATTTGGAAAAAATGGCTTAGTACTTTCAGATGTTGGAGCACACAAGATGTGGGTTGCGAGACATTATCATTGCGAAATCCCAAATGGCTGTCTAATTCCAAATGGTTTTTGTTCAATGGGATTTGCTTTACCAGGTGCCATAGCTGCAAGTATTGTTGAACCTCAACGCAATATCCTTGCCATCGTGGGTGATGGAGGTTTCCTTATGAATGTACAAGAGATGGAAACCGCTAGCCGTTTAAATAGTAATATCACCATTATGGTTTGGGAAGATCGCGAATACGGACTGATTGCTTGGAAACAATGGGCTGAGCATGGAAGACATACTGACCTGTCATTTAATAACCCCGATTGGAAGAAATTGGCTGAGGCATTTAGTTGGCATTATCAATTTGTTGATGAAAGCGCGAAGTTAGCGGGAGCCTTAGAAAAATCGAATAAATATGATGGACCTAGCCTAATCGTTATACCTATTGACTATCGAGAGAATAAGCTGTTAACGAAACGTCTTGGCGAAATAACATGTAATATTTAACCAAAATTAATTGTCAAACAAAAATTTCAGAGTTATTTACTTTTGATAGTGAACGTCAGTTTACTATTTAGAGTGCTTATTAACTAATAGTGAGGAATATTATGAACAATCAAAAAACACGTAGAGAAATCTTAAAGTATATGGCGGCCACAGCAATAACTAGCGCCTCAATATCTAAAGCTCAATCCAATGATAAAATTAACCCAATAAAACAAGGCAGCCCAATTGTAAAACTGGGGGTGACTAATTTAAGTTTCCATCGAGTAACCGGTGCCGTTGTCGCACATGTCATGAATCTATTGGGCAAACAAGTAGTGAGATCTTATGACTTACATGAAGAAAACTTTAATCGTCTAAAGAATGGATATGTCGACTTTGTAAGCTCTGCTTGGTTACCCCATAGTCATGGTATTTATAAATCAAGCGTCGAAGAAAACATTGCCACTCTTGAGTTAGGTTTACACTATGAGCCTTATGCCTTCTGGGGAGTGCCTGATTATGTTCCGATTAACGAGTTAGAAAGTATAGAAGACCTAACAAAGCCACAAGTCATTGCTAAAATGCGCCCCATTATTCAAGGGATTGGAGAAGGTGCCGGTATTACACGATTTTCTAAAAATATCATGAAAGAGTACAATCTGACGCCTCATGGATATGAGTTTAAAACTGGTACGCAAGCAGATTGCATTTCAGCATTTGAAGACGCTGTTTCAGTGAAAGACTGGGTGATAGTCCCTTTGTGGCATCCACAGTTCTTACATCATCAATATAGAATCCGAGAATTAAAAGATCCCAAAAAACTACTCGGTGGTAAGGATCGAGCAGTACTACTAGCAAGAAAAGATAGTCTTTACCTTCATTTTTCACCACAGGAGATATCCGTCTTAGATAATATTCATCTCACAAACGATATTATTTCCGAAATAGACTATAGTGTTAATCGACTTAATTTGACAGAAGATGAAGCAGCAAAAAAATGGTTGCAAGAAAATACGGAATACTTATCTAAGTGGTTAGAGCCTTTAGGGTGATTGAAGCTAATGCGTTTATTTACCCATCTTTTCTAAGCTCAAGGATGGGTAATTTAAATAGTATGATAACAATGCCCATAAAATAATAACTTAACTGTTCTTCATACACTTTAGTCAATCCCTACTTTGGTTTATTTAATCATGATCAGCGCGCCACGATTCTGTCCTGATTGGCGTGGGGCCGTGACTGAAACCCCGCTTGTGTGTAAAATTGCAATCAGTATCATATTCTGGCGATCGGACTTATCAAATAGGCAAAGGACATGGATGAACAATCGACATTAAAGGTGGGTGACCGCTATCAATATGCGGGGTTTTGGTCTCGTGTGGGGGCCGCCGTGATTGATACGGTGATCCTTTGTGTGCTGACGTACCCGATACTCGTCGCCGTATACGGTTGGGCGTATTTTGACAGTGACGCCGTGATCCAAGGCGGCACGGACTTCGTGCTGAGTTGGCTGTTCCCACTGATCGCGGTGCTGAGTTTCTGGGTGTATCGTCAAGCGACACCTGGGAAAATGGCCATTCGTGCCAAAATCGTGGATGCCAACACCGGTGACAAGCCGTCGTTGCGGCAGTACCTCATTCGATACCTGGGTTATATTGTCGCGACGCTCCCTTTGGGCCTTGGTATTCTCTGGGTGGCCTGGGATAAACGCAAACAAGGTTGGCACGACAAACTGGCCAATACGGTGGTGATTGGCGACAAAGAGCGCACCGCCGAGGTGGCGTTTTCTTCCAACTCAGACACCTGATTGCTTACGCTGAGTGGCAAGCGCCGCGTCTCTCATCGCCGCGTTGCCGACTCACTCTGACGGGGGAGGCTGAACTTTCCCGCTGCGCGGTAACAACGCCACTTACCCATTGGGTTCATGAAATCGACAGTAGAGCGAGCGCTGTTGGACACCCTCGTTTTATTTTGTTGACGTGTTACACACGGCAATTTAAGCATTGGGACTAACCTCGTTGCTTTGCTGAAGGACGCTCAGGCGTACACGGGCCATAGATACACTAAGTAGTACAGAATATTTTGCTATTCTGTTTAGGTTATTTATCATGTCGAATACACTCAAAACGTTACTCATCGATGCGTTGGAAGCCCTCGTTGAATTGCACCATGATGATCCGATCATGCTGGCGCAAATTGACGCAGAACTTGCCGGGCGCAGCTCACGGCAGCGAAACAGCGCGCTGAGAGCCCGCATTCAAGCGCTGATTTCATCCCGTACCGTCACCGAACCCCAAGCGCCAACGCCCTTGTTAACGCCCACCTCAATGCCTTGCCAGCGCGCCTATCGTGATGCCCCGATCGCGTATCCTGATCACTTTATGGGATCGGCGTTTGAAACGATGCGTCAGAAACTGTTAGACATCTCGGGTAGCCGCTCGCGCTTGCTCAACTTAGACCAAACAAGTCGCGCGTTTGTCCGCGTGGTCGACGAGCTGCCGGACGAACTGGCCAAACGGCTGTTATCGGAACAATCGATGCAACTGACGCCCGTGCCCGAGCCCACCTTAGATGAATTGATGGCCCATGGCTATGTGCAATGGGATGACGCGCAAGGCAAGTATCTGCAAAACAAAAAGCCGCCCGAGGCGAAAGAGTGGGCGGGCTTGCTCGGGATCGACCACCAATACACCTTGCCAATGCCTGACGCGCGGGCGCAAGACGGAAGACACAGCGACGGTTACTTGCAGTCGCTGCTGTTTGAAGCGCCATTGCATCGCGCCGTGAAAAAATTGGCGAGCGAGGCCAAAACGGCGATCGAAGAAACCGGCAACAACATCTTGTTTCTGTGTCTGGGGTTTTTGGAATGGGTGGATCAGGCAGACAGCAGCAAACCGCGATTGGCCCCTTTGTATATGCTGCCGGTCAGTATTGAAAAAGACTACCGCAAAGGGGTGGTGACCTATCACATCCAATACAACGGCGAAGACATCATTCAGAACCTGATCTTACGTGAAAAATTGCTGCAAGAGTTCGGTCTGACGCTGCCAGATCTGGTGGATCCCGACAATGAAGATCGGTTACTGACACCGGAAGAGTACTTTGAGGCGGTGAGCGCGTTGCTGGCTCGCAAGCACAATGACGTGGTGGTGCGAGAGTGGGCGGTGCGCCGTTATGCAACGCTTGCCACCTTAAGTTTGGGCAAGTTATTGATGTATCGCGATCTTGACCCGCGCAACTGGCCTGATGGCACCGATAACCTGCTGGAGCACGATGTCATTCGCCGCTTTTTTTACGATGGTGAACTCACCGCCAGTGACGGGATGGGAACGCAAGGCAATAGCCGTGATGACAGTTATGTATTGGATGACGTCGCGGATCTTCACGACGATTTCCCGATGATTGAAGACGCCGACAGCTCGCAGATGAGCGTGGTGATTGACGCGTTAAACGGCAAAAACCTTGTGGTCGAAGGCCCGCCAGGCACCGGGAAATCCCAAACCATCACCAATCTGATCGCTGCGGCGCTGTCACAGAAAAAGAGCGTGCTGTTTGTAGCGGAAAAGCAAGCGGCGCTCGAAGTGGTAAAACGTCGTATGGACAAGACCGGGTTGGGGGACTTTTGTCTTGATCTCCATAGCGATAAGGCAAAAAAACGTCTGGTTCTGGATGAGTTCAAACAGCGACTGTCGAATGCGCCCCATTTTCACTACTCGCACAGCGAATACGGCCGCGAGGTGGAGCGTTATGAAAGGGCACGCGAGAAGCTGCAGTGTTATGTGCAGTGGATTAACCGCGAGTGGAAACAGACCGGTCTGACGATCCATGAAATCCTCATGGCGGCGACGCGTTACCAAGAAGCGGTCTCGCCCCTCAAGTTCAGTGATGTGGCGCCTGAATCGCTCACCGGAGACCAGTTCTCGGTGGGAGCGCTGGACGACAAGCTTGAGCAGCTCGAGGTGTTTTATGATTACTTAAGCCGTGTCAGTCAGCAATTGCCTGACGCCGGCAACTGGGCCTCCCACCCTTGGTTTGGGGTGGAGAACAAAGCCTTGTCCGGTCACGATCCTGATCAAGTCTGTCAAGTGCTGGCGAAGTGGAATGACGCCTTGATGGTCTGGCGCGATCGCTTGGTCGACGTCACTCACCAGCATCATCTGACCATTCAACCTCATCTCTCGCTCACGGAGCTCGATGCGCTGATCACGCAGTGGCGCGCTATCCCGCTGCCCCATCGTCACACCGATATCCCCGCGCTAGCCAAGCTGACCGTCAGTACGAGTGAGGCGCTGGACGCGTTTGTGGCGCAGCACCAGCAAGCTGCGCAGTGGTATGGGGAGCTCAGCGGCACCTTCACCTCAGGGCTGGTTAACGATTTGGCGCGTATTGATGAGGTGGAGGCGGCGCTGCGCGGCTTAGCGCAGTTAGGCGTGGATACGCAAACCCACTTTGATGATCTTACGCGGGCATTAACGCAACTGACAGAGATGATGGAGCGCCTTGGCCACATCGAGACGTCTTACCGCGAGCTGTCACCGCATCTACCTGAGGCTATCCAGCCTTTGCTGGCCACGCATTGGTCCGGGCTGAAAGAGCTGGAAACCTTTCTTTCCCTTGCGGCGTCTTTACCCGCGCAGCACCTTGGTGAGCGAGACGCGCTGTTCGATAATGAAGCCTTACCCGAGTTTATGCGCAGCTTTGTCGAAGAGCACCACGATTTAGTGACGCAAGGTAACGCATTGGCGCAGACGTTTCTCATCGACGCGTTGCCCTGCGTTGAACTCTTACAGCAATACGCGGCTGAGCTGGCGCAAACCACGTGGTGGTCATGGCTACAGCCTTCATGGCGAGCGACCCAACAAGCGGTGCGCCAGTTTACGCGAGCCGCGACGTTTGAGCCCCATGCCATGGCCACGCAATTGAGCGCGGCGGCGGACTGGTCGGCGAGGCGCACCGGCTTTGCCGAGGACACAAGAAACAATCAACTGCTGAAACAGTATTTTCATGGCCTCGACACCGACGTCGACTTAGTGTCGACCATGGCGCTTTGGTATCAGCGGGTTCGGACTGAGTATGGGATTGGGTTTGGTCAACGCGTGGCCCTCGCGCAAGCTTTGTTCACCTTGCCGGTGGAGGTGTTTCGTGGCTTGCAAAGCTTGTATGAGCACGGTTTGGTCATCGAGCTTGAAGCGCTGAGAAAAGCGCGGCAACGACTCGCGTCGGTGCTGACGTCGGTGGAGTGTTTGACGCAGTCTGAGATCGTGTTAGGCGCCGAGCCTTACCCGCTGACTCAGCTACACGAGAGCTTCTCCCACCAACTGGCCTTGTGCCAGCACTACCTGCTGGATGCTGGGTTATCGCAGTCTCAGTTGCGCGCGCAGATCAAGGTGTGTCAGTCGCTGCGTGATTTGCTGGATGACATGCCGGACCATGACGTGTGTGCGCCAATTTTCTCTGAGCCGTTGGACCTTTCGGTTACTAAGACTGGCTCAACGCCGGCGGGGCTCGAGGTGATCACGGACACATTAAGCTACGCTGCAAAAGTCAAACGGGTGTGTGGTCAGGGTCAGATCGCAGCCTTGATCCAGCGCCAATCGGATCCCCAATCGATACACGCGCTGCAGGCGTTAGGAGAGACGTTGGCCCAAGAGTGGCGCCAAGTGCTGGACGCGGAGGCGCAATTTATCGCC
This sequence comes from Vibrio europaeus, assembly GCF_001695575.1. Classification (GTDB taxonomy): domain Bacteria; phylum Pseudomonadota; class Gammaproteobacteria; order Enterobacterales; family Vibrionaceae; genus Vibrio; species Vibrio europaeus. The sequence continues at coordinate 105,723 of NZ_LUAX01000008.1, read as the reverse complement.
CTGACGGGCGCGCAGCGCGCCTGTTGGTTGCAACACAGCGGCGACGGTCTCAGCGCAGTGATTGAGCGTAACCAACGTGCGCTCCACAGTGAGCAGTGGCTTGATGGCTGGCTCAAGTACTTGTTTGCCAAGCAGCGCATGGAAACGGGCGGCTATCGCTTGCTCAATCGCTATTTGAGTCAGCAGCCTCATTCAATCACGTTCGCCCAAGACGCGATGAAGTTTGCGACCTATCAGTGCCTCGCGCGGGAAATCTATCAAACTCAGCCGGAGCTGTCGCAAATGTCCGGTCATGAGCAAACGGCTCTTCAGCAGCAGTTTGCCAAATACGATGAGCAGCTTAAAGTGTGGCAACGGCGGCGAGTGGCCGCCCGCGCTGCCGATCGCCCCGTACCTGCAGGCACCCGCGGCGCGAAAGCGAGCAGTTATTCAGAGCAGGCGCTGCTGCAACGAGAGATCGACAAGAAGACCCGACACATCTCGATTCGCAATTTGGTGACGCGCGCGGGTAGGGCGATGCTCGCCCTCAAGCCGTGTTTTATGATGAGTCCAATGGCGGTGGCAAAATACCTGCCGCCAGGTCAATTGGACTTCGATCTGGTGATCATGGATGAGGCGTCTCAAGTGAAGCCGCAAGACGCATTGAGCTGTTTCGCACGTGGCAAGCAGATTGTGGTGGTGGGTGACTCGAAGCAGCTGCCGCCCACCGCGTTTTTTGAAAAATCGCTGTCCAATGACGTAAACGCCCACGGGGACGAGACGGGGGTGATTGATGAAGCGGAGAGTATCCTCGACGCGGTGAGTGCCTATTTTGATAAACGGCAACTGCGTTGGCACTATCGTTCGCGCCATGGCAGCTTGATCGAATTCTCAAACCACAAGTTCTATCACGGCAATCTGGTGGTGTTTCCTTCGCCTTATGATCAGTGTGAGGACTACGGCATCAAGTTCCACCCGAGTGAAGAAGGGCGCTTCATTAACAATGTCAACCAAGGTGAAGCGCACGAAGTGGTCGCGGCGATCAAAACGCACCTGATGCAACGTCCTCATGAAAGCTTAGGCATCGTGGCAATGAACTCTAAGCAGCGCGATCTGATTGAAGCCAATCTGGAGTCCGCCATTCATCAAGATCCGAGCTTGCGAGCGGCGTACCTAGCAAACCTGAAGAGCGACGATCCCTTGTTCATTAAAAACCTGGAAAATGTCCAAGGGGATGAACGAGATGTGATTTTTATATCTTTTACCTACGGCCCACAAGAAATAGGGGCGACCGACATTCCACAGCGCTTTGGCCCAATCAATGGGGCGAGCGGATGGCGCCGCTTGAACGTGCTATTTACGCGCGCCAAGCAGCGCATCCATGTGTTCAGCTCCATGACGGCCGATCAGATTGTGCTGACGGATTCGAGCAGCCTTGGCGTGCAGTCACTCAAAGGGTACCTTCAGTACGCCCAAACCGGTCAACTGATTGGTCAAGATGGCATCCAGCAAGGCCAGCCCGACAGTGATTTTGAAATTGCTGTGATGGACGCACTGGCCCAGCACGGTTTTGAGTGTGTCCCTCAAGTCGGCGTGGCGGGATTTTATATTGATATCGCGGTGCGCGATCCGGGTATGCCAGGGCGCTATCTGATGGGGATTGAATGTGATGGGGCGACGTATCACAGCAGCCGCTCGACCCGAGACCGAGATCGGGTTCGACAAGGCGTGCTTGAGGGGTTGGGGTGGACCATTCGTCGCATCTGGTCAACCGACTGGTTTAAGCATCCTCATGCGGAGCTCAAACCGATCATTGAGGAACTGAAAGCCAAGGCGACAGCCGCTAACTCTCGAGAAGAGTATGTTGGGGAAATGCAAGAGCCCTACTTTGCTGAGCAGGCACCTGATGAGAGGTCTGCGCCAGTTGCCGAGACATTGAAAGAGGCGTTGGCACGATACCGAGATCAGGTGATTGCGAGGAAGTATCCGAAGACGGATCCCAACCAACGCTTATTGCGACCCGATATGATTGAGCACCTAGTGTTGGACAGGCCCATGACACGTGAGGAGTTTTCTCTCGATATCCCAGGGTATTTGAGAGAGCACACCTGCTCAAAAGAGGCGGGGGACTACTTGGACGATGTACTGGAAATCATTATGGATTACGAAAGCATTGAAGCGTTTTAGTGACCTGTGGAGGTTAGGAAGAAAACATCGGTTTTTGATTTTGCTAATAGCTTAATTTTGACCGTAACCTTTGAGCCTAACTAATTCGGCATGTTGAAAATACAGAATGATTCGGTGTTTATAAGCAGAATTATTCTGTCTAATAATTGTTAGCACTTACACGTTAACTGAAATATGAGGTGAAAATGAAAACCGAAAATGAGCTAAAAGAGGCGTTCTTTGATGAGTACGATGGTTTTTCAGACAAACGTATTAGAGATTTATCTAAGGGTTCTATTTTTATAGTGGATGATAGGACTACTGGGGATGTTGGTGCAAACAAAAAGCTGCTTAGCAATTTTTGCTCTATATTTGCCACAGTTAAATCGGCGACTGAAGTTGAAGTAAGATTGAGTGGCAATGTTCCAACAGGAACCTCAGTTGAAGAATGGCTTTCAAAAAATGGGCATCATTTGGAAACACAAAATGCCACTAGCTTAAATTTTTCCGTGACGCCCAATAATTTCAATAAAATACAATCTCTTGCATCTTCGATTCGTGCAATAGTTCGTCGTGGCGCTCCTCGTTATGATGTGCCGAGTTATAAATATATTTGCCCAAGAACTGCAGATTCGCTTGAGCGGCTGGATTCCTTGCTAGGTAGATGTTGGGCTCAAAAGTGCTAACAAACTGTTTAAGAGGGATTTGCAACGCGTGGCATTTTTACTATGCGTTGGATTAAGTGATTAAGGTAGTATGCGGCGGCTTCAGTATTGCGTCGCTCACCCCTTAACAGGGCGTTATACCGTCAGGAGGTATTATGGATTGGTGGCAGACGTTACTAGTTACTATTTCTACTTTTGTTGTAACAAAATTGGTTGATCACTTTATTGCTATTTCTAAAGAAAAACGTGAACTATCAAAAGCTCGAAAAAGTAAAAAGATCGACCAAATAGAAAACTTAATGGACGAAGTCAGTGTTTATTATGAAGTTACAATGAATTGGAAGCATCATGAAATGAAGCAAGAACATTATCGTAAGTTAATGAAGGACGACGATTACCTCATAGGCAAATATAACCGCTATAAGGGGGTCGCTTCACATGCTAGAGACGTATTGCATCACTGTAAAATAATTGCTTCTGAAGAAAATCCGGAAACGAGCACTGCAAGGGCTGAGCTTCCCAAGTTGAAAGACGAATTAGCTCAAAAATACGATATGTTCATAAAGGCTTGCGAGGAAGAAATTGAGTCAACGGTATAACAAGTTGTTCAAGAGTGATTCGGCACGCGTGGCATTTTTGCTATGCGTCAGGTTTAGCGTTTAAGGTGGTATGCGGGGGCTTAGGTATTGCGTGCCTCACACCTTAACAAGGCGTTATACAACAAGAGATAGTATGAAACTTAAGTTATACAAATATTTGCCTTTTAATAATGGCGCTAAATGTCTTTTAAAAGACGGAACCATGAAGTTTTCTTCCTACGATACGTTTAATGACCCCTTTGATTGCGTTGTTAGTTACGACTTGGACGAAGCTGAGAAATACATGTCTTCTAGAAAAGACCTTATCAAAGCAGCTGGTGATAGGATCAGATTAAGTCCGGCAAAAAGACTTCAAAACAAAGGTGTGATGCTCAAGCGTTTGGAACACTCATTGGTTAGTGGAGCTGCGTCAAATGACATAGCTAAAGAGTGGGGTGTTTGCTGCTTATCTTCTCAAGCAGACAATATACTAATGTGGTCTCATTATGCAGACAACCATCAGGGTCTGTTAATAGAGTTTACGACTGATCAAAATCACATTGGTATGGTGACAAATCCTGAATATTACTTAACAGTTTGGCCCATTGAGTACACTGAGAAAATGCCTGTACGGAAGTTGGGTGTTAGAGATTTTGAAGCAGTTAAAGAACAGTTTTTGCGCAAATCTATAGATTGGGCTTACGAAAAAGAGCATAGGTGCCTATCTCATCGCAAAGGTCCGGGCATATACCCCTTTGATAAGACAATGGTCACTAAAGTTGTTGCTGGAGTGAGGATGTCCGATGAGGGCTTTATAAAATTAAAGCAGTTAGTAGAACAATTTGAAATTTCTGCAGGGACGAAAGTCGAGTTGAAGAGAGCTGAAATGGTCAAAGGTAAGTACCAACTAAATGTTGTATAACAATCTGTTTAAGAGTGATTCGCAACGCGTTGCGTTTAGTGTTTAAGGTGGTATGCGGCGGCTTTTGTATTGCGTTGCTCACACCTTAACAGGGCGTTATATTTTTGTTTAAGTTTTGAGAGGTATTCGATGGCACGTCCGAAGTTGTCTAGGAATCAAAAACGAAAGAAAAAGCTTCAAAAAAGGAAAACTAAAGCAACATCAGCAATTTCTATTCCTGCAGGTGTTCGCTGCATAACTAAGCGTCAGTTTAATGCCTTCTGTTTTTCTCGCCATCCTATGGCAAGAGTTACAGCTGATGAACGGCAGTGGTTTATTGCCTATGATAAGAAAATATTGGCGACAATTATCAGGGATAATATCGATGGTGACTTTGGCTTTGTCATCATGGGTCGAGATGAGCGAAAGATGTTTAGAGCTTTGGAAGTTAGCAATAGTTTCAAACGTGAGGAAATTCAGGCTAGAAATGAGTTAATTAAAGCTATCAAAAAGTATAAAAATGACGGTCAAGATCTATACCCGCAGGGTGATGAAATTAAGTTAACTAATGAGCTATTCGAACCGCTAGTTGAAAGAAGTAAACTCAATCCTATTTATACAGCTTTAGCAGAAGAGCCTAGGTTAGAGGCTGCCCGTAACCTAATTAAAGAGATTGTTTATACCTTCGATGATCCTGATGGTCACTATATCAAAGAGTTTCAAACACATGGGTTTGATGCACGATTGTGGGAGCTATATCTTTACATCTATTTCCACGATAAGTTTACCCAAATCAAAGGTAACCCAGCCCCGGACTTTCATATTACAAACGGTGCAAAAGAGTATTTGGTAGAAGCTGTTACGGTAAACCCAAGTCAGGATGAAAGCCGACCTGACGAGGAAGAGCCAGAAAACCCTACTGAAATCAGAGAGTTGTTAAATGACTATATGCCAATTAAGTTTGGCAGCCCTTTATATTCTAAACTTAAGAAAAAGTATTGGGAGAAAGCGCATGTAGCAGGAAAACCATTAGTATTTGCAATTCATGACTTCCACAACACAGGTTCAATGACTTGGTCACGTACTGCGTTGATGGAGTATTTATATGGTGTGAGAGCTTCAATTGTTGATGGTAAGCCGAGGGCTGTTCGTATCAATACTCATGAGTGGAAAGGTAAATCTATACCTTCTGGTTTCTTTAACCAGCCAGATTCCGAAAATATTAGTGCGGTGCTCTTCAGCAACGCAGCTACGTTAACGAAGTTCAATCGTATGGGCAAACTAGCTGGTATGGGAGGAGAAGATGTAAAAATATATAGGATGGGAACACGTTACAATCCCGATCCCGAAGCTTTTGTAGGTATACCGTTCCATGAAGATGTGGACTCTCCCGAGTATACAGAGTCATGGTCAGAAAGCTTAATCATGTACCACAACCCTAATGCATTGCATCCCGTGGAACCGAGTGATTTCCCTGACATATCACATATGCTTAAATGTGATGAAGACGGAGATGAAGGTTATTTCCAGCCTTACGATGTGTTGAGTTCAAAGTCTTTTGTTCTCTCCCTACACGAACCAGTTCCTGAGTTAGAAAAAATATAACAAACTGTTTAAGAGTGATTCGTAACGCTTGGCATTTTCGCTTCGCTCAAGTATAGCCAAGCGTCACTCACACCTTAATGCGGCGTTATATTTCTGAGGGTACTATGAGTCAAGAAAGAGAAGACAAAGCTCGTAAATATCTGAAAAACTTCCTAAGTGAGTACTTCGAAGTGAAAGAAGAAGTTACCGGTAGTTGGCCACTTGATGAGCGTCCTTTGAGATTAGATCTATTACTTAGACCCAAGAAAAAAGCTATTGATTTAGGTTTCGATGTTGAAGCAGTCGGTATTGAAATCAAAGATCCACAAAGTAAAGAAAGTGTAAAAAAACTTCTTGATTGTGTCATGCAATCATACACTTATACTTTTTGTGAATTTGATGGTGTTAGACCAGCTTTTGTTCTGATATATCCCGAAATTGAAAAGTTCTTCGAAGAAGACTGGGTTAATAAATATGATAGTAAAGAACGTGAAGCACCAACTCTGCGGGAAAAGCGTCTTCTTCGCAGACTGATGCAACGAGCCAATGTGGGTGAGCTTAAAATTAAACCAAACAATGAGTTCGAATTTGACTTTGGTGCAGGGCCTTTTTTTCGTTCCGACAAGGGACGCTCTAAGATCAAAGGGATTGGTCTTAATCGCTATGTGGGTTCTCAGAAAAAAGTGGAATAAAAATATAACAAAGCGTTCAAGACGGATTCCCAACGCTTGGCGCTTTCGGCTTACTTTGGGTTAAGTGTTTATGTCACAATGGTTTAGGTGGGTGGTCTGGGTTGTTCACCACTTAACGCGGCTTTAGAGCTACCGTAGAAAATTAGATGAGGTAATACTTTGAATATTGTTGGTTGCATACTTTTGATTGTATCCATTTTCCTCTTTGGCTTAAAAGGTATGGTGACTGAAATGGGAATTGCAGTAGTTGCAAGTTCTATTTTCTTAGCATTCGCTAACTTGGATAAGTTTTCAAAATTTAAGGGAGCAGGTTTTGAGGCTGAGCTAAAGAGTGTTGTTGATGAGGCTAATTCATCTATCGAAAACCTGAAAGCGGTCACTACTCCTCTCTTAATTACAAGTTTGGATTTGATTTCAAAAGATGGTCGCTGGTCAGATGGTGGTGGATTTTATAAAACGCATGATCTTTATTAAAAATTGGTTTCACTACAAGCCGAAATTGGGTTGACCGATAGCGAATTAGAAAAGGCAAAGAAACGTTATACAACAATTCATGCTTGGGATATGGTTGCCGATCTTTCTCAAAATATTGAAAATGCAGGTACAAAGGTTTTTTTAAAAACGGTACGAGAAAAAGTTGGTACACATTCATTCGATACCAAACCAGATTTAAATAAATTTGAACCGTTGTTCTCCGATATTGTGCTAAGTGAAGAATGCAAAAAACAATGGATTCATATCAAAGATTACTACAAAAAGTATAAGCTCTAACAAAACGTTTAAGAGCGATTCTTAAACGCGTGCTGAACTCACTTCGCTCAAGCTTAGCAAGTGTTTACTCAAGCCTTAAGGTGGAGTTATGCGACAGCGCTAAATCACAATATTTTGATAATCAAGGAAAGTTATGTTTAACGAAGGTGAAGGTCTTAATTCTGAGGTCAAGTTTGTAGTTGCTTCTGCATATGATGCGTTTAGTAAGACTTGGGGAGAGCTTCCTAGCTCAAGACTCAATTGGATTGATTTGTGGTCAGACCATTTAAAAGAGATTCCAGCCGCCACAATTAAACAAGCAGTTGAACACTGTGTAAGAGAGTTGTCTGATTGTCCATCATTACCTGTTTTTAGAAAATACTGTAAGCGAGTGGATGAAAATGAAAGTTTAAGTGAGCCGATGGTTTCTATTGAAGAGAAAATTGCAAAAGCAATTTTAAACACTCCTAAGGAGCAGTTTGGCTATCAAAATCTTGACGAATTCGCTGATGCTTTACTTATTGCCGCTTTAGTCATTTCAGCAAAAAATCATGAGTCTGTTGGTTTGAAGTGGCGCAATGAACTTGTGGAAAGTGAGTTTAAAAGCCGTGCAGGGTTATTTGGTACGGAAAGTGTTATTTGGAATAACGAGGCTCATAAAGGCCAAGGGTATTGGTCGGATATTCTCGGTAATATTGATAATGATTAAACAGTAATTGCTTGCCAAAAGTCGCATAACAAACTGTTCAAGAAGGATTCGTAACGCGTGGCAATTTTACTATGTGTTGGTTTAGGTGGTCTGCAGTGGCTTCGGTATTGCGTGCCTCACACATTAACAAGGCGTTATGTACCAATAGGAGTTTAACGTTGGGTAACTTATTAGCAACAGCAGTTTTAGTTATTATCTTATTATCAATTCTAGCTACCATAGTATGGTCAGTGATGGGTTTTTATAAGGACTGGCCGATTATAACTAGAGCCTGGAAACAAATGGAGTCATTTGAAAAACGCCTGTTACCTATGGGCCTTTTGCTTTTTATCCTCATTCCTGCGCTAAAAGATCACGCAGCTGCCGATACATATATTCCGAGGGTATTAATTGAAATCCTTCCTGGTTTAGCAGGTAGCTTTTTCGTAGCAGGGGTACTTAGCTACATGAAACAAGTTCACGATATTAAAAGTGGTAACCGAACAGATACATAACAAATTGCTTAACAAGGACTACTAACGCTTGGCGATCTCAGTCGCAATTTGATTTCCGTGTTTAAGGCACGATATTCAGGTTTAGCGGCACAGCGTTGTCATTTGTTGCTACGGCGTTGTATGCTTGGGGAAAATCGTGCAATTAGAGAGTATCTTAAAAGAGATTGAGCCGAAACTAGCTAATGGCATGATTCCTAGAGTCGGTGATGATGGTAAATCGGTTGATTTATATACCGTTGGCTTCTACTTTGAAGGCGCACCGTTATATTTGCTAGAGAGTATAGATGGTAGCCTGCTTACTCTAAAAGCATGGTATGGAAGACGATTTTCCTTAGATGCTACTTCGACATTTGAAATGGTAGAAAAGCTTGATATTCGAATAGTTCATTATCATGGGTCAGTAATACTTATTGGTCGTTTCGGGATTATGTGGTCAATGAAAAGACAGGGTTGTATAAGATTCGAACGCTGTACTTTTTATCGAAATATCATGTACCTCAGATTTTTTTAACCGTAAAAGCTTCAATTCCCCCATAGAATGAAGTTACTGGGTACATTGATAGACTTCCAACTGAACGAGCCATCTAAAGCATTTTCGTCGCATGAAGTCATGACCCAACTATACTCTCCTCACTCTCCTCGTTCGTACCTTTACCCTAAAGGTAGAGACAGCCGCAATAGAATGGACTTGTACTTAAACTCTTTCGTTTCATCTGGCGAGTTAGTGGTGGTAGAACTAGGCGAATACAAAGTTACCAGAAAAGCTAAAGCTACCCTAGAAAGTTATCAAATGGAGAGTTCTAGAGAAAAAGATGCGCAATATACACAGTATGCTTTAGTGTTTTTAACGTTAATACTCGCAATTATAGGAGCAATTCAATCTGGAGTCGTGAAAGTTCCAATACTTCTGGGTTTTATTCAATTTTAGTACATATATAATAAGCAATTTAAGGCTTCAAGAATCCTTTAGTTTGGTGTAAATGATTCCTGTGCAGAACTGTTTCACTCGGTATTTTCTAGCATGGAAAAGCCCAAACTTGCTTAGACCTTTTACTCATTCGCATTCTGTTAATTAACTTTTACCATACTAATAGTTATCTATTCTGTAACACCATTCGCACGGTGAATTCTCGTGATGTAGCACAGGGTAAATTCAATCTATACAGAATACTTCTACCGTTTGCATTTTTTAGCTGGCTTTCGTAGTTAAGCTCATATTTTTATGTAAAAAGTCCCACTAAAATTGGGCTAAGGAAAGAACTAGACAGAAAATTTCTGCACTTAAATATTGAATTTTTCAGCTTAATAGCTGTTAGCCGACTATCGCAGTTTCTAGGTATAAAAATGATTCCAATAAATAATTCAATTGTTTCCGGTGTGGCATTGTCGGAAATTAATGGTGAATCAAAGATGCTTCTAATGAAGCGAGTGAAAGGTGGCTTTTGGTGCCATGTTGCAGGCTCAATGGAAGAAGGTGAGTTGCCTTGGCAAACCATCGTCCGAGAGTTTCAGGAAGAAACACAGATTGAAGTGACAGAACTGTACAATGGTCAATTCCTAGAACAGTTTTACGAGTCCTATTCGAACGTTATTGAAGTCATCCCAGTCTTTGTCGTTAAGTGCCAAGCAAATCAAGAAGTCGTTCTTAATCACGAACACACAGATTTTAAATGGTGCAGTTTAGAAGAAGCGTTAGAGTTATCGCCTTTTCCAACACAACATGCAGCATTCAAGCACGTTTGGGAGTATTTTGTAGACAAGCCTATTAATGAGCTATGTCGTATAAAATTCGGCTAACAAGCGTTTAAGGTTTCAAGATACATTTTCTAATCGAATATGGTCATATTAGTGCAATAGGACTAACTAAGTTTTGTCCACCAACGAGTCAGCCAGAACTGAGCTTACTCATTTGTGCCTCATTATCATTTAGAGTAAAAGATCATTCACATTGCGTTTTCGTTAGCTTGCCTTAGTAAACGTTATGCAAAGTGACATGTGAATACTGAACACGTCGACCTCCTCTAGAATAATTAAAGTCTGCTCCGCGCATGAATAGTGTTAGCTAAATCACTCAAGTAAGCTACCTACAGAGTTACCCAATCTATATCAAACAGTTAGAATATGTCTATTCAAGTAGGTAGGGTAAGGCATGTATTTAAGTAACTTAAGAGCTGAAGGTTTCCGGTGTTTTGGCAAAGAGTTTAATATCCAACTAACTGATGGATTAAACGTGATAGTGGGTGAAAACGGAGCGGGAAAAACCGCTGTCATAAGCGCAATTAGGCAACTATTTCATGATTCTGAATCAGGTAGATATAGTGTAACTAGTGATGACTTTTTCAGCCCGTTTGTAGCTGAAGGAAAGACCGCAACATCTTTATCTATTTGCGCTGCATTTGATGGGCTAGATGTAAAAGATAAAGTAGCCTTTCTACCATGGGTTGGAGCTTCAGATACAGCTCTATTAAACTTACAAGCTGAAAACAATGAAATACGTGGCCGGTTTAAAAAAGTCATTTGGGGAGGTACTGCAAAGAGCTCCCAATTTGACCCTGAGCTATTGGATCTAGTCCAATGTATTTACTTGCCACCGCTAAGGGATGCTGAGTCAAAGTTGTCGAATGGTCGTCAGTCCAGGCTATCCAAGCTTCTCAAGGCTCTGAATCGAAAGCAACTAAAACAGTGTAGAGAAGACGGGGTGTTACATCCTCTTGAAGCAAGCCTAAAAAACTTCAATGAATCTTTAGCTACTGATGACAAATTGAGTATTAAAGATGCGAATAAGCTCATAACAGAAAACCTGACGAAAGCTATCGGGCATCACTTCGGGCAAAAAACCAGTATTCAGTTTGCAGAAAGCGATTTTACCAAAATTGCAGAAAGTCTAACTTTAATGTTCTTTCCTGACTTGTCTGTAGAGGATCAGTTACTGTTCCGTGACCTTAGCCAAAATAGTTTGGGTTATAACAATCTACTTTACATAGCTTCAATTATGGCTGAGCTTACGTTAGATGATGAGGACGAAGAGCAACCTCTATTTAAGTTACTGCTTATCGAGGAACCAGAAGCACACTTACATCCACAATTGCAAATTAGGCTGTTAAATCACCTAAAGTCAGTAGCAAAACAAAACGAAAATGTTCAAGTTATTGTAACTACGCACTCAACAGTTTTAGCTTCTTCAGTTGAACTTGAGTCGATTATTCATTTGTCGAAATCACCAACTCCAGTAGCGACACCCTTGCGAACCTGCGGGTTACTGGAAGAAAGCAGCCAGTTCATCAACCGTTGGCTCGATGTAACAAAGTCTAATTTACTATTTTCTAGTGGTGTAATCCTTGTCGAAGGGATTGCTGAACAAATGATTATTCCGGCTTTGGCAAAAATAGTTCTAAAAGAACAGAAAGAAGGGCATAAGAATCTTGAAGACTTGGGAATCTCAACAATTAACCTTAATGGGATCTACTTTAAGCATTTCATGCAACTATATTGCAACGTTTCTAAGCCAGATGATACCGAAGAAGTAGCTTTTGCAGGGAATATTCCGGTTAGGTGTGCTGGAATAACTGACCGAGATCCACCCAAAACTATAAAGAAAAAAGCACCTGACCCAAAAAAAGACGGGGAGAAAAAAGAGTTAATTGAAGATTTCCTTCCTTACGAGGGGAATATGCACGATGGGACTAACCATGCCATTGAACTCGTGACCTCTATTAACAAATCAACTAATTCACGTCTTTATGTAAGTAAATACAAGACTCTAGAATATGACTTAGCCATGGAGGGTAACAATGCATCATTAATGTCCGAGATTATTGCTTCTCTGTGGCCTGAGTCTACCAAAAGAAAAAGTCCAGTAATTACAGAATTTACGGAAATGTCGAAGCAAGATTGGACTAAAAAGCAACCACATGAGGTTGCCGAGGCTGCTCACAAAATCCTGAAGAAAATTGATGACGATAATATTGGAAAAGGGCTCTTTGCCCAAGTGTTGACCGACAGAATCCAGTTAGATGGATATGACTTTTCTGTTCCTGAATATATCAAAAAAGCAATTATGTGGGCTTCATCGGTAGATTTCGAAGAGGGGGAATGATGGAATTAGAGTTTACCGACGAACAGCTTAATTATGTGAATTCAAGCATTGAAGAGCATACTTTCTTAGAGGCTTGCCCCGGAAGTGGCAAAACTGAAGTGGTTGCAGCGAAATTAGCTAAGGAAGTCAGTTCTTGGAAGAAGAGACCCGGAGGTCTTGCCGCACTTTCATTTGCCAACAGTGCAACTGATGAATTAACAATCAGGGTATCTAAGTATCTGCCCTTTGGTCGAGGCATGTTTCCTCATTTTTTAGGCACATTTGATAGCTTTATCTACAAAAACATCGTTTCTCCTTTATCAACAGAGCTGACAAAGTATGTTGGGGAAGGCGGTGATGCATCTATTCGAATAATTGAGCCCACTACACATATTGGCTATCGAACTAAATACTCATATGCCAAAAGAGGAAACATATACGCAAACCGTTACTCACTTGACCTAAAAAATAACAAGCTGATATTTGATTCAGGCGATTCTGTTTTAGATAAAACGCTAGGCGCTCTAACACTAAGTGATTGGCAGATTAGAGATTTTATTCAAACCAAAGTTAGAATGCTTCAGGGGGGATTTGCAACCTATAGAGATATCGAGAGCTTGGCTTTAGAAGTGCTCACAAATGAAAAATACCAGAGCTTCGTCAAATTGTTGGTTAGGCGGTATCCACTGTTCATTGTAGATGAATGTCAGGATTTATCAGAAGAGCAACTTCTTATCTTTCAGTCGCTTGCTGATAATGGGGCAAAACTTCACTTTGTAGGAGATCTTCACCAAGCAATCTATGGATTTAGAGATGTCGACCCAGATAAAGTTAAAGATTTCGTAAAGGATAATAACTTTACCCGTTTGCAATTGACACGAAATTTTAGAAGTTGCCAAAACATCGTTAGTATTTGTGCGAAGCTCACTGGTCGTGGGAATATAATAGGCAATATGAGCTGGCTTAAACCAAGATGCTTGGTGCTTCAGTATGATAATTGCCCTACGGAACTAATCGAAGCTTTTGAAGAAAAATGTAATGGTTTCAACAGTACAGTGGTCGTATCTAGAGGGCATTCTACACTCAATAAATTCCAGACTTCAGTAGACAAACCAACTCACATTCAGAATCTAGCCCTAGCTATTAAGCTATACAATCCACAAGATATGGAAAGACTAAATCAGTCTTTATTGAAATTCTCAGAGTTTCTTCGTTTTCATTTAAAAGAAACTTGCAAACCTAACAGCTTCAATTGCCCTCAATCTATTGCTTCAAACCTTTCTTGGAGAAAATTTTTAAATGATTCATTAAGTTACATGATTGGTAATGGTTTACAGAAGGTTGATGTTCAATGGTCAAGCTGGACAAAGGATGCAAAAACTTTGATTCGCTCTCTCCCAAAGCAGAGCTTTTGTTCTGAAGATACTGCAAGCATATTAACTCCATTGGAAAGCGTAAACTTAGTATCACCGTCTGGTTCTGCCAAGCTCGAAGTTGCGTCGTCACTGGCTGTGACTAACAAGCCATCGTTCCAATTTGCAAAAAAAACGATTCATGGGGCGAAAGGAGAAACTCATGGTGCCACCATAGTTATATCATCTTCTCGTTCTGGGAGTGACTCTCATTGGAAAGATTGGCTCAAAGACCCTGATAGCGAAGCTGCTAGATTTGCTTACGTAGCATCATCAAGACCAAGCGAACTTCTGATTTGGGCCGTAAAAACTTTAAAACCACTAGAAAGGGAGCAACTAGAATCGGTTGGATTTACTATTGTTTGATGCTGGATATTAATTCCTATCGGATAGTGCAGTGGATATGGGAATTTGACCAGCCACATATAGACCGGCCGTATGGTTGCAATACTAGAAGTAATCCACAAAGTCAGAATGCTCTATGGGTCGTAACTTACAATTGTCCAAATATGAGTTTAAAAAATAATTGGTAACAACTTGAGCACCATGACGGTGTCTAAGTTGTGCGTGTTGTCCTTTGTCTCAAGTCTGCTTTGATGTCGTCGTTTTCTTACAGCGAGGCAAATTTTAGCCTTTTGTGGCTAATTTATTGACATTAGTTGGTTAAGATAATCAATCTATATGTTTTCTTTGGTGCAGTAAGGAGCGGGAATGGAACGAGTTTCCAATAAGTCGTCACTGTGGTTAGGAGTATGTCTGATCGTGGGGCTGGGAGTATTAGGGTTCTTCATCCAGCAGACGGCTATAAAGTATAAAGCGTACGAGCGAGTGGTTACTGTAAAAGGTTTGTCGGAGCGTGAGTATCAAGCCGATACCGTGATTTGGCCGATCCAGTTTACGGTGGCGAAAAACGATATGTCAGCAATGTTTGAGGACATCGACCAGCAAACCCAGTTGGTACTGGACTTCCTGAGTGCGAAGGGGTTAGAAGAGTCAAGCGTATCATTGTCGTCGCCTTCGGTGATTGACCGCAAAGCGCAGCAGTATGGCAATGAGCAGGATATTGAGTATCGCTATCTAGGCAGCCGTACAATCACGGTCTACAGCCAGAAGGTTGATGTGGTCAGAGCGGCCATCAATGAAATTGGGGAGTTGGGCAAGCAAGGGATATTGCTCAATCAAGATCCCTATTCAAATCGGGCCAACTACAGCTTCACGCAGTTGAATGACATCAAACCAGATATGATTGAAGAAGCGACCAAAAACGCCCGTGAAGTTGCGGAGAAATTTGCCAAAGATTCTCAGAGCTCGCTGGGGAAAATTAAGCGCGCTACACAAGGGCAGTTTTCGATCTATGATCGTGACAGCAACACGCCTTACATTAAGAAGGTTCGTGTGGTCTCTACCGTGCAATACTACCTCTCGGACTAACGCTCTTCGTTTAAACAGACTTCAAAGCCAGCGTGACAACGCTGGCTTTTTTGATCGGAGTCTCAGCACGTTTCAGCATCGCCACCATAGTTCATGCGTCGAATTCGTGACTTTGGTCGAGCGAATGCGTCTGTCAGGAAGCGAAGATGGCTTATTTATATTGATTGTTGCATCCATAATGGGGCTGAGCATTGTGAGCAAAATCGACTTGTAAAAACATCCTCTTTGCGATGAGTTCGCTGTATATCGCAGTAAAACGCGAATGTTTTCTCTACGAAAGCGAAGAATAATGAAATATTAATTTTATCATTAAGGTGTCCGTTCTCTATCAAATCCACTGCGATTCCGCACAATGCCCATCCGATTGCCGACATCTCGCGCGTTTCATATTGAGCAATAAATAGTCAATGAGTAGCATCTAGATTGCACAAATAATAACCAAAACTGTGTTCGGGTATTTAACCCATATTGTTCCTAATAAGTCTAAATAATAATGATTATTGTCAACAAGTTGGTTGGGTTATTAAAGGTGCGCACATCGTTATTCATGCTCTAACAAGGAATAACTACACCTAACATAGAAAGAAGTCTGGAGTGAAATTATGAATGTTTTAAGATCCATGATTTACCTATCGCTTGCTGGCTATATGTCGGCCCCGTTTGCGGCGGAGGCAAGCTTCGCGCCTATTGTGGTCGGGGCGCCGTATGAAGATAGCTTAGCCTCACAACCAGGATCCGATTCTGCGCCTAACTCTGGTGCGGTGTACCTCAAATGGAAAACTCTACAAGGGCAACTGGGTACCGCGCTCATTAAAGCGCCTAACGCGGAAAGCTCGGATAAATTTGGTGAAGCCGCCATTCTATCTGGGAACAATCAAGTCTTGCTGGTCGGTGCGCCAGGCGAGTCGGGCTGTGGAGCCAATGTTGGGGCGACCAAACACGCCAACCTCATTGGCACCAACAGCCGAGTTACTTGCTTTTCGTATGGAATGGAGAGTAACGCAGATTCTGGCAATCCATTAGATTCTGTCTCCATTGGCGCGGCCTATGTATTCGAAGGGCAGGGGCAGTTTGCAAACAACAGTCAGTTTGAAACAAGTGCAGGACATAAGTTGCTTGATTTTACTACTTACATCAAAGCGCCTAACCCCAGCCTTTGGGATAACTTTGGTGGGGTGGTCCACATCAGTGGTGATGGCAAGACCATCGCGATTGCCGCGACAGGTGAAGACAACTGCGGCATCGGTGTCGGCGGCACGGGCGTTAATCCGAATCAGCGCCTTGGTGGGCACTCGGTCTGCGGCCAATACGTAAACCCAGGTATGGATGACAATAGTGCCCGAGATTCTGGGGCGGTGTATATCTATAAAAAAAGCAACAACACTTGGGTGTTGGACGCGTACCTAAAAGCGCCAAACACCGATCCTGGCGATATGTTTGGCTCTGCCTTGGCGCTGGACTCAGATGGGGATCAATTGCTTGTAGGGACCCCGGGTGAAGATAACTGCGGTACCGGTGTGGGTGGTCAGGGAGCGAACGCAAATCAACGCCTTGGTTATGGTTCCGTGTGTGGGACAAACCCTAACCCAAGCCTGTGGGATAACTCGGCCAGGGATTCTGGGGCAGTGTACCACTATGCGCGCGAGAATGGTCAATGGGTGCTGAAAGAGTACATAAAAGCCTCAAACACCGATGCGGGAGATTTGTTTGGCAGTGCTCTGTCGTTTGATCATCAAGACAACAAAATCGTGATTGGTGCGCCGGGGGAGTCTGGCTGCTCAGCTGGGATTGATGGTGCGCTACCGAATCCTAATAAGAAGATCAATGGTGAAAGTGTTTGTGGTAACTCGCCGCTTAACAGTAACGTCAAATTGGACAACCGGATTGGCAAGTCAGGCGCGGTTTATGTGTTTGCTTACGATGACAACAATGCCAATTTGAAGGAAGTGGCTTACATCAAAGCACCAAACCCTGACGCGAACGATCAGTTCGGCGCCAACTTGTTTATCGACAGTGTGGGCGGCCTTATGATTGGGGCACCTGGTGAAGATAACTGTGGCACGCATGTGGATGGCACAAACAACAAAGCCCCATGCCAAAACCCCGGTTTGACCAACAACCAAGCTCTGGATGCGGGGGCGGCTTACGTCTACAACGACAACAATTACGCCAACACCAAAGTGGCGTACAGCTTCTTTAAATATGTGAAAGCGCCAAGTGTCCATGCCGGCGATGTGTTCGGAACTAACCTAGCGGCAGTAACCGCGTTAGATGCGCAAGATCCAATGATTCAGATGGTCTTTTCTGCGCCGGGTTATGACAAACCGGGGATGACGGACACGGGCAAGGTCTTTGTGTACACCAAAGAGTCGGCCAACAAGTTGCGCAAGAGCTTTGGCTTTAATGGCAAGCTACCAAACGTTGAAAACTCAGTGAGTAACTTTGATTATTTTGGCGGCTCTGCGCTTGGAGGCAGTGACACCTCGGTAACCAGTTCGGTCGGCAATCAATGTACGATCGTGACCGATTATCTAACCGGTAATGAAGTCAGCCTGAAAGACTTTATTGACTGTATTGCAGGGTTTGGACCCGGAAACTAAATTCCATTTAAGGGTTCTCAAGTAGAGTTGAAGGATGAGTTCACCAGATGAGGACTCATCCTTTTTTAGTTATCAAGGAGGAAGATGTTTCTTTTCCTAGGGCCCGTTGGTCTATCTTTCTCCGATCCCGCGCTCAAGAACGGGTAATCGTTGACACGCTTATTCCTCACCGATATCCTGCTCTCGCACTGGCAAAATCCAGTGTCAGGATTAGCACCCTGTCTCACAACACTCGGCGCATAGACGCCAGCATCAATGCTGCTGTCATGTGCGGCCTTGTCGCACCTGTAAAACGGATGCCCTGTAAAGGGAAGTTCCGCTTGGTATTACGGTGGGCTGGGCGAGGCAGCTTCGGCTGGCCGTGTCCGAGTGTGCGGTAGTGCTAACCTTGTTCAGTTCACCACCCTTTGTTTTGGGGTCTCTGAGTGGTGAAGGGAAACTTCATTTCTTGGAGGTTGCGATGCCGATAAACCCTCAAATCTTACGATCCCTCGATGAGGCGTGCGCCCGCGCGCTGTGTGACCGAACTCAATTACCCCAACAAACCGAACGGATCTCAGGACTGCTCGACCAACTGTGGGAAGATTTGGGCGAAGAGTTTTTCTGGTTAGAGGCGACGCTGTGGAAAGCATTAACGGGGTCGGAAGGCTCGTTTTCGTTGTGTCTACTGAAAGCACCGCATCGTAACCGCTATCGCCTGTGCCTTGCCCAAGATGTCGACCAGCATATTTACCAGTTGAACCAGCAAAGCGGTGAGCCTGTCGAGCTGGTGGCGGTGATGAACTGGGACGCGCTCAATGACGCCAGCATGTCACCACTGATGTTCGATGGGTCACTGGATTCGCGCTGGTTTGCGCTGAGTTCGCGTCAATTACATCACATAATGGATGTCTTCGAGCGTCATCGCGAATGATGCATCTTGTGAGCTCTATTCTCCGCACGCCTTTTTGTGCTGGGGAGGCCAGCGCGCAGGAAAGTCGTTTGTGTACCTCATAGTGTTATCGGTTACGGGGTTCTGGGCGCGAACATGATGATGGCCATACCAAGCATTGCCACAGAGACTCCCACGATATCCCACAGAGTTGGGCGAAGACCGTCCACGAGCCACAACCATAAGATTGCGACAAAGATATACACGCCGCCGTAAGCGGCATAAACCCGACCAGCGGCGGTTGGATGCAAGGATAACAGCCATGCGAAAAGCGCAAGACAGAGCGCTGCGGGCACTAAAAGCCAGGCAGATTTGTCTTCTTTGAGCCAAAGGTAAGGCAAGTAGCAGCCCAGAATTTCTGCAACGGCGGTGAGAAAGAAAAGCCCCATTGTTTTCACTTCAAGCACGTTATTTTCCTATAGAGATTATTCGTTGGCGGTACCCATCGTGCCTGAGTCTTTCAGGTTAAGGCAAGTTAAACAGGGTCAGCGGCTCCAACGACCCCTTTCGCGTACGTCGAGTGGGCGTTGTTGTGCTCTGGGTTCATCCTTTTGCGTCCAAACGACGTAACTAGACAGAGCACCCAACGGAGATAAACAATGTTTTCACTATTTAAACGTGACTCGACCAAGAAACTGAAGAAGCAATATGCCGCAAAACTCGAGCAGGCAATGCTTGCGCAAAGAAGAGGGGACATTCGAACCTATTCGCTCTTAACCGCGGAAGCGGAAGAATTAGGTCAGCAAATCGAAGCCGTCCAGAGTCAACGCTGAGCGCCTGTGCAAGAAACGTTGAGAAAGGGACAACGTTGCTTACTTCCAGCCATACGCCCACTTATCGGTGTTTTTAAGCTCTTTCCAGTCAATGGAATACTCGCCGTGAGTCATCACCGCTTCCAAGGTGCACGATCTTACGGAGCCATCTTCTGCGTAATCAACATCGGACACTAAGAAGTGTTTCTCACGCTTTTGCGGCTGCAGGGCCGTCCATTTACTGTTGAGTAACTTGGCAGGGTTAATTCGATTCATCATAGGCTCGTCATGTTGTCGCTGTATCCCATGTCTTACGGTGCAGCGCTGCCAAAGTTCAGCGGCGAGCCACTCTTTGTCAGTTAAGACGCGACGAAGGAGAGGGTCATTCAGGTACTATCTGGACGGCGAGCCAAACGGCGACTAACGCGGGCTTCTTTTCCCCTTCGATTTCAACCACTACTTCGCTTTTAAAGGTATAGTGACCGGGGCGCTTTTCGTCGACGGCCAGCAATTTCGCACGCGCTCGAATGCGGCTATTCACGGTGACCGGGTGGATAAAACGCACTTTATCAAACCCATAGTTGATCCCCATGCTTGCCCCTTCCAACTGGTAGCCAAAGCGCTCGGCAAAATGGGGCAGCATGGACAGGGACAGCAAGCCATGGGCAATGGTCGAACCAAACATGGTGTCTTGCGCTTTGATGGGATCCGTATGGATAAACTGATGATCTAAGGTGCAGTCAGCAAATTGGTTAATCTGCGCTTGGCTGACGACAAACCATTCGGTTGGCTCTGTCTCAACACCAATGTAGTGAGCGATGTCATCCTTCGAGATAACGTTCATAGCGTCCTTTTAGCAGTGAATTCGAGGTTAAACAGCCACCGAGTGTATCAGACAAGCCGAGCGCAACTGGAATGACTTCAAAGAAAGGCGCGCTGAGTGAGCACGCCATTTAAGCGGCGAGTTAGGCGTATGTTCCAATGAGATCATAGAGCTCGTCAACCGAGCGTGCTGTGTAGTCAGGCTGACACGACCACGATTCCGGCGCCGCGCCACTGTACGCTGCGGCCACAGCAATGACGCGAGCGTTGCCCCCAGCGCAGCTTGAAGGTTACGAGCAAATTGGACATCGGCCTCATGGTCGCCGATGTACATCAAGCATTGGCTGGTGCGATGGCCGAACATCGCGTCAAGACATTGAAGGCCACCCATAGCCTCCGGTTTTTGATGGCCATGAGACACGTCGTCATACCCGACAATGGCCTTGAAAAAAGCCGTTAGCGCATGGTTTTCCAACACACGACGAATGTTGCTCTGTGAATTTTGCGAGCATATGCCGTGAGGCAGGAAGGAGAACTCGGTGACCACGTCTTTGATCCCTTCAAACAACAAGACCTGCGTGGTATTTTTCTCTTGGTGCTCGGCCCACATGCCCCCCGCCAGGCGCATTTCCTGTTGGGTTAATCCATAGTAATCAACGTAAAGCTCTTGCCAGTTTTTTGCGCTGTGGTTGGCGACATGATAGGCCTCTTCGTCGCGTAAACACTCCGGCAAACCGTCCCCAGTCAAACGGGGAGCAACAATGGATAAAATGGTCTTGGTTATCTCAATATTTTTCGGCACAGAGTTTACCAGTGTCCCATCATAATCCCACAGCACCGCCTCCAATTTCATGATTCCCTCTCCATTCAAACACGAGATCTAAACGTACTATTTATCACAAAATCAATGGGTTGGACAACATTGCCGAATCGGTTGGGGGAAGGCACACCGTTACCATTGCGCAACCAGCTTCTTTAAATGGTGCTTTGCCAACTCATGATCACCACGACTCATCCATTTGATACAATCAAACAATTCCCAGGTTATTCCTTCGTCGCCGTTCGTGTAGGCCGGAAAATCTGCGTGCTTTGGGGCCGGTTCGTCCGTTACCCGTTGCTCGATGAGGCCATTTTTATCAAACAGCACCTTAAACGGCTTAGACAGACTCAATGGTTCATTCACATCTAAACAGTGAATTTCTGCGCTCGTTAAGTCATTGAAAATGTATTTTTTAAAGTAAGCGTTCTCATTATGGAAGCCCTCGAGCAGGTAGAAGATGTCTTTATCACGCTCAAACGCGGAGAAGCAGGCTTCGCAAGATTGATGAAAGTTATTCTTGGTAAACACAAGAATATCGGCATCCGAGACTCGGTCACCTTTTCCCGCGGCCAGTGACCCCAACAGGACCGCCGCGACCGCGTCATTTTCAGAATGAAACGCCGAGTACGCGGATTGAACCAAGGCATTTTGAAGCGGAAGATGGGCCAAGTTTAGCTTTTCTGAAATCACAATTTGCTCCGTTTGTTTCGCGTTAGAGCCGCGGAGGGGCGCTTGAATGAGGAACCTGCCTTCTCGCTCAACGTAGCGTCCGCGACCAAGCTGTGAGTAAACCAAAGTCAGGGTGAAGTGGCAATAGCAACGTACTCATTGGCGCTGGCATTAAGAGCGTGGGCCGTTTCGAGGCTAAGGCGCATACCGCGCGAGCCATTCTGACCGCAACACACCGTATTTGACCGAGTCATAGTATTCGCCATTGTAATAGCGGACTTTTCGAAGCCGCGCTTCTTGCTGGAAACCCAGCTTCAAGGCCAATGACATCATTCGAGGGTTCCCCGACCAAGTGGTTAACCCCACCCGTTCGATGACCTGACTATTGAACAGATACGACACCCACAAGGGAAGCGCTAAGGCTGCAATGCCTTGCCCCCAATACGCAGGATCGTAAATGACCACGCCGGCTTCAAGCCAACGCGTTTCTTCGCATTCCCAGTAACAGCTCACCGTGCCGACGGGGAGGTCATCGACGGTGATCAACTGTAAGCTTGCGCCGGTTAACAGGCGCTGAAACGTTGTCTTTTCGAACTGCTCCAACGAGGGAGGTGAGTATGAAAAGTACGGACCGTTAAATTGCGTCCATTCGTCATTTGAAATGACCAAAGCGTGGAGACGCTCAAGTTCACTTTCCCTTGCGGGTCTGATAGTGACTGTCTGTTGTGCCACGGTGCTTCCTTCTATTCATTGCATCTTATGGGTGGGTATCCCGTTTATTGGCCGCACCACTGCTGCTCACAAGGTACGCCATCGCGATCACCATCAATCTTCACGTTGGGGCAATGTGCCAAGTAAAATTTCGCCTCATGACACGATGTCATATGGCTACAGCGCGTTTTCCCCTCACACTCGAAACCGAGTTTGTCATCTTCAGGGGCGCGTTCTGGGGCTTGATAAGTGAGGAAGCTGACTACGCCAAGGGCGATACCGACTAAGACCAGTACCGGTAAGATAGACAAGGCGAAATTTCCTCTTGCGGGCTCCACGCCAACAAACGAGACGAGATGAGCCCGGGTTTTCCCCTTATTTAACTCAATGCGAAAATCGACTTCATCGCCAACTTGAGGACGCCTGAACCCCGGTTCAAATTCTGAGATATGGACAAAAATATCCCCTTGATAGTCGTCCGAATGAATGAAGCCAAACCCGCGATCATCTCTCCACCGGACAATGGTACCTTTCATGGTTAACGTATTCCTCTTGGTGATGAACAGCCTAGCCCTCTGTGAGAGGATTGTTGGGCGACCCAACCTTCAGGCTCTGCTATCCGTAAAGTTCGTTTTTCCTTTTCTGAACAATACTTTACCCAATAATTTTACTTGGTGAAAGCGTTTGCCTCGAAGAGCCGTGTATGACGGCTTGAGTGGCGTAATGACGTCAGGGCATCCTTAGCGAGGCCCAAAGGTGTCATCGCCTTTGACGCTGTGAGTCGGTGACAAGGGCAGGGATCTCACTGTGGGGCTCCGTCGTCTTTGCGCTTGCCTGTGACCTATCCCCCCCTCAGAGCCTTCAGCACAAGGGTAAAGTGCACGCAGGCGCCCTTGTACTGGCGAACCGTGAGTGGGGCATGGACAGGCCAGCAACGACGACATACCCCCAACACAGGAGAGAGCCCATGAACCATCTACCCCTCACACACACAGTGCATGGCGACGCTGACCACGTTAGGTCGCTGTTCGCTCAGGAGGACAAACGCAATGCCAGCTAACTACTACTCAACCGCCGTCTCTTTCACGCTCGGAGAGGTCGTGATGACCCAAGGGATACAAGCGTTGCTCGACGGACGTCCCGAAGCCCTGCTGAGGCCACTTTTACTCCGCCATGAAAATGGTGATTGGGGAGAGTGCGACATCGAAGACAAGAAAGCCAACGACGTGGCCACTCGTCGAGGTGGGCGGATCGTATCGGTATACCGATTTTCCGGTCAGCGCGTCTGGCTGATCACCGAAGCGGGTCATCAATTGACCACGGTGTTGCTGCCCAGTGAATACTAACCAAAGGGGCCTAGGCCCCTTGAATGGGTTGTAGCTTTCAATCGTTGGCGTATGGATCGTTGTGTATGCCTTTCTTACCGGTACGCTATCTAATTTGATGAGTACGGCCGTATCTCTTTCACACCACTGGCGTCATCTAGCGCAATTGATTCGCGAGAGGACGAGCCATTCATCACGGCTAATCCTCGATTGCTTGCGGATAATCTATTGTGAATGCGCGTTGATGATGAAGAAAAATGAGAGACTCGATTATAGATTCAAGTGCATAAAGGTTGATTCTGATCGGGAGAGAAGGCAAATTACTTTAGGTAGATCTATGTGCAGTCTGGTTAGATGAGAACTGATCCCTTTTTAGCCCGGAGAAAAAGGTGCTCAATCATTGTATGAATAACCTGACAATATCAAAAATGAATTGAGCCAAGGAGAGATCAATGCGGTACCTAGTTCTCGCTTTACTGTTGCTCCCCATTGTTTCATTTGCCTCCTCAAGCAAGACCATAAAACTCGCTTACTCAGATATCGAATCCTTCCCGTTTCAAATGGGCAATGGGAATGATGTTGCGACGCCTCCAGGCATATCTGTCGAAATCATAGAACAACTCGCCCATATGCTGCAGTTCAAAGTTGAATATGTGAGGGTACCAGGGAAACGAGTGCTTCAACATATCAAATCCAATGAAGTGGATGGCGGCTTTATTTTTTCCTACAACCATGAGAGGGCCCAATACGCACACTATCCCATTATCAATGGGCAAGTTGATAGTGCGTTGCGTATCGCCACGCTAGACTATTTTCTCTATAGGCTTAAGATTCAAAAGTTAGAATGGGATGGGGTAAAGCTATACTCTACTGGCCATCAGCCCGTTGGTGTTCATACGGGGTTTTCAATTATAGATACCTTAAAAGAAAATGAAATTAGCACACTTGAAGTGTCAAGCACGCAACACTTGTTTAAAATGTTGAGAAAAAGGCGAGTAATCGCTGTCGCCGTCCAGAGTAACATCGCTGACAGTTATATCGATGAAAATAAGCTAGCCAGTATCGAAAAAGTATACCCGCCCATATTAAGCAAATATTATTACTTGATTTTTAGCCATAGGTTTACTGAAAACAACCCTGAGTTAGTTAGGAAAATATGGAGAACTATCGGTGACATACGCGATCAGGTGACGGTGAATAGTATTAAAAAATACACCGCAAGGCATCACTAAGGGTTGTTCGTTAAAGGGTAATGTCAATCACCGCCAGAAGTGGTAGTGAGGTTACATGCCTAATATAACTTTTCATGTCTAGCCTAAGAGGCATCTCCTACTTCGGAACATACTCTGGCTGAGAAAATGGATTCAGTGACACCGCAACCAATATAAGTACACTTGCCCTGATATCGTCATATGTCTGGTGTATTGAGAAATAGAATCTTATGCCCCCAAATACCAGACCACTATTCAGAATCCTGATATTGGGTTGTGCCAGTACTCATTCCCGTCAATTTGGCTTCAAAAAAGGTGTGTTTGTTGAATATTGTCGTTAACGTCGCCTAAAGTCCGCGATCAGGCATGTATTTATCTGGCGCTTTCGAAAAGATTCGAGCCTGTAACCTCTCCCTTGCTCGTGCGATGCGAATGCGCGCCATAGCGCTTCCTGGATCTCGCCATTTTATTATCCATTATTAAATTCAAAGTGAGACCCACGTCAAGGTCAAACGGCGAGTGGTACTATCCGGTTGTTTTCTCGATTGAATTGTCAGTCTGCCGTGTTGGCGCATTGGTTTATCGTATCGTCTTACCCTTGATGGGCCGCGACTGGCTGGAAGGTGGGCTTTTCTGTCTGGT
This sequence comes from Vibrio europaeus, assembly GCF_001695575.1. Lineage (GTDB taxonomy): Bacteria > Pseudomonadota > Gammaproteobacteria > Enterobacterales > Vibrionaceae > Vibrio > Vibrio europaeus. The sequence continues at coordinate 79,804 of NZ_LUAX01000008.1, read as the reverse complement.
CGCGCTTTGTTAGCGTGAGCACGCACACCCACTAGAGGAGGACTTATGGCAGAACGTCTCAACGTGAGGCAGCGGCAATTTGAACAGGCTTGCCGGCTTTTTTCACGTCAACACAACATGTTCCGTCTGGCGCCAAAACTGGGACTGACTCCGGTGACACTGCGTAATAAGCTCAATCCCGAGCAACCGCATGTGCTCAAGTGCGCCGAACTCGTTGCGCTGACCGAACTCAGTGACGATCCCTTGATTTTAAATAGTGTACTGAACGGGCTCAAGGTGGTGACGACGCCACCGTCGTCTGGAGCGCCGCCACCGCCATTAACCTCGCTGATCTTAGCGCATGCCCTCGACACCGGCGAGCTGTCACGTGTTTTGTTGAGCGCCAGCAATGACACGCTTCGACGTGCCCAACGCGATGACATGCTGTACACCGCCCATATGGGGATCCGTCGCTTAGCGGATCTTATTCATCGGCTTCAGTAACCTTCATGTGCCGTTCACGTCATAGGGCAGACAGCCCGACTCTCTGGATCGGTCAGTGAGGCGTCAAGGCCTCAGAACCCTTGCCCAAGCGGTCGTCGCTCGCAAGGGAGGGCCAAGCCGCTACGCGCCCTTGCGATCGCCCCCCGCTCGGTCTGGCGGGTCGTCAGACGCCCGATAGCCGACCCAGGAGATACGTGATGAACGCGCCACTTGACCAAACGACCCTAACTCCGGTGTTCTCAGACGAAGAACAACACCTCTTGCAGCAAGCCGCGGCGGTGCTGAAATCCAAGCTGGTGCTCCTTGAGCAACCCGTGATGAATGCGCCGTCCATCGCCCAAGCGTTCTGCCAAACTCAATTGGCCGCGTGCGACGTGGAGATCTTTGGTGCGCTGTTTCTGGACAATCAACATCGGGTGCGCGCCTGTGAAGAATTGTTTCGCGGGACCCTTGATCAAGCCGCGGTTTACCCACGTGAAGTGGTGAAGCGTGCCATCGCCACCAGTGCGGCCGCCGTGATCTTGTTTCATAATCATCCGTCAGGCTGCGCGGAGCCGAGTCAGGCTGACCGCCGGATCACCCGCCGTTTACACGACGCCCTTGCGCTGGTGGATGTTCGGCTACTCGACCACTTTGTGGTTTCATTTGCTGACGTCGTGTCGTTCGCAGAGCGGGGCTGGCTCTGACGGCGCCCTTTGCTAAGGCCACGCCACTCCGAGGGCGGTTGTAAATCTTCGCAGGACACGCGATAGTAGTGAGCAGAGCCTTGCGTAAGGAGCGCCATTATGAAACCGCTGGTGTATGAAATGGATGCGTGGTCAATGGCGACGCTCCCGCAATTGCTGGGGGCGTCACTGAGCCTACAGCCATTGCTGGCCATGACTCAATCGGACGTACCCGTCCTACAGGTGCCTTTTGTGGTCGGCGACGCGGTAATCGAGCTGAGCAATGAGTGGTATACCACCCCGCAAGGTCATGATTTCCATCTGCCAATACTGCGGCCGATGGAGGGCTTACCGACATGCTACCGAGCTCAACAGGATGGCGCAGCCTCGTCCCTCGCTGTGATTGAAGCGATCGAGATCCTCCGCCGGCGCAGTCGTGATGCCGAATGGCAGCACGGCGATCAAGGCGGCTGGGCAGCGAGCGACGAAACGCTGATCTACGACTGGGGGCTCAACCTATTGTTCACGGACGGGAGCGCGCTGTCGTTGGTGACCGAGGATGATAGGATAGACGGTGGATGGGTGGTGACACCTGACCAGGTGCAACCATCTTACCAAGAAGAGATTTGGCTGATTGAGGTCGATATTCGCGAGCGCATCGCATGACAGACTGGCGACGACAGAGGAGAGGTGACTATGACACACGGCACACCCCGTGATTACAGTCAGGCGGTATATCAGGTGTATTTTGAAGTGGGGGAATGGCAAGAGACGGCGTTCAAGGTATTGGCGTCTTTCGTCGGACCGGAGGCCTCGGGATCGATCCAGCGTTTGGAATTTGGCTATGTATTGGCCTTGCCGATCCAAAGCGTTCCTGAGGTGGTCAGGCAGCTTTGCCAACACAATATCGCTGTCTACCAAATCGTTCGTGGTGAGCAGATCACCTTGACCGAAGCTTGATCGAGAGGGGCGGGGGCCCCATCCTTAGTGGGCAGGCTCATGTTCACAATAAGATTGCGTCACTTTACGGTATTGAGTGGGCGTCATGTCATAAAACTTCTTAAACAGTAACCGGAAATGATTGATGTTGCTGTAGCCCACTTGACGGCTGATGGTTTCAATGTTCAGCCGGGTGGTACTGAGCTTGTCTCGTGCAGACGAGAGGCGCAGGCGCTGAATATAGTTAACCGGCACGTCGCCGGTTGCCGCTTTGAACCGTCGCGTCATCTGTTTTTCGCTTAAAAAACTCTTGCTTGCGCAGCGTGCCACGGTCAGATTGCCTGGGTGTTCATGATGCATCCAGTCTTGCAGTTCATGGATCAGCGTGTCGTTGTGCTGCCGATATTGGCCAAAACTGGTCAGGCAAATCCGCGCAACATTGGAAATGTCCCCCCCAATGTAGCGTTCACAACGCGCGCGATGCCCACTGCCGAACAACTCATCGATCATCAATAAGGTGGCGTCATAATAATCCCGCACGCTCGACGAGCAGATAAACGGCCCTTCGTGAGTGATTTTTAGGTGAGGCATCAGCTTGACACTGGGGTAGCGTTCCCGAAAGCTCGCCACATGTGCCCAATGGGTAGTGGCACTGCGATGATTGAGTAACCCCAACTCGGCCAGCAAAAACGTCCCCGTGCACAGGGAGACAACAAACTGGCTGCCGACGAGCTGCTGCGTCAACCACGTTTTGAGCTTGTCTGGCAGCAAATACGCCTCGTCACTCGGATCGCCACAGCAACCGAGTAAGAAAATGTCTGTTTTTTCAACTTGCTGCCACGGTGTGGGACAGGCAATCGTCAGTCCAGAAAAGGTGTGTATGTGCGCATCGTAAGGAGAAATATAACGCACATCAGGATCGGGAAGCCCGGCCAATTTGGCGGCAATGATTAACATCTCTACGGGCCCAGTGATCGCGGTCGTCGGGACGTTATTGAGTAGTAAGGCAGTGATGCGTAAAGGTTTGCTAGGTTCTTCCATCCGTTCGAAATCCCTTGATGATCTGTTTATAACACCACTATGCGCTGTAAATAGTTCTGGTCGTTAATCAAAAAAGATGAATTATCAGTCGTTAGAGGCTTGAAATTTTGTTGTGGTGAACTTCTTAATTGTCTGATAAGTAAGGATAAATTAAATTGAATATTTATTAATAACCATTTATGTTGAATAAAATAGAGTAATTACACTAAATTGGCCATATGCACTGAGTGGTTTATTCGTAAACAAGGAGGTTTGAGGAAGCAAATCGAGTGTTTGTGTATAGGCGTCTTGGTGACCTACCGCGTACACATTCTCCAAACGAGACATCTGGGTCGCTTCGACAGAGCAGTTAAACGGAGGAAATGTGCTCTTTGATTGGGAAGGCAGTTGGCATTTGAGAGACTTCATCGCTACGGCTGTAGCTGTAGTGGCGTACATTCTCCTCCTCTCTGTCGTATTGACCAGTGTAGAGAGCCCACCGTTTGGCATAGAACACTCAACGCGGCCTGAAGAGCTTGATCATTAACAATGCTGCTGGACGTCGCCGTAAGCTGCCCGTTTGTCTGTAGATGCCGCTTACGTGTCAGTTCAATCCGTTTTCCTGTCTGGGTAAGAAAAAGTCGGGTCTTGATGCCTTGCCGGTAGCGGTTAGTCGAGATGGCGATTGCTACCAGTTACTTTGCCCCTATTTGGTTGGGGCATTGGGTGGGTTAGCCCTTCAATATTTTGCGCTGTCGACTTTAGCTATTCCGGAACAAGAACGTCTGACTTGTTGCCAAAATGTCCACTTTCGGGTGCAGATCTGAGGTATATGGCACTTAACGGCCTAGATTTATAATGCAACTATTACATTGCCGGTGATTATTAGGTATTCGACGAAAGTTTCTTCGTTTTAATCAGAAAATAACACGCATACTTATATTTATTGATGAAGATTTGTGTTTGCTCTTTAAACTCACAGGAGCAAGCTTACTTATTTGTAGATTCATGAATTTAAGGTTTAACGCCGAGAAAAAAGGCAATGCTTATTGTGTCAGGGTATTTATCCATGATGGATTGAACAAATCAATGTTCTAGAAATAGATACTTTCTTACATCTCTAATGACAGTTTGCTAAGGAAGTAAATCATGATAAGAAAAAATCTCATAGCACTTGCAATGTTAGGATTAGTGGTACAGAAGTGCAATGGCCTGAAGGTGTGGTGCCAATTAATGATGGATTTGGTAAGTGAGGGATCTAGATTTTGTCGCAAACATAGCACCATCCTCAATATTCATTGGTTTAACTGAAATTGAAAAAGAAGATTATTTTAATACGCAACAAATCTCTTCATATTAAATGAAGTTTTTTCATTTAAATTAGGTGTAAATTGTCAAGAAAACATACTTTTATGTCTATGACTACTAGTGATGGTTTTATTGATTTAGTCTATAAGGAATGAATTAATGTATGAATCAAATTACAACATAAAAATCAGAAAGTTAGGCCTTATTCGCACAACTCTAATATTATCGGTATTATCAATAAGCAACTTGGCTTATTCCGCTGATGCAATAGGACTCGGTGAACGAATAAAAGAGTTGACTAAACAACTTAATTCAGACGGAGGTGTGCTTAAAGGTGCCACTATTTACCAAAGTGGAAGAGAATATACTTTCCCAGATGTCGTAATTAAGGATGGCATGTACTACCTGTGTAATAGATCTCAACAATGTAGTGATGGTAATAAACCGCCCGGTAGTGGTTTGGCACATCCTATGGATTGGGTGGGGCTGGGACCAGCTTCTTCCGCTGATGCAATAGGACTCGGTGAACGAGTAAATGAGTTGACTAAACAACTTAATTCAGGCGGAGGTGTGCTTAAAGGTGCCACTATTTACCAAAGTGGAAGAGAATATACTTTCCCAGATGTCGTAATTAAGGATGGCATGTACTACCTGTGTAATAGATCTATACAATGTAGTGATGGTAATAAACCGCCCGGTAGTGGTTTGGCACATCCTATGGATTGGGTGGGCCTGGGACCAGCTGTCAAGGCCAAAATATTAGAAAACCCCAACAAAATTTCCCCAATCGTCAAAGAAGCTCAGTTTTCTTTTGGAACTCCTTGGGGAAGTAATACGATTAGCTCAGTAAAGTATGTTTTTGATGAAGATTTAGATACATTAGTTATTTCTTATCCACCAGGCTCTATTGCTGGTATCACTAGTCCATGGGGTGCTGATTACACTATTGTAAAAAATTCTGATGCGGACATTGTCACCTTGACTAAAAAGGCTGACATCTCTTATCAGGTAACTCAAATTGGCTTTAACCTTGAATTAGAACCGGGCAATGAATTTAAAAGTTTAACTAGTACTTCATCTCAATTAAATGGTAAACCTATACAAATAGCAAATAAAGGCATCATTACTACAGACATTTCCAATAGTAACGTTGGGTTTGATCCATTCCCTAAAACAGATAATGATCAAATTCTTACACGTTACTCTGGGTATCATGTGACACACAAAACGTTCAAACGTCCAACGTACCTGGACGAAGATGGTAATGAACATGAATATATGATAGGTGGCTATTTTACCGATTGGGGAATATACCCGAATACTGGTTACACACCAAACCAAATCCCCGTAAATAACATAAACTTTCTTCAAGTATCATTTGCTGCTATTTGTGGTGAAGGAGGCGCAAGTAATTGGTTTGGTAATGAAAGTGCAACAGAAGAAGCAAAGCCTAAAATTGTGGAGCGTTGTCAAGGTAAGCCTACGGGAACTATGATCATTCCAGATCATTTTGCACATTACGGTAAGGCTGACATGAACTTGCCTGAATGGAAAAGAGAGTGGAATAAGGGAGCCTATCATGTTATCGGTTACCAACGCGATTACAAATTCTTCCTTAGTAGATTCGAAGAAAAAGAATATCATAACCTTGGCGGTAAGCGGCTGACAGAACAGGATGGTTATAGTTATGCATGGGGCCTGAAAAATGATTTTTCACATATGGAACGGGTGCTTAATCGCCATAAACAAGGTATAAGGATGTATTTGTCTATTGGTGGCTGGACATTAAGTGATCCTTTTCCCGTGATTGCAGCTAACCCTACTTACAGAACTAATTTTATAGATAGTGTTATTAATTATTTAAAAGTAAATGAGCATATTACAGGTATTGACCTTGATTGGGAGTTTATCGGTGTTGACGGTGCTAAAGCAGGTGCAATGAGCGATGCAGATACTGATAATTACACCAAGCTCATCTATGAATTGCGCCAAAGATTAGATCTAATAAATCCTGATTACCATCTTACAGCTGCGGTCGGAACGGCTCCTAAACATTTAAATAAGATAAATTGGACCAGTAAGGTCATCGATGGAAGGAGGTACCCAGGGGTAAGTGACATGCTGGATAATATATTCCTAATGTCATATGACTACTATGGTGCGTGGGATACTAAAGTGGGCCATCAAACGGCACTTTATACTAACGGTGCAATAGAAGGGTATAGTATCGACAGTGCTGTACAGTATTTAAAAAATATCGGTGTTAATTCTCGTAAGATTGTTATCGGTTATGCTGGCTATGGTCGTTTATGGGCGAACGTAGTTGAGTCAGAAGATAATCAAAATCCTGACTACATTTTCCCAAATCAATCGATAGGCCAGCACCCTGGAGAAATAGGCACCTCAGAAGCTGCAAACGTAGCATGGCGCCATATTAAACGAACTGCCTATGATATTACAGGTAAACTAAAAGCGAACTATGCTTTCGTGCGTGATGACAAAGCAAAAGCAGAGTTTTTAGTTGCTACTAATCCAGATGAGAGCAGTAAAAATGTTGTGGTAACATTAGATACTCCTTGGACTGTTGAACAAAAAGCGAAATATGTCAAATCTCAAAAGCTTGGTGGTATGTTCACTTGGTCATTAGATAATGATAATGGTGACTTGTTAAATGCCGCTCATACAGGTTTTGGCAGTAAAATGCTCTATGGTTCTCAACGCCCAAGCCCAAGGCGTACTTCATTATTACTATACCGCTCTAAAGAAGCGGAATACTGCTCTAATGATAATACGCTTGCAGAATATACCTTTCGGAAAATCCAGTTTTATGTGATGGACCTGTGGAGTTTAGGTACATTATCTATGGTTGATACTTTTTCAACCTATCATAAGATAATTACAAGAGCTATTGCACAGGATAAAAATGTCCATGACCTAACGGATGCTGAATGGCAAGATTACTTTGATGCGATACGAAAGTTTAAAGATATTAATGGTAATCCAATACATCTAGATTCAGCAAATCTAAATAAAACACACGTGCTAGAGTTGATTCGTTCTCGAGGTAAAATTGATGCATTTAATAAAGTCAGTGATTTATTTAAGCCGCCTCTATTAATTGGTCTTGGGTTAACTGCTACAAATGATGTTATCTGGGATAAAATTGTACCAGCACATAGTGATTATTGTGGTCAAATAACTCGAGACAGCTTAGACCCCTTTCAGCAAATAGGTAAGGACTTTCCAGAATTAAAAGAAAATTTTAATTACTAACAAAGTAAATATTGTAAAAGCCTAAAACATTAAACACCAACAAACATTCCTCCTTCTTCAATGTGATTGCTCGCTTGAAGAAGGAGGGACAACTGCGAGCGGATGTTGAACAAGGGGCAATTTGATTGTTGGTTACGTCATGATGAACGTAAAGCTCTTGGGCGAGAGAGATCCGCCTTCATGAATCACCTCTTCAACGTTGAAGTTGTTTACCAGTAATCATTGAGCTCATCACTGAGGGCGCTCTGTCTTACCTGATTAGTTGCAACAAACCCGTCTTGAGCACGTCAGTGCCGACAAAGTGTATGATAACAATGCGGTTCCAGACATTAGAGGAGCATTTCTCGGAGGCTGAAATTGTTAGGTTGGCAGAGCGTGCGGCAATACATTACGACAATTACATTTTATGACATGATAGAGTGAGTAACAAATATGAACAAGGTAACGAAATTAGCATTAGCACTATGTTTAATCAGCGCAGTTTCTCTTCCAGCCTCTGCAGACGGTGGTACTTACATTGGTGGCGGACTTAGTATCTACCAAAATTCTGATACAGATGGTCAAGGTAGTTTAGATTCAGATGGCATGGGCTACAACCTATACGGTGGTTACCGATTCAGCCGTATCATTGGTGCTGAACTTGGCTATAACGATTACGCAAACTACAAAAAGGGTGCTGAGAAACTGTCGCCGACATCTATCTATGCATCTGCAAACATCGGTTACACATTCGACAACACGATCCGTCCATTCGTATTGATTGGTTTAAGCTCTGTTGACCTAAACGCAAACAAGAGTGCTGGCTACGCTGATGACAGTGGTACCGGTTTCCACTTTGGTGTTGGTGTTGAATACACGCCAATAGACCACCTAACATTACGCCTGATTTCGCAAGCAGATGCAGTAAGCGTAGAGAACGATTACGGATCTAAGAAAGAAGACAAAACACTAGCATTCAGCAGCATTAGCTTCGGTGGTTCATACAATTTCTAATGTAGGTTGCCTACTTCGAACAATTTGACGTGACTAATTAAACTTTTTGGGGTGTTGCGCACATGTCCCCGAAAAGTGGTTCTGTCACGCCTCTAAATTTAACTGCGCAACAAAGCTGCAACAATGCCCTATTCTGACGGTCAGAAAAAAAATCTAATTTAATAATTGAGAACATTCGATGAAAATACTAAAAAATTTTTGGGTATCCGCTCTATTTCTAGCATTTAGTGTGGCGTGTTTCATCAGTTTCCACTTAATTGGCTCATACGTCGATGAAGGTGGGATGCTTGTTGAGCCTTTCGGGTTTATTCCGTTATTCTGGCTGTTTATATTTCTTGCTCTGATTTCCTTCTTTGTGTCGCTGTTCAGGAGTTGGAAAAACAGGGCTAACCGTTAGTTTCTAATTGGCATACCTAAAGTTATAACTTTGTTTATAGCTTTTACATTTGTTGTGGCTTTGTTGCAATGGTCTCCTATTTTCGACAGAATCGTTCTATTAGAGTTTGAGCCACCGACCATGAATAATGAAGGGGAGTTTTAGTATGGTTCTAACAAATCCAAACACGGTTATGTATTTGTTACCCTTAATCATCATGGTGCTTTTAACTAGTTGTACTAGTACGCAAAGCTCAAGTACTGTTGAATCCAAAGTTACCTGTGCTACAGATGTGGAAAATATTCATGAGTGTCCTGCGCATGATGATAATGAAGTTGAAATTAATGTACATTATGAGTTTTGAGAATCGGGGCGGCTTTGTTTCCTAAATCAGACAACGGCCAAAACTGTCCATTATGGCCAATATTTAGCCAATTCGTTGGGCTTTGGGCATAGCTAGCCCGGTAATCTTATTCAACGCTTTAACCATGGCATAGGCTTCTTCAACTTGAGCGTTGTAGTTTCGAAGCGTCAAAGTGTCACCCAGCAACTGTTTAAAGCGGAACATTCCTGTCTCTGAAAGAGAGCGGAGATGATAGCCAAAGCGCTTCTTCCAATGAGTATTACTGCATAGAGTTTTTGACAGGCGACAGCGATGTTTCGGGGGTGACCTATTTCCCATAAGGCAGCCCCTTCCCTTGGGGGGATGAGTGGCGTCGCTCGCTTTACCATCAAAGCGGTAGTAATCGCCAGCTCGCTAAACAACCGTGGTCTGCCTCGTTTTCCAGACTTAGTCTGGTGGTGCCAATGTCGAATGGCTCCCTCATCAATCCAAAAAGTGAGAGAGTCATCGGTTGATGAGGGCTTGGTTTTATTGCTTCCAATTGGTTGTTTTATAACAGGGTTTAGGCATGTGGAACGGTAGGTAGTGAGATCTGGTTGATCAGATCGTAGCTTTCTTGTTTAGTTCCACCTGATTTAGGAAACAAAGCCCCTTTACGATTCATGCTTAGCGATTTGAAAGTCTTTGCGATGGAGTGTGGGGCAAACACAATGGCCTGTTTGTCAGCCGTATTGGCTAATATATCGACTAAACGAATCGTTGACTACTGCTCCCTTGTCAATAGTGGGGATAATAGAGTCATGTGCAGTACTCAAGCTATTGAGAATATTTGAAAATCACTACTAGCAACCAACGAGTTTAGTTTGTCTTTCTGACTTGATCATAGCGAGAGGGTTAACTCAATTGTACTAAGGTATCGTCATGGTGACATCTTGCTTTAAAGTGCTACGGGTTACCAGCGCTTAGGGAGCGACAAACATCTGATACGCTCATTAAAATGTCTTTTTTCGGGTGTGGATCCAAGCCAAATGGTACTTAACGGCACGGATTTTTTGTATAACTTATACACTCTGTTTAATCAACAGAGACATCTCGTCTTACTTTTCGTGCATTGGCGGTTTTGAGAGAAACGCAGCGCAGATGGTTAAACACTCTACTGGCATGATTGTGCAAAGAAAAACAATGTCATTATCAGGAGGAAGACATGTCATCACATATTATCGCTCAGCAATATCTACAAGGCTTAGAACAAGCCAATGTCGAACAATTACTGATGTTGTTTACTTCTGACGCAGTTGTGGTGTCTCCATTATATGGTGAGTGTTTGGCAACCGATTTCTATCCTCAGTTGTTTGTGGATACGCGTCAGGCAGACTTGACGCTTAAAGGTGTGATGCAGGGAGAAGATCCCCACAATGGTACCGCATTGGTGTCAATTTGGTTTTTCTTTGATTGGACCCTCGCCAGTGGTGAGTCGGCGCCTTTTAATGTAGTGGATGTTCTAGAGATTGACGCGCATAGCGGTCTGATTGCTAAGCTCCATATCGTGTATGACACGTCGATCATTCGAGCTGTCTTTGAACAGTCGAGGACCAAAACTTCGCAGGCATAGAAACACTAACGCCGGGTGTAAATACGCCTTTCTACCAAAGGCCCCAACATTAGACGAGTCGCTGTACATGTTGAGCAACAGGGGCGAGCGTGCGTTCGGCGTTCACGTCCTCGTTTGTTGGGAAGATACCCAACCAGAAACGCACTATTGGTATTTAAGAACAACAACTCGTGACTTTGTGAAATGGCCAGTACGACTATGTCTTGGCTTAATGATACGGGTTTGACCGAATATGTTTGGTTAGAGGCGCGGTTTCAACTCTATCGAGAAGCGTACAAATAATAGCCGTCTGTTTTTGAGTAGATTGGTGCGAAGCATACCTTAGATGATAAATCGTACCTTTATCTTTCGTTGGTAAAATGGAAACGAACAGCCGATGCACGACAATTTTATTGTGTCGGTTGAAGTGGTGTCGCCGGGATGACAGATGATCGCGGATCAATTTCCGTCATGGCAGAAGGGCGCAGTGATAATCCATAGAGTCGGCTAAAAAGCTGAGTGGGCATTTTTTTTGGTTATGTTATAACATGTCAAAACATGAAAAGAGTAAGCCGTACTTGAGTGTGCCGCTCGGGAAAACGATTTTAAGTTTCATCATGACCGGAGTGACGAGGTTAGGAAAAAGGGTCAAATGGAGAGAAACATAAATGGCAAGCCGTCTTGGCAGTTTTTGCCACTGGAAAGGGATCAACTGATCCATATAGAAACGAAGCAATTAAGAAAGCTTAATGGGCCAGAATGTCGTGTGCTCGAGATACTGCTCGCGCATCAAGGGCAAGTTGTCACTAAACACGAGCTGTTGGAATTGGCCTGGCCTGGCCGCGTGGTCTCTGATGCGAGTCTGACTCAAAGTATTGCTCAATTACGCTTGGCCCTTGGCGACAATGGTAAAGATCAAGACGTGATTAAAACCGTCCCTTATCAGGGTTACCTACTGTTCGATAACTTGATTGAACGTGTCGAGCTTGCATCCAAACCTTCAGACCTCAGTGAGGCGACAGATACGGAATTGATGTTGGAGGCTCCTGAGCGCCCTGTTAGCCCGCGAGTGCATTGGCTTTCGTGGTGCAAAAAGATGGTCTCTGGACTGCTGATGTTGGTCGCGGTACTGCAAGCTGGGGATGCGGTCCATCGTTACACCTTCGCCTGGGATGTAAAGTTGGAAACTTGGAAGACGGTCGTTCGCGATAACACCACCTTTCTCTATCAGGACAATTCCGCCAGTCGCAAGCTCTATCACTATTTGAGTGGCAACAGCGCAATTGCTAATGCTCACCGGATCAGTCATTTGCTTGTCTCGACGGGCGTACGACACTACCACGTCGCGTGTATATACACGAATCCTCAAACAGAAATGCAGAACGCCAAAAACCTAACCTTCGCGTTAGGTGAGCGGTTCCAATTCATTGGAGGGACGATCGATGATGTCTGCCGATAACTGGCTCAAACTCTCGCTGTTGCTGGCGTTGCTCACCACACTGGCAAACGTGGCTTTGAAAGTTCGTGATCTTCCTGCGTTCATGAATGGTGAAGCTAGCCAATTGTTTTACAGCATCAGTACTAATTACCGACCGAACGGTGGTGTGGTCCACATCGAGGAATTAAATACGATCGATGTTAATTGGGGTTTTCTGGATAGATCTTACGCCAGTCGTATGATTGCGGGTGAAGATAACGCTATACATTTCAGCTATTTCGCTGAGTTTTACACTGACAATATCATCCAATTTTCTCAGTATTCATTGGACAGTGGTTTGCCTGGAGGGCAGAAAGTACTCGATGTAGATGCGCATGCGTTGAGTCGGTTGACAACCGAAACCTTGCAGGTTGTTTATCAGCAAGGTCCTGTGGTGTGCTACGTGAAGCTTTTGGAAGGCTGCACCAGATGTATGATGCGAAGAAAGTAACAATCTGCCTTGTGCCTTCTTCAAATCTCAATTGATAGCCATTCAAATTGGAACGGGTGTTTCCTGGCTGTCACGCGTCGTAACATGATCCTCTGATCGCATGGAGAGCGTGGTAAGGGGGAGGCGTTCGACGGCCTCGTGCTTTGCCTTCTTCGCGATAAAACTCGTTGAGTAGAGGGCACAATATGAGCACAAGCGGGCAAGGGATATGGGGATTCACGCCTCTCGACAAAGTGCAACTGACGCACGCGCGCACCCAACACACGAAAAAACTTAACGGCCCGGAGTGTCGCTTGCTGACCGTCTTGTTGGCCAATCAGGGTAAGGTGGTGTCCAAGCAAGAACTGATGGCCAACGTGTGGCCCAACCGGGTGGTCTCCGAGGGCAGCTTAACCCAGAGTATCGCCCAGTTACGATTAGCGTTTGGCGACAGCGGTAAGGAACAAAAATACATCAAGACCGTGCCTCACCAGGGGTACCTGCTGTTCGCGAATGTGGTTGAGTTGGTCGAGCGTCCTCATGCGTCGACCTCTGGCACGGCCTATCTCGGTGCGGCGAAGCCCCACCCTGACGTGGGGCAGAGGGAGACGACACTGCCTCAGCGCTTGGGGGGCGTGAAAGGGCTTCTTGTGATGGTGTTGATGTTGGTGACCGGTATTCAAACGGCCGATGTGGTCCATCGGTACACATTCGCTTGGGGTGTGGCAAAGCCAACCTGGCAGCACGCCGACCATCGTGACACCACCTATTTTTACCAAGACGAGCCCGCCAGTCGCCAGCTCTATCACTACTTAAGTGATCCAACCGCGGGCTTACAGAACGGGCCCATCCACCAGTTACTGATTGCGGCGACGCGCCACCATTATAATGTGTCTTGCGTGTACGGAGACGTAAACCAAGCCAAGAACCTGACCTTTGTGCTGGGTGAGCGGTTTGACGTCATTGCGACCCACGTTGACCGTGCCTGCCGCTCAGCTCGTTCAAGCTGATATTCAATTAATATTTGAGAAAAATTCAATCATTAGCTTGTTTTTAGTCTTAAGAGCCACACGTATGATCGGCAGACATTCACACGGAGCCCAAACGATGCGTGCGGGCGTACAGAGAGGTACAAGATGAACAGGCTGAAAACAGGGATCGCTCTAATGGCGGCGATGGGAGTCCATGCGACTCAGGCGAGCGAGTTAGAGGTGGTGGCGGAGTTAAATGGTACACGACCTGGCAACCTGACCGTCACAGAGCAAGGACGCGTCATCATGTCGATGCACCCACTGGAAAACCCAAAATATCGGGTAATGGAATTGCTCGACGGCGGCACAACACGCGCCTTTCCGACCGAAGACTGGGCCGATGGCCCTGAGCTTGGCGAAGTCGGCCTGTCGTCAGTCATTGGCATTGACAGCACCAAAGACGGGACGGTTTGGATGTTGGACATGGGCAGTGCCAGCGCGCCTGCTCAGATTGTCGCTTGGGACAGTGTGAATCACGAGCTTGCTCAGCGCATTACGCTCAGTCCTTCCGTGATGGTGGAGAATTCATTCTTCCAGGATTTCGCCCTCGATACCCAACGCAATCGAATGTACATTGCTGACACCACGTTAGGCAACATCGTTGGGGAGGCGGCACCAGCATTTGTGGTGGTGGACCTCAACACGGGTCAGGCGCGGCGTGTGCTTGAATCGCATAAAGCGTTGATGGCACCGCTTCACCAAGTCAGCATTGACGGTTCACCGTTGGCGACCAAGCGCCAAGATGGACAAGCACAACCTGTGTATCTTGGCCTCAACCCCATCACGATCGATGCGAACAATGAGTGGGTCTACTTTGGGACCGTCAACGGCAGTGCGATCTACCGCCTACCTGCTGCCGCCTTGGCAGACCCTAAAGTGGCGCCCGATCAGCTCGCCCAAACCATCGAGTTTTATAGCGAAAAACGACCGAGCGACGGGATGGTCATGGCGGAAAATGGGCAGATCTATGTGGGGGATCTGGAGAAAAATGCCATTGGAGTGGCCGACGAATCTGGCTATCGCTTGCTCGCCCAAGATGATCAGTTGCTCAACTGGGTGGACGGTTTTGCCTTAGGTAAAGGTTATTTGTACCTCACGCAAAATGCGTTGCATCTGCATCCTGTCATGAATGAGGGCGAGGAAGAAGCAACCAAGCCTTATCGCATTGTGCGCCTCAAACTTGAGTGATGTGCATTGTACGTCTTCGCTGTGGCGGTGCGGGCATCGCCACGATCCAAAAGGGTATCTCTAGAGAGGAAAACGAATGCCACAATCAATCACAATGGGAGTCACGGATCTCTCTTTTCACCGAGTCACGGCTTCCCTTGTTCGTCATGTGTTGGTCGATATGGGGTTTGAAGTCGATCGCGTGTACGCACCGCATCAGGAAAATTTTGCCCAATTGGCCTCGGGGGCAATCGACATGTTGAGCTCGGCGTGGCTGCCATCGAGCCATGGCGTGTACAAAAGTCAAGTTGAAGCCACGGTGCCACTACTGGAGCTTGGCCTTCATTATCAACCGTATGCGCTGTGGGGGGTGCCCGATTACGTGCCAGTTGATCAGGTTGCCAGTGTCGAGGATTTGCTCAAGCCAGACGTGCGAGCAAAAATGAGCCGAGATATTCAAGGCATCAATCCAGGCGCAGGGATCACGCGTTTTTCAATCCATATGATGGTGGCGTACGGTCTTGAAGAAGTGGGTTACCGCTTTCATACCGGCAGTGAGAAAGCGTGCTTTGACGCCTTTGAACAGGCGGTCGAACACCAACAATGGGTGGTGGTACCGCTGTGGCAACCTCAATTTTTACACCATAAGCATCGCATTCGTGACTTGGACGATCCTAGGGGGTTGCTGGGCGGTGTGGATCGCGCTGTGCTGCTACTGCGTGACGATCGTCGCGTTCGGTTTACACCAGAGCAATTGGCGCGACTCGATGCGCTTCGTTTCTCGAACGCCATTATCGCCGAGCTCGACCACCAGGTTCAACGAGAGGGGCAATGCTTAGATGCCGTGACACGCGCATGGCTGGATACGCACCCATTCTAGCCCGGTCGACTTGGCGCGCTTAGCTCGGGATAAGCTGGCGAGCGGCGAGCGCGGAAAGTAACGCCTGAGTGCGGGTTTTGAGATAATCGCGCAGCAGGCGGACGGTCGGCGTGATGGATTGACGGCTGGGGCACACCAACCACAACTCTGTAGGGGTCGGCGTATAGTCGGGCATCACACTGATCACGCGTTGACTGAGTAAATCGTCTGCCATATCGAGGCACGATTTGATGGCCATACCATACCCCGACACACACCAACGTCGCACCAGATCGCCGTCATTTGAGATCCGATCCCCCTGCAGTTTGGCCTTGATGGTGTGCTCGCCATGGACAAACTGCCACTCCTCTTGGACCACATCGTTGAGCTGATAGCACAAGCCGTTGTGCGCCGCCAACTGGTGAGGGTGCGAAGGGGTGCCATGCGTGTCGAGGTAGGCGGGCGCCGCGCAGAGCAAACGCGGCACATCGCAGATTTTAAAACCATACAGATGGCTTTCGGTCGGTGAACCGTAGCGCAACGCCATATCGACGGCATCGCGATAGAAATCGATGTTGCTGTCGCTGATATTGCTGCGCAGCGTGAGATTTGGGTGTTGGTCAAGGAACTCATCGAGCCAAGGGGTGACCACGTTTCGACCCAGGTCGGAAGACAACGCAATGCGCATTTCTCCCCCTAGCTCGTCCAAATCGGCCTGAATATTGAGTCGCGCACTATCGAGCAACTGCAGCGCTTGCTGGCACTGAGGCAGGTAGCGTTCGCCTGCAGGTGACAGGCGCAATTGGCGGGTCGAACGGATAAACAGCTCTAGGCCAAGGTTTTTCTCTACGCGTTTGAGTGCGGCACTCGCGGTCGCGACTTGCATGTCTAGGCTATTGGCGGCGGCGGTGATACTGCGAAGCTCGGCGACTTTCATCACGACAAGCAGATCGTTGAGCAACATAAATTCAATCCATGTTTGATAATGTATTCATTATTATCCTTTTTTTGTTCGTGCCACAAGCGGTCTCACTATGGTGAGAGGACGGGAGGGTCATAAATTGGCTACTGGCGGTCGAACATACGGTGTTGCCTTGAGTGATCTGACTGTGTAACCAGTGAACGCTTCGGCGGCTCTTGACCCACCGAGCCTGGATGTCTATCGCTTGTCCCAACTGGATTGGCTGGTGAAAACGGGTCGCTAAGTGGACAGTCATGGCATGCACGCGGCGCAGGTAAAGGCAGTGCAACATCGCACTGTCATGCAAGGCACTGATCAGCCCTCCTTGCATGAGACCATCGTAGCCTTCGACCTGATGGTTTGGGATCAGCGTGGCTTGAACGGCGTCATCATTCACGGCGTGAAACTGGATAGGCCGATCAGAAAAAAAAGCCTGATGACAGACTTGGCAACGCCGATGGTCGGCTGGACGTAAAGTGTGCATAGTATCCCTCTGGTTAGGTTCCTCATACGCGGGCGCGTGTGCGCCCGCGGCATTCTTTTAGACAAGGTCACTATAAAAGGGGTAATTGGCATATGCTAAATATTGCGGTGAAAACTAAGGTTTCAACAGTTCGGGGTGGCGCTTCGCCCACGCGGACACCGTTTCAAGAAAGCGGGGCCGGGTGGGCCTGCGTTTTTTGATCTTCTCGGGTCTCATGCCTATCTCGCGTCTTGCTGCCATGCGATCACGCCTCCTATGCTGTACGCCACAATATCAAGCCAATCGAAAGTGGTTCCGATGACCCAAGACCAGGCCGATCCCAGATTGAGTAATGTGGCCAACTGATACCACTGCCCCAACTCCACCAGATAAGCGACCGTTACCGCGATCAGGGCAAGTCTCTTAGGGGAGAGCGCCAAGACGGCAGCCAATGTGGTGTGGAGCCAGATCACCACAAGTGCATCGCCAACGGTTGGGCGAATCACCGGATCTCGCAGACCCCATGCAATGAGCCACAAAAGTAACAAGCACGCCAGACTTCTGATGGCGTATCGCGGTGACCAGCGCCAGAGAGGGCGCCAGTCAATCTCCACCGGGGGCGTTGAATTAGCTTCGCTCATGGTCAACGTCCGAGTGAGGGCGGGCAGGGTGACGACGATACCAGTCAATATGACGGGTGAGGATCATGACGAAACTCAAGATGGTAAAGCACAGCAGTGTGCCCATCAGCAGCGCGTAACTTTCCGCTTGCAACAGCCCAAACAGCAGGCCATACAGAAGCAATAACCCCCCACCGAATATCACGCCATGCGCACGGCGCTGCAACATCCCCGTGACATAGATACTCAGTAAGCTTGTGGAGGCTAACGCCGATAGCCCATAGGCCCAGTTAAAGCCAAGGTGCTCACTCATCGAGATGAGCAGCAAGTAGAATAACGCAAGTGCGAGGCCGACAAAGCCGTATTGCACCGGATGCACGGGACGAGCTTGAAACAGCTCGAGCAGAAAGAAACTGGCAAAGACTAACGTGATCACCAGTAATGAATAGTTCGTCGCGCGGTGAGATTTGAGGTAGTGGTCGACCGGATCGATCAAGTCGACGCCCATCTGTCGTTGCTCCAGTTCGTAACATTGGTGGTCACCGGTAAGGCAGTTGCGCAGCAATTGAGCCATGTTGGTTGAGAAATTATTGCTCTGCCACTGAGCCTCAAACCCAGACTCTGCCACTTGGGCGGTGACAGGCAGATAATCGCCAATGAAACTGGGATGGGGCCAAGATGAACGCAGCTCGACACGGGATTGGTCACCAATCGGTGCGACCTGAAGTTTCCCCATTCCTTGTAACAGAAACTGGAGGTCGAACGTCAGGGGTTGGTGGGTATCGAGCTGTGCGAGATCCAGAGGCTGATGAAAGCCTTGTGAGATGGCGCTGAGCCCAGTCCCAGGGAAGACCTCTATCGCATGGTTGGCGACACGCATATCGCCCAGCGTCATCAATCCTCGACTGTCTTCTATACCGACCACTAATCGAATGTCGTTGATATCATGGCCTCGCAACGCGTCAAGCTCCGACAGGTCAAAGTGGCCGGTCAAACGGGTCTGAGCATGATACAGACGCGCACGATAGATACCGCGGTATTTCTCAAAACTGTCGAGCTCAGCGCCGAGATTAAAGGTATCGGGCAATAAAACGTGTTGGCGCTCGGTGACGTGCAGAGTCTCATTGTGAAAACGGCTCTCAGTATAAGTGATGTGGATAAAAGGCCCAATAATACGCTGCGGGCCGCTGCTGCTACGGGCGATATCACTGCGCACGGTGTCTTGACGTAGGGTACGCTCGGAAATCAGGCCGCTGACCATCGACAGCGGGATTTGCAGTAGTAGGAACAGCAACAGCACCAATGCGAATTTGAGGCCGAGCGGGTGGTTGAGGATGTGTTTCATCGTGTCTTCTCCTTAGCTGAAGACACCACGTTACCTCAGGGATATGGAGACAGAATGGAGCGAATGTGGAGTTTTTATGGAGTTGGCATTGTGAGAGTGACTTTGACCCCGTGCTCTACATTGCTGATTGTCAGCGTT
Source organism: Vibrio europaeus (assembly GCF_001695575.1). Taxonomy (GTDB): domain Bacteria; phylum Pseudomonadota; class Gammaproteobacteria; order Enterobacterales; family Vibrionaceae; genus Vibrio; species Vibrio europaeus. Next base: position 60,322 of record NZ_LUAX01000008.1, on the reverse strand, counting down.
CCTTGATGGAGCTTCATCACTTGTTCGACAAAATTCAGGCCCAATCCGGTGCTTTTGACCCCATTGCTGCGCGCGAGTGAATAAAAGCGTTCGGTGAGGCGAGGCAGGGCGTAAGCCGGGATAGGTGGGCCACTATTGAAAATAGACAGCGCAAGCTGTCCCGGGCTTCGCTGGGCTTGCCATACAATCTCGCCCTGTGGGGCAACAAAGTCGAGGGCGTTGTCCATCAAGTTAAACAGCGCTTGCTGAAGCAAAAACGGATCACCAAGACAGGTGTCGTCGGGTGAGATGAGGCAGTCGCAACGAACCGCAAGATGACTTAACCGAGCGTCTGCGGAGGCCGTGACGTTAACCACCATGTCTCGCAAAGCGATTGACTCGACGCTCTCCAACGCGGGTTGCTTTTCAAGGCGAGCCAGCTCCAATAACTTGTCGATGAGGGACTGCATTCGTTCGCTTTCGCGTTCAATGTTGCGGGCAAAGCGGGTGACCCTGTCACCGTCAAGCGGGGTCTGTAAGATCTCACTAGCGCCCTTAATGGCCGACAACGGGCTTTTCAGTTCGTGAGTCAGCGTCTGTACATAGTCTTCAACGTACTGCTTGCCATCGAGTTGATTGCGCATTGTCTCCAAGGCATCACTCAGCGTGCCGTATTCATAAAAGACTCGAAAGGTGGGTTTCGGGACCTTGTCCCCCTGGCCCATTTTGGTCGCGTAGTCTTCGAGTTTATGCAAAGCGGTGTGAATACGCCAAGCGAACAAGGCACCTGCGACCAAAACAAGGCCACTCATCCACACTAGCCAAAACCAAACATTGCGCTTGGACAAGTCGATGAAGGGCTGAACCGAACGATTGGACTTAGCCACGGTGACACTGCCAATGATCTGGCCATCTGAAAAGATTGGCGCGGCAACGTGCATGACCGTGGAAGAGGGGTCATTGGGATCTTCGATGGTACTGCGTGCGCCATACTGCCCACGCAAGGTTAGGTAAACGTCGTTCCATTGCGAGTAATCCTGACCAATATCTTGTTGCCACGAGTCAGCGATCACGATGCCATGCTGATCGGTAATGTAGATACGATGATTGATGGCTTTCTTACCAATTTCCCAAATGCGAGCTTGAGGTTCACGTTGACCGTAAGCGCGGAGTAGAGCCGCAAATCGACTTTGTGACAATTGGTGATTGGCGACGTCCTCTTCCGCCAGTACCGCCAACAAGTTGGCCATATCCACCAACGTCTCTTCGGTGGTTTGACGGACGGTGGGTTTGAGTTCTTGGATCACCGTTTGGCTGACGGTGTACGCGGTGATCCCGACCAAAATGAAATAGAGCGCAAACAGTCTCAGCCCTAGCGGGATCCTTGGCCAGCGTCGCATCATTCACTTTGCCCGTTGTAGAAGTAACCAAACCCCCGTTTGGTCACGATCCGCTCTGCCATCGCATACGGTTTGAGTTTGTGACGAATGGCCTTGATATGCGAATCAATGTTGCGCTCATACACCGCGTCCGGAGTCATGTCCGCGGCGACCATCAGTTGCTCGCGACTGAAAACCTGATCTGAGTGGGAGAGGAGTTGACGCAAGATCTTAAATTCAACCGCGGTGAGCCCCAATGGTTGTGCATTCACGCAGTAGTCAAAGTGCTGCGCAACGAGGGCCTGATCCGATGAAGATTGCATTGACTCGGACTGAGGAAAGGCCGTTCGCGCTTTGATTCTGAGCTTGATTCTGGCCAGCATCTCTCGTGGGCTGAAGGGTTTGGTCACGTAGTCGTCAGCCCCGATTTCTAAGCCGACCACGCGATCTATCTCCTCATTGCGCGCGGTTAAGAAAATAATGGGTACCGCAGAAAAGTCTCGGATGGTTTTGCACAGCTCAAATCCATTGCCATCGGGCAACCCAACGTCTAAGACGAGCAACGCCACAGGGTGTTGACGTAAATACGCCAAACCTTGTTCAGCGGTCGCAAACCACTGAACCGGGTAACCGTCCATTTCTAAGACATGGATTAAGGTGTCTGCAATCGCGGGTTCGTCTTCAATGATGACGACAGTCAATGGGTCACTCAAAGGAGGTCTCTTCGTTTCGGTGAGGAAAGCCCACTATCAGAGGGCACGATGTCACTTATACTACCTTGGGAAATCGGGAACACAAGTGTGACTGAGGGGGTGGTTTGTCTTGCCAAGGGGGGCCACGAGTGAGCGGCAGGAAAAAAGCGCTCGATGACGAGCGCTCAATTGAGGCAGCGAACCGCAGGGCTGACTGCCTCGTTAAACCCACCAGAATGGTGGCGCGAGATGGCCGCTTTAGTTTAACTGTCCATAAGGGATGATCTCACTCGGTGTGGCTGAAAGGCGGTCCACTTGCGACAGGATTTTATACAAGTATTTCTCACCCAACGACGTACTCAGCTTCATTTTATTGGTCAGAGCAGCCGTATCAACGTGTTGGATCAGAATACTGGTTTGAGAGCCTGGATCGTATAGGGCCAGATCGTCCCCTCGTCGTTGCAACAACAATGCATTGGGGTTCTCTAGGGCTAATTTCAGTGTCTCACCCACTCTGTGGCTTTGAATCAACACCTGCTGGTAGTGAGCAAGGTCGTTCTCGTCCAAGCTATAGTGATAGTCGCGGCTATTGCCACTCCACAACAAAGAGCGCACCCCTTTGATTCTAGGCAGAGTCTGGATCTTGCTGCCTTCGCTGCCTTGCAAGACTAAATGGGTTCCCCCTTCCGTGAGCGCCATCGAGAAGTGCCCTAATGGGGAGTGATCCGTGAGATTTTGCTGATACAGCGTCTGTGCATCGACATCAAACACGTAGTCGCCGCCGTCAACACTTTGCCCTAAATAAGTCAGGTTATGCTGGACATCCAGCCCCGGCGCCGTGACGGTACGTCCAGATTCATGCAAATACCAGCTCGGTACTGAGCCCAGAAGACGGACCTGCTTAGGCAATTGATACTCGCTTTCAAGCGCATCAATGGCTTGGTGGCGATATTGGTGGTGAGTTTGCCATTCCATAGTGACCGCTCTGAGTATCGGTTTGTCCATAGGGCCCGCGTTTGCGCTTAACTCGACCACGAGGCCGTCACGGGTGGACAGTTGCAGAGATTGCCCCTGCCAAGCCGCGTGGGTCAATTCCCCCGCCAGCGTCGCAAATTGCTCCGCGTCAGCCACTTCACCTTGTAACACGAGCTTGTCGTCCAGTATGAGATCATCGTTTACGACGGCCTGACGGTACAGGCTGGCATCGTCGTGATTGTACAACCAAGCCCATTGTTGATCTGCCGTTAGCCCCAGAAAATTCAAGTGCTGACCATTGAGGTTGCTGCCCGCTCTGATCAACGTCGCGGACTGATTGTCGTACCACAGGTTCACCGTTTCGCCTTGGCTATCTGTCATACCGAGCAGCACCAGTTGGGCAAGTTTCGCAGCGGCTTTTTCACTTAAGGCCTTCAATTGTGGCAGGACCTGTTGATGGTGGCTCTGTAGCCAATGCGACGTCACACCAGCCAATCTTGGCGTTTGGTCTGCTAGCCATAAGGTTTGATCGTTGGCGATGGCAAAGAGTTGATGTTGGTTATCTAAGACGTTACGTAAACCGCCACTGAATTCCGGTAAGGACACCGAGCGAGCCTGGGAACGGTTACTTGCTTGGTAATACAAACGCTGTTGGCTGTGGGAATAGAAGAAGTAGTGTTGATCGGTTTCCCCCTTGTTTTGCACCAAAGCAAGGATCAGATCGTCAGGCTGATTGTTGAGATTGGCGTGGATCACGCCTAGGTCGCCCCTCTGCTCTGCGAGGACCCAGTACCTGTGTTTCTGCCCTTGCTTATTCGCTGACACGGAAATGACGTCGCTTAGGCTTGCCTCTATCCATCGATCTGCTCTCAGGTCAATTTCCCCCCCGACACCGGCTTGGAATGACTGGAAGAAATAGTTCGTCGTGACTCGATTCGGCGCCGTGTCGGCCATGAGGTTATCTAACAACTGAAGGTCGCCGTTCACATCGACCAACTTCATGCTGTTTTCGTCCAGTACATAGGTCCATTTAGCCGGATGACCAGCGTTGGTTTGCTGCTCGATCGACCAGTAGAGGCGCTGATTTTCCTGCCACACCCGGCTGGTCGCTTTGCCATGAGCGTAGTCCCAACCGAAGGCGCGATACTGAGCCACAACACGCGACTCGGCGATGTTCACTAGCCACACTTGGTTGTCTTTGTTAAACCACGCAAGATCCCCCGTCTGAGCCACGAGCTTGGCATCGCTTAGGAAGTCACTGTGAGCGGGCGACGGCGTATAAATAAACCGCTGCTGATTAACTTGATAGTAGGCCAGGCCAACAGAGTGGTCCTGATCTTGAGGCACAAAGTTTTCAACAGCCACAAAAGCGCTGTCGAGGTGGTGCTTGGCCACTTCAGACTGGATATGCTGGTGTAATTGTTCAGCATTCTGCCAAGAAGAGGCATCTTCCGACGTGATTTGGTAGCGGCTGTTTTCTGGGTCAACAACGAGCACTTCGTTATGTTTGTTGATCACCGCAATGCTCCCCCAGGACAATCCGGGTAGGTTGACTCTGACGCCACCGATATTGAGGTGATCACGCGTGACTTCAAGGTGATCGGATGACAACTGGCGTGCATCAAGGATCCAGCGCGTACTTCGGTCTCTACGAGACGTCACTTGCAAAGAAAGGCTGGCCCCCGATTGCAGACTGATATGGTATTCCCCCCCTTTGCCGTTAAAGGCATAGTGCAATTTACCACTCAGCTCTTTGCCCAATTTACGCATCAGAATTTGGCGATTTTGCGCATCCAGATTCACGTTGATATTGGTATGGACATATTCTTGTGTGATCTTACGTATCGTGTATTCCGAAGGAAAAATGTAAAAGTCATAATCGAATCGACGATCCTCTTCGAGACGACGAATCACACTAAAACCGGAATCATGACGTGTGGTGGACCCAGGTAAGATCTGATATTGATAGCTAATGTACGACTTTGGTGTGGCAGGCAAAATCAAAGCCCTATCACTGGCGTTAATGTTTGTCGTCTCGTTGTAGCCAATGCCGGCTCTAACATTGATCGCTTGGGATTTGTCTCTGATCATCCTAGGGAAATCACCGGCCCAGAAAAAGTAGTTAATCGCCCCCGATCCCGTGCTGCCATGATGGGTACGGTAGATGTATTGACTATCAAAATGCACTTGACCCGTTTGAAGGTCTATTTGGCTGATCACTGCCCCATCTTTGGGCTCAAGCGCGTGGTAACGGCTGCCATCATCGAGAGTTTTATCCACCAGCGCATACCCCCCGCTGTGATACGCGGAGTCGACCGCGGCGAAGTAACGACCGACGGCTTTGGCATCCTCTGCGACTTCACCAAACGCCTGTGCCAGAGCGGTAAAACCAACCGCGAGTCCGCCCAGGATCACGCCCGCGCCCCCCAGTACGGCACTGGCGGTGCCCGCACCCGCAAGGCCTGCCCCGATGCCCGCTGAGGTGGTCACAAAAGACGCTGAGTCAAAGGCCAACTGAGTACCAAATACCGCTTTTTGTACCTCATTTTGTGCATGCGCCAACTCATAGGAGTCCAACACCACGGAAGCAAAGCCTAGTCCAAGACCGATCCCTTCATTTGCAACGTGCCCCACTGCAGACAACGTCGAGCTTGTCACGCTTTGCCCTTCCTGTAGAGCGGCACGATACAAACCGACAATCTTACTGGCGTCCATCACGGTGCCGTGCGCGATTTGAGCTAAGTTAATGTAGGTGTGGACCTGCAACGCGGTGTTTAATCCTTGGGGCAGGGGGTCACCCGCTGCGGCCGTGCGGCTGTGGTTATTAAACCAAGAAAGAATCGCCTGGACCGCAAACGCGGCATTCAAGCCGTCTACATGCTCGACATCCGTAATGCTCGCATGACGGGTGAGCTCTCCGTGGCTAAAGTTGTAGCTCTTTTTCAATCGACCCAATGCATCTTCGTAATAATGTTTGAATTTCCAAATTCTTTCGTCTGACGTTAACACGCTGATTTCACGGTTGTCTTCGCGATGTATTAACGGAATTCGATACTGACCGCTGGGTGTCTTTTCGATGTTCTCAAACACGGGTACCCAAGCGTGATCTAAGCGATGACGGCGGTATACGTCTTGCGCGGCCGCAAAGAAGTCCTGAGCCAAATTGGCGCCCTGTAAGACACCCAGTGCGGATTTGAGTTGCAAATCCGTGGATAGGCTGTCGCTGGCTTGCGCCAAACGAGCGGCATGGTCCGCCGTTGCCAGGTTCGCGACTCGGTCACTTGGGCTCGCCAGATCTTGGACGCTCAGTCCGGTGCTTAAACGTACTTCGGCCATTTTGGCAGTGTCCAGTGACCGCATGTCGAAGGTTGGCTGGCTTACACTGCCATAGGCATCATAAAAACGCGCAAATTTGTTTTTGATCAGGTGTTCTTTTAAAGAGGCTTGTAAGGCTTTTGAGCTGTCAAATCGGAATACCGCAAAGTTGGGATCGTAGAAGAAGTAACGGCTCTTGCCCTCGAATTGTCTTTTCCCCACTAACATGCTGTGCGCGTGAGTATTCATCAGCATGAATTTGCTGCTGCCATTGGTCAGGGACTCCTTTTCCAAGTTTGAGACAATCCCCTTGATGCTCAGGCGCCCTGCGTCTGTCTCCGCAAGCCCCGCGTCTGTATTGGAGTGCAATTGGCCGACAGTGGTATACACATTGGTCGCGATTTGGGAGTCTGGGTGGGCAGCGGCATCGAACAATACAGAGGCAAACTGGTTCGCACCAGGCTCCCCTTTTTGTGCGATCGCGGTGGCCATCACACGGGAGAGTGGCAAACAGCGTCCCGGCCGACCGAGCAAAACAAAGTCTTGTGGCACAAGCTGGGTAACAAACGCGCCTTGAGCGGTCATGTAGCGACTGACTTCGGCACTTTTGTCCAACGCGAAACGCATAGTTTCCTGTTGGAACTGCTGCTTGATATGGGCCACCAATGCGCCTTTTTGCTTAAAGGTTAACTGGTGACTGTCATCAAACATCAGTCGAATCATATCGAGGGCTTTCATGCCCTGATGATAGCCTGGCACTTCAATATCTTGGCTGTTCGATTTACCGAACAGGTAATCGTCCCCTCGTTGCCCTTTTAGGCTTTCTAGGGCTTGCTTTTGCGTATTATATTGATCCACCAAACGTTGATTCGGACTGGCCTTGAGATGGGCATCGATCGCAATTACGGACGAGACGCCTTCACGGTCTTTTTTCTCTAACCATAGCCATAAACGATCCATGTCTATGCTTTTATCAATGCCATCGAGATAGCTCTGTTGATAAAACGCTTTGGTCGCATTAATGGCATCGATTTGGGCTTGTAGATGTTGCTTTCGTTCACCGGTCGCTTTTCTTAGCTTGGCGAACAGTACGGACTTACGCTCAAGCAAAGGGGCAAGCTCTTCATCGGTTTTTTGTTTCAGCGCATTTCTGAGATCTTGCCATTGGGCTAAGGCCGGGTTTTCATCGACCTTTAAGGAACTGCCGGTTTGGTAATCCTGATCTTGAGGTAAGGGTTCAACAGACAGTCCTAAGGCCTTTGCGTCTGTAAGTAAACGTCCCTGAGCCAGGGTTCTTTCCTGACGAAAAGCCTCTACTCTGGCTTGGTCATCGATGGCGTTAGGGCGCTGAATCCGCACTTCCCCTGTCGCACCTTTACGCTTGACCCAGGTGGTCAGCAAGGGATTGTCAGGGTGGGGTATTTGCTCTTGACGTTGGAGCATCAATTGCCATTGGCCGTCTTTGAATATCATGTAGGCACCGGCAACTTCATCTGATACGCCTTGTCCTTGATAGTCAGCGTAGTCAACGGCCATGACCACATTGTCATACAAAACGGAGCTGCCGACCCGACCATCATGGAAGACGCGATAATGGGTGTCGTTAAGATCCGTGACAATCACAGAACAGCCGGTCAGCGAACCGGTCAGCAACAAAGTGCCTTCAGCCACGTGTTTAGGGACATCGACATAAGCAGGGATAGGGTTCGTTCGGCCATTAAAACCGAGGAAGTACGATGATGTCGTATCCGCAGCAGGGGCATCCGCATACCGAAGTTTGAATCCTTGTGGGGCGGTTTCTAGCCGGACTTGCCCTTGGGTCGGTAGGCCGCCATTTTTGATTAACTCAATCACATCCACGGTGTACTGGTTTAAAAATTCGCGTGGTGAATAAGTGAATTGGGCGATCGCCTCTGCCGTGCTGATGGTCACAACCGGGGCGGGTGAGGCATGCGCCACGCTTAGGGCTTCTCCGCCCATGAGCGATGAAACGAGGACGGCAATCAACTGTTTTTTCATTGTTTTCCTTTAGCGTATCCGTTTGACTATTACAGACTCATTCTCGACATTAAAACCTAGCCAACTCATGATGAAGCACGGGTGATAATTTCAAAGAATGTTCATGTGACAATAAATATCAATAGATTTGTTGTTAGTGAGAGACTTGAATGTATATCAAGTGTCATGGTGAAATTGATAAAATTAAATATAATTAGATTATTTATAATAAGAAATTAATACCTGCCTTACTGTGTTGTTGAATATAAAATAGTGAGCTTATAACCAAGAGGGTATAAATTGTTACAATCGTGTTTGGTCTGGGGTTTTTGTTTTAATAATAATGAAACATACCTGCGAGGCATTGTTAAATTAATTCTAAAAGATATTTAATGTAGAACAGATCTCATAAAAAAAAGCCCATGTCCTTAATGACCAACAAATAAGTCCTTAATACCAGTCTTGGTGGTTTTTTGGACGAGTTTTAAAGGGAGAGTGAGCGATCTTTCAGAGAGATCCCTGATTCTGTTCGCAGGATGGATCATGACTTAGGGAACGGCGGTTTCCGTTGGTCGCAACTGAGAGCCCCATTGGGGGAAGTGCGTGGACGTAACCCTCCAACCTGTCATTGCCCTTGTGAGCGTCAAGTTTATCCAACGAGAGAAACCCGCCCGATATCGTCGGTGTCGTCTAGATAGTGGATGGGTGGTCGTGATATTTTATTGCTTTCAAAGGAAGGGGCTTGAATTATATGACTCTCGATGTTTGTTGGGTTTTGGGTCATGTGTGCAGGGTGTTTAGGACGGCGTTAATATTCGTTTTGCCCCATCTTTAATCACGAGTGATTAAAGATGGGGTCAGATTGTGTAGATTTCTTCATTATTATTTGTCTTTTCCTTTATTTATGTTGTTGATAAACTGCGCAATGATAATTTATTGATCTGTGATCTTGTGACTAAATTCAGTGGAAATACACATTTTCGGAGTTCAATAATATATCAATAACGGTAATTTTTAGTATGGTGAATACTCGTGTCATTCATTTTCCATAGGCATGTAATTAATGCGTTGTACTGTTTTTTATATCTTAACCGAGGGGGAAACAATGCAATTAACCAGAACGATTTTAAATGGGATTGTCCTGTTGTGGCTGATGGTGACGGCCATGCCGTCGATGGCCGCGGGCAGTGACTGTCCGGATTACCTCAGCGAAGACTGGGAAGACAAACCTTTTTGTGTGTGGTTGAAAAACGACACGCAACAGACCATCAAGTTGTTGAGTTGGAAACCGTATGCCAATAGCGCCGATATCAATGATGATTACTGGCTCAGTCATGATTGGGCACAGGGCGTACTCACGCTTAAACCCGGCGAGTTGAAGATCGTTGCGGGCATTGATGATGATGGATGGGGGGTCTTCAATTACGATACCGTAAAGTTTCGTGGTGAGATAGACATTGACGGGGCGCGGCACTATGGCGTTTATATCAGCGCCGACATCCGAGCAGGGGTCGTCAATGATTTTGAATACGGTGTGTCAGCGCCCAGCCCTTGGGTCGATGGTCACGATACGGCAACCCTTTATTTTAATGGCACGCCCTATGTCATGGGGGTGGACGACGAATACGATGCCTCGCGATCCAAATGGGACGCGATGTTCTCGGTTCTCGATGCCTCGTCTGGGCCGGGTGGACTCCGTTTGGCCGACCACCGCGAGGATCCCAAAAAGATTAATCTCATGACCTGGAACACCTTTTTGCTGATTGGTCCTGGCATCGCCGGGAAACAAGATTACTGTCAGCGAGCACAAGCCATCAGCGATAACAAGGCCCGTCTGTTTCAAAATGTCGATGTGGTGGTGCTGTCGGAGTTGGCGTCTCAGGCGAGTTGTACCCCTGATGCAGAGCAGCTAGCCGTGGAAGAATTCTTATGTTGTGGCCCGGACAAACCTTTTCGAGACCGAACCCACTTGTTGAATGGAACGCCGTTGGTCGACGGTCCGCTTGGGTTGTCGGAAACCGGCGGAGTGATTGTGATGAGTCGTTACCCAAACAGCTTGTCGGTTGGCACCAAGCGAGAGGCGCGCAAGTCGGACCCTATTGAACGATATCCTGCGAGCGATGAAGTGCATTATGAGTTTGGTGCCGATGCCGGAGAGTGTGATGCCAGTGAATGCACCATGGATAAGGGCTACTTGAAAGTGAAGTTTACCAAAACGGTTGGGGATCAGCAGCAGGACTACTACATCATCGGCAGCCACACTCAGTCTGCGCCTGGTCAAGCCAACGAGAATGCGCGCCATCAGCAGTTTCAAGCAATGCGCCGCATGGCGGATTCACTCCCATCGGATGCACCGATCCTGTTTGCTGGGGATTTTAATATCGAAAGCCACGAGATCAGCCGTACGGCGGCGACGCTGAATGCAGATTTTGGCTTCACGACGTTTTTAAGTGCGCTTCGGTACAGTGCCGATGGCCACAGCAATTATTATGTGTTTGATGAAGAGGGACGTTCAGTCCAGAAGCAGTATGATTTTATCGTACCGTTTAAAGGGGCGTTAAACCCGGTCTCTCAGCTCTCCTGGGTCGTGCCGATGACCTCAACGGGGTCTCGTGTGGATCTGTCGGATCACCACGCCGTTGTCTCGGAGTTGACCTATGAGTAAGAGGCGCCTCCTTTGGTCAGGCCAATCTGATTAACCGCGAAGAGGGGTGAGATGTTCCCTAAACGGGCCATCGCGTCGTTGGGTCGGTGCGAATGGGAGGGGATGGCAAGCGATGGTCTCATCGTGAGATGCGCGCTCAGTTCCGCTTGTCAGTACGCCTTTCCAGCTTGCGGTGGACCAAGCATTCGTTAGGTTGCCCACCCAATGCAGTCCCGCCAAACATCGCTCATGGTCGGTGTGTGTTGGCTCCATCAAGACATGCCAAATCAAGACGTGATGGAGCAGGTCCATCACGGTTCGCGCCGCCTGACCGAATTTCAGCCATCGCTGCAGCGCTTGCAACGTCACTGGGCGCGGCTGGCATCGCGTGAGCTTTGTCGCTTGAACGTGCGCACTCTTTAAGTGGATCGGCAGCGCGCAAGTCGATGCCGAACCAAGGTTGCTCGAGAGTAGAGGCGTGGCGTGAAGTGACTTGGTCACCAAGCTAGCGAGCAGGACCAATCCGATCATGGCCGATTTCATAAGGGATCCTTTTTTGGGCCGCAGTATGCAGGCTGAGTCATCATAGTCTTTTTATTGACTAAATTGTTAGTAGGTGTGTGGGAGATATTTGCTGGGCTTTTAGGACATTTTTACCCGGCAAAGAGTGCTCAGGTTTGTTGACTCGGCACAGCTGGGGTAGGCTAGGCCTTTGCATTGCGTGCTTGTGGTCAGAAGAGACAGGGTTAGGGCAGTGCGCCCCTGACAGTAAACAGAGGATATCCATGCGTAAGACCATAAAAATCATAATGCTGATCGCGTTGCTTATCTTGTCACCTGTGATCGTCCTATTGGTTCAAGGTATGGCGAACGGGCCGATGTCTGAGGCCGAATTTGAAACGAGATTGCCAGTCATCGTAAACGGCTTGCAAGCTCAAGTGGAGGGGGATGGTGACGACACGTTGGTCTTTATCCATGGCTATCCTGACAGCTTAGAAATGTGGGACAAACAAGTGGCGTTTTTTAAACGTGATCACACGGTTGCCCGGATCACTTTGCCTGGCTTTGAGCTTCAGGACCCGGGGGCAAGACCCCAGTATACTCTGGTCCAAATGCGTCGGATTATCGATGCCTATATTGAGAGCCTCAATAAAGATAAGGTGACGGTGATCGCGCACGACTGGGGGGCGGTGTATGCGTCCCAATACCTTGCGTCTAACCCCCTTGTTGACCGACTGGTCTTGTTGGACGTCGGAAGTTTTGGCAACGAAGCCTATCCAGAGATCAATATGAAGTATACCGCAGCTTTGGCGTTGGCGTGGCTTCTGCCCGAACCTCTCGGTGAGAAGCTGGTAGCTTACACCGCCAATGAGATTTTAGGTTTGGCTAATGTTGATCCGAATAAACCTTCAGCAGATTTTCGCTTTGATGCTCGTATGACTTACCCTTATTGGCAGTTATGGCGTTCGATTTTACTCAATACGAAGCCCGAGCCGGTATCCGTCGATGACTATGCGACCGCGTTTTTGTTCCTCTATGGCCAAGACAAACAGGTCTGGTTTCACTCGCAATCCTGGATAAATGAGGTGACCGAGAAGCAAAAAGGTGAGGCCGAAGCGATGCCTGGTGGGCACTGGTTTATGTTATCTTCTCCGGAATTAGTCAACCAATCACTCTCGATGTGGCTGGCACGCCACCCACGTTGACCGTTGATCCCATCTCAGCGTGTATGTGCGTAGGATCGTCGACAAACCGGCCTACGGAAAGGAGGCGTTATCAATTTAAGTTATGAACAGTGGGATGCGATCGCCGATGCGTATGTCCCCCTTCTGGGTGTGTTGACCTTAGCTTGGGTCTTCACACAAGCGGTCTGTGGGCGGCTCAAAGCCGCGCAGTGGGATGCGGTCAGCACGTTACTGGGCGTTGGGTATATTTACGCTCTGATGTTTGCTGATAAGTACACCGGGGCCTATGCCGCCGTCGGTCTGGATTACAGTACGCATACGGCTTTGGCTTTGGTGTTTGTGACGACACTCGTATTGAGTCATGACTGGGTCAAGAGAGGGATCCTGCTTTCTCTGTTCATGTATGGAGGACTGATGCTATATCAGGGCTACCATTCGTGGCTGGATATTGCGCTGACAACCCTGATGACACTGCCCGTCTTACTGCGCTTGAAGGCGTGGTCGCAGGGTCGAGCAGGCTAAACAGCACAACCCCAGTTGCGTGACGATTCGGTCGAAGCGCGATCAGCGATGGGGATTGATCGTACGCCTCGGTTCGTTGCCAATGAACACCTCTCTGTACAGACGTGTTATGCAACGCTGGGGCAGTACGCGTTCGCTTTCGTGGGGCAAGTTGTGCTCAGGGTATAGTAGGCTGGGGAAGGCACCAAAAGGGTTGGGTGTCCATCAGGCGTCATCGATCCGCAGACCGCTGGAGAGCCGCATGCATAGTCAGGTTTCCCCTTTGTGTTTTTTAAGAGACCTAGATTCAGATTAGGGAGTGAATGGTTCCTCCATTCGCTGAGATGATTATTTCGGTTAAGGTAAATTGATGATAAACGGAATATGGACGAGCGGTACGTTTAAGGCGAATTCGAGATCAAAATCCATTTTTGGTCGTCGTAAAGGGTTGTTAACAGAGATTGATAAGTTACTCGAAAAAGCGCATGTCAGTAGTGACGATGAAGCTTTGTTGCCCCATCTCTATGCCATCGACAAAGCTTGCCAAGCTTGGCTTGATGCGCATCCTTTGACGGCATCAAAGCCAGAAAAAGGTAAAAAGCTGTCAGCGCGCCGTCAAGGCATTGAGGCACTGCGTGAGCAAATCAGCAAAAAAAGGGCTGAGCTGTACAAAATCCCCCAGTCTGCGCTGAATCAAAGGAAAGCCATCACCGACTTGTATGAAAGCAGTACCACGCAACTGAACGTTGCCCCAGGTGGTCAAGATCCCCGAACACTGAAAGCGAGGGCTGCTTTTCATCAAGAGATGCTCGATAAGACCATCGAACAAGCCATTAAGTTAGGCCACGATAAAAATGCTTTCAATACTGAACAGTTAGGCTTTTTAAGCGCTAAGTCGTGCTTGAAGGTAGACAGTGTGTTGGATCCGAGCAAAAAGAAAGCCTGTTATATTGAAGCCATCCGGATCTTAACGGCGATGTTAGGCAAAAATAGCGAACTGGCAAAACGGTTCGAATCGACCGGGATCGAAGTCGTCGTGGTACCCGCGGATAGGCCGATGACCGACTTACCCGAATTTGCTTCCCTCAAAGGGGTTGGAATTGCCCAGCAAAGCAGCAGTGTGAGCCGAGGTTGGGATTCGACACGAGGGGTTGGAGGACTGCAGATCGGCGCGAAGATGTATGTCGCGATCACCGAAGAAAACCTACTGGGTACCGATGTGGATGCAAAACTAAAGACCATCGGCGGTGGGTGTTACGCGAGCCAATATTCAACGAGTTCGCATGAGTTTGCGCACAGTCTTCACTTGAGTGATGCGACTACGTTGGCTCAAAAACAAGCGATCACGCGTAGCTTTAACAATAAGAAGAAAGTCCAAATCGATTCGGCGAATACCCGTATTCTCATCGATGATCCCCTGTTTGTGCCCGCGCAGCACACGTTGGATGCCTTATTTAGCCAAGAATGGGTTGATGGCCCAAGAAGAAACCTCACCCGCTTACCTACCCCCAAACAATACTGGGTGTGGGTAACCAATCGTCACGCGTACGCGACAAACCCCGATGGAAGTCATCTGATGTACACCAGCCACTATGAACTTCAGGATTGCTACGCGGCGTTTGATGAAAAGGAGTACTTTGCTCAGTGCACCAATGCTTATTTAGGGGCAAATAGCGGGAGCGATCCTTACACGCAAAGGCCTCGCAATAATGGTGAAGCGTGGATAAGAAAACACGAAGAGCCAGAAATGGTCAAGTTGCTCGATGAACTGTATTCATCCGGTACGACGACGGCTTTCAGTCATTCCCATCTTGAAGGTACCAACCGCGATGATGGGGTCGATGTGACGACGATTTCTGATTACATTAAAGCCCACGTGGCCAAGGCGAAAACCAATCCAACTGTGTAATGGTCGTTGGCAACAGGGAGGGATGAGAGCGACTCCCTGTATCTTGCTCAGAGCGAGCAAAGCGACCTTATCGACTCACCGACTGCTTCTGACTGCGGCGGTCGAATGGTCATGCGAGGAACGGCCCAATAGGATTTCCTTATTCTGACGAGTCGTTTTTCAACGCACAGCCTGGCATAAGGCGGCTTAGCTTCCAATTAAACTTGACGGCACAGACCGCCAAAAGAATAAGAACAATCCCGGTCACTTGGAGCACATTGACGGCATGACCAAAGGCAAAATAGTCCACTACTAACGCAGTCACGGGGTAGATAAAGGATAAGGCGGCAATGAGCGTTGTTGTTAGCTTTTGGAAAGCGCTGTACAACAGGATATACAAAACCCCTGTATTTAGGGTACCTAAAACGAGTAAATCTCCCCATTGCCCTGCTTCAGTGGGTAAGTGTTGAAAGTCCACCATGGGCAACAAGAGCACGCAGCCAGTCAGGACATGTATCAGTGCAATCATAGGTGATGGAATATGACTGACATGTTTCGTTAGAAGCGTTGTGATGGCATAGAGCATGGCTGCCCCAAGAGCCAGTATCACCCCCCAGAATAGTGAGACGGACAATGAGTCTGTGCGCATCATATGCCACAGTTCACGGGGAGTCAGTCCAACCACTAGCCCAAGTCCGATGACGGCCATGAATAGCCAGAAAATGATGTGTCTACTGGGAAGTTGATGCGAGAGGAACGCACTCAATATGACCAACAGTATAGGCTGCATGTGGTAGGCAATAGTCGCGATCGAAAAAGGCACATGAGCAAACGAGGCGAAAAGCAGTACCCAGTTCCCGACTAACGTGACCCCACCGAGTAAAATGAAGGCTACAGCGCCTGCTTCCAACGTCGGGAAGCGCAAAGATTGGGTGATTAGCATGTAGACCAACAGAGAACCCGCTCCAATTAAGCAACGGAAGAACACGACATGCCAGAAGGGCTGCTCCGAACTTAAGACAAAATAGCCAATGGTGCCCGAAAGCAGCATCGCAATGACCATTTCGATGGTGCCTCGTTCTCTGTCGGATCTTAACATGCGTGGTTCCCTTGTATATTCACTAGTTGTGGATATATATTACAAAGTGAAATAGCGACAATGAATGGTTTGTGTGAGTCGAAATGACGTACTTGCTTTATAATCGGAGGTAAATATGAGAAAACACCTTAAATATAAAGATTATGCTCTCGATGCAATTGATAGTCGCTTGCTTGCCCTGCTTGATGGCAACTCTCGGGTGTCAGTGGCGGAGTTGGCAAGAGAAGTCAGAATGTCTTCTCCTAGTGTCAACGAGCGACTCAAGCGTATGGAGGAGACGGGGGTCATCTCCGGGTACAATATCAAAGTCAGTCCAGAGAGTTTTGGTTACCCTTTGGCTGCCATTGTTAGGATGCGTCAGTATCCCGGGAAGTTAAAGCAGTTGGAGACGTTGGTCGCCAGTATCCCTGAGTTTGTGGAGTGCGACAAAGTGACAGGGGATGACTGCTTGTTTGCTCGATTACACTTTCGGGATATGGCCCACCTCGATGCAATTCTTGATCAAGTAGCAGCGTATGCGGACACCAATACTTCAGTGATTAAAGCGGCGGTGATTGAACGACGCAATGTTCCATATCAGTCTAAAGGGCTCTAGGTAGGTCAGCCTTTTAATAGCCCAAATTAACCGCACCTGCTGGTGCCATTTTTGATTACTCATACCAGAGTCTTGGACAAACATGCGACGTATTTCTTTGATGAGAATGATAAACAGCGCGGAGTCTTCTTAGCTTCAAGCGTGATTTTGTCCCTGTGTATCTGGCTGTTCACTGCGCTTCAGACGCACTACTCCTCATCAGAAGCGACGCAGAAAGCGATTGCTCGACAGCGAAATCATCTACCGGATCACCAACGCACATTTTCTCCAAGGCAGTTTGGTCTCTTTTGTGACT
Source organism: Vibrio europaeus (assembly GCF_001695575.1). Classification (GTDB taxonomy): domain Bacteria; phylum Pseudomonadota; class Gammaproteobacteria; order Enterobacterales; family Vibrionaceae; genus Vibrio; species Vibrio europaeus. The sequence goes on along the minus strand of NZ_LUAX01000008.1, from coordinate 43,277 downwards.
GAAATTGACCATCGCTATGCGCATCCCCAGTATCAAGGGATGAAAATGCAAGTATTTGTGTTCGCGCTTGAAAGACAGCGGCCCCAAGCCCAGTGGGAACCTATTGCTATAGCCCGGCAGGCCTTGAACTCCAGACGAAAACAGCGAGTGATCCATACATTGATGAACCGCGGGTGGTACCAGCCCCGCTCAGGCGCACTACGAAGAAAGCAGTGGCAGAGGTGGTGCCGTGACAGTTATGCCATACGATTGGTGGCCTACGACTTAACGGGGCGTTAAACTGTCGCTTTCGGTTAAGGAAGGTAAAAGGTGGCTCTTAAAATTAATGGCTTGCTGTTGCTTTTATGCATAGCCTCGTCTGTAGCTGCCAAGCCGATACGCTCAATAATGAAATGGAATAGTCTTAAAATTAAATTAAATCAGCCTCTTACCTTGCATAACCTTATAGTGTGTACCAATCTTATTGCATAAGCATCGATAAGGATGGTGTATGCTCTCAAGTTCTATGAAAAACACAGGGGCAGTAGGGAAAGTCCTACTGCCTTCTTTGCTCGTCAATCTTCTTTCTCTTGCCGTGCCATTAACGGTTTTACAGATTTACGATCGGATTTTACCGAATCAAAGTTACGGTACTGCCACACTGCTGTTAGCGGGGGCGACGGTGGCGGTTGCCATGGAAGCGTTCATCCGATTTGCGCGTACATGGATTTTGTCAGCCGCGGCCAGCAATACCGAGAACGTGACTTATCAAACCTTGGTCGAAAGGGTGACTTCCGCGTCATCAAGTCACCTTCGTGACCTCGGTATCGGGGGAGTGGAAGAAGGGTTGGGGGCCGTCTCTAAAGTCAAAGATTGGTATTCTGGTGGGGTCATCGCCGGCTTTATCGATTTGCCGTTTGCAATGATCTTTCTGGGGTTGGTGGCCTACATTGGCGGTGAACTCGTGGTGATACCGCTGACGGTTTGGTTGATGACACTCGCTATTGTGTGGCTTTCTTCTCTCCGTGTTAAAAGCTTAAGTGAAAAAGCTGCGCAAGATGAGCAGGAGCGAAAAGCCTTCCTGATCCTAATGAGCCAAACTCTACAGGGGATCAAACGTCAGGCTGTTGAGTCTCGAATTTTTAATCAGTTTAAGTCCTTAAACAACGTCCGCTCTTTATCTAAGGCAAAAGAAGAAGAACAAAATGCCTTTATTCAAGAATGTCTCCAGCTCGCGGCCTTGGCGACGTCGGTTTTACTCGTGATCACTGGCAGCCTGTGGGTGCTGGATGGTCAGCTCACCACGGGTGGACTGGCGGCATGTTCGATTTTATCAGGCAGAGCGGTGGCGCCTTTGAGCGCTTTGATTGGGATCCGAATCAAGCTTAATTCAATACACAGTGCGAATCAGGCAATAGAAAAGTTGAGTGACTTAACGGTTTCCCACCGAGTGTCCCCCGCAGTGACCGAACCTGATCTGCAGGTCGATTTTGACGTGCTCGAAATTCAACACGCGACCATTGAGCGATATGGTGAACTCGCCCTGGTGGATGTGAAGTTGAAAAAAGGGGAATTGGTCTTGTTAGACAGTGAAGATCGCCACACTAACAGTCATGTATTGTCGTCGATAGCGGGTGTGGATGAACTGAAGGCCGGTGAGTGCTTGGTTAATGGCAACGAGGTGTCACTCGCCACAGTGGCCAACATGATCGCTTACTGTGGTGTTAAAGGACAATTGGTGTCGGGGACGATTCTCGACAACTTGTGTGGTTTTGATGCCAGCAAAACCCAACGCGCTAATGACTACGCTCGTCGCCTAGGGTTAAGCAAAGAAATTACGCGTTTACCCGATGGATTGGAAACACACGTTGGCCAGACGAGTGCTGCTTTGTTGAGTATGGGCAATGTGAAAATGCTCAATATTGCCGCTCAATTCGCCAGTGACAAGCCGGTTGTTCTGTTAGACAGGCCGGACGCTTCGCTTGATCTCAACGCTTTAAGTCATCTGGTTGAAGTGCTGGGGGATGAGATGTTGGCGGGACGCGCGATACTGATGGTGAGCGCTCATTCTCGGCTTCGTGAATTGGCCAGCCGAACCATTGCCGTGCAAACGGAACGCACTCAGGGGGCCGTCGCATGAATCGTTTAAAAAGTCATCAATCGCTTGACTCGCAAGATCGCCAAGAGGCAATGAATGCGCTCGAAGCCGAAAGCCTCTCTGTGTTGAAGCAACTGGAAGTGAACGCGAACATCCAGTTGTTTGCGCATCAATGGATCGATGAAAATGGCGTCGAGTCCATCGACGATATGTTCGCCCTGTTCGATAGGCTTGCATTGCCGTATCGTTTAGTGGCTGACTTAGATGCGGTAGGTGACCCTAAACTGGTGATACTGGTTCTTGGGGAGCAGACGTTGGTTTCTGGTCATGTACATGCCAAGCAGTTTATCGCTTATGACACCAAAGAAGAGATAATCGATACGCCTCAATTTTGTATTGTCATCGATGGCCCACCCTTGGAGAAAGCGTCTCCCGATTGGGTTGGCGAAAGGTTACATGCGTTTCGCCCAATCATCCCTAAGTTACTGTTAGTCAGTCTTATCACCAACTTGTTTGCTCTGGCCATTCCCTTTATCACGATGTCGATCTATGACCATGTCATTGGTGGCGATGCTGGACATGAACTACAAGGTATTGCCATTGGGGCGGCCTTGTTGTTTGTGATGATGGGTTGGCTCAGAACACTGCGCAGCCGAGTGTTTGCTTCGGTGTCGAATCGTGTCAGTCGTGAGATCGCGCAATCTCTCGTTCAGCGCCTGCTTCGAAGCAGCTATGCGCAAAACCAGCAAACCGCGTCGTCAAGTCAACAAAATCAAGTCATGTTGTCTGAACGTATTTCTGGGGTGCTATCTGGGCCATTAGGAAATGCGCTGTTTGATTTACCGTTCGTTGTGATCTTTGTTGTTGCTATAGGCGTGCTGGGCGGTTGGCTAGTACTGGTGCCTATCGTGGCTTTGAGCCTTTACTACGTGTTAGCAAAACGTTCGATACGCTCGAGCAGCAAGCGCTCAATGCAATCGACGGTGGCGGGCACCAATCGTCAAAATATGACCAATGAGTTGTCATCCAAGCTGGCTTTTATTCGTAGCGCTGGGTTTTCAGCACATTGGATCCAACGCTTCAACAAGGCCAGTCTTCTCGCCTCTACCGTGGCGTTTCATCAATCGGTTGTTCAGAGTCGCTATACCTCGATGTACTATTTTATTAGTGTGGGCTCAACACTCGCGGTGATGGGGCTTGGGATCGGGCTGATATTTGAAAACGTCATGACCCCGGGGGGGTTGATTGCTTCCATGATGTTGATATCGAAAGTGACCGGACCCGCTCAGATCTTGGCGAACAGTGCAATGCGCTTTAATAGCTTCAATCAGTCTAAATTGCAGGTCAATCGCATTCTGTCTCAACCGTCTGAGCGAGAATTCAGCTACCAACATCATCCATTGCCTACGCTCGCCCCGAGCTTGCAGTTAGAGCAAGTGACACTGAGGTATCCCAAGCAAAGTCGCCCAGCGTTAAATGGGGTCAGTCTTGACATCGAAGCCGGTGAAATTGTGGCCATCACGGGTCCCTCTGGGAGTGGTAAATCCACCTTGATCGAAGTGTTGTCAGGTTTGCAACCGATTCAAAATGGCATGGTTGAGCTGGAAGGCGTTAACCTCGCCCAATACGACCCACAGCTCTATCGTCACTGGTGCTTCATCCGCGCAGCGTACCCTGATTTGCTCACGCTGAGTATTCGAGAGTGGTTAACCGATGGGCATCAAGTCGAAGAACAGAAAATGATTGCTGCCATTGAAATGGTGGGTGGGGAGCGCTGGCTCGAGACCTTACCAGATGGGCTGGATACGTCGATCAGTCGTATTCAACCGGACAGCCTTTTTGACTTGCTGTCAGGCACTGTCGCGCAGATCCTGATTGACGCGAAAGCGTTGGTCTATGACTACCCAATGTTCCTCATGGATAACCCAGTGCCCGATGCTCATCCCAATGCCAAACGGATATTTAGTGAGTTCGTGCAATCGAAAAAAGGAAACGCCACCGTGATCTTCACTTCCCACGATCCTGAGCTCATTAAGCTGGCCGATAAGGTCGTGGTTTTGAATGAAGGGAGTGTCGTTTATGCCGGTCCACTAGACACACAGCCGCCTGTCGACCCTAAAGAGCGTCACGAACCGCCACTGGCTCAAGAGAAACGGCCGTCAACACAAGAACCGTCAGTTCAACCGCATGCCGCCCAGCAGGCCCAACCCCCGTCAAAGCAAGGAGTCGCGAATGGCTAAACACCCTATCGATACAGGCGAGCGCTACGGTGAGCTTGTTGAATCACAAAATACGGCCCGTACATTGGCGCTGGCGACGTGGTCGGTGGCTTTGTGTGTGGTGGCTTTTGCCACTTGGTCTGTGCTCACTCAAGTGGACGAAATCGCTAAAGCAAAGGGCGCCGTGATCCCTGAAGGCGAAAAACAAGTCTTACAAAGTGCCATTGGCGGCAAGTTAAAGCAAATTCTCGTTAAAGAAGGTCAATTGGTCGAGAAAGGTCAACCGCTGGTTGAGTTTGACGCGACTTTTCAGCGTACCGCGCTGGAAGAATTGAAATCTCAACAAGTGACGCTGCTCGCTAGCATCGAGCGTATGAATGCGTTACTTGATGACCGAGAACCGAATTTTGGGGAGTTTGAGGTCGATTATCCCCAGATCGTGAGCCAGCAAAAGGCGCAGCTAAGTGCTCAGAAAGGGCTGTACTTTCAAAAACGCATCGTGCTTGAAAAGGACAGCGAGCAGCTCGCTGAGCAGCTTCGCAGCGTCGATAAGTCTTTGCCTAGCTATGAGAAAGAGCTGAATGCCACTAAGCAAGAATTGACTATCCTAGAGAAAGGCTATAAAGCAGGCAACATCTCACGTTTACGTGTGCTTGAAATGCGCCAAAAGCTGGCCAGTATTGAACAGAAAATAGAAGAAGCCCGTGGCAAGAAATCGGTTCTCATTAAGCAAGCAGACAGCAATGAGCAAAAAATAGAGCAACTGCTTGCTGAAGCCAAAGCGACAGTGAGCGATGACCGTTCTAAAGCGGTCTCTGACTTATCCGCGCTCAACGCAAGAGTGCGTTCAAGCCAAGCGAAATTGACCAACACGACGTTAGTCTCTCCCTTACAAGGCTTGGTGCAAAGTCTGCCGAGCACCCAAAATGGGGGCGTGATTCAGCCGGGTGGGACCGTGGTTGAGATTGTCCCTGTCGGCGGTAAAGCGGATTTTAAAGCGCGACTTTCGCCGAGAGACATTGGTTTCGTGAATGTGGGACAGTCAACTCGAATCAAGATTGACGCGTTTGATTACAGTCGCTTCGGGGCCTTGAAAGGGGAAGTAGAAAGTATCTCACCGACCACAAGTCAAAGTGAACGAGGCGAGATCTACTATGAAGTGGTCGTGTCAGTAGAAACGCCATACTTTAGGAATAATCCGGAGAGCTTCTCTATCTTGCCTGGTATGACGGGCGAGGTCGACATCACAACGGGCGAAAAGTCGGTGTTCCAATACCTATGGAAACCGATCTATACCAATATCAGCGTCGCGTTTGGTGAAAGGTAACTCAAAGAATGACAGACGTTGCTTTGTTCAAATGAGTACGGGTATCAAGCGCTAGAAAGGGAGCACATTGCGTGCTCCCTTTTTTCTATCAATGGCTAGTTATTTGAGTCGAGATCTGGCAATCCGTCTATGTCGTTGTGGAGGTGTTTATCGTCATGCGCCTGCTGTTGAACGTGGTGAGTATGCGCATCCGACATATCGATATCCGTTTCTTCGATACTCGTTACTGAGTTAACGGTATCATCGACGTGTGCCAGCACAATGTCGAGGTCAGCTGGAGCCTGTTGATTGGAATCCGTGTTGGTATGGGCAGGCGTAATGCCCAGTGCGTCTAGGTAGGCAGCAGCACCGGTAGGATGCTCACCGCCCACTGGTGTATGAGCATCTAAAGAGACGTCCTTACCTAACGAGTCGTCTAATGTGACCGTCAAATCTTGTACGTTGCCCAACGGTGAGAAATCTGGCTCATCGTGCAGCACAGGCGGCGGTGGTGGTGGAGGCGGGTTGACATGGCTCTGAATATGCCCCTGCAAATCCTCTGTTGTTACGGCAGTGACACCTGTTACTGAGTTATGGGTTGTTACCTCTGTTTCGAAGTAGTGATGCCCGCTGCTGATGGGGTGTGCGGATATGACAACCAAATGCCCATTAGCTGGCACAGTGTAACTACCATCCCCATTAACGTTGATGTTATGCCCATTGCTTTGCAGGGTTAGCCCTTGTTGTAGGTGGGTGAGTCGAATACCTGCAACCGATTCATCACTGGAAGACAAATGGGCTTGGATGTTTACGGGCACTTCATAGTGATCGTGGGTGGCGAGAGGGAAGTTCGGTGGCAAGTGACCTTTCAGTACTGTACCATCTCCAAGAATGATGTTTTCGATATCTTCCAATTCCATCTCTTCATGTCCATCACTTATTTTCTCTCCATGATCATGTAAGCGTGGCGCGTTGTTACGGGTGTAGGCACCTAAAATGAGGGTGTCGCTGCCATGCCCCCCCTCGATTTCTTTGTCTGTCAGTCTTCCACCGATATAAAGAATATCATTACCGCCTTCCAGCTCCGCCTCTTCGTTGAGTCGACCTTGGACGATGATGATATCGCTATGTCCATGACCCTTTATTTCATGATGACCGCTAGCCATAGTTGCATGTTGTCCAATAGAGTGCGCATAAGCTTGTACGGTGCTTGCGGTAATACCAGCCGTCACATGGTGAGCATTTCTGGTATCGACAGTGACACTAATGGTTGGTGGTGTATAAGGCACAGGGTCAGTATGACCATTTATCGTCATGGTGATTTGTTGGCTTGTCTGCCCACCATGACCATCATCAACCAGCAAGGTGAAGGTGTCTTGAAGTGTCTCTCCATCATTAAGAGCATCGACTTTCGGGTTGCTATTGTTGAGGTGATAGGTCCAAGTGTTGGTGTGGGGATCCAATTGAACCTGGCCAAATTGAGCATTATGGCTTGGGTCTACAGTCACACTAACAGCATCACCATCAACGTCATTGATATCAAGCTGTCCGCTAGCGTTCGGGTTAGTGTCTTCACTTACTGAGTGGCTACTACCTGGGGAATGCTCTGATACTGTGGGAGCATCGTTAGTGCCGGTAATTGTGATAGTAATATCGTGAGTTGTACCATCTTTGGCTTGTACAGTGATCGTCTCGGTTTCAGTTTGTCCTTGTTTTAACTGCTGAACAAGCGCGTGGTGGTTGTAGAGATTGTAAGTCCAGTGCCCATTGCTGTCGATGTGGGCATGACCGTATCCTTTACTTCCCACAATCCCAGCTCCGCCGGTGACTTCAATAAACCCTTGAGTGCCATCAGGATCGGTCACATTTAATGTGCCTGTGATTTGGGTGTGCGTATCTTCTAGAGCTTGACCAGTGGAATCACCGTTAAATGTGGCAGGATCATTTACAGGGGCGACATTAATGAATATGGAGCCTTCCTTTGAGTCTACATGCCCATCGTTGGCGGTAAACTGAACGGCTCCTAATCCATTTAGACCTGCGCTAGAGTAGTTTGGTGTTGGAGTGAAGACCAATGAAGAAATGTCCGCAGCGGGAATGTCATCGCCAACACTCACGCTGTGCCCATGTAAACTCAGGGTTCCGTGTGCCACATTAGTGATGGTGATATGACTCATTGCATCACCATCGACATCGGAGTATTTGAAATCGGCTTTAGTGAAGCGCAAAGGCGTATCTTCGGGAGAGCTCTTGAAGTTGGAACCCACTGTTGGATCGTCATTCACTGCATTGACGTTTAGAATCATTGTCGCGCTTGCGGAATCTTGGTGGCCGTCATTTGCTGTAAATTCAATATTGGCGTAGTTCATGCCACTCTGATCATGAACCGGCGTGAAAGTAAGATGTCCAGCGTCCAAATCTGCTTTCGATATTTGCTGATTAGTGGTCACCACTGCGCCATTCAACATTAATAGGCCATGAGCGGGTAACTGGGTGATAGTGATATGAACTAAAGCATCCTGGTCTGCGTCACTGTAGCCAAATTCTGCGGTAGTAAAGGTATGAGCCTGATCCTCATCACTGCTTACGGATTGAGGAATCACAGTAGGGGCATGTTGCGCTGGTGGTGTCACGTCAATAGTGAGTCGGTTTTGAGCAGAGTCGCCTCTAGGGTTGCCGCCATCATCTCCAACACGGTAGACCATGCTTGGTACCGTCCCTGTAAACCCTGCCTCTGGTGTAAAGGTATAGTGACCATTTGCTTCAATGGCCAATGTCCCGATACCCACCATCGTGTGTGGATGCCCAGGCGTTACCGTTACATAGCCTGAAACAGGGTCTTTGACTTGGATATCTTGCAACACTAAGTGTGCATTGGAGTCAGTGTCTGTCGCTGCCCCACTTGCGCCTTCATGAGTGCCGATACCAGATAGGAGATTGCCTTCAATTGGGCCACTATGTTGGACGCCTGAATCACTCAGGCTATGTAATACAGGTTTATCGGTCGTACCGTTAATCGTCACTGTAATAGAGTGTTTGGTGCCATCCTTAGAGGTTACTTCAACGCTGTCTGTGAGTGTCTGCCCATTATCGAGATCTTGGACCTGTTGATTGTCATTGTCTGCAACATAAGCCCATGTGCCATTGCTTGAAACAATAAAATGTCCATAGCTTCCATTATGATTTAGATATTGTTGGCCATTGAGGTCCAATGCCGCTTCCCCTTGACCATCGACATCAGATACAACTAGGTGGCCAGTACATTCCAGGGCATTTGTTATAGGTGATGCTCCTGTAACATGCACATTGTGGTGAAGGCTTGTGTCTTCGGTAATACTACCTGCATCACCTGTAAATGTAGCTGCGTCATTCACTGCATTGACGTTCAATGTCATTGTCGCACTTGCTGAATCTTGTTGGCCATCATTGGCAGTAAACGTAAAGTGCGCATAGTTGGCACCGTTTTCGTTGTGGATTGGAGTGAAGGTCAAATGACCGGCGTCTAAGTCAGCTTTACTGATTTGCTGGTTGGTGGTTACCGCTTTGCCATTGAGAAGCAATAAACCATTTGCAGGCAATTGGCCAACGGTGATGAAGTGAAGGGCATCGCCATCTTGATCGGTATAGCCAAATTCGGCGGTAGAAAAAGTATGAGTTGTATCCTCATCCGTTGAAACGGAATGGGCAGTGACGACGGGAGCATGGTTATCGTCGGTGCCTTGGATGGATATCGCAAGATGCGCTGTCGCTTGGTTGCCATGGTTGTCGCGCGCAGTGTAGGCGATACTATCGACGAGAGGTGATGAGGTAGAATCGAGCTGCTGAATTACGCTCAGTTGGTTGTTTAAGGTGTAAGTGTAACGACCGTCTGAACTTAAATGGAATGTCCCGTAAGTACCCTGAATGTCACCTGTTGTGGTAACAGTAGTCGCATCAGCATCGTTGCTTAGTAGGTTGCCTGAGACTGGTGTCGTTGAGTCTTCAACGGCTGTGTTGCTATCATCGCTAACGCTAGCGGCTGTGTCTAATACATAATTCGAACTTGCTGATGATTGAGCAGTGACGGTATTGCCTGCAGCATCTGTGCCTGCGACTCGAATTGTTAAATGACCATCCGGTAACGAAGATAAGTCTATGCCAACAAACTCTTGATATTGATGGTCAGGGTGACTAACACTTGTCCCCGTCCCTTGTCTCTGCACCGTTTTCAGGTCGACAAGCAGAGGCGCGCCACCGCCGTCACTGGTAATTTCGAGAAGCGTGACTTCTGAATCCTTAGGTAAGTACACTTGCACCATCATGCCTTGACCATGTTGGTCGACCTGAGCGGAATTCACTCGTATGTCGGTTTGAGTGTCTAAGGTGTAGGTGAGCGATGTAGAAGGAGATACGTTACCCGCCACATCAGTCTGTCTCACTTGAACGTTATTAACACCCTCATTTGGAGTGAACTGAGTACGCCAATGCACACCATTGTCGGTGGAATATTCTACTGTTGCGCCTTGCTCGATGCCGCCAATGCTCAGATCTCCAACGTTAGTCATATTATCTGAAGAGGAACGCCCTGAATCTGAGGTAAGGGAAACGCTTGGTGCTGTGGCGGTATTATCCAGAGTGAAAGTTAACGAACTGCTCGCGGAGACATTTCCTGCAACGTCGGTTTGTCTCACGCTAACCGTATTTGAGCCTTGTTGCGGGGTGAAACTCGATGTCCATGTGTGTCCGTTGTCGGTCGAGTATTCAACGGTTGCGCCTGCCTCTTGTCCAGAGATAGTTAATGAACCATCGCTAGTAATCAAATCAGACGAATTGCTTCCTGTATCGTGGGTTAATGAGACTTGAAGCGGCGCGATTACAGTATCAACATGCAATGGAAGAATGGATGATGTTGCTGGTAAAACTGAAGAAGGCGCTAAGGCTTTGGCAGAAAGATTATGATCGCCATTCGATAAGCTGCTTACCGCTACACTATACTGCCCAGAGCCATCAGAGACTGCATGCCCAATAGGTGTGGAACCATCATAGATGGTGACTTGTGAGTAAGGAATATCCGTATGCCCGGTGATTGTCGGTGTGCTGTCTTTAGTGAGGTTATCGGTATCGGAAATACCAGTATCACTAGACGCTGCTAAGTCGACGGTAACTGCATTATTTGGCGGAGTGTTTGTCCCTGCTGGCAAACTTGGTTGCGTGGTCGTTACCAGTGGATTGGAAGGCACCGAGGTGGAAATCGTCGGTGATTGCCCTGGTACAACTGAAACATGACCGTTGGCATCGAAAGTGATGAACTTTGACGACTCACCACCGTGATTGTCAGCCACTTTAACTTCAAACACGTCGGTGCCGTGGTATGTGTGTGTCGCTGCGTTATAACTCATTCCAGCAACCGAACCGTTGGCTGTATACACATACGCGCCTGAATCTGGGTCGACCGATAGCGAACCGAATTGACCTGTTGAATTGACGACAGAGAAGGTATGAGTGTCATTCACGTCAACATCAGTTTCGGTCAGCGTGCCTGTGGTTGGAGTTGTTTGAGTTACCGATAAAAAGGGGTCATCGTTTGTACCATGAATGGTTATCTGAATCACTTTTGAGGTACCATCAATAGTATTCACCGTCACCGTCTCTTGAAGGGTGTCATGCTCTCCTAGAGAATTTACGGCCGGATTTGTAGAATCAAGATGAAACGTCCAGTAGCCATTTTGGTCAATTGAGAGATCGCCCAAATTATGTGTACTCGCGATATGACTCTGTGCCCAAAACCCACTCTGTCCATAGTCTTTATCATCAGCATGAAGTGTTCCTGATACAGAGGTTTGAGAGTCTTCGTAAACAGCCCCTGTACTTTGCCCCGTGATTATTGGGGCATCCTGGGTTCCAGTGATGGTCACTTTTATCACATGTGCTGTACCGTCTGCACTATGCACAGTAAACACATCGGATGTGGTTTCTCCCTGATGCAGAGATTGAACACGAGGATCAAGTGAATACGTCCAATGACCAGATGTATCTATGGTATAAGTACCAAGTTGGGTTGAACCTGATGTCGCAGTAAAATGACCCTCTCCACTATCCGGATCAATAACGGTGAGGTTTCCCGATGCTTGTAAATGCTTGTCTTCAGTTACCTGTCCCGAGTCTTGGCCTGAAATGATCGCCCCATCATCTTTTCCTTGTACCAACACTTCAATATGTTTGGTTGCGGTTGAGCCGTCAGTAGATATCGCAGTGATATCAAAGCCTTCTGCCTTGGTCTCACCTTGTTGTAGCGCATTGGCCTTTGAGTGGTCTAGGTCATAATGCCATTGTCCATTGCTATCCACATGAAGCGTACCGTAGGCGCCAGTAGAATCGCCAGCACTGAATGTGACGGAATCTTTACTGTCGGAATCGTGCGCGAGTAGGGTGCCTGAAATAGAGGTTACCTTGTCCTCAACGGCCGTTCCTAATGCCGCCGTTAATGCGTCAGGCGTATCGATGATCACATGATCATCGGTACCTAAGATTTTGGCTGTCAACGGGATTCGTGTCCCATCTGCGGTGATCAAAGTGATCGTATCAGTCAGAGAATCGCCATGACTCAGTGATTGAACTTCAACGTGACTATTATCCGCACTGTAGCTCCATTTGTCGTGGCCATCGGTTGAATGAGTGAAGTTGAAGGTCCCGTGGACGCCTGCAAGATTCATCGCGAAGTTTGCTGGTACCGTATGCTTAACGCCATTGACCTCTATTTGAGTAACTTTTGCTTCCGATGGCGAGTCAATATCCTGAATATCGAGGTTTTTCCAACCTGACCATAACTCATTGGTGCTTGTCCCCGATTTTAGATGATCTTCAGTGACAAAGTTGGAGGCGAGTGTCGGTTGCAGTGTGGCAGCATCATTGCTCGGTAACAGTGTGGTAGACGCGCCAGTATGAGTAACGCCACCATGAGCATCTTTGACGTCATAAGTGAAGTGTACTTGACCGTTGTAATTATGATCTGGAGTAAACGTGAATGTACCGTCTTTGTTGTCGACGAGAGTGCCGTGATCCGCATGCAGATTTGCGATAGAGAGGTGCCCGGCATCGTTAGTATCCACATCGACAGTATTTGCGAGCAACTCAGTTGTGGTGATGGTTCGTGCGAGATCCTCTTTTCCGCTGTTGAGCTGAACTTCTGAAGAGCAGTATGGGCGGTCATTGTCGCCATGAATGGTGATATGAATATCGTGAGTGGTGCCATCAGCCGATTTGATGGTGACGGTATCTGTTATTGATTCCCCTTGACCCAGATGATCAATTTTTCTACCCGTCGCGTCTTGACCTATGGAAGCGTAGTAGCTCCAATCTCCGTTACTCTGGAGAATCACATGTCCGTGTGTACCTTGGTAAGTGCCCGTTTGAGCATGGTTTTCACCAGAGTCTGGATCAACGATGTTCAAGTGGCCATCAGTGTGTATTTCATCGTTCCATATTTTACCGATGTTTCCATGCATGTGATCTGGTGAACGATCATCGACGTAACCGCCAGACATAGAACCGTCTAGCGCTGTATAGGTATGTCCTTCATGAACATCTCCCGTATCGCGGCCAGTGAACTGCGCTGCATCGCTAACGGCGTCAATATGCAGAGTGTTGGTTGCTTCTTGTGAATCGACATGTCCATCATTCACCGTGAATTTGAATTGAACATCACCGTTAAAGTTTGGGGTAGGGACAAACTGAAGCTTAGTGATATCGGCGGCTGTGATGCTCTGACCTGCGGTGATGTCGTGTCCATCGAGTACAAACTTACCTTGAGTCGCTGGTGGTAGATCAGTGATCGCGATAGAGTGCAGCGTATCGCCTGTATCGACGTCGGTGAATCCGAACTGACTTGCCTGCATTTGATGGTGTGTATCTTCCGTGCCGTTGCTTAGAACTACCTTGGTAACTGTCGGTGTGTCGTTGGTTCCGACGACATCAATATTTAAGTCGTAGGCAGTACCATCGAAGCTGTGTACTCGATAGGTAACCGTTTCAACTTGCCCTTGCGCTAGATGTTGAAGCGCCGCGTTGTCGACGCTATATCCCCAATTACCCGCGCTATCAATTCGAAGCATGCCACCAAATGGATCGTGAAGACGAGTCTCACCAAATTGACTGTATTGGAACTTATCTTCGCCGCTGTCTGGGTCGATGACTTGAAGTTGGCCGTTAGCTAATTCAGTCGTGGTGCCGTTGTTGTGCGTTGCATGTGGTCCATCCTCAATAACACTTCCTGTGGTTACTTCAGAGATAATGGCTTTATCTGGGGTCGCTACGAGGGTGGTACTTGCGCCAGTGTGGGTGGTACCTCCATGCGCGTCTTTCACATCGTAGGTGAAGTGTACTTTTCCGTTGTAGTCTCTATCTGGGGTGAAAGTATAAGTTCCGTCTTTGTTGTCCAGAATAGAACCATGATTTGCGTAGAGGTTAGCCACATTTAATTGACCGATATCGTTGTGATCAACATCAATACTGTTAGCGAGTAGCTCTGCCTGAGTGATGATCTGTGGCAGGTCTTCTTTGCCAGAGTTTAGTTGTACTTCGCCAGAAACATAAGGCGCATCGTTGTCACCGTGAATGGTGATTATTATGTCGTGACTGGTGCCATCTTTGGTTTGAATGGTAATGGTGTCAGTCAGCGTTTCCCCCGCGCCTAACTTGTCTATGGTTGTTCCCACGGTGGTGCTCGCGCCCTGTCTTAGCCAGTCAGTCTGACCTGCGGCAACTTTATAGTCCCAGTGACCGTCCTCGCGAAGTAACAGGTGTCCATACTGACCATGATAAGAGTAAAGTCCGCCCTTAGTATCAAATCCTGCTTCACCAGAATCAGGGTCGATAATGGATAACTGACCGCTTGTCATAAGTCCATCATGACTGATTTTAGACATACCAGGTTGCGCATAGTCAGGTGACATATCCTGACCAGCTTGGTTTTCGTGCACGCTGCCCGTATCGACACCTGATACCTTGGCGGCGTCATTGGTGCCAGTGACGACAATCTCTAGATTTTGTGTCGAGGTTGCACCATGTTCATCCGTAACGGTGACAGGAATGGTTAGAGTATGAGACTTACCTTGAGGAAGGTGGTTATAGCTTGCATTCGATGGATCGAAACTGTAACTACCATCCACATTAAAAGTCAGTCCATCAACGGGGTTAGCTATGGAATACGTGAGTGTTGCGCCTGTATCAATATCGTGGCCAACCATTTGTCCATTTAGCACGCTTCCACCTTCAGTCACAGAGTGCGACTGTGCATTGATGGTTGGGGCATCGTTGGTACCATGAACCGTCAGCTCTATCGTATGCGTTGTGCCATCTGCTGAGCGTATAACGGCTGAATCGTGTTTAACTTCCCCTTGCGCTAAGTTCTGTATACTGCGGTTGTCGAGCGTATAGGTATAGTGACCGTCGCGCATGAGCAGTATGTGCCCACCGAGCTTGGTGTCGTAGCCAATACCTTGATAGGTTTGCGGACCAATATTCGGGTCAAACTGAGCCTCTCCCGCATCAGGGTCTTGGATGTTTAATTTGCCGTCGTAATGCAATTGATAGTGGGTGTCTATATACCCACGATCTTCAGTCACTCCTCGTAAGTCAGCATTGGTTTGTGCGTCGGTAATCATCGCGTTATCGGGAGCGGCGGTAAGATCGAACTTAGCCTGAGTACTGACGCTACCACCGTGGCCGTCAACTACATCATAGGTGAGTCGAATTTCACCATTGAAATCTTTGTCTGGCGTGAAGGTATAAGTGCCGTCTTTGTTGTCAGTCAGGCTACCGTGTGTGGCTTGCAGATTCGTCACATGCAATACATCGCTACTATCAACATCGCTTGCGTGCGTTAGTAAATCAGAAGCTTTTATAGTTACTGGTTGATCTTCTATTCCCGCAGGGAGCTGAGTCCACGCACTGACAATTGGTTTGTCGTTACTACCTTGCACATCGATAACCACTTTATGAGGAACGGTTGCTCCAGCACTATCGGTGGCGGTGATCCAGAATGATTCAGTCTGATGTTCACCAGCCGCTAATTTATCCGCCGCACTACCAGTTGAATTATCGAGCTGATAGTGCCAATGACCATGGGGATCGATAGACAGTGTACCCCATTGGCCTTGAGGTTGGTTGATTGCCCACGTAATGGTGTCGGACTTATCTAAATCGGTTGCTGTTAGAGAGCCTGTTGCATCAGGAGTTCCTGCCGTGTTTAAGCCCTGTTCGATGATTGCGCCACTTGAGGTACCTGAGATGGTAGGGCGGTCATTGGTGCCGTTAATGGTGACTGTGATTTGATGCGGCGTACCATCTGCCGAATGAACGGCAATCGTATCAGTAGCCGTCGAGCCTTTACCCAAGGCTTGCACGGTTGGGTTCGTGTTATCCAGATGGTAAGTCCATTGACCTGAGTCGGTCATATGAAGCGTGCCGAGGGAACCGGCAACATCGGCATTGGAAAAATGTGCTTCACCAGTATCGACGTCAGTAATCGTCAATGTGCCGGATGTTTGCAGTTGAGATTCTTCCGTTACTGCGCCGGAGCTCGTGCCACCAATTACGGCTTTGTCATTGGTACCGTTAATGGTGACGGTAATGTGATACGGCGTACCATCTGCCGAATGAACGGTAATCGTATCGGTGGCAGTCGCGCCTTTGCCTAAGGCTTGCACTTTTGAATTGGTGTTATCTAGATCGTAGCTCCAAGCCCCACTATCTTTGAGGTGGAGCGTACCTAAAGCACCTGCAACATCGGTATTGGAGAAGTGCGCTTCACCAGTATCAACGTCAGCAATCGTCAATGTGCCGGTTGTTTTCCGTTGAGTTTCTTCCGTTACTGCGCCTGAGCTAGTACCCCCAATCACGGCTTTGTCGTTTGTGCCGTTTATGGAAATCGTCACTTGATGCGATGTGCCATCCGCCGAATGAACGGTAATCGTATCAGTAGCCGTCGAGCCTTTACCTAAGGCTTGCACGGTTGGGTTCGTATTATCTAGAACGTAAGTCCATGCCCCGTCTTTGGTGATGGTTAATGTGCCCAGATGGCCCTTAACTTGAGAAGCTTGAAAATGGTCTTCTCCAAGGTCTGGGTCTGTTACCGCAAGCTGGCCTTGTACTTGTGTTGTGAGATCTTCTATGACCGAGCCTACGTCTACTCCGGTAATGACCGCATTGTCATCGTTGCCACCGATCGTCATTTCGATTGTTTGCGGTGTGCCGTCTTTAGTGTAAATCGTGAAACTTTCATGCAGTGAAGTGGCCCCGGTTAACGCTTGAACATTCGAAAGAGAATTATTAACTTGATATTGCCAGTGACCGTCAGCATCAATGGTTAACACCCCATAGTTCCCGGGGATGACATCAGGCTTCACTGAACTCTCGCCTTGATCTGGGTCTATGACATCAATTTTGCCATTTGCGTGCAACAAACCTTGTGAATCAATGTTGTGATCTTCGGTGACGACGCCGGTTAAGTCTCCGGAAATACTTGGCGTGTCTTGCTGACCTGTAACCGGTATTTGAACAATGATGCTCGAGCCGTTGGATAGATGTAACACAAAATGATCAGTCCCTTGTTGGTGCTGATTCAACAGAATGTATTGAGGCGATTTGGGGTTTAATACAAATGTGTATTGTCCATTTACATCGACATGCAGTTCTCCGTATGTCCCCTTTATTATTTCTGGAATAAAGGTAACCGGCGAAGTTGGCGTAGGGGGCGTGTTTGAATGAGTTGGCTGACCGTTACTTCCCGCTGAAATGGTTGGTATAGATACCGACGGAATATAGTGAACTTGTGGATGAGAAAGCGTCGATAAGTGATGGGAAGGGACTAAATGAGTGCTTGTCTCATGGAGAGCCTGATTTACATCTGAATGAGCGCTTGTGTGGTTTTCATTTGTTGTATTACTTTGATGAGCCGCCTCTAAAGAGGCGGTCTTTGCATGGTGATCAACGATGTTTTTGTTTGTGATACTGCTTGTCGTTGCTAGTTCTTTTTCATCGCTAAGATCGTCTGAACCCTCAGAAGCGTCTACGTGCTTAGCCAGTGATGGCAAGATCATCATCAGAGATTGAAAAAGGGGAATGTTAACCTTGAGATGCGAATGCAGTCTGAGTTTCTTTTGTTTTCTCTCATCACTTTGCTTGTTCTTTATTTGTGTATTTTTATTATTGATTTTGACGTTATTTTTGTTAGCCATCTTTTCATCCGTGAATCTTGGTTGCACTTTCTTAAGTAAAATACACAGATAGGGGTTTCGCTAGCTAATTGAATAATTTTTAAAGAAAAAATTTGAGAACGAGAAGGAGATACAGCTGCGTGTATCAGAGCATATAACTGGATGAAAATGGTTAACCATATGAGTGATCATGCGCAGACTTAGTCAACGCCTCGTATCGATAAAATTGTCATGGAGGTAGAGTGAAGGCCATTGGTGGTTTTTACGATAGCACAACATATATATTCTATGAATTGGACTGCATTTAGTGACGTCGTGGTGAATATTTGAGTTCTGCAACTTTGAATCACTAGACTTCGATTATTATTTAACTCACGATGAGAAATTGTATCTGCGCCATTTTATCGTTTGCTCCATTTAGAACTGAACACGACACAATAATAAGGTTTTCAATGTTTAAGAAACTATCACTTAAAAACAAACTCGCGATCTCAGCGAGTGCGGCCATTATCATCGGGGGATTATTGGTCGAAGCGCTTTCATTTAACGCTTCCCTAAGTCGTATGGATGCAGAGGTTGAACAGCGCCTTGAGAGTACAACAGCCTCTTACAATCAATACGTAACGGACTGGTTACTATCAAAAGAGCGAGCCTTGACTTCACTGTCTCAAGATGTCGATAAGGCCGCCATTGTTACGCATCTCCAACAAGTCCGTCACTCGGCGGCGTTCGACAATGTCTTCTTAGCCTACCCAGATGGCAATCAAGACAATGCGAATGGCGTTGTGCTCCCGCCGGGGAATGATGATCCGCGTCAGTGGGGCTGGTACATCAATGCTGTCGCAGACCCTAGCAAAGTCTTTATGGATAACCCAACCGTGGCCGCCGCTACTGGCGCCAACGTGGTCTCACTGGGTAAGGCGCTCACGCTACATGGTCAACAAGTGGTACTGGGGGCGGATGTTGAGATCACTGATATTCTAAACAGCATGGACAAAGTGATCCTTCCGGGTGACGGTTACATGTTCATTGCCAATGAGAAAGGTAATATCTTTACTCATAAGGATACTAAGCTTCTCAACCAATCCGTTAGTCAGCTAGGTTTGGATTTTAACACGATTCAAAACGCTGCACGTAGTGGTCACGATGAGTCGATTTTAATCGGTGGAGAAGAGTATGTTCTGTATGCTCAGCAAATTGATGGGACAGCACTCACAACAGTGACCATTATCAACTATGGTTCCTTGGTCGCGCCTTTGTTTGATGCGGTATGGGGGCAAGTGTTAGCAACCGCTATTGTTGTGGTGGTGTGTACTCTTCTGTTCAACCTATTGTGTAGCATCCTATTTAGACCGTTAAATAACGTGTCTCAAGCATTAGAACAGATAGCCAATGGTAGTGGTGACCTGACTCAGCGTATTGAAGTGGAAAGTGGTGACGAAGTAGGTCATTTGGCGCACAATTTCAATATCTTTGTGGGCAGCCTGCAACAATTGATCGGTCATATTCGTGAGCAAGCGCACCTCATCAATGAACAGTCTGACAACAACACGCAGC
The DNA here is from genome assembly GCF_001695575.1 of Vibrio europaeus. Classification (GTDB taxonomy): domain Bacteria; phylum Pseudomonadota; class Gammaproteobacteria; order Enterobacterales; family Vibrionaceae; genus Vibrio; species Vibrio europaeus. The sequence continues at coordinate 23,924 of NZ_LUAX01000008.1, read as the reverse complement.
GTTCGAACAGCGCGGTGTCAGAGATCCATCAACAACAGCAAGAGATCACGATGGTCGCAACCGCGGTGACGGAGTTAGCAAGTGCTACGCGAGAAATCGCCTCTCACGCAGAGCAAACTGCCCACGCAGCTCAGGGGTCAACGGTGAGCACGAACGATGGACAGTCTTTAGTTCAACATACTAAGGGATCCATTAACAACCTAGCCACTGAGCTTTCAGAAGCGAGCTCCGTTATTAGCGAGTTGGATCGCCACGCGCAAGAGATTTCAACGGTCCTCTCAACCATTCAAGGCATTGCAGAGCAAACGAACCTGCTGGCTCTTAACGCGGCCATTGAAGCTGCACGTGCGGGTGAGCAAGGTCGCGGTTTTGCCGTGGTGGCGGATGAAGTTCGCGTCCTATCACAGCGCACTCATGCCTCTACCGAAGAGATCAAGGCAACGATTGATACGCTCCAACAAACCACAACGCGCGCGGTGGGTTTAATGGATAGCAGTTCTAACTTGGCCACCACGTCGGTCTCAGATGCCGACCAAGCAACGAAGGCGTTGGGCGAAATTCATGAAGCGGTTTCGTTGATCAGTGATATGGCAACGCAAATTGCGACAGCAGCTGAAGAGCAGACACACGTCACTGGTGAGATCACGCAAAACATTGTCTCTATCAAAGATGTCGCTGATGAGCTTGTTATTAATACCCAAGACAGCTCTCAAGAATCAATCAAGCTGAAACGGCAAGCACAAGAACTGACTGACAAGGTGGCAACGTTCAAACTGTCGTAAAGAAGGTCAGCAATCACAAACGGCGAGGCACGAAGCCTCGCCGTTTTTTTTGGAGAAATATTGCCCCGATGGCTAGAGTCAGCCAGAAATCGCGCACTTACTTCGAATTTGGGGTTGATAGTTAAAGCGTTTTGGCAATCGTTGTGAACAACTCATCGCTACGAATGCGTGTGCCAGTTCTGCGCCAGCTCGTTTTTGTTCCAAGCGGCGTTAGAGTAGACGTTTGATGCGCATGGATAGCCTGTTTTCCCCCATCCAATCTAATGCCACTACCGCTCGTTGATTGACCAAAATGTCAAGCAAGGTATGCCCTGGTGAAACAACGAGCAGATGGATGAAGCCCTAGTAACATGAGCTCGGTAGGGCGCCTCGATAATCGGCAGGAATTTGCAACAACTCTGCTCTATGTCGCAGTCGGTGACTGATTCACACTCTTGTTTGCCCCTTGAACTGCGTCACACCGACGGATGACCAACCTGACGTCTCCCAATCATCTTGTCTGTGGTTGGTTATTGATTGCTTCTTGTGCAGGGAACGCCCCTATCTGAAGAGCGTCAGTTTATTTTCTGCTACTATGATAACAATTCTGGCTCTATTTCTCATATATTTGTTACTATAGTATTAATGTTATCCTGACGCAGCGACGATTCTTGTAAAGGTGTCAATGAAGAAACCATTAGTCGTCTCTTTAAATTGCTACAATAATAGCAATTAATCCGTTTTTTGTGATAAAATTAATACTATAGTAGCAATTTAAGAGGCGTGTATGTTATCTCTTTATACCGCTTATGATGTGCAGATGGAACTCAAAGAGTTTATCAAGTCTGCTCGGAAAAACGATAAACTCAGTGTTCAGAAAATGGCTGACCTCTCTGGCGTGCCTTACGCGACGATCAGAAAGTTTGAGTCAACTGGCAACATCTCATTGCGCCAGTTCCTCATGCTGTATGAGACTGTCGGTGACTTGAAAAAAGTGAAAGAACTGACAAAGTCGTCTAAGCCGGAATTTAAATCAATTGAGGATGTACTTCGCCATGCTTAAGGCAGCCCTAACCGTAAAACGAACGCTTAGCACAGGTGAGAAGGTATTTGTCGGCAAGCTCGTTGAAAACAGTAAGCAAAGCTTCTTTCAATTTGATGAGGCTTATTTAAGCGGGCATTCCACCTCTCTGGCTCCGTTTAACTTAAAGCCAGATACAAGCCTGCAAGTTGCACCAAAAGAGCCGCATTACGGCATTCATGGGGTGTTTGGAGACAGTCTCCCTGATGGTTGGGGCCTTTATCTTATGGATCGTGTATTTAGACAGAACGGTCATAACCCAAAGGAAGTGACAGCCCTAGAGCGTTTGGCTTACCTCGGTGACAGATGCATGGGGGCGTTGAGCTATGAGCCTGAATTGGACTTATTGGATGAGTCCAAGGAGTCGATTGATATCATTACCCTTGGTCGAGCCGCGATTGAAGAATTTGAAGGCACAGAGTCTGCTTTGCTTGAGCATTTGATGAATACGGGCGGATCGGGCGGTGCGAGACCCAAAATGAACGTCACGCGTCTAGCGAATGGGCAATATTCAACACTGGATGACGCACTGGGAACAAAGCTTATCGTAAAGCTGACATCTGAAAAATTTGACTTGAAGCACTCTGAATCACTCGTCGAGTATTGCTACATGCAGATGGCCCGCAATGTCGGCATAGAGGTTCCAGACTTTCATTTAATCGATGCGGGTCATGGACGGTTTTGGCTAGAGCAGGAGCGATTTGATTGCACAGAGCAGGGGGGGCGAATCCATATGATTTCTGCGTGTGGGTTGTTAGATGCGCCGTTTCGAGAGCCTTCTTTGGACTATGTGGATTTAGTTAAAGCTACGCGCATCATGTGCAGCATCACAGAGTCTCAGAAGCTCATTAAGCGCTGTATGTTTAATTACCTAACGGTTAACCAAGATGATCACAGTAAGAACTTCAGTTTTCTGGCCAGTGACGCCGATAATTGGACGCTATCGCCGTTCTACGACATCGTATACAGCCCCAACCCTTACAAAGAGCATATGACGGCATTTGGCGGTAATGGCCGGACGCCAAAGAGCGCAATGGACCAGCTAGCCGCTCAGTCGGGGTTGTCTTCAAAGAAAGCGATCATGGTGATGGCAGAGGAAATATTTGAAACAACACGCTCGTTTAGTCATGAGGCCAAACACCTAGGTTTGTCACCTAATCTAATCAAGGAGATTGATAAGGGTATGGTCGAAAAATTTAAGGCTCTGTAAGTATTGGATGAATCAAATCGCCATGACTTTGCCAGCGATTTGAGGTTTACAGTAGCTGAGGTTATCCGAGCTATCCCTACAACACGACGTTTGTGACAAAGTTTTGCCCCATTATCATTTTCGTCCGACGAACTTATGTTCGCAAATAGCCGAAATTTGTCCAAATTCAGCTTGTTTGACGGCAATGAGATTTATGTGCGAAATGTGAATTTTTGTATTGTGAGTGGTGAAGTTGCTTCGGTATAAAAGTGCCTTAGCCCTATTATTTTGAAAGTTAATTAGATGGTATGCTCTACACCAACGCTAAAATTAGCAAGGTCGATGCACATTTCGAGATGCTGTCATTTCAGTTAGGGCATAGATATCGGAAAGGCTGTTTTTCATCCAATATCCTTCCCCCCGTAGCCCATTGGCTATGGGAGGACGGTGACGCTAATGGTGATAACGCCATTAGCGGGGGCTTAAAGCGGTTTCGATCAAAAAAAAGTGTTGGCTCAACTCGCCTTTGTCCAGTTCGTGACAGACTTTCCGACCAGGGAGAAAACCATGCTTTTCAAGGAGGTGGTTTAGGCTTTCTAAGCAATAGCCCCAAAATAGTCCTTCAAATACTTGGATCTGCGCGTTGTCTTCTATGATCAGGTTTCTATCGATCAGTTTACGTTCATCCTCATGCCACACTCTACGACAGAGTTGGTAGTGGGGGTTGTCACTTAACAAACCGCCTTCGTTCATATAAGTCCAGGTGCCGTCGCCCGCCACCAAGCCTTTCATGAACTCTAGGTCCATGAGCTCAATCACGAGTTTTCCTTGGGGTTTGAGGTTGTATTTGAGTTGCTCAAGTAAGCCATCCAAATCTCTGAGATTATTGGCAATACCAAACAGCATCAGCACCAAGTCGAATTGGGTCTCAAGTGTGAACTGGTTAAGATCAGCAACCTGGTAGTTTTCGTACTGGCTGGCTTGTTGCTGAGCATAGTCAATGGCCGCAGGGGAGATGTCGAATCCCGTGCAGTGGACCTGATGGCTGGCAAGCTTTGAGGTATACAGACCAGGCCCACAGGCCAGATCCAACACCTGATCACCGGGTTTGAGGTAGCGCTGGTAAAGGAAGTCGACCTGACACGAGATCTCGTCGAGTTTACGGCTAGCAAACTCGCTGTTCTGATCTAAATGTTCCTTGAGCATACGTTCACTAAAGGCTTGATTACCAAAGTCCATTAGTAAGTGATGGCACTCATCTTGGCGAAGGAAGTCATTCAATAGTTGCGGGTTCATAGTCAGTACTCTTAAGCCACTGTGGCTTTCGCTCGTTGGAATTTTTTAATTTTCTTCATGGCCATTTTGCGTTTAAGTGGAGACAGATAGTCGATAAAAATTTTGCCATGCAAGTGGTCGATTTCATGCTGCATGACGATCGCCAGATAACCGTCGTCTTCAACAGTGAATATTTCACCTTGACGATTTAACGCTTGCACTTTGACTCGCTGATGGCGTTGTACTTTGGCATACACGCCGGGGACCGATAGGCACCCCTCTTCGCTATCGACCGTACCTTCGTGCTCGATGATCTGAGGATTAACCATGATTAATGGCTGATCACGATTTTCTGAGATATCAATGATGAGCACCGCTTCACTGTGCCCAACTTGTGCAGCCGCGAGTCCGATGCCGTTGTCGGTGTCATAAAGCGTGTCTAACATATCGTCAATCAATGTTTGCACGGCGCTGATATTATCGACGGTTTGATAGGTCACACGTAGCCTGTCATCTGGCACTTCTATAATAGGTTTGATAGCCATTTGTTTTCCTTTTATTTTTCTTTGTTAACCAACGATTGCTGCGTGAGTAATGGTTCAGTGATTGTCGAACTTGCCTCTTGTATCACGTCGACAAACGCGTTGAATAAACGTTGCAGCAAGGAGTAAGAATATAAGTCCTGAGCACATTCCACGACGACGGTGCCACGGCCATTGTTGATGAAAACCGTAAACACGGTATCGAATCGGCAGTAACGATTGTCGAGCTCTAACGACTGCCCTACTGGCGATATGGCGCTATCTTGGTCGTGAAATGCGAATACGTTCTGGACTAGAGGCGCATAATTGTAACATCGACGTATATCGGAAACATATGAAATTGTTTGATTAATTGGTCGATGAGCCAAAAACGCTCGATTTGTTTCGATTCGCTCGTGTATGTCGCTGATGCTGGTGTTCGCGTCTGGAATAGAAACGCGGGTTGGGATCACATCGACGAAATAGCCAATGGTGTCTAGCAAATTGATATCCACCCGCGGCGAGTACGGGAAACCGATGACGATATCACGGTGTTTCGCCACTTGTGAGGCTGCGGTTTGATAGAGAGCTAATGCGGTTTCGAACAGGGTGCCTTGAGCCGCATTGGCCAGCTCTGTGAGCTGATGTAAGACGGGGGCCTCGATATCGAATTGCTGTCTAAAGCCGAGATTATCTGGTAGATCGGTTCGCTCATTGGCTGTGAATTTCAGGATGCCCTCGTAGCCTGAAAATTGTGTGGTCCAAAACGCCCTAAGCGCCTTGTCGTGTTCGGCTGGGGATGTCGCGGTGACGGCGTGACTATAATCCAAGAAATCGTATTCGGACCGCGGGCTCTGACCTTGATGATAGATATCCATCAGTGCCTCAAACAGAAACTGCATGCTTGCCTCATCGGCAATGATATGGTGGATGTTGATGAAAACAACCGACTGATCCGTTTCGGCAATCGGCATAAAGTCGAACCGGATTAGGGGACCTTGCAAAAGCGCGAAAGGGCTTTCTGCGAGGGTTTGGCATAGTGTGATAGCGTCGTCTAAGGAGTCGACGGGGTGGACGGTGAACTCGGGATCTTGGGGGGCTCGCACTTTCATGTGTAGGTTATCTTGCTCATCGAAGGCGAACACGGTATTTAACACACGGTTTTGTTGCATTAGCGTTTTCACTGCCTGTTGCAATGGGACCGCTCGCAACGGATTGTCGAACAACCGGGCTTGTGGAATGTTGTACAACGCTTTGTGGTTAGTGAACTCGTGCGAAAAATACAGGTTGAGTTGTGCGGGTGTCACTGGGTAGTGCGCCTGTTGCGAACGACGTAATGTGAGGGATGAGACCAGCTCATCTTGGTTTTTTTCAGAGCGTTCGCTCAGCCATAGGGCCAATTCTGCCACGGTTTGGTGGCGTAAAAAGTCGACAAAGGCGATGTTTTGTCCGATGAGTTCGCTCAATCGATGGAGCACTTTAGGCACCAGTAGGGAGTGTCCACCAATGTCAAAAAAGCGGGCAGTGACACAGAATTGATCATCGTGAATGAACTCTGCCCAACAACGGTGGATCTGCGTTTCGAGCTCATTGCGAGGTGGAATGCACGCTTCAGAAGGCTCGAACTGATATTGGCTGAGCGCGCGTTGATCGACCTTACCGTTGATGGTTAGAGGCAGATGCTCGACAAAGACTAACCCTGATGGCACTTGAAAGGGTTCAAGTGTGTTGCGCAGGTAACTCATCACCACACTACGCATATCCCCAACCTCGACGTCTGTGTCGTTGGGGACCAGGTAGGCCACAATGTGTTTATCTGGATTCTCCACGATGCCGACGTGTGCATTTTTGACCATAGGATGGGCCAATAGAATGTGATTAATGCCAGACAATTCAACTCGATGGCCACGGACTTTGACCAAGTGGTCGCGTCGGCCGATGTATTCGATGTCGCCTTGTGGGTTATAGCGGCCGAGATCACCACTGAGGTACACATAGCGACAACCGTCGAGTGGGTAATACGGATTGGGGCGATATTTTTCTTGGTTGAGCTCAGGCCGATTGTGATAGTTGGGTCTGAGCCAAGGTGCTCCGATGACAATTTCGCCAACTTGACCACATTGACAGGGGTGACGCTCTGCATCGAGCAGATAGACGTGGGTGTCGTTGATGGCCTGTCCGATCGGGACGCTGTTGTGAGCGTCGTGAAGTGACAGGATATCAAACCAAGTGGCAAAGGTGGTGGTTTCGGTAGGCCCATATCCATTGACAAACTGAGTGAGATGGCAGTGGGGGCTGTCTAGGAAGGCGCGCACGGTACTTAGGTTGAGCGCATCTCCGCCAATCATCAACCCAGTCAAGTGTCTTAAGGTCTGAGGACGAGTGGTGGCAATATCGTTGAAGAGAGAGACCGTGAGCCAAGCGGTATTGATGCCTTGTCGTGCCAGTTCACGTGAGAACTTCGGATAGTCGAGCAAGGTCTCTTTCTCAACGACCGCACAACTTAACCCATTGACTAAAGGCACAAATATTTCGAGCAATGAGGCGTCAAATGCCGGAGATGAGGCGACAAGAAAACGCGTCTCTTGTGCCAACTGCAGGAAGTTCGGCGATTGGGTTAATCGCAGGATTGAATCCAGACAGATCTCAACCCCTTTCGGGGTTCCAGTCGAGCCGGAGGTATACAACAAGCAGGCTTCATTGCCGTTTGCGCTTTGTGTCGAGGTGTAGGAGGTAAAGTGGATAAGGCAATCACCGATGTTGGCCATAGGAGCGTTTGGTTGCCCTGGTGAGCTGAGTGCTAAACAGCCGCTTAAATCCGCATCATCGATAATGAACTGAAGCCTTTCTTGCGGGTAGCGGCGATCAAGGGGGACAAATGAACAACCGCTAAGCAGGAGGGCAAACACAGTTACGATGTATTCATAGCTGAGATCGAGTCGGATCCCGATACGTTGCCGTTGGGTGATCCCCGCGCGAGTGAATGCTTGTCTTAGATGTTGTATGTCTTCGCTGAGCTGAGAATAACAGTAGGATGCCTCACCCGTGATGACCGCTACCTGTTGGGCAAGGGGCGCCCAGTTTTTCTCCAATCTTTCTTGTAATGGCTCAGGGTGATACGCGGGCCCCCTCTGTGGGGCAAGTGTCCCGAGCCCATGAGGCCTACTCGCTTCTAAACCGACAGAGGCCATCAGTCGTTGGGTGAAGAGGGTGTGGATGCTTTCCACATACGCTGGGTAGAGACGCTGTGGGTCGAACTCAAATTCGATCTCAATGTCATGATTGGCGACAAAACAATGGGCAAACAGTTCAAAGCGGGCACTGACCGTCGGTAGGGAGAAAAACTGGCTGTCACAGTGAGTGAGTGTTAATCCTTGGTCATGCCCGGTGTTTTGGAGGGCGATCCCAACTTGTAAGGCATCCAAATTGGTGGAGGATTGCTGTTGGTTGAGGTGGTGCTGGATTTCATCAAGATAGGTCCCGGCATGACTTAGACATTGCTGCAATGTGTGGTGGGTAGCTTGAGCATCGCTGTCACGGTGGTAGCGAAAGGGAAGGGTATTGACGAACATCCCGATCGTGTTGGCACAGCCTTCTCGATTGGCGGTTGGGATAGCGAGAACCACTTCTTCCAACGTTGAGAACTGGCAGAGAGCTTCACCAAAATGATGTGTTAACAGGCTGAATAGGCTAATTTTTTCTGCTTTTGCCTGAGCGGTCAATTTCTCACTTAACTCGCGTGGTAGGCGCACTCGACGTGGGGAATGGACAGATGCTTTTACGTCAGCCAGTGGTAAAGGTTGCGCGGCTTTCGGTAGTACGTCCGGTAAGCGACAGTCGAAAAGGTGCTGGTTCCAGAAAGCCAGATCTTTCTCCATGGTGACTGGGCAGCGCTGGTTGGCCATAGCCAGGCAGTAGGTTCGATAATCGTGCTGCACTGTGTCAGAGAGAGGGTAACCTTTATGCAGGCATTCATAGTGATCACTGATGGTTTGTAGCAGCAGTTGGACTGACCAGCCGTCTAAGATCAAGTGGTTCGAAAACAGCAGCAGTAAGTGTTGATTGGGGCCTGTTGTCAATAAACGGACACGAAGCAGCGGGTCATTGTGGCAATCGAATGGTGTGGCGATTTCTTGCTCGTATATGGTCTGCCAGTCGGTGCTTTGCAGGGTTTGGAAATCCAACGCATGCTGAGCCGGCTCCAACTGCACTTCGCCGCTTCGCTCGACAAACCGACAATGAAAGATGCCATGTTGACGGATGGTATGGTGACAAGCGGCTTTCAAGCACTCGACATCGAGTTCACCGGTTAGGGTATAGCCCAATGCGAGGACATTGTCTAGCGGGCGTAGCTTTTCAACGTACCAAAGGCGGCGCTGAGCGGGCGATATGGGCCATGGTTGGCCTGTGGTATATGGTATTGGAGCCGCTGGATTGTCGTCGCCGGCAAGTTGTTCAATTTGGGTCGTGAGTGCTTGAATACTCGGGTTGTCCAAGACCTGTTTGACCGTCAGTTTGGTGTGGAATTCTTCGTTCAACGCGTTGAGCAATTGGTAGATTTGTAATGAGTTACCGCCTAACTCAAAGAAGCTGCGTGTGGTCGCGAACGGTTGACCATCGTTGGCCAACACACTTTGATACAAGGTGTGCACTTTCTCAAGTATCGAGCCCGCTGGCGCCGCAGGGCTAGAGGGGGTCGAGGCGGATTGGCGTTCTTGCGCTTCAATGGCCTCAATATCGAGCTTACCATTGCGTGTTAGTGGGATCGCGCTCAGTAAGACAAGCCGTTCCGGGATCATGTAAGTAGGCAGCACCTCAGCGACGCTTTGTCGTAGCCCAGGTTCTTGTTCGGGATGAGGTTCCGTCATTTCGACGTAGGCCACCAACCGTTCGTTGAGTGTGGTCTTATCACTGCGTACATAGCACTGCGATACGTTAAGCTGTTGTTGAAAGGCTTGCTCGACTTGAGTGAGGTTGACACGCAGGCCGCGGATTTTGACTTCGTGATCTTTACGGCTGACGAACTCGATGTTACCGCAAGGTAGCCTGCGCACCAGATCCCCAGTTCGATAGTGTCGTTGTCCGTGATAGACGAAAAATTTCTGCTGTGTTTCATGGGGGCAGGTGTAGCGGCGCGCCAAGCCCAGCCCACGAGTGATCAGCTCGCCGATTTGCTCCCCAGAGACGGGTTGGTTCTGATCGTCGATGATGTCCACCTCCGTCCCTGTGATGGCACGGCCAATAGGTACACTGGTGTGCTCATCATCGAGATCAAAAATGTCGAAGGTAGTGGTAAACGTCGTGTTTTCAGTCGGCCCGTAGCCATTAAGGAAGGTGTGAAGCTGACAATGTTCACTGCGGACAAACTCGCGCACCAGATTGACATTGAGTGCATCCCCTCCAATGATGAGCGTCTTAAGTGTGGATAACGCTTTTGGATGTTGCGTGAATATGGTGTTGAAGAGCGCCACAGTCAGCCACAGGGTGCTGACATGGCCGAGGTTGATTTGATACTCAAACTGCTCAAAATCCAAGACATCTTGTTTTGGTATTACATAGATTTGCGCGCCATTGAGTAAGGGTAACCAAATCTCAAGGGTGGAGGCATCAAAGCCAATTGATGAACAGTGAGCGACGACATCTTGAGCCTGACAGGTGATCTGCTCACTATTGTGGACGAGGCGAAGTACGCCCGCGTGCTCGATTTCCACCCCTTTTGGTCGCCCTGTTGAGCCTGAGGTATACATGATATAGGCCGGCGGAATGGAGGGAGTTTCAATCTTAGGTGCAACGGTGAGGCTGTGGTTGCGTAAATCCTCGTAACGATAGCATGGCAAAGGAGGATGGTTAAGGGGGCGATCGCTGATGAGACAGTCAGCGTGACTGTCTTGTGCGATAAACGCTAACTGCGACTCTGAGAAACTGTCGTCCACAGGCAGATAGGGGCGCCCTGTTTTTAGAATAGCCAGTATGGTCACCACGGCTTCGATAGTGCGTTGCATGTAAACGATCACTGGGGCTGAGCCGTGAGGGTGTCGCTGGACGATCGCATTGGCGACACGATTGGCAAGTGCTTCCAACTGACCATAGCTAAGTTGCCGATGGGCATCCGCTATGGCGATATCCTGGTCGTGGTGCTGAGCTACCTCAGCGAAGTGGTGATGAATAAACGGTTTTTCATAACTGCGCATGGTGTACCCCAAAAAAATCTTCGTGTTCTAAATAGTCAACTAAGTTGCTGATAAAATGGTGAGGTTGCGGGAAGATCAGCCCTTTCACCTCGAGTAACGTGCGCGTGTTGTCAACCACGACATTGCCATAGTCTGGGGCAATCACGGTGTCATCTGACGTATCGTTGAGGTAATAGGACAGGATGGGGTACAAGGCATTAGCGTGGTCGACTCGCAGGGTCGCTTGTTCTCGCCATTGTGACAGCGGTAGGCCGTCCAGTTGATATCCTCGAGCAGTCAGGTGATCAAAGAGGTCATGCATCTGGGCGACATAAGGGTTTGGTAAGTTGTAGACCTTGTTTTGATTGGCCAAACAGATGGTGACAATGAGTTCCGACATAAAATCGACAGGTGTGATGTTAATTTCGCTGTCGATGTCTGGATAACAGGTCAGCTGCAAACAGCCCTTTACATAGAGCCAAATATGATCGGTGTCGGCATTGAAGGTCCCATGCGATGAATGGCCAACAATACTTGAAGGACGTACGACGTTGACCGAAAATCCGCGATCCATCGCTTGTTCGAGCAAGACTTCCGTTGCCCATTTAGAGCGTGCGTACCCATTGAGGTGTTTGGCGGGTGGGGTGGCTCGTGTTGGCAAAGACTCGACATAGTGATTGTGACCGTTGAGCTCGGATACACAGGCTAGGGTAGACACAAAGTGAATGTGTTTGTGGCGATGGACTGCGGCGAGTTCCAGAACGGCGAGCATGCTAAGGGTATTGCTGGCTTTGAGCGTGGTGTAATCGAGGATGTGATTGACATGAGCGGCGTTGTGCAGCACATCTGTGATGTCCTGACTGAGTTGCTCGTAGCAGGCTGGGGTAAGCCCTAATTTAGGCTCGGCGACATCGCCGCACACCACGCGCAGTTTTGCCGTGTCGGTGCCTGGGGCGAAACGCATCAACTGTTCGAGCATGCGTTGTAGGGCACTGTTGTCATCTTTCGCTCTGACCAAAGCCACGACTTGATGGACATCGTGATGGTTTAACAGTTGTGCGACTAAATTAACGCCGAGTAGGCCCGTGGCCCCGGTCACTAAGAATACGCGCTCATTTGTATCAGCATGACGAGCCGTAGGCCAGAGCTCAGGTGATAGACGCAGATCATCGTAATGCTCTCGCTCGGTTTCAGCCGTTTGACCACAGATCAAGTCGGCGAGGTGCTCAATGGTGGGCGCATCAATGAATTCGCTCAGAGATACATTAAAGTCGAGTGTTTGTTTGACACGTTTTGCCAACTGGGTGAAGACTAAGGAATCGCCACCACAGTCGAAAAAGTGGCTGGATCCCGTCAGTTCCGAGGTGTCTAAAAGTTCTTCGAACAGTGATGTCAGCGTGCTCACAACGGTTTCGCGCTCTCGGTTTGCCGTGGATGCGGTGGCCAGCAGGTCAATGGTATGACTTAGGGTCGGTTTATTCATGAACGCATGGAGTGGCAGCGACATATCGAGTTGAGAGCGGATTTCTGCAACGAGCGTGGAGAAGGCCACGGATTCCCCCCCCATATCAAAGAAATTACGATCAGGTTCAATGTGGTCGACACCGAGTAAATGGCAAAAAATCTCGGTGACTTTACGTTCGATGACCGCTTTCGTTAGGCCTTTATTCGCCTCAGAGCCGGAGGTCATGTTGGAGACCCACTGGGAGAGGCGAGGGTAGATATCATGAGTTGAGGCGACACAGTGGGTCAGCGACAGATGATCGAAGACCCAAGAGAACGCCTCATCACAGTCTTGGTGATTGATGGCGTACGCTTTGATATCAGGTGACAGCGCTGGATCATCTTGTAGATCCCACCCATCCCAAGAGACACTCATCCACCGTGTTGGTTGGTGTTCTTGTGTCGACACAAAGTCATTCATAAATTGATTGGTGTAGGCATAAACTCCGAGGTTAAAGCCACCTAACTGTGTGGAGATTGATGACATTAAAATGCAAAAGTCTGGTTCATGTTTTTCACAAAGTGCTGCGAGTGCTAGGGTGCCGTCGACTTTGGCTTGGTAGTGTCGATTGATGACGGTAGCGGGGCTGGAAAAGACAGGCTTTAATCCTTCCAACGCCGTGTAGGCGGCACAGTGAATCACACCATGCAACGCCCCAAGTTGGCTATTGAACTCCCCAACAGAGTCCATGAGCACTTGGTTGTCTGCGACGTCGACACTGGCATAGTGCACACGATGGGAGTCAAGCAGCGCCATGAGGGCTAGGCTGTTCTCGATGTTGTTGGTCATCTGCTGAGGCAGTTCTGACAATAAGGTGAGCCTCTGCTCAACGGGCTTGCGTCCCGTGAGCACTACTTGAAGATCAGTGTGCTCGAGCAGGTATCTGGCCCAGCTTAAGCCGATTTTACCTAATCCTCCGGTGATCAATACATAGCCGCTGCTTGGCCAGACGTGGGGCTCTGAGCTAGCTTGAACGGGAACCAGTGTTTTTCGCCATAAATACTGGTTATCGACATAGACACAAGACGCATTTTGGGTGAGTGCGGGCAGATCGGCGCTTAGGATCCTATCGTCCCCTTGTTGATAGCCGATGATACGCACCTTGATGTGTTGAGCTTCTTGTTCGATGACTGTCGCAATGCTGCTGAGTGCGCGTTGGTAACACTCGGAGAGCTCATGGTTCATCGTTGGGTGGGTCACTTGAAGCAGGATATAACAGGTCTTGTAGCCGTCGACTGCCAGTCGTTCGAGTTGTTCAAGAAAGCGAGCTAACTGTGAGGGAGTGACGCTTTCACCACGGCGAAAGCCGCGATAGATCAATTGACCGTCGCGACGATACCAGTCTTGGTCGTAGGCGACTGGGGACATTGGGGGCGCAGAGCGCTCGGGTCTGCGTTGGCATAGCCAACTGTCTTGGTAGAACCACTCGTCCACTGGGCGTTTACGGTTAGGCATTGGCGCCCCAAGGGTAGGAGGTTGATAAAACTCAACCTGTTTGAAGCTTGGGCCGGGTAGATGGCACTTTTGCCAGGCCATGGAAGGGAGTGAAGGCCAATCGACGCTGCCTCCAAGAGACCAAAATTGACCGGTCAGTTCGGTCAAGGCTTGGTCGTCGAGTGGATGGGGGACTTTGATCAGTGCCGCTGAGAGTTCCGCTTTGTGCGCGACGAACATGTTAGTCATAGAAGCGCTCACGCCAATATCAGTCAACAGACAGCGCGATGTGTTCAACGAAGTTAAGGTGCTGCGCATTTGGACGGGGTGAAGCAATTGTTCAATCCAGTAATCCGGATTGGCCACGTGACGAAAGGCCACTTTTTTCCCTGTCAGGTTTGAGTAGAGGTGGCCTTTTACTCGGTGGTAGGTCAGCGAAGCCAGTACCTCTCGTAGGGGGGCCACGGCAGGGGTGAGCATCGGGTGATGAAACGCTTTGTTGGTTTTGAGGATTTTGCAACGTATCGCGTCGTGCTGAAGCGTCTGCGCCAATTGTTGGATGGCTTGGGTTTCACCGGCAATGATCGTCATGTGTTCACCATTGAGCGCAGCAATGGTCAGTGTGCCTGACAAATACTGACGTGCGCGGGCTTCATGGGTAAAGAGCGCGATCATCGCCCCGTCGTCACACGCTTGGATATGCCTTGCTCGACAGGCAATTAAACGTACTGCGTCTTCAAGTGACCAAAGTCCAGCAATGGCGGCAGCAATCCACTCGCCCAAGCTGTGGCCAATGTAGGATTGGAAAGAGAGGCCGTGTTGTTTGAGGGTATGAGCCCGTGCATATTGGATAGCAAACAGGATGGGTTGTGCGTAAAGGGTCATTTGAGACTGCAGATCTGGATCATAGCCAGCCTCTAATGCGACGCGTTTGAGATCGTTGGGCATACCGGCTTCATGCTCAAATAATGCGATGCATTGGTCAAAGCGATTGCGAAAGTCAGCGCAATGTTCGTAGTCGCTTAGTGCCGCTCCTTGAATGGTGGCCCCTTGGCCTTCTATCAGTAGCACTGACTCTGGGTGGGAGATGGCTTCTACGATTTCTCGGCTTGGCGCTCGTAAGGATTGGACCAACTGTGACACCGAATTGGCGATATGATAGCGGCGATGCGGCTCTTTGAGACGGCAGTGTCTTTGGGTCCCAGCGATGTCGGCCAAAGCAGCGTTAGGATGGCCTTCAAGCCAGTCAGCCAACTGTTGTTCTTGATTGGCTAGTGTACACTCATGACGGCTGCTTAGTGGCACCATGTAATGGTCCGTTTGGACGGTGGATTGACGTTGGTGTGTCGCAGCACAGGCCGATAGGATGAGGTGGCAGTTGGTGCCTCCCATTCCGAAGGAGCTGACGGCTGCGCTTTGTTGTTTGTCAGGGTATGGCATGTTACTCGTTGGGACGAAGAAGGGTTTCTCGTCCATGTAGAGTTCGGGGTTATAGTCGACGAGGTATGGTGAGCCGAGCATCAGATTGTGTTTTAGCGACAGGGCCACTTTGATAAGCCCCGCGATGCCCGCCGCGGTGTCGGTATGGCCAATATTCCATTTGACGCTGCCTAATGCGTATTGCGCGTCAGTCGAGGAGGATTGGTAGTGGTTGGCCAAGGCTTCTACTTCGATCGGATCGCCGAGATTGGTGGCGGTCCCATGACACTCGATAAAGGCGATCTGATCCGGTGTCAACCCACTGGAAGATAATGCCCGTTCAATCACATCAACCTGACCATCGATACTTGGTGCTGTGTAACCCACCTTGCGAGTACCGTCGTTATTGATGGCTCCCCCTTTGATGACCGCATAAATGGGGTCTTTATCACGCAGGGCATCGGATAAACGCTTTAATGCAACCACTCCGACGCCGCTGGCGGGTATTGTCCCGTCACTGTCGGCGGAGAAAGGCAGACAGCGTCCATGCTTTGATAGGACGCTGCCTTCCATATACTCATACCCTTGTCCATGAGGCGTATTGATACTGGCTCCGCCCGCTAAAGCGAGATCACTTTCTCCAGTCATGAGGCTTTGACACGCTTGATGGACCGCGACTAATGATGAAGAGCACGCGGTAGAAATGGTATAGGCAGGGCCTTGTAAGTTGAGCTGGTAGGCGACTTGCGTCGCGACACAATGATGGCTATTGCCTAAGGCCAGTGAGTACTGCAAATGATTATCTTGCTGATATGGGGAGCTAGCCAAGCAATGGTTGTAATACTGATTGGTGCCTACACTGAGAAAGGTTCCGATCTTATTGTTGGCTTGATGTTCAACGACATTGGCATCGGCCAATGCTTGAACACTGTGCTCTAAGAGTTTGCGATGTTGCGGGTCCATTAATTTGGCATCGCGAGGGGATATGTTGAAGTAAGCCGCGTCAAAATGATAAGGGTTTTCTAGTATCCCTTCCGCTGCGACTCTGCCCGCTTTTACCGTGCCGATTGGTCGATCGGTGGCGACTTGATGGTCGACGAGCAATTGCCAGTAATGGTCTTTATCCTGAGCTCCAGGAAAAGCACAAGAAATGCCGACAATTGCGACATCGGTGACGTTGTTAGTATTTGAAATCATAATTGTAAGAGTTGTTTTGGTCGATGAGCGCTGCTGACCTTTGGCCAACAGCGCGAAGTTGATCATTGTTCAAGCAGGCTATCGATCAGTTCCGCTTGCTCTGTGACGGTCGTGTGGGCGAACAGGTCACTCACTTTGATATTGAGACTGAATTGCTTATTTAGCTCGCGTTGTAGCTTTAACAGCAGCACCGAATTACCGCCGCTTTCAAAGTACCGGTCGTCCAAATCGATTGCGTTGCTTCCGAGTAACTTGCGCCAGATATTGAGAATGATGTCGGTGTTGTCCTCACTTGATGGCGTGTAAGACTGCCGTTCGAGAAGAGAACGATGCAGGGCTTGGACGTCTACTTTGCCGTGTGGGGTGAGGGGAAACTGTGCCATTTTGACGATATGAGTGGGGCGCATGTACGCAGGAAGGACGTCGTTAATATGGTGCCGTATCGCGATCTCATCGAGATGAGACTGGCAATAAAACGTCGCCAAGTCTCCGTCGAGGTGCGTGGTGACAGACTGCACGTGATCGTCACAAGACTGGATAGCGCGATCGATTTCGTTGAGATTAACGCGGTAACCATTGTGCTTGACCGTATTACCGCTACGGTGAGAGTAGACCAAATGAGCGTCAGCGTTCCACATGGCCATATCGGCCGTTTTAAAATAGCGAGTACCATCAATGACCTTAAAGCTTGCCTGGGTTAGCGCCTCATCGTGTAGGTATCCTTCTGAGACACAGGGACCACCAATGTAGATTTCCCCGATTTGATTTGGCGTGGTGATGGCTTGTCCATGTTGGTCGAGCAGCAAAAGAGTGGTATTGGACAACGGGCGGCCTAATGGGATCGTTGCTTGCCATTGCTGACAGTGATGAGACACATTCCACACTGATGTTTCAGAAGGCCCATAGCAATGTACGAGTTCAAAGTCATAATGCGAGAAGTCTTGCTTGATGGCATTCGACTTCAGTTCTTCCCCCCCAAAGTAAAGTCGACGGAATGTCGGTTGGTGAATGAAGTGAGTCAAGACGCCGAGATTGACTAGTGCGGTCGTGACAAAAGCCATCGTAATTTGGTGTTGTTCAATGGCTAGTTTGAGTGCTGAAGTATTGAGCAGCGTCTTTTCTGGTAGGAAGCACAAGGTGCCCCCATTGAGCAGCATGGCCCAAAGTTCGAATTGAAAGGCATCAAAGGAGATGGAAGACAATTGTGGCATACAGTCAGTTGGCGCGATATCGGTATGGGTGTCGATGAAGCTCAACATGTTGTTGTGGCTGAGTTTGACGCCTTTGGGTTCTCCAGTTGAGCCAGAGGTAAAAATCACGTTCATGATTGGATTGTGTTGGTCGAGCGCAGGAGGCGATTGAAGGGGCTCGAGGAGCAATGACGCGTAGTCGAGGGTCAGGTCAACCATGAGATCGAGGGGTTGACTAGTCACGACGGCGCGAGATTGCGATTTGTCCATGATGTATTGTTTGCGTTGTTGGGGATAGCTCGTGTCTAAACACACGTAGGTCCCCCCGGCTTTCAGCACGCCGAGTATCGAGACCACCAATTCAATCGAGGACGCAAAGTGAAGCACGACAAGTTGACCAGCAAGTCCTTGCTTGACCAGCGATTGAGCGACCAACGAAGCGCGATGATCCAGTTGTCGGTAAGTCAATTTTTCCTGTTCTTTACTCAGTGCAAGTGTGTTGGGCTGAGCGCTGACGATGTGATTAAATCTGTTGATCACTGATGACATGTTACATCCTAGCTACTGGTTCTATTCATCATCAAAACTTAAATTTATCGGAACTGACGACGTTGATTAAAGTTAATTATCCGTAATTAATGCGTGAGGCACGTGCGTTCTAGGTCGAGAGGTAAAATTTAAAGTGTGCACTATACGGATGACTCTATAGTGTTGAATTTATTAATAATTATTTATTTTCACTCTCGCGCGTTCGGTGCCCGCGCATCATCCATATCCATAAAGATATAGTCAATGTTGCATATCAACAGGTTTGATATTGATCTCACTTAATCGTAGGGATCAATGATTTGCTCCATGTATGAACGCCGTGTCTTGATGCCAATCGTATTACGCAGTATGGTGAATGGTTTTTCTGGAAATGGTGAATCATGTATCGTGATTTTCTAACGAAGCTGGCCTCTATAACTTTGCCGGAAGGGGGGCTCTTCGAAATTGAGCGTTATATCGATCAGAGTGGGCAGGCGGTGTTGGCTCAATGCGACTTTGACCTCGCTGGATGCGATATCGATCTCGCGGCGACGCTCGAGGTTCAGGTACCAGCATCCGTGCAACTAAGCGTAAAGAAACGGCAGGTGGAGTTTATCGCTGGTCGTTACCTAGCGAATCTTTGTCTAACTGAACTGATGGGGACACCCTATACGGTTGGCATCGGTGCTCATCGCGAGCCGATTTGGCCTGACGGTTTGATGGGGGCTATTTCGCATACCCATGAGAGAGCGATGGCACTGGTTGCGAAAAGGGAGGCTTTTCCGTTTGTCGGCATCGATGTTGAACATTGGCTTGATCGGGAGACCTCGACACAGATTGGCTTTGATATCCACGATCACAATGAGCTTGATTTGTTGGTGACACAAGGACTAACTTTGGAAGCCGCTACTTCACTCATTTTTTCAGCCAAAGAAAGTTTGTTCAAAGCGACGTTTCCATTCATTGGACGCTATTTTGGGTTTGAAAGCGCGCGCGTTGTCGAGTTTGACCGAGGCGAACAAACGCTTGTTTTGATGCTAGAGGCGTCTCTCGCACGGTACTGCTTGGGACAAAATTTGTTTCGATGTCAGTGTTTTTTACAAGCGTCAACGGTGACAACCGTGATCTTAAACTCTTCTTTAGACAGAACGGTCATAACCCAAAGGAAATGACTGCCCTAGAGCGTTTGATTTACCTCAGTGACAGATGTTTGGGGCATTGAGCTATGAGCCTGAATTAGACTTAATGGATGAGTCTAAGGAGTCGATTGATATCATTACCCTTGGCCGATGCGATTGAAGAATTTGAAGGCACAGAGTCTGCTTTGTTCGAGCATTTGATGAATTCGGAGGTTGTCTTCAAAGAAAGCGATTATGGTGATGGCAGAGGAAATATTTGAAACAACACGCTCGTTTAGTCATGAGGCCAAACACCTAGGCTTGTCACCTAATCTAATCAAGGAGATTGATAAGGGTATGGTCGAAAAATTTAAGGCTCTGTAAGTATTGGATGAATCCAATTCGCCATGACTTTGTCGGCGATTTGAGGTTTACAGTAGCTGAGGTTATCCGAATTGCCGCTACAACATGACGTTTGTGCTCCTCCGCGTGTCAACGTAATTACTCGGTGTTACATCTTGTCACTGAGCTTGCCATACTTTTTGATATCCCAAATAAAATACCACCGTTTCAGAGGTGGCATTTTGGGGCTTTCAGGAAGAAGCGTGCGTTGTGGTTTTAAGACCATCATTTGGCCTATGCAATATGTATGGTACTGCGAATAGACACGCTGAAAGGACTATCTTGCCTGATCTATTTATTAGAGATACCGACTACGTTATGAACATGAACAGATTGCTTTGCTTCAGATAAGAGAAAATTCGCCAATGCTGCTCGGGATATTGCTCCTCCTCCCTCAGGTAATGAACCTTCTGCTTGTCGGTAATCTATCGAGGCTTTGTCATTTAGAAAACCCACTCGTGCAATGGTCCATTCAAGGCCAGAAGATCGGATCGTCTCTTCCATAAGGTTTGCATTCCGAACATTATGCCTAGCAACAAAGCGCAAGATTCGATCAAGCAATTTGTCTGTGGGAAAAAGCAGCGCAGTAGAAGTTACTAAAAGTCGATTCACTCCGCAGTCCTGCATAGCGTCTACTATAGCTTTAGCAGACTCAGAGTAGACGGTACAGGCCGCTTTGGTGGGGAGTCGTGGCCCTAAGGTAGAAATAACTAAGTCATGTCCTACGATGATTTTTTTTAGATCATTTGAGTTACAAACGTTTCCCACGTGAACACTTAGCTGCGAATGGGCGATATCGGCAAGTTTATCTTCGGAGCGAACTAACGCTGTGACTGAATCTCCAGCCAGCAAAGCACGATCAAGTATTTCTCGACCTGTTCTTCCATTCGCACCCAATAGTAGTATTTTCATATAGTGAACTTATTGTTAGTTGTTAATCAATTTTTGACGTGGAACTGGCGATGAAGTGAGTTCTATGAGTGATTGAATCGCGCTTCAAACCCATCAAGAAGCATATCGAGTGTTGCTCCAAACTGATCGCCACAGCTTTGTTGACCAACATGGTGCTGTACGTGCTCAATAAAATAGGGGATCAACTCAGGCTCTTCAACAGATTCAAGAAAAGCAGAGGCAACGGACTGAGCATCTTTGGCTTTAACTGGGAACCCGACAGCGTGAAGTGTGAAGCCTTCAATATGAATGACGATGGCATGATAGGCATCACACGCTAGAGGCACTGAAAAGCCACCTTCTCTGAGCACTCTTAGGATCGACTCCATGAACATAAGTTTATTTGGCCCTAGCTTTTGCGTTGACCAGATACTATTCACCCACGCATGCTTCATCAAAATGTGGTGCGCTGCAGTAGCAATGTCAGTGATAGCTTTCCTCCAGGGATCTCTAGGGTTTGGTTTAGGTATCTTAGCTGCAACCCACTCCACCATTTCATCGAGTAACTCTTCTTTGTTCGAAAAATAGTGATAGATAGACATCGGCCCTGTATTCAGTAGCTTTGCCAACTCACGCATGTTGAGACTGTCAATTCCGTGTTTGTCAGCATACTTCACCGCAACTTGAAGTATGCGCTTCTGAGAGAGTGAGTTTCTAATGTTTGTTTTTACCAAGTCGTCCCCCTAGAGTCGTACATTGTACGTATATTAGTACACTGTACTAGTTTACGTACAATGTACTAAAGTTTTCAAGAGATATTGTGAAATAAAGGTGATACTGAATAGTCTTACAAGAAGGAAATTGAAGGGATATCGCTGGTTTTCTATATTTAGGGCAATGCGATAATTATCGAATTAAATTGAGGTTCTAACTCATTTCTGTCCGTCAACGCGTCAGTAGTTCTTGGCTGACATTTTGCCGGTATGGTCAACACGTTTGCGCCCCTTTGTCATTCAGAGTTAAGACTCTATTTAAATAAGGAGCGAATGATGTCGATAAGTGAGACACTTTTCGGTTTAGGAAAAGTGTCTCACTTGAGAGGCGCTTCAATGAAGAGATACTCTTAACGCAAGAGGGCGCCTTTAACGACAGTTATACCGAGAATGCACCTTCCCAAACGATGTGGCGATAACGTTCAGGATTGGTATCACCTTCAGTGCTGAATAGCAGTACAACAGACTCTTTATTGAGACCTACATTACCATTTTGATTCACGATTTCGTTTAAGGCTCCAAGAGTAATCGCACCTGATTCACCGCTGGTGATCGCTTGATCGCCAGCGAGCGGGTTACCATACATTCGCATACCTGTTGCTGAGACATTGTCCTCTACGGCGATAAAGTAGCGGCTGCAATCTCTTAAAATTGGCCATGTAACAGGGTTCGGTTCACCACAAGCTAGACCTGCCATGATAGAACTAAGGTCGCCCGTCACGTTAACCATATTTCCAGCTTCGCTGGTACCAGAGCGATAGATACAATCAGCGGCTTTTGGCTCTGCGATAATAGTGTCAAATTTAGTTGGATCCAGCCTATCTGCTAAGTAACCTAATACGCCACCGGCCATCGCACCAACACCCGCTTGGAGAATGACATGGCTAGGTGCGTCAAAACCAAGTTGCTTTAGTTGTTCTACCGCTTCGTCGGCCATCGTCATATAGCCTTGTGAAATCCATGTTGGGATCTCTTCATAACCATCCCAAGCGGTGTCCTGAACTAGCATCCAACCGTTGGCTTGAGCGGTATCATTTGCCAGTCGCACGGTATCGTCGTAGTTCACTTCGGTCACGATACATTCTGCACCCAAGCCACGAATGCGATCGACACTGGCTTGTGGCGAGCCTTTTGGCATATAAACAACCGCCTGTTGCCCCATTTCACGAGCTGCCCACGCGACGCCAGTACCATGGTTGCCCGCTGTCGCGGTTGCAAAGGTCAGTGGTGATTCCAGTTTTGATGAAACGGTTTTGAGGTCGATCTCTGCGATATCGACATTAAGGTGTTTCGCTAACTGACGACCTAGAGCGTATGAGCCGCCAAGCACTTTAAAGGCGTTAAGCCCAAAGCGCTTCGATTCGTCTTTTACCAAAATGGCTTTTACACCAAGCCGTTTTGCTAATGCAGGCAATGAAACGAGTGGTGTTGGCTGGTAGCCGTCGATCTGAGAATGAAAGGCACGGGCTTGCTTGGCTTGCTCAACACTAAAGAGTTCGCTTTTTTTCCCAGAAAAGAATGAGTTTTTAGATAGATTTAGCATAGGACACACTTAATGAATAATGGTGGGAGAAGAAAAGGTCATCGAGAGGGAATGACCTTTTCGTTGCATTTTATTTGATTACGTAAGCGATCGCTTCTACTTCTACAAGCGCGTCTTTTGGCAATCTTGCCGCCTCTACGCACGAGCGTGAAGGTGCGTTTTCAGTACCAAATATGTCCGTGTACACTTCGTTGAATGCAGCAAAGTCTTCCATGTCAGATAGGAAGCAGGTTGTTTTAACCACAGTTTCCATGGAGGCGCCAGCTTCTTCCAGCACTGCTTTTAGGTTTGCAAGTGACATACGAGATTGCTCAGTAATGCCGCCTTCTACAAAAGCCATCGTCTTAGGGTCTAACGGAAGTTGACCAGATGTAAATACTAAATCTTGGAAAACAGTGCCTTGAACATAAGGGCCGATAGCTGCTGGTGCATTGTCAGTATGTACTTTCGTTTTCATTTTTAATCTCTTGCCTCTTTAGTTTCTGACGTCGGAAGTTAACTTTATCAAACTTTACTTCCGAACAGGTAACTTTAGTTAACTTTATTGACGTATGTCATTTGAGAGTGGCTTTTTTATTCAAGATAAAATTAACTCTTGGTAACTATAAAACTACTTATATTCGACTTGGTCAATAGTAAAGTTAACTATATATCACTTTAATGAGGGTTTGTTCACGATTTTAGGTCAAAAAATCACTTTTTGGTTAACTATGATTAACCCTGCGTTTTGGGTCACATTATTTAACTGAAATGTCAGTAAACTGCCCTCGCACCGTTCACAAATGTTAACTATAAGGCTTGGTTGCTCCACCGCTAAGTCGAATAAGAACAAACAAAGAGGCTCTAATGAACAACTTCCTGAATCGTGGCTTTGACCAATCTGAATTTGAACACCGTACCCAACGCGCTCAAAAAGTCATGCATGACA
>NZ_CM004621.1 GCF_001695575.1 Vibrio europaeus | reverse complement strand
CTAGAGCTAACCCCGTTTCTAGCGCCTCTGAAACACGAACGGTTTTGTATAACTTGCTTTCAAACACTAAAGATGGGTAGTCATTGCGAAGCTCTTGTTCTTTCTGTACTTGGTTCTTCGTAGCGGGACGTTCAGACAAATTGATTACAATCCCAATAACTTCGAGTTTGGGATTTAAGCGCCTCTTAATTTGGTTTTGCGTAGTCATCAACTTGTCTACACCCTTAATTGACTGCCCTTGTGCTTGAGAGACAATTAAAGTCCTGTCAGAGACTGCTAAAGCCGTATGCTGCAACGCCCCGACACTAGGAGGGCAATCGATAAAGATGTAGTCATAGTTAGCTTTGATTTCGTCTAGGCTATCGGCAAAATCATACATGTTATCCTGAGTAACACTGGCAAGCTTTTTAGAACTCCCCATGACATGAATAAACTCATTCACGACATAAGGCTGAGCTTGGACAACTCCACTGAACATATACAACACATTGCTAGGGTGCTCGCCGTTGTCAAAACCTTCCATTGATGCCAGTTCAGGGGCAAGTGCATCACCTAAGTTGTTCTGTGGATCAAAATCCAAAAACAAGCAACGCTTGCCCTGCATGCTCATTGTCTTGCCAAGATTAATACATACTGACGTTTTACCTACGCCACCCTTTTGGTTTGCGATAGAAATGATGATACTCATTGTTAATTCTCCTTTGAGATTGGCGTTTACGCCGATTAGTTAACACTCTAAATTTTAAAGGATCGCCTCATAATGTCAATAAAAAACAATGTAATTTTGCATGCAAAATTTTGATTATTTCTTATCACCAATCAATGGTGTTTGCCCCTCTACGAGGGTGAGCAAAAGCTTCCATTTATGCTCTGGCATTTCCTGAAAACTGGCTAAACTAGGGTCGGTTTGCCAACGCTTCATTAAGCGAACGCCGCTTTCATTTGGTTGCATGTTGAGCAAGTAGGCTACGCCATACTTATCAATATTCAAGCACTCTTCAAGCTGCTGCAATCGACGCCCGATATTCTCGCGCGTTTTCTTTTCATAGCTAACGGACACTTTGCCATCGTCGCTGACAGTAATTTGTATTGCTGACATAACACCTCACTTTGCAATCTGAGTGATCGAGGGCAGGGACTCAAAGAACTTCAATAACGACTCAACATCAATCGAACCGATGTTTTGCAAGGTCGTAATATCTTCCGAATCATGCTCTAGAAGCTCACCGCGCTCACTCTCTGCATCAATGTATGTGGTATAGAGCGTTCCCAGGTATTCAAAGGTTAGCCCTACACTGTTTGTCGCCTCATCGATTTGGAGCACTGATATTGTTGGAATCGTCTCTAATCGATTTTTAACACTGGCTAATTGTTCAATTTTATTTGTCATATCACTTCTCCATCCGTCTGTATCTAGGGTAGGGGGCTTTCGCCCCCTTCCTAGCAACCTGCGTAAACCGCTTGTTGCAACCCTTTTAGCAACTTGCGCTGCTTATCCAGTTTCTCTTGCTGCAACTTGATGTGCTGCTCTAGCAGTGCCATTTGCTTTAAGTGGCGCTCATTCATGTTTTCACACTTTGCAAGCACCTCTCTCACATCGCGAATACGAATGAAAGATTGGCATGAGCCTATAGCGAAGTATTGAAACGCTCCTGACTCATAAGCTGCTTTTACGCGCTGAAAGTCTAACTCTGGGTTCTCACTGAACACCATAAACGAGTTGTCAGCAGTGTAGGGTTCCCACATTGGTTTGCCTACTTGCCCGACTCTGGCAATAAAGAAACTGGCTGTTAAAGAGCGATTGAAGGATTTAATTATCAAGAGACCTCCTTTACAGGGGTGTTCCCCAACGAACCCCCTTCTTGTTCGGTTCATGTATATAGTAATATGGCACATTCAAACCAAATTTTGCATGCAAAATTCACCTAACTTGAAAAACAGTATTTGACAGTTATGACCACAAAATTAAACAAACAAAATCATATAGATAGTGAACTTATCCACTTAAGCAGTGAATAAGTTCGGCAGTGAGAGGGGAGCCGTTGAGCCCTTGTATCTATAGTTGAGATTCGCACCAACTCTCTAACTCTTGAGCTTCTTTCAATGACTCACAATCATGCAAATCATCGAGCCCTCCAGTTTTTAGATGACCGAATACTGTCCAACATACAATCTCTTCACCATCAACATGCAAGCCGTCTGCATCGACCTCACTCATAAGGTGAGAGACAAAATAGGTTTCATCACTGTTTGGACTGTCATTGGTGCAAGGCATCATTTCTATACCATCGTATAGTGACCAATCAGGGGAAGCGCCTTCAGGTAAACAGTTCCACGAACAAGGGATATCATTTTTAGGAGAGCTTTCGCGGTCAAGCGGCGATGCGCTTGTTTCTTCTTGGGGGTTAGAGCGAGTTTTAGCTAGGTTTTGTTGCGTCATTTTGAGTTACCTTTGTTGTTTGAGTATCACTTCCTGGAGCCGCTTGGCTGTACGGCCTCGGTTCACGGTCCTCAATGACAAGGGCGCATCGCGGCGCAGCGAACCCTTTTCATAGGGGTTCTTAACTGAGACGTTAAACAGCTAACGGCCAGAAGTGGTGCGAATGCGAAGGTTGGAGGCGCAAGGGGTAAACCTAGCTATTATTCGCACTTAGCCCTAAAAGAAAGGTAACGAGGAAGAATGACGAGGCGGAGCGGAGTAGGGAAGGGCACCGTAAATTTTGCATGCAAAATTTTGCCAAGTAGACCTCTAGTGATTCAGCGAGCGGGTAGGGATGAATGTTAAACCAAAGAGTAGGAACCACCAGATAACTGAGGTAATCGAGCTTAGTAACCCCATAAAGAGAATAGTACCTACGATCTGCCCCATATCAACAAATACCATAGTCGCAACGAATGCCATGATTAAGAATACAGGCAAAGATAGTAATGCGCTTCGGAGAGCATTACTAAAGTCTGTATTACTCGGGACACAATAGAACGACAGCATAATTGCTAGGGCAAACTGCCACCACTCGGTACTTTTCGCAAACATTAACAGTAGTTCAGGCGCTAACGTCAATGCGTTACCAAAAACAATAAATGGATCAACTGACAAGTCGATAGTGAAGTTTAGTGACCGAAAGGCTAGGTATTGAACCAAGGCTATAGATGTCATGAAGGGTGCTATCGCTATAAAGAAATTGCCCATAACCTGGAATGAGGATGAAGCGTTGTAAGAGTGGCTAACATAGGCTTTGGTTCGCCAAGAAAAAAGCTTTACTCCAGTAATTTTGTGGCCAAATAGTAGTGCCATCACCAAATGACTGAGCTCATGGATAGGTGTACCAATCAACCCAAATAACGAATAAGTATGCCGCGCAATAGGGTGATTAAACACAGCCTTTCCAAACAGGATATGTCCCAGGTTAAATATGGTAAACACAAACACCAAGGGAAAGACTATAAAGCAAAGTGAGTGTAGAGCATGGCCCATATGGTTAGTTCCTAATGGTTAGCTGTTTTTGGACTAGAATTTTGCATGCAAAATTTCGTCGAAATTGAAACCCTGCTTTGCCCCTGTACACTCACCGACGTTACTCTTACCCTTCTTTTTGCACGACAATTTCTACTATACGATTGTTGTCGAATGTAAATCTTTGAACACCTGATTCTGTTAAATCAAATTTGGCCTTGTACTCGTATTCCACCTCTTGGGGTTCTCCCGTATTCATACATAGGTCAAACTCGGTTTCTTTTGGTTCTGTATACGTAGATTCGTCAATCACCGTCTCAAAAAACTTCACAGTAGCGGCTTGAACATCAATATGATAGGCAACCCCTTCATAGAACTGCTTACCACCTGACTTACTAATAGTTTTCGAACCTTTTTTCTCACATGTTTTTATGAAATACGGAACATTATTTCCATTGGAAAACTGGTTACTCGCATATGTAAAACTAGAGTGCTTATAAAGCTGATTTTCGCCATTGAATAATGCAACTTGATAAACGTATTGCTCTGGTGATTTCACGGCCAAGGCAGGTGTGCTCCCAAGAATAGAAAGCAATGCCACTGTAAATAAATTATGGTTCATGATGTTCTCTTTATTTGAAAATTTTGCATGCAAAATCGCATAGATCTTCGGATGTAGTTCACCTTAGCTCCAACGAACAATTAGCCCAATACGACTTAATTTACGTTATCTATCCCTCAACCTTGCATAGTGTTCATGGAAGTTTTGAAGTGTGTGAATTCCAACCTTAACACCATTTAAACCATGACTATCAGCAAAGCTTAAAGCTGACACCACACTCCCTCTTTCAGAAAATTCCTCTACTAAGCTAACACTTGCCTTGTAAGCATCTACCAAGTCTTGAAGCATAAAGTCAATGACATCATCTGCATCAAAGCGAAAACCCAAAGCATCTTCTGAATGCAATGCAAAATCTATCCATTCTTCTTTTGTCGATGATTCAAGACTTGGCATCGGAGCAAACTCTAACTCTCCATACGGTAAGTCTTTCGTTCCCAAAGAATCGAGTCGGAAAACTTTTACATTAGGGAAGCTAGCCTGTACATATTGTTTGGCATCATCAAGTTCGATAAATGAGTCGATATACAACATATTCTTGAGCTTGACGACAATCCAGTTAGCCCCTTCAAGTGATGGAACATCTTGTTCTTCATCAAGCATGCGCTGTTTTATAAAACGATTAAAACTTTCAGTTGCAGGGTAGATAGCGACCTCAATCCCTTCGACATAATTACCATCTGATACCATAAAAGCATATTCGGCATCGCCGATGAACTCATTTACACAACCAATATAAAACTTAGGTGGCTCTGTAAATGAAATCGCGGAAGGAGCTTCAATAAAGCTATGCGCTTTTATGGCTTTATTCACTTTGTGTTGTCGAGTTGCAGATGCTTTAGCCGCGCGCTTTTTCTTGATGTCGCGCTTTTGTTTCTTCGTCTTTTTCTGTGCTTGCCTAACTGACATTTTTCTACCTTTTTTCGTTAATGGGAATTACTTTGTAAGCGATTCCAGATTCATTGAAGAAATCCAATAGTTTTTGAAAGTGCTTTCAGGTTGTGTAGACCTTTGCATTATCGAAAGATGTGGTAAGTGAACAGTTCGTTCCACATCGTTTAATTGAGGTCACGTAAGATCTATCAAGCCCTTTAGCACTGTTGCGAACCTTGAGGCGTTCCGTAACTTCGATAACCCATGCCATAACTTAGTTTCCTTTAAATACCATTGATGAAGCTAAAGCTCGTCGTCTGTTGCCCCCCCAAAAGGATCATGTAGATCGCCTGTAAGGTCTCGCTTAAAAGCATTTAGCCCATCTGAATATGTATCGTTAGATACACCGTCATCTTGGCTAGTATGCAAAGGCAATTTGCCATCACTTTCGTCATCCACAACACCAAGCACTGACCCAGCGACTAAAGCTGCACTTTTAATTAGATTCCACATGAGCCCCCCTTATTGCTTGCGAACTTTAAAAGGTTGTTCACCTTTTTCATCTGATCTCTTAAGCAAGTTGGTTAGCATCTGGCACAATCTAGAGTTTTCACCCCGATGACTTTCTACTACAGCACGAATATCCTCTAAAAGATTTCTCATGTATTGCTCACTTTGTGACATAACTTACCTGCTACTTAAATTTTTCGTGTGAATCGCTTCAAGCCTATAGTAATTCAAGGTCTGAAATCACATACCTAACACTGAATGGCTCTGAATAGTTACGTTGAATCTCTAAGATTTTCACTTTGTCGATACCAGACATTCTTTCCGAAGAGATTTCATCTAAAGGCCGAACGACATCATGATACGGTGAATCTAACTCATGTCCCTCTAGTGCTTTCGCCAACTCAGTTAATTCTTTTTTAGTACATAAGTTCATGTTGTAGTTATACACGTACCCAATCACCGACCTCTTGTCTTTGAGTGACAAAGACTCAAACCAACTATTAACAGGAAATTCGACTTCATTGTTAAGGGCAAGTTGCTCACACTCAGCGTATTTCGTGTACCACTGCTTACCCGCCTCATCAACACTCAATCCCGCATGACTATAAGCCGATGCCAACAAACTACTTAGAAGCGTTGCTAACACATGACCAGAACTTTTGCTCATCACCATAAGTAAATACCTCTCTTTCATTTGCAATCATGAACACTTGATTTCTCGTATGTAAATGAGCCCCAGACATTGCCTTAACAAACGTGTCCCAATCGTGCTCTCTGATGGTAATCAGCTTTTCAAACGGGCTTTTCGTGACACTTGGAGATGCAAAAATATTGTAAAACGGAGTTGCGGCTAAAACGCCTTGCAATAATTGACCACTATCCAAAATACTTTTGATATCACTGACAGCTCTTTTACTTTTGGGGCTCAATTTAAAACTGTAAATGGAACACATACCTAACTTAGCCATAAACATACCTTTATGATTTTTACCAAACTGGCTTTAGATAGTATTCAACTAGGCTCACAAGTAAATGGTATTCTTCGGTAGACCAAAATTTTTATGACGTCTCACCAAACTTCAAAAGTGAATGTCCAAACTTGTAGGATCATGGTTCAATAAAATAGTGTACTTAAAAAGGTTTTCATAGCACTTAATACCTCTCTTTCATATGTCTAGTTTTTCGGTTGACATATCTCGCCAATCCATCCAAGTCAGGGAAAAGAGATGCCTCGTTAATACCATAGTTATCAAGCATACTTCTTACTTCATGTTTCATCTCTTTAGGTATGATAAACCGTTTGATGTTGGTAGAATCTTCATCCACTATCGAGTTACTCACTGGAAATGGTATACCTGGAGGACAATGAATAGTGAACAATCCTTGTTGACTAACAAGCCTACGGTTAATTGCTTTGGGTTGGTAACACATAACCCCCTCATGATTTTCTAGTGCTTCTCTAGCTAATTTGTCCGTTGCTCTGATATCAATGGATAATGACTCAAAAGCATATACCGTCGCATCTTTGTCTAAGTCGCTGCATACTGCAAAGAAACAGGCTACTAACGGATTTTTGGTCCAATCAAGTAATCGAGTAGCAAGCCCATGATGCTGCGCAATCGCCATATTCTCAACAAAACTATCCATCAGATCGGTCATAGCAAAAGCTGACTGAGTCCATTCAAAACAACGGCCTAGATCTCTATTTCTATTCTTCGGAAGAAGATATTCATCTCTTCCAGCCATAGGTAGTAATTCCCATGACTCATCCGCTTGCCCTCTAAACCAAAAGCCAGAGCCATCTCGACTTGTGTGGCAACTGAATATTTTATGTAACCATTCCATGTTCGTGACTCGATAAGTCGTCATATCTCTATTCACACATTCTCCTTTGGATGACACATTTACAAATCCCCACCATTGTAATAACGGTAGTATTCACATTGTTCGGTTACGCTTTGAAGTTGACATGTGTAACACGTCAACATTAACGTTCATCACCTACTCAACTAAAATTTTGCATGCAAAATTCAGTAGTAAATTTGTCCCCTTACTCTTCTTCAACAACAGAAACTGGAATGTCATCGATAACATCTCCAACTTCCCCCCCTGTAAGTCACATCCCCATACCTGGTGAGCTTGAAATACCCAAACGCTGTTCTGCTTCATAAACTCGATTCGCATAAGCAGACTTAGCAGCCACCTTGCTAGAATATGATTTGATATTCCCATCGACATCGATAACTTCGTATGAGGTAGATAACACGGCTCCATTGGCACCAAGTTCTTCGACTAGAACAAGACTGCAACCGTATTCGGATAGTAAAGTGGTTTTTCTCGCCATTTTAATTTCCCTACTTGTTTGATTTCTTTGTATAAGCCCGTTTAGGGCGCATTCTCGCCGAGTGTAATTCCTTTGCATACATTCGACCTTTACTAGTAAGTTGCCACATGTTTTCATTCTCTCGCGCTGAAGCATTTAGCAACTTATCTTCATTCGCCTGGTACACTAAATATCCGTTGTCTGCCAATGTCCTTAACCCTACCAAGAAGTTATTAGAGGCTAACTCTTTACATAACGACTGGCTGACCTGTTTACGTAGATAGCTAGTATGTACTGGAGTATGAAGACCTTGATTGAGTTCGATGTAGTGAATCATCAACATTGCATTCTTTTGCTGTGCGCTAATCCTAATACTCAAAAGTAACCTTAATCATACCCATATGAACATATGGTAAAGCATATATCACCCCTTAATCATACGGGTATGATTAAGGTGACATTTAACAGTGAAATTTAGTTGCAAACTATGATTAATTGACTGTTGTCCTGCTATTTAGTTATTTGCGATATATAGAGCAATTGTACGGAGTTTAAAGACAGTCGTAATATCCAAACGCTGTTCATCAATATCTATCGAGTAACACTCAATCCTTTCTGGGCAGGGTTTTGCTATAAGCTGCTTGCCTTCAAAAGCTCTGCGTTTCTTCTTTGGCCTTTTTCTAGCATTCGCACTTGATACCTTGATTGGACGCTCAATCTTCCACTGCTTTAAGCAACTTTGGCAAACCTTCCCTCCGCTATTTTTTGCAGCAGTTATTGTGTGAAAATGTTCTGCTTGTTCGAACACCACTTTATTGCAGTAAGTAACGTTTCTACTCTGGGATCTTCGTTTGGTTTTCAAAATACAAGGCAATTACGACTAACTCCTCTGGCAACTGTTACGCTCTACTCCGAAACAGTCAGTAAAACGGTAGGATTATGCCTTATTATTACCGCTTGCTCCGGTATTGGTGACTATTCCAAGGCCAACTATTACTGATTGCTCCGGTAGCTAGGAGTGATTAGTAATAGTTAGGTGGTACTCCATTTTGCAGTTCAGCAAAAGGGTTCATTTCCACTCGTTACTTGATCGTTCCGGTGATTTTGAACCAATGCTGCACAAAGCGGTCGCCCTGACCAATTAACTCAATTGGCAATGCAAAAATTCGAAACAGAAAGCGAGCTAATTGCCCTGTCCAGACTGGCACATAATTTCGAGTACACATTTGCTCTATCTGGCCTTCTGAATCTATGCGTAGATAAACAGGCACAATTCCAAACATCCAAGCGTAGTGCGTGTACTCTTTCTTGATTTGTTCCTTTGACATGATAGTGCGCCACATATCGCGCCTTCCTCGTACTTAATTACACGGTCATAAACTTAGTCATGATTCTCTATTCCTTTGCACAATAGAGCCGACAATTACAAGAATCCATCAATAATTTAAAAATCTCATCCGACATTTCTACTTCCATATTTGCGTACTGAGCTACGTCATAAGGAGTGAGTCCCGTTCTCGCTATTTGAAGCCAAATTTTATCTTTAACAAGGCGACCATTTATTTGAGTATTCTTGGCGATATCTTGTTGTCCATCGTGCAATTTAAGTATTGCCATTCTCAGTGATAGGGGCTTGTCTATTTTACTCCAATCCACTCCTTTCCCCTTAATTTCCTTTAACGCCACATTCTTGCTGTATGTACCAGACTGCGGCTTGTTCCTTGCTTTCTTTTGGTATAGCAGAGTCACGATTTGCCAACTCAGTGTAGTACTCGACACAAGCATCAAAATCAGTTCGTTGCTCGCACCCAGCCAATAGCAATATCACCATTAATGCACCTGTCCTTAGCATGGCTACGCACCTTGGTTATAATTCGCAACTAAAATAGAAAACATGACCATGACGATCACCGCCGTAAGCCGACGCATAGGGATTCTGACCTTGTGGGTATCTCTCACAAATCCACCCTTTGTATTCACTGTCATAATCTGTCACGTACTCGACACTAAAGGGCGGTTTGCCGTGTTTTTCTTCAAACCTCTCCCAAGCCTTTCGTCCTTTGCCTGATTTGGGCTTTTCAGTGTGAACCATGACCTCTTTTCCCCTACTGTTCGGAATGCACCCTACACTCAGCTATGAGGAAGAATGGGAACGACATTGTTGTTGGAGCGCTTAGATCCCTGCACTGCATAGGTCAACGTCCTAGGTAAACCATCGAATAATACAACATAGGCTTCACACCATTTCTTTACACCGACTCAACAAGTGTTTGCCAAAGTCATGCCATGTTTGCTCATCGTCAGCGCTGTATGACGTAAAGTTGATGAGTTTAATCATCGGAAGATGATTCGCATTCGCTCGAATCCAGAACGCCTCCAAACCTTACACCTTATGCTGTGTCGTGTTTGTCTACATATGGTACATCGACATAGTGACCTCGTATATCTCACCCATTTGTATCTAACACTGATCTTACTTGACTCTTGGTGTATCTGAGCTGCATAAAATTACCAACACTGTAAGACACTCGCAAGCTTGAGGGGGACGGCAAATAACTTGATACCTCAATGTCTTTGTGTGCCTGTCTAAGAAAAGAACTCTATCAATATCACTTGATGGTTTCTCGAGCATGCATTGCATTGTTCCATCTTAAACCCCGCTGACTTGAGAGAGCGATCTAACTGACTCGCAGTATTCAGTGATAATCGGCAATAAAAAGAACGAACTCCTTCTTCCGCATAACGTTGCTCGCCGCTCGGTCTTTGTAACCGGGCATGCACGTGGGTTGATGGATAGATGCCAGATACCTCATAAGAAATGAAGTTTGGCTCTGCGCCTAGCAGGTAGGGCGTTGATATCAAGCATCTACGCAGGGTCACTGCGCTCCTATAGGCCAGTCGAGTGGCTTGCTGTTTCGTTCACGTTATGCACTCTTTTTTCCCTGCGAGGCTTAGCTATCCATTGAACCAAGCCGCAAAAAGCAAAATGCGGAAAAGACTCCGATTACACCATCAATCGCCGTCACCTAGGTAATGGAAACGGCAAACATGCTCACTTTTTGAGCTACCGTCATTGTAAACTCTTTGTTCCACAACTTAAGGTTAAACAGGTCAGCTTGTTTAATTTGGTCGGTTCTGTCAGGGACCGTAAGTCTTTCAGATTAGGTATTTTGTCTAGTTAATGGGCAAGTCAGCATCTTGGTGGTGTGGCCTAATTTGAAGCCATCAAACTCAAGTACTCATACCCGATCAGTAAGGGGATCTGAGATAGTAGTCACCGTCATCCTTATCAATTCGATCCAAAACCACACTGGGTCAATACAAACGAACGAGTTTGATTGAAGACAGAACAGTGGCAATAAAGTAGGTATACAGTTTCAATAGCAATCTGAGCGTTAGTTTTGGTATACACTTTACTCAACAGTATTGTGATCGGAGCGTTAGGATGATTTATGTCGAGATTGCGTTGTTTTTAATCCCACTAGTGATCTTCGGGTTGATCGTTAGAAGTCGATTGTCTTCGGCTGTCATTCGTCGTTTGTATTCACTGGGGGTTTCTTTCACAATGGTGGTGATTGGCTACTCTTGGTCAGTGAATATTGGTTTGCTTACCATGCCCAGTGAGGATTACACCACTTCGTTACTCATTGGCAACGATCTAATGATCCTTGCCGACACTATCATCGTTGTCTTCTTGTATTGGTATATCCACACCATTCTCCCTCCTGTCGATGACACC
Organism: Vibrio europaeus; assembly: GCF_001695575.1. GTDB lineage: Bacteria > Pseudomonadota > Gammaproteobacteria > Enterobacterales > Vibrionaceae > Vibrio > Vibrio europaeus. The sequence continues at coordinate 52,664 of NZ_CM004621.1, read as the reverse complement.
AAACCAAAATCTGTCAAATAATTCACGACAATGCCTATTTTTATGGGGATAACACCGAGATAAGCCGCAGTGAGCCTCCATGAACAACCCTCGCGTTTATTGCTGCGCGACGGTCGCGCAAGAAGGCGGATTTAACCGTAAATAAACGATTGTTATCAATCTTCATAACCCTAGGGCCATTGATGTCCATAAACTGACAGTGGACAAGCTCCTGGAAAATCAACAAATTCATGCCTTCTCCCAATAATGAAATTAATTCGACGCAATGTTAAATAGGCACTGACGTTTGATGCTTGCAGACCGAATGACAAGGCGAGAATCTTTATTTATCGACGAATTGCATTCAGACTTAGAAGCCAAACAAAAATTTTAGGGGTCAAGTAACAACAAATCACAGAAGATACCAATTCATTGATAAGTAAAAATTACTTAAATGCGTATTGCGAGTCTTTCTATTCAATTCAACTCGTATCATTCTAAACTATGTATTTATACACTCTTTCAGTGTTGAGAGAGTGAGTCATGAAGTACCACGGCAATGACTAAAAACTATATTTTTCGTGAGTTTGAGTACGGTATATCAATGGAACAGGCTGCTAAACTTGGTTTTAAAAGTGTGAAAAAAATAAAGATTGGGACAGAGGAAAACCGATACCAAAAGAATGCAAACGTCTTATGAGAATGAAGCGTAGGCTTGAGCTATCAGGTTCGAAAGAGTGGAAGGGTTTTCTAATGAGCAACGATTTTTTTGGAGCTTCCAACTGGACAATTGGTTACGCCACAACAAATTTGGGTTGGTATCGCTCTTCTAGATATCAGCTCTGAATTTGAAGCTAAAATCTCAACGAAAATTTTGAAATTTGCAAGAGCGATCAATAAATTAAGATGAACTAAGGAACCGAAATAGTCTAGTTTTAGAGTATCAGTCTATCGAGGTGCTACGAATTTGATTTACTTTGAAGTGTTCCTTCTATTCGCGCCACTTGGCATCTGGTTCCTTGCTATCGATGGCAAGGTCAATCTTAAGTGGTTAAAGATAATTTTCTGGATATGTTTTAGTCTAGTCATTAGTTTAATACCATACTCTTGGCTAATAAACGCGTCAGTGTTAGAAGACCAATCATGGTTTGAGTCATCATTACTCGTTGGAAGCTCTACGATAAATATTATATGCGACCCATTGTTTGTATTTGTTTATCTAATTGTTCAAACAAATTTGACAAAGCTGTCGGGGGTATTAAAAGGGCATTAAAGCCCTTTTTTCAGTATAGGCAGGTCGAATGACTGTTTATAAAGGAAGTTAGCATGCTTTTAACTTCTGATTCACATTCCTTAAACTGCATGAAAGCCATGTTCCCTAAATTTAGCTTGTAGGTGTAGTCTTGTTCTTCAGCATTGAGTGTATGAACTAGTGATGAAAGATTTTCGATATCCTTTTCCCTCTGTGTAGAAACTTTACCGGATGCGCTACAAATCGGAGCGCATCGAGTAAAGGCTCTTTAATCCACGAAAACTTGTGGTTCAATTTCGTTATCTGTTGATTAGGTGAGTAGTACAGAGGTCTGTAAGGTCAGACGCAGTTAGGCTTGCTAACGATGGATATTCCTTTTGTACCTTAATATCATTTCCACTCTTGTGGCCGATCACTAAGTACACCGTAGGACACTGAGGTTTAACTGAAATTGCGATCTTCTCTTTCTGGCTATTTTGTAAGTAACCGACCGCCGCATTCAGTTCTGGTACATACTGAGCAACGCCCACCGACACCCCACCTTCAGTTGTTTTGTCAATAATTGTATGGGATTGCAGCAGCAGTTGATTAAGTTGTTTAATCGTCGTTTCCATCGTAAATCCTTTCGTTTCTTTGTAAAACATACCCAACAGGTTTGCGCCTGACTAGACAGTGACTTTTGTAAATAAATACTTAAACACACCCTCGAATTTTGCAGAACTGCAAACAATCCAAAGCATCGCCATAATATCTTCATCTAATCGTATTCTTCAATAATAGTGGTGGGAAAGTTTATCTGACCAAAAAAACCGGAACGGTCACGTGAACTCCCGGTATTGGTATGTTCACGACACACATAAGTGGACGGAAAGCCTCCTAGAAATCGAACGCAACCTAACTAACTGTAAAGTGATACCGAAACGACTCTGATAACCACGTCGTTGAAGGCTTAAATCAGAGTCAGCTTCATTCAAATTGTTGCAGGTCAACTGAACTTCATCCGAACAAAAGGGTTCCCCATGACCTGTCTCTTGATCACAAGTCGGTTTAATCAAGAGACTTAGCTAGCTCATATCCCTCAAGGATGGTTTGTAATCTAAACCATCCTTGCCATAAGGTCTTTATAGATGCACGACCTGTCCGTTTACTATCTTTCCATCCTCCTAATCGTGCGATAGCTCTATAAGCCCATGATATATCTGGCGCTTCTTTCGGTAACTTTTTCTTCTCCAATTTTAGCCACATGAGCTTCCATGCGTTGCCTTTTAATATCTGCTCGCAGCTGCCCTTGGATAGCTCTTTGGATTCATTCATAAACCTTAATTGGAGTAACCGAGTCGCGATAAAAGCGAAAATGACACTGAGCCTTTCTAAGTTATCTTTACTTTGCATTCTCATTTGCTCCACTTGAGTTCCTTCACTTTTCCAAACCTTGTGAAAATCTTCTATTAGCCAACGTCTCTCATAATAACCGACGATTTTAAGTGCTTCTTCTTTGTTCTTTACCGGCTCAGATGTGAGTAAATGCCATTCGAGTTTATCGTCACTTTCACTTTGCTCTATACATCCGACATAGTGGAGAGAGATATTGTCGAACTCTTTCTTATTGGCGGGAGCCTTTAGCGTTACGGGGGCATGTTTTATATTCAGATAAACCGTGCGAGCTTTACGGCCGCCTTTTTGCGGTATCTTTAGCACTTTACTTCCTGCTGATTGCAATTTATAGGCGTAGTCATAAAGACGGCTATCATGTTCCTTGATGCAGCGACTTTGCATTGAGCGGACGAGGAATCGTTGTTGTTGCTCGTGTTTGTAAGTGAGGTATTCGAATAAATCTGCTTCTCTATCACACACAGAAATAACATCTGGCATTTTATCGCCCAGTCGCTCCGCGACATGGCGAGAGGCTTCCTCCCATTTATAACTTTCTTTTTCTTTGTATGGTCGAGTCTCATACTGATTCCGTTGCCCACGCTTTTCAATATCTCGTGTCCATCGTTGTTGTTCAATTAAGCCAATAACTGTTTGAGTTTCGGGAGCAAAAAGCAAGGTTGAGTGAACGAACATAGCTCGGTGTCGATTGCCTTGATTGGAGTGCCCGAGTTCATCTCGTATGCTGAGATGAGAGTAACTTAGAGAAGTGGTATCTTCTAATGCAAGAAGTGTTTGTTGCTCTAAAGCCTCTTGTGCCGTGACATAGAATCCGGCTTCTGCAATATCTTCCGCTTTGATTTGCTCATTACGGATAAAGCCCATATCTGCTGGGGAGATGATGAGTTTCGATACGGGTACGCCGGGTTGCTCGGCTAGTGAAGCAGCGAGAGCAACGAGTCTTTGATTTCGCCTAGGGTCATTGAGGTTAGCTTGGCCGAATTGTTTTTGTGCCCAGAGAGTGGGTTCGATATAGGTCATCATAATCATCCTTGTCGTTGCTTAGATGATCAGATCATGGAATACAGAATTAGTTCAAAAAAATCCCCAAGCCGTGGCTTAGGGATTTGTGTATAAGAGACAGCCACATGACTGCCCTTTTGTTCGGATGTAAAAAATTCAATAGGCCTGTGTTCCAACAACCAATAACCCTAAGTGTCTAGTATTTAAATTGTGACACTTCTGAATTTAATTGCTCCGCTTCGTTGGACAAGCCTTGGAGTACGTCGTCCGTATCCTGCACTTGAATAGAGACCGCTGAGGATGCATCTGCAATAGAGGTGATACTACCACTAATTTCGTCAGTCACTGCTTTTTGCTCCTCTGTTGCTGCCGCGATTTGCACGTTCATGTCATTCAGGTCGTTAAGCATTGTCACAATCTGCTCGAGCATTTGAGTATTCTGATTACAGGTGGAAACCCCCTGTGAAACAGTGTTATTTGCATTTTCGATGCTTTTCGACACACTGTTCGTTTCGCGTTGGAGCGCTTCAATCTTACCTCGAATTTCCTCTGTAGACGTTCGAGTTCTTCCTGCTAACGATCGAACTTCGTCTGCCACCACCGCAAAACCTCGTCCCTGTTCTCCTGCCCTCGCTGCCTCTATTGCGGCGTTCAAGGCGAGTAAGTTGGTTTGCTCAGCAATGCCCTGAATCACATCCAACACTTCACCAATTGAGTTCGATTCATTATGTAAACGTTCTATCGCAGAAACTGCCGTCTGCATTTCAGAATCCAGACGAGCAATTTCTTCTCCCAGGTTTTGTCCGACCTGAACACCTTCGCTACCAGTCTCATTGGCTTGCTTCACAAACTCGGCAGCGCAAGTCGCAAACTGTGCTACTTCAGCAATTGAAGCACTCATTTCGTTCACTGCAGTCGCTACGGATTCAGTTCTATGGTTCTGATCGGCAACCGAATCACGTGTGCTGTTCATATTCCCAGCCATACTTTGTGTATTACTGTTCAAGTTATTGGTCGCTTGACCAAACTTACCGATAATCTTCTGCAAGTGCGTAAACAAACCATTGAGAGAAGTCGCCAGGTCTGTCATTTCATCTTTACCTTCAACCTCTAAGCGCTGAGTTAAATCATTGTCTTTGCTGATTTGCTGGATTTTTTCACTCGCGCGTTTGATAGGGCGAGCAATACTGTTCCCTAAGAAGTATGAAATCAGGGTTGCAACGACTACCACTACCCCAATACTGGTGGCTACCGTCACCGCCAAAGCGCTGGTCAGCGTGCTAAGATCTTTTAGAGCTTCCTCTCTATCGATTTCCGTTATGATTCCCCAAGTTAACCCGGCAACCTTAACAGGAGAATAGGCGGAGAGTACTTCGACCCCTCGGTAGTCCTTAACGATTTCTGACCCGCTCTGCCCATTAAGTGATGCCTTTGAAGTTTCTGTTGATACAGGCTGACGACCAATAGCAGAGGATTTACCTTCAATCTGCGCTAATGTGCTAGCACCAACCCCTGCCGCTTTCAATGCTGCGAAGTAGCCGTCTGAGTCTTCAAGCAAAAATCTAGATTCGCTTCTTAATAAGCCATCTTGTCCTACTAAATAGGTCTCTCCACTATCTCCCAACCCTGCATAGCTCCAGTTTCCGTTAAACGTCATGATACGATTGATCTCATCAACGGGCATTTGAAATATTAATACACCCAATGTGTTTCCTTCTTGTTTTATCGGAGTGGCAATAAAAGAGGCAGCTGCTTCATAAGAGGGGAAATAGGGTTCAAAATCTTCTAGGTGATATTGGCTCGCGGATAGGCTAAGTGCCTGTTTGTACGCTTTTGCGATACCACTGCTCGCATATGGACCTAAATTGAGATTAGTCGCGTAATCAAGCTCTTTAAACACTGAGTAGACAATGTTGCCAGCGGTATCTACAAGAAAGATGTCATAGTAACCAAACGCTTCCAAGAAGCCTTTAATACTGGGATGATAAGTACTGTGTACTTGGTCGTAGCCAGTACCAAGTGAGTCACCCATGAGCCGATGCTTCTCACCCAAAGGGTTAGGATTCGTACCTATGTACCTGGCCTGCAGCGCTTTTGCTTTCGGGGAAAGCCACTTGAGCTTTTGAAGTTCATTGGCAGACGTTCCATCGTTGGCTTTTCGGTAGGTTGCCCCAAAACTAGATTGATAATAGTTACGCAGTTGCTCTACATCACTATCAGAGACGTCTTGTATTGGATATGCGGCAAATGCTTCTTGAAACCGCATCATCGCATCTTGCACACTTACTGAATTAGCGGTCGTTACAATCTGTCCACCGATATGTTTGAAATAACTTTCTATTTCATTTTTCTTAATTTCTCGAACAGAAATTAATTGACTATTGGCGCGTTGGTACAACGCGTTTTCAGAAAGATCCGACGAACGCCATCCAACAATCACGCCAGTGGCGACGACGGCCAAAGAGCACAAAAGTGTAGATGCCAGTACTATTTTTGCTGCAATTTTCATAACGAAAACCTCTCACGGAAAATCCATATCCGTAATCTAAATTTAGAGGACAACCGCCAACCGACGCTTTGTGAACCAGCCTCAATACAGCGTGCGTATAACAACAAGACCAGATGTTAGTAATAATTATGTGCGCAGTTCTATAAGTGTAAGCAGAAAAACTAAACTTTTCGATGAGTTGAAAAGAAATCTGGACATTTAATACCTAAGATAGGCTAATTCTAAGTCAGTGTCGGTGAGGCGTTGCCGTTCCAAATAGACAAGGAGATGTAACAGTTCGTACTTAAATCCAAGTGAGATAATAAACCTTTAAGGTTTCAAGAAATGACCACCACAAGATTATAATGAGCCCTTGTTAGTAAAGACCTCCCTAAGAACATTGGATTTTTCACTGAGGCAGTGTACCGAGACAAGTGTCGCGTATTTTTATAGGTGGGAGTCCTGTCCATGTTCCTCTAAAAGAGCGACTCTTATGTTGTTAGTGGTAATCAATTTCAGGACTCTCTAGAGCACTGGTTAGGTTGTAATGTTCCAAAATACTTTCGTATTCCCCTGTCCGCTTTAACTGCTTGAAACCATTATCAAAAATTTCAATAAGCTTTTGGGAAAATGCTTTATCTATAGGACTAAACCCCACATAAAGATAATGTGAAGATATACACCCAGCATTTCCAACCTTCCCTTCCAGTTTCAAATATTTTATCACACTTGGGTCTGCCCAAAAAGCATCAGCCCTACCTTTGTTCACCATATTGATTGCTTTTTGGTAATAGTTCCCATCATATGAGTATTCAGTAAAAATATTGGTATATTCATCCTCTCCTATGTCTTGCTTTAGATCTTTAGCGTGTGCCCACGATGTAAAGACAATAATTTTTTTATTCGTTAATGAACTTTTGTCAACGTAACGCCAAGAAGAGGTATGGTTTTGGAAAAAACAATTTTGTTGTAGTGCAATAGGTTCACTAGGATACATTAGAAGGGGGGCTTCATCTTTTCCAGGAGCTAAAATTCCGGAGATAACACCACTTGAAGCATTTTTAACTGCTCTAGCCCAAGGGGAAGCTTCAAAACTGACTTCTAAGCCCGAATTTTTGAAAACCTTATCGACAATATCAACAGCAAAGCCTTGTTTGTTAGATTTGGTACACATAAAAGGACAAAACTCAGTAATTGAAATTATGGGTTTCATCTCATTTGCGATAGATTTCACGGTAAAAACGACAAAGAAAAGTATAAAATATTTTAACATTTCAAGAGATCTGGGCTGTAGGGTTATCTTAAGTAAGCGTAGCTAACAATCCTTAAATCGACAAAAAATCAAAAGTGGCACTCTTATCGAGCAGGAACATGCTTATGCAATTTAAATCGCATAAAGCATGTTCCTCTATCCGATTCCTTCAAAAAACTTAGGTGTTTCTTTTGAGGGGACTTTTCCATGTCGGGTCTTTAGACAAATTTCTAAAAGAAACTTCGTACACGTACACGGTTTTTGCTTTAAATTGTATGACATTTTACATGTATGTTTCATGTCGAGCCCCTTCTTAAGACTTTGCCAAGTTTTGTCCTCTTTTTGAGGTTGTTATTCTGCTGTGCCAATTACCCTTAAGGCTTCCTGCTCTATGAGCTTTTTGATAGTACGAAACTCTATCAAGGCCAAAAAAATACGCAACTCCTTGATTTTTTTAAATTTTCCAATCTGTAATACGGCGAAATTCAGCTTGCTGTTGCTTAAAATTCTAACCACTCCTGCACATGAAAGGGAGAGCACCAATTAATAAGATGCGTTTCTTGCTGGTTGAAGTAGCATCAAGGTATCGTGATGAAAAGTAAATCATTGATATGGGGTTTGAAGGTGTATGTCTTACATGGACGCCTCCCTCAAAGTATCACCGTACATCTCCCAAACGGGACGGCTCTACTGTGAAGGAAGCTCATAATGAGCATATGACACGATGGCGATTAGCGCGAGTAAATTTCACTAAGTAGGGGAATTCGGGTAAGACACAATATGTTGTATTATAATGAACTACCCGTTTTTCTAATATGCATATGACATGTAGAGATTTCAGATTCTATTTTATTACAAGCCAATACCATCCACTTTATCTAACATGGCTTTAGCTGTGGCCATCGTCATAAAGAGGCGATTCTTCATCACTGGGAATGGTGTAAACCCAAAGCTTTCATACCATGCTTTAACACCAACATTTTTCGCATCTACGATAATCATAGGAGTGGGTACGAATTTTGAAGCTTCAACGGATTTACGAACAGCATCAATCAATAACACCGATCCAAGCCCTTGTCGTTGATAAACTTTGTTCGTAGCCAAACGTCCTAGCAACGCACAATGCACTTCACTTGGGTATTTCTTGGCTATATCGGGAGGAAGTTGGTTTAACTCTATAGTGCAAACGGCAAGAGAGTAGAACCCTTTGATTTGTTCTGGGTTGGCATCAGATGTAAGAACAAATGTGCGCGAAAGCGACTTATTGTTGTGTTGGGCTGACGTTGTTTTTAAAAAGTTATTTAGCGCAGGTTCTCCGCAATCAAAAGCGTTGCGGTCATGAGTTTTTTTATCTAGGGGTACAATGTTCATTTGTTATAGTTTCCTTATGCAAGCGAGCTGCTCTAAGAAACTTATCATTCATTTTTACTGGGCTATCTAACGCATCAATAAATGCCAGAGCATCTTGTGAACATAAAGAAATACGTGCGTTTTGCTCAATAAGTTTCTTTGCTTCCGCCACAGCAGCATGCGCAACAAAACTATTTAGCGTAGAAAAACCCGACAATGAAAGAGCTGCTTCTAACAGTTCGCGATTTGTTGAATCCACCCTAGCGGTGATTCTTTCATTTATTGTCTTGGCCATTGCCAATCTCCTTCGCCTTTCGGCGATGTTTTTTATTTATCACTAACAACACCGACCTCTCTGAACTTTCGGTTTCTTAGAGCAGGTGCGGTATTACCCGGTGAAATGCGAAGTTATCACTTCATCTTTTAATTTACCGTACTTATTAACACATGTCAATAATGGTGCCAAAATGACACCATGGTAAATCCAAGCTAAGAAATAGAGGGGAGTTCTCGACATTTTGAGCGGCGTTTATTGGTTAATAACACCCTAAAAAAAACAAAATGCAATAATAACAACAAGATACCAACTTATGTTAGTACGAAGTTTATGATTTGCACCGTTTTTATCTCCCCCGTATAATTGAGGGCAGCGAACAACCACTTGTTGATGAACGATTTTTTAAGGGTCATTGCGCCCGTTTTTCATCAACAAGAGGGTAATCCTATGTTTATATATATCTCACCAACAGTTCTTCATCGTTTGTTGTCCATGCTACCTTGGTTAGTGCCACTGTTACTTGGTGGAGACACATTCCCATTTACTTGATATGCAAGCATCCACGCCAGCGTCGGGTCCTGTCCGATAACGCAGCGGGACTACGCCAAGCACTACACAACAGCATGAAATACTAGATCTTGCTATTATGAGATCACAAATCGGGGTTTTGCCACGCGAACCGGTGATTATTTTATGCTGCTAAAACCGTTCTGCAGCGACCTGTTTGCAGAACAATCTAAAACCGCCTAGATAGCGACTCAAGGCGACCGCTACAGCAAATCTGTGGTCAAAGCGTTAGCGTTGTTCCGACGGGTCGGATTGTCCACAAATTTGTTTTAGTGGGGGTCTAGCGGGTAGGCGCAGCCGTAGGGCAGCATTGCGCCCTGAAAATTGCAGAACTGCAATTTAAGAAAAAGTCGAGATTAACTCTCGACCTCCGTTACCATCAACCTTTGTTTGGGGCTGATTTCAAACAGCGCCCAACCATTGCCTAGACTAACGACGATGGGTCTATATCCAAAGGTTAACATTACTTCGACAATTGATGCCTCCAAGCAATCCAACAACTCTATAGGCTTAGCCTCAGAACATTCATTACCAATAGAATCGTATAAATACCCTTTGAACATCTTAGTTAACAGCATCGAGGTAAGTACTTAAGAAATCTTCGAGTTCATGTGCTTCCATTGAACGTAGCTTAGGCGCGATGTGACGGTGATCGTTCAAATAATTAATAGCTCGAGTTACCAATTTATCACCACCACATACAACGATATAGTGTTCAAAGTTAGTATTGGCAGCATCAAGAACAGTATGGCCAAGCTTCTCTATTGTAGTTCCGTTCACTTCCTGCCACTTTGCCGCGATTTGTATCGCGCCTTGGCCAGTGTGAAGTAAGAAATGGGCTCGATCTTGTTTGTCCTCAATAATGCTAGGATAAGAGACATTCCTTTGATATGTATTAGGCTCCCTAGAGTCGGATTTCTCAAAGCCCATGCCCTCAACAATGCATTCAATATCTTTAACTAATTCGGTTCTGGCCACAACGCTCTCCTTTAAAATGCAACAAGACACATTGTAACAAAGCTCATTGCGCTTGAAAAACACACAACCAAAGAGGCAGCTATGACAAACAAATCTGATAAACGCCGCTATTTCCCTGTTGGGGATGTGGATCGGGTCGAATACCCATGTCAGAAATGCAATCAAGGCTTTTACCGTTTCAACCCGAACGGGGAGCGCATCGAGAAGCATAACCAAATGCAGCACAATTGCACTCATTGCAATGCAGTGACCTTTTTTACGATCCCGTATCCCGCTCTAAAGTACAAGAATCGCATCTTTGTCGATTGGGAAACGATCAGAGGACAGCCAATTGAGAAAAGTTGATCTTTTGGAGCTTTGGCCACAAATCCCGACCAATACATCAGACGGTTAAAAGCCGCCGAATATGAGCAAAATTCTGTAATAAACTTTCAGCGAGCGAACGCGCCAATTTCGGGAAGAAAAAAGCGACTTATTCCATGTTGAAGCGCGAAGCAGCGAAAACCTGGTATAAGTCGCGATGAAGTCGGGCATTTAACATATAATGCGTAATCAGCACCAAAAAAGTGAAGGTGGGTTGAAGGTTTCATGTAGCCTGTTAAAGCTAAGAGCTTCAGACCTCATATGAAGACAATTTTTTCAATTCAGTTAGAATAGAATATCTAAACAGGTAAGAACAAGGTCGTTGTATCCAAAAATGAACAGGCAACCAATAGAGATAAATGGAATAGTGAAGGACCTGGCTCACCTTCGCCCACACACTTGGGATTATGTCATACCAGAAAAAGACGGAAAGCCAGCTCAACACTATAGGATTCTAATCACCTTTAGCTGCCACTGTTTCACCAAGGGATATAAAGATGAGCACGACAATAGTTTGATCGTGGTAGAGAAAGGTGAGCGCCGTACTTTTTGTGAAGACAGGTATACTCGCTCGTTTGATTTGCTAGGCCACGTCAAAGCCATGGGTCCCGCAAATGTGTTTATAAACCATAAGAAAGGTCAGCGACAAAACTATATGCGAGTCCCAGTCCCAACGGGCAACTACGAAATCTATTTCAAACTATCAAGAGCAAGCAAGCAAGGGATCGATTTGAACTTGTATGTTCAGAGCGCATTCCTACGAACGACGGGACAATCAAGAAAACTAGGCAAGATTAGATTCGCAGTGGTTGTCCATAACACCCATCATAACAAACCAATCAATCCACCGCCGCGACACAGAAAATAAGGCACAAAAAAACCACCCGCTAGAGGTGGTTATTGTACTTCTAAGAAGTAGATACTGGAGCCTTTGGTCATCGCGCTCTTGGGCGTCAACCTAACTCGTTGAGCTAGGCGGCATAGACACACTGCTAGGCAGCTCCGTTCAAATGTCTACATAAACATAATATATACAGTGGCTAATATTTACTAATAGGTTTTGCCTATTAATAAACGCTAATCACAACAAAGTCTTCAACAGTTGTTTTTTACAATGATGGCCATACGAAATTTGAGTCGCCCTAGGTAAGGTTAAAAACTCTTGTTCAAAACTACGAAACGTTGGATAAAGACTTTTACCTGCTTCTAATTTACCAAGCTCTATCGCTAAGCAGTCACGTTGAGCATCAGCTAACTCAACATTGCCACTCTGTATTAAGCTCTCAACTTTTTGGTTATGGGCAATGAAATCTGCGTCGCACTCAGCAGCACTAACTGGAGCAATAGTAAAGAATAGAGAGAAAATTAAAGCCGTAGTAGTTTTCATTTGACGTCCATTTGTAAAGAATTTTGCATGCAAAATTCATCATGACATAAGATCCTTTTTCGCGCCATAAGCGCGCCCGTCTAGGGTTCCTACACAAACGGTCTAAGCCCCGCAGGGATAAGCAATGCACGAAGTGCAAGCGAAACACCAAGCCGCCCGACTCGGCTGATATTAGCTCTGAACGTGTTCGGCGCGGTTAGTTGTAGTGTATTTAACTAGGACATCTCCCCCCGCCTTGCTAAGCCCTGACATTGTTTGAGTATATGTAGGGGTTTGATGCCCAATGGAACGAAAACGTACGCTAACAAAAAACTAGCATGTCATTTAAGTCATGACACAGCTAATGGTGACACATAAGTTATGTCAAATACTGATTTTGGTGTTTTTTTACCAGTGATCGTAGGGTCTACTTAAACGTCATATTGTTCTAACTGCTTGATTTAACGCTTAACGTACAAAACCGTTCCGTTGGGCTTCATACCCCTTGGACCACACGATAACAAACCTGAGATTGTCTAACATGGCTTGCCCTGAGTTTTTCGGGGCTCATTTCTAATTAACGCCGACAAGGTAAGACGATTGGTTGCCGACATTATTGGATTAAGACGTATAACCGCACTGGAAATACACCTTCAAATACAATCATTTAACCTTCTTAACGTTGTTTTCTGTTCCATTGGTGCTCAAACCCCTATTCTTGTAGTCAAACACTTAACTCAAATGTTAAAGCAGATATGACAACAGTAGAATAACAAAAAAAACCCTCAATGCTCGCATTGAGGGTTAATAAGTGGTGGTTCGTCGGGTTTTCTCAACGGAGGTAATTATTAGGCTCTATCTCTTCCCTAAGATAACGCTAAGAATAAAGTGATCTCTGTGCCAAAAGGTAAACACCCAATGGCTTTACCTACTTCCAAAGCATGTTTTGTCATTAAGCAGGTGGTTTTCATCCTTAACGTTTTTCAACGTAATTTTGCATGCAAAATTCAAGAAACCATTTGAACTTACCGTGACAACGTCACCATAAGGAGCTGTGCGACGAATACCAGAACGCGCGAGCGCAGCGAGTAAGAAGCATACTCTCAGAAGATGTAATTGCTTATGGTTAAGAAGATAGTGATGGTACGAAAATTGCCCTTCTCCTTGCTAGAATGCGCGAGCGTAGCGAGTAAGATTGTTCGAATTAGCTATCACGATCTCGGAGTTTGGCGCTGTGCTAATTTGCTAAGTTTGGGGCCCATAAATGCCCAGCAAGAGTTAATAGGCCGTATATATTTAAAGGGCATTTATGGGAGGTATCACTTAGATCACTTATGGTTGAGTTATCGTGATAGTAACCTGACGGCGCTATCGCTTGTCTGCTTCACACTGCCTCTACAAGCTGCGCTTATAGCAGTCAGCGCGAACCCTGATCATATATTTATTTATATCTTTAGTTATGTATTTATTTAAATACTTTGTGTTCATAAGTGCTTCCCACTATTGAGACCTTTATTTGCACTCTTTGATTGAGCTCTGTTATTGCACTACCTTTGTAGCTGTCATCACTCGGATCACATACAAACCATTCATAGCTAAGAAAATTAGCTAAATCTGCTCCTAAACAAAGCAGAGACTGGTCAAAAAGTAAGCTAAAATTTAGTCCAGACGTAAAGAGCCCTCCGCTTGCGCGGATACACTTAGAAGTCTAATGAGGGGATGAATGATATTGTTTAACTTGGAACAGGTGTGCTGTTGTTTCAGCAAAGCGGTTCATGGTAGATGCATTGAAGAGTTCCTGGATACCAGATGCAATAGTTCTGAAACTAATCCAACTAAAGCGTAAACCTTTCTTTTCTTGTCTTTCTCGGGTGGCCAGGATTAATTCAACAATATTGTTGTAGCGAACAACTTTCAGATCACTAAAAAAACGTTCCGTGAATTGCTTGTATGCAGCGGCACTACGGATTGTTCCTTCATTCGAATCAACACAAACATTAATACGTTCTGCGTGATAGTATCCCGCTCGTCTTAGATAACAAATCACCTTGTTGAAAGACTTAGGCGAAATAAATTCACCCCAACGCAACACGTAGTCCTCCTGAAGCTGATCATAACTAATTGTTTTAATCCCTGCTTCAGTAGGCAATCCTATCCGACCGCCAATCAAATCAGTGTTAGGCAACATACAAGCAAGTACCTTGGCGATTAAACGTCGGCACTGAATATTACTGATAGCATCCCCACCCCATGCGTTTAATGCAGGGAATCGACTAGGGTTATCAATAAATTCACTTAGCGCTTTTAAGATACGGCCAAATTCTGGCGGTAGCGTTTGGATCTGACCATTGCGAAGTAGACGTCTAGATTTGAAACCTATCTCGAAATCTGGGTTCTTCTGTTGTTCTACGTCGATAACTGAACGAAAAAGCTCAATAAGCTCGTGCTTACGCGCTTTGCGTTTAGCTCGATACTCCGCATCATATAGTTTTTTCTGCTCGTTAACTGAGGCTATCGATTCTGGATTAGAGAAGGTCATAACACATACTTCTCCAGTCAAGATATCTCACTCGATAGCAGTTGCTATCTTGATCAAGTCTTAAGGTGGGTATGCGTTCATGTATACGGGCTCGCAATGAGCCGCTTTGATATGCGTTCATAAGATCTCCAACGTGTATGTGTTGTTTGGGGTCTCAAGCCAAACATTCCTTATCAATCTATAGAAAGATCGCACAAAGATCAAGCTATTGAATTTCAGGTACAAAAAAACCGCTTACCGTTGGAGTAATAAGCGGTTTTTGCGAATGCTATATAGTCAGATTGAGGGTCTGACACATTCTAGTTTTGAAAAATACACTACATAGAAAACTATGTAGTAGCGTGCTATGTAATGCACTTTGGTATCAAAACCTACGACTAATTATACATGATGATCGGCTTTTTTAAAGCAAAAACACACTGCTATACAAAAGAAAAAAAATCAATACTTTTGTATTTGTGCAACGACTTGCCCCACAACTTTTATAGTTTCTTTATCAAAAAAGACATCCTCCGGTGGGTAGTTAGGATTATAACTTTTCAATCGAAGTCCATTGGGGATCTGCTCTAAAAGCTTAATCCTGGTCAAGCCTTCATGTACAACTACGTACACCTTACCATCAGAAACATGGTTCTTTTCAGTGTCGATAAATACGACGGCATCATCCAAAAAAGCAGGGGCCATTGAGTCGCCATTAATGCGGATTGCTATGGTCGTGCCAGGGCTGTCAATAAAAGTTTTATCAATAAGATAAGTTTCATCTATCTCATGTTCGCAAACGCAGCCAACACCCGCCGAAACTTCTATATGGGGATAAAAGGGGATTCCAACTTGCTCTCTCATTTGCTGAATAGGAGTAATATCGCTGATTAATGCATCCATTGAGACATTAAATAGCTGAGAAAGATTTAGAAGGCTTTTTCCTTTTGGCTTAGACGTTTCAATTTCCCACTTGGAAACCGTGACCGGAGCTACACCAATCTTTCGTGCTAACTCGGCTTGAGACAACTTCATTCTTTTTCTAAGTGTCTGTATTTTCTGACCAACGGTATAGGTAGGCATTTTAATAATATTAAATAAGTGTCGTTACCACACATAATCTCAAAAGTTGCTTATACTTTCTTATTGTAAAACTATACAAATGTATTGATGAAAGTGATGGTATTTAGTATATTTAACATACTGATCAAACGATCATGCATTAACGGAAAACCAAGGGGCATGCGTGACAAAGAAACAAACCGTTAGCATCAACTTTGAGTTAGATCCGAACGCGAACGCAGGACTTAAGAGAGACAGTAGAAGACACGGTCGCTCTAAAAAACAAGAAGCTCGCTGTGTACTCAATGCCTGGTACTTAATGCCAGAAGTTGAACGCAAAAAATGGATGCAACAAGTTAATTTATCCGCAGATTAGAAATTTTTTGCGGCAAAAAATCCTACTTTAGAACCTAAAGATAGGTATAACGCTCTTTAACAACATGGCCATGGCTTATAACTCACATCAAACTCAACGTTGGTAAATGTAGAGAGATGATTTTGAGTTATTAACGATGAATGCCCACAGTTATTCATCAATCACACCCAACGCTTGGCAAGCGAGGCAAGGGCACTGGAAGTCCGACCAGATTAAAGTGATAGGACGCTTTCAATGTGAAACCACTCACATTTCAATAAATCAATGAAATAATTTGAAACAATGTCTCAAATTCAACACTTTTTCTCTAACTGGTTGAAAAAAAGCAATTTATAAGATTTTCACCATCTTATCAGAACCAAAATCACACTTTTTCAGCAACCAATTGCAGTATTGCTTTGTTAATACACTTCAAATACATTCCCACGCAAAATAAAAGCCCAAAAAATGGGCAACGACGAAAAACGTCTAGGTTGGCTCTTTAAAATTTAATTTGATACCGCCCCATACTCATCTCATGGCGTTCCTGCCCAAAGGCTTAATAAAATAATGCAGGACACTTGCGCCCATATCTCACGTGGTATCAATCCCCAATATAAAGAACTCGCCAACATCCTGCTTACTTGCAGATTCCATATTTGAAGAGAACATTCATTGAACAGCACCAATTAGAGACCGTCTCAAATCGTTGATGTGCCTGTGTTTTATTCTTTTCAAACATCAACAAACGACTCCTTATATATCTCGCCACTGCGCTCAAGCGTAGGGCTCTGCGCATCCTAAATTTCACGCGATGCGCAAACTTTAACAACATGGCCATGGCTATAGACCTCCCCAAGCTTAACGTTGGTAAACGTAAAGTGCGGCTTTGGGTCTATTACAACGAATGCCCAAAATAATTCGTTAACCACACCCCACGCTTAGCAAGCGAGGCAGGGGCTTTGGGTTGTCCGACCAAATTAATGTGATAGGACATCAACTGTTGGTAAGGAAATAATATGTTGGAAGAAAACTCGAATAAGCAGCTCCACGTATCTCAATCTGAGGACAGGTTGCTCGCAAACATCTACAAAAATAAGCTCATCCGGTGCGGAGTTTCTAAGCGCGATGCTGAACGCTTGGCGACAAACAAAACGATAGATGAACTCAAAAAAGTATGTTCAGAACTAAAGCAATCAATAGCTTACGAGCCTACGTGCTCTAACTCTGAATCTAATGAGACAAGTAAGGTTGCTATTACAAGCTCAAGCAACGGAACTTGTCGAGTATGGAGTATCCGCCCTACAGGAAAACACCGACACCTAAGTTGCTCAAGAAAAAGAACAAAAGTCGATAAAGCCTTAAGCAACAGTCAAACTATCTCTAGTGATAATGACCCACTGAAGCACCTAGGTTACTTAGATGATGAGTTGAAAGAAGCTCGCTTAGAAGGACTTATCGAAAGCTACCTGAACCACAACCGCCATGGCCAAGAAAGAGAGCAAGAGACTCACTAAATAGTGAGACATATTGAATATAGCGATCTTTCCTAAACACCTTTTCTACATTCAAATTCATTTGTTGGCGCTTTTACAACGCCATCTCCCTTCGAAACAGTTTTCTCAAAGCAGCGCCCATCGGCGCTGTTTTGCGTTTGTTGTTTCTAACCCATGTTAACTAAGGAAATCACTCATGACTTTAACACAACGACAAGTCGGTTTAACTTTTGTCCTCTTCATTGCTTGCGCTCTTCTGGCAACGCAACCTGCGCTTGCCGCTGACCTTTTTGCAACGGGTAAAACCGCTATTAAAGAAAGTGCGGGGAAAGGCTCGACAGTAGAGACCGCAATGCTAGGTACAGGTCTAATCGTTAGTGCAATTACAGGACTAACTACCCGAAACTGGATGGCTGCGGTAGGTGGCTTTGTTGGTGGCAACATCCTTTGGTCAGTTGGAGCACCAATGGTAGGTCTTGCATAAATGGAAAATCCCGACCTCTTTTTCAGTATTCCCAGACACATGAACAAAGGGAAACGTCTCGCGGGGTTTCCGCGAGATGAGATTGTCCCTGCTGCAATATTGTTTGGCCTTTGTTTTTGGCAAGGGTATTCGATCACTGGGATCATACTTGGATTCGGATGGTTCGGTGGCATTCGGTATATCAAAGTGGGCTACGGTGAGAACATCGTAGCCCTGACTTTTTATTGGTGGACTGAAGGTTTACTGAGCCGTGCTTACTTCACTCGAACGCCCTCTTCTGAGCGGCGTTATTGGATATTTTAAGGAGAACACTCTTGGATTCCTTCATCGCAGATGAGCGCCTTAAGACAAAAAGCCTACTTAGTGCGCTGCTCTTGGCGGGGTTCCTGGCAATGCTCATTACCAACATTGTGCTTGGTATGAGCATTTACCAGGCTATCAACAACAAGAGCCGAACCCTCGTACCTCCTTTCATCTCAAAAGCCTTCACCGTTTCGGATGGCGATGTCGATGAGCCTTACCTTGAGATGATGGGAGAATTTATGGTTCATAAAAAGCTCAACATCACACCCGCCAATGTCCATAGACAATATGGAATGTTACTTGATTATGTCAGTGAGCAACAATGGCCAAACGTTCAACCTCGGCTCTTACGAGAAGCCGAACAAGTAAAGTCCGAGAATATTTCTAGCCGCTTCGACGTTGTACAAGTCGAAGTAGCACTTGAGGACTTAAAGGTACGGTTTACAGGCGACCTACAAAAGCATGTGGGTAGCCGCCCTCTAGACCCAGAAAAAAATGTTGTTTACGAAGTTTCGTTTAGCTACGAGCAAGCCGAAATCTCTCTTCTTTCAATCAACCGTGTGGAAAAAAAAAATGAAAAGGCTAATCCTTCTTCTTGCCACACTGACGTTTCCTGGTATTGCTGCTGCTGAGAACGTCAGCATGATCAATTACTCCTTTAATGATGGCGACACTATCCCTATTTCTCTTTCCAGTTTGGACGTCAACCGACTTCGGGTAAAAGACGACCGAATTATGGATATTACCTGCCCTAGTGGGTTTTGCTCTTCAAGTGCGGAGCAAAGAGATAAAACAGGCTCCATCAAACTCAACATCAATATAAGCGCCCCGTTTACTGCGCAGCTCACAACGGAAAAAGGGCGTTTATTCGCCCTTTTTGTTACCCCAAAAGCAACGCCTGGTTTCATTACGCAGTTTACTTACTCCATGGCGCACCTAGAGCAAGAATCAGTCTTTGAGCGTGAGTTTGATTACCCGACCGCTTTAGTTGAGTTTACTAAGGCAATGATGAACTGGAAGAAATACCACAGTCCCGTGCCTGGCTTCTCGGTACATCATGTTGACCCCAACACGCTGCCAAAAAAGAACTCGGCCTTACCACTGACGCCCCAAGTGGTCTTTTCTGGTAAAGACTACTCAGGGATTATTTATCAGGTAACAAATAACGGCGATAGCGCTGTCGATCTCACCACGGCGCAGTTCTATAGCTACTCGGCTCGAAGTGCATCACTGGATGATTTTCACCTAAAGCCAGGTGAGTCAACCACGCTTTACTTAATAACAGGAGGGGGAGCCAATGATTTTCGATAAATTTTTTGCTCGCTTCTCGGAGCCGAAAGGGGACTTCGAGCAAGGCTCCGAAATCAATCAAACAACCAAGAAGCGCAACCTCATCGCGACTCTTTCAGTTTTACTGTCACTTTCTGTGGTAGCAGTGGGGTTCTGGGCATATGTTAAAGAATCTCAAACACCGATACAGCAAGTACCTGAGCAGGAGGTTGCTTTTGGGGCAGTTGTTACCGATGACTTCACCGACAGAGATAATCAAAGCGCCCTCACCAATCAGCAATTGCAAATTGATGCTATGAATAATGTACTCAAGAAATTTGAAGGCACGCTAGAGTCGTTTAATCAAACCTTAACTACAGGTTTAGGCAACATCGGTGATGCAGCCGAAAGAAACAGTAAGGTCACTTCAGACAAACTCAAACAGGAGTGGGAACAAGAGATTCAAGAAGTCAAACGCCTGAAAGAGCAACTTACTGCACAACTCACACAAGGGCAGTTACCACCGGAACAACAAACGAGCGTGAATGGTCAAGGTAGCACCTTTGGCGACTATCGTTACCCTCCTGCCCCCACTTCGCAATATTCCGACAACAACCCCAACGAAGGTGAGTTTTCGTATAAAGAAAATCAGCGAAATCCCGTTGATAGCGCGGGGTTTGAAACCCAGTCCTTCCACTGGCAAGCCACGATTGAAGAAGCAAAATCCCTTCGCACTACTGACAACTACGTGCCAACCGGAACATTCGTCACTGCCGTTGTCACAGGTGGCGCGGACGCGAACGCAGGAGTGTCTGGTCAAGGCGACACTGCACCGATTGTCTTTCAAACCATTAACTCAGGCGTTCTACCTAACGGCAAAAAATCTAAGCTAAACAACTGTACGATTACGGGTTCAGTGTACGGCGAGATATCCGCAAGCCGAGGCATCACTCGGACTAATCGAATGAGCTGTATTCAACCTGACGGAGCCATCTTGGATATTCCTGTAAAAGCTACGGCATTCAACTTCGGTCGTAACGGCATTCGAGGCACCACCATTCTTAAGAATGGCAAGATTGTTCAAATGGCGGGGGTATCTGGAATTCTCACTGGTTTAGGTGAAACTGGAAAAGCACTTTCTCAAACCACGACACCAACCGCGTTAGGGCCATCTCAATCCGTTAACGGCGAAGATGCGTTAGTTAACTTACTTGGTAATGCTACCTCAAGCGTAGGCAGCAAGCTTGCTGATTACTACATCAAACTGGCTGAGCTATATCACCCTATTGTCGAGGTGAATCCAGGCGCTATCGTAAACATTGTGTTTCTTGAAGGCTTTCCACTCGACCCCTTACTTGCTGAGGAATACGAGGCAGAAGTTAAGAGAGAAGAACAAGCCGCGAATAACACCCCACAAAATCAGTTAATGAGTGTACTGACGAATAGCCCTGCAATGACAGCAGGACAGGCCGTTAATCCACTGGCGGAAAAATTGGCTCAAGAAGGTATACCTTCCTCTCAATTCGGAAGCGCTCAATAGTGGTAGCAAACATCCTGCAAAGGAGTATCTATGGACAACCCACCTATCCACAGGATAGATGAATCGAATCTATTCCGTGCCTCATGTGAAACATCCCTTTGGGATTTTTTAAAAACCGATATAGGGAAAGGAAAGTGTATCGAATGTCACTTTCCTTTTAACAACAATGACGCTTGCCTCTCTCTGGATTTAGTCAGAAGAGGTGTTGACTGGATTAAGTTTGCCAACACAGACAAGCTTTACCCCCCAGACTTCAAGCCTAGCTATATTGCTTTACGCAGTGTCGTAGAACTTAATCGAGCACTTCTAGAGAAGCCATTAGCTGAGCACTTTTATTGTAAGTTTGAGCAAAACAAGCTGACCTACCAACACAAACGTTCGCTCAATCAAACCCATGTGGCCAGTGTGAGCTTTTCAGATGGCCACACACTCTACGCTCCATTCTAATTTATTTTAAAGGACACCATTATGTTCAGAATCCTACTCGTTCTAGTGGGCTTTTCTCTGCTGTCTGGTTGTGCTGCCGGACTCGGTGAAGAGTTTAGCTGTGACAAAGTGGGCGGCGTGAAAGGCTGCACAAGCATGAATGAAATTCGAGAGAATATCGACGCCTATAGTACACCTATTGGCTCCCCTCATTCTCATGCCTCCACTGCTCAAGTTCAGCCTTCCGTATTTGCAACGTTGCCTCGCAGAGACCGCCATGGCCAACCAGGGCGAACGCAAGACGAAGTAAGAAAGATTACCATCTTCCCTTTTAAAACCTCTACTCACAACCACTATATCGACACACTCGATATCTTCTTTGTTCTCGATGAAAGCGGATGGACGGGAAAACCTGTCCAGGCAATTATAAAGGACTAAATCATGAAACCACTTTTTTATAATGCAGCAAATGGCCTTAGCGCAGTGTTTAAGGACGCAAAAAAGAGTCAAAATCATATTCATAGAGAGTTACCCTACCGTCACTATGACTACACAGAGAACGTCTTTGAAAATCGCACATCTCGTGGTTTTGGTTTGCAAATCAGTGTACTTGGCGGCGCAAACGACCAATTAATCATCTCACTCAACAACTTGGTAACAACACTCCCTCAAGGGAAAAAGTGGGATTATCAACTTCAGCTCATTGGTCACAACCGTGTTGGCCACTACATCGATGCCAACGAAAAAGTGATGGCGCAGCGTGGGGGCATCCTTGCTGATATGGCCAAGCGAGATGCGCAGTACGCTCGTTATGCAGCAAAGGAAGGTTTTTTTCACAACCAGAAAAACAACCACTTCGACCTACGCGATTATGACGCATACTTCTTCGTTTCTACGAGTGACAAAAATCCTGAAGCGCTAAGAGACGTTCGAAGTGAAGTGGAAACTGCCCTCGTTCAATTAGGCTTTGACACACTGACGGTCTACCCCGAAATGCTGCTATCGCATGTCGGAGATGTTCTTAACTTTGACCCAGAACAAGACAGACCACTCACTCGAGAGTACAACCCACTCGACCCTCTCAACATCCAAGCGCTATCCCCCGACACTGAGTGTCTTATGCGCCGAGACCATTTGGCGATACGTCATACTTCACCAAAAGGAAAAGAGGTCAAGACTCGCTTGGTTAGTATGGGACTCTCAAAACTCCCTCATGACTTTAGATTGTATGGTTTACCGGAATGCTTTGCCTCAATTCGAAACGTTAGCCGTTCGATAGTCTGCCCTCACATGCTTACTCTTAATTTCCGATGTGAGCCCACAGGTAAACAAGAGGCTGACAACAACAAGAAAATCACTGACCTAACGAAAACCGTAGAGTCAAAGATGGTTTTGTTAGCGCCAACTGCGAAAGATGAACTCAAAGAACGCAAAGAGATTCAAGCAGGTCTTAACGGTAAAGAGTTTATTGTGACCTCGATGGCCTTAACGCTAACTTTGTTTACCAACGACACTCGGCAACGCCAAGACGTACAAGCAGCAAAAAATGCCTTTGAGGGGGCGGGGCTTAATCTTATCACGCTCAACATGCTGCAATCACAGTCACTACTCTCTGTCTTACCTTTTATGATGAGTGATGGATTTTGGAATGACGCCAAGAAAGCAGGTCGAGTCCGAACGTTGAAAAGTTCAAACATGGTGAACTTCTTCCCCATGGTTCTGGACTTTAGGCGTTTAAAACCAGGTATTTTGCTCCCCACGATGCGCCAACAAGTTTCTTTCTTTGATGCATTTACTTGTGGCAGTGATAACCAGAACATTGCACTTACGGGGGGATCTGGTGCAGGTAAGAGTTTCCTGGTTCAAGAAATCGCTCGATGCGTCTACGCCATGATGGGGAAAGTGTGGATCTTAGACAAAGGCGAAAGTTATAAAAAACTCACGCTCATGTTAGGTGGCACTTACATGACGCATAAAAACATTTACTTAAGCCCATTTACGCATCTAGGTAAAATCGCGGATGGACAAACCTTTATCGATGATGACGGCCAAGAGGTCAATCCACTGGCCGAAGCGCTTCATAACATTACCGCTTTGTTTTCGACCATAGCCTCTCCATATGATCCACTCTCCAGTTATCAGCAAAACATTCTGGGTGGCGCTATCGTCACGGCTTGGGAGCGGAACAAAACAAAAACACTCGTCGATGATGTCCGAGATGCATTGATGGAGAAATACACAGAGCTTGACGATATACGTATTCGAGATATCGCAGTGCAACTTGAACAATATTGTACGGGCGGCATTAATGGTGAGCTATTTAACAAACCATCGATGCTCGATCCTGACGTACACTTTACCACGCTTGAACTTGATGGTTTCGCACCGAGCGTACTACGCAGTGTGATATTTGCATTGATTGTCACCATTAATCAACAAATGTACCTTTCAGGCGATCGCTCTACCCCTAAAATGTGCATCATTGAAGAGGCTTGGAGCTTACTGTCAGGTAGCAATAAACAAGCGCAAGAGTTCATTAACCAAGGCTACCGCACGGCTCGTAAGTTTGGTGGTTCTTTCTGCACAGTCACACAAGGCATTGATGACTTTTTCGCTAATGAAGAAGCCAAAGCTTGTTACAACAACTCCGATATCCACTTCATTCTTCGTCAAGGTGAAGGGTTCAATAAATACTTAATGGAAAACCCCAATGCGTTCACCCCATTGGAAAAAGACCTCATTAAGCGCTTTGAGAAATCTTCTACCGCTGGGTACAGCAGTGTGCGAGTGAAAGCAGGTGGCCATGTGTCGTATCACCGATTTTTTGCCGACCCCGTCAAACGCGCGATGTACTCCACTGAGCCGAAGGAGTACGAGTTCTGCGAAAA
The DNA here is from genome assembly GCF_001695575.1 of Vibrio europaeus. Lineage (GTDB taxonomy): Bacteria > Pseudomonadota > Gammaproteobacteria > Enterobacterales > Vibrionaceae > Vibrio > Vibrio europaeus. The sequence continues at coordinate 28,057 of NZ_CM004621.1, read as the reverse complement.
CCTTCACAAGAGCGGAATGGATATCAGCGAAGCTGTTCATCAAACCTCAATGCACTTTTATGGAGATCAAATCCGTGAATTCGAATCGCATATCTCATCCCTGTAGGCAAGCGCTATGCCTTGCCTTAATTTGCGCCTCCACCATGGCCAGTGCGAAAAACTTTGGGGTAATGGGGTCTACCTTCCCTATAGGTGAAATAGACATGCTGCTTTGGATTGAACAACGGCTTAAAAACTTCGAACGCACAGGCAAATTGGCTGACATGCAAGAAGAGTTTCAAGCTAGAGTGAAGCATAAAGTGAGCAACCCACCCCCTCTCCCAATTGGAACCACCACGACCCCAGAAACGTTCTATGTGAACCCTAGCATGACCTTTCCAGGACAAGTGACTAATCCAAAAACTGGGGAAGTCATAGCAGGTAACGGGCAAACCGTTAATCCGTTTGATAGCTCAACCTGGCCAAAGGATAGCGCCAAGATATTTCCTAAATTTCAGCTATCAAAAGTATTGCTCTTTCTCGATGCAAGCGATCCAAAACAAAGAGCTTTTGCTAGGCAGTTTACGCACGAAAAACCTATCAAATACATCCTAACAGGCGGCAATCTTGATAAAACCGCTGAAATGTTAGGCACGCGTATTTACCACGCACAAGATGGCTTCATCACTCACAAACTCCACATCAAAAACGTCCCTTCATTAGCTTACCAAGAAGGCGTACGTTGGCGAATTGATGAATTTGATGTGTCCTCGTATAGCGAGGATGACTCTGATACGAATCACTAAGGAATGTCTATGAATACGCAATTAACTTTAGAGCAATCGACTCTTAATGCAGATGAGGCGGTGAACCTATTGCTTTGCTTCGTTACAAACGTTGCGGCAACCATACGTCTCAACACTACCTTTTACCAAGGCTCCCCGATGCCAAGCGAAACACCGAGCAACCTTTTATGGTTGTCTGATTTGTTGGCGGGTCTTAACGATTTAAGCCAGGTCTTATTGCAAAAGAACACCAATCAAGTGGAACAAGAAGTGGATAGGTTAGTGACCTACTGGACGCACTATCACGATGAAATAGAGAGCGCCAGAAAGAATACGGCGGGAGATAGTTTGAAGTGGAATATCGACGATGGCTTGAACATTCTGAATTTACTCAAGTCAACGCACTGCTGCATTTCAAAATAAGGAGGCACCATGAAACGTTGGTACTTCCTAATATTGTTTCTCATGAGCAGCCAAAGTCACGCGGGGGGAGCTGCATGTGTCAGTCGGTTTGTTAACCCCATATCCGACATTTGTTGGAGTTGCATGTTTCCAATGACCATTGGTTCAGCGACGGTGGTTCCCTCAAATTACCCTGACACCAACAACCCTGCCTCCCCTATTTCCTATTGCCCTAAGCCTCCACCCATTTTTGTGCAAATCGGGCTGAACATCGGTTATTGGGAGCCATATGCTTTGACCGATGTCACTCGCGTTCCTTACTGCATGGTTAGCATGGGAATGGAAATGGGCGGGGCAAACAAACAAAAAATTGGTGGTCGAGTCACTGCGCGAGATAGCGACAGTAGCGATGGAGGCTTCTATCAAGCGCACTGGTACAAATATCCGGTCATTTGGTGGTTACAGCTCATACAATCCACAGCTTGTATGGCCACGGATAATTTTGATATTGCCTACATGACAGAAATTGATCCGCTATGGGATGATGATGAATTGTCGTTAGTGCTTAACCCCGAAGCGCTTTTGTTTGGTAATTTGATTGCGCAACTCGCGTGCGTTCCAGAAGCCATGCTCACCTCGACAAATACCGCTCTTCCTATTGACGCCCTCTTTTGGTGTATGGGCTCTCAAGGCAGCGCCTACCCGTTAACGGGAACGACCAATTATCGAGACACCCCCATCCAAGCGGGTACGCTTATAATGGAACGGCTTAACTATAAGCTGCATAGGCAGGGCATGATTATGGAGACAAGGGGCGAAGATGGCGCTATCTGCTATCAATACCCAACCCCAATCCTGCCTAAATCTCGATACCGCTATCAAATGACAGGCCCCATTCCTGACGCTGCTTGGTGTCACCCTTACACCACCACAACGACCATTTGGGAATCTGGCCATGATAACCCCGTAACTGGGGATAATTTTGGTTTTGCTCAATGGCGTAAACGCAATTGCGTATTTCTGTAACCCCAACATTCACTTTATGGCATAAGTCCAAAGCTTTATAGGGCTTTAGTCCCCCCTCATTTAGCTCGCTTTATTCTGCTATAAGCGCGTAGTGCTTGTAGAGAGAAAAGGAGTACCACGCCCTGCGTGGAGATTAAGGAAAAACTCATGACACTTAAAAAAATCTGCAAGTCTATTTTGCTTGTTTCCGCCATCATTGGTGCCTTACTTCTCGGTCAAGTATCTCAGTTTTTACAAACCCTAAAAGACCATCAGCGGCATGAAATCAGTGAATGGATTGATAGTCATCCAGAACAAGCTACAGTGGCTAATACGTTCATTGAACTTTGTCTAGATTCACGCCTAGCGAGCAGAGAGGAATCGCTAGAAGAATCTGCACTAAAAGAGCCTATGTCGCTGTATGACTGTGGCCACACCGTCAATGCCAATCAACTCGTTCGCCACCTCCAGACAATCGACAAGCCGTGGTTAAACTTAGCCTGGCCACTGTCACTCTTTGAGTAAATAGGAGTCAGCGATGAAAACTCTTTTACTCTCTGTACTCACCTTTTTGGTGAGTACCCATGCTCATGCTTATTCCGAAGAAGAGCTCAAGGCTTTAGCTGAGCGAGAGCATGCCATGATGCAGTCCCCTCCACCTCAAAACTGGGGCGAGGTGTGGGATAAAGCAAGACAACATAAGCAAGCAACAACTGGGATAAGCCGAGACATTCAATCCTTGGTGAAACCCAATGCTTTAACGGAACTGCTCAATACTCCGCAGCCAACCCAAAACCCCGACAGCGCCCCTAAAGGTGTCATGGTGTTTGTTTCGCTAACAATGCCCAGTACCTCACTTAAGCAATTACTAAAACAAAGTGAACGAACGGGCGTCCCCATGGTCATTCGTGGTGTTCTTCCTAAAGGATTTCCTGCGACCACAGCTCGAATCAGTCAACTAATAGGCATCAAAAGTAAGCATCCCATTCAAGCGGGGTTTTCGATAAGCCCAGAGTGGTTTCGCCAGTTCAATATTGAACGCGTTCCGGCCTTCGTTTCCGTTAAAGAAGGTCATTGCTTACCAAAGCAGCCCTGTAGCCCCGAAGATTACGACATTGTCTACGGGAACATTTCACTCTATCAAGCCCTAGACGTTCTCTCGCAAGGTGATACGGGTGAAAACGCTAGGAACATATTGAAAAGGTTAGAATAATGAAAAAGGCTCTGATTTTCTCGCTCATTCTCCTGGCATTCAATGCAATGGCCAACAAGGAACAGTCCTTCAACGATACGGCAAACTGGGCAAAGCAAACCTCCAATAACATGCTTGCACCAAGCAGCATCCCACTCAATGTAAATGACTATTGTAAGGACGCCACCTGCCGTGCCAAAGTGGCTAATCCTGACGAAAAATCGCTAAATGATGGCAATATGGAAACAAAGGCGGCTCAAGCCTTTGCGTCTAATGACATTACTCAAGGCATTAGCAAAAATACCAACAAGAAGCGTCCAGATTTTAAAAATGACCCGAACATGCGTTATGCGCTACTTGGCCAAGAGAATGCGTTTGAAATCAGCCATGGTCAATCAAACAAATACGTCAACTGCAAAACGGGGGAACAATGCCTCTTTGAAGATAATACTAAAATCTGTCACGCCCCAACGCTCTCTCCAGTTCCTTGCGAAAAAGTCCCAACCTTTTCCGAAGAAACAACCCCACATATTCAGTCGAGGATATGCCGTTTTGATACCAACAATGTATGGCAAGAGAGTTGGAACGGCGCATGGGCAATGCCGATATGGGATGGCCAAATGACCTTTTTTTATCCAGACAAAACGGCCATTTTTTCCAAAGGTGCTTTCAAGTATTGGACGAACAAAGGCCTAGGCGACCTTTACGGATACAAGTATGAAATCTGCCTTTCAGTGAAAACCTGCCCTGCGGGATACGTTGACCGAGGCAGTGACTGTGCAAAAAACAGTGTCTCTTGGGCAGCAAAGTGTACATTAATCAAAGAGTGCAAACCGATTAGTGAGCGCTGTATCGAGCCGAGAGGAACACGAACAATCAATGGCGTTCCTACCACATTAGATTGCTGGAAGTATGAAATTCTTCATGAGTGTGATTTGCCAAACAACTGCGGGCAATACTCCGAATGCCGAGAAGAGAAACGCGAATGCAGCCTTAAGCAAAATGGAGTCTGCATTGAAGAAAAAATAACAAAAATCTGCACCACGAAAAACTGCCGCACTGTCACCCTGAATTGCGGTGAGCAGTCGTTCTGTCTCGATGGTGAGTGTTACGACTCAACACCGAAACTGAACACTGAATTCGACAAGTCCGCCGCCGCACTAGCTGCACTGGGTGAAGCTGCAAAGGGATTAGGCGACCCTCCCAAGATTTTTACGGGTAAGCCAATGCAATGCTCAAAGAAGGCGGTAGGTATAGCCGATTGTTGTAAGGATGGCGGTTGGGGAACCGATGTAGGCATCGCGTCTTGCAATGAAGAAGAAAAAGCTCTGGGGCGCGCTAAAGAAAAAGGTCTCACGCTTTATGTGGGGGAATATTGTGCAGAAAAAATACTCGGCGCATGCATCCGTAAGAAGCGTTCATACTGCGCCTATGACAGTAAACTGGGCAAGATTATCCAAGAGCAAGGGGCGATAAACCAACTAGGTAAAACGCTTGGTTCATCAGAAAGCCCAACATGCGCAGCTCTCACCCCTGAAGAGCTCGGACAAATCAACTTTGACCGCATCGACTTTAGCGAGTTTTACCCAGAACTCCACAGCAGAATCAATCTTCCTGATCCCAATGTCATCAAGCAGCGAATCCAAAATTCCGTTGCGGGAGACTCCAATTAGCAAGGAAACACTATGACTTGGCAAAGACTCATAGCACTGCTCATCGCAGTGCTTTTTTGTGTACCCACTTATGCCAACCAAACCCCTCCTGGTTGGCGTTTTTACAACGAACCCAAACCCGCAAAGCCCGTCAAACCTAAGCATCAGCCTGAATCGATACCGGCTAATACCACCAAAACCGTGATGAGTGCGACTGAACAACTCGCATGGTTTAAAAAGCAATGGAACGAAGCCAATGCCGCGGCCACCATTGACCCGAAAAATAAAGAAAAGGTCAGACGCTTTTTAGAGCTTAATCGATACATTACGTCGCAAACCGACCAAATAGGGATGACCTTTAAACAGCTCTTGGTCGAACACCCTGAACTGTCCTACACCCTAGAACATCCCACTGAGCAAACCGCTCGCAAACCGTACCTTGCCGCCCTGGAAACCAAGCACAAAAACAAAGTGCGCGAAATGGCGCGAAAAGGTTGGGGGTTATTTTTTGTTTACGAAGGACAAGACGCCATCACGCAGCAGTTAGCACCTTCGATTCAGTCTTTCGCTGACGCTTACGACTTAGAGCTCTTAGGGTTAAGCGATGATGAGCAGTTCATATCATCGATACGTGAGAATCGGAGCAATCAAGGAAAAATAGTCGCTGACTTTACCCCTGCTCTGTTTCTCGTCAACCCCAACACAAAAGAAATCAAGCCTCTTGCCTATGGCTTTATCTCGCAATCTAGGCTGCTGCAACGCTTTTACAACGTGGCAACCGATTTCACTCAATCTAATTACTGACACTGGAGAACCGTTATGCGTTTCCTTTCTATCTTGCTCGTTTGGTTAAGCCTTTCAGTCTCACCTTCCCATGCAGCGATGAGCAACGAGTATGCAATCGTGTTCCTTATGCAAAGCAGTTGCCCGTATTGCCACAGAGTTGCCCCAAGCGTCACCAAAGTTTCCAAGCAGCTGAACTTAACCGTCTATACCTTCACTTTAGATGGAGGCGGTCTACCTGGCTTTCAGGTACCCATTCCTGCCACTCAGGAAATCAGAGAGAAGTTTTTGGCCGTGAGCAACGTCGTTCCAGCGACCTTTCTTATCAACGTCAACAGTCAAAAGTTCACCCCAATTAGTCGTGGGGACATTGATTACCCAACATTATTCAGTGGTTTTTCTAACGCCATTAATGACCCCGAAGTGAGGGAGGCGCTGCAATGATTCATTTCACAAGAAATGCCATCACTAAGGGCGTTTTGCTCACGCTCTTGGTTTGCCCCATGGTGCAAGCGAGTACCAGTAGTTCATTGCAAAAGTTCTTTGACGATTCGGGCTACAACGCCAACGTAACGAATCCGATTGCTTATCAAGGGCAAAGCGCAAATTACTACAGCGGTGGGTCGTTATTTGTTCGCACTAAAGTCGTCAATGCTCAATTAGTGAATGCAACCATCCCTTCAGTGAGCGCAGGGTGTAGCGGCATAGACATGTTCATGGGTGGATTCTCTCATATTAGCTCGGATGAACTGACCAAACTTGGCAAGGCCATCATTCACAACGCGCCCCCTTTTATCGTGGACTTAGCCCTGCAAACTTGGGCGCCTCAATTAAAGCAAAACATGGATAAGTTACAGGCCGTGGCCGACAAGTGGCTTAACCAATCAATCAACTCTTGTGAAGCAGCGCAAGCGACCATCGGAGGACTCGCAGCCTTGACCGCCCCCGCCACTAAGAAGCATGTATGTGCCACATTAGGTACGCAAAACAATGCCTTTTCCGATTGGGTCGAAGCGGCTTCAAAATGTAACAATGATGGTACAGTCAACGGGCAGCTTGATGCGGCCAACAACGACCCTGCTCTCAACGCAATGACCATGCGCAGTCACAACATCGCCTGGTCAGCCATCATGAAAAACGCGTACTTCAGTAGCGATACCGACCTAGCGCAGTTTGCGATGAGTCTGTCTGGGACATTTGTTTACGATAAGGATGGTAAACCTGGTTTCTTCCCTAGCTTACTGACTGACGACAACAATATGGTGGATGCGCTGCTCAATGGCGGTGAAATACAACGCTATAAGTGTGGGGATACTTCCACTGAGGGTTGTTTAACGCTCACGGTAGGAAAAGTCACCATCCCTGCCAACAACGCGTTTAAGGTTCAGTTGCAAAAAGAGCTTGATACCTTGTGGCAAAGCGTCCTGACCGACCAAGCGCTCACCACGAAACAAAAAGGGTTCATTGAGCTTATCCAAACGCCCATTTTGAAGTTTTTCTTCGATAACGCGGCGGTCGGTGCCGTACCGAATACCCCTGCCTACGCCAACATGTTGGCTATCGAGCTGTTGAATCGTTACCTGACCAACACTCTCAACCTGGTCGAACACTCCTTGTCGGCGTCCAACAGTAGCTTGGCCAACATCGAAGCCATCAAGAACGATACGGCGAGAGCGAAGCAGTTCATGTACGGACTGACGCAAGAGGCGATGAAAATTATCAACGCACAAAATGACCTGATTGCTGCTGAACGCGAGAAGCAACGCACAGGCAAAAAGCAGCTTTCTAAACTCATTCCTAATAACCAGGATTACCAGGAGTAACCGATGGTTTTTGAATACTACACTTATACCTCTGGCGCGGTGGTGCAAAAGGCACTCAACGCAGTGGCGGTTTTCTTTGCGACTAACTCGTTTGGTGATTATCTTCGGATTTGCATCATGTTGGGCTTATTGGTCACAACGGCCACCTTTATGCTGAGCCGCAACCCGAAAGAAATTGGCAAATGGATGGCGGTCTACACCCTCGTCCCTTTGATGCTTATTAACATGAAAGCCACCGTGATGGTGGTGGATAAAACCGAGCCAGGGAAAGTTTACAACATCGACAACGTCCCCTACCTAGTCGCACTGCCTACTTGGTTTTTCAGTGGCATGATGGCGGGATTTACTGAAGGGGTAGAGTCCATTTTTACCAGTTCAGACGATGAGCGTTACGGTCGAACTGGGATGCTGTTTGGCTCTGAACTTTATCAACTGTCGAGACAGGCAAATGTACGCACCACTGCCTTACGCTCTCAATGGAGTGATTACTTTGATAACTGCTTATACCTGGATGAAAAAATTAATCACAAGTTCACCTGGGATCAGCTTTTTGGCAAAGAAGATATCTTTGCCTTTCTCGACACCATCAACCAAAGTCCGCTAAGAGGTATGTACATCAATGGTGCCTTCAAGACTTGCGCAGAAGCTTACCCCTTAGTTAAGAAAGGGTTCGCGGACGCCGCGGGGGAAGACATGAACTTACTCGCACAGCATATGTGGGGGAAAAATGCGACACTCTATAAATCTCAAACGGAAACCGCACTCCAACGTAGTTACACTAAGTTTGTCAAGCTCAGCACCAGTGCTTCCAATATCATCAAGCAAAATATGGTCATGAACGCGATACGTTACAGCATTGACTCTGCTGACCCAACACAGAGCGCGTTAAACTACGCCTATACCACCAATAAGCTACAAACAACCTCTATGTGGGCTTCACTGGGTTTGATGGCCAGGGAGTATTTACCCATGCTGCAAACCATCATGTTTTTACTGTTCTCTTGTACGGCCTTTTTCATCGCAGGGGTCGCGATGTTACCTGGCATGACCGTGATGGTATTAAAGGGCTACGCGGGCACGTTCTTCTACTTAGGTACTTGGCCAATGCTGTTTGCGATCTTAAACGCTATCCAAATCTGGGGACTGGAGCAAATGAGTGAGCCCGTTGCAGGGCGCTTTAGTGGTCTTGTGCTTTCAAACGCGAATGCGCTCGATGAACTGCATAGCCGCTTCTCGTACATGACAGGTATCTTGATGATGAGTGTACCAGTCATTGCGGGTGGACTCCTCAAGGGTGGCTCTGCGGTGCTGTCCAATATGAACTATCAGTTAGCAGGAATGATTAACTCTACCAATGCTCGCGCCTCTGCTGCTGCATCAAGCGGAAACATGGACTTTGGCAACATGCAAATGGACAACCATAGCTTCAATAACACCTCTGCGAACAAGTTCGATGACAACACCTTAACCAATACTGGCCATAGTTATACGCAGAACTCTGACGGCTCTATCACAACGCAACACGGTGACGGTCGAACGACTTACAATGCGACCCCTGCGGTCAGCCAAGCTAACTTCCAAATGGCGGCTCAACAATCGGTGCAGCAAGGTGTGCAAGATAACCTGACTCGCACTCAACAGTCCCTTGAGCAGCAAAGTATGCAGCTTGGCCACAACATCAGCACTGGCATTGCCCAGAGCGATAGATGGGGTGATTCACTCAGTAAATCCCAGTCTTACGGCAGCGGCCATAGCAGCAGCACGGAAGGGCAAATCATGGAAGGCTACAACGATATGCAATCTGCGGTTAACAGCGTGTCCCAGGCGACAGGTTGGAGCCAAGAGCAATCACAAGCTTACTTGCATGCTACAAGTCTAAGCGCAAATGCGGGGCTAGGTATCGGCGGCAAGGGTGGCAGTGGGTTGCTAAGCATGCTTAATGCCGGAGTGAACGCGAGCTCTCGTTGGTCTGACGAAGAGCGCGATAGCTTCTCGAAACAGGTGAGCGAAAATCAGCAAGCACTGGATCAAGCAACCAAGCAATATACGCAAGGTGCAAGCACAGTGACACGCGCGGCTGAACAAGTGGATAACAAACAGCAGCACAGCGATGTTGAGCAGTATGCTAAAGACTTTGCGGTTAACTACCAAGACGGCAAACAAATTGCCTCACAAGCGGCGAAAAGTGAATCGGACATGCTTGCTTACAGCCAAGCGCTCACACGCATGGAGAACGACTCAGCAAGCTTCACGCAAAATCACATTATGGGCTTCCAAAACTTCTTGGAAGATCGCCAAAGATTATCGGGGGATGATGTACAACGCTTAATGACTGCTCACAGCCCTGAAGACCTACAAGAAGTGAAGAATCGCTACGGAGATTACATTCAAACCGAGGCGTTTAAAGAGCTGTCAGGAGTTAGTGATTCACGCTCAGAAACCCAACAGGATTACCAAGCTCGCTATGAAACGGACAAGCCCGTTTCTAACCCTGTACCTGAATTCACAGAGAGACAAACAACTGTGATGGAGGCAGCAGGTACGCTTGCTGAAGTGAAAACCAACATGTTAAGAGAGCAAGGTATGGCAGAGCACCGACCTTGGGAACATTACGATGAAAAAGCGTTCCAGGGCGTAACCCAATCTGCTCAACAACAGCAATCCCAGGCTGAACAACATGCCACTCAACCTGTAGATCAAAGTGTTGACCTGACGGTAAAGGATAATGTGGAGAAAGAAGTAGGCGAGCCGCGACAAGCGCAAACTGACCTTTCTTATGCACCAGAACAAAGCTACCCAGCCGTTCCTGCTTACTCGTATACTCACACTCATTCCGACGACGAGGGTCAGGCTAGAACAAAAGGTGGACGCAATGGAGATGGGGGCTCGGTTTCACTCGCAAGTGACCCAAATCACGGTGCGTAAAATATATTGATCGCGATGCATAGTTGACCTTTATGTATCGCTCTTATACTGGTAAAATAAACAGTGTAAATAAAAACAGTAGGAATGGATTTATGAAACGTTTAAGTATGTTTTTAATGGCGCTATGCCTTAGTTTTCCAACTTGGGCACAATCACCTGCTCTCACTGAACTTCTTATTGAATTAGATGCTCAATACAGTAAAACATATACCACGGGCATGAAGGAAGATGATAAACGAGACGTCACTAAACTCGCTTACTTCCTTCAGCACATTGATGAACAGGGAACCCCAGAGAAAGAGAAGCTCGATACCTATCTAATCGGCTTACACAATGGTATTTACGATACGGTAAATATGCAGCGCCGCATGAATGCCCCTACATGGTTCTGCATGCATGACACCATGATTATGAACCCCAAACGTCACCCAGATTTTTTAAAAAGTGTAATTTGGAATGCATTGGAGAAAACTGTAGAAATAGATCCAAATGGATTACGACAAGACAACTATGCAGGAGCATTTGGAGTGTCAATAAACCAAGTAATAAAATACGGCCTACAGACACAATACCCTTGCTTTGAAACCATCCCTAAAAGCTTACAACTTAACGGTTGGAAATATTGATAAATCTTAAAAATTAATTACCGCATTAAACCTATATAAGAGATCCTATGAGTTTTCTTTTTCTTCACAAAGACAATCACTACACCGTTATTAACGATAAGACTTCCCCTGCTTTAGAGGAATTACCACAACTGGAAAAACAAGGATTTGTGAACTTTTTAGGAAAAGGAATAGAAGCAGATAACATAGAACATGCGAAATTTTTGTACTTAAGAAAGATGGTATTTGGCATCAGTTCTGGGTATGTATTTTGCCTTTACACAGAAACCGGAAAAGAAGTTTGGAGAAGCAAACCAAGAGAGGGCGAAGGTCTATTCTCTGACAGCGCTATTTCTTTTGTTTTGCATAACGACAAAATAATACTTGGCGTTTGTGGACAAACCTTATGTCTTTGTGCCTTTACAGGCTCAGAGGTATGGTCAAATAAGTTATCAAGTATGGGTAGCGCTCCTGTCCGACTATATATCCCCTCCTAATTTCATCCTCACTTTTTTGACGTAAATAATAGAAAGGAAAACCTATGAAAAAAATTGCAGCTCTTTGTCTACTACCACTTGCATTTTTAGCGCAAGCCGATGAGACAAAATATCCACAGCCTCCACAGCTAGATGAATCTAAGTATTGCTTTTATGATAACCAATACTGGACTTCTGGAACGGTCATTGAAATGGCCCCAGGATTCACGATGCAGTGCAAGAATGTTTCGGTTTCTACCACTCACCTAAAATGGGTTCGAATCGAAAAGTAATTAATAAGCATCCATGTACTGTTTTGCGCCTCTCTCCGAGGCGTTTTTTTTACCTCTAACAAGCCAACCTAACCCCGACCCGAAAGCGCCTATCTAGGCGCTTTCTTCGTTATTAAATCTCAAACAGGATTCGCTTATGAGTTCTCAACACACAAGTAATCATATTACTCGCGGTGGACAAATCACCTTTCACGCCATTCATATGTTCTTCCAGGTACACAATAAACTGGGTAGATACATTATGTATGCTGTAGCGGCGTTCACTTTACTTCTAACCTGGCTTAGAGCTCCTGATAATGCTTGGTGGGCAATTTTCTACACAGTTCGAAATCACCTATATCAAGGCTTTGGTATGCAAGAAAGCGCCAAGGTAACGACTTTTTGGAATGGCCAACGCTACGTCAGTACGCTTGGAGAACAACTGCAAAATACTGAGCTAGGGACGTTATATGACTCCGTTATTCATCAGGTACAAATCAACTTTCTCATCGCGTTCATGTCCGGTTTAGCTTTCTTCATCCTGGCCACACGCTACTTCAAAGCACAAGGTGAGAAAAAAAGCGAAGATAAGCACATCCGAGGCTATCAACTGGTCGAACCCAAAACACTGAGTGCAGACTTAAAGAAACGCGCAAAAGAGAAGAAAAAACTGGGCAATGGCAACGGTAAATTGTCCGACTTTGTCATTGATGGCATCGCCCTATTCAAACACGATTTTGAAGTACAACACCTTGGCATAAAAGGGACGACAGGTGCGGGTAAATCAGTCGCGATACGAAAACTTCTTCGTTGGATACGCAAGCGTGGTGACAAGGCGATCATTTACGATAAAGGCTGCACGTTTGTCGGTAAGTTCTACGACCCTTCCCAAGACACTATCCTCAACCCTTTTGATGAGCGCTGCGCGGATTGGGATATCTGGTGTGACGCAAAAGAAGCGCCTGATTTTGAAAACATGGCCAACGCTTTAATACCGCAACACGGTGAAGGCGACCCGTTCTGGGTCGATTCTGCACGAACCATTTTCTCCAGTACAGGCTATCGCATGAGAGATGACAAAGACGGTCAGCGTTCCACCGAACGCTTACTTAACCTCATGCTTACGTCAGAACTTGAAGAGCTAGGCAGCTATTTAAAGGGAACGGAATCAGCATCGCTAGTCTCAGACAAGATCCAGAAAACCGCCATTTCCATCAAGTCTGTCCTAGCAACCTATATCAAAAGCTTGCGCTTTCTTGATGGGCTCGATCGAGTCGGTGAGGATGGCAAACCGGAACGTAAAAAGTTTTCGATTACCGACTGGATACAAGATGATAATCAGCGTGGCTTTTTGTTCTTATCCAGTGCCGCTCGTCAACACGCCTCTTTAAGACCACTTATCTCAAGTTGGTTGGCCATCGCGTCTAACGCCATATTGGGGCTAGAAGAAAATCCAGATCGTCGCATTTGGGTCATTATGGATGAAATGCCCAGTCTGCATAAGCTTCCTGAACTCGGGGAAATCATCGCCGAAGTACGCAAGTTTGGCGGCTGTTATGTCATTGGGCTTCAGTCCTACGCACAGCTTACGAAAACCTATGGCAAGAACGCAGCAGAAGAAATGAACGACTTATTGAACACTCGTTTCTACTTCCGCTCCCCTTCCAATGCAATGGCTGAAATATCATCCAAAGACCTGGGGGAACAAGAAATTGAACTCTCAAAAGAGAATATTTCCTATGGTGCGAACGAGCTTCGAGATGGGGTATCACTTGGTCACGAGACCCGCAGCCAACGCATTGTCATTCCAAGTGAACTCCAAGCGCTCGATGACCTGGAATGTTATCTACGTGTGCCTGGTTCTTCCTACATTACAAAGCTCGATCTTATCTACGACCAAATGAGGAACATCGCAACCCCTTTCATTAAGCGCGAGTTCACTCCCTCACCTGGCATGTTAGAAGCGTATGAAAAAGCCGTTTACCTCGAAACCGTGGTACCAAGCATGGCCCTTCCTGAATCAGATCGAAATGCCTTACGTGCTATTCAAGCATCACAGTTTGAAAGTGAAGATGAAATGAAAATCGAAGCGTCTCAAATGAATGCTGCGGTAAGTAAGCTGAAGAAACAATCTGAGCGTGTAGATGCGGAACCAACAGCGCAGCAAAAACCGCAACAACAGGTTGAATCAGAAACCGCTCAAGAGCAAAGAAATAAGGAGAATGACGAAGCGTCGATAAGCAAGGAGACCGTTGATGAGATTGAACTGTACGACTAGACATATCTTCAGCGCTTTTCTGCTCATCACATTGTCTGGCTGCTTAACGCAGTCAGATAACCAAACAGGCATCAACGAAGCACCCGATTACTTACTCCCCGCGCTTGTCAAAGGGGAGTATCAAAACGCTGATAACAACGATGTCTTTGTGCTCGATGAGCAAGCGCACTTTCTCACTAAGCACGGTCGGCTATCGAAACCTTATTACATCGATAAACAGCACATTGTTGTCGTATTGAAACAAAGCGAAGGGGAGAAACGCCCCGACTTAACACTCTCAATCATCAATAACGGTGAAACCCTCAACTGTCCGAGCTGCCCTCGCCTCAACCTCGCCAACCTTTGGCACAAAAACCCATAAACCGCACTGACTGAATAAGTGAGTGCGCCATCACTCACAACACCAGGTATCCCGAAATTCGCTCCGCAATTCGCCATTGCTGCTCTGGGTTGCCTGGTTACTAAGGAACTATCATGCTATCGATCTCTGCACTATCTAACCCTGGCAAAGCCTCTGAATATTACCTAAATGAAGAAAAGCACCACGACCTACCTAACGTTTCTCTGGAGAAAGGAAATGATGACAATTATTACCTCAAAGAGAAAAGCGAAAACCAAAACACTCAATGGCTAGGTGCCATCGCTAGACAAGCGGGAATGGAAGGCAAAGCCGTCGATCAAGCTACCCTAGAGAAAGCCTTACAAGGTGAATGGGGCGAAGAAACGGTTCATGGCAAACGAGATAAGCACCGACCAGGTTTTGATATCACCTTTTCAGCGCCTAAATCAGCCAGTCTATTAGCCCTTGTGGGTGGGGATGAACGACTACTCGCCGCCCACAATCAAGCCGTGAAATTTGCGCTTTCAGAGCTTGAGAAAGACATTGCTCAAGTGAAAGGAACCGATGAGCAAGGCAAGCAAACCTTCGAAAACACTGGGCAAATGCTCTTTGCTGCGGTACAGCATAAAACCAGTCGAGAGGATGACCCGCAACTACATACGCACTCCTTGGCCACTAACATGACGCGAGATGACGAAGGAAAGCTTCGCGCCCTTGCATCGTGCCTACGCCAGAAAGATGGGGTCATTAATGGTTCTTCAGAACGACTGTATGCCTCCCAGAAATACTACGGAATGCTTTATCAAAGTGAGTACGCCAAACTAGCTGAAGAAGCGGGATACACCATCAAAGGCACAGGCAATGGCCAGTTTGAAATCACCGCCGTTCCCGAAAAGGTCATTGATGTATTTTCAAAGCGCCAACAACAGATTGAAGAGAAAACCGAGGAACTGGGCTTTAACTCTTTGGCGACTCGCGACTTCGCAGCCAAAAACACTCGCAAAGCCAAAAGCCATGCTAGTGAATCCTCCCTTCATCAAAAGTGGCAGCAAGAAATCAAAGCAACCGGCTTTGATATTCACAATGTGGTTGCGCAGGCAAAGGCGGGGAGCGCAGTAGCAAAAGTGAAAGTCATTGACACCGTGCGTCTTAATGACACTCTCGACCGTACCATCAATCACCTGGTCCAGTATCAAAGTGCTTTCTCACTGGAAACCGTGATTGAAAAAGCAGTTTCTGAGTTCAGCATCGGAGGTGAAGGCAACGCCATCGATCTTAAAGCCGCTGCTGAAGAAAAAATCACTAAAGGCGAATGGGTAAGCCTGGACAAAAAAGGGCAATACACAACCCAGGCTATGATTGATACCGAGTCGCGTCTACTCACCGCAACCGAAGGCCGCTCACAGCATATGCGAATCCATACCAACCAAACCGCCCTTAACGATTTAAATCTGAGCAAAGACAGCGCTCAAAAAATCCAAGGTATCCTAGAGTCAACCAAGCAATTTCAAGTCGTTAATGTGTTTGGTACAGCTGAGTCGATTGCTTCTCACCTCCAACACGTTGGTACGCAATCGCAAAAACGCGTCCACCTGGTCTCTCCCAACGCCGCCGACCGCAAACGCGGGGAGAAAAACGTCACCGCGCAAAACCATCGGGTCAGTGACTGGGTTAGAAACTATTTCAACTCAACACAACACCATCATCTACATGGATTCTTGTCTGGTGAAACCCCTTTTACCAATAAGGATGTAATCCTGATCGATAACGCCCAAAAACTCAGCGCTAACGATTTACTGGCCATCACGGAGCAAGCGCAAAAATCAAACTCTAAAACGGTTTTCCTCAACAGAACGTCAGCAAGACAAGGCTTCAAATCTCACTCGGCCATGACGCTTTACGGCAAAGGTCATGTTGAAACTACGCAATGGGTGAACAACCGAAAAAGCGATACGCACGTTCAACTGCATAAACAAGACGCCGCCCTTGTTGCGAAACACTACGCCGCTCTATCTGACAAGTCACAAACGCAAGTCTTGGCCACTTCTCAAAAAGAAGCCGCCACTCTGACTCATGAGATAAGAAACACGCTTCAGAACCAAGGGCAGCTTGCTCGAAGCAGTGTGAGTGTGGAAACCCAAACGCCTGTGTTTCTCAGTGACGCACAACGCGATGTTGTGACCCACTATAGAACTGGCATGACAGTGAGAAGTTGGAAGGACAAACAACCATCAGAATGGCTCATTTCTGGCCTCTCCCGAAAAGACAACACTATCGACCTCATGGATAAGTCAACGGGTGAGGTCAATACGTTTAATGTAAAAAGTGCGGCATTTAGAAAACTGAAGCCTCAGATATTCGAGTCTGGATCAATCAACATCTCAGCAGGGGAGTCGATTGTTTCACTAGGCCGTCACTTAGAGTCTGGACTCGAAGCCAATACACGATATTCCGTTTCACAAGTGAAGGGCGACACATTGACCCTTGAAAACTCGAATGGTGAAACGCTCAAAACGACCACGCAAGCTCTGCGTGACAGCCCTATCAAATACGGGTATGTACAGCGGCCAAGCCAACTCGACCCAGACAAAAGCCATGTGATGATTTCAGGCAAAAGCTATGCCTTCACAAGCACGCTTATCGGAGAAATATCTCAAAACGGGCAAGCCCTGGATATCTACACAGACAACAAAGTGAAAACGGAGCAAGCTATGCAGAAAATGGAGCATAGACCCTCGGCAATAACTCGGGTATTAGAATCCACAGTGACAAACGATCGCTTTGTTAATCACCACACGGCGGAAGATATTCAGCGGGATGTGTGTTCTGCTTTATCAGAACGGTCAGTTGAGCTGCCCGTCATCGAGCGCGCGGTGAATTTTGCTATCAACCATATCAGCGAGCGTGAAGCCGGATTTACCCAAAAACAGCTTGTAGAAGAAGCCATTCGTTACGCCTTTGAAGAAGCGGGGCAAGCTGTAACTAAAGAAGAAGTGGCACAGCTCTTAAGTGACAAGTCTAATCTTCTTTCTGCTGAATACCAGGACGGCACTCGTTGGACGACCAAGGATGCCATTGAGACAGAACGCTCCATCATTGAAACTGTGAAGGATGGCCAAGGACAAGTCACACCCTACGCTACCCAGAAAGAAACAGAGCGATTCCTATCTGAGCAAACACGGTTAACTCAAGGACAAAGTGACAGCATCACCTTGATCGCAACTACAAATGACCGCTTTGTTGGTGTGCAAGGATTAGCGGGGACAGGTAAATCCACCATGCTTGAAACGGGCGTATCACTCGTCAAACAAGCACTGAGCTCTGGCACTACGTCACCAAGCCAGGTGATCGGTCTTGCGCCTACTCACGCTGCCGTTTCTGAGTTGAAAGAGAAAGGCATCGAGGCGCAAACCCTGGAAAGCCTATTATCTGACATTCGACAAGGGACGGTAGAGCCACAGCAGTACAGCAATGCCCTATTTCTCCTTGATGAAAGTTCAATGGTCAGCAATCGACAAGCGAAAGAGTTTGTCGAAATCGTTACCAAAGCCGATGCAAAAGCGGTACTACTGGGTGATAAAGAGCAGTTGCAATCCCTGTCAGCGGGTAAGCCATTCGAGCTCGCCATTTCCCAAAATGCACTCAAGGCTGCGTTTATGACGGATATCGTCAGACAACAGCAAGAAGTGCTACAAGGTGCTGTCCACAACATCATCGACAAACAGCCAGAAAGCTCCCTGGACAAACTTCAGCAACAGGCCACACAATCTGAAGGTACAAACAGAAGTGAGCATGTGGTTTCAACACTGGATGAGACCGCCTTAGACAAAGCTAAAGCGCAGGAGGACGCCACCAAAATGCTGCCTGGTTGTGTTGCTCAAGACTACCTAGCTCGAACACCAGAAACACGTAACAACACGCTCGTGATTGCGTATACCAATATCGAGCGCGATCAGATTGCTTACCAAATCAGAACGGGGTTGATGAAAGAAAAATCCCTGGGCTCACAGAACATTGGCGTACTACGCATTCGTCAAACTGGGGCGTCGAAAGAAGAGCTTTCAACTATGCTGCCCTATCAGAAAGGACTCATCGTTTCCACCAAACCAGGCAACTACGCAACAATTGAATCCGTCGATAAGGAAAGCGGCGTTGTGATGCTACGCGACGAAAAAACAAACCAACTGAGCCCATTTCTACCACGCCACCGCTCACACCAGTTTACCAACGTGTTTGCGGCCAGTACCCAACCAATATCCGTAGGAGAGAGCATACTGACCCGATTTACTGACAAGAAAAGAGGTATTGTAGCCAACCAGACCTACACCGTTACTTCAGCATCGAGCGGCTTGATTGAAGCTAAGAACGCTGAAGGGAAAACCTTGTCCCTCGATCCTAAATCGTTAAGCGATGGCCACTGGGACTACGCTTACACTAGAACCGCAGATATGGCGCAGGGGTCAACGTATCCCAACGTGATTGCAGCGGTTAAAGGAAAAGGCGCACTCACTGACATTCGCCGCGCAGGTATCGACCAAACCAGGGCGAGCCAACACATCAGGATCTATACCGACCACCCCAAAGCGATGTTGAAACAGTGGATAAATAAAGACACCAACAAAGCGAGTGCTCTGGAAACTCAACAAGGGAAAACGCCTGTCGTCACGCAATATTTCAACGACTCGCCGCTGCCTAAAGAGAACCCTAAATACCAAGATATCAACGGCGATTTTGATGCTCGTTTCTTCTCCGAACACATCAAAGAGACCCTACCAAAATTCACCGAATCCCTAGCGATTCATTTGCTTGGCACACCGAACAAGAGCCAATCAAATAAGTATACAATGGTATTTGGACAAGGTAGGGAAACGACTGAGATACAATTAACAGGCGAGTTCAGGGGGTATTTCAAAGATCATGTCACTGGCGAACGAGGCTCCCTAATCAACTTAATTATGAGTAGGGAAGATATTAACTATAAAGAAGCTCTACACCATGCAGATAAGTTATTAAACGCTAGTGAAAAATATGGACTATCTGAAAATCCCGCGCATGAAAAATTAACCCAAACCCTGACCGATAGAACGGCAAAGTTTGTTGGTTATGCAAAGGAATACTGGAGCCATTCTTTACCAATAAATGGGACACCTGCGGAGATTCTTTTAAATTCAAGAGGCTTCAATACGGAAGAAAAGTTGAATATTCGCTTTCATCCTGCGGTCTATTCATCAGAAACAAAATCAACCTATCCTGCAATGCTGACCAATATTCATGATAGAGATAAGCAAACTCAAGGAATAGAAATCACCTATTTAAAGAATGACGGCTCTCTTGCGGATTTAGATGTTATTTCTCGTACACTGGGTAATAAGTCTGGGAACTACACTGAATTTCACCAAGGAAAAGATGCTAACACAAGTATTATTACCAATACGCTTGTTGAAGCATTCAGCATCCAGAAAGCAACTAACGGTGATTTTGACATTCACATAGTGAATAATCCAAAGGACATTTTAAAAATGCCCGATGAGGAATTAAGGCAGCGTGTGGTTGTTGCCCTTGAAAGCAAAGATAATGTTTCTGGCTATCACATTGATAGGATAAAAGCTGCTCTGTCTAATAAGGAGCTTTCATTTATCGACGGTAAAGATATTGAGCGAGAAATTAAAAATGAAGCATTGAGCCACTATAAGGAAATACATAAAGATGATATTTCAAGTAGTGATCACAAAGTCCCAGAAGAGAAAACTCAAGAGCAATATCGATTAAGAGAAAGCTTTGAGACTCTAAACCACAACCCATATGAGCAACCACAGAAAGGAGAGATTGGTATAGATTACACTATGGATAGAGAGCGATAAAAAAGGGAGCTTCGGCTCCCTTTTTTTTATTTAGCCAACCACTCTTTGACTTTTTCAACCACACCTTCAACTATTCCCTGCCTTGTTTCCGCCGCTTCAACTTCCACCTGTTTCATTTTATCCCTATCGTATGTTTGGGCGTGAACCATATTAGTCACCGCACCGTTCTTTTTAGTTTGAATATAGATTTCTTCAAGTAGTTGCCTGTTGGTGACACCCTCATCGTCGTTCTCTAGGATGCGCAAAGCGAGGTCAAACAAGTTTCGTCCCGCCTCAGCATTGCTCGTGATCTGTTCTTTCTTCATGTACGCATAAAAGCGTTGTTCGAGATCCTTAAGCGGAACTTGAATGACATTGGGACGACCCATGATTGGCTACTCCTTTGTAAACTTGATGTACTAAACGTGTACTAAGGTACAGTTCTTTTCTCTTCTTTAGAGAAATGCCAAGTGTACTAACATTTAGTACACTCCAAATAGCTATAAAAATATGTGTATAAAAAACAATACTATAAGTGTACTACATTTCTAATAATAAATGTACTAAAAGTATAGTACACTACTCCGCAGACATTGATGCATAAGGGATTAGTACG
Organism: Vibrio europaeus; assembly: GCF_001695575.1. Classification (GTDB taxonomy): domain Bacteria; phylum Pseudomonadota; class Gammaproteobacteria; order Enterobacterales; family Vibrionaceae; genus Vibrio; species Vibrio europaeus. The sequence goes on along the minus strand of NZ_CM004621.1, from coordinate 7,084 downwards.
AATTTAGTACACCATTAGTACAAGTGTACTAAGGAAATAACAAAGTATGAACATACTTTCTAAAAAGTCGAAAATTCACAATCCAGAAAACAAACTAAAAGTAAACCCATGATATTTAGGCATTTTCCTCATGTTTGAACATCATTTAAATTACGAAGTAATTTAGCGTGGTGTGTCTGGCACTACTCCCCAAACCTCGACCTCAAAAATTCGCTATTCTCGATCGAGTTGCGTTCGGGTGCTCCTGGTGAACTGAAGGCAAAAAAAAAGCCGCCAAGTGGCGACTGAACGATGAGCGACTGACGGCGTCAGCCTGGCGATGAAACGAGCGCGGTTTTATTCGGTATACCGTCTGAAAACACGCTTTCTTTGTTGGTGGCTATTGTTATTTTTGAGCTGAAGTTGTTGATAGATTTCTTTTATCTTAGCTGCATAGATATCGCGAGCGTTCTGAGTCGATTTTCTAAAACCTGCATTATAAGCGCCAACACTATTCCAATTATAACCATGCGTAGAAAAGTTGGAGCTTAAAACCCAAGCGCCCAAATTAACATTAAAGCAAGGGGACATAACTGTAGACTCGGTGACATTGAATTCAGCAAGATCATCAAACCATTCTGAATTTATTTGCATGAGTCCATAGTCACGGCTGACTTCATCACCAAACTGGTTGTAATTTACATTTACAGCATTGGGATTAAGTGAACTTTCTTGCGTGGCGATGGCCTCTAATAAAATAGGGTCAACATTGTATCGCTGCCCTGCCTCTTCAAAACAAAAGGAGTAACTGGGCAATGACACAAATAAAAAAGCCACTGGTAGTTTATTCACCAAACTCTCCTTAGTAAACATGACCATTCATTCCGACTCGCTACGAGATACATAATATAACGTGATTAAGCTATATTATCAGATAGGAATCTATTCGATTTAACCAAATCGAGATCATCAATTGGATTAGCAAGTCCTGAACAATACAACAATACTCGCCATTCTTTTTCGGTAATATCACTATACCAATCATCAGAAATAAGCTCAGTTCCCGTTAAGTACGAGATTTTTTCTTTGGACAACCCCAACATGACACACAAAGATTTTTTCTCATCTCTAGTGGGAGGTATATACCTGCCATCAAACATTGGGTATATACAACCTCTGCTTTTAAATGCATTGATGCAATTTGGTACTGAAACGCTGTAAGTGGCATTTGTTTCGCTCATAATTCACCTCAATAAAAATTGAGCGGTGTTATTACCGCTCATGATTTTAAAACTCACTCATTAACCACATAACAAGAGATCATATTAATGGTTTCTTTGCTACACACCCGAAAAAATGAGCCATGTTCATTTTTGTTAAGTTCCTTGATTATTTCATAGTATCGATTAATTTTATTTAGTGCTGATTCAAGCGGTGAGAAATATCCTTCCCAGGATTTGGCTATTGATGCATTTTCCACATCCAAAAGAATCGCCTTGTCCACCATTTTTATTCCCGTAATTGAAAGGAAACTAAAAAGGCGAAGGTTGTTTTTCATTTCTAACTTTGCATCTAAAAATGAAATAGGAATAAGCTTTTGTTGATAGCACTTCATCGTAGATGTGATTGTCAGTTTTACAGCGTAAACGTCCATTTAGATCCATCCTCGCTCTGCAAATGAAACAACGCCTTCAACACTGACAACGATGTGATCGAGGGTGCGAATATCGACTAAAGCCAAAGCGTCAGCCAGTCGTCGTGTAATGCGCCTATCTGATTGTGATGGCTCGGCCACGCCTGAAGGGTGATTATGTGAAAAAATGACCGCTGCCGCGTTCTTTTCTAAGGCCAGTTTTACAACCTCTCTAGGATAAACTGAGGCTGAATCAATAGTACCGTGAAACAGTTCGCCAAACTCAATAAGGCGGTGTTGATTATCGAGCAACAACACACAAAATACTTCACGTTGTTGGTGTGCTGTTTTGTACTGACACAGTTGCTTCACGGCATCAGGTGAATTCAGCGCGTCAGTAGTACGAATCTTACTCGCCAAAATAGACGAGGCTTCTTTCAAAATGACTTGTTCTTCAATAGAAAAGTTCATAATTTTCTCCAATGTAGCGGCAGGATTGCCTAGTTGAATACTGCCAAGCCTTCGCTTGGCAGGGGGATTACACTTCCGAGCTGCCAATCCATTGATTACCTAAATAGGCGTCCCAGCCCTCTTTGGCCACGGCGTCATAGTCGTACTGCTCTAGCAAATCGTGAGTCCAACCCGATTGTGGAGCTTTAACAGAGAGGCACTGCTCACCGTCCATATTCTTGATTACTAGATCATGATGGGCATATCCCACAAGAAGATCAGGTTCCGAAGGGTGAAGAGGTCTAGCTACGATCATAACAATCTCCATATCTCTAAATTCTTATTAAATTATAACCACTTAACACATAATGTCAATAAGAGATTATGAAAAATACAATAGCCCCGCAGGGATAAGCGAAGCGAGAATCGCCCAACCTTCAAGCTCTCTCCGTCCTGGATGCGACAGCACTAGCACAAAACGTTTGGCTACCTATAAATGCAATCACCCACCAAAAGCGCTCGCTTATGGCCTATGAGAGCGTTTAAACCAATAAGCCTACCAATCCCCTCCCTCACTGCTAAGCAACCCTCGCAGAGCCATACAGCGACAAAGGGGCATTAAGCTACAGCAACCCACTTATAGCTAAGCGATCAAGGCTTCAGTAACTACTAGATATTGGGGGGCAATCCGATCACCGGTACACAAGATGTAGATAAAGGGGCATCTAGGACGCGATAACTTTAAACGGGTATCGCGCCATTATTTCTTACAAAAAAACTGGTGCTCGACTTCGAGCGCTAACCCCGCATCAATCACGGGCTGCATTTCCTTTAGGTTCACATTCGTTAGGTACACTTTTCCTTTCTCCACATGGCAAAGACGACCAACGGGAATGTCAGACTCAAACCCCTCTAACCTAACGGTTTGGCGAAAGTTATCGATGAGGCAGCGTTGCTCCAAATCGTTTGTGAACTTGTCAGTTAGAATCAAAAACATACTTAAATAGCCTTAGAATTTTGCATGCAAAATTTTTAATGGTTCTCTTTCAATCGAATATCGAAATTGAATCCGTGACGACGAAACACATCCCCTTGCTTGGTGAAGCGGATGCCTGGATAAACGCTACCAAACTGCGCGTAAACAATGGCTTCGTTGCGGCCAAAGCGAACAAACCATTCATCTAACCAGGTGTTATCGCTTAACTTGATTAGCAAATCGAAAAGCTCGTTCTGCGCGTAATGACCACCGCTCTCTGACGCAAAAACCGATTTGACCAACTCAAACAAATCAGATTCGTTCAAGCTTTCAACATCACTCATTTGCTTAGCGCTCTCACCTCTTGTGAAGCTACGTAACGCATCCAAACGGTTCTTGAGTGCCAAACGTTGATTGGCCACTTCTTCGCACTGCTGAACCTCTCCAGACACCTTTCGTTTTGCTACAAACTGAGCACGGAACAAAGAGATATCATTTTTTGGTGAGCTTTCGTGGCCCTGCGGCGAAACGCAGGTTGCTAGATTCAAGTTAGAGCAAGTTTGGGCTGAATTTTGTTGCGCCATGAGAAGCATCCTTTTCTGTTTGAGTATCACTTTTATGGAGCCGCTTGGCTGTCCGATGGCCTTTCATGGTTCGCAATAACAAGGGCGCGAAGCGTTCATTTAACCCTTGTTATTGGGGTTCTGAACGGCCACGGTTAACAGCCTGCGAGCCCATAATGTGATGCGAGTAGAAAGGATATTCGGCGCATAAGAAAACAGTCCTTACTTGGTCTTAGTTGAAGTCAGCAAGGTAACGAGGAGGCACGACGAGGCGCAGCGTAGCGGAGATTAGGGAGCTTGCGACCGTGCGTTAATGATTGAAGCGGTATCCTTTCTGGAAGGAGCCTAGAGATTCACGCTCTGGGAAGGCACTTGTGACTTCCTGGAGCGATGAAACTCTCAGCTAATGGAGGAAAGATTCAAGCGGAATGAATGGCCGCTCGCGGCAACGCCCAACCCCACAACATCGTAATACTCAAACAAAGCAATCAGCTTCCGATCAATCCAACCCAAAAAAGAAAGCTTCTACAAAGCCCCTTTGGGGCAAACTGCCCGTTAAAACGGGCAGCTATCAAATCGGTAGATGGCTTGATGAATAGTCGATTCATCGGTCACGATGAAGTTACTATTCAGAGAGCCATCGCAGAAACATTGTTGGATTTGCTCTCGCACTTGTTCTAAGTCACTTGGGTAAAATCGAAGGTTCAGCATCGTGAATCCTGCTTTCGCTAAATCTGAAGGGCGAATGTCACTGTTTTTTGCAACTGAAAAGCCTTTTGATTGTGTCTCTGAAGTTGGCCACATAACTGTTCTCCTTCTGTTTGAGTATCGTTTTCGTTATCGCCTGACTTCTTTAGCCCCAAGCATGGTTCTGAGCCGCAAGGGCGCTTTGCGGCGAAGCGAACCCTTGCGGGTTAGGTTCTGGTTTGGGATATTTAGAAGGCAGAGCAGATAAAGAAAGCGAGACGAGTAGAAGGAGTGTCACTGTGGCCAATAGGCTCAATCAAACAGCGTGTGGCACACTTGATGTGCAATGCAGATAGGAAAGTTGAAGAAATGCGCTAAAGCTTACTGGACAGACCGCGAGAGGATTGTGTACCTGGAACTTAGAGCCACATCGAGCTCGCTCGATAGTAGTGGCTCAAGTTAGCGGTACGAGGCGAAGCCGAAAAGCCGTGCCCCAAAGCTTGCTTTGGGGTATCGCCCAGCAAGAAAAATGAGAAATTGATCGCTACTGACTAGATTATATAAGACTGCTAAAGCCCTAAACCAAATAGCAATTGCCCTTTATTACTTAAACGATAGAAAATCGACACATCCCCACGAAAGTAACTAGGGTCAGTAATTATGTCGCCATTCTTAGAAATGACTAACTTATCGAGAAAACCATGCTCAGTTAACGCACCAAGCCCTGCCTTAGCGTTGCTCACCGTCTTGATATTAGCCATGTACTGTTGCAGAGAGCGAAACTCGTAATACATTTGGCCATTAAGTTCGTACTGCTTCACTACCCCTTCATCAAGCCCTCGATGACACATTTGCATTAACGTCATGATTTGAAAGCAGACTGACTGACGCTTCAAACCACACAACTCCGCAAGCACCTCGCTACGGTCTTTAAAACTAGAAGTATTCAATCTTAGTTATCCTCTCGATTCCTGGATCTTAACTATTTCCAGGATACATATTTCTAACCACTTCTCTCCCTCACTCCCCTGAAGATTAACGGGAAGCTGCTTGGCTAGATGATCATAATCAGGATTCTGGCCACCTTGCTCACTGACAAACAAAGCAGTCATGGCGAACCATTCTGAATCTTTCGTAGGCGTCCAACCTTCGATATCCAAGAGACAAAAATAAGCGGCCTTGGCCAACCAAAGGGGGAGATTGGCATATTTATCTGGTTGATACACTCGCGCTCTTAACCAGTCAGCCGTTAAAGAATCTCGCTGACTCAATCCCTTGTTTTGGATCATATTGAGTAGCAGCTCTGCCGACAGCTCACGGTCAGCAAAGTTATTCTCAATTGCATTGAAAAACGCGACGACTAACGTGCGGTACTCGCTTTTCACTCGTTCGTTGTAATGGGTAACGCTCATGAATCAATCTCTCTATTGGCCTGTTGAGCGATGTTGAGCCAGGGCTCGATAAGTTCGGTCCACTCCCGGGTGACACGATGGCCATTGAGCAGCAAATAACGCGCTGCAATGGCTTTGCTTTGCTCATCGTCGGGACGCCACTGGTTATCTATCAAATAGTCGAAGGCCGCTCGGCAAGCCCATTGAGGCGCTTGATTATCCTTGACCCAACGTTTTAAAGATTCCCCTGGAGGCGCCGCCCTGGAAGGTATGTATTTTCTCTCGATAGCGACCCTTGTTAAGCACTCCGCTGCTTGAGCACTAGAGCCAATGAACCGATAAGAAAACCATTTGATTAGATTGGCTCGATTGGGGTTAACCATTCGAGCCAGTGTTGTTTTCGCTGACATATCAGCCCAGGTGATAGCCTATCAGCTCGATTTCCGAAGCTGATACACTGACCGCTTCTGAAGCATCATCTAGCAGCACCATGAGCTCCCCTTCGTCGGTATTCCCTTTCATATCGATCACACCATACTGCCCCGCCACACTCACGCGAATCGCTTTGGCCACAGGTTTAGATTTGCGATCTTTTTTTGCAGGTGTAGAAGTCGGGTTATGTTGCTCGTTGTCAGGTGTCGGCTCACTCTTTGAGCCATTTTTGAGCTCTTTAGTCAGATTTTGCGCTTGCTTACGCGATACACCATCACCATTTGACAACAACGCCTCGGTCGCTTCAGGGTTCAGTTCGTGAGCAATACGAAGTGAGTTGATGGTATCAACATCCCCTATCGTTCCCTCTTTGTAGGCTTTTTTCACCACTTCTGGCGCAGTGATCGCCTTCAAATACGCACTGACTTTAGAGGTTGATATCCCTAACTTTTTAGCTGCTGCTCTGTTATCAAGGTTGTGCTCTTTTTTACCTTTCTCGATAGCCATCCCGACTTCAAAAGGGGTTAAATCCTCACGAATGATATTTTCTGCGAGCTGTCCCCATATCGAACCAGGCGCACGGACAAGGCAATCTAAGTGAGTGATCTTGTCACTCATCTTTGCCCCACGCCAACGGCGTTCGCCCTTCTGGATGCAGTAACCGCGCGAATCGCGCTCACTAACAACAATAGGTTGAATCTGGCCTTCTTCTTCCAAACTAAAAGCCATCTCTTCGATGCTCTCAGCATTGAAGTTTTTTCTGACTTGCTCGGTGCTGTAAATTTCAGTTTTCGGTATACGAACAATCTGTTCACCTGGAAGCACTTCGACTTCAGACTCATCGAGCAGATCGACCCCCTCTAACGCTGCGGCTCTCTCACGTAAACTCATGCTTTCGCCTCCAAGCGAGTTTGAAACTCATCCACAAATTTGTTAAAGCCGAAATCTTCCGCGTGCTTTGGTGAATATTCAG
>NZ_LUAX01000007.1 GCF_001695575.1 Vibrio europaeus | reverse complement strand
GGGCATCTTCGAATACATTGAGGTATTTTACAATCGCAGAAGAAGGCACTCAGCGTTGGGGCATGTCAGCCCAGTTGAGTACGAAAGTATGTAGTTATGTACTGTCTACTTTTTGTGGGGTACACCAATAGTGACGTTTACTACAGGCAGGGTGCAAAACTGAGTGTGCAGAGTATTACGTAAGATCGAGATCGCCTCTTAGTAGCGAAAATATTGAAGAGCTGGGGTCATTCTCATGCTACCCTCAAAGCACAGCTCGTCTGGTTAATACGCTTGCGATTAAAAACAGAACGAGCTGTGCTTTGAGGTAAGGCATTTCCGACAGCCTCAGCTTCGATTTTTTGCCTGCTAACGTAATTTCGAGTTTGTGAATAGTTCACCAAGGATGTCATGGGCTCTAGTCACTAATATAACAAGACGTTCAAGCGCGACTCGCAACGCGTGGCATTTTCACAATGCGTTGATATATGTGATTATGAGTTATGCGGTGGCTTGGGTATAGCGTTGCTCACGCCTTAACTAATCGTTATGCCTTTTGGGAGAAAATATGCAGTTTTACAAAGCAGATGAGTATCAGTCAACTTGCGAAAATCTCTATCGTAAGTACGAGCTTCAGATAACCGCTTTACTTCCAGGCGCAACAATTGAGCATATTGGAGCTTCTTCTATCCCAAATGCTGTGTCTAAGGGAGACCTAGACATACTTGTTGGTGTTAACGGTAACGAGCTAGAAAAAGCAGTGAAGTTACTTTCTAGTTTAGGCTTCAACGAAAAATCCAATACGTTAAGAACACCAGAGCTCTGCATGCTGGAAAATAGCTCAAGTGAAGATGTTGCTTTCCAAGTCGTGGCTAATGGTTCGGAATTTGACTTCTTTGTGAAGTTTAGGGTTAAGCTCCGTGAAAGCCCTGAGTTGGTTCAACAATACAATGAACTAAAAGTGTCTTGTACTGGTTGGCCTCACGAAGAGTATCGTCGAAAGAAGTCAGCCTTTATTGAGCACGTTTTAGTACAGGCATAACAATCTGCTTAAGACGGACTATCAACGCGCGGCGATTTTAGTTCTAGTTAGGTAAATTGTTTACGGCGGCTAGTTTAAGTATCGTGTTATGCGTTGCTAGCCACTTAGCAGGGCGTTATGTAACTTTATCTGGCTACTTAAATTGGCAAAATTAAGTAGCCAATGATAAATGTTATGGAAGACTACGAGATAGAAATTCGACCCAAGCTGGAGCATTCCCAGTAGCTGATGCCATTGTTGTATAAGAAAATTCTTTAATTTTATTCAGTACAGAGGGGGATTTATCTTGCAGTTCTGATGAAATACAGTTGGTTCTTACTATGTTTTCTGCCTTGGCTGAGTCAATCAACTGATTTACTAAGTTATTAATATTAATGTCTTTTTCGTTTAAATTCGTGATTAAATCACAAACAAAGTTGTTGTGAGCCAAGAGTTGAGACTGATGTGTTGATAACATATCTTTCATTTGGTTTTGAAAATATTTTATTTCAGAATCTTGTGAGACAATTGTGCCTTCTAGCATTCTTTGTTTTTCATTCGCCCATTTTAATTCTCCCTCCATATGAATGATCTGTCTTTTTAGTTCCATCATTTCGAGTGGGTCGGCTGTATATTGCTCTGGGGTGATTTGACCTGTAACAACCAATCCATATCGATTAAGGTAATCTTCAACAATCTCTTGATGACCTTCTGGATGCTCAATGATCATGGTTATCTTTAAGCCTTGTTGTTCAATAGTAAAAGCGACACCACCGTCAGGGTATTTTTTATTAAGCTCTGTTCCGAAGTTCTGCAGTATAGCGAGACCTGCAGAGTGATACTTAGGCTCAAATGAAAGCGATTTTATAATAGTATTGTTATTCAAAGAATGCGTGTTTTTCTTTTCAGCCTTTCTGAGGCGACGCCATGCTTCACCGTTTGATTCATTCCTTTCGACGAGCTTCTCGTAGATAGAGATCGCTTTATGATAACTTTCCTGTTTCTCATATAGGTTAGCGAGCATTAGCCAGATACTGTTTGAACCTTTAATCTCCGTTTGTTCAATCAGTAGTCTCTCAGCAAGGTCATATTTTTTGTTTTTAATTAGGCACTTAATATAGCTTGTAGCTACTGAGTGGGAATTTGTTATGGTTAGTACCGTTTCAAAAACTGATGAGGCAGCATTGAAGTCTAGGTATGTATCTGCAAATTTTGCGTAGCTTTCAGCGAGGCGAACCTTGCGAGTTAAAACTTTCGAGCATATCGCTTCTTCATAAATACGCTGAGCTTGCTCCAAATCACCACTTTCAGCAAGATGTTCAGCATAAGTGAACCAAGATGTAACCATTTCTGGATATTTTTGCCAATATTCTTTTGGTGATAGCTCAATGTATTCGTTATCCATCTGGTTTTATACCTGTTCTGAACATAGTCGATGATAGCTATTATGCACTGTTAAGGTGGTTTTTTAAATTGTTTTCCTTTTAAATACAGTTACATAACAAAGCAATCAAGGTGATACGTTACACTCGGCAGTTTTGGCCTGAAGTTTAGTGCGCTTTGCTTGTTCCGTGGGCGTACACCTTATTGCAGGCGTTAGGGCGCTAGAGTCGATTTTGAGAAATGAGTATGTATAAGAATTTAGTTAACTATATCAAACAGGTTCGGTTGGTACTGAATTTAATCTTTATAGTTACCATGGTATTTATAGTATTAAATGCAGTCATTTTTTCACAGCTTCCGGAGCTGTTTAATGGTGGTTCTGCACTTTTGGGGATACTAAATGATATCTCTGTTGGTTACATAGTCAGCTACATATTCTATTTTTTAGTTGTACATATAAAGGAAGTGGATGATAAGAAGCACATTAATTTCTATATTGCTGCAAAGTCGCAAGCGTTGGTTTCTGAATACAAAGGTGTTGTATCACACCTGAAGCGCTCAAAGGACTCGACTTCTCATTATTTGTTACCTGAAGAGTTCAATGAGATTTTTTCGCAAATATCCCCCCAGTCACCGTCATCATTTTTCGCCATTCATGGGCGCTTGCCGTGGATTGAAGTCTTGAATGGCTCAAGGATCAGAAGTGAAAAAATTATATCCAAGATCTATCTTAAAATGGTTTTCTTAGACTCTAAGTATGTGAATCTACTCTCGAGAATTGAGGAGTCACCTTATTTCAAACTACTGGAGCCATTGGATACTCTGAAAGCTCCTATTGGTAACAAAGATATGTTGATATGGAGTGCACCTTTTTATCAGTATTCTCTGCTTATCAAGGAGTTGGAGTCTTACTGTCAAGATGCACCCTAACAAATTGCTCAAGAGTGACGGCTAACCTTTGGCATTTTTGATACGGTTGAGTTTAATGATTTCGGTGGCTTTGCTTAGGTTTCGTGGTGTTAGCCGCACCTTAGCAAGGCGTTAGGCTCTGTCCGTTTTACAAATTTAATTAAGCTCCAATTTAAAGATTAGGAATAAGAACTTGAATAATAAACAGCCTTGGCTAAGTGCAATGGAGAACGGTGTTTTAGGAGAGGCAAGAGCAAAAGCTCTATTGCTTGAAAGGTTTTGGGTTCTTGAAAGATCCGTTGATATACAAGGTGCAGATTACTTAATTCAACGTAAATTGACAGAAACAAACTTTATGGATAAGGAAGCTCCAAAACTTGGTGTTGTTCAAGTAAAGTTTATCCAAAGTGGTGACACTTACATATCTATTAAAAAAAGCTATGTCTGTGACCAATATGGCGAGCCTTATAATGAATTTTTTCTTCTGGTTTTTAGTGGCTCTGAAGATGAAGCGCAAAGTTATTTATTATCTGCTAAGGATATAATAAATGAATTTTATACTAAGGGTGAAGATGAGAATTGTATTTTAAAAGTTGCTGGTAAAAATATAATTGAATCTACGAATTATAAAATAACTAATAAATGTAGTGCACTAAATGCCATTGAATACGCTCTAAAAGAATCATCTTTTAGAGATAATCGACGATTCCTTGGTTCAACAAGTTACATTAAGTTAGCACCAGAACAAATCGATCAAGATCTTCTACTACCCCTAGATAATGGATATGCAGATTTTCAAAAAGAGTTCTATGAAAATAAGAAAAATCTACAACATACTCTTTTTTGTATAGAGGATGCTGTAGAGGTTATAAATAAGATTTTAGCTTGCACTGATCCCGAGGAAGCTTTCGATATTTATGAGGATAAGCTAACAGAGTACGTATGGAACGATAACTTGAGCTTTTCTATTGATTGCTTTAATGATGAAGACTTTCTCATTGCTATTAAAAACCATAAAGAGCGCCTGATTGCTTTACGTGATAAAGGACTTGAGAATAATTTTTTACACTTAATGTATCGATATAAAAAATCGATGATAGTGAAATTGTCAAAAATGGAATTTACAAAGGAAAGCAAAATAAAAGTAGTTGCGAGTTATTGTTCGGAAAGCCTAGAAGATATATCTGTAAACATTACTGTAATAGAGGACGAAGGCCATGCTTACCCATTTGTTAAAAAATCCGAGCTTGGCTATCAAGAGATCATTTATAAGCCATATAGTTGGTTTCAAGTATGTAGTTACAACACAAAAATAGCGAATATTGAAAAAACTTATACTAAGACAGAAATGCTTGAGAAAAGACATTGGCAATATTGTAGAGCTTTTCAGGTAGCTGTTGAAAAATTGCTTATTGGTGAAGAGCTTGTATCACCTTGGATGAATAGAGACTAACAAGGCATTTAAACGGAACTAAAACAGTGGGTTACGTTCCGCTTCGCTTCACATTATAACCCACAATTTTAGTCCGCTTAATGCGGCGTTAGCTAGTATTTGAAGAAACTAAGGGCTTAAGTGCTTATGAATACGAGGCACTAGCTTCACACTTGATAGTCCTTAGGTACAAACTATCTCGCCAGTGGCACAATTCGTTAAGTGGTTGAATCAACCAAAGTCAGCTTACTGGAGTGGTGCGTATGCTGCGTTCTTTGGTGTGGCTTCTCTGGTATTGAGACGTCGCCATATCTAAATCGGTTTCGTGAACTGGACTGTCAGGTTTGTCTAAAGCATTCTTTGCTAAGCAAGTTTCATCAGTTGTTTTTTGGTTCGCGAGCTGTCCAATGTACAATTGTGATTCGAAACCAATAATGCATTTCAAGTAGGCACTTTGGCGAACAACTCAACCTTCTTCGTAGCAGCTAACAAACTGCTCAAGGCGGACTATCAACGCTCGGCGATTTTGGTTCTAGTCTGGTACAGTGTATACGGCGGCTAGTTTATGTATCGTGTTATGCGTTGCTAGCCACTTAGCAGGGCGTTATGTAACCTGATGAAATTCCTCTCGTTTCCTCATTTTCTATGGTACAATTACGAGTTTCTTTTAATCCCAATAAAGGGCTTGTAATGTTGAGTGCTGAACAAATCAACAAGTTGATCGATAAGGGTGTCGAATACATCCTTCAAAGCCCAACGCTGCTGTCTGCAACGGCAGTGTGTTATATCACTGGGCACCTACTATTTTTCGTAATCGTCACCTATGGTGTAGATAAATCAGATTCTAAAACTTACCTTAATGGTGTTTTGGGTAAGTTAGGTCTAGGTATGCTATGGCATGCTTTTGTGACGCTTCCTGTTTATTGGATTGAGCATAAAGTGTTCGCTATTGAATACTCTAAACTAATAGACACGCTGCCAACATCCATGATCATTGGATTAGTCCTTCAAGCTATCTGTATCACGATTTATATTTCATGTCGTAAGGGAGGTAAGTAATTATGAATAACTCCAAAATTATAAATGTTATTAGTGGAAAGGGTGGTACTGGAAAAACCCTACTTACGGCAGTACTCGCTGATATGCTGGGGAATGAGGGCTACTCAGTTTTAGTAATTGACTTAGACGTTTTTGTTCGAGGTCTTACATCTCTATTATATTTCCACAAAAAAGAAACTATTCAACTTACACAAGAAAATAAAATGTCAGTGGCTGAATATTTTATTGACAAAGGTGATGTTGATATATCAGGAAAGTCAAAGTTTTCAATTGAAAGATATCGTTCTTTTGATGTACTTCCATCAGTGTCTCGTGTTGATGAAATCCTAAACTTTAAAGATATAATGCCTGATAATAAATCAGAGGCTAGAGATATTGTAAGCTCAATGCTGAAAACTATTGATAAAGATTATGACTTTATTATTTTAGATAGCCGTGCAGGTTATGATGAATTGATTTCAGCTACACATTATCTATCTGATTTGTCTATTTGTGTTGAAGAAGAAGATGATATTTCAAAGATTACTTCTGATAATTTAGTTAAGCAACTTGAAGAGGATGCTGATGTTCCTATTTTTAGGGTAACTAATAAAGCTCGTGCTATTTCATCCGAGAAAGATCTTTCGGGTAGTGGGATTGAACACTTAGGTAAAGTTCCTTTCGATATGGATGTAATGGAAAGCTTTGGTACATTCCACTTTTGGGATGATATTAGTCGAACTCTATATAAAGCATCTCTAGCGAGAGCATGGAACTTACTATCCTCTAAGTTGCGCTTAGAAAAACCAGTTTCTCAAACTCGTATGAGTGTGGTGGGAAGTGAGAAATTAGAGAAACGACTTCAATTTGTTACTTTGAGGGACAGAATTAGCCTTCTATATAGTGTCCTAATAACCATTATAGGTTTAGTTTATGGTGTCTTTGGACAAGAGGGTTTAACTCAATTCTGGCTTGAATTTGGCTCATTACAAACTATAGCTCTAGCCTTTGGTTTTGGTGGCTTGTTCGCATCTATGTATCTTTTGCTCAAAGGCAAGCGCTAGCCCGGTTACATAACAAACTGTTTAAGAGTGATTCGCAACGCTTGGCATTTTTACTATGCGTTGGTTTAAGTGATTAAGGTGGTGTGCAGCGGCTTTTGTATTGCGTTGCTCGCACCTTAACAGGGCGTTATAGCGATTCGGAGAATATCTTGAAATCTTTGTTAAACGTAGTTCAACTTCATTGGTTGCTATTGACGGCTTTAATAGTTACGGCAATTACTGTTTTGTCCCTATATCCGCTGGATAACCTTCCTTCAGTTCCAGGGACAGATAAAACTCACCATTTTATTGCTTATGGAGCTTTGGCATTTCCAGTAGCGTTAGCGAGACCTGAAAAGTGGTTGTTATTTATCCTAGGTTTCTTAGTTTATAGTGGAGTTATTGAATTAGTTCAGCCATATGTAAATCGTTATGGTGAGTGGCTCGACTTAGGTGCAAATGGTTTAGGGCTAGTTGTAGGTATTTTAATTGCTTCTTTTGCTCGGTCGATTTTCCTGAAAGAAAAATCGCTATAACAAAGCGTTTAAGGCAGATTCCCAACGCTTGACGTTTTGTATTCTAAGTTGGATTAAGTGTTTACAGTGTAATGGTCTAGGTTAGGTGGTAAGCGTTGCTCACTACTTAACGCGGCGTTATGTCAATTGTGGTTATATGAACTATATTTTTGTCTGTGTTTTCGTTCAATCCGAGGCTACCGATGATAAACCCATTTGATGCAAAGGCAATTCAAGATAAAGCTAATAGGAATTTGTTTTTTAACATGGAGAAGCTTAGCTTTTCGAGTTGTACCTATAGTCCGCAATCTCCGTTGTTTTTTACTACAATGGCGCATGTCTGTTACAAAGAGAACGGCAAACACTATTCACCTCTGCTAACTCAAAACGAAGTAAATGATTTGCTGAAAGTTACTTCTTACGTATCAAATTTTAATTTTTTGTTTACCAGTACATTTGTAGTCACTTCTCTCATGTCACCACTAATTATTCTGGTGTCTAATCACGAAATACTACTTACCTTATACTTTGTTTGTATGGGAGCTCTGTTTTATTTCAGTATGCGTAATTGGTTTAAATTTCAATCCTTAGCTAAGGAAAAAGCAGATCTTTATAGAAACAGGCAGCATAGGGTTGTAGTTGCTAGCCAGTTTAGAAAACGTACAGTTATTAAAAATATGAAGTTATGGGCTGGTCCATTTGCAGCAGTAGTTGTTAGTGAGGCAGTAGATTTATCCGGTAGCGAAGAGCTGAAACTTATTCATGACGGTATTGATCTGGGAAGCGAAGCAATTAAGTTAGTCAAATTGACATAACAATAAATTTAAGCAGATTCGCAACGCTTGGCACTTTCGGTTTGAATCAGCTTTAGTGTTTACGGCACAATGGTTTAGGTTAGGTGGCAGCGTTGCTCACTACTTAATTTGGCGTTATGTTTCAAGGAGGAAAAAGTGGAAATCCCAGAAATAGGAAACCTGTTTTTTGGTCTGATAGCTTCAATTGGTACTGTTGTCGCTACTCTTTACAATGTTGGGCAAGTTAGAAAAATTAACGCTGAGTTACTCGCATCATTTGAAGTCGCGCTTGAGAAACAAAATAAACACTCAGTTACCGAACTCTTCAGGCTCATTCATGGTTTGCGAATGAACTATTCCGACATTGTAGTCTTAGTTAATGATGATAATTGTTCCAAAATTATTTTTGCCTTGAAGAAGACTCCGGGCATAGTAAGTTTTGAAAATGGTCAGTTTCAATATTCAGGGGTAGGTAAGATTCGCTTATTCATGATGGTTGATAGGTTTTTTCGCTGGGGTGGTTTAGCTTTATCAGCAATTGTCGCGATATTTGCGCTTTGGCTATTAGCATTTGGTGGCTCTGGTGAAGTTATCGCTGGAATAGCATTAATCTTTCCCGCTTCCATAGGTATTGGGCTTTCATTGCGTTCTAATCGGTATGACAAAATGGTCAGTTCATTGGTTAGCAATGAAACATAACAAAGCGTTTAAGACGGATTCTCAACGCTTGGCATTTTCGGTTTGATTAAGCTTTAGTGTATACGACACAATGGTTTAGGTAGGGTGGTAGCGTTGCTCACCACTTAACGCGGCGTTATAACACTTTCCGGAGTGTCAGCATGGAGGCAATAATATGGACATAAAAAGAGTACACAATGCAAAATGTCATTGTGGGGCAGTTGAATTAGAACTAACGATGCCAAATGGACTGGAAGACCCTCGTCGTTGCTCTTGTTCTATGTGTAGGAAGCGCGGAGCAATTGCTGCATCTGTTTTGCTTGAAAACCTCAAAATTGTAAAAGGTGAAGATAACTTGACCCTTTATCAATTTAATACCATGACGGCGAAGCATTACTTTTGTAAAACTTGCGGCATATACACTCATCACCAAAGGCGCTCCAATCCACATCAATTCGCAATTAATGTTGCGTGTCTTGAAGGTGTTAATCCGTATGATTTGGAGCCGGTCAAAATTTATGATGGTATTCATCACCCAGAAGACAGTATTAACTTGTAAGCACAAACATTGAGGCGTGTTCTAACAATGCGTTTAAGGCGGGCTCCCAACGCTTGGTGCTTTCGGCTTTAATCAGGTTAAGTGTTTATGTCACAGTGGTTTAAGTAGGGTGGTAGCGTTGCTCACACCTCAATGCGGCGTTAGGCAAAATTTCCTTAGGATCTTCAATGACAATTTTGAAATTAACTTTAAGTTCGCTTTTGTTTATTAGTATTGCAGCATGTTCGCCTTTTGAAGCGTTTCAAGATATGGACAATAAAGAAAAGCAGTTTAACGAGTTAAGCATCAAGAGGCTCGGTGCTAAGGCAGAAACAAGTTGGAATATCCATAATGGTGAATTAACTGGTATTACGGTTGTTTACCAAGATAGCTCGTTAAATAACGTGACAGTAAGCAAACTAGAAAGTGAAGTAAAATCAATGATCAAAACCGTTTATGGTGACGAATCGTATGCAATAAGTGTTGCAATTAGCTTAGGTGGTGAATAAGTTTTTAACAACGGTGTTTATAACTAACAGAGGAAATAAAATGGATTGGTATTTGGCAGTTTTAAAGAAGTATGCAGTTTTTGGTGGAAGGGCTAGACGAAAGGAATACTGGATGTTCTTTTTGTTTAACCTCATTTTTTCTTTCATCTTGGGGCTTGCTGATGGCTTCTTAGGTACTGCATTTATCGGTACTATTTACGGGTTGGCAGTTTTAATTCCAGGTATAGCTGTTACTGTTCGTAGGCTGCACGATATTGGTCGCACAGGCTGGTGGGTTTTAATTGGGCTGATCCCATTAATTGGATTGATAGTGCTTATCATATTCGCAGCAACTGACGGAAACGAAGGAAGTAATGAATACGGAACCAATCCCAAGGAACCGGGCGAAACATTTGCCTAACAATAAATCCAAGTAGATACGCAACGCGAGGTACTTTCGGTTTGTTTTGAATTTAGTGTCTACAGCACAATGGTTTAGGTGTGGTGGTCTGCGTTGCTCACCACTTGACGTGGCGTTATGATTTTTATCAAAATGGGGAGGTTGTATGACAATGTCATTTGAAAGTCAGAGGCTGGCAGTAGTTGAAATTACTGGAGAGCTTGATTTATCTAAACATTCATATTTGCTAGAGCGAATTCCTCAAATATTAACGCCAGTAGTTGTAGAAAATCTTCCCCCATATTTCCACGGGATCGGTTCTTATGAACAAGCCAGAATATGGCTTGAGCGAATGTTATTGGAGAGCCGCTTACTCCAAGTGGAAACCGAGGGGCAGGAATTAATAGGTTTCTTGTTCGCTTATGTGGAAAATGACGAGTATGCTCATATCGGTTATTTGCTTGCTGAAGAATTCTGGGGACGAGGATTAGCTAGTGAATTACTGCAGGGATTCATCCATGAAGTCGAGAAATCCGAGTCTTGGGTGAAACTTATCGGCGGTGTTGACCAATCTAATGTTGCTTCAGCGAAGTTACTCAAGAAGCTAGGTTTCATAGAGCAACCAGCTAATGACAGTGGTGTGGCTTTCTATGAATATACGATTTCCCAGCCACAACCATAACCAACTTTTCAAGAGGGAGTCGCAACGCGCGGCATTTTTACTCTCCGTTGGTTATGGCGTTTAAGGTGGTATGCAGCGGTTTTGGTATTGCGTTACTCACTCCTTAACGCAGCGGTATAAGGCTCCATTCAACGAAGGATGGTAAAATGTTGTCACGAGATAAAACAGGGCTTATCGTCGTTGATGTGCAGGGTAAGCTTGCACGCTTAGTCTATGATAGTGAAACGCTCATTTCTAATTGCTCGAAACTGATTGTCGGGGCTAGGGCTCTGGGTTTGCCGATAGTTTTGCTTGAGCAGAACCCTGAAAAGTTGGGTAAGACAGTAGAGGAACTAAGAGTTCACCTTGGTGACGTTAGCCCAATAACAAAGTTTACCTTCAATGCTTGTGAGTCCCCCGACTTTCGGGCTACGATCAAAGAAATGGATGTAGATACTTGGTTAGTGTGTGGAATTGAGGCGCATATATGTGTGTACCAGACGGCAAAAGGATTGGTTGAATTAGGTTTCAATGTGGAACTGGTTAATGATTGTGTTTCCTCTAGAACGTTATCAAATGCTCAACATGGTATTAAGCGTCTAAAGGAAAATGGCGTAGAAATTTCGGGGTTAGAAATGTGTCTCTACGAGCTTGTCAAAGACTGTAGGAGTGCTGAATTTAAGCAGGTGTTGAGCCTAGTTCGTTAGAATTCGCCTTCTAGCAAAGCATTTAAGAGTGATTCATAACGCTTGGCATTTTGGGTTTGAATCGGCTTTAGTGTTAAAGGCAATACTCTTCAGGTAAGTGGTAGCGTCGCTCACTACTTCATTTGGCGATATGTGATTAGGAGGTTCCAATGAACAATGCAGTCAAAGAGCGCTTTGAGGAATACCCAGAGAATGCTCGTGTTAGGTTAACGGAGCTACGAAATCTAGTTTTTGAAATTGCGTCTGAGTTGGATCTTGGTGAAGTCGATGAAACTCTTAAATGGGGTGAGCCAAGCTACAGTGTAAAAACAGGAAGTCCGTTAAGAATGGATTGGAAACTCAAGTCTCCTAATAATTATTACCTGTTTTTTAACTGCCAAACCAAGCTCGTCGATACATTCAGGGAGTTGTATGGTGAAGAACTGGTGTTTCAAGGAAATAGAGCAATAGTTCTGTCCTTGTCTAAGCCGATACCAGAAACCGCAATTAAGTGCTGTTTAGAGTTAGCTTTAACTTATCAGCAGCGAAAACATTTGCCTTTTTTAGGCGCGTAGAAAAATCCACACAACAAACTGTTTGGGAGTAATTCACAACGCATGGCATTTTTATTCCATCGTTGAGTTTTGTGTTTAAGGCGTCGTTAGCATGGTTATATTACGTGTTAATGTTGTGCAACTTAATACGGTGTTATAAACCTTTGCCGGATGTAGGTGAATATGGAAACAGAGAGATTAAGGTTGGTTCCTCCTTCGATGGAGCTTCAGCCTTTAATGTTAGAAGCAATAGTAGAAAGTCAAAATGAACTCGGAGAGTATTTACCTTGGGTTAAGTATGCTTTGACTGAATCTGAGTCAATAGAGAATACAAGGCAGGCGATTAGTAACTTTGAAAACCTTGAAGGTGAACTGCGTTATTCACTCTTAGATAAAAATACCAACAACTTCGTTGGTGCAATTGGTTTAATTATTCGAGACAAAGATGTTCCTTATTTTGAAATTGGATATTGGTTACGTAGCTCGTGTGTAGGGAATGGTTTTATCGTGGAAGCGGTTAAAGTACTCGAAAATTACGCACTTTTAGAACTCAAAGCTAATAGATTAGAAATTAAGGCAGCTGAAGAAAATCTTAAGAGTCGAGCAGTTGCAGAGCGATGTGGGTATACTTTTGAGGGCATATTGCGCAATGATCGAAGGCTGCCGTCAGGCCAGCTAAGTAGCACTGCCGTATATTCGAAAATAGGATTATTGTGATTTGCAATAAGTCGGACATCTAACGCTCGGCACTTATGGTTGTTCGATTGTACGTAGTTTACGGTGGTAGCTAAGTGTCGAGATATGCATAGCTAGCTGTTTAGTAGGGCGCTCTGTTCCTTGATTAGCAATAATCTTCAGGTAGCAGTGCATGACCCGTGTTTTCAGCAAGATAGACTAAAGCGTCAATCACTCGAATCGGTGTTAACAGGTTACCTTCATTGCAATTATCGAGTTCGAATGTAAGGTAGATCTGGTTTTGCTCAACTTTCAGAAACAGGTTTCCTTGAGGTGCTCGATCTTGTGTTAAAGCGAAGGTGCCAAGACCGATAAAGTGTGAACAGCTTAGGTTTCTTGTCGCGTAAACATCACATTTCAACTTGTGGGCCAGTGCTAAGAAGTCGAGCAGCAAGTTAATCTGCTCATCAGAAACGTTATCAAGTGCTTTTATATGCGGTTCTTTACAGAATCGTTCTAAATAGCTAATCATTTCTTCGATATCGTTATTAAATAGCATCATTGCGTGTCCGTATTGGTTAGCGTGCGATTGTACCTTTAGCGCACTAGCATCACAAAGCGTTTAGATCAGATTCGTACTGCTCTGTATTTTTGCGCTGAAGCGGGTTTAGTGGTTAAGGTGTATTGGTGTTGGTTGAATTGCCACGTAGCGCTCCACTTAATGTGACGTAGAACTTAGAAGGAAAATCCATATTGCAAGCTCATGAATGTGTCTCTTTTATTATGCTTAATGGTTCAAAAGTACTCTTGGAGAAACGAAGTGAGCACAAGGAAACCGATCCTGGGTTAATCACTATCCCCGGAGGACATATGGAAAGAGGCGAAAGTTCAGTTCAAGCTATGTTGCGTGAAGTTAAGGAAGAACTGAATGTTACGCCAACTACCTATCAGTATTTGTGCTCGCTCTATCACCCAACTGAAGAGTTGCAGTTAATCCACTACTTTATTGTCAGTGGCTGGGATGGTGAAATTCGGCCTTATGAGGCAGAAGGCATTGAGTGGTGTACTTTAGAATCAGCAGTAGTTGAAATCGCCGCTGACGAAGTTGCCTTAAATGAACTTAGGAGACTAGCCCCTCACCTTAAGTTCTGAGCATCTACTTAAGATAGACGGTTAACACTCGGCAATTATGCTTTTAGTCTGGTACAGTGTTTACGGTAGTTAGTTTAAGTGACTGGAGGGATTGTGCATATTCAGAAAGCATCAATTGATGATTTAGATAGGGTGTTAAGCCTTGTTTCAGAAGTGTCGACTATAGACATTCTTCCTTTGTTTAGCGAACAAGGTAAAAAACAGTTTATCGAACGAGTCATTCCAGATTTACATACCGTGTTTGGTGGTGAAAACTTCTTAGCGATTAAAGCTATATATGATGGCAAGTTGCTCGGTTTCGCGGCTTTACGTGATGGAAACTACGTGACTCACTTGTTTGTATCAAAGCAAGCTCAAGGCTCAGGTTTGGGTCGAGATATGCTCAATCATTTACTGGCTTCAACCGAATCTAACGAGGTATCGCTGCGCTCTTCGATTAATGCAACGGGTTTCTACCGTCACAATGGTTTTACAGTTAGTGGAGATGAAGGCGAAGTGAATGGAATTCGCTTTGTCCCTATGTCGCTAATTCGCACATAGTAAAGTGCTCAAGACTCGGTTCCTGTCAGTAGCACTTCTACTTCACTTTAGAATCCTCGCCGAAGCATTTAAATAAGATTGATACTGCTGCGCGCCTAAACGAGGAGTTTGATTGTCTCGCTCTCAAAGAGTTTACAGTGGTATGCATTTGTATCTATATACTGCTTCGCAAATCACTCTTTATCATACTTAGGCCTTTTTTAACTGGTGTACATTTTAGCCTCAAACAACAGGCTGATCTTTAAGGAGTAATTATGTATACCAGTAAATATTCAAACTTTTGGCGGCGCTTATTGGCCATTTTTATTGATGGGTTAGTTTTTTTACCATTGCAATGGATTGATGACTATGTGCTCTCTGGAGTGATTGGCTCAGGAGGCATTTTCGTATGGGGAGTAGGTAGTTCGATTTTAGGTATTACATACTATGTCCTTATGCATGCAAAATATGGTCAAACCATTGGTAAGATGGTAGCTAAGGTGAAAGTGCTAGATGTCTCTGAAAGCCGTAACTTAACCATTAAACAATCATGCCTACGTGACATTGTCCCTATTATCTTGTTTCCAGTCACGATATACGCCTACGCTCAAATCGCGTTTAACGGGCAGACTTATGAGAGTTTGGAACAAGGCTATCTGTTTATGTTTATCGGTCTAGTGATGTTGGGTTGGGTTCTTTTAGAGACGATCTCCATGCTGTTTAACGAGAAAAGACGCGCTATACATGATTACATAGCTGGCTCTGTTGTTGTCCGGTTAACCTAACAAGTAGATTACCAATTATGCGAGATTAAAATATAGATCAATCAAGTAACGGCGTTGCAATTGCTTTAACCAATGACCAACCTATAGAAATTTGGCTACGGATCTAGTAGTAGTTGTTTCTTATCAACTTAGTGAATAACATGGTATTTATAATAGCTTGACGACATAAGCGACTGAGACATAGCCAAATATGGAGGTGTGGTATGCACAAAGAAATTACCGGTGGTTGCTGCTGTGAAAGTGTTGCTTTTAAAGTGAAGGACGACTTTGGTAAGTTTTATTTCTGTCATTGCGAACAGTGTAGAAAGCTTACCGGTTCGGCTCACGCTTCGAATTTATTTACCTCTCCTTCGAATATCCAGTGGACGAAAGGGGAAGACAAAATAAAACGTTTTGACCATCCCACTCGATCATTTTCGAGAGCGTTTTGCATCGAGTGTGGTTCTGGTTTGCCTTATCTGAACCAAAGCGGGAAGTTTTTAATTGTTCCTGCTGGATCATTAAATGAAGAACCATCAAAAGAGTTAGATGCACAGATATTCTGTTCCGAGCAGACAAATTGGCATAAAGCCGGTTTGCAAGCAGATCAAATGTTAGGTTTCCCAAAATAGACACCACAAAAGAACAGAGGGCATATGGATATTGCGGTATTAACATTTGAAGGATTTAATGAGTTAGATTCCTTTATCGCTTCGAGCATTTTGAATCGAATGAAGGACGCTGGTTGGAATGTTCAGATCACTAGCCCCTCAAAATCTGTCACTTCGATGAATGGGGTGACAGTTCAGTCACAGCAATCTCTAGAGTTTGCAAATAGTGCAGATGTCGTGTTGTTCGGGAGTGGCGCTCAAACTCGTAACATTGCGCAGGATCAGGACATTTTATCAAGGCTAAAACTTGACCCACGAACGCAGTTAATTGGTGGTCAATGTTCAGGAACTTTACTGATGTCTGTTCTAGGCTTGTTGCATCAAATCCCCGCTTGTACGGACCTCACGACAAAGCCTTGGGTTATTGAATCAGGCGTGACGGTTTTAGAGCAACCTTTTTACGCACATGGCAATATTGCGACAGCAGGTGGATGTTTGTCTTCTAAATATTTAGCTGCGTGGGTTATTGGCAAGCTATCGGGTAGGGCAAACGTTGAATCAGCGATCCATTACGTTGCACCAGTAGGTGAAAAAGAAACTACCGTACAGCACTGTATGTCTGTCATTGAAGAGTATCTATAGAAATACATAGAGCGATTTGGTGATTGTTTTCGTCACAAAGTATGTACATGTATTTGTCAGCTAGGGTGTTTGGTTGTATCGAGAGAGTCAGTATGAAACGCAATCAAGCGAAGAAATGTTGTATAACAAACTGTGTAACCAAAAGATTAATGCGAGTTAGTACGCTAATTCTTAGACAAGGAGTCTATTTTGTTCAAGCTCTACTATTATCCAAACAATGCGAGTTTAGCACCTCATTTTTTGCTTCATCACTTAAATGCAGACTATGAGCTATTGTTAGTCGACAAAAAATCAAACTCTCAAAAATCAGCAGATTATCTTCGACTCAATCCTGCAGGGCGAATCCCGACATTGGTTGTGAATGATCAAGCGATATTCGAAAGTCCTGCTATCTGTATTCATATCTGCGAGCTTCACCCGGAATCAAGCCTCATGCCATCAATTGTCGATCCTAGTCGACCTCTGTTTTTCCAGTGGCTCGCATTTCTAAACAATACCCTGCAAGCTGAACTTATGGTTCGTTATTACCCGCATCGTCACACTAATGATGAATCGACTATTCCAAACCTTGTTATCGCTCAGGATGATAGAGTTGCCGACGCGCTTTCAATTATCAATGATCAGCTCGCAAAGAACGAGTACTTGCTGGGCGATACGCTAACTGCGTGTGACTATTTCTTATTCATGTTAGCGGAGTGGTCATTACCAATTGAAAAGTCTCCACTTAGTTTTGACCATCTAGCCGCATATTTAAAGCGCTTGTGCTCAAACCCCACCATTAGGGAAGTTTGCACTATTGAAGGTATAGACCTTACGCCATTTGAATCATACTGATATAAGGAGAGAACGTGCTAAGAATCTTAATCTTTGTGCTTGTGGTTAATGGGCTAGCCTCTTTTGCTCTTCATGTCAGTGAGCTGCTGTTTTCGGTACCCGAGCTGAACTTTATCAGCGATTATTTTTTCTATGCTTTGCTGATCCAATGGAGCCTGAGTGGCCTCTTTCTCATTGCGAAGCCGGGTAAAGAGCCATATTTAAGACATAGTCCTAATCCAGCGACTAGAATGGCAGCGTCAATAGCCGATGAACCTAAAGCTAATGACAGTCAGTCAAATTTTGATGTTGGCATTAGCATGTTGCTGTTTCTATCTGGTGGATTCAGTTTGTTGATGTGTATTGTGTTGTAGTGGGAGAGTAATGTGAAAGTAAGGAAAGCATTAAAACAAGATGCAGGTAAACTGCTTGAGCTCATTGCGCTTAAATCTGAGTTTGACCGCAGCATGAAAGGGTTTGACGGGCAAATCTCAACGACCATTGAGAGGATTCAGCGTACGTTATTTGGTGAGCATCCCTTTGCTTATGCTTTGCTATTAGAAATTGATGAAGAAGTGTTGGGCTTTGCACTATTTCACTATCGTTATTCGTCTTTTAGCGGTGAACCGTCAATTTGGCTTGATGACTTGCTCATCGTCGGAAGTTCTCGCTCAAAGGGATATGGCGCTGCTCTGATGCATTCTCTTAAAATCGAGGGTGAAAAGGCCTTGGCGTCTCACATCTCATGGACTGCGAGCCCATACAACACCAAAGCACATAAATTCTACGCAAGGCTTGGTGCAGAAATAGAACGAATGGAAGGTAAACGTCCATTCTTCCGCTGGGCTCTTTAGTCATTTTAGTCTCTCTTAATAATCTTTACTGTTTATATATACAGTTATTTTGTGTAGTATAGATCAGTAGTGAAAGAGAGGTTCCTAATGACATTTAAGTACGAAGAAATAACACCTAGTGCAGCAGAATTTTGCAAACTGCGCGTGGCCGCAGGCTTGTCTGCTAAATCGCTAAAAGCCGCGCAAATAGCATTGCCAAACAGTCTATATGCGATATCAATTCGAAAAGAGGGTTCTTTAATTGCGATGGGCCGAGTCGTCGGTGATGGCGCATGTAATTTCGAGGTAGTCGATGTCGCAGTTGATCCTAACTATCAAGGGATGGGCTTAGGAAAACGAGTGATGGAACATATTGATAAGTACCTCTCTTCGGTCGCGCTAGAGGGCTCATATGTCTCAATGATTGCAGATGAACCTGCGTTTTATGAAAAACTCGGATATAGGCTCGTGTCACCGTCTTGCCAAGGGATGACGAAAAAATTTAAGCCGCATAACTAAAGCGCAATGCAAGTGCTATGCGTAGGTTGTGGGTTTTACTCCCCTTAACGGACAAAAGGAAACGTCATGGAATACAAGGTTGTTAAAGAATATCTAGATGCGCCGGATTCTCCCATTCAGGTAGTGACGGGGGAAGTATTAGACTTAGTTGAAGAGTCTGACCCTAAAGGAGATTGGGCAAATTGGGTACTTTGTCGAGGTAATAACAAACAAGGTTGGGTCCCGAAGCAGATATTGGACATTGACGCGGGAGCAGTGACAGTCTTAGAGGACTATACTGCCGTTGAGCATAGCCTAAAGCTTGGCGAGCGAGTGGTGAAGATTTATGAGCTCAATGGTTGGATATGGTGTCGAAAGTTAGATTCTAGTGAGCAAGTCGCTTGGGCTCCATTAAATCATCTTGTATCGATTTAGCGCATTTGCGAAACGCTCTCTATTCGAGAGGACTCGAAACGCTCTTACAACAAAACAAAAACTTTCGGGATTTGATCTGCTAAACTTGCGCACTGACTTAATGTCTTAGGAAACTCCAAGATGAGCCAAGAGCAACCAAACAACCCATTGCATGGATTAACATTAGAAAAGATCCTTGTACGATTGCAAGAACACTACGGATGGGAAGGTTTGGACGAGCGAATTCAAATTAACTGTTTCTACAGTAACCCGTCTATCAAATCTTCTCTGAAGTTCTTACGTCGAACGCAATGGGCGCGAGACAAAGTAGAAGCGCTATATATCGAAACATTTTGTAAATAGCGACAAGACAAGCGTATTAATATGCGCTTGTCTTTTCACTAAATTTTGAAATCTCATCTTGACCTCAACTAAGCTTGAGGTTTTAAGCTCTCTAATACTGTATCAACAAGGAGAGCGAACATGCAGAACAATTACATTAAACAACTCGCCATTAAATCTTATCAAGAAGACTTAGCCAAAGCGTATTACCAAACAAGAGATCAACGTTTTCACGCGCCAAGCTTTGTTGTGGGAATTTTGGTCTCAGTTATCTTTTTGCAAATCGGCTAGCATCGTCCCTGATTTCGGCACCCACCAAAACCTTTGCGCTGAGTCTTTAGGAGCGATATAAATACTCAATGATTGACGCGTTATATTTGGTATTTTCTAGTGAGCTCAGGGAGAACGTTGCAATATGGGGAAATTAAGGCCTTTTGAACAGCAAGATTATCCGTTATTGATTGAGTGGATAGACTCAAGTGAGCTGAACTATTTGTGGGGTGGGGCTAAGTTTGAGTTCCCTTTAACTGTTGAACAAATCTCCGAGCATTGCCTGTCTTCTGAAGCGCTCCCTTTTGTCTTCGAGGTCAATGGGGTGAATGCGGGTTATGTGGAGCTATTTCGAGTCTCGGATTCTCATTTTAGAATATGTCGAGTCTATATTTGTTGCGGCTTTAGAGGGCAAGGTGTATCTAAGACTATGTTGACCCAACTTATTGAGTTAGCTCAAGAAAAATATCATGTTTCTAAGTTAAGTTTAGTTGTGTTTGAACAAAACCATGCCGCTAGAAATAGTTACGCGTCGTTAGGGTTTTATGTCACTTCGGAACAGTCTGATGTGAGACACTTTGAAGGTAAACCCTGGACACTTCTCGGTATGGAGAAACTGCTATAACCAAGCCAGTGTGTAACGATTCTTTGTGAAGTGTCTAGTTAGAGCATATCCACTTACATTCAGGAATTAGAATGAGTAAAACAGTTTACGTCGCGGGAAGCTTCAAAAATTTGGCCCGAATGCAGGCCATTCGTTCTCAGCTAATGCGAGAGGGCGTTGAAGTACTAATATCAGAGCCGCAACAGTCGGGCGGCATTGATGGATGCTTAGAACGAATCAAGCAGTCAGATATGACCTACATCCGTAATTTTGAAGGTTATGTAGGAAAAAGTGTGGCTCTAGATATTGGCTACGCCTTAGGGCTAGGAAAGCCTGTGTATGAACTAGAGCCGATATCTGATCCCGACGTATCTCATCTACTCACCAAAATCCTCACTCCGGAAATGATGCTTCAAGAGCTTAAGTAGAGAGGATAGGTTGTCGAGGTTTGACGCCAGGCTATCGAGTTCCTATTAGCTTATGAACTAAGAAGAATTGAAGTTTCGATAAGATGCTGGGAATGATCGATAAACTGAGGAAAGCTAGTCGTCACCAGTTTGAACTTATCATCCAAGCTATCGCATTGGCTCATTTCGGTGAAAGAAGTCACCGCACTCGTGGTATTTTCGCTGATAAAATCTTTTAAAGTGTTTAGATCGATTTTGCTAGCGATTTCAACTTTATTTATCGCCGTGTGGATCATGTCCAATGTAATTGAAGTATTGTTTTGCATGCTCATCATTATTAGTTTCACTTAAGTGAATTTTTGTACAGAACATACGACAAGCGAGTTCGATTGGAATTGATTAGGATCAATTTCCAATCAAACAATTCAATATAAAACAGATTGATTAAACACAGATATTGTTAGTTGCTGAGCCATTGGTTTGGCGCTGATGAGCTCTAGTTTGTATAACAAAAAGCTACGAAAGTTCTTCAGACATGCCTTTCAAGTCACATTCGATTTCGTACACCAGTTCAGATACCTTGGTAGGGTGCAAGATATATTCATCAGGTACTTGGAAGCGACACGCCATCATGGTGTTGTACATCTCCCAATGTTTTAATAAGCATACCTCTAAAGAGTCAGTTTCATCTGCCCAAGTTTCTTTCATAAATGGCGTTAAGCTGGCGGCACCATGTGCATACATGATCATTTGCCACTTAATTTCCCATATCTTGATTTGAGCTTCTGGATGCTGCTCGTTGTATTGTTCAGCTAACTGAAAAACAAGTTGTTCAATTTCCCCAGAATTATCAATGAAGTAGTCGAAGAGCGCGTCTTCTTGTCTGACTGCATCGGCGATAAGCTGCATTGGCTGTTTGAATTCGAGCATATGTGCCAATAGTCGAACAGAAAAGTTGTATAGCTTGACGTTTGAACTGACATCAGCGGGCATATGTTGAATGATCGTTCTGATGTACTTTTCCATGTATAGGTGTAAGCCATCACTGATCGCGTACCAAATTTGCTCTTTGCTGCCGAAGTGGTGGCGGATCAAACTATGGGAGACACCTGCTTTCTCGCTGATGTTTCTCAGTGATACCCGCTCATAACCTAACTCACAGAACAGCTCAGTTGCGACACGCATTATCTCGCATTTAGTTTTTTCCGCATCTTGAGCACTTCTTCGGCCTTGCTTTCTTTCAGTCATAATTCTCGTCAACCTCGTGGAACGCTTTCTTTCTACCAGAAATCTCGTTTCATTTCATCAAAGAACCGATAAACAGTATAGATCGTTTAATTATTATATTGCACGCATGGAAAATAAACATTGATCTTGGGCATAATCTTTATATACTGCACAGGTGTGTAATAAATAAAGATGCTCAATCATGAACACATCATCAGAAAGAATAAAACAAGTAACAAAGCTTTTGGCTGTCGGAGCCATTGCACTGGCGGTTGCCGGGTGCAATAAAGCGAACTCAGAAATCAGCGAACCAGTGGTGAAGCCCGTAAAGCTGGTGGAAGTGCCTGACTTATCACTCAACCACTACGACTCGTTTATCGCGACGATAGACGCGACTGATCGCGCAGCCTTGTCTTTTCAAGTAGCAGGAGAGATAGAAAGCGTAGAAGTACGTATGGGAACGGTAGTGAAAAAGGGACAAGTGTTGGCAAAACTTGATCCTACGGACTATCAACTGGCATTTGACGCTCGCCTTGCAGAATACAACTTAGCCAAAACTGCCTTTGAGCGCGCAGCTCAACTGCATGACAAAAAGCTAATTAGTGTCGATACGTTTGACCAAAATGAAACTCAATTTAAGGCAGCGCAGGCAGCATTAGAGCAAGCAAAAACGGATCTCGATTACACACAAATTGTTGCGCCTTTTGATGGTGTTGTTTCCATTACTTTCAGTAAAGAACACCAAGTTGTCGGTGCAAATCAGCCTGTTCTTAACCTTATCGACAATAGCGTTCTAGATGTTGTGCTGACGGTGCCAGTAAGCTATGCAGAGACATACGGCTTAGATCATATCGCCGACTCGAAATTCCAAGTTGTGATGGATAGTCACAAGCAAATTTCGATGCCAGCCCAATTTAAAGAGATTTCGACTCAACCAGATCCTGATACAAATAGCTATAAAGCGAGTTTGACGTTTAAGCGCCCTGAGCAGCTCAATCTATTGCCGGGAATGACAGGGCAGGTCAAACTTCTTAACAACCATGCGTCGGACGCCTTCAAGATTGCACAAGCTGCTTGGGTGTCGAAGCAGCAAGAAAAAGGACAGCTATATCGTTTCGATGCTAGTACTCAAACGCTATCTTTGGTTGATGTTGAACTAGATAGCAATGGAAACATTATTGGCGGCGTAACGAGTGGTGATCTGATCGTTCAAGCTGGTGTCGAAAACCTTTCACCGGGTCAGCAAGTGAAAGCATGGACGAAAGAAGGTGGTATTTAACATGCGTATCAAAACTTTTGCGCTAGCGGCAATCTCGATCGGCTTGCTATCGGCTTGTACACCCGACTCGACACACCGTGAAGCAAATCCGTTAATGGTAGACACATTTAGCGTTGCCGCCGCATCAGAAAGCCAATATCGCAATTTCAACGGACAGGTAATGCCTGCTGAGTTAACCCCGCTTGCGTTTCGCTTAGATGGGGAAATTGCGTCTATTTTGGTTAAAGAAGGTGACAATGTCACTAAAGGCCAGACGATAGCAATGCTTGATGATGCGAAAACGAAGCAAAAACTAAATGATGCTCAAGCGAAGTATGAACTTGCTCTGAAGCAGGTAAAACGAGGTCAAGAGCTACGTACAAACAAGATGATCTCACGCGCTGAACTTGATGAGCTAACAGCTAACTTCCAACTCGCAGAAGCGAATCTAGGTTCAGCGAAAGCGGCAATGAAATACATGCGTTTGCGTGCGCCATTTGACGGCGTGGTTTCTTCTGTCGATAAGAAGAAGTTTGAGAATGTCTCTCCTGGCGAGCAAGTCATCGCCATCTATCAAGACAATAAAGTATACGTAAAGATAGAAGTGTCTGACTCGGTGTTGGCAATGCTTAACCCGGCAACTAACGCGCAGGACTATAAGCCAATGGCGTCTTTTGCTGGTCACAATGGCAGTTACCCAATTGCGTATTATGAGCACACCAGTGAACTTCACCCTCAAAGCCAAACCTATGAACTGTGGTTGCGAATGGCACAAACGGAGCAACCCATTTTACCTGGCACTAGTGCCAAGGTGTCGGTTGATTTAGTCAAAGCGGGTTTGAACACCTATAAAGCATATCAAGTACCAATGACTGCAATTGATGCTGGCAGACAAAGCCAAGACTTCTATGTTTGGAAGCTTGAACAAGGTGAAGCACATCGTTATCCAGTGACGGTTGACCAAATTACAGGTAGTGGCGCCTTGGTAGGGACTGGCATCAAAAAAGGCGACGTACTGATTAAATCGAATTTAAGAAAACTACGTGACGGTATGAAAATCAAGGGAGCTGAGCTGTGAGCATTGCTGAGTACTCGATAAAAAATAAAGTTATTAGCTGGTTGTTCCTAATCATACTGGCAATTGGCGGTTATACATCTTTCATGGATCTAGGGAGACTCGAAGACCCTGCATTCACGATCAAAGATGCGATGATTATTTCGACTTACCCTGGGGCAACGTCACAGGAAGTGGAGGAAGAGCTAACCTATCCATTAGAGAAAGAGATCCGCAAGCTTCCTTACATCGATAAGATCACATCTACATCTTCTAACGGCATGTCTCAAATCATGGTAAGTATGGAGATGGAATACGGCCCGGACGAGCTACCTCAGATATGGGATGAAATGCGCCGTAAAATCAACGATCTAAGGCCGAATCTTCCTAGTGGCGTAAATTCGGTACAGATCATTGATGATTTTGGTGATGTATACGGCATCATGATCATGCTGACGGGCGATGGCTATGATTACATTGAGCTTAAGCGTTACGCTGACTATCTAAGCCGAGAGCTAGAACTTGTCGATGGGGTTGGTAAAGTCGCCATAGCCGGAGATCAACAAGAGCAGCTATTTGTTGAAGTCTCACTGGAACGTTTGGCAGCGCTTAATCTGGATATGAATACCGTTGTCGGTCTCTTGAGCCAGCAGAACAGTGTTCAATCAGCGGGTGAAGTGATGGTTAATGGTCAGACATTAACGATTCGACCAAACGGAACAATGAGTTCAGAGCAGGAGCTAGAAGAGCTCATCATTCACGGTCGTGATACCGGCAATTTGATTCGCCTTAAAGACGTTGCAACGATTAGTCGTGGGATTCAAGAAAAGCCTTCAAACGTTGTGACATTTAACGGTAAGCCTGCCATTAACCTTGCGATCTCCTTTGGTGCGGGCGTCAACGTAGTCGAGGTAGGTAAAGCCTTAGAAACAGAGCTAGAAGCATTAGAAAATATCCGTCCTGCGGGTGTTGAGATTAACTACTTTTACAATCAGTCTGCCGAAGTGGAAAAGTCAGTTGATGACTTCATTGTTAGCTTAGGTCAAGCGGTTGCGATCGTTATCATTGTCTTGTTATTTGCGATGGGGTTACGTAGCGGCATCATCATTGGTGCGGTTCTACTGCTCACTGTTATGGGCACATTTATCCTAATGAAACAAAATGATGTCGAGCTTCATCGTATTTCGTTGGGCGCACTCATCATCGCATTAGGTATGCTAGTTGATAATGCGATTGTTGTTGTAGAGGGCATCCTAGTTGGTCTGAAACGCGGTAAAACGAAGGTTCAGGCTGCGGTAGATATTGTTAAACAAACGCAGTGGCCATTGCTAGGTGCAACCGTCATTGCCATCACCGCGTTCGCACCTATTGGCCTTTCAGAAGATGCGACGGGCGAATTCATGGGCTCACTATTCTGGGTACTATGCTATTCGCTGTTTTTAAGCTGGATTACGGCACTTACTCTGACGCCGTTCTTAGCCGATCTACTGCTTAAAGAAGAGGAGAAGGGGGACGCAACAGAAGAGGTCGACCCTTACAAAGGCATCCTGTTTACCGTTTTTGGCGCTAGCTTGAAATTCGCACTTCGTTTCCGCTGGTTAACCGTAGTGAGTATGGTGGGTTTGCTAGTGGTTGCGGTGGCAGGATTCGGTATGGTCAAGCAACAGTTCTTCCCGCCATCAAACACGCCGATGTTCTATGTCGACATGTGGATGCCAGAAGGGACGGATATTCGCGAGACGATTGAAGAAACCAAGAAAGTTGAGAAGTACATTCGCGAGCAAGACAATGTTGAGTTTGTATCCACAACAACAGGTCAAGGTTTACAACGTTTTGCGTTGACTTACCAACCTGAGAAGAGTTACGAGGCCTATACTCAGCTACAAGTACGTACGCATGATCGTGAAACCATGTTTGAGCTACTGGAAGAGTTAGATAAAAACCTTTCAGTGACATTCAATCAACCGACTTTTCAGTTTAAATTAATGGAGTTCGGCCCTTCACCGGCTTCTAAGATTGAAGCTAGGATTACAGGTCCAGATCCTCAAGTGTTACGCGACATCGCGCTACAAGTCGAAGATGTACTTTTGCAAGATCCTGGTGCACGAAATGTTCGACACGACTGGCGTGAACGTACGAAAGAACTGGTTCCTCAGTTTAATGAATCAAAAGCACGTCGCTTAGGTATTTCTAAAGAGGACTTATCCAACACGTTGCAAATGGCCTTTGGAGGCACACCTATTGGTTTGCTTCGTGATGGCACACACATGCTACCAATAATCGCTCGCCTACCGGAGCAGGAGCGTGTGGACTTTGAGTCACTAGCGAACGTCAAGATATGGAGCCCGACTCTACAAAGCTATATCCCAGTAGAGCAGGTTATTGATGGGGTTGCGTTGGATTGGCAAGAGCCACTTATTCAGCGTCGAGACAGAAAACGTACGTTGACAGTATTAGCTGATCACGATGTGTTGGGTCATGAAACACCAGCAAGTTTGTTTAGTCGAGTGCGTCCTCAAGTAGAAGCATTGGCGCTCCCAGAAGGCTACGCTATTAGCTGGGGTGGTGAGTATGAGTCGTCAAAAGACGCTCAAGAAGCGCTGTTTGGCTCTTTGCCGATGGGTTATCTACTGATGTTCATCATCACTATGCTGCTATTTAACTCGCTTAGAAAGCCATTAGTTATTTGGTTTACTGTTCCGCTATCAATCATAGGTGTGTCTATTGGTTTACTCGCAACAGATATGCCGTTTAGCTTCACTGCCTTTTTAGGTCTACTGAGCTTAAGTGGAATGATCCTAAAAAATGGCATCGTGCTGCTTGACCAAATCAACATTGAACTCAGCTCAGGTAAAGATCCATATCAAGCTGTGTTTGATAGTGCGATATCACGTGTACGTCCCGTAAGTATGGCGGCATTAACGACCATTCTAGGGATGATACCTCTAGTGTTTGATGCATTTTTTGGCTCCATGGCGATAACAATCATGGCCGGACTAGGCTTTGCTACTGTACTCACGCTGATTGTAGTACCCGTACTATTCGCCATTTTCTATCGAATCAAACCATCCACTGCCGGATAATTCATGGACTGAATAACGATTCGCTTTAAGCCAGCCCGGATTTTTATCCGGGCTTTTTTGTGCGTTAATTTTGGGTGTATTTATTATTTCATCTATCAATAATGGCTATTATAAAAAACTTGTTTTACTCATACTAAAGTATAATTAGAAAATATGTATTTAATGTCATTTTATTCAGTGGTTTAAATGGATTGGTTGATAATTCTATTAAATTAAATGGCGTTTTAATCATTCTAAAGTCAATGTCCATTAGTAACAAAATCGTCATAAAATCCTGATTGATAATGAGTGCGAATAGCAGTTGTTCAATGAGTGATGAAGACTAATGAAATGAGTGTAATTTAAAGAAAGTCCTTATTAAACAATATGATGGAGTTTAATGATTTACATGTTTATAACAGTAAGTTCTTTGAAAACAGCAACTTAGTCGGAGTTAACAATTAAATAACATTACATTCCATATGAGACATTGTTCAACTTTATGCACATAATTTCGAAAAGTATTTGAACTGTAATAAATAGGCTTTAGTTTTGATAATTAAAAGACGAAAGAAAAGTCTTACAAGAATTTATTAATGACGTTGGTTGGTGCTTAATAGCAAGCATCAATAAAAGAAAATCGTTTGGTTATTTATTGCTGTTAAGAATGGAGTCTCTTAATGAAGAAAATCGCTTTGATCACTGGATCTAAAGGCGGAATTGGTTCTGCTATTACTACTCAATTGGTGAATGATGGCTACCGTGTCATCGCCACTCATTTCACGGGTAAAAAACAATGTGCTCAAGAATGGTTTAACGAAAAAGGTTTCAATGAAGACCAAGTACGTCTGTTTGAACTTGATGTTACTGATACCGAGCAATGTGCAGAGCGTTTAGCGAGCCTGCTTGTGGAAGAAGGTACCGTTGATGTTGTCATCAACAATGCTGGAATCACGCGAGATGGCACGTTTAAAAAGATGACGGCTACCGCATGGAAAGACGTTATCGAA
The DNA here is from genome assembly GCF_001695575.1 of Vibrio europaeus. Lineage (GTDB taxonomy): Bacteria > Pseudomonadota > Gammaproteobacteria > Enterobacterales > Vibrionaceae > Vibrio > Vibrio europaeus. The sequence continues at coordinate 1,760,340 of NZ_LUAX01000007.1, read as the reverse complement.
ACGAACTTGAACAGTGTGTTCAATGTTACTCAGCCGCTGTTCTCTGCTATGTGTGAGAAGGGCAATGGTCGAGTGATCAATATCTCTTCGGTTAACGGAATTAAAGGTCAGTTCGGACAAACAAACTACTCGGCTGCCAAAGCGGGCATGATTGGCTTTTCCAAAGCACTAGCAGCGGAAGGTGCTCGCGCAGGTGTGACAGTCAATGTTGTTGCTCCTGGTTACACAGGTACGCCAATGGTAGAAGAGATGAAACCAGAAGTCCTTGAATCAATTAAAGCTCAGATTCCAATGCGTCGCTTAGCGACTCCAGAGGAAGTGGCTAAATCTGTTTCTTTTTTAGCAAGTGAAGCTGGTGCCTACATTACAGGGGAAACGCTCTCTGTAAATGGCGGCTTACACATGCATTAAGGAGACGGGATAATGGAAAAAGTATTTATTGTTGGTGCTAAGCGTACCCCGATCGGCGCTTTTGGCGGTTCACTGAAAGATATTTCAGCAGGCAACTTGGCTTCAATCGCGATTAAAGCTGCAGTCTCTGAAAGTGGCGTGAATGTTGGCTCTATTGATGAAGTGATCGTTGGCAATGTGATCAGTGCGGGTCAAGGTATGGGTGTTGGTCGCCAAGCCGCGGTTTATGCCGGTATACCAAACGAAGTGCCTGCGTATTCGCTGAATATGGTCTGTGGTAGCGGAATGAAAACGGTTATGGACGCCGTTAGCCATATCCGTTCTGGTGATGCACAAGTCGTTGTTGCTGCAGGCGTTGAAGTGATGTCTCAGATTCCTTTCACCGTGCCTTCTGGTATTCGTGATGGTCATAAAATGGGCAACATGAACCTGACTGACTTGCTGATTAATGACGGCTTAACGGACGTTTACAACCAGTACCATATGGGTGTGACGGCAGAAAATGTAGCGAAAGAAGTTGGCCTATCTCGCGAGCAGCAAGATGAATATGCTCTAGCGAGTCAGTTGAAAGCGGTTTCTGCAATTGAAGCAGGTAAGTTCAAAGATGAGATTGTTTCAGTTGATGTGAAAAAACGTCGTGAAACGATTGTTTTTGATACTGACGAATACCCAAAACCAGAAGCAACATTAAGCGGATTAGCAAAACTTCGACCAGCTTTTGACCGTGAAGGTACGGTTACAGCGGGTAACGCCTCAGGTATTAACGACGGCGCGAGTGCAATTATCGTCGCGAGTGAGTCAGCAGTCAAACAACACGGTCTGACGCCAATTGCTGAAATCGTCAGCTACGCTCAGTCAGGTTTAGCGCCTGAAGTTATGGGGCTTGGTCCTGTCGAAGCAGTCACTAAAGCATTGGCAAAAGCTGAGCTTAAAACCGACGATATTGATGTCTATGAGTTGAATGAGGCGTTTGCCGCCCAAGCGCTAGGCGTCATTCATCAGTTAGCAGACAAACATCAGGTATCTGTCTCATCCATTCTCGATAAAGCAAACCCAAATGGTGGCGCGATTGCTTTAGGCCATCCACTTGGCGCATCGGGTAACCGCATTCTTGTTTCATTAATCCATGAACTTAATCGCGGGCAAGGTCAATATGGTGTCGCTTCACTGTGTGTAGGTGGCGGTATGGGCACTGCAGTAGTAATTAAATCAATTAACTAAACCATTTAAATGGACTTAACTTAGGAGTGATACTCATGTACACAGATTTCTTCAAAACATTTACAGATCAAACTGAAAAAGGCCTAGAACCATACGTGAAGTTTAACAAGCTTGTGACCAAGAACGTCGAAGTGCTTACTGAGCTTCAACTAAATGCTATCCGCACTTACAGCGAGATGGGGCTAACGCAAATGAAAGCGGCAAGTGAAGTGAAAGACGTTACGTCACTAACCGCGTTCAATAGCCAGCAGCTTAACGTGTTGACTAAGCTATCTCAACAGATGATGGACGACAGCAACAAGCTGCAATCTATCGCCAAAGAGTTCAAAGATGATGTTGAGCAAATGACATCGGAAAATATTAAGACAGTGACTCCAGCATAACACTGACTTCTCTGCCGCCGAAAGGCGGCATTTTTCCGATCTTAGGAGTAGCACTATGTTACAACACTTCTTTTCGGACTACCTTGTTAAGCTCCAAGAAACCAATCAAAAATGGTGGGAAGATCTAGAACTCAGCAGGGCAGCCGCAAACTCTCCCCTCAACAAAGCGATGCAAGAGGTTAATCTCGAAGATACAACCAAACTTTTCGAAAGTGCCGCAAATCAACCTGCTGCATTGCTAAAAATCCAAGCTGAATGGTGGCAGCAGCAACTACAGATATGGCAAAATGTAGCCTTAACTGCCAATACGGAAGAACTTGTTAAAGCGGAAAAAGGTGATAAGCGCTTTGCCCACGAAGAGTGGCAAAAAGATATCTTCTTCAACTTCATCAAGCAGTCTTATCTTCTATTTAGTAAAACTTACCTAGAGACGATTGAAAGCATCGAAGGTCTGGATGAGAAAAGCAAAGAACGTATCAGCTTTTTCTCACGACAGGCAATCAATGCAATGTCTCCAAGTAACTATATCGCCACCAACCCAGAGTTGCTTAAGCTGACGTTGGAGCAAAATGGCGAAAACCTACTCGCTGGTTTAGAGCAGTTGAAAGAAGACGTAGAGTCGAGTGCGGATATCCTTAAGATTCGAATGACCAATAATAACGCCTTTCGAATCGGTGAGGATATTGCCAACACGCAAGGTGACGTTGTCTTCCAAAATGAGCTGTTTGAGTTGATTCAATACCGCCCAATGACGGAAAAAGTCAACGCAACACCGCTCTTGATCGTGCCTCCGTTTATCAACAAATACTATATTCTTGATTTACGCGAGAAAAACTCAATGGTTCGCTGGCTCCTTGAACAGGGGCACGCCGTATTTATGATGTCATGGCGAAATCCAGGTAAAGAGCAGCGTAATGTTGAATTTGGTGACTATGTCACTGATGGCGTCGCAAAAGCCGTATCGGCGATTGAAGACATCACAGGGCAAGATCAAATTAACGCGGCGGGTTACTGCATTGGTGGTACTGTACTGGCGTCTACGATTGCCTACTATGCAGCGAAGAGAATGAAAAAGCGCATTAAGAGTGCCTCTTTCTTCACTACGTTATTAGATTTCTCTCAGCCTGGAGAAGTTGGCGCGTATATCAACGACACAATCATTAATGCAATTGAAGCGCAGAATAGTGCCAAAGGTTATATGGATGGTCGCTCTCTAAGTGTGACGTTCAGCCTTCTGCGTGAAAATAGCCTCTATTGGAACTACTACGTTGACAACTACCTAAAAGGTAACAGTCCAGTCGATTTCGATCTGCTGTATTGGAACAGTGACAGTACCAACGTAGCCGCAGACACCCACAACTTCATGTTACGTGAACTCTACTTAAACAATAAGTTAGTAGAAGACAAAGGCGTGAAAATTGGCGGGGTATGGATCGACCTGAATAAGATCAAAGTGCCGAGCTACTTTATCTCAACCAAGGAAGACCATATTGCACTGTGGCAAGGAACCTATCGTGGTGCGCTAAACGTCGGTGGCAACAAGACATTCGTGCTTGGTGAATCTGGTCATATCGCAGGTATCGTCAATCACCCTGCAAAAGGCAAGTATGGTTTCTGGACCAATGATTCTTTGGATGACAATGCCGATGAATGGTTAGCAAACGCAGACCATACTGAAGGCTCGTGGTGGACACATTGGGATCAATGGTTGCTTGGCTTTAATCCTGATGAGCAAGTTGAACCGTTCAAAGTAGGTAGTGAACAGTTCCCAGTATTGGGGCCAGCGCCCGGCAATTACGTCAAGCAGGTATTGCCACTCAAAGAAACAAACTAGATTGTCTCAAGGGTCTATTGACCTTAAAACAAAAGCCTCTAGCTAACGAAAGCTAGGGGCTTTTTTGTTTGTAATACTTTTCGATATCTGTTTAATTAAATTAATTATACCAATCGCATCAATTAGATGTTCAGATAATTGGTGTGATTGCTATTAAGTCAGCTGAGGGGAAAGGAATGAAAACAATTGGCATAATTGGCGGTATGAGCTGGGAATCAACCACGACCTATTATCAGCAGTTAAACGAGGGTGTTAAACGTGCTAAAGGTGGACTGCATTCAGCGAAGATAATTTTAAACAGTGTCGATTTTGCAGAGGTCGAGGCTTTACAGCGTACTGGTGACTGGCAAGCCAACGCGAGTATTCTATGCCAAGCGGCGCAATCTATTGAAAAGGCAGGGGCTGACTTCATTCTCATCGCGACAAACACAATGCATAAAGTGGCCGAGCGAGTTGAAGAGTCTGTTTCTATACCTCTACTTCATATCGCCGATACTACGGGAGTTGAGCTGCAGAAGCGCGGCATAACAAAAGTGGGTCTTCTTGGCACTGCATTTACGATGGAGCAGGCGTTTTACAAGCAAAGGCTTACTGAGAGGTTTGGCATAGAAGTCGTTGTTCCTAACGGCGTGCAGAGGAAGCTGGTCCACGACATCATATATAACGAGCTTTGCTTAGGGAAGATTAATCGACGTTCGAAAGATGATTATCTCACAATAATTGATGATCTTACTGAATCAGGTGTAGAAGGGGTGATCTTAGGTTGTACTGAGATAGGGTTGCTGGTTGAACAGAGAGATACACACATACCTTTGTTTGATACTGTTGCAATTCATGCTAAAGCGGCAGTTGAAGAGGCGCTAAGATGAACCGGAATGTCTGGCTGTTATCATTGTGCCAAGCACTATTGATGACAGGAAATATACTGTTGATATCGGTTATAGGCTTAGTGGGGAAAACATTAGCGCCTAGCTCCAGCCTTATAACCCTTCCTGTTGCACTGCAGTTTCTCGGTTTAATGAGTGCGACGATTCCCGCTTCTTTAATAATGGGAAAATTAGGCAGGAAAAAAGGGTTCAGTATTGGCAACCTAGTTGGTATTGGGGGGGCTTCGATAGCCACCTACGCATTGTCGCAACAAAACTTTTCGATGTTTTGTGCCGGAACATTTTTATTGGGGATTGGTATCGGCTTCGGAACCTTGTATCGTTTTGCTGCAATTGAAGTATGTAACGAGAGTGCAAGGCACCGGGCTATTTCGATTTCAATGGCAGGCGGGGTTTTGGCAGCAATGCTTGGACCAAACCTAGCAATCTATTCGCAGCAGTGGTCTTCTGATGGGCTGTACGTTGGCGCGTTCATGTCCTTAATTGTGCTTAATATTATTGCACTTGGTTTGTTGCAGACCATCCGCTTCCCAGCACCTACCGAGCATCATGAACAGATCGTTTCTGAACCGCTGAGCGAGATCATTAAAGCGCCAAATTTCATGATTTCAGTGTTTGCAGCGATGGTTGCTTACGCGGTAATGAACATTTTGATGACGGCGACTCCTCTTGCCATGATAGGTTGTGGTTTTGATTTCAATAAAGCCGCTGGGGTGATTGAGTGGCATGTGCTTGGAATGTTTGTCCCTGCCTTTTTTACCGGTAACCTGATAGAGCGATTTGGCGCAAGAGCAATGATTCTTACTGGAGGCTTACTGTTTGTTTTGTGTATTGCAATCAATATTCATGGACAATCTATTTGGCACTTCAGCTTGGCCTTGATTCTCTTGGGTGTGGGTTGGAATTTTATGTTCATCGCAGCTACTGGATTGTTTAGTCAGTCATACAAGTCGCAAAACAAATCGAAAGCGCAAGCATTCAACGAGTTCTTTGTGTTTAGCTGCGTAACGGTTACCGCTTTAATGTCTGGCTGGTTAGAGTCAACGGTAGGGTGGCAAACGATGAATATTTACGTATTGCCGTTTGTCCTCGCGGTCATAGCTATCTTTGGCCTTAACACCTATAGGGCTAACAAGGCAATTGCGTAAGGACATAAGGGTTAAAAAGAGAGGCAGAGGATAAAACCTCTGCCTTTTTATTAGAATGGAAACTTGTTTAGCTCTTCTTTAATTATGTTGTCTGCGATGTATTTGTGCGCAGCGGTTGTTGGGTGAGTTACGCCCCAAAAAACGTATTTATCTGAACCGTGATGAGCACAATCGTTAGTGAAGCTATGACTGTATAAGTAATCAAGTGCCGAACTTCTATTGATGTTTAAACAAGCATCCTTGGCATTGGCAAATCCATGCTCTTTAGGTTTACTGGTCATTGCGTTGAACAAGGTGTTTGCATCGTAGAGCACCACATTCATACCTTTATTTTTGTATAAATCTGCTTGTTCTTTGATAAAAGCATTAAACTCCACAATTTTCGCACGAACTTTTTCAATTTCTTGCTGCGTGGAATACTTGAACTGCGGAGCCTTGGTCGCGTCTGGTAGTGTCAGTAGGATAAGGTGTTGCGCCCCTGCATCGCGAAGCCTAATAAGGGCACTACTTAGATCCGCTTTGACGTCAGAGACTTCGCGGTCGTAGTTCATGAAGTCGTTTAAGCCAAACTCAAGCGTAAATAGGGTGTTTTTTGGATCATAGTTTTTGGCCATCTTCATGTAGGTCAGATAAGAAGTAACTTGATCGTAAATCCCCGTTAACGCAACGTATTGATTTGTACCCGCAGCGCCACCGACAGACCAATTGTAGAGTGGAACATCTTTGGCCTCAGCTAAATATTCTGTCCATACAAATCCATTTGAGAAGTGACCTAAGAACCAAGAGTTAGCGTTTGGGAATACCCACTGCGAGCCATTAAATAGATTTCCAGTATCAGAAAGGCTATCCCCAAATGCGACTAAGCGATTTATCTTACTGTTCAGTGTTGTGTCATTTGTCCATATAGAATGGTTGTAAGAAAAACGATTGTCGGAAGCGTAATAGAGCATGTCTGCCGTATCATGGTTAACATTGAGTGTTTCTTGGCAGCGTTGCTTAATTTCTGATTGTGGTGTGTTGGTGTAGAACATGTTCTTAAATGACACTGACGACCACCAATACCCGTTTACTTTTAGGTAGTCTCCATTTTCATTCAAAGCCCACTCCCATGATGTTGCTGGGTCGTCATGAGTTTGAGCAGGTCGGTACCAGCATCTAACGTAGGTGTATGTTTCATCGTTTTGAACAGACGCAGCGTAAGCCGCTGTTACGGCCTCAGGTGTGGTTGGTTGTTCAGCGGAGATGGCTGGAACTGCAATTAACGAACTAGCCAATAAAAGTGCATTCTTCATAAAACGTTCTCGTAATTGTTGATTAGTAGAGTATTAACTCCTCTGACCTGTATCTCACATGAGAATGTGTCGAGTCAAAGGATTGGTTTTATGAATGTTTATAAAGGTGAACTAAGATCAAATTATTTTCTTATTAAGAAATTACTAAATTTGATTTTTCGAATATTTATTCTGCTAATTTAGAAAATGCAATTTAAGGTGTGATTAATTTAACAAAAGCTAATGTAATTAATCACTAGTTTAAAATTAACAGATTGAAAAATAAACAACAATGGCTCTAAATAAATTTAATATGTCAATGTGAGTTTTTGTCCGTTAATAATAATTGTAGCTTTATTGATAACTGTTAAAGGAAGTAAAAAATATGTGCGAAAACAAGAACATTTCGCATTGTATTCTATTTATTAACAGGAAGAATAACGTGAATAAGAATAAGGTTTTTAAAACATCGTTAGTCGCTAGTTCAATTGTCTTTATCATGGTGCAATCAAATGTATATGCAGCGGTAGATATTTTAGATATTAAACTTCAAGGTCAAAGCTGTGAGGTTGGTTTTAGACCAATTACCTCTGAAGAAATCATGCCAATTAAATCTGATTTAGTAGGTCAAATGGGGCCATGGCAAATCACAAATATTGCCGATGGCTATGTCTTGATGGGGTCAGGGTACAATGGAACCATCAAGCAAGACAGGTTAGCGGGTACAACATGGTGTACCTACAACACGCCACCAGACCACAGTATCCCGGACTACGCAGCGCTTGTATTGCCTGAAAATGATGAAGCTCATACTGAATGGTATCTAGTCAATAAGAAAGAGTTTTATCAACCGCTAGCATTGCTGGCTCATTATCTTGGTTTTGGCTGGGCTGGTGGTACAGGCAGCAAATATGTCGGCGACGATATGATCACGTCTACTGATGGGTTAGGAAACTATGATATTGATGCGGACAATTCAGGATCTTGTGAAGGCTACCGATGCAACGAACGTTTAAAAATGGATATATCTGGTTTTGAATATCACATTGATCCGGAAACGTTCAATGCTGGCCAAATTACTCAATCAGATAAAGAATTGATCGGTCGTCGCTCAGAGGTTGTGACCAATGAGTCTGACCTAGAACAACAATATCGAGTGACCTTTAAATACGAGAAATCGACAAATTGGTCCAAAACAGACACTTATGGCTTAAGTCAAAAAGTCTCAACCAAGAACAAGTTTAAGTGGCCTCTTGTAGGTGAAACTGAGTTGTCGATAGAGATTGGCGCCAACCAAAGCTGGGCAACGACCAACGGAGACTCTGAGTCTAAAGGGATCTCCAATACGATTGTTGTTAACGTTGCGCCAAATACTAAGCAAGAAGTCTTTATGGAGGTCTTCCGTTCTTCAATCAGTTACCCGTACACGTTTAACGCTGAGTTAAGCTATGAACTGGCATTAACGGGTTTTATGCGTTGGTCTGGAAATGCTCTAAGTTACCACCCCGATGATCGACCTACCTATACGGCAAACTGGGTCATTGGCCGCAATGGAGGTAACGACAAAAGCCTCAAGTACCAATATGAGCATCGCAATATTCCGGCAACTTCGAACGAGTGGGATTGGCCTTGGTTGCTTAGAGAATATGGTGCTGACAATGTGAAAAGTTTACTTGGCCAGGTTCTCAGACCAATACAGACGCAAATTACTGGAGAGTTTTTTGCCGATGCATCTTTTGGTTCTGATGTGAGATTTGGCAAGACGATTCCTTTAGGAAGTAGAACGAAGCGTTCTGCGGAGTATTCGTTAACAGATGATGAGTTGGAACAATATGGTATTAAAAACTTCAGTGTAGAAGTTGTGCCAGTACCGAAACTTTAAGAAAAAAAGCGCGGCTCTTGAGAGCCGCGCAAAACTTCACATGGAAGTATGGGAATAGGGAGAAACAAGTCGGTTATTAAAGATCGACGACAATGGTTTTTGTGGTTTTGCTTCCGCTGTCATCCATAACGGTCATTTTCACTTCATGTTTTCCATAGCTCGGAAAAATCTTAGTAAAAATACGTCCACGTTTGACTTTACCGTTTGGAAGAACCCACTCAGTGTCAACGATACGGCCATCAGGGTCGTGGCTTGTTGACCACATAGTTACCCAACGTCCAAGGTGAATGTACTTCGCGTTGGCAACAGGTAACATATTTGGAGCAACAACTTCTACTGTTTGACTACTTGTATGGCTGGCACCTTGGTTGTCAGTAACAGTAAGCGATACAGTGTAAGAGCCAGAGTCTGAATACTTCCATTTAGGGGAGGCGTCCGTGCTGGTTTCACCGTTACCAAACTCCCATAGGTAAGCAGATATCTCACCATCCGAGTCAACACTAGAGTTCATTGCAGCAATATCAAGACCGTTTACTGTAAGCTCAAAGCTAGAAACAGGCGGTAGATTGGGTTGCTGAACTTTTGAAAGTTTAATCACACCGTATTTGTTTGAAGGATCTTGCGCGATAACTTCAATGGCTACACCAAATTCAGTCAGCAAACGACCTGAATCAGGTGCCCCTGGGTTGGAATAATCTTGGTCATCCGAAAATGAACTATTGGCAATTAGGCTGACATCTTCCAGTACATCCCCATCAGCATTTACAAGTCGCATAGTGGCTTGGTCTTGAAGTGAGAATGCTGCGTCGCGAACTTGATAGCGGGTCTGCGCTGCTGTACCTGACTTATCCCAAACCATTGCATTTTGGTCAGCATCGACAACGCCAAGCCAGCCTTCACCCGGGTGTTTACCTACCGCATTGTCTGTCATCGACTCATCAACGTACCAAACGATCAGTCCTGGCTCGAAAGACATCATCTGGCCGAAACGTTTGATGTTCTTGAGCCCTTCATCCACGTCCGCATGGCTACGCCACTGAAGTAGATAGTAGTGTGGGGCTTCATTGAAGCCATCATTTAAACGGTATCCAGTAAGGGCGAAAGTAGATTGTGATTCTGCGTTGTCGAGAGAAGAAATTGTACCATCAACATCTAAAGCAATGTTGTCTACATGAAGACCTTCCATCGCCAGACCGCCATCCGTTACGTAGTCGAAACCAAGGTTAACCTGTTGTCCGGCCCATTGTGTGAGATCGAATTCAGCGTCAACCCAGCCTTTCGAGTCGCCTGCGATAGCAGGAACTAAACCTGTGCTGTTAGGATCTTCATTTGTTGTGATATTGCCTGCAATCGGTTGGCCGTTGATAAGTACACGGGCAAAGTCATAGTCTTTTTCAATCTGATACCAAGCTTTAAAAGTTAGCGTGATTTTGGAGGCAGCCGGCAACGTTACTTTTCGTTCCATGCTGTTTTTCAGATCGTCACCTTTACCGCTATGGAAGCCGAATTTACCTTCAAAAGGTGCTAGTCCTGCAGTACGTTTAAGAGGCAGGTCAACGCGAACCATGTTGGGTTTGTCGTTGTCAATTGTTTGATGCAACTTGATTTCAAGTGGCTTACCATCGAGATCACTTAGAGTAACCACGTCATTGGCGACCCAGCGACCGCCAATAGAAGCCTGAAGGAACTGTTTAGCCCAAGAGCTGAATGCGGTTGGTTGTGTGCCGCCAATTTTACCTGCCCAGCTGCCTGAAGACATGATAGACCAATACGAAACAGGCTCTCCTTTACCTGTGTATTGAGTGTCGTACTCATCTGGTAATCCCAAGTCGTGCCCGTACTCATGTGCACAAACACCAGCAGCAGCATCGATAGGCTGAATCGTATAGTCAAATGCAGCGTATTGTCCGTTGAATCGACCAGGTACGGTGCTAGAAGTACCAGACAAGACGTGATACTTACCTAGATTGTATCGGTGAGACCATATAGCATCGGCTCCGAGTACACCACCACCAGCTTCTTCACCCACTGAAGCATGGAAAACCATCAAATGATCGATTACACCATCGGGTTCGCGGAAGTTGCCATCACCGTCGTAGTCATAGCGATCTTCAATGTCATAGTCGGCTAGGTTAATGGTTGGGTCATTCGCAAGTTGGTTAAGTGCTTCACGAACCAACTCCTGTGCATTTTGGTCATTGTCTGTAGTAGGGGAGTTACCTCCATAAAACGAGGCATTATTTTTGGCTCGATACCAACCAGCGGCTTGACCAGAAACACTGTAGCTATCACCAGATTCTTGTTCGTAATACTGGCGCATCGAAATGAAGTTCTCACCATTTGGCCCAGTATAGCCGCTATCAGAGAACAGAAGCTCTTGATAGTGGCTTGGTTCGTATCGGTCATAGAGCATTTCTGTATGCTCTTTGGTAAGCCTATTTTCATCCCAAGGTAAATCTGGAAAGTCCACCAATACGGCTAAAACTTTGTCCGTTCTTTTGTTGTTAGCATCGAACGAAAAGACGTGAGCTCTTCGCAAGCCTTTATCAAACTCAATTGATTTAAGGATTTTGGCACGTTGCTCCAACGCTTTCTTACCAAACTGCGCATCGCCCTTAAATCCTCGGTTCAGTTTTCCATCGATAAACTTATCTAGCGCTATTTGACGCTCTTCGATGGAAGCATCGGGATTAAGTTTCCCTTGGGCAACAAGCATTTCAATGACTTTGTCTTCATTAATGACACCCAGATCGATCGGAGTCTGAGCGTTACCACTTGTGCTAAATAGAGTGAACACTGCTGATGCCAACAGTGACTTCCTCATCATTTTCATTATATTTCCTTATTAATTTTTATTGCCAACAATCTGCCAAATAGCAGACACAACGACGCTGTTAGCACCAATAATCGAGCACCTAAAGTTTGGTGTGAGATATTAGCTAACGGGAGTATCGTTATTCTTTTGCTGAAATACAGTCGGTACTTTTTTCGTCAGAAGGATCTTCTTTATGGGATTGCTTTGAGGTTTTAGAAAATTTCTGAGAGAGATATATTTGTAATGACTCTTGCTTTTCAATTTCGCTTTGGTCTTCACAAATAATACCTTGTTTGATAAGTGATTCTAGCAGTCGCTCGTCATCAACGCCGCCTGAGATTGCGGATGAACAAACTAGAATTAATAACCCACTGACTGATTTCATATTATTATTTATAGCTCTGTGTTTTGTAACAAAATATAATTAATTTAACTCAAATGTAACTGTGTGGGATCTCATTGGTGAGTCTATATCTACTTATCAACATAAAAAGTAAATATAAAATAGCGAATCTATTAACAAATTAATCGTATATATATTCTCTTGGAAAGAATAAATAATTGGCAGATGTATAAGTTACATATTTACAGAACAGATTCGGGCCATATATCTAGAGGGGGAGTATTAGTGTGCATTAAATTAGTGAATTCGACTTTACTTAGATATTTTGTCTAAACTTTGAAACACAAATACTTAAAAGTTTGAAGTTGCATTCGTACGGTAACTCAACGCATTGTTTTCTATCTGTCAGATGGATGGATGTTATGGCGAAAACTACCTTCGTGGAGAGCCAAAGCCTGAGCGTCTATACTTATGAAGGGAACTGATGTACGGAGGCTAGTATGAGCATAGCGAACCGATTAGACCACTACTTGAGTGAACATAATATACCATTCCAAACTGTCCTACATAGCCACAGTCAAAGCTCACTGCAAAGTGGTGTGGCGGCCGGGATCCCTTTAGTTTCTTTAGCTAAGGGCATCGTGTTAGAGGATCATGATGGACATCATATGATGGCTGTGTTGCCTGCCAAAAATAAGATTAGCCTTTCAAGGCTTAATGAGGAGCTGAACGCGAGTTTTCATCTTGTTAAAGAGAAACAACTTTACGAGATGTTTGAAGACTGTGAGAACGGTGCCGTGCCTCCGGTTGGAAGCGCATATCATATCTCGATGACGTTCGATGAAGTGTTAACGCGGCAAAACTATGTCTACCTTGAGGCCGGAGACCACGAGACCTTGATTAAGCTTGACCAAGAGTCTTTCCAAAGATTAATGGGTGAAAGTAGAATGATGAGGTTTAGTAGTGAATTGTTTCACTGAGACAGTCACCTAATTCAAAGCCATCGATAACCTCGATGGCTTTGATTCTTTATCTGTTGGTGACTATGACCCTAATTAAAATTCAAGTCGATAAGTGGTAGTCGTGCCACTAACCTCGTTGCCCACAGCGAGTAAATGCTGACCCTTACGAGTGAAGTAATGAATTGATTCTGGCCCTAAATCACCAGCCTCAGGGTTGTAGTTTCCATTGACACAATCGCCGTCATCGATTTCAGTACAGACAGGTTTTGAAAAATCACGGTTGTTCTTGTAATGAAGAAACATCGGTGAACGTGGATTGGTCACGTCATAAACCATGATTCCGCCTTGGCGCTCCAAGCCGATAAACGCAATTTGGCGTCCATTGATCGCTGCAACTTCAATGGCTTCGGGCTCGACACCTTTATCGTCACTTCGGCTATCGGCACTGCTGTTGCTGTCGTTACTACTATTTAAATGCTCAGGCTGAGTGGCATAGACGACATCGGCAAACTGATCGCCGCTGTCAAACACAAGCTGACCATTTTCATCCCAGATAGAAAAAGAGCGAGTGCCAAAAGACTGTATGTGCGAATCATCACTCAGCTGACCCTCTGGTTTAATCACTTTTAATCTGCCGATCTGTTTTTTGTCTTTCAGCGCAGCTGACAATGGGTGGGATGACGGCACTTTCAGCTTGGCACCTCTGATTTCATCAGAGTAGGCGATACAAAAGTCCACCTCGGAGCTATATTTGTCGCTGCCGGAATAGTCATCTCCGTCCCAGTTGTAACCCTGGTTCTCACAAGCTTTCTGAGTCGTTTTAAAACCGTATTCCCGTCCATCTCCCTCGTTAGCGCTGATCACGTAAGTTTTACCATCAACCTGATAGCTGTCTATCGAATCAGGCATATACAACCCGGTAAGCATCGGATAGGACTGAAAATTTCCTATGATTTTATCTTTGTTAGACGCATCGAGTTGATAGTCTGCCCAATGTTTTTCACCTAGGCCTTTGATGCGCTCGATTCGTTTGGTGCTGAGATCAATTTTGGCGAGTGCGTTGTTTTCTTGTAGAGCCACGTATAGATAACCATCATCAGAAAAGCTTAGATACTCTGGTTCAAGATCTTGCGCAACGCTAGCGTTAGGGGCGGATATCCTCACGTCACTATCAAGTTCATGATGACGAGATTGACCTTGATTGAAGTCTCCAAAGCCAATCTGGAACGATTTAGCTTCACCAAGCCCTTGGCTTAGATCTATAAGCGTGATACTCCCTTCTGGGTCAGTCGAATAATCGGAGTTTGGCTCACCTTCATTAGCGGTCGCGATGTATTGGCCGTTTTTAGAAAAAGCAACCATGTCGGGTAGTGCGCCAGTTTCAAATGTGGTGATGAGCTCAAGACTGTCAGCTCGATACAAAGCCACAAGACCATTTTCTTGCTTAACTGCGTTTTCTATCGCAACTGCAAGTAACCCTTCATAGACCGCCACGCTATTCGCAGCGCCAATGCGAATGTTGGCATGAGAAGCGGCGACATTCAAATCAAGTTCAGTCTTTAGAGAAGGCTGGTTGTTTCCATTGAGTGCAAGTACGTCCACACGTTTAGACTGAGCATTAACGACAAACAGTTGATCGGTACAACTATCAAAGGTGACGATCTCAGCGGCCGACGAATCAAACGGACTATTAGACACATAAGACCCAACAAGGGTTAAGCCAGACAAAGAGCCTTCGGAACTTTCGACAGATTGCGTAGGTGAGCATTGAACAGAAACATCGTTGGGTTGTTGAGTTGCACAACCGCTGACAATAATTGCGCTGATAGCGAGTGAAGTGGTTGATAGAGAGCGAGTTAACAAAATATATCCTCCATGAAAAAGTTAGAGAATTCTATGAAGGATATATTTAGTTAGGATGTTGATTTGATGACAGTCTTATAACAGTTATCGGCTTAAAGTTGGGTTGTAACAAAGGGGCAGCGATAACGTTTGGGTTACGAACTTAAAACTGTGAAGAGATCAGCTCTATCAGTTCAGACTCGGTTTCTGGCATTCTTTCTAACTCAACCGCACATGAAGCGCCACCTTTCAGCATGTAAGCACTTGTTGTACAGTGGTCGTGATGAAACCATTTGCCGTTAATGCAAACGTCAGTGTAGCAGCGAGGGTCTTTTTTTAATTCCATTTGATACTTCCTTGTTAATTCTCCGTTAACACAATAACAACATAACCTTACTAAAATCAGGGTAAAATGATCTGGATCAATTTAAATCCATGACTAGACCAAGGTAGTAGTGATCTCGCTTGCAGCAAAAACAAAAGGGGAGCGAAGCTCCCCAAATTCGATTTAATTAGATGTCTGCAAGTGATGGCTAGGCTTGAGCAAATCTGTAGGTGCGGTAACCGCCAATGAGATTTCGCGCTTTGTACCCATTATTCACCAATTGACGGTAAGCAACGTTACCACGTAACCCTACTTGGCAATAAATGACGATTTCTTTGTCTTTTGGTAACTCACCGATACGCTGACGTAGTTGATCGACAGGAATGTTAATTGCGCCTTCGATAAATCCAACATTCTCTAGTTCGCCGGGATTGCGAACATCAAGTAACACTTGGTTTTCGCTAAGTAAATCTATTTGATCAAAATGTATCGGGGTAGAGTCACCTTGGATGATGTTTGTGGCGACAAATGCAGCTTGGTTAATAACATCTTTAGCACTGCCGTAAGGTGGCGCATAGGTGAGTTCAAGGTGTTGAAGCTGATCTACTGTCATACCTGCACGCTGTGCAACCGCCATAACATCAATGCGCTTATCAACACCATCTTTCCCCACTGCTTGCGCACCAAAGATCTTACCATTTTGTGGGTCGAACAACATCTTGAACGATACAATTTCAGCGCCAGGGTAGTAGCTCGCATGACTTGCTGTGTGAACGTAGACTTTTTCGTAGTCAATGCCTTCACGTTTAAGTTGCTTCTCGTTTTTCCCCGTAGCTGCCACTGCGAGATCAAAGATCTTACAGATAGCAGTGCCTTGTGTACCTTGATAGGTTTCTTGGCGTCCCAGCATGTTGTCGGCGGCCATACGACCTTGGCGGTTGGCTGGGCCAGCAAGCGGTACTAAAGTTTGTGAACCAGTGACAAAGTCTTTCTCTTCGACGGCGTCACCAACCGCGTAAATACTTGTATCGCTAGTTTGCATCATCTCATTGGTGTAGATACCACCTAGCTCCCCAATTTGAAGTCCTGCTTCTTGAGCTAGCTTGATTTCCGGGCGTACACCAATTGCCATGATCAAAATATCTGTGGTTAAGGTTTCACCATTGTTTAGTGTTAGGTTTAGCTCGCCTTCGATGTGCTGATGTTCCGAATCCTCCCCTGACTCAAGTGAGGCGATATGTTCGTTCGCAATGAACTCAACCGCTTCAAGGGCAACCCCTAGTTTCAAGTCGATGCCTTTTTGCCTAATTTCAGCATGGGCAAAGCCTGCCATTTCGCGATCGACAGGCGTCATCACTTGATCAGCCATTTCGATTAAGGTGGTTTTGATTCCCAACTGATGAAAAGCTTCCATCATTTCAAGGCCAATAAAGCCTCCGCCAACCACGGTTGCATGTTCTGGCTTGTTCATTTGGATAGTATGAATGATGCGATCCATATCGGGAATGTTACGCAGCGAATGAGTGAGTGGGTTATCGATACCCGGAATTGGCGGAACGACAGGGCCAGCACCTGGGCTAAGCAATATAAAGTCGTAGCTTTCGGTATACTCGCTGTTGTCGATTAAATTTCGTACTGTAATCGTTTTACTGCTGCGCTCAATAGAGACCACTTCATTCATCACACGCACGTCGACATTAAAACGCGCTAAGAAGCTTTCAGGAGTTTGCAGAAGTAATTTGCTTCGCTCTTGGATGTCACCCCCAATATGGTAAGGAAGGCCACAATTTGCGAACGAAACGAATGGACCTCGTTCAAACATGATAATTTCGGCATCTTCACTTAAACGGCGTGCACGAGCAGCAGCGGAAGCCCCACCAGCTACACCACCAACAATTAAAATCTTAGTCATATCAACCTCTGTTACTTAAATCCAAGCTTCTTTAGTACAACAACGGCAGGGCAGAATCCTGTGAACGCACTCTGAATCAAATTTGCTCCGACGAAAAGTGTCAGCCAAACAAAGTTTGAACTGACTGTCATTGTCAGGCCGACTGATAAAATGACCATTCCACCAGCTAGGACTCGAATTGCATTTTCTAGTGTCATAACAAAGTATCCGTTTCATTCATGCATTGTTGGGATTTACTATAAAGCTATAAATTAGCAATGTCTAATGTTAATATATCTAAATATTAAAAATCTAAATTAGCATTGACTAAAGTATGTTTATAAGTATCATCTAATATAGTTTAGGTCCTTGGAGTGATTGTATGGTCGTTGAATCCTATGATTTAAAAGAGATGCAGAACAATGCGGTAGAAGCTTCCGAATTACTCAAAGTGATGGCTCATCCAGAAAGGTTGATGGTGTTGTGCCAACTCACTCAGGGAGAGGTGGGTGTCGGGGCGCTACAGTCGAGCTCTTCTCTTAGTCAGTCTGCGTTTTCCCAGCATCTAACTGTGTTGAGAAAACACAATTTAATCAAAGCGCGTAAAGAGTCTCAGCAGGTTTTCTACTCATTGTCTGATCCACGAGTCGAGACCCTGATTCAAACATTGCATTCCGTATTTTGTGGTGAGTAGTTTTAAGGTGATTGAAGAAATGAATATTCCTTGGGATTATCAGCTCAAAAGTCCGTCTCACCGATTAAAGCCTATTAGTGTGTTAGGAGAACAGAATGAATAGAAGTTCGACCAAGGATGGTGCCGTTCATTCGATAATGAACAGCTTCTTTCCGCCCATTATTATTGTTTTTCTGTTGGCAGTTGGTGCGGTGTCTCTGTGGCTGACGCCTAAGGAAGAAGACCCTCAAATTGTAGTGCCAATGGCGGATGTGTTGATTGAAGCGCCAGGTTTAAGTGCACAACAAGTTGAAAGACAGGTGACTGAGCCACTCGAAAAATTGCTCAGCCAAATTGATGGGGTTGAGTACGTATACTCCTCTTCATCAGATGGCGCCGCACAGGTTATTGTTCGATTCTTTGTCGGAGAACCGCGTGAAGATGCGTTGGTTAAGCTATATAACAAACTTTACTCCAATCAAGATCATGTTCCTCCTTCCGTCACTCGCTGGTTAGTAAAGCCTGTCGAAATAGATGATGTGCCTATCGTAGTTGCGGCGCTTTATACCACCGATCCTAAACAGGTAGACAGGCACGATCTCAAGCGAATTGCAGACCAGGCGACACTTGGCATCAAATCAATTCCATCAACAAACGGTGTTGAAGTGGTCGGTGGGGAATCGAAGCTCATTAGTGTCGAGTTGGATTCGGTTGCGATGGAAAGCTTTGGAATCACCTTACGGGATTTAAACTTTGCATTTGACGTTAGCCACAATAAACAGCAAGCGGGCTCGATTCAGGTTGACGGCCATCGGTATCTCATAGAGTCGGGTCGATTGCTTACCAGTGCTCAGGAGGTCGGTGATCTGGTTGTCGCCGTCGTCAATAACAAACCGGTGTTTTTTCGCGATATTGCGAAGGTAATTGAGCGCGCAGCGGAGCCTTCCAGTGACACTTGGTATATCGATGCAAAACAGAAAGTGGAACATCCGGCGGTGTTCATTTCAGTCGCTAAACAAAAAGGGGCGAATGCGGTAGATGTCGCGAGTCAAACGGTTGAGAAGCTCTATGAGTTGCAACAAAATCAGTTTCCGCTTTCGGTCAAAGTCGACATCATTCGAGACTACGGTAAAACCGCGGATGACAAGGTTTCCAATCTAGTCTCAAGTTTAGCCATTTCAGTACTGACGGTTGTTGTGCTTGTCGGCTTGTTTTTAAACTGGCGCAGTGCTCTTGTCGTCGGGATTGCGATTCCATTAAGTTACGGCGCGGCTTTAGGACTAGACTTACTGTTTGGCTACACGATCAATCGAGTCACCTTGTTTGCGCTAATTCTTGCTTTGGGTTTGATTGTGGATGACCCAATAGCCAGCATCGACAATATTGAACGATATCTAAAACGCAAAAATCTACCTCGCTCAAAGGCAATTGTACTTGCGATGGGAGAAATACGTAGTGCGTTGATTATGTCGACGGTTGCTATCGTCATTGTATTTACGCCAATGTTTTTCATTACAGGGATGATGGGGCCTTATATGGCACCATTGGCTTTTAATGTACCTGTAAGCGTTGTGGTGAGTACGCTAGTGGCGTTTTTTGTCACGCCTTGGCTTGCTAAGAAGATCCTAAAAGGTGCTGCTTCGTCAGGTCAGTATGATTTCGAGTCATCAACGCTCTATCAGGGTTATGCGCGTTTGCTGACACCGTTGCTTAAAAGCCGTAAAAAAGCATGGCTATTTCTGACTATTGTTGCGGGATTATTTATTGCCGCAGCACTTTTACCGGCATTGCGACTGGTACCACTGAAGCTTTTACCCTACGACAATAAAAACGAATTTCAGTTGGTGTTAAACATGCCTGAATCCTCAAGTTTTGTTGATACCTCTAATACGCTGCGTGTTTTTGCTGACTATTTGGTGACTGTACCTGAAGTAGAGTCGGTATCTGGCTTTGCGGGTATTGCTTCGCCAATGGACTTCAACGGTATGGTGAGGCATTACTTTATGCGTAACCAACCGTATCAGGGCGACCTACGTATTGTTCTGGCAGAAAAAGACCAACGTTCCATGCAGTCACATGAAATAGTGACTCGACTTCGCAGTGATTTAGAACAGATTGCTCATCGTTTTGATGCATCAATCCAACTTGTTGAAGTTCCCCCCGGGCCGCCGGTTATCGCTACAATTACCGCAGAAGTTTATGGCAAGGATCATACCTCCTACCAAGAGTTAATGGTGGAGGCACAACGTGTTGCTGAGCGTCTTTCTATAGAGCCTTTTGTCACAGAAGTGGATACCAGCATTGATGAGCAACTAGAAGCTTGGCAATTTATTGTCGACCAAGAAAAAGCTGCTTTGTCTGGTGTGTCGATACAAGAAGTTAACGAGACCATAGCGGCGGCAAATAACGGTTATGTGATTGGTCAGCTGGGCTCTAATCGAGAAGTGAACCCATTAGCAGTAGAAATTCGTTTACCTCGTGACCAAAGGGATGATCTTGATAGTCTGTTACGCCTTTATGTTAGGGGGCAAGCAGGTGTTGTGAAGACACTCAGCAATGGATCGCTGGTTGATGCGCCGCAACCATTAGTACAGTTAGGTGAGATAGGGCGGTTTGAAAAACGTGTTGTACATACGCCGATTTATCATAAGAACCTGAAACCTGTCGTTTATGTGTACGCAGAAACAGCGGGTCGAGTGCCCGGTGAAATCATTGCCGATGTCATAGCTGACCAAACTAGACCGATTGAAAACAACTGGGTTGAATGGAACGAACGTAGTTACCTAAACAACGGTTCAGGTAAGCCTTGGCAGGTTAACGAAGATATCGACGTAGTCTGGAGTGGAGAAGGCGAGTGGAAAATTACCGTCGATGTGTTTCGAGACTTAGGTATTGCCTATGGCGCAGCACTATTTGGCGTGTTTATCGTTATGCTAGTTCAAACAAGCTTACCTGCGGTTGCCGGGATCATCATGCTGGCAATACCCTTAACCGTTATTGGTATCATGCCCGGCTTTTGGTTGCTTAACAGTATGAGTCAAGAGATTAACGGTTATCCAAACCCTGCGTTGTTCACTGCGACCGCCATGATTGGTATGATTGCTCTCGCCGGTATTGTGGTGCGCAACTCACTGGTTTTGATTGAGTTTATTCAGCAATCTCTTGCCAAAGGGGAACCACTACACAAGGCACTAATCCAGTCTGGTGCAGTAAGAATGAGGCCGATCCTACTCACTGCAGGAACAACGCTGTTGGGGAATGTCATTATCACGCTAGACCCAATCTTCAATGGCTTAGCTTGGGCGATCATTTTCGGGATCGCTGCCTCAACCATCTTCACCTTGATTGTCATTCCAGTGGTTTATAACCTCGCGTATGAGCGAGTTGAAGGGCATGGTATGCCGATACATAGCAAAGAATTAAAACACCGAGAAAGCAGGAGAGACGACAATGAATAAGAAAACATGGCTGCTGGGTGGATTACTGTTTAGCGGTTTAACTGTTCTGTTTTTATATATGGCAGGAGTGTTTACACCAAAACTGCCTGTAGAGCGCCAAGTCCGTATGATGAGCGCTCCAAGCTTCGACACCGCTAAGCTTGTTGCAAGTGAAGAAACGATAAAAAGAGAATTTTCAGGGCGTGTGGTCGCTGAACAAAAAGCGACGGTTGCCTCAAGGTTAACCGCCACCGTCGCCGAAGTTATTGTGAGCGTTGGTGATCAGGTAAAGCAGGGGGATATTCTGATACGCCTAGAAAGCGGGGATCTCGATGCTAAGGTAGAACAGACAGAGCAAGCGCTTGTCTCTGCCCTATCAACGTTAAACAATGCGAGAAAAGAGTACCAACGCGTTAAGGAACTCCTAAACAGAAAGCTTGTGCCTCAGTCTCAATATGACCAAGCAGAGAATCATTTGCAAACCTCTCAAGCAGCGCTAATGCAAGCTAAAGCCGCTGTTACCGAAGCAGAAACCACGTTTGGCTATAGTGTTATTACTGCTCCCTTTGATGGAATTATTACTCAGAAATCGGCGCATCAAGGGGACACTGCGACACCGGGCTCCGCTTTGTTATCTATGTATAACCCGCAATCTCTTGTTGTAGAGGCAGATATTGCAGAATCTGTCTTACCTCATATTGAGCTGGGTAAAACACTGGCATTAGATTTACCCACTAATGGCATCATCATAGATTCTACTGTGAGTGAAATTACACCCTCAGCAGATGCTGGCTCTCGTAGTTATCTCATCAAATTGGCGTTTGAAACCGAGAAAAAAGTATACCCGGGTAACTTTGCACGAGTGTCAGTCGAGCTAGGTACACAGCAAGTCGTGCGTGTTCCACTAGAGGCTATCTATCAGGTTGGGCAACTGGATTATGTCAAAGTCGTTCAAGGTGGTGAGGTGCATACACGGTTAGTTCAACTAGGTGAAGATTTCCGTGTACGCAAAGGCCTTAAGGCGGGCGATATCGTGGTACTCAATCCGAGCGATATTTAACCACGAGAGATAAACAGCTCCTAATCTACTTGCACGCTCAATGGGCAGTGATCGCTCAGTGTATAATCGAGGACGTCTGACACTGGAAAAACGTTTTGCTCAGGCTTTGTTGTCGTGAGTGCTTCGCTAACAACGATATGATCAATCAATGACCTGAATTGGTGAGTCCTTTTTGGGTTGTTACGCGATTTAACTTTGCACTCAGCCTTGGTCTGTTTTGATGCGAGGCGAGCAGAGGTGCCTTGGGTCATTTCTTTCCATAGCCAGTCGCCTTGGTAACTGAGGTTATGGTTAAAATCGCCCAATATAACGTAAGACTCACCATTCGATTCTCGCTCTTTAATCCAAAGATTTAGGTTTTTGCCTTGTTCTTTTAGCGTTTTACAATCGCGACTATTGCGGTAGGCACCAGAGCAACGTGCTTTCAAATGGACAGTCAAAGCATGGACTGAATTAGCACTGTTTGGGTTTAGCACAATATAAGTCGCAAATCTTAGTTTACTGTTGCTACTGCTATCGAGACGGAAATCTTCGCGATTAGAAACGTATATTCCTTTCTTTACTGCAAACCCTGTGTATTGATTAATCTCGTCAAACTGATGCTTTCTATTACTCGGTAAGCTTCTTTGCGAAAAAAACAACTGATAGTCAGATCCAATAACGCGCTCCAACGCGACAGGGTCGTTGACCTCTTGAAAGGCAAAAACTTTAGGGGCAATAGAATCAAAATGACGGCTCAACGCGAGGTAGTCATCTTCGTTTCGCTGTGATGAAGAAAACTGCTCAGAAGGTGTGTCACTCAACCACTCAATATTCCAAGTCGTATAAATGGAGTCGTTGGCACTAGAGTAAAAAGAGAGCCAACATAACAGAGAAACAAAAAGTGACCACTTTTTAGGGGGTAGCATAGGCTTAACTCAATGAAATATATTGCAGCCTTTATGCTACAAGACATCCCAAAAATGCAAGTACGATTTGTTGCATTTTTCTAATTTTCATCATTTTCTTTGCAACTGAGATCAGTGCCACTAAGATCGATTTGATCTTGAGCGAGGGTCTAATTTTATTGATCAAAATCAATACTTTCTCCTGTGTCATCTCGTTAAATACGCCACAATATATAGTGTCAGTCGAAAAATAAATCGCCCTATATAGTGTGTTTGTGGATAAGTCTGTGAGTATGCTGGGGTAAGGAGAAAAGGTGAAACCTATCGTAATCAAGCGTGATGGCTCAAGAGCTCCGTTTAGCAGGGATCGTATTCAAGCTGCAGTGGAATCAGCAGCAGAGCAGGTTGATAAAGAAATCGCAATTTATGCACTGAATGTAGCACTTGCGGTGGAGCTTCAGCTAAAAGATCACGATGAAGTACACATCAATGACATCCAAACCCGAGTAGAAAACGAGCTAATGCAAGGGCCTTACAAGTCTCTTGCTCGTGCTTACATTGAATACCGACATGATCGTGATATTGCGCGCGAGAAGCAGAGTGCGCTGACTCGCGAAATTGAAGGCTTAATTGAAGAAAGCAATGTTGACTTAATCAATGAAAACGCGAACAAAGACGGAAAGGTTATTCCTACTCAGCGTGATTTATTGGCAGGCATCGTTGCGAAGCACTACGCGAAGACCCACATTTTACCGCGTGATATCGTTCAAGCACATGAATTGGGTGATATTCACTACCACGATTTAGACTACGCGCCGTTCTTCCCAATGTTTAACTGTATGCTGATTGATCTCAAAGGCATGCTTACTCACGGTTTTAAGATGGGTAATGCTGAGATCGATACGCCAAAATCAATCTCTACAGCGACAGCGGTTACCGCGCAGATTATCGCCCAAGTCGCGAGTCATATTTACGGTGGCACGACGATCAACCGAATCGACGAAGTCCTTGAACCGTACGTGATGACGAGCTATCACAAGCATTTGGAGATTTCTAAAGAGTGGGATATTCCTAACCCTGAAGCCTTTGCAACGGCTCGCACTGAGAAAGAGTGTTATGACGCATTTCAGTCTCTAGAATACGAAGTAAACACGCTTCACACAGCAAACGGTCAAACGCCATTTGTCACTTTTGGTTTTGGTCTTGGTACAAGCTGGGCTTCACGACTTATTCAACAATCGATCCTGAAGAACCGAATCGCAGGTCTGGGTAAAAACCGTAAAACAGCGGTGTTCCCAAAACTGGTATTTGGCATCAAAGATGGCTTGAACCACAAGTCAGAAGATCCGAACTACGACATTAAGCAACTGGCGCTTGAATGTGCCTCTAAGCGCATGTACCCAGATATTCTGAACTACGACAAAGTGGTTGAAATCACCGGGTCATTTAAAACGCCGATGGGATGTCGTAGTTTCTTGGGCACATACGAAGAAAATGGTGAGCTTGTTCACGAAGGTCGCAACAACCTAGGTGTCGTGAGTTTAAACTTACCAAGGATTGCAATTTCAGCAAACCGCGACGAAAAGCAGTTTTACAAGTTACTCGATGAGCGTTTAGACCTCGCTCGTCGCGCACTAGAGACGCGCATTTCTCGCCTTGAAAACGTTAAAGCGCGTGTTGCGCCAATTCTCTATATGGAAGGCGCTTGTGGCGTTCGCCTAAAAGCGGATGAGCCAATCGCGAACATCTTTAAGAATGGTCGTGCATCAATCTCACTCGGTTACATTGGTATCCATGAAACCATCAATGCACTGTTTGGCGATGAGACACATGTTTACGATGATTCTGTATTACGTCAGAAAGCGATCGACGTGGTTAAGTATCTTAAAGAAAAAGTGAATCAATGGGCTGAGGAATCAGGTTATGGCTATAGCCTGTACGGAACGCCAAGTGAAAACTTGTGTAGCCGATTCTGTCGAATTGACACTAAAGAATTTGGTGTTATCAAAGGGGTAACGGACAAGGGTTACTACACAAACAGCTTCCACCTAGATGTTGAGAAGAAGGTTAACCCTTACGATAAGATCGATTTTGAAATGCCTTATCCGTACATCTCTACTGGTGGCTTTATTTGTTATGGCGAGTTTCCAAATATGCAGCGTAACATTGAAGCGCTAGAAAACGTTTGGGATTACAGCTACAGCCGCGTGCCTTACTATGGCACAAATACACCGATCGACGAGTGTTATGAGTGTGGTTATAACGGTGAGTTTGATTGTACGAGTAAAGGTTTCACCTGCCCAAGCTGTGGTAATCACGACTCGACTAAAGTATCCGTTACTCGACGCGTTTGTGGCTATCTAGGCAGTCCAGATGCAAGACCGTTCAACTTCGGCAAGCAAGAAGAAGTGAAACGACGCGTGAAGCACCTGTAACCCTTTTTCGCAAGAAACGACTGCTAATCGAGCCCTAGATGTTAGGGCTCATTTTATTTAAAGAGCGATATCATGAACTACCACCAGTATTATCCAATCGACGTTGTTAACGGACCGGGTACCCGATGTACGCTGTTTGTGTCGGGTTGTGTTCACCAGTGCCGAGGGTGTTATAACCAATCGACGCAACGATTAGATTCTGGTGTGTTGTTTACCCAAGAGGCGGAAGACCAAATCATCGCGGATCTCAACGATACAAGAATAAAGCGCAGAGGTTTGTCCCTATCAGGTGGCGATCCGCTTCATCCTGCAAATGTGCCGCACATCCTAAAATTGGTTAAACGCGTCCGACAAGAATGCCCAGATAAAGATATTTGGGTCTGGACAGGCTATACGCTTGCTGAGCTAAGTGACGAGCAAAGGGAGATTACTCAGTACATTGATACGCTGATTGATGGCAAATACGAACAAGACAAACGAGACTTAAACTTAGAGTGGCGTGGGAGTTCTAACCAAATTATCCATAGCTTTAAGCTGTAATGTTGAATATCAACCAGTAGATCTCTCTGTTGGAAATGTAAAAGTTAAATAATTGTTAATCTGATTGGTTTTTTATCCTGTTTTGCTCTGACACGATGAAATTTTATTTCTAGATCTATCGATTAGATGGTAAGTTGAAGTTCGTTACTTGAATTTCAAAGGGTTGTGACTTTCATGTTCTCTCATTTACCGACTCCTACATTGGATCCTATTCTTTCTTTATCTGTTGCATACCGCAATGACCCACGTGTTGAAAAAGTGGATCTTGGCATTGGGGTATACAAAAATAGCGCTGGCGAAACACCAGTGATGAGAGCAATTTCTCAAGCTCAAGATATCGTTGTCGCTGAGCAAAAAACCAAATCTTATGTCGGCCTAGCAGGCTGTGAAGAGTTTAACCAATCGATGGTCAATCTGCTGCTTGACGGCACTTCTGCAATGGATCGTGTGGCTGCAATTCAAACACCAGGTGCAAGTGGTGCGCTACGCATGTTGGGTGACTTAATGAAAGTAGCTCAGCCAAATACCACGGTCTGGATCTCTAATCCAAGTTATGTCAATCACCGTCCTGTTATGGAAGCCGCTGGCTTAAAAGTAAAACACTACAGCTACTTTAGCCCTGAAACTAAGCAAGTTGATGTCGACAAAATGATGTCAGATCTTGCTCAAGCAGGGCCAGAAGATGTTGTTTTGCTCCACGGTTGTTGTCACAACCCGACAGGTGCTGATATCGACTTTGCTGCTTGGCAAGCGATCACCGAGCTCTCTCAGAAAAATGGTTTCATCCCGTTTGTTGATATCGCGTATCAAGGTTTTGGGGATGGACTCGAAGAAGACGCGCAAGGTCTACGCTTTATGGCGGACAATGTAGAAGAAATGCTGATCACCACGTCTTGTTCTAAAAACTTTGGTTTGTACCGTGAGCGCACTGGCGCTGCCATTGTGGTTGGTAAATCACAAGGCGATGTAAACAACGCAAAAGGTAAACTATTGACACTTGCACGTGCGACTTACACGATGCCACCTGATCACGGCGCAGCGTTGGTTAAGACCATTTTGCAAAGTGACCAACTGACAGGCGTCTGGAAACAAGAATTAAGTGAAATGCAGCAACGTCTACTTAATCTTCGTCAGACCTTGTGTAACGAATTGAGAAATAGCCACAATACTTCACAATTCGACTTTATAGAAAGTCACAAAGGTATGTTTACTGTGCTAGGCTTTAGCCAAGACCAGATGACGCAACTCCGTGAAGAATATGGCATTTATGGGGTAGGCGATGGTCGAATCAATATCGCTGGCCTGACCGAAAAGGACATTCCTTACGTAGCCGAAGCGATAATTAAAGTATCTTAAGTGTAATGGGGCTTGTTAAGCCCCATTTTAAGCACTTCTGTTTTGTCGAGTTAGGTGAACAAATGAATAAAACGTGGAAAACACTGATTCCATTTCTTTTAAGTGGCGGTTTGATGGCGTGTTCAACCACAGGACAACAGCCCGTCGAGCCAGAGCAGAAACCTCAAGTTGAGCAACCTAAGGAAGAGGTCGAAAAACCTAAGGTTGAAGAGCCAAAAGAAGAGGTTGAAAAACCAACTAAGCCTGAAGAGAAACCAAAACCTCCTGTCGTTAAAGAGCAACCTAAGAAAACCCAAGACGGAAAGCTTTTGTTAGGTGCTGAAGAGTGGGTTTATGTCCCTGGCTTAGAAGAAAGCTTCAAAGCGCGTGTAGATACAGGCGCAACCACATCTTCTATTAGCGCTGTAGATATCGTTCCATTTGAACGCGATGGTAAAGACTGGGTTAAGTTTAAAATTGAACACGATGGCGTTAAGAGCAAGGAAGTTGCACTCCCTGTTAAACGCTGGGTTAAGGTCAGACAGTCTAGCTCCGAAGATTCACATAAGCGTGCTGTGGTAGAAGCTTGGGTTCAACTAGGTGATTTGAAGGACAAGACCGATTTTACTCTCGCGGATAGAACGCATCTAACGTTCCCATTGTTACTTGGGCGTAGCTTTTTCAAAGATGTTGCCGTTGTCGATGTTAGCCAGAAATACATTCAAGACAAATATAAATAGCCTAGCTAAATCACCACTTATGAAGCCAGCACACGAATAATGTGCTGGTTTTTTTATTGCTAGATCATGTTTTTATCGTTTGCGTCTGTGAATTCTATGCTATTGAGTTACTATTTTCGCGAAAGTAGTCGGACATTAAACATCCACAGCGATTCCCCCTACTAACCACTCGTTGAGGATGTTACGAGCACATAATTAGAAAGGAGTCAGATATGAAACACCTGTCGATGGCTATCGTACGTAAAAATGGCAAGGTACTGGTTCAAGAGCGCTATCGAGCAACAAAAGGTATGGTTTTCGAGTTTCCTGGTGGAGCGGTTAATGATAACGAATCAGGTACCGATGCTGCCGTACGAGAGCTATATGAAGAGACCCAAATGAAAAGCGTGAAGCACTCTGCGACGTTTAGTGCGATTAACGATTTTGGTGGTCGCATCTATTACGCGATATTCAATGCCAATGAACAACAAGAGCCTCTGGCGTTAGATACAGAGCGACAACAAAAATTCCATTGGATGTCACCAGACGAGATTCCGCTGGATGATTTTTATAAGGCAGATGTTGATTTTATTAAGCACCACTTGCTCGAAGAGCAACGGGTTTAGTCTCTGACTAAAAAGAACAAAGCCAATCAAGTCGAACCTTGATTGGCTTTTTTGTTTTACAGGTTTATGGCATCAGATTTGAGTTATTTGATTTCCAATAGCTCAACATCAAAGATAAGGGTAGCCGCTGGTGGGATAGGGCCAGAACCATTCTTACCATAAGCTAGTGTACTAGGGATATAAAGACGGAACTTATCCCCAACAGACATGTACGTTAAGCCTTCTTGCCAGCCTTTAATCACTTGGTTCAGTTTAAAGCTGATTGGTTCACCACGCTCCACTGAGCTATCAAATACCGTTCCGTCTAACAGTGTACCATGGTAATGCACTTTCACTGTGCTTGATGGTGTTGGTGACTCGCTTCCTTCACCTTTGTGTAGCACTTCGTACTGTAGGCCGCTTTCTGTCATTACGACACCTTCTTTCTTTTCATTCTCAAGTAAGAAAGCTTGACCGGCAGCAAAGTTAGACTCGCTCGCTTTGTGGTTTGTATAAGTACGATAAATGAAGAATCCCGCAAGAACGAAAATGATAATCGGGAAGACAAATTTAGACATAAATCCTATCCGTTAAATTAAGGTTGAGTAAGTAAGAAATTGATCGTTTCAGCGATACCAGCCGCGTCTTGATGACCACTAGTAAGAATCTGATATTTACCGTTGACGATAAAGGTCGGCACCGCATTGATCTGACCTTTGGTTGTAATGTCATCCGCGATTTGCATCGCTGCGAACAGTTGCTTTTGTTGCTCTTCGTTGAAGTCATAAGGGCTAACTAGATCACGACTGTGGAAAACGAGGTCTAGCGCCGCTTTCTTTTCTGAAAGTGTTGCGCCCTCTCCCATTTGAGTGGCTGCAAACATCTCTGTCATCATGTCGTGGTCTGGCTTTTTACCTAGTTGCATTTCGGCAGCGTAATAGATCATCGCGCCAATTTGAGCGCTCTCATTGAAAGTCACGTGGACTTTGCCAATGCTTTGCCCAGTGAGCTTTTCAATCTCAGGTATTTCGTTCTCCATATGACGGCAGTGGCCGCAGTTCAAAGAGAATACTTCAGTGACTTGAGGAAGTCGGAAAGTTGAGAGATTAGCTGGCAGTTGCTCGTAGTGTTCTCCTTCAACAGGTTGAGAGTTTTCAGAGCAACCAAGGATCAATGCTGAAGCGGCGATCATTAAAAGCGACGCAATTTTTTTCATATAATTTTCTCTATAAGTCGCGAGACAACGTGATTGGTGTTTCAATGCGTTGACTCGTGATTGATTTGTTTGTTGATTCTACTTGTTCCTACCCTGAAGAGAAACATAAGTGACGGTGGTTTGAGGGATAAAACTATTTCTAATCGTGAACTTTGATTATTGCGCATACTAATTTCACTATAATGACCATAAAAGGAAAAAAAAGTTATCGCAGTGGCTAAAGTAACAGCGAGATTGCCGATATAGATTATGTATCGGCATGGAACTCACGGTGAATCAATGAAGTACTTAATCTTTCCTTTAATTCTAGCTCTCTCAGGGTGTGGCAGTTTGCCAGACGATATGACGATGCTAGGAGGAGACCTTCTGGATACAGCGCCAACGTCAGACTTTGAAGTACGTTATCCAGAGTGGGGAGCTGCGCCAGTATTAGCGGCTTCAGGTGTCAAAGGACCGATGGGGCAGCAACGTACACAGAGCTATAGCGATCTTCAGAGTTTTCTTGTGAGCAATGGCGTTGATTATGAGTTGCTTCCGGGCAACCATGTTATGGTCAAACTGAAAGATACCATCAAGTTCAACACTGGCTCTTCCCATGTCTCTCCTGACTCTAAATACTGGTTGAATATGATGGGTAGTTACCTATCGACACAGCCAGGAATAGATATCGTTATTGATGGTCATGCAGATAGTACCGGAGCGCCAACGTTCAACGACAAACTCTCGATCAAGCGAGCAACAGCCGTTAAACAGCAGCTGGTTAGTAACAATGTCGCGATGGACTCAATCTTTACACGCGGATATGGTGAATACGTTCCTGCGTGCACCAATAAAACCAAAACGGGTAAAGCCTGTAATCGCCGAGTAGAAGTGCTGTTTATTGTTGCGAATAACTAGCTCTACTTACGTAATGTCTATTACGACAACAAAAAGCCCCAGATTAGCTGTCTAATCTGGGGCTTTTTCTAAATTGATAGGCTTAGTTAAGCGGCGCTTTTAACTTGCTCGCTTTTTTTTTCGCTTTGCATTTTTGCAAGAAAGTAAACGTTAACGCATGCAATGAAGCCGTTAGTGACAACAACAGGCCACGCATCAATCATCAGACCGTACGCAGTGAATAGTGCGCAACCAATGAAGTTCAACACTCGTAGTCTAACGATGTCTTTCATTGTTAGTGAAATCGCAACCATGATGGACGCTGCGTAACCTAAAATTTCAACCATATCCATAATTTGACCCTCTATAATTTTTGCCGACGTCGGTCGGTACCAATTCTTCTCTTCTTGAGATAAGTGAGGAAGCTCCGTGCCTCGAATGGTCTAAATGATTAACTGGTGTGAAATATAACAGGGCTAAATGTGTGATGAAAGCCCCAAAAATAGGAACGGAGAAGGTTAGCGATTACGCAAACGTTTTACGTTACCTACAGAAATATAATAACCAATTATGTTGGTTAACAGCCGAACTATTATTCGGAAAAAATAAAGCCCACACAGTAGTGTAGGCTTTGATTTCGAATAGTAATAGAATTTACTTCTTCTTACCTTGAATCACTTTGTCTTCTTCAGTTAGCTCGCGAATACGACGGCTAATGTCGCGGCGTTCTTTGGAAATTTCTGCACTCTTGATGATGTGGTCATCGACACGATCTTCATAGTCTGCTTTCATGTTTTTGATGATGCTAACGATCTCTTCGTTGCTCATATCTGCTTCAATGTAATCAAGCAGGTTTTCTAGCAGGTCAACGCGCTTACGGTTGTCGCGTACTTTCTTTTCATTATCAATAAGCTCACGCTTTAGCTTATTCTTACGACGTGCTTGAGACACGATTTCAATTACACCACTCATAGGTCCCTTTCCTAATTTTCGAATAACTACCAAGGATTAAATCATAACAAACCGGATGAGAACAGTCCTAAGATCAATCATTACAGTACGTTGACGGTTTTATCGCCAATCTGTTTGCATCTAATTGAGAGTAATGAAACTTCGAGATATGATTCAAGCATTAGAAGCTTATGTGTAATCCAAAATGCGAATGTCGCAGATCGTTATCCCGAAGTGTGAGTCTGAAAAGCAAACTCCGCGAGCAAGCAAGCTAGTCAATGCTTATAAAAAAGAGCGTACTCGACAAGAAGTGACCGAAGTAGAGCTGAATCGAAGCAAAATAGTGATGATCGATGAGAACGGAAATATCAAAAAGGTTCCCATCCTCGCCGAGCACTAGTGCAGTGTTTGAAAAGAAAGAATAAGGAAATAACATGAATATCGAGCTATCCCAAGTAGAGGCACGTGTCATTGGCTGTCTTATAGAGAAAGAAGTCACGACGCCTGACTACTATCCCCTGACACTTAATAGCTTAACGACGGCATGCAATCAAAAAAGCAACCGCGAGCCGGTCTTGTCGCTCAGTGACGCGGAAGTGCAAGATGCTGTCGATGCGTTAATTGCTCGTAGACTCGTTAGCGATGAAAGTGGCTTTAACAGTCGAGCGAATAAGTTCCAGCACCGTTTCTGCAACACTGAGTTTGGTGATCTTAAGCTAAGCAAACAAGAAAAAGGCATTGCTTGCTGCTTACTTCTGCGTGGAGCACAAACTCCAGGCGAGCTTCGTACACGAACAAATCGATTAGCAGAGTTTTCTGATGTCAAAGAGCTAGAGTCTGTGCTAGACAAAATGGCGTCCAGAGAAGAAGGGGCGCTAGTCGTTAAGTTGCCTCGTGAGGCGGGTAAACGCGAATCTCGCTATATGCATCTATTCAGCGGTGAAGTTGATATTGAAGCGTTAGTGAGCGCGGCACCAGCACCTGCAGGCAATAGCAGCAGTCGACTTGATGAACTGGAACAGGAAGTGGCAAGTCTTAAGGCGGAATTGTCTGAGTTACGTTCACTTGTTGAACAGCTCACTGAATAATGCCAGAACAAGAACCAAATGAGCTCAATGCGTGTTCGAATTGGTACGTATACCTGATTCGAATGCGCAACAACGCGCTCTATTGCGGCATAACGACTGACGTACAACGCCGCTTTAATCAGCACCAACAAGGAACGGGGGCCAAAGCGCTTAAAGGTAAAGGCCCGCTCAAATTAGAATGGTTCAAGCCCGCAGGGGCCGATCGCAGCAGTGCCTCTAAACTTGAATATCAGCTCAAACGCCTACCGAAACACAAAAAAGAGCAACTTATTGCCCATCAGCAAGACTTTGTTCTCGATTAATATGAAACTAACTGATTACTAAGCCTACAAACTTCTGATTTTGTATTAACCTTGATTATGAGTAATAAAAAAGGTTGATACGGATATGAATCAATTAATTAAAATATCAGTAGTGGTTAGTTCCTTAGTTGTAATGGGTGGAGCCCATGCAGCAACCGTGGTGCCAGATGGTCGTGGTAACGGTATGGGGAATACCGGTGTAACAAGTGCGGACTATGTTCTTGCTCCTTTTTATAACCCAGCGCTAGTTTCTGTTCACCGAGATAAAGATGACTTTGGGCTTCTTGTTCCCGCAATAGGAGCAAACCTAAGAGATACCGACGAAAACATCGATACCATCGATAGTCTACAAGATACCATCAAAGCGTTTGAAAGTGGTGGTAGTACGGACCCGGCGCAAGCTGCGCAGCTAAATGGTTACCTCACTCAACTCTCTGACAATAAACCTCTAGCCGTGACGGGTGGTGCTGCACTAGCTGTTGCCTTCCCAATTAACGTGGTATCTGCCAACGTCTTCTCACGAGGCTATGCTGAAGTTATTGCAGCACCGAAAATCGCTCCGAATGGTGGTGATGCACCAGCCAGCGTTAAAACGCGCTATGAAGCGTCGAATGTGGATATGATTGCCTTCGGTTATACCGAGTTTGGTATTGCATTTGCGAAACGTTTTACTATTCAAGGTCAAGATGTGTCGATTGGCGTTAGCCCCAAGTATCAACAGTTGAAAACTTACAAGCAAAACATCTCGGTCGAGGATTTTGATGTCAGTGACTATGATAAAAGTGAAACCAAAAAGAATACTTTTAACCTCGATCTAGGGGCTATTTGGTTTGTTGATGATTACCGCCTGGGCTTTGCTGTTAAAGATCTGTTTTCCAAAGAAATCGATACATTGAATATTGCAGGGGTCAGTACTTATAAATTGAATCCACAGGTGACGGTATCTGGTGCATATACCATGGAATATTTTACGACAACCATCGACTGGGATTTAACTAAGCAAAAACGTTTCACTGAACTTGCCGATGACACGCAATTTCTACGTTTAGGTGTTGAAGGTAACGCGTTTGGTTGGGCGCAGTTAAGAGCGGGTTATGAAATGGATATCGAAGATACCCTAGATAACTCTTTTACCTTAGGAGTAGGGATAAGTCCGGGAGATTTGGTCAGTGTTGATCTAGCAGGTAGCTATGCGGGAGACAACCAATTTGGCTTATCTGGGAATTTATCTTTTACGTTCTAATTAGGATTAGGCATAATTAGAAAAGCCGAGAAAAATTAATAAGTTGCATATTATAAAAGCAATCTCGGCTTACTAATTAAGCTGGCTTATATAAAAAGCTAATATAATAAATATATGTTCTGTTTGGCTAGATAAAGAGAGAACTACATGTCTAAAAAAGCAATATTGCCAATACTCGTATTGTGCTCATTTTCAGCTTCAGCCCATACCACTCAGGTTCTGAATGGATATTGGCAGTATGACGAATATCTAGAAGCGCATCCAAAACAAAAAGAACTGACCGAACAGCTCAGTCAAACGGTTAGAAAGTACCCAACTCCTTTAACAGCGCAGCAAACTTCGCCTATCTCTATTTCGGTGGTCTATCCTGGACAGCAGGTCTCTGACTATTGGAGTCGAAATATTAAGGCGTTCGAGATGCGGTTAGAGAAGCTTGGGGTGAACTATGAGATTAATCAGGTGTTTACACGTCCTAGTGTTGATGTCAGGCAGCAAAGCTTGTCGCTATTAGAGGCCGTTCAAAACAATGCTGATTACCTTATTTTTACTCTCGATACCACGCGACATCGTAAGTTCATTGAACATGTATTGAGTTCAACGGATACCAAGTTGATTTTGCAAAACATCACTACGCCAGTGAGGGCTTGGGATGAACAACAACCTTTTATGTACGTGGGATTTGATCACATTAAAGGTACGCGAGTTATAGAAGGGTACTACAAAAACAGTGTCCCTAAAGATAGCCGCTATTCCGTTCTCTATTTTTCTGAAGGGTATGTGAGTGATGCGCGAGGAGATACCTTCATAGAAGAAATGAGCCATCATGACTCCTATAAGCTTTCTTCTTCATTCTACACCAAGGCGACACGAGCTTCAGGTTATGAAACGGCGAAGATTGCTCTTAACAGAGATCCTGATATCCAGTTCATTTACGCTTGTTCTACGGATGTTGCACTTGGCGCCGCCGATGCACTAGCGGAGTTAGGTCGACAAGATGTTTTGCTTAATGGCTGGGGAGGGGGTACTGCCGAACTTAAAGCGATAGGTGAAGGCGCTCTAAATGTCACCGCTATGCGTATGAATGATGATACGGGTATTGCGATGGCCGAAGCAATCAAATGGGATCTAGAGGGGCGTAGCGTTCCTCACGTGTACTCGGGCGATTTTGAGCTAGTGACTAACAAAGACAGCACCGCGCGTATCGAGAAGCTTAAGCAACGTGCATTTAGGTACTCTGATCAGTAATGCGATTAAATAAAGAACAAGGCAGAAAGCGCCAACTAGCGACCATACTGACCAATTCAATTTTTCTTTGTATTGGTGTATTGATCGTGGTGATAGTCCTTCAGAACTATCAGGTTAATCGTGATGTTGTTGAGCAAGAAGTTGCTCGAACTAAACAACAGACGAAAAGCCTTGTTCAAGAGATATTTAATCTTAGAGTCAAATCTCTAGAAATTACACAAGATAGCTATAGTCGAAATAAATTGTTGGTAGAGGGAACCCAAGAACAAGACGTACACTCACTAGATCGATTTTTCAACAGCATTGATCAGCTCTCACCTGATGTCGCGCCAGATTTTCGCTATATAAGAAGCGGAAACGAACTAATTTGGGATGATGGCAACTATCAGTTTTATGGCATATCCATGAGTCAGATTAATCATTTAAGTAAGGAGATGATGACTGGCCCGGATTGGCATATTTCACAGACGCCATCAACTCTCGGCGTACGCTACCTCGGTATGCGTCGTACGGCGATAGTGGATATCAACTCTGGTGAGGTTGTTGGTCACCTTTACATCGGGATCGTACTCAATAATAACTTTTCGCTGGTAAACGCAATTGCGAAAGGAGGGAACGCTGACGAGATTTTATTGGCTGTGGGTTCTGAGGTTATCGCGACAAATACAAAAAAACAGAGTACGAAACACATTGAGTGGTTAGAACAAGCTTCAAAGTCACTCAATGCAAGCCGTTATATGGTGTCTAGAACGGACTTAACGGTAAACAATGTTCCGACTTTTCTTTCCGTTTACACGGTGCAAAGCAATGAACATGTGATGACGTTTGTTCGAAGTCATTATATTTGGATCACGATTACTGCAATGCTGGTCATTTGCATTGCCGTCTACACACGAGTTTGGTTAGGTAAAAGAGTATCGAATGAACTACAAAGTTTGATGCATTATACCGATGCGACCATTCAGGAGCAGAAGGTCAGTAAGTTTGTCGGTTCGAGTATTGAAGAGTTTGATCAAATCGGAAATTCGTTTGAACGCTCCTTTAAGCGACTGCATGAACAAGAGAAACAGTTTACTGAATTGTTTAATTTTTCCTTGTCACCGATTACCTTGTGGGATGCTAATGGAGAGCTGAATCGATTTAATCCTGCGGCTGAGAGGTCATTTCGTCGCGGGCAAGCGCAGCAACAACTCATTGACAGCTTAAAACCACATATCCGAATGTGCGCGCAAGGGGCGACACTGACAGGCATTAACACCACCATCGCGAATAAGACATTTCGTTGGAACTTATCACCTATCTCCAGCGACAATCACATCACTCATATCATGGCGCAGGGACAAGACATTACCAGCTTTATTGAAGCTGAACGTCAAAGTGAAGCGGCCCGTGAGCAGGCTGAAGAGTCGGCACGAGCACGGGCAGACTTTCTAGCCCGAATGAGTCATGAGTTAAGAACGCCGCTAAATGGGATACTCGGCGTATCTCAGTTGCTAAAAGGCAAAATGGAGAGTGAACAAGATGTCGAACATATGGATATTTTGTGTAACAGCGGCGAACATTTGTTAGCGGTGCTCAATGATATTCTTGATTTCTCCAAAATAGAGCAAGGTAAGTTCCACATTGAGAAGAGTGCCTTCAGGCTGATTGAGCTAACAAGTACCGTAGACAAGATATTTAAGCCACTTTGTGACAGCAAAGAAGTTGATTTCGTTGTAGAGAGCAATATCGAAGATGACTTATGGGTGTACAGTGATCAAGTGCGCTTAAATCAGATTATCTTCAACCTTGTCAGCAATGCCGTTAAGTTTACTCATGAGGGCAGCGTGCGCATCGTTTTGAGTCGTGAACGTAAAAATGGCGGCTGCATATTCACGATTGATATTCAGGATTCCGGTATTGGTATTGATCAAAAACGCCTAAAGGACATTTTTGAACCTTTTGTACAAGCAGAAGCGACTACCACACGTGAATACGGAGGAAGCGGTTTAGGTTTGGCCATCGTCCACAGCCTTGTGAATCTGATGGAAGGCGAAGTTAGCGTAGACAGTGTTGTTGGTAAAGGAACCCGATTCACTGTCAGTGTGCCTCTGCAAATTGGTACTGAAAAAGTGGTGAGTGGAGGAGGGCTTGAGGCTGATCCCGCGACTTTGTTTAGTGAAGCGCTTCATGTACTTTTGGTGGAAGATAATCACACCAATGCCTTCATTGCTAAGGCTTTCTGTGAAAAGTATGGGATGAAAGTGACTTGGGTAGAAGACGGGATCAATGCCATTGATCTACTTAAGACAGATACATCGATTGCTTTGGTGTTAATGGATAACCAACTGCCCAATTTAGGCGGTATTGAAGCGACTGAAATTATTCGTAATGACTTGGGTCTTAGCGTGCCAATCTATGCTTGTACTGCAGATGGTATGCAAGAAACGAAAAAAGAGTTTTTACGGGCCGGGGCAAACTACGTGATTGTAAAACCAATCAAAGAAGCGGCATTGAACAAAGCCTTCATCTACTTTAAAGAGCACCATTACTCGTTGGTGGAATAGCATTAACAGGGCGCTACTTACAAAGGAGCACCCTAAAATGCCAGTGTCTATCGAGCAAGCTTCTGATGAGCGCGAGAGAAATGATCAGCGCAAAATGCACCTACGATAGAGAGTTCACCTGCCAAGCATAAAACTGCAGCCACTTCCGCTAACGCTTTTGCTTTTCCGTTACCGTGTAACCCCATAATGTCTAAGCAAGCTTTCTGTGTAGGCAACCCTGTCCCTCCACCAACCGTACCAACCATTAAGTTAGGTAAGGTAACGGAAGCGTACAAACCACCCTCTTGATTCACTTCCATACGAGTGATACCCACTGCGGACTCAGCAACACATGCTGCGTCTTGACCACAGGCAATATAGAAAGCAGCCAATGCATTGGCATAATGTGCATTGACACCAATACCACCACTAAGGGCTGAGCCCGTTGTCGTGACTTGACCAAAACGTGTCATTTTTTCTGGCGTAGTATGGAGGTATTTCTCAACCAGAGCTTTATCTAGATGGATCTCTGCCGTCACCTTCTTTCCGCGAACATGGCGCAAGGTATGAGAGTTTGGCTTTTTATCACCAGACAAGTTGCCATCTAGGAACGCTTCTCTTGGCTCAATCGGCGAGTGGCCCAAAATATAGTGGTAAACTTCATTGGTTGCGATCGTGACCATATTTTGACCCGAAGCATCACCAGTATGGTACTCAAACACCAGGTAGACATGGTTACCTTCGATATTGACGTTAATATCGTGCAATTTTCCGTGAGATGTCGTCGACTCGGCAAGATGCTTAAAATGCTCGTACTGAGTTACAACCCACGCCACAAACTGACCTGCATCGACTAACGAGTCAAACACAAACACTGGAGTGCGTGTTACCCCTTCATTGATTAACATCGCGCTTGCGCCACCCGCTTGAGTAATCAATTGGGCACCGCGGTTGTATGAAGCCACTAGTGCTGCTTCGGTTGTCGCAAGTGGAACAAGGTAATCATCATTAGCATGAAGGCCATTGACTCGCAAAGGCCCGGCAACACCGACTGGCAACTTCACAGTACCAATAAAGTGTTCGATATTCTTATTGTACAGCTCCGCATGAGCTAAAGTTTGTTTGTCGAGTAGCAGCTCTTGTTGCGTTAAATGGTCTAGCTTAGACCAGCGTTTGGCAATAGCCTTCTCAGATATATATGGGCTTGGCGTTAGCCTTAACGAAGAGCGTTCAAAATGCGGACTGAGTTTTTGTTCTAATGTAGGCCCGTCGGAGTCGGGTTGAGTGAAAAGAGT
Source organism: Vibrio europaeus (assembly GCF_001695575.1). Taxonomy (GTDB): domain Bacteria; phylum Pseudomonadota; class Gammaproteobacteria; order Enterobacterales; family Vibrionaceae; genus Vibrio; species Vibrio europaeus. Next base: position 1,720,693 of record NZ_LUAX01000007.1, on the reverse strand, counting down.
TTTATCTTGGCGAGAAAGATTTAATTTCGGCATTGCGACTTAAAGCGATAAATTTGTGTGCATTCTAGCGTATGGAGTAGGGAAAACAATGCTTGCTTAACGGATTGCTACAATTTCGTCGCTAAACATGAATATCTAACAGTGTCCCAATCATTTCCTGATCTCGTTGGATAACATTGGTACCAATTTTACTATACTGCTCGGCACTGCTCAGTTGCGTCAGAGAATCAATATTTGATGGTGGAGGGGTAACTTTAAACTCTACTTGATTGAAGTCGTAGGTATTGTCTTTTGGCATGGGTTGGAGTTGTTGACTACGTTGTATCTCATGCGCAGCGTCTTCGGCCATCTTAGACGACATATCAATGATTTGATAACCAGATTGAACAGAAGAAACAGGCATAAGCACCTCCTTAATTTAAGCTTAAGGCGTGATTGCATTTTGAGCAAGTTGTGCTATGAAAATAGGCTCGATATCATTTTTAACTCTTCATCATTCACGACTACTCTATCGTCAGAATCGAGTTTATTGTTTATTTCACCTCTTAGCATTCTCAGTTGCTGAGGAGTGAGTGATTTGAGCTGCGCTCTCATTGCTTCAAACTGTTGTGGAGTCATGTTGTTGCACCTGCTAATCGTTGATGTATCAGATTTATACAGGTAAGAGATGTCTCCTTTCATCGCCTTACTCTCGTACGAATAACCTTACAGATTAGTTTATTTTGACACTGTCGGTTTTTTGTCCGAACAATGTCAGGGCATGTTAAGAGTAAGTAAGCAGCTACGGAAATTTGTGTAATTAAAATACCAAGTTTGGCTGTTATTAATTCGACTTATGCGCTACGCGCACTGCAAACTTGCTGGCTAGGGAGTGCAATTCTGGCAGCATCCGATAAACCAGATGCAATTGTTGCAAAACCATACGTACAGAACTGTCATCCTCTTCACGCCACTCGGCGAGGCGCTGCTCTAGCACTGGATCGTCAATGTCTGCGGTATCACAGGTATCGCAGTGCTCGTTTAATTGAGTAAATAACACGTTTAAGTGCTGGTGGATCACTCTATGAGCATCAAGGATCAACTTATGAGTCTCCTCGTCAGCGATACGTGTTCTGTGCGCGCCTAAGGCAGAGATATAGCTCAGCAGGGCGTGGTTCAATGTCAAGAAACGGTAGCTTTCATCAATGGCGGAAACATAACGACCGGGCTCGGCAAGCATGTTACTAATTGCCGTGGTCAAGTTCGCATCTTGATTGTGCGCGTTTCGTCTAGACACACGGTAAGTCAAACTGTCTTTTTTACCCACTCGATATTGGCCAATAATCTGCCCAAGGTAGTGTTGATTAGCCGCAATAGCGTCGGCCATCACTTTGTGCAGGCGTTTTGACTGCCAATCAGGAAGAATAAAGGTCACTGCCGCAACCGCGAGAATACAACCGACTATGGTATCAGCGATACGCGGAAGAATAACATCAAAGCCTTGCCCAAGTTGGTTGAAGCAGAACAGCACTAGCACCGTGATAAAACCTGTCGCATAGCCGTAATTTGCGAGCCTAAAGGCAAAGAAGGCGACGCCCGAAACCACAACGAGTAGCAATTGGCTCTCTTGCGAGGGAAAGAGGGTTAATAGCGGTACACCGATAACAATGCCTGCAAACGTCCCGAGAACGCGCGCAACCAGTTTTTGCCTCGTGGCACTGTAGTTGGGCTGACAAACAAACAGTGTTGTTAGCAGAATCCAGTAACCGCGCTCAATGCCAAAAAGCTGGATAATGCCATAACCAAGGGTCAGTGCAATTGACATCCTCACTGCATGCCTAAACAGCATAGAGTCTTTAGTGAAGTTAGATTTTACTCGCTGCCACATCACCTTTAATGTGTGTGCCTCTGTATCGTCTAAAACGTCTTCTTCAAGTTTGTTGGTGTCTGGGTTATTGACATTACTAAGCTGTTTTTCAACGGTCGCTAAGTTATTAAACAGGTAACCGAGCTGCGCAAGTAGTGAACGCCATTTTGGGTTTTGTTGGTCTTGGAGATAGGTTAGTGAGTTTTGCAGCTCATCAAGCGCAAAAACAGAGTCATCGTTATGCTGATACTCTTTACCGAGTCTTATCGCTTCAGCAATCTCGCGGCACGACGTTGCTTGGTTTTGTAGCAAGTGTTTAAACCGAAACAGAACATCAAAGCGTTCAAAATGCTCTGCAAGCTCTTGATAGCGATAGTGAGTCGAACTGATTCGCTCATGAATATCTTGAGCAAGAAAGTAAGTATTCAAAAAACGGTCACTGGCACCGTCTACATGCCCTCGTTTAGAGCGAGTTAAAAACGTTGCCTTACAAGAGTTAAGGGCATTAACCGTCGCGGCATTGAGCCTTGCTTCTTCAATTCGATGGGGTTGTGGCTTGAGGTTTGAGACGGGATAGAACAGCTGACTCTTTGAATCAAGATAGTTAGCTAGCTGCAAAAATACGTTTGCCAAACTTTGCTGAACAGGCTGCATAGGCCACAGTGCATGCCATACCATTGAAACGAAATAGTACCAAGCTGCGCCGGTAAGAAGCATAAGCGGTTGAAACCAGACATTGGTACTCTCATGTGCGCCTAACATGGTATAGATAGCAATGAGCAGAGAACCAAAAGCGATACTGGCGTATCTTGGACCGACAGCACCCAGCATGATGAAACCGAACGTCGAAATAAACAATCCGATTGCGAATAGCCAAGGTGTAGCAAACAACATCTCGATAGAAAGAGCAGCGATGGCAAAACAGATCAGCGTTAACGACTGGGACTTTAGTCTGCCGGTGAAACTGTCGTCACTCTCTGCAAGTGCAGCAGCGATAATACCCAGAATCAAAGGAACGATAAGTGTATTGAGTTGCAAGTACCATGTTGGTACCACTACGCCTAAAAGGGTAACGAGAATAAGAAGGCTATAGTTAAATGTTTTGTTTGCCCAGTAGTGGCGGAGCTGACTATATAAATTCACTATCAGATAACTTTGTATTCGCAAGTGGAGCTAAATTAGCATGCCTTATATGGTAGCGACCTGATCTAAATAAAGATACCAGAGAGTTTGCGGAACTTTTGAACAACAAACGGGTTGACCCTATTAAATTGATCAAATTATGGTTTAAAACAAAGACCTTAACGAGAAAATTTTCCGGAAACTTATAACAAGGATAAGTAATTAAGTTATGATGCTGATAAGACAGATTATAGGCTAAACAGAATGCAGCTAACCGCTAACAAGACTGCACAGTTTTTTGTTCAACACGAATACCACCACATCGAAATTACCTCAGACTCACTCATACTCAGTTCGGAATCAAGCGAAGAGCATATCCCGTTCAATGTTTGGAGTGGACGAGTAAAAGTTAAGAATGGCCTCGTCTGGGGCGGTTTGATGTTTTTTGCTCATCAGCATGACGGGCAGCAGAGAGCTTGGTTAGTGCAAGGGCTTCCTTTAAGTAAATGTCGTGAGTTTGCCAGATATGCGGTTGCTGCCTATCAACACTGGCATAAAAATCAATGTGAGCAACTGATCAAATACTTGCCTCATTGGGAGGAGAGCGTACAGCGCTTTCAGATCCAACCTTCATTTTTGACCCATTCGACGGTTGAAAAGTGGCAAGACCAATTAACAAATGATCTCCACCAAATGGAGATTACTCTCGATGACGCGATGCTGCGCATGCCGAGTCGCATGGCTTGCATTGAACCTTGGATTAACCGCTCCGATGCTGAGTTAAGCGCAAGAAACGAGCAGTGGATGGAGACTGAGCTTGAGAACTGGCAAGTACTCTTCTCACAGATAGAATCGTCCCCGTTAAATTACTCGCAGAAAAGAGCCGTCTTACTTAATGATGATAACAATCTTGTCTTAGCTGGGGCGGGTTCTGGCAAGACGAGCGTGTTGACTGCCCGTGTTGCCTATCTACTTCAAAGTCACTTAGCCCGTTCAGAAGAGATTCTGATGCTAGCCTTTGGTCGAGATGCCGCTGAAGAAATGAATCAGCGCTTGAATGACAAAATCGGTTTGAGTGCAGAAGGCATAAAAGTTAATACATTCCACCAATTAGGCTTACAGATACTTAACCAAGTTGAGTCGCAGGGCGTGACTATTTCGCCTTTAGCACTGGATGATAATCAACGTCAAAACTGGTGTATAGATTGGCTGAAAAAGCATTGGATGACCCCAACTAACTTTAAGCGTTGGCAAAAACATCTTTCAAAATGGCCTATTGCTTATTTGGCAGGTGACGATGAGTTAGGCAGTCATGTTGAAAACCCAAAACTGATTGCATGGTTGGAAAAGCAGCTAATGCAGCTGTCAGCTACAGGTGCAAGCAAAAAAGAAATTCAGCAGAGGCTCGTTGAGCATTCTGAATATACGCGCTTGAACAGTGAGCTCGCCTTAGTTTGGCCTTGTTTTCAAGCGTGGCAGCAACAGCTTAAAGAGCAAGGTCATATCGATTTTAACCTGATGATCACGCGAGCAACGCAATACGTTACAAAAGGCAAGTTTAAGGCACCTTGGCGTTACATTATGGTTGACGAATATCAAGACATCTCGCCACAACGTCTTGCCTTGATTGAAGCACTCTGCCAACAAGAACAAGGCTGCGTTTTATTTGCAGTGGGTGATGATTGGCAATCGATCTACCAATTTGCTGGCTCAGATGTGGATCTCACGACAGGGTTTGCAGAGCGGTTCCCTCACTCGACCGTTCATCACTTAGATACAACTTACCGATTCAATAACCAGATCGGTGAAGTAGCCAATCGATTTGTGCAACAAAACCCTGCTCAATTAGAAAAACAGTTGAACAGTCATAAAGAGCAAAAGTCGAAAGCAGTGACGCTGACGCCTATCGCTAACGTTGAAAAGGTGCTTGATCAGCTCAATCGAAACGCCAAAGCGACCCAGAGTGTACTTTTACTGGGTCGAAATCACTACCACAAGCCTGAACTATTAGCCGATTGGCAAAAACGTTTCGGCTTACTGGACATTCAATTTATGACTTGTCATGCCAGTAAAGGTAAAGAGGCGGACTTCGTTATCGTACTCAACGTTGATGAAGGTCAGTTTCCGACCAGAGTGAAAGCTCTGCATGTTGATGGGGCATTAACTCAAGCTGACGATCAGTTCCCATATGCTGAAGAAAGACGGCTTTTCTATGTTGCAATGACGCGAGCTAAGCGAAAGGTATGGATCACTTATACCGGAAGTGGTTCAAGCTTTGTAAAAGAGCTAATCAATGACGACTACCCAATCATCAACCAAAAGTAAGGGAAGGCAATGAGTGGCCAGTTTTGTATTGTTCTGACGACAACAAACAGTCAGGAAAACAGTAAGAGTATTATTAGTGCGGTGCTTGGCAAACAACTTGCTGCTTGTATTCAAACTATGCCAATTGAAAGCCATTACGTTTGGAATGGCTCTCTATGTAGCGACAAAGAAACCTTGCTGATCATGAAAACGAAAAAAGCGTGCTATGCGGAACTTGAGCAAGTTATCGTATCAGATCATGATTACGAAGTGCCTCAAATTGTCCAAGTTCCGTTCGTTGAAGGGTTTAATCCCTATTTAGCATGGATAGAAGAAAATACTCGATGCTGAACAGTCAGTAATATTAGAGAACTGATTGCGCCAAGCGTATCCATCAACATATCTTTTTGAGCATCCCAAATATCACCTTGTGAGCCTAAGAATGCGATGCCCTCGTCTCCACCGGCAAGGGCCGCATACCACCATTCGATGATCTCGTAACCTGCCGCTAAAGCCATGATAGCAAATAGCGCGTAGCTTGTTGCTATGCCAAATCCAAGCTTTTTGCCTTTAAAAAGGTATTCTGCAATCGGATAGGCATAAAGCCCTATCGAGAAATGGGCTACGCGATCGAAGTTGTTACGCTCAGAACCAATAAGTTGATTAAACCAGTCGAAAGGGACTTCAGAAAAAGTATATTTTGCACCAACAGTGTGTAGGCATAGCCAAACAAACATTAATACGTAAGCGGTGTTTGAAAACGTATAACGGCGCGACGCGACCCATATGATGGCGAAAATTAACGCTGCTGGAATGATCTCTGCTAACCAAACCGCACGTGACGTTGGCTCTATAGCTGAAAACACAAAGACGAAGCTATAGGCAATTGAAAGTGCAATCAGTGTCTTTGAATAACCTCGATTCATAGAATCTCTCCTTTGGTTAGAATAGACCTATCATCGCACTTAATAAAACACTGTTCAATTGTTTTTATTTATCGACTAAAATCTGCTCGTAGTCACAAAATATGTTGAAACTTAGCCTTTTTGCACACTCTATACTCAAATGAATGTCACTCACAGCTTATCGTTTGCTTTAGTAAATTGTCACAACTACAATCGTTTGCTCACATACATAACTATTAGAAAGTAAAAGTCATGAAACTGGAAACTGTCGATTATCAAGCGGAAAATGCTGCCGAGCTGTTTGTTACGTCTCTACGTGAAACAGGCTTTGGTGTCTTAAAGAACCACCCAATTCCAAAGGAGCTCGTTGAGTCAATTTACGAGAATTGGTACCAGTTCTTTATGTCTGAGCGTAAAAATAAATTTCATTTTAATGTTGAAACGCAAGACGGCTACTTCCCTCCGAGTGTTTCTGAAGTGGCGAAAGGCCACACAGTAAAAGATATTAAAGAGTACTTCCACGTTTACCCTTGGGGGCAAATGCCTGAAGAGCTAAAAGAGCAAATCATGGATTACTACAACCGTGCTAACGCATTTGCTGAAGAGCTTTTAGGTTGGGTAGAGGCTCATGCTCCTGTAGAAGTACAAGAGAAGTTCTCTATTGCATTGTCAGAAATGATCAATGGTAGCAACAAAACGTTGCTTCGTATTCTTCATTACCCACCAATGACAGGTGATGAAGAACCAGGTGCTATCCGCGCCGCAGCACACGAAGATATTAACTTACTTACCGTTTTACCGGCAGCAAACGAACCTGGTCTGCAAGTTCTAAGCAAAGAAGGTGATTGGTTAGACGTACCATGTGACTTTGGTAACCTGATCATCAATATCGGTGATATGTTGCAAGAAGCGTCGGGTGGTTATTTCCCGTCAACGACGCACCGAGTAATTAACCCAACTGGCGCGCGTCAAGAACAATCTCGTATCTCGTTGCCATTGTTCTTGCACCCAAAACCTGAAGTGGTGCTTTCGGAGCGTCACACCGCAGACAGTTACCTGATGGAACGCCTGCGCGAGCTTGGTGTTATTTAACAAAAAACTTAATAATGAAAGAGTCGCGAATGCGGCTCTTTTTTTATGGCGCAGGCGACATTTATCAAGCTAGAAACTCGACAAAGAAGGCTTTATGTCTTTTATTGAAGGAGAAGGAGATAAGGGTGTTTATGCAAGAACGACAAGAGCTCACTGCGCAGTTTCAGCAATACATGGAAAACCCTTTGCTTTGGCCAATTCTCGAGGTACTTCGGAAAAAGCCAAGCGGGTGGAAGGTACATACGCTAGCTTCTCATCTCGGAGAACTTGGTTTCATCCCATTGCTTGACGATTCACCAGAAAAAGATCTATTCAAGCGCAACTTTCTTATCATGAATGCCTTGTATCAGCTACAAGAAACACTCTATCCCGATAAGTGGTTACAGGTAGAGGCGATGGATATTATTTTAATGCCATCTCATCAAGTGCCTGGACATGAAGTTGATCATCACGATCCTCTTAGGGACTATTACATCCATTGGAAGAACTATGAAGCAGAAGAGGGTGAAGTAAAACGCCTTCTCAATGAATTCTGGACTCGTTACCGCGAGTTTGTTGGAAGTACCAATGGCAAAGAGATGGACCGAGCAAAGGCGCTTAGCTTGTTTGAGTTGCCGCAAGACGCGAGCCAAACTGAGATACGCAAAACATGGCGTAAACTCGCATTAAAATGGCACCCTGATCGTGACAACGGCGATAGCGATAGATTTAGGGTTTTGTGTGAAGCTTGGCATATATTGCGTCACTAGATAGAGTTCATATAGAAAAGGTCGTGATTAACACGACCTTTTTTAGTTTTATAAGAAAATTATAGGTAGGTTGCCGATGTTGGAGCGACTAAGCTTTCCACATCTAGACCATCACGCATTAGGCCGTTCTCTACTAAAAATTTGGTATCATTTTTCAGGGCTTGCAAATCATCTTGACCAAAGTGACTGGCAAGAGCAGACCAATCCGTCAGTTTTTCTGCCTGTTCATTGGATACGCCGTGTTCTGTCGCGCCAATCTCGATTGCTTGCTGATGATTTGTTTTAATGTAATTCATCGCTTTGCGTTGAGCTTCAAGGAAGGCTTCAACTAGCCGAGGGTTTTCAGAGGCGAACTTATCCGTTGTCGCACTGATTAGAATCGGGTTGATGTAACCATCCGCTGTGGCGAGCACACGAGCACCACCATCTTGAGCTTTAAGAATATAGCTTGAAGTAAGAAGTCCAGCGTCGATGCTACCTGCCATTAAAGCGTTAAATGCTTTCGGCGTTGCCATATTGATGAATTTTACGTCCGACTGAGTCATGTCATTGGCAGCAAGCTGTGCGACTAGCATTTGTTGTACTACCGTTCCTTTAACACCAGCCACTTTTTTATCGGCTAGATCTTTGATATCACCTTCAAACTTAGGCGAGACTACCAGAGAAAAGATTTTGCTTGGTCTTGCAACAGTACCAATCACCTTCAGGCTGTTTCCTTCACGGTTTGCCATCAGAAACGAATTTGTATTCATCACGGATGCGATGTCTACAGAGCCCGAAGCCATGGCTTTCGCTTGATGCACACCAGAACTGATTTTGTGCCACTCAACAGTTGCGCCATGTTTTTCTAACTCTTGGTCAAGGATCCCTTGATCGCGCATAACCATAAGCTGCAAATTAAAAGGGGTAGGTACGTAAGTTACATTAACGACTTTTTTTGTTTCTGCGGAAGCGAAATTACATACTAAAGACGCCGCTACAGCACAAACCGCAATAAGTTTTTTCACTGAGTTCTCCTAATGGTTGAATGATTGCTGGATAATTGTTTGTGTTAGCTGCTCACGAGTTAAACTTGATTGTTTGACGTTGTATTCAAATTTAAAAATGCCATTTTCAATCACCAAAATACGATCGGCGAGTGTTACGGCTTCGCGAACATCGTGAGTAATAAAGACTACGCTACATTGTGTTTTCTGATGGATACGCTTTAATTCGGTTTGCATGTTCTGACGGGTCAAAGCATCCAATGCGCTGAATGGTTCATCCATATACAGAAGATTAGGTTTTCGACACAAAGAACGGGCGATGGCGACGCGTTGAGCCATCCCACCGCTAAGTTGATTAGGATAAGCCTCGATTTTGTCGAGTATGCCTGTTAACATTAACGCGTTCTCAATGGCCTTGTGTGCCTCGTCAGAGTTTCGTTGCTGTTTATTGAACGCAAGTTGTAGGTTTTGTTTGACGGTATACCAAGGTAATAAGCGAGGTTCTTGGAAAACGTAGCCTGAAACTAAGTTCTTTGCAGCCTGAATTTGCCCACTACAGGCGTCATGCATACCTGATAAACATTTAATCAGCGTACTTTTGCCACAACCGCTTTTACCTAAGACTGCGACAAATTCACCTGCATCAACGTTTAAATTGACGCCTTTAAGGACATAAGATTTCCCTTGTTGTGGATCATCAAATGACTTAGACAGATTAGTGACGGATAGCATGAGCGGTAACCTTTTTAAAGATAAAGTCTAAGCAAAATCCAAGGACGCCAATAACGATGATCCCCGCCATCGCTTTATCGGTTCTTGCCAGTTCTTCGGCATCAACAATCAGAAAACCCAAACCTGACGCCGCGGCAATGAGTTCTGCGCCCATCAATGCACGCCAACTGTATCCAAACCCAAGCCTTAGACCAGTAATGATTTGCGGCAGTGCCGCAGGCAAGCGAATGTGTCTAATGATTTCACTTTGGCTAAGCTCAAGGCTTCTGCCTAGCTCAAGATATTTTTTATCAACATTTTGTAAGCCTCCATACGCGTTAAGAAACACGGGGAAAAAAGAGGCAAACAAGATGATCATCAACTTTGGCGCTTCACCAATTCCCATCCAGACGATAAACAAAGGGCTAAATGCTAAAGCAGGGATTGCGCGCAGGCATTCAAATAGAAATTCGAAGTAGTCGTATAGGCCTTGAAAGCGAACAAATAGCATGGCGAATGCAATCGCTAATACAGCCGTTGTCCCGAACCCTATCCCAACTCGCTGAAGACTGGCACGTATGTGTTCGGCTAGTTCACCGCTCATCAACATATCTGTGAATGCAGTTACGACCGTAATAGGTGAAGGCAAGATGTAGCTACTGATATCACCAAATGTGGTGGCTAAGTGCCATACAGTTACGATAAGGGTAGGGACAACTATAGACTTTAACCAATAAGTCCGAGAAGATTGAGAACTTAAGTTCATTGATTAAAAATGATAACTATTCTTAGGTGTCCCGCACAATAATGAAACTTAGGTTTGATGTCAAATTATAAATGGACGTAAATTGGATATTGGAATCCTTTGAGGTGGCCGTGTGAGACCAAAGGTGAGTCTAAGCAAAGAGGGGAATAAAGGTTAACGCGTCATATGTAAAACGGTCGTGCTCCACCATTTATCTCTGAAGAAGCGGTCATTAGTGCGTTCACAATCAATCGACATACCAACACGTTTACAGAGTCTTATCGCCGCTTTATTGCTAGAGAGTGTCTCTGCGTAGACACGTTTTACATCGAGTTGACTAAACCCATAGTTGACCAATGCGAGCATAGCTTCTTCAGCAACACCTTTTCCTTGCCTGTTTCTTGCTAAACCGCAGCCGATTGAGGCTTGATTCTTTTGTTCTAGGCGTAACGCTGCAAGACCTAAATAGTGGCCCGAGAGCTTACACTGAATTACTAGGTGGTACTGGGTTCGTGGTGACTCTAAAGCTTGTTCAATAAACATATTGGCAAGTTGGGTGCTTTTCTCTAACGAGCAATCTTCTTCGTTGTAATAGCGTTGGTACTTGGGGTCTTGGCACTGCTCGACGTAATGTTTCACATCTGATGGAGTGAAGTCGCGAAGAACGAGATTTGAAGTGGTAATAGTGAAGTTCATCGTCGGTAGAAAAGAAAAGCGCCTAATCAATAGGCGCTTTATACATCAGTTTACCGCTTTAACCTTATTTGGAAGGTCGAAACTGAGACTTACGCATGCGATTAAGGGCCGCTAGAACATCAAGTACGCGCGGTTTGGCTAAGTCACCTTGATTTGGCATGGTGCTGTACCAATCCTCACCTAAATAGCGCTCAATATCCTTCGCTGGAAGCTTAGACCAACCTGGTTGCTGAGCAAACTGGAACCAAACCCAACCAAGTGCATTAAGCTCGTTAGTAGTTTCTAATTGCTCCAAAGCACTTAGGTCGGTGTACTCTTTACCAAACCTCAATGAATCACGCCCTTTGGCGGCGATTCTAAATTTACCTTCGCTCAAAACTTTCTGTAGCGCTGCACAGTTAAACCCTCGCGGGCGGAATGACTCTAGGTTAGACTCACTTTCATTCTGTCTTTGCGTAGGGTGTAATTGGACGACTTGTTTGGCTTTTTCCGTCACATCGATTGCTTGGTAGTCATGCATTTGAATGACAGTGTTAGCAACATCCAAGTAGTCGCCAGAGCCGCCCATGACGACGATGGTTGATACATCGAGTTGTTCATTAAGCTGCGCAATTCGATCTACCAATGGTGTGATTGGTTCATCACCTTTACTTACTAACGCCTGCATACGTTCATCTCGAATCATAAAATTGGTTGCTGAAGTATCTTCATCAATCAAAATTGCTTTCGCGCCGGACTCAATCGACTCCTGTAGCCAAGCGGCTTGTGATGTAGAACCCGAAGCGTCTTGGGTAGAAAAATCTGAAGTATCCTTACCCATTGGCAGATGGTTGATGTAATTAGATAGATTAAGTGAATGAACGCAGCGGCCATCTTCCGCTTTTATCTTCATAGCAAGCGTATTTGTTACGATACGCTCACGACCATCACCCGGGATGTGATCGTAAATTGAACGCTCAATGGCGTTGAGCAAGGTTGATTTGCCGTGAAATCCACCGCCAACGATTAACGTAATTCCTTTAGGAATACCTAAACCTTTAACTTCACCACTATTCGGGGTGGTTAAAGTTACTTCAAGCGCTTGAGGAGCGACAAACTCAACGGCCTCTTTCATCGGCAAGTCGCAGTTTCCTGAAATTCGAGGTAAGACAGAACCGTTACCGACAAACGCAAGCAGCCCTTTGCTTTCTAACTGGCTACGTAGCGCTGTCTGATCTTCAATCACTTGGCAGTGCTTGATCAGCGCTTGCTGATCGAGTTCGCGCTCCAGTGTCGCTTTGCGAATAAATTTAGGCAGATGGAAGGTCAGTATGTTGTCTGCTTTCTTACCAAGAACTGAACGACCTTCAGCAGGTAAATTGATTCTAAATCGTAATTCAATTCCTTGTTCGGTGAATAGCACAGCAGTGTTATCCAGCACAGTTTGGCCTGTCAGTGCAATGCTGACGCTCGCTTCTTGCTTGGCAAACTGAGCAAAGCTTCGCGCAATAAAATCACGGGCTGCTATTTGATAAGAAGGAGATGTTTCGCGCAGCCAAGCTAAACCTGTGACCGGCCAAGGACGAACGGCACGAACACGTGAAGCAGAGGCGTATGGGTCACCCTGAACATAATCAATATGGAATGTATAGTCGCCAAAATCGTACTCGCCTTTAAGTTGTTGGTAGGCGTGGTAGTTTTGCTTTTCTATTTTTTTGAGTGTAGCGGAGAGTTGATCCATATTGATCTCTATTGTGGGAACAAGAAAGACGAGGATTATAGAAATCGCTCGTCTCGGAGTAAAGCAATTGTCGATTCGCTAGGAATAAGAGTACTTAGGAGATAAGTTGTTCTGGTTTAACAGATGCATCTCAAACTCATCAAATGGCATGGGTTTACCGTAGAGGAAGCCCTGACCGATGTCGCAACCTTCAGCCAGTATAAAGGATTCATGTTCGCTGTTTTCGATGCCTTCAACCGTGACCTTAAGGTTAAGCTTTTTGGCGATTGAAATAATAGAGCGGACGATTTCTTTATCGTCATCACTGTGTGACAACTGATGTACAAAGCTTTTATCAACCTTGATGGCATCAAATGGAAACTTCTTCAGATAGTTAAACGAGGCATAACCTGTACCAAAATCATCTAGTGACAATGTCACCCCAAGTTCGCTAAGAGAAATCAATGTGTTACGCGCAACAATCTCGTCTGCTATCAAGCCGCTTTCTGTCACCTCTAGCTCTAAGTAGCGCGCAGGTAATTGGTAAGCAACTAACAAGTCTTGCACCTGATTGACAAATTGTGGGCTCTGAAGTTGCACTGCTGAAACATTAACACTGATAACAAAATCGTTGACATGGGTTGCCCATTCAGCCGCTTTCTGTATTGCAGAGCGAAGGACGAAGCTTCCGACCTCGAAAATTAATCCGTTCTGTTCGGCTAGGTGGATCAGTGTTTCATTAGAAATATCGCCAAGTATAGGATGACGCCAACGGAGTAGGGCTTCTGCACCAATCCAACGATGGGTAAGTGGAGATACTTTGGGTTGGAAGTAGAGCAATAAGTCTTCATTACGCACGGCCTGAAGCAAGTAACTCTCTAGTTGGCTGATGTTTTTTTGCGTATCTGAAATGTCTTGAGAATAGAAGCTAAACTTATGCCCAGAGTCTTTACATGACTGCATCGCTTCTGCTGCGTACTTAAGTAACGATTTTGCTGACTGGGTATCATCTGAACTCGCGACGCCAATATAGCTATGGAGGTGCAGATGTTCGCCTTCGACGACAAATTCAGTCTGGCTAACGTCAACAAGTTCGCGGCACAAGGTGTTGATATCATTTTCGTATTGGTGCGTTTTGAAAACAAATGCTAAATCTGTTGATGATGGTCTGGCTGTCACGACGTTTAACTGCGTGTGTTGAGTGAGACGTTGACGGAATTCCTTAAGGACTTCTTCCCAAGCGCCATAACCATATTTGGCTTGAATTCTTCTTCCATTTGTAAAACCTATGTGTAAAAGGCCAATTTTAAAATGGTCATCTAGATGGGCTTCTAAAGGCAAGATATCGAGAAGTTGCTGTGTTTCTGATTCCAAAGCGTTTCGGTTTAAAAAACCTGTCCCGAGATCATGCAGTTGTTGATAACGGATCTTACGCTCAGCAGCGCGGCGTTTATCGATTTCTAAGTTGAGAGAATAATTGAGATCAACCAGATCTTGAGTACGAGTACTGACTCTCGATTCAAGCTCTAGGTTAAGCTGCTGCAAATAGTGATTTTGATAAAGGGTTTTCAGCTGAGCCTCTACAGAGTCTCGAAATGAAATCAGCAGTTGCTGGTAGGTATCACCAAACGGGTTTTCTCGATCGTCGAGTACGCAAATTGTGCCAAACATATCGCCATTTGGCCAACGTACAGGTAAGCCGCAATAAGCGAGCAGTCCAAATTTCATATCTGGGTTATTGCACCATTTCTCATCCGCACTAGCGTTTGGTACAACAAGCTGTCTATTTTCATTCACGACAGTTTCACAGTACAAACCCTGTCCGAGAGTTTCACTATCACTGATATGGTAAGGGTGCGTACGGTTATTGTTGGCAGAGAATACTTCAATATGCTCTTTATGTATTCTCATAATCAATGCTGCAGGAACGTTAACTATCTCTGCGAGTAGATTGACGATTGTTTGCCAATTGTCACTCATGTCTTCAGGAATAGTAATCGTCCCTGTATTCAACTTAGACATATTTGATCCCTGTGGGCTAGTGTACCAATCCGAGCATTCCGTGCTCTCTTTAATAATAGTCGTAGAAACAGTCATTGAAACAAAGATTAAGTAATTGACGCAAACTTGAGAGTTAGCATGCATCATGGATCCGGTAAAAAAAAGCCCTAAACGATGGTTTAAGGCTCTGTCTATATGCATGTCTCAAAAATGAGATGGCGTTTTTAAACAACAGGTTTACTTGATGTAAATATCAATAGTAATATCAGTTAAATAGTTAATGTTTTCGTAACCAAATCCGTTCAAATTAAGAAACTCTTGCTTAAACCCTGCGTAGTCACCAAGCTGTTTAAAATTAGACTCATTGAGTTGTTCAAGAATTTCACTAACACGTTGTTGAGTTGTTCGATTGAGTTCCCAGTCATCCATGCGGATCAAGCGTTCACAATCCACTGGGGGCTGCTCAGCATGATAAAGCTTGGTCACAAACAGGCGTTGCATTTGCTCGATGCAACCTTCATGCGTTCCTTGCTCTTTCATGACTTTGTATAGCGCAATGATATAAGGGCTAAGTGCAGGAATAAACACGCTCGCTTTGGTCACTAATGCTTTACATACTGTGGCATAAGCGCTACCGCCATAGTTCGCTAGTTTGAGGTTCAACGAATGGCTAGTTTGGTGCAAATCGACCTTAGCTCTTCCAAGCGTGCCATCGAGATAAATAGGGTGAGTGCATTCTGGCCCTACGTATGAAAAGGCAATGGTTTTACAACCGTGAGCGATTGACTCTGAGTTGATTAAGGCGTTGATCCAATCTTCCCAATCCTCACCCCCCATCACTTTAAGTGTTGATTCTTCTTCCTGTGTTGTTGCTGGTGGTAGTGTGGTTTGATGCCATTCATCTGTTTCTAACATTAGAGTGGCTCCGGTGACAGACTCTCCAATCGGTTTTATGGCAGAACGCCATAGTTCACCGGTGTTTGGATTTGGCCTTACACCACTGGCAAGACTGTAAATTACGAGGTCAACTTCACCTTCGAAATAGGTCTCTATCGCTTCGATAACGTCGTCTTTGAGCTGTTTCGAGAAAGCATCGCCGTGAATGTTGATGGCGATTCTCTGTTCTTGCTCAGCTGCCTTTTTAAAGTAGTAGTTGTTATAGAAACCAGCGGAACCTGTTGTTTGTTCCGTTGGTGATTTTTCCAATGAGACACTAATGGTGTCCGCGTTAGCCCCGCCAAAAGTTAGAGCGATTCTTGCCGCTAGACCTAGACCTGAAGAGCCGCCGATAATGAGCACTCTCTTTGGTCCTTGCTTAATGGGATTGGCAGACTTTACATACGCAATTTGATTAGACACAGATTGTTCGCAGCCGAGTGGATGGGCACTTCGTGCGACAACGCCATCGATGATGGGCTCAATGATCATACAGTCTCCTTTAGCCAACGATTGGCAACCTATCCAAGCTAGCGTAAAGCTTTGTAAAGTTTATTGAGCTAAAGCAATTAGAAGTGATTTATTAACTCATCTGCAACAAAATTAGAAATCCAAGGTTGAGCTTCTGGCTTAGGGTGTAAACCGTCGGACATCATCCATTCAGGTTTTATGATGACACCTTCTAGGAAAAAGGGCAGCAGAGGGACATCAAGGTTTTGTGACACTTTCGGGTAGACAGAGGCGAATGCTTCAGTGTAGCGTTTTCCATAGTTTGGCAGAATGTGAATCTGCATAAGTAGTGGCGTTGCGTCTGAATCTCGAATCATAGTAATCATGTCTGACAGGTTCTTCTGTACGATTCCAGTCGGAAAACCACGTAACCCATCGTTAGCACCTAACTCAATGAGGACATATTCTGGGTTATGTTGTTGGAGTAACTGAGGAAGTCGTGCCAGACCATTGCCTGTCGTATCACCAGAGATACTGGCGTTGATGACCGAGACTTGTTGACCGCTTTTAGCGAGATCATCCGTAAGAAGAGAAGGCCAAGCCTGTTCGATAGGCATTTGATAACCAGCGCTTAAGCTGTCACCTAAAATAATAAGGGTTTTGCTGTAAGCAGGATTTACAGACAAAAGTAGAAGAACAAGGGAAAGTAGTCGAAACATGCAAACATCCGTAATCAAAGCACAATCATTGTCTAAAGTAGTCTCTACCAAACAAGAGCAATTAACAATCCTTGATGATGTAAATCTAGACATCAAAGAAGGGGAGAGTGTGGCTATCGTTGGGACATCTGGCGCTGGGAAATCGACATTGATGACTCTACTCGCCGGATTAGATACACCGACGCAAGGGGAAGTTGATCTGCTAGGTAAACCTCTTCACCGTCTGTCTGATGAAGAGCGTGCGGCTATCCGTAGTGAATCTGTTGGTTTTGTTTTTCAAAGCTTTCTTCTTATTCCAAGTCTGTCTGCATTAGATAATGTCACTTTACCTTGTCTGCTAAAAGGAGAGCCTGAAGACAAGACGCGAGCCATTAGTTTGTTAGAGTCGGTTGGGCTAGGGAGTCGTATTCACCATTCTCCTTCCCAACTATCGGGTGGTGAGCAACAACGTGTCGCTTTAGCCCGTGCCTTTATGATTCAACCAAAAATTCTGTTTGCTGATGAGCCGACGGGTAACTTAGATCAACAAACTGCATCAACCGTGGTAGAGCTGCTGTTTTCGCTGAACAAAGAGCATGGCACGACACTCGTTTTGGTTACACATGACTCAAAATTGGCTGAGCGCTGTGACCGAACCTTTAAAATGAAAGCGGGTAAGTTGGAGGATTAACCATGTCTAATTCAGCTTCGGCTTCTTTGAACAGGCGGTTGGTAAAGTGGAGTACAAGTGAGATTAGGCAAGGGCAACTTTGGCCTGTCACTATCGCTTTAATCCTGATCATTGCCTGTATTTTCGCTTTAACAGCCCTTGCAGAGCGTATGGAGCAAGTCGTTGTTAAGCAAGGCAAACAGGCGTTAACCGCGGATACGGTGTTCATATCATCGAACCCTATTAGTGAATCATTTGAGATGTTAGCTGCGGAAAACGAGCTTACAACATCGTCTCAAACCCGATTTGGGACGATGGCGTTTAGTGATAACGGCATGAAACTCATCACAGTAAAAGCGGTCGATAGTCTATATCCGCTGCAAGGTGAGATGGTACTGTCCGATGACAAGCAAAACTACAGTCACGTTAAGCAAGGTGAACTTTGGCTTGATGAACGTCTATTCTCGCAGCTCAATGTCTCTGTAGGTGACGCGGTCACGCTAGGCGATGCCGATTTCATTGTAACCGGACGTATAGTTGAAGAGCCGGGGCTGAGCTTCAATCCGTTTCAACAAATGCCTTCCGCTTTTATTCATAGCGATGATATTGACCGAACTGGAGCAGTGCAGTTAGGCAGTCGAGTTCGTTACAGTAAGTTCATTAATGGTGATGAAGCGAATATTGAACACTTAAAGTCAAATATCGAGTTAACGCCAAGTGATCGCTGGCGAGATCAAAATAGTGCAAGTCGGACTAACGAGGTCTTCCAACGTACCGAGCAATATCTCTCACTGACGGTAGCCATTGTGGTCATCATGGCGGCGACAACCTTAGTGTTAACCTGTCAGCACTATGTCACGACCCGACGTAAAACGATCGCTATGCTCAAGAGCTTAGGTGCGAGTAAAAAATGGATTGTGCGTTGGTTGCTGACTCAAGTGTCAATTCTACTTGTCGCTGCAGTCGTACTTGGTGTGTCGTTGGGCGTAGTACTTGAATACCTATTGCGTATCCCATTGGTCGAATTGTTGCCTAATCCGTTACCTAGCTATGGCTTAAAACCCATCATAATTTCTGTCATGACCAGTATTCTTATTGCCATTCCTGCACTTGGAATTCCACTGGTCGGGCTTACCAATGTGAGTGCTGTAAATGTAATGCAGCCACAAGCCGAAATTAATGGTTCAAAGAGCAGATACTGGTTGGTTTTGGTGCCCATTATTCCGATGCTGTTAGCCTATTATGACAACCTACTCGTATGGATCGTGTTAGGCGGTATTGTTGCGTTGTTCGCAATACTGGCGTTTGTGAGTGTGTTGGTGACTCGCGCTCTAGGGAAAGTTCCGCTTAGCGCAGCGCTCAAACTGGCGTTAAGTAGGATTAACCGTTCAACAATGGCGACAGGCATTCAATTTGGTGCTTTAGCACTCTCTTTAATGCTTCTGTCTACTATGTGGCTCGTTAGAACAGACTTACTAACAGATTGGCAACGTACGCTACCTAAAGATGCTCCCAATGCGTTTGCTTTGAATATCGCTCCTTATGAGAAAGATGCCTATCTAAAAGTTCTCGATGATGCGGGTATTTTACGCTCAGAAGACTACCCAATTATTCGCGGTCGTGTTGTGAACATCAATGGGGTTGATGCAAAAAGCAAAGCCGAGGGAGAAGAGGGCAGCGATGCGTTAAGACGTGAAATTAACTTTACGTTTGCAACGGGTATTCCTGAGCACAATGAGGTGTTGTCAGGAGAGTGGACTCAAACCAATGGTGTCTCAGTGGAAGCCGATGTGGCAAACGATTTAGGCTTAAAGATTGGTGATGAACTCGAATTTGTTATCAATAGTATTCAAATCAAGGCAAAAGTTAACTCTATCAGGCATGTAGAGTGGCGCGATATGAAGCCAAACTTTTATTTCATCTTTACGCCTGATGTTCTAGAGAATATTCCAGCGACTTATTTGGTGAGCTTTAAGGTTGAAGACGAGCATGACGCGCTTCTAAATCAATTATCTCGCCAACATCCAACAGTGAGTTTGATGGATATAAGAGTGATGGGAGCGAAGATTCAAGAACTGTTAGGGCAGATCGTCTGGTCAATTACTCTGCTAGCAGGGATAGGCGTTCTATCTGGTCTTCTACTTATATTTACTCTGTTGCGTTTGAGTTTGGGTCAACGCCAAGAAGAGATTCAACTCTATCGTACACTGGGAGCCAGTAAAAAGAGGGTTGAACAAACCATCTGGGCCGAATATGGGTTAATGGCACTTGTCGCAGGCGTAATAGCGATTATTGGTTCAGAAATCGTTGTAGGGGCGATTATGATATTTGGGTTTGAACTGCAACCGCAGATGCATTGGATGCTATGGATACTGCTACCTATTGGTACTTTTTTCACACTTGCTCTAGTTGTGAACAGTTTGATTAAACGCCTCTTAACCCCTATCAATAAAGCGTTTAGCTGATAATACACAGGTCAAGTTATTCAGTTATCCACAAAAACAGTGGATAAAGTTTTGGATAACTTGGCCTGTAGATAACTTCAGATTTCTCGCAGCCCCGAGTATGCGTAGCTCGGCAAAGATTTGTTATTCACAAAAGTGATTATTTGTTCCTTCTGCATTTTTGAGTCAAGCAGTTTTTTTCATTTTTTTTTCGAAAAAACGTCATAATTTCTCCATGAAAAATTTGTGATTTTATTCATTTAGTATTACCAGTAAAATGCACTGAGAATGAATGAATTAGCCATATAAATGCTATCTAAAACCCAAACGAAGAGTTCACCAAAAATCGCAATTATTGGCGGTGGTATCGCTGGAGCTACGGCTGCAGTTCACATGGCCGAATTAGGTTTAGATGTCCACCTTATTGAAAAAGGTAATGGGCTGATCAGTGGTCCGCCAATATGCCATCTTCATGCTGGTGGAAATTTGTACAGAGAAATCTCTACTGAGCAGTGTATAGAGTTACTTAAACAATCAATAGATACCGCACGCCTTTATCCACAGACAATCAATCGTAGGCCAACCGTCATTGCTGTACCTTATTCTGATGGTGGTAGTCCTCAAGAGTTGTATGAAAGGCTGATTACCATTCAATCTTGCTATGCTGAGCTAGTCGCAGAAGACCCAGCGAACAAGGTGTTGGGTGAGCCTTGTGACTATTACAAGTTCTACAGTCGAGAAGATTTAGAAGAGCTGATAGAGCAGCAACAGCCAGCTCAACCAAAATCTATCGATGATTGGATGATTCCTTTCGCAAAGCATACTGATTTAGACGCACTTAAGTTCCCAGTTGTTGCGGTTGAAGAGCATGGGTGGAGTGTGTTCCGTATTGCTGCATCTGCGACGTTGGCATTGGAAGCGATTCCTAACTGCACTTTAATGACCAATACACAGGTCACTGGGGTAGAAGAGCGTGCCGATAGCTGGATGATCGAGTGTGTCAGTCAGGACAATGAACCGCAGATTTTAGAATTCGATTTTCTTGTCAATGCCTGCGGCTATGAGACTGGCTCAATTGACGACTTAGCAAATAAACCGCGTGAAAGGCTAGTAGAGTTTAAAGCGGCCTATGTAACCAAATGGAATCAATGCAACGAGCTTTGGCCTGAAGTTATCTTCCATGGTCCGCGAGGTACGCCAAATGGAATGGCGCAGCTAACGCCTTATCCTGATGGGGTGTTTCAATTACATGGCATGACCAAAGATATCACTTTATTCGATGATGGCTTGGTGGCGTCTAATCAATCAACATCGCAGCCGCATTTACCTTTGCGATTGAAGCGTAAAATACAAAAAGGCTGGGATGAAGATGTGATTGTGGAAAGAAGTCGAAAGGCGATTGATCATATGGCTCGCTTTATTCCCAATTACCAGCAAGCCAATGAGTACGGCACACCACTGTTTGGCGCACAGCAGATACCGGGTAGAGACGATACGCTGCGAGCTGCAGATGTCACGTTTGAAGGTGAGCATTATGCTAGGGTTGAAGTGGTAAAAGGATCGTCTGCCTATGAAGCGGCAATTAAACTGGTGAAAGAGTGGCGATTACACGATTACCAAGATAACAATATTGAATCGCTTCATCCGATGATGATGAGCCTATCGGCTGAGAATATAGAAGCAAAAGCACAACAACTCGCAGTAGAGAGAGCTTACCCTGAGCAATTAGCGAAATACTATGGTTGTTTAAGTTAAATATGGGCGACTTTGTCGCCCTAATAGCCAAAAAATCGAGCCCATTGACCCCAGACGTCTTGTAAACCCAACAAATCCCCACGAACGAATTTCACTTTTTGTCCTGGTTTTGCCTGTGCTAACCTTGGCAAATCAATCCGGGCAACACAGCCTATTTTCGGATAGCCACCAATGGTTTGTCTGTCATTTAACAACACGATAGGCTCACCACTTGGTGTTACTTGTATTGATCCAAGTGCAATCCCTTCACTCAAATACTCCTTGTTGGGAGCGTTGACTTTTGAACCAGAAAGTCGATATCCCATCCGATTGACGAGCTGGCTCACTTCAAACTGTTGTGTATAGAGCGAATTGACGGCGTCACGCGAGAAGTCATTGACTTGGTAGCCCTCAATAACGCGTAGCTCCAATGGCAAGTTATAGTCTGGCTTGTATCTGAATGTCATCTGCACACTGCTAGATGATATGGCATGTTGGTCGAACGGTAAAACGTCGCCACTTTGTAAAGGCGTCCCATGTGTTAAGCCGCCTAATTGGTCTCGTTCTACGGTCGAGGCACTGCCTAACTGCGTTGGTATATTAAATCCGCCTTTAATTGCTAGGTAGGCACGCAGCCCGTTACGAGGCAGAGCGAAGGTTAGTGTTTGTCCTTTTAAAGCGCGAAATGTCGACCAATTATCAACACTTACGCCATCTAATTTGGCATTTAAGTCACCACCGGCGATGGCGAGTTCGCAAGAGTGGTGTATTAAAAATTCAGCTTGGCCCAAGGTGATCTCAAGGGTGGGCATGTTAATGGAATTACCCAAAAGATGGTTTGCCCAGCTATAGGCGTAATCATCAACAGGTCCACCTTGCGCAATACCAAAATGGGCTAAACCAAAGCGACCAAAATCTTGAATAAGAGTCTGCTGACCAGGTTTCACGACTTCTATGTAGTTTTCAATTGTCATTGCCAACCCTTATTGATCTGTCCGCCAAGCGCTAAAAACTCTTTCTTACTTATCGCTGTGAACTTAATTTTGGTGCCAATAGTGAAGGGCAGAATTTTTGAGCTTGTTGGGTGATAAAGCTCAATAGGGCAATTGCCTATGATATTCCAGCCGCCCGGAGTTTCACATGGATATACCGCAGTTTGATTGTTGGCGATGGCCACACTACCTTTAGGGACTAGTACTCTTGGCGTTGGCTTTCTAGGTCGTCTTATTGTTTCATCAACTTCAGAAAGAAAGGCAAATCCCGCAGTAAATCCAATTGCGCCAACAGTGTATTCAGTTTGTGAATGCACTTTAACCACGGATTCTAAAGATTGACCGGAATCTAAGTATTGTTTGAGGTCGGGACCGACGGAAAGATCGTAATAGACGGGCAACTCAATGACTTCAGCAACGTGCGCTTCTGGCATGTTAAGTAGGGCTTGGGTAACTAATTTCTCTAGGTAGGGGACAAACTCGAAAATAGATATACGATGTGGAAGGTAGTCAACAAGTATTGAGTCAAATGAAGGGGTAACATTCATTACCCACGCTCCGAGTTGATTGTTGAGATAATGACTAATCTCGCCAATTACCCAAGAAAGATGGTCGTTGGGATCGCTGTGAAAGCGAATTAAAATCGAACACTCGGCAACAGGGTCAATAGAGGTATCTATGATCATGTACTGTGACTCTCCTTATCAAGCAGCGACCGAATCTGTTTAATCATGGCGACGCCTTCTAGATTATCACCGTGAACGCATAGGGTATCGGCCTCAAGTGCAATTGAAAATCCATCAATAGTACGGACTTTGCCGTAACGTGCTATTTGTAAGACCTGATTCAAAATATCTTCGTGATTGGTTAACACCGCTTTGTCTTGTCCACGCGGAGCTAAGAATCCATTGGCGAGATAACTGCGGTCTGCAAACGCTTCGAAAAGCAGGGGGACGTCGTAGCGATCGGCGATATCAAGGTAGGGTTGGGTATCAGCAACGGCAAGAGTCATTAGTGGTAAACCAAAGCTTGAGGCGGCGTCGACGACTGATTCGAAAATAGAAAGGTCTTTCAGCATATCATTGTAGAGCGCGCCATGAGGTTTCACATAGCTAAGGTCTTTGTTGTGGCTATCTGCGAGCCCCTTGATGGCGCCGATCTGATAAATCAACATATTGGTGATTTCATTAGGAGACAAAACCATACTGCGCCGACCAAAACCTTGTAGATCGGGGTAGCTAGGATGAGCGCCAATTTGAACATCGTGTTTGATCGCTAGTTTTATCGTCTCATTCATTACTTGCGGATCGGAGGCGTGAAACCCGCAAGCGATATTTGCCATGTGGATATGAGGCATCACAGACTCATCGTTACCCATTTTCCATGCACCGAAGCTTTCACCCATATCACAATTAAGACAGATCGAACGTTTTTCCATTGACGAATAATTTCCTTAATTAAATCATTTACTAAGATGTTTCAATTACTTTTGCTAAACAGTGATCAAACTCATTATTTGGTGAATAATTAATAAAAACAGGTCAAATCGCTGCGCTATCCCTGAACTAAGTGTCTATCGTTTGTAGAGAGTAATCGCTACAAGATAGCTATAACAATATAACTATGCACATTTTCTAATCGTCAGTAGTATAGGAGTGAGATTGATATCATTTAGTCATTTATCTCTAAAGAGTAAGCTATTTGTACCAATAGTTGTTTTTACTGGGATTGTTTTTGTCTTTTCTCAAGGTTACTCCTTGCTTCAGTCCTATCTCACTCAAAAAGACAACCTCCTAAATCGAGCTGATGTCTTGGCAACAGGTGTCGCGCACAGCCTTCAGACTGTCATTCTTGCTGGTGATAAAAAGACGGCAGAAAGAATACTGGTTGCATTTTCAGCCGATGAAGATGTCGTGCGTGTAAAACTCTACATGACCAATGGCCAACTGTTCGCAATGTATGAAAAGCAGGGTGCGATCGCACCCGTTCCAACAGAAAAGCAGCGTGAGGAGATCCGCCATCATCGCTATGCCATAAGTGATGAGCACATCTTCTTATTGGTCCCCGTTAAAAGTAATTCAGATGTGATTGCTCATTTGCGTATTACGCTATCTAAACAATCACTTAACGCTATTTACGTGGATGCAATGTCTAACAGTATCAACTATCTATTGCTACTCGCCGTGTCAGCACTTGTACTCTACCTGATGGTAGAGATGTACATTATCAAACCAGTTTATCGGCTGAGCTCTGGAATTTGGTCGTACATAGAGAATAAGCGCGAAACACTTAACATCAAACATGTGGCAGATGACGAGATAGGCGGGTTGATACAAGCGTTCAACACCATGCTAGAAAGGCTGAAAGAGCGAGATAAGCAAGTCACCAATACACTGAAAAAACTAGAACAAGAAAAGTCATTTGCTGACGAAGTAGTTGAGACGGTGAAACACGCCTTGGTGGTGTTAAATGCCAACGGGGAAGTGGTCCATTTTAATGCGGCAACCTGTGCTATTTTCCGTCGAACGCCAGGGTATTTGAAAGGTTCATTACTTATTGAATTACTCGGGGTAAGTGGTCAGTTCATCATTGCGGAAGCGATGACAAAGGATGCTGAGATTATAGACAGACAGCTGTGGGTCAAAGATGTGTTTGGTAACCACCAACTGTTAAGTATGACGGCCACTCGACTGAGCAAGGAAGGACAAGTGCTGTTCGCCATTCAAGATGTGACTGAAGCAGAAGCCGCTCAGCGCAGGCAGAGACTCGCAGCGGGCGTATTTGAGAACAGCCAGGACGGACTCATCGTCACTGATCCATGCGATACGATTACTATGGTAAACCCTGCGGTATCGAGGCTTCTCGGTCACTCTCAACAGGCTCTATTAGGAAAACGACCTGATGAGATATTCGACTGGCAACAGTTTAAATCTCTAATGCCTACGATTAAGCAGTCAGTTAATGAACATGGTCAATGGCAAGGTGAAGTATGGGAGAGTCATAAGCTAGGGCATAAAAAAGTCCCCCTATTTGTCAAAGTATCGCGAATTGCGAGCAGTGAGAATCAAGATGAGTATGATTTCGTTTATTTGCTGAGTGATCTTTCAAGCGATAAAGAAATGGAAAGGCTCGATTACTTGGCACATCATGACTCTCTCACTGGATTGGCGAATAGAACGGAGCTCTACCGAGTACTTGAAGCTATGCTTAGATCTGAGCGACGAAGTTGCTGTGGATTAGCGCTGTTCTATATTGATCTCGATGGATTTAAGTTGGTAAATGACACTTACGGCCACGATGCTGGTGACGAAGTATTGAAGCAGGTCGCAAAACGACTTGCTTCAATGACTGATGACAATGATATCGTGGCTCGACTTTCTGGTGATGAGTTCGTTGTAGTAACAAATTGCATCAATCCAAAATCCGCGGACTCGTTAGCATGTATGATCATTGAGTACTTAGAGAAGCCCATTGATTACAAAGGCGATGTATTAAAGGTAGGTGCCAGCGTCGGCGTTCAGTATACCGAGTGCCAAGATGTCGATACTGATAAATTATTGAAAGCCGCAGACACCGCTATGTATCATGCAAAAACAAGTGGAAAGGGGCAATATGTTATCCATCTTGAGAAAAACGAAACAAAAGTCACTTAGTCCCTTTGGTTGAGACTTGTTTTGAATTAGCATAAGAGCATGTTTTTAAAAGGTTAGCGACATGAAAGTTTTAGTAACTGGTGGAATGGGTTACATAGGCAGCCACACATGTATTCAGATGATTGCAGCGGGGATGACTCCTGTCATTTTCGACAATCTCTACAATAGTAAGCAATCGGTATTAGACCGAATCGAGAAAGTCACAGGAATTAGACCAGAGTTTATCGAAGGCGATATTCGCAACAAGCAACCCCTTGTCGATGTCTTGCAAAACCATGACATAGGCGCCGTCATTCATTTTGCTGGTTTAAAAGCAGTAGGTGAATCAGTAGAGTTGCCTCTTGAGTATTACGACAACAATGTCAACGGAACCTTAGTGCTTGTTAGCGCAATGCGTGAAGCGAATGTCAAAACTTTGGTTTTTTCATCTTCTGCAACGGTATATGGCGACCCTGCTTCAGTACCTATTCGTGAAGACTTTCCGACAAGCGCAACCAATCCTTATGGTCGCAGTAAGCTTATGGTGGAAGAGTGCTTGACCGACTTCCAGAAGGCTAACCCAGATTGGAGCATCACCTTGCTGCGCTACTTTAATCCTGTTGGTTCACACCCATCTGGTGAGTTAGGGGAAGATCCTCAGGGTATTCCAAACAACTTAATGCCATTTGTTTCTCAAGTAGCAGTAGGACGTAGAGAGTGTTTATCTGTATTTGGGGATGACTATCCGACACCTGATGGCACGGGTGTGCGCGATTACATTCATGTTATGGATCTATCGGATGGGCATATTGCCGCGTTAAACAAAGTAGGGAATCGGTCAGGTCTTCACATCTATAACCTGGGAACAGGCAACGGATCTAGTGTTCTGGATATGGTTAAAGCATTTGAAAAAGCTTCTGGCAAAACTGTTGCTTATAAAGTGGTAGAACGCAGACCGGGCGACATTGCGGAATGTTGGGCAGATCCTGCCAAAGCGAAACAAGACCTAAATTGGCAAGCAGTACGCAGTTTAGAGCAAATGACAGAAGATACTTGGCGTTGGCAATCGAATAACCCGAATGGTTACCCAGAGTAATACCAATCACATTAATTAGATGTTCAGAAAATTGCGTAGGAAAAACCGCTAAGAACAAGGCAAAGATTGCAGCTAGCTAGTTTTTCTATCTTCAAAATCTTTAACGCAGTTATAAGCGGTTTTAACAAGCAAGAATGACCAGATAATTGGTGTGATTGGTATAACAACCAACTAAAAGAAGAAAGCCACCTTAGTAAAACCAAGGTGGCTTTTTTATGTTCGATACAAAATAGGCAAAAATTGAACCGAATATTATGGGGGAGGTCACTCCCCCTATATTTGTTAGGGCTACTCAGCCTCTTTATCTTTTCCTAGCGACAGTAACCACACCGAAACGGCTGCAACGACGGCAAAGCCAGACAAGATGATGACAGGCATAGCGCTATAGCCAAGAACATGCCAAATAACAGATTCTAAAGTACTCATTATTCAGTGCTCCTATTGCCAGCCTTCAATGCCATGCATATCAGGGAGTTTATGGGCGATACCTTTGTGACAGTCCACACAGGTTTTCTCACCAGAAGCCAACGCAGTAGAGTGCTGCTTAGCACTTCTAGAGCCTTGCTCGGAGAAGTCCATGTATTCGAACTGGTGACAGTTTCGACATTCTAGAGAGTCATTTTTCTTCAAGCGCGCCCACTCGCGTTCAGCAAGGTGAGCACGGCGCTCTTGGAATTTCTCTGGCGTATCAATCGTCTTAGTCACAAAGTGTGCAAACAGTTCTTTAGATGCTTGAACTTTACGAACGATTTTATCTGTCCATTCGTGCGGTACGTGACAGTCTGAACAAATAGCTCGTACGCCAGAACGGTTAGAGTAGTGCACCGTTTCTTGAATTTCCGCAACGATAGGTGCGTGACAACCTGAACAAAACTCTTCAGAGTTGGTCGCTTCCATACCGGTGTTAAACGCGCCCCAGAATAGAAGACCGCCAGCGAAACCCATGAATAAAACCACACCTACTGCTGCTTTACTCGGGCTTGCCAACCGCTTCCAAAACGCTTTCAATAATTTCATAGATAACCTCTTATTTACTCACGTGATTACTTAAGCGCGTCTACACTCTTGAAATCGTTCTCGATTAAAGGTTTCGCGTTTGCTTGAGGAACGTGACACTGAAGACAGAAGTAACGACGAGGAGACATATCTGCAAGAACCGCGTCTTCACGGTTAACATAGTGGGTTACACTGATCTTCGTTGCGCCCATCTCTTTCGCATTTTTCCAACTGTGGCACGATAGACATTTGTTCGCATTCAACGATACTTCATAGCTACGAATGTTATGTGGAATTAGAGGTGGCTGGTAAACAAAGCTACTCTCTAAAACTTGCTCACGTGGGAACTTTTTAAAGTCATCAGCTGTACGTGTTGCTTCAAGTTCACTTGCCCCACGTAATGACTCTAGACCGCCAATACCACCTGGGTTTTCGAGTTCAGCTACTGCAACGCCACTTACTAGAGCACCTACCGATAACAGTGCAATTAGAAATTTTTTCATTATTCATTCTCCGCCTAATGGCTAAATTCTTGATTCTGACCGCCCTGAATAGGGCAGCCAGAGCATTCATAATTAAGCGATCTTAGTGATCTTAACTGGACACTTCTTAAAGTCTGTCTGCTTAGACAGAGGATCAGTCGCATCAAGAATCAGCTTGTTAATTAGAATACGTGCGTCAAAGAATGGTACGAATACCAAGCCTTCAGGTGGACGGTTACGGCCGCGAGTTTCTACGCGGACACGAACTTCACCACGTTTGTTTTCTATAAGAACTTCTTCTCCACGACGAACGCCGCGAGCTTTCGCATCAGCAGGGTGCATGTAAACCACTGCATCTGGTGCCGCTTTATAAAGTTCTGGTACGCGGCGAGTCATAGTACCCGTATGCCAGTGCTCAAGAACACGGCCAGTACATAGCCACATATCGTACTCAGAATCTGGTGCTTCCGGTGGAGCTTCATAAGGTGCTGAGATAATGAGCGCTTTACCATCTGGCTTACCGTAGAAGTCCCAACCAGAGCCCGCTTTCGCATATGGATCTGAGCCCTCTTTGTAGCGCCAAAGCGTCTCTTTACCATCAACAACTGGCCAGCGAAGACCACGAACTTGGTGGTAAACGTCATATGGTGCCAAGTCGTGACCGTGGCCGCGACCAAACTCTGCGTACTCTTCGAACAAACCTTTTTGAACGTAGTAGCCAAAGTGGTGTGCATCGTCGTTAAGCTCACGTGCTTCTTCGATAGGGTATTTGTTGATAACGCCGTTTGCGAATAGCATGTCATACATGGTTTTACCACGGTACTGAGGCGCCATAGCGAGTTGTTCTTCGGTCCAAACTTCTTCCATTTTGAAGCGCTTAGAGAACTCCATGACTTGCCATAAGTCAGACTTCGCCTCGCCGACAGTACCTACTTGTTGATACCAAGCTTGAGTACGACGCTCGGCGTTACCGTAAGCACCTTCTTTTTCAATCCACATTGCTGTTGGAAGGACTAAGTCAGCAGCTTGTGCTGTCGCGGTTGGGTATGGGTCAGAACAAACGATAAAGTTTTCTGGGTTACGGTACCCCGGCAAACGCTCGCCATTGATGTTTGGACCCGCTTGCATGTTGTTGTTACACATTACCCAGTAAGCGTTAAGCTTACCGTCTTTGAGCATACGGTCTTGAAGTACCGCGTGGTAGCCAGGTTTAGGTGGAATAACACCATCAGGGATGTTCCAAATACCTTCAGCGATCTTACGGTGTTTAGGGTTAGCGACGACCATATCTGCAGGTAGGCGGTGAGCAAATGTACCTACTTCACGAGCAGTACCACAAGCTGATGGCTGACCAGTTAGCGAGAATGGGCTGTTACCCGGTGTCGAGATTTTACCTGTTAGTAGGTGGATGTTGTAAATCAAGCTATTCATCCACACGCCACGAGTATGTTGGTTCATACCCATAGTCCAAAGAGACATAACTTTAGTGTCTGGATCGGCATATTGCTTAGCAAGTTCGACCAGCTTCTCTTTAGACACACCTGACATTTCAGATGCTTTTTCTAGAGTGTAAGGTGCAACAGACTTTTTGTACTCTTCAAAAGAGATTGAAGACATTTTACCTGAGTTCGGGTTCGCCGCTGCCTTTTGTAGTGGGTCATCGTCACGTAGGCCATAACCGATGTCGGTTGCGGTTTGTTTGAAGTTGGTGTGCTTGTTAACGAAGTCCCAGTTAACTGCATCATTCTCAATGATGTAATTCGCAATGAAGTTAGCGATTGCCAAGTCTGTTTGCGGTTCGAAAATGTAGCCTTCGTCAGCCAATTCAAAAGAGCGGTGGTAGTACGTAGAAAGTACGTTTACCTTAACATGAGGGTGGCTTAAACGGCGGTCAGTAATACGAGTCCAAAGTACTGGGTGCATTTCTGCCATGTTAGAACCCCAAAGTACAAACGAATCTGCATTTTCGAAGTCATCGTAACAACCCATCGGCTCATCGATACCGAACGTACGCATGAAAGCACCTACCGCAGATGCCATACAGTGACGTGCGTTAGGGTCGATGTTGTTTGAACGGAAGCCTGCTTTCATCATTTTAGCAGCAGCATAACCTTCCATTACCGTCCATTGGCCTGAACCAAACATACCAACGCCAGAAGGACCTTGCTTCTTAAGTGCTTCTTTCCACTTGTCAGCCATAGTGTCAAAAGCGACATCCCAAGAAACTGGAGTGAAGTCACCGTCTTTATCGTACTTGCCATCTCTCATACGAAGCAGTGGCTGAGTCAAGCGGTCTTGACCGTACATGATTTTAGACAGGAAGTAGCCCTTGATACAGTTTAGTCCTTTGTTGACAGGTGCTTCAGGGTCACCTTGTGTCGCAACAACTTTGCCGTTTTGCGTACCTACAAGAACTGAACAGCCAGTACCACAGAAACGACAAGGTGCTTTGTCCCATGTGATTTTAGTTTGGTCTGAGCTAGCGATCAGATTCGTAGCAGATGCTGGCAAGGTGATGCCCGCAACTGCTGCCGCTGATGCTGCTGCGTTTGCCTTAACAAACGCTCGTCTTGTCATCTTCATACTTCACCCTCGGTTTGGGAATATTGAGTTCCAGTGTTGTTATTTTGTGATTCGTCGTCGAGACCGGTTTCGATTTGGTGATAAACCAAAGCCGTACTCAACACATTTGGGAGATTATTAATGGTTTCGATCGTGTCGGTGATAAAGCCTTGGTTCTCAGTTTCCAATACCACTACGATCTTGCCTTCAGGGCTGTCTCCGTAGATTTCAGCATTGTCATACTGCTCAATTTGAGATTTCACTTCACCGAGATGTTCTGGCGAACAATGCACGACTAAGCTCGAAATATGCACTTCGTTCAGTGACATAAACTTCTTCCGTATTAAACTAAATTGCTCACATTGATGGATGAAGTAGGGCAAACTGCTACGCAAGCTCCACATCCTGTACATTCATCAAGCTCTAAATTGGGTTGTGCGACTTTGCCTATTTCTAGTTTGAACTTAATTGCCATGGTGTCACACATATCGCCACAGCTTCGGCATTCGACATTTTGCTTCGCTAAACATGCCTCATTGATTGAGGCTTTAGCATTCCAAGGTAAAGATTGTTCATCGGCAAATAATGGTTCTGGGCATACATCAGCGCACTGATAACAAAATGTGCACTCGCCGCGAGAAAAATCGATTTGAGGATAACCACCGTCACCTTTAATAATTATGTTTGTTTCACAGACTTCACTGCACTTACCACAACGTGTGCACAAGTCAGTAAATTCGGCACTGTTCACAAGCCAAGGTAGACGAATAGTGTTATCGACAACGAGACGTTTTGAAAATAGCCGTCTTTTAGTAAGGTCTACCACTCTCTTACCCAAGTTTGTTAGATGTTGTTTTTATGACTAAATAACTGTTCATAAGTTGTAATTTATCCTTACATGAATTGTAGGTTTTGACATATTTGTATAAATACCCCCTTGGGGGTAAAGCCGACTAAAATTGTTTTAGATCAACAAACTTACGCGTAAGTGATCACATATTGTCGCGACAATTACTAATAAGCTTAGTATTTAATCGCAAGTTTTCTATTTAAGGTTTGAATGTTCGAGTGTTAAAAAATGTGAAAAGCTCTGTAACCACTACGGTTGCAAAAGCAATGGTGCTAATTTTGCTTTTGTCTGTAACTACAACCGGGTTCGCAATTTTTACTCTAGCTTCAAGTTTGAACGATGCGGAAGCGGTCAACGTAGCGGGTTCAATGCGGATGCAAAGTTACCGACTTGCTCATGATATCCAGTCTGAATCGGTAGACTATTCGACGCATATTGTTCAGTTTGAACGCTCGATTTACTCAGACTCGATGAAAGCGCTACAGAATTGGGCTGTGCCTGAAGACATTACACATGATTATTATCGGCTCATCGTACGTTGGCACGAGCTAAAGCATGTACTGAAAGGCCATGAAAGAGACCGATATTTGGTCTTGGTCGCTGGCTTTGTAAATCAGATCGATTCCTTTGTTTTTAAGCTTCAAGATTATTCAGAAAAAAAACTCATTTCCTTAGCTTGGGTAGGCGGTTTAGGACTCGGTGGAGTGCTACTGATCAGTATCTTCATTGTCCACTACACCCGTAAGCATATCGTTAAGCCGCTAAACTCGCTGGTTATTGCGAGTGAGCAAATTCAATCGCGTTCTTTCAACATCGCACTGAATATCGACAGTGAAAATGAAATGGGTATCTTGTCCAAAGCTTTCAATAAAATGGCAAGGGATCTTGGAAGCCTTTATCGAGGGCTAGAGCAGGCCGTCAATGAGAAAACCCAAAAGCTCCAACATGCTAATGATTCGTTGCGTGTTCTCTATCAATCTTCACAAGAGCTTACGGTTTCACGAATCACACAAGATAATTTCTCAGCAATTTTAAAGCATATTGTTAGCCTAGAAGGGATCACGTCAGTACGATTGGAAATCAATGAGCCCGGTGAAAGACCGATTTTATTGACTGAAGGTGACGGGTGTAAGAAATGCACCAAGCAATGTCAGAGTCAGACGCTTTCTTTAGATGGTATCGAGCTCGGTACCCTGTATTGGAAGGTCTCATTACCGTGCCCAGATCAAGCATTGATTGACAACTTTGTACAGATATTATCCCGTGCGGTATATTACAATCAGGCGCAAAGGCAAGCTGAGCAGCTATTGGTGATGGAAGAGCGTGCCACAATCGCTCGTGAGCTGCATGATTCTCTCGCTCAGGCTCTTTCGTATTTGAAAATACAAGTTTCTATTTTAAAGCGAGGTATGAAAAAGCTTCCTGAAACGCCAGAGCTAGCCAAGACAACGCCTGTCCTTGCCGAGCTTGATACTGGTTTGTCGGCTGCTTACACCCAGCTTAGAGAACTACTAACGACATTTAGACTGTCAATTAAAGAAGGCAGTTTTGGCTCGGCGTTACATACAATGACAGAACAGCTATCTGACCAGACAGACGCAGAAATTAAATTAACCAATGAGCTCTCTTCAATCGAGCTCGATACTAATCAGCAAGTGCATTTGCTGCAATTGATTCGTGAGGCTACAACCAATGCGATCAAGCATGCGAACGCCAAGACAATAACAATAGAGTGCAACGAAAGTGATACCCATATCAAAGTAGCGGTTCGTGACGACGGCGTAGGCTTTGACTCAACCACGGAAAAAGCCAATCATTACGGTTTAAGCATCATGCAAGAGCGAGCCTCTCGGCTAAATGGTGAGTTGAGTATCTCCACTAATCCTGAACAAGGGTGTGAAGTATATTTAGAGTATCCAAAGATAAAGGATTCAAACATTGACAGAGTATAGAGTTTTATTGGTCGACGACCATCCATTGATGCGCCGCGGTATCAACCAATTGCTGAGTTTTGAAGATGAATTTAACGTAGTCGCTGAAGCCAGTAACGGCGCTGAGGCTGTCGCACAAAATCATGAACATAAACCAGACTTGATTTTACTCGATCTGAACATGAAAGGGATGTCGGGTTTAGACACATTAAACGCTCTGCGTGCCGATGACTGTGATGCGACGATTGTCATTTTGACAGTCTCAGACAGCCCTGCAGACATCGAAGCGATTGTTCAGGCAGGTGCAGACGGGTACCTCTTAAAAGATACTGAACCAGATGAGCTAATAGAGTTACTAAAATTATCTTTACAAGGTAATAAATCTTACAGTAAAGAAGTCGCCAGATATTTAGCAGAGCGAGAAAATAGCACAACCGTGTTTGACGAACTCACTGACCGTGAGATGCAGATCCTCAAAGAAGTCGCGAAAGGGCTTAGAAATAAGCAAATCGCCGATACACTGTTTATCTCTGAATCTACCGTTAAGGTACATATGAAGAGTCTACTCAAAAAGCTACAGGTTCCTTCTCGTACAGCGGCAACCGTGCTCTATCTAGAGCGATACGGTGAAATTAAATAGCACATACTCATTACAAAAAAGGGCGCTCAGATGAGCGCCCTTGTCTTATAAAGATTTCGTAAATTATGCTGACATTGGTACTAGGATTAGCGTGCCAATGATAACGGTTGCTAAACCACAAAGTACAGGCACAGAGGTACGTTTCACGACTTCAAATGGGCTGATTTTCGCCATACCAGACGTCGCAACAATAACACCTGATACAGGGGAAATAGTACGACCCAAGTTAGACGCCTGTAGCATTGGGATAATCAAGAATGCTGGATTTAGGCCCATTTTAGCTGCCAGAGAAGGCGCTAGCTCAACGAATGCATAGAAAGGAGCGTTACCTGAGCCTGTCGCGATAGCTGCCGCTACAGTTAAGCCTGTAAGGATAAGCATTAGTGCAATACCGCCTGCGCCTGCTGTCTCAGCAAGGTGAAGTAGGTTATCGATAGCACCAATAGACATCAACCCCTGAGCAAATACGCCTGCCGCAACCAATAGCATTACAACGCCTTTGAAAGCATCCGCCATTCCTTGGTAGCAAGATTCAAGATCTTCGAGTGTTTTTTGTCCGTTAAAACGCTTAACAACGAAGTTAACCAAGGCACCAATAAAGATTGAAAGAACTACGATGGTGTAAATGTCTAACGTTAGGCCAGGGATGGTGCGGCCATTAAACAAGAAAACACCGATGATTGGTAGAAACGGTAATACTGCGTAAAACGGTGGTGCATTCACTTCAATCTCTGAAACGTCTACGCGTTCCATCGGAGAGTTGTCTTTCTTATCAAGGTATTTGTTCCAAAAGAAAGCCGCTGCAGACATGACAATAATTGCGCAGATCGATACAGGAAGTACGGTCTGAACAGCGAATACGTCTAGCGCTAGGCCTGATTTCTCAGCGGCGATAACCACATCACCCGATGTAGGTGAAAGGATAATTGCAGCTGGTGAAGCACAGACGGCAACAGCAGCAGGGCGCGAAATGCCCATTGCCGTCATCATAGGGAATAGCGTTGCCATCAATAGAACGCCCAGACCTGTTGCTGAACTTACAGCAAGAGACATCAAGCAGGCTACGATGTAGGCAGCAACGAGCAAAACGTAAGGAGATTTGATGAAGGATAGTGGCTTAGAAAACTGTTTTACTACAACATTGTTAGCGCCAATATGCGTCATGTAAGAAGCGAAACCACAAAGTAGCATGATTTGCATACCAAGGCCGCCACCGCGGTACTGAAGCATGTATTTAACGTACTCTAGCGCATCAGTGAACATGTTACCTGTTGATGCGACCTTAGCAGGAAGAACTGTGTGTCCGATTAAGCCAGTAAGGATGAGTAGTAACACACCTGCGGTCAAAAGTACGCCAGCGGGTTTGTAGCCTTTAACAATGAAATAACCCACTGCAACAGTGACGGCTAAGCCAATTAAGAGCTCCAGCATAGAAATCTCCTCAAGATATTAAAAATATAAACAAACTGTTTCAAACTATGTAAAGGAATGTACAGAATTCTATGCTGTGGCACGAGCGATAGTTAAGCATCTGATGATCTAGAACAAAAAATCAATAATAGTATTAATAGTCGTACAAGATCGTGTAGTTAATTCGTTTTTAAGATGTAAATATCTATGATAGGTGAGCGTTTAGAACTATTAACTAGATCATATATAGGTAAGGGGAATGCTTTCGTGGGTGATCTATCGATATGATTGGCGGTAGACGATACTTGGGTCACCAAGTGAACTAAAATTGTTAGTCTCATCGTCATATACTGCGGGTAGTGGCTCTGGAAGAGCGAGAAAATATCCTTGGTACAGATCGATTTCTAGGCTTCGCATAGCATCAAGGTGTTGTCGAGTCTCAATGCCTTCAACGACGACTTTTGCGCCAAGATTCTTGGCAAGCTTAACAGCAGACAATAACGGGAATTGATCGCCTGTCATGTACGAAATAAGCAGAGAACGATCGAGCTTAACGATGTCTGGTTTTAACCTCTCTACCCGGTGCCGGTTTGACGCATTAACGCCAAAGTCATCGACGGCAATATTGAAGTCACACTCGGATAACTTTTTCATCGCCAACTTTAGGTTATCTTCATTAGAAGCATCAAGCTCAACAACTTCCATAATTAGCTGTGAGTTCTCAAGATTTAAGGCTTTTAAGCGTTGAGAAAGTAAACTTGAATCGATGTTTTCTAAAGCGAAATACTCACCCGCAGATGGTAAGACGTTTAGGAACAAGTTGAGGTGGCGATACTGTGAGCGCGCAAAGTTGCGGATGTGTATCACTCTACTCAGGCGCTCAACATTAATCTTGTCATCAAAATCGATTTGCTGGTTATGAAAAAACTGATCGGGTCTGATAGTACCTTTAACGGAGTCTTCAATACGGACTAAGGCTTCAACTCCGATAATGTTATCGTCAGCATCGAAAATAGGTTGGTATACACTGTTGAGCGTTAAGCTCTTATAGGTACCAATGTATTGAGAATCCTCATTCATTGAAAGGCAATCCACAAACTGCTGCTTAGTGGAGAGAATCATACGTACTACCGACCTCTAGTGTGTAAACAAATTATTCCGCATGGGATAGTGCAAAGTTTTGACATAATATTGACATAGGCACATTGCTGTCAATGGTTGTTTACTTCTAGATGGCTAAAGTTTTGAACTAGGCTCAAATTCGAACTATACACAGTTAACTACTAGTAAGTTTTAATAGGTGTAATATCAATAACGTCAAATACCATTGAGCCAATTTATATTATTTTGAGGCGTAAAAAAACATTGCTTTCATTGTCCAGTTCGATTTTTGGGCGAAGTTCTCATCAGCGTTCATCAAAGAAATCTTTGTTGCGGATATATTTAGACATTAAGTGGTACGAGAAGGGGCGCATGATCCAGGATACTATTGATAGAAATAGCCTTCGCCATGTCGGTGTATTCTCGTGTATTTTGCCATTATACAACCACAACATTTTGCCAACGTGAGAATAGACCACTGGTACAGGTGGAAGGAAAGTGACAACATCTAAGTCGCAGCATATGCGATATGTCTTATGAGAAAGAAGGTAGTTACGGCCAAACTGATATCCCCCAATTGCCGGTTGACCAAACGTCACGACCCGCTTGACGCTTTTAGGGATTTGTCTTTCTAACTTATCGGCGAGTACGCAGCCTAAAGCACCACCTGATGAATGGCCAGTAAAGGTAATTCGTTTTCCGTCAGAAACCAATTTTTCAAGCGTAGTAAATAATTTTTCAATTACGCTAGCACCCAATGGTTCTTCATTTTGGCTAGATTGGCTCTCTTGGCGAAGTAAAAAGTGATACCCCGTATGAATAGAGTATGGAAGGTCAAACTGCTGGCAACTACGTCTCCATAGTGCGAGATTTAGCAGCCAATCGTAAGGATTATGAGAGCCCTTGATAACAACAATCGCCTCTTCTTTATCTTGATGCCAGAGCACTCGAATCATTGGCTGGCCAAAACGATTACAGATAACTCTTTGCCCTTTTGGCGAAAAGCCATATTGGGTTTGACGAAGGGCGGGCCGGTAGGCGAGGTTACAAAGTACTGCATACCTTTCATATTGATAGCGTTTTAATGTCTTCACACAGTTCACTTAAGTAGACACGATACCTTGATAAGTATGATAGATAACAGTGAATGTGTTATGACAAAAGTTTCGAATCAGCTTAATTGGATAACCGAATACAGTTGGATATATTTCCTCACTAGTTGCTTATCAGTCGCTCTCTTTAACGGGTGAGTGAACTTCACAAAGTAAGGGCTGATGTTGAAATGTTGTTCCAGAGACTGTGCGAGTAGCGATTCGCTTTCATAAAGCGTAATTCCTTGAATGCGATATTCGTCAACCTCATCGGGTAGCTGTCCAGTCCACCAATGAAGTAATTCGCGGCTTTGTTTATTTCGAGTAATCCAATGATCGGTGAGTAGAAGCAATAGATCGTTAGGTTGAACTGCATATCCGTATTCTTGTTGCCACTGAGCGATAGTTCGAAACAATTTTTTACGACATGACGGTCCTGCGCTCACCAAGTGAGAAGTCAGCACCCAGACTGTTCCGATTTCAGAACTAACACGATAGTGGTGTGGGAAGTCAGCACTGGGGTTACTGTCAAGGGGTTTGTATTCATAATCATGCCCAAACTCTGTAAGAGTACGTGACAATCTTCGAGCAAATGCCAAACCCAAATGGTGCTCACTCATCCCTTTATTGTGAATGGTCGGATAGTGCTTTTCGCACAGCGCCATACAATCAGCCTGAAATTCATTAACACTTTGAACCAGCACATCCAATAACAAGATCCATCTCTCCATAATGAGCAATATGCGACATTAGCCTAACACGCACTAATTAACTTTCGTTACACTTAATCGGCGAAATCATATGGGACTTGAAAGGTTTATGTCTAAGATTGAATTTACATCACAACAAAAGCAGGCGATGTCGCGTGAGCTACAAACCTATATAGAAGAAGAGCTGGATATAGAAATAGGTCAGTTTGATGCTGACTTTCTTTTTGACTTTATTGTTAGCAAGTTTGGCGCCGCATTTTACAACAAAGGGCTTTCCGATGCGCAGTCTATTATTGAAAGAAAAATCATTGATATCGCAGATGAAATCTATGAAATAGAACAAGAAAGCGAGTTTTGATACCGCCAACTAAGTTCCTTCAAAAATTTCGAACGACTTAATCAAGCAAAAGACATTTCGCTTATGTAAAGAATGGTAAATAATCTGTTGCAAGAAAGATGAGATATGTACTCTGAATTAAAACAAGAGTCATTAACTTTTAGGACTGTCAGATGAAATCGGAAGTAAAAAACTACAACTTGGTCGCTAGAGGGGTTCATTGGATCTCTGCATTAGTGATTATAGGTTTGTTTGCTGTAGGTCTATGGATGGTTGATTTGTCTTACTACAGTGAATGGTATCGCACAGCACCTCATTGGCATAAGTCCATTGGCTTGTTATTGGCGGGATTAACCTTATTTAGACTCTTTTGGAAAGTAGTGACGGTGTCACCGAAAGTTGAAGGTGCCGCCTATGAGGTCATCGGTGCTAAACTTGCTCACTTAGGAATGTACGCGATACTTTTGGCACTCTTTGCCTCTGGTTACTTAATCTCTACTGAAGATGGACGAGGTATCGATGTATTCACTTGGTTTACAGTACCAAGCTTAGGTGCTTTGTTTGAAAACCAAGCTGACATAGCAGG
Source organism: Vibrio europaeus (assembly GCF_001695575.1). Classification (GTDB taxonomy): domain Bacteria; phylum Pseudomonadota; class Gammaproteobacteria; order Enterobacterales; family Vibrionaceae; genus Vibrio; species Vibrio europaeus. The sequence continues at coordinate 1,680,489 of NZ_LUAX01000007.1, read as the reverse complement.
TCAAGTTCACTTTTACGCTGCTTGGTCACTGATTATTATTGCTGCAGTGCATGCTATTGCGGCTTTGAAACACCACTTTATTAATAAAGACAACACGCTACGCAAAATGATAGGAGCTTCAAAATGAAAAAAACGTTATTTGCTACCGGATTAGCAATGGTAATGGCATTACCATTTGGTGCAAGCGCGGCGGATTACATGATCGATACAAAAGGTGCTCATGCTTCGGTTAACTTTAAAGTTAGCCACCTAGGCTACAGCTTCATTCAAGGTCGTTTTAACACATTTGATGGCGAATTTTCTTACGACCCAGCCAATGTTGCAGCGTCAAAAGTATCGGTTAATGTAGATACGACAAGTCTAGATTCAAACCATGCAGAGCGTGATAAGCACATTCGTAGCTCAGATTTTATTGATGCGTCGAAGTACTCTACTGCGACATTCACTAGCACAAGTGTTGTCGACAAAGGCAATGGTAAGCTTGAAGTTAATGGCGACCTAAACCTACACGGTGTCACTAAGCCAATTACTATTGATGCGACCTTCATTGGTGCAGGTCAAGACCCTTGGGGCGGTGAACGTGCTGGCTTCTTAGGCTCAACTCGCCTAGAACTTGCAGACTTCAATATTCCAGTGATGGGTGCATCAAGTTACGTTGATATGGAACTACACGTAGAAGGTATTAAGAAGTAATTCATTTACTGCTTAACGACAAAATAGCCCCCAACTTACGTTGGGGGCTTTTTTGGTCAAGCGACTTATTTCCTAACCAAAATTCTAGCCGTGTCACTGCTCGTTGCTAAGTTTTATCTTTATGCTGATTCAAGTTCGCGTTGTTCTACGACACTTACGCGCTCACCATAGATAGGGCGAAGAGCACCTAATACATGTTCACGTGAAATCACACCAACTAATACGCCATTATCTAACACTGGCAGCACATGCGGTTTACTTACCTTCATTGCTTTTGCACGCTCTTCTAAAGAAAGTGTCGTGAACTGAGTGGCAATCCCCATGCTAGTCGTTGGGTAAAGCTGTTCTTTATCAATGCATAGGAACTCAGCAATGTCGACCAACTTGTCATTAGCATCGATAGCAACAACGTCTCGTGACATAATGTCGACCACTTTCTGGTCTTGCGCTGGAATGTAATCTTGGCACCAAAGATCAACCATGACGTCATGAGCTGAGAAGAACCCAACTAATCGGCCTTCAACGTCACAGACAGGAGCACTGACTTGTTGGTTGTCTAGTAAAGTATCGATCGCCACTGACGTTGGCATTTCTGCACGTAGTACTAGAGGTTGCTGGTTCATGATTGCAGATGCAGTAATGTTGCTGTTCATAGTGATTTCCTTAGCCGAATTAATCTGAGTTGTTGTAGTGATTGCATGTACATTTGTCGCTTTTAGCTGTGGGCGACGATAGATTCCCCAGTTAGCCAATCCGACGAGTACAGAGCCGCCGACGATGTTTCCTAACGTGACAGGAATAAGGTTGGCGAAGACAAATTGTTGAATGTTGAGGTCAGCATATTGAGTGGATGCGACTCCGATTTGCTGCCAGAAACTTTCAGGTGCAAAGTTCTGAATAACGATTCCCAGTGGCACCATAAACATGTTTGCGACGCAGTGTTCAAAGCCACTAGAAACAAACATGGCAACTGGCATGATGGTCATCGCTGCTTTTGTCATTGCATTGGCACTGCTGAAAGTGAGCCATATAGCTAAGCAAACAAGCAAGTTACACAGAACGCCCAGAGCAAAAGCTTGAACAGGGGTGTGGTGCAATTTATGCTGCGCGATGTTTAAAGCATTGAGACCCCACTGACCGTGATCCATTTGATATAGACCAGCAGCAGAAACGATAACGAGTAGCAACATGGCTCCGATAAAGTTACCAAGGTAGACTTTGCCCCAAATAGAAAGCATTTTGCTAAAGCTAATTTGTTTGTTCGCCCATGAAATGCTAGATAGGACAGAGCTGGTAAATAGCTCTCCACCGCAAATCACAATAAGAATAAGTCCCATGCTAAAAGCGAGCCCGCCCGCTAAGCGGCTTAATCCCCATCCAGCTTCGGCACTACCCGTTGTGACCGTAATGTAGAACAAAAACGCGAGACCGATGAATGCGCCTGCCATAATGGCAAGACTTAACGTCATTCCGCTGCTTTTCTTTGCTTTACTGAGAGCAAATTTTTCAGCTTCAGCCATCATCTCGATGGGCGAGAAGTATTGATTATTCGTTTGTGCTGACGCCATACCCACTCCCAAATGCAAATTTCATATAAACCTCCTTACAAATTCAGCGACGTCATGTTCGCCGCCAAATCAGAATAGGAAACTGACTACTACAGGTAAAATTGATAATTTTTAAAAACCACATCAAAAATATTGATAAGGAAATTTTGATAGGTAAAATGAAACGACTTGCTTATTGGGAAATACAATTTGCGAGAGATCAGAGTGTTACAGAGAACAACTCACTAAAGGATACAAGGATAGGAGCGCTATGCGATATTCATTAAAACAGCTCGCAGTTTTTGATGCTGTTGCTGATACGGGAAGTGTAAGTATGGCCGCCGATAAGCTTGCGTTAACGCAATCGGCAACCAGTATGTCGCTCGCTCAACTTGAAAAGATGCTTGGCCGGCCATTATTTGAAAGGCAAGGTAAGCAAATGGCGCTAACGCATTGGGGAATGTGGTTACGGCCAAAAGCAAAACGCTTGCTCCAGGACGCTCAGCAAATCGAAATGGGGTTTTATGAGCAACACTTATTAAGTGGGCATTTAAAGCTAGGCGCAAGCCAGACCCCGGCGGAACACTTAGTGCCAGACCTTATCAGCATTATTGATAACTCATTTCCAGAAATGCGCATTTCACTCAAAGTGAAAAGTACTGACAGCGTTTTACAGGGTGTACTTGACTATAAATATGATATTGGGATTATCGAAGGTCGCTGTGACGACAATCGATTGAACCAAGAGGTATGGTGTCGAGATCATTTGACGGTCGTTGCCGCAGCCCATCACCCATTTGCACGCCACGAAACTGTAAGCCTTGCACAGCTTGAACAGGCACGTTGGGTCTTAAGAGAGCATGGTAGTGGCACAAGAATGATATTTGATAGTTCTATTCACCATCTTATTGAAGACTTAGATGTTTGGCGTGAGTATGAACACGTTCCTGTCTTGCGTAGTATGGTCGAAAATGGCCAGTATCTTACTTGTTTACCGTATCTTGATGTTGAACGCTCTATCGAAAGTGGTCAGCTAGTGGCTCTTAATGTGCCTGAGCTTACCATGGAACGAACACTCTCATTTGTATGGCGAGCTGATATGGTCGAAAACCCTCTAGTAGAATGTATTAAAAGAGAGGGGGCACGAATGATGAAAGGTAAACCATCAGTCCTCTAGTATTTACTAAAACTGTTGAAATATCGATTGCATCACAATATCCATGATATATCTATCATTTGTTACCTTTGTTATGTGATCTAGGTATTACTTGTGGGCCGATATTTTACCTATTATGCGTACTTGTACTTTTGATGTGTGAAACCACACACTGAGCGAGGCGTAATGAGCACTCTTGTCGCAATTTCACTGACTACAGGTATCTTATCTGGACTATGGGGATGGGTAGCTATCTCCTTAGGGCTGCTATCTTGGGCAGGTTTCTTAGGCTGTACCAGCTATTTTGCTTCACCAAATGATGGTTTAAAGGGGTTATCAGTAAGTTTGATAACCAATATGAGCGGTGTATTTTGGGCGATGGTGATTATTCACGCTTCGCAATTTGCTTCACTTGAAATCCTCGGTTATGTCATTACAGCCGTTGTTGCGTTTTTCATGTGCGTGCAAGCTAAGCAATCTTGGTTGGGTTACATTCCGGGCACTTTCATTGGTTCGTGTGCAACTTTCGCAGCAGATGGTAATTGGAAGCTCGTTATTCCTTCGCTGATTTTAGGCGGTATTTTTGGCTATCTAATGAAAGCGAGTGGTATGTGGGTTCATCAAAAGTCGACTCAATCTCAGGCTAATGGACGTTTACAGACGCGCTCTTAGCCTTTGATGCTCATCCTAACGACATTACCGAAGTTGTTTAGGATTACCCCCCGATTGATTTGTATCAACAGCATTTTTGATACGCGGCATCTAATGATTAGATGCCGCTTTTTTATGTATTGCCGTTTGCCATAGTGACGACACGCTTTAACGTCCAGCGGAGTAAGAGTGGTATCCCTTCAACACCTTGATTTTCACAGTACGAGACAATCGCTAGCGCAAGGTCTGGTTTGGCGAACTTCTTAAGCACTCTAGTCACGACTTTTTTGGCGGGAATTGGGTGGTCTAATGGAATGCGCACCATGTTTTTAAAAAATGGTTCAAATCCATTGTTATATAAGTAGTGCTCGATATCTCGATCGGGCAATTCAGTGAGTCGGTGCCTCTGTTGATCGTTATCTAGCTGAGCCTTCACCGCTGCGGCATATTTCTTACCCGCCGCGTCTCCATCGGTTACCACGTGCCAATCAATACCAAAAGCCTTCGCGACTTTGATTAGAGATCTTAACCCTGATTGGGCAAACTCAATGATTTGTACACCTTCAGCAGCGAGATTGTAGCCACATTGGTTTGCCAACTCATTAAACAACCAGACTTCAGTTTCGCCCTCAACTAGCAACCAACAGCGGGCAAATAGTGCACCAGAGCGATGGAAGCGAATATGAAAGCCTATGCGTCTTAATTCGTCTTTACCAAGACCTTGGTCGGGAATGTACTTGGTGATTGTTCGGTCAGATAGGCGAACAAGGCGGCGAATACTCGCGAGTGGCACTTGGCCAAGCAATTCGCCACTATTTGTTGTGAGTATCTTCTGCATAGGTAGCAACTGCAACAAACCCCATGCGCGTGCTAAATGGGTCGGGTGGAGTCGACCTTCAGGATCTTCAATGATCAATAGAGGTCGGGCGCAGCGCCTTAATGTGGTCGGCCCTTTGGCTTGCAAATACGCGTTAAGTAAGCCCATAAACAGTAAGCGTGTCTGTTTGTCTTTAGTTTCCTCAACAACCTGAGAAATACTTTTTGAGCCAGGTGAAGCATTAAAGAAAATACCGTCTCGTTGTTTTCGCAGGTTCTTGCGTGAGTTGGACTTAAACGAAAAATAGTGCTCGACTAAGGCATTCATAGAGTTGAGGCTACTGCGCATCTCACCTTTATTTACATGGCCCGGGATCGCCATTAATCGGCGACAGGTATTATCAATTCGTTTCTCTACACGCGCATTGACATCTTTGGCAGCTGCGATGGGGCGCTCGAATCGCCTTGAATCGCGTAGTCTAATTACTGGGTGAAGCGTCATTAACTCTTGCGCAAGCTTCTCAGAATGATGAAGAGGGATCGGGTTACCATCTAAATCGAGGAACGTGTAGTTAGTTTTGATATCATATTGATCTCTAGAGGCGCTTAGACGATAGATGATCCGGTTTGTCCCTTGTGGGTCTTGTACCCATATTGGTTTTATCTTCCTATATCGACCAGAATTGATTTCGTTCTTATCTGTCGACACCAGACTAAGCACGATTTGTAGGTGTTGACTTTGTGGGTGGGCGATCGAGTAATCAACATGAAAATCAGTTAACTCGAAGCTGTAAGGAATACCTTCAGGGGGAAGGGCAACAGATAATGCGTCTAATAACGACGATTTGCCCCAGGTGTTCTCACCGATAAGCGTGGTTAATTCATCAAATGCAATAGAAAGACGTTTTATGCCGCGAAAACCAGATATTTCTATTCGCTCTAGCTTCATAGAGTGGCTCCATTACGCTGTAGTTAATTTAAGCATAATCGAAAACTTGTGTGTCAGCAGGCGTTTAGGTCACAATCCAAAGCATAATTTCGTTTGTGATTAACTCTTAATCAATAATGACAAACCTCTCAGAAAAATATGTATATAGAACGTCATATTTAAAATAAGTGTGAAATATAATGATTCTGTCATATGGAATGCGGTAGGATAATGTGAAAAGAGAGAGAAGATATGACAGATAAAAACAATAAAACAACTAAATTAAGATTAGCTCACATAAACGACACCCATTCCTATTTCGAACCCACTTCATTGCAACTAACCATTGATGTCGACGGTCAAGAGCTTTCGCCTTTTGTCAGTGCTGGTGGCTTTGCTCGTATAAAGACACGTGCCAACCAACTGCGTAGTGAAGCGCAAGAAAGAGGCTCAGAGTTCCTATTTTTACATGCCGGTGATTGTTTCCAAGGCACACTCTATTTCTCCCTGTTTAAAGGGGAAGCCAATGCCACTATGCTCAACGAGCTACAAATAGATGCCATGGCCCTCGGAAATCATGAGTTAGATATGGGTAATGAACCCGTCGCTCAATTTGCCAAACAAATCAACTTTCCATTGCTTGCGGGCAACTGGGATCTGAGCAATGAACTGCGTGAAAAAACGTGTCGACTATCAGATAACCCAGCCATCGTTAGCTTCGATGCTCAGAACAAAGCTGCCAATTGGATAGAGAAACAAGTTGGCGATGACAGCGTCGCTATATTCTCATTAGCTTTAGATAAGATGGCAGATATCTCAAACCCGGATTGGGATACGCCTTTTATTAATTCGATTGAAACCGCTAAGAACACGGTAGAACAGATCCATAAAGCAGGGATTAACACAATCATTTTGCTCAGTCATATGGGCTACGAGGCGGATCTGGAATTACCAAAACACGTTGATGGGATCAGCGTTATTGTCGGTGGGCATAGTCATAGGTTACAGGGTGACTTTAGTCAGTTAGGCCTTGCTAAAGAAGATGAGTATGGAATTAAAGTAAACCAAACTCATGTTGTTCAAGCGGGTTTCCACGCGCTGTCAATTGGCCATTGTGACTTAGAGTTTGATGCACAAGGGGCTTTAGTCTCATTCAAAGGGCAAAATGAGTTATTACTCGGGCGCAGACTGTTCATCGATGCAAGCATGAACGAAACTCATAAAGAAGTGCCGTACCACGCGGCGAGAAGCTTTATTGATAACCACCCAAATGTGGTTGTGTGTAAAAAAGACATCTCTGTTCAAAATATTCTCAACGATAAATACACCACACAAGTACGTGAATTACAGCGCAAGATCATCGCGAAAGCGGATAGAAAGCTGCGTCATATACGAGTGCCTGATGAACAAGGTGCCAGTGAGCTTGCGCCGCTTGTCGCTGAATCTTTTTCCTACACAATGAAACAATGCGGGTTCAGCGTTGATTTTGCGATTCATAATGCGGGTGGTGTGAGAAATTCAGTGAACCCTGGCGATATCTCAGTAGCGGATGTTGCCGGTAAGCTGCTTCCTTTTGCCGTTCCTATCGGTGTATACACGATTAAAGGTCAATACTTGCCGCTGATTCTTGAAGGTGCTTTAGACAACGCGCTGAATAATGGCGTTGAAGGTACAGGAGACGGTTCTTATCCTTACACTCATAATCTGCGCTTTGAATATCAACCTTCAAAGCCAAAAGGTCAGCGAGTCAGTCACCTTGAGCTGAAAAACGAAGGCGGAGAATGGCAACAAATAGAGAGCGAACGCCTTTATAAGGGAACATCGTCCGCCTATACCATGAAGGGCAAAGAAGGTTATGAAGCTATCAGCAATATGGAAGACGAAGGTGTTGTCACAACTCATTCTATGGCCGATTGCTTTATCAACTTACTCACAGACCAACCCGAAGTATTAAACCGTGACGTGAGTGAGGTGATTATCCAACGATGGCATAAAGGTTGCTAAATACTCCATGGGTTCGTGCTACGAATAAATAGTACTCAAAGGAGGGTATTATGTGGAGTAAAGATTGGATAGATGTTGCCGTCGTCGTTAGCTGGGTTAGCGTATGGTCTGCACTGGTCTACTTTATTCCTGTCGGTGGAGTGTAATACCATCAAAAAATATCACCGCAGGAACGCAGTGGAAAAGGAGCAAATATTTTGCTCCTTTTTGATTTTTAATATGGACTCACGCTCAATTTAGGAATAGTATTCGCCTTGTTTGGGGAGTAGTCGCCTCTGGTTTACTTATCGTCATCTCGTTAGACGCAGTTCTATCCGGTAAGTATAAGTATTGCTGATAATCACTATCAGGCAGTATTTCGACGAGACCAACGTAATCAAATGCTACACCAGTGTTTATAGGCATTGGGGTAGAGTGTTTGTTTGCGGTAGGGATCGTCACAATTCAATATATCCGATCCCTCCGCCTCTGGAGGATTTATGACCCCAATTACTTACTTTAGCTTCGGCATACTGACACTAGTCCTTGTTGCGCTTGATATATGGCAAACGCGCGGTGGACAAATCACGATCAAGAAAGCAGCGGTTTGGAGCGTATTTTGGTTCGCTTTAGCGTTTTTGTTTGCAGCCACCATCTACTTATTCTGGGATTTTTATGCTCCGGGTAGTGAGTACACGGCAGAGAAAGCAACCGTTTCATTTATCACTGGCTATTTGTTAGAAAAATCGTTGAGCGTTGATAATCTGTTCGTGTTCGCGATCATTTTCCATCAGTATGCGGTTCCTGAACACTTACGCCCACGCGCTTTGCTATGGGGTGTGATAGGTGCGCTGATTTTACGCGCGATAATGATTGCTGTGGGGTCTCAACTGCTTGCTCAGTACCACTGGGTACTATATGTGTTTGCGTTATTCCTCATCTGGACAGGTATCCAGCTTGCGAGAGATAAAGGGGATGAAGAAATCAACCCACTACCTGAGCGACTCATTCGCCGTTTTATTCCGGTAAGTGAAAGCTATAGAGGTAACGCTCTAACAGTCGTAGAGCAGGGTAAACGTATTGCAACTCCAATGTTCATTGTGATTGCGGTTATCGCGTTTATGGATGTCATGTTCGCGCTTGATTCAATTCCAGCAATATTTGCGGTAACAAGAGAGCCGTTCTTGGTGCTAGCAGCTAACGTATTTGCATTGCTGGGTTTACGCTCTTTGTACTTCGTTTTACAAGGTATGATGGATAAGTTTATCTATCTTAAACCAGCTCTGTCTTTCATCATGGTTTTCATCGGTATCAAGATGATGCTTGTTGGTTCAGCGTGGGAAATACCAACGGTCGTCTCTTTGTTAGTTCTGCTAACGACGATGACAATCGCGGTTATCGCATCTGTTATTAAACAGAAAAATGAGTCGGCGAGAACCAATGTAGTTGTTGATAAATAAACTAATAACTTAAAACCGATTAGCCGCTACTAAAGACAAATGTGTTGTAAAATATTTGTGATCTTAGGGCGGCTTTTTTATTGCCTAAAAAATAACAATTCACATGCAGTGGGTTTTAATGAAATACTATTCATTCGTAGTGCATAATGGGTGAGGTGGGTTGTTAATGGCTTGTTTTATAAGAATAACTAATCCGAAAATATAAAAATAGTCATTTTTTGAACAGTAAATTATTGCTTAATATTGCCGCATCAAAACGAATTACACAGTTTATAGAGAGGCAATCATGGCACAAGCAATGCAAATCGGTAACATCGAAGCTCCTATCTCTATGGATAAAAAAACCTACGCGGTTTCTTTCAAAGGATTGATTGCACACCTATTAGATATTCTTTTCACTGACAACAGTGAACCTCGCGCTCACTATGCGAGTGATCTATCGGGTCATATGCAGAAAGATATTGGTCTTTATCGTTAATTTCGATTTCAAATTTCACTAAAACGCTAGCAGAACGCTGGCGTTTTTTTTCGCTTGCAGGAAATTAAATCGAACAACAGGCGGTCAATCTCTTCAGATAAGTAAAAGTATCATAGAAAGGAATTGATGATGACCGCTTTGATCGCTCTCTCCGTTGTATCTACCGTATCCGCGGGCCAAATCTGGGTTAACGAAGGACAGCCAGCTCAGGTAGTAGAACTGTTTACCTCTGAGGGGTGTTCTAGCTGCCCGCCAGCAGACAAATACATCTCTAAATTTGAAAATAATAGTGGTTTGTGGGACGAGCTGATCCCTGTGGTTTATCACGTAGACTATTGGGATTACCTCGGATGGAAAGACAAATTTGCTAAGCCAGAGTTCTCTCAATTACAACGCCTGTATAACGCTTATGACGTGGTGGGAAGTGTTTACACTCCCGGATTTGTCGTCGACGGTAAAGAGTGGCGAGGCTTTTTCAATTGGGTAAATAGAAAGTTGCCTGAAAACGAGCAAATTGCGGCAAAACGCTTGACCTTAGTAAGAAAGGATAATGCTTTCCAACTGAAGTATGACGATGATTCTACGTTAGATGCAACAATCATTTTTCTTTCAAACAATCAAACCACTCAAATTAGAGCAGGTGAAAATCGTGGAAAAACATTAGAGCATGATTTTATCGCGGTCAGCCGCTCACAAGCTCGCTCTTCAGAAGGCCATTGGACATTTGATTATGAAGGAAATCTGAGCGATATAGATGCCGTTGCTGCTTGGATCACTCCCGTTGGAAGTTTTAATCGCATTCAGACGGTTGCTGGAAAGATCGAATAACCTCGCCTAGAACCCGCACCAGATCATAATTCTCATAATTGAGGCGCTTTGTTGTAATCCTACAGATAATCTGTCATCTACTGCTACAAAGTGCCACTTTCCTCACTCTATGTGTCACATGAGTGTAATGTTCCGATCGAATTCCTCCTTAGCTATGTGAGATTCAATCCAAAAACAGATCTACTCCTTTTCCTCTACGCCTATGAATCAGGTCTTATAGGATGAGGTGAGATTTAGATATCCAAATATAACGTAAACATGAGGTTTCATGACTTTATTTCAACAAGTTTGACCTTAGAACGTGAATTTAAAATGGATATAAAAATGAACATTAAACCAACCAAACTCAGCATCGCCATGGCATCGCTTGGGCTACTAGCTGGCTGTAATGATCAGCTAGAAGTGCAAGTGATGGATGGCTACATTGAAAAAGCCGAAGTCTGGCTAGACGTAAATGGAAACTACGAGCGAGATGGCGACGAGCCCTCATCTATTACAGACGAGAAAGGCTATGCGGTACTCGATATTAGTGGGCTCTCTAAACGTGACAGAAATGCGCACCTGATTGCCAAAGTAAAACGTGGGGAGTCGATTGATAGCGATATTCCCGGCGTAACAGCAGCGCGTGAGTATGTCATGCTCGCTCCGGCGGAGTACAGTTACATTACGCCACTGTCGACCTATGTATCGCTACAAATGATGGATGGAAAAAGTGAAAAGAGAGCACTGAAGAAACTCCGTCGTCAGCTAAAGCAGCCCCATCTGGATCTAGATTCCGACTACATTGAAAGTGGCAATGCGCTTGTAGCAAGAAGTGCTAAAGCCCTAAGTCAAATCTTACCTGACTCTATTGAAGAGCAAACTTTAGAGCCACTTTTAGACACAATAGAGCAGGGTACAAAGGCCTTAGGGGAAGAAAAGAAACGCGGTAACCGAACACTAGAAGGCATAACACTGGCACTGAATGGCGGTAATCCAATCGTTACTTTGGACTCTGATGGCGATGGTGTTGCAGACAGCTTCGATACTTTCCCTCACGATATTCAAGAGTCCGTTGATAGTGACAACGATGGAATTGGTGACCATCGTGATACAGACGATGACAATGACGGATTCACAGACCAAGTGGAGCGTCAATTAGGCACCGATCCTTACAGTGCTTCTAGTCAACCTGCCGATCTTGATGGAGACAAAATCCCAGACAGTCTAGACCCTGACATCGATGGCGATGGTTGGAGCAATGTTGACGAACAGCGTCTAGGAAGCAATCCCTACTCAGCAGAAAGTAAGCCAAGTGATTACGATAGAGATGGGATCGCAGATTCAGAAGACACAGATATTGATGGTGATGGTGCGCCTAATAACAATGATGCGTTTCCAAAGGATAGACTCGAAAGCAAGGATACTAACGGCGATGGCCTAGGGGATTTTGCATCAAGTGATGATGATGGAGATGGGATACCTGACTCCATCGACCCTAACCCTAAGAGCCCTGATAATACGTCTACCGAACCTGCGCCAACGTATCAAGAAGCGGTTATCTATTACAAGCGCGAAGACGGCAATTACGCCGATTGGGGACTGCACCTTTGGAACAATGGAAGCTGTGATGCAGTAAGTGACGATGCGTTGAATGGTGTCGATTGGGCGAACCCGCTTGCTTGGAAGGAAATTGACCCTGAGTTCGGCGCTAAATTTGTTGTATCCCTTAAAGATGCGCACGGCACATGTATGAATTTTATCGTGCATAAAGGCAATGATAAGGCATTGGGTGGTGACGATCTTAAACTTGAATTTACCAAAGGCAACACACTCTATACCACTCACGGTAGTTCAACTATTAAGTATTCTCCGAACGAACAAACGGTTGTTGAACTCTCTGGCGCTGCAGCACACTGGCTAGACCTTAATAATTTAGCTTGGTTTGATCATTCACAAGCGAAAAGTTACCAGCTTTGGTCTACCTCTGCGGGAGCGGGTGATATAACCAAACCTGAGATGTTTACTAAACGCGATCTAGGGCTAGCAGGAGTAGTTGATAATGCTAAATTCCCACACCTTAAAGGTCGAGTTCAGTTCAATCTGGCTGTAACCGCGGAAGAGGCGAAGGCATTACTCAAGCAGCAACTAATTGCCGTTGCTCTTGACGAGCAAGGCAAACCTTTGGTCGCGACACGCATTCAGATCCCTGGAGTGATAGATACGCTTTACACCAGTGGACCAAGCGATGCCGATGAAGCGAAGCTGGGGAGTTGGATTGACGGTGATACGGCTAACTTCGCGGTTTGGGCACCAACAGCTCAAGATGTGGAGCTTTATCTATACGATAGTGACAAAGCGCTTGTTCAAGCGTCACCGATTAAGATGACGTTAAACTCAGACACAGGTGTATGGGGTTACCAAGGTAGTTCTTCATTAGAAAATATCTTCTACCGTTATCGCGTCAAAGCTTATCACCCAAAAACGGATCACGTTGAATGGATGATGAGTACCGATCCTTACTCACTTTCTCTGAGTACAGATAGCTTACATTCTCAACTTGTGGACTTAAATTCTGCGCAAACTAAGCCAAACGGATGGGATTCGCACGATGTCCCGGTATTGCAAAATCCAGAAGACCACATCATTTATGAATTGCACATTCGTGATTTCAGCGTTAGTGACAAGCATGGTACGCCTGAAAGGAACGGTAAGTATACTGCTTTCTTAGAAGATGAGCGCGACAGTGTTAAGCAACTCAAGTCATTAAAAGAGTCTGGTTTAACAACGATTCATTTGTTGCCAAGCTATGACCTTGCTTCTATTCCAGAGCAGGAATCTAAAACGGTCAACCTTAATGATACGGTGGGTAAACTATGTTTAGTTAATCCTAAAGCGAAATTGTGTGAAGATGGAACCAGCCATAGTTCGACGATCTTATCCCTTCTAGAAAAGACCGATCCTAATACCGGTGAGGCACAAGCGCTTCTTGCTGACATCAGGCCACTCGATGGTTTTAACTGGGGCTACGATCCGTTCCACTACAGTGCGCCGGAAGGTAGCTACGCAGTGTCAAAAGACGGCACAGACCGTATTCGTGAATATCGAGAAATGGTCAAGAAACTGCATGAAATGGGATTCCGCGTGGTTCAAGACGTGGTGTACAACCATACGTATTCATCTGGTCTTTACGACAAATCTGTGCTCGATAAAACCGTGCCGGGTTACTACCATCGTTTAAACCCGATTACCGGGGCGGTAGAAAACTCCACTTGTTGTGATAACACCGCATCAGAAAACCGCATGTTTGAAAAGCTAGTAGCAGACAGCGTAATGATGTGGGCTCAAGACTACAAGATTGATGGTTTCCGTTTTGATTTAATGGGCCACTTGATGAAGTCGAGCATGTTGCATGTTTATGATAAGACGAAACAAGTTGACCCAGACACTTGGTTCTATGGTGAGGGTTGGAACTTTGGTGAAGTGGCAAATGGTCAACGTGGTGAAAACGCAACGCAATGGCCAATGGCGGGCACAGGAATCGGCACCTATAACGATAGGCTTCGTGATGGAGTGCGCGGTGGTGGTCCTTTTGATAGCGGCGATGCACTGCTGAAAACACCTGGCTTTGCTAATGCTGGAGACAGGTTTGACGACGCATTGAAGTCGAAAATGGATCTAATCCGTTATGGCATGACAGGTAACCTACAAAATTACCCACTTGAAACCTATGGTGGCAGCGTAGTGTATGGCAAAGACTACCAATACGGTGGTCAAGGCGCAGCTTATACTTTAGACCCTCAAGAGTCGATTAACTATGTCTCTAAGCATGACAACCAAACCTTGTGGGACTTTAACCAATATAAAGCGTCTGCAGATATGACGGCAGAGCAACGAGCCCGAATGCAGATTATTGGTTTGTCGACGGTGATGCTTGGTCAAGGCGTACCATTCCTTCATATGGGCTCAGAACTACTTCGCTCTAAATCAATGGAGCGTGATAGTTACGACAGTGGTGATTGGTACAACAAGGTTGATTTCAGCAAACAAACTAACAACTGGAATATTGGCTTACCAAGAGCAGACAAAGATCAAGCTAACTGGAATGCGATTAAATCTATCATCAGCAACCCAAATACCGTTGCGTCGGCGAAAGATATCGAATGGACAGACAGTGCGTTTAAAGCATTAATGCAAGTTCGTTCTTCGACGCCTCTTCTCAAGCTTGTTTCTGAAAAAGAGGTCGTCGATCGCGTACGATTCCACAATACGGGAAGCAACGCCTTACCGGGCTTAATTGCTATGTCAGTTAACGATGGTATTTCTGTAGGCGCCGATCTTGATAGCAACAATGATGCGTTAATGGTCGTAATCAATGCCAATACTTCTGAGCAAACCCTCAAAGTAGCGGGGGCAAAAGAATTTGTTCTACATGATGCGTTGAGAAATTCAGATGATCCTATCGTTAAACAAGCGACGTTCGCCAACGAGAACTTTACGGTTCCTCCACTGACCGCAGCTGTATTTGTCATGCCGCAGAGTGGAGGTCAAGGTGAAGGACTCGTTGTTGATAACAAGCCAGTTGATGTCGCGCCTTATGGGACGACTAAGGTGTTCGTACGCGGCTCTATGAACGGTTGGAACACGAGCAGTGAAATGCAGTACAAAGGCGATGGTGTCTATACATTCAACGGGTATCTAACGCCTGGTGTGTATGAGTTTAAGATTGCTTCGTCAGATTGGAGCACACTTAACCTTGGCTTTGGATCATTCTCGGTGGGCAATGGCTCTATAACGCTTGAAGATGCGGGTAATGGAAACATTAAGGTCTCGGTCACGAACCAAGGTGTTTATGACTTTAATCTAAGTGCGAAAGATAAGTCATCTTTAGTTGTTACCGTGAAAGATACTGGTCTCGATTACGGATGTTATAGCGATAACAACACGGCCTGTGATCTACGCATTTATCAAGTCATGGTTGAATCCTTTGTTGATGGCGATTCGAATCATGACTATGGCGTAGGTTATGGAAACTCTCATCATAAAGGGGATCTTCAAGGGATCATTAACAGCCTTGATTATATTAAGAGCCTAAACATGAATGCGCTTTGGTTAACGCCAGTGTTTGATTCATGTGCGGGTCAAGGTGGTGATGATAAGCTCGATGCGACGGGCTACTTTGCCTGTGACTTCTTTAATGTAGACCCTAAATTCGGCACCAACGAGAAGCTAAAAGAGCTCATTGATACCGCTCATGCGAAAGGGCTGTATGTGTTCTTAGATGGTGTGTTTGGTCATACACATATTAGTGGTGCTAAACCGTCGCCGACCGGTAAAGTGCCAAGTTTGAGAAAAGAATCAGGTTATCCGGGCCAATATGTTGTCTATCCGAACGCAGACAGTGAAGCCTTTTTCACCGAAGTCGCAACATACTGGACTAAAGAGTATGGCATTGATGGCTGGAGACTGGACCAGGCTTACCAAGTCCCTCTTGATAGCTGGCGCAATATCCGAACGGCTGTTGAAAAAGCATCGATGGAAAATGTTATCGCAGGTAAGAAATGGGGCACTCTGGGTTACATGGTAGGTGAAGCATGGAGTAGTGCGGATGAAATTACACGTACTGTCTATGGTAGCGATGCCAAACCGGGGCTTGCATCAGCGTTTAATTTCCCACTTCGTTATGGTTTAGTTCAGGCGCTTGCTGTTGAAGAGTCTGGTGCTAAGAGTAATGCACGTGCACTCGACGCGGATTGGAACTCAAGAACAAAAGCGCCTTATCATGCAATGCCGAACTTAATGATTGGTAATCACGATCTGGTTCGTTTTGGTGATCTGATCCAACGTGGAGGGCTGAATAATTACTTCCCACGCCATAAAGCGGCATACAGTTTCTTAGCTGCGTACTCAGGGCCAATTACTTTCTACTATGGAGAAGAAATTGGTGATGAAGTTGAAAACTTTGCAGCGAAAGTAACTTCTGATTGCGTTACTCAGGGTATGTGCGATGACCACGTCGCTCGCTCAAGTGGCAAAGTAGAAGGTGTGACATCAACAACACTGAATGCAGAGCAGAGTGATCTGAAAGCTTACGTCGCTAAGCTAATGAAAGTTCGAAGCGAACACCCAGCGCTATACAATGGTGAGCGAAGAAACCTTTGGTTAGACGATACGCTATACGCGGATCTTAAAATCAATGGCGATCAGCAGATCATCTATGTATTGAATACTGGAGAGAGCCAACGAACGCTAAACGTCGATTTGTCGCGTGTTAAATCTGCAACAGAGTTTGTCGATCTAATGACGGGTGAAACAATCAATGTTCAGTCTGTAAATGGAGGTGTTGAAGTTCCTCCATTCACTGGTCGATTACTTCTTCTCAACTAACAATCAACTCCTAGCAAAAAGGCGCTCAACTGAGCGCCTTTCTTATTTCGAAGCTTATCTAATTACTTCTTGCGGCAGTATTCAGCGATAACGTACATAGATTGGCCGCCGTTCGCTTTACCAGAAACAAGCTTAGGATCATCGCCAATGCTGATGCCACGGATAACCGTGCCTTGCTTGATGACTTGGTTGGTGCCTTTAACTGGTAGGTCTTTGATAACCGTTACGTCGTCACCTTTTTTAAGTTCAACGCCGTTGCAATCGAATGGTTTGTCGTCGGCTGACATGCCAGTCATTGCCCAGTTCATTTGCTCTTCTTCCATGTACATCATGTCTAGCGCGTCTTGCGCCCAGCTTTCTGTGTTTAAGCGACTAAGCTGACGCCATGCAGTAACTTGAACTGCAGGAACTTGGCTCCACATGCTGTCGTTTAGACAACGCCAGTGGTTGATGTCTTGTGGTTCTTCGATTTCACCTAGACACTTGTCACAAACCATGATTCCGTAATCTACTGTCACATGGCTGTGCGGGGGAACAGCGTATGCCGTTAATGGTGCATCAGCAGCACATAATTCACATTTAGATTGGCAGCGTTCTAGCATAGTTGCTTCAGAAGACATAATGGACTCACATTTTATAGGTGTTAATAACGCCGGCTATTATCCACTTTATCTGTCAAAAATAAAGCGTAATCCGAATACAAATCGATAAATCGACGAATTCTTACTTTTCATGAGAAATTTGAACAACATGATTCGAACAATCAATGCTTTATGGATAGTGACAATGTCACATTAATAGCAATTCCTTTACCTATTTAGTCTAGATTGGCATAATCAGACTCGTTGTTATATCAATTTAGTAGGTTAGACATTGGAATTATTATCAATCGAGTTTTTAGGCAAACCACTTAGACTCGAAGGCTCTATGGCGGGTTGGCAGCAACTGTTTTGGAACAACCAACTCGTGTCTCAGCTTGATGCTAATGCCGAGCGTGGTGAGAAATCCTACCATGAGTTTACTTTACTTAATGGTGAGCAAGAGCTGGCATGTAAATTAGAAACTAATCTGATATGGCAACCATTTGTCTTAGAGTATGTTGCGACAGTCGATAGCCAATTTATAGAACAAGGGAGTCGTAATACTAAGGATATAGAAAAACAAACACCGTTTACTAAGCCTGAGCCAGAAAGAAAGTTTAGCCTTATTGGTCTTTTATCGCTTGGGATGAAAGCGCTTAAGAGCGCAAAGCTAATTAAAGTAGTTCTTGCGTCTGCAAGTTTAGCTGCGTATTCATGGTTGTTTTCTTTTCAATTTGCGCTGGCTTTGATTGCGTGTTTGGTTTTTCACGAATATGGCCATGTTCGCGCGATGAAGTACTTCGGTATGAAGACAAAAGGCATCTACTTGGTGCCGTTTCTTGGTGGGTTAGCTTTAAGCGATGAAAAGATAAACACCCGTTGGCAAGATGTCGTCATTTCAATCATGGGGCCGATGTTTGGTTTAATTCTGTCTATCATCTTGTTGATTGCTTACTTGATCACTGGCGAGATGTTTTTTGCAGGGTTAGCGGTATTTAATGCATTTCTAAATCTATTCAACTTACTACCGATATTGCCACTCGACGGCGGGCATATCTTGAAGAGTATCAGTTTCTCCATGAACAGTGTGGCGGGAATAGTTTTGTGTACCGCAGCGGCCGCTGGTGGCGTTGTGTTAAGCTACTCACTAGGGCTTACGTTGTTTGGTTTCCTGCTTATTATGGGCATGCTGGAAATCGTGATTGAGTGGAGGGGAAGACATCATAGTCACTTACTTCCGCTAGATAGGTACGGTCAAGCCGTCGCTGCAGTTTGGTACATTGGGCTTGTTGCTTCATTGATTGGAATTATTTGGTTCTTTGCTTCAACTGGCGACCAATTGTTAAGCTTGCCACTGCTTATATTAGGCACATAAAGTAAAGAGAGGGAGCAACGTTGCTCCCTTTTTGATGTCTAGTTACAGTTCGGACGTTTTACATTGTTATCGGGCAACGTCTGTATCTCAGCGGATAGTTCCTGAATGCGAGTTCCATGCGAAGGGTGCGTTGACAGAAGTTCTGGCGGTTGAGCGCCGCCCGATGCCTTAGCCATGTTTTTCCATAGATCGACACTCTGGTTAGGATCAAAGCCAGACTTCGCCATCAATTCTAACCCTACAATATCCGCTTCTGATTCTTGAGTCCTACCGTAGGGCATTAAAACACCATATTGTACGCCTAATCCAAGCGCTGCCATGGTTGCTCCTTGATACTGTGCGTATTCGGAAGAACCGAGTGCTATATTGGTCAGTTGAAGACCGGCATTGGCAATTTGAGATTGAGACAGTCGTTCGTTGCTGTGATCGGCGAGGACATGTGCGATTTCATGACCAATAACGGTGGCTAGTTGGTCTTGAGTAACCGCTACTTTAAGTAAACCGGTATAGACACCAATTTTGCCGCCTGGTAATGCGAACGCATTGACTTGGTCACTATCAAACACGACGACTTCCCAGCTATCAAATCCTGGTTGTTTCGGGACATGTTGAGTAATCGAATCCGTTACACACTGAACATAAGCATTTGTTTTGGCGTCAGAGCTAATTTTGAGCTCTTTCTTCATTTGTTCGAACGATTGGGCACCTAAACTACTCATATCTGAATCTGAAAAAAGAAGCAGCTGGTTACGACCTGTCGGGGAAGAAGTACACGCTGTCATTACCATTGCGGCAGTGAGAGTGACGAATTTAAACCAATTTTGCATTGAATTCTCCGTTTCAATCGCAATATTAAACTTACTATTTAGCTATACACATCATAGCATTAGCGTACAATTCTTGGTAATCACATTCAGTAGTGGAATGCATAATGACAATCTGGAAAAAATCGATCAGTCTCGAAGCCCTTAATAAGACGTCAGAAAATACTTTGATAGATCACCTAAACATTATTTATACCGAGGTAGGTGATGATTTTATAACGGCCACTATGCCTGTTTGTTCGTTTACTCACCAACCGCTTGGTATGTTGCACGGTGGCGCGTCTGTTGTCTTGGCCGAAACGCTTGGATCAGTTGCGGCTAATTTCTGTGTTCCAAAAGGAAGTTACTGCGTGGGCCTCGACATTAATGCCAACCATGTACGTTCAATGAGAAGCGGTACCGTTATTGGTACAGCCAAACCCATCCATTTAGGGGTATCTACTCAAGTGTGGCAAATCAACATTACTGATGAGCGCGAACGCTTGGTGTGTACGAGTCGGTTGACCATCGCTGTTAAACATAAAAAATCTGCGTCGTCAGACAAAGGACTATAACGATGGTGATTCCTTTTAAAAGCGGAAAAATCATCGTGACTAACCATGAAGTCGTGGTAAAGCTTTCTGGTGAGCACATGGTGACGCTACAAGCGCAAACCGATGCTATCACTTTGATAGGTAGAGGGGCGAATGTTATCGCCGCCAATGGTAGCGAAACCAAGTGGTCAATAAAATTGGACAATGAACAACAAATCTTACAGATTGCCGAGCAAATCGGCAGCCAAGTCCAATAATTGTGTTTTTATCTTGATTCGAGAATATTAAATGAGGAAAATTAGAACTAGGTTAACTAGAATGAGATTTCCTCTTTATGAGCAGCCCAAGACTTAGAGTTCAGTTCGAAACCTTGTTTGAGCATTACAAGGGGCAAGATTGCGGTGTCCAACTTGAAGATATCACCGATATACTGTTTTGTACTCGTCGAAACGCTCGAATTGTCCTGAACAAAATGG
Source organism: Vibrio europaeus (assembly GCF_001695575.1). Taxonomy (GTDB): domain Bacteria; phylum Pseudomonadota; class Gammaproteobacteria; order Enterobacterales; family Vibrionaceae; genus Vibrio; species Vibrio europaeus. Next base: position 1,659,794 of record NZ_LUAX01000007.1, on the reverse strand, counting down.
AAGAAGAAGGGTGGTTAGAATGGCACCCAGCTCCCGGTCGAGGCAAGTTATCTCAGTTAATCTTTAAACGTAGTCGAGCGGATGTCAGCGAAAATTTAGCGCGCCGATACCTTGAAGAAGGGAAAATTGGGCAAGCGCTCAAAGTTTTAGATCAAGATACGGCAAAACTTGCTCAAGTGGTGGAAAGCTACCTTGGCATTGTTCATCAAGAAGGCCAGCAAGTCGTTAGGCTGCCATATTACCGCGCACTTTCTACGTTAAATCCTACATTGCCGATTCGTCGCTCTGAACTGCATATTGTTCAGCAGATATTCAGTGGTTTAACCTATATCGATGATAGTGAAGAACTTCAACCCAATTTGGCCCATTCATGGGAAATGCTTACCCCTCGACATTGGCGTTTTTATATTCGTCCGAGTGTCCGGTTTCACAACGGAGATTTGCTGACTTCTCAAACGGTCGTTGACAACTTATTTGCATTGAAACAGAAGAAGTTGTTTTCACATATCTCAGATGTGAGCTCTCCAAGTCACTTGATCGTTGATGTAAAACTTTCACGAGATGATTATCAATTAGCGCTTCTGTTTTCAGAGTCCTGCGCGAAGATTATGTTACCGCAAGAGAATAGAGCAGAGGACCATGATCTATTTCCAGTCGGTACAGGACCATATCGAGTCATTCAAAACGACAAAAAACGTCTCGTTTTACAGGCGTTTGATGGATATTTTGGTTTTAGACCTTTGTTAGACCGAATTGAAGTGTGGGTGATTGATGACCTGCATTCGTCAATGATTTTCCCGAGCTTATCTAAACCCCTGAAGCCTGAAGTGGCCAACTATGCCGACAGCGTAGACCTTGATCCGGGTTGCACTTATTTACTACTCAACCGGAAAAATGGACTAGCGGCTGCCAATGATTGGGCGAACTACTTCACGCAGAAGCTGGGTACATTAAATCTATTCCAACATCTACCTCAAGAGAAAATCGTCGAACTAGGAGTACTTCCAGCGCATGGGTTAAAGCCAGGTTGGTATCACCATACAAGGCATGGTTATACGTCACCACCGTCCTATCGCACTGTCACTATTGCTTACCACGGGCAGCACCCTATGTTCCCAACCTTGGTCAAATGTATTGAAGGCTTGCTTAAAGAGGATGGATTGAGCGTTAACTTTATTAATTATGACTTAACCGTCGAAGATACGTCAGAAGTGGACATCTGGGTTAAACCGATGGGAATCACGACTAACAGGGATGATTCATTAGCAGGGTGGCTACTCAATAATAGCGATATTGAGGCACTGAGCCGCGAAGAGGATTTCGAGTATTGGACTAAAGTCGTACAAGAGTGGCAAGCAACACAAAATGCTAGTTTCCCCGCACAAGAGCTTGGAAAATCTTTGGTAGAAAAGATGCAGTTGATTCCAATGTTTCATTGTTGGCTTGGGGTGAGTAAAGATCACTGTGGTTCGTTACAAAATGCGAAATGTAATGCCCTTGGTTGGTTTGATTTCAGCAAAGTTTGGGTCAAACCTGAAATGGCAGAGGCTCTAAACTCGCACCAAGAGGAAGGGTAGTGGCCAAACCTAATAAAAAACAACCGACTAAAACGGTCGAGATTTACTGCGCAAAATGTAAAACCCAGTTGTTTAAGTACCGAAAAGGGGGCAAAGGGTCTCTTGTGAAATGTTTTAAGGAAAGAATCGTTTCTGACTATACCGAACAGCCCTGTATTTGCCCTCAGTGTGGTGGCGAATTTGCCCGAGAGACTTTGATTAGAGGCACACCTGCTTACAAAATAATCGGTGGCAAAGTTACTATGAAATAGCTTCGCATTAGAACAATTCTCTAAACCATTTTATAAACTAATTGATTAGTAAGATTGTAGAAAATAGGCATCACGACGCAATATTTGATCTCAATCGATATAAAACGTAAAAATCTCGTTAAGGGGTATCATTGTTTTTTAATGGTGTTAGAATAGCCGCAGTTTCTTTTCGGTTTTTCCAACTTTACTTTAGGGGTTTGTAATGGAGCTAGGTCTTATCATCACTTTCATCGTTGCAGCAGCTGTAATGGTTAAGAAAGAGATGGCAGCAGCTAAATAATCGGTCTATTCATACCATTTTTTCTATACTTTTTGATGAATAAACCCAAAAAAGCTCCTAGTTTAGGGGCTTTTTTATTACCTTTAACTTGATGATATATAGGAATTAAGTGGGTAGTAAACTTAAAAAGCCAGCTTGATAGCTGGCTTTTGTTTTAAAGTTCTAAATTAGAATTGGTAATCTAGGCTAACACCCCAGTTTCGGCCTGGTTGAGAGTAGTAGTCCATGTTTGAGACACTAGATTTACCTGATAAGTCATCATATAGATGATATTTCTTATCTAGAGCATTAAACAGACCTGCGCGTAATGTTAAATCTTGCATTGGACGGTAGTAAGCAGTTAGGTCAACGACGGTATATCCATTAACATCAACGTTTTCGACAGAATTGCCCATTCGATCGGTCATTGACGTCCAATCTGTCTTAGCAGCAACCATAGTAATGTTCATAACACCACCATATGTTTGGTTAGGGTTATCGTAGCCCAAACCGACAATAGAAGTGAGTGGAGCAACGCTGTTGATCGCTTCACCTGTTTTCTTATCCTTACCTTCAGAGTATGCAATAGATAGTTTGGTATATGTACCTTCTGGTAAGTCAAAAGCCTTGTCCATAAGCAGGGTACTAGATAGTTCGGCACCGTAGATTTCTACTTTGTCTAAGTTCTTGTTGGTGTAGATAGTCTTAGAACCATTAGAGCCCGTAGCAACAGTTTCGATAAAGTTATCGTATTGGTTGAAGTAAGTGGCTAGCTCAAAGCGGCCAAACTCATTGTTGCCTCTAAAGCCCACTTCGTAAGAAATGCTGCTTTCAGCCTTCAGATCCGGATTAGGTTCAACGATCGCACCCTCATCATACAAGTAGTACAAGTCATACACCGTTGGAGCTTTAAAGCCTGTACTGATCTTAGCGAATGTGGAGAACTTGTCAGTCAGGTGGTAAACAGTACCAATATTACCTGTAATGGCAGAATCGCTGTTCTTAGATACCGTGCTTGTGTAGCTAGGCGTTTGCTCTGGGTTTGACTCAAATGAATCGAATCGCAAGCCGCCTGTAACAACCAGTTTTTCATCCATTAGGAAGACATTGTCTTGTACGAAAGCCCCCCATTGCGTAAGAGTCGCGTTCGGACTTGTACCTTTAGTGCTCGGTGCAGACGTACCTGAGTCAAGGAAGTAATCAGTATTACTCAGCTCGAAGTCATTTTTAATATAGCTCAGGCCATAAGTCACTTCGTGTGTTGAAGAATCATTCTCGATGATTTTATTCAACTGTGAGTTAAACTGGATTGAATTGTCTTGCGTATCGCGAACACGGACTCGTTTGCCTTTAGCATCTGTAGTATCGCCATTATCATTTACGGATTGTGAATCTTGGTAAGATAAAGACCAGTTTAGCTGATCGGCGATAGCAGCATTAAGCATCCACTCATGTTCCAATGTCACACGAGTTCGTTTGTTATTGTCGTCATTAAAAGCGTTACTGTAGTTATAAGGTGGAGTCGAAGATAGCTTTTCTAAATCAGTTTCTTCGTACTTGAAGTCATGATGCTCGACTGTTAGCCCCAAGCGGTGTTGTTCATTTAACTGGTAGTAAGCTTTTGCGAGAAGATTTTGAACTTTCTTATCTGCCGGGTTTGCTGCACCACGATCGTCTCCTTCAATATCGGCTCCGTCGCCATGCTTTTTAGTCTCATTTCCGTCTGCGTAGGTAAGCATTAACAGCGTTTCTAGCTTGTCTTTACGCATTGCCCACGTTCCGGTCGTTTTGAATGTTTCATCGGCAGATGTGTAGCCAGTTTTAATGCCAAAACGGTGTTCATCGCCATCAGTGATGAGGATATCGTCCGGATTCTTAGTACGTAGCAGTACAGTACCACCAAGTGCATCAGAACCATATAAGGATGACGATGCGCCTTTATTGACTTCGATGCTATGAAGCGTATCGATTTCAAATGTGTTTTGATGTTTTGCCTGAGTACCGCCACCAGAGTTGTAAGGTACAGGTTGCTGAACGTCATCAACCATAACTTTAATTCGGCTTTGTTCCATACCACGGATGTTGAATCCTGAAATACCAAAACGGCCTGAACCTTGAGCATTAACACCAGGAGTATACTTAAGTGCTTGTTTTACATCTGTCGAAAGGGTGTTGTCGATTTCTTCAGCTGAAACGGTTTCGATAGAAGAGCTAACATCCGCTTTGCTTTGTTCAGTACGAGTCGCTGAAACAACAACTTCGTCGAAGAGGGCATATTCTTCGGCATGAGCAGTTGACGCAAGGGCCAAAACAATTGAAGCTGACAGGAAAGTTTTCTTATACATTTTATAATTACCTTTGATCCATATAGGTTTTCTTTGAACGGGCAGAATTCTATTGGATCTAAATGATAATTACTATTGTTTGCATTGGCAAAAATAGAAGGTTTATTAATCTATCAGTATGTTGTTTCGAATAAAAATGTTAAATAACAATTAGTTAAACAATATATTTACATTTGTAAAGGTTCAAACAACCATTAGTAAATGTGATTTAAATCACAATATAAATAGTGGTTATTAATAGGAAGGATAATATTGCAAAGTCCAATAACACTTGAAGCGCTACATATATTAGATGCGATTGACCGGCGTGGAAGCTTTGCTTCTGCGGCAAACGAACTTGATAGGGCGCCGTCTTCACTGAGTTATCAAATTCAGAAGCTCGAACAAGATCTCGATATCATGATCTTTGATCGCTCTGGGCACAAAGCTAATTTTACCGAAGCGGGTAAACTGATTCTTGAGCGAGGAAGGGACATACTGCTAGCAACAAACAAGCTTGTAAATGATGCGAGTGTTCTGGCTAATGGGTGGGAACTGGATATTACTCTCGCTTTTGACGGTATTATCCCAGTTGCTAATTTCTTCAACCTTGTTAATGACTTAAGTAATGTCAGTTCAACAAGAATCAAGCTCCAAGAAGAAATACTCGCAGGCTGTTGGGAAGCATTAAGTTCAGGGCGAGCAGACTTATTAGTCTGTCCAAGAATGGAAACGCTACCTCAAGATGTAAAAGCTGAAACCATTGGTGAAATGGAAATGATCTGGGTTGCAGCGACGGATCACTACGTACATAAACGCAGTGGAGTATTCGACGAGCAGGCGAGAGAAAAGTACCGAGTTATTGCGATAGCAGATACAGCCCGTGAGCAACCTGCAATCAGTGTCAATATCACTCAAAGACAGCCTAGATTAACCGTAACTAACTTTTCTGCAAAAGTAGAAGCTTTGCGGACGGGGTTGGGTATCGGTACTTTACCAAAAGAGCTCGCAACCCAGTTGATCGCAAGTGGCGACTTAAAGCAAATAGCGGATACTCAATCTCAATCCATTGAGGTCATATTGGCGTGGAAGCGCAATAAAATTGGTGAAGCTAAATCTTGGTGTATTCAATACTTACTGAAGCATTTTAAAGCGACATCTAAGATTTAAATAAAGCGTTTAGTTCAATAAAGCAAAAGGGAGCTTATCGCTCCCTTCTATTTTTGAAACCTAGCCTTGCACACCACCTTGTTGCTGTGCTTGTTTTACTAAAGCCTGACGTTGAGTTTCCTGTTCGTTTTCCACTTTATGTTCCTTATTTACCCCACGTTCTTCTTGCTGTGGAACAAAAACAAAGTACTTATTAATAGTCATCGAAAGAACCTCTATTTACAGTTGTAACCATCCAGGTTAGACAATTCACCTAAATCGTCATCTTTTGATGAAGATTCCATGTTGTAGGTTTCAAAAAATAGAGGATGTTAACTTAGTTAACATCCTCCATAACAGCTTAATTATAGAAGTAGACTCAGGTATTAATAAACCCCAGTCTCATCCTTTCAGCTAATTCTTACACGTCGTAGGTAGTAGACGCTGTGTCGCCGCCTGTACCTGTCCAGTTTGTGTGGAAGAACTCACCACGTGGGCGGTCAGTACGCTCGTACGTGTGCGCACCAAAGTAGTCACGTTGCGCTTGAAGCAGGTTAGCAGGTAGACGAGCTGTTGTGTAACCGTCTAGGAAAGATAGTGCCGAAATCGTACATGGCATTGGGATACCAGATTCTAGAGATTTCGCCGCTACTTTACGCCATGCCGCTAGGCTACCTTGTAGAATGTTTTTGAAGTACTCATCAGAACCTAGGAATGCGATGTCTGGGTTTGCTTCGTACGCATCACGGATATTGCCTAGGAATGCAGAACGAATGATACAACCACCACGCCACATTAGTGCTACGTTACCGTAGTTTAGATCCCAACCATTCTCGTTAGATGCTTCGCGCATTAGCATGAAGCCTTGTGCGTAAGAGATGATCTTAGAAGCTAGTAGAGCTTGACGTAGTGCATCAACCCACTCTTGCTTATCGCCTTCAACTGGTGTGATTGTCTTACCGAATAGAGATTCAGCTTCAACACGTTGGTCTTTTAGTGCAGATAGGCAACGAGAGAATACAGACTCAGAGATAAGCGTTAGTGGAATACCTAGGTCTAGCGCGTTGATGCCTGTCCATTTACCTGTACCTTTTTGGCCTGCAGTGTCGAGGATCTTCTCTACTAGTGGCTCACCGTCTTCATCTTTGTAGCCAAGGATGTCTGCAGTGATTTCAACAAGGTAGCTGTCTAGCTCAGTCTTGTTCCAATCAGCGAATACAGCTTGCATTTCGTCAGCAGACATACCAAGACCGTCTTTCATGAACTGGTAAGCTTCCGTGATAAGTTGCATGTCACCGTATTCGATGCCGTTGTGTACCATCTTAACGAAGTGACCAGCACCGTCATTACCAACCCAATCACAACAAGGCTCACCAGCGTCAGTTTTTGCAGAGATACCTTGGAAGATAGGCTTAACCGCTTCCCAAGCTTCAGCTGCGCCACCCGGCATGATTGAAGGACCAAAACGTGCACCTTCTTCACCACCAGAAACACCAGTACCAATGAAGTGAATACCTTTTTCACGACAATGTGCTACGCGGCGGTTTGTATCAGGGTAGTTAGTGTTACCACCGTCAATGATGATGTCGCCTTCGTCTAGAAGCGGGATTAGGTTGTCAATGAAAGTGTCAACAACTGCACCAGCACGAACCATTAGCATCACTTTACGTGGTGCTTCTAGCTTCTCAACTAGCTCTTCAAGAGAGTATGCGCCAACGATGTTAGTGCCTTTCGCAGGGCCTTCTAGAAACTCGTCTACTTTCGCAGCAGTACGGTTATGAGCAACAACTTTGAAGCCGTTGTCGTTCATGTTTAGGATAAGGTTTTGACCCATTACTGCTAGGCCAATTACACCGATATCACCTTTCATTATTTCTCTCCAATTTTCCTATTTGGACGCTCGCACTAAGCGATTTTTGCTGCTGCGTCTGAATCTAAGTACCATTCCGTCTCACCAATCTTAGACTGGATTTTAGCTGCAGGGTAAGGCAGCTCACTTGCTGGAGTGGTATGAATTTCGTTTACGATATCGACTTTACCTGCACCAAGTACAAGGTAGCTGATACGTTTCGCTGCTTCTAATACCTTAGCGGTTTTAGATACGCGGATTTGACCTGATTCTGGATGAGAAGCCAACACCGATAAGTTCTCATCTTGATAGTCTGTTTGACCTGGGAATAGCGAAGCCGTGTGACCGTCTGCGCCAACACCAAGAAGTATCCAATCGAATACTGGTGTACCATTTTCAGCAGGGATTACAGATGCCATTTCTTGAGCAAAACGCTCAGCTTCAACCTTTGGCTCATCTTCACCACGAATACGGTGAATGTTCTCTGCAGGTAGATCAACTTGGCTAAACAGTAGTGCGTTAGCTTCACCGTAGTTGCTTTCAGCATCATCAGGGGCAACACAACGCTCGTCTCCCCACCAAAAGTGTAGGTTGTTCCATTGAATGCCTTCGGCATAGGGTGCCTGAGCTAAAAGTTTAAACAGCATCTTTGGCGTGCTGCCACCAGACAGTGAAATGTGAACAGGGCGGTCAAGCTCACTGAACGCTTTCATATCATTAGCTAGGCTTTCTACAACTTGGTCAGCCGTTTGAAAAATCTTGTGATTGATCATAGTTCGCAATAATCCGTATCTGTTAGGTTTTTACATGGGAATCGCCATGCACGATCGTCACGTTGTAACAAATCGTCAGACTCTTTTGGTCCCCACGTACCACAAGCGTATCCAAATAGGGCTTGCGGGTCTTGTTTGAAGTCTAGAATCGGTTGAACGTACTTCCAACACGCTTCAACAGCATCGCTACGTGCAAACAAAGTTGCATCGCCATTTAGCGCATCAAGTAGAAGACGCTCATACGCGGTTAGCATTTGCGTTTCTTGTAGAGACGCGTAGTGGAAGTTCATTTTCACTTCTTTAGCATTAAAGCCTGCGCCAGGCTCTTTAAGGCCAAAGCTCATCTGAATCCCTTCATCTGGCTGAATGCGGATAATCAGTTTGTTTTCCGGAGCATTCTGGCCAAATACTGGGTGAGGTGTTTGCTTAAAGTGGATGACAACTTCAGTAACGCGAGTCGGTAGACGTTTACCTGTGCGTACGTAGAATGGTACGCCGTTCCAACGCCAGTTATTAATGTACGCCTTAAGGCCGACATAAGTTTCTGTGCGCGAATCTTCGGCTACACCTGGCTCATCACGGTAACTTGGCAGGAACTCGCCACGAACGTCAGATTCTGTATATTGACCCAACACAAGGTTGTTTCGTAAATCATCTTTTTCTAGCGGTTTCAAACACTGAAGCACTTTGACGACTTCGTCACGCATCGAGTCAGCATTGATCTGTGCAGGTGGCTCCATGCCAACCATTGCCAATACTTGCAGCAAGTGGTTTTGGAACATATCACGAACCGCACCAGAACCATCGTAATATCCACCACGTTCTTCAACACCCAGGAATTCAGCACCAGTGATTTCTACATAATCAATGAAGTTGCGGTTCCAAAGAGGTTCGAACATTGCGTTAGAGAAGCGGAATACAAGAAGGTTTTGTACCGTTTCTTTACCTAAGTAGTGGTCAATGCGATAAATCTGATGTTCTTGGAAGTGAACATGGATCTCTTTGTCTAGCTTTTGTGCAGATTCAAGATCATAACCAAATGGCTTTTCAATGATCAGGCGCTTCCAACCATCTTCTTCGCTGTTTAGGCCATGAGCGGCAAGGCTTGCCGGGATTACACTATATAGGCTAGGAGGTGTAGCTAAATAGAATAGGGTGTTACGTTGTTCGAAACTGTACTGCTCAGATAGCTGGTCAAGACGGGTTGATAGCTTCGCGTAATCGGCAGTATCTGAAGTATTGATGGCTTGGTAATGAAGATGATTAATAAAAGCATCAAGAGTAGCGGGTTCTGTTTTCTCCATTTCTTGGAGTGAACGCTTTAGCTTCTCTCGGTAAGAGTCATCACTGTACTCAGTTCGGCTTACACCCAAAATGGCGAAGTTTTTTGGTAGCTGTTTGTTTGAGTAAAGGTGATATAAAGCAGGGATCAACTTGCGATAGGTTAAGTCACCCGAAGCACCAAAAATAACGATGCTGCTGTTTTCTGGTATTACCATCATCTTTCCCTTAGAAACGAGGTAGTTAGCATGTGCCTAAGCTGTTGGCACTAAAGTTTGCCAACGGTATCAACGACACCTCAAATTATAAAATAGGTCGTACCTATTGTATTGATAGGCAAAACCAAAAATTCATGCCATTTGAATTATTAATTGCAACTGTTTAGTAACAAGTCACGGCGATATTCACAGACGGCAGCGTATTGTCTATGACTATTTGACATACATCAACCTTTGAGAAGGCAATCGATTAAATATTGACTAGTAGCTAACGTAAGTTGTTGAAAATAAATGGTGTGGCAAATTTATACGGTATGACTCTAAATTAGAGTTAAGATTCGAATAGGCGCACAACTGGTAGGATCAGAAGTGCGATTTGATGAAGGTTTTCACTCGCCTCATGTGATCCTCGCGATCTATAGCGGTTATTTGGGAGTTATCGAGGAATCGCTGCGCATATTCTTGGTCAATCGATTGCTCAAGGAAAATTAAATAAAGTTTCGGATCGATATGGCCACTGGTCGCCATATCAGTCATGATTTCAATGGATTCGGAAAGGTTTTTCGCCTTTTTGTAAGGCCTGTCACTAGAAGTGAGTGCTTCAAAGACATCGGCTATTGCCATCACTCTTGCCGGTAGAGAGAGTTCTTCTTCGTATAACCCCTTAGGATACCCGCGACCATCTATCCGTTCATGGTGCCCGCCAGCGATTTCTGGCACGTTTTTCAAATGTTGAGGGTAAGGTAAACGCTTGAGCATCATTATGGTTTGAATGATGTGATCATTGATAATAAAGCGCTCCTCCGAGTTTAAGGTACCGCGCTCAATAGATAAGTTGTACAGTTCGCCGCGGTTATATTTCAAATCACTAGGTTTTAGTACGAACTCTTCCTGCCAGAAGTCCTGTGGCTTGCCACTAATATCCCAGTGAATCTGATGAACCTGTTTGTCCGTTAGCAGTGTTTCATCTACTGGAAGAGGTTGAGTAGACGCGCATCGCGCTTTCTCTACCCATGAAACACCAACTTGGTCGTCCAGCGTTCTTGTCCATTTGTACTGGCTTATAGTATTGAGGCGGGCGAGGGCTTCTTTACTCATCGATTCACCGCCAAGATTACATTCACCGATGAATGCGAAGTCATCATCCAGTTGTCGTTGTTTCTGTTGTAAAGCTTCCTTAAGCTGCTGTTTATCTCCACCATTGGAAACGCCTTTCCAATATTCGACCTCAGCCTGTGATTTCAACAACTCAAACCGCATGCGTACTTCATGGATACGGTCATAGATGGTTTCTAATTTGGTGGCTTTATCAATCACATATTCTGGCGTGGTTACCTTGCCGCAATCATGTAGCCACGCAGCCAAATGTAATTCTTCCCACTGTTCTTTTGACATGCTAAACAGTGGAAAATGAGTGTCGTCATCAACGGCGGCTTGCACAAGCATTTTGGTTAACTCAGGAACGCGTTGACAGTGGCTTCCAGTATAGGGCGATTTGGTATCAATCGCAGAAGCGATCAGTTCGACAAACGCATTAAGCATCTCTTTTTGTTGCTCAATTCTGTCGATATTCTCTTTGGCGATTTCAGCAAAACTCAACAATTCTTTTAGGAAGGCATGCTTGTCTGCTTGCTCTTGAGTGATTGTGCGTTCATATCCTAAAAGTAAAATTCCGACTAATTGATTATCACGGTTGTGCAAAGGAAACAGGTAAACATCCGAATTAAAAAGAGATTCTCTATAATTTGCTAACGCATTATCTTCGCGGTTTAAATGGACGATTTCACCCTTGGCGAGATCGGTACCAACCCATGCGGTATGCGCGACGAGCTCGTTAACATCGATTTTGAAAGGAATGATGGCGTGATTTGCTGCGACAGTATAGCCGCTGTCTTTTTCGTCTTTGATATAAAGCACGATCGTTTCAGCTCTTGTGACCAAAAAGCTTTGATGCGCGATGGTTTTTGCCAAAATTGAAAAATCAGTATTGCTCGCGGTGTCTCTTAATAGCCTCAATAGGTCATAGAGAGTATGCTCCATGAGCTCTATCGATTCAGTCAGGTTTGCGACTTCTTTAATTACGCTTTTTGAGTAACGTGTTTTCTTGAAATCAAAACGGGCAATATTATCGGTTTGACGCATCAAAGCGTGCAGTGGATTGGCTAAGCGTCTCGCCACGAGCCATACGACAACAAAACTCATCAGTAGCATGGCAAGGGCAACACTGACTTGTTTGTCTCTCATCGAAAGCAGAGTAGCGAGTAAGTCATCTTGAGGCGTTGCTTCTGCGAGTAGTAAACGTGTCTGTTTGTTGAGGTTAACTGGCGTTAATGTTACCGACCATTTTTTGTTGTCTGCTTCGACCGTTTCGTAAATGATTTGGCTTGAACTACGATTAATCACACCTTCAAAAACGGTTCCTTTTAAGGCATCTGAAGTGACTTCACCATCCGTTTCTGTCACGCCTTCCAGATTATGCCGAGCCAGTACCTTAAATTGGTTGTCAAATAAGACCAGCTTGGTGTTTTCAGAGTAGCCCATCTGACTGATCTGGTCGGAAAGTGAAGTAAGGGTGAAATCAGCTCCAACTACTTTAGTACCGTCGGGCGATCTACGTGACAATGTCACGCCATTCGTTTTTAGGAAGTAAAAAAAATATGGCTCTGTTAGCCTGATTACCCCATCCTTGTCAGCGTTGATATACCACGGCCTAACTCTTGGGTCGAACTCATTATCTTTGGTTTTACGGTGACCTAAACTGCGGTAGGCACCATCTAAAAAGTAAAACTCATTTAGGCCCGAAACACGTGTGGTATTGATCATCAGTGACGCTTTATTCGGAGCGTCAAATCTCTCACGATCCGCATTGGTTCTTAATGCTCTGACTAGCGTAAAGTCACCAGAATCATTGGCATAGTAGAGTGCTACGACGCCCGGATTTCGTTGGAAGATGGTTTGCAGTGAGGTTAAAAATCGGATGTGCCTAACAGGCGATTTGTGGCTATCGATGGCTTGGCTCAGCGACATAAAATCGAGTGTAGTTAATATCGGTCCGGCTTTCACCTGAAATGTAGATTCAAGCTTGCGGCTGTTCTCTTGACTGAGTTCTTTTGCACTGCCAGTAAGCAGGTCCTGTGCATGTTTGTAGCTAATAGAAATCAGTACCGAGCCTACTAATGTAGTCAGAACAAGAAACAGAGTAGTGATATGAATACTTAAAGAATAACGGTGTTTTTTCATAGCTCGACCATAAGCATGACACCTAATAAGTATCGAACAATTCCTGAATCCTGCAAAATTTCAAGATCTGTCATCTAAGTTCAATAACGTAAACAGGTGCACGAATTACAAGCAAGAAGCTAAATTGGCTGATAACATAACAGGCAACTGTCACTATCCATATAGAACTATGAACCTCGTTATCGACACCCATACCCACACATACGCCAGTGGTCACGCCTACAGCACTTTGATAGAAAACGCACGTATGGCGAAAGAAAATGGTCTAGAGATGTTCTGCACAACCGATCATGCCGAATCAATGCCAGGGGCACCACACTATTGGTTTTTTTCCAACCAACGTGTCTTACCAAGGTTCATCGAAGGTGTTGCGGTAATCCGTGGTGTAGAGTCAAATATTCTCAATACAAACGGGGAAGTGGATGTCCATCCGACTTCTTATAAAAGCCTCGATTGGGTGATAGCGAGCTTTCATGAGCCTGTATTCAAACCAAGTGATAAACAGTCCCATACGCTTGCTCTACTGAACACGATTAAGAGTGGCAAGGTAGATGCGCTTGGCCACCTAGGCAATCCAAACTTCGATTTTGATTATGAGCAAGTGTTGAGGTGTGCGAAAGAGCATAACGTTGCCATAGAAATTAATAACACTACCTTAAAAGGTAATAGTCGCGTAGGAAGTGTTGAACGTTGCGCTGAGATAGTAAAACTCGGTAAAGAGATTGGAGTCTACTTCACAACAGGCAGTGACGCTCACTTTTGCCAAGACGTAGGCAACCTTTCAAAAGTCTCTGACCTTTTAACTAATGTCGGGGTGGATGACTCACAAGTCATTACGCACAGTGTAAAGCAATTCTTAGCGTTCTTGGCGCTTCGAGGCCATTCAACCATTTCTGAGTATCAGCATTTATAAGTTGATACAATATTCGCTTCTAGTGTGCTGACTAAATTCAGTACACTCCCTGTTCCTATTCCCACACAAAAGAAAAATATAATGAGAAAGTTATTCCCAGTTTTAGCCTTAGCTATGTCAGCACAAGCTTTTGCGAGTGATTTTGATCTTAAAGCTGCAATGAAGCAGATGAAAGTAGAGTTTAAACATGCCGCTGAAGCGACCGAAGTTAGCGAGATGAAATCTGCTGTAAGTAACCTTTCTGAGTTAGTCGAGCAGTCTAAGCGCGGTAATTACCCACCTGAGAAATTTGATATTTATTTTGAGGGCTTTAGTAAGCTTTCCGTAGCGCTTGATTCTGTTGAGAAGAAACTAGACTCGGGCGATCTAGAAGCGGCAAAATCTGAGTTAAAAACCGTCGATGCTCTTCGAGAGGAATACCACGATAAACGTAACCCAAGTATTTGGAGCAAGCTGTTCGGCTAATAAGTCAGCAAATTTCGAATTGGCAGTGCTAATACCATGATCCTTGTTAGGTTTTTTAGCGAGCCTTACTGAGTTTGTTAGTAAAAGGTTATATATTTACTCTCAATTGATTGAGAGTGACTATGATACGGACATCAAGCTTCAAGCGAACTATGCTAATCGCAAGTACCCTAAGTTGGGTACTTGTGACTTTGATGCCTGTCATCAATGCTCATGGTGCCAGTGCTGGCGTGTGGGCGACACTTTGTACTATCAATGGCTTTGAGCTAGTCCAAGTCGAAGAGGGAAAGGTTGAAACTCAGCACAGTAAGCCTTGTCCATTTAGTCACTTCTCAAGCTTCCACCAAGACACACTTCCAACACCCACTCACTCTAGAAGAACATCGATAGCGACATTCGACTCGTACGCTTATTTGGCTCTAAGTGAACGATTTCAGCTCGCTATCCCCCGAGCGCCACCTGCATTACCTTTATACCACTTCATATAAATCAAATAACAAAGGCTAGATAAGCCACTTAGTAAAGTAAAGCTCAGCACTAAATGAAGACTCGATAATGTTTCGAGGTTTTTGCTGTGCGCTCAAAAAGGAAATTGTAATGTTGGGTAGTCAATCTCAGACTCAACCTAAGAGCTCACTACGTTCATCTCAAAGTGACGACTCAAACAAGGTTAAAGCAAAAGCTCGTTATTTTCTCACATGGCGTTGGCACTTCTATGCAGGTCTTTTCGTTATCCCATTTATGCTCATGTTAAGTCTCACTGGGCTTGTGATGCTATTTGATGACGAAATTGAACAAGCAAGATACAGTGAAATCATCACAGTTGATCCACAGGCGCAAGCTCTACCGCCTTCCATTCAACTGCGTTCAGTCAAGGAAAAGTATCCCGACTCACAAATCACCCAATTCGTAGCGTCTGAATCAAGTACCAAGGCGAACAGGTTTAATGTTAGGCATGAAGATGGTAAGTCTGTTTTAGTGACGGTCAATCCATACTCCGGTGAAGTTCTAGGCGAAATCGATCGCAGTGACAGTTGGTATCAACTTGCTAATGATATCCATGGAACATTGCTGATTGGACAATCGGGAGATTACTTGATTGAAGTGTCTGCGAGTTTAGGCATTCTGCTGTTAGTCAGCGGCACTTATCTTTGGTTACCAAAAGATAATGCGACTAAGGCGGGTTTTCTCAAAGTACGTATCCGTAGTGGGTCGCGTGTTCTAATGCGAGATCTTCACGCCAATTTAGGAGGAACACTTTCGATCGTTTTACTGCTGTTTCTACTTTCAGGTCTCGCATGGGCAGGGGTATGGGGCGCCAAAATGGTCCAAGGTTGGAATACATTTCCTACCTATTACACGTGGGGGGAGAAACCGGAATCTTCTTTAATTCACGCAGACTTAAACCACGGTAGTGAGGAAGAAATGCCTTGGAACTTAGAACTCGCTGCAGTGCCTGAATCGCAAGGGCATCATGGGGGGCACCACGAGCATCATTCTGATCAACCTTTTGATACATCTCAGAGCGTTGGAATCGATAGCATAGTAAGTAAAGCGACATCACTCGGCTTCACCCAATTTAAAGTCTATTTACCTCAATCTGAGACTGGCGTTTACACTGTATCTGCTAACTCAATGGCGGGGGACGTCACTGATCCAAGAAAAGATAGAACGACACACTTTGACCAATACACTGGAGAAGTGCTCATTGACGTTACTTGGGATGATTACAGTGTTGTCGCTAAGCTTATGGCGGCAGGGGTTTCACTTCACCAAGGTGATTTAAGCCTCGTAAATAAATTGCTGAATGTCTTCTTCTGTCTAGCGTTTATCGTTATTTCAGTCACAGGGGCTTTGATGTGGTGGGTGCGTCGCCCGACTAATCAGAATAAGTTGGGTGTACCAGCCCGTTTCGAACAAGAGGGCATTTGGAAAGTTGGCGCTGCAACAATAATATTGGTGAGCGTTCTTTTCCCTTTGGCTGGCGTGACCATCATTAGCGTGTTAATCCTAGATACGTTGCTCGTTAAAAGAAGTCCAAAATTGAAAGCCTATTTGTCATAAACAACAAGCCCCGAAATCGGGGCTTGTCTTATACCAACCAGAATAAACATCTGTCATTCTTGCTGGTTAAAATCGCTGATAGCTGTGTTATAGATTTTGTAGGTAGATCAACTAGCTATCTGCAATCTATGCCTTGCTCTAAGCGATTTTTCCTGCGCAATTATCTAATCAGCTATTTATCCCGATTGGTATTATTTTGCGCTCAGTTGCTGTGTCATGTAATCAATAAATCCACGCAATCGCGCTGGCATGTATTTGTTTTGCGGGTATTGCATGGCGATTGCTCCATGATAGTTACTTTTTATCGTCCAATCAGCGAGTACAGGAATCACTTCGTTGTTTTCAATCGCCTCTGAGACAACAAAGTCATGAAAAATGCCGATACCTAGCGCATTTTTAACGCCCGTCAATCGCATCTGTGAATGGTTGACCGCGTAACGACCAGAGACTCCCACAGAGTGATACTCATCTTCTTTGAAGAAATCCCATATATGATCGCTGTCGGTTTCTGCGAGATAGAGGCAATCGTGTTCAGTCAGCTCTGTTGGGTGTTTAGGCATCCCGCGTTTGGCAATGTAGTCGGGGCTGGCACAAAGAACTAAGTTGGTTTTACTGACTTCTTTGAGTACCAAGTTCTCGTCAGGCTTATCCGTCAGTTTAAACGCAACATCGATTCCATCACGGATTAGGTCGATTTCTCCATCTGCAGCGCGCAGTTTTAGCTGTATTTCAGGGTACTTTTGCAAAAACGGAACAACATGGGGCTGCAATACTGAGTTTAAGAATGCCTCTGGCGCTGCAACGGTTAACGCTCCAGACATATCTTGATGGTCTGTCGTAGAGAGTTCTACTGCTCGCTTTGCTGCATCAACCATCACTAAAGCCTGATCATATACCTGTTGACCAGAGTGGGTGATTATCAGCTTACGCGTAGTGCGCTCGAACAATTTGACGGAAAGAGATGTCTCTAGTCGCGTAACCAATTTGCTTAGTGCAGAAGGGGTCACATCGAGAATCTTAGCTGCAGCAGTAAAACTGCCTTCATCAACGATAAGAATAAAACTCGCTAAATCGGGGAGTAGCGCAATCAACTTCGTATTCTTCATTTCAATGGCTTCAAATAATTATTTGAAGCCATTTTATACCTTGTAAATGTGACGGTCATCATTAAAAAGCATTATTTGTGCCTTGGATTCAATAATGTTTTTCCAACTAACGGGATAATGAAAAACACGTGCTTGAATTACACTTACAACATCAGATTTTGGCTCTAGCAATCGGCTAGAACCCTACAATAAGCAATGCGCATAATAACTAGGAAGGAATTTGAAATGTCTTCTGCATTCTACGAACAGATTCAAAACCAAATTGAAGAAGTAAAGGCTGAAGGTCTTTACAAGTCAGAGCGTGTGGTTACGTCTCAGCAGCAAGCGGCTGTTAAGATCTCTACTGGTGAAGAAGTACTTAACTTCTGTGCAAACAACTACCTTGGTTTAGCAAACCACCCAGAGCTAATTGAAGCGGGTAAGCAGGGCATGGACGTACACGGTTTCGGTATGGCTTCTGTTCGCTTTATCTGTGGTACTCAAGACATCCATAAAGAACTAGAACAAAAACTGTCTAAGTTCCTAGGTAAAGAAGATACTATCCTGTACACCTCTTGTTTCGATGCAAACGCAGGTCTGTTTGAAACTATTCTAGGTAAAGAAGATGCGATCATTTCTGACGCTCTGAATCACGCTTCAATCATTGACGGTGTTCGTCTGTGTAAAGCTATGCGTTTCCGCTACTCGAACAACAATATGGAAGAACTAGAGCAGCAACTTATCGCAGCTAAAGAAGCGGGTGCTCGTCATATTCTTATCGTCACTGACGGTGTGTTCTCTATGGACGGTGTGGTAGCAAACCTTCCAGCTATCTGTGACCTTGCGGATAAGTACGGCGCATTGACTATGGTTGATGATTCTCACGCTGTTGGTTTTATGGGTAAAACTGGCGCGGGTACACACGAATACCATGATGTTGTTGACCGCATCGACATTATTACGGGTACGCTAGGTAAAGCGATGGGTGGTGCTTCAGGTGGTTATACATCTGGTAAAGCAGAAGTCATCGATTGGCTACGTCAGCGCTCGCGTCCTTACTTGTTCTCGAACTCTGTTGCACCGGCCATTGTTAACGCTTCTATCCGCGTCTTAGACCTTCTAGAGCAAAGCGGCGACCTACGTGACCAACTATGGGAAAACGCTGCGCACTTCCGTACACGTATGGAAGAGGCAGGCTTCACTATGGGTGGTGCAGACCATGCAATCATTCCTATCATGCTTGGCGACGCTAAGGTAGCCGCTGAGTTTGCAGAGCGCGCCCTGGAAAAAGGTATCTATGTTGTAGGGTTCTCATTCCCAGTAGTACCAAAAGGTCAAGCTCGTATCCGTACACAAATGTCAGCGGCGCACTCACGTGAGCAGCTAGACCGAGCGATCGATGCATTTATCGAAGTAGGTCGCGACATGGAGATCATTAAGTAATGAAAATCAAAGCACTATCAAAACTTAAGCCTGAAGAAGGCATTTGGATGACAGAAGTGGACAAGCCAGAGCTTGGTCACAATGATCTTCTTATTCGTATTAAGAAAACGGCAATTTGTGGCACTGACGTGCACATTTACAACTGGGATGAGTGGTCGCAAAACACTATCCCTGTGCCTATGGTTGTCGGCCATGAATACGTGGGTGAAGTTGTTGGTATCGGCCAAGAAGTTCGCGGCTTTGAAATTGGCGATCGCGTATCAGGTGAAGGCCATATTACCTGTGGTCACTGTCGTAACTGTCGTGGCGGTCGTACACACTTATGTCGTAATACGGTCGGCGTGGGTGTTAACCGTGAAGGTGCATTTGCTGAATATCTTGTTATTCCTGCATTTAACGCATTTAAGATCCCAGAAGGTATCTCAGACGATTTAGCCTCGATCTTTGACCCGTTTGGTAACGCTGTTCATACGGCACTGTCTTTTGATCTTGTTGGTGAAGACGTTCTAATTACTGGCGCTGGTCCTATCGGTATCATGGCGGCGGCAGTCGCTAAACACGTTGGTGCTCGACACGTTGTCATTACTGACGTTAACGAATACCGCTTAGATCTAGCTCGTAAGATGGGCGTGACTCGCGCAGTAAACGTTGCTGAGCAAAAGCTTGAAGACGTTATGGAAGAGCTTGGCATGACAGAAGGCTTTGATGTTGGTCTTGAAATGTCTGGCGTACCTTCTGCATTCAACTCGATGCTTAAAACAATGAATCACGGTGGTCGTATTGCACTACTAGGTATCCCACCATCAGATATGGGTATCGATTGGAACCAAGTGATCTTTAAAGGTTTGGTGATCAAAGGCATCTATGGTCGTGAAATGTTTGAGACATGGTACAAGATGGCTTCATTGATCCAGTCAGGTCTAGATCTAACGCCAATTATCACTCACCACTACAAGATTGATGATTTCCAACAAGGCTTTGACGCTATGCGTAGCGGTAAGTCAGGAAAAGTTATCCTAGATTGGGAGTAGGGAAATACTAGGCTGATTATGGCATGTTGCTAGCTAACTGGTTATCCGGACAGTGAACAGCAAAAATAGCCCTGATTTGCACTTAGAAATGCCCCAGAAACTGAATGACGCCTCGAGTTAAATCGAGGCGTCTTTTTTGTATCCAGCAATAGTGCCTTGTAGATTTTCCCATTTCTAGTTAACGGGTGATTCGAATAAGGAACCTAAACAAATCACTATATGATTTGAATAATTTAGTTATTCAAATCATAATATGAGTTGAATAAGGGCAATTTTCGAATCAAGGTGTTGTTATGTGGATCTGGGAGCAAAAAAATTGGCCTCACTTTTATTGGGATGAAGCGGTCGTAGATCCATTGCTTAGGAAGACACGACTAAACCAAGGTATCTTACTGGGTAGGATGACTAGCCAGCCTCAAGATCAGAACAAAAGTATGCTTGATACCTTGTTAGCCAACATCGTCCATTCTAGTGCGATTGAAGGTGAAAAGCTGAATGCATTTTCAGTTCGTTCTTCGCTCGCGAACAAACTTGGTTTGACAGAAGAGCGACCTTTCCCAACGACAGAGCAAACAGATGGGCTTGCCGAGATTATGCTAGATGCTGTCGATAACCTTGATGCTCCTCTTACCATAGAAAGAATCCTACACTGGCACGATAGGCTTTTCCCTGACGGTTACACGCTATTCAACCCTGTTGTTGGCGGTCAACTCCGAGGGACTGCGCCTATGCAGGTAGTGTCCGGGCGAATCGATAGGCCAGTTGTTCACTTTGAAGCACCGGGGAGAGAGAGGCTTGATACGGAGCTCGACCAGTTCGTGGCTTGGTTCAATCATTCAAAGCAAAACACGACTTTGGATCCATTGCTTCGAGCAGCCATCACACACCTGTGGTTTGTTACTCTGCACCCACTCGATGATGGCAATGGGCGAATCACGCGTTTGTTAACCGATTTGGCTCTAGCTCAAGCGGATCAGCAATCAGTTCGTTTCTATGCGATGTCAGTAGGTATATTGGCGAATCGAAAAAGTTACTATCAAATTCTAGAAAAAACGCAGAAGGGTAATGTCGATATTACGGACTGGGTGGTATGGTTTCTTGACGTCTTGAATGAAACCTTTGATGAAGTCTTAAAAGAGATTCAACAAACTGTGTTTAAAACCAATTTCTGGCGAGACGTAGATCAGACTCAATTGACGTCAGAGCAAGCAAAGGTTCTTAATCGAATGCTTGATGGTGATTTTGTTGATGGTATTAATACCTCTCAATATCACAAAGTAGCGAAAGTCAGTAAACCAACAGCGACTCGACATTTAACAGCCTTAGTAGAGCAGGGATGTTTAGTAAAATCAGGTGCAGGGCGTAGCACTCGGTATATGCTCGCCAAACAAAGCTAAAAATAGCGTCAACTCTCATAATAATCTGTTGATATTTATATAGATTTCAATTCCTTTGCACCTGCTTCCAACTATTGTAGGTAATCATAGTTTTCTATCTGTTCATGGCATTTCTCACCAACGTATTATGATCGTCAACGTTAGTGATCTATAGGAATAAAAATGAACAAAACACTATTATCAATTGGCTTAGCAACAGCATTAGTCGGTACTACAGCTCATTCTGCACAATGGAGTTATGAAGGAGATACCGGACCACAGCACTGGGGGGAGTTTGGTGCAGAGTGCCAATCTGGAAAGAACCAAAGCCCAATCGACGTTAAAGATGAAGTTACGGCAAACATCGCAGAGTTAAATCTTGATTATTCTGGAAAGGTCACTGCACTGACCAACAATGGGCATACGCTGCAAGGAGTGGTTGAAGGAGATAATACTTTCACCGTTGATGGCAAGGCATTTAACCTCATTCAGTTTCACTTTCATACACCATCAGAAAACCTAATCAAGAGCCAAAGCTTTCCACTCGAAGCTCATTTCGTAAACGCGGACAGTAATGGCAACCTAGCAGTGCTGGCTGTTATGTATAACACGTCTCCAACTAGCAATAGTGAAATCGCCACTTTATTAGAGACGTCACCAAAGTCAGGCCAAACTGTTACGTTGAATCATTCTATTAACGTAGCGGATATGATCCCGGATATCGAGCATTACTATCGCTTTAACGGCTCGTTAACAACACCGCCTTGCTCGGAAGGCGTGCGCTGGTTCGTTTTGAAACAAGCACAGACACTGAGTCAGGAGCAAACGAAACTATTTAAACAAGTAATGGGGAAAAACAATCGACCTATTCAGGCTCAAAACGCTCGTGTAGTGCTAGAAAACGAATAGTAAAAACTCATAGCGCCGGCAATTATTCTGGCGCTAAATATTATTGAACAGGATTTCTAATCTAAACGTCATTTTTGCTTCACCTTCTCTTTGTGTATCTTCTTCACGATTCCAGTTGTACTCAGGGATCAACTCGTAAAACAGCCAAGTGCGCCATACATTCTGTCGATAAGTCACGGAGGCGTGAGTATTGGTAATGTAATGGAAAGGTCGGTTAGTTCCCGTGGTACTTAATTGATAACTAAGAGCCTGATGGTCGGAAATATGCTGATAGAGTGTAAACCCTGTACCTACTTCCCAGCCCTTGATATCGCTTTCCCACTGAGCGTAGTTGCTCCAGCGAAGCAAGAAGTCGCGGTTGATTGAATAATCTAAGTCAATATCGGTAGATTCACCCGTTACGCTTTTCTTCTGATACAACTTCTGAGTCACGCGCAGTAACCATTCATCATTGATAGGGTATGTATATCGAAAACGTCCTTCGATACCCGGTCTTGCATTGACCTTAACGTTGAAACTATAGCGTTCTTTACTTAGCCAATCGTATCTAAGACCAAACGTATTTTCGGCATCTTTGCTCGTTTGCGGGAACAAGTCGAATAAGTCATCTTCTTCATCCGATTCGAAAACCACCTTAAGTCGTTTGGTTACTTTAGGTAAGTGAAAGCGCGCTTTGAATCGAGTCTTAAACTTGTAGCCTTCACCCTCTATATAAGAGAAATCATTTCTCCAACGAACAGTGCTGCCAGCACGTGCGTCTTGGTCTACTCGCTCATCAACGAAAAAACTATCAAACCAAATCGCAGGTTCACAAAGCTTGGTATTCACATAGCTAAAAGCGGAGTCGAGGATCTCTGCACTATCTGGCTGACTATGGCAATCGGAGTAATCAACTTCGCCATCAGCATACGTTACAGTAGATAAAAAGGTAGAGATGAGAACGAGGTAGCGCAATTCATTAATACATTCTGAGGCTTAAAGTTTGAGTATGTCTAAAACACATTCAAATGGTCAATGTTTTAACGAGTCCGAGTGGAAATTTTATAACGCCAACCGTAAAACGGTCGGCGATTTGGTTAAGAACCTTGTGCTATCTGCGAGTATTGGCGTAGCAGATCAGTCAGTGTGGTTACCCATTCAAGAGCATTCTGTGGTGACTGTTTGACAATGATTTCTACATGGTTGCAGTGTGTCTCAAGAGGGATCGCTCGTTCAAGATGAAACGAAACCGAGTAGAAATGCCACAATAATAGGCGTTGCATACGTTGGATGTTTTGCTCTTTACTTTCTGACGCTTCAAATAGAGCAGGGAGCTCACTAAGCGCGATTGCACTCATGCGCAACATCGCATCAAACTGGGCTTCTTGAAGCTTGTCTTCGTCTTCTGCCTCATCTAAATCAAAAGTGAAAAGCTCTGTCATAGATTCTTCAGGTACCAAACGGTGAACCATTCTCAAGCTAAGTTCTTCTAACTCTTCTCGTGGCATTTGAGATAAGCAATGATAAGTGTAATCGCGTTGCATGCTAGTAATCTGGCAAAAGTAAATGGGGAGGTATTCTAACGTTTTCAACAATAATTACTACTCGAAAACCTTATACAAAAAAGCCCCGCCAGATCTGCGGGGCAATATTCGTTGTATTTGCTAGTAGCCATTGACGTTGTTAGAGAATTTATTGTCGTTACCAAAAAGTACGTTAAGAATTCTTACTTAAAATTAGATGCTTTCCCTAGAAGCGCAAACTTTATAATTAGATTTGTAATGTATATCAACGAATTTTGTGATCTTAGTTCAAGGTTTTATAGCAATGGGGTTCATATGAGCCAGCTAACAAAATAACTCCTAAAAGCGAATCATTCGCTGATCACTCATTAGTTTGGTTACTGAGTGAGCGGTTGAACGTTTGCGTAAAAATATGTGATGAATATCTCATATCGGGCGCTATACTTTCCGCCCGGTTGAGAGCAACAGCTCTACCAATACAAGCCGTCACAAGGAATGGTGAATGACCCCACGGACCGGACCAGCTACCTATTCAATGCTTGTAGAGGTAATCTTTAATGAATGTTTTGTTTGGCTTAATCGGTGTCATCGCATTGTTGCTATGTGCGGTTTTACTGTCTGAAAGTCGTAAATCAATTAACTGGAAAACAGTGTCACGCGCGCTGTTACTCCAAGTTGGTTTCGCCGCTCTGGTTCTTTACTTCCCGTGGGGGCAAGCTGCTCTGACTAGTCTAAGCAGTGGTGTTTCTAGCTTACTTGGCTTTGCTGATGAAGGTATTGGCTTCTTATTCGGTGACCTTGCCAACACTGGCTTTATCTTCGCGGTTCGCGTTCTTCCTATCATCATCTTTTTCAGCGCTCTTATCTCTGCTCTTTATTACCTAGGCATAATGCAGAAAGTTATCGAGTTTATCGGTGGTGGTATCCAGAAGTTCCTAGGGACAAGTAAAGCTGAATCTCTTGTAGCGACTGGTAACATATTCCTTTCTCAAGGCGAGTCTCCACTTCTTGTTCGTCCATTCCTTTCTAGAATGACTCGTTCTGAACTATTTGCGGTAATGGCAGGTGGTATGGCGTCAGTAGCCGGTAGTGTACTCGGTGGATACGCAGGGTTAGGCGTAGAACTGAAATACCTAATTGCAGCAAGTTTTATGGCCGCTCCAGGTAGTTTAATGATGGCAAAGATCATCGTTCCTGAACGTGAAACACCTATCGACCAATCCGATATTGAGATGGACAAAGCGCAAGATAGCAATGTGATTGATGCGCTTGCAAGCGGTGCGATGAACGGTATGAAGGTAGCGGTCGCTGTCGGTACTATGCTGATCGCGTTTGTTAGTGTTATTGCAATGGTTAACACAGGCCTTGAGAGCTTAGGCGAAGTGGCTGGTTTTAGTGGTGTGACACTTCAAGCGCTATTTGGCTACCTGTTTTCTCCGCTTGCTTGGTTAATTGGTGTTCCTTCAAATGAAGTGTTGATGGCGGGTTCGTACATTGGCCAAAAGATTGTAATGAACGAATTTGTTGCCTTTATTGACTTCGTTGAACACAAAGCGATGCTGTCTGAACATACTCAGGTCATTATCACTTTCGCACTATGTGGATTCGCGAATATTGGCTCAATCGCCATTCAGCTCGGTTCAATCGGTGTGATTGCTCCAGAGCGTCGTTCTGATGTTGCTAATCTTGGCATTAAGGCTGTACTGGCCGGTACTTTAGCTAACCTGATGAGCGCATGTTTAGCAGGGATCTTTATCTTGCTTTAATCCGCATCATTTCGCTTACAAACCGAATAGGAGACTATTCGGTTTTTTTATAGCTAATATTCGGAAACTTAAAATGACATCATGTATGGCACTGATTGCGTAAAACCTGATTTATAGCAAAATTTTCCAAATTAGAAGGCGTAGGATGTTCTAAGTTCAACGTTTTTAATATCAGAATTATAAGAGATCTTGCTATGAATGAATTAGTTCAACGCTTTTTGCGCTATGTGGCTTTTAATACCCAATCAAATCCAGCAAATACGGCTTGCCCTAGCAGTGAAGGACAACTGACGTTTGCTCGATTTTTAAAGAAAGAGCTTGAAGAGCTCGGTTTAGCGGACATTTCACTAGACCACAATGGTTATTTGATGGCAAGGCTACCAAGCAATGTTGACTATCCTGTCCCTGCTATTGGGTTTATCGCCCATATGGATACGGCACCTGACGCGTCTGGTGAAAATGTAAAACCGCAGATCATTGATGACTACCAAGGCGGTGATATCGCGTTAGGCAAGGGAGACGAGGTTCTTTCTCCGATACAGTACCCAGACCTTCACAAATTGCATGGTCACAATTTGATCACAACCGATGGAACGACACTTCTCGGGGCTGACAACAAAGCAGGGATCGCCGAGATCCTCTCTGCCATTTCAGATCTAATTAGCAATCCTGATATCCCACATGGAGATATTTGTATCGGGTTCACACCTGATGAAGAAATTGGCCGTGGTGCGAATCTGTTTAATGTAGAAAAATTTGGCGCAGAATGGGCATACACTATTGATGGTGGCCCGGTTGGCGAACTCGAATATGAAAACTTTAACGCCACCAGCGCTGATGTTATTTGTTATGGCGTCAATGTTCACCCGGGAACGGCCAAAAACAAAATGATTAACTCCATGAACGTTGCCGCGCAATTTCAGTTAATGATGCCTACAGAACAGACGCCAGAATGTACTGAAGGCTATGAAGGTTTCTACCATCTTAAATCGGCAGATATGTCCGTTGCGAGAAGCGAGCTAGGCTATATCATTCGAGACTTTGACCGCGACTCTCAAGAAAAGCGCAAACAATTCATGATTGATAAAGTGGCAGAGCTCAATGAAAAGCTTGAACATGGACGTGTAGAACTCAAACTGACTGATAGCTATTTCAATATGAGAGAACAAGTAGAGCCATTCCCTCATGTCATTGAATTAGCAAAAGAGGCCATGATTGCCTGTGACGTTGAACCACAAATCAAACCAATACGTGGTGGGACAGACGGTGCAAGGCTCTCGTTTATGGGCTTACCTTGCCCTAACATATTTACAGGCGGCTACAATTTCCATGGTATTCATGAATTCATTTCAATTGAGGGGATGGAGCAAGCTGTGAAAGTTATAGTGACTCTTGCAGAGAAAACAGCGCTTAAATCCCAATAAACACCTAACGTAAACCTGATATTTCATTGAAAATCATATACATTTATTAATATAGATTACTTCAATGGATATCAGGATGAAAAAACTCCTTTTGATCATTACGCATTGTGCGTGTATTGGATTGGGCTTCGCTCTTGGCATTTATGCGTTGCCCATCCTTATTCAACCAACATCTCCCAGCATGAGTGACGTCCAAACCGTTACTAATAACGCAATTTATAACGCCTCATTTCAGAAAGACCGCAAAGACAGTGATTTTCTCCACTGGGGTGAGGGTTCCGTCTCGATCAGTGCAGATAAAGTGGCCTTTGTCGGTGAGTTGGCTCCTGGGCCTGATTATAAACTGTACTTTTCACCAACGTTTGTAGAAACAGAGGCAGATTTTAATGCTCAAAAGCAGACGATGGTGCAGGTTGGGGAAGTAAAGAGCTTCGATCGATTTACCGTAAGTCTCCCTAAAGATTTTGCTATTCAGGACTACAATACCGTCGTTGTTTGGTGTGAGACATTTGGCGAGTTTATCACTTCGGCTCGGTACAAGTAGCGTAAACTCAAGATATAACACGTATTGCAATATTACACTGCAACACTAGATCTCTTCTCAGTTGTATGGGAAGTTAGATTTCGTGAAGTTCATCTAACACTAAACCAATTCAACAAAGGGGCATTTGCCCCTTTTCAGTTAATAGGAGCAGAGCGTGGAGAAAGTACAAGCCGTAATCGATTTTCTTCTAACTCATAAACTCGTTTTTACAGTTTTAATCATCGTTTTGATCGCATTAGTCCGACGCATAATTCTTTCTATGATTCGTGGCGATGTTGCTTTTGTTTCAGAAGAACAACGCAGTTGGATGTCGCGAACAAAGAATGGCACCTTTATCACTACTGTGCTTCTACTGTTCATTCTGTGGCAATCAGAGATCAATGAATTTGCACTTTCAGTGACTGCTATCGCTGTTGCAATCGTCGTCGCTTCAAAGGAGATCATTCTTTGTTTCACAGGATCGATTCAACGCGCGAGCTCGCGTTCATTCCGTATTGGCGATTGGATTGAAGTCGGAAAAATCTGTGGTGAAGTCATCGAGCACAACATGATGGCAACGGTCATTCAGGAAATCGATTTGCATCACGGCCAGTATCATTACACGGGTAAAACCGCGACGTTGCCAAACAGCATGTTTTTTACCTATCCAGTAAAAAACCTCAACTTTATGAAGCGCTACGTGTACCACGACTTTTCTATCGTTGTACCTGAGTTTGTTAATCTTTATCCATTGATCCCGACAATGCTAGAAAAGATCGATGGACACACAAGTTACTTTTATGAGGTGGCGACGCGCTACAACACAGTGATTGAAAAGCACGCAGGTGTCGATTTGCCGGGCGCAGAACCTCACATTCATATTACTAGCGGCAGCACAGGCGAGCAGATTGTTCACTTTATGCTGTTCTGCCCAACGGATAAGGCTACACATCTAGAACAAGAAATTCGCGCCGACTTTATGCAAATCTACGAGGAGCGATTTTCAACCGAAAAAGAAGTAGAAAAAGTATAAGACAATGTCAGGAGGATAAATGATTAAACAAGTAGGGAACACACCAATACAATCCAAACATAAGGCCAGTTGCCACTGCGGTGAGGTTGAATTTGAGCTTAGCCTACCAAATGGAATTGAGAAGCCTCGCCGCTGTGATTGCTCTATATGCCGAAGAAAGGGAGCTATTGTCGCGTCGGTCAAGTTAGATGGTATTCGCATTCTCAAAGGTGAAGATACACTCAAGCTTTATCAGTTTAATACCAACACGGCTAAACATTATTTCTGCTCGAACTGTGGGATTTACACCCACCATCAAAGGCGCTCATTCCCTGACGAATATGGCTTTAATGTCGGCTGTTTAGAAGGAGTCAACCCATTTGATCTAGGTGACATTGTCACGCATGATGGCGTAAATCATCCTGCAGACCGTTAAATTCCAAAGGGCAATTACCTAAATCAATCACCATACTTCTCGATAATTATTGTTTGTCATCACAGTTAATTTTCTAATTAGAACTTTGTGTGAGAAAGGAGTATGGTGCCCTCAATTGCCGATATGAGCTTAGTGGTCTATCACTGAGACATCAAACACAGCAAAAGGATACAATCACATCATTAAGGAATCGCTGTGTTTCAGGCAACATATACGCATCAATAAGCGTCATGTAATTTGAACCAATTGGCTTATTTCCTTAATGAACGAAAATGTCATCTATCCTTTTGCTATCCCAAAAGAAACTAACAGGCTATTTCACGACAAACTACACGCAAAACTTAATGCAAGTAGGGTCTTGCTACGTCAGGGTGAAGACCTACGTGCCTACCAGCATATTAAAGAGCTTCAACAATCCGGCGAGTTCATTCTCTACTATCAGCCACAAATGAACATCGAGAAAAACTGCATAACGTCACTCGAAGCTCTAATCAGACATAAAGCGTCGACAGGGGTAATTACGCCACCGACATTTTTACAAAGCTTTGCAAAGTTGGGGCTAATACCGGAAGTTGATACATGGGTAATTAAAAGAGCATTACAGGAAGTCTCTTCCTTAGCGTTGAATCCTGAATTTAAAGTATCGATCAATGTGTCACCGCAAACTTTCCTAATTAAAGGGTTTGCAGACACCGTTCTTTCGATGATTATCCAAAGTAACCTTCAGTATCACCAAGTTGAACTGGAGATCACTGAAGATGTACTCATTCAAGACGAAAACCAGATGCGGAAAGTGTTCACCCAATTAAAACGTGCAGGGGTCAGCATCGCACTAGATGACTTTGGGGCAGGGTATTCCTCTATTGGAAACCTAATTAACTACGAATATGACAAGGTTAAAATTGACCGCTCATTAGTGACTAACATTGGTCATAAAAATGGTCGAGAAATGTTCCGTCTTACCACTGATTTGGTCAGACTCTCTGGTGCGGAGATTACCGTCGAAGGGGTAGAAACAATAGAGGAACTTGATTTCATCTCAAGCTTGGGGATTGAGTCGATACAAGGCTATTACTTTTACAAGCCGATGCCGTTCGACCAAGTGTGTTCGCAGCTTTCATTCTGCAAATGAAGTAAAGCCAAGACTAGACATTGGATAAGCTAGTCTTGGCAAGATTCAAAACTAAGCGTAGTACTTGTTCTTCATTCTTAGCGCTACGTTAACAAGTGCAATCAGAACGGGAACTTCAATCAGTGGGCCAATCACACCTGCAAAGGCTTGATCAGAGTTAAGACCGAACACCGCAATACTCACCGCAATCGCTAATTCAAAGTTGTTACCCGTTGCGGTGAAAGCAATAGAGGCATTCTTATCATAGTCAATGCCCATTTTTTTACCGACAAAGAAACTCACAAAGAACATAACGACAAAGTAGATCGCTAATGGAATCGCTACTCGAACCACATCCATCGGCAGTTCGAAAATCATTTCACCTTTTAAACTGAACATCAGAACAATAGTAGCTAGCAGAGCAATCAAGGTAATCGGTGAAATACGTGGAAGAAACACTTCGTTATACCATTGTTCTCCCTTTAATTTAGTTAACCATTTACGGCTAACAAAACCGGCTAAGAACGGAATACCAAGATAAATCAAAACGCTTTCGGCAATGTCTATCATCGAGATATCAACATCAAACCCTTGGTAGCCAAGTATCGGTGGAAGAACGGTAATGAATAGCCAGGCCATAAAGCTGTATGTCACGATTTGGAATGCGCTGTTCAATGCAACCAAGGCCGCTCCGTACTCTTTGTTGCCGCCACCGATATCATTCCAAACAAGTACCATTGCAATGCACCTTGCTAAACCAATAAGAATGATACCGACCATGTACCCTGGTTTATCGCCTAAGAATACCAGAGCAAGGACAAACATTAGGATAGGACCAACTATCCAGTTCATAAACAAAGACAACTGAATTGCCTTTTTGTCTTTTCGAACCTTACCTAACAAGCCATAGTCAACCTTCGCCAATGGCGGGTACATCATTAAGATCAAGCCAATAGCGAGTGGGATATTTGTACTTCCTACTGACATAGATTCATTCCACTCTGCCACTTGAGGGAAAGCTACTCCAATAGCAATACCCACTGCCATAGCGACAAAAATCCATACCGTGAGGTAGCGATCTAAAAAGCTCATGTTGTTTGCCGCCGATGGCGCTGTGCGGTTTGTTGCGACTTGTTGATTCATTGCAACGCTCTCTTTCGTTTATCGTCGAATGACGATTGTAAAAGGTTAAAAAATGGGAAGATGCTCTCTTCCCGCTTATACACTGTTAAACTAAGTACTAACTAAATATTGACGCGTAACGATTCGAAAAGTGTTCAATTTCCGTTTTATCAACGCGATAGCAGACTTTAGGTGGTATTGATTCCGCGCTAATAAATCCTGCCTGTTTAAGGATTCGTAGATGCTCAGATACGGTAGATTGCGCCAAGCCGAGTTCTGAAACTAAATCGCTGTTTAAACAGCCACCTAACTTTTCTAAGTTTAAAAGAATCTTCACGATACGGACGCGAGCAGGGTGAGACAAAGCTTTCGCTTGTGCCGAGAACTTCTGTTCTAGCGCCAGATCTTGCTCTGAAGATTCGAATGCTTTTGTATTAGCGCTGCTGCACGGATTAGACATTTTCTACTCACTTTATAGTCTATCGTCGAATTGCGATTAATCATACTCCGACAAATTTCATCGCGCAAGATAAATACCAAAGAGTTTCTGAACGAAAAGGTCAAGTCGCCCAAGACGAGCGACTTAACAATAAACAACCGAGGCTAGTTGAGGGGGAGTACCATATCTGCAGTTCCATCTTCAAACTGCACATCTAACTTAAATCCGAGCCCTTGAGCCAGCATGAGCATACCGCGATTAGTTGGCATCGTCATACCTGACATCTGCTTAGTTCCTTTATGTTGGCAATACTCGATGATCTTTTTCATTAGCACCTTACCTAAACCGTTACCTTTAAGGTCGGACCGGATAAGAATCGCAAACTCGGCATCGGTATTGTCTGGGTTGATCAGCGCTCTCGACACGCCAATAATAGGGCTTCCTACACGACTTTGGCTAACGGCAACAAAGGCCATCTCACGGTCGTAATCAATCTGAGTGAGGTTGGCAAGTGCCTCATGATTGAACTCGCCGACATCGGTAAAGAATCGTTTATAGAGATCTTCTTTAGATACATTATGGATAAAGTCGGCATGATGTGGCTCGTCTTCGGGAAGAATCGGCCTTAACAAGACTTCCTCTCCATCTTTAAGCGTGATGATCTGCTCGTATTCCACCGGATAAGGGCGTATAGCGAGGCGCTGCTGAGCATCTCCCTGATATTTTTTAAGAATCAAATCCGCATCGAGAATCGTAAACTCAGAACCATTAGCCAATACTGGATGTATATCCAGCTCGTATACCTGAGGGCAATCAACCACCATTTGAGAAACTCGAACAAGCAGTTCAGACAAACCATGAATGTCCATTGGCTCCGGTAATTTTTGCGGGCGTATCTTGCCGCTCTTAATCGCTCGAACGATCAAATAACGAGCTAGCGCCATGTTTAATGGTGGCAGCGCAGATGCTGCATCAATTGATTCGTCCCATTCAGAACCGCCTTGACCAATAAGAATTACAGGGCCGAAAGTTTCATCTGTTTTGACTTTGATTCGAATCTCTTCTCCACCTGCCAGCTTTGCCATTCCTTGTACTAACAGCCCGTGAATATTAGCCGACGGGTAGGATAGCTTGGTTCGATCCAATATCGCTTCAGAAGCATTTGCGACTTCATTGCTGTTACGTAAGTTGAGCATCACGCCTTGGACGTCGGATTTATGCGCAATATCCGGCGAACGAAGTTTAACCGCCACGGGATAACCAATTTGCTCAGCAACATGGACGGCTTCACTTGAGTCTGATGCAATCCAAGTAGGTAGTACTTTGAAGTTGAAGTGGCGCAAAAAGGTGCCAATTTGGTGTGTATCTAAAGATACTGTATTTACATCCAGTAACTTGGATTCAATCCATTTTTTGGCTTCGTTGAGCTCTGCAATATGCACAGGTTCTGCAGTCGTTGGTGTCTCCATCAGTTGTTTTTGGTTTCGTCTGTACTCGACCAAGTGCATGAAGGCAACCACGGCACTTTCTGGGGTTCGATAGGTCGGGATACCGGCTTGAGTAAAAATATCTCGGGCGGGTTTCGCGGTCAATTCTCCAGACCAGTTGGTTAAAAAATTGAAACGCCTATGCCGTGGATGAGATTTAATGGCTTCAACGATGGCGCTCGCCGTTTGCTCTGAATGCGCCACCGCTGATGGGCTATGCATGATAAGAATGGCATCAGCACAGTCTGCATCCATTACCGCGTTAAGTGTATTGACGTAGCGTTTTTCGTCTGCATCGCCGACCATATCAATAGGGTTATTGTGGCTCCAACTGGCAGGCAAAATCTCACTCAGTTTCTCAATAGATTCGTCTGACAGATCGGCAAGTTTACCGCCACGCTGGAGAAGAGTGTCGACGGCCATAATCGCAGGGCCGCCACCATTAGTGATAATCGCCAGTCTTTCTCCTCGGAGCGGTACAGAATGTGTTAGTGTCTCTACTGCTGCGAAAAGCTCATGTGAATTGTTTACCCTAAGCATACCGGTGCGGCGGATGGCTGAGTCGTAGATAATATCTAACGTGTCGTCGCCACCCGTATGTGCTCTTGCAGCAATTCGGCCTGCAGACGTTTTCCCACCTTTCAAAACCAGAATACGACGGTTGCGTGACGCCGCCCGAGCCGCTGACATAAAGCGACGCGCATCTTTAATGGTATCTACATAAAGGAGGATCGCCTCTGTGTGACAGTCGGTACATAGGTGGTCTAGCAAGTCAGCGAAGTCGATATCAAGAGCATTTCCCAACGATACGAAGGCAGAAAAGCCAATGTTTTTATCGTTCGCCCAATCGAGAATCGTGGTACACATCGCCGCAGATTGAGAGATAAAAGCTATCTTGCCTTTGATGGCTGTAACAGGAGAGAAAGAAGCGTTAAAGTTTACCCAAGGGAGAATCAAACCTAAGCTATTAGGCCCAAGAACTCGCATTCCATTGTCTCTAGCAACTGATAAGCAAGCGTCTTGAATGCTCTCGCCTTGTTCGTTAGCAAAGTGCATGTCCGCCGATAGAACGATCACCGCTTTTACTTTCTTTTCAGCTAATTGTTCGAATATCTTCTCGTTGTATTTTGCGTGAGTACACAAGATGGCGACATCGGGTACAATTGGCAGTTGTTCAATTGAAGAGTAGGCGAGCACACCACACACGGAAGAGTATTTAGGTGTCACAGGCATAATCGCGCCTTCAAACCCACCATGCAGTAAGTTCTTCATAACGATATTGCCAGCACGCATTGGTTTGGTAGAAGCGCCGATAACAGCAACAGATTTTGGTCTCAACAGATGGGTAAGGTGGCTCATTGCAAGGCTCCTAAAGGGGCGACAGGTATAATCGTAACCAACAAAGGGCGCTAATACTTGGCATTTTTGATGTTGTTTTAATCAGATCACTGAGGTACGAGCGAAGTTTGTGCCATGTGTCACAGAGTATTGATATATAATTAAAATGTTGGGTTGATTCTAAGTCTATCTAACGGCATGATTTACAGTAATTTCTAGTTAAGGCATTTGAATAATTCATGAAAAAAATAGCAATAGTTGGCTTATCAGTGGTGCTTTCTGCATGTGTTTCGAGCGATTATGTGACAGACGTGAGCTCAGAAAGCTATCGTGAGGATTACAAAACGGCAAAGGTTGAGCAACCTGTCGTAACTCAGCAAGGAATGACTAGCGGCATCTCTGAAGATAACGTTGCTAAGGTCGTGAATACCGCACCTGCTCAACAGAGCCAAACCGTGAAGATGCAAGCTAAGCCTAAACCGGCTGTTGCTATTATTCCACCGACCGCCAAACAGCAGGCAATGAATCCACGTTATGGCTTCACCATTCAAGTAGTGGCAGTAGGTTCACAAACTAAAGTGGATCACTTTGCGCGTAAACTACCTCGCGAAGACAACCAGCCAGTTTGGGAAAACTATAAAGTTGTGAACGGTACTAAATGGTATACGATTCTTTACGGTGACTACGCGACACGTACAGCAGCAAAAGCAGCGATTTCTGAGCTTCCTGCAGAATTCCGCACACTTAAGCCTTTCGTTAAGAG
The DNA here is from genome assembly GCF_001695575.1 of Vibrio europaeus. Taxonomy (GTDB): domain Bacteria; phylum Pseudomonadota; class Gammaproteobacteria; order Enterobacterales; family Vibrionaceae; genus Vibrio; species Vibrio europaeus. The sequence continues at coordinate 1,624,664 of NZ_LUAX01000007.1, read as the reverse complement.
TATTGATGACATTAAGAACTCACAATACCCAACGCTTAACAAGCTAAACTAATAGAAAGAGAAGGGGCATCAGCCCCTTTTTTATCGCCTATATTTTCTTCACTCAGCCGACAAAACGGATTTTTGTCTGGTAAAACCGTGTAACTCATAGCGGTTTTTATTATCATGGTCTGAGATTCTCCCTGTTGTCACACGGAAAGATTTTTAATGACAAATACGACTATTCTTCTCCTTTGCGGCGGTGGTTCTTCAGAACATGAAGTCTCACTTGTTTCCGCCGATTTCTTGCAGTCTCAATTAGAATCCACTCAAGGCTTTAATGTTGTTCGCGTTGAAATGAACGCAGATGGTTGGTTCACCAATGATGGTGAACTTGCTTATCTCGATACCAATGCTGGCACAATAAACACGGACTCAAGTTCGACCAAATTAGATTTTGTAATTCCTTGTATTCATGGATTCCCAGGTGAAACGGGTGATATCCAATCTATGCTAGAGCTATCAGGTATTCCTTATTTAGGTTGCGGCCCTGAGGCAAGCACTAATAGCTTTAACAAAATTACCTCTAAGCTTTGGTATGACGCACTAGGCATTCCTAATACTCCTTATATTTTCTTGTCTGAGAACAATCAAGATGCCTACGCGCGTAGTGAAGCCGCGTTTAAGGAGTGGGGCGCTGTGTTTGTAAAAGCGGCTAGACAGGGTTCTTCAGTAGGTTGTTACAAGGTAACGGATACTTCGCAACTTCAGAAAGCGCTTGACGATGCATTCGGCTATTCAGATCAAGTATTAGTCGAACAAGCTGTTAAGCCGAGAGAGCTTGAAGTAGCGGCGTATGAGTACGAAGGTAAACTTCACATATCTAAGCCTGGTGAAATCATTGCACCAGAAGATGCTTTTTATAGCTACGAAGAAAAGTACAGCACTTCAAGTCATTCAATAACCAAGGTAGAGGCATCAGATCTCAGCCAAGAGCAACTTGAAGTCATCCGTCAAAGTTCAGACAAAGTGTTTACTCAGATGCGCTTACGTCATCTATCTCGCATCGACTTCTTCTTAACACCTGATGGGAAAATTTACCTTAATGAAGTTAACACCTTCCCAGGAATGACTCCAATTTCGATGTTCCCGAAAATGCTAGAGCATAATGGACACTCGTTTGCCGACTTCTTAGCAAACTGTGTTAAAACTTCGCTTTAATCCCACGGTTTAAAGCTTTTATAAGCCATGCGTTCAAGTGCTGCTTGAGATCGATTCCCTATATATTGATAGGGCATAGCAGCACTTTTCCATCTCCCAAAGCGTTGAATATCTTTAACTTTAACACCTTGAGAAGCGAGCTCATTCGCCGCGCCCACTCGCAATGATAGCCCAGAGAACTTAACATCTAGCTTTAGCTTATCGCTGGCAGAACGCAAAATACGATAAATTGACGAATCGTTAAGCGCTTCATCACTTATATTGCCGTGTTTGTTTATCGCGTTGAAGAGCGCCCCATTGTGACTCCCACGTACATTCAACCATCGATTTAAAATCTCGTGGGCGTCGTCAGATAACTGATATTCTTCACTGCCTATCCAAACACTAACAACGGTGTCATTTAAACAAACGCTTTTAAATTCTAGATCTCGTAATTCGGAACGTTTTAGCATGCACTCGAACATCAAATGATATATTGCCAGATTTCTAACATCTCTGACATGGTTAGAAGTGGTAAGTAAATTTGTTAGTGCTGATAAGTGCTGTCTATTGAAGGAAGTCGTTGATTTCGCGTCGGATTGTTTATCAATTCTCAGTGACGCTAGCAAGTTTCGGACAGAGATATTGGAGGTAGGGTCTGGCAAGTTTAACGTTTTGTGGAATAAACCCAATGTCACACTGTAACGTTTAATGGTTGAGTATTTCCTTTGCTTCGACTCTTTTTCTAAGAACAAACGTACCGCAGTGGACGCTGCGGGTAGGGAATTCACACCTTTTTGCGAACAAAATTCGTTAAACAGATTCCAATCTTTGCGCATAGCTAATAAAGAATTGCGGGCGTACTCACCGTTCAATAATTCATTTACCTCTTCGATAGTTATATTGTTTAATAACTTATTAACGAATTGTTTTCTCTCACCTTCACATGTGACGACGCGAACATTTTTCCGCATTTAAGCGCACCATAACCACGAAACGTATGATAAATATACTTGATAATGAGAGATTTACAATTATTATTAAACTATCTGAATACAAAGATAATAATGACTATGGCTGCTGCAACTTACCGAGGTTTCACCCTCAAATCTGCTGGAAATTCGACTGAAGTTTGGCAAGTACAAATCAAACAACACGTGTTGTCAGGAAGTATGGCAGCCGTGAAGAAAAGCATCGATTGGTTTTGTGATACGGCAACAATTATCGATCCTAGAGAATTCAACTCTCTGGCGAACAAACAGAAAGCTGACGGACAACCCGCACAAGAGAACTTTCATGGATACACCATAAAAAATGACACCGGTGATGCAAACAGTTGGTACTGTTTCTTTAATGGCAGACTAATCAAAGGCGGAAAGCTTGCTATTCAGAAGCACATAGAGGCATACTTGGTCGCTAAGCAAAAAGCTGAACAGCAACAGAAGAAGTAGAACTGTATGACTCTTGTATATAGCACTGACGTAGGTCGCATCAAACCAGAAGAAGAAAGGCCTCAACGCGAAAAAGGCGATGGCACTGTACGTATTCAACGCCAAACTAAAGGACGCAAAGGTAAAGGCGTTTCTATTGTTACTGGGCTCGATTTAGATGATGCGCCACTTAAACTATTAGCCGCAAAACTTAAAAAAGTCTGTGGCTGCGGTGGTTCAGTTAAAGATGGTACAATTGAAATTCAAGGTGATGCACGTGACAAGATCAAAGCGCACCTAGAAAAGAAAGGCCACACAGTTAAATTTGCTGGCGGCTAAACCAATAAACAGCGAGTTAATCTCTGATTATCGAACTGATTATTAGGTATTTTATGGTAAATCTAATTATGTTGAATTTCACAGCGCAAAGTAGAAAACCATAAAGAAGAGAAGAAAGGACAACAGCAGTCCTTTCTTAACGTCAAACTTTATTTAACATAACGTACATAATGTGTACTAGTTTGAATATTTCCTGATTATTTCGTCTAACTGGCCTGTCTCTTGATGCTCTATTAGCAGCACATCAAACTCTTCTATAAATCTCTGTTTAAAAGGAAATTGATCATCAATTGCTGTGTAGCCAACATAAGCGAACTGTGAGCTTACTTTCAATACACGAATTAACCAACTCAAATTGTCTATTTTTCCGAGCCTGTTAAGGCTTTTAGCGTTCCACTCAATTGATAGTGATATATGAAGGTAGCAATCAATTCTTCTCGCCTGTAGCTTCAAAAGGTTTTCTTCCGTATCTCTTCCCCGAAATATTTTTATGTCAAGATTCTTCTCAGCTACCCATAAAGCTTCTCCGCCAATGTTGTAACCAGAGTTAATCCCAATCCGTCGGCCAAAGAAGCTCGCGGGCCAGCCTGAATCTGTATCGATTTCATCAGCTATGTCTTTGTGACAATAAACTGTAACTTCTTCTTCCATTAAAGGTTCTGAGTATGGATCAATAAACGGCCTAGCTTTAGGTAAATAATATGGCGGTATTAACGCAAACCCTTTTCCAAACTCAAGCAGTTTCAATCCTCTATCCCACGGCACCGCTTCTATAGTGATATCAAAATCAGGCATCTTACGCGCTATACTTCGCACCAATTCAGGATATATTCCGACCGCATTACCTTCTTCTTGGTAACTATACGGAGGAACGCCTTCATCGGTGTAAATAGTGACAGGAATCGGAGCTGCATACGTTGAACTGGCGTAAGCGATACCGGAAGTTAAAAGCCAGCGGAGCTTCATGATGTAGACCCAAATAATGATTGATCTATTAAGTATAGTTAATGACTACCTAATTAAACTGAAGCAAAAAAGATCAATTATTGAAGCGTTTCCTGTTATTCATGCAGACCATCATTTCACACAACACAACCGACGCCTTAAACACAGGGAGTATAAAGAATTAAAGAAGCATCCACATAAACTCTGGCACTTTAAGAACACCTAGTCTTTACAAAATCCTAACAATATAGATACTTAAAAGCCTACTTATTTAGCGTTCTCTAATGTGAGACAGTTTTTTCATTTTATAGAATTAGCTTTTCACAACCATAATCAACACTGATAGAATCCTGCGTTCATATTTATATAGGTGTATTATGAAAACTTATTTTATCGCTTTGTTTGCCGTCGTCCTTTTAAGTGGATGTGCCACGAGAAAAGTGGCCGTAATGCCACAGGCTAAAAATGTAACTCCAGTATCTGAATCGAGTCTTAGTAATCAAAAGTGTGATTTTGTAGAAGCCTACAGTTTGACTGATTCTCATCCAAACAACGTAGTACCAGTATTAAAGAATGAGGCTTACCTAGCTGGTGCAAACCGTTATCTAATCAGAGAAGTGACGAAAACTCGTCGCAGTCGTCCAAGTAGTGTTATCGCTGAGTTCTACAACTGTAATGGATACCAATCTCCGAAAAAACTGACTACTGAGTCTCAAATAAAACTAATTCCTGGTGCTCAAAATGTCACTCCTATCGCTTTTTCTGAAGTTGAGAACAATAGCTGTAAGATCTTAACAACCCACGTTTTTAAGGAAGTGTCACAGGATAATTTAGAAATAGAGCTTGCCAACCAAACATATATGCTAGGTGGAAACCGATTCCATATCACTAAGCTGATAGATACAGATAAAGGTCAAGCTAAATCAGTAGTAGCAGATATTTATCGCTGTAAGCATAGAACAGTAAACTACTAACAGATAATTTTATTCCAATAGTTAAAAAGGCTTCAGTGATATAATTCTGAAGCCTTTTTTTGCAATTCACGACCAACTTATTTCACTGAAAAGGCCTATACCTCTTTATTTTATCCAACGATCTAGCCAATCTGAGCAATTGAGATGTATTTCTTGTTTCAAGCTCTGAGCTGATTTCTAGCAACCCTGCCCCGGCGAGAATTTGTTGAGCGGTTATCAATTGACCAGTAGGAAGTTCAAGGTAATTGTTTCGCATATTAAAGCTCTGCCACGCTCTAGTTGACGACAATTCAAGCCTCCTTTGCATCCTCATCAGTCGCTTGCACTCCTTAGGTATCGTACTTCCTTCATCCCAACGTTTGACTGCGCTCACACTTTTAAAACAAAGTTCAGCTGTATCTTCAATAGACAGATTGCAATGAAACTGACGAAAAATTTGGTTTTTAGTCATCTCAAGTCACCTGCCTGCGAAAAGCCGTATTTAACCTGTATGTTAATTATCAATAAAGTTATATATAACAACGACTTATTTGACTTAAAGTGACATAATGCGCACTCAACATGGCTTGTAGGTGCAATTTAGTAATGTCCGGTTTGAGCCATTTTAAAATGTCCTCTTATGCTTAATGAACACGCTGAGCTTTGAGGATCTTAACCGATGCTAATTCCCATGAGCGACTGAGACATGAATCGCTTACATTCGTACCGTCAGCTCAGTGTTTACCAACCTCGTTAACGACGTGACTGTTTAGGTAGCGCTGCGTGTCGATTGGGATTTTGTAGCGTTCATCCACCAGCAACACATTGGCGGTCTTGAGCAACACTTGTTTGACCTGGCCTTGCGATGGCCGCAGCCTTACGCGTCGTCGATTTAACATAACATTATCCTGGGTCAGTCCGCTAACAAATCCAACTCTTCATCGAGCAACATTTCAAACAGCACGTCTTGCTGACGTTCAAACAGACTGTCAAAGGTGGCAAACATCACCGGCACCTCATGCCAACTGTCCAACACTTTGTAGCCGTACAAACCATAATACGACAGGAATGCTTTGGGCGGATCCACCAAGTATACGCCGACACTGTTGGGATACGTCGAGAGAAAATACAGCGCAATATAGGTGATCACCGACATCAATCGCTCGGTCATGGCCTGAGCGGCCCGTCCGTCTAAGGGTTCAAGTAGCAGCGTATGTTGTCTCCCTACCCGACTGTCATAGACACCGACCAACAGCCCAGGTCGCGGTTGTTTGAATCGCTGCACGCCGATATGAAAAGCCCGGCCGGAGAAACACGATAAATGGTAGTGACTGAGCCAGTCCAAGACCGGACTTTCATCACAGACTAAGGAGCGATAACTCTGCTCACTGAGTGACGACACTTTCAATTCGAGGTGGGTTTGATTGATGACATCTTGCAGAAACTGCACATCAATCGACTGACGTTGGATGGGCGTGGTGTTATTCATGGTTTCGCGCCTTTGTAATTTAATAAATGGATGGTGACGAACAAGGTCGCGAATAAGTTAAGGGGGTTTTCGTTGCTGGCGCGAGCGTAAACCAGGATTAATTAACTGAAATAATGCGCGGCTCAGGGACAATTGATGCGATAACAACAAGATACGAAACTGAATCAAGCAATGTGATTATTTAGTCTTTGTTTCAGTGGTGTTTGGGGGCTTGTTGGGTGTTATTAATCACACGATTAAATGACGCATATGAAAAAGCCGAGCTTGTCGCTCGGCTTTGAAATCAGTGCCAGTGACCTTTGGGGATATGACTTGGATCCGTTGGCAACTTTCTTAGCGACAACTCATCCTTAAGATATAGTTTGGCAAAATTACGTCTCGATGCCCCTTAAGCAGGCAACTCTTTTAGTACATTCACAATAGATTGGACTTGTGATGAGTTAAACGCGTGCCCTTGCCTAAGAAGATCGCCGAGTAGCGGACTCGCGGGTTTGAGTTGAGCAAGCTTACAATTACACCAATCATGGGTACACCTGACGATCGAGTTCTATATGCGCACCATCTTTAAACGACCTTAGTTACCCTCATACAATTCAAACCAACAATCACTTACTTTTTACCTGCTGTTAGTGACATCGTAACGTCATATATAAACTCTTTAGTAGGCCCATATTCATAGATACAAACTCTTTTTGTACCTTTTGAAAATCGATTATTAATCCATAGCGAATTATGCGACGTTCGAGACTCAGTTCAGATTTAATGAGTTACGCGATCACACTGCAGAACTAATCACTAGATGATAGTAAGCGCTTGCAGACTAGAATTACAATTGTGTAATTTTATTACACAACGTAAATCGCCATCATTTCACACAGCAGAATTAGCTTCCATAAGTCATTGTTTTAAATAAACATGGTGTACACAAAGCGCTATATGGACAAGACTTTCACTTTTATTACAAATGACTATTTGGTTGGAGTTTTATCTTGTTATCGTGGATGTATGAGTACTGGCGAGTAAGGGGCTTGATACTATATTTTGTTATAGTGCACCAAAATATGCAGGCGTAAAAAAAGAGCAGTTCCCTGCTCTTCTTTGTATCTGTTGCTAAGTTTAAATTGTCGTTCCTACAGTTTAGCGGCTTCAGCTCTAATTTCTTCTGCGACCATTTTTATCGCTTGAGCTGTGCTTATACCCTCTGCCATTAACTCTTGGATTTTCTCGACAGCTTTTTGCTGTTCTTCATGGGAAAGTGGCGGTAGATCATCAAACATAAAAAAGGCTCCTAAAACTTTAGGAGCCGACTATATTACGATTTGACTGTAAGAGCTAGTGCATAACTCCCCTAACCTATAACTTAATAACTCGTCAGGAAGTTAATATATGCGCCCATTGAGTTTTCATTCGTGTAACTAGCACCGATATCCAATTGGAATAAGTTTAAAGGTGACAAACCAATACCGGCAGTCACGGTGTCATCGAGATTGTCATATGCTAGATTTCGATTCCAACCAGCACGCAGTTTTAGCTGGCGCATGATGTCAATTTCGCCACCGACTCTGAGCATTTGAGTATTGTCGTTGAAATTGGTGTAGCGCTCTTCTTCGTTAAGATCATAGTCCACACTGATGGTCGCATAGTCAGCGACTAAACCAACCCCAACCGTATAAAGCGGTCGCATTTGGTAAGCGTAAGAAACATCAGGCTTGCCACTGACAGACGAAGGAATCGTTAAAGTTTTAATATCTCGACTTACTAAATTCGTCGCTGAAAACCCAACACGCAAAGGCCCATAGAACCATAGGAAGCCTGCATCCATATTGAACATGGTTTCGCCAGTTCCATTGTCACGTACATCTTTGATATCGTAGTTGGTAAAACTCGCTTCATAGACATAGGTGTAGATGCGTTGCAGTTTAGGTGTAATACCGAAAGAAATGTGTTGGCCTAAGAAAGTTTGGTATTTGGCTAATGATATACCGACTTCAGTTACACCTACCGAAACGGCATTGACGGTACTATTCTGCGCATTTTCTAGAATTCGCAGATCATTGTTAGGGTTGGTGCTATCGCTAGCAATGATAGGGTTCGCGTAGGATTCAGCATAGGCTTTGCCAAATACGTTGGCAGCAATAAATTTATTTGGAATAGCAAAAGCTACCACGCCACCTATTTCAAGTTTGGCGATGTCACCGTCTAGCGCTTTTAATGTCGCGTCGAGATCGGCTGCATTGAGATCAGCTGGGTTGCTAGTCCCTTGCTCGATAAGATCCGCGGCTTTCTTGAGGTCATCAACCATCATATGCTCATCACTGTATGACAAACCAAAGCTCGGTGTGATCATGCCATAATCATCGTTTCGACGATAAATTGCTGTGAGTGCAGGGTTATAGAAAGGAGCAGTTAGAAAAGTTGCAGAAACGACACCTACTCCGCCCATTGCGTCGCCGCGGGCTTCAATAGCGTAGTTTGCAGCGGAAGCTGAACTGGCTGCAAGTGCAATAGACAATGTAAGAAGTTTTATTTTATTTTCCATAATTGTATAAACTTTTTAGTTCCATATGTTTATATCGTTCTATTGTCTATTAACTTTAGTTATTCCTCCACTGAAACATCATAGGTCTTACTAATTATTTGTTGTTGTTCAACAATTATCGGGCCTTGCCACCTTTGGTGGTTAATCGATACCGCTAAAACATAACGACCTTTGTCAACAATCCCATTGTCTAATGAGGTTGGATAGTCGGAATCATAGCTTTCGCCCCACACTTGGTTGTAGTTACCATCTATGTAGTCATAAAGTGCAACATCGAGTTTAGGTAATGGACAATTAGGATTTAGTAATGCGTTCCTTTCAAGTTTCCATTGAGCTTTCGCATCCCAACGAACCGTCATCTCTGACTTAGATTCGCCCAATACCAGCCATGAACTCCAAGAAGACTCATCGGCTGCGGTCACATCAATTCTATATAGGCCGCTTCGGACTCTGCTATTTAAGTTATAGCGCTTTACGTATTTTTGGGTACCGAGATCGTTAGTCGGTGATGACTGGATGAAAGAGTTATCAGTAGAAAGGTTTTTAGATACCCAACGAGTCAAAGAGATATCTTTTATATCTCGGTTAGATTCAATTTCAACGATCGCACGATACGCATCCCTACCAGGACTTTGTATTTCACTTCGGCGAACCGTAACGTTGCTAATCCATTCGGGTAATGAACGATTATCTAGGCTTTTGCCACAATCTACATCTAGAGATTGAAGAAAAAGATCGTTGAGATGAGGCGTGATCGAACGATTTTTTTCTAATTGCCACACCTCAACAAGCGATGTGAACATCGCTGGTAAATCGTTATTTAACAAATGCCTATGTGCCTGTGTTAAAGGCGAGTTACTTTCAAACCAAGGCACTTGTGCTGCATTTGTTGACGCACTGACAATCAGTGCGCCAATCAATAACTTTGCTCTATCCATTAAGCTTTCATTTTGTAGCCAACGCCACGTAATGTTTCGATTTCTAATCCAGGTAATTTTTGACGAAGCTGAAGTACGTGGGTATCTACAGTACGTGTGGTTGGGAAATGGTTGTAACCCCAAACATGGTCCAATAGTTCATCACGAGTAAATACTCTGCCAAGATTGCTTGCCAAAAACAGTAGTAAATCAAACTCTGTTCGAGTCAAAGTCACCAACTCATCTTTGTATGTGACTTCACGCGTCGCTTTATCAATCACAAGGTAATCAGTCACGACTTTGTTATCGTCTTGCGCATCGCCTTCTGGCGCTCTTAACTGAGCTCGAATACGTGCGAACAGTTCCGCTTCGGCGAATGGCTTAGTCAGGTAATCATTTGCACCCGCATCTAAACCCATGACTTTATCTTTAACTGTTACTAACGCCGTCAATAGGATCACTGGAACGTCTTTGATCTTTTTCCACTCAACGAGGTGATCAACGGAATCACCATCTGGCAATTGGCGATCAAGTATCACGAGATCCGCTTTATCCCAGTACTGCGCAACATCCGCAATTGTTTCTGAATGGAAGCACTCATACCCCGCTTGCTCTAAGCTAACCAAAAGACCATCAGCTAAGTTTTTATCATCTTCAACAAGAAGCAGTGTCTGTTTCACAAGGTATCTCCAAAATAAACGCTGTTGGTGGGCCAATTAACGACATTTTACCGCCCATTCGACCAACCATGGATTCCACTATGGTCAAGCCAAGACCAAGGCCACTTTTACTAACAAATGGCTTGCGTAACTGTCGCCAATCTTTTGCTGACAGTTCGCCCTGATCTTGAACTTTAACCGTAATTTTCTGTGTTTCCGTTGTTACATCAAGAACAACAGGCGCAACCCCATATTTATTGGCATTGCGGATTAAATTATCTATACAAGTGCCGAGCCAATAGACATTTAACTTGGCCGCGACATCTTGGTTTACATTGAGCTTAACTTTGCCGCCAAACTCTTCCTCTACTTTAAACTCCAACCACTCTTTTACAGAGGGAACCCAGTCAGTTGCGAGCGGTTTGTTATCTGACTGGAGATAATCCTTACTCGCTTCTGCTAACTGACGTAATCGTCTTGAGTCTTCACATAAACGGCGAAATTCGTCATAAACGGATTCAGGTAAATGCTCAAATTCTCGCCTGAAGCCTTCTACTGTTAAAGACAAACTGGCAATTGGCGTTCTCAGTTCATGGGTCAAGATTTGTAGAATCAGCATTCGGCTCTTCATCTCTTGGCGCTTAGTGTTCCAACGGTACGCAGACCAGCCTAATACCAATAATATGTTGGCAATGACCAGCGCGACCATGCTGATTCGCAAAATATCTGAATGGTCTTCAACGTCCCAACATAAGTTACCACGTTGTACAAAACAGCTGCTTGACTCCTTCCTTAAGCTAAATGAAAGACCTGCGTCTTCGACAGCTTGTTTCCAAATTCGTTCTGGATAAACTAAGTAGTTATCGCTTTTTCTTAACCATAGTTCGTTACGCTCAATAAACATGCTAGAGCCAGAAATGAGCGCGACCATGGTATCTTCGTTCATCCTTTGCAGTCGACCCAATAACGTTGAGTCGGATGCCAAAGGACGCTCTTTTATGTGCATGTATTGCTGCAGTTGTTCAATATATTCTGGATACGTTTGAACATATCTGCTGGCATAGGTTCCACCACCGGGGTGAATTAATGCGCTTCTGGCAAACCATTTTTCGCTAAGCTTGTTCCCTTTACACATAGCACGTGTAAAAACCAGTGGCTCAGTAATCAAAGGACTAAGCGGCAGCTTTCCAGTACAGTTTTGCGCTAGCTTGTATAACCTTTGCACATCTTTAAGTGGATACGCAGACGTCTGTGGCAACATCGACTCCGGAGTTAGAAGCCTAGTTGGGTAATCAGACTGTAAACTGCGGATATCGTAAGAAACGGTTGCCTGTTCCTGATCGAAAAGATCAACAAATCGGTCAATACGCTCCGGTAAAGACTCTGCAGATGCGCTACCTGAGAGGACCGCAATACCTATTGCGATCGCTTTAATTGTTGTCTTAATCAATGCAAAAATTCATTAAATCAGTAAGTTATGATTTAGAGTAAAACATTATGGCAAAAATATAAAACTGAAATGTAATATCAATGTCAGAAATGGTACTCACGAAACGAAAGAAGCCAGCGTAATGCTGGCTTCAGTATAGTGTAATCTGAATCTACAATGCTTTGAAGATAGATTCGACACTCTCTTTTGCATCACCAAATAACATCTGGGTGTTTTCTTTGAAGAACAGTGGGTTTTGCACGCCTGCGTAACCTGTATTCATCGAGCGTTTAAACACGATAACGTTCTTCGCATTCCACACCTCAAGCACTGGCATGCCAGCAATCGGGCTATTTGGATCGTCAAGTGCCGCTGGGTTCACCGTATCATTTGCGCCGATAACCAGTACCGTATCTGTTTCAGAAAGGTCATCGTTGATCTCATCCATTTCAAGCACGATATCATATGGAACTTTAGCTTCTGCAAGCAGTACGTTCATATGGCCTGGTAGACGACCCGCTACTGGGTGAATACCAAAGCGCACTTCAACACCTTGCGAACGTAGCGTTTCAGTGATTTCGTGAACAGGATATTGCGCCTGAGCCACAGCCATCCCATATCCAGGAGTAATCACAACAGATTTTGAGTTTTTCAGAAGCTCAGCGACCTCTTCCGCAGTCGTTTCTCTGTGCTCGCCCTGCTCGGAATCAGATGAAATAACGATTTCCTGCCCAAAGCCACCAGCAATAACACTGACAAACGAACGGTTCATCGCTTTACACATGATGTAAGAAAGGATCGCACCTGAGGAACCCACAAGCGCACCAGTCACAATCAATAGATCGTTTGCTAGCATGAAACCTGCCGCTGCTGCTGCCCAACCAGAGTATGAGTTAAGCATTGACACAACCACTGGCATGTCCGCACCACCAATCGAAGCCACTAAGTGATATCCGAAAGCGAAGGCAATTAACGTCATCACAATCAACGCGAACATACTGCCGTCAGCATTAACAAAATGAAGCATCAGCAGCGTCGATACAACAATCGCTGCTAGGTTCATCTTATGTTTGTGCGGAAGGTTTAAAGGTGAAGATGAAATAATACCGCGCAATTTACCAAAGGCGACAATAGAGCCCGTAAACGTCACTGCACCAATGAATACTCCTAAGAACACTTCCACTAAATGGATTACGTGTTCCGCGTGCGTTGCGGCCTCTGGCGCATCAATGTAGCTGTTGTAGCCAACCAGTACCGCGGCCATACCAACAAAGCTGTGCAGAATTGCCACTAACTCAGGCATTTCTGTCATCTCAACTTTCTTAGCGTAGTGAATACCAATACCACCACCAATAACCATAGCAATGATGATCCAAACAAAGCCTTCAGACTCTGGACCAAAGATCGTCGCGATCAAGGCGATCGTCATACCTGCAATACCGTAGTAGTTACCCGATCTTGCAGACTCTTGCTTAGACAACCCTGCTAAGCTCAATATAAAGAATAATGCAGCAACAATATAAGCTGCTTGTACTAATCCTGCAGACATTCCCTGTTACTCCTTAGTCTTTACGGAACATTTCAAGCATACGCTTGGTGACGGTGAATCCGCCGAAGATGTTGATACTGGCGATCAAAACAGCAATAAAGGACAAGAACGACACAACGCCATTCCCCTGACCAATTTGCAACAGCGCACCAACGACGATAATGCCCGAAATAGCATTAGTGACTGACATCAGCGGAGTATGCAGTGCGTGGGTTACGTTCCAAACAACGTAGTAACCAACAACACATGCGAGAACAAATACCGTAAAGTGAGATAAGAACGCAGCTGGCGCCACTGAAGCAATCCATCCAAATGCGCCTAAGCCCACAACTAGAGCCGCGGCTTTCTTCGCTGGAGAAGTGGGTTCTTCTTTTTTAGGTTCTGGTTTTGCAGCTGGTTGAGCAGGTTTTTGCTCTGGTTGTGCGGAAACCTGAATTGGAGGCGCTGGCCAAGTAACCTCACCTTCTTTAACCACCGTAACACCGCGTAGCACCACATCTTCGAAATCGATGTTGATGTTGCCGTCTTTCTCTTTAGCAAGCAGCTTGAGAAGGTTAACAATATTGGTCGAATAAAGCTGAGAAGATTGTGTAGGCAAACGACCAACCATGTCGGTATAACCAACGATCTTCACGCCGTTCGCTGTTGTGATGACTTTATCTGCAACCGTATATTCACAGTTACCACCATTTGCAGCAGCCAAATCGACGATAACACTACCCGCTTTCATGCTATCAACCATTTCCTTGGTAATAAGCTTTGGAGCTGGTCGACCTGGGATAAGCGCCGTGGTCACAATGATATCAACGTCTTTAGCTTGATCAGCATACAGCTCAGCCGCTTTCTTGTTGAATTCGTCGGACATCTCTTTCGCGTAGCCGTCACCTGAGCCTGAGTCTTCTTTAAAATCGACTTCTAAAAACTCTGCGCCCATAGATTGGACTTGCTCTTTTACTTCTGGACGAACATCAAACGCACGAACAATCGCACCTAAACTACCCGCAGCACCGATTGCGGCTAGACCAGCAACACCTGCGCCCGCAACAAGTACCTTAGCTGGTGGCACTTTACCCGCAGCCGTAATTTGACCGGTAAAGAATCGACCAAATTCATGTGCTGCTTCAACGACCGCACGATAACCAGCGATATTTGCCATTGAAGAGAGTGCATCTAGAGCTTGTGCACGTGAAATACGCGGCACAGCGTCCATTGCCATTACGTTAATGTTTTTACTTGAAAGCTTTTCCATTAACTCTGGGTTTTGTGCTGGCCAGATAAAACTGATTAGGCTGGCACCATCTTTTAATAGAGCAATCTCGTCGTTTTCTTCTGTAGAAAGCGGCGCATTGACCTTGAGGATAAGATCTGACGTCCATACCTCATCTGTGGAAACAATTTTAGCTCCGGCAGCTTCAAAAGCAGAGTTTTCAAAACTCGCTAATTCACCCGCTCCAGATTCGATATTAACCTCGAAGCCCAATTTTAATAACTGCTCAACCGACTTTGGCGATGCAGCCACTCGCGTTTCTCCGGCGAGTATTTCTTTTGGCACACCAATTTGCATTAGCTATTCCTTGACTATTCGCAACAATGATTGTTCTGTTTTTATCCAACGATTTTAGATACTTCAAGCATTTTGTAACAAAAACACAAAATATCATTACATATAACCGATGGTAATGAACCATTTTGCTTATGCATTTGTTACCTAACCACACTACACGATAGTGTTAAGAGGTCAAACCAGTAAGCAAAAAATCTCATCAAAACAACTGATTATGTGACATCCACATACTAAAAGAGCCATCAGAATAACGACTAATGGCTCTTAAAATTATGATGTTTGTCAATTTGGAGAGGATCTACTGAAAAATGTTGTCGCCCATCTGGTCTATAAACATTTGCGCTTTCTTGAGCATAAATTCGTTGGCGTCACTTTCACTCGGTAAGACATCAGAGCGAATAAAACGGTGTGTCTTAACTTCTTCACCGAACTGCTTCGTAATACGACCCGCAATACGATATTGACCACCTTCGGCAAGCGCTTCTTGGTAAATTAGATAGCCTTTATACTCGATAGGCTCGACTTCGACTTTAGGTTGTTCTTTTTGACCACCAAACAAGCGAGAAAAAAGTCCCACAAAGTACTCCTTGGTAACGATTAGTTTTTCTTGAGGATTGGTTTTTCAAACCACTCTAGTTCAATGTCGTCATCAAACATCTGCTGTTTGCTAAATACGACAAGAACTTCATCTTTCCTGTTTTTTCTACGGTCGTCAACAATCATACTCGCTGCGGCCTCAATTGCCGTCGACGCATAGTGCTTCAAAGTGACCAGTCTCTCTTCCGGTAACGCGGATAGAAAGTCTATATCATAGCGAATATACACAGGTCGCAATTGAGACAAAGCTAAACAGGCAAGATCAGCAAGTTGCTCGTGGTCAAAATTATCAACATACTCGGACTTCGCAAGCTCTTGACCGACTAATGTCTCCATATAGTTATGTACGTCCACACTTATCTGCATATTACTCAACTCCTTGTAGGGACAATTGTTCGTTCTAGTATGTTTCAATTAGTTAACGCTTTCTACGGATTTGCGCATTTCAACGCCAATTTATGACCACTATCTAAACGTGACCCTAATTTTCATCTATAAGTTTAGTAAAAAGCTTGGAAATTCATCAAATAAAAGTATTCTTAACAAGTTACTAATTAATAATAAGACCAATTAGGCTAGGTTGAATGTCGTTTTCTGTAGTCACTACAAACTGGTTCCGTCTTTCACTACCTTTGATGTTGCTGACGTTTATTGCATTCGGGATGAACAATGTAATCAACCTCACTTATTCAAACCTAGGTATCGTGTCAAAGCTTCCATTTGTACTCTTCGCTATAACTATAGTGCTAGCTAACGCATTTAAACAAAGTCGAATAGCCATGGTCGCCTCAGCGCTAGCTGCGTCCTATTGGGTCATACAAGAAAGACTACAATCTCCTCTCTCATCAGGGACAACAATCCTTGAGTTATCATTGCTCGCAGCGCTTCTGCCTATCGCTTTAATTTTTGTTTACAGCTACAAAGATTCTTCATTGTTTACTCGCACGTTCGGCTTGTACTTGTTTAAGCTCGCCATGCTGCTGTTGTGGTCGTATCTGATCTTGACCCACTTCTATGAAGGCGGATTTGAAAACATTAATGAAACGTTTTTGTTTGTTTTGCCTCAGATCTCAAGACTGCCCTTTATTCTGGTTGTTTTTCTCACCGCCATGGTGTTGATATTTGCTATCTGCGTCTTAAATAGAAATAGCATCATTGATGTCGTACTCTACTCTTCGACGCTGTTATCAGCTGCAACGTTTGTGTTTTTTGATGTTACCTACATCTCTAGTACTCTATTTTCCTTAGCGGGTGTGTTGCTACTGGTCTACCTGCTTTCTGCAAGTTATGAACTCGCCTTCATGGATACGCTCACCGAAATACCAGGACGACTTGCACTTGAGTCAGACTTAAAGCACCTCGGGCGTAAATACACCATTGCCATGCTAGATATCGATCACTTTAAATCGTTCAACGATACCTATGGGCATGACACAGGGGATGACGTCTTAAAGCTTGTCGCGACTAAACTTCAGCATGTAGGTGGTCGAGCGAAGGTATACCGCTATGGTGGCGAAGAATTCACCGTGCTGTTCAAAGGAAAATTAGCGGAAGACACGCGTGATCATTTAGAACTACTGAGAGCGTCGATCGAAAATTACAGCATGGTATTGAGAAATCAAGATGCGCGCCCAAAAGACGATAAAGTTGGTTCTAGAAGCCGTGGGGCAAAGAAGAAGCAAGAATATGTTAACGTCACAATAAGTATTGGCGTTGCAGACAGCTTAGAATCGAATAAAGTCTCCGAAGTCATGAAAGCCGCCGACAACGCATTATACAAGGCGAAAAAAGCCGGTAGAAATCGAGTCTGTACTAATTAATCGTCACTCGCAACGTACTGGTTTCTTCCGTTGACCTTAGCCTGATACAAACGTTTATCTACGAGCTCATAGAGTTGCTCTATGGTTTCGCGCCCATTTGGGATCAGATGATACACTCCCTGTGACACTGTCACCAAAGATGACACATCGCTGTACTCGTGCTGTAAGTTAGCCGCTTCTATGGATGATTTGATTCGCTCGGCGTTTTTGATCGCTTTTTCTTGATCGGTATGCCCGAGCAGTACAACAAACTCCTCACCACCATAACGCCCTACGATTTCCCCGCTTCTCGTGAATAAATTTGCAAGCGTTGAAGCGATTTCGATTAAGCAACGGTCGCCTTCAATATGGCCGTAGTTATCGTTGTAGAGTTTAAACCGATCGACATCGAGCAAAATAAGACTAAGAGGAAGCTTATGACGCCCGTGCAATGAGATCATTTCAGTTAACTTCTCATCGATATAACGTCTATTTTTGACTTTCGTTAATCCATCTTCTTGCGCTAACTGTGCTAACTCTTCATTAGCTTTCGCTAGAGCAGCAGACTTTTGCTTAAGTTCACGACGCATAAAAGCGATACGCTGCATCGCGATTAGTTTCGAATTGAGTACAATCTTGTCAACAGGCTTTATTAAGTAGTCATCCCCTCCTGCATCGATCGCACTTGCAATCATCGTCGGTTCGTCATGACTACTTAAAAAGATAATAGGAACCCAATCAGGATAGAGTTCTCGGATTTTCGCTGAAACTTCAAATCCATTCATTTCAGGCATGGAAATATCAAGCAAAACAAGATCAGGTTCAAACTTAGGGTACATGTCCAAAGCCTCTTGACCTGAGCTTGCCATTTCAACCGTGTGCCCTAGTTGTTTTAACCTTATCGCTAGTTGTATACGCTCCATTTGAACGTCGTCAACTAGCAGGATGTTCATCGAGGAACCCGTTATTTCCACTGTTTACTACCACCCTTAAAATCCGTTTTTGTCTTAGCCAATTTTAGTCATTGTGTTTCATAGATTTAAACCTACAAAATCGCTAAGAAATCACATGCTTAACAAAAGCATACTCCACCTTGGTTTAATCATCCATTCAAGGTTGACATTTATCCCCAGTTTTTTACGATAGCGCCGATACACACACATTTTAAGAGAATATTATCCATGTCTGACGTTAATCAAACAGAACAGCCAAAAGTAGATCTTGCAGAAGTCTCTGCTGAATTGCGCCAAGTAATTGAATTTGATGAAGTTCCAGAAGCAATGTACCTAATGGTAACGTCAATCCATGAAGTTTCTGAAGAAGCGGTTCGTGAATCGTGGAATGAGCTGCCGAGCAGTGCGCAAAATGTTCTAGATAATTTTGAACAATTTCACGCTTTAGTATCAGTGAGCCAAGCCTTTGCTGGTTTGAATGTCATGGAAGAGTTTCCTACATTAGACCTTCCAAAAGACATGACTGAAGAGCAAAAAGAAGAATACCGTGCTGAGTTGCTTGACCAAGTACTGCACAACTGTGTTAAAGACATGGTTAAGCAAATCAAAAAAGCGCGCCGTGACCCAATTCTAAAACGCGATTTCACTGACGTGTTCGCAAAATAATGAAGCGCTAGAAAATTGAACGCCGCATTTCGCGGCGTTTTTTAATTCGATACAACGACGTCGCGCTGAGTGACACTGACACCTTTAATTTGAACGTAAACGTCCATCCCTTGTTCAAGCTCTAATTCATCCCTCGCCCAAGCGGTAATGGTTGCGACCAAGTGACACCCTTGAGATAGTTCAATTTGTACCGACACACTAATTCTATCTTGACTACTCGCATGAGTTTCTATTTTCGATATCTTGCCTTGTAAGACGTTTCGAATGGAAGTCCGCTGAGGCTCATCAAGCATTATAGATACATCATTAGCTCTCACTTGCAACCTGACTGGGGAATCAATTTCGCCGTCAATCTTTTGTACCCACAGCGCAACATTAGGCGCGAGTTCAACTTTAGACAAAGCATATTGGTTATTGTGCTCTACTACTCTCGCTTCAAATAATGAGCTTTGTTCTGAAAAAGATTGCCAAGGCTTCATCGCTCGTGATGACCAAACCTCTTCAATGGGCCCCGAGACCGCTACCTTGCCCTCATCAATCACAACTAAGTGGCTTGCAAGGCGTAGCACTTCATTCAAGCTATGGGAAACATAGATTATTGGGATCTCAACGTTTTGCGATAATTGCTCTAAAAAGGGCATCACTTCACGCTTTCTTGGCAAATCAAGTGATGCAAGAGGCTCATCCATCAATAAGATATCTGGTTTAGACAATAAGGCACGACCAATCGCCACCCGCTGCTTTTCACCGCCAGAAAGCTGATGTGGATAGCGCTTTAATAAAGGCTCTAGCGCCAGCAACTGAACAATTTGCTTAAAGTGTGAATTATCTGGTTTGGATACCCCGTACTTAAGGTTTCGCTCTACCTTAAAATGGGGGAATAGGCGCGCATCCTGAAACACATAGCCGACATTACGGAGATGCACAGGAACATCGATTTTAAGCTCTGAACTAAAGAGCGTTTTGTTGCCGATAGCAATCAAACCATTATCTGGCTGTTTTAAGCCTGCGATAACGTTAATCAATGACGTTTTTCCAGCCCCTGAACGACCAAAAACGGCGGTAATCCCTTTTTCTGGTAGTGTCAGGTCTATGTCGAATTTAACGTCGCCTAGTTGCTGCTTATAGCGTGCAGTTATTCCCTTCATTGGCTTGCTCCCAATCGGCGAGCACTCACCCTAGATAACCATTCTGAGATCAGCATCGACGCAAGTGCTATCGCAATCGAAATAAGACATAGCCTCATTGCTTCAGCTTCAGAGCCTGGCGTTTCAATAAAGGTGTACATTGCCAGTGGAATAGTTTGAGTTTCACCAGGAATATTTGAGACAAAGCTGATTGTCGCCCCAAACTCACCTAAGCTTCGCGCAAAGGAAAGCATAGTGCCTGTGATGATCCCAGGGATCGTTAGCGGCAAAGTAATAGTGAAGAAGATCTTAATGGGAGAAGCGCCTAACGTTGCCGCCGCCTGCTCTAAGCGACCATCAACATTCTCTAAACTCAGTCTTATCGAGCGAACCATTAGTGGAAGTGCAACCACAATGCAGGCCAGCACCGCCCCTTTCCAACTGAATGAAAACACTAACCCAAAATGCTCATATAACCAGTTACCAACAAAGCCTTGCCTACCCATAGAGATAAGCAGCAGATAACCAATCACCACTGGGGGTAAAACCAAAGGGAGATGAATCACTGAATCCAATAAGCTTTTACCGAAAAACTGTTTTCTCGCTAAGAGCCATGCAAGACCGACCCCTATTGGTATCAGCCAAACAATGGCAAACAACGCCACCTTTAAACTTAACAGTAATGCCTGATATTCGTAATCGGTTAACAAACTCACCTCTATTCCACTACCTCAGTAAAACCATACTGTTTGAACACACTTTGAGCTTGTTGACTATGGATAAACTTAACAAAGCGCTGTGTCTCTATCTTCTCATTAAGCGGCGCCATCGGATAGACTATGTTTGCATGTGCACTGCTAGGTAATGTCGCCACTACCTCAACCTTATCACTTAGTAACGCGTCCGTTTTATAGACGATGCCGAGAGGAGACTCACCTCTTTCAACTAACATCAGCGCAATACGAACGTTGTTTGTCGGTGCGAGCTGCGTTTTCACCTCATCCCAAACACCTAAGTTAACTAGTGCCTGTTTGGCATACATACCCGCTGGCACGGCATTAGTTTGTCCAATCGCGAGACGATATCCCGCTAATGCGGATATCCACGACTCCTTTGAATCTACATCTAAGTTAAGAAGATGACCTTTCGGAGCAATAGCAACTAAACTATTCGCCGCAATATTTGTGACGCCGTCACCGTTAACGATACTCTGCTCAACTAAGTAGTCCATCCAGTTTTGGTTCGCTGATATATAGATATCCGCAGGAGCGCCTTGCGCCAATTGACGCGCCAACGAAGCGCTTCCACCAAACACGGTTGTCACAGAGGCATCATTCGACTTTTCATACTGCTCAACAAGATCATTGACCACGTTGGTCATTGATGAAGCCGCGTAAACGCGTAGAGACTCAGAGTGAGCACTAAAGCTCGCACATGCAATAAAGGCTAGAAGAGAATGTTTTAAACTGGTCATGGTTACATTGATTATAATTCAGGCCATAGCTTTTTAAGATCGAGATGCTGCTCTATGGCGTCGGCAATCCTATCAATGGCTTTTTGTTGGTTTAGTTGGTGATCTATCTTCGCCACGTTTTCAACACCCACCCACTTGCAAATGGCGGATACAGCGTCAGCATTATCAAGGATACCATGTAGGTAGGTACCGAGCACTTGATTGCAATCACTAATCGTGCCATCGAACTGTTTATTTTCCAGTTTAATCAGATGATTCGATGACACATGACTCACTCCGGCATGAATCTCATATCCACTGACGGCAATATCATTACCCTCTAATGTCATCGTGCCACTCACATTGGTTAGCGTTTTGCTTTGCTTAAGTTCGGTCTCTACGCAGAGGTGCCCTAGCCCTTGACTAGAGCCCGGATCACTTTCAATACCGAGAGGATCATGAATCATCGAACCAAGCATCTGATATCCACCACAAATACCCATGACTTTTCCGCCTAACCTAAGGTGTCTATTAATATCTTTATCCCACCCTTGGCTGCGTAAATAATCAAGATCATTTCTGACTGATTTTGAACCAGGCAGTATGATTAAGTCGGCATCAGATAAGCGTTCTCCTTTACCAACGTACCTAAGGTTTATATCTGGGTTGAGTCTAAGCGTATCAAAATCTGTATGATTACTAATGCGTGGAAATACGGGAACTACAACATTTAGCTTGGTGTTTTCGCTGCTTACTTGCTGGGCATTGATCGCGTCTTCGGCCTCTAAGTCAAAGCCATGTAAGTAAGGCAATACCCCAAGGACCGGCTTACCTGTTTTCTCTTCTAACCAGTCAAGTCCTGGCTCTAGAAGGGAAATGTCGCCGCGGAAGCGGTTAATTACAAAGCCTTTCACTCGCGCTTGCTCGCTTTCAGATAGTAGCGCTAACGTCCCGTAAAGATGGGCAAACACGCCACCGCGATCAATATCTGCCACAATGATGACAGGAACATTGGCCTCTTCGGCAAATCCCATGTTTGCTATATCGTTAGCTCTTAGATTGATTTCTGCGGGACTACCCGCACCTTCGATTAATACGGATTCGTATTGTGACTGAAGGATAGCAAAAGACTCCATCACTACTGGCAAGGCCACTTTTTTGTAACTCTGATAGCCAATTGCATCAACCGTCGTTGTTGCCTTACCCTGAAAAATTACTTGAGCACCCATGTCCGTATTTGGTTTAAGCAAAACCGGATTCATATGAACGCTAGATTCGATGTTAGAGGCGAGCGCTTGAACGGCTTGCGCTCGGCCTATTTCTCCCCCATCTGGGGTAACGGCACTATTGAGCGCCATATTCTGGGGCTTAAATGGCGCGACTTTAATCTGTTTTCGAGCTAATACGCGGCATAAACCAGCCACTAGAACACTTTTTCCTGCGTCTGAGGTAGTGCCTTGGACCATAAGCGCTTTCAATGTGGATTGCATGAACTATTAATACTTATTTGATTCATTAGGATAAGGCTAATAATAACGGCATTTGGCTAATTTCCTCAACAATATGAATGGAATATGAATCTTACGCTCAGCATGGATTCAAAATGGGTTTGTTTTAATAGCACCATCAAACAAACACTGCCTGACATTAGAAAGGAAAACATGATGAAAAAAGTAATTCTTGCTACCGCTGCAACCCTTATCCTAGCTCCTACCTTTACTTTAGCAAAAGACGGTCACCATGAAAAAGGAACGGGAATTCAGTACAGTGGCCCTGTTGAGCTCACTACTGTAGACACCTTATTAGCTGATACCAGTATGTTTACTGAGAAGAATGTTGTTGTAGAAGGTAACCTTCTGCGACAAGTGAAAGGCGATACTTTTATATTCTCTGATGGTAAAGGTGAGATTCAAGTAGAACTGGACGACGACATTCATATGGCACAGCCAATTGATAATACGACGAAAGTACGTCTTTTCGGTGAGTACGAAGGCGGCAACACACCAGAAATTGAAGTTGATCGTATTCAGATTCTATAAATCTCCTGAATTAGTTCTCTGATTAGGCTATGATTTGGCTTGCTTATTGCAAGCCATTTTTATTAGTCAATTTATTGTTGTTAGTCGGAGACTACTTTTGAAAAAACTCATTTTGGCCAGTGCTCTAGCGATTGCAGGAATCAGCACAAGCGCCCAAGCGAACAATTTTAACTATAACTTTTTCGAAGTTCGAACAGCTATTGGACCAGAAATGACGGGGGCAGAGTTTAGTACATTCTTTACCGAAAACTCTCACTTTATTCTCCGCGCAGATACCCAGTTTGATAAAGACTACGATCTCGCTGGTGGTATTGGATTTAACGGCCCTATAAGTCAGTTTGCCGACATCTATGGTCAATTACTTGTCCACCAAGTGAAATACACACAAGAAGCAGGCGGCGAAAGTGATACCCAAGCCGAAATAAACGTCGGTGTCCGTCTTTGGTTAACGGATCAAGTTGAAGCAACAGGACGTATCGGTCGCAATGATGACGCTTCTGTTTTCCATGCGGGTGTGCGTTTCCACTCTACGCAACAACTTTCCCTTTCAGCGGAAACCCGCAATAACGGCCTTTACGGGCCACAAGTTACTATGTCGGTTCGATTCCAATATTAAGCCATCTCGCCAAACATAAAAACTAAGCCCTGTTTTAAACAGGGCTTAGTTTTATCTAACAATGATCTTTCTTGGTACTAATTCAACGCCAGCTTGATATCGTTTCGCTGCCGCATTGAGCGCCAGTTCCATCGCACTATCAGCAATAAGTTCGAACTGCTGAGGTAACGAGTTGACTTTCATTGGTAAAAAATCCAACAAACGGTTATCACCAAATGTCGCAATTTTGATCTTGTTTGCTAATTCCGGTCGCTCCAATAGTACGTCCAACACCCCTTCCAATAGGGTATAGGAAGTGGTAACAATAGCATCCGGCACTTTCTCCTCTTTGCACCATGCTTCAAGCACTTGTTTACCATCTTTGCGATTAAAGTGTTCGCCATAGCCAACAACACAGGCCACATTTTGCTGTTTTGCCGCTGAAACAAACCCTAATTCACGCTCACGAGAAATGTTTAACTCAGGTAGTGCCCCAATAAGACCGACACTTGTTACATTGTCACTAATTACCGACTGGGTCAATTCAAAAGCACCGCCAAAATCCTCACTTATTACACAAGAGAAATGTTCATCGTCGAGCGGACGGTCAAGCGCAATCACTGGCGTCCCTTTCAATTTCAGTTGCAGGTAGAACTCACTAGCATCTGGAATCACGCTAGCGACAAACAGCGCATCAACTTTACGACTTACCAATGCTTGAACAACGTTTTTTTCTGTTTCTGGTTCATCGTCAGAGCACGCGATTAGAATCTGATACCCTGCCGAACGTGAATTCTGCTCAAGCAGTTTAGCTAATCTTGCGTAACTGGTGTTTTCGAGATCGGGGATGATAAGGCCAAATGATCGGCTCTGTCCTGCTCTTAATGTGCTTGCTGCAAGATCAGGGCGGTAATTATGCTCATTCACCACACCCATCACTTTTCTCTGCGTTTTCTCGCTGATTCTGTACTTTTGAGCTTTACCATTGATCACATAGCTGGCCGTCGTCTTTGAAACCCCAGCCAGCTTTGCTATCTCATCTAGTGTCATATCCACAACCTTTGTTCTGTGCGCCGGATCATAATACTTTATAAATGATCTTACGATGAGTTGAATTATAAGCTGAAACGATTCAGTATAAAAGCTGAAAGGATTCAGCAAGGTCTATAAAGTGAGTGAAATCACCTAATTTGCTTTAGTGGTTGATTTAAGTAATAGCTTTTTATCAACAAGTTAGACCTGTTAATGCTGAACCAATATTTTTTATCTTTTTGCTGAATCGATTCAGTTAAGCAAAAAGACATTGTAAATGAAGACTCGATTAAAAGTTTAAATCCCTTAAGGCTGGAGAAGCACCATGCTTAAGTTAGTGAAAAGTGACATCACCCTTTCCCAAAAAGCGACCGATAAGTTTGAAGCGATCGAGAACATTGCGCAGGCTCTAACGGAGAAAGGCCTTGTTAAGCAAGGTTATGTTGAAGGCATGCTAAACCGTGAGAAGCAAAACTCAACCTTCTTGGGGAACGGTATTGCGATCCCACATGGTACGACCGACACACGTTCTATGGTCAAAACGACTGGTGTTTCCGTTCATCATTTCCCTAACGGTGTTGAGTGGGGAGATGGCAACAAAGTGTTTGTCGCAATTGGTATCGCGGCTAAATCCGATGAGCACTTGGGCATCCTTAAACAACTAACAAAAGTTTTGTCTGCTGATGGCGTTGAAGAATGTTTACGCAGTGCTAAAACCGAACAGGATATCATTGCCCTACTCAACGGCGATGTTCAACTAGAAGCAGACTTCGATGCTGCACATATTCAACTAAAGTTTCCTGCGAGCGACATGGTACAAATGAGCGCGGTTGCGGGTGGCCTTCTTAAAAACACAGGTTGCGCTGGCGCAGAATTCGTAGCCGATCTAGTTACCAAAACACCCACACACCTTGGGCAAGGTCTCTGGCTTGTAGGTAGTGATAAGCAAGTAACCCGTACGGGCGTTTCTTTTGTCTCTACTGCCAACGATTGTGAGCTTGACGGTGAGAAAGTTCGTGGACTCGTCGCTTTCGCTGCTTGTAACAACGCTCATCAGCCTATTCTCAAGACGATTTCAACGCTTGTGTTTAACAACGAACACAACAAGTTACTGGATGCTTCCGCTGAGCAAATTCTAGCTCTATTGAAAGGCGAAGAAGTTGCAACTGACGCCGATGAATCAGGTAACAACGCCATTTTCAAGATTAAAAATGCACACGGCCTACACGCTCGTCCAGGTGCAATGCTAGTTGCAGAAGCGAAGAAATTCGAATCAAACATTCGCGTTGCGAATCTCGATGGCGACGGGAAAACCGTTAATGCGAAGAGCCTGATGAAAGTGATTGCACTCGGTGTCAAACACGGCCACCAGCTTCAGTTTTCTGCAGAAGGTCCAGATGCAGCACAAGCATTAGAATCGATTGGTAATGCCATTGCTTCCGGTCTAGGTGAAGGATAAGGAGCGTGGTTATGTCTGCATTGAAAACAAATAAAGTTGTTACCATCACCCTAAATCCGGCTCTTGACCTAACAGGCTCATTAAACTCGCTCTCAGTTGGCTCAGTAAGCCTAGTAGAAAAAAGTAACCTACATGCCGCAGGCAAAGGAGTAAACGTTGCCAAGGTCCTTAGTGATCTTGGTGCTGAGGTCACGGTCACTGGCTTTCTTGGGAAAGATAACCCGGAGCTTTTCCATCAGCTATTTGACGATATCCAAGTCAACAATGAGTTTGTAGAGGTGCAAGGTGCTACTCGCATTAATGTCAAACTTGTCGAAGCCAATGGTCAAGTTAGCGACATTAACTTCCCTGGCGTTCACGTAACGCAAGAAGAAATAGATCGCTTTGAGCAAGCCCTATTTAGACTAGCAGAAACTCACGACTACTTTGTACTCGCCGGCAGCCTACCGGGCGGTGTTAGCCCTGAGCAATGCGCAGCTTGGATTGAAAAACTGCATCAGCAAGGCAAAAAGGTTTTGTTTGATAGCAGCAAAAAGGCATTGCGCGCAGGCATTGAAGCTCAGCCTTGGCTGATCAAACCCAATGACGAGGAACTCAGTGATCTTATCGGTGAGCATCTATCAACACCAGAGCAGTGCCAAACAGCGGCTCAAACGCTAAGCAACAAGGGCATTGCTAACATTGTCGTTTCAATGGGTGCTGACGGCGTAATGTGGCTTAACCAAGGTCAATGGTTACAGGCCAAGCCACCACGTATGGATGTTGTTAGCACAGTTGGCGCCGGCGATACACTTGTCGCGGGATTGTGTTGGGGTCACATGCAACTCATGCCCAAAGAAGATTTACTACGCTTCGCCACCGCGCTCTCTGCCCTCGCAGTAACCCAGGTTGGCGTTGGAATTACCAGTCAGGAAGAACTGGATAACATCAAGCTCCAAACACAAGTAAGCGAGCTCTACCCTAATACGAACTTAGACAACAACTAAGGAACAGAAGGTTATCAGTATGAATATTGCCATTATTACAGCTTGTCCGAGTGGTGTTGCAAACAGCATCATTGCGGCAGGTCTACTAGAACAAGCCGCCGCTAAACTAGGATGGAATGCGAAAATTGAGTGCCAATCTAGCGTGATTGAATCAACACTGCTTGTTGATTCGGACATTCAGCAAGCAGAAGTCGTTATCATTGCAGCTAACACTCCGGTCGATACTTCTCGTTTCGTAGGTAAAAAAGTCTACCAAGCTGATATCAGCACAGTAGCGAAGGATGCCTCGGCGTTCTTACAAACTGCCGTTGAAAATGCAGCCATTCTAGAGCAAGCAACGACAGTCGCAGCCCCTGCAGAAAATACATCAGCAACTAAGAAGATTGTTGCTATTACAGCATGCCCAACAGGTGTGGCCCATACGTTCATGGCAGCAGAAGCACTTGAAGAAGAAGGTAAACGCCGCGGGCACCAAATCAAAGTGGAAACGCGTGGCTCAGTAGGCGCGAAAAACCAATTGACCGACCAAGAAATTGCGGATGCAGATTTGGTCATCATTGCGGCTGATATCGAAGTGCCACTTGACCGATTCAACGGCAAGAAGATGTACCGCACCAAAACTGGTCCGGCTCTTAAGAAAACGGCTGAAGAGATGGATAAGGCGTTTGAACAAGCCAGCGTCTACCAACATTCAGGCTCTTCTAACGCTTCTTCCGCTACAGAAGAGAAGAAAGGCGCATACAAGCACCTCATGACGGGTGTATCTCACATGCTTCCTGTCGTGGTTGCCGGTGGTTTGATCATCGCCCTATCCTTCGTATTTGGTATCGAAGCGTTTAAAGAAGAAGGCACACTCGCTGCTGCATTGATGACCATTGGTGGTGGCTCGGCGTTTGCTCTGATGATTCCTGTTCTTGCAGGTTACATCGCATTCTCTATTGCTGACCGTCCAGGTCTAGCACCGGGTCTTGTTGGCGGTATGTTAGCAAGCTCAACTGGCGCGGGATTCCTTGGTGGTATCGCCGCAGGTTTCATCGCAGGTTACGCAGCGAAGTTTCTTGCCGACAAGGTATCACTGCCACAATCGATGGAAGCGCTTAAACCAATTCTGATCATCCCATTTGTGGCTACCTTGTTTACGGGTCTTGTGATGATTTATATCGTAGGCGGCCCTGTATCTGGCATCATGAATGGGCTGACTGACTTCCTAAACAACATGGGTTCTGACAGCGCCGTATTACTGGGTATTATCCTAGGCGCAATGATGTGCTTCGACTTAGGCGGACCAGTAAACAAAGCCGCTTACGCATTCGGTGTTGGACTACTTGCTTCGCAAACCTACGCGCCGATGGCCGCTATCATGGCCGCAGGTATGGTTCCAGCGCTTGGTATGGGTCTCGCTACCTTTATTGCTAAGAATAAGTTTGAACAAAGTGAACGTGAAGCAGGTAAAGCCTCATTCGTGCTAGGTCTGTGCTTTATCTCTGAAGGTGCAATTCCATTCGCCGCGAAAGACCCGATGCGTGTTATCCCTGCATGTATGGCAGGTGGCGCGCTAACAGGTGCCCTATCTATGCTGTTTGGTGCAAAATTAATGGCACCACATGGTGGACTGTTTGTACTACTGATTCCTAACGCAATCACTCCAGTGCTGATGTATTTGGTTGCTATCGCAGCAGGAACGGCGTTAACAGGTTTCACTTACGCATTCCTAAAAAACAAAGCAGAAGCAAAGCAAGAAACTGCAACTGCTTAAACGTTTCTTGCCACTCCCCCGATAGATGGCAAAAGCACCTCGTGTTAGAGGTGCTTTTTTTATTCCGAGCAATTCTAGATCATCAACGCAACTCATTGGTAATGTGTACAAAACCTCATTTATTTCGATAACCACATATACACGCAGTTAATATTCAACCACGCTCACAGTAAGTGTAATGATATCGTAGTATGATGTGACCTTTACTGATTAACTTAATAATTAGAATAGTTAAATGCGCAAACGTGGTTCCAAAATCGTCTTCCAATTTATCGCTGTTTTTTGTGCGCTGTCGTTTGTCCCCTTCCTCTACTTTTACACTCAGCTTTCACTTGTCGATCAGCAAACCGAACAATATGTCGAACAGCTCAATCGCAATAAGCTTGAGTATTCAAAAGTGGAGTTACAAACATCTCTGCAAAAGATCTCAACATCACTTCGTTACCTATCAAACAATGGTGTATTAAACCAAGCGATCCTCAACCCAACCCGTGAAAACCTAGATGCTTTAGAAGAATTTTGGCTGCTCATTGCACGAACACAAGGCTATTACTCCCAGTTACGCTTTATAGACAAAGACGGTATGGAGGTTGTTCGAATAAACAGCGCTGAACGATTTATAGAGATTGTCGAGCCTGAACATTTACAATACAAAGGTGACCGCGATTACTTCACTTTTGCCAAAACGCTAGGTGATCATGATACCGGTAATTTCGGTATTGACCTTGAAGTCGAAAATGGCAATCTGGTAACGCCTCATCAACCTGCTTATCGAGTCATATACCCGATTACGCTCAATGGTGAACGTAAAGGATATTTCGTCGCAAATCTTGACCTCGCTCGTTTGTATTATGGTCTGGCTTACAAACGTAATCAGCTCAACTTACCTATAGTAGCGACAGGTGACGGTTTTTATTTGATGTCGACTAATGATGAAAAGATTCTCGGCAACTTACTAGACGCACACCGAGACTCCAATATTTCACGACAGTTTCCTCAGCTATGGCGTTCTTTACAGTTTGATAAATTCGGTACTGTTAAAGAACGTGATTATTGGATTTCTTACACTACAGCTGAACTCAATGACGTAGAACACGTTGACGAGTTAATCTTTTTTATCAAAACCTCACTTGATGAAGCTCACGTTTTCACTGATGACGCTCGCCATGATCTTTATATCCAAGCGGCTTTTATTCTGATTATTTTATTTTTGCTCACATTCACTTTTGTGACATGGAACCATAACCACGAAAAAAATAGCTTAGATAGCAAGATTGCGCGCGCTGCGATGAATGGCATGTCAGCCGTAGTTATTACCGATCGTAACAACAGAATCATCCAAGTGAATAGTGAGTTCACAAGAATTAGTGGCTATACATTAGAAGATGTAAAAGGTCGCCCACCTTCGTTGTTCGCCTCAGGAAAGCACCTACAAGAGTTCTATATGAATATGTGGAAGATTCTTGAAGTAAAGGGACTATGGGAAGGTGAAGTGGTCAACAAACGTCGTGATGGCTCGTTAATTACTGAAATTTTGCGTATACAGACGATCAAAGACCGTTTTGGCGTCATTCAATTCTATGTCGCCTCTTTTGTTGATATATCGCACCGAAAAGAGCTAGAAGACCGTCTAAGAGAACTGAGCGAAAAAGACCCGATGACATCCCTTTGGAATCGCCGAAAGTTCGATAACGAAATGCAAAATCAAACAATGCGTACAAAACGATACTCTGATAATGAGTCAGCCACATTAGCGTTGATAGACATTGATCACTTCAAGCGCGTCAATGATAACTATGGACATGACCGGGGGGATGAGGTCATAAAAGACGTCGCTGGCTGCTTAACCCACCATTTACGCGAAACCGACGTTATTGCGCGAATTGGTGGTGAAGAGTTCGCCATCATTATGCCACACACCGACCTAAGAGAAGCCGAAATGGTGCTCAACCGTGTAAGAACGGCAATCAATATAGAAAGCGAGCTAAACATCACTGTGAGTGCAGGTGCTACCGAAATTTCAGCGAAGCCAGAAGAGACCTATAAACGTGCAGACATTGCACTCTATGAGTCAAAATCTCTGGGTCGCAATCAAGTATCTGTACTTTCTGTCAGCGAAACACATTCAATTGCATAGTTTTGGTGCATTGGTCAATTTATATGCACCAAGTTCACACATTTATAGTGCAGACGTTTGCAACAACCCTTATTGGTACGCTGTTTCCTAGTTGGCGCGGTTCTTGAACTAACCTTCATATGTCGTTAGTTGCGCTATATGGAGATAGAAACATGCAAGATACCCTTACCGTTATCTTAGCTGGGGGAATGGGCTCTCGCTTAAGCCCTCTTACGGATGACCGCGCTAAGCCTGCCGTGCCTTTCGGAGGCAAGTACAGAATCATTGATTTTACCTTAACTAATTGCCTCCACTCTGGGCTTCGTAAGATATTGGTGCTTACGCAATACAAATCTCACTCATTACAAAAGCACCTGCGAGATGGATGGTCATTGTTTAATCCTGAGTTAGGCGAGTTTATTTCGGTCGTCCCACCTCAGATGCGTGGCAAAGGCAAGTGGTATGAAGGTACAGCGGACGCTATCTACCACAACTTATGGTTATTGGAGCGAAGTGACGCTAAGCACGTTATTGTCTTATCTGGTGATCACATTTATCGCATGGACTATGCAGAAATGCTGAAAGACCATATTGAAAATGGTGCAAAGCTGACCATTGCCTCTATGGATGTCGCGAGAAAAGACGCATCCGCATTCGGTGTTCTTTCTGTTAATGATCACGGCTTAGTCGAGACCTTCTCCGAGAAACCAGCAGATCCACAATCCATGCCTAACAAGCCGGATCGTAGTTTAGCCTCCATGGGTATTTACATATTCGAGATGGAAACACTTCAGCGAGTACTCAGAGAAGATGCTGACAATGACTTTTCTTCGCATGACTTTGGTAACGACATCATTCCTCGCTTAATCGATGAGCAATGCGTTTACGCTTACAACTTTTGCTCCGATCGTGGCCGTGTGGCGCGAGACTGCTACTGGCGCGATGTAGGAACAATTGATTCGTTTTATCAGGCGAATATGGACTTGCTAGAGCCGATTCCACCGATGAATCTGTACCAGCCTAACTGGGGGGTTCGTACATATGAACCGCAGCTCCCTCCCGCACGAACCGTCTCCTCGGCAACGGGTAATGAAGGGATATTTATCAACTCGATTATCGCTAATGGCGTGATTAATTCCGGTGGTTCCGTGCAACACTCGGTGATTTCTTCCAATGTGCGTATCAATGACAGCGCAACTATTGTAGACAGTATTTTATTTGATGATGTCGAAGTCGGTGAAGGATGTAAACTGGTCAACTGTATCATTGATAAACATGTTTCAATTCCTGCCTATACTTCAATCGGATTAAATGCCATTGAAGATGCCAAACGATTCCACATCTCTGAGAACGGCATCGTCATTGTCCCTGAAAGCTATAAATTTTAATCAATTCACGTTCAGCGGTAACAAAAAGGCCTTGGCAGATTACCAAGGCCTTGTACCAAACTAGATTCACTTACTGAGGACAAGTAACCTCATCCCAAAACCAGTTTGACTGAGTCGGTGATTCCCATGTTCCCGGGTTGTTCTTGGCAACGAAACACTTGCCATTGTATGAATAGGTGTCACCATTGACTGCTTGGGTCACGCCTGGCTCCCATGCGGATACGGTGCCAGAGCTGCCTCCGTTATTACCACCGTTGTTTCCGCCATTATTTCCACCATTAGACAAATCCGCTAGCGGTAAGTCTGGTTGCTCAAACTTAAATGCGTAATCTACTCCGTTCAGATTTACAGTGTAATTCGCAGGCCCAGAGACCGGTAGGTAGTAGACCATATCAAGCTCGTAAGTCCCGCCGGCAGGTAACTCTTTCCAGCTTGGCAGGCTAAACGCGACTCTGTGCATTGGACCATCAAGACCACCAATGTTGTTCGCTCTAGTGTGGCCAGACGCGATGACTTTTAATCCACCACCGGATTGATCTTTAGCATTATCTGGCGCAGAGACTGGGATATCGAACTGGAATTCTGTCCCACCAGGAATGGCTTGCCCTGTATTGTTGGTGAAGGTTACTTTAGGGTTGATTGGGTAATTTTGATCACCGACTTTAAAACCGCCAATCGTCACTGCTATATCAACAGCCTCGGTAGGTATTGCGCCCGTTGAAACCTTATTGCCATATGGTGTTGCAGGCTTAAACTTATCGT
The DNA here is from genome assembly GCF_001695575.1 of Vibrio europaeus. Lineage (GTDB taxonomy): Bacteria > Pseudomonadota > Gammaproteobacteria > Enterobacterales > Vibrionaceae > Vibrio > Vibrio europaeus. Next base: position 1,590,944 of record NZ_LUAX01000007.1, on the reverse strand, counting down.
AGATAGCTTTCGTCATGGTGTTACCCATGTGATATTCACCAGTTCCATTTGCACAGGCTTGCTCACTCAAGTCGACAGAGGTACGCTGTCCATTCTCAAGCAGATAACAGTTGTAGTCCCCTGCGAGCTCCCAGAACATAATCCCACCGATCTCTTTGTTGATAACGTAGTCCGCCTTAACAGAGACCGAAGCTTCATCTTCAGTGGAGAGGAAAACATTCTTTTGTGCGTTCCATAACCAAGGTGCAACCGCAACGCTGTCATAGTGTCTTGTATAGGTACCAACCAATTGATCACTAGGATCATTAACAGGATCTAACCCATAAGCAGCGCTGTACGAACCCCATATCCCCTTCTCTAAGTTTTTAGCATGCCACATTGGACCTGAGCCCGCCCCCATTTCGTTGCCTTGAGGATCTTTATCATGCCACATGTTATCGATGCCCATCGCACCATTACCACAATTGTTCTTCTCGCCTTCCCCTGTTCCTTCTGGGCATTGGGCTTGATTTGGTAAGGCAGCACGGCCCCAAAGACCATTAGTACCGCCTGTCACATCTTGCCAACCGCGAGTGTAGTATGGAACACCAATGTTGATGCGGCCTGCTGGCATCGAACCGCGGAAATAGTGGTAAGCCCAGTCGGTATTAAGGTAGCCAATACCACCATAGGCGGCCGTACCATAGACATTCCACTGCGCTAACTCTGAGTCTTCTCCCGTATCGAACAACGCAGCATTGTGTCCTACATGATCGTTCCATGCACCATGCAGGTCGTAGGACATGATGTTGACGTAATCGAGGTATTTAGTGACATCAAAGGTTTCCATACCTCGCAATAGATAGCCAGATGATGGCGCCGCGATAGTTAGCATGTAGTGAATACCGTCTTGCGCTGAAGCTGCGTCGAGCTTTTCACGTAAGACTTTCATTAACTCTTGGTAAGAAGCCCACAAATATGGGCGTCTCGGCTCCATGAAGGCTTTATCATAAGGGTTGCCTGCACCTGCCATTGAAGTCGGATATTCGTAGTCAATATCCAGACCATCGAACTTATAGGTACGCATCATTTCAACGGCGGAAGCTGCAAATTTTTCTATACCTGCATGGTTAATTGAGCCATCGGCATTAGTTGTCATGGTGTAGAAACCACCATCAGCAACACGATTACCATTGGCATCAAAGTGACCACCGGTTTCAGCCCAGCCACCAATAGAAATCAGTGTCTTAACACCATAGCGCTGCTTATAAGTCGCCAAAGCACCAAAGTGCCCTTTGAAACCGAGAGTCGGGTCAATCTCTACCCCTGGCCATTCTTTGCTTGTTGCTGCATTGTTTGGGTCGTTCACATCACCTAAGTTCACTTTCCCATCAGAACCAATACCAACAAAGGCATAATTAATATGAGTCAGTTGTTCCCATGGAATATCTTTGACGAGGTATGAGGCTTGTGGGTCATCACCCGCACGCCAGCTAGTGAAATATCCGATCATGCGACGTGGGTGATCCACTCCCATCTGCTCACGACCTTCGCCATCGTAGACGGTACAGTAAGGAACGTTCACGCCTTGTGTCTGGTATAAACCGTCTGGACGACAATTCGCAACTGGCGGTACACCGTTAACAACGAGAGTAACAGGCGACGAATTAGTACTCGCCCCTAAGTTGTCTGTTGCAACGGCATAGACCGCAAGACTGCCAGCTTGCACCGTTGTGTAATTCAAAGTGTAAGGCGCAGTAGCGGCAGTACCAACCAAACTACCACCAATATAAAAGTCGACCTTATCAACTGATCCATCCGCATCTGCGGCATTCGCCGTAAGTGTCACTACGCTTCCTACATCTAACGAGTTGGTTGATAGCGCAACATCGACTGTTGGGGCAATGTTGTCAGGATTTGAAGAGGCGACATTTATTGTCACGCTACTGACTGTACTCTGAGCGCCCGCATCATCATAAGAAACCGCACTGATTTGATGACTGCCAACGGTAGCGGTCCAAGCCAGACTATAAGGAGCTTGTGTCGCTTGACCAACCACAACACCATCAACAGAAAACTCCACCTTGGTAACCGTTCCATCTACATCTGACGCGCTTGCAGAAATAGTGACAGCGTCACCTTGAGTAATTGAATCAGAGGCAAGAGGAAACGTAACTGACACCGTTGGAGGCTCATTTCCACCAGTAGCATCACACGCTCCTAAATGTTTCCAGTGACCCCATTCGCCAGACGTTTGGGTTGGGTTATTTCCTTGCGTCCAATAATTGGCCTGATAACCCTCGCCCAAGTGTTGAACTTGATCACCAGTGTTATAAATGGTCGATGAATCCCAAGCTCCGAGAGGGCTACAGTCAACTGCGGCATAACTGTTGAATGCCATTAAACATGACGCGCTAAGAGTACTAAGGGTAAAGACTCTTCTGGCCGTTTCTGACGTTGATTTACGCATTTCATTTATCCTTAAGTTATTGTTTAAACGCTTTAATTTCTATGTTTATCAATAAGATCGAACACTTAAATTTTCGCGTAAAATAACCCTAGATAAGAATGCCAAAATGACACGTATTGTTTGGTCAGACTATAAAATGACTCGCAATTTACAGCTCAACATATGCAACAAGTAAACACTTAATTTGCATCAATAACGAGTTTTTACTTGGTTATGATAAAAAATAAACCCCTTCATCATCACTGAAAAAGGGGCTTATCACAGAAGATTGACTAGATCTCCTATAGGGAAACGAGAATAATTCGCTTTGTTTTTATAATATTACTCAAACTTGAGTTAAAAAACACTGTAAATTTGTAAAACCTGATTTCCTCTTTTTACAGTTAGCTAACAAGTTTAGCTTTCGGGGTTTCATTGAAGTGGCGTTTGAATTCCCTTGAGAACTGAGAAGTACTGTTATATCCCACTAAACGAGCCGCTTCTCCAACTTTAACCCCCTCTAACTGTATTAGCTCACGCGCCTTATCCAATCGAACCTTTTTAATGTACTGGATTGGAGAGGCTAAGGTGACACTCCTAAAGGCTTGGTGAAACGCAGAAATACTCATATTTGCTTGTTCTGCAAGATCTTGCACTGTCACAGAAGCTGTATAGTTCTGATGTAGGTAATCGAGTGCTTTTGCCACTCGTGCGTAGTGACCCTCATGGCGAGCGAGATCGAATAATACATGGCCTTCTTTGCTCATTAAGGCTCTAAATGCTAACTCCTCCATCAAACTATCGCCTAACACCGCAAGCTCAACCGGATTACAGAGTGCTTTCATCAGCCTTTTGCAGACACCGAGCATATCGTCATCCATCGCAACGGATTTAAGACCGGAACGCACGCTGCCATCTGCACAAGGCTTGTAACAATTCATGGTTTCCAGTTTATTGACGAGTCGGTGCAGTACTTGTGGGTCGATATCGATACTCAAACCCAGTAAGGGCTCTCCATCGACGGCAATTGCTTCACACTCTAAAGGCATTGGGACGCCGACAACGAGATAGTCATCGGGTCCATATTGAACAGGCTCATTGCCAAGGTAGATGTTCTTTTTACCTTGTCCAAGCACAATAACGCCAGATTGATAGACAAAAGGCCGACGCGTATTTCCCTGACTACTTCGATAAAAGTAGAGTCCTTCAATTTCTGTTTTGGCAATGCCTTCGAGTTGATCGAAGCCTTTCAAATCGACGTATTGCTGCATAAGTTCGGCGAGTGACATTTTTTGCTCCGCTAAAATCAACTTTGGAGAAATAGGCATAACATTTGGAGTAATTGGTCTTTATTAAGCCACATTCCACTACTAATATGCATATTAACGATAAAGATTACAATCCATAACTGGAAGCAAGAGGCATAACACAATGCAATTTTCATACGTCAACCCAACCCAAATTCAATTTGGCCAAGGTCAGATTCAAAGCATTCAATCCATCATCCCTACCGATCAAAAAGTACTTGTTATATACGGTGGTGGTTCAATTAAAAGTAATGGTGTTTATGATCAGGTTTCACAGGCTCTGAGCAACCACACTTGGAGCGAATTTTCCGGCGTAGAGCCAAATCCAACAAAAGAAACACTTGATAAAGCCGTTGCTCTCGTCAAACAACGAGGTATCGACTTCATACTGGCAGTGGGCGGTGGTTCGGTCATCGATGGCTCAAAATATGTCGCAGCCGCTGCGAAATATGACGGTGATGGTTGGGACATTATGGTTGGCAAACATCAAGTGACTGAAGCTGTGCCGCTAGGCGCTATCCTAACATTACCGGCTACAGGATCAGAATCAAACATGGGCGCTGTGATTACCAAAGCAGAAACTCATGACAAACTCCCGTTCATGACACCGCATGTACAGCCTAAGTTTGCGGTCATGGACCCAGATGTAATGAAAACTCTGCCAGAGAAGCAATTAATCAATGGTATTGTCGATGCTTGGGTTCACGTCTGCGAGCAGTACTTAACCAACCAGCACGGCGCTATGGTTCAAGATGGTTACGCAGAAGCGCTGCTTAAGAACTTAAAAGTGTTAGGTGCCGAATTTGCAGAGCGCGACAATGATCAGTGGCGTGCAAACTTGATGTGGACAGCGAACCAAGCACTTAACGGACTGATTGGTTCTGGCGTTCCGCAAGATTGGGCGACGCATATGATCGGTCATGAGTTTACGGCGCTTTGGGGTGTTGATCACGCACGCTCACTCGCTATCGTTCAGCCATCTTTGCTACGTAATCAATTTGCTGTTAAAAAGACAAAACTAGAACAGATGGGTGTTAACGTATTTGGTCTCGAAGCGTCAGACGATCTAGCTGAGCAAACCATTGTTGCTATTGAATCTTTCTACCAATCGCTAGGTGTTACCACTCAATTTAGTGAGTACGAAACCGATAAAGAACAAGCCGTTGATTCTGTGATTAATCAACTGACACAGCACGGTATGGTTGCATTGGGTGAAAACCAAGCGATCAACTTAGAGCAAAGCCGTAAGATCCTTGACCTTGCTATTGCGTAAATTCAGCTAAGTTATTAATCTAAAAAGCAGCATTCGCTGCTTTTTTTGTATAAGAAGGATTTATGTGGCTATTAATTACCCTAACGTGCGCAATACACGTATGGAGTATTAACCAAAGCAATCGTTGGATTTTTTATTTATCGAAGCCGACACCGATCTTTCTTATGTCTATTATTGTCTTTGGCAGTCAACAAGCCCAGGCAACCTACGCCTTGTGGATTGGCGTTGGCCTGATCTTATCTTGCATCGGAGACATCTTTTTGATGCACCCTAAAGATAAGTTTATACAAGGTCTTAGCGTTTTTTTACTTGCCCACTTTGCTTATAGCATCGCATTTTTCAGTGCGGTAGATATGCAAATTAATGTCTGGATATTCTTAACGCTCCTTGCGACTGGAACACTTGTGTATCTGCTGTTATTGCCGAACTTAGGCCATTGGAAGCTACCTATCGCCATCTATAGCTTGGGAATACTGATGATGGCTTGGGGCACCATTGAGCATTGGAATTCATCTTTAGGCTCTGGTGCGGGCTATGCCGTGTTAGGCGCATTCATTTTCATCGTGTCGGATGTAGTACTGGCAGTGGATCGTTTTCGCAGCCACTCAGCTTACTCGCGTCACGTTGTGATGATCACCTATTACACGGCTCAAACCTTGCTGACTTTGTCAGCCGTCGCTTCTTAGGCCGATACCTGAAAACGATAAATTAAGTCATCGTAGTATTTACCGCCTAGTAAATAGGCATCTTTTTCACGTTCAGCTAAGGTAAAGCCTGCTTTCTCAAGCACTTTGCATGAAGCAATGTTTCCGTCGGTCACAATCGCATTGACCGTTTTAATCGGAAACTCACTAGTAGCATGATCAATCAAAGCAACTAAAGACTCCGTTCCATAGCCTTTACCGTGGAATTCTGGCAGTAATAGATAACCTACTTCGACTTCATCCCTGCTTTGTTCAGAGACACACAAGCCTGTCACACCAATAGCATCACCGGACTCTTTCTCCCGAATCACTAGACACAACCAATGGCTGTCAGGCCAGCTCCAAGCGGGTAACCTCGATGTAAAACGCTCTCGGATTTGCTCAGTAGAAGGTTTATCGAAAGCGTAGCGAATCACCTCTTCATCTTGATTTAATCGTTCAAACAGCGCCCAATCATCTTCCGTTATTTGAGCCATGGAAAGTTTTTTTGATTCAATTTGGTTCATATCTAATCTAATAATTCTTTCAGTGCATCGTTCGATTGCGAAACAAGCAAAGTTAACCCGGCGTTGTGTTGTTGATAACACTCTAAGGGGTTTGGTGACTTTTCTATCTCCAAGCAAAGATCGTATAAAGAGTCTAAGCCTAAGCTGCCCGCAGAACCTTTTAACTTATGTGCTAACTGTACCGTGTTATGCTGATTCTCTTGTTTAGCAGCGGCATCGAGTTGTTCAAGTATTTCATCAGCACCCTGATTAAACATCATGCTGATTTCTTTCATTTTGTCTCTGCCTAATACTTCCATATCAGCCAGAATAACATTCGGATTAATAATTGACCGTTTTTGCATGCCTATTTCTACATCACAACCATCACTTTGGGCAAGTAGCAGAGGCTTCCCTTCTAAACTATTTTGAATTACTTGGCATAATTGATCTTTATCTAATGGTTTAGGTAGGTAACCATCAAAGCCTGCTGCTAAGTAACTTTCAACCTCTTCGTTGTATACGTGCGCTGAGACGGCAATCATTGGGACATCGCTTGTAGTCCCTTGACCGAGTTCATATGACTTAAAATCTTTGAGTAATTCTGCTCCGTTACAATCAGGGAGATTAATGTCCATCAGCACCAAATCGAACTGTTCTTGCTTAAACAAAGAGAGGGCCTTCTCACCAGTTACCGCGGTATGTACCTCGTGGTTCATGCTGTTCAAGAACCCTTCTGCAACCATGCAGTTGACTGGATTATCTTCGACAAGCAAAACCTTAGCCTTGATTCGACAATCGGTGGTCACTTCTAGCTCTTCAAACTCTTGACCTAATGTCAGTGGGATAGAAAACCAAAAACAGCTACCTTCCCCTACGCTTGAGTCGACAAACAATTGTCCGCCCATCGCTTCAACAATGCGCTTACTGATCGCTAAGCCTAAGCCCGTCCCGCCTTTTGCTCCCATACCACCAGCGGCTTGGGTAAACGCGTCAAATAGCGTCAGTTGTTCGTCTGCACTGATCCCAACTCCGGTATCGGAAACCTCGAACATGATGTGCTGTGGAGTATCTGGATCAGGTGACACATAGATATCGACATTGCCTTGTTCGGTAAACTTAATCGCGTTACCAACCAGATTGTTGAGAACCTGACTGATACGAGTGACATCACCAAACCAGTATTTTTCAACATCACTTTCGATACAGTATTCAAGCTGCAAAGACTTTTCCTTTGCTCTACCGAGCAGCAGCTGTTTAGTATCATCCACCATCGCAGGAAGATTGAAATCAACCGGGCGAATCTCAAGATGCCCCGCCTCAATTTTTGAGTAATCCAAAACATCGTTGAGAATGGCTAACAATGTCGTACCGCTGCGATTAATCACATCAACATAGTGCGCTTGGGTACTATTGAGACCTGCGTCTTTTAGCAAGCGAGCAGTGCCAAGGACGCCATTCATCGGTGTACGAATTTCATGGCTCATTGTGGCTAAGAAGGCGGATTTAGCTCGGCTAGCTTGCTCTGCCTCTTGACGCGCTCTGGCGTGGTTCTCTACTTCCTCGTTTAAACGGGTATTGGCATTTTGCAGCTGATGTGTTCGCTCGGTGACTAGTTCTTCAAGATGACCTTTGTGTTCTTCCAATTCTCGCTTGGCGGCCGCTTCACTCTCTGCAACCACCTTTAACGCTTTCGCTGTGTTGCGCGCGGTAATTATCGCTTGGCCCATATGAGCCAGTTCGTCGCTACCTCTCACTTTGAGGTCAACCTCAAGCTGCCCTTTGGCAATAGAAAGCAGCGCTGAAGAGTACTCAGCGAGTCGTTTAACGACCGATACGTAGACAACTTTCCACACGATAATGACCACTATCAACATACCCAATATTGTGATGATGGTTAAGGTCAACTGTGCGTAATCTAATGTGGTTTTTAACTCAGCGACGGCGCGTGTCGTTGCCGAATTCGAATCATCAACAAGCTTGTTTACCGTCGTGTTTAGTGTCGAAAACTGGGTAAGCGTATCTTGCATCAACTGCTGAGCTGAAAGTTCGTTCTCATAACGTTGAGTGAGAACATCAAACACCACTTCCCTTTGTTCTAACTTATCAAGTAAGGCCGTCATCTGAGCGGAACGCGTTGGATCTTCTACCGCTTGAACTCGACGCTTCATAATGCTCAAGTTGTTGTTGAATTCTTGTCGTATGGTGCGAATACGATCAATATCAGAGATAGTGCGTGTCTCTTCAATATGGTTAAGAAGCTTAAAAGCGAGTAGATGAAGCTCGTGTAAACGCTCAGCCAAATCGAGATCGACTTCCACTAAAGTGTCGAGCGCCTGATAAGCCTGATCTTTTTTGTTTTTTTCCAGTAGCGCATAGATATGCGTAACGTTAGCTACAGCAATAGTTGACGTGTTAGCGACTTGAGTACGAGTAAGCTGCTCTAATTCTCTCGCTAGTTTTCTCAGCTCTTGAGTTCTTATCGCAAGGTCATCACTAAGAAATAGCCTTCTTTCGACCACAATTCCCAGTTTAGCCAGAGTATCGATAACACCTTGTACGTCTGATTCCAATCTATCTAGCAATGACGAATCAAACGAATCCGAACCCAATTGCTTTATATGCGTAAGTAAGGTTTCGAGTTGCGAAAAGAGCTCTTTACCTGACTCTTGGCGTTCTGCTTCAGTTTTAGCGTTCGAGAGCGTCTGTACAGATGAGATGATCCGTGAACTGAGTTCCGAAACCTGACGAGCTTCGATCATCGAAGGGATTGCAGAGTTAACCACGTTACGCTCGGTTTTTGCTACGGACGAAAACCCGAACATACCGATCAAAGCGGATATTAAAACCAGCAGCGCCATGGCCAAAAATGACAGCAACAATTTACGGCCAATACTCGCTTTAGCAAGTAACATTGAGAATCTTCACTTCTTAACTCTTCTATAATGCGCTATATTTTGCAGTGTTTATTCGCCCATTACCAACGAAATGCTGCATGTCTTTGATCTCCGCAATCAAAACACCTAAAACATTGACTACGTCGATACTGCTCACCCTTTTCCTGTTCTCTGCCAGTACGTTTGCTGCTCAGACTCCTCGTATCTGTGCTATCTACCCTCATCTTAAAGATTCCTATTGGCTATCAGTCAATTACGGCATGGTGGATGAAGCCGACAAACAAGATGTTGATCTTCGAGTTCTAGAAGCAGGTGGTTACCTCAACTTAGACAAGCAGCGTGAACATATGGCGTTGTGCGTCAAGTGGGGAGCAGACGCAATCATTTTAGGTACAGTAGCACCCGACCTATTTTATTCTTCACTGAGTTCGGTCTCTTCATCAGTTCCTGTGTTTGCAACCGTCAACAAACTCGTTGTTGATCCACAAAACCAAACCGCTTTGAAAGGTGAAGTTGGCGTCGATTGGTATTGGATGGGCTACTATGTAGGTGATTATCTAAAATCTAAGCACCCTGCGGGCTCTGGGCAAACCAATATTGCCCTATTACCCGGCCCCCAGTCCAGTGGTGGTACTAAACCCGTAATCCAAGGGTTTTACTCGGCGATTAAAGGAAGCGACATTAATGTTGTCGACACCTACTGGGCAGACAATGATAAAGAGCTGCAACGCAACCTGGTTCAAAAAGCCATTGATAACAAAAATATTAATTATATAGTAGGTAGCGCAGTCGCGATTGAAGCGGCCATTAGCGAGTTACGTAGCGCGAATAGAGCTAACGACATTGGTCTTGTCTCGACCTACTTGAGCCACGGCGTGTACCGGGGGCTATTGCGGAGCAGAGTTGAATTTGCCCCAACGGATAAAATGGTTCTGCAAGGCCGCCTCTCGATTCAGCAAGCCGTGCACTATTTGCGTGGTGAAAACTATAACAAAATTGAAGCACCTATTATTGAGCCGCTAACACCGAATAATTTGAACCCTGAAGTGATAGCGCAATCTCTATCCCCTTCAGAGTATCGACCAACATTTTACGTATATAACGAAAACAATTAGGAAGTCTAAATGGAAAAAACGACGCGTACCCTGCCTGCACACAAACACGTCGCGCTTGTCGCACATGACAACTGCAAACCTGAGTTACTACGTTGGGTAAAAGAGAACAAAGAAAAGCTACAACGTCACTTTCTCTACGCAACGGGCACCACGGGTTCAATGCTGAGTAAAGAAACTGGCTTGGCGATCAAAAGCATGATCAGTGGCCCTATGGGCGGTGACCAACAACTGGGGGCTTTAATCTCTGAAGGCAAGATAGATGTACTGATCTTCTTCTGGGATCCACTCAATGCCGTTCCTCATGACCCAGATGTTAAGGCGCTGCTACGTATCGCAAGTGTGTGGAATATCCCTGTCGCGACAAACCGTGCAACGGCCAAATTCATTATTGAATCTGAGCTCATCGAACAAGAAGTGGATATCGAAATCCCTGACTATGAAGCGTACCTTGCCAACAGAACATAAGTAAGAAAAACAAAAAGCTCGCGAAACTGCGAGCTTTTATCAAATCTGATTCTTCTACTATCTTTCCAATATATGAAATGCTTCTCAATATTTGTGGATAATTCCATTTATTGAGCAATACAGAGATCCATTCGACTAAAATGGAATTGTCAGGAAAACATCACCCAGTTATCCTGTCGATGAACATTACAAAATTAATAATATATTGTTTCTATTGTCGCTGCCGGGAGATTCCCCCATGAATAAAGATGAAATGCTCAACGATGTGCTGTGCTGTCCGTTATGCGGTAGCGAGGAATACTTGCTGTCTGATAACAACAACATGCTTTGCGCAGAATGTGGTTCCTTTTTTGAAAATGTCACACAACTCACTCCGACTCATGCGCTACTGCATAAAGTAGGTACAATGCCAACAATTTCCCAAACTGCCCCGCACTAAAGTATCTCTTCAAGCTCCCGTAGGTGGCTTATTTTTTTCAGGTCTAGCGTGTGATGCTTGTTGTTTAACCCCGTTAAATGAACAGTTTGCACGCCAGCTCTCACTCCAGCTTCGAGACCTTTTGGCGTATCGTCCACATAAATACAATCTTCGAGCTTAAAACCCATGTTCATTGCACTGTAAAGGATAAGATCAGGCTCTGGTTTCCAGCTATTGGTATCAAATGCAGAGAATACTTTCCCTTTAAAAAACGGTAACAACCCTGTCAACTCAAGGCAGCGTTCGATTTTGTCTCTCGGACCATTAGAAGCCACACAATATTCGACGCCATTTTCATTAAGGAAATCCAAAACCTCAAACACCCCTTCCATTGGCTGTAACTGATCTTCAAACAGCAAGTCTAGCTTTTGGCGGTAGACAGGTTCGAGCTGATCGATTGAAACATTAACATTTAGCCTTTGCTTAGTCGCAGCTAAGATGTCTGCTAGCTTACCTCCCTCAAAATGACTGACCGCTTCATCCATCGATAACGAAGCACCAAAATGGTTAAACGTCTCGCACAACGCTTGGCAGCATAGCCTCTCGCTATCGACCAAAGTACCATCACAATCAAAAATTACACATTGAGCTTGAGGCTTTGCCATATCTCTATCCTCTTAATTTTCTACGAGAAATAATAAGACAGATAGTGATATTTGAAATGACCAGCTTAACATTTCAATGGTTTATAAGGGATTTATAATCAGAAGTTTAAAGCGCATCACCATTTACAACATTTTAGCTAACCATGATGCGATTCTAGAGGCAGGATAGAAGAATTTAGTCTAGTTGAAGACGTGTTTCCACTAGGTTTCTGTATACGTCGCTAACTTTCGACAAACAGGCTACGAGCTCTGTCATCATTCATACCTAATTTCACGCACAGCGCAGCAACAAAGCCTTGTTGGTTTAGCTGCTCTGACTCGTCTTTGACAACGATATCAGAAATCAATGAAGCATCTTCACTTGTTGTCACAATTGCTGCTGCAATCGCTTCTCCCGATTTAAACCCTAAATACAAGCTGCATGGCTCAGAGTAAATAATCTGTGAAAGGAATTCCAAAATTAGGTCTTTGTCGGCTTGGCTTTGCCAACGGCGTGCCTGTAACAAAGCAAACATGACGGTTAAACGATGAAAATCAACTAGGAAAATATCATCTTTGCCAAAGTCACTCGACTCTGTCGGCACTGACTCTAATTGATCATATTGGCACGAAGCGGACTTTTCTTTATACAGTGCTAACCCAGCGATACTCTCTTTTGTTGGGTATTCAACATCAACTTGTTGATAAAGCCATTCATTTTTGATTTCAGCAATCTTAGGTATCATCATAACGTCGGTTAGACCTGTACTCGCTTAAGGAAGTTAGGCAGAAGCTTACTAGATAACACCTTGACCTCTCAAGTCTTTTAAAACGTGATTCAGTAAACTATTCAAAAACCTGATATGCTATCAGTACTCTATTTGCATCTTGTCTCTTTAAGCTTAATGTTAGTCATTTTTGAAACGAAAGCGTTGGCATTTGCCTTTATCGTTTCTTGAGTGCCCTGATACTTGAGCCAAAGATTCGGATAACTAAACAATAGCAAGGATTTAGAATGAAGAAACTGCTCACCGCAATGCTTTTAACCGGACTATTAGCGGGTTGTTCTGACAACGAAGTTGGCGATGTTTCGCTTGGCGTTTTTACATTGAAAGACATTAAGATCCAAAACCTAAAAGATGATGTCGTCACAGGTGTAACCTGTCACATTGCTTCTATTGAAGCGGATTTTAGCCTTGCAGATCCAAGCGATAGCTCTATCTCGTGCCGCCAAACGGGCGATATTACCCCAGAAATGATCGCACAGATTGATAAGAGTAAATCTGGTGAAGTTGTATTCAAGAAATCGAAAAGTATCTTTTTTAAATCGATGAAGGTTAGACGCATCTACGATGCAGACAACCAAACACTTCTTTACCTTTCATACACGACCAAAGAAACCGACGGCAGCTTCAAGCACAGTTTATCAACGGTGCCGCTTTGGGGAACAAAAGCCTACGGTAGCTTCACCAAAGAGAAATAGCTTAATTAAGTGCCAACCACGTACGGTTGGCACCTTTTTATGTAATAAATATGAAAGCAATCTTAATTTTATGTGATATTATGCGGGAAAATTTCCAACTCCACTTTAAACATGAAGTTTCCCGGACAGCGCAAATCTAAGCACTACTTTCCAACTCACGCCCGTGATCCACTCGTCAATCAGATGAAACAAACGCCAAAACTCTACCGCCCAATTGTCGTAGGTGTTGGTCAAACGATCGTTGATATTGAAGCCAGAGTCGATGACGAATTTCTCGCGAAATATGACTTGAGTAAAGGACACTCTCTAGTTTTAGAAGAAGCCAAAGCAGACGCTCTGTACGAAGAGCTTGTTAAACGTGAACTGATCACTCACCAATACCCTGGCGATACTATCGGCAACACGTTACACAACTACTCTGTCCTCGCAGACAGCAAGTCGGTATTACTTGGCGTTATGTCGCGCAATATTGAAGTGGGTTCATTCGCCTACCGTTACCTATGTAGGACCTCTTCTCGTATGAACCTTAACCACTTACAAATGGTTGAAGGCTCAATCGGTCGCTGCTATACCCTAATTTCTGAAAATGGTGAACGTACTTTCGCGATTAACGAAGGGCACATGAACCAACTGCGCCCTGATAGCATTCCTGAAGATGTGTTTGATAAGGCCGCTGCCCTTGTGGTTTCTTCATATTTAATGCGCGGAAAGCCTGAAGATCCGATGCCTCAAGCTGTTGCTCGCGCAATCGAGATTGCTAAATCGAAGAATGTGCCTGTTGTCCTAACTTTGGGCACGAAATGGGTTATCGAAGGCAATGCAAAGTGGTGGCAAGACTACATTAAGGAAAACATCGCTATCGTCGCGATGAACGAAGAAGAAGGCGAAGCCCTAACTGGTGAAAAAGATCCTCTTCTTGCTGCTGACAAAGCACTGGAATGGGTAGATGTCGTTCTATGTACCGCTGGCCCCGTTGGTCTTTACATGGCAGGTTACACTGAAGAATCGGTTAAGCGCGAAACCGAATTACCGCTATTACCGGGTAATATCCCTGAATTCAATAAATATGAGTTCAGCCGTGCAATGCGTAAATCAGACTGTCAGAATCCAGTAAAAGTGTACTCTCATATTGGTCCGTATTTAGGTGGCCCACTTGAGATCAAAAACACTAACGGTGCTGGTGATGCTGCCCTGTCTGCATTGCTGCATGATATGGCGGCTAATAGCCACCATCAGGTCAATGTACCAAACTCATCAAAGCATGATCAGCCATACTTAACTTACTCTTCACTGTCGCAAATTTGTAAATACGCAAACCGCGTTAGCTATGAAGTGTTAACTCAGCACTCACCTCGCCTAGCGCGAGCGCTTCCCGAGAGGGAAGATAGCTTAGAAGAAGCTTATTGGGACAGATAAAATTCAAGAGCCGCTATTTTTAGCGGCTCTTTTATTATTCAGTGTATGGATAGAAAACAAGTTCATTACCTTCGACCATCATACAATCCATTTTTGCTGCATGGGCCGCCTGAAGGCCGAGTTTCGTATCTTCAAACACTAGGCAGTTCGCTGGCACAATGTTCATTATTTCTGCCGCTTGCAAGAAGGTATCTGGATTCGGTTTGTGATTGATCACATCCGTAGCAGTAACAACAGCGTCTAATTTCTCTATCAATTTCGCTTTGGTCAGTAGCCTGATCGCGCTTTCTCGTTGACTTCCAGTACCAACGGCAAGTTTTTTCTTACCAAAGAAATGGTTGAGAACATTCACCGTACAATCGATCGGCTCACCATGCTCATCAAGTGACGCAAACGCAGCCATCTTATAGCGTGAAACTTCCATAGGTTCCAATGCCATACCATGCTTCTTATTGACTTCAGCCGCGATCTTATAGCTCGGCATTCCGCCTAAACTATGTAGCCATTGCTCGCAAAACGGAAATCCAAAATGCTCAGCGGTTTGCTGCCAGGCTTTTAAATGTGCAGGCATGGTGTCAATTATGGTACCATCCATGTCAAAAATGAGAGCTTGATATTTCTCTATGCTTTCAAACATTTATTTCTCTTTATAATGTAACTTGGAACGATTCAGCTAGCATACTAAACTAACACCACCGTCTTAATTGATATATTTGCGAATAGCAACTAACATCACATTAACTACCTATAAATCAAATTGTTTAACAAATAAGGTAATCTCATGAATATCAAAAATAAACTGTATTCATTGGGTGCTGTCGCCATTTTAGGGGTTGTTTCGGTACTTTTAACCGCAACTCACTTTGCCCAAACCACTTCTGAACTCAATCAAGCAAGTTTATTGGTTGCCAAACTTGAAATTCGTCTTCTTAATCTAAGGCGGAATGAGAAAGACTTCTTACTCCGTAAAGACCTGAAGTATCTCGATAAGTTCAACAGCAACATGGACACCTTTTTAAGCCTTGAATCTGAGCTTTCAACCCTGTTGACGCAACATAACCTACCTTCAAGTAGCCAACTTAAACAAGATATTCTTAAATATCAAACCGGGTTTAATACTTTAGTTCAAGCGTTTGATCAACGAGGCTTGAAACCTAAAGATAAGCTGGTTGGTCGCTACAATTCTGAACTCACCGGCATTAAAGAATCTCTCTCAAGTGATGAACTTGTTGAATTGTTCGAGTTCAATAAGCAAGTTTTGGCTGGTAAATTAGACCCGTCGCTCATACCGAGCGATGCCTCTTCCCTTCGCTCTTCAGCGCAAGCCTATATAGACCAGAGCACACGTATTGGTCTTAAATACAACGAAGGGTTACTTGGTGAAACGCGCAACTTGTCTCACGCCGTAGAGCAACAGTTCAAAGCGTTTGCTTCATCACTCAATGAAGAAACAACTGTGACACAAGACCAGTTAGAAACACTGAAGTTTGGCGTAACTGGCTTAGCCGTGCTGATCATTTTTGGATTCATTTTCCAAATTTCACGCACAATTAACACCCAAGTTGCTCAGTTACTTGCGGCATTTCAAGATATATCCCGTACCAACAATGTTTCTTTGCGCGCAAACTTATCGAAAAATGACGAACTTGGCTTGGTAGCAAACTACTTTAATCGCTTGTTAGACGAGTTCGAGCAGTTGATTTCAGGCACTCAATCTAAATCAGCTGAGCTGTCACAAAGTACCTCAAACATGCACAATGAACTGCAAAACGTTATTGAGCAGTTCCATACACAAGCGGACCATACCAGTACTATGGCAACGTCTGTACAAGAGATGGTCTCCACGATCAGCGAGATCTCTGAAAGTACCGCTGTCGCGGTAGAAGGTGTTCAGCAAGCATCAGTTAACGCTCAAGATGGTCGTAAGGTCGTTGAAACAACAGTTCAAAATATTGATCAGCTTTCATCTATCTTGGGAAGCAGCCAAGAGTCAATCAGTGACCTAAACAATCACGTTGATAAGATTGGTGATGCGGTAAACATTATCCAAGAGATCGCCGAGCAGACTAACTTACTGGCTCTTAACGCCGCTATCGAGGCAGCCCGCGCTGGTGAACAAGGTCGCGGGTTTGCTGTGGTTGCCGATGAAGTACGTGCACTCGCAAGTAGAACTCATCAGTCAACAGAAGAGATCACCAAAGTGGTTACCGCGATTCAGTCTCAAATGTCGCAAGTGGTGACCAATATAGATCAGTGTAATGAGCAAGGCTCTCAAACCCTTGATGCGTCACGTACGCTTGATAGTAGCCTAACTCAAATCATTGATGATATGACTAACATCCAAGCCAACTCTGAACGTATTGCATCCGCAATTGAAGAGCAAGGCATCGTGATGAACCAAGTGAGTGAATCGATTACCGAGTTGAACACAATATCTGAAGGAAATATGGGCTCAGCTCAGCAATGTATGAGCGAAGTAGACCGTGTCTCTGCGCAGGCCACAGATATGGATAACGCTGTCGCTGAGTTCAAAACGTCTTAATCGGCTCAATTATCAACAAAGCCCTAGCCAGTTGGTTAGGGCTTTATCTTTTCTACCGATGGAAACCTCTCTGTCGCGTTCTCATGATACATATCAGCTAAGTACTGAGCGAGTCGGTCACACTCGATCTCACTAGGGATATAGATATCATAAACCCTTCGACGAATTGAAGTATCTGATTCTTGATACAGTAACCACTCTTCTCCTTTTCTTTCTACAGACATTTTATTGCCGAACACATTAAAAAAGATTTTCATGTTCACTCTCCAATCCTTAGATACAAAAAAATCCCCTCGCGAATTGGCTAAGGGGATTTTGAATTTACCAGACGTTACTCGTCATCTAAAGGAATCAATTTGGTACTACCACCATGTGCCTTTTCTCGTCGACGTTGAACGAATGCGTAGAAGCCTGGAATTAAGAATGTACCCGCTAACAACACGCACAGCAGACCGCCAATCAAAGAGATACCCAGCGAGTTTTGACTGACATGGCCTGCACCAGAGGCAAATATCAGAGGGAAAATGCCCAAGATAAATGACCAAGACGTCATGTTTACTGCACGGAAACGTAGTTTCCCGCCCTCTACAGCTGCGTCATCAATTGGAACATCCTTCTCTTCACGTTCTACTTTAGCGAACTCCACAATTAAGATTGCGTTCTTCGCCGCTAGCGCTATGAGTAGGACGAGACCGATTTGCGCATATAAGTTTAGAGGTGTTCCGGTTAAGTTCAGCGCAAGGAACGAACCAAGCGTCGCAATCGGAACAACCAGTATAATTGCCAAAGGAATTGTCCAACTCTCATACTGCGCAACCATAAACAAATAGATAAAGATTAGAGCGAGAGCAAAGGCATATATCGCTTGGTTCCCAGCAAGAACCTCTTGGTATGCCATACCTGTCCATTCGTATTGGTAGCCCTGCGGTAGTACTTCGGCAGCAACGCGCTCCATTGCAGCAATAGCATCGCCACTTGAGTAACCTGGTGCCGGCTGACCTTGAATGACAGCACTACGGTACATGTTGTATCGCCATGCAACGTCAGGTTCAAACACCTGCTCGTAGCTCACAATTGTACTGAGTGGAATCATTTCTCCACTTGCTGAACGTACATGGAAGCGTTCAAGATCTTCCATACCTTGACGGTGTTCAGCATCAGCTTGCATTGTGACTTGGAAGTTCTTACCGAACATAGTGAAATCATTGACATACAAAGAGCCTAAGTTGCCCTGCAATGTTTGGAAAACACTGGACAGTGGAATGCCAAGCTGCTGCGCTTTCTCGCGATCAATATCAACATAGTAATGTGGAACATTGGCTCTAAACGTACTGAAAGAAAATGCAATTTCTGGCTGTTTATTTGCCTCTTCGATCATTTCGCCCATCACCATTTCTAGATCAGTGCGACTACGACCCAAGCTATCTTCTAAAACGAACTCAAAACCTGACGCTGCGCCCATACCCGGAACAGCTGGAGCGCCCATCGCAAATACAATCGCTTGCGGTAACTCAGTCGCCGCAATGGCATTAATACGTTGGCCTATTGCATTCGCCGAGTGCTCACCATCGAGTGCATTTCGTGTATCCCAGTCATGTAGCTTGATAAACAGTGATGCACCATTAGAAGCAGAAGCCCCAGTCATAAACGCATAACCGTTCGCGACGGTGACTCCTTCAACGCCTGGCTCATTCTGAACCAACTCTACTAACTGCTCAGTCACTTCTTCAGTACGAGAAAGAGACGCTGTATCCGGCAGCTGAACGTTAACCAGTAAGATGCCCTTATCTTCTTGAGGAACAAAGGCTGTAGAGGTTGTTTTAGCAAAGAAGCTTACCGCTGCGACTGCCACAATGAAGAAGGTAACCAGTAGCACGCTCTTCTTAACAAGGAAACCTGCCACTTGCCCATAACGAGCAGTAATTTTTTCTAGTCCAGCGTTAAACGCTGTGAACCAACGTGCTGTATTTCCGCCCCCTTGCTTAAGAACAAGTGAACACAATGCTGGAGACAACGTTAATGCATTGATCGAAGAGATTAGCACCGAGATACAGATCGTCAACGCGAACTGTCTGTACATGATCCCAGTAATACCAGGCAACATCGCAACAGGCAGGAATACAGCGAGCAAGACCAGTGTCGAGGTAATGATAGGCCCTGTTACTTCCTTCATAGCAATCAAAGTAGCCTTTCTCGGACTAATAGAAGGATCCTTGGCCATGGTTGTATCGACGTTTTCTATCACCAGTATGGCGTCATCAACTACAATACCAATGGCCAGAATAAGTCCAAACAGGGTCACGGTATTGATCGTAAAGCCCGTCGCTTGCATGATAGCGAAGGTACCAATCAAAGACACTGGAATCGCTACGACAGGAATCAATGTCGCGCGTGCACTACCTAGGAAGAGATATGTAACCGCAATAACCAATAAGATAGCTTCAATAAGCGTCTTAACTACACCTTTAATCGATTCCGATACAAACAGCGTGGTGTCATAGCTAGTCTCATAGATCATACCTTCAGGGAAGTTATAACTAAGTTTCTCTAGTAGTTCC
Source organism: Vibrio europaeus (assembly GCF_001695575.1). Classification (GTDB taxonomy): domain Bacteria; phylum Pseudomonadota; class Gammaproteobacteria; order Enterobacterales; family Vibrionaceae; genus Vibrio; species Vibrio europaeus. Next base: position 1,571,209 of record NZ_LUAX01000007.1, on the reverse strand, counting down.
ATAACCGCTGCGCCACTCTCCAGCGCGTTAGCATCCGACTGTAGAGAAAGCACGACAATTGAAGCATCTTCACCGCGGAACTTACCGGTACCGTCATAGAACTTTTTACCAAGTTCAACACGAGCAACATCTTTCAAGTAGACAGTAGAACCGTCACTGTTAGCACGCATCACGACATTTTCAAATTCGTCTACCGTTTCTAAGCGACCTTTGGTTACGAGGTTGAACTGTACCTCTTGTGCACTGCTATATGGTGCAGCACCGATACGGCCAGCAGCAACCTGAACATTTTGTTCGGCAAGCGCAGCGTAAACATCGCTTGTGGTCAAGTTTAGGCTAGCCATTTTTTCAGGATCTAACCAAACACGCATCGCGTATTCACCGCCACCAATAACGTTAACGTTACTGATACCTTTAACGCGCGCCAACTGATCTTTAACGTTTAGGTTGATATAGTTAATTAGGAACTTGTCATCATATTTGCCGTCTGGCGAGTAGAAGTTCAGCACCATCAACATATCTGGTGACTGCTTCTGAACAGTCACACCAACCATACGTACTTCTTGTGGAAGCTTAGACTCAATCTGAGAAACACGGTTTTGCACGTTAACCTGAGCCATATCGGGATCAGTGCCAACATCAAATGTTACATCTAAACTATAAGAACCATCATTAGCGCTTTTTGAAGACATGTAGATCATGTTCTCAACACCGTTTACTGAGGTTTCTATAGGATCGGCTATAGCTTGTTCGACAACTTCTGCACTCGCACCCGTGTAGTAGGCAGAAACATTAACCGAAGGAGGGCTGATTTTCGGGTACTCAGCAACGGGCAAGATCATCAGAGAAATCGCACCTGCTAGCGTGAGTATAATAGAAATGACCAGCGCGAACTTAGGGCGCTGGATAAAAAAGCGACTTAACATTTAGACCTCGTTATTCAGCTGCTGTTTTTTCGTCAAAACGTACAGGAATTCCATTTCGGATACGTTGAAGGCCTTGTGTGATTACTTGTTCGTCGGCACCAATACCACTTTGAACAACAATACCCTGCTCAAGTTGACGGCCAAGTTCAACATTTCTTCGCTCAGCTACATTACCTTCCGCAACTATCATCACAAAGTTACCTTCTAGGTCAGTTTGCACTGCGCGGCGTGGTACGACTACGACGTCAGTCGCTTCTTTTTCACGCAGCTCGACACGAATATGTTGCCCGGGAAGCAAACGGTATTCAGGATTGTCTACTACCGCGCGCATTGCAAGAGTACCAGTGTTGACATCAATACGGTTACCCAAGAAGTCCAGTTTACCGAGATGTTCGTATGCTTGCCCGTTTTCAAGAACAAGTTGTACTTCGACCGAATCGACATCACCGTCCCCTTGCACTTTATCTATACCGAGTTCAAGGCGCTCTCGTTCGCTAAGGCTAAAGCTTGTGTGGATTGGGTCTAAGCTAACCAGTGTAGTAAGAATTCCTGACTGTGGAGATACAAGATCCCCCTTGCTCACTCTAGTTTGTGCAATCCGGCCTGAGAATGGAGCTTTGATCTGAGTATAAGAAAGGTTGACTTCAGCCAGATGCAACTGCGCTTTGCCCGCTTCCAATTGAGCTTTAGCACCAAGAAGCGCCGCATTTAAGTTATCAAATTCAGACTGGGAGATACTCCCTTTTGGTAGCAGGTTTTCACCGCGTTTGAAATCTAGCTCCGCTTTTTTAAGATTCGCTCTCGCTTGTGCAAGCTCTGCATTTGCGCTGGCAAGTTGCGCTTCAAAAGATGATGGCTCTATGGTGTAGAGAAGCTGACCTGCTTCGACCATTTGACCTTCTTCAAAGTGGCGGGATTTAAGGTAGCCAGTCACCTGCGCGGTGATGTTGGTATCTTCAACCGCTTCTACTCGGCCAATATACGATTTGCTTTGTTTATGAGACGTAATTGCGGCTGGCTCTGCTACAACTAACTGTGCCGGTGTTTCGTTTAATCCTTGTGCAGTTTCCCCGCATCCTACGAGCAAAAGCGCACTACTCAGCGCTGTAAAAAGTACCGTTTTTTTCATGAATAGACCGTTAGGTAATTAATAAATGGGCTTATCTAAAACTACCTAACAGTGACTATGCAAATGTCCGAGAAATATCAGGAAATAGTGTCATTTGTTTCAAACTGTTACAATGTCAAACTTTGAATGAGAGTCTACTTTAATAGCTAGCTCTCTACCTGATTTCCATGTATAGACTAATTCTGGTACCTTGTTCCCACATGGTGCATTCCACAAGCGCTCGATATTACAGTCGCCGCCAAGGTGTTCATAGAAGTCTACAGCTTGTTTGTTGTCTTTCATAACTTCAAGATAAACACCGTTATCAGGAAAGTATTGTGCGATCCACTTCGCCATTTCCGAAAGCAGTTTTACACCTAATCCGCGTCCTCTATATGAAGGGTCAACGTGGAGTGCGTCAATAATGGTGCCCTTCTCAAAGTCGTGGTTACCGAATGCGCATATAAACCCACATAGTAAACCGCCTTCTTGTATAAGAAGAACATGTTGGTTGAAGGGAGGATTGATAAGACGTGTTTGCCAAATAGCCATTCTTTCATCGAGAACTTCATTCTCAAGAAAGTCTTTGCCCAAAATACCTTGATAGAACAGCTTCCAGCTCTGAGCATGCAGAGTAGCAATGCGTTCAAAGTCGCTATATTCAGCTACTTTTAATTCCATTTATAGTTCCTTATTACTTCCTGTAAGGATTGCTTACCTCTTCATACTATAAAACATTTAACTAAAAGCCAAACATTCTGAAACTAGTTACGCAAGAAATTGAATAATTATCTTAGAAAACTAACGATTACAAATTTAGTTACATATTCCATTCACTAAACGCGTGAGTTAGACATCAAACTCCTTAATTCCGTTTGACTTACACTTGTACGCTGATATTCTAGCGCACAACTGTTAGCTGAAAGGAAATCACCATGTCGGGCTCTAGCAAACCACCTCTGATTTGGTTAAATGTATTTATCTTCTTATCCTCTTTTATCGTCGCTGTTGCCGTCGTACCTTGGTATGGCATGACTTCAGGTTACAGCGTCGAGCACCTCATTTGGTTTTTAGTCGCGTTCTCTTTCTGTAACCTTTCAATCACAGCGGGTTATCATCGTCTTTGGTCGCACAAAACCTATGAAGCTCACTGGTCTTTGCGCTTCCTTTTTGCTTTAGGTGGCGCATTTGCTCTACAAAACAGTGCGCTGCATTGGAGTTCGGACCACCGCATTCACCACAAGCATGTCGATAACAACGACAAAGACCCATATTCAGCGAAGCGTGGATTTTGGTTTTCCCATATTGGTTGGATGTTGCGTGAATACAATGCAAATACGTTTGAAAACTACAGCAACTGCCGCGATCTACAGAAAGACAAAATCGTAATGTGGCAACACAAGTATTACGTACCTTTAGCCATTGCGACTAACTTTGGTATCCCTATCGCACTTGGGTTATTACACGGCGATATCTTAGGTATGCTTCTGACTATTGGCGTTTTAAGATTGGTACTTAGCCATCATTCGACGTTTTTCATTAACTCTTTAGCTCACATTTGGGGAAGCCAACCATACACGGACAAAAATACCGCTCGTGATAACGCAGTGCTTGCTGTGTTTACATTCGGCGAGGGTTACCACAACTACCACCATATCTTTGAAAACGACTATCGCAATGGCATCTACTGGTGGCAGTACGATCCTACCAAGTGGTTGATCAAATCTTGCTCTTGGCTAGGTCTAACAAAGAAGCTTCGCGTTACGCCTAAGCTCATCATTGAAAAAGCCAAAGCTAAGCAATCCCTCAACACCGCTTCGCGTAACATTAGTAAACTACCTAATGCTGCGCTGCTTAATGAAGCGTTGAATAAAGAGTTTGAAGCGCTGATGGGTAAAATGTCTGATTATTACGATGTGAAGAAGCAGGTACTAGAGGCAAAGAAAAATGACCTTGCCAAGAAGTATGAGGAATCGCTACTGAAACTTCGCTATCAGCAAATGAAGCAAGAGCTTGCCACCCAAAGGAAGAGTTGGGAAAGCATGGTAGCTCAATACGCTTAACATTAAAAAAACGGAAGCCTCGGCTTCCGTTTTTTATTCCAAGACTATTTACTTTACGAAGTCATTTACAATTTTATCTATCTCACCACTTTGCTTCATTTCAGATAGTATCTTGTGATAGTCAGCTTTGAAGCTTTCTTTATAAGGATAGCCAGAACCGTTAGTAACAATACCTAAGAAACCCTGCTCGGAACTGATGGTTGCGCCTTCAACCACGCTTTGCCCATCATACTTGCCTTCATTTTGTAATTTCTTAAGTTCCCACTGTATGGATAAAGCATCATTCATATAACAATCGATGCGCCCAGCGATTAACTTCAATAGATTCTTAGGCGTACCTTTGGTTTCAGTTACTTTAATCTTCCCTGTTTTCACTGCTGACCAAAATTCATCGCCACCAGCGGAAAAGCCCGCGTTATTGCCGATAGTTAAGCCCATATAGTCACCAGGCCAATTTGGCTTAGGAGTGCTTAATACTGATTTTTGGCATACAACAACCAGTTTCTCATCCAAGATTGGTACATCGTATTCCATATAAGGTCTTTGCTCTGGACGCTTATAGGGTGGGTAAAGCGCGAATATTTTACTGCCTTCAATTTGAGATAAGCCTCGCTTCCAAGGAGTCCCTTTCAAGGTAATGTTATAGTCAGGCATTTTGGCAAAAATGTTCTCTAGGATGACGGTATAAATCCCGGTAAGCCTGCCGCTTTCAACGTAGGAATAAGGTGGATATGTGTCGTCGCCATAAATCGTAATATCGGTTTTCGCGACGGCAACACCAGACAGTAGAAGTGTATATAATAGTGTCAAAAGTAATCTCATCATAGCCCCCAATAAATCTATGGATAAACCTTTGTGCTATCGCTAAGTAATGGTCTATACGGGGGGTAAGTCAAGATATCGAAACCAAGTACAGCGGTCGTCATTGAGTAAAGTAGCACTTTAGTTTATTGATAGTTAAGAGATCTTTATTGTGGAATTGCTTTTGCAGTATTTTACTTAAATGCTTTCGGCTTTACCCGACCAAAAGTCTAAACTCGATACAATCGATAGACTTGCCATGCAACTCCGCATAATCTTGAACTACTTTCACGGGCTGAAAGCCATTATTAGTAAGCACTTTCTGCGATGCAGGGTTTTCTAGCGCAGCGTAAGCAAAAACCTTTTTTATTCCTTTCTGTTCGACTAATTTCGTTACTTCGGAAACTGCCCACTTAGCCACACCTTGATTCGTTGACGCTTTGCCAACTCGATAACCCAAATGAGCACTGCGACGCACCGAGTCAAGGTTTGTCAGATTGACCCTACCGATGATTTGGTTATCAAGACTTTTAATAAGCAGCGGGATCATTTCATTGCATTGATAATCGAGCAAGAACTCACGGATATGTTGCTGCACACCTTGTATCGAATAGAAACCCTCTTCGCGTGGCGGAATAAATTCTTCAAACCAAGCTTTGTTATCTAGCTCAAACTCCAGCAAGGCTTCAGCATCTTTTAATGTAATGAGTGCCAATTTCACTAACGAGTCCCTTGTGATTATTCCTTGATAAAAGAGCTCTGTTGTCATCAACCAGAGCCCTCTTTATTGTGCTATTTTCTTTTACCACGATTGGCGTGAACCTTAAGCTTCGCCTTCATTTTTCGCTTGTCTGAATTACGACCTCTACGATGAGGCGTTTTTTCTGGTTCGACTTCTTCGATCAAGCTCGGCTCAAAGCCTTGTAGCCATTCTTGAGGCAGTTTACTGTCCAACAAGCGTTCTATTGCTTCAAGTAGATACTCTTCATCGCGGCTCATTAAAGATACTGCGAATCCTTCTTTTCCAGCGCGACCAGTTCGACCGATACGATGAACGTAGTCTTCCGCTTTGTATGGCATATCGAAATTAACGACCTGCTCAAGTTGCTGAATATCGAGACCTCGAGCGGCCACATCGGTGGCAATAAGTGCTCGAGTTTGGCCTGACTTAAAGTCATCCAGTGCTTTCTGACGTGCTCCTTGGCTTTTATCGCCATTGATCGAAGCCGCTTTGATGCCGTCAAGTTTAAGCTCTTTCGCGAGTGCATCACTCCCTTGCTTGGTTTTTGTAAACACTAGCACTTGTTGCCAATTTCTTGAGCCAATTAAGTACGCCAACAGTTCCGCTTTGCGCTTTTTATCAACCGGATACACCATCTGCTTTACCGTTTCGGCAGTACTGTTGGAAGGGGTTACTTGAACTTCTACCGGCTCATTCAGCATTTTATACGCGATAGTTTTGATTCGTTTATCAAAGGTTGCAGAAAAGAACAGCGTTTGACGATCTTCATTACAGCGCTTAAGGATGCGTTTAATATCTGGCATAAAGCCCATATCCAACATTCGGTCTGCTTCATCCAGTACTAAGTATTGCGTTTTGAACAAGTTGATGTTTTTGCAGAACATATGATCGAGCAGACGCCCGGGAGTAGCAATCAGAATATCGCAACCCTCTCTCAGGTTACGAGTCTGTACGTTCATGCTTGTACCACCATAGGCAGTGACGATTTTTATTGCCGTCTCTTGCGCATATTGAACTAAGTTATCGTACACCTGTTGAGCTAACTCACGGGTAGGAACCAGGACCAGAGCGAGAACATCGTTGCTTTGAGGATCACGCTTAACATCGGATGCCAGTAGCTTATGCAATATTGGCAAACCAAAGGCCGCAGTTTTACCCGTACCGGTCTGGGCACCAGCAAGGACATCTTCACCCTCAAGAACATGTGGAATAGCCTGAGCCTGTACTTCGGTTGGTTGGCTAAAACCGAGTTTGTCAGTAGTTTGGGTAAGTGTTGAGCAAAGCCCTAATGCTTCAAATTGTGTCGACATGCGCGTAACCTTTAATTGCAAGGCGGACGATTCTATCAAAAACTTTTGCTTGCAGTTAGCACATCAGGGTAGAAGGTTGAAAATGTCTCAACCAAGTGGTCATAATTTCGCTCAATATGTGGAAAACAATCACTCAACCGTGACATTCTCGGGGATCGAGCAGACATTCGTTGCAACGCATATTCAATATTGTCTAGATGTTGATAAGACTCCAACCAGCGTCCTTGCCACATCGCGGTGGAGACACGTAAAAACCTTTCTGGTAGTTCATTGTGGCTGTCGAGAGACACACGATGCTCTGCTTGTTGGCAAAACTCATTCAGTGAGTTTGAGTGGAACTGACTCCACTGGTTCGCTAAACAGTGGTCCCAAAACATATCCAAAGCGATACCTGAAAAGCGCCTTACTCCATTTGGAAATAAGCCTTTTACTTTGAGAACTTTCTCATGATGGTCTGTGAATGAATCGACATATCGGTGTAGGCGCACGCCTTGGGAGATACGGTTAGGTAACTGAGACTCAGGATTACCTTTTACAAAGTCACCCAACAAGTTGCCGAGTAAATTCGAGTCGCAATGTTCTGCAATGTGTAAGTGGGCAAGATAGTTCAATCTAATAGCCTTGCAATAATGTCTACCTCTTCAATAAAAGCACAAAGCCAGCGCGAATGCACTGGCTCTTTCTGTTGGCTACCTTAGTAGCGATATCATCGTTGAAGAATTGTTATTTGAAGATTTCTTCTGCGAGTTCTTCAATTGACTGCTCATAATCTGAGAGCTCAAAGCCAATTTCCATCGCATCTAATAGCTCAAGGCATTCTTCGTTTACTGATTGGTCACTCATTCTGACCTCCTTAATAAAAACACTTCTTAAGACCCATAAACAAGTCTCAACTTGAATATGTGGTTCTATTGTTCCTTTTTAAACCACTTATATGACAGTTTTTTGAAAGGGAAAAGTAAATTGTGGCCACGATTTGAAACCAATCCCAAGTAAACGATTACGTCGTGGGCCAATCATGCTTCGTACAATATTATTTACACCAATGGTAATTTAACTGTACAAAAAGCTTGATTACGTTTGAATTATTTTACACAATCACACCATTGGTAGTTATTAATACCATATCCTGAACATTTATTAGCCTATATAGCTAAAAAAGCACACTACAACGTAAAGATTATTATACAATGACAAAATCAAAGGTATTGGGTAGTACTTTGATCATTGCAGGCACCACTATTGGTGCAGGCATGCTGGCACTGCCACTCGCATCCGCCGGAATCGGTTTCTCTACATCTCTAATGATCATGATCGCGTTGTGGGCCCTAATGGCTTACACCGCGCTGTTAATGATTGAAGTCCACCAGCATGCTGAACAAGATGCGACCTTGCATACGTTAGCTAAGCAGTTTCTCGGCACCAAAGGCAAGTGGGTCGCGAGTTTTGCCATGATGTTCTTATTCTATGCCCTGTGTGCTGCGTACATTGCTGGTGGCGGTGCTCAATTTGCTGACCGTATTGCCGGTTTCACCAACATAGAAGTGTCAAACACGACATCTACTTTAATTTTCACGCTCATCGTTGCGTCTGTTGTGACTATTGGCACCGCTACGGTAGATAAAGTGAACAGAGTGCTGTTTTTGGTCAAGATTGTCGCAATGGCGATGGTGCTCACCTTCTTAGCGCCAAACGTCACAGAGTCTTACCTTTTGAGCATGCCTGTAGAACAAGGATTGGTCATCGCAGCCATTCCTGTGATCTTTACTTCATTTGGATTCCACGGCAGCATTCCTGCCATTGTGAATTACCTTGATGGTCATACCCCTTCACTGCGAAAAGCGATTTTAGTCGGTTCTGCTATCCCTCTAATTATTTATGTGTTTTGGCAAGTGGTAACGCTTGGCGTTGTTAACCAACCTACGCTGCTTCAAAACCAAGGTCTTAGCGCCTTAATTTCAACGCTTGCAACAACAGTACATGCTTCTAACCTAGGCCAAACCATTGGTATTTTCGCCGACTTAGCCCTACTGACTTCTTTCTTGGGTGTAAGTTTAGGCTTGTTTGAATTCTTAGGTGATACCCTGAAGAAGCAAGGAAAAGGCAATTCACGCGCACTGGTTGGTATGATTACTTTCCTTCCTCCAATGGGATTTGCACTCTTCTACCCGCAAGGCTTTATTATGGCACTTGGCTATGCCGCTATCGCACTCGTCGTTCTAGCAATCTTCTTACCAATCTTGATGGTTAAGAAGGCACGCGCTCAATCTGATTCAGAGCACTACCAGGTGCTTGGTGGTAATCTAGGTCTCGCGGTTGGAAGTACTGTGGGTGTACTGATCATTGGCGCGCAGATTCTTATAACAGCAGGTTTCCTACCCGCTTTAGGATAACCCTTGTTAGTACAACCAAGAAATCATACTAAGACGCCTATACCGGCGTCTTTTTTTGATCCCTTTTCAGCGAATATGGATAAAACTTGTATCGACTTGGTAATTTTTTTCCGTTTAACCCGTTCTTATTAATCGATAACGAAAACAATCGATGAGGTTGATATGAAAGTGAAGTTTAAGTTTGTCCTATCCGCTCTCGCAGCCGTAGCTGCCCTTGCCTCTTTCGTAGGTACTGCAGAAAGTGACATGCCCAAAACCACAACTTCAAAAGGATACGAAGTTGCCACACTAGCAGGAGGCTGTTTTTGGTGTACAGAGTCAGACCTAGAAAAGTTTAATGGTGTATTAGACGTTGTTTCTGGGTATTCAGGTGGCGATTTACAAAACCCAACCTATAAGCAAGTATCGTCCGGAAAGTCCGGCCATATTGAAGTCATAGAAGTAAAGTATGACCCAAAAGCGGTTAGCTATGAACAGATTCTTGACCAGTTCTTCCGCCATATCGATCCTACGGACAATAAAGGTTCATTTGTCGACCGTGGACGCCACTATCGACCTGCGATCTTTTATCATAACGATGAACAAAAAATGATCGCTGAGCAATTTATGGCTGAGATTGATGCGCTAGGTATCTTCAAAAAACCATTAAAAACAGAACTGATTAAATTCGAAAAGTTCTGGCCGGCTGAGAATTACCACCAAGACTATTACAAACGTAATAAAGTTCGATACAACTATTATCGATATGCTTCCGGTCGCGACCAATATCTTGATGAAATTTTTGGTGATGATCGCGAAGACAACCCAGTGACTTTACGTCAATTGATTGATGAGAAAAATGCTGTCGCTAACATCAAAGCGTACAATAAGCCTTCAGATAAGCAAATCAAGGCGAAACTAACTGACTTACAGTACTATGTCACTCAAAAAGAAGGGACAGAGCGTGCCTTCAACAATGAATATTGGGATAACAAAGAGGCGGGTATTTACGTCGATATCGTTTCTGGTGAGCCACTATTCTCGTCGACAGATAAATATAAGTCAGGTACGGGTTGGCCGAGTTTTACCAAGCCAATTAATGAAGGTTACATTGTCACTAAAACAGACTATCACCTTCTTTATCCAAGAACTGAAGTCAGAAGCCGCTTCGCTGATTCACACTTGGGTCATGTATTTAAAGATGGCCCCGCGCCAACAGGCCTGCGCTACTGCATGAACTCTGCGGCGATGAAGTTCATCCCTGTTTCAGAATTAGAAAGAGAAGGCTACGCAGAGTACCTATATTTATTCGACAGTTAATCCATCCAAACGTCGATAAAGGCCAACGTAAAGCTACGTTGGCCTTCTCTTTACTCGTTATTTTTTATCGCCGATTACCGTGATTTTCTCATCGACAGTACCTGCATAAAAAACAATGATTTCTGCAGGGTCATCTCCTTCATTCCTTCCATAGTGCCACTTGTTTACGAGCTCGACTATTGAGTCTCCAGCCTTTAAATCTAACCGTTTTTTATCTTTTGTAATCACGGTCAGTTGACCTTTAAGCAAGACACCCGCATTGATGACAGGGTGATAGTGCAAAGGTAACTGTACTTTAGGCGGGATGATAATCCTCAGTATCGTAATTTCTGGCTGCCCTTCTGGGTATGCAGGAAGGTTATCTCCATCCCAACTCTTAGTCGTCTTCGCAACAACTTCGACTTGCGGTTGAAATTGTTGATGGGCTGCCACAGGCTGCAACGCTAAGCCAAACGCGCATATCAGCCAAATAAATTTTTTCATCTTAACTCCGATTGTCCTAACAACAAGCACAAGATTTAACATCAAACATATTATTTAACAACTTTTGTATTTCTTTTTTTGCTAAGTATCAAAGAGTTATTTAAAAAGTCATGGTAAGACATGATTATTATGTAATTTTATTTGCCCTTCCCCTTTCTTCTTAACAGTGAAGATAAGGAGAATCACAATGAGATCAAACCTCAAATCAGTGGTAACAACATTACTAACTTCAGCAATCGCATTTTCTGCTTCTGCTTCTGAGCAGTACTACGATTTTGGTTTTGTCGGAGCGAGCGGCACTTTCGGCCAATCTGTATTTACTGACGGTGATAAGGGACAAGCCTCTGCAGAGCCTAACCTGTTTTATAATGGCAAATATGGCTTTATTGATGGCAGCTTAGTTAACGTTTCCGTGTTGCCGTATCTTGGTATTTCAGGTCAATGGCGATTTTCAGAAGTATCCAACGATTTTGATGATCTTCCTAATGGCATTCAAGATCGCGATAGCAATGGTGAGCTGGGGGTGACAATCGGTACGGTAGGTGCGCGATTAACCTTTCTTCATGATGTCACCAGCGAGCATAAAGGTTATGAAGTTCAACTTCATCTAGGTCGAACGTTAGATTTGCCCTTCGATAGCTTTACACTAACCCCATACGTTGAGGTCGACTACCGTGACAAAAAACTCTCACAGCACCTTTATAATGTTAGCCCTCTCGAAGCGAGTCAGTCTCGATTCAGTGCATTTGAAGCGAAACAATCTTGGGTTTATCAAGCGGGTTTGATTGGTATCTATACCCTCACACCAGATTGGCTTGGGTTAGCAAAGCTAGAGCTACAACATCACGACTCAAATAGCCCGCTAGTGCAGCGCGATTTAGGTTGGGTAGCAAGTCTTGGTGTCGTCTATAAATTTACTGATTAACGACCGATAAGCCTAACAACGGAGAAAATAAAACCCCAGTGGCTCTTCGTCTACTGGGGTTTTAAGTATCGCGTTTTTACTTCATAACTCGGGCTTTGAAGTTACGACCTTTCATTTTACCGGTTTGAAGCTGTTTAAGAGCAGGTTTAACAATGTCATGTTCAACGGCGACATAAGAGACCATTGGCAAAATGCTGATCTTGCCGATCTTCTTACCATCTAGCCCCGCTTGCTTAGTCAGTGCGCCTAAGATATCCCCTGCACGTACTTTCTGCTTCTTACCACCTAAGATTTGAATGGTTTGCATCTTAGGATAAAAAGGACGCTCAACTGGCTTTTCAGGTAATTGTGAAGGAGTAATTGCAATATCCATGTACTCATCAATACGAGCCACACGGTACTCTTCTTTCTCACTATAGAAACTAAACGCCACCCCTTTTGAGCCTGCGCGCCCTGTGCGACCAATACGGTGAACATGCACCTCTGGATCGCGAGATAGCTCAAAGTTAAATACGGCGTCTAGGTTGTCAACGTCCAAGCCACGCGCCGCAACGTCCGTCGCAACCAAGATTGAGATACTCTTGTTGGCAAACATGGTTAATGCTTGCTCACGCTCACGTTGCTCCATATCACCATGCAACTCCACCACGCTAAAGCCTCGATGGCTTAGCTCATCAGTGACGTTCTGTACCTCTTTCTTGGTGTTACAGAAAACCACTGAAGATTCAGGTTTATGAGTTAACAGTAATGTTTCTAACGCATCGTCTCGTACTTCAGTTGTGTCTAACTTGTAGAAACGCTGCTCGATTGTGCTCTTTTGATGCGTCGATTCCACTTTCACCATTTCTGGGTTAACCATCACCTTGGCGGAAAGTGATTCAATATTGTCTGGGAAAGTCGCACTAAATAGCAAAGTTTGACGCTTGGCTGGTGCGGCTTCGATGATGGTATCTATCGCTTCCTCAAACCCCATATCTAGCATTCTATCTGCTTCATCAAGTACTAAGGTATTAAGCTCATCAAGACTAATACGACCTTTTGACATATGGTCTAGAATTCGACCTGGCGTACCCACCAGAATATGTGCGCCATGCTCTAATGAACCAATTTGAGGCCCCATTGGCATGCCGCCACATAGGGTCAGAACCTTAATGTTATGAATGCCACGCGCTAAGGTACGAATCTCTTTCGCCACTTGGTCAGCAAGCTCACGAGTCGGACAAAGTACCAAGGTCTGAACTCGGAATCGTTGCACGTTTAGGTTGCTCAATAAGCCCAATGAAAACGTCGCTGTCTTACCTGAACCTGTTTTCCCCTGACCAATCACATCTTTGCCCGCCAGTACCATTGGTAGAGCTTGTTGCTGAATAGGAGTCATTTGGGTGTAGCCTAAGCTATCGAGTGTTTCTAGCAGTTCGCTACGAAGACCCAGCGTCTTAAATGAAGTCGTCACAATATTAACCTTAGTGGTTTATCGAAAGTATCTTATACCAATCGGGATAAATAGCTGCTCAGATAATTGCGCAGGGAAAATCGCTTAGAGCAAGGCATAGATTGCAGATAGCTAGTTGATCTACCTATAAAATCTATAACGCAGCTATCAGCGATTTTAACTAGCAAGAATGACCAGATATTTGTTCTGGTTGGTACTACCCTCGATTTAAAAAGTAAAAACCGCCTCAATAGAAGCGGTTTTGAATAAGTCGATAACCTAATCGCTGCCCTATCGAATCCCGTGAAGGAACTCGTGTCTTGTTGCAGAATTAGATTTAAAAATGCCACCTAGTGCAGTCGTGGTTGTTTCGCTGGTCGCATCCATAACGCCACGCGACTTAACGCAGTAATGCGTTGCATCGATTGTTACCGCCACATCATCCGATTCTAGTAGCGTTTGTAGAGCAACCAAAATCTGCTGCGTCATGCGTTCTTGAACTTGTGGACGCTGCGCAAAAAAGCGAACAATGCGATTAATTTTGGAAAGACCGATGATCTTGCCACGAGGGATGTAAGCTACCGCCGCTCGCCCATCAATCGTTACAAGGTGATGCTCACAGGTACTTGTCACGGTAATATCTTTGACGCGAACCATTTCGCTCACGTCCATTTTGTTTTCGATCACCGTGATTTTCGGGAAGTTTGAATAGTCTAAACCAGAAAAGATTTCATCCACATACATCTTCGCAATACGATGCGGTGTTTCTTCAAGACTGTCATCGGTAAGGTCAAGCTCTAGTAGAGAGAGAATTTCACGCATATGGTGCTGAATTTTCTCTTTTTTCTCTTCTCGATTGAACTGATTAGGAGCCATTGGCGTCTCTAATCCTCGACGTTCTAGCGCATCTTTTACCAACTTTGCGGATTCGCTAAGACCTGACATACCACTTCCTCTCATTTACCCCTTTAGGATGGCTGACAAGGATACTCGGATTTTTGAATAATTACACCCATATTTTATCGGAGGTCATTATTGCACAAGGCTTTATGTGGTAAAGTGACCTGATTACCTTAGAATAATAAAAGAGTAGGATTATTTATGGGATGCTGTGACGCACCTGGCTTAATGCCAATCGAAGAAGCGATGGATAAAATGCTGTCGCCAATCAAACCTATCCAAACGACCTTACAACTCCCACTTGCTGAAGCTATTGGCTTTGTCTTAGCAGAAGACATTCTTTCTCCTATTTTTGTCCCTCCTTTTGATAATTCAGCGATGGATGGCTACGCGCTTCGCCTCGCGGATCTTGCAGAAAACAATGTTATGCCACTGGCTGGAAAGTCTTTTGCAGGTCAACCGTTTGATGGTGAATGGCCGCAAGGGACCTGTATTCGCATTATGACCGGAGCAAAGATTCCAGACGGTTGTGATGCAGTGATTATGCAAGAGAACACCGAAGTACTCGAACAAGGGATCCAGTTCAATCAGAGCGACGTTAAACCGCAGAACAACATCCGACCTATGGGTGACGATATCAAGCAAGGTGACGTTGTTCTTAACAAAGGCGCTCGTCTCACCTCTCGTGATATTCCTATGATTGCCACTTTGGGCATCAGCCATGTGACCGTTGTGCGTAAACCGCGCGTTGCCTTTTTCTCGACAGGTGATGAGCTGAAACCTCTCGGTGAACCATTAGCTGAAGGCCAGATCTACGACAGCAACCGTTACGGTATTAAGCCACTGATTGAAAACTTTGGTTGTGAAGCCATTGATCTTGGGATTATTCCTGATTGCCCTGAAACCCTCAAAGCGACGTTTGAAAAAGCTCAAACTCTCGCGGATGTCGTGGTGACTTCGGGCGGCGTCAGCGTCGGTGAAGCCGATTACACCAAAGACATTCTTGAAGAGCTTGGTCAAATCGGGTTTTGGAAACTGGCAATTAAACCGGGTAAACCTTTCGCATTTGGCAAACTTTCAACCGCTTGGTTCTGTGGTTTGCCTGGTAACCCAGTATCGGCCGTATTGACGATGTATGTGCTAGTACAGCCACTATTGGCTAAACTAGCTGGGCATACAGAGTGGACAGCGCCTGAATCTATTCCCGCAACGACACGCAGCGCATTTAAAAAAGCACCAGGTCGTACAGACTATCAACGTGGTATCTATTCAATCGAAGATGGCAAATTTGTTGTCGAAACCACAGGCAACCAGAGTTCGGGCGCATTCCGTTCCATGAGCTTAGCCAACTGTTTTGTCGTTCTTGAGCGAGAACGTGGCCGTGTTGAAGCTGGTGAGACAGTCAACATTCAACTGTTCAACCCGACTCTATACTAGAGGTGACGTTTGGAGATCTTATCTGATCAAGAAATGCTGCGATACAACCGTCAAATCATTCTTAAGCAGTTTGACTTTGACGGTCAAGAAGCATTGAAACAAGCCTCAGTGTTGATATTGGGAGCTGGCGGCTTGGGCTGCGCCTCTAGTCAGTACTTGGCAACCGCAGGTATCGGAAAACTCACCCTGATTGATGATGATGTGGTTGAACTATCTAACCTTCAACGACAAGTATTGCATCACGATGCTGATGTCGGGACTAAGAAGGTTTTGTCGGCGTCTAATTCGCTCAAACAGCTGAACCCACACCTTGAAGTTGAGACGATCGATACAAGGCTAAGTGACGAAGAGCTTTCCATACTGATTGCAAGGCACAGCTTAGTACTCGATGCCTCGGATAATGTTGAAACCAGAAATCAACTTAACAAACTTTGCTATGCTCTAAAAACACCTTTAGTTTCCGGAGCTGCGATTCGAATGGAAGGTCAAGTCAGTGTCTTTACCTACCACGAAGATAGCCAGCCCTGCTATCAATGTTTAAGTGCTTTGTTTGGTAATGCAGCCCTAAGCTGTGTTGAGGCCGGGGTGATGTCCCCCGTCGTTGGTATCATTGGCGCGGTGCAAGCTATGGAAGCGATCAAGGTGATTGCCAATTATGGAACGCCAAAGCAAGGTAAGATCCTTATGCTAGATGCAATGAGCATGTCTTGGCGTGAAATGAACTTAATGAAAATGCCAAATTGCCCTGTTTGTGGTTAACCTTTCTAAGCAGTAAGGAACAAAGACTTGTTGATGAATAATCCCAAAATTTTCCTTGCTGCTTTAATTGCCCTATCACTTGTTCTTGCTTTACTCCTCTTCCTTCTGCCACCAACTCAAAATAAATCCATTCATGGTGTTGTCGTATCTCAGACAATCACTCAATCTTTAGATGGCCAGCGCCGCTATTTAAATGTTCGGTTAGATAGAGGTGACACTGTACTCGTCACCGCCCCAACCGCTTCAACGTGTCCCGAAGGCTCTATTATTGTATTGCAAGAAGAGCCAAATAAATTCGGAAAATCGAGCAGCTATCGTTTTTCTTCTTGCTCTTCTAAATAGAAGCAAGGTTGCATACAGATTAGATTAATATCAAATAACGTATAAGCTTACTTAAACACCATTAGGTCATTTCGCACACTATATGGGCAGGGACGCTTATGTTGAACCTTACAATCGCCAATAAAATACGCCTTGGTTTTGCCATCTGTCTGCTGTTTTTCCTCGTCGCTATACTCTACAGCTACAAGGGAATGGTTAAGGCGGCATATAACTTTGAGCATTATGGAGAACTCTCGACCGAGACTGCTTTAGCTGGAGAAATCCAAGCCAACTTTCTCAAGGTCCGTCTAAGTGCCCTCCAATACGCCAATACGCTGGCTCAGCAGCAGCTCTCTATTTACGAAAGTCGTCTCGCTAAATTGCGCAAAATGGTCTCTGATGACTTAAAAGCCACCACAGACCCTCTACGTAAAAAACATTTAGAAACCGTGTTAAAAGAGGTCAATTTATTTGACGACTCATTTCAAATCGTTAAGCAATCAACTCAGGCAGTAGAACATAAAGTTTATGTTGAAATGGTCGAATTGGAGAAAAAGGCCATTTACGATCTAGAGCAGATGATTGAAGCTGCACACGATGCGTCTAATGCAGATATTGAATACTATTCGTCTTTGATTATGGAGAAGTTCTTGCTCGCCAATATCGCAGTATTGAACTATCTGCACAATGAGAAAGCAGAAGTTGCTGCTGAAGTGAGAAACTATTTTGGCTCCGAGTTGCCCGCACTTGAAGATAAGTTCCGCAACTACATCACCAGCAGTAGAGATACTGAATTGCTAAATGAATTCCTTGAACAACGTATTGCCTACGCTAAAGGGTTTGAAGAGGTTGTTAAACTTAGAGAAACACAACATATTGCCGAAAAAGAAATGTTGGCGCTCGGGCTCGATATCTCTAAAGAACTAGAGCTGATAAAATTAGAATCTGTCGAAGAGCAACACGTACTTTCTAACGACCTGTTGGAAGCAAAAAATGACACGATAGAAATTATCATCTCGCTCGCGATCCTTGCGTTCATTGTCGGGATAGTCACTGCTCTTGCTATTACCCGCTCAATCCGTATTGGGATAGATAAAGTCAAACAAATCTCGTCTCAGCTCGCAGAAGGTGATCTTTCTAATGATGTCGAGATCAAAGGCAAAGATGAAATAGCTGAACTTCTCAAAAATATGCGCACAACAATTCTTTCGTTGCGCGATATTGTCGGAAAGGTAAACGACTCTTGTATTAAAGTCGGTCAGATGTCAGAAGAGCTTTCGGCTATAACCCATACCACCAATCAATCATCTAACCAGCTTAGCCACGAAATGGAACAGATTTCGTCTTCTGTTCAGCAACTTTCAACTAGCACTACTGAGATTTCACAAAGTGCGTCTGACGCTGCCTCATTTACTCAATCAGCGACAACCAACGTTAACAACAGCCTCAATGAGGTCGAGAGCACACTAGAAGCAATAGAAAACGCCGAGAAAGCGATGAAAGTGGGTTCAACTCAAGTAGGCGAACTGTACGATGAATCGATGAATATCGGTAGTATTTTGGAAGTGATACAAGGCGTAGCAGAGCAAACCAACCTACTTGCCCTAAATGCTGCAATCGAGGCCGCGCGAGCAGGTGATCAAGGTCGAGGCTTCGCGGTGGTCGCCGATGAAGTACGTTCTTTAGCGAAAAGAACCCAAGAAGCAACGGGTCAGATAGATTCTATGATTCATTCGCTGCAATCTGGCGCCGACTCGGCAAGACAATCCATTGACTCAAGTCACGATACAGTAACCAAAGCAGCGCTACAGGCTAAGTCCGCATCTGAGAATATTTCCGCAATACACAGCACTATTGATGAGCTCGGTGACACTAATACGCAAATCGCAGCCGCTGTGGAAGAACAGTGTATGGTGACGACAACGGTTAGCGAGAATATTACCGAAACCTACAATATCACGCGGGAAAACAGCGAGACGGTCAAACATGTCGCTGACTCTGCCCACGAGCTCGCTGAAGTCGCACAGTATCTCGATTTACAGATGAAGCGATTTAAAATCGCTTAACGAACACATTACTTCTAAGAGCTACGCGGTTGCTTGTCAGCGGGTGGTCGTGTAGCTTAATCCTTATGTCTTTCAAAAACATAAGGATAGCCAATGTCACCGCTGATCACCGCTACTGATCTAAATAAGTTAATGGACGACGACAATCTAGTTATTTTAGATGCCAGCATTGATTTTCAGATTCCAGGCGAAGTAGAAAAAGACAAAACGAACCTCATTCCACACAGCCTAAGATTCGATTACGACCAAGAGTTTTGCGATCCGAACGCCTCCTTACCTCACATGATGCCAAGTGAAGAGCGATTTAATAGCTTGGCGCAAGATCTGGGGATTAACAACGACTCTATCATTGTTGTTTACGACAACAGCGGCACCTTCGCTTCACCAAGAGCATGGTGGATGTTCCGCGCAATGGGTCATCAGCAAGTCTATATTCTTGATGGCGGTTTAACAGAGTGGAAGTCTCATGGTCTGGTAACCACAAAGGCGTATCGCGAACTAGAGACCAAGGGGGATTTCTCCGGTCAGCTTGATCCACACTACTTTGTTGATGCTAACTATGTACTCGAACAAATTGACAATAACCACAACCTAACGGTCGATGCGCGTTCACGCGCCCGTTTTAATAGCGAAGTCGCCGAGCCAAGAGCAGGCATTCGAAGCGGCCATATTCCTAACTCTGTCTGTCAGCCATTCGCTGAACTCATGGAAAGGCACAAGCTTAAGCCCGTTGAAGAGTTGCGACCAATCCTAAAAAGCTCACTGTCGCAGCAAGCCAATCAAACTCTAATTAGCTGTGGCTCTGGGGTGACAGCGTGTATCGTTCTATTGGCCGCTCATCTGTGCGGTTATCAGAACCTAGCAGTGTATGACGGTTCATGGACGGAATGGGGAGCTGATCCATCCCTACCGATTAGCAGTAAATAAGTTTGGCAACTCGTTCAACGATGATCATCTATAGATATAAAAGAGCCAGCAATCTTGCTGGCTCTTTTGTTTAAAATAATCCGCTCATCGCCGACGCCCACAAAATACATAAACAAGCAAAGATTAGACAACGCATCACGATTTAACGGTTATCACTACGCGACGATTGCAGCCTGTCGCCGAATTCTCAGTAAGGTTACAAATGGGAGAGCTTTCTCCAAAAGCATGCTCCACAATTCTGTTACCCTGATTTAAATCGTTTTTTAGATACTTAGCTACCTGTTTAGCTCGTCGCGCAGACAGCGCTTTGTTGTATACCTCGCCGCCTAAACTGTCTGCATGCCCTTCGATATAGATCTGTGCTTTGTCACTAACTAGTCCTAAATACTGCTCTAGAACTTGCTTATGGCTAGGCGACAGCCTGTAAATATCAATACCGTAGTTAAGTACTAAAGATTGTGTCTCTTTATCGTAAAAACACAATTCATCTCTAGCTTCCACATGAACGACATCGCGATTGCTGCTCAAAACAGTATTTTCAAGCATTTCTTCACGCTGGCTTAAGTGACCAGCAACCTGAGTTTTGACTGTATGAGAAGAGACTAAGGTGGTTGATGTAATGAATTCATCGACGCTACCCAAGCAGTTCGCATAACCCAGCGGCGATAGTAAGATTGAAGTAATAATTACTGGGTATTTCATGTTAATCCTTAAGTCTTCCTGTTTCTTCGTTGATTAGGTTTAAAATATATTTGTAAACGTCGTCACCATCTTTTGCGTGGTAAATGTTTTTCCGACCAAAACAATCACCAAATCCATCCGATTCTTTAACTCGGTAGTCCACACCAATTACCCCCATAGTGACTTTGGTTTTGCCCGCACTACCAGTTTTGCTTTGGAATCGATTCCTTTTAGCAGATATAGTTGAGCGTAACTCTTTGCACAGACCTTGGTTGACCAAGCGTTGTAGATAGCCTTCGTCATTGTCGGCACCATCAGATAAAACGATAAACACTTGCTCTGGATTAATGTTTGTTGCTCGATTCGCTTCTTGTGCAGCAGCGATAATCCCATTCCAAGACGAAGTACCACCTTCAGCACCTAGAGATGCGTTTGATAGTCTTCTTTTAAAATTGGCGTAATCTTCAGTAAGTGGAATATCGTAAAACTTGTAATAGTCCACAAACCGATCGTTATTCTGCACAAGAGATTTAACTTCTAAACGTGACATTCCAGATACATACTCTTGTACCTTTGAGTAAACGATTGGCTTGTCGAACATCTTGGCAACCGTTTGACTGGCTGTGTTTCGTGCAAAATTGTAGGCAACTTTTCGTGGCCACGACCTACGGTAACCGTAAGCATTCAAATATACCGTTCCAGTCTGCTTGACGTGCATTGGGTTGTACCCCATTAACGCAATGCGACTCTTCTCTTCGGTGTTGAAGTCTTCAATATCTTCAACCACTCTCTCGATCGTTTGTTTAACAACATCTAGCTTTGATTTCCCCCCTTTCCAGTGATGCTTCATCGAACCACTGAAGTCAGCGATGAAGTAAACATCTACTGGTTGTGGAAGATACTTTCGTGTCACCGATTGACCAGCGACTTCAAACTCAGGCTTCAAGTCTGCTTCTTCATAAGCTATCCATGATTTATGTTCTGCTTTTGCACTGACGACAAAGTCACTGAAAGGTGCCAACTCCCCACTCGCCTGAACACAGCCATCTTTGTATTCGCATTTACGCGTGTACACTTCAACGTCGACATCATTGATATTGTCAACGACATATCGATCCACTAACTGACGTGCGTATTTAACGTTGTCATCTTCAGTTTCTTTTGGGCTTGCAATTAAAGCTAGGCTTGACACTTCCGCCGCTTCCAAGACACGAGCATGGGCCAACATTTGTTGCGCCATTTGCATCGAAAAAGCCATAAAGATGACCATGATCGGCAACAGCCCTATAAAAAGTATTCCTGCTACACCATTATGTTTCTTAATTGTTCTCATTCTAGACCCTCGCGAACGAATAAGAAGTGCTTAACAGGCGAAGAACCTCACCATTGGCTACACCCAATAGATTCACCGGAATCTCATAGCACAACGACACTTGATACAAAGGCAACCTTCGACCACGAGAGGTTATAGGTAATAGTTCAATCGCCTTATCTTTGGTTATGTCGCTCATATTCGGAAAATCGCAGCCCTGAATTGCCCCTTTAGTAAGCGTTTTTTGGACGCGTTTGTAATGAGTTTTACCACTAGGTAATAGTGTCTCTTCTAAACGAATCTCATCGATACGCATACCAAACTTAGATTTGTCAAAGTTTGGTATCATGCGTTTCATCGATGCGGAAGCAATTGAATACGTGGTTTGCTCTGTTCTACGACAATTACCTGCACATATGTCTAGATCCGAACTAAACAATTGTTTTCTTTCAGATAGGATCGTCGTAAGAGAGTATGAAGCTCTGTCCAACTGACCTTTTTTGTTGATAGCCAACATGTAATTCACGACAACTAGAAACAAACCAGAAGCGAACACTAGGACTAACGCCAACTCCACAGCAAAAGAACCTGTTTGTTTAACTCGCACAACCAGCCCCCTGCCCAATCTTGAACGAACAACGCTCGTACTCTTGAATGGTGATCACTTCTCTTCTAATGACCATGTCTGGAAACCAAATTGATACTAAAGGATCATAGGTATATTCAAGGTTATACACTGCCAGTGCCATGTCTTCCGGTTGGTCTTTTTTTTCGGGGCACTCTTGAGAGGATTGATACGCGTCAGTGCACTTTAAGAAACCGTCATAATCTTTGAAGTAGTCAACCCGAATTTTGACGCTGCCAGGCTTTACACCATTGCTCCATAATGCGCCTCCGGCTTTGTTCATTTCATCTTTGATCATTTGCCCATAGTTAACTGTATTACTATTGCTTGAATCGCCTGCTTTTTTGGTACGCATTACTGCGGTGGTCAAAGCATGATCAGTCATGCTCATATTAAATGTCAGAATGCAAACCTCGACCCAGCCAAAAATAATTGCCAGAAACAAGGGAATACCCATCGCAGCCTCTATCGTTAGGGAGCCTTTTTGCTTAGAGCGCTTCATAGTCTAACGTACCTTTTCTTCGTGTAATCAACGACGAACGCACCTTTGATATTTAAGCGAGAAAGAAAGGTTTTGGCTTCATCTAGATCATTAAACTCTCCAATACAATAACGCTTCCATAAGCCGTGAGTGTATGAATAGACGGTTCCATAATTGGTCTTTAGATAATTCAGAAAATCAGAAGGGATTGCAGTATAAGTCGCTAACACTTGGACACGATAGATTGGCAATACTCCTGGTTTCAATTTGTTTGGGTCAAGTTCTGAACCATCAAGGCTGTTTTTCGCCTGTTGAAATTCGTTGTCGGTAGCAAGGCGACTAACCTTTGTCGTTGGTGCAACGAAACTAGCGCCAGCCCCCATTGAGTTAAACGACGTTTTTGCTGTTGACTGTCTCATTGAACTTTCGCTCCTTTTGTTCTTTTTGATAGAGCGCATTAATGCTGCAAGTTGCTTTCGCGCCTGTTCATCACTGTTGGTATGTCGAAGTACTTCTAACGCAATGTCAGGACGGTCAGCGTTTACCGAAGAAATAATCAGGTTTGATCGCACTTTCTTATCGCTAGGGCTAGCTAAGTACAAGTCGTATAAAGTATCTGTTGCTCCAAGGTAATCGGACTGCATCATCTTAACCACGGCAATATTGTTGCCCGCTTCTCTGTCAGAAGCGCCTTGCTTCCGGCTTTCTTCGAACTGCTCAATGGCTGCTGGAAAACGTTTTTGCTGGGCGAGTATTTTCCCTTTTAACAAGTGGAATTGCCCCTCTTCACCGCCTTCGTCCAAGTACAAATCGAGGTTTTCTAATGCTTGTGCGTAGTTTTTCTTTTGATAATCGAGGCGCGCATTGGTCAAAATGAACTCTGGCTGCTCCAAATCACTCTCGGAATAGGTATTTCTATAGAGTTCTGCGGACTTTATGTCTTTTTGCGTCAAATACAGATTTACCAGTTTTGCTTTGTAGATTGGTTCAAGCTTTAAATTTGCTTTGTAAAACTCAATCAGTTGCTGGTCATTCCCAGACCCAACAAGCAGCTTTTCTTTGGTTTCCAGTTCAGTGTTTACTGCCGAGCATCCTGAAAGAGCACAGGTAATTAACAGAGTGCAGAGGGTGAGTTTTTTCACGTCAACATCCTTAGAATGCCGGGAGCGGCAATCAGTACGACGATAGGTATCATGATAAAAGCAATTAGAGGTATAGACATTTTTGCGCCCATTTTTCCTATCCTTTCTTCAAGGTCCATCATATTGAGTTCACGAATATCGGTAGCCAAGGTCGCCAATACCGGTCCAATAGACGAACCAAATTGAAGGCTCTGCACAAGTGTCATAACAAAGCTTTGAGATTCACTGGTAGGCACTAGATCGTAAAATTCTTCTAATGCCTTTTCTAAACCGACCAACCGGGAACGCTCAACAGTGACACGTACGACATAGGCCAAATTACGGTCAACGGTAGCTAGCTCTTTGGACAAGTAATCTAAACTTGATTCGATAGTCATTCCGGTATGAACACACACATTCATAAGATCGAGTAAAAATGGCAATCTTGAACTGATGTGCTTTATATTTTTCTTGCCTCTGCTCGTCACAAACGCATCGGGCCCAATAATAAACAGACCTAACGCACCTAATAAGTAGAGTAGAGAAAAGGCAATCTCTGTTTGGCCTTGAAAGTAATCAAAACCGATTAGCGCGAGGCAGATAGTGAAAGGGATGATTTTTATTAGATAGTAAACATCAGCTAGATAGTCACTGTAGAAGCCTGCAGCCACCAGCTTTTTCCGCGTTTCTTCTTTGTTAAAACTCACCTGAGACAGCGCTACTTTTATTAAGTCAATGCGCTTACGTTCCTCGCGTGTAGAACCAATGATTTTTCTCGTTGCAATAGTTGCTCGTGTATTGTCCCATGCTTTCAGAACGCCACCTGCGATCAACATTGAAAACAAGAATGCAGAAGCCCACTGCATCAGCGTTTGAAGATCCATTATTCGACCCCTCGCAAGATAAACCAGATGCACACGAAACCAATAAATTCACTGATCAACACGTAATAGAAGATCGGTTGTCCACCCGGTTCAAACATGACGAAGTTGTAATTCTCTGGGCTAGTGAATTTCAAGATAACTAAAAAAATGACAGGTAGACAGGCGATGATCTTCGCTGAAGCGCGTGCCTCTGACGTCAACGCATTTTTCTTTTTTTCTACGGCTCTTGAGTCAAACATAAGTCGGTTAATGCGATTGATTACGTCCTTTAACTGCCCCCCTCGGTTCAAGTTGATTCGAATTGTTGACGCAAAGAAAAAGTACTCCAAGTAAGGGAAAGTCGCGGCACTTCTTTCAAGTACGTCATCAGGGTCTTCGCCAATAAGCAGTCGTTCGGCCATGAACTTAAATTCATTGCCCACTTCGTTGTCTAGTTGTTTCCCTACGTACTCAAATGCATGCACGATACTTTGACCAGAAGAGATCGCACCGCTAAGAATATTCAGTGCATCTGGAAAATTGTTTTTAAATTTTTCCGCCTGTCTGTGCTTAAGCTTGGTAAAGAACATCACAAACAATATCGGTTCAACGATGATCAAACATGTCATGAAGTCCTGTCGAAAAAAGAACTCATTGATCGCGTACACCGCTCCCGAAGAGATTGAAAAGAACAGCAACAACTTAAGTGGCATGTTTGGCTGAAACACTTTCACTACAGCTTTACATTGCTGACGTAGTCGTGCTTTGAAATCTTTTTCAAATTGCTGAGCATCAATAACTGCTCTTGCGCCTTTCACCCCCTCAAACTCAGCCTCCATGTCGATCAGCTTATTTAGTTCCTTGTTTTGGCGTGTTCGTACTATGATCCAATAAACAAAGAGACCTCCCCAAGCAAGTATCAGTAATAAGGTCATGCAAAAATCTCCCTAACCGTATCTTCGAGGCCGAAGAACTTGGCACGCTCATAAATAACCGAACGAGTAGATAAACCTGGAGTTCGAAACTCGCCTTTAATCTTGCCCTCTTTATATTCTGAGCTCGCTTCATAACGGAAAATGTCTTCCATAACCACACTGTCACCTTCCATGCCGATTATCTCGGATATGTACATCACTTTACGGCTACCATCGTGAAGACGCTTTACCTGCACGATCAAGTCGACAGCACTAACAATGGTTCGTCGAATAGCTGCAATTGGAAGACTCGCGGTCGCCATCATTACCATGCTCTCAGTACGCGCAATGGCATCTCTTGGCGTATTGGCGTGTAATGTAGACATTGAACCATCGTGCCCGGTGTTCATCGCCTGAAGCATCTCGAATGCCTCTCCGCCACGACACTCACCAACGATGATCCGGTCTGGACGCATACGTAATGAGTTAATGACAAGCTCTCGAGCCGACACTTCACCGGTTCCTTCAACACTCGCTTGGCGTGTTTCTAATCGAACTATATGAGGCTTTTGTAGTTGAAGCTCCGCGGCATCTTCAATCGTAACGATACGTTCTGTTTCTCCGATAAAACCTGACAATGCATTGAGCAGCGTCGTTTTCCCAGAGCCTGTACCACCTGAAATCAAAATATTGCATTTACAATGGCTGGCAATCGACAGCAACTTAGCCATTTCAACTGACATGGCCCCGAATTCAACTAAGTTCTCAAGCTTTATCTTTTGCTCTTTAAACTTACGAATTGAAATAGATGTGCCGTCGATGGCCAAAGGCGGAATTACAATATTGACACGACTTCCATCCATCAAGCGCGCATCACACAAAGGCTTCGATTCATCAATACGACGCCCAACGTTAGAGGCTATCCGTTTTGCAATCGTATTAAGTTGCTTCTCATTAACAAACTGAATTGGAGACTTTTCAACCTTACCACCAATCTCAATAAAGATATCCGACGGGCCATTGATCATGATGTCCGAGATATCATCGTTATCAACCAGCTTTTGAAGTGGCCCTAAACCCTTAAGCTCATCGAGAAGTGCTTTTACCAGTTCGACACGCTTTAGTGAGCTTACTTGTAGCTTCTTTTTGTCGATAAGAATGTTAACCGAATCTTTTAACTGCTCTTCAAGCTCTTGTGTCGTGATTTCAACTAATGTTGCAGCATCCAATGCATCAAAGATTTCATCTCGAAGTTGGATGTAAATTTCTTTTATTTGATTCATTTTCTAAACAGTGAAAAACGTGATTTGGTTTTGATTTTCTTACCCGTTAAGGTGGAAACCATATTAGCGATCGGTGCTGACGACTTAGATTTCATGAAGTGCCCTATTCCTTGTTGAATGAGCAGCTTTTCCAACGCAGGTTCATAAGCGAAATCAATACTTGTCTTAACACGAATTCGCTCTTTCGCACTAGCGAGCGTGACCATAAAATCCTTAGCTGGGCGATTAAGGTTAAACACCAATTCATGTTTAACTTTACCGAGTTTTTTCTTCAGCAAGTTGTAAGAGCGTAAAGACGATACAGAAGGGTCGCATACCACAAAAATGCGGTGATATTTATCACTTAGCTCTTGGTCATGGATTTCCTCGTAACACGAGAGCGGAGCTGAATCGATGATAAAGTTGTATTGATCAATAAGCTGATTGGACAAATTAAATAGCGTTGTCGCGTGATCTGACAAACATGCTATGTTCTTTT
This sequence comes from Vibrio europaeus, assembly GCF_001695575.1. Lineage (GTDB taxonomy): Bacteria > Pseudomonadota > Gammaproteobacteria > Enterobacterales > Vibrionaceae > Vibrio > Vibrio europaeus. The sequence goes on along the minus strand of NZ_LUAX01000007.1, from coordinate 1,543,559 downwards.
CCAAAACAAGATAGTCCAGTTTATCCACTACAGGGTGGACATACGTCTTAGCGATCGCATCATCGATATCAATTTGATTCAAATCTATACTGTTTTGTTTAGCCTTTAGACCTTTAACCCCCAGATAGATATCACTGTTCATAGCTCCAGAATCGTGGTCAACAAGTAAGGTTTTTAGATTGGCTTGTCCTGCTAAGGAATGGCATAAGAGCGAGCTAACACTAGAAACGCCTACCCCACCTTTTGTACCAAGGATAAGAATTCGCTTAGCAACACGGGTACGCTTAACACTGGACTCTTGCTCCTCATTCGACTTTATTGCCGCGAGTAAAGCGTCAAGCTCTGTATCCCACAATACATAGTTGGCACCTAGTGAGTGAACTTGGTTTCGTAGCTTAATCGAATCAACATCGCACAACACCAACAATGAAATACTGACATCTAGCCGTGTTGCTATCTCCGAAGTTTGATCGACCACATTGCCTGCACCTCGTAAATCCAAGATAACGTGATTCAGTTTTACATCAGAGTTATTCCACGCGCTGTCGTTATCAATATCCGGCACTTCTATGGGTTTTGCATAGCCCTCAATTGCATATAGGTCGTTAACGGACTCTATAAACGCTGCATCATCTGAAACGATGAGGTCCCTTGCGGATACACTCTCCTTCATTTTTGAAGACGAGTTTTTGAATAAGATATCTAAATCCATGCTTATTGAACTCGTGTGATCGGATTAACTAGGCTAATGTTTCTGTTGTGTTCGACACTACAGCCAAATCGGTATGCTTCTCTCTTGCTAAAGGTCATCGCTCCACAATCACTACTTTTGATTTGCACATACTGTGCGGTAATCAATATGTTTTTTTCTTGGTTTGGACTGGCGAGTGCAACCTTGTATCTATCCTTTGCCACACCTTGTGTTTTGAACTGGTCATGCAGCTTTGCGACAAAATCACTGGAACCAGTCTTGTATTCAACGAGGAATCTCGCTTTAGGCTCACGTCTTTTTACGTCTTGTATAAAAGCGACTGCTCGTGCCATTGAGTCGTCACCTTGAGTGGAATTAAACTCCAGTCGTTCTTCCAATTGCTCAATAACACTCGAGTTCGTTGTAACAACTTGACTGCATGCGGCGCTTAAAATTGCCAACACTGAAATAACTATCCAACGCATTAGTTGAAGCCCCCCTGTTCAATTGTTCCTTCTAGTTCCGGCTCATCTAACGATGACAAATCAATTCGCAGTAACCGCTCTATTTCACTAGTGCGCTTAAAACTCGGTAACTTGACTTCTTCTGAATCAACTGGGTCGACGAGATTAACTGTAGCTACGATAATCAACTCTGTTTTCGAACGATTTGTGGTCGTATGGCTAAATAGAGCCCCCAGGATTGGGATATCACCAAGGAATGGAATTTTGGTTAGCGCCTCACGCTCTTCTGAAGTTAACAGACCTGCGAGTACAAAACTTTGGCCGTCTTTAAGATGAACGGTGGTTTGCGCGCGACGAGTCCGCAGCGTAGGGACAGATATCAAGCCTGTTGATGTTTTATTTGACTCGTCAATCGAACTGACTTCTGGCATCAGTGTGAGGCGGATATTTTCTGTATCAGTCACTTTCGCGACCATAGCGAGTTTAACACCATACTCTTTGTAACTTATGGTAATGCCGTCTTCATCACGCACAGCGATAGGTATTTCACCACCGGCAAGAAAGCTAGCCTGTTCACCAGAGATTACCGACAAATTAGGCTCGGCTAGGACTTGTCCAATCTTGTCATCTCCACTGGCTGAAATTACCGAAACAATGTCTTGAGCCGTGAAATCAAGCAGTTTGTTGACAAACTTGCCTGGCTCTCCACTATCGCTGTATGTAACACCTAACTCAGTTAAGAATGAGCTAGACACCTCTGCAACAGTTAGCTTTACGTTGATTTGCTCTGTGGTTAATACCTTGAGGTTATTGATGACTTGATCGTAAGTAAACTGAGCGGTGTAATCTAATTCATCAAACTCTTCGCCGTCTGCGTCTCGCAGTTCGTAGACCTTTCGACGTCGATCTTTATTTAACATCTCACCCACAAGGCGATACACCTTTTGTTTAACCTCTTCACTACTGACAATACCGTCTAGTACCACTTGGTCACCCACGTTCGAAACCACAACACTTTCATCAGGGAAGCGCGCAATTATAGTTTGCTTCAATAATCTCAAGCTTTGGTTTACAACCAGTTCTGCGTTATATATTTCGTTCCCACCTCGGTCATACACAATCACCGAAGTGCTACCTTGACCGACGCCGTAAACCACAACTTTATTCTCATCAATAATCTTGTAATCGGCGATTTCTTGGTTTGCAACAAAAACGGTAGCGACCTGACGTTTTAGATTAATCGTTTTGGCCGCGCCTTGATCTAAACTCATCAATTGCGAAGCGTATGAAGGAAAACAGAGAATGAGATACAGTAGCGCTGCCGACTTAGTTTTATTTGCCACCATTTAGTCTTTACCCCTTAACTCTCTTACACCAAATTGTGTTTCCAGTAAGTCACTGCTTCGAATAGATAAATAGCGGTTTTCAATCTCTGCAGGGACAATGTTTACATCCCCAACTTTTTGCGCCATTTCAAGTTTTAGTACATCACGCATTTTGAGTGCTATCACGATGCTATATTGCTTATCCTCCGCGTCCTGGGCGTCTTCATCCTCATCCCCCTTGATTACCTGCAAAACCCTCGCGCCACTGATTATGACGCGACTAACTAGACCACCAACATCGCCATAGCCGTCTTCGAGCAAGTTATTTTCTGAAGAAGTGGTAGAGACAAAACTAACTTTGTCTCCCGGATAAAGAGTTAGAGTTTGAACAACTCCAAGCCCCGATACATGGTAGTAATAAGGCAATTCCCCATCATTGACAGACAAAAACATATAATCTCGCTCGCCTGGATTTGAAATATCTTTTTGTGAAATAAGATCTCCTGGGTTTAACTCTCGCCTAAACAAAGCCCCTGGTTGAATGTTAATATTTTCTTGCGCTGTATAGTCCAAGCCCTCGACTTGTGATAAGTTGATCAGCTCTGTTTTATAGGAGTATGCATTTATTATCTGACCTTTGTTTACGTCATCATTTATGACCAAAACAGTCACTTTGGGTTCTGGTGTATTAGTTTGTTCTTGCTGTTCCTCAGTCGAAGAAAAATAAGTATTGTTAATAAAAACAAAGCTGGAGAAAATGGCGAGAGCAACAAGTACAAGAATAATTGTTCTATTCATATTGAGTCTAAGTAGTAGCGAAATAGGGGCTATCGCCCCTAGAAAAATACAGTGAAATAACTTACTTACCTGTTGCTTTAGTTAGGTTAGTAGTGACTTTTGTTAAAGCCCCTGTAATTGCATTTTTCAGTGTGTCTGTTTGGAATGCTGCTAATACAAGAGCTGACATAACAACTGCGATAATCGCATACTCAACTGCAGTTACACCGCGGATGTCATCTTCGAATTTCATTTTAAGCTCTGCAAGCTTAGCTAAAGTTTTGTAGTACATAATGTTCCTCTAAAATGTTGGCCTTAGCCTGTGTATATTTCAGAAGGAATTAAATCATCCAATATTAATTACAACAAATTATTAGTTTTTATGGAGTTATAATTTTTTGTTATCTTAGTATTTGCAATGTTCTTATAGAAGTATAAAATATATTTATGCGGTAATTGTTGATAATGCCTATCTAAATGGATAATATTTCAAGATGATTGTAGACACTATTTTTCCAATATCATTCATTGTAGTAAACCTTACTTGTGCCATTAAGGCATGTATCAGCGACCATAAAAGTAGAACAATATCAAATAGTCTAAGTAAAACACTATTCATTATTAATTCAATCGCAGCTTTTTACTATGATTATTTTTTTCAATCAGCAACTACAACCTTTGTTATTTTTTCTATTCTCATTTTGATATGGTTAGTTGGCTGTTTCGGTGCTGGAGACATTAAGCTACTGTGTGCGTTTACAATAGGAATAAAGCCCGAACTCACTATTGCTTATTTGGTTATGGTGGGATTACTTGGGGGTGTTCAAGTGACTATCATGTATTTGGTAGGAATAGCGTCGAGTAAAAAAGTTTTCGAAAAAGGTATTCCCTATGGAATACCTATATCTATGAGCGGTTTAGTTTTTTCAACACTCTCTTTTCTTAGTTTCTAAAAGCTGACATTCGGCAAGGTTTGAGACTAGGGGTATTTTGTCCTAGTTGCTCGTCTTCCTTAAGTTCAAACAACTCTTGCATTTTGTGCTTTAATCCAAGCTCTTCAAGTTCGTGAGTAACATCATCGCTACACCAAACATACATATTAGCTTTCTGGTTAATGATCACTTTGCGACAGTCTAAATTTCGAACTGACCATTCTGGAAAGATCAATACCGTACCATTTGTTTCAAGCTCATTCTTAATCAATCTCAATGAGTTAGTTGAAACCCAACTAGTAACAAAAGAAGCATCTATACCGTGCTGTTTAAGAATATCTTGGACATCCGAGCGATTTAACGTATGGCAATACACAATTCGCTGTGGGTAGCACTCATGCGGATCCATAACATGTGAATGGGCTATAGCATAGTTAACCGTATTGAGTTGATACGAACGCCCATCTGTACACGGAAGCCTACTAACCGAAAAAATCAGGTCATAATTGTCTATATCTAGATGCCCACAACTCGCAAAACTGGTGATTGAAAGGTCGATATTGTTTAGCGCTCTAAATTCATTGATAATTTTATCAACCATATCTGGACAGAATAACTCTGCAATGGCAATGTTAAATTGATCTCGCAGTTCTACACTTTCTAAATCGTTGAACAACTTCTCATACATAGACATTGTTTGGTCAGCATATTCAAGTAACACTTGGCCATGTTTTGTGAGCACAAAGCCCTCTTTTCTATCAAAAATACTTGCCCCTATCGTACTTTCAATCTTCTTAATATGTTGTGAAACTGCAGGTTGTGTCATAAACAACGATTCAGCCGCTGCGGTAAAGCTTTTTTGCTTGGCAACCTGCGAAAAAGTTCTTAGGTATTTGACGTCGATACTTCTATTGACGGTTTTCATGGTCGAAACTACCTCGATGTTGCGATTTTATAATTTTTTTAATGAGCTAAATAATTTAGCTGCAAAATAACAATTGTGTCATATAGATACAAACAGCAATATTTATGGAGCCATAAGCAAGTCTTATACAACAAAACACTTAATCACAAAGCCCAATACACCACTTCAAAGCAACAGATATTAATGTTGAAACATAAAAATTAGTGGAATGAATGTTAGAATATTGGCTCTAGAGTAGGTTTCGCTTAGGTTTTACACTGCAATTAATCGCAAATACAGATAATTTCCCTGAAATAGATAAACGTAAGTAAACCTAAAAGTTTGGGGGGTAATTAGTGAGGGGGTTGAAGATGTTGAAACAATCAACCGAAATTTGTGAAGTAAAATCACTTATATAAAAACTAATTAATGTGATCTATGCAACACTACGAATTATTTTGACGTCAGTAACAACACTGACATGAGATTTGTGGATTAGATTACAGAGGAAACCCCGCCAGAACCCGTGACGGGGTAACACAACAAAAAAAGGCGGCACTGCCGCCTCTATCTTTGATCTATGTATCAAAACATTTTGCTGCTTCAGCTTCTATTTCTACTTTCCAGCGTAGGTCAAACAAGCTAGCAACAAACAGTAATGTAGTAGGTAACGCACCAACATCAAAAGGTATTTGCTCCTTTGCAAGTTGATAGAAGGGCAAGTCATTTCGATCAGTTAAGTAAATCCGCACACTAACTAAGTCATCTATGTCCATTTGATTGGCATGCAAAACACCTCGTACATTTTGCCAAGCCAGCACAATTTGCTCTTCTACGCTTTCGGGAATATCACCATCCTTATTGATGCCTAACTGCCCCGCTACGTGAAGTTTTGTCGAAGCAGATGGTATCACCGCACACTGATGGTAGTTCGCAGCAGGTGGGGGAACATTTGACGGACTCCATATCTTGTTCATCACACTTCCTTAGATAAGATAGAAATATTTGGTTCTTGTGCCAACAAAGCGCCAAGTCGATCAAAATCGCCTATCTCTTTTCTCCAACCAATGTATTTTTTAAAATGCGCTTCACTTTGCCATTCTTCGTACAACACCAAAGCTTTATCAACCTGGCTATTTTGAAACAAGTGTGCGGATATATTCCCGTCAAAAGTTCGAGTGTCAGGCAAGATCTCAGTAAAGAAATCTTTAATTAACTGGCTGTTTTCGTACGCGTAGTTAAATTGAAATTGCACTAAGATACTCATGGTTATCTCCTTTAGTTTTATTGTTTGAGCTCAAAAGCAATCTTAATTGTTTTGGTGAATTGATAAATAACTTATAATTTAACTAATAGTCTCATTATATCGAACAATGAAAATGAAATCAGACCTTCACCGCATGCAAGTTTTCGTTCAAATCGTTGAGTCAGGATCGATAACCAAAGCCTCGGATCAACTCGACGTATCGAAATCTGTTGTGAGTCATCACCTTCAAGCTCTTGAACAGCACCTAAATGTTAAGCTAATTACACGCACAACACGCCGCCAATCCCTTACCGAAGCCGGAAAACGTCTCTACCAAAGGTGTTTAGAGTTAAACAAACTGATGTCACTGGCAGAAGAAGAAGCTCGTAATTCCAACACCGACCTTGCAGGCACGATAACGATAACCTCACCACATACTTTAATGAATCAGTTGATTGGCCCTGCTATGTGCGATTTTGTCAGGATTAACCCTCAAATCGAGCCGCAGTTGATAGCTAATGACATGCGCTTAAACCTCATTGAAAAATATATAGATTTATCTGTTACTGTTGGCGAGTTGCCTGACTCAAGTGCTAGGGCATTGAAGCTTGGAGAACTTGAACAAGTGTTGTGCTGCTCCCCGGATTACATCGTGCAAAAAGGGCTATCTCTCCCTATCACTAAGTCTGCTTTGACTAACTGTGACTACATTGCGAATCAGTGGGAAGGAACTAATGTCGAGAGAAAGTTTGACGCAAACAGCTCGAATTCAATAACTTATCGATTTCAAGCCAATCGTCGCGGAGACAGTGTTCCTACGATCAAACTTATGGCGCTATCAGGGCTTGGGATTGCTTGCCTGCCAAAGCTAGCCATCAGCGAAGAACTACGACAAGAGAAATTGGTTCAGATCACTGGCAAACAGGTTAAATTGATGGCACCTGTTTGGGTTGTTCATAACTACGGGCTTCAGGTGCCATCAAGAATTCGTGCTTTTATTGACTTCTTAAAACTATTTTCAAAAGACAAACTATGATTCGTATACGAACAGATGCCGGACAATATGAATTTAGTACTCCAAAGGATTACTTCATCTGTTCATCTAAGTTAAGTACTGTCAGTGCATTGCTAACACTTGTCGCGATAACATCAATTACGCCTGTTCTTAGCGCGCCTAACAATGCCAATGGTTTGCTGTTTTCTGCAGCGATGGCGATCACTTCGGAAATTGGTCTAAACTCTTCAAGGCTAAGACCAATAACGCGATCGCTCATCACGGTCACAGAAGAGTGTCCATGAATATCAAAGAAGTCATATCCGGCGAAATCACCTACAACACCCTGCAACATACGTGACTGAACTACTTCATCAGCAGTAAACCAACCGAGATCAACCATATAGCTGTTTTCGCTCATATCACCGATTCCCACCAAAGCAACATCGGCTTTACGCGCCAAATCTAACGTCTGCTTCACGGTCGCATTTTGCATAAAGGCTAACTTCTGCTCACGGTTTTCCGCGTAAGCCGGGGCGTAAAGCGTTTCTGACGTTCCACCGTAACTCTTCGCAAACTGACGACATATATGGTCAGCATTAAACATACCGCCCCTAGGGTGAATACCACCGATACCACAAACGAACTTCACGTCTCGCTGAGGGATAACACCTGTATGGTGCGCGACGGCCGATACATTTCGTCCTTGTCCTACGGTAACCACAGTGCCATTTTGAAGTGTGCCCGCCATATACTTAGACACCAACCCTGCCACTTGCTGACGCTGTTGCTCTTCGCTAGGTTGGCCAAGAGCAACCAAAGCACGTTTAACACCAAATCGTTCAACAAGCCTTTGTTCTATCTTTGCGCTGAATACAGGGTGATACTTGACGGTAATCTCGACGATACCTTCGTCGCGAGCTTGTTTAAGCATTCGCCCAACCTTAGCTCTAGAGACAGAAAACTTTTTAGAAATCTCTTCTTGAGTCGCACCATCTTGATAATAGGCAACTGAAATTTCAGTCAGTAAATCCGCGTTGTCATCAGAAATATCGTTCACAGCTTTGTTCATATCGTTCACTTTCTCTCTTTGTCAGCAGCATATTACATCTGCTCAGAGGTGTAGCATATGTCATACAGCCAATTTTCGCCATCATTTGCTCACTACTATCACAAATTCTCAGGTTTATTTTTAAACACCTATTCATGCCCTCACCCCTTACGCAGGCGTGGCAAACGTTTATTTCAGCACGTTACCTTTTCAACTCAAAAAAATAGTTGATGAATGTCACCATAACCTCACTTATACGATTGACTTTCTGGCTAGATAAGATAATTATGAACCCATCATTTACTCAGAGTAAGAGCAAATGTTCACAACAATCGCTCATACGCTGAAATAATTCAGGTCAGTTGATCAACCAAGCTGTTTTGAAGTTTAGGCCGATTAGCTACCTCGCTTGCAAATGCACAACTCACGTCTATCGTTTTTGACGTGACAGCCCATTAAATAGGATGATCGAAATGAGCAACAAATTAGAGCAACTTCGTAAACTAACGACTGTAGTCGCTGACACTGGTGAAATTGATGCAATCAAAAAGTACCAGCCAGAAGACGCTACAACTAACCCTTCTCTGATTCTTAAAGCAGCTCAAATCGAAGAGTATGCACCTCTAATCGACGCTTCTATCGAATACGCTAAAGCGCAAAGCTCTGATAAAGCACAACAAGTTCAAGATACTTGTGACATGCTTGCAGTAAACATCGGTAAAGAAATCCTTAAGACTATTCCAGGCCGTATCTCTACTGAAGTTGACGCTCGTCTTTCTTACGACATGGAAGGCAGCGTAGCGAAAGCACGTCAACTAGTAAAAATGTACAACGATGCGGGCATCACTAACGACCGTATCCTTATTAAGCTAGCGTCTACTTGGGAAGGTATCCGTGCTGCAGAGATCCTAGAGAAAGAAGGCATCAATTGTAACCTGACTCTACTATTCTCTTTTGCTCAGGCTCGTGCATGTGCTGAAGCAGGCGTATTCCTAATTTCTCCATTCGTTGGCCGCATCATGGACTGGTACAAAGCGAAAGAAGGCCGTGACTTCGAAGCTCAAGAAGATCCAGGCGTTCTATCTGTAACTAGCATCTACAACTACTACAAAGAGTACGGCTACAACACTGTCGTTATGGGCGCAAGCTTCCGTAACATCGGTGAGATCCTTGAGCTAGCGGGTTGTGACCGTCTAACTATCGCACCGGCACTTCTTGCTGAACTAGAAGCGGCTGAAGGCGAAGTAGTAGAGAAGCTAGTTGACTCTAAAGGTACTAAAGAGCGCCCTGCTGCAATGACTCACGCTGAGTTCCTATGGGATCACAACCAAGACCCAATGGCAGTTGAGAAGCTTGCTGAAGGTATCCGCAACTTCGCAGTTGACCAAGGCAAACTAGAAGACATGATCGCAGCTAAGCTGTAATCACACAGAATTCAAAAAGGGGAACGTTTGCGTTCCCCTTTCAATTTCTTATCCAATATTTATATTAGAAATCGGTAAAAATCATGGATCGTAAAAATCTAGCAAACGCAATTCGTGCTCTAAGCATGGACGGTGTACAACAAGCAAACTCTGGCCACCCAGGCGCACCTATGGGTATGGCTGACATCGCTGAAGTTCTTTGGCGCTCTCACCTAAACCACAACCCTTCAAACCCAGAGTGGGCAGACCGCGACCGTTTCGTTCTTTCAAACGGTCATGGCTCAATGCTAATTTACTCTCTGCTTCACCTAGCTGGCTACGAGCTATCAATCGACGATCTGAAGAACTTCCGTCAGCTGCACTCTAAGACTCCAGGTCACCCAGAGTACGGTTACGCACCGGGTATCGAGACAACAACTGGCCCACTAGGTCAAGGTATCACTAACGCTGTTGGTATGGCGCTTGCTGAGAAAACTCTAGCAGCACAATTCAACAAAGAAGGCCATGACATCGTTGACCACTTCACTTATGCGTTTATGGGTGATGGCTGTCTGATGGAAGGTATCTCTCACGAAGCATGTTCTCTAGCAGGTACACTAGGTCTTGGTAAGCTAATCGCTTTCTGGGATGACAACGGTATCTCTATCGATGGTGAAGTTGAAGGTTGGTTCTCCGACGATACGCCTAAACGTTTTGAAGCTTACGGCTGGCACGTAATCCCAGCAGTAGATGGTCACGATGCTGAAGCAATCAACGCCGCTATCGTTGCAGCGAAAGCAGATCCACGCCCTACTCTAATCTGTACTAAAACGATCATCGGTTTTGGTTCACCTAACAAGTCTGGTTCACACGACTGTCACGGTGCTCCACTAGGCGCTGAAGAAATTGCAGCTACACGTAAAGAACTTGGTTGGGAGCACGGTCCGTTTGAAATTCCGCAAGATGTCTACGCGCAGTGGGATGCGAAAGAAGCAGGCGCAGCTAAGGAAGCAGCGTGGAACGAGAAACTTGCAGCTTATGAAGCAGCATATCCAGAGCTTGCAGCAGAATTCAAACGCCGCGTAAACGGTGAACTGCCAGCACAGTGGGAAGAGAAAGCAAACCAAATCATTGCTGATCTTCAAGCTAACCCAGCAAACATTGCATCACGTAAAGCGTCTCAAAACGCACTAGAAGCGTTCGGTGCTATGCTACCTGAATTCCTAGGCGGCTCGGCTGACCTTGCACCTTCTAACCTAACTATGTGGTCTGGTTCGAAGTCTGTTTCTGCTGAAGATCCAGCGGGTAACTACATCCACTACGGTGTACGTGAATTTGGTATGACCGCTATCATGAACGGTATTGCTCTGCACGGTGGTTTCGTACCATACGGTGCAACTTTCCTAATGTTCATGGAATACGCGCGTAACGCAATGCGTATGGCTGCTCTGATGAAAGTTCAGAACATTCAAGTTTACACGCACGATTCTATTGGTCTTGGCGAAGATGGCCCAACTCACCAACCAGTCGAGCAAATCGCATCTCTACGTCTAACACCAAACATGAGCACATGGCGTCCATGTGACCAAGTGGAATCTGCAGTGGCTTGGAAACTGGCTATTGAGCGTAAAGACGGTCCAACCTCACTAATCTTCTCTCGTCAAAACCTTGCACAGCAAGAGCGTAGCGAAGAGCAAGTAGCTAACATCGCGAAGGGTGGTTACATCCTGAAAGATTGTGAAGGCAAGCCAGAGCTTATCCTTATCGCAACAGGCTCTGAAGTTGAGCTAGCAGTTAACGCGGCTGCTGAACTTACAGCTGAAGGTAAGAAAGTGCGCGTTGTATCTATGCCTGCAACTGATGCATTCGACAAGCAAGACGCAGAATACCGTGAATCTGTACTTCCATCTGACGTAACAGCTCGTATTGCTGTAGAAGCTGGCATCGCTGACTTCTGGTACAAGTACGTTGGCTTCGGTGGCAAGATCATCGGTATGACGACATTCGGTGAATCTGCGCCAGCAGGTGAGCTATTTAAGATGTTCGGTTTCACTACTGAAAACGTAGTAAACACAGCGAAAGAGCTTCTGGCTTAATCTCTGCATCTCGATAATAGGATGCCCCGCTATCTTAGCGGGGCATTTTTATTGGATCTCTTCTACATTAACTTGAGTACTGAACTTTACGGTTTTAGTCGACACCGAGGTCTGAAACTTACGTATATTCCGATCTTGATGTAAAACTCGCTCGATGAACCGCTCGTAAGCCTGTATATCCGACACTGAGACAATCAACAGAAAGTCGTAGCCTCCGGTGATTTGATAACATTGCGTTACTTCAGGTGCTTTTTCAATCGACTGTCTAAACACGCTGTAGATATCTCCCCTATCACGCTCCATTTCCACAGAGACAATCAAGGTCATTTTGTTGCCCGCTAACGACGGGTTGATGATCGAGACATCTCCAACAATCACTTTTCCCGCCCTTAAACGTTTAACGCGCTTTAAACAAGCGGGTGGAGACAAGCCAACTTCCTCTGCAAGCTCAACGTTCGCTATGCGGTTATTCTTTTGCAGCGCTGAAAGGATCTTTCGGTCAATTCTGTCAATTTCCATATATTTCTTACAACCCCACATCTAGGAATTTTTGCTTCACTATAGAGAAAACAAAGAAACAAAATTAGTTAATGCCATTATATAAGCATCGTCATATTTCTCTACATTCGAATAACATTTTGCCATCTATTGTTTTTAAAGGAATCGACAATGAACAAGCTACAAAATTTCTTTCGAGATCTCGTTAAAGAAATCTTCGATGTCACATGGACGCTATACAAGATCATGGTGCCGATCATAATCATCATTAAGATAATCGAAGAGATGGGTGGCATCGCAATCTTGAGTAATTGGCTTAGCCCTTTGATGAGCTTGGTTGGTCTTCCGGATGAGATGGGACTCGTTTGGGCAACTACGCTGCTGACTAATATCTATGCGGGTTTATTGGTGTTTATGAATACTGATGTGCAGCTTACTGTCGCCCAAGTGTCAGTGCTAGGCACATTGATGTTACTTGCTCACTCATTGCCCATTGAAGCTGCCATTGCCAAAAAAGCGGGCGTAAGCATCACAATGACATTACTGCTTCGTTTAGGGGGCGGAATCCTCTTAGCGTGGCTATTACATCATAGTTACCAGTACTGGGATTTATTAGGTCACACCGCAAATGTCGTTTGGTCACCAGAGCAAGTCGCACAGCAAACCTATTTACAATGGGCGTGGGTTCAAGTTGAAAACCTAATTGCAATTTTCTTTGTCATTTCTGCTCTGCTTTTTGCCCTCAAGCTGATGAAACTTGTCGGCGTTGAGAAAGCGATGGCGATAATGTTGCGCCCAGTCTTAAGATTACTTGGGATCAGCCGTGAAGCAACAAACATGACCATTGTAGGTATTACTCTGGGCTTATCTTTTGGCGGTGGCCTTCTCATCAACGAAGCAAAACGTGGGCACATCCCCGCGCGAGATGTGTTTATCGCGATTATGTTGCTTAATCTTGTTCACAGTATGATCGAAGACACCATCTTAGTGCTTCTAATAGGCGCTGATTTCGTCTCTATCTTTTGGGGAAGGTTACTGTTTGGCTTGATTACCGTTGCGATACTCTCTCACACTCTCAGATATGTCAGTGATGCGACTTGTGAGAAGTACTTTTATAGAAGAGTCGAGTCTTAAGACTGTGGACGTTACGCTCTAAAAAATGCCTACCAAAGCAATTTGGTAGGCATTTATCTTATCAACTTAAAGACTTAAAGCATTTCTTTGGCGATTAGGTGAAGTAGAAAGGTCTCACGCTCAATACTCATACCTTTCTTCGGGCTTTCAGCAATGGTTTTTTCGTTATGAGCGATGGCATCATGAATGTTCATCCACACAGCTTTCATGCCATTTTTAATCTCGTAATCTTCGTAGTTAGTCTCACCGAGTTCACGGTTAACTTTGCACGTATAGCAGTACGAAATCATATGAACAACGTCAGCGTCCTCTTTGTACCAAGGTCGAAACTCTTCATAGATACCAAAAGGCTTAATGCCATGAATATTGTTAGCACCTGTCTCTTCTTCCAACTCGCGTACCATCCCAGCAATGATATCTTCACCTTCATCAAGGCCGCCGCCAGGAATGGTATAGTCATGGTAGCGCTCAGTGTACAACAGTAAAATATCTTCTCCATCAACCACGATGGCGCGTGCTGCATTGCGCTTGAAAATGATTTTGTCGTCCAAGTGTTCCAGATCAGGATGGACTGTGGTCTTTAGATGTCTCATAGATAAGCTAGTGATAGAAAATTTGTTGCGATTCTATCACTAGCACTGTCATAGATTCCATTAAGATTAAGGAAAACTAAGGTCACCCAAATCTTATGCAAGCTTAAAGCGGTTAATCATGCTCATAAGGTTTTCTGAGACATGTTTTAACTCTTTACCCGAACTCGCCATTTGCGCCGACTCACTTGATACCGAACTTGCCATGTCACTCAAACTCACCACATTTCGGTTGATATCATTCACTGTGACTGTTTGCTGTTCCGCGGCAGTCGCAATATGCTGTGCCATCTCCTCTATGGTATGAACTTCTCGATTGATCTTATCAAGCGTTACACCTGCTTGAGTCGAGAGTGACGACGCTTTATTTGCTTTATCAGCGCCTTGATTCATTACTGTCACCACATTCTCAGCACCCGCTTGCAACTTCTCGACAATGTTTTGAATCTCAAGTGTCGACTCTTGAGTGCGTTGAGAGAGTGTTCTTACCTCATCAGCAACAACCGCAAAGCCGCGACCTTGTTCTCCAGCCCTCGCCGCTTCAATAGCCGCATTGAGCGCTAACAGGTTCGTTTGCTCAGCCACACCACGAATCACTTCAAGAACGGTATCTACGTTTCTCGCATCCGTCGCGAGCTTCTGTACCACCTGACCCGCGGAGTCAATTTGTACCGCGAGTTCGTTCGCCTCTTCAACGTTTTGCTGGATAATGGAGTGGCTATTCTGAGTCTCTTTCGCAGCTAATCGACTTGCATCATTGGCTTCCGAGGTTCTCCCTGCTACTTCTTCAACCGTGGCAAGCATTTCTGTCATCGCTGTCGCTAACATGTCCACATCGTTTTGCTGCTGATTCAGGCTGTCATCAATATGGTGAACGGAATTAGATAACTGAGTCGCCGACGCGGAAACTTGTGTCCCTGCGTCACTGATATTAAGCATAATCGATTGAATCGAGGCGACAAACTGATTGAAGTAACGAGCCAAGTGAATCAGCTCTTTACTGCCCTCTTCAGGCAAGCGCTGCGTTAGGTCACCTTCACCTTGAGACAATGTTTTCATTGCACGCAACGTGCGTTTTAACGGTGAGGTTATGGTTTTAATGAAATAGCCGACCACCAGCGATAACACGGCTAAAATCCCAACGGCATAGCTTAGCGACGTGACTTCCGAACGGTAAGTTACCGCTTTTAAAGCAACCATATTCATTCCAGAGCCAACCATCCAACCCCACGGTTCAAACATCACCGCGTAACTCGTTTTAGGGTCTAGGGAGTCTTTATCTGGGTTCTTCCAATGGTAATCAACAAACCCGCCACCATTTCTAGCTGTTTGGTAGAGTTCTTTGACAAAATAGGCACCGTTACTATCTTGGAGGTTCATAATGTTTTTTCCGAGCAAAGAAAGGACGCCAGAAGCAATTTGGATTCCTTCATTATCACCAACAAAAATATAGTTATCACCATCAAAGCGCATTGCAGAAATCGTTTCCAAAGCGCGCGCTTGTGCTACCTCTTTGGTTAACGCCCCACTTTCACTCTGCTGATGATAATAATCGATAACACTAACGGCACTTTCCACTAGTGTTTCAACTCCGCGCTCGTAATTTTCACGCATATGTTGACGAGATTTATCGATATTTAAAAAAGTATTGGCAAACAAGCCAATTGCGAATAATCCAAGTATTGACCATGCCCTTGCGGCAATTGAGACGTTTTTAAGTTTCGTTACCAACATATCCATATACCCTAACCAATCAAATTTATTATCAACCCGACCGCAAAAACCATAACAATTAGATGGTTACCAACTGGTCGGATTTATTTTATAAATATAACGGTAGCAGTAAAATGAATGCTTTGTGTAACTATTATATGAATTTAGTAATACTTATGAGGTAGTGATATTTAGCTCAATTTAACTCTATGAAAATGTCACCCTAAACTCAGGTTCAACGACATAATATGCTGCGGTCCTGCTGCTCCTCCCAAATAAAGATCACCATTATCGACAAAACCATTATTTAAATAGCAACGATAAGCCACCGGGTTTTTGCAATTAACGGTCAAGTAAACAGCGTCATGTTGTGGATATTGTTGCGCTAGGTAACTGCCTAAAACAGACATTGCGGTGCTTCCATATCCTCGACCTTGGCACTTTATATCGATCAAGAATGCTCTAAAGCCTAGTGAACCCGAGGGAGCAAATTCATAAACACGGCTATAAGTGGTATCGATAAGAAAAATTCCAACAACCTTGTCATCATCCAGAACAAGATGAGGGTGCACTTTATCGTCAGCATTGAGGAGAACTTCTTCCACAGTGCCTACATAAGGGAGTTGTTCATCCGCCACACTGAGAGTGATCACCTGTTCAAGATGAGCGGGGGTCATTGGCGTCAGCTTAATCATACATTTCTCCGTTCCTTGTCGAATCTAATATATATCAATAATTTAACTATTGGCGCAACTTGGATATAGCCTCAATAAATTCATGGTTTATTTTCTTTCTAATTCAGTATTCAATAGGCGTCGTTACTCTCCTTCAATACCTTAGAGAGGTTTTTATGATAGATGTCGCTGTGTTTAGCTCTAAGTCTTACGACGAAGTATCTTTCTCGAAAGTTAACCAAGCTTATGGTTTTAACCTTCACTTCCACGATTTTCCGTTAACTCGAAAAACCGCAAAGATGGCTCATGACTGTCAAGTCGTTTGCGCGTTCGTTAATGATGACCTTTCGGCAACAGTCCTTGAAGCGTTATCGCAACAAGGTGTAAAGATGGTCGCAATGCGCTGTGCAGGATTTGATCGCGTCGACTTAGATACCGCGAAACGACTGGGTATTCAGATAGTTCGCGTTCCTGCTTACTCGCCAGAATCTGTCGCAGAGCACACAGTCGGCTTAATGATGAGCCTAAACCGTCGTTTTCATAAAGCCTACCAAAGAACCCGAGATGCAAACTTTAACCTAGAAGGCCTAGTTGGGTTTAACTTCTTTGGTAAAACGGCAGGCGTGATCGGTACAGGTAAAATTGGCATTGCAACAATGCGGATTTTAAAAGGCCTAGGAATGGAGCTTTTGTGCCACGACCCGTATGAGAATCCAATCGCTATCGAACTCGGAGCCAAATATGTTTCTAAGCAAGAACTATTTGAGAAGAGCGACATCATTACTCTGCACTGCCCTATGTCGGAAGAGAACTATCATCTGCTTGATGAATCGGCTTTTGAACAAATGAAAGACGGCGTAATGATTGTCAATACAAGTCGTGGAGGCTTGCTAGACTCGGCGGCAGCGGTTGAAGCACTAAAACGCGGGCGAATCGGAGCGCTTGGCCTAGATGTTTATGAGCATGAAAAAGAGCTGTTTTTCCAAGACAAATCTAACGATGTGATTGTAGATGATGTATTTCGTCGATTGTCGGCTTGCCACAATGTCTTATTCACAGGCCACCAAGCTTTCTTAACCAATGAAGCGTTGGGCAATATTGCAGAAACAACGCTCGGTAATGTGGACGCATTTGCTAAAGGTGTTCCATCAGGAAACGAAGTGTTAGAGCTTTAGTTTTCGATTAGCCAACAACTAAAAGAGAGCCCCTTTGTCAGGGGCTCTTGTCGTTTTATTTTCTTAGTGCATTAAGCTTAGCTTGCGCGATGCCGAATACGGTATCAATTGGGTAACTACCCTCATCACTTGGCGTACCGGCCGCTTTGCCAGTGAAGAGCTCGATCGCCTCAGTCACATGATCGATTGCCCAGATATGGAACTCCCCTTTTTCTACCGCTTTGACGATGTCTGGTCGCAACATCAGATTATGCATATTTGAACGCGGGATAATCACACCTTGCTCGTTCGTACGCCCTTTGATTTCACACACATCGAAGAAGCCTTCGATCTTCTCATTAACACCGCCGATCGGTTGCGATTCACCAAATTGGTTCATAGAACCCGTTATCGCGAAGTCTTGGCGGTTTGGCTGTTTAGAAAAGGCCGAAACCACGGCACAGAACTCAGCCATACTTGCGCTATCACCATCAACGCCACCGTATGATTGCTCAAAAGTAATGGTAGTGCTTAACGGGACTTTCGCCGTTTTACCAAATACTGACGACAAGTACGCTGTTAGGATCATTACCCCTTTCGAGTGGATGCTGCCACCAAGGTCAACGCTACGCTCAATATCGATCACTTCACCATCACCGTAACAAGTTGTTGCAGTAATCCGGTTTGGCGCGCCAAACATATACTCATTGGTACTAAGAACCGACAAAGCATTAACCTGACCAACCGCTTCACCATGAGTGTGAATAAGCGTTGTACCGTTAATAAAGCTCTCCATCACGCTGTCTTTTAGTCGGCTAACACGCAACTCTTGGTTAGACAACGCCTCTTCGACATGGCTAGAACGAATCATGTTAGAGTTCGCTTGTCTTGCCACATAGTTCGACTCACGCAGTAGATTCGCAATGTTAGCTGAGTGAAGTGAGATCTTGGTCTGATCACCTGCAAGACGAGAGCTGTGCTCAATGATTCTTGCGATGGCTTTGCGATCACAGTGAAGCATACCGTTATCGTTCACCACGCTGGAAATAAATTTTGCGTATTGAAGCTCCGAGTCAGCATTACGCGTCATCTCATCTTCAAAATCAGCGGTTACACGGAATAGCTCGCTAAACTCTGGATCATAGTGTTGAAGCAACTGGTAGGTGCGGTAATCCCCGAATAGGATAATTTTTACATCCAAAGGAATCGCTTCAGGGTCGAGTGATACCGTTCCTGTTAGCGTCACTTCTTTCTCCAGTGAAGTAAAACTCAATTGGCGCGCACGCAAAGCACGTTTTAGTCCATCCCATACATAAGGCTGCTCAAGTACCTTTTGTGCATCCATCAAGAGCACGCCACCATTCGCCTTGTGCAGACTCCCAGGGCGAATCAAAGAGAAATCGGTAAAGACCGTCCCCTTAAAGGTAGCCGTTTCAATATAACCAAATAAGGTGTGATAGTTTGGGTTCTCTTCAACGACAATTGGAAACTCTTCGTTTTTGCGGCTTACAAGAACGTTAACCTTGTAGCGGCGAGGTAACTTCTTGTCGAGCGAGGCTGTCGCTACCTCGCCTTGCTCAGCACTTTGCTCTAGAAAAATATCTGCGTTATCAACGATGTCCTGCTGTAGCTCTGTTAAATAGCTCTTAATCACAGGGTAACCAGAATAGTCTTTCTTGAGCTGCTTAATGAAATGAGTAATCACATCTAGCGTCACTTCGTCATTGAGCTTTTTAATCTTCTCTGTGTACGCTTCTTCCCATTCAGTCAGTTGACGAACCATGTTTCTCAGTTGTACTTCTAGCTCATCAATCGTGTCACCGAAGTATTCCTGCTCTTTATTACTCAGTTCTTCAAACGACTCTTCTGTATGTGGCTCTTCACCATTCATCGCAACAAACTGATAGTCACCTTGAGTCGTAATGGTCAGGCTAATGCCTTTAGACTTGGCTTCTTTGGTGATGACAGCAAGTTCAGCTTCTTGCTTGGTGGCCAACTGGTTTTTCAGCTTATCTGCGCGGCTATAATACAGTTCGTTATCAAAGGCTAATGGCATCGCATTGACGAGCTTAGACATGAGTTTTTCAATATCTTGTTTGAACTTACTGCCCACGCCGCAAGGGAGCTTTAAGACCTTCGGTGTTCGAATATCTTCAAAATTCGCGACATAGCACCAATCAAATAATGCCGCTTCGTCATGTTGGTGACGATTCAAATAGCGCAAAATCATCGTACGCTTGCCCAATCCATTTTGACCAATTGCGTAGATGTTGTATCCCTTCTCTTTAATCGACATAGCAAACTCGACGGCTTTCTGAGCGCGCTCTTGTCCGACAATCTCATCGATAGGCGCCAACTCTTTTGTCGACTTGCTTTGTAGTTTTTCTAGCTCAGCTGATAGGTATAGCTGATTCGCTTCAAGTCTTTGAATGGTCATCACTCTATCCTTGTAGTTATTGTTCTCATAAAGCTAGTTTAGGCTAGATTTGTTTAAGTTTTAGTGACTTACAGCCAAATCACGTTTAACCGCTCACTTTTTAATCATTCATATCAAATTAAGCGGTGATTAAATGATAATTATTTGCATTGGTTAATGAATTGCATTTAAATAGGCGTAACATTTTGAGAGCGGAGTATTTGGACATGGATTTGCAGCAATGCTGGACACATTATCTAAAAGCAGAGCAATTGCTAGAACAAGGACACTGGCCTGAAGCACATTACCTATACGAACTTGTGCTAAGCCACTTGCCTTCTCATCTGCAAGATGCACTGATGGATAATGAGACAAAACCTTGCCAATTTAGCTGCTTAGTCACAGGGTTACGCGATGCTGCCGTTTCTCAATCAGAGATTCTGAACAAAATGGGCCAGCACCAACAGGCGTTTGACCTGCTAAACCAAACCTATGCGCAGCTCCAGTTTGTCTCGATTGAATCTTTCGATCTGGTTCAAGCGACTCAGCATGTCATACAAAATCAGTGTGAGGATTTATTGCGTCATATGGGCGCTTTTTGTAGTGCTCAACGCAGTGCACAGTGGATGCTCGAATTTGAACATGTACAAAAAGCTCACCATTACTTTTCGACGCTCAAGCAATACAACTCTGCTATGGAAAGCTCACACACTATAAATTAAATAAGGATGTACAATGTCACAGACGCCTATTCTTAAGGTTCGAAACCTTTCCGTAAGTTTTACCACCAACGATGGAATTGTTGACGCGGTAAAAGATGTCAGTTTCGATCTGCTAAAAGGTGAAACTCTTGCTATCGTTGGTGAGTCTGGTAGTGGAAAATCAGTATCAACCAACGCCTTGATGCAGCTCCTGCCAAACAATGCGATTGTTCATTCTCAATCGAGCATTGAGTTTGAAAATGAAGAGCTGTTGGATAAATCCGAAAAAACCATGCAGAGCATTCGTGGTGATCGCATCGGGATGATCTTCCAAGAGCCAATGACCTCTCTCAATCCATTTATGCGCGTTGGAATTCAAGTCGCTGAGGCCATCATGTGTCACCGAAGTGTGACTCGCTCTCAGGCGAAACAAAAAGTGCTCGACCTATTTGATTTGGTTCACTTACCAAACCCTCAGCAAGCTTACACCAAGTACCCTCATGAATTTTCCGGTGGTCAATTACAGCGCATCATGATCGCGATGGCACTGATCAATGAACCAGACATTCTCATCGCCGATGAACCTACGACGGCTCTAGATGTGACAGTTCAAGCCGAGGTGCTGAACCTTATTAAAGAGATTCAAGCTAAGATGGGCATGTCTATTCTGTTCATTACTCACGACCTCGGTGTTGTAAAACATCTCGCTGATCGAGTCATCGTAATGTGTAAAGGTGACGTGGTAGAAGAAGGTCAATGTGACGAATTGTTTGCTCAGCCAAAGCATGAATATACGCAAATGCTGATCAACTCCATTCCTAATGGTAGTAAAGACCCAATAGAAGACGACGCCCCTGCTCTGCTAAAAGCCGATGATATTCGCGTAAAGTTCCTAGTTAAATCTCACTTCTTGCCTAGTCGAAACCAGTATTTTGAAGCGGTCAAAGGGATCTCATTGGAGCTAAAACAAGGTGAAACCTTAGGTATTGTAGGTGAATCAGGATCGGGTAAATCAACCCTAGGCCGCGCACTGATTGGATTACTACCTTCTACTGGACGCATCGAGTTTAAAGGCCAAGACATTAGCCAGCTGTCAGAGAAACAACGCTTTGAACTGAAAAAAGATATTCAAATGGTGTTCCAAGATCCTTATGGTTCGCTATCTCCACGTATGACAGTCGGCGATATCATCACGGAAGCACTAACCGTGCATCAACCTCAACTGACTCGCACAGAACGTATGGCAAGAGCGCGAAAAGCCCTTGAAGAGGTGCGTCTTGATCCGCACTCTATTAACCGCTACCCGCACGAATTCTCTGGAGGTCAGCGTCAGCGTATCGCCATTGCACGAGCGCTGATTCTTGAGCCATCGTTCATCTTGCTAGACGAGCCAACATCGGCACTTGATCGTTCTGTCCAGCTAACGGTTATTGATCTGCTTAAGGATCTTCAGAAAAAACACAACATAGGCTTCTTATTTATTAGTCATGATTTAAGTGTTGTAAAAGCTCTATCAGATCGTGTGCTCGTCATGCAAAAAGGCGAAGTGATGGAGCAAGGCACTGCTGATGAAATATTCCATAACCCGCAGAGCGATTACACCAAGAAACTTATCGCTGCCTCATTTGATTTGGAAGAATCCACCGAAGCTGCCTAAGCTTATATAAGTTCGGTTTGGCCGCCGACCCTAAAGCCGACGCATGGAAGCGTCGGCTTTTTTATTGTGAGGCCTAATACGAAGCGCATTAACTAAATACACAAAGAAACATGTCTCCAATATGAGACGTGCAATCTAAAATTTTAACAATAGTGAAATAAACAGAATTGCACCTCGTTTCTGCCCAAACACTTCCTGTAATATTTGCACCTAGTTGATTACCAAACATGATCTTGGTTCAAAAAAACAATTACAAGGAGTATGTTACTTTGAACATAAAAGTCACCCCAAGGAATACCTTAACGGCCTTACTTTCAATCGTTTTCTGTCTCTTCATTGCACATATGGTTGGGGTATTTTACAAAATAATTTTCGAGCAAGATGAGTTACTTTCTGTATTTAAGATGTTTGACTTTGGTTCAGAGCGAAATGTTCCAACCTTGTACGCCTCAATGACTTTACTGCTTTCTAGCCTTTTGCTAATGCTTATTGCTCACACACAAAAAAAAGCCCAAGAGAGATATCTTCTCTGGGCGTTACTGTCACTTGTGTTTTTGTTTTTATCTATGGATGAGCTGTTCTCTTTCCATGAGAGACTGACATCTCCAAGTCGAAACTTGTTTGAAGCAAAAGGAGTGTTCTATTACGCTTGGATCATTCCATATGGCTTAGCTCTTTTGGCATTTTGTGCGCTGTATTTCCGATTTCTCATACAACTCCCCCGAAAGTCGATGTACTTATTTGTCGTATCTGGAGTCCTTTTCGTAACTGGCGCGATTGGATTCGAAATGCTTGGAGGCATGCTTGAAGAATCGGGGAATCGTTCGACAATAATTTACGCATTAGCGCAGACTGCAGAAGAATTATTTGAGAAGCTCGGTATCGCCCTATTCATCTATTCGCTGCTAGATTATCTCGTCAATCAGTATGACGAGTTCAAACTAGAGCTTGTGAGTAAATAGCAAAGAAGGGCTGACGTATTGTTGGCCCTTTGTAACTTTAAGCCTTTAAAAGTAGTGAGAAATCGCCAAGTAGCGCGCGCGAATGTGCTCAATCAGTAATTTTACTTTGTTCGGTGGTTGTCTGGTGAATGGGTACACCGCATAGATCCCAAGTCGTTTTCCGACTTGCTCTGGAAACAAGTCCACCAGCTGACCGTTTCGTATATCGTGATAGACCAAACATCTTGGTACATAGGCGATTCCATGACCGCCCAAGGCGGCTTTTCTCAGCGCGGTCGCGTTATCCGTCGAAAAGGAACCAGTCACTTTTACGATATAGTTCCCCTCTTCAGCCTTAAACTCCCATTCGCTCGCGCCTGTGGTTTGGTAGGCATATTGAAGGCAGTTGTGCTTTGCTAAGTCTTGCGGCTCTATCGGTTTGCCATTTCTGGCGATATAAGAAGGCGACGCGCACACTACCCATTGGGAATCTAAAATGTGCCTTGCGATCAAGCTCGAATCTTCTAAATAACCTGTTCTAATCACCAAATCGTACCCCCCTTCCACGAGGTCAACAAAGCGATTATCTAAAGACATATCGACCGATAACCCTGGATGAGAGTTGCAAAATTCAGCGACAGCATCGGCCAATATCAGATCGCCAGAAATGGTGGGGACAGACATTTTGATATGACCGCTCACGTTCTCACCAAACCCTGAAACTGCGTCCATAGCCTCTTGAGCGGCTTGCTTCACATTTTTAGCACCATGCGTTAACGCCTTGCCCGCTTCTGTTAACGTTAATTTGCGCGTAGTTCGATATAATAGCTGAACACCAATCTCTTCCTCTAGTCGGGCTATTCTCTTACTAACTACCGAATTTGTAAGGTTATTTGCCTCAGCCACCTTGCTAAAGCTACCCATTTCTACGACTTGAGAAAACAGGATTAAGTCATCTGCACGCATTGATTATGTCACTTTTGGAATTAATTATTTTCATTATTTCCCTGTATCAATAAAAAATAAAGGGGTAAATTCACTCCAAATTAACAATACCATCACAATTATAAAATCTAAGAGACTCTCAAGAGTCCTGATTGAAGAATGTAAAGGACGTACCAATGAGTGAAACATTACTTGCCCTAGTGGCTTTCTCACCAATAGTGGTGGCTGCCATACTCCTCGTCGGCCTAAACTGGCCTGCAAAACGCGCGATGCCCGTCGCATTTGGTTTAACCGTTGTCATTGCCCTTTTCGCATGGGATATGTCAACGACACGAGTGCTTGCTTCTGTATTTCAGGGGCTCGGAATTACCGTCTCCGTACTATGGATTGTGTTTGGTGCCATCTTCTTGCTCAACACTTTAAAACACACTGGTGCAATCTCTACGATTCGAAACGGTTTTACCAACATCTCTCCAGATAGACGTGTTCAGGCGATTATTATCGCTTGGTGTTTTGGCTCATTCATTGAGGGCGCATCCGGTTTTGGTACGCCAGCAGCCATTGCCGCGCCGCTACTTGTCGCTATTGGTTTCCCAGCACTTGCGGCTGTATTGATGGGAATGATGATTCAGTCAACGCCTGTTTCTTTCGGAGCTGTGGGTACACCTATTATCGTTGGCGTTAACAAAGGGTTAGACACTCACAACATTGGCGAAGCGCTTATCGCTAATGGCTCAACGTGGGAGGCTTACCTACAGCAAATCACATCGAGCGTTGCTTTGATTCACGCCAGTGTCGGTACGCTAATCCCAGTTCTAATGGCAATGATGTTGACTCGATTCTTCGGCAAGAACAGAAGCTGGACTGAAGGGCTAGATATCCTGCCGTTTGCTATCTTCGCAGGCCTCTCTTTCACTATCCCATATGCGTTGACAGGCGTGTTCCTTGGTGCAGAGTTCCCTTCACTCATCGGTGGTTTAGTTGGTCTGTCCATTGTTGTTTCAGCGGCTAAACATGGCTTTTTAGTCCCTAAATCAACATGGGACTTTGAAGATGAAAACAAATGGCCAGCAGAATGGTTAGGCTCGCTAAAGATCGATTTAGATGACGCTAAAGCTAAGCCAATGAACATGGTTTTGGCTTGGCTTCCATATGTACTGCTCGCTGTTGTACTTGTCGCTAGCCGCGTAAGTACAGAATTCAAAGCAATGTTACGTAGCGTTAGCCTTTCGTTTAGCAATATTCTAGGTGAAGCCGGTATCAGTACGGCAATCCAACCATTGTACCTGCCAGGCGGCATTCTAGTGTTTGTTGCTTTAGTGGCAGTATTACTTCAGTCCCGCAGCATTGCACCACTTGGAAAAGCATTTGGTGAATCAAGTAAAACTCTGATTGGTGCAGGTTTTGTCTTAGTGTTTACCATCCCTATGGTGCGTATCTTCATCAACTCAGGCATCAACGGATCTGATCTAGCAAGTATGCCGGTCACGACAGCTAACTTTGCTGCTGGCTTAGTGGGTGATGCATTCCCAGCTCTTAGTGCGACGGTAGGTGCGCTTGGCGCATTCATAGCGGGCTCTAACACAGTGTCGAACATGATGTTTAGCCAGTTCCAGTTCGAAGTGGCTCAAACACTGACCATATCGAGCGCCGTGGTTGTAGCACTTCAAGCCGTTGGTGCTGCTGCCGGTAACATGATCGCTATCCACAATGTGGTTGCTGCATCGGCCACCGTTGGACTGCTTGGACGCGAAGGGGCAACCCTGCGTAAGACCATTATCCCTAC
Source organism: Vibrio europaeus (assembly GCF_001695575.1). Taxonomy (GTDB): domain Bacteria; phylum Pseudomonadota; class Gammaproteobacteria; order Enterobacterales; family Vibrionaceae; genus Vibrio; species Vibrio europaeus. The sequence continues at coordinate 1,517,467 of NZ_LUAX01000007.1, read as the reverse complement.
CATCTACTACTTGGTTGTAACGGGTATCATTGGCCTAGTTGCTGTCTATGGCTTGCAGATTACTGACGCGTTAATGAACTAAAAGAATTTCCCTTGAGGCGTTAATACTCTAACCCCTGACAAGACCCCTGTTAACGTGAAAACGATAGCAAAACCGTGGGTATTGACGCCTCCCTTTTATGATATCGACCATACTAAACCTTCATAGAAAGGCACTAAAAACTCTATTAGGAATGACTTTATGATTATCTCTGCTTCTACTGACTATCGTGCCGCTGCAAAAGCGAAGCTTCCTCCGTTCCTTTTTCACTACATTGATGGCGGTTCTTACGGTGAACATACCTTGAGAAAAAACACCGAAGATCTCGCAGACATCGCGCTTAAACAACGCGTATTAAAGAATATGGAAGATCTGAGTCTGGAGACAGAGATCTTTGGCGAAAAGTTTGCGATGCCAATTGCGCTTGCTCCTGTAGGGCTCACTGGTATGTATGCACGAAGAGGTGAAGTTCAGGCAGCCAAAGCAGCGGAAAACAAAGGCATTCCATTCACTATGTCTACAGTGTCAGTCTGCCCGATTGAAGAAGTCGTTCCTGCGATTGAGCGTCCAATGTGGTTTCAACTGTATGTGCTTAAAGATCGCGGCTTTATGAAGAATGTACTTGAGCGTGCAAAAGCTGCTGGTGTTACAACGCTTGTGTTTACTGTTGATATGCCAGTACCAGGAGCTCGCTACCGAGACATGCACTCAGGTATGAGTGGCCCTAACGCTGCCGCGCGCCGTGTGTTCCAAGCGATGCGCCACCCTAGCTGGGCTTTCGATGTCGGATTATTTGGCAAGCCACACGACCTTGGCAACATTTCGACTTATCGCGGAGAGCCTACCAAATTAGAAGACTACATTGGCTGGCTAGGTGACAACTTTGACCCTTCTATTTCGTGGAAAGATCTTGAATGGATTCGCGAGTATTGGGATGGCCCTATGGTCATCAAAGGAATCCTTGATGAGCAAGATGCTAAAGATGCGGTCAGCTTTGGCGCAGATGGTATTGTGGTCTCGAATCACGGCGGTCGACAATTAGATGGTGTCCTTTCAACAGCAAAAGCTCTGCCTACTATTGCAGACGCAGTAAAAGGTGATCTTAAAATCTTCGTCGATTCAGGTATCCGAACAGGTCTTGATGTCGTCCGTATGCTTGCACTCGGCGCCGATTGTACCCTTCTTGGTCGCTCATTTATTTATGCGCTTGCCGCGCAAGGCCAAGCGGGTGTTGAAAATCTCCTCGATCTATATGAGAAAGAAATACGTGTCGCTATGACGCTAACGGGAGCCAAAAGTATCCACGATCTGAATAGAGACTCTCTTGTTAACTTCAAATAATGCCTTATTCGCAACATTAAAGTGACATTGTAACCTGGTCAATGTTCACTTTTAATTATCGGAGAGAGTGTCGACTCAGTATGCTTTCAGTTGAAACGAGTCGCAACTCTCCGCCAATCCCAACCAAGTATGGTAACTAAAGGTAATAATTCATATCATCTATAAAATCTCCACAACTGAGGGAAAGATGATGGAATTTGAAATGTTCGTTTGCGATGCCTTTACGACTCAAAGATTTAAGGGAAACTCCGCTGCAGTTGTTCCAATCAATGATTGGCTTAGCGATGACTTGATGCTTAAGATTGCCGCCGAAAACAACTTATCGGAAACGGCTTTTATTAAACCCATCGATGTCGATCACTATGAAATTCGTTGGTTCTCCCCTCTTTGTGAAGTTGATTTTTGTGGCCATGCCACATTAGCCTCCGCCTATGTCCTATTTTCCCACTTTGATGCGGGAGACAGCATTACATTTGAAACTCGCTTTGTTGGTCCGCTAGTTGTCGATAAAGACCTTAGTGGTCGTATTTTGATGACGTTTCCACTCAGAAAGCCGCAAGCCATTAATCCCCCAGCAGATCTGCTAGAAGGGTTGTCTATCCTTCCAGCCGAGGTGCTAAGAAGCCCGCAAGCTTATTTTGCTATCTATGACAATGAACAAGATGTTTATGATTTAAAAACCAAAAGTGATTTCCTTAAACGTCTCGCCCCATATGACGTAGTTGCTACAGCAAAAAGTAAAGAGTATGACTTTGTTTCCCGTTATTTTTGGCCTGCCAATGGCGGAGATGAAGATCCTGTGACAGGTTCCATTCATGCTGGACTGGCTCCATTTTGGTCTGACAGGCTCAACAAAAACAATTTGAAAGCATACCAAGCATCCAAGCGCGGCGGCATTGTCTATTGTCATGTTTCACAACAAAATGTCGTCGTTTCAGGTGATGTAGTGCCCTACTCGCATGGAAAAATATACGTTTGAAATTCACCATGTTGTCATAGACCTACGCCCACATTAGTCACTTGAATAGCTGGCTAAGTGATTTATTTTGTCTTCTTGTTTGGCTGCACAAACTTGCTAGAAAGTAGGTGATTTTGTCAGAAAATATGGTTAGATTCTCTGTATAAGCGGTTGTGGAGAATTATATGAAAATCATTATCTTACATGGTCTTTACATGCATGGAATGGTGATGCAACCACTAAGCCACAAACTCAGAGAGTTTGGCTACCGAACTAAGATACTCTCTTACAACAGCGTTGCAATCGATGAGCAGCAAGTATTTACCTCTATCGATAACGCTTTATCCGATACTATGCCTAACGTTCTCGTTGGGCACAGTTTAGGTGGGCTTATCATTAAGCATTACCTTCAATCTCGCCAGCTAAATCAAGATGTTGTTTCACACGTTGTAACCATCGGCTCTCCAATGCAAGGGGCTTCTATTGTTACTCGGATTCAAGAACTAGGCATGAGTGTGATCTTAGGCAATTCTCCTGACTTTGGTCTCGCTCAACATGAAGGAAGCTGGTCTGTTCCGCAAAAGCTTGGTTGTATTGCCGGTACGCTTCCACTTGGCGCTCGCTCATTGCTTTTAATGGACAACAAAATGATGTCCGATGGAACCGTCACCGTTGATGAAACAAAAATTGAAGGCATGACGGATCATATCGAGATTAGAAGCAGTCATACTAGCTTGATCTACTCTTCTTTAGTACCAGAGCAAATACATCATTTCATTGCTAACGGCCAGTTTAAGAAAACAGAGTTAGTTCACTAGTAAACTTAGTTGGGAATACGCTTTTTCCAACTCATGGCGGCGAACTCTAGGCATTGGTAGCAAGTATTGAACTCGCTTTCAGCTAAGACGGGTCCTCCAACTCTCAATCGCACGCGCTAAGGTTCGATAACAGTGTTCAAATTCCTCTATGTCTTTGCCTAGAGGATCGTCAACTTCTCCAACCCCTATCCACTGGCCAATCAATAATGTTTTTGCTCTAGTTCCAAGGTTAAGTTCAGATACCAAGTCAATATGATCGTGACTCATCACTAAAATTAAGTCACTCCATTCAACTAAATCTGGCGTCACCTGTTTAGCTTTGTGTTCAGATAATGTTAGGCCCTTTCGTTCTGCTAGCGTTTGCGAATGGCCCACTGCAGGTTTTCCTTTAAGTCCAGTTTTGTCCACTAAGACCCCAGCAGAGTCAAACTCAATATTGGGTAGCGCTTGAGCAAACAACTCTTTCGCCAATGGTGAACGGCAGATGTTCCCAGAACACACAACGAGTATTCGTTTAACCATGAACAATCTCTCTTTGCGCTTCAGGTGCCTTAGTCGTAGTCAGCACACTGCCAACTGCGGGAAGCACCGCCGTCGCATTCGCCATAAATAGAACAAGTATAAAGGTGAGCGCATTAGCCATAGGCTGTAAATTAAAGTCGACACTAATATGGATTAGCATACCTACCGTTGCCATCATTGTGCCCAAGGCTAGACCTTTCATCGTTTTGCTATTCCTAACACGTATCGTCTTGAAGCTACGAAAGAGTGAATATAGCACCACACAGCCCAGTAAAACGGTGGCAGGTACACCCGCTTCGACCATAAATTGGATATAATCGTTATGAGCATGGTCATAGAAACCAATATCCGACTTTGAGTAGATTGGAAACACGCTATAAAAACTTCCCATGCCTGTACCAACAATTGGAAAATCGCGGATAATATCCATTGACCAAATAACCACTTGATCGCGAGATTCTTCACCCAACGACGTTTCTGCAAGACGTTGTTTAACTTTGTTTAAACCAAATAAAGCGCCGATGACGATGGTATCAATGGCAATGACACTCGTAACCAAAGCGGTTAAGGCTCTAGGCTTGTTCTTGTAAAACAGCAAAGCGATAAAACCGCAGAGTGTCGTTGCGGCAAAGAAAGCCGTATTACCCATTCGAGAGCGTGTCATTACCAATGCGATAACCATAATAATCAAGCACATACGAATCAGCATCTTAGGACTTAACATGCCTTCCAATAACCGTACGGCATGCATGCGCCATGAGATTGATTGAGAAACGTGGAGCTGAGTAATAATCAATCCAACACCAATACACAGTGTCACCATCAAATAATTCGCTAAGTGGTTTTTGTAAACAAACGACCCTGTAGCAATGTCTTTTTCCGGAAATCCAAAAAACCAACTCTCAGTTGTATTGAGCAAAACCGATATCGCTGCATAAAACGCTTGGAGTGTCCCACTAATAACCAATGCAATGGCAATCAACCTGATACGTTGGCTTGAGTTCACAAGGAATATCGCATTGATTAGAAATAATAAGTAACTTAGCCCTTTAAAAAAAGATAACTGAGTTGTTCGAGAATCAAGGGATATGTAGCCAAAGTCAGCAACAACTATGCGATAAATATCGGCTGCTTGCGTAGACACAAGCGCTAACCATTGTAACGGTAAAGGAATTGTTTGTACCAACACCCATCCTTGGAATATCAGTAAACCAAAAAGCAACACCTTATATGGACGCAATAGTTGGAATGGTAGTACTCCTTTATAAGCAACTAGCAATAGAATACTCTGAGTCGCTATCCAAAGTTCTGCAACAGCCCATGCCCAATCACGATTACTTCCCAGTGGGATCGGTAACCAAACAATCAGTACAAGAAAAGTGTAAAAGACAAACTGTTCTATGTTTTTCATGACATAAATAAAAACCCGGGCAAACCGGGCTAAGGCAATATTAAAGAATGAACTTAGTTAGGGGAAACCACACCATTACCACCACCGCCATTTGAGCCAACAGCAGGCGCAGCGGGAGGTGCGATAGATTGAGGAGTTGCTGAAGCCGTTTGTATACCCGCGGCTGTCGCTTCAGAAACTACCGTAGGATCGAGCCCGGCAAGTAACGCGGAAGTGGTGATCACTTCATTACTCACATTCGCTTGTCTAGCAACCTCTACTATCTCTGTCACTTTTTCTGGGGCAATCGTAAGTGCCTCAGTAATCACGGCTTGTGGGTCTATAACTTCACTACTAAGTAATGTCGCTAATACTTCTAAAACTTGCTCTTGGTTTTCTTCAAAGGCTTGTTTGATCGCCTGTTCACTTGGTGAATCCCCCAATACTTCAAGAAGATCATTCTTCAACAAGGTTTCGTTTGCCATTGTTGGCGCGGATATTACCACCGCTGCGAATGTCGCTGTTAAGAGTTGTAATTTCATCAAAATCCCTTGATTGAAAGCAAAACACTGATGCATATGTTAACAATGTCGCTATAGAGTTAACACGTTAGGTCATCAATTAGTTGTCTCGTTAGTTAGAAAACCAATAAATCATTCGTGATAGCGGCTCTCACAGCAATATCTCTGTTATTGAGCGGGGTATCCTTCCCTAATTCATTAATAGCAAGACCCTACATGGAGGTCATTAAAAAAAAGCAAATTACACATTCGATCCTTACCTTTCGAATAAGTAATCATGCTATCTAATTTCTTCCGATAAGCTGGTCGATTGGCAACCTCAATTAACTGGATTGCCGCTTGGATTTTTGACTCAGAAGTGAGAGTGTTCCAATTCGAATAGCTAAAGTCCAACTGACCGATGATAGTTGATTGTCTAACCGCCCCAAAAAGTTGCGCGTATTGCAACATTTCTTGCTGTTTAGGTAAGTTACCTACCTTATCGTATAGCTTAGAGAGCTCAATATAGTTAGGTGACCAAGTCGGTCTGAGTTTCGCGCTTGTTAAGCGAAGCTCGATAATATTTTGATAATCAAGCGCGGTAGGCTCAAAGAACTTGCTCCACTCCAGTAAGCTAGCCTTGGTTTCAATATCGTTTGCGCCATGTATAGGGAATTTCTCGATGCGTTGTGCCAATATATAAGTTGTGCTGTTTACTTTTGGAGAGACATTATCAGGCTTCAACGTCGACATATGAGCACCCGCAGCATTACGATATAGACTTTGATATAGCTGTACCGCTGAAAATATAAATAGACTACTTATCAACAATACATAAGCAATATTCAAGACCATTGTTTTGGCTGACATTCCAAATACCTCAAGCGCAACGATAATTGCTCAATTCGTGCAAACATCAGTGAATACGAGCTAGCTTAACAAACTGTCTTTGGAACAGTTCAAACCAACGGCTTATAGGTGCACTAAACGCGTACGGGAATCCAATTAGATTGAAAGCTTTGACAGCGACTAAAGGAAGCAATAAACCAGCAAGACAACCTACTAACAAATGGGCATTTGTATCTTGAATCCCTAACCCCTTACCCAGTAAAACCCTAGCGCCACTTCCAGCGACAATATGCATAAGATAAATTGCCATTGAGGAGGAGCCTATCAGCGTAACGAGTTTGACGTTCTTTCGACTGATTGAGATAGATAATGAGACTACGAATATAATCGAAACAACAGCAACATATAATGACTCGGCACCCTGATCCGTATAGTGCTTCCCTAAGGCGAAGTGAAATAGGTACTGACTCAACAAAAAGGTAATCATTGTCAATAACAGCGATTTTAACGAGTCTAAATTTTTGCTTAACTCATAGCTACTAAACACCACGCCTAAAGAAAAATAGACCATATTGTTTGCTATAAAAAGCAATGGAGACGAATCTAACAATAGAGGAGCTGATATATACACGCCGCAGGAAACAAAAAACACGGCCAATGCATGTTTGCCTGAAAGAAACGTAAATATGAAAGTACTAACAATAAATACTAAAAAAAGCGCATAAAGAAACCAAAACTGTGCCCTAGGCTCCCACAAGGAAAGCACCTGTGTAAACGTTACGTTACCATTGGTATAGTTTGAGAGTGAGGCCTCTATAAACCCTTGAGCTATCGACCAAATAATATACGGGTACAGTATAGTATCTAGTTTGTTAAACATGAGATTGACACCTTTTCTCTTCTCTAGTGACCGATAGAAGAACAGCCCTGAGAGGAAGAAAAATAGAGGCATATGGAAACTATAGATTATGCTATCAATTAGAACGTAGTGCTCAGACACTTCAAATCCAGCATTAAATAGCCCTCTCATCACGTGACCATAGACCACCAAAACGATGCCTATCGCTTTAGCACAATCAACCCAATTGTTTCTGTCGTGTTCATCCCTAATCATTTAGCAACTATTCCAATAATATTAGTATCTTAGCTATGCAATATAGACTCTAAAAAGTGTGTTATCTTAAGTGGCTACCGATTTACTCAGTAGCCCTTTTCGCCCGATAGATATTAATAAAAAACAAGGGGATACCGATGACATAGCGATTGAATAATCGCTTGGGTTCACGTAACAGTCGATATAGCCATTCCAAGCCAAGTTTGCGAAAGAAGGTTGGCGCTCTTTTAACTCTGCCGGATTGGAAGTCGAGTATTGCCCCACCGCAGATAATGATGACTGGCCCCTTGGCAATATTCTTGAGAAGACCTGCAATACGCTCTTGCTTTGGCATCCCCATCGCGAGTACAACTACGGTTAGCTGCTCTGACTGAAAACTCTGAAAATGCTCCACATAAATTTCATCGTCTTGAAAGCCATCGACGCAGTAAGCATCCTCTGTGCCAAATAGATTTTTTGAACCTCTTTCAAGCCAAGGTGCTTCAGTACCATATGAAAAAAACTGTGCGTCAGTGATCTGTTCTTTGACACGACGAATCAACAGAGGAATAAAATCGGTGCCATTAAGGTTTTTCTTGGGATCGAGTCCGTTGTAGCGACACGCATACTCGATTCCTTTGCCATCACGGAGAAGATAGTCAATTTCAGAAAAGCTTGATTCAATCGCACTATGTCTTGAGATTAAGTTGTATCCATGCTGATTCAAAAAGCCAACTACAATAGGTTCTTGAGTATGTACGATGTTTTCGATTATCGTATCAACCTGCTCCTCTCCAACTATTGTCAGATTAGCAATTGTTTTATCTAGACACATACCGTAGTTCCTACCTTATCGTCTTAAACTCTGAAAATCTTATTTTTTTCGAAGACAAGAAAACCAACCCAATCAGAAACTTACGAAGGTATTGATAAAATAGGGTAAATGTTTTTGCCTTATGCTTACTAAGTACACCAAAGGAACCACGGTAGTACTTATACCTAAACTGCGGTAACGGGTCTCTATGCCCTATGACCGGAGAATTTAAGAAGTAGATATCTTCAGTTAGCAACATCGCTCTGATTACGTAGTCTAAGTCTTCGCCGCCATTGTTCTTAGCACCAACACCAAAGTTCTCATCGAAGAGTCCAATCTTTATAAAGACATCAGCGCGATAGAAAGAAGTATTTGAAGAGGCATAGCGTACCAAATTAGCGGTATTGTGCTGATTTACTGGTCTATCGATTGCAACGGGTTTAGAAGAGAAATCTGTATAGAAGAGACCAAATTTTTGCTCACGCTCTATTTTCTTGAAATTATTCCAAAAACCTTCTGGATACCAACAATCGTCATCTGGGAATGAAACAAAGTCAGAACACTCAAATAGCCTTTTGTCATTTGCTTCGGTAATCAACATGTTACGAGCTTTGGAGAGTGAAATGATGCCTTCTATTTCTAAGAATCTTAAATCATAATTTTCATTCGTTATGTCAGCTTCAAATTTCTTGTCATCTTGATAGTCTTGCAGCAATACAAGGTGCTTAATATTAATATCATTAACCTTGTTAAGACTCGAGATAAGCCTTTTAAGATCAGAGGTATTTTCTTCATTGCAAATACACGTAGTCATCAATAAAATATTCATTAAAACTCCATTTTTTAATTAATTATATCTGACGATAAAATAATCATGAAACAATCCATCAAAATCAAAATCAGATATATATATCCTCAACCATAAGAAGAACAGAAAAAAGACGACCATGATAGAAGAGAATAATAGCTTAGTCTTTCTAAAGGAAATGATAGCGTTGAATAAATAGACAACACCTATCCATCTAAAGTAATCAAAATAAGCAAAATACCTAAGTTGCAGAAAATTGGTTAGATGCATAAACAGAATCAGGACTATCACACCAACATAGAACAGCCACAATTTATCAAACTTAGAGGGCTCAGTTTTTAAAAATGTTATAAATGAAAGACAAAAAATCAAGATATCTAGCATCTTAAAAGCCAAACCTGAACCTCGATCATCAAGCACTTCGTAGTTAGTAAACGTGTAAAAATACACAACTAAGTACGCTATTGATAACAACGACACACCTACAATGACAGCCAGTGCTTTTAATCTCACTGATAGATCAGTCCGGAGACTAACAACGTAAGTAATAAAATATACAGCGCAGATAACAACCGCCGCGTTGTGAGTTAAACATGCCAGTACACCAAATACACAAGCCATCTTAACCCTATCAAAATAGAGGTAGAACAGTGTTATGATGAGAAAAGAGCCAGAACAGTAATGACGTATCATATTGAACATATTGGTGAACGTCATTGAGAAGAACAAAAAAAATGTCATCACCAATACTATCAACACTTTATCTAACTCATTGGCGTCCAAAATCTTGAATATCACCACACAAGCAGGAAGATAAATAAAGAAAGTTAAAGAGTAAACATAGAATATATAGTTACCGTCAGTAATCCTTGAGAAAAAATATGAATAGGAATGATAGATAGGTTCAGATATTTTAGGTTTAACTAGAAAGCCATCATTGATGAAAATAAGATAATCATCATCAAAAATACTCATATATCCATAAGGATGATCATTAAAAGAAAACCATTGAGTAGAATACCATCCAAGATCATTGCCTATCCCTAAAAAGTCACCAAAAGCCCAAATCTCTTTGAAGAGATTCATATTAGAAAACAGCAGAACAAAGCTGATAAAGAACAAATACAGCCAATCTCTGTTTTCATATCTGAGGTATAAGATAAGTACTAACAGCCCAATATAGAACGGTGCTGGCAAGGCAAAAAGTAGCGATACACCAACTAAAAAGAGAGCGCGGTACGCTTTACTATCATCAGCGATATTAGTTTTTATAGTTAAGTGGTTCATCGACTATAGTACTGATAGTTGGTTACAAATTTAATCAAAAGCTTAATAGAATCATGCAATTGAGACAAGCTACTCGAATTGGGAAATACATCGAGCAAAAGGTATTTTGCGAGTTTTAAGGAGCGACCATTAGTTAACCACTCTTGATGTGATTGAATCGTGTTCCACCTATGAGCTAGACACTTCAGTTCAACGTCAGCGAGCTCTAGAGTACGGGAAAGCTCTTTTTCGAGTTTACACCTTAGAGCGACACCAGACACAGGACGCTTCCCTGTTGTAATCGTGGCGCCATCATGTAAGTTATGAATAAAGGTCTCTTGTTCAAAAACACATACTTTTAGCCCGTTTATAAACGCTTTAAGCATCAGTGTGTGGTCTTGAAGATATGGTGTGTCATAAAAGCCTCCTATTTGGACAATAGAAGATTTTTTAATCATGATCATCGACGTAAAACAACTTCCACTCATTAGAAAAGTCTTCGCATCACTGCCTATAAACTTATCTTCACCGCTAGCGATTCGCTTACCTTCACGTTCTGTTCTCATATGACTACAGCAAATATCATTTTCTGCCGACTTTTCTTCAAAATAACGTAGTTTTTCAATCACTAGCTCATCGATAAACAGATCATCATCATCTAGAAATGTAATGTAATCACCTTTAGCTTTACTAATTCCCACATTTCGAGCTATACCTGCTCCGCTGTTCTTTTCTAAAGGGTGATAGATTACACGTTCATTATTCTCAAACTGACCCACTATTTTCTGTGTTCGTATCTGATTCTCACTGCCCTTTCCATTATCATCAACGACAATTACCTCAATACAATCGTTGACCAGAGCGCTCTCAATCGCACTGTTTATTTTATTAACACGTCCATATGTGGGAATAATAATACTAAGCTTAACCATGATAATTTGTTTCGCTATTAAGTTGTTTTCGGGCTGATATAAAATCTTAGGTGGATAAGTAAACGTCCACCAAATACTGCCAGTAAGTTAACTGTGTTTTAAAGTAAGCTGATTACCAAACCGGAACCACGTTTTCAATCCGGTCGATTTATGTACCTCTTTGGCCATGAACAGGTTCCAAAAAATCACGCTCAGCGACACTGACGCAGCCGCACCAACATCTCCATAATTTGGTACCAAGACTGCAAGACCAATTGCGTTTATGAGGAAGGTATAGAACAACGCTTTCAATGACTTATTTTCATTTCCAGTCATATTCAAAACCAATGCGGAAGAGCCCATTAAGGCATTAACAATTTGACCAATACAAAGAATATTCAAAATAGTGGCAGAACGTACATACTCCTTTCCAAATAGTAATGTGACAACTAACTCGCCAAAGAAAAATAGAAAGATGACAATTGGTATTGAGACTAAACACGTTAATCGTACACTTTTACTCAGTAGGATCTGCGTCGAATGCAGATCTCCACTTTTATATAGTCTAGCTATATTCGGTCCTGTGATTGTATCGATAGCAGTCAGCCCTAGTGTGACTAACATTACACCTTGTAACGCAACCTTAAAGTATCCAACGGCTTCACTTTCTCCAAAAATGCCTAACAACACACTGGATATTTCGACATTCATCGTTCCCAGTAGAGAAATTACCGTAAAAGGAAGTAGAGCCACATACCATTTTTTTACATGATAGACAGAGCGGTTTTGTGTTAACTCTTTCGGCCTGATCCTTCGTAAGAAGATGACTCCGCATAGAAAAGTAACAATAGCTGTTACAATCTGAGTCTCTATCATGAGCATTGCGGTGAAGTTAATATCCAATAGGATAAAACCTAAATAAAAGCATAATGCGACCACTGGCATCACGACACTCTCAGGGATTATCGCTAAGATCGGACTCCTCAACCCATTAATGATCGCACCTTGCTTAGACGACAAGCTTTTTATAGGAATTAGCACTAATGCAGTCCAAAGAACAAGCTCCACTTCGGGCTCAAATGCTCCACTCCAAAGTAAACCTAGCATCGTTAACATAATAAATACCGAAAGAACTAACACTGAGTTGGTCGACCAACGGAACAATCCATTGAGCACACCCCAATTACTCTCTAACTCAGCATTTGCTACCTCTCGAATTAACAATTGAGGTAGCCCTGCAACAACCAACATCATTGCCACGGAAATAATCGACAAGACAAACGTATAAAGTCCATATTGTTCAGGCCCAAGGTACCTAGCCAAAACAATACCGGAAACAACCGATAGCCCTTTACACAAGACTTGCAATCCTGCTGCGCTAATGAACTTCTTTAATAACTGGTTAGTCGTATTCACCAAATACCCTTTATATCTCTTCTCGTTGCAATACTTTTAGTCACTATACGAAAAGGGGCAATTAAGCTTCCCTTGCATATTCAGAGTATTCTTGATAGGTATGTTTTCCCTTTTTCGGAATGAGTACCTTGTTTAAAATAACCCCATCTATCTTTATCTGATGTTCAGAAAACAACGTCGTCGTATGCTTATAAACAGAACTTGTCGTACTGTTAGCTTTAACAACTAAAATGATTCCTTTAGACAGTTTGCCAACAATAAAAGCATCTTTGACCGGCAAAATTGGCGGTGTATCTATGATGATTCGGTCATATCGATCAGATAGGTCATCTAAGAGTTCTTTAAAGCCACGACTGCTCAAAATTTCCTGAGGATTGTTTACATGCATACCTGAAGGCAAAACATCAAGATTCCCCTCTTCAATATTCACGATGCACTCTTCAATAGGCGCATTGGTCAAAAAGAAGTTGGTAATACCGGGTTGGCTCTTTTGTACAGAGAATCGCGTTGCCAATGACCCTTTGCGTAGGTCACAGTCAATCAACAACACACGTTCTAGTTTCGAGAAAGAATATGCTAAGCCAATGGACGTGGTTGTTTTTCCTTCATCAGGAACAGAAGATGACACCGCTAGTACCTTTCGATCTTCGTTACGCAAACTGAGTAACAGAGATGTACGTATTGAATCCGTCGCTTCCTTGAAGAAAGAAAACTTTTTGTCTTTGAGCACATTAAGAGCAATGTGCTCATTTTTGTGCATTTTGTCGCGCACTATTGGCAAGCTGCCAGTTGGAAGCATACGCAGCTTGTTTTCAAAATCTCTCGCATTTTCAATCGTTTTGTTAAGAGCATCCTGAATGACGACCAAGGCTATTGCTAAACCAGTACTTACGAAGAAAGAGATAAGTACCACAAGTTTCTTATTTGGCTTAGAAGGTGATTCAGGAACCAACGCATAATCGCTAAACCTTGCATTTGCCGAACTAAAGTCGCTAGTTGCCGATGTTTCTTTCTGGCGAGTCAAAAATAGATCGTACAATTTAGCATTGGTATCGACTTCTCGCTTAAGTGAATCATACTCACGTTTAACAACGCTTAACGCTTGAAACTCCTCTTTCTTACTTGAAAGCTCATTTTTGAGTAGTTTTTCCTGATTGATTGCACTGGTCAGTTCTTTTTCAATACCGTTAATCAGCTTCAGTATGAGGCTGCTGGCTCTATTTTGAATCGACTTAAGTTGAGCGTTAGCCTGAATCATCTTGTCATGCTTAGGACCGTATCGCTTAGACAGTTCACTTACGATTTTCGCCGCATCAGATTCAGCTTGACGAATATCACGTATCTGAGGGTGATTAGAAATCAGAGAAATAGAGGCAAGAGTTGACACATCAACGTTTTTATTGCCTTTTAGTGCGTTATATAACGCTTGTGTTTCGATACGTTTATCGCTTGCTCGCGCTATTCTCTCGGTTAAATTAGATAGCTCTGAACTCGTTAAAGCAATAATACCGCTATCATCTATCAATTCTTGCCTTTCCAAGAAATCTAGTAACGCTCTCTCGGACCGATCTAATTGCTGTTTAAGCTCTGTGAGTCTTTGATTAATCCAACTCGTCGCCTGTTCATTCGCCACGAGTTTCGACTCCAAGCTGTTTTCAATGAACGCCTGGCCTACTTCATTCGCAATGATAGCGGCTAACTCAGGATCTTCTGATTCAAAAGATATGTTAACCAACTGAGTTTTCCGAATCGGTGAAATGGTCAGTCTAGATTTGAATTCTTTTAATACCCTGCGGTAAGCGACGTCTGTAGCATTTTGGTCCAACTCAACATCATCCGGTGACCCAATGAAGCTTGCTATGACTTTAATGTTCATAGCTATCGCCTTCCAATCATCAAACAAGCTTGTTGACGTGTCGTTTAATTTCGAATTGAACTCAGGGTTTTCAACTAGATTTAGCTTCTCTATAACGCGTTTGGATACTTGATTGGATTTCAAGATTTCAAACTGAGTTAGATAGTACTCTTTTGCAGTCGTATCTATCCCAACCACTTCTTCAATTGAAATTGCTTTTTTCTGGCTAGATTCAATAAGAAGTGTGGATGTTGCTGTATAGGTTGGTGTCGTACTCAACACGATAAGAACTGCGATAGCAGTACATAAAATAGTAAAGCAAACTATTGATGTTAAGCGTGATTTTACTAAGTGAACATAATATCCAAGATCGACGAGATTCTCTCTTTCTTGATGATCACCCTTAAGGTTAAGAGGCATATTTCCTTCCAAGTTTTGTAGCATTCAATCGCAATTCGTATCTGTCTGAAATCTGATTAAAAGAAGCTCTGTTCGATAACAACGATATCGCCAGGCATAACTTTCTTAGAAAGCCTAACTTTGTTTTTTGCGTCTTCTGAACCAGATTGTGTAACAAAGACTTTGTCTCTAGCGGCGCGATCCGTAAAACCACCGGCTAATGCAATCGCTTTATCTACGGTAAGGCCCGGCTGATATTCATACCCACCTGGCTTTTTGACTTCGCCATTGACGTAGATACTACGAAACCCTACAACACTTACTCGTACCTTTGGCGAAATAAGGTAATCGCCTCTCAATCCGTTGATGATCTGCTTCTTGAGTTGCTCTGGTGTTTTATTCAGAGCATTGAGTTGTCCTAGATATGGGTATTCGAAGTTTCCGCTGTTGCTGATGTAAAGCTCATCGATAGATAAATCTGGCTCGCCATAGACTGAAATCTGAATTTTGTCCCCTGCACCAATGTTGTAAGTGTCCTCAAAAGACTTTGCCTCAACCATCGTGCAGGTAAAAAGAAACATCCCTACTACTTTTAGAACATTAACCATTCTTTATTCCTTTCTAAAACAACATGTTCACAGACACATACCACACATTCTGATCGTAGCTATTACCAGCAATCGATGAATCATTATCTTCTATTCGCCAGCCTAAATTGAGCTCGGCGTGCTCTCTAAGCTCATAGCCCATTGCTAGTCCTATCTTTATCAAGTCGTCATTTCTTGAAGAAGTTGAATAGTCATCAAATACAAATTGCGCAGTTGCATTGGTAAACAAGTGACTTAACCAGTAATGCTTCCAGTTACCATCAAAGCTCGTTTCGTCTACGTAGTTAGAGCCTTGATCTGGGTCTCTTGCTCTTTGGGCGGCAGAAACGGTTATCGTTGAGTAGGATAGCGGTTTCCATTCAAGATCTAAGTCCCAACTAAAGCCGCTAAAATCATCCTTTGTAGAATCATCATAGGTTTTGTTTTGCAAACCGAGTCTCACTTTACCGATTGTCTTCCCAGTGATATCCCAAGTTGCACCCGTCAAGTAGAAAACGTCAAAGCTATCTTGGGAATTGTTAGTGACTGGGTCGTTTAGATCGTAATCTCGCTGGGTAACATCAATTTCGAAAAGTAGGCTTGTTGCAGGGAGCGCCCTGTAATAAAACGCAACACCGCCACCATATTCAAAGTAGTCTTTGAACTTTGTACTAAGCTGACTGAACTGTGTGTCTTGGATATCTCTATAATTGTTGTACTTTCTGTCTTGCAGTCGAAGAGTCGTTTCAACTCTTCCTTTAGCATTGGTAGACCCGTAAGCATGAACAACGCTAGCGTCATGAATGGCGTACGCTACAGGTTCACTGGCGATAGTTGATAAAGCATCACCTGCAAGAATTCCCGTACCGCGCTCTTCATGTAAAAACAAATACGAATAGTTTAACGACAACGCATTTCTGGTGTTGAGAGTAATTGCGTTATTGGTTGAGAGCTTATGGTCGACATAATTGTCAACACTACTATCAGTGTAAAAGCCAGATGAGACCTGAAAAGCAACCTGATATTTGTTCCCACCCCTCTCCGATTGAAAAGCAACCCCAGGTTCAATTACAAACACGGTTGAGGATTCAGGCGACTGTGCGTCCGAATATCGCCCTACATTATCGTTGTGCTCAAACCGGCTATCAAAAATGGGTAAAATTTTAATCCCAGAGTCCGTGGTATAACCATTACCTTTCAACTCGGCAATCACCTCAGTTGTAGTCAATCCTATCGCGGAGACTACAAATAATCGCAATAACGTTTTCATTAATTTCCCTAATACGCCGTTTTTCCGACAAATCCTTTAAATATCGTCATAAATATAATTTTTAAATCTAGAGAAAGACTCCAACTTTGAATATATTTAAGGTCGTACTCTACTCTTTTCTCCATTTTATCTAGCGTATCAGTTTCGCCACGATATCCACTGATTTGAGCTAAACCAGTAATTCCCGGCTTAACTTTATGCCTAAGCATGTATTTATCTACAATCTGGCGATATTCTTCATTATGAGCGACTGCGTGAGGACGAGGTCCAACAATAGACATTCTGCCCTGAATAACATTTATAAATTGAGGTAATTCATCAAGGGAAGTTTTTCGAATAAAAGCTCCAAACTTAGTGATCCTTGGATCATTTTTTGTAGCTTGCTTTACTACATTTCCATTATCCATAGCGTTCATAGAACGAAACTTCCAAACTTTAATCGCAGCACCATCCAAGCCGTATCGAACTTGTTTAAAAATAATTGGACCTGGGCCTGATAATTTCACACCCATAGCTACAAACAGTAAGACAGGACTTATTAGTAAGGTAATAATGCTGGCTAGCAGGATATCCTCCACTCGCTTCACCACACTTGCTAAACCATAAAAAGGCGTGTCTTGAACACTAATAGTTGGGCTATTGCCAATCGTGCGCCAACGGGCCTGCATTAGCTCATAGGTATAAATATCGGGTATCAGATAGACTCTTGCCGTGGTATCAGAAAACATCTTAACCACATCTTTTACTCGTTGGACTTCACCCATAGGTAACGCAATATAAACGTGCCTAATTTCTCTCTTCTTAGCTTTCTCTACCGAATCTTTAATCGAACCTAGAATTGGATTATCGAGTCCATCTTGAGCTAACCTGCTTGGTTCTCGATCATCAAAGAAACCCACAAACTCTAGGCTTGAAGACTTATCGTTCGCGATGTCGTGTGCTAGCCGCACCCCAGCATTAGACACACCAACAATGATCGCCTTCTGCTTATATTGATGTTTCTTGTAGTGCGCTCTCATAATCTGATTACCGGCAAGACGAGCAGAAACAAGTAGAAATGGAGTAGCAATCATCCATGTAGTAATCACAACTCTCGAATGAACTTCTGTCCATTTAGTAAAAAATGCGAAAAGTAAGAGCACAAGTAATGTTTGTAACCAAGCAGCAATAATATTTTTAAACTCGTGACGCTGAGCAAATACACCATTGTAGCGATATAGGCCTGATTGCTCTGCAAAAAATACAAATAGTAACGCAGATATCAGACCTGAAATCGTATATATTTTTGTAAAATCACCCAAATAAATTGTGGATACTATAATGAGACATAGTATAATTACAATTCCATCAATTATCCGATAAAGAGCACTTGACTCTTCTTCACCGAACTTCATTTTACTATGCGTTGTCATGTCCATATTTACGTTCGCCGCCACTATTGAGAGTCGTCTCTTAGTTTCTAAATGTTGGAAAATTCTTAAATAGATTTTAAAAAGTAAATCGACGTTATTTTTAATGACATAAAGGTAGAAAGTAAAGTCTCAAAATTGAGAAACAAAATAAGTTCTAAAACTATATAAAATTCACTCAACGGACATTATGTTTTTATTATTACACCTACTAGTTAATTCGTTGTGAGTCGCACTTTCGATGAAATAAATAGCAATATCGAAGAGTTCTCATATATTGGAAATGAGACGTATAACTTTCACATTTAAGACAACACTAATGATAGGTTTCAGGTTTAAAAAATCCATTTGACTTGAGAGCAGTATTTAGATTTGGAATCCACGACTTTATTTAGTTTTATAAATTTCGTTTTTCCATAAAAAACACCACCTTTTAGGTGGTGCTGTTTGCGAGATGCTTAATCTATCACTAGTTCGATCGGACAACATACTTAAGCAGCTCAACAACCTGTTCTGGTGAT
Organism: Vibrio europaeus; assembly: GCF_001695575.1. Lineage (GTDB taxonomy): Bacteria > Pseudomonadota > Gammaproteobacteria > Enterobacterales > Vibrionaceae > Vibrio > Vibrio europaeus. Next base: position 1,498,700 of record NZ_LUAX01000007.1, on the reverse strand, counting down.
TCTGCCCATGCCATTGCGGCCGCGTCGACTTCCTTAAGAGGGTGAATCAGTGACTCATCATGTAAAGTAATGTAAGGCTTATCGAGTGCCGATAGCATGCCCGCATCGAACGCTGCATTCCACTGACGATACTTTTCTCCGAAACGTACTACCCCAATATCACATTGTTTGATCAAAGTGGATGTGCGAATTGCATTGACCTTAGAAGACTGATGATCACGCCAAAAGCCTGATTCGTTCTGTCGTAACAGATCTCCAGCCGCATCGCTTGACTTATGGTCAGTATTCGCTGAGTAGAACTCTATATTCAGTTCCAACTTCCTTACGCCTTCTATTATGCGTTCTCGCCAATCGGTGTGTATTTCCCCACTTAGGTAAACTTTCCAAATCATTTGATTACTCCCTTCTAGCTTTTCTTGGAATTTGTCGCTAACGCATCAGCGCGCAGTACAGATTGCTCTATGACTATATCAGCGAGTTGCTCTCTACTTAATAAATAGTGCAGGGTTTGCTTATGTATCGCCAACGCTTGTTGGTTTTGGTAAATCTCGTACAAATGAAACAGCTGAGAATCATTAATATCCTTCAATACATCAAATTGTATACAACCATCTTCATTCTCCACTGAACAACGAGCATTTCTTCCCATTATAGATATGTAGTCTTCTTCACGCCCCTGTTTGACTCGATTGCTCACAATAATGCAGTACATAATGGCTTCACCCTCCTTGAGTTTGGTTCTACTCATAGTTGTACCATAACAATTTAATTGTATACAATAATAACAAGGATAATATACAAGGAAACAAAGTATGGACAGACCAACACCATTCAGTGGCATTAGACATATCGCACTGGTTGTTCAAAAATATGAGGAGTGTGAAGCTTTTTACACAGAAATTATGGGGATGAGCATCCTAAGAAGAGCCAACGATAACCTCGTTTACCTAACCAATGGCTGTGATAACTTGTCGCTTGGACGTGCGCAGTCTCAACGAGTGTGCTCACCGATAAGCGTCGACCATTTTGGTTTTATCGTCAGAACTAAAGATGAGCTCCACCATTGGTACGAGTTCTTGTTAGCTAAAGGGGTGCCAGTCTTGGATAAGCCTCACGATCATAGTGATGGCGTTAGGAGCTTTCATTGCAAAGATCCTGAAGGCCATGTTATTCAGCCGCTATATCATCCAGATATCTCGCACCAAAATATCATTTAGCTTTCATTAGCCCTAAGGCTTTAAGTTTGCGATATACCGTATTACGGCTAATGCCAAGCGCGCGAGAAACTTTGCTGACATTGCCATTGTGAGTGTGATAGGTATCAATCAAGGTGGCATTAAGCGTCGACTTTAGATCGGATACCTCTTCATCATCTTTTACACTCGGCAGCAAACCTTGCAAAGGCTGTGAAAAATGTGCGGGCAGATGTTCTATTCCTATTTCGTGGGTATCACTGGCGATTAAGCTCGCGACTTTTACTAGGTTGTCGAGCTCTCTGAGATTACCTGGCCAACGATAATTCATCAGTGCGCTTGTCAGCTCACTCGAAAGCATTTGATTATTCTGCTGATACTTGTTGTGAATAGCGTGAATCAAGGCGAGCTTATCTTGGCGTTCATACAAAGACGGTAACGTCACCACCAATCCATTGAGTCGATAATATAAGTCTTGCCTGAACTTACCTTGAGAAACCAAAAGATTTAGATCTTGATGCGTTGCTGCGATAACCTGAATATCAACATGGTGAGATTGGGCAGATCCCACCGGCATGACCACTTTATCTTGCAATACCGATAACAAGCGACATTGATCCTCAAGCGGCATCTCCCCTATCTCGTCAAGGAACAAGATCCCCTTATCAGCTTGTCTTATGCGCCCACTGTAGCCTTGCTTATTAGCACCAGTAAATGCACCTGGGGCATGGCCAAACAATTCCGACTCCATTAAATCTTTCGGTAATGCACCACAGTTCACAGTAACCAAGGGTTCACTGCGACGACTGCTGTGCTTGTGTAGTGCTTTAACAAACTCACCTTTCCCCACACCGGTTTCACCTAAGATCAACAGACTAATATCGCAACCCATGACCTTGTTTGCCTGTTGCCAAGCCTGCTCTATCTTATCGTCTCCATAATGCAAGTCGCTGGCTGCGCTAATCCATTTCTTGGCGGAAGGTGATTTACCAATGCTTTTCTTTTCAAAAACAAACTGATTTTGTAGCGGTTGTCTGAGTAGATTCTCGAAATGCTCTCCCACCAAAGAGGCCTGATCAATTAATTGGGTCGCGACTTGGTTATGGGCCACAACATGACCATTCTCATCAGCGATAACTATCCCTTGCCAACCGCTTTTTAAAACCGATTCGTTATGGGCCAAGTTAATTTGCAATGAACCTTCTGGAATTTGAGTCAACATGTAGTTTTCCACTAACTGAACCATGTTTTGCACCAAAAGTTGCGTTGTCACATCATGTTTGGCTTGTTCGCTCGTAATATCAAGAATTCCAACCAATTCTCCTAGATGGTTGAACAAAGGACTGGCAGAACAACTGATAAATCTGTGCTGTTTGATAAAGTGCTGTTCACCGATAATGGAAACCGCTTTTTGTTCAAAAAGAGCGGTTCCGATCGCATTAGTGCCTTTCCATTTTTCTTGCCAACACGTCCCTGATTCGAGGGCGATTGACATCAATTTCTCACGAAATTTCTCCTGCCCCCAACTGGCAAGTATCACACCTTCAGAGTCAGTTAATATCAAGCGGCTTTCGCTACGAGACATAACTTGATTGAACAGAGGCAATGCACATTGTTTGACCGCTTCAATGACTCCTTGCGCGTTGTAACGTCGCTCCTTGAGTAAAGCGTTTGAAACATTAATGTCATCCGGTTTTTTAATTTGTCTTAAACCTGCATTTGAGCTTCTTTGCCAAGAAGAAGCGAGCCAGTCACCAGATTGTGTTGTCTGTAGTTCCATACCTGTTCCAACTTTGAACACTCGAGTTGTACCAATTTGGAACAGTTGAACATTTTGTTAACAACTCGTTCCTCTACTTTGTGTTTAAAACATCTTTCTTTAAGCCTTGAATACTCTAGCTCCAGAAAATAATTACAACAAGTTTTTAACAATTGGTCTGTGATTTGCGTATGTACATACGTGATTTGGGTAGCCAGAAAGAGTCCATAACTGATAGGTCAAACTGGACAAATGTCTCAACTGAGTGCTTATAGACACATTTATTACACCACCCTGACTTTTAAGGATCACTTATGATTACCATAATTCACAAAATGGTTATACCTATATATGTTCGATTTATTAATGTCACACCTACCCCTTTTGGGGCTCATTAATGTAATAAAACTAAAACAACAAGGATAAATATATGATTTACGCGCAACCAGGCTGCCAAGATTCAATTGTTAATTTTAAAACTCACTATGACAATTTCATTGGGGGGGAGTGGGTGAAGCCTGTATCAGGTGAATACTTTGACAACACCTCACCTGTTAATGGTCAAGCTTACTGTAAAGTTGCACGTTCTGGTGAGGCGGATATTAACCTCGCGTTAGATGCAGCGCATAGTGTACGAGCGAGTTGGGCAGCGACAAGCGTAACTGAACGTTCAAATATTCTGCTTAAAATCGCGGATCGAATTGAGCAGAACTTAGAAGAGCTTGCTGTCGCAGAAACATGGGAAAACGGAAAGCCTGTTCGTGAAACACTAGCCGCGGATTTGCCGCTTGTTGTCGATCATTTCCGTTACTTTGCAGGCTGTATTCGCGCTCAAGAAGGCAGTGCCGCTGAACTCGATGTTAATACCGCAAGCTACCACTTCCCTGAGCCGATTGGTGTGGTTGGGCAAATCATCCCTTGGAACTTCCCAATGTTAATGGCGGCATGGAAGCTAGCGCCTGCACTTGCAGCAGGGTGTTGTGTCGTCTTAAAACCCGCAGAGCAAACACCCACCTCGATCTTACTATTGATGGAAAAAATCGGTGACCTAATTCCTGCCGGGGTGGTTAATGTGGTCAACGGCTTTGGTAGCGAAGCAGGCCAAGCACTCGCAACCAGCAACCGTATTGCTAAACTCGCGTTTACGGGCTCAACAGAAATTGGTAACCATATTCTGAAATGCGCAGCAGAGAGCCTTATTCCGTCGACAGTTGAACTAGGTGGTAAATCACCGAACATCTACTTCTCAGATATCTTTGACCACGAAGACGAATACCTTGATAAATGTATCGAAGGTACTTTGCTTGCGTTCTTTAACCAAGGTGAAGTATGTACCTGTCCATCACGTGTATTAGTCCACGAATCTGTCTACGATAAGTTCATCGCTAAAGTGGCGGAAAGAGCTAAGACCATCAAACAAGGCAACCCACTCGACACTGATACTCAGGTTGGCGCGCAGGCTTCTCAGGAACAATTTGATAAGATTTTAAGTTACCTAGAAATTGGCCGCCAAGAAGGTGCGAAAGTGGTGTTTGGTGGTGAGATTGCGCAGCAAACTGACGCCATTGAGTCTGGGTACTACATTCAACCTACGTTGCTTGAAGGCAATAACAAGATGCGTGTTTTCCAAGAAGAGATCTTTGGCCCTGTTATTGCGGTCACCAGTTTCAAAGATGAAGCAGAAGCGCTCGAGATTGCCAACGATACAGAGTACGGTCTTGGTGCTGGCGTTTGGACTCGCGATGCCAACCTAGCGTATCGAATGGGTCGCAACATCGAAGCGGGACGAATCTGGGTCAACTGTTACCACGCTTACCCTGCTCACGCTGCATTTGGTGGTTATAAGAAGTCAGGTATTGGCCGAGAGACACACAAAATGATGCTCGATCATTACCAAAACACCAAGAACCTACTGATCAGTTACGATGTTAACCCATTAGGGTTCTTCTAATACACATCTCAGAGCGCCATCAGGCGCTCTTTTCTTCTTTACGGTGCTTATACTTATCGTTGAGATAGAGACCACCACTAGCAACAAGCGCAATCAAAGAAACAGTAAACAGCGCTGGCATCTTCAATATCCAAGCAAATGTTGCAGCTAGAAATGCAACGAAGGTAATCATACGGCTACTTGACATGACTCTGCCTAGTTTTCTACTCATAAAGCCTTCTATTCGCAAATCGAAAAGGCCTTGAAAGACAAACAAATGGCCTTTTCTTGACCACTTTTATTATGCCTTTTAGAAAGCTAAATTAACCTAAATTGACATCAAAATAGATATGAGTGTGATAGTTCTCAAGGTAGGAAAACGTCTTTAAAGATAGACATCTAAGAAAAAGTAGACAGTCATTGCAATGCTAGACAAGGCGACAAAGCCTTTAACGTAATGCTGCTCTACTTTTCGCGAGACTCTTGCCGCGACATAGCCCCCTAATAGCGTCCCCACCATCACTGCCCCGCCTCGCCCCCAGTCTATCGAACCATCAATCACGAACACCACTATCGCAATAAGAGAGACACAGGAAGAGATTAGCAGCTTTAGGCCATTCATTTGGTTGATGTCACTATGCCCTGCTAGTACCAAATAGCTCAGCACCACAACACCTAAGCCTGCGTTGAAGAAACCACCGTATGCAGAGACGACAACAAGCAACATTGAGACAGAAACTACCGCCCACAGTGGATGAAGTGAGGCTGAACGAGAAAGGTTGGCTGTCCAATGGTTGATTTGGTTACCAAACAAAAATAGTAGAGTTGCAAATAGGAGTAACCAAGGAATTGCGGTTAAAAACTGGTGTTCTGAAACACTGAGGAGCAAATAAGCGCCGAGTGCGCCACCAACAAGACTAAGAACAATGATTCGCTTTATAGAACCACTGGACTCAACGATATCATGCCTAAACCCATAGGAACCGCTGATATAGCCTGCACATGCAGCAAAAGTATTGGTGGCATTCGCAACGACAGGAGGTACGCCCACAAACATAAGCGCCGGAAAAGTGATAAAACTCCCGCCACCAGCAATGCTATTGAGTATCCCTCCCAAAACGCCCGCGCCAAATAACAGAATCCATTCCATAGTTATCGCAAGGTTGTGTAAAGAACCTCTTACTCTAGCTTGCTCAAGCTATTAAACAAACCGCATTTTACTGGTTTTGTGGCGTAAGTTACTGAATATCGAGTGCAAGTTCTTTCCAGTCTTGCAACTCTTCACGATAGTGCTTCGTCTGCTTAGTGGTCATAGAGTTAATGACTTTCACCAGATACTGATTCGCAACTTGTTTATTGTGATCAATTTTTTGCTCAAGTTCCGGCGCATAGAAGCTGTTTGGGTTAAACATTAACTGTTGAAACTCTGGCTGGAACTTAGCCATATCGAGACGATTCGATAGTAAGGTATTCACTTCAATACGCATTTTTGTTTGGTGATTAATCCAATCATGAGAAGTGACATACAGATCCGCTACCCAATCATCTAATAACGCGTGTTGTTGCTTGGTTAGACGACCAAGCCAAGTTTCTAGATTCTCTTCAATGCGCTCTTTATAACGCTCTTTGATTTCTGAGTCGGAAAGTTTTTGGTATTTCCTTTTGTATTTGGTATGACGAACACGAATACTGTTCATCAGCTCTTCAACTTGATCGTTAGATAACTCTCTTGTAATGGAATAAAGCTCAGGTGCAACTCTCGCCACAAGGCGCTGCGAATGCTGCTGAAATTTAGCTTCTTGATCTTTAAGTTGATCCATTGTGAACGTGTTAGGCTCGATTGCCATTAGCTCATCAAGATGTTCAACATAATGGGGGATTTCTTGTGTACGATGCCACTCACTTAAGACGGCTACCTTTTGACTAACAATCTCTTCTTGAGAATCATTGAGTTCAACGTAGTCATCGAGGTACTCCAATAACAACCAGTCCATATTGTTGTAGACAAACTTGGTACTACACCCAGCCAGAGCTAAACAGACAGTAAACAGTATTCCTAGTTTTTTCATTGCTTGTTCCTGCGCAATTCACTGCTGATACCATTATTCTTAACATAGACACTTTACGCTCTTGTGTCTGTAACAACAACGCAAGCAACTTGGATACCAGATCCGCTCTCTTTTTCAATGTTCATCGCTCAAACAAACAGTTAACCGCGATCATAGTAACAGGATCGAGGTTATAAAATCTTTAGGGCGGCAACGCCTCACCCCTGACCCTCACTTCACTAAACACGCAAATCGCTGACAACAAATTGACTTAGTCATGAACAGGTTACGAACGTAAAGGTTAGCTTTACAAAACCTAGTAGTAATCTTACACAGCCTGACAGACTCCTTACGTCCTTAGGCGTAGTATTTCTCTCGAAGGTCACCCATCAGGAGAAAAGATTATGAAAAAAGTGATTCTATTAGCTTCGTTGGTAATGAGTGCGTCTGTATTTGCATCTACCAGTGCAACAACATCAAATACAAGCTTTACCACTGACGCATATTCAACTAAGCAACAAGCCTATGATGCCGCGTTTGACCTCATGGACGAGATGAAAACATTGAACCCTGCGCAGCTTAAAACCAAGTTGCATATTCCACAAAACAATGTGGTTTACCCAAGCGTCAAGCTCAATGATATGACAGTACAGATAGAAGAATTTGCTAGCGCTCCAGGAAACATTCAGTACAAAGCTATTCTAGATGTTGATTATCAATACAAATACCGCGAAAGCGGCAACAGCTAACCGTTTATCGTTCCACCTGCCTTGCCGCTTTATCTAAAGCGGCTTTTTTATTGCATTTCCCTGACTTAATAAAACCATTTATGAGTTAGATTTCATTTGATACTTGAGTCAAATTCAACCAATGAAGAAAAACAAACTCATTAATGATTAATTCATGGAGTAAGCATGAAAAAAGTTATCCTAATGTCAGTCGTCTCTGTCGCTATCCTAGCGGGTTGTAACCAAGCGACGTCAATTAACCAAGAGCAGATTTCAACTATGCCACACAACCCTATGTGTAACAGCGAAGCGATGCCAGGAGGCTTCTACCCTCCGGGTGAGGTGACACCTGAAGCAGAGAAGGCCGTTGACCTTGTCCTCAACCAAATCGCTTCTCAGTCTCCGTTAAAGCAGATCACAGATGTGCGTACTCAAGTTGTCGCTGGAATGAACTACGCGGTGGAATTTGAGCTCGAAAATGGCGAAGTTTGGAATGCGATTGTTTACCAATCTCTTGACGATGAGTTCTCGATCACTCAACAACCTACCCTCGGTAAGCTCTGCCCATAACACCCAGTTTCAAACTAAATCTCTGGAGCTCAACTGTCACTGAGCTCCTTTGTCTTTCCTCACTTTGTTCCCAACAATCACTGCATAAAAAGCTCGATAAGTCACAAATGGTCGATATAATGGCGCCGCTAACAAACAACTAGGTGAAAACATGAAAATTTGTGGTGTAGAGCTAAAAGGTAACGATGCGGTAATCTGTCTTCTTTCGCATGAGAATGGGGTCGTTCATTTACCAGACTGCCGCGTAGCAAAACTAAGCATTGGTAATGCCAACGACACACAAGAGATGAAGAAATTCCAATTCTCTTTTGCCAAGTTGATAGAAGACTACAAAATCGAAAAAGTCGTCATTCGCCAACGTCAAACAAAAGGTAAGTTCGCAGGCGGCGCGGTAGGTTTCAAATTAGAAGCTGCCATTCAGCTTATCGATGACTTGAACGTAGAAGTTGTGGCGCCAACGGCTATCAAAGAGAGCCTAAAACGCAACCCGCTAGGCATTCAATTTAAAGATACCGGTTTAAAGCAGTATCAAGAGCAAGCATTTGCCACAGCTTACGCATGTGCAATGATGCGCGGATAATCAAACGTTTAGTTAGAATGACCAGATTAACAAATCTTAATGTTTCGTTAAGGCTCACTAAATAAGTGCTGAGTTAATCTGTAAATCCTTAATCTACAACGTTTTTCGGTTTACCCCCTAAACCGATATGGCTCGCATTAGTCACGCGAGCCTTATTTTTTCTTCTTAAAATCAGAACCTTATTCGTTATGATAACCCCACGCTATGGAAATGGGGGTTATTGTGAAAATATTAATCATTGAAGACGACCAAACCACTCGTGAATTTGTATCCAAAGGATTGCAAGAGCATGGTTATGCGGTTGATCAGGCTGAGGATGGCAAAAAAGGTTTGATGATGGCGCTAAGTAGCGACTATCAACTGATCATTCTTGACCGAATGCTACCTTACCTCGATGGAATGAAAGTACTGTCCGCGATTAGAGCAACAGATAACAATATTCCCGTTCTTATTCTAAGTGCGATGGACAGCATCGAAGATCGCGTTGATGGATTACAAGCAGGCAGTGATGACTATCTTATCAAACCGTTCGCACTCGCTGAACTTATCGCCCGGGTCGATATCATCATCAATCGAGCACATCGTGCATCCCCTCCTTCTCATACCCTTAGCTACGACTGCTTAAAAATCGATCTCAAAGCACATAAATTTACCTGCAACAACCAAGAGTTGCTTCTTCAACCTAAGGAGTTTCAACTCATTCAACACTTTATTGAACACCACGAACAAGTTGTGTCACGTATGCGTTTGTTTGAGAGTATCTGGAGCTATCATTTTGATCCTAAGACCAACGTTATTGATGTCCACGTAGCGAACCTAAGGCGCAAGCTTGAAGAGGCCGGTTGTACTGGGTTACTACATACCGTAAGAGGGGCAGGTTATGTCCTTCGTCGATAACTATACCCTCACCCGCTCTTCCGTCTTTAAAACCTTAATGGGCTTGTTTGTGCTCGTTGCCGCTGCTAACACTGTTGTTATAAGGCAACTTTATGTCGATTCAGACGCCTTTCACCGCCAACAATTGACCAAGCAACTCAACGATGAAATTCAGGAGTTTAGTTTTGCCGCCACTCAAGGTAAATCAAACGTTGAAAGCCTTTTAGAAGCCAAGCAAGCGTCTCAGACCCCTTTTTACTATCGACTTGTCGAGCCGATGGAGCCGATATTAAACACCCATTACTATCCCATTGCCGCCTTACCTAGTGAGAAGACTAACATCTTGCTTGGTGATGATTTTCGATTAGAAATCGGTGTTAACCCCAGTGTTGTTGAAGCGCACCGTGAGTCTCTCGCACCGATTGTGTTTTCTGGCATCATTATGCCTGTTGCGGTGATGCTTAGCACCGCCTTATTCTTTTCATTGCTGATCTTAAAACGATTAGAGAAAGTAAACCGCGCTATGAACCGCGTCTTGTGTGGTGAGCGAGAGGTTAAACTTTCGGTCTCAGAAAAAGATGATGAATTCGATATCTTAGCGATTCACCTTAACTATATGATTGAGCAAATGGCAACAAATGAGACGACGTTGAAGTCTTTGACTGTGGGTCTTGCTCATGACATGCGCACACCAATGGCAAGATTGAAGCTGCGTCTGGAAGAAATTCTATCGAGTAAAGATCTCTCAGAGTCTCAACAAGAGCAGTTTTCCGCCTGCCATGATGAACTCGAACTGATCTTATCGCTTTTTAACAGTATGCTCGAAATTGCCAAAATCAATAGCGGACAAATCAACCTAGCAACAGAGAAAGTTGAGCTCGGAAGTATCGTCAGTGATGCCATCGAATTCATTACACCTCTTGCTGAACAAAAGCGACAAAGCATTACCTATCGACAAGACCAAAGCTGCACTATTTTAGGCGATCGTTCGTTACTGTTTCGCGCCGTTTTTAATGTGATTGAAAACGCGGTGAAATACACGCCAACAGATGGCAAGGTTGAAGTTATTGTCGATCACTTTGGCGTTATGGTTGCCGATTCTGGGATAGGCATTTCCGATCAAGATAAACTCTACGTGTGTCGCCCTATGTATCGGGCGGACAAAAGCAGAACCGAACAGGGCAATGGGCTAGGGCTTTCTCTGGTTGATGCGGTACTTAGCAAACACAACGCGCGCTTAATAATGCGCGATAACAAACCAGGTTTAAGAGTGAGGCTCTATTTCGCTCACTAGGGTCATAAATAAGGCAGCTTTGAATCAAGCTGCCTTTCTATCATGTGTTTTGAAAGATTAACCTCACTGACTAGGCAGGGAGAGCTTTCATCTCTCCAGCAACGAGCTCAGCTTCAGGGCCCAGTATGACCTGAACATTATGCTCGTTCAGTTTAACTACTCCCATTGCGCCCAACTCTTTCAAAGCAGCTTCATCAACCTTACTCATGTCATGCACTGCCAAGCGAAGGCGAGTGATACAGGCATCGATACTCTCTAGGTTAGATTTTCCACCCAAAGCTTCGGTGTACTGAGCAGCCAATTTTGCTTTGTCAGTCGATGCTGCAACCGCACCAACTTCTGATTCATCTTCACGACCCGGTGTTTTAAGGTCAAATTTCGTGATAGCAAATCGGAACACAACATAGTACAAGGCTGCAAAACAGAGCCCTTGAACCACGAGCATATACGGTTTGTTCGCCAGTGGCAGATTCATAGAGAGCAAGAAGTCAATTAGACCACCACTGAATGTAAAGCCCGCAGTCCACTGGAAGGTAGCTGCAATCGTCATTGAAGCTGCAGTCAATGCTGCATGAATCACAAACAGTACTGGCGCAACAAACATAAACGCAAATTCAAGTGGCTCAGTCACACCAGTTACAATTGCAGTTGTACCTGCCGCCAACATAATTGAGCCAACTTTAGCTTTGTTCTCTGGCTTAGCACAGTGGTATATCGCCAAGCCAGCTGCCGGTAGGCCATAGCCCATGACAGGGAAGAAGCCAGCCATATAACGACCTGTAATACCAAGCTCACCAGTGTTGTTCCAAAAGTTGAAGATATCGTTTATACCGGCAAGGTCAGCCCAGAATACTTGGTTTAGAGCATGGTGAAGGCCAAGTGGAATCAACAGACGGTTAAAGAAACCATACAGGCCAGCGCCAACCGGACCGAGGTCAATAAAGCTCTTACCAAAGTTAACCAGTGCAACATAGACCACAGGCCAAACCACAATCAGAATGTAAGCCACAACACACATTACCGCCGAGGTAATAATCGGCACAAAGCGGCGTCCACCAAAGAAAGCCAATACCGACGGCAGTTGAATATTATGGAAGCGGTTGTAGAGCTCTCCAGCAATAATACCCGTAAGAATCCCCGTAAAGGCGTTGACGACAGCCCCATACGCAATGACAGATTCCTTACTCATATCCGCAACAGGCGTTCCCGTTAGCATAGAAATGACCGCAGGATCTGAGACCAGAGTTTGCACAATAAACAAACCTATCAAACCTGCCAGTGCTGCTGCACCGTTATTGTCTTTCGCCATGCCAAATGCGACACCAACAGCAAACAACCAGGCTTGGTTATCCATGATCGCCTTACCCGCATAAATAAGAAAGCTCGCCAGCGCGCTTCCGCCCGAACCCCATGTAGGGTCAAGCGCATAGCCAAATCCGAGCATTAAACCACCCGCTGGCAGAACTGCGATAGGCACCATCAGCGCCTTACCGACTTTTTGTAGATATCCTAGTATATTCACCTTTTTGTCCCCTTTGGTTTTCGTTATTCCCAAAGAGTACTAAGAGTGAGATTAAGGCAGAGTTGAGTGTAGATTAAGATTTGTTAATGAAAAATGCCCAACCTAACAGGCTGGGCATTCTGGTTAAGCGACCTGCTTGGTTTTGAAGTTACCAAGCAAGGCATCATAGAGCTCATTGTCCGTGAGGACTCCGACAAGTTCATCTTCCTCGACCAACAAAATAGGCTGATTGCTGCGCTGTTTGAGCTCAATCGCCTCGCGCATTCCTATTTCAGGACTAGCTTGAACCACCATAGAACTGTTGATGTCATCTATTTCAAGAGTATCATCATTCCAATCCACTAGCGTTTTATTGGAATCAACCAAACTCAAACCTTGAGGAAGTTGCTCAACCCAAAGCTCGTCTGATGAACAAATCTCCCACTGATCATTACGCCTTGCTAGCTCTTCACGTGACTGCATCAATGAGCGACCTTTAAGCACATTGAGAGGATTAGTATGAGCGACAAAGTCTTTAACGTAATCGGTTTCCGGAGAGAGGATGATTTGTTCAGGCTTACCATGCTGAATGAGCTTACCTGATTCCATAATGGCGATGTTGTTCCCTATCTTAAGTGCCTCGTCCAAATCGTGACTCACAAATAAGATTGTTTTGTTCAGCTTACTTTGCAGTTGGATGAGTTCGTCTTGTAGCTGCGCACGAATCAACGGGTCGAGTGCCGAAAAAGGTTCATCCATCAGTAGGATGTCGGTGTCCATTGCAAAGGCTCTTGCCAACCCTACCCTCTGCTGCATACCTCCCGATAACTCATGGGGATATTTGCTTTCCCACTCTGCTAGTCCAACCATTTCTAGCTGCTCACGCGCTTTATCTCGTCGTTCTTTTTTGCTCATACCTTGCATTTCTAAACCAAAAGCAACGTTGTCTAGCACAGTTAACCAAGGCATTAGGGCAAATTTCTGAAACACCATAGAGACACGGTGGGTACGTAAGTGACGCAATGTTTCTTCGCCGCAGTTGGCTAAATCAACAACCTGTTGACCATCTTTAATCTCTAGCGAGCCACGGCTAATTTCATTCAAACCATTCACTGCGCGTAATAAACTCGATTTCCCTGAACCTGACAAGCCCATTAGCACGCAAATCTCACCCTCTTGAATAGAAAGTGAAACGTTATCAACCCCAACAACCTGTCCTGATTGATCAATGATTTCTTGGCGAGACAGACCTTGGTCAAGAAGGGTTAACGCCTGCTGTTGTTTATCACCAAACACCACATCCAAATTTTTAATTGTGATTGCATCCATGACTATGCCTCTTTCTGATTAGGTGTCTTGCACAAACGATCGAGAATGATCGCAACGAGTACGATGGCTAACCCAGCTTCAAATCCTTGCGAAATGTTGACCGTGTTTAACGCTCGAACCACAGGTTTGCCTAAACCATCAGCACCAACTAAAGCAGCAATCACCACCATGGAGAGCGACAACATAATACACTGCGTCACGCCCGCCATAATGCTCGGCGTCGCTGCAGGCAGTTCCACTTTAAACAAAAGCTTCATTCGACTTGCACCAAAGGCTTTCCCAGCTTCGATAAGCTCCTCAGGTACTTTGGTAATCCCTAGATAAGTCAGACGGATAGGCGCAGCGATGGCGAAGATTATTGTTGAAATCAATCCGGGTACAATGCCAAGACCGAACAAAACTAGCGTGGGAATTAGGTAGACAAACGTCGGTACAGTTTGCATTAAGTCAAGCACAGGACGCAGCAAGGTATATAACCATGGGCGGTGCGCTGCCATTATGCCGATTGGAACACCAATTAATACGGAAATCGTTGTCGCTGCAAAAACAAGAACAAAGGTTTCCAGCATTTCTTGCCAATAGCCAAGATTAAGAATAGTCAGCAAAGCGCCCACAACAAACAGCACTAATGGAATACTACGGTGCAAATACCAAGCAATGGCCGCCGTTAACACAATCGGAAACGCAGGCGGCATCCATTTAAAAATATCGACAACAAAAAGAATAACGGTTTCAAGAAAGATAGAGATTGCGTCGAAGAACCCTGCCGCATTCAGCGTCAGCCAATCTACGCCGGTTTCCATCCACTCACCCACAGGGATTTTGTTGTTTGTAATAAAATTCACGATATAACCTTTATTATTTGGTGAGGCAGCACCACTGCTCCCTCACCATTTTTTATTATGCGTTTGACTTGATGTAGCTGTTAACCGCTGCGGCAGCGTCACCACCACTCAGGGTTTTAACGCCTTCTAGCCATGCTTCAACTTGCTGTGGGTTTTGTTTCAACCACTGCTGTGCTGCCTTAGAAGGTTTTACCTTTTGGTTAAGAATCGCTTCCATCAACTCGTTCTCCATCTCCAAACTAAACGTTAGGTTTTTCAGCATTTGACCTACGTTCTTACATTCAGAAAGGTAGTTAGATCGTACGTTGGTGTAGACGTTCGCCCCGCCATAATTAGGCCCAAAGAAGTCGTCTCCACCATCAAGGTAAGCCATCTCAATGTTGCTGTTCATTGGGTGCGGCGCCCAACCTAAATATACGATCCATTGATTTCGACGCACTGCGCGCGCAACCTGAGAAACCATTCCCGCTTCACTCGACTCAACAAGGCTAAAATCTTTAAGTCCAAAGGCATCGCTATCGATCATTGACTGAATCAGTCGGTTACCGTCGTTACCAGGCTCTATGCCATAGATTTTGTCTCTAAACTTATCGGCATGCGTTGCAAGATCAGCAAAGCTTTTCACCCCTGCGTCGTAAACATACTTAGGTACTGCCAAGGTGTATTTCGCACCTTCAAGATTGGCGCGAACCGTTTCGACACTGCCTGCCTCACGGTATTTAGCGATATCTCCCTCCATTGTTGGCATCCAGTTGCCAAGGAAGATATCGATATCACCGTTCGCCATTGACGAGTATGTCACTGGTACAGACAGCAAATCGGTTTTCGTTTTATAGCCCATACCTTTCAGTAGTTCAGAGGTCACTGCTGTCGTTGCAGTAATATCCGTCCAACCAACATCGGCGAAACGCACGGTTTCACATTGATTGGCATACGCGTTGGCGGCAAGTGCACTCAACGCTAGGGAGGTAAATGTTTTTGTCATCATAGACATAATGTGTTCCTTGTAATGATTACTGACTTTATTGAGCTGATTCCACAGCTCTTTTAGGTTTATTAATTCTCTGTTTGTGCTCCCACTCTGGGGCTAGCCATACAGGCATGTTGGCTGATTTGAGCAATGGTTTGGCTAAGATCATGTCTGCTGCACGTTCAGCAACCATGATGGTCGGAGCGTTCAAGTTGCCATTCGGGATAGTTGGGAATATTGATGAATCGACCACTCGCAACCCTTCAATACCGCGAACTCGACACGCTTCATCGAGTACGGCTAGTGGGTCATCATCAGCGCCCATTTTACAGCTACACGATGGATGGTAAGCGCTCTCGACGTTCTGCTTGACCCAGTCATCAATCGCCTCATCGTTAGTAATGTTGAGCCCCGGCTGAATCTCATCTCCACGGTACGGGTCCATTGCAGGTTGCTGCAGGATCTCTCTCGTCAAGCGAATGCAATCCCGCCAGTCCTGACGATCTTGTTCTGTTGAAATATAATTAAACTCGATATTGGGCTTATCATTTGGGTTTGAGGATATGATTTCGACTGAGCCGCGACTTTCTGGCTTGTTCGGTCCAACATGAACTTGGAACCCATGCCCATCAAACGCCGCTTGACCATCGTAACGCATTGCCGCAGGTAAAAAGTGGTACTGAATATTCGGCCACTTAAGACCTTTGCGCGAGCGAATGAAAGCGCAGGACTCAAAATGGTTTGTCGCCCCCAAACCTTTACGTGTCAGGATCCACTCAGTTCCAATTTTCGCTTTGCTCATTAAGCCTAATTTACTATTGAGCGTGATGGGTTTGTTACAGTGATACTGGAAGTAAACTTCTAAATGATCTTGAAGGTTTTGCCCAACCCCAGGCAGATCAAGCTCAACCTTTACGCCCGCCTTGTCCAACACCGATTTAGGGCCGATTCCAGACAGTTGCAGAAGCTGAGGAGAACCAATGGAGCCCGCGCTTGAGATCACTTCCTTTTGTGCCAGCGTCTGGATAATCTTTCCAGACTTTTCATATTCAACGCCAACTGCTTTGCCTTGTTGGATAATCACTTTGCGAGCGACAACACCCTTAACTAACGTCAGGTTTACTCGCTTTAGGGCGCGTCTTAGGTAAGCGTTAGACGTTGATGCACGCACTCCGTTATCCACCGTCATATGCATAGCACCAAAACCTTCTTGCTGGTAGCCATTGTAGTCCTGCGTTACCGGGTAACCAGCATCTTTACCTGCATCAATAAAAGCTTGATAAAGAGGATTAAGCTGCATGTCATTGCCAGCGCAAGTCCCTAGAGGCCCTTCGTTACCGCGATACTCATCGCCACCGCCTGTCCATGACTCTGCACGCTTGAAATAAGGTAAACATGACTGGTAGTTCCAGCCTTTAGCACCATTCTGCTCCCACTCATCAAAGTCACAAGCATGTCCGCGGACATAGACCATTCCATTGATTGAAGAGCTCCCACCTAGCACTTTGCCTCGCGGACAATGTAGCTTGCGGCCATCCAAACCAGACTCTTGCTGTGTTTCGAACTGCCAAGCGTATCTCTCAGTATTCATTGGATAAGACAAAGCAGTAGGCATCTGGATAAAGATACTCTTGTCGGTACCACCCGCTTCAAGCAGCAATACTCTGTGTTCGCCGCTCTCACTCAGTCTGTCAGCCAGTACACAACCCGCTGAGCCCGCTCCTACGATGATGTAATCGTAATCTTGCTTCATTTTGAATCTCCGTATTCCCGCAAGTTACTCGTAAGGGCTTTCGTAGCCACCAAGTTCAATCAAGACACTTTTCGTTTGCGTGTAATGGCGCAGTGTCTCTGGGCCATTTTCACGCCCAATACCAGAGTGTTTATAGCCGCCTACTGGCATTTCCGCAGGCGAATCACCCCAGGTGTTGACCCAGCAAATACCCGCTTGAAGCTGATGGATAACTCTATGTGCACGCGAGAGATTTTGCGTAAATACCCCAGCGGCTAGGCCATAATCTGTATTGTTTGCTCTTTGAATCACTTCAGACTCTTGGCTAAATTTAAGAACCGACATAACAGGACCGAATATCTCGCCTTTAACGTGTTCCATGTCATCATCACAATCAGTAAACACGGTTGGCGCAACAAAGTTGCCCTTGTCTAGTCCATTTTCTTTAACCTGATAACCACCGGTGAGAAGTGTTGCCTTGCTTGCTTTGGCGCTTTCGATGGCACTAAGTACTTTGCTGAGATGCTCACGCGATATGAGTGCCCCAATCTGAGTTTCCATATCCATTGGGTTACCGACGATTAGCTTTTCAGTACGCGCTTTGAGCTGTGCGACAAATTCATCATGCAGGGATTCATGGACAAAAACGCGGGTACCATGCGTGCAAACTTCACCTTGGGTATAGAAGTTCGCAACCATTGCAGCAGATACCGCATCATCGAGCTTGGCGTCATCAAACACGATCATTGGCGACTTACCACCTAACTCCATGGTGACTTGCTTTAAAGTCTTAGCACTGTCTGCCATGACCAACTTGCCCGTGCCTGACTCACCCGTAAATGAGACCTTGGCGATATCAGGATGAGCCGTCAGCATCTGCCCTACTCTATGATCACCCTGCAAAACATTAAACACGCCATCAGGTAGACCTGCCTCCGTGAATATCTCTGCAAGCTTAAGAGCCGATAGCGGCGTTTCCTCAGAAGGTTTGAAAATCATTGCATTACCTGCAGCTAGCGTAGGGGCTGACTTCCACATTGCAATTTGAATCGGGTAATTCCACGCTCCAATCCCCGCGCAAATACCTAACGGTTCGCGACGTGTATAGAAAAACTGTGTATCACTGAGAGGTTGCTGCTCACCTTGCATGGCAGGCGCTAAACCAGCGAAGTATTCGATAACGTCTACACCCGTTTCAATGTCAACCGCAATGGCTTCTTGCAAAGGCTTACCCGTATCGGCAACTTCCAGAGCGGCAAGTTCGTCGTTGCGCTCCCGTAACAATGCAACGGCTTTTAGCAAGATGCGGCTACGCTCTGTTGGTGACATCGCTGACCAAACTTTAAAACCACTCTTAGCAGCGTCTATTGCCAAGGCAAGATCTTGTTCACTTGCTTGTCCGACGTTAGCTAAAGGCTCTCCATTCGCTGGATTGTACGTAGTAAAGGTCTCGTTAGAGGTTGCATGGCAAACTTTGCCATCGATGAATAGTGATTTCATTTCCATGTGAAGATCTGACTTTTATGGTTATTTTTGAGAGTAGAAAGTGAGCTGTTTATCTAGGTAATCATTGATGATTAATCTTGCTTTCTCGGCATCAATACCTTGCGGGTTGAGCGTCCCACGCAGCCAGATGCCATCAATCAGAGCAGCGATACCATGAGCAATGATCTCTGCTTGATCTTTTTCGAACAAATTCTTTAATTCAATTTTTAAGTGGGACAGCAAACGTTTTTCATTGACCCTTTGGAGACGTTTCAGCTCCGGGTCATGGACTGAGTAAGACCAGAAAGCCAACCAAGTTTTGGCAACTTTATTTTCAGCTTGATAACCGACAAAATTGCCATCAATGATGGCGTTAATACGTTGTTGATGAGCGTCTTTTGGCAACTGGCTGAGCTTTTGCGTTACGGTAGAAGACAGCTGCCGTAAAATTTCACGCATCGTTTCTTCAAGCAATCCATGCTTACCGCCAAAGTAATGATTAATGATCCCAGACGAGACGCCAGCCTCTTTACTGATCAGAGAAACACTTGCCGATTGTAATCCCACACGATCGATCACAGCCATGGTTGCTTGTACAAGCTGAGGCTTACGAATATCAGGCATACCAACCTTCGGCATTTCATTGCTCCTTTTTTTAATTGAACGATCAATTAAATATAAAATGCCTTATTTTTCATTCGTACTCAAATTGTTTTTTTATTAATTGCGCTATTCAAGTTGAAAACTTGAGCTATAACACTACGAACTCAAATTGAAAAAAATCCGAACCAACGAAAGCTATAGCGCCAAGAAAATCATGTTTACACTTAATTATAATCCAACAAATTCAATGACTTATTTGACCTTCATATTCGAACACTAATTTCTAGACACAGAAAAAAACGCGAAGCTAGCACGTAAAACCTACTACTTGAAAGTACGGTGGTTGGATTTTATTTTGAACACTAAATATTTAATCAATAATCCAAAATGACAATGCCTATCAAACATGCATAGGTTGGCAAAATACTTTCACCCTCGCTAAGGGGAAAACAACAAGATCACCAGTTAATACAGTTTGCTCAAGCGCTTATCGCAAACTATATTATGAAATAGTACACATAATAATTATGATTCAATGGATTGAAAAAATAACAAGACCAAGGTTGGCACCATGAAGAATCCTTTTTCCTCTATCCTTTCTAAAAAGGACAGACACGGCCCTCCTGCCGATGAAATAAAGAAAAGTGTGTTAGATGTTCTGCCTGAAGGCGTCTTCATATGTGACGGCGTCCGAGGCTCTCATTCTATCTTTTATGCCAACCCTGCTTTTGGGCAACTGTATGGATGTAAAAACTCTACTGTAGTCGGTCAAAACCTGAGTCAGTTTTTCTCTCCGCTCCTTTCTAGCGCCGATCTGGATAAACTTCAAACGGCTGCAGATGCTGGAACATGTTCAAACTTTGTTGTTCGACCTGGTAATGCCAGTATGTGGATAAAAGTCGATATCCAGCCTATGTTCAGGGAAGATGGCTCTCTCAACTATTTGGTGATTACCAATACCAATATCTCTGAAATACAAAAAGCCAAAGCAGCGTTAAGAAACAGCAATCGCCAATTAAAAGAATTGGTTGCACAACAAAACAAACGTATTAACGAACACGAACTGCAAATCGGCGTTATTTTCGAACAAGCGGTCGACGCAATGATCTTGCTTAGCGAGAGCAACCAAGTCCTTGACGCCAATGACTCTGCACTATCACTTTTTTGCCACCAAAGAACCGACATTTTAGGTTTAGATATCAGTTCACTACTCGGTGATCTCAAGCCTTCGCATCTCGAACAGCAGCTTAAACAAGTTCCTATGTTCCAAGAGGTATCGCTCGACCAAATTTTCTATGTTCATCGTGAAAATGAAGTGCTTTCCCTGTCAGCCGCTACGCGTTATATCTCGATTAAAAACTGTAAGTACATTCTCATCACCCTTCACGACAGAAGTTCAGAGCACGATGCCAAATTGGAACTTAAGCGCAGTGAGTCCGAACTAGAAAGTGTGGTTCGAAATTTAAACTTGGCCACACAAGCCGGAGGTATCGGGATTTGGAGCTGGGATTTCGAAAGTAACGAAGTAACCTGGGATGCTCGAATGTACGATATTTATGGCGTTGACTCACAATCATGTGAAAACAACTACGCTATGTGGCAAGAAAGGGTCCACCCTGAAGACGTTGATTTCGCTGAACAGGCGCTGCTTTCTGCGCGTGATAACTTGAGCCAGTTCAATGCTGAATTTCGGATTCTCCTACCAAGTGGGGATATTCGCTGGGTCAAGGCAGCTGCAGATGTTGTTTTCGCAGCAGACAACAACACCCCTATTGGCATGGGTGGTGTAAACATTGATATTACCAAAGAGAAAAAAGCTCAGGCTTCTTTACAGCAAGAAAGTGAAATTGCTCAGGCAGCGAATGAAGCTAAGTCTATGTTTTTGGCCAATATGAGCCATGAGATTAGAACGCCGATGAATGGCGTTGTTGGAATGCTGAGCCTACTGAGTGAAGGCGAACTTGATTCCGAACAAAAAGCTATGGTTTCCACCATTAAAGACTCGGCATTGACCCTGCTTCATATCATTAATGACATTCTCGACTTTTCCAAAATTGAAGCCGGACAAATGAGGCTAGAAAGCGCCCCTGTCGAGCTACAAAACCTACTCGAACGCTCACTTGATGTGCTCTACCTTCAAGCAAACAACAAAGGGATCGATATGTACTTAACCTACGATCCTAATTTACCCAAAGTGATAATGAGTGATAGTGTCCGAATTAGCCAAATCATGCTCAATTTAGTCGGTAACGCGGTGAAATTTACCGATAGTACGAGTGAAGTAAAAGGTAAAGTATGGGTTTCTGCTTCTTTGGGTTCAAATGGTATCGCTCCTTGCATTGACCTCATGGTGGAGGACAACGGTATTGGTATGACAGAGGAGCAACAAGAAAACCTGTTTAAAGCCTTCACACAAGCTGATACAAGCACCACACGCCTCTACGGCGGCACAGGATTGGGGCTTTCCATTACTCATTCACTTCTAGACCTCATGGGTGGCAGCATAAACGTTGAAAGTCAGTTTGGTGTCAGTAGCCGATTCACTCTTGAACTACCATTTATTGAAGTGGAATCACCGCCGGAAGACCTTATTCCACAATACATCAATGGCACCCGGGTATTGCTAGTCTCTAACGAACAAGACGCGATTACTTTCTGCGATATCAACCTATCTAACTATGACTGCAAGGTACATTTCGTCCCTACTGTTCAACGCGCAATTACTGTCCTCAATCATGCTGAAAAAACCGAGATAGAAATCGATGTCGTGATCTTCGGCCCCGACATTTATCATAACTATATTGAAGGAAAGCTGTCTTCTTTTGAACAAGAGCAACTCGATAAGAACAAGCTTATTCTATTTACTTCCGATGCGGGTGCAAAAACTGGCTTTTTGAAAACTAACACGTACATTATGAACTGTAGCCCGTTTAAACCTAGTGAGCTCACTACGGCGATTTCAGTTATAAAAGGACATCTAAGTCCAGACATATCTCATTTAGAAAACGCAGCCGATGCTTTGATTATTGACGAACGTCGAGAAGAGTTGATTCTCGTAGTCGACGATCAACCGACTAATCGAGACGTACTGAAGCGACAACTCTCCCATTTAGGTTACCAGTGCGAAATCGCCACACAAGGTCAGGAAGCATTGCATATGTGGCAGTCCGGCAATTTCGACTTAATTCTCACTGACTGCCATATGCCCGTGATGGATGGCTATGAACTTACTAGTCAAATTCGCCAGATGGAGCGTGATGACAACAACCTAGGCCATATACCCATCATTGCCATTACCGCTAATGCAATGAAAGAAGCCTCAGAGCAATGCATGACATGTGGTATGGATGATTACCTCACCAAACCCGTAGAACTGAAAAAACTAAATACCTCAATTATTAAGTGGTTGACGCTGTCACCCACATCATCACAAGCAATTAACCATTCCAAGACAAAAGCAGAGGACAGAGCCTCTCCAATCTGTATGCAAGCTCTCAAAGAAATACTTGGAACAACTGACTCGTCGATCGTCTCGCCCCTACTCGAAGGCTATTGGGAGTCTGTTGCGGAAGACCTTACTTCAGCAGAGCACGCCCTATTGGAGCAAGACGAACTTAATCTTCAGCAAATCGCACATGCGGCGAAAGGTGCAGCCCGATCAGCGGGTGCACAAAATTTAGCTGAGACCTTTGAGAAAATACAAAACATAGCACCACAAAAAGATTGGAACGCCCTCTCTAATACTTTAATGGAAAGCAAAACAGAAGCAGAGAAGTTGAGGGTCTACCTTATCGAACAATCGATCATAGAAAGTACGGAAGCTTCGTTATGACTCAATTTATCCCTCGCGACTACACAATACTCATTGTTGAGGACCATAAGTTCTCACGCAAAGCCCTGATAAATATGCTTGTCAGAGCAGGTTATGAGAACTTAATCAGTGCCCAAGATGGTGAAGAAGCACTGGCAAAGTTAAACAGGCACCATGTAGACCTGATCATTACCGACATCAACATGCCCAAAGTGAATGGGTTAGAGTTGGTTAAAACAGTACGTGAAGGAGAATCTGGCGCATCTGAATTAACTAGCATAATTGCTGTGACAACCCTTTCTGACACGGCGACAATAGCAAGCTGTATGACGTTAGAAGTTGACGCGTTTTTAGTGAAACCGATCACCGTTCAGAGCGCTCAAGAGCAGATAAAATCCGCGGTCTCTGAACCAAAACGTTTATATCAAAAGCACCTCTATGATACGGCGACAACAGAGGTCAGCTTTGAGCCATCTGAAACTGTGAGCGAAGATAACTCTCCTAAAATACGAGAGGTTTCCTCCCAAGTTATTGAAATAGGAACCCTATCTGAGCTTAAAGAAGGAATGATTGTACTAGAAAATATCTGCGTAAAAACGGGGGGCTGCTTACTTAAAGCAGGCACAAAACTTAACGCTAAGTTAATCCGTCGTTTAAATGAGCTTAGTACAATCATCGAAGTCCATTCTTTCTACGCTCGAATGGATGAAACTCAACTGGCGTATGAAGATTAAGGTTGTTTATCGAAGGCTTTTATACCGTCAGGCAACTGATACCAATCTTGTTTCTCGCTCACCCAAACATGTACCGTTGGTTCAAAAACATCATGATTGGTCGGTGTACTGGCTTTTAGTTTAAGCTTAAGTGTTGACTGATCGTCAGGGTTGAAATGATAGACTCTGTTACCACATTCAGGGCAAAATTTAGCGTAGTTTTTGTTGCCACTTTGCGCGAGACGCTGCCACTCTTTTAACTCTCCAGTAAACTCAATGTCTTGAGCGTCAACAATCGCAGTGACACTAAAAGGTGCAGTAGACAGTTTTTGACATTCAATACAGTGGCAGGCGGCGACCATTTTAGGTGGTTGGGTTAATTTGTATGAGACCTGACCACATTGGCAAGATCCTTCAACTAAATAGCTCATTTGCTTCTCCTTTGCACTGATTTCAACTCATCACACATAACAATGAATAGTTAAAATAGCAAAGTGAGGTAGCGGTGGGAAAGGATTATAAAAAATAAAACTTGTCGCAGATTTAGAAGCTACGACAAGTTCACTAGCCAATACTAGGCTTTTACTGGCTCTTTTGTTGACTCAAGGTTTGAGTACAGTGATTCAACGATCTCTTTCGAACGGACTGCAAGCACAGATAGCAAGGTATCGCTTAGTCCATGTGAAGATTCACAACAACCTTGTAGGAACACGTTAACTTTACAAGAGTCTTGCATTGGTAAACGGTAGTGGCGTTCTACCTGTTTATCCGACATCAAAGGTTCAAGTTTGTCGAGCATCTGGTTAAATTGATCGTAACGATAACCGGTAGCAAGGACAACAGCGTCATAGTCGTGCCAATTCTGCTCAGTGTGAATTCTGTCATTGTATCGCAGTGAAATTTTACCTTCCTTTTGGCCAACTTCTTGAATGTCATGACAACGTAAATGCTGATGCTGTCCTTCACCTGTGACTTTCTGCAGGTATAAACGCTCATAGATGGCACTGAGCTCTTCAGTATCGACCACTGAATAATTTGTACCATTGAAACGTGACAGAATCGTCTTACGTTCTTCATCCGAGCTTGAATAAACATGGTCAGTAAACTCTGGATCGAAGATCTCATTTACAAATGCACTATCATCAGCTGGGTGTAGAGCAAAGTTACGGTTAACCAAGTGTACTTCGCCATCTTCATAACGATTTGTTAGGTCGACGAAAATCTCCGCTGCACTTTGGCCCGCACCCACAACCGCAATTTTAGGTGTTTCGGTACCGGCATTAAACTGCTCGCGCCATACTTTATATTTAGAAGAGTGAATGACTTTTTCATCATCTAAACCGTTGAACAGATCCGGCAATTTAGGCATACCGCCCATTCCAATCAGAAGGTTTTTTGCGATACGCACTGTTTGGTTGCCATCAATATCTGTCGAAACGACACGAACCTTAGCAATTTCTCCATCCACTTCAATCGGTTCGATATCAATCACACGTTGACCATAAGTGACGACAGAATCAAATTGATTCGCAACCCAAGTCAGATAGTCATTGAATTCAACACGAGAAGGATGAAGAGAGCCTAAGTTAATAAAAGAGCTCAAACGATCGTGGGAATGAAGATAATTAACAAAAGAATATGGGCTGATAGGATTACGCAAAGTGACTAGATCTTTAAGACACGAAATTTGCATTCGAGTACCGTCTAGCAGCATTCCGCCATGCCATTCAAAGTGAGATTTTTGCTCTAAGAAACAATAACTCAACTCTTGATGCTGAGCAGTTTCTTCTAACGCAATTGCAATTGACAGGTTGGCTGGGCCAAAACCCACACCTAACACATCATATTCCTTAATCTGGTCTGTCATTTTTTAACCTCTTAAATTTGTTGAGCTCTTTGGCCCTTTAATTCCAAGATACCCAAAACATTAATAGCAATCGCTAAAAAAGGTATCTCTCAACTGACACATTAACGCTGCCCTCTTATGAGGGAAGTCGAATTCTTTTAACTTGGCGAAGCCATACTGTTTGAGATAACCAATCATTTTGGCGTTATCCGCTCTTGGCTCGCTGATAATTTTTTCTGTCCTTGGATCTGATAGGTAAAGGTAATGGCATACAGAAGGAAGCCAAGCCGCAACCTTGTGGCTGCCTCGGTGATGCTCCTCTCCAACAAGCATATGAATGCCACGATCGTAATCACCAGCGGCATAATAAGGTGCAATACGATCTTCTTTCGTCCAGTAGGCCTCGATATAAGCAAATGGTTCGTTGTTTAAACAAACAATCAGTAATTGATTCTTGTCATTCGAGAGTTGCTCTTCTAGATAAGACTTATGCTCTTCAAGGGTGCCTGTTTGCTCCCAAAAAGCAGCGACTCTGTGACTGTTCTGCCATTTAGAAAATAGTTGTGTATGGTCGTCGATATTAAGGCCTACGAGAGAAAGCGTTTGCTCTAACTCTGGAATATAACGACGGTATAGCTCTCCTTTTTGCGGCCTTGGACGTATAGGGTGATAACCATTACTTGCCAGAATTTGCTTGTGCGGCATTAATCGACGTTGCTGTTGCAACCAAAACTCTGGCAATTGAAGCAAGATTTCTCGCCAAACAAGTTTGATGCCTTCAGCGCTAACTTGAATTATGTCTTCTAAAGCAGAGGAAGAATTCTCGTTAAGCTCAATACATCGAATATCTTTGCGCTGCTCAAGCAGCAGTACCAAAGCTTTGACGTACTCTGAATCCGTTAATGTATTCTCACTAACTCTCCAGTATCCACCGCTCTCTTTACTAACCGTTATTCTACCTTCACCAAGATCAATGCAGCATTTATCCCCTTGCTGTTGAACACTCTGCCCAATGGGCAGAGTGTTTAGGGCATGACTGTTACCAGTCATAGCTCAAGCTCGCAATAACGTTGCGGCGGTCACCGTAGTAACACCAGTAATTGCTTGTACATGTTGCGATGTACTCTTTATCAAAGATATTTTTCGCAGCCACTTGGAACTTGTAGTCTTGGAAACGGTAACTCACCGTCGCATCATACAATGTGTAAGCTGACACCTTCTGGGTATTATCGTTACCAGCATACGTGTCACCTGTGTAACGCACACCACCACCAACACTTAGACCATTAAGCACACCATCAAAGAACTGGTATTTAGCCCACGCTGAAGCTAGCGTATCTGCCACTTGCTGAGGCGTCTTACCAACGAGCGACTTGTCTTTGTCATCTTTGATTTCTGAATCAAGATGAGTGATGTTACCGATAAGAGTTAGAGATTGAGTTACATTGGCAACTGCTTCAAGTTCAATACCTCGGTTACGGATTTCACCCACTTGCTTGATATCTGAACCATCAACTTGTACGACATCAGTCTTAGCTGCATCATAAACAGACAGATTAAAGTAACCATCAAAGCTTCTAGGCTGATACTTCAAACCAATTTCAAACGACTCGCCGCGCTCCGGCTCCGCTGGCTGAT
Source organism: Vibrio europaeus (assembly GCF_001695575.1). Taxonomy (GTDB): domain Bacteria; phylum Pseudomonadota; class Gammaproteobacteria; order Enterobacterales; family Vibrionaceae; genus Vibrio; species Vibrio europaeus. The sequence continues at coordinate 1,471,249 of NZ_LUAX01000007.1, read as the reverse complement.
TGGTTACTGTACGGATTTGTGGTTCAAAGGATTGAGCATAGTTAGCATAAGGCGTAAAACCATTGCCCATTACGTACGCGACACCCGCACTAGAAGTCCATTCTTGGTAATCAGCTTCATACGCTGTACCTGTTGTCTGGTTGCGTTGCTCATTAGATGTATCATCGTAACGCACGCCAGCTTGTACTACCCAATCATTGATGCGCATTTGATCTTGTAGATAGAAACCAACTTGGCGATTTTTGGTAATCGTAGTTTCCAGATCAGCATCCGTTAAAGGCTGAAGTGTCTTTGGATTCAGCAATACAACGTTATTTGTATACGTAGGATTAAACATATTAAATGTTGGATCCGCTGTACCTAAAGCTGTTGTACCATTTCCATCGGCTACGGTTGGATCAGCAGCATAGTCTTGGCCATCAATCTTAATCTGTTGATAATCAATGCCGGTTAATAACGTATGCTTTACTGGGCCAGTGCGGAATTTATAAACAAGGCGGTTATCAATATTAAACGCATCTGAATGACCTTTTTCAGTCGTTGCATTTCTGACAATCGTCTCTCGTGAACCTGTAGGGTCTAACACTTGCCCTAGATTAACAGGGCCCATCTGCGTTTGAATGGTCGGAGCATCAGCTGCGTACATAGAGAAGTACATCTGACGTAAATCAATATCCATACGGCTGTAACGTGTCGATTGACCGAAGCTTAGAGAATCATTGAATTGGTGTTCAAACTCATAGCCTACTGAGAGTTGTTCACGTTCAAATTTTTCCCAACCCGGATTCCCGATAGCTAAATTATCAGGAATCTGACCATTTTTATTAGGCGTCAACGTGCCCTCTACCGGCAAGAATTGCAAGTACGGGTCTGAGTCATCTTTCTGATAGCTAGTTAGGAAAGTAATGTTAGTACTGTCGCTAATGTTCCACGCTAAAGAAGGGGCAATTAAAATGCGCTCTGCGTCAACATTATCGACTTTGGTACCATTCTTACGGCCCATAGCTACTAAACGGAATGCGACATCTTCGTTGATCTCGCGATTAACATCTACGCTAATCTGCTTTCTGTCAAACGATCCATACTCTAAAGCTACTTGACCTGAGCCACCGTCAAACTGAGGTCGTTTACTCACAGTATTGATTAGTCCACCAGGAGGGTTTTGTCCATACAGGACCGATGCAGGGCCACGAAGAATCTCTACGCGCTCTAGACCAAACGGGTCAATTTGCCAGCTGTAGAAACCGGCCGAGTAAAGACGCGTCCCATCTTGGTAAAGACCCGTTCCCGCTTGCGCGAAACCGCGTACAACAAACCAATCTTGTTTGTTGTCATCGCCATAATGGTTAGCTTGAATACCTGGAGTGTACTGAAGTGCATCCGAGATACTGATAGACGCTCGGTCATCCATTTGCTCTCGTGTGACAACAGAAACTGCGCGAGGTGTTTCATGAATAGCCAAATCTGTTTTGGTCGCTGTGCGACTCTTTTGTCCTAGATAACTGAAGTCTGGTCCAACTGAACTCTCGTGCTGCTGACCTACCACCACTACTGTTTCATCTTCTGCTGCATTAACTACACCAGTAGACAAGGCAAATGTTACTGCCAAACACGCTGGGCTCAGCATAAACTGCCGATTCATATGTTTCTCCTTAACTCTCGGCTAAACCGAATATTATATTAATAGTTATGATAATTGTTATCATTAGCATTTCAATGCAAACGAAGTGTAACGAGTTTTATAATAAAATGGAATCTATAAATTAGTCGTTATGGATCTATAATGTATTGTTTATTAATAAGTACCCAAGCTTATTAACAACACGTTCGTCCTGTACAATTCCCAAATGATCGGTATCAAACACCTTACTGCTTAAGAGAGCGTTAACCGCAGATAGCTTTTCACGTAATAGTTTGTCTCGACCCTGTGGTTGACCAGCCCAATAGGCAACTGGCTTAGTTAAGATCTTTGGCAATGTATAGTTATGACATAACGCACGCATGTGCTGCTCTACCGCCCAGCTGTACAGCATCTGCTGCGCACTTTCAGACAGATAGTGATCGAAGTTTTGTTGAGCCAACCAAGATGAGAATACGTTTGGCCATTTGTCAGGTGATGATTGATCAAATCCTGCAAGACAGATTTGCTTCTGCCCTTCCGATAACTTACCTAATAGCAATTCTAGGTGCTCGATAAGCTTGGTTTTTGCTTTCGGCGACTCCCATTGGTCTTCAGCAATTTCAGTGCCCGGTACATAGCAGTCCAATAGGCCGAGGAAAGCAACACTTTCACCCGCAGCTTCGAGACGAGCTGTGACTTCTTGACACAGCGCGCCACCAAGCGACCAACCAATCAATGTGTAAGGCCCTGATGGCTGTATTTCACGAATAGTCGCGCAATAAGTATCAGCCATTGCGCTAAACGAAGTGTCAAAGCGATTTGGATAGACGAAGCTCTGAGACTGAACACCATAAACGGTGCGTTTGCCCGCCAATGCTTGAGCTAATTTCTGATAGCCTACTGTTCTGCCTGTTACTGGGTGAATACAGAATACAGGTGCAATCCCTGCAACATTAGCATTGAGCTTCTCGATCAGTTTGAGGTTAGCTTTAGCTTCTATCACCTCGCCTTTTTGAGATTTGAGTGCCGAATGTAACAATTCAATTTTTTCTTTCCATGTATCAGCTTTGGCCTCGATATCTGATTGAGAATAATGACTCGTTGCATATTCAAAATCTGCGCTTAATACACCATCCACAACTTGAGCATTGATGACCAAAGGCGTCAACATAGTGTTACCATCTGCTTGATCATGCGAATTTGACGACACAGGTTGACACCAATGCGCAAAACTATTGCCTTGATACTGCCCTAGGTAATTGAAGGTTAGTGCCGCACCTTGTTCTTGAGGCTCACCGTCTAAGTAACGCAGTCCATAGCCAATGCCTGAGTCTTGGCTCAATAGCGCCATACGATCGGCGATATCGTCTCTAGAATCTGAGGCATTCAAAGTCATCGGATATAGGCTCGTCATCCAGCCCACCATGCGGCTAAGATCTAAACCTTCAAAGACGGACTCATCACGACCATGACTTTCTAGATACACGCTTTGAGTACCTTCGTTACTCCCCATAGTCGCGGATAATGCAGAGACAAGTTCAACTATGATATTTTCACAGCTTAATAAAACAGACGTTACTTCTCGGCTTAGCTCAACCTTTAGTGAGCGCTTGTTGCCATAGATTGCTTTAGCATGTGTATTTTCTGCGTGGAAAGCCTGTTCATCCCAAACGGCTTTCCTAGCTTTGCCTTGTTCTGTCGATGCCCATTTATTGAGGCTACCTACCGCCATATCCAAAGAGGTGTAAACAGGTGGGAGCTCAACTGTTTTCGTTGAGTTTTCGTCACTAGAAAGCGTTTGCTGATAGGCACGCCATAAATCATCCATCAGGATTCGCCATGAGACGCCATCTACAGCTAGGTGATGAATTACAATCATCAAGCGAGATTTCTGCCCCTCGATTTGAGCGTAGCCTGCCTGAATCAGTCGGCCGGCTCCGATATCAAGGCTTGTTTGCAACTCGTGAGCAAACACTTCGAACGCTTCTAAACTATCTAGCTGAGTTTTCCACAGAAGATCATAGGAAACATTCTTAACGTATTGCTGCTGCCATTTACCCTCATTTTTAGAAAACGACAATCTCAACGCGGGATGGTGCTCTACTAACCCTTTGAGCGCAGTATCCAGTGCCTGAATATCCATATCCTGCTTCAACTCAACACACACATGCTGGTTCCAGTGGTTTGACTGAGCAAAGTTTTGCGCCATGAAATGAGCCTGAATTGGCATCAGACCAAATGGTTCTTTTGGTAACTCTCTTTGCTCTTGCTCAACCGCTGCTTCAAGTACTTGTGCTAACTCGCTCAATACTGGCGCTTGGAATACTTGCTTTGGAGATACGTTCAGACCTGCCAGTTTCAATTTGCTCACTAGCTGAAGGCTCAATATAGAGTCTCCACCTAACGCAAAGAAGCTATCTTCTCGGCTGACGGACTCAATACCTAGTAACTCTTGCCAAACCTCAGCAAGGAGGGTTTCTTTCTCATCTTGCGGTGGCAAACCTTGCGACAATACAGATTTGAATTCTGGTTCCGGCAGAGAGTTTCTATCTACCTTCCCTGCTGGAGTTAAGGGCAAACTATCTAGCACCACTAAATGCGCTGGAACCATATACTCAGGCAAGTGCTCAGCAAGTTCAGACAATATTGAAACGCTATCAGTCTTTTCTGCATCAGCGCCATGCAGATATCCCACAAGGTGGGTCATAGATCCATGACGGTGCGCCGCAACTACGCAAGTCTCAACACCGGATATTTGCTGAAGCCTTGATTCAATCTCACCCAGCTCTATTCTGAATCCACGGATTTTTATCTGTTGGTCAACACGGCCAAAATACTCCATGACACCGTCTTCTCGCCAACGAACTAAGTCACCAGTGCGATACATACGCTCGCCATTACTGGTAAATGGATCCGGCATAAATCTTTCTGAGGTCATATCGGGCTTACCCAGATACCCGCGTGCTAGGCCGACTTCTTCACCAATGTACAACTCCCCGACTGCGCCTTCGGCAACTTGGTTAAGCAAACCATCTAACACGTAAAGTCTACGAGCCCCAACAGGTTGACCGATAGGTGCATAAGCACTGGTCAGCTTATCGTGTGGGTAAGCCCGCCAGATCATGGGTGTCACCACGGTTTCTGTTGGCCCATAGCCGTTGATAATACGTGGTGGGTTTACAACAGATTGCAGGCGGTCATAGGTTTCACGGGTAAAGGCTTCACCACCCAAAGTCCAAGAACGTACATTTAACTGAGGCTGAGTCGTCTCAATCCAGTCCAATAAAGGCCCGACATAACTTGGAGGGAAACAGGCTATCGTAATCCCTTCCTGCTTGAGGACATCACAGGTCTTTTCCGCACTCCAAAGTTGCTGATCGCGAATCACCAAACGAGAGCCAAATGCCAGCGGTACGGTCCAGCGCTCTACCGCCCCATCAAAACTGATTGAAGCAAAGTGGAGTTCAACGTCATCTTGCGTCATCCCATACTGAGCACCAATCGTCTGCACATGCATACTCAGGCCATCGTGGGCAATCGCGACGCCTTTTGGCTTACCCGTCGACCCTGATGTGTAGATGATGTAAGCCAACTGCTCCGGCAAGAGTTCTACTTCTGGCTTGGCTTTTGAGAGACCTTGCCAATCTAGCTCATCTATATAAAGCGGTGAAACTTTAGAGGCATGCTCTGAATGGGATACCTCTTGTGTATTAGAGAGAACGTGTGAATCAATCTCTTCCCAACGAGAATGCAATGATTGATCGCTGATAACCAAGCTCGCAGCAGAACCCTTGATCATGTAAGCCAATCGGTCGGTCGGATAATCAGGGTCAAGTGGTAGAAACGCCCCACCAGCCTTCATAATGGCGATCATCGCTATGATCATATCGTTGCCGCGCTCAAAAAGAACGCCCACAGCTTGATCGCGAACGACACCCTGTTCCACTAACTGATTCGCCAACTGGTTCGATTTTTCTTCCAGCTGTTTAAACGAGACACTTTGCTGGCCATGTTTTAATGCAATGGCTGAAGGTTGCTCCATACCCTGAAGATCGAACAAATCAGTGACAGGTTGATAACGCCACTCACCTTCTGGCTGCGACAGTTCTGATAATCTGGCGAGTTGAGCCTCATCCAGTGAGTTAAGCGCAGCCACTGGTGTATTCAGGTTTTGTTCTGCTTGTGAGACCAACAAATTCAGAGTGCTAGTAAGCGAAACCATCATCTCGGGGTCGATACGATCTTTGGCAAAGGTCAGCGTTACCTGAGTACCGTTCGAAGATTCCAACACATCCAAAGCGACATCAAACAGTGCGAAGTTGCCTTTAAGCAACAGCGGCTTTACCGCTACACCCGGAGCAAACTCGACCGACTCGGTTTGATTGACCTGATGATTAAACAACACTTGAAAGTAAGGCGTTTCGCCAACCAACCTTTCCGTCAACAATGAAGAAACCACACGATCAAACGGCAATAGTTGATGTTCCTGAATCTCCAGCACTTTGCTGTGAGCTCTAGTCATGATTTGACCAAAGCTATGCTCAGGTTTTACGTCTTGCGCAACCACATTAGTGTTAACGAAAAAGCCAATAACGTCAGATGCTTCTGGTCGGGCGCGGTTAGCCATTGGCATACCAATATTGATATCATTACGCCCTGTCAACTTGAACAGCGCAGCCTGCCAAATGGCTAGCCAAAAGCTCGAAGTGGTGACGTTATTTTGCCTTGCAAGGCGTGCAATACGTTGAGAAGCATTGCCATCAAACTCAAGACTAATCTGCTGTGCTTCTCGACGCTGATTAGGTGCAATATCGCCCGTCCACTCAAACAGTTTTTGCGGCTGCTTATCACATAACTCTTGCTGCCAGAATTGAAGATCCTCATCCCCTTTCCCCGCTTTTAATAGTGCATCCTGCCAGACAGAAAAGTCACTGTACTGAATGCTCAATGGTTTTAGAGACTCACCCTGATAGGCGGCGACCAAGTCCTGTATAAACAATCCGATAGACCAGCCGTCAGAGACAATATGATGCATCACGATGATCACATGAGTTTTATCTTCAGATGCGCGAATATACGCCATTCGCACCGGCATCTCATGAAGCAAATCAAACGGCTTGGCAATAAATTCTGCTGTCCATTCGCCCAGCTGATTTTCAGTTAAGTTTCTGCCGTCTTTAAGCTCAACGTGAGCAATATAGTGTTGGTCAGCATGTTGTCTCGGCTCACCTTGGTCCGTAACAACAAAGCGTGTCCTTAAGGCGTGGTGCTTGCTCATGACTTCCGCAAGCGCCAGTTCCATTTTATCGGTAGAGAGATCACCAATGAGCTCAAAACCACCACTGATATGGTAAGCACTATTACCAGCATCAAGCTGATAGATGTCCCAAAGTCGTTTCTGTGCCGGAGAAAGAGGCACATCACGCACCTCCTCAGCAGGGGCAATCGGTAGCTTTTCGAAGCTCATTCCTTTGGCGTCAAGCAGAGCGATAAATTTCGCCTGTTCTTGCTCACCAAGGTTTAGAAAACGTTTTGCTAATGCAAATTTGTCTATTTTTGGTTTTTGTTGTGCTTTTGAATTTGATTCTTGGGTCATAACAATTCCAACTCGTCCATTAGTGCAGCCATGGCATCGAGTTCATCCTGTTCTTGTTCATTGTTTGCCTGATACTGAGATTGAAGCGCATCCGTTAACGCCTGTAGCGTTCCAGCGGCAAAGAAGTCTTTTAATGAGATCGCTAAGTCGAGCTCTTTTTGTGCTTGAGCGACGATACGTGTGGCTAACAGAGAATGGCCTCCGAGCGCAAAGAAGTTATCATCTAAGCCCACTTTTGCGGAGCCAAGGACTTGCTGCCAAGTGTTGGCAAACCAAATTTCCAGTTCACTCTCTGGGGCGCGATACTCCACTTGACTCCATTCTGGAGAAGGCAGTGCTTTGCGATCACGCTTACCATTAGGTGAAAGAGGCATTTCATCCAGTGCAACGTAGATTGCAGGAACCATGTAGTCTGGAAGGTGGTCATTCAAATGTGCTTTAGCAGCGGTTTCTTTTTCTGAATTCCACTCACCACAAACCACGTAGGCGACAAGCTGCGTGCCTGTTTGATGCTCATAAGCTATGACTGCAGATTCATCAACATCATCGTGTTGGTTAAGAACATTCTCAATTTCTTCCAACTCAATACGAAGCCCACGAATTTTTACCTGATGATCCAATCGCCCCAGATATTCAAGTCTGCCATCTGGCATGCGAACTACTTGGTCACCGGTGCGGTACATACGAGAACCAATGTTCCCATCTTGCTCGCACACAAACGGATTTGGCACAAAGCGATCGGCTGTTAAATCTGGTCTGGATAAGTACTCACGCGCGAGGCCATCTCCCGCAAGGTATAACTCACCAGGCACACCAACTGGGACTGGATTCCAGCAATCATCCAGTATATGAAGTTGAGTGTTGCTAATCGCATGACCAATCGGGATGCGTTTACCGACAGGTAATTCACATTGCCAGTAAGTCACGTCAATAGCCGCTTCAGTCGGACCATAGAGGTTATGCAGCTGACAATCTGGCGCACCCGCCAACACTTTTTCAGTCAACTCAGCAGGTAAAGCTTCACCGCTACAAATAATGCGGCGCAGACTACTACACACTCCAATATCCGTTTCGCTTTCAAAAGCATGAAGCATTGAAGGAACGAAATGGATCGTCGTTACGCCCTGCTCTCGAATGGTGCTCTGCAATAGCTCAGGTTGTCGGTGGTGATCTGGCTCAGCAATCGCTAGCCTTGCACCATACATAAGCGGCCAGAAGAACTCCCACACCGAGACATCAAAGCTAAACGGTGTTTTCTGGAGAACACAGTCACTGGCATCTAACTGATACTCGTTTTGCATCCAAGCCAAACGGTTGTGTAGTGCAGACTGGGTGTTTACCACGCCTTTTGGTAGTCCTGTAGAACCGGAAGTAAAGATGACATACAGCGACTGATCAGCCTGCCAATTTACCACCGGAGCCACAGTGCTCTGCTCGTTGACTTGCTGTAAGATCTCAGCCTGATTTAGCGCCACATACTGACATTGAGGATTCTTTGGCCATTGTGGCAAGGTCTCACTATCGGTCAGTAAGATAGATACGTCCGCAGACTCAAGAATATAATTCAAACGTTCAGCCGGATAACTTGGGTCCAATGGCACATAAGCACCACCAGCACGAGTAATCGCGTGTAAGCCAATCACTAGTTCAAACGAACGTGGTAAACCAAGGCCAACTCTGGTTTCTTCACCCACACCTTGTTGACGTAGCCACTGAGCCAACTGATTCACTTTGCAGTCGAATTCAGCGTAAGTCATCGACTGCTGCCCCATGGACAAAGCAATCGCCTCAGGGGTGCGCTTCGCTTGAGCTTCAACAGCGACTGGTGGAGGAAGCATGCCACCCCATGATTTCTTCGTCGCGTTAAATGCTTCAATTTGTACGAGCTCATCAGAATCAACCAATTTGAGCTCAGACAGCATCGCGTTGGGATTCAATGCAACTTGTTCAAGCAGCTTGAGCCAGTGAGCAAGTAACGCTTCGACAAACGTTTGATCGAATACTGGTGCTGCATAGTTAACAAAACCACTCCATTCGCCGTCATCATAGGCCTGAACATCTAAGCTCAACTCTAACTGAGCCGCGACCACGCCAGGATCAAACGCTTCTGCTTGTACTCCTCCCCATTCAGCGAGAATTGAGCGCTCAATACGTTGGAAGTTGAAACTCGTCTGGTACAACGGATGGTGCTGCAAATTACCCGTTACACCAAGAGACTCTACCAATACCTCAAATGGCACATCTTGATGGGTCAACGCCTGCTCAGTAAAACGTTTTGTCTCTTGGAGCAGGTTGTCGTAACTCATTGCCGCGTCTAAATGCGAAGGGATCACCAAGTTGTTGATGAAGCAACCTTGCATCTGCTGAGTGTCCGGTTGTGTTCGGCCCGCAACAGGGATACCGACTCGAATTTCATCACGCCCAGAATACTTGTGAAGCAATAAGTGCCACAGGCTTAACATAACGTTAAACGGAGTCGTTGCGCTTTGTGCAGCAAGAGTCTCAATCGCGTTGACCTGCTGCTTGGTCAGAGTAAAGTGATGACGCTGACCGGTGGTTTCGAGCTGGTCTCTCGCGACATCGCTATGAAGAACAAGCGGCTCAATATCTTTCGCTAACGCCGCTTTCCACCATGAAAGTGATTCTTTGGCGCTATCTGAATTTAACCACTCTTGCTGCCAGCTAGCGTAATCGGCGTAATCCAGTGCGTCAGTCTCAATGTTTGATTCAAACTGACCTGAATGACCGTAGGACGAATAAACCGCCGACAGCTCTCGCATTAGGTTTTGAATCGAAATTCCATCAGAGATGATGTGATGGACAATCAGAAGCAACTCAAATTCCTGTTCTGAATGCTTGATTAAATAAGCTCTCAATAATGAAGGCGATGACAAATCAAAGGTTTCACCGATCCAGTTAAGGCGCTGAACCTCTAAGCGGGAGAACTCATCAGCTGAGTATTCTGCTAATACGAATTGACTTAAATCGTCATCAGAATGGATAGACTGCATCAGCTCGCCATCTACCTGCACGAAGCTGGTACGCAAAGCTTCATGGCGGCCTATCACAGTGCGCAACGACTGCTCTAACCACTCTCTATTCACTTCGCCTTTTAACTTAAGGCCAAGCGGCATGTGATACGCAGAGCTTTCAGTCATCAGCTGTTGAACAAACCACAAACGCTTTTGCGAAGCGCTCACTGGCATGTATTCCATGCGCGGCACTGCTTTGATCGTGACTGCGGGTTCTTTGAGTGATGTACACTGAGTTGCCATCACATCTAGTCTTGGAGAATCAAAGACACTCTGAAGTAAAAGACGAATCTGGTGTTTTTGCTGCAAACGTCCAACAAGCTGTGTAGCGAGCAATGACTGACCACCCATAGCGAAGAAATCATCATTACGGCTGACTTTCTCTAGCCCAAACAAGGCTTGCCATTCTTGTGCCAGAAGCTGCTCTATCTCACCTTCTGGTGCTTCATAGGCTTTGTGCTGAACATGATTATCAGGCTGCGGCAGTTTTTTCTTGTCGACTTTACTTGCTGGCGTCAACGGCATCGAATCCATAACCACAAGCTGCGAAGGCACCATGTAGTCAGGCAGTACTTTCACCATTTGAGCGAGAATATCATCACAGCTTATTAGGTCAGCCTGACCTTCTACGTAGCCGACCAAGTACTTTCCAGCTGAACCTTCAAAGGCGGTCACAGCACTCAGTTTACTGCCACTGATGCTCTGTAATCGTGACTCGATTTCACCTAATTCGACACGGAAGCCTCGAATTTTTATTTGGTCATCAGCTCGACCCAGATACTCCATCACGCCATCTTCGCGCCAGCGAACTAAGTCGCCAGTGCGGTACATGCGCTCTCCATTATTCGCAAATGGATCGGGAACAAAACGCTCGGCCGTTAAGTCTGGACGATCAAGGTAACCGCGAGCTAAGCCAACTTCTTCACCAATGTACAATTCGCCACTGACACCAGACGGAACCGGACGAAGGTCGCAGTCCAATACATACAGACTACGTGCACCGACAGCAGTACCGATAGGTGCGTAAGCACTTTCTAGCGGCGTTTCAGGATAAGCCTGCCAGATCATTGGCGTCACGACTGTTTCCGTCGGGCCGTATCCGTTAATAATACGCTTCGGATTCAGTACCTGCTGAAGCTTGAAATAGGTTTCTCGTGTAAAGGCTTCGCCGCCCAGAGTCCAAGAGCGTACGGCTAACGTTGGCTGATCAATTTCGATCCACTCAAGCAGTGGTCCAACATAGCTTGGCGGGAAGCACGCGATTGTCACGGCTTCACGCTCAAGCACTTCACATGTCTCTTGCGCACTCCAAAGCTGCTGGTCTCGAATCACCAGTTTTGAGCCGAAGGCTAGAGGGACAGTCCATCTCTCAACGGCACCATCAAAACTGATCGAAGCAAAGTGCAGCTCGATGTCTTGTGGCGTCATGCCATATCGTTGGCCAATAGTTTGAACGTGCATACTCAGACCTGAATGAGAAACACACACACCTTTAGGTTTACCCGTTGAGCCGGAGGTATAGATCACATACGCCAGCTGCTCTTCTAAAAGTTCAGGACGATTTATAAGAGGCTGCTGAAGGTCGATTTCAGAATACGCAATGATGTTATCTCGCTGACAAATCTCGCTTGCCAACTGTTGCGAACTATTGTCAGAAATTAACCATTGTGCATCGCTATCTTCAACCATGTAGGCCAGTCGGTCTTGAGGGTATGAAGGGTCTAAAGGTAAGAATGCTGCTCCTGCCTTCAAAACACCGATCATTGCCACCAGCATGTCGGCTCCACGGGCAAACATCACACCAACCCGTTGGTCTCGTTGAATTCCACGTGCGATTAGCTCAGCGGCCACGCCATCGCTGAAATCATCCAGCTGTTGGTATGACAAAGCAAGCCGTTCCGAGCCACTAGTTGATAAGGCCGCTCCCCTAAGAGGATTCGCCACAAGCGCTTCTCTATCTGGTTGAGCGAGCACTTGCTCTTTTAACAGTTCAGTGAAGGGTTTATAAGTCCAAGGTTCAGATGCTTTTACATGGCCAGACAAGCGAGACTGTTGTTCGGCGTCCAATACATGAATATCACTCAGGTTGTAAGTCAGCTTATCGACAAGCTGTTCAAGATAATGAGACGTCGTTGCTGACAGCGCATCAATATCTGACCGCGAGAATTTCGCTGAGTCGTACGCAAACACAATACGTAATGATTCGCCTGGCAATACCGCCAGCGTTAACGGGTAATGCGTAAACTCATAGCTGTCAGGCTCGCCAATTTTAAGGCCAGTTTCACTAAACAGGTTCTCATCCAATGGATAGTTTTCAAACACCACTAACGAATCAAACAGATTCTCACCAGCCAGTGGTGCATCTCCTAGCGAAGAAAGTGCTTGTACCTCTGACAAAGAGACATGGCTGAATTCACGCTGTGCACTCGCCTGCTCCTGTATATCGGCAAGCCATTCACCGGTTTTCGCCTGCCAGTCGACCATCGATGTAACAGGCAAGGTATTAATGAAAAGCCCAACCATAGCTTCACTGTTTGCCAATGATGTCGGTCGACCCGCTACGGTATTACCGAAAACAGGCTGAGACTGACCCGTGTAACGGTGAAGCGTTAGTAGCCATGCGCCCTGAATGAGAGTGTTCAGAGTGATGCCAGAAGACTTCAGTTGAGACTGCCAGCTGCTTAGTACCTCAGCACTGAAGTCCACGTTGTGGCGCACATGCCCTAGTTTATCTGTGTGCGAACCGTATTGTTCAACCAACATTGTTGGCGCTTCAACACCATTCAAATACTCACGCCAGTACTCTTGAGCACTTTCTGGTTCTTGCTGTACAACCCATTCTAAATAATCAGCAAAATCATGGCTGACAACAGGCAGGCTCATGTTTTGGTAGTGAGCAAATAGTTCGCTGAGTAGAACACCTGTGCTCCAACCATCCATCAGAATGTGGTGAATCGTAAAAATACAAGCGATCTCATTGTCGCCCGTTGTCACTAGATCTACTCGCCACAAAGGTTTTAGCTGTTGGCCGCTCGCATCCTGTTCCAGTTCGAACCCTTGTTCAATGAGTGAACGTTTATAGGACTCCAGTTCAAAGCCTGCTTCCTCTCGCCCATCAAAGACTCTGCTCGTGATACGAAGGTCATCCCACACATACAGGTGCGCCTGACCTTCAACTTGATGCAGCGTACTACGCAGAATCGAATGACGCTTCATCAAGACCTTCCAACCCTCTTCTAACTGGCGCGCATCCGCGCCAAATATAGGTAAGGTAATTTGGTTGACGTAGGTGCTCGTCTCTTGCGATAGCTGAGCGTGGAAATACAAACCTTGCTGTAGCGTAGACAAAGGTAGAATTTGATTCGGAAGTTGATGAGCGTTACCACTTACATGGCTTAACGTCGCGAGACTCAGATGAGTATTTGGCGCATCAGCTTGTGTCAAAACGGCTTGGTTAGACGTGCAATGTTCCGTCATTGCTTTGATTGCGGCTTCTAAGTGATGAACATACACATCACACTGATCTTTCGGCAGAGCAGAAAGTGAAAACTCCAATTCGACGTCAAAGCCATCATCAGTTTCACTGATATTCAATACAATTGCGGCATCCGCTTTGGCGTCTTCTGGTCGCCATAAGCCAAACTCACCTAGTTCAGCCCCTTTAACATCAACCTGCGCAGCTCGGCCTAGGAAGTTAAATAGAACATCAACATGGTCTTGATACTGCCATTGCTGCTGAACAACACCCGCGGAATAACTCAAACCACCATCGGTGATTGCATGAGAGCCATCTTTTACACTCGCTAAGAGTTCACTAATGCTGTCACTTAACATAACTTTTTGCGGGAACAACGAAGTATGCCAGTTAACACTGCGTGAAAGATCCAACCCAAACGACTCACTGAATCGACCATGGCTTTCACGATGAATGACGACCTCGTTTGCAGAGGTAATTTCCTTTACTGCAAGTGCAGACAAGGCCATCAAAGTCTGCTCCTTGCTCATTCTGGCAAAGGTCTGAGTCGATGCAAGCAGTGGTTCGGCGAGCTCTTTGGTTATATGGTAACCGTGCTTAAGAATTCCATTTCTTTCACCTTCCTTAGCAGAACCTTCAGCAAAGGCAGGTTCTGCTCGCTGAGCAATCCAGAATTCGGACTGTTTATGACTGATAGGTAGATTCTCTAATGCCTGATACCAATCAGCCTGGTTATGCGTTTTAGAAGCGAACGCATAAGAGTTGGCACCCACTTCTTGCTGATAACTCCCCAGCAAATCTTGAAGAAGCACAGGCCAAGAAAGCGCATCAATGACAAGGTGGTGAACGGCAACCAGCATTTCGCCCGTCTCAACGTTCAAGCCGACAGATAATTGCTTACCAACAGGCGGATTAATCGCACTCTGCACAGCATCGGTGTCTATCTGCTCTGCATAAAGGTTGAAGGAAAAATCTGCGCTAGGAACATATTCAGCTAGATACTCTGCTGCGTCAGATGTTGTCGTATTAGGAGCCTCGAAAGAAAGGCGCAAACTATCGTGATGCTGCACCACTTGCTTAAGTGCTCGAACAATCGCGTCTGCATTGACCGGAGCTGGCAAACTGAGTTTTGCGTACTGGTTGCACAGTTCAAGCTGGCCATTTTTATCTAGCTTGCTTTTATGAGAATAGCCTCGTTCAACGAATCGCTTCTGCATTGGCAGCAAGGCTACTTTGCCATTCAGCTCACCTTGTTCAGCTGGTTTGATTTGGCTATCGAGAACACATAGCGCCATTTCACCAAGCACAGGATGGTCAAATACTTGTTTTGGTGTCAGCATCAAACCTTGTTGACGAAGTTTCCCTACCATTTGCAAAGCGGTAATGGAATCTCCACCAAGTGCAAAGAAATGGCTGTCAGAACCAATAGACTCTACTTTGAGGAGCTCACGCCATATTACAGCCAGCTGATGTTGGATATCCCCTTCCAGCGGCGCTCCCGCTTTCTGTTCTTCATCCCAATCCGGTACTGCAAGTTGCTTACGATCCACCTTACCAGCGGGTGTCAAAGGAAGTGTCTGGCTAACAATGATACGTGACGGCACCATATAATCTGGCAACTGGGAGGCTAACTCTAGACGCCATTGAGATTCAGATTTTTGTTCTGTTTCACTCAATTGAACATAGCCGACCAGGCGCTTTCCTGTCGGCGACTCGTGTGCGACAACGGCACAAAACTCAGCATTGGAAAGCGTTTGCAGTCGAGATTCAATCTCTCCTAATTCAATACGGAAACCACGAATTTTAACTTGTTGATCGGCACGACCAAGGTATTCAACAACACCATCTTGTCTGAATCGAACCAAATCACCAGTGCGGTACATACGCTCGCCGTTTGCGGCAAATGGATCCGGAATAAAACGTTCAGCAGTCAAGTCAGGTCGTTTCAAGTAACCGCGAGCAAGGCCAGACTCCATACCAATGTACAGCTCACCAACCGAACCAAATGGTACCTGTTTGAGATTCTCATCCAGAACATACAACTTACGGTCACCCACAGGCTGACCAATCGGCGCGTATGAGCTTTCCAGTTTATCGTCTGGATAAGCACGCCAGATCATCGGAGTAACGACGGTTTCTGTCGGGCCATAACCATTGACGATGCGGGGTGGATTAACCACCCGTTGAATTCGCTCAAAGGTTTCTCGGGTAAATGCCTCACCACCCAGTGTCAATGAGCGTAAAGACAAGTCTGGCTGAGTTTGTTCAACCCAATCTAGCCAAGGGCCTGCATAACTCGGCGGGAAACAAGCAATAGTGACCCTCTCGTCCACCAATACTTGAGTCGTTTTTTCTGGTGTCCACAACTGTTGGTCTCGAATGACCAGCGTTGAGCCAAACGCTAGTGGCACAGTCCAACGTTCAACCGCGCCATCAAAACTAATAGAGGCAAAATGCAGCTCTGTGTCTTCAGGCGTCATGCCATACTGCTCGCCAATCGTCTGGACATGCATTGTCAGGCCGCAATGACTGACTGCAACGCCTTTTGGCTTACCTGTTGAGCCAGAGGTGTAAATCAAATACGCCAGCTGATCTAGGTTGATATCTTGATATGAGCAATCACCAAGCTCAGTTACTGGTGCCTCAGCTGCCAGCAAAGATTCAATAGCAATGCACTCTTGAGCACCACCTGAATGAATGAAAAGCACTTGAGCCTTATCCATCAAGTGCTGTTGAGTCAGTAACTGCTGAGCTTCGCTGTCTTCGAGCATAAAGCTGATGCGCTCGGCAGGATAATCCGGATCAAGCGGTAGGAATACACAACCTGCTTTCATGATACCCAACATGGCGACCAGCATATCGTTGCCACGCTCCATCATCACACCGACAACACTTTCACCTGCAATCTTTCTTTGACGCAGTGAGTGTGCGACTAAATTCGATTGAGCCTCTAATTCAGCGTAAGTCAGCGTATGTTCGCCATGTTTTAACGCGATCTTTTCTGGAAGCTGTTGAGCTTTTTCAGTAACCAGTTCCATAAAGGTCACAGGTTTCCAAGTTTGTTGAACCTCACCGTGCTGGCTTAAACGAAGCGTATCCTGTGAGGAAAGCGTTTTCAGCTGCGATAGTTTTCGTTCAGGGCTCTGGCAAAACTGCTTAAGAATACCCTTGTAGCTTTGGAGAAAGTTATCTATCTGTTCCGGTGTAAACCTCTCTTTTGCATAGACTAATCTGATCGCTAGCTCATCACCTGTAATCGCATCTAAAACAAGCTCAAAAGGCGTTTCCGTTACAGGGAATTCCTCAAAAACTCCCTCGACACAGTGTGTTTTGATATTCAGGTTATGTCCATGACTACGATAGTTAAAAGCGGTCGTTGGTAAAGGCATACCACCAATTAATTTTTCTATTGGCAGATGCTCAAATTTAAGTGCATCACGTAAGTTAGATTTGGTCTGATTTAATACATCAGACAAGGTCATGTCCGCCGACGTCTGAACACCCAAAATCGCATTATTAACGTAAAAACCTATGTTGCGTCGGTTGGCAGAGTTTCGATTTAACGCTGGTACATTAATCGCGGGTTGTGCGTGATTTGCGTAGCTGCCTAGGGTTAACAGCATCGCTGCTGACAAAACTTCAAATCGAGTAATACCATGTTCTTTGGCGACTTGAGCCACCGCGTCTGACTCTGTCTTACTCAAAGAATCTTCAACGTGCCCTGCCTGATAAGCATTTTTCTGAACATTGTTACTCACTGGCAACATGCATGGCTCATCACTCATTAGTGCTAAATTTAGCCATTGCTTTTGATCTTCGCTCAAATCAACAAGCTGTTGTTCCGCTGCGAAGGCTTGATAGCTTTGTCCACGGGGTTCGCGAAGCGTTTTACCAGATAAGTTGTCAATAACCGCTTTGACTAAAAGCTG
Source organism: Vibrio europaeus (assembly GCF_001695575.1). Classification (GTDB taxonomy): domain Bacteria; phylum Pseudomonadota; class Gammaproteobacteria; order Enterobacterales; family Vibrionaceae; genus Vibrio; species Vibrio europaeus. The sequence goes on along the minus strand of NZ_LUAX01000007.1, from coordinate 1,453,596 downwards.
AAGTGACCAAGCATCAACGATAATATGGTGTGCGGCGATACAAACCGCAAACTTGTCATCACTAACCTGATACAAAGCTAACCGATAGAGAGGAGCTGCGACCAAGTTATAAGGCTCGCGAACTCTTTTCAGAGCATCTTTGTAAGCAAATGCCTTAGGTTCGCAATACTCGCGAGCATCTATATACGTAATGTGAGGTGATTGGAACCTCGCTATTTGTGCAGGTTGTCCATCCTTCTCTTCAATTTCCAAATGAACAGCGCTATGAAGCGCTACTACCGAATTGAAAGTATCGACTATCGTTTCTTTACTGAGCTCTTTCCCCGACAACCACAGAAGCCCACCCGTATTGTAAGCAATACTTTCTGGCATGAGTTGTTGGAACAACCATAGGCGTTGTTGAGAATGAGCAAGTGGGCCCCAGCCAAGATTGACAGGAGTCATCGAGATATCATCCACTGACATGTGTATACCTAAAAACTTTAGAATGTCAGGTGCCTAATAGACACCCATTAGTAATACCAATCGAGATAAATAGGTAATCAGGTATTTATTCTGCTTGGTATTAGCGACAAGAAGAGAATAATTACTCGACTAATGCATCGCGTAAGCTCTTTGGACGCATGTCTGTCCACACTTCATTAATGTGGGCGAGGCATATTTCTTTGTTACCTGTTACCCCAACTTCCTTCCACCCATTTGGAATAGGATGATAAGTCGGCCAAATGCTGTACTGCTCTTGAAGGTTAATAACGACGGTGAATTCTGTATTTGGGCTGTCAATACTCATAATTTCCTCAACTGATTCGTTGTTTTTATTGTTTTGATATTTGTTTAAGCGACGACACTTTCTACTGCTTGTTGAGCTTGTGATTTATCCGTAGTATCAAGTTCCGTCAGTTGTCCACTATCCATTTTGAAGATGCGATCGGCCGCATCGAAATAGCGGTCATCGTGGGTAATCGCAATCACAGTCACACCACGTTCTTTTAGTAGCGGCAATAACTGTTGGTAAAATACTTTTCTAAAGCGAGGATCCTGATCAGCAGCCCATTCATCTAGGAGCATACAACCTCTTTTCTCTGCAACGGCCATTAGCAGCGCCAAGCGCTTACGCTGCCCTTGCGAGTAGCGTACATCCGACAAACGTCCATTTTCCTGCGATACTTTGTGACTCATTTCTAGACGTTCCATCCACTCGCTAATCTGGCTTTCGGGAATATCTTGTCCTTGCCCATCAGTGATTTGATGGAACAAATAAAAATCGCTGAACACTGAAGAAAATTGTTGACGATAGTCAGACCAATTGTGTTCTAACATCTGTTTTCCATTGAGGAGGACGCTACCAGAGTGCGGGCGATAAAGGCCTGTCAGTAAACGAGCAAACGTTGATTTTCCGCTGCCATTACCACCTATGATAAAGATCATCTCACCTTGGTTAGCTTTGAAATCAATAGGGCCGACTTTAAAGGGTTGATCATCTCCGTCTGAGCGATACTCATACGTCACCTGCTGTAGGTCGATATTGTCAAAAGTATCAGGGGTCGAGTTTGACTCAATGAGGTTTTGATTGTCGCTTAAATCTAAAGACTCAAGCTTACGCATAGAGATATTGGCGCCAATGAGCCCTGGCAGAGCACCCACCGCGGCCATTAATGGCATACGCATAAACAAAATAACTAATGCAAACGTAGACGCGACGTCAAAGCTAGCCCAACCTAACCCAAGTGCGAGATAGAAGTTCAAACCAATCAGGGCAAGAACGATAGTATTTGCCATATTGGCGGCAAAACCATTGTATATATCCGCTCTTGTCACCTCATCACGGTAGCCTGCAGCATTTGGGCTAAACTCATCTTCGAAGTAACGACGAGCTCGATTAGGGTTAAGCGATAGCTCTTTGCGTCCATCGATCAATGCCTGATAGTCGTGGTATAGCTTATCTTCTAGTTCGCGTACCTGTCGAACATGGAAAGTGATACGTGTAACGAGTCCGTAGCCAATAATGCCCGTCACACCGAGCATCAAGAGACTGACGCCAAATAGTGGCAATGATAAGAAAGCCAAATAAGATAAGGCGACCACGGTCAGTACCAATCCGTAAATCATTTCAGGCAGAGTCACAAAGGCGATGGTGATATTGCGAATGTCCGTATTTAACGAAGCTAATACACCTGCGCTACCGACATCCTCAATTTGTTCGATATCAGTGTTGATCAGTTGTTTCACCAATTGGCACCGCTTGGCAAAGACAAATTGGTGGCCTAACTTGTGAAGTGAAACCTGTGCAACCGTTGCAGTGACGAGCAGCAGCACTAATAATCCGGCAAATTGCCAGATAGCACTATGTACGCTCGTTGTTTGACTGAGAAGTTCATACTGTATGAATGCAATGACACCGATGCTAAGAAATGCACTGGTAACACTAAGTAAAATGACAAGCGCTAAGGCTTTGTATTGTTTATGAGCCAACTGGAAAAGTAACTTCATCTTAATTCCATTTATTAATTATTATTTTGATTATCATTATCAGTAAAGAACAAAAAATGAGGGAAATATGAGCATCATTTCCCTCAATTCGATTTTAGAGTCTGCGAAGTCCCCACATTAGGTACATACCACCAATCAGAGATGCCACCAAGCCTGCGGGAATTTCTTGTGGATATAACATCTGACGGCCTAGCCAATCCGCCAATAGCATTAAACCCATGCCGACAAGTGCGGAACAGATAAGATGTTCACGAGCGCGACTAAACCCGAACAAACGTGCTAAATGGGGAGCCATCAGGCCAATGAAACTAAGAGGACCAACAACCAAAGTCGCACTCACTGTCAATAAGGCAACAAGTAGCAACAACAAGCCTCTCGCCTGCCCCACTTTAATACCAACAGCACGGGAGCTCGCCTCACCCAGCGGTAGAATATCTAACCATCGAGCGGTAACAAAACTCAGTCCAACTAGAATAATAGCGGCTACAGCCAATGGTATAAGTGTTGCTTCAGTAACGTAATAGGTTGAGCCAGAAAGCCACGCTAATACTTGATAGCTACGAGGATCTCCCCCAGCTAAAACAAAGCTTTGTACTGCATTCATCAGTGCTGTAATAGCAACACCTGTCAGCAAAACACGTTCAGGCTGAAAGCCCGACTTGCGGTTAAGCAAAACAATCACAGACAGAGATGCCAAAGCGCCTAACAAACCACCTAAATACAGACCGATTAGGCTTACGCCGACACCAGAGAACATCGCGATGATTAACCCCAAGGCCGTACCAGAACTGATACCTATCACTTCAGGACTCGCCATTGGGTTACCACTTAACCTTTGGATTACCGTTCCCGCGCAAGCAAGCATCACCCCTGCTAGCGCTGCAGCGACTAATCTCGGCCATCGCCATTCTAATAAGTTCCACTCACCAGAAGAGACCAACCATTGCCAGCCTGTGCTCTGAATCGAAGTGGTACTAAAAACAAACAAAGCAATCGGCAGTAGAATCGCGACCAAGGCGATCGCATTGCGATTAAGTGATTTCACTTGCTCACTATGGCGCGTCATCACTGTTTGCGTCTGGGTTTGACTGCGCATTGATAACCTAGGCAACAGCCAAAGCAATAAAGGGGCTCCAAGTGCTGCTGTGGCTGCACCAGTAGGAATAATCATGGCGGCGATGCCTGGAAGCTGCTGAATAAGTAAATCTGTCAATGTCAGTAGTAAACCCCCAAGCAGCATAGAAACGATTAGTTTGGGCACTAAACGATGGACGCCGGTTGCACGAGTAATAGCCGGTGCTGCCAATCCAACAAAACCTATTACACCAACCTTTGCAACCACCCAAGAAGTGAGTAGCACAGCTAAGCCAAGACAGATAACTCGCAATTTAGCCAATGAAACGCCTAAACTCTTAGCACCCTCCTCCGATAACTCCAATAGAGTTAATGGCTTAACGAATAAGAAAGAGATGCCGACCGCCAACGCTAATCTTGGTGCAAGGTAGGCGATATCTGCCCATCCTGTCTGCACAAGCGAGCCCGCTCCCCAAATCATTAAACCCGCTAGCTTGTCTTGATTCATCATCAGGAGAACCGTACTGACCGCTCCGAAATAGAGGTTAATTACTAGGCCTGAAACAACGACGACGGTGGGAGATAATGCACGACGCCATGATAGTGCAAACACCAAAGCCATCGTACCCACGCCACCAACGAGCGCGATAAGAGACTTGGAAAAAGTCAGCAACCATGGGGCGTACAAGGTTGCCAGCATAAGCGCAAAACTTGCGCCACTCGCAACGCCTAACGTTGAGGGAGAAGCAAGTGGGTTGCGCAGAACCTGTTGCATCAAAACCCCAGCAGCAGCTAATGCAGCGCCAGCAATTAAAGTAGTAAAGAATCTAGGCCACCAGGTTAGGTGAAGTTTAACGGATTCTGGAGACATCCAATCCGCTTGAAACAAACTGCTCAGACCCGCAGAAAAATTGCCTGATGCGTTTAATTGGAATCCAACGATTGTCAGAGTAAATGCCGCAAGTATCGCAACAAGACTCATAGATAGAATTCTCATTGTGTTACCTCTTCAGTCAACGCAGCGGTTATTAGGTTGGCAAAGCGAAGCGCTGAAGGTAGACCGCCAAAGCTCCAAGTAGGCTCTACCAATAATGAAGGGTGACCCGTTTGCTTAACCAAATATTGCCAGTATTGATCTTGCGCTAGGTGTTCTTTAACTCCTGCAGGCAACGGCTCAATAACCACAATCTGCCCTGCGATACCCTGTAACTTATCAATGCCCGTTAAATTGAAGCCCCACGCATTGGTTTCTTTGTCCCAAGCGTTTTGAATGCCAAGTTGATTCAACGCCACTTTATATATGCTATTTTCTCCAAACACGCGTACATGTTTGGTATCCATAAACTGAACAAGTAGCACCGGGGCAAGATCAGCGGGTAGTTTACCCTTAAGTGTATTTAACTCTTGCTCACTATCAGCGATGAGCTGTTCGGCTTGGCTAACTGCTTTCACTTCTTTTGCCATACGACGAGTAAAGTCCTTAACGGCATCCCAGTTCACCTCTCCGACCTTGTATAAGCCAAGAATTTTTACTGGTGCAATGCGAGAAAGCTGAGTTTCAAGAGAAGAGAATCTCGGAGAAAGGAAAATTGTGTCTAGCTCTAATTCTGCAAGCCTTTCTAGATTAGGCTGAGTTCTCAGACCTACATCAACCGTTTCAGCAGGAATCTTAGGGCTTCTGACCCAATCATTATAATCAGATTGCTGTGCAGATGCGACTGGCGTGATACCTAGAGCAATCATGGTTTCTGTTTGAGACCAGTCAATCGACATCACTCGCAACGGGGTATCTGAATGCTTCTCTTCCGCCAATGCAGGCGTCACTATTGTAGATGCGAGAAGGCAAAGAGAGGTAATTGTTTTAAAACCTAGCATGGCATTGCCACCGGATAACCTGCCGAATGATCCGTTATCTGCATTTTAATTCCGTAGATATCGTGCAACTGAGGTTCGGTGAAAACTTCCGATACCGAACCTTGCGCAATCATCTTACCGCTATGCAGCGCGACAATGTGATCGCAAAAGCGCGCTGCCATATTAATATCGTGAATTACGATTAACACACCCAGCTCAAGCTCAGTCGCGAGCTTTTTGATCAGTTCGAGCATTTCCACTTGATGAGCGATATCTAGTGCTGACAAAGGTTCATCAAGGAGTAGATATTGTGTCCTTTGTGCTAATAGCATGGCTAGCCAAACTCGCTGCCGTTCACCGCCCGACAACGTATCCACAAGGCGATCTGCATACTTGGTGGTATCGGTCATTTGCATGGCTTGTTCTATGAACTGCTTGTCTTGGCGGGTTAAACGCCCAAGTAAGCCGTGCCATGGGTAGCGACCAAAACTGACTAGATCTTTGCCCGATAAACTATCTGTTGGCGGAAGATGTTGGGGAAGATATGCAATTTGCTGAGCGAATTTTTTATCTGACCACTGAGACACGGATTTGCCCTGCAACACGACATCCCCATCAGTTGATTTTTGTTGTTGGGCGAGGAGTTTAAGTAACGTCGATTTACCTGAACCATTATGACCGACAAGTGCGTATATCTTGCCAGGTTCAAAATTCATATCAAAATCTGACAACAGCTCTCTGTCACCAACGCTAAATGCTAGCTTTCTAGCTTCGAGCATATCTTTTCCCTTAAACTCTCTTTTTACATAGGGTTAATCAATAAAACACGATTGATTAACAAGGTGGAATTTATATAACAGTAAATATATAAATGCAAACCATTTTCATTTGCATTTATTGGTATAGTTGTTAGGGTAATCTGCGAGTGTAAAAGAGTGAGTTAGCGAAGAATAATGGACAAACGATTGGCATCAGTAACTTTATCGAAACCATGGTTAACCAGATGTCCAAACTATTCCCTCCCCCTGCCTGAGCGAATCATCAATATTTGTGTTGTAAAATACGATATCTCTCACTTTTCGTTGGATTTACAACTATCACAGTGGCTGCCGTTACAACTCAGACAGGCCAATCATAAACGCCAAGCTGAATTCGTAGCGGGTCGCGTCGCAGCTCACTATTCAATGAGTGCGTTCAATCAAAACCAAAGCGTTGAAATCAATCCAGATCGTTCCCCGCTTTTTCCTAAAGCTCTGAAAGGATCAATCTCTCACAGTCAAAACCTTGCTATCGCAGCAACAACCCCAAGTAAAAAGATGCCTGACACTCACTTAGGTATCGATATCCAGCACTGGTTTTCGAGTGAAGAAACAGATGACGTCGCAGCTCTTGTTTGCAAAGATGTAGAAATAGAAAGGCTGCAAGGTACTTATCTTTCCTATCAGCAGAAAGTGACCCTTCTATTTTCTGCCAAAGAAGCACTTTATAAAGCTATCTACCCACACGTAAAAGAAGTACTTGATTTTGATGTGGTGGAATTAGTCGATGCTAAAAAGCATGCCTTGTACTTTGATTGCTCAGGTTACTTGATTGATCTAGGGCTCCCTCCGCAACTTAAATGCCACTATCAAGTACACAATACGCATATCGTCACATTGGCCCTCTGTGGTGCATCAAATACATAAGACCTTTTGGCCATACACCACTCACACATCACTTTTGACCAATAGATATAACAAACACCTACGAGAAACTCATAGACTGTCATTACAAATACAAGAATGACCAATAATGATTCTCATCCGTATCAAAAAGCGCTATAATCCAGTTCGAAAATGATAACCATTGGCTTTATCCTTTCAGGATTCATTGCAAAGGATTGATTCAGTATCAAATATGAACCGAACATAGCGACACAGGTATGTCGGTTTAATGATGGTAAATGCTGCCTTCTCAATACTGGCAAAACGCCCTTTTATAAATACTTGTTCTTCATGCTAAAAAACAGAGTCTTTCAAATGTGGGCCAGACGCCTGCATATATACGTTTCAATGGCACTTCTACTGGTTGTGCTATTTTTTACCATCACTGGGCTTACTCTCAATCGGCCAGATCTCTATGTGAGCGCGCAGCCTAATGTGGTCGAAACAGAACTTGCTATTCCCCATAACCTGTTATTTCAAGGTCAAAAACCATCAGTCGAGAAAGAGTTGCTTCTTAACTATCTACGTGTTCATGCAGACTTAAAAGGGTACGCATCTGAATTTGATATTTATACGGAAGTCGAGCATAGCGAACTTCTTCATGGGGAGATCACGCTGAGTTTCAAAGCCCCAGGTTATAACGCCTCAGTTTACATAGATATGCTCGAAGAAACCGCCACGGTAGAGCAATCCGACTACGGTTTTATCGCTCTACTCAACGACGCTCATAAAGGGCGAAACTGTGGCCCAATCTGGCAAGTATTTATCGACATAACCGCTATCTTGATGACGCTCTTCATCGTCACAGGCTTTTGCCTAATCGTACCAAAACGCAAGACCTTATGGCTCTCAGTCAAATGGATGGCATTTGGCAGTCTCTCTACACTCATCCTTTATTGGATAGCGATTCCATAACTCAAATTACAGGGCAATAGACATGCTGAAAAAACTCTCTGCACTTAGCACCATTTTACTTTCAACGAGCGTGTTCGCAGCACCGCTCCCGAGCAGTGCGCAACTCGACGTTAAGTTTCAGCTGCCAAAAATAGATGCGCCAATGTATGCAAGGCCATATGTCGCGGTTTGGATTGAAAATGACCAAAGACAAGTGGTGAAGACCATTCAGCTATGGGTAGGCCAAGACGAGTGGCTAAAAGACTTACGCAGTTGGTGGAGAAAATCAGGACGTTATAACCAGTCGATCGATGGCCTAAGCAGTGCAACGAAGCCTGCAGGTCAATACCGCTTCTCTTGGGATGGTAAAGATGATTCAGGGCAATTCGTAGAGCAAGGCAACTACACCTTTTTTGCCGAGGTCGTCAGAGAACATGGTGGCCGCAGCTTGTTGCGTCAAAAGATAGCGCTGGGCTCTAAAGCCACCCAATACACGCTTAAACCAACGGCTGAAACCGGAAGCGTAAGTCTTAATTACCAAATCAAATAAGGGATGATCATGTTACAAAGTAAATTTTTTAAAACCGCAGTGATGACGACAAGCGTACTGCTAACAGGAGTGGTAGCAACGTCTGCTTCAGCACACCCACGCTGGGTACTTCCTTCGCACTTTACGGTATCAAAGCAAGGTGGTGACTGGATTACCTTTGATGTTTCCGCTTCACACGGTACGTTCGTATTTGATAAGCCAGCCAGCGCTGATAACGCGCGTATCGCTTTACCGAATGGCGAATTGGTGCGTCCGGATTATGTCTTTAAAGGTAAACGCCGTTCTGTTTTCGATTTTAACTTTGTTGAATCTGGAACGCACAAGGTAACCATTAATGGTGAACCCAGCTACCACACTAATTATAAAGCAGGTCGTAGAGACACGGTAAAATGGGCGAAAGCATCTAAAGCAGACCGCGACAGCCTGCTACCTAAGCAAGCCAGAGATGTCAGCACCACCCTCTACTTCACCCGAGTTGAGTCTTACATAACGTTTGGCGGCCCAACCGATAAAGTACTCGCACTAGAAAATAAATACCTCGAACTCAAGCCAATAACTCACCCTGCAGATATCGTTCAAGGTGAAGAAGTAACCTTCCAGCTTTACTACGATGGCCAACCTGCATCAAACGTTGAGGTGGATATTACTCGTGATGGCACCCTGCACCGCAACGCTCAAGAGCAAATTGACTTAGTCAGTGACAACAAAGGTTACATTCGATTTACCTTAGACCACGCTGGTCGCTACCTGTTACGTGCGCGTGCTAACCAAGTGTTGGACAACCACCCTCTAGCAGACAAAGCTAAAGCCAATGTTCATCTTACATTCGAAGCTGTATTGCAGTAATAGCGTACGGGGCTAATTAATGAACAAAAGACTACTACCACTTGTCGCCCTATTCGCTTTTCCTGCTGCGGCACACTTTCCAACCATGGAGTGCGCCTTAACAGAACGTCACATCGACTGTAAATCAGGTTATAGCGATGGAACAGGTGCACCCAATTATGTCATTCAACTGTTCGACTATGAAGACAACCTCATCGAGCGACAAACTTCAGACCAGTATTCGAACACACGATTTACTCGTCCTGAAGGCGAGTTTTATCTCGTCTTTGATGCGGGTCATGAAGCGCCTGTAGAAATTGATATCGTCGAGTTATTATGACAATTCAAACCGTTAGACCAAATGACGGTACTCATGAAGCGCGCTGGGTTCTCAGCGCGATCATTTTTGTAGTTGCGATAACGGCGCTGTTAATGCCGTTTAACCAACACAAACAGAAGAGTAATGAGTACAACGAGAGCTATATCTACACAGAGCAGCTATCTACTCTAACGCGTGCTTTCATCGCGGATCTAAAACTAGCCCACGAAGAAATACGCGACTTGCATAGCCACGCGGTAATGCAAGGGGAGCATGCTTGGCCTACTCCGCATCAACTTGAGCAAGAGTGGCTTACCCCTTTTACTCAAGATAAAACTTGGCATCGCTACGGCCAACATCAATGGCAATTAATAGGCGATGGGGTTTATCTGGGTGTGCCTGATAACTCAGAGCTTGCGCCAAGCGTGCTCCTATCAAGTATCAATCAAACGAGTGCTATTTGGCTTGCGGCAGCTGAGGCTAAACTGCCTAAGCCTGAAGATCTAGTCCCAAATCACTTAGAAAATTGGGGATGGAAGCAAGTTTTGCTCACCTCCTCTCGCTAACGACATCAAACGCAGTACAAACTAAACGACGGACTCTCCATGTTGAAAAAACTCACCCTTGCCTTGTTGGCGGGCTTTCTTTGTCATCCATTTGCATCCGCCCAAGATAAACTGACCGTGGGTATCACCATGCACCCTTACTACAGCTATGTTAAGGCCGTGGTCGAGAACAAGATGAACGTACTACCTCTGGTCGATGCTAGCGTTAACTCACACAATTACCTTCCTCAACCTAATGATCTGGTTAAACTCAAAACTATGGATGCCATAGTCGTCAATGGCATTGGTCACGACGAGTTCGCGATGGAAGTCATTAAGGCAGCTAACCGACGCGACCTAACCGTCATTTATGCCAACCAAGATATCCCTTTGCTCCCAGCAATGGGGCAGTCAGTAGGAAGTCACGCCGTTAATCCGCACACATTTATTGGGCTAGCCACCACGGTTCAAACGGTCTACACCATCGCCCATGAACTTGGCAAACTCGATCCAAGCAATGAGTCGTTCTATCGTACCAACGCACGCAACTACGCTAAGCAGTTCCGTCGTATGAAGCACAACGCCATGCAACAACTGATCGATACGGATACAAGCAAGATAAAGGTGGCAACCACACACAACGCTTATGGCTATCTATTGCAAGAGTTCGGTGTTGAGGTGGCGGCGGTTATCGAACCTGCTCACGGAGTTGAACCCAGTGCGAGTCAACTGCAACAGACGATCGAGAAGATCAAAGGCTCAGGCATTGACGTTTTGTTCTATGAGCTCGATATGCCGAATCGATTTGTAGACACTATTGAGAAAGAAACTGGCGTGGCACTTTACCGTTTCTCTCACATGACGCATGGCGAGTACACGCAAGAAAAGGTCATTGTAGAGACTCAACACAACCTCGATGCCCTAGTCGATGCAATTAAGTTTGCCGCTAACAAGGTGAGCTAAATGAGCGCTTCAATTCAACTCTCTGAACTTAACCTCCACTACGATGGGCACTGTATACTAGACCAAATCACTCATCACTTTGCGCCAAACCAATGTCATATATTGATGGGGCCTAATGGCGGAGGCAAAACATCGGTTATCCGTTCAATCTTAGGACTTACCCCATTCAAGGGGGACATTAAGATTGATTGGAGTAACAGCGAACCAAAACTTGGCTATGTACCACAAAAAGCGACCTTTGAACCAAGTTTACCCTTAACAGTTGAAGACTTTATTCAACTTAATGTCACTCGCACTCCATTATTTTGGCGCAAAAAGAGCGTCAATCTGAAAAAAGGCATCGAGCAATTAGAAAGAGTCGGCATGGCTTCTCGCCTGAAACTTAGAATGGGTGCTCTTTCCGGCGGTGAGCAGCAACGTGTCATGTTTGCGCAAGCCCTATTAGACAACCCGTCTCTATTGATCCTTGATGAACCAACAACTGGCATGGATGAGAATGGTGTGCGCTTTCTAGAAGATGTGATTAAAGAGCTTATTGGTGAAGGAAAAACCGTGCTCGCCGTACACCATGATATCAGTGCTGTACGTCGAATCGCCGATGCCGTCCATGTCGTCAATCGCTCAATTATCGACAGTGGCACCGTGGGCGAGGTCCTTACTAGCAATAAATTAGAGCGCTTGTTTACCCATCACTCAACGTTTGGGGAGACCTTATAATGGAGTGGCTACGCAACTCACTTAGCAGCGCAGCCGATGCGGGCTGGCTCAGTGACAGTTTTCAATACGCATTTTTGGTCAATGCCTTGGTTGCGGCACTTATGGTAGGTCCACTGCTTGGAGGATTGGGAACTTTAGTTATCGCTAAACGACTCGCGTTTTTCTCAGAGGCGGTCGGCCATGCAGCCCTAACCGGCATTGCGATTGGTATTTTATTGGGAGAGCCACCAGAAAACCCAGTATTAGGGCTGTTCTGTTTTTGTATGGTGTTTGCTCTTCTGCTCCATTTTGTTCGCAACCGCACTGCTGTACCTTACGATACGCTCGTTGGTGTTTTCCTTGCTCTCGCCTTAGCTGTCGGCGCAGCTTTGCTGATGTACGTGGCGCGCAAAATCAATGTTCATATGTTAGAGAACGTACTATTTGGATCCATTCTGACCATCACTGACAACGATCTTATCTTGTTAGCCGCTTGCTGCATGTCAATTATTTTGGTGTTGATTCCAACCTATAATCGAATTTTACTTGCCTGCATTAGCCCTGATATAGCGAAAGTTCGTGGTTATGCGGTGGGCTTTTTTGACTACCTGTTCGTCATCATGATCACCTTAGTCACCATAGCGTCGGTCAAAATCATCGGAGCAGTACTTGTGGGTGCCCTGCTGCTGATCCCCGGAGCCACTGCACGACTTGTCAGCCGCTCAATGGGGCAATTTGTTACTTTGTCGGCAACACTCGCAACCCTTTCATGCCTAATTGGCACGCTACTTCCTATGGAACTCAAGCTAGCGATCCCATCCGGTGCTGCCATCATCATGGTCGCAGCTAGTTTCTTTTTGGCCGCTACCTGCTTCAAAATTTTCAGTAAGGGTTAATATGCGCAAACGTAATCTCGCCTTAGTATTGGGACTGCTTGTGAGCAGCAAATTCGCCATATCAGCCGATATTCTAACCGCCACACCAGCCACCCATATTTTAACCTCTTCATTAGTAGAAGAAACATCACTCGACGTGAAGTACCTACTGCCTGCACGCTATGGCGTACAACGACTAGAGTCTTGGCTATCAAGCAAAGGCAAAGACTCGCTATATCAAGAGGCACAAAAAGCGACAGCAATGGTGACCTTGAAGTCTATCTGGCCTCAAGACACTAGCTTTAATCACGCTAGACATGCCAATATACGTCTGATTCAAATAGATGCCAGTCAGTCTCTTTCTCATCATGGGGGCAGTGTCGCCGCCTTAACCAACTCGCAAGGTGATGTCTCAATCTATTCTTGGATGAACCCTACTAACCTCAGTCGAATGAGTAAAATTATCGCTGATGACTTAGTCGCAATTTGGCCCGAACACGCCGAGCAAATTCAAGCAAACTTACAAACCAACTTGATTAAGCTTCGCCAACTCACGCAAAACCAAAGCCAAATTCTATTTGATAAGCAAGTAGAAAGTGCGATATTGCTCTCTGAATCTTTAGAAGATTTCGCCGCAGGCTACCAATTGTTCGTTGAGGATAGGCTTTATCAACCTGAGATAGATTGGACTCCAGATACCTACCGCGAGCTAAAACGTAAGCTTGCTCAAGACCCTTCTCTGTTTATCATCACAGATCGTAAGATTAGTCATGAACTAGGCGACCAAATTGCCGCAGAGCGAATCCTTCAAGTGGATAGTTTGGAGCGTATGGGCCGACTCACCTTTAACAACAAATCGCCTTTTCAACGCTGGGCAAATTTCAGTCGATAATTTCTCAAACCTTGATGTATAGACATAAAAAGACCCCCAATAATTGGTGTCCAACTATTGGGGGTCACTTCAATAACGCAGGCTTTTTTGGCTCCGACAACTAACGTTGTTAGATGTTAAGTTGAAAGGTCGCTTTGACGGTGCGCTCTTCACCGTACATCGCGTTGTGGCTACAACCACCTTTGAGGTACTCTTCATTAAACAGGTTGTTGACGTTAACTCGTAGCATTAGCTCATTGCCGCCCACCACACCTACTCGATGGCTGTAACCTAAATCCACTAAGGTGTAAGCGGGCTTGTTGAAGTTCTCTGACGTATCGCCAAATTTCTGCCCTTCGTAACGCGCACCAAGATGAATATTGTTGTCGCTGTTAATCTGGTAGTTGGCCCACGCACCCATAGCAAACTTCGGTGCATCTTTCGCACGTTTACCTGAGAAGTCATTAATTTGTTTACCAGAAACGCTGTAGTGATTAATGTAGCGAGCATCTAACCACATAAGGCTCGAAGAAAGCGATAGACGATCCGTTATCTGCCCATCAACAGCCAGCTCTAAACCTCTGTGACGCACTTTTCCGCCTTGGTGAACCGTGAACTTATCATTTGAGTTTTGATTTGTTGGGTCTACAGTTACTAAATTGTTCTTTTCAATATTGAACAAGGCACCAGACACTAACAGGTTGCCATCAAAGTACTCTTTCTTAGCCCCTAACTCATACAACTCACCACGTTCCGCATCAAGCTTTTGCCCTTTGTTAGCATATTTAGAAGCGACCGGATCTTTAGGCTCAAAACTCTGTGAGTAAGTAGCATAGATAGAAGAGTCATAACTTGGATGGTAGATAACCGCAAGCTTTGGCAACACATTACTGTGTTTTTCATTACTACTTTTCTCTTGATCAAAACGAATACCAACTAGCGCATGCCATTGATCATTGAACTCAATATAGTCTTGTAGGTAAATACCTAAAGTTTGGCGTTCAAACTCACTCAGATCTCCACGACGATAATCTAAATCACTCGGCTTACTTATGATGACATTGTCATTAATGTTCAGCTTACCGATAGTACCCTTACTGTATTGTTGGTCTGATTTACGATAATCGATATAACTCGCGCCAACTAACATGTTGTGCTGAACGCCAAGTAGTGCAAACTTACCCTTAAAGTCTAGATAACCTGTATCGACACGAGAGCGATCAAAGGTATCTTGTGCCATTACGGTCCAGTCACCGGTACTAGGGTTGTAGTTAGGTGTGTTAGAACTCTCGTTGTAGATCTTACCCCAGTTACTTTCAATCGTTCTGCGGTCTACATTCTGGCGATTGTATCCTGCGTTTACTTCCCAACTATCAGTTAGAGCAAACTCCAGTTCTACCCCATAGTTTTCAACAAAGTTGTCTCGTTTTGCCCACGGCATATCCCAAACGAAATCTTTGGTTCCGATGATTGTACCATCGTAGAAAAACGCTGAGCCCATATCAATATGGCCATTATCTTCAATGCGATCATAGTTAAAACGCACCACACCACGGTCACTTAAGTCAGCTTCGACGATTACTGCCCCCACCACGCGCTCACTCTCTAGTGCAGAACCATCTTTGTGACGGCGATAGCTCTCTTTGCTAGAAGTTGAACCAATAAAGCGAGCGCGAACAGATTCCGCATCATTCAACGCACCACCAACATCAATGGTCGTCTTAGTGTGGTTGTATGCACCGAGTTCTTGAGCAAGGTTTAAATGGAAGTCATTCTGCGGCTTTTTAGTCACCAAATTGATCATTCCAGCCGGTGTTGACTTACCGTAAAGCAGCGAAGAAGGTCCTTTTAGCACTTCAACTCGCTCGTAGAGCTCCATAGGTAACATGTAGTTCGCCAAATGAAACTGTCCATTACGCAGATAGCTTTGGTCCGGCTCCATTTCAAAACCGCGCATGTAAAAGCGTTCACGATTACGGCGTGTGTTACCAGCAGAAATACTCGCATCATTTTTGAGTACATCACCAAGGGTTTGAGCGCCCTGCTCTTGAATCAGTGTTTCATCAAATACCGCAACAGACCCTGGAGTATCAAGCTGACTCATTTCCATTTTCATCGCTGAAACGTTGTCGGCTTGATAACCATGCTGACTACCAACGATGGTGATGTTTTCAATCTCGGGATTACTTTCCTCAGCATAAGCCATGCTGCTAAGTGCACTCGCGACCCAAATAACAGATTCCTTGAGTGGAAATTTGCGTACCCAATATGTGCTCATGAGTTATTTACTACCTATATATTAACTGAAAATGATTATCGTTAAGCAAGAAGGCCGTCATCCTATAGCAACAAAAAATCAATTTCCAATCATAAATGATATTTAGTATCATTTTTAATATCACCATTGATCAATAATAAGTTAAAACAAGCGAACATGCGGTTACTTTATGAAACTAAGAACAATTTTGGCAGCAAATATGCTGCTACTCGCTGCGAATGCCAACGCTATCGATTTCAGTTGTGGAGGTACTTGCGACCAGACCATACTTTGTGAAGTGCTATCTGATGTAAAAGCAGAAGAGATGAGCGTTTCCGTCAAGGGGGGTTCTGAAAATGAGATTGCTTCAGGCAAGCTTAACGACTACTTCGAGTTTGAATTCCCAAAGCCACAGACTGGTTATCAAGTTCAACTGCTTAAAAATGGGCAAATAGTCGAAACCATTGTGTCAGCGGATATCGATGTACCGTGCAAATGCAAATGCCCGCCTAAAGATGATTAAAACAGTCAAAAACCAAAAGATAATCTTAGATTAGAAAAGCATCAAAAAAGCCGCAGAAGCGGCTTTTTATCTTTATGCGGGATTGTTTATCCTTGTTTGCTATGCTTCTGCACAAACCTGATTTTGTACACTCGGTGGTGCTGGCTCATAGTGGCTTAAACTCATACTAAAGCTGCCTTCGCCTCCCGTTATTGAGCGTAACCGTCTTGCGTAATCTTGCAGTTCATTGATGGGTGACTTGGCTTGCAACAAGGTATAGTTCGCGTCAATCTGCTCTGTGCCCTCAATTAAGCCGCGATTCCCCGACAAATCTCCCGAGACATCACCGACATATTGAGTTGGAATTGCCAATTCCATCTGCACAATCGGCTCTAATACTATCGGCCCCGCTTCTTGTACTGCTGTCAAGAAAGCTTTCTTACCCGCAATCACAAAGGCAATTTCTTTTGAATCAACCGAATGATACTTGCCGTCAAACACCGTCACCTCGATGTCTTTGATCGGGTTACCTGAGATCGCACCTTCTTCTAACGCTTGCTTTATGCCCTTTTCAACCGCTGGAACAAGTGCGGTAGGAATCGCACCTCCAACGACTTTGTTAATGAACTTAAAGCCTGAGCCGCGCTCTAGTGGCGCAACTTTTAAATGTACCTCACCAAACTGCCCCGCGCCGCCGCTTTGCTTTTTGTGACGATACTGAGCTTCAGCGGGTTTAGTAATGGTTTCATAATACTCGACGCTAGGCTGGCTGGTTTCAACTTCAAGTTTATAGACCGATTGCATCTTCTCTAACGCCACCTTAAGGTGGAACTCCCCTTGCCCGCAAATGATGGTTTCATTGGTACGCGCTCTATGTTCAATCCTCAATGAAGGATCTTCACTTGCGATCTTGTTTAGCACATCACTAAGCTTTTGTTCGTCTCCACGTTTGATCGGTTTCAAGCACAGCGAATACATCGGCTGCGGGAAGTTAAGTGTTTTTAGCTCGACATCATCTTCGTCGTGAGAATCATGCAAGATCGAATCAAACTCTAGCTCATCCACTTTCGCCAGTACGCAAGAATCACCCGCCAAGGCTTGGTGGATCTCAGTGCGGTCTTTGCCTTGCAGTTGGTACAAATGGCCCACTTTAAAGGCTTTATTACTCTCCCCGACATAGAGCTGGCTGCCCGCATTGATCTCACCTTGGAAAACGCGAACGTAGGCGAGTTTACCCATATACGGGTCAACGCTGATCTTATAAACGTGCGCGACGGTGTGCTCTAAGGTTTCACAGTTAACTTTAACTTTGTTGCCGTTTTTCTCTAGCAAAGGCGGATTGCCTTCATTTGGCATCGGCATAATTTCAGACAGAGTTTTAAGTAGTAGATCCACTCCCGCGCCCGTCTCCGCTGAGACAAAGCAAATTGGGATGATATGCCCGGTTCTTAACGCCTCTTCAAAAGGATCATGCAGTTGCTGCGGTGTGAGCTCGGAGCCTTGCTCTAAATACAGTTCCATTAACTCTTCATCCACCTCAATGACTTGATCGATAAGTGTTTCATGAGCCGCTTCGACATCATTAATCAGGGTTTCGACGCCCATGTTTGGTTCAAAGAAACAATCGACCACCGCTTTTCCATCACTGGTAGGCAAGTTAATCGGCAAGCAGTAGTCACCAAATTTGTCGCTGATTTCATCCAGTAGCTGAGAGAGCTTACTCGCCGAGACATCAAGCTTATTGATGATGATCATCTGGCATTTTTTCTGCTCTTGAGCAAAGGCAAATAAACGTTGAGAGGTTTGAGTGATAGGCTGTTGAGGGTCAATGATAAGCGCTGAGGTTTCTACTGCGGGAAAGACACTTAACGCCCGACCAAGCAGTTCATTTTGCCCCGGAGTGTCAATGATGTTCAGTCGATGCTTGTCATAGCGCATAGTCACAGGTGTGGCTTCGATACTGTGTTGATACTGAATCGACTGGGCATCAAAGTCTGTAATGGTATCGCCTTTTTCAACCTTTCCTAGGGTTCTTGTTGCTTGACAGGTATGGAGAAGCTTTTCGATTAAAGTGGTTTTGCCAGTACCCGTTTGACCAACAAATGCGATATTTCGAATCTTATTGATAGGCATAGAGCCTCCTTGCAAAATGAGTTACGGAACATAGTGAGCACTAGAGCGGCGGGCTTACCGCCTACTCGTCTTCCATGTCATTTTGCGGATCACTCTATGCATAAAGACCAACTTCAGCTTTCATTGAAGATGAGTTTAGCATGCATCAAATCACCCCACTTTAATGTGACTTATTTCATGGCCAAAGAGGTTAAGATTTGAGCTGCATCAATTCATGAGGGAGTTTCGTGTAGAGAAAGTAAAGTCTTTAGGGAATGCGCTTCACTTGTGACGTAAATAGACATCTAAGAAAGAAAATAAAAGAGTCAATTAACATTCTCCACATCAATGATATAGAATATAGATCTCATATTTTGTGTTTATGCACCGCAACTTGGTCTAAGAATCATAGGAGGATTAGAATTGAGCTCTGAAGTTGTTTTGGCTAGCAGGTGGTCTAGATTTGGGGCAACGTCAATTGACGCGATAATTAGTATGGCATTCAATATACCAATCATACTGTACACTGATATTGGTGCTCGGTTAATAAGCCTTCAAGCTCTATCGATTACAGACGTTTTGCTTTCTGCTATCTACAGCATGATCGCATACATATTATGCCACGGGTATTTACTGCACAAGAAAGGGCAGACCATCGGTAAATATGTTTTCGGTATCTCCATCGTCAATATGAAAGGTGAGTTAATCGGATTTCCAAAGATTTATCTCAAACGCAACCTCCCAGTAGGCATGGCCGCTTACATTCCATTTATCGGTGGTTACTTACCACTTGCAGATATGCTTTTCATTTTTCGAAAGGACAAACGCTGCATGCATGATCTAATTGCTGGTACGCAAGTTGTTAGTGTCGCAGTGAAAAAAGACACTGATTTTAACTAGTTCTATTAATAGTAGATTGAGTCAATTATGAAACCATATATCACTACTTTAGTTTCGGTTCTGTTTGTTTTATCCAACGCGGTATACGCAAGCACCAATACCACTCAACATAGTGTTTCTATCTCTAGCGAAGCTCTGATTCCACTGTTAATTGAGTTAGAAGGTAGAACGGAAATTAGCACTGAGAAATTGGAACAGATTCGCAACACAGAAATCCTTATTCCTGTTTTTGCTGACGAGCTAGTAAGTGAACCTGATAAGAACTTGATGGTGACAATGAATTCCGAAGGTGAGGTGCGATTAATTGCGTTGAGTCAGGCTGGTATAGGTATACAACCAGTTTTTTCTAGTTGGGCGGAGCTCGATTCATTTTTTGACTCGCCGTCGTCTGCGTACGTTACAACGATGAAGCGAGCTGCGGAATTCTTCCTCAGAGGTAAAGCCCACTACATGCTCGTAGATGGGTCCACCACCTCTCTTCACTTAAATGTATCTACACTTAGAAAAATAGCTGATATCCAAACATCACCACTCAATTCAGAGCAATCAAAAAAGAAATGCACTTGTAGTTAGTAAAATGTAATCGCCGAACCTAATCTCGGCGTTTTTCTTTAGAACGAGCTACATGCCTGATACTTGTTTAGCACCGTTCTAATGTTCTCCCATAGCTCATTTAGGTCTCGATACTCTAGGTAGAAAGCACTTTCGATGCTCAAGCTCATAAGTTACATCTGAAAAGTCCTGACACAAAAGCAATCATTCGTAGAAAAATCAGATTTTTGATAATGAACCCTAACATTATCCAATTACGCGAACAAAGCCACTCACCAGAAATGCAAACACAACCTTAGACACCGAATATAATTATGCCTTTAATTAGGCATCTCAGGTTTAGTTAACATCACTAAATTAGCATTAGGCAAAAGCAAATCATTGTAAATAATGATAAATTCCATCCATATATAATTAAATGAAAGGTTTCTATATATGAAGAGTGCACTGCTTTCATTGTGTATAGTAATTCTACTTTCCGCTTGTGCTCATCAAGACACCACTATGACGAGATGGGAGCGAGATCGACAGGCTTTCCTTGATACCGAGTTCTCCTCTAAACCAATACAGGAAATAGAAGGTGAAGCCCAAAGTGGTAATGCCTCTGCTCAGTTTCATCTAGGGCAGCTGTACGAAAATGGTAAGGGTGTTGAACAAGACTACCGCAGAGCCGAAAACTGGTACCGTAAGGCTGCAAAGCAGGGAAATATATTCGCTCAAGATAGTATTGCTTGGCTGTATCAAGATGGTCTTGCTGGATTTAATAACTTAGCAGCTTCCACACGTTGGTTTCGCTTAGCAGCTGAGCAAGGTTACGCCCCTTCTCAAAATAGCCTTGCTTTCGCATATCAATACGGTACGGGTACTGCACTAGACTATAAGAAATCTATCTATTGGTTTATGAAATCTGCTGATCAAGGTTACGCCCCTGCACAAAGAAACTTGGGAATTGCTTACAAGAATG
Source organism: Vibrio europaeus (assembly GCF_001695575.1). GTDB lineage: Bacteria > Pseudomonadota > Gammaproteobacteria > Enterobacterales > Vibrionaceae > Vibrio > Vibrio europaeus. The sequence goes on along the minus strand of NZ_LUAX01000007.1, from coordinate 1,432,650 downwards.
GTTATGGAGTAGAAAAAGATTCTTCGAAGGCCCTACATTGGTTTCTCACCGCAGCAAATAATGGAGACGGAAACGCTGCTAATATGCTAGGAGTAATATATCGAGATGGTATAGGTGTAAAACCAAACAAGGCACTTGCTTGGCAATGGTTTAAAAAAGCTGCCGATAGAAACAATTACAATGGCAAACAGAATTTATTTGCCTTTGATAAATTCTCTTTCGAAGAGTATTTAGCTTTGGCCAGAAATGGGGATCCAAATGCACAGCTGCAACTATGTCATATGTATTTTAATGGTGAACAGGTCGAAAGTGATTACCACAAAGCCGTTGACTGGTGTACGCAGTCTGCTATGAACGGTCAAGTAGACGCGCAGGAAAATCTCGCTAAGATGTTTCTCGGTGGTCTGATAATTAAACAGGACTATCAGAGTTCGTACGTATGGTTCACGATCGCAGCTAAGAAAAATCAAGGGGCAGATACAATACTGACAACACTAAAAAGAGAATTAACTGCATCTGAAATTAAAAAAACTGAGCAAAAATATGCCCTTTGCTTAAATCTCAAACCAAACTATAGCAACTGCCCTATTCCTATTCTTCTAGATTGACTTACTACCCTTTAATTTAAGCCGTCAACGAAAATAAGCTATGGTGCTACCTTCACATTGTTTAAAAAAAGAGCCGCAATCGCGGCTCTTATCATTTATGTCTTTGGTAATCCGTAACGTTACTCTTTACCGAAAACGTTGTTCTCTACTCTTATACACGAATGAAAACCGTACGCTTAGTTAGCTCTTTAAGCTTTGCTACGCCTACGTAGGTACAAGTTGAACGTACGCCACCAAGGATGTCTGAGATAGTGCCGTGAACAGAGCCGCGGTATGGCAATAGTACGGTTTTTCCTTCATCAGCGTGGTACTTAACCACTAACGTAGCTTTTCAATGAGTGTGGCAATTTTGCTCACCACTCGATTGCTAAGTTTTTCAGCACGTTTATCCATAATTGTGATAAGCATCAGAACTAACGCTTTAAACATGAGAAACCTCCATTTCTATAATTATTATCAATAAGTTAATATCTATCTTCTCAATACCCATATTCACTTTTCTCATTATTGAAAGCTCCAACTATCTACAACAAGTGATGTGGTTAGGTATGGGGTATAGAAAAAGAAAAACATATTTATTCGGAGTAACATCTTTGCCGTTAGTGTTCTTGCATAAGGAGTAGAGTCGTAGCAAGGTAGGAAGTTTCTCCAGTTGGTATTATGGTTAAAATGAATGTAATTAAGGTCTAATTAAACTATGAAAAAAGTCCTACCTCTATTTCTGCTGACGTCGCTCTTTGGTTGTAGTACTACCCACTATGAAGAAAATAACAAAACTGTAGAACTTGACAGAAAGTACTTCATTGGGGAGTGGAGCTGTACCCCGAAGTACAAAGACGACTTCGCTCTTTTTACCGATATACAGATTTATCGAAACTACCAAGAAAATGGAGTGCTACAAATAACGGCTCAGTTAACTATGCCATATGAACAGCTAGACTCTCCCCTAACGGTAACAGCTAAAAGCGAAGGTGTTTGGATGCGAGATCCTTTCATCACAGATTTAACAGAGTTCCACCACAAATTTGCGGTTGAGACAAATAAAGAAACCTTCAGAAAAAAACTTACGCGGTTGCTAGAGAATGAAAGCACTCTAGAAGAAATGATTAATATAACTGTCGAACCACATAGTAGTAATTCAATGACACTAAGGTTACCTGGAACTCACCTTAAATGTGATAAAACTATACCTTCTGCTCTAGTCCATAAAGAAACAGCTTAAGCTGTCTTAAACAATCGCCGAGCTAAGTTCGGCGTTTTTTCTAACTAAGCTTCATTGCATTATTTGAATACAACTAACTCAACCTAACCTTGCAGTTGGTTTTCTCAAACCCTATAAACGTAGTTGAATAAGTCAAATTTGCAGAGAGTGGCTTGCCCTTTTTTACAAGATGGTAATAGAAGCCACGGCACTTCACTCTTCTACCATTATCTTCAACAATGACATATGCACCTTGACCTCCTCTTCCTATGATCGCCAGCCCTGATGAAAGTACAGGTAAGTCATTAACTATTAGAACATTTCGCTCAAAATACTTATCTATCATCGAGAACACGAAGACAAGTATCATCCAAGAAAAAAAGGCGACATTTGTTGCTGATAGCTTCTGGTACCATCTGATTTTTAAGGGTTTATAGAACTTAAAATTGCTTATCTCTGTTTTTAGCTTACTATTCTTTTTGAATTGATTGGGTAGTACTTGTAAAAGTAAGCAAACCACAAGACCAGTAACAACCATGAGAACAGCAGAATATATATAGTTATGTGTTATCCCAAAGTTGTAATCTGCAAGGAGTAAACAAAATACGACAAAGACTACACAGTTCACCAAAATTGAAACTACCAATCTAAATCTCCCCGTATCTTAATTGTCAGTCATGCTATCAAACTATTGAATACCTAGTCTCAAGACATTCGATAAACCGATGCACAACGCAAACTTTTAAATGGTAACTTCAACAATACACACTTAAATAGCCGCCCCTAACACCCACATCTAAATTCACCAAAGTCTCTTGTCAACCTTGACTTTTCCTATGGTTGTACGCCTCCTGAGCAATAGGTATGCTTAACTAACTTGTAGTTGCCACAAAAGATTTTCAGGCAAGAAAAAGAGCCGCAATCGCGGCTCTTATCAATTATGTCTTAGGTAATCTGTAACGTTACTCTTTACCGAAAACGTTGTTCTCTTGCTCTTGTACGCGGATGAAAGTCGTACGCTTAGTTAGCTCTTTAAGCTTTGCTGCACCTACGTATGTACAAGTTGAACGTACACCACCAAGGATGTCTGAGATAGTACCGTGAACACTGCCGCGGTATGGCAATAGTACGGTTTTTCCTTCAGCTGCGCGGTACTTCGCCACACCACCAGAGTGCTTGTCCATAGCAGACTGAGAAGACATGCCGTAGAACTTCATGAAGGCTATGCCATCTTGCTCGATCACTTCGCCGCCTGACTCTTCGTGGCCTGCAAGCATACCGCCTAGCATAACGAAGTCAGCGCCACCGCCGAAGGCTTTTGCTACGTCACCAGCACATGAACAACCACCGTCACCGATGATCATCCCGCCAAGGCCGTGCGCAGCGTCACCACATTCGATGATTGCAGAAAGCTGAGGGTAACCAACACCTGTCTTAACGCGAGTTGTACATACAGAGCCTGGGCCGATACCCACTTTCACGATGTCTGCACCAGCTAGGATAAGCTCTTCACACATGTCACCAGTCACAACGTTACCTGCTGAGATAACTTTGTCTGGGAATGCAGCACGAACTTTTTCAATGTACTCGACTAGGTGCTCTGAGTAACCATTCGCGATATCGATACAGATGAAGATCAGCTCTTCAGAGAGCGCCATCACTTGCTTAGTCTTTTCAAAATCAGCGTCTGAAGTACCGGTAGAAACAAACACGTTGTTGAGTGTTTTTTGATCCGCTGATTTCACGAAGTCAGCCCATTGCTCTACGGTGTAATGTTTGTGAATTGCAGTCATCACACCATGTTCCGCAAGAGCCTTCGCCATTTCGAAGCTACCGACTGAATCCATGTTTGCTGCAATTACTGGTGTGCCAGACCATTGACGACCACTATGCTTGAATGTAAAATCGCGGGTTAATTCAACTTGAGAACGACTTTTTAGAGTAGAACGCTTCGGGCGGAATAGTACATCTTTAAAGCCTAACTTAAGTTCTTGTTCGATACGCATGATAAATTTTCCTATAAGCAAATTTACGTGTCGTGCGTTTTCGGTAAACGTTGGCAGACGCTTTACTGAGTTTCGGACACAAAAAAACCGGAGCGTTGGCAGACGCTCCGGTTTTCAGCATTATAGGTCGTGATTTATTTCCCGCAAGACTGATATTTCCGATTTTTTTGTGATACAGTTCGGTTAAGTTGCATACCTAAGTAACTCCTTTCTCAGCAAATATTCGCCCTTCTCCCTTAAAAACAATCACTTAGCTCAAAGCTTGTTAACCGTTTGCGCAATCCTTTTCGTCTTTGCGCTGTCCAATTTCTGATCGATTGGCTAATTCACCCGTCTATATTCACCTTTGAACTCTCATTTTTGCCCTTTTTAAGCACAACAATTTTCAAAAAATTTTACGAAAATACAAAAAAGCAGCCGAAAATGGCTGCTTCTCTCTGCTAGGTGTCGACTTATAGCTTAAAGAATGAAAGCTGAGCTTTCTGCTTCTCTGCTAATGTAGACAGCTCATTGCTCGCACTTGCACTCTGACAAATGCCGGAAACGTTTTGATTAACCAGCTCAGACATGTTCACGACGTTGCGGTTAATGTCTTGCGTTACCTGCGATTGCTGCTCTGCTGCGGTTGCAACTTGGGTATTGGCATCATTGATATTCGTTACAGACTCTGTAATACCCTGTAGCGCGCTGTTGGCTTGCAATGACAGTTCATTGTTTTTCTCCAACATTTCAAGGCTAAGCTGCATGCTATCGTTAGCTAGTCCAGATTGGCGCTGTAGCTCTTCAATGATGGTTTGAATCTCACCTGTCGATTCTTGAGTACGCGCTGCCAGCATACGAACTTCGTCAGCAACAACGGCAAAGCCACGACCAGATTCGCCCGCACGCGCCGCTTCAATTGCTGCGTTTAGTGCTAGAAGGTTAGTCTGCTCTGAAACACCGCGAATCACTTCAATCACATCATTGATTTGTTCAGACTGCTCTTTAAGAGTTAGAACAACTTGCGCAGCTTCGTTTAGTGCATTACCCATTTGAGCACTTGCTTGACTGCTCTCTTCAAAGATATCCAAGCCAGATTTAGCCAACTGTTCCGCTTCACGTGCTGTTGAATCTGCCATCTGAGCGTTATCACTGACGTTATCTGCGGTGCTAGAAAGCTCATTGACTGCAGAAGCGACTTGTTCAATTTCAGCCAGTTCTTGCTGAGCATTGGCTTGCGCTTGCGTCATCACAGCGGCAAGTTCAGTTGAAGCAGAAGCGACTTCCTCACTAATGCGGCTCAACTCTTCTACCGTGCCGTGAAGTTGCTCAGCCGTTTGGTTCACATCAGTGCTCAGCTGAGAGACTTCATTATCACCATCCACCTTAGCACGAACAGAAAGATCACCTAGTGCTAGTTTACGCATCACCTTCTGAAGTTGCAGGATTGGTTTTACAATCATGCCTGAAAGCACCCAAGCGACAGCTAAAGAGGCAACAAGAACAGTAAGTACCATGTACATTGCCAGGTTTTTAACTTTTGTATTCTGCTCAGCGCTATGTTCCATGGCATCGGTCGCGAACTCATTAACTTGTGCAGACAAGGTATTGATGGCGCCGACCATTTGATTGCCAGAGTCACGATATTTTGCGATAAAGCTATTGTACTCTTGCAGACTCACTTGGCCGCTATCTCTCTGTGAAAACAGCTCTACTGCTCGATGAGAGTATTGTACGTAATCTTCAATAGCGCGGCGCACCACTCGTACTTCATCTCTGAATGTGTCGCGATTCGCCATCAAATCGAGATCTTTTTGAATCTCTTTTAAGCCTGTTTTAAGTTCGTTTAAAAACACTTGGCGGCGAGAATCATCGTAAATGGCATACACCGCACTAATACGTAACGGATAAACCTGATCATCAATTTTTGCCAAGGTGTCTTTGTAATACACAAGAGAATCTGTATTAGAGCTGATAATTTCTTGCTCTGCCTCTAGATTACTTTTGGTGATCCACAATGCGATAAATAGCGCGAACGTTGTGAAGATAACAGGCACTAATACCTGAGTTCGAATAGACAAATTTTTAAGGGACAATTGCATTATTTTTCTCATTCAAGTCGTTGGACTCATCCTTGAAGTGGGAAGATTCCCATAGATAAAGTGCGCGAACTCTAGCACAGGGCGTGATCAAAGTCACATTTGGGTTCTGCTTAGTTCACGTTGATTTATCTCGTAAGTTTCAGTTTTACAACAGAAACCCACCATCCATATGCAATTGATTTATAAACCAATCGTACAGCAACCACTTTGATATAAAACAAAAAAGGCCAAGCTAATGCTTGGCCAATGGGACAGAATTTCAGGCAACTCTGTATTTAGAAATCGTAACGCACGCCTAAACGAAGCGTATCTTCACCCGTGTCTTTGAAGCCGTCTGCATCAGCATCTGTAGATTTAATACCGTTGGAGAAGTAAGAAACATACGTACGGAAATTGCTGTTGAACTTGTAGTAACCCACTACTTCTACACCGTCCGTCTCATCTGCTTTTGTTCCATTCGCCGCTTCATTTTCTTGATTAGTGTAAACAACTGCTGCTGATAACTGTTTTGTAAATTTGTACTTCGCTGCAACCTCAAGCGCTTTGAACTCTTTATCGCTTGTGCCTGTCGCTTTGTCATCTAGGTCACCCACTGAGTAAGTTGCGCCTAGGTAAAGTGCGTCTAATGTATAACCTAGACCACCAAGAATTTGGTTTTGGCTACCGTTACCTTTGCCTAAATCGGCACCTGAGAACGCTAGACCAACATCTAAGCCAAACGGCGCTGAATAAAGACCTGAGATGCTGTAACCGTCAGTGTCTTCATCGCTGTTTGCTTGGTAAGTGGCTTGGAGTTGAAACGCGTCGAATGCACCGCGGTAAGCAAACACGCTGTTTTCTTTGTCGCTTGCAGAATTAATCACCTGCTGAACACCAGAGAACTCCGAGATATCGGTCAGATCCGATACGATAACGGCAGCCATATCTTGACGACCAAACGACAGCGCATGACCATCAAAGTCTAGACCTGCATACATGTAACGGTTTTCAAACTCGTCTTTACCCGTATCTTGCTCAGCTTCATAGACACCAAACGCTGACATACCCTCAGTAATCTCAGATTTACCTTTCAGGTTTAGACGTGCACGAGTGCTATCGTCCATCGTGCCTTTAATCTCTGCACCCTTGCTTGTGCCAATGAAGTCACCACGAAACTCTACTCGACCACCCACTTTAAGCTCAGTACCATCAGCTTTGTACACTGTCGCTGCAAGTGAAGAACTCGATACAAGTGCTGCAAATACTGCAGACGCTGCCACTGCTTTTTTCATCTTATTTACCCTTTACATTTAGAATGAGCTTCTATGCTCGAACTGTTGATGCGAGATAAATTAGATGGGCAGGGTGACGTTTCGATTGCTAATCCATTACGATTAAATGTCGATTATATTTATGATTCATTACAGTAAAATAAATAAAATCAATCAGTTAAATTTCATACAAACGCAATATATTCGTGATGGTAACAAGCTTAGCGCTCGTCTTTGGGTGAATCCATGACCACCATGGTAGTGATAGACTGTACTTGAGCGCACTCACCTAACACGTCGGCATGAAACTTCTTGTAGCTTGGCAAGTCTTTGGTCTCAACTCGAAGTAAATACTCGTTAGCGCCTGTGATGTTGTGGCACTCAACGACTTCATCAACGAATCTGACGTGTTCTTCGAATTCTAGCTGGGCTTGTTTTCGATGACTGGCAAGGCCGATAGAGACATAGGCGACAAAGCCGACACCAAGCTGGCTATTATCAAGCATAACTCGATAGCCTTTAATCACCTCGCGTTTTTCAAGATCTTGGACGCGCCTAAGCGTGGCTGAAGCCGATAAACCAATACGCTCTGCTAACTCGACATTGGAGATTCTTCCGTCTCTTTTGAGTTCTTGCAATATTCTTTCGTCGAACTTATCCATTTCTCACCTTTATTGCGCATTTAGTCTTAGTCATTCGAATAAAAACACATAATTGCGCACTATTCCACCTAATATAGTGGTTGACCGGTCAAGACAAACGTTACTACGCAATATTATTGCTTTCACGATAGAAATAGGACATCTCATGGAATTCGAACAACTCACTGCTCTTGTGATATTTGCCTTTGTCTCGACCTTTACACCGGGGCCAAATAACTTAATGCTGATGACTTCAGGCGCCAATGTCGGCTATATGCGTACGTTACCTCACATGTGCGGAATTGCATTTGGTTTTGCATTTATGGTTTTGCTTGTTGGGCTTGGCTTGTCAGCGGTGTTTCAAACTTACCCTGTTGCTCATCTTATACTGAAGTATGTCAGTTTGGCTTATCTTGCTTATTTGGCGGTTAAAATCGCGTTAAGCGGACGCGCAAAAGACGTCGATAATTTTCGCCCTATGACATTCCTAGGGGCAGCCAGTTTTCAGTGGGTAAACCCAAAAGGTTGGTCTATGGCACTAAGTTCCGTCACTCTATATAGCAATGGTGGCGGATGGATCGAACTACTGATCATTTCAGCGACCTTTTTACTGGTCAACTTCCCATCGGGTTCATTTTGGATTTTGGCAGGCCGAGAGCTTCAACGCTGGCTAACTAGCGCTTTACGTATCCGAAGCTTCAATATTCTGATGGCCGTCTTATTGGTGGGCTCCACACTGCCAATGATATAGATGTCAGGAATGTAAATTTGGTTAAAGATACTATCTAACTCTGTTGTGTGCTGTTAACCTAGATGAGAACAAGAACAATTCTCGGGTTAGCACATGAAAAAGCCATCACCAAAGCACGTTACCATATCTTCAACCGACTCTGTCACGCCAAACATGCAGCGCATTACTTTTCAAAGTGATGCGCTCAAAGAGTTTCCAAACAACTGTGAGGGTGGCTATATCAAGCTATTATTTACGCCTTCTGGTGACACTGACCCACAACAGTTATCAGGCGATGAGCGCCCAGTGATGCGTACTTACACCATTCGTAAGTTTGACGAGCAAGCAGGAACCATCGAGGTCGATTTTGTTAAACACATCACTCATGACCTTAAATGCGGTTTTGCTGCGCGCTGGGCGATGAAAGCTCAGGTTGGTGATTCTATTCATATTGCCGGCCCAGGCACGATACAAGACATGAGCACAGACGCGGATTGGTTCTTCATGACCGCAGACATGACAGCCCTACCTGCCCTAACCGCCAAGATTCGACGTCTCCCGGCTGATGCAAAAGGCTACGCTGTGATTAAAGTTATCTCTGAGCAAGATATTCAACCCATCGAAGCCCCAGAGCATTTTGAAGTCAAATGGATCTTTGAGAATGATGACTTGGCACAAGCGGTTCGCGATCTGCCTTGGTTGGCTGGTAAAGCGTCCGTTTGGTGTGCTTGTGAGTTCGATTCAATGCGCGCGCTGCGTCAGTACTTCCGCAACGAGAAAGAAGTCGAACGCGAAAACATCTACATTAGCAGCTACTGGAAACAAGGTGTTTCAGAAGACGGTCACAAAGTGATTAAGCGCCAAGACGCTGAAGAGCACGAAGCTTAATTCAAGGTTCTACCGTACGATAAGACCAAGAGACGCCTTCTCTTGGTCTTAATCAAAGTTCTCCGCCAAGAAGTCGATCAGTAAGCGTACTTTTGGTGAGAGATTTCGGTTTTGCGGGTAAAGTGCCCAGATCCCCTCTCGCTCATCACGATACTCCGAAAGCACCTCGACTAACTCTCCGGCCTCTAGCGCTTCTTTCACATAGTGGTCCGGTAGCTGTACTAATCCAAGCCCCCGTTTTGCCGCATCAAGCAGTGCGTAGCCCGAGTTGCAATGTATTCTTCCCGAAACCCGTATCGATTTTTCACTTTTAGAATCACGAAAACGCCAGTAATCAACTGACCCGACAAGACACTGATGATGGTTGAGTTCGGACAAAGTGTGCGGCTCGCCGTACCTCTCTAGATAACTAGGACTCGCACACACATACAACTGCCGACTCGATAATCGCTTGGCAATTAAGCTCGAATCCTGCAATTTCCCCAAACGAATCGCAACATCAACGCCTACCTCAATCAAATCAAGTTTTTGGTTGGTCAACATTAGCTCTAAGTCGACTTGTGGATAGAGTTCTAAGAATTGGTGTAACAATGGCGCGAGGTTTTGTTCACCGAAAGTGACGGGAGCGGTCACCTTTAGCAAACCTTTAGGTGTAGACTGCATCTGAGTAACTGCCAGTTCAGCCAGTTCTAGACCTTCGACGAGATGCTTACACTGCTGATAATAAAGTTGCCCAGCTTCGGTTACCGAGACTCTACGTGTGGTACGATTGAACAGCTTAACGGCCAGTCTTTCTTCTAACAGAGCGACTTTACGGCTTATTTGCGCGACCGATGTATCGAGTTTCTTTGCTGCAGAGGTGAAAGATTGAGTTTCTGCGACTGCGACAAACTCGCTCACTCCTTCCCAATTTGCCATAGTGATTTCTGTAATATTATCTTGTTAAACTACAGTCATTATTGCAAACCTGTAACAGTAATACCACTTAGCAAATAGCCAATCCTAGCGCGAATTACAGTATAGAACTGTGCTAAAATGTGCCCCTGTTCCAAACATCTCAATAAAACAGCATGTCGAAGCTCAAAATCTCTCTAGGCGCTGCCTTGGTCACTATTGCCCTTGTTCTCGCTTGGGTTTTTATCCCTACCCATGTCAGACTCAGTAGCGAAATTCTTAATCAGCCCGTTGGTGAAGGGTTCAAGCTCATCGGTCACAAGGCAATCTCGACCAAACCTGAAGATGGCAAACTGAATCACTTCTTTCTAATCGATGAAAGCAGTTCGGTAAAAGATGCAACCCCGTTTCTGATTACTTCAGACCCTTTCATCAAAGTAAACCAAACGGATGAGAACAAACTCTCAATCACGATCAATGGTCGCGTGAAGCAGTTAGACAATGACCTTTGGGTTGAAAGAGCTGATGGCACGGTTCAGCACTGGTTTATTTCGGCGCAAATCAATTACGTTCGCTAGGGTCTGTTGGCCTAGTTTTCTAAACTAGAAATATGCTCACAAACAGGTAAAATCACGCCCAATTGATTTTACCTGTAGTGAATACTTTAATGCACCACCCAAACCAGCTTTTCACTCGTTTCGATAGTGATATCCAATCGTATCCACTACCCGAGAAGTTTACCTTTCCTTTTTACTACCAGCCTCACCCACTGTGTGTCCTAGCTACGCAGCAGCTGCAACGCCACCTTACTGTGCAACAAGCTTGGCATCATGACTTTGGTATTGATGGTAACCCAGAAGGCACAGGTAAGATGTTCGGTGTGCTTCTTGTGCAGTCTCCCGAAGGTGAAATAGGCTATTTCTCTGCGTTTTCTGGCAAAATCGCGGATCAAAACTTGTTGCCCGGCTTTGTGCCACCCGTGTTTGATATGTTAGCGGAAGAGAGCTTCTTTCGAACTGATCTCGCTGAGATCACTCAGCTCAATCAAGCGGTTAAAGTAGAGCAATCCAACCCAGGATTTATGCAGCTTAAAGAGGCATTAAGTCAGCTGGAACAAGGTTATGCAGAGGCAGAGCAAGAGCAACGTGACGCGATTATTAGAGGGCGCGCTAAGCGAAAAGAACAGAGAGAACAAGGCGAAGCCAACCTCGACTCTAGCCAACTTGATGCCCTACTTGTTGAATTGAGTAAAGAAAGCGTCGCTGAGAAAAACGTCCTTAAATACTTAAAGTTAGAGTGGGAAGAGAGAATCGCTGGCCTCAGTTCCAAACTGAATGAACTGACAACGTCACTGAATGCTTTAAAGGAGAAACGTAAATCGCTCTCTAATGCTTTGCAAAACAAACTTTTTGAGCAATACCGTTTTTTAAACATTCGAGCTGAAGAACGGTCTCTAAAATCAATTTTTGCCCCCACTGCCTCTCCTGTTCCACCAGCGGGAGCAGGTGAATGCGCAGCGCCTAAGCTACTCCACTACGCCTTTAAGCATGGCTTTAAGCCGCTAGCACTGGCTGAGTTTTGGTGGGGCGTTTCACCCAAATCTGAAATTCGTCAGCACACTAAGTTCTATCCTTCGTGTAACAGTAAATGCCAGCCGATCCTTGGGCATATGCTAGAAGGGATGTTGGTTGACGATAATCCACTCGAAGAAAACTGGGCGGAAGATAAAGAGCTAGAGATCTTATTTGAAGATGACGCGATGGTCATCGTCAATAAGCCTTCTGGGTTGTTATCTGTGCCGGGAAAAACCATCACAGATTCGGCCTACACCCGACTTCAAGAGCGTTACCCTGATGTCGAAGGGCCTTTTGTTATCCACAGGCTTGATATGGCCACGTCTGGTTTATTGGTGTTTGCCTTAACAAAGCGCGCCAATAAAAGTCTGCAAAAACAGTTTATTTCTCGCAGCGTACAAAAGCGTTACGTTGCACTACTTGAGGGCACAGTCTCTGAGTCTAGTGGAGAAATAAATCTGCCAATGCGTGGTGACCCGGTCGATCGCCCTCGCCAATTGGTCTGCTTTGAGCATGGTAAGCCCGCGCAAACCTACTGGGAGGAAATTTCTACAATCAATGGTAGAAGCAAACTGTACATGTACCCTAAAACCGGTCGTACCCATCAACTTCGCGTACATTGTGCTCACCACTTAGGGCTTAACCTGCCTATGGTTGGCGACACCTTGTATGGTGAAAAAGCAGACCGATTGCATTTACATGCCGAGCGGTTGGAGCTGGAACACCCTTACTCGAAGCAACCTATGACCTTCGAAGCACCAGAGAGCTTTTAAACTTTCGTTTATTCATATCATCAACCTTTCGTTGGTGATATGAATATCAGCAACTATTCTTTAGATACTGACATTCTCTAGAGGATTGCACCATGCTCAAACAAAGCTTCAAGCTCATCGCTTTAATCTTTGCCCTTTCTGTCTCTCACATCTCTTATGCAAATACGGTTAAGCTTGCTAATGGCGAGTGGGCACCTTATCAATCGAAATCTCTCAAAGAAGGGGGATTTATCACTCAAATTGTACGGGAAGCTTTCGAAGCCGAAGGTTACACCGTAGAGTTGGACTACATGCCTTGGAAACGAGGTTTTGAAGAAGCCAAAGCGGGTAACTATGATGGCTCTCTTATCTGGAGTAAAAACCCAGACCGTGAGCAGCACTTCCTCTATTCCAACCCTGTTATTACTCTGAGTACCGCACTATTTCAACAAAAAGGCAAACCCGTCACTTGGAGTAACCGAGAAGATCTGTCGTCTCTGAAAATCGGAGGAGTGACTGGCTATGCCTATGGTATTGAAGATTTAGAAAAAGCTGGAACTGTGAAGATCCAACGTATCGCAAGCGCCGAAAACAATTACAAAAAGCTCAAAGCAGGCCGCTTAGATGTGGTTTTGGAAGATATGGATGTCGGTATGGAAACAGTGACCAAGCTTGGCCTTACTGGCGTGATTGAACCCAATGCTAAGATGCTTACTGAGCGTGACTACTTCGTGATCATTTCAAAAAACTCACCACGTAGCCAAGAACTGTTAGACGCCTTTAATCGCGGACTAGCCAAATTAGAAGCCGAAGGTAAGCTTGAGCAATACAGACAGGCTTCGATTGAAGGTAAATACAAACAGTAATGAATGCACTCCCCTATAGAAAGAGAAGCTCTGCATGATATAGAGCTTCTCGTTGTTAACTACTAATCAGCAGATATGTCACGAGACACCGCCGCAATCGCGTCCCACCAGTCATATAGATACAACGCGAGATAGATAGGAATAAGAGCCCAAAGCAGTGGATCATCAAAAACATGAAAAGTGGTTCCTATCGCGGCGACGGCCAACAGCATCAGCTCTGTAATACCGATAAAGAGTAGCACTTTAGTCAAATGAACCAAGTAGCGATGAACTGGAAAAGCCAACTGAGTCTTTTGGTAGGTTGCTTCAAAAACCCCGACAATCGCTGCCGCCATCAATAAGCCAATCACAGCCAATATCGCAGACTGATTGCCCTTTTCCATTTCCTGCATCGCTTCAAAAGTCAGCTGATACATTAATGGTGCAGCAATGACCAAAACAAATAGCTGCTTACCTACCACTTCTAGATAAAATTGATTGTGGCTTTTACCCATTGATTTCTTTCCTGCACGACATATTAAGGAATTTTATTCATTAAATTTTAAAACACCTCAAAGATAAAACATAGCGATGAAAAATTATTGATAAGCCAAACTCTCAGAGCAATTCGTGTGAGGTACGCTCAAATTTTAAGTGGCAACGCTTCTACCTGATCATTCAATCATGTTAGACAAATCAATTGGCGAAAGAGCGACCAAAAGGAATGATAGCGATGTCCAAGTTTAGCGCTGCGGTAAAGTGGCAACGAGGCCCAAATGAAGCCTTCAACGACAACCAATATAGTCGCGCCCATACATGGCATTTTGATGGTGGAATTACTGTTCCTGCTTCATCCTCACCCCATGTCATTCCACTCCCTCTGTCAGTAGAAGAAAACGTCGACCCAGAAGAAGCCTTTATTGCCTCCATTTCAAGTTGTCATATGCTGACCTTTCTTGGCATTGCTGCGAAGCGCCGTTATATCATAGACAGTTATACCGATGAGGCTGTAGGTTTTCTCGAAGAAGACTCATCAGGTAGAAGCTCCGTCACACGAGTCATACTGCGGCCAAAGATCGAATTTAAAGGTGAAAAGCAACCCTCCTTGGAGCAACTCGAAAAGCTACATCACCTAGCGCATCAACACTGCTTTATCGCAAACTCTGTAACAACAGAGATTACTACCGAAATTATTCAAATGGGCTACTAATGAAGAAACTATTTCTTATCGCAACCTTTGTCGGATTCGGCATCTTTGTTGTTGTCGGTCAGCAGTCACAGCTTTTCGGTTCAAGCAATCCAGATACTTTCCCTAAGTTACCTTCGCAACCAGATTTCACTGTTTCACACGAATTTGATGGGCAATGGATAGGTCGAAGAGTCGACGTAAGCGGCAACAATATGTGCTCAAAGACCACTATCACTGGAACCGTTGCTGAAGGATTTGCTCAGTTCATTTTGACTTACAATGGCACACCACTAAAAGGCTGGATCGACTCAAGTGAAGGCGAACTTGTACTCTACGCCACTAATAATCAGTGGGACTATCGTTTTACTGGTAAGGCGGGTGGCAATCGAATCTCCGGTGAGTGGCATTTGAAAAACGGCATCTGCAAAGGCAGTTGGTACCTGGAAAAACAAAGCTAATTGTCACCCCCCTCTTCATGCTACACTCTGCTGCAACTATGGGGCTCTCCCCCTGATTTAATCTAGATTCAGAGTGTAAGCATGTCTTTCTCGAAACTCGGCTTAAGCCAACCTATCACTGATGCTATTTCTCAACTTGGCTATCAAAAACCAACCAATATCCAAACTAAAGCGATTCCTGTCATTCTCCGCGGTGAAGATCTGATCGCGGCTGCACAAACCGGTACAGGCAAAACCGCAAGCTTTGTGTTACCTATTTTGGAGAAACTTAGCCAAGGTGAAACGCAACGTAAAAAGCGCATTCGAGCTCTCATTCTGACCCCGACTCGCGAACTAGCGGTTCAGGTTGAACAGAAAATTCAAGATTACAGTCAGCGCCTACCTCTGACTTCTCTCGCCATGTATGGTGGCGTCGACGAACAAGCTCAAAAACAAGCACTGATCGAAGGTGTGGATATTCTCGTTGCCACGCCGGGCCGTCTGCTTGATATGTATGGCAAGCGCGCAGTACATTTTGAAGAAGTCGAAGTATTGGTGCTGGATGAAGCAGACCGTATGCTTGATATGGGCTTTATCGAAGACATCAACAAAATCTTGGATCGCCTACCAACAGATATTCAGAACCTTTTGTTCTCTGCCACGCTTTCAAACAAGGTTCGAGACCTAGCAAAAACAGCCGTACACGACCCATACGAAATCTCTATTGCCGCCAATCAAGCCTCGAAGAACAACATCGAGCAATGGTTGATTACCGTTGATAAAGACAAGAAATCTGCCCTACTGAGCCACCTAATCAATGAGAATGATTGGGACCAAGCGCTGATATTTATCGAAACAAAACATGGCGCTGCCAAGCTAGCCTCTCAGCTCGAAAAACGTGGCATTTTGGCGGAAGCTTTCCACAGTGGTCGTAGCCAAGCTATTCGCTCACAACTGTTGGAAGACTTTAAAGCTGGAAAGATTAAGTACATGATCGCAACAGGGGTTGGCGCTCGCGGTATCGATATTGAAGGTTTAACGCGCGTGATTAACTATGACTTGCCGTTCCCTGCCGATGAGTATGTGCATCGCATCGGACGTACTGGTCGCGCAGACGCTCAAGGTGAAGCGATTTCTTTCGTATCCAAAGACAACTTCAAAAACCTTTGTATGATCGAATCACGCTTGGGTCATCTCATTGAACGCCGTGAAGTCGAAGGATTCGCCCCACGTAAGCCGGTACCCATTTCAATTTTGAATTATGTACCTAAGCACAAGCGTCAACAAAAGGAAGATTAAAGTGACTGCCCCAACAAAAATTACCTTCTTCGAGTTTCTGACTCCGTTAGTCGCCTCCGGTAAGAAGACGATTACAATTCGCGATGAATCAGAGTCTCACTACGTACCTGGCACCACGGTGGAAGTTTTTACCCTTGAGACTGATGAAAAAGTGTGTGAGGTGAAAATCCTGTCTGTCAAACCGCTGCACTTTAATGATATTAACGAGTTTCATGCGCAGCAAGAGTACATTGAACTGCCTAAGCTGAAAAAGTTAATTCGAGAAATCTATCCTAACACGGACACATTGTTCGAAATTAGCTACGAGCTAGCCTAAACCAAATGCCCGCAGGCACCTTCTGCGTCTGCGGGTATAGAAAACTTGATCTTTCTTCCAAATCCATCAATTCTTCTACTTTATCCTGATATGCAGCTAAACTGATATATAGGCAAAATGTTCAATTGAATCAATAACCTTATATTGTGTGTGGTATCAATGTCAGTTTCTTCTCTACATAGGTTTCAATATTTACCCATCGTTGCACTCGCTATTTCCATGATTGTGGGTGGTTACTTTTTCCATAATACGCTAGCCGATTGGACTAAGCGTATTGTAAGCGGCTACATGTCGAGCTTACTTGATGACGTTGCGCATCAAATCTACGAAAAGAAACTCGATCTCTATGATATGGAACAGCCAGAAATCGATGTCTTTATCGATAACCTATCTCAATCACGTTTTGGACAGCGATTTACCATTATACATAGCAGCGGTAAGGTTCTTGGAGACTCACAGCTTTCAAATCGAGAAATTAACGCACTGGACGATCACAGTAATCGCCCAGAAATCGCCGGAGCACTCAATGGCAGAGTGGGTATATCAAAACGGCACAGCGAATCTATCAACCAAGATTTACTCTACGTGGCAAAGCTTCTTGAACTTCCGCCCGATGAACATGGACATGACACGAAATATGTTATCCGCCTCGCCATGCCACTTACCGCGCTTACCGCAATGACATTGGACCTAGAGTTAATTGTCGATGGCTTAATGGCCGCTTCCTTTATCGTACTCATCGCCTCTTCTTGGTTTAGTCATCGAAGAATTTTTGCCGTGGTCAACCACGAGCGTCAACAACAGGAAATGCGGATTGCAAAGAGTACCCGTGAGATTGAATTACTGCACCAACTTGCCAATATGCTAGCAGCATGTAATAGCATTAAAGAAGCGCAAGTTGTTGTCGCAGATATCATCCCTAGGCTGCTCGGCGACATTAACGGCAGCGTATCGATCATGCGCGAGTCTCGTAACCAACTCGAAATGAAGCTGGACTGGGGTGGCGAATGGCCAGCGAGTAAAGTCTATGCGCCAAATGATTGCTGGGCACTTAGAAAAGGTAAGTTTCATCTATCTCATGAAAAGCATCACAACTTAGTCTGTAGTCATATGAGTGGCCTAGATGAAGACGGAACAACGTTGTGCATCCCTCTTACCGCACATGGTAATACCGTTGGCATGTTCCACCTCTATTTTGGGGTTCAATCTCAGGAAGTCAGTGAGGAAACCAAACATTTAGCTTTTACGCTCGCTGAGCACCTTGGATTAGCACTAGCTAACTTAAGCTTGCAGGAGAAGCTGCGCTCGCAAGCGATGCGAGATCCACTTACAGGCTTGTTCAATCGACGCTACTTTGAAGAAGTCTTTGACAGAGAATGGTCAAAAGCAGAGCAAGACCATGCTGAACTCTCACTACTCATGCTCGACCTTGACCATTTTAAACGCTTTAACGATAACTTTGGTCACGATGCAGGAGATTACGTTTTAAAAGAGGTGTCTGCTCTGCTCAATCGCTCAGTCGAAGAGAATCAGGTTGCTTGTCGACTAGGTGGTGAAGAGCTTGCGATTATCTGTCCTGAGACGGGCAAGGAAGAAGCGCTTAAACTGGCCAACCTCATCGTCGAATCAGTACGAGAACTACACTTGGACATGAAAGGTCTCTCATTAGGGCAATTAGGCGTTTCCATCGGTGTGACCACATTCCCCGAGCTAAATGCATCCACTACTGACTTGGTGAAAGCAGCTGATACCGCGCTTTATCAGGCTAAGGAGCAAGGACGTAGCCAAGCTATCCATACTCATGCCAATGTTGAGAAAGCACCTACTGCAACCATCACAGATATTCTGCCTCTCAAACCTTAACCACTCATTCATCACTCATAGTCTGTTCGCTCAGATTATGAGTGCCGCTTAAATTAACGGTCAACGCCAACTAGACGACTGGTCTAATTTGACTTATAGTGCACCACATGAAAGAAAAAACAAACGATACTCGCCAGCATATACTCGATGTGGGCTATGAATTAGTGGTGACCAAAGGCTTTACGGCTGTTGGTTTGTCGCAACTATTAAAAGCCGCGGATGTACCCAAAGGCTCTTTTTATCACTACTTCAAGTCTAAGGAGCAATTTGGCGAAGCCTTAATCGAAGATTACTTCAGAAGCTATCTTGCGCGACTTAACGCATTTTTTAACTCTGAAGAAGGTAATGCTAACGAACGATTAATGGGTTATTTCTCACGCTGGCTTGAAGTGGAAAACGGCGTATGTAATGCCAACCGCTGTTTAGTCGTAAAGCTCAGTGCTGAGGTTTCAGATTTGTCTGAGACTATGCGAGTCGCTTTAGCTACGGGCGCAGAGCGAATCATTGAATCGATCGCTCAATGCATTCAAGCCGGTATTAAAGATGGTTCGATATCAGCAAAAAATCCTCACGCGACGGCTACGCAGCTATACCAACAGTGGCTTGGCGCAAGTTTACTTAACAAGTTGGTTCAAGATCATACCCATCTTGAACACAGCCTAGAAACAACCAAAGCACTACTCAATTCTTAATTGCACAATTCCCGTAGTTGAAATGTCCTACGGGAATTTTTTGAAACAATAACTAGACGACTGGTCTAATAATAGGAAAATCACTAATGACTAATAACGTAAACCGACGTATTGTACTTGCCTCTCGCCCTACAGGTGCCCCTGTAGCTGAAAACTTCCGTCTAGAACAGTCTGAGAAGCCTCATCCACAGCAAGGCGAAATGTTGCTTCGCAGCGTCTATCTATCTCTGGATCCCTATATGCGTGGTCGTATGAGCGACGCTAAATCCTACGCTGATCCTGTTGCCCTAGATGAAGTAATGGTAGGAGGAACCGTTTGCCAAGTTGAAACTTCAAATCATCCGGATTACGACGTTGGTGAATGGGTATTGGCCTTTACTGGTTGGCAAGACTACGGCATCTCAGACGGTGAAGGGCTGATTAAAATGGGCAAGAACCCGACTCACCCATCATATGCGCTTGGCGTAATGGGTATGCCTGGTTTTACCGCTTACATGGGACTGCTTGATATCGGCCAACCAAAAGCCGGAGACACACTTGTTGTCGCTGCGGCAACCGGGGCTGTAGGCTCTATGGTTGGTCAAATTGGTAAGCTAAAAGGTTGCCGCGTTATTGGTGTGGCTGGTGGTGAAGAAAAATGCCGTTACGCTGTTGAAAAATTGGGTTTTGACCTATGTATCGATCACAAAGCAGATGACTTCGAGCAGCAATTAGCAGCGGTGTGTGATCAAGGCATCGATATCTATTTTGAGAACGTGGGTGGCAAGGTGTTCGACGCCGTTATGCCTTTACTAAACACTGGTGCTCGTGTTCCTCTGTGTGGCCTTATCTCTCAGTATAACGCTACTTCTTTGCCTGAAGGTCCAGATAGAATATCGATGCTTATGGCTCAGCTTTTAATCAAACGAATCAAAATGCAGGGTTTCATTATTTTTGACGACTATGGGCACCGCTACGGAGAGTTTGCAGCAGATATGGGTCAATGGCTCGCCGAAGGAAAAATTCATTACCGTGAGCACCTCGTAGAAGGCTTTGATAAGGCTCCTGAAGCATTTATCGGCCTATTAGACGGTAAGAATTTTGGCAAACTGGTTATCAAGACCAACGACGCACTCTAAGGAACTAACATGATTAAGTTACACCATTTAAATCAATCTCGTTCCAAGCGCATTATCTGGTTACTTGAAGAACTCGGCGTAGACTATGAGATCGTTCCTTATCGTCGTGATAGTGTGACATTTCTTGCGCCACCAGAGCTAAAATCCATTCACCCACTAGGTAAGTCTCCAGTTATTGAAGAAGCCGGGAGAGTGATCACTGAGTCTGGCGCAATCACAGAGTATCTGATTGATAAATACGCGGCGGATACAATGGCTCCTGCAAGAGGAACCCACGATCACTTAGATTATTTACAGTGGCTTCACTTTGCTGAGAGCTCCGCAGCTCTGCCGTTATTACTGAAGGTTTTCGTTGAAAAAGATGGCGCATCGATGAACTTTTTACCTGACTATGCAGCAATCGAGCTGGATAAAGTGATGAGTTATGTTGATCAACGACTTGAAAGCAAGCGCTATCTGGTTGCTGACAAACTCACTGGCGCCGATATTATGATGTCTTTCATCGTCGATATTCTCACCATTTTTGGTTTGCTAGAGCGCTATCCCAATATCACGAACTATGCCGAGCAACTCGCTAGCCATGAAACATGGCAAAAAGCGCAGCAGCTAGAGCTCAAGTTCTCCTAACTTGTTCGCCTTAAAGCTGCCAAGCCCTGTTTGGCAGCTTACTACCCCTTCTTTCAATTTCAATCTATCCCCTTAAAATCCCTCAAGATAGAAATTATCTATCGATAACATAGCTACAATCAGTTTTATATCTTTGCCCCTGCCTACTATTCTCTGTCGTAGATAAACGGTCCTTTCAAGACTTGTTAAACATGAACAATTCGGCTGTCACCGACAAAACAAGAATCAACCAGACAGCCGAAAGTAAGCGACACTAAGGAGCAAAATCATGGAACACAAAAATAGCAACAATGGTGGTCAATGCCCGGTAATGCACGGCGGCGCAACCTCTTCAAACTCATCCAATATCGCTTGGTGGCCAAATGCGCTTAACCTCGACATCCTTCATCAACACGACCAAAAAACGAATCCATTGGGCGCTGATTTTAACTATCGAGAGCAACTAAAAAAGCTTGATGTAGCTGCGCTTAAAAACGACCTAAAAACATTGATGACTGACAGCCAAGATTGGTGGCCGGCAGACTGGGGACACTACGGCGGCCTAATGATTCGTATGGCATGGCACTCTGCAGGTACGTATCGTATTGGCGACGGTCGCGGCGGCGCAGATACAGGTAATCAGCGTTTTGCTCCTCTTAACTCATGGCCAGATAACGGTAACCTTGATAAAGCTCGCCGCCTACTTTGGCCAATCAAACAAAAATATGGCAACAAAATCAGCTGGGCTGATCTTATGATTCTGGCAGGCAATATGGCCTATGAATCAATGGGATTAGAGACATTTGGTTTCGCCTTTGGTCGTGAAGATATCTGGCATCCTGAAAAGGACATCTACTGGGGTGCAGAACAAGAGTGGCTAGCCACCAGCGATTCAGATAACAGTCGTTATTCTGGTGAGCGCGATCTAGAGAATCCACTTGCCGCAGTAATGATGGGGCTAATCTACGTCAACCCTGAAGGTGTCGACGGCAACCCAGATCCACTTAAAACAGCCCAAGACATGCGCGTTACTTTTGCACGTATGGGAATGAACGATGAAGAAACCGTTGCCCTTACAGCGGGTGGACACACTGTCGGTAAAGCACACGGTAACGGCGATGCGTCAAAACTAGGTGCTGAGCCTGAGCGTGCAGAACTAGAAGAGCAAGGCTTGGGATGGAACAACCATACCTCTCGCGGTGTTGGTCGCGATACGGTGACAAGCGGTATCGAGGGCGCTTGGACAACCAATCCTACACAATGGGACAATGGCTACTTCCACTTGCTACTGAATTATGACTGGTGGCTACAAAAGAGCCCTGCTGGCGCTTGGCAATGGGAACCAACCCATATTGAAGAACACGATAAGCCAGTCGACGTAGAAGATCCAAGCATTCGTCATAACCCGATCATGACTGACGCGGATATGGCTCTACGATTTGATCCTGACTATCGTAAAATCTCCGAGCGTTTCCACAAGGATCCAGAGTTCTTCTCAGAAACCTTTGCCCGTGCATGGTTCAAATTAACTCACCGCGATATGGGACCAAAATCTCGCTACTTTGGTCCAGACGTTCCAGCTGAAGAACTAATTTGGCAAGACCCTGTTCCAGTAGGGAAAGCTGACTATGACGTTGCGGCTGTAAAAGCCAAAATCGCTCAAAGTGGCTTAAGCATCAGTGAGATGGTCTCTACGGCATGGGATAGTGCACGCACCTTCCGCAATTCCGATAAACGTGGCGGTGCCAACGGTGCACGTATTCGCCTTGCACCTCAAAACCAATGGCAAGGTAACGAACCGGAGAAGTTGGCTAAAGTGTTACCAATAGTAGAAGGCATTGCGAATGAGTTCGGTATTAGCGTTGCAGATACTATTGTTTTGGCCGGTAATGTCGGGATTGAACAAGCAGCTAAAGCTGGTGGCATAGATATTTCGGTTCCTTTCGCTGCGGGTCGTGGTGACGCAACAGCAGAACAAACTGATATCGAATCATTTGAGGTTCTTGAACCGGTTGCTGACGGCTTCCGAAACTGGCAGAAGAAACACTACGCTGTCAGCCCAGAAGAACTGATGCTAGACCATGCTCAACTGTTGGGTCTAACTGCACCTGAAATGACAGTACTAATTGGTGGTATGCGAGTACTCGGCACAAACCATTCAGACACTCAACATGGTGTGTTCACCGACAAGGTTGGAACACTCACAAACGACTTCTTCGTCAACTTGACGGATATGCGTTATACGTGGAAGCCAACAGGTCGCAACTCGTACTCAATCGTTGAACGTGCAAGCGGCGAAGAAAAGTGGACTGCAACTCGCGTTGACTTAGTATTTGGCTCTAACTCCATCCTGCGTGCTTACGCCGAGGTATACGCACAAGACGATAACAAAGAGAAGTTTGTTCAAGATTTTGTCAAAGTCTGGACTAAGGTCATGAACGCAGACCGTTTCGATTTAAAACAGTAACTTGAATCGCCTCCACTCTCTTCAGCGAGTAGTGGAGGCACAAACGAACTATTGAAAGCGGTTAATCGCTTGGAAAAATCGCCCAAGTTGCACTAGTTTTAATGATGTAACCAAAATTAAGAAATGAGGCGCATATAACGCCTCATAATCTATAAAGTATAGTGTTACCAGTGAGGAGAGTTGGTTATGAAAGGCTTCGATTTCTTTAAGTTGTTTGATACCAAAGAACTATTCATCTATTACTGATGTTTCGCTACCGCTTTCATCAGTACCGACGTATCCATACGCCCGAAGCCATCTTGCTGCAGTTCGGCGTATTGTTCGTCCACCTTTTTAGTTAAAGGTAGCTCTAACCCAACGCGCTCTGCTTCTTTAAGACAGAAGCCCAAGTCCTTACGCATCCAATCAATCGCAAAACCAAAATCAAACTTATCTTGTGACATTGTCACGGCGCGATTTTCCATCTGCCACGAGCCTGCTGCACCATGCTTTAATGTTTCAACGACTTGCTCGATATCTAAACCTGACTTCTGCGCAAGTAGCAGCGCTTCACTTAAACCTTGCAAGATGCCACCGATACAAATCTGATTAACCATTTTACAACGCTGGCCTTGACCATTTTCGCCCAGCAAGGTCATCTGTTTAGCATAAACATCCATGACTGGTGCAACTTGATCAAATATCGCCTGTTCACCACCACACATAATGGTAAGTACGCCATTCTCAGCCCCTGCTTGGCCACCCGACACTGGCGCATCAATAAAGTGATTGCCATTAGTTTGAGCCGCTTTGGCAAGTTCCACCGCTAGTTCAGCGGAAGTCGTTGTATGGTCAACTAAAACTGCCCCTTCCTTTAGCCCTGCAAATACACCATCTTCGCCGTAGATAACACTGCGCACGTCATCATCGTTACCTACGCAGACAAATACAATGTCACAATCCTGTGCAGCCTGTTTTGGCGTTTCACACGCTGTGCCTTGGTAATCGTTAGCCCAACGCTCTGCTTTAGCTTTGGAACGATTGAATACCTTAGTTTCATAGCCTGCTTTACTTAAAAACCCAGCCATTGGATAGCCCATCACACCTAAACCAATAAAGGCTACTTTCTGCTGACTCATCCCTATCTCCTTTTGAATTTTATAGTTAGGGAGACAGTCTACTAAACATTGACCGTTTGGTTTACTACAAATACCTAGTAAATGATTTCAGATACAAAAAAGCCCCTACTTGGGGCTTCATAAAAATAAATTGATTAACTACAGTTTGTCGTCCAACTGACACCTGAGTCTTTTGAACATTCACTACGCGTAGTTCCGTTATGGTAATGGGTATTCTTCCACCAAGACCCATTCGAATATCTAGTAATATCAATCCCATTATACTTAAACGGCGTAATGGCAATCTGTTGATGCTTGGATCTCCACCATGAGCTCGCACCATAGTCTGAGTTGTCATCAAAATCAGTAGAAAGGTAGTTCAATGCATCCAAAGTGCTGCGACTGAAATTGTCCAGTTGACCATCGATGTTAACCCACGCTGCATAAGGAATATTCTTGTTGTACAGAAAATTGTGTTGAAAGCGCAATTGACCATCCCGGTAATTGTTTACCACTTTAACCTCTAAATTTTGGCTATAATTTTCCCCAACATTTTTATTAACGCAACTGTTCCAATCTGATTCAGTAGAAGATGAGGCGTTACTGACTTTGTATGTTGTTAGTGAGTTTGGTTGAACCAATTGCTCAATATTCTCAGTAATTCTGCACGTATAATCTCCACGGCCACTAACGTTCCAATCGTAAATCTGCGCTTCCTTATCGTAATACAGCCCCGCACTTTTCTTAGAGTTTCTTTCATACTGTGTTAATAGCTGTATTTCTCGCTCTAAATCAGAGGAAACCTCATGACGCGTTTGGGTCAACTTGCTGTCGGTCATCACCATTTTGACCTTAAACCACTTGTCAACTTTTTGATTTTTATCTTTATCCCAATACTGCCAGTAGTAATCAACATACGCTTGTTGAGCATTGGGGTTTGCCTGCTGCAGCGCTTTAGTCTCTAGGTACGACTTCCTAAGAGCTGGCATCATGTTCTGAGCTAAATCGTACAATTCTTTGTTTTGATTCTTGATGAAATCGCCATAAAGACTTTCTACAGCGATGTTGTACTCACCTGCAAGTCGCAGATCAGCTTGTTTTACATTCTGAATGACCTTACTTTGAGTATTAACTGCCTCTTTGAGCGCTGTACAACTCGTAATGCCACCT
The DNA here is from genome assembly GCF_001695575.1 of Vibrio europaeus. GTDB lineage: Bacteria > Pseudomonadota > Gammaproteobacteria > Enterobacterales > Vibrionaceae > Vibrio > Vibrio europaeus. The sequence goes on along the minus strand of NZ_LUAX01000007.1, from coordinate 1,406,926 downwards.
TGATGTAAATCGGCCTGAATTTGATTCCATAGTACTGTAGTCAACGGAGTCGTCGACTTGATTTCATGCTCACTACTTAGAGTCATTGCCGGTGGAAAAACCAGTTTATACGGTTCTGTAATCGGTGTGCTCGGGTTATCCGCATCAATCGCACCAACAGGTACGTCAACCACGACAGGTGCAAAGTCGATACAATCCGAATTGGCTCCAGCTAACGACAAACTATAACTCCCCTCCTTATTGGTGATTGCGCTAGGCTCTCCAGAATCCAGTTTTCCGTTGTAGTTAAGATCGATAAATGCTGTCGCACCCGAGATGTAACCGTCAATTGCGACACCCTTAATACTACGAGTTTGCGGTGTAGTGGTTGAGCTTGATGAACCTTCATCACCACCTCCCCCACACGCAACAACGCCTGCAGAGAGCGATACAACAGCAATAAGTTTTAAATTCATTAAAGGAGACCTTGATTAGTAGTTAGAGACAAAAACGCGCCATTGGGGGGATGGCGCGCGGCGTCATGGCAGTAATGAACGCGAGTCTAATACTAGCTATCTTCGACAAGAAAAAACATGAAAGGAATTAGAGCAAAGAGTGCATGTTTTCGGCTAAGTATTCTTGTTAATCCACAAATTATAGAAGTTACTATACCCTGTTTTATTTATTTCGACGCCTTGTACTTCGACGCTACAAGTCACTTTCTCTTTACCATGAAAAAGTGGTAGTAATTGCTTCCGATTATAAAGTGAACGCTCTATTTGTTTGAGTGCTACAAACGGCTCTTTGTCACTGACGGCTAGCCTTACGTTCTCGCAGTGAGCCATCATTTCAGCGTCATTATAAATGAATCTTAACCCTGAAGACGCAAGTAACCAGTCGTACAAGCCAAACTCTTGGGGTTGCTCAATGATTTCCTCAATAAATAGAATATCTGCTTTATCTCGCATGGCTCCTGGATCACTTATGTCTTCGAGCGTTTGGACCTCAACGACAATACCCGTTTCCTCAATCGCGCCCTTCAGCCAAGCAACGGTTCTCTTTAATAGCGGAATAGTAAGCTTAGGTTTAGTCAGAATAAGATGCCCTTCTAAACGAGGAGCTTCAACCAAGGTGTTAGTTTTATCGCTGGCAGTAAAACTAAGATCTTCAATGACTAAATCAGCATCAAAAAACGCCCTCTTTTGACGAATATACTCCAATAAGCTTCTAATATTGGATTCAGAAATAGCCGCGTCACTTCGATAATTGATAGCTAAATAAGAAAGTGCATTGATCATGCTCTCTTCGACCGCCCCATCTTTACGATTGAAACTGAGGTTGTAATCATTTAGGTCAGGGGCTTCTGTTAACGTAATTTGGTCTAGCAACGCACTGTGTCCATAATACTTACAATGCCTTTTAAGGACGATGCGCTCTGTATCCCACTCTTTGACATAGAAAGGCCCTGTACCGATATTGACAGTCAAACCACTGGAGAACGTAACCTTTTCTTCACAGTAGATAGAAGCATGTGCCAAACATAAAATGTAAAGAAAATATGGATTCGTATGGTACAACTCGATTTCAAGCTGATTCCCGCTAATTTCTCTAATTTCTGCTACTTGCGCGAACAGATACTTTACCGGCCCCTCTATATCCTTCAATTGCTTCAAACATTTGACCACACTAGAGATTGTTAAACGCTCTCCGTTATGGCACAAGATTTCAGGGCGCAACCAAAGATTGATGAATCGCCCGTCCACTTGCCAACAGTGCGCTAGACCCGCTTGAACTCTTCCTTTTTCGTCCTGAACAAGCAAGGTGTTGAAAATACTCTGCAATATATGTAGTTCGGGCAAACGATAAGTAATCGCGGGCTGCAGTTTATCGACCCAAGGATATTGGGTAATCAATAAATTCCCACACTCTTCGTTTAATCGATTTTGTTTTTCTGTCGCACTTGTTAATGCTTTAACTGCTGTTTCACCATAAAGTTCCATCATCCGAGTTATAGTTGAGAAACGGCCTTGCTCGAGTTCAACAACAAACATTTGTTCTAATGCACCACACAATGAGACCTTGACACGAAACTGGCTTAAATTGCCTCTTCCTTTTGATGGTAACCAGCAAATCCACCCCAGATCCGCGAGGTTTTTAAGTATGTTCGAGGTGTTTCGGCGAGATGTAGAAAGTGCAATCTCTAATTCATCGATCGCCAAATGGTAAACCTTTTCCGGTTCATATTTTAACAGTAGCTGTTGAAGTCTACGTAGATTTGCGTCGCTCAATGGATACCCAATAAGTTTTGTAAATTCAATTGCATAATTTTCTCGCCCGGATAGAAGCACACGTTAATCAGTTTGCCAACCGTTAAATCACATGTACTGAATCAAGTGCATAAACAGCCATCACTGCAAAATCCTACTTTAGCAGGAATTTTATAAATTCAGCCCCTACAGAGCGTGACCATAATTCAGAGTTTGAGTTTAAGCACTACTAATAGCAACGAGCAAAAATATCATTATTGTGAATATCAATAACGAGAAAACCCTATGAAAAAGATAACATCAATATTCGCTGCCACAGCTGCACTCTGTATTTCTCAAGTTGCCAGTGCCGAGGCGATACTTCACGCATTCAATTGGAAATACTCTGATATCACTCAGAATGCACAACAAATCGCTGCCAATGGTTATAAGAAAGTGTTGATTTCACCGGCTATGAAGTCAAGTGGGACTCAATGGTGGGCACGTTATCAACCACAAGATCTACGTGTTATCGACTCACCTTTAGGTAATAAGCAAGACCTAGAGGCGATGATTGCAGCCCTTAAAGCGCAAGGGGTTGATGTCTATGCCGACGTCGTTCTTAATCACATGGCAAATGAAGCATGGAAACGTAGCGACCTTAACTATCCTGGAACGGATGTGCTAAATGATTATGCCTCTCGTGCTAATTATTATGCTGAGCAAAAGCTGTTTGGTGATTTAAGCCAAAACCTATTCTCGGCTTCAGACTTTCACCCAGCCGGATGTATCACTAACTGGAACGATCCAGGTCACGTTCAGTACTGGCGACTATGTGGCGCTGAAGGTGATACAGGTCTACCAGATTTAGATCCAAACAACTGGGTTGTAGCACAACAGAAGAGCTACCTTAAAGCGCTAAAGTCTATGGGTATCAAAGGCTTCCGTATAGATGCGGTGAAGCATATGAGCCAATATCAAATCGACAAAATTTTCTCATCTGACATTGTATCCGGAATGCACGTGTTCGGTGAAGTCATTACAAGTGGCGGCAAAGGTAATAGCGGCTACGAAGCCTTCCTTGCGCCTTACCTGAATAATACCAACCACGCAGCATATGATTTCCCACTATTCGCTTCCATCCGAGGTGCTTTCTCTTTGGGTGGTGGGCTAAACCAACTGCATAATCCGAAGGCCTACGGTCAAGCATTAGAAGATGCGCGCGCTATTACCTTCACGATTACCCACGATATTCCTACTAACGACGGATTCCGGTATCAGATCATGGATCCTACCGACGAGAAACTGGCTTACGCGTACATTCTAGGTAAAGATGGGGGAACGCCTCTTATCTACAGTGATGAACTGCCTGACAGCGAAGATAAAGATAATGGACGATGGGCAGATGTTTGGAAAGCTTCTAACATGATCAACATGCTCAAATTCCACAATGCGATGCAAGGTAAATCAATGACCATGCTACACAGTGATCAATGTACCTTGCTGTTCAAGCGTGGCAAAGAGGGAGTTGTCGGAATCAATAAATGTGGTGAAAGTAAAACAATCACTGTTGATACCTACCAGAATGAGTTTAACTGGCACGTTGCGTATAAAGATGTCTTAAGCTCAGACACAACAACCGTTAACTCACGTTACCACCAATTTACTGTACCAGCGCGCACCGCTAGAATGTGGAAGCTGTAGCAGTACACCATCTCAAAGGCCTAAGCATCGCTTAGGCCTTTGAACTTAACCTCTAGACACCTAAGACTCACTATCCTAAACCTTGGCTTTTACTATAATTATTTTGTGTGCAAGAATGTCTGACCACACTGTTATGGATTAAGTCGTACCTATGAAATTTCAAGCTGCCATCTTTGATATGGATGGGCTATTACTCGACACTGAACGCGTTTGTATGCGTGTGTTTAAGCAAGCCTGTGAAAATGTCAATCTCCCTTTCTATGAAGACGTGTATCTTTCAATCATCGGCAGAAACTCTGCGGGCATTGATCTGATTCTTCGCCAAGCATATGGTGACGACCTTGATAGGCTTCATGCAGAATGGCGTATAAATTACGATGCCATCGTCAAGCATCAGGCAATACCGGTAAAAGAGGGCGTGGTGGAGTTATTGGAGTGGTTGAAAAGCAACAATGTTCCAACCGCGGTAGCAACCTCGACTCATCGTGAAGTTGCGACGGTTAAGCTGGAACTCGCTGGCTTGTCGAAATATTTTGATAGTGTGACTTGCGGCTGCGAGGTAACACACGGCAAACCTGATCCAGAGATTTACGTGCTTGCGGCACAGCGCCTAAATGTACAGCCAGAACACTGCCTTGCTTTTGAAGACTCTAACAATGGCGTTCGCAGTGCTGTTGCGGCTCATATGACCACTTTCCAAATTCCTGACCTTGTTGAGCCTTGTGAAGAAGTCAAAGCATTGGGTCACCACATTCTGCCTTCTTTAACCGATGTTCTTACCTACTTAAAGGCAAATCACTAAGCACCAACAACTAAACGCTATGCAGGCTTAGACCTTCTAAGCCTGCTTAATCTTGTGCATTAGTAATTCCTTATATCCTTTCCAAATTGTCAATAACCAGCTGTTCTAAAAAAAATTCCTTAAGGGCTTTTTATCCGATCTATGTATCCCAATGTTTATTATTGCCGGATAACAATCTGAATAAGGAATAACAATGACAAACCAATACGTACCACCAAAAGTATGGAAAATGGATGACGAGAACGGCGGCCAATGGGCGAGTATCAACCGTCCTGATTCTGGTGCTCGTCATGAGAAAGCGTTACCTGTTGGTCAGCACCCTATCCAGCTCCACTCTATGGGTACTCCAAATGGTCAGAAAGTCACAATCATGCTCGAAGAGTTGCTTGCACTTGGCGTGACAGAGGCTGAGTACGATGCATACTTAATTAAGATTGGCGAGGGCGACCAGTTTGGCTCTGGCTTCGTAGAGATAAACCCAAACTCAAAAATTCCCGCATTATTTGACCAATCGGGCGATGCACCGATTAATGTGTTTGAGTCAGGCAATATCTTGCTCTATCTCGCAGAGAAGTTCGGTCACTTCCTTCCTACTGATATCGCCGCAAAAACTCAAGTCATGAACTGGTTATTCTGGCTTCAAGGTTCTGCTCCTTACCTAGGTGGTGGATTTGGTCACTTCTATGCCTACGCGCCAGAGAAGTTCGAATACCCGATCAATCGCTTTGCCATGGAGGCAAAACGTCAGTTAGATGTTCTTGATAAACAACTGGCAAACAACACCTTTATTGCGGGTGAAGAGTACACTATCGCAGATATCGCTATCTGGCCTTGGTATGGCAACCTAGTGTTAGGTAAAACCTACGATGCTGCAGAATTCTTAGACGTTGATAGCTACAAAAACTTGAAACGCTGGGCGGAACAAGTTGAAGAACGAGAAGCTGTGCAGCGCGGACGCATCGTTAACCGATCATGGGGCGAAGATTGGGAGCAAGTTCCAGAGCGCCACAGTGCTGAAGATATTGATCAAGTACTGGCATTAAAACCTTAGCCCTATCCAATAGAGGCAACTGTCTTTCCTAAGCCCTGCTAATCACGTAGCAGGGCTTTTATTTTGTAGCTGCCTAGGCGCAAGTCCTCATAATCGAAATTAACCACAAAACTAAGGGTTGATTCGACAAATGGAATTGATAATAATTATCATTACATTAAGTTGAGGTGCATATGGATAATCAACAGCTACTTTATAACGCATTCTACAAATCTCAGGATCGATTTCTTGATCGTTATACTCAATGTGGATTCGAACCTGACGTCATTCATGACTACATACATTGGGCTATGATTCTGGCCTCACAATATGAATCTGGCACGGATAACGAAAATCCTCTTCTATGTGAGCTTTTCCTGCGCCAACTCTATTTTCACCTGCTTGATGCGATTCAAGATCCAATACGCAGCCGAATTTTTCGTCGAGTCTGCCTAGACTCTATCCATACGCCATTGATATGTCTCAAACGCTACTATTATCAATGGGAAGATGGCGATGTTCAGTTTTTACACCTAAAACAACAATTACAGCGTATTCAAACGCCATTAGACTAATTCAAAAGGACTCAACAATGACTCAACGCCCTACTGCACAAGAATTTCGTACCGAGAAAGACAGTATGGGAGAGGTAAAAGTACCTCTTAATGCTCTATACCAAGCGCAAACTCAGCGTGCTGTCGATAACTTTCACTTCAGCAAGCATGTGATGCCAGAAGGCTTTATTCAAGCACTGGCCTACATTAAGCAAACCGCTGCTTTGACCAATGCCCAACTAGGACTGCTAGAAGGTGATATCGCACAGGCTATCGCAGACGCAGCACAAACCATCATTGATGGTGAGCACATTGAGCACTTCCCTATCGATGTCTATCAAACGGGATCTGGCACCAGTTCGAACATGAACGCCAATGAAGTGATTGCAACGCTCGCCTCACAATTACTTGGTGGCGATGTGAATCCTAACGACCACGTTAACATGGGACAAAGCAGTAACGACGTTGTTCCTACTGCGATCCAAATTAGTTCCGTATTAGCGATAGAAACGCAGCTTATCCCAGCGTTAAACCATCTATCTAAAGTGCTAAGCGATAAGCGAGCTGAAGTTGGCGAGAGTGTTAAAACTGGACGTACGCATTTGATGGATGCGATGCCAATTACATTCGACCAAGAATTAGGTGGCTGGCAGTTCCAAATCGAACAAGCGAAAACTGGCATTGAACAATCTCTGATTGCAGCCAAAGCATTAGCGCAGGGTGGCACTGCGGTAGGAACGGGGATAAACGCTGATCCTAGATTCGCAGCCAAGTTTGCAGACAACCTAGCCCAAGCAACACGTATTGCTTTTGCTTCTAGCGAGAATTTCTTTTATAACCTCAGCAGCCAAGATGCCATTGTCGCACTTTCAGGCCAGTTAAAAACGGCCGCGGTAGCGACAATGAAGATTGCTAACGATCTACGTTGGATGAACTCTGGCCCGCTGGCAGGTTTAGGTGAAATTGAGTTGCAAGGTCTTCAGCCTGGTTCATCTATCATGCCGGGAAAAGTAAACCCTGTGATTCCAGAAGCAGCAGCAATGGCAGCAGCTCAAGTGATAGGCAACGATACGACAATCACGGTTGCAGGTCAGTCAGGAAACTTTCAGCTCAATGTTATGCTGCCAGTGATTGCTCACAACGTACTGGAGAGCATTGAGCTACTCGCTAACAGCGCAACTGCACTAGCAGATAAGGCAATCGCCACATTTAAAGTCCGCGAAGACAACCTTGAAGTCGCACTGGCCAAAAATCCAATTTTGGTGACGGCATTAAACCCCGTGATTGGCTACCTAAAAGCAGCGGACATTGCGAAGAAGGCCTATAAAGAAGGCGAAGCGATTATTGATGTCGCTGAACGTGAAACCGATTTGGATCGTGCAACACTAGAACGTTTGTTGAACCCAACGAAGTTGACTAAAGGTGGTGTCGCTGAATAGCGTATTTGATAGGTCAAAACAGAAAGCACACATCCTTGTGTTGTGTGCTCTGGACTAAATCCAAGCCAGAGACAACAGCAAAAATGGTAAGGCAATCGCCGATGCCATTTTCGCTAACGCCAAAAACTCTCTTAGCAACACTTCACGCTTAGGTGAAACGGCTGCTTGCGAGAATGACGCCGCAACTTGTGCACTGTTCATATGTCCTCAAACAAGTGAGATGTGAAAGGAGCGGCAATTCTATAGCTAGCTCTGCTTGACTTCAACTGATATAAAATTAGCGAATATTTTGCGCAATTCTCCATAACACGCCAGATGGATCAATCACGCAGAACTCCAACATTCCCCACGGCTGCTCTATCAACTCCGTCACTTTACAACTAAAGTTTTGCTCTATCTGCGAGTCTTTAACATGATTAAACCAGCTATTCGCATCCTCAACCAGTATGTGCATCATGGTGTTTTCTGCATGATCAACGTTATAATAGTTTTGCAGCAGAAAAGCGTGGCCTTCACGCCTTAAGTAAGCAACATCACCAAAAACTGAGGCGACCTCAAAGCCCAGTGCTTGATAGAATCGTTGTGATTCATCGAAGTCTTTACTTGGAATAAACGATTTGATTTCTGTGATGGCTAAATTACTCATAGTGAGCACCCTTTCCCTTGGCAAAGTTAATTAGGTGAGCAAGCATACTTTGTTTGTAAGTGAGAATCGATATCAATAACCAATTTTCGTCACTACCATCTTATGATCGGAACCATTTGGCTTTTCTACACTTCTCCTTTCGCAAATCCTTCTGCCGGTTTGACTCGACTTTAGCCATAAATGATCGATTGCAATCATCGTAAATTCTGGTGTTTGAAACTGATTGACCCAATTTGGCCAACTCGCTACAGGAGCAGTTTGAAAACTGGGAAACATCTTACCAAACCGAAGGCTCGCCGAAGAGAGATTAAAGTCTCCGACAACCAACACCTCGTCACTTGGATAGAGCTGATTTAAAGACTCAATGGTGCGAATAATGGCATTGCGTCGATACCATAGCTCTTTGGTCCTCGGTGAAGTGGGATGAGCCACCATCAGAGTGAGATCAACGTGTTTATTGGGGTGCCATGTGCCCCGGATAATTGCCTGTTCATCCGGCGTGAGAAAAACCGACATATCTTTCAGTGGTGAACGGCTCAAAATCATCTGGCTTGACGGATACCCTATTCCCTCCTGACCACCGTAGTAATAAGGGTACACATCATCAAGGGTTTTAAGTTTCTCGCCTATTTCCGGAGCAACTTCTTGTAGAACCACTAAATCACTTGGGTTGGCGAGCAAATAGTTAATAAACCCATTTACATTGTCGTTCTCGTAGTAAAGATTAAATTGAGTCACAGTGATTGGGTTGACGCAATTGGCAGTGAGCACACGAACCGACTTAGGTGTGAGCAAAAAGAACACACCAGAAACGACCAAGCAAACACACGCTTGCAGCCAATGTTTTCCGAGACAGAAGCCAACACTCATCACCCAATATACGAGCAGAAAGATCGCCGGAAATGCGACGATGTTTTCTATCCACCACGTTGATTCGTAGAACGACAGGCTCACCCAAGCCAGTGCTGGAATGAATACGATAAACCAAATAACTGCTCTTCTCACCAAGGCTCACTCTAAAGGATAAGGTTCAGTAAGTATGGTCTACATAACGTGAATGTCTCCAGATTGTCTTAATCTTAAGCAGCTAGTTTGTTATGGCTAACTCTCAAATTTCGATAACAATCAATAATTTTGCAGAATGTAAATAAAACTATAAAGTCAATGACGCTATACTGTCCAACAGAGCGAACCATCTCAAGGAGCGATATGAGCAAGCTAACGGACAAAAAACTGATCAATCTTATTACGTATGCTCCCGCTACTATCGTTGCTTTTTTTACCCTGTTATGGGTTTTGTTTACCGTTAGAGACACCATCCTAAGCTCTCAAGAAGATCTCGCTTCACTTCAACAGAATTACGAGCAAAGACAGCTTGTCGAATTGACCAACCGTGTAGAGTACGTCCTTGAGCAAATAGAGTTCGCCCGTGACCAAACAGAACTACAACTAGAAAGTACGATTAAAGAACGAATCTACGAAGCGCACGCTATCGCCACTCGCATCTACGAAAACAACAAACAACTCCCAGAAAAACAAGTCACTAAGCTCATCACTGACGCCTTGCGAGATATTCGCTTCAATAACGGACGTGGTTACTTCTTTATCTATAAAACGGAAGGCATCAATGTGATGCACCCTTTGCTCCCTAGAGTGGAAGGGACATCTTTATGGGATTTCAGAGACGTTCGCGGTAGCTACATTGTCCGTGAAATGGGCGAACAAGTTAAAGCGAAAGGCGAAGACTTTTATCGCTGGTGGTTTGTAAAACCCAACAACAAAAATCATGAGTTTGAAAAAATTGGTTTCGGTAAATACTTTGCACCCTATGATTGGTTTATTGGCACGGGTGACTATGTTGTCGACGTGGAAAATGACATCAAAGCGACTTCGCTCGAATGGTTAAAAAACTTAAGATTTGGTGAGCACGGCTATGTCTTTGTCGTTGATGAGAATGGTCAAGTTCTCTCTCATTTAGATCAGTCGTTAATTGGCAAAAGCATCTTTGATATTGGTAGTGAAGAAGTCAAAGAAGGCGCGAAACGTATCATGGAAACCAACAAGGGCATTGTGAAATACATCGCGCCTGTTGGCCCTTCCAAGATCTCTAACTACTCTAAAACCAGTTACGTCGTCAAAGATGAAAACTGGGGTTGGACAATTGGCGCAGGCATCTACAACGAACTAAATAATCAATTTTTAGCCAGCCGTGCTCAACAAGCTGACCAAGAGCAGCAAGAGACGCTGCACCAGATGTTAGTAATTGGTGGGTTCACGATATTAGTTGTCGCTGCTTTGTCTTTAGTGCTTAGCCGACTTATCGCTAATCGATTCAAGCGATTTGAAAAAAGAATTAATCGCGATTTTGATGACTTACAAGATACCAAGGACAAACTCGAATACATGGCGTGTCACGACGAACTAACCGGACTGCCTAACCGAGCCCAGCTTCACAACAATATTCGACAAGGAATTCAGCTTTCCGAAGCAGCGTGTTGTCAATTGGCAGTTATGTTTGTCGATCTCGATGATTTTAAGAAAGTGAATGACTTATACGGACACAGTGCGGGTGACAAATTACTTAGCGAGATCGGTAAGAAGTTTGATGAGTTCTTAGGGCCAAATGATTTCGTTGCTCGCTTTGGTGGCGACGAGTTTATCTTTTGTTTTTCCAACCTAAAAAATCTTTCTGAAACCGAAGCTAAAGTCGACAAGATAAAAAATGTGTTCAAACAACAATTTGTTATCGATGGTAAGGTTATTTTTGCTAGTTGTTCTATTGGCGTCTCCATGTATCCGTCTGATGGAGACGAGCCTGAAGATTTAATATCAAAGGCCGACATTGTTCTCTACAAATCTAAAGCGCGGCAAAAAGGTGATGTCCTATTCTTCGATAGTTCTATAAACAAACAGGTACAGTACGATTTCTTGCTTGAAAGAGAGTTACGTGAAGCTATTGAACGTGACGAGCTGACCGTAAGCTATCAACCTCAAGTCACCGCCCAAACAGGTGAGCTGCATGGGGTGGAAAGTCTGCTACGTTGGCACAACCCTCACCTAGGCAACGTGTCTCCATTGGAATTTATCTCTCTCGCCGAAGAAATTGGACTCATAGGTCAGATCGGAGAGTTTGTGCTCAATAAAGCCTGTGAAGAATTTGCCAGCGTTTTTCCGTCTCCCGAGTACAGCTCTACCCTATCGATTAATATCTCCCCTATGCAGTTGATGGATAAAGCTTTCATTAGCCAGCTAAAAAGAGCGATAGAAGAGAACCAGTTACCGAGTAACCGAATTACGCTTGAGATAACGGAAAACGTCTTGATTAGCGACCTTCCAAAAGTGACACCGATTATTAACCAGATCAAAGAGCTTGGCTTTACGATTTCTCTCGATGACTTTGGTACTGGTTATTCATCGCTAAGTTATTTGAGTAACCTGCCGTTGGACGAACTCAAAATTGACCGAGTCTTTGTCGATAAGATGTTGAGCTCTGAGCAGAGTGACTCTCTAGTCAAAGCTATTCTCGCCATTGCGCAATCCGCAAGTATGAGAGTTGTCGCTGAAGGTGTAGAGACAGAGGCACAAAAAACGGTACTAATCGATTATGGCTGTGATGTATTGCAAGGTTACCTAATCGAAAGACCAATGCCCATTGCGCAATTAGCCGAAAAATACGCTGAATTATAGTCCGCGTATATTTTGTTGACACTGAGGTTACAAATCTCGCTAAAAAGTCGCTAACATTTGTGGGAGCCCCTTCATTTGGTTAATGGTTTTTAATGCCCTTACGCTTATACGCTACTTTCTTCTTCGTCTTGTTTGCTTTCGATGCTAAGGCATCTTTGCAGCAAACATGGCAGCAGTTTTATCAAAGTAGTTGGTCCAATGCTCAATTGACTCTGTCGCAAGAAGAACTGTCGCGTTATCCAAGTGACCTACTGATATCAGAGAGTCAATATCCTGATTTTAGCCAGTTTTCGTGGGCAGACATTGAGGTGCTTTCAACCATCAAACAAAAGTGTCAGACGCCTTCTACTTATAATCCAGCTCTAGAAAGCGCGGTTGAGTTTGAGCTTTATGTTTGCAACAAGAAAGCGATCCCTGACTCGTGGTTTCAGGAAAACCCAAAACGCCACCCAGCTGGAGGCACTTTTGTCGACCGCTACTTCGAAAGCATCAAACCAGTTAACGACCAACTGGTGCTTTGGTTATCCGGTGACAATCCATCACACCCACTACGAAGTGTATTTAATCAGATTTCAGATTCTGGAAGAGACGCTCTACTGAAAGGTTACCGAGCTTGGCTAGAACCCGATGCGCTATGGCTAAATGGAGAGCAAGGTTGGAGAAAGATTCCAAACAAAGATTGGCAGCCTGTTGCACAGCAGTTTGCGATCACGATTAATGGCAACCAGTGTGACTTTCGCTACAGCAACTTGTGTATCGCTAAAGCTCAATCCAATGGATATATTGCAGCGATACTCGCTTCGATCTTCTCTTTAGTTTTGGCTTTATTGTTAGCTCGCACTCTTTATCTAAAACGTCAGCAAAATCGCAACAAACGTTTTATCTTACAGCTACTGACACATGAATTACGTACTCCCATTGCGAGCCTAGGCATGACAGTCGACCTTTTTCGCCAAGAGTTTGATTCACTAAATGAGAACTCACAACAGGCTATGTGGCGTTTATTGGAAGACTACCAACGCCTAGCGCAACTCACCGAAGCTAGCAAAGGGTACTTGAGTTCAAAAGAAAGCTACAACGATGCCAATCAAGAAGCCAATTTGAGTGAATGGTTAGAGCATACTTGCTCTGGACAGGGCGTTGATTTCTATTTGGATGAAGACAAGCAACTCACGCTTCCCTTCTACTGGCTTACCACCTGTTTAAACAACCTGATAATGAATGCCAAACAGCATGGTAAGGCTCCGATTAAAATCCATGTTTCTGTCAATGAGAAGCTCTGTATTACCGTTACCGATGCTGGGCAATTTCCTTCCTATTGGAATCGTATGAGAATGAAGCAAAACACCAATCAAGACAACAATATGGGCATCGGTCTGAGTTTGGTTCACCACCTGATGTCACACCTCGGTGGAAACGTCATCATCAACACCAACCCAACACGCATTACTTTGGAGCTGCCTCTATGAATTCAATCCTGCTAGTTGAAGATGATCAACTACTCGGTCAAGGAGTCCAAACCTTCTTACAATCCAATGGGTATCATTGTACTTGGGTTACCAACGCTAAAGAGGCCGGAAAACATTGGTTTAGTGCTGATCTCGTGATTTTAGATCGCCAACTTCAAGATGGCGACAGCCTTAATCACTTACCCACTTGGTTACAAACGAAAGCACTGCCTGTCATTGTGCTAACAGCTAAAATAGAGGTTGAGCAACGCGTTGAAGGGTTAATGTGTGGTGCGAAAGACTATATGACTAAGCCCTTTGCACAAGAAGAACTCTTAGCCCGTATCGTTACTCACCTTCGTCCTCTGGGCTCAAGTACGATCGCTTACAAAACCCTTTCTATTGATGTTTCTATGCGACAGGTCCTCGACCAAGATAAACCAGTCACCCTGAAACCGAAGGAGTTTCAACTTCTCGTTCTCTTAATTCAAAATCAAGGTCGTGTTTTCCATCGTGAAGAGCTACTCAATAAGATCTGGGGTTACCAAGCCTTTCCCACAACGCGAACCGTAGACAACCATATCTTAAAGCTACGTAATACCTTACCTTGTTTAGAGATAGAAACACATCGCGGTGTAGGATATCGATTGGTGGAAAACTCATGAGTGATAAGAATTGGATAATGGCACCACTGCTGATTGCATTCTTTACTCCTTTCTGTTCAGCAAACGACGCTGCGTGGTTCCGCAATACGCCAATGCAATCGACCATGGAGGCTCTACTCGAAAAGCAGCCGAGACGAGCATGGCAAGAACTCACTCTAGCACTGAGTCAGAATCAAATTGAGCCCAGACATTGGCAACCCGTTAAAGAAGCCATATTGGCACAATCAAACTGCGGTCATCAGCTTGATACCAGTTTGTCTGCGATGCCTCCTCGGTTGACACTCTCTTTTATCAGTCGTAGCGGTTTCTCTAGCAGCGGATACCAAATCAAAGTATCTACAGAAGAAACACAACAAGGTGGCTATTTCTCACTCGTCACTCCGCAAGGAATATCTCTATTATCTGGAGAGATTGAGCCTCACAAGAATTATCAGGAGTGGGAAACCAACGAACTCATTACTTCTCCTGAGGCGGGAATCTACTATTTAAAATACAATCGCAACGAGTTGCCTGTTGTTGTTTCTCGTTACGATAGCAACCACTGGCTTAATCGTTCGACAATTGATAGTTCTCAGATTCAAGCGAACCTTCCTAAACTCAATAACGGCTGTGCGAAACCCGTTGTGAATCTCCAATGGTTTGATTCCGAGTACAATCAAGTAAAGAACAAAAAAGCACTAGAAGTGACAAGCAAGAAGATAACTCTAGAGCAACTGCAACCCCCACCCAATGCTCGCCACTTAAGTGCCTCCACAATCATTTTTGAGTACCAGCCTGGAGTAAAAGTTGAGTACATTCATCGAATCTCGTTGCCCTTCTCTAATAGAGACAAATAGGTGACAAATTTAAACATCCGCTAATGTGTAATAGGCATATTGAAAACAACACGACGTAAAATATGCCTGATAAACCAACCACCTTAATCCTATCAACCTTAGCTAGCCTATTGATATCACCTGCTTCACTGGCTACATCAGTTGGCAGCATCTCACTCATAGCTGACTCGCAATCCGTGAGCATCAACCCAAACTCACTGGCGATAAAGTGGAACAATCAATCGGTAAATCAAGCAGGTCTACAAATTGATGGTGTGAGTCAGCAAGCCGTACAGCTAGATCAGCTTTCTAACACCCGCTTTCAATGGATTTTAAAGCCGAGTAACATCAGAGTAGATGCAAAATTAGCGTCAACTCTGAGCTTGTCTTTCCGCCTTGCTGAAAATCAAACCGTGATAAGAGACCAACCCATTACCCTGAGTTGGTACAACCTAGCGGAGGAAGAGGTACAGGAGCTCTATTTACCTTTTAGTGAAGGCATGCGGGTTCCAACCTCAAGCTCTGAATGGATCAAATACCTATCTGAGAGCCGTGATGGTTCTAACACCACTCAAGACCTAAAAATGCCTTTTTGGACAGCTAAGCAGGGCTCTCAATACATTAGCTGGCACTTAGTGACCGCAACCAATAACTCGCTATCTTTTAACCAAGTCGCTGACAAACTCGATGTGAGAGCTGCGCATCAATTTACCTCCCTCAACTCTAAACAGCCCTTCTCGGTCTCTATTAGCATTGGTGATGACTGGTTAAGTGGAGCAAAGCAATATCGCCAGTGGCGAATCGATAATGGCTATAGCTCTACGTTGGCCGAGAAAAAGCAAGCTAACCCAAACATCGAAAAACTTATTGGCGCTAGTCAGGTGTATCTATTTGGTGCTGATGGAATTAGTGTTCAAGACGTCACTGATTGGTGGGGTTTGCACTCGTGGTTGTTTAAGCGTGCTCAGCTTGCGATAGAAAAGTCAGCCAGAAAAGAGTTGCAAGGTCTGGTCAAAGGCAAGGACTGGCTAAGTCATTATCACAAACAGTTGCTGGTAGACTCTATCAACCTCGCCCTTAACACAAAGTTTAACGCCCCAGCCCCAACTATGGTCGACAATGCCATTGAAGCGCAATTTAAAGCCGCTAAGCAAAAGAAACAATGGCTAAGCATTCACGCTGCACAATACCTCATTGATCCACAGCGATGGGGACAAGCTATCTCAACCGATATGGTAAAAAACCTAAAGGCGTCAGGTTTAACCCACTTATGGCTCGGTTTTGATAACTGGATGCCTGCCTTCTACCAACCAGAAGTCATTAAACAAGCCAAGCAAGCTGGGTATTTGGTTGGCACTTACGATTCATACAATACTGCAATACCCATTGGGCTCAATGATGGATGGCTTACTGCGCAGCTCCCTGACCAAATTCGCAACACATGCGCTATCGAACTTGCAGACGGCTCAAAGAAGAAAGGCTTTCGTGGTAACGGCTATTACCTCAACCCCCTTTGTGAAATAGAATATGTAAGCAAACGAATGTCAGACATTCTCCATTTGGGTCAGTTTGATAGTCTGTTCATTGATGTCGATGCCACTGCAATGGCACGTGAGGACTACAACTTGAAGACAAGCGAATCTGAAATGCTACGCGGGTTTAATTCACGAATGCAGTCTATTGTCGCCAATAACAACGTCGTACTCGGTTCAGAAGATGGTAACGCACTTACCACCTCAGGCATTGCTTTTGCTCATGGTTTAGAAACGATTGGGTTTGGTTGGAGTGATAAAGAGATGAAACGCGATACTCACTCACCCTACTATCTGGGTCGTTGGTATCCAGATCACAAGCCAGATTTCTTTTTTAAGCCTGCAAAAGTTAAAGATCCCTATAAAACATTACTTTTTGCGCCTCAATATCGCATTCCGCTCTACCAAGCCGTCTTTCACGATGAAGTGATTAACAGCCACCATTGGCACTCTGATAGCCTAAAATTCAGCGATGTTAAAGTTGAGCGTGACCTAACAGCTATGCTTTACAATGTTCCCGCGATGGTTCATCTCAGTAGAGACGAAGTATTGTCACCAAACAGCAAGAGATTAGTGCAGCTTAAACACTACCAATCAGGTTTTAAGCCTCTACATCAGGCGCTTTGGGATAAGCAGTTAAAACGTTTTGAGTGGTTAACGGAAGATGGCAAGGTACAGCAAACGACCTTTTCTGATGGCAGTAAGATAATGGCTAACTTCTCAGACAAAGAAGTTGAACTAGACAAGTACAAGCTTGAGCCACAGTCTATATTGGCTTTGCTCGAAGGCAATAAAACGATGAGGTGGAAGCCTTTAGAAGCGAGATAAAAACGAAAAAAGGATTAATGCCACTGTATTAATCCTTTTTCGGTCAAGCTTACTGCTTAGTAACGGCTATTCATTCCATAGTGATTCGCCATACTGTCTTCTATGCTTCCGCCTTTCCAAGAAGAAGGGCTCGCTAGCTTGAGTACATCAATCGCCGTATATTCCGCTCCAGCGAAGATTTTATGGCTTAGTTCTTTACGTAAAGCGTCTAACTTAGATTGGCTAAGTTCAAACTTGTCACTTTGCTCGCTAGTTAGCTCATTACAAAACAACGCAAGGTTATAGTGAAAGTAACGTTTGGAAGTTCCAACAGAAATTGCTGCCTGTAAAACTTGACCAGCAGAGTAAAAGTCTCGTGACCCATACCCCTTAATTAAAGCTGGGGTCATCTGAGCAATCATTTTCCGTAGCGCTCTGCGCTTAAAAAAGGTTCTGAAAATAGGCATAGCCATCGATACCTGTACTACTTGATTTGCCAACACTATAGCACGAAGCTTACTTCAAAAAGGGGCTTTCTAGTTGTAGCCCGTGCATTTCATAATTGAAAATTATCTTTGCACTTTTAATAATTATCAGTTCATGACAAAAGTGTTAACTTAAGCAGCATTGGTTACACTGATATAAAGAACTGCTAATAACCACAGATTCTTCATAACAGCTCAGATATGGATATAGAACCAACAACTTCCAAATATACAACAACTATTTTTGACTTTTCGCCCGCTTAGTAGCTGCTATGCGGGCATTTTTCTGTCCACTATTTTTGCTTATCTCAACAAGCCCACTAATTAATCACTTGTTTAAATATTGATTAATTTAAGTCATATCGAATACTTAGCATGCACTCTATAATTAATCGAATGTTTAATTTTTGAGGTAATAAGCGTGGCAACGACAACGAGAAAAGCGGGTCGTCCCAGTGACAGCATTGACGCTCGGCAAAATTTGATTCATCACGCTCGCGAACTCTTTACAGTTATGCCTTATGACAAGGTTTCAACGCGCCTTGTTGCCAATCGAGCGGGCGTAAACGTAGCAATGATCCGTTACTACTTTGGCAATAAAGAAGGTCTGTTCGAAACCATGTTGCGAGAAACCCTCGCGCCAATGAAACAGCAGATGGACATTCTAGTTAAAGACAGCTCACAAAAGAACTTTCTCGATATTATGCGAACCTATTATCGCGAAATGATCAAAGTGCCTCAGTTTCCCCGCTTAGTTGCTCAAGTTATGCATATGGACGCCTCTGATACACAAAGGAAATTACTAGAAAAGGTCTTTTTCGACATCAGCCAGCCAATGCAAATGGTGATGTTTGAAAAGCTTGTAGATAGCAAGGTGCTTAGGCCAGATGCAGACCCCAAGCTATGTAAAGTCTCTTATATTAGCTTGATGGTCTTTCCTTTTATTGCTCCCCCAGCCTTACTTGCCGTGCACGGGATTGAGCTTAATGAAGAGTTTCTCAACCAACTGTTTGAACACAATATCAAATTAATGACACATGGATTTCTTACCTCCAACGACCAGCAGGAACAACAATGATGAAAATGAATAAGAAGCTACTGTTTTTTCCAGCGCTAGCCGTTGGCGTCATCGCCTTAGTGTTAGCCGTAAAAATGAAGCCGGATCTACCGGTTAAACCCGCGGGTGACCGAGCGCGATTGGTCGAAACTACACCTTTAGAGTTGCGCGCAATGGCACCTAAAGCGATCGGTTTTGGTAAAGTTGCGCCAAAAATCGAATGGAAAGCGATAGCGGAAGTGACGGGCAAAGTCGTTTATCGCCACCCAAGGCTAGAGAAAGGACAAGTGCTTCAAGCTGGGACGGAAATTCTGCGTATCGACCCACTCGATTACGAGTTGAAACTGGTACAAGCTCAAGCTGACCTCAAATCTGCTCAAACCTCTTTAGCTAAGCTTTACCAAGAAGAAGATAACCTTAAACAGACACTCAAAATTGAAAGCAATCGTCTGGTGATCTCAAACAAAGAGCTACAACGTAAACAGAACCTGCGCAAAAAAGGGCTCACTTCGCAATCTAATGTTGATCAGCAAGAACAAAGTGCTTTATCCCAACGTAAACTGGTACTCGATATCGAAAACCAAATCGGATTGATGCCCGATGAAAAACGAGTCGCTGAAGCCTTAGTCAAGGTCAACACCTCTAAGGTTGAAGAGGCACACCGCTCGTTAGAGAAAACCATCATCAAGCTGCCTTACGACTTACGCATTGCCGCCGTTGATATTGAACAAAATCAGGTGGTGAATCTACAGCAAACCATGGTCACAGCGCACGGTATGGATGTGATGGAAGTAGAAGCCCAACTTTCAATTCATGATATGCATACCCTTGCGTCAAGCTTAGGTGAGTTCAATCGTGATGAGTCTGGTATCCCTCAACCCGACATGACCTTTATCAATGCCAGTATTGAACTGAGCAGCGGTAATATGAAGGCAACTTGGCCTGCAAAGGTTAGCCGAATCAGTGAAACTGTTGACCCCAATCAAGCGACTGCTGGGGTTATATTGGAGATTCAGCAAGACTACCGCAATCTAAACCCTAACAGCGTCCCCCCACTCGTGAATGGGATGTTTGTACGTGCGTTTATCGAAGGACAAGCAAATCCAAGCTGGGTGATTCCTGAGCGTGCACTTCATGGCGACAAAATCTACCTAATGGATGAAGCCAATAAGCTAGCTATCAAACCTGTCACCGTCCTTTACCGCCGTGACAATCAAGTCATTATTGATGGTGACCTGAGCCAAGGTGACAAGCTAATCCTGAATGATCTACTCCCTGCTATCAATGGCATGCTGCTTAAAGAAGCAACGGTGACTAAAGAGGAGTCAGCGCAATGATTCGATTCTTCGCTAAACACCCGACAGCAGCCAACTTGCTGATGCTCGGTTTGCTCGTTTTAGGTATTACATCGCTGCCCAATATCAAAAGGGAAACCTTCCCTGAATTTGATCCTCCCTACATCATGGCGGGCGTCGTTTACCCGGGTGCTTCACCGCAAGAAGTGGAAGAAAGCATCTGTGTTCGAATGGAAGATGCAGTCGATGGTCTTGCCAACATCGAAGAGACCCAGTGTGAGGCAATTGAGGGCTCTGCGAGACTGATCCTTAAACTGAACGAGAAAGCAGACATCGGTCGTATGCTTGTTGATGTTCAAACGCAGATCAACTCCATCAATGACTTCCCACAAGAAATCGAGTCTCCAGTTGTCCAAGAACTCGATTGGAACGAACCTGTTGTCGATGTCGCTATCACTGCCGATACCACATGGCCTGAGCTTAAAGCCTACGCTGAACAGCTTAAACGAACTTTAAAGCTCGACTATGACGTATCTCTTGTTGATGTGGCTGGTTTTTCTGATCACCAGTTTCGCGTCGAGTTAGACTCTCAAGCAATGCGTCAGTTAGGCTTGAGTGTTGGTGATATTGCGACGCAAATTGGCCGCCAGAACATCAAGCTACCGAGTGGTAATGTTGAGACGCCAGACAAAAACTTTCTAATCCGCTTTGATGAAAGACGCATTACACCGCAGCAACTGGAAAGTATTGTCGTCGGCTCTGGTCCAAACGGCTCACTGATTCGCCTTAAAGATATTGCGACCATCACAGATCGCTTTGAGCTCGATGAGCAGAAGGTATTATTCGATGGACACCCTTCTGCCCTGCTTAAAGTGAGTAAGAACAAAGAGGATGATGCGTTACGGATTAAAGAGCGTGTGGCTCAATTTGTCGAAGAGCAACAAGCTATCGCGCCGGATGGCGTCAAATTAGAGCTGACCAACGATCTCTCTTCTGTGCTTTGGGATCGCTTAACCATGATGGTAAGTAACGGTTGGCAGGGTATTATTCTTGTCTTCGCGACTATGTGGCTATTCTTTAGTTTGCGCTACTCTTTCTGGGTTGCTGCTGGCTTGCCTGTCGCTTTCCTTGGTGGTTTGTTCCTGATGGCGCAGTTGGGTCTTTCCATCAATATCATGTCTTTAGTCGGTCTGCTGATGGCGATCGGTATTATGATGGATGATGCAATCGTTATTGCAGAGTCAATCGCGGCTCACTTAGACAGAGGTGAAGACGTCGACAATGCGGTGATTAAAGGCGTGAAGAAAGTGCTCCCGGGCGTTATCTCTTCTTTCTTAACCACAGTCTGTATCTTCGGCAGTCTGTTATTCTTGCAAGGCGAAATGGGCGCCGTGCTAAAAGCCGTCCCTCAAGTATTAATTTTGGTGTTAACGCTGAGCTTAGTCGAAGCCTTCCTAATTCTTCCGAATCACCTCTCTCACTCCCTACATAAAGAGAAAAAAGAGAAGCCACCAGCGAAGTTTAAGAAGAAACTGCTCGATGGATTTGAACACTTTAGAAACACCACTCTAGTTAACGCAGTCGAGAAAGTTGTTGAGTTTCGCTATGCCTTCTTAGGTGGTGTCGTTGCGCTACTTCTTATCTCGGTCGCGACAATAGCGGGTGGATTGCTTAAGTTCCAACCATTCCCGGAGTTAGACGGAGACATAGCAGAAGCTCGCATCATTCTTCCTCCTGGTTCATCTTTGGCTCAAACCGAGGCTGTAGTAGATAGAATTGTTGCGTCTGCGCAAAAGTTAGATAAAGAGTGGACTGAAAAGGTTGAAAACGGAGTTCCTCTCATTCAACACATTACCAGTCAGTTTAACGCAAATGCGGATGCCAACGAATCTGGCCCTCATATTGCGACGGTAAGACTCGATTTACTCGGTGCAGAAAGCCGTAACACCATTATTGACGACTTTATTGCGGCTTGGCGACAAGAGATCGGTGAATTGGCTGATCCTATTTCTCTGGTCTTTAAACAGCCGACAATGGGACCGGGCGGACGAGCGATTGAGATACGTGCTAAGCACGACGACCTCGATGCGCTAAAAGCTGCTTCGATTGATATTCAGCAGTACCTGAATGAGTTTGATGGTGTCCACGGTGTGCTCGATGATATGCGCATGGGTAAAGAAGAAGTACTCGTCAAGCTTCGTCCGGGCGCAGAAACGTATGGTATCAATGGACAACTGATCGCCAATCAACTTCGCGCAGCCTTTTTTGGACAAACCGCAGACGAGATTCAAGTGGGTGTTGAAAACATCTCTATCGAAGTGCGTTTAGACAAAGTGCAAGCAGGCGATCTGCAGCAATTGGCGAACTTCCCTATCATTATGTCTGATGGAAGCCAAATTCCGCTTGCAACGATCGCGACACTAGATTTCCAGCGTAACTATGTGCGAATTCAACGTATCGACGGTTTAAGAACCATTAGCGTGTTTGGTGACGTTGACAATACCAAAGCGAACTCAACCGCCATTATTGCTCAGTTCCAGCGTGACGAAGCCCCTAAGTTAACAGCCAAGTATCCGGGCTTGCGCTTCGACTTTGAAGGGGAAGCAAAAGATGCCGCCGAAACAGGCGCCTCAATGGGTAAAGGTTTCTTACTTGGTCTGTTCGGTGTATTCGCGATACTGAGTTATCAGTTCCGTAGCTACCTAGAACCTGTCGTTGTTATGTTAGCCATACCATTGGCGTTTATAGGTGTGGTTTGGGGGCATATTCTTCTGGGTCACTCACTCAGCATGCCTAGCATGATGGGCTTTGTCTCTTTGGCGGGTATCGTTGTAAACGACTCGATCCTACTCGTTCAATACATACGCCATCACGTTGATGAAGGCGATAGTGTTCATGACTCTGTGGTTAAAGCGAGTAGAGAACGCTTTAGAGCCGTCTTCCTGACCTCAATGACAACCGCAGCAGGTTTGCTCCCGCTATTGACGGAAACTAGCTTGCAGGCTCAGGTTATTCAGCCTTTGGTTATCTCGATTGTATTTGGTATCTTCGCCTCAACCTTACTGGTGCTGTTTATGATTCCAGCCGCCTATGCCGTCCTCGCAGACTTTGGATTGGTTCATAAGCACGAAGAAATTTAGGTACAAAAAAAGCGGGTCACTTCGACCCGCTTCTTACGTTAGGACAAGATTTCAGTTTGGCTTTTGTTTCGCGTTATCAGCCTTTTTAACCTTGCAAATATCCCTTTGATATCTTCCAACATTAAATACAAACACGGTACTAGTATCAGGGTTAACAAGGTAGCAAACAGCACCGCAAAGCCAAGTGCAACCGCCATTGGGATAACAAACTTCGCCTGCAGACTTGTTTCAAACATGATCGGCAGTACACCAACAAAGGTAGTGATTGAAGTCAGCGTAATCGCTCGGAAACGAGCACATCCTGCTTCGATGACCGCTTCTTTAATTGCTACTCCGCGTACTCTTACTTGGTTGACGTAATCAGTCATAACCAAAGAGTCGTTAACCACAACACCTGCCGCTGCAATAAGACCGAATGTCGACATCATGCTGAGATCTAAGCCAAACCAATAGTGCCCCCATATCGCCCCTGTTAGGCTAAATGGAATCACCGACATGATGATTAATGGCTGAGTGTAACTCTTTAGCGGGACAGCTAGCAGTATGTACACAATAATCATACCTGCGATAAAGAAGATGATTTGCTCGTCTTGTTGAGCTTGCTGCTCTTCGATTGTTCCGCCCAATTCGCTTTTAACGCCTGGGTAAGCAGTCAGAATATCAGGAATGACCTCGCTATTAATTTGCTCGACGATTTGGTTCGGTTCGACAAGTTCTTCATCAATCGAGCCATAAACATACACACTTCGATAGCCCCCCTCACGTCGTATACTGCTGACACCCGGTTTCTGGTTAATCTCCACCACATCGCCTAGCATAACTTTCTTGCCTTCAGGCGTGGTGATCACTGCATAACGTAATGAAGAAAATGCCTCACGGGTTAACTGCGGATAGCGAACCATGACTTTGATTTCTTCACCATCGCGTAAGACTCGCTGCGCTTCACCACCATAGAAACTACCACCCACCTGTGTCGCAATATCAAACAGGTCTAACCCTAGATCGTATGCGACTGGAGCGAGCGAAAGTAACACTTCCTGACTGCCAGAATCGATGGATGACGAGATATCAAACAAGCCCTTCTGTTGTTGCAAGTTGAGGATTAATTCACGTCCCGCCGAATTGAGACTCTCGATATCAGAACCATAGAGTAGGAAACCGAACTCATCGCCCTTTTCGTCGTCATTGACGTTATCGGACACATTGAGCATTTTAAGCCCCGGAATACTTGGCATACGCTCACGCCAACGCCTTGCAAGCTCGAAGGTATTAAACGGTCTGAGCTCTTCATCGACAAGCGGGATAACAAGTCGACCTTCTTTTCTCCCCTGACTGAACGTAAGAATGTCACGAATCATCTTCTGACCCGTTTCTTGCTCTATCTCTTGATCAATAGTTAAAACCGTCGACTCAATTAACTTCAGCGCTTCAATGGTTTGCTCACTGGAAACATTGTCATTCATGACCAATTTAATGCTTGGAAAGTCATGAGGCACTTTCGGTGATGGGACGATTCTGACGTAACTGGCCATGACCATTGCGACGGTGATCGCTAACACGCCAACAAAGGTGGCAAACACACTCCAACGCCAGTGGGTACACCACTTTACAATTCTTTTGTAAGGTCCATTGATAAAACCAAAAAAGCGTGTGTTGAATCTATCTCGCCAACTGCCTTTTTTGATGGGCTTAAACTTAGCGTGTGCCAAATGCGAAGGCAAAATCAGCTTAGACTCAATCAAACTAAAGAACAGGCAAAGAATCACGATAGAAGCGATACCAAAGAAGAACGCACGCTCTATACCTTTTGACATTAAAAATGGTGCAAACACGGCCATAGTCGTAAGCACACCAAATGTTGCCGGCGTCGCGACACGTTTTACGCCACGAACCACATTCTCAACACCGCCTCCACTTTTCTCAATTTCGCTGTAGGCACTCTCCCCAATGACGATGGCATCATCAACGACAATACCGAGCACCATGATAAAGGCGAACAAAGAAATAATGTTTATGCTCACACCAATGGCAGGCATCATCATCACCGCGCCCAAGAAACACACCGGAAGCCCTACCATCACCCACATGGCCAGCTTAACGCGCAAGAACAGACTTAGCATGAGTGCAACCAAGACTGCACCTTGTAGTAGGTTCTTGAGCATCATATCGAGGCGAGCGTTAAGGTAATAGGTCATATCGACCAGAGTTTTGATCTTTAAGTCAGACGGCAATGTTAGGTTTTTCTGCTCGATGTAGGCTTTGACAGACTCAGCAACGGTCACCATATTTTGGTCTTTGGTTGCTTTAACCGAGAGATACATTGCGTTTTGGCCAGAGTAACGGAAATATCTATCATCCTCCGTAAATCCATCTTTGATCGTTGCGATATCTTGCAACAATACCTTACCGCCATTTGCGCCAATCTTGACCGGAATGGCTCTGAACTCTTCACCTTTATAGTACTGGTTCTCTATTCGAACCGATATCATTCCGGCATTGGTTCTCACTTCGCCAGCAGAGTAGTTCGCTGAGTAGCGCTTGATTGCCTTACTGACGTCATTGAGTGTCAGGCTGTATTTTTGAAGAACTCTAGGCTCTATTTCAACAGCAATTTCATATTCCGGTGCACCGAGCTCTACCAGAGCAACGTTATTTAGTTGAAGAAGCTCATCTTCTATTTGTTTAGCGATGGGCTTAAGTTCTAGCAGGGTTCTATCACCAACTAACGCCATCTCAATAACATCTTGTCGCCACTCATATTGGTAAACTTGAATCGGCTCCATTGCATCTGGGAAATTAGAAGTCGAATCGACCTTCTGTTTCACTTTATCAAGCACCGCATCAATATCTTCGTCGACGCCGATTTCAAGCTCAATGTTGCCACTGCCTCGATAAGCACTAGACACGGCTTTTTTAATACCCGTAACATCTTTGAGCGACTCTTCTAACTTGATCAGGATGCTTTCTTCAATCTCTTGCGGCGAAGCCCCCGGATACTGAGCACTGACATTGATGTAGTTCACTTCAATATTGGGAAACATCTGACGTTGGATAAAGAAGAAGCTCACCGTACCAATGATCAATATAAAGGCCATGAGCAAGTTTGCCGCGACAGAGTTATTGGCAAAATAGGCGATCAAACCTTTCTGTTTGTTCTCTTCCATGACTCGCCTCTACATATCCGATGAACTATCTTGAACCGCGACTTCTACTTGCAGCCCTTTTTGCGGGTACTCAGGCACAGTCAAGACGATTTGGTCATCATCACTTAAACCTTGATTGATCAGCATGAACTCTTTTTCTGCCCGCAAGACGTTGACCACGCGCGGCTCTAACTGGTTTTGCTCATTAACAACCCAAACCTTCTGATTATTGACAAGCTCCTGAGGAAGACGATAGATATGCTTTAACTCTTTACCAGCAAATTGAACCTCGACATAAGAACCAAACTTCATTGGTGCTTGTTCACTATCAATTGCATAAGGGTTATCGACTCTAACGACCATGTTGATCATTCGAGTGCTGCTATCCACCACGCCTAAATCACGGTCGATCTTGCCTTCACGGCGAATGTTACTGATGCCTCTCTGGATGATTTGAGCTGGGATACCTGCGTAATCTTGTGGTAAGAACGCACTGTCAAACCCTGCGATAGGAATGTGAATTTCTCCTGCTTCTACATTGTTAAGTGTCGCAACGTGAGCGCCCGCTGAGATGAATTGCCCCACACCAATATCTTTTGCCACCACTAACGCATCATAGGGAGCGACCACCTTGCAGTTTTCAAGATCGCGATTTGCACGTTTAAGCGCAGCTAAGGCTGACTTCACCTGCGCATCAGCACTAAGTAGCTGAGGTTTGCGTAAGTACAGATCTGTTACCTGTTTCTGCGGTAGGTTTTTAGCCTGACGTTTTGCTACTTCAGCTTTTGCTTTCTCTTCGATTAACGCCGCTCTAGCACTCGCTAATTGCGCCTCAGCTTGGAGCACTGCCGCTTGATAGTTATCACTCTCTATACGAAACAGCACTTCGCCGCGCTTAACAATTCCGCCGACGACAAAGTTAGGATGCCAGCTAACCACCTCACCGGATACTTGAGCGGAAAGCTGAGTGACTTCAACAGGTTGAAGCTCTCCGTGGCTAGTAATTACTACTTTGTGATCGCTCGACGCAACCTTCGAGACTTTCACGATTGGAGGTGCCTTGGGAGGTTTACTTTCTAGAGTTTCAGGCGCACTAGAGGCTATTGTTGAATAACCAGCATAAGCACCACCTAAGATGATAAAAGGTAGTAACCAACGTAACGGCTTAGTCGTCATCAGAAATCCTTGTTTTCTATTATCGTTATTTATACGTGCGGATAGTGCTTCGACATCAACTAAATCGAAACTATCCACCTAGCCTGCAAAATTTATAAAAACAGATGATACCTAACTTAACTTCTCATTCATTCTTATAATATCACCTGTATCAGCAAATCAAATGCCAACATGGATGTCATTATAAAACAATCACTTAAGTAGGCACCATTCGAACAGGTATTATTCACATGGTAAATATAAGCAATTAATGGTGAAATTTACCTTAGTAAGGTTAGAATGAATTTTGATAAACCAATAAACCTAATAGGAGGCTTAGGATGAGCCATGTCTATCTGTTCGATTGGGGGGACACCCTCATGGTCGACTTCGCTGAGCAAAAGGGAAAAATGTATCTTTGGCCTCAAGTCGAAGCCGTTGAAGAAGCCGAAGAAACACTTAAAGCGCTGAGTAAAAACCACACCATCTACGTTGCAACCAGTGCGCAAGAATCTACCGAGTCTGAAATTCAGCAAGCGTTTGAACGTGTCGGGTTAGACCCGTATATCAATGGCTATTTCTGTAAAGCGAACTTAGCTCTTGAGAAAAACAACCCTGAGTTTTACCAAGCAATACTCGAATCTCTCGGAGACAGTGCTTCACAAGTCACTATGGTTGGAGACAATTTAGACAAGGACATCTACCCAGCGCTTGAAGCAGGTTTGCAGGCGATTTACTACAACCCTCAACGCACTCAAGTGCCAGAAGGCATTAACAGTGTTTCGCGTCTATCAAAATTGTTAACAGCTAACTAGTAATAAGTGCTTTACCTCAACTATGGTTGAGGTTTTATAGTCCTTTTATCGAATCTCGATGATAATGAAAAGGACTTATAAATGAAGACATTAGTACTCTTCTCTAGTGCGAACAAACAAGGCAATACTGCCAAAACAATTGAACACTTAGCAGCAGATCATACTGTCGAGGTTGTCGATATTGATTTGCTCATTATCACACCCTATCGTTACGAAAACCGCTATCCAGCCGATGACTTTTATCCGCTTATTGAAAAGATGCTTGAATCAGACAATATTGTGTTTGCGTCACCCATCTACTGGTACTCAGTAACTGCCCCTATGAAGGCGCTGATTGATAGAATGACCGAGCTGTTAGATGTTGCAGAGCTAAAACCTAAAGCGAGAGCATTAGAATCTAAACGTGGTTTTGTTCTCACCAGTTCTGGTAAACAGGAGATCTGCCCGACTTTTCACAGCTTTTTTGAGGGGCTTTTTCGCTACTTTAAGATTGAATACACAGCAACGCTACACGCAGCCTGCAATAACGGATACTCAATAGATTCCCAAGAGGTTTCGCTGTTTAACCAAGCGTTAAACAATAGATAGAAAATGAAAGGCTTAGCGAGTTGCTAAGCCTATTTCGTTGATTGGGAGCTTTAAACCGTGGTTTCCTGAGGTTGATACCGCCCTGGTTTGTGGTTCATAGCCAATATCAAGTTGGTTGCGATTGCTCCCACCACCGAGAGTAGAATCAATGAGATATCAACAATAAACAGCGACATCACAACAA
The DNA here is from genome assembly GCF_001695575.1 of Vibrio europaeus. Classification (GTDB taxonomy): domain Bacteria; phylum Pseudomonadota; class Gammaproteobacteria; order Enterobacterales; family Vibrionaceae; genus Vibrio; species Vibrio europaeus. The sequence continues at coordinate 1,377,710 of NZ_LUAX01000007.1, read as the reverse complement.
TAGAACAGTCGAGCGCCATCTGTACTTTTCCGGCACGAATCCCAAATCGTTCTTGCAAGAACAGCGCAAGGATATTGAAGCCACCGAGACTCATTTTATGGCGGAATATGACCAACATGCCAATGCCTATCATGCCACCACCGAGTAAGGCGGCATAAAACGGGTCAATACGCGCAATTTCAATCACATGATGCAAATGGTCAACGGCGAATGAAACAATCGTTACGGCAATAAAAGTATTGAGTGTAAAGCGCCAGCCCATACGAGTGATTGAGAGAAGATAAAACGGTAAGTTTAGTGCGAAGAATACCTGACCAAAGCTAAAGTCACTGACTTTAGTTAGAAAGATCGCTAAACCGGCTGTACCACCAGTTAACAAACCGACTTTATTGAAAAAGATAACACCCAAAGATACTAAGGCACTACCGAGAATCAAGGCGAGTAAGTTCTCGCGCATGCTATGTTCTTTATCCATTTTGTTAGACTTCCTATCCCTTTACGATTCACAAAAGAGGCGTGAATCAAACCTGCATAAAATGTCGATTATTGATAAAGAAGTCTAGAATTAGTGATAAATCACATATTTTGAAGGTGTTAATCCTATTTTACACAGAGCTATTGTTTGTTACTTTGCGCAAATAGCTTTACAACATTTTGCGTCTTTTGTGAGTCCGATTTTTCTTCTTGCTCAGCCTGCACTTGATCTTTACATTCTTTCTGAACATACATAGCTTTATCGGCGATACAGATTAGCTCATCTTTCGTTGTACCCTGCTCTGGGAAACAAGCAATGCCAATGCTCGAACCCACACTCAATGAATGCCCAGCAAAAACGATCGGCGATTTAATCACTTCCCCAATTTGAGCGATTTTCCCAGGAACACCTTCCAAATCTTTTAACAAATCGAGGCAAACCACGAACTCATCGCCCCCCAACCTGCCTACTATGTCAGACTCGCGAATGCAATCTGACAGACGCTCAGCAATTTTCACTAACACATAATCACCTGCATCGTGACCATAATTGTCATTGACGTTTTTAAAGTCATCTAAGTCGATAAACAGTAGCGCGAATTTATGTCCGGTTCGCTTGGCCCTAACAATTGACTGTTCTAGCTGTTTGTCGAAAGCTCTTCTATTCATTAAATTCGTGAGTGGATCATGCTCGGATAAAAACAGCAGTTGTTCTTGCTTATGCTTGAGCTGTTTGGTTTGGCGAATAATCTCTTCTTCGAGCTCTTGCTTGGTCACTGTCGAGTGACACAAAGAGACCGTCATCTGGTTAAAGAAATTAGCGATCACACGGAACTCGCTGTCCATCTTGACCGCTTCAACTTTGGTATCTAATCGACCTTGCGCTAGATTCAGAATCGCGGCTTTCATCGCTTCAGCCCCTGATTTAAAGCGGAACAGGATTAACCATGCGGTGACACTGACCAAAATCGAACAGAGGATCAACCAAGCCGCTGCGGTCGACATAACGTTCTCTAGCGAAGAAGCATTCCTCTTAACCACTAATCGGTGAACATATGCCAATTCCTCCGTCATGTTTTGCACAATCATGTTGTAGCGAGAATGAAGAAGGTTCCTTGCATTTAGAATAGAAGCAGCATCATCGGCACTGCTCTCAGCACCAACAAAGTAAAGTTCCTTCTCTCTAATCAAAAGTGTATGCAAGCTGTGGTTCATCCGTTGAAGATTGTCGAGTTGGATATTACTCCCTTTGTAGGCGGTGAGTTTCGTTGAAAGCTCCGCTTGAGCCACTTCTACTTGGTTAAGACTAGAACCATCACCGAACTGTTTAAACACCCACAACTGGCTTCTTAGCAAATCGACACATAGCTGTAAGTCGATGATTTGATCAAGCTCGACTTTGGTGACCTTTTGCTGTTCATTAATCTTGAAGAAAGAGACCACAATAAACAGAGTTAAAATCATGGTGGTTGTCGATAAGATGAACATCTTTTTAAACAGTGAATCCAACATCGCTTAATCCCTCAACGCCACGGCTTGTTGGTATGGATAGGAATACAAAATTTGACGAAAGTCAGGCGGTGTATCCTCAACAAAGCCATTTTCAATTGCCCAGCGAGACTGAAGCTGAAGGTTAGAAAGTAGCGAGTTACCCAAAGATAAACGAAACAAATAATCATCCCAAGACCATTCGATTTGGTTAAGCGGTATATCTAATCTTTGTGAAATGATACTTAGCGCTTTGTCAGGGTTGGAGTTAATCCACTCGTTAGCCATATCAAGTGCTCGCAGTAATCGAATTGGCTCATCTCCAACGAATTCGAGATATGGGGAACGTGTAATGAGGTTAAAGGAAAGCTGATACACGCCTTTTGTACCTAAATTGTACACTTCGGACACGGACAATAAATTGGCTTCAAATCCCATCGGCTCCCACGCGGATATTGCTTCAACACGGTAAGAAAGAAGCGCAGGCACAAGCTCATGAGGCTGTAAGTAGATTTTTTCTACTTCGATCTCCTGAGCACTATTACTGATAAGCACAGAATCAAAGTAAAACTCACTGGCGGTGCCTTTTACAATTCCTACCCGCTTACCATCTAGGTCGGCAACACTACGTATATTAACGGGGGTAAGCGTGAGAAGTTTGAGGTCGTTATCAGATTCAACAAAACTCGCAAGCAGAGTGAGATCGTCTCGTTCAAAACTTTGAAACATCACGACCGATTCCGAAGCGATGGCATAATCGACGCTTTGATCCAGCATTAACTGAGTACAAGCCGCTCCACTAGAGCAAGGGAAAAGCGTGGCATCGAGTCCAAAATGCTTGAACAAGCCAAGCTGCTCAGCGATGAGAAATGGCGAAGAGGAAGGTGTTAAGGACACCCCTATTTTGATGTGAGAAGACGAGGTCTTTTTATCTACCTTCATCCCAATAATTACGCCCGCAACCACAGTGCATAGCACTAACACAGATACACCAAGCGCCAATTTTTTACTTTTGAAAACCGGCATTCTAGATACACCTTGCCCCTATAAGAAACCTAGCACATATAAATTTAGTCTATGAATATTGAAATTTGCACCCACTACTCATATTTCCTTCAAGATCATGTACAAATGGACTAAATATTTGCCTTTGATCACATAAACAAGCGAATAAGCCATCAAATTCTTAGTTAAGAAACAAGCGTATTTCAATGTTTGATTGTTGATGTCCTAAGAATTTTTCAACGTATTAGTCAACTAAATGAGTTGGACAGGACAAACACAATGAAAGTACTAATAGTGGGTGCTAGCGGTGGGATTGGAGCCGCTTTAGCAAATGAGTGTTTATTTAGATATGCGAATACGGAAATACATGGCACCTATTTTCACCTAAACAACAGAAACAAGAGCAAACAAGTATATTGGCACCAGTTGGATATTCGTGAAGAAGAATCTATCGAGCGCCTTGCCAACAGGTTTGACCAACTAGACTGGATTATTAACTGCGTTGGTTTTCTCCACAATGAGCACCATGGGCCTGAAAAAAACCTCCATTCCGTTTCTGGTGAGTTTTTCTTAGAAAATATCGCTATCAATACGCTGCCAACATTACTTCTCGCTAAATACTTCTCAGCCAAACTCAAATCGAGTAAATCCCCCAAGTTTGCCACCTTATCTGCGAGAGTCGGCAGTGTATCTGATAACCAATTAGGGGGATGGTATAGCTATAGAAGCTCCAAAGCGGCACTCAATATGCTAATCAAAACACTATCTATTGAATGGAAACGAACGCTCCCAAAAGCAACAGCGTTATCGCTTCACCCTGGTACGACAGACACAGAACTTTCTCTACCATTTCAAGCAAACGTACCAAAAGGGAAACTGTTTAGCCCAGAAAAGGTCGCGAAAGATTTGATAGATATCATCGAGTCGAAAAGCATCGATGACAGCGGTAACTTTTACGATTATTCAGGAGAAGCAATACCGTGGTAATCATCAATTTAGCTTTATCTACTCTTTCTACAACGTTCTGAACAATACTTTACGTCGTGCCAGCACTTTGCCCACTTTTTTCTCCAAGCAAAGTGTCGATTGCAAACAGCACAAACCTTTTCAGGTAAATCCTGCTTCTTAATATTATGAGGCACGACGTTGATTCCTTCTTTTTATCGCAGCCTCTTTCACCATGAAATCGAACAGAGGAGCAAATAAATTAGCAAACAAAATGGCTAACATAATCCCCTCAGGATAAGCAGGATTAAGCACACGGATACCGATAGTCATGACACCGATAAGTATTCCATATGCCCACTTAGCCTTATTGGTAAAGGCAGCAGAAACGGGGTCAGTCGCCATAAAGAAAGTACCAAATGCCACACCACCCAAAACAAAATGCCAGTAGAAGGGCATAGAAAACATTGGATTGGTGTCCGACCCAATGAAATTTAAAAGAACTGAAGTAATAACCAGTCCCACGATCACCCCCGCAACAATCCTCCACGAAGCGATCCTCATGCCGATAAGTATTATCCCCGCGATGGCTATAAGAAACGTTGAACCTTCTCCTATCGAGCCTGGAAGGTTCCCTAAAAACGCATCTAGCCACACAAGAGGCTCGCCAGTTGCGTTATTGATTAGTCCTGCGTTCCCTTGCTCATACCACTGACTTAAAGGGGTTGCACTGGTATAACCATCAGCCGCGACCCAAACCAACCCACCCGACATGTTGCCAGGGTAGGCAAAATACAGAAATGCTCTACCAGCGAGTGCTGGGTTCAGAAAATTACGCCCAGTCCCACCAAAAACTTCTTTGGCAACGACAATACCAAACGTTATACCTAAAGCCGCTTGCCACAGTGGTATCATAGGAGGCAAGATAAGAGAAAAGAGAACTGAGCTTACAAAGAAGCCTTCATTAACTTCATGTTTCCTGACAATTGCAAAGAGAACTTCCCAAAAACCACCCACAACAAATACTGTGGCGTAAATAGGAAGAAAGTAGCTTGCACCAAGTAGTAGCTTGCTCCACCAAGTAGCACCCACTATGCCTTCGGCTGTGCCAAAAGCCAAAGCAAGACGCCAATTCTGGTCAACTATGTTGACTAACTCTTCAACGGAATAGCTTGCTAGCAACGCTATAGAGGATTGGTTACCGATATTGTACATCCCCCAAAACATGGTCGGAAATGTCGCTAACCAAACCATAATCATGATGCGCTTCAGATCGATGCTGTCACGGACGTGGGTTTGGCCCTTATTAACCAAACCAGGTGTATAGAAGATAGTCGCGACCGCCTCGTACAGTGGATACATTTTTTCGTACTTTCCACCTGCTTCAAAATTAGGTGCCAACTTATCTAAACGGCTTTTAAAACTCATGAGTACACCTTTGTCTTCATTGTTACTCCTTTTCCTACGCACTTCATCAGCAAGGAGAACAAAATTAGTTGATGGTTATTTGAACTGGGCTTGACGATTGAGCGTAAGCAAGAGAGCACACAAAGGAGAAAATTATGGACTCACTTGCCGTAGACCTAGCCAGATTTCAGTTTGCTTTTACCGTCTCCTTCCACATTGTTTTTCCTGCCTTCACTATAGGTTTAGCAAGCTACCTAGCTGTTTTAGAAGGGCTTTGGTTGAAAACCAACGACAACAAATTTATCCAACTGTACAAGTACTGGTTAAAGATTTTTGCGATAAGTTTTGGTATGGGAGTCGTGAGTGGGATCGTTCTTAGCTATCAGTTTGGCACCAATTGGAGCGTATTTGCGGACAAAACCGGCCCTATACTTGGTCCATTGATGGGTTACGAGGTATTCACTGCATTTTTCCTAGAAGCGGGCTTTCTAGGCGTGATGTTATTTGGCATGGAGAGAGTGGGTAAAACACTTCACTTTGCCTCTACTTGTATCGTCGCATTCGGGACTTTTCTCTCTGCATTTTGGATCCTTTCCGTAAATAGCTGGATGCAAACGCCCGCTGGCTATTCGATCAACGAGGTTGGGCAATTCATTCCTGAAAGTTGGTTTGACATCGTCTTTAATCCCTCTTTTCCCTACCGACTCGTTCACATGTTGCTCGCAGCGTACTTAACTACCGCTTTCGTCGTGGCGGCTGTTGGGGCATATCACCTTCTCAAAGCACCTCACAACCTATTAGCAAGAACTATGTTCTCTATGGCGATGTGGATGGCAGCTATTGTTACCCCTGTGCAAATCGTTGCTGGTGATGTGCATGGTCTTAATACCCTTGAGCATCAACCAGCGAAAATAGCTGCAATGGAGGGACACTATCAAAGTCATAAAGGCGCTCCTTTGATACTGTTTGGAATCCCAAACGATAGAACCAAGCAAGTGGACTTCTCTGTTGAGATACCAAAATTGGGCAGCTTCATTCTCACACATGACTGGGATGGCGAAGTAAAAGGTCTAGATGCATTTCCTGAAGGCGATCACCCTCCTGTGCAAATAGTATTCTGGAGTTTCAGAGTGATGGTCGCCATTGGTTTTGGCATGCTAATTATTGGCGTTTCAAGTCTTTGGTTACGTGCAAAAAACCGGCTTTTCAAGGCTACTTGGTTCCACAAATTGTGCGTATATTTCGGCCCTGCTGGTTTCATAGCCGTCCTAGCCGGATGGATAACGACTGAAGTTGGCCGCCAACCTTACACTGTCTACGGGTTATTGACCACTTCTGAATCCGCATCTCCCATAGACGCAGCAGCAATAAGCATCTCCTTAACGGCATTTGTCATTGTGTACTTTATTGTCTTTGGAGCAGGCTTCTTCTATCTAATAAGATTGATGCGTAAATCGCCTACTAAGTATGAACAACCGCTCGACAGTCGACTACCAGACGGTACTGAATCCTCCCCTGTTTCCCACTCCAATCACTTAACCTAGGAGAGTCTTATGGATATCGCCTTGATTTGGTACGGACTGATCAGCTTTGCTGTACTTATCTACGTCATTCTCGACGGTTTCGACCTAGGCATTGGGATTTTGTTTCCTGGTGCTCATAGTGAAAACGAACGAGATTTAATGATGAACAGTATTGCACCAGTGTGGGATGGCAATGAAACATGGCTTGTACTCGGTGGAGGTGGTCTTTTTGCGGTGTTTCCACTTGCGTATGCGGTTGTTATGCCTGCGCTTTACGCGCCACTCATCCTTATGCTGTTGGGGCTAATTCTTAGAGGGGTTTCCTTTGAATACCGGTTCAGGACTAAACGGGGCAAATTTCTCTGGGATGGTGCGTTTTTTATTGGCTCCCTACTCGCAACCTTAATGCAGGGAGTCATGCTAGGAGCTCTTCTTCAGGGTATTGATATCGAGGGAAGATCTTTTAGCGGCAGTTGGTTTGATTGGCTGACCCCTTTCAGCTTATTTTGTGCTTTCGCTTTACTCTCCGCATACTCACTACTTGGAGCATGCTGGCTTATTATTAAGATGCCTAAAGACCTCACGACCCGCTACTACAATATAGCCAAACGATGTGGCTTAATAATGACAACAAGTATCGTGGCTGTGAGCATATGGCTTCCATTTTTAAATGAACTCATTTTTGAAAGATGGTTTTCATTCCCCAAAACAATGATGTTCCTGTTGATACCAATCTGCGCTGCGGGCTTCATTTGGCAACTTTTTGCTTCTCTCATGCAACATAAAGGACTTAAAGCTTACCTATTCGGTATCGGTTTGTTTGTGATATCTGGACTTGGGTTTGGAATTAGCACCTTCCCCTATTTGATTCCCTTTTCGCTGACTTATTATGATGCCGCGGCCCCGGACTCAAGCCTCAACTTCTTATTAGCTGGCGCTGTCTTTTTAGTACCAATGATTATCGTCTATAGCGCGTATGCTTACTGGGTATTTAGAGGACGATTGAAGCATGGAGAGGGGTATCATTAATGAGCAACAAAACATCTAGAATAATCTGGTTTGTGATTATATGGTTACTCAGCATTTCAGTACTTACTCTGTTCTCTTTATTCATTCGCCTTGTTCTTGGAACATAAATAAAAAAAAATCAAAGCGTTAGGAAAATAGGTTAAGTCGAAGACTTTCCTATGTAAAACAATTCAATTCACCACAATCGTCTTTAATCCATCAAAGCATTTCACATATGATTAGTTTTGACATTAACATGACACAGGTGGTCATTATTGAAACTAGAATATGAAAATAGACCACTTAGTGAAACATCAAGAAAAAACATTTGCCAATCTGGTAAATGTGATGCACAGGATTACACAAGTATGAAAATCATCACTCTTGCCGTTTTAGCCCTGTTAAACGTTGCACCTATTTCAAATGTGACAGAACAAGTTAAGCCTCAATACGTTTCATCGCTCTCTGAGGTGATTTCCTTAACAGCTGCTTCACGCGGCATCCAAGGTAAATCAGTTCACCCAGTTAAGTAGGAATGGGAATAACAATGAAACAGCTAGTTAAGTCAGTATTTACGTTTAAAAATACGACCTTAAATCGTCGACAATACCTTGGCCTAATGGTGCTTAACCTTGTGGTTTGCCAATTGATTGTATTAGCCACTGTAAACTTTGTTACTCCAAGATCCCATATAGCAGCATTCACTTTGCTCTTGGTTCCTTACAGCATGTGCATGATTGCTAGCTTTGCAATCGTCAGTGCAAGATTGAAGGCAGCATTTAAAATTGGCACCGCTTCAAGCCTTGCGATTCAGGGCACAGTGTTAGTTGGCAGCGCCATACATGCCATATTTGGTGTTGTCTCTTTGCTTCTCGGCTTAGCATTGCTATTTATGCCGACTAAATCAATTTCACTTCAAGCAAATGAAGTGACTAAAACAATTAAACCACAAAAGGCATGCTAGCCGTGACTCATCTTGATGACCACCGTTTAAAAACGGTTCGCGCTAAAGCAGAAAGGTTTTCTGGTATTTGGGGAATCCCCTTAACGATCCTGCAAGGAAAGAACGGATTAAAGCTAGTCGATGGATCTTTACGTGATTTATCTGGTGGCGAAATTGACGTCGCCGCTATGGATAAACTACTTGAAGGAATGGCTACTGGCGTGCGCTTATATCTTATTAGTCGAAGATAGTGCATTGGCAAACTTAGTTCAACGAGGTGAAAAATGATCAGTTCAATTGTTCAATCTCTGTTTCCTTCTATTTGGCTCAACCACGTGTTGGGTAGATACAATGCAAAGCTGCTTGATCGTCACTTCGGTAATGATAAGAAGCATCACCGCATCGCTCACAGCCTCAATTTTGATAAGGCGATAAAAGCTATGGTTGAATCGCACAATACGCGAGCGAAGGCGGTTAAGTTTGCACCTCTACAAACTCAAGGTGCTAGCGAGAATGAAAAGATACTCCTTAGCCATGCTCTAATTGGAAATAGACTGATTACTCATGGTACGGAAGATGAACAGCTAAAAGGTTATCGCTTTCTCAACATCACTATGGGTCTGATCAACAAGAAAGTTGCAGATAACCTCAGCGACGGCTTGTTACTACCTGACATTATTCGTTTAATCAGTGACTCGCTTAGCGAGTTCCGCAGCACCTGCATCGGCCAAGCTATTGCGGCGGAGAATCGCTGATGAACGTATTTTCTACTGCCCTAACTGGGGCACTCGTCGGATGTTGCATGTTTTCAGTCAGCACTTCATACCTTAGCGGCTGCGCAGACTACTACCACGAGGTAAACCAGTCTATCAGTCAAAGTTATGCTGAATGTCATTCCATCAGCCAAGCCTGTTTAGAGGCGTCAGGCGAAACTGGTGACCATACCAGTTGCTTTCTCACTTCTGGCTGGCAACAGGCGAATGAGCGCTATCTATTTCAACAGCGCAAGTCTGACAAAATGAAATATCAAATAGGCCGAGTGGTTGAGCTTGTCCTTTAGTCTGGACAACAAGCTCACAAATAAAACGCTCATAAGAATCAAAATTTAATCCATATTTGCATCCCTTAGGTTTCACTTATGCCTTATCGATGCAAGAAACAACATTTAAGGTCGCTCAACGGCCTTTACTACTGAACAAATAGGAATAGAAAATGAAAACTACTGTTAAATCTTTGCTTGTTGCTGTTGTTGCTGCTTCTACTTTAGGCGGTTGTTCTATTTACAACGATGTACAGGGCGCTCGTCAGCTTGTCTCTTACGACGTTACCTCAAACGACTCTATCTACAATGCGCCTGACGGTAACCAGTACACAGTAGCTAAACACCGTTTTAGCGATGGAAAGGTTCTGACCTGTTACAACGACTCAGGCATTTTCGGCTCAACAGAAGAAGCGCCACTGCGTACTGCAACGAACGATTGGTTAGCTGAAAACCAACCAGGCAAAATCGCAGGTGAATCTAGCAAGCTTGCTGGTGTTGTTGACGCGAAGATCTGTTATGAATTCGTTATCGCAGAACCTCAACCAATTGGTGCATACTTAGATGAAGAAACTGGCGAAGTTGTGATCGTCGGTGAACATGAAACTGCACCAGTAGAAGAAGAGCAACTTCAACCAATCGGCGCATACCTAGATGAAGAGACAGGTGATGTTGTTGTCGTCGGTGAAGCGAATCTAGAGCAAACAGACTCTAAGTCATAGTTGAAACGAACTATCTCATTACAGTAACCATATCTACATTCGGCTCAGAGGCTCCATCCTCTGAACCGTTTTTTTACCTAGCTCTTGTTACTGCAAGGGCACGGTCCACCACATAGCGCCTGCCTGTCCATACTTCTTACCGCAAACACATCTCCACGTCATATCAGTCAGCTTAACCTCATTTCCTTACAATGAAACAATCAAATATGAAATAAGCCTATCTCGATTGTCAGTGTAGCACGCCTCGCGATGTGAACAACAAAGCCTAGCAAATTGCGCACAACTGTAAATGCTCAAAATACTAGGCTTAAATAGTGTTTAAAGAATGTTTAACTTTGTGTCCAACCAACTAGGTAGTTAAGAATCTCATCAAAGTCTGTTAGGGCTTCCACTTCTTTCTTCATGGTGCGCTGCCTATCGTGGATAGCAAAACCAAGCTCACTAATAGCAATCTTTACCTGTTTCAACTCTTCAAGCGTCATACCTTCATGATCTACGTTGTTAGCATCAGTCCAGTATGGGGGCATCACAGCTGTCAGTAGTGTTGAATCAATCCGTAGTCGAGCGTTTGGCCCTGAATCCCACTCGGTATCGAGTGCTAGAACAGTTTGAGATTCATCAGTTTCTAAAGTTGTACGCCAACGGTTAATCTCTGCACGCTTTGCGGTTGCTGCCTTTTTCTCATTAGCAACCCAATCACCATCAACAAAATCATAATAAGGCGATGGGGGTTCTTTAAGCGTGAACTCATTGGTTACCAAAGATATGTCGTCAAAAACTTTAGGGCTTTGATTTTCCTTGTGGTATGCGGTGACTTTATTAGCGTGTTCTCTAATAACAAGCCCACCATCGACCACTTCGACATCGCACCCATTCATTTTGGCCTCAACTGCCAATTCATATTGTTCTTTCGTTATTTCAATAGCGCCTACTTGTGGCACTTGAGAAAGCGTATCGCTAGTTGCGTAGTATTTCATTACAAAACCCTATAGAAGTAAGTTTCACCTTTCGCATACGGCTGGTTTTGTTCAGCTGTTGGCACGACTCGTGATGAGTCGAAAAACACAGAGGTAGCACGTGAGTTAGCAGCACCACCTGCCGCGTACCCAACACTAAATGCGTCAATATCGCCAGGGTAAAAAGCCCCATCTGCTGCCAAAATTACACCTTCACTTCCGTTGTTTCCTATTAAAACACTCGAAGCAATAATTTTTCGAGCCGCATCAGGCACTAGAACTCCAGCATTTTCACTTGGTCTAAGAAATGGTTTAGATGAGTTGATTAGTTCAACTCTTTGACCATGTATTGGACTATCTGGCAAGTCAATTTCAGCGGAGATAGAGGCGTTTGGTGCTGTGCCTGATACTATTTCATTAATAAGGATACTGTCATTATATGGATCATTCCGAGTTAGCTTTATGTACCTAAAATTAGAATTATTCGTTGGAGGAACCTCAACTCCAGCAAGGTTTGTTGAGAGAGGGAAAGCCTCTCCAATAGGCCTAGAAAGCCAAACAAAATTACTCCCAGAAATGAGCCGTGAAAAATGATCAGTTTTGGTTGGGTCGTATGTTATGCCTGCGGACGACAATGCGTTCAAAAACTCATCGATACAGTCATTAAACCAGTCTTGGCCTGGATAGCTTGGTGCGCCTTCGTCGTTACTTTCGCTGAAATAGCCAGCTGCTCCTTGTACTGGCTTGCGGCTTGGGCGCGTGGCGACCTGTGAGCCATTATTGAGATAGTGCATTACACGCTCTCCTCATAGATGAATTCATAGTACTTACCGCCCAGCTTGAACTGGTTTAGCGTACATTCCAGAATAGCGGCGGTTTGAGATACTAACGGGGTTAAACAATCGTCTAGGCACGTTGCGTAAGCTTGTGTAATGCCTTTGACGCGAATACGTAATAAGTGGCGGTACTTCTCTTCATAGAGCGGATAAGTACAACCACGTAAGCAATGGTGAGGGAAGATTTCTTCAACCTCGATATCAAACCCTAAATCAGCACCAAGCTTGTCGATGTTCCATGCTTGCAAACCACCTTTACGGTGATACTTTTCAACCACAGCAGCACGGCGTGATTCAAACGTTTGGTTTTGAACTTGGCACTCTGGAAGCCCTAAATACTCTTCCCATTCGTCTAGCAGTTGCTGAGTGGTTTCAGGGCGCATTTCTAACAATAAACTGTCAGCGCTTACCTCTACTGCTTCTAGCCTTGGGGCATAGCCTGCCGCGTATTTATGAAGGTCTAACGATGCTGAACGCTGCCACAAGATACCTCGTGGCATTTGCGCCATGATTGAGTTAGTCCATTGCTCTACAGAGTGGCCCATGTGATCACTCCAAGCTCATGTAACTCATTTGATGCAGCAGGAACGTCAGCATTCAGATCTAGCGAATAGTCTTCAATACCTGGTACTGAACCTATAGCGGTGCGCACTGCACTTACAAGCAAGGTACTAGCAGGGCTTAACGTTTTAAAATAGCTGTTGATACTGGTCTGCACACTGGCACGAAGCTCTGTGTTATCTGGCGTGATATTGATGTCTAAATCCGTCACTTTCAGCGTTAACGGAATCGGCACTGGCTCGATGCCAGCAGGGCGACCAACATCACTGCCAGTTGCTGGGTCTTTATGGCGATAAATGTAATCAGACATCGCTTGTTGGTCGGTGACATTAGGCAGAATATCGGTACGGCCATCAAAGACAAACGCATAGCCAACCGTCGAACCGCCTTGATAGGCATCAATAGCCCATGCACGCGTGACACCAGCCACTTCACGACACCATGCCACGTAGTCATGCACCGCACCGCCCATAGGGGGATTACGCTTACGAAACAGCAAACGCTCAAGCACTTCAGCAACGGATTCTATTTCCGCACCACCTGAAATTTCACCCGTCACACCATTAGGCTGAATACCTGGCACGGTAGACACTAACGTCAGCGTTTCACCTGCCGCGAGATTACCCGCTGCCCCTGATTCTTCCGCTTCTACTTCCACCAAAACGCTGCCACTGTCTGGCGCATTAGATAGCGTCACTCGATACAAGCGGCCATCAGAATGCGTCATCACAGTACCAACGGGAATAGGCACACTACCTGTAAAAGTAACGGGGCCAGCGGCATTCGTTGCAAGCTTTTGAATCACGCCTTCATAGCGGGCTGCATCGATGATGGTCTGGTCTTCAGATTCAGTGGAAGGGATGATTTGACGCACGATCCAAGATTGGTAATCGTAGAGATCACGAATGCTGCCACTCACAGAAGAGTTAAGCGCTTGCTCAATGCCAAACTTAGGTAAAACCTCATCTAATGAGGCTTCAATATCGATTAAACCGCTTTCAATAAGCTGGCGTAGCGTAGGAACGTTAAACGGCACGTTGCGCCTCCCATCGTTTCATAACGGTCAGTGAGATGACTTCGTTGTCTGGTTTAGTGATATCGATAGACAAGGCAAGGGTTTGAAAACGAGGAATAGAGCCAACCACAGACACGCTTTTTGCCATCTGGCCATCACCGCTATCAACCAACATCCAAGCCAGTGCATCCTCTGCGTATTTCACCGCACGATTGCGCACATCAGTAGTCAGTTTTTCACGGTAAAGCAGCCAAAGTTTAGAGCCCCACGGTGCATCGTAAAACGTGTCACCAGGCCAGCCTCTAAAGTCATTTGAATCGTCGGGTAAGCGGTCTGAAGTATCGGCGCGTGCATCGGTAAACAACGAGATCAAAACGAGGGCTGAAACTGTGTCATCTGCGACACTTCCGCCCTCGATAATGATTCCTGTGTTTTTCATCATGTCGAACACGATGCTCACGCTCATAGTTAACCCACTGGTGCTGAAGTATTCCTGTTCTCTGCATCTTTGTGGAAGTGGCCAAGGTAGCTAAAGCCGCCTGCGGTTAAATCTAAACCGCTAACAACACTGGCAGAAGTAATGCCGCCAGTAGCAAAAATACCAAGGTCTGTAGATATCCCACCTGTCACATGCAAAGGGCCTTGAATCAATGTTTCAGGGGAAATAATAGTGAAGGAATTAGCGGCTTCAAAAATAACGTCGGTTGCTGTAACAACCACCTTGCCATCTTTGGTTAAGCGGATTTTATGACCTTCCAAATGGTAGAGGAAAACGTCACCGCTTTCACCCTTTGGACGATATTTTTTATCTTCGACAGCCACAGCAACCAAGTTACCTAGATTACCACCGATAGCCGCAAGAATAGCTTCAGAGCCTATAGGTGGGAACGAACTGCAACCGTAGTTTTGAAAGCGCTCGATGTCATCAACAGATTCATCCGCGTGCATCTTAAGCTGTAAGTTTTGGCGCTGTAAATCTTCAACCACACCAGACACCACAGCGCGAGTAATCGCACCTGTAATGCGGCGTTTGATAGGGGCAAGCAATCGTTCAATATAACGTTGAGTTACCATTGACCACCGCCTAATGTCGTTTGTTTTTCAACTTCCGCAGGGATGTCAAACGCTTCTGGTTTCACCACGCTCACCACAGCCAGACGACCTGAATCATCTTCGCTAAACATGATCGAGGCAATCAGCATATCTTCATCCAAACCTACAATCTCATCTTGAACTGGCACTACCGTATTGAAGTTCCATAACTTGCCCGTTTGAGGAATTCGCCACCCTGTCACCGTGTACTCTGCACCATTGGAGGTAGCAATACTGCGTTGACGTTCCCACTGGCCGCGCTTGGCAGCACCTTCCGCAGTGGTGATTTCTTCGTTGATAATAATCATTGGGCGATAGCGATTGATATCTGCATCTTTCACTTCGGCCTTGATACCGCCAACCGTTGACAGTGCAGAATCATCCCACGAGCCAAACGAAGCACCGACAGCCTTAACCGTAAAGCTACTAAAACGCTGACGCCAGCTAAAGCGACCACGCGCTGCTTTCACATTCTCACCAAGGATTAAAGACACACCCGCACGCTCTGTACTTCTACGCACGATCACGAGGTTGCCAAACGTGTCACTGGTTAACAGCACACCACGCTGACGCGCTAGACGAGCCAACAATTCATGCGGTGTTTCACCTTGCTCGATTTGAATGCGAGGGAACGCCGCGCCCACATCGGTATTCACGATCACTTTGATACCAAAAGGCTTACACACAACGTTAGCAATCTGGGTTAACGTTTGGTTGTTGAACTGCCCTGAAGGGTAGTCAATCGAGCAATCCACCAGGTCAGCGGTTTTGTCTCGACCACTCACCGATATCATCACCTGGTTTGCATCGTAGCTAGGCACCCAATCATCCACATAGCCCGTAATCACACGCTCACCACCAATTTCAATCACACAAGGCTGACCTTGCTGAATCGGCTCCATGAAGGCTTTGTATTTATCATCAGAGCCTTGCCACTTCCAAGTCAGTTCTAAATCAAATGAACCAGACATCGCATTGATTGAGCGAGTCACGCTGACCTTAGTCCAGCCACCGTAAACATTACCGCCAGCTTTCAATACAATTTCATCTAACTGCGTTGTCATGAGCTAATCACCTCAATGGAATCTGAAGGCAAGATAAAAGACGGATTAGACAAACCATTACGACGTACTATGCTCTGGCGCGTTTCAGTGTCGCCGTTCTCTTGCCATGCCACCAAAGAAACAGGCACCGTACTAGTGGGCGTGTACATACTTAACTGAGGCAAAAGCTCGGCTCTTGCTCTGGTATCCGCCAGCACCGCTTGACGAAGCACACGAAACTGACGCCACACCGCAGAGTCACCAAGCTCAACGGCATTTGCAGAAAGCTCCGCTAATTCATTAGCAATGTCATACCCAATCTTCTTGTACTGTTCACCCGTTAATACGGCTTTACGGTCAGCACCAGAAAGGCTATTAATCGACTCATCGGTATCAATCAAATCAACACCGATATCCGCATCACCCATTGCTGAAGCCTTAGATACGGTTGCTGAATTCATAATCAAACGCTTGTACGCATCGGCATTATTTAGCACGGCTTGCTGCTTCACAGGGTCAGCCACACTAGGCACCGAACTTGCGAAGCCATCAGCGCTATCTATGTTACGACTTAAACCACCAGTAACAGCCAGTTCAGCACGCATACCATCCCAACGGTTTTGCACGTTCTGATAAACATCGAGGGCGCGAATAGGGTCAGTGACCACACCTTTCACGTCTTCCAACAGGCCCATGGTTTCACGCGCTAACTCACCAGGGTAGGCCAATAGGTTGCCAATGGAATCTTTGGTGCGCATAAGGCGATCTGTCCACTCACGAAGCTCACTGGGTAGTGATGGCAAACCACGAGTGAATTCATCTAAGTCATCTAAGAACTGATCAACCATATCGCCCACACCTTCCGTGGCCGTCTCATCAAATTCTTTTTCAAAGGCATCATTAGCCGCATCTTGTGACTTGGTTGATTCACCTTGCACCTGGCTTGCGGTATCGCGCTTTGAATTCGGGAATAGATTTTCACCTTGTTCAAACACCTCAAAGCTAAACGTAGCTAAGCCGTCTGTCTTGTTGACTAACTTAAAGCTGCCTTTACCAACCTGAACTTTACGAACGCCAAACCAAGGGTGAATCAGTTCACACGGCCCTGGTGTATTAATCGCTTCAATGATTTGCTGTAGCTTCTCAAAGTAGCCATCACCCACAGTGCGGCCATTAATCATTTCTTGTTGAAGCACTTTACCGTTATCTTCGGTATAGCCTTGTTCACGCTTAGGGTAAGCATGAGGGATGGCACGGCGACCAAAGTCACCACTTGCATCATCTAGGAAAAATTCAACACCACGAATAGAGGCGGTTAAACGATCTTCAAATGCCATTTAAAGCCCCTTTAATTTGTACCCGTATCTGGGTCGATTTGAATGGTTGGTGAAGAGGAAGTGACCTTTGTTGTGATTCGGTCATCACTGACTGAAACATCTACGTTTATATTTCCTCCCGTGTTAGAAGACAAATATGGATTGTTGACCGTCCCTTCATTACTTGAACTCGACGAAAACCAACTTTTGAAGTCGTCTACCACATCCATCAATCCAGCCGAAACAGGGAAACCTTCAGGCAGTTGACTTCTATCAACTTCAGATTGGCGACGAACATTAATAGGAGAGAAGTCAGGAATGATAGAAAGTCCATAACCTACAGTGGTCGCAGCTGCTAAATTAGAAAGGCTCATAAACCTAGACTTAGATGGCTTACCTCCTTTAGGGCTTTTCCCGTCAGGAAGATCACCACCTAGACAACTCATGCCACCACCTGGCATGTTTACAACAAACACAGGCATCGCGCCTAAATCTTGAAACCCACCTTTACCGCCTGCACCAGGAACGCCACCTTTACCAAATACGGTCTTAACCGAAGCAGCAATGTCTAATCCTTTTTTAGCCGCAACCAAACCACCGACAACCCATAGTGCAGTCTCACCCCACTTCAACCAGTTTTGAATGGTTTCATCATCAACACTGTTAATAGCATCAGCGAGTTCTTGAATTGGTTCAGCCAGCCTTTGATTGGCAAATTTATTGAATGAGTTATTCAGAGAGGTCATTGCACTATTTAACGTGGCGGCATTCTTAGCAGCCGCTTCTTGCGTTGCCCCTAGCTCACCAGTACCAGAAGTCATTTGTAGAAGAAGATCTTTGTTCTCTTGAGAATAAATAGAAGACAGACCTTGCAATGAAGTCTGGTCGAATACATCGCCTAACTTTAACGGGTCATTTTTTGCCGCATCTAACACTTCAAGCAGTAGTTCTACTGGCTCTCGTAATTCTTTAGTGCCTTCTTTAAATACAGCGATGCCTTGTTTGTCTAGAAACTCAACTTTCTTTTTGTCTGAGAAAGTGGCGAACACGGCTTGAATAGATGTTAGTGATTCGTTGGCGTTACCTTTTGCCTTTGCAAACAACTGAACAAGGGCAGACATTTGTGTAATCGCTTCAGGGCCTTTGGCTTGATAGGTAGCAAAAAGCTGCTCTGATATCCCTGCCAAATCCTTAACGCTCACACTACCAATGGCGAACTGGCCGTACAGTTCATCAATGGTTTTCATTACAGCTTCTGAATCACGAATGCCTTTCTCTCTGAACTGAGCAAACAACGCACCTGTCGATTCAGCATCAGCGCCAAAGGCTTGCATGAACACACCCATGTTCTCTAGGTTGTCCATTACGAATTCAAGATCACCTGTCTTGCCAAGTAAGGTATCAACGCCTGTAGCGAGAGTGGTTGTATCGATACGGATATCGGCTTGAGTAGAAAAGTCTTCAATAGATTGGGTCAGCACATCCACTTGGTCGCTAGACAGCTTGGCATTGGTGCCAATACGAACCATCTGAGCATCAAACGCTGCTACATTACGAACAGTAGCACCAGTGACAAAGGTTGCCGCCAGACCCACATAGCGATTACCTAAAGCATCGATACCCCGACCAGCTGCGGCGGTCGAGGTTTTAACGAGTGTCATGGCTTTTTGGTTTTTCTTGGCGAACTCTCCCATCGAATTACCATACTGACGCGCCTTAGCCGCTAGGTTGCCTGCAAGGTTTAAGACAATATCGGTTTCAAGTTTCTGTGCCATTGGATTGTTCTCTTAGTTTTCGATAGGTTTTGAGTAGTCGCCGCAAAGGCATGGCAGTGGTGACGCTTAACGGAATTCTTGAACACATCGCCAGTTGCAAGTTTTCACAGACTTCCGGTAGCGCCTTAAGATCGCCCCCTGTTTTCGAGCTCCTTGGTAATCAGCTCATCAAGCTCACTTGCTTTTTCTTGCAGCAGTTTAAAGTCGTCCTGGTGCAGCTTTCTTAACTCCTTGATAGAGATAGGCCCCTGAACACTGCCAATGTACTCAACCTGACGAACAAGAAGCTCAATGCCATAAAGCACATCAGAGGTGTACGCCATGGCCACACCATCATTCACGATCACTTTCTCTGCCGCTAACTGCGCATCGATGTAATCACCAGAGCTTAACTCTCTTAGACCAACTTCATGGTGGACGGCTTCGCCCACCTTGAAACCATGATCCAATGCAAAGGTCATGATGGCCATTAGATTTTCTCCGCAGGGTTGCCTTCGAACGTGCCCGTAATATCACCAGAGTCACTTAACTGGAAAGGGGCTTGTGGTGATGCACCTGTAATCATGTAGTCGACACCGTTATCGCCTTCCCAAGTTAAAGTTGCGTCTGTCATGTTATTAATCTCGATGACATCCACATCTTCATCAGCAGCAATGACTACCGCTACAGTAGATGGCGTGAACTCTTTCGACTTACCCCAAATACGGTTTGGCCCTGCGTGAGAAACGTGAGTGAAACCACCTGGGTTCAAAGTTGAACCCTTCTTTGTTTTTAGTTGCTTGCTGTTAGCACGAACAACAACTTGACCAAGGATTTGTCCCATGGTGTGTACTCCCTATTAAAGTTTGAACTGCATTAGTGCGGCGAAAATACGGAACTGATTTACAATGTCTGGCTTAAACACACAGTTCAAACGGTTCTGATCACTCGTATCTCGATACAGTTCCAACGTCTCTTTGAAACCATCGAAGTCTTCCATCAAAGCACTTGGCACCCAGTCATTATTGGCAAGCTCTAACACGGCATTGCGCATAATCTTTGGTGTCACCACAGGCTGACCAGGGTCAAGGCGATCAAGTACATCGTCACCTGCCAACTTATGGCGAGGGAATCGGTTAGTCACCATGGTTCGAAGTGAGTAACGCAAGTAACCCAATGTCGCTGGTGTAGTGATATCGAGGTAACTTGGGTCTGGGTCGCCATACACGTTCTCACGGTACATTGACACTTCACGCTCAATTGCAATTTCATTACCTGGCGTAACGGAATAGGTTGCAATGCCATCGTGCAAAAGTAGATTGCGTTCGGTCATGTCCCACTGTGCGGTTTTAGCCGGTGGCAGCAAACTGGTTAGCACTAACGTTTGAAGAGGGCGAGCAGGGTCAATACCAAGCGAGTAAGACGCACGGCCTGCATAAGCGGCAGCAAACTCCCAAGGCGAGTTTGGCGAACTGTTCGTACCCATACACGTAAACAAGAAGTCATTACGCGCAGAGCCAAACGCACCCGTTTCAGCAAAGGTGCCACGGAACGCGGTATAAGCAATGCCTTCAATCATCTTGAGTGGGCCCCAACGATTAATCAGCTCGTCACGTAGGTCATTCATTGATTGGGTATCGTTAAATGGCATCACGATATGGTTGTACCATTCGTTCGGAATAGCCGCGATAACAGCGCTCATGTCTGGCGTTCCTGCGCCGCCTGTCATGGCAGTAATCGCAATAGTCACACCACTAGGCAAGAACTCACCGTCGTAGTAGTTGTAACGGATATCGATATCGTCGCCCGTAATACCTGTCCATTTACACGTCAGCTCTACAATATCTGTCTCAGCTGTTTTCAAAGCAGCAGTAACAGGCAGGTTGGTATCAGCATTCACCTTAGCAATGATGGCCGTCGCAATAGAATCAGCATCGTCCGTATCTTTCACCGTTACCTGCACGCTTTCACCAGCAATCAATAACGCGATCACACCTGCTTTAACCGTGGTTGCCGTAACGGCAATCTCACCCTTAGCCGCACTTGCTGCTAAGTCAGCCACACCCAATGCATACACGTCTGTATATTCATTGGTTTTGCGGAACTTCTTAAGCGTACGAGAAAGCATTGCACCTTTACCGTAAAGGTCGTCTATTTGGCTT
The DNA here is from genome assembly GCF_001695575.1 of Vibrio europaeus. Classification (GTDB taxonomy): domain Bacteria; phylum Pseudomonadota; class Gammaproteobacteria; order Enterobacterales; family Vibrionaceae; genus Vibrio; species Vibrio europaeus. The sequence goes on along the minus strand of NZ_LUAX01000007.1, from coordinate 1,356,421 downwards.
TCACTTGTGGTAATACGATTCAGCGTAAGTGCATCAGCACTGCCCGTTGCCAGCTGTTGGCCAAGGACTAATACTTTCTGAGCCAAAGCGGGTGTGCCTGAATTCGCTTCGCTGTTGTCGATCTCGATATAAACGAGTGGTACTCGAATATCGTTAGGAATAGAGCCCAATGACATGCTTATTCTCCTTCAGTTTTAGAGGTTGTAGCCTTGGCTTCTTTCGCCAGCGCTTTCTTTTGTTGCTCGATGGCATCGGCTTTTTCTTTTGCCAGTGCCGCCTTGGCTGCATCCCAATCTTTTTTAGGGACTAGTACCACGTCGCCATCATTAATTCTTCGAACCCAGTAGCCTGTGCGTTCGACTTCTTCACCAGCTGCGTTAACAAAACCACCTTCAGGTTTGCGTACGGGCACTTCGGCGTTCTTGGGTTTAATGGGGATCAGATTCTTTTTTAACGACATGATTAAGTCCTATATTTGTGTCACGGTTTATTGAGGCAGCTTCACTTCACCATCAATGGTGGGTGCGCCATCTGCGATTTCACCTTTCAGACCAAAGGTAATGAAGTCATCTAACGTACTGAGATCAATATCTTCATCTAAGTACCATTGCTGCGACCAAGTGACAGACCAGATAGCAATACCAAGCTTGTCAATTTCACCGCTGTATAAATTGTCACTGCGTACGTTTTCAACGCGACCATAGGCCGTTGGCAGTGCGCTTCTATCCACCAGTTCACGCACCAACTTTCCTGCGACCACTTCGGCACGTAGGTCTTTTTCGTAACCGAACTGGTCGGTAGTAAACACATAGGCCACCAGGTTAACGTTACCAATTAAGCGATTACCCACGGTTTCATATTGCGGAACACGTAGGGCAGCAATACGAACGCCACCGTCACGGTTCGACATCCAGCGCTTAATATCATCCGCCTTATCAAAGCGGCCAATGTGGCGCTCAACGGTTTGGATCTTTTCTATTTCACGCACACCACCTTCAAGCTTTGGCTTAAGGTACTGAACGATTTCATTCACGGCCCAAACGGTAGAACCACTGGTGGTAAAGTCGGGTCTAGACATTCATTAACTCCTTCCAGAAGTCACCGATAACCGCATACACTTCAGATTGGTTGTCGGTACTTAGCCCTAAGTATTCACGCTGTGGAATGTTCATCATGCGAGTGAACGCCCCTACAGACTGATAGACCGGAAATGCCAACGCTTTACCAAAGGCTTGTGTGATAAGGCGCGTATGAGCAGACACTTGAACCGGACCAGAAAAGCCATCTTGATGAACGCCAGCGTAGGCCAGCGGCGATCCAATTCGAACTTGGTTGCGCTGCACCTGGTACTGGATGGAGTCCAACAAATCGCCTTCGCCTTGCAAAAGGGATTGGTTTCCATGTCGAGTCTTCGCATAACTGCTAGACCAATCATCCCAACGATGACCATCAGGTGACGTTTTCTCATCGGCGATTCTTCTTCTGGTTTGGCTCTCTACAATTCCACCTAACGAATCAAGCAATTCAACTTTGTGCTTTGGGTCGCTTAGGGTTTCAAGCAGCTGTTGATAGCGCTCAAGCTCTTGCGTTCCCGACACTTGAACACCAATCGACATTACAAGACGCCTTTCAAACTGTTGCGGGTGAACTGGCGCTCGTTCTCTTGAATCAGCTCAACCTTGCCCACGCTGCTTTCGCTTGGGGCTTCGATGGTTGGCAAACCAAGTTCGCGCTTGCCATTGGCTATCTCACGCAGGGTTTCAAGCTGCATCTTGTAGCGCTCTTCTAGCAGGTTCGTGGCCTGTTGGTCACGGTCGGCTAACCAGTAGAACGCAATAGTGATGGCAACCTTATTCAACATGCCTGGCACAGTCGGCAGTGGCAGAACATAACGACGACCTAAGAAAGAGTTAATCTCTTCATCAGCTTGGTCTAATGCCTGGTTAATCCAAACATCGTTGAGTTCGCCTGTGGTGCGGTCTACCGCAAAGTTCCACAGCATCTGCTCATCACGATCAAGTAAGTCTTGTTTAGTTGCGTAAGTTGCCATCGTATTTACTACCTTTTAAAAACGTTATTGCTGCATGTCTTGAAGATCGAGTACGTCTTCAAGCTCAACAACTTCAACCGTCAGGTGCGGCTCGTCGTGTACTCGCTTCGCCTTTTCAGGAGAGAGGAACACCACGCACTCTGGTTCATGATCTTTCGCATGAACTCGCGCAGACGCATCCGGCTCTTGCTCCACCACAAGCACCAGTTTTTCTTGGAGACGATGGAACTGAACGCCTGAGCGCCAAAACCCAGCATCTGATTTAGCGCATACTTTGAAAGCGCCAAGAATACCGATAGCGTCAACGCCATCCCCAGGATGAACCACATCATCTTTCTTTGAATCCACTTGCTCACTTGCCTTTCCTTCTTTGGTTTCAGTGCCCACCATCGACGCATCTTGCTCCGGCTTGTCGTTCTCCACCTTTTCAAGTTTCTTAGAATCAGGCTCTGATTGAGATGAACTTTCAGCTGTTGATGCTTCCGGTTCGGTAGTTTTTAACTGAACATTGGTTTCAGCTTCTGCTTCGGCCTTTAATTCAGCATCGGCGTTGTCGAGTGCTTTCTGTTCGGCTTCCGCTTTAGCGGTGGAGGAATTTCCTTCCACTTTTCCAACTTTTCCAGTTGTTGATTTTTTAGTTCCACTCACTGTGAACTCCTTTAAACGAATATTTAATGGCGATTAAATTACGGTTTAATGCCCCAGAAACTCATGATCACACCCGCTGAAGAGGGCAACCCATTAGCCGCGCCAAATGAAACAATGGAAACCGTTCGGCTTGCATCGCTCGTTGAATGCATCCAACGGAATTTGTCACCCGCCAAGATGGAGACAGACACAGAATAATCAATCGCTCGCTTCTCATCGGTTGACTGACTATCTAAGGTAATCGGTCTCAAGCTGCCGTCATAAGCTACCCATTGGCCTGTTCCTGTATCGAACACTTCGATGAACATTCCCCAATCGGTGCTACCCGCACCTGCAAGCTCACGCAAAATGGAAACGTTCAAGCTCACCATTCCACTAAAGTCTTTAAGCGCTGTGGTTTCACCTGTTAATAAATCAAGGGAAAGGTCAGCAGACGCTAGAGGAATTTGGTTAAATTGAATCGCTTCTGGTGTGTTGTCTGCCGCGAGCGTTTGCTTTAAATCGTTCGCATCTGGCGTGACATAGCTGGCACGCATAAGCAAAACAGATTCAGGTGCTGGCGGTGCGCTTTGGCTTATCAGTGGTGAGTTTTCAAAAAACATACTTAACCTTCCGTAACGATGACATCGCCTGTTGAACTGGCGGTTCTTCCGTAAATGTTTTTCGCTACAGCGCGAGACCAACCAATGCCTTTTTCAAGCTTCAGTTGATGCCCAAACGTTTCAGCATCGGATGGTGCTGAGTCTTCAACACGGTACTTCACAACGCTGCCTGCTTGGTTGTCCATATAACCCGCCGCAGCAGAAGAAATAAGCGTCCAAGTGTTTGGATTAAGTTCAACTTTTACAGTCATGGCATAAATCCCTAAAGGTTGGCGGCATTGCTACCGCCAATCTGTCTTGCTGGTTAAGCGATGAATGGAGAAACGATCACTTCTACGTCTTGGAAATACACGTTGGTATCACCGCCTTCGATGAGCATTCGTTCAATCAGCTTCTTCGCTGCCGCACGGTTCGCATAGCCAACCACAAGCGTGGTAGGGCGAACACCCAGAGGCACACCATCGGCACGTTTCATACCGCCAAGTAGTTTAACTGCCGCTTCATAGTTCGCTTCCGTCAGCGCAGCTTTAGAGCCAATCGCTAATTGAGGGAAAGAGAAGCCAACTTCACAACGCCCATCAGTACCCGCTGCAAACTTGTTGTTGAACCAGGTGTACTCTTCTGTCGGGTTCATGTTCTTGAACACGAACGGACGACGGTTCTGATACACGATAGGCTTCAGCGTTTGCGAGTTATCAATCAAGAACCAAGGCGAACCTGTATCGGTTGACGGGTCACCCACCACGTTCGAGAACGTTGAAGCAGGTGTCGTGTCTAACGGGTGGTCAGAATCAAAGTAGTTCTGGCCGTCATAACAAAGCGTGGTGAAACCTGCCACAAGCAATGGATAAGCAAGCTTGTCTGGGAACATCGTTACCTGATCACCAAAACGTTCTGCCAATACTGAGTACTGACCGATTTGGTCATCTTCAACATTTTCACGGCTGATAGAGATAGAGCTTTCGAACGTCTTGTTAGTAATGGCGTAACCATGCTTACCCACATCAGCCAGCTGTCGGTCACCCACCCATTCTTTAATCTCTGGTAGGTCTTCCAACCAACCATAGAAGTTAGAGGCACCAGAAGATGGCACTTCAGTAGCAATCTTGTCCCATTGTGGGTTTGCTCGTGAAACACCTTTCACGAACGAGGCGTTCATTGATACAAACAACGCTTCAATAATTTGAGCTTCAGTCGCCATGATTACGCGTCCTTATTCAGTTCTTGGTTAGACGCGATAGAGTTCTTTGATGCTAGGAACTCTTCTTCCGTCAAATTCATCTTGCGACACATCGCAAGCTCGTCTTTATCTAACTGGCTGCCACCTTCAACTTTCGGCTTCTTAACCTGAGAGTTGGTCGCAATAGATGGCGCACTCTTCACAAACGCTTCGAACTGCTCAATACCGCCTTCAGCACGACACATCGAAACAAACATGTCTTTGTTCGCTGGCGCAATCTTGCCTTCATCAATTGCAGCCTGAACCAAGCCATCGACTTTCTTATCGTCGATTTCTTTTAACTGAGCTTCAGCCGTGGTGGCGCGATTCAGTGCAACGGTGTGTGTTTCAATTGGGATGAACTTAGTTAAGTCCGGCGTAGCGGCACGGTTTAGCGCAATGTCTTTCTCAGACTTAAGTGAATTAATTGCGGTAACACCTTGCTCTTCGGTCGCGTCTGCGGCTAGGCCAAGCGCGGCTGCAATCAGTTGTGAAAGCGGCATGTCGGTTTCCTCTTGTCGATTAAGGGCAGGTACATAAAAGTTAGGTTTGTTGGTTAAGCCAGCGCTGCTCATCGCAGTAATGACGCCTTGCTGGTCATAGTTAAAAGCAGGGGAGTAATACAGATATAACTTGTCGGTAATTTTATAGCGGCCGATATAGTTCCATTCGACTTGTGCCCAAATCTCACCTTCGCGGTTTTCTAGTGCCAGAATCCAACCCGCTGCATCAGCGTCTTTACCTTCTGGGCCACGAATCTCGGTAGCGTGTTCAATGTCGAAAGGAAGTTTTGCATCAAAGGCAGCAACAATCGCATCAGGTTCGGTGTTCATCCACATGCGACCATCACGGCCTTTTACTTCACCCGCAGGAATCATTGGCAACCAAACGCTGTTAGTACCTTGCTCTTCACCAAGGCCATCAATCATGCTGTTCGATAAGTTGAAACACATTGCCAGGTAAGTTTTTTTCATTACTCGCTCCATAAATCAGAACTTACATAACAACCTCCTCATTGGATTAGTTGGTATGAACTCGTTTCGTGGAGTTAAGAATGCAAAAAAAAAGCAACCGACGAGAAATAACGTCGGTTGCTCTATTTTGAGAAAGGGGAATGAATTGAATTGCGATTGCTAAGGGCTTAAAGATTACCCGAAAAAATCAGCTTATCAAGCTGACTCGTACAATCTCACCTAAAATAGTTTACTGAACCATGTTTAAACACTGTTTAAATCGACTCAGATTTGTTAGAACTTTTTTAAACGACACATTGTAGCCATTTTACAACTAAGAGCCGTTAGAGAGCGTTTCACGCATTCCTGCTTCTTTTTGTAATAGGTCTTCTTGCATCGCTTCTGTGCGTGATTTGCCAGGGTTGTAATTCCATCCTGGTTCAATGCCTTCTGGCAGAACTTCCACTTCACCCGTTCGCTTGTTTAACCACTGCTTAGTACCACCCTCTGGTGAGTCGGTTGATACCTTATCATCGGCAATCAGCTTCTCAGCTTCAAACTTCGATACTTGGCGTATCCAACATTTGCAGCCCCAACCATTCGGGGGCATGTGGTTATCCCACCATGGGTCTCCAACAGGAAGCAGCGTATCTTTCCATTTAACGTGATCAACTCGATGCTCCATGGATGGCCCAAGCTGATAAAGCAAATAAGGCATGGCGCGTTTGGTTCGCTCGATGCGTTCCCATTGCCCCGCTGAACGTGCCGTTCTCATGTTGGTTTTGTAAATGGTCTTTACACGGCCTTCACTGCCTAATTGAACGGGCTTTGAATCTCCGCTCAGTGGGTCAACCATTTCTTGAATGCCCCACCAACCAGACTTAACCAAGAGTGGCTTTAAGATATCTTGAAACTGCTTGAACGTTTGGCCTTGCTCGATGGCATCGATAACAATGGCTTTCACATCCACAAGAAGATCGGCATTCAGCATCTTTGCTACAGTGAAGGCGTTGTTGTGCTCTTGCTTCCATACGTCGCGATAGTCAAAGCCAGGCTCTATTCCTTTACTCTTGAACCACTCTAGCGATTCAACAGGGACAATGTTTTCAGACGCAAGGGCTTTAGACATCTTTAGCGTCTCCATAGCCGCGCATCTGGAACATGTATTGCGCCATCTGCTCAACAAACACGTCAGCGCCTAATGTCTCTTGAAGCTCTGGCAGCTTTTCTAAGAACGTTTCATAACTGTCTGACGCATTGGCCAGTTCGATGATCGGGTTCATGAAGTCTTCCGCAACTTCTTCCCAGTCGCTCATGGCTTCATCGGTTAAGTCGTTCATTTCCGCTTCAGCGGTTTTGCTCACACGGTTAATGGCAAGACCTGGGCGTTGTCTGTTCATCGCCGCTGGCATGGTTTGCGCTAAAATGGCAGAGGTTGGCATGAGCACTTCTTCGTTCTCATCGGGCTCAGGTAATCCAAACTTTTCACGTACGCTCGATGCAGAGACTTTAAAACCACGATCAATAAGAGGCGTGATGCTATCAACCAACATCTTCAAGTCTTCTGGCTGAGGAAGTTGAATGCGTACTTTCGGGTAATGCTCTTGCGGGCCCCAGTTCAAAATAATGTAAGGCTTAACCAGGTACTCATTAATGCAAGATTGAAGCTGACGCGCATCCCACTCGGCAATATCCATACGCACATCATTATGCACGTTGGCTTGAGATTGTGAGCTGCCGTTATCAGCTGTCATGGTTTGACCAAGTACCGCTTTACTGGTTTGTTCATCACACCAACGGGCCATGTTTTCAAACAGCGTATTACCGCCATTGCCTTTGGCCGTTTCAATAAGCTCTAGCTTCATGGATTCAGGAATTACCGCACCTGCATCACTGGCAATACGACCAATGGCATTCACCAGAGTACTGATATCTTCGGTACTGGCGTTCGGGCCGTACTTACCCACACGAACCGGAATACCAAACACTTCAGCAAACGCCCACCAATCACGAACCGTGAACGACTTAAGCATGTACATCACGGCAACCAATCGCGCTAAACCGTTGCGCCATACGCTGCCAGATTTAGATCGAGGCTTATGCACCATAAACTTATACGGGTCTAGAGGCGCACCGCTTGGCGCGTCATCGCTGATAAGCAAAATCTCTTGAAGCGTTTCGTTGTCCTGGCGTAAGTAGCGAGGGTCTACCCATTTATAATCTTGTGGCTTCCACGGGGTCTGTTTGGTGTCCCACAGTATCTGCACCACAGACAAGCCTTTACCTAGGCCATCAAGCAAGTCAAACAGCAGCTCTGGGATTTGGTCATCATCCATAATGGCGCGAACACGTTCTGCCATTTCCACATCGGCTTTGTCTTCACTCGCCGCCACAACGGTTGGGGCAATCGCCGCCACAGCCAACTTACGGGTGCGCAGCTGCGCCGCGTAGTGCAAATCACGCTCTTCCATTTCTTCGGCAAGCGTCATGTAATCTTCGGGGTTGTTCCCATCCACCACGCTGCGAAGTAATCCCGCTAATCGAAGCGGGTTTAAAGTAGAGGCGACACTGGCAGGTCGAGGGTTACGCACACTGGTGGTGTACGCCTTGGCAATGTCTTCAGACAGTAGCGTCTTATCGGCTTTTAGTGGCTTGCCGCTTACATCAACAATTGAGGTCATAGTCTAATTCCTTTGCCGCGTAGGTCTTGGTTCGGCATATCATCAAATCGGTTATTTTCTTCGGCGGTGCCATGAAAGCGGCGTTGGTTTTCATCGGCACTGGCCTTGATGGTGTGCAAGCCGTAACGCGTCAAATCCGCCTTAGATGCTAAGTAAGCAAACCAAATAGCAATGGCACTATCGCCGTGTCGTTTGTTTCCGTTCTCGCCTTTGGTTCGTGTTGAATCAATACTAGGAACGCCTGCTTTAATTTGGATTTGTCCCAAATCAGTAATCACGTCCTCATGCTTTGGAAGCAGTATTTCATCATCTTCAAACGCAGCTTTAAATGAAGGCATATTCTCGCGGTAGTAACCCACAGAAAGCATGACCTCAACCACTTCTTCGCCGTACTTGTATCGGGCTTGTTCGGCTAGGTACTGGCCATTACCACGCGCATCAAGATAAATACCATCACGCCTTGGGAGTTGATCACAGATAAAGTAAAGCGCTTGCTCTTGCTGCTTGAATGGCACATTGCCAAGTTCTAATAAGAAAGGAACGGTGCGCTTCACATCATTTTGAACGGCCATGGGTGCATAAACGGTTAAGTCACCAGAGCGCGCAAAATCCTCACCCAAGCAATGGCGCAGTTTAGGATCGAGCTTATCGAGCTCTGGCTGAACGTGTTCGTCTAACCACTCTTTCATCTCAGCTTCGCGTATGTGCTCTTTCGCTTCGTTAAACGCTTTAGAGCCAGTAAAGCTTAATACTGGGCCATCTAACCGCGCAGCACGTTCACGCAAACCACGGCTAATGTAAGCACCGCCGCCATTCTTCGGAACACATTGGTACTCTTCAAGTGCATCTTCTTCGGTGGCCGTGTCTTTGAGAAGGTTAGCCTTCCATTCGTCTTCTTTCTCTTGTGACCACTCTTGCTTAGTGACTTGACAAATTCGTTGATACAAACCTTCCAAACAAGCATCGTCGAGCGTAACGGTATGGATCGAGTAACGCTTTTTCCCCGCACGGCTATCTTGGATAAGTTGATTGAATAAGTTGTCTATACCATTGTGGGTAGAAATAAGGCGAACTTTAGAACCCCACATAGTCAAAGCGAGTGCGGCTTTTAGCACTTCTGCTAAGCGTTCATGGAATGCAGCCTCATCGATGATAACCGTACCCTGCATACCACGCAGGTTAGAAGGGTTACTCGACAGCGCTTGAACCTTAAAGCCCGATTCAAAGTAGATGACAAAGGTCAGAATATCTTTGTCTTCATCGTTGAGAATATCTTCTTGAACTTCGCCAGCCGCTTTATCGAATATCTTGGCCCACAGAGCAACAGCATCAATGAACTCTCGCGCCATCTCTTTGTTCGAGCCAACATAGAACACGTTATTGCCGCCTTCACCTTTGGCTGTGCCAGCACTAAGCGCAGAGTCAGCCGCTTCAGCAAACGTCAAACCAGTACGACGTGACTTCTCCGCAATCTTAAGCACAGAGTCATCGGCTATCCAACGCTTCTGATATCCAAGTAAAAGCTCATCCTTGTCGAACTTGACAAGGATGTTTTCAGTAATCGAATTGACGTTTGGTGATTCTGTCATTAGGCAATCCCTAGCAGCTCTGCTTTCAGCATCTTCACTGTGTCTGACGTTAAGCCAGCTTTCTTCGCTACCTGCTCGGTCTTCTCGACCATCTCTTCAGCAAAAGCTTTGCGTATTTCTTTCTCAACCTTATGGCTCACCATTGAAGCTTGCTCGATACGTTGAATAACCAAAGCGAGTTGAGCGAGTGCTTTGGGTGGAATTACTTCACCGTCTTCAGCTGCGCTTTCCATCATGGTCATAGACGTTTCAAAAGCCATGGTACGCACAAACTCTTGCAGCAGCTTACCCACATCAGAGGTCGGCGCTTCACCCAGTTTGGTTGTCCACACTTCCGCCACTTCGCGTGACTGCTTCAAACGCTGGCCCATTTCTTCCATGCGCTTGGCGTATCGGTTAAATCCAGTACGACTGATTTTCACATCTTCTGGAAGCCCCGCATCATCAATCATTTCATTCACGGCCAAGCGAATGTCTTTCTGTGTCATGTTCCCACTGCGAATGAACGCATTCAGAGTTTGACGAATTTCATCAGGCAGCAAATCTATCTTTGATTTTCGATTACTGGCTGAACGGTTAACAATGGACATACAACACTCCTAAGCGCGTGGGCGTTTTACGCCTGGCACAATGGCTTGGCCTGTTGCCACATCTTCACCACGGCCTGTAAGTTTTGCGACTTGGCAATCTAATACAGTGCGAATGCTAATTAGCCCTTGCTCTTCAAGCCAAGATAAATGCGTACGAACTGCATCACGGCTAATGTTGTGACCGTAAGTATCAAGGCAAGAATCAAGGATAGATTCGTTCGCTTCATACCCTGTCATGTCATGAAGTGAACGCAAGATCACAAGACGCTGGTCTTCTTTTAATAACTCTTTAAAGCCCATAACAATTCCTATTTATCATCTTTTAAACGTTGTTCTAATAGCAGTTGAGCGAGGTGTTCTACAGGTTGTATTTGTGCTCGTAGCTCTTTCATCTCACCGCGTGTGTTTGCCATTTCAAGCAATAGCTGCGTGACTTGTTGCTGAGTGGGTAGATTGTCAATCTGCGTTTGTAGTTCGTCCACTTTACGTCCTACCTTTTCTAGGTCTTCTCGCTTGGCGTACGTTTTAGAAAGCAAGGCAAGAACCAACATGCCTAATGTGCTCAACGCAGCCCATGCGATAGGCCAATAAGTTTTGATCCACAACTCCATTAATGTGGCTCCTTATGTGATTGACAACTGACGCAGCGCACCGCATTTGGCATCGCTTCTAATCGCTTAGTTGGGATGGTGTCACCACAACTTAAGCAATAGCGATTACCGTGTTCATCTTCGTCGGGCTGTTCTATGCAGCGTGTACGTTGATGAGCAATGGCTTTTTCTCTGAAGGTTTGTTCAAGCTCTTGAGCCTTATCGAACTGGTCGGTCATTTTACTTTCACCGCCTTAAGTGCATCACCAACCATTGAGCCTGTGCCTTTGGTCATGCCACGCTTATCAGCAGAGCGCCAACCAAGGTAAGTAAGAAACGGTGCCATCAACCCAGCTGCAATTTCCCAATTTGCCCCTGTTCCTTTATCAAAGGCTTCGAGCAGTTCAAACAGGAAGATATAAGCAATGGCAGAATACAAACTCAAACGGCAACCCCAAGGGCGAGTGTGGCGAACGTATTCATCTTCAGCCTTATCACCTTCACGAATCGTCACTTGGGTTTCGTGATGTTCGGCTTGTTTATCACCAAACGTGAGTTCTTGGCGGCGAGTCTTTTCTTTTTCTAACTCGACCTTAATCTTCTCAAGTTCAACCAAAGATTCAGGTGGCAAGTTTTGTAGGGCGCGAGTAACGGCCAACTCTTTCTGTGCCTTGTTAGCTCCAAACATTGAATCGGCTTGCTCTACCGCTTCAGCTACTTTGTCTGCCGTTTCACTACCACCAAACAAACTTGATATGCCGCGAATAGCAGCAGGGCCATATTCCATGGCAAGCGAAGCTACCCCCGCGATGACTGAAAGTGACATTCTCTTAAGCTCCTGATTTTTGAAACTAGGTCATTCCCTTGTGGCGTTTTCGCAATACCAAGGTGGCGATCAATTTCATTTTGAGAGACACGGCTCCACGCTTTCGAAAAGTAACTTTGCATGGTGGCATCGTGGCTAAATAAAGGCGGGTTTAATGGGACTTCAATACCGTTTTCAAATGCATTCAACTCGGCATCGAGGCGCTGTTCGCGCCCTCGTTGTTTGGCAAAGTCCCAATTGCGTCCCATGGTTACGCTCGACGAATAACAAGCTTGGCTTTTTCACCACCAAGGTGAGCCATAAAATAATCGAAGGCCGTGCCTGAATTGATAACAGCCCATTCATTATTCACCACACCAAAGTCCATACCTGGTGCAATACAACCTTCAAGCTGTGCTGCTCGGTTTGCTTTGTGGAAAAGAATATGAGTTCGTTGAGAAGGGCCGAATCGAGTAACACCAAGGGTAGGTGCTTCTAGTGCGTAGCATTTGCCAAACTTCGGGCTGTCATGTGGCAGCAGGTCGTAGGTGCCTTCTGGAACACATGAAATGCCAGCTTGGTTATTTTTCCAAGGTCGTTCAACGGTCTTGAGAATAGCGTTTCCATTCTCATCGCACAGATAAGAAAAAACACCATGAGGAAAATAATTGCGGTGGAGAGTTAGGGTTTTCATAGCACAACCAGTTTAGTAATGGGGTTACGTTTAACTGATTGTGCTTTCTATTTAATAGCTTGTGGAAGTAACGCGGATTGTTGATTATTTACTTTTTACAACTTCACATGTCAGCCCAGATGGTAAACGCTTAAGACTCACATTCCAACCGTTTAAGTTTGCTTTATTCTCTTCGCCAACTTTAGTTTTGGAACTAAATACAGAACGAATAAGAAGCTCGTCTTGTGTATCTGGATCACTCCAGCTGTCTGATTTTTCATATGCCACATAATCCATCAACTTATAGCAGGGGCTAATAGAAAGATCGTTGAACTGGCTTAGTTGAGTTAACGTGATGGCTATTGAGCCTTTAGTTTCTGTTAGATTAACTTTTATATCACGGTATTTATTCGATGATTCAGCGACTTTGCTGGAACCTTGTTCATACCAATCAGCACTGTAGATATTCGATTGCTCAAACTTACCTATTAGTTCATCTACGTTATTAGCTAACACGGCAGGTGATAGCATCATAAATATCAAACATGCTTTCTTCATTTTTCAATTCCTTAAAATAAATTCGGTTGACGGTTCTTAACTTCTATCTTGCGCATTTTAGCGACTACGCGATAGATGTGCTGCATACTTTTATCGTATTTACGTGACAGCTCTTCAACATTCGCACCATTGAACTCACGCCAGATAGACAGGTTCATGATTTCAGATTCAAGCTGCCTGCCGCGTGGAAGGTAAAGCTGAACACCACCAAACTCTTTGCAAATACGATGCAGTAAAACCACCGCAAGCTTTGGATCGGTTTCGTTCTTAACGAGTTCATCTTTAAATATGCAGTAGATTTGGCGCATGGCTTCTGGCCATCGTTGGTGCTCTTCATCGTCTGCTAGTTTTTCAACTTCTTCTAGGCTTACATTCTTGTAACCAAACAAGTCTTGGTTTTCTTCACTCATCACTGCCTCCCATCCACACGGCATACCTTCACATAGTATAAATACAAAAACACCCCGCTTGGCGAGGTGTTTGTAGTATATGGCAGTGTTTACTGGTGGGGCACGTTAAGCTGGTTTGTAATATTTCTCAATATAATACTCCGCTAATAACTCGTAACCAGCTGGGCCTGTGCAATCGTTGTTCGATGGAATGCGACCACCACTTTTAGTGATCACCTCGGCCATTAATCGATAGTGCCATTTCTTTAAAGCTTCTAACACTTCAGCCGCTTGAGCTGACTTAAGCCAAACCGCCTTTTCAATGCCACGTCCATTTGATGCAGTAGTCATGCGTTTCACATAAGCATCAATGGCAACGTCGTTCGCATTGCGGATAAAGCCTTGTTTGTGCATGGTACGCCAAATTGCACGAATCTTTGCTACTTCTGGCGCTCTTGCTTGTGGCTTGCGTTTTGGTTTAAAGCCTAGCGCTTTCATTCTGTCTAACACTTTGGTTAGTTGAATGTCGTTCAAGCCTTTTGCACTTCGCTTACCTGTGCATTGCTCAAGAACGTCACGATAAGAATCATCTTCCATTGCAAGATCACGTTTAGCGATTTGGACAAGTTTGAGTAAGTTAGACATTGGCTAATCCTCCCCATCCTCAACCAAAACAAAACCGTGTTCTGAATCCACAGCACCAGTAATTACTTTTCCATTTTCGGTTCGAACCAAACCGAATTGCTCTGCGTTTTGAATTGCATCTCTCAACACTTCAAGTGCATGATCTCTTTCGTTCATTGTACTGTCCACCTTTTAGCTAAGCCGCTTTACGTTTGGCGTTCTTGCATTCCAACTGACAAGCTTTGCACCAACTCTGTAACCCATCTGGGTTTCTTCTGCATGGCGACCAGAACAAGGTGTCTTGCGGCCAATACTCTTGGCAGTGTGGACACCATTTCTGCAAGCCTAGTTCAGCATCGAGTATGGCTTTACCATTCGCTAAGCGGCGTTGTAATAAACCTGCTTTCATTAGTGGTGTGTATTCACCAAACATAATAAAAACCTCCTATAGCTTTGTGTTGTACTGGCTGCTCATCAGTACCTAGCAACCACGCTAGGCAGACAAGCAAGGCGAACCTTGCTTGTTTCGCTTATGCCGCAAGGCACGTTGCTTTAGTCAGCTCTAACCCTTCTAGCTTTTTGAACTGACGACACAGCACAGAAGCTTTTGAGAAGCTAGGGACATGAAAGGCATGAATATCGTGCAAGTCTGGGTACTCTTTTTTTGTGCGACGTTTGCCGTATATTTTCTCAATCGATTTTTTGAACTTTGTGGAATATTTAGCTTTGGTTTTTAAGCACCACACTTCACTCAAAATGCTTGGCGCATCTTCGGTAAAACTGATTCCATCTTTAAAACTCACCCACGCACCTTTGATGTGGCCATCAACGTAGACTTGAAGACAGGTTTTCGATTCAGACTCACGAACGCGTTGTACTGACACTTCATGGCCTTTGTAATTGAAAGCGATATCAACCCAACCACCTGCCATTTCCGCTTCAATCTCAGCCCACATTTCTTTTGTAATTGGTTTGCTCATTCTTCATATTCCTTTTCATTGCTTGATATAGATTTCACTCGCTTCGCTTTGGGCAGTGGCGTATTGCGCCAATCACCGCAGTGGTTATCTGCCCATTGTTCTGCTTCGACTTGAGAGCAGCGGCGAAACTTCATGATGTATTTGATTAACTGGTTAGGCCGCTTCGCTTTCGTCTTTTCCATTGAGTTCATCCATCATGTCTTCGTACTCTTCACGAACGTTCGAACCTGACTGGTTTAAAATGAATTTCAGTGCTGCGATATAGCCTTCTTCAAAAGTGCTATCTGGAAATGCAGTGCCATCGTTTTCAATTAAGGCTTCAGCCATTTCAATTTCTAGATCAATCACTCTGCGAGTGTGGGCGGTAGTGAAAGAACGTTGCAGTGGGTTAGCTGTATGCATGTTGATACCCTCTATTCCGTTTGTCATAAACGGTCACAATGTTGTTGTTTCGAATTAGGAAGTAGGCGCAGTCACTTTCTAAAATTCGCTTTGGCTGCCAACCTGATTCGCATTTCATTATTCTTCGCAGTCTGTTCTTGCTTGGGCGGTTAGCTTTCGCTACCGCCTCTACAAGTTGTGGAAGGCTGCGACCCGTACGTTGTCGCCATCTTTCGATAGCATGGCGACTGACGTTTATCTCTCCATATCGGGTGCTTATCAGTAACATTCACACCTCGCTATAGCTTGGCGATATCAAGAGCGATTTGTTTGTACTGACCATTACCTTGACGCTCATAAATACGTAGATATGGAGTTGTTCCAACAACCTGAATGGAGTCAGCTATTGCATCCATTGCCTCAACCCAATCTTGGTCGTCGATATTGAGCTTGCGTAATGACAGCACTTGGTTTACGTCGATATTGCCTTGCTTATCAACACGGAACGCATGGTCAACCAAAGCTTTAATTCGGTCGTTAGAGCCTTCTGACCATCGGTGAATACATCCATCAATCTTTGATTTAGCCGCTTGCATACGTTCATCGAATACGCGGTGCTCTCCAATTGAGCGTTGCACCTTGTATTTGCCATCAAACGAAAGCAGCGTCACGTTGCCTTTGGTGCCACCGTATTTCACATTAAATTCAGCAGAGCTTAGGTCTACAAAATCCGCAACGTTCTGCATGGTTTCTTTCTTAAACAACGCAAGGGTTTCTTGTGTCTCAATCGCTTTTTGTACGATGTCGGCAACAACATCATCACGCAGTAAATCAACGTCTTTGATTTGGCTTACTGGTACTTGGTGGCCTTGGCCATTGAAGCGGAAACCGTCTTGTGGTTGGGTTTGATTAGTCATTGTTTTTCTCTCAGTTGTAAGTTGGGTTTGCACATTTGTTTTCTTGCGAGTTGATAACGGTGTTGCCTACATATTGCTGACACTCACCAGACCACCAACGCACTAGGCATTTGCTGAATCGAGCCACATACATTTTGTTCAAAGTGCCGTGGCGCATTTCCATCACAGCAACCGCTTTATCCATTAACTTTCTTGAAGGGTTGGTGACTTCGATAACTGGAATCGCTGGCTCGTAGTTGATGCGTAAAATGAAGCAGTCAGCTAAGGTCAATCGACCACGAGCGGTTAATACAGCCTGTTGTTTTTCATGCGAGTTCATCATTAGATAATTCCTCATCGAATCGATAGATGTGACCAGGTGCCAGCAAGAATTCATCAGGTCTCATTTGATCTAAATCCACGCAGCCCTTTACCACATGAGCCACTCGGTCAAACTTAAACACCAAGCCTTTTGAATTCTTAACCCATAAATTGGCTTTGCCCTTACTGGTTGTAACTGTTTCTTCGCTCTTAACTAACATGCTCATATCTCACCTCAATCGTTGGTTTCTAATTCAGCAAACGCTTTGCGCAGCACTTGCTCACTAATGGTTTGGCCTTTGGCAAACATCGCCGCCAGCTTGAGTGTTTTGCTTAGCAATCTAAGGCCACCTGGGCGTTCACTGATTTGCAGCATTAACCCCCGTTCAGACTCGCCGTTTACGTTCCATGCATCAGCAATGGCACGAACGTCTGCTTGCTTGGTTTTGTGAATGCCACGCTTCTTCGCAATGCGAGAGAACAAGCGCGCAAAATCTTCATTACGCCGACCACCTGTAAGCTGCGTGTAAACCTTGTTATTGCCCACTAGCACCATGCCAACGCCCGTTTCTTCTTGCAGAATTCGCAGCTCTTCCAGTGTTGGGTAGTCAAGGTGATCCGCTTCATCAATCACCACCAAACCTTCGCTACCAATCAGGCGATTTCGGATAACGCGAGACAGTGGGCCTTTACGGCGTGGCGCATCGTCCATGCCTAGTTCCATAGCCAGTTCATATAAGCATTCAGTGAGGCTTGAACGGCTTGGGCTTGAAGTGATCATCCATACGTTGTTGTTGCTTCGTTTGTATTCGCGCAGCGCTTCTGATTTACCCACACCAGACGCCCCAAAAATAACCACGATAGATTCGGTCACTTGGGCATACATCATGTCGTCGGTCAGCTGCTTGGCTGTTGGTGTCATCACAAAGCCAGGGTCTTTACTTGGCGTGGCATTACGCTGTTCTCTCATGCGTAACCACTGGTTAAGCTTTTCAATCATCTTGGCTGGGTCAGCTTTGTATGAACCGTTCAAGATTTGGCTTAGCGTGGCAGGTGATACGCTGATCTCTTTTGCAATCTGAGACGCTGAAACAGCCTTCGATTCTGTTAATGCACGAATGCGCATTAATGTGTCGGTTTGCTTAGCCTCTGCATTGCCTAGTTCAACTACGTTTGTATTCATATCAATCTCCATTTATGGAAGGTTTAAATAGGGTTTAAAGCTTGTTTTTGAATTTCTGCTCAAACAGGTTTGAAACGCTTTGGCTGAAGTTCTGTTCGTAGTCTTCTTCTTCATCTTCTAGCGCGATGGCTTTAGCCGCCGTGTTGCCAATCGAAACGGGTCTGAATGGTTCAACCACTTTGCTTTCAGGTAGCACTTCTTCTTCAAGCGGCTTCATCATTGCGGCCACTTCCAGTGCATCCATTTCTGTTTGAGCTTGCGCAGCAATCTTGTTCGCTTTGGTAAATTGTGTGCGCTTGCGTTTGTGCTCTCTTGCCGCTTGCGTATCGCCAAATCCAGTCTTATCAAGACATTCAGCGGTACAAATTCGAACGCCATTCAAGGTGTAAACCTCGATAGATTCATGCAGCTTTAATGGGTCGAAACGTGCCACGAGTTTTTGCCCAACATGGTTCATCATCGACTCGCTGTAATAGCGATTCTTACGGCCTTTCAAACTGCCGCCAGCGTCCAGTGAAATGGTGCCGTGTTTAGACACTCTTACTGCCTCGGCTTGTAGCATCATCATTTGCAATTGGTCGGTGGTTGCTTTGCGTATTGCTGCCGTTTCATAGCTGGCATTGAACGCTTGGTTAAAGCTCATAAACCCTTTGCACACTTCGGTGTTTCGGTTCTCTTTCGCGTTGTACATTTCCACGCCTTTAGCGATGGCTTGTAGAAAGTCTTCCGCGTCGATCGCCTTGCTTCCGTAGTTGTCTGGTTTTGCCATTGGGTTCGGGCCTGTATAAGCGCCACGACAAAGTGGATGTTTATCGATGTACTCTTCAAGGCCACCCACACCAAACGCACGTTCTATCGGTTTGGCTTGGCCGTGACCTTTGCCTAATATCACGCTCGACCAGTGCAACTTGATATTCATCATTGGGATGATGCCAAGGGGATCGTCTGCTTTTACTTTGAATCGGTAACGGTTAGGAACGCCGCCCGTCATCCATTTGTTTGCAGCTGCTCTGGTGTTATCTAAAGTCAGTTCTTTAGGCACACCGAACTTCTCACAAACGTCCATTAATGAAAGACGAATGCTGTCTGTGTTTTCACTAATGTCACAACGCCAGCCAACAATTTTGCGGCTGTAAATGTCTTGCCAAAACCACGTTTTAGGACGAAGAATTTCACCGTTAAACCACTTAACAAACACGTTGTGTTGATAGCCATCGCCGTTAATCCATTCCAGAGCGTGAAGCCCTTCAACGGTACGTTCTTGCGGTGGGAACATTTGGTGCAGAGCGTGTTCACCTTCACGAAGCATGATGCGTTGTTGTACTGGTACTTCATGTTCAAGGCGGCGTCCTAAACTTTTTAGGCTTGGTACTTTCCAACCTTTAGATGGAGCCGTATCAATAAGGCGCTCATAACAAACCGACATAGCAGGTTGCTCTAGGCTCAAGTAGTCAGCTTTGAAAAACTCCCACGCTTCAGGTGTGATGTAGGCAAACTGATTCGGCTTTTGGGTTTGGGATGATTCAAAGTTTTTAGGCAGCAGAGCTGGAGCCCAATCACATTCGTCTATCCCTTTCACCTTCGCGCAGCTACGGCGCAAAGTAGAAAGTGCCACGCCATATTCTTCAGAGACCGATTGGTAAGCGTCCATCAACTTGATGCCGTTATTCTTAAGTGCAAAGACAGCTTGAACGGTGCGCAATGCTTGCTGTGCTTTCTCTTTGGCAGCGTTGTTGTTCTTACTCCAACGAGCCCAAAGCGCTTCACGGCAATAAGACTGCTCGCTTTTCTTTTTCGGCAACTCAAGAACCTGATCACCAACTTGAACTTTGCCTTGTTTTTTCATCAGAGCTGTTTGAGTTGGAATAGGTAACAAGCTGACGTGGTATTCGGTCGCTTTTGTCCCTTGTCTTTTTCTTGCTTGCTCTGGTTTTTCTGCTGCTAATTTTTTTAAGCATTCACGAGCATTTCTTTCAGAACTTGGCAATCCAACGACACCAGCTAATTCACTAGCTATAAACCACATATTGAAACCTCCTAGCTTGCAGCTCGAAGTGAGCGGTAACGACTAGGCCAGAGTTGATCCGGTTTCATCCCTATGGCTTCAGCAATGATTTTTTCGCCCTTTGGCCATGGTGAGCGAAGTGCATTAGCCAGCGTATTTTCACCAAGGCCAGCTTCACGAGAAAGTTGACGAACAGAAAGTCCACGCTTTTTAAGAGCTGCAACAATGTCAGCTCGGTGCCAATCACTTCCTTCTTGAATGTTTTTTTGAGAGACTGTGTCGTTATTCATCTTAGTTACTCCGGTGTGTTGCTTGACTTAGTAACTACATTATTTGATCAAAAGGATGAAACGGTCAATAGAAAGGGATGAATTATTTTCCGTTGCGTCCGTTTGCCCATAACAAGATAAAAGGAAAAGGCATGAATAAAGATATTAAAAACAAAGAGATAAATGAAAAGGATGCTAATTCCAGCAAAACGGATGAGTCATCCTTTTGTGATACAGGTCAACGGATGCAATGGTTCATTGCTTCTGAAGTAGCTGGGCATGGTGACTTTCCAACATCACCAAGATGGACGAGAGAACATCTGGCTAAATTATCGGCAGAGAAGGAGCACTTAAAGAGAAGGAGGAAAGGGACGAAAGCGACGGAGTATCACATCAGCTTATTTACTCTTGAGACCCAGCAAAGTCTTGGGGCTGAAGGTATAGAAGAGATACAAGAACCTAAACCTAATTACGGCGAACTATCACGATATAAAGATTTCACAGAAGAGTTTGCATTAATACCTGGTTATAGAATTCAGGTATCAGCAGGGCACGGTTCTTTAAATCCAGACCAGCTAGAGCCAACCAGGCATTTAGCATTTAGGCGTAAGTGGTTGAAGTACAGGGGCTTTAAAGAAAAAGATTTAGCGATCGTGTGGGCAAAAGGTGACAGTATGGAACCAACGATTCACAACAACGATACGCTTGTGGTAAACATGGAAAGGAAGAAACCATCAGATGGACACATATACATCTTTAGAAACGGCGATGAGTTGTTTGTGAAGCGCTACCAAAGCATGTTAGGCACTTGGCGTCTGATTAGCGACAACAGCTTCTACAGCGATTTAGACATACCTAAAGAAGAACAACATCAATTTGAAGTAGTAGGTCAGGTTGTTCACATTGCAAAGGATTTAGGCGATTAGATTTAAATGTTTAAACTCGATTTAAACAGCGAACAAACAAAAACCGCCAGTGCTCACTTTGATAGTCTAAATCACATGAATTAGAAAGGATTGCTCAAATCAGCTAAAATTGCTCAACAGCCAAAAACGCAAGCGGGGCTCAAGACCTAAAATCTTAAACCCCGCACTGTATCTAGCTTCAAGCCTAATTTTATCCCACTTGATCCCTCAAAGGTCCGTTAGATCCCTAACCCTCACTTATTGTTCATATCATTAATCTCTATACAGTCAGAGGAATGTAATAAATGGCTCACACTCATCGTATTGACATCATTTATGCATTTAAGAGGTTCACATTTGAATTTGAACACTGTATTATTATTTACAAGATCACAAGATGAAACAAAAGGGTTAGGTTATCCTCATCTGTGAGTCACCCAAGGAAGGTTTTTTCATAATCAAAACTCATAGGTATTAAGATGAAAAAACTAGTAGTCGCATCAACACTTTTAGCAACATTGACTTCTTTCTCAAGCGCGGCAACAGATATTGAAGTTTCTCACGGTAATAATAAAGAAACGACATTTAAGCTATACCACTCAATCTTTGGTGGTCTTAACGGCGGTTTCGAAAGCGTTGGAAGTGATAACCTAAAACACCACAAAGAGACAACGTTCTCTCTAGATTACAAAATCGAGATGGGTCAAGCGTTTATCATGCCATCTTTCGACTTAACTCTACCGTCAGATTATTCAAAAGAACACAAGTACACCGACGAATATGGGTCAGCGACTTACAAAGACAGCAATGTCGCGAAATTTGGCTTAAAGGCTGGTTACGACTTTGGTAATGGCCTTTATACAGCGGCTCGCTATCGCTATGAAATTTCAGATGGCAAGGGCGAGTTCACATTTGATCCAGACAACGGAACATTAAAAACCAAGTCAAAGCTACACCGTGTCGACCTAACTGTTGGCTACAACGTGATGGATACCGTAGACCTATCAGCAAACTACATTGTTAAGCGTTCAACTCACCGAGGTGAGCTAGCAGTGAGCAACTGGGGCGATAGCGCTAAAGCAACAGCAAACGCTAACGAGTTCGAACTTAAATCTGTCCTAACTTCTTTAGGTGCATTTAAGCCATACGCTCAATACACCTACAAATCACAAACTGAAGTGAAAGGCGCAGGTTCTCATTCTGGCAAATACAAAAACGACAATGTATTCAAAATCGGTGTTGTATACAGCTACTAAGCTCAGGAACAAAGTTTAAAGACTCAACTCTGGTCTGATAACTCTTGGTCATCAAACCGGAAAATGAGCAACTGCTAGAGTGCCACGGATGGCACTTATTATCACATTCTGGCCTGCGGGTCTTTTTTGTTATGTAAGAGGTCATTTATGAAAGTTTCTAAGCAAGTTAAAAACACCCTTTGCTTTTACCTTCTTTGTATTACAGTGGTTTTTTCTGTTGTTGCAAAGCATACGTCAAAAGCGCATGCAGCAAGCTTTGAAGAGAATGTTCATTATGTCACTCTCGACCAACAACCGACTAGCGAGCCACAAGTAAAAATTTTCTATACGCCATTTTGCCGCCCTTGCGCCATTGTGCACACCCCAATTCGTACTATGGCTGAACGTGCTGGCATCAACTTTGTTGATGTACCAGTAGATTTCGGCCCACTTGGTAAAGACATTCAAGCAAGCATTGCTACAGCGAATCGTCAAGAGATCGGCCATGACTTCGTCAATGAGCTTATTTCAAGCATTCACGTTCGCCCTAGTTCAGCCCCACGCACTCGTGATGACCTAGCAGAACTTATCGAGCGCTGCGGCGGCGATGCCACTGATTTCCGCAAAGGTTGTGAAGATGTCCGTGAAGACATCGAAAACTTCGACCAACTGACAAAGCAATATTACATCAATGCGACGCCGACAATTGTTGTCAATGGCAACAAACGCATCAACCTTGGGTCGCTAAAAAGCTTACCAGAGCTGGAGTTGCTGTTAATCGAGCTAAGCGGCGTTTAATCCTCACTCATCAAAATTCTATGGAGCGACTCAAAACCTGAGTCACTCCCAACAAACACTATTCGGAGAATACGAATGAAACAAGCAAGAGGTTTTACTCTTATTGAACTCGTTGTTGTTGTGGCCGTATTAGGGATTTTAGCGGCAGCAGCCCTGCCGAAATATATGGAAGTGACCAAAGAAGCACGAGTATCAACTTTAGAAGCCACTATGGGCGCTCTGTTAAGCGCAGACTCTATGGTTTATGGAAAAGCATTTCTAAATGGCGACCACAAGAAAGAGCTGGCTAAAACAACCATTGAAACAGACACAGATGGGAAACCCGTACAAAGTGTTGATATCAATTACGGTCACCTAGTAAATGAACGCTCAAACATTGCAGCTGCTCTTTCACTGCATAATATTTTCATTGTTAACGTTAAAAACAATGCGACAAACAACTCTTTCAACTCCAATAAGTTGCACCGTGAGACAGCCATTATGTTCAAGGATACGGAAGAGGATGTAGAAAAAGCTCTTAAGGATGACAAGTGCCACATCAAAGTAAGCCAAAGTACTTCTAGTGGTAAATATGAATTCGATATTGAAAAGAGCGGCTGTTAATCAAAGCTCAACCCATCGTTCTATATCCATTATTAATACCATCCCCCCGAGGAAACCATGTTTACACTTATCGGCACAAACGTTCAAAACTTCTCTACTTACCAGCTTAATCAAAACCTGTTTGCACACCTAGCGACGCAGACCAGCTGGATAACTCTATAACCCCCTCTTTGGCGGCAAAGCGCCGCCTTTTTTTTAGTTTGGAAATGGCAATAATGATTAAACGAATAGCTACCGCTGCATTGATGGTCGCTTCATTGCAAGCGCACGCGGTCAGTGTATTAACCACCATTAAACCGATTGAAATGATCGCCCATGAGATCATTGTTGAGGGTGACACCACCAGCACGCTATTAAATGCGAACGCTTCACCTCACGATTATGCACTTAAACCTTCTGATCTTATCCGCCTTAGACAAAGTGATTTAGTCGTTTGGTTTGGGCAAGATTTAGAAAGCTTTCTTGTTAAGCCAATAACAGAAATTGACCATGCTTTAACACTACAAGAACAAGAGTCGATTGAGCTTCGAAAGTTCGGCAAGAAATGTGGCTGTGGTCATCACCATAGCACATATGACCCACACATCTGGCTTGGCCCATGTCAGTCGATTGAAGTGGCTCGCTTAATTACGCAACGTCTAATTGCAATAAATCCGGAGCAAACCACCTCCTACCAGCAAAACTTTGATAAATTCCAATACAACCTAAAAGTCACCGCTGCAGCAATTAACTTTGAGTTAAAGCCATTCAAGAACGACGGCTACTACGTCTTCCACGATGCTTATGGTTACTTTGAAGATTACTTCAAAACTAAGAAGCTTGGCCACTTTACCGTCGACCCAGAGCGTAAACCTGGCGCAAAAAAACTCAACGAGATTCGTAACACCATTAACGAAAAGAATGTTCAATGTGTGTTCACTGAGCCTCAGTTTACCCCAGCGGTTATTGAGTCTACGGTGCGCGGTACAAACGCGAAAATTGGCTCTCTTGATCCATTGGGTACCGATATTGAGGTTAAAAAAGGCAGTTACTTCACCTTCCTTAAGTCAATCTCAGACAGCCTTACGAGCTGTTTAAAGTAACGTTAAAGGCTGCAATTGCAGCCTTTTGTTTGACAACTAAACGATACAATGATGAAAAAAGCTGTCTTTTTATTGCTGATTTACTGCGCTCAGGCGATGGCTCACCCACATTCTTGGGTAGAGATGAATACCTATATTCAAGGCAACCAACGTGAGATTACTGGCCTATACATGGTGTGGGAGTTCGATGCTATGACCACCGCCTATATGCTTGATGGTGAAGATCGCTCTGATCCAAATATGCTCAAACAGTTAGCTCAGTCGATCGCAGAGAATATGTTAAGTAGTCACTACTTCACCTACTTCTACCAAGGTGAAAATCCGGTTAAATATCGTAAAGCGATTGATCCCGAGCTCACCTTAAAACGAGGTAAAGCGACACTAAGATTCGATTTACCGTTAGCCAAGCCATTACCACTCAATAGCGACGAGCTAAAGCTGTTGATTTTTGATCCAACGTATTATGTCGATATGAGCTGGAACAGTGCTGAAGATATCCATTTGGATGACAGTATGCAGTGCAAAATACGGCTAGAAAAACCGAATCCAACTCCTGAACAGATGGCTTATGCGATGGCGCTACCGATAGATGCCGATCCAGATGACGCACTCGGCCAGCTTTTTACACAAACCATGTATATAGATTGTCACTCCAATGAATAAAAACAAACTTCTCTACGTCAGTTTAGCCGTTGCTTCTATTTATCTATTGGCCACTTATTGGCCTGTGATTATGATTAAAGCAATACAATGGCAGCGCATCTTAAATCATGAGCTCGCAGAGCTTATTTATGATATTGAGGAAAACAAGCAAGGCGCAATGCTGTGGTTTATCGGTGTCAGCTTCTGCTACGGAATATTGCATTCACTTGGCGCTGGTCACGGCAAGGTTTTAGTTAGCTCCTACCTTATTACCAATCGTGGCACCGTTTCAAAAGCAATGTTCATAACGGTCACGACTGCCATGCTGCAAGCTTGTGTAGCGATTATCATTGTCGAGTTTATGTTAGCGATGTTCTCCGCCACCATGCGTGAAGTGCATAGTGCAATTGCTTCGGCAATTCGAATCAGCTATTTCTGTGTTATATGCCTTGGCGTGGTCCTTATGGTTAAGGCCGCTTCCAAAGCACCACTTTTTGTAAACAAACATGGCCTATATGGCATTATTGCGGCGGTTGGCTTGAGACCGTGTACTGGTGCGGTGATGATCTTGCTCTTCTCGAATATGGTTGGACTTCGCGGGGTTGGTGTCATTAGTGCGATTATGATGGCTTTTGGCACCGCGATTACCACCAGTGTGATTGCCTGTTTAGCCGTAAAGGGAAAAGATTCAATCGCTGAACTGATCCCTTCACAGCACTCTTTTAAGGCGATCCAGTTTATAGGCGGCGCATTCGTTGCTTTATTTGGTTATTTGTTGCTAACAACTGAACAGTACTCCACCTTTATCCAGATTTAACCAAAAATGAAATGGCAGGTATGTTACTACCTGCCTTTTTGACCTTGCACTGCGGCTTAAGAGCACATTAAATCACTATCAAACCAAATGGCTCAAGTAATTGAGCCTGTTGCCAATCACAGATTTTCACCCCTGTCATAGAGACTCTACGTAAGTTAAGCCCCTCTAAATCCACGTGGGTTAAGTCACATTGTTCCATATTGAAAGTCCCCCACTGCTCTGAGCTAAACTCGCCACTCGATAAATCTGATCCTAAGAAACTGACACCAAATAGATTCGCCCCATTCCAACGATTCTCAAACAGTTCACATTTCTCTAGCAATGCCCTTTCGAAATTGGCATAAATCAAGTTACACCCCGTAATGAAAGCAGAACAGAAATAGGCTTTGTGGCTAATATGGTTGGCAAAGTTAGCGCGTTGGAAGTTTGCACCTTTCAGGTCACATTTACGTAGCTCAATTCCAAAGCAGTCGGCGCCTGTAAACTGGCACATGGCGAGCATACAGTTGGAAAAGCTCGCATCTTTTAAGTTGGCATGCTGAAAGCTGCAAGACTCCAAAGCCTGTGGTTCAATGAAACGGCAGTCGACAAACTTAGCTTCTCTTAAATCCGCTCGGTCAAAAGTGCATTTAATAAACTGACATCGCTCAAAAAGGCTGTTTTGTAAGTCTTGGTGACTAAAGTCTTCAAATTCAAAAATCGCGTCGCTTGTAATCATAGTTTCTCCTTGTTGAACGCAAGACTAACACTCTAAGTGACTGTTTTTCCACAAAAACAAACCGTTATAAATCATTAACTTAAAACCCCTCCAAATCGCCATTTTAAGGCATCAAACTGCCACTCTCGCACCTCTGTATCAACTCCACCCCATGCGCTTATGCAAAAAATAATTTTGTTGAACTCAGCACCATACACAGACCCCATAAGATCAAAGGGAATCTCGACCTTCTTTAACCACGCATTCTGTAATATGATCCATTCAAATAGTTAACGGATACAGCTTTTGTTAGAAGAAATATACATTGCCGGCGGCTGCTTGTGGGGCGTTCAAGAGTTTATGAAACACTTGCCCGGTGTAGTGAGCACAGAAGCAGGGCGAGCCAACGGAACCACGGACACAACGTTGAGTGAGTATGACGGCTATGCGGAATGCGTTCGAACCCAATTCGATTCCGATAAGGTTTCTGTCGAACAGTTAATGGAGTACCTTTTCGAAATTATTGACCCTTACAGTGTCAATCAGCAAGGAGAAGACGTTGGAGAAAAGTACCGCACAGGAGTCTACAGCCAAAATAACGCTCATCTGATTGCGGCTCAGCACTATATTGCCAATCGACCAGACAGCGACAAGATTGCAGTAGAGATCAAAGTGCTGACCAATTACGTTAAAAGCGATGAAGAGCACCAAGATAGATTAACGCGCTTTCCCAATGACTACTGTCATATTCCAATCAATCTTCTTAGAAAATATAGAAAGCTCTAATGTGGCGAGTACGTAACTCGACCTCCATTGCAGACCACTTAGTCTAACTCAGCTTTGTTAGTGTTCCATTGTGTTATCTGACCGGAAACCGACAACGGGTTTAAGCTCCTACCTGGCTTGGCATAGTCGAGTCGGTAAAGTCTTTGCGTGACATGATAACTGTCTAAACCGCTAATCGCCACAATATCCATCGACTCTGCGTCTACGTAGCCGTCTGGCTGGATTGCAGTTTGGGGTAATCTACATTGTTCAATTTCACCAATTACTAACACCGTATGATTTGCTTCTATCACATGATGCTCTTTCAAATTGAGGCCCATTTTCAAACTGCTTTCAAATACATAAGGGGCTCTAAACCCATCTTCAAAAAATGGCGTAAGCCCTACTGCTTCAAACTCTGATTCTTGCTTGTCGTAACGAGCAGAAGTTTGATGTGCGATGGCGGCAATATCCACGTCAACTGAGTTAATAGTAAAAACTTCAGTTGTTACAATGTTTTCCAATGTATGCCTAGCAACCGAATTGGGTCGACTAATAAAACCAATCAAAGGTGGGTTAGAGCCGACATGAAACACTGAACTGACAATCGCCAAGTTTTCGTTCCCCATGTCATCAATAGTTCCAATCAAGTTAGCACTTTTAAAACCCGTTAAACTGTTGACAAGCTTTGCTCGATATCTCGCTTCCATAAGGGAAAACTGTTTTCGAGTAATATGCAACTCTTCTCTCATATATTTCACTGTGTCTATAAGTCGATGCTACAAAAGAACAAGACAAAGCCCTTGAAGCTTTGTCTTATCCATTTAGTTAAATGCGCTACTTAGGTAGAATTACGTGGTCAATAACGTGAATCACACCATTGCTCGCTACCACATCTGTCGCAACAACATTCGCATTATCTACCATTACTTTGTTATTCATTGTTTTAATCGTGATGTCTTGACCTTGCACCGTCGTTGCTTTATCGAGATTTACGACATCAGCTGCCATAACTTTTCCTGGCACTACATGATAAGTGAGTACTGCAACGAGTTTATCTTTGTTTTCCGGTTTTAGCAGAGATTCGACTGTCCCTTCGGGCAGCTTGGCAAAAGCCTCGTCCGTTGGAGCAAACACAGTAAAAGGCCCTTTACCTTTTAGCACGGTAACGAGATCGGCAGCTTTAACAGCAGCAACCAATGTATTAAATGAACCGTTTTCAACCGCTACGTCAACGATGTCAGCTTTCTTCATACCGTGTTCATGCGCCTGAGCAGGGAGCACAAATGTAAAAAGAGCGATAAGAGCGGTCGAAATAATTAGAGAATATTTGAACATAGTTTCTTCCTTAATGATTGGGAGGGAGATCCTCACTGTGCAATAGTCTTGCTCCGGAAACCTGTTACGCACCGTTGGGCAAAATCGATCATCTCGACGATGTGCACTTATCAAATTACTACACACTTGACCTGTTTAATCACCTAAAAATCAGTTACTTTGACGACTGGGATTTAAACCGTTCAGGGCAGGACATGTTTCAGCAAGTCGTAGGCATACTTTTTCCAGTTTTTGCGTTGGTAGCTGTAGGTTACTCAGTTGGGCGTTGGTTAAAACCCGATTTCAAACCGATAAATCGCATTAACATGGATGCTTTTACCCCTGCCCTAGTCTTCTCTTCATTGGTTGCTATGCCGCTAGATACTCAGCAAGTGCCTTTGCTCACTGCATCCCTCGTCGCAGTGTTGCTACCCGGCTTGATTATGATTCCTGTATGTAAAGCGTCTAAGTTGAGATATAAAGCCTGGGCGCCACCGCATATGTTTCGCAATAGTGGTAACTTGGCTATCCCACTCTTTACTTACACCTTTGGCGACACCGCACTCGCTTCTGCGGTCTTACTGTTTGTGGTGTCGGCCTGTATCCACATTAGCCTTGGCTTGGCACTGCTCAGTGAAGGGAATCCGTTCAAACAGATCATCAAAATGCCAATCTTTCTTGCCGCAAGCGCAGCGCTTATCTTCAATTTATCTGGTATTGGCGTTTGGTCACCATTGTATGAAGCGACTGTTTTACTCGGGCAAGCGGCTGTGCCAGTTATGCTGCTCTCTTTAGGAGCTCAAATGTGTAATATGAGGATGAGCGGTCTTAAGGTGGGTATGCTTTGCACATTGCAATCACTGTTTACTGGTGCGATTGCTTTCGCGGTTATCTACTTCTTTATTCCGCTGCCAACGATGCAATTACAGATGATGGTGCTTTTCACTATGCTACCACCTGCCGTGATGAACTACTTATTCGCTGAACGCTTTCAAATAGAACCCACCAAGGTGGCTTCAATGGTTCTGTTTGGCAACTTCTTTAGTATTTTAACCCTACCCTTACTACTCGGATTCGCCCTCTCTTTGTGACCACTCTTCAGGATTGGTCAGCAAGGTTTTACCTTTGAATGTCTCTGCGCGAATGTCTTGTGGGTTGTAAATCGCGCAAGACTCCATTGAGAGACAACCGCAGCCAATGCAGCCCCCTAGGTCATCTTGAAGTGCTTTTAGTTGTAGAATTCTGTGCTCCAGCATCTCTTTCCACCCTGAAGCCATCCGATCCCATTGCTCTCTATTTGGTGCTTGATGCTTAGGCAACTGATCAAGAGAGTGGACAATTTCCTCTAGCGTTAATCCAACTTCCTGCGCTGCTTTAATCACTGCGATCCTTCTCAGCACGCTACGATGATAACGCCGTTGGTTACCTTGATTGCGCCAACTGTGAATCAATCCTTTTTGCTCGTAAAAATGCAGTGCCGATACTTTTACTCCGGCACGCTTTGCGACTTCCCCTACGCTCATTTCCATATAAGCCTCCAAATTAATTGAATAAAGCGCTTTACCTCAAGTTAGCTTTAGGTTTTAGAGTAACACCAAGTTGGCGAATATACATAAGGAAAATTCAATGAACCTACTCGCAAAAAGCAGAACCTTACCTTATCTTTCCGGACGCTTTTTTGATGGTATTTCATCAGGCTTGTTTATGATGGCCCTGCCTTGGGTCATGCTTGAATCAGAAAACATGGGCACCTTTGTGGCCCTAATCGCACTCGCCTGTACCGCAACTTCGTTTGTCCTTACCCCATTTTTCTCTACTTTGATCGACAGACACTCGCGCAAGTCACTACTAGTTTTAGTCCAATTGATTCAGTCTGCAACTGCTATGGTTGTCTTCTTCGCTTATTGGCTGTCTGACGGATCACATTGGTTACTTGCTGCAGCGCAACTTGTGTTCTGGGTAACGAGCAATTTAGCTTGGACTACCAATAATGCGTTTACTCAAGAAAACTACGATCTGCATGAATACGCTTCTATCTCAGGCAAGCAAGAAATTGTAATGCAAGGCACAACTCTTGGTGCCGGTGCATTGGGCGTCATATTACTGCAAGCATGGGGCATGCTTGAATTCGCAGCTTTTGCAGCGAGCGCTTCGGGTATCGCAGCGCTTAGCTATATACTAACGCCCTACCGTAGAAAATTACTCAGCACTCACAAAGCGCCCTTTCTAGAGCAAATGAAAGAGAGTAAGAGCATTTTCGCTAAGCAACCACGTTTCTATGCTTTTATTATGCTCTCTTGCCTTTCCTATCCGATACTGACCTTTTTAGGCAAGTTGGTTCCGATTTGGTTTGCAGAAAATGGGGTTTCAGGTGATTGGTATGCAGGCTATAACATCACTTTTGGTTTAGGTTCACTGCTCACAGGCGTATTACTTAGCAAGCTATTGAAATTAACCTCACACCAAACAACCATGCAGTATTCCATGGCGGTAGTGGCAATTACCCTAGTCGGCATGAGTTTCTCGCAACATCCTGGCTATATTTTGCTATTTACTCTGTTTTTTGGTTTCTTTAACGCGTTAAATCGCATCGCACGTACCAATTGGATGCACCATACAATTGAGGTCAATCAACGTGGTCGAGTGGATGGAGGCTTGGCTATGTTCTCAACTTCGGTGCAAAGCGTCAGCTATGTTGTGATTGCGGCTTTGGCTCACTACGGTACAACTCAATATGGGTTCATGCTGGCCGCCGCCGTTATGTTTGTCGCCGTCGGTGTGATGATTAGACTTAGCCAAAGAAACGAACTAGAGCCATTACTGGTTTCTTAGCTTAAGTAGATTAGGCTCGTAATTTAGCGAGCCAATCTGCCGAAATTAGCCATATAGTGCCAGATTTTCTTGATATCTTGTTCGTCAAAGTTCAGCTGATAAATGGCTCTAGAAAGATCTATTGGCTTTATCTTATTGTTAGTCGCTAGCTTTACAGCTAGTTCGATGAGGCACCCGCCTCTGTAACTCGGGTTGTCATTAACGTCTTGGACATCTAAAACGTATCCGCTATGCCATTCTAAAACACATGGCAGTTTGTTAGCCCATACCTCGACCTCTGTGCCCTTGAAGCTTGGGTCAAGAACCAATGCTTCAACGTCTTTTGCGAGGTTCAACTCACCATGGATTTGCGCTTCAACATATCTATCGAGCTCATCTCCAGTAAACGCTTGTGCCATTTTGACCAAAGATTTAACGGAGCTGGACATAGCGAAATTGGTGGGATGATAATAACTATCTGGATAGCAATAACTGGTTCTTTCTAACACTCTACGGTTTATTCGAAAGTAACTTGAACCAAATCGAGGGGCTGCTCCGTATTCGCTTTCAAGAAAGTTCAAAGCACCATATTTAGGCCTCTGATGTGCTTCACAAGTATCATAAACACCACCAAATACGCGCTGCTCCCATAGCCAGCGTTCTCCACCGTTAAATGCCGTTAAACCACCATTACTAGTTTGTGTTTCGAACTGAGACTTCAAAACCCCATCATGCGCTATTTGCTCGATCAACGGTCGGCTATCGTGAGTAAAACGATCGGGGTGAAAATTAATGGTCACTGCATAAGGACATAAAAAAGTATTCTCGACAGACTTGTCACGTATCGCCTGAAGTGCTCTGTAATAAATATCTTGTGCCATATTCTATTTCTATCCAAAAAATCTAGATAACGACCACCTCTACGTCAACAAACGGATATTTACTGCTTAGCTCTTGAGTGAGTTTCGTTTTTTGCTCACGCCATAGTACCTCATCGTGTTGTTGTAACTGCAGCAACGACACACCAATCACAACCAGATAACTTGATCCAGTTTTGCTGATATTGAGCTTTTCTATCTCTTGATTAGCAAAATGATCCGTAACCAATGTAGAGATCTCTTGGTGCTGCTGCTCGTTTTGCAGTCTTCCACCCGCAAGTTCAACAAACGCCTCACGAATAATGCCAATCGGCTGACCTATCATCAGCAGTGCCAAAATTAAAACTAACAACGCATCGCCAATATAAAGAAGGAAATCAAATTGGTTGCCAACTTGAACGTAACCAATAACTACCAAAATAGCGCCAGTCGAAGCAGAAAGTACGCCATCAATCAGTGAAGATTTTTGATCAACCTTGAGCATCGAACTGCTGTTAGCAATCTTCTTATTCTGAAAATAGTAAAAAGCAGATAGCCCCCAACAAATCGCCACCATAGCAATCGCATAATAGACAATCACACCAGTTTTAATCGTTGTGAGCTGAGCTCCATTTAAGTAGCTAACAATTTTTGATCCATTGCTAACGATTGCCGAAATAACCACACCTAGCAGCAACAAACCTTTCATTAGGCTATATAGCGCCTCAGTTACATACAGACCAAAAGGGTAGGTTTCATTACGTAGCGACTTTATTTGGGTAATTTTCAGCGCCACAATCGCAGTAAGAAACAGAATAAAAGACATGTTGCCATCAAGCAGTAAAGCCTCTGAACCAGACAAGTTGTAAGCTGCCCAACCTGAAAACGCCATAACCAAGTTAGCCGCTATGCCTAGCTTTAATGCGCGCTTTTCTGTTTGAGCAATTTGATCTTTCATTCCACTGTCCTTTTCCACATCGACAAACCGAGCCTGTTAACTCAAGAGGGACATTCTAATAACGCCTTGCCCACCCCGCAACACTCAAAACCTCTCAATGGCGAGCGGACTCTTCTTAATCAAAACTTAAACCACCTATTAGCTGTGTATATGTTACAAAATCTGTTAATCATTTTTGAAATAAATACAAATTATTGATGATTTAATATCCAAAACAGAAACCAACACATAAATTTTGAGAGATGGCGACTTGCATGGCTTTCAAAAAGAGCATATATTTTCTGGTAGTTTCATATTTGAGAAGAATACTTACCCGTTAAGGTTTCATCGATGCAAGACAATTATCAAGACAGAATCATCGCCCTACTAAAAGAACGGGGTGAAAACAACGCTTCACTCGCCCAAGGCATTGGTAAAGGTAAAGCGACCATTGGCCGCTACCTATCAAAATCAAGCAATCGTACTTACCCAAGCTTAGAAGAGCTTTCTGATATCGCACGCTTTCTTGATGTCGAACCACATTGGCTATGCTTTGGCATCGGTGACAAATCCACTGATAAAGAGACAATCAACCTATTGTCGGACTCTGAAGCCGCTACCGTCAACATCTACAAGCGTACCGACGTTCAGCAACAGCTGACTACTGGTGATGCCACTGCGATTGACACTATGCCAGTAGCAAAAGAATATGCGGACTGCTTTGGTGTGGTTTATCCGGTTGCAGGTGCAGTTTCAAGAACCTGGAGCTGTTACGCTCTCATTACCAAAGACAAACAGTGGGCAAATGATGACATTGTCTTGGCGCGAATTGGTAACAACCCAACACCAGATTTCTTCACCCTAGTAAAAATCGCTGACAAAGTACACGTTTGGTATGGGGAAGACACTGAACGCAACCCAATTAATACCATTGATGAAGGTGAAATCGAAGTTATTGGTATTGTTCGTTGGGGTGTTTGGGCACGACGCGGCTAATCCAATACCCAGAAAGTAGAAGAGGCACTAATTAGTGCCTCTTTTTTGTTGTTAATCGAGTTTGAATCGACCCACGATTCCGGTCAATTTCTGGTTCATGTCAGAGATATTCTGAGCTTCCTCAAGAGCCTGTTGGCCATTGCTGTCCAACTCACCAACGATGTCATTAATCGCCGACATATTGCGGCTCAACTCCTGAGTCACACTACTTTGCTCTTCCGCCGCTGTCGCAATTTGAGTGCTCAGGTCGTTGATGTCGGTAACAAACTCTGTCATCACATCTAGGCTTTCTGCTACTTCACCGGCACCCTCTGCGGTTTGCGCACATTTCTGCTTCGTCGAGTCCATTGAATCGACGACAGACTGGCTACCGCGCAGCAAACTTGCAAGCGCTGCCTCGATTTCTTCGGTACTGGTTTTCGTTCTGCTTGCAAGGTTACGCACCTCATCGGCAACAACCGCAAAGCCTCGACCTTGCTCACCTGCACGCGCAGCTTCAATTGCCGCGTTTAGGGCTAGTAAGTTGGTTTGCTCTGCGATATCACCGATAACACCCAAAATAGTGTTGATTCCATCCGTCTCTGAAGCCATGTTATTAACATTGTCTGAAGCCGTACTGACATCATCGACCAGTTCCTGAACGTTGTTTTGCGCCTGTGTGACCGTATTCTTTGAGGTTGTGCTCGCCTCACTCGCTTTATGTGTAAGCTGAGCGGTATTAGCTGCATCCGTCGCCATAGATTCTGCGGTTGAGTTCATCTCTTCAATTGCAGTGACAACCTGCTCTGTTTCCTGAACATGGTTTTGAAGAATGACGCTGTTACGCTGACTTTGATCTTTCATTCGATCGACGTTTTCATTCAGGTGATCGGTGACTTCTCTTATCTCTAACAACATGTTTTGCAAGTTGGCGATAAACGCATTGACCCCTTCGGAGATTTGCCCAAGATCATCATTGGTTTTCACCTCAATGCG
This sequence comes from Vibrio europaeus, assembly GCF_001695575.1. Lineage (GTDB taxonomy): Bacteria > Pseudomonadota > Gammaproteobacteria > Enterobacterales > Vibrionaceae > Vibrio > Vibrio europaeus. The sequence continues at coordinate 1,320,978 of NZ_LUAX01000007.1, read as the reverse complement.
TTGGGTTAGGTCACCGTTACCTTGACTCAAACCAGCAATGGTTTCTTTCAGTACCAGTATTGGTCGGTACAACACATTCATGATTAGTAGTGCCAGAATCACACTGATCACCGTGGCAACTAGCGCAGTAGTGATCGCAGATGTCTTCGCCGAAGCGAGATCAGCAAACACAATGTCCTTTTGTAGACCAACAACAAAATACCAACTCTTACCCGCTATGTTGATTTGATGCGAGAAAAATAACTTCTCTTTATCTCCCATAAGCCCATCAAATACCGACTCACTGACGCCGAGTGATTGCTTCGCGACGTCACTAAGCCAAGGGGATTTATCTGATTTCTCGCCAGCTTTTACCTCTTCGAATGATGATGCAAGAATGGTTTTATCGTGGTTAATAATCATCGCGATCGCGCCTGGTATCTCGTTGGCGCTTTTAACGATTTCGTTGAGAAAGCCGAGCTGCATATCAGCAGAAATCATGCCGCTAAATGTCTTACGAACAATGGACACCCAATACGTGTCGCCATCACTGTCTAGGTATGGTTCAGTCATAGCCGCAGTGGTACTTTGCCTACCAAGCTGATACCAACTTCGCGTTGTAACATCACCATCGTATTTATGGTTCGGCCAAGTCTTGGCGGTTTGATTCCAATAGGCATCACCATTGGTAAACCCAACAACCGAACTATTCAGATTCATCCCGCCTGCAATCAGGTGGGTCAATTGAATGAAATCTTGTTCTGTCCCCGTAATAGGCTCACTTTCCAACTGTTTGCCAAGCTTATCTAAACCTGCCACTTTCTCATTGAGTTTACTGGCGATTTGCTCTGCCTGACTCTCTACATACTCTTGGTTACTATTGGTAATAACCTCTACCAACGTTTCTTTCTGGTCAATATAAGCAACATAGCTTGATACTGAGACAGAAAAAACAACTAAAGCAATGATTGAAATAAGTAATAATTTTCTGAATCCTAAGTTCCGCATTACCAAAATCCTCAAAATAAAACGGCGTACAACTATAGAAATGCTGTCACTTGCTAGTGCAATACTTTTTTATTAATTTTATAAATTAAAGTTTCATTATAAGTCATATCAAAAAAAGAGTTACTAATACTTATATTGAATAATAGTAGAAATTATTCGACGCACATCTCATTTCAACAAAGGTATGTGAAAGCGTTGTTAGAGTTGTGAGGGAGTGAACATGTAGAGTAATCCTTTCTCTTTACAGACTATTACGCCGTAAAGAGAAGACTACTCTTTCAAGGTATTCGGAAATGTGTTGTGAATCTGCCCGAGCAAGCCATGCAATCTTGTTAGGATTAAACAGCTAGTACGTAATAATTACGAGTAGATAAGCTTCGACCAGCGCGCTAAACCGGCCGTCACTGAGCCGAAGTAATTACCACTCACGATTGGCGTAGTCGGCAGTATCGCACTCACTGCTCCTCTTAAAATTGGTGAACGTGCAGAGCCCCCTGTCATATAAACGACATCTGGCTCAATCCCACTCTGGTTTATTGCTTCTTTAACTAGTGCTTTAATCTTCTCGGTTGGGACTGAAATCGCCGCTTCCATATCCGATTTTAAAACAGGGATAGAGACCAACTCGTTGATCAACTGAATTTGCGCTTGGTAGCTCTCTTCATCACCCAAAGCAATTTTGGTCTGCTCGGCTTCTCTGATGACGGCATAGCCTAATGTGCCTTGATAAAGCTCGAATAGTCGACGCAGTTTATCTGGGTTCTGCGCTTCTTTAATTAATAGTTGTAGTTGCTTTCTATTATCGTGCCCATAGAACTTACGCTGCGCTTGAACGTCATTAATGGCAATAGGATTCCAAAATTGGGTTGTCGGCACTTCTAAACCGGCTAGATTTTGCGTCCCCATCCCAAACTCAGGCATAAACTGCTTAAATGCGGTAAAGATATCGAGATCGTTGCCACCCACCATTTGACCCGAGTGGGCTAGGAGTGAATCCCTACGTTCTCGCTTTCCAGCCCATGTTGGCCCCATGCGTAAAAACGAGCAGTCTGTGGTACCACCACCAATATCCACGACCAAGACATTTTTGTCCTGATCCAATGAAGCTTCGTAGTCCAAACCAGCGGCAACGGGTTCAAACTGAAACTCAACGTCTTTGAATCCCGCCCTTAAAGCGGCGCGACGCAAGATGCCTTCGGCTTGAATGTTTGACTCTTCACCACCTCGACCAAGAAAATTCACCGGACGACCGATCACGGTTTGAGTCACCTCTTGCTCTAGAGCCGATTCTGTTCGCTGACGAATGTTTGCCATCATGGCACACACGAGATCCTCAAAAAATGACAACTGCATATCCCGCAGCCCCATTGCACCTAAAAAAGATTTTGGTGATTTAACGTAGTAAACGTCTTGAGGATCTTCTAAATAGAGGTTGAGCGCTTCATGACCAAACTTAACATCATCACTGCGGACATCGAGGCCTTCTTCGGCATTGAGTTTAATCGCACGACGAAGCATCTGCTCTCCAGCCCCATCAGAGGGCTTGATTCCGAGGACTCTAAATAGGTATTCCGACACCACTTCTGACGTTGGAGCACACAAGGTTGAAGGAACATAAAAATCCTCTCCAATCAAAGGAATCTGTTTCACCTGTCCATCGACTAGCGTTGCAACTGAGCAATTCGCGGTTCCATAATCAAATCCAATAGACATAGTGGCAGCACCTTTTCACTGTATCGAAATCTTTAGCCTTATTTTGGCGAGCCGGATAGTAAAACCTACACTGGTAGACAGGTCAATAGCCAAAAAGGCTTCTTTTTTAAATACCTAAATTCATTTAAAGTGATTGAAGGATAAATGAGCGAAGGGATCGTCGGCGGTGAATTTAAGACAGCTTGAAGTGTTTTATGCAGTAATGAAAACAGGTACTGTTTCAGGCGCAGCGAAACAGCTTTTTGTTTCCCAACCCAATGTCACCCGCGTTTTGTCTCACACCGAACAGCAATTAGGTTTCGCGCTATTTGAGCGTGTTAAAGGGCGTTTAATCCCAACTAGAGAAGCGAATTTACTGTTACCTGAAGCTGAAAAGGTTTATCAACAACTTGGACAGTTTAGAAACCTGACTAACAAGATAAAAGCGGGAGAAAAGCACCTGACGATTGGTGCTCCACCGATTCTTGCTACCATCCTACTTGCCCCTATAGTAGATAAAATTTGCCGCGAAACGGATTATACCGTTGAAATTTCTACCGGTAACCGCGACGAGTTATGTGATGCTTTGATCAAAAATGAGCTAGATTTAGCGATTGGTTTTGGTGATGAAACGCCACCAGCAATCGTGAGACGCGGAATACTAGATCAAGAGATGACAGTGTTAACGCCACTGGAGAGCTCTGCTCAAGCTAGCTATTCACTTTCAGAACTTATAGAGAATAAATACCCCTTAGTTGGGCTTGATACTCGCGATCCATTAGGGCTGCGACTTCACCAAGCTATTCATGCGGTAGACCCTAGCTATCACTCCAAAATCTCAGTAAGAAGCTATAGCGCCGCCGCAGAACTTGTCACATATGGAAACTGTAACGCGGTCGTAGACCCTTGGACCGCGCAGCATTATCAGAACAAGGTGCAAACCGCTCAACTCGAACCTGCCATTAGAGTCTCCGTTTCTCTACTTCATGCAGAGCACTACCCATTATCGATCGCGGCCAAGTGGTTTGTGGAACAGCTTTACTCCAGCCTATAACCTAACGTTATACCCAACAAATAGATAAGCATTCGAAACAAACTCTGCACCTAGATAAAGTCTTGTTATTGCAAATAATCAATAACAAGGATGCTTATGTCAATTGCTCAACCTTACCTTCTTTTTCTTGGCGATGTCACTGATCCAATCGCTGCCAAAACAGCCCGTGGCATTGCCTTGTGGCGCCCAGAAACCTGTAAAGGGCAACTGAGACTGAGCGAAGAAGCCGTATCATTAGATTTACCTGAGTTATCGTTGCAACAAGCTAAAGAACAAGGCGTCAAAACCCTGGTTATAGGCACAGCCAATGCAGGTGGCGTTATACCTGAGAGTTGGCAACAGACGTTAATTCAGGCTGCTGAAATGGGCTTCAACATTGCGTCCGGTATGCATAGCCGCCTATCCGATATTCCTCAGTTAAAATTGCTTGAAGAACAAGGCAGATGCCAACTTCATGATGTACGCCACTTTGATGAATCACTTGCAGTCGGGAATGGTAAGAAACGCCTCGGTAAGCGCCTTTTGACCGTGGGCACCGATTGCTCTGTTGGCAAAATGTTTACTGCCCTAGCACTTGAAAGTGCTCTCAAAAAACACTCTGTAGATGCGCGCTTTAAAGCCACTGGGCAAACTGGCATTTTGATTGAAGGCTCAGGCATTTCAGTCGATGCCGTAGTAGCCGATTTTATTTCTGGTGCAGTAGAAGCGATTAGCCCTGACTTTACAGACCACGAGTGGGATATTATCGAAGGCCAAGGCTCACTATTTAACCCTTCTTTTGCAGGTGTTAGTTTGGGGTTACTTCATGGCGCTCAGGCAGACGCTTTGGTGCTTTGTCACGAAATCGGACGAGCGCATATTCGTCATTTACCTCATTGCTCTGTCCCTTCAATCGAAGAGACACTGTCAGCCAACTTAGCCGCTGCTAAGTTAACCAACTCCAATGTCCAGATTGTCGGCATAAGCTTAAACACCTCTGCAATCAGTGAAGAGGATGCGCGCGCTTTATGCGCCGATTGGCAAGAGCAATTCAATGTACCTGTGACAGACCCTGTACGCTTTGGTATTGATTCTATTGCACACCATATTGTTCAGCTTTAAAGGTGAATTAGATGCACATTGAAGCCCAAGCTCACTCAATTAAGCTTGCCACACCGTTTGTTATTTCTCGTGGTGCCCGAACTCACTGTAACGTCGTTCGAGTGACGATTAGTTTGGGCAATTGGCAAGGAGTCGGTGAATGTACTCCTTACCCACGCTATAACGAAAGTGTTGAATCTGTCCTAGAGCAAATCGAAACTTGGCAAGTGAATCTAAAGCACTTAACCCCAGTACAAGCCAAGCTTCAATTGCAAAACTTTCCTGCGGGTGCAGCGCGTAATGCTCTGGACTGCGCACTGTGGGCGCTAATAAGCAATATGGATGAACTCGGCTTTCCCGCACCTTACTTCGACGTTAACGCCCAAATAGAAACGGCGATGACAGTATCTATAGGCAGTGCAGAAGTCATGGGAAAACAAGCTCGACAGTATGTTGAACAAGGGGCTACCTTACTCAAGGTTAAACTTGATGAGTCAGACATAGAAAACAGAGTTTCAGCGGTAAGGCAAGCCGCGCCAAATTGCAAAATCATTCTTGATGCCAATGAAGCTTGGCACGGTATGGAGTTAGAGTCGCTGTTTCAGCGTCTCGCTCACTATGATATCGCCATGATTGAGCAACCTGTTCCTGCTGGTCAAGATGAGTTATTACAAGGCATTGATCATCCAATACCGCTATGTGCTGATGAGAGCTGCCATACCAAACAAGACCTCGCTTCACTAAAAAGCTGTTATGAAATGGTCAATATCAAGCTGGATAAAACTGGCGGGCTCACTGAAGCATTTGCGCTTGAAGCTCAAGCACGCTCCCTTGGCTTTGATATCATGGTTGGCTGTATGTTAGGGACATCCATCGCCATGAAAGCGGCATTGCCAATCGCGACACGTGCTAAAATCGTCGACCTAGATGGCCCTGTCTTGTTAGGGCAAGATGTCGAAAATGGGTTGAGATATGGCGATGGTAAATTGCACTTATTGTAAAAACGAAAGGCAGCCAAATTTGCTGCCTTGATGGTTCTACTTATTGCTACACGTCGAGTGACATGCCAATTTGACTGAGCTTGGTTTTGAATTCATCCACACTTGATGCTTCGTAGGTAGGTGAGCCGTTAAAATATCTTGGTTTTTCAGGAAGCATCGCATTCTTTAACGCTTTTTCTTGGTCAATATCATCATGATATACGGTGACGCGATTAGGGATGTCCTGTTGGAATTTCGCCATTGTGTTCTCCTTTCCTCTGACGTTTTACTCAAGTTAAGCTTAGGAAATCTCTTCCAAGTGTCAAAGTGAACTTTCGTACCAGAAAACACCACAAAACTCTTGGTTAATTACTGATATTAAAGAGAAAGCAATCCGTATGGCTCACAATAAAAGGCTCACAAAATTAGCGAATCTGTGAGCCTTTACCAACTTTTCTGTAAATTTATTAACTTATTTAACTGAAGTGAATGCAGGAATAATATAGTCCTCCATTATTTCTTGATACGGTGTCGGCCCATCCATTTGCCACGCCGTTCTCGCCACAACTAAGTTGAGTTCATCCACCACAGCGACGATCTGTCCACCATACCCCAAGCCATAAGCAACAGAGTAGGTTTCCCCATCGACTTCAGCGTCACTTAACCACCAGTAATACCCGTAGCTAACGCCCCTATCACGTGTTTTTAAATACTTTTGTGTCGAGCGTTCAATCCAACCTTCAGGCAAAATTCGCTTGCCTTGCCATACTCCATCCTGTGCAACCAGTTGACCAACTTTTAGCATGTCTCGCGGTCGCATATAACCGCCACCAGCGGCATTACTCACACCACCAGCTTGCATTGACATGTAAGCGTGTTGAAAACAAAGCATATTAAGAGGGCTAGAGCGCCAATAGTCTGCGAAGTTTTTCTTTCCGCTCTGCTGGGCGACAATCTCTCCAACAACAGTCACTAGACCACCGTTGTACTCGAACATGCTGCCAGGTTGTACGGCAAGCTCTCGATCCAAAATAAATTCGACAGGATCGTTGCTTGCCATCTCAATAGAACGAACATTGTTTGGATTGCCATATGGGATACTCCACTCATCCCAGTTGAGCCCAGCCCCCATTGACAGAAAGTGATGTAAAGTCAGCTCGGATTTATCCTGTTGAAGAAACTTGGCATAAGCAGGCATAAGGTCAGAGATTTTTGTTTGATAGCCCTCTATCAGCTCTTGTTTTATCGCAGATCCAGCCGCGAGGGAGGTTAAACTTTTACTGATCGATTGTATGCTATGAGGAAAGTCCGCTTGCCAACCGCCGAAGTATTGTTCAATAACCAATTTACCATCCTTAGCGACCAGTAGACTGTCCGTATTCGCATAGAGGGAATCTGGTTGTTGGCTCAGTTCAATAAGCGACTTTATTACGCTTTGGTCATAGCGGATATTGCTGTCAGTTTGCCATTGTTGATTTTCACAACTGGTTTCGTTACTCAACGTATTCCACCAGTAGTCATCAAATAACATAGGGACGTTGAGTTCATGACTATTGACATCTGCACGTCCGAACAAGCTTTTAAACTCGCTGTATTGGAATCTTCCGGAGTGGTACACCCCATCATTTTGATGATAGAAAGAGCCCGATAATGGAACATTTGGGTCTATCGCACGAAACTCCCCTTTATCGTTAACCTCTATCGGGACAACGCCCCATGCGCTGTATAGGTATTGCTTACCGTCTTGTTCATAAAAGAACATATTTTGCGCTTCAGATTTTCCCGCTTCATACATTCCATGATGCGCTGTGAGCGTTTCTGCTTGCGCATGGGATAAGAGTAAAGCCGTACAAGTAACTGCAGAAAAGGCTTTGTGAATCCGCCATCGTTTAGCTGTTATCATCATCCTGACTCCTGATTAGTTTTCTCATTCCATTCTAAATAATTCTATTTTAATACAACCATTTACTACGCAAATATGCGAGACCAAACGCAATAAACTTTATCAATACCAAATCTTATATTGGTGGAAGGTTGCTTGAAATCAGGCGAAATTGTTTAACTAAAATCACACTTTCCTTTTCTACGCCCCCTATAGTTTAAAAAGGGATGAGTTGGCTCTCCCTCGCTTGTTTTAGCCTTTGACAAAACAACAATGACTACCCTACACAATGAAAAAACAAACTATCTATCAAGTCTTCACTCGGCTATTTGGCAACACCAATCGAACCAATATTTCATGGGGAACGATTGAACAAAACGGTGTCGGGAAATTCAGCGATTTTACAGATAGGGCGCTGGTCGAGATTAAGAAACTTGGTATAACCCATATCTGGTACACGGGTGTTCCCCATCATGCCGTTATTGGTGACTATAAAGAGATAGGCATTAACAATGATCACCCGAGCGTGGTCAAAGGGCGTGCCGGATCACCTTACGCGGTAAAAGATTACTACTCGGTTAATCCCGATTTAGCCGACAACCCTAGCGAGCGCAACCAAGAGTTTGCAACGCTGATTGAAAGAACGCATAACGCAGGCATGAAGGTCATCATCGACATCGTGCCCAACCATGTTGCGCGTATTTACAAGGGGCTGAACAACCCTAAAGGTGTCAGCGATTTTGGTGCTCATGATGACACTAGCCTCGCTTACGCCAAAGATAACAACTTCTACTATATCCCCAATCAAGCGTTTGAGTTGCCTGATACTCTACTTGAGGAGCCACCACTTGGTGGAGAAAAACATCCAGACCTTGTCGACCCGTATCATGAGTTTCCCGCAAAATGGACAGGCAATGGTTCGCGCCTTGCTAAACCTAATCATGATGATTGGTATGAAACGGTCAAAGTTAACTATGGGGTAAAACCCGATGGCAGTAAGGACTTTACAACGCTACCCGAAGAGTATCGCTTTAAATCTGCCAATGATCACCTTCAATTTTGGTCAGATAAGCAAGTGCCTGACTCTTGGATTAAGTTCCGCGATATCGCCCTGTATTGGCTTGAACAAGGCGTCGATGGGTTCCGTTACGATATGGCAGAGATGGTGCCTGTCGAGTTTTGGAGCTTTATGAACTCGTCGATTAAGCATGTTAACCCAGATGCCTTCCTCATGGCGGAGGTGTATCAACCGGACTTGTATCGCGACTATATTCAGCTGGGCAAGATGGACTATCTATACGACAAAGTCGATCTTTATGATTCACTCAAAGAGGTGATTCAAAACAAGGGCTCAACCAGAGAGATTGGACGCATACAGCATGAACTGCGCGATATTGAGCACCATATGCTCCACTTCCTTGATAACCACGACGAGCAGCGCGTGGCTTCACCTGAGTTTGCAGGCAGTGGCGAGAAAGGCAAACCTGCCATGCTGGTGTCAGCGTGTTTATCTACCTCACCGACCATGATTTATTTTGGTCAAGAGGTTGGTGAAGCGGGCGCTGAAATGGCTGGCTTTGGTGAACCATCACGAACTTCGATTTTTGACTATATTGGAGTCCCTGCCCACCAGCGCTGGATGAATGAAGGGCGTTTTGATGGCGGCCTTCTTTCACCATCGGAACTCGAGCTTAGAAACTTTTACAGCACACTGCTTAACCTAACGTTAAACCATTCAGCACTGTGTGGCGATTACCATGACTTATACGCCGCCAATTTTGATAACTTCGAGGAAATGCAGGATAAACTGTATGCGTTTGCTCGCTCCGATGATGAACAAGCCATCATCATCGCCACCAATTTTAGTAACAAGCAATCGAAGCAACTCGAGCTTATTATCCCAAATTACCTTGTGGAGCTGTGGCAATTAAGCGATGGGCAATACCCTCTCGTTGATAAACTCAATCAGCAAACCTATCGCCTCAAGGTAAACGAAAGCGGTGCAAGGATCGAATTAGATCTTGCTCCATTGGCAACCCATTTCCTATGTTTAGATAATCTCAACCAGTTGAGAGGTTAAGATGAAGTCACTACCATTTATCTATCACGGACAATCTAGCGACTGGCTAACGCGCGAAGACCATAAACTCACCGTCACCTTAGCCACCGAGAAAGCCGTCAACTTCACCAAAGTCTTGCTGCGCCATGAGCCAGATAATGAAGAGTATCTGGTTGAAATGACGTTGAGCAAAACCACTGAACACTTAACGTACTGGCAAGCGAGTTTCCCACTCAACAGTGATCGAGATGTCACGCACTACACTTTCAAGCTTTTGATTGAGTGCGGGCAGTACTGGCTTGATGCCAAGGGAGTATCAAAGCGAGTTTCACCAAAAGAGACTCACTTTAAGTACAATGCGCAACACCAACCACCGAGTTGGGTACAAGAGCAGGTTTTCTATCAGATTTTCCCTGACCGTTTCTGCAATGGCAAACCTGAAATCAGCGTCAAAGAGGGTGAATACTTCGTATCTGGTGGGACAAAACCGGTCGTGACTAAGCAATGGGGAGAACCCGTAGATACCAAAGGTGGAAACGCGGGTTGTGAGTTCTACGGTGGAGACTTATACGGCGTAGAAAGTAAGCTCGATTATTTGCAAAATTTAGGGGTAACTGCACTCTACTTAAACCCAATTTTCACTGCGCCAAGTAACCACAAATATGACACCTCTGATTACCTGCAAGTTGACCCCCATTTAGGTAGCAATGAGCACTTTGCTAACCTCTGTCAGCAACTGCGTGATAGAGAGATGAAGATCATGCTCGATGCGGTGTTTAACCATACGTCAACAGAGCATCCGTGGTTTAACTTACAAGGGCTACAAGATAGCCTTGGTGCTTATCAATCACCAGATTCTCCGTATCGGGATTACTATTTCTTTAATGGTGATCGCCAAGACTACGTCGGCTGGAAGGGAATCCAATCACTCCCTGTGTTGAACTTTGAAAACCAGCAAGTTAAAGACTACATCTACGCCAGCGATGAAGCCGTCATCAAACACTGGTTAAAGCCGCCCTATCAGATTGATGCGTGGCGCTTTGATGTGATTCATATGCTTGGTGAGGGTGAAGGCGCGACGAATAATGCCCACTATGTCAAAGCATTCAGAGATTCAGCCAAGCAAGTGAATCCAGATTGCTATGTACTCGGAGAGCACTTCTTTGAAGCGACACAGTGGTTGCAGGGCGATCAAGAAGATGGCGCGATGAACTACTACGGCTTTGCCCATCCTGTAAGAGCTTTATTAGCCAAACTCGATATTGCCTTTGACCCTATCGATATCAATGTTGGGGATTTTGTCGATTGGCAAGCTGAAGCACGAGCTAAACTGCCTTGGCAAAACCAACTAGCCCAGCTAAACCAGCTAGATAGCCATGACACGGCGCGTTTCTTTGAACTCGTTAAACATGACCCTCGCCTATTTAAGCTGGCAAGTGTGCTGCTGTTTAGTTACGTCGGCACCCCTTGCATCTTCTATGGTACAGAACTCGGTATGATGGGGAGCCATGACCCTGACAATCGCCGTACAATGCCTTGGGAACAGACGGATAACTCTGAGTACCTTGATTGGTTTAGGCAGTTGATTGCTCTCAGAAAAGCCAACCCTGCTCTCCAAAAAGGTGACTATATTCCCGTCCATCACGATGATGACTGCTTTGTTTTCGCACGTAAAGTAGACGGCAATACTATGCTTTGTGCCTTCAACTTAAGCGAGAAAACCGTCCATCGCAAACTGCCTGTCTGGCGGGCTGATATACACAATGGCACTTTCAATGGGCAACTATGTGGCGAGGTATCTTACGCCTCTAACGGCCTATTGAACCTTTCAATGCCACCTCGCTCAGCACTGCTGCTGTTAAAAGAGGAGTCCTAGGGTCTGTTGACCTTATGAGGTTAAATTTTGTTCGAGATAAAAGCGTTTTAATCGCGGCGAGAGGTTTGTCGCCTAGTCATTCTAAGCAAAACACCTCTCAACAAAGAGTAAAACGGTTTTTGCGGGGGCGCCCAGCTCGAACCCTTCGGGCAGCGTTTGTGGCTCCTTTCTGCTGCGTTATCGGCTTATCAGGTAGAGCAACTACAATTCAAAGCCTCTGCCTTGCATAAAGAACCCACAAACTGCTGCAAAAATCAGCTCATAAGGTCAACAGACCCTAACTTCACAATATCAAAGATATAACCAACGGTGCATTTTCTCTGATGCGCCGTTTTCTTTGAACACAAGCACATCTTTACCGTTTGATATAGCTTTTTCCTATACATTACTTTCGATAATCTATTTTCTCATTAACTGGAGGAGAGGTAGCCTTGTCTTAAAGTTAATGACATGGATTGATAGTGATGAACAAGTTCCTGAAACCTCTTTCTATTTGTACTCTGGCAGTATTGGCTTCTAACCCTGTTGTGGCAATGACCGAAGGTGAAATCACGATTTGGATCAACGGTGATAAAAGCTATGAAGGTTTAGCTGAAATTGGTAGACAGTTTGAAGAAGATACGGGCGTCAAAGTCATTGTTCAGCACCCTGAATCTTTAGAAGAACGATTTGAAAAAGTTGCCGCGAAAGGAATGGGGCCAGACATTATCATTTGGGCTCATGACCGATTTGGCGGCTATGCAGAGGCCGGGCTTCTAAAGGAACTCAACCCTAGCCAAGAGTTTAAAAACAAGCTCATCGATTTCAGTTGGGATGCGGTCACGGTTAACGGCAAGATCATGGGTTACCCAATCGCCATTGAAACACCATCACTTATCTACAACAAAGACTTAGTGCCCGAGCCACCAAAAACATGGGAAGAGCTCGCTGCTATCCACAAAGACATGGCAGATCAAGGTAAGCAAGCCATTATGTGGGACGTAAAGAACGCCTACTTTACTTGGCCAATGATTTCGTCGGGCGGCGCGTACGCATTTGAAAAGGTCGAGGGCGGCTACAATGGTGCAAAGACTGGCGTGAATAATGAAGCGGGTATTAAAGGACTTCAGTTTCTTGTCGACATGGTGAACCAAGGCGTCGTCAATCCCGATATGGATTACTCAGTGTCCGAAGCTGCCTTTAGCAAAGGTGAAGTTGCCATGACGATTAATGGCCCTTGGTCTTGGGGTAACCTGGATAAAATGGGGCTTAACTATGGTGTGGCCGAGCTTCCAACCCTAAATGGCGGTAAGGGCAATCCGTTTGTCGGCGTCCTCAGTGCCGGTATCAATGCGGGGAGCCCAAATGAAGATTTAGCCGTAGAACTATTGGAAAACTACCTGTTCGTTGATGACGCGTTAAAAATCATGAATGATGACAAACCGCTTGGTGCGGTCACACTAAAAAGCTTCCAGAAAATCCTAGAAAGCGATGAGCGAATCAAGGCAACAATGACCAATGCTGAAAATGGCGAGATCATGCCTAACATTCCGCAGATGACCGCTTACTGGTTTGCCGAAGGGGCTGCAATTGACAACGCAATGCAAGGAAAACAAACGGTAAAACAAGCCCTTGATACGGCAGCGAAGCAGATCATTAAATAATAACGACTTACTTTCTTCTTTTAACTTGTTCAGTCCTTTTGCCGAGAGTTTAGCTCTCGGCTTTTTTTATGATCAGATCAATTAAGGCTTGGGTCGGTTTGGTGAAGTCCCCCACCTTAGTGTAAATACCCACCTGACCAAGCTGCCCTTTGTTTAGCAATAACAGGGCTAATCCTTGGTTAACAAAATACGCCTCCATCTTAGAGGTATACGGCATAATCGCATTACTCATTTTGACCATATCAATACTGGCTGAAAGCGAATCTAGCTCATACGTAACTTGGGTATTTTGCGCAGCAACGGTGAACAGTTCCGCCCCCTCTTCTGTAAGCACATCGCCATGGCGAGCATGGTCAGGCGTAACCTTAACCAGCGGATAGTCTTTGGCTTTGTCAGCGATATTGGCTTCGCCTCTTAAAGGGTGCTCCGGTCGAACGTACCAAGCTTCACGCTCCTGAAAAAGCGGAATAAAACGAACACGATGACGTGAGTTAATACCGATAATTTCATGACCAACAAACAGGTCAATATCATCGTTAATAAGGTGATGCAGCATCGACAAGCCATTGCCAAATTCGATATGCATTGAGCTATTCGGAAACTGTTTTGTGAACTGCTGCACCGCTTCAGAGCCAAAGCACTGCCACCAAGCCTCTCCAATACCCAGCTTAACCTTACCACCACTTCTAAGCTTCATATCCGACAATTGATGCATCATCTGGATGTGCTTTTCTTGCACCTCCTGAACATAGCGAAAGTACACCCAACCATATTCTGTAAGCTCGACACCTTTCGACTTTCTGACGAACAAGTCCGCCCCAAGTTGCTCTTCTAACTTTTTAATTGCTGTCGTCAAGGAAGGTTGACTGATAAAGAGCTTATCAGCAGCGGCTTTTATACTGCCCTGCCGCGCAACTTCATAAAAATAACGATATTGCTTATCCATACTTTCACGCATCCGTTTTCTGAAGGCTCAAGCCTAACGTGTGATATTGATTTTTTCTATAGAGCAATTCAAACAATCAATTATTTTTGCCTGTGTTAGTTCGCTATAGTCTGGTCAGTTAATCAGTTCAGTTAGGGCTTAGAAAATGGAAAAACGTTGGTGGCATGACAGTGTGGTCTATCAGATCTATCCACGCAGCTTTTGTGATTCAAACGACGATGGTATTGGTGACCTTCAAGGCATCATCAGCAAACTCGACTATCTAGGTAAACTCGGGATTGACGTTATCTGGCTATCTCCTGTTTATCAGTCACCGATGGACGACAACGGCTACGATATTTCAGATTATCAAGCTATCGCACCTGAGTTTGGCTCGATGGAAGATATGCGCGAGCTTATTGCACAAGCTAAACAGCGCGGTATTCGCATCGTCATGGATTTAGTGGTCAACCATACCTCTGATGAACACCCTTGGTTTGTTGAAGCAAAGCAAAACCCTGACAGCGAATATCGAGAGTTCTACATTTGGCGCGACGCCAATCCAGACGGTACTCCACCAAGCCATATCGATTCTATTTTTGGTGGCAGCGCGTGGCAGTGGGATGAAGAGAATCAGCAGTACTATTTCCATCTATTTTCAAAACGCCAACCTGACTTAAACTGGGAAAATCCAAGCGTCCACAACAAAGTGTTCGAGATGATGAACTGGTGGATCGAGCAAGGGATAGGTGGTTTCCGATTGGATGTGATTGATCTTATCGGTAAAGAGATCGATAAAGGTATCACAGGCAACGGTGATCGCCTGCATCCATTGCTGCACAAAATGAACCAAGCAACGTTTGGTGACAAAGACTTACTCACGGTTGGCGAAACGTGGGGGGCTACGCCAGAGATTGCTAAACTGTATAGCGATCCTGCAAGGCATGAGCTTTCTATGGTGTTTCAGTTTGAACACATCACGCTGACTTGGCAAAACGGTGACAAATGGCGCCCTATTCCACTCGATTTAAACGAGTTTAAGCGCGTGCTAACAAAATGGCAGGTTGAGCTAAAAAGCCAAGGTTGGAACTCGCTATTTTGGAACAACCACGATCTCCCACGTGTCGTCTCGAAATATGGCTGTGACAAGCAATATCGAGTTGAATCTGCCAAGATGCTCGCCACGACTTTGCACTTTATGAAAGGCACGCCATACATCTATCAAGGCGAAGAGATTGGCATGACTAACGTTGCGTTTGAAAACATTGAACAATACAAAGATATTGAAACAGTCAATTTCTATAAGATGAAGACAGAATCGGGAGTGAGTCATGCACACATGATGACAGCCATCCATGAAAATGGCCGCGATAACGCGCGTACGCCAATGCAGTGGAGTGGTGACCATCATTCAGGCTTTACCAGTGGCACTCCGTGGATAGAGGTCAACCCAAACTACACAGAGATCAATGTCGCTAAAGCACTTGCCGATAAAGACTCAATCTTCTATCACTATCAGCAACTTATCTCGCTGCGTAAAGCACACCCAGTGATTGTTTATGGGGATTTCATCCCTCTACTGGAAGATCACCCACAGCTATTCGCCTATGAACGCAAGGGGCTTGAGGAGCACATTGTGGTATTGAGTAACTTCAGTGCTGAATCCATCAGTGTTGAACTACCCAACCACTTGGTTGGCCAGCAGGTCCAAACCTTAATCAGCAACGGTCACTCAGTCGACTCGCTTAGCAATGAAATAAACCTCAAGCCATTCGAATCTATCGCAGTTAAACTCTAGTTGAATCGAACCTTAACCAAAAACACCGGGCATTAACCCGGTGTTTCTTTGTTTGCATCGCAAGCCTATATCAATTGTTCAATCTGGCTAATAGTGGTTTGCGCTGATTGGTAATCCACTTGAAGTTCGACAAGCCCTTCAGCCGTTTGAACGAATAACGACGGGAAACTATTACCCCCAATGCTGCGAGCAAAGTCCAACTCACGCATAAACTCTTCGTTCAAGGTGACCGAGCCAAAATCGGATTCAAAACGTTCTAAATCTAAGCCAATGCTATCGGCAAGATCGATAAGTACATCAGTGTCACTTGGGTTTCTCGCTTCGAGGTAATAAGCGGTTTGAATCGCGGTCAGCATCTGCTTTTCAGCACTTTGTTTACGAGCTGCTAAGACTGCGCGACAGGCAGGGTAAGTAGAACGTCTCGGGATGTTTTTGTTCCAGAAGTCATAATTAAATTGGGTACCAAGAAAGTCTTCGATTCTTTTCCAGTACGAGGCAATTTGCTGTTGCATCTCTTTCGGCATGGGTTGGTCAGAATCTGGTGCTAAGCCGCCAACCACATATTGAATATCAATTTTGCCCTCTAGTATCTGACAAATCTGCTGCCAGACTGGCTTGTACCCCCAACACCATGAACACATAGGGTCATAAACATAGTAAAGTTTATTGTCAGCCATTTACATCGCTCCAGCATATTATTGATAGCTTTAAGCATAACTCTTGATGATAAATTTGCACTACAAGGCCATGAGTAAATTTATAACCGGATCACTTAGTAAACAGGCTTTGCATTGCACGGCTAACTGGGAGCTTAGCATCACCAATTACGACGACCATTTTCCCGGTAATGACTTTCTGCACTTTCTCAACGGCGGAGACATTGACTATGGTAGAGCGGTGGATCTGCCAAAAGTTGTCTGGGTCAAGCTGTTGTATCAACTCTTTTAACGAGGTTCTAAGCAGGTACTCGACCGTTTTGCCTTCTTCTTGGGTGAACACCGAAACATACTTATCTTCCGCTTTGAAGTAGAGCACGTCTGAAATGGAGATGAGATGAATATCTTCACCTTTAGTCGCTCTTACCCAGTTTAGATAACTTGGTGCTGATTGATTTCCAAGCTGCTGAATTTGAGCAAGTAGCGCCGCCATATCTGGCGGAGTAGGTGTAGTTACGCTCTCAATTCGCTGCTTTATCTTAACAACACATTGCTCTAGGCGCTGCTCGGATAGCGGCTTTAGCAAGTAATCAATTGCGTTGGCTTCAAACGCCTGTAGCGCGTACTCATCGTAGGCAGTAATAAACACGACTTGGGTTGGGCAATCCATCTTAGTGAGAGCTTTTGCTGCAGCCATGCCATCCAGTTGAGGCATTCTGATATCAAGGAATACAAGATCTGGCTCGAATTGTTCAATCATTTCCAGCGCTTCTTGACCGTTTTTAGCCTGCCCTACAATTTCTAATTGAGGCCAAACCTCAGCCAGCATTTTGTTAAGGTGATGTCTCAACAATGGCTCGTCATCGGCAATGACTGCACTCACTTCCTTGACTGTCATTAAGTCCTTCCTATTACGAGGTCAATTGATTGAACGGAATTTGAATCACTGCTAATACACCACCAGAAGCAGATTGCTTAATTTTCAAGCTCGATTGGTTGCCATATAGCGCAGTAATTCGCTCTTTGGTGTTTTCCAAGCCAATGCCATTGCCGCTGCTGTTTGGCGCATTGGCAAACCCTACACCAGAATCTTCCACCTCGATAACCATAAACTGTTCTTTTTTCGAGACTTCGATTGAGATCTCGCCCCCATTAACTTTTGGTTCAATGCCATGCTGAATCGCATTTTCAACCAGAGGTTGTAGAAGCAATGGCGCAAAAGAGACTTCTTCATCGATTGAGTTGGTTATCTGATAGTTTAAGCGTTCATCGAGACGGATTTTTTGTATCGCTAAGTAGGCATCGACCAAATCTAATTCTGCTTTTAAAGTCGATGTCTCTTTACGACTGTTTTGTAACGTCCCTCTTAGCAGTTCCGTCAATTTCCCTAACATATGCTGCGCCGCTTTTGGATCATGACTGATCAACGCATTGACGTTGGCCAAGGTGTTAAATAGGAAATGTGGTTCAATTTGGCTTTGCAGTTGGCGAAGCTGGCTCTTGACTAAGGCTTTCTCTTGTTCCGATTGAATTCGCTTGGCTGTTTCTAACTCCTTTTGCGCCAGCAATTTTTGTTCATGAGTGTAAAAGTAAAAAAAGCATGTTGCCGAGAAGATAAATCCTAAAATTGCTACCGATTTTAGTTGGCTGATGTCCGAGAATTTTTCGTAGCTGTGTAACCACCAGTAAGCATTCATAGTACCAAAAACCATTGCGCCGACTATCGACAGCCCGGTCACCACTTGATTAGACAACTGTGGCCACAACCGGCCAATCACCAATGAACTCACAACCGAGCTGTAACCATAACCTAGACTTATCGCAAGATGCTCTAGGTAAGCACTAGGCCAGATAGATTGAGTGACAAATGCGATCACTGCACAAAAGATCGTGGTATAGGCAAAACTTTTAAAGGCGTTTGCAGCGTAGTTTGTCGATTCCGTCATTAAAATTTTCCTTTTAGATTAATAAAAATCATACGCTTATCTGATAAATTTGCATATACAGACTCGCTGTCACCCGTCATAAAACGCGCAGCAAGTTCCGCTGAAAATGACGCAGAGCCAGAATCATACACCCGATAATCCAACCACTGAGTCGCTATCACTCCCTGATCTTTCGGGGAATAAAGAAGATCAAACGTCGGAGTCAGTTTGTTTAGCCACAAATACTCTTTTGACCAAGACCACTGGCTCCAACTTGAAGAGTCTAAAGACCAATGAAACATCACATTGTGTTGCACCAAGTTCGTATTATTTAACCCTTGTGCATACGATGAAGCTAACGGCTTAAGTGAGTGATTGTTCGATAAAGAAGCCACGCGCTCGAATGCGTTATTCCATTCACTTTGACTCCAGCTGCGACTGTCATACCAATACTCTAGGATGATGTTGTTGCCGACTGCATTTGCCCAGTTAAGCCCGACCAGCGCTTGAACAGCGTCGGTTTGCTCTGCCAAAGTGACTGGTTGATGATTCTCGCCTTGGATATAGCTTAAGTACTTACGTTGATAGAGTGCAGAGCTATGCAGTGACCAAGCATCATTGAGAACAGTCACTAATGAACCGCCGAGTAAACCTTGGCGAACGTCATCATAGTAAGCCAACCCTTGCCATTCGCTGTCTCCCGATAGAACATATCGCCTTAGGCCAATACCTTGCTGTTCAGAAGACTCTTCTAACTGGCTACCTTCTTGTTGCGTCCATGAAGAGTCACTGTAAACAAGGCTCCACTCACCTGACATATCAAAGTAAGACGCCATAGCGACGCCCGTTCCCTCTTCGACTTGAATACCAACAGGGTTTCTTCGGTAAGGTTTAAATACATCGAGTGGACGGTAGCCGTAACCTACCCCCCAATCGAGGCGCACTTTACCTAACGTTAAATCGATAGGAGCGTCAAACACCTCAGTACAGCCTTGCCAAAACAGCTCTTGGATTATCAGCTCCCCCTTATAAGACTCTGAAGAATCTGAGCTGTAGACTTGATTGCCTTTTGCCGCTATCAAGCCCGTAAACCCATATCCTTCTAGTTGTAAGTCGATAAGCGCATCTGCCGTTTCGCTACTGCTGTCGCTCGATTTACCTAGCAAAGCGGAATCTCGATGCTGCGCGGTGTTAGCGCTGAGTGTGTAATCCCAGTCAAAGCTCACTTCGCTCGCCACTACTGGCGCCGCCAATACCATCAAGCAAGTTAACGCATGGCTATGTTTCATTTATAACTCCGACAACGCATTACGCGTTAAATACGCTGGGTTGTAGTATTTGTCTTCTAGTTCCACTGGCGTGATTTGCTGATATTCAATCACGGTCTTTTTCGCAGGCTGGATTTGGTCAAGCAGAGTCATGGCAACAACTCGCTGCAAACCATCACGTTCACCTTGGGTAAACCAGGCTTGTTTCGCGAGCTTACCCGAGCGCAGATAAAGGTCAGCTTTGATAGGGAAGTCGTTACGTTCATCTAACCACAATTCAATTTTCGAATAACTTGCCCCTTTGGTCGTCGCTCTTAAACGTAGGTGATTAACCTGTAAGGAATCTCCGTTTATATCCAATTGTTCGGGTTTAACAAAGGTTGCATGGTAATCTTCGCTCCAAGTCAGGGTTGAAATATCCCCAACTGACGCCTCACCCAATAGCTTCTGCATTGGTGTAATACGGATTGGACGGCGGCTTTTCGGCATCACTAGCCAGTAGTTGTCCCCTAGCATCAGCATTTTTTGCCCTGCTTCAACTTGAGATTTAAACAGCACTAGAGACTCTCGATTTGCACGAGTATAAACATTGTACTCACGCGTTTTATCCAACTCTCCGTTTTCAAACAGACTGACCAGTGACACCACTTTGGCGGCATCGGTATCAAGGCGGTACTGATCGGCATTCTTAACCATGGTCGCGACATCTTTCGCCATTACACTCGAAGCACTGGCGATAAGCACTGACGCTACAACTATCTTCTTTATCAAACTAAACATAAATCAACGCCTCCGTTATTGGCTTCTTAACCCCTTTCGATGCAGATAACCATGCTGCCACAACACATATAAGCAACACGCCTACGGCTGTCATAGAGAGGAGTTCTGGTGAAAAGTAGATATTGAGTGGGTAACCTTCTGTTCGGCCCGGAGGGGGTGGCATTTGCACATCCACAACCATAAGCAATAGACTCACTAACAGGCTAATGACGCCTCCAATGAACGAACCAATCAGAGCCAGTAAGGCTGATTCGCGCACAAAGCCAGACACAATCTCTCTCGGGTAAGTGCCCAGTGCCGACAGGGTTCCTATTTCTCGTGTGCGTTCAGTGACCGACATCGTCATAGTGTTAAACAATGCGACAAACACCACCAAGGCCATCACTGCGCCCATAATGCCGAAGATTCGGTCATAAAGATCTTTTACTTTGGTATAGAAGAATGCACGCTCTTGCCAAGGCGTTACCTCAACTGGCTCCGCGAGAGTCATGTCTGCCAACTGCTGTTCAGTCCAAGCCTTCATCGGCATCGTTTGCTCAGTATCAAATAGGAACACAGATAAGGTGCTGACCTTGTCACTCCCTAAAAGCTCCTGAGCAGACTTGATATGAATGTAGAGCTGGCGCTTATCCAATTCAGGCACACCCGTTGAGTAAATGCCGCGCACTTTGTAATCATACGCGTTGAGCGCACCGTCGCTGGTTGTCGCCAGCAATGTAACCCAATCTCCGATGCTAACATTTAGGTTGCGCGCTAAATCGACGCCAAGCATAACTTCTGGCTCACTTGGGTCGTAGCGAGAGGATTGAATGCTCGACAACGTTTTACCTTGGCGGACATCCAAAAACGGCCCTTTCATATCAAACTCACGTTCATTAACACCAGTGCCGACAAAGATGGTCGATTTACTTCCGTTAGAGACAAGACCGGTAAATTCGATTCTCGGCTGAACACCACGCACTTTATCGTTGGCAATCAATTGCTGTGTGATTTGACTACCATCGGATAGACCATTTGCCAGTGGCATCTCTTCATCTTTTTCGAAGAAGTCAGGCTGGCTGATCGTCAAATGGCCAGTGTCTCTTGCCGTCGACTCTTTCAAAGAATCATAGGTATACAGCCCAAAGCCACCCGCTGAAGTTAGAGCAAAAATAGCGATCGCAATGATCAACACAGATAGCACACTACGACGTTTGTTTCGCTGTAAGTTAAGAAACGCGATACGCCATGTTGATGGAATTAGCTTGCCCATTTCATTGGCTCCTCGTTGATAGTACCGTCTAAAAGGTCAATGCTTCGGTCACATTGCTGTGCCATACGAGGGTCGTGTGTCGCAACAATAAAAGTGGTACCCAACTCGTGCCCTAGCCCTTTCATCAGTTCGATGACTACCGAGGCAGTATGGCTGTCTAAGCTCGCGGTAGGTTCATCTGCAATCACCATTTGCGGTTTATGTACTAGGGCTCTCGCGATAGCAACTCGCTGCTGCTGCCCTCCAGAAAGGTTGTCTGGGCGATGTTCAGCAAACTCTTTAAGGCCAACTTTATCCAAGATTTCAAACGATTTTTGCTTTTGCTCTTGCAAAGAAAAGCCATTCAACATCAATGGATAAGCCACATTTTCCCACGCAGTCATAACAGGTATCAGATTAAACTTTTGAAACACGAAGCCAAGTTGGTTGCGGCGCATGTGAGCCGCCTTAATAGCTTCTCGTGGGTAAGCAAGGCCAGATAATTCAATGGAACCTTGGTAGTCCATATCGAGTAAGCCTAATATGTTGAGGAGAGTACTCTTGCCCGAGCCCGATGGCCCACATAGCGCCACCATCTCACCTTTTTTAATCACACCACTGACCTGATTTAAGGCATGTACCTGCTGTTGGCCAATTCGATAGGTTTTATTAATCTGCTTAAACTCAATCATAACGCCTCCTTAAGCTGCGGAATCTAGAATTGCTTTAGCTTGAACTGTCATAGGGTGATCCGGGTTTCTAGCTTGCATTTCAGCGACCCACTGCTTAGCTTGGGGTTTATCCTCTGCTCGAAGTGCCGCTTGAATGGCATAGATATAAACCCAAGAGATGGCATCATAGTGCTGTTGCTTGAACGACTCATCGGCTAACAAGTCGAGAAACAGGTCATAGCCGCGCTCAAAGTGGTTGAACATATCCGGTAACGATGTAAACGTTGCTCCCGCTATTGATCTTGCAAGTAACGATTCAGGCAGTCCTTGACGATATTCTTGTTGTTCTAACGGTGTAGCTTGGCTGCTTAGAAGATCCAAACCTTTACTGATGGTCGCTAGCCCCTGCTCTGTATACTTCATTTTGTTCCACGGCATAAACGCATCTCGCCCCATAAGAGTCTGAGTGCTTCCTAGATACACCAAACTCAATGGGTCAGCGCCATCGGTAGCAATTTGAGTCTCTAACTGCTGATGAACAACTTCCACCTTGTCTTCATCGCCTTCTGCTGCAAGATTGTATTGAGTAATCAGCTCCTCACTCGGTGCCGCGACGACTTGTGTCGCAACAACTAACCCAATACTAAATAAGCTCGCTAACGTTACTGTTTTCATCTGAATAATCCCTTGCCTGTTTTGATGATGAAAGAATAACCGCGTCAGAAAAAGTCGACAGCGCTATGCGACGAATGGAAGAAATCGGGAGTAAACGGTCGTAAAGTGGATTAAATGGATAATCCCTCAACGCTAACGGCATGCGGCTATAGATTTTTGCCACTATGATCGTTAGAGTAGCGCCAATAATTAAGCCACGGCTTTTAACTATATGCTTGGCTATAAGCAAGAAATGTAACGAGATAGACCAATGATTAAAGACGACAGAATCATCGCAGACTTAACTGAACTAGAGGCTTTCCTAGTAGCTGTAGAGAGTGGCGTACTTGGGCTGAGCAGTGCTGCTGGCGTAGTATTGGCAACCAATAACAGTGATGGACGTCGATTTGTTGCGGTATTAGATGATAAGCACCAACTTGTGTTAGGTCGTTG
The DNA here is from genome assembly GCF_001695575.1 of Vibrio europaeus. Taxonomy (GTDB): domain Bacteria; phylum Pseudomonadota; class Gammaproteobacteria; order Enterobacterales; family Vibrionaceae; genus Vibrio; species Vibrio europaeus. Next base: position 1,297,364 of record NZ_LUAX01000007.1, on the reverse strand, counting down.
GGTAACAGAGGAAGTATTCCAGACGGGGCAAGACTTGGTTCGCAATGGACCTAAACGCCCTCACTAATTTAATACCTAAATATATACTAAGCTTGCCTATGTGCAGGCTTTATTTTAACGAAAATACATTTATTTTTTACAAATACAATAACTAAAATAAACACTATCCAATATTTCGGATAATTATCCAGTTATCCAGTTATCCAGTTATCCAGTTATTATAAATAAAAAGAGGCTAACTAAATTAGTCAGCCTCCTCCTATTACTTAAAATTGATCGCTATTATGCGTTTGGCGGTGTGCCTTCACCATTCGAAACAACCACATCAATCTGTACTAATGCATCCATTGCGATTGCAGCGACACCAACAACAGTACGCGCTGGCAGTTCACATTCAAAGTAGGACTTGTAAACTTCATTTACGGCCTCTAGATCAGCCATATCACGCAGTTGAATGTTTACTTTAACAATATCGTCCATCACGTGATTGATGCTTTCAACAATCGCTTTAATGTTATCGAGACATTGTTGAGCCTGTTCTTTTGCTCCACCAGCAACCAATTGGCTCGCGCCTGCTTTCATTGGCAGCTGCGCTGCAATGTGGTTGTAGTGAGAAAATGCCACTGTCTGAGTGTGAAGTGGACTGACTGGCGCATTTTCTGTGTTATGTGCGCGAATCACGATTCCGTGTCTATCTTCCACTTCTTGTGGTGGCGTTCCATCACCGTGAGAAACGACGGCATCTAACTGAACTTTCGCACCCATAGGAAGGTCTGCCACAGAAACAAAAGTACGAGCTGGCATATAGCCTACGGTGCGTGCGATAGACGAATCTGGGAAGAAAGTCGTGTATGCCGTATCGACCTCTTTCATATCAGCAAGATCTTTCAGATACACGTTCACTTTTACAATGTCATCAAATGGTACATCAATGCTTTCCATGATGGCTTTGATGTTTTTCAAGCATTGTGCCGTCTGCTCTTGAACGCCACCTTCAATTAGCCTGCCTGTTTCCGCATCAATTGGCAGCTGAGCTGAGATATTGTTGTAGTGCGAGAATGCAACGGTCTGTGTAGATAAGGCACTAACTGGTGCTTGCTCAGTGTTTCTTGATAGCTTGATAAGCGCACAAGGTTCTTGAGGTGCTGTACCTTCACCATTTGAAATTAGCGCGTCCATTTGAACCAAAGCATCACCATGCGGCAACGCATTCACAGCCACTGTGGTACGGGTTGGAATGAGGTTCGGGAAGAAAGTCGCGTATACTTCATCCACTGCTTCCATGTCTGCAATGTTCTTTAGGTGAACATTAATACGTACAACGTCGTCCATGACGTGATCAATACTTTCAACAATCGCCTTAATATTGTTTAAACACTGTTTCGCTTGCTCTTTTACGTCACCTACAACAATCTGCCCAGTAGCAGAGTCTAGGGGTAACTGCGCTGAGATATTATTGTAGTGAGAGAATGCTACGCTTTGCGTAGACAGCTCAGAAACAGGTGCATTTTCGGTGTTTCTTGAAACTTTAATGATTGCGCCACTCATGTCGATTTTTATCCTTCTATTTCACGCTAGATAGTTATTTTATCTTGGGTTAGTTTTTAGTTATTGGAATTAAAGTGACATGATAGTAAGTGAATTATAGGCTGTTATTTGTGATTCGAATCAAGAACTACTTTTACTATAAATCAGCGAAAATGAGGATATTTAGTCACTGCCAGATTAAATATCCAGATTTTTATTAATTGTTTAAACTCGCACTCATTAAATAATGTAATTTTCCCAGAATAGTGAATACATAGTCATTGAGGAAGTTGCTCCCTGAAGCGTGTTTCGATCAGATCTGATAGCCGCTTCACAAGAATCTCGCCAAAGTCATGCCGATTCAATCTAAATACTGCGATTTATCTCTCTGTGAGTGCATAAATTATTCTAGGTGTCGTTAAAAGGCAGCCAAAACAAACTTAACGCTAGGTGATATCGCTAGAAACAAAAAGGCCCTGAGACGTATCGTTCAGGGCCTTTCGTTTAACTCACCACTTTATGGCGCGTTGTCAATCTCGACAGGAAGGTAGTGCTTGGGCTCAAGTTTTAGCCATTCTGGTAACACTGTACCCATGGAGATCGAAGACCAGGTTCCTGACAGAATACCGATGAACATCGCAATAGCGAAACCTTGTAGCGCATTGCCGCCCATAATCCACAATGCCGATACTGTCATCAACGTGGTACCCGAAGTCACCATAGTTCGCGAGAAGGTCGCCATAACGGCTTGGTCGTTGATCTCTTCTGTTGATAATGACTGTTTCGCGATCAGCAACTCGCGAATTCGGTCGGCAATAATAATCGAGTCGTTAAGCGAGTAACCAAGAATCGCCAGTATCGCTGCAAACACGGTCAGATTAAACTCCATCTGTGTTGCCGCGAAAAAGCCCAACACAAGTACCACATCGTGGGCCAATGCTAACAAAGAGCCGCTCGCCAATCGCCACTCAAAGCGGAAACACAGATAGCCCAGAATACACATCATAGAGATCATTAGCGCTAAACCGCCTTGATCGACTAAGTCTTGCCCTACTTGAGAACCCACCATGCTATTGCTGATCACATCTACTTGGTGCGAGATTGGCGAGAGCGTTTTAACTAGGTCCGCTGATTGTTCGTTTTGCTCAGGAATTGGATAGCGAATTACCCATCGACCATCTTGATCTGAGTGAGTCACATTAGTGAACTGGCCTAATTCTGGCTGTAGAGCGTCAACAAGTTGTTCATGGGTAACATTGTTGTCTACTTTGACTTCAGTGACCATGCCGCCGGTAAAGTCGAGCCCCATGTTTAAGCCGTTCATCCCCAACGCAACGAGAGAAATGACCATTAACGCAAACGATACAAAATTAGTAATGTAGCGAACTCGACGAATATGCTGTTTAAAAAATTCAACCATGGTTATACCCTCACATCACGACGCGCATCGCGTCCCCATACCAAATTGATGATTGCGCGTGATGCGAACACACCACTGAACATACTGGTCAACAGACCCAGACCTAGAGTTAAGGCAAAGCCTTGAATTGGACCATTACCAATCGAGTAAAGAACGACAGCAGTGATCATGGTTGTAATGTTGGCATCAAGGATCGTGCTCAATGCACTATCAAACCCAAGGTCAATCGACTGAGCGAATGTACGCCCCTCAGCGAGTTTGTCCTTGATACGCTCGAATATCAGTACGTTGGTGTCTACCGCCATACCGACCGTTAAAACTAAACCAGCGATACCAGGTAGAGTCAGGACGGCGCCAGGAAGAAGTGCAATCAAACCAAGTAAGCTCACCATGTTAACCATTAGCGCAACATTGGCGACCCAGCCTAATTTGCGATACCAAAGCGCCATAAAGGTCAATGTCATCGCTAAGCCAAGCGCAAGAGCGGCAAAACCATTTTGAATGTTTTCAGCACCCAATGAAGCGCCAATTGTGCGCTCTTCTACAATCGTCACTGGTGCGGTCAACGAGCCAGCACGAAGCAATAATGCAAGATTCTGTGCGTCTTCCATCGAACCTGCACCTGTGATGCGGAACTGACTGCCTAGTTGAGATTGAATGGTTGCGACACTGATGACTCGCTCGCTACGTTCAGTTTCACCCTTGGCGTTAGTCGTATACTCGCGATACACGGTTGCCATTGGTTTGCCGATATGACCTGCTGAGAAATCACTCATGATTTTGCCACCAGCATGATCAAGCGAGATGTTTACCTCAGAGAATCCCATTTTATCAATGCCAGCACGCGCATTAATAATGTGCTCACCAGTTAGAACTGGACGTTTTGCTAGAGTCACATCACGACCGTCATTGTCTTTCAAAACAACGTCTCCGTAGGCTTTACCCTCTGAAGGAGTACGTGATTCATGGAAAGCCAAAGTCGCCGTTGCACCAATCACGTTCTTTGCCAATGAAGGGTCTTGCACACCAGGTAACTCAATACGAATACTGTGCTCGCCTTGACGCTGAACTAGAGCTTCTGTAATGCCAAGCTCTTCAATGCGATCACGCATGATCTTCAAGTTTTGCTTTATAGTGACTGACTGGAACTCAGATTTACTCTCTAGCGTGGGTTTAACCGCAAGATAATCCGAATGACGCTTCACATCCCAGTTTGGGTAGTTCTGCTTAAGGAAAGTATTTACTTGAGCTAGCGCGTTGTCAGAGTCAGTCTTAACATCAAAGGCTTCAGAACCAACCGAAGAAATTTGAATACCGCGCAGTCTTTCCTGACGTAAGAAGTCTCTCACTTCATCAACTAAGCTATTACGTTGGTCTTCGAATGCCTTGTCAATATCAACATTAAGTAAGAACTGCACACCACCACGTAAGTCCAAACCTAGCTTGATAGGACTAAAGCCCATATCACCTAGCCACTTAGGCGCGACGGAGACATAAGAAAAGGTAATCGAGTCTTCTTTCCGTAATAGCTTATCTAGCGCCTGACGTGCTTGGGTTTGCTCGCTTTCATTCTCAAACACGAGCGTTGTTTTGTTGCCAACCTGTTCGATTTCGTTCACTTGAATGTCACGTTGATCGAGATAGCGGTTGAGTTCAGAGACGTTATTGACAATGTTATTTGAATTGACTTGTGACGTTGTCACCTGAATGGAAGGTTTTTCACCATACCAAGTTGGAATGGCGCTAAGGGTCAGCATTACCACTGTCGCGATAAGAACCACATATTTCCATGCAGAATAGTGGTTCATCAGGCGTGCGGATTTCGCCTGCTTTATAGGATTTTTTTTCATAATATTTCTTAACTTAGCTGGGTACAGATAGATCTGTGCCTAGGAATAAACGGTGAAGGCTATAGCTTCGGTATATAAGTTAGGAAATAACGGAATACTGACCATTGAGCGCCACGTAAAGCGCGTTGGTCTCTTTCCAACCAGAAATGCGGTAAGGGGAATTGTAGCGTGATGTAACGCCTAAACCTGACTCTATTTTAGGAAGTTTATACAACCTAAATAGAGCTATCACAGTAGGTTCAAAGCTTGGTAAATCAATGTTTGAAGAGGACTCACCCTCATCAAGGTATCGAGTAACATTCAGCCAGCGATTAGCATTGATGATGGCTAGCCAATCTTGCGAAAAATCGGCTTTAGTAATAGGTTCTGATTGAGGCTCTTGCTTTACTTCATCAAATAGAGCTTGGAAGTCACTATTTGAGAGGGGTAGCAAAGCGTTTGCACGATAGTTAAGGCGTGCAGATGCTTCATTTTCAGCTTGCAATACATAGGCAAACCCCTGCGTTGGCAATGCCATCGCAAGTGTAAAAAGCCAGATATATGAAACAATTCGTTGAAGCATTGATGAACCTGATAGTAGTCAACAGCGTGATAGTAAATCTAACCTTGGCAACAGACAACTAAAATAATCTAAAAGCTAACATTTCAAATTTGGTGGGTTTTAACGATAGAAAATCTTACCCGTTTGAACATCCAAATAGATCTTATTGGCTTGTTTCAAGCCACCGCAGTACACAAAGTAGGCATCAATACCTTCAAACGTCACCGAGCGTATCCAACCTTGAGTTTCTTCAAAATCCTCCGGTACACACGTCCCTTCTTTGAGTAAGTTATCTGTTGTCTTAATAAACATTTCGAAATGCTGTTTAAAGTCATCAGAATCTTCAATATAAGTAGTAACGGTTTCTACTCGCTCTTGCTTGGTAATGGTTGGGGCCACTTCCAGAAGTGCTTCCATGGGCACCCACTCTGCGACCTCTGGCCCACCTTCGTCGTAGACATAATAAGGCGATATTCTTCCCCATCCATCGCGCTTTTCTAGAATATGCAGCTTGTCTCCACGATAAACGACATTTTCCACAAAAGCGGAGTAATCTGGAGCTTCGCGAACACCCAATTTGGGAGGACTAACATAGTAGTCAGTAATCGGCGGCGGTGGCTCGACTTCTTCTTCCTCCTCAACCAGAAGAATGGGTGTCATTGGCTCTTCTTCCTCCACCCCTTCCATCGCCAAGGCATCTTGTTGAGGTTTGTAATAGAAGATGTAGTAACCACCCGCAGCACAGCCTATACCGACGAGCAGCAGGAGAAGCATAATGACCTTTTTCATATCGCCTTGATTCTTTTCCTATACTTATGAGGTTGCAAACACCACAACCATCATAATGAAATGGCACAGTATTAATATAACTATAGCGGCAGCATTACTGATCACTTTACCTTATGGGGTAAATAGTGCGCACTGCGACGCGGAATCTTGGAATCGTGCCCTCATACTTCAGCAAGAGTTGGATCAGAAATATAACTTTCACGCGACTCGATTCAATCAGTTTCTCCAGATACACCAAGCCCAGCCTTTCTTATATCAGGAGTTCACCGCCGATGAACTGAAAGGGCTGTGGCAAAGCGACAATCACACCTTTCATCAGCATATGCAAACCCAAGCGCAGGCTTCAGGTGTTGTTATAAGCAGGATAAACGAAGAAAAGCGGTTACTTGACCCATTAGTAAATCAAGCGAGCGCGATGGAAAAACGTTGGTTATCAATCAGTAAACATTGCAAAAAATCAGGTAGCCAATCTAATGTCATTAGCGGTTGGCAGTACTCACAGGCTAACCAAGCAATGAGGAAAGATATTGAATCCTTAATCAGTAAACTCACCATACTTGAAGGTCGCTATAGAAATGAGGTTGAGGCTCTGGAAAACGCCAAACCAAAGCCTCAAAATTAGATCTGTTTTTACCTTAGTGATGAAGTTGCTGTTCTACTGCCACTGCAAGTGCCACGGACGCGCCCACCATAGGATTGTTTCCCATACCGATGAACCCCATCATCGCCACATGCGCTGGCACGGAAGAGCTTCCTGCAAACTGGGCATCTGCGTGCATTCTCCCCATGGTATCCGTCATTCCGTAACTTGCGGGCCCTGCCGCAACGTTATCTGGGTGTAGCGTTCGTCCAGTACCACCACCAGAGGCAACCGAAAAATACACTTTGCCCTGAGCATGACACTCAGATTTGTAGATACCGGCGACCGGATGCTGAAAGCGTGTAGGGTTAGTCGAATTACCCGTAATACTGACGTCTACCGATTCACGGTGCATGATGGCGACGCCTTCTCTGACATCATCAGCGCCATAACAGAGAATCTCACCTCGCGTACCTTGAGAGAAACGTCTTCTTTCAACCTCCACCAGCTCCCCGGTTTGGTAGTCGAACCCCGTTCTTACATAGGTAAACCCGTTAATTCTGGCGATTAAGTAGGCCGCATCCTTACCGAGTCCATTCAAGATCACTTTAAGAGGTGTGCTTCTCGACTTATTAGCATTGAGAGCAATTTTAATCGCTCCTTCCGCTGCAGCAAAGGACTCATGGCCTGCGAGAAATGCAAAGCACTGCGTTTGCTCATTGAGCAGTCGAGCAGCCAAAGCGCCGTGCCCTAGCCCTACTTGTCTTTGCTGGGCAACGCTGCCCTCTTTGGTAAACGCTTGCAACCCTTCACCAATGGCTAGTGCTGCCTGCTCAGCATTTTCTGAATGACGAAAAAGCGCCAGTGCAGTCCCTAAGGTATACGCATCACAAGCGTTATCAAATGCAATCGGCTGAGTTTCAAGTACTACCTGTTTAGGATCAATTCCGAAAGTCAGACAGTAATTATGCGCTTCTTCCAGTGTAGAAAGGTGCATATGATTAAGTAATTGAGTTGTCGAAATATTCATGGTTTGGCCCTCTGGTTAAGCGTTACGCGGATTGATCGTTTTTACTGCTTCATCGAAGCGCCCATACGTTCCACTCGCGTCGCGCATAGCGCTTTCAGCCTCCATTCCACTCTCTATATTTGCCATCATTTTTCCAAGGTTAAGGTACTGATATCCGATGACTTCATCGTTCTCATCGAGCGCAAGTTTGGTTACATAGCCTTCAGCAAGTTCCATGTATCTCACTCCTTTCGCCATCGTCGAGTAACTCGTTCCCACCTGACTTCTCTGTGCTTTACCAAGATCTTCCAACGCAGCGCCAATTTCTAACCCGCCTTCAGAAAAAGCAGACTGAGTACGCCCATAAACAAATTGGAGGAACAGTTCTCGCATCGCGACATTAATCGCGTCACAGACTAGATCGGTGTTTAGCGCCTCTAGGATGGTTTTTCCGGTCAGTATTTCAGCCGCCATAGACGCAGAGTGCGTCATTCCAGAGCAGCCTATAGTTTCAATCAGCGCTTCTTCGATGATGCCTTGCTTAACATTCAAAGTGAGTTTCGCGGCCCCTTGCTGGGGAGCACAAGCACCAACACCGTGGCTTAAACCAGAAATCGCGATAACATCTTTTGGCCGCACCATTAACCCTTCCACTGGAATGGGTGCAGATGGATGTAAGTCCCCACGTTGAATTGGGCACATAGATTGAATTTCAGAAGAGTATTGCATGGCGTTTTCCTAGTCGTTAGGAAAACAAGTGAGGTGTGAGGGTATAACTTCTCTACAGAACGTCAAACCAACTCGTCAGAGAGTGGTTTATTCACAACAGCATCACCTGTTTTCGTATCTGTAGGAGTCATCAGCCAGAATTGGCGGTTAAGTAGGTGGAACCCCATCACCTTGGGAAATAGAATAGATCCACATCACACTTTGATGCAATCCTTTATTTAGAGTGAAAACTTATAATCAACCCAATTTATATAAGCAGACCAATTAAACCAAATGTAACAAATACTTTTACTGTTGATTCTGTTTGTTATCAATTATCATTTGCATTAATGTTAATTGCAGTTACCATTTAGGTATGTGTAACGGACTACCTCTGACTCTGCCTTGAAACTTGCTCTGTCACTTAAACATTTTCTTTTGATCTGGATTGTCGGTCTAAGTCTAGCTGGAGGCAGCTACTTAATCGTTCATCATTATGAAACTCAAAAGCTCAACAGCCAACTTACCGCGCAGCTCAATAATCAAGTTCAAACCCTTCAACAATCACTAAACTCGATTGAAAGGCTGCTCTATTCAACTAGAGCATTTTTATCGAATGGCAATGAGGCAACACCTAAACAGTTTGAAGCTTACTTTTCAGAGCAATCTTCACTACTGCCAAACGTTCAATCTGTGATTTGGGCACCTACTGTATCCATTGACCAGATTTCCGAGTTTAAGCAGTCTGCACGGCAGAACGGCTTTCTAGGTTTTGAGCTCACTCCGCCGTTATCAATCAATGAAGACAAAACCTGGTTTCTCAGTAATCAAACGGTTCCTGTTTACTACCTATCCTCTTCGTTTGAAGGGAGCGATGACCTAGGCTTTCGATTAGAGAGTGACACTCAACTGGTTAGCGCGATGTCTCGTGCTATTACCTCCAATCGAGTCGGTGTTGCCGATTTTATTGAAGAAGGCCAACTTGCTGCAAACTTGGTCTTACCTAAGTTCTCTACCCGTGGAAAGCTTGAAGGATTTATTGTCGCTAAGGTTGTTTTCCATGAACTACTTGGTGAGATATGGCAGCGAGAAGTGAACTCGGCCACAACCGAGATTGAAGTCTATGTTCAACCAAACCATGAGCTTGCCTTTGAGTCTCATATCAACACCAAGCTTACTGAAGATGGTATAACAGCACGGCTCGTCTCGCTTGACCAAACTGTACGTGTCCCGTTATTCAATCAGGAGTGGACAATTTCTATTTCCAAGATGGATAGCAGTGGCAGCACCGCTTTGTATAGTACAGCGTCAATACTATTGATTTTTCTTTTAACGGGTTCTGTTTCAATAGCCGCAAACTTCTATGCCACCCGATTGAAAGTCTCTGATCAACTGATCGAAGAGAAAACCCGAAGTCTTGCTATTCAAGCGGTCAAAGATAACTTAACTGGGTTAAACAATCGAACTGCACTCAATCGAGAGATAGATAAACAGCTTAGGTATTTACAAAAAGGGTCATCTAACGGCTTCTCGATACTCTTTATCGACTTAGATCGATTTAAAGTCATCAACGACTCTATGGGTCATCTCCATGGTGACAAATTACTCAAGGAAGTTGCATCTCGATTAACCAGCCATTGCCGCGACGACGACATGAGTTTTCGCTTTGGCGGTGACGAGTTCATCATCTGCTTACCTCGATTAACCTCACGTGGTGCACTGACACACATATGCCATCGCTACGCCAAGGTGCTTAGTCAGCCTTACACGATCGATGGTCAGTCTTGTCATATAGGCGCGAGCATTGGTATTTCAGTGGTCACTGACCCCAAACAGTCCATTGCTGGTATTCTGCGTGAGGCAGATACCGCGATGTATAAGGCTAAAAGCTCTTCCAATGAGAAGGTCGTCTTCTTCCATGACCAGATGTTTAATCAGGCTAAGAAACGCTTTACTTTAGAGCAAGAGCTGACGGGCGCACTCGCATTCAAGCAGTTGTCTTTGGTCTATCAACCGATTTATGAAACAAGCAGTGATACAGTTGTCGGATTTGAGTCTCTACTTAGATGGAATCACCCTAAGCTAGGGTTTATCTCTCCCCAAGACTTTATCCCGGTGGCAGAAGAGACAGGACAAATCATTCCAATTGGTGATTGGGTGGCGAAAGAGTGCTGCAAGATTCTAGAGCGATTATGGATCACACGGCAAGGCAACAATGTACCTCGTTTTAATATTAATGTGTCTGCGAAGCAGTTTGAGTCAGAGCATATCTACCATACGTTAGCGCATTTACTTGAAAGTCACTCTTTTCCAGCCCATCTCATCGGTATAGAGATAACAGAATCTATGCTTCTAGCGGACGAGTGCAACGCCAGCCAACTTCAGCGTATCAAAGATCTCGGTGTAACCCTTTACTTGGATGACTTCGGCACAGGCTACTCTTCACTCTCGGTGCTCAATGATTACCCTGTTGACGTAATCAAAGTCGATCGCAGTTTCGTCAGCCGCATTGCACTTGGTCAGCATAATGCCGATAGCCTTTGTCAGGCGATCATCAATATGGCGCATACCATCGATCTTGAAGTCGTCGCCGAAGGCGTAGAAACCCCAGAGCAACTCGCTTTCTTAACCCAACATCGTTGTAACTTAATCCAAGGATACTTGAAGTCTAAGCCTCTTACCGTGTGTGGCATAGAGAAAGTCCTTGATAAGCAGACCAAAGCGACCGCTTAGCCTTGTTCGAAAATTTCGAACATGAATAACAAATTTATATTATTTTTTGTGATTCAATTCACACATATTATTTCTCTCAAGCGCACAAGACGCAGTTTACAAAATTAACTACAGCCAAGAGTTGAGAGGAATTCATGATGAAAACAGTACTAAAAGCAATCGCACTTACCGCCCTAACTTCAACAGTCGCATTTGCAATGCCAGCAGAGGATCAATCCATCCGAATCAAGACTATTGAAAACCAAGCTATTGTTACCGTGACTGAGAATGGCGTGCCGGTAAGCGACGTCAAAGTAAAGGTTAAGGGCAATGGAACACATTACTTCACAACAGGAGTAAAAGGTACGTTTATGGCGGCGAACCTATTGGACCACGGTCGAACTTTTACATTCGAAATTATTGATGAGAACGGCGATGTCATTCGCGAGCAGCGCTACCTTCCTTCATTTTAAGCTTGGGTAAACCCAAAATAACAAAGCCTGAGGGTTCGGTCCTCAGGCTTTGTTGTTGCTAGGATCTATTGAGCTAGTCTAAACGGTCACACTTAGCAGCACAGATAAAATCATTCTGATGCAGCCCTTTAATGGAGTGACTCCACCAAGTTACCGTCACTTTACCCCACTCAAGAAGTATGGATGGGTGATGAAACTCCTCTTCAGCAAGCTCGGACACCTTGTTGGCAAACGCCCATGCAAGTTTATAGTTCTTAAACTTATAGACTTTTTCAAGTTGAGGAATGCCATCGCGATCTAGCATCTGCCAGCCTTCTAACTCTGTAAGGAGTAACCTTCTCTCTTCTGCGCCTAACGCCACTGCACTACTGGTACAAGACTCACAACGTAATTCATCAAGCATGTGTCACTTCCTTTGGTTCAAATAATGGGGGTAATAATCCAGCCTGCATGGCTTGCTTAACATGGAACATTAAATCCAGTTTACTTAGTTTGTATAATTGCTGAATGTTATCCAGAACAAAGTATTCTGGCTGCATAATATCTATTCGGTAAGGTGTTCTAAATACGGTGTGGATATCGAACTCTACTCGCTGTGCCTTAGGATCATCTAATGCGTATAGCGTTTCACCTGGTGAAGACAAAATACCACCACCATAGATCTTAGTTTGATCGCCCTCTTTAACCAGTCCAAATTCGACCGTGAACCAGTATAAACGCGCCAGATAGACTCGCTCTTTGTCACTCGCATTACGGCCGAGAAGGCCATAAGTCTGAGTAAACTGGGCAAACTCGGGGTTGGTCAACATTGCGCAGTGACCAAAGATTTCATGGAAAAAGTCAGGCTCTTGTAGGTAATCAAACTCTTCACGAGTTCGCAGGAATGTCGCCACCGGGAATTTCTTATCTGCAAGCAGAGCAAAAAATCGGTCAAAGTTGATGAGTGCAGGCACAGGTTCCACCTGCCACCCCGTCGATTCCTTTAATACTCGATTGATATCAACGATCTGAGGAGCTCTATCTATTGGCAAATCAAGCAATTCGAGTCCTGCCAAATACTCTTTACACGCTCTTTGCTTTACCAAGTGAAGTTGACGCTCAACCAAATCGCGCCAAACCTCATTCTCTTCCCGGCTCCACTCCACAATCCCGTGCTCATTCACAGGTTTAGAATGATACTGTGCCATACCTAGCTCCGTTAACAAATCCGTTACATTAAGCCTATCGCCATGCTAAGACGGTGACAATTTTCCTAACCAACTCTACCGCCACCCGTTCCTGTAACATATTTTTTACATTTGACGATTTTTTGCTTATTTTTCATGGGGCTGAAGTCACCTCACTTGTTTGACTTTGCCTATATTTTCATCAAAGCTTATTTGGATAACGGAGAACAAAATAAGACGAGGATGTCATGTCTAACTCAGAGCAGCGCTTCCCTTCCCCGATCTGGGCGCCTAGTCGCGAGCGTATAGAATCATCAAATCTAGATCAGTTTATAAAACACATTAATATTCAGGGAGATGCGATAGAAAACTACTCTGATTTACATCGCTGGTCAGTCGAATGCAAAAAAGATTTCTGGTTAGAAGTCTGGCAATTTTGCGATGTTATTGGTTACAAAGGCGACTGTATTTTAGGTGAAGGTTTAGCCAAATGGGGAACATTTAGCCCTAGTCGAGACACCATTTGGTTCCCTCAATCGCAGCTCAATTATGCAGAAAACCTCCTTGCCTACGCGTTTCAAGCTCCTGACGATATCGCTATCTGGTTTAAAAATGAGCGCGGAGATTGCCGAAAACTCTCTTGGCAAGAATTGTGTGATCAGGTGTCTATTCTTCAGCAATGGTTAAAGCACAATGGCGTCGAAAAAGGGGATGTCGTTGCTGGGTACTTGCCGCACATGCCAGAAACCGTTATTGCCATGTTGGCGACGACAAGCCTAGGTGCGATATGGACGTCAACCTCCCCTGACTTCGGTGCAGAAAGTGTCACTGAGCGCTTTGGTCAAGTTCAGCCAAAGGTACTGTTTTGCTGCAATGGTTACGACTTCAATGGCAAAACTTTTCATATGGAAGAGAAGAATCGACAAATTGTCGATGCTATGCCGAGTTTAGTGAATACTTGTCAAATAGATTACTTGCAAGAACAACCGAGCAACCAAGGTCTTAGCGACTCTTTTTCCGACTGGGAAGCCATTTTAGCCAGTTACCTATCACGGGGGATTCGCTATCAGAGGATCAGTTTCAATGATCCGCTGTTTGTTCTCTACTCTTCGGGCACTACTGGCAAACCAAAATGTATTGTCCACTCAGTTGGAGGAACAATCCTAAACCACCTCAAAGAGCATCAACTTCATTGTGATGTTCAACCTAAAGATCGCGTTTTCTACTACACGACCTGTGGTTGGATGATGTGGAACTGGCACGTGTCAGCATTGGCCAGTGGTGCCAGTTTGGTCATTTACGACGGCAGCCCTATGTACCCGAACCCAAATGCTTTGTGGCAACTATGCGAAGATGCGCAAGCGACCTTATTTGGCACTTCAGCTAAGTATTTGGAAGCGCTTGAAAAGTCCCAAATTAATCCAAGTAGTCACTATTCGTTGGACTCCCTACGAACCTTGTGTTCCACAGGCTCTGTCTTGTACCCTGAACAGTTTGACTATGTGTATGCCAACATCAAGGTGGATCTTCATTTGGCTTCCATCTCCGGAGGAACGGATATCTGTGGCTGCTTCGTGCTAGGCAACCCTATTGCGCCAGTTTATCGTGGAGAGTGTCAGGGTGCAGGGCTAGGCATGGATGTTGCCGTGTTCAATGACTCAGGAAAAGAAGTGATTGCAGAGCGAGGTGAGCTGGTTTGTCGTAACAGTTTTCCTAATCAACCTCTAGGATTTTGGCACGATGACGGTGAACGCTACCACAATGCCTACTGGGACAAATATGAAGATACTTGGCACCATGGTGACGATGTTGAAATGACCGCACGAAATGGCATGATTTTCTATGGGCGAAGCGACACTACACTCAATCCAGGCGGAGTGAGAATAGGTACCGCTGAGATTTATCAGAAAGTTAATCAGCTTCCTGAAATTCACGATTCTATCGCAGTAGGACGGCGAGTCGACGGTGATGAAAAGATCGTCCTCTTTGTCCAACTGCACCCTGAACAGACGCTTACTAAAGAGCTCGAAAGCGCGATTAAGCAAACGCTGCGAGCACAGTGTTCTCCTCGCCATGTGCCTTCAGAAATCTATACATTGACTGAAATACCAAAAACGAAATCAGGCAAACTGGTCGAGCTTGCGGTAAAACAAGTCTTACATGGTGAAGAGATAAAAAACAAAGGCGCTATCGCTAACCCTTGGGTTTTAGATGAAGTCGAGAAGTTCCAAGGTCATCCTGTTGTCTAAACAAAAAGCCCGACGTCATCGTCGGGCTTGTTCAATCTCTTTAATCTATCACTTTAAGGCTATCATTTTTTAGCCACGGCCATCAGTACCTTTAGCGTTCCATCCGGCGTTTCTATATCGAATGGCGTCGTTACGACAACTTCACTGAAGCCGACACTGGATAACACTTGCTGCGCATGCGCGATGGTCATACCGCCAACTTCATCTTTATCTGACAACCAGTCCCAATGGACAAAGTAACTGCCTTCATCGAGCAAACTGAAGACAATATCTGCGGTATCAGAGTAGCTTGGTAAAAAGCTGCATACTGACGAGGCAACGACCAAATCAAACTGTGCTCTAAACGCAGGGTGCATTGCGACAAGTCCGCGACTCAGGATATCGACTACTGGCTCGACATTGGCAAGCTCTTTCATGTCTAGCTGTTCGATCATCGCTTCTGAACTGTCTAGCGCGACAATATCTTTAGCGACTGGCGACATCCGTTGACTCAACAAACCTGTGCCACAGCCAAAGTCCAGAATGTGCATTCCTTTTAAATCGACAACTTTCTGTAGCGACTCAAACGCCTTATCTGCGTATTCATTGGTTGCGTTTTCCGCATCCCAGTTTGCTGCGACCTCGTCCCAACTATTAGCCATCATGATCTCCCTGTTACTACATTCACTTGGCATCACTCAAGAGTATCAAAACTGCATGAAATTCATAGCTTTTCAGTGATGAAAACAGACAATTGACTAGGATTAATATAATATCGATTTCAAGCTATTCAAATTGAACAAAAGATGAACTTATCTCAAATCGAAGCTTTTTGTACCGTCGCAGATACTGGCTCTGTTTCTGAGGCTGCACGCCAACTTGAGTGCAACCGTACTAAATTAAGTATGGCAATCAAGGCATTGGAAAAAGATCTCGATGTTGAGCTGTTTGTTCGTAGTGGCAACAATCTTGACCTTTCAGAAGCCGGTAAAGCGATTTATAAAGATGGCCAAAACCTGTTGGTGACGGCTTCACGTATCCGCCAGACCTGCGCGCAAGTTTCAGGAGAGTTCAACGCCGAAGTTTGGATTGCCCGTGACGATTCGTTGCCCGACGAACTGTGGCACGACCTCTCCCATAAACTCAACAACCACTTTCCTGCCACAACATTCAATATTGTACTAGCATCCAGTGGTGACCTATCCAACCTAGTCGCGACCTCTCAGGTTGATTTTGCTTTCGGTGTCGATTACGAGCGCCTTGACGACCCCCTAATCACTTTTCAACCACTCGGAAAAATCCGATTGATGTCAGTTTGCCGAACCAACAACCCTCTAGCACAGCTACGTCGAGTATCTGATGATGAACTCCGTAACGCGATGCAAGCAGTCATGGTTTATCTCAATGAGAAGGACAACCCTGAACTTCAGCCGTTTTCTTTGCGATATATTGGCTTCTCAAGCTTTGAGTACATGCTCAACACGATTCTTGAAGAAGAGGCGTGGGGGGTTCTACCAGAACCTCTGATCCGTAGTCTTTTACGCAAACAAGAGCTTGCAGTGATCAAGCATACCTATGGTTTGACTCAGGAAGACTACTGCATGTTTACCGCAGCAGGCATGGCTGAGCACCCCGGAATGTCTTGGTTGGCTGACAAGTTAAACGAATATCTGTTTGATTTTTAGCCTTACATATCAACAAACCATCAGTGAGTGTCAAAATTAATGACACCAAACTTTAATCCTATCTTATTGAATTATATAGACTAACCAAGGATGACCAAAAAAACACCATACCTAAAACTCATATAATGTTTGTTAAATGCGCTGATTTTGAGAACACTGTAAGTATCAATAAGCAAGAGATAACATTATGTGTGCTAGGACAAGCTTAAATGAAAAACGAATACTCACCTTTTCAGCACTGCTCGCATCGGGCTTTGCTGGCGCTGGTCTAGTACTCGGCTTGCTTGTAGGCTCACTGGTTATTGTCTTTGACGGCGTTTATTCTCTGGTCAGTCTTCTGTTAACTTTATTGTCGCTGGCTGTCTCGCGCTTTATTGACCGCCCTTCGAAACGTCAATTCCCATTTGGTAAGGCAGTGCTAGAGCCCGTTGTCATTGCTATAAAAGGCAGTGTCATCCTCGCTATTGTCAGCGTTTCTCTCTACTCAGCAGTAACGGCTATGTTTACTGGCGGTCGCGAGGTTGACGCGAGTATTGCGACTCTGTTTGGCGTAGTTAACGTACTGGGTTGTGGCTATGCTTGGTGGTATATCGCAAACAAATCAAAACGCTTCTCTTCTGGGCTTATTGAAGCAGAAAGCAAACAGTGGCAAATGGATACCCTATTAAGTGTCGCGGTCACATTAGGCTTTATAACCGCTTGGTTAGTGTCCATTTCGCCATTTGCAAAGTATGCCGTTTATGCCGACCCAATGATGATGATTCTTATGTCTTTTTACTTCATCAAGGTGCCGTTTGATATGTTGATGGGCGCATTGCGCGAGCTGCTAATGATGAAACCTGACGAAGCGATTTGTAACGCGGTAGACAAAGAAGTCTCTGCATTAGACAAACAAGTGTCTCAGCAACTAAAAGTGGCGGCCGTCACTAAGGTCGGCCGCGAGTTGAGGGTTAATCTTGACGTTCATGCAAAAGGTCAACAAGTTGAAGTGGCGGAACTGGATAAAACCCGCCGAGTGTTAAAAGATAAACTGTCGAAGCTTTCGTTAGACCTAAATCTAACCATGAATATTGCCAGCTAAAAACGAGTTAAGCTGTATCGCGTTACAAATGCAGCACGCCTGAAATAGTAGTGCAAGCGGTACCGCTTAACTTCACTCGCTGACCTTCTATCTCTATGCCAATATACCCACCCCGAGGAGAGGCTTGGTAAGCATTAAAGCTATTTTTACCTAACGCCTGTTGCCAGTAAGCAGCTAAAGCGCAATGAGCAGAGCCTGTGACGGGGTCTTCGTTGACGCCTACCCAAGGAGCAAAATAACGAGATACAAAATCAATCTCTGTATTATTGCTCAACGCAGTGACAATCACTCCACGGCCTTTCAGTTGCTTCAAGGCATCAAAGTTCGGTTTCAACTGCTCCAGTATGTGTAAATCAGGTACGTGTATCAGCATTTTTTCATCAAACTGCCTTGTGGCAATAATTTGCTTTGGACTCAATCCTAAAGCTTCAAGCAGCAAGGAGTTATCCTCTTCTTCACTGCCAGTCAAAGTCGCAATTGGGAAATCAAGTTCAATGCTATTGTGATTAAGTTTGGCCGTTAGTTGCCCTGACAGTGTATTAAAGGCGACGCTCTCCCCTATTGAGAGTGCTCCCTTTTGCGCGAGGATATGGGCAACGGCGAGGGTACCGTGACCGCATAATGCAACCTCAACTTTCGGCGTAAACCACCTCAGTTGCATGTTGCTCAATGTGAGAAACGCTGTCTCTGAGACCGCCATTTCTTCAGCAATCGAATACATCAGCGATTCTTCGAGCGGCTCTTGAGTAATACAAACGCCAGCAGGGTTCCCTGTAAAAGGCTGAGAGGTAAAAGAGTCGACTTGATAAATTTCTAATTCCATAGCGAATTCTTCAACGTAAATAGAGGACGGATTACTTGGCCACGTCTAACCACTGACCGCCCGTTAAACTATCAAGGTCAGCAGCTTTTAGTCTAAACACCGTATTCGGCGTTCCTGCTGCTGCCCAAATCTCACCGTATTGCTTCAAATCCTGATCGAGCAGGGTTTGCACTTTTGCGGTGTGGGCGACGGGAGGCACACCGCCAATCGCATAGCCAACTTTCTCGCGCACAAATTCCGCATTTGCTTTTTCAAGTGGGATACCTGTTTGCTGTTTTATTTTGTCTGCACAAACCATATTGGTGCCTGAAGCAACAATGAGTACTGCCTCGCCCGTTTGACCATTTTTAAAAATGAGCGATTTGGCGATTTGAGCGACACCACAACCAATCGCATCAGCCGCTTCTACTGCTGTGCGAGTTGAGGCAGGCATTTGCTGAATCACGAAGTCATGGCCACGACTTGATAAAAAATCCTGAACTTTGATGGATGAAGCTTTCAGTTCCGTTGACATAGTGTTCCCTCTTAATTATTTGTTCTTATAACTGTATGTATAACCTCAACATATCCTTATGCTGAATTCCAGACTCATAAATAGGTTCAGCGTAGTGATCTACAAAATGATTCTTAACAACGCTATCGACTCTAAAACCTAGCCTTTGGTAATAAGTCAGTTGATAACCAAACGTTCCCGTCCCTAACTCAACTCGCTTGACTCCTTTACTACTCAGCTTAGCGAGCACATACCTGAGTAGCTTCGAACCGATGCCTTTCTGCTGATACTCTGGTAGAACTGAGACATTAAAGATTTCTGCAATTGAGTTACTTAAAGGCTTTACTACGCATGTAGCCACCATTCGTTCGTTCTCTAAAGCGATAAAGCACCAAGAGTCACTAAGATACGTTGCAATGCTTTTCTCACTGGGGTCAGCCTCAAGCAACAAATCCATCGGTACCTTATTTGGCAAAGTTTCTTTAAATATCATGGCCTAGTAAGTCGTCTTCTCTGTTCATTTTGTTGTCTGGATCAGGTAGAAAGAGTCTTTGGAATTCAACACTTAGCGGTTAAGTTGGGATTTTCAGCTAGCAAGTTGCTCATCGGCAAAAACAAAGGCTCTGGAAGTGAATCTAATGCAAACCATTTCCATTGCTTACATTTATTCGGCTCCATAATTTGAGCCTCTCCAGCTGCACACTCAGCGACAACGAATAAGGTAATGTAATGCTTATCTTCTTGCTCGAACACGTCGTTGGTAAACCCAAGCTTACTGACTGAGTTCACCTGTAATCCTGTCTCTTCCAGGACTTCGCGTTCAGCACACTCTTCAATAGACTCGCCAAATTCTAGGTGTCCTCCGGGTGTCGCCCAAGTGTGAGCGCCATGAGCACCGATTCTTTCTCCCAGAAGGATTTGGCTATCTCGCTTAATAACAACCGCAACACCGACACGTACTTCTTTGTTCATCGTTAACCTCTTTGTATTCATTTAAAGTTTGTTTTGGTTAGAGCTTTTCGACAATCAAATAAGTATGAAGCTCTGGGTATTGGTCAAATTCGAGATGTCGAACCATACAGCCCAGCTCAATGAACAAGCTTAAAAACCCATTAGTTCCGAGTGACGAGTAATAGACTTCAGGCCCCATAAAGCTGTTGGTGTGAAAGCCCTCTTCACTTGTGCCGCCAAATGAGAAGATGAAGAGACCACCGATATTAAGACTATCGACAATCTTGGTCATAACATGGCGCTGTTGATCTAAAGGAATATGCCAAATACTGTCCCAAGCGGTAATGAAGTCGTATTTTTCAACAAATTCATACTGACAGACATCGGCATTGATAAACTCAACCTGTGGGTGTTTCTCTTTGGCTAGCGCCAGCATCTCATTTGATACGTCCATACCTGATGGAGTGAACCCTTCGCTCGATAACAATTCAATGAATCGTCCGGTACAACCACAACCAATATCGAGGGCTTTTCCGCGTTTCTCCGTAAACGAAATGGCACGCTTGTGTTGCTCAATACCATTCTCTAAGTTGAAACTTTCGCCTTGCCAAATGTGAGTAATTTGGTCGTATGCCTTGCCTATTTGCTCTGGTTTCATGTTGGTTTCTATCATTCCTTTACTCGTAGCGACTCGTGCTAATTCTTGGGACAATTTAGTTAAGCTCTAACTGCCAATAACCTACTGAGATATGTTGATCAAACTTGAATCCAATGTTGGCAAACTCGCCCACTTTTCTAAACCCCATCTTCTCATGTAATGCCACACTAGACGGGTTTGGCAGCGCAATGGTTCCTATCGCGTTTTTAATACCGAGTTCGCGTAATTGACCAATGAGAGCGGTATAGAGCTTTTGCCCCGCCCCTTTGCCTTTCGCATCACTGGACAGATAAATAGATGGTTCAACCGTATAACGATAAGCACTGCGAGGTTTCCACTTAGCCGCATAAGCATACCCTAGGGGCTGGCCCGCCTCTTCGAGCACAATCCAAGGTAGCCCTGCGGTGAGGACAGAGTCAATCCTCACTTTCATATCTTCAATAGAAACAGACTCTTCTTCGAATGAGATTGCCGTCGTGGCGATGTAATGATTATAGATATCCACAATCCATTGTGCATCTGAGAGCTCTACTTGCCTTAGTTCCATTTGTCCTCCTTGACCAATAGCTCGCTATTCATCCTACACTCGATTGAGCTAAGAGATAAACCTAAGATTCAATTTCAAATGCAGGGCAAGGTGTCCCTTGATGATATTTCAGTTGCCAATTATATCCGGTGAACGCCCAAACCGACGACCGTTTGGCATAGCTACTAATTTCACCATCCGCAGAGATAAGTGCTGATTTATACAGAAGAAGCTGAACGGAGGGTTCGAGTTGGATGCATTCATAATCCTGTGAATGGATAATAACTTGAGAAGGTTCTTCACCATCCATCATTTCACTAATTGTCTCAAAATCAAAACTGGTACCCGATTTTCCTACTTCACGAAATGTCGGGTGGATTAGTCGTTCTCTTTCAGCTTTGTCTTTCCTAACCGAAAACTGATGTAGCGCTTTTTCTTGTTCAATCAGAATCTCCATTTCCTATCCCCTAGTTCACCTACTTTACTTTTGACCAATATGATTAGAGAGCATCACAAGAAGCTTGAAGATGTTGTGTAATCGAACCCCTAATCGTAGTGGCTTAGCATTATCTTTAATCTTGATGGCGGCTTTAATTGCAGAGATCTTGGCGTAAATGCTTTCAATCACTTGCTGAGTCTCCCACCCATGATAACGCTTAAGCTGTTTGATTCCTTTAGTGCTGGCTGCATCTATTTTGGAGCGATTGAGTGAGTTAAAGTTAAATCCTTGCTGCAAGGCGTTTCGATAGGCTGATTCTTTAATTTGTGGAATGAGTTGTTCATACCCAGAGCTCGTCTCTACATACAAACGAATGAGCTCGATGTTTTCTTGCAGTTCCACAGCAACCGTTCGTTTAAGCCCGCGATTACCTGCAATCCATTTATACAACGAGCTCGCGACTTTCTCTGCACTACTCGCCGCTTCAAATGCTTCCTTTGCCTGCATACTAGCCTCACTGTTCATCTAGCCTATTCTCATAGATTCATAATAGGTTGCATGCAAAATATTAAGTGATTTCAGTAGGTTTGCAATAGGTTGAGTGACGTTGAATGACTGGTTAATCGAATTTAGGTGGATAAATGCGCAAAGCTCAAAATCTAGATACAAAAAAGGAGAGCCGAAGCTCTCCTTTTCTTAATCCTAAAAACTAACTCTAATTAAAGAGCAGCTTTCGCTTTTTCAACTAGAACTGCGAATGCAGCTTTGTCGAATACCGCGATGTCAGCAAGGATCTTACGGTCGATCTCGATAGATGCTTTCTTAAGACCGTTGATGAAACGGCTGTAAGATAGACCATTCTGACGAGATGCAGCGTTGATACGTGCAATCCATAGTTGACGGAATTGACGTTTCTTGTTGCGACGGTCACGGTAAGCGTATTGACCAGCTTTAGTAACTGCTTGGAAAGCTACGCGGTAAACACGTGAACGTGCTCCGTAGTAACCTTTAGCTTGTTTTAGAACTTTCTTATGACGTGCACGAGCTTGTACACCACGTTTTACGCGAGGCATTATGCTTCTCCTAAACTAAACGATTAATAAACTAAAAAGAATTATGCGTATGGTAGCATACGAGCAACTGCAGCCACTTCACACTTAGGAAGGATTGCATTTGGACGAAGCTGACGCTTGTTCTTAGTAGTACGCTTAGTCAGGATGTGACGTTTAGTAGCGTGCTTAAACTTAATACCACCAGCAGTTTTCTTAAAACGCTTAGCAGCACCTTTGTTGGTTTTCATCTTAGGCATGATGAATAACTCCGCATTGTTGAGTTGTTTTAAACAATAGTAATTAGGGCGAACAAAACCCAGCCACCTTACGGCAGCTGAGTTTTCTTACTTGCAAAGCCGTTAATTACTTCTTTTTAGGGGCAAGAACCATGATCATCTGACGACCTTCGATCTTCTTAGGGAAAGATTCCACTACTGCTAAATCAACAGTGTCTTCCTTAAGACGATTTAGAACGTCAACACCGATCTCTTGGTGTGCCATTTCTCGGCCACGGAAGCGAATTGTTACCTTCACTTTGTTGCCTTCTTCAAGGAAACGCGTCAGGTTGCGTAGTTTTACCTGATAGTCTCCAATATCAGTTCCAGGACGGAATTTTACTTCCTTAATCTGGACCTGTTTTTGCTTTTTCTTCTGCTCTTTAGCAGATTTGCTCTTCTCAAAGAGGAATTTACCGTAGTCCATTACACGACATACTGGTGGCTCAGCGTTTGGACTGATTTCTACCAGATCCATACCTGCTTCTTCAGCTGCTGCTACTGCCTCTTGGATAGAAACAACACCAACTGATTCACCATCAGCGCCAGTTAAACGAACTTCACGAACGCCACGAATTTCACCGTTTAAACGATGAGCATTTTGTTTGGCCGGTACTTGGCCGCGTCTTCCGCCTTTAATAGTTTATTCCTCCAGATTGAGCTTACGGCTTGAGATCTCGTCTTGGATGTATGAGATAAAGTCATCCACTTTAAACTTGCCAAGATCTTTGCCTTTACGGGTACGTACTGCGATTTCGCCAGCTTCCATTTCTTGGTCGCCACAAACAAGCATATACGGTACACGCTTCAAAGTATGTTCGCGGATTTTAAAGCCTATCTTCTCATTTCTCAAGTCCGCTTTAGCTCTAATTCCACATTTTTGTAGTTTTTGTGCCACTTCCTGAACATAATCTGACTGCTTGTCAGTAATATTCATAATTACAGCCTGTTCTGGCGATAACCAAGTTGGGAAGAAGCCATAGTATTCTTCGATCAAAATACCAATGAATCGCTCTAGTGAACCTAGAATAGCACGGTGAATCATAACTGGCACTTGGCGCTCGTTATTTTCATCCACGTAGGTTGCACCCAAACGACCCGGTAGGTTGAAGTCTAGCTGAACTGTACCACACTGCCATGCACGATCTAAACAGTCGTAAAGCGTAAATTCAATCTTAGGGCCGTAGAACGCGCCTTCACCTTCTTGAATCTCGTATGGAATATCCATTGATTCTAGAGATAGCTTAAGTGCTTCTTCAGATTGATCCCAGATTTCATCTGAACCTACACGCTTTTCAGGGCGAGTAGATAGCTTAACCACGATGTTAGAGAAGCCGAAAGTTTGGTATGTATCGTAAACCATCTTGATACAACCCGTAACTTCGTCTTGGATCTGGCTTTCAGTACAGAAGATGTGTGCATCGTCCTGTGTGAAGCCACGTACACGCATAATGCCGTGTAGTGCACCCGATGGCTCGTTACGGTGACAAGAGCCAAACTCTGCCATACGTAGCGGTAGATCACGGTAAGATTTCAGACCTTGGTTAAAGATCTGTACGTGACCTGGACAGTTCATCGGTTTAATCGCATATTCACGGTTCTCAGAAGAAGTTGTGAACATCGCATCTGCGTATTTATCCCAGTGACCAGAGCGCTCCCAAAGAACGCGATCCATCATTAATGGACCTTTTACTTCTTGGTAATCGTATTCTGTCAGTTTTTGACGTACGAACACTTCTAGGTCACGGAAGATAGACCAACCATTATGATGCCAGAATACCATACCCGGTGCTTCTTGCTGCATGTGGAACAGATCTAACTGTTTACCGATTTTACGGTGGTCACGCTTCGCTGCTTCTTCTAAGCGAGTAAGGTGCGCTTTAAGCGCTTTTTTGTCATGGAAAGCAGTACCGTAGATACGTTGTAGCATCTTGTTGTCACTGTTACCACGCCAGTAAGCACCTGCTACGTTAAGTAGCGTGAAGTGCTGACAGAAACCCATATGTGGTACGTGTGGACCACGACACATATCGATATATTCTTCATGATGGTAAAGACCTGGACGATCATCACGAGAAACGTTCTCGTCTAGGATTTCCATCTTGTATGTTTCACCGCGAGCTTCAAATGCATCGCGAGCTTCCTGCCAGCTAACCTTTTTCTTGATGACTTGGTATTTGGTCTTTGCAAGCTCTTTCATACGCTTTTCAATCTTTTCTAGATCTTCTTGCGTTAGAGAGTGCTCAAGGTCGATATCGTAGTAGAAACCACTATCGATAGTTGGACCAATCGCCATTTTCGCTTCAGGGAAAAGCTGCTTGATCGCGTGACCAAGTAGGTGAGCACATGAGTGGCGAACGATTTCTAGACCATCTACTTCATCTTTAACTGTGATGATTTCTAGGCTTGCATCTTGTTCGATAAGATCACAAGCATCAACACGGTTACCATCTACACGACCAGCGATGGTTGCTTTCGCAAGACCAGGACCGATAGATTGTGCGACATCAAGAGTAGAAACAGGGTTGTCAAATTGACGCTGACTACCGTCAGGAAGAGTAATAATAGGCATTTAACTGTCCTTTACAGTGGTGTTGCACACCAAGCAACACATGCAATTTAAAACGTGTCTTTAACTTAGAATTCAAGGAGTAAAGACGAGAGTTCTTTTCCTTTTTCTGCGCAAATACGGATGCACAACTCAGGAACGAACGCGTATTGTAACGAATTAATGTGAAATAACAATCGAAGTCACAGAATTGATTAAGAAAAGTTCAAAAATCGTTCAAGCTAACCAGTGATTATGCACCGTTCGCGCCTCATCAATCACATCGCTAGCGAGCAGACCGATTTGCCCGTTACGTATTGCAATTTGGTCAGCGGCAATGCTATGTAATAGTACGCCGAACTTGGCAGCGTTAGACAGTGACATTCCCTGCGCGACCAAAGCTGCGATAATACCGGTTAGGACATCCCCCATTCCGCCAGTTGCCATTCCTGCGTTTCCTGCCTGACAAATTGCGATTTCATCACCGTCAAAGATTAAGGTTCCAGCACCTTTCAAGACAATGATGCCACCGTATTTCTTATGCAAGTTTCTTACGGCCTGAAAACGATCTTGTTCGATGTCAGTGACACTGCACCCCAGAAGACGCGCTGCTTCGCCCGGGTGGGGAGTGATAATTCGCAAACTATCGACATTGGGTTGCCGCGCCAAGAGATTGAGACCATCCGCATCGATAACTTTTGGTTTTTCTACTCGGCTGGCTGCTAAGAACATATCTTGTGCCCAGTTGTCAGTACCAAGCCCTGGTCCCATAGCAATGACATCAGCAAAATCTAACCCTTGCTTTAAGGCATCAGCGTCACCTCTCCACCCTAACGTCATTACCTCTGGACAGGCGACCTGAAGTGGCAATGCCGAACTTGGGTGACATAATGTCCGTATTAGACTAGCACCACTTCGCGCTCCCGCGGTCGCACATAGACGAATCGCTCCTGCATAACCTTGATTGCCTCCTAGGCATAGCAAACGTCCATTGTGCCCTTTGTGAGCTGTCGCGATACGAGGCGGCATGGCTAAGCGAAATTGGTCCGCATCGATAAATCGGCTACTAGCTTCGACGCACTGCCTAAATTCATTCTCAACACCTAAACCCGCGTAGTGAAGCTGACCGGTATACGCTCTCGCCTGTCCGGTTGTTAAACCCTGTTTTACGCCAATAAACGTTACCGTGTGTTTTGCAATGATTGCATTTCCCAAGATTTGACCACTGTCGGTACACAAACCGGAAGGGGTATCTATCGCGACAACCGGAACTTGGCTGTCATTGATCTTTGCAATGAGATCTTGAAGTGGTTGTCTGACTTCTCCCGTAAGACCCGTGCCCAATAGTCCATCAATCAACACATCCGCGCTGCTTTTCGACCAATCCAACGAGTCAAACGATTGAATCTCTCCGCCGCACTCCACCCACTCTTGTTTGGCTTTAGCCGCATCACCAAATATTTTGGTCTCATCACCGAATAGATAGATAGATACATCTAATCCATCTGATTTGGCAAGTTTTGCGACGACAAACCCATCTCCGCCATTGTTTCCCGTTCCTGCCATTATCACGATGCGCTTTGCATGAGGAAACTTGTCTCTCATCAGTTGATAAGTTGCAAGTCCAGCTCGAAGCATTAACGTATACAATTCAACACCAGCGAGCTTAGCTGCTTGCTGTTCACCGTGTTTAACTTGCTGGCCTGTGTACAGCTCTAGAGGAAGTGTTGAGTTCATAAATCCGGCGAATTATTGGAAGATACTTTGAGCATATACAACAACGCCAAGGAAATCCTTGGCGTTGATTACAGATTACTACTTCTTGGAGACAAGCGCTTCAGCGGTCGCATCTTGTATAGATAGGAACAGAGAACGAATCTCACCGGTTGGTGTGCGCATCGGGTTAAGCGTGATGTTCTGGTACATAAAGTCTGCTTGTTGAGTCACAGGGCGAACATTTCGGCACTTAAACAAGTATGGACGCTGCTGCCAAGTGATAAAGCTGCGGCATCCTAAATTGTAGACAGGTTTAGTTTTTAGCCTAAACCAATCTTGAGGAATCTCAGGAAACAGCTCAAACAGAGACTTACCAATCGCATCGTGCGCTTGTATGCCGCTGTGATGAGTCATAAACCCATTCCACACTTGAACGTTATGGTCTGTATCGAGAACCACTAACCCCAAATCTACATTCTGCACCATATCCACCATCCAGTGGAACTGCTCAAATTCAGCTGGAAGAGATAACATTAGAAGTCCTCCATTAGGTACGAAAGTTTGTTGTCTAGAAGTGGTAACGATTCATCGACAAACATAAACAGTAAATCACACCGTATCGACGTTCCATCAATGTTGTAACTCACTTCAAACGTCATGGTTTTCTTAAAAACACCCGTGGTTGAAGAAATCACAGAATCAATTGAGATATGTTGGCCTAGCAAAACTGGTGAACTCTGGAAAAAACGAACCTCAGCTTGCTTACCCAAACCATTCAGGAAGGAGCCGACTAAGATGTTCGAGACATCCATTAATAGCTCAAGCTCTTCTAACTCTTCACTATCAGCCGGCACTTTCATTAGTTTCTTCAGGTCACTGACACTGGAGTCGCTCAAAAGTACCAGCGCTTCACCTGCGATACCTTCTCCGCTGAACCCTTGGCACACCCCTGAGACTTGATCGTTTTCCGCCAGATCTCGCAGAGCCATGTGGAGTTCGCTGACTTCTAGTATGTTCACATTTGGTAAGGGTAAATGGACAAACACATCAAAGTGTCTTGCCAACGCGTCAGCCGCTTGACCGATAGATACGTTAGCCACTTCCATATAGATGTCGCGGCGGCGAAGTATCGGTAGTTCGACAGAGACAGGCGTGATAATTCTCGGTTGAGTTGGCGGTTCAACTAGCTCTTTAAGCACCTGATTAAGAGCATCTTTATCGATTGGCTTTTGGATAAACGCCTTTGCCCCTAGCGTCATCACTCGTTCTTTGGCTTTAGGTTGGATATCACCTGAGACTACCACCACTGGTATATCAATACCTCGGTTACCAATCTCTTCCAGTGTGCCAAAACCATCCAACTCTGGCATGGTTAAGTCCAAGAACATCAGCTTGAAGTCATTTTGTTCTAGCTGCTCTAAAGCATCCAATCCATGGACTGCAAAAGTAATATCAGCATTTAGCGAAGCAGGCAGTGAGCGAGCCATTTGCTTTCTCGCCAAAGCGGAGTCATCGCATATAAGTACCGGATAAGACATGCGTACACCTACTCCTATTTATCTAGTTTATTATTTGAGTGTAACAGAAGGTTTGCACACCCGGTACGCTAGGCGGCAAATTTCTTTCGAGTAAACAGTAGGTAAGACCACTAGGCCAACATCAGGTTACTCTTCACCACTCGCTTTTTGATTAAATGAGTCTTCGTCAAAACCTTCATCACGAAACGTTGACGCAATCTCTCTAAATTTTTCTTCTATCGCTAAGAAGGTATCTACCATCAAGGGTTCGAAGTGGCCACCTGAACCATCAGCAATAATGCCTACCGCTTTCTCATGGGAAAAAGCCGGTTTGTATACGCGCTCTGAAATTAGCGCATCATAGACATCAGCAACCGCCATAAGCCGTGCACTTAAGGGAATGTCATAGCCTGACAAACCTTCGGGATAACCGCTACCATCCCATTTTTCTTGGTGGCTATAGGCGATCTCTTTGGCTATTTGCAAAAAGTCACACTGGAAATCGATGGAGTCTTCGACCGTCAACAACACCGCACGACCGAGTGTGGTGTGGAACTTCATCAAATGAAACTCTTCATCGGTTAATTTACCCGGTTTTAGTAACACACTATCAGGAATACCGACCTTGCCAATGTCATGCAGAGGCGCTGACTTATAGAGCAGTTCAATTGAGTTTGGGTTTAACTCTTCGGTATAGTGACCATTAAGCAGGAGTTCTTCTGCAAGCAGTTTGACGTAATTTTGCGTGCGACGAATATGATTCCCAGTTTCGTTGTCTCGCGTTTCTGCCAATGATGCCATCGCCCCTATGGTCGCATCTTGCAGCATCTCCAGCTCTCGGGTGCGTTTTTTCACGCGTTGTTCCAAGCTTTCGTTCTGCTCAGACAACTCTTCCATCGTGAAACGTAGCTTGAGATGAGTGTTGATACGGGATAGCAAGGTCGGTGGACTGATCGGTTTTAGGATATAATCGATGGCTCCAACTTCGAAGCCACGTTGCTCATCTTCTATTTGAGTTTTAGCGGTGAGAAAGATAACTGGAATATGCTTAGTTTTCGGATTGGCTTTAAGTCTCTCACAGACTTCATAACCATCCATTTCAGGCATCATGATATCTAACAGGACAATGTCTGGGGATTGATTTTCGCAGATAGTCAGAGCTTGCTGACCACTCGTCGCCACAATGACTTTGTGATGCGGCTTAAGCAGGCTGCTTAATAACACCCGATTTTCTGCGTTGTCATCGACAACAAGCACACTCGATACCGAATCAGCCACTTGACTCTCCAAACACTTTATCAATATCTAATGGATAGATACTGATCGCCTTTCTTAACGCCTTACTTGCCGCTAAAAAATCACAATCGTGAATATTTCGACAGCAGGCTTCGAAGTTCTCCGACTCTAGTAAAGTATTGAGTCGTATGTAGTGCTCGTCAAGAAAGTCGATAGCACTAGAGTCAAATTCATTAAGTAGCATATCGAGTCGAGCGATCAGTGCGACACTCTCGTCATCTAAACTCTCTTTAACATCAGTAGGATAAGGTCGACCTAGCCCTTTACATACTGCCATAAAAAACGGTTCTAAATGACCTTCGAGCTCCTCAATTAAATTTTCAAACTCCCGATTGGTCCCATCTTCACCCAATTGTGACTCCAACCGCGCAGCTATGTCAGATAATCGAGTTGCACCTAGATTCCCTGCAGAACCTTTAAGTGTATGTATTAGCAGTTTCGCGTGAGAATAGTCTTGTTTTTCAAGTGCTATGTTCAAACGCTTGCAAAAATCATGTTCTTTATCAACCAACTGAGAGAGCAATCTTTGGTACAAAACTTCATTACCAGCAACACGCATTAACCCACTTTTAGCATCAAGCAACTCAATATCATGAATCGAATAGCGAGTATCAACAGCCCTGTCATTCTCGTGTTCCGATACAGCAAACTCTTGCTTCGAATCTTTAAGAACAAGCTTATCGAGGCAGCAACGCTTTATCGTCGAGTAAAGCGCGTCTGGATCAATCGGTTTAGATACATGCTCATTCATCCCCAAGCTCAAGCACCTTTCTCTCTCTTCAATCATCGCATGCGCCGTCATGGCAACCAGTGGAATGGTGTCATACAACTTGTTCGATCGGATTCGGCGGCTTGCCTCGTAACCATCCATAACGGGCATTTGCAAATCCATAAAGATAATGTCGAAGTCCTCATGGTTTTTCTCTAATATCTGTAGTGCTTCTAAGCCGTTGCATGCCACCGTCACATGCATCGCTTTGTCTTCCATCAGCTCAACCGCAATTTGCTGATTGATCTCATTGTCTTCGACGAGCAGCGCGTTCAAGCCATTAAACATACTGCCGTCTTTATCTGCCTTCGATTTATGGCGGGAACTCGACGATGAACCATTTGGGGCAAACAAATCCATCAATAAATCGAAAAGAAAGGACTGCCCTATCGGCTTCGACAGGAATCCTGCAATATCTAAATCGTCTAGCTCACTGGAGATGTCGTCTTTGTCATAGGCGGTAACAATCACCATTTTCGGTTGATGCTGCGGTTTGATTTGATGGCGGATCAACTTGGTTGCCTCAATACCACTCATTTCAGGCATCTTCCAATCCATAAACACTAGATTGTATGGGGTCCCCTTTTCTGAAGCTCGCTTAAGCTCTTGCAGTGCTTTTTCTCCACTGTCGACCAAACTTGGTTTATGCGGTAAGACATCCAGTAAATCTTCCATAATGAGCAACGCATGTTCATTATCATCTACAGCTAATGCTTTTACTGATTGGAGCGTACCTGGAACCACCAAACATTTATCTTGATTGGCTTCTTCAAATCCAACTAGGACGCAAAATGAGAAGCAGCTGCCTTGATTTGGCGTACTATCAACTCGAATTTCTCCGCCCATCAGTTCAACCAGTCGTCTGCAGATTGATAGTCCTAACCCCGTTCCTCCATAACGCCGAGTCGTGGAACCATCAGCCTGAGTAAAGGCATTGAATAGTTTGTCAGCTTGCTCCTTTGACATTCCAATTCCGGTATCCTGAACGTCTAAGCATAAGTAAATCTGACCGTCCGATTCAGGGCGAACATTGACCGTCACCGCTATCTCGCCCTGCTCTGTAAACTTAACCGCGTTGTTCACCAAGTTGATGATAATTTGCCCCAAGCGAAGCGGGTCGCCTTTGATCACTTTGGGGACATCTTTAGAGACTTTAAATAGAAGCTCTAGGCCTTTCTCAAACGCTTTTTGCCCGGTGACCATAGACACATTATGTAGAACATCATCGAGATAAAAGTCGATCTCTTCGATGGTGAGCTTACCTGCTTCGATTTTGCTGAAGTCGAGGATATCATTGATGATACCCAGTAGTAGAGAAGCCGAATTGTGAATCTTTGACAGGTAATCATGCTGCTTAGGTGAAAGGTCAGTTTTCAAAGCCAAATGAGACATACCAATAATCGCATTCATTGGAGTGCGAATTTCGTGGCTCATATTGGCTAAGAACATAGATTTTACTTCAACTGCTTCTTCCGCTTTCGCGCGCGCCACGGTGAGCTCTTCTTCGACTACCTTCCTTGAGGTCACATCACGCAAAAACATGGCAGCACAACATTGATCATCAAACCAGAAAATGCTGATACCCAAGTCAATTGGAATCATTCTTCCATCTTTGGTGAACGTTTCGACTTCAAAGAACCCACCACTGACCTTTTCTTGATGGTCAATAGAAAGCTCACCACTCAAGATTTCATCTAGATCGTTTGGCAAATCTATTTTGAGCAGCTCACATAAATTCTTGCCAGTGACTTCCTGCGAAGTAAAGCCATAAGTCTCCTGAGCAGTCTTATTCCACATGATGATTTTCTGGTGTACATCAATAATAACCACGCTCGATGGTGCCCCATCGATAATGGTACTCGACAAGACCTCAGAGGCTTGCAGATCTTTGGTTCGACGCTCAATTTCAGCTTCTAAACCTTGTTGGTGTTCAGCTAAGGCCAAGTTTTTTTGCTGCAACTCATCCAGTAATTCATCCCGTGACTTTTCTCCAAGTATGTTGGCTATGGCTGTATGTTGCGGGGCAGTAAGCGCTGCCCCTAATCGGATTCTCCAGATTAAACTCTGTTTGGAAGTCTGAACATCCAGTATTGGCATCGCTAAATGGGGAATTGATGTTGTAAGTTCAGGGCAGCTCCATTCAAACATCAGCAATTCATCATCCACTGCCGCCATCAATTCAACTTTGTCTGTCAGCGTATAGAGATATCTTGGAATTTCGCTGCCAAGCATTAACAGTTGGTCGCGTTCAAAATGTTGGTATCCAATGACATCCAATATCGATGCGATTTTTCTTCGCAATGCAATTCTAGAAATGTCACTGTTGGCAATAGTTAGGTGATATTGATTAGTCATGAGAGAACCTCACAACAATAACAGTCGCATCATCAAAGGGTTTGCTGAACGACTCAATAAAGTAAGAGGAGATGTACTCTACCGCTTTGCCATTGGCGTGATCTAACTCAGACTGAGAAATGTTTTCTTTGACCCCATCAGTCGTCAAGAGAAAAGTGGAATCGTCGGAGAACTCAAATTCAAAATGCCTAAGATTGGGAAGTGTCTCGCCAACAATGCCCGCTTGAGCATGAAAACTCGTTCCGTTGTCTCCAAGATGCCGAATAAGAGTATTTCCAACACCTAAGCCATAACCTTTTAACTTGGCCGAATCAAAAAAGACCATCGTCATTGCTGCGCCTATAGTTCCTGTAAGAAACTCATGAGCTTGGCGCATCGCCCAATCAATATCAGCACTAGCTATATCATCAAGAAACGTCTCAATCTGTCGCGCTAGTTGGGCAGCTTTTTCTCCATGACCTAAAACATCAATAATGGTCACCAACAACCCGTTTTCTAGCGTACAGATATGGAAGCCATCTCCTGCCTCCGGTTCATCTCGATATGGGACACACTTGACGCTGTATTGAAAGCCCATACTAGATCTTCCACTTAGTAATGGTCACAACAGTCCCTTGCCCAGGTGATGACTGAATTTCAAAATCGTCCATCATTCTCACCACACCTGGAAGCCCAAGCCCGAGCGATTGCCCCGTCGAATAGTTGTCTTTCAACGCGTTTGTTAAGTCGCTTATCCCTTCCCCTGAATCTGACGCGATAACTTTTAATCCAATATTTAGCGAAGTTTCAACATAATGGATCGATACCTCTCCTTCACCTGCATATTTGACAATATTGGTAGCGAGTTCGGAGACAGACGTCGCTAGCTCACTAACAATTGGCGCACTGTACCCAAGCTGCTGAGCTATGGTGTACACCGCCATGACAACGCTCATAACATCAGACTCTGAGTTAACATGATGTGTTTCTATCACTTTCGCGGGTGCACTAGAATCAATCACCAGCACCTCCTACTAGATGCAAACCATCATCAATACTCTGAACACAAGGCAGTTGCTCAGTTTGATAACCTATGTTGACCAACGCCATGGCGATACCCGGCCGTATCCCAACAAACAGACATCGCCTACCCATAACTTGTACCGTTTTCACGATGGTAAACAGCTTATCGAAATCGGCTCTGTCTAATGTTTTCACTTCTGATAAGTCAATCAGCACGCCACTGATCGAATGGCTTCCGGCTTTCTCTAATAAGTGAAGGCGAAAATCGTCTAAGACCTCATCGCTCAAATCGACTTGAATTGTCGCGACAAGAACATTCTGTAACTGACTTATGGAAATGGACTTTTTCATTGTTATGCTAAGCCTCGCGCTAAGAGAGTGCTTTTAGTGCCTGTACATTCAACCCCATCATTTCAAACGCATTTTCTAGTGCGTCTCTTAAAGTAGCGTTGGTTTGGACTTCACCGACGTTGATACCAAGCTGAACCATGGTTTGAGCAATCGAAGGTGAAACGCCCGACACTAAGCAATCGCAGCCCATCAACTTGGTGGCTTTAGTTATCTTAATAAAGTGATTGGCAACAGCAGTATCGACAACGGCAACGCCAGAGATATCCATGATGAATATTTTGGCGCGGTGTTCCGATATTTTGTTAAGCACTGCCGACATGATGTCTTGCGCGCGTTTAGAATCAATAATGCCCACAATGGGCAACATCAAAATATCTTGCCACACCATGGTCACCGGAGTAGACATAGCCAAAAGCGCTTCGCTCTGTTCAGCGATACGACGATTGATCAATCGAGAGTAGGTATCAACCACGATCGTAGTATCTAAATGAAGCAGTTTCGTAAAGGCGGTCACCAGTGAGCTGTACTCATCACTGTATAAACTTCCGTCGTACATCCTTTTGGTGAATATAACCATCGAGATATTCATACCTGCGAAGTATGTAGGTAGAGGCAAACCGACAC
The DNA here is from genome assembly GCF_001695575.1 of Vibrio europaeus. Lineage (GTDB taxonomy): Bacteria > Pseudomonadota > Gammaproteobacteria > Enterobacterales > Vibrionaceae > Vibrio > Vibrio europaeus. The sequence goes on along the minus strand of NZ_LUAX01000007.1, from coordinate 1,262,200 downwards.
GTGCATGCACCTCACCTACGTCTCGACGCTGTTTAACGTATTCGTCGTCAACCTTGGCTTTGAAAAATGTCCCCCAATACTCAACCTGTGCATTTTGAACCCGTTTTAACTTTTTATCGTCCGCAAAGAACTGAATGTATTCGGGTTGATTCTCCAGCCAGTCATAAAAGTGACCAACATACTCATGTAACTTAGGCAACATGAGATCACCAAACTTTCGGATAAGCGCCAAGTCTGCTTCAGTTAAATCATGCAACTTGAGTAAGCTGTCTGCACTTGTATATGAACCGACTGACTTATTGTTTGACATCCTTGCTTCCTCACCTTGACTCGTCGCTCTAGGAACGCTTCAACTAAAGTCTTAATAATTGATTATGCAATTAAGCTTAGTTCACATTATTGGCGTGACAAATAACAAAATAATCAAAAACAAAATTAATCCTTAGTAATTAGGTCAAGTATTCAATTTGTTCATATACTGAATGGAACTCGGTCATTAGAAATCGTTTAAGAACAGGAAGTAATAGGGGAACCTTATGCGCGTAAACCAACCCGTAACTCAAAGGGAAGTCACGTATCCACCGGAGTACAATCTACTCTCGATCACCAAGCCAAGCAGCCATATCACCTATGCTAGTCAAGACTTTTGTGAGGTTGCCGGTTACACATTAGATGAGCTAGTGGGCCAACCACACAATATTGTTCGGCACCCAGACATGCCACCAGCAGCCTTCGAAAACATGTGGGGTTATCTAAAGCAAGGTAACTCTTGGATGGGGTTGGTAAAAAACCGTTGTAAAAATGGGGACCACTATTGGGTCGATGCCTTTGCTTCTCCCATTAAAGAGAATGGCAAAACGGTCGAGTATCAATCTGTACGCCTTGCCCCAAAAAGAGAGCACGTCAAAAATGCTGAAAAGCTTTACGCTCAGCTAAATCAAGGAAAAACACCGATACAGCTAAAGCTTCCTCGAACTCGTTTGTGGCAACGTATGGCTCTCGCCTTGTTGGTTATTGCAATAGTCACCAGTTTAATCGCTCAAGCGTCACCAGCAATGGCCATTTGGGGATTTTTCCTACTGGGAACTGCGGCTGCTTTTGTTCTTACTCGTCGTCTCGAATCATTATCGGAAGATGCGCGTAAGGTGTTCGATAACCCGCTGATGGAATTGGTTTACAACAAGCGTGTCGATGATATATCTGAGATTCAACTGGCCCTCAAAATGCGCCAATCTGAAATCAACTCTATTGTTGGACGTATTCAAGACTCCAATCAGCAGATATCTAAAGCTGCGAGCTCTTCAGCACAAAACTGTGAGACAACAGCCGAGAACCTTATAGGTCAAACATCGGAAACAGAACAAGTTGCCGCTGCCATCAATGAAATGCACTCTACCGCCAATGAGATTGCGCAAAATGCGCAAAGTGCTTCCGACGTTACAGAGCAAGCTGGAACTGCAGCGAATGAAGGTAGAGCTTCCGTTACTCAAACTATTGACTCCATCAATGAACTATCCAAACAGCTGGGTGTTGCTTCCGAGGTTATTCAACAGTTAGTAGAACATGGTCGAACTATCGGTGAAGTTCTGGTCATCATTCAAGGTGTCGCAGAGCAAACCAACTTATTAGCCCTCAATGCAGCGATTGAAGCGGCACGAGCTGGCGAACAAGGTCGAGGCTTTGCCGTTGTAGCGGATGAGGTTCGTCAATTAGCGCAGCGAAGCCATGAATCAACAGAAGAGATCCAGAACATTATCAAACTTATTCAAGCCAGCACTGAAAAGGCAGTTCAAGCCATGAATGAAGGCAATCAGCTTTCAGATATTTGTGTCGACTGCGCCAATACCTCTGGAGACAAGCTGGACGCCCTACTTCATCAAGTCACTGATATTTCAGATCGAAACAATCAAATCGCGACTGCGATTGAAGAGATGGCGAGAGTGACCGATGAAATGAACTCTAGCGTTCAGTCAATCAGTGATGTATGTGCCGCTACCAATGTGCTGGCAAGTGACACGAAAGATGAATGTGAAGGTCTGGTCGAAAATTTAGGTTCGCAAGGTAAGCTCGTTACTCAGTTCAGAAAGCTATAGCCACCGATATTAGGCTCTAATAGGATCAAAAAAGCCTTCCGAAGAAGGCTTTATTTTTTGGCTATTGCGCCATTCGAATCAATGAACGACCAATTAGCCACTCAAGTTCTTTCGCACTGCCATCACCAAACTTCTCTTCACAAACCTTGTAAAGACGCTCAATACCATTGCTGGCAAACTCGTGTGTGCTTTGAGAAGTCACAATGTGGTGGAATAGTAGACGTAGGATCGCACGAAACTCCTCGTTATCTAGCGCAGCAACCCAGCTAGATGAAAATGCGTCCAGTCCGTTTTCGAAATCAACGTGCTCGACAAACATTTTAAAAATGCGACCGTCCAGTGCAGCAGTGAAGTCGGTTTTCTTTGGAAAATGGTGACTAATACCTGTTCTTGATACGCCTGTCTGTTGGCTTAGTGTCGTATACGACATCTTGTCGTAACCGAGTCGTAATAGTTGGTCTACTACCGCATCCATTATTTTCTGGATGGTGATCTCAGTATCTTCTTTACTACGCTTTGGCATGTTTAGGCTCTTCTCTCTGTATATCCGTCTTTAATTATTGACGTCCAATGTCACTAACTTCCGTTTTAGTATCGTACGTCATAACTCAACGTAAAAAACCAAACCACAATTAAACCATACGGCTCATCTAATTGTTGTGTAATGCAAGCTAATTTTCCACAAATAACCATTGATAGTATTTATGAAATCAAAGGACGTTATCTTTTTGTTTATATAATATTGAGCGACCGATAATCTTACAAATTGTTGGAGCTTACAACTAACTGAATAGCATTCTGACATGAGAATGACATGAATTTTCGTAATTTATTGATCTAAATCACACTTAGAGCCAACCAATTCGCCGCACTTATAGTTGCGCAAAATTTCAGCAAACAATAGATCATACTGTTATTTTCTCTAAAGTTAGCAGAGTCCTTTTTATGGATTCAGATCTAATTACTGGTTAATATAGCCCTATTATTTGTAAGAGGATTGATTTGAGATGAGCACCGAACCAGAACAAGTATGCGAAGCATGTGGCTGTGTAGGCGAAATGGGTTTCATCATTAAAGAAGGTGATGATGTTGCCGAAGTAACTATCTTTGCAGCGGGTCAAGCGCTACTACAGTCAGAACTGGATAAGTATGTTGAGTTAGCCAAGCAAGTTTGTGCGGCTGTTGAATTTGAAGTGTCGCCAATCAATGAAGAGTCAACTGAGCTAACGGCTCGTTTTAAGTTTGAGGTAAGTGCTGAGAAACTTATCTTTGAACTGAAAACTCGCTCTCTAGCGCGATAATCAACTATTTGATTTTTATCTAAAACGGGCTATTCAGCCCGTTTTTTTGTTTCTAGTGGCCAATATCATTGCACTATTTAAGCCTAGACTTAATATTAGGTATCACTCTTTCAAACTCATTCGACTATGCTGCGTATTCTGTTTTCAATCTTGTTAGTCATATTTTCTCTGAATACTCATGCTGTTGCTTTAGATCAGTTTCGCATTCTTAACCACCTAGACAATTATGGTAACTTGGATTTGCGTAATAAACCCTATACCGAACTGCCCAGTGGTTTGGTGATCAAAGGTAACCTAAACATTGCCAAAACCTCGATTAAGCGAATTCCCAAGGGCGTCGATATTCAGGGTAGCCTAACTGCAACCAACTGCAGCCTACGTAAGATAGATAAAGGGGTAACCATTAAAGGTTATGCCAACCTTCTTGGCTCCAAAATCACAAGATGGCCTTCTGGCGTAAAAGTCGGCGGCTATATCAATCTAACAGACACTCCCCTCACCTCTTTACCGCCAAGGTTACGTGTAAAAGGGGATCTCAGCGTGATACGCACTCCGCTTGAAACACTCCCAGAGGGAATCACCATCGACGGCAATCTTTATATCGGAGGGTCTAAGATTACCGCGTTTCCCGACACCATGACGGTAAAAGGCAATATCTTTCTTGGTGGCAATCGAATTTCAAAATGGCCATCGAATTTAACCCTAGGCGGTGCGGTAGCCCCATAGTAGTAGATACACTTTATAGGGTATTGTTTAAGCTATAGAAGTATAGCGTAATGAAATGATACAACTGTTATCGCTCACATATCGCACAGCCAGTCGTTATCATGTATAATCTAACGCTAAAGTAAGCCGCCACATTTCTGACTTATAATTGACTCAATCCACTAGATTGCACACGCGCTAGTCATTACACTGTGGCAGAATAAAAAACAAGCAATGTCAAAGGCGCTCCGCGTGTTCGCCTTTTTCCCGTCTTCATATTCATAGACGTATAATAGTGTACCTAATATGGAACAAGATAAATTCACCAATATTTATCGATTGCCAACGGCTGTACAGATCCGAATAGGCAAATGGCAGCAGACGTTCAACGGCACTTCTGATCTTGTCATGCACCAAGCAATCGAAGTTAGGAACAAGCAGTACCGAAAGCCTAACTTTTTTCCGTCGGGTTGGAGTGTCCAACTTTTCGATAACAACGAAATCTCGATTACCAATCATGGTAAGTACATTCAAACTGCAATGCGCACCATGATGGACCGTAAGGTGTCATACAAGCGTATTTACTTATCGAGATTACCACTAGAAGAAGCAGAACCAGGCTTGATTGCGTTTAAACAAGAATGGATTTCAAAGCACAATCGTGTGGCACGTAAATACAATCAAATTAAGAAGAAGCAGTTCATCCGCTTCGCTCTTGAAGAAGCAGAAACGCTGTACCCTTCGATTGAGAAGGGTGAATTTGATCTTCAGTTATGGAACAAGTTGGTGGTTTCTGAATTAGGAAACCCTAAAAAGTTCGACAACCCATACTTTGTAAAAAAAGCCAAAGTCTAACCGCATAAGGGCAGCGAATCGCTGTCCTTAATACTTATCGAGTATTTGTTGATAGCGACTATTACCCGACTCATCTTTTTGTTTTAGCAGTTCGAGCCCCTTTTGTAGCTTATCGACGATTTCTTTGTCTGTATTACGATTAACGGCAAAGTAAACATCCCCCTCTTTAACCACATAAACCGCTTCAAACATATCTGGGTCAACACCTGCCTGCCTTGACCACCAGTAAGCGGCTCGCTCAGCGTAAACCAATAAATCAATACGCTTTTTCATTAACTGCTCGGCCAGCACGGTGACGTAAGAGGCCTCTTGCATCGAGTTTCTCGGAATACCGAGTTCTAGTAAGCTTTGCTCACCGATATCGTCTCGAATCACGCCAATACGGTAATTCGCCATATCAAGCGCATCATTAATCTTAATGTTTGAATCTTTCCTAGCAAGGACAACGATTTTGATATCGACGATTGGCCCTACCCATTGAAACAAGTTTTCACGATGTTCAGAGCGTGTTGTTGAAAAAAGCACAGAGTTTTTGTGTGTCAGTACCGTACGATACGAACGCGCCCAAGGTTGAAGGGTCATCTGCGACAGCGTGACAGGCTCACCGACTAAGGCACTCGCCTCCATCAGAATCTCCACAGAGTAGCCAGTAATTTTTTCATCTTTGAGGAAATTGGCAGGCGGGTAAGCCTCGGTATAAAACGAGACTTCTCGTAAATCCTTGTCGTTGCTCAGCACGCTTGGAGATAACGACCAAACAGCAAGCGCCATAAGCAAACGGTAAACAGAGATGTTGTGAATCACAATGCTCTCCCCCTAGTTGCCATCTAATACTAAAGTTAGTCTACAGATGACCAGTTCTAAAGGAGGAGAATCAATTAAATTAAACCGTTTCGGCTTAATCCGCGTTTAACACTTGAGCACATTTTACCAAATCGGCGAATCTCATCGAACTGCGGAGTGATACCTCTATCTATCGCCGACTCCCAATAGCTCAGCTCAGAGTCGACCATTTCTAACAACTTCTTAGGACAACCGACGCAATTACCCTTGGTGCCACACACAAACGTTTCTGGCGCATAAAGAGGTAAGGTGTTTTTTACCTGCTCAATAATGCCTTTCATTGCGGCTACTCGATCTGGTTTTCTACTTTCTTTCACACAAAAAGCTCAACATCAATAAGGAGCAGGATTATAGATCTTTGGCTAAATTTGCCAATACCTATAAAGAGTGTGGGTTAGCGAGTTTATCTTTTGCGCGCTTAAAAATTCTAAACTCAGGCGCTTTGGCAACCAAATACACCGCCAGAGCAGCAAAGGCAAAGCCAAGCACACCAAGGCCATCAAAAGACTCACCAAACATCAACCAAGCTTGGACAGCAGTTGTTGGCGGTACTAGGTAAAAGACGGAAGCTACACTGGATGCCGCGCCATGCTCAACCATATAAAGCAGTAGCAGAATCGCAACACATGACAGCACCACCACTAGCCAAGTCATGGTAAGAACAAACGGTAAACTCCAATCAATCTGCATGGATTCAAAATTCGCAGCATAGGGGATAAACAATAGGCTCGCCGCAAAATACTGAACCGCCGCACTGCCCACCATATCGACGCCTTGGCAGAACTTTTTCTGATACAGAGTACCAACAGTGATACCAACCAAAGAGATCAAACAAAGAATGATCGCCGCTATCTTATGCGTTTCAGATTGCCAATCTACTTTACCCATCAAGACTAGACTTATCCCGATAAAGCCAAGCGCTAATCCCATCCATTGAGAGGCTTTAAATGACTGTCCTACGAAAGAAACTAATATTAACGCAGTTAGTATTGGCTGTAGACCGACCAAGAGTGAACTCAACCCTGCAGGCATACCTAGGTCAATGGCAAGGTAAGTTCCACCAAGATAGAACCCATGAATAAGTACCCCAACCACTGCGCAATGCAGCAAAGCTTTACCTGTTGGTAATCGGCGGCGTAAGAACGCAATCAAAACCGCGAACAAGGCAACATTCAACACCATACGCAACGAAAGCAATGTCGCAGGCTCGGCATACTGAAGCCCAAACCTTGCACCAACAAAGCCTGAAGCCCAAAGAACAACAAACACAAATGGGATGAGCCGTACTAACATGAACTTTCCTCTGGATCTAAACGTTAATATAGGTTTACTTTAACAGGTACAGAAAAAGCTTAAAGATACAGATTTGGATTATTTATTGGGTACAGATTAATGAATGCGAGTAATAAGTATCTGATGGTTGAGCAATACATCAGACAGAAGATTGATACTGGCTTGTTGGCAGATGAAGATAAGCTACCTTCGATTCGCTCACTAAGCGATACATTAACCGTGAGTAAAAACACCGTCATTCGTGCTTATCAAGAGCTCGAGGCACAGGGCATGATCTATACGGTTCCTAAATCAGGTTATCGCGTGTCTGCTCGTCACTCTCAAGCGCCGTCGCTACATGCACCGAACAACGTTGATTTGCTTTCGGTGTGTAAAGAGATCCTTACTTACTCACACCAACAGGAGCTCTTGGCGACAGGCTCTGCTCATCCAAATATAAATACGCCTGCGATTAAAAGTCTTTATGCAGAAATAGGTCGCCATAGTCGACGTCAAAGCCATACCCCAAGCCACTATCAACTGCCTCCGGGCAACGAGCTGTTACTCAAACATCTCATCAAGATAAGCCAAGATCTCGGTGTAAATGCAGGCAAAAATGAGATTGCCATTACTCATGGAGCTCAACAGGCGATCAGTTTAGCGCTTCGTGCTTTGACCAAGACAGGAGACATCATTGCGGTTGAGTCACCTTGTTACTTTGGTAACTTACTATTGATGGAGTCCTTAGGATTGAAAGTAGTCGAGATTCCAAGCTGTCCCCGTACTGGTATCGATACTCAATCACTGCAAGATGCGCTAGATAACTGGGATGTGAAAGCACTGCTCGTCACTCCCAACTTTACCAATCCGACCGGGGCGAGAATGCCTTTAGACAACCGTTTGAAATTACTTGAGGTAACGGGGTCTATTCCCATCATTGAGGATGATGTTTTTGGTGCACTTGCATTTGATAAAGGGATCCCGCCACTGAAGACTCTTGATACGCAAGATCGGGTCATCTACGTGAATTCGCTTTCTAAGATGCTTGATTCTCGCTTGCGTATAGGCTGGATACTGGCAGGACAATACCAAGCACAAATTGAAAAGTTCCTCGTCTGTGACAACATGGGCAGCCTGAATCTAATGCAATCTGCTGTGGCCGATTTCCTCGGTTCTGGCAAGTATCGCCAGCACGTGCAACGCATGCAGCGCTTGTACCAAAATAACACTAAGCTGTTTTACCAACAGCTAAGCAGTAGCCTCAACCAGTACCCGAGTTTAAACGGTAAGTTTAAACTCATCTTGCCGCAAGGTTCGTTTTTATTGTGGCTCGCATTACCAAATGGTTTCGATAGTAGTGCTTTGTATCAGCAAACAAAATCGCTAGGAATCAGCATTTTACCCGGCACCATTTTTGATACCTCAGGACAATACTCACATTGCATCCGCTTTAGCTGCTCCAACTTTTTATCGAACCCAAATTGGAAACTTGGGGTTGAAAAGCTCGCCACTCTTATCCATCATCAGTTAACTCCCTAATTATACGGATAGAATTATGAGTACACTTCCCAATGCAACAGACGTTCTCGATTTTTGGTTTAACGAGTTAGAGCCAAAAGACTGGTTTGTCAGCAGCTCAGAGCTAGATAAGATAATCACATCTCGTTTTGAAGATTTACTTACTAGCGCCGCACAAAGTGAACTGTTCACTTGGAGAGACTCTGCTAAAGGGCGACTCGCTGAAGTCATTGTGTTAGACCAGTTTTCTCGCAATATCTATCGCAACACTCCTAAGGCATTTGCCCAAGATCCTTTGGCACTCGCCCTCGCACAAGAAGCGATTTCATTAGGGCTTGACCAAAAGTTAGAAACCAAGCAAAGAAGCTTTCTCTATATGCCATTTATGCACAGCGAGTCAGCGATCATCCATCAACAAGCGATTGAGCTGTTTAACGTGACGGGAATGGAAAACAATTACGAGTTTGAACTAAAGCACAAGGTGATTATTGACAGATTCGGACGTTATCCACATCGCAATGACATTCTTGGGCGAGCGAGTAGCCCTGAAGAGGTGGAATTCCTAACTCAACCCGGCTCTAGCTTCTAACAATGAGGGGCCTGTGTAGCCCCTTCTCTTATCTTTATGTTGCAGGTTTAGTAACTGCGGCTAACAAACTCGACTTCATCCACTTCATGAAGCAAATTGGTGTAAGAAGCCAATGTATACATCACGTTAGCGAGTAAGTTAGCGTAGCGGAATAGAATTGGCGCTGGAGACTTTTTACCGGAATGTTCAACCGCAACCAAGGCGCGGACTGTTTTCTTCGCCTGAGTTCGGCATAGATGCAGCTCTGCAGAAATAGGATGACCGCCGGGAAGGACAAAGCCTCGAAACCCGCCATCTAGCTTATCTCTCAACAAGTTATAGTCTTGATAGAGTTCTTGGACTTGCTGCTCATCAATCGCTAATTTACCTCGAACGGAACCATTCAAGTGATAAACATTCGGCTGCACGCGGCTTAAAATATCGCGGCACAGTGTGTCTAATTCCATGGTCAGTACTAAGCCGATTCGACTACACAGTTCATCAGCAGCAATTTCGAAATCACACACAGGGCTATCTTCATAGATAAACGGGTAGCAGATCTCCCCATGCTCTTTACTTACAGGGCGCATAATAAATCCTTGGCAAAAATAAAGGAGCCAATGTGGCTCCTTTGAATAGAATTAGCTTACTAGGCTCTTAAACTTAAAACAAATTTAAGCGTTTGATACCTTTTTATGCCCTTCTTCTAGGTGAACAAAGTCTACTAAATCATCACCTGACACTTGATATGCTTGGCCAAAACCTTTTACAAACAGACCTTTGTCGGCTTTAAGGTTGAATAGAACGAAGTCTTGCAACTGGCTTAGACCTTCGATGATTTCACCGAAACGACCCTGCATTTGTGCAACAACTTGAGTCCACTGCTCAGTATCACGCTCTACTACTGAAGCCACTGCATCAAACGTTAGACGCTTACGAGCAAATAGCTGCTTAGAGGTATCTTCATCTTCAATCATCATGATCGAAACATTCGGGTTTACCTGCAGGTTACGCGCGTGACGAGCAATTTCAGAGATAAGAACGAAATAGCCATCTTGGTTTTGCACATATGGTGCGTAGCTTACGTTTGGACGACCATTTTCATCGACTGTCGCCAGTTGCAGTGTACGTCGCTCTTGGCGAAACTCTTTAATTTCAGGCTCAAGACGTCCTTGAAGGCGTTCTTGTTTAACTTGTTGATCCATGTTGAGGCTCCTAACTTTCTCTTACTATTATTATTCTGAATTACTTTTTAAACTCTTGCTGCCATTGTTTGAATGTCGCTACCTGCGATTCAATCAACTCACGCTTTTCATTACGACCTAAGTAGATCTTAAATATGTTATTTCCCGCTTCACAAAAGAAACCAAAGTAGTGGCTTTCTCTACCCATGAAAGGTTTGCTCACTAAAGCAATGTTCTTAACATTATCTAGCTTCAGATGGCCGTGTAGTTCGCCTTCACGTCCCATCAAGTTGTAGTAACCACGCGCAACTTTCCCTTTAGGAAACGGCGCTTTTACTTCAAAGATTGAACCAAAAGAATGAACAATTGTAGTAACAGGGCCGAATCCAACTAAGCTCTCTAAGATATGCTGAGCTTGTTCTCCATCCACCAAAGCAATCATTTCTTCAGGTAAGGCCGCTACCGCTTCAAACTCAGAGACATTGAGTTTCTCAGCAATGGCTGCGGGTAGTAGAGTGGGTTCTTGCTCGATAAGCTGAGCAACCTGCTGTTTTAGTGCTTCCATAGTTTTTCCATTTACATCGCGACTGATTTGAGCGCGTTTTTTTCTTGATACGTTGACTGTAGTACTTGAATACAAGCTTGAGCGAGGCTTACTGCCCAAAATTGCCCAGCCAAAGTTAATGAGAGGTAATCACCTTCAACTTGAACTAGCCCTTTTTCTTGCCAGTTGTGGAATAAAGGTAATAAGAAATCGAATGAGGATAGTCCTAGGAATTTAGGCATTGCCGCACGCGACAACACACCGCAGTCGAAGCCTGATTTCAGTACAGAAAAAATCGGTTCCAACGTGTGCTGCTTAGTCATCATCGCGACTAATGAGTCACCAGACTTCATTGCTGTCATGTAGGTTTCTAGTGTTCGATGATTCATCATACCGTAGCCACCGATGTTGCCGCCTGCCCCGCAGCCAATCGGTAAGACCTCAGCATAGGTTTTTGCTAACGAGTTGTATTGGCTCCGTTCACGGTTATCTCTAGCCCAATGATTAACGCTGAGCTGTCGCATGTGATGTTTTTGCATAAACGCAGAACCTAGCCCGTACATTGATGCTTTATCAGGTGTCGTTGCTGGTGCGGGGATCTTTCCTTTCTCCACTAGGTTTAACATTGGTGCGTTACCACCAACCACTAACTGGTATAAATCTAACCCGTGAGCACCCGTTGACATGAAGTCGTTCAGATCTTGCTCAAACACCTCTAAAGTTTGGTAAGGCAAACCATAGAGTAAGTCTAAAATTATTGGCGCTTGGTCAGTCGCACTTAAGGAGCTCACTCGCTCTAGTACTGCATCTCGATCATCGAGGCGTTTCGCACTGCGTCTAACCTGAGTGTTAAAGCTCTGGATGCCGAATGAAAACCGATTAAAACCACCCTCTAAAGCGCGCTCAAATGTTTCATCACTAAAGCGGTTAATTCGTCCTTCTAGGGTGATCTCACAATCAGTCGATAGAGGGAAATACGCTCGAACGGCTTTACCTAATCGCTCGATTTGCTCCGCCGACAGATCTGTAGGCGTCCCCCCACCAATATAAACAGCGTGGAAGGTTCCAGATTGCGTCCAAGGCATTGCTGCTTTGTGCTTAATTTCAACCATCAAGGCTTCGAAATAGTCATCAACAAGCTTTCGGCTAGCAGCATTTTGGAAAAAGTTACAAAAGGTACAGCGAACTCGACAAAAAGGAATGTGAATGTATAAGCAACGCTTATCATTTTTTTCCCCTTGTGAGGCATAGAGTCTATTTAATACTTCAGCTTTCTGCTCAGGCAATAAAGGGGCTGCCATACCTCCTGCATGAGGGGAGGACTTTTTGGCAAAAGCAAAGCGAAGTGGATCTGGCGTATCTGCCGCCAAAATTGATTCATCAAATTTATAAATATCTAGCATTTCATAAATCTCTCAGCGCTTGTCAGCTCTAGCCTCACGCTAAATTCTTAAAAACTTGAAACGATCATAAATTGGCGCTAATGATAATGCAATTGATAATTGATCTTATTTGCATTGTGGGTAATAATTCTAATCCGTCTGGTCACCGATATGAATCATGGAGAACTTAAGTGAACGTCAAGCGATACACCATTGCTGGTAGCATTTCGTTAGCTATCCACGCTGCGTTCGTGTTCGTTGCACAAGAGCCAAAAGCCTTTGCAATGCCTGCCGGGGCGCAATCAAGTTCTGTGTCGATTAATTTTAAAGCAGTCGCGACACCGCCTGCCACACCAGTAGAACAACCGGTAACACAGTCACAACCAAAAGCTGAACCAGAACCTTCTAAAGAACAAGTGACTCCGCCTGAGCCCCAAAAGGTTGTAAAACAACCTAAACCAGTCGAAAAGAAAGTCGTCAAGAAAAAGCCCAAAGTAGAAAAAAAGGTCACCAAAGCGAAACCTGTACCGAAGAAACAACCTGTGGCTAACCAAACAAAAGAGAAACCCGCGCAAAAGGTAGTTGAAAAAAAGCAAGCGCCTAAGCAACACGAATCGAAAGCCCAGCCAGGGCTGGTTAATCAAGGGGCAAGCTCTCAACCCGTAATGGTCACCAAACCATCATTTCTTACTCGACCATCCGCTCCTAGGTATCCTCGATTAGCGAGAAAACGTGGTGTTGAAGGTATTGCACTATACGAAATTTGGTTAGACAAAGATGGTAAACAGGTTAAACAAGTCCTTATCTCATCTTCAGGCACTGACATGCTTGATAAGTCAGCACTAGCGGCTATCAAAAAATGGCGATTCTCTCCTCATTCTGTCGATGGGCAAAAAATGGCTCATCGCGTTCAAATCCCTGTTCGTTTTAAGTTGGATCGATAATGGAACAATTACAGCAATTGCAACAACAATTAGGTCTTATGGCTTGGCCATTGATCATCTGCTCAGCACTCACAGTAATGATTATTGCCGAGCGTCTTTTTCAAGTCATGATTAGCCTAGGTGTTGGCAAACGAGCCATTCGTAGCGAACTAAAGCAGATTAGCCCAACTGACAGCCATCAAATCGAGGCGTTAGCAGAAAAACTCTCACCTCGCCGACCTTTGCTCTACAAAGGCGTGGCCATGTTACTTGCTCACCACTCATTTTCTAAAACTCTGCGTGAAGACGCCGCAGGTATGTGGTTACAAGAAAAACGCCACCAGCTTAATTCAGGATTAAGGCTACTGACTCTGATTGGAGTCATTAGCCCACTGATTGGCTTACTGGGAACAGTATTAGGTCTGATAGAGATGTTTAAAGGCGTCGCGGCCTCGACAGGCAACATTACCCCTAATGACCTAGCTGACGGACTTGGTTTGGCAATGAGAACCACAGCCGCTGGTCTTCTTATTGCTCTACCCGCGATCGCCGGAGCCCAACTTCTCGGTTTGTGGGCCGATAAAGTCATGGCGAAATTAGAGCACACTCTTAACTACGTAAATCTCTGGTTGGAAGGAATTAGCCTTCAGCATGTCTCACCAGATAACGCTTTGACCACAACAAAGCCCTCCGCGAACTTAGCAACTGAGGCGAGTTCATGATCAAGGTTAAGCAGGAAGAAAATCGCTTCGGCTTGACCCCTGATCTTACGCCTCTGCTCGATATTATTTTTATCGTCATGGTGTTTTTGATGCTCACCGCGGCAGTAAAGCTCGACTCACTTGAAGTTGACCTGCCCACCACTGACTCGCAAGTAGTGTCAGAAGTGGATACTAAATCTCTAACCGTCAATATCTTGGAGGCAGCACCTCACTGGGCAATTGATGGAAAAGAATACATAGACTGGGAGAATTTCACCCTAGCGTTACTGGAAGAATATAAATCTAACAAACAGCCCATCGTGATAGGTGCAGATAAAACAGCCGAAGTGCAGCACCTAGTGAAGTTGCTCGCCTTTTTGCAAGAAAACGGTATTCAAGCGACACAGCTACTCACGGAAGAATCTAAATAATCGAGTTCAACATGTATAAAAAAGCCCTTTTAAAAACCGTAACCGCCCTTTCTTTATCGTTATTGGCTTCAACATCATTCGCTAGCGAAAGAATTGTGAGTGCAGGAAGTGCCGTTACAGAATTGCTTATCGCTTTAAATCAGCAGGAGAAGCTGGTCGCGGTTGACGTCACTAGCGAACTACCAGGATCATTGCAGCTGCCAAAAATAGGTTATCACCGACGTTTATCAGCAGAAGGCCTTTTGGCTCTCGGTCCAAATCGCTTGATTGGCTCGGATGAGATGGGGCCAGAGACGGCTCTCAGCCAGCTTCGCTCAGCAGGTGTTGAAGTTGATATCGTCAATACAAAGCCAACTCCTGAAGGTCTTCTTGAACGTATTGATGGAATCGCCGCACTGACTCAAGCAGAGCAGCAAGCAAGCAAGTTGAAAAAGCAAGTAACCGAGCAGATTGCTAGTTTAGAAAAGAACAAATCCCAGCAAAAATCAGCGAAGAAAGTGCTGTTCCTACTTATCCACGAAGGAAGACCTGCTAATGTCGCGGGTCGAGATACCACACCTAACGCCATCATTGAACTCGCTGGTGGTATTAACCCAGCCGCGAGCCAGTTAAGCTCATACAAACCGCTTTCTACCGAAGCGATGGTTGAAATGCAGCCAGACATTATTTTGGTCAGTGGACGCAGTTATAACAAACTGGGTGGTGCCGACGAAATATTGAAGAAAATGCCAATGCTCGCGGCAACGCCAGCAGGACAGAACAAACTGTTTATTCAAATTGATGGTCACGCATTAGTCGGCGGACTGGGACTAAAAAGCCTGTCTGAAGCTGAGCGCTTAAGCCAGCTTCTGAAATAACGAGTCACTACTATGCTTCTACGCCGTCTGCCGCTTAGCGCTGCTGTTGCCATATTTGGTATTGCCTTGGTTGTTACTGCGATCAGTTCCGTCACTGTTGGCCCTATGAACATTGGCTTTTTGGAAAGTGTCCAAAGCCTTATGTTTCGTTCAGAACAGTTAGCCCCACATGTGAATTTGGTTATCCATGAAATACGCTTTCCACGCACTATCTTATGCATGCTGGTAGGCGCAATACTCGCTATCTGCGGTACCGTAATGCAAGGTTTGTTTCGCAACCCCCTTGCTGAACCCGGTATTATTGGTGTCTCTGCAGGTGCGTCATTGGGTGCTGCGTTAGCTATCGTTCTGTTTGCCGATCTTAGTGAGCAATACCCGCAGTTCATGAATTTAGCTGCGGTACCAATATTTGCCTTTCTTGGTGGGGCACTGACGACTGTCCTTGTCTATAAGCTAGGCACAAGCAAGATGGGCACGTCTGTGACTATCATGCTGTTAGCCGGTGTGGCGATTAGTGCTCTGTCGGGTGCGGGAATCGGTTACATGAACTTTATTGCCGATGACCAAATGCTGCGTGACTTATCACTCTGGTCGATGGGGTCATTGGCAGGCGCAAATTGGACAAGCATAATCTTATGTGCAATCACACTGGTTTTACTGATGTTCATATTTGTGCGAAAGGCGATGTCACTTAACGCTCTTTTGCTAGGCGAAGCGGAAGCCAACCATCTAGGAATTCCTGTACAGCGCTTGAAGCGTCAGCTTATTCTGTTAACCGCTGTTGGTGTTGGTGTCACTGTGAGCGTTTCTGGCATGATTGGCTTTATCGGCTTGGTCATTCCTCACCTAGGTAGAATGCTATCAGGCCCAGATCACCGAACCCTATTGCCAATCTCGGCACTGATGGGCGCTTTACTGCTTACGTTCGCCGATATGTTCTCCCGCGTTGTCGTCGCTCCTGCGGAGTTGCCTGTTGGTATTGTGACAGCACTCATCGGTGCGCCTTTCTTCATCTATCTACTCTTCAAGCAAAAAGGAAAAATCATCTGATGAGTAAAGTTGTTTTATCAGGTAAACATATTTCCATGAAGTTCGGCGCTCGCAAGGTACTGGATGATATTAATATCGATATTCGAGCCGGAGAAGTCACCACACTTCTAGGGCCAAACGGTGCAGGTAAGAGTACATTGCTTAAACTGCTTTGCGGAGAAATACCGTCACGCTGTGACATTCACTATTTCAACCAACCGCGAGAGCAATGGAAACCAGCAGATTTAGCGAAGCACCTCGGAATGCTGCCACAACACAGCACATTGAGTTTCCCATTTCTTGCCCATGAAGTGGTTGAGCTTGGGGCGATTCCTTTGAATGTGCCAAACAAGTCTGCACAAAAGCTCGCGAATAAGTATATGGAGATGACGGACGTCACTCACTTAAGTGACCGTTTGTACCCATCACTGTCTGGCGGTGAGAAACAGCGACTTCATTTGGCTCGCGTTCTCGTTCAGCTTGATCAGGCAGGCGAAAATAAGATCTTAATGCTTGATGAACCAACTTCCGCGTTAGATTTAGCCCACCAGCACAATACGTTGAAGATTGCGCGCAAACTAGCCGATGAACACGATACTGCTGTTATTGTCGTGCTGCATGATTTGAACTTAGCCGCTCAATACTCAGATCGATTAATCGTGCTTCATGATGGCAAGCTAGTTTGCGATGACGCGCCGTGGAAAGCTCTGCAACCGGAGATGATTAAACGTGTTTACGGTTATGACTCCATTGTTGCGCCGCATCCTACGCTCGACTTCCCTCTCATTTATCCGGCTGCTTAGGTAATTTAGAAGGGTCAGAGAACCTTGGCTATACTCAAGTTATCGTGCTTGAGAGGCGCTATAAGATGGTTCGGATCACTGGCCCTTTGATTATTGTTCTTAGCTTGTTACTCAGTTTTGGGGGATTCGCTGCCCCTCAAGATAACCTTCCTCATATCCGTGTCTGTGGAGATGCCATCGACTGGCCGCCTTATACCTATGTCCTGAACGACAAAGCACGAGGCTATGATGTCGACATATTGGAAGAAGTCTTTACCAAACAAGGGATAAGCTACGATATCACCATGACTTCTTGGTCACGATGTCTTCGCGGGGCAAAAAATGGGGAATTCGACTTAGCCCTTAGTGCCTCTTTCAATGTACGAAGAGATAAAGAATACCTCTACACCGACTGGTATTACGCCATTACCCCACATTATGTCTACTCAACAGAACGGTTTCCCAATGGGCTCGTTATCTCAAATGTCAAAGATCTTGGCCAATACCGAGTCTGTGGCAACCACGGATATAACTATTCCGATTTCCAACTGAGTAACATTACGCGCGTTGGTCATTCTGTTCATGATTGTCTTGAGCAAGTGAGAGAGGGAAAGTGCGACATTTACCTAAACTGGGCAGAGATTCTGCACGCGATAAAGGAGATGTGGGGGATAGACCTAATAACGGATGAGTTAGTCTCTGTCGCCGTTCCTGAAATGAAACCACACAAGTTCTACATGCTTATATCACGCAAATTAGAGCAAAGGCATGAACTAAAACGGTATTTAGATCAACACCTTCGCACTATTCGACAGCGAGAGTAAACGCTATAACAGTCTTCTTCTTAGCCCTGTTTTCTCTAACACCCTCGTCGAGATCTCTTCGACAGAAAGAGAAGAGGTATTGATATAAGGAATCGCCTCGCGGCGGAACAAAGACTCTACCGTTTGCAACTCGTGTAAACATTGCTCATTACTGGCGTATTCACTACCGGCTAATCGGTTTTCGCGTATTTCTGTCAATCTCTCTGGATTGATGGTCAACCCAAACAACTTGTGACGATGAATCTCAAATTCGGGCAATAGCCTCATCCGCTTCAAGTCATCATCAATAAATGGATAATTGACCACGCGTAAACCAAACTGCATCGCCATATATAAGCTGGTAGGTGTCTTCCCGCTTCGAGAAACCCCCAGTAAGATGATGTCCGCCTCTTCAAGCCCCTTTAGGGTAATTCCATCATCATGCGCCAAGGTATACTCAATCGCGGCGATTCGGTCAAAGTACTTATCAGAATCGCGTCCTACACTGCGCGAACGCTGCAACTTCGGTTTTGGTTGCATCTGAATATCATCTTGTACTTTCTGAACGATACTCTCTAACACGTCATACCCATACGAGTTCGACTCTAGCAAACGTTGACGAAACTCAGGAATAACGATGGAGAAAAACACCAACGGCTTTATGCCACTTCTTTGGTATGAAGTTTCGATTTCTTTTATCAGGTCAGATAATTTGTCTTCACTTTCGATGAAAGGAAAGGTTTTCTCATTAGCTTTAAACGGGAATTGACCCAGAACAACGTGCCCTAATGTTTCACATGTTATAGCCGTTCCGTCAGAAACATAGAATACATCACGACTTTGAATATCAATTTGCATTTTTTTTTAAACTTTAAAATTCTTTTGAGTAGGATAGTAGCCATAATATCGACAATAAAACCCGGGTTGCTGTTACGGCCCCCACAGCTTTGAAAATTCCTTGTGAATTTTTTTAAGCTTTTACGTAATCGTTTGCCCAATCCCTACAAAGCTGCAATGTTTCTGGAGAAAGACATGCAAAAGAACACCCTCTGGTTCGATGGCCTATCCATGGAAGATGTCGACAAAGTCGGCGGTAAGAATGCCTCACTTGGTGAAATGGTTTCTAACCTATCCAATGCTGGCGTTTCAGTACCCAACGGTTTTGCGACCACTTCCTACGCGTTTAACCAGTTCCTAGATTTTGAAGGACTGGATGATCGCATTCACCAATTGCTGGATGAACTGGACGTTGATGATGTAGACGCTCTGCGTAAGACAGGTGCTACCATCCGTCAATGGGTTTTAGAAGCCCCCTTCCCTGCTGATCTAGAGCAGGATATACGTGAAAACTACCAAGAACTTATTGGCGGTAATGATGAGCTTTCAGTCGCTGTTCGTTCATCAGCCACCGCTGAAGACTTACCAGACGCTTCTTTCGCTGGTCAGCAAGAAACTTTCCTTAATGTGAAAGGTATCGACGCTGTCCTTGAAGCAACAAAACACGTTTACGCATCACTGTTTAACGACCGTGCGATTTCGTACCGTGTTCACCAAGGTTTCGACCACCGCGGAATCTCGCTTTCAGCGGGCATTCAACGCATGGTTCGCTCAGACAAAGCGTCTTCAGGTGTTATGTTCACCCTAGATACCGAGTCAGGCTTCGACCAAGTTGTATTTATTACTTCTTCTTGGGGCCTTGGCGAAATGGTTGTTCAAGGTGCGGTTAACCCTGACGAATTTTATGTCCACAAGCCGATGCTTGAAGCGGGTCACTACCCAATCGTTAAGAAAACCTTTGGTTCTAAACTGATCAAAATGATCTACTCAACCAACCAAGAAATTGGCAAACAGGTAGACATCATTGATACCTCAGAGCAAGAGCGCCAAACGTTCTCTTTAAACGATGAAGAGATCAAAGAGCTAGCGAAGCAAGCAATGATCATCGAGAAGCACTACCAACGTCCTATGGATATTGAGTGGGCAAAAGATGGCATTGACGGCAAACTGTACATTGTTCAAGCACGTCCAGAGACCGTATGTTCTCAAAGCGAGCAAAATGTTATTGAGCGCTATGAGCTAAACAATAAGGCTGACGTTCTTGTTGAAGGTCGCGCAATCGGTCAACGCATTGGTTCTGGCCCAGTCCGTTTAGTAGACTCACTAGACCAAATGTCTTTGGTTCAAGATGGTGATGTGCTTGTCACAGACATGACAGACCCAGACTGGGAACCTGTGATGAAGAAAGCATCTGCGATTGTGACAAACCGAGGCGGTCGTACCTGTCACGCAGCGATTATCGCCCGCGAACTCGGCATCCCAGCAATCGTGGGTTGTGGCACTGCAACGACTAGCCTTCAAGATGGCGCTACCGTGACAGTCTCTTGTTCTGAAGGTGAAACTGGTTACGTTTATCAAGGTGAACTTGAGTTTGAAGTTAAGCGCTCTTCAGTCGACGAGCTGCCATTGCTACCAACTAAAGTGATGATGAACGTAGGTAACCCAGATCGCGCCTTCGATTTCGCACAACTTCCTAACGAAGGTGTAGGCCTTGCGCGCTTAGAGTTCATCATCAACAAGATGATTGGTATTCACCCGAAAGCACTATTGAACTTTGACGAACAAAGTGACGAGCTAAAAGCTGAAATCAGTCAGCGTATTCGTGGCTACAAAGACCCTATCGATTTCTACGTGAGTAAGCTAACAGAAGGTATTGCCACAATTGGTGCGGCATTCTGGCCTAAGCGCGTAATTGTTCGTATGTCAGACTTTAAGTCTAACGAGTACAGCAATCTAGTTGGTGGTAAGAGCTTTGAACCGCACGAAGAGAACCCAATGCTAGGTTTCCGTGGTGCATCACGTTATATCTCGCCAGTATTCGAAGACTGTTTTGAGCTTGAAACACAGGCAATTAAACGCGTTCGTAATGAGATGGGTCTGAAAAACGTAGAGATCATGATCCCATTCGTTCGTACACCAAGCGAAGCCGCATCGGTTATCGACCTTCTTGCTAAGTTTGACCTACGCCGCGGCGACCAAGGCTTGAAAGTGATTATGATGTGCGAATTGCCATCGAATGCGGTACTTGCTGATGAGTTCCTAAAATACTTTGATGGCTTCTCTATTGGTTCAAACGACATGACTCAGCTAACCCTAGGCCTTGACCGTGACTCAGGTGATGTTGCACATCTATTTGACGAGCGTAATCCAGCGGTGAAAGCTATGCTTCAAATGGCCATCGATGCGGCAACCAAAGCGGGTAAATACGTTGGTATCTGTGGACAAGGTCCATCGGATCATGACGACCTAGCTGAATGGCTGATGGCTCAAGGCATTAGCTCTGTGTCACTCAACCCTGATACGGTTATCGATACTTGGTTGAAGTTAGGTAACGTAAGCAAATAAGCTTGCTTGATATGAAGAAAGGCTTCCAATTGGAAGCCTTTTTAATTTCTGGTTTAAGCGAGTTTAAAACTTGTAGCCACCGCCAATCATAAATACCCAAGGGTCGATTTCTACTTTGGTTGAGTAACTAGTTGTTCCATCGTTGTATGTGGCTGTTGTATCAATATCAGCGTACCAAACTGAGGCATTTAAGAACCAATCTTCGTTGAGCATGTAGTCAACACCTGCATTGGCTGCTAAGCCCCAAGAGTTTTTCAAGTTTAGATCTTTAAGACCTGACTTATCGTTAAACTTCTCATCAAAGAAGATAGTGTAGTTGATACCTGCACCTACGTATGGACGAAAGTCACTGCCAGACTCACCGAAATAGTACTGAACCATAAATGTTGGCGGTAAATGCTTAGTTTCAGCAATGTCACCCAGCCCAGATAGACCCGTCGAGATATCATGCTGGAAAGGCGTTGCAGCCAATACTTCGAAACTAATGTTGTCTGTAATCATGTAACCCAAAGTTAAGCCTAACTGCACATTTGAGTTCACTTCTAGCTCTTCTTGAGAGCCAAGAATCTTTTCACTGCTATCATTCGGCACTACAGCTGCAAGACCTGCACGAACTAAGAAGTCACCCTCTTTATGAGCAAACGCATTGGCTGAAGCGAGTGTTGCTAGAACGGTTAGGCTTAAAAGTGTTTTTTTCATTTTGATTTCCTTTTGTAGGGTTTTGTTTTATTGATTGAAGGAATCATTGTTATTTGCGCCGCAAAGTAGCACATAAAAACCATACAAAATTGAGGGAAATCAATTTGTGAAATTTATTGAGTATGCAGTTACTTTTTTATCGATACGATCACTAAAAGATGTAACATTGATGACATTTATGTAATGCAACTTTTATGTTCATCACGCACAAAAAAAGCTCCCGAAGGAGCTTTAAACTTAGCTAGTACTCGCGCTATTTGGTTGTTTAGCGAGTTCAATTTCCCTTTGCTTGAGCATCTTATCCATTTCATCTCGATGAGACTGGAATGATGCCATCTGCTTCTTAGGCACTGAGCTTGCCATTGGGATATTGGCTTTCATTGCATTGACAGGTCTACCACGGTCAATCAACTCATAGTGAATATGAGGACCAGTGACACGCCCTGTCGCGCCTGATAAACCAATGCGCTGTCCGCGCGAAATCTTCTGACCTTTACGTACCAAAATCTTACTCAAGTGAAGGTAACGCGTTTTGTAGCGACTTCCATGTTGGATCACTACATAGTTACCTGCATAAGGGTGTTTACGCGTCATGATCACTACCCCATCACCCGTTGAGACAATCGGCGTACCGGTTGGGGTTGCCCAGTCTGTACCATTATGTGGTGAAACACGTCCAGTTACTGGGTGTTTACGCGTAGGATTAAAGTTGGAGCTTAGACGGTATCGACCATTAACCGGTTTACGTTGGAAAGCCCGTTGTAAGCTATCACCATTATAATCGTAATACTGACCATCACTATGGAGATAAGCGGAAAGAACTCGTCCACGATTGTAAATCTTGATGGCTTGAAGCTCTCGATTACCAGTAAGCTGCTCTCCAACAAACTGGCGTGACTGAACCACTTCAAACTTGTCACCCGAGCGCAAATCTCGGGCAAAATTGACCTTATCTTTTAGTAAGCTGACCACTTGTTCGATTTCACTCTTCCCTAAGCCAAGCGCGTTGACTGATTGGGAGAAGCTGCCATTAATTTCCCCAACCATAGGGAAGGATTTCCACACACCGGGAATTTTAACATCGGCAAACTCATAGCTGCCGTCATCGAGCCGACTATAGACTGCACGCTCAACCAAGCTAAATTCAAGCTCCATTTTGCTCAAATTGCCCGTCTCCTCGCTACGCCAGAACCTCAACGTGTTTCCAGGTTTAAGGGTATCTAAAGCAAGGAAGTTAAGATCGGTTTCCATGATCTTCATGAGCTCGCGATAACCAAAACCCAACTGATCAAAGATCGTGCTTAAATTATCGCCAGCTTGAATTACGTACTCGTAATCAGGAACGTCACGTACGACTTCATTGTCGAGTAAGAAATCGGCTACAAGGGAAGATTCAGGGAGAGAAAGATCAATCGTGCGATGGTACCTATCATGCTTAGGGATGCTAGATATCGCGACTGCAGCTAGGAGAGGTAAACTCACCACCACCATTTTTTTGGGTCTAGACAGCTGTTGGAAGCGGCTCTTCAAACTTCTAGTTAGCACAATTTGACCTATTACCTGATATAAACAAAGGCATAAGGTTACGAATTTATCTAGAAGTTGTCACCTTCGAAATGTCAGATTTAAACTAAAAAAGGCGCAGATTGCGCCTTTATTGGTCTAAATTAGCAGTTACTTCTAAAGCTATCGCTGTTACTGATAGGTTGACACTAGACCGTTATCTTCACCAAACCCATTCGGTCGATATTGGTCTGCGTTCGGATCATTGACCCATTTTTCTTTATCTACCAGATACCTAAATTCGAACTGACTATCTTTTGGCAAACGAGTCTTAAACTTGTATGACTTCGATTTCGCCACTTTTTTCATTTCCGTTGGCTGCCAATCCAAAAAATCAGCAACGATAGCGACAGATTGACCTACTTCTTCCGCTGCGAGCTCAAAGGTAACTTCAACTTCATTTTTCGTTTTGAAAAAACGCTTATTGATCATAGTTTACTCCGTTAACGACAATTATTTTCCATCTCATAACTTGTTAGGTCAAATCATAAGCAATCTATCACACATACTCAATACTGAATTCAATGCGGATAATTTGGGTCTTTAAACCTATTGCTTTTCTAAGCTATCTTGCTCAGTTACCTTGAAAAGTATAGTGGTTAATTGAGAAGGTTCTTCTGACATTGCTTGATGTTCATCACGTTGTAAGAGTTTCACCGTCACTTGATTATCATTGACAGAAATATCTTTGATTCGAACTCTATCTCCCAAGAATGCAGAACCTTTTGTCACCATACGCTGCCTAAACTCATCGTATTTAGAAACGATTAAATAGTTAAAAACGCCTGAACCTTGGTTACTTAATACTAATGGCGACACATAGGTGGTCTCATTTACCTGCGTGATAAAGCGAGTATCTATCAACACCTCACCTCGCTCAGCCCCGTCTTCGTAGGTGCCTTTAACAACCTGTGGCTGCTCCATATCATCAATAAATGTAAAGGCACTACTTTCTGGGATTTTAATCGTCCAAGGGTTGACCGTTTTAATCGAAAACAGGCTTTGCATTACTCGATCTGACTGAGAGACTTGGCTAGGAAATTTGGCTAAAATTTCTTCATCAGTAAGACTGAACCGATAAATCCCTGACACAGCGACTATGATTAGCAATACGATAGGAATCAAAAGGATAAGTGGGACAGGTAAAATGCGTTTTTTCATGTGAGTTAAGGTCTTATAAAAGCGATACGTTATTCGCCTCCATGTTAGCAGGACACTATTAGGAGTTAAAATGGAACATCAGAAGAAAGTTCGAATCGCAGATTGTAGCTGTGGCCAAGTAAGCTTAGTTTGCCGAGGAGAGCCCTCTCGTACTGCAGTTTGTCACTGTTTTGAGTGCCAAAAAAGAACGGGCAGTGTCTTTGGTGTACAAGCGCGATTCGAAAAAGAGCAAGTCTCTTTTAGCGGCGAGTTGATTGAGTACACGAGGATAAGTGATTCTGGCAATGAAGTGACCTATTCGTTTTGTCCTAAATGCAGCACAACGATGTTGCTTCGCCTGCAAGCGGCACCTGATGCTATTGTAGTGCCCATAGGCGTATTCAACGAACATGACTTACCCTCACCAAGCTTTTCAGTTTATGAAGAGAGGAAACATGGTTGGGTCAAATTTGAATGCCAAATGGAGCACTACGATTAGATCTTCTCGACTCATTGTTTCGGATCAATAATCTCGGCATTTTTCCCCTACCGAACTCAGCATACTCGCTCTATAATTGCGCCCTAATCTAAGGAGTCAACTTTGATCACCAAACTCCCTCGCTGGGTAGAATATGGCGCTTTCCTACTCGCTTTACTCGCTGGCACCGTAAACGCAATCGGTCTGCTCGGCTTCCAGCACCAAGCCGTTTCACACATATCCGGCACAGTCACTCTCTTAGGCACGTCAATCGAAGCCCTCAATGCGCAAACAGGCCATCTGTTTCTGATCTTGTTTAGCTTCCTATTTGGCGCGATTCTCAGTGGGTTGTTTATAGAGAGTACAGCACTGAAATTAGGTCGCCGATATGGCATTGCCTTGTGCGTTGAAGGCTTTTTGTTGCTTGGGGCTTATTGGCTGCTTGATAAGAACTACCTTGCCGGACAGTACTTAGCTTCTGCGGCTTGTGGATTACAAAACGCCATGATCACGACATTTAGTGGGGCGATTGTTCGCACTACGCATATGACAGGAATCATTACTGATCTCGGGTTGATGATAGGGGCTAAGTTACGGGGAGAGAGCTTTGACTATCGTAAAGCCAAACTGTTTATGTTTATTTTTTGCGGATTTTTATTCGGTGGTATCGTTGGCGCTAAGGTATTTTCTATCTACTCAATAGCCGCATTGCTACTGCCTGTTACTTTAGCCTTCTTACTTGCGATCACCTACTGGCACTTCCTATCAAACCATAACGCACACAGATAATGTGCCACTAAGCTTGAAACAGACAGACAAACAATTTAACATTCTCGACACATTTAACCACTAGATGATAAATATTCGACGCTTTATCTTGAATATTTAGCGATATTTATTGAATAGTATTGCAAGGATGCATAAAAGCCATTAATCTTGCGCCAATTTGATAATATATGGACATTTAGTGAATAACTATGCCACTCAGTGGCTATACTATTTATCTAGTTGTAACTCGAGAAACGTATGCAAAACAGCGCTCAATCAACAGAACAACCAAAAACTAAAGGCAACTTTTGGATGTTCTTTATCCCTTCTTTGATCGGTTTGTTCCTTTTTATGGCTCCGATCAGCTACGAAGGTGATATTACTATCCCTGTCGCAGTACTAGCGAAATCTATCCAAGCTATTTTTGGTGACCACCTAGTTGGCATGGTAACAGCGATCATCGCCTTTATGGCCATTGCGTCTGCCCTGTGCCGTATCAAAACGCCGTCTTTTATTGCTAATAGCGAATTCTTAAACGGATTGTTCAATCCAAGCCCACTATGGTTAGCGGTACGTTTGATTGGTGGTGCAGCCGTTGTTATGACTTTCTTCCAGGTAGGTCCAAATGCAATATGGGAAGAAAATACTGGCGGCTTAGTGCTAGAAGGACTACTTCCAACGCTATTCTCTGTATTCATCTTTGCTGGTTTGTTACTGCCACTACTACTGAACTTTGGCCTACTGGAACTATTTGGCACTTTGCTGAGTAAAATCATGCGCCCAATGTTCAACTTACCAGGGCGCAGCGCAATTGACTGTATGGCTTCATGGTTAGGTGATGGCTCAGTCGGTATCCTTCTGACAAGTAAGCAGTATGAAAACAAATTCTATACCCAGCGCGAGGCAGCCGTTGTAGGTACTACTTTCTCTGCGGTATCGATTACTTTCAGCCTTGTCGTAATCGCACAAGTTGAGTTGGAGCATCTGTTCCTACCGTTCTATGGTGCGATTTGTTTGGCTGGCTTGGTTGCGGCAATCATCATTCCACGCCTTCCTCCACTGAGCTTTAAGAAGAACACATTTATCGATGGCTCTGAGCCTGCTAAAGATGCCGATGCGGTTCCTCAAGGACACACCACTTTCTCTTGGGGTATGGATTTAGCATTGAAGAAAGCCGCTCAAGTGGAATCGGTCAAAGGCGTGTTTGGTGAAGGTGTACGTAACGCCGTCGACATGGTGTTTGGCGTGCTCCCTGTCGTTATGGGGTTAGGTACGATTGCGCTTGTGATTGCAGAATACACGCCTGTTTTCAGCATTCTAGGCCAGCCTTTCATCCCATTCCTAGAATTGCTAGGCGTGCCTGAAGCGGCGGCGGCATCTGAAACCATCGTGGTTGGCTTTGCGGATATGTTTATCCCAGCAATCTTAGCGGCATCAATTGATAACGAAATGACCCGCTTTGTGATTGCAGCTATGTCGGTAACCCAGCTTATCTACATGTCTGAAGTTGGTGCTCTGCTTTTAGGTAGCCGAATCCCAGTCAATATATTTGAGCTGTTCGCAATATTTATCTTGCGTACCTTAATTACCCTGCCAGTGATTGCGGGTGTTGCCCACCTTATTTTTTAAACTGAAATGCCTAAGCCCCTTCGGGGGCTTTTTTATTAGCTTCTATTACCACTTTTTGGTTAGTTACCATATCTTGTAGGAATTAAAATTCCCTTAACAATTATCTCATCATATAATTAATGATACATTGCATAATAACCATACTCGCAAGGAGTGCTTATGAGGTGGACACTAGTATTTGTATCACTTTTACTGAGTTTTCAAGCTACCGCTTCCCAACTGGTTGTTCGAGTTGGCGAAGATCAAGTCGTTCATCTATCTCATACTGACGTTACAACCAAA
The DNA here is from genome assembly GCF_001695575.1 of Vibrio europaeus. GTDB lineage: Bacteria > Pseudomonadota > Gammaproteobacteria > Enterobacterales > Vibrionaceae > Vibrio > Vibrio europaeus. Next base: position 1,234,448 of record NZ_LUAX01000007.1, on the reverse strand, counting down.
CTCCCTGCAAGCTCATTTACCACTAAACTACCTTGGTATGCCAACACCAATAAGTACACCGGGTTTAAAGTCTCTGAACTCTTGCAATTTCTTTCAATAGACGATGCATTCTCCGTCTCTTTTATCGCCCTTAACGATTACGCAGCAAGCTCTCAAATTGAGGATATTCTGAAATATGAACCCATTGTTGCCTACAAAATGAATGATAAAAATATGAAGGTTCGAAATAAAGGCCCGTATTGGTTGGTCTTTAACTTAGATGAGAACCCAGAGATCGATAACGCCGTTTTTCATTCGCAAATGGTATGGCAAATCGATGAGATAATGGTACATAGAAAACAAGATGTGGAAACTAACTAGCGAGAACGCCCCTTTTTCTTTACTGAAGTTTGCAAAATACCTGCTGCTTGTGCTCTGCATTGTATTGATTATCGCTAATCTCCATTTTCTTGCGGGTACTCGACAACATGCTCAGTCGTACAGCGAGCAACAAAACCAAGCAACATGGTTCTTATTGCAACTCACCAAAGAGTTTACCGAACTTAACACGATCACCCCTTTTGCTGCGGATGACCAAAATTATCACGATAAGGTCATGCTAAAGTATGAGTTAACTTGGTCACGTTTCGATCTCCTGCTCACGAGCGATGAAGCAGATTCTTTTGTCGCTCTGCCCGGGGCCAGAGCTTTTTTCACCAATTTGTTTACACAGTTTCAATCTCTTGAGCCTAAACTGGAGCAACTTAAAACTAAGCAACAAGCACAATTACTCGGTCAAGAATTTGATTATATATACCGGTCAATGGTTCGTTATGTAAACACCAACTTTCGGGTTAAAAGCCCACTCTATGAACACCAGCAAACCGCAGCAAGCGAGCTACATCAGATGCAACTCGCCTCGCTGTTTTTATTGATTGTCTGTGTCATGCTCGCCACTTATATATTGCATAAGGAAACGGAGTATCATAAACAGCAATCTTTAACTGACTCACTAACCGGTATTCCCAATCGATTAGCACTATTTACGGACCTAAGACGAAAAGTTGCGTCAACTCAGCCGTTTCACCTGTTCTTGCTTGACCTCAACGGGTTTAAAGAGGTCAATGATCAGTTTGGTCATCAGGCTGGAGACCGAGTACTTATCGCCTTTGCTGAGCGACTCAGCCTGTTAGATGCCGAGTGCTATCGTATTGGCGGCGATGAGTTCGCCATTATCACGACTAAGATCGAGTCACAACATGTTGCCCTGTTCGCCCATAATATTCACCAACGAATGCAAGAAGCCCTAATAGTCACTGACGGTACGGTAATTCATGTCAGCACGAGTGTAGGCAGCGCTCATTTCCCTCATGATACTGACGACCTGCATGATTTGATGCTTATCGCTGACAGCAATATGTACCGTGAAAAACACACTTCACGTGACATTGATATTTCTAATACTATGGGTTAAAGAACCTGATGAGTTTGTCTTGCGTATTTCTGCAATATCTCATGCTTAACGTCCTTATCGCTTTGCGGTTGCCATAGACCTCGCCCGATACCACCAACAATCATATGAATTACTGCCGCATCAATTGCTGACATGACGGCGACGTTAACAGGTTCATTGTTGGTATAACCTAGCTCTATTTCTAATAGATCTTTGTAGTCGACAAATCGAAACGAGCCAGCGGTTAGCTCGTGAGAGTAGATGGTTTTGCTCGTTGTCACACTAAGCAGTATCTGACCAGTCCTGACGTTAACGGCCCTCAGATTAACGGTAACCTGATCCGTTCTATATTGACCCGAGCCTCCAATCCCAAGATAACGCGCACCAGCACCACCAGTTTTGATATTGGAATCGTAAGCAACTATCCCACCTTCAATCATCACATTGGCCGAACTCAAGGCCGATAAATCGTCACCATGATTTGCCGCACCTTGCCCTTTCTTTTGTGCAGCACGGATGATTTTTCGCTCTGTAAGTAGATTTTGTAACCCCTCTCTTTCCAGAGGAACAAACCATTTTGAATCAAGTAGAGAAGCAGTGAGTAAGGCGGTTCCACCTTGAGGGACAGCGGTAGAGAAATTACTGTTAGGCTGTGGCTTGTACTGCCCTGTTTGGTCTCGGAAGTCATACACCGACACTAAGATTTTTCCCTTAGGTAGGGGCAGGCTCACCAAGTCTTGATATGAAGAACCACGCGGCATAAGTGTCGGTGCCTCACTCGCATCAGGCATATCCATCGAGTAACTACAACCGAACAACGAAAGAGACGCTAAAAGAAATACTAGTGTTTTCATCTTGTTCCCTTCTATTGATCCGGTTTAAGGCCAGCCACTTTAATTTCTGTCGATTCACCCGAGACCTTATCAACGATTTGAACAATCAAGGCGCCATTGTTATCGACAATATTCAAGAAGAACTCATCGGTTTCCAACTGGCCAGTATTGCCATTACCGACATCAGCAAGCAGCTGACTGATTAAGCGTGATTGCAAACTATTCGCTAATCTTTCTAGGGACGATTCTCCCTCAATGGAAGAACCATCATCGGGAGCCTTGTAATCATTAATCGCATTAGCGACGCCGAACAAATGGGCACTGTTGAGTGCATTACCACCAAAGCTTGGGTTTACGGGTGTATAAACAAGCTCGGTAGCATGCGCACCTATTGCAAAACAACACATTGCCCAGACTGAGAATTTGCCTTTCATTGCTTCCTCCTAAAACTCATCACGTTCTAGATCAAACGTATCCTGATAAGCCAATTGAGATTTCCATCGAATCAAATACGACGTTAATATATTCAATGCTTCTCTAGCTTTGTCTTCAGCATGCTTTCTTCCAGGAGAAAGAGCTGTTCTATATATAATTTTACCTCTGTGAAAAATGCTAATAATACTGCCCGAGAGAGCCGTTGGGCGCTCTTTTACAGTTAGATTCTCTTTTAGCGAACCGTGCCGCTCATTAACTAATTGACTGAAATAGAAATAAAAATCATCACCAAGGCGTGTCATTGTTCTATCGATTATCAATCCATTAACTTCATTTTCTATTAATAGGTTTTCATTATTAACAGGAATCGAATTTTCAACATCATTGTCAACATTAGCTAAAGTGGTAAAAGATGTGGCTATTAATAAATAACACACCATGTTATATGGAAAATTCATCTCTACCCTCTAGGACGAACATTCATTATTACAACTTATATTAAACAAAGCCCTCTTAAAACATATCAAAAGAATTGAATAGTATATTCTCACTATTAATACATCGAATTTCTCATTTTAACTACACTAAAGGTCTTTCGTAAAATTCAAAAAAACCATCAAAGCGAGCATCGATATACCCTTTCTTATCATCAACTTAAAATTAAACATAAACTTTATGCTTAATAATATCGAATCAAAAATTAAACTATCATGTGTCAAACTTAAGAATCAATTCATACTAATACCTCGTACGCTATTAATATAATCAATTATAAGTTGATTGTATTTGGTTCAATGAAATTCATAATTACCTCAACTCCCGAGAATACTGGGGTAACAAGGAGGTATAAATGAATAATCAGCAAAAGGTAATACTTTATTTCGTTGTCTTTTCAGCTTGTTATTCAAAATTTGGGCTAGCCAATAGCACTGATTTTTCTCAATTAAATGAGATGGCTCAGGAGTTTGGCGAATTTTATGATGAGTCGGCTGTTTATGCTGAATTAGAAGACCGAATCTTACCTTATAGCAACTACGCTGAAGTTGTTTTAAATAACGCTCACGATTCGGAAGTATTTATCAATCAAGTCAGTTTAGGTAGCGGGACAAATAAAGCAAAGGTTGTCCAAACCAACGTAGCCAGAAATAAAGCAGCGATTACGCAGTCAGGGGTGAATAACCTCGCTGTCATTGAACAAAAAGAAGGAGATAACAATTACGCGGAAATCAAGCAGGCTGGTAACGGTCACAATAGCTATATCAGCCAATACGGTAGTGACAACATCGCCTATTTAAGGCAATGCAAAGGGTTCGATTGTTCTCAAACTCATCACGCGAGTGATATCAGCATAGTTCAAAAGAATGACGATAACTTCGCACTCGTCGTAGATAAAGGAAACTCTAGCTATGGCATACAACAGGATGGGGGCGACTCCATCGTAATTTTTAGCAATATGAATCGCGGTATTTACGTTAAGCAGTAAAGGATACCAAGCAGAATAAATTTCTGGTCATTCTTTCTGACCACCTATTTATCCAGACTGGTATAAGGCGTAGAGGATGAAAATCAATACAAATATACGAAAAGGATCTATTCATGAAAAAGTTAGCTATTACTATCTCGGCTATTCTAGCATCTGGTGCAGTATACGCGGGTAACGAAGCGACCACTCAACTTCAATATGCGTATAGTGATGACATCAAAATTGAACAAGTCACTGCGCATGCAGACCCATCTCGCGGCAATGATGCCTTTGTGTACATGACAAACACTGAGCATAACAAGACCAATATCTATCAAAAACATGATAACAACCTAGCAACAGTTAATGCTAAAAATGCCGTTAGATCTAAATTTGATATTACTCAGAAAGGTGATTTCAACGTAGGGCTAATTAAGACTGATGGTGCAACTAATCGCAAAAACGACTTAGATATCGTTCAAGAGGGTAATAGAAACAATGCTAAGGTATTGGTGACGTCGAGTAGCTACAACAACGTTAACGTAAGTCAAGATAACCGAAATCAAGCCTTAGTGCGTGTCAGCGGTTATTCAGATCGAAACAAAGTTAATGTAGACCAAGGCGACTTCAACAATGCTAGTGTAAGCGTTAATCGATTCTCAGATCGCAACGAAGTCGATGTCGAGCAAGACTACAGAAACACGGCAAATGTTAGTGTTTATTGGGGTAGTGATGGTAATGATATTGATATCTCGCAAGACAATGTTAACACTGCAACTGTCAATGTTCATTATGGTAGTGATAACAACGGGATTGATATCGACCAAACTGCGTATAACTCTACTGCTACCGTTAGCCTATCTTATTCAAGTAATAATGATATTTCGGTGTGGCAGAATTCCGCAGACTCAGCAACTGTGACAGGTTACGCCTCAAATCATAACACCGTAAACATCATTCAGAACTAAACGAATGAATGGGTACGATATGAAAAATGCGGTGCTACTATGCACCGCTTTATTGATCTTTCCTCTACATACCATTGCAAAGGGAAGTAGCGGTTCTATGTATATCATTACCGACTATGCTCGACTTGTGTGTGAAGTTCACACGTCAGGCATTCAATTAGTTATATCGAGTCAATCAAACACCCCAGAAAACAGCAAAATTAGAATCAGTGGTGCTAACTCAGTACAAATATCTCTAACAGCCAACTCCCGTCTAGGGTTTCATTTTACGGCTTCAGATTTCCCGTTAACTCTTGAGATAACGACACCCGAAAACTCAACGCGCTTCTCTCTTGATCAAGATTGCCAACTTAAGCAATTAACACGCTAAGTCAAAACACCGGATACAAAAAAGCCCCTCATAATGAGGGGCAAAGTACCATCGCTTATAGTTATAATTTTGTCTTGCCAGTATTTGATCTTAACCAAAGTCACCGTTTACATAACCACGAGTTCGGTCGTCTTGAGGATCGCTAAAAATCACTTGAGTATCATTGTGTTCGACCAACTCTCCCATTAGGAAGAAAGCGGTACGGTCAGAGATACGGCGTGCTTGTTGCATAGAGTGCGTCACGATAACGATCGTATAGTTCTTTTTCAGCTCTTCCATTAACTCTTCGATCTTATGTGTTGCGATTGGGTCAAGTGCAGACGTTGGTTCATCCATCAAGATGACATCAGGCTCCATCGCAATTGTGCGCGCGATACATAAGCGCTGCTGCTGACCACCAGACAATCCGAATGCGTGAGATTTCAAACGGTCTTTCACTTCATCCCAAAGAGCGGCGCCACGTAGGGATTGCTCGACAACTTGGTCGATGTGTTTTTTATCTTTAATACCTTGAGCTCTTAGGCCATATGCCACGTTCTCGTAGATGCTCATTGGGAATGGGTTTGGTTTTTGGAACACCATACCTACTTTGATACGCAGATCTGCGACATCAATGTTGCCATAAATGTCATCGCCATCCATATCTAGGCGACCGGTGATTTTTACACCTTCAATCAAGTCGTTCATGCGGTTCAAGCAACGCAATAGTGTTGACTTACCACAGCCAGATGGACCAATCAGCGCCGTGACTTGACGTTCTGGTACTGGAAGGTTGATTGATTTCAGTGCTTGGTTTTCGCCGTAAAATAGATCTAGATTTTCAATATCAAATTTGTTCATTGTCTTAATCTCTAAAATTCTGTAATTCGTGTCTAACTATGCTGATTAGGGCTAGGTTTAGTAGGTCGCTTTGTTAAAGCGGCTAGCGATAAATTTGGTTGTCATATTGATCAATAAGACCAAGACAATCAGCACTGTTGCTGTACCGTATGCTTGATTCCACTCTTCAATAGTGAACAGCTCGGTAGTTAGCTTATAAAGGTGAACCGTTAGTGTGCGTCCTGAGTCGAGAAGAGAATCTGGAACTCGCGCAACCATACCTGCTGTTAGGAACACAGGTGCGGATTCACCAATTACACGACCAATACTTAGAATGACCGAAGTTAAGATACCTGGTGTCGCACTCGGTAGAATAAGACGCCAGATAGTATAGATTTTTGAAGAGCCCAGTGCATAAGAGCCTTCACGGTATGTTTGTGGTACTGCCATAAGTGCCTCTTCCGTAGTACGGATAATGACTGGCAGAATAAGAATACTCAGTGTTAAAGCACCCGATAGAATCGAGAAGCCAAGACCAAGAATCGCCACGAAGAAGGTCATACCAAATAGACCAAAGATAATCGATGGAATACCGGCCAGTGACTCAGTACAGAAACGAATAACTTTAACTAATCGGCTGCCCACCTTCGCATACTCAGTTAGGTAGATGGCCGTCATAATACCGAGTGGCGCTGCAACCGCGATCGATGCAATAACCATGTAAATGGTCGATACGATCATCGGGAAAATACCCTTTTCTTTGCCAGTTGCAGTGTAGTTATCGGTAATAAACGCCCAATCCACATGCTTGAGGCCATTGGAAAGAATGTACCAGATAATCCAGAACAAGAATCCAACCGTTAGCGCCGCAGCAGCCCAAACGAAGGCATTTAGGATATTGTCTTTGGTCTGACGCGATTTTTTAAGCTTTGCTGTATCCATTTGCGAGGCCTTTGTCTTATTAGGTGATTGATTTACTTGAGACATAGTCATTACTTCGCTTTTTCACGGTTAAGGTAAAGCAGAACCGCATTCAGAGACATAATAAACACCAGTAGAACAACACCGGTTGCGTAAAGTGCATTCGCGTGGACACCACTTGCGTAAGACATTTCAATCGCAATGTTCGCTGTTAGAGTACGAGCAGAGTCAAGAATACCCTCAGGCATCGCTGGCGCATTACCCATAACCATGATGATTGCCATAGTTTCGCCAAGTGCGCGGCCGATACCCAAAATCACACCTGTCATAATACCGCTTCTAGCAGCCGGAACTAGCAGTTTGAAGATAGTAAAGATTTTTGAAGCGCCTAGCGCCAAAGAACCTTCTTTATAGGTTCTCGGTACTGCGCGAATCGAGGTTTCAGATACCGTGATAACCGTTGGAAGAATCATCACACCTAGCACAATGATACCCGCTAGAATCGTGTTACCTGCCGGAACGTTGAAGATATTTTGAATCAGAGGAACAATGATTACCAAACCGAAGAAGCCGTATACGACCGAAGGGATACCCGCCAAAAGCTCTACCGCAGGGCGAATAATGTCAGCAACACGTTTAGGCGCGATTTCAGCAATATAAATCGCCGTTAGAACACCAACTGGTACACCAACCACAACCGCACCTAAGGTGGATACCACAGAGGCAACAATCATAGTAGCAACGCCGTAAAGCGCTGGCGGCAGCCAATCTTGGCCTAGGACGATGCCAGAAACACCCGCTTCTTGGAACGCTGGGATACTTTCTTTAACGATGAAGTAAGCGATAACCGCTAGAGAGACAATACCGATAACCGCACTGGTTAAAAACAGGCCATGGAAGATTCGTTCTTTCCAATCTACACGCTTTTGGGCACGTAGACCTGACTTGTTTAGTTGAGTCGCTTCAGTATTCATAAGCTTTTCACTATTTGCGATGGTCATATGAAAATCTCACAGTTCGAGCTGCAAAGCAGAATCGAAATGGATTGAAAACGCTCAGCCCGAAAAGGTGGGCTGAGCAAATTTAATAAATGGGGTTAACTGTTATTAGTTAACTGAGATGTAGCCTTTGTTATCAACAAGAGCTTGTGCTTCGTCAGAAACCATCCAATCTAGGAATTTCTGAGCTTCAGCAGATGGTTTGCCTTCTTTGAAAAGAACAAGGAATGGGCGAGCAACTTTGTAAGAGCCGTTCTTAACGTTGTCTACGTTCGCTGCTACACCGTCGATTGAAAGCGCGTTTACAGAGTTATCAACTGTACCTAGAGAGATGTAGCCGATCGCGTAAGGGTTTGAAGCAACCATAGTTTTCAGTGCGCCGTTACCGTTTGCAACTTGAGCACGTTGAGAGATTGCAGAGACCTTCTTACCAGAGATTTTCTTCTTAAGCTTCATGATGTCTTCGAATGCACCACGAGTACCAGAAGCTGTGTCACGAGTGATTGCTACGATTGGCTTATCAGCACCACCAACATCTTTCCAGTTAGTGATGTCGCCTTTGTAAATCGCAGTTACTTGTTCAGCCGTTAGCTTGTCTAGACCATTTTTTGGGTTAACAACGACTGCAATACCGTCTAGTGCAACTGTTAGTTCTTTAAGCGCAGGCTCTTTTTCAGAATCTTTCAGGTTACGTGAAGACATACCAAGGTCAGCACTGCCGTTTTTCGCTGCTTTTACACCAGCAGAAGAACCAGGGCCTTGAACTTCGATAAATACGTTATTGTGTGTCTTCATGTATGTTTCAGAGAAAACTTCCATCAGTGGAGTTACGCTGCTAGAACCCACTGCAGAGATAGTTTCTTTAGCAGAAACTGAAGTCACTGCCATTGCGCCTAGAAGTGCGATTGCACCGATTACTGTCTTTTTCATCACAATTTCCTTAAGTGGCTTTATTGCCGTTGTGTTTCACTTGAACGGTGCCCACTTTAGGACTCAAATATGACAGTTGTGTTTCACTTAGTTGAAGCCTGTATGACAGATGAATATTTTCTTTTTCGCCCTATCACTCTACAACGTAGTCATTAGTTTTATTGTTCCCGTAGCGTTAGTGGTGGTTTAGACAACGCAACTGAACAGATTTTAACCTAATGAAAAATATAATAAATTCAGTTGCATAATGCCTGTTCAAACTTTGTAAATACCTTAATCACTTCACCATTGATTTATACATCAAAGGAATTAGAATCACTCTCATTATAACAATTATAAAACTATTAATATTTCATCGAAGAGGACTTTAAATGCGCCAGTTACTAAACGGCTTATCGATTAAGTTACAGGTCGTCGTGCCTGTAATATTCACCTTATTACTACTCATTGTCGGCATTACTTACAGCACCACCAGCTTAAAGCATGCATTTAACCAGGTCACGGTATCTACCGAAGACGTGGTTAAGCATAAAGACGAACTGACAAAAATCATCGACAACACTTATGGCATGCGTATCAAGGCAATTTACAGCCTATTCCGTGCCGAAGATGTTGCTCAACTTCAGTCAACATTACTCGCAAAACAGAATGACAATTTGCGCCTTCTCGACTCGCTACGTGATATCGACGGCTTACAACGCGAAGTAAAGCAGATGGAAGAGGCGATTGAGGGTTATGTTGGTTACTCGATCAACACCATGGTGCCACTTTTAAACACCAAACACAGCCAGTCTACAGTATCTAGCGAATTCCAACGCAAATATGACCAAGCATCTGCCCTTTATCGCGATAAAGGCAACCTAATGGTCCAAGCAATTGAAGATTTGTCGAGTAAGCTTAATCTACTGGCTTTAGCAGAAGTTGAACATAATGGCGAAATTCACTCCGACGTAATGACCAAATCTATCATTGGTTTAGGTTTTGTTTTACTTGGCGCGTTTGTCATTAGCTGGGTGCTCGCGGGGATCATCGTTACGCCAATCAGAAAGCTACAAAAAGCGATGCAAGAACTGGCTCAGGGCAACCTTAAAGTGAACGTTGAAGAGCAAGGTAACAATGAGATCACCGCCCTATCAAAAGACTTCAACGCTACTGTGGTACAGCTTAAAACGACTGTCGATTCGCTGGTGCGCATTAGTGTCGATGTGGCTTCGGCTTCTACCGAGCTTGCAGCGGTGATGACACAATCAACTGCCAACTCAGATCAAGAGAAGAACGAGGTTGAGCAAGTGGCTTCTGCCATCAACCAGATGGAAAGCACTGCGTCTGAAGTCACACAAAATGCCAACCTTGCCGACCAAGCTTCAAGTAGCGCCGATAAACTCGCGCGAGAAAGCCTAGCGATCTTCGAGCAAAACACTCGTGAAAGCGCAAAAATGGCCGATCAACTTACTCAGGCTGCGAGTGTCGTAAACACGCTAAAAGATCAGTCAGAACAGATTGGTAAGGTGATTGAGGTTATCGAGAGTATTTCAGAGCAAACCAATCTGCTGGCACTCAACGCAGCGATTGAAGCAGCGCGTGCAGGTGAAAGTGGCCGTGGTTTTGCGGTGGTAGCCGATGAAGTGCGTATGCTTGCCGCACGCACTCAAGAATCAACCAAAGAGATTCAAACCATCATCGAGGAGCTTCAGCGACAGTCAGGCAGCGCTAACGACAGCATGAACTCTAGCCTTGAGATGCTTTCTGAAAACCAGCAACAAGCAGTGCTAGTCAGCGAAGCACTGGGTAATATTAGTTCTTCAATATCTGAACTCACCACGCTTAATGCGCAAGTGGCTGTGGCTTCTGAAGAGCAAGGTCAGGTGACATCTGACATTAATAAGAACCTTGGCAACATCTACGAGCTCGTGAGCCAAAACGTGACCGGTATTACTCAATCGGCGGCTGCAAGCCAAGAGCTATCTAACTTAGCTGAAAATCAAAAACAGCAGCTTGGATTCTTTAAGGTGTAATTACCGCACAATTAAAAAGAGGCTCTTCAAGAGCCTCTTTTCGTATCACTTTCTCGCGTATTTAATGACAGACAATACGCTGCCGAGTGGGTCGCGAAATGAAGCAATACGACCAATACGTTCAATATCCATCGGCTCAACGACTACTTGCGCACCATTTTCTAGCGCTTTTTCAAGCGTTGCATCCACATCCTCTACGGTCACATAGGCTTGCCAAAAGCTCGGTACGCCGCGCTCTTTTAATGGCTCCGGCATCGTCAGAATGCCAGCAAATGGCTCTGAACTGTTTTCGTTCATCACCAAGGCATAACGCGACTGGTTTCTTCCCGGCACTTCTCTTAGCGTCCAGCCCAACACATTAGAGTAGAACTCTAGAGACTTCTCAAAATCAGTCGTCATCAGTTCACACCAGCTAAATAGGCCGTGGTCTTCGAATGGTTTATCCATTATTTTCTCCTAATAAATTCTCCACAAACATGTTGAGCAATTCGTGAAGTTGTTGCTGTTGTTGATCATCAAAATTGTGCAGTGCTTTACCTAATACACCAAAGGCGACGTGTTTCGAGGACTCAACCAGTGCGATTGCTTCTGGTGTCGCGACTATTGAATAGCTTCTTCCGTCAGTTTCAGATGTCAGTCGGCGTATCAACTCGCGCTTTTCCAATCCTTTAATCAGACTGGTCACCGAGCCTCGATTTTTTAACAACCTTTGTGACAATTCGGCCGGCGTAATGCGCTCTGCTTCGATGACTGTCATCAAGAAGATCCACTGTTCACGGGTCAACTTGAGCCCATTTTGGCTAAATTGCGCCTCAAGTTCGTTGGTTAAAACCCGAGAAGCCAAGCCAACCAATCCGCCTATCGTGTCTGTTGGTTTCATAGCACTGCATTTTAGTTTGAATTTAAACTAGTTTATTAGATTTAATATCAAACCACAACAGTTATGACGAAAAGGATCTTATGCGTGAAAGGGGATTAACGACAAAAGGCACGCAATGCGTGCCTTTAAATGAAAGATGAACAGGAGTGTTCTAAGCGTTCTTACCGAAAATGTACTTATCCATCATAGAGACCATCTTACCAATTTCCGGTTTGGTAATGGTATCGTTAGCACCGAGTGCTAACGCCTTAGCTCGGTTATCTTCACTCATTAGAGATGAGAACATGACGATTGGCATAGAGGCATAAGAATCAGTATCACGTAGACGCTTAACTAAGTGCATACCATCCATACGAGGCATCTCTACGTCTGTCACTACACCATCAATCAATTCGCTAACGGGTAAGCCTTCTTCTTTGGCAACTTCAATTAAACTCATAAGTTTCTCGTGCGCTTCACCACCATCTTTACATGAGATGATGTTGTACCCCGAAGAACTCAATGTATCTTGGATCAAAGAACGGATAAACGCTGAATCGTCCACCACCATGACGGTTTTGCCATTTCGCTTAGTGACCATCCGCTGATTAAGATCAACGCTCTTATCGATTGTGACATCGTATTTTTCCATGCTCAGCTCTGGGTTGATGTCGGCAATAATTTTCTCGAAGTCGAGAATCATGATCAAGTTGCCATCTTTACGCACTACCGCGACCACACAGTCTTGCTCACCGGCTTCGAGGAATTGGCTTGGAGACTCAACATCATTCCAAGAGATTCGATGAATTCGGCTAATGCTGTCGATCAAAAAGCCATTAGTCATATTGTTAAAGTCGGTGACAATAACAAATTTTTTCTGTAGATCTTTCGACGTTGGAACACCCAACCAACCAGCAAGATCGACCAACGGAGTTAAAATATCACGAGACGAGAATACCCCCACCATATGCGGTTGTGCATTGGGGTAATCGGTTGTTTCCGGTACTTGGATGACCTCTCTCACTTTAGCGACGTTAATACCGTAATAGCACGTCTTTTTGCTGCCGTCTGGCAGTTCCTTAACCAAATGAAACTCAATAATCTCAAGTTCATTGGTACCACTTTCCGTTAAAATCGTACTGGTTGATCCGCTCATAATTCTACTTTCTTAGTTTGATCACTTTATATTATCGTCATCAATTACAAATTCTTTTGCTCTTTTTATCTGTAATCCCGTGAATTGTAAATCAATTGCTTCGACATAGTTCAAACTTCTCTATATCAGCACCTTAGTAAGTGACAATTCAATCAATTGAACGCCAATGAGAAGGCATTTCTAGATCCCACCTTGCTCGCTCTGATTCTGAATAAATCGCTTTACCTTGATTGCCTGTCACGATAGGAATTGGCTTTCTGTGGCCATGGTTGATAATTTCATTCACCAAGGTTGCCGCCTGCTCCCCTTGGCTGTGGCCGAACAGCACCACACCACCTACCGCTTTCTTTTCACCAACGGCAAAATCCCAAAATGCAAAAATCGGCAACTCAGAGTGTTGATTGGTCCAATTAATGACTTGCTCGGCTGGGACGTTATTACCTTGTTCATCGACCAGCGTTTGATAGAGGCCAACAATGATGACCGTAAAACCTTCATTCTTTGCCTCGCTGACTTGGCTTTGCCACTCATTTTTGGTCGCAATCGCTTGAATATCAACATCAATCCCAAGGTTGTCTCTAATCAAAGTATATTGTTTATCTATATAACTCTTAGCGATTTGGGACGTCACACCTGAATCAAATAGCACCTTTACCTTGAAATCTTGATCATCAAACAGCTTCCTAAGCTCACCTAGTGACTTGGTAAAAAGCGGCCGTTCCAGCACGCCCGTCACTTTTGCCTGACCACGATGTTTCGACAATATCTTTCTAGGGTTAGAGTTAATTCCTAAAAATACAATCGAAATCGGCTCATCAAATAACATCGGCAGCATATAGGATAAGGCATTATCATCACCGAGCATGACAATATCAGGCTTAAAGCTCTTATACTTGGCAAACGCTTCGGTGGCTTTTCCCGCGTAATCTGCTTTAGGGATACGTTTGGTATCCATTTGAAAAGTTTCTAACTCAACCGTATCGGCTAACGTAGCCTGTATGCCTTCAACATAACTTTTATCCCAAGGGTATTCGGAGTGATAGCTTTCAATCAGCAACACTTTAGCTGCAAATGCTTGGGACGAAAAAACTAGACAAAGTAATATCCAACGCATGAGTGTTTCCTCTTGCTTTTCTATTAGTGTAGTTGCCTTAGCTCAAGTCTCCACTGGCATTAGCCTTCAAATAGTATTTGAACGTCTATACTCAAAAATAAACTTTCGAATTAGTGCCATGACACGTAGCAAAGACATCGAAGAAAGCCAAAACAGCCCTTTCTATAGCAGGATCGGACGACGTATCATCCTAATTATGGTGCTACTGAGCGGTTTGATCACCGTGTTTACCACATTGCTACAATTATCGTGGGACTACAGGAAGGAGTTCGATACCGTTAAACAACGCCAACTTGAGATACGCGATATACACGCTCCAATTATCGCCTCTTCAGTATGGGATTTTGATCTTTTAATTCTCCAGCAAGAAATTGATGGTTTGGTGAACTTGCCGAGAGTCGATTATCTCAGAGTCGAAAGCGGTGGCTACACCTTTGAGGCGGGCACTGAAGTCATCGAAAATGCCCTGACAAAAAAATATCCTTTGATCTACAAGCACCTTAACACTTCCCGTGTCGAAGAAATCGGTCATATCTACGTTCAGTCTGATGCGCAAGAGATCTACGACTACCTGATCTGGCAAGCGGTATACACCCTACTTCTCAATGCAGGTAAGACTTTACTGGTGTGTTATCTGGTGTTGATGGTATTCCATCGCAGTGTCAATCAAAGGATCTTCGAAATCGCTAAATACCTTCGCAAATACAACCCACGTCACCCCGCCGACCCTTTGCAACTTGAACATCAAGCTTGGATCTCTGAAAAGGATGATGAGTTGGACTGGCTTGCCGAAGAAGCAAATAAAATCACCAGCAACGTCACTCGTCTATATGACAATATCAAGCAAGAGCAAGAGCGCCTTAAAGAGTTCGCCCACGTCTCTTCAGACTGGCTATGGGAGACTGACGAGTTAGGCCACCTTGTCTATTGCTCAGACAGCATGAGAGAGGCGCTTGACATAGACAACCTCAGTAAACCAGCCATGAATAAGCTGTTGGCTTTAGAGCATTGTACTTCACTGCATGAAAAACTCCGCCAACGAAGCACCTTTTCAATGTGTGAAGAGACCATCACTTTAAACTGCATTACCCAATATTTGCTTTTTCAAGCCAAAGCACGTTACGAAAATGACCGCTTCCTTGGTTTTCGAGGCACTGCCATCAACATTACCGAGTTGAAGCTAACTCAGATTGAGCTTGAAGAGCTAAACCAAAACCTAGAACACACAGTGGCGACTCGTACCCTAGACTTGAAACAAAGCATGGAGCAGCTAAAACATACCCAAGAGCAGCTTGTTGAGTCTGAAAAGCTCGCCGCACTTGGGGGGCTTGTCGCAGGCGTCGCTCATGAGGTCAATACACCACTGGGGATTGCAGTGACAGCAACTTCTGTCATCCGCGATGTGACCCACGAAGCGAATCAAGCCTTTGCCAGTCAAACTCTCACAACAGATCAATTCAAATCTATTATGGAGCGAATGTCCGATAGTAGCACTATGCTCGAACACAACCTTAATAGAGCCGCTAAACTGATCCGAGATTTTAAACAAACCGCGGTTGACCAAGTGTCAGAAAGCCGTAGTCAATTTCAGGTATTCCAAGTGTTGGATGCTTTAATTGCCAGCTTACACCCAGAGACACGTAAGCTCCCTGTGGTTCCTGTCCTTGAAGGCGATACCAGTTTAACTATGAACAGTCTACCCGGCGTATTAACTCAGGTTATTTCTAATCTGATTATGAATAGCATCAATCACGCTTTTCACGAACAAAGCACGCCGCAGATATCAATTCGTTTTCATCAGGATGAAGATACTTTGGTGTTTGAATACCGAGACAACGGCAGTGGCATAGAGGCATCATTACACCAAAAGATTTTCGAGCCCTTCTACACCACAAAAAGAGGCAAAGGCGGCTCAGGCTTAGGACTGAATTTGGTATTTAATCTGGTTAAACAGAAACTGAAAGGTGAACTGATATTTGAATCTGAAGTCGGCCAAGGGGTACGATTCGAGCTTAGGCTGCCCAGGGACTTACCCACCAATGACTCTCCTGACCACCATTTAGATTACAACATCTAGTCAGGCAGAGAGTTACGGATTTCGATGAACTCCTCCCAGTGATTGAGAAGCAAGTCAACCAGTTGTGGCTCAAAGTGTGCCCCTTTCTGTTTGACGATTTCAGCGCGAATATCTTCATCACTCCACGGCTCTTTATAACTTCTTTTGGCGCCGAGTGCATCAAACACATCAGCAAGCGCCGCAATACGTCCGCTGATAGGGATCTCGTCGCCTTTTATCCCATTTGGATAGCCAGAACCATCCCACTTTTCGTGGTGATAAGCCGCAATCTCTTTTGCCATAACGATCAAACGACGTTTAGAACGGCTTAGAATCTCCACCCCGTAGTCGACATGCTTCTTCATGATCTCCCACTCATCTGCATCCAGCTTACCGGGCTTATGAAGAATAGAGTCAGGCACCGCAACTTTGCCCACGTCATGCAAAGGTGAGGCATGCTTCATCATACTGGCTTCATGTTCATTCAAACCATAGAGAAGTGCGAGTTTTTCACAGATAAGTGAGACTCGCTGAACATGCGCACCAGTCTCGCGGCTACGTGCCTCTACAGCGTTAGCTAAGTTATAGACGAGCTCCTTCGACGTTTCTTTAATATCGATAAGAAGACTCAGGTTTTCGAAAGTCAGACCTATATTCTGCATGTAAATTTCGAGTAGCTGGACATCCAACTCGGAAAGATCTTTGTGGAAATTGACATACAAGAGGCTATCGACACCCTGCTCATCACTGGTATAAAGAATAAACGCATCACCAAAATGCTGTGAGTGGCCTTGCGCCAATACCTGCTTGCAACGCATGGCGACTTCTGGAGGTAATTTGCTAAATGAGCATTCACTGTAGCAATCTATGTAATCGCCCGTCGCTGCTAACGTCAGTGCTCGTGTCACCTCACCATTAGGGCGTGGTTTGACGACACAATAAAAGGCAGATTCCTCTAACTTAAGAAGAGATGTTAACTGCTCTAGAACAGAGGCAGCATACGCTTGCAACGTAGTGGTGTTTTGCACCTGCGCTGAGGACTCGATGACTTTTCTTAAGCCCGATTTCTGCTGATGGATTAAGCATAAATCTCGATAAGAGCGCAGCATAGAGTAGAGCAAGGTTTTGAGCTTTTGGGTCGTTAACTCAGTCTTCTCTTTGTAATCGTCAATTTCATACTCGCGGATGACGACATCTTCTGGGGCTTGCCCTGCTTGTCCGGTGCGCAGTACTACGCGAATAAGATTGTTACCTAGCTCCTCGCGAATAAACTTTACCAACTCCAAACCGGCATGCTCTGTCTCCATCACCACATCCACTAGCGCCAGAGCAATATCACTATTTTGTTGACAAATAACTTTGGCTTCTTGAGCCGAGTGAGCAGAAATCAGATTAAGTTTGCGGCCTTCAAAGGTAAAGCCAGACAAAGCCAAGCGAGTCACTTGGTGCATTTGGGCGTCGTCGTCTACCAGCAGCACTGTCCAAGGAACTGAGGGAACAACGTCACTTAGTGAGTTATCCTCAGGACTTTCTTGCTCTCTTTGATCAGCAAACAGCTCCATGTAGCACCTAATATCGAAAACGAGTTCATTCTTTAGGTTTAGCACATATTTGCAGATATTTACTACTTACTCATTAAGCAATAACAGTATTCCGATTCAAGCAAGTAAGGAAGTCACTCTGCGAGCTAGACGAGTTGGCGGACAGTAGCTCGGCTCACTAAGGTAGGCTCTAGTTGAACCACCTGAGTATCGGTTGATTCACCTTCTAATTTTTTTAGCAAAGCTTCAACCGCCGCTTTACCTAAGCGGTATTTCGGTTGATGAATAGTCGTCAGCGAAGGGCTCATAAATTTTGCGATATGGATATCATCGTACCCAATGATGGACAACTCTTCCGGAATCCGGATGCCTTTCTCGTTTGCCGCATTGATCACACCCATCGCCATCATGTCATTACAAATAAAAAGTGCACTTGGCAGCGCCCCTTTAGCGACCATTTTATTGAACGCTTCGTAGCCACCTTCACACTCGAAGTCAGATTCGATGATCCAATTGGCTTTGAATTCCAATCCGTGTTCGTTCAACGCTCGTTTATACCCTTCATAACGCATTTGAGCTTGGTGTTTAACCAATGGGCCGGTGATACAACCAATCTGTTTATGGCCAGACTCGATTAAGTGCTTCGCCGCCAGATATCCACCACGCAATGAGTTGTCTTGAATCTTATCGCTGGTAAACAGCATCGGGCCCCAATCCATGACAACAACTGGAATATCTTGGTATTGCTCAAAGATTTCTAAACGCTCACCTTCAAGTGAAGAACACATCAAGATCAAGCCGTCGACACGTTTTTGCAGCAAGGTATTGATCGACTCTCGCATCCGTTCGTGGTCGCCCTCGGTATTACACAGGATCAGGCTATAACCTTGCTGGTAGCAACTGCGTTCGACCCCTTTTACTACTTCACCGAAAAACGGGTTGGTCGAGGTGGTCACCAGCATGCCGATGGTTTTAGTGCGATTGACTTTAAGGCTTCGAGCTAATGCAGACGGACGGTAATTAAGTTCACGAGCGGCATTATTGACGCGCTCAGAGATCTCTTCACTGACGAAACGAGATTTATTGATGACATGGCTCACCGTAGAGGTCGATACACCCGCAACTCTTGCGATATCTTTCATTGTCGCCATGTCATTCTCTCCTTGTTTGTGGCTAGACGTTAGCTTTGCTCTGCTAAGAAAGCATCGACTTCTTCTCTTGATGGGATGGATGTCTGAGCACCAAAACGCGTCACAGAGATAGCCGCTGCTGCATGAGCAAATTTGATCGCTGATTCTAAAGGTAAATCTTCGAGCAGACCAGTGACCAATGCCCCATTAAAGGTATCTCCTGCCGCGGTTGTGTCTGTGGCATCAACCTTAAAGCCTTGAATTAACTCTCCGCGGCCATTTTGACTCAGCCATACCCCTTTCGCGCCAAGGGTAATCATGACGATTTCGATCCCTTTACGATGCAATTCGTTCGCCGCTTCTTGCGCGCTATCGTTATCCGTCACTGTGATACCAGTAAGCACTTCCGCTTCCGTTTCATTGGGCGTGATCACGTCGACACAAGCTAGCAGTTCATCCGAAAGTGGACGCGCAGGCGCTGGGTTTAAGATCACATTGGTACGTGCTTCTTTGGCCACTTTGGCCGCTCTTTCTATACCACAAATCGGCGTTTCCAATTGCGTCAGCAGGTACTTGGCCGAACGAATCTGCTCTAAATCTGACTCAATAGCGTCAGCCGTCAGTTTTGCATTTGCCTCAGCGGAAATACAGATGCTGTTTTCACCGCTATCGGCGACCTGAATCATTGCAATGCCAGTTGGACAGTTTGGCTCCATTTTAACGCCTGCAATGTTGATGTTATCCACCTTGAAGTTTTCGCGAATATTGATACCAAACGCATCATCACCGACACAAGCAATAAAGCCGATATCCGCATTTAATCGCGCAGCCGCGACGGCTTGGTTTGCCCCTTTACCACCAGGAATAACTTGATAGTTTCGACCATGCAACGTCTCGCCAGGGCGAGGGAAAGAAGGCACTTGAAGAACATGGTCAGCGTTAACACTACCTAAAACCACTAACTTATTCATAAGGTAATCCTCGGCTCGCTAGAGCCACTTATATGTGAACAGGAGTAATAGCGATGGGCTCTGTAAAAAAAGCGCATGGCTATTCGCCCTTCTCCCCTAAACGACAGATATAAACGGGGGAGAAGGACAAAACTGGCTAGCTCATTACTTAGCAATAACTTTCAGTGGTACTGGGATGTACTCTTCTACTTGAGAACCTTTCAGTACTTTGTCAGCGGTTTCGATACCAAGTGCGCCGATAAGATCTGGCTGCTGAGCGATAGTTGCTGATAGCTTGCCGCGGTTAACCGCTGCGATACCGTCATCTGTGCCATCGAAGCCAACGATCATCACATCTTTACCTGATGCTTGAACCGCGCGAAGAGCACCTAGAGCCATCTCGTCATTCTGAGCAAATACCGCTTGTACATCTGGGTTAGCTGCTAGCAGGTTTTCCATTACGTTAAGACCTTTAGTACGGTCGAAGTCTGCAGGTTGGCTCGCAAGAACGTCCATTTCACTGCCTTTAACCGCATTCATAAAGCCTTCGCCACGCTCGCGTGCCGCTGAAGTACCCGCAATGCCTTCCAGTTGAATAACTTTCGCTTTCATACCCACTTTTTCAACGATGTAGTTACCCGCCATTTCACCGCCAACAACGTTGTCAGAAGCAATGTGGCTCACCACTTCACCACGGCTCGCACCACGGTCTAGAGTCAGTACTGGGATGTTAGAACGGTTTGCCATGCGAATCGCATTAGATACTGCATCTGAATCCGTTGGGTTGATTAGAATCGCCTTAACACCACGGATAGTCAGATCTTCAATGTTTGACAGCTCTTTGCTTGGGTCATTTTGCGAGTCTAGTACGATTAGGTCATAACCTAACTCTTTTGCCTTTGCTTCAGCACCATCTTTCATCGTAACGAAGAAAGGGTTGTTCAGCGTAGACAGTACGATTGCCATCGTGTCCTGAGCTTGCGCTGAAACAGAAACGGTTGACGAAAGTAGTGCAGCAGAGATAAGAGTCGTTAGTTTTTTCATTTTCTCAGTCCTTGTGTAGGGTGAGCCAAGACACGTCACTTGGCTCGATTTAGTTATGATTTACTTGTTTTTATTGTCTACCAATACCGCAAGTAGAATTACCACTGCTTTAGCGATCATTTGGTAGTAGGAGGAAACGTCGAGTAGGTTTAGAGCGTTGTTTAGGAAGCCGATAATCAGCGCACCGATCAGTGTGCCCATAATGCGACCCTTACCACCCATTAGGCTAGTGCCACCCAATACAACTGCGGCAATCGCGTCAAGCTCGTACCCCATACCCGCAGTCGGTTGTGCCGACGAAAGTCGTGAGGTGACGATGATGCCAGCCAACGCAGCAAGCAGACCACAGATGGCATAGACACCAATCTTCACTCGATCAACGTTGATACCAGATAGGCGAGTCGCAGATTCATTACCACCTAGGGCGTAGACATAGCGACCAAAACGGGTGTGGTTAAGTAGGTACCAAACGGCTGCAAATACGATAACCATTAGCCAAACTGGAACAGGGATACCTAATGCGTAGCCAGTACCAAACCAAGCGAATGCGTCTGCTGTGTCAGTGAAGCCTGTAGAAATTGGTCGACCGTCGGTATACACCATAGTCACGCCGCGCAGCAGCGTCATAGTCACCAAAGTAGCAATAAAGGCTTGAACCTTACCCTTAGCGATAATAATGCCGCTGATTGCCCCTAGCGCGGCACCGGCGAACAATGCGGTTGGAACCGCGATCAAGACAGGCACTTCCATCGCAATTAAGCTCGCAGCAAAAGCACCACAAAGGGCCAATACTGAGCCAACGCTCAAGTCGATACCCGCGGTCAAGATAACCAGAGTCATACCGACGGCGATGATGGCGTTAACCGATGTCTGGCGCAGGATGTTGAGAATGTTATCGACCGTAAAAAAGTTCGGGTTTAAGAATGATACGACTACAATCAAAAACAAGAGTGCAATCAGTGATTTCTGTTCAATCAACCACTCTTTGCTAAACAGCTTTTTGCTGTTTGTTTCCGTTGGTTTGCTCATGGTATTGGTACTCATGCTGCTTCCTCATTAATCTTTTTGCCTACGGCACAGGCGAGTAGTTTTTCTTGGTCGGCGTCTTTTGCATCAAACTCGCCGCTGATTCGACCTTCGTGCATAACGAGGATGCGGTCGCTCATGCCTAACACTTCGGGCATTTCCGATGAGACAAGGATAATGCTCATGCCATCGGCTTTAAATTTGTTGATAAGTTGGTAGATCTCTTTCTTCGCTCCGACATCAACACCGCGAGTCGGCTCATCCAAGATCAATACTTTAGGTTTGGTCATTAACCCTTTAGCGATCGCTACTTTCTGCTGGTTACCGCCAGATAGATTGCCTATGATTTGGTCTCGCGTTGGTGTTTTGATATTGAAAAGCTTGATAAAATCTTCAACGGCAACCACTTCATCACCATGCTGGATACGACCTCCTTTGGTCAGCTTATCTAGCGCGCAAAGAGACATGTTTTCTTTAACCGAAAGCCCCAGCACCAAACCATCCCCTTTTCGGTCCTCAGAGATATAGGCGATACCATTGGCAAGTCCATCTTGTGGGCTAACTGGGTTAATCGTTTTGTTGTCTAGGTTAATCACACCACGTTCACTCGGCAGTGCTCCGTAGATGACTTTCATTAGCTCAGTACGACCTGCGCCCATCAAGCCAGACACACCCAAAATCTCGCCTCGTTTAAGAGTAAAAGTGACGTCTTGGACTCCAGAGCCTGTCAAACCAATCACTTCTAGGCAGGTTTCACCATGACGAACATCGATACGCGGATATTGTTCATCAAGCTTACGACCAACCATCATCTCGATCAGGCCATCTTCATCGGTATCAGAAACTTGGCATTCACCGATAAATTTGCCATCACGAAGAACGGTAATGTCGTCGCAGATTTCGAAAATTTCTTTGAGACGGTGAGAGATATAAACAATGCCGCAACCTTGAGCACGAAGCTCGTTGATCACTTTAAATAATGATTCAGTCTCGGTATCGGTTAAGGCGTCCGTTGGCTCATCCATAATGATGACCTTAGATTCGAACGACAGTGCTTTCGCAATCTCAACCATCTGCTGCTCACCTAGGCTCAGGTCACCCAGCAAGGTCTTAGAGCTGTGTTTGACATTCAAGCGTGCCAGTAATTTGTCCGCCTCGTCATACATTTTTCCCCACTGAATGCCACCAAATGCACTGGTAAACTCTCGACCAAGGAAAATGTTTTCGGCAATGGTCAGTTCCGGAATGAGGTTTAATTCTTGGTGAATAATGCTGATCCCAGCTTCTTGAGAATCTCTTGGGCCTTTAAAAGCTGCCGTTTCACCTTGATATTGAATGCTGCCGCTGTCTTTGGTGTAAATGCCCGTAAGCACTTTCATCAAAGTCGACTTACCTGCTCCGTTTTCTCCCATCAGTGCCATAACACGTCCGGGGTAAACATTCAGGCTTGCTTTGTCCAGAGCTTTAACACCTGGGAAAGCCTTTTCAATGGAGCTCAGCTGAAGAATGGCTTGAGTCATAATTCTTCCCTACGATCGCGCGGCTTAAAAAACCACACCTGCTTGAAATATCACGTTCGCATATGGCGTGCACTCACCAGTACGAACTACTGCTCTACTCTTCTGAGTACGAGCTTTGAAGTCTTCATGAGACACATACGTGACTTCAATTTTCTTACCGCTTAACTCGCTTTCTGTCGCAAGCTCTTTGACTAAAGCTTCATGGTGAGCCGGGCTCACTTTGGCAAATTCTTCAGCAATAATGACGCCTTCAATCTGAGACTCGCTTAATAGCACTCGTACTGTTTCTAGAAATGAAGGAACACCATGTGTTAGTGCTAAATCAATACGCTGCACTTCATCAGGAATAGGTAAGCCTGCATCACAAACGGTAATCTCATCGGTGTGACCTAATGTCGCCACCAAGTAAGAAAGTTCTGAATTTATAAGGGTACTTTTCTTCATCTCATCGACCTTTCAAAAATACGTTTATCGTACGGCAAGCTTTATTTTCTCTATCATGCTTATTATTGAGAAAATACTCATCGAAACGTTTCGATGACATAATAGTCCGTCACTTCAGAAATTCGAGACTCGATTCTATAGAGTGTGAAATTGATCCGCTTTGCTAGTGACTATTCTCTTACCAAAGTGATTAAGATCACCCATCGAAACGTTTCGATATGCCATTTTCTATATTTATTTGCTCGATTAAGCGGAGCAGCGGATCTTTTAAGGTATAGTGTGGGGCATCAAGAAGACTTGGAAATTGAGATGAAAAAAATTGCATTTTCTTTCGTTGCCCTGCTAACGCTAAGTGCCTGCCAAACAGAAGTGGGCACACAAACCTGGTGTGACGAAATGACAGAGAAGCCTAAAAGCGAATGGAACGCCCAAGGAGCTGTTGATTACGCTAAGCACTGTGTGCTGCAAGACGCTGTAGGAAGTGAAGGCTGGTGTAGTGATTTAGAAGACAAGCCAAAAGGCGATTGGAGTGCGAACGACGCAACGAGTTACGCCAAGCACTGCGTATTCTAATCGGTATCTAAAGAGCATTTACAATTATGCAGGTGCTCTTGCTTCCGGTTCAATTCGGTTTTCAAGTGTGATGACAAATTTCGTCCCCACGCCTAAAGTACTTTCCAGTTCAATATTTGCTGCTAGTTTTTGACTGCAAATATTGTAAACCATATGCATCCCTAGTCCCGTTCCTCCTCTCGCTCTAAGTGTCGTGAAAAAGGGTTGAAATATTTTTGACTGATCTTGTTCGCTGATCCCGTTACCATTGTCTTCAACGCTGATATAGGTATTTTGATGATCTTGGCTGGCAACTAGCCTAACCTCTCTCTGGGAATGAAGCTCGCCAGAGAATGCATGCAATGCACTATTGGTCAAAAGCTCCTCAATAACACACGCCAACGAAATCGGCGCAACGTAAACACGAAGTTTCTCATCACACTCTAATCGGGCAGAGATATTGTGTTCATCGAACAGCTCCTCAGTATGAGTTAATACGTCGCGAAACAGTTGCGATAACTCAATCAACTTGGGTTCTTCTACCGTCATTTTCTGGTCGACACTCTTTAGCTTACTCACCAACTCAACAGAGCGATTGATGTTAGTAATAAGCATCTCCATACACTGGTTAGCGACTGACAGAAACTCGGTGAGATCGTCCTGCGAAATCGTCTTATCCTGAAAGCTTTTTTGAATTGAAAACAGGCGGTCATTTAAGATAGATAGACTCGTGACCGACACCCCTAAAGGCGTATTCAGTTCATGAGCCACCCCGACTACCATCCCGCTCAAGGCGGACATTTTTTCCGCTTCCATGAGTTGATCTTGCGTGCGCTTAAAACGCTCTATTAACGCTTGCAAAGTATGCGGGTCACCCTGTGAGGCCTGTTTTTGTAGTTGGCCTTCCACATCATCAATAAGTGAGCGCAACCCAAGGATCATTGTTTTTAGTGAGTTAGACATGATGTCTCGATCACTGCTTGGCGTCACGTCTAAGTCTTCAAGGTTCCCTTTAGCAACCTGATGGAGCACATCAATGTTACTCTCTAGTCGGTCCATCAAATTATTGAATGATATCGCCACATCCCCCGCTTCAGTACCAAACTCAATCGGAACTCGACGTGAGTAGTCTCCATGTTGACTTATCTGCTCAATGGTATTGACGGTTTCGAGCCAACTCATTCTGACACCGTGCTCACTGAAATTGAGGCCTACCTCCTCTTCCCTCTCTGTTACTCTATCTAAGTGCATTTTTCTCAGAAGCATGAATATAGTGGCGGCATTGAGCGCCGCCCAGCCAGCGACTATCACTAAACCGATAACTTGCATGAGTAGCTGGTTAACGACGTCTTGGTTTTCAATCCATCCTAATTTGAAACCTGCATACAGTGTTCCAACACCCCCGCAGAATAGGTGGACAGGAATCGCGCCAACCGGATCATCAATTTTAGCTTTGATTAGCATCCGATCGCCTAAAATGACGCACGCAGAAGCAAACATACCGAGCACCAGCAAGTCGATCATTCCCATAATGTCAGCACCCGCCGTAACGATCACCAAACCGCCAAGAACACTATTGAGAACAACAAACACCGGAACATGCCGATAATGATGTAACCAGAACAAAGTTGTACACCCAGCGATAGCACCGCACACTAAGGTGTTAAACAGTATTTTGGGCACTCGCAAATCGAAGGTATATAAGCTTCCACCATTAAAGCCAAGCCAAGCGAACAGCATTAAGAACACCCCTAACGTCACGAGTGTATGGCTATAAGAAGGTATTTCACGTACAGACTTTTTGTCGAAGCGGCCTTTTCTCGGCCCGACTATCATGGTTCCAATCAAGCCGATCATTCCCCCGACAACATGTACGGTAGTGCCACCAGCAAAATCATAAAAGCCACTTGAGTTAAGCCAAGAGTATGGGTTCCAAGTCAAATAGGAAGCGATAGGATAGGTGATAACTGCGATAAAAAAGGAAGTATATATATAACCTTTGTAACTCATGCGCTCTGCGACACACCCAGAAACGATCGTCGCTGCAGTCGTCACAAACATGACGTTAAATAACAGTTTAGGTAAGTGCTCATTGTCCATAGCTAGTGTCTCGAAAGAGAGCAAGCTATCACCTTGGCTCAAGTGATATCCGAACACGATGTAAGCCACGGTCACGACAATAAAATCAGCAAGGTTTTTCATCGCGACATTGACCGAGTTCTTAGCTCGTACACTGCCTGTCTCGATCAAGGTAAAACCTGCCTGCATAAACAGGGCGATACAGGTACACCCTAGCAACCAGAGCAATGAAATTAGCTCTTTGTCTGCCATTCCACACCTAATGGTTATTCAATCACTTAACTAAGCGTAGTTTAGGCTATAAGCACCATCCAATAATGCTAGGTAATTTGTTGTTTATCGATGAGGTTTTTCAACAAAAAAGCCAAGCATTAATGCTTGGCCAGGCAAAGAAAACTCACTATTAATACAACTAAACCCGCTCTTCTAAAGCTATATTATTGTTTGCCCACAGCAGCGCTTGGAGGCGGTTCTTAGCATTAATTTTCTTAAAAATATTGTGTAAATGCGTTTTCACCGTGTTTTCACTGACAAACAACTCTTCTGCAATTTGAATATTGGATGCACCGTGCCCGAGCAAACGCATAATTTCTTTTTCGCGCTTAGTTAAATTTGCATAGGCTTGGGACGTAGTAACGGTATTCGCGCAACGGAAATGCTCGATATAATCTTGAGCGACTTTACGCGATAGCCACATTTCATCATTCATGATCTTTTCCATACCTTTGAGCAGTAAAGAAACCTCATCATCAACGTAGAAAACTCCGACTAGATTACGCCACTTAAACAGATGGTTTGAAGGCGCTTCATTGGGGCAGTTAAACACAATTTCTTTGACTGTGTATTGGCTAACCATTTTGGCTTGGTTGTACGCTTCAAACTTACTTTCATCCAGATAGTGGTAATCGATAAGAACAAGATTGCCAAGTAATGAACTCCCCTCTTCCATTTCTTCTAGCGCCTCGGAAGTAACCATGGTTACTTGGAGATCAAGTCCTTTTTCCAAAGAATCTTTCAGCAGTTTCGATTGCATAGTGACATCAGAAACAAGAGTAATTTTATAAATATCATTATTCATCATGGTAATTCCTGCTCGATTTATCGATAAGTTAAAACTATCGTTTAGTGGCAAATAGTCAACCTAACAAATCATAAACAGCAGGAAATAACGCAGGAAATATCATTTAATTTCATTAAATTAACGGAACATTCTCATTTGTGAGAAGCGTGCAAATTGGATATGCGCATCGTGAATATAGGCCTGAATCGGCCTAAAAGTACTAGTAGAAGATAGAGAAGTACTAGCGGGTTTGCACTCCCACCACCGCTGTCTCCACTCGTTGTTGTCACTGCTGGAGATGACGACCCTTTCACCAATGTGCGTACACCATTGACCGTTGCGACATAAGCTTTCGGGGTTTCGAGACCATTAATAACGCGAGATATCCAAGCTTGGTAATCATGCACATCGGTAAAAACAGAGGTCACATTACGGCTAGTATCGCCACACGTACTTGGTCCGAAACTCGTTATACCAATTTGAATGTACTGAGATCCATTATACCAATAGACAGGCCCACCTGAATCCCCGTTACAGGTAGAGTTTCGATAACCGCCGCTGATTGCTCCACTGAAACAAAGATGGCTTGAGGTCAATTTACTTCCGTACTCCGCTTGGCATGCTGAAGTTGTCATATAGGTTAGCGTCGTTTCTAACAAGTTAGTCCCGCCGGATACATTTCCTTCTATTAATCCATGCCCAATCGCTTTAAAGATATCACTGACTGAAAACGTATTGTTAATCGTCGTGTTTATAAGAGAGGTATAATTGGAAACTGCCAACGGCGTTTCTAACTTGATAATAGCAATGTCATCAGGCCAAAGCTCTGCTGATGAATCAATGTATGTATCTGGGTAGTAAAACTCTAAAGCTTTGGCCTGCTGACTCGAGAGAAAGTTACTTTCATCATCCAGTTGAGGAGCGACAACGGTATACAGCATCAAATTGTCGTCATCGTAGATACAGTGGGCAGCAGTTAGCACGAACTGCGAATTGATCATCGTTGCGCCGCAGTAAGATGACGAGCTATATAAGTTACCGTTGCGAAAGAAAAGACTGGCGAAGGAAGGGTAATTGACAATATTAGCATCACTACCGTTAACGATATAGGGAGTCACTTCAACGGCATAGCTCAACTTAGTGAGCAAAAGTAGGCAAATTAAACGAATTGACGCTTTCATGCTTTCTTCCTACATCGTAATCACCCTTTAAGTTTAGATTACGATGTAGAAAGTGCGTCAGATCAATATGCTTTTATTTGCTGCGTCTCCAACCAGCGAAGCCTAATAGTGTTAGAAAGGCGAGACCTAGAGAGCCGCCACCACCGCCTCCGGAAGTAGTCGAAGTCGATGTTGAACTAGAAGATTGAATAGAAGGCATAACTGTATCGTTCAATAGAGCCGAAGAAGTAGCAACTATGTTGCCAGAGCTTTGCTCCTTCAGTTGACGAGTAGTCGAAAGCTTCTCTACATAATACTTCGGTTGCTCCGAACCATTCAGGACATTCGAAATCCACGTACTGTAGTCATAAACTTCGGTAAAAACTGAAGTATAGCTACGAGTCGGGTCCCCACACGTGGTAGGGCCATAACTCGTAATACCAATCTGTTTATACCCACTGCCATCCCACCAATACACCGGGCCTCCAGAATCTCCTTTACATGTAGAATTCTTATAACTACCGGCTAAAGTGCCGTCAAAACAAAGCTGCTTGCTCGTCAGAGGGTTACAGGTGTTCGTCGACGTTAAACTCGCCTGAAGAACAACATCTGTTGATGTACGTGAGACTGTATTCCCTAAATTATCAGCCACATGAGTTGTTAATCCTCGTCCGACTGCCTTAAATGTCTCGCTCCCTCGATTTAAAGCGTAAGTATTGTCAATCGTACTGTTAATAGTGGATGCATAATCCCCTACGTTTAATGAAGACTCTAATTTGAGAATTGCTATATCATCAGGTAATACAGGACCATTCGAAGGATCGAGATTAGGGGAGTAAGTGCTTGGATAGTAAATCTTTTCAACTCGTGCAGACATGTAAGAGCCATTAGAATACACTGATTGGTCTGACATCCTTGGAACCACCCAAGTATTGAGCATTTCATCGTAGTCTTGGTAGATACAATGCGCAGCAGTTAAAACATATTGAGAGTTAATTAGCGTCGCTCCGCAATAATTACCATATCTGCTACCGTCATGAAAATACAAGCTTGTAAACGTAGGGTAAGTGTTAAACAACTCACTGTCAGAAACTTGCGTCCCGTTAACTATGTACGGGCTTATATCTGCACTATAAGCACCAGCCGCCCATAGGCAAGAGAGTACCACCGAAATCTTTCTCATAATAATTCCTATTCATCAAATCCATCTAATTGTACAGAATTATACGTACAAAAAAACCTCTACTAAGAGAGGTTTTAACACACCAAGTGTATGATGTCATACACTATTAGCCGCGGTAATAACGCTGTGGCACAAATGGCATTTTTTCTATTGTCATTGATAGTTTTTTACCACGCACGTCGGCAAACAGCTCTGTACCGACCGCTGCAAGGTCAGCACGTACGTACGCCATTGATACTGGCTTACCGGCATTAGGGCCTGCTGTACCACTGGTTACTACGCCGACTTTATTGTCTTCTGCATCAAACAGCTCTGCACCTTCACGTACTGGTGCTTTCGTCTGACCTACTAAACCAACGCGCTTGCGTGAAACATCTTTAGTTTCAATTTGCTTCAGAATGATGTCTGCACCAGGGAAGCCACCTTCACGGTCGCCACCTGCACGGCGAATTTTCTGAATACCCCAAAGAAGGCTTGCTTCTACAGGTGTCGTCGTCGTGTCAAGATCGTGACCGTATAGACATAGACCGCATTCAAGACGAAGCGAATCACGTGCTCCAAGACCAATCCACTCCACTTCTTCTTCCGCTGTTAGCTTTTGCGCTAGTTCTTCAGCATTCGTGTTCGGTACTGAGATTTCATAGCCATCTTCACCCGTATAACCACTGCGGCTAACAATGCACTCGACACCCAAAATCTCTAGCTTCTTCACATCCATAAACAGCATGTCAGCAGCTTCAGCATTATAACGCTTGAGTACATCTACCGCCTTAGGGCCTTGTAGTGCTAACAATGCGCGGTCATCAATAATCTCTAGCTCAACACCTGATGGTAAATGCGCTTCTAGATGATTGATGTCTTGCTCTTTACATGCTGCATTGACAACAACAAATAGATGGTCGCCTAAATTAGCCACCATTAAGTCATCCATAATGCCGCCCTGCTCATTGGTAAAGAAAGCATAGCGCTGGTTGCCTTGTGGCAAATCAACAATGTCGACAGGAACTAATGACTCAAGGAATGCTGCTGCGCCTTCGCCGTGTAAACGCAGTTGCCCCATGTGCGAAACATCGAACAGACCCGCTGCATCACGCGTATGTAAATGCTCTTTCTTAACACCAAGCTTGTATTGAACAGGCATATCGTAGCCAGCGAAAGGAACCATCTTCGCACCAGCTTCAACGTGCAGTGCGTGTAGAGGGGTTTTAAGTAGTTCTTGAGTCATTGTTGTCTCCATTTAATCAGGTTCGTTTTCCGTTCGAGGAAACCTTGTTTCCAATAATAAACACGAGTATAGATTTTTTGCACTCTTAACCTAACGATGAGCATTCAAAATGTGACATTTAACATCATATTCACAACAAACAGAAAAAACAAAAACGCCATTTCGAATGTAAAACATCCAAAATGGCGCTAACTCATACTCTAACAAAACGAACGCAAACGGTTGCATTCATTATAAAAAATTCACATCGACTTTACATTATTTCGCAGTGACCCAAAGAATGTGTGCATCTTGTTCACTGGTCGATATCAGCATATGACCCATATTTGCATCATAATAAACACTATCGCCTTCACTCATTTCTACGGGTTCGTAGAATTCAGAGTAAAACATCACTGAACCGGATAAGATAAGAAGAAACTCTTCTCCGTCATGTCTGACCCAATCTCCATACTCTTCAAAGTTGCGCGCGTGAACCTGGCTCTTAAAAGGCATCATCTTTTTATTAGATAGCTGTGTCGCCAAAAGTTCGTGCTCGTAAGTCGGGGTCGGATGGGGTTTGCCTTGATTCGCCTTAGTAATATCTCGGCGACCTGTCGCGACCTTTTTTCTAGGCGGCTCAAAGAGTTGTGGCATATCTATCTGTAAGCCCAACGCTAATTTTTGCATAGCTTGGAAGGTCGGCGA
Organism: Vibrio europaeus; assembly: GCF_001695575.1. Classification (GTDB taxonomy): domain Bacteria; phylum Pseudomonadota; class Gammaproteobacteria; order Enterobacterales; family Vibrionaceae; genus Vibrio; species Vibrio europaeus. The sequence goes on along the minus strand of NZ_LUAX01000007.1, from coordinate 1,202,479 downwards.
AATCTGCTCGTTCTCTATTTTACTTAACGTAGAACGCGCTAATCCGGTGCGCTGACTGGCTTCTTCTAACGTTATCCCAAGCTTGCTACGAATGTCTTTAATTCTCTGGCCGAGCTTTAATGGCTCAATATTCTCGTCCACTGACTCTTTCGCAAGAGTCAAAGATGGATACTCATCATAGATATCTTCGGGCATGCTTCCCTCTACTTATTACTGCGACTTCCTGTTTCATTTTCATTGTGCACGAAGCAGATAGTGGAAGAAAGCGTCGAACAAGAAATAAACCGTGCTCTCGTTAACAAAATTAGAAACCTTGTTTCCAATAGGAAATTTTTGGTTGATTGTTGTTGCCACAACCGCTATGTTACCAACTTGTTAGTTGTAGAGATGTTATTTCCGAACTCAGTGTTTGACTGTTTTAACACTCAGTTTCGGTTTTCCCCACTATTTGGGGGTTGGAAATTCACCCTACTCTCACCTTGTGAAGAGTAGTAATAGAAGTAGAACTAACGAGAATAATGAACAACATAAGAATCTCGTTGGCATGAATGGAAGGTCATCTACCATGAACAAACCGTTTCAAAATCACAGCCTAGAGAACTTTTTCTCTACTAACCTTGCTGCTACTGACGACGCTGTCTTCGCTGGAATCCAAGCGGAATTCACGCGTCAGAACGAACAAATTGAACTTATCGCTTCTGAAAACATTGTTTCTAAAGCGGTAATGCAAGCTCAAGGCACTTGCCTAACCAACAAGTACGCAGAAGGCTACCCTGGCCGTCGTTATTACGGTGGTTGTGAACACGTCGATACAGTAGAAGCGATTGCAATAGAACGCGCTAAGCAACTGTTTAAATGTGAATACGTAAACGTTCAGCCACACTCAGGCGCGCAAGCGAATGGCGCAGTGAAACTGGCTCTACTTCAACCTGGTGATACTATCTTAGGCATGTCTCTAGATGCAGGTGGTCACTTAACTCACGGCGCGCGCCCTGCACTATCAGGTAAATGGTTTAATGCTGTTCAATACGGTGTAGACCGCGAAACACTTGAGATCGACTACGATGCAGTACGCGAACTTGCAGTAGAGCACAAACCGAAAATGATCATCGCAGGCGGTAGTGCCATTCCACGTACTATCGATTTCGCTAAATTCCGTGAAATCGCAGATGAAGTCGATGCTATTCTAATGGTCGATATGGCACACATCGCAGGTCTTATCGCAACAGGTGCACACCCTAGCCCAATTCCACATGCGCATGTTGTCACAACCACTACGCATAAAACGCTACGCGGCCCTCGTGGCGGTATGATTCTGACTAACCACGAAGATATCATTAAGAAAATCAACTCGGCAGTCTTCCCTGGCCTTCAAGGTGGCCCTCTAATGCACGTTATCGCAGCAAAAGCGGTTGCATTCGGCGAGGCATTAGGTCCTGAATTTTCAACTTATATCGATTCAGTGATCAACAACGCAAAAGTTCTTGCTGAAGTATTGCAAACTCGCGGTTGTGACATTGTGACTGGCGGAACAGATACGCACCTAATGCTGGTTGACCTTCGTCCTAAGGGCTTGAAAGGTAACAAAACAGAAGAAGCATTAGAGCGTGCAGGGATCACATGTAACAAAAATGGCATCCCATTCGATTCAGAGAAGCCTATGATTACATCGGGCATCCGTTTGGGTACGCCTGCGGGTACAAGCCGCGGCTTTGGCGCTGAAGAATTCAAACTCATCGGTAATTGGATTGGCGACGTACTAGATGGGCTGGTTGATAACCCTGAAGGTAACGCAGAAGTAGAACAACGCGTTCGCAAAGAAGTGAAAACACTGTGTGCTCGCTTCCCACTTTACCAATAAACAAATTAATCAAAGTTATTTTTGGAGATTAAGCAATGGACAAAACACTGAAGTTTGCAGATAGCCACGAGTGGGTACGTGACAACGGTGACGGCACAGTAACTATCGGTATTTCAGAGCACGCTCAAGAGATGCTAGGTGACGTAGTATTCGTTGATCTACCTGACGTAGAAGATGAAATCGAAGCAGGTGAAAGCTTCTCTCTGGTTGAGTCTGTAAAAGCAGCTTCAGACATCTACGCGCCAATTACAGGCGAAATCGTAGAGATCAACGAAGAGCTAGAAGATAGCCCAGAGCTTATTAACGAAGAACCTTTTGAAGGCGGCTGGATTGTTAAAGTGAAGATGTCTGATGCATCTGAGCTAGACAACCTTAAAGACGCAGAAGAGTACCTAAACTCAATCGAAGATGAGTAATTAGGAAGATGCAGAAAGCTGCCCCCGACTCGGGTGGCAGCTTTTTTTCTAAGTTCGGACGTATAATTAGATATGTCAGTAATGATATCCGTTACCCGGACTACGGAGTAGGTAAAGGACAATGACTGAATTACTTCAAAGCCTCAGCACACAAAACGAGTTCGTTGCTCGCCACAACGGCCCAAACAAATCAGATCAACAAAAAATGTTGGAAGCAATCAATGTCGCAAACCTAGACGCCTTGATTGAAGAAACCGTTCCAGCACAAATTCGCCTAGAAAAGCCAATGACGCTTGCGGAAGCGAAAAGCGAAGCAGACATGTTGCTTGCCATGCGCGAGTTTGCCGACCAAAACCAAATTAAGCGTACTTACATCGGCCAAGGTTATTACAACACTTTCACGCCAAACGTTATCTTACGTAACGTACTTGAAAACCCAGGTTGGTACACTGCTTACACACCTTACCAACCTGAAATTTCTCAAGGTCGCCTAGAAGCGCTACTTAACTTCCAACAGATGGTGATGGATCTGACAGCAATGGACATTGCTAACGCATCACTTCTTGATGAAGCAACAGCGGCCGGCGAAGCGATGACGCTGTGTAAGCGTGCTGGCAAAAGTAAGAGCAAGGTATTCTTTGTAGCAGATGATGTTCACCCTCAAACGCTAGAGGTTGTAAAAACTCGCGCTAAATACATCGGCTTTGATGTTCAAGTAGGCTCGCTAGAATCTCTACCAGAGCAAGACGTTTTTGGTGCGCTTGTCCAGTATCCGGGTACGACAGGTGAAGTTCGCGACTTAACGGATATCATCGCAAAAGCACAAGCAAACAAAACACTGGTTACTGTTGCGACCGATCTTCTTGCCTCAGCGCTACTGAAACCTGCTGGTGAAATGGGAGCAGACGTTGTCATTGGCTCAGCTCAGCGCTTCGGCGTTCCTATGGGTTACGGCGGTCCACACGCTGCATTCATGGCAACACGTGATAAACACAAACGTACAATGCCTGGTCGTGTTATCGGTGTCTCTATCGATACTAACGGTAACCAAGCACTGCGTATGGCAATGCAGACTCGTGAACAGCACATCCGCCGCGAGAAAGCGACGTCTAACATCTGTACTGCTCAGGCACTATTAGCCAACATGGCGTCATTCTACGCGGTTTACCACGGCGCAGAAGGCCTGCGTACGATTGCTCGTCGTACACATCATATGACGGCGATTCTAGCGGCTGGTCTGACTAAGTCTGGTTTCGAGCTCGCTCACAATAGCTTCTTCGATACCATTACTATCAATACTACTGATAAGACTGAAGCGCTATACGCAAAAGCGCAAGCGGCTGACATCAACCTACGTCTACTTCAAGGCAAACTAGGTGTGAGCTTAGACGAAACAACGACAACGGATGATATTGAAGCACTATTCGCTGTCTTTGGTGTTAAAGAAGAAGTCAGTGCTCTATCTTCAGAGATCGCAGGCAACGAATTTGCAGCGATCCCAGAAGCACTTCGCCGTACTTCTGAGTACCTCACTCACCCAGTATTCAATACTCACCACAGTGAAACGCAGATGATGCGTTACCTGAAACAGCTTGAGAACAAAGACTTCTCGCTGACTCACGGTATGATCCCACTTGGCAGCTGTACAATGAAACTCAACGCAGCCGCTGAAATGATCCCGGTTACTTGGCCAGAGTTTGGTTCTATCCACCCATTCGCGCCAATCGAGCAAGCAGCGGGTTACTCAGCATTAGCGAAAGATCTTAAAGAGAAGCTATGTGAAATCACAGGCTACGATGATTTCTCTCTACAACCTAACTCTGGTGCATCTGGTGAGTACGCAGGTCTTATCGCGATTCAACGCTACCACGATAGCCGTGGTGAAGGTCACCGTAACGTCTGTCTGATCCCAAGTTCAGCGCACGGTACTAACCCAGCAACTGCATCTATGGTGTCAATGAAAGTCGTTGTTGTTAAGTGTGACGATGACGGTAACATCGACATGTCTGACCTAGCAGCGAAGATTGAAAAGCATGCTGACAATCTTTCAAGCATCATGATCACTTACCCTTCTACGCACGGCGTATACGAAGAACAAGTGAAAGAGGTGTGCGAGATGGTTCACGCAGCAGGCGGTCAGGTTTACCTAGACGGCGCAAACATGAACGCGCAGGTTGGTCTGACATCTCCTGGCCTGATTGGTTCTGACGTTTCTCACCTTAACCTACACAAAACCTTCTGTATTCCACACGGTGGTGGCGGTCCGGGTATGGGTCCTATCGGTGTTAAATCTCACCTAGCGCCTTTCCTACCGGGTCACATCGAAAACGGTGTAGAAGGTGAAGACTTTGCGGTATCAGCAGCAGATCTTGGTAGTGCCTCTATCCTGCCAATCTCATGGGCTTACATCGCAATGATGGGTGAAGCGGGTCTAACAGAAGCAACTAAAGTCGCTATCCTTAATGCAAACTACATGATGGAGCGTCTACGCCCTCACTACCCTGTTCTTTACCGTGGTACTAACGGCCGCGTGGCTCACGAATGTATTATTGATATTCGTCCACTGAAAGAAGAAACAGGTATCAGTGAAGAAGATATCGCCAAGCGTTTAATGGACTACGGTTTCCACGCACCAACCATGTCGTTCCCAGTAGCGGGCACGCTAATGGTGGAGCCAACAGAATCTGAAGATCTAGAAGAGATCGATCGTTTCTGCGAAGCGATGATCGCAATCCGCGAAGAAATGGCGAAGGTGAAAAACGGTGAGTGGCCACTAGAAAACAACCCTCTAGTCAACGCACCGCACACGCAAGTAGACCTAGCGAAAGATGAATGGGATCGCCCATACTCTCGCGAACTAGGCTGCTTCCCATCACCAGCAACCAAGTCTTGGAAGTACTGGCCAACAGTAAACCGCGTAGACAACGTATACGGTGACCGTAACCTAATCTGTTCTTGTCCAAGCATCGACAGCTACGAAGATTAATTCTTCTGCCTAAGCGCAGATAGCTAATCGACAATAGGCAAACTCCGGTTTGCCTATTTTTTTGTCTTTAAATTGAAGGGATAGGACTCATGCTATTTGAATCATCCACAGAGCAAGCCATTTGCCCTTGAACCGGTTTTAGTGTCTACGGATATTAGCTAATGTGGCAGTACGAGCTTACCGCCAATCAACCAGGTGTATTACAGCCCAAAATCAAGAAGTACCCCATTAATAAGCAAAGCGTGTGGTTCCTAGTTAAACTTATGCGCCACATCCCAAAATACACACCTTGATGCATAATTATTGTTAGTGTAACATCTTGTTTTTTATTGCATTAGTTGGTTATTGAAATGACAAATTTTAAAGAATACAAAGTGGTTCATATAGTAGAAGGTGGCTGTGGCACAATTCTACTTGGAGCAAGCGGGTTACCTGTACAAAAGATGGAAGCAGAGCTAAACCAATATGTTCAAGATGGGTGGCAAGTTGTGTTCCAAATCGTTGAGCAAAAACGCTTTATGTTATTTTGGAAGCGTGAGGCTGTCATCATTACACTTGGCCGCTAAGTTTGCTTAAATTTATCTCTCTAAAATTGATCCACCGCTACCAAAAGAGCGGTGGATCAAAGCAATTGCTGAACATTGAATGCAATTTTGAGCCTACTTGCTCTGAGTACACCAAACAATGTATTGAGAAATACGGGGCTATCAAAGGCTGGAGGCTTGGTTTGGCGAGGATTAAACGTTGTAACCAACCGAATCTGGTTGAAAAAATCGTTGATGAGGTGCCCTAATGCGCTTATTTGAACCTATTGAACAGTTAGAAGAAAACGAAGAACTACTGCGAAAACAGGTACTGTCTTTACCGGAAAACCAAAGAAAAGCTTTCTATAAACGCCAATCTCAGAAGCTCAAAGATCCTGATACCTACGCAGCATTGAACTGGTTTTTTCTTGGCGGCTTTCACCATTGCTATCTCGGAAAATATGCTTTATTTGCTCTGGAACTGACGCTGCTCATCGTTAGCATAATCGGCCTTGTTCTCGGCCACTCTAGCGCCATTTTTATCATCATATTGCTCATCGCCTATGAACTACCGCAACTGTTTTTCTCGCAAAAGATCGCTCGGCAACACAACCATAAATTGTCTTGTGAAATTTTTAATGAGGTCCGAAAAGGCTAGGTAAAGCGCACTTAAATAAAGCTCACAGACTAGCTGCTATTGCAATATAGCTTGAGTTCGATAAATACGGCTATAGACCCGATGGCATAAATGGACTGCTCCCCGAGTTTATTCAATTGCTCAATAAATAAAAGGACACACACCTCATCCATTAAGAAATACGTGCCCTTTTTCCTAGCTAAGCTCTACGCTTTAGCTTAGCCCCCGAATGTAGTTCGTCACAATGTTAGCAGGGGTAGAAGTCACTTCAACGGATCATTATCTGGCAATGCACTATGAATCCAAAGTGCGAGTCTGTGTTTGATATTGGCACCATCAAGTTTACTGTCAGGTAACGGAGTTATTTGTTTGGCATCAACCAAGAATAGATAAACCGCTTTCACTCTGACAGGCTGTGGTGACTTGGGTAAATCGAAGCCTTGCATCTTCGCCATTTTCTCACCGATTTCTAGTGCCTTTTTGACCAATTTATCTTCATTGTGAAGCTTGGAGCTTTTTGACATTAATAAATTCCTCTTTCCTGACTCCATCCAGAATACATCAAGCTTTATGCTAGGCGTGTTAACGCACTCTCAGATTGAACAATGCGTGACGACTATTTTCAGCTATCTCAATAACTCGGTGAAGAAAGACCTTAGTTCTTGATCTTTAAAATCGAGCAGGTTGTCGCCCACATACCATTCTACAACTGACTGATTTGGGTTGGCTGTCACTTGTGGATTGCCAAACCAGATGCCCTTTTTGGTCGCAAAAGCCTGCTGTATCTCTTTTGCTTCTTCACAGCTAAATGGCAGGATTAAGTGCAGCATATTAGATTGAGGTTGCCTCGGGTTCACAGACAACGCAGGAAACTCTTCAATAATTTTGTAGATCTGCTGCGTACGTTCGAATAATCTCGGCAGAGCGGCTAGCCTTTGATCAAACTGCATCGCAGCAGAGACAATATATGGTGTGCGATGATAGAGATTGCCACCTTGGCGCTTCATCCAGATTGACGCTAACTCAATGAAGGCTTTGGAACCAAGTAACATTGAACCGCCAAGCCCATTAATCCCCTTGTAAAGTGAAACATAGGTTGTATCAAAACCTTGTGTGATTTCGCTGTACTCTTTCTGATAGTAAGCAGCCGCTTCCCATAATCGCGCGCCATCCATGTGGAGATGAATGCTGTTATTCGCACAGTAGCTTTTTATCTCTTCAAGTTCTTGCCATGATGGTAGCTGACCTCCAATTTCACGCATTGGGAGTTCATACAAAACCGCTGCCAATTCATCGGGCCACGCTTTGAGATCTTCGAGCTTCCATGTTTGGAATGGATTGCCTATTGGCAAGATGTTGAATCGATTCTGAAGTTGGTAGCCTTGTCGCTCATGAACATAAATATGACTCGATGGGTGCATGCCTACATTGGGATTTCGCTTTTGCTTTGCTACCAATTCCAATACTGTTGGCTGAGTCATTGTTCCTGTTACCACAAAAAGCCCAGCGTCATACCCTAACAAGTCAGCAACCTTTTGCTCAAAAGCTTGGATGGTTTCCCCTTCACCGTAAACATCGTGGATCACTTGGTTGTCTTCGCACCATTTCGCCATTTTAATAAAATGATCGGCGGGTGAATCTTCTTTGTTACCTGGTAGGTGTGTGTGACATAGTTGTTTTAGATGAGCACTCATGATTCATTCCTTCGACTTAAGGTTTCAACAATGTAACCTGTTAAAAACGAAGGGTAAATACCTCTAAAAAATAGGTAAGTTTGCTTCCCGCAGTGCGGACTAGTCCTCCGACACCCTTTGCTTAGGAAGAGTAATCACAAACTTTACGCCCTTATCTGAAGAGAACTCTAATTTGCCTTTAAGCTTTTGAGTAACTAAGTTGAAAACCATATTAAGCCCAATACCAGTTCCCCCGCTGCCGCGTCGAGTTGTATAAAAAGGTTCAAAGATTTTCTTGTGTAAACCTTGCTCAACCCCGCACCCGTTGTCTCGATAAACAAATAACACATCTTGGCTTTGTTCAAAGAACTCGATCACTATTTCAGGCTGTGGCTGTTGATCGAATGCATGATGAATACTATTCAGAATCAGGTTCGAAAACACTTGTGTCAGCGCACCAGGTAGACTTGTCATTAAAACATTAGAGTCGCCCTTTAACATTGGCTCTACTGATACTTTTCGAGTTTCAGGATGGAGACTAGCGATCAATGACTCGAGTACATCTCTAACGACAAATTCACTTAGTGATTCAGAGGTTTGGTGCACTGCTGTTTGTTTAAAGCTATGAACAAGTGAAGAAGCACGATTTAAATTTTCTTTTAATAAGGCCAAAGCCTCTAATTGGTGCTGCATATTAGATTCAAATTGATCGCTCGTTAGAGTTTGATTCTGAAAAGCAGAATTAAGCTCACTATTTGCATCAGCGACCAACGAGGCTGAAGTAATTGCTATTCCAAGAGGAGTATTAACTTCATGAGCAATACCCGCAACAAGTCCCCCTAGTGCTGATAGTTTCTCAGATTCTATCAATTGGTCTTGGGTCTGTTTTAGTCGTTCCAAGCTCTGTTTGAGCTCATGTGTGCGTTGCGCTACGTTGTGTTCTAGGTTTTCATTTAAATCTTCAAGTTGCTTTTGGGCAGCAATACGAACATCTATTTCTTTATGTAGTTTTTGATTGGCTTTTTCTAAGTCAGACAAGAACTGATTAAAGTAGATCGTTAGCTGAGCGAGTTCATCTGTCGAACCCGATTTGTCTTTCATCAATGTCGGATGGTTACTCATAGATGCTTGACTGATCCAGTTCATCATGCCTTTTAACGGCAACACTATCGAGCGGCTAAGAATTAAATTCGATGGAATCACTAAAGCGATTGCAAACACTAGCACAGCTACATGTACCAGTTTTAGATCCACCAGTGGTTGATTGAGTTCCTCCACATAGGTTGAAGAAACTATGTACCAATCGTACTCCGGTAGGTATCTGAAAACCGCTATCTTCTCTCGATAGCGCTCATCATGGGGATTTTTCCACGTGTAAGTAATCGTGCCGTTTTTCTGATGAATTATCTCTTGTACGAAAAGCTTGCCATTGGAATCTGTAACATTGTAAAAGTTGCCGGTTACGAATGGATGCACAATGGGGTCACCCAATTGATTCAGTACGTAAGAGTAACCCGTTTCGTCGAAATTTAGCTTAGAGATAGAGTCACTAAAATCATCGATATTGATCAAACTGGCAAACTCCTCTCTGTATGAGGAAGATGTGATGATCCAGTCCCAAGGTTCAAAGTAGACCATGTACAGAGCTTTTGGCCGCTCAACCAGTTCATCAGGGTTTTTCCACTGATACTCTAAATACCCCCTCTTCAGCTCAATTTGCTGCTTAATAAAATCAAAGGAAATTAGGCTGGTATTCAACAGAGGCTGTTTTGGGTGAACCCTAATCACTCCCGAAGAGTCGACGACATAGGGGTATCCCGTTTCACCTATCGATTGGCTCAATAAGATGCTTGTTGCCTTTTGCTTTGCTTCTTGCTCTGTAATCTGACCACGTTGATACTGCTGAAAACACAACTCAACATATTGGAGGTTTTGCTCTGAGATACCACGTAAATAGCTGCGAATCGTTATATCGACTGTATTGGCAATGTTATTAGTGATCGACTCGGTTGCAGACGTTAATTCTTTCTCTACACCTTGTTTGACCACCTCTCTCATTAACAGGTAGTTAGCGAGGTTAGCGATATTGATCACGACTATGAATAACATCAAATAGCCGAACAGCAATCTATTTCTAATCGACAGTTTTCTTAATATTCTCTGTAGACTTAGCATAACAACCCGCTTACACGCATTTGTTCCTAAAGCATAGTCACTAAATCCGCATTGGGTGTGGAAGCTATTCCCTCGAAGCTGGGCGTTTCTCTACATTTTCGAGCCAGCAAAAATGCCAAAACTGAGGACATTCAGCGTATCTGTTAAGCTTTCTACCGCAGTTAGGATCTGCCTTGTGGGCTCGGTATCTAGTAAGACCTGAGCATCGACACTTTTCTGAATAGGCTCTGGGTCACTCGCTTCCTTTTGGATAGTGGGTGGAGGCTGGTTGACAACTTCTTCCGGTGTAAGCGTTTCATTCGTGCTAGAACATCCAATGAGCGTGGCGAGTAGGCTCAATAGAAAAACGGGATGTTTATAGATCATAAGATATCAATACAATAAAAAACACCGTTCGATTTTATGATAGTTTTGAGTCCCCTACTAGTGCGAACTGCCGCTATCATAACAATTGTTCTAAAAAAGCCACCTGTTGCCGTTCTTGTTCACTCATTTGATACTCTTCATCACTAAGGGTTTCGGAGTTAAATGTCCCTACAGGATAACTTTCTGACTCAGAAAGACCATAGCCAGTTTTCTCTCCTGGGTAGCCCGACATTCTTTCAACGACGATGTTCCTCAACTCGAAGTTATTTGATCCTTTGGGCAGAACGCTTTTGAATGCCTTGAGTTCAAGAGTTTGGTCGCCTTCAGATAAATGCTGTTTTTGAACTAAAGATGCAATCGCCTTCCCTTCGCTCTGATACAGATTTGCTCTGACTCGATAGATTCCAGCTTGGCTAACATCCAGAATCACTGGTAACAACATATCTGGTCCAGACGCATAACTTTGTCCAACACTTAGAATGGTAGCGACAGGGTGATAAAGCCGAATGTCAGCACTCACTACATCCTCCCCTAGCTCGAAGTCAAGGTTTGCAACCAAGCGAATCTCTTCAGGCCAGTTCGGGTCAGGAACAATACTCCATTGTTTGCTGCTTGAAGGGAGCGACGCCAAAATTTTTTGCTCTTCTACTGACACAACCTCTAACACAGTGGAGATAAGTGGTTCACTAGTCTTTAGCACTACTTCTATTTCATCTGGATAAAAATGCCTGAACTTCTTAACACTTAGTGAAGCCATCGAATTCCCGTCCAACACTGGAAGAGGCAGTTCGATAAACTCATTCCAGTTAAGGTATGGGCTATCATCGCTTGTTATTGGCTGAGAATAAGGTGGGTACTGCAGCTTTTGTTGGTGCATATAAGCGACTTGCTTTAAAGGCAATGATATGGAGGTCAACGCAGGTGTGCTTAAGCCATCATCCACGTTCTGCTGTGCTGTTGTCTCTTCGATTTGTGGCTTATTTGTCGCCCTGCTTTGAGCGTTAACTGACACGACGAAAGGTTTAGCTTCTGACGAAAGATCTTCGTCTTGATCATACAGCCAAACTATTCCACCACATATCGCGGCCAACAGAGACAAAGCAGATATATTGTGTTTCAAATACATAGGACAATCCTTTTGTTCGAGGCTATGGTACGAGCCCATAGCCTCCGGACAATTAGTTCATAGCGACGGCTAGTTCTGACATAGTGCGTTTTGCAGAGTCTTTAACGTACAAGTATTTCGTTCCCCACCAACCATTCTCTTTGTATGTGTCTAGCTCAACATAATGACCATTCGTTAGCTCAACCTTATTCACACTGGAAGTCACCTCACCTTTATGTTTTGACCCGACGACATCGCTATGGCTATAGCTATCACCCATGATTAAAGGATAGTGCTCTGGCATGAAGCTTGAGACTCCCTTACTCTGGTTCGAAATCTTTCCGTTCATTGCCAAATTAGTCGAGCAACTGTCAAATTTTCCAGAACTTGACGCGCCGCAGGCAGAATGCGCTGCTACAACGCCATCGTCGTTACCGGGCAAAAATGCGGATGTCGTTTTAAAGTAATCTGTGCCATTACCTATAAAGCGAATGCGTGGGATCCTATGTTCGGATAGCCTTGCAATTTGTCTAGCGTTGGCAACCTTTAGATCATTTAGTACACCAGAGTTTTGCTGGTTTGGCATTTCCCCTAACCAAAGAGAAATCGCATATCGCATCGCACTGTTTGCTAAGCCACCACCCTCGATTATATTGATGACGATGTCACCCAATTCAGATCCTCCACCCGCCCCAGCAAAGTCAAACGTGGCCACAACATTCAACGGCGTCAATCCAGCATTAGTCAGCCAGTTCTCCTGATTGTCTAGGAGATACCTCGTCACTAAGTCACCTGCCGAGTGAGTGACAAATATACAGCCAGTTTGGCATGTTCCTTGTTGTGACAACTCCTTTAATTTTGGCCACACATAATCGCTAGCGATTTTGCCCTCAATCCGTTCGTAGGCAGGCCAGTCGATACGAGCATCGGCGTATTGCAACCAGTACTCTTTCCAGTAGTCTTCACCCTCCAAAGTGACTTGCGCTTTATCGGGTTTAGACTGGAGTTGATCAGATTGAAAGCCATGAACTAAGACAACTTTATAGTTACCGATTGCAGCATTTGTGAAACTAGAAAACACAGCAGCCCCGAGTATAGAGGCAATTTTTATAATATTTTTCATGATGTTATTTAACCTTTATCATCCTTTGATTCGCTTCATTACTTTAAAGAAGGAGCAAAAATTCAAACATCGAAACCACTTCTGCTCGATTAATAGAGTTAGTAGCTGAACGATCCTCAATCAACTCATCCGATGAGAGCTTTTGCACTAGGTTAAAAAAACAACATCTATAAGCCAGATTTTTGAGACATATGGCAGATTTACGTAAACTTGTCATACGCAAATCTCAACTTATGCATTACGCCTCAAATTTGTAGCAAAATGTTGAAGTAGGGATTTTTAATAATGGAAAAGACTAGGGGCTTGTCCCTACACCACTATATTCAGTTCAGCGGCAATATCGATAACAACGGGTAACACAGAAATGGCTAGCAGAATCGACATGGTAAGATTAAACAACCTTAAATAACTTGGTTTTTGCAAGTAACGGCTAAGTAGCGAGCCGAACATCAACCAAAGCCCAACGCAAGGGAAAGAAGCGACAAAGAAAGTCATCGCAATCGTTAGGTTTTGCGACATGTAGGTATCGCCGATGGTAGTAAAGGCAGAGATAGCACCAATCGCCACCACCCAAGCTTTGCCATTTACCCATTGAAACAATGCCCCTTTCATAAAGCTTAGCGGCTTAGATTGACCACCTGACGCTGAAACTTCTCCAGACTGAGCAATTTGCCACGCCAGATAGAGTAAATAAGCCGTCCCGATTGTTTTGATGACCAAGTCCAATTGGGGGAACAGATTAAACAGCTGGCCAAACCCAAGCCCAACCAATAACAACATGATGGTAAAGCCTACGCATATCCCAAGCAGCAGGGGCATGGTTTTTTTAACACCAAAGTTTACTCCTGATGTCATCACCATAATATTGTTAGGCCCTGGTGTTACCGAAGATGAAATAGCGAACAAGGCCACAGATAGTAGATATTCCACAACAAACTTCCTCTTTTGTTCTGGTTTAATTGCGTACAGCAAGCCCTCAATCAAACAGTCGATTTAATGAACGATGAGATTATATATTGAACACTGGAATAATGTTTGTCAAACCGTACATTCGTTTTTTATAATGAACATAGTGAAGTAAGAGTAAGGAAGCTTGGAACCCCATGACAATGAATAAAGCACCAATTGCTCAGATAGCAGCCACACTCAATGCAGAAAGACAGCGCTCTGGGCTGAGCATCGCTGAGGTAGCAAGGCGTGCTAATATCGCAAAATCAACGCTTTCTCAGCTTGAAAATGGCTCCGGAAACCCAAGCATAGAGACCCTATGGTCAATTTGTGTGGTCTTGGATATCCCATTCTCACGTTTGATTGAAGAACCTGCGGCAAAAACTAAGGTCATTCGCTACGGAGAAGGCGTATCTGTTTTCTCGAAGAATGAAGATTACAAAGCAACCTTGCTGGCGGCATGCCCTCCGAGTGTCAGTCGCGATATTTACTGGCTAGAAGTTGAACCTGGAGAACCTTTTCATTCAGAGCCTCACAATCGAGGGGTGATTGAACACATGATCATTGTTAAAGGTAAGGCTAGATTAGGACTCTTATCCGATCAGCATGAACTAGGCGAAGGCGACTACATTACCTACCCAGGTGATCAAGCCCATGTATTTGAGGCATTAGAACCAAATACGCGTGCAATGTTAGTCTCGGAGTATCGGTAGTTTAAGTCGTTGAGAATATGACCAAAGTAGCATTTAAGCTCAGGTTACCTTGAACAGCTAAAATCACGTTCTACTCTTTGAAAGAGCACAGCTATCAAAGGATTGATGACTTTATGCTAAAAAACTCGCGCTTCTATTCAGCTCTAGTTATATCTGCACTGGCATTGACAACGCCTTATGCCAATAGCTCTGAATTGGTTAAGGTTCAAGCAGATGTCTGGGCTGACAATTGGTTCGCTATGTATATTGAAGAAGACATGATTGCCCAAGATTCTGTCTCCATCGACACAGAGCGATCCTTCAATGCCGAAACGTTTCAGTTCGCAACCCAGCTCCCCGTCACGGTGAGCTTTGTTATCAAAGACTATAAGCAAGATGATACCGGCTTAGAGTATATTGGAACGGACAAACAACAAATGGGGGATGGCGGGTTTATCGCTCAGTTTGTCTCTGTAGAACATAACAAAACCCTGCTCGTTTCCAATCAAGCATGGCGTTGCTTCCCAGTACATATCGCGCCAATAGATAAGCGGTGTGAAAAATCCCTGACTCCACAACGAGACTGCAAAAGCGATATCACGCCAGAGCCCTTAGGCTGGAAAGCCCCCGCCTTTGATGATAACGGCTGGCCTAACGCTGAAGAGTTTTCAGAGCGCAAAGTTAAGCCTAAAGAAGGTTACAAACAGATTCGATGGCATTCGAGTGCCAAGCTCATTTGGACAACCGACTTAGAAACTGACAACACGATTTTGTGCCGCGCTACTCTGACGTCAGGTGAGATATAAAACTGTCTTTCCTTGTGTAATAAAAAGGTGTTACTGTGCTTAAAACCTAACAAACACGGAGGCCTCTTATGACGTTAGAAAGCGCAATTACCTTTTTCATTGCAATGTTGATATTCAGCGTTACACCCGGCCCTGGTGTCTTTGCCATTATCGCTCGCGCTATGGTTTCAGGAGCGCGGAATTGCGTTGCTCTTTCTGCGGGAATGGTTGTTAGTGATGTGATTTACTTTCTTCTTGCTTGTTTCGGCCTTGCTGCTATCGCCGAAAACTGGGCAACATTATTTGTCGCGATCCGATACCTTGGTGCTGCTTACCTCATCTATTTAGGTTACAAGATGATCAAAGCGCTTCCCCAAGCGAGCGAAGCGCTTGAACAAGGTGCCGAAGTTCACAAGCAGTCTAGTTTATCTGGCTTTGTACAAGGGTTTCTCATTTCAGCATCTAACCCTAAAGTGATTTTATTCTACATTTCGTTCCTGCCAACATTTATGGATCTCACCTCGCTAAGCAGCCAAGATATTACCCTTGCCGTTGTACTTACAATGATTGCTTTGATGACTGGGTTAATGAGTGTCGCGATAGGAGCAGGAAGACTAGCTAAAGTGATAAAAACGCCGAAAGCGCAACAAAAGCTCAATCGAGGCGCGGGCGGTATTATGATTGCTGCCGGAACTTATCTAGCCATTAACAAATAAGTTCACTTAACGACTTAAATTTCAATTAGGGTGACGTTGGTCGCCCTAACTCTAATCGCTCTCTCTATAGATATCATGCTAAACAATACATTCAATCAAATCCCTGTAGGGGTTCGCTTCATGCTTCTTTCCGCACTCGGCTTCGCTCTAATGTCTGCGTGCGTAAAGTATGTCAGTAATCATGGTATTCCAGTGTTTGAGAT
This sequence comes from Vibrio europaeus, assembly GCF_001695575.1. GTDB lineage: Bacteria > Pseudomonadota > Gammaproteobacteria > Enterobacterales > Vibrionaceae > Vibrio > Vibrio europaeus. The sequence goes on along the minus strand of NZ_LUAX01000007.1, from coordinate 1,186,269 downwards.
CGTTGCGGCGCGGGCTTTAGTTTCTTTGGCCATTAGCTACCTAGATGTCAAACGAAAAGGGATCTCTGTTTGGGGCAACAACAGGCCTTTACTCTTGGTTCGAGGCACCGTCGGCACCGTGGCATTGATGTGTGTTTACTATGCGGTTACAACGCTTCCCCTTGCTGAGGCAACCATCTTGCAGTACGTCCACCCTGTGTTTACCGCCCTACTCGGCGTACTGTTCTTGAAAGAGCGTATTCAGACCTCAACGATGATCTGTATTGTCTTCTGCTTGGCCGGTTTATGGGTCATGGTTCAGCCAACAATGAGTGGTGGGCAAAGCTCAGATTTACCCTTGTTTAGCGTAATCACCGCATTACTCGGGGCTTTCGGCAGTTCAATTGCATACGTGATTGTCAGAAAGCTAAGCCAAACTGAGGACAGCTCCGTCATCATTTTTTACTTTCCGCTCGTCGCTCTGCCTACGTCCTTTTTCTTGGTGTGGAACGAATTTGTCTGGCCAAGCTTACCACTCACATTCATTTTGGTACTGGTCGGAATTTTTACCCAAGTCGGACAGTATGGTCTAACCAAAGCGATGCAAACCCAAGCAGCAGGAAAAGCGTCAGCCTACTCTTACATCCAAATCGTGTTTTCGGCATTACTTGGCGTATGGATATTTAACGAAGTTCCTTCCGTTTGGACTTATCTGGGGGGAAGTTTGATCGTGACTGGAGCATTGGTTAACGTCTTCGGTAAACGGTTACTCAAACCGTTGACACCAAACCGATAAAATCAACATGTTGCTCATGATCCAACAGCTTTTTGCTTATGCTAGGTAAATATTTGCTCAGCCAGCTCAACTAAAAAACATAAGTCATTGTTTTATATAAAATAACAAAACAGGCATAACAATTGCCCTTTAGTAAACACATTCACATGTTAATCAAACACACTAAAGGAAAGGATTGTTATGCCAACTCCATGTTATATCTCAATTGACGGCGAAACTCAGGGTCTAATTACTGCTGGCGCATGTACTGCTGATTCTATCGGTGATTCTTATGTAGAAGGTCACGAAGATGAGATGCTAGTTCAAAAGTTCGACCACGTTGTAACTGTACCAACTGATCCTCAATCTGGTCAGCCTTCTGGTCAACGTGTTCACAAGCCATTCCAGTTTACTGTTTCACTAAACAAAGCCGTTCCTCTGCTATACAACGCGCTATCTTCTGGTGAAAAGATGAAGACTGTGGAACTAAAATGGTACCGCACGTCTATTGAAGGCAAGCAAGAAAACTTCTTCACTACAAAACTAGAAAACGCATCTATCGTAGACATTCAATGTGAAATGCCACACTGTCAAGATCCTGCGATGTCTGATTTCACTCAAAACCTAACTGTATCAATGTCTTACCGCAAGATCACTTGGGATCACGTTAACGCTGGTACTTCTGGTTCTGACGACTGGCGCAAGCCTGTCGAAGCGTAAGATTACGCTCTTCGTTAGCCCACCGGAAGGTGGGCTACTTATAACCCTAATCAAGACATAGTCACGACTGTTTCTTGGTTAGGGTTTTAACGACTATGTAGGACCAGATTTATGACCACTCTCAACTTCACACTTACTGTCGAAGGGCTTGAATCCAATACCTTTGTTGTCAGGGAGTTTAAAGGGCAAGAGTCTATCTCCCAACTTGAATACGATCAGGGAAAGCTTTGCAACGGCTACAACTTTGATGTTCAACTAGCGAGTCGAAGCGCAAGGGTTTCCGCCGAAGATGTCGTTGACAAGTCTGTCGAACTCAGCATCTATCGCCACCAAGAGCAGGTTCAGACAATATCTGGCATCGTACGTTCGTTTAGTAAGGGAGATACAGGTCATCATCACACTTTCTATGCATTAACGCTTGTGCCTGCATTAGAGAGGCTTTCACTAAGACACAACAGCCGCATATTTCAGTTGAAAACGGTTCCTGAAATCATTTCTATCCTTCTAAAAGAAATGAATATTGAGGATTACGCCTTTTCACTTCAGCGCGAGTACGCGCAACGAGAATTTTGCGTTCAATACCGTGAAACAGACTTAGACTTCCTCCATCGACTCGCGGCTGAAGAAGGATTAATCTATAGCTTCTCTTTCGAAAAAAATAAAAACACCGTCATTTTCAGTGATACAAGTGCCAATCTATCAAGCCTTCCATCGCGTATACCCTACAACACGCTAAGCGGCGGTCAAGCAGATACCTGCTATGTTTCCGCTTTCAATGCTGTTACCACCTCTCAACCAAGCCAAAGCGCTCTAAAAGATTACAGCTTCAAGCAGCCAGCGTATGACTTTCAGCAAGATGCTTCAGGCACCGATCTTGATTATCAGCGCCAAGACTACGAACACTTTGATGCTCCTGGGCGATTTAAATCCGATCAAGCCGGCAACTCAATCAACCAAGTTCGATTAGAGTATCTAAGGCGAGATTCGCATGTCGCTATCGGGAACAGTGACGTTCCTTACCTACAAGCCGGCATCAAATTCAGCTTAAACGAGCACCTAGACAAAGAGCTAAATAGAGAATGGTTAGTTGTCTCTGTTCAACATCAAGGTACACAGCCTCAGGCCCTAGAGGAAGAAGCGGGTTCAGGTGCAACCACGTACTCTAATAAGTTTAAGGTCATCCCTAGTCAGTATAACTGGCAACCTGAGCCGTCGTTAAAACCACTCATTCGTGGTCCTATGATTGCGCTCGTGGTTGGTCCTGAAGGGGAAGAGATCTACTGCGATGAGTTTGGCCGAGTTAAAATTCAATTTCCATGGGATCGATACTCACAGGGAGATGAGCACAGCTCTTGCTGGGTTCGCGTATCACAAGGTTGGGCAGGCAGCCAGTATGGTATATTGGCGATTCCCCGCATCGGGCATGAAGTAATTGTCGAGTTCCTTAATGGCGATCCCGATCAGCCCATTATTACAGGCAGAGCATATCACGCAACCAATACCCCACCCTACTCGCTTCCGGAGCATAAAACCAAAACCGTGTTACGCAGCGAAACACATCAGGGCGAAGGTTACAACGAACTCAGTTTCGAAGATCAAAGTCAGAACGAACAGATATTTATCCACGCTCAAAAAGACTGGGATTCAGAAATCAAGAACGACCACACCGAGCATGTAAAGCATGACCAGCATGTTGTCATCGAGAATGACGAGTTCGAACGCGTTCAAAACAATACAAACCAGACCTTTGAAGGAGAGAGCCGTAGCCAAGTAACCCAAGATAAAACACTGATTGTAGAAGGTTCACTGCATGTGAAAACCGGAAGTGTTTGGGTAAACGACTCTGGCTCGGAGATTCACGTCAAAGCTGGCAACAAGGTTGTGATTGAAGCGGGTAGCGAGATTACGCTCAAAGCAGCAGGAAGCTTCCTGAAAGTCGATCCTGCAGGGGTTCACCTAGTGGGTGCAGGCGTCAACTTGAACTCAGGTGGTAGCGCAGGAAGCGGCAGTGGTTATTCAGGACAAGTCGCTGAGTTACCCAATACCTTAAGCAATGAAATCGCTGTTGGAGAGTTAGAAAAAAACAGTGTTGCAGCCAGCCAACAAAACGCAAACTCTAATGTGATTACTGAGTTTAATTCACCGGATGAGCAGACATCGCCACTGGTTAGCCCGCAGTCCTATTCAATGATGGTCGAAAACGGTTCGCTAGTTAAAGAACTCTGCCAATGTAACGAAGGTGGTAAATGTCAGATACACAACTAGATCAGCGATGGCGGATAGACGAAATTCCAAAGCCCGTTGAGCAGGAAGCTCATAATCTTTACGCGATTATCGAGCCAGTAATTTGGCCGGAATGGCACGCAGAACTTTTCGCTGACAATCAAACTCCGATTTATGTTCCTTTATTTGAAGGTACCCCGTTTAACAACATTGATAATGGCCCTGTTGTGTTATGTGTCAGCAAAAAATCAAACATGCTAAAACTCATAACAACCAAACTAGAAAGTTCGCCTTGCGGCAGCCTATTCCAATCAAGCTCCAATACAAAAATGGATGATCTCCTGACAACTCTTAGAAATGCTTTAATTGTCAATACAGATCGCTCTTCGGCACTAATGCGTTACTTTGAACCAAGAACCCTTCTCCCTCTCGTTTCAACCATGACAGATGCGGAGCGGAGCTCAGTCTTTAGACATACCTCTCAAATCCAATGGTTTGAGAGACAGTGGTTCTCAGTCAGAATCTCTACAGTCCAAGAGCTTTCAGAACACCACGCGTGGTCATTAACACCAGAGCATATATCAACCATGCAATCAATACTCACGCAATGGAATGGAGCTGCATAACCATGCCAAGCTACAAAATTCAACCCGGTGATTCTCTACTACAAATTGCGATCGATCAACGAGTAGAGTACATAGATATTCTTGCGCTTAACCCTCAGTATCAAAGCAACCCTGACTATATTCGTGCGGGCGATAGTATCCACCTGCCCACAATAGAAAAGGTCGAAGAAGTAAAGCCCGACTTCTCTATTGAACCACCAAGCAATGCTATTGAACCGAAACCTTCTGGCGAAATAGTTTGCCAAAGCGAGTGCAAGACGAAACAGCTGTTTGATGTCCTATTTGTAACTGGTGATGCTCCTGCAGACTACTACTGTTTAACTGAAGAACATCAATCAAAACTCAAAGAAGAGATCAAGTACACTGATCAGTTAATGCAAGGATACAAAGAGCTACTCGAAAACGCACCGAAAGAAGAAGAAGCTACAGCAAACAAAATGCAGAAGCATGCTCTGAAAAAGAAGGCATGGCTCGAGCAGTGCATCTACGCGGGAGCAATAGCAGCTCAAGAACCCGCGTCTAATACAGGCGTAGCTACACAGCCGACAAACAACGCACCAATAACTCAGCATTACATCGGAAGTAAAATTACAGAGCTTGAAAAGCGTCGTGTTGTTGTAAAGAACTATGTCCCATTTTTTTCAGAGCAATCGGCACTAACCGTGCGCGATAAGGTTATTGAAAGAATTGAAAACGAAATTTCCGACTTGAAGAAGCTTGTAAATAAACCACCCACTCCCGAGTCTTCTAGTAAGCAAGGTATCAACCCTAATCAGTTTGATGCAAAAACCTTTGAGCGAAAACCTGCACGCAGACATGTAATTGAGGTGTGGCTCGCTAGCGAAAACCGTTTAGTTTACCTACGAGCAGAGTTTTTCGAGTCAGCCAAAAACAATTGGATCAAAAACCCTGAAAAGACCGAAGTAACCAAAGCACTTGAAGCACGCGATTGGCAAGGTTTAAAACAGGCTATTAAGACAGATATTACCAAAGGTATTGGCGATGACTTTAAAGCTGGCAAGCTAGAATCGGTATTTGCCAACTGGAAAGTGGACGGCTGGAAAGCACATGAATGGAAGGCCACCCAAAAGCTCTACGATGACAATGGCGAAGTATTGTTTGCGGCAACCGAAGAGGCGCAGCTGCTGCGCTTCGCCGCACAAGCGAGCGTAAAAAGTACCATAGAACCGTCCAAAGGAAAGATAGATCTTGGCATTGGTGCGGAGGCGAGTTTTGCTCTGGCTGAAGGTGCGGTTGGGCTTAATTGCTATTTACCCTATGAAAGTGGTTATACGCTCGAGCTTAGCTATCTTGACGCTAACAAACAGCAAGCCGTTTATCCTTTTGGACACTTTAGGGCGAAAGCCAGCTTGATGCTCAGCTGTTTTGTTGGCGCTATGACTAACGGACGCCTAGAAATCAGTAATCAACCCAACGAGAACCCTGGCCACCAAATACTTCTCTCCCCAACCATTAGTATGGGCACTAATACTTCTGGTGGCGTCGGCGTGAAAGGCGATATCTTTGGTGGCGCTCAAATCGGTGGTCAGGTTGAAGGCGGCCTTGAATGGAAGGCGCCACCGGATATCAAACTCGACAAGGTGTTTGACTTCACCACCTTAGCCAAAGTGGGTGCTATTGGCAATATCGCCGTTGGCGCCGGAGCAGGTTGGGACTTCCAGTTAGCGATAGACAGGGGACAGTTCGTTTTTAACTGCTCTGGTCGTCTGGTGTTTGGCCCAGGCGCCAGCGGTGGGTTTGGCACCACCATTGATTTTGAGCAGTTATGGCAGCTTGCTGTAATTTTGTTTAAAGGTTTAAAAGCAACAGATTACCGCGTACTGACCAACATTGATAGGGAGGTTTACCGACACCTTGTTGATTCTAGCTATATGGCTTTTGCCAGTGATGTGATTACCAATCCAGAAGAGGCACTGAAACTGGCGGTGATGAATAGCCAAAAATCAATAAATAAATGGTGGGATGCGCGAGTAACGCTATGGGATAAAGAATCGGAACGTAAGAAAGAAGCCCTTCGCCTTGCTAAGCGTATTGTCACCAATTATAGCGATGTAACAGGCGAAGTACCGTTTGAAGAATTGTTGCCTGAGACCGTCGGCATTATGCTCAATACCTTAGTGACCACGTTTTATCTTTCATGGGAAGAGAAACAAGAGACAGCGATTTACATATTACTGCTGGGTTCGGTCAAAACCTGGCGACGCTTTGAGGAAGTCATCACTCGCATGAATGTCACCGGTAAAAAACCGTCAGGCGGTAAACAAGCAGAGGACAAAGCACTGTTTGACAATCTGGCGCGGATTAATGCCATTTTAGATGGCGAGCAGCAGACAAGCTTTAACAACTGGGTATTAACACTGGCACAAGTCAATGAAATCAACGAGAACAACTTTGCTCAAATGCGCCCGTTTGAGCCACGCTCGGGCTGGAGTTGGAGCCAGAAAAGAGACAGAGTCGAACGCCAAATCGCACGCTTAAATAAAAACAATGGTTACTATATTTAACTACAGCGACCGCCGTAAGGCGGTCACATCCTCCCCTAATAAGGGCGTTCCGTACTTTGGATAGCGCAGCGAAAACCTGACCGATATGAGAGGTTATCACTTTTTATCGGGTCAAATGCACGGGCTACCGTGACCATATTTAGTCCACCTCGAACCACTTTATACTCACCCGATTTTGGGCCTTGTGGATCAAGTTTTGGCGACACTTTGTAGTAATCTTTAGCGTACCAGTCATTGATCCACTCCTCGGCATTGTTGGACATATCGTAGATTCCTAGTGGATTGGGCGCAAACATGCCAACAGGATTTAAATCACCATCGATATTGATTGTTTCAACAGTAAAATCCTCATAGCCGCCTAGTTGAGGGTTATAGAACCCTCTATCTCTATATTGCTTAAAGCCATTATTGGTCGCGTGGTAGAATTTTTGACCACGGCTACGTGCAGCGTATTCCCACTGTGCCTCTGTCGGTAAATCCACTGGTAAAACGGTCAATTGCCCCAGCCATTGACAATAGTTTTTCGCATCTTGCCAATTTACTTCTCTAGCAGGTTTTTTAACAAAGTGTGATAAAAAAATTTGATAGTCGCTTGAGCCTCGTTCAAGGAACTTTTCTTCGTACTCAAACTGCTCAAAGGGTCTATCTAATGTTTGTAAGTAAACATCATAATCCAGCAATTCCGCTTCATACTTCGACATCGAATAACTGCTCAGTGTTACCTCATGCTGAATATCCGCGCCTCGATTAACGATCTCTACAGCACTGTAACAGCTGGCTTCTGGTGTCCAGACCGGGCGATTAAGATCTGCATTCATGCACGGCATACGGAAATCGCCCATGATAAAACTGCCACCTTCGACGAACACCATATTTTCAATCGACTTAACCGCAACCTTAGCGATGTTTTGTTTTAACTCGCTATCAGCATCAGGGTATTGCTTATTCACGTTGCTGATGATCGTTGCAACTTGCTCTTTGCTAAGAACACTACTGGAGACGTCAATATCAGTGTTACATGCAGCTAACATGGGTAAAAAGCCGAGAACACCTAGCCATTTATTATTCATTGTGGATCCTCTTGATTTTAGAGGAACATTTTATACGCTAGCGTTCTCAATTTATAGCCAAACACAATCCTATGTGATGTTTATTCCTTTACATCGTGTTTAAAGGTTGGGAAAGGCATATCAAAGTTGATGGAATTGTTGGGCAAGGCACACTATTAGGGTTAGATGAGGCGCTTGTTGAGGAGTGGGTTTACACTCCAACGGTACAAAACAACGTAGTAATAAAATTGAATCGAAAGTGGCAGACTTCAGAATCTACAATCGGAGAATACAGTGTCGTCGGAACAAACATCAAAGGTTATATGCTCGAAGAGAAAGGGCCTGACACAACTAAAGCAGGTTTAGAGCAAAGAATTCCAGAAGGTACATACTATTTAGAATGGCACAATGGAAGAAAGTTCAAAGGCGTGTTAAAACTGCACAACAGCAAGGTCGCTCGAAGTAGAGCGATTCTCATTCATAAAGGAAACTCTGCTAGAGATACTGAGGGCTGCCTTTTACCTGGTAGAGTTAGAAGGAAAAACTTTGTTGGTAGCAGTAAGCCAGCGTTTGAAGAGTTAATTAGTCATATAAAAAGATTGGAATTCAGGATGCTCGCATTGAAATTACGTCAGAATATGAAGAAAGTTAGTCTATATACCGCACTAGTAACCCCCTTACTCATATTGATATCGTTTTATACTTACTCTGAGAAATTAGAGTCTTATGATGTTGAATCAAGCGCTAAATGTATAGATTCTGCATTCAGCAATGTTATCAGCCGTAATGATATCGAAGACAATACAGAATCTTTCTATCAATGCTTCCCTAAAACCTTTGATAATTTTGTTTCCGTGTTTGGCTACTCTGATTTAGATACAACCGGTCCTTTGGCGGAAAATGATAAAGCGTATGACTTTATTGATTTCTTCTTTGAGCTATCTGAGTCAAATGGACATCATAACGATGTAATCCAACTCGGTGTCGAAGGTTCTTGGCAAATAGACAACGTTGCTTATTTACAGCACTTACTCCATAGTTTTGTTACTAAGAACTTAGACGAATCTCTCAACGAGTTAAGTAAACTAAGTCCGCGTGAGCTAGAAAGCTTTTGGTTTTTCTATTTCGACGGTCAGACACCTCTAAAAGAAATGCCAAAAGAATTGTCTGCTTTGAAAGAAAAAAATCTCGATGTATACCTAGTTGCCGAGAGTGAATTTAAAAGATCGATAAATCCCATACAATCTTAATAACGGTAAATTTCTTATTCCTAGGTGAAAAACATACCAGCTACAAAAAGAGCCATCAACTGATGGCTCTTTTTACAGTTACGGCAGAACAACTTCTTTAAAACTTGTAGCCCGCGGTAACAAACCAAGTCTTACTACGTTGGCTATACTCGTGTCCGTTTTCTTGTTCAAAAGTAGGCTGTGCAATGTTGTATTCCACGCCTAACGTTATATGGTCAGAAACTAGAAAGCGAGCACCAGCTCCTAGTACATAGCCTAAACCTTTTTCTCTGTTATTTATGACTTCTGAGCTTGTTCTAAGCTTGGAGTTTGAAAAGCTGTAAGTAAGGCCTGCTTTGGTGAATAGATTGACTCGCTCAACCAATTCTAAGTTCAATACACCACCAGCGTTCAAGTTTAGGTTGCGCGTTAAAAACTGATCTTCAGGATGAGACTTTTTATCTTTGATCTCTTGGTAATCAATGCCACCAAAAGCACCTAGTTTCAAATTGTCGATTGAAGTGCTGCCTTCGAAAAGTCGGGTACCTTCAAGCGATAGTGTGTAACCTTTTAGTGCGTCGCTAGTGCTATTGTATGTCACACCTCGCGTATTTGTTGATCCAACTTTAATATCAATAAAACTAACATCGCCTTGGTTAGCAGCGACTGCAAAAGGAACAGTTAAAAGTAAAAGTGCGTACTTCATGTCTAATGTGGTTTAAGTTAGTAATTGCAAAATGGTACCACATCAAATCTACTTAATATAATTCAGACTATCAATTCAACTTAACATTTAAATTCAAAAAAATAATAAGGATAAAAGACTAAAAACAAGCACCCAAACTTTAAGCTTGGGTTTAGTGCTTAGCTTGACGTCCCCTAGTATTACAAAACACACAATATAAGACGCTAAGCAAGACAGATCTCCAACGGAACTCAGCGAAAAGCAGGGAAACTCTATTAGGGCTTAGCAAAGATCACTGAACTAGCCTACTGCGGCTTACTTCAATCCATATTTTTGCTTTAGCCATTTATATTGGTCAGTTTGCTTAAATAGTCTCATAGCGGTAGTAAACTCTTCAACAACCGGGGTTAATTCATGACTCTTGCTAAATCCGATATACACCTTGGTTGAGTAGAAAGCGGGAGAAAAATACTCGATTTGGTTCATTAGGTTGGGTAACTCGACCCCTTCGAGATCAGATTCGCTCACTATTCCCAAGTCATATCTTTGTTTCGCAATCAATTGAACCACCAGTTCACCGGACTTAACACCATTCTTATCGATATGGGTTGCTTCATCGAACGACTTACCCAAAGTGTAACCTGAGATATAAACAATGGAGTACGGGGCTAGGTTCTCGATTAGGCCATCGTATTGAATGTCTGATCTCGCTTTGTGTTTTACAAGGAAGTGTTCTGTCCCAGAAAGTACATTGTCTTCAGAGAAATAGACGAACTCTGTGCGTTCAGGAGATTTCGCTATATAGCTAATTGCGTCGACTTTACCTAATGCAACCATCTTCACCGCCCGTTTCCAAGGAAAGGGCTTGAAAGTGACATCTACGTCAATATGTTCAGCAACCGCTTTAATCAAGTCGATGTGAAAGCCCGTCAGTTCACCATCAACAACCATTTCGTATGGCGGCCAGTTACCATCGCCTCGGGCTACCACCAACTCATCTTTGCTGTATGAGATTGGAGACAGAAGGCAGAGCAAGGAAACACCGCACAGTGTTAGCTTTTGGCGAGTAGAATTAACATTTGATACGGCCAAGCTCTCTGATCCTCTATTCATACCCAAGATCACAACCTAGGACATGGTGTATACATGAAGTGACTACACAACAATCGTAATTATTGACTTCAATTATACTACAGAGAAATATCCCTTCAGCATTGAGAAACGGATAAAGACGAGACGGAAATGATAACTTGGCTAGCTCAATACCAATAGGAATAAATAGGTGATCAGAAAGTTGCACGCAAAAACGCGATCAGAACGGAGCATAGAGTGCAGCAACAGTTTACTATCAGGCACATAGAACGCAAAAAGCCCGCTGAAGTCAGCGGGCTTTTCAAATGTGGCGGAGAGATAGGGATTTGAACCCTAGATACGCTATTAACGTATGCCGGTTTTCAAGACCGGTGCTTTCAACCACTCAGCCATCTCTCCGTTGCGGTGCGTATATTAGGTATTGGTCTCTGGCTTGTAAAGCACTAATTCACCTTCTATGTTTCAAGTGTTGATAATCTATACAAGCATTTCACACATTTTCGTGATTTTAAGCGCACTGAATGAACGATTTATGGGTTAAGTACTCTAAATCATTAATGATAATAAAATAGTGTTTTATTTATATCTTGCTGATATTAAAAAGAAATAGCACTTTGATGCAACACGTGTACGCCCGAAAGTGATTGCACAATAGTGTGAACTAATTCAAAATTACGGAATTAACTGAGTAACATCGTCTATATCAGAGGTTTTTATGAAAGTCGCTGACTTATTTAAACATCGTGGTGAAACAATTACTAAGCAGCATTCTGAGTTTATGCAGTGGATGACTCCAACTGTAAAAGAGTACTGGGGAGAGATTGTTAACAAGGCTCACAACCGCCACCTGTTTACTCGTCTGCGTGATTTTCAGGCTCCTGCTGTTAATGATGAAGTTCAGCCTCTGGTTCAGCAGCCAAAGCCTATTGAGTTAAAGCCTGAAGCACAAAAAGTCTATCTAGAGTTGCAAGCTAAGCTAGGTGAAGTGATTCACACTGGAGAGTGGTTAGACATATCTCAAGAACGAATTAACCAGTTTGGCCAAGTAACTGAAGACATGCAATGGATCCATACCGATCCAGAGCGCGCAGAAGCAGAGTCTCCATTCAAAACGACGATTGCTCACGGCTTTCTGACGTTAGCTCTGTTACCAAAGCTGACTGATAGCGTTGATCCTGACAACAACCTCTTCCCAACAGCGAAGATGGTCGTCAACATTGGCTTAAACCAAGTGCGCTTCCCTTACCCTGTTAAGACCGATAACAAAGTGCGTGCGGTAAGTACCTTGTCTAAGGTAACGCCAATCCGCAAAGGCTTGGAAGTCGAACGTGAAATTAAAGTCGAGATTGAAGGCGTTCGCCGCCCAGGTGCCGTTGTCACATCTGTGATTCAATTGCACTTTTAGTCAATACATTGCTTTAAAAAGAAAAGGATACCGGTAGGTATCCTTTTTTCGTTTTACACAATCTCGATTATTTCATTGTATAGCAGCACTCTAATTGATAGTCATCGCCGTTTTTAGCGGTGTACTCTTTTTCTTCTGTACTGGCTCTTGGCTTACCTTTTTCATCGCCTTTCACTAGGCTAATCCAGTGGCGCATCGCCGACATTTCCGCCATTTCTTGCGGGAAGGTCGTACAAGTCTCTAATTGAATATCTTCGATATCTATCAGTTCAATACAACCCGTACCTTTATGGTTACCAAAGGTCACCTCTACGTGACTTCCTGTGCCGTCTCTAAACAGAATTGACGTAGGATCTTCTTTTTCGCCCATGTAAGCAACAAAGTGTTTCGGATGCTTCAGTCCACTATGGCTACCGTCTTTAAAGTAAGCCATCACGTGGCGGTAATCGATAACATAAGCGGTAACTTCTTTATGAGAACCGTTCTCTAGTGGGAACAAGCGATCAAGTAGCTGCTTAGCTTTTACTTGCTTCTCGCTGGCTTGGTTTGAATTGATGGTTTCTACCGCGAAGACTGCTTCAGCGATAAATGGCTTATTTTGTTTTTGGATTTCAGTCTTATCGAATGTCAGCATGTTCATAGCGTTTCCCTCGCGGATATTTCACAACTTTTATGTCCTAGAGCAAAAATTCCAAACTGGCGTTTAATTGATTTGCTAATTTGTGACTTTGCTTACTTTGTATACTAGTGAATTTTTGACTACAATTTCACAACAAAAATTTTACAGTGTGAATTTTACAAAATGCCAGTGTCAAAAAGCCTTATTCGTCAGTCTCACTTTTTGGGTACTAAGATTAGAAACCTTAGGAAACGCAACCATTTAACTATGGAGGACCTCTCTGCACGCTGTATACGCGTTAACCCAGAATATGCCCCTTCTGTCTCTTATCTATCCATGATAGAGCGGGGAAAGCGTGTTCCAAGCATTGATATGTTAGAGGTCATTGCAGAGGTGTTTCAAAAAGATCCGGCTTGGTTTTTGGATGATGAACCAGAGCAAGCAGACATTACACCAGACAAAGGCAATAGAGGCGGTATCAGTGGTATGGCGCTAGAGCCAAGCTTTTTGTTCTCCAATGACATTTTACAGATAGCGATTCCTGAGATGCTTTCACAAACTGGCATCACTGGCCGCCAGTTTGCACACCTTCTTATCCGTGCCCACCAAGAAAGTAATCAAAACCATTTTCCAGATTTAGAGCGAGCGGCCGAAGACGTTGGATTGAAAAGACTCAATCTGTCGGCGGAAGATTTGATGGATATTGCGCGAAGCTTAGGGCTAACCATTCGCTGGATTTCTCGACCACCGAAAGATGTTGTTGACGAATTAGGAGTAAGTGCGAAACAGATTGTCACCTCATTCTTTGAGCCTCCCGGTAGCATCTACCTGAATGAAGTGTTGAAGCAGTACCCAACACGCCTTAAATACGATCTGGCGGTCTATATCGGTCACTGCGTGTTGCATAGTAAAGAAGGACTAAAGAGTGTTCTCTCCGTTGGACACGCGAATAGCTGGGAAGAAAATAGCCAAGTATCTCCGACATCTGAGCTTAATTCCCAAGACATTTTACAAGCATGGCGAGACTTCGAATCGAGCTTTTTCGCTGGTGCTCTGCTGTGCCCTAAGGTTCCTTTTAGGCAGTTACTCGATCGCAGTGGTTATGAAATCGATGTTCACCTTAAAGCCGGTGTCTCTCCTTCTGTTGCAATGAGGCGTATGACGGTTGTCTCTCCTTACCCCCACTGGCACTACTTTGATGCCTACGGTCAGAATAAACTCAAAGCCGTATATCGTGGGAATGGTATTCCTTTACCTTGGGGAAACATGAGGAAAGTTAACGACCCTTGTCAGCACTGGGCTGTGTTTAGAAGGCTGTCGGAGCCCCAGCAAGGTAGTTCGGCACAGATATCGATATTAAATGTAGGCGATGAGCCAAGGATTTACTGTTGTGAATCAGTCAATATGACCGACCCGGCTGGAAACAATCGTGTTCTTTGTGCGGGAATCGACTTAAACCCCGCTATCGATGCTCAGGGGGGAAATTCGATTGAATTGGCAGAAGAGCTTAAATCTTTATGTGTGAGTAATGGGGGCAGCGCCGCTATACCTCGCTACATGCAAAAAGAGTTCACGACCATTGCCAAAATTCTCAACATCAACTGGATTGAACGTGGCATAGAGACTGATGCGAGAGTTATCTGTTCACGGGGTGCAGTGTGCCCTCGCAAACCTAGTTGTTACAACGGTTGTCAGGAAGCGTCGATTTAAGCATAAGTTTACCTAGTCCAAATAGAAAAAAAGCCAATCACAACAATCGTGATTGGCTACATATAAGTGTGAACAAATTAGGTTCACTAACAACGTCAGTTGGCTAGGTGACCCTCGGCTTAAGAAGGGTCATTAGTAATAAAGCATTAAGCGTGCCAACTTTTAAAACCATTCAAAAGCCCCAAATATGGCTAATTTATAACCCATTTCACAAAAACTATGCGCATAATGAGTTTTCATTTTGCAATTTCACGCATTATAAGAAATTCAGGTTTTGCAAAATGCAATTATATGCTTTCACCTGTTTCGATTTGATAACCCAGATCGATACAATCATTCCATGATGCTTTCCCTTTTAGCCTGTCTATCAGCTGAGTCGCTGCAACACATCCTATTTCCTCACGTGGAGTCACCACAGTCGCGAGTTTGGGGATCATTGCTTGACTGATATCGTGACCATGAAAACCAGCAATCGCCATTTGCTCAGGGACCAAAATCCCTCTCCTCTGGCATTCATAGAGCGCCCCGATGGCTAAATCGTCGTTAGTACATACTATGCCTTCGACCTCGGGATGGCGCTCTCTAAGCTCACCTAGCAACTTAGCTCCAAGAGTAAATGATGAAGCTTCTTCTGTTTGCAAGCTGATAGGTTCAAAACCTGCACTCTCCATTGCGTTTTGATAACCCTGCATTTTTAACCGAGTCCGCTCATCCATTCTCGCAGCAAAGTAAGCGATCCGTTTGCGCCCTTTTGCCAAAATGGCCTCTGTCATCGCTTGTGATGCTTTTGCGTTATCGAAGCCGACGGCTTGTTCAATCCGAGGAGAAAAGCAGTCCATAATCTCTACGATGGGTATCGAAGCAGTTTCAAGCATCTTGCGTGCTTTGTCTGTGTGGAAATTTTCAGACAAGATAATCGCATCCACATTGTAAGACAGTAATGACGCGATACTTTTTTCTTCGAGCTCTGCACTATAGCCATAGTGAGCAATCATAGTTTGATAGCCCGCTGGAGTGGTGACAGATTCAATACCTCGCATTACTTCAGCAAAGACTTGGTTGGTTAAAGACGGCACTAACACACCAATGGCATTCGATTTAGCATTTGACAGTATGTCTGGGGCACGATTAGGAATATAGCCAAGCTCTTCTACTGCCTGGTTAATTTTATCTTTGATTGCTTCAGAGACTTGGGAAGGATCTCGTAAGCAACGACTCACGGTCATTTTCGTTACACCGACTCTGTCGGCAATATCTTGAAGCGTTGGTCTTTTTTTCTTATTCGCCATGAAGTGTTACTTTGCGTTGTTCTGGTTTTGTTACTGGTAACATAGTACCGAGTATTTCATTCTATTTTATTGTTGAACCTAACAAAAAAGCGCTCACATTAGTGTGAGCGCTCTGATTTATACCGAAATCTGTTGTTTTTGCTCGCAGCTCCAAGTCAAATGGTAGCGAGCTTCCTCCGGCTCATCGATTCTCGCATAGCTGTGAGAACCAAAATAATCCCGCTGAGCTTGGAGTAAGTTCGCTGGCACAACCGCACTGCGAAGCCCATCAAAGTAGCTCAGCGCTGAGCTCATCGCAGGCACTGGAACGCTTGTTAGTACCGCCTTTGCGATGCACCCTCGCCAGCCAAGCGAGCGATTATTTAGCTGCTCAACAAACTTAGGATCGAGGAGCAAATTCTCCAGTTGTTTGTTCTCCTGATACGCGTGTGTAATATCTTGCAAGAAGATTGCTCGAATAATGCATCCCGCTCGCCATATCTTAGCGATGTTAGCAAAATCTAATGCCCACTCTTCTTTGTCTGAGGTTGTCTTGAGTAAATCAAAGCCCTGAGCATAAACCGTTAGCTTTGAGCAATAGAGCGCGTCGTGTAACTCTGCTAGCAGTGACGCTTTATCCAACTCAGTTTCGGAGTTCGGTTCTGGCTTGAAAGCGCTAGACGCTAGACCCCGTATCTCTTTTTGACTACTCTGAGCACGAGCAAATACTGCTTGAGCGATGGTGGGGGCCGGTGCTCCTTGCTGCAAAGCATTTACCGCCGTCCAAAGCCCCGTTCCTTTTTGGCCTGCTTTATCTAAAACGACTTCAACAAACGGTCGCCCTGTCACCGGATCATCAGTGCGCAAGATATCTGCACTGATTTCCATTAAATAGCTATTGAGTACGCCTTGATTCCACATCTCAAACACATCGCCAATCTCGTGTGCAGGCATGTTTAACGCGCTCGACATAAAATGGTACGCCTCGCAGATCAACTGCATATCCGCATACTCAATACCGTTGTGCACCATTTTAACGTAGTGCCCTGCCCCCGCTCTTCCTAGATAAGCTGCGCATGCCTCTCCAGATTCAAACTGAGCAACTGGGAGGCCTTTCGCATCAACCTTTGCTGCAATCGCCTCCCACATTGGCTTCACATAGTTCCACGCTTCACGGTCTCCACTTGCCATTAATGACGGTCCAGTGCGCGCCCCGACTTCTCCGCCTGATACTGCGGTACTGAAAAAACGTAGTTGGCCTGAAAACTGCTGTTCACGGCGTTCACTGTCGGTCCATAAACTGTTGCCTGTATCGATGACAATATCTTCACGGCTTAAGCCAGCATTACGTAAATCTTCGATGACTGAGTCAACGATCTCACCAGCAGGAACAGACAAAGCAATGACTCGCGGACTCTCTAGGCTTTCTAGCAGATCTGTTAAGTTTTCTACGATGTGTAGACGGCCTTTGCTTGGTTGCGTTGATAGCTGTTCACCTTCCTCATTGGCACGTTCACGGTTTTGTTGATTGATATCGAAACCAGTAACATTGAAACCATTATCAAGCAGGTTAAGCGCGAGGCTTTTCCCCATCACTCCAAGGCCAATCATGGCAATATTTGACTGAATCATGAGTATGACTCCTCAATCGCCTGTAAAGCTTGTTCAACGACCTCTTCAACTGAATGGCGAATATCAATATGTAGCGCTTCCTCCAGTGTTGGCTCTCGAAGTGCTTCAAATTGACTCCTCAACATACTTTCACCATTGAAGTAGTGGTTATCGCGTTTTTGATGGCGAGACCAAATAGTTTCGAAATCGCCTTTGAGAAAAACGATCACTAGCTCTTGGTTATCTAGCCTTAAGATGTCGCGGTACTCAGGTTTTAGCGCAGAGCAAGCGATAACCGCTGCTTCATTCTCCACGTAGAGACGATTTAAAGTATGTAGCCAGCCAATTCTGTCATCATCGGTGAGCGGCGTACCTTGACGCATCTTCTCAACGTTGGCTTGCGGGTGGTAATCATCACCATCATAAAACGGTAAATCGAGGGACTTCGCAATCTCACTGCCAATCAAGCTCTTACCGCAGCCTGATACGCCCATCACTAATATTTTTTTTGCTTTCATTGGACAATACTATCCTTAGCCTTCAACTCTCACCGAAGGCTGTGTACCAATTCAAAATGTGTAATCGTTCGCTTATGAGGTGGTTATTTCCACCACATCGCTAATTCCGGGAAAATAATCACTAAACTAAGTACAAACACCTGCAATGCGATAAATGGCAGCAGTGAAGTGAAAATTTCTCCAAGGCTAATGTCCTTCGGCGCTACGGATTTTAGGTAGAATGCAGCAGGGCCAAACGGTGGTGATAAGAAAGAAACCTGCATGTTCAAGCAGAACACGACACCGAACCATACAGGGTCAAAACCTAGGCCAGTAATAATTGGCACAAAGATTGGCATGGTTAGTAGCGCTACGCCAACCCAGTCAAGGAACATACCCAGAACCAATAGAATCACCATCATGATCAATAGAGTGCCAATCGCGCTACCACCACTCAGACCAAGAATCACCTCTTCAACAAAATCAATACCGCCCATTAGGTTGTAGATACCGACCAATGCACTTGCGCCGATACCAATCCACATGATCATGCCGCAGGTACGCATCGTTGCGATGGCACTTTCCTTAAGCATTTTGAAGTTCATTTCACCACGAATGATCGCAGAGAGCATGATGCCGACTACGCCTAATGCCGACGCTTCTGTCACCGATGCGACACCGGTATAAATACTGCCTAGTACAACCGCGACTGAGAGTAGAGGGAAAAACAACGCTTTAAAGTAGCTGACCTGTGGTTCGTCATCCTCATCACTATCACTCGGGATAGGTGCCAGAGAAGGGTTTAGCTTACAGCGGATCAACACATAGGCGATGTAGCAGCCAGCTAAGATAAATGCGGGCAAAAATGACGCTTTAAACAAATCACCAATTGATACGCTCGCTGTCATACCGTAGATGATCAGTACAATGCTCGGAGGCAGCATGGTTCCCAACGCTCCACCAGCACAAGTAGTACCGATAGCGAGTTTACGGTCGTAACCTAAGCGCAGCATCTGAGGCAGCGCGAGAATACCAAGTAGTACGGTTTCACCGCCGATAACACCAGACATAGAGGCAAGCAGTACCGCAACCAATAGTGTCTGAACGGCAACACCACCACGCACCTTTCGACCGACTGATTTCATCGCATCAAACAGGTCTTTAGCGATACCGGAACGATCAAGCAGCGCTGCCATTAAGACAAACATCGGAACCGCTAAGAACACGTAACCAGAGGCGAAGCTATAGGTGCGACTCGCAATAAGAGGCAGAGCATCAGGCCCAAACCAACATAAGGTGAAGAAGATGGCGACAAATCCCGTCACAAAAGCGAGCTGCATGCCGGTAAGCAGTAAGCCAATCATCATCACTAGCATGAGTACACTGCCCCATGCGATGCCAATTGAAGAGAGATCAAACATCGTCATTCTTCCTTAGCCCCATAATCTCTTGGATTAGGTGCAATACAAACTGGACAACAAGAATACTGAGAACAACAAAGATCAGACCTTTGAGTAATGCAGGGTAAGGGGCATTGAGGACTGAGCCAGACGTTTCTAATCTGAGCTCCCCCCAAGGAGTAAACCAAGCTTCCTGCGCTAGAAAATACGCGGCATAAGCCAGCATCCCGGCGAAAGCTAATCCTACAACATGGTGAACTAGATTAAGATATTTGCGGGTTTGAGAAGATACCGCATCGTAGATCAACACCACACGAACATGCTTATTGGCGGCGAATGCGTAGATACCACCCACAATAAATAGCGACCCACCAATAAATGATGCCGTTTCGTGAACCCAAGTCGTCGGAGCATCAAACACATAGCGCATCACAACTTCGTAAAATGAGATAAGTACTGTCGCGATAAAGAACCAACTCAACAGGTTGCTGACTTTTATAATGATTCTATCCAAAAAATTTCTTGGCTGTTCATCAGGCTCTGGTGACGTATGGGGTGTTTTATCAGTCATAAAAAATGTTCCCAAAAAATTAGGAGGGCGTTAGCCCTCCCGAGAGAAGCTAAACAAGGACGGATAGCTTAAAGAAGACCATTGGTTTCTAAGAATGTAGTTACTGAGTCATACACTTTTTGTGCATTTGGAGAACGCTCTGCGAACACTTTCCATTGAGTCTTGGCAATTTCGCGGAATTTCTTACGCTCTTCGTCAGACCAGTTATGAATGGTGATATTCGGGTTTGCTTGCGCTTCCTTCACTGCAGCTTGGTCAGCCATTTTTAGCTGAGTCGTCATATCGTACGAGAAGTCACGTACCGAAGTCTGAAGAATGGTTTGCAAATCTTCCGGCATCTTGTCCCATTTCTTTTGCGAGATAGAGATATCAATTAGCGGCAAAGAGTGGAAGCCTGGTTGAACGGGATGCGTTGCGATATCGTTCATGCCCGCTTTTTGGTTGGTTGAGAAAACCGTGTAGTCTGCTGCGTCGATAACCCCTTTACTAAGACCGGTAAACACTTCCGAACCCGGCAAGTTAACAGGCGTCGCACCCGCTGCCGCAAACACTTGCTGAACCAGACCTTCTGGTGCGCGAAGCTTCAATCCTTTTAGGTCATCGACACCATCAATCGGCTTCTTAGAAATAAAGGATTCAACACCCGTCGTTGAAGCACCAATAAACTTGACACCATAAGGCGCGTACAGCTCAGTCATTAGCTCATTACCGCCACCATAATTCATGTATTGCAGTAGCTGTGTCGTATCTGACCAAGCACCTACCATGTTGCCGATAAGGCCGAACGCTGGATCTTTACCTGAGAAGTAACCGGTCGCTGTCACTTGTCCATCTAGGATACCCATTTTGATCGCGCCTAGGGTTTCAGTGTGCTTAACCACTGCCCCTACTGGTAATAGGTCGATTTCGATGCGGCCGCTAGACATTTTCTCAACACGCTCTGCCCAGTTTTGCTGAACCTTATAGTTAAGATCGCCAGACGGATCTGATGATTGAATCTTTAGATTAAAATCTGCAGCTAACGCTGAGGCGGAGAAAAGACCGGTAATCGTGGCAGCAAGCAGAGTTTTAGTCGTCGCTTTCATAGTAGGGGTATCCTTTATTTGTTTCAGTTTCCAATCTAGCCGATATGACCTAGGTAAACTACCGGTTCTAATTTTTATGTTACCGGTAACGTTAGAGACGATGTTACCGGTAACAGATAACGTTTTACTATGACTATTGTCACATTTGTTATTTACTAACCCAAAAGAATTAACATCAAGATCAGACTCTGTGATCAAAGTCTCGCTTAGCTAGATCACGGAATCTGTTATCGTTTTCTGAATACCCAGATCGGGCCAATAAGTAGGAACTGAACATCTTCGAAAAATGAGGGCTTTTTCCCTTCAATTTTATGGCCGATAAACTGAAACAGCCACAGCACGGCAAACAGCACCAAAGAAACAAGCAAAACCGACAACTGCATGACTTCAATAGACCAAACCAGAGAGATACAAGCGAGGGTAAAACCCAACATCATAAGAAACACGCTGAGTGAAAGTCGAAAATAGAACACCATTACGGGTAAAGCAGCAACCCACACCCAGTTGAGTGTTAAACCAAACAATTCAAGCGGCGGTATTGACCAAATTAGCCCAACCACTGACAAGAAAATCCCCGGGACGGCAACTTTATGTATCTTTTGATTGATCGGATTTTGATGGCTTTCACCGTATTCAGTGAGCCATTGAGTGAGATCCTTCATACTCTTTCACCTGTAAAATCATCCTATTATTTCTATAGCATGGCTTTACATCCCCTGCCGTCAATAAAGACTAATTTGTGATAGTTCTTTGCAACTGGCGGCGTTTTTCTTGATACATACGTGAATCTGCTAACTTGAGCATATCGTCTATGTCATTGAATTCATGCTTATAGATCGCATAGCCAACACTCACCTGTAAATTGATCAAGTGCTGTTCGTATATGACTGGGGTATGGCAAATCGCCTTCTGCAATTCGATGTTGATTACGTCGATGTCATTGGAGTTTTCAATTCGTGGCAACAGGATTAAAAACTCGTCCCCACCGATTCTTGCAACGACATCAGATGTTCTCAACACACTTTTCAAACGCTCTGCAGTGGCTATTAAGACTTTGTCGCCTGCCGCGTGACCGAAGGTGTCATTGATCGCTTTAAATTTATCGAGATCAATATTCAGAATGGCAAAGCGATCTTGCTCATGACGCTTTTGAACCGCATCAAAGTGTTCACGCAGCGTGTACATGAAATATCGTCGATTAGGTAACAAGGTTAACTCATCCTGCAAAGAGCGTTTGCTGGCAGCCGCATACAGGCGATAAGTCAAGGTAAAAGCGCCAAGAAGAAGCAAGATCATTGGATATCCTAACAACCTTACTGCATGAACCTGATACCAAGGTTTGGCCGCGAGTAAGTCTTTCTTCGTCGAAGCTGCAATTACCCAGTTACCATAGGGAAAGTGAACTGATTCAATAGCAAACGCGTTATCGAAGGTTGATTGCAAGCCATAAAAAACTTCCCCATCTAAACCTGTACTGTCTCTTCCTCGTATCGCAATATTGTATCTATGTTCAAATGATGAAACCCCTGCATCAAGAAACAACGATTCAAGCGAGATTACTACACTGCATACCCCCCAATATCTGGAGTTGTATGGAGGATCTGAAAATATCGGAACGCGAGCAATTAGAGCCAAGCCACCTTGCACTAAGTTGACTGGACCCGCGATAAAGATTTCTTGTAGATCTTGAGCTTTCTTAACCGTCCGCCATTGGCTTGGAATCGTTCGGTAGTCCAAACCCAATGCTTTTTCATTACCTTCTAAAGGGTAGATGTATTTAATCACATCATCTGGAGCTAATCCCAGCAACTGAACATGGCTGCTTTTTCGGATAACGCTTGACGCAATCAGATCCCAGCCAGAAAACTCAAACTCAGGGTTAGCTGCGACTAATGCGGGCAAACTGTTAACAACGTAGATATCTGAAACAATGGCCGATTCTAATTCAGATCGAACAATAGAGACTTCTTCTTTGGCTCGCGCCAATAAACTATCGCGCAAGAAAGATTTTTGGCTGCGATCGAGTGATTCAACCAATCCGATAGAGATAACAAAAACAAACAAACATATGGCATTAAGATAGAAATGCCTGCCTGAACTTAAGGCCATTCGCCCCCCACAACTAGTCATGCAACAAAACACTCGGTAGCATCCGAGCAAAATAAGCCTGTTATTTGTATTGTTATTATTTGTATTGGTTATATAAAAGTTACAATAAATCGACCTATTTTTCATCGACAATAGATAAAATTATCGACAATGAGGCCATTTTTATCGAGTGTGACGACGAAAATCAGCGTGACTAAGACCAATGCTCGCCACTTTAATGAGTAGATTATCTAAACTGGGCGATTTTGCACCCAGCTCGCGTTAATGGATTGTAGACTATTATTCAATGAAATATTTGACCAAGAGATAACATCGACTTTTAAAATATCTGTTAACCTTAATGGTTATATTCATTGGGTTTTATTGGGCTATTAGAATGCGCGGAAAGTTAATCGGATTGTGTTTTGCTATTGTATTGTCTCACTCAGTCATGGCATCTCCGCCACAAAGCTACAAAGAGTCCGCAGACATCATTCGAAACACCTACGAGAATCAGTTATATACCCTGCCGGCTTTTAAAGAAGGACACTACGGACTACGTATGTTCCGCCAAACGTTGGATCCAAAATACTCAGCGGCGGTGTGGACGGACATGGCCCGTGTTGCCAGTCGACTCAATAAGTTTAGCGCGGAAATCAACACGCCAGAGCAGATACTCCTCTACTCCGAAAAGCGTGTTTCTGGCTACATTGGCGAAACCGATGAGCGTAGTGTCAGACGTTATACCGTCACTAAACATATGCCTGAATACCTCTATCTTGGCGTTGACCTGTTGGGATCGATGGCGCGCGCCAATGAATACGGTATGAAGCACAAGCACGATGACAAGCTTCGTTCCGTCATTCGCCGATATGATTTTGCTAAATATGCAACGGATCAAGAGATGATTAAGGCTTGGGCTGCACAGCTTGCTAATCAAGTTTACTGGCTAAGGCAACTTGGAGAGCAAGATGTTGTGGAGCCTTTCACATCAGCTTTCAAAAAAGCCTACCCTGACCACGAAGACAAGAAGCTATCCAAACAGCAGTACGGCAACAAGCTTTATGGCATGACTCATATCATTTTCGGCGATTCAGAATACTACCAACACCAAGTCAGCGAAAAGCAGCATCAGTGGATATATGACTATTTCCGCGACAACATCGATACCATTCTGATTCGAGCCAAAGAAGATGTCATCGCAGAGGTTGGGATTACCTTCTTGCTAGCGGGTCTTGAAGATGACCCAGTGGTCGAGAAGACCCGCAAAGCGATTCAAAGATCAATTGACCTAAACAAAGGGATGATTCCTTCTATCACTGGTGATTTCGATGTCACTTACGGCGAGCACCGCAATGTTCTTGCGATTATGTTACTCGATTGGCAACAGGTGAATGAGGCTCCGACAGTGAAAGGTCAGCCAAAGATGTTCTCTAACCCACCTTATGGCCTTATCCCACAATAACAATTAGCCCCGCAGCGATGCGGGGCTAATTGTTTAGGCGATGGACGCAGATCTCTTTGCTAAATATTTGGGAACAAAGACAACAAACATATTGGCGAGCACAATCAGCGTCAGTCCCATCACTTGCAAATAGCTGTAGCTTTCTGCGTAAAATAGCCACTGCCATATTGCAGTGAACAGTAAGTTAGTAAAGATCAACGGCGCCAATTGCGACCCCGATTCAGCCAACTTGTATGCTTTGGAGCGAAACACCTGCGTATTGATGATTAGGAATGAGACGCCCAACATCACAGCAATAATCACTTCCATGTTAGTCCCGACTGTATTGACCATCTGCTCGGTAGTAAAGTAGCTAAAACCAACGTAAGGGGATAACACTATCGCCGCAAACAGAAACGTCCAGTAGTTGATTTCAAACGCGTTTAAATCTGACTGACTAATGCGATACAAGCTAAGCTGAGAACCCGCGTTGAACAGGCCGGACGCTAACCCAACCAACAGTTCGAGTCGTAGATTAATCCCTGACACATCCCCGGCGAGTAGAAGTACTCCCGTAAACGTCAGTACCAGCCCCCAAATTGAAATCCACTTTAGTTGGGTGTTAAATATTAATCTTTCTAACACAGGTAAAAACAATGGGCCTGTGCCAAATAAAACCACACTTTCGACTAAACTTAAGTGATTCAGCGAATAGATAAAACAAACTTGGCATGCGGCAATGCATAATGCACGAACCCAAATCGCCTGACACAAAGTGGCTGTGGGTCGCGTATAGATCCTTCGTGTCATTGCAACAATGATGAGCGCAGGTACTATAAACCTTAGAAAGCTAAGTAGGCTTGGTTCAAGGTATTGACCTAAGAATTTGGAAAATAGTCCGGTTAATGACAGACTAAAGGTTGAGGCCAACATAAATAAAACTGGGTACAACTGGTTCGACATAACTCCCTCCCTTAAACTTAAGTGTAGGGACAAAAAGCCGAAATAGATAACGAGTAATATTGACACTATTAGTAAGAAAAACTTACATATGAAACGTATCATCCCCGCTCCAATAAAATCTCTTTATGCCTTCGTGGCCGTCGCAGAAACCGGCAGCATGACAGAGGCTGCATCAGCGCTATATGTCAGCCACTCTGCTATCAGCCAAGCGATCAAGTCGTTAGAAAAGCACCTTGGGCAATCCCTGTTTAATCGTGTTGGACGTCATGTCACTCTCAATGCTACTGGACGCCAATACTACAAAAATATTGCCCCAGCTCTTGAGCAGATCACTCGTGCTACCCACCAGCTAATCGAAGACAAGCAATCTCATCGCTTAACGTTGAATATGGTCAACTCGCTAGCGATGCATTGGTGGATTCCGAGGGTAAACCAACTCAACCAGTACGCTCCAAACCTTGATGTGAGGATCTCTACCCTCATTGGGACATTTGTCATGGAAGATGAAGGGGTCGATGTTGCGGTGATACACGGTAAGGTAGAAGACTGGCAAGATTACTATTGTGAAAAACTTGCAGATGATGAACTGATCATGGTCGCGAGCCCAGAGTTAGCCGCTGACTATGACAGCCCCATAGCACTACTCAAAAAATATCCAGCAATCATTGCTGCCAACGATAGAAGAAAGCACGACTGGCAAGTGTGGTGCGAAGCGAACAATACTTCAATTCCTAATCCGGCTAACAATCTAAAATTTGGCGCCTCTATTCAAGCAGTTCAAGCTGCTATTCGCCATCTGGGTGTGTTTGTTACACACCGGATTTTTGTTCGTGATGACGTACAACAAGGCTACCTAGTAGAAATTGGTGAACCGGTATTGAATCCACACCAAGAGTTTTACTTCGCTTGCTTACCCGGAAAGTTGAAAAACGAGAACGTACTGCAACTTCGAAGCTGGATAAGACGCGAGTTCAG
Source organism: Vibrio europaeus (assembly GCF_001695575.1). Classification (GTDB taxonomy): domain Bacteria; phylum Pseudomonadota; class Gammaproteobacteria; order Enterobacterales; family Vibrionaceae; genus Vibrio; species Vibrio europaeus. The sequence continues at coordinate 1,159,730 of NZ_LUAX01000007.1, read as the reverse complement.
TAAAAATACGCGACTAGAACAATAGATTGTTTTGTTATAAATAAAGCCATCAATATGCTTTGCTAAATCGATCAGTCAATATGTGGTTAGCGTCAATAAACTATCGGATGGTCATTTTTGGAATTCAAGACAGTGAGTTATATATGCGTCAAAATTCATTACATTGTTTTTTAAAGCACAAAATATGCACATATACACATATAAGCTATTGAAGTCGTTAAATTCTTTATAATTATTGGCCCGTTCAGACTTTTATTTATCTTCTAAACTTTGCTTGAGGGGATACATTTATCGAAAGGTGGACTATGCCACAAATGGCGGGGCAACAAATAGAAGAGATGGCGGATGTTCGCGCGACGAGAAAGCGTAAGATTGTCTTGCTATGCTCGTCTGTGTGCCTAGCTATTATTTTTACCTTCTGCTTGGTTCGGTTTATTGAGCAAAACTACTTTTTCGCCTCAATTAACTTTTTTACCTCCATCGTTCTAATACTCAATATTCTCTATCTAGTCAAACACTCAACACCTAAATTCAGCGACCTAATACTTAGCGGTGTTCTTCTATTTCATGGTGTGATCTTGCTTGTTTATGGGCAAAGTGTGCCAGATCGCTTGCTCTGGCTGTATCCGATTACTGCAATCATTATCTTTGCCAACGAGTTTAAAACTGGTGTAGCACTCAGTACTGGCTTCTTCCTTGTCGTTTTGTCGTCAGTACTTTTTTCTGATTCAATATCCTACATGGTTCGAGGTTCGCAAAGCATATTTCTTTTTAGTCTGTTTTCCCTCTACTTGCTATGTAACATCTCCGCATATCAGTACTCAAAAGTCATGAACTATGTGCAATCTTTGTATAAAGAAGGAATTGAAGATCTCGCTTACTTAGATCAACTTACTGGTCTCGCTAATCGTTGGAGTTTTGAAAACTGGGCACAAGGGAAGCTCGAAGAAAAGAAAGAAAGCAAAAATGTCACAGCTATGGTGTTTCTTGATATCGATAACTTCAAATTCATTAACGATACCTACGGACATGAAGTGGGCGACCGAGTCTTACAACATTTTGCAAGGCGGTTGAAAAACAACGTCAGAAATAAAGACCGCAGTACAGATAAACACGATTACTCAGTCGCTCGCTTTGCCGGAGATGAGTTTGTATTACTGCTTTACGATGTTAAATCAAAGCAAGATTTAGAAGGTATTCTAAAACGCATTTGTGGGCTTTTTACTGATGGGTATCAGTCTTCTCAACGTATTAATGAACTCACGGTGAGTGTCGGCGTCGCTCTTTATCCTGATGACGCCAGTACACTGGCAGAGCTTACCCGCTGCGCTGATAAAGCCATGTATGCCGCCAAGCACGGTGGGAAAAACCAATATCGTTTTTATCGAGTAGAAAACCAACTAGAGCAAGGAGACAGTCGAAATAAAGAAGAGACGCTGGCAAGCGTCACTTCATTAAAGCGAGGTTAGCGGCTCATATACATCAGCCATAACGACACAGCCATTGCGACCAACATCCACGCAGCGTAGCGAACCGTGTTACGTTTTTCACGCTTAGGCGTCACTATTGGTTTGAATGCAGTTTCTTTCGCAGCCCTCGCAACAGCAGACATCGTGCCTCTTTCCACTTCTTCTTTACGTCGCTCACGGGCTTTCTGTGCCACTTTACCAAAACGATGTAACTGATCTGCGGTTAACTCCTGCTTAGGGTCGTATCGACTATGGGAGTCAGTGTGTTTTGGAACAACAGCCATAAGCACCTCCTCTCTTTTGACCGCCTTTTATCTAAGTATAGCCAAGACTTACAATAACAATTCTGATAATAACTGTTGAAATCTTCGGCATTTCCGAAAGCCAATCAAAGGATCACTCCCCAAACAGGCTTACCTTATGCACAGCAAACCTTATGCCACTTTTTAAACACTTTGCTAAGTGTCTGATTAGTTGATATTTGCCAGCCTTTCACTTATTGAGAGTCCTTCCTGTTTGTCAAATTGACAATCAAAATAGGAAAACTTAACGCTATTGGATTAACTAAACCAAGATTTCATCTTATCTACAAAAGAGGTGTTCTTGCTCCATATCCAGTAAATCCCCTCTTCAAGCTCGTTCGCGGTCATTTTCTTGGGCAAGTAAACGGCATGGCTTCCATCATATTTAGACCAGTCTTTGGTCAAAATTCTTCCCTCTTGGTCCAGTTTTTTAAACGTTTCCGATCCAGGGAAAGGAATCATGTAGTGCGGGATCACCTTGTCGACTTTTATCTCTTTTACAAACTGTTGAGTTTGCTCAAAAATTGACGTGTCATGCTCATCAAACCCAAACAAAAAGTCTCCCCACACTTCAATGCCATATTGCCTAATCTTCTTGATGTACTCCTTCATTTTATCGGGTTTCACAAACCCTTTTTTCTGCGCTTTTAATGCAGCTTCCGATGGCGTTTCTATTCCAAGCAAGACCGCTTTAAATCCTGCTTTTTTGGCCGCAGAGAGTAGCTCTTCGTCACGTGCAATCAAGACCGTTGTCTCACCATAGAAATTCATTTTCAGTGGCTCAATAGCTTCAAATAGTTGGATGGCAAACTCACGGTTATGGGTAAGATTATCTGAATGAAGTTCGACCCACTTAACACCGAGCAACTTTAGTTGTTTGAGCTCATCAACAATATGTTTAATCGGTCTTGTCTCGAACTTGTTAAAGAACCTAGGGACTAGGCAAAAATTACACTTAAACGGACATCCACGCGTTACCACCACTGACCATGTGTAGTGGTAAGTCGAAGGCGAAATGATGTCTGTTGGGTAAGGGTTAAGCTGAGTAAGGTCGACAGGTAGCTCGCTTTCATACTTAAGTTTCAACTGGCCAAATTCAGCGTGATTGAGTAATTCCAGCCAGTAGTTTTCAACCTCTCCAATGATAATCGCATCTGCATGCTCAGCGGCTTCGTTCTGATTGAACTTGGTATGTAACCCACCCAATACCACCAGCTTACCTTTAGCTCGATATGCTTTCGCTAGCTCATACGCTCTATACGCATCTGGCGTTGACATAAAAATCACGATCAACTGCGCGTCAGCCGCCAAGTCAGCCTTCATACCGATGGTTTCATCCACCATGTCCAAACCATACCACTTAGGCGTTGCTGCCGCCGCTGCAAATATGTTTTGCGGCGGGCCGCCTGTCTCTGCTTTATATTTGGAATAGTCACTACCTGAAGACGCTTTGATTAGATAAACCTTCATGTCACACCTCTTGATGGTTAAAGTGCATAGAAAAACTGAAAGATACGGTCGTCCATATAGAAGTAGAGGGCGCTCATAAAAAACCAACTCAAAATGATGATGGTAAAAAGTATCGGGTTGTCGCTCAATTTGACGCGCTCGACAAAGTAAGCCTCTTTGTTTCGCAAATTCTCAACACCCCAAAAGCAACAAAAGACACCCCAAACAACAAACAGGTTGAACCTCAAGGCAATGATGGCAAGCAAAAGCGCTACCATTGTTTTCCATTTTGTTGGAACCGCTGACTTAAAATAGAATCGCACTGAGTTACCTTTCCATATCGCTCTCTCAAGCGGCAAAGGTAGCAAAGCGCAGGTTAACATTGGGTTACCAAGTGGTTTTGACAAGGAGAACTGTCAGGCATAAAAAAACCACGCCGCTGCGTGGTTTTGTCAGATGTTAAAGTGATGATGATTACTCACTCAAGTACTCACATAAGTACGCGGTGGATTCTTTCACTTGCAGATCAAAAGATGAATCGCCAGCAACGTTAAAAGATTCACCGGTGCCATAAGTCACCCACTCTTGATCACCGGCTAGTTTGACGGTCAATGCGCCTTTAACTACGGTCATTTTTTCCGGCGCTGCTGTACCAAATGTATACTCACCAGCAGCCATGACACCAACACTTGAATCGCCATCTGGCTGGTTAAAACCGAGTGACTGAACATTACCTTCAAAGTAACTGTTTACCTTGATCATTGATCTCTCCTTGAGCTTAACTACGTTCCATCAAAACGTTTGTTTTATCGAATTTTTTTAATTCAGGCAACAATATTTGCTCACTCAATGATAAAACCGATCTCTAAACGCTACTAAACCCATAATTTCAGCAATAACCATAGTTCGTTAAATGACTTGAAGTCGGCTAAAATAAAATGAAGGGCACAATGGCTTGTTCCGTATTTTTGGGCTGGGGTTCAAAGTTCTCTGTGCGGTTATTGCGCTGAGTTTTAATCTCCGACAATCTATGTGTCCGTAGTAAATTCATATCTATGACGAAGACAGCAGGTTGACATGACTAAAAGTTCCGCGATCAGAACCGCCTTCGTTTTTATCTTCGTCACTCTGACCATCGCGTTCAGCGCACTTCTTTATTTTAGCTATCAAGACTATATCCACCCTAAACATGTTTACGGCAGGTGGATAGAAGTCGGTGCACCGCCTTATCAGACTGAGGTGCTTACCTTGAATTCACGCGGCGTCTATCGTAACGACCGATTAATAGCTACCCACTTTGATTTCGATGGGAAGCGCATTACCGTTCAAACCGGGAACGGTGATTCTATCTATCAACTGGCAGGAACATTCAAATCTCCTCAACTTAAGCGTTTAGAACCCAACAGCCCTACTCAGCGTTTTATCAAAGAAGGTTACGAAAATACTATCGATATGTCTGGGGGTGGCTCTGCGAAGAATCGTCGTGCGGCGCTCTCTGATCATTTCGGCAATAAGTAACAATTCCAATAACCTCCTAGAACACATGTTCCGTTTCACATTAGTCAATTGATAATCACTAGTTTGACTGTGATATAACACATATACTTGTGCCATACAGACCAAATTAGAATCGAAAAATGAACGAGTTACTCACGCAATTGCCACAACCACTGGCCAACATGCTGCAAACTTGGGATACCAATGTTTTGCTTATCACGTTAGCAAGCTTTCTGGTATGGATCGTATGGCGCATCGTGTACAGCCGACTAGAAGTGTTAGTCGCTAAAACCAGTTTCCATTGGGATGACTTAACCCTCGAAGCCTTAAAAACACCGGTCAGCGCACTAATATGGTGTTGGCCAGCGACCATCTCCGCAGGCTTTCTTCTGCAAGATTACATGGGCTCAAAGCTCAATTGGCTGAGTACGCTTAAGCTCATTTTGGTGATCGGTATTTTTGTTTGGATCACCATGCGTCTTATCAACAACATTGAAGAGTACGTCCTAAAGCAGAACAACAGAGACGAGACAACCGTTCAGGCGGTTGCCAAGGTGGCTCGGTTGTTCTTTATCGTCATTGGTGCTCTGACGGTCATGCAGGCATTTGGTTTAAGCCTGTCTGGCCTACTCACGTTTGGTGGTGTCGGTGGTTTGATTGTTGGTCTCGCCGCCAAAGATCTGCTGTCTAACTTCTTCGGTGGCATGATGATCTACTTCGACCGACCTTTTAAAGTGGGAGATTGGATTCGCTCACCAGACAGACAAATTGAAGGGACAGTCGAACGTATTGGTTGGCGCATGACGATCATTCGCACCTTCGACAAGAGACCTATCTACGTGCCTAATTCCGTGTTCAGCAACATAGTGGTGGAAAACCCGTCTCGAATGCTTAACCGACGTATTAACGAGAACATCGGCATTCGTTATAAAGATGGGGCGAAAGTCGAAGTCATCGTATCTGATATTAAGAGCATGCTGGAGAATCATCCTGATATTGATACTCGGCAAACCCTGATTGTTAACTTCAATGGCTTTGCTCCGTCCTCTTTGACCTTAATGGTTTACACCTTTACAAAAACCGTTAACTGGATTCGATACCACGAAGTTAAGCAAGATGTGCTGCTAAAAATTTACCAGATCATTCAGCAGCATGATGCTGATATCGCCTTCCCGACTCAAACGATACAACTTGATCCTCAGCGAGCGGGCGAAGAAGAGGTAATCACGCGCTAGCATTCGGTAAGTAGCCCAGACTTGGGCTACTGCAATGCAACTTCGCGTTCTACGTTGTCTTCCATATGGGAGGCAACGTGGTAAAGCCAAATCATCCCTAAACAAGCGACAAAACAGAGCGCGAATAGCCAAGTCGAACCTAGCCATTCAATCATGACTCCACCAAGTAATGGTCCTATCGCAAAGCCTAGCGTGTATAAAGCGGTGGCACCAAAATATGAGCCGCGTAAATGGGCAGGTGCAAGGCGATCAATTTGCACATTAATGGTTGGGAAAGTGATCACTTCACCGACACTAATAATAAAGCAGGCGATAGCCCAGCCAAGTGCTGAATCGTTTGGTGACACGATGAAACCAACCTGACCCAACGCAATCAATATCATCCCAACCCTAGTACGAGTAAACAGAGGCAGCTTTTCCATTAGCTTTAACAATGGGAACTGGAAAATAACTATGGTTGCGGTATTCACCACCATCAGCATCGCGATAAGTTTAGCAGCATCTTCAATACCACTGCGCACAATCACCTGAGGAACTGACGATTCCAGTTGAGCGTAAACAAACATTAACAGCAAGTTAGCAAACAAGAGCAAAACAAATATTTTGTCTTGGCTAATGACTTTAAGGGTTTGCCTGAAGTTCGGCAAAACAGAAGACTCCTTGTCTTTATCCGCTTTGTGGCTCTTTCTCTCAATACCAAACATGATCCAAAAAGCATAAAAAACATGTGCAAAACCCGTTACTAAAAACAGAATTTGCGGGTTAGCGAGGGCAAGAGTGACACCGATAAGAGGACCTGCTGCGCCGCCGATATTAAGTAGGAAATAGCGTGTGTTTAAAGCCAATTCTCTATCTTTAAGATCTGGCAAAGAGTCACCGAGTACCGCTTTTGCTGGCCCATCAATCATTGGATGCATTAAACCAGTCAGTAATACTAATAGATGGAAATGCCACATCTCTGTCGCTAGAGCGATACCACAGTAGGCAAAGAATGCAATGGCACACCCTGCCACCATCAGCCACTTACGACCAAACTTATCGGATAAGTACCCCGAGTAAAGACCGGTCGAAGATCCAATAAACGCTGACGCTGCGAGCATACCGCCAACTTCAATTGCCGATGCACCGTAATCCTGATAGAGAAACACGATAAGAAATGGCCACGCCATAAAATAGCTAGTTCTAGAAACAAAAACACCGATAAGGACAGTCCAGACAGGAAGATTAAATCGCTTTACCCTTTCCCATTGAAACAAGCTTTGTTCTCTTTCCATACCACTTTCCTTCGGCCAACTTGTTGCATAATTGTTATTTAGCCAGTATACAAAGAATCAATCAAAACAAAAGACTTTATCGAGCAGATATAAAAAAAGCCTGCAAGTTGCAGGTGATTTAGGAAAAAGCATTTAAAAAGAGATAGTTAATGATTCTAGTTTTTACAGCTAAGTTTGGTATTTACCAGCTGAACTTATTGCTCTGACCTTCAATATCTTGTGTTAATCTCGTTTTTGACATTAAACACCCATCTCACTAAGATTAAATACTATTAGGAAGTAAACGATGGTGTATACTTTAGATATTACCAATCAAAAGTAAACTAACCTGTTTACTTTAAGCTTATTGGATACTTCTCATGGTAAAAAGAAGCGATATAAAACAAGAAGATATTATTAAATCGGCCATCGAGGTTTTTTCTCAAAAGGGCTTTGAGCAAGCAAGTATGGAGGGTATCTCCAAGCATGCTGGTGTATCCAAGCGCACGCTTTACAAATACTACCCAAACAAAGAGGCTTTATTTGAGGTTATTGTCGATACACTTATGTGCCGCTTTGATGACCAATGTGAGGTGGAATTTGAACCTTCTGTATCAATTGAAGAGCAATTAACCGAATTGACGTTGAAGCAGATGTGTTACATCAACAATGAAGACTACCAAATTACTGCACGATTGGTGATGGCTGAATGTATTCGCTGCCATGAAACCTCAAAGGTCTTAGTGTCTAGATACAAGTCTCTCGGAGATTCATATGGTTTGCAAAAGTGGGCACAACAAGGGATAGAAGCAGGTGCTTTAGACATTTCTGATGTTTCCATCGCTATAGAACAATACCTAGGCAGTATTAAAGCGGTGATTTTCTGGCCACAATTAGTGGCTCATTTGCCTCCTCCAAGCTGTGAAGAAGTTCAGCGTGCAATTAAACATGCAGTGACAAGTTTTGTCGCAACCTACAAAACTAAGTAGCTAACAAAAATCGATAAAGTAACGCCCCTAATGAGGGGCGTTACTGTTTTATCATTCATGAAACGTCTGGCTGTTGGCGCTAGTTGTTGTCATGCACCATAACGTGTTGCAGTAGTGAAGAGACCATATCTTCATGAGACATGCCACTAAAGCCACTATCTAGCTGATGTACAAGGTTCTCAACCAAAATGCCTTGATCTTGAGTCCCTTCTCCCGCAGGGTGAACATGTAATTCGACATTGTCTCCATCCACTTTTACTTCTAGGTGTTCAAGCAGAGTATCCATATCGAGAGAGCCTGATTTCAGCTCAGGAAGTACTTCACGCAAATCGATTTTATCACCTTCGCTGACACTGAAATCTTTGATCGTATCAAGTGAACCATCATCAATTTCGTTCCAAACAAAGGTATCCATTCCTGTGCCACCCACAAGAATATCGGAGCCAAGACCACCTTCTAAGATGTCATTGCCTTCACCACCCATTAACGTGTCGTCTCCTGCACCACCGATGAGAGTATCATTGCCTGCTCCACCAACCAGTAGGTCGTCGCCACTGCCACCTGTTAGCGTACTATTAGAACCACTACCATCAAGGTGTACGGCTTCCGTTTGCGATGACTTGTTAATCTCTAACGCAGTGACGTTATCTACCACATTAAGGTCGATCGCGATATGGTTAACTGACTCTGCTCTATCTAGAGGTTGGCCATTGCCATCAAGCTCTTCCGACACAGCGGTAATATGCAAAGTATGATCGCCTACCGTAACCCCTTTCACCGTCAATGTGTCAATCGCATCCTGCGACACATGCCACACACCATTTTCAAAAGAAACTGTGCCGTTGGTGCTTTCCAACGTCGCACCTGGAGGCACATCTTTAACTTCTAAAGTGAGCGCTTCTGTGGTGTCGGTTAGTGCTGCCATAATACCCAGTACCGCAATACCGCTAGTGCTGGCACTTTGAGTCGCGGTAATGTTCTTGTTGAAAGCATATTTGCTGTCAAATGCCAGTGTTGGCGCATTCGCCACTGGGTTAACCGTAATGTCATAGTGCTTAGGTTCGGCTTCTAATCGGAGACCTGACGGGTTCCAACTATCTTTAGCGGTCACATCAAGCGCAATGGTGTTTGAAGGCGCTAAACTTGCGTCAATAAACACACCTGTTGTGCTTGTCGGTGTATCAAGTAGCGCATTAAGATCCGCAAGAGTTCCTGATAGCGTTAGTGTGCTGCTTCCTTCTCCAGTAGCCGTCACACCCGAGCCCGCAGGCAATACGAGCGACAGTTTTCCGTAATCCACATTGAGTGTCACGGTCATCAAGTCATTAGCAGACGCCCCGACATAGTCGACATCCGAAACATTAATTCCACTGAGCTGTTGGCTCGGTGCTTCGTCTATCAATGAAGTGATGTCGTCAATGTCCAGTACTGGTTTGTCGTTAACAGGCGTCACATCAAAGTTTATTTCCGCGCTTCCTGTCAGGTGATCCGGTTGACCATTGGTCGTGCCGTCATCTTTGACAACATAGCTGATTTTCACTGGACCATTGTAGTCTTTAGCCGCTTCAAATACCCAGTTACCCCCCTGCTGTGTCAAAGTACCTTGGCCTTCGACTAGAGTAAGGCTTTCAACACTAATGGTGTCACCTTCCTTGTCGAAGGTTCCATCAATAAGATCTTGCACGTTGATGGTTATGCTGCCCTCTTCCGGCAGATCAGCCAAGTTGAAATCTTTCGGCTCTGGCGCATCATTGACTTCTGTTACGTTGATCAAGAATGTGGTTTGATTGGTCGATGAAGTGCTGCTATCGCCTGGGTCGATTGCACCATTGTTGCCACCATCATCCACTGTCGCTGTCACCGTGACAGGGCCACCCGAGTTGATATCGTTACTGTCAGCATCTGGTTTAAAGATGACTTTACCCGCAGCAATCGCAGCATTGATATCCGCCAACTTACCTGTCGCGACAAGACTGCCATCAGGAGCAAGAGTAAAGTTAACATTCGCATCATTAACAAACTCAAGCGTGCCTTTATCGACTTGCAAAGTGAGCGTGTAAGTCGCATTAGGGTCATCGTAAGTTGCATCAACATCAGCAATAGACAACTGGTTGACCGCTAAACCACCTGCAACATCTTCCGACGTTTCGAGGTTTACAACGTTCGCGAAAGTAGGTTGATCATTGATGGGGTCAACAACTAAATCGACATCAAACTCAGATTTAGGCCCGAATGCGCCATTATCAACCGACTGCACAGCAATATGAATCGGTCCATCGATACCTAAAGCATTGCCTGTGTCGCTGTTGTGTTCACCTGAGTTAAACACGATCTTATCGAGCTGCTGCGCCGGGATATCTAGCGTCCACACCTTAGTTACTGGATCGTAACTCGCGAGAGTCGTCCCATCAGGGTAGAAGATCTTCGCATCTTGAGGAACATTGGTCACTTCCACACGAATCGTTTCCGGCGCGTTCTCGGTATATGTACCAGTTCCTGACGCGGACATCGCTTTATCAATCACGGAAGCGTTAATGGCAATATCGATATTCTGACCTTCAGAGCCCGTTGCCGAATCTGTAGGATCAGTATCGACAATATCACCAACAGGGTTAACCGTAAGCTTGAAGTTAGGCAAGTTTTTCGCTGCAGTGGGTACGCCAAGTAACGATTCCTGAGTAAAGACCGCCACGCCAAACTCAGCGCTACCACTAAAGTGCTTAGGTGGTTGCACTGATATCGTACTTAAGTCGAGAGTATCTGTTGTACCAGCAGGGACTTTAACGCTCCACTCGCCATTGCCGTTGTTTTTCACTGTGTAGCCGCTAGATGGATCAGCAATAAGCAAGAAGCCATCTGGTACATCGGTAAACTTGATCGACACAAACGATTCTGAACCATCAATATCGGTCAGTTCGATGGAGACTGCACCGGAGTTACCAAGCGAAATGGCTTCGTCTTCATTGCCCGTAATCTCGATGGTTTGGCTAGGATCAGTTCCCGGCCCTGTCACCTTCACTTCGTCCACTACAGGCGTCACCTCAAAGCTAACACTAGTCGTGAAACTATCTGAATGGCTAGAGGATGTGCCTAGCTCGTTAAATGTCGCGGTGTCGGTGACTGTACCTGTTACGTTGATCGTGACTTTGTTGTCATCGTTGCCCGTTGGGTAGTTCGCTTTCGGCCTAAACAAGATATTGTCTAGCGCTCCTGCGTCGATCTGAGCCTGAGTAAAGGTTACTGATGTTCCTAAACTCGTCCCTGCTTGGTCATAAAATTCGCCAATCGTTGTGTCCGCCAAAGTTAGCGTCACAGAAGAGAGCACTTCGTTACCACCTTCAACGCCCGTCACTTTATCAGCGATGTCATAACCAAGATCGAGTTGAATGTAACTATCTTCGTAGCCAACTTTATCCGGCCCACCCTGACCGTCTTGATCAATCGGGTTCATTGAGTCATCCAGTGAGCCTTTCACCTCTAACGTGATCTCTGGCTCTGGATTTGCCCCATCTTTAACATCTGCGATAGGATCAACTTTGATGATGACTGACTCTGGTTTCGAAACCTCATCACCAGATACCTTGTCTGTGGTAATCACGGTCAGAGGTAGCTTGAAGTCACCGGAATAATCTTTAGGTGGGGTAATGGTTAGCCCATCAAGTCCTTCAATGTCTCCGCTCGCGGTAAGCGTTGCCTTAAAGACATATTTTCCATTGGTAAAGTCAACGTTAGACCCACCAACACCTATCGTGAAGTTCTGGCCGCCTACTGTCACTGTACTGTCGATGACAATCGTAATGATGTCTTCATGGCCATCATGCGAGGTGACTGAAATTACCGGTTTAAGCTGATTACCCAAATCTATCACGGTATCTTCGCTACCAGTAATGACACTGTTATCGACAATATCAATAGTGCCCGCTTCATATTCATTACCGCTCACGTGTTCAGGGAATGAAAGCGTAACGTCTGTCTCACGCGTTTCCGCAGCACTTTGCTTGCTGCCATCATCACCAATATCGACAACCTGAGTAATAATTTTCAGCTTGATATCATTGAAGACGTTAGGGTCACCAGCATCATTAGGTGTGTAATCTAAACCGTTCGGAGCCTTGATCTTAAAGTTATCTTCATCAGTCACGACCCAACGGCCATTGCCTTCATACAAAGCGCCTTCCACAACCAATTGATCAAACACAGCAGACTGGGCTGGGTCAAACTGAATGACGATCTCGGTAACCTGTTCATTCGGCTCATCAACAGGGCCTGAATCATCGGTTTCTTGATAACGAATAACAAACTCATCGGTTAAGCCGTCTTTGTTGGTATCCGTAGTAAATTGAATCACTCCATCTTTATTGGCAACGGCTTTAGCAATATCATCACCAACCACTTTACCGGATTCATTTTCCACAACTAACTTATTATTGGCATCTTCAGGCTCAACGACTGGATTCACCTTAACAGTGATGGTGCCATTGAGTGTTGCTTGAGCACGACCGACTTCATCGGTAGGTTGACCAATCGCATGCTCGTGATTGACTTCTTCTATCTCAATCGTCGTTTGCAGATCAAAGTTAGTACTTGAGTCCTTCGGAGGAGTTATCTGGATGAAGCCATTTTGCAGGGCTGCTTGAGTAAATGCCTCTGGAGATTGACCCGCACTTGGAACAACCTCAATACTACCATTGGTTACTGTTACGGCTTGACCATCAACATAAACCGTTGAGCCATCAGGAATACCGCTGATTTTAATCGACGTTACGTGTTCATCAGTATCGGTATAGCCTTGGCCTAACTTAGGGTGCCATTTAATGTCGATTGGCGTATCTTCATCACCCACCGATGTGTTTTTGTAGTCATCTGGCGTATCAATAACCGGTTGAACTTTAACGCGAATCTCACGCTCAAAGCTCTTAGAGTGTCCATCATTTTCCGTGACGATTATGGTCTCTTTGATATGGATATTTTCTGTAGAAGACGAAGCCGGTCTAATCACAATACCTGAGTTAGATCCTGCTCCTAGGTTGGTGATATTCGCTTCATAGATTGGTTGACCATTTGAGTCATAACCCGTGAAGTTTAAGTTCACTGCATTGCCACTGGCGTCTTCTATCACCACACCATCTGGTATGTTGGACAAAAGAACAGTAATCGACTCAGAATTATCCGCCGGACGCTGGGCAAACTCTCCAGATTCTACCGAGAACTTAATCTCTGCTGAACCATTCTCATCAATCGTTGTTTCTACACCTGAGGTGCTGCCATCGGTAAACTCTTTCCAGTCGGCTGAGTTGCCCGTGTTGTTCTCAGGCGTATCAGCGACACCCTTAACCGCAACGTTAACGGTTTTGGTGCCCATAATCGCTTCATCAACATGAACCACATTACCCGATAGGTTGGCAGTATCCTTAACTACACCCGTTACATCAAACTTGAAGTCTACATTACTGTGCAGATCAGGAACCACTTCCACATTGCCAAGCTGGTCATAAGGAATTTCTTGGTATATCACGCCATTGACCGTCACAGTCGTAATTTGACTTGTACCAGAGCCAACCCAAACCAAACTTGCGCCTTCCGTAATTCCTGAAATGCGTACATGCAGAGTCTCAGATCCGTCAGTATCAACCGAAGGGTTCATCGTGATGACTTCATTAAGCGTGAAAGGTTCGTGGTTTGGTCCAGTTCCGGTGTAATCTGGATCAGCGATATTATCTTCGTTAATTTGGATACGGTTGACACTAAAGCTGCCCATATCGGCATCTGGAGTGACGTCTATAATGATTTCTTTAGGCTCAGAGCGCGCACTTCCCTTATTGAGGGTGCCATCGTTATACGGGTTAGATCGTTCAGTCGTTACCGCAGTTGCTTCAAATCGAATTTGACCCGAGTAGTTATCTGCTGGATTAACCTGAATACGGTTGATGTCTTGGGCCGAAATGGTATAGACACCGTTAGCAGGCGTTATCGGATCACCATTACGATCAAGCAACTCAAAGTGTCCTTCACCGTCCGTGACTTTCAGCTCGTAAGTGATCGTCTCTGGTCTACTCGTATCTTGAGTTTCAGCGCGAAGTTGGATGCGTACATTGTCACCATCCTCTTCCACTTGATATTGATAAGTGCTACGACTGTCGTTCCACGTTGCAATATCTGCAACACTTTCTACTTCAATCCTGAAGTTTGAATCGACGGTGTGATCAGCAGAACCATTATTGTCGATTTGCAATTGATAGTTAATGCGAACGCCGCCATTACCGGTTGAGTAGTTGCGATCTGGAACAAAATAGAGGTTATCGATTGTCGCTATTGTGTTGTTACCACTTTGCGTAAAGCTTTGCTGTAGCACGGTGCCATCAAAAATAATGTCGCCATTAGCGTCTGCCTTAAGCTCGTGGAACACACCATTTTCTTCATAGTAGAAAGTGCCACGATGATTACCCGCTTTAATCGTTAATTGACCAATGTCTTCGGCGTTATCTCTATCAAAAAGATTAACTGACAAAGAGACCTTAGCAGGCTCATTTGGTAGACCTGCTTGGTTGTCTTGAGCGTTTTCCCAAGCGGGTTCATCACCGGAGGCATAATTGATACTGCTGTCGCGACCTGCATCTTCGAAAGTCGTCACTTTAAGTGCAATAGGGCGAGCTTCACGGTCAGTGATCGTGATATCAAGAGGGGCTACAGAGGTATCATTGTCCCCATCTGTCGCGGTGACATTGACCTTGAACTTAATCTCGTCACCATTGTGCTCAAGATAGTTAGTTGCTCGGAATTCAATCTCACCGTTTGAGTTAATTCTCAAAATACCTAACTGACGAGTATCAGTGCCGCCATTGCCGTCATCTGTTTGTTCATAAACACGCACATTTTGGCGGCCATCGCGCAGATCGACTGAATCCAAATAGGTGCCTCTTGGGCCACCAAAGACAATCTCTGCGCCATTCGCATCGGTTGTACCTTCAATCTTGGTAAGGGCTGCATTGTCCGCCCCCTTATCTGTTTCATCGGCGAACATATCAACTTTGGAGCCACCAAAGTTTTGGCCTTCGATACGAGTGATTGACTGCCCCGTTAGCTGCGGAATGTCATCAGTCACTTGTATCGGCAGCGTAATCACACCACTTTCATCGCCATCAAAGTCTGTTGCTTTGACTTTGAAATTGATGTCGAGGCTATTCTGACCATCACCATCTGGATGATCCAAAGGCTTAAGAAGATTAAAGGTATAGCTGTTATCTGAGGTATCAAACTTGATCGTGAACACAGGCACGCCTGAGGTGGTTTGTGCCGTGTAAGTAAACACTGTTCCGCTATTTGAAACAGCTGCCCACTCTAAGCTCTCACCACCAGACTCAAGTCCATTTAGCGTATTGTCGGCATCCACAAGCTCATACTCAACGACACCATCAGCCCCTTCGTTTACAACGAAGTTGCCAGAGATTTGAGTATCCTGAGATTGATCGGACCCAATTCCAGACAGATCGTCTTCGTCGACGACTTTCTCACCCGTCGTGCCTGTTAATATTGGTTTGTCATCTTTTACTTCAATAGAAAGAGGAACCGATGGAGAAACGTCTCCGTCTCGGTCAATCGCCACAACATCAAACGGAACCGTTAGTGAATCAGAGCCCGGTGCATGATCGAGGGCCTTAATTTGGGTGTAGGTGTAGCTACCATCGCTGTTCAGCTCTAGGGTGAAGACCAGCTCACCATTCGCCTTACCTTGATATATCGCGGGATCAGAAGTCCCTGTCTGTTTAGTAATATCAACGTCAAAACCACCTGACTTAAGGCCATTCTCCGTCGTATTGATATTGACGAGTTCATACTTAACAACGGTGTCTGCACCTTCAGTAGTGATAAAGCTACCTGTTGCAGTTGCACTGCCCGGCGAAGACCCAGAGCTAGTATCATCTTCATTAACCGAGAACTTACTGCCGATCTTGAAGCCATCAATAGTCGCGGTATCATCACCAATATTGACCTTCAGATTTACATTCGCTGAATTGTCGTTGTCTTTATCCACCGCATACACTGGTACATTCACCGCCAGTGAATCCATGCCCTGTGCACCATGGTCGACTTCTTGCGACAAGGTCACGGTGTACTTACCTAAGTTGCTCTGGTCGAGGGCCACTTTCAGCACCTCAACCTTAACCCCATTCTGAGTGATGTAACCGGCGTATTGACCGGTGAACTCACCATTCGGGCCGGTGATTTCTTCTAGTACGACCTTCTGACCTGCAGACTCTAGCGTCGAAGTACGGTTGAACTCAGCCACATCGACTTTCATCGCTACTACTGTGTCACTGCCAGTGGTAAAGCTAATGTCTCCTGTCGCTGTAGTCTCTGTATCGCCGACTTTGGAGCCATCCGTTAAGCCCGCTTCATACACATTGGCTTGGTCAATGGTATTAATGACTGGGTCAGCGCCATCTTTAATCGTCAGGTCGACTGTACTGGTTAGCTCGTCACCATCGCTGTCCTTCACGGTCACAACAATGGTGTGTTTAACCTCTTCACTGCCTGAATGGTCGACGTCGCTGTTAGGAATAAAGGAAATCTTACCGTCCGCAGACACCACCAACTTACCGTCGGTCACTGGGTATTCGGTCTGATTTTCGCTGAAGTTAATGCTTTGACCGTCAAATGTCACCGTCGACACTTTACCTTGGTCGGCACCCGCTTCGGTAATGACATCAATCTCATTGCTTTGCGCCGATTGACCAATCGTTGGCTCAACCACACTGATTGAGCCATCAGTGACAACTTGGATGTCATCACCGATATTGACCTTCAGATTCACATTCGCTGAATTGTCGTTGTCTTTATCCACCGCGTAAACAGGCACATTCACCGCCAGTGAATCCATGCCCTGTGCGCCATGGTCGACTTCTTGCGACAAGGTTACTGTGTACTTGCCTAAGTTGCTCTGGTCGAGGGTCACATTGAGCACCTCAACCTTAACTCCATTCTGCGTGATGTAACCGGCATACTGACCAGTGAACTCACCATTCGGGCCGGTGATTTCTTCTAGCACGACCTTTTGACCCGCAGACTCTAGCGTCGAAGTACGGTTGAACTCAGCCACATCGACTTTCATCGCTACTACTGTGTCACTGCCAGTGGTAAAGCTAATGTCACCGGTAGCCGTGGTTGTCTTATCGCCCACCTGCGAACCATCCGTTAAGCCCGCTTCATACACATTAGCTTGGGTGATATTGGTAATGACTGGGTCAGCGCCATCTTTAATCGTTAACTCGACGTTGCTTGTGAGCGTATCACCATCGCTGTCCTTCACGGTGACAACAATGGTGTGTTTAACCTCTTCACTCGCTGAATGGTCGACGTTGCTATTAGGGATAAAGGAAATCTTACCGTCTGCAGACACCACCAACTTACCGTCAGTCACTGGGTATTCGGTCTGATTCTCGTTGAAGTTGATGTTTTGACCGTCGAACGTCACCGTCGACACTTTACCTTGGTCGGCACCCGCTTCGGTAATCACATCAATCTCGTTGCTTTGCGCCGATTGACCAATCGTTGGCTCAACAACGCTCAAGCTGCCATCGGTGACGACTTGGATATCATCGCCAATATTGACCTTCAGATTTACATTCGCTGAATTGTCGTTGTCTTTATCCACCGCGTAAACAGGCACATTCACCGCCAGTGAATCCATGCCTTGTGCACCGTGGTCAACTTCTTCCGACAAGGTTACTGTGTACTTGCCTAAGTTGCTCTGGTCGAGGGTCACATTGAGCACCTCAACCTTAACCCCATTCTGCGTAATGTAACCAGCGTACTGACCGGTGAACTCACCATTCGGGCCGGTGATTTCTTCTAGTACGACCTTTTGACCTGCTGACTCTAGCGTAGAAGTGCGGTTGAACTCAGCCACATCGACTTTCATCGCTACCACAGTATCACTGCCCGTAGTAAAGCTAATGTCTCCGGTCGCCGTCGTCACCGTATCACCGACTTTGGAGCCATCGGTTAAGCCCGCTTCATACACATTGGCTTGGTCAATGGTATTAATGACTGGGTCAGCGCCATCTTTAATCGTCAGGTCGACTGTACTGGTTAGCTCATCACCATCACTGTCCTTCACGGTCACAACAATGGTGTGTTTAATCTCTTCACTCGCTGAATGGTCGACATTGCTGTTCGGAATAAAGGAAATCTTACCGTCTGCAGACACCACCAACTTACCGTCGGTCACTGGGTATTCGGTCTGATTTTCGTTGAAGTTAATGCTTTGACCGTCAAATGTCACCGTCGACACTTTACCTTGGTCGGCACCCGCTTCGGTAATCACATCAATCTCATTGCTTTGCGCCGATTGACCAATCGTTGGCTCAACAACACTCAGGCTACCATCGGTGACGACTTGGATATCGTCACCAATATTGACCTTCAGATTCACATTCGCTGAATTGTCGTTGTCTTGGTCCACCGCATACACTGGTACATTCACCGCCAGTGAATCCATGCCCTGTGCACCATGGTCGACTTCTTGTGACAAGGTCACGGTGTACTTGCCTAAGTTGCTCTGGTCGAGGGTCACGTTGAGCACCTCAACCTTAACTCCATTCTGCGTGATGTAACCGGCATACTGACCAGTGAACTCGCCATTCGGGCCTGTGATTTCTTCTAGTACAACCTTCTGACCTGCAGACTCTAACGTGGAAGTGCGATTGAACTCAGCCACATCAACTTTCATCGCCACCACAGTGTCACTGCCAGTGGTAAAGCTAATGTCTCCGGTCGCCGTGGTCACCGTATCGCCGACTCTGGAGCCATCGGTTAAGCCCGCTTCATACACATTGGCTTGGTCAATGGCATTAATGACTGGGTCAGCGCCATCTTTAATCGTTAACTCGACGTTGCTTGTGAGCGTATCGCCGTCTTTGTCTGTCACCGTGACAACAATGGTGTGTTTAACCTCTTCACTCGTTGAGTGGTCGACGTTGCTGTTAGGAATAAAGGAAATCTTGCCGTCCGCAGACACCACCAACTTACCGTCAGTCACTGGGTATTCGGTCTGATTCTCGTTGAAGTTGATACTCTGACCGTCAAACGTCACCGTCGATACTTTACCTTGGTCAGCCCCCGCTTCGGTAATGACATCAATCTCGTTGCTCTGTGCCGATTGACCTACCGTTGGCTCTACCACACTGATTGAGCCATCGGTAACGACTTGGATGTCATCACCCACATTTACCACTAGGTTCGAACGCGCAGACTGATCGTTGTCCGCATCCGTAGCAAATACTGGAAGAGAAATAGAAAGAGAATCCTGCCCTTGTAGTGGATGGTCTATTTCTTCAAGCAGTTCAATCGAATAGCCTGCATTAAAGGTTGGTGACGTATCAGTCCCAGCTTTCACGACATCATTAAGCGTCACGCGAAGTACATCGACTCGATTTCCATCTAGCGTAATAAAGCCAACATAGACGCCAGGTTGGCCTGCAACCGCTTCTAATACAATAGTTTGACCTTGCGAAGTAATTGGTGATGTTTGCTGAGAGGAATTGAAAGCATCGACATCAATCTGTACTTGAGTAACATCATCACTTCCCGCAGCAAAAGTAATTGTTCCACTTGCGTTGATACTTGTATCACCAACTTTTGAACCGTCGCCCAAACCCGCTTCATACACATTGGCTTCGGTGATATTGGCAACACTAGGATCCGCTCCATCCCCAATGGTTACCTGAGCATCAATCGGAGCTTGGATTGAGTTCCCACCCGTATCCGTACCCGTTATTTCAAAGGAAACGGTAATTTGATCACCAGTGAAGGCTACTTGGCCGCCGCCAACAGAAGGTGTGTGATCAATTGGCTGTAGGATTGTTGTGGTTAGCTCTAACCCAACATCTCTACCAACGCTGGCAGCATCAATATCTATAGTGAGGACCGGATTACCATCACCATCTACACCCGTAATTGTGTTAGTCGTAGCGTTATAGGTAAACGTAACTGATTCGCCATTAGAAGTAATATCGGAGTTAAGTTCACTTAACAGTGAGGCCAAAGAAAGTGGTTCTGGCACAAAAGAAGTAGGATCGAGAGACAGATCAGCGGCAAATATGGTCACTGAGCTTGTCACTGACTGTGGGTAAGTACCGCCAGAGAGAGAGCCTTCAGTTAAAGACTCACTAATGCTTTGTCCACCATCGGCAAAGGTAATAGGTCTAATTTCATCATCGACCTGTTCGGTAGAGTCTGTAGAAAAACCGGACGTTTCGAAGAAAGTACTCGCCAGTACTTCAGTGCCGTTGTACTCGATAGTAACAAAGCCACCATTTGCCGAACCCGCAGCACCTGCACCTGCCGCGGTAGCTTCTAGCAACTCTGTAGGGTCAGCACCTGCTAAGATGGCATCTTGAATTGCCGCTAATTCATCTTCGCTAATCGCACCGTCACCCAATTGAGCAAGGTCGAAGTTCACTTCTCCAGCAATAGGGGCAACTCCCCAACCACCAAGATCATCTTCTGTCGCGAGGGTATTCGCATCAAGATTAATGGCAGCCTCAGATGACTCCATCAAAATTGTCGAGTGGTTGGCTGTAATAACGATTTCACCACCAGGGATGGTATCGCCTACAACAACTTTTTTTGCACTTCCATCTGGTTTGACAGCAACAACATCACCAGAAACTTCTTTTACTATCGCGGCTTGGCGTATTACTTCTACGTCCATAAGGTCTCCTAATCACACTCCCGTCGGCCGAACAAGAGGCTAGAAACGATTTGTTATAATTTTTGTCAGAATATACGCACAAAATATCAAATATAGCTCGCATTTCCAGTGTTTTATATTAAACAGAAATATCAATAGCCGAGCTATAAGTATAGGTTACATAAAGGGTTTCGCAGATTAAAGGTGATTAGAATTTAGTTTCGGTTGAAAAATTTTGTCATTTGTATCACTTATGAGAATAAAATAGACCAGCAAGGTTCGATTGGTGAAAGTTTAATCACCATTTAAACAACAAAAGCTTTCACTTAAGTCTGATAGTTAATCTTGAAGTTTGAACCAAGATCAATTTCCATCCATACCATCAATAGTGCGTCCTCCTCCCCTAGCAATAAATAATGTGATGGATACCTTTTTTTAAGGCGTAGACGGTGGGAATGATGTTGCGTCTGAGAAGCTCAGTTAGGGTAGTGGGGTATAAAAATAACAACCTCAAGGATGTAACGTGAATAGTCTGTTTAAACCCAATCCAGTCATGCTTGCCGTTTTATTCAGCGTGCCTGCTGTAGCGAGTCCAACTTTAACTTTATCGACCACCACTACCAGTCGCGATATTCCGTTGTCAGCCTCTGAGCCTGCAGTTATGTCGTTGAGCAAAGAAACGTATCAACTCACCGTATCGGGAATTGAAGGTAGCTGCCCCATGGTCGATGTGCAGAAAGTTAAATTTCGTCGACCTTTATCCCTCAACTGCGGCGAAGATACCGTCCTGCCGCTAAAAGTCCGTTTTGGTGGCGACTACTCGTTTACCTTTGATAAAGAGAGCAACACGCTGACTATTGCTCGAGAAGCCAAGAAGAGCAAACAGACATTCAGCCGCCCTATCCCAGATGTTCAGTGCGAAAAATACTCCGGTGAAGCCGTTACCTTGAATCTAGGCGATACATTCACAGATGGCGAAGAGCTTAAAGATGCTTTAAGCGGGCAAATAGTTACTGTCGAAAATGGTACCGTCACTATTACACCGTCGAAGCACAGTGGCGGCTTGGTTCTACTAGAGCCAACGAGTCCTACTGATAAGCCTGAATTTACCTATAGGAACGCCAATATTTACTTTGTGATGGTCGACCGATTCAGCAATGGAGATACTAGCAATGATCAGAGTTACGCTCGTCAGAAAGACGGCAAACAAGAAGTCGGTACTTTCCACGGTGGCGACCTTAAAGGTGTGATTGAAAAGCTCGACTATATAAAAAGCCTAGGTACAGACGCGATTTGGTTATCGCCAATTGTGGAGCAAGTACATGGATTTGTTGGCGGTGGTGAAAGTGGCAGCTTCCCATTCTATTCTTACCACGGCTACTGGACACGCGATTTCACTAAGATTGACCAAAACTTTGGCGGCGAAGAGGAGCTAAGAAATCTGGTTACTGAAGCTCACAAGCGTGGAATTAAGGTCCTTCTCGATGCCGTCGTCAATCATGCCGGTTATGGCACACTGGCAGATATGCAGTTTGATAACCTCGAGGTGGTCGATCGTTCGAAAATGCCTAAACAGTGGGCAAAATGGACTCCTGAACAAGGTCAAAACTGGCACAGTTTTAATAGCGCCATCGACTATCAAAGCAAACAGTGGCAAAACTGGTGGGGCCCAGATTGGGTTCGCGCAGGTTTACCGGGCTATACACAACCCGGTAGCAGCGACACCACAATGAACTTAGCAGGCTTACCAGACTTTATTACTGAATCAACAAAACCGGTTACACCTCCAAAGTGGCTTCTCGACAACCCAGATACTCGCGTTGTCACTAAACCTGACTACACAGTGGCTGATTACTTGGTTGAGTGGCAGTCAGACTGGGTAAAACGTTTTGGTATTGATGGCTTTCGGGTCGATACAGTAAAACACGTTGAAGGCGATGTGTGGCTTAAGCTAAAACAAGCCGCAAGTGAGAGCCTAGAGCAGTGGCGCAGTGAAAATGGCAAGTCTGGTCAACCGTTCTGGATGATGGGAGAAGTATGGGGCCACTCGGCTTACCGCTCACCTTATGCAGATCAAGGTTTCGATGCTCTGATCAATTTCGATATGCAGAAGAAACTCGATAAAGGTGCAGCCTGCTTTAGCCAGATGCAAGACGTCTACCAGAACTACGCAGACTCAATACAATCTACCCCTGGCTATACACCTGTGAGTTATATGTCCTCTCACGATACTGAGCTCTTCTTCAACCGCTTTAAGTCTTTTGACATGCAACGTAATGCCGCAAATGCCCTACTCCTTAGCCCTGGTGCAATTCAGGTTTATTATGGTGATGAAATCGGTCGTGAACTTGGTCCATACGCAGACGACTTCCACCAAGGGACTCGTTCCGATATGGTCTGGCAGCTTAATGAACAACGGAAAACCTTGCTGTCTCACTGGCAAACCGTTGGTCAGTTCCGCCACAACCACCCGGCAATTGGTGCGGGCAAACATCAGCATATAGACAACGACAACGCTTATGTATTCTCTAGGTCACTAGATGACGATAAGGTTGTTGTTGCTTTTGTGGGGAAATAAATAGCTAACAACAAAAGCGCCTCTGCAACAGAGGCGCTTTGCAATCTTAGTTCAGGCTAAGAATTTTTTTCTTCAATGCCAAAGGCAGGTTTTGCTCATACAACCGTTGCGCTTCATCCGCTGGAGTATCACTAGGAGGTTCACAATATCTAGTTTCAGGGTTAAGGAGTAAACTACCACCGCAAGATTGTAAGCTCCATTTTACCCCATCAAAATACGCTAAGTGCTGCCGTTCGGAAACAGGAAGGACTGCGCGCGTATCTCCACTATCTCTAAAATATTTCGCCCAAGCATTAATCCCAATTCTGTTTACCGCTTCTAAACTATTATAATGCCGTGGGTCGCTATCTGCCGCCCCACTGGCGCCATCATAGTCGCTGTCAGGATCTACATTGATTGTAGAGGCTGCACTCTTAGTAATACCTAGGTCCGTGTACGAGATCGTTATCTTCACGCTCCCAGTAGCTTTGCCTGAAACCTCACCAGAAGTATTAACCGTTGCAATATTGCTATTGGACGATGTCCATTTCGCCTGTGTCGTCAGGCTCATTACACTGCCATCATCATAATGTGCTTGTGCTTTTAGAGTTGTACTCCCTCCAACAACTATCGCGTCAGATGTAGGTGTCACTGTCACCGACTTAAGGGCTTTTTTAACTGTCACAGTGGCTGACGCGGACTTTTTCACACCTAAATCACTGTAAGTAACAGTAAGCTTGGCATTACCCGCCTTTTTACCCGTAACCACTCCAGTGCCACTCACACTAGCAATTCCAGAGTTTGATGAAACCCAGCCTGACTGACTCGTCACGACCTTAGTTGAACCATCGCTATAGTGGGCTGTGGCTGTAAACGCTTGGGTCTTACCAACGGCAAGGGTCGCTGATGTAGGCGAAACCGTTAACGAAGTAAAGCTCACTGGCACATAAACATTAACTGGATAAACCGTTGCCGTTTGGGTAACTTCTCCACCCTTATATGAAGCATGAATAGTCACAGTACCTTCTACTTTACCTTTAACTAGACCATTACCATCAACGGATGCCTTCGAACTGTCTGACGAGCTCCAATCGACTAAAGCAGTCACAACTTTTGTCGAGTTATCACTGTAATGCGCCGTGGCAACCAATTGTTTGCTGGCTCCAACTTTAATCTCTAACGAATCGGGTTCCACAACCAGAGCAGTCAGCAAAGGTTTTACCGTGATCAGTAAACCATTTGAGTGAACCCCATTCAAACTTGTACTGACAGTCGCAGTGCCGACTTTAACTGCAGTGATTTCCCCTTGCTGATTGACAGGCACAGTTGAGCTTTCGCTAGACTGCCAATTTGACTGATTGGTGACATCTTCACTATATCCTGATTGATAGGAGCCTATCGCTTGCAAACTAGCGCTATCTCCTTGATATAGAGTTTGCTGGCCAGAAATCATTACCTCTGCCAGAGTATCATCAATAAAATTCGCGACTGTTTCTAGCGTTTGTGAGTAGTAGTTTACAAATACTTTGAAGGGCCCTTTAGCATCACTACTGACATTGAATATAGCCAGACCACTTCCGTCGGTTAAACTACCTTGATGATCAAACTGCAGGGCACGACTATCCGCATAGGCGTAAACCTGCTGATTGATAAGTGGTGCACCGTCTTTACCAACTACCTTAGCTTGGACTTGATCGAAGTCCCCTTCACCATGATGGGTAACATAGGCCTTATCTTTAATGACTTGAGTGGATAAATCTCCCGGATACACGCACGTTGCAATAAGTGGTGTTGTTGAACTGGAAGCGGTAAGCACGCCCGTACTCATATCAATCGATTGGTAGCTGGTTGCCGCTTGTGATGAGGAAGTCCAATAGCGAGCAGCAACGGGCCAATGATCACTGCTAGCAATATCAGGCTTCGCAGTGAACAACGCCTCCATTTGTTCGCTGGTCGGTAGAACCATTCCGCGGCTCAAGCACAGTGAACTGGCAGTATTGTGGTCAAACAGAGTGATGTCGTAATCCGTGCTATTGATGACTTCCGTTTCTATGCCTTGGTAGTACAACTGTGAAACATCAGCACTCTGTTTTTCCCAAGGTGCTGTATATCTCTGGCTATTGGCTAAGACAATATCCTGCCAAGGCTTGGCAAGCTCTGCGACCGTGAGGCGAACTGTAGCAACCGCAAAGCCTCCGTTATGATCTGTCACATAATAGCTAACATCATAAGTGCCGGGAGTTTTAGCTGAAAAAGTAAAACGTGTATTCGCGGGATCATTTTCATCAGCAACAGATACCTGAGCGTTATAGCTGTAGACCTCTGTTAATTGCAGTATGTCGCCATCAGGGTCTTGGATATGCTCAGCCACGTCAATTGTAATTGTCGACTCAGGCAGTAGGTCTTCTGGTCCGGCAAAGTTTTCCGCAGTTGGCATGCCATCCAATCTCTCGGATACCGCGATATCTATGTAACCTGCCTTTACATTCGTGCCATCTACGCTGGTCATGGAATAGATCAGCCTTGAGACCCCGACCTCAGAACCTGCTTGGAATTGAATCGTATTGGTTGAGACGTCAGCCGATGCGCTTCCACCACCAAGCACAACAATCTGTTCATCAAGCCCATAGTTTGCAGGAAAACTAGTCGCGAGCTTTTCCTCAAGGGATGTTGATAAACTGTCGTTGACTTGAGCAATCTCAGACAGCGGTGGAATTACCGCAGATGTCGTCGTTTCGCTTAATAAAACGTAGCTGCGACTCGCAACGGTTTTATCAAACTGCGGAGTATCTGAGTGGTTTTGAACTACATACTGATATAAACAGGTCTTTGGTGTGTTCTTATCAACCTGAAAACTCATTGTCTGTGAATCAAACTGCGGATCTTCACAGTCACTGCTTAAAGATGTCACCGACTCTAGAGTCAATGGCAAACCAGCAGGGTCACTGACGCTGTTTTTAAGTGAAACTGTATGACTGGCTCCATCTTGCAAAGAGAGTTGAGCAAAGTTCTCTACTGCTATAGGCGAACTAATGTTATCGATATCTGTGTTGCTTTGGGGTTCACTACCACCTTCACCACCACAACCATAAAGCAGTAATATTGCAGGCAGCAAAACAGATGAAAAACTGAGTTTCATTGGAA
This sequence comes from Vibrio europaeus, assembly GCF_001695575.1. Lineage (GTDB taxonomy): Bacteria > Pseudomonadota > Gammaproteobacteria > Enterobacterales > Vibrionaceae > Vibrio > Vibrio europaeus. Next base: position 1,133,144 of record NZ_LUAX01000007.1, on the reverse strand, counting down.
TTTCCATAAAAGGTATGTTTGAAGATTAAGGTTGGATAACTAGCTGAGGAGCTGTACCTGACTCTCTAGAGTAGAAGTGCACATCCACTGTAGCTTTATAGCTGCCTAGGTCATCGAGTAAGAGTGAAAGGTATGTGTTATCTGGTTCAGCATTGATGAGATCAGTCACATCCCACTCTATCCATTTTCCTACATCCCCTTTTTTGACATTGATTGTATTACCTTTATTTTGAATGCTAGGTGCTGTGTCCCAAGTGACTTCATGTTCAGACCAATCATTGCTAGAAAGCGAATAAACCGTTAGATTTCTACCAGCCTCCCCTACGCCTGAATTGGCACCGGTTAGATACATTCTTAATGTTGCCTTACTAAAGGCTTGTACTGGCTTATTTCCTACATAAAACTTGAGTAATGCCTTCCGGTAATAACCATTACTATTTGCGTTATCCCGTTTAACAATCAGAGAAGAATCTGATCCAAAATTCTGATGGCTATAAGAACCCCCTCTAATCGTTGCATCTTGAACAGCTTCGAGCGTTCCAAAAGGAACTGTCACCTTAAACTTATTAGATGTAATTTCACCTGATGTAGAATGGACAGTTGCTGACCCCATCCCTTGCGCAAAAATTTCCCCTATATTTGTCACACGAACAACCTTTGGGTTGTCAGATGTCCAATTCACCTCCTGTGAAATATCTGACTCTTTTCCCGACTGATATTTACCCATTGCAGTCAACTCCTCGGTACTACCAAGTAGTAATTCATGCTCTCCACTGAGTGAAATACTAAGTAGTAGGTCATCGATAAAATGCACCAACGCAGCTTTACTTTGTGAGTAGTAGTTAACCAAAACATCGAACTCACCACTCAGCGCACTTCGCACCTTAAATGAGGCTTTGCCTTCGCTATCCGTTAGGGCTGATTGGCTTTCGAATCTTAGATTTTCGTCTTCACTAAATGCATAAATACTCTGCCCGGAAATAGGAGAACCATCTGCTTGCTTGGCATACGCTTCCACTGTGTTGTAATCACCATCAACGAGATCGGTTTGATAGGCATTATCTTTACTGACCAAAGTAGAGAGCTCGCCAGGGTAAACACAGGTAACGATTAAGGGGGTTGATGTCGGTAATAGAATTTGAGCACCGCTATTCATATTAAAATCGTACTGCTGGTTAGCGGTGGATTTGCTGGAACTCCAATACGCTACAGAGGTAGGCCAATGTTCTGAGTTCGCGACATCAGGCCTTGCTTGAAATAGCGCATTCATCTGTTCTTGGCTCGGCAGTGCCATACCTCTAGACTGGCATAAAGCTTGAGCCGCATCAGCGCTAAACAATGGAATAAGATACTCTGTCCCATTGATGAGCTCAGGTTCGGTACCCTGATAATAAATACCTGCAATATCAGCGCTACTTTTCTCCCACGGCGCGGTATAACGAGCACCGCTCGCTAGCACAATATCGTTCCAAGGAAGAAGCGGCTCAGATACTACAATACGTACCACGGCTACGGCGTATCCGCCTCTATGATCCGAAACGTAGTAAGTCACGCTGTAACTACCAGGTTGAGAAGCCGAGAAGTTAAACTTTGTGTTGTTAACATCAAGCGGATCGGTAATCGCGACATTAGCGTTATAGGCATACACGTCGGTTAGTTGCAGCGAGTCGCCGTCAGGATCACTAATCGAATCACTCACATCTATCGTAATGTTTGTGTTCGGGTATAACGATTCTGGCCCCGCGATGTTTTCCGCAATAGGCATACTGTTTCCCTCTGAAGAAACGGCAATATCGACATAACCCGCTTTCACATTGTTACCATCGTCGCTCGACAATGAGTAAATCAAACGGGTATCCCCGGGTGTGCTGCTTGCTTGGTATAAGATCGTATCCGAACTAACATCCACACTCGCCACTCCGTCTCCGAGCAGCACAACATCTTGGTTCAATGTGTAGCCATCAGGATAGGTGGAGCCCAGCTCCTGACTAAGAACAATGGTTAATTCAGAATCTACTTTTATAGACTTCGATATCGGGGGAATTAGCGAAGAATCTGTTTCGTTACTGATTAACACCACGCTTTCGGCACTGGACTCCTTATCTAATTGCGAATTTTCTGGGTGGTTTCGAACCACATAGCGGTATACACATGTTTCAGGAATAGACTCAGCGACCGTAAAAGATAAGTGCTGTTTATCTACAACTGGCATACCACAAGACTGACTAAGAGGCTCAACACGTTCTAGTGTTAACGGCAATCCCTGCGGATCGCTCACATGCTCTACCAAAGAGACAACATGTTGGCTATTGTCGAGCAAAAACTGCGAGTAGTTATCTGTTGCTAAGGGAGAACTGACCGACTCTTGGTGTGAGCTTTGTTCATTCTGCTCATTCGTTTCTCCCCCGCATCCAAATAACACCAGTGGCAATAAATAAACAAATAATCGTTTGTTGTTGAACCGCATAACTTTCTCTTATTCCAGAATAAGCTTGTATTAATTTCCTAAATAAAAAGCGACAAAAGCCCGCCCATTAAGAGAGTTACCTCTTATAGGAAAATAATTCGTCTTATTTAGCTAAATTAATTAATTAAAAGTAAATCTTTTTAAACTCTTCAATATCACTAATGATATCTGAGTGTAGAAACTCAGAAATTGAGTTTGCTTTGATGAGCATTCTACTCACCGTTTGCTGGCTATCATTAATCTTAAACATTGAAAAGCCTTCATTTTCATCATCGTAGAAGCAAAAATAACTAAACCCTTTTCGCCTAACATGAAAGTGATTAAGATGCTTGATCTTCAGCATGTTTAACAACTCTTTTTCACTGCCTCTTTTGAGACATGCTGATTGACTACCCATCAAAGCTTCCTCCCTTGTTATGTGTCTAAACCCTCAGAGGACGTTGCTATTTAAGGTAATAAATAGTATCTCCAGGATAAATTAGGTCTATATTTTTGAAATTGTTGTTTTCTATTAAATTTGATAATGGGACGTTATATTTACTGGCAATTTTAATTAACCAATCTCCCTTCTTAACATTATATTTATGTCGCTTTAATAATGGCTTGTCCGGCTTATTTTCTAAAAAATGCTTTTCTGATTGAGGAGCCGCTATTGGAACCTCGACTTGTAGTGGTGAAGTATTCGGTTCTTCCCACGTTTTAGAATCATCAAACGCAATGCTCAGCCCAGTGTAAAACTGATTTCTGTTCACCTCCGTGTTATCAAAGCTAAAACGATACCCAGCCAAGGCGGTGATATTGCCCAGCAGCTGATACCTTAAACCGTAGTCAACAAAAGCAGAGCGGTACGCATAGCCTGTTCCCAGCTCTAAATTGAGATCTTGCGCAAGCTGAAATTGGTGACTCACACCTACAGAAAAGGTATTTCGATGATAGCCATTAGGTGCTGGGGTTGTCTCTCCTGCAATATGGAACTGCCCACCCGCTTTAAGACGAAAGTTTTCCCAGCTATGAACGGCATCTATACCCAATGTCGTGGTGTCCCCGAAATAAACCTTGCTTTCGAACTCAACGGGCCAAGACATCTCGTCCAATGACTTTAATTCTTCTGCCTTCAAACCATGAGAAGCTGCTAGTGCACACACCAATAAACTCATGGCTGGAGAATGCTTACAGGTTTTCTTCAAAATATACGGTAAATTGGTCATAGTAATTGCCAGTCGTTAAATCATCTGCTGGAATATTGTCGTAGTGAACATTAAGCATCAGGCTTACCGTGTCTCCTTCTCCACCTACGACCGTTTCTCTATTGTTTAAGTTGAGCTTTCCATTGCTTACAAGCGAAGTATCCTCGCAGGCATTACAATCGATACTATATGGAATGGGTTTAGCACTGCCTTCATCAACATAGGCTAAGTTAAAACCATCAACCTCATTCTCTGGGAAGCTTAACTTGAGCCCATTGGTAAAAAAGCCATGAGCCGTTATTAAGTAGTCGGTTTGTCCTGAAGCCGTTAACTTCTTCTGGTCATACTTAGCTGGCATGATCCCACTTCCGCTGACTTCAATATTGGCCAAATTTGCCGCCTCGTAGCGGATAGACAATGTGACAGGTACACCGTTGGTATTTCGATATGTCCAACTCCCCGTAGGAGAGCGAAACCCATATGCAGGGCGAACCATGACTGACCCGGTGTATTGCCCACTGCTTACTCCCGCTTCACGTAACGATTGAGCTATCTCAGAGGTTTTTATTAATGGTCGAGCAAATTGAAAGGGGGTAAATGCCGTCACCGCTTTATAGGTATTACTATTGATACAAAAACCTATGCCTGTATCCGCCAGTGTAACTACTCCACCTTCACCCATCGCGGTTTCACATACTTTATAACTACCATTAACAGGCTCTGAGCCATCGAAGTGAGCGCTCGCTTTACCAAAATTGTATTGAATACCGACAACCTGAAAATCGAGATCGACACTCTCGCCTGTTTCACTGTTCCTCAGTTTTATTGTGCTGACCGACTGTCCAAGAAACGTACCCGGAACCCACTCTGTTGTCGGTTGTAATCCTGAGAGTGGCTGCCAATTAGTCGACGTTAAATAACCACTTTGGTTATATGCATTGAACCAAGTTAGCCTATCCCCTTTCACAAGGCCGCTAATCGTTGTCGCTTCGGCACAAGGCAGTAGCGACAAGCAACTGAAAAGGCACGACGCTAACTTATAGAGTGATGGTCTCGTTATATGACTGATCATGGTTACCTACGATAACTTTGAGTGATTCACGGTAGAGTTTGTCTGAAAGCTTGATGGTTTTACTGCGCCCTGCCAAAACGTAATAGAGTGCTCGGCATCCTTTTTGATCCATACTGAATTTATCGCAGCTATCAATTTTAATTTTGATGAAGGTGTTACCTGCATTTCCAACAGTTAACTGCTTGTTTTGTTTATCAAAATCAATGTCATAATCCACATCAGACTTCAGTGCAGGGACAATGTAATAAGGCGCTATTCCAAAACGGATATCGAGTTTGTTCTGATTTTCTGCATCAGGAGAAGCCACTGGTGTAAATCTGACCTGATAAACATTGTCATGGCTGCGGTCGCAATTTCTGCGGCACAGATATCGAACCGAAAAGTTGCTCGCCTCGCCTGAGTGAAGAATCGCCTTAGCCGGATTAACAGCAAGATCCCACAACATAAAGTTATCTTTGTTGAGCGGAATTTTTTTTATTTGGTTGTGTTCAACCACGACTTTTAAAACCTCGGCTTTCAAATAGATAGTTTCTTCTTCAGAGTTAGAAACGGTAAACATACCGTTTCCTTTTTCATTACCAGCTAGCATCAAGGTATCAACTTGAAAGGCCCAGGTATTAGCAGCAAAAAAATAGAAGGCCGTAGCGATAAAGCCTGATAGCAAGCTATTGAATTTCATTGGTTATCTCCTGTACAGAGGCGTATGGAACATGATCTGACTCTTCCAGTGCGTAAGCACTGAATTCATCAATAAACTGAATTTGGTTACTGGCGAGCTGCTCTTGAGCCTCGATAAATACAAAGGTGTGCTCTCCAACTTGCTTTTTAACAAACACAATATCCTGGTTAGCTAATCGCTCTTCATAATGCTCGATAACAGATGATTGGGAGAACTCTCCAACATAGTAATAGACTTTGTTATTTTGCCCCTTCGCTATCTGTTGCCCGTCTTTTAAGTCAAACTGAGGCATACAGAAATTGCTCCCTAGGTTGTAACTCCCGTACTCATCAGAGTGGGGAATCACGCATCGCTGCCCGCGACTGACAAGTTGGTACGGCAAACCTTGGCTGATTTTAAACTTGAACACGCCTTGGGAAAGTTCTTCAACATCAAGGCAACCCGCACCTTTACATTTCACGTCATCTACCGCATTCCCTTCAATATCGGTAAACACTGACAAGTAAGATTTAACACTATGCAAGTCAACATCTAACTTAAGAATGCTTCCCGGATAGCTACTCGATTCTGCAAAAGATTCGCCAGTATTGTGATAATCACTCGCCGCTTCATCTAATGCGACTTTGTACTCTCGATAAGGTTTAAATGGGTAGATCACAGTGTCTTCATCGACGAGCACTTGCCCTGCAGGATCATCGTTACTTTTAATACGAGCGACACTCACAAATTCGCTTTCGTCACTAAGAGAGTGGCGATTTTGATCAGGCTGTAGGTTTTCAATGATTAAGTAGCTATCAGCCGCTCTATCTGTCATATAGGTATCATCATTGGTGACTATCGTCGAAGCTGAGAAAGCCGCAAATACGTTGTAATCACCTTCTGTGTCCAAGTAACCGTAACTGCTACCGCTTAAGTGCTGATCGTGATACCCCGCAGACAAAGTCGCTTCACCAATAGTCTCAGATGGAATCGCTTCACTATCACTATATCTAAAGCCTGCTTCGCCACTTAGAGACACGCTATCATCGGTCTCAAATTGATGATTGATGGTAGCTCGGTGGTATTGGTACCCATTACTGCTGGTGCTCGCGGCATAATTCATTGATGAATGCGTACCTAACGGTACAGAGAAGTTAATGCCAAGCATCCACTCATCATTCATTTCACCACTTAGCGCATCGGTAGATTCTGAATAGGTTGTACTGATATCGATAGTACTGTGCCATAAGCTCGAAAATGTATATCCAGCCATCACTGATTTGTAATCATCAAATACTTCTTCATCACCGAGTTCGTAATAAGTACCGCCTCTCTCGCTTTTGTAATTGGAGTAGCTAGCGTAGAAATTGCCAGAACCTAACTGATGGCTATAGTTCGCTGTAAACTCCTGAAAAGAACCAAAGCCATATAGGTAGTTGGAAAGGTCATATATTAGTGGGCTTGTTTCGTCGGTGAACTTACTCCACGTAAAAGAGGCTTTGCCTAACGTCAGTTCGGACTGAAGATAACGACTGTCATCACTAAAGGTGCCTGCTAACGCGTTAGCAGCGAAATTTCTATCAACATCAATTTGAATGGCGGCGCGCGCGTAATAATCCTCAGCTGTATTTAGCACATCGACCCCAATTAAAACTGGATCAGTAATTCGGTTTGTTATGCTTACCTGAACAAAGCCATTGTATTGATATTCTTCAACATCATACTGGTCTGTTGCTACCTCATCAGCATCTTGTTTATACATAGAACCTGCCGAGAGTTGATAGTCAAAACCACCTAAATTCAGTGCATACTTAGTGGCATTGTAGATTTTTCTGACCTCGTGATAGATAACACTATCACCAGAGACCACTTTAATATTCAGAACATGAATTCCTTTTGGCAGCGCACTATATGAAATGTAATTCTGACCAGCACTTACATTTTTCTCGAGTACAGGTTCACCATTTCTACGAGTGACTATAAGTCGCCCAGAAGAAGGGATTGAGAAGTAGAGCCTTTGATCTGAATCTCGGTTTTTGAATATCAAATCAGACGTTGAGCCTAAGTCAAAACTAACAGCGTCTATCTGGGTATGTGCGTCTAATATCGCACTACTATTCCAGTAGTAATCAACAGAACTTGACGTATATCCGAAACGAAAGCGAGTGTCTTCCTTCGCATAGTTGTAGTTCAACTGATCAAAATAGAGGTCATTGTTGCCAGATGCAGAATGGTTGCTAACGTTGAGGTCACTGACAAAGTAGCCTCCAAACGAACCTAATGTCGATTTGTTCTTGTAATAAGCGTTAATCTCACTCTCAGAACCCATATTGGCGTTGAACTGGTGGTGCATCAACAGAGCATTTTGATCCACTGCGTCATCAATGTATTGGCGATCCACTTTCCGCACCGCCATCTCCGAAGCCGGAATGACGACGCGCACGGTTGCCTTATCTTTGATGACAACATATTGATACTGTAAAGCACCGCTAATAACGCAGTTTTCTCTCAATCCTTTACAAAGTTCACTGGTTGAAACCCCGCCAATAAGGTCTGTCAACACATGTCGAATCGCATGTGACTTTAAATACTGTTTAGAGAGAAAGCGCTGGAGAGCGTCTCTTTCATTTTCATCAACTTTTACGCTGTCATAGCCTAAATCAGCCATTAATAGGACAGAGTCACTATCGTTGATCATAAACTTGGTTTGAGCACGCTCAGACTGTATCAAGTCTTGAAATTCTGATGGCGTATCTGAAGCGAAAACAGCCAGTGGAAAGCACAGACAGACTTTCGATAGTGCTCGACAAATATTATTTAAAGTCATAGAGATAGCTCTGCCTCAATGCTAATTGACCCTGAACAATTCAACATTGTCTCTTTAATTAGCTGGCTTTTGAGCGTCAAAACAGCTTGGCCTGTTAAGTTTCCAGCCTCTGTTGAGGGGGACAATAACAAAGCACTAGCAGGCTGTGTTTGGTCAAACGGATTGCCGTCAATCAAAAGATTAATGAATCCTTCCTGACTGACCGTATCGTCACTGCTGCGACGGCAAATAGAGCGATTTTCCAGTAAGTTTAAGTTATATCCAAATCCCATCGACGATTCAGAATTTGGAATATCTGAAACAATATCTAACTGAACATTATGATCCAAAAATACTTTTGTCTCTTCGTCGTACTCAAGTAAAAAATTAGGCTCTTCAGGAAGAATCTCTAATGTGTATGGGTATACTTTCCCTTTATCTATATATGTAGAGACATTAAAGCTCTTACTTATATTTTCCGCACAGGCAGAAAAATGCACTAAAGAGAAAGATAAAAATAACATTGTATATTTCATTTTATATATCATGAGCATGACAATAAGCTGCAGCGAAACTGCAGCTTATAAAACAGCCAAAGCATTATTGGTTCTGAGTAATAAGTAGGTTAGAAAGTACCTACGTCTGGTTCTGCGGTAATGTTGGCTGTAACAATGATTGTTTCACCAGGAACCACTCCTGTAACTGCATCAGTATAACTCGTCGTTACACCTACGATGTTATCTCCAGCAGTTGTTTTATAAGGTGTGCCCGACACCACATCCGTACCATTTATAGCAAACTTGAGGCGTGTACTATCATAGTCACCGTTACCCGTTGAGCTCACGTTTGATGAGACCAAATTCCAATTCACATCCTGATCATAAAGTGTGCTTGGATCAGGCGAGTAGCTGCCGTCACCGTTATCAATTGTTGCATGAGCCTCTACAACAATTGCTTTGAACGACTTAAAAGTACCGCTGTTGGCCACTTTTAGTGTGCCATCCATAATGTCACCGCCGCCTTGACCAGTCAGTGCGATATCTTTAGAAAAGAACGAGCCACCGACAACGCCTTGCCAGTTTAATTGCGCTTGCGCGATACTAGCAAAATTATCTTCGGCAAATACACCGCTGCTCATCACGCTTCCACTCAATAATGCAATGACCATGGCCGACTTTTTTATTTTATTCACTTAAATCTCCTAGTTATAGAATCCAATAACATTATTTGACACAAATAACAGTATTAAATAATAAGCAATACTTATTCTGTTAATAGAACAAATAACAAGCGGAGATTTTAACTATCTATCAAAGAACAACAATAGGCATGCTATAGATATAAAACATGTCAAATGCCTAGTTTGCAAAGAGAAATATATTTTAGGATTTATTTAGTCTTATAGTGAACGAAATGAAACTTAGATAAAACTATTGTGTAGCTGCTCTGTTTCAGAGCGCATAGAATGATAATGTTTGAACAGCGCTATCAGGTAGTCAGATGATAGCAAGCGATTAATATCCACCATCATAATTGCTTGACGGTATTTCTTTCCGCCGATAATAAACTCGCCCGCGCCACCCTCGCCTTCGCATGCAACCACGGAGAATCCTCTATGACTATAGTAGTCATAGGCAGATTGAGTAACTACTCGCATCGCAAAGTACTGAATATTTGGATTACTAATTGCACTAACGACCTCACGGTAAACGTTATATAAACGCAAACTCGGTGCTTCAAAAAATCGGCTACTGCTGAACATGACTAAATCGTTGTGCAGCTCTTTATTACAAGTTTTGCTGTAGTCTGGGGTACAGTTCGACTGCTCTATTTGATGACTGAACTCTTCAAATTCAAAGTAATACGCGAGATAGTGGCCGACTTTAACACCATTATTGTAGTAAACTCTAAATTCTCCACGCTTATCGGCAATCAAGTCATCAAAATCAAGTTGGAACATTTTACTGTCGGGAATACCAAACTGCTGATGCATACCTTCTATTTCGTCTAGGCAGATCTGAAGTTCACCCTGTGACAGCGACTCAAACTCACTAACTTGATAGCGGTTAGGCTGATGCTCACCGTATTTAAGTCGATTCGAGAAACTATAAACGGATTCATATCTATCATAGAAAATCTTTCTCAGCTCTTTGAAGTCACTTTCAACGCGCTGAGCCAATAAAAACTCCGAAAGATCATCATTGAAGAAGCGCGTAATCAGTAACTGCTTGTATCGAGAAGGAGAGGTAATCCCTCTCTCCCAGCGGCTTACTGTCACGTTATCAAGAGACTCAAAGGCATTTAGTCGGAACTGCTTCAACTTTAAAACCAGTTCAGATTGAGTCAACTTTCGTTCTTTTCTCTTTGTTTTAAGATAATCCGCAAGCATAAATGGAACCTAACTGATAAACCTCGTTAGCCTATCACTACTCTCGAAACCTTTTAAAGCGACTGAATGTCAGCAATCCGCAAAATAAAGTGATACATAAGGATAATTTATCTAGCTAGACTCTCATTTCATTACTCCAAGAGTTATATGTTTATCAATAGAGCTTGATAACTCACTGTATGTACTAAACTTAATCTTAAGTGCAACTACACGAGTATCAACAATGAATAAGCCTGTACTCTTAGTTGATGATGAAGTGAATATCCTTAATTCATTCCGTCGAACTCTAAGAAGCCATGTCGATATTGATCTTGCAAACAGTGGCGAGCAAGCACTCGAACTCGTTTCCAAGAAGCAGTACGCTGTGATTGTGTCCGATATGCAAATGCCTGTCATGAATGGGCTGCAATTACTTCAAGCGGTGAAAGAAAAATCACCCGACACCGTACGCATGATGTTTACCGGGAATGCAGACCAACAAACAGCGGTCGATGCCGTTAACTTAGGCGACGTATTTCGTTTTATCAATAAACCCTGTACACCGGAACAACTACTAGGATTTATTAACGCCGCCATCAGGCAGTACGAGCTCATCGTTGCAGAGAAAGTGCTGCTTAACAAGACGTTAAAAGGCGTCATTAATGTCCTGAGTGATGTTGTTTCTCTTGTCAGCCCTGAAATCAATGACCGCAGCAACAAAGTTCAATTCCATATGCAGCAGTTAAGTAAAGCACTTAACCTAAAACCTCACTGGAGTTTTGAACCCATGGTTCAGTTATCTCAGCTCGGCTTTATTATTTTTCCTCAAAGCACCTTAGAAAATATTAGTAATGGGCAAGTCGTCACCGAAGAAGATCGTCAGCTCTTCGATCAACACCCTTGCCTTTCCTCTGATTTACTCAAACAGATCCCGAGAATGAGCGGTATCGCTAAGACTATTCTCTACCAAGAAAAGGGGTTTAATGGAGAAGGCAATCCCATTGATGAGGTTCAGGGAACCGACTTACCTTATGGTTCAAGAATGCTTAAGGTTGTCTGTGATTACATAAAGCTTGAAAGTGCTGGCTATACCATTCCCGATGCGATTGAGCAGCTCGACAGCCAAAAACAACGTTATGACCCAAGTATACTCAGTGCTTTTAAATCGACGCTCGATTTTGAACCACCGAAAGTTTTCGTCGATGTCAGCTTCCTAAACCCCAATATGATTATTGAGCAAGAGATTCGAACCAATCGCGATCAACTTATTGCACGAAAAGGACAGAGAGTGACTCAAACTTTAATGAACATTGTGCACCACTGCCTAGAGAACAAAGCGGTAACTGGGGAAGTTTGGGTAACCATGATTGAACCAGAAGAACACGAACAAACTGAGAGTGAAGAAAAAGCGCAGAGTTTTTAATCAGCGTCTTAATGGAATAACTAACAACGTAAACAAAGGACAGGTTGGGCTATGGTAGAGTTTTGGCGATTTAAATCCGTTGACTTAGCGGATTACAATTTACTCCAAGGAGAGTTTCACTACTCTTTGGTTTTACTTTCCATTCTTGTCTCTAGTTTAGCCGCTTACTCTTGCTTGATCGTCATTGAGCGAATGTGGAGCTCTAATGAGGCGAAAACAGTCAGCTTGTGGCGTTTATTTGGCAGTATTGTGTTTGGCCTTGGTGTATGGGCAATGCATTTCACAGGCATGTTGGCGTTTATGGTCCCTGCGCAAATGTCCTATCATCCTGGTATAACCGCGTTGTCCTTTATCCCACCAGTCGTTGGCGCTTACTTCGCGTTTCAAGTCCTTTATAGTCAACGATTCTCACTACTAGATATTCTGCTTAGTGCGCTGTACTTAGCACTGGGTATTGGTTCGATGCATTACCTTGGCATGGAAGCGATGCAGATGGACGCTCTGATGGTCTATGACTTCACTTGGTTTGCTCTCTCGATTCTGATTGCATTTTTGTTTGCGTGTATCTCAATCTATATGGTCAAACTTCGTAATCGCCACTATGGAGAGAACATTACTCATCGTGCCTTGATAGCCCCTATTATGGGCCTTTCGGTCGCTGGTATGCATTACACCGCTATGGGCGCAGTGAGCTTTTACGCCTTATCCGATACTCCAACCGTACATAACCATATGAGCGACGCTCATAACATTGCTTTGATAGTGGCTCTATTTGTATTGTTAATCTGTGCTGCAACGTTCGTCGCTTCCATTGTCGACCAACGCCTCCAACGAGCAGAGCATTCCATTGTCGCCGGTAAGCTACGTGAGCAAGATATCCTCAATAATCTCGCCGATGGTGTCATCATCGTTGATCAGGAAGGCATCATAGATAGCATTAATGACATGGGACTAAGGATGTTCGAGTATAAAAAAGAAATGCTCGATCACAAGAACATCGAAGATCTAATGCCAACCTTTGATAAAGTCTCGTTGCAAAATGGTGCCAATAACGATTTGGAACACCGAAGCAATCTGACCACAGAAGGAATTAAAAAAGACGGTCGCTCGTTTCCTATTGAAGTTAGCCTTTCTGCACTTTCAATTCGCAACGAAGATACGAAGCTTTTTAACTGTGTTATCCGTGATATCTCGACACGGATGGAGCTTGAGCAGCAGTTAAGGCAAGCACAAAAATTGGAATCAATGGGGCAACTCGCCGCTGGTATCGCTCATGAGATCAACACGCCAACTCAATATGTTTCTGACAACACAATCTTTTTGAAAGATGCCTTTCAAACCTGTCTAAACACCATCACCCAGATTACAGAAACCATTGAAAAGGCGGAGGACCAACCTGTCGAAAAGCTAAAAACACAGATTAAAAGCGAAATTGTTGAAAGCGATATGGACTTTATCGCCGAAGAAATCCCTCTCGCCTTGGATCAGTCCTTAGAAGGGCTGCAACGTATTAGCAAAATCGTAAAGGCAATGAAGTCTTTCTCACATTCAAGTAACCACGAAATGCACCAAGTCGATATTGCTGAAGCAATTGAGTCAACCATTACCATTGCACGCGGTGAGTGGCGCTATGTCGCTGAAGTAGAGACCAGTTTTGACTCTAGATTACCTGCTATTCCTTGTTACCGTGATGAGTTTAACCAAGTAATGCTTAACTTCATCATTAATGCGGCTCACGCAATCGAAGAAAAATTTGGTCGCCAAGATGGTACTTTGGGCACGATTAAGGTCTCTACACATTTCGAAGAAAACACTGCCCAAATTCGTATCCAAGACAATGGTACGGGTATACCTAAAAATATTATCGACCGGATATTCGATCCTTTCTTTACCACAAAAGACGTCGGAAAAGGGACTGGACAAGGGCTAAGTTTAGCTTACTCAGTTATCGTCGATTTACATAAAGGAGCAATTACTACCGACAGTACTGTTGGAGAGGGAACGACATTTACCATTTCATTACCGTTAGACAACGTTAGCGTTGGCACTGAAGAGAGACTAGATAATGAAGCTGCTGCTAGTTGATGATGAACGCATGATCCTGAGTGGATTAAAGCGAGCCCTTTTTGGAACTGGATGGAAGATATTTACCGCAGAAGGCGGTGAAGAAGCATTGCAGTTTCTGGAAGAGCATGAGGTCGATTTAATTATCTCAGACATGCTTATGCCGAAGATGAACGGTGCTGAATTACTTGAAGAGGTGAGTAAAAGACATCCAGGTATCATACGTGCGTCATTGTCCGGGTATTCGGATCCAGATGTTACGATAAAAGGCGGTTTTTTCGCCCATCAAGCTTTTATGAAACCTTGCGATCCTAGTGTCATCAAGGCGGAAGTCCGGCGTATTGAAGAGATTCTCGAATTATTCCCTGATAGAGTGATTCAAAATGCAATTGGTACGATTACATCGCTTCCAGTAGCGCCCAAGCTATTCTTTGATGTTAAGCGCACACTCGCTGATCCCAACTCCTCCATGCATGACGTAGCTAAACTCATCAGTGAAGAGCCTGCTATGTGTGCCAAGATCATTCAGATCTCCAACAATGCCATCTTTAGAGGGCGTAAAGAAATTAAGAGTATTTCTGAAGCGATCACTCGTTTAGGTGGCCAAGTGGTTACCAATATTATTGCTATGCTTGAGGTCTATTCGGTTTCCATGAATGAACCTAGCAAACCACTGGAAAAAATCCAATCACATAGCCTTAAAGTCGCAAAACTCGCTTCAACCTTGGTTGAACCTGACCTCAAGGATACGACTTTTCTAGTGGGTATTCTTCACCGTATTGGCGAGTACGTCAGAATGAAAATTGCCCCAGATCTAATGAGCGCGTTTCTAAACCCTAGAACGAAAGGCAACGATAAATCGCACTTAGAACGCTACCTGTTCAAAACAAAATCAGAGCAGCTTGGTGGCTATCTTCTGCACTTTTGGGGCTTTCCTTTACCCATCATTGAGGGGGTCTTAAACCATGATGACCCAGAAAAGCTAATGGAATCTGATTTTAGCCCAGCCTGCGCGGTGTATATCGCCAACTCTATTTTGAGCGGAAAAACCGTCAATGAAGAGTTTGCTGCCCACTTTGATTTAGCCAGTACGCTTGCCGTTTTAGAGCAGAATCATCAGGTTTAATTGGCAACTCACTATCGGTGATTTCATTGTAGATTGATTTAAAACACTTGAGTCGTCACAAAAGTCAGGTAACTTATCGTTATTACAAACAGTCCGAAGAGACGACATTAGCCACTATGCCGACACCTGATATAAAGTTCGTAGCCACTGATATGGATGGCACGCTTCTCGATGAAAATAGCCAACTCAATCCAGAGTTTTTTAATCTATACCAGCAATTAGAAGAGAAAGGCATTATCTTTGCTGCTGCCTCAGGGCGACAGTACTACAGCTTAATGGAGACCTTCTCACCAATTAGTGATCGCATGATGTTCATCGCTGAAAACGGCACATTGGTGATGCACAAAGGTGAAGAATTGTATAGCTGCGAGATCGACAAACCTTCAATCAAATCAATCATTGAGGCAGCTAGAGGCATTTCTGGCGCGCAAATAGTTTTATGTGGTAAGCATTCTGCGTATATCGAAACGCAAGATCCACAAGCGCTTGAAGAGTTCGCTAAGTATTACCACAAGTGCCAGTATGTAGACGATCTGCTTAATGTAGATGATGATTTCATCAAGGTCGCCATCTGCCACTTTGACGGCACAGAAGAGTTGGTGTTCCCTACTTTCGACAAAGAGTTTGGTCAGACGCATCAGGTAGTAGTGAGTGCCAAAATCTGGCTCGACGTCATGAATGCTGAAGCCTCGAAGGGTGCAGCGATTGAACACCTACAAAACACGCTCAACTTTACTCACGAGCAAACCATGAGTTTTGGTGATTACCTCAATGATTTAGAGATGCTTAAGGCGAGCTATCATTCATACGCAATGGACAATGCTCACCCTAAGATTAAAGAGATTGCGCGCTTTCATGCACCAAGCAATCGCGAGGCTGGCGTGTTTACCGTCATTAAGCGTGAACTACTAAGCTAAGCTTGATAAAGCTCTAACGGTAAGCCGTCAGGATCTTTGAAAAAGGTAAACGGCTTACCAGTAATTTCATCAATTCGAATCGGCTCAACTTCCACATCGCACTTCATCAAATAAGCGGCGTACTGCTCTACCGAATCAACGCTAAATGCCAAGTGCCTTAAACCCTGTGCTTCTGGACTGGTTGGCCTTGCTGGCGGGTTAGGAAAAGAGAACAACTCAATCTGTCCCCCATCAGGCAAAGCAAGGTCAAGTTTGTAGGAATCCCGCTCAGCGCGGTAGTTTTCAGCAATAACGGTTAACTTGAGAACTTGGGTATAGAAACGTTTTGAAACCTCGTAATCAGAACAAATAACCGCAACATGATGTATTCTTTTGAGCTCCACGAATCCTCCTATTCAATCACCAGTGAGCCGTCTTGATTGAACTGCCAAAAATCGGCGTAGGCCACTTCCCATAAATAACCATCAGGATCAGAGAAATAACCGCTGTAGCCACCCCAGAACACATCCTGCGCTGGTTTTTCTAGCTTGGCTCCTGCACTGACAGCAAGCGCTAACACGTCATCCACTTCCTGCTTTGAACGGGTATTGTGTGCGAGCGTCACCCCACTAAAGCCCTCTTTGACAACCGCCATATCCGGCGAAACATCTTTTGCTAATGCATCTAACGGATACAAAGCTAAGCACACGCCACCCGTTTTGAAAAAGATGATCCCCTCTTCAGGATTTTTGGAGGAAGGAAAACCTAGCTTGGAATAAAACTGATATGAGCGCTCCAAATCCTGCACCCCTAAAGTAATTATGCTGACACGTGGTTCCATAACCCTCTCCTTTAGTCCTTGTTCGAACCTGATTGATTGTCGCCATTGTGGTCACCGACCAACTCTAAACGTTTGGAAATCTCTTGCTGTTGGCTCGATATTGAATCCAATGCCTGAGCGGTAGTCTTAATCGCGCCAGCCATCGAAGAAATATTCTGCGTTGCTCGAACCAGTGTTTCTTGCATTGGGCGTAAAATCAACCATGCAATCGCAGCAATGATCAACACAATGACTAGTCCTATAACGCCGATAACCAGCAAAATTTGTGAACGTAAGTCATTGAGAAAGCGTTCACTTTCTGTCGCAACAGTTTGCCTAGAATGTTCAAACGCCCCCGGCATTGCGGCTACCGACTGTTTAGACAATACCACCAGCTGATTAAGGTTATCTACGGTGTCAGTCAATAGCTGTTGTTGCTCATCATTCAAGTTTCCACTTTGTGCGATGCTGTTAAGCGCAACGCCAACTTGGTCGAGAGACTGACGGGTATCCTGAATCGCGCCTTCGATTCCATCCAGCTCTAACGTCATATTTACATTGATAAACGCATTGTCGCGCGCTTCTTCTGCGGGCTCTGCAAGGGCTAGACAAGCCCATAAGCTTAGTATGACTCCAAACGTTAGCTTCATACGATTCCTTTATCCTGATGATGCACTGCCCTGAATAATAGACTGATGCCTTGTTGATGACCATTCAAACCTAAAGCGAAAGCCAAAAAACGCTATCCCACTGACGATTTCTTATCAAACACAAAAAAGCCGACAACTGAATTGTCGGCATTTTAACGTTTGACTCATTACCAAAGCGCAGGATTGTTAAACCCTTCGACGCAGGTTGGGCGACTTTCAAGCGCTTGAATCGTGTCTGAATATAATGACTGCACCATCCAACCGTGAGGGAAGCTCAGTGTTAACGGTGCCTTAAACTGCTCTTCAGACGTCGGATTGAAACCCACTCTAGTGTAGAAATTTGGATCACCATATGTGAAAGCTAATTTCACACCTTGGCTGCGCATCGCCTCTATGCCATGACGGATTAATGCTTGCCCAATACCCTGTCCTTGATACTCAGTGCTAACCGCTACCGGTGCCATCAAGAAACTTGCGTGTTCCTCCTCAAAAGCAAGGCGAGTAAATAGAATGCTCGCAACAATCTTTTGCTCCTCTCTCGCAACAAAAATCGCGATGTCTTGCTCTGGTGTCGTCTCTACTAGTGTGTTCACTAGAGTGCCAATAACTTTTCCTTCTTCGACGCCTTCAGAATCCCCAAAGGTTTTAGTGAATAACTGAATAAGTTCGTCTGTCTCTTTCGGATTAAATAGGCCGTAGTTCATAGTGTGTTCCTCTTTAAAGTTTATGCGCGCAGCTTAAACTGTAAAGCTGTAGACAGGTCAACACTGACTGATCAAAAAATTCACCCTGTTTTAAGAATAAATATCTGATAGTTGAACTCACCATTGCGGTTGTCATAAGCAGAGATCTCGCGGTTCAAATCCGCGAGAGCAGATGAGCCAGCTAACTCGTGCGCGAGCTCATTCACCCGAGCTTTTAGCGGTTGGTAGTAGTTGTCCCAAGCTTGAGCACTGACAGGGAATGAATCGACTAGCGTATATCCAGCTCGCTTTGCTTGCTCAATGCGCGTCTCTTCTGTGGTCATATCGGGGTACTCTTTGTGCCAAAAGCTCATGGCATCGGACGATGGCTCCTCAACACTCCAGATCAAATCACTCAGCACTAGATAACCATCATCGGACAAGAGATGTCGCCACTCCTTAAGAGCATTCTCAACTCCCATAATGTACGCACTGGTCTCACACCAAATCAGGTCAAACTGCTTAGATTCAAATGGCAGTTTCGCCATATTGGCGCAAACGGTAGTTACACGTTTTGTTTCACCGAGTTGCTGCATGATTAGATTAATATTCTCTAATGCATACTCTTCGTTATCGACCGCTGTAATATGCGCTTGGGTATGCTCTAGCAGTGTTCGGGTCGCAATGCCCTGCCCACAGCCAATTTCTAAAATATGCTTAGATGAAAAGGGCAGTTTCTGAATCGCTGAACGTGTATCTTGTTGGCTTCCGGGTCCCCAACACGTCAGTTGGCTGAAAACCAAATCAAAGTCTCGCATATAGCGATCATGTTCATTCATATCTTTTGATAACCATTTCAAACGCATAGCCTGCTTCTCATCAAAACCTTGTTTGATCAGCCAGTCTAAATGCGCATCAGGAGCAAGTTGGTCGAGAGTATCGTGCCACTCGCTAAGTGAACTTTCGCCTAATAGCGCGGCGAGCAGTTCGCGGGATTTTTGTTTTTGCGAGATTTCTAGATCGAGCTGAGTCAGCCTGTCTTTCAATACATCACGATTGATTTGTGCGTCTAAGCAAGCCTGACACTCTTTCAGCGTCAAACCGCCAGCCTGCAATTTTTGCAGCAAGAGCAAACGCTGGAGATCTTTGTCGCTGTAGGAACGATAGCCGTTCGCTTGTCTCGCTCCTTTAATAATGCCTAGCTTTTCGTAATAAAGCAGAGTGGTACGAGAAATCCCCGCCCGCTCTGCTAATTGAGAGATCTTGTACATCCGTTCACTCATAGCTTCTAGTCGATACCATTAACTCTAAACTATAAAGCTATAGACGGGTCAAGTAGACTCGCTATTTTCTACTTGGCATCTCCGCTTGGGTCAAATAGCCATCATTGTTTCTATCAAATCGACTGAAATCTTTCGCCAACTTGCCTTTAGCTTCAAGTCGAGAGATTTTGCCGTCACCATTTCGATCCATGCGCGAAAAGTGTCCGTTGTTCGAGCCAGCCATATTTTGCTTACCTTTTGACGACATAGAAGAAGCAGTATCACCATTTTGGTAACTTTCTGCCAGTCGCTTCGCTAAAGTTGGCTGCTGAACAAACTCGACACCGCCGCCAGCAACACATCGAACCATGTTATCAATTCGAATCGCATCTCCCTGAGGGCCGTGTCCAGTCGGGTATTGACTCGCGTCTCCGGTTTTAGGATCACTACGCTGAGATCCCGCACCATGAACGTCAATCCATGCATTACGCATATAACCTAAGGATGACCCGAAGGCGACATACGCACCATGCCCACCATTTCTCATGTTTTCGTGAGTCGTGCTACTCCAGTAGTTCGCGTAATCCTCGCGGTTTGCTTCACTGGTGATCGCAGTCGTATTGAAAATTGGGTCAATTGCAGCGCTGTTACTCGTGGCAGGCGAACGCGTGTAATCAACGATAGATTGCAGTTCCTTCACGCTTGGTAGCCTCCAGTCGCTTCGGCCCGCCAGTTCAAGGTTTTCACAGTAGGCCAAGGCTTGAGGAAAATCCATCTGCGATTGGCTATCAGACTGCTGCCAGATAAGGCTCGTTGCACTATCAGTAATGGTGCCGTTGTTATTATCTGTAAATTGGTTGATGCCGTAATCTGGGTTACCGCGCACGGCGAGAACATAAAAGGTTTTGTCACCACCACGCGGGCTCGCAATGCCATAACCCTTAATGCGTCCATCAATAAAGTTTACGCCAAATACCGTTTCGTCTTTGTTCATGGTGGTAGAAACATACTTGGTGCTCGACACAAACTGACTGTCAATCAGCCTTTCGCCAGAATGAACATCTCCCGCATTCATATCGAAGTACCTTGCATCAAGGAAAGGAATCATCTTAACGGTGCCGGACTGATTAACACCACTTGGGTCTTGGCCATCAAACAAAATCAAAGAATAGAGCGCTTTAATCGAGGGCAAGCGCCAATCGCTATATCCACCGTGATTCAATGAGGCGACGTAATCCAACGCATCGTCATAGCTCAGCTTATCTTGTGCATCTATCTTGCCATCGCCATTGAGATCGGTTGACTGTGTCCACATAAGACCCGTCACCTTGTCACTTACGGTACCATTACTATTTTTGGTGTAGCTTGGGGTATTGCCTTGATATTGAGCGTCTTGTCCAAAAGTGTCATCAGAAGAAGAGGGACAAGAGCTCAATGTGTTTCTAAGCCCAAAACATTGGCTTTGGTTGGTATCTACTATCGGTGTGGTTAGATCGTTTGCATTAGCCGCACTAGACCATACGGCGAAACAAGCCATAGCTAACAAACTGTTTATTGGTGCATTTTTCATTGTCGTTCCTTGTTTGCTCAACGTAATCATAGTCTAGATGGTGGCAAGTAAAGAAACACATTGAGAGCGTAAATGTATGTAAAGTTAACTCTATGCAATTCGTCTTACTTGAGAACACAGTAGACCCAATCCAACGAATAATTGAACGACAAAACAAGATATAAAGATGGCTTCGATGCCGAAGTGCGCAATCAAATAACCCGATGCCGCCAAGCCAAAAGGCATCAGCAACTTAAATAGCGAACCCGTGATACCTGCAACTCTACCTAAAAACTTCTCTTCAAACGCTTCCTGTCGGTAGCTCCAGATACAAATACTGCTATACAAACCAACGGCAGAAATCCATAAAAATACCGCAGCCATACCCCAGACATTGTTGATGATTAGGGGGAGAATAAAGCCAAGAGATTCCAAAACTATTGAGCCAATCAGAACCACGCCTAAACCCAACCTTGCGCGTAATTTGTCTGCACTGAATGACCCCAAAAGCCCACCAATACCCGATGCGGCGATCAGGTAACTCACCTCCAAAGCGTTAAACTCAAGCACCGACTTTGCGTAGAATATCGCTTGGATCCAGAAAACGGCTCCTGTGGTGTTAATCACCATCACCGCAAGAGTGATAATCCACATATTGCGTTCCGCTCGTAACACTGTCCAACCTTCTTGTAATGCCGCAAAGACACTCTGCTTTTTTGGCGGTTCACTTGGAGCAAGCGTTAACCTTTCTAATTGCCAATATGAAAGCAATAGAAGCACCGCCACAGCAAGAAAAACATTGTGGATTGTCGACATCAGCATCAATGCTCCCGATAACACTGGCCCTACCGTTTCCATCACACTGTTTAACGAACTCATCCGCGCTATCGCAGTGTTTTGCGTTTCAGGAGCCAATGCTCTTTTCATCATCGTCATGCGCGCATTGTGATAGCCATAGTTAAACGCCATCATTAAAAAGGCCGCGGGAAACAGTACCCAAAGTGGCTCACTTAGCCACTCCACTGCAAGATACGAACACAAAACAACCACCAACTGACCCAACAACATCGCTTGTGACCAGCGCTTCTTATCAACGCGATCGACTATCACGCCGACAAACAGTGCCAAGAGTAAATTTGGCAAAAATTCCACTGCGCGCATCCACCCCATCATCTTTGAAGATTGCGTCAGTTCATAAACCAACAGCGGTAATGCGAGATTGTAAATCTGCGCTGAAAAGGCAACAAACAACGCGCTGGAAAATAGAATTTGAAATGGCCTGTTACGCCAAATTGAAGTTTGAGGCTTAGCTAACGTATTCATTTATTTCTCCTTTCATCCTGAATAGAATCTCTTATTATCGAGATTAAAAGATGAAGAAAAATAGAAATATAAAATTAGGATTTCACCTTTATGCGCTATTGGAATGCTCTGGCATTTTGCCGTGATAACCTCTCGTTCCAACATTGGACTCAAGTATCATTAGATCAATTCAGCCATGCTTTACGTTGTACGCGTCGTAACGCACAGTTGCTAATTAAACGCTTGGTTGAAGAAGAGAAAATTGAATGGCAATCAGGGGTTGGGCGCGGAAATTTACCTCAAGCGAAATTAAAGCAACCGCTTGAAGGTGTTTTAAAACAGAAAGCGACTAGCCTACTTAAACAAGGTAATGTGGAAGCTGCGCTTGTTCTCGTTGATGCACAGGAAAGGGAGGGCTTTCTTAGCCAATATCTTTCCCAATATCAGCCAGTAAAAACTCAACAAGACATCTTACAAATTCCTTTCTATCGTGGCACCCATTGCCTAGATCCAGTCAAGATTAATCGCCGTACCGAACTGCACATCGCCAGTTATCTATATGCGAACTTGCTTCGAACTCAACCTAATTTGCATGGCGATCTGGCACACTCATGGCAACAGCAAGATGACAGTCTGATCATAACCTTGAGAAAGGGGCTCAAATTTGATGATGGAAGCCAACTAGAGGCAAAAGATATCAAGGCACATTTTCAACGTTTGATGGAACAAGGCGGAGCACAAGTCGAGCTTTTTCGATTGATAGACCAAGTGGAGGTAATCACCCCTCTTCGGATTAGATTTACCAGCCACACTGTGCCTGCTCTGTTGCCTCGATTACTGAGTCATAGTGCGATGGGCATAACGAAAGTGAAGGACGGAAAATTACTCGGCTGCGGCTCCTTTTTACTGTCAGAACAAACCGAATGGCGCACATTACTCAATGTGAACCCGCACTATCACGGCTTAAGGCCTTGGGTCGATGGCGTCGAAATATGGAATGTAGGTGATTATGCCAAAACTCTCGAACTCAATTGCGATGTGGTTCATGGTCGCCACCTAGCAGAAAAATCGGCGGCGAAGTTTACCGCCAAACAAAAATGGGAACAGGGTTGTACCTATGCAATGCTTAATCCCCACCATCATACTTGGATGCGAAATCGAGCTCATCGCAAGTGGTTACAAGCGCTTATGCTTAGTATCGGCACACCTAGCGGGGAAGATTGTGAAGTTGTCGCGCTCGCGCAAGGTATGCTCTCAACTCCGACTCCTATTGCCGAGCAAGATTTATCTGGGGCCAAACATACTCTCGCGGATCTTAAACGCCCGGTAAAACCCTTAGCTGTTGTCACCTATCAGCTTGGAACCAATATCGCCACCGCACAACTCGTTACCGATTGTTTGCAACAACTCGGCATCGACTGCCAAATACAAGTTTTAGAGTACCCAGAGTTCAATCGACCTGAAACGTTCAAAAATGCGGATATTGTCATCAGTGGAGAAGTATTTGGCGAAGATACGCTGTTTTCTTGGGTTGATTGGCTACTGTGTAATTACTGCCACCAAGCCTGTCTATCGGATAAAAATAAACTTTGGTTGAAGCAAAAAGTCATCGAAGCCATCGCTGAGAAAAACGAAAGTAAGCAGCTAAGATTGTTAGAAAGAATTGAGCAACAACTGATCACCAAGAACTTATATCAACCTCTCTATCATGCACTACAAGACTTGAATATATCTGACCAAATATCGGCACCAGAACAGCTTGCCAATGGTTGGATTGATTTCAATCACATCGTGATGTGAACTATAGTATTAAGACAAGCTTTTAAAATCATGCAAATAAAATGGGAATGACTGGACAAACCATTATTAAATATTGCCCACAGTTCTGCACAGGTTATTTATAAGATGATAAACTAAAGCATTAATCTTCTAATATGTAGAGATCACCTGATTTAATGAAACGCCTTTTTACCATAATGGTTACCATTTTGGCATCGATTGCTGCAGCGCCCTCTATTGCTGCCTGCAATGTCGCGGCTGATCAGGATTTTTTGTACTCACATATTGAAACTCAAGACCACCGAATGCTTGAGTTTTATTACCATTCTCTTTGTAAACCAAAATCCGTTAGCTTGGAAGAGTACAAGCTACCTGCTGATGCATCTCCCTCCTCCGAAGCACTTTACTATTTTGCCCTCGGCAACCTCAGAAAATATGAAGGAATTAAAAACATCACGATTCCTGACATGGAGCAGCTAGGGGTCGATAACAATGTTGACTGGATAATTGCAGAGGCCAAGCTCAATCAGGCACTTAGGCTAATAGACTCAGACTTGTTACTCCAAGCAGAATACCTTCTCAATGAAGTGGTGCCGATAGCAAGAGAAATCGGCTATCGACGCCTACTAGCACGCGCGTATCGTTGGTTAGGCAATGTTAAAATTCAGCGTTCGAATATCAAAGCTAGCTTGAACTACTATAAAACGGCTTACGAGCTTGTTAGCGAGATTGGCGATGACTTTCAGAGCACCATGACGCTGAACAACATCGCCACTGTCTATATGCTTTCCGAAGATTGGGAGCGGGCCGACACCTATATTCAACGTGCGCTGAAACTCTACAATGACAATCAATACGATAACAGCCTGTTTGAAGCCATCTTGTTTGCTAATTCGAGTGCGATCTATTTCGCGACTGACCAAAATGAACAAGCTAAGTACTATATGGAGCGGGCATTAGAGGAAGCAGACCGAACTGGATCGAACCGAATCAAAATCTCGACTCTGTCCAATATGTCGCAAATGTTCTCTAAAGTCGGTCAGCCTAAAGAAGCTCTAGAGATGGCTGGGCGCTGTGTCGTCCAAGCAGAAGAGAATTCAACCAGCCTGATGCTAGCAAGCTGCTATGAAGCCTATGCAGGAGCCTATTTACTTAAGAAGGAATATCAACAGGCAATCACTTACGCCCACAAGGTCATGTATATCCTGCAAGCTTCAGAAAGTAACGAAATCATCTGGGAGATGGACGTGCTATCCAAGCTTGTTCAGGCACACGAAGCACTAGGGGACTATGAAAAAGCACTTAGGTTTATGAAACAAAAATACTTGGTGCGTAAAAACTTCTATCGACAGACCTACAATGAAGACATACTCAGCGAAAAAAGTGCACTGGAAAGACGACTAAACAAGCGAGAGATAGAGCTACTCGAAGCAAAAAATGAATTGCAGACTATAACGCTGAAGGAACAACGCTCACGCGAGATCCTCTATGCCGCTCTGTTTGGTGTACTGGCATTTTTCGTTATCCGCAGCGTTGTAAATCTAAAACGTACTAACCTAGAGTTGCGTAACCAAAACACTACCGACCCATTGACCGGAGCTTATAACCGACGTTTTTTAGAAAATTGGTTAGAGCAAGCCCCTTCGACGATGCAAAGCCCAGTCTATGTTGTGAGCGTGATCGATATTGACCACTTTAAGCTATTTAACGATCAGTACGGTCATGAAATCGGCGACTTAGTACTCAAAGAAACCGTAGAGACACTACAGAGTAACTTACGCAAGAAAGATATCTTAGTTCGCTGGGGGGGCGAAGAGTTTGTCTTAGTCATGCCGATGGAAGATTTAAGTAAACTTGAAGAGACCCTTGAGCGATTGAGAGCCAATGTCGAAGAGCATATCGCGTATCAAAACGATCAACAATTTAGTATCACTGTCTCCATTGGCGCGTCTTCTTGTAAAAGAGAATATCTTGCCGATGAGTGGGAAACGGTGTTCGGCCAAGCTGACGCCGCCCTATATCAAGCAAAAGATGCGGGGCGAAATCGCTATCAGATTCACTCAAATCAAGCTTGATTCACCGCTTCATTTTTCCGTCCCTGCTACCCAAAATTCGTTCTCCCTTGCCTGAACCTGCTCAGCGAGGAAGTCAACAAAGCATCGAATGCGTGCTGTTCTGCGTAGATCGCTGTGCATCAATAGCCAAATACTGCGATAGGGAATCGGTTTTTGAAAAGGCGCACGAACTAAGTTTGGATGCCTGTCACCCAGATTACACGCAAGATAAGCCATACCAAGTCCTGAAGCTGCCAAAGAGATCAGAGGTACAAGTTCTGAAACTCGATGTTTTAGCGTTGCTTTTGGATAGTAGCTCTCTTGCAACCATTTCGCTGTGATGTCGCCTTCAGGTTCATGCCAACCAATGAATGATAGTCCTTCACCTTGGTTGTCTTTGACCTTTTCCGCGTATTCCCGAGTGCAATAGGCCGCTTGCGACATTTGAACTAGCCTTCTTCCAACCGCTTCATCATAAACTTCGTTGGCAACCCTTATAGATACATCCGCTTCTCGTCGGCTCAAGTTGGCAATATCATTACCAAACTGCAAGTTTAGAGTGATGTCCGGATAGCGCTCCGAAAACAGCGCCAAATCATCCATTAATGAAGTCAAAGCCATCCCATGAGGCATGGAAACATAAACCGTTCCAACGGGATCAGAGTCTCTACCAATGATCATTCTTGACGCTGAAGTCATCTCATCTTCAACTCTTTCTGCGTAAGGCAGTAGCTCTTCACCAATTTGAGTGAGGACCAATCCCTGCTTAGAGCGATCAAACAAACGACTTCCTATCTGTTCTTCCATCACTGAAATACGTCGAGTTAGTGTCGTGTGGTTCACTCCGATGCTGTCTGCGCCCCCGCGCAACGTCCCGCTGCGTACCACGGCCAGAAAATACTTAAGATCATCCCAGTTAAAGGCATAGCTCTCATTCGTCTTCACTTCATTCTCCAATGGTTCATTTTTGAAGCACCGTGTTCACTTTTACCTGTATACAGTCCATTTTTCAACCATGGTAACTTAATCCCAAGTCAGCAATCACACCAATGGGGAAAGACATGGGTACTATTCAAACGGTATTAATCACAGGCGCTAACGCAGGTCTTGGGTTCGAAGCGGCACGTCAACTCGCTCAAGAAGAAGGCATTAATAAAATTTATCTCGGCTGCCGTAATCTCGCTAAGGCACGAGAGGCGAAAGCCAATTTGGTTCAGTTATCTGGCCGAGACATCTTTGAAATCCTAATCCTTGACGTTTCGGATTCATCGTCGGTGCGCAACGCCGTTTCGACACTGTCTGCACCTCTTGATGCCGTTGTGCTAAACGCGGGTGGCACAGGTGGACGCACGCCGAATGCCCTCACTTCAGATGGCGTGACCAATATCTTTGCGGCAAATGTGTTTGGGCATTCGGTGTTAGTTGAAGAGCTCATTAAAAGGCAGCTAATTACATCAACCGTACTCTATGCAGGCTCGGAAACCGCACGAGGTGTGCCTAAGATGGGTGTTGCCAAACCTGAACTGAGCAATTCATCCATAGAAGAGTTCGCGTCTATCGCCAACGGCAGCAAATTTGGTGCTAAAGCGGATCCACTGGATATATATGGAACCATCAAGCTCACCGCCGCATTATGGATGTCTTCAATGGCACGCCAGCACCCTCATCTACGATTTGTCACTATGAGTCCAGGTGGCACAACGGGCACTAATGGTATGGATGACCTACCTTTCCTTAAAAAAGTGTTCTTCAAATACGTTGGAGGGCTACTGATGCCGATGCTAGGCATGATGCACAGCGTTGAAAAAGGGGCAAAACGCTACCTTGATGGTCTGTTCGATCCAAGGTTTGAGTCTGGGCACTTTTACGCCAGTCGACAAGGTTCCCCAACTGGCCCCGTCGTCGACCAAATCTCGATTGAACCTTCACTTGGCAATATCGCTGCGCAAGATAACGCACGCCAAGCTATCGAACAGTTTTCGTAACAATACCAATTATTAGGAGAATCATTATGGATACTACACTGCAAATACTGGTAGGAATTTTCACCTTGATGCTAACTGGACTCGGTGTAATGTCGATGTTCGCCCCTCAAAAAATGTTGGCTAACTTCGCGCTTGAGCCCATTGGTAAAGCTGGTCTCAATACCGTTCGCTCCGTCATGGGCGGTCTATTTTTAGCCAGTGTGGCAATGCTGGTGTTCGGATTAACCTCCGGCGATACAGAAGGCTACTTCTTTGTTGCAGTCGTCATGCTCGCTGTCGCGGTGGGGCGCGTCGTCGGTATTTTACTTGATGGGTTTGATAAAGCCGTTGTACCACCGCTGGTTCTAGAATTAGTCATTGCAAGTGTACTGACCTTCGCACACTTCAAAAATGGCGGGTTTTATTGAGGCTAACGCATAACCCTGACAACAAAGGCAGTCCTGTAGGTACTGCCTTTGTTTTACTTATCTTTAAACCAACCACCCAACTCGAAAAGATACGCCAACAATAACAAACAGTATTGAGAAAACAGTAACCGGGATAATGTGCAATGCCATATCAGTGAGATTAGATTCTGATAATTTAGGAATTACTCGGAACCTTGCATCTAATGCGAATAGAAAAGTGAGTAAAAGCAGAGTGAGTTTAGCGGCAATCCCGTGCGAAATTGGAATAGACATATCAAACCATAAGCTCACATCAGGTAACATTCTGTATGCCAACATAAGTCCTGTAATGATTTGAATAACTAGCGCAGGCATACCTATTTTTTCATAGACAGATTCAAAATCTAAAAGTCGCTGGGCAGAACGTTCTCGTAGCACCCTAGGCAGCACGACCACCGCTAGTACGATATGCCCTCCTGTCCAAATAGTCGCCGCGAGTATATGTAATGTGACTAACAAACCATACATGCTTTGTCCCTTCTCTACTGGTTAGGCAAACCGCATTGAACGATGCGAGATTGATTACCTTCAATAGTGACACCTCAAAAAATGAGAACCATAATCAATATCAATTAATTGATGGTTAAAATTCCCCACTTGAACCTTTTGATAAAAATCTATCCAGTACAACTATTCGGCTACAGCAAATTAGTTGGATTTTGATTACACTAAACTTTTAGAGTTTGTAGAGCCATTCCATTGCTGACCAATAAAACGCTGAGTTTCGCAACAGCGAATTTATTCAATTTTGTAGAACCCCCACAAGCGTTTTACGACTTTGAAAACATCTATGATGGCGAAGCTTGGCAAGAAAAGTGTCGCTGGACACAAGAAAAACTAACATCCTTAAATGCGGACATTGTTGGTGTTCAAGAGGTGTTTAGTATCGACGCCGCACGCAGATTGTTTGAAGAGCTAGGCTACCCTCATTTTGCTGTCGTCGATGAACCTAATCTAGAGCAGGACTATATTTGCTCTCAACCCGTTGTCGCCATTGCCTCAAGATACCCTATTATCAGCGTCAGTGCCGTCACTCCGCCATCTTCGATAGAAGAGTGCTATCAGGTTAAAGCTCCCGACTTTAGCCGCAAACCAATTTGTGCGACGGTCGACGTACCCGATATCGGCGAAGTAGCCGTTTATGTCTGCCACCTTAAATCACAACGACCCACAGACAGCCTTGATGCAGAGAAATCTCACTCCCTTGTTGGTCAGTGGTTATCCAGCCAGCAAAGGGGGTGGGAAGCCTTGATGCTACGACTGTTTATGGAACAACAATATAACAACCACCCAATCCCAACGGTGCTGATGGGAGATATGAACCAAACAATAAACAGCAATATTACTGGTTTACTGACTCAGCAAGTCAATGAAAGTGATAAACAACTCAGGCTAAGAGATAGCTGGCAGCTTCAATCTGCATCGGCAATTGAAAGTGAGCGACCACCCACTCACTATCATTTTTCCAAAGGAAATGTGCTCGACTACATTCTGCTGTCACAGGAGTTTCAACCCGGCTCCCAATATTCGATGGCTGACGTCACAGGTTACCAGACACTGGATACCCACTTGATCAACCCAAGCTTTGATAAAGACAAGCAAGCCAGTGACCATGCCTTTGTCGCTGTGACAGTTCAGTTTGTGCTGTAAACCTGATAAGACCAGCCTTACCACTAAACTAAAGTAGCGACTGCTATACTAGAGAAAACCCATCTCTTGAACGGTACTAATGAAAGTTCGCGCAATACTGTTGTTTTTCTTGTTGCTACCCATTCAAGTTATGAGTGCAGAGATCGCGCTGTTTGTTCCGCGAACAGAGAGTGCTTCGTGGCAATCGCAGATAAGATTTGCCCAAGCGGCTGCCAATGATCTCGGCGTTACCTTACATGTCTATGATGCAGAGAATCAACCCGAGACCATGTTGAAGCAAGTCTCCCAAGCATGTGAGAAAGGCGTAGATGGTGTTCTGTTCATGAACTACGAACAGATAGGTGAAAAGCTGCTTGCCATTACTGAGAAGTGCAAAATACCGAGTATTCTTTTCAACACAGGGTTTAACTCCCGTGAATTTCTCCCTCGAACCAAATATCGTTACTGGATTGGAGAAATTACTCCCAACGATATCAAAGCAGGTTCCGTTTTGGCCGAGCAACTGCTGCTGAAAGCCAATGGTCAGATCAACAAGGTAAAAATGCTAGTGCTCAATGGCAATCTCAAAGAGTTATCGGCAATCGAGCGAAACCAAGGACTTTATCAGTTTATACGGCACAACCCGAGCGTGACTGTTGTTGCGGAAAGCGACTCCAATATGAGTTGGGGGCGTGAAGAAGCGAAACGCCAATTTAAGCATTTTTACCAACGTCATCCTGAAATCAACATGGTATGGGCCGCCTCCGACACTATCGCATTGGGTGCCAGAGATGCCATGCTAGAGCTAGAGTTACCGCTAAATTCCATCTATATCGGAGGAGTGGATTGGCTACCGGAAGCACTTAGAGTGATTGAAGGCGGCGCCCCCTATATCTCGGTTGGCGGTCACTTTACCGAAGCGGCGTGGAGTATGATCTTGTTGAACGACTATCTTGATGGTCACGATTTCATTGCTGAGTCCACCCAGTTTCGCTCCCCATTCTATTCCATCAATCACACCAATGTAGCCATGTTTCAAAGCTTTATTGACGACAATTGGCAACGTATTGATTTTCAGGCGCTCTCTAAACAACATGAGAGCGATAAACTGTATAACTTCAGCATCAAATTCCTACTTGATGGTTATTATCAAAACACCAAAGCCCTCAAGTTGACCGATGAAGAAGTAGAATGGTTAAGAGAGCATAACGAACTAAGGTTAGCCATTGATATAGATTGGCCGCCGTTTGAGTATGTCGACGGTAGTGGAGAGTATCAGGGCATCGCTGCCGACTACATTAAATTGATCGCTCAGCGCTTAGGAATAGAGCTCGTTCCTAGTACCAATATGAGTTGGTCTGAGGTTGTTGAAGCTTCAAAACAGCGAACACTAGACATTTACCCTGCTCTTCCTGTCACGCAAGATCGTGAGCAATATCTGGACTTCACTCGCCCGTACCTCAGTTTTCCACTCATGATTATCACCAATCAAGACATTCCTTATGTGCGCGATATTGAGGCTCTCAATGGTATGCAGGTTGCAGCGGTAGAAGGGTATAGTTCATACGAGCTACTGCGAGACAATCACCCACAAATCAAGCTGTATGCCGCTGAAAACGTGTCAGATGCTTTGCAATCCGTCGCATCAGGCAAAGTCGATGCGTACGTGGGTAATATTGCAACAGCCAATTATGTTATGACACGCGAAGGGTATAGCAACCTTAAAGTTTCAGGGCTCACACCGTATCGAATTGATCTTAGAATGGCAGTTCGAAGTGACTGGCCAATCCTCAACAGTATCTTACAGAAGTCTTTGGACGCCCTCTCTGAAGAAGAGAAACAAACCATTTACTCCCGATGGGTAACGGTTAGATACGAACACGGTGTGGATTATAGTCTCGTTTGGAAAATCGCTCTTGTGTCGTTGTCGGTGTTGATTTTACTAAGTTACTGGACGAGCAAACTCTCCAAGTTAAATGACAAACTCAATAGCGAAATTACCGAGCGAAAGCAGATAGAACAGCAGCTGTTACATGAGAAAAACAAAATCGAGCAGCTGTCGATTACTGACCCTTTAACAGGTCTGTTTAACCGCCGTTACTATAATAAAAAGCTCCCTACAGAAATCCTACGAGCGCAGAGCACCCAAGACTGGCTGAGTTTTGTAATTATTGATGTCGATGACTTCAAGCAGTACAACGACCATTACGGACATTTGAACGGTGACAAACAGCTCGTCGAATTTGCTAATGCCCTGAAAAAGCAGTGTCACCAGAGTTCTGATTACTGCTTCCGTTTGGGCGGAGAGGAATTTGGCGTGCTGTTTACAGGGCGCTCTCCAGAAGAAGCCATATCGTTCGTCAACCTAATCAGACTGGAGATTGAATCGTTACAGTTAGAGCACCAGTTCAGCCGCGCTTCTGATGTTATTACGGCTTCGTTTGGAATTGTGACGACCAACAAACCTAAGTACACGATGGAACAACTTTATGAAACCGCTGATGCCGCCCTCTATGATGCCAAAGAGAGCGGCCGCAACAAGGTTGTTGCTAAAGAGCTAAAGTAGCGAACTTAAGCCTTTAGCCGATTAAAACTCGTTACTTAGGCTGTAAGTTTCATTTACCCCGCTTTCCTGCACAAAGTCTTCATCGTGACTGACCAAGACAAATGCTCCACCGTACTGATTTAACGTCTGGGCGAGTAACTGCTTAGACTCCAGATCGAGGTGGTTATCAGGCTCATCCAAGAGAAGTACCGGCTGCGTTGGCTGATGGCTGACGACCAACATTGATAACTTCATTTTCTCGCCACCACTAAGATGCCTGACTGTACGGAAAACCGAATCACGCCGAAAGCCAATACCTGCTAACAAAGTTCGGGCCTCAGCTTCCACTAGGCCACTGCACATCTCCATCACCGTCTCTAACAGAGTTTTGGTGTTACCTAACAAGCCAAAGTGTTGGTCTAAGTAAAATAACTGCGTATTGAGGTAACAGTCACCGCTGAGCAAAGTACTTTTGCCCCGCAATATATTGAGAAAAGTCGACTTGCCTGAACCATTGCCGCCATGCAACCAAAGTTTGCTAGTTCCCGTTAGCTGCAAATGAATAGGCTCCTTGCAGCCATAAGGTAAGACACCATTGACTATCGAGACTAGCTGTCCTTTGCGGCCTCCATGACTTTCACCCATATAGAACTTTTGCGCTTTTAACTGCTCTCTCCTCTTGTTCAAAGCGTGCTCTTTCTTATCAAGCAAGTCTCGACGACTGTTTTCGTTTTTCAGCTTGTTAGACATGGTTCGCTCAGCACTGTCTTTCATACCATCAAGCAAGATTTTAGGTTGGCTGCCACTTCTACGCGCTTTCATTCCTTTTGCTTGTCTTTGCTCGGCTTTCTCTTTGTTCTTCTGCGCTTCTCGCTCAAGCCTTTTTTGCTCTTTGTGGACACACTCCAACTGACGTTCAACCGCAGTAACTTCTAGCTCTTTTTGACTTCTATAGTCGTCATAGTTACCGCCATATTGGGCTAACCCCAAGGTTGAAAGCTCCCAAATTTGCGCCATTTCTCGCAATAAAAAGCGATCATGACTGATGAGCAATATATGCCCCGCGAAGGCATTCATTTGTTCACGAAGCCACTCGCGACCTTGTTTGTCTAAATGGTTGGATGGTTCATCAAGCACAAGCAGCTGCGCATCAGATTGAAACAGTTGCCACAACTGCAAGCGTGCGAGTTGTCCGCCGCTTAGCTCTGAACAGAGAAAGTCCGTGTTTCGCGGTAACTGCATCTCACCTAGCTGGGATTCGAGATCTTGTTTCAACGACCATTGCTCTCCGACAATCTCGAACCACTTTTCGTCGCAATCTCCTTGCTCAATTTTCGCCAAAGCGCGAAGAACACTCTCGACCCCAAGGTACCGCGCAACCGTGATATTGCCGCCTAGTAGCTTTGAAGGTAATTGAGTGTAGGTTTTCACGCTCGCATTTAACGCGACTTCACCCTGAGTGGGACAAAGAGCCTTGGTTAGAATAGAAGCGAGAATCGATTTCCCCACCCCGTTACGTCCGACTAACCCCACCTTAGATTGCGTTAACGAACAAGAGATATCACTGAAAAGCACCTCGCCATTGTCGAAGTGGTAGCTGATTTTATTGGCTTGTATAACTGGCATAAATTGCCTCCTGTTAGACAGGATTAGGCATTGCACGTAGCAAACAGATCGCAAACAAATGCGATAAAAAACAATCTTGTATAAGAGAAGTCATGCTCGATTGAGCACAGACGGAGCTACGCCGACTAACCCTGTGAAATCCTAATAACGATGTAAAACTGGAT
Source organism: Vibrio europaeus (assembly GCF_001695575.1). Lineage (GTDB taxonomy): Bacteria > Pseudomonadota > Gammaproteobacteria > Enterobacterales > Vibrionaceae > Vibrio > Vibrio europaeus. The sequence continues at coordinate 1,098,583 of NZ_LUAX01000007.1, read as the reverse complement.
AACAGGTGTTAGTTATTCATATTGGCGTAATCTCCTAAAGAAGTGATGGCGGGAGTATATGGCGATCTTTGTTCAAACTTCAAGCGCTAAAAAATAAAGAGATGATCAACCGCACACATAAGCTTTTTCATCTCTTTATCTCGAATGCTATTAATCGACTTGCTGAACCGAAATACGGTTTTTGAACTCGAAGACCTTTTCCGCACACACATCAATGCAACGTCCGCAGCTCATACAGTCTTGGCTCATGACTCGTCGGTCACCTTCTTTTAGTGGTTGACGCAAAATCTCTGGCTCTGGGCAAACATTGTAGCAATCCATGCATTTGGTGCAGTCTTCACGACGCACTGCTGAAACACGAAGTAAGCTCTTTGAACCAATCACACCATAGGTTGCACCTAGCGGGCATAAGTGACCGCACCAGCCGTGTTCTACAAGCAGCAAGTCTAGCAAGAAGACCATAACAATCAGTATCCAGCCCGCCCCCATTCCAAACACCAATCCACGATGAAGGGTAGCAACCGGATCAATCCACGCCCAAAGTACGCTTCCCGAGATTGCGCTGCCAATAAGTAGTACTGGAATCAACCAGTAACGAAGTTTAGATGACCAACGGTAGCTCGCCTTTAAATTGAGCTTTCTTCTCAGCCAAGCGGCGAAGTCGGTAACGATATTAAGTGGGCAAACCCAGCCGCAAAAAGCACGCGGGCTCACCACAGCATAAAATACCACCACAATGGCAAAGCCAAGCAAAGCAGTGAGTTCAGGCATATGCCCTGCTGCGAGTGTTTGAAGAACAATTAAAGGATCACTAAACGGAATGACATCAAACAGATTACTAGACGATAGGTTGCCCTTTAGCACACCTAAGGTTGGTCCTGCCATGAACAACGCAATGATGCTGAGCTGACAAATACGGCGCAGCAGCAAAAAGCGATGAGCCTTCCACCAGCCGAGTTCTCGGATTGCGTCTTTTCCTGCATCTTTCGCTAGATTCTTAGCCATTAGAGCTTACCTCCTAGCGTTTCTAACGCTTCTACAGGCACTTCCGGCGCGCTATTTTCCAGTGACTTGGTTACCTCTTCCCAACCCAATTGGTAGTGAGCTCCCATCTTTCCTTTCGCGAGCTCTGTTGGAATGATCTTGATTGCGGCAACTTCGGTCACACAGGCCTGCTCACATTTACCACAACCTGTACATTTGTCTGAATGAACAGTTGGGATGAGCTTCGCGTGATAGCCCGTTCGTTCATTGCGAATGTGCTCAAGGGTTATTGCTTCATCGACCAGTGGGCAGACGCGATAACAGACATCACAGCGTAAACCCTGCCAGTTAAGACAGCTTTCATGGTCAATCAAGACCGCAGTACCCATGCGAGCATCATCGATATTGGTTAAGTTAGGGTCAAGCGCTCCGGTTGGACAAGCAGGCACACAAGGGATGTCTTCACACATCTCGCATGGAATTTTGCGCGCATTAAAGTAAGGCGTTCCTGATTCAACAGAAGAGAGTAACGTTGCCAATTTCAAGGTATCATAAGGGCAGGCCTGCACACATAAGCCACAGCGAGTACACGCCGCTTCAAATTCCCCTTTAGGCAGCGCTCCCGGTGGTCGAACCGGTACTCCTTCACCGTTTCTTGCCTGACTTTGCGTCGACTGAAGTCCCAATACTGTCGCAGCGACTCCAACCCCAGCCGCCGTTCGTGCGGCATCCCGTAAGAATCGGCGTCGACTCTCTGATAGCTTTGAATTAGACGAACTCATGACCCAATACCTCTCGCCTTCGCTTACAGTGTAAGGTGACTTACAACCTACTTAAGCATAGCAACCATAGTAAAATTGCGGTTATTTTTGCGAGCAATGAGATCGAGATACATACCTCTAAAGAGGTGTATCAAACTTCAATTGATGCTTATCAACAAACCGCAGTGATAAAGCGCCCATATTGATAAATTGCAGGGAAAGAACAGCTCACCTTATCCAACAAATATCTAAAGATTGAGTTTTTTGTCACACGAACTTTCCTTGCGACATATTATCCTTATAGAATGTGTGGCTATATTTTTGCTGCGGGGGTCTTATGATTGAAATCGTAATAGACGGAAAGTATCGAATTGTTGAGCAAGGCTCGACCCTTCTAGAAGCGGCCAAAGTGTGTGGTGTAGACATCCCCTCACTATGTGGCCTGAACAAATCTGACCAAAAAGTCCCTTGTGACTTATGTATCGTCGAAGTAGAAAGTGGCGGAACAAAGCGTGCTTGTGAATTAGAAGTCTATTCTGGGTTAAATGTCATTACCCAATCAGAACAACTCAGCGCCCACCGTAAGCAAGCACTCAACCGGATCATGCAAGATCACTACGCCGATTGTGAAGCGCCATGCAAAACCGCTTGCCCTGCGGGTGTCGATATACAGTCTTACTTATATTTCATCGCACAGAACGATCATCAAAAAGCGATTGAAGTAATCAAGAAGACACTGCCAATGCCGCTTTCAATTGGCCGTGTTTGCCCTGCATTCTGTGAGAGTGAATGTCGCCGCTCACTGGTTGATGAGTCGATAGCCATTCGACAACTTAAACGTCACGCTGCTGATGCTGACCTTGCAGCGCAAGAATCTTATGTACCAGAGAAAAAACCAGTTAAAAACCTTTCCATTGCAGTTGTCGGAAGTGGGCCGGGTGGCCTAACCGCGGGCTATTACTTGTCCAATGAAGGTTACGATGTCACGGTGTTCGAGTCTATGCCTCAAGCCGGCGGCTGGCTTCGATATGGGATCCCCGAATACCGACTCCCTAAAGCGATTCTCGACAAAGAGATCGAGTTAATGTGTCGTAACGGCATGGTGGTGAAAACGAATCAGAAACTGGGTGAGAATTTTAGCTTATCTCAATTAAGCGAAGATTATGACGCGGTGTGTCTCGCTGTCGGTGCCTCACTCGCTGTTGAGATGAACTATCCTGGCAGTGATTTAGATGGCTGCTACCTAGGGGTGGATTACCTCAAAGATTATGTCACTGAGCAGCACTACACCACTGGCCAAAAGGTTGCAGTAATCGGCGGAGGCAACACAGCAATAGATTGCGCTCGAACTGCACGCCGAGCCGGAGCAGATACCACCCTTATTTATCGCCGTACTCGCGAAGAGATGCCCGCTGAAGACTACGAGATTGAAGAAGCCGAACACGAAGGTGTGAAGTTCTTATTCTTAACCAACCCTGCTGAAAATATTGCTGACTCAAATGGTCGAGTTGGCTCAGTTCGGCTAGAGAAAATGGCGCTAGGCGCTCCAGATTCTTCAGGGCGCCGCCGACCACAAGCCACTGGCGAGTTCTTCACTGAAGCATTTGATACCGTGATTGCCGCGGTATCGCAAAAACCTGACTTGAGCTTTCTGGAGAACGATTCACTCTCCATCCCACTGACTCGTTGGAATACCGCGCAAACGGATGACGCCACCATGCACACGGGGACAGGTAATATATTCAGTATTGGTGATTTCAGACGCGGCCCTGCTACCGCAGTAGAAGCCGTGGGAGATGGCCGCATCGCCGCGAAAGCGATTGACCTATACCTCAATGGCGACATGGCAGATATGCCTAAGCCAGAGTTCAACTCACATAAAGAGAAGAAGCTTTCTCAAGTTGATCCGCTTCACTTCGAACATATCGAAAAAGTCGCGCGAAGCATTATGCCCGAGCTCACTCCAGAGCAACGTGAGCAGAGCTTTGCCGAAGTCGAGTTAGGTTTCGATAACGATGACGCCATTCAAGAAGCACTGCGCTGCCTTGAATGTGGCTGCCAAGCCAACACCCAATGCGATCTACGTGACTACTCAACAGAATATGGTGCCGAGCAGCAGTTCAAAATTTCGTTAGAGGTGAAATCTCATCAAGACTGGTTAACACTGCGCAGTAAAGATCCTAGACTCAAGTTCAGCGTTGACCGCAGTTCGCAGTTTATCGAATTCGATGCTAACCGCTGTATCAGCTGTGGTCAGTGCATTCAGGCATGTAGCGAACAAGCCGTTCACGGCATTCTCAATTTTGTTCACGATGAGAAAGGACGCCCTGCCCTTCGCCCCGATGATAGACCGCATTTTGGCTCAGCGAGAAATGGTCGTTTACTCATGGGTGACTCCAACTGCGTGCAATGCGGAGCGTGTGTGCAAGCCTGCCCTACAGGTGCCATGGTCGATAGCCGAGATCGCTCTCAAGGTCGCAGCGAACAACTTAAACAAGTCGATACCATTTGTACTTATTGCGGGGTTGGCTGCAAGCTCACCATGTATGTCGACGAGGCGAGCAATAAAATCCGCTTCGTTAAAGGTGCAGAATCTCCCGTTAACCAAGGCATGCTGTGCGTCAAAGGCCGTTTTGGATTCGACTTTATCGATGATGACTCAAGGCTAACCACACCACTCATCCGCAAAGATGGTTGGTTACAACCTACAACGTGGCAAGAAGCGATCGATTTAGTCGCTAAGAAGTTTTCTGCGATTAAGCAAGACTTCGGCGGCAATGCGTTGGCAGGTTTCTCGTCAGCGAAAACCACCAACGAAGATAACTATGCATTCCAAAAGTTTATCCGTCGTGAGCTTGGCACTAACAACGTCGATCACTGCGCGCGATTGTGTCATGCCTCTAGCGTTACCGGTCTTGAAGCCTCGTTAGGCAGTGGTGCAATGACCAACGACATCCCAAGCATCAAACATTCGGATGTTATCTTCATCATAGGCTCAGACACCACGTCTGCGCACCCGATTATCGCTTCGCATATCAAACAGGCAATTCGTCATCATGGCGCTCGACTGATCGTCGCCGATCCAAAACGGATTGATATGGTCGACCATGCTGAGCTGTACCTCGCTCATAGACCGGGGACAGATGTCATGCTGTTAAACGGCGTGATGCAGCAGATCATTAAAAACGGTTGGTACGATCAAGAGTACATAGAAGAGCGTGTGGATGGCTTCGATACCCTACTTCAAGAAGTGATGTCCCCTGCTTACGCCTTAGATAAAGTCGAGCTAGTCACTGGCGTCAGCGCTGAAGACATCTTTGCGATGGCGCGCACTATAGGTAACGCCAAGCGTACCGCTGTTTACTACTCTATGGGCATTACCCAGCATACAACGGGGCACGACAACGTTCGCTCAATCGCCAACTTGCAGCTTTTGTGCGGTAACATTGGTATTGAAGGCGGTGGCATCAACCCATTACGCGGCCAATCTAATGTTCAAGGTGCCTGTGATATGGGCGCACTGCCAAACAACTACCCTGGCTATCAAAAGGTGTATAACCCAATGATACGCCAGAAGTTCTCTATTGAGTGGAACGCACCCGATCTGCCAGCAGAACCCGGGTTAACACTCACCGAGATCATTGATGGTGCATGCCAACGTAATGTGCGCGGCTTGTATATTATGGGTGAGAACCCAGTATTGAGTGACCCCAACCAAGCCCATGTGATTGAAGGGTTAGAAACACTCGACTTCTTAGTGGTACAGGACATCTTCTTAACTGAGACAGCCCAATACGCAGATGTGGTTTTACCTTCATGTTCATTTGCCGAAAAATCTGGTCACTTCACCAATACAGAACGTCGCGTGCAGAGAGTCAACGCCGCAGTCAACGCTCCGGGAGAAGCAAAAGAGGACTGGTGGATCATCCAACAAATCGCCAATGCAATGGGTAGTGACTGGCACTATCAAAATGTCGCTGATATAACAGCGGAAATCACCCGCGTCACACCACAATATGCTGGCCTCAAGTGGGATAACATTACACCAGAAGGTGTCCAGTGGCCGAGCAACAAGAATAACCCGAACGGCACTCGTATTATGCACCAAACCCAATTCACCCGCGGTAAAGGGCAGATGGTTGGGGTTCCATTCCGCTACGCAGCCGAACTGCCTGATGAAGAGTTCCCGCTCGTGCTTACCACAGGCCGAGTGTTAGAACAGTTCCACACTGGAACCATGACTCGTAAAACCAAAGGGCTCGACAAGCTCGCTGGGCCAAGAGCGATGATCAGTGTACAAGACGCCGAAGCACTGGGAATTTCAAATGGTCAAAGATTGAAAGTCTCGACCCGCAGAGGAGAGATAGAGATCGACGCGTTTGTAACCAAACGAATACAGAAAGGGGTGATCTTTATTCCTTTCCACTTCGTCGAGTCGCCAGTAAACAGACTCACCACCACAGCCACCGATCCACACGCCAAGATCCCAGAGTTTAAGGTCGCAGCTGTAAGAGTTGAGGCGCTAGACACCGCAGATAACCACGCCTAACTAGCCGTTTTAGATAAGGAAAGAGAGTCAACCAGAAGGTTGGCTCTTTTTGTTTAACTACCAGAATACCAACATGGTACGACAAAAATACAATTAGGACTGGGGAAGAACTGAATATAGAAACTCTGTTCCTAAAAGCTGTTATATAAAAACATCTCGCCCAATAGTGATTTAACTAGTTCAGTATACACTCACGCCCATTAACCTTATAATATACAAGGATTTATTTGTATGGTTGATGTATGAGGCGTTATAGATATCGTTCAAGAATTTATCGTAATTGGAGGGCATCTAGTCCTTCAAAGGAAAGAGAGCTGATTGGCTTGATTGGGCGAAATGCATTGAACATGATCATTGAGCGTTTCTACAAAAGCTCTCCAGAAGAAGTTAGTCAGATATTGCGCCTTTACGGTGCGGATTATGGTGATAGCGCAAAGCGCTACGCTCAAAAGTCTATGGATAAATGGCGAAGTGGAACGATAAAGATATCAGGTCAAACACAGGACCGATTAGTAAAATTAGTTCCAGTTTGCTTAAATTCAAGTGAACGGTACCTTATCGCTAAGGAAATTTGTCTTTTCTATACTAATCAAAGGCATAAGAAAACAGAGTTTATTTCTATAAACACAGATGAGCCACTAGTTGGCCTAGATAAATTACATACTGTGATTAAGAGTTTTTATGAAGGTGATAATGTAGTTGAACTCCCTGAAAAACTAACTGCTGCTATCACGTGGCTTGCTGATGATGACGTTACTGCGGCAAGAGCGCTTTTAGCTAGAGTAGAGCAAGAAGAGGCAAAATTAATCGAAGCTCGCGCATACCAAGATATCGAAGCAATCGAAAACATCTTGACCATGGAAGAAATTGAACATTTAAGTCAACAAATTGAGTTTCCTAACGGCTATATAAAGATATCTACTTATACGCCCAAAAAACCATTTTTAAAGCGAGTTTTAGCATCTATTTTTGGAGATTAACGTGGAAAAGAATAAAAAAGAATTAGCTACTCATGATATTTTAAATAATGCGTTAGCTAATCTTGATGATGAGCAGATAAAAACAATTAGTGAAAAGGCTTCTTTTGCTGCTCTCGATTTACAGACGCAAGAAGTAAATCGCAATAGTTTAGAGATCAGAGCGCGTAAGGAAGCTGAGGATCACGTCGACACATTTAATGAGCTATCTAAAGACGGTCGAGTGGCTCATGAAATTGTGACTAAAAGTACAACTGCTACTGGCTCTAGAACTATTACAAGTCGCAGTGGAGCCGCTACTGCAAAAAGTGCGTGTTTTGTTGCAACTAGCGCGTTTGAAGATAATAGCCATTCTACTGTCGATAAACTTAGATACTGGCGTGATAATTGTCTACGTAACTATGCATATGGTCAAAAGTTCATTGTCTGGTACTACAAGGAAGGCCCTAAAATGGCTCAATGGCTAGATAAACATCCAAAGCTCAAGCCATTAGTCCGTAATGTTTTAAATACCTTTGTCCAGATTGTTACTGCAAGACAAAAATAACCAATTTACATATAACAATCAGTTTAGGTGGATTCGCAACGACTGGTATTTTCGCTATGCGTTGCGTTTTCTGTTTAAGGTGATATGCAACGGCTACGGTAAAGAATTACTCACACCATAGCAAGGCAAGTGTTCCTCAGAAGAAGCAATCAATTCATAAATCAAAAAATCATCTAGTAATTTTTTATTTGTTGCCGGTCATATCAATCAACAGCTAACTCGTTAAAATAGCTAAAGGATTGATTATCAAATGGTGGACAATGATAGCCGTAATATTTGAAGTTCAAGTCGCGGAAGGTAAAACCTCGGAATACCTTGATATTGCCAATGAACTCAGACCACTCTTTTCAGAAATTGAAGGTTTTATTTCAATAGAGCGATTCCAAAGCCTTAGCAATGAAGGGAAGGTTCTTTCTTTGTCATTTTGGCGAGACGAAAACGCAATTCAAGAATGGCGTCGTTTAGAAGGCCATAGACTAGCTCAATCAAAAGGCCGAAACGGTGTTTTTGAAAGTTACCGCTTGAGGGTTGCTAGTGTTCTTCGAGACTATGGTATGGATGAGCGCTCTGAAGCACCACAAGATAGTGTCGATGTTCATGGTTAGAAATACAACTTCAAGGAGTCATACCTCCGACCATGCTTACCATTTTATTCTTATGATAAGCTCTACTTCTTTCGGCTGAGACAACACATGAGTAATAAGCATTTTCAAGGCAAGTACGAGGTAGAACTGAAGTATAGCCTGGAGTCAAAAGCGAGTTTCTTGGAGATTTTAAACCAGATTCCGCATGAAGTTATGCTGCAGGACAACCTAGAGTCCGACTGGTACTTTGATACTCCTGACAAAACGCTGCTCGCCGAAAACAAGGGTGTCTGTATCCGTAAAATGGAGCCATCTGGAATCAAGTTGTGGATAGTAAAAGGGCCAGAAGCAGATCGATGTGAAGCAACGAATATTACCGACGAAGTCAGTGCAATAAGCATGCTGAAAACCATGGGCTATGAAATCACCTTAAAAGCCACAAAGCTTAGAAGTATCTATTTTGTTAGCACATTTCATATCACAGTTGATTCGCTAGAGGGGATTGGTGATTTTGCCGAGTTCGCCATAATGACAGACGATGAATCCATGCTTGTAGACTATAAACTGGAACTCAAAGCCCTTGCCAGTCAGTTTGGTCTCACTGACTCAGAATTACAGACAAAGTCCTATAAGCAGATGTTTGTAGAAAAATTCAGTGAGTAAGTACTTATGGGAGAGAACCCAGTGGTAAGTGATCCTAACCCAATTCACTCGTGGTTAAGGGCATATAGTTGGGGTTCCATTCCGCTACGCAGCCGAACTGCCTGATGAAGAGTTCCGCTCGTGCTTACCACAGGCCGAGTGTTAGAACAGTTCCACACCGGAACCATGACTCGTAAAACCAAAGGGCTCGACAAACTTGCTGGGCCAAGAGCAATGATCAGTGTACAAGACGCCGAAGCACTGGGAATTTCAAATGGTCAAAGATTGAAAGTCTCGACCCGAAGAGGAGAGATAGAGATCGACGCGTTTGTGACCAAACGAATCCAGAAAGGGGTGATCTTTATTCCTTTCCACTTCGTCGAGTCGCCAGTAAACAGGCTCACCACTACAGCCACCGACCCACACGCTAAGATCCCAGAGTTTAAGGTCGCAGCAGTGAGAGTTGAAGCACTAGACACCGCAGAAAGCCATGCCTAACTAGCCGTTTTAGATAAGGAAAGAGAGTCAACTGAGAGGTTGGCTCTTTTTGTTTATCACTCCCACCTCTGACATGGTACGATATGAAATAGATTGATAAGTATAAAATATGAGTTGTTGTAGAAATACTCACCTATTCGTTGTTTTGGCGCTTTGCAGATTTACGGAAAATAATAAGAAAGGAATTCGAAAAAATGATACGTAACTTTTACACTTGCGATAAAGAAGTGGATGAAAATAGCCATGACGGAGAAGGCTCAATAGACATCTATCGTGCGTTCAAGCGTAAAGATTTCGACGGTGCATGGGATTTCGCTATTCGTGTCGTTATGCCGCCGGGAAGCTCTATGGGCGAACATACTCATGGAGACGATGAAGAAATGTATATCATTTTGAAAGGTGAAGGCACTATGACCATCGAAGGTAAGGAAAGAAAAGTGTCTTCAGGAGATATGATAGTTAACAAACGTTTTGGCACACATGGTTTGGTAAACACATCGAGCAAAGAAATTGAGCTGTTAATAATTCAAGCAAGTCTAAAGTAAATAGCAATTGCAAAACGTTTAAACGGATTCCAAACGCTCGGCTTTTTTCGTTCAGCTAAGTTGGTGATGACAATCAATTTACTGGTTTTTGTGGTTGGACGATTATAGCTTCAAAGAGGCAGATGTAATGAATAATTTGTTTACATATGTATCAGCAATGAAAGAAGAGCATGACGGCCTGTCGATAGTTGAGAAGATACATACACAACAGACTTCTGAAGAAGACGGTCTACTTCTAGAAAACAGTGAACTACTCGTAACGTTTAACAATGGTGTCGGTGTGAGAAAGTTGACCGAACGAGAGCTGTCAGATAATGACTCGGATACGGTTTGTGAGGAATGCTGGATTTCATACGAAGTCACTGAGCAACCGAGTACGCTAAACATAACCCCCAAGAAAAAACACTTTACGAATCAGTGCCAAGAATCATTCTGGCTGAAAATCAATAAAGCACAGATAAGCACATAAAAAGGAATCTCAATTGGAGAAAGTTTTAGTTAGCTCGTGTTTGGTTGGCAATAAAGTTCGATACAACGCCAGTTGTTTGTCCATTCCGGAGCCTGATTTTCATTGGCTCCAGTCAAATACAGAACTCGTGATCTTTTGTCCTGAAGTTTCGGCTGGCCTTCCTACTCCAAGAGCGCCTGCTGAAATCATCTCAGGAAAAGGGATTGATGTGCTTTGCGGCTCCACCAATGTTGTTGGAGATGATGGTATTGATGTCACGGCTCAATTCGTAGTCGGCGCTGAGAATGCTTTGAAAAGATGTCAGCAGCAACAAATAAAATATGCAGTACTAGCTGAGGGCAGTCCTTCTTGTGGTAGTTCAAAGATTTACGATGGAACATTTAGCGGAACCAAAATTACTGGTTCTGGTGTAACTGCTGCTTTGTTGGAGCGTAACGGTATCAAGGTATTCAGCCAACATACCATCGACCAACTGCGCAATGTGTTGGAAGCAGATAGCCACTCCTAACTCGTCACTTTAGGCACAAGCATAAGAGTCAACCCAGAGGTTGGCTCTTTTTGTTTAACTACCAGAATGCGAAATGGTACGATGACAAATAATGAGAGTTGGGGAGGAACTGAATATAGAAATGCTCTTCCTTAATAATTGTTATGTGCTTGGAGGAAAAAATGGAATATTTTCAGTACTATGGAATTGACTGGGTTGCAATGGTACTTACGTTTCTTGCTATTTGGCAAATTGGAAATAAGAACAAAATTGGGTTTATTTTAATGATGTGCGGTAACACCAGTTGGGTTGCAGTTGGTTATCTTACTGGCAGTGTGGCGATGATAATTGCAAATATCATCTTTTTTTCAATGAACCTTAGAGCAATCATCAAATGGTCGACACCAGAGAAAGAGCGTAAAGTAAGTATTACTGAGTAGTCATCTACAAGCTAGCTAACAAACGTTTTGGCACACATGGTTTGGTTAACACATCGAACAATGAAATTGAGCTACTAATAATTCAAGCAAGTCTAAAGTAAATCGGCATTTTTCACTACAGTGTTAAGTTTGGTTTTTAAGATGGCACAACCCCTATACATAACGTTAGTTGTGGCCAAAAAACGACTTTTGTAGAAGCCTAGATTTGATACAACAGGAGCACTATTGAATGAGTGTAGTAGTAAGGCAAGTAATCGTAGAAGATGCTCAAGGCATCGCTGATGTACTCAACCCAATCATTATTGAAGGCTTATACACTGTATTGGATACCACGTTTTCGGTGGATGAAGAAAAAGAGTTCATCACACAGTTTCCGGGCGAAGGTGTATTTTCTGTTGCGGTGAATACTGAAAACTCCGAGATTGTTGGTTTTCAAAATGTGGAGCCATTCGCGGCATACACTAAAGCATTTGACCATGTCGGAGTTATTGGGACATTTGTCGCTGGTTCTAGTCAAGGCCAAGGCGTTTCTAAAAAGCTATTTGAGTCTACCTTTGAAGTAGCAAAGCGAAAAGGATATGAAAAGTTGTTTGCTTACGTTCGTAGTGATAATGAACGAGCATTAACAGTCTACTTGAAGCAAGGTTTTGAAGTTGTAGGCAGGGCTAAGAAACACGCCAAGGTAGCCGGTGTGTACATAGATGAAATTCTAATTGAGAAGTTTCTCTAGCTACGGGGTGTTATCTGACGGTCATTGGCAACCTGTAAGGAACGGAGTTCCTAAAAGTGACAAAACTATCCGCTTTGCTAAACAGCTCACTCCTTAAGAGTGACATCATTAAAAACAGATATGAACATAGCAGTAGTATTAGGTTTGGCGTTAATCGCTTTCACTATTTGGGATTTAGTCAAAGAAGAAACTGACACCATATTGATTCTTGATTGGTGGGGGTGGTTCGATGTGAGCAAAGCCTCACACCCAATAGCTTACTGGTTCATCATCGCTTTTCAGTTTGGCTTGGGGGTGTATTTTCTCTATCAAGGTTTTAGCGCTTAAGTTCTTTAAAGGTATCCGTCTCTTTTACACTTTCTAATCAAAAATCTCACTTTATGGTAAATAGCGTTTAGCCGACTTCATCAGTTTTTGGAAAGATGGGCACTCTAGATGAGAGGGTTGAGGGCAGTTCGCGACGTGGTTAAGGTTGTCGCGTACTATTGCCAGCCTCTTGATTTGCTCATCAATTTCTTCCACTTTTTGAGTAAGCAAATTTCGGTTAATAGCCAATTCATCGTCGACATCGAACATGGAGGCGATCTCTTCTAGTGATAACCCCGCAGCCCGGCCCAGTGAAATAATATTTAATTTATTCAAAACATTAGGTGAGTATTGTCGACGTAAGCCATTTCTTCCAATCGAACGAATCAGCCCAATCTTTTCATAATACCTTAGCGTGGACGGCGCCAAACCTGACTCTTTAGAAACGACTGCAATATCCATAAATATTCCCGTTGACTTAAAGTTAACTTCAAGTTGTAACATGATTCAAAACTAACAGGTTAAAAACGAATTACAACAGGGAAAACGAAATGGAACTATCAATTTGGCTACAAGCGATTTGGGTTGGTATCGGCGCGACGGTGATCATGGATATTTGGGCTTTAATTCAGAAGCGAGTGCTTGGCATTCCGCCTCTTGATTACGCCTTAGTCGCGCGTTGGGTATATTTGATACCAAACGGACAATGGGTTCATCGTCCGATTATGGCTACTGCACCAGTCAAAGGAGAAAAGCCGTTGGGTTGGGCTCTACATTATTTGACCGGTATCGTATTTGCGTTAGTCCACATACTTATTTTGGGCGAAACATGGCTGATGAATCCGAGTATCGCACCAGCACTCATTACAGGCATAGTGACTCTAGCGTTTCCATTCTTGATCATCCAACCTTGCTTAGGGTTTGGTATTGCCGCAACGAAAACCCCCTCGCCGTGGAAAGCACGAGGGTTAAGTTTGTTAGCGCATACCTTCTATGGTTTTGGCCTGTATCTAACAGCGCTTGTAACGCTATAGAGACGTTAAGCTTAACTAACCCGCTTGAGAATCAACGCAGTACCCATACCACCACCGATACACAGAGAGGCTAGGCCAAGCTGGGTTTTAGAGCGGATCATTTCATAGATCAACGAAGTGACAATTCGCCCCCCCGATGCACCGATTGGATGCCCAAGGGCTATCGCACCGCCATTGACGTTGGTTTTATCTTCAAACCAACCGTAAGGCACTTGATGCTGTTCAGACAGCCCTTTCATCACTCCAATGGCTTGCGCAGCGAAGGCTTCGTTGAGCTCTAACCTTTGAATATCACTCAGCTCGAGCTCTGCGCGTTGCAATGCTTGTTTTACCGCCGGGATTGGGCCTAGTCCCATCACATCAGGCTCAACACCACCTTGTCCTGTTGCGACTACCTCAACCAGAGGAACAAGCCCATGCTGCTGAACCGCTTGCTCACTGACAACAATCAAGGCTACCGCACCATCATTTAAGCCAGAGGCATTTCCCGCAGTTACGCTCCCTTGCTTATCGAATGCCGCTCGAAGCCCAGATAAGTTTTCTATGGTAGTGCCGAATCTCGGATGCTCATCAAGATTCACAGCGCTTTCACCTTTGCGTGATTTAATCACTACAGGAACGATTTCTTGTTCAAAGCAACCAGACTTAATTGCTTGCTCAGCTCTTGATTGGCTGCGCAGAGCAAATGCGTCTTGCTCCTCACGGCTTATCTCATAGCGCTTGGCAATGTTTTCAGCAGTAATACCCATATGAAAACCGCCAAAAGCATCCGTTAAGCCATCTTTGAGCATGGTATCAACCAAGAAGACATCACCCATTTTATTGCCTTGACGACATTTCCCATCCATCACAAACGGAGCATTACTCATACTTTCGGTGCCCGCGGCAACCACAATGTTTGCGTCACCGCTTCGTACCGAGTTTATGGCGTTGAGTATGGATTTCATGCCACTGCCGCAGATCATGTTCAAGGTATACGCAGGGGTTGTAACAGGTATCTCTGCGTGAATAGCGGCTTGCCGACCCACACCCTGCCCTAAACCTGCACCGAGCACATTACCCACCACCACTTCATCAATCATGGTCGGGTCAATTTCAGCTTGGGCAAGCGCACTCTTAATGGTTAAGCTCGCTAATTCAACGGCAGATTGGGAACTCAGCCCACCAAGGAAGCTGCCAATCGGAGTCCGCTTGGCAGCAACAATATAGACTTTTTCGGTCATCTTAGAGTACCAACCCACCATCTATTTTAAGAACTTGCCCAGTGATAAAGCTTGACTTGTCACTGGCTAAAAACTCGACGCCATTGGTGATATCTTCGGTTGTCCCCATACGGCCAAGTGGCGTTTTGCCTTTCATCATATCGAGTACTTTCTCCGGTAAATCAGCGGTCATAGGCGTTTCGATAAAGCCAGGTGCAACACAGTTGGCACGAACTTGAGCCCCTTTACGTGCAAATTCTTTCGCCCACCCTTTTGTCATGGCGATAACTCCACCTTTTGTGGCCGCATAGTTGGTTTGTCCAATGTTGCCGTCGGTCCCAACTACTGAAGACATAGTCACAATCGAGCCGTAGTTGTTTTCCATCATTAACGGCGCGATGGCTTGAGTCAGGTTGAATACACCTTTTAGGTTAACGTCTAGTACAAAGTCCCATTCTTGCTCTGTCATTTTGTCGATCAGTGCGTCTCGGGTCACACCTGCGTTATTCACTAACACATCTACGCGCGAGTATTGTTGTTTAATTGACTCCACCAGCTCGGCAATCGCTTGTCGGTCACAGATATTCACCGTAACAGCTTCCACATTCTCTATATCAGAAAATGCCGCGGCTAATCCGTCCGAATTCATATCTAAGGCATATACCTTTTTTGCTCCGTTTTGAGAAAATCTCTCAGTGATTGCTCGACCTATTCCTTGCGCTGCGCCTGTTACCAGACAAATTTTGTTCTCAAACATGTCTTAATCCTTATGGGCAAATAAAAAACTGACGAGTAAAACCAATCAATTGCAAACGCACTTAGCCTACCGATTTATCGGTGCCTGCCTTGATTGGAAATCGATGAACGATTGAACCGCTATTCATCTTTACTAATTTTGAGTCGAAACTGCGTGTCAAAGATTGCAGTATCCATAAATTTTAATGACGAACTGACGACAGGAGCGAAATCCATGTGCTGCAAGATGTCTCGCTCTAAATCCATACCCGGAGCTATTTCTATTAGCTCTAATCCATTCACCGTTAAGCGAAACACCGCTCTTTCGGTGATATACAGAACAGGCTTGTTGCTCATAACGGCTTGCTTAGCACTAAACGTGATTTGTTCTACTTGGTTAATGAGCTTTTTCTGTCGACCTTCCTGAATAATAGTCAAAGCTTGGTGATTTACCTCAACTTGTAAACCTTGTGCGGTAAAAGTGCCGCAAAAGTAGACCTTCTTCGCGTTCTGCGTGATATTGATGAAACCACCACAACCTGCAATTTTGCTTCCAAAACGAGAGACATTAATATTGCCGCTTTTGTCACATTGGGCTAAGCCAAGAAAGGCTTGATCGACGCCGCCACCATCATAGAAATCGAACATCTGGTCTTGGCTGATAATGGCTTGTGGTAAACGAGAGGCACCAAAGTCCAATCCACTTTGCGGCGTTCCACCGACAGCGCCCGGCTCAACCGTTAAGGTGAAATGATCCAAAACCCCCGCTTCCTGCGCGACTTGTGCAATATATTCCGGGGCACCAATCCCTAAATTTAAAATCGAGTTAACTTCTAACTCCATCGCTGCGCGACGAGCAATAATGGTTTTCGCATCAAGCTTAATAGGTTGGTTAGAATCAGAAGGTATTGCGTATTCTTGAGGAGCTACTATTCCCACAAACTCAGGATTCATCATGGTGGCGAAGGTTTGCATATGCTCTGCCTCGTCTTGGCACACAACCACAGCATCAACAAAAATCCCGGGAATCTTCACCGCATGTGGATCGAGTGTTCCGGCTTCGACTACACGTTTCACCTGAACGATCACTTTGCCCCCGTTGTTCTTTGCTGCTTGCGCCGCCGCTAAGCTTTCAACAATTAAGCACTCATCTTCCATAGTGATATTGCCGTTCTCATCGGCTGTGGTACCTCGCAATATGGAAACATTGACGGGCAGTTTGTCATAGAACAGGTGTTCTTCTCCGAGCAGATCAATCACTTCTACCCACTCCTGCGTGGTTGCTGAGTTGATCTTTCCCCCTTCGATTCTCGGATCAACAAACGTACCTAACCCGACTTTGCTAATCGTGCCCGACTTTCCTGCTGCGGTGTCACGCAATAAGTGAGAGATAATACCTTGAGGAAGGTTGTAGCCTTGAATCAGGTTGTCGACCGCTAACTGTTGTAGCTTAGGGACTAAACCCCAGTGCCCACCAATGGCTTGTTTCACTAGACCTTGTTTCGCAAGATGATTAACAGCGCGACCTCGCCCATCGCCCTGCCCTGCGGCAAAAACTAGAGTAAGATCTTTCGGTTGCTGAGTGTGAGTAAAACGCTCACCAATGGCTCTTTCAATGGCTTCAGGCACGACACTGCCAATGAAACCTCCGAGTAATACTGAATCACCGTCATTAATCCATTGCGCTGCCTGTTCTGGCGTAAGCTTTACGACCACTTCAACCTTCCTTGTTGTCTCTGCCCAAGTTTCTTTCTACCAAATCAGCTTAGTTCCTGTCGGCGCTGTTGTTAATTGCACAAATAGAGATTGTGAATTTCATATTAGGAATAGTTTTTAGCTAGGGGAGTGAGCGGCACAGATCTCTTCGACCCTCTGATAGAGGTACTGTTTAAAGCCGAGGCAACGTTCTGGCATTGGCGTTCTTGGGCGGAAAAACAGGTCGATATCAAAACTCGCGCACTGGTAATCTTGCATGATGTGTTGCAGCTCGCCGTCTTGAATCTGCTTGCTCACCAAGGAATGAGGTAGATAAGCAATCCCAGCATTTTCTAGGGCGAGCTCAAGCAGCATTTCGCTGTTGTCACACTCTAGTGTGTCTTGAATGGTGGCTATCTCCGTTTCTCCATCACGCTCAAAGCACCATCGGTTGCCACCAACCAAGGTTCGCGCATATAGACAACGATGCTGACCAAGCTCATTGGGATTTTCTGGCATGCCATGATGAGCAAGGTATTGGGGAGAGGCGCATAAATATAAGGGCTCACGCAGCAGCCGCTTACGCACAAGTAACGAATCTTGTTCTGGCTCACCGTCATAACTGGCGCTGGCACGAAACGCGAAGTCTATACTGAGCGGATCAAACTCTCCTGCCTCAATAAAGATCTTAAAGTTCACCTGAGGGTGCATCTCAATGTACTCGGCGACAATCTTG
This sequence comes from Vibrio europaeus, assembly GCF_001695575.1. Taxonomy (GTDB): domain Bacteria; phylum Pseudomonadota; class Gammaproteobacteria; order Enterobacterales; family Vibrionaceae; genus Vibrio; species Vibrio europaeus. Next base: position 1,080,662 of record NZ_LUAX01000007.1, on the reverse strand, counting down.
GTCAAATATTGACGTGCAAATAAGGGGGTGGAAGAGAGCTTTATCTCACCACGCTGCTCTTCAGCTAGATTTTGCACCTCTTCACACAAGCTATGAATGTCAGGCAATAGCGGAGAAAAGCGCTCATAGAGTAATTGGCCTGCTTGAGTGGCGTTCAACTGCCGCGTGCTGCGTTTAATCAGCTCGACAGACATCGCTTCTTCAAGCTCTTTAACCCACCGACTGCCCGCCGCAGGAGAAATACCTTGTTGAATGGACGCCTCACGAAAAGAGCCGAATCGAATCACGGCACAAAAGAAGACTATCTTATCCAGAATAGGCTGTCGGCTTGAAAGCAGATTTGTTGTCATTCACTCACCAAGCCTTTTTGCAGAGCGAGTTTGACCAAAGCCGCTGTTGAGGTCGCACCCAGCTTCTTTTTGATTCTGAGTCGATGCGTTTCTACCGTGCGAACACTGATATGAAGCGAGTCGGCAATATCTTTATTACACGCGCCATTAACGATCGCTTTTAGCACATCTGACTCGCGGTTAGTTAGCGTATCGTCTTTTGGCTCTGACTTATCGTTTATCTGCTCAAGCAAGCGGTCTGATGCCTGAGGACACAAATAAGAACGCCCTTGCGCCACTTGGTTGATTGCCATGACCAACTCTTCAGAACCCACATCTTTGAGCACATACCCTTTCGCTCCTGCTTTGACAGAGCGAACGACATAGTCTCGGCTATCGTGCATCGACAACATAATCACTGCCGTGCGTGAATGGTTTTTTTCTAGTTTCTCTAAGACTTCAATCCCATTGAGACCCGGCATATTGATATCGAGCAACAACACATCGGGCTTAAGTGACAGTGTGGTATCCAGTGCATCGATACCTGTTCCCACGCAAGCGAGGATATCTAGGTTGTCTTCCCTTTCAAGTCGCGACTTTAGCCCGTCCTGCATCAAACGATGATCGTCGGCTAATACAAGTCTAATCATACAAACTCCATGTTTAAGCTCACTCGTACTTCTGTACCTTGTCCCTGCTCACTGGTTACAGCAAATGTGCCACCAATCGCCTGAATCCTTTCCTTCATATTTTGCAATCCCATATGTTCAAATATAGGTTGTTTGCGCTTTCCTGATTTTAGTTTCTTGGCCGGAATACCGACCCCGTCGTCACTGACGGTTAAAATCAACATCCTGCCTTCTCTTTGCATAATCACATCAACGCCTTGTGCATTGGCGTGTTTTTCGACGTTATGCAGTGCCTCTTGCACAACCCGATACAAGGTCGTTTCTACTTCTGGTAAAAACTCTTCTCCATCTATATCGTGTTCGAACACGAGCTCTAACTGCGTGCGCTCTCTTAGCTCGTTAATGTAGGCTTCAATCCCCGCCACCAGCCCTAAGTCATCCAGTTGCGGTGGGCGTAAATCACGCGAAATTCTTCTTAATTCGACAATCGCCTGCTCCATCGCGTTTTTACTCGCATCGAGCTCAAGTTCTTTTTTCTCTTCATTCTCTTCTTTAGAGACATTGTCTAAACGGTATTTAGCGGCGACCAACAACTGGTTGACGCCGTCATGCAGTTCTCGCGATACGCGGCGACGTTCATTCTCTTGCGAATCGATAATCTGTTGATTCAATACGCTTAACTGTTGATTCGCTAATCGGCGAACATTGAGATTAAGTGAAGCGCCCAAAGCGGCAATCACAGACACAGCAACAAATACCAAACCAAACAAGGCGGTACTGGTTTTGCCAACATTCTGGTCAAAGCCGTTTTGCATATGCTCGACTTGTCGCTCAATATCGTCGAGATAGACCCCAGTCCCCACCATCCACTGCCATTTATCAAGCGAGACCGCATAGCTCAGCTTGGGTAACGGTTCTTTCTTCGAGGGTTTATGCCATAGGTAATCGACAAAACCGCCACCGTTTTTTCCCGCTTGGATGAGCTCTTGCAGCAGTTTTTTTCCTTGAACATCTTCGACGTTCCACCAGTTCTTTCCTATTCGATCTGTTTGATATGGCAACACGAGCGCATCGCCTTCCCAGGTATAGGCAAAGAAATAACCATCACTGCCATATGTGAGGCTGCTCAACTTTTCGGCAACAATTTGCTTGGCTAGCTCCTCAGTTAACGAGTCATCTAGGTAGTAAGGCTCGATACTTTTGACTGCCATTTCTACGTACTGTTTTAATTCTTGCTTCTTGACCGCGAGGACATTATTTCGGGTCAAGGCAACTTGCTCTTCAACTAGTTGTTTTGCCTGACTAAATAGGATGCTAGCAACAATGACCACCACGATAATTAAAGGAACTATCGATAGTAGAATGATGTTGAGCGTGAGCCTTCTATTACTTACAAATCCCATTTCGCCATCCATGCTTGTACGTAGTTTTACTGAAACTTTATTCGGAAAATTGCACTTAATACCGACTAAATTTGCGCAATTCTCCCAATAGAGAGCAATAAATCCCCTCTCTAAACTTAAGCTCAAATGTAACATCGCATTAACACAAATTACTACGCGATGTTCACATTTCTCAATATTGACAAGGAACTCAGCTTAACAAGGAGACACCCCCATGAACCTTAAGAAAGTTGCCATCGCTACTGCACTCACTCTTACAGCTTCAGGTCTTTCTATCAGCGCTCAAGCCGCAGATAAAAAGGTCTTACTGAAAACCCCAATCGCTTTTGGTAGCCACTTACCTGCTCTTGGTACACCGATTCAATGGTACGCCGATCACATCACCAAAACCTCGGGTGGTACGATCAAAATGAAGATCTATGAGCCAGGTAAGTTGGTTAGTCCTGCGGAAATCCTTGATGCAGTATCTACAGGTAAGGTCAACTCTGGCTATTCAACCGCAGGTTACTGGCAAGGGAAGCTTCCTGCATCCGCACTGTTTTCTGCCGTGCCATTTGGCCCAGAAGCGGGTGAATACATGGCGTGGCTATTCTTCGGCAACGGGCTAAAGCTCTATCAAGAGATGTATGACCAAGGTGGCTACAACGTAAAAGTGATGCCTTGTGCGATCATTTCCCCTGAAACATCAGGCTGGTTCCGCAAGCCCATCGAGAAACCAGAGGATCTAAAAGGCCTTAACATGCGCTTCTTCGGCCTTGGTGCATCGGTGATGGAAAAACTTGGCGTTGGTACGGTTCAACTACCCGGTGGTGAGATTTTCGGCGCACTGGAGAAAGGGGCAATTGATGCTTCAGAATTCTCTCAGCCTGCCATTGACCAACGTTTAGGCTTCCACAAAGTGGCTAAGTACAACTACTTCCCGGGTTGGCACCAACAATCCACGGTATTCGAGCTTCTGATCAACAAAGATACTTGGAACAAGATGAGTGACACTCAGCAAGCGGCAGTTGAAACCACTTGTATGGCAACCATGACCTACTCAATTGCAGAAGGTGAAGCTCTGCAATTTGCTGCGATGGAAAAAGCTAAGGAAAACGGCGTAGAGATTCGTTACTGGAACAAAGAAATGCTCAGCCTGTTTAAGAACACGTGGCTAGAAGTGGTTGATGAGAAAAAAGCCGCCGACCCATTCTTCGATAAAGTCTGGAGTGACCTAAGCACCTTCCGTGAAGGATACGCGCTGTGGGCGGCAAATGGCTTCTTACCTCGTGAAACCCAAAGCCAATAAGCTTGCGTAAATTGGTTATACCAATCGGGATAAATAGGTGATCAGATAATTGCGCAGGAAAAATCGCTTAGAGCAAGGCATAGATTGCAGCTAGCTAGTTGCTCTACCTACAAAATCTATAACGCTGCTATCAGTGATTTTAACTAGCAAGAATGAACAGGTATTTATTCTGGTTGGTATTAAAGGTCGACGTGAAAACGTCGACCACGGTTGTAAGGAGTAACCAATGAGCAAAGTATTGTATTCAACCCCGACAGTCCCTATGTACTGCCATCTTGAGCGCTTAATCACCACCGCGAGTAAGGCCTTGGCATGGACGAACCTAGCCTTAGTCGCGGTGATCATCATTCAGGTAGTACTGAGAAAAGTCTTCTCCAATGGCCAAATTGCGTTAGAAGAGTTGCAATGGCACCTGTACGCAACGGCGGTGATGTTTGGTACGGCTTACGCGCAAATATCCAACCTACATGTACGCGTCGATCTGTTTTATCACAAGTTCTCGGAACGTAAAAAAGCACTCGTCGATCTATTTGGACTAACCCTGCTAGCGATACCTTTCGTCGTGATTGTGATTCTTCACTCTTATGATTTCGCTTATGAGTCTTGGCGCGTGAATGAAAGTTCCGCGTCCCCATCCGGACTGCCTTATCGCTGGCTTATCAAAAGCGTTATCCCACTAAGTTTTACGATGTTACTGCTGTCGATGCTAGCGAGAATTCTGCGTAATTTAGAAACCTTGTTTGGTGGCGAACAATCAAAAGGAGCAAATCATGGAAGCGAATGAATGGATTGTGATCGCCATGTTTGGCTCGTTTATCCTACTGCTGTTTACCGGTATTCCAGTCGCGTACGTACTTGGTGGTATTGGCGTTGTGTTTGCAGCAGTGGGGTATTTCACGGATATCTATCTCGATACTTTTACTGGCCTCGATTACACCAGTTTGGGTTTGGTGGTTAACCGTATCTACAAGATCATGGACAACTGGATCTTGGTTGCCCTGCCTATGTTTATTTTCATGGGTAACATGCTCGATAAATCAGGGATCGCTGAAAAGCTCATGGATTCAATGCAGGCTCTGTTTGGCAAGGTTCACGGCGGCTTGGCCATTACTGTGATGGCAATTGGCATCATCTTAGCGGCTTCTACTGGGATCATCGGTGCTTCTGTGGTGTTGTTAACCGTGATGTCACTGCCAAGCATGATGCGTCAGGGCTATCACCTACCTCTTGCTCTCGGCACCGTCGCATCGGCAGGGACACTGGGTATCTTGCTTCCCCCATCCATTATGCTTGTGATCATGGCGGATCAGCTTGGCCTCTCTGTTGGTGACCTATTTATGGGTGCCATCATGCCGGGTCTGCTATTGGGTAGTTTGTATATCATCTACATTCTGGTTGTAGGTAAGATGAATCCGGACAAAGCGCCTGTGCCAGAAGATGTCGAACCCGTTGACTGGAACTTGATTCTGCAAGTTTTCAAAGACATCACGCCAACCGTCATGCTGATCTTCTGCGTACTGGGTTCTATTTTCGCTGGAGTTGCTACTCCCACTGAAGCGTCCGGCATCGGGGCGATGGGTGCCACTATGCTCGCGGCTTACAATAAAAAGCTTAATCTCAAGGTACTGAAAGAAGTGTTGCTGGCTTCTTACGGCACTACGGCTTACATCTTTATGATCTTCTTAGGTGCTTCGTGTTTTGCTTTGGTATTACGCGAGCTAGGTGGAGATGAGCTCATTGAATCATTCTTAAGCGGCTTACCGTTTGGCCCTTATGGCATTGTCGCCTTCATCTTGATGATCGTTTTCTTACTTGGCTTCTTCCTTGATTGGATTGAAATCACCTTAATTGCGCTGCCGCTACTTGCACCAGTCATCGCAAGCCTAGGGATTGAGTTAGATGGTCACGGTGTAGTAGATAACCCAAGCTTGGTTTGGTTCGTGATGTTGGTAGCTATGGCGCTGCAAACCAGCTTCCTAACCCCACCGGTTGGCTTTGCGTTGTTCTACCTGAAAGGGGTTTGCCCAGAGGGTGTCGCACTAAAAGATATCTACCGCGGCGTTATTCCGTTTATCGCCATTCAGCTAGTTGCGCTGGTTTGTCTGGTCGTTTGGCCACAGTTAGTTCTTTGGTTCCCGAGTGTTGCCTACGGTTAACATTGTTCGTAAAGTATAGTGAACCAAAAGCCAACTCATTTGTTTGAGTTGGCTTTTTATTTGATATCAAAACTTTTATTCAAGGTGCAAAGTAGTGCGTATACTAGGACCTAGACCCAACAACATACTACAGAGAAAACTTGGATGAATAACAAACTCATTGCTACAGCATTAATCTCGGGCTCGCTCTCTTTGTTTGGTTGCTCATCAACTGGCGACATCGAAAACGAGGCGGATAAGAGTCATGATGCTCTGATTGCAGACTGGGTAGACTCGCAAATCTTAGCCCCTGAAGGACTCTCGCTAACCACTGATAACCTCAAATACTTATCAGGGAAAGCAGACTTAAACAATGATGGTAATCCTGAGTACTTTGTTCTAATCAGAGATCCTTACTTTTGTGGCAGCGGCGGCTGTAGCGCAACCATTTTCAGTAATACCGGCAACATCATCACAGATATGACGGTCACTGATACGCCTATCTTACTCGCTGATAGCTATCGCAATGGCTGGCGAGACTTTATCGTTTGGAGTAATGGCGCATACCGACTGATGAGCTTCAACGGCGAGTCTTACCCAAGTAACCCATCTGTAGAGCCAGTGGCAGATCTGGAGTCACAACGACAAAGTGCCAAGGAGAAAGTCATGGCGATAGAGCTTTATCAACAAGATGGTTACGATATTAAAGCGGTTTATGATGCTAAGATTTGGGCACCTGCCGAAGAATTTCACTTCACCTTCAAGCACTACGGTGATCCCGACTTCACCTACCATGCAAAAGTAAATCAAACGACTGGCGAAGTAGATGTTCATACTGAGCCAGTTAAGTAAGCTAATTAGGGTTACCAAGCACCATTGGTAGCCCTTAAATAGGCACAACTAGCCCATAAAGGTTTCCCTATTTAATCTGCGACAGCTTAAGGTAGGAGTGAAGCTCACCATTCTTGTGTTCCACCGCAGAATGAATATTGATCTCTGCGTTACCAACAATACTAAAACTGTAGGTGTTCCCCCCTTTATAAACCTCTACCGAGACGAGTCCTTCTTTCAATGTCCATTTCCCCGTAGTATGGAAACGGTCAAACAATCGATACTCATCTAAAGTACCATCGCAATGAAAAGCGACTTCGGTAATGTAGCCACCAGTGCAGGTCTTAATCCAATGATTGTCCTGAACATCGCTAGGCATAAGGTCACGCTTACCTTCAAGCCATTGTCGATACTCACTACCCTGCATTTGCGTTGGTGATAGGGCTTCTTTGTTCACCAAAGCTTGCTGCTCAGCTTCCCGATTAAATAGTTGCAGTAAAACCTTATCTTTATCCATCTCTATACCGTTAGTTCTAGTCGATTACCATCTGGGTCAAACACACAGCTTTCGTAGTAGCCATCGCCAGTATGCCTTGGACCGTCGACTCTCTCGTACCCATCCGCGACCAAGCGAGCCGTTAACTCGTCGACAGCCTGTTCGCTCCCCAATGAAATCGCAAAATGAATCAAGCCAGTAAACTGTTCATACAAATCATCTTTTGATTCTGGAACCCCTGCCATCTCCATTAGCTCTAGTCGGCAGCCACTATCAAAGGAAAGAAAATACGAAGAGAATTTCTTACTTGGGTTATGGTACTTTTCGTTGGCCGTCGCATCAAAGTACTTAATGTAAAACTCTTTAAGTACTTCAAGTTGTTTTGTCCAAATTGCGATATGTTCGATTTTCATCACTTTGCCTCTTCAGTCTCGATAAACATCAGATTAAAGACGAACTAGGATGTAAAAAAGAGATGGACTCGTAGTCGAACTGTTCCTATTTATCATTAGTTCTAGATAAGCGTGATCCTAATTTGAAAGATAAACGCCTCGACGAATGAAGTTCTTATCGACCATCTCAGTCAACAAAAAGTCCGCAATGTTATGAATGGAAATATTAAACCCTTCGAGGGTTTCACCGCTCGCCCTCAGAGGTTTCTCTGAAACATCATCTTCCATCTTCCCACATCGAGCGATTGTCCACTCAATATCTGACTGCTTTAACAACTGATACTCTTTTTCGCGATCGATCGAGATATCTCCAAGAAACTTCGGGGCAACGTAACTCAACATAAACTTTGTAAACAAACTATTATTGTCTTCTGGCAAACGTTGACTAATACCGCCAGTAAGCATAAAGCGTCGAATATTGTGCTTTGCAAGCAAAGGAAGTAGCTCTCGCGTACTATTGAAACACGGCATTGCTTTGGCCGATTGCTTCGCAGCTTTTAAGCTCTCATTCATACCAGCAGGCCCCAGCGTTGATACGACGGCTTCAGCACCCTGTAGTAACACATCTAAGCTATCGCGTTCTAAAGCATCTCCTTTAATCACGGTAACACTCGGATGAGCCTCTACCTTCGAAGGTGTTCTCGCCAATACTCTGAGTTGATAGCCTCGAACTAGAGCCTCTTTTATCACTTGCTTACCTACGCGCCCTGTTCCACCAATAATTGCAATTGTTCTTGTTGTCATAACGTGTTCCTCTAATTGTTGTAAACAGTTTGCCACTTGCCTATTGATTGAATAAGTCGCTAAAATAATCCTTCTTTGCTACCAAAAAGGTATCAATTAACATGCTCCTTAATTATCTAAAACCTATGGCCATATTTGCGAAAGTGGTAGAAACAGGAAGTTTCACGAAAGCGGGTAAACACCTCGACATGCCAAGGGGCAAGGTGAGCGAACAAGTATTTCGGCTAGAGACGTATCTTGGTTCCAAACTACTTCAACGGAGTACGCGTAAAGTCACCGTTACCGCAGAGGGAGAAGCTTTGTATAAGCACGCAAGTCAGCTGCTCAAACTCGGAATTGAAGGCGCAGAGGAAGTCAAAAGTTTCTCAGAGGAAATTAAGGGAACAATTAAACTCACAGCGACTGACGATGTTTACCAATGGATACTATTACCCATTCTTAAGCAATACAGTAACACTTATCCCAATGTTCAATTTGACTTACAGATCACCGAACAACCACTTTCAATAATTGATGACTCAATCGATCTCGCGATTCGCTCAGGTGTTCTTCCTGATTCAAATTTGATATCAATTCCTCTGACTAGCACCAAGCTAAAACTGTACGCAAGTGCGCAATCAGACACCCCTTTGCCGAACTCACCAAGTCAGCTAGAGAGTTGTGCATTGATTGCACTCACAGACTTAAATAGAACGCAGTCTATTGTTTTAACTCACCATAGTGGCGAACAGGAAACAATACGTCCTAACTACAAACATTCAGCGAGCACTGTATCTAGCTATTGCTTACTGATTGAGCAAGGTTTTGGGTTCGGTCTTATGTCAGAACAAACAGCACAGCTACTTGTCGATGAAGGTAAGCTCGTACCTGTCTTGCCGGATTGGCATTATCAAAACGTTTCTATTTCATTGCTTTATCCAGCTCGGCTTAACATGGCAAAGCGTACACGATTACTTATTGACGAAATATGTGCGGAATTAAAGTCAACATCTTGAAAGTCGATCTTACCCACCGCATTCCATCCACAATGTATTGATTTCCCTATCAGAACCGATACAATCTCTGCGCTATTTAAGCAAACGTTTATTTATTCTCAGGGCGGGGCGAAATTCCCCACCGGCGGTATTCCCTTCAAAGTTTAGGGTGAGCCCGCGAGCGCTCGATACGTCGAGGTCAGCAGATCTGGTGAAAACCCAGAGCCGACGGTTAAAGTCCGGATGAGAGAGAATGAAAACACACCATCATGCAAAGATCGGTTGATCTAAGCGTGTCGTGGTGCATTTCGTTTTGGCTGGGGTTTATACCTCAGTGCTCATGTATGCCCTGATTCTGGTGATATTTAGGAGTTAACCATGAATCAGTCATCTCTACTTGCCGAATTCGGCGAACCAATTACTCGCGTTGAAAATGCACTTATTGCCCTTAAAGAGGGCCGTGGCGTACTTTTGCTTGACGATGAAAATCGTGAAAATGAAGGCGACATTATCTATTCAGTTGAATCACTTACAACGCAGCAAATGGCGTTGATGATTCGCGAATGCAGCGGTATCGTATGTTTATGCCTACCAGAAGAGCAAGCAGACCGCCTTGAACTTACTCCAATGGTTGAAAACAACAACAGCGCAAACCAAACTGCGTTTACGGTTTCAATTGAAGCGAAAGTGGGTGTGACAACAGGTGTTTCCGCTCAAGACCGCGTTACTACGATCAAGACTGCTGCAAACCCAACTGCGCAACCTTCAGACTTAGCTAGACCTGGTCACGTCTTCCCACTGCGTGCGCGCAAAGGTGGTGTACTTACTCGCCGTGGCCATACTGAAGGCACAATCGACCTAATGCAGATGGCTGGCCTTCAGCCAGCAGGCGTACTTTGCGAAGTGACCAACCCAGACGGTAGCATGGCGAAAGCGCCAGAAATCGTCGCCTTTGGTAAGCTACACAATATGCCAGTACTGACCATTGAAGATATGGTGATGTACCGCCAGCAGTTTGAGCAAAAACTCGCCTAAAAAGATAAAGCCAAGTGTTCTAGCACTTGGCTTTTTTGATTGAGAGTACCCGATGCAACACACGCTCTTTGAAAAGCAGTTGATAGACTTTATTCAAGCAGATTCCTTACGTACTCAAGCTCTAAAGTGCGTTTCCGAACTCTGTCTACCTGATTGCTATATTGCAGCTGGATTTGTGCGAAATTTAGTGTGGGATTCATTACACCATCAGTCTGAAGCAACACCTTTAAATGATGTTGATGTCATCTATTTCGATAGCAGTGAGTCAAAATCAGACCGCTACCTCGAATATGAACAACAACTGAGCTTAGAAATGCCGAATCTAAACTGGCAGGTTAGAAACCAAGCATTGATGCATATTCGAAATGGAGATGCACCATACCGAAGTTCGGTTGATGCGATGGGCTACTGGCCGGAAAAAGAAACCGCCGTCGCAGTTAGACTAAACGATAAACTTGAATATGAATGCGTTTCTGCATTCGGTTTTGACTCGCTATTTGATCTAAAAATATCTCACAACCCTGCGCGACCGAAAAAACTATTCGTGAGTAGAGTTGAAGGAAAAAACTGGCTTGCAAAATGGCCCTTACTTAAAGTGACTTTCTAGGCTTGCTCTCGCTCTTGCAACCACATATTTAGCGCTTCAACAGGAATGGGCTTAGAGAAGTAATAACCTTGTACACAGTTACAACCGTATGAGCTTAGCATCATGTGTTGCTCTTTCGTTTCGACCCCTTCTGCGACCACTTTAATTTCGTAAGTCTCTCCGATTGCCAAAATAGCCTTAATCAATGCATTGCTTTGCGCGTTGTCAGTTAAACTAGCGATAAAGCTCTTATCAATCTTTAACTCGTCAATAGTGAACTGATTAAGATGGCTCAAACAAGAGTAGCCAGTTCCAAAGTCATCCAGTGAAATACTGAATCCGTGTGACTGCAATCGAGCAATGATAGGTGTTACTCTCTCCAGATCATGAATAAAAATGCTTTCCGTCACTTCAAGCATAATTCGGTTGGTGGTTATTCCCACCTCTTCCGTTATAGCAAGTAAGCTTTCGACAAATCCATCGAGTAGCAGCTGTTTAGGAGAAACATTGATAGAAACATTTAACCCCTTACCGCCATTACCCGGTAAATGGCAAATATCTTCACAAGCTTTCCTAAACACAAACAGCCCTATTTCGTTGATCATTCCATTTTCTTCTGCAAGAGGAATGAAGACATCCGGTGGGACAAATCCGTGTTTTTTCGAGTTCCAACGGACTAAGGCCTCAACACCCACCGTCTCTCCGCGCTCAGTACATATCTGGGGTTGGTACACCACGCTGAGTTCCTGACGGCGCAGCGCATGCTTTAACTGTTGTTCAATTTGATACTCATCTTTGATCTGTTGATTGATCTCATGATCAAAGAAAAGAACACTGCCTTTCTTGTTTTGCTTAGATCGATAAAGCACCATGTCTGCATTGGTGATTAAGGTTTCTGCACTATCACTGTCACATGGATACATACTGACACCGATGCTGCAATCGGCTGTCAGTAAGCGTCCATCAATGATCAAAGGCTCATCAAACACGCTTTTGACTGCCGATGTTTTCGCGATCGCATGCTGCTTGTCGTCTAACGCTGGGAAACAGAAAATAAACTCATCGCCACCGAAACGAGCCACTGAGTCTCGAGCTTCAAGCAGTGATTCGAACTTACGACTTAAGCACTCTAATAGCTTGTCACCCACAGAGTGTCCATAAAGATCGTTAACTTTTTTAAAGTCATCTAAATCCAAGAAGATAACGGCAAGCTTTTTCTGGCTATCTTTCGACTGTTTGATTCCCGTTTCAATTTGCTCTATCAGAGCAGAGCGGTTGGATAGCCCTGTTAGTGGGTCATGCAACGCCATATACTGCATTTGGTTTTTGGACTCTTCTAAGCGTTCAAAATCATCGGTAATCCGTTGTTGGAACTTGCCAAAACGCTTCACAATAATATGGCTTGCGACAAAGCTCAGTCCAACCATGAGCAACGTTGAGGCTAAGCTGATGAAAACTAAGTTGATTAACTGCTGGTTGTGGCTATCTTCCAGTATCTCTTGCTGCTTCTCTATGTAACGATTAACTTCGTTGATCGGAAACGAGGCACCGATATACCAACCCCAAGGGTTAAACTGCCTCAGATAAGCAATTTTGGAAGTCGCACTGACTTGTTCACTTGGAGGCTCAATGTAATCGCCTTGTGCGAAATCACGACGAGTGAGTCTCTGCCAAGCCTTAGCCAATTGACCGTCGAGTTGGTAAACGTTCTTTCCAACCAAATCAGAGTTTTCATGCACTAAAATGACGCCATCAGCATCAAAGATAAACACCTTTTCTTCTTGGTTAGTTTGGTAGTCAGCAATACTTGTAATCAATGCAGATTTAACGTCTCCCTCAACATCAGCTACGTACTCTCCCGTTCCTATAAACCAGTCATACGGCTCAAACGCTTTACCAAAACCAATCTTTTCAAATTCTTGCGTAACAGGGAAACCCGGCTTTTGGTACCACCAGCGATAAAAAGCTTCGCCGTCATTCTGCTGAATAAGCTTAATATGCTCTCTTAAGATGTAGGTACCTTTAATATCGACAGCATTCCACGCCGAATTACCTTCTATTTGCGGCTTAAGGGCATGCATTACGTTGATGCCATCCATCTGAAATATGAAGAAGTAACCGCGATTATTGTAGAAGCGAATAGGCCTTAGGGCATCAGAGATCATTTTCTTGATCTCTGATTTACTTTTGTTCGGGTTGTTTTGGAAGATACTATCGGCGATTTGATGAGCTTCGATAACTCTTTGCTTTGCCTGATTTTTTAACTCTGATACCGTTTGTGCCTGACGATAGACCACCCGGTTGTAAACCTGCTCCACTTGCTCATAGATCACTTGCTTTTGGTGATCCAACATATTGCTTCGTAACGATTCAACACTAACGCGTGCTTTTTCTTTACTGTCACTGATAAACACCAACATGATGACAGTTGCAAACAAGGCAACGATCAAAGTCGGTACATATCGAATCAACAGCACTAATTTTTTATCGTTAAGAGACGCCAATTCAAACAACCATAATTACTATAGATATATTTAATAACTATACTTCATGGAGAGACGCACACTAGAAAACAATACCAAACTTGAGGCTTAGGTTAGATTTCACCCCAACCCAGTTCAAAAATGAAACCAAATGCTTAATTGGCGTGCTATTGAAAGCAGTTTTCTCAAGGGAAGGATGGTCACTGCTAGTAATGTCAGCGATTACGCATCTCTTTCAATCTAAGACTAAACTCTTAGCTTAAGGCTGCTTCCTTAGATGGAGAATAAATGCACGACGAAGAAAACTCAGACGATGATTTGATGCCAATTATCGACGACGTATCTGAAGTCCCTCAACAAAGTGCGCCTCTATCTTCTTGGCGGGTCTTGATCGTCGATGATGACCCTGAAGTTCATCAGGCAACCATATTGGCGTTAAAAGACCTGATCATTGAGCATAAACCGCTTGAACTGCTTCACGCCTATTCTGCAGCTGAAGCTGAACGCTTATTAAGTAAAGAGCAAGATATTGGTGTTGTCCTGCTCGATGTCGTCATGGAAACGGATAGTGCAGGCCTAGATCTTGTTGAAGTCATTAGAGAAAAGCTCAACCTTGTTGCTATACGGATTATTTTAAGAACAGGGCAACCGGGTTATGCGCCCGAAATGGAAACCATTCAGCGCTACGACATTAACGACTATCGTACTAAACCTGAACTGACTCGAATTCGCTTGTTCACTATTCTAACCAGTGCTCTTCGCGCGTATAAGCAAATATGCAATCAGAAGGCGATGCGTAAAGGCCTTGAAAAAGTCGTCAATGCCAGTACCGAACTCGCCAATTATCATGGACTGAGAGTTTTTGCGGAAGGTGTCGTAAGACAGATCAGTACCATCATTCAAATTGAAGCAGATGGTTTGATATGCGTACAGGAAAATGAAAATAGCGGCGATTCGATGGCACAAATCATCGCCGCCGCGGGGCGATATAGCCAGTTTGTCCAGTCCCCATTGGCAAGTCTTGATTCCCCCAAAATCCGTCAACGTATCACACATTGTTTGGAGCGACGTACCAACCAACTCGATAATGGCTTAACTCTCTATTTCGCCACGGAACATGGTCGACGATTAGCAGTCTATGTTGATATCAATCGCCCGTTGGAAAACGTTGACTACGAACTACTCGAAGTATTTTGCGCTAACCTTTCGGTGGGCTTTGACAATGTGTTGCTTTACAGTCGCTTAGAAGAGCAAGCTTTTAAGGACCCACTCCTCAATATCCCCAACCTCAATCGCTTGCTGCAATACCAGTATACCTTAGAGGACACTGCCTCAGCTCCTATGCTCGCACTCATCGATATTGATGACTTCTCTGCGTTTAATGATAGCTTCGGACACCGCTCTGGCGACAGGCTGCTCCAATCCGTTGCTGACAAGCTGTCAGAAGCTTTTCCTCGTTGCTTTCTCGCTCGGGTTGGTAGTGACGTCTTCGCCATTGTCGGTTTAAATCACGATGTCACATCGCAACGGATCGCCGACGTGTTTGATCAAAGTTTCCTAGTCGACGATCAACCCTTCAAAATCTTTGCCAGTACAGGGCTTGTTCGCTTGGGAGAGAGTTCAACTGACCTTGCGCATCGCTATAAAGATGCTCAAGTCGCTTTGAAACAGGCGAAAATCCATCATCGCGGTGCTGCAATCACCTTTTCAATTGAAATGGGGCAAGATGCCAGAGATAGAATGTTGCTACTCACCGAACTTAAAGAGGCACTCGATGATAAAGGGCTGTTTCTCATGTATCAGCCCAAATATCGGCTTAATTCTATGGAGCTATCTGGAGTTGAAGCTCTGCTACGTTGGAGTAACAAACAAGGCAGCCTTGTTCCACCTGACCAATTCATTCCACTAGCGGAGCAATCCGGTATGATGGCTAGAATTGGTGAATTTGTTCTCCAACGCGCTTGCGAAGAGTTTCGCCAACTCATCGAGTCTGGTTACAACAATATCACGATGGCTATCAATGTTTCTCCAGCCCAATTTGATGAACCAAACTTTATCGATCAGTTACAGCAAGCGCTAACTATCAATGCCATTCCAGCCCATCAAATTGAACTAGAAATTACCGAAACGATCGCGGCAAAGGACTTACCCTACCTAAGTCGAATGTTAGAACAAGTCCGAGAACTAGGATGCAAAGTCGCCATTGACGATTTTGGAACTGGTTTTTCTTCTTTGAATGTACTGCATAAATTACCCGCCACTCGGCTCAAGATCGATAGAACTTTTGTTGATGCCATGGAGCATGACTGCACAATCGCGAAAATGATCGTTAACTTAGGGCAGACACTCGGCATGGAGATAACAGCAGAAGGAATAGAGACGACATTCCAACTCGAAAAACTCAAGAAATTCCAGTGTGAAGAAGGGCAAGGTTGGCTATTTGCAAAAGCAATGAGAATGGAAGAACTAATCCACTTCATTACTAACGAAAAAGACACTTGAACGGTAGTGAGCGATATGAAAATCTCAAACCAAACCTCAAGCTCTACAAAGCCAAATGGCCACCCACAAGCACAAGAGTCTCACCTCACGGCAACTTCCCTGATCCAACGCTACCGAACTATGATTTATATTGGCTTGCTGTTGATCATTCTCATCACATTAGGCAATGCTCTTTATCTGAGAGCGCAAGTCAAATCTCAACTGTTAAGTCAGCAAGCTCAGTATGGCTTAGAGTCGATGCTATCGTTGAATAAAACCATTTCTGTGTCACTCAACCATATCGATACAATGCGTAACGCAATAGAAACCGCGTATCTGTATCCTCAACTTGCACCGAACAAAGCCTCGCTCGATTTCCTTGCGAGTTACTCTCAACAATCACCAGCGAATGCGCCTTGGGAAAACTTGCCACAATTGCTCAAAGATAAGATCGGTCAACTTTACGTGCGCTCCAATTCACGCGATTACTCATTTGATCAACTCGCGCTCTTAACTATGGCCTCTGAAGTGGTGTCAACGCACGCACAGCACGATGACTTCCAGTGGAGTTACTACTACGATGCTCAAGAGGTCATCACCTATATTTACCCTTGGCTAAGTTACCTGGACCTTATGACTGCCACCAATACCACCACTTTGGATGATGCACTGGATGTAGTATTTGAAGCTGGTGGAACCTTTCCCTTATCGCTGATCAACCCTGAAGCCAACCCAGAAAGAAACAAAGTCTGGACCACGCCTTATATGGATGCAGGTGGCAAAGGAATGATGGTCTCACTGCTTGCTCCTGTCTATCATGATTCAAAATACATTGGAGGGGTAGGAACAGATATCACGCTCAAGGTTCTAGATAAGATACTCACCAAGCGTCCACTCGAAACAGGAAGATTAGTCATAGTAGACCAACAAGGGCTAGTTGTCGGTGACAGTAAAGGAACGCTGCAAGGCAAAACCGAGTCTGTCTCTCAACAAAGTGTTCTTGCTTTAAGTGAGATTGGCGATGCACACCAAGTGACACATGGGAGACTCAATAGTCATCCGAATGGGTACTGGATCTCATTTACTCTAATGGATACCCCTTGGAGACTCGTGTTAGAGATCACCAACTCTGATATTAATCGACATGTACTTACCACATTGCTACCGAACTTGATTTTAGCAACCGTGTTTACTGCGATACTGTTGTTCGTCGTTCTATATCAACATTGGAACTTTAGCCAACCAGC
This sequence comes from Vibrio europaeus, assembly GCF_001695575.1. Taxonomy (GTDB): domain Bacteria; phylum Pseudomonadota; class Gammaproteobacteria; order Enterobacterales; family Vibrionaceae; genus Vibrio; species Vibrio europaeus. The sequence goes on along the minus strand of NZ_LUAX01000007.1, from coordinate 1,063,549 downwards.
GCTTCAGCTTGCTCAATATGTCGAAGAACTCCCCACTAAAAATGTTCTTACCATACCGGATATTCCAACTCGCTGGGAATACTGGTTTAAGCGGGCGGCGGATACAGAGCGAGATCGCCGAAATCATCTGGACACCATTGAATTGCAAACACATGAACTGGAGCAGCGCGTCCATGAACGGACAATGGAATTAAAGGAAACGCTAGAAACCTTGAAAGCGACACAAGAAGAATTGGTCAGGTCAGAGAAATTGTCTGGGTTGGGGTCGCTGGTTGCTGGTGTGGCTCATGAGCTCAATACCCCGATTGGTAATGCTATGATGGTTGCGACTAGCCTTAAAGATTTCAATCAAGAGTTCATTGAATCCACTAAACAGGGTCTAAGACGCTCTGTGCTCGACAGTTACATTGCTCGAAGTACCGAAGGGTCTGAGAGTATTGAGCGCAACTTACGCAGAGCATCGGAACTCATCTCAAGTTTTAAACAAGTTGCTGTTGATCAATCAAGTTATCAAAGGCGTGAGTTCGCTCTCGATGAAATATTGCATGAGTTGCAAATCACAATGTCACCTAATTTGTCACGCAGCCAAGTATCTCTTGAAATGGCGTGTGAGAAGAGTGTGCACATGAACAGTTACCCTGGTCCATTGACTCAAGTATTGATGAACCTACTGTCCAATGCCCTTACGCACGCATTCAGTGAACAAGAGCATAAAACTGTCTGTATCCGTGGAACCTTAGTCGAACAAAAAGCCATTATTACCGTTGAAGACAATGGTCACGGAATCAGCCAAGAGAACATTAGCAAAATTTTTGACCCATTCTTTACCACTCGTCTTGGTCAAGGTGGATCTGGCTTGGGGCTAAATATCGTCTATAACTTGGTTACGGGTCTGTTAGGTGGCGATATTCGCGTAGAAAGTGAACTCGGATTAGGAACCACCTTTATCCTTACCCTACCGAATTCCGCACCAAATAGTGATACCGAACCAGAATAGAGATAAAGAAAACCCGCTAAGCTGCCGACTGTGCGGTTAATCGCTCTCTTTGACGCACTTTAATCGAGAACAGGCTAAGTAATATCAAAGCGCAGACTGTCCCTATTAACGATACGTATAGGGTAGTGTAATAGTTATACAACTCACCAACTACGCCCACGGATAGGCTCGCCACCAACATACTTATGTTTAACGTGTTCGAGAACAAAGTAGACGCTGTCCCTAGTCGGTCACGCATCATATCCTGCAATACCACCATCCCCAATGTGGCACAAATACCGATAAAGAATCCATTGAGTAATTGAGCCGCTAACATAGCCGTAAAGCTTGTATTGGTCAGCATCACCGCATAGAAAAGCGTACCACTGGCAATTCCCATAAGCAGTAGTCTTACCGTCCCCACTTTCTCCGATAGTCGCCCAGCCCAAAGCATCACAGGGATCTCACATAGTGCGCCAGCACCAAATAAAAAACCTAACCAGTTAGGGTCTACCTGTAACTCTTGAGAGAGATAGAGAGGCATACTGGTGATGTAGAGATTGTTGGCGCCAAAAGCGACAACAAGCACTAGGCAATACAGGGAAATTAAGCCTCCTTTACCTTTCGAACTCGGTATTGTCGGATCTTCTTCTAACTCTTCGGCGGCCGTTTTACACGAAGGTAAAAAAAACATGATCACTAAGATACCGACAGCGACAATGACAGCAGATGTACTAAATGCCGCGCCAAAACCAAAGCTCGCTTTAAGCATAAAAGCAATTGGCGGCCCGAACACCCACGCAATGGCAATTCCCGCACGCATGGTCGATAGGAATGTTGTGCTATCTTCAACGTTATCATCCGCGTACTCGCGCCCCATAGCGAATAACTGTCCAAACGCCGCGCCACCAAAGCTGCCAAACAGTGTGGCTATTGCGACCCCCACCCAATAGTCTCGGATAAAGATAAAACTCACTACAGTGACCAAGTAACAGGTCAACGAAACAACTAAAATCGTTTTTCGTTGCCAGCTCTTGTCTGATTGAGCAGCCAAAAGCTGCGACACGACAACGGAACTCACGACTGCGAGCACCATATATAAGCTCAACATCATTGGCGAAGCACCAAGCTGTTCGACGATAAACAAGCTCGAAAGTGGGTAAAAAAACGCGCCACATAAGCCTGTTACAAATGCGGTAAAAATGAATAATAGAGCAATTTTATCTTTGTACATGGTGAGCCAACTCGTGCGATGTGATGTCTTTAACTTATCGCTAGTTTAATCAAACCGATGCCTATCAATTGATAGTATTCGAGCCACCTCTAATACTATTCCTTCAATATCTCTTTTGTTTTTGACGGCTAAAGTCATCTGGCTTAGCCTAGGCGAGGATAAAGGGGCTTATTGATGAAACCATTTATAGAAAATGTACTCAGCGCACCAAATTACGACTGGTTGGTACGAGAATTTCATTGTCGCGTGAAGAAAGAAGAGTTTGCTTGTTCATGGCACTATCACTCTGAATACGAACTGGTCCTTTACCTTGATCCGGAGAACGTCTTTAACGGCAACTACCTTGCTGGCGATGCTATAGGCCAAGTGCATAACAATACGCTTCTGCTTTATGGGCCGGGGTTACCACATATGATCACAGGCAGGCTTTCAAGCAGTGTAGAAAAGCCGCATAGCTCAATAATCGTATGGCTTAAGCATCATTGGATTGAAAGGCTTCAGTCAACGATTCCCGAAGCACGTAATATCAAAGCTCTACTAGAAAAAGCGGCGTTTGGTATCAAATTCAGTGACGAAACGGCCCAAAAGGTGGCGCAGTTGTTAATGGGAACGGAATCGCTTGAGCGCCACTACCAAGCTTTAAAAGTCATGGAAGTTCTTATTCACTTAGCGGATGATTTAGAATCACAGAAACTTTCTACGACGCCTTATCGTATTAGCCAAATATCTGATAGGGATGCCCATCAGAAAGTGGAAAGAGCTACGCACTACATTGAAAAGCACTTCCACGAGCCGATCAGAATCTCTGATGTATGCCACGCCCTCCACATGAGTGAAAGCTCGGCATATAGGCTGTTTGAAAAGCACTTTGGTGTCAGTTTCTCCGACCACTTAAAACTGTTTCGAATTGGTAAAGCGTGTGAGCTGCTTGCTAGTACTCAGGCTCCAATCGCGTTGGTCGCAGAAAAAGCAGGCTTTCCTAACCTTTCTAATTTCAACCGCCAGTTTCGCGCCGTTAAGCAGATGACACCCACCCAGTTTCGGGCTAGGTTTAATTAGGGCAAGATGGCACTTGCCCTGCTAGGAACATGATTTAGAGATTGTACTTAGACAAATCTGGACGCGTCGCAATCGCTTGTTCAACCAGCGCAACAACTTGCGCCCGTTCTTCACCTTTAAGCAACTGACGAGGAGCGCGTACTTGCTCGCTGCCTCGGCCACACACCTGTTCCGCCAGTTTGATACATTGAACCAAAGTTGGAATCGTATCTAAACGAAGTAATGGTAAGAACCAACGGTAGATTTCTAACGCTTCAACATAGCGTCCTTGGCTTGCCAGTTTATAGATAGCAACAGATTCAGCAGGAAATGCGTTGGTTAAACCAGAGATCCACCCGGTAGCACCGAGCATAAGAGACTCCAGTGCGATATCATCAACACCACTAAAGACAGTAAAACGGTCATCGAAACGATTGTACAGCTCAGTAATACGACGCGTGTCAGTGGTAGACTCTTTAACCGCAACGATACTTTCACACTCTGACAGTTGTTCCATTAGATCAAGATTCACATCGACGCCATAGGAAACGGGGTTGTTGTAAATCATAATTGGCATTTCAGGCGTTGCCTGCGCAAGAGTACGGTAGTAGTCCACTGTTTCGCTATTCGATGTGCGGTAAACCATTGCTGGCATCACCATACAGCCATCGATACCTATTTTTTGCGCATCTTGCATGTAATCAATCGCCGCAGTGGTTATCGACTCTGCCGTTCCTGCAATCAACGGTACTCTATCAGAAACCACTTCCCTTGCGGCCGAAAGCACCTGACGCTTCTCTTCAGGGTATAGCGCGCAGTTTTCACCGACCGTCCCCAAGCAAATAATGCCATTAACGCCGTCATTAATTTGGTTATCGATTACAGTTTGAGTGGCGTCGAGATCAATGCTCTGATCTTTACGAAACTGAGTACTTACTGCAGGGTAGACACCTTTCCAATCTACGTTCATCTTTACCTTCCATTTATATATTATATGCAATTTAAGTTTACAGTCGAAACTGCAATTAAAGCGGGGATTTCCCCTAGTTAAAAATCTCTTTTTCTTGTAGCACAAACTTTACAGCCGCAAGATCAGCAAGGGCACTACCTACTGATTTATATAAGGTTATTTCCTCTTCATCACTGCGACCTTGATGAGATTTACGACACAAGTCAGCCAACTCTGCTTGTATGTTCTTGGCAGCGAAAACTCCCTCTTCGATCGGGATCAACAAATCACCCGCTTCTGCCAATACATTAACTCTACTGTCGACAAACACACTGGACCGTTGAACCGCAGTGCTGTCACATTCGCGCTTGTCAGAGTCGTGATTACCAATCAGATCGATATGAGTTCCTGGTTGAACCAGAGCACCACTAAACAGAGGCTTATCTGACCCAGTGACGCATGAAATGATATCCACTTGATTAAGTACTGAGTCGACATCTTCAATGACTTCTAGCGTGAACTGATGAGAGTTGGCCAGCGACTGATACTCATTGCTCGATGAAATAGTATCGAGAGTTTGACGTGCTTTTTGCTCATCGCGCCCCCAAATCAGAACTTTGCGTATCGGACGAATGGCTGAATAGGCGTAAGCGATGTAGGGAGCAAGGTTACCCGTTCCACAAATGAGCAGGGTTTCAGCATCACGATTTGCTAAATAATCGGCAGCAAGCGCAGATGCAGCAGCAGTGCGCCAGTAAGTAAGGACTTTGCCATCGAGCAAAGCCAGTGGTTCACCATTAGAGCGATCAAAGGCGAGAATTTTCGATGCTAAGCTGTCTTTGCCTTCGATGTAGTTATCTGGAAAATAAGTAAAAGCTTTGACGGTGATCAGCGATTCACTCCAAGCAGGTAACAAGGCAAACGCATCGTACTTATCTTGCTCTAAAGGCATCACATTACGTTGTGGAATAGTTGCCTGCTCTTGATAGGTTAATCGCATTGACTCAATCAGCCCTACCATCGAAAGGCAGCGGACTATTTGCTGCGCGTCTAAGTTAATCATCTTTCTTTCCTTTTGCACTTTCCTTGCAACTTTTTATTAACATAATGTGTTAGTATATTTTATACAATATTTAATTGTAAAATTTTTAGCAAAAGCGACTTAGCGCAAATGGAGAAATATTAAGCGATGGTTCACGCTGTCGGCTTAGCTCACTGACTAAGTCTGCGGTGATAGCCGCTTGCGTAAGACCTAGATGTTGATGGCCAAAAGCAAACAATATTTTTCCATTTTCTACACTGTCGATGACGGGCAAAGAATCAGGTAATGAGGGGCGGTTTCCCATCCACTTTTCACCATCGGAATCATGCGATAACTCCGACTTCAAAAGCCCTTTCGCCAACTCTTTAAGCATGGTTGCGCGTTTCATATTAGGTGGCGAATTCAGCCCTGCATATTCAACCGTACCCGCTAACCTCAATCCCTCTTCCATAGGCGTCATGATGAATTTTCTATCCGCTGAGCTGACAGGAAAAGGGAGAGCATTTTTAAGCTCTGGCACCATTAGGTGATAACCTCTTTCTGCTTGAAGTGGTACCGTAATGCCGGTAATTCTTCTAACCAAATCGGCTGACTCGGCACCAGTGGCAATGACGATTTTATCAAACGAGTAGCTTTCATTTTCCGTTGCGACAACGCCCAACTCACCGTCAAAAAATGCCTCTTCCACATGTTCTTCTACCCAGTTCCCTTGTCGAAACTTAAAAGAAGACTCAAGCTCAACGCATAGCCTGTAAGGGTTTAGGCTATGGCCAGTATCTGGGAAAAACACGCCAAACTTTACTGATTCAGAAAGTTGAGGTACTCGTTCGCGCAGTTTCTCTTGCTGCCAAACTTGGCACTCCACCCCATGTTCTCGTAAGCTTTTTAGCGTAGAACGATATGAATCAAATAACTGCTCACTTTCAAATGTCAGCAATGAACCGTCCATCTCGATTAAGTGTTGCAACCCGACTTCTTCAAGCAACGCGAACCAACTTTTCATCGCGTTCTGATTAAGTTGAGTCAAGGCTTGAGTGGATTGCTTGGTCGTTTTATCTCTCGCATTTAGTAAGAAACGTATCATCCAAGGGGTGGTTTTGTGAATGTCTTGAATGCGTATTGAGACGGGGCTTTGACGAGACAGAAGCATCTTTGGCAGTTGAGGCAAAAGTGCTGGTGTAGCAAGCGGAAAAACTTGCTCGGTCGCGAAATGCCCTGCGTTACCTTTTGAGCATCCTTGCCCTGCTCCACGCTTATCGAAAACCGTCACGTTTTCACCTTCAAGTTGCAACTTCAGAGCGATACACAAGCCAATTATCCCACCACCAATCACTGCAATATTTTGCGAATCTGCTGAATTGTTGCTCACCATTTATTTTGCTCCTTATCACGTTTCAAAAACAAAATTGTATAAAATATACTTAACATCACGATAACATCCAAATTCACCACTTCAACCAATTTCTTATTCAAGGAGCAAGAAATGAGACAAGGAACCTTCTTTTGTATCGATGCCCACACTTGTGGTAATCCTGTTCGGCTAGTGGCAGGCGGTGTTCCACATTTAGAAGGCAAGACGATGAGCGACAAGCGCCAGTTTTTCTTGGAGCACTATGATTGGATCCGTCAATCGCTCATGTTTGAACCTCGCGGTCACGCAATGATGTCTGGTTCGGTTGTTCTTCCACCTTGCAGTGAGAATGCTGATGCTTCGATTCTGTTTATCGAAACTAGCGGCTGTCTGCCGATGTGTGGACACGGCACGATCGGTACCGTGACATCAGCCCTAGAACATCGTTTGATTACTCCGCGTGTCGAAGGCAAATTGATCCTCGATGTTCCGGCTGGTCAAATTGAAGTGCATTACCAACGAGATGGCGAGAAAGTCACCTCAGTGAAGATCTACAATGTTCCCGCCTACCTAGCCCATCAAGACGTCACCGTTAACGTGGAAGGGCTGGGTGAGATAACTGTTGATGTTTCTTATGGTGGCAATTACTACGTCATTGTTGATCCACAAGAAAACTATCAAGGGCTTGAACACTACTCATCAGATGAAATTCTAATGCTTAGCCCTAAAGTTCGACAGGCGGTTTCGCAGGCCGTCGAATGTATCCACCCTGAAGATCCAACCGTATGTGGAGTGTCACATGTTTTATGGACGGGGGCACCGACTCAGCCAGAATCTACCGCACGAAATGCCGTTTTCTACGGTGAAAAAGCTCTCGACCGCTCACCATGTGGCACAGGAACCAGCGCGCGAATGGCGCAGTGGTATGCCAAAGGAAAGCTCAAACAGGGCGAAGATTTTATACACGAAAGCATTATTGGCAGCTTGTTCACTGGCCGTATTGAAGGTACCACCGAGGTCAATGGGCGCGCGGCCATACTGCCAAGCATCGAAGGTTGGGCTCAAGTCACAGGACACAACACCATATGGGTAGATGATCAAGACCCTTACGCATATGGCTTTGAACTTAAATAACCCGAATCTAATTAGAACGACTAGGAACCCGCTATGAGTACCACGACTACTTTTTCTGCCATAAACCCTCAAACACAGCAGCCCCTGCAAGGGGTATTCGCCGAGCATTCTGATCAAGACGTTGATTTGGCGATTACTGCTGCTCATGAAGTAGCAAAAGCATATAGGCAAACCTCTCCCAATATACGTAGTCAATTTTTACAGACCATCGCCGACTGCTTAGAAGAGCAGCGCCAAGCGATTGTAGAAAGAGCAAATCTTGAGTCTGCCCTCCCCCTCGCTAGACTTAATGGTGAGCTAAGCCGCACTACAGCCCAACTCCGTCTCTTTGCCGATGTAGTGGAAGGAGGTCTTTGGCAAGAGGCAATATTTGATACTGCAAACCCATCTCGCGAGCCTTTACCTAAACCCGATATTCGCCGCCAAAACATCGCCTTAGGTCCTGTTGCCGTATTTGGTGCTTCTAACTTCCCTCTTGCCTTCTCAACCGCTGGTGGCGATACCGCTTCTGCACTTGCGGCAGGTTGCCCTGTGATTGTAAAAGGTCACCCAGCCCACCCTGGAACCAGTGACATCGTCGCTAAGTGCGTAGCAAAAGCACTCGACGCAGTAAACTTGCCGCAAGCGGTTTTTTCCCTGCTTCAAGGAACAACACACGAGCTTGGGCAGGCTGTGGTTACTCACCCTGCGATTAAGGCGGTCGGTTTTACGGGGTCCATTCATGGTGGTCGAGCCCTGTTTGATCTTGCCCAGCGAAGACCCGAACCGATTCCTTTCTACGGTGAATTGGGCGCTTCAAACCCTGTCTTCATTCTTTCGAACCGAATGAAATCAGGCGCTAGATCTTTGGCTGAAGAGTATGTGTTGTCGATGAATATGGGCTGCGGTCAATTCTGCACCAAGCCCGCGGTCGTGTTTGTCGCGAAAAGCACTGCAACCGATGAGTTCCTAACTGCCGTACGCGAAGGCATTGCCGCTCAACAAGGGCAAACCATGCTCACTGCTGGCATTAGACACAATTATCTAGAACAAAGTGAGCGAAGAGCACAGCAAACAGGTCTTACTCGCACGCTATCGGCAGCAGAACAAGGCGTACCGTCAATGCTGTTTGAAACCACCAGCAAGAAGTGGCGCTCCAATCCTCAGTGGCAAGAAGAGATCTTTGGCCCCCAATCCATTGTCGTTTTGTGTGAAGACGACCAAGATATGCTTGAACTGAGTCAGAGTTTGGCGGGTAGCCTAACTGCGACTATACAAGCAGAACGCGATGATCACATGATCGCCGCTCAGCTACTGTCTGAATTAGAAGAAGTCGCAGGTCGCATCGTGTTTAATGGTTGGCCGACTGGAGTCGAAGTCAGTTACGCCATGGTACACGGTGGCCCTTACCCTGCCTCGACTATGCCCGCGAGTACTTCTGTCGGCGCAGAGGCGATTAAACGTTGGCTGCGGCCGGTCGCTTATCAAGCAGTACCTGAAGAGTTATTGCCTCAAGCATTGAAGTCGGCTAATCCACTAAATGTACGTAGGAGCGTCGATGGTAAGTAAACTCTCCAATAAAAAGCCAGCTCTGAATTAGAGCTGGCTTTAGCAATATCACTAACATGACTATTGAACGGCTTTTAAAATAGCGGTAACCACTTGGAAGATAAGGCTTGCCATACGTGGGGTTTCTGTTTGTGGGTAGCCACCATTCATAGCAATAACGACACCAGAGTCCTTATCAACCGCGAGTATCTGACCATGAATCCCAGCCATTGCAAGAATCTTATGACCTTCAATGTTTAGTACGCGGAACTGATCTTTATACCAAGCATCATGGCACAAGGCGTATTCTTTGCCTTTTTCCCAAGCATTTCTAACGTCTTCATTGCCTTGCCAAATATTACTTAGAAACTGCTCCGGAATGATCTGTTTACCCTGATAGTTCTTTCCATCGTTGACGATGATTTTACCTACTCGTGCAAGATCGCGAGTCGTCATGTTCAACCCACCAGAAGCAACAACATACTTATCAGGGTCAGTCATCCAATAGGCGTCATTTTCTACTCCCACTTGAGACCAGATTTTCTCTTCAAAGTAGGAAGCTAGATTTTTGCCTGTCACCTTTTCAATGACTTTGCCTAAGACTTCTGTGTTTGGGTCTTGATATTGGTAGACTTCACCATCTGGATATTTTTCATCCTTAATGAGTAGCAGGTAGTCTTGAACACCATGTAGACCGGATTCGTTTTTTCCGTTCCATTCTTGAGCTTGTGTCATTCTTGTATCCCAGCTCTTGTATGGCGGTGTTTTAATGCCAAGACCACTTCTCATGTCGGCGATTTCCTGAATCGTGACGCCTTCGAAAGCCGTACCGACAAACTCTGGCAAATAAGCCTCTAAATGCTTCGACATGTCGAGCTTACCCTCCGCAACGGCAATACCCGCTAATGTCGCGGTAAATGACTTGGTAACAGACATACCCAGGTGGGTCGAATTTTCCGTCATGCCATTGTCAAAATGCTGATGTATCACCTTATTGTCTTTAATCACCACCATCGAATGGTTTTTTAAGCGATCTTGAAGTATTACATCTAATGTTTGTAATCCATCAGCGTCCATTGCTTTTATCTTGGATAGGTTAAGCGAGTTTACTAACTCTAATGGCTCTGGTTGTAAGCCGCCTTTCGGAATCTGATAATAGCGAGTGAATTTATAAGCATTCGGAAATGTGGTGGCAACCATTTCACTATCGTCCCAATTGGCCTGAGTAACCCCAAATGTCGCCGATTGCTGCAAGAATTCATGGTCTGTTTGATGAAAGCTAGCCGCCTGTACACTAAATGCGATTGCCGATGAAATAGCTAAAGATATTTCCTTTTTCATATTCGTGTCCCTTCCATAGTTAAAAATCTTTCAACCTAGCATCTGCCAATGTGTCTATTCCTCAGATTGTGGCTAGTGCATGTTTTAACTAGATAGGCAGTTGGATATAAAACCTATCTTGTTGTATCACTCAACATTCCCCATAAATGCGAGACACTTCTCGCTATGTCGTCATCTAGAAGAGCAATTTGTTTTTACACTAGCGCTCTCACACATTGATCAAAGTTGACTTGTTCAGTTATGAGAAGTGTTTCTACATTGGGTAAAAGATCCTATAAGAAATGAACTATCAATTTGTTAACCCTATCCAGGCGGAACACAATTTCGGTAATCGCTCTGACTACAAATGATGTTAAAAGAAAAAGCCAACCTCGTTTGAGGTTGGCAAAATCTTACCTATCAGGTGATATAGGGGGGATGAAAGGTAAGATCAGGCGGTGGCGAGCACTCCGTGAATTTCAGACTTGATTGTATCTGACTGAGTACCAAAGATGGCTTGCAGGCTGTCACCTATCACTAGCACATCGTGTGCACCGAGCTGCTTGAGTTTTTCCACATCGACATTGGCAATATCTTTTACCGAGACTCTCAAGCGGGTTATACACGCATCAACAGACTTGATATTCGCTTTACCACCTAGCGCGGCAATCACATCAACCGCAATCTCATCTGGCTGACCCGCGATTTTGACTTCTGCCATTTCAGTCTCACGACCCGGTGTCTTAAGATCCAGTTTTACGATTAAGAAGCGGAATAAGCCATAGTATAGGCACGCCCATATCGGACCTATGATGATAAACATCCACGCGTTGGTCGACATTGGGTAGTACAAGAAGAACTGAATCGCGCCGTGGGCAAAATCAGTACTGTGTTTGATCTCCAAGAACGCGGTGATGGCAAAGGCGATACCGGTCAAAAAGATATGAATGATGTACAGCACCGGCGCAACAAATAAGAAAGTGAATTCGATAGGTTCTGTAATACCTGTTAGCCACGACGTTAGCGCCGCTGACATCATTAAACCACCGACGATTTTCTTACGCTCTGGAGTTGCGCAGTGGTAGATAGCGAGAGCCGCTGCGGGTAGCGCCCACATTGAATACATAAAGCCACCGGATAGATATCCTGCAGTTTTATCTCCAGCGAAGAATCGCGTTAACTCACCAGTAATCTCTTTGCCTGTTTCAGGATCAATGTAGCTACCAACTTCGAAGAAGAAAGGCGCGTTCCATATGTGGTGCAATCCAACTGGAAGTAGTGAGCGCTCACCAGCTCCATAAACAGCCCAAGCCAAAACTGGATTCTGATAAGCCGCCCAATGGGAAAAGGCATCTAACATTTGCCCTACAGGAGGCCAAGCAAACGCCAAAATCGCCCCAACGACAATGGCACTTAAACCAGTAACAATCGGCACAAAACGTTTTCCGGCAAAAAAGCCAAGATACTCGGGTAAGCGAATATTGTAGAAACGGTTATACATCAGGGCGGCGACGGCACCAATGATCACCCCGCCAAACACCCCAGTTTGCAGGGTGCTGACGCCCATAATAGTCGCATCCGTTTCAAAACCTCTAAGCCCAGTAACGATACCGAGCGAGGCGTTCATAATAATCAAACCGACTAAGCCAGCGAGTGCGGCTGCGCCATCGTTACCTTTAGATAACCCAAGCGCTACGCCGACCGCAAACATCAGCTGCATATTGCCAAATACGCCATCGCCCGCCGCCAGCATAATCTTACTTAAAGATTCTGGGATAAAAGCAAATCCGGCATTACCTATCCCGAGCATAAGGCCCGCGACAGGTAGCACGGCCACCGGCAGCATCAATGACCGCCCTATTTTTTGTAGTTGTCCAAATAAACTTCCAAACATGGTTCCCTCCTGACTTATGTCAGTCATTTAGTATCCGAGGAATCCTCGGGTTTTGTGTTTCACGTAAAGTCAGGGAAATTTTATCGAGTCTTGAAATGTTGAAGGTTACAAAACGCTACCAGTTTGTAAGCGATGACTTACAAAAGTGTTACTTTTAAATCTAAAAATTGCCCTGTCCTCGATTGAGAAAGGGTGAGCAAAAATGCATCATATTTGAGCGCACAAGCTTGGATGCACGACAATGGAAAACAAACAGATACTGGTTGTAGACGACAATTTAGAGCTAAGAGAAGCCCTATTAGACTACCTTGGCCGGGCGGGCTTCGACGTCATTGGGGCTGAGAATGGTCACGCGATGTGGCGCTCATTGCAATCCAATCAGCCCGATTTGATCATTCTCGATATCATGATGCCAGGTGAAGATGGCTTTACCCTGTGCCAAAAACTTCGTCGTGACTCGCAAATTCCGATCATTATGCTCACTGCGGTAACCGAGGAAGCCGATCGAGTGGCTGGACTCGAAATGGGTGCCGATGATTACATCACCAAGTCATTTAGCCCTCGTGAATTGTTAGCACGAATTAAGACTATTTTAAGGCGCAGCCAGCACAGCGCTGAGGCAAAGCTAACCCGTAAAGTTATATTCAATGAGTGGCAACTCGATACTGTCACACGTCAGCTCACTCACTTAGATCACAAACATGTCAAACAACTCAGTGGCGCAGATCTCTCCTTGCTTGGTCTATTTATAAACAATGCTCAATCTATCTTGTCTCGCGACGATATCGCCCGCGAGATATGGGGCAGAGACGCCGATCCGTTCGAACGAGGTATTGATGTTCAAATTAGCCGTTTAAGGCATCACCTCGAAGATAAAGATCGCTGTTTGATCTTAACGGTTCGCAACAAAGGCTATATGCTGACAACGGACGTCCACTATGAAAATTAGAGCACTCAGTCAGTCGTTAGCCTTTCGCGCCAGCGCATTCCTGTTGGTGGTGATTCTTGCCGCACAGCTGCTATCTGGACTGATTTGGTATCAGCACGCCAGTGAGCGGGACAAGCAAGGGCTCTCCAATACCGTTAAAAGCTTGGCGTTAAGCGCCTCATCAACGATTTCATTTTTCCAGACTCTTCCTGCTGAATATCGCCACTTAGTCCTAAACCAATTGAGAAATATGGGCGGTACGCGCTTTTTTGTATCTCTTAACAATCATCATATTGATGTCCCGCCGATTGCTCAAAGTGAGACCAAGACACTGGTCGTCAATCAAGTCGAGCAAGTGCTAAATAGTGAGCTACAAGGCGTTCCGAATATCGACGTTGAGTTTACTGAAAGAGAAAATCTGCGTGTGTTTAATAACGAGTTACCTATTGATGAGCTACCACTACTCTGGGCACATTATTCGCTCTCGTTTGGGGATTTAGATCCGCCTATTCTCGTGATGCAAGTTGAAGTAGCCGAGAATGAATGGTTTTACCTTGCTGCCGTCCTACCCGCACCCTATGTGAATCTTGAGACTAGCTATTTCGAGCTTAGAGAGTGGTTAACGCTCTGCTTATCTGCCTTGCTACTTTTGCTCTGTACTTGGTTTATCGTTCGACGCGAGATACTACCGATTCGCGAGCTCGCTAAAGCTGCGACCTTAATGTCGAGCAGGCTCGATGTACCAAAGGTGAAAGAAAGAGGGAGCAAAGAGTTAAAAGCGGCGGTGAGAGCGTTTAATAAAATGAATCGCCGGATAGATAGTCATATTAATGATCGTGAAATGCTATTCGGCGCGATTTCTCATGATCTCAAGACCCCAATTGCTTGCCTGAAGCTCAGAGCTGAAATGCTTGAAGATGAATTAGACCGCGAGCGCTTTACTCGCATCGCTAACGACCTCGATCTTATGGTCAAAGGTGCCCTTCAATGCATAAAAGACACAGATATCCACGAGGAAATTGAACCTATCAACCTTAATGAGTTGATCCAACATATTACCACTTCATTTCCCCATCATGCCGATAACCTAACAGTCTTAGGGCATGTCGATAAACCCTTAGCAGGTAAGCCTTTAGCCATCAAACGCTGTGTTCAGAACCTAGTCGACAACGCGCTTAAATATGGTGATAAAGCTGAAATCACTTTGGTTGAAGAGACCGAGCATATCGATATTCGGATCGAAGATCATGGTCAAGGCATAGAGCCAGAGCTATTCGAAAAGCTCTACCAACCCTATTTCCGAGCCAACACTGAGCATGAAGGCACAGGGCTTGGCTTAACCATTTCCCAGAGCATTGCCAAAGCGCATGGCGGCTCTCTCACCTTATCTCAGTCTCAGTTTGGTGGTTTATGCGCTACGTTATCTTTCCCAAGAGATTCGCTATGAACAAACTTGTATCACTATTATCCCTCCCCCTTCTCTCGTTACCCGTTCACGCTAACGTTGAATTTCTTCATTGGTGGACATCGGATGGAGAAAAGCAGGCGCTCAACATACTTGAAAAACAACTCGCTAGCCACGGCTTAGCGCTCTCCCCTAGCCCAGTATTAGGTGGCGGTGGTGACAGCGCCATGACGGTTCTGCAAGCACGCGCCCTAGCGGGAAATCCACCAAACTTTGCTCAGACAGAAGGACCGAGCATCAAATCTTGGGACGCGATAGGCATTCTTCATGAGGTCAATTCCGTTGCTCAGAAGCATCAGTGGGATGAGACTTTATACCCACTCGCGAGAGACATTAATAAAACAAAAAATGGTTACGTAGCCCTGCCATTGACCTTGCACCGACTAAATTGGTTATGGGTCAACCATAAGCTTCTCAACTCTCTTGGTCAGCCTATCCCCAAAACATGGCAGCAGATGTTCGCCACTATGGAATTGGCCAAGCAAAACGACATCAGCCCACTTGCAGTCGGTGAGCAGCCGTGGCAAATCGCCATGCTGTTTGAGAACCTAGTTATATCAACGGGTGGAGTCAAATTTTACACCAAAGCCATGGTTGATCTGCAAAAAGAAAGTATCGACAGCGACGAGTTGAGGCTCGCACTGCAACAACTACGACAAATTAGCTTACTGGTAGATAGCTCTCTACCGGACACCAAATGGGACTCTGCAACCCGTGCGCTGGCTTCAGACCAAGCGCTGTTCCAACTTGGAGGGGACTGGATATTAGGTGAGTTAATGGCGAACAAGATTGATGTGCCCAGTGACATCGGTTGTTACGCTACCCCGGAAAGCGATGGTGTATTCCTATTTAACATGGATAGCCTCATCTTTATGGCGAGTAAATCCTTTAGCTTTTCTCAAGCCAATCATGCCGCTGATATTCTTTCAGACAAAATTTTTCAACGTGACTTCAATCAAGTGAAAGGCTCTATTCCTGTTAGAAAAGATATTGATATTAGTGACTTCAATCCTTGTCAGATAAAGTCGTATCAAGATTTCCAAGTCGGAATAACCAATAACAAAGTAGTGCCGAGTATGATTGATTCGATGGCAATAAACCCAATGGCTCAGCAAGCCATTAACTCCGCTATATTCCGTTTCTATCGCGATAAAGATCTTGAACCAGATACAGTAATCAAACGGATTATAGCTATTGCAGAAAGCAATTAGGTGACGGAGTAAGTGAAGCAGCCGTGAATGACTGCTTCACTTTACTAATAAGGTTTACATGATTCCTCTAGCGACACCGACGCGGCGCCCTTCTTCCATTTCCCACTGCACACCATACTTGTCAATCCAGTAGAAAAACGAAATCGGGAAACCGTCTAGCTTCTCAGGGTGATAATCATCAGATGGTTCAATCATCGCTACGCCTTCTTGCTGCTTAAGGTATCTAAACACCGCAGTACAGTTCGAGACTTCGAGAGCAATATGTCGCGGGCCACCTAAGTCATAGGTTCTTGGTTGAGGCGGGATTTCTGATTGACCTATCGGCTTGTGATAACGCATCAGCTCCAAATAGATGGAAGCATAAGGGTGTTTAAGGAAAAGCACATCCAGTTCGACATCTTGGTCTGACAGTCCAGCGTCTTGATTGAACTCCGCCATTGAAACATTGCGATAATCCATCTTTTGGCCTTGATCATCTATCGCACGCTCAAAACCCAGTACTCTGTGATAGTACTCAGCGGCACTGTCGACATCTTCAACAATGATGTTGACGTGAGATAAACCAAGTATAAAACTACTGATATCCTGTTGCGTAAGACGTTTAAATAGCTCGGGTTCCGCACTAGGTGAAAGTTCAACTGCGTAGTTAACTAATTTACCCGTTTTGATCTGTTCGTTGCAGATTAAATATTCCTTGGTTTCACCTCTATCGGTGTCACTTGGAGCAACTTGAACCTGAGTATGCCATTGCTTTAAAGCAAACCACTCAGGGTTAATCACATAAGCCGCAGCCACCATATCAAAGGGAATAAACCCTTGGCTTGAACCAAATAGCGCCGCCCATTCAAGTGCCCATATACGCGACTCTTTTTCTAAGTACTCAGCCAGTGAACTGCCGTTACGCATTTCCCTCAACTCATGGAAATCAATCCAAATATCATCACACACTTCAAACGGAATAAGTGTGAGTTGTACTTCACTGTTTAACAGCACGTTAAACGCCGCTTCATCGACTTCAAAGTTGAGATCTCTGAAAGGTCGTAACTGCCTCTTACTCGCTACGAAATGTTGGTCTGTGTTTCGACGCCCGGCAACACAGACAACTTCTTCAATATTCGCGACCAACTCTGGAAAATGTTTGATAAGTAAGGCTATGTTGGTCAACGCGCCGATGGCAAGAATGGTCAATGGGCCTTGCTTTAACTCTTGAGCGAGATTGTTAACGGCTTCTGGTAACTCTTTATCTTGCGCTTCAGAATAGAAAACAGAACTTCCTTTCGATACCCTCAGGCTAGTTGGTCCAAATTTGGCGGTAAACTGAGTCGCTATCTCCGTCGTCACTTCAATATCATCAGTATTACCTAGCGTTGAGCTCAGACCAACAATATCGACTTCTTGGCTGCGGAATAACACACCTAACGCGTACCCATCATCAACGTCACAAGGGATTAACCCATTGTAGTGGTCGATGGTAATATCCGTATCTATCCATGTACGTTTTTGAGGCTGAATTAAGAAGTCTTTCGAATCAAGACCCTGCATAGACTCTCCTTTGTTTGCTGTTTATTAGAAGGATGTTTAAGTAGATTGAAGAGGAGGAATTATTTAATGATCAATGGCTTGCTATACATCACCACATTTCGGCCAGCTTCTTTACCCATGTAGAGTTGCTCATCCGCTTTGACAATAGCGCGTTGGATACATTGGTCTGATTGCTCAACGGTGACTTCGTGTAATGCTGTAGAAATCGGAACAGCCCCAATAGACACAGTGACAACGTCATGTGGAGAGTTCTTGCAGTGCTCAATATTAAGGTTTTGAACAGCGACTCTGAGCTCGTCTACTCTTTCTTTCAGCTTCTCTTCCACCTTGCTTGAAAGAATGAATACAAACTCCTCTCCACCTAAACGACAACCTAACTCTTTTGGCTCAAGTAGGCTGTGCATCGCATTCGCGACATCAGTGAGGGCATTGTCGCCTTCCGTGTGACCGTAAGAGTCGTTAAACAACTTAAAGTTGTCGATATCACACATGATGAAATAGACAGCCTCTCCGTGATGCAAAGCTTGCTGTACGGTTTTCGCAGCATGTTTCTGATATTTAAAGCGAGAGCCAATACCGGTTAGCGGATCGGTTTCTGTTTGATTATGTAAGATCCGCAGTTGGTTTTTAATCTTGGTGATCAAACTCGAATAAGAGCGTGCTAAATCACCGATTTCATCTGCTCTTTTTATCTCTGGAATTTTTGATTGGTCAATCTTTTCAATATCTTGCTTCATTGACAGCGCTAAAGCTTTGACCGGGCTGACCAACCAAAAAGTCACCAAATAAATCAGTAGGAATGAGATAACTAACGCAACCAATGCTTCATACAATACTCGAACGAGCAGTTCTTTTTGGATCTGCTCTAGCGAGGTGGCATCAACAACCGCTCTAAAGTAGCCGCCATTGTTATTGCGTAACTTAACCTGAATATAGAGTAGTCCCGCCTGTTCATCGAGGTAGTAACCAGAGTCGTATAGATTCTCATGTATGGTCGGAATCGGCAGAGAGCGTAACTTAAGGTTCTCATTGATAACCGAAAGATCGACCTTCAGCTTATTAATCAGGCGATTAAGCTTCTTAGTATGTACGCTATTGGTGGTTGGTGTTGCCGCTAATTTGCTCTCAAGCTTAACTAATTTGTTAGCCAGCATTTGAGCTTCTTCTGCAGTGACATCAAGCCGCCACCCTTTGCTTTTCGCTATCGAGTATCTCACCTTAACGGTTTGCTTTAGGTAGTCGCTGGTTCCTGATACTTCGGCAAACTTTAAATTCGGTATCGCTTTAAGGTTATCTAACGTCGACTGCATAAGCAGGTTGGCATAGTTTCTTCCGGCTACAGAGCCAGAAAAAAAGGTGTTGTATGCCGCAAGATGACTGGCAGACATATCCGCTAGGTACTCAACTTTTGTTGACCAGTCATTTTGATAGCGGCTGTAGGACATACCAAAGATGATGGACAAAACAAGAACCAGATGCGAAACAAACAGCATCTGGTTTATTGTCATCCAGCCAAATAAACGGTCACTCAACAGCGTTACTCTTTGCTATCCGTATAGGTCGCGAGCACAGGCTCAGTACAGGTACCATTGATACAGATATCTTTGTAAGTGGTGTGGCAGCTAGCGCAAAAGCTAGGATCTAGGGAAGGGTGCATCGAACTAATGTCCTCGCCTTTGCGATTGTAGCTTCCATAAATCGCCAACCCTTCTATATGTTCCGTCACCCATATAATGCCGTCTACTTCTGAGACCGCAACAACCGTTGGGCCATCGGTGTAAGGCCCATGAGTTTTGTATTGCTCTAATTTGCTTGGGTTAACTCGAATCGTCAGAGGTGATCCTCTTCCTTCATTGATCCACGCGTACGCACGAACTGACTCTTGAATAAACAGAGAGGTATCTGGCGGTAAAACGGTATCCGCAGGAAGGTTCATTGACTCTTTCACAACCGGCCAATCTTCCCACCCATCAGGGTAACTTGCATCTGAGTCTGCGTAGGCAAAACCAATAGATGCGATTGAAGACACTGCACACAACAAAGCCACTTTTAGGCGTTTGACAACTTCCATATCATTCCTTTGAATTTATACTTATTACTTTCAGTTTCTGCGCTTAACGAAACACTGCTTAAGCCTTGAGCAATCAGGGCCTAGGCGCATATTATGAAACTAAAGTTTATACATCAGTTGAATATAGTAATGATATAGATATTAAGTGCAAATGGAATACGACAAAATCAGGGCTTGCATAGAATTCTTCAACGATTACGCCCTCTTCTCTACGTTCGAAATGATGGATTAAATCCAGTCATAATTTAAAGGCAAAGAAAGCCCCAATTTTTGGGGCCCCAACTCTTTACGCTAATGAGTTTAACTTGTAGAAAGGAGGGTAATGCACTTCTTTGGAGTTATCCGACTGTAATAGAAGGGCTTACAATGCTTCAAAGCTAACAAGATCCGCAATCTTCGGTAGCGATTCATTTTCACAAGACGCAAAAACACCTATCTGGAAATATGAACTATTTATGCCAGTCACATAAGTGCTGTCACAAAAGTTTCCTTCATACACACCATCGTTATTTACTTGCATTAAAAGTTTTAGGGTTTGAACTTGAGTGTCATTCTCCGGAACTAAAGTGACATAGCCATTTTCTCTCCGGTAAATTCGAGTACTACCCACAAAAAAGCTAGCTTCGCCGTCACCTTCAGCAACTCTGGAGGTAGGAGTAAAGTAGCAATCTCGACAAGTCTTCTTTTCTAGCAAGATAAAAGAGTCGTCAATATCATTTACAAATAGCATAGTGTTTAGATCGTGAACTGAGCCACCCACTCCGTCGCTATACTCATAGAACTCACTAGACTCAAAATCTCCTATATATCGATACTGACTATCTATAAGTATCTTTAGGTTCATAGAGTCAGACGTTACAACGTTATCTACTCGACTAAGAGCGTTGGACTGGCAACCTGAGAGAAACACTAAAGAGAATAGCACCAACAACCCACTAATATTTTTCATAAAAATTCCATATACAAATAACGAAAACCTCAATATTAACAATGAAATGAAATGCACAAAGTATTTGATTCCAAAAACAATAACTAAATCAAATCCCAATGCAGTTATCGGGAGGATTTGACGATCACTGTTATCATCTATTGACCAATCCCCCAAAAAGCAGCTGTTTTTGAGTCGTAAAGTCGCATTACGCCATTCAAATGGTATATTGAATACAAAATAGTAATAGAGAAACACCGGAGACTTGGATGTCGCAACAACCTGTTTTTAAGACTCGAACCCAATTAGTGGAAGAAGCAATCCGCAGCAAGATTTTAAAAGGCGAGCTAAAAACTGGGCAGCCATTACGTCAAGATGCGTTGGCAAAAGAGTTTAATGTCAGTCGAATACCAGTACGTGAAGCCTTGATGCAGCTTGAGGCGCAAGGACTAGTGAGCTTCGAAGCCCACAAAGGTGCGACAGTAACCGAGCTTTCACCAGATAAGATTGATGAACTATTTGAACTGCGCGCAGTGGTTGAGTGCCACATCTTAGAGCGCGCTATTCAAAACATGACAGATGAAGACCTCGCGCGTGCCAATGAGATTCGCGAACGTTTCGATGATGTTGTGAGCCGCGGGGACGAAGTCGAAGAGTGGAGCAATTACAACTATGAATTGCACAAAGCGCTTTACGCTCCAGCTAACATGCCTGAAACCATGGATGTGATTTACAACCTTAATACTAAATGTGACCGCTATATTCGCATGCAACTCCTTTTCACCGAAGGAACGGCAAAGGCAGATAAAGAGCATCAGGCGCTACTCGAAATGTGCCAAAACCGCGATATTGACGGCGCTAAGTACATGCTGAAAAAGCATATTCTTGAGGCTGGTGCTGCCATTCGCGACTTACTGCTTGAGCGCAACAACCATCAATAGAGTGAGTAAAAGTCATGCATCTAGGCCCAGAATTCTTACTGGCGGCGATTCGTCAGAAGATTAAAGACGAAGGTTTGTGTTACAGCGAATTGTCGGAGAAGACGGGGATCCCGTTGTCAACGATTAAGCGCCAACTACACAATCCATCGCTGGGCTTAGATAAAATCTTGCTCTATACCACGCACCTCAATACTGATTTACAAGGCTTATCGGATATCGCGATTCAAATTCAACGCGATAACGAACAGTTTTTATCCGACGAACAAAACGCCTTGTTTGTTGAACATCCTTACCTGCTCGACTTCATCTACCTAGTGACTTCTTGCAATAAAACACCAGAGGAAATCGCTGAAGAGTACCAGTTGTCTGACACCAGCGTGCGTTTTTACCTTAGTATTGCAGAAGTATTGGGTTATATAGAAAATCTTGGAGAGAAGATTTTTTATCGTTCTGGGCGCCGCTTTATCATGGAAGAAGGCACTGCGCTTGATACCTTGTTCAAAAGACGCTTCGAGCAAGTTTCTATGGCGGATGAAACCCTCTCACAAGTGTGCCACGCTCGCGTGCGATTAACCGCAGAGCAACGGCTACAACTAGAAAAAGAAGTCGATCAAAAAATCGGCGAGATGCATGCCGCCAACAGCGCCAATGGAACGGGCGAGTTGACGAATGTCTTGCTACGAAACATTCCCGGACAACAGATTTTCTTCTCTGACGGCATTCCTGACATTGATGGAAAGCTTCTTAAAGAAGTGTCTTCCCGCTTCCGTCGCCAGTAACCCCCTCTTCCTGACAGCTTACTGTGATCAAAGCGAAGTAATTGTCACATCAATAGCTTGTTTTTTACCCAGTCTCAGATTCTAAGACTGCCGGTCTCTCTTTTTGCCACCTTGTTACAAACATGTTAATTAATATTGTTTGATTATTTTATACAATATACATTTCTCTTATCCCTTTGGTGAAACATCAAGCTTACTCTTGTGCCGTTTTTCGAGTAGGTCTCCCCCACAAAGTGACGCCAAAGGGCCACTCCGATAAGGACATAACGAGGAAGCTATGAAAGCCAAAAAACTAATCGCACTAAGTACCATCGCAGCTGCGCTATTGACTAGCAACGCGATAGCTAAACCCTTTCCTGCTGGGACACAGCTCGCAGATAAACAAGAGATAGTGTTAAACAACGGAGCAGAAGTCACCTCTATTGACCCCGCAAAACAAGCGGCAGAGCCTGCATTTAACCTAGGGCGTGACCTGTTTGAAGGTCTTACAATCCAAGATAAACAAGGCAAAACCATTCCAGGCATTGCTGAAAGTTGGCAGGCTAATGATAACAACACTGTCTATACCTTTAAGCTGCGCGAGTCTCAATGGTCAAATGGCGAGCCTTTGACTGCGCAAGATTTCGTTTATAGCTGGAAGCGCTTAATCGATCCAGAGACCGCTTCTCCATACGCATGGTTTGCTGCGATTCCGGGCATTAAAAACTCAAACAAGATTATGAAAGGTGAAGCATCGGCAGATACGTTAGGTGTGCGTGCCGTTGACGACTACACCTTTGAGGTAACTCTAGAAAAGCCCGTTCCTTTTTTCATCAAACTGCTTAGCCACCCTGTACTCGCACCTGTTCATCAAGCAACGGTAGAAAAGCATGGCAACGCTTGGACACAGCCCGAAAACATCGTGACCAACGGCGCATTCACCGTTTCCAGTTGGAAAGTCAATGAGAAGATGGTGATGGCGAAAAACGCACACTACTGGGACGCAGATAATGTCGTACTAGAGAAAATTACTTGGTTACCGATTGGTGATGCTAACGTGGCACTAAACCGCTACCTTGCAGGAGAAATCGATCAAGCACTCTCGATTCCAGCGGCGCAGAAAAACAAACTCCTTAAGAAATACCCAGAGCAAGTCGCTGATACCAGTGCCTCTTTAGGCTCAACTTTCTACTACTTGAACACACAAAAAGGGCCAACCAAAGATCTACGCGTTCGTCAGGCTCTATCATTTGCGATTGACCGTAACATCATGACCAAGGCGATTGCTAAGAATGGTGGCATCCCTATGTTCACCTTGGTACCACCGCAAACCGACGGCTTTAAAACTCATACGCCAACCTTCGCAGCTTGGGATCAAGCTAAGCGAGATTCTCAAGCTAAAGCACTGCTTGCAGACGCAGGGTACAGCAAGAGCAACCCACTTAAGCTGACCTTCACCGTCCCTACCTTCTCTAAAGATGTGAAGATGGCGACCGCAATGGCCGGTATGTGGAAGAGCAAACTAGGTGCACAAATCGAAATCAAACAGCTAGAGCCTAAAGTCTTTTACGCACTTAAAGATCCGGGCAACATCAGCCGCGGTGGTTGGACTGCCGACTACAATGAAGCTTCGACTTGGTTAGATATCTTTGTCTCAACCGGCGAGTACAACGACTCAAAATACAACAACCCAGAGTATGATCGCTTGATGGCTGAGTCTAAGAGCCTAAGTGACCCTTCCGCTGAATACATTGCCGCAGAGAAGCTCCTGATCGAGGACATGGCGATCATTCCAATGTATCGCAACGGCAATGACCAATACCTGATCAAAGAGTATGTCGGTGGATTCGAGCGCACCAACCCTGAGTCGTCATACTACCGCAAGAATGTTTACGTAAAGGCCCACTAATTGGGACGGTTTGCCCGCTACTCATCGGTAGCGGGCTTTTTTGAACGAAAGGATGCGTCATGTTGCTGTATATTCTCCGTCGCTTGCTTATCGCAGTGCCCACATTACTGTTTATCGCCTTGGTATCTTTTTGGCTGATGCATATTGCCCCGGGCGGCCCATTTGATATGGAAAGGCCGATGCCAGAAGTGGTACGCGCCAATATTGAAGCCAAATTTCACCTTAATGAACCTTTTATTGTTCAGTTTTTTATCTACATAAGTAACTTCATACAGGGCGATCTTGGCCCTAGCTTCGTTTACCAAGACTTTAGTGTCACCGAACTTGTCGCGCAATCATGGCCTGTTTCAGCCGTGTTGGGCGTAATTTCTTTTTGTATTTCCGTCCCTCTAGGGATGGTTCTAGGTACCATAGCCGCGCTCAATCGCAATGGAAAACTCGACTACTTACTTATGTCACTTTCAATGACAGGTGTTGTGATTCCAGCGTTTGTCTTGGCGCCTGTGCTTGTGACTATTTTCTCCATCCACTTAGGTTGGCTACCCGCAGGCGGATGGGAAGGCGGACAAGCTTCGTTTTTGATTTTACCTGTACTTAGCTTGGCAATTGGCTCTGTGGCGAGTATCGCTAGGGTCATGCGCGGCGCAATGATTGAGACGCTCAATCAACCTTATATACGCACGGCAAAAGCAAAGGGATTGTCCACCAGCTACATCCTGTTTCATCACGCACTTCGCCCTTCACTCATACCGATTGTCGCGATGCTCGGCCCGAGTTTTGTTGCCGTTGTCACTGGCTCGGTAATCATCGACATCTTTTTTAGTACCGGAGGCATGGGGCAACACTTCGTCTCTGGAGCACTCAACCGAGATTACGGCTTAGTCATGGGCATAACCCTGATTGTCGCCTCTCTTACCATCTTGTTTAACTTGGTGGTCGATATTCTCTACACCGTCATCGACCCGCGCATTCGTGTTTAGGAGGTAACCAATGTTAACCAAACGTATTGACGCCAAAGAGCTAGCAGATCAAGTAAGCTCTCAAGTTGAAGCGGTGGAAGGGCGTAGCTTATGGCAAGACGCCTGGACTCGCTTTCGTAAAAACCGTGCCGCAATGACATCCATCTATGTGTTGATGTTTATCGTCGTGTGCATCATGTTCGGCCCGCAGCTTGCTGCCTTCGGTCACGATGAAATTGATTGGAACGTGGTTGCTGACCCTTATGAATTAGGCAAACCTTCGCTCAGTTCAGGGCACTACTTTGGTACCGATGACTTAGGCCAAGATATCTTCGCCCGCACCATGCAGGGAGGCAGGCTTTCGATCATGGTTGGCTTTATGGGCGCACTGGTCGCGGTGGTGATTGGAACCGCTTGGGGAGCCTTATCTGGTTACCTCGGGGGGATCGTTGATAGCACTATGATGCGTATTATAGAAGTGCTCGATTCTGTGCCATTTATGTTTCTTGTCATTCTGTTCGTTACCCTATTTGGCAATAATATCTACCTCATCTTTGTTGTGATCGGCATGGTCTCTTGGCTCGGCATTGCTAGGGTCGTACGCGGCGTCACATTCAGTATCAAGAAAAGGGAGTTTATCGAAGCGGCGCATTCTATCGGCGTATCTCGATTAACCATAGTGCGCCGTCACGTGTTACCCAATGTACTGGGCATTGTGATGGTTTACTCCTCACTCATGGTACCCGGGTTCATTATGTTTGAATCTTTCCTCAGCTTTTTGGGGCTGGGCGTTCAACCACCCGATACCAGTTGGGGCATCTTAATCGCTGAGGGGGCGAAAACAATTGATGTCGCCCTTTGGCAATTGGTATTCCCTTCAGTTTTCCTTGTTGCCACCTTGTTCTGTTTTAACTTTATCGGTGATGGTCTGCGTGACGCACTCGATCCAAAAGATCGCTAAGGAGTAGTGATGAGTATTCTCTCGATTAACCAGATGAATGTGCGCTTCCAAACCCCTGATGGCTTAGTGCAAGCGGTCAGTGATTTGTCCTATAGCATAAACAAAGGCGAAACCTTGGGCATTGTCGGCGAGTCTGGCTCGGGCAAAAGCCAATCGGTTTTTGCGCTGATGGGCTTAACTGCTGACAACGGTTTGGTCAGCGGAGAGGCTAATTTCCATGGTGAAAACTTACTTTCGATGTCCAAGAGCCAACTCAATCATATTCGTGCAGAAAAGATTGGCATGATCTTCCAAGATCCGATGACCTCACTTAACCCATTTATGAAAATTGGTAAGCAACTTGCCGAAGTTTTGATGGTTCACAAAGGTATGTCACGCAGAGAAGCCGATCAAGAAGCCATTGCGATGCTTGATGCGGTAAGGATTCCATCAGCGGCCACAAGGATGGCGCAGTATCCGCATGAAATGTCCGGCGGAATGCGCCAGCGAGTGATGATTGCAATGGCGTTGCAGTGTAAACCTGAACTACTGATCGCAGATGAACCAACCACCGCACTGGATGTTACGGTACAAGCACAAATTTTGACTCTATTGCGTGAGCTACAAGCCGAGTTCAACACCGCCATTCTGCTTATTACCCATGATATGGGTGTGGTCGCGGAAATGTGTGATCGAGTCTTAGTCATGTATGGCGGGCGCAAAATGGAAGAAGCAGATACGGAGTCAATTTTTGCGACTCCTTGTCACCCGTACACACAAGGTCTTCTCAAAGCGATACCTTCAATCAGTGAAGATATGGATCGCCTGCCTACCATACCCGGCAATCCCCCTAGCGCACTGATTCACAACAAAGGCTGCCCTTTTAAAGAACGTTGTAACGAGTACCGGGCGGAGTGCAGTGCGCAAATACCGCCATTTAGAGCACTCTCTGCGAGCCAAGGGGTAGCTTGCCATGTCAATGCCCCCGCTTCCATCACATCCATTGCACGTTCAGCTTAGGAGGTAACATGAACCAACCAGAAGTTTTACTTTCAGCGCGTGATCTAAAAGTTCACTTCGCGATCAATAAACACATATTGCCAAGTAAACGCAAAGTGGTGAAAGCCGTCGATGGTATCGACTTAGAAGTGTTCCGCGGAGAAACTTTAGGCATTGTCGGTGAGTCTGGGTGTGGAAAATCAACCCTAGCACGAGCACTGCTTCGCCTGATAGAACCGACAGGTGGCGAGCTCTCATGGAAGGGGCAAGATATGCGTGGGTTTGGTAAACAAGAACTAGCGAAAAAACGTCGTGAGTTTCAAATGGTGTTTCAAGATCCTTCTGCCTGTTTGAATCCTCGTCTGACGATCTCTGAATGTATCGCTGAACCCTTACTGACTCATGAACCCCATTTAAGTCGCCAAGAGGTAGAGAGTCGCGTTATCGCGATGATGGACAAAGTGGGCTTACTTGCGAGCCAGAGAAATCGCTATCCGCACGAGTTCTCGGGCGGTCAATGTCAACGCGTGGGCATCGCGCGTGCTCTGATCCTCAAACCCGACTTAGTGGTGTGCGATGAACCTGTCAGTGCCCTTGATGTATCGATACAAGCGCAGGTCATTAATCTTCTTGATGATTTAAAGCAAGAGATGGGCTTAACACTGGTCATGATCGCCCACGACCTAAGTGTAGTAAGACACATAAGCGATCGTGTCATGGTGATGTATTTAGGTAAACCGATGGAAGTTGGGCGTTACGATAAGGTTTTCGATGACGCCCAGCACCCTTACACGAAAGCCTTACTATCTGCAGTCCCTATTGCACACCCAACACTCGCTCGCAATCGTGATATTCAACTACTGCCTGGCGACCTTCCTTCGCCGCTCAATCCACCAAGCGGATGCGTGTTTCGTACCCGTTGTCCAAGTGCCACCGATTTGTGTGGTCAACAAAAACCGACTCGAAGTGGTCTGCCAGACCACCACATTTTCTGTACCCATACTTTGCTAGGAAGCCAACCATTATGACTTTAACCACTGTTCCACAACGACTTAACGCTTTACGTGACGGCATGCAAGAACATAAATTTGATGCCTATATCGTCACCAATAATGACCCGCATGCCAGTGAATACTCCGCCGATTATTGGCTGGCAAGACAGTGGATATCAGGCTTTACTGGCTCTGCTGGCGATGTGGCGGTGACCAAAGATGGCGGCGGGCTTTGGACAGATGGACGCTACTACATTCAAGGAGCCGAGCAAATCGAAGGCTCTGGTTTATCGCTGTTTAAAGCGCGCCTAGCCGAGACGCCAACAATTGCGCAATGGTTAGCTCAAACCTTGCCAGAAAACGCGACGGTAGGTGTCGATGGTCGCAGTATCAGCAAGCAGTTTTTCGATGAGCTTACTAGCGCATTCGCAGACAAATCGATTCGAGTGGTACTAGAGCACGATCTCATTTCCTCCATTTGGCATGATCGACCATCGCGACCGACAGCGCCTGTTTTTAACCATCCAATAGAGGTTGCAGGGCTAACATGTGGCGAAAAAGTCGCTCAGATTCGTCAATACCTCAATGATGAGAAGGCCGATGCACTATTGATTTCAACGCTAGACGACGTGATGTGGACGCTTAACATTCGCGGAGGCGATACCGCCTATTGCCCGATATCTGAGGGCTACCTACTCATCGATAAGCAAAGTTGCCGTTTGTTTATTGATAATCGAAAGCTCACTCAGCAAGTTGTCGCTGCACTTGAAGAGTCTCAGGTTCATATCCATGATTACGAGCACCTTAGCACAGCGTTAAACCTTATCGATAAAGGCGCTAGGGTCATTTATACCGCGAAAAACTGTGACAGCCTGTTAGCTAGCCAGGTTAAATCTGAGCTCTGTCTAATAGACCGCCCATGCCCTGTCACGCTAATGAAAGCCAAAAAAAATTCAACCGAACTTTCAAGTATGGAAGAGACCTTGCGCCAAGATGGCGTAGCGGTCGTGAAATTCATGCAATGGCTAGATGAACAAGTACCCAGTGGCAAAGTCACCGAGTTAAATGCCGAACAACAGTTAATGGGCTACCGCAAACAGATTGATGGCTATTTAGGCGAAAGCTTTAGAACCATCGCGGGGTTTGCAGAGCATGGCGCTAAGATGCACTACGCGGCAAACGAAACGAGCTGCTACCAAGTCGATGAGAGCCGTTTCTTCCTTGTCGATTCGGGTGGGCAATATCCAGGTGGTACAACAGACATCACCCGTACCTTCCACTTTGGTACCCCAACGGCACAAGAAAGAAAAGATTACACCTTAGTGCTAAAGGCGGTCATACGCCTAACACAAACTCGCTTTATGAAAGGCTCGACTGGAGCCAATCTCGATATCATGGCGCGCGGAGTATTGTGGCAACATGGCATCGACTATAAATGTGGTACGGGTCATGGTGTCGGCGTATGTTTGAATGTTCATGAAGGGCCGCAAAATTTTTCGCAAAATCCTGCCGAAGTCACCCTTAGACCGGGTATGGTAATAACTAATGAGCCCGGTGTTTACCGCGAAGGTGTGCATGGAATACGGATTGAAAACATCATGAAAGTGGTCGAGTTAGAAGAGAACGAATTTGGCACTTTTTATGGCTTTGAGACCATAACCCTTGCGCCAATCGCGACCAAGATGATAGATAAATCGATGCTGGATAGCAGTGAGATTGAATGGCTCAATGACTACCATCAGCAGTGTTGGACCAAGCTCTCACCAGACCTTGATGAGCAAGGAAAAATTTGGTTAGAGAAAGCCACGCAGGCGATCTAACCTCATGCAGTCACTCTGCCAGATACGCCATGATGTATCTGGCAGAATCAATAGATTGCGTTGAACCGTTATTTTCGTGAACGACCACCGCGAGAAGAACGCGCTTTATGCGCCGAGGCCGCCTTCGCTTGTGAATTCAATATTGATTCAACGGTCAGTTCCATCGGCTCTTTTGGTTTAAGACCGTGTGGGAAAGTACGAGCGCGTGGAGGTAAGTCATACTCTTCACTAGACGCTCTAGGCATGCGCTTAAAACGGTACAGATAAAAGTTTTCTACTTTCTCTCTCGCCCAGTCGGTTTTCTTTAAGTATTTGGCACTACTAGCAATCGAAGGATTAGTGTGGAAACAGTTGAAGCGCATCGCTGTATCAAGAATATCCCAACCATAAAAATCCACTAACTCTTGTAGCAAAGTCTCTAGTTTCAGGCCGTGTAGAGGGTTGTTTTGTTGTAGTTCAATTCTTTCTTCATCGGTCATCATATTGAGATCCTAGGTATCTTACTAATTGCAGCGAGTTAAATAGCCAGTGTTGCTCATACCCTGATGGGTAGATGTCCAAATAGTAAGGACAACAACACTTGGTAGCGCGGATTCTAGCAGAGTTAATCTTGCTTCCCTATTCTTATTATCAACTAGGTAAGCTTTCTTCTTCTCGTAACGTCAGCACTTCATATCCACGACTAGTCACCAACACAGTATGCTCTGATTGAGCAGACAGCTTTTTATCTCGGGTTATCACCGTCCAGCCATCTTTCTTGGTCTTGGTTTTCTCGGTGCCTTGATTAACCATAGGCTCAATGGTAAACACCATGCCTTCTTTTAGCAGCAAACCGGTATCGCGAATACCATAATGAAGCACTTGCGGCTCTTCATGCATTTCTCGACCAATGCCGTGACCACAGTACTCTCTTACTATGCTGTAGCCGTAAGTTTCTGCATAGCTTTGAATGGCATGGCCAATATCGCCAAGACGCGCTCCTGGTTTGACTTGCTTGATCCCCTGCCACATCGCTTCATAAGTGACTTTCACTAACTTTCGCGCCAGTGGGTTTGCATCAGGCATCACATACATTTTGCTTGAGTCAGTGATAAAGCCACCTTTCTCTAGCGTAATATCCAGATTGATAATGTCGGTACTTTTTAGGATTTGGCTCGCTTTAGGCACACCATGACAAACCACTTCATTCAACGAAGTATTGAGCACGTACTGGTAATCATACTGCCCTTTGCTGGCAGGTCTCGCCTGTAGCTCATTGACAATAAAATCTTCAACTCGGTTATTAATGTCCATAGTTGAAATGCCCGGCTTCACGTAGTCATCCAGCATTTTAAACACCTTAGCCAACAACTTGCCGGAGGTGCGCATCAATTCAATCTCGCTTTCTGACTTAATCGCTACATTACTGTTCATTAGCAACGCCTTCTGTCGCAGAAACATTGCTCACTGACACTTCTGCCGATTTCATTAAATCTGCCACCAAGTCATTGAAAGAGAGCTGAGGATGCAGCTCAGCAAGCATACCAATCTTGATCCAGAATTCTGCCTGCGAGTTGATCGAACGCGCCATCACAGAGCTCGCTTTTCTGAGCTCTTCATGCAACTCATCTGAAATCTTAACAATACCCATCAAATACACTATATATATAAAACGTATATTTATTGTATATGTAGTGTTTAAAGGGTCAAGTAAAGAATGATCAGAGCAATCATGGGTTTCTAATCGCAATATTGATCAAAGAGGTAATAGAATTGCGCATATTGCCTCACTACACAAATACTGTTACTTTGTGAGGATGAAAGAATTTAAACCCTCTCACATCAATCTTTTCTGGTGGCGCTCTAACTAGAGCGGCGCGGAATAGTCACATTCTTACGCTGCTGGATGGTAGCTAAGAGTGTGGTGCTTTTTATCTCCAGTAGCGATCTATTTAACTCGGAGATAAACCATGAACAATCATCCAACCCCTTCGCAGCGCGAAGTCATCCTTACTGGGGATAGAGCAACAGGCCCTTTGCATCTAGGCCATTATGTCGGCTCGCTGCAACAGCGAGTTTCCCTTCAAGCACAACATGACCAAACCATCTTGGTCGCCGACATGCAGGGCCTTACCGACAATGCGCACAACCCGGCCAAAGTCTCATCAAACATTTTGAATGTGGTGGCAGACTACTTGGCCGTGGGCATAGACCCATCACAAACAACCATCTGCTTGCAATCTCAACTGCCTGCTCTTGCCGAACTCACCATGTTCTATAGCAATCTGGTTTCTATAGCGCGCTTAGAACGTAATCCAACCGTTAAAAATGAAATCCAGAGTAAAGGTTTTGAACGCTCTATTCCGGCTGGTTTTCTTACTTACCCGATTTCTCAGGCAGCCGATATCACCGCATTTAATGCGACGCTAGTACCGGTTGGTGATGATCAACTGCCTATGCTCGAACAAACCAACGAAATCGTTTGGAAAATTAATAACCTAGCGGGTGAGTCCATCATCAATGAGTGCCGCCCGTTACTGAGTGACGCACCGCGTTTACCCAGTACTGACGGCAAAAATAAGATGTCTAAGAGTTTGGGCAACGCCATCAATTTAGGTGCGAATGAAAAAGAGATTCGCGCTGCAGTAAAGTCAATGTTTACCGACCCGAATCACTTAAGAGTGGAAGATCCAGGGCAAGTGGAAGGTAATATCGTCTTCACCTATCTTGATGCTTTTCATACCGACAAAGACTATGTTGAGCAGCTTAAAGCCCACTATCGAAGAGGTGGTCTCGGTGATGGTACAACGAAGAAAATCCTTGAGGAGTGCCTGCAAGAAATGCTTCGCCCAATACGAGAGAAACGTGCCGATTATCTCGCTGACAAAGCGCAGCTTATTGAGGTGCTAAAACAAGGCAGCATCAAGTCTCATCAAACAACACAACTCATGCTGAACAAGGTAAAAGAAGTGTTTGGATTAAATCTGTTTTGAAAGACTAAGAACACGCACCGTCATGAAATGATATATATCATTAAATGGTGAGCACTTGAAATAAGGCTCACCTACTTTGACATTGCCGAATACGCAGTTTCAGCGAATTAGCGGTGCGAGTTCTTGCTTCGATGGAAGTTTGTTATCAATAACCTTCCCTGTTTCACTGTGATAGGCAAGACCCGTAATAACCTTGGTAAAAACGCTTTTCATCACTGGGCGCATTATTACATGGCCCATGATCTTGCCAAAGATACCACCTTTAACCACGAACTCAGTAGACATGTACACTTGCGAACGGTTTTCATCGACCTTGGCGACTTTCATTTCCGCCTGCATGTGCGTGAGTGGTAATGAATGTTCCCCCACTGACATTTTGAACCCGCGTCCCTCGTCAAAATCAATGATCTCCTCCACAAGACTAGAACCATCTTGGAAAGTGCACAGTCGCTTAGCACCAAGTCCAGAATGCTTATCTCCTACTATAGGTGAGCTTTTGATCGTTGGTGCGAATCGCTCAACACTGCTAAAGTCAGATAACACTCGCCAAACTTTCTCAGCAGGTACATTAAGTGTGATTGTTTGTTCGGTAAAGTGTGCCATATTAGTCTTTCCTTATTTTTTCAATCCGTAAATGACCACCTCAAGGGAGGTCATCAAGTCATGCTCAAAGTTGGGAGCCAAAGCTTGAAACTCTGCTTGTTGATAGAGTTTCTCTAACGCTTCATTTTGTGAATTTGCCGCCCACGAAGTCGACATTGCAGCATAGCTAAGTGACAGAAACTTAAATGCTTTCTCGCTGTTAAACTCTGGATAAACTCGAATAATCTCAACCGTAATTTGATAAAGTAACCGACTGGAAAGTGTCTTAAACTCATAGAGCTGTTCATAGGAACTGTTCTTCTCTAAGGAGATAAACAGGATAGGCGTTAAATCGAGAAACCTAGGGTGAGCCAACAACGATTCAACCCATGTTTTGGCAAAACACTTCGGGTCTTCATTTTCATCCAATTTCTGCAATCTTCCACAGATATCCTCGAACCACACTTCAAACAGTTCAGCAAAGATATTGAGAAATATCTCCTCTTTTGAGCTGAAATAGCGATACATATTCGACTTGGTAAACCCTGCTTCTGTCGCGATGCTATTAAAACTTACGCCCTCATAACCTTTCGTTTTGAAAAGTACGAAGGCAGCTTGGTAAATAGCTTCTTTTCTCTCATTCTTTTTGTCGTCTGTTCTTGCTCTTGTCCAACTCATGCCTAAATATCCATCGTTCTCTTGAGATTTAATTTAAGAGACCACTGGTCTCTTGTCAAATTTATTTCCAACAAAATCATTCACAAAGAAAATGCTAGAAACTTAATACATTGATTTAATGCCATTTAATCGGATTGATAAAAATAAAAAACGCAGGGCTTAAAAAGCCCTGCGTTTGTTTAATGGGTACTTGAAACTTACTATGTAAGCTCTACTTGTTATAAAAAGCGCGCTTCAGTGCCATCTCTAAACCGCGAACTTCAGCTAAACCTTTTAGGCGACCAATCGCCGAATAGCCTGGGTTGGTGGTTTTGTTTAAGTCATCCAACATTTGGTGGCCGTGATCAGGGCGCATTGGGATAAGTCGGTGATCCCCCACTTCCGCGCGGCGTTGCTCCTCATCTAGGATAGCCATCACCACGTTATACATGTCTACGTCACCATCTAAGTGAGCTGCTTCATGGAACGTCATTGGGTTACTCTCTTCACGTTTGGTTGAGCGCAAGTGAGTAAAGTAGATGCGGTCACCATGCTTTTCGATCATTTTGACCAAATCATTGTCGCCACGGACACCATAGGAACCAGTACACATGGTTAAACCATTCATTTTGCTCGGAATATTTTCGGTCAACCAATCAATATCTTCGATTGTAGACACGATACGAGGCAAACCAAGGATTGGGCGTGGAGGATCGTCAGGATGCACCGCAAGTTTGAGCCCATGCGCTTCGCAAACTGGCATTAATTCCGCTAAGAAATGCGCCATATGCTCACGTAATTTGCCCTTGCTGATACCGCTATAACGATCAAGTTGCGCTTGAAACTCCTCAAGGGTGTAGCCCTCTTCGGCTCCCGGCAAACCAGCGATGATATTGCTTGTCAGCTGCTTAACTTGCTCTTCGCTCATTTGATTGAAGTAATCTAGAGCTTGCGCTTGTTCAGCTTCGGTATAATCTGCACTCGCATTAGGCCGCTTTAAAATGTGCAGCTCAAATGCCGCAAAAGCTATTTGATCAAAACGGAGCGCTTTTGACCCATCTGGCATTTCAAATTCTAGATCTGTACGAGTCCAATCAAGCACAGGCATAAAGTTGTAGCAGACTGTATCTATGCCGCATTCCGCTAGATTGCGTAGGGTTTGTTTATAGTTGTCGATCCACTGTTGAAACTGACCCGTTTGAGTTTTGATTTCCTCATGCACGGGGACGCTTTCAACCACCGACCAGTTTAAGCCCTTTGCTTCAATAATTTCTTTACGATTTAAGATCTCTTCTTTTGACCACACTTCGCCATTTGGGATGTGGTGCAACGCATTGACTATCCCTGTTGCGCCAGCCTGACGAATATCGTCTAGCGACACAGGATCATTCGGACCATACCAACGCCAAGTTTGTTCCATGACACTCACCTTTTTTAAGACGCACTTATCCCGCTCGAAAATTTCAAGCTAAGTGCAAACGACTTCTTATTATGTAGCGGTGACTATGCCGCTACTCTGACTAACCCCGACCGAAGTCGGATAATGTGGTTAACTCTTTTCAGCGCCCCGAAGAACGACTGGGTTTGAGCTGAATAGGTAACCATCAAAATTTGGGTCATCGATGTCAGACAACTCCAACAGGCGCTGTTTGACGTTTTCAAGGTGTTGCCACATGGCATTTTTAGCGGCAATGGGATCTTTGCGCTGCAATGCAGCGAGGATTTTGGCGTGATCGTCAATCCACTCTTCGCGATAATCTTGACCGACAATGTGCGAGTGAAGCTTTTTCCACATAGGGCTGCACTCACGACGCTCCCAAGACTGCTTCAACATATCCACTAGCACTGAGTTTTGCGTTGCCTCAGCTATGCATAAGTGGAATGTCTCATCGCCATTGCAATCAGCAGTCCCGCTTGCGAGTTCTTCTCGCTCAAGATCAAGAGCCGAACGCATTTTGACAATGTCGCTTGGCGTCACTTGCATAGCCGCAAACTCAGCAATATTACTTTCTAGCAACTGCCTTGCTTGCAGCATCTCAAATGGACCTGCGTCATCACTAATCACGTTCTCACGAGAGTTAGGTTGAGATGGAATATTGATAACGTAAACACCGGAGCCCTTTTTCACTTCGACTAAGTTCTCTAGCTCAAGCATAATGATTGCTTCACGCACTACTGTGCGGCTAACGTCTAAACGTTCAGCAATATCGCGCTCTGGCGGGAGCCTATCTCCGACACTGTATTGGCCTTCGATTAACTCTTGTCTTAGTACTAAACCGATCTCTTGATACGGTCTTTTCGCTTCAAAAGGCATCATGATGATATTATCACTGTATTCCATCTAACTTCTCACGCCATCATAGCGACCAATCAAAATTGGTCAACCTCTATATACCAGAATGTGGTAACACCTTGTTTTAGTTCGATAACTACTTATATTTTTGTGAATTACTGAACAGCTTTGATTTTCTCTACCAAAGCACCTAGCTCTGGGTTAGATTTTTCAATTTCTGCATATCTTGGTTGTACAGCTTTTACAAACAGCTCTTTGTTTGGCTTAACAAAAGTGACGCCCATCTTTTCAGCTTTCGCACGCTCTTTAGCCTCAGATTCAGCCCAAAGCTTTTTCATGTACTCTGAAGAATCAGCCGCAGCTTTCATCAGGGCTTTTTGCTGCTCAGGCGTCAACTTGTCATAGGTTTTCGATGAAATAACCAATACATCTGGCACCATGGTGTGCTCATCTAAGCTGAAGTACTTCGCCACTTCACTGTGACGGCTTAAGCTAAACGATGGGATGTTGTTTTCTGCCGCGTCAACCACACCTTGTTGTAATGCCGTATACAGTTCACCGTATGCCAGTGGTGTCGGGTTGCCACCGAGTGCTTTTACCATTGCAATGGCAGATGGGCTTGGCTGAACGCGAACTTTCAGACCTTTAAGATCGTCAGGCGTTTTGATTGGTTTGCTGGTGTAGAAACTACGAGCACCTGCATCATAGTAAGTCACACCAATAAATCCGCTTTGTTTAGAAGAACCAAGGATCTCGCGACCCACTTCACCGTCTGTCACTTTGTAGTAGTGGTCTTTGTCACGGAACAAATACGGCAAGTTGAACGCTGAGTAAGCTGGAGAGAAGGCTTCAAGTTCTGCGGCATTACTTTTCACCATATCTAGAGCGCCATTCTGCATTAGCTCCATGGATTCACGTTGTGTGCCGAGCTGTGCATCAGGGTAAATACGGATGCGAACTTCACCGTCCGTCAGTTCTTTTACTTCTTTTGCCATGTAGTCCATTGCTTTGTGTACGGCATGGTCACGTGGATGGTTGTGGCTTAGCTTTAGGTTAGTGGCAGCGAAAGCTGAAGCAGTCGCTCCTAATGTCAGTGCAGCTCCAATTACGGTAGTTAGCAAAGTTGTGCGCTTATTCATTCTTCTCTCCATTGATTGGTTGTCCAATATCTAGGGTGTTTATTTTTTTAAGGGATACTTCTTGTTTCGAAGCCAATATTGGTGGTTAAAAAACCAATCGTCAAAACAAAAAAACAAATTGATTGACCAAAATCACAATAAACACCCTAAAATTGGTCAACCAATACGTTTGTGAACCTGCTCACGTGACAACCAAATTGTCTAACTTATAATCCAAACAGTAATTTCGGCACATTCTTTGGCGAAGTCATAAAATCAGACACCACATTGGTATACCAATTGTTACGGAATGTACGGTATGTTGTTGAAAGGATATTAAGATGAATAAATTGGTCAGTTACATAAACAAGGGGTTAGCCGCGTTTACCGTCTCCCTCTCTACCTTTCTGGTGTTCTGCGTCATTTGGCAGGTCGTTTCCCGCTATGTGATAGGCAAGCCCAGTACCGTGACCGATGAACTCGCGCGCTACCTATTTATGTGGGTCGCACTGATAGGGGCGGCTTACACCACTGGGTTAAAAAGACACCTCGCTATCGACCTACTCACCATGAAGCTAACGGGCAAACGTAAACTGATTAATGAGATTGTTATTCAAATTGCGATTGGTGTGTTTGCTTATATCGTATTGGTCCATGGCGGCATTCAGCTCGCAGCCAAAACCCTAGCCACAGGTCAACAAACGCCCGCCTTAGGTTTAGAGATGGGTTATATATATTTTTGCTTACCGATCAGCGGCGCACTAATGATTTTCTATTCGGCAATTTTCGCCTCCGAGCGCGTTAAACAGCTTATTTCAGGCAACACCCTAGTCGCCGAATCTCAGATTGATTAATAGAAGGATTCCACAATGGAATGGCAAGTAATTCTTACTCTATTCGGCACCTTTGCCGTATTGCTCGCAATAGGTGTTCCTGTCTCGTTTGCGATTGGTTTATCGTCTTTGGCGACCATTCTCATGAGTCTACCACTTGAACCTGCAATCGCAGTGGTTGCTCAGCGTATGGCTGCTGGGCTAGACAACTTTGCCCTGCTCGCAATCCCGTTCTTTATTCTTGCAGGCAACATCATGAACCAAGGGGGCATTGCCCTACGCCTAATCAATTTCGCAAAAGTGCTCGGTGGTCGCCTGCCAGGTTCTCTTGCTCACGTTAACGTGATGGCGAATATGATGTTTGGTTCGATTTCAGGTTCTGCTGTTGCCTCTGCTGCTGCAGTTGGCGGCACCATGTCACCTTTGCAAAAGAAAGATGGCTACGATGAGAACTTTTCGGCAGCGGTTAACATTACGTCGTGCCCGTCAGGTCTGTTGATCCCGCCAAGCAACACTTTGATTGTCTTCTCACTGGTCTCTGGCGGTACGTCTATCGCTGCACTCTTCTTAGCGGGTTACATTCCCGGCATTTTGATGGGCTTAAGTATCATGTTGGTTGCAGGCTACATCGCGAAAAAACGAGGCTACCCAATTGCAGAACGCCCTTCTATGGCCGTGGTATGGAATACCTTCCTGAAAGCAGCGCCATCATTAGCACTGATTGTCATCATTATGGGCGGAATCATTGGCGGTATTTTCACGGCAACCGAGGCCTCTGCTATCGCGGTTGTCTATACCTTTACCCTTGCAGTACTCATCTATCGTGAAGTGAAATGGCGTGAACTGCCAAAGATTGTTCTTGAGTCTGCGGTGACCACTTCGATCGTTTTACTGTTAGTTGGCGCTTCAATGGGCATGTCATGGGCAATGGCTAACGCGGATATCCCATACATGATTGCGGATGCGTTATTGGCTGTCTCTGATAACCCGCTGATGATTTTGCTGATTATCAATATCATTCTTCTGATTGTCGGTATCTTTATGGATATGACACCAGCGGTATTGATCTTTACACCAATCTTCCTGCCTATCGCGCT
This sequence comes from Vibrio europaeus, assembly GCF_001695575.1. Classification (GTDB taxonomy): domain Bacteria; phylum Pseudomonadota; class Gammaproteobacteria; order Enterobacterales; family Vibrionaceae; genus Vibrio; species Vibrio europaeus. The sequence goes on along the minus strand of NZ_LUAX01000007.1, from coordinate 1,024,069 downwards.
CGATATGGGTATCGACCCAGTCCATTTCGGCATCATGATGACGTTTAACCTCGCGATTGGTATCTGTACTCCACCTGTCGGCAGTGCTCTCTTTATTGGTTGTTCAGTCGCTGACGTTGCTATCGATAAGATCATTAAACCTCTGCTGCCATTCTACGCAGCCCTCGTCGTCGCACTGATGGCCGTCACCTTTATTCCTGAACTGAGCCTTTTCTTACCGAACCTTGTGCTTGGCTACTAACTAATACAATAAACCATCCCATAGTTCACTCTGTGGGATGAGGGATATAACAATGAAAACTATCGCAAACACCATATTAAACGACGCTGTTCTGCTGCCGGACTATGATCGTCACAATCTGAAAAGCCGCATTGTTCACCTTGGCTTTGGCGCTTTTCACCGCGCACATCAAGCGTTGTTTACTAATGAAATGTTGAGTAAAACGAGTTCAGACTGGGGAATCTGCGAGGTAAATCTGTTTGGTGGCGAAACGTTAATTGAATCGCTTAGGCAACAAGATCATCTCTATACGGTCGCCGAGAAAGGGGCAGAATCAACCACAGTTCGTGTGATTAGCTCGGTCACTGAGTCTCTCCATCCAAACCTTGATGGCATTGATACTGTCCTGAGTAAAATGGCAGAGCCACAGGTGTCGATTGTCTCGATGACAATCACAGAGAAAGGTTACTGCGCCGATCCTGCGACAGGTAAGCTAGACAGGAATAACCCATTGGTTATCGCCGACTTAGCCAATCCCACCGAGCCCAAATCTGCACTTGGGTATATTGTTCAAGCTCTTAAGATGCGCCGAGAGCGTGGTTTGAACCCTTTTACCGTAATGTCTTGCGACAATGTTCAAGAGAATGGCCACGTAGCGAAAGCAGCGATATTGGAGTTCGCCCAATTACTCGACCCTGAATTTGCTCATTGGATTGAGGCGAATGTGACTTTCCCTTGCACTATGGTTGACCGCATTGTACCCGCTGCGACGAAAGAAACCTTAGCGGAGATCACCGAATTGCTTGGTTGCGAAGACCCTTGCGCTATCGCCTGCGAACCTTTTCGCCAATGGGTGATAGAAGATAACTTTGTCGCTGGCAGACCAGAGTGGGACATTGCAGGTGCGGAGTTCGTTGCTGATGTCGTGCCATATGAAGAGATGAAACTACGAATGCTCAACGGCAGCCACTCGTTCCTCGCCTATCTCGGTTATCTTGGTGGCTATGCGCATATCTCAGATACCATGACTGACCACGGCTACCGCAAAGCCGCGTTTGATATGATGATAAAGGCGCAGGCTCGCTCTTTAAACATGCCCGAAGGAACGGATTTAAAAGGCTACGCTAAGCTGCTCATCGAACGTTTCACTAATCCAAGTCTTAGACACAAAACTTGGCAAATCGCGATAGATGGCAGCCAAAAAATTCCACAACGTCTTGGCGGCAGCCTTCAATTCCATTTAACACAAGGCTCGGATTTTTCTTGGCTTGCTACTGCCATTGCCGGATGGATGCGGTATGTGTCTGGGGTTGATGAGCAAGGACATAACATCGATGTTCGCGACCCAATGGCTGATACTCTGCGCCAAATCTGCGATGAGCATGGCTTTAATGTATCCGTTGTTCCCGCCTTACTTGGCGTAGAAGCGATCTTTCCCAAAGAGTTAGGTCAAAACCCTAAAGTTATAGACGCAGTGAGCACAGCTTATCAATCACTCATTGACCATGGCGCACGTAAAACCGTCGCTTCACTGTAAAGGATAGGATGATGAAACAATTTCTATGTGAAGACTTTCTGCTTTCAAACGAAACGGCACGTCGCTTATACCATGAGTATGCAGCCCACCAGCCAATTTATGACTATCATTGCCATCTAAACCCGTCAGAAGTCGCCAACAATCGCCAGTTCGATAACCTCGGACAAATCTGGCTTGAAGGTGACCATTACAAATGGCGAGGTATGCGTTCAGCTGGGATCGACGAGCGATTGATTACCGGAGATGCCAGTGATTACGAAAAGTATCTCGCTTGGGCAAAAACGGTTCCACAAACCTTAGGTAATCCGCTCTATCACTGGACACACCTTGAACTGCGTCGCCCCTTTGGCATTACGAATACCTTATTTGCCCCTAAAAGTGCCGAGCACATTTGGCATCAGTGTAATGAACTGCTGCAAACGCCTGAGTTCAGTGCTCGCGGTATAATGAAGCAAATGAATGTTGTTATGGCGGGTACGACTGATGACCCAATCGACTCGCTCGAACATCATAAAACCATCGCTGAAGATGACTCTTTTGACGTTAATGTGACTCCAAGTTGGCGACCAGACAAAGTGTTTAAAATCGAACTCGATGGATTCGCTGATTATATGCAGCAACTGAGCATGGTTGCCAATATTGAGATTAACAAGTTCAATGATCTATTAGACGCTTTGGATAATAGGCTTGCGCACTTTGATGCTCACGGCTGCAAAGCGGCGGATCATGGTATTGAAGTGGTTCGCTATGCGCCGATTCCAACCGAATCTGACCTCGATGCCCTACTCTCACGTCGACTCAATGGTGAAGTGCTCTGTGAGTTGGAATGCGCTCAGTTCTCCACTGCCGTGCAAGTGTGGTTAGGTAAACGCTATGCTCAGCTTGGCTGGGTCATGCAACTTCATATTGGTGCACAGCGCAACAATAGTACGCGTATGTTTAACCAACTTGGAGCCGATGCAGGTTTTGACTCGATTGGCGATCGACCGTTTGCTTTTGAGCTTGCCAAGCTACTAGACGAAATGGACAAAACGAACCAACTTCCTCGTACCATTCTTTACTGCTTGAACCCGCGTGACAATGAGATGATGGCAACCATGATTGGTAACTTCCAAGGTGGTGGTATTGCAGGCAAAATTCAATTCGGCTCTGGATGGTGGTTTAACGATCAGAAAGACGGTATGCAGCGCCAAATGGAACAGCTTTCACAGCTTGGCTTACTCAGTCAGTTTGTCGGTATGCTAACTGATTCGCGCAGTTTCCTCTCCTATACTCGACACGAATATTTCCGTCGTATCTTGTGTAATATGGTCGGACACTGGGTAGAAAACGGCGAAGTACCGAACGACTTCACTCTACTTGGGCCTATGATTGAAAACATCTGCTTTGGCAATGCTAAGCGCTATTTTGAAGAGAGGAACTAACCCATGAAACACATCGCCATTGTTGGTGAATGCATGATTGAGCTAAACGGGAAACCCTTTGGCTCAATGCACCAAACCTTTGGTGGGGATACTCTCAATGCTGCGGTCTATTTAGCGCGTGGATGTGAAGCGAATTCCAAGCCACAAAAGATTAAAACCTCTTATGTCACCGCATTGGGGCAAGATCCCATCAGCTTAGGTATGCTCAATCGTTGGAAACAAGAAGGCATCTCGACAGAACTTGTTCTACACGATGACAACCGCACGCCGGGGCTCTACCTAATCCAACTCGATGAGCAAGGAGAAAGGACGTTCCTTTACTGGCGAGATCAATCAGCAGCCCGTTATGTTGTCCAACATCCCGACTTTTTACGGGTTAAGCAAGCATTAAGAGAAGTGGATACGCTGTTTTTGAGCGGTATTAGCTTAGCTATTCTACCTAAGCAAGATCGCATTTCGCTGCTCAACTTAATTGTGGAACTGAAATCATCGGGGGTTGAGATCGCCTTTGATAGCAACTTTCGCCCTGCACTTTGGCCGCAAGATGATAATCAAACCATCAAAGAGATCTACCAAGCTATGTATCAGCTCACCGATATCGCGTTGGTGACTTTTGATGATGAACAATCGCTTTGGGGAGATACGACTCCAGAGAAAACCATTGAACGTCTACAACGCTTTGGAATCTCTAACATTGTGGTAAAAATGGGCGCAGATGGCTGTTTGGTCCAAGATGAACATTTACAACAACATGCAGTTACAACCCAAGCCGTTGAGCAGGTTGTTGATACCACTTCAGCGGGAGACTCATTTAATGGTGGCTTCCTCTCTGCCTACCTTACAGGAGCAGACTTAGTCACCGCATGCCAGCGAGGAAACCAGTTGGCAGGCGTCGTGATTCAACATCGCGGTGCCATAATTTCAAAAGAATTTACACAACCGGCGCTTGGCGTCGTTTAAAGGAACACTCATGTCTAACATCAAACAACAGTTAAAAGCGCTTAAAGTTATCCCAGTCATCGCTATCGACAACGCGCAAGACATCATCCCTCTGGGTAAGGTACTAGCAGAAAATGGTTTACCTGCCGCTGAAATTACCTTTCGCTCAGAAGCAGCGGTAGAGGCAATTCGTCTTCTTCGCCAACACCAACCAGACATGCTTATCGGGGCGGGAACCGTGCTTAACAAGGAACAAGCAATTGCAGCAAAAGAGGCAGGAGCAACCTTTATCGTTTCGCCAGGTTTTAACCCTAACACGGTGAGAGCATGTCAAGAGATCGGCATTGATATTGTTCCAGGCGTGAACAACCCAAGCACCGTAGAAGCAGCACTTGAAATGGGGCTGACCACACTTAAATTCTTCCCGGCTGAAGCGTCTGGTGGTATCAATATGGTCAAGTCTCTGCTGGCTCCTTACACCGATGTTGAACTTATGCCAACGGGTGGTATCAACCCAGCAAACGTAAAAGACTATCTCGCTATTCCGCGCGTCGTGGCATGTGGCGGAACATGGATGGTAGATAAAAAGCTAATTGAGTCAGGTGACTGGGAAGAGCTTGCTCGTTTAACTCGTGAGGCAGTCGCACTGGTCAATGAATAACGCACTATTGATCTAACCACCACGCGCTCAGCCCTCCCTTAAAGGAGGGCTGAGTGTATTGGTAGCCAACGCGTAATAGCCCCCAACCACCTTCTCAAATTCACCACATAGTTCAGGACAAGACAATGGAAAACTGGCTCGCACAAATCGTGGGCGGCTTCGCCTTTATAATTGGTGTTATGGCGTTTTGGCAAAAGGATGATACTCGTTTTCGCTATCAAATGATGGTCTTCTGCTTAGTCATGGGCGTACATTTTATACTCATGGACGCCACCGTTGCGGCCACTGGTGTCATCATCAATGCCGTGCGTAGTTTTGCATCGATCAAAACTCAATCGCGCAAAGTCATGTGGTTTTTCATTGGATTGATGTGGCTAATGACGTTACCTAATATCACTCACCTGTTTGAGTTTATGACAGTGGTTGGTTCATCAGTGGCAACGTGGGCACTATTTAGCAAACAAGGGATTGCCCTGCGAAGTCTCATTTTGTTCAACTCACTGTGCTGGGTTGTCCATAACATCTGGCTTGGCTCGATTGGCGGCTCTTTGATTGAAGCCACATTTATCGTGACCAACCTCATCACCATAATTCGACTTTATCGCTCAACTCCCTCCGATAAACCCCTTAGTACAAAACTATTTAGAGGTTGGCTAGCTCGGAGCAAAACTTAAAAAGGCGATTTTTTGGTCAATTAGTTTTTATTGCATCATTGAGTAGTATCACGAAATAAAATTAAATGGTGATCCAAATCTTAAAGATTTCTTACATTTGGTTAACCAATGTTAATAAGTCACTAAAATTGGTCTAGAACATAACAACTATACCAACAATAGGACTGCGACATGAAACACCTTTCCAAACTTACCCCTATCGCTGTGGCGCTTGTTCTTTCCGGATGTTACGGCTACGAACAACCTAAAGTATTCTCCCGCGTACATGATCTACTCAATGTCGATGGATATCAGTTTCGCGACTCCAATGGCAATGGCTCACTAGAGCCCTTTGAAGACTGGCGACTAACGCCCGATGAGCGTGCTCAGGATTTGGTCGGACGTATGACCCTCGATGAGAAAGCAGGCATGATGCTGATTGATACACTCAACTCCGATCAAGGTGGGCTTGTTTCCAGCAAAGGCCAAGATATGATTGGCAACGCGCAGATGACTCGCTTTATCTTCCGCAATAACGTAATGCAACAACCTGATAATAATCCAGATTGTGCCAACGGACGCTCTGGTTGCCAAATCACGCCTAAAGAAGCGGCTGTATTCATGAATAGCGTTCAAGAGCTTCGTGAACAAACGCGCATGGGTATACCTGCTTTGTTTAAGTCTAATGCTCGCAATCATATTGATCCCTCAGCCAGAGCCGGGATCAATGTCTCCTCCGGCGCATTCTCTGCATGGCCAAAAGAAGCAGGCTTAGCCGCAACACGCGATTTAGAACTCATCGAAGAGTTTGCTGGCATCATGAATGAAGAATGGTCATCGATAGGCTTACGCAGTATGTATGGCTATATGATGGATCTCGCCACCGAGCCTCGTTGGTATCGCGTACATGAAACCTTTACTGAAGATGCTCACCTTGCCGCAGACATCATGCGTTCGCTAATCAATGGATTGCAGGGCGGCGGAGAAATTGACCGAGATAGTATTGCACTAACCATCAAGCACTTCCCTGGTGGCGGCCCACAAGAAAATGGCGCTGATCCTCATTACGATTTCGGTAAGAATCAGGTCTATCCAAAGAACAACTTTGATTATCACCTTATTCCATTTAAGGCAGCAATTGACGCCGGCGCATCATCCATCATGCCTTACTATGGTATTCCCGTGGATCAGAAATGGATGCCGAACGATGTCGGTATGTCTTTCTCGAAAGGGATCGTTACTGATCTACTACGTGGAGAGCTTGGCTATAAAGGGAATGTCAACTCAGACACTGGGATTATCGGTAGCCGAGCATGGGGAGCCGAAGACAAAACCATCGATGAACAAGTCGCAATGGCAGTCGATGCTGGTGTCGATGTTCTATCTGGTTTCAATGACAAAAACGTCATAGTTAACTTAGTTGAAAAGGGACTGATTAGTGAATCAAGGGTTGATCTTTCAGTCACTCGTTTAGCAAAAGAACAATTTCAACTAGGACTGTTTGAAAACAGCTACGTCAACGAAAGCAAAGCCGAGAAGATCTTAGGTGATAAAAAGCATCAGCAGCGTGCTGATTATGCTCAGAAAAAATCGGTCGTATTACTACAAAACACTAACCACGCTTTACCTTTAGATGCACCGACTTCGAACAAAGCCGTTTCTCTATATGTCATGGGGATGGATGGAGAGATAGTTAGCGACAGCAAGTATGGCTTTAACGTGACCTCTGGAGACTCTCAAGAGGGTGAGGTTCGTCCGGCAGTGCCTACAAACACCGACTATGCGGTTATTCGAGTTCGCGTATCAAATCAAGGCGCAAACCCTGAGTTGTTCTTTGGTGGCGCAAACCCTGATGAGCTTGATCTATTAGCCTTTAGCCAAATGGCAACAGCGGCATCTTGGAAGGTTGAACCAAGCCTAGAAGACATTCAAGCGGTCATGAATGAAGTCGGCGCTGAAAACACCATCCTTTCTATCAACTTCCGTCAGCCATTTGTGTTAGATGACACAAGCAAACTCAAATCTGCTGGCGCAATTGTGGCAACCTTTGGCGTTTCTGATAGCAACTTAATGGAAGTCCTATCGGGTAACTTTGCTCCACAAGGTAAATTGCCCTTCGCACTCGCAAACAGCGCGCAAGCAATTGTGGATCAAGATTCTGACTACCCTGGTTATGACCAAGCCGACACCTTGTACACCTTTGGTCACGGCTTAACTTACGACTGATATCGTTAAACGGCAGTTAAAGGCAGCCTTCATGCGCTGCCTTTGTTGGATCTGAAAAGGAATTTACACCATGGAACATATTCTACAGTTAACTTGGGTTGATCGAACCATCATGCATAAAGTCTGGATTGAACCCTACTATGATGGCTGCCGTCTTTGCCTAAAAGTAGTAAAAGATGTTGAACCCGAAATGCTCTCACTGATCATTCCAAACGTAGATATCAAAACTGTCCGTCAAGCTTGGCAAGGAGCCGCCACCAATATCACGCCCGCATACGATGATGGCGTTCTGTTCACCCAAACCCGCTCTCTGCTGAACTTACCGCATGGATGTGTGCTCTGGGCAGTCACCCATATAAAAATGCAGAACGGGTTAAAAATGTCCGCAGACAAGCTCTGTTTTGTCCCTAAATTCGCGGGTTAGAAATTGCGCCCATACCCCATTGGTGGCATATTGGTTTGAGTAATATTCGCCATCAAGCTAGGGAGAGCTAAGTGCACAAGGTATTTGTTTTTGGGACGCTAAAAGAAGGCTTTCCTAATTTTAAAACCAACAAAGGAATTCGCTATGGCAACATGTTCCAAACTAAGCAGCGATTTCCTCTTTACCTGATTGGTGAACGCCATTCCCCTTGGCTAGTCTTGCAACACGGGCAAGGCCACCCAGTCAAAGGCCAAATTTTTACCGTTACTGACCAAGCACTGTCTGCAATGGACAAGCTTGAACGTATTGATGCAAAGGACGGCTATAGGAGAGTTTCAATTGAAGTTGAGTGTGTAGAGACAGGAGAGGCTCTCACTGTTTATGCTTATGGTAAACCACCTGAAATGCTAGTAGACGCGGATATTCGTGCTCAGTTAACTGACGAATATTGTTTATCGCACGCAAAGCTTTATCGTAGCCGGTATGCCACTACCTAGAGGTTTAAAATGGATATTTTGAAATTTGCAGAAAAAGCCATGTCTATGGACGACGACACGTGGGCAAAACATTCTAGCCCTTGGAGTGTCTATTCTCGCTTTTCAATTTTACCACTGCTTACTTCTGCCCTAGCGTCTAGAGAGTGGTTAGGTTGGTATGCTTTGATTCCAACATTCTTGGTATTATCTTGGATTTGGTTAAATCCGCGTGTGTTTCCTGCTCCCACTTCAACCAATAATTGGGCCTCAATGGGGACATTTGGCGAACGCATTTACCTCAATCGAAACAAAGAAGACCTTATTCCCAAGCATCACCTTACTATGTGCAAAATTTTGATGCTGCTACAGCTTCTCGGCTTACCCGTTTGGCTCTATGGCATCTATACGCTCCAAATCGAATCAATGCTATTCGGCACGCTTTGGCTTATGGCAACCAAAGCGTGGTTTGTTGATCGTATGGTTTGGATTTATCAAGACGTAAAAAACCTAGATCCCACCTATCAATCCTGGTTACAAATCCCAACAAACAAGAATCAATATTGAAATAATGACCATCTTAAAAATCATTAACAAAACTCTGACTTAAAAGCCTCCTAGTTAGAACACCACTCATAGGCTTTTTGCTATAATTTCGTTCTATTTTGATACAGACACAAGATCATAGAGAAATTTGAAACGGTATGACTATGGAACAAAATAAACTATTTCGACTTATCTGGCGCTTTAATGGGATCATCATTTTGGTCGCTGGCGTACTCGCAATTGGTGTTTTACTGCTGGTGACGAAAGAGCTTTACCAAGATGCGACACGTGAACGTTCTGTAGGCAATATGGTCAACGTTGCCGACAATCCCGAAAGCAAGCAAACACTAACTTTAGGTAGTATTGTTTCCATTAAGGAACCAAACACGCTTATGGTGCCACTATATTCCGATCAATCTTTTGATCACTCTTATTACAGTAAGTCCACCTACGCCACGCGTAACTATTTGTTTATTGAGAGTCAACCTGGTACACAGCGCTGGTTGTTTGAACACAACGATTACTTGATTGAACGGGCAGAGATTTTACGCCTGAATGAGAATGAAGCGAATCAACCAAGCGTTGGTATCTTGTATCAAGTAATAAAATCCGACACCGATGAAAACGATCGAATTTCTTCTAGCGATCTATCAACCATCGCAATCACTAAGCCCGATGGCACTCACTATCATGAAGTGATCAACGATGTAGAACGACTGGTCGATCATCATTTAATCAGCGATGATGAGTTGCTTGTCATCTACCAAAAAGCGGGCCTATCTTATTCAGCGGTGATCAAGCTCAATAGCGGAAAAGTTTTAGATAACAGTCACATACCTACACTTAGTAAAAAATAACGACCAAAACAAGATCACCATAAGCACGCTTCAGATATTCGGCTAAACTGAAACCATGACAAATTAACAGCAGTTTAAACAAACACTTAAGCAACCTGTTTTATATTGTATGTGGTAAGGATTAGTCGATGGAATCTGGTGCAATTGAGTTTGCCTTTGAGGTGTTCATTTCAGCGTGTTGTGTTTATATCGCAGCACAAATTGCACTTGAGAAAGTACATTTCGCTTCCCTTGCAGCAATCGTTGTTGTTGTGTCTCTTTTGTCTTTAATTCCTTCATTAGGATGGGTGATCAGCTTAATTGTGTTTATCGCCCTGCTATATTATGTGACTGAAACACCTTTAGAGGGCTGTATATGGATCGCATTTATCTCGAAGCTGATCAGTTTTGTTTCGATTGAGGTCATACTGTTCCTATTCGTTTAGTCTTGAGATTGACCCTTCCCATAAGCCACAAAAAATGGGACTAACCAATAGTCCCATTTTTTCGTTATATTTACTCAGTTGGATTGATCGTCACTGGCTTGAAGGTCGCCGTAGCATTACCACCAGCACCTGGGCGATCCACATATGGCGTGTTTTGCATCAAGGTGTAGTAAACATCGACGTAATCGTCATCGTTGGTCAGCAATCCATCTGGAATCACGTCAATAATTTTTCCAGTGATCTGAGCGATAATGGCATAGCCTTGCACCTCCGGATCTGGAATCATTTTTAAGATCTCTTCAGCGGCTTTCACTAGAAGCTTAGCAAGCTCCTTATAGTCAGTGCCGTCATCCTGCTCCATCAGAACCATATCAACGGCTCCCCATCGGTAACGAGGCCAGATGATGATTGTTTGCCCTGGGTAGTAATCTTGACCGTCGTAATCGAGGTAAGGCATTTCAACTAAGTCGATCTGAGGCGCATCTCTGCTTGGATCGACACCAGTGATGATAGCGTAGATCTCTGCCTTGCCAGAAATCCAAGGTTCTTGGTCATCATTGAGGCGAATTTTCGTAAGCTGAGTCGTACTCAGGGGTTGCACATCTGCTACCATAGCTGAGCGTTTAAACCGCTGCGCTTTTGGCTTAGCAACGGGTTCATCCGTTGTTAGCTTGGTTGGCTGCCCTAAGCGCTGCATCTCTGCCTGCATGGCTTGTAGACCCGCTCTTAGCTCCTCAGCGCCGTTACTATCAACAACCAGAACAGGTACGTCTGGCGTTTCATACACATCTAACTGATGAAGCTGACCGTATATATCGTAAGCCTCTATGTATTGCCAGTTGGAGTCATCGCCAGCAGGTTCAAATGCGAAAAGTGGGCTTTCCCCCTGCTTCCACTGTTCTACCATCGAAGCATCAGCAATGCGAAGCTCAATTAAAGAGTCAGTGAAATCTTCGACTCCTTTGAGCGTCCGGTAGTCTTGGTCTGCTTGTTGTAACTGACGACTAAAGGCCGAGTATGGTTGGGCCGACTGAATCTGACTGACGGATGCCGACAAATTCTTCTCGGTGATTTGCGCTTTCAGATTCGCTTCTAGCGATTGATACCTTTCACTGAACTGAAGTGCGAGTTCTTGTTTCTGTTTGGAGATTTCTTCTGCTTTCGACACCGGAGTCATGTCTTGTGCAATAAGAGGTTTTGCGTTGGATTGGAATCCAACCACTGCCGTTGCAAGCATTAAGCTGATAGAAATATTCGGTCTCATAAATGATCCTCATTGTAATAATTATCAGTAGTAGAGTATTTAATCTACAACTACAACCTATCAGCTTGGTGGATAAGAGGAAGCAAAATGATTAGATTTCGGCCAATTTTTCTGCTCAAGATCACTCTATTACATAAAATATCAATATTTAATTTTGTCTAAATTAGCAACATCGAATTTAATATCCACCTATTGACACATTTGTAATATCATTAACTAAAAGAGCGCCGTTGGCGCTCTTTTATGTTTAGTTTTAGTAACTTGCAAATAGCTCTATTTCACTGCCTAAGTGAGAAGATTTGAGAGTGAAGTGGACATAGCCCGTTTTTTCGACATTGAACTCAAGATACTGATGTTTACCCTGTGAAACCGTGGAAAAGTCATACTGATTTTCAGATGCCCAAGCCTCTAGACCAACGTACATATCGACTTCTCCTTGCGCTTGCTGTTTAGGAGTCAACCAAACACGGACAGTACCCGGCTGTTCAACGTGCAATCCGATATAACGACGCTCATTCACAGTGAGTGATTTAGCCTTGTTATTTTCAATCAATAGTGGCGATAGGTCATCTTTCGGTTTATGAGTTTGATTTTGCTGTTTAGCAAACGTAACAACTTCGACATTTTGAAACGCCTCGCGCGCTGCCAAGCTAAAGTAGTAACGCCCAGGGGCAACCAAACCGTTCGATTGTGCAATGAACTGAATTGTTTCTTCACTTCCACGCTGGAACTCTGAAACCTGATAGTCATAATAGTGAGCGACTTTCTCGTAACTAGCGTAAAGATCAGCGTCTCCATCGCCTGTTATCGAAATACTGAACTCCGAAATACCGTTAGGAACATCAACATAAAACAGCTGCTCCTGATAATCATCAGCCTTAAAACTCATTGTTTGATTTAAGCCGATGTTCAATAGTTCTTGTGGTTGAGGTTTGTCGGTTGTGCCCGATTCACCATTGCCACCACCCTCTTCTGTATCCGGCTGTTTTGACACCACTTTCAGCCAAGTAGCAAACTCAGCATTCAAGTGAACACCAAGCAGCTCTACTTCGCGGGACCATGTCACATAATCGCCCGAACGAGCAAACTGAAGCAGACTGTCAACTTCGCTTGGATGTTGCTCTAACAAAAAACGAACCGCCAAGTAGCCCCATCGGTAAACTCGATTAAGGTCATGTTCGTATGTTGTTGTTAGTATATCTGCCAATGAATAGTTTTCGTCACCAATGAGATCCACCGCAGCCTGATAGCCTTTTTTGTAATGCATGTACTCAGCAAAACCTTCGAGCCACCAAACAATGTTTCCTTCACTTAGTGTCTTACCAAAGCCACCATACAAGTTGAATCGACCATCAAGATAGTGAACGTATTCATGTTCTAAATTGAGGATTGAGAGTTCTTCTGACGAATATCGATACGCGAGGAATCGCGCCACGTTGTTCTCATCCGAAGGAGTTCCTTCCAAATACTGACCACCGTTATCAGTACTGTTACCAAACAGAAAGCTCGAATATGTGGTGTACGAATTATTGTCTTGCCAAACCACAACCTCTGCCTTGTTGTTATGGTCGTCTTTGACTGGAATCTGACCAGTATTGGCAACTAGATGGAAATCAGCCTCAGTCGAACCCAGTATCTCGCATGCTTGCTGTGACTGCTGCTGAGTAAGGTTCTGAGAGCGAATGACTGCCGGACCATTACACTCATAGCGATTCACTAACAAGCGTCGCTCTAGTTGTCGCTTTTTACCCTCAATATTGAGCTGTTCTGCCTTTTCTGGTGCGTAGAACATCAACATTTCAGCTGATGCCAGCCAAAGTTTTTCACCTTGAGTACCGATTTTATGCTGAGCCATAATGCTTTCTAAGAAAGGCATGACTTGCTGGTTAAGTGATTCGTTTCTGCCCGCTAGAAGACGGCCTGTTTCACGCACTGCGTTGTAAATAAGAAACTCAGAGTCCGTCCCTAGAGTCCACAAGTTGCTATCGACAAATTGTTTTAATCTTTGCAAGTACTGAGGATGTTGTACCAACTCTTCATAGAAAGCATCACGAACAATGTGACCATTCATTGCTCGAAAGAGGTTATTTAAGCCATCAACATACTGAAGATTTTTGCTGTTTTCACGATCAAACGACTCTAGTAAAGTCAGCATAGACTCCATCGTTACTTGAAGCTGTTTAACACTATCAACCAACAAGGTCATTGACGACATAGCCCTAACTTGCTCGCGTCCTAGATATGTTGCATGTTGAGAGCGAATAAAGCGATCTGAGATTTTCGCAATCGAACGACTCAATTCATCAGAAAAGTAGCCGTACTGCTCCTGTGTCGCATAACGAGCAAAATACGCCGCTTTAATAAACTCGCTTAGATTTGCAATACGAATTGCCTGCGCGTCTTGCCCCTTGTACTGGTTCACTTCGGCACTTAACATGTGAGCGACTTGGTTTAGTGATGCTTCACTATAAAGTGAAACAGCCGCTTCAGCTGGCGCATTGAACCAAGATCGATAGCAAGATGATTGAGCAGATGCGATATTCTCTACCCATAAATGACCTTGAGATAATTCATTAAATTCGCATTGTGTAGACGCTTGAGCGTAGCTTCCCAAGCTCGCTACTAGACATGCTCCCGCTAATTTACCGAGAGCCCATTGACGTTGTTTCATTTGCAACACCCTGTTTTTATTGATAAATGGCAGGTGCGTTATAACAACAATCAATATATTAACTAAAAACATATCAGGAGCCTTTTAGACTCCCATTCAAAAATTTCGCTCTCTGTTCAAATAGCAATCGTTTTCATTAAACACTTATTTAACAATTACTTAGAATTAAAAAAGTCGACACGAAACTGGCTAATCTGTTCATTGTAATAGGCCATCCAATCTGAATCAGTCATCGCGCTGTAAGTGGAACTTCGCTGTTGACTCAGTGAGGACTTCAATGCTGAAAGCTGGCTTTGATAATCTTGTACTTCTTGCTGCTGATCCTTTACCTGCTGCTTCCGGGTGCTAATTTCATTGATTTGTTCACTGCTTAGGTAAGTCGCAGCGAGTTGATTGACGACCGCATCTCTTTGCTGTTGGCTATAACTAGCCGGAATGAGAGAAACCGCCGTTTCAAAAGTGGCAACATCACCATCCAAACCCACCGATGTCGCATTCTGTTGCCAACGCTGCGTAAGGGATTCGAACTCGGCGAGGTAATCATCTGACGAGATATCAGCGAGTGCTTGGGAGTCGAGAGCAAAATCATAGGCCGCAAATTGATCTGCAAATATGGTTTCAGCTTGCTGACCCCAAATCGCTTCTGCCTGACGTTTAAACTCGGCAATTTTGTCTGCTAACCTTGCTAGTTGGTTTAACTCTAGAGTCCCTAAACTGTCATGCCATTGCTGCTTTAATTGAGGATAATTTGCCAGCAAGAAGTAACCTGAGTCAGTCATTAAAGATTTCAGCGAGACCAATTGCATTTCACAGTTGCTCAATTCTAGGCAATGTTGCCAGAATGCTTCGATCTCCTGACTTAGCGCAGTCCCTTCCAAAGCTGATAAGCGCGCTAGCCATTCATTTGCATTCAGCTGATTAGGTTGAGCAGATGGTGCCTGAGTTTGAGCTTTGTCTTCTTGAGCCAGATTATCAATAGGAGGAGGTGTTCTCGCCGCCTCAACCACGGACTCTACAGAGTTAACGTTATGATTCATTGTTGAAGAAGACGGGTCCTCGATGACGAACCAACCAATAATGCTCGCCGAAGCGACGAGCATAACCAATGCCAACAAACGCAGCATTATTTCACTACCGCAGTAACGGGGAAGTGATCCGACAGATTATAGTGTTTCCATAATCGTTCGTCGGTTGAGCGAGGGACATCCACACGGTTGTCGTTATAGGACTTCACCTGATATTCATTGCTGACCATCACGTAATCTAGATACTCGACATTTTCTCCACCAGACATAGCTTCACCAGCAAAGTCGTTGATTCGAGGATCAAACGTCGACGCCGTATAGCCTGAGTAGGTTGGCTCGATAGCGCTCAAGTTGGCAATCATCTGTTGGTAATCACCCGGGAACTTCAGTTTATTGACGTTGAAGTCACCGCTGTACACAACAGTGTCTGTTTTGGGAATGTTGAGTGACGTCGCTAACTGGCGCATCTGTTTGAACTGACGCTGACGGTAATCCCTCGCCGTATCGGTATCAAACGACGCAGTATGAGTGGCGAACACGTGGTAAGCCTTTCCACCTTTGATCACCTCAGCATAGTTGACACCTTTATCCGCAAAGCAATCCGTACCCGTGCAATCTGGGAAAACATATTGCGCCTGATTCACAATAGGATAGCGACTCACGATCATCACGCCACCATCGTAGATGTTGATCCCTTCCTTATCGAGCATCTTGGTTTGGTAGGGGTATTCTTTCGCCAGTTCACGCAGAAAAGCATCACGTCCACTTGCAAATACTTCTTGCAGTGCCAACACGTCATAACCTTTCACATATTCAGGGATCAGATCATAACGATCACCAATATGAGAAGCGATAACAGGCAACGCCCAAATATTGTAAGTCATCATTTTAAGGGTGCTATCATCATTCTCTACTTGCTCTTCGACCTTTTGTGGCGTGATGGTGTAGTAAAGGTCATCATAACGCGCTGTTTTAGCCGATTTAAAAGCAAGCTCAGCACTACGCTCCCCAAATGATTGGCTGTTGTAGCGGTGAATATTTCGATCATCTTTCAAACTTAGCGAAACATCTGCCGCAGCTACACCATACTCAATAGAAGAGTTGTACCAATGCCCTTTCATCACCTGATTTAGCGTTACACTTTCACCCACCGGGTTTGAAACAACAGTACTAAAACGGTAGGTTTTGCCGGATTTAACCCCTTCCCAACGGTTGAAGCTCATCACCTGTTTAGTTTCCCAAGGCCCGAGGGTGTCAACATGCTGCTTCCACTCTTCACCATGTTTGAGAATGTCTGTACCGTCATGGCTGACTTGAATGGTCAGCGCTTGGCCGGAGTTGTTAGTGAGATACACATCTGTGTCAGCAAAAGCTGAGCTTGCCATCAGAGCGACTAAGGCGATGGAACACTGCTTAAAATTCATTACGTTATCCTTGTTGTGTTTTGGAGGCTTGAATCTAGAGCATATGCTTTACATAAATGTTATGAATGTATGACATGGTTATTTCGCAGTAATCGCGATACAAATTCGTGAATCAGACATTGTTTACGTGCAACAAGAAGCAAAACTATAAGTAAGCATCTGGCAAAAGATCAAACTTTCATAAACTGGGGTTCAAACTTCAACTGAAAAAGCTCAGCGATTGCTGAGCTTTTTCTTTGGTTAGATGATTAAGGGCGACAGCTTGAGGTATCGAAATCAACGACTATTGCTGCATTTTCAAAATTTCCGGAAACTTTCAAATATCCCCAGTAATTAGCTTGACCAGCGATAGTAATACATTCACTGTTGCCTTCATTGTCTGACCATCCGTGAAGGTTCGATCCTGCTTCATTCGGCCATCCAAAATTGCTGTATTCCAGTTTAAGATCACCAGTCCCGTTGGCAGAAGTTATTGCCATCGACTGATGCTCATTAACCCCTTCGATACTGAGCCAGATAGCTGACTCGCTCGCAAGACATGCAGGCTCTCCTGCTACCAAACGTCCGCCTGAGATTTTGCTTTGTACGGCACAATCAGTAGGTAGCGATGAATCACCGCCTTGCTGTGAAATAACAATCGAAGCGGTCGTCGTTCCAGTATTTCCATCGTTATCCGTGACAGTTAAGCGGACCGTGTAGTTACCCTCGCTGTTGAACTGGTGCGACGGATTGGCCTCGGAACTTGTCGAGCTATCACCGAAGTCCCAGAGGTATTTTGTGATTTGGCCGTCTTTGTCTGAACTACCTGTACTGCTGAATGAAATGGATTCACCGACTTTACCCTCATTGCTTACATTGATTACCGCGGTCGGTGACTCTGCACCGCCACTGACTAGCTGTTGTTGCCATTGTTCAAACTCAGCCTGATACTGAACTGCCCATTGATTGATGATGACTTTATACTGTGACCAGTTTCCGCTTCGTGTTTCAACTAACATGCGATTGACGTCATCCATGTGGCGTTCAAACATGAATCTCACGGCTAAATAACCCCAACGATAGATGCGATCGACATCGAAGCCATCGTAAGTGGTTTCGAATATTTCGCTTAATGTGTAAGTGGAGCCATCTTTAATTGTCTCTATCGCTTTAGGATTGTTGTCTTCATTTGCGACATACTCAGCGACGCCTTCACTCCACCACACGACTTTTTCAGTTGGATGACTGAAGTCGCCATACATGTCGAATCGCCCATCTAAGTAGTGGACATACTCATGTTCAAGGTTCCATACGAAATGATCAGGGTTGGCATAAGATGCCTCGTAGGCAACAAAGTTAGGAATATTGCCCGGTAAGGCGGGATTTCCTTCTAGATACATACCACCATTATTGGTGCTGATATCGAAAATAGGGCCAGCGTACTTGCCATAATCGTCACTACTATCAAAGATATTTACTTGGAGTTGAGTATTGTGGTCGTCTGCGACAGGCTGGTTGCCCGTTTCCAGTCGGGTATGGAAGTAACCTTCCTCAAAACCCATTTTTTCACACGCAGCCTGATGCTGAGTTTGGGTCATATTCTGCGACAGAATACGAATAGTCGGGCTACAAGTGTAGCTTTGTGCCAACACTAGGGATTTCAGTTGTTGTTCAAAATTACAGATGCCAAATTGAGAACAATCGGAATGATAAGAGGCAGTATCAGCGGCCGCGAGCCAAACCGTATCACCATAACCATACATCTCGTATTGGCTGAACACCTCGGTGACCTTAGCTTTTACTTGCGCTTCAATCGCAGTGCCACTGTACTTTAGTAATCTGGCCATTTCACGACCCGCGTTAGCGGTCATAAACTCATCCGCTCGCGTAATAGAATCTCGATTGAGTGCCATCTTAGCGAGTGCGTCGACCAAAGCGGTCTGCGAACCTATCGCCTGAACGTATTGGTCATTCCACTGGCCGCCGAACAGCACGGTGAAAACGCCATTGACAGCATCACGCATATACCAATGCTGAGCGTAATCGGAGTTCCAGCGATTTAACCACTGCGTAATAACATCAAGGTAAGCGTGTTCTAGACTTGCGCTATCCATAGTAATAATCACTTCGCGCAACACTTTGCCGTGAGCATCGCTGCTTTCATAGAAGTTAGCGTTGGCGACAAAAGCATCGACCGCTTCTTTTACCGCAGGTGTCACCCAAGATAAAAAGCTCACGTTGTTGTTATAAAATTCAGCGTAGTAGCCTGCACGTAGGAAGAGGAATAACGCCTCTAACTCATCGCTTCCACCACCCTGATATGCTTTTGCAATATTCACCGTATGCTTGGCAACATTGAACATATTGCTCGACTCAAACGCAGCTTCTTGAACACGACTTTCTGCTGAAAAAAGTTTGTTCACGCAACTCGCACCCTGCGCCGTAATCGCGGAGATAAGTGCTGTACTGTTTGAGGTGGCAAATGTCTCTACATCACAGGTTACCGCTGCTTCATCTGCCGCAGCAGAAAACATCTTAAAAGTTGGCTCTGGTTTTTGCGTTAGTGTTTTCTTCGGTGCGTTGTCTGGCTCATGCTCTTCAACACCATGATGTTCATGGTCATGAAGAACACTTCGGTCTACATATTGCGGCACTGGCTCGCTCGCCGCGTACACGTTCAAAGAAAATAAAGCACCTGCCACTGCAATTGTTAGTTTTTTAAGTTCCATCTTAGCTCTTCTGTCTGTGTATATTTTATACAAACGGCATTGCCGTCACCGGATCTCACTTACTGCGAAATCACTGAATAATCTAGACGGGAAAATCTTAACTATGAAACAAATTACTCATACTCAATTTTTGAGTCTCATTTTATAAGACGCACAGAATCACTATTTAAGCTTGGACATTTATTCGATCATTAATTTAGTAGCGCTTACTTTCTAAGCTTTAAAGTGCTAGAAGTCACGCGTGTAGGAAAAGCATGACGCTGACTAAAATGAGGGGCAAGGATTAGACTTAACCTGTTAAATATAAAGAAAAAAGCGCCAGAAAGGCGCTCGTATAAAATTGAGGTTTTTTGCTGAGTGTTGGACTAAAAGGATTTCGCCCAACTATGGAGCGCATCTTTCATCTCGGCTCGGTCATGTTTCATTTGATGCATTTCTCCATCACTAATTGGAGAATCTCGCAATTCAAGCGTTCGAATCTCTTTATCCAATGAGTTGTAGTTCCTCATCATCAGCGCAAAGTCCTCATTGGTTTCGACAAGCGCAAGAATCGCATCTTTATATTCAGGAAATTCTTTTAGTAGAGAATGATCTTCACCGAGCATATGTACTCCTCCATGGTAGAAATTAACTGTTCAATTTTTAACCATAGCAACGAATACTGCAGTGAAATGTGCGCTCTCGCACTTACTGGCAATAAACTGCCCGTTCAAGTGTACTTTGATTATGGAAGCTTTAACCCATAATCTTCGGAAAAATCGATTAATGTAGTCTTGAGTCATTTGTCCCATAATATCTACATCGACATCAGACAGGTTCAGTAAAATGCAAAAGGTTATTCTCGTAACAGGCGCAACAGATGGCATCGGTTTTGAAACTGCAAAGATGCTCACTCGCCAAGGGCATCATGTACTTATTCATGGCCGTAATCTAAGTAAACTCAAGCACGTAGAAGAAACACTAAGCCAACTTGGCAACGTCTCTAGTTATGTGGCGGACCTGTCTGACTTAAGTGACGTAGACAAGCTCTCCCAGCAACTTATTAGCAACTTTGAAACCATCGATGTCGTGATTAACAATGCGGGCGTATTTTCTACCCAACAACCACGTACCGAAGAGGGTTTAGATGTCCGCTTTGTGGTCAATACACTTGCGCCTTATAAACTCACTAAAGCGCTTTTGCCTTTGCTACCAAGTGATGGTCGAGTAGTAAACTTATCTTCAGCCGCTCAAGGAAGTGTCAGCATTGAGGCTCTTATTGGCAATAAAGCGCTTACCGATGGTGACGCCTACGCACAGAGTAAGCTCGCGCTCACTATGTGGTCTCGTCACTTGGGGATAGCCCATAAAGATACCGGCCCTGTCATTGTTTCCGTCAATCCAAAATCATTACTCGGAAGCAAGATGGTAAAAGACGCGTTTGGCATTGCTGGTGGTGACCTCAGCTTAGGTGCCGATATACTCGTGAGAGCGAGCCTTTCAGCCGAGTTTTCCAATGCGCATGGGCTCTATTTCGATAACGACCTCGAGCGTTTCTCGGACCCGCATATGGATGCGCTTGATGACATAAAAGTTCAACAAGTTATTAAAGCTATTGAGCCATTAGTTTGATGGCTCTTTTTACTGACAAAAAGCACTCATCCCAAAGTTCGTTCACCAAGGCTCTTCAGCGACTAAACCGTTCAAACTAGCTATTTCCCGTGTAACAAACTATTGAATACTACAGCCTTTACCGACATTCATCACAACTATCAAAACCTAAACTATAATTATAGAAGTTTTAAATGGATCAACTACAGGCAGCTTTCGCCTAGATTCTGTGTGGTGTTTTATGCTGTCAAAATTATCTGATACATCATCTCGTACGAATAAGATTAGATTTCATTCTAAGACTCAGTTTTTAAGATCACATCAAAAAGGCAGTTCTCTTGTTGAGTTCAGCCTAGTCGCCTCTGTGTTCTTTTTAATCTTTTTTACCGTCGTTGATCTCTCTATTTATAACTACGTCAAACTCACCATGCAAAATGCGGTACGTGAGGGGGCTCGGTACGCGGTGACAGGGCGCTCCGACCTTGATCCTGATGGAAACGGAGACCGAGAAGCTGCGGTGACAAGGATGATTTCAGACGCTTCAAATGGCTACTTAGATAAAGTAATGAATGAACATGATGGCTTACGCGTAGAAGATATTGATGGTAACTCGGTATCAGGCTTTGGCTCTGCAGGCGAAATAATCGCCATTCATCTCGACTGCGAGTGGTCAACCGTCAGCCCATTAATTTATCCGTTTGTTGATGATGGTAAATACTCTTTTACCGTAAGTACTGCAATGAGAAACGAATCATTTTAGAGGTCTATGGGTATGAAGCTTAAATGCGTTCAATCGGGGTTTGCCGCAGTAGAAATGACGCTGATCACACCATTCATGCTTTTATTGATTGGCGGCATCATTGAAGTAACGCATTTCCTCCAAGCAAATAGCATCTTGATCGGAGTCACTAGAGAAGGCGCCAACTTGGTATCAAGAACGAGTTCCAGTACTCCCAATGAGATCATGACACTGGTTTCAAGAACAACCGGCGATTTAAATTTATCCAGTGATGGCGTTATCTACATCACTTTAGTTACCGGACAAGAAGACGATGATCCTTACGTCAATGAACAATACATTTGGAGTGACTCGGGCCTATCTCATTCGAGTTCTGTGTGGAATGGCTGCACGAGTTGGACAAATCATCAATGCGACCTTGAAACACCGCCACCGACAATTGCGAGCTTTCCTGTTTCGCTAGAGCCCAATGAATCCGTGTACGTCGTTGAAGTGCATTATCAATACTCTCCGTTAGCCAACTTATACATTACTAGTGGCTTTGTGATGAGTGATATAACTTACTTATAGGAGTCTAGATATGAACTTTAGAAAACGACTCTTCAGTCACACTAAGAACAAAGGTCTTGTTGCCTTGTTATCCGTCATCGCTGCGCCTTTCCTAATACTGGCTACGGGCTTAGCGGTTGATACCGGGCGTGCTTATCTAGTAAAAGCGAAACTCTTTACCGCAATAGATGCAGCAGGCATTGCAGCGGCTAGAGCTGTGTCAGAGGGCGAGAGTGCAGCGCGCGCAGCCGCAAACAAAATGTTTGCCGCTAATCTCCCCGATGGCTATCACAACAGCACATCGACAGGGCCTTCAATTAACTTTGGTTATGACTCGTTTGGTAACGTCACTATCGATTTGTCGGCCTCTGCAGAAATGACGAGTACATTTTTAGGTGTATTTGGGCATAGCACACTCGATATCGATGCGACTGCACAAACCATCAGGCGCCCAGTTGATCTCGTACTTGTGGTCGACAACACCACGTCTTTGCGGCTTGGCTCTATCGGCGATGTGACTGACGATGTCGTTGAACGCTCTAAAGAATTCATCAGCAACTTCAACGAGAGTTTTGATCGCGTCGCGCTAGTGAAATACGCATTTGGCGCTGAGGTGCCCGTCGCATTTCAAGCGACCAGAGGTCACAGCCGTAGCGATATAACCTCTGCTATTGATGCCTTTAATTTTGGTAGTTTATCGAACCTACAGTACACCAACGCTTCCGAAGGTCTTTACATGGCTTTAGATGCCCTGCGCAATGTTGAAAATCCAGCCAACTTAAAAGTCATTGTCTTTTTCACCGATGGGGCACCAAATACTTTCGCTTCCGAATTTGATTTTACTAGCACAAGTACTGACTATACCGGCGCTATCCGCTCCAGTGATGGTACAAGCGGCACACCAAGGGGCCTCTGGCGTCACGATGCTATCGCGACACGCCTCTCCGGGACTGGCTATCAGGGCAGCAACATTGATGACCGGATTGCTTCTTTGCCAGATTACTACACCGCACACGATCCGGATGCTACTGAGTTCAAAGTGCTCAATCCTGATCACCCCGACAGACCAGTCTATCAATATAACCCGTCATCACACTCTGCTAGCAACCTCTACACACGAGTAAACCGCGTAGCACGCAACTTGGTAGAAGACATGGCGGATGCCGCTCGGAGCGAGGACATCTATGTGTTTACTCTTGGGCTTGGCTCTTCGTTGACGTCATCCGCAGGGCCAGATAATGAAATAGGCCAAGATTTGTTGCTAAGAATGGCAAACGACCCCAGATTACTAGAAGATCCTGACCTCGCCGGTGACTATAATGCGTCTCAGCTTGAAGGTGTATATTGTCATGCGGTCAACGAGCAAGCTCTTGGACCGTGTTTTGATGAAATGTTAAACGTAATAATCCGCTTGACGTTGTAACTGCATAGCAAACGACTGAGTGAGCTTGACTGAATGCACTCACCAATAACAAAAATCGGTGTTTGGCTTAACCAAACACCGATTGTTTTCTGTTTAAGCGAATGCCTAATTCCTAGTAAGAAAATGTCTCCCGGTAGACAAACAAGCCTTGGCTACCCCCGGTATGCAAGAACAAAACATTGCTGCCCGGTTTGATCTATTTCGACCCAAAACAAACTAAGCGGTTGTCGCTTCTTGGCCGCGCTTGAAAAACTTCTTAGGAACCTTAGTCAACAAGATACCAAAAAGGAGGGGTAACATCAGAACAACCGACTGATCTGAGATCATTTCATCGTTCACGTAGGAAGAAATAAATAATGCGACAATCGGGAAGATCAAGAAGCAGATTGAAGCATGAAATGGTGACGACACCTGCCCAAGTTTAAAGTAAGCCACAATACCGCCAACACTGGCAATTAAGCCAAGGTAGATAACTGCCCAGATAGAATCCCAAGTAAATGCGTCAATTTCTACGTTTTCACCAACAGCCGAAACAGCAAATAGAAATAGAGAGGCGATAGAACAAGGTATCGCGTTATAGGTCAGAACCTGAATATCACGACATTGCTTTTGCGCAAATACATACATGAACGCGTGGATCGCAACAGCCATACCCAACGACAAGGTACCAATGAGATAATCTTCGCCTCCAAGCTCCATTTCATTAGATAGGATGATGCATAGGCTGATCACCGCTAACAACAAACCGCACATTTGGTGCTTTTCCAAACGTAAGCCTAAAAATAGCGAAGACGTTAACATCACAGCAATCGGCATATTGGCAAAGATAATCGAAGCGAGACCAGACGAAATATACTGCTCGCCGTAAATCATCAGGGTAAACGGGATAGCAAAATACATAATCGACACAATCAGCATCCAACGGCGCTTACCCTTAGGAAAAAGCAGCGGTTGGTTAAATGCTTTTGTTAAGACAATTAGCAGTGGAGCTGCGAGCAAAAAGCGTAGCGCAGTGGCAAACATGGGTGGAATGGAATGCAGCGCGACTTCCATCGCAAACCAAGTTGTACCCCATATTAAGCAAACCGATAGGAAGAGAAAAAAGGTAAATGACTTTGAATTCATGGTGATAACTCATTAACTACGCAAATGAAAACTGTGCGCTAAAGCACAAAAAACTTGGCATGTAGTCTAAAGAATCACTGAGAGAAAATGTTTTCCTTTTACATCAAACCTTACCTATAAAAAGAAAAATCTTTCTAATAAATTGAGATATTTTAGAAAATTTTTACAAATGGCAAATAATGCAAACGATTACCTTAGTTGTAATAAGGTTATAGATAGAACGAAAGCATTTGTCATGGCTATACAAAATGACACTTCAAGAATGAGTCGCTATGATTTAGCAGGATAGTAATGTTCAAAGTTGGGAATATGCTGCTCCCAAACAGGCGGAGTCCCAATATACTGTTGAACAGCCGTAATAAACTCTCTTACCAATGCCGTTTGCTTACGGTGAGGATATAAAGCGTAAAGAGCCAGTCCTTTGTTACACAAGGTATAGTCAGTAAGAAGCGGCTTCAGCCCTAAATTGTCAATAGAGCAGTTTAGATTGGAAGAAGAAAGGGTCACATAACCGAGCCCTTCTTGAACCGAAGCAATCAAGGTTGGGACATCATTCACTTTGAGCTTGCCTCTCATCTTGTAGTTAATGATATTACTGGAGTTGGGTTGCTCGCTAAGCCTCATCGTATCGACAGTCAAAGATCGGTTGCTGTACACCACAGAAGGAAGCTTTACTAGCTCTTCAGGGGTTAACGGTTCTCCATACTTTTCGATAAAACTGTGTGAAGCAAGAATCACCGCCCTAATATCGGCAATCTTCTTCGCAATTAAGCTCGAATCATCTAAGCGCCCTAAACGAAACGCCACGTCAAAATGGTCAGAGATAATATCCGAACGTTTATCATCCAGTAGCAGTTCAATCTCAACATCTGGATACGCCTGCATAAACTGACTGATTACTGGGCGAAGGTAGTTTTGACCGACATGGTAAGGAGCCGTCACTCTAATTCGCCCTTTAGGCTGAGCATGATAAGAGTCAGCGATTGATTGAACGTGAGTCAAAGTACCCACAAGGTTATGAGCTTGTTCGAGAATCTCTTCTCCTGCTGGCGTTAATGAAAATGATCGCGTCGAACGGTTAAGAAGCTGAACGCCTAGATCGGACTCTAGTTTTTTTATCTGCTTTGATAGAGAAGAGTTGTCCATATCATGCAGAGCGGCTGCCTTAGTAAAAGAGCCTTGCTGGACGACATCGATAAACAGAGAGAGTTGATTCACTAACGCCATATTACAACCTTACTTTTGAGCTCGCTGCCATTGCACCAACCACTTATCAAGATGGTTCGCAAACTGCTGGCGATCAGCCTGACTTAATGGCGCAGGCCCTCCTGTTTGGATACCGCTGCTACGCATGGTCTCCATAAAATCACGAATATTCAAACGTGATTTTATGTTCTCTTTGGTAAACAGCTCACCGCGCGAGCTCAGTGCATGGCCGCCTTTGGTGATGATTTCGTCCGCAAGCGGAATATCACTGGTGATCACCAAGTCACCCGTTTGGCAGCGTTTTACTATCTCATTATCAGCCACATCAAATCCGGCTTGAACTTGCAGCATAGTCACCTTTGGTGAAGCTGGCGTGCGAATAAACTGGTTAGCCACCAAGGTCACTTCAACCCCAGTACGCTCAGACGCGCGAAATAAGATGTCTCGTACAACCACAGGACAAGCGTCCGCATCTACCCAAATTTTCATTATTCATTATTCCTAAAAACGGTCTACTGACGCTATTAGACCGTAATTACTAGGGACTTAATAGCGTTATTTATCTCGCTCAGCTCATAAACAGCCAAACACCAACACCCATCATTAACGTGCCAGCAATACGATTCAGAAGTCGAACGTTTTGCGATTGCCCAAGTAGACGTTTCAGCCCTTTCCCGCCAGTTGCGTACAAAGTCATGCAGATAAACTCGAACACCAAGATTATCGAGACCAACACAATCAGCTGAGGGGCTAAGTCGGCACTCTGGTCGATAAACGGAGGAAGCAAAGAGATCATAAACGCCCAGCCCTTAGGGTTAGCGATCGCAGTGACAAAACCTTGCACCACCAAATCCCAATCACTTGAAGGCTGCGGAGCTTGCTCATCTAGATTAATGGCTAGCTTACCTTTTGAACGCCACATTTGAATGCCTAGATAAAACAGGTAGCTGCCACCAATGAGCTTTAACGCTATAAACAGCCAAGGATAATTGAGCATCACAGCTGCAATACCGAGAACAGCAGCGACAGCCACTAGACCGACACCAACTAACTCCCCTGCCATCATCCATAACGCTCGCCGATAGCCAATACTCATACCTAGGGTTAGTGCTAACGTCATACACATCCCAGGAGTAATTGAGACGAAGAAAAAAGTCGGAATAAACATTCCCAGCAAAGCAGTATTCATAGTTGAGATTTTTATCGTTATTGGTTGTGTTATGCGTCTAACATAAAACAATGAACACTTAAAACCAATACACGTAATTGGTTGGATTAGTGGTGACAACACTAAATGATATTATAATCAGTCTATTATCAGTTTCTCACTCATAAGGGGCTAGGCTTGTTCACTCTCATTTGGCGTATGCTTACACTATTGTGTTTCACTTGGTTAGTTGGCTGTGCATCGGTGGATCCAAGCACGCTGCCTGAAAAAAACACCTCTACGCATATGGGTTACCAACAGAATAGCCCACTCGCCAAATACTTTGAGTTTGATAAGCACCCCGACCCTTCCCTAACTGGATTTTTACCCTTAGATCAAGGAGAAGACGCTCTTCTAGCTCGCCTCGCTTTGATTGAATCGGCACAAAGTTCGCTTGATTTACAGTACTACATCTATCGTAACGACGAGACAAGCCAACTCCTGACTTGGCGACTCTTCGAGGCAGCGGAGCGTGGGGTTAGGGTTCGCTTGCTTCTCGATGATATGCAGGATAGAGGTGACGATAAACTGGCTGCACTCAATGCCCACCCAAACATTGAGATTCGCCTGTTTAACCCTCACCACTATCGAAACGCCCGAATAATAGCGATGGCAAGTGACTTCCAAAGACTAAATCGGCGCATGCACAACAAGTCTTTCACCGCTGACAGCGTTGCTTCTATTGTTGGTGGTCGTAACATAGGCAATGAATACTTTTCATTTGAGTCTAATGTCGAGTTTGGTGACTTTGATGTGCTTTTATACGGGAAAGCCGTTGAACAAACCGCCGAGCAGTTTGATCTCTACTGGAACAGCCTCTACGCCATTCCAATGGAGTGGATCGTTGAAAAAGCAAAGCGCCCAAATGACAGCGCTATTGAACAAGAAGTCGCGGAAAGAAAGCTCGGCGAAAAGTTCTCTGACGGACAATACGACTTTACTGAATTAGACCTGTACGAGCAGCTCGTCGCAGGTGATTTAGATATGTATTGGGGAGAAGGTGTTGTTTGGTATGACTTACCTGACAAAGTCGCCACACAGCAGAGTCAACTGGTTGATAATTTAAGTGAACTGCTAGCAAATATTGACTCCTCAATTGTACTGATTTCTCCTTATTTCGTTCCGACAGAATCTGGAACAACCGCTTTGGTAGAAGCAGCTCAACGAGGAATAGACGTTACCGTTGTGACTAACAGTCTCGCCTCTAACGATGTGTTTGCCGTTCATGGTTGGTATGCAAAATACCGTAAAGCGCTCGTCGAAGGTGGAGTCAAGCTATGGGAAACCAAGGCCAGTGCCGATCTTGAAAGTAAATGGAGTGTAACAGGTAGCAGTCGTTCAAGTTTGCACGCCAAAATGATTTTCATCGATGGAAACACTCTATTTGTTGGATCGATGAACTGGGACCCTCGCTCAGCCTACCTCAACACAGAAATGGCAGTGGTCATCGAACAAAGGCGCTTTGTAAAGGAATCACTCAATCAGCTACCTAAAAGCTTAGAGAAAAATGCCTATCAAATAGTCATTCAAGACGGTGACGTTGCGTGGAAAGATCTCTCTTCTGGGGAATTGTTAACCTCTGAACCAGACGCTAGTATTTGGCGAAAAATGGGCGCTTGGGTTTCAGGGTTGCTGCCCATTGAAGAACAACTCTAGCCCTATGATTTCATGTTAAAAACTGCATAAGCCTCGACTATATATGCAGTTTTTAACACCTCATACCAGTATATGCATTTAGATTCTCAAGTAATGAGAAACCTGTATATATTAACGAGCAGTCTTTTCCTTGTTACAAAATGGAATTTATAGATAATTCCGTTAACCATACTGGTTAAAAACCTGTTAAATAACATAAAATTCCAGTGATGAATGTCACATCTACAAATCTAGTCAGTTATTTTGCTTTTTGATTTTTCGATCTGCCTGCTAACCTCCTGCTCGCCTTGAAGTGAACTCAAGGTGCATAACTATAAGGAGTGTTCACTATGAATACCAAGAAACCGATGTCGCTAACCAGCCGCGTAATTCTAGGTATGGTTGCGGGTATCTTGACAGGATTTGCGATTCGCAGTCTCTTTGCTGACAACGGATTTGTCGATGCATATATTGTAAATGGATTATTTGAAGTCGGCGGCCAGATCTTTGTCGCTAGCTTGAAAATGCTTGTTGTCCCACTAGTCTTCGTTTCACTAGTTTGTGGTACAAGCTCTCTAAAAGACCTTTCTACACTGGGTCGTATGGGTGGTAAAACACTCGCGTTCTATGTTGCAACCACAGCCGTTGCCATCACTCTTGCCCTAACAATGGGTAACCTTTTCCAGCCGGGTGCGGGTGCAGACTTAACTGCCGCAAGCTCGTTTAAATCGGCGGAAGCGCCATCTCTTGGTCAGGTTATCATTGATATGTTCCCGACCAACCCAATTAGCGCTATGGCAGAAGGTAAAACCCTTCAAGTTATCGTCTTTGCTGTGCTTTTTGGTATTGCAATCAGTGCTGCGGGTAAGCCGGGTGAGCGTATTGCTTCTTTCTTCTCAGATCTCAATGAAGTGATCATGAAGCTAGTTGCTATCCTAATGAATCTTGCGCCATACGGTGTATTCTTCTTGATGGCGAAGCTATTCACAGGCTTAGGTCTTGGCGCTATCGTCAATCTAGCTGAGTACTTCCTTGTGCTGGCAGGAACGCTATTGCTGCACGGTCTGGTGACTTACAGCGTGATGCTAAAAGGCTTTACGGGGCTTAGCCCAATTACCTTCTTGAAGAAGATGGAAGATGCCATCATGTTTGCTTTCTCTACGGCTTCTTCAAACGCGACGATTCCAGTCACAATGGAAACGGCTAAAAACCGTATGGGTGTTGAAAACCGTGTCTCTTCATTCACTGTGCCATTAGGCGCAACAGTGAACATGGACGGTACGGCGATCATGCAAGGCGTCGCCACCGCGTTTATTGCTCAAGCATTCAACATTGATCTGACTATGGGTGATTACTTAATGGTGATCATGACGGCAACTCTAGCCTCAATTGGTACTGCCGGTGTTCCAGGTGTTGGGCTTGTCATGTTAGCCATGGTGTTAAACCAAGTTGGTCTACCACTAGAAGGTATCGCTCTTATTATGGGTGTCGACCGTCTACTTGATATGATCCGTACCGCGGTAAACATCACAGGTGATAGTGCAGTGACCATCATTGTTGCTAAATCTGAAGGTGCGCTAGATGAAAATCGCTTCAATGACCCAATGGCGGGTGTAAAAGAAGAAGAAGTTCATCTCAAACACTCTGAAGCCTAATATTCGGATTCAAAACAAAAGCCCCAGACATAATGTCTGGGGCTTTTTAGTTGGTCTTATACCAATCGGGATAAATAGATGGTCAGATATTTATTCTGGTTGGCGTTAACTAAACGTACAAATAACCTTGGTGAAGGTTATAACCTAAGCTTTGTAAGGTAAGTTGCTGGGCATAGGTTTCTACTCCTTCTTGAATTATCTCACATTCTGACATCTCGCCAATTTCAGATAACGTCCCTAACAACCTTTGCTTAGCTTCATTTGAATCTATGTCGCGAATAAATTCTTTATCAATTTTGAGGTAATCAAGAGAGATCTTTTGCACAATTTCAACATTGTTATTGCCAGTTCCAAAGTCATCAAGTGCTATCTTAAAGCCTTGCTGTTGAAGCTTGCTGATATTGGCATAGATCTCCTTGTCGTAAGGCAAGTTTGAGTTTTCCGTCAATTCCAACACCACCTCACTTGGCTGTAACCTAGATAAATAATTTTCCAAGACAAGATAGTGGCTACCTAGCAAGGAGCCAGGACAAATATTGATCCCATAGACTCCAGATAATCCCTTTCTCTGGGCATTAACAATAGTCTTAGCTATGAGTACAGTGTGAAAAGTTATTAGCTGGTTTTCTGCTAAATTTTCGATGTACTGCAACGCCGTTCGTTCCGTTACACGAGTCAATATCTCATGATAAATCGTATTATTCTTCGTGGTATCAACCACTGGCTCTAACGCATAATCAAGCAAGACCCAATCTTGGCAAAAACGGATAAACCTTGCGATTTTGCGCCAATACAGTGCAAGAGAAACAAGGAGAAAAAGAGACACGATTTCGGACAGAAGATTACTCGCATAAAAGGAAACTGTGGTGCCACCATCTAGCACCTTTGCATGAATACGAATACCGCTAGACTCACCTAGAGCCACAGCTTTATCATCCTTATGTTGGACAACTAAACCATCAACCAGTAAAGACCACAAGTTGTTGCTATACATGCTCTCGACAGCTCGAAGAGATACCCTACCAATCATAGTGGTATAAGTCTCTTCGTTATCTCTTACGCTATAAGTAAACTGAGGCAAATTGAGCAGCGAGTTCACATAATCTTCACTAATTTGGTCAACTGAATCTCTATCTACAAAGCATGAATCAAAGGGTGAAATTAAAAGAGCTGAATCAAGATATAGAGAATGGTTAAATACACCGTGAGTTTCATCATCATGACAACCGAGTGAGGTTAACTCTTGGGCGACATTATCGATATTGCTTTGAAACTGTTCAACGATAGAGGTCAGTTGATAGATATGCAAAGAATAAAGAAAAGACGTTATTACTCCAACATACAACAAAACTCGGGCTGATTGTCTTAGTAAGGCCATTTTATAGGTTATCAAAAATGAACCTAACATAGAGAAAAGACTAGGTTTGAAATCGCTTAATTTAAACTCAGTGTCTCGGGGCTTTGTTCTTGTTGAACGTGTAAGACCAACATAATAGCCTTTTTGGCATATAGTTGATATCAGCCTCTTTTCATTAATATTCTGGCCATAATCCGTGGTTAAGCGCTTGAATTTTGACTGTAATCTCCGAATCGTTGTCTGCCACGGTTCCTTTTCAATCTCCTTATTTTCGATATTTCTGTAAGCGCTATCGAGGTCTTTTAGACTAATCGGGTTATCTACAGAACTATTATTGATAAGAAATTCGAGTACAAAACGTTCTCTTTCATCAAGGTCAGTTTCACGCTTTTTATTATCGTTTTCAATGCTATATAACTGACTACCACTAAGAACCAAATCTAAGGAATTATCATCACATAGATTAAATGAATAGAACATCTATCCCCCAAAGAACAATACCTTACTGCATATAAATTAAGCCAACAGCGATATCGTTATATTTGTTTAACCAACTAAATCAATTGTTTAAGAACCGTTGCATTCATTCCTTTATTACAACCATGGTATGCATAGCGACTCATTACTATTTAGTATATTTCACTAAGATATCTGTCCATGAAATTCGCTTTCTCACCTATCGAAATTAGGCCCAGTCCTATCTGATAGAAAACGTTAAGATCCAACTCAAACCGCCAAGGCAGTCAACTATGAAATCGCTAGCGATCAATATATCAAAGTTGATACAAAGAAAAAGACAAACCTCACACCCGAAACCAAAAAATGACATCAATCTCACATGATAAACAAATCTACATTTACCACCTATATGGTTAACTATCAAACCATCCCTCTACACTTTGATTCACCATGGCTCCATTCGGCATTTTAGATATATAGGACAAAAGCCAAACCATTTTGCTACGTAGGGTAACCTATGATGTGTCTGGATATAAAAATGCCCCAATGATTGATTACTCAACCATTAGGGCAGATTCATTATCTTGTTTATGGTGTTTTCTATTTCGCTAACATGGCGACCTTTTTCAGGAAGCTATCTCTAAGATGTTCTTGGTCATAATCGAGATGATAGGTATTGTGGAAGCCAATTTTTAGCTCGACACCATTACCTCGCATATACACATTGTACCCATCGTAATCAGAGAAGGCTTCGACACCTTCATAGATTTTGCCATGCTCAGTTGGTGAGCCGTTCGCCATCACCGTTTCGTAAGCTTGTAGAACCTTGGTTGGATCAAGTTCGTTCTTCATAGATCACCTCCTTTCCCTATCCAAACCTACGTAAGTTGTTTGAATAGCGATCTATTTCGAGGGTCTGTTGACTTTTTGCGGTTAAATTTTGTTCGAGATAAAAGCGTTTTAATCGCGGCGAGAGGTTTGTAGCCTAGTCATTCTAAGCAAAACACCTCTCAACAAAGAGTAAAACGCTTTTAGCCGAACCCTTCGGGCAGCGTTTGTGGCTCCTTTCTGCTGCGTTATCGGCTTTATCAGGTAGGGCAACTACAATTCAAAGCCTCTGCCTTGCATAAAGAACCCACAAACTGCTGCAAAAATCAGCTCAAAAGGTCAACAGGCCCTCCAAAAGTATGAGCGGTGATTGAGGTTTTCGCCATCTCTAGTCTTGAGCCAAATCAAAACTCTAAGCGTTACTGTTTTCGCGAACTATCTCTGCCAATGTTTTTAATCGTTGATCGCTATTTTTAACGTATGGGTTATCTTGATCCCAAGCATACCCCGCTAAGATAGCGCTGATCATTTGCTTAATCCGAGGATTAGGATTCTGATAGAAGATGACATCTTGCAGTATACCGCTATACCAGCCTTCGACATAAGTTCGGAAAGTGTTTACACCAACCATCAATGGATTAGCATACTCTAGATTCCAATCCACCTCTTGCCCATTTAGCTGTCTTACCACACACTCCGCGGCATACTGGGCCGACTTCATCGCAATGGTCACACCGGAAGAAAATACCGGATCAAGAAACTCTCCCGCATTGCCTAGCAGAGCATAGTGCTTGGTCGCGAGCTGTTTTACGTTCGCTGAGTATCCGCCTAGCTCTCCCGCAGGGTTAGGATATTCTGCATTGGCAAGTAAACGGGCTAAACCAGATTCTTCACTCGCCAGTTGCTTAATGGCGGCAATCTTATCTTTAGGGTAGCGGTCAAAGAACTCAGGTTCCCCAACTACACCAAATGAACACACGCCATTGGAAAAAGGAATCAACCAATACCAGACATCGTGATTTTCAGGGTGTACTGAAATTAAAATCTTGTTGCGATCGTACTCTAACTCTTGCGGGTCAATGTTATCGACGATATGAGTAAAGATAGCTTTGCGCGGCGGTAGACACGAAGGTTCTTCAAGGTCGAGCATTTTAGGTAAAACTCGCCCGAAGCCACTCGCATCCAACACATAGTCTGCTTCTATTTGGTAGCTCTCACCCTGCTCATCTTTGACTGTCAGCAAAGAGCGCTCACCAACAAACTCAAGTTCAGTTAACTCATGCTGATATCGAATTTCTACCCCTTGATTCTCAGCGCTATCGGCAAGGACTTTATCGAAGTTACCCCGCTGGACTTGGAAAGTAGTCCCAGGCCCTGAGGTAAATTTATCGGTGAAATCAAACTGGGTGTATACACCATCACGTCTAAACGCTGCGCCATCTTTGTACTGAAAGCCGTATTGGTTAACCGCATCAAGCATACCGGCTTGTTCTACCACTTCCATACACGCCGGAAGCAGGCTTTCTCCGATAGAAAAGCGTGGGAATAGCACCTTTTCGATAACAATTACGTTTATGTCCTGTGCATTTAACAACGCAGAAACAGTAGAGCCTGAAGGCCCTGCACCAACTACAACAACTTGGGTAATTTCTTTTTTCATATTTTTTATTGTGATTTTAGCTTGAGCAGCGTATGCCCAAGACCAATATTATCGGTTCTTTCTTCAACAGCTAAACCCGCTGCTTCAATGATCTCTAAGAAATCGTCGCTACGATAGAAGCGGCTATTGCCATTGGCTAGGCAGGTGAAGTAGAGAGAAGTGGCATTCAAACTGAAAGAAGCGGCGTCATACTTTTGCGCGTCCCAGAACAACTCAAGAATGTAAATAGAGTCTCCTTCACGAAGCTGACCTTTGACTTTCTTGAGGATATTAAGAATTTCCATTGGCGAGAAGCAATCTAAGAACTGGCTCATCCACCAAACATCGGCGCTTTCTGGCAGTACTTGCTGCTTATCAAGCATATTGGCAGGGTGCGGATGAACTCGGCTTGCAAAGCCCTGATCTTTGGCATTTTTCATCGCCATCTCAAGCTGTTGAGGTAAATCAACAATGGTGATCTCAACATCTTGGTTGTAGTTACAACATTGCATTGCCCACTTACCCGTATTGCCACCAATATCAACAAGGGTTTTCGGTTGACTTTTGAATACTTCTTCAAGTAGAACCGGGAATGAACGGTCAGAATAGAAGTGATCAAACTTAAACCAACTCTCTTTTGCTTGTTCTGGCAGAGTCGACAGACCTTGATAGATGGTCTCCCAATCTCCTAGCTCCTTCAGACCAGCAGGTTTGCCTTCGACAATCGACTCAGTGAGGTGCATCATCGCCGCGTAACAAACATCAGCGGTAAAATCCATGTTGGCATTGGTCATACCATCATGGAGAATAAAGAAGCCTAAGTTTGCTAGGCAATAGTTAGGTTTTTCCCACAACACGATATTGGCGCTGATCGCCATATCAAGCAGCACTTTTACACCATACTCAGAAACCTGAGTTTGCTGAGCAATTTCAATCGCATTTAGACCTTTCTCGCCTGCTTTATCTAGTGCAGACAAAACACCTAAATCACGTAAAGTTCGCGCTGTTTGAAACACAATTGGCGCAAATGATAGCTTTTGAGCTTCTGTTTTCGCTTCTAGGGCGTTAAACGGATCTTTGTTTTCTTGTACCACGAAAAACCTAACTATAAGTTGATTAAATGATTATTGTGCAGACGCTGTAAGCGCTAGCTGTTTCTTAATATCTACGTTTAAGTTGTTAATCCAACGATTGTAGTTACGGTGTATTTTGCCATCACCTGCTTTCAAGTTTTCTGAGTTGAGATAAATAATTGAGTAAAACTTGTCGTTATATGGAATTTTTACTTCCGCATAATGCGAGCGAACGTGTAATTTCGCATTCAGCTCATTAGCAGAAACCTCTTCTACGATCCAACCGCGATTCATGGCAGCTTGCATAATTGCCATTTTAACCTGTTTACTTTGAAGATTATAAGCAACTGGAGTATCCTCAACGTTCATTACTGGCTGAACACGACCACAACCTACGAGTAATAACGCTAATAATACCGAGCTGAGTAACTTAAGTGGTGACATATTAATAATTCCTTATTAGGTGTTTAAGTCTTATAAAGTCGACAGACTCTATTAGTATTTCGCTGTAAAAACGACAATTCAATATCTTATGCTAAATTCAGATATCAACATCTCATTTAACATCGACGCGTGGCTCGCGCATTCTAACGGATTCTCAGTGTCTCAAAACTGGGAAAGTTGGGCAAATAGCTTACAGTGGCCTGAAGAAGACAAATTAATTACCTCGGCAATCCCACCTATGATGCGCCGTAGAATGAGTAACCTGAGCAAACTTGCGGTTCAAACGAGCATCGAATTACTCAATGAGCACGAGGTCGATTATCTGGTCTTCGCCAGTCGCCATGGAGAACTGCACCGTAGTGTAAAATTAATCGATGAAATACTGAAAGGCGAAGAAGCTTCTCCAATGGCGTTTTCACAATCAGTACACAATACCGCAGCAGGTCTGGCCACCATTGCGACCAAAAAGCCTATTCCTCTTACCTCGATTGCCGCTTCAGAGAACACCTTCCAAAGTGCGATTATCGAAGCTTGGTTGTATTTAAACGATCATCCAGACAGTAAAGTATTGGTTGTTGATTTCGATGAGCCACTACCTGACGCTTACAAAAAGTATGAAGAGCACAACTATCGCGGCTACGGCTTAGGACTTGTTCTTTCAAATGGCAATGGCTTCTTGCTATCGCAACATCAAACTTACGAGACATCAGCCCAAACGCTGCCACAAGGATTAGAATTCATCCGTCATTTCTTGTCTAATCAAAGCCAATGGGAGATTAATTCCCCCCAACAAACATGGACTTGGCAGAGAAATTAATGAAAACATTCGATCAACATTGGCGTGTTTTTGCAACGGGTTTCTGCTTTTCTGTTTTTGGCCTTGGCGGCTTAACCCTGAGTTTCGTCGTTATCCCCGCGATTCACCTACTGACCAAAGATAAAACGGTTCGAGAGTACCGTGTTCAGGGTGCCATTCAGCGTTCATTCAATCTGTTTTGTAAACTGATGAAGTTCACTGGGGCGATTGATTATAAAATTGTCGGCTCTGAGCTTCTGCAGCAAGATAAAAACTGCTTAATCGTTGCCAACCATCCAAGCCTTATTGACTATGTTCTAATTGCATCACAATTGAAACGCTGTGACTGCTTAGTTAAATCTGCCATTTGGACCAACCCGTTTATGAAGCATATTGTTAAGGCTGCAGGTTATATTCCGAATGAAACGCCTGATGACTTGTTGGCAATATGCGAAAAACGTTTTGAGCAAGGCAACGTATTACTCGTTTTCCCAGAAGGCACCCGTACCACACCCGGAGTTGAATCGAAACTGCAGCGAGGCTCAGCGCAAATAGCAGTGCGCACTGAACGAGATTTGCGCGTTATCCATATTAGCGTTTCTCCGAGCTTTCTCACAAAAGAGACAAAATGGTATCAAGTTCCCCCTACCAAGCCTTTTTTCCTTGTCGAAGTTAAGGATAAAGTTGAGGTTAAACCATTTATAGAGCAAACTACGTCCCCAACAATTGCCGCTCGCCGTTTGCAGCAGCATTTATCAGAGACGATCTTTCCAGAAAATTACTAGTGACAAGTAGGCCCAAGTGGAAAAACTACACAACGAAATAAAACAACTTATAATTGATGCACTAAATCTAGAAGATTTAACCATTGACGATATTGAGACAGACGCTCCACTGTTTGGTGATGGTCTTGGCCTAGACTCAATCGATGCGTTAGAGCTAGGTTTAGCGATTAAGAAGAAATACAACATTGTCATCGATGCGGATGATTCAAATACTCGTGAGCACTTTGCTTCAGTGAGTAATTTAGCGAAGTATATTTCTTCACAGATCAGTGAATAATCCGTAGGTACACCCATGACAGATGTAAATAAAGAACAGGTATTTGCTCAAGTAAAGGACGCACTTGAAGAGTTATTTGAGATTGATGCTGCGGATATCGTGCCTGAAGCGCACTTGTATCAAGATCTTGATTTAGACAGCATTGACGCTGTTGACCTAGTAGTTCACCTACAGAACGCGACAGGCAAAAAAATCAAACCCGCTGAGTTCAGTACTGTGCGTACTGTCGAAGACGTGGTTAACGCCGTGACAGAGCTTCTTAAGGAAGCCTAATGCGCCAATTGCTGACAGTTCTGTCCGCACTTGTCCTGCTCGCTTATCCATTCGCCGTTTACTTCGGCATAGATAAATACGGCCTTTCCATGGTGGGGATTCTATTAATCGCCGCCTTGGGAGCACGCCTCCTGTCCGTACATCGTACCAAACTAAAAGAGCTCAAGTACGTCGCACAAGTTACTGCTGTTACGGGTATCTTTCTCGTCGGATTAGGTATCCTATTCAAACAACATGGCTGGCTGATGTTCTACCCTGTTGTTGTCAATCTATGTATGCTGATTGTGTTTGCTTCTAGCTTAAAACAGCCCCAAACCATCATAGAGCGCTTGGCGCGCCTTCAAGAACCCGACCTACCTCAAAGTGGCGTTGATTACACGCGTAAAGTCACCATAATTTGGTGTCTGTTCTTTGTTCTCAATGGTTTGACTGCCCTGTATACCTGTTTCCAACCTATCGAAGTTTGGACACTATACAACGGGTTGATCAGCTACATTCTTGCTGGCAGTTTGTTTGCAATAGAGTGGGTTGTGCGTCAGTTTATTCGTAAGGATCACTCATCAAAATGAACCTAGTTAACCCCGAATTTACCTCGCTCGCCACGCTAATGAACGCATCGCGCTTAAGCACTGAGCCAGTGGCATTTGAGTTAAACGACGCCATTACATGGGGTCAGTTTCAACATGATGTGGCTGAGCTTTCTCAGCAACTCTCGCAGCATTCGGCAAAGCGCGTCGCTCTGTGCTTTGGTAACAGCTATCTATTTGCGGTCAGTTTCTTTGCCAGTTGTTATGCTGGTAAAGCAATCATCCTACCCGGTAATTACCAAACTCAAGCCGTAGTTGAGCTTAACGAACATTTCGATCTCGTTATCCATGATGAGCAAGTCGTGGTAGCGAACGAGCTGAAAATACTAAAGCTCAATCACAACACACACGGCACGATCGAAGAAGTTTCCTTTGATGAGCTCTCACTCGAACAGATCTCGATAACCTTGTTCACTTCCGGCTCTAGCGGTAAAGCGAAAGCGATCAATAAAACGCTTTTACAGCTTGCGACTGAAATTGAAATATTAGAGTCGCTGTGGGGACAAACCTTGATGGATACACGTATCGAAAGTACCGTATCTCACCAACACATCTATGGTTTATTGTTTCGCCTGTTATGGCCTTTGTGTGCAGGCAGACCGTTTGCGCAATTCAATCTTGAGTTTCCAGAACAAATTGTTCACCACGCGGATAACAATACTGTCTTGGTTAGCAGCCCTGCCTTACTTAAGCGTTTGACAGAAGAGCATCACAGCTCACCACTGCGCAGTGTTTTCTCCTCAGGCGGCCCATTACCCCTAAGTGCAGCCAAACACAGCAATGAGTTATTCACGCATCTTCCTATTGAAGTCTTCGGTAGTACAGAAACCGGAGGGATTGCATTTAGACAGCAGCAAATAGCAACGACACCTTGGCAGTTATTTCCAAGTGTAGAAGCAGAGCTAAATAGCGAAAATTGTCTAAGACTGCGTGCTCCGCACATTGCCGGTGATGAGTGGTATCAGACAGCGGATGAGTGTTGTTTCCATGATAAAATGACCTTTGACCTAAAAGGGCGTACTGACCGAGTCGTGAAAATTGAGGAAAAACGTATTTCTTTGGTTGAAGTTGAAAAACGTTTGGAACAATTAGATTGCATTGAAGAAAGCGCGGTCATTCCAATGCAAGATGGGAACCGTTTAACACTTTGCGCAGTCATAGTATTAACCAACGCAGGCCAACAAGAGGTGGAGCGACTTGGTAAAGGAAAGTTTTGGCTCTCTTTACGTCAAAGTCTGCGCGACTGGCTAGAGCCTATCGCGATGCCAAGAAAGTATCGCGTACTAGATGAAATTCCGCTCAACAGTCAAGGTAAGCGACAAGTCGCTGAAATTGAAAAGCTATTCCAAGATTAAAAGAACATGGATAAAAGAAAACCAACGATAATAGATGTAAATACAATAGATTCAGAAACGACTTTAACGTTTAAAGTGGATTCTGACATATTGGATTTTCGTGGTCACTTTACTGATTTCCCGTTACTGCCGGGCGTCAGCCAAATCGATTGGGCGCTCTATTACGCCGTAGAGCAGTTAAACACTCCGCCGATCTTTAAAGGCATGGAAGTGATTAAATTCCAAGAGCCCATCTTGCCAGATATGACAGTAAACCTCGCACTGAGTTGGAATGAGGCAAAGCAAAAACTCGCCTTCAAGTACAGTTCACAACAAGGTGAAAGGTTGGTTGTCCACTCTTCAGGTAAAATGAAGTTAGGTCAGTAACGTGGAAAATTACCAACCTTGTTTCCTTATCCCTTGCTATAACCATGGCAGCACAATCGCTGCCGTGGTGTCATCGCTCGAACCTTTTTCATTACCTTTTATTGTGGTGGATGACGGCAGCAATAACGAAACTAAACACGCACTTCAACAGATAGCCGAGAAAGACAGTATTACTCTGGTCACGCTGTCTGAGAATTCGGGTAAAGGTGGCGCAGTCATGGCGGGTATTCGCAAAGCGAAAGCGCTTGGCTACAGTCATGTGGTACAGATTGATGCCGATGGGCAGCACGACGTAGAAGCGCTGCCTAATCTACTGGCATCTTCACAGCAAAACCCCAATCACCTCATTTCTGGTCAGCCCATCTACGATGAGAGCGTGCCAAAATCGCGCTTATACGGTCGATACGCGACCCACGTTTGGGTCTGGATAGAGACACTGTCTTTTGCCATCAAAGACAGTATGTGTGGCTTTCGAGCCTATCCAGTTGCCAAAACCGTAGACGTGCTCGATAAGTACGACATCGGCACACGAATGGATTTCGATATCGAAATTCTTGTGCGTATGTATTGGGAAGGCGTCGACATTGATTTTGTTGAAACTCGCGTTATCTACCCTGACGGCGGAATCTCACACTTCGACGCTCTGTGGGATAACGTTAAAATCAGTTGGATGCACACTCGACTTTTCTTCGCCATGTTGCCAAGAATCCCTCGTCTACTGGCGCGTAACCGTCGTAAGAGCGCGGCCAATAAAGACGCGCACTGGTCTAAACGACAAGAGCAAGGCACCATCTTTGGTATCAAACTTCTGCTCGCGATCTACAGTTTATTGGGGCGGAAGGTGTTTAACCTGATCCTCAAAGTTGTCATGCGTTACTATCACCTGACTGGCAAAGAGGCGAAACAAGCTTCTGAGATCTATCTCAAACAGCTGAAAAGTTACGCTCAGCAACGCTCGGTTTCTCTTCCTAGCGGATTAAATAGCTATCAGCATTTACTCTCGTTTGGTCATACCATGCTGGATAAACTGGCCGCTTGGAAAGGTGACTTCAATGTCGATAACCTAACCATTCACGGTCAAGAACATTTCCAAGAGATGGTCGACAATAACCAAGGGGTACTTATTCTTGGTTCGCACTTAGGTAATATCGAGCTTTGCCGTGCACTAGGCCGCCGCCATTCACACGTCAAAATTAACGCTCTGGTCTTTACCGAACATGCTGAGCGTTTCAACACCGTGATGAAGGCCGTCAACCCAAGTTCTGAGTTAAATCTGATACAGGTCAGCTCAATGGGGCCTGATACGGCGATTTTACTCCAGCAAAAAATCGAGCAAGGTGAGTGGGTAGTGATTGTCGGTGACCGCACCTCCACCAGCAAAGAAAGTCGCTCTGTGTGGGCAGAATTTTTAGGTAAACCAGCTCCCTTTCCGCAAGGGCCGTTTATGCTAGCTTCTGTGCTCAAAGCGCCTGTTTACCTGTTATTTGGCTTAAGAGATGATTCAAGTGAGAAGCCTCACTTTGACGTCTATTTCGAACCGTTTAGCGATAAGATCGTTCTTCCACGTAAAGAGCGACAGCAAGCGCTAGAGAAAGTGGTGCAGGATTATGCTAATCGCCTGCAACACTACACCCTACAAGCACCCTTGCAGTGGTATAATTTTTTCAATTTTTGGACATTAAGTAATCAGAATGATGACAAAGCAAAACACTAACGCCATTGAGTTTGGCGCACAGGCGCTAACCATAGAAGACGTGGTTGCCATTGCCCAAGGTGCCAATGCTAGCCTCAACAATTCACCAGAATTCACTGCAAAGATCGATCGCGGTGTTGCGTTTTTAGAGCGCCTGCTGAGAGAAGAAGGCGTCATCTACGGTGTTACAACTGGCTACGGCGACTCATGTACCGTTGTGATTCCGCCTAACCTTGTTGACGAACTGCCACTGCATTTAACTCGCTTCCACGGCTGTGGATTAGGTGAAGTGCTCTCTCATGAACAAGCAAGAG
Organism: Vibrio europaeus; assembly: GCF_001695575.1. Taxonomy (GTDB): domain Bacteria; phylum Pseudomonadota; class Gammaproteobacteria; order Enterobacterales; family Vibrionaceae; genus Vibrio; species Vibrio europaeus. Next base: position 981,217 of record NZ_LUAX01000007.1, on the reverse strand, counting down.
CAGTACTCGCAACGCGTCTTTGTTCGTTAGCGCAAGGTGTGTCTGGCGTGACCCATGAGCTACTTAACCAAATCGTTACTCTGATCAACCAAGATATTGCGCCACGTATTCCTCAAGAAGGATCTGTTGGTGCCAGTGGCGACCTAACGCCACTTTCTTATTTGGCCGCAGCATTAATTGGCGAACGTGATGTGCTTTATAAAGGTGAAGAGCGCCCTACCGCTGAAGTGTTTGCCGAACTGGGTATTGAGCCTATTCACCTTAAGCCAAAAGAAGGTCTAGCTTTGATGAACGGCACATCAGTCATGACCGCATTAGCTTGTCTAGCCTATAAACGTGCCGAATATTTAGCACAGCTTTGCACCAAGATTACCGCTATGGTTTCTGTCGGTATGCATGGTAATGACTTCCACTTCGACGAAGCACTGTTTGCGGTTAAACCTCACCCGGGTCAACAGCAGGTTGCCGCTTGGTTGCGTGATGACCTTAAAGCGGATCGTCCACCGCGTAACAGTGACCGACTACAAGACCGATACTCACTGCGCTGTGCGCCGCATGTTATCGGTGTAGTGCAAGACTCTCTACCTTGGCTACGTTCAATGATTGAGAACGAGCTCAACAGCGCCAACGACAACCCAATTATTGATGGTGACAACGAACGCGTTCTACATGGTGGTCACTTCTATGGCGGTCATATTGCGATGGCAATGGATACGCTAAAAACCGGTATCGCTAACTTGGCAGACTTGCTTGACCGCCAAATGGCGCAGCTAATGGATTACAAATTCAATAACGGCTTGCCATTTAATTTAACCGGAGCTGAAGGCGAACGTAAACCAATTAACCATGGCTTTAAAGCGGTGCAAATTGGCATCTCGGCTTGGACTGCAGAGGCGCTAAAACACACCATGCCTGCCAGTGTTTTCTCTCGCTCAACGGAATGTCATAACCAAGATAAAGTCAGCATGGGCACAATCGCAGCGCGTGATTGTATTCGCGTATTAGAGCTCACTGAACAAGTTGCTGCCGCTTCGCTTTTGGCGAGTGTTCAAGCGGTAGAGATTCGTCGACGTCATAATGAGCTCGATGAGCACCACATGAGCGACAATCTAAAAATGATTCGCGATGCCGTACTTGGAGAGTTTGAATTTGTCGCCGAAGATCGTCCGTTGGAGAAAGATCTGCGCCACTTTATTTCACGTATTCAACAGCGTCACTGGTCTTTGTACTCGGAGTCATAATGGAGCAAGAGATCCTATTTCCGCTCGAATCTGAGGTGACATTAGTCACCTCTTTTCAGGATGCTGACCCAATGGGCGTCATCTATCACGGTAACTACTTCCGCTACTTTGAAGAAGCACGTCGTGTCATGATGGATAAGATTGAGTACGGCTACCTAGCAATGAATGCCTCTGGCTATATGTGGCCTATCATAGGTACTCAAGTTAAGTACGTAAAAGCGATTCCATTTAACCACGAGATCCGCGTAACCGCGAAACTCACCGAGTGGGAAAACCGACTGCGCGTCGATTACGTCATATATGATGGCAAGTCAGGCCAAAGAATGTGTAAGGGCCACACAATGCAAGTCGCAGTCGCAATGGAAACGGAAGAGATGTGTTTTGCTTCACCTAAGGCACTGACTGATAAAGTAGAATTCTGGCACCAGCACGGGAGAATTGCCGAATGAAAAAATGGCTGTTAATCGCCCTGCTTGCCGTCTCTCCATTTTCATCGGCCATAGTCACTGATCTTGACTCGCTGCAAGTTCAACTCGCACAGCATGAAATTGTTCGCGGTGACTTCACCCAACTGCGCCATATCGAAATGTTTGAGCAACCTCTTAGCTCACAAGGCAACTTCACATTAAGCAAACAGCAAGGGCTACTTTGGCAACAAACCGTACCCTTTCCGGTCAATCTCGTTCTGACTGAAGATAGGCTACGCCAAACTTTTGCAAGTCAAAAACCACAAACCATCACTGCAAAAGACAACCCAATGGCCTTTTATTTCAGCCATGTGTTTTTGTCTGTTTTTCATGGTGATACACAAGCACTGCAACAACAATTCGACATTGCATTCAAGGTAACCTCCGGCGACTGGACGATTAAGCTGACGCCAAAGCAAGCGCCTTTGAACGCGGTATTCGAAACGATTACCCTAGTTGGAAATCAGAACATTGATCAACTGACCTTAAAAGAAATTCGTGGTGATAAAACCGAGATTCTTTTCTCTAATCAAACTCATCAACCAGAGAGTCTAACAGATGCTGAACAAGCGCAATTCAGCTTCTAAACTCCCTAACTCGGCAGAAGCAACAACAACGAAAAAGATCGCACTCGCATGGCTAGGTTTGGTGATACTGTTTATTGCTATGCTCGCGAAGCAGTGGCTCTGGTCAGCCCAATCACCGATTGAAACCAATATCCTCAAGCTTCTGCCTATTAACCAGCAAGATCCTGTCGCAGAACAAGCGTTTGAATCTGTCACTAGCAACCTAAGTGACAAAGTCGTGTTTGTTGTCACCGCCGACAAGGATGAGAAAACTTTCGCGGCTGCCAGTCAATTAGAGCAAGATTTGACCCAAACAGGGCTATTTACCGAGGTCGTCGGCAAAGTAAGCGCAGCGCAGCAAAGCCAGTGGGCGGCCTACTATTTTGACCACCGTTACCAGCAGCTGACTGCCGAGCAACGTGATAGGTTAGCCAATCAACCGCAAGCTCAAATCCAATATGTACTTCAGTCACTCTATAACCCGTTTTCTGGCGTAACGGGCCAAGAGCTCGCGAGCGATCCATTCCTCCTATTTAGAGATTACCTTTCTCAATTAACTCAGTTGAGCTCGGCTTTTGTCCTTGACCAAGGTTTCCTCACTACAGAGTTTGAAGGACAAAAGTACATACTTGTCAGTGCGACACTCAATGACTCCCCTTATAGCTTAACGGCGCAACAAGGCGTCACAGATATCCTTTCGATAGAGCGATCGTTAGCCGAAAAGTTTGGTGCCAATACCTTCCATACTGGCGTGCTGTTTTACGCCCAGTTTGGTACTGAAAGCGCCAAATCGGAGATCAGTACCATAGGTCTATTCTCGCTATTAGGCGTCATTATTTTAGTTGTTGGTGTTTTCCGCAGTGCAGCACCTTTATCACTTGCGCTTCTTTCTATTGGTGTAGGCCTTTTATCTGCGTTAGCTCTGACAACTTGGATATTTGGTAGCGTACACCTGTTTAGCTTGGTATTTGGAGCGAGCTTAATTGGCGTCTCCATCGATTACGCATTCCACTACTTAACCGAGCGCCTGGCCGCGGGTCAAAAATGGGACAGCCGTAAAGGGCTTAAGCATATCTTTACCGCAATCACTATGGGCCTAATCACCAGCTTAATCGGCTACCTAGGAATGCTGATTGCGCCTTTCCCGGGGCTACAGCAACTGGCTCTGTTCTCATCTATAGGTTTAATTGCCGCCTACGCCACGGTCGTTGCTTGGTATCCTGTGCTCGCGGTTAAGCCAAGTGCTGACAGAAAGCTACCAGGGCAATGGATATGGCGTCCATGGCTCGCCTTGTGGACTAAACCAGTTGTTAAGTACGGGCTGCCTTTAACTTGCTTAATCGCCGCGACCTTGCCTTTATCAAACTTGCACTATGATGACGATATCAGACAGCTTCAAGCCATGCCTGAGAGTCTAAAACAGCAAGAAGAGTTCATTACCCAACTGAGTGGTCTGCAATCATCACAACAGATGTTAGTCGTGACTGCTGCCAACGATGAAGCTTTGCTGCAAAGGCTTGAAGCTTTAGACACACAGCTAAAGGAATGGCAACGTGAAGGTAAAATCCAAGGTTATCAAAGCCTGAGCCAGTACCTGAGTTCAACCACTCGCCAAGAGCAAAACTATCAACTGATTCAAGATTTGTATCAGCAGCAAGATACTCTTCTCCGCGATACGTTAAAGCTCTCCGAAGTACCTCGTTTGTCTGCTCCGTTATCGAAAGTGACACTGCAAGAGTATCTTGAGCATACTGTTTCAGAGCCAGTGCGCTTTCTCTATATCGGCAAAATCGCAGATAAAGTCGCCGGGGTCGTTATTCTTAATGAGCTCTCACAACCAGAAGAGATTAAGGCATTTGCCAATATGCATAGTGATGTTAGCTACCTCAATAAAGCCGAAGAGATCTCAGCGCTATTTGCCGACTATCGAATTAAAGTCATGGAGCTACTCATTGCAGCGCTGGCGGTAATCGCACTGCTACTGGTGAAACGTTATGGCTTCAAGCATTCAATCAAGATTTTGGTGCCTTCTTTGATTGCCTGTGTTGCAGGTTTAGCGACCGCTTCAGCCGTAGGCTCCACACTGAATCTGTTTAATTTACTCGCACTTATTCTCATTATTGGGATTGGCATCGACTACACACTGTTTTTTGCTGAAAAAGCGCGTAGCCAAAGTACATTGCTAGCAATTACGCTCTCGGCGATGACAACATTGCTCTCGTTTGGCTTGCTGTCACTGAGCCAGACACACGCCATTCATAGTTTTGGTATCACAGTCTTGAGCGGTATTTTCGTTGCTTGGTTGCTGTCCCCTTTGGCTATTGAAGAAAGGAAACCATCATGAAGTCACGTTTTCTATCCCAAACGCTATTAGCCACATTGCTTGGTGTAACTTTAAGTGCCTGTAGCTTAACTCCTCAATCAACCACACCCGTTGTTCAGATTACTCAGCAGGAGCAAGTTAGTTTACCGACGCCAGGCGACTTAGGTTATTCCCTAACGGCTAGCCAACTGATTGAAGCGACGTGGAACAGCAATGAGCAAAAACGTACAGAGCAGCTGCCTGTTCAGTTGCAAGTCAGTAGCGACAAACTGGTTTTAGCTGGCTTTTCATCTTGGGGCACTCGAATATTATCGCTTAACTATCAAGATGATAAGATCACAACCGAGGTACTAAGTGGTCTAGGGGGCGTCTTACCTCCTCCTGAGCAGGTACTATTTAACCTGATGATCACGCTCTGGCCTGTTTCTGCTTGGGAAGCCCCATTAAATAAGGTAAGGTGGCAAATAATTGATAACTATAATACCCGAGCAATTTTCGATAATAGTGGTAATAAGGTCATCGATATCCAATATAGCAACAAGGACAGGCTAAGCGGAGATATCGTTTTCCATCACTTAATCGACAACTACACTATTAAAATTAAAACGCTTCAATTTAATAAAGTTTAGACAACACCATAGATAGCCATCATGCTGACACACGTTTCAAGACCCATTTTTATTCAAGACTGTGGCTTTCATTCTGCAATGGGATCTGAAGACTCTCAGATTCATCAGTGCCTGTCCGGTCAACGCGCATCAAACATGGTGCGAGATGATCATATACTCAATACAAAAACCTCAACTATAGTCGGTCGCGTGCAAGCTGAGCTGCCCGAACTTCCTGAGCACTTAAACGCATTTGATACTCGCAATAACCAATTGGCTCTCTCTGCACTTAAGCAAATTGAGGGTTCGGTCCAAAATGCTATTGCTGAGTATGGTGCATCTCGTATCGCTGTGATTATCGGCACTAGCACATCTGGTATTGCCGATGGCGAAATTGCCTATAAACAGAAGCTAGATAGTGGCGACTTTCCCGATTCATACCACTACCGTAAACAAGAGTTAGGTAATACCTGTGACTTTGTCGCGACCTACTTTGGAATTACCGGACCTTGTTATGCCATCTCAACCGCTTGTTCTTCTAGTGGGCGAGTATTTATTACTGCTCAGCGCTTAATGTGCAGTGGGTTAGTTGATGCCGTCATTGTTGGAGGCGTTGATACGATCTGCCGCCTAACATTAAATGGCTTTAACGGTTTAGAAGCTTTATCCCAAAATCTTTGTCAGCCATTTTCAGAGAATCGTGATGGCATCAATATCGGTGAGTCAGCAGCGATAATGCTGCTGGGTCAAACACCATCAAAGGTTGCCTTGCTTGGTGCAGGTGATAGTTCTGACGCTCACCATATCTCTGCACCTCACCCTGAAGGTATTGGTGCTGAGCAAGCAATGCAGAAAGCACTTGACGATGCAGGGCTAACTGCCGCTGATATTGGCTACGTCAATGCACATGGCACAGCGACCCCACTCAACGACAGCATGGAAAGCAAAGCCATCCATAGATTGTTCCCAAACAACGTGCCTGTTAGCTCAACCAAGCCTTTGACAGGCCATACCTTGGGCGCAGCCAGTGCTACCGAAGCCGCGATTGCTTGGCACATTTTAAAATACGATTTACCACTACCGATCCAGCATTGTCAAAACAAAGCAGAAGACATTGAGGTTTCTCTGGTTGAAACTCAAACCAAGCTGCAAGGCAAAGCCATTTTAAGTAACTCTTTTGCGTTTGGTGGTAACAACATTAGTCTAATTTTTGGTTACACCCATGACTAACTACCCTTCAGTTGGGCAGCTATTGCCCCATGATGAGCCCATGATACTTATTGATCGTGCGCTAGACATTCAACAAGACACCATTCACTGCCAAGTGGATATTGGTGATAAGAATCCGTTTTTCAATGCCGAGTCACAAACCATTCCTGCATACGTCGGTATTGAGTTTATGGCTCAATCAGTCGCTGCCTGGTCTGGTTACCATGCCATGCAAAAAGGCCAAGAACCGCCAATAGGTTTTCTTCTTGGTAGTCGCCGTTACACATCTCATTGTGACCATTTCAATCAAGGTCAAATACTCGATGTATACGCCGAGAAAGTGATGGAAGATAACGGCATGGCTGTGTTCACTGCACGTATCGAATTCGAACAGCAAACTGTGGCGAGCTGCCAATTGAATGTTTACGTACCATCCGAAGAAAAATTAAAAGAAATGAAAATCAGGAGTCAACAATGACCCGACAAGTTTTAGTGACAGGCGCAAGTAAAGGCATCGGTAAAGCGATCGCCATTCAACTAGCTAAAGATGGCTTTACCATTGCAGTCCATTATATGGGCGATCAGCAAGGTGCTCAGGACACATTGAACCTCATTGAGGAAAACGGTGGCAGCGGCCGTCTGATCCAGTTCGATATCAGCAATCGCGAAGAGTGCCGCACTAAATTAGAAGCCGACATCGAGCAGTATGGTGCTTATTATGGTGTGGTTAACAACGCAGGCATTACCCGTGATACCGCCTTCCCTGCGATGACTGAAGAAGAGTGGGATGGTGTTATCCACACTAACTTGGATAGCTTTTATAATGTGCTCCACCCTTGCGTGATGCCAATGGTACAAAAACGTAAAGGTGGCCGAATCGTCACGCTAGCTTCTGTGTCTGGCCTGATGGGCAACCGAGGGCAAACCAACTACAGCGCGGCAAAAGCTGGTGTTATTGGTGCAACAAAATCCCTTGCGCTTGAACTGGCTAAACGCAAAATCACCGTTAACTGTGTCGCACCTGGCCTTATTGATACCGGTATGGTTGATGACCATGTTAAAGAGCACGCAATGCCTCAAATTCCATTGCGCCGCATGGGAGAACCAGAAGAAGTGGCAGGCTTAGTCAGCTACTTAATGTCCGACATCGCGGGCTATGTAACTCGCCAAGTCATTTCGGTTAACGGAGGTTTAGTATGAGTCGACGCGTCGTAGTCACTGGTATGTCCGGCGTTACCGCCTTTGGTAACGACTGGCAATCTGTAGAGCCTAAGCTAAGAGCCTGCGAAAACGCCACTCAATACATGCCGTCTTACGAGCAATACGATGGTCTTAACACTAAGCTCGCAGCGCCTGTTGATGACTTTGAACTGCCTAAGCATTACAAACGCAAGCAAGTTCGCGGTATGGGGCGTGTGTCTCGCTTGGCGACGGTGGCAACTGAAAACGCACTAGAGCAAGCAGGATTAATCGGCGCTGAGGTGCTTAACAATGGTCAAACCGGTATTGCTTACGGCTCTTCGACAGGCAGTACCGACGCTGTTGGTGCATTTGGTGTGATGCTCAACGAGAAATCAACCAGAGCTATTACCGCCACGACTTATGTTCAGATGATGCCTCACACTGCCGCAGTGAATGTCGGCCTCTTCTTTGGTTTAAAAGGGCGTGTAATACCAACCAGCAGCGCATGTACTTCGGGTAGCCAAGCCATTGGTTATGCCTACGAAGCGATTAAACATGGCTACCAAACGGTCATGGTAGCGGGGGGCGGTGAAGAGCTATGCCCAACCGAATCTGCGGTCTTTGATACCCTATTTGCCACCAGCTTAAAAAACGATGCGCCGAAAAGTACGCCTCGTCCGTACGACACTCACCGTGATGGGCTAGTGATTGGTGAGGGCGCTGGTACTCTAGTTCTTGAAGAGTACGAACATGCGAAAGCACGCGGTGCCAAAATCTATGCTGAAATTATTGGCTTTGCCAGCAACTGCGATGCGGCCCATGTGACCCAACCACAGATGGAAACCATGCAGATTTGTATGGAAATGGCGCTGCAAGATGCGGGCATCGAGCCCGAGAAAATCGGCTATGTTTCGGCTCATGGTACTGCGACAGATCGGGGTGATATTGCGGAAAGTAACGCTACCGCAAATGCATTAGGTAAAGTGCCAATCAGTTCGCTTAAGAGTTACTTCGGGCATACTCTTGGTGCTTGTGGAGCGATTGAAGCATGGCTTAGCCTAGAGATGATGCATTCTGGTTGGTTTAACCCAACGCTAAACCTAGACTCATTAGACGAGCAGTGCGGTAATCTTGATTACATTACCGGTAACGGTCGTGAACTTGATGTTGAATACCTGATGAGCAATAACTTTGCTTTTGGTGGCATCAACACATCGATTATCTTTAAGAAGATCTAACCATAGGGTCTGTTTCCCAGCCAAGTCCAACCGTGACTTGGCTGACTTCTACCCTCGTTTCCCGTTTCTCGTTTCTCGTTTCTCGTTTCTCGTTTCTCTAACGATTCTATGCACTTGCGCACAGTTTTTGAGATTTTAAATCGGCTTAAATCCAAATCTGAAGCAAGTTCACAAGTTATTTTTAACAATTAAGTAACATGCAAAAAATCACTCATTACCTCGTGATTTCAGCCGCATAAAGCACCTAATATAGCCAATATTCCACATATCCTTTTCTAGACTTGCTAACTTATTTTTAGGTAATTATTTATCTAATCATGCGCAGTTTATAAGCGTTAAAACGTGAAACAGAAATAATAAGATAACGAGTGGAAAGGATTAATTATGTTTAGAATGAGCAAGTTAGCGGCTTCGTTAGCGTGTATTGTTTTAAGTGGCAGCCTCTATGCTGCAGAACCTTACGATGCAGCGAAGACCTACTCTGGCGGCAGCCAAGTGACCGTTGGTGGCAATACCTATGAAGCAAAATGGTGGGTGAATGCTGGACAAAGCCCGACTGATAACTACGCCAATGAATGGGATTCACCATGGAAACTGGTCAGCGGCACGACTCCTGATCCAACTCCTGATCCAACGCCTGATCCAACACCTGACCCTACTCCCGATCCGACCCCCGATCCGACCCCAGATCCTACACCTGATCCAACGCCAGACCCAACACCCGATCCAACGCCTGGTACTGGAGCCTGTGCTGAATTCAACGTGTACCCAAACTGGACGCAAGGCAATCATGCTACTGGTGGTGACATCATGGTCAACGACAATGTCGCCTACAAAGCAAACTGGTGGACATCTTCCATTCCAGGTAGCGATAGTAGCTGGGGGCACCATTTAGATTGTGACAATAACTCTTCTGGTGGCACTACCGCACTGAAACTACCAAATCCATTAGATCCCGTAAGGCTCGAAGTCAGCGGTTGGCCAAGTAACTTTGTCGTTGCAAGCCCAGCAAGTCTTGATGCGCCATCCACTTTGACCATCAATGCGATCAACAGCCAAGATCTTGCAAATCTGACCAAACTGACTGACGCCTTCGTAGCCTTGATTCAAGCAGCAGATCTGGCTAGCTCAACGTCAATAATCCTTAACAGTGATGTATTGGATGCTGCAACAGCTGATAAAGGCGCTGCCCTTGGTACTGTCGCTGTGAAACAAGCACTAACTGCAGCGGTAGATGCTACTGGCACCCATAGCCAAATTGATGTTAACACGATCAATGCGCTTACGGATGATGTTAAAGGTTGGGCGCAAGCTCATAACCTTGTCATTTCAGCGCTGGCACCGCAGGCGACATTCGGTTGGACATTGAGCATTGGTGATTTTGCTTACAACCCCCATTCAGGTAAAAGAGCTGTATGGAACGCCGCTTCAGGCGCGTCTTCTGACCTGTTGGCAAGTTTCGAGCTTTATAAAGCAGACTCACTGAACAAGGCCGACTTTGTTGCCTTTACCAAATCAGCAACAACTGCCGCTCTTACCGATGAGCAATGGCACTATGCGTTAGAATACGTTAAACAAGTGTCTGACCATATCAAAACACCAGCACTGCTCTCTTCGATTCCGACCGCACAGGCTTCCACCTACTTCTTAGGCAACAATTCTGGAGACCGCCATATTCGCAAAGCTGCGCACAGCAACATTTTTGCGATTTTGTTCGATACAGACAGTGCTGACCTAAATACTAAGATCGCTCGTTACCAGACTGCGACCGTCCCTTTGTATTACGTTGGCGAAAGCGTGAAGAATGGACCACTTACTCGAATCACCTCATTGAATGCTGAGTTGGCAAGCGCTGAAAATGCAATGAACAACCAAGCCTTCCTTTATGAAGTGGCTCAAGCACAATGGGCACCATCTACGGTATACAAATGGAACGACTTCTTAGCAGGTCTTAACTCGATGCACAATGTCGGCGTTGCCGGTAACACCTTCTGGCTACTAGACGATGCTGCTAACGATGCGACAAACTCAGTTTACGCAAAAGTCGCCATAGCCGCTTTCTTAGCGCAAAGTATGCAAGAAACCATTCGCTACAACGCTTGTGATGAAAACAACTGGTCTGAAGTTCGATACGGCGCACCAGTTAACTACCCGATGACAGCAAGTTGTGGTCAGCTAGGTCAGAAATACGCCGATTACGGTAAAGACCCAGTGACCGGCATAGACCACCCATACTCGTGTCCTCGCGATCCGAAGATGGAAGTCACCGCACTAACCAATGCGAAATGGTACGGTGCGCCAGCGCCAGTCTTCGCAGCACCAGACTCTGTACTTGCAGAGAAAGGTTTGCTAGTGAACGGTAATGTTGGCCGCTGGACAAACGACGGTCACTGTATGGAAGTCCCAACCAGCGTAGATACCTCTAAGCAGGTTTGGGAACGTGGTGAGTGTAAAGTTTACGAAGGTCAAAAAGCAGGCAAGTTCATCTGGGATGGTAGCGATACTAACGGCACTGTCGAAGGCTGTGGTTGGTGGGGCCGTGGTGTTATTCAAACCACAGGTCGCCAAAACTTCGGTACGCTAAACCACTTCATGGGTCGTTCTCACGTTGACCCAGATACTGTAGGGACGACAGTGAATGGTGTTGTGGTTGAAGCACCACCCGCGAACCCACTCTACGCCGATCTCGACTTCTGCTCTAACCCTGGCTTAATTTGTAGCTCAGAAGAGAACCGAGAAATTAAGTGGATTGCTGGTCTATTCTACTGGGTGAGTTCGGTACAAACCTACAACGATGAAGGCGGCCCTTACGCACACTGGAACTACCACACAGAGCTGAAGAGATACGTTGACGGTGGCCTACAAGGCACTGAGTTTATCGACGCAGTTTCAGGTATTGTAAACCGTGGCTGTCCTGATAGTCATTGCCCAGTCAGTGGCGAAGTTCACGCAGTTAAAGAGCGTCAAGACAACTTCAAACTTGTGCTGCAAACTCTGGGTCTAAACCCTCAGTAATGAAGTAGCACCTTAACTACAACAAAGGCTCCTGATGTTCAGGAGCCTTTTTGTTTTTCTTAAAAAACAAGCAAAGGGAACAGAGATGACAATGCACAATGCACAATGCACAATGCAAGCTTAATGACTAATGAATAACCTATAAATTATACCTATGAAAAATATGATAATCTTATGCCCCTGCAGGCGACAAGGTTGCTTGTCAGGTTATCAATAATTAGATCATAAAAACTAAGGAACAAAGATGTTTAAACGCCTACTTTGCGTTGCTGCTGTACTTGTAATGGCTGGGTGTAGCTCACCTAAATTTGACGGTAAGCCCCTTGAAGAGACAAACCAATCAAAGCAACTCACCATTGTCGAAGATAATGCGACACGAGATATTTTTCTGGCTTCAATGCTAAATTGGTGCGATATCAATGGCTACACATGTAAAGTTGTCGTAGATGGCACAACCCCTAAGGAAGATGAACTCACTCTCGACTATGTATCTCGCTGGAGTTGGGACTTTAAAACCTTTATCGCCGATGCTCGTATCACTGCGTATCAAGAAGGACAACGCGTTGGCTACGTGACATTCAAAGCACCGAATCAGCTGACTTTTGACAAATACGGAAGTGATGAAGAGCGCATTAAAGCGATGATGGACGTTCTTTTCAAAATCACCTCTGCAAAAGAAGCAACTCGCAAAGCCGATAATGGTGAAATTTAACAATACGAAGCCCTCTTCTTGAGGGCTTATCCAAATAATTTAAACAGAATCCCTTCAAAAACTATCTAACCTTTATAATAAACCTTTACAATGCGCTAAGTTCAGGTACTATCTACGTGCTCTGCAATTCAGAGTTATTAGTGAAACTGCAAGTCGAAAGTAAATTCTTAGTAAAACGCGTTACCGTTGTTATCCTTAGTGTTTCCCTTAGCTTCATCGTTACATTAATTAGTTCAAATTTTCAGTGCATATAGAAGATTAACTTAAACTTATATAAGGAAGACATCATGTCTAACAAAACTACTGGTATCGTAAAATGGTTTAACGAAGAGAAAGGCTTCGGTTTCATCACTCCAGAAAACGGCGGTGCTGACGTATTCGTTCACTTCCGTGCTATCGCTTCTGAAGGTTTCAAAACTCTAAAAGAAGGCCAACAGGTTTCTTTTGAAGTTGAACAAGGCCAAAAAGGCCCACAAGCTGCTAACGTAGTACCAGCTTAATTTTAGATTGACCTAAGCGTCAATTATCTAAGATTCGAAAAACCAGCCCAAGTGGCTGGTTTTTTATTGCCTGTAAGAAACAAAAAAGCCCTACCGAAGTAGAGCTTTCATATCATTATCAGTATTTACCACATCAAATCATCTGGTACGACGAAATCTGCGTATGGGTCATCCTCTGCTGGAATATCTTCCGCGGGTGCATTCTGTTCAATAATTGCACTTTCATCACGCATTGCGATCTTCTTCGCCACACTACTTGGAATAACCACATAAGTCTCATCGGTGCGAGCAATAGATAGAATGCCTTTTGCCAATTGGTCGCGGATCAATTGCTCTACGTAGATAGCTTTAACCAGCGAACCATCGGTAAAGTTGTATTTGATTTCGCCATCTTTCTGATTGATTGTGTTCATCTCAATCAATTGCTTTATTTGCGCTTTAATCTCTTTGGATAGACGTTGCTCTTTCTGCTCTTCACTCAGTGCTTTATCGCGCTCTTGCTGTTGGCGCTTAGTCTCTTCCACTGCAGCTTTAACTTCACGTGCTTGTACCCGAGATTTCTTCGAGCCTTTCTTTGCTTTCTTCAGTTTCTTCTCGTTCACTAAGCCTGCTTTAAGCATTTGCTCTTGAAGTGTCAGTTTTGCCATTGTTCTTCCACAAGTAAGTCATCAATTTTCGTCTATTTTAACGACTCAATGCAGTCAAAGAAAGGCTTCATACAACATAAAATCCGCAGTAGGAATGAATAGAAAATCATCACCACGCCAAAGCTGTTTCATCAATCGTGACGACAAAATTGTTTTGTTAGACTCTGATGCCTTTTTATCCGTTAATGCGCTCGACGCGGAAGCTTAGAGAAGCCAAATTCAGTCCCGTGTTAGGTATGGTTCGCCTTCTGTGAGCCATAAATTTTCCCCCTACCTTTGTGAGATTTGTAGTGGAAAACAATTCTAAACTTGATCGTGTTCGCGCTGATTACAATGTTCATTACTGGAGCCAAGGCTTCTACGGTATCGATAACCAAGGTGAAGTGTATGTATCACCACGCAGTGATAATGCCCATCAGGTACCACTAAGTAATATCGTCTCTAAGCTAGAACAAAAACAACTGAATTTACCGGTATTGGTTCGCTTCCCTCAGATCCTGCACCAACGTGTGCATGGTATCTGTCATGCTTTCAACCAAGCTATTGAAGAATACCAATACGACAATAACTACCTGCTGGTGTACCCGATTAAGGTGAACCAACAAAAGGAGGTCGTTGACGAGATTCTTGAAAGCCAAGCTCAGCTAGAGACCAAACAGCTTGGCCTTGAAGCTGGCAGTAAACCTGAGCTACTCGCGGTACTAGCACTAGCTCAGAAAGCGAGCTCTGTGATTGTCTGCAACGGCTACAAAGATCGTGAATACGTTCGCTTAGCGCTAATTGGTGAAAAGCTGGGTCATAAAGTTTTCATCGTATTAGAGAAATTATCTGAGCTCGATCTGGTTCTGAATGAAGCGAAAAGTCTAGGAGTGAAACCTCGCTTAGGTATCCGTATTCGCTTGGCATCTCAAGGGGCAGGCAAATGGCAATCGAGTGGCGGCGAAAAATCTAAATTCGGCCTAGCCGCGTCTCAAGTGCTAACCGTCATTGAGCGCCTAAAACAAGAAGACCAACTGGATGCGATGCAACTGGTGCACTTCCACCTAGGTTCGCAAATGGCCAACATTCGTGATATTCGCAATGGAGTTAATGAGTCAGCTCGCTTCTACTGCGAATTACGTGGCATAGGTGCAGATATCAAATACTTCGATATCGGTGGTGGCTTAGCCGTAGATTATGACGGTACACGCAGTCAGTCTTCTAACTCGATGAACTACGGGCTGATTGAGTATGCACGTAACATCGTAAGCACAGTGGGCGATGTCTGCCAACAGTACGAGCAACCCGTACCAGTCATCATCTCTGAGTCTGGCCGCTCGCTGACAGCACATCACGCAGTGTTGATCACAAACGTAATTGGTACAGAGGCGTATCATCCAGAAAGCGTTGTAGAGCCAAGTGCGGAAGATCCAACTCTGCTACAGAATATGTGGCGTAATTGGGAAAACCTGCAAGATGGTAGCGATGCGCGAGCCTTGATTGAGATTTATAACGACACCCAAAGTGACTTAGCCGAAGTTCACTCACAGTTTGCAACTGGCGTACTTAACCTACAGCAACGCGCTTGGGCAGAGCAGCTTTCGCTACGAATTTACTTCGAGCTGAGCCGTCAGATGAGCAATAAAAACCGTTTCCACCGTCCAATCTTGGATGAGTTGAATGAGCGACTAGCGGATAAGTTCTTCGTTAACTTCTCGCTATTTCAATCTCTACCAGATGCTTGGGGGATTGATCAGGTGTTCCCTGTTCTGCCGCTATCAGGATTAGAAGACGTTGAAGATCGCCGTGCAGTCATGCTCGATATTACTTGTGATTCCGACGGTGCTATAGAGCAATACGTTGAAGGTCAGGGTATTGAAACCACACTGCCAGTGCCGGCTTGGGATAAGGATAAGCCATACCTGATGGGCTTCTTCCTTGTCGGTGCGTACCAAGAGATTTTGGGCGATATGCACAATCTATTTGGCGACACCCATAGCGCTGTGGTGACCGTTGATGAAAGCGGTGAGGCGATTATAGAGCGCATTGATGAAGGTGACAGCGTCGAAGATATGATGCGCTATGTACACATCGATGTAGATAAGATCCGTCAAAACTACCGTGAGTTAGTTGCTGAACGTGTCAATGTAAACGAGCAGCAAACCGTCTTAGAAGAATTAGAAGGTGGTCTAACAGGCTACACCTATTTAGAGGATTTCTAAATGAATGATTTGTTTACAAAAACTGATTATTCGCTTTACTCGAATTCAATGAGTTTTATGCGCAGACCCTACCTGCGCAATCCTGTCTCTACCGATGCCGATCTCGTCGTACTTGGCGTACCCTTAGATATGGCAACATCAGGCAGACCAGGTGCTCGAATGGGGCCAGATGCGATTCGTCGTGCATCAGTGAATCTTGCGTGGGAAGGAAACAAGTTCCCTTGGGACTTTAATGTCTTTGACCGCGCTAAAGTCATTGATGCAGGTGACTTGGTGTTCGACTGTGGCGACGCGGAAGATTTCACTTACCGTCTAGAAGCAGCAACCAGTGAGATCCTTAAAAGCGGTAAAACGATGTTGGCGCTAGGTGGTGACCATTTCATCACTCTGCCAATTCTGCGTGCGTATGCAAAGCACCACGGAGAAATGGCTCTGATTCATTTTGACGCGCACACAGATACTTATGACAACGGCAGTACTTACGATCACGGCACCATGTTCTACCATGCGCCAAATGAAGGTCTAATTTCAGCGAAGCACTCTGTTCAGATTGGTATTCGTACTGAGTATGACCAAAATGATCATGGATTTAATGTCATTAATGCTATGGAAGCGAATGACTTGAGTGCCGAAGCGATTGTAGCGCGTATTCGTGACATTATCGGCGATAAGCCAGTCTATGTGACGTTTGACATCGACTGCTTAGATCCTGCTTTTGCACCGGGTACAGGCACTCCAGTTTGTGGTGGCTTGAACTCTGACAAAGTACTTAAAATCTTGCGTGGTTTGGCTGGTGTTAACATTGTCGGGATGGACGTGGTGGAAGTTTCTCCTCCTTACGATCATAGCGACCTGACCGCCTTAGCGGGCGCAACCGTCGCACTAGAACTGATGTACGCTTGGGCATCGAACCGCGTTAGCGAATAGCCAGTCCAATATCAATCGGTAGAAATAGAGCCTGTTAAATCAAAACTGGCAGGCTTTCACTGAGTCCCACGAAATCGTTGGGGCGTTATTCCTGTCCAACGTTTGAACCCCCTTCTGAAATTGGCGGTATCACTGTACCCCAAACGAAAAGCAATCTCTTCAATGGTCAATTCGGTCCGGAGCAGAAACTCTTTAGCAATGTCACTACGTACTTCGCCGAGCAGTTTCTGGTAGCTTGTCCCATCCTGTTCAAGCTTTCTTCTCAACGTGCGTGAAGAACAGCCAAACTGCATTGCAAGCGCTTCAATCGATGGGAATACACCCGCACTCTGATACAGAATTGTTTTGATCTGGTTGGTCAGTAGATATGGCGATTGCAGTGCTGCAATGACTGAATCACAGGATTGAAGGCAATTGCTCAACATATCAGCGTTATGGGTTTTAAGCGGCAAAGACAATAGCGAGGAACAAAAGCTCAATCTTAGACTAGGCGCTTCAAACTCGACTGCACAGTTAAATCGCTCGCTATACTTCGAACCATAAGCAGGTGCTCGATAAGGAAAACAGAGGCGAGTAATCGTGAGCCTCTCCCCAGTTAGCTCTTCGAACATAGCCACTAGCGCACTAAAAAAGTACTCGCTACAGAAAGGCAAAATTTCACCAATTTCGAGCGTATTTTCCAATACGATAGAAGCAATACCGTCATCTATTGTCACTTTTACGGAAAATACCGGACCATTTAGGTTGAGATATTTAAAGCCCGTTTTGATCGCTTCTTCTAAAGTACGGCTACTTAAGATGGCATAACCTAACAGACCAAAATGGCTCAACCTGGCCCTCTCGCCAATCAACAAACCCAGCCCTACATCGTGAAACTGCTGAGATACATGGCGAAACAGCCTCAACTTATCCGCATAGGTCAACTGCGTCTTTTCGCTTTGCCAATCTAAGTGAACTAACCCTAGATCCTCTAATATGGGTGTCGTCTTGACTCCAAAGCTCTCCACCGCTTTTAGCAATAAGGCGATGTCCATTACGCCTAACTGGTGACGATGGTCTATAGGTAAATACTCAGCGACAATTTCCATAACTCGTTTGTTGGTTATTTGGGGTTTATTGGCTATTTGGTGTTTCTAGCATACTGACATTACGAGTTTACTTTCGTGATCATAGATGACTTTATGTCCGAAAGTGACCTGATTAATCGCTTTAAAATGGCTCAAGCTAAGTCAAGTGTTAATCATTTGTAAATCAAAGCTATGATCTCTACCAAACCAGCTCCTGAGAATCTGGTATCGTCAGAAGGCAAACCCACCTATGGCCATTTTGATGGTACGCCTAAGCAGCTCAATGCGACCTGCTTTGACTATCGAAATAGTATGGACAAACCTGCAAGCAAGCTTGCTAAGCATTTCCACTATAAGCAGTTTCAGTTTGTCAGTCTGAAAACGGCGAGATACATCATAGGATTCGCCATTGCAGATATACGCTACCTTGGTTCGTCTTTTTGCTATATCTACGACACCGAAAGCGACTCGCTAAACGAACAAAGCTGGTTAAGACCACTGTCGTTTGATAAACAAATGACCGAGTCGCCCTACTCTGGTTTAACACAGTTCGCGGGAGCAAAACTGCAGTTTGAAATAGCCAAAGGACAGTGGCGTGCTAAAGCGATGAGCAACAATCTAAAGCTCGATATTATTTTGCATGCTCCTGCCAATAGTCTGCCGCTTTCCGTATGCACACCTACGGCATATTCCGGCTGGACTTACACTCAAAAGCACAACGCACTTACCGTGACTGGCAAGCTTGAAGTCGATGGCAATCACGTAGATTTAAACGATGCTCTCGCCAGTTATGACTTTTCAGCGGGGTATATGCGCCGTGAAACGAGTTGGCGCTGGGCGAGCATCAATACCCGTGATGAAAACACCTTGCTTGGGTTGAACCTAGCCGCAGGGGTTAATGAAACCGGCAGCTGCGAGAATGCACTTTGGGTCAATGGCCAAAGACACTTGCTTAACCCAGTCCATTTTACGTTTGATCGCGACCATGTTGAGCAAGATTGGCACGTATATTCCGACGATGGACGAGTATCGCTTAGGTTCAAGCCACTCAATAAACGCAGTGAGAAGCTCAACTTACTGCTACTTAAAAGTAACTTTCGCCAGTTCATCGGTCTCTTTGATGGCTTTGTTGTTGATAACGATGGGCAAAAACATCAGCTAAAAAGTGTTCTTGGGCTCACTGAAGATCACTATGCCAAGTGGTAATCCTGTTTAACGGAGAACAGAAATGGAATTTCAATCAATTATTGATCACCCAGAATGGCTGCTGATGTTGCTCGCTCCACTGTTTATTGGCTTGATGGCCGCAGAGTATTTCATCGGTCAGAAACGAGGGAAGCTACCAGAAAACTCCGCCTATAAACTGCCAGAGGTGCTGTGCAATTTTTCTTTAGCAGGCATGCATCAATTAGCGGATCTGCTGACAGGTCTCGTCATCGTAAAACTCTATTTTTGGCTGTTTGGTTGGAAATTGCTCGACATTGAAATGAACGCGACCTCTTTCATTGTTTTACTTGTTTTGCAGGATTTTTGCTACTACTGGTTTCACCGTGCGAGCCATAGGATACGCTGGATGTGGGCTGCCCATGTCGCGCACCATAGCTCGGAAAGAATGAATTTTAGCACCGCATTTCGTCAAAGCTTAATGTACCCGATAGCCGGAATGTGGCTGTTTTGGGCTCCCTTGGTCATCATAGGTTTTGAACCTAAATGGGTCATCTTCGCTGTGCTGCTCAACTTAGGCTTGCAGTTTTTCGTCCACACTCAGTGGATTCGCTCACTGGGTAAGTTCGAGCTCATTTTTAACACGCCATCGCATCATCGAGTCCATCATGGACGTAATCCGCAGTACATAGATAAGAACTACGCGGGTGTTTTAATTATTTGGGACAAACTGTTCGGTACGTTTGAACCTGAAGTGGAAACCGTCCGCTATGGGATCACCAAGCCTATCGAAAGCTATAATCCGCTGACGGTCACCTTCTCCGAATGGCGAGATATGTTCCATGATGTGCAGAGCAAGCATATGTCACTAAGACAGAGACTGATGATCTTGCTTGCGCCTCCCAGTGATAAACCTGTGGCTAATAAAACAGAGGATTCAAAACAGCCTATAGAAGAGGCCAATCGGTAACAGGCTAACTGTCGACACTGTGCTCTTTGCGCAAACCTTCAAGTAACTGCTGTGCTTGTTTAGGGCTACGCAAGCGAACAAACCGAATATGCTGGTAATCTGGGTGATTCATATCCACTAGATAACGCTGCTGATTTTTGTGATAGGTTTTCACTGTCCAGAGAATTATTGAATCACGGCTAAAGAAAGACTTGGCAAAAGTTTCGCGATTGCCTGTTCCCGGCCAAAGCTCTTTGCCTGTGATACATCGCTGTATCGCTCGGCTTACCGCCTGATACAAGGTGCGTGGGAGAGAATAATCGACCCAAATTACGGTATCGACGTTCTCCCATTTCACTTTCCGTGTACGGTTGTAGTTGCCATCGAGCACCCAACGGGAGCCTTGCAATGCATTGCGAATCTTGGCAAAAAACTCTAGGTCTGGCGACTCCTGCCAATCAGGCTTCCAGAACAAGCGATCCATCTCGATATGCTCGCAATCAAGAGCACTTGCTAGCTGAGCACTAAAGGTCGATTTCCCACTACCACTTGTCCCTACAACATTCACCTTATGCATTGTAACTCCTTGTATGCAAGTCAAAAAGGGGCGAGAGTAGACCACAAGTTGCACATTCAATCAAGGGAATTGTTACAAATAGCACTAGGCTAAAAAGGGCATCCAAAGATGCCCTAAGTCATATGTCTAAGATCATAAGCTTAATCAAGCTTTAGTGTCACGCCAGAGTAGTTTGTGTAACCGCGCAACATTACATGGTAAGTCACACCTTTTTGTGCTGAAACACTGCATTGCTCGCTATTGCCATTGCGGTATGGACGACAATCGTAGCTACTAGTCGTTGGTTTGCTGCCTGCTTTTACGTACAAATCTACATCACCTGAACCTCCAGAAATAGAAACAACCACATTTGATGCTGAATCTACGGTAAAGGTGTAAAAGTCTTGAGCAGAGCGGCTGCCACTAAGGTTAGTGATAGGTTCACCTTTCTTGAGAACGTTGCCGCCAGGAGGCGTTACGCCACAGCTCGCATCAACACCAACGGTAGTAAATGCAGCTTTAACATCATCTACGCTGTAGCCCATATCTGCGGCAGCTTTCGCTACACCACATGCCCCTTGGTCAAACGTGCTGTTCGCTGTCCAATAAAGTTGGTTAGCCACTGTAAAGACTTCGAATCCCTTACGGACATTCCATCCAGTCTTATTCGACAACAAATAGAACGCGCGGTTGAAAACACCACTGGAGTAGTGAACATTTAAACCATCATAGTATTGAGATGCATGATCAATTGAACGACCATCTTTTGAAGGCTGGTCAAAGTAACGTAAGCCACCCTCTGACTTAAAGATATCAGCACCCACAACCCAGTCTACATTGCCACGCATGTAGTACTCCGCAGCTTCACCTGCAATATCAGAGAACGCCTCGTTAATACCGCCAGACATATTTTGGTAGACTAGACCTGAGTTTTGCTCAGTGAATCCGTGGCTCACCTCGTGTGCGCTGACGTTAATGTCCACTAGTGGATAGAAGGTACTTTTGCCATCACCGAACGTCATTGACGATCCATTCCAGAACGCGTTTTCATAGTTAGAGCTATAATGCACACGCATTGTTAATTGGAAAGTGAGAGGCGCTGTGTTCATCCACTCTTTATACATGTCAAACACGACATTACCGAAGTAGTGAGCATCATTAAGTGGCGAGTAAGCACCGTTGATGTATTTGTGATAGGTAAAGTTAGTACCATCAGCACAATCATACGTATACGCCTGAGTGCCAGAAGTACCATGATTTAAATCGATGGTTTTGACCGCAGCATTTTCTAGCTTGCACTTAGTACCCGTTTTGTCGATAGCAAAAGCAGGGAAGTCTTTACCGTAATCATAGCGATTGGTCTTTAAGTTACCTCCTGGGCCAGTACCAGTTGCTTCTGCATGGTTTAAGCCATCCCAATGCTGAAGCACTTTACCTGTCATTGCATCGATGAAGTAGAACGGACGCGCTGGCTCTTCCTCTGCGACAAAGAAATCTACCATGTATACTACTTGCGCCGTCTGCGACTCATCTAAGCGGACCATGAGTTTAGCGTTTTCATTTTCGACATTAGGTTTAGCAACAGACTTACCTTGATAGGCTGCAATTGCCGCCGAGACGGCCTGCTTTTCATCCAGCGTCGGGTTTGTCGTTGCTAGATCGGTACCAATACCCTCAGCCATGGTACCAAACACTTGGCTAGGCTGATCTTTCGACACTGTGGCGACAACTGAAGTATCGAATACTGGTAGACCTAAGTGTGTTTGTTGGTAACGGACTTTGGTTTTACCGTTGGGCAATACGACACGTTTCACTTCGACGAAACCTGTCTCTACTGGAACAACACTGTTCGATTGAGACTGAAGAGTTTGTTGTAGTAATGCATCATCACTGACTTGCACCATTTCTGCCGCAGCCACAGACCAGCTCATAGACGTGCCCATGATAGCGGCAATCATCCAGCTTAAATGACGTTGTTGGTTCATTATTCTTTCCTGTTATTTGTAGAAACTCCTTCTTCCCAACAGCAAGATAGGAAGTGTTTAGCGATAAATCGCGCATTAAACATGGAAGATAGAACCAAAATTGAGCAAGTTTATAGCTCAACTCGCTTTTACCGAACGCTCACTAAAATTTACGCAAATAAATCAATAACAAGCGAAGTATAAAATTGAGCAATATTTAGTTGTAACAAAGCAAAGGCTTATTGCTAATGACAAAAATGTGCGCCAATTATTCCACACAAAATCATCAACAAGTAGCACGTGATTTACGCCTAAAGTTTAGTTCTCGCTTTCATACTTTGCAGTACAGCTTCCTGCCAAAGATATAGAGTAAAAAACCAATTAATACCTCAAGAACCCCGATAGCTGACACATTAAAATACCGTCTCAATTTTAAGAAACCATACACTTATAAATCGGCTTTTGTTCTGTTTGAACTCCAGTAATGATTTGAAGGACTTTTGCATGTTGCAAAATAGTTGCAATATGCAAACTAGATATACAACCAACGCGTAAGAAGACGGTATTTAAGGGTTAATTCCCTATTTATTCAGCACCTTCCTGTGGCACACCCTTTGCTTTAATGGTTATAAAAATGTAAATAAATATTGCGTCAGACAATAAAGAGAAAGGAATTTCCGCATGCTGTCTAAACTAACGATTGCTCAAAAAGTGTATTTATTAGGCTTCTGCCAACTGCTTGCTATGGCTATCTTAGGTGGGTTCGCACTCTATCAAATGAACAAAATTGGTAACGAACTTATCGACATAGCGGAAGAGGATATACCACTGACCAAAAAGCTCACTGTTGTTACTGAACATCAACTTGAACAAGCAATTCTATTCGAACGAGCCCTAGTCAAAGCCATTCGTGTAGATCAAGGGATGGAAAGTAAACAAGCCTTCGAAAAGGCCAAGGATAAAGTGCATGACCTGACGGTACAGGTACAAGAAGAGATCATCGAAATTGAGTCATTCATAGAACATGCGATCCCTTTACTTCACTCAGAAAAAGCCAAACAGGGATTTGCTCAACTGCTCGCAGACCTGAAAAAAGTAGAGGCGTCCTACAGTACTTTGACGGTCGAAGTCGACCAAGTCATGGAATATGGACTCAACGGTGATATCGAGAAGATGTTAAAAATCTCGCATAAGGTCGAGGCACATGAAGACGAACTGGATACAGCTTTAATCGCGATACTGGATAGGGTTCAGGACTTTACACTGAAAAGCGCACTACAGGCCGAGCAAGATGAGAAAGAAGCCATAAAATGGATGACTATCATAGCCGCTATATCTTTGGTGGTCGGTATTATCCTGCCACTTTTAGTTACTCGCTCTATTCGTTCACCTATATTGAACCTAATTGAAAGGCTGGATCAAGTGGCTAGCGGAGATGGAGACCTCAGTGTAAAACTTGAGACCAGTGCCAACGATGAGACGAGCACAGTGGCAAGATCCTTTAACAAATTCTTAGGTGTTCTGAGCTCCATGATTGCACAAATCAACTCTAAGGCAGAGGAGTTGCAAAGTTCTTCGAGCCTGACTTCTAGCTCTTTGCAAAGAACATTACAAAACGTAGAAAAACAGCGTATTGATATTGAACAGGTCGCCACTGCCATTAACCAGATGAATATGACGACCCAAGAAGTTGCAAACAGTACAGCTAATGCTTCTTCAGTCACCGACCAAGTTAAGAAAAACGTCTTAGAAGGACATAGAGAAGCACTTGCTACGCAAGAAGTTATTCAAGAACTGGCGAACGAAGTAACAAGCTCATCAGGTGTCATTGAAAACTTGGTTTCAGAAACCAACAACATTGGTCAGGTCTTAGACTCAATTCAAGGTATTGCTGAGCAAACAAACTTGCTCGCACTAAACGCTGCTATTGAGGCTGCACGAGCTGGTGAAACCGGACGTGGTTTCGCTGTAGTCGCAGACGAAGTGAGATCTCTGGCTAAAAGAACTCAGGAAGCTACTATTGATATTCAACAGCTAGTGGAAAGATTGCAGTCAGAAGCCAAAAACGCTGTCACTAGTATGAAGAAAGGCACCGACACAGCGGAGCTATGTCTATCTAAAAGTAGTGAATCTGCCAATACTTTTTCGCTTGCAGCTGAGTCTGTAAACCAAATTGCTGACCTAAACCTGCAGATCGCAGCGGCAGCTGAACAGCAATCAACTGTTACGCAAGACTTAGACAACAATCTTATCAGCATCAAAACGCTAGCAGATGAGACCGCCGAAGACACTAAGCAGTCTGCAGTTGCTAGTGAAGCCATCGCTCAAAATGCTGTCGATCTTCACAACAATCTACGCAAATTCCGTTGTTAACCAAATGTTGAAAATAGCGGCTTTGAACAGTGCGTTCAAAGTCGCAAATTCAGCCCTGCTCTAGCCACATGTATACAAAGTAAAGTATGATTGTTTTATAAAGGAAATAAATGGTTTAAGAGTGAACGCCGCCTATGGCAAATCTAAAAAATTCTGTGGCAAAAAATATCAAGACTAAGGTCGCGGGCCAGACCCAAGATGATGTCGTTTACTGCCACATTTTCGATGCAATTCTGGAACAACGCCTTCCACCAGCAACGAAACTCAATGAAGAAGCCCTAGCCGAAATCTTTAGTGTCAGCCGAACCATCATTCGCCGCGCTCTGCTGAGACTCTCTATGGAGCAAGTTGTCAGTATTCGCCCAAACCGCGGGGCTATGGTCGCTGCACCAACTAAGGAAGAGGCAAAGCAGATCATTAAAGCGCGTGAAGTCATGGAGCTAGCGATTACTGAGTTAGCCGTTGAGCACGCGACATCCGCAGAGATTGACGAATGCCGCAGACTGGTTGAGAAAGAAAATCAAGCTTTCGACAATGGTGATTACGGTAAAGGGCTGCGTTTATCAGGTGAGTTTCATATTAAGCTAGCCGAGATAGCAAACAACGCTCCGCTACTTGCGTTCCAACGCAGTTTAGTTTCTCAAACGTCACTGCTTATCGCCCAGTACGAAACAGGCAACCACGCTAACTGTTCTTTAGATGAACATACGGTGTTACTTGACGCCATTGAGGCAGGTAGAACCGAACAGGCCGTCGAGTTAATGCGAGTGCATATCGACCATATTCGTTCCAAGCTCAACTTAGACAGCGGCGCCGCATCAAACGATCTACACGTAGTGTTCTCTGATTTGATTCAAGGGCGTTGATAGAATAGTGAGATGCGGGAGCGCTTCGCTTTTGGATGCGAGACCGCTGCGCTACGAGAAAAAGCCAAAATCCCAACTCTAACTTAATAAGGTGTTGGGAATTTCTCTCCCTCAATACTCGCTGCAAGAGATCCCCAACTCACTGCCTCATTCTTGAGGATGACAATACGTCCATCCCGCATCCCGCATCCCGCATCCCGCATCCCGCATCCCGCAAGATTGTACACAACAAAAAATACAATATTAATTTTCTTTACGTAAAGATTTTTTACTCTAAGATTAGATAATTTAATTATATTAATCATAAACTTATATGAAACACCTCTATTCATAAGCGCCTAAAACGCGCCTTTTCATGTTGCATTTTTGTGAAAATAAAGTTGACCTTATGGTCAAATTATCCAATTATTGACCACAAGGTCAGAAAATAAACATCAGAACAATAGTGTCAATGCATAAGGAGGTCTCTTGATTACTTTCCTACTCAATCAAGAACTCAAACAAGAAAGTGAGCTGTCGCCTAACATGACAGTGCTTCAGTACCTGAGAACACATGTACAAAAAACGGGTACTAAAGAAGGATGTGGTTCAGGTGATTGTGGTGCCTGTACCGTTGTACTGGGTGAAGTCATCGAAGGAAAACTTCAGTACCGCTCTGTTAACTCTTGTTTGACGTTCGTCTCTAGCCTTCATGGTAAGCAGCTTATTACCGTCGAAGACTTGCAGAACAAAAACAAACTGCACCCAACACAGCAAGCCATGGTGGACTTCCATGGGTCTCAATGTGGTTACTGTACTCCGGGCTTTATTATGTCCATGTTTGCTCTAAGCAAGAACAAACCAGCAGCGAATAAAGAAGATGTCATGGAATCACTGGCTGGCAACCTTTGTCGCTGTACGGGTTATCGCCCAATTGTGGATGCTGCCTTGTCATTGGTTTCAAACGAGCCTCTAATGGATCAGTTTGTTGAGCTTGAGAAGAAAACGGTCGCTAGACTGCAAACCTTACAAGAGCAACCAGCTAGCTTAAGTCATGGAAACTTGACCGCGTACCTTCCGCGTAGCGTCGATGAGCTAGCGGAAATTTACACTGCAAATCCTAAGGCAAAACTGGTTGCGGGCGGTACCGACTTGGCGCTAGAAGTGACTCAGTTCCACCGAGAAATCGAAACTCTAATCAACGTCAACCTTGTTGAAGACATGAAGGTTTGCGAAGAGAGTGAAGACGCTCTACACATTGGTGCCAACGTGGCGATTAGCGATGCTTACCAACTGCTGACAAGCCACTACTCTGATTTCGGCGAACTGCTACATCGATTCGCCTCACTGCAAGTACGCAACCAAGGTACGCTTGGGGGCAATATTGGTAACGCTTCACCAATCGGAGACGCACCACCACTTCTTATCGCACTCAACGCTCAGGTTAAGCTTCGCCGTGGTAAGCAATCAAGAATCCTTCCGATTGAAGATTACTTCATCAGCTACAAGGTTACCGCTCAGCAAGAAAGTGAGTTTATTGAACAGGTCATTATTCCTAAGCCAAAAAGCAACGACACCTTCCGAGCATACAAACTTTCAAAGCGCTTAGATGACGATATCTCAGCAGTATGTGGGGCGTTCAATATCCAGATAGAAGACAACAAAGTGGTCGACGCTCGTATTGCCTTTGGCGGTATGGCAGCAACACCAAAACGCGCTTCGAACTGTGAAGCAGCCTTAATTGGTCAAAGCTGGACGCAAGAGACTATCGATAATGCAATGAAAGAGATATACAGCGACTTTGAACCGCTGTCTGACTTCCGCGCAAGCAAAGAGTATCGCTCTATGACCGCCGCTAACATGCTGCGCCGTTTCTTTATCGAGCAGAACCATCAGAACAACCAGATTGAAACGAGGGTAACGTCTTATGTCTAACGCACACCATCAGACCCTATCTCATGAAGAGATGGTCGCCATCGTAAAGCAGGATCTTAAAACTGGCGTTGGTAAAAGCGTAAAACACGACAGCGCCCCAAAGCAGGTCACGGGTGAAGCGGTCTATATTGATGACCGTCTTGAATTCCCAAATCAACTGCATGTGTACGCGCGTTTAAGTACCCACGCTCATGCCAAGATTACCAAGCTTGACGTCTCTCCATGTTATGAATTCGAAGGGGTTGCAATTGCCATTACCCATGAAGACGTACCTGGACAACTGGATATTGGCGCCATTCTACCCGGCGACCCGTTACTTTCAGATGGGTTAGTTCAATACTATGGCCAGCCAGTGCTTGCCGTCGCAGCGAACGATATGGAAACCGCACGCAAAGCCGCGCAAGCCGCTATTGTTGAGTATGAGGTGCTTCCCCCTGTATTGGACGTCAAAGAAGCACTAGAAAAAGAACTATTTGTGACTGAGAGCCACCAGCAAAAGCGTGGTGATTCGGCAACAGCACTTGCCAATGCGAAACACATTATCGAGGGTGACCTAGATATTGGCGGCCAAGAGCACTTCTATCTTGAAACTCAGGTTAGTAGCGTTATGCCGACCGAAGATGGCGGTATGATCGTATACACCTCAACGCAAAACCCTACTGAAGTACAAAAGCTGGTTGCTGAAGTTCTTGGCGTCCCTATGCATAAAGTCGTGATTGACATGCGCCGTATGGGTGGTGGTTTTGGTGGCAAAGAAACCCAAGCTGCCGCGCCAGCATGTATGGCGGCCGTGATCGCTCATCTAACCAAACGCCCAACTAAGATGCGCCTTCCACGCGCAGAAGATATGACGATGACGGGCAAGCGTCACCCATTCTACAACCAATACAAGATTGGTTTTGATGATAATGGTGTCATTCAAGGTTCAGAGATCATCGTTGCAGGTAACTGTGGCTACTCACCAGATCTATCGAGTTCTATTGTTGACCGCGCAATGTTTCACTCAGACAACGCCTACTACCTAGGTGATGCAACGGTCACAGGTCACCGCTGTAAAACCAATACTGCCTCTAATACTGCCTATCGTGGTTTTGGCGGTCCGCAAGGTATGATGACTATTGAGCACATCATGGATGAGATTGCTCACTATTTAGGCAAAGATCCGCTCGAAGTACGCAAAGCCAATTACTACGGTGGTGAAGGACGAGACGTCACTCATTACTACCAAAAGGTTGAAGATAACTTCTTACCAGAGATCACAGAGCAGCTAGAGCAAAGCAGTGACTACCACGCTCGCCGTAAAGCGATTGCTGAGTTCAACAAGCAAAGCCCAATTTTGAAAAAGGGTCTAGCGATCACTCCAGTGAAATTTGGTATCTCATTCACGGCGACTTTCCTCAATCAGGCTGGCGCACTCATTCACATCTACACCGATGGCAGTATTCATTTGAATCACGGTGGTACAGAGATGGGACAAGGCTTGAATATCAAAGTGGCACAAATTGTTGCACAGGAGTTCCAAGTTGATGTTGAACGTATCCAAATCACCGCTACCAATACCGACAAAGTACCGAACACATCGCCAACAGCAGCCTCATCGGGCGCCGACCTCAATGGTAAAGCCGCGCAAAACGCCGCACTAACCATTAAACAGCGCTTGATTGATTTCGCTTCTAGTCACTTTAAGGTAACGCCAGAAGAGGTGGTATTCAAAAACGGTATGATCATGATCCGTGATGAAATCATGACCTTCGAATCCTTTGTTCAATTGGCCTACTTCAACCAAGTATCGCTATCGAGCACAGGCTTCTACCGTACACCGAAGATCTACTACGATCATGAAAAGGCTCGCGGTCGCCCATTCTACTACTTTGCTTACGGTGCCTCTTGTTCGGAAGTAATCGTTGATACCTTAACAGGTGAGTACAAGATCCTACGCGCAGACATTCTGCATGATGTTGGTGCTTCGCTAAACCCTGCCATTGATATCGGTCAGATTGAAGGTGGCTTCCTGCAAGGTGTCGGTTGGTTAACCACCGAAGAGTTAATCTGGAATGAGCAAGGTCGCTTAATGACCAATGGCCCTGCAAGCTACAAGATCCCAGCGATCGCAGATATGCCAATCGAGTTCCATACCCACTTATTGGAGAACCGAGCAAACCCAGAAGATACGGTATTTAATTCAAAAGCCGTCGGTGAGCCACCGTTCATGTTGGGTATGTCGGTCTGGAGTGCATTGAAAGATGCGATTGCTTCTGTTGCCGTCGAAGGAGCGATTCCTAAGTTGGATACACCAGCAACACCAGAACGTGTCTTGATGGCGATTGCGAAAGTGAGCCAGCCACAAACGACACCAGAGCAGGCAGAGAAAGCCTAACCAACGTCATTCCATAGACTGATGACAAGATAAATAGTTCAAGGAGAGACGTATGTTTAAGGACAATTGGATTCATGAACTGGCGCAACTAGAGAAAAACAGCGAACCGTGCGTGATGGTGACTGTATTGGAAGACCGTGGCTCTGTGCCAAGGGATGCAGGCACCAAAATGCTGGTTACCCGTGACAGGTTGATTGCCACTATAGGTGGTGGTCACCTTGAGCATGTCGCGACCAAAATGGCTCGTGAGATGCTGATCGCAGGTGAACGCTCACTCAAAGTAGAACGCTTTAATTTGGGTGCCCGTTTAGGCCAGTGTTGTGGCGGAATGGCAACACTGAGCTTTGAACCTATTGGCACCGCGCAAAAGCATCTGGTTGTGTTTGGAGCAGGTCATGTCGCCAAAGCCCTTTTACATATCGTCTCGACTCTTCCCTTCCGAGTTACCTGGATTGATGAGCGTGATGATGTTTTCCCTGAAGAACTGCCACGTAATGTAACTAAATTAGTGACCGATGATCCGGTCGCAGAGGTACGAGACTTGCCACCAAACAGTTACTACTTAGTCATGACTCACAATCATCAACTCGATTTTGACCTCGCTAGAGCCATTATTGACCGAGACGACAGCGTCTATTTCGGCATGATTGGTTCACTGACTAAACGCAAGAAATTTGATATGCGCTTAGCCCAGCGTGGTTACAGTGATGCACAGATCAACACTATGATTTGCCCGATTGGTGTCAGCATGGTGAATGGCAAGCATCCGGCAGAAATCGCGGTATCGGTTGCAGGTGAACTAATCGCACACTATCAGGGCATTCCACTTGAAGAAAAGCGCCCTACGGCACACAGTAAAAGTATTCAAATGAGCGATTCGCCACTGGAAGAGAAAATCGCCTAACCCAATCAGCCGTTTAATTTGGGTTGAAAAAGGAAGTAAAAATGACAATGCAACGCAACGCTTATCGTGCAGCAATTTTGCACAGTATCGCGGATCCGAAAGATGTCGGACTGGACAATTCATACCAATTCTTTGATGACGGCATTATCGTCGTCGAAGACGGGCATATCGTAGATATTGGCGAAACCGAGGAAGTACTCGCTCGCCAACCCAAAGACCTCAATATTACCGAGTACGAAGACAAGCTAATTACCTCTGGCTTTATCGATACCCATATTCACTACCCGCAGACGGGTATGATCGCTTCATACGGTGAACAACTGCTCGACTGGCTAGAAAACTACACCTTCCCAGAAGAGCGCCGTTTTAAGAATCCAATTTACGCGCTCAAGGTCGCTAAGTTGTTTTTTGATGAACTGGCTAGCAACGGAACCACTACAGCCCTCGTATTTGGCACGGTACATAAAGAGTCAGTAGACGTATTTTTTGGTGAAGCGGAACGTCGTAACCTACGCATGATTGCAGGCAAGGTATTGATGGATAGAAACGCGCCAGACTACCTAACCGATACTCCCGAATCTGGATATGAAGCATCAAAAGAACTGATTGAAAGATGGCACAACCGCGGTCGTCTGCTTTATGCTGTTACACCTCGATTTGCTCCCACTAGTACACCTGAACAGTTAGCCACTGTGGGTAAGCTGCTTGAAGAGTACCCCGATGTGTATATGCACACTCACCTTTCAGAGAACAAGAAAGAGATCGAATGGGTACTCGACCTATTCCCTGAGCGAGATTCTTATCTTGATGTCTATGACCACTATGGTCTACTGCACAAGCGCTCGGTATTCGCTCATGGTATCCACCTATCTGATTGTGAGTGCCAACGCCTAGCCGACACGGAATCAGCAATCGCTTTTTGCCCTACGTCTAACCTTTTCTTAGGTTCTGGCTTGTTTAAACTGCCTAAACTCGAAGAGCACGGCGTAAGAGTTGGAATGGGAACGGATGTTGGAGCGGGTACGAGCTTCTCGATTCTTCAAACCATGAGTGAAGCGTATAAAATTATGCAGCTTCAGCAAGAGAAACTGCATCCGCTCAAGTCCCTGTTCCTAGCCACATTAGGCGGTGCTCGTTCACTCCACTTGGAAGATAAGATTGGTAACCTAGAAGTAGGTAAAGAAGCCGACTTTGTGGTGCTTGATCTTCACGCCACGCAGCTCATGCGTTTCCGCATGAACCAAGCGACAACCCTTGAAGAGAAGTTGTTTGTTCTAATGAGCTTAGGTGACGATAGAACAGTGTGCGAGACCTTTATCTACGGTGAGAAAGCGTATGACGCTAAAGGTAAGATAGATGGAAAGAAGTTCGCTAGCTAAGTTCCTGTAACACCCAATATAAAAACGCTCCCGATTGTGATGGGAGCGTTTTAATTGATCAACCTAGCACCTCTACTTAATTCCGTATTTGGCTAAGATCTTGTCAAAGGTACCATTGGCCTTAATTTCGGCCAGCCCTTTATTAAACGCTTCAATATATTCAGCATGGTTAGGATTCGCTAGCCCTGCAGTAACATGCAACGGGTTAACTGACAGCGCATTGTTAGTGAACTCAAAATCAGCCAAATTCATTCCCGCTCCAGACAAGGTAGACTTCGCTACAAGCTCATCTTCTAAAGTCAGGTCTATCCTTTTTGCCATCAGCTTCTTAGCATTAGCAACCAAGTCATTCGCCTCTGGCTTTTTAAAGTTATTGGCCGCTAAAAACTCATCTCCATAGCCATAATTTCGGATGATACCCACTGTTTTTCCCGACAAGCTATCCAGTCCGTTGTATTCGAATCCTTCCCCTTTGCGCATAATAAATTTAAGCGAGTTTTCTAGGTATGGCTCACTGTACTTCAAGAAAGAGGTACGTTCATTGGTAAACCAAGTCGCCACTAACACGTCTACCCTACCGCCTTTGACTTCATTGAGTGCGCGAGTCCAAGGCATAATTTTGAAATCAACACTATGCCCCTGTGACTTAAAGGCTTCGGTAATAATCTCAACAGATACTCCCGGATTTGCTTTGTCCTTTTGAACAAACGGCGCCCATGGGTCTTGCGCGGCAGTAATTACCGCTGCATTTAAAGCAAAAGAAAATAGTGTACTCACCACAATCAAAATGAGATTTCTCATAACATGTCCTCTGTTTATATCCTAGGTACGGAACTTAGCCATATGGTTAGCAATACTTTGGCTTAAGCTGAGTACTTCTTCGGTCCTTTTAGCATTCTTAGTCGCACCTGATGAAACATCATTGGTTGCCTCTGATGCTTCCACAATCGCTTGGCTAATTTCTTCAACCGCCATACGCTGCTCGTCAGTTGCCTGCGAGATCTGCCCACTTCTATCTGAAATAACGGTAATCAATCCTTGCACTTCACTGACTGAGCTTTGCGATTCACTCACTCTTGATGCAGTTTGCTCAAGTAACGTCGCAATGCGAGTCAATTCATCCTCAACCGACTTAGTCGCCGCATCTAATGCGGCAATGTTCTTTTGAATCTGCTCGGTGGATTCGCTGGTTTTCACCGCAAGGTTTCTCACCTCATCCGCCACAACAGCAAAACCTCGCCCTTGCTCCCCTGCTCTTGCCGCCTCAATCGCCGCATTAAGCGCAAGCAAATTGGTTTGCTCAGAAATGTCATTAATCACATTAAGAACTGTAGTGATCTTTTCTCCTTCTTCAATCAAGATGTGCATCTCAGCATTTACATGATTCATCTCTTCACGCATGTTGATGATGTCACTGGCAGAGCTCTCGATAGCATCACTGACGTTTGTAGCAAGTGAAGTCGCTGTATGTGCTTGTTGCGCAGTTTCAGACGCCGTCTCTGCGACGGTAGAAACCGATTGATTTAGCTCTGTTGCCGCTGCTGCTACTGTGGTCAATTGATGCTTTTGCATTTCAAGCTTTTCAGCATTGGATTTTGCCGTTGCACCATTGGCTTGTGCCTTGTCTTTAAGCGCATCGGAAGACTGATTAACATCTTGAACAATAACCCTGAGCGACTCTGTAAAGCTGTTAATTCCTTCGGTGATGTCTGCAAATTCTTGATATTTTGCTGGGGCAAGTTTGTTGGTCAGGTCTCCATCCCCTGAGGCGAGATCTTTAACCACTTCTGTTAGTTCAGAGATAGGGCGAATCACCGTCATAGACAGTGCAACGACAATCACAATCGATAAAATAATATCGAGAACAATCAGCTCAATAATGTTGGTTGTCAGTGAATCTGCAAGCTTGGTATCGAGGGCATGGGTGTCAAAATAAACCGTCACCTTACCGACCGAATTTTCCTCACCATATTCGACAAAAGTCAGTGCAGCACTCATGCTGTTCTCTTCGGTAAATAAAGACTTATCTGTTACTTCGACCGTTTCATACTCTTCATTAACAAGTTGGTGAGTCAGGAAAAGAAGATCACTGCCCTCATTGTCAATAAGTTGTACGGCGGAGATTTCTGGTAGCTTCAGTTCTGCGGAAATAGAAACTTTTGCCGAGTCTAAATCAAAATCCCATACTGCCTTGGGCAAACTGATCATCATCCGCTGAGTCGTATTCTCTACCGAATGCTGTAACTCAACTAATAAGTTATCTTTAAATCCTTGATACTTAATGAATGCCGATACTAGTAACACTAGAGTCAGAGCAATGATGACCTGTACTAAAAATACGACCTTTAACTTTTTCAAAACTGCCTCCCAAATTTTTCGACAGTTAATAAAAAAGTAGTAACTGATTAATCAATTATCAAACTAGGGGTTTAATTAGATTTAAATCACATTTTTTGAGGTGTATGGCTGCCGTTACAGAAAAAGAGAAATACCAAGAGACTGGCATCAATCCCCCAAACAAACGCCATAGTGACCAATGGACGGTCAGATGAGTCAAACCTAGATGGTCGCAGGCGCGTACTTATCCAGGATACGCTGCACTAAGTCAATACGAACAGGCTTAGGTACAACATCATTAAAACCTAGCTCTAAATAGTGCAATACGTCTTTATCGAAGGTGTTTGCGGTTAGCGCAACAATTGCGGTATCGGGCGCTAAATCTTCTTGGCGGATTCTTTTTAACGCTTCTATACCATCCATTATCGGCATTTGAATATCCATGAAGATGATATCGAAATGGCGTTGCTTAATGATATCTAGGCACTCTTGCCCATTGTTTGCAGTGGTAGTTTCAACTTGCAATGTCGATAACATTTTCTGCGCGACGATCTGATTGACCCGCATATCTTCCACGATCAAAGCAGATAAACCTGAACTGTTAGTCAGCGAAACCTCTGGTTGTTCTCTACTCTGCGTATGACTACCTAACACACTGAGTAAACTGAAAATATCATAAGGCTTGGTTAGCTTTATTTGCTTATCTGAGGCGGTAATGGAAGTAGGCAAATCCGCAATCACAATGAGCATTTCCCCATCGTCGTCTACTACGGGTAAATTGCTCTCGATAGTGCTGTCGCCACTTTGGTAGTAGACAGAGATATCGCCAGACTCCTCAAACAAACCAAAGCGCTTGAGTTCATTACTGATTAGCTCTTTGGCATGGAGGTCGGCGCTAACGACTCTTAATCGACTTTCAAGATTTGTAACACAACCAATTACTTTCTCTCCCTCAACCTTAACTGGTATTTCAACGCTAAACTCAGTGCCTTTATTTAACTCGCTCTCTACCTCTATGGACCCATTCATCAGATTAACCAATGACTGACAAATAGACAGCCCCAAGCCAGTACCACCATATTTTCTTGTGATGGAATCATCGGCCTGAGTAAACTCTTCAAACACTTTATCGAGTTGCTCTTGTGACATGCCAATGCCGGTGTCAGACACTTTTAGTCTTAATATGGTCGCTTGTTCTGAGCGCTCCAATGAAAGGCACACATCAACATAACCCTGCTCAGTAAACTTAAGCGCGTTGTAGCTTAGGTTATTGATCAACTGCAGCAACTTAGTTTTATCTGCGATGAGTTGGTAATCTTTATCCAACTGAGTAGAAAAAAAGATCTCAACATCGCTTTTGCTCATATCAACAAAGATGGTTTTAGACAGCTCAATTAACTCACTGCAATAGAACGGCTCCGTTTGCAGCTTCATCTTTCCTTGCTCTATCTTACTGATATCAAGCACACTATTAATCAGCTTTAGTAGGTGCTGGCCTGAGTTATTAATCATCGACAAAAAATTGCGCGTCTGCTCATCGGTAGCCTCGTAATACTCTTTGTGACTAAGTCCGATAATGGCGTTTAATGGCGTCCGCATCTCGTGCGACATATTGGCCAAAAAGCGAGCTTTAGCGGTTGCATGTTGCTCGGCCAGTTTTTTCGCCTCTTCTAGTTTGTCTCCACGCTCAGCCAAGTCTTGACTCAATTTCATTTGAAACAGATACATATAAGAAATGACGCCGACCAGAATGAGTGAGCAAGCAATAATCACAGCCATATACAGATACTGTAGGTCATAAAGGTTCTCTTTGTGCTGAGTAAATTCGAGCTGATTTCTTTGTACTTCTGCGACAAAACTAGAAAGGTATTTGTTGAGATCAAAGTACGTTTTTTCCACCGCACTCAATGAGTCTGCGACCTTCTGTTCGTCTTTGAGTGTAATGTCAGATATTTGTATCGCGAGTTGAGTAATTCTCTCCTCTAACTCAACTAATTCATCCAAATCACCGTACTGCGCATGTATCTTTCGCGTACGCTCTGCTTTGAGGTCTTGTAAAATACTCGCTTTATGAACACGTGCCTGCATCTTAAGGCGCACGAGCGAGCGGGTATCTTGTTGAATCGAAAAGTTGAGGATTTCTGATTTTAGCAACAACAATTTGGTTTTTGCCGAAATATTGTTGTTCACGATTGTGACATAAGGTTGAGGGGCTATTTTTCTAATTTCACTTAACGAGTAGAAGAAATAGGTAACCATTATCAGCAGCACAATGCTGACGCTCGCAATAATGGCAACGAAGGTTCGCCCATTTGGTAAACGACGGGAGCTCATTGTTCTATTCCACAACGATCTCTCTTACCTGCCACACTGACAGGCTATAGTAAAAATCGTTTCTAAGTTCAGCGTGCTCGGTAAAAGGCAGTACAACAAACAAAGGGCCTTTGTCATCTATGGTCATTCTAACCCCTGCCTCATGCGTTGCGAGTAGAATGCCATACTTCTTAATGTCGTCTAGCGATATCGTGACAACATAATCATCCCACGCAATCACTTGTACCTGCTTCCCTTTAGCCCCCACATACTCAAGTAGGCTAGCTAACTTTGGGCCTTTATATTCGACCACTTCGGCGACGACATGATTATTGGTACGAATAGTCCCTTGCTCTAAACCAAAGATCATCGCTTCATCGAGCTCAACCCCCTGCGGGGAATTTGATTGACTTATATTGCCCGATACCCAAAGAATAGGCTCTTGCGTGGGAGGCGAGATCGCCAATACAGATTGGCTAAAAAACAATAAAGTGCTCATCACACTAAGAATTAGAGTTGTTCGCATAGTCGCCTCTGAAATCACGTAGTTGAGTAATCGCGCTGTAATCTAGGTCTATCAAATCAGTATAGACAAGAATCTGTAGAGGGATGGAAATCAACTAAGGTATGTCATTGAATCGATGACGATTTAGTTTCTGTGTAACTCGCGACTTTACTCACACCAGTGGCTTAACATGGCATTCAGCCAAATCAATGGTGCAACATGGACTGTGATAGTCAGTCCAAAACGCCCTCAACACTTGTTATTACTTGTAGCTGAGGGCGCTTTCAACTATTTAGACCACCAACCGAGGCGCGCAACGGCAGTTGAACACCAGTAGAACTGCAAGTCACGGTTATCGGTACCAATCTTAGCGCTCGCACCATTTGGACCATCTGTAACGTTGTTCAACGCTGCCTTAAGCGTTGCAAGAGAATAGGTGATCGCCCCCACTCCATGCTGAGTGCTCACATCCACTTTGCTCTTCTCTACTTTGTCAAAGAAGGGATCATTGGTGCTGTATAGAACATTACCTTCCCCGACATAATAAGAGTGCGGAGTGTAAGTCGGATGCCCTGTCGCATTTGTTACCGTTAACACACCAGGTTTTAGAGTTTCGATATTGTCTGGGTGAATAAGCTCCATCTTAGTGCGCAGGATGCGCCAAAGGTCGACACTCTCTTTCGCGCTAGGTGTTCTGTCTTTGCTCTCGACAGGGAAACAGCGAGTAAAAGCAAAGTCGTGACATATTCCATTAATAGGCATAATTTTCTCTCCAGTTAATATTTGTTAACCATATATTTATAAAATAATAACTACAAACCGAAAATAACTGGTAAAACCAATAAGTTGGATTACGCCAAGATCTCAAAAGGCACCAAAGATGGTGCCTTTGCCCCAAGCGAGAAGTTTAGCCTTTCAGGGTTAACATACCTTGAGTGACGATAAAATCAATGATGGTATCAAGCCCTTTGCTCTCCTTGAGGTTGGTGAACACAAAAGGTTTAGTCGGACGCATCCGCTGGGTATCTTGCTCCATCACTTCCAGTGATGCACCTACATATGGGGCCAAATCGATCTTATTGATGATCAACAAGTCTGAGCGAGTAATCCCCGGGCCACCTTTACGCGGGATCTTTTCCCCTTCAGCCACATCAATCACGTAGATGGTTAAATCCGCCAACTCTGGGCTAAAGGTGGCACTCAGGTTATCTCCACCGCTTTCTACAAACACCACATCAAGATTTTTATGACGTTTTGCCAGCTCTTCAACCGCTGCTAAGTTCATTGAGGCATCCTCACGAATCGCGGTATGCGGACAGCCTCCCGTTTCAACACCGATAATACGATCCGGCTCTAACGCTTCAGCACGGGTGAGGATTTTGGCATCTTCTTGGGTGTAAATATCATTGGTTACAACCGCGATATTGAGTTTGTCTCTGATCGCTTTACACAACACTTCAAGCAATGCTGTTTTACCCGAACCTACGGGGCCGCCAATACCGACGCGTAAAGGTTGTTTGTAACTTTCCATTATTAAGTCCTTCTAATTCTTTGCTTGCTACTTCGCTAAGAGCGAAACAGCCGTGTGTACTGAGTTTCATGCAAACTGCTGGCAATTGAGATTGATGGGGTAAAGCTGCCGATCATCCAATCTTCAATCGTTCTGGCTCTATCTAACGCTTGGGGAAACCGCTCACTGAGTTGAATCAAAGCACGTTGCCCGTCTGTTTGACCTAAAGGCACGAGCTTGACCCCTGCCATAATCAGATTCTCAGCCCAGCTCCATAAGTAGCCTTGTTTGAGCTGCTCAATTTCTATGTCCCAGTGCTGCGCGGCTACGCAAAGCCCAAGCAACTGATTTGGCTTGCTATCGGCATAATCAAAGCAGTCATGATAGATATCGAGCTGTTTGAGTAAGGTATACAGCGCTTGCCCACGTTGCTTCTCTTCGGCTCTAAGTTCTTTGGTTTCTCTGCTGCTGTAGAGCAATTCACTCAGCGCAACTAACTGTTGCTTGTTATTACTTTTCAGCGCTTGGGCGTAACGCTCAAGGATTGGCAATTCTAGTGTCGCAACACTGTTCATCAGCATGTTATCTAGCCAAATTTGCATTGAAGCACGATCCGATACCCACTGCGCCTCAACCGCCCACTCCAAACCTTGCGAATAAGTAAAGCCGCCGATGGGGAGAGAGGGGCTTATCAGCTGAAACAGCCGATACAACGCCAGATCACTTGCCCTATTTTGATAAGACATAGACTAAGGTTTATAGGATGACGAGGGCGCTAACTGAAGCAACACCGACAGATAGCCAAGGACTTGAAAGCGCGCGACCAAACTGCAAGCCCAAAACCATAAGTGCTGCTGCACTGACAGTCATGCCCACAGCAAATGAAGAGATTGCGCCTTGCGCTTCAACACCGTGCGCATAACCGTGGAAAAACACTAAACCAACACACAAGGTCAGCGCGAAACGCAGCATATCTTTTGAAGCGTGGAAGGCTTGCCAGATTGCGCCACTCACGACAAACAGCGAAGCCCCAATCGCAAGCTCGACGCCATTAAAGCCACCAAACACCTGTCCAGCAGCGAGGCCAACTAACAGTGAGGCAAGCGCACTGAACACTAACCCTGCTTTACGCGCGACTGACGTCTGTACACATGCGACTAAAATGCCAAACGCGACCAACATAACGAGGTGATCGAAACCAGTTACCGAGTGAGTTAAGCCTGCTGAGAATGACCCCGTTTCGTGACCGGGGTGTGCCATCACTGATGATGAAAGAAGAGCCAGACAAGTGAATGCAGCAAATTGTTGTGTTTTTTTCATGATAACTTCCTTGTTGTTATTGCTTTAATTTGTGTGTGATTAGTGGTGATGATGCCCACCAGAACGGCCGCCATAAGCGCCACTTTCTGGCTCGAATGACGCGTCTTCTGTGGTGACTTTTGCACCTAAGCCTTCAACCATTTCGTCTAGCACATGGTCGTGCTGGTAACGAACCCAGCCAAACTCCACTTGTAACGGTACATGCCGGTTACCAAGGTGATACGCCACACGCGTCAGTAAATGTAGATCACTGCAATAGACCGTCGAGACCTTTTCCGGCGCAGCTTTGATTTCGACGATCATGCCGCATTGGCTTTTAAGTTGCTCACCGCCACGCAAAATGTGTCCACGCGGCAGAAACAAGCCCGCTTCACGACCATCATCTAGCTCAACTTTAAGTCGGCTCTTAATTCGGCTATCTATTGGCAAGCTCAGAAACGCATTAGGTTTAGTACAAATTTCTTTGCTGATTTCGGTAAGTTCGATCATCTCATCTCCTTATCAGTTCATTTACTGGTTAACTATTTCGTTGCAGCGTTAAAACAAGAAGTACTTTTGTGCCATAGGTAACACGTCAGCAGGTTCACACACCAACAGCTCACCATCAGCGCGAACTTGGTAGGTTTGTGAGTCCACTTCGATATTCGGCTGCCAGTCGTTGAGCTTCATGTCAGCTTTACTGATATCGCGACAATGACTGACAACTCCGATTTGGCTGCCAAGACCAAGCTCACTTGCAATACCTGCTTGCTCAGCCGCTTGGGAGACAAACAGCATGGAGGTGTTTTGCGATGCTTTACCATAGCTGCCAAACATGCTGCGATAATGGACAGGCTGAGGGGTTGGTATCGAAGCATTAGGATCCCCCATCGGCGCCATGGCTATCATGCCTCCCTTTAGAATGATACTCGGCTTAACACCAAAGAAAGCAGGCTTCCACAGCACAAGATCAGCAAGCTTGCCCACTTCAATTGAGCCGATTTCATGCGACATACCGTGAGTAATCGCCGGATTAATCGTGTACTTAGCGATGTAACGTTTAAGTCGGAAGTTGTCGCTGTAGGAAGAATCTTCTTTCAAGCTGCCGCGCTGCACTTTCATTTTGTGCGCCGTTTGCCAAGTGCGAGTAATCACTTCGCCCACACGACCCATTGCTTGGGAGTCTGAGGCAATCATCGAGAAGGCACCAAGATCGTGCAGAATGTCTTCGGCGGCGATAGTTTCGCGGCGAATTCGAGACTCGGCAAATGCCACATCTTCAGCAATAGAAGGCGACAAATGGTGACACACCATCAACATATCGAGGTGCTCATCAACGGTATTGACGGTGTAAGGACGAGTTGGATTGGTCGACGATGGCAGAACATTGGATTCACCCGCAGCGCGAATAATATCCGGTGCGTGCCCCCCGCCCGCTCCTTCGGTGTGATAGGTATGAATCACGCGATCGCCAATCGCACCTAAAGTCGATTCTACAAAACCTGACTCATTCAGCGTATCGGTATGAATCGCGACCTGAACATCCATCTCGTCAGCAACCGACAAACAGGTGTCAATTGATGCTGGCGTCGTGCCCCAATCTTCGTGCAGCTTCAATCCCACCGCACCCGCCGCTACCTGCTCTCTTAGCGCTTCTGGCTGACTAGCGTTACCTTTCCCGAGTAGCCCAAAGTTCATTGGAAACCCATCTAACGCTTCGAGCATACGGTGCATATTCCACGGACCGGGGGTACAAGTTGTCGCGTTGGTTCCTGTGTTGGGGCCAGTACCACCACCAATCATGGTGGTGACACCTGAAGCCAATGCTTCTTCGATTTGCTGAGGACAAATAAAGTGAATGTGCGAGTCGATACCGCCCGCGGTTAAAATTGATCCTTCCCCTGCTAAGATCTCTGTCCCCGGGCCAATTACAATCGTCACTTCTGGCTGAACATCAGGGTTACCGGCTTTGCCTATCGCTTGAATACGCCCATTTTTAACTGCGACGTCTGCCTTGACGATACCCCAGTAATCCAATACCACTGCGTTGGTGATGACCAGATCTGGCGTTTCAGCGCTTGGTCGTTGACTTTGCCCCATGCCATCACGAATCACTTTACCGCCGCCGAATTTAACTTCGTCGCCGTAAACAGTGAAATCCTTTTCCACTTCAAGCCACAGTTCGGTGTCTGCGAGTCGCACGCGATCGCCCACTGTTGGCCCAAACATTTCGGCATATGCCTGACGAGAAATGCTTGCCATTACCTATCCTTGTCTTAATTTTTTATTGGGCGAGTTTGCCCATGACCTTACCTTGGAATCCGTATATCTCTCGCTTACCTGCAAACTCAACCAACTCAACCGTGCGAGACTGGCCAGGTTCAAAGCGTGTCGCAGTCCCAGCAGGGATATTGAGACGGAACCCTTTACACGCTTCACGCTCAAAGCGCAGTGAATCGTTGACCTCAAAAAAGTGATAATGCGAGCCGATTTGTACTGGTCGATCGCCGATATTTTCCACTTTGACATTGATGGTCGTGCGACCAACATTGAGTTCAATCTCACCGGGGGCGGATTCAATTTGACCGGGAATAAAACCAGAATATTGACTTGTTGATGCTGACATATGATCTCCTAGACGATTGGCTCATGAACGGTGACCAATTTGGTCCCATCAGGAAAGGTGGCTTCGACTTGTACATCAGGAATCATGGAAGGTACGCCCTCCATAACGTCATCAACTGTAAGAAGTGTTCGTCCAAAGTCCATCAGCTCAGACACCGTTTTGCCTTCGCGAGCACCTTCAAGAATGGCACTACTGATAAACGCTACAGACTCTGGATAGTTAAGCTTTAACCCTCGCTCTTTTCGTTGCTGCGCTAGCATGCCAGCGCAGAAGATCAACAGTTTGTCTTTTTCTCTCGGTGATAATTCCATTGGTTTCCTTGCCATTCCCTTAACATGATGGAGAAGGCACAAAGAGAAACATGGAGTTTAGGTTGCCCAAATCCTTGGGGGCAGAGGAGTTTCACCAGTCCAGTATTGACGCGCTTGCTGCCAAACTCTCTGAAAGCTCTCCAAGATCACCTCACTCCATCGACCCAGTGCTCTCACGACAACCAATTCTTCTATCTGTGTCGCAGCAATCACTAAGTCCTCTGTGCCGACTTCTTGCTGTATGATAGAGAGCAAGCTCTGTACCAGTTGAAAAAAATCCTCATTTTCGACAGAAATATACAGCGTTCCCGCGAGAGAGAAATTGAGCAAGCCCTTTTCAATCATGGACTTATCGCCACCAAAAATATTTAACCCCTCGGTCAAAATTTTCCTTCCTTCTCGGTAAACCTCTGTTTTTCCGACTAAATGTCCGGAGGAAAATCCCTCATTTAGTGCAGGACGCCCAAAACAGTGCATTTCCCAGCCCACAAATAGGGCATCACGATCGAGATGAATTTCGGTATCGAGGCGAGCATGAGCATCAGGAAAGAAGATGTTTTCCTGTGGTAACCATTCAAGTAGACCACCACCTTCAACATGCAATATCTGTTTCTGATGAGCGTAGCGTTTTTCCGAGCGATAAAACTTAGTCGCGCCCGGTGTGGTGACCAGAGCATGAGCTCCTTGTTCCACGCGAGCGCTTATTTGCAGAGCATCACCACCGACCACACCTCCGGGTGGATGCAACAAATAGGTATGGCACGTTTTTCCTTCAGGATACAAAGGGCGCTGAATTGCTAAAGGCCCTTTCTGTTGACGGTCTTTGATGACGGTTTTATCCCCTCTGTCTCTAAACAAAAGCGATAACATGGCCTTCCAGCCTTTCTCTACATCAGACTCGATGTTCTTTTTAAGTGTTTGATTGTTATCATTTAAATCAAACGCAACGGCAGGTTCACAAATCATACGGTGAGATACTCCTTTATCAATCTTTCATCCAGCTCTTTCA
The DNA here is from genome assembly GCF_001695575.1 of Vibrio europaeus. GTDB lineage: Bacteria > Pseudomonadota > Gammaproteobacteria > Enterobacterales > Vibrionaceae > Vibrio > Vibrio europaeus. The sequence goes on along the minus strand of NZ_LUAX01000007.1, from coordinate 936,958 downwards.
TGTCCCCTTGTGCGACAGTGCGCCCTCTATCCAAGATGCAAAACTGATCTCCGACCTTACGGGCGAACGGCAGTTTTTGCTCTACCAGCAAAACCGTAAGTCCAAATTTTTCATTCAACATGCGAATAATATCGCCTATTTCTTGCACAATGTTGGGCTGAATACCTTCCGTCGGTTCATCCAAAATCAGCAAGCTAGGGTTAATCACCAACGCCCGACCTATAGCCAATTGCTGCTGCTGCCCACCTGATAAGTCGCCCCCTCTGCGATGCAACATTTCCTTCAACACAGGGAATAGCTCGAAGATAAATTCAGGGATGTAGCGGTCTCCTCTTGCTCGGATAGGTAAACCTACTTGCAAGTTTTCTTCCACTGTTAACATTGGAAAGATTTGACGACCTTGAGGAACATAGCCGATCCCCATTCTGGGGCGAGCTTCGGCTTCTTTTTTGATGATAGAGTGACCTTCAAGAGCGATGTCACCACTCTCGGTTTTGACCAACCCCATAATGCATTGCAGTAAGGTCGTCTTACCAACACCATTACGCCCCATTAACACGGTGCATTTTCCTTTGGGGACCTCCATCTCCAAGTCCCAAAGTGTGTGGCTCTCACCGTAAAACTGGTTCAATCCAGAAATTGATAGCATGTTATTCCCCCAAATAAACCTGTTTGACTTGCTGGTGCGCTTGAACCTCATCCATTGTGCCTTCTGCCAACACATGCCCTTGATGAAGCACAGTGACATGGCTAGCGATAGAACGTACAAAGTCCATATCATGCTCAACGACCACCACAGAATGTTTACCAGCTAGTGAGTTAAGTAACTCAGATGTACGATCCATCTCTTGATGGGTCATGCCAGCCACAGGCTCATCAATAAGCAGTAGCTTAGGGTTTTGCATCAACAGCATTCCTATCTCTAACCACTGTTTTTGGCCGTGAGAAAGGTTGCCTGCCAGTAGCGTTTGGTGGTCATGCAGATGAATTAAACTCAGCACCGATTCGAGCTTATCTTTTTGCTCTCCTGTCATCTTCGCCACATACGACCCCCACACTGAACGCACGCCCGACATCGCCAGTTCGAGGTTCTCCCACACTGTTAAGCACTCGATCACCGTCGGCTTTTGAAACTTACGGCCAATTCCCGCATTGGCGATCTCGGCTTCATTCATATTAAGTAAATTGAGGTTCGAGCCGAGCCAAACCTCACCAGTGTCCGGTTTCGTCTTACCCGTGATGATGTCCATCATGGTGGTTTTCCCAGCTCCATTCGGGCCAATAATGCATCTGAGTTCTCCTTCACGGATGTACAGATTGAGATCATTGATCGCTTTAAACCCATCAAAGGTTTTATTCACCCCTTCCACATAGAGCAAGATGTTGTGTCTGGTATCAATCAGTGGGTGGACGTCCGGCTTAAGAAACGAGAACACTTGATCGCGACGCGTAACTTCAGCGAGTGATTGCTTAAATTGCTCGGTACGCTTTAACTCAGTCATACCAAAACCTCGTTGCTTTTCTCTTCGTCAATGTTCGACTCAGTGGCGTTGTGCCCGCGATTTCGATTGACGACTAAATGCCACTTATCACTGACAAAGCCGATTAAGCCTTTCGGGAAGTAGAGCGTTGAAAGTACGAACAAGCCTCCGAGGGCAAACAACCACACTTCCGGAAACTCTACCGTGAACCAGCTTTTGGCATAGTTGATCACCAAGGCGCCAACAATCGCCCCAAACAAGGTCGCACGACCGCCAAGTGCGACCCAAACCACCACCTCTATCGAATTAAGCGGTGCGAATTCACCTGGGTTAATAATGCCAACTTGCGGCACGTACAACGCCCCAGCAATCCCGGCGATCACCGCAGAAAGAACGAACACCCACAGTTTGATGCCATCGACGTCGTAACCCATAAAGCGTGTACGCGATTCAGAATCACGAATCGCAACCGATACGCGACCAAGACGGCTCGCCACGACGCTGCGACAGACCAAATAGCTGACGATAAGGGCAATACCAGTCGCAATAAACAATGCGATTCGAGTTCTGTCTTGCTGCAAGCTAAAGCCTAGAATATCTTTAAAATCGGTTAAACCATTGTTGCCGCCAAAGCCCATTTCATTGCGGAAAAACGCCAACATCAGCGCGTAGGTGAGCGCTTGGGTAATGATGGAAAGATAGACCCCAGAAACTCGAGAGCGAAACGCCAAATAGCCGAACACATAGGCCATTGCGCCGGGTACCAGCACCACCATCAGAGCCGCAAACCAGAATTGGTCGAAGCCATGCCAAAACCAAGGCAGTTCTTGCCAGTTTAGGAACACCATAAAGTCAGACAGGATTGGATGGCCATAGACACCGCGATCGCCTATCTGACGCATTAAATACATACCCATCGCGTAGCCGCCAAGCGCAAAGAAAGCGCCATGGCCTAAACTGAGAATACCCAAATAGCCCCATACTAGATCGACGGCGAGCGCCAACATCGCATAGCTTAGGTATTTACCGAGCAATGATATCGTAAAGGTTTCGACGTGAAGCGGGTGCGAAGCGGGCAGCATCATATTCGCCGCCGGAATTAAGATCACCGCTGCCAAGATGGCCAATATTGTCATCTGACCGCCCTTATCGCCTTGCAATGCAGAAAGGACAAAAGAGCGTGAGGGTTTCGTGTGTGTATGATTAGTCATAACGCTTCCTTAACTCTCAGCCGCGCGACCACGTTGAGGGAACAATCCTCTTGGTCGCTTATGAATAAATAAGATGATAAACACCAGCACCAGAATCTTAGCCAGCACCGCTCCGGCCCATGGCTCTAAGATCTTGTTAAACAGTCCCAAACCTAAACCAGCGACCAGAGTTCCCCAAAGGTTGCCTACGCCACCAAACACCACCACCATAAAGGAATCGATAATGTAGGCTTGGCCCATATTTGGCCCAACGTTAGTCAATTGAGACAGCGCTACACCTGCTACACCTGCCACACCCGCACCTAAACCAAATGTCATCGCATCGACACGCTCAGAACGAATCCCCATAGCTCTTGCCATCGGGCGGTTTTGCGAAACGGCGCGAACCTGTAATCCGAGGGGGGTTTTCTTCAAGATCATCACTAAAGCCATAAACACCATGGCACAGAACAAAATGATGTAGAGGCGGTTGTATGTCAGCGACAACATAGGGTTGATTTCTAGCGCGCCCGCCATCCAATCTGGCGTACTTACCGAGCGGTTTAACGGGGAAAAGATAGACCGCACGGCCTGCTGAAGAACCAAACTGATACCGAAGGTTGCCAGTAGCGTTTCAAGAGGTCGCCCATACAGATGGCGAATCACGCTGCGCTCAATCAAGATACCAACCAATCCTGACACCACGAATGCCATAGGAATCGACAAGATCAGCGCCACTCCGGTATGAGCCGGAAGCAGTTGCTGCATCACATAGGTGGTATAAGCTCCAAGCATAATCAACTCACCATGCGCCATGTTGATCACGCCCATGACCCCAAAGGTAATCGCTAAGCCGATTCCCGCCAGCACCAATACGGAGCCAAGACTTAGTCCAAAAAACAACGTCTCAACACCTGCATAGAGTCGCTGGCTTTGCTGATAATCTTGTAAACCACGCTCTGCGGCCACAATGAGTTGTGGGTCGGTCTCTTGCGCCAAAATCGTATTAAGGGTTTTAAGAACAATGGGTTGATTGGATTGAGAGATAGACTCGACAGCGTCAATGCGATTGGAGGCCTTGGGATCAAGCGCCGCATCAATCGCAATAGCGAACGCCAACATAGCAGCGATCTCTGTGTTGGTTTCACTTTGTTGTAATGCGCTGAGCTTATCTATTGCTTCAGGATTACCTGTTAGCGCTTTGATTGACTGCTTGCGAACCTCTGAGTCCTCGCTGTTAAGACCAAGTGATGCAATTTCAATACGAAGGTAAGCACGAAGCTTATTGTTCACTTTTATTTTTTTAAACTTGCGCTTGTTTTCGATGATCAGAGGATCGTTATTCCAAGCCTGTATCGCCTCTGCCCCTGTTTGAGCACTCTCGATAACAAATAGCTGCTGATGCTGAGCATGTTTGCGATCTTTAAGGTAGTAGAGCTGTCCATTCAGCCACGCCTCTAGAATGGGCTTGGCTGTGTCATGAGAATAGTTTGAGGCAAGCCAGCTAGCCGCTTGCTGTTTTTCGTGTGTGTTCTTTCCAGTCAACGTCTGGAAAAAAGAGTTTTGAGTCAGTGGCTTAACGTTCTCGGCCGACGCTGTCGTTAATCCAATAAGCACAGAAACGAGCACACAGAGCATCCGTAATACGGTCGTCATGATATGCATCCTTGCATTAAGAAGTTATGGCAATAAAAATGCGCTGCGTTACCACATGCAGCGCCAAACTTTTCAGGTTATTTATTGGGGGTGTTGAGTCTTAATTGGTCCCTGAACATTTCTTGGTTTCAACATTAAACGCACCGCAAGAAAACGGCTTCGACCAGCTAGAGAAGAGTTTCGCCGATTCAGGGAGATACTCTGACCAAGCATCACCTGCTACGAGCCCCGTCGTTTCCCAAACAATATCGAACTGACCATCATCTTGGATTTCACCGATTAACACAGGCTTAGTGATATGGTGGTTAGGCAGCATAGTTGAGTAACCGCCGGACAAGTTTGGTACAGACACGCCAATCAATGCATCTTGCACGGCTTCAGGATCTGTCGTTTCTGCATTGGTTACCGCTTGCGCCCACATGTTAAAGCCGATGTAGTGCGCTTCCATAGGGTCGTTAGTCACACGCTTTTCGCTGGCGATAAACTTCTGCCACGTTTCGACGAACTCATCGTTCTTCTCCGTATCGACGCTCATGAAGTAGTTCCATGCCGCTAAGTGGCCGACAAGCGGAGACGTGTCCATGCCAGACAGCTCTTCTTCCCCAACAGAGAAGGCCACAACTGGAATATTTTCTGAAGAGATACCTTGAGCGCCAAGCTCTTTATAGAAAGGGACGTTGGCATCGCCATTAATGGTCGAGACCACAGCGGTCTTTTTGCCTTCAGCGCCAAACTTCTTAATGTCAGAAACGATCGACTGCCAGTCTGAATGACCAAATGGCGTGTAGTTGATCATGATGTCTTTTTCGCTCACCCCCTTACTCTTGAGGTAAGACTCTAAGATTTTATTGGTAGTACGTGGATATACATAGTCAGTGCCGGCCAGTACCCAGCGCTCAACATCAAGTTCATTCATCAGGTAATCAACCGCGGGAATCGCTTGTTGATTTGGCGCAGCACCAGTGTAGAACACATTCTTCGACGACTCTTCACCTTCATACTGAACAGGGTAGAAAAGTAGGCTGTTGAGTTCTTCGAATACCGGCAACATGGATTTGCGCGATACGGATGTCCAGCCACCGAACACCACATCGACTTGCTCTTTTTCAATCAACTCGCGAGCTTTTTCTGCAAACAGTGGCCAGTTTGACGCAGGGTCGACCACTACCGCCTCAAGCTTTTTACCGAGTAGACCGCCTTTTTTATTTTGCTCTTCCACCAGCATTAGAACCGTGTCCTTCAATGTGGTTTCACTGATCGCCATGGTGCCGGAAAGCGAGTGCAATACTCCGACTTTAATGGTGTCGGCGGCGTTAGCCATTCCTGACATGCAGGCTAATGCGGTTCCTACTGCTGCAAGCTTAAGTTTGAACTTCGTGTTCATTGGATATCTCCTTATAGTGAATTGTTATTCAATTCTTTTTCCTAAGGAGACAAATCCAAAATCGATGCCAATTTATCCGCTCACACCATAAACATGTAAGCTATTGATAATAAAAAGTTAAATATTTAATCTTGTTATTTTGGTGCAACCAAGCGATCTCACATCGCTGCATACTAGTGCAATTACATATTCATTTTCACCAATTTGGAGAGATGACTCGAAAAACCCTCTTACTTCAACAAAGTACGTTAACCGCTCACACAGACCCATCCAGTGATAAATCTACATATCTATCACTAGGTAGAGGTATATAGCACCATTTAAATAAATAGCAGCATAATAATACTGACCTTTGACATTTAGCCAACTGATATGAACTTACCTTACTATCAATTTCAAAAATCTAGTAAATGGCACTCAAATTTATAACGCCAACCAAATTTAAAATGAACACAGTTGCATATGAGGATATTTTTAAGGAGTGTCGACGGGTTCCGTTATAGACATAAGAATCGACAAAACATGCTTGTTGTTTGTAGTAGGCCATGTTCAACAATCTCTTATACCATTCAAAGGAAAGTTAAATGTTTAAGAAACTATTAAGTTGTTGTATCGCCTCTTCACTTTCAGTGATCTCTAGCTCTGCCTTAGCAGAACAAATAGAGGTTCAGGTTAACCAGCCTGAAAGTGAAATACTTGCCCCGCTGTTGATGGCATCAGAAAACAAAGGAATACAGAACCAATATATTGTCGTGTTAAAGCAACCTTTATCGCTCAGCAATGACAATCCACAAGCGATGCAACAATTTACGCAACAAGCCGTTACCAGCTTAGAAAACGAGCACGTTTTGCAAATAAGTAAAGTGTTCGACCGCTCAATCAGCGGATTTGTTGCCACCCTGTCACCACAACAGCTCAACGCACTTCGCTTAGACGCACAAGTTGATTTTATCGAACAAGATCGAGTGATCTCTATCGATCCTGTGATTTCAACGAATGCCAATCAAAGCAACGCTATTTGGGGGCTAGATAGGATTGATCAACGTAGCCTGCCACTGAACAATAGTTACAACTACAACTACGATGGTTCTGGTGTCACGGCTTATGTCATTGATACCGGGGTAACGACAACGCACGCAGAGTTTGGTGGTCGCGCGACATCAGGCTACGACTTTGTCGACAATGACAGTGATGCGACGGACTGTAATGGGCACGGAACGCACGTTGCTGGTACCATCGGTGGTACACAGTATGGCGTGGCGAAGAACGTCAATATTGTCGGAGTCCGCGTTTTGAGTTGTAGCGGTTCAGGTTCAACTTCCGGGGTGATTGGTGGTGTTGACTGGGTTGCGGCCAACGCATCGGGCCCTTCAGTCGCCAATATGAGCTTAGGTGGCGGCGTGTCTACTGCGCTCGATAGAGCCGTTGCTAACGCTGTTCAATCAGGTATTAGCTTTATGCTAGCGGCTGGTAACTCTAATGCTGACGCTTGTAATTCGTCTCCTGCACGTGAACCTAGCGGTGTAACAGTTGGCTCAACCACAAGTAATGATAGCCGCTCTAGCTTCTCTAACTGGGGCAGCTGTGTTGATGTATTTGCTCCGGGATCGAGCATTAAGTCTGCTTGGTATGATGGCGGCTACCGTACAATCAGTGGCACGTCTATGGCAACGCCACATGTCGCCGGTGTTGCAGCCTTATACCTTCAAGAAAACAGTTCTCTCTCTCCAGCACAAGTGGCAGCTCTGATTAGCGAGCGAGCAAGTGTCGATAAAGTGAGCGACACACGCGGTACAGTGAATAAACTGCTTTATAGCCAAACAGATGGTGGCTGTGAGCCTGACTGTACAACTCCAAATCCTGACGGCGAACTTAAAAATGGAGTCCCTGTATCTGGAATTAGCGGCTCTCGTGGTGACCAGAAGCATTTCTATATTGATGTAGCTGCAGGTCAAACCCTTACTGTCACAACAAATGGTGGTAGCGGTGATGCAGACTTATTCCTCCGCTATGGCGCTAAGCCTACCACTAGCTCTTGGGATTGCCGACCATACCGTTACGGTAACAATGAAACTTGTACTGTCTCTAACACCCAAAGTGGTCGTTATTACATTATGCTCAACGGATACAGCAGTTTCAGTGGTGTTAGCGTAGTGGCTAACCACTAGTTCATCCCTAAAGTCACGTTTACTAATCAAGGCTAGTTAGGCAATCTGACTAGCTTTTTTGTCAGATCAATTCACTTTCAGTATTTGACATTTACCTACAGACAAATACAAAACCTCTACATACTCATACGTACACCCAAATATCAAACAAGTAACATAAGCAAAAAGAATAACTCAGCGAAAAAGAATAGCTTATGAATATTAGTAAATCTAAACTGCAAACTATTGTTTGCTCACTTATTATCGCAACTCTATTTGGTTGCAATAGTAGCAACAGCAACAGCAACAGCAACAGCAACAGCAACGTTAAGCCTAACTCTGTGATGCAACAATCGAACAAACCTAAAGCCAACTATGTCTTTAATAAAGCTAAAAAAGATGAACTTCTAGTAGAGCGTAATGAGGTTATCCAAAGCTCATCCCTCACATTCAGTGGAGAAACTTACTCGCCTAGTTTCGCGACTGTAAGAGAAGATAATAAAAAGAATAAAATCATTTTTTTACTAATGAAGAGTAAAAAGAGCGGCTCTGATATCGTATTACAGGTTCCTAGAAAACCTCAAACCAACGACATATGTCGAATTTATACAACCGGTGGGGATTACTACGAATTTGATTGCTCGTCAAAGCAAGTAAATGTTAATGACGACATGATCTATTATTCTGGGCTGTATACTAAACAATCACCACAAGCAAAAGCCATTACAACCAATACAAAAGATTTTACTCTTGAATTGCACCAATATTTGCAGGTCATAGGCTCAACTCAGCTTAACTTGGCTATGAACGGCTCTGTAGCTACCATCACCACATCTAACCCTTATCGCGATTTCGGAGCAGGGATTGACTCAACTGATCTCGGTGTAACTACCTATACTCAGCTTGAAAAATTATTGATTGCACCTGTATTAGGCAAAGAAACCACGTTGGTCTTTGATACACCTATTGATGGTTCTAGTGATGACGACATCAATATGTACACTGGTCTACTCATCCAAGACAAAGGGCTACATACCAAAGTCAGCAAAACAGGTAGCGTTTTCTCAGGTGGCACAGATCTATTTACGGCAGGTAAGACACGTACGTTAGAGTTAAATGATCCAAATGTTCCAGCAGAAAAAAACAAACAAGTGGGTGTTCATTCATGGTCTGAAGACGACGAGAAGACTGGAAAAACCGTCGAGGCAACTAATATACCATATACCAATGAATCTCATCGAGCCCAGGCGACTTATTTTCAGCGTACGCTCGGAGATAAAGGTATCGACTTTTATCTGTTTACTTTGAAATCAGCACCTGCTGAGGGTGCACATTATATGACACGTTCGGAATTGGAATCCTACCGAGTAACTACAAGTATCCAATAGATAGTCAGCCAAGCTAATAAAAACTAGCGCTTGTCAAAAGACAAGCGCTAGATATGTTCTACAAAACTATTAAAACTTAAACTTAGCCACCAATTGACTTAAAGATTCTGCATTTCTCTTCAAACTAACGCAGTGTTGTGATGTTTGCGTGACCATCTCTGTATTGCTTTTTGCTACATCGGCAATACTTTCAACGTGCGGTGCAATCTCATTGATCACCTGAGACTGTTGGCCTGTCGCGGTGGCAGTCTGCGCGCTGAGCTGATTAATCTCTTCAACAATATTGCTGATGGAGGCAAGGTGATGTTCCGACTCTTGAGCTGCAGTAAGACACTCACTACCAATTTTGTGGCTCTGGCTGACTTCGCTAACGACAGTGTTACTCAGTCCTTGTAAGTTTTCAATGATAGTGCGAATTTCACTGGCAGACTCATGGGTTCGAGACGCTAATGTTCTTACTTCATCGGCAACAACAGCAAAGCCACGGCCTTGTTCACCAGCTCGCGCTGCTTCAATCGCCGCGTTTAACGCCAGTAGATTGGTTTGCTCAGAGACACCACTGATGACATCCAGTACGGTATCAATGGCATTGATATCATTAGATAGCTTTCCGATACTTTGATTACTCTGCTCTAACTGCTGGCTCATCGCTTCAGTGCGCGCGTATGTTTTACTCACTGAGCTCAGTCCGTTTTTCACCTCTAACGTGGTTTTGTGGACATTGTCTGAAGTATGGTTGGCGTTATTGGCAATCTCTTCAGAGCTAGCGCTCATTTCATGAACCGCGGTTGCTACCTGATCAATATTGTGTTCTTGACCATGGATCTGCTGTTTCATTTCGTTAGCTTGTTGATCAATCTGATTGATGGTTGCAACTAGCTCTTTACGCGCTCTTTCTATCTCTTGTAAAACGTTGCCCATATAGGCGACAAACTGGTTGTACCCTTTGGCAATATTACCGACTTCATCACGACGACTTTCATCCAGTCGTTGAGTTAGATCGCCCCCACCGCCACCAATTTCGAGCAGTAGTTGTGCTGTGGTTGAGAGTGGTTTTAGCAAAATATGCGTCATATATGCGCTGATAATGATAAACAGCAGTGCTACAGAACCGCCGACCCAAATCATAGTTTCGATGAAGTGATTAATCTCGGTGAGCACTTCGGCGGTCGGTTGAACAGAAACAAGCACCCAATCAAGTTGTGGCAAGGCCATCAAACCAACGATCGTCGATGTTTGTTCAAGCTTTGATTCATGTATAACTGGCGCTGTTCCAGCCAAAGTTTGCAGCTCAGGCGTCAATGCACCAAGACCAATATCAGCTAACTGCTTTCCAACTTGCTGGGTATTCGGGTGCACCTTCACTACACCGCTCTTGTCGACCAACAATAATCGACCTGAGTCGCCTAGAGAATAGTTAGCGACGGTATTGCCTAAGTTTTCGAGCGACAAACCAATCCCCGTCACCCCAACTCGGCGGCCTTGGCTGATAACCACATGGTTAACAAAAACCGTTGCGATGCCTGTACCATCGTCGATATCAATCGACAGCTCTACCTGCTTATCGCCATTGAGAAAGCCATAAAACCATTGGTCATCCGCTGATGAACTCGACATAGATTTGAGCTTTCCACTGGGCAAATAATAGCTGTCGTCGACAGTGCTAACGAAAAAGGCGGTTAAGGCATTAAACTGCTGCTTGATCGAGGCAAGCTGTGCACTAATCTGCCCACTATCTTGACCGTCAAAATCCGTAAGTGGTTGTAGCTGGGACATCACTTCAGCAACAACCAAAGGCTTTTCGAGTTCCAGTTGAATTTGGTTACTGACCTCTCCCAACGCCGCTGGCATCTGCTGTGAATAAGTTTTGTCGAGGATAATCTTCTGCCCCTGACTGACGGTAATGCTAATTAGCACCACTATGACAAGAATCACTGCCATCACCGTAGCCAAGATAGTCTTGTGTCGAATACTTAATCCAGTTGCCATCACTTGTCACTCCTTTTAGCGGTATAAAAAACCCCGGAACAGGGGCCGGGGGATCTCAGGTGAGATAAATAGCGGGAAATACCACGTTTGCATGAATCACGCTTATCGGGCTTGCAATCCGATAAGCGAGATAAGTTGGGTTAGTTGATTACTGACCCTTGTTCTACCCAACTGTCAACGAGAACACGTTCGTCATCTGTCATTTGGGTTAAATTACCTAACGGCATGTATTTAGTATTGACGGTTTGCGCTATACGTGGACCATTAGCTTGTATCTCTTGTGGCGTATCTAAGATGACCCCGGCTGGCGCGGCGGCAAACGCAGCATGTGTTGGCGTTGCAGAGTGACATACCGAGCAGCGCTCTTGAATAACCTTATTGATTGCCGCAAAACTGACACCGCTAGGCGCCGCAGATTCAGATGCCGACGCACCTGTTTGCTCAAGGCTATCAGATGTTGCTGCCACAGTGTCTGTAGAGCTTGCTTTTGGCTGCGCAGTCGCTTCAACCGCAACAGGCGCTTTAGCCACTGGTGCCGCCGCTTTCCTGGCATAAGGTGATGTTACAAACGCCAGTGTCACCATACCTAACGCAGCGACAGGAACCGTCCAAGCGTATTTCTGGCTACCATGACGAGTATTGAAGTAATGGCGCACCAAGATACTAAAGATGGCTAATCCTGCCAGTATTGCCCAGTTGTACTCAGAACCGTATGTGCTAGGGAAGTGGTTACTGATCATAATGAACAGCACTGGCAAGGTTAGGTAGTTGTTGTGACGAGAACGCAGCAAGCCTTTCGCTGGTAGCGCAGGGTCTGGCTCGCGGTTTTCTTCAATAGCACTCACTAAGTTGCGCTGTGCAGGCATGATAACGCGGAACACGTTACCGACCATGATCGTACCGATGATTGCACCAACGTGAATATAAGCGCCGCGACCACTGAAGACTTGAGCTAAGCCATAAGCCGCGCCAACCAATAGTACGAATAGAACCGCACCTAATAGCATTGGCGTTTTACCTAGTGGTGAATTACACAGCAAATCATAAACAAACCAGCCAGCAACCAAAGCACCAACACCAATGGCAATCGCCGTCGTTGGAGATAAGCCCGAGCCCGGTGCAATCAAATAGATCTCAGCGTTTAGGTAGTAAACCACAGCCAATAGCAGCACACCGGTGATCCAAGTGAAGTACGCTTCCCACTTAAACCAGTGCAAATGCTCTGGCATTTCTGGTGGCGCAAGTTTGTATTTTTCTAGGTGGTAAATACCACCACCGTGAATGGCCCAAAGGTCACCAGAAAGGCCCGTTTTTGGGTTGACGCGGTTTAGGTTGTTCTCCAACCAGACAAAGTAGAATGAAGCACCAATCCATGCGATGCCAACTATCATGTGAACCCAGCGAATCGCTAAATTCAACCACTCCGTGATATGTGGATCCATAATTTACTCCTTTACAGCGCTTGTTCCATGCGCTGTTTTTCTTCCAGCTTGTTGTTGCTCGGTAGATCGTCCAAATGCAGTGAGACTAAGTCGTTCTCGAAATAGACTTCATCGCAGTTATGCCCTTCACCACCTCGGTCGACGATAAGAAACTGATCTTGGTCAGTGAGGGCTAACACTGGGTGATGCCAAACGCCTTTGTGGTAGTTCACACCTTGACGTCCATTGCTCAAGAACGCTCGGCATGACGTCAGACTTGGCTGATCCCCTTTTGGCGCAACAACAACAAGATACGGTTGACCAAGCAACGGAACGAAAGCTTGCGATCCCAAAGGATGACGCTCTAACATTTTTATCGTTAACGGATAGCTAAGCGGCGTTGCTTGAAAGATACTGATGATGGCTTCACCACCTTGTTCTTGCACATCGGTGCTCGCTAGCTTGTGATAACGACGAGTCGAGCCATTGTTGATCATAAAGTAGTCACTATTGTCTACTTCAATCACATCGCCAAACTCAGCAAATGCTTGCTTGGTCAAAGGTTCGATGGTTAAACGGCGAATTCCATTGCTCATATTGCTTCCCTCGCTTATTTCGCTTTAGTGCCAAACAAACGTAAACGGCTGATACCACCATCAGGGAAAATATTGAGGCGAACATGAGTCACAGCGCCAAGATCATTCACCTCTGAACCGAACTCATGAATGTCATGTGCCTTGAGCTTTTGCGCAGGCAATAGCTCGCGCCAGAAGAGGCTCTGAGTCGCAACTTGATCATCCGTTCCGCCTTTCACATACGCAGCTTGAATTGAGCAGCTATCTGGGAAGTTACCTTTAAAATGAGCTGTATCGACAACCACTCGGTCAATGTTACCTGCATGTCCAAGCGCGACAATCACCCAGTCATTACCCGGAGTACGACGACGGGCTGTTTCCCAACCATCACCCATGTTCTCACCGCGACCTGGACCAAGAATGTTAGACTTGTTGCCGTAGTGCTCATCACTACATGCCAAAGCGCGACCGCCATTTTCAACCGCAGCAAGGTCTACTTTCTGCTGGCTATCAATGCGCTCCCAATCAACGCTAGGTCGACCATAAACGCGTAAACGTGCAACACCACCGTCTGGATATATATTTAAACGCAAGTGAGTAAACACTTCGTCACTTTCGATTTGTTCAAGATGATGATGATCACCTTGCAAGCCCATTGAAGGCAGAATCTCTTGCCACTCGGTTGCGTCTGTTGGATCACCATCTGGGGAATAGCAGGCATCAATTGAAGCCGACGGTGGGAAGTTACCCGTGAAGAAAGAAGTATCAATATCGACACCCGCAATCGTGCCCGCAAGACCTAGGCGAATGACACAGTAATCGTAGCCTTCACCACGCTTACGACGGCTTTCCCAGCCATCCATCCATTTGCCATTGTCATCGTAAAGATCGTCTTTCCACTCTGGCGCTTCGCGGCGCAAAAGTCGGCTCTTATCAGCAAAAAAATCGTCGGTAGCGTAGATAGCTTCTGCGCCAAGTTTATCGTCAGCAAGGTTAATGTATTGTTCAATATCTAAGGACATGTCCTTTATCCTTCCAATTATTCAAAAATAGGTTAAGTGAGTATGCTCATCTAGAGCTCTATGCCCTTTGTCGGGCAGATATCAATCGATATCAGAACGAGACAGTCGCCATCTCCGTGACTTACATATCTCGTAGGCGAAACAGTGCGATCTTGTTGATCTCCTGTATCGCAGTAGCAAACTCAGTGTCACTATCATTGCCTAATCGCTTCTCGAACGACTCAAGAATTTGGTAACGATTGGCCCCTTTCACTGCCATGATGAAGGGAAAGTTGAAGCGGCTTTTGTAACTGTCGTTGTACGTAGTGAATTTCTCGAACTCGTCAGCAGAGCACTGGTCAATGCCTGCGCCAGCTTGTTCTGCGGTAGATGCCTCTGTGAGCTCGCCGTTAACTGCCGCTCGCCCTGCTAAATCAGGGTGAGCATTAATAAGTGCAAGTTGTTTTGCTTTTTCTGCTTCCAATAGCGTTTCCGCCATTCTTAAATGCAGACTTGAGATAAAATTATCTTGATCAGATAACCCTTGATCATAGACAGCTTCTGCCACCCAAGGGCTATGCTCGTACACGTCACCAAAGTGGGAGACAAATTCCGTACGTTCCATTTGAGATGGTTTGCAAAAACGAAATTCAGTCATGTTATTTTCCCTCTTTTGGTGTGTATGGATGGTGCTCGTGCCAATGGCGAGCAATATCAACACGGCGACATAACCACACGTCGTCATGTTGTTTAACGTAATCTAAGAAGCGCTTTAACGATGCGATACGACCGGGTTTACCGATCAGACGGCAATGCAGACCTACCGACATCATCTTAGGCGCTGTCGCACCTTCAGCATATAAAGTATCGAATGTGTCCTTTAGGTATTGGTAGAACTGTTCACCTGAGTTAAACCCTTGCACAGTGGCAAAACGCATGTCATTGACATCCAGTGTGTAAGGAATCACTAACTGAGGTTGACCTGCCTCGGTATGCCAATAAGGCAAGTCGTCGTCATACGCATCTGAGTCGTATAAAAAACCACCTTCTTCTGCGACTATTTTGCGGGTATTTGGTCCAGTACGCCCTGTATACCAACCAAGCGGTCTTTCACCGGTGATCTCTTTAATGATTTCAATCGCTTTCATCATGTGGTCGCGTTCTTGCGACTCGTCCATGTATTGGTAATCAATCCAGCGATAGCCGTGACTACAAATCTCGTGTCCCGCTTGAACCATAGCTTCTGCGACATCTGGATGACGCTCAATCGCCATCGCCACTGCGAATACGGTCAATGGAATCTCGTACTCATCAAATAGCTTTAACACACGCCACACACCTGCGCGGCTGCCATACTCATAGATAGATTCCATGCTGATGTGTCGCTCGCCTTTAATCGGCTGCGCGGCTGGAATCTCTGACAGAAAGGCTTCGGACTCATCATCCCCATGTAAAAGGCAGCGTTCACCACCCTCTTCGTAATTCAACACAAACGACACGGCGATACGAGCACCACCTGGCCATTTAGGGTGAGGAGGATTCGCCCCATAGCCAATCAGGTCTCGTGAATAATCCTTATCCATTCAGGCTCTCCTTAAATACAAGACACTTTGTCTTTATGCCTTCTTAAACTTCATACATTCATTGTATACAATAAATTATCTTAATGTAAAGATTTTGTTGTTAAAGTTAATTTACGTAAACAAAAGCCATTTTATCAATAAGTTATGTACACTTAGGCTTAAATTGGTATCTAGCTCGATCTCACAAAACTGATTTTTGCTCACTTTTACTAGTAACAAAATTATAACATCAAGCTTTACTATCCGAATATTTTGTGTACATATATAGGTAACAGAAGCAAATTTAAAACAACTTTGTATACAATTTAAAATCAATAATCGCTAAGGAGAGCGCTGGGCGCGAATAACAATTATGGGCAAATTAACTACACACGTATTGGATACAATGCACGGCGTTCCCGGTGCAAATATTCAAGTTGAGCTGTTCCGTGTTGAAGACGGCAGCCTAACGAAGATTAAAACGGTCACCACCAACTTTGATGGTCGAACTGATGAGCCAGTGTTAGAAGGCGATGAATTTGTAACAGGCAAATATCAACTGGTCTTCCATGTTGCCGATTACTACAAGAACCAAGATGTCGACCTTGGTGAAATACCATTCCTAGATGACGTTGTGATTCGCTTTGGTCTCGGAGAAACAGGTGCACATTACCACGTACCTTTGCTTGTCTCACCGTATAGCTTCTCTACCTATCGAGGTAGTTAAGGCAAGAAATTACCAATAAAGAACCCTAACAACGTCATACATATCAATCGGGAGAATTGGAGTCTGCAAAAACACCATCAAAATGCAGAAAGCTGTATTCAATTTCAGAAACACCAAAACAAAAGGACTTGCTGACATGAATGAAAGCAAAGCAGAAGTGCTTAATAACGAAAGCCAATCGGGTGGCTTCCTAGAGCGCTTTTTCAAACTGAAAGCACATGGAACCAGTGTTAAAAACGAAATGATCGGGGGGATCACCACTTTTGCCACTATGGCATACATCATTTTCGTTAACCCTCAAATCATGGCGGCCTCGGGGATGGATTCTGGCGCGGTCTTCGTTGCAACCTGTATTGGTGCAGCGATTGGCTGTCTGTTAATGGGACTTTTTGCCAACTGGCCTGTCGGTTTGGCGCCGGGCATGGGCCTTAACGCCTTTTTCTCTTTCACTGTGGTTAGTGAAATGGGCTATAGCTGGGAGGTAGCGCTTGGTGCGGTATTCCTCTCTGGTATCCTATTTGTCGGGATGAGCTTCTACAAAATACGCCAATGGATCATTGAAAGTATTCCAGAGAGTTTACGCTTTTCAATGACTGCTGGTGTCGGTCTGTTCTTAGGTCTTATCGGGCTGAAAACCGCAGGCATCGTGGTAGAGAACCCAGCCACTTTAGTTTCGCTTGGCGACTTCACAAAGCCTGATGCAATGCTTGCGGCTATCGCTTTCTTAATCATCGCGGTACTCAGTGAGCGTAAAGTGTTCGGTGCGGTACTGATCGGGATTTTGAGTGTCACTGTTGTTGGTATGATGCTAGGTCTGGTTCAATACAACGGCTTCTTTGCAGCGCCACCAAGTATCGCCCCTACGTTCATGGCAATGGATATTGCAGGTGCGTTTAATATTTCAATGATTAGCGTAATCTTAGCCTTCCTATTCGTTAACATGTTTGACACTGCAGGTACGCTGATGGGTGTCGCAGAGCGTGCACACCTGATCAACAAAGATACAGGTAAAATAGAAGGGCTTAGCAAGGCGTTAAAGGCAGATTCTATTTCTAGTGTTGCAGGTGCTTGTGTCGGCTGTCCGCCCGTCACCAGTTACGTAGAAAGTGCAGCAGGTGTGGCAGCAGGTGCGCGCACTGGTCTGTCTGCAATTGTTGTTTCTGCGCTATTCTTAGCGGCTATTTTCCTATCACCTTTGGCAGGTATGATCCCAGCTTACGCTACTGCAGGCGCACTTATCTATGTTGCCTTTGTGATGATGAGCAGCATGCAGCATGTCGATTGGAAAGATTTTACTAATGGCGCTCCGGCGGCGATTACCGCGCTGATGATGCCGCTGACTTTCTCAATTGCAAACGGCATCGCACTTGGCTTTATCACTTACACAGTGTTGAAAGTCGCGACAGGAAAAACTAAAGATGTCTCTATCTCAATGTACATCCTTACTGTCGTCTTCGTCGCTAAGCTTATCTACATCTAATTCCTAGGGTCTGCTGACCCTAATTATCCTTGTGAAAACTAGCCTGAGCATGGGTTCGGGCTAGCTTCCTATACGAAAAATTCGTGACCCTACGTAGTTTGTAGAAGTCAATTGTCCAATCTACGAGAGACAAATGGAATCTCTCTGAGGTATAACCAATGAAACTTCTGTATACACTCAACCAAAAACCACCACACGGCATTACCTTGCTGCTCGCTTTGCAACACATGCTGGCATCCATTGGTGGTATTGTGGCTGTCCCGCTCATTGTTGGCGCATCCATCGGACTGCCTAATGAAGAGATTGTCTCGCTAATCAATGCCGCCCTACTCGCTTCAGGTATCGTCACCATGGCGCAATGTATTGGTGTCGGCCCTATCGGTATTCGTTTACCTGTTGTCATGGGCTCTAGTTTTGCTTTCTTAGGTGTGGCGATTGCCATTGGCCGCGAAGGCGGCGTCGCTAGCATTATGGGCTCGGCTTTAGTCGGCTCTCTAGTGGTGATTGTTGCTAGCTTTTACATGGACAAAGTCCGCAAGCTATTCCCAACGGTAGTGAGTGGCGTTGTTGTCACCCTCATCGGCTTAACCATATTGCCCGTTGCGATGAACTGGGTGGGTGATGCGCCTGCTGCGAGTGAAAACTTTGCAACTCTACCAAAGCTTTTCTTAGCCATCGTTTCACTGGGCATCGTGGTTGCAGTCTCGGTTTACTGTAAAGGCGCCGTTGCTGCATCTGCGATTGTTATTGGTCTGGCGGGCGGTTACATCGTCGCGCTGTCCCTGGGCATGGTAAACCTCGATGATATTACTTCTGCCGCTTGGGTTGGTGGACCAGAGCCGCTTAAATACGGTTTAAGCTTTCAAGCCAGCGCCATTGTGAGCATGAGTTTGGTTTATATTGTCGTGATTGCCGAAGCAACAGGTGACTTTATGGCCCTAGCAAACAACTGTAATAAACAAATCTCGGGCAAAGATCTGCAACGCGGTCTGCTTGGTGATGGCTTAGGCAGTACACTTTCTTCGATTCTTACTGCTATGCCACTGGCTTCTTTCAGTCAAAACGTTGGGATCGTAGGCATTACTGGTGTAGCGAGTCGTTACGTAGTCGCTGGTACTGGTGCTCTACTCATCTTAGGTGGTTTGTTCCCTAAACTTGCCGCTGTTGCGGTCACCATTCCTAAACCAGTTCTCGGTGGTGTTGGTTTTGTTATGTTTGGCATGATTGCTTACGCTGGTATTCGCATGCTGATTATGGCCGCAGACACCAAACGAAATGCACTGGTTATCTGTGTTGGATTGGCATCAGGCTTAGCCGTGACTTTTGAACCTCGTTTACTTCAGCACTTACCGCACGATATTGCTAATTTCCTTCACTCTGGCATTACCACGGGCACCATAGCAACGGTTCTTCTCCATCAACTTCTTCCTAAGTCATCCAACAAAGAAGTTCGTGAAGCACTGACCGAGAGTAAGGTTCAAGTAGAAGAAAAGATCATCCGAAAATCTGATGATGAAGAGCCACAAGTGGTACAAAGCAAACTTGAAGCAAAGACCACTGACTAAGATCACCGTCAAAGGCGTTAAAAGGAGACCCAAGCTCACTGTTGTAAATCTGAGCTTAACAACAATAACACCGCTAGTATTTGCTAGCTTAACTGTAACTAAAACGTTTAAGACCCTCTCCCCTGAAATGGCTGAGATGGCTAAGGACTATTATGAATGGAAACCATCTGGATTAAGAATCCACTGGCAATTTATACCGGAAACACGCAAGACGCCCAAGGTGGCCTCGTGGTTCAGGGAAACAAAGTTGTCGAACTTATCCCAAAGCATGGGACGCCGTCCCACCAAATTGATTATGTGGTTGATGCCTCTCGGCATGTCGTCACTCCTGGGCTTGTTAACGCCCACCACCATTTTTATCAAACCTTAACGCGCGCTTACCCTGACGCGTTAAACAAAGAACTGTTTC
Organism: Vibrio europaeus; assembly: GCF_001695575.1. GTDB lineage: Bacteria > Pseudomonadota > Gammaproteobacteria > Enterobacterales > Vibrionaceae > Vibrio > Vibrio europaeus. The sequence continues at coordinate 916,983 of NZ_LUAX01000007.1, read as the reverse complement.
ATTGGCTTCAAAGCCTGTATCCCGTCTGGGCAAACCTAGATGAAGAGATGATGAGTGTCGCGACTGAGCTTGCCTTAGTTGAGTTGATGCTGTCGGGTTGTACCACTGCTTCTGATCATCACTACTTGCTGCCAAACGGTTTAGAACACGCGATAGACTTGCAGGTCGAAGCGGCGCAAAAGCTTGGTGTCAGAGCCATCTTTACTCGTGGTTCAATGAGTTTAGGTGAAGAGGACGGTGGCTTACCACCACAACATACCATTCAAACCGAGCAAGCGATTGTCGATGATAGCTACCGTTTGATTCGCCAATACCACCAGCAGCAAGAAGGGGCAATGACCCAAATCGCGCTCGCGCCATGCTCCCCCTTCTCCGTCACCACAGATTTGATGAAAGAAACCGCCCACATCGCCAAGCAAGAGAATGTCATGATGCACACCCATTTGTGCGAAACGCTGGATGAGGAAGATTTCTGTGTCGAGCAATTTGGCATGCGCCCGGTCGATTATCTCGAAGATGTCGGCTGGCTAAATGACAAAACTTGGTTTGCCCATGGTATCCATTTCAATAATGAAGAGATCCGCAGACTAGGCCAAGCAGGCGTAGGCATTAGCCACTGCCCAACATCGAACATGATGCTTGCCTCAGGGATTTGTAAAAACAACGACCTAGAAGCTGCAGGTGTTAAAGTCGGCTTAGGTGTTGATGGCTCAGCCTCAAATGACGGCTCAAACATGATTGCCGAAGTGCGTATGGCGATGTACTTACAACGCCTACAGTATGGCTCGGCAAACGTATCCCATTTTGATGCGCTGCGTTGGGCGACCAAAGGCTCAGCTCAAGCGATGGGACGTAATGATATTGGCGAGCTTAGTGTAGGTAAACAAGCCGATATTGCGATGTTCAAGCTCGATGATATCCGCTTCTCTGGTAGTCATGATCCTCTTGCAGCACTCCTATTATGTGGCGCTCAACAAGCCGACCGTGTGATGGTTGCAGGTCACTGGCGAGTGATGAACAGTGAAGTAATTGGCGTCGATATCCATCAATTGATGGAACGCCATAAAGCAGCCGCATCGAGGTTAGCTCGTAAAGCGTTGGGTGAGTAAGTCATATTGCCCCAGCCACTTACTGGGGCTCTTTGATTTTAGGCTTGCTAGTTTGCTTCTGCGTTGTAAATGACGGGCATTTTCCCCCGCCAATCCTGCCAAAGCTGAGAATTAGTCACTAAGCGAGTTAGCGCATTGGCGACATTGATTCGGCTGGTTTCTCCAGCATTAAACAAAGCACTGCGAATCGGGCTATTGTGCCATGAATATGGACTTACGTCGCAGCGGTCAATCAAGGTATCTGGTCGCAAGATAACCCACTCTAACAGAGTGCTCAGTTTACGGCTTCTGCTTAAGAGCTCAGCTGCTTTTTCATTGTCACGGTGCGGCGGTAACAATGCTCGTAGCAAAAGGCATAGCAATCTCTCCTGCCTAGAAACTTGTTCATTGATTGTATGGTTGCTCACCCCTGTTGAGCCCATTAAAGCTAACTTTAGCGGTTCGTTTCGTTGAGGTGATATCACTGAAGCAATACGCAATATGCTGTCTCGAACCAATAATCGCGGTGCTCCATAAACACCTTGAAACGTCAAGTTGTGGCCTAGGCAACAGACACACGCTTGGCACTCTGCCACGATCCCTTCTAGTTCCGGAATGGGTATCGCTAGTGCCGTTGTTTGGTACTGTGTCAAATTCGAGTGCTCTACTAATACGTTGATATCCCTAACTAAAGCAACCACATGGTGATTAGCTTCAAGCAGTTGGCTAACAACTAGTTTCCCCGTCGCTCCAGTGGCTCCTAGTACCAGTATTTTCATTTAATATTCCTTTCGACTATCGCTTGCCCATTAGCTTATCAATTCAAAATTGTTTGGAAATCCACTAAACATGTATAACAATCATTCATAATTGAATACGTAGGGCTTAGCCATGGAATGGAAACATATTGGATTTGACTGGAATCGGGCGAGAGCGTTTCTGGTTGTTGCTGAAGAAGGCTCATTCTCCGCAGCAGGTCGAGCTTTAAATATGAGCCAACCTACTTTAGGTCGCCAAATTGCCGCATTTGAGGAAGAGCTCAAACTCACTCTGTTTGAGCGAGTGGGCAAAAAACTGGTACTGACAGATAGTGGTCAAATACTCTATCAACACGTCAACCAAATGGCTCAGTCTGCAAATCAAATGCTACTCGCAGCACTAGGGCAAGATGAAAGTCTCTCTGGAAAAGTGAGCATTTCTCTTACGGAACTTGATGCATTTTTCCGTTTTCCTCCATTTGTTAGCAAACTAAAGGAATATGCACCACAGATAAATATCGAGCTTGTCGTATCCAATCAGGTCAGTGACTTAAAGCGCAGAGAGGCCGATATCGCATTGCGCTATAAAAGACCTACTGATCTAGATCTAATTGCAAAAAAAGTCGGTCACGAAACCGTTTATCTATACGGGCATAAAGATTTAGTTAAAAACTTTCAAGGCAAGTCGCCTAATGATGTCGCAAACGTATCCATTCTCGGATTTGATCAGGAAGAGTATCTACGCCAGCATCTAATAAGCTCCGGTTGGGATCTCATACACAACCCTTTTACCCTGATCTGTAACAACCAGTTAGTGCAATGGCAGTTAGTACAGTTCACTCGATCACTGATCCTTTTACCAGAGCATATTGCTCGTAAAAATCCGGATTTACGAATTGCTTTCAAAGATCATTTTCAGCCCTTCGAACTAGATGCATGGCTTGTATGTCACCGAGAACTACACACGAGTAAAAGAGTACGCATTGTGTTTGATTTCTTGGCTAAATATCTAAGCTTATGACAGGTACACTATTGAGAAATCAAGTTTGAAAAGGGGGCGATGATCGCCCCCTTATTAGTGTTTCTATATTTGTTATTTAGTATGAAAGATCTGCTCAGTTTCCAATGAGGTCATCGCGCGGATTTGACGCCAAACATAATAAAAGATACCAAACATCATCAGCATGCTAGGAATCGCAATAATTGGGTAGCTGTATAGAGTAAGCTTACCAAGCTCTTCATTAAACTCAGGCGTGCCTGCTGGGCTAGTCACAATCCAAGTTGCGAGGAAATAGTTCATCGCAGAAGAGAATGCAAAAGTACTCGCGAATAGATAATTTGACGACATTAAGCAGCGCTCGAATGCATCCGTCTTGCCCTTTTCCTGTAAACGCTCAGTAATCAAAGCTAGATTTAGCACAGTGTCGTTAAGGATCATCTTCTGCATAAATGGGTAACGGGTAAATGTCGAACCCAGAACAGCTAAGCCAATAAGACCAGGAATCAACGCTTCTTTTAGTGCTAGCCAACGGGTATCAAGCTCTAACAGACCAATACCACCTGTCAGTAAAACACTAATAAAGCCCAATGCGGCAATGAAGTTGAACTTCTTATTGCGGATAAGATCCATGCCGCCATACACAATCGGAAAAGCCAGCGCGACAACCAGTGCCATTACAGTACCTAAGTGCTCTTCGCCGCTGAACTTCATCAGAATGAATGAAGGAATAAATACGTTAAACAGGATTTCGAATAGGGGATTCGACTTTTTCGTCGTGGTGTTACTCATAATTGTTATTGACTCTACTCTGTCACTTCATTTTAGTTTCGGGGAGAAGTGTTCAACGCTTAGCTTAAGATGTAAAGCGTTAAAACGTCGAGTTGTGTAACGACTTATGAAATGGATAAAAGAAGTAGAGATAAACACCTCACATACCCAATAGGTCTAACCACTAAACTGAACCACATAAGGTATAAATGCTACTACTACTCCACTAGAGAAATAATAGATGTATCAACAAGTTAAATTCACTTCGCAAAACTCCCAAATTTCTGGCCACTTATATCTTCCGACAGCCACTACGCAGCCTTCTCCTTTAGTTATTCTTTGTCATGGTTTTTGTGGCGTAAAGGAGCTATTACTTCCGGCTTTCGCTGAGCGTTTTGCAAATCAAGGCTATGCAGCTCTAACGTTTGACTATCGCGGCTTCGGTGAAAGTGAGGGAGAAACAGGTCGCCTTGTGCCAAAACTGCAAATTGAAGATATCCACGCAGCGATTGAATGGGCGAAAATGGAATCTAACGTTGACTCAAATCGTATCGCACTATGGGGGAGCTCTTTTGGTGGTGCCAATGCCATTATCGCAGCTAGTCAAAGTGATGATATCAAATGTGTTATTGCGCAATTGACTTTCGCCGATGGTGAAACGGTCATTACTGGTGAAATGTCTGCTGAAGAAAAAGACAAGTTTCTTTCTACGCTTGAGCGCATGCGAGATAAAAAAGCCAAAACGGGCAAAGAGATGATGGTTCCGATTGCGAAAGTACTCAGTGATCAGCAGTCTGTAGACTTCTTCAATCAGTTTAAAGACGATTTTCCAGCGCTTACAATCAAGATTCCATTCCTCACGGTATGGGAGACTATCAACCACAAACCAGTCGAAGCACTTGCAAACCTAAATAAGCCAGTGATGATCGTTGCGGCAGAACAAGATGGTGTAAACCCACTATCAGAATCACAAGTCTTATTCGACAAAGCAAATGAGCCCAAAGCACTTCATGTTGAAGAAGGGGCCACTCACTACCAAGTATATTCAGGCAAACACTTTGAATCGGTAGTAACAAAACAGTTGGAATGGTTTAATCAATACCTGTAAATGATGAGGGCCACCGATTTCAATGTATATCGGTGGCATCTCACCCTATTTATTTTAACTTTCTCAGCCAGAAAACCACTCATTTGGCACCTTGACTGCAATCACCTCTGCTCGACAACAAACGCTGCCTTGCGAGAAAAGTTCACATTCAAGCACTATCTTCTTTTCGAATGCTTCAACAATTTTCGCTTTCAAAGTCACCGTAGAATTTATTACGACAGGCTTAAGGAACGAGATGTTTAAGTTGCCCGTGGCAAACCAAACAGGCTCCCCTTGCCCGACTTCCTGCCCATTCAGTTGATACCCCTTAGCGATAGCCATACAGACACAATGACAATCAATGATGGTTGAAATAATGCCGCCATTGAGAAAATGAGTTGGTCCGGCGCAATGGTGTTTTTGAGGAACAAAGTCGCAACTTGCCTCGCTATCTGATTGCCAGTAACTCTTGATCTGTAAACCTAGCGGGTTCTCTGACCCGCATCCATAACAGTGGTTATTTGGGATCTGATCTTGTATCGCAATGGTTTTTGGCATGTTTCGCTCCTATTCAAGAGTTCACTTTCCGTGAATAAGTTAATAGTTATCTTATAGTTATAGTCGAGTTTGCTCGCGAAATAATGGAAAGCAGGATTCTATATCTCAATCCTCAAAAATTTTTGTCGTCTAGATAAAATCACTCGTTTGATATCAATATCGCTCCTACCTACTATGCCCGCATCCGCAGATAACAGCTGCTCAACACAATTTACTGCATAACCTTTTTGGAGAAGTTATCGTGGAACGACTAAAAACTATAGACCCTGCGAAGATGGGGAAAGAGCGCCACAAACGTGAATATGACCTACGTGTTTTGAACTGCGTGAGTGAAGATGAATACCAGTCACGTATGGCGATCTGGAATAACCTAATCACGCCTACGGCACCGATAGAAGAAGCAAAGAAGTTTGTCGATGCAGCTTTTAGCAAACTAGAGAAAGACCTCAAAGCATCAAGCAGTGAGTTAGTCATCAACTACAACGAGTTTGTCACTCTCGCCAACGAAGAGATTAACTACATCAGAGTTCACGTTGCAGACAATCGCTCGCAATATTTTTGGTACGCGACAATCGCGTTAACTATCTGTTTAACGGCTTCGCTGTACTTCTAATCAATCTCGGTGTTAAGCCTTCCTCATGAAGGCTTAACACTAAACTAGTGAATGGCCCCGCTTTGCCTTCTCCGCAGGGATCAAAGCAAACAGCATAGATGAAGCCATCAATAGTATCGCAGCGATACTCCAGCTTACCCCGATTCCAAAATGATCGGCTAAGTAGCCGAAACCTAACGATGCCCCCATCCCACCGACCGTCACCATTAGCGAACTTATCGATAACATAGTCGAACGCATATCACTCGGCGTGCTGTCTTGCAGTAAAACGCTTTGCGAGTTCTCACCAAGGGTAAACAAAAAGAAAAATAGCAGATAAACAATGGCAAAACTCTCTAGCTGAGTGGTCAACGCTAGACCAAACAGCACCCCGGCAGAAGCGACGCGACTAACCAAAAGCAACATTCTGTGTGACCCTGAAAACCAGCTCAGCACTTTGACCGAAAGCCAAGAAGATAGAGCAGCCATGAGGAAGTAAAGTGCTGAGATAAGACCAAATACCTGAGTTCCAGAGTCGCGCTCACTCAACAGCTCAGAAAGGTAAGGCTGCCATAAATTCTCCACACAGCTTAATACCATGCCTAACACGAGTGTTATTTGCATCACGGGTTTTAGAACACTGTGATGCCAAGATAATCTCAATGCTTGACGCCCTTTGGTTAACAGATTGCTTGGCCTAGGTTCAGGCTTGCTTCCTGTCTTAGACAGTTCAATAGGTACTAACCATTGAGTCACAATGAGCAAGGCGATACTTGCCGTAATGATCACCAGTAAGTTGATATCATAGATAGATTGCATCCAAGAAAAATGTACTAGGCCAGAGTCAGGTAACCAGCCTCCAATCAGAGAGCCAAGTGCTAAGCCAAAAGTGACCATAATGTTGATCTTAGCAAGTGCTGAGTGATAGCTAGCCTCTCCTTCAATTGACTGAAATTGGTCATAAAACCAAGCGTCTAACGTACCCGAATAGATGGCACGAGCTGCGCCAAGTAATACAGCACTGACCATAACAAAAATCAAGTTTGACGCCTGCAACATTAGTGCTGCACCTAATATGGTCATTAACAGAGACAATCGGTAAGTTCTCACTCGACCAAACTGATCAGCAAAGCTACCTAGTGGTACCTCAAGCAGTGCAGTAGTACCAATCCACAGTGCCATCACTATACCGATTTCGGTGAGATTTAAGCCGCGGGTTTGGAAAAGCAGAATCAGAACCGGAACGATCAATCCCGTGATCGACCAATGCAAAGCTTGCTGAGTTGCAAATCGATATATGAGGGCCGATTGGGTCATTGTGTCTCTCACTCACTAATTAGAATGAGAGAAGAATCCCATAGTGATTCTAAAATACAAACATATCTATTTTAGGTCATTAATATGATACTCAATGTATCGTCACATGCGTTCGGGAAAAGAATGGATCAAAATCTGGCAGTAGAAATCTGCCGACTAATTAAACGAGAATTAAAGAAGGTGGGAGTTTCTTATCAAGATCTTGCCGAGCAACTCGATCTCTCAATCGTGAGCGTTAAACGATTACTTAATAATGCTCAACCCATGTCGATGCAACGACTGATTCATATTAGTCAAATTATCGAACTTCCATTGTCTCAGCTGCTCAAATTAGCCGAGCAAAACCTTAATACGCTTCCTCTATTCACCACAGAGCAAGACACGGCTTTTTACCAATGCCCTCCCCTGTTTACTTTTTGGAGCGAACTTGCCGAACACAAAACCGTAGACGACATTGCGCAGAGGTATCAATTGGATCAAGCATCCGTGCATTTGTATCTACGCATGCTCGAAAAGGCGGACTTAATCTCTCGGGGAATCAATAACCAATGTAAACTCTTGGTTCCCGGCCATACCGCATTTGAGCAAGGCGCCAGGTACCCTGAATTTTTTACCACCAGAGTTTTAAGTGGCTTGCAAAAGCGAGTCATCAATATTCCCGTAGAAGATGAGCAGGCTTTTCTGGTTAGCCTGAAAGCAGAGCTGACTCACCAAGAATTTTTGGAGATAAACCATAAGCTCGAAGACTGGATGTTCACTCTACTCAGAGAAAGCCAAGATATCGCGGCAAGAGATGGACTCAAGGTGACCCCCTATACCTTTGGTTTTATGGGAGCACAGGGCACATTTCATGACACATTGCCGGCAATTGTGCGACTGACTGAGAAATAGTAATCCATCACCAATAACAAAAAAGCCTCCAGTTGGAGGCTTTTACGTATCTAGTAAATGATATTAGCGAACAATCAAACCAAGCAGAATACCGACGGCACCGAAGTCTGCGTCACTGAATGTTGTGTTAGCAAAACCTAGGTCGCCCAATACTGGCATTAGGAATACTGGTAGGAAGGTAATCAGTAGACCTTGAGCAAAAGCACCTAAGATTGCACCACGGCGACCACCTGTTGCGTTACCAAATACACCCGCAGCTGCACCAACGAAGAAGTGTGGTACGACACCCGGGATAATCACAGTTAAGCCCATCACGTAAAGTAAGAACATACCTAGCAAGCCTGCTGCAAAACTGGATAAGAAACCAACCAGTACAGCATTTGGCGCGTAAGGGAATACCACAGGACAATCGAGCGCCGGTTTAGCGTTTGGCACAAGCTTGTCTGAAATACCTTTAAATGCAGGAACGATTTCAGCGATAACCATACGTACACCTTGCAGGATAACGTAAACACCACCGGCAAACGTAATCGACTGCATCAGGGCAAACATAAACCAGTGTTTACCACCACTCACTTCGCGAACAAAGTCACCGCCTGCGAAGATACAGGTCACCATAAATATGATGCCCATAGTGAAAGAGATAGCGACTGGCGTATCACGTAAGAACAGCAAGCTCTTTGGTACGTTCATCTCTTCTGTCGAGTGCTCTTTATTACCAAACTTGCTGCCAATGAAGCCCGCTAGCACGTAGGAGAGTGTCGAGAAGTGACCAATAGCCACATCATCAGAACCTGTCACTTGCTTCATGTAACGGTGCGCGATAGCTGGGAAAAACACCATCACTGAGCCAACAACCAAAGAACCTAATGCAATAAGAGGTACACCACTCATTCCACTTGAAGATAGGATCGCCGCCACCATCATAGACATAAATAACGTGTGGTGACCTGTCAGGAAGATAAATTTCCATGGCGTTAAACGAGCAATCAGAATGTTCACAAGCATCGCAAAGAACATGATCATCGCCATTTCTTTACCAAATGCTTCTTGAGCAATCGACACAATCGCTTCGTTGTTTGGTACCACACCCGTAATACCAAACGCTTGCTGGAAGATAGTCGCAAAATCACCTAGAGAGGTAACAACTAAGCCAGCACCAGCGCCCAAGATGATAAAACCTAGAATGGTTTTTACTGTGCCTTTAATACATTCAGTCACCGGCTTTTTCTGAGCAATTAGGCCGATAAGAGCGATAAGACCAACCAGAACAGCGGGTTCTGATAGGACATCGTTCATTAAGAAACTAAAGAATTCCATAATGGCCCCCTATAGTGCGCCAAGTTCTTGTAAAGCTGCAGATAAACGCTCTTTCATTGCGACTTTATCAACCATGTTATCTAGGCTGACGATCTTCGGTTCAACATCGAGTGCTTTCAATTGGTCTGTAATATCGTTCGTACCAATAAAGATGTCACAATCTGTGCCTTTTGCACTGCCTAAATCAATGTGATCAACCGCTGCATTAATCTCAAGCTCTTTGACAATGCCCTTGATGCTCATTTCCATCATCAGGCTCGTGCCAAGACCGTGTCCACAAACAACCATAATTTTCATAATTCAGTACCTTTTTATTCTTGATATCTATAGGGGTGATAGTCAGGAGTGATGTTTTAGTAATTCTTGATGACGGCTAAAACGTCATCGACAGATTGAGCGTTGCAGATTTGCTCTACATGCTCTTCATTCATAAACAGCTCAGCCAGTTTAGAAATAGCACCGACATGGCTATCGCTATCCGTTGCCGCTAACGTCACCAACATCTTCACAGGGTCATTACCTTCAGAGGCAAAGTTAACGCCGTTTTGAATCACAGTGATCGCAAGTGATAAACGATTAACCCCATCTTCTGGTCTTGCATGCGGCATCGCCATACCAGGGCCAACGACATAGTAAGGACCTAGCTCTTGATGCGAGCGAAAAATCGCCTCTACGTAGCTTGGCTCAACAGCGCCATTATCAAGCAATGCCTGACACGATTTTTGAACAGCGTCTTTCCAGTCGCTAGCTTCAGCATGGACTCGAATCACATCAGAGGTAATCAGTTCACTTAGCATTGGATCTTTCCGATTTGTTGTTTTGATGGCGCTACTCTAACGATGATCCTTGTGGAAAAACCGGACAATGATCACAAATGATAGCGCTATCTGGTAGCGCTATCATAAACTGTGATAGCGCTACCATTTATTAATCTTAATGCGGTTTCATATGCTTGTGATCACCATCTAATGCGCTAATATCATTTCAACCAAAGGGCTGTGATAAGATGTCGCGGCGAATTAATAGATAAAAAAACGAAAATAAAAAAATGAGCGAACCGCGAAAACGCAGAAGCACTGGAAAAGTCACACTTGCCGATGTAGCCAAAAAGGCCGGTGTGGGTTCGATGACCGTTTCGCGAGCATTAAGAACACCAGACTTGGTGTCTGACAAATTGCGAGAAAAGATTCAACAAGTCGTTGATGAGCTAGGTTATATTCCCAATAAAGCGGCGGGCGCATTGGCCTCAGCTGAGAGCTATTCAATTGCTTTGATCCTGCCTTCATTGATCGATAAATCTTGTGCCTTGTTTCTACCTAGCTTCCAACAAACCCTAAACAAAGCGGGCTACCAACTGATTCTCGGCTACAGCGACTACTCGGTAGATCAAGAAGAAAAACTGCTTTCAACCTTTCTCGAAAGTCGCCCTGCGGGGGTGGTACTGTTTGGTGGAGAACACAGCAAACGCACCCACCAGTTGTTAGAAGCGGCAAATACGCCAGTACTTGAGATAGCCGAGCTAACCTCTACCGCACAATATCTGAATATTGGCGTCGATCATTTCGACATCGGGAAATCCTGTACCAAACATATTATCGAGCAAGGCTTTAATAATGTTGGCTTTATTGGTGCACGTGGCGAGCATTCAACCCTGCAACGTAAACTCCATGGTTGGCAAAGCGCAATGATAGAAAACTATCTAACGCCGGATCACTTTCTAACCACACACGAAGCCCCTTCTTCACAACTCGGAGCTGAAGGTTTGGCTAAGCTGTTGCTGCGCGATTCCACTCTCAATGCACTAGTATGTAGTCATGAAGAGATTGCCATCGGCGCTTTATTTGAATGTCACCGCAGAGTGCTCAAGGTTCCAACCGATATTGCTATCATCTGTTTAGAGGGATCTTCAATGGCAGAGCATGCCTACCCGAGCCTAACCAGTGCAGAAGTCGACTACGAGCGAATGGGAACCAAAGCGGCAGAAAAACTGCTCCACCAGATCAAAGGCGACCGAGTCGAAGCCGTAACAGATATCGGCTTTAAGCTAACGCGCAGGGCTAGCACTTCGATCAATTAAATCGCGAGTTTATTCAATCAATGTCCGAATTTGTAAGCTGTTCATCGAGCTAAGGTTTACATTGTTTAAAGGATTCCAGTAGCCACAGTCGAAACTGCTCTTCCAATTTTGTGGCTGGCTGATTTTTACTGAGTAAGATGTAGCTATGCCCCGATGGTACAAAACCAAATGGTGCAATGAGGTTACCACGTTGCAGGTCATCAACGACCAAGGGGTAAGAGCCTATCGTTGCCCCTAGTCCATCAACACTGGCTTGAAGTGAGAAGTAAAAATGAGCCAAAGTCTGTTGCTCGTTAGCTAACAGCTCTGGTTTATTCAGTTCGTTACACCAATTTTCCCAAGCCAACGGACGTGTCTGACTGTGAAGCAGTTTCATAGTAGCCAAATCCTGCTCTACTTGCTGCCAGTACTCCGGCGACATCACTGGCCCAACCCACTCTTCAATTAAAGAAGTTTGCTGATAATCATTGGCAATAGGAAAATCATCTCGTCGTATTGCCATTGATAATCCAGATCGTTCCAGATTGATTGCTCCGCCTGCGGTAGATAAGCGCACATCGGTAGAGAAATCATCATTAAACGCAGACAACCTAGGCATTAGCCAACGCATGGTTAGTGTCGGCTCGCAGGAAACTTCTAGAACGTTTTGATTGTGTGTTTCTAACTTAGCCACACCCGTTTCAAGCGCTTGAAAAGCCTGCTCTGTGTAGGTTTTGAGCAGCTCTCCTTGCTCACTCAAGCGGACATTTCTCCCCTGCTTCACAAATAAGGTCTGGCCGAGATAGTTTTCCAGTACTTTAATCTGCTTGCTTACTGCGCCGTGCGTAATGTTCAGCCGCTCTGCAGCCTCACTGTAACTTGAGCACTGGGCGGCGACATGAAAGACGTGAAACGATTTAAGATGTCTCATAGGTGAATTTTTCTCACGAATTATCAGAATTCATTTCGATTATAGGTACAACTGGTTTTACCTACAATGCCAACCATAATCCAATCAAACTGGGAATAAATATGGAGTTAATAAGTTTAGCGCTACTAGGCATCTTAATCGTTATAAGTCCGGGAGCTGATTTTGTGCTGGTACTTAAAAATAGCCTTAATCATGGCCGTAAAGCGGGTGTCATGAGTGCATTGGGTATCAGTCTTGCCATCGGAGTTCATATTGCTTACTCGATGCTCGGTATTAGTTACCTAATCTCACAGAATGAATGGTTGTTTAATCTGGTTCGATACCTAGGTGCAGGATACTTAATTTACTTAGGATTGAGAGGCCTTTTCACACAACCCTCAGCGCAGTCTAATACAATCGAGCCGAGTGCAGCCAAATCCGCTTGGCGCTATCTAGGTGAAGGCTTTCTTTGTAATGTGCTTAATCCTAAAACCATGCTGTTTTTCTTGAGTATTTTCAGTCAGGTAATGACCAACGACGCATCAAGTAACAATAACGCCCTGATCTATGGTGGCTATATGATGCTTCTACACGGCCTGTGGTTTGTACTAGTCGCACTACTCTTCTCCTCCAATAAGCTGCAAACCTTATTGAGTAAAGCCAAGCATCGACTTAATCAGTTGTGTGGAGCGGGACTACTGCTATTTGGATTAGCACTGGGGTTTAATGATTAATCATAAGGGCTGCGATAACAGCCCTTTGTCTATTTCGATCTGATGTTAGGCTAACTCACCAGCTCCTTGAATCGAGCGAGCACTGTTTTCAACTAGAAACACTGTCGCTGCCTGTTTGAGCGCCTCCCACTCAGCATCCTCAACCAAGATACCTTCTTGCCATGATGTCTGCTGAGCGCGACTTAGTTCTGCACTATCGATATGAATAGAATAGCCTTGCGCACTTTGATTAACATCAAAATCGTTAACCGACAGTTCAATCGTCATCTTGTGAACATCATCGCTGCCGTCAACATAGGTATCGGAAAAGAACACCTCAGGTGCAACGCAACCACGGTTAAGCACATACAGAGCACGTTGCGGACTGCTGCCATTGACCCATTGCGCGCGACAGGCGATACCTTTTGCCGCCAAGCGAACCAGTTCACTGTAGGCTAACCAACGGTTATGACATTGTTTTAGTATTATCGTGATGGCTTTGTTATCCACCATTTTCTCTAAGGCAAAATCTAGTACCGCAGGTAACTGACATGCGATACTGCTATTGTGGAAATCAACCTCAAAGCTTGAATCGCTTTGGTTGGAGATCGATACCGCACAATCTGAATCTAAGCTGAGAAACTGACTGGCATTGTTAAAATGCCTCACACCATTGAGCCCCACCATTTGCAGATCCGCCACCATATTGGCGATGACATCCGCTTCACCACAATGACGACGCATACCTAAAAATGCCTTATTCACTGCGGCAACCAATTCATTGTGTGAAACGATCATGATGCCGATCCTCCATTGATCTTTAGTGGCTCTGTGCTAGCAATCTCTTGACTACTTGGCATGGTCGGAAAGATCCATGTGTCACCATATTCTGGGTCACGGACTTCATTTAACAATGGCGCACCTTGGAAGAAGGTCACTCGAACCCAGCGATCAGAGCGCGGGTCAAATTTGGTTGCGCCGAATATTGCCAGCTTGCAGCGTAGCAGGTGCATTGGTAGCGCATCTTGACGTAATACGTTCATCTGGATGTCTCCCATAGCGCGATTACCTAAAGTCCAGACCCGTCGGGTGATCGCACGATATTGAGGACATTGAAGAAGAAATTCTGCCACGCTCGTCTCAGCAGAATAGCCATTCAGCGCATGGAACAACTGATTTGCCTGCCGACCGATATCCAGCGGCAGTTCACGCTCTTCACCCGCTTCTTCACCGCGAACACCGAGTCTTGGTTCTTCTTTATCTTGAGAGCGATACCAAAACCAGTATTTGTTTTCTGCCAGCGAGTAGTCCGCTTCGACAGCCCACTTGTATTTGTCGCTGAGCAACTGGCGTAGCTGTTGTACGGTTTTACCACTTGGAATCGATAGTGCTTCGCTAGTGTTCATTTGGTTTTCAAACTGATCAACCACACTCGGATAGAGCTCAAGCAGGCAAGAGGTAAAGATTTCTTGGGCTTCCAAACTCATGCTTTCAGCCTGCTTAACAACATCACACCAGTGCGGATGCGCCGCGATAACTTGCGGAAGTTGCACTATAAGTTCGGCAATATCGGTTATCGCCAACTGATTTAAGCTGTCTTGCTGTTCGTTGATGGTGATGACTTGTTCTAAATGGTGCTTAGCCTTTACCAATAAATCTCGCAATTGCTCATGCATCTGGCTGTCACACGGCAACGCCAATACTTGACCAATCGCGCGCTCTCTTGACGTCATCCACTGATCAACGATGCACGGATGATTGATTAAATAAGGCGCCATGCCTAAGCCCGTTGCGTTGCCCACACCTAAATAGCGTTGCAAGCCTTTGTGTAGCAAGATTGCCTTATCGCCACCTTTCTGCTCTGCAAGATAATGCACCCAATCTAGGCTAAATTCACGCAGCATGTACACGGCACACATCTGCGCGCTAAAAGACTGATTAAAATCAGGATTCGTTTCAAGCAGCTTAAAATCAGCAATGCCAAATTTACCATTGCCATACACCGCCGTAGTACGCAATATGTAGCCTACCTCAGCCAGCTCGTCAGGCTGTGGCTGCTGACCCTTGGCTAAAGCGCTGACAATATGCTCAAACACTCGTACGCTCTTGTTTGCACGTGCCAATACAAGCACCTTATTAGGGTTTCGTCCTGCTTCTTGCAGGGGTACATTGGCACGCAACTGCTCTAACAGTTCGACATCAACATCACCATCAACTAAAGCGAATGTGACATCCCACTTTTCCGCAATGACGCGATCATTGCGCTCTTCGTCGGCAATCTCATCACAAAAGACGACTAAATGATAAGTTTGTGTCGGAGTCGTCAGTTGATAAATAACATGGCCATAGCCCTGTGAACATAACTGCCACTCGTGCTTAGTTACACGCCAGTTTTGTGTCGCCATTTTACGAATCAAACTTCGCACAAAGCTGATTCGGTTTTGGTGCATAGCGCCTAGCCTTTCCGGAGCCATAACAAGGGCTGCATTGCGCAGCTGAGTTTCAGTGTAATTAGAACGATGTGCATCCATTTTGCTCACCACCTATTTTTATTGTAAGAATAATAGGAGTTTGCGCAGGCGTAGGGTAAAACCTACGCAAACTCATCGGTATTGGATTAGTAATTTAAAGCCCTTGCTCCTTGGCCATCTTCATTGCGATCTGAGGCGCATTCCACAGCGAAGGCAGCAATATCAGAGAGACAGGCACTGCCGTAATAACAATGAAAGATTG
Organism: Vibrio europaeus; assembly: GCF_001695575.1. Lineage (GTDB taxonomy): Bacteria > Pseudomonadota > Gammaproteobacteria > Enterobacterales > Vibrionaceae > Vibrio > Vibrio europaeus. Next base: position 901,192 of record NZ_LUAX01000007.1, on the reverse strand, counting down.
CAGCGCTGAAATGCCTCCGGAGCCAAGTGAGATGAGTATCAGCGCAGTGACCCCCATAGCAACGCCCCAGAAAGTACGAACGATAGCGTTAGGCTCCGTTTCACCACTGATAACAACACTGATGGTGTAAGTCATCGAGTCACCTGTCGTAACAATGAAAATCGTGGTCAAGATTAGGAACAGAATCGAGACAAGCATCGGCAGAGGCAGCTGTTGCGTGACGGCAAGCAGAGCACCTGGCAAGTTGAAGCCTTCAAACGCTTTACTCACACTGCCCGGTTCTGCGATTTCAAACGCTAAACCTGAGCCACCGACAATAGTGAACCAGAAGCAAGTTGTTAGAGGCGCAATGATGCTAATTGTCGAAATGATCTGGCGAATGCTGCGTCCACGTGAGATTCGAGCAATGAAGATCGCCATCATTGGACCATAACCAAGGAACCAGCCCCAGAAAAACACCGTCCACCAACTCAACCAACCTTCATCTCCGCGGTAAGTCGCCATCGGGATGAAGTTATCCAGCATGCTACCGACACCCTGAATGTAACCATTGAAGATAAAGTCTGTTGGCCCAAATAGTAGGATGTAGATCATTAGGGCAATCGCTAGAATCACGTTGTAGCGACTGAGCATTTGCATGCCACGATTAAGACCACTCAACGCAGATAGGGTATACAGGGCAATCGCAAACAGAATGATAATAAGTTGCGTGGTAAAGCCATCAGGAATATCAAATAGCACATTTAACGCATAGCTAACCTGTAGGCCGAGGAAGCCAATTGGCCCAATGGTGCCAGCCGCCACAGCGATGATACAACACGCATCAATCAGCGCACCGGTATGGCCTTTAAGGGCTCGCTCACCAATCACAGGGTAAAGCAAAATGCGTGGCTTAAGCGGCAAGCCTTTGTCGTAATGCAGGTGCATGACAACGATTGACGTTAAGCTGCCAACAATTGCCCAAGCGAGGAATCCCCAGTGCATAAAGGATTGCGATAGTGCATTGACCGCGCCTTGCTGCGGATTATCCTGCGCGCCATATAACGGCGGTGGGCTAACGTAATGAGCGATAGGCTCTGCCGCTGCCCAAAATACGCCACCACCTGCAAGCAGAGTACAGAAGATGATCGCCATCCAGCGAAAGCCATCCATCTCCGGCTTAGCCGAACCACCAAGAATCACCTTGCCTGTTCGCCCTGCAGCAAGACCAAGACCAATAAGAAAAGTGAGAAGAAGCAGTATTTGCCAGTATGGTCCAAAGACCTGTACTGCCCAGCCAAATCCAGCGTTGACAAGACTTGATAGCAGCTCACCATCATAGAGCGCGAGTGCAACAAAAAGTGCGATAAAGCCGCCACTGTACCAAAAGGCTGGGTTACTTAAACCCAGCTTATCTGGAGAATTTTCGGTGGCAGGCGTGGTGTTGTGTTTTGCTTGTGGCTTACCCGATGACACGTTCATAGGGTTCGCTTTCATGCTATTGGTTAAATCAGACATACTCTGACTCCAGACTGTTTTGCGGCAGCCGACGACTGGCAGCAAAAGTTAAATTAACACCTGCCTTATTATTGTTGTGTTGGCAGGCTGTTCCTTGTTTGGGTTACTGCTCTGGAATAGGCTCTAGTCCTTGTTTGAGGAAATTAAACCAGTTATCACCCAGTATTTGTCCCGCCTCAGATTCACTGAATCCATGGCGCATTAATCCGTTGTAGATGTTCTCCATCCCCTTACTGCCACTAAACCAAGGCAGCGCATCTGGCCAACCTGAGTTACTGGACGAGCCTTCGCCATAATCCATCGCTTTCGACCAGCGGCCATTGCGCATCCACTCCAGAACTTGCTGTGGTTGGTTAAGGCACAAATCACTGCCAATGCCCAAGTGGTCGACGCCAAATAGATCAGCCGTTTTCGCCACCATCTGGCAAAAATCATCCAACGTGCACTGGCTACCATTTGGCAAATGGAAGGGGTACAAACTAAAACCAAGTAAGCCGCCACGTTGTGTAAGTGCTTTGAGCACGGTGTTGGATTTATTTCGCAGTGCATCATGAGCGAACGTCGGGTTAGCGTGGCTAATGCAGATTGGTCGTGAAGAGAGGTCGATGGCCTCTAGCGTTGAGCGCTCTGCACTGTGAGACATATCGACAATCATACCCACACGATTCATCTCTTCGATCGCTTGTTTACCAAAGCGAGTAACGCCTGAGTCGTTCTGCTCATAGCAACCTGTCGCCAATAAGCTCTGGTTGTTGTAAGTCAGTTGCATGATCAGCAAACCTTGGCGGCGCATCACTTCAATCAGACCAATTTCGTCATCAATAGGCGAACAATTCTGAGCACCGAAGAAGACACCGACTTTGCCCTGCTGTTTCGCCTTTTCCACATCTGCCATGGAATAAATCGGCATGATGAGGTCTGCGTTTTGCTCGAAGCGAAGGTTCCATTCGGCAAAGCGAGTTAGGGTCTCACGTGCATTTTCGTGATAGACGATAGTGGCATGAACAGCAGTGATGCCACTCGCCTTAAGGGTTTGGAAATACTCACGATCCCAATTGCAGTATTGCAATCCATCTATCACAATCCGTTGTTGGTACATAACCACTCCTTAAACGTTGAATCGCCTTTAAATTGGGAAGCAGATAAGGCTCTACCTCCCACTATCACTGGGGTCAATTGACCTTAGTAAGGGCGTTGATAAGCGGTTTTCACCACGGTGTAGAATTCTTTCGCGTATTGACCTTGTTCACGCGGGCCGAAGCTAGACTCTTTACGCCCACCGAACGGCACGTGGTAGTCTGTGCCTGCGGTTGGTAGGTTGACCATGACACAGCCAGTTTGCGCTTGCTGTTTGAAGATAGCGCTAGTACGCAGGCTCTGCGTTATGATGCCTCCGGTCAAACCAAAACGGGTGTCATTGGTGACGGCGATTGCTTCATCAAGATCAGCCACTCGAATCACACTCGCCATAGGTGCAAACACTTCCTCTTGGTTCACTTCCCAACTGTTTTGGGTATTGAGGAATAACGTTGGCGACATGTAGTAGCCATCATGCGCTAAGTTAAGACGCTCGCCACCAAAGGCCAGCTCTGCACCGCTTTGACGTGCTTTTTCAATCCAGTCAAAGTTCGCTTCAAGCTGATTACCGTCAACAACTGGGCCCATGAAGATACCTTCGTCCAGTGCATGGCCGACTTTCAGCTCGCTCATGCGTTTGATAAGCGCCTCAACGTAGGCGTCATGAATCCCATCCATAACCACTAAACGAGATGACGCAGTACATTTCTGACCTGCACCGGAGAAAGAGCCGGCGATGGTCGCTTCTACTGCAATCTGAATGTCTGCATCATCGGCAACCACCAAAGCATTTTTACTGCCCATTTCTAGTTGGCAGCGTACAAAGTTTGGTGCCGTTGCGGCGGCTACTTTACGTCCCGTATCCACAGAGCCGGTAAAGCTCACCCCATTGACCTCTTTCGAGTTTATTAAGGTGTTGCCAACCTGTGAGCCACTACCAAGCACTAGATTAAACGTACCTGCTGGCAGACCTTGACGATGAATGATTTCCGTCAACGCCACGGCACTTGCTGGTGTTAGGTTGGCAGGTTTCCAAACCACGCTGTTACCAAACGCAAGTGCTGGAGCAATCTTCCACGCCGCCGTTGCCGTCGGGAAGTTCCACGGAGAGATAATGGCGATAACGCCAACCGCTTCGCGAGTTACTTCAACGGAGACGCCTGGACGGACGGAGGCAGCGTTATCACCAATTTGGCGCAGCACTTCCGCCGCAAAATATTGAAAGAACTGACCTGCGCGGTAGATTTCTCCGCGTCCTTCAGCAAACGGTTTGCCTTCTTCGCGTGAAAGCAATCGACCTAGCTCATCACAGCGCTCAATCAGCTCATCACCTATCGCTTGAAGCACCGCTTGCTTGCGCTCCATTGGCGTCTTTTCCCACTCAGGTTGCGCTTGCTTGGCAACTTGAATCGCTTGCTCTACCTGAGCCTGACTCGCTTGAGCAAAGTTGCCCAGATTTTCACTGATGTCTGACGGGTTGATGTTTGCTACGGTATCGACGCCTGCTTGCCATTCGCCGCCAATATAAAGGGCCTTTTCTGCTTGAACATTGTTAATAAAAGTCATTGCTCTTTCCTTGTTCTTGTTTGACTGACGAGATCAATCAGTTTCAATTATTGGAGGGTTACTCTGGCTGACTTGCCGATGCGTAGACCACAAACTCCACCAGCATTTCTTCGCGAGCTAAGCCCGCAACCACCATGGCAGCGCGATTTGGGTAAGGCGCTTCAAAATACTCTGCGTATACTTGATTAACGGTTTTTAGGTATTCGCGATCGGTCACGTAGATAAGTACCTGCAGCACCGAATCAAGCGACTCACCTGCGCACTCTAGGGTATGAACGAGATTGTTAAATGTCTGTCGAGTTTGTGCCTCAATGCCGCCCTCTACCACCACACCAGTGTCATCGATCGGGATCTGCGCCGTGTATAGAGTTCCGTTGTTAACAATCGCCCACTCAAGGGGAGCCTTAGAGGCAAACAGAGCGGTTTTTACTGGATGTTTTTTCGTTTGAGTATTCACGTGCCTTTCAACCTATGTAACAACTTTGTTTCGAGATGGTTAAATCATGCACATTGACACCTGATAAATCTAACGGTAAATTTTTTACATTTGATAAGTTTTATTTATCACTTTCGACAACATCAGAGAATTAAAGGGATTTGACAGGTGGTCAGATGAGTATCAAACTTCAACAATTAATGCATTTTGTGATGGTGGTAGAAGAAGGTGGTTTCCGAGCCGCATCACACCGCGCCAATCGCTCGCAGGCAGCATTATCTACGTCAATAAAAGAGCTAGAAAAGATACTCGGACAAAATCTTTTTGAAGCGGGAAACAAAGCAAAATTAACGCCATTTGGCGAAATATGTTTGCCTAAGATTATTCAGTTTCTCAATATATATACTGCGCTCGACAATGACTTACGCGCAGCAGCAGCGGGGCAGCAAGGCAGAGTCAGGATCGCCAGTGTCCCCTCTGTGGCGGCGAAACTGATTCCAAGTGTTCTAGGTGCATTTTGCGAGCAGTACCCGAATGTCGAAGTGAGCTTGATTGATGATAATGCGGCTGGCGTAGAAGAACGCCTGTTATCTGGTGAAGTAGATCTGGCGTTAGGTAATCCTTCCCACCTTGATGAAGGCGGGATTAACTTTACCCCACTGCTGTCTGATCCAATTGGTGTCGTCTGCTTACACGACAACCCTATCGCTCAACAACCAGAAGGCATCGCATGGCAAACCCTACTGGAACAGCCGTTCATTCGCAACGGAACCTGTACCCTACTTGATCCAACCCCAGCGCGAGCCTTGAGCGAACAAGCGCTCTACTCAGTGGAAAACATCACCTCACTATTTTCTGTTTTGGAACTTGGGATAGGTGTAACAACTCTACCTAAACTCGCCTTTCCGACCAATGAGACCCGCTTAGTGTGGATTCCGTTAATCGACCCACCACTGGAGAGACAAATCGGTATCTTCACCCTCAGCGATCGAACCATTTCGCCACAAGCCAAAGCCTTCCATGATTTGTGTATTGAGTACCTCAACTATTAAGTCAGGCGCCAATAGGATCTATTGGCCTATTAAAACAGACAAAAGTTATCACTCATCCTCAATACAAAACTTGCTATAATTGCTAGGTTTTCTTTCCCCAATGAGTAATAGCAATGATCATTTTATCAACCACTTATGGCGATATTGAAATTGAACTGAACATGGAAAAAGCCCCTGTTAGTTCAAAGAACTTTTTACGTTACTGCCAAGAAGGGTTTTATGAGGGCACTATTTTTCACCGTGTGATTGACGGTTTTATGATTCAAGGTGGTGGTCATATTGAAGACATGACCGAGAAAGAGACCCATGCGCCTATCGCTAACGAAGCGAACCGCGGCCTAAAGAACATAACAGGCACCATCGCTTTTGCTCGCACAGATGCCCCGCATTCTGCGACGGCACAGTTCTTTATCAACCTAGACAACAATGACTTTCTTGATCATTCCGCCAAAACCAACCAAGGCTGGGGCTATGCCGTGTTTGGTAAGGTGACCGCAGGAATGGACGTGGTGAACAACATAGGTAAAGCCATGACTGGCAGTAAGAAAGGTCATGATGACGTGCCTTTAGATACGATTAAGATTAACAAAGTGACCATCGCCGAGTAAAAGATTCCCCAAGCTAGAAACTTGGGGATTTTTATTTTGGCTCTTTAACCTTAGTTATAGGCACGTGCTAGGGTGCCATTACCTTGGTAACTGTACATACCTGAATCATTACTGATAAACACTGACTCTCCCGGTTTTAGCCGCAACGCTTGCTGATTCACTTCGACCTGAACCTCCCCCTCAACACAGAACAAAATCTCGGCGCTGCGAAGATATTGACGCTTAATAGCATCATTGGCAGTTAAGATGTCAAAGCCAAAGTCATCTACTGGAATGGGGTAACTCAGCTTTCCTTCTTTGTGGATAGGTGCGAGCTTAATTTGCTCCGGATTGGTCGAGACAAACAAGGTGTTATCGATCAACTCATCCACATCAATATGCTTGGGCGTTAAGCCTGCGCGCAGCACATTGTCCGAGTTAGCCATGATCTCTAACCCAGTGCCTTGAACATAAGCGTGCGGCGTTTCAGCATGAAGGAACATAGCCTCACCCGGCGCTAACTCAATCGTGTTAAGAAACAACGGAGAAAGTAAACCAATATCACCCGGGTAGTGCTTGTTAAACTCCGCCACATACTCAAACACTTCACGTATTAAGGCGGTTTTAGGACCACGTATCAATGCTTGATCAAGCTGTTCTAATGCGCTGATTTTTCTCTGCTTATCCAAAGACATAATGGCAGTGAAAAACTCACGTAAGCCATCGCTGTTTGGTTTCGCCTCAAGCGCACTCACCTCGGTATCTAAGCTTGCAATGCCCGCTTGTTGTAACAAGTCGATGATCTGACTGATAGGCCGAAATCCATTCATCGCCTTGTAGAAGGTTAACGCATACACCAACTCAGGCTTGTGGTTCGGATCCTTGTAGTTCCGATGGGCAGCGTCAAGTGCAATCCCCTGCTCATTTTCACGTGCAAATCCTGCTTCCGCTTTGTGTTTACTTGGATGAACCTGAATCGACAACGGCGTTTCTGCCGCTAGCACTTTAAACAGATAAGGCAGCTCACCAAAACGCATCGCAGTGTAATCCCCAAATATACTTTTGCTGTCTTGGGCAATCACATCGGAAAGCAGCTCTCCCGTTGCTGCGACACGCGAGCATCCGTTTGGATGTGCTCCCATCCAAATCTCCGCTTGTGGTTGGCAATCCGAGTTATCGATTCCAAACATTTTAGAAATCGACTCTTTACTGCCCCACGCGTAGTTTTGAATAACGTTATCCAGTTTAAAAACAGACATAACGCACCATTAAAGTAATAGGAAGAGGAATGCTGAAATCAGCACACCCGCCCCAAGCACCAACGGATAAGCAAAGCGGCTAAGATCTTGTGCTAACTCTTCGGTTGAATTTGACTCATCTTGAGCTGACTCAGCTGGCTGATCTGCATGACTCTCTACCTCTTGCTCTGCACCAAATAGCGCCATCACTTGCTGCGGAGAGTTCGCTGCCTGCAATTGGTCACGAAAATCATCGTCCACCAATGAAGAAGTCAGTGTAGTCAGCACTTCCATATGGGTCGAACCCGCTTCTGCTGGCGGAATCGCCAACAGGAAGATCATGGTCACCGGCTCATCGCCATCAAGACCTTTCCACTGCATCTCATCTTTAACAAACGCACACGCAAAAACCGGCTCTTTTACTGCTGGCGACTTACCATGCGGCACCGCTAAGTATTCACCGAGTGCCGTTGGGCCTTCGTCTTCACGTTTAAGCACGGCTTCAAGGAACTGGTTACGGTCGGTTAGCTTTCCCGCTTGATCAATTTTGTCGACCAAGGCATTGATCGCCGCGAAGCGCCCATCAAAGGTAGCATCGAGCATGATTAGATTTTCAGACGTTAAGTTAGCTAGTTTCATCATAAACTCCTACTACTGGGCTTGCGGCTGAGTGAGCCAAACAAATTGATATGGTTTAAGTGTAAATTGCGCATTGAACTCGCGCTGTGAAATCAGATCTAAACCGCCTGCTGCTAGCGTCACTTCCGCTGCTTGATGCGATAGGTTGACCACAAATTGAATCGCACTTTCCCCTTCGCCGCGTTTAAGTCCAAACAGTCCATGACCTAGCTCTAGCACTTGCTGAGATGAGCTTGGTGAGAAGGCTTTTTACCCTTTACGCAGTTGGAGAAGATGCGTCATTTCACTGTAAACACGGTGACGTAACGAGCCCTCTTCAGCCAGCTCAGTTTCTAGCTGAGCAAAGTCAAACTTCTCACGGTTAATGCGGCGATTAATGCCCGAATCCAACATGCCTTGTACATCGTTCTCACTGCCAAGTAAGCTGTGATAGTAAACCGCAGGCACACCGATAAACGAGAGCAAAATAGATTGCGCAGCTAGGAACTTGCTCGCTTTTAACTCGTCACTATCATTAGGCTCTGTCACTGCGCTCAAGTAGTTGATATTCAACTCATAAGGCGATTGGGTGCCGTCACCGTTATTCTTGTAGTTAACTCGTCCACCTTTGCGTTCGACGTGCTGACACATCATCTGACGATCGTCATCGCTCAAAATCCCTTCTGTTGGGCGCACACCGATGCCATCATGGCTAGCAAGGAAGTTAAAGTAGGTTGTCTTGCGTCCCGCATTGAGAGACGCCATCGCCTCTGCCGTTAGACCTTTGGCCCAAGTTGTTAATACTTGGCTATCTTGGCTTAAGAACGCGTGCAAAGTTAATGGTGGCAGTGGGAACTGATACACTATGTGCGCTTCATCGCCTTGACCAAAGTAAGCGATGTTCTCTTTGTGCGGCACATTGGTCTCGGTGATCAGCAGAGAACCCGGCATCACCTCGTCGAGAACAATGCGCCACAACTTAATGATCTCGTGAGCTTGCTCTAAGTGAATACAGGTCGAGTTCATTACCTTCCAGATAAAACCAATCGCATCTAAGCGAATCGAACGACCGCCGTTTGCGGCATACATGAGCAAAATATCTATGCTTTCCAGTAGGACTTGCGGGCTTTTAAAGTTAATGTCGATCTGGTCTTCTGAGAAGGTGCTCCACACATGAGTTGTCTCACCCGAAGCCTTGGTAAACGGCGTTAGGAGCGGTAATGCGCGGGGGCGCGTAACACTCGAATAATCTAGGCTTGGGTCAGACTCAATAAAGTAATCTTGATAAGCTTCATCACCGGCTAAAAATCGCTGAAACCAGTCACTGCTTTTAGAGATGTGATTAATCACGCAGTCATACATCAAGTCGAAATTTTCAGCTAATGCGTTAAGCTCGCTCCAGTCGCCTAAGTTAGGATCGACTTTGCGATAATCAACCACACTAAAACCATCGTCTGAGGTATACGGGAACATTGGCAAGATATGAATATTGCTTAATGCGCCTTTCAGGTACTTGTCAGCGAAGGTTTTCATCGTCGCTAAAGTTGGCATCCCTTGCTCTTGGACACTGTCGCCGTAAGTGATGAGATAAGATGTCGTCTCATCGACCCAGTTGGCGTACTGCGGGGCTTTGCCTTGCCACTTTTCAACCAGAGCTAAGATATCTTGGGTGATGCTTTCAGCTTGCTCATCACCGTAGAGCAAAGCGACTTTTTGGTAAATTTTCTCGTTGTTCATACTCTGCTCCACTAGATTTTAAAACCAATGCGTAGGTCGATTGAGTTGTTCGGTTTGACTGACCACTCTTGTTCCACGCTCTGCTCGCGGTAGTTCACACGCTCCACCTCAGCAAAATGGGCAAATGCTGTGGTATCAAGTTGCTGCACATCCTCTGTCGCATTAAACAGGCGCACAATAACGGCATTGTCTTGATAGAAGGAGTGACCAATACTTGAAAGCGTCAGTACCTGATTCACTTCAAATAGACTGAATGACTTCACCGCTGAACGCGCATCAAAGCGAACTTGGAAACGTTCAAGACGATTTTCAAAGCTGTTTAGTGACTGCTTCTGGTAGCTAAACGGCAGGTCGAGATATTGGCTTTCTAGGGCTCGCAGCGTTTGATGGCTGGCATCTGTCGGCATAGAAATCGAGAAAGCAAAGCTCATCGACTTTTGCAGCTGAGCATCTGGCGTGTAAACCACGGTATTGTTGATGCCGGAAGCACGCCCCGGACGCCACAACAGATCATCTTTACCTAGCTTACCCGTCGCTTTAAACAGCGTCAGCGCAATCACATCACTCTTTTCACCAGGCAAAACTTGGAACTCTTTCAGGCCGCGACCATTAATCACCACCGCTTTACCTGCTTGCTCAATCGCAACCGCACCATCTGTGGTTTCAATATCAATCGGACACTCACGGAAGCGCTCTTGCCAGCCTTCAACACTCTGTGCAATTGGACGCGTCATCACAGCAAATGGCTGAGTGGCGACAGACTCCTCGCTTTGTACATCGGAGTTAATCAGTACACGAACGCGGTGGTCACACGCTTGATTTACAGTGTGAATTGCGACTTTTAACTGCTCGTCGTTGGCATCTAGCGTCAATGTAATTTCAAAACTGGCTTGGACCAGCTCATTGCCTGCTTGACGCGACTCTAAATCTGAAGGCACAGGCATTGTTGCCAGCAGCGTCATCGTCTGCTCAGTCTCACCTACTTGGCTTGATAGCCAAGTTAACTCATTGAGGTAACGTGGATCGTCTCCTTCTAAAGGCGAGAAGTCGTAAGAGTCACCATCATCAGCTTGCTCTTCAAAACGCAGCAACTGCTCGATCACGCGGCCTGTTGCTTTGTTAATTAAGCTCAGTTCGCCATCTTTCAGCGTGACGGTTAACGCCGCATTTTCAATCGTTTGGACGTCACTGCTCTGCATAAGCATGGCTGACTCTGACTCAACCACTTGGAAGACTTGGTAGCCCATCGCAGGAAGGTTGGACACTTTCACGTTCAATTCAAAGCGGTAGTACGGCGGCACGGCGACTTCTTTCTCACCATCTTTGGTCACTTCAATGACTTTGCCACCATCTAAGGTCTCACACGCTAGAATCTCGGTCGCAAGCAGGGCTTTGCCATCCGACAAGGCAATAAATGGGTGCTTAGAAAAAGCAGTGACTTTAGCAACGCCGCTAAATGGTGTGATTTGGCCATTAAAGAGCATCACTTCATTGTCATCACATGCGTTGCTCGCAATCTCTTTCACCACTAGGTTGTATAAGCCGTGACAGATCTCTTCGGCTTGCTTTAGGCGGTGCATGATGTCAGCGTTGGTGGCATCGCTATTACACCCACCCATGCTGTCATGGGCGTGACATTCAAGGATCTTCTTCCAAGCCATATCCACCAGCTCAGTGTGAACAGTGATGCCTTGTGCTTTAGCAATCGCTATCACGACTTCAAGCTTCTTGAGTAAGAACTGCTCAATCTCGAAGTTGAGCTTTTTAATGTCATAGCGAACAGAGCCAATTGTCTTATGGATACGAGTGTATCGCGGCGCTTTGAATTCACCTTGGTAAGTCTCAAATTCACTGCTGTTACGGCGAAGAAAATCAACAAAGTTTTCCATCGATGAGATGGTGTAAATGTCTCCAGCAGGCGAACGTTCGCTGGCTGCTAGCAAAGTTTCAGGGAGGTTCGGGTCAATGTTGACCTGATCGCCACCTGATGGGATCAGCACTTCATCAAGACCTGATAGCGACTTGATCTTGTCAATCATCGGGAAGATTTTCCTATCCAGATGTTCTGCATCAGGAACGATGTTTTTCGCTGCGCCGTAACCATGAACTAGGTTGTAAGCGTAGATTGAATCACCACCTTGCGACTGCCAGAAGAAGTGCGATTTTTCTACGTGTTGGTCGTAATCAATCCCACGCCAAAATACGATATTATCGATCCCCATTCCTTTGAACAGTGTCGGCATTTGCGCGTTGTGACCAAAGGTATCCGGTAGGTAGCCAACCTTCATGCTGTGGCCGAGTTCTTCTGCGATATGCATGCCGTACTTCAAGTTACGGATAATCGACTCGCCTGCCACATTGTAGGTATCGGTCTGAGTGTACCAAGGGCCGATAAACAGTTTTTTATCGCTCACCAATTTAGCCATGCGTTCGCGCATGTACGGCAGCACTTTGAGGTAATCTTCAACAATCGCTGACTGACCATCTAGGTGGTAGCAGCTGTAGCTTGGTTGGTTCTCCAAAGTCTCAATCACTTTGGTGAAGTTATAAGTTGCCAGAACGTCACTGTCTTGCTGAGTAAAATACCACTCACGATCCCAGTGAGTGTGAGGAATGACATGTACTTTTGCCATGGGGAAACTCTCGATAAATTCTTGATAGTTTGGGGAGGCGAGCCTCCCCGCTAGACGTTTTTAGGCTTTTGCGTGGTCTGGTTTAGTGCACAGCAGTAGAGCTATAGCGATAAACATAGAACCCGCGATAACAGAAATGGTGTAGCTGAGTGGGTCAGAAGATAGGAACCATCCCCAAACGGCTGGTAATGGTAGGCTTTGCCATACGTTGAGAACGACAGCCAGTTGCGTACCGATAATTGAACCCAGAATCATGATTGGAATCATCTTCGGATTTTTCAGAATGAATGGAATCGCACCTTCTGAGATACCGATTAGGCCCAGCATCAGAGAAGTTTTACCGACCGTGCGCTCTTCACTTGAGAAAACTGGTTTGCGGAACTTGCCATCCAAAAGCGCCGCGATGCCCACACCGATTGGTGGAATAACGATGCCCAACTCACGAGCAATCAGGTCAAACCCTTCACCCATACCATTCAAACCAAGCGCAACCGAACCTGCTGCTTTGTTGATTGGACCACCTAAGTCAAAGGCTGTACCTGCTGCAATCACCATTGAGTAGATCCCGCGCCCGGCATCACCGGCTTGAGTAAACAGGTCGATCATCGCAAGGTTTACAGCGCCAAAAAATGGGTTAATCGCGTACTCCATAGTAAGCACCATCACTACGCCCGTCACCGCCGGGACAAGTAGCATGGTCTTGAGTGTGGTCAGTTCGGTTTTCACCTTAATCACATCGTTAAGGTAGCGAACCAAATAACCCACAAGGAAGCCAATCGCAATCGCACCGAAGAAGCCAGATGGCGCCCAACCTTCTAAATCAAAGAAACGCTTATAAGGTTCATCGGTCATCAAGCCGCCGATAAAGGCAGGGATCAGCGCAGGTTTACCAGCAATCGAATACGCTAGGTAACCGGCAAAGATTGGATACATAAACTTGATGGTCATGAAACCAAGCTTATCTAGGGTTTGGATCGGTGTACCTGAGATATCAATGAACTCACCAGTGATTTTCGCCACCGCCATCAGCAGACCACCCAGCACCACGACTGGCAGCATGTAGCTGATACCCGTCATGATATGACCGATAGCGACTTGGTAAGCAGAGCGCTTTTCATCATGCACTTCTACACCCCCATCTGATTTCTCTTTGCCGCGCAAAAATACGGTTGGAAGCAAATCATCGACGCGTTTAATCAGCTCTTGAGTGCGAACCTGAAGTGGATTAGCGTTGTCAAAACGCTCCATGTCCATAATAGGCACATCAACCGCCAGAACAACGCCGTCTGCGGTTGCAATATCATGAGCAGTGAGTTTGTTTTTAACACCATCACTTCCCTGCGTTTCGACCTTCACTTCATAGCCTTGCTTTTCAGCCCAGGCTTTGATTTTTTTAGCCGCCATAAAGGTGTGTGCAATGCCGGTAGGGCAAGCGGTCACTGCAACGAGTTTTTTCTTACTCATGGTTGTTCACCGTTATACTTATCAACTGCGGCAAGTATATTTAGCGGTGATGTATCAAGGTACAGTTTCCTCGTACAACCCATGTATGACGATACTTTTGTGATAACTATCAAGGTAATTTCCCGCATTTTAACGCCTAATAATAACCATTCTGTTATTAAGTCTTAGTGTAAGCGATGAATACCTTTAAAGGGATCGAACGAGTCATATATGAGTACCTGATCAGTCACGCCAAAGAGCTAGATTCAGTCTCAGCCAAGACGATAGCCAACAAGGCCTTAACCACAACAACATCGGTAAATCGGGTGTGTAAAAAGATGGGCTATGCGAGCTACACTGAGCTCAGATATAAACTCGCTGATGACCTGAATAAAGATGTCGCGCCGACAACTCAGGGAGATGACCAAGCGCAGCGAGTAGACAAGATAGCTCAATCACTGATTCACTCTCCGGTGGTGTATCTGTACTCACGCGGCGCGTCGATTGTAAGCGTTTCGTATTTGTCGCGCTTTCTTTCCCTCGCTAACATTCCTCATCTAGTGATTACCGATATTCACCAGTTAGCTCGCGCGGAATCAGGCACAGTTATCCTTATTAGTAAATCAGGTGAGACTCAAGCTGTGGTCGATATGGCCCATAATGCAAAGCGCAAAGGATTAAAGGTTTTTGCAATTAGTCATTTAGGCTCAACATTGGCAGGCATAGCAGGTATCAACCTTGACTTGGAAGAACAGGTCGATGGTATCTCTCCATATCATCGCGAATCGCAAATCCATATCTTAGAGCTAGTCGATTTGATCGGACGAGAGCTGTTAGCGGGTTAGTTCTTCGATCGGGCTGTGAAGATAAGGGTAATCCCACCCAAAACCAGTAATGATGAGATAGCAGCGGTTAGCGTTATCGACTCACCTAGCCCTATACTTCCCGCGGCAAAGGCAATCACAGGCACCGCTAACTGAGAGACAGACGCCTGAAGAACTGAGATATGCTTTACAACTTGATACCATAAGATGTAGCCAAAACCGGAAGCAAAGATACCTGACAGTAACGCCCATAGAACGCCATCAGCCGTGATAGTTTCAATCGAGACAAGTAGTGGGCTGGCAGCAAAAGCAAGCACACTTGCGATCATAAACCCTTGGGTAATAGACACTGAAGCAACGCTATTTTGGCGCCCTAACAGAGTGAAAATACCCCAACAGACGCCAGAAACAAGCATTAGAGCGGCAGCACTCAAACTCGGAGCCTCTGCCGACGGTAGCATTAAAACAGTAAAGCCAGATAGAGCAACTCCAATACCTAGCATCTCTTTCGCACTTAAGCGATTGCCAGAAACAACGTGAAACACCACTAAGGTCAGCTGCACCATACCAAACAGAATCAAAGCGCCGGTCCCCGTACTGAGCTGGGTGTAAGCATACGAAAAGCAAACTGCATAACCAAAAAGAGAGATGCCTGACCACCAGCTGTGTTTATCAGTAAAGGAGCGATAGCTCATTTGACCACGCCAACTTTGAATAAGCAGCAGTGTTACCGCTCCGGAGACCAATCGTAGCCAAGTGAAAGAACCCGGATCAATAGCGTGATTCGCCAATGCTAGGCGACAAAAAAATGAGTTGGCGGCGAAGGCAATTAACGCGACGACAAGTAGTGAAATAGTGTGCATGACTCTCCCTTTTAGCTAGAAGAGTGTAGTGGGTAATCAAGCGCTTGTAATAGCTTTAATCATTCTGGTTAAGACGGATTAGCTATAAAGAATCAGACATAAAAAAGCCAGTCAATGAACTGACTGGCAAAGGACAGATAGAGAACAAAAAACTACACTACAGGTTCATTACAACGCCAAAACGCACCGCGTAGTCATTTTCGCGATTACCATTGCTATCAACATATGTCTCGTCTACCGACACCAACTCCATGTATGGCGTCCAAGTTTCATCGACTTTGTAGTTAACCATGATGGTGTGCTCCCAGTAATCGTCTCGGCCTGTACCCTGATCAACACCGTCTTGAACACGGTAGCGAGGGTTATACATTAACCCCCAATCACCAATGTTTTTAGAGATCCACAAGTCAAACTGATTTGATGCTCCGCGTGTCGTGCCACTGCCATCCAAATACTGCTTACCGTTAGCATCATTTGAC
The DNA here is from genome assembly GCF_001695575.1 of Vibrio europaeus. Taxonomy (GTDB): domain Bacteria; phylum Pseudomonadota; class Gammaproteobacteria; order Enterobacterales; family Vibrionaceae; genus Vibrio; species Vibrio europaeus. Next base: position 885,142 of record NZ_LUAX01000007.1, on the reverse strand, counting down.
CAGTTGTAGCGGTAGCGACCTGTCATAGACACCCCGTTGTCAAACGTGGTGCCTAGCTTTAAGTAAGGGCGATATTCCGTCCAGTCAGAAGTTGTGACTGTGACCAAACCCGGAGACCAATACCAATCATCATTAAGATTAAACTTGTAAGACGCTTCAAACTCTTGAGCCGCCGCTTGCAGGCCGTTTTTGTCTGGATTGTTAGCATCATTGCTACCAAAGTAAGCGTCGTTATGTAGCTGAGCCGCTTCTGCACTGAAGTAAAAACCGTTGTCGAAAGTATGCATAAACTTCACGCGGCTATCACGATTTTCTGACGTCGTATTGTAACCAAAACGAACATCAAATTTGGTTTCTCCCGCGATAGCAGAAGTCGATGCACCTGCAAGCAAAGCTGCGCAAATTAGGGTTTGGAGTTTCATTCGTAGACCTTTAAAAATGTTTATAAAAATGTGCTGTCAGCGACGCCAAATATAGGGCTACGGATAAACTCGGTAAAAGGTATGGTGATACATTCGCTGTATCAAGATTCTATTGAGCTCCAAGTCACAGCAGATGTTTCTAGGTTGTTTCCATTCAAAGGGACACGTAAGAAAATGTGACAGGAAAATCGCGACGAAACGGGCAAAGAGTAGGTGTTGTGACTTATCTCGCGGCGAAAAGAGAACAATCAGATATGCTGAGTGAGTTACAGCAAAAAGGAACCACCATGAAGCGCCTAACACTACTTTTAACGTTACTGGCTGCGCTAAGCCTTCCAGCTTTCGCCTCTGAGCGAGCAGAGATAGGCTGGCAATGGATAGAACAAGGCGCAATGATTGTTGATGTCAGAACGCCACCAGAGTTCGCAGACGGGCATTTACCACAAGCTGTGAACTACCCGCTCTCAGCGCTAAACATTCACTTTGCCGATATCGATAAAGAGACTCAGATAGTACTCTATTGTCGTAGCGGCAATCGTTCAGGGAAGGCATATCAGTATCTAAAAGCCAAAGGCTTTACCAAGTTACATAATGCTGGCGGTTTGATAGAGATGCAAAGCGCTAAGTAGTAATAGGAATTGGTTGACACTATTTCACAAAACTAAACCCTTCAGGGTAAGAGTGGAGCCCATCAAAATCTCCCTTACTTAAAGGGACATCATGCGTTTTTGCTATCGCATAGACCATGCTCATATGAAATAAAATATTGGGCACAATATAAACATGGATAAACTCCGACTCCGGAAGCTCAACCTCAGAAAATCCCGCCTTATCCCTTAAAACCTTAGTATCATCATAGCTTGCCCTACCCTCAACGCCACTAAGATAGCCTAACGTCGCATCTATTTGCTCTAAGACTGGCAGCTTGCCACTCTCTTCACGAAACAAAGAAACCGTTTCAACACCAAGCAAAGGGCAGCAGCCGCGCAAAGTAAAGTTAGCCGCTATTTTGGCGTGCATTTCCAATGAAAACATACCCTCTGCTAATGAAGAATCGAATACTTCAGACGGTATTTTTACAACCATTTTCCTTAGCTGAGTCAGATAGCGCTGAAAAAATAAATAAATGTTGATCTTGTAACCTCTTTGGTTGAACTACCTCTGCTGAGCAAATTCATTTGGCTAAAGGTATCGCCATAACGTGATGGTGTGGTTTACATTCAATGTCTACAACAAACCAACCTATCGAAATGTAAAGAGGCGATACGTTGGTGTTTGCATATAGATACGCTTGCTCTTTCGCTGAGACTTGCTCGACAGCACGATTGATAAGTTGGCGGGCTATCCCTTTACCGCGCCACTTAGGAGCTATATACACGGCATTTATCCAGATAACTTGTTCTGTGCCATTCGGCTCTTGATATCGAGAGAAAGCCAAACCACCAATAAGTTCCTCATCTTTCATAGCTACAATTACAGGAGGAAGATTAACGTCATCAAGATAATGTTCATCGAGCACCAAGTCTGGCCACGTAGATTGGAACAGCCTTTCAACTTCCCTCCACTCTGAAGCACATTTTCCGATGTTTTTGAGACTAACTTGCAACGTATTACCCATTGTAGATCTAACCTCTATAATTGCTCGTTACCAACTGAAGAACTTGTATTCGTGCCATCATATAGTCTCGTGGCCAAATGGCGCGACGTATTTAAACGGAATTAATTTGATACTGTTGAACAAGGCTAAGTTTTTTCCGATAAGCCTCGATGAGCTCTAGTTTAGATTTACCTTCATTCTGGTAAAAGATAGCCCCCCGCTCAACCAAATCTGAATAGGCTTCATTGAGCATAGAAAGCACTGTCCTTACCCGCTTAATAGTAGTCGGTGTACAACTTTGACCATCAAGATCATCCTCAATATCGAGTACATGCGAGCGAAACATTTCTACTTGGAACAACGAGTCGAGCTCGTGATCATTCTCCAGTGCTTGCTGGTAGCGTTTAGCAAGATTCTCTTTCTCGGTAAGAACACCTAGATCTGCATCGTTATTTCTCAGCCAATTTATCTGTTCTACTAAAGTATTGAGCGCTTCGTACTTAACATTTTTAAAGACCTCAATAGAGTCGTTGTAAGAGAAATCATTCTCTAGCAACCAGCCAGATAAGAAGCGAGTTTCAAATCGCTCACAGAAGTTGAACATAGGTGCTTCTAGCCCATTGCTGTTGAGTTCTTTAAGTGGATTGAACGGATACATATAACCAAAGTCGAACAGCCATAATTTATGCTGCTCATCAACAAGCAGGTTTCCACCACATAAATCCCATTCAAATAGACCTATCTTTTCGCAAGCAGATAACGTGGAAAACAGCTGTGAGAGCATTGAACTCGTTACCTGTTGAATGGGTGATCCTTCAATCCAATCAGACAAAATAATGCCTAAGCGATAATCAGCATAAACCGTCGAAACTATGCACTCAAAATCTTGCGAAGTGCTCGTATCGTCTTTTTTCTGCTGAATATCGAAACGGCGTTGGACTTCGTTAAGGAAAGAGTACTGACCATCAAGGTTTTTCACTTTCGCCTCTGGGCGCTTTTTCTTCAGGGTATAATCTTTGCCATCAAAACGAACGCGAAACACCTCTGCGGTTAGTCCACTTTGAAAGGTGTCGACAACGTAATCAGAGTCGGCAGTGGTGGCTGCCAATAACTCGGGAGAAATAGGGCATTGCTTAGCGCAACCGACAATTAGGTTGCGTTCACTTAGGTCAAACTCTTGCTGTTGTGACTGACGTTGATTCACGGGAGACTCCTTGTCTGGCATGTTTATTTGGTGATTTTATCAACAGCAACATGATGTAAATCCTCCCAAATTTATAAATTTAGGGTTGAGAGAAGAGGCGTAAGCCAAAAGTATAAGCCTATGATTGTTATCACGAAGCAATCTTGAACCCTGATAGTTTTCTGTACATTGGTGACAATGGCGCTAAAATGCTCATCAACGAATAACCAAAAGTGGCAACACTTTCGCAATTAACTTAAGGAGGAATTTATGTCTTTGTGGTGTTCAATCAACCCACGCTTTTATGGCATGAAGGCTCGCTCAAGAGTTTTAGATATCGCGCTGCGATAATCTCGACTTGAGCGAAATTTCAACTATAGACGAATAACGTCCCCGAGTACTTTCCCTCAAGCTCGAAGAATTATTGTCAGCACAGACAACGGCCCTTTGCGCCCAAAATTCTTGAGAAAATTATGAGTACTTATTTAACTGCACAATCACTAACTCTTTCCTACACCTCAAACCCGCTGTTTAAAGCGCTAACCTTCACCCTTAATCGTGGTGATAAAATCGGACTCATCGGTCATAACGGCTGTGGCAAAAGCTCGCTATTAAAGCTACTCAATGGTCAATACGAACCGACTGAAGGTCACATAGCCAAAGCAACCCATTGCCTTATGAGCTATGTAGAGCAACATGTTCCTGAGCACCTTTATAGTCAAAGCATCCGTGAAGCCTTAGCTGAAAAATTAAGCGTGGATGACGATTGGCGCGCTGAACTGGTGCTAGCAGAGCTTGGTTTTTCTGACTCTGAGCAAGATATGCCTGTCGCCAATTGCAGTGGTGGTCAGCAGATGCGATTACTCATCGCGAGAGCCATCATCAATCAGCCTGACTTACTTCTTCTCGATGAGCCAAGTAACCACTTAGATTTGCCTTCGTTGCTGTGGCTAGAGCAGTTTCTTTCCAATTGGAAAGGCTCTTTTGTGTTGGTTTCACACGACCAAACTTTGCTGGATCGAGTGACAAATACGACTTGGGTCATGCGAGATCAAGCTCTTCATCATTTTGCCCTACCTTGCACTCAAGCAAGAGCCGCACTGTGTGAGAAAGACTGGCAAGACCAAGCTCGACATGCCAATGAGCAAAAAGAGATAGACCGAATTGAGAAAAGCGCTAAACGGCTCGCGACCTGGGGTAAGGTTTATGACAACGAAGATCTCGCCCGTAAAGCAAAAACTATGTTCGCGAGAAAAGAACGCTTAGAAGAAGCTCAAACAGAGCTGACAGAAGGCACACCTTGGCAGCTGGTATTGCAGGGTGAAGCTCTGCCTGCCAATCGACTGCTTGAAACCGGCGAGTTTGGCGTTACACCACCTGATAGCGATTTTCATCTATTTGAAATGGTAGAAATGCGCATTAAAAGTGGTGACCGGATTGCGGTTTTAGGGAGTAATGGCTGCGGTAAATCGACCCTGCTTAACCAACTTCACCGTCATTATCTCACCGAGATAAAACCGTTGAGTTCACAAGCTGTCACCTTCCATGACAGGTGTCGATTAGGTTACTACGACCAGTCTCTTAAGCAACTGAAAGACTCTGATACCCTAGTCGACGCCTTACAGTCCTTTTCATCCGTGAGTAGTGAAGTAGCGAAGCGTTCGCTGATTGGTGCGGGGTTTGAGTATACGCGGCATAACCAAGATGTGGCATCACTCAGTGGCGGTGAGCGCGCACGCCTGTTGTTTATTGGCCTAACCCTCGCGAAATACCATCTGTTGTTTCTTGATGAGCCAACCAATCACTTGGATGTGGAAGGCAAAGAAGAACTGATTACAACTTTAAATGAGTTTAATGGTGCGGCTCTCATTGTCAGTCACGACCGTAGCCTCATCGAGCAAAGCTGTAATCGTTTTTGGTTAATTAACAATGGCACATTGACCGAGTACCTGAGCGTTGAAGAGGTGTATCAACAGATTGCCGAACACCTTCACACCGCGTTAGCTGTTCAAGCATCAGATAATCAGCACAGGCCAACTCCCTTAGATGGAAAGCCAATTGGCGAAGAGCAACTGTTGGAGCGTTTAATAGAGCTAGAAACGTTACTTGAAGAAGATCTTGATCGTAAACCCAAGCATCAAAAGCCCAATCTGCAGCAAGATTGGCGTGAGGAGATAGAAAGAATAAACAGTCGACTATAATCTAGAAAACAGGGCACCATCAGGTGCCCTACTTTATTCGTACTTTTTAATCAGATCGGCAATTCTTCCCGACTGTTGCAGTGACTTAAACCCAGCATTAAAAGCTGAAAGAATACTCTCTTTGTTTGGATGATCACGACTGATAGCAATATATAAAGGGTTCTCTGCTAATGGTTTATCAATCAAAGCGAAGTCATTGATCTCTAATTCATTGTTTTTTACATACCATAAGAAAAAGAACTTATCCGCCACTAACGCATCGATCCGGCCAGCTTTTAACTTTCTCACGTTGGTGGCTAAGCTATCAGAGTCCATCCGATCAAAAGTATCCGATTTCAAGAAGTCATCATCATAGGCATAGCCTCGCAATACTCCAATCCGCTTCTCGTTTAAACTTTCTAGACCTGTATAACTGAATGCGTTTTCTTTGAGCGATACAAATATGAGTGAATTGGTCAGATAGGCATCACTGAAATCAAGATACTCTAGTCTCTCGCTACTCTTCCAAACGGTCAGCGCAATATCATAGCGCTGAGTCGTCACTTCTCTTAAAGCTCGGCTCCAAGGTTTAATGGTATTTTTAATGGTGTAGCCTTGTTCAGCAAAGGATTCCGAAATGATCTCATAGGCTAAACCTTTCACTTCTGCAGAGTCGATAACATATGGCGGCCATTCGTCCTGTATCGTCCATACGATGCGCGAAGGAACCTGTGCTTGGGCTGAAAAGACGAACAACATACATATTGTGATAAACCGGACAATCATGATTATTCCCCCGCTTTTGATCGGCTGTCGAACAAACTCTCCCGCACTAAAACGGTATATATTTACTATTCAGAGCCCCATTTCTACACACCGGAGTGTAACGCCGTCAGGTTAAACTCTAGCGCAGGCTTAATCAGCTTTGGTGGCGTTACCTTTTGGTCGCACTCTACGCGATGATCAACGAACTCCTGTTTACTCGTCAGAGCATTGAGCATTTCGTTTTGATGCTTTTCTTCACCAATCGTCGTTTTATGGTGAGGGTGCCCTTCGCTATCTAAACAGTCATGCCCGAGGTACACTTCGGTACTGTCTTTTAGTGCATACAATTTGCGAATGGATTCAAACATCTTCTCCGCATTGCCTCCTGAAACATCGACGTCTCCGGTGTTGTGAAAAGACAGCGAATCTCCGACAAATAGCGCATCACCTATCTTGAAAGAAACGTCTGAACGCGTATGCCCTGGTGTATTGATCACTTCGAGATGTGAATGACCAAAGTCCATCTGTTCGTTTTCAAGTAAAAAGTGCTCAAAATGGTAAAGCTCACTTAAACACAGCTCCTCTTTCCAATCTGCATAGACTTCCTTAGCACCTTCCGATACATAAATTGGCACTTGAAGTTGCTTGCTCAAATAGAAGGAACCTGACAGATGATCGGTATGGATATGCGTTTCCAAAATAGCCACTATGTGTAACTGATGAGTCTCGACGTAAGCGAGTATCTCCTGAGCAGACTCATAACTAATGGCATCGTTTTCAACGTCATAATCAGCAACAGGGTCAATGACAATTGCTTCATTGGTATCCTTATCAGCAACGACATAACTGATGGTTCCCGAAACCGGATGAAAGAAGTCTTGTATGCTTTGAGATGCCATTGTGCCTCCTTGAGAGGGGTCAGATTCGAAGGGAAAATTGAGAGACGGACAATATTCAGTGTAGACCTTGATTGAGAACGTGAATCGAAAATCACTGAAGAAATGATGCAATGTGAGAGAGGAAAATTCCGCCAACTTAGGCATTGGTTTTCTGTCAGTGACCTCAAGCAATTGGATTAGTTAACCTTTCTTACTTCAAGGTTGGATACACTAAGGTGATGCGATTGTTTTCAACCGTGCAATGTGAAAAGAAGTTGAAATGTCGGGTCAAAGCTTGGATGTCAGACTCAGTTAACGGTTCTTCAGGAAGCACAACGCAGGTTTCTTGCAAGCCCACAATTTCAATATGGAATTAGAAAAAGTCCATCTTTATGCTCATAGGGTATTTTGGCACTCGAAGCTCTGGCTTTTATCGCCTCATATGAACAAACTGAGCGTCTTCAGATGTCACTGTAAAACCTAATCGTTGGTATAGCTGTCCAACTCGATTCCCTTGCAGATAACAAAGTTGAACTGGCATGTTTGCTTTATCAGCTTGGTCGAGAATAAGCCGTAAAATTTTTGTACCAATCCCTTTACCTTGGGCTTCTGGCAGTAAAAAGAACCGCCCAAAGTACCAATGGGTCTCATGCTTCTGCACCAGATAGCTGCCGACCGCTTTACCATCAACTTCAATAATGGTCGGCTTAGCTTGAGACCACTCTGCTTGGTGTATATCACGCTGCACTGATTCATCCCAGCCAAATACCGCTTTGATCGGTTCGAGTTCAGCCGCCTTTTTAAGCTCAAATAGGAATTCGTAATCACTTAGTTGTGCCGGGCGAGTAGAGTACATCTAACCTCCTTGTAGAGATAAAAAAGGCCCTTCTGCCAAAACAGAAGAGCCTAGATAGTTGATTAGTCAGATTAAGCGTTTTCTAGGTCAGCAACCATTGCCTTAGAAAGCGCTTCAGCCACCTTGATCCCATCAATACCCGCAGAAAGGATACCACCCGCATAACCAGCCCCTTCACCCGCTGGGTAGAAACCTTTTAAGTTAATGCTCTGGAAGTCTTTACCACGCTTGATACAAACCGGAGAAGATGTACGTGTCTCAACACCAGTCAATAAACCATCATCAGACGCAAAGCCTTTAATCTTCTTATCAAACGCTGGAATCGCTTCACGAATCGCTTCAATGGCAAAATCTGGTAGCGCTTTAGAGATATCCGTTAGGTGGATACCCGGGGTGAATGACGGCTGAACGTCACCAATCTCACTCGGATCGCGACCTTTAAGGAAGTCACCAATCTTCTGCGCTGGCGCATCGTAGTTTTCACCACCAAGTACATACGCACCAGATTCAAGCTCACGTTGGAAACGGATACCTGCCAGTGGGTCACCTGGGTAATCACGTTCAGGGTCGATACCCACCACGATTGCACTGTTTGCGTTACGCTCTGAACGAGAGTATTGGCTCATACCATTAGTCACAACGCGGCCTTCTTCAGACGTTGCAGCTACAACGGTACCACCCGGGCACATACAGAAGCTGTAAACAGTACGACCATTCTTACAGTGGTGAACCAGTTTGTAGTCAGCTGCACCTAAGATTGGGTTACCGGCATTTTTACCAAAACGTGCTTCGTCGATCATCGACTGCTTGTGCTCGATACGGAAACCTACAGAGAATGGTTTCGCTTCCATGTACACGCCGCGATCGTGCAGCATTTCAAACGTATCGCGCGCACTGTGGCCTACTGCAAGAACAACATAACGAGACTTGATCTCTTCACCATTAGAAAGTGTTAGACCCGTGATTTGCTCACCATCCATATGGATATCGTCAACGCGAGTACTAAAGCGGATCTCACCACCCAGTTCGATGATTTTTGCGCGCATTTTTTCGATCATCGTTACCAGCTTAAAGGTACCGATGTGAGGCTTACTCACGTACATGATTTCTTCTGGAGCGCCTGCAGCAACAAACTCTGTCGTTACCTTACGACCGTAGAAGTTTGGATCTTTTACTTGGCTATAAAGCTTACCGTCAGAGAACGTACCTGCACCACCTTCACCAAACTGTACGTTTGATTCCGTGTTAAGTGTACGCTTACGCCAGAAACCGAAGGTATCTTTTGTTCGTTCACGAACCTCTTTACCACGCTCAACAACAATTGGTTTAAAGCCCGCTTGCGCAAGAATCAGTGCTGCGAACAGACCACATGGGCCAAAGCCGATAACCACAGGGCGCTCGGTGATGTTCTCTGGCGCTTTTGCAACGAACTTGTACTCCATGTCTGGCGTTTCTTTTACGTGCGGATCGCTAACGAACTGCTCTAATAGCACCGCTTCGTTTTCAACGATCACATCGAGTGTGTAGATAAGGAAGATGTTGGCTTTTTTACGAGCATCGTAGCCACGTCTAAATACATTGTAAGAGATGACTTGGTCTATAGAGATGCCAAGCTTCTTGGTAATGGCAGCAGTCAGCGCCTCTTCCTCATGATCAAGAGGAAGTTTAATTTCATTTAAACGTATCATGTTGATGTCTCGTATCGATTGGTGTCTTAGCCAAAACCGTTTGACGAACGGTCAGCTCACAATGGCGCGCATTTTACGAGAAATTGAATTGTCTGTCATACTAAATCAAACATATTGAATTTTGGCTTGGGATGAGTATTATCCCCTTTCCTCAATTTTGACTTATACAAGAGCATTCATCATGGCGTTTGTCGTAACTGATAACTGTATCCAATGTAAATACACTGACTGTGTCGCTGTATGTCCGGCAGATGCGTTTCATGAAGGCCCAAACTTTATGGTCATCAACCCAATCGAATGCATTGATTGTGGTCTGTGTGTTGATGAATGTGATGCACACGCGATCTTCCAAGAAGATGAAGTGCCAGACGATCAAACCCTTTTCATTGAGCTCAATGCCGAGCTTGCCGAACTTTGGCCAGTACAAACCGAAGTAAAGCCAGCTATGGAAGAAGCAGAAAAGTGGAACGGCGTGACAGACAAGCTAGGCATGTTAGAGAAGTAGCGAGAAAGCGAGAAAGCGAGAAAGCGAGAAAGCGAGAAAGCGAGAAAGCGAGAAAGCGAGAAAGCGAGAAAGCGAGAAAGCGAGAAAGCGAGAATTTTGAAGGGTTGGCATTTTGTGTCAACCCTTTGTTTTTGGGTCACCGTTAAGAATATGGAACGAGTGAGTAGGGATCTCTAACTTGTTTTTGGACATTTCTGAGTTACATCATTTGATAAATTAGTATCTAACGGATTAGCTGAAGTACTGTGCAACCACTACCATTTTAAAGTGGTGTTGATTGTATTGGTACAACTAAGCCATTACCTCTTGCTTCTTCTCGTTTACGTTCTTCTATGTGCATTGCCAAAGAAAGATAAATCAATGCTTCACGAGATAATTGCAGCATTTTTAACGCTTTATCTTCTAAGTCATCGACCGTTATATACTTCAAATACTCAGTATCACCGACTTGAGCTGGGTACTCTTGAATCCCCAAATACCTATGTTCTGCCATTTTTCTAATGTAATGTAATTCTTGAGCTTGTGGTTCAGCGACATCAATAAAGTTAGGGGCATACAAATCTTTCGGTAACCAAAATGTACACCATCTAATCCATTTTCTAGTAGAACGTCATTGTCGGAATAGTGGTCAAAATCAGCAGTGGTAAACTCGTAGATCATATGTCGCGCAACTATGAACTCTTGTTTTAGTATGTTGAAGTATTTTGGAAATCTAGGTTCTTCTCCGACTGTGTATACATGACTCGGTAGATGAAGAACATCGTTTGCAGCAATGGTAGCGGAGAACACATCATTCAAAGGATTCATAAAAAGCCTGTGCCGTAAGCACCACTTTCTGTAATCCTGCTCTTTTTTGTGCTGACCTAATGGGAAGTTATTGAAATTAAAACTACTGTCGAACTCCATTTCTTTTAGAACTCTTTCCGCAAAGTCTCTGTAATCAATAAAAGCTTCTAGCGCATCCTGATGAACTCCACAATCCCATAAAAGCGGCTCAGTACCGAAGCGATTAAGCTGCTTATGCGCAAGGAAAAAGAAAATACCACTATGCCCATGATCATATAAGTGCTGTCCATAGTGAACTTGGCCAATTGCCTTGTTGCCTAATGCCATTGCAAAATTATCAATACGAGACAGAGCTTTGTCATAGTAATTAATTGACTCTATTGCTCGCCCTAGTGAACTCAATCCATTGGCAATATTAGTCAGTATTTTACACTGCATCACCTCATTGAGTTGTTCGAAGCCAGTTTCAGCAACAGCCTTCCGTAGATGTAATATCTCGGTGATTAGCCTTTCCTGATGCCAATTCCAAGTGTCATCTACGTCTTTTCGTTCAATCATACGTAGTGCAGCACAGCAGTTAGCTTTGTAGAAATACAAGACTGAACGATTCTCGCTCGTTTCGTTGCCCATAAGAGAATCGCAACCTACAAGCAGTTGCTCTAGCTTCAAAGAATCATTGCTATCACACGCAAGGTCAATTTCTAAGCCCAGATTTTCAATTTCTTTATTCAGCACTATATGATTCCTTATACGGCCTTCAAGCTCATCACTACATTACAGGTATGAGAAAAAATAAGTCAAATAACACATTATTGAACCTAAGCAAACTACCGTGCTAACAAAGAAAGGGGCATTAACAAGTTAGCTCAACCAATCCAATTAACTCAAACCTTGAGTTGAAAACTGACAAAGCACAACTTTCTATCACATACGGAAACGCCCAAAGTTATTAGCTTTGGGCGTTTCTTCTAACAAACATTGCTTTTTAATAAGCTGAATTACGACAAACCGAGCTTTAATAATCAGGAAGCACATTTTCTACAATCATCGTTTTGTCTCTTAAGTTGACTGAAATTTATGTGCAGCCGCGATAGGGATTCTAGTCAAAGAGTATGTCTGGCGTCTAGGTTGGTATACGGGTGCTGAAGGAGATTCCCTACTCCTCCTTCGTCAGTCTAGGGAATGACGGAAAACTGGAGTTGACTCACTTTGGTTAAGTGGGCAACTCTAGTTTTCTGGCAAGAAATTTCACTCCAAGCTCTTGTTTTAATTTCTATTTCTAAAGTTTCAGGGTTGAGCGAGTTGCGAAAGCTCTTAAAGTGCAGAGACCTACTTTGCACTAGGATGTAGCTGTTCATTATGGCGTTTGCTCCAGTCACACAACATGTCCATTATCGGTCTAAGCTCATCAGCGATGTCGGTGCTCGTATACTCAACCCTTGGTGGCACTTCAGCATAGATTTTACGTTCGACAAGATGGTTTGACTCCAACTCACGTAGCTGCTGTGTCAACATTTTCTGGGTAATCTTAGGAATACGCTTTCTAAGTTCGCCAAATCTCAGCGTATTATCTCTCAGATGATACAAAATGATCACCTTCCATTTCCCTCCAATGACATCCATAGCATTGGTTACTGGGCAATCCTGATTCTCAGTACAACCTTTCTTGTCGTATAACTCATTGTTTTTGCTCATTAGTTACCTACTGTATATCTAGTTTACAAACGGTGCGTACTTGAACTTAATATACCAAAACCTTATGGTATATAAAAGATACCAAGGACAAAAAAGAACCTTGCGGTCATTTTTAACCATAGCATGGTTAGAACTAATGCCTACATGTATCAAAACGAAAATTGCTGCTTCTAAAAGACTACGCAGTAAATGATTTGAATAACGAAATAGATTCGATTGCATCGAAACTGGAGAACACGAACAATGATTAAAGAACTACCCAACTTCAACAAGAGCCTAACTCTATTTAGCTTACTGTTAGCTTTGCTCTTACCGTCATTGAGTATGGCTGGTGGAGTTTCTTCTACAACGGGAACGCCTCAAAAACCTGTGTCTGAAGAAGGTGCTGCTAAACCAATGGTTAAAATTAGCTACCTAATGAGCCGCAAGTCCGGTATGACTCGCCAACAGTTTTTAGATTATTGGTCAAATAAACACCCAGCTGCTGGTGGTGAAGGTTCTTTTGAAGCACTAGGCGTAAAACGATACATTCAGACTCATACGTTAGATATTCCAGAGCGCGAAGCAGTAGTGAGCGTGCGTACAGGGCTGCTTCCAGAGTTTGATGGCGTCGCAGAAATTTGGATCGAACAAGAGTACCTTGAGAAAGAGTGGCCGAAAAAAAAGGTTCAAGACTTTATTAAGAAATTTTATGCTGATGAACTGAATTTCGTTGACTGGTCTCGCTCAACTATTTTGGTTTCAAAAGAACTGATTTACATGCCTTAACACTGACCTCAAGCAAGGGCCTTGAATTCAAAAGTTACCGGTTGTTTATTAAGGACTCAACTAAAAGCAGACAGAAAGCTAGTGGAGATTCCCTACTCCCTCCTTAGTTAATCTACGAAAAGGTAGAGAACAACTTTCTATCTATCACATACGGAAACGCCCAAAGTTATTAGCTTTGGGCGTTTCTTCTAACAAACATTGCTTTTTTATAAGCTGAGTTACGACAAACCGAGCTTTAGAGTGTCATATGCAGAATTGGAAAAGGTTTCCCCATATCATCAACGGGCGAGCGAGAAACGACCTTAAAACCCATATGCTCATAAAAGCCTATCGCTTGTGGGTTCTGTTCGTTTACATCGACTTTCGTCGCGCCTAACTGGTCTATTGCATGTTGCAGCAGCACGGCGCCAACGCCTTGGCCTCTTGCCTCGTTTAAGATGAACAGCATTTCAATCTTTGATTCGTGAGTCCCCACGAACCCGAGAATTGAACCGCTTTCATTTTTCACACATCTTAATGTAACGGCTGGAAAAGCCTGTTCAATGATAATGGGTTTAAAAAACTCAATATCGTCTTCTGTTATAAAATCATGAGTTGCTCGGACTGAGTTTTCCCAAACATTAAGCATTTCTGCGTAATACTCAGGAAGCACATTTTCTACAATCATCGTTTTGTCTCTTAAGTTGACTGAAATTTATGTGCAGCCGCGATAGGGATTCTAGCTGAATAGAAAGTATCGCGTCTAGTTTTGTCTGAGAGCGCTGAAGGAGATTCCCTACTCCTTCCTTCGTCAGTCTATGGAATGACGGAGAACTGGAGAACTGGAGAACTGGAGAACTGGAGAACTGGAGAACTGGAGAACTAAAGTTGACTCACTTTGGATAAGCGGGCAACTTTAATTTTCTGGCAAAGTGAAGCAATCCTGCGCTTAGCCGTGTTGACGACGCAGGTTGTCTAAGATGATGCCTGTTGCCATCGCAACATTGAGAGACTCCGCACCACCAAAAGCAGGAATAGTAATCTTGTCGGTAACAAACTTAGCAGCTTGCTCGCGAATACCGTGAGATTCGCTGCCCATCAGTAAAATACCTTCTGCGGCAAACTCTGTTTTGTGCACGCTTTCACCTTCGAGGAAAGCACCATAGACAGGTAAGTTTGATTGTTCTAGATAGCTTGGCAGGTCAATTTGGCTAACCGTCACACGACCAAAACTGCCCATTGTGGCGCTTATAGTTTTTGGGTTGTACGGATCAGCACAATCTGTACTTGCGACGATGTGTTTAATGCCGTACCAGTCGGCAACACGAATGATAGTACCGAGGTTACCAGGGTCAGACACGCCATCTAGGGCAATCATCAAGCCTTGTGCTTTTGGTGTCTCTACACTTGGGATTTCAACAACGGCAATCGCCGCATTGTTGCTGACTAAAGTGCTCGCTTTCGTCAGCTCATCAAGTGATGCTTCGATACACTCGAATCCACTTAGTTCAGAGTGATAATCAGCAAGAAACTCAGGTGTGGCGAACACCTGCTTTACCGTTAGCGCACTATTCGCCAACTCAAGTACATTCTTCTCTCCCTGCACCAAAAACAGACCATGCGCTTTGCGCTGCTTTTTTTGGCCAAGAGCTCGAAGTAGTTTAAGTTGGTTTTTTGAAATCATAATTTTTCCACAATGATGGGCTAACCCAGATAAAAGCGCGGCAATTATAGAGTAAAGCCTTGTTGAGCTAAAGAGGCTAACAAAGATTACTCAGATTCAGATTGTACCAATGCGATGATTTTGGTCGCTTTCTCGAAGTGGTCAAGCTTATGGGTTTGTATCCACCATGTGGCCGCTTCCATTAACAGCTCAGGATCGTCATTCTTGTTGGCAAAAAAGGCATAAAATGACACACCTACCCCTTCTCCCTTCTGGACAATCTTCTTCTGGCAAACAGCAATGATTTTTTCTTGTAAAAACTGACGCATCTCTTTCTCCAAGCTAACTTAAACGTCGCATTTTATCTGTTAGTGATCGTCATATCTAATTGTTCAGCCACTACCTACAGTTAGGACTGTTTTAAGTGGTGATAAGCCATCGGCAAAGCGGCGCTAGCAACAATCACAAGCAGGCCAAGTATCGCAAGCTCATTGGGAATTTCGCTAAACAACCCATACCCAAGAGCTACAGAGTAAATAATCTTTCCATACTCGACATTGGCAATAACGTTCGCTTCACCATATTTATAAGCCGTCACACCAATCCACTGCGCCACTGATGAAAGCACGCCAACACATAGTAGTAGACCTAAATCCGACCAACTCGGCCACTGCCAAGCTGCTAGGCTTGGTAGCAAAGCCATGATTCCTACAAACAGCGCCTGATAAGCGAGTAGTGTAATTCTAGGTTCTTCTTGTGCCACTTTTCGCACGCAGATAACAGCCACAGCAGCCCCCATTGCAGCCAGTAAGCCTGCTCCAGTATATTGCAGAGAAGCTTGTTGAAACTGTGGCTGAACCACCATCATCACACCGATAAATCCCACAATGATGGTGAATAGACGCGTAGCAGTGATGCGCTCTGACAAGCAAAGCTTAGAGATACACGCAACAAACAGGACTTGAGTAAAGCCGAGTGCCGTAGCGTCGGCTAAAGGAATATTACTTACCGTGACAAAGCCAAAATAAAGAGCAATAAACGCTCCCAGAATACGTAACGCGTGAAGCTTGACTCGTTTAGGTTTAAGCAATATGTCTACGCTACGTATCATGGCAGGCATCAACAAGGTAATAAACACCAGTTGTCGGAAAAACAGTATTTGAAACACTTCAATGGTATCGCTTAGCACTCGAACAATAACACCGACCACAGTAAACATTGCCGTTGAGCACAGCGCTAAAGCAATCCCTTTCCACATTGGGGGGAATTGGTCTAGCCTGCGAATAAATGGCTGAGTATAGCCACTGAATTTTTGGAGAGTATGCAAGATTCAATGCCTCGAAATTAACCGCGAAGAATCTAGCTTAAAGGTGACACCAATAGACGGGTCAAGAAGCTCGAACATTGAAATGACAGTATGGGGCAATCGCTATGTTAAGCTTCTAGAAATCAAACCGTTATTGTAGGAGCTCGCTTGGAAACTGTAGAAAAGTACACTCAAGCCATGTTTGAGTTTATTGAAAAAGAGATGATTCAAGATCCCGCGCACGACATCAATCACGTTAAACGTGTCGTCAAAATGGCGCGCAACTTATGTGAGCAAGAAAGCGCAAAACTAGAAGTGGTGCTACCTGCCGCTTATCTGCATGATTGTTTCACCTTCGCTAAGAACCATCCCAAGCGCAGTAAAAGCTCTATGATTGCAGCCGACAAAGCAATCGAATTCCTTACCTCCATCCGCTACCCAGCTCAATACTTAGATGCAATCCATCATGCGATTGTCGCGCACAGTTACAGCGCAAATATCACGCCGCAAACGTTGGAAGCGCAGATTGTGCAGGATGCAGATCGCCTTGATGCCTTGGGTGCGGTAGGGATCGCTCGCTGCCTGCAAGTAAGCACTAACTTTGGTGCAAGCTTATACAACTCAGACGATCCATTTTGTGAGAATCGAGAGTTTGATGATAAAAACCACACCGTCGATCACTTCTACAACAAGCTGTTTAAACTAGAGCAGCTGATGAATACTGGCGCGGCTAAAACCGAGGCAAGAATCAGAACTCAGTACATGCGCGAGTATTTAGCCCAACTCGCGAGTGAAATTTAGCCTTTGTAGAAAACCGCTAGCCAGACCGTTATCTCGTCTTGAGCGGTCTGCTTCACTTTATGTTTGCAGTGTGCAGGGATATTGACATGATCGCCCTGCTCAAGCTTAACGATACGACCATCTTCAAACTCTATCACACCAAACCCAGACAAAACCATCACCCACTCGCTCTCATCTTGATCATACCAACCAGACTCCGGTGAGCTTTGGCCATGAGAGAGAATTCGTTCGATACGTACATCCTTACCCTTAACAATATCTTCAAATTGCTCTTCATTGAGAGAGTCAGGTAAGTTCGCAAGCAAACTAGTCATCATCCTTCCTTGTTAGGTTTTATCGCTTCAAATTTAAATCTATTGGCTGTAGAGGTTTTTAATCGTATCTCGCAGCCACTTTATCTTTGGATTGCGGTTATTACGTTTATGCCAAATCATAGTGAATGGGATCTTAAGCTTCTGTTGCTGCTCGTCATCTAATGGAATCGGTAGAGCAACCAGATCTGGGTGGAGTTGCTGGCAGTATTTCTGACAGTATTTGGGGGCGGTGGTAATCATCTCATGCCCGGCTTTTTCAGCAACAAACAGTGCCTGCTCAAAACCCGACATGGTTAAGTTGACGTTACGGCTTAACCCGAGCTCTATCAGTATTTCATCCAGTGCCCAACTCTCACTTTTCTCCCACGTCACGTTAATGTGTGGGTAGCTGAGAAACGTCTCTAAGTTCCACTCCTGCTCAAGCGCTGGGTGATCTTTGCGTAGATAAACCATGGGCAAGTCAGTAAAGAGCACTTCAAAATTGATGTAGTAAGGCAGAAGTTCAAGAGACTCTTTTGAACGAGGGTGGCTCTCTCTACCTGTAAAACCAATATCGACATCACCTCGGGCAATGGCTTCTAGAGAGTCGTAGTCCCAATTGGTAAATTTTATCTTAGAATCTGGGTAAGTCTGATGAATACGCTTAGTCAATTCATCAACCATAATCAAAGATAAGGGTGACTCTACTCCAAGGTTAAAACGCACACCTGTTGGTGCTTCGTCACCACGTCTTGAGACGATTTGGCTGCCAATAAGTAGCCAGTCAGACAGGCCCTCTTCCATGCTGCTCGCCAGTGGCGTTGGTCTTAAACCCTGCGGAGTATTGACGAACAACGGGTCATCAAACCAATCGCGCAATTTGCCCAATGCCTTACTTACCGTTGAAGGCGTAACATTGAGCTTCTTTGCCGTTTTGGTCACACTCTGCTCTTGTAGCAACAATTGCAGAGTGAGCAATAAATTCAGATCAAGGCGTGCAAGTGATTTCTTCATGAAGATCGCTACGTGGTTGATTTGCCCCTAATAATATTAAAGCGATGCCGATAACGCCACCAGCAACCAATGCAATTAGCAACATATTTACCGCAGATACACCAATCCATGCCATAAACCATATGTACAAGGCGGAACAACACACTTGCGAAATACCCAGCACCGAGCTGGCTAAACCTGCTTTGCTTGCAAAAGGGCTAAGTGCTTGACTCATCGCGACCCCAAATCCCATAGAGAACCCCATGCTAACCAATCCAAAACCTAGCATGTAAAGCGTCGAACTATCGCCATTCAAGTGAGCCGCGAGGATGACGATAGCCGACGTCAAAGTAATGATTTGTGACCCTAACAACAAGGTTCCTTGCTTAAAGTAAGACAGGGCAATGGGTGCAGAAAATGAAGTCGACATACCTACCATAGCCAAGAGTGCCATTGCCGTTGAGTATTCACCGCGGCTGAAGTTCAGTGTCTCCATGACAATCATTGGAGAGGTATTCACATAGGTAAGAATTGCCGTCACACCAAGAGAGGTAAACAAAACTCTTGAGAGGAAATAACGGTCCCATAGCGTCTCGTTAGAACCTGACGCTTCGCTATTAGCAAGGCCATTTGGCTGTTTTGACAGGGTTTCTTTCAACACAAACGTCGCAATCAAGCAGACTAAAATACCCATTGCCGCCATCGCACTAAACAGGACAGGCCAAGGGAATTTCAGCATGATCAAGTGCCCTATCACAGGTGCAAGAACTGGGATCATGCAAGTGATGCCGTTTAACATAGAGAGCACTTTAGCGCGCTTTTGATCGTCTAGCGTGTCGCGCAAAATCGCGAATGCCACCACATAACAACACCCAGCCCCAACGCCTTGGAAAAAACGCATCATCAGGAAAGCATCACTGGTTTGAGATGCCCCACCAAGCCAAGAAGAAATAGCAAAAATAATGGCGCCAGCAATAGCAACTGGCTTACGCCCGAAACGGTCAGCAAGGCGACCAACAAACAGCATCGTCATCGCCATGCCTGACAAGTAAATAGAAAACGCCATATGAAGTTGCGATTCAGTAGCAGCTAGATCGGCGGCTATTTGAGGTAACCCAACAAGGTAGAGGTCAATAGCCGTAGGATAAAGAAGCACAAAGGAAAATGCGCATAAAAGGAATCGGGACATAGCTACCTCACTTATATAGTAATCGTTTGCGAGGATAATATTCGATACTCCATCGTTTGGCGCGTTGCCATTATGACAACAATCATTTCCAATTACGACATCGGTAAAAACGATTATCTTATCTCTCATCAGTTACGCATTAACCTAAGCCACTTCACTGAAATACAGAGTGAAATTTCATAAGATAAACAGTTCTTTAAACAGCATTAGATAATCAATATGGAAAACTTACTTTCAAAGGAATGGAAGTCTATCGAATGGGTTTTGACGGATGTCGATGACACATTAACATGGCAAGGCAAACTGCCACCTGAAACATTGATTGCGCTATCAGAGTTACAGCAACAAGGGATTAAAGTTGTCGCGGTGACTGGAGCGTGTGCAGGTTGGTGCGATCATATTGCTCAGCTTTGGCCTGTCGATGCCGTACTGGGTGAGAATGGGGCTTTTACTTTGGAAAAAAGCACCAAAGGCATTTCTCTTACCAGTTCTGTACCGCTGCAAAAGATGCGTGAACAACAAAGCCAGCTAAAGCAGCAAGTAGAAGATATTCTCGCAGATTACCCACAAGTAAACTTGACCCTAGACCAAGCCTATCGCCTGTGTGAAGTCGCGCTTGATATCGGCCAAAATAGAGAGCCACTAAGCGCCAATATCGTAGAGCAGATAGTCGCCCGTATTCACGAATTAGGCGCGCATGCGACAGCGAGTTCGATCCATATCAATGCTTGGTACGGCAATCATTCAAAACGCAACAGCGCATTCGAGTATTTAAAATCGAAAGGATTAACTGAGCAAGATGTTTTGACCAAGTGCTGCTATGTCGGTGATTCGCTTAATGACCAACAAATGTTTGAAACCTTGCCCTTGACTGTTGGAGTGAAAAACATCCAGCACTATTGGCATAAGCTGACACACAAACCCTCCCTGATCATGACTCAGCCGGGTGGTTATGGATTTGCCGAGTTTGCAAAACAGCTACTGGCACAAAAAGAGACGCAGTAAGGTAGCTACTACGTCTCTATTAAGGTTAGATCACTCTTCTCCTTCAGAGATAGGCAGTCGCTTATCTTTAAGGTTGGTGTACAGGTGGGCTTGATTCCTTTCAATCATTACCATAGCAAGAAGAGGATTAAGTGCGCGCACTTCCCCTTTCATATAGGGAACTGGGATGTCCCATGGGTTGTTTTGGTACAAACCCTCTTCGTCGAACTGGACAAGAAACTCCATGCTTACCTCCTAACACATCGAGCATCCCTTAAGTTTAGTTCGTAATTAAGACTTTTATTAGTAATGTGTTTTTTTAAACAGAACCGACGAGTAATTTCAAGGCGCGCGAAACCTTTAGTCCAATCGCAACAACAGAAATGACCTCTACCCTTGCTTGGACTTAACTTACCGATTGAGCTTCATTTCTCGGTGCTGAACTGCTTGTCTTTCTCATGAAAATAGAGATGAGCTTCGCGCCTATCAATCAACACAATCGCGGCAAGAGGAGTCACTGAGTGGATCTCTCCTTTCTGGTATGAAACTGGTAGATCCCAAGGATTATCTTGATAGCTTCCGGTTCTATCAAACTGAACTAGAACATCCATAGCTACCTCCAAAACGACATCAAGTACTCCTTAAGTTTAGTTTCTAATTGATGCATTAGTCACTAAACAGGTCCAACTATTCTTATTGATCCCTTCTAGAACGCAAAAAGGCAGGTTACCCTGCCTTAAAATAGAAACTCAATTCAACTCTAAGCTATCTAGATCAGCTTCTTACGTACATGCACGACCAGTGCTTCAGCGAGAATAACCACAGCGAAGATACTCACTAGAACCATCGACACCTTTTGCCACTCGAACAGGTTTTGCGCGTCGTTAAGCACTACCCCGATACCACCAGCACCTACAAGACCTAGCACGGCAGATTCTCGAACATTGATATCCCAACGGAATAAGACAATCGAGAAAAAAGCAGGCATAACTTGAGGCCAGTAGCCTTTTAGCAGAATACTCATCCAAGAGGCACCCGTCGCTTTTAAGGCTTCGATTGTCCCCATGTTCGCTTCAGCAATCGCCTCTGCGAGAAGTTTACCGACAAACCCCACACTGCGAACAGCAATCGCCATGATTCCTGCTAATACGCCTGGGCCGAACAGAGCGATAAACAGCAATGCCCATACCAGAGAGTTCACCGAACGCGAAGAAACCAAGAAGAACTGCGCAATCCAGTTCAATGTTTTGCTTGGCGTAATGTTAGGTGCGTTTAGCAAGGCTAGTGGAATAGCTAGAATCAAAGTGAAAAGTGTTCCAAGAGTTGCAATGTGCAGGGTTTCAATCAGGGCAGCATGAATCATTTCAGGATAAAAACCGTAATCCAACGGAACCATGCGGCTAAACATGTCACCAAACTGCGCAGGTGCGTCATAAAGGAACTCTGGAATGATTTCCACGGTCTGCCAAGACCAAACTATCGCTGATACAAAACACAAATAAGCGGCGAACCTTGCCAAACGCTCATTGAACGTAAAACGCTGCCACTCTCTATCAATTGAAGCGGTTGTCATTAGAAGATTCTCCTTACTACATTAGATAAGAATTCACCTACAAGAATCAGTGCAATAATGGTGATAAGAATGGCGGCAACAAAGTCGTAATCAAAACGTTGGAAAGCAGAGAAAAGAGTGCCACCTAAGCCGCCTGCACCAACAATACCCACCATGGTTGAGTTACGTAAATTCGAGTCAAGTTGATAGCTAGCAAAGCCGATAAAACGCGTAAATACCTGTGGCATTACCGCAAACAAAATCACACTCGCAAAGCTTGCCCCTGTTGCTCGAATGGCTTCAACCTGTTTAAACGAGATCTCTTCAATGGCTTCAGCAAAAAGCTTGGCGATAAAACCAATCGAAGCAAACACCAAGGTCAGAATCCCCGCTAACGCGCCAAAGCCCACAGCTTTAACGAATAAGATGGCAATAATGACCGGATGAAATGAACGGCATAGCGCGATAAAACCACGTATTGGTGTCGAGACAATCGAAGGCATCATGTTTCTTGCCGCCAAAAGACCGAGAAACAATGAGATAACGATGCCAAAGAAACTAGAGATTATCGCTATCTGCAAACTTTCCGCTAAGCCACTAAGTAGCAGGTTCGAACGAGAGAAATCGGGTGGAAACATGCGTGATAGTAAACGCTCACTTTCTCCAAAACCGATAATCAGTCGTTCAAAGCTAAGGTTCAGTGTCGAGAAGCTGTAAAACAGATAAGCAACCACTGCAACCACGCCGACTCGACTCGCCCATGATGCTTTGAAGGGGTTTTCCACGTTTACGGAAGAAGGTGACGTGCTTAATCTAGCCATGACTCACCTCCATAGATGATCTTCAGATCTTCTTCGCTGATCCCTTCTGGGCTGCCATCGTAATGCACTTTCCCGTTACACATACCAATGATGCGATTGGCAAATCGCTTCGCCAAATTCACATCATGGATATTCACAAGAACTGGGATTTTCTTATCTTTGGCAAACGTCTCCATCAGCTCCATAATCTCGACCGCGGTTTTAGGGTCGAGAGATGAGGTTGGCTCATCGGCCAACAAGATGTATGGGTCTTGCATGACTGCGCGCGCAATACCAACACGTTGGCGCTGACCACCGGAAAGGCTATCAGCACGTTGATTAGCAAAATCTTGCAGGCCAACGAATTCAAGAAGCTCAAACGCTTTTTCTAGATCTTCTTTCGAGTAGTTACGACGCCATGCGTTCCAAGAAGACATGTAACCTAAACGGCCACTGAGCACATTTTCAATGACTGTGAGCCTTTCAACCAGATTGTATTCTTGGAAAACCATACCAATGTGTCGGCGCTGTTTGCGTAGCGCTTGACCACTGAGTTTAGTCAGGTCTTCACCTTCAAATAGAATTTCACCACTGGTTGGGTCGTTTAAGCGGTTAATGCAACGCAATAAGGTACTTTTACCTGTACCCGATGGGCCTATGATGGCAATGATGCCCGGTTGATCGATGTCGATGTCGATGCCTTTAAGGATTGGCTTACCTGCCACGTATTCATGAAAGAGATTGTTGATCTTTATTCCGTCGTATTTTGATGCGTCACAGCTTGCTACGGCCATACTACTATTCCTTGTTTTCTTATTTTGAGCCCAAATTTAGGGTGTACGATGCCCGTGCCCTACACATTAGGCACCGTACTTTTTGACGTTATTAGAGAATTAGAAACTATTGTTTTATTGGTTGGTGGCTTGCTTCGCTAGCTCGGCTGCTTTTTTCTTTGCGCGCTTGGCTGCATCTTTTTCAGCCAGTTTTTTTAGACCGGTTTTTGTATAAGCAGTACCAGTGGCATGAGCAATATCTCGGATAACTGACCAATCTTCTTGGTATGTAATTGGTGAGAAACGGTCTGCGCCTTTAAATGAATCACTCATTTCTTGAGTAAAGCGATAGCTAAAGAAGGCCTCGTTAATCTTCTCAACCAGTTCAGGTTTTAGATTGTGAGCATAGCCAAAAGCGGATGTTGGAAAACGTGGGCTACGGTAGATGATATTAAGTTCAGAGTCATCAACACGACCGGCTGCAACCATGCGGTCGTACACGTCTGATGCGACTGGTGCCGCGTCGTAGTCACCGTTGTAGACACCTAGGATTGATTGGTCATGTTTACCGGAGTAAAGCACTTTATAGTCTTGATCAGGTACTAAGCCTTGAGCTGGGAATAGAGCACGTGGTGCTAGGTTACCCGAATTTGAAGAGGCCGAAGTGTGGGCAACGCGCTTACCTTTCAAGTCAGCCATTTCGTTAATACCACTGTCTTTACGAACGATAGTCACTAGGTTGTAGCCTTGGAAACCGGCTTCGTCACCTTTTACCGCAATTGGCACGTAACCCGCTAGGTTTACCGCGTAGCCTGTAGGACCCGTTGAGAAACCTGCGACATGCAAACGACCAGAGCGCATGGCTTCAACCTGAGCAGAGTTAGAGTGAACAGTGTAGTAAATGACCTTTTTGCCAGTGATTTTGCTTAGGTGTGCTTGGAAATCGGCAAACGCATCTTTATACAGCGCTGGATCTTCTACTGGTGTGTAGGTAAAAACCAAGGTGCTTGGGTCGATCCACTCATTCGAGTCTTTTGGTGAATCAGCCACTAGATCTTGGTTTTCATCACAATACCTTTCATCCAGTACCCCACGGTTAGCACACTCACTTGCCATCGCCATAGATGGAAGCAGCAAAGAGCCAGCGATTAACAATCCTTTTACACTGTTTTTCATATTAGAACCTTACATTCACGTTATTGTTGATGTTCACCTTTGCTATTGCAGGGGACGTGCCATATATTTTTACCATTAGTTTCAACAACTTAGATGAAGCAAAATTTAACACCATTGAATTTGGGTCAAATATGTCTTGTCCGAGTCATGCTATTTGGGTCATTTTTGTCTCATGGAATTTATAATTAAAAAAGGGCTCGAAAGCCCTTAATCTATAGTAAAAAATCTTACTAACTTAGACAGTATCGCCGATTAGATATCCATACAATTTGCGTAGTAAGTGACCGTTGACGGCCAATCACTGAATACACCTAGTACGCCAACATCTTTCGCCAACACATCCAACACCTTCATCATGTCGCCATCTTGGTTAATTTGCTCAGTCACGCTTTGGTAATACCAACCGCCACCTTGCGCAAGTGGGCCAGAACGCTCTAGTGTCCAAGCGATAATATCGAGATCGGCTTGTTTGGCTAACTTCGCGTATTCTGACGCAACAATCGCATTCTTATCATCTAACTGAATCAGTGCATAAAGAGGTGGAGCGATGATCTGAACACCATCTTTAGATAGCGCTTTCATGTTCTCTAATGTCGCAGTAAAGCCTTCTAGGTTGTAAACACGATCGTCGAGGTAAACGGCTTGTTTACCAAACTCAGGTTCGTTTTTAATCCAGTATTTCACGTCATCTAGATTGAATGACTGAACATAAGCGTCTTTGGCTGTAAACCCTGCCGCTTTAAGCTCATCAATTAACTTCTGCGCGTAATTCTCTTGGCTGAAGCCCTGATAAGGCATCTCAACTTTGGCTGATTTCAGCTCTGGAGTCACCTTCACGCCATGCTTTTTGAACAATGCTGCACTTTCAGCATGGGTCATCAAAGTACCGGTTTGTGAGTAAAGATCTGTACGCCAACCAGGCGTCCCGTTCATGTATTCTTCAATAGTAGTAGCTTTAGGGTTTGCACCATCCATCTTGCCTTTCAAGGTTCTAAACTCAGCCAAAGTAAAGTCAGAGGTACGACACTCGACTTGGGCATCCTCGCCAGTCTCAGGATTAGCTGGTTTAAACGGCACCGAGCACTTCTTAGCAAGCTCAGGATGAGCAAGAACATCGGTTGTGGTGTGGAGATCGCTTTGTGAATGACGACAAACCAGTTGTTTATCTTTGGTAAAGGTCACATCACATTCAAGCACACCTGCTCCCATCGCAATCGCCGCAAGGTACGACTCTTTGGTATGCTCAGGAAACTGCATTGCTGCGCCGCGGTGACCAATCGAAAAATCGCTACGATAAAATGGGCCGTCACTACAGCTTTCAAGCTTAGTTTTTAGAGGACTCTCTTCCATATCGCTAACGAGATAGAGAGGGCGTGGGCCGACCTGCGCTGGTTCGTTGCCCGCCATGGCAATTGAGCTAACACCTAACAATAGAGTGATACCACTGGTTAAGATTTGCTTCATCGGTTTCTCCTTGCAGCAAATTGTTTTATTGATTTTTAATCGACTCTGACAACAACGGTTTATATCCGCTTTACAGATTTGTTTCCGCAAGTTTAAATCAGAGTGGTTACTCTATTGCACTCTCCATGCCAAATAATTTAACCTTAAAATTCAATAATATAACTTCAGCCACACTATCACTCCGTTATATTGAGTCATTTGTGTCTATAGTTCAGTTGGTTCGATTCGCTTTAAAGCTCTCTTTGTCTAATTGATGCTTTTTCATCTTTCTATACAAGGTCTTGCGCGGTAAATTTAGCCGCAGCGACACTTCATTAATATTACCTGCCATTTCGATTAGCGCTTCTGTGAGAACATTGCGCTCGTACTGCTCCATTTGCTGCTCAAACGCAAAGGCTTCGCTACCTTGAGTCGACGGTGCTTGCAAATCAAACCCTTCGCCCACAATGCCCAATACAAATCGATCCGCGACGTTTCTTAGCTCACGCACATTTCCGGGCCAGTCATGACGGCACAGCTGTTGTATTTGCTCAGCGTAGAGGGTCGATGGTCGCGTCTTGTATTTTTTACTGGCTTGAACCACAAAGTGCCTAAACAGAGACTGAATGTCTTCTTTACGCTGGCGTAATGGCGGTAAATTTAGACTGGCGATATTGAGTCGATAAAACAAATCTGCCCTAAACTCACCGCGCTGGCTCAGCTCCGATAGATCAGCTTTGCTCGCAGCAACCACAACAATATCTACCGGAATTAGTAAATTACCGCCAACACGTTCAATGACTCGCTCTTGTATCACTCTGAGCAACTTAATCTGAACCGAAATCGGCATGCTTTCAATCTCATCAAGAAATAAAGTACCACCGTTTGCCTGCTCAATTTTCCCGATACGCTTTTTGTTCGCACTGGTAAAAGAGCCTGCCTCATGCCCAAACAACTCACTCTCAATGATGCTTTCTGTCATACCGCCACAGTTAATGGCAACAAACGGCTTATCACGGCGTTTCGAGTAACGATGCAGGGCTCTAGCAATCACTTCTTTACCCGTCCCAGTTTCACCATTGATGATGGTATCCACCCCAGTTCGAGCCAAAGCTAACACCTGGCTTCGTACCATCTCCATTTGACTAGAAACCCCAATCACGACATTTTCAATCGGTAGCTCTGGCGTATCCGAAAGCGTATCTGGGGCATTCTGGATTTGCGTTGAAGCGAGGTTGAGCTTTTCTATCAGCTCGTCACTTTGTAGCGGCTTTTCAATAAAGTCGAATGCACCAAGCTTCATCGCTTCTATCGCCATAGGAATATCACCATGACCACTCATCAGGATGATTTCACACGCAGGCGAACGACTTTGAATCGCATCTAGCATGGATAAACCATCAAGTTGCGGCATACGTACATCGCATAGAACAACTTGCTTACTGTCCGGAGATAACGACTTCAACCCCGCTTTTGGGTCGGTAAAACTGGTTACGTTAAAGCCTTCAAGCTCTAGCATCTCACTGACTGCCTCTACGACATCCAATTCATCGTCAATGAGGGTGATTTGCTTTTCCATCGTCATGTTCTTGCGCCTTCTAAATGAACAACAAACTCACTACCCTGCTGCGGCTGTGAGTTAACCCGAATTGAACCACCAAAATCTTTGATGATATTAAAAGCGATAGAGAGCCCTAATCCTAAGCCCTTACCCACCTCTTTACGGGTATAAAATGGGTCGAAAATATGAGAAATATCGTCAGCAAGTATGCCTTTGCCATTGTCTTTAACCGCAATAGTAACCTCTTCTCCTGCTCTAGAGACAGACACCGAAATAAGCGGCTCAGGGGTTTGTTCTACGGCATCAATCGCATTGCTGATTAAGTTAACTAACACTTGCTCTAAGCGAATCGGATTTGCTCGAACACTCTCACAAGAAGAGAGATTACAGTCGAGCACTATCGGGATCTGCTTATTGGCAAAGAGCTCTATCGCATCGTTGACGACAGGCATCACCGCTACCGAGCTCACTTTACCATCGCTCTTGCGTGAGAAGGCTTTCAAGTGACGCGTCAGAGCCGCGACTTTGCCCAGCAGGGTTTCTATTTTGTGCAGATTCTGGGTGGCTTTATCTGCGCGCTCTTGCTCCAGCCACTTTTGCGCGCTGCGAGTATGACTACTGATCGCGGTTAAAGGTTGGTTTATTTCATGAGTAATTCCAACACTCAATTGCCCCAATGCGGCCAGCTTGCCAGCTTGAACCAGCTCATCTTGAGTGACGCGAAGTTTCTCTTCTGCCAGCCTGCGCTCTTCGACTTCAGCTTCCAGTTTTTGATTGGTTTTTTTCACTACTTTTGCGGTAGCTTGGAACACTTGTAGAGACTTCGCCATTTGGGTTATTTCATCCTGCCCTTTTAACTCGATCTGGGTATCCAAGTGCCCTGTTGAGATGGCAAACATATCGTCTCTAAGGTTAAGCAGGCGCTCCAAAATATTCTTACGTACGTAGAACCACGCGATCCCAGCTGCGGCAAATAGACTAAACACCGAGAGAGCAAGCGAGAAGGTGCGATTTGAAGCTAATGAGGCTTGTACATGGGCAATCGACGAATCAATTTCTAAGTTAACGTTTGACGTATTTCGCTCTATTTGAACGGAGAGTTGATGCAGGTATTTACGGCTGTTTTCAAGTAAAAATTCCTGCTGATAGTAATGCTCCAACGCTTGATTCTTGAGCTGAACTAAACGGCTTGAGCGAGAGGCAAGGGTGTAAATAACCGAGAGCTTTTCATCAAGCGCAGGCAAAGATTCAGCGAGCCCACTTTCGAGCCACAAGCTAAACCAATCTTGGCCCAATTGCTCTAGACGATAGGTTGTGTAATCCAACTCGTTGAAGCTGCCATCGTTATAAAGCTTCTCAACCAAACCTAATTGATAGAACAACAACGCCTTTAGCTGGCTGTACTGCAGACGAGACTTTTGCTCCGCAGGTAAGCTATCAAGCTCTTCACTCACTTGCTGTAAGAGAGGATAAAAACCTTCCAACAGGTTGCGTAACTCTTTGTTGAGCTGCCGCGATTCTTCACCACTTTGATAAAGCAAACTCAGGCTGTTACTCACCTGCATAATCAAGTCTTTAAAATAAGCATGGTACTCAGGAAAGTGGGCAAGAACTTGGTTCATCTCTTCTATGCTGTCTTCAATACGAACCATGGCATTACGCCTTTCAAGGTTCGAATCGGCTGCGACCAGTTGAGACGAGTCCGTGATCACCAAACGCACCATATCGTTTAGCCTAGCCGCCTGCTCAAGAGCTGGGATTTCTTTTTCCTTGAGCTCAAGCAACGCGCTTTCTAGCTTGTCATAAGTGGTCGAACTAAAAAGGGCGAGCAGTAACGTTGTCATCGATAGCATTGCCAACGCGAGACCCAGTCGCACTTCGATGCCCCGCCACTTAAACTTGGCACGATGCGTTTTTTTCGTCATTGGTTCGGTATCAGAAACCGAAGAGTCTCTACCAAGCATCTGATTCACAAAGATATTCCTACTAGCTAAATGTCTGGCTCTGTTAGAGCGCAAACACCATTAACAAAGCATATAAAACATCACTACATTTTATTAATAAAGCTATCTGTATCAGATTTGTGGAATAGACGAAGAGAAATTTTGTGAAAGTAGGCGTTAAAAGCGTGAATAGACTTTAGAGGCATGGCATAAAAACCAATTGCAAAAGTTCTATTCACTGCTGTCCTTAATAGAGAACAGGTGGATTGCCACGGTTTTCGACGACCCTTTCGACCTGAGATTCCCATTTCCTAATCAGCTGATTGAATTCACGCGAGTGAAGATATTGAGCACATGAGCCACCCAGATGAAATTCCGGCATATACGTACCAAGAACGCCTTTATCTAAGATTCCATCCGCGATGACTCGGCTTTCACGCAAGATCAACACAGGCAACCCCAACTGGAATGCCATGGCAGGCTCAATTTGACTGTATGGGCTAGTAAACCACTGCTTGCTGATATCGTACTCTGACGAGCTCCCAGGTTTCGCAGCCCCCTGCTCAACATAATAGCGACGAAAAGCGACCGTAATCAGACCATTAGATTCCGACATCAAACGTCGTATCGACTTCAGCGGTGCATCCAAATCGTAGTCTGTTACGCCTAACGTTCTTGGTGAGTAGCCACGTTCAGTGAGATAACAAGAGAGAGCAGAAATGAAATCAAGTTGGCATTGGGTATATGCGTTTGGGTAGCTAAGAAAAACTGACGTCCCCATTTTACCTCCATTGTTCATTTGTTGAACTTCAATATGCATCAAAATGAGCTTAAAACATAGACTCATCTGATCTATCTCATGCTCTATGCGCCCAAGGCAGTTAAGGTGTTGTTCTAGAGTTTCAGTATCCTGTGAATAGCCAAAGAGTCGTCTTTTCTGTAAGTTAGTGAACCGAACATGAAGGAGGCCGAAATGCAACTAGACTACAGAACAGCAGTTATGAGTGACTTGGAGCATCTTGTATCACTACTTGCCAACGACGTATTAGGTAACAAAAGAGAAGACCCTTCCCTGCCTTTGAACAATGCCTACATCGATGCTTTCGAGGCAATTGATGCAGACCCAAACAACCTTCTACTGGTGGTAGAGAAACAAAATCAACTTGTCGGCATGCTACAACTAACGTTTATTCCTTATCTCACTCATATTGGTAGCTGGCGCTGCCTTATTGAAGGTGTTCGAATCCATGAAACATACCGAGGTTTGGGCTTCGGAGAACGTATGTTCGAACATGCTATAGAGCTTGCGAGAAAGAAAGGTTGTAGCATGGTTCAACTCACCAGCGACAAACTTCGTCCAGACGCAATCAGGTTCTACGAGCAATTAGGCTTTAAAGCAAGTCATGAAGGTTTTAAACTAACCCTATGATTTAATTTAGTAAGAATGAAGAAATGGCCCTATTAGATATTCTCACTGCCCCAGATCCGCGCCTCAAGATAACCGCTGAAAGAGTCACGGACATTGCGTCAATACAAACTCTAATCGACGATATGCTCGAAACCCTATATGCGACTGACAACGGGATTGGTTTGGCATCTACACAGGTAGGTCGTAAAGAAGCGGTGGTGATCATTGACCTTTCAGATAACAGAGATGAACCACTAATCCTAGTTAACCCTGAAGTCATCAGTGGTGAAAACAAAGCCTTTGGTCAAGAGGGATGCCTGTCTGTGCCCGATTACTACGCTGAAGTTGAACGTTTTACTTCTGTGGTTGTGTCCGCGCTGGATCGAGAGGGAAATCCGATCACAGTTGAAAGTGATGAGTTCCTAGCCATTGTGATGCAGCACGAAATAGACCACCTCTCTGGTAATCTATTTATCGACTACCTGTCACCCCTGAAACGCCAAATGGCAATGAAGAAAGTAAAGAAGTACGTTAAAGCTCAAGCCAAAGCATCATAGCGATGTTTATTAATAGTAGCCTTAACTCAACCCAACAGACATACCATCTGTTGGGCGTTTTGCATTTGTTAATACTAGTGAGCTAAAACAGCATCAAAGATTTGTCCGTTGTCACTCCCTTCAATAC
This sequence comes from Vibrio europaeus, assembly GCF_001695575.1. Taxonomy (GTDB): domain Bacteria; phylum Pseudomonadota; class Gammaproteobacteria; order Enterobacterales; family Vibrionaceae; genus Vibrio; species Vibrio europaeus. The sequence goes on along the minus strand of NZ_LUAX01000007.1, from coordinate 853,271 downwards.
TGTGTTGATAGAATTTAGCCACTTCACTTGCAGGAATTCCTGTGCTGCTATCAACACCCCATTGCTCTATAGTCTCTTTAACCACAGCAGGGCTGACCGCATTGATACGCTTGCCCTCTTCAAGCTCTAAGGCAGCAACACCGACAAACGCATTAATACCCGCTACACCAATAGAAATCGCCGCTGTACCCGCCATTGGGTAGTTGGCAGCCTGACCAGAAGTTAAGGTAATAGAACCTCCCTCTTTCAAATATTCCAGACCTATACGAACGAGGTTAACCTGTCCCATCAGCTTACCCTTCAAAACCTCCGCATAGCCTGAGCTTGGCATGTCGGCGATGCTGCCCATTTCACCGTTACCCGCCATAGAAACAATCGCATCTACCTGACCAACTTGCTCAAACAAAGCTCTGATCGACGCTTGGTCTTCAATATCGACGGTAACCTCTCCACGGCTATGCCCAACCGCTATCACTTGATGATTCTGACTCAGTTGGTTAACGACGGCTTGTCCAATGACACCATTTGCTCCAATTGCTAATACTTTCATGCTGTTACCTTCTCTTGTTTATATTGAGTTTGCTCTAACCAATCGACCATTTTGTTGGCTAGCTGGACTGATTGATCTTCTTGTAAAAAGTGGGATGCGTTGTTTATCGTGATATGTGGTTGACCCGAAGCGCCAGGGAAATTGTTCTGGAATTTCTCGTCGTAACCTTGCCCTGCAAGGAATGGGTCTTGATCGCTAAATAGCGTCAACACAGGCTTGTTCCACTGCTTGAGTTTTTTCCAATCCTTATTCACTTCATCAAGTTCAGCGGCAACGATTTCAGGCATTTTTCGTGGTGCTGCATAGAACTCAGATGACGGGAACGGTGCATCGTAGGCTCGCATTTCTTCACTACTCAGCTCTTTGGTCGTCAATATTTGGATGACTTTGCCAATCTCTAGCTGTTCGCTATGTCTGAAGTATCCAGCCCAATTGCCGTAGTTGATCTTGTTTGACAACTTATCGAGCGTTGCTTTACCCGCAGCAGCAGCCATGACCTTCAACACTTTTGGCACCATAAACTTTTCTAAGCCGTTCATCTCAGCGAGAGCAGTATTGGCTACCACCAAGCGATCTAACCATTGAGGTTCATTCGCTAAAGCGCGTAAGCCAATCATTCCACCCCAATCCTGCATGAATGCCGCACCGTGGCGAACACCAATTTGACGAATAAAACTTGTCATCCAACGGACATGATTCGCGTAGGTATGCACATCACTTGTCGCTGGCTTTTCAGACTTACCAAAGCCAATGAGGTCAGGGGCAATGACACGATACCCTGCCTTCACGAGCACAGGCACCATATGGCGATAGAGATAGCTCCACGAAGGCTGACCATGAAGCAGAAAAATAACCTGAGCGTCCTTTTCTCCCTCATCAATGAAGTGCATTTGCATTCCCTCAACCTCGACATAGTTAGGGGCAAATGGGTAGTCAGGTAGGTCGACAAATGCGCTATCTGGGGTCGTTAAAATCTGGAAAGTCATAGTCTCACTCCTAAATGTTCAAAATAGTTGGCCATCTTCTGCCAGTACGAACAAACCGCTTGGTTAAGCTGAGTATTTTCTGGCGATGGAGTTACTTTAGAAGAGAAACATGAACGAAAAAAGCATAGCTTTTAGACCACAACGGTCATATTATTAGACCATGATTGCCTTAGAACATTTGCACGTTGTTAACGTGATTCATCAGGAAGGTAGCTTTCGCAAAGCAAGCGAAAAGCTATTTAAAGCGCGTAGCGCGGTGTCTTATTCCGTTAAGCAGGTTGAAGATCACTATCAAATAGAGATTTTTGATCGTGACACTTACCGCCCGACTCTTACCAGAGAAGGAAAAGTTCTGCTGCAAAAAATCCAGCGGTTGCTCGATGCTGCCAACGAGTTCGACCTGTTCGCGCGTCAGATGAACAGTGAAGTCGAAAGTGAACTCGAAATCAGTATTAGTGCGATCTTCCCGACCGACAAAGTAACCGAGCTTCTCAAACACATTAAGCAATCCTACCCAGAAACTGTGATTCATCTAGACATTGAAACCGCCTCAGGCGAACGTATGTTGTTGGATGATAAAGTGGATATCGGTATTTATGCCGTAAGAGAGCTAAACCAAGAGTTGGTGGAGTATCAGCGCATTGATAACCTGAGCTTGCCCGTATTCATTTCAGACCAGTTCCCTTTGGCTAAGCTAGACGAAATCAAACAGAGTGATTTGTATGAATACCCGCAAGTCGTGGTTAAATCATCCTACAAGTCAAACCCAGACTCGGGGATCGTCAAGCAAGCCTTGCAGTGGTATGTCTCTGATCATCAAACAAAAAAGTCGCTGATAAAAAGTGGCTTAGGTTGGGGACGACTCGCCACACATGAAACCGAGCATGAACTAGGGCTCATCCCTGTTCCAACTTTTGAACCACTCAACGTACCTATCTACGTTGCGCGAAAAAAAACCACAGCGCTTGGCCCTGTCGCACAGCTGATTTGGGACTATTTTAAAACATAATTCCTTTGCATATCGCTAGCCAATCGCTAACTTAGTTTCTGCATAGCGAACTTTTCTTTGCCGCGGCATCGCCAAAAAATAAGCCAAAGTTAGTGGTCCAAGTCGACCAATAAACATCATACCTATAATCACACTTTCACCAACAGGAGAAAGTTGACCAGTTAACCCTCTTGAGAGACCAACAGTTCCTAAAGCCGAGACAGCCTCGAAAACAACGTCGATAAGTGGCGCATCTTCGCTTAAAAGTAGAGAGAAAATAGCTAGCCAAATCACGGAGGCAGAGATTGTTGTAAGTGCCAAAGATTTAATAATCGTCTCTCTAGCTATTTCTCGCTTGAACATGCACACCTGTTCATCGCGTTTTAAATACGAATAAGTGGCGAGGACTAAAACCATCACTGTGACAACTTTTACTCCACTTGCCGTGCTCATTGATCCCCCACCAATAAACATTAACAACAACATTATCGCTGTAGTTGCATCCTCTAGTTGATCGATGGCTAAGGTGTTGAACCCTGCAGTTCGTGGAGTGACCGCCTGAAACCAAGCTGCCCACCATTTACCTGCCTCACTCAATGGAGCAAGCGTGTTAGGGTTATCATATTCAATAAGATAGATGGCAATAAGAGCTACACAATTAACTATCACTGTACCAATAATCATCATACGACTGTATACCGTCAACTTTGACCAAGTTCGATGACGCTTTAAGTCCATCCATACTGAAAAGCCTAAACCACCAGCAATAAAAAGCCCCGTAATGGTCACATTGACTACTGGGTCATCAACGTATGGTATTAAGCTGTCGGAACTCAAGGCAAAGCCAGCATTGTTAAAAGCACTGATGGTATAAAAGAATCCATGGAATAGGCTCGTTTTCCAGCCCAACTCTGAACTCCAATACCAGCTGAGAGTAACCATCCCTATGGACTCAATCAGTAACGCAAAGATGATCACCGATTTGGCGGTAGAAACTATGGTCGAGGTGTCAGTTTGATTAAATGCTTCTCGCGCAATAGAACGTTCCAAAAAGCCAATTTTTCCTCCAAGAGCCATCAAAGTAACAATGGCAAATGTCATCAATCCCAACCCTCCACACTGAATTAAAAGCGCGATGATCATTTGACCAAACAAGGTAAACTCTGTTCCTGTATCTACCACAACCAAACCTGTCAATGTAACGGCAGAAGTAGCAGTAAATAAGCTGTCAAACCATGTGATAGGCTGATGTGTCGATAGGGGTAATTTCAACAACGCCGTTCCACACACAATCAGCAAAAGAAAACTCACACTTAATGCTAATGGGGGAACTGTAAATGCTTTTAGTCCAGCTTTAGGCTTACGTTGGATAAGAGAAATTGATGGGTGCCACAACATCATCTTACACCAACCTTGGAGCTAAATACTTTAGCTCATCTCTTGTGCCAGTAAGCAATAAAGTATCGTCCCGCTTCAATCTAAACTCATCTTCAATATCGACAATGACAACGTCTTCACGTTTGACTAACACGGCTCGAACCTTACGCTTAACCTCACCAAGGACTCGTGTTAGAGGTTGATTATTTAGGGTATCTTTAATATGGATTTCAACAACATATAACCCGTGCCCAATAGATAAATAATTCTGCACCATGGGGTAATTCAGTGCTTGTGCAACACGAACACCCATCTCCTCTTCTGGGTGAATAATTCGCTGAACCCCGAGTTTAGACACAATTGTATGATGCTCTTTGGTACTTGCTTTGACCCAAATTTGTGGAACTCCAAGATTCTTAAGCGCTAGCGTACACAACAAGCTTGATTGCATGTCTTCTCCAATCGCTACCAAAACTGCATCACTGTTACCCAAATCTAGCTCTCTTAAAGCGTTCTCATCGGTGCAATCACAAATCACAGCTTGTGTAAGCGCTTCAACATACTTACTCACTATTTTCGACTCTCGATCTACCCCTGTCACCGAATGCCCTAAGTGTATGAGCTCTAAACTTGCGGCTATGCCAAATCGTCCTAGCCCAATTACTGTAAAGTGTGCCATGTCGTTACCTTCATCATTTAGTCTAATAGGCGGCCACCCCAAAGATCAGCAAAGCAAGCTTCACTGATAAATTCAGGATCATCATTAATTTGATTGATTAGGCAGGAATGCCCTAGTGAGGAATAAAAAGATTAAAACTAAGTACCTTCTAACGGAGATACTAGACGGTAGCCTACACCAGGCTCTGTTTTGATGATTTTCTGCTCATCTGCAGTGTCATTTAATTTCTTACGCAGCTGGCTTATCAAAATTCTTAAATAGTGAGTGTCACAAGTATGACTCTTCCCCCATATCTCACAGAGTAGATCAGCCTGCTTTACAAGCTGACCAGGGTGACTCAACAATTGTTCAAGAAACGCGAATTCTTTTTTAGTTAACATCACTTCTGTACCATTCAACCAACACTGATTGGTACTTCTCGTTAGAGACAGTTGACCAAAGCTGAGCGTATCTTCCATAACAACTTCACAAACAAGATCTCGAACAAGAACTTTGATGCGGGCAATCAGCTCTCGAATTCCAAAAGGCTTGCTTAAGTAGTCATTTGCGCCTGCTTCTAGTAAACGAATCTTTTCTTCTTCCTGATCACGCGCAGTTAAGATAAGTACTGGAGTTTTACTGGTTTGGCGCAAACTAGTTAACAACTCCATCCCCTCGCCATCAGGCAGCCCTAAGTCGAGAATGATCACGTGCGGCTCTTGCGTAGCTAGACGCTGCTTTGCCATCTTTACATTTTCAGCACCGATGTATTCAAAGCCCTCAGCCGTCAAGGAAATGCGAATAAAGGTATGGATATTGGGTTCATCATCCACTACCAATACTTTGTAACTCATCATCACACTCCTAAATTGCTCACTGTTTCAATTTAATTGTAGCGAGCAGAAATCAAACTAGGTTGACGAGAACTCTACCAAATGCCCTTTCTCGATTCGCGTAAAAAAATCGTAAAAACGCATGCGGAACACGCCATTGTCATCAGGCTGACCTCACTCCAATAAAGAATTGGAGGATTTTCGCGAATAAACCACCATCATTTGATAGGCTTTAAATAGAGTTAATCAGCTGTACCAGACTATGCAGAAAATCAATCGTATTTCATCCGTATTGTTCACGTTAATCGTATTAATCATCGCGTTAGCCACATCATGGACAAGCCATCAGTTTTTCTCTACTTCTGTGCCAGCTTTATTGATCTTGCAGCTATCTGTCGTCTTCGTAGCACTTAATTGCCGCGTTCTATATACCTATTCCATCGCGGTGATGGAGGCTGTAAGTTTCAACTTTCTATTCACAGAACCAGTATATACATTCCAAATGTCCCATACTGAAGATGTCGTTGATCTTGTTACCTTTATTATCATTGCGTTTATTATCATTCGCCTCACCAACTATTACCGAAGACAGCAAGAGAAGCTTAATCAAACGTACCTCAGAAATAGTCTGTTGCTTTCCGTTTCACATGACTTAAAAACGCCATTAACGACTATTATTGGTACGCTCAGCTCCCTAAAAGAATACATGCCTAAACTCACTGAGAAAGAGCAAATAGAGCTAGTAGACTGCGCAACTTCCGATAGCCTACGTCTAAGTCAATACATTGATAATCTTTTGCACGCCACTAAACTTCAGCATGGAACGTTAAACTTGTGTTTGGAATCTTCCTTGATTGCTCCAATCATCCACCAAACTGCCGAAAGGTTTACAAGTCAGCACCAACGCATTGATATCAATATTCAAGATTGCGCGACACCACTACTCTTAAGTAAAAGTCTTATCGAACAAGCTATATTCAATATTTTGGACAATGCTCTTCGCTATACTCCAAACACCCTACCGGTCAAACTCAATTGCTACCTAGAGAAAGGCAGCTTATTGATTGATATTCGTGACTTTGGGACGGGCATTGAACAAGAAACCGCGCAACGCGTATTCGAAGCTTTCTTTACTAAGCATGAACCACGACTATTGGGCACTGGCCTAGGAATGGGAGTCGCTGCCGGTATTATCCGAGCACATAAAGGGACGATTGAGTCTGTACCTGTATCCGAAGGAAGCCTGATCCGAATGCGTCTTCCATTTCCGTGAAATGTCCTTCGCCAACCGCAATAGGTAGCCCCCTTCAAGAACACACCAACTAGACTTAATTTTAATCAATTTAATGTCTGATTTCGGTGGGTCATTCCGTATCTATCGCCTAAATTTAATGAAGTGAGCAACAGATTTCCGGCCAAGGAGTTGGCGTATGTTCAGATCATTATTTTCTAGCTTAAATAGACTCTCATCGATGCAGTGGTCAATGCTGCTAACCTTGCTTATTCTTCCCATTGCTGTTGAGCTCGTTATTGAACAATCATGGTTGTGGCTCGCACTCTTGCTGCTGTATCACTTGGTGGTTGTTTCTACGATTACTTCTATGGCGGGTTTATTAGCCCAACTTAAGCAAGCCGCTGTCCATCTTTCAGAAGGCGACCTTACGGTAAGGATTGATACTAGAGATACCCTCAATACACCGTTATTACGCACCTTCAACCGAATAGGTGAAGACATATCTCGAACTGTACACGCACTTCGCAAATCAACGGCTCGTTTAGTCGAAGTGGCAGCTACCGTCCAAGAAGATTCGAGCATTTCCAAAACGGGGGCGCTCGGGCAAAAACAAGATGTCGATAAAGCCAAAGAAATCATCAGCCAGCTCTCTGAAATCACGCAGAACGTTTCTAGCTACTGTGAATCAACCGCTACATTGGCTAATCAAGCCAAATCTAAAGCAGACCAAGGCTCTCAGGACATGGTCGCATTGGAAGAAGCGCTCGATAACGCCAATCAGCATATTGATAATTCAAATGAACATTTTCAGTCACTAATGGACGAAACCGCGCAAATTAGCCAAGTGATGGAGACCATTAGCGGAATCGCAGAACAAACTAACTTACTTGCGCTTAATGCAGCGATAGAGAGCGCCCGAGCAGGTGAACAAGGCCGCGGGTTTGCCGTCGTCGCCGATGAAGTCCGTTCTTTGTCAAAAAGAACTCAAGAAGCAACAGAAGAGATTCGCAATAAGATAACCAATCTTCAAGCCAAAACTGATGACGTGTTGGAAACCATGCAAGAAAACAAATCCAGCATGCAACGCTCATTGGAGATCGCCTCTACGGCAGAGCACACATTCAAAGAGCTTAATCTACAAATCGATGAAGTACGTACTTACGGCCAACATATTGCTCAATCATCAGAGCAGCAACTAGGTCAAACTCAAAGCTTGCAAGATAGCCTAGCGCTTATTGCTTCGGAGTCCGATAACAACGTTCGATCGACTCAGGAAACCTTGATAGCCAGTATTACGGTGCGTAACTTGTCTGGGGAGATCGACTCCTTACTTCATCGCTTTGCTACCGACGCAAATCAAATAGAAGCCGATGAAGCTAAGCGAGAAAAACTGATGGAATGGAACACCCAACTCGACATTGGTTTAGACGAGATTAATCGCCAACATCGCGCCCTACTTCATCTCATAAACGAGCTCTATTACCTGCTTAAACACAATTATGGCCTGTCTTCGATCAAGCGAGTGGTTCAGGGTTTGATTGACTACACGGCTAACCACTTTGCCTATGAAGAAATTTTGTTCGAACAAATCGAGTATGCACAAACCCAAGACCATATCGCGAAACACCAACACTTAGTTAAGCAGGTCTTAGAATTTCAAAGTCGCGTAGAAAGAGAGGAAGACATTGGTGATGAACTGATGGATTTTCTGAAAAACTGGCTACGCCAACATATAATGGGTGAAGACAAAGCTTATGTTGAAACGTTTAAAAACAACAACTTAAATTAGAATTATTAATGGAGGGGTTAGCCTACCCGATGGAAAATTTGTTTTATTGTGACGACAAAAAACCTGATTAGTTGTCAGGAGCAATTGCTGTTTAAATCCGCGCCGAGAGATTAATTCTATCCATTAACTTCAAGGTGTTTCCATGTTTGCAATTGATGATGTTGTTGTCGCAACAAAAGGCGTTGATTTCGGTAAGATGGTGGTTGTTGGTCTAAGCAGCGGCGGCTTCTACGTTCGAGTAACGGTAGATGGTATGACACTGACTTACCCAGCTCGCGATCTGCAAAAAGCGTAATCACGCAGCAAGTACACGATCAAAAAAGGTAGCGATTTCGCTACCTTTTACGTTTCTGCTCAGCAAATACTACTGATACTTTTCACCCGCAGCCGCGACAAATGCCATTTCAACCAATAGGTTAGGATCTGCGAGTTCGACTTTAACGCAAGCGCGACTTGGTGCTGTGCCTTCCGCAAACCAGTTATCCCACACTTCATTCAAAGAATCGAAGTTAGCAAAGTCAGTCACGTAGATAGTGACCGACAAAATACGCGTTTTATCGCTATCGACGCTTGCTAGCATCTGCTCAGCTTGATCAAAAATCTGCTGTACTTGCCCCTTAATGTCTGCGGAGGTATCCGTTTCAGCCACTTCGACAAAGTGAGCAATACCATTAAATACCGTTACATCTGACCAACGTTTTGTAGGGTTAATACGGTGAATTTTCATACTGTTCTCAATCGTTAATTTGTTCAATTACGCAGACAGGTGCGCCTATTTGGCACTGGTAGGCTGTTGCGACTAAGGCTCCCGTCTTCAAGTCACGACGAAAGCTAGTAAGGTTGTTGGAATGCTGATTGGCGACGACTACCCACTCGCCACAATCGCTAATAGCAAAATCACGTGGAAAACCACCGCCACAATCGGTTAAGCCAAGCCATTGCGCTGCAGGTTGCGAAACATCAAAGCAGCTCAACACGTTCTGCTGTCGACATGACACATAAATAAACCTCTCGTCTCGCGACAACTTAATCGCGGACGCCGCTTCTCCTTTCTCCCCATTTGGGATTAAGTCTGACTGCTGTGACACTTGCCAGCCAGCGTCTGTCTTGGTCAGCACAACCAGGGTTTCACTTAACTCACACACAACATAAGCTTTATCTTCAGCGCGATTGAACACCAAATGGCGAGGTCCAGAGCCAGGTGTCATAGCTAGCGTTTGCTGCAAGCAAAACTGTTTTTGTTCAATGTGATAGAAGCGAATGGCATCGCTGCCTAAATCCACGCTTACCAACGCTTTTTCCGTACGCTGAAACACGACTTGGTGGGCATGTGGGGACGCTTGTCTATCAAGGTTGGGGCCTTTACCCTCTTCAAATAGCGTCGTCACGAGCTCTCTTGGTACACCATCATCGCCAAGAGAAAACACGTTAACATCACCAGAGCCGTAGTTGGCAACGGCAAGATATTGGTTATTCTCACAAACGTCTAAGTGACAAGGGTAGTCGCCTAAAATGGGCAGCGCGTGATTGATGCCCCCTTGCATACAGACAAGTTGTGCACCGTCTTGCTGAGCAACTTCTGAAAAACTATATAGGGCTTGGCTGGTCTGTTTGAGGTAAGAAGGATTACGTAGAGGGTAGAAATCGTCGAGGCGAGTCAGTTCACCAGTCTGTGGGTTTAAGCTGACCTGAGCAATGCCTTGGCTCTGACTCGGGGAATCCGTGTAGGTTCCAATGAAAAACCGTAAGTGACCGCTTACTTGCATTGTAATACTTCCAAATAAAAAGGAGTTTGCCGCTAGCGTGCGCTAGCGACAAATAGTTTAACCATTATTTACTCAGAGTTTTAAGTAAGCTCTCAGTTGGTTTAACAATCGCGACAATCGTTTCATCAATGATGATGGCATTTTGAACAATCAATGCTTGATACTCTGCCGCATCCGCTGCGCGAACTTGGTGACCTTGCTTAGCCGTTTCAATTAACGTTAAGGCTAAGTCTGCTACTCGCACACTTGCCTCTGCCACTGCAACCGTATCAACTGACGCGACATTCGCTGCAAAGATTGGCTTAGCCTGAGTGGCTGCAAACTTCACCGCTTGATAATGGCCTTGTAATGTATCCAGAGCGGCTTTATCACCGTTAGCAAACGCCTCAACCAAATCATTCATCTGATATACCGCCAAGCTTTCTACTGGCAGGGCATCAGCAAAGCGATTTAAGCGTTCATATTGGTTGTAAAGATCGCCTTTGTTCGGCGTTGATATCCACTTCTCCCAGTGACGCGCGTAATACTGCGCAGGTTCAATGTACTTAGCCAGTGTTTGCAAAGGCATCACATCCGCACCATTTGCTAGGCGCTTGAGCATCATGTTGGCGTCTGCGTGATGACGTAAGCCAACAGAGACTTCAGACCACGTATCCATCGCATTCATACGACGATACATGCTGCGTTCATCAGTAAGCTCTTGGCTAGACCACAAACGCTCAGCAATCGCGTAGCTACGCGGCCACAAACGTTGCTCGATGGTCATTGAATCAAGATTTTCACCCCAAATGGTGATTTCACCACCCAAGATGAGTTTCTGTTCCTCTTTGGTCAGCTCAGCGGGGTAACCACCGTTTGGCTGAGGAATGACAGAACCCTTGATTGAACTTCCTGCCACTAGCTCACCTGTCGCAGGCCAGCGAACGTTACCGATAAGCTGATAGCTACTTGGCTTAAGCTTGCCACCAGCAAACTCATAGTTGAACTCGGTGTAGGACATAAAGTTATCGAAATGACCGCGGAACACCTTGCCCGGCACATATTCAAGAATGTGTACTTCTTGGCGAGACTTACCATTGTAATCAGTAAACGCGCGGTACGTACCATCTTTTGCTTCGATGATGGTCAGATTACCTTTACGTGGGCCACCCTTATTGCGCGGTTTAACCCAGTCGTAGGTTGCGAATCGCTCACCACTATGCAGTTTATCGTCGACAGTAATGCCTGTTGGCATTGGATCATTGCGGTAGTGGTAGCTAGTTGGCTGCGGCTGGTCTAGGTAATAGCCCGTTGAAAGCACCCCTTGATACCCTTCTTTAGCGGCACGACCAATACTGTCGTGTCCACGCCAACTTTGGATAACAATTGAAGTCGGCAAGTCTTTATGCCAGATCTCATCCCAACCAGACATTTTCTTACCACGCTGCTCAAGCATCTTTTCCACTTTCGTGTTGAGATAAGATTGCAGGCCACGTTCACCATCTAGGTTATTGTCAGCAATAAACTTCTGAATGTTCGGGTTTTCTTTCCACTGTTTGTAGTTCGGTTCGTCACCGCCAATATGGAAGTACTCATCAGGGAACAGCTCCACCACCTCATCAAAGACACTTTCAAGCATGGTGTACAGTTCAGGGTTGGTTGGGTCCATCAGCGGCTCAAACACACCCCAACCACGCTGCTGAGGGTAAGCTTGCTCGCCGACACCAGACATCAATTCTGGATAAGCATGAGCAACCGCTGAAGCATGCCCTGGTAAAGAGATTTCAGGAATAACACGAATACCAAGATTACGCGCGTAGTTCACCACATAACGAATCTCGTCTTTGGTGTAGTAGTCACCGTCTGCCGTTTCAGACCAGAGCTTAGTGTAGTTATCGAGCTGAATACGAATCGCTTGGTCATCCCAAATATGCCAATGGAAGACATTCATCTTCGCCGATGCCATCGCATCAAGCTGACGTAAGATCACATCGAACTCGATAAAGTGACGTGACGTATCGTATGAAACACCACGCCATTTAAAGCGTGGCTCATCTTCAATCGACACTTCTGGCACGTGATAACCTTTAGCATCCGTTGTCACTAGCTGGAGGAAGGTTTCTAAGCCATGTAGCGCACCATATGGACGCTCAGAGCGGATAACAATTTGACCATGCTTTGCATCCAATTGGTAAGACTCATCACTCTCGATGCCTTGTACTTGGCTTTTTGGTGCCTTGCTAATATCAATCACCAAGGTTGCGTCTTTCTCGGACTCGGCTTGCCAATGAAGCATAGGTAAACCGGTTTGACGATAAAGCCTTTCCATCGTGCGTTTTACATTGAATTGCACACGCTCAGAGTCATAACCTTTTACATAGATACTAAAATCTTTGTCGAGCGCAACTTGCCCTTTCCCCAGTTCGACTTCCTGAGGGTAAGGCATAAGATTAAGATCAGTATTAGGAGCCATTGCCATCGCTGTTTGCCCCGCCATTAAGCCAGAAATAAGTAGTGCTAACGTTGCTTTGTTCATCCGTGTCATCCCAAATTTACTAATGTTCGATTCAATTACGCAACATGCGCGACCGCTTCTTGGACAAGCTTCGCGATCTCATCCCATTGTTCGTTCTCAATCAATGTTGGAGCCACCATCCAAGTACCACCACAGCAAATCACTCGGTCAATCGCTAGATAGTCGTTGATATTGTGTTTACCGATACCACCAGTTGGCATAAATGACACATCAACGTATGGAGCAAGCAGAGACTTCACCATGCTAATGCCGCCAGATGCTTCCGCAGGAAAGAATTTTAGGAAGGTTAAGCCAAGCTCTAGTGCTTGCTCGACTTGGCTTGGGTTATTGACTCCAGGAACAACAGGCATGCCTATCTCTTGGCAACGACGAACCGTGTTTGGATTAAGGCCAGGAGCAACCACAAACTCACTTCCTGCTTCTTTTGCTAGATCAATTTGCTCTGACGTTAGTACGGTTCCCGCGCCAATGCACATTTCAGGATATGCTTCGCGCATTGCACGGATTGCGTCTGCTGCCGCTTCAGTGCGGAAGGTCACTTCAGCGACGGGTAGGCCATTTTCAACCAAAACTTTGGCTAGAGGTACTGCATGTTCAACCTTGTTGATTTGGATAACAGGGACAACTTTGAACTGCTGTAGTTTGTTGATAATTTCTTGAGATGTAGCTTGTAGAGACATAATGTTTTCCGATTCTATTTCTGGTCTTGTGACCCAATAATAAGTTCACTCATCGCGTTAACTGGAATAATCGCGCCTGAGTATTGAATAACGGTTGAAGCTAATTGATGGCCTAATAGCGCTGAGGCACTGGCACTTTTTCCGGTAAGGCGCGCAGCAAGATAACCTGCGGCAAACGAGTCCCCTGCGGCGCACGTGTCGACGACTTTGTTCACTTTACTTGCCGCAACGTAACGCTCTTCTATACCTTGCTCGCTAGTGGTGATGATTTTACAAGGCTCGCAACCACGCTTGATCACCACTTCTTTGCAGCCTAGGCGCAGACATCTCGCTTGCACCGACTCTTCACTGCCCCAGACAATGTGATCATCATCTTCTGTAATCAAAGCAATATCGACGTAAGGTAGAAGTTTTGCATACCAATGTTGCGCTTGCTCTGTTGACCAAAGTTGCGGGCGGTAGTTGTTATCGAATATCACCTTTCCACCTTGAAGTGAGAAGGTACAAACGGCATCGAGTAAGCGTTGACGTGAATCGTCGTCTAGAATGGCAAGGCTGATACCGCTTAGGTACACCGTATCTAGCGCCTTTTCAGCCAGTGCAGCTTCAAGCTTGGTTTGGCTTTCGCTATTAAAATAAAACTTGGCTGCGGCATCACTGCGCCAATAGTGGAAGTGACGCTCACCAGTCTCATCCGTTTCAACCATGTATAGGCCGGGCAGTTTGTTCTCTATGCGTTCGACCAACTCAGTTTGAATGCCTTCATGATGCCAGTTTTCCAACATACTCTGAGATAATTCATCGTGACCAAGCCCCATCGCATAGTGCACAGAAACATTTTGATTTTGAGTTAAACGAGACAGGTAAAGCGCCGTATTGAGCGTGTCACCGCCGAATTTTTTAATCAGTGGAGACCCACTGATTTCGACCATGCACTCGCCAAAAAAAGCAATGTTAAAATTAGAAGATGCCGACATAACACACCTTAATCTTGAAAAGTAAAAAAACAGAGGCTCTGCTAGGCAGAGCCAAAGTTGTGGAGAAAACTAGCTAGTTTGAGTGGCAGGACGTTGTGAAGATTTGTCTTCTTCTAGGACGCCTGAGTCAGACAATTCCATTTCCATCAGAGCGCGTTCATCATCAAGAATCGCCTTTGCCATCTCACGACTGACTTGGTTGGCAGGCGTACATAAGCTCACTACCACACCCGCAGTCAGTGCGAATAGACAAGATGGAATCACTGGGTTGCCCCAAAAGGCAGTGTAATCCGCGTTGAGCATGACAGTGAATGAAGCCACAGATGCACCTGCTAAAGTCGCGATAGCACCTTGCCAGTTGTAACGCTTCCAGAAGCGACCTAGCATTCCGCACACGAACATGCCTGACATAACGGTAGAGATCATCTTAGTGATGTAGCCAATGATGTCGTTTGAAGTCAGAGCAAACAGTAGAGCAAAGCCGATAACCACAACCAGCGCTAGGCGAGAGTAGTTGAGCATGGATTCTTTGTTTGGCACACGACCTGTGAACATAACGTAAACATCACGCAGTAGAATCGACACACCCGCAATCGCATCAGAGCTTGCACTCGACATGGTTGCTGACAGACCCGCAATCAGAACAATCATACCGATACCTACTGGCAACACAGTTGCAGCAATGTATGGGAACGAGAAGTTCGGGTTATCTAATGTTGGGTCAATTGCATGCGCTGCCATACCAATGACCGCAGGAATGATTGAGAAGAATAGATACAGCACACCAGAAGCAACGAATGAGCGACGAATCGTAGATACATCCTTACCAGAGTAGATACGCTGACGGAATGAAGGCGTTGCAAGTACACCAACTCCAATCACAACCGCTAAAGATACCGCTGGAATGATGCCAAGTTTTTCAATCGCTAGGAAGCTCGTTGCGGCCGGGTCCATAGCTGCGTATAGGTTGTCCATACCACCGATATGTTGAACCGATAGAACCGCCATCAGAATGAAGCCAACAAATAGAATGATGGCTTGAATCGTATCCGTCCACACAACCGCAGTGTAACCACCAATCACAACATAGATAGTGAACGCTGCAGCAATGATGATTTTCGCTAGGTTAAGGTCGATGTCAGCGATCCAAGCGAGGTACATACCACCGCCAAGAATATGTGCGCCTAACCAGCCAATAGAAGCAATAAAGATAAGCAAGCCAACCACGTTTTTAACGATACGATTTGCACCCACATAGTAAGCAAGCTCTTCACTCATGGTCATAAAGTTCAGTTTACGAACCGGAGCAAACCATAGCGCAAGAAGCAAGATACCAATGGCACCACCGATGCCATAAAGCGCACCAGCCCAGCCGTTAGCATAACCAAAGCCAACCGCGCCCATACTTGAGCCCGTTCCGACCATAGTCGCGACGGTTGTACCTAATACAAGAAACAGAGGTAAGCCACGGCCACCTAATAGAAAATCTTCCCCCGACTTTTGGTTGCGCGAAACAAACCATCCAAGCCAAATCAGAAATACTACATATGCACCGAAGCCAGTAAGAAAAAGTGTACTATTCATTGGACACCTCTCAATGTCAAAATCCATCTTTCAGATTAATATAATTCCTGCAGCTGTATTATCTCATCTATTTCAGACAATAATTAAATATAAAAATTTCCTATATTTAATTAATATTTATTTTGCTACACAACAAAGAATTATATTTGTAGGGATGAGAGAACCGAAACAATATTAACAGGGAACGAAATTATTCCGGCACTCTTAATTGTTATTTGTGAAGTCTATCGGCGATCTTCGCGGTAACAAGTCACATCGACTTCTACCTTCACGTCAACGACTAGGTCACACACCATGCAAATACGTGCCGGTGGGTGCTCGCCAAAGAACTCTTTGAACACCTTATTGAATGATTGGAAATAACGAGAGTCAGTCAAAACAACCTTTACATGAACCACATCTTCTAGTGTGTAGCCTGCTTCAGTCATGATATCTACGCAGTTCTGAATCGCTAGGCGAGACTGGTCAACAATACCACCCTCTACCACTTCACCGTCGGTCATTGGTGTTTGACCAGAAACGTATAAGAAACCGCCTGCTTCAGTCGCTCGTGCAAATGGAAGGTGTTGACCACCAGTGCCTGTTCCACCTTCTACACCGTAACGCTTAATAGACATAATATTCTCCAGTATAAGTACTTTATTAAATTGATAATAAATAAATTAATTTTAATTTTTAGGCGTCATTTCTATAAATAAATACGCCACTTCTATTTTTGGTTACATCGCCAGATAAATAAGACAACTCACCATTAACAAATACAGATTCAACACCTTTTGCCATTGAAATAGGATTTTCAAAGGTTGCAGTATCTTTTATTGTATTTGGGTTAAATAAAACTAAATCTGCGTAAGCCCCGACTTTTATTTCGCCACGATCTTTTAAGTTATATCGCTTGGCTGACATGCCCGTCATTTTGTGAATGGCTTCCGCTAATGAAAACAGTTTCTCTTCGCGGCAGTAGTGCCCAAGCACTTTCGGGAAAGTGCCCCACAAACGTGGGTGTGGATGCGGGTCATTAGGTAAACCATCAGAGCCCACCATGGTCAGTTTGTATTTCAAAACGCGTTTTACGTCGTTTTCA
This sequence comes from Vibrio europaeus, assembly GCF_001695575.1. Taxonomy (GTDB): domain Bacteria; phylum Pseudomonadota; class Gammaproteobacteria; order Enterobacterales; family Vibrionaceae; genus Vibrio; species Vibrio europaeus. The sequence continues at coordinate 836,250 of NZ_LUAX01000007.1, read as the reverse complement.
TCCATGCAGTGGTAAACCGCGCCAGCGGGTTGAATTGCTTTTGCAGCTTCCATTAATGGCAGCTGCATCTCCTCGGCAATGTCTTTGAGCATTTTGCCTGCATGTTCAGGTGCAGCTTCTGACCAAGTGATAAAGATATCGATCTCGTCGGTCACTTGTTTTAGGTCGAGTGTTGATGAACTAGCGGAGTACGGGTAACAGTCACAAGACACATCTTGGTGTTTCGCCGCCTCATCCATCACATTAAGCACTTCTTTTGTTCGTCCCCAATTGCCAGCACCAGCACACTTAAGATGTGAGATAACAACAGGCACTTTAGCGAACTGACCCGTCTCAAACGCTTCTTCCATTGCAGAGATGATCTCTTCAAATTCCGTACGCATGTGGGTGGTATAAATGCCGCCATGTTGACCGAGCACCTGAGCTAAGCGCATGACCTCATCTGCTGTCGCTTGTTTAGCGCTCGCATAGGCAAGACCAGAGCTCAAACCAAGCGCACCTTCTGCCATCGCTTGGTCAAGCGTGCTGCGCATTTGAGCGATTTCTTCATCGGTCGCGGTGCGTTGCAAGTCATCCATCACGTTGTTACGCAAAGTGGTGTGACCGACTAATGCCGCCACATTGACTGCGGGATTCGCTTGCTGCACAGCTTGCGCGTAGCTAGCGAACGTTGGGTATTTAAAATCTTCTTGCTTACCGAGCAGGTTCATTGGATCAGGTGGGTCACCGGCTAAGATGGTCGGGCTAGCACTAATGCCACAGTTACCGACAATCACAGTTGTCACACCTTGACTGATCTTTGGAAGACACTCGGGATAACGAATCACATTAGTATCATCGTGAGTGTGAACATCAATAAAACCTGGCGCGAGTGCCAAGCCTTGCCCATCAATCACCTTGTCAGCCGTCGCTTCAGATAACTCACCAATTTGCTCTACACGATTGTGACGAATTGCGACATCAGCGGTATATGCTGGAGCGCCGGTACCGTCAAAGACTTCTACACTTTTGATTATGGTATCGAACAACATGGTTCACTCTCTTCGTCTCTCGTTTGCATGTGTCCATCATAATAATTCCCGCATTTAAATCAGTGACAAAACACACATAAAAACCCATTTTGTTTGATAGTTTCTAACATATGGATTAATCTAGATGGCAACAAACATTAATAATCAACAACTTAAATCATGTTAGAAGTGAGCTTGCGATGAAAGAATTCGAGCAAAAGTGTGATACAAACTATCATAACAATATTATCAACATCCCTGGATGTGGTGAAAAGTCTCAGCCATATCAGAGTGATAGCCAGCAAACCTACAGCCTGATCAACGAAGAAATCAGCCTACCCGCTGCGGTTATTCAACAATCTAGAATCAGCAATAACCTCGATTGGATGCAGCGCTTTGCCGCAACCCACAACGTCAAGTTATGCCCGCATGGAAAAACCAGTATGACACCCGCGTTGTTTCGTCAGCAACTTGACCAAGGCGCATGGGGAATGACTGTCGCCACTGCCGCTCAAGCTGAAGTTGCAGCGTTAGCAGGCGCAACTAACATCATTATCGCCAATCAATTGGTCGGCAAAGCGAATATGGCTATCGTGGCTAATCTGATCGAGCAGCATGGTGTTGATGTATTTGTATGCGTTGACTCACAGCGTAATGTTGAAGCACTTGGGCAGTTCTTTACTAGCCGTGACGTCAAGCTCAATGTCTTGATTGAGTTCGGTGTTGAAGGTGGACGCTGTGGCTGTCGAACTGAGCAGCAAGTCGCTGAGCTTGCACAGTGCATTGCCGAGCAATCTCACCTGTCACTCACTGGTATTGAAGCTTACGAAGGGGTCATTCACGGTGACAATGCAGAGCAAGCCATTCGCGATTTTCTCAATCAGATCATAACGCTTACCCGTAAACTGGCTCGCGACCAACTCATCTTAGGTAAGCCCATTGTGACTGGTGCAGGTTCAGCTTGGTACGACGTGGTTTCTGAGTGTTTTGCCAACCTCGACGATCTTGACGCGATTATTCGCCCAGGCTGCTATGCCATCCATGACACAGGGATCTATCTAGAGGCTCAAAACAAAGTCATGGCGAGAGCAGAGAAAAACCAAGGGGCAGCGTGCGAATTGGGTGGTGATCTACAATCCTCTCTTGAAGTGTGGGCACACGTCATCTCAAAACCTGAGCCGGGTAAACTCGTAGTTGGCCTAGGAAAAAGAGACGTCGCCTTTGATGCCGGTTTACCCATCCCAGAACGCGCATACCGCGACGGTGAAGCTATCTCCGTCTCTAATGCCGTCACCACTGCCGTGATGGATCAACATGCGTTTATAGAGATAGACCCAGATTGCCCACTCGATGTTGGCGACGTTATCGCTTTCTCAACCTCACATCCGTGCCTAACCTTCGATAAATGGCGTGCTATTGCCGTTTGTGACGATGAATACAATGTGACTCATTGGGTAGAAACACGTTTCTAAACCTCTGCACTTTTACGCTTGATTGATTCAGGTATACTGCAAAGCATTGATATGGAGACCAAACATAGGTCTCCCGAGAATAGGAAAACATCTTGAGTTTAGACGTCGATATTATTTCGCAAATCACTGAGCGTTTTAGCGCTCTGCGCGACGCTGAGAAGAAAGTCGCCAAACTGATCATGGACGACATTCAGACTGCGGCGAATGCGAGTATCACAGAGCTTGCAGAAAGCGCTGAAGTGAGTGAAGCCACCATTACTCGCTTTGCTAAAGCCGTTGGCTGTAAAAACGTTCGTGATATGAAAATCAAGCTGGCGCAAACCCTGACAGTTGGTCAACGTTTTATTCTTGAGCCGCCAGATCAAAGTGGTTATCAGGGCATCTACGAATCAATCAAGCAGTCGCTAGATATCAACCGCAATTTGATCAACGAAGCCGATATCGATACCGCTGTGGGCTGGCTACACAATGCAAGACAAGTCATCTCTATCGGTATGGGTGGAGGCTCGACGATTGCCTCACAAGAGATGCAACATCGCCTTTTCCGTTTAGGCTACCCTGTGGTTGCGTATAACGACGGTTTGCTTGCACGTATGATTGCTTCTACCGCAGACAGTAATGACGTATTGGTTATGTTATCCGCAACGGGATACACGCCGACCATCATCGAAACTGCAGAGCTGGCAAAGCAATACGGGGTGAAGATCATCGCCATCACACCGAGCTCAACGCCACTCTCTGACATTGCAGACCTCACACTGGCGATTGAGCACCAAGAGACCGATTTTATCTACAAACCTTCTGCGTCTCGTTACGCAATGTTAGCCTTGGTTGATGTCCTTTCGATGGCGCTTGCCGTCAATCATAAGCGGCGCTCAAGAGACAAACTACGACGGCTTAAGTTGGCATTAGACTCATATCGAGGTGGCTTAGACCGTCAGCCGCTCGGAGACTAATAGCCATCCACCGCAAACAAAAAAGGCGCTAACCAACCGTTAGCGCCTTTGTTATTTTCAAACCGTCAAAGCGTTCTAGTCAACAGAGCGACTTAATCTCAAGCTTGCCAGCAAGCCCAAAACGCCCAATGCAAAGTAGATGACCAAGTTAACGGTGCCAACATTTGCAAAGGCAACAAGTGGATTGCCCTCAATAAGTAGATCGAAGGGCAAGACCGTTACGGACTGTAAAAAATGACTCACGGCGTACGTCCCTAGCAGGTTGGTTGAAAGCAGTTTAATCACGTAAAAACCAATCACCATAACTAACAGAGGCGAATTAACCTTCTGAGAAATGGCCATGGCCAAAGTTGCGAGCGGCAGTAGCGCCAAGCCCACTAACCACATGCGACCAATAAACTCAAACCAATGCGTAAAGACGTAAAAGATTGACTCACCAGTGAAGAACAATGGGAACTTCTCCGACATGACAAGATTAATCACCCACATTAAGAAGTCAGCAGACACTACTAACATCGAGCAAATAATAGGTGTCACCAGCAAACCAAAGCCAAGCTTCACTAAATGTGTCGTCATGTCAGAGACAGGCATGCTGCGCCAGAACATCACACTGCCCTCTTGGCGCTCTTTACGTAATGTCTTCGGGAAATAAAGGCTGGTCAATAGAATCGACAAAAAGCCAGTGAAGCCAAACGCCAAGCCACTTAACTGCTTGCCTAATTCATAACCAGATTCGAAGCCATTCACATCATACGTTAGCTCGTAAGTGACATTGCTTTGAATGGTCGAATTCATCAAGATCGAGAGTAGCAGCACCACACCACACACGAGCAGCACTAAAGGAATACGCGTGATTACTTTATGTTCTAGCCACTCTTTCTCTAGCATATAAAAATAAGGATTCATTACGCTGCCTCCTTCTGTAGAGCCAAGAACAGATCTGCCAGTTTTACATTGTAAATTTTTTCTACGTCGTCGAGTTGTTGCGCTTGTTCAGAACGAATCAGCCAACGCGTACTACCAAGAGCTCGCTCACTAGAAAGCGGTTTCAGCGCTTCCATTTGTGCGCGTTGTTCATCGTTGGTTTCTACGATCACGTAGTCTTCGGCAATGTTCTCCATCGACGATTGCAACACTGCTTGACCATGCTTAAGGATCAACACATCGGTTAGCAGGTGTTCAATCTCAGACACCTCATGGCTAGCGATAATCAGGGCACGCTCTCCATCATGAAACCATTCAAGAAGATGGCGATAAAAGGTATCTCTGTAAACAAGATCCAAGCCGAGGGTCGGCTCATCGAGAATCAATACTTTGGTGTCGGTCGAAATCACAATCGCAAGATGTAGCTGTACCTTCATGCCTTTTGAGAGCGATTTGATTTTGCTCTTAAGCTTGATGTCGGTTTTCTCAAGTACAGCACGCGCTTTGTTCACATCGAAACTTGGGTGAACACCGGCGGTATAACGAAGAATTTGTCTTACTGTCATCCAGTCAGGTAACACGTTAACATCTGAAATATAAGACAGATGCTCCATCACCTTGGCGCGCTGTGAGATAGGCTCAAGCCCCAGTACTTGAATATCACCCTGATAGTCGTGAGCACCTAGCAGGCTTTTAATCAAGGTCGATTTACCTGCCCCATTGTGACCAAGCAAACCGAGGACTTGTCCCGCTTTGAGTTCAAAGCTAATGTTTTTAATCGCTTCGCCTTGCTCTTTAACTCGACCTGAGTAGTGCTTGGTTACCTGCCGAGCTTCAATTAATACGCTCATTGTTTGCCCTCAACGTGCAGTGTTAACTGCTCAATAAATTCTTGAAGTGGAATGTCTAGCTGCTGCAATTTCACCGCAATTGACGGGATCTGCTGCTGAATAAAATCCTGTTTTTGCGACGCCTTTAACTGACTCAGTGCGCCGTGTGCCACGAACATTCCCTGACCGCGTTTTTTTTCTACGAGACCTTCATCCACCAGTAGCTGATAACCTTTCATCACAGTGATGTGGTTGATTTTCAAATCTCCTGCGACGGCTCGAACCGAAGGTAATGCCTCTCCTTCGTTCCAAATACCTTGCAGGATTTGCTCTGTAATTCGATCCGCTAGTTGACGAAAGATAGGCTGCGTTTCGTTCCAATCTGTCATGAAGCTTGCCTTATCAATTGCGCTTTAGTGTTATACATAGGTATAACACTAAAGCAATTCGATGTAATTGCAACCAATAATTGAAATCTCGCCTTAGAAGACAAATTAATTGATGCAGATTAACAAAGGCTTAATCAGCGCTAGATCACACTTTTTATCTCCGTAAAATACCGCTCCTATTTTATTGAGTAAGAGATAAGTAGTGACACGCGATCAATTTGAGTTATTGGCACCAGGCGGGGATTTAGATTCTATTAAAGCGGCCATTGCCGCCGGGGCGGATGCTATCTATTGTGGCTTAGACCGCTTCAATGCACGTAACCGAGCCACCAACCTCACCTTAGATAACTTGAATGGCGTATTACAGCTTGCGCATCAGCACAACTGTAAGATCTTCCTGACTCTCAACGTGTTGATTCTAGAAAGCGAAATTCCAGCTATTGTGCGCTTGCTTAGTCAATTGAACACCACGGCGATTGATGGCGTGATCGTGCAAGACCTTGGTTTGGCCTACATTCTCAAAAACTATTTTCCTGATTTAGATCTACACGCCTCAACTCAGCTCAACACCCATAACGAGGGGCAGATTCTGTTTCTCAATCGGTTGACGGTAAGTCGCGTCAATCTATCGCGCGAGCTGAACATCCGTGAGATTAAGCATTTAGCTCAGTTTGGTCGTGAGCATGATGTAATGATGGAAGTGTTTGTCCACGGCTCATACTGCATTGGTTTCTCGGGTATATGCTACATCAGCTCCGCGCGTAATGGCGCGTCAGGCAACCGTGGGCGATGCAGTCAACCTTGTCGTGAAGAGTACCAAACCACCAAAACCGGTAACAGCTACCCACTCAATATGAAAGACAACTCGGCCTTTGGCGATTTGGCAGCGCTTGCGGATGCCGGCGTGTATTCGTTGAAAGTGGAAGGCCGCATCAAGAAGTCTCACTACGTTTACACCGTGGTCGACAACTGGCGTAAACAGATTGATCGCTTGTGCGATGGCGTAGAACTGTCGAACGACACCACGGAACTGTACACCGTCTTCAACCGCGATTTCTCCAATGCGTTTTTGCAAGGCGACTTCGGTAAAGCAATGTACATCGACAATCCCCGAGACCATGCGGTGAAACACTTTTCGAAAATCTACAAATGCGAATCCGCGGACGATGTGCAAGTTGTGAAGAAAAAACTCTACGACGACAAAACAGCAATCATCGAGAAAGTAGCTGAAAAGACCCAAGACTTTGATGTCACTGCAACGCAAGCCGCTGCTAACAGCCTAAAAGGTGCGATTGATGTACCTACGTTGCCGCCACTGCCTCAACCAGAAGTGCGTCAAGGAGCGCCAAAGTTATCGGTATTGATCTCATCACCACAAGACGCTGTACTGTGCGAATACCCTGAAGTAGACGTCTATTTTCAGCTGCCGATGGGACTGGCGGCTGAACTTAATGCAATGATCGAGTTGTTCCAAGCAAACCCGCAGTTAAAACCTTGGTTTCCCGCGATTCTGATTGGTGACGATTACCAAGCTGCACGCACACTGTTAGAGACAGTAAAACCCGCGATCTCGATCACTAACAACTCTGGTGTGGGCATTTTGGCTCAAGAACTTGGGTTGGGTTGGATCGCAGGCCCGCAGATGAATACGGTCAACTCTTACTCATTCAAGTGTTTACAACAAGAGTTTGCCGCAAGCGGCGCATTTATCTCCAATGAGTTGAACACGAAGCAGATGCGCCATATTAAGCGTCCGCAAAACATGCGCAGCTACTACAGCATCTACCACCCAAATACACTGCTGACTAGCCGCCAATGTTTGTTCCAACAGACCGAAGGCTGCCGCAAGATCAAAGTGAATAAAGGTTGTTTGAAGCGTTGTGACAAACGTACATCTATCATTAATCTCAAAGACAACCCGTACGTAGTGCAAAAACAAAAGGGTAGCCACAACTCAATCTACAGTGAACACAACGTATTGAACCTACAAGTATTGCAAGACTTACCACAACTGTTCACTGATGTGTTGATCGACCTGCGCGATATTCAAACCGAAACACAAGTAACAGCCAGTAAACCAGAACTTATTGATGCGTTCATAGCATTGCTAGAGCAGCAATGCAGTAAACACACTGAGAGGCTAAACCACATTATTCAACCAACAGCGAATGCGCAATATATGAAAGGGCTATAAGCCAGTTATAGAGCAATCAAGCACGTTTTAAGTGAACAAGAACATAAAAAGGTGCTAGAAAGCCTAGCACCTAGGTAAACACAACTATAGGGGGCGAGTTTACCAAATTGATTTCAAACTACAGCTTACCTTCGCTGCCACACATATGAATCTTGTCCATGACCACCTTCTTCATTGCAGCTTTTCCTGGAGTAATGTACTTGCGAGGGTCGTTGGCATTTGGGTTCTCCGCAAAATGCTGTTTCACCGCATCAGAGAAGGCAATCTTCAATTCAGTGGCCACGTTAACTTTACATACCCCAAGCTCAATGCAGCGGCGTACCATCTCATCAGGTACACCTGAAGCACCATGCAGAACAAGGGGAATATCCACTACCGAGCGAATTTTCTCTAGGCGGTCAAAGTCGAGCTTAGGATCTGCTTTGTATAGACCGTGCGCCGTACCAATCGCCACCGCGAGTGAATCAATGCCTGTGCGACGAACAAACTCTGCGGCTGAGGCAGGATCTGTCATCAGCGCATCGGCACTGTCTACGATCAAGTCATCTTCTTGACCACCTAAACGTCCCAACTCAGCCTCTACGCTGGCGTCGAAGCGGTTACAGTACTGCACGACAGAACGAACAATCTCAATGTTTTGATCAAACGCATAGTGAGAACCATCGATCATTACTGAACGAATACCGTGATCGACTTTATTACGAATATCTTGCAGATCTTCATGATGATCTAGGTGCAACACGAGTGGGATTGAGTGCTTGTGCGCCGCTTCTTTACAGATACTGATTAAGTAGTCTGTGCCAGCATAATCGTAAGTGCCCGGTGTGCCAGCAAGAATAACCGGAGATCCCATCTCTGAAGCTGTTTCAACGATGACTTGTACGGTTTCTAAGTTATGAATATTAAATGCAGGAACCGCATAGCCACCTTGCTGAGCACGTTTTAGCATTTCGCGAGAAGAAATTAGATACATAAAGCCTCCTGACTTGGTACTGACTCAGCCTCAAAAACAAGACGTCCGTTAACCCAAGTTTTTACAATTGAGAAATCTGATTGAATAGCGACCATAGAAGCGCGTTTGCCCACTTCTAAGCTGCCTAACTGTTGTTGCAAGCCAAGTGACTGAGCGGGCGAGAGCGACGCCATCAACCATGCTTGCTCAAGTGGTAATTTGAGCCACTTTTGAATGTTTTGAACTGCGCGCGGTAACGTTAATGTGCTCCCGGCTAAACCACCATTATCTGTGGTGACCACGCCCTGTTTCATCTGTACTGTGTATTCACCAAGCGTATAGTCGCCATCGGGCATGCCTGTGGCGCTCATTGCATCTGTGATTAAGGTCAAGCGACTGCCACAGCAACGATGAGCGACATCAATTGCTGCTGGATGGACATGGTGTCCATCAGCAATCATCTCGACATAGCAGTTCGAATTGACTAACCCAGCCCCGACCACACCGGGGTCGCGGTGATGGAGACCACGCATGCCGTTGTAGCAGTGAACAATACCACTAGCGCCAGCGTCCATCGCCTTCTGTACTTGGTCATAACTGGCATCAGAATGCCCGAGCATCACCTTGATGCCCTGCTTATCTAAATAGCGAATCGCGTCGAGTGCGCCTGCTTTTTCTGGTGCCAACGCGACCGTAATCAATTGGTTGTCGCTGTATGAAATCCAGCTATCTAGCTCCTCAGTCGATAGACTGCGAAACCAGTTGGTTGGGTGTGCACCGCGATTTTTCTCGGTGAAGTAAGGCCCTTCGAGATATGCGCCAAGAATTTCTGCACCCGCTACACCTTGGCGTTTGCTAATGGCCACTTGTTGTAATGCTGCGCGGATTTTCGCCACAGGTGCAGTTACTGTGGTAGCAACGAAAGCCGTCACCCCAAGGCTGGCGAAGTAGCGTGACATGGTGTCTAAGCTGTCATGGCTTGCGTCCATTACGTCACACCCTCTAGCACCATGAACATGGCTATCAATCAAGCCAGGAAGTAAGCTCAATGTGCCCAAATCAATCGAGCTGGCATGTCGCTTGGCATCATACGCTTCGATCGTAATAATTATGCCTTGGTCATCGACCTCAATGACTGCGTCGTCTAACCAAGTCTCGCCGTGTAATATGCGCTGCACTCGATAACGGCATCGCGTCACACTGTGCTCAGATACCATCTTCTTCTACCACTGCTTCTTGTTTTGCTTTGAGCGCCATTTCAGCCGCCAATGAAGTAATGCCCCGATGACCACATTCAACCGCTTGATCACGAAACTCGGTCAGGTTCAATTCATCGCGCTCAAGCAACATTTCAGCCGCCATCTGCATGTTGGTGCCCGTCACGACTTGAACGTCATCACGCTCTTGGCTTATCAGTGATGCGGTGCGAAATGGCGTGCCGCCTAGTAGGTCAGTCAAAAAGACAATCCCTTCGCCAGAGTCAATCTCTGCCACCGCTTCACGCATCGCGGCTTCAAGCTGTGGTGTGGTCGCCTCTTCTGGGAAGTCGATAAACTTAAACTGAGGTTGTTCACCAATCACTTGAAATACCGCTTTCGCTAGACCTGAGGCAAAACCGCCATGACCCGATAAAATTACTGCAATCATTTCTCTTTCCTTATTGGGGCTAGCTACCCAGCCCCATTGTTCTGCTGTCGAACGTAAAGCTTATAGGAAGCCCATGAAGCGACCGACAACACCGAGTGCTACGGTAATGCCAATAAGTTTGAGTGGGCTCCAACCACGCTTGACCAAGGCGTACATCACTAGGGTGTAAACCAGTGGTAAGAAAGCTGGCATCAATTTGTCGATAACATCAGCTTGGAGTTTCACTACGGCATCACCGGCGGTGATCTCAGCAGTAGTTGATAGACGAACATAAGTTGCAACCAAGGCACCGATAACTGTCATACCGACCATAGAAGCGGCGTGACCAACCTTTTTGGTGTTGGCTTTAATCACCGGAATCGCGGCCACACCCATACGGTAGGCGTAATGCGCAAGACCGAAACGTAGACCGAAGTGCACCACGTTGAACAGTACGAAGAAGAACACCGCCCCCATAATTGAGCCCTGCAGTGCAAGGTCAGCGCCGATGCCACCACAGATAGGTAATAGGGTTAACCAGAACATCGCATCACCGATCCCGCCCATTGGGGCACCGACGGCAATCTTGGTACTTTGGATACTGTTGATGTTCTGCTTTGAACGTTCCATCGCCAGCACAATTCCCATCACGAAAGTGACCAAGAATGGGTGAGTATTGAAGAAGCCCATGTGACCTTGCATCGCTTTTGATAGGTCCGCTTTGTTGGTGTGAATCTTCTTCAGCGCAGGTAGTAGGCCGTAGAGCCAACCTGAAGCTTGCATACGTTCGTAGTTGAAAGAGGCTTGGAGCAATAGCGAGCGCCATGCCATGCGGTTGATGTCTGCCTTAGTCAGCTCAGCACCAATTTCTTTATTCTCGTATTCATCTTGAGCCACACCAGGAGCCGGTTGTACATCAGCATTGCGGCTGCGAAGGTCGAGTTCGTTGCTTACATTAGATTCCATCTTCAAAGTCCTCAGCTGGAGCCGTTACAGGGGTTGGTTCTGTTTTACGCATAAAGTCGATGATCGCCATAGCCGTTGCCGCTGCTGCAATCGCTAAGATTGGTAGTTCAATCCACGCTGCTGCCACAAAGCCAAGGATGAAGTAAGGGATGTAGGCATTTTTCATCATGATCTTCATCAGTACTGCAAAACCGATTGCAGGCATGATGCCGCCAGCCACACCTAGGCCATCAATCAGATCTTTAGGGAGTACTTCGACGATTTTTCCAGCGTGTTCAGCGCCAAGGTAAACAGGTAAGAAGGCGCAAAAGAAGTAGAAAGAGCCCAGTACAGCAAGCGCCATATAGTTCACGCGTTCAATACCATCGGTATCTGCGTCTTGTGCATACTCATCACACTTAGACATAACCGCCGACATTGCTGAGAAAAGTAGAGTGATACCCATCTGTACCGCAACGGCAAAGGGTACTGCGACACCAACCGCGACATTAGGCTCTACTTGAGTGGTGATGGCGAAAGCCGTACCTACAATAGTACCAATGATAACGTTTGGTGGCTGAGCTCCCGCAAGAGGGGCTAGACCCATCCAAATCAGTTCTAGCGTACCACCGACTAAGATGCCTGTTTGCAAGTCGCCTAAGATTAGGCCGACCAACGGACCAAGTACTACCGGTCGGTGGAAGTGAGTGAGACCGTTAAATAAATCTAGGCCAGCAAAGAAGGCTAAGATGCCGAGCATCAACGCCTGTAAGAGTCCTATTTCCATGATTGATGTCCTTATTGTTAGATAAGAGTAAAGATGTCTGTCGCGCTTTCAGTGGGGACACCTTGAATGGTGCATGTCACCCCTAACGCTTTTAGTTGTTCAAACTCCGCCACATCTTCAGCGTCAACTGAAACCGTTTTGGCAATTTGTTTCTTTCCTTCCACGTAGTGCATATTTCCTACGTTAATATTGCTAATTGGTACGCCACCAGCGACCAATTGACGGAAGTCTTTTGGTGTGCGGCAAACCAATAGAATGCGTTGACGATCTGCGGCTTTGTGAATCGTATCGATGGTCTTTTGCACCGACCAAAAACGGATGGCGATTCCATCAGCCAACACCATTTCCATCAGGTTTTGTTGGATGCTGTCTTCGGCGACTTCATCATTGACCACGACGATAATGTTGGCGTCGGCAAATCCTACCCATTGCACACCTACTTGACCGTGTACTAGGCGCTCATCAATACGGCTTAAAACGATATTTGGCATGATCTAATTTCCTTATAGAATTCTTTACTTATTAAATGGGTAGATGGTGACACCTTGCACCACGCGGTTAACTTCACCCGTCGGACATGGGTTATCAGGCCCAAAGCCAAGTTGTAGTGATTTTTCAAATGCCAACATTTGGCAGAACAGGATGTAAGGGAAGCAGAGCCATTGTTCACTAAGGCCAAGAAGACCAAGCTCGAACACATCTTCTTCATTCAGAGCAATTTCACTTAGTGCTACATGAGCTAAGACCTGCTTATCACGGCGGATCTCATTGAAGAGATCCATATCGTATTGACGGGTGTAGCCTTCGCTCGACAACAGCTGAATCACTAGCGCCTTGTCGTTAATAGTGAACTTAGGCCCATGACGGAACCCCAGCGAAGAATCGAATGCCGTCATCACTTTACCTGCGCTCAATTCAAGGGATTTAAGCGATGCTTCACGAGCGAGACCGGAAAAGCCACCACTGCCAAGGACAATGAGCCGCTCATAAGGTTGCTGAGCGAGTTGCTTGATCGCTGACGGCCACTGCTCCAACTTGCTGTCACACAACGCAGCGGTCGCCGTAATTTGCTCATGCCACTGCGCAGGAGTTTGGCCGCCTAGTAGGGTTAGCGTCGACATCAACATGCAACTAAAGCTAGAGGTCATGGCAAAGCTCTTATCATTAGAACCTTCAGGCATCAGCATGCAGTAGGCATTGCTCGCTGTTTGCGCATAACGAGAAAGCTCACCTTCACCATTGCAGGTTAAAAATAGGTGATGGCAATCGCTGACTAATTGATCCACCAGCGCAACCGCCGCCACACTTTCAGGACTGTTGCCAGATCGGGCGTAAGAGACCAACAACGTTGGACGAGTAGGATCTAAGTACTGCTCAGGGTTAGAGACTAAATCTGTGGTTGGGATCGACTTTAATTGAAAGCGCTGAGCTTGCTGCAGAAATGGCGCGGCGGCATCACCAACAAACGCTGACGTACCTGCACCGGTCAAGATAATACGCAGATCTGAGCGCTCTAGGAGCGGGTTCAAAAACGCAGAGACCGCATCGTATTGCTGGTCTAAAATCTCTGACAGCGCACGCCATAAACGTGGCTGATGACAGATTTCTTGAGCAGTGTGAACGCCATTGCGCTGTTCTAACCACGGTAGCTCATAGCCTAAAACTGAACTCATTTGATTGTCTCCTTGGTAGCCACTGCGTTTGCATAACAGGCTTGGGCGTAAACTTGCGTCACTTCCATAATCTTGTGCATAACAATCTCAGCGGGCTGATTCTGAATTTGATGTTGAGAAATTGCCTTAGCCTGATTCGGTAGATATTGGCTAAGGATGGTGACTGGCAGCGGATTAGCGGTTAAGTTGTCAAACAGAGCTTGCTGCGCCGCTTTCACTTCTGGGTGTGCCCAGTAGTAACGAATGCGATCGCTCAAGCTATAGCTACAATCCAGGTATTGTTGATGGCCTTTGCTTGAGTAATGAGAACGCCAGTAGTTTGGTTGTTCGTGCATCACCTGCTCTATGGCGTCGCGCAGATGAGAAGAGTGATGGGTACCTAGCCACTCAATTTCTGCTCGCTCTAGACCGTATAAGGCTTCGCGAAGTGCAAAAGTCAGTGCTGGGCCAACTTTTAAGATAGCAAAATGGTCATGCACTAATTGATGGTAGGCAGGCGGGTTTTGGTAGTCCGTTGAATGTGCTTCAAACACAAGGTCTGGTTGGCTATCAATCATTTGACTCAAAGCTTGCGCTGCTTCACTGCTGTAGTGATGCACGCTGTGATGGTCAAACTCCACACCAGGTTGCACAACTAAACCAATCACACGTGGCCAAACATAGCCAAGTCCCATATCGCTAAATGCTTGATGGTGAGCATCTAGTGTTGCTAGCGCTTCTTCTGGCTTTGTGACTTCAATCCCCTCTTCTTCTAAAGATTCAAGCGCACCACCTGGGGTTGGAACTTCAGTACCGACAACATAAACAGGCGCTTCACCACCAACACTTTTCCACGCTTGCTCAGCAACTAAGCATAGCTGCGCTGCACGCTGCGCCATCAAGGTTTCACTCAACGGCTTGGTGTCATCGGCACATGGCATAGAGCAGTCAAGATGAATCTTTTTAAACCCTGCACATACGTAGTCATGGATCATTTGCGCTGAATATTCCATTGCTTGGCTAGCAGATAGGTTTTGCCAACAGTTAGGACCTAGGTGATCGCCACCTAGCACCACATTTCCCGCGGGGAAGTTCAGCCCTTTGGCTAAAGCAAACACATGGTCGGCAAAATCTTGCGGAGTCATTCCCGTGTACCCACCAAACTGGTTAACTTGGTTGGAAGTCGCTTCAATCAACACCAATTGTTTATCTTCAGCCGCCTGTTTAATCGCCGCTTCGAGCACTAGAGGATGCGCAGAGCAGACAGAGTAGATACCTGTAGTCTCGCCTTGCTTGTGTTGTTCAATCAAAGAAAGTAACGCTTTCATTTTGTTTCCTAATTAACGGTTTCGTCGGCAATGATGACGTCCACACCCAACTCCATAAGAGCTTGGTGTGTGGCAAATGGAATATTGCAATCGGTGACCAAAACATCGATCTGGTTAGCGGCGCGAATCATGCAAAAGCTCTTACGGCCAAACTTGCTCGAATCAGTCACGGCAATGACCTGTCTCGCCACTTCACACATGGCGCGGTTAATTTGGGCTTCTTGGTTGTCTGGGGTCGTAATCCCCGCTTGAAGGTCAAACCCGTCCACCCCCAAGAACAGCTTGTCAAAAAGGTAGGAGCGAATTTGTTGCTCGCCGTGATTACCAGTCAACGAGCAAGAAGCGCGACGTAAACTGCCTCCAACCACATGCAAATCAACGTTATCCATTTTGCTCAGCTGGTAGGCGGTATTTAGCGCGTTAGTCATCACGACCAAGTGCTGCTTGTTGGCTAGATATTGCGGCATCAGACCGATAGTGCTTCCAGAGTCTAGAATCACCGCTTCGCCATCTTGGATAAGGTTTGCTGCCGCTTGAGCAATTGACTGCTTAGCGCCGCGGTTAAGTTGGTCTTTACGATAAAGTGGCTGATCGAAAGCAAAATTAGGATTTAGAGTTGCCCCGCCATAGCAACGGAACACACAGCCTTCTTTCTCAAGCAGATTTAGGTCATGCCTTATGGTGACTGCAGACACCTGGTAGTGATGTACAAACTCATCCACCGTACCTGAACCATGGCTACGAATATGGGCCATGATTTGCTGTCTTCGTTCTGTACTGGTCATTTACCAATCCCCTTTCGCTGCATTTTCACTTGAGGCAAAAATGTTTCGATTTCCTTTTGATTGGTATTAAAGCAGGACGAAAGGAGCAAAAATGAAAGCTAGATCACAGCTAATTTTCTTTCGTTTCTAACCAAAAAAACCTTTCGATTGACACAAACTGAAAGACAACCCTTTCGCTATTGATAACAACTTGAATATCGAAAGGTATGAAAAAACTGACTTTGGTCAGCAGAAAAGCGAAAGAAAAAGTGAAATACGTAGATTTGAATTGGTTTCGAACTGAGCTCTGCGCCAGATCACAAATTTGTCATTAAGGTATTTTGATGTGGCTATCGAATGGAAAAAGCCAGCCGAAATTGGCTGGCTCTCTGGGAAGTTAGCGAGGAGTCATTGAGGCTAGTATGGAGATAAATGGGATAGATTAGTCAACAATTCTTACATCAACGCCAAGTGCGGTTAGCTCGTCGACGTAATCTTGCGGAATACCATCGTCGGTAATCAACATACTCAGTTGTTCAGGGCGAGCAATAAGACAAAAGCTTTGACGATCAAATTTAGAGGAGTCTGTTACCGCAATTACCATTTGCGCCGCTTCGACCATTTTACGGTTGATATCCGCTTCTCCTTGATGCGGCGTTGTCACCCCTGCCAGTTTGTCGAAACCATCTACACCTAAGAACAGCTTATTGAAACGAAAGCCCGTCAGAAAGTCTTCTCCGCCTACGCCATGAACGGAGTACGAGTTTTCACGCATAGTTCCTCCAGCCACCATCACAGTGACATTGCTTTGATTAGCGAGGTGATACGCAATGTTGATGCCATTGGTCATTACCACTAAATCTTTCTTTTCACTAAAATTATAGGCAATTTGCTCTGTCGTTGAACCAGAATCGAGAATAATTCTATCGCCATCATCGATTAGTGATGCTGCGTAAGCTCCTAACTTCGCTTTAACGTTACTGTTAAGCCGTTTCTTGTCGTTAAGCGAACGCTCAAATGCGAACTGGCGGTTAAGTAATGCGCCTCCATAACAGCGCTTAACACAGCCCTGTTGTTCTAAATAACTCAGGTCGTTGCGAATAGTAACTTCAGAGACGTTATAGTGCTTGGAAAAATAGCTGACTTCGCCTCTTTCTTCGTTCTGAATAAACTGCAAAATCTCTTTGCGTCTATGACTCGTCTTCAATTTCATACCTAGTAACAACCAATAAAAGCCATGCTTGCCCATTCACTATATTGCTGGGTAGCCGTAAGTTCATATAATGCAACCTTTCACACATGCTATCAACGTGAAAGCGCCAAGAGTGCTTGAATACCTACCATGCGCTGACTTACAATGGCGCACTTTTTTTACTGACTTCAAGGTCGAAAAACATGACAGATACAGCTAAACCAGCTCTACCAGATCGCCTATCAGGTAACCCACGTAGCCCTTTCTTTGTAAAAGAGTGCTTCGATCACCAAATCGGTATTCGTTTTAAAGGTCAAGAGCGCGCAGACGTTGAAGAGTACTGCGTTAGCGAAGGTTGGGTAAAAATCGCATCACCAAAAGCGAAAGACCGCTTTGGTAACCCAATGCTTATCCAACTAAAAGGCGAAGTTGAAGCGTACTACGTTTAATCGCATAAGAATGTAAACTAAACCACCGCTTCAGGTGGTTTTTTTAATCTGAGGCTTGTACCAATCGGGATAAATAGATGATCAGATAATTGCGCAGGAAAAATCGCTTAGAGCAAGGCATAGATTGCAGATAGCTAGTTGCTCTACCTACAAAAGCTATAACGCAGCTATCAGCGATTTTAACCAGCAAGAATGACCAAATATTTATTCTGGTTGGTATTCATCCCATACCTTAAAAGCACGATTTGTCTCGACCTTGAATAAGTGTCATGCTTCATTGCATACGAAGCCTTCACATCTCACGGACGAACAATGAACATTTCCCTAAGACCTGCACTCGAATCAGACATAGATTTTTTAGTCGACCTACGCAACGCCACAATGCGTGACTACCTTGAACAAGTCGGCATGCCAATTAGCCTCGACGACTATTTGAATCGCATTCAGTACAAGTTCGAATGTGCTCAAATCATTACCTTAGATCAAGTGCCTATTGGTTTGTTTAAAGCTGAATACCAAGCCGATCAAAACCTCTGGTATCTCATCCAAATTCAGATTCACCCGGGTTACCAAAACGCGAGTATTGGCAGCAGACTAGTAAAAAACCTGATCGAAAAAGCTCAAGCTAGCCAATCACGAGTTGGTTTAAGTGTAATAAAAACCAATCCTGCTTATCAGTTATACCAACGTCTTGGATTTAAAAAGATCTCGGAAACGGAATACGAGTACAACTTAGAACTCAAGGCCTAAAAAGCAGCAAGGAGCCGCGCATGGATTTGCCGTTAGTGTCACTAAAACGCGCCAACAAAAGTTTCGTCGATGGCAAAGAAACCCACCGCGTACTGGAGAGCGTCGATTTCACTTTAAGGGCGGGTGCTAGTGTGGCGTTGACGGGTGCGAGTGGTAGCGGCAAAAGTACCCTACTCAATGTCATTGCTGGCTTTGAGCCACTTTCCGGTGGTGAATTGTGGTTAGATGGCGACAACACAGCCGCTTGGAAAGACCCGCAATGGAGCCAGTTCCGCCATCAAAAACTCGGTGTTATCTTTCAACAATTCAACCTGTTAACACCACTCAATGTAAAACAAAACATCGCCTTTCCTCTGCATCTAAACCAACAAAAATGGAACGATTGGTGCGATTATCTCATCGAGACATTGGGCATCAATCAGCTTCTTGATAGACACGTTTCTGCCCTTTCTGGCGGCCAGCAGCAAAGAGTCGCCATCGCACGCGCTTTGGCTCATAAGCCTAAGCTTCTGCTTGCCGATGAACCGACAGGTAATCTCGATCAAAAAGCAGGGTTGGAGGTGATGAAGCTACTGAGTGAAATCACCACGCAAGGCAACACTGCGGTGCTCTTAGTGACCCACAGCCCAGACTGCGCTGAGTTTATGCAGACTCGTTTGCGACTAGAAAACGGTCAATTGCGCAAGAGTGGTTTGCAGCACCCCCTCCCTACTTTGCAAGAGCAAAGCAACCGAGGGTAACGCCATGAATCAGGTTAGATTCTCGCCTATCAGACTCACACAGACTCGACTTACATTGAATCTGTTCGCGGCGCATTACCGCCAAGCTCCTCTTCAAGCAGCCGCAATTCTGATTGGTATCGTGCTGGCGGTAACCTTGTTTGTAGCTGTGCAAGCAATCAACCTCAATGCTAAGCGCAGCTATGCAGAATCCACCGAGCAATTGAGTGCTCAAGCGCAAAACCTGATTATTCCACCTGCGGGGCAAAACTATTTGCCTGAATCGCTTTACTTCAGTCTCAGACAAAACGGACTCAGTGCAGCATTACCTGTAATTGAAGGGCGAGTTCGGGACGAGCAAGGTCGTCGCTGGTCAGTACAAGGTAGCGAATTGATTGCTGCTATCTCGTCACGCTCTCGCTATTCAACCCACAACGAACAATCCTCACACAGCAAGCAAAACATTTCTCTATTCGACAGCGCATTACCCCTCCCTGAGCTTTTAGCTGGCGAACCCATAGTGATGATGAGCTTATCGCAGCACCAGAACTTAGGCGAAGTAGAAACGCTGACTCTGGATGAAGTCCCGACACGTGTCGTCGTATTACCCGATGAGTGGCAATTAGGCAGCCGAATGTTGATGGATATTGGCTTTGCCCAGCAGTTACTCAACAAACAAGGACAGCTCAGTTACATTGCCGTTTTCGACGCAGGCTTTAATACAGATAACAACGCGCAAGCGAAATGGCAACACCTCATCGGCGAGCAAGGACAATGGTTCGCCAACAATCAAAGTACTGACCTTGGTTCACTCACTGATAGCTTCCACCTCAACCTCACCGCGATGAGCCTGTTAGCATTTCTGGTTGGTCTGTTTATCGCTTATAACGGCGTGAAGTACAGCTTACTCAAACGCAATCGGCTGTTAGTCCAAGTCCAACAAGCAGGGGTTGGGCAAAACATGCTGTTCACCGCACTGCTGATTGAACTGACTATTCTGGTTACCCTCGGCGCTTCACTCGGCTTTGTTTTGGGCATGCAGCTTAGCCATTGGCTGCACCCAACCGTTGCACTCACACTTGAACAACTTTACGGAGCAACACTGCTTCCAGGCACTTGGCAGTGGCAATGGTGGGCGCAAGCGCTGCTGCTAACCCTAGCGGCAACACTATTGGCGTGTTGGCAGCACTTTAAACAGCGCGTGAATCAGCCGCTCTCTTCTCATGGCGGTTTTTATCAAGCCCCAGAAACGTCTAACGAAAACCAACTGTTCATGATTGGTATTGTGTTGACTGTTGCGGCGCTCGCTGGATTATGGCTGAGTGAGCATCACCGTTTTACTATGGCGTGGCTCGGCGTACTTGTCGTATCGATTCCTCTGTATCTGCCTAAAACACTCAGCGTACTAGCCAACGAATGTGAAAGGCGTACCCGTTCCGGTTTGATGCAGTACCTGTTCGCTGAACTGCGCGAGCTGATTTCGCCGCTTTCTCTCGCCATGATGGCACTGCTGCTTGCGGTAACAGCCAATATAGGAATGAACACCTTGGTTGGCAGCTTTGAATCGACGTTAAAACAATGGCTCGAACAGAGGCTTCATGCCGATATTTACGTCAGTCCCGCACAGGGAGAGATAGCCAATGTAGAACGCGCATTAGAGCAATTTGACGGCGTTAAGACGGTCTACAAGCAATACTATGTTGACGATAACCTACAAGGCTTACCCACTTTGCTCGGCACCAAAGACAAGGATACCTTAGAGCAAACCATGGTGTTCAAGTCTCACCTTGAAAACTTCTGGCAACGCTTTTACCAAGGTGAGTTGGT
The DNA here is from genome assembly GCF_001695575.1 of Vibrio europaeus. Taxonomy (GTDB): domain Bacteria; phylum Pseudomonadota; class Gammaproteobacteria; order Enterobacterales; family Vibrionaceae; genus Vibrio; species Vibrio europaeus. The sequence goes on along the minus strand of NZ_LUAX01000007.1, from coordinate 815,484 downwards.
CGCCATCAGTGAGCCGACTGCGGTCAAACTCGGCTTATCGCTCGATAGCGAACTTCAGCTTGCTGCAATTCCAAACAAAACTCTGCGTGTCGGGGCGATATTCCATGATTACGGTTCACCCAATGGTGAAGTTTTATTGGCTCCAAAGTTGTGGCGTGAAAGTGGCTTTACCAACTTGCCCACCAGCCTTGGCATCAAAGTCTCTGGCAACCCAGACCTCGTCTACGACCAACTTCGTAAGCAATTGAACCTGCACCCAAGTCAGCTTTACGATCAGGCGCAAATCAAATCCATCGCGCTCAATATTTTCTCGCAGACCTTCGCCATTACGCGCGCCCTCAATGGCGTGACTCTAATGGTCGCGGTGATTGGTTTGTTTAGCGCTTGTTTTATGTTGCTCGACGCGCGCAAAGCCGCCATTGCAAGGTTGTACGCGCTTGGCGTCAGTCGCCGCAAACTAATGACCATGGTCATCGGGCAAATTGTCGCTTTGGTCAGCTTTACTTTGATTATCGCTCTACCACTCGGCGCTATGGTCGGTTATGTGCTGACGGACATCGTTACCCTGCGCGCCTTTGGTTGGAGTTTAAGTTACCTGTGGAGCTGGAGTGATGCCCTAAGCATTTCAGCAATCACTATCTTAGTCGCGGTAGTTGCGACACTGATTCCGCTGTGGCGATTGGTCAGCAAGCCTGTCGTGTCTAGTTTGCAAAGCGAGGTGTTGTAATGAATCGTTTAGCACGCAACCTCACTTGGCTATTAGGCAGCCTGTTGCTGCTTGGCTGTGAAAAGCCTCAGCAGCAAAATATGGCAATGCTGTTAGGCAGTGGAGAGACTCAAAGCGAGAGTAATCCATTCACTCCTGTCGTTAAGGGCGTTGAACTCACCTTCCCTGCTGATCATCAAGCACACCCAAATTTTCGTCATGAATGGTGGTATTTAACGGCGAATTTAATCGATGAAAATGGCAATCCGCTCGGTGTTCAATGGACACAATTTCGCTTTGCTGCCACGCCAGAAGATGGGGAAAACAAAGCGAACAAAACCGTATGGCAAAGCCAACAAATTTATATGGCGCATAGCGCAGTAACCACGCCAGACAAGCATTATGCCGATGAGAAATGGTCGCGCGATCAAGCCTCACTAGCAGGCGTCGATGCGTCACCATTTAGGGTTTATCTCGACGATTGGCAGTGGCGCTCTTCAACCGACCACCTCTTCCCCGCGACACTCAATGCCAATTCAGAGCAGTTTGGCTACTCTTTGACACTCACTAGTAGTGCACCTTATCAAAAACAGGGCGAGCAAGGTTACAGCACCAAAAGTGCCGATGGTCAGGTGGCTTCGTATTACTATAGCCAACCGTTTATTGATGTATCTGGCCAAGTCATTATTGATGGCAACACTCATCAGGTAACGGGTAAAGGCTGGATAGACAGAGAGTGGAGCTCGCAATTCTTGCTCGACTCACAACAAGGTTGGGACTGGTTTGCCTTAAGGCTCAGTGACGAAACCAGCTTGGTGGTATTCCAGTTGCGAGATTCCAAGACCGGAAAAGCCAGTTACTCTAGCGCTAGACTGATGCGACAAGACGGTTCGGGTATCGCCATTTCACCCAATGAGATTCAATTGAACGCGACCAAACAAACTGAAATCCAAGGGCGTAATTACCCAACCGAGTGGCAAGTGGCTATTCCGAGCCAGCAAATCGAGCTTGTGGTTTCAGCGCTCAACCCCAACGCTAAAATGCCCCTTTCAGTCCCCTATTGGGAAGGCCCAGTACGTATTGACGGCACACACTCTGGTTCGGGTTATATGGAGTTAACAGGCTATTAAGCCGCAATCTAGTTTCAGCTATTTGGATTTGCGCTAGTTCAATCCGCGCTATCCAAGTGATAAACTGCTGCGCAAAGTCATCAATAGATTGAAAAGGAAACATGATGAACCCGATTATTGCACTGCTAAAAGAGAACAACATCAGCGATGAACAGATCAACGAAATCTTCCAAACTCTGACGCAGAACCCGCTTGCAGCGATGGCAACGATCAGCCAACTAGGTCTGCCACAAGACAAGCTGCAAATGCTGATGGCGCAAGTGATGCAAAACCCTGCGCTAATCAAAGAAGCAGTCGATGAGTTGGGTTTAGATTTCTCAAAAGTTGAAGAAGCAAAAGAGAAGCTTCAAAACCAAAATCAAGGCAGCTAAGACCTAGGGTCTATTAATATAGAAAAGGCCGCTAACCCGATCATGGGCATAGCGGCCTTTTTGTTTGTTGCTTATACGCGTCGCTTGATCACTTAACGACTGAAAGAGGCGAATTGCTCTGCGGTCATACCGTAGTAAAGTTTGTCTTCCAAGCCTTGCTCTAGCTTGTAATAGTCTTTCTGACGTCCTTCTTGGCTAAAGCCGCATTTCTCTAACGTTTTGTATGAACCCACATTCGATGAGTAGCAGTCTGCACTGACTTTATGCGCCTTAAGCTCGGTAAACCCAATCTCCGTCATCATTTGGCACGCACGAGTCGCAATACCTTGACCCCATGCACAAGTCGGTAGCTGATAACCGACCTCGTAGTTACCCGTTAGGAACATTACCGACGTCACGGCACACATCCCCATGTATTTTCCTTGCTGATCACGAATGACAAACGTCGGGCTCTCTGGCCAAACGTCATCTTTGATGGCTTGAGCCGTATTCTCAATGATTGGGCCAAAGAAACCTTCATATAGGCTATCGTCAGCTGGAGCGAAGAACAGATACTGATTGACCTTATCGTCATTCAGCATTTCGATAATATCTTGCAGATCAGACGCTTGAATCAGTTGAATGAACAACGACTCATTAAATGGAATGGTTTGGCCTTGTTTTAGTTTTTGATATGACATGTGTTACCTCGTTATCTGGCAACTATCTTAGTGGAACCAACCAGAGAATAATTGGACTTTTGCGACAACTTGCTTGTCTTGGTCGCCGCAAGTTCCTATTCGAAGTCACCGTAGATATCTATCGTCAGGTCGCGTTTTTGCAAATACTTGTTTGGCGTTTTTCTAAGCTGCTGCTTGAGTGTGCGTATCAAGTGTGACTGATCACTAAAGCCAAATTGCTGCGAAAAACTCACCCAATCGATCGCCTCTTGTTGTTTGTAGAGGGCCAAAATCATCTGCTCAAGACGGGCCATTTGTTGATACTGCTTAACGCTCAGGCCAACCACGTGCTTGAAACTGCGTTCTAACGTTCTTCGAGAACACGCGCACTGCGCGGCAATCTGTTCCATCTCTATCGCGAGCTCTGGTGAAATCAATGCTTGCGCGTCCATCACCGAGATTGCCTTCTGCGATACTAAAAACGGCTTGGCTCGACAAGGTTCAATACTTAAAAAATCTAAGTGACTTTTTATCGCATCTAACAACGTTTCTGGTGAATCTTGTTGCCATAGTGCTTGTTGAAAATCCTCATCAAATAAAGGGCTCAGCCAATCAAACCACTGACAATGGTTAACCACATTGACTTGGGCATCATCGTAAAAAGCAGATTGAAGAGCATAGAGCCCTTCAGGTCGAAAGGTAATACCGATGCGTTTGATCGGAGCCTCATCCTCTAAGAGAAGGAGATTTTCATTCGCAGTCAGTAGGTGGCTTCCTTTGCCACGAAGTAAGGTTTCACCGTTGTCATAGCTGTAGGTTTGATGCTTGGGAGTGAACAGCAAATGAGCACGCGGATTGGGAATAAGATGAGGTTTTGGATCAATCACTTCACCATGTTCAACCTCCAAGTACCAGACTTGGTGAACAAGCCACTCGTAATCGGCTAAGTGCTGCTTCCAAGCGATCATGGTTGTCCTTGCTTACCGGGAAATGAGCAATAAGTGTGACTCAATTCGTCACTATGCGCTACGCATTTATCAAAACTCCATTTTTAAATCGAGCCTATTTACTGTACGCTTATACAGTCATTTAAAAGCAAGGGTGAGCTCAGTAATGCGCGTTGATTATCAAAAGCGGCTGATTCCAGTGATTCGTTATCTGGAAAAGAATTTCAACCAACCCCTCAATTTGCCAGAAGTCGCAGCCCTAGCGAACCTGTCTCCTTATCACTTCCATCGCACCTTCAAAGCCGTGCAGGGAGAAACCCTCGCTGATTTTGTCAGACGTTTGCGGTTGCAGTCAGCGGCCGACGATTTGTTTAAATCAAAACAACCCGTGCTAAACATCGCATTAGAATACGGTTTTGCCTCTTCGCAGAGCCTAGCTAAAGCGTTTCAGCAACATTATGGGGTAACGCCAAGTGCTTTTCGTGATTGCGAAAACTACCAGCAATTTTCTGAATTATCGCGAAACAGCAAGATTGGACACACGCTGCGCAAGAATGGAAACGCAGGCAAACCTAGCGATTCATATACTGGCTCTGAACTAACAACGTGGAGCAACAAAATGGAAACGCAAAACTTTACAGCGACAAAACTGGCTTATGTCCGAGTAACAGGCCCTTACGGCGAAGGTTATCAAGAAGCCAGTGGCCGGCTCTATCAGTGGGCTGGCATGAAAGGGTTAGCGGAGAATACTTGTATCTTCATCTATCACGACAACCCTGAAGTTACTCCAAGCGACAAATGTCGTACCGATATCTGTTTGATGGTGCCTGAAGAGACAGACGTAATAAATGGCATAGAACTGCAAGACTTTCCCGGCGGCGAATACGCAGTGATGCGCCAAAACATCACACAGCACAGCCAATATGCGCTCGCTTGGGATGATTTGATGAGTAAAGTGATCGAAACAGGGCTAGAAAACGATGACAGACCATGCTTCGAGCTCTACCACAGCTACGACCCACAAACCCAGCATGCTGATGTCAGTTTTTGTACTGCGATTAAGTAACTGAAGACTCTGGTGCCAAGTCCCCCCAATAGTGACTAACTATCGGGGGGAATATTAAGCTCGATTACAATAATCTAGGCTGTATCAGCTCACAACCTTATTGTTGTCCGCTAGGATGATTGAAGCTCCCGAAGCAATGGAAAAGCGGCTTTAGAGTGCTGACCTGTGACGACAAATCCAACCAACTTGTTTTCATCGTTATACGCTTTAGCTTTAATTCCATCAGACAGAAACTCTGCTTCCCAGCGACAGGCTGTATCGGCATCGCGCCCAGCAAGCTGAATGGGATAACTAGGCGTTTTTACCTTGGTCATGATATGTGGCAACACTAAACTGCCTTCACCCGTGGTCAACTGCTTTGCCAAAACATTCGCAGCCAATATGGCAGGCTGAAGATACGCGAGTATGCGTCCTTCCATCTCAGCACAATCGCCAATTGCATACACATCCTTTGCACTTGTTGCCATAGCAGAATCCACCACAATGCCACGATTCGTTTTGAGCCCCGCTTGTTCGGCTAACGCTATGTTTGGTCGAATACCTGCCGCTGCTATCACTTCATCCACTTCAATGTATCTTGGTACTGAAGTCTGAAGCAGTAAGCCATCGTCCACCTTTGACACTTTCGCGATGCTAGAACTCGTCTCAACGCCAATCCCTGAATCAATCAGTTCACGTTCTAGCTCAATGGAAACGAACGGCGGGATCAGATTACCAAGCAAGTAAGTTGCAGGTTCTATGATTGTCACCTGTTTGCCTGCAATACGCAGATCGAGTGCTAACTCAACCCCGATTAAACCGCCGCCTACTAAAGCGATTCGCTGAGCAGCATCGACCTGCGATTTGCATTTCTTGAACTCTTCCAAGCTATTGAGAGTTAATACATCGTCACGTTGCAATCCCTTGGTAGGGGGAATGAAGGTACTCGCACCAGTAGCCAAGACCAACTTCGAATAGTGATACCTATTTCCTTGTGCATAAACACAATGCTCTTCAACATCAATGTGATTGACCAAGGTGTTGGTACGGATGGTCACATTGTATTGCTCTGCTAGTGCCTGTGCAGTATTCAGCACCAACTCATCAGGCTGTTGCTCTTTGCTAAACACATGAGACAGGCTTGGCTTGTTGTACTCAATCCCTTCATCGGCAGTGATTAACTCGATGGCAATCTGCTCATCCGTTTTTCGCAGCATCTTGATTGTTTGCAGGGCAGCAAAACCGCCGCCCACAATAATGATTGGATTCATCACTTCACCTCGACGAAGACTTCTTTGCCTAACTGACATTCAGGGCATAAGAACCAGTCAGGTAGATCTTCGAATGAAGTACCTGGGTCAATATCTTGATTCGGTTCACCGAGTTGTGGGTCATAAATCCACTCACAAACAGTACAACGCCAGCATGTGCAGTTTGAGTCATGTTCTTCTCTAGCATCAGCGATTGGAGCTTGCACTTCTTGAGCGACTTGAGGTTCATCTTCCAATCTCTCAACGGTACGCTCTACTTGTTTAGGCTGACTTAAATTTTCACTTCCAACACGCCATACATGTGCCAATGTAGAACCATAATCCATACACTCGCGTAGGGCGCCAGTATCCGGTTTCCAGTGAATGTGTTGCGGTTGGCTAACGTCAAAGCCTGCCTCACGTAGTCGGGTATCGATACGTTTAACCGCACCACCAGTCCAACCTGAGGAGCCAAACGCAGCCGCTTTCTTACCAGAGAAACGTAGGCCGTGAATCTCTTCTAACAGAGCGGCGATTTGCGGCATCATCACATTGTTCATCGTTGATGAACCGACCAGCACACCTTTTGAACGAAAAACGTTGGCGAGAATTTCATTCTTATCATGGATAGAGATGTTAAAGACTTTAATCGCGGTCTCAGGGCTCCCTTTACGAATCCCTTTCGCAATCGCATCAGCCATCATGCGAGTGTTGTTAGACATAGTGTCGTACACGATGGTAATGCGGTCTTCCTTATAGGATTGTGACCACTCATAGTATTGCTCAACGATCTGTGTCGCGTTCTCTCGCCAAATACAACCATGTGACGTCGCAATCACATCAATAGGAACACCAAGGCTCAATACTTCCTCGATCTTGGCTTTTACCAATGGGGCAAATGGGGTCAGGATGTTAGAGAAATAACGCAGGCATTGTTCGTGTAGCTCTACTTGGTCAAGCTGATCATTAAATAGGTTCTCATCACAGTAATGCTGACCAAATGCATCATTACTGAATAGAACATTATCTTCAGTTAAGTAGCTCGCCATTGAGTCCGGCCAATGCAACATTTTCATCTCAACAAAAACGAGTGACTTGCCATTACCCACATCGAGAGTGTCACCCGTTTTAACCGTTCTAAAGTTCCAGTTTGGGTTATGGTGATGACCGACAATTGAAGTCACGCCCGCTTCAGTACAATAAATTGGCGTGTCTGGAATCTTCGCCATAAGTGCGGATAGCGCACCTGCATGATCCTCTTCGGCATGTTGACAAATAATGTAGTCTATTTCGTTAAGGTCGATTTCCATTTCTAAGTTTGCGATGAATTGCTCACTAAAGCGGTGATCCACCGTATCAACCAAGACTGTCTTCTCTTCACGAATCAAGTACGAGTTATAACTCGTCCCTTTGTTCAAATGGTACTCCTTACCATGAAAATGTTCTGTTTCCCAATCATGGATGCCGACCCAGTGAACATTTGATTTAACGTGAATAGTCATAATGTATATACCTTGTGCTAGTTACTAACCCCTCTATTGCACTCCTTATGCCAACTTTTTAACTTACTGTATTTAAAATAATTTATTAAAAACCACACAGGAATAACAAGTCAATATGACACAATCAATGAAATGTCATATTGACACTAAAGGTTAAAATGACTCCCATTATTTCTCAATGTAAATTAAGTGTTACTAGAATATGAAGAAGCGTCGCTTATTGATGATTTAAAAGCACTTCGCCCCCATTGGAGCATTCTAGTCATCACCCATGAACCGACTAAAATCCGTATTAATCCACCTTATTCATCATTTTTATCAATAACATAGAGGAAACGCTCTGTGATCTTCCTTCGTATTTTTGAACCGCTAACAACTCAATCAATATAAAGTGCGAGTTAATTCACGGTTTATCTGATGGGTAATTTTACACTGCAAAAAATCCGTCGACTTAGATCGACACATAACAACACTAGGATCTCCTAATGAAGAAGAACATCATTGCCCTCGCCCTAGGTAGCGTTATCGCTTTAACTGCTGCGCCATACTCTCTTGCCGCTAACGACCCTACCGTACAAGCCGCAACAGATTACGCCCAACTCGTCACTAAAAGGCAGGTGGTTGATCAGCTTCTGAGCGATGCCGTGACAGCTTTTAAATCCCCCGCTCGAATCTCGCATGCTGGGTTCACTGCGAAAATGCCAAGCAATATGGAGATTGTTACCGATCGCTTATTAGAGGCATACGAACTGGAACCATACCGAACTGATCTTCTTATCTCAGCGGCTAACGCTCAGATTTATAACAAGAATGTTGATCGTGCGATTGAGCTATTTGAGCAAGCGCTGACGGTAGCACCGGATGATGTAGATCTACATGCCTACCTAGCGGTATGGCAACGCTTCAAAGGCAACCAAGCTGAGTCAAGCAAACACATGGATGCTTTATCGAAACTCAATGCAGGTAAAGCGGCTGACATGAAGCGAATTTTCTCGACAGTGGATCGCGTACTAGAGACGCCACTAAAAGAGAAAGCAGCGCAAGGTAAGTTAGAAGATAAGGGAGCGATCGTTACTCTGGGTTACGCACTAAACCCAGATGGCTCAATGCACCAGATCTTAGTTGAGCGTCTTGAAACCACTTTGGCAATGGCAAAAGCGAACCCAGATGCGCTTATCGTGCTAACGGGTGGCGTACCAAAGAACCACAAGACCGAAGGCAAGTTGATGGCTGACTGGCTGATTGCGAAAGGCGTCAGCAAAGACAGAATCATTGAAGAAAACTACGCCACTAGCACCGTTGGCAACGCGCTATTTAGCAGCTATGCCCTTGCCCGCCATAACATCCAACATGCAACCATCATTAGCTCTGCAAGCCATGTACGTCGTGGTCAGACATTGTTTGAGATTGCAAGCTGGCAGACAGGCCCACAAGGCATCACGTTCGATACAGTCAGCTACCCTGACAAGCCACTAAAAGAGCTCACCAAAGCGAGTGACAGTGAGCTACTAGGAATCTACCGCGATGCCCTTCGAACCTACGGTATGTGGAGCTACCGCTCATACCCGTTAGAGTCTCGCTAATTCAAAGCATAAAAAGGTCGCTTGATGCGACCTTTTTACTTTTTAAATCAGGGTTTGGTGAGAAGAGTTGGGTCTGTGCTCAAAATGAGTTGGAGCTGTGTTTGGACGTGAATGCGTCAATAGTTTTGCCGAAATAATACATAGCAAGTAGCAAATAGCTAAGTAATTCAAACATCAAAAAAACTTCGATAGGTAAAGGCTATAACCTCACACTATTATCACACTGCGAACAGACCGTAACTAGATAGCTCTGCGCAGTAAGAAAGCTAAGGTGGTCCTGACTTAAAAAGCAACCAACTGACTAACTGGTGAAGCAAGACTCCTAGAACGAATATCCATTGTTATTAGATAAAGAACTCATAGTCTTCAATTTTTGATATATAGTCGTGATTAATTACATCGTTCTCTCGTGATTCAATCATAAGTTGAACTTGAGATTTAAGTATATAAAACTCACTAACCATTTCTGAATGATCAACCCACCACATATCCCTAATATTACACAGATTTGATACAAGCTCATCTAGCACTGTCTGAACTTTATCAGGGGGCAACTCTTTAAAATACTCAGATACAGCGTAATCAAATACGGAAAATGTACAGTCCGATAAGTTAAATTGGGGGGAGTTTTTACCATACTTCCAATTAGACCATTGAAGGTGCGCATATGCCCAAGATTTAGACTTTAATTCATGGCTAGCTCTTACCGAAAAAGATTTTAAGCATGTTGTGACACAAATTCTATTCCCGTCATCAGATGCGCAATTTAAACTACTAAATATAATGTCAAAATAAATTTTGACTATGTCAAAACTATTTGCTTCAGCGAGTGCAATACCAAGACTAGTCTGTATGTGTGGATACCTAACAGGAAAGCTACTTAGGATCTTCATCCAATGATTAAACTTTATAGGTTCAGTGGTTAATTTTAGAAAAGCTTTTGAGAGTAATATTGAACTATCATCGTCTAACTTTGAATCTACGGGGCTCAGCGTGCCATCAAATGGTAAAGTAGCAGCAAGACTACAGAACTCTACTTTATCAGAAGAAGTCTTGAGCATAATGCTGAGTGATTTCTCTGGCCCTATAACATTAAATATCGCCCATAACGAAAGCGTGCACGGATTGTCTTCAAGGGATTCTAGTAACTTAGTATCATTTTTAACTAGTAAGAGTGCTATAGACTGTCTCATATCAAACTTTACAGCGTGATTTAGATAAATTGCACTACGGAATGTACGCTCATAGATTTGAGCCCAGTTGTTTGAACTAAACAGCGCTAGATCTTGGTCTTTTGCTAGCTCACGATGATAGTCAGTTGCCAATTCATCATATTGAATATCTAAGCGAATCGAGCAAAGTATTCTTGCAGCCCAATCAATAAGTCGAGCACTAGGCTCTTCTTTCAAATATAACCAAAACTCACCAGTAGGAGAGACCTTGTTAATCCAATAACAAATAGCTCTATAGCCTTCTAGACTAGAATCAACGTCTCTTAGTTTTAAACATATCCAACTATATATTGAATGTTGAATTAAATTGTTAGAGCTCAGATTATCAAGAGGTAATGTAAAAGTATCGAATATATCGATGTAACAGAAATCAGTCATAATCTCATTGACAGATCCATCATTTTTCATGGCATCGACAAGCTTATCATGGGTATATTCAAGTTGTTCTATAACATCGGAAACTTTCACATTCTCACCTATATTAATTGTTTTTCCAAACTAAACACATTTCCGACTGGATATTATTCCATAAAGTATCAAATGCATCAGATATAAGTTGGCCATCACTGACTTTTTGTAATATATGGTGTTCCTTTCCTAAGCTATTTATAGAAGTTCCGAGAGACCAAGCTAGAGGACCATGCTCAAACTTAGGGAAAATCAAAAATCTATCATGAAAATCCCACCCGTTTGCTCCATGTGGCATTCTAACCTGCAAATTTATTCCGCACAGAGACTCGTTTGGTAGTGATTCAAGATATGGGGAGAACCTTTTCAAGTTTGTAATTGCTCTCATTTTTGCGCCATGAGAAGGGTTGTGGAACATCGTATCTAATATACACTGTGCATCTAAGTACGGATCCCAAAGCCATACTTCAACTTCTCCATATTTTGAAATAAGGTATCGAATATCGCTTAGAGCTTGTTCCCTACTTCCTTTCTCTTTCCCCTTAGCATTGTATTGTATAAACTCTTTTCTATTTTTTAACTCACTTGCTTCATTCTTATAAACTCTAGCTTTCATCCATTTTTCGACGGATTTGTTATCTTCTCCAACCATAAAATCGCTGACCGTGTGTAAAGGGACACTATCTTTAATTCCGTTGGGTTTAGTGAAAACTCGTGAATATGGCTCTATTGCACGTGATGAAAAAGCAATAGTTTTAATAAATGAAGACTCACTGGTAGCTGAAACAATAAGGTCACTTACTTTGTCCCATAAAACGACTTTGTATGGACTTCCATGAGCACAGATTACTTTGAAAGAACAATCATTAGGTGACATTGTTACAATTGAAAAGTCATCGAGACTCTTATCTTGTCCATCCCTCCGAATAGTAACTATTAATTTCCGTGGAGTTGCTTTGGGGTGCCATATTACCTTACCTATTAATGACTCGGAGTTCTGTGGGCTAGTGTAGCTCACACGGATTATTTCACTCGGAATTTGGAGAACAATATTACCTATTTTATCAGACATAGAAGCCAGCTTTAATGGAACGTGCTTTTGAACTTGTTCAGATAGCTCCTGCAACACAGGAGGAGAGCTAAGAACCTGAGAAAGCTCGAACTTAGTACTGTTCTGCCACTCTAATATGTAAGAACCACTAAAAAAATTGTTTTTTAACAATTTATTCATTGGAATTGGTTCAAAGGTATCTTGTGGAATGAATTTTTTCGGAATGTAATCGTACGCTGGCGCTGCAACAGAATCATCTAGGCTATGCCACATATTCACTTTAGTTAGATGGACAAGGTTATTCATCATTTCTTCCACTGAGATCTTATATGACTTCAAACCAAATTTCCAATTCGACAATTTATTGACTTTTAACGAGTCTAAATCATATTTTCGCTCTTCAACTAAAAACTCTGAACATTCTGTGGCAACGATGATGGTAAAAATATTGATTGGTTGTGAACTAATATCTCTGGGAGGTATAGCGAATACCTCCTTAACTTCAACACAATTGAAAAAGCCTAAGGTTCCTTTTCGAAGTAAAGATTCTATCTCACTCTTATCTGTCACATTTCTTTCTTTAGGCAGAACTCGCATTTAAAACTCTGATTTATTTGACATAAGACTAATGATACACCCCTTTAAAGCTCTCATCACTACAATTAGACTAGCAATTGCGTACACAGTTTTTGCCTTTTGCTCTATCCGATTTTTTACAGAATTGAGTAGCTAGTCAAGTAGACTCAGACGTTGGCTAGTGCCTTATAATTTAGCATTTCTAATCCAGAGCTTACTCATCTGAACAAGGTTAAACGTTGGTTCTAGCTTTAATTAGAGAGCAAAAATTCACCTTAATCGTCCGAAAAACAAATTAATTTGACAAAGTACCTTCTCTTATATCCCGCCTCCCCGCGAAACGTCAGCCGCCATTCAGAAGGTGAGACATTGAAGCTCTTTTTGAAGTGTTTACGGAAAACGCTTTCTGAGCCGATCCCAGAAAGCTCTGCGATGGTCGATATTGGGTGATGGGTAGATTCCAGCAGTTGCTGGCTTAATGCTAGGCGTTGATTTAGCAACCACTCGCCGAAAGTGCAGCCATATACCGCCTTAAACTGGCGCGTAAATGTCCTTCTACTCATTGCACAGCGCTGAGCGACTGAGTCTAGGTCATAGTCGTTAACTAAGTTCAGACTGATATCATCGAGTACCTTGCCAAAACTGGTGACGTTATCTGACTTAGCCGTAATTGGGCTGGGGATATATTGCTGCTGTCCACCACTTCGAAACGGAGCCGTCACCATTAAACGGGCAAGTGGCGGTTAAAACGGCGCAGACACCTTGGTACGCCGCTCCATTTATGGGGCTCGATTACCGCCATACCTACTCCACACGGTCATGGATGGGTTCATAACGTGATAGCGAATGGATGTGGCATAAACTACGCAACGAGGCGAGCATTCACACTGCTAAGCTATGTAATGATCTCGTTTTTTGATTAAAAAACACCTTATGCAGTGCGCATATCGAGGGCTGATACTCATGATCATCAACAACAAACTGCACATTCACATTTCTCATCGATGAATGAACGGCGATGGGAGTAATACTTTGCTCCATTAACGCTAACACACCTTTTGCCAGCGCTTGGTTGGTATCAAATTGAGATCCTATTGCAGAAATAAGGGCGACCATTCGGCCTTTTATGTTTGCGTTAGGGAATCGCTTCTCTGTTTTATACAGCACTTTGTTCAATGCATCGTTGCTGCCGGTGAGGTAATGGGTCATTGAGTTAGCATTCATCTCCTTGCCCACCAATGTCACGCGTGCGTCTGTGATGATTTGCATTAAGTCGTAGCTGACATTGTCTACACAACCGACCATAGTTTGATCGAACAGATGTAAGGCAAAGACTTTCTCTTTACCAGCAATGATTTCAACCTTGTCCATCGTTGGTCGAAAAGCCCCCGAGATCAGTGTGCCCGAGTGCTCTGGTTCAAAGGTGTTTTTGATCTGCAACTCAATGCCACTTTCACGTAGGCCTGCCGCTGCATTAGGGTGAATCGCTTCCATACCCAAATTGGCAAGTTGATCAGCTACGTCATAGTTGGTCTCTCCCAAAGGCAGAACTTTATCAGCGCCAACGACGCGAGGATCAGCCGAGCTTAGGTGATACTCTTTATGAATGATCGCCAAATCAGCATTGGTTAATGAGGCGATACGACTAAATGTCATTTCACTATAGCCGCGATCATAAGTGGACATTAGCCCTTCTTTGCAAGACGCGTATCCAGTGACGATAGGTAACTCTTTGCTTGTGTCGATATCTGAAAACGCTTTTAGAATGCAATCATCTAAGCTGCTAGGAACTTGTGTGTCCCAGCCTGACAAGTCAACAAATCTTGCATTTATGCCGATGTTTTTGAGTTTGAGAGCGGTGTTATACGCACTATGCGCTTCACCGATAGAGGAAAGAAACTCTCTAACTTGAGGCAGGTAGTGTCGCAGCGAAAACTGACCATACTGGCAAGTTTCCATGATATTAGAGATACAGACTTTTGCTTCTGAAATCCGTGAGCGAATGAACTTGTCTGCACGAAGGCGGTTCATTGGATCAGCGAAGATATTCTCGTTTATGAGTAACATTCTTTGTTCTACGTAATCTAGCGCCTGCTGCCAACTCTCATCTCTCTGAGCGACTAACTGATACACACCCGGCTTACTGGTTTTTTTGCATTCAAGCAAAGCGTCAGTGATTCCACTGTAAGCGGAAACCACAAATACTCGGTTGTAAGTTTCTTCATTTCTGTTTTTGATCAATATGTTATCTAGCACAGCATCGAATGCTGTCATTGAAGTACCGCCGATTTTCTCTACGGTATAAGTCATGATAGGGCCTTTGGGTTGGTAAGGGTCGTGGCGAAAGAAAGGCTAGCCCTATTGACTAGCCATAGAGGTAATCAGTCTATAAGCGGGTAAACACCGTTCTCATCATGGGTTTCTTTACCCGTGATCGGTGGATTAAATACACAAGCCATCACCATCTCTTTCCCTTCGTAGGCGCGGAGATAGTGCTCATCATGCTGATCTAGAATGTAGAGCGTCCCCGGCTTGATTGGGTAGGTTTTGCCACCGACGACTTCTATCTCCCCTTCACCACTCATGCAGTAGACGGATTCCAAATGATTTTGGTAGTGGATATGCGTCTCTGTATTCTCAAAAATGGTGGTGATATGGAATGAAAACCCCATGTTGTCATCTTTGAGTAACATACGAACGCTTTCCCAAGTTTCTGAGGCAACTCTGCGCTCGCTATCGCGGCATTCTTCTAAAGTGCGAACAATCATTTTCTCTTCCTATTTACGATGCTTTCTTAAACTGTTGTTGGATCACGACTTCGACGGCATGTTTAAATATGTCCAAGCCTTTTTCTAACTCAGATTCAGTAATCGTAAGTGGTGCGAAAAACTTCAACACTTCGTCATCTGGTCCAGCGGTCTCAATAATTAAGCCATTGTCAAAGCACGCTTTCGCAATCTCGCCAGCCAATTGTCCGTTGCAGCATTCAATACCTATCATCATCCCACGCCCTTTTTGTTTAACGAACATGTTTGGATGACGCGCCAGAATAGAGGCAATCACTTCAGAAACCATGGCTGAGCAGTTGGCGATGTGCTGTTCGAATGGTTTATTGTCAGCCCAGTACATTTCTATTGCTTGAGTGGCAGTAACAAAAGCGTGGTTGTTGCCACGAAAGGTACCGTTATGTTCGCCAGGTTTCCAAATATCGAGTTCAGGCTTGAGTAACACGATTGCCATAGGTAAACCATATCCGCCAATTGATTTAGATAACGTCACCATATCAGGCTTAATGCCTGCAGGTTCAAAGCTAAAGAACGTACCCGTACGCCCACATCCGGCTTGAATATCATCAACAATCACTAATATATCGTTCTGTTTGCAGATTTTGCTTAGGCGTTGCAACCACGCGTTTGAAGCAACGTTGAGCCCACCTTCGCCCTGTACAGTTTCAACAAGCACAGCCGCAGGTTTATCGACCCCAGCAGAGTTGTCATTTAACATTGTTTCAAATAGTGTCAGCCCATCAATTCCCGCATAGCCCTCAAAAGGTATACGAGTGACGTTGTTTAAACTTACCCCTGCGCCTTGTCGATGGTGCTGATTGCCTGTTGCCGCTAAGGCACCAGATGTACAGCCATGAAAGCCATTGGTGAAGGCGACAATAGAGCTGCGCCCTTTAGCTTTTCTGGCTAACTTGAGTGCCGCTTCAACGGCGTTGGTGCCTGTAGGCCCGGTAAACTGAACTTTGTAGTTAAGACCTCTTGGTTCTAGTACATGACTCTGCAACGCGTTGAGGAATTCAGCCTTGGCACCAGAATGCATGTCGAGTCCATGCGTAATACCATCAGCTTCGATGTAATTGAGCAGTGCTTGCTTAAATATCGGGTTGTTATGACCGTAATTGAGTGACCCCGCCCCAGCAAGAAAATCAAGGTACTTTTCACCAGATTCCGTCTCTAGCCAACACCCTTTTGCTTTCGTAAAAACAACCGGGAAGCTGTTGCAGTAAGAGCGTACTTGCGATTCTTGCTTGTCAAAAATATCCATGATTAGACCGTTTATCTATCCTGTGATGTGAGTGGGATGCGATACAAATACTCCGTATCGTGCTTACCCTTGAAATGTGTCGTTTGATCGAGAAATGTTGAAACGCTGCCTTGTTGACCATTTTGCGCATCGAGCTTTTTGAATAGCGCCCAAGATGCCCCGTTTTCACGGGTAATCGTCGTTTCAATCGCATCAATTCCTTGCAGAGAATCTTTAGTCAAAAGAGCTTGAAGCATTTGATATGCAAGCCCTTTTCCTCGGTGCTTTGGGGCAACCGCGACCTGCCAAACAAAAAGCGTACTCGGTTCTTCTGGTTTGCGATAACCGGAAATAAAGCCGGATATCTCTCCTTCGTAGCGGGCTAAGAGACAGGTTTGGCGAAAATGAGTAGATTGCAAAAAATTGCAATAAGAGGAGTTGGTATCTAGTGGTGGACACTGGGCAATAAGATTAAAAATGTCATCGCCATCTTCTGCGCTAGGTTCACTGAATGAGCCATGCTGCGTGGACTCCTCAGCGATTTCTGGGTAAGCCACCCAAGGTGCTGATACGATCATAGGAATGTGCATTTACTTTGTACTCTAAACAAATATACCTCTTATTATCACGCCAAAAGTGACCTAAAAAGCAAATTAACCCTCACATTAAGCCCAAAAACATGACAACAATCACAATTTTTACCGTATTAATCAAAATGTAATTATATTTGAAGACTAATGTTTTGTGCTAAAACGTTTTTCATAACAAATCACAAGGAGAGATTTGGTAAGTCTTCCTCACCATCTGGGCAACAAGATAGAGACCTAAAGAAAACAATCAAACAAACACCTACAAATCATCAACTTAACAACAAATAAGTTAGATTAAATCACAGAGAGTGGAATGATACCTAGATATCACTAGAATCGGTTCGTTTAAAAATCATTTAAATAGTATTTTGAGCACTAACAATCCATATCATGAATGATCATTATCGATAACATCCCAATTGGTGTTTTTATACCTTAACGCTTTGTTTTATAGGCTGTTGTAAGAGCTGAGAGAAAGGAGGAGGTGGCGGCTTTAGACCGCTACAACATGGCGATCACTTAAATTCTACCTTTGAAAAATTGGAGTTTTGAGTCGGTATAGCTCTCAGGACAGCCCCGTTCGGCGCCTCCTGAGAGCCTATTTACTTACAAAGCCAAAAGCGGTGTAACCACATGCTCATAACCTATGGTCAGCGAAACATAAACAAGTAGCGCCGCCATCAGAAGGTTGAACACTTTAAAGTAACTCGGATTAGAAATTCGTTTGCCTAACACCAACCCCGCCAATGAGTAGCCTGTCGGTGCGCCAAAAGCCAAAATAGCTAACACTAAAGACCACAACACAATCGCACTGCCCGTAATACCAACACTTGGAAACTGAATTGTTGATACAGGCAAGGTCGCGACTAATGCCTTAGGGTTGAGTAGCTGCATGAACAAGCCATCACGAAAACTCAGCGAATTTGAATCGCTGGTATCCTGAGAGAATTCGACATTCGCGCCCGCAACCTTCCACGCGATATGTAGTATATACAGGCAACCCGCCAAACTAATGAAAGGTAGAACCTGCGGATTAATCACCTTTAAGCCAATAAATCCTAGCATGACGAACAAAATGAACATCGCCATTCCGACGCCAATAAAGAATCCAAGGTGAGAACGTGTGTTTCTGTTCAAGCCACTATGTAACCCCAAAAGGTTCACTGGGCCAGGGGTATACATCACCCCGATCGCGTAGGCGAAGATTTCTGACATTTAGCACTCCAAAAACACAGTGAGCCGCTTAGCTTATCGGCTCCACTGAAGCTGAAACTGTTTTGGTGTCATGCCAAATACGCGTTTAAAGTTACGGTTAAGGTGGCTTGCATCTGCAAAGCCAGAGGCTACAGCAGCAATCGTTGCGCTGTGTCCTGCCAATAACTGTCTGCGCGCATAGTTGATGCGACAATTCAAAACGTACTGATGTGGAGTTATGCAAAAGTGCTCGCGAAAGGCGCGGATGAAGTGGAACTTCGACATGTTGGCGACCTCTGCAATGTCATCAATAGAGATATCATAAGCAAGGTTCGCCAAAATATACTCTTTCGCTCTAAGCAAAAGCCTGTCTGCTCGCGTCTTGTGAACCGGAAGTTCAAGGCTTCCATGCAGGCGAGTTAAAGATTGCGCTAACTGAAACAGGCTCGCTTCATGCTCAATCTTCGAATAAGACTCTCCCTGTAAACGCTGCGACATAGCGTAAACCTGACGCCTTAAAAGTGAGTCATCAAATAAGGTTTGGTTTAACCTGAGTGTCGTGTTCTTTTTATGGCCTAGCGCCTGAAATAAGGGATGCAGCTCATTAGGATGGATGTAGAGCATCACGTATTCCAAGTTTTGCTCTACACCTGAGTGACCATCATGTATGTCTTCCGGATTGAAAAGCATCACACTGCCGGGGGTGCTTTTATAAAAAGCGCTGCGACAGAAAAAGTCTTGTCGGCCTTGAAGCGTTAAGCCGATTGAGTACTCCTCATGCGCATGCTTCGCGTAGGTAAAATCACTCATCACCGCGCACAGCATAGAAACCTCATCCTGCTGAGAACTGCTTGTATATTTGAAGTGATTATCTTTACCCACGCTCCCTCCTTTTATTGAGCTCTTTCACATAATTCCTAGGCCAATATATTCAAGTCATCAATAAAAAACTTGAACAAAATTGCTCAACTGCCATCAGTGAACCAAAGCCTACGGATGACTGCATTTGCCCAGAGATAGCTCTCTTGCTTAATGCAAGTTGGGCTGACTAACCATAAACATCACGACAAGTACTAAACTGGCACCAAAACCTCGATTTATCCAGGCCATTTTTTGCGGAGATTGGATAAAGCGATTGAGCATCGAACCAAAATACGCCCATAGCAGCATACCAATGACACCGGTAAACACCATCACGCTAATAATAATCACCACTTGAGTTAGGTAATCACTAGTTGGGGAAATGAACTGAGAGAACACGGTCAATGAAGCGACCCAGCTTTTCGGGTTAAGTATTTGAACCAATATACCGGACATAAAGCCAGACTTTTTGATACTTGAGTTACCGTCCATCTCCATGTTGGCAATGCCCCAAGCCATGTAGAGCAAGTAACCCGCCCCTAGCCATTTCAAGACATTGTAAAGATCGGGGTAAAGAGTAAATAAGCTCACCAAGCCAATACTCGCACCGCCCAAAATCGCGACCACACCGACCGCGTTACCGAGAATAAACGGTAGTGTTGCCCCAATGCCATAGCGGCTCGACAACCCTACTAAAGCAATATTCCCCGCCCCTGGCGTTAATGAAATCGATATTGCAAACAACATGAAAGCTGTCATCAGTTGAGCACTCATTGCTCTCTCCCATAAAGTGATAATTTCAATATGAGATCCAGTCTAACGATTCGCTCAGGAATAAAATTGCTATTTGGGTTAACATTAAAGCCATTTAAGGCAGACTATTTCCATTGAAGATATGAAAAAGAAAGAATCCACCAACTTTGAGCTAGATAGTACAGATTTATCCATCTTAGAACATATACAGAAAGATGGCAGAATGAGTAACTCCAAATTGGCAGAGACAGTGAACTTAAGCGAAACACCTTGCTGGAGACGCTGGAAAAAAATGGAAGAAGAGGGCTATATCGAAGGGTATGCCGCTCGATTGAATCGTAAGAAACTTGGCTTTCAGGTTTCGGGTTTTACACTGGTGACTTTAGGCAGCCATGAGGTCGAAAATACCCAACCTTTTGAAGATTATGTCGCAGAATCCGATTGGATACTCATGTGTCATTGTATTGCTGGCGGAGCAGACTACATTGTGCAAGTAGTCGCGAAAGATCTTGATGAATACTTTGAACGAATCAGCTCGATCAGACGCGTCAAAGGGGTCAGCGCCATTCAATCAAATGTGTCGGTAAAAGAGATCAAGAGTACCTTCCAACTCCCCTTAGATTAACGGGTTTGATGACGGAACTGCTGAGGAGTCACATCAAAATACGCCTTAAAAGCTTTGATATATGAGGAGTCATTTTGATACCCAACACGATCGGCGATAGTTTGGATCGGTAGCATTTCATCAAGTAATGAGAGCGAATAGATTAGGCGGATCTGCTGACGCCATAACTGAAATGAGGTATTAAACTCTTTGGCAAACAAACGCGATAATGTACGCTCCGACGCGCCAACTTTCTCTCCCCACTCTTTGAGTGAGATTCCCGATGCAGGCGTTTCTGTAAGTTGTTCGAAGATGAGCTTTAAGCGCCGATCTTTGGGCAACAGTAACTGATAAGTCTGTACGTTATCTCGCAACACTTGGTCATGCAACACAGCTAACAAACGCGCTAACTCATCATCACCCACATGACGCTCACACTGGCGACGAATCTCTTGCAGTAGTTCATTGAGAAATGGTGTAAGGGAAATAGTGCGCACATCAGACTCGTAAGGCACACCAAACGCAGGATTGAGGTAAATACCAATGAAGGTGGTATGACTTAAGGCGATGGACTCATGCTGGACACCCGCAGGGACAAACAAAACCGATGTATGAGGCACAAGGTGTTGATACTGCTCTGTTTGAGTTTGTAGCAAACCCTTTAACGGAAAAATAATCTGGTGCCAAGTATGTTGGTGCAGATGGTCAATATAGCCTTTCGGCATATCAATCGTTTTCACTAAAGCGGGTAAATGAGGGTTTGCAGCCATCATCTCATTGGAAGTGGCCACCCCAGAGTTAGACTCTATTTGGCGAGTTGGCATGGTTAACTGTCTTTACATCCCTATTCCGTCACTACAGAGCTAGGCTATCATGCCAAATAGATTGATTGAAGAGAGTTTGAGAGGAAGCATGAAAAAGCTCGGTGTTGTAAACGCGGTTCTGACAGGAACAACAAAGCCCTTCGCGCATGGCGCACAGAGTGCCATCAATAAACAGGTTCGCACAGAGCGACAACACGCCAATGAAGTTGGCTTTACCAACGATGAACAAGGCGATCCGCGCTTTCATGGTGGCATTCAAAAAGCTCTTCACATTTACCCAAGCGAGCACTACCCACTTTGGCAAAAAGATCTCGGTGATAAAGCCATTTTGCAGTCCGTGGGCGCTTTTGGCGAAAACCTAAGTTCATCTGGAGTGACAGAAGCCAACATCTGCCTTAAAGATAAAATACGTATTGGCTCAACGCTGCTCGAAGTGTCGCAAGGGCGCATGCCGTGTTGGAAGCTCAATGTCCGAATCGACCAACATGATATGGCGAAAAGAGTTCAAGATACGCTAAGAACCGGGTGGTACTTCCGTGTCCTAGAGGCTGGTGACATTGGCGCAGGTGATGAAATTATTCTGTGTGAAAGGCCTTATCCAGATTGGTCACTAGCGCGTGTCATGGGCGCCGTTTTTGAAGGTTGCTTAGAGCCGGCACTTCTACAAGAGATGTCTACCTTACCCTTAGTCGAATCATGGGGAGCTTTGATTCAACGACGTTTAGACACAGGCATACTCGAAGACTGGGAGCAAAGACTTGTCGGGCCAACCGCAGGCTAAGCCCTACCAAAACCAAATAAGCTAGCCACGTTTATCAATTTATTAGATGCGTGGCTTTTTTGTTTTTCTATGTTGTTGAATTACCGAAACAAGCCACCTGCGCGTTTTTCTAAAGTTCTATCCTTTGAGCTTACTAACATAATCAACAATAAATAATCGCTACACTCTGCCCCGTTTCGACTCCCTTTATACCCACCTTGGAGAAAATGAGTGGCAACCATGAAAGAGGTCGCGAGCCTAGCTCGTGTTTCGACAGCAACCGTCTCACGCGTCATCAACCGAACCAGTTATGTCGAGCCTGTGACGCAAGAGCGAGTCGAGCGTGCCATCAAACAGCTCAACTACCGAAGAGATGCACGCGCCACTGCACTGGCAAAGCGCAGCAACAACACTTTAGGCTTACTAACAGGAAATTTGGCCGATCCTTTCTTTGCCCTCATCGCCAAAAGCGTTGAAGAAGTTGCACGAGCCAATAGTTGCCAGTTGGTCGTTGTCAGTGGCGGGCACAATGCTCAGCGAGAAAAAGAGGGGCTCGACTTTCTCATCAGCCAAGGTTGTGAAGCTATGGTCGTCCACTCGAAGATGCTCGATGACACCACGCTAATGCAATATGCAGCTCAGCTTCCGGCAATGGTATTGCTCAACCGCACCATTGCACAAATCTCCAATCGTTCTGTCTGGGTGGACAATCGAGTAGGCGCACGAAAATCAGTCGAATATTTGATTCAGCAAGGCCACCGAAAAATTGCATGTGTCACCAGTGACCTACCGATTGAAGACCGCACCGATCGCCTTGAAGGCTATAGAGATGCGATGAATGCAGCTAACTTAGCCATTCCAACAGGCTGGGTCATCAACCAAAACTTCAGTGAATCTGGTGGTGAAGAGGCGGGGCGTCAGCTTCTCCAATCATGCCCGGGCGTCACTGCCGTGGTGACATTTAACGATGTGATGGCTGCTGGCTTAATGGCGAGTTTGCATGAGCAAGGATTGTCAGTCCCGGATGACATTTCCATTGTCGGCTTTGATGATGTACTGCTGGCGCGATACCTCTACCCACGATTGACCACTATGCATAACCCAATTGACAAGATGTCAACATATGCAGCGAAACTGGCGCTAAACTTAAGTAAAAGTGGCTATTCTCCACCGAATCAGCATCAATTTGAAGCGAGTTTAGTTAGCCGCCAAACCGTCAATGCAATACAAAAGATCGGATAAAACTGTGATGAATCTTACATTCGCGCACCTCATGTATGCGCTTACATGAAAACAACACACCGCTCTCATTTTGCCTATTATATGACCGTTACTATCCACTGCGAACAAACCCTACATCGATCCTGAGGATAAATAACATGACAAATTCTAAGCCTCTGCCGTCGTTCGGAATCGCACTCGCCCCTATCGCGGTGATGTTTGCACTTCTGGTTGTCGGATACGGAATACTCGGACTTCGCATTGAAGTTCTATTGCTGATTTCAGCTGCCTTTACTGGCCTTATCGCGTGGAAAATTGGTTACAACTGGGATGACATTATCAATGCCATCGTAGAAAAACTGGCAAAAGCGATGCCTGTCATTCTGATTTTGGTCTCCGTTGGCGGCCTTATTGGTAGCTGGATGGTCAGCGGCACAATCCCTTACATGGTGTACTGGGGACTTAAAGTCATCAGTCCTGAATACATTCTTATTGCCGCATTCTTTGTGACTAGTATCGTTTCCGTATGTACGGGGACGTCTTGGGGGTCTGCGGGTACGGTTGGCGTCGCGCTAATGGGCGTTGCAGCAGGACTAGACGTATCGCTAGCCGCCGCAGCTGGTGCAGTAGTCTCTGGTGCCTATTTTGGTGATAAAATCTCGCCGCTATCAGATTCAACCAACTTTGCACCTATCGTTTCTGGCACTACCTTGTACGAACACATTCAACATATGCTTTACACCACTCTTCCGGGATTTGTGATTGCGTCTGTGGTGTTCTTCTTGGCTGGTCAAAGTGCTGATATCTCCAACATTCACGAACCAGAGAAAGTTGTTCAAATTATCTCGGGCTTGGATAGTCTCTACAACTTCAACATCCTACTCCTAATTCCACCAGTCATGATCCTGTGGGGCGCGTTAACAAAGAAGCCAGTTCTGCCATTAATGCTTGGCGCTTCAGCTATCGCAATTGTTTTAGGTATGATTTTCCAAGATTTTAGCCTAAATCAAGGCTTCCAAGCTTACGTAGACGGCTTCAACCTAGCGATGTTTGAGGCCAACGGTCACAGCGTAAATGGCTTGGTACCTGATATCGCGAAACTGCTTAACCGCGGCGGTCTGTTCTCGATGATGAGCACAATTTTATTGGTGTTCTGTGCCTTTGCCTTCGCGGGAATCTTGAGCCTAACTGGTGCACTAAATGTGGTGCTAGGTAAGTTCCTCCATGCAATTCACACTACAGGTCAGCTGATTGCTTCGACTGTAGTGGCAACCATTACTGTGGTTTTCACCACTTCTGATGGCAAACTGGCGCTGTTGATTCCGGGTGAGCTATTTCAAAACGCTTACCGCAAGATGGGCTTAGACACCAAGAACTTGTCTCGAACTATCGAAGATGCAGGCACCATCATTGAACCGTTAGTCCCTTGGACCGCAGCAGGTATCTACATGGCAGGCACATTAGGCGTGGCGACATTAGATTACCTACCATGGGCGATTCAATGTTACACCGGCGTGATCTTCGCTCTGATTTACGGCTTCACTGGTTTTGGTATCGCAAAAGCAAAACCACAGCCAAACGAGCAACAGATTGCTGACGAGCATTCAAATACACCAGCAGTAGAAACAAAATAAGGTAAATCATTGATGAACGCTTTCGACCAAATTCTGAACCGCAAGGAAAGTGGCTCTGTTAAATGGGACTTTATGCAGCAAAAGCTGGGATTAACTGGAACGGATTTGCTCCCAATGTGGGTGTCTGATTACGATTTTAAGACGCCACAAGTGGTGTTGGACGCACTACACCAACGTGTTGAGCATGGGATCTTTGGTTACGCGGAACGCGATGATGCGTATTACCAAGCAACCATCGATTGGTATCAAAACCAACATGATACCCATATTCAACGCGAGTGGATTACCACAGTACACGGCGTACTTCCTGGGCTAGCGATGGCATTGCAAATGCTCACCGAAAAAGGTGAAGGCATTGTCATGCAGAGTCCGGGCTATGGTTCTTTCCGTAAGATCATTGAATTCAACGATCGTGTTGTCGTTGAGAACCCATTGACGGAAACTAAAGGCGAATATCAACTCGACTTTGATCACCTCGAAAGTTGTTTCGCCAATGGTGCAAAAGCAATGATCTTGTGTAACCCACACAATCCAACAGGGCGAGTTTGGTCAGAAAGCGAAATCACAAAGGTGGCCGAGCTGTGTGAGCAATACCAAGTGTGGCTTCTAAGTGATGAAATATGGGGTGATTTAGTCGTTGATGATGCGCAGTATTACTCTGCTTTACGTTTGCCGCAAGCGCTCACTAATCGCCTGATTGTCGCAACAGCAGCAAGTAAGACATTTGGTTTGTCTTCACTGCGAATCTCTAACTTTATGATTCCAGATGAGTCACTTCGAACTCAGTTTATTCGTAGGCTAGATGCGCATGGCATGGACGTGTTCAACAGTCTCTCTATGAGTGCAGCGACTATTGCTTATCAAGAATGTTCTGGTTGGTTAACCGAGTTAAAAGACTATCTTCGCGCAAACATCGCTAAGCTTGAGCAGTTTTTACAAGCGGAACTGCCTGAAGTGAAGTTTACCGCGCCGCAAGCCGGATATTTGGCTTGGCTAGATTGCCGCGATCTCAACCTGACTGACGCCGAGTTGGAGCAAAAATTTGTCGCGGCGGGGCTTGTCCCAAGTATGGGGGTTGCGTTTGGCAAAGAAGGTTGCGGTTTTGTCAGACTTAACCTTGGCTGCCCGGCGAGTACATTAGAACAAGCAATGCAACGCTTAAAGCAAGCACTGAGTTAAATCCAAACTAAAGAGGTCGCATCATGCGACCTCTTTTTCATCCAACAATCGTATTATCGACTTGCTAGCTCAGCGAAAATCGCTTCTGCATCAACAATACCGCCAGAGATAGATAACGTACTAAATGGTACTAAATCTTCCGGAGACGATGGCTTCTTCACTAACAACTCTGGATACGTGCGTGATTTGCTCATCAACAGCGCTTTAAGCTCTTTCGCTGAGAGCTCTGGGTAATGAGACCATACCAAGGCAGCCACTCCCGAAACCACAGGCGCAGCCATACTGGTACCACTATACGCCGCGTAGTTATTGTCAGGTGTAGAGGATAGAACGCGATAGCCAGGAGCGAACACATCTACCGTTTCCTGACCAAAGTTACTAAAGCTTGCGACCATAGAGTCATCTGCGTATTTCGCCGATGCACCGACATCCATCCAAGTAGAGATTGGACGAGACCATTTGTGCTTAGCGAAACGGTTCGGGAAGCTTGGCTTGATATCGTTATCCGTTTTGCTGTTACCCGCTGAGTGAACAATAAGCACCCCTTTACGCGCTGCATAGCGGAAAGCATGGTCAACAATATGTTTACGTGGCGAGTAGCTCTTACCAAAACTCATATTGATGATCTTTGCACCGTTATCTACTGCGTAGCGGACTGCGTTTGCGATATCTTTATCACGCTCATCACCATTAGGTACCATACGCACTGCCATGATCTGTGCGTGATCTGCAATACCTTCAATCCCTAAGCCATTATTACGCTCAGCGGCAATAATACCCGCAACGTGTGTACCATGAGCGCCCACTGGACCTTTTACATCATTGTTGCCGTAACCTTTTTCCCAAGGGTTAGTGATATCGTCCATAACGATGTCTCTACGGGTATCAAAGTCTAGGTTATAGTGATAATCCAAAGACTCCTTATAACGGCTTGTACGTGACTCTAGGTATTCAAATGAATACCTAGAATCAAACACGCCAAGTAATCCTTGAGCCGCTGCAACTACATCAGCGTTAGAGTGAGAAAGCAGAACTTGTAGGCCATCAACGGTAAAGTCTTTGTGCTCAACCAAGGCTAAGATTTGCGCTTTGTAACCATTGGCTTGTTCAGTCGCTGCTGTCACTTGCTCTAGAGCCGTGGTGTAATACTCAACGTTCTCTAGGTAGTCAGCTTCAACACCTTGATAATATTTGCGTTTCTTCGGCGGAATCCAGTGATTGCCCTCTTTAAGTTCTAAGTACTTCTTGTACTCACGGGTCACTTCTAACGTATCTTGATCAACGTTAATTCCTAGCGAGTTACCCAAGAAATTCCAACCGTGTACATCATCAATGTAGCCGTTACCATCATCATCGATGCCATTACCTGGGATCTCATCTTCATTGGTCCAAAGTTTGTTTTTTAGATCTTCGTGGTCAATGTCGACACCTGAATCTAGCACCGCAACAATAATAGGCTGAGGCTTAAGTGGTGGCAGCATGAAGTCATAAACAATGTCTGAGCCTACACCTTGAATACTTGAGTAATTAGCCGACATATTGAACCAATCACCGCGATCTTCAGCAGGTGTACTAAACATGCGCATTGAGAAAAATGCAGGTTCAGTTGGCTTAGCCGAATAGTCTTCAATGATATTGCCTTTAACATCTGTGATGAAAGGAGAGTTGACTGGAGTTGGGTCAGCACTGACGTTTGCTGAAACCGACGCTGAAGCCAAAATAGCGACAGCAAGGGCGGAAAGTTTATATCCGTTTTTCATTATGTTACATCCTATATTTTTGTATGCTTAAAAAGCGAGCAAAAGATAGAATGCAACACTATGAATATCATTCACGAAAGTAATTAATTGAGTTTAAGATCTCATTGTGAGTATTATTTTTCTGTCAAAGTTTGAGCCACATTCTATTAACATATCCAACACTTACCCTTACCGCCCTTTGTATTGAAAACGCTTTGTAATCAATATATTAGACAATAAGGATTGATTGAATTTTATAGAAGTTAGGGATTAAATCAGTATGGAAACACATCTAGGCTTCACCTACCACTCAACAGAGAATTGCGTGCAGATCTACCGTGATGGAACCTTAGTAACGACACTACGAGGAAAAAGTGCAAATAACTTTACAGCGCGGGCTGCTGAAATGAACCACCAACAGCAGCAACAGCTAATGGCGAGAGAAACGGGTAACTATAAGCGTGGTAATGAAAAATCAGCCAAATCTAAACACCAAAACAAGTACCGCTAACCACTAAGATTATCAACAAATACAGGGAATATCGTGAAAAACAGAATGGAACAAGCCACTCTTAGAGCCATAACCAATAATCAAAACTGGTGCCAGCGTGTAGCAGAAATACACCAAGTGAAAACAGAACTTGAAGCGAATTACTGGTGTTCGAAAAAACCAATGCCGACCTTTTTCCCCAATTTAGTCACACTCAATGAGTCCGCTACACAAGCGCTATTGGAAGAGATCATTCCCGTACAAGGCAGCTACTTTGTAAAAGATTGCTTTGCCGCGTTAAGCCTCGACCCATTAGGGTTCACTAAGTTATTTGATGCGAATTGGTATATTAAGACCGCTCAACCACCGCTTCGACAACTCGATGGCGTCCAAATCTCAGAAGCGACAAGCACTGAAGGGTTGGCGGAATGGGAAGCCCGCTGGCGTGGAGAAGAAAACTATACGCCTATTTACCCTAGCAGCGTGCTAGATTCTGAGGCCGTCAGGTTCTTCACTGCTGAGTCAAATGAACAAGTTGCGGGTATTACGAGTTTCAGCGATACACACACGCTCGGCATCTACAACTTATGGGGTGAGCCGTCGTTATTCTCCGCTCTTATTGGCCATCTACAAATGCTTTACCCTAATCAAGAGGTTGTCGGCTATGGAGATGAGCAAGAAGTGCAGCGACTAGAATCACTTGGCTTTGAGATTTTAACGCCTTTAACGGTGTGGGGACGTTTTGCTTAACCCTTCAACTGTTAGTTTTAACGCCGCAGCCGTTGATAATAAGCTGAGTGATGAACTGAGCCGCTTGATCATAATCGTCGTTATCTAGCTGCTCTTTTTTCATGACATTGCAGATTTGCCAGCCAAAGTCGGCATAGGTTTGGGTGGCGGCCCAGATGGTAAACATCAAGTGATGTGCTGGAACGTCATCCATCAGCCCCTGCTGTGACCAGGTTGAAAACTTATCGATGATCATTTGTGACTGCTTAAACAGCTCTTGACCAATATCATCAGGTAGCGCTTTTGCCCCAGACATGACTTCATTGGCGAATACCTTTGATGCATAAGGATGGTCGCGTGAAATACGAAGTTTCGCTTCGATATACTCAGTTAGAGCTTGAACTGGGTCTGTCAGCTCTTCAATCGGTCGTGATGCCTCAAGCAATGGCTGGGTTACGGTCTTTAGTACCGCATAGTAGAGCTTATCTTTTGAGCTGAAGTAATAAAAGACGTTGGCTTTAGGAATATCAGCCGCTTTAGCGATATCGACAATTTTTGTCGCCGCGTAACCATGGGTAGCAAACTGCTCACTGGCTACTTCAATAATTAGCTGCTGATTTTTCTGCCTAATACGACTCATTCGATACCCTTATACTTTCCCATCGAATCCAGTGTAAACAATATGTTATTTAAGGCAAGACGAGAAACGGCTCCACGTAGCCTACATCACAGTCATGACGAAGAAGTGGCGACCGATTGGTCGCCACATTGCTTGATTTTCTAGCTTAGATTTACAATGTAAATCATCGCCATACGCCCCACTCTCCAGTGGTTCCCGGCTCTTCACCTTTTGTCCACCATTGCGCTGTCCACTCTCGACCATTGTGAGTCACCACATCACCCGTGTCATAGACCTTATCTCTATCCCAAAGGTTTGTCGGTTCGACTGGGGGGGTATCTGCTTTGATGAGCGAAAGAGCATAACTGAAGGTATTGTTGGGTGCTAAGACTTGGTTGGCGTAGATATTATTGGTATCAAACATATAGTGGTTCATTTCGGCATGCCAAATCCCCACATACCAATCACCTGTTTGCTGAGAGTTAAACTGATCAGCAATTTCAGCCGCCCAAGTCGTGGTATTGTTGGCGCTAATAGCTAAAGATACATCGACAATTTCTGTCCCAGTGGCATCAAATGTACGGAATCTGATCGTGTCACCAGATTCTACCGGACCAAACCCTTGTGGCACAAAGTAGCCCAATGCCGTCAGATTATTGCTCGGATCCGTTGGGTCAGTAGGATCGGTTGGCGGATTGGTTCCACTGCCTCGCAAGGTAATATCACTACAGTTGTAAAAGCCCTCACCTGCCACATCGATACGCTGCCAACGAGTGTATAGAATCGCGTCGCCTGAGCGTTCTGCCGGAAAGGTCACTTTCATTCGGTATCGTTTCTGCGCATCGACAGCGATATCACCTGCGGTATCAATTAGCTCAAGATCATCCCATGTTAAAGGTAACGTAGGGTCGTAGCTTGGCTTGGTTAAGTAGAACTCCCAATAAGAAGGATTGTGTGGCGCTTGGCCGTAGAATACAAAATCTATTTGATTGTTGGCATCCAATGCGACGTTAGTACGCTGCCAATGAGGAGACACAGCATTAAGCCCTTTTTTTGCCGAATCGCCGGCGGAACACAACTCTCCATCAGGCACTATGGCTTTAACATGCGCCATATCTCGATAGTTAGCCACATTCGCAGCCACTTCACTGCGCTGAACAAATGGATAAGCCCCCGATTGGTCATAAGCTGCCTGACACGCCTGATTGGGTATTTCATTCGTCCAAAAGCCGCCATCTTCATAACATGTATTTTGGCGCGCGCTAGGAAATTCCGCCCATCCATGAGCACTCACATTCATTGAGCTCAATGTGGCTAGTGCACTTAAACTCATTAGAGGTAGGGTTAGATTCATCTTCATTTTTCATCCTTTTTATTCACCAACTGACTGCTAAAACAAAGAGCAATCCCTTTGTTTGCACATCAAAGCTAGCAGGACGAATGAATATTGAATGTTAGATTGACGAGGTGAATTGTTAGACTTTCGCCTGCTTTCCAATATTTTTGTCGGTTCTCTCAAGAGCGAATTCACTGTTTCGAGTCACTTCAAATTCTGGGCACTTCACCAAGGGTCGATGAATATTCGAGTGAAAGCCGCCTTTTTACGACCTAATCCATATAACTGTATTAATATTAAGGATAAAGCCAGTACGCATGTTCAATCGTTTACTAAGGATAGTAATACATGCCGATTTTCATCAGGGCCATCGCCATGATTGGGCTCTTTATTTTGCTTGGCTGTACCGAGCCCATCACTCCAATAAAAGTCGGCGTGGTGTTACCCCTTACCGGAACTTTCAGTGTCTATGGAGAGAAAGCACTGAAAGGGGCTCAGCTCGCGGTAGAGCAAATCAATGCAGGCGGAGGAGTCAATAACCGTCAGATAGAGTTGATTGTTCGAGATAACCAAACCGATCCGGCAAAAACCGTCGCCTATACTCGTGAGCTAATCCAGCAGCACAACGTTCATGCCTTACTCGGGCCAGTAAGCAGCTCTGCTCGTTACGTCATGAGTGAGCTTGCCAATAAGTATAAAATTCCCATGCTGTATGGGATTGATTATGAAGGCGGGCATTACGAGGATTACTTGATATGTTACAGCTCAATTCCTGAACATTACATCGATCCTGTTATTCCCTATTTCATTGCCAAGAATCAACAAAAGTACTTTATCTTTGGTTATGACTATATCTGGCCCCATAAGATGTCACAGCGCATCAAACAAGCTGTCGACACCAATGGCGGTGAGATTACGGGTGTAGAATTTACCGCGTTTGGTGTCACCGACTATCGCCCTGTGCTAAAAAGATTGGAAGCATCTAATAGTGATGTATTGATGCTTATCCTACCTGGCACGGATAGTTTCGAGTTTATTCAGCAGTTTCGCCGCTACCCTTTTAGTCACCCAATAGAAGTCGTTGCTTTCGCCGCCGATGAAACTTATCTCACCGCAGTGGAGACTGAACTATTAGAAGGCATCTATACGCCCTTGCATTTTTTCAGTGACCTGCAAACTGATTTCACCAAAAAGCTCGCTAAACAATATCGGCACTTTCATGGCAATGACGAAATCATTACCTACTCTGCCAAAGCCCACTATGACCTGATCTATTTACTCAAAGCGGCAATAGAAAAGTCGGACCTTGCAACCCACCAGCAGGTAATGAACAACTTGCATGGCCTGACTCGCTATTCTGGAAACGAGAAAATACATCTTCGAGAAGATAATCATTTTGATTTACCTGTTTACTTAGGCCAATACCGACAAGGTGAGCTAAAAGTCATCAAGCATTTTGGCGTTATCACTCCACCAGACCAACGACTGGGAGTGCAATGAGCCGACTGAGATATAAGATCTTTTTACTGTTTATCCCGTTGATAGCCTGCATCTTCCTGTTTGGCCACGGCTACTTCGTTGCTCGCAAAAACTTAATGCTAGAGCACATAAACCAGACGAGCAGACTGGCAACAGCCCAAGTTGCTGTCGATATTGGCTATTTCGCGGAAAGGCGGCTTGGCGAGTTTGATGATATAAGCGCGCAACTCCAGCAATGCCATCAGATTGAAGTGTCGGTTTCTCCGATTTCTGTCGCGAGTGCGCTGAGTTATTCTGCGGGTTTCTCCGCCCTTTTTGTTTCAGATATCAACGGCCACGCCAATCAGTTCACGCTTTCCGCCAACCCTAGCAACCGCTATGTACTACGCAAGAATTTAGATGGCGAGCAACTACTCGATAGCTATCATCTATCACTGCTGATGCGCTCAGCTTCAGATTGGAAGTCACAAGCTCCGAAGCGTGAAAAGCAGCTAAAACAGCTGGTCGCTGCGCTGTCACAACTTAAACTCCGAGGTGAAGAAAACTCTTTTGCAAGCCGAAAACTAACCCGAGAACTGATTAAACTGCGCCAAATGAAGCATTTGCCCAAAGCCGTTGTGACCATCGTTGATGATGCGACCGTTGCCAAACTTGGCTTGATCTACGATACCTCAACTTACTTTTTCTCTCGTCCTCTACTGGATTGTCAGCACAACCTCATCGGTTTCTATACCGTTGTGCTCGATCGAACCATCTTGGAAGATCAGCTGTTTGCCGTAAAACAGAGTTTTCTAAAACAAGGACTGCATGCGGTAGATGTCGCTCTAATTCGCAATAAAGATGAACACATCATCACTGGCTACCGGTATTTAGACCAAAACAAACTCGCGCAGTACAAACTCAATCAAAGCACCGCGCCTGTGATGCGAGAAGATCTTGGTGGTGTTCTTACCAATCAAACGGTTGAAATTAATCCTAATATCGCTTCCTCACTGTTATTAGACACGAGTCATTCACATAAGACTGGCATTAGTGTGGTGCTTTTTGTCGACCAAGACGAAATCAATCGAGTCAGTCAAACGATCAGAAAAGAAGTCGATATCTATATCGCAGTTTCAATTACACTCTTCATACTGCTATTTCTGTTTGTTTCCCGGTATGTGGCTAAACCAATCATTACCTTACGTAAGCAAATACGCCTTCTTTCTACAGGCGGGAACCCCAAAATAGAGCGAACAACACGAAAAGATGAAATCGGCGAACTGCTCAACGCCTTTGAGAAGATGACCCAAACCATCCGCCATAAAGAGCAGCAGTTAACTAAACTTGCTCAATATGACCCTCTGACAGGGATCTTTAACCGAAGGGCTCTGATGGATGCAGTCAGAGATATAGAGGCACTTCATCACCATACAACCATCGTTTTTATGCTCGATTTAGATCACTTTAAAATGGTCAATGACCAGTTTGGTCATGCAGTCGGGGATAATGTACTGCGTAACGTGACTGCGTTAGTCAAACAAGATATCCGTCATAGTGATATTTTTGGTCGAATGGGAGGGGAGGAATTTACAGTAATTCTTCCAGAGACAAAATTAGAGAAAGGGATACAAATTGCGGAGAGAATTCGAAAGTCGATTGAAGTTTTCTTGGGTGACTCTCTTCCTGACCCTTCATCCCACCAACCGCTTACGATAAGTATTGGTGTCAGCGTTTGGCAAGATGGAAGCTTTTCAAAAGCCCTTGCGAATGCGGATAAATATCTCTATCGCGCTAAGAAACAAGGGCGTAATCAAGTGGTTTATGAGGGCAAATGAGAATCCAAATAAGCCTGAGCCTGCTCTTTGCCCATGTATTTACCTAAGGTTCGCGCAGGGACTGTTGTCAAATCAACCACAATCAAACCATCTAGGGCAAAATTGAATGCAGGGTCCACATTAAAGCAAACCAGTTTGCCATTCATACCTAAATACTGCCTGAGCAAAACAGGTAACCCCATCCCCTGCTCTAAACGACTTAACACTTTAGACAACAGAGGTAGCTTGGACAAAGAACTAAGCATATCCGGGCGCCAAAATTCCTGACCACTTTTTTCTAGCGGCGTTGTCGGTGCGACTAGCTTGGCTTTTTCATCATCGTAATAGTGAACAGACATAACAGATGCAATTAACTGGCGTGCGACTGGGCTGTAGTCATTGCTGATACTGACTGGGCCAAACAAATGGGTGTACTTAGGGTTACGTTGGACAAAGCCAGCAATGCCTTTCCACAGCAAAAGTAGAGAGTGCATGTTCCTTTGATACTGCTTTGCGACCACTGAACGACCTAACTCTATAGACTGACCTAAACTCTCAACGAAAGCCTCATCATATTTAAACAGGCTCGTCGAGTAGAGAGCATCAATGCCACCTTTGGCAAGCAACTCATCAACTAAACCCAAACGGTAAGCGCCAACTAAATCCCGGTTGGCCTTATTCCAGACAAAGAGCTGATAATAATGCTGGTCAAACTGGTCGATATCACAACTGCGTCCACTGCCTTCCCCGACTTCCCTAAAGCTCTCTTCCCGAACTCGGCCAATCTCGCGCATCATGCTTGGCATGCTTGGGGTTGGCGCGCAGAAAACCTCGAAGTCCCCCTGCTCTAGCAGCTTATAAGACTCGAGTGCGAGCAATTCGCTTTCCAATGTCTCTACAGACACAGGAGCAATAATAGGTTCAGCATTCTCATCCTGTAGGGTTGGCGCTTGCTCGTTGCCCATACTCCCCATCAGATAGGTGTTTAATCGAAAGTACTGAGTAATATCCTCTTCGTTATCGAAGTCTTTAATCTCACTGTAAGGAATAGGATTACCCACTGAGACAGAGATGGTTTCTCCCGATTTATTGAGTAGCTCTCGACCTAACATCGCCGTCCTGAGCAGTGGGTGAATTCGCCCTGCCTGATAAAACAGCTTGCTGTTCATTCCATTGATGAAAAGCGGAACCGTGGTCGCCTCGGCATGCTTAACAAACTTAGCGACGGATTTACTCCAAGCTTTGTCGGTGATCTTGTTCTCACTGGCTTGCCACGAGGAGACTTCACCAGCAGGAAAAATAATCAGAACTCCACCTTCTTTTAAGTGATGATTGGCCTCTTTGATCGCTTGTCGATTGGTTCGCTTGGCTTTTTCACCACCAAACACATCAACTCCAATAAACAACTCATCAAGCTCTGGTATGCGCTTGAGCAGCTCATTCGCCAGCACTTTGACATCTTTGCGTACTTTAGAAATCAAAGAAGCGAGAATAATCCCTTCGATACCACCAAATGGGTGATTGGCAACGATTAAAACCGAGCCTTCCGATGGGATGTTCTCAAGGCTGCCATGATCAACCTGATACTGGGTACCAATTCGAGCCAATGCTTCATGCATAAACTCAAAACTGTCTTCAGGAAGCGCATCTTGTTTGTATAACGAGTCGAGCGTAGCAAGACCTGTCGCCCACTCTACGACGGATTCTCCAATACCAAATGGTGTTTTACGCGGCAATCGAAAAGGACTATCAATCATACTAAGCTCCTTTTGCTAAAAGGCTGTGAGTAAATGTACCTTGTGTTTTGACGTCGCGAATAAACAGGAAGACACCGCAACTCCAGACGATACACGCCATACCAAACAGTAAACCTCCGTCACTGCCCACCACTTCGCCCATCGCATTAAACTCTGGCATAACCACACCTAACGGAGTAAACAGATGGAAGAAGATCGCACCAGTCATAATGCCCGCGCTCATGGCAGCACCGACACCATGTAATCGAGTGAACAGCAAGATAGAAGCGATGAGCTCAGCAAAGCCAATCATGTAACCGCCATAAACTCCAAACCATTCAATTCCTGACCACTCACCTAAAGTGCCGAAAATATGCTCGGTTTCGTAAGAGCCAGAAAACTTAAAGAATAGCGATTGAATAAACACAAAGGCGATAAAGGCAGAGGGTATATGCTTTAGTGGCGCAAATTTCATGGGGTCGGTCCTTATTGGATTAATGTCGGCCAGTTTTTATCAGCCGCAGAGATGTGGCCTGCACGGTCGTCGTCCCACCAGCTTTTAACTTCTGCGTCATAGTTAAGGTAAAGCTTGCCATCAACGATTGCCCACTGCTTCGGATCGGATGAAGCAAAGTCATTCTTGGCTGAAATCGCCCATGCACAGTAACCACCGTATTGCGGTGCGTATGCATCTGGGTCTGCTTTGAATTTGTCGAGATTTTCTTGTGAAGAGAAATACCAGTCAGCGCCCTTATATTCGGTTTGCCATTTGCTATCTCCTTTTACAGGCTTACCTTGGGTAAAGTAGGCCACCGTGTCATAACCACTGACCGCTTTGCTGCTAAAGATTCCGGTATAAATCTCATCCGCAGCAAAGGTAGGAAAACTGAATAACATGATCAGCATGGCGAATAACTTTTTCATTTGAAAACTCCTTGTTCGACAATGTCGTTTTTAAGGCAACTTAGGCTAGTGCGAAAATCAACATTGCGATGATTGTCGATAGATTGGTAATTCATTTCTTGTTTAGAAGAAGACACGACAACCGAGGTAAAACTTACAGTGCGCGCATCATTTCTTTCCATTAATGGTGAAAGATGCGGATAGTTTGCGTCATAGGTTTGGTGGAACAGTCGACCCACTTCATGATCAGGCATGGTTGTGATCAACTCATTGAATAGTTCTAGGCGATACTGACGCGCCTCTTCAAAGTGCATCGCTGCAGACACAATCGGGGCAAATGCATGAGAACGTCTTAATTGCTCGCCATCCCAAGTCCAAAGTACGGTTTCGTTGGCGGTACGTCTGGTGTCAAAAGAGACGACGGTAAAAGGAGCAAACGAACTTAAATCCATTTCCAGCAGGCGGCTATCGACAGTCTGGCTCGAACAACTGCTCGCAAGACGTTTTATGATAAGACCTCGACTAGTTAACTCTCCATTTGGCGTCATGCCTTGATAAAAGTTGAGCAGACAGACGGTAACGCCATGTTCATTGGTTGAAATCCAACTGCCACCACCGACAGGATCAATCGGCATCAGACAATGAACACCGTCAATCAGAACACTTTGCGGCTCAAGTGCAGGCAGGCGAGAACGTTGCTCATCTCGATTGAAGTAAACTTCATAGTGATTATTGCCATGATAAACCCAAGATAATGTACACATACCTATTGAGCCCTCTGGTAAGTTGCCGTTGTGGGTGCGACGCCAAAGTGGCTATCAGAGTCGACACCACGCAAAGAGGCAACGACTTTAGCCATCGCAAAATGATGGGTAGCATGTAATGCAGCGAACGTCAGCTCGCGAACGAATGTTGAAGAGACTTCCTCAACATGGGTCTGCGACAACATGACTTCCGTTTCAACGCTGACGGCTTGGTGAAGTTCATTGGACGGTAACTCAAACAGCCACTCGACCAGCTCTCTTATTTCCTGCTTGGCGACGTCTAAGCTTCTTTCTACCGCATGCCCGCGGCGGCGAACGTTGTAGTCGATTTTGAGCGGATCAAGCTTGATGGCGTGAAACAAATCAAGCCAGTGACGAAAGTGCTCACCTATCGAACTACTCACATGCGGTTGAGCAATAAAGACATAATCTTCCTGACTGAGCGTTTCTAAAAACTCGTAACCTTGATTGAGTGTTTCAATGCACCCCACCACAGCTTGGGAAGGGCGCGTCTGAGCATTTGTCGCTAAGCGTGTCATTACATTTTTCATGGTTTCTTCCTAAGCGCAGCGGTTAGTCGGTCATTGGATAAAGCTGAGTTAATAGCTTCTCTTCCCGCCAAGCTTGCAGCAATGCACCCAATGTCGGGGTTTTGTGGCCTTGTTTTTTATGCTTAGAGCCAATCTGATAAAGCAAACGATACTGTTTTAAAAGCGTAGTAAAGATATCGCTTAGCGGCGTATCGCTATCCCAAATATGCGCGGCTTCGCTGCTCGCCCCATTGATTTCCAAGATGTCGAAACACTCACCATTCATTAGGGTTTGGATGTCTTGGAACTTGATATCGAGACGACCATAGTGGAAGCCTTCAAAGTCGCCGAGAACCTGATCTAACTTTTCTTCCAGCGCTTGTGTGATGAAATGGTTGCCGTCGCGGAAAATAGCACCGCGAGAATGACTACCTGCAAATGCCAATTGAAACTCGTCCTTATCAGCAACCACCAGATCGAGATGTTCACTATGGCGAGGAAGATATAGATGCTGAAGTTTGCCTGCCCTTGGGCACTTTTCGATTAGCTCTTTCAGGGTCGAATGACCATCTCCAATTACCCTTGGAGAATATTTCAAAGTAATAGAGATGATTTTCCCGCGCGACTCGCCAGGCTGCCGGACATAGAACACGCCAGCTTCGGCACTGTATTGCGACTTCTCTTGCAGTAAAAAACGACCAGAGACAGGAAAGGTTTCAATATAGTTTTGCAGTTGCTCGTCCGAATGAACAAGTTTCACTCCAACCCCGCGACAGCCCAGATCCGGCTTTGCCACTAACGGGTACGTCAGCTCTGCTTTCTCAAGCTGGCTCTTCGCATCACTGAGTAAGTCTTGAGTACGTTGCTCAGTTTTAGTCAAAGTGATAAATGGCAAAATCCATTCTTTGGTTTGTTTACCCGCAGAAGTGAAAATATCGTGCTTTGACTCCCCGACCATACCACTCAATTTGATGGCTGGATTGGCGATCAATGGCAGTGCCCAATCTCGATGAACAACACTCAACGCCGCACTTTGCAGTACAACGGGTGTGTAGAAGAACCAAGCCGGCAAGAATTCAAACGGCGAAATTACTCGTTTAGGCTCATGGAGCACGGGCATACCCGCATTGACCATTCCCTGTGGAATCATTTCAACGTTAGCGAGCTGTGTCATACGCATCCCTTAAAAGTGTTTTAGTAATCAGTTTGTTTAGCAGCAACATCAGGCACAAACCCAGTGGAATAAGTAGCCAGCTCACTTGACTATCTTGAAGCCATTGCGCGTTGCCAAGTTGGAAAAAGGAGCCAAAAACCAGCGCTGTCCACAGGCCCGTCGCCGTCAAGACTGCAATAAAGAATTTGATTTTTGGCACATCAAGAAAGCCACTCAATGTGAAACCTATCGTTCTGAGGCCAGGAATAAAACGCACGATGAACAAGGTCATAAACGCTTGCTGATGAAGCTTGCGCTGCATACTCCTTGCTCGCTGATAGCGGAACAAACGATAACGAAGAAAACGCACTTTTTGCGCCGCCTTGCCCATCAAATACAGGCCAAGATCGCCAGTGCTAATTCCGACAAATATCGCCATCAGGGCAACAGAGGTCGGCATCAATTGCTCAACCGCTAAGGTCGCTGCGGTCACTATCGCTAGGTCTTCTAATAGGTAAGAGAGTAAAACGATGCCAATAAATAGCATCGTCACAGAGACATTGTCTTGAAACAGCCAAGCTTCTATTGTCGCCGCTAACTCTGTCATAACTCGCCCCGAACTGCCCTTACCTAAAAACAACACGCAACTGGCGTGTTAACTGAGTGTTATCGTCTGCAGCAATAATTGGGTTAGTAAGTTTATGATTCACACCCATTTCATACGCTACATTGATAAAGATAGGATAGTCCGCAGAAAAATTTCACTGTGAGACGATTTTTACTGATGAGATAACAATGGTATATCGAATAAAGCCGCCAAAATGTAGAAAAGCCAGTGGCTTGAGCGCAAACCACTGGCTTTTCAATTAGACGTTTATAATGGGTGATTAATGGTGTTCGGAAAGTACCTGCTCAGTCTCTAAATCAAACAGATGGCATTGCGATGTAGCAAAACTTAATAAAGTAGAACCCCCGTCTTGTACTAGTCGATCCGCATCAAACGGCACACGAGCCATCATTTTATCTGCACCGAGTTGGAAGTAGAGGTAAAGCTCATTACCCATAGACTCAACCACACTTAATGTATGGCGCTGAGTATTGACATCACTTGCGAGGGCATCATGATTAGCGAGTTGAATATGCTCAGGTCTAATGCCAAACCAAACCCACTTACCACGATGTTGACGAGCCAAAGACTGCTTATCAGCCGGCAACAGCCAACGAGTCCCATTTTGGCTTATCACATTCATCACACCATCAATCTCATCGATACGAGTTTTAAGTATGTTCATTGCTGGTGAGCCAATAAACCCAGCGACAAACTTATTTGCTGGGTAGCGATAGAGATTCATCGGCGTGTCCACTTGCATGATCTCACCTTGATTCAAAACGCAGATCCGATCACCAAGTGTCATCGCTTCAACTTGATCGTGTGTCACATAGATCATGGTCGCGTTTTGACCTTCAGCCTTAAGATCATTGTGTAGCTGGGCGATACTGACACGCGTCGAAACACGTAGCTTAGCATCAAGGTTAGAAAGTGGTTCATCGAATAGGAACACGTCTGGCTTACGCACCATGGCACGGCCTAAGGCGACACGCTGTCGTTGTCCACCTGACATTTCACCGGGTTTATTTTGCAGTAAATGCTCAATTTCGAGGGTTTTCGCAGCTTCAGCAATACGCTTTTCAATCTCTAATTTGGGTAACTTCTGCTGCTTGAGTCCAAATGCCATATTCTCGTAAACCGACATGTGTGGATAAAGGGCATAGTTTTGAAACACCATCGAAATACCACGATCTTTTGGCGGAAGATCATTAACGCGCGTTTCGCCGATAAACACGTCTCCATGAGAAATCTCTTCTAAGCCAGCGATCATCCTTAAGGTCGTCGATTTAGCGCAGCCCGATGGACCAACAAAGACCATAAACTCCCCTTCGCGGATGTTTAGGTCGACACCATGTACCGCTTTGAAACCATTCGGGTAGGTTTTTTCTACCGCTTTCAATGTCACTTCAGCCATGACTTTCCTTAAATCAATTCGTTAAATGCTTGCGCGTCAAAATGGGCAACGGATGGGATCACCAGATCAGCGACTGGCTCAAGTTCACTTCGCAGTGCAGTACCGGTAAGCACGCCAACTTTTCTTGCGCCCGCGTTATGACCAAATTCCATGTCTGAGACGGTATCGCCAAACATAATCACTTCATGAGGCTTCACATCGCACTGCTGACAAAACGCATTCAATAAAGCAGGGGCGGGTTTAGGTTCGATATCGCCATCAGAATAACCCACATAATCAAACAGCTCGCTCAAGCCTGATTGCTCAAGTGTGTACAGAGTCGAATCTTTGGTGTCCGCGGTTGCAATGCCAAGCAGCATGCCCTGTTGCTTTAATGAAAAAAGCTTATCGGCCACACCGGGTAAGGCTTCGACCCAGTGCGGATTTTGTTCGACTTGGTCATTAAATGCCGCTTTTGTCACTCGGGTAAACACCTCTAAAGACACATTCGGCTGCAACATTTCAAACCATGCTTGAGCCGTATCTTCAACGGGGTTAGATGCCAACAGGCCGTGGTTATCTACCCTATCTCCTTGTACGCCGATAGCCGAGAGTAACTCATTCACTGTGACACTTTGATGACCTTGGTGTTCATCACTGAACCCTTTGACCTGCTCACTCGCACTGCGAGATACGTTTAACCACATGTTGTGGAACTCAAGTAAGGTTCCATCTTTATCAAATAGCAGGGCTTTAAACTTCATCACTCTCTAATCGCTCCATTAGTTCACCCCAAGTATTAACTAGAGGTTGATTAAATATTGGTTGGTTACCGTCAAATACGGCATTGATGCAGCCTTCAAACTGGTTGTGATGCTCGTCGCCTATATAGCGGCGAATATCGATTCGACACCATGAGTACCCTTTTGGCACTTCGAGGGTTTGTGGCTGTTGAGACAAATCAATACAGGCTGCTACTTGCCCATCAACCACCACTTCAGCCATATACAGGTATTTTGTATCTTTAACACTGAGTACATAGCTCAGCGCTTGTCCAGCCGAGTTTTGCCCCGGTATCAATTCGCCTTGATTGATTTCAAACTCCAGCCCGCAGCGACGCTCCAGATAGACATGGCCATTGCGCAGGCCAGCAAGAATGCCTTCTCCGCTTAAGCCATGACTAAATACAAAGGTAGCGGGATCACCATAAATCGAAGGTTCTTCAGATTTCGGATTACGTTCATGTGGCTCTAGGTGCGAATCGCTGCCGCCTATTGCTGCAATACGATGGCCACAGTTCCACAGTTCATTCAATACCACGAGAGCTTGTTCAGCCGCTTTGGGGGATGTAGACCAAGTCGGATCGCAGCAAACTTCGAACGTCGATACGCGACTCAATTCAAGATCAGCATAATGCCAATGCCATGGTCTCATCATCGGATGATTAATGCTGATTGAACTGTGACCTTGCTTCGCAAGCTTTAGTCCAGATTCAATAATAGCGGCACTTTTATGTTCAATATCTCTAAGGTCAAGCGATTGAACACCACCATGAACATTGAAATGACCAAGGTCCGTTGTCACTTCAATACCGGGTAAGAAAAGGCATTGGCTAGAAACAGGCAGCTTGGGTTGAGTGATGTTGTGCTCAGTAAAAAAGAAGAAATCTAAGTTCTGTGCATGCACGATCTCATGCGCGGCTTCGAGGCTATTATGACCATCAGAGAGCTGAGTGTGGGCATGAAGATCACCACGATACCAACGGGATTCAGGGCTTTTGACTTCACTGTAGTCAAATT
The DNA here is from genome assembly GCF_001695575.1 of Vibrio europaeus. GTDB lineage: Bacteria > Pseudomonadota > Gammaproteobacteria > Enterobacterales > Vibrionaceae > Vibrio > Vibrio europaeus. The sequence continues at coordinate 772,299 of NZ_LUAX01000007.1, read as the reverse complement.
CAATTTCATGCGTTGTAGAGACAACTTTACGTAGAGGTAGCGCACTACCTGCCATCTCTTTTTGCTGCGAACAAGCCACATCGACCTGATACTGCATAGCTCGCTCAGTACGAAACTCCCCTTCTAAATTGTACAGCTCGAGCAGCCATTCTCCTGCTGCTAGCTCTCCATCTATCGCACCTAATCCAGATTGCTCATTGCTAACAACCAAAGACTTGTACGCTTTTTCAAACAACAACTTGCCGCGAAAACCACCTTGTACGTCGTAAACAGCCGCATATAAGAAGCCTTTCGTTACGGTTGTTCCCGTTATCTTCACTGCCTTGGTTCCAAGCGGAACATCGAAGTTAAGACGAACCCTGCCAAAAGGCAGCTCACCTTGAAATCGAGTCATACAACTCACCCATTGACTACTATTAGGATTGAGAAAAGCTAGCCCACCGAAACAGCGGGCTAGAAAAGGATTAAGAGCGGTTCGCTCTATCTAACGCGCGTTGAGCTTTCTTAGCTGCTTGTTTTAGCGCTTTTTCTGCTGGCACGTTTTGAATTTGGATTTGGTCTGCTGCGACTTTTAGTGCATCCATGATCTTGCCATTGGTCGGATCTAAGAAGTCTTTGGTCGCAAAACTCGCCTGCTTAAGTGGGATCAAGGCTTGTGGGTTCTTGTTAGTGAACGCTTGATACTCAGGCACATTCTCTACACTCTTTCGTACAGGAATGTAACCCGTAAACATTGACCATGCTGCGGTATTTTTCGCATTGGTATAAAACTCAATGAACTCAAACGCACCTTTCGCGGCTGCTTCATCCGTTCCTTTAGGCATGATGTAAACCTGAGTACCAGCCTGTGGTGCCGATGGATTTGCGCCCCAGCCAGGCTGTGTGGTTGCTGCTAGCTTAGTGAAATCCAGATCCCCTTGGTCGCCAGAAGAACCCGTGTAGCCAAGCGCATTGCCTTTCATCACGTCATCAATCGTCTTGTACCAGTATTCCCAACCTTGACCACCGTGGTGAATACGCATGATCTGATCGTCGTGAATCCATTGACGGAAGCTGTCCCACACTTCAACCCACTCCGGTGAGTCAATCAGCACTGTTTTGCCGTCATCACTAATCACCTTGGCACCATTAGAGAACGCGGCATCAATCATATTGTCTTTGCCCCACATCGGCTCCCAACCATAGAAGGTGGTATTGCCTTTGGCGTCTCTCTGAGTCACTTTTTCAGCAACCTTCGCCACACCTTGCCAAGTATTAAGATCTTGCTCAGTAAATCCATTGTCAGCCAACACTTGTTTGTTGTAATAGAAAACCTGTGTGGTTCCATAAGCTGGTAGACCAATGACAGTGCCATCTTCCGCTGTCACCTGCTCTTTGAACGCACCAACAAAATCAGAGAAGTTAAACTCGTCATCCATGTATGGCGTCATATCACGACTCAAGCCTCTACCATGCATAGCTTCGGCACGGCCAGAGTCTAAAAGAACCAACTCAGGTGCAGTTTTTGAAGCCAGACCAGCTTGCAGCTTTTGATAGGTTTCAGCGTAGTTACCTTGCAGAGCAGGTTTGATCACGTACTCATCTTGGCTCGCATTGAACTCTTCGATCAGTTTAGTCATCATTTGCTGTGGTTTAGTACCGCCGGAATACCAGAAATTCACTTCTGTTTTAGCCAGTACACTACCAGAGAACATAGAAGCGCTTGCCGCGCCAACACACACTAGTGCGAGAGTTTTTAGTTTCATTTCCGTTTACTCTTTTACGCCGTTATCGGCGATACCTGAAAGAATCGTCTTTTGACAGATGACGAATAGAATCAACAAAGGCAATACCGCAATCGTGCTCGCCGCCATAATTTGCGACCAGTTCAATCCGTAGTTACCTTCGGCGATGAAGTAGTGACGAATACCAGTTGCGATCAGGTTTAGTTCCTGAGACGTAATAACCAGACTCGGCCACATGTAACTGTTGTAGTTAGTAATGAAAGTGATTAAGAACAGCGTTGCTACCGCTGCTTTACACTGAGGCAGTAAAATTGCCCACAGAATTTTAAGCTCACCAGCACCATCAATACGGGCAGCTTCAATCAAGGATGGATGAATCTTGATAAACACTTGGCGTAAGTAGAACACACCAAAAATAGACGCAGCATTAGAGACCACTAGCCCCATGTGTGAGTCCAACAAGCCCAACTTGGCTAACGTGATATAAGATGGAATATAGGTCACCGCCCCCGGCAGCATGTAGCACCCCATCACGAAAAAATAGAGCACTGTTTTTGAGCGAAACTTCAGTTGGGTCAACGCATAAGCAAACATAGCGGAGTTAACAATCACAAGCAGTGTCGTGAATAAAGCGACAGAAAAACTGTTGAAGATATACAAGCCAAACGGCGCACTTTGAAAAGTGTCGACAAAGGTTTCCCAACGAAAATGCTCAGGAATTAAATTGAGCGGACTAGAAAATATTTCATCATTGCTCTTCAGCGAACCGGATAGCATCCATAAAAATGGGAATACCATGATTGTGCCGCAGACCACGAGAAACAGGTGCTTTACTGGTACTAGCAAAGCTTGAGTATTGATGCTTGATGCGCGTTGCTGAGCCTCACTGTCACGCTTATTTTCTGTAGAGCTAGCCGTTTTGCTCTGCACATAAGCACGCTGCTGTGGAACAGATTTAGCGTCCATTACTTGAATCGTCATAATATGTCCTTAGTAGTAAACCCAACGTTTACCGATGTAAGTATTCACTAGTGCTAGTAACGCCGTGATTAGGAAAATCACCAGAGACGTCGCGGCTGCAGGTCCCATTTCATATCGCTCAAACGCTTGCTGATAAAACAGGTAAAGCAGAGTACGTGTTTCTCCGCCAGGACCGCCCTGAGTCAGGATCTGAAATTGATCGAACGCCTGTACCGCCGTAATGATGTTGACGACAACTAAAAAGAACGTGGTGGGTGACACCAGAGGCAAAGTGATTTTGATAAATCGGGTCAGGCTACTGCATCCGTCAATCAACGACGCTTCATAAAGTGAAGTCGGAATTTTGTTCAACGCGCTAATGTAAAACAGCATTGTCCAGCCAATCGCCTGCCAAATCGTCACAATGATGACCGCCGTCATCGCTGTGTCGCCTTGCTCTAGCCAAGCAATTCTGTCAAAACCTGCCGACATAAGTAGTTGATTGGCCAAGCCAGATTTAGACTCAAATACCCAAGACCAAACAATAGAGACGGCGACCGTCGGAGTGATCCACGGAGAGAAAATCACCGCTCGATAAAACTGGCTACCAGCAAAGTTCTTATGCAGTAACAAGGCGAACATAAGCCCCAATAAAACGGTTGGAACCACAACACCTAGTGAGAACCAGAATGTATTGAGCAACGCTTGGGTAAACTCAAAGTCCTCGACCATGTATTGGTAGTTTTCTAAACCAATAAAATCGTAATCTGGAGAAATGTAATCCCAGTCGGTGAAACTGATGTAGATCGAATAACCAAATGGCACTAACCAAAAGGTGACCAAAGGCAATAAAAGCGGCGCGGTAAAAAACAGCACCTTGGTTCGATTTATCATCTGTTGAGAGAAAGCGCTCATGGCAACCTCGTACTAATTGATATGGGAGTAAATTAGTTGAGCTATATGACAAGTCTGCTTGAGTGTCCTACACATTTTTTATGGCAACTCATTAGAAAATCTTTAGACCTGTTCACTCATTTCTATTTGGTGGTGTAACCAATCGCAGAAGAAGTTCACCTTGGCGCTGCGACTAGGCTTGGTAATAAGGTAGTGTCCTGACTCCGCAGGCATGGAGGCGTCAATGGCAAGCACCAGCTCTTTGCTTCTGAGTTGTTGTGACACCGCCAGTGAACGGACCAATAGCGCTCCGACGCCTTGTTTTGCGGCCTCTAGTGCATGCAGTGAATTGCTGATTTCTAATTGCACCCTTGGCAAGGTGATATCAAACTGGTTGTGGCTCAGCCATTGCAGCCAATTTTCCTGATACCCTTTCACTTGCACCGCTGGCAGCTCGGAAAAGTCTCGTTCAGCGAGCGTCTGCTGATAAGTCTTTTTAAAATTCGGGCTGCATACCAGTTGCCAATGTTCCTGAAAGAGGCGCTCTGAATGCGTATCTTCACTCTCGACTTTGCCGTTGGTCAGCTCGATATCGACATTCTGACAAGGGTTAGTCGACGGCCAATCCACCAGCTGAATATCAAGCCGAATAAACGGGTACTTGTGATAAAAATCAGATAAGCGAGGCAACAACCAGTTGTGACACAAAGTGTGGTTGACTCTGAGGCTTAGAACATCGGTTTCTTTTTCACCGAATAGGATTTGCGTTTGCAGTTTTAAGTGGGCCAGTGACCCCGACACAATGGGCTGATAATGCTGCGCCGCCGAAGTGAGTTTGACCCCTTTTTGGCTGCGTTCAAACAGAGTAGTATCGAGAAAGCCTTCGAGGCTTTTAAGCTGCTGACTAACCGCAGCTTGCGTAACGCACAGTTCGCGAGCCGCTGCGCCAATTGAACCGAGACGAGCAACCGCTTCAAATGCCACAAGGGCGCGGAGAGGAGGTAACATGGCTTCACCTGATTGAAATAAAAGTGAAAATTACTTCAATCAGGTTGCAGTTTTTCGACGCTTAAATGACAGATTAATGACTGATAGAAGAAGAGAAGATATTTATGATCGCTGTCCCAGTTAGAATAAAGCCAATACCTACTAACGCATAAACATCGAGCTTTTGACCATATACAAGCCATGAGATAGCAGCGACCAAGACAATACCCGCCCCACACCATACCGCGTAAGCAACACCCAACGACATGGATTGCACGGTAATTGAAAGAAGATAGAAGGCCAATCCATAGCCCATAAGCACGCCTATACTCTCTGGCAATGCCGTAAATTGGTTGGTTTTAGGTAGCCAAGACGTGGCAAAGACTTCACATATAATCGCCAAAGAAAGCGTGATTATGGGAGGAAGAGACAACAACATAAAATGACTCATATACAATTGAACAGGCGCGCGTACTATATCTCAACTCTGTTTCATCCTCATGTATTTAGTCCATAGAATCTCTAATCACTTTCTTAAGCAGCTCTAACTAACCTAAATAGGCTCATTTGGTGTTGACTGTAAATATGAACCAAACTATATTATGAGCCATTACATTAAATGAACCAATGCAAATTATTATGGCCACTTACATCTACACGCGTTTTTCTCCTAAGAATCGAGCCTACGCTGAACACCTAGATTTACTGCAAAGTGCTGCTGCAAAGAGTGAACACATTGAAGACAAAGTCCGGGGGAATGTTCCGCCATTGGAACGCCCTGGTTTCAAGCTGTTACTGGAGAAGATCAAGCCCGGCGACACCCTATACATCTGGTGGTTAACGGTTTTTGGCCGCGATTTTTCTCAGGCCAAAAACACGCTAGAAGCACTGCTTGAAAAAGGGCTAACCATCAAAACCCTGTGCGAACCATTAACTCTGCAAAGCGGCTGTACTCACACTCATTCAATGCTCAGCTTGCTGTCCGGTTACGCGAAAGTTCAAATCCAACATCGGCTATTTGCTGCTGAGTTAGGTCGAGAAGAATTAAAGGGAGATCCCGAGCGCTGGAAAGAGAAGTTCCGTGGTCGACCTGCTGACAAACAGAAGCATCAGCAGATCAAGTCTTTGCTTCTTGAAGGTGAGACAATGCAAAGTGTCGCCACTGCCTGCGATGTTAGCCTATCTACCGTCAAACGGGTCAAAGCCAAACTCAATAAGCTCGACCAAGAAGGTTGTTTACGCCGTCGTGGTCATCATGGCGACCCATCTGGTGAGGTGTAATGAGTAAACCCATTCAATTTCGAACCATCTTACTGGCGTGTTTAATCATCAGTATTGGTCAGCTCAGCATGGGGTTGGTTTTCCCATCGCTGCCATGGATCGCGAAAGACTTTTCTATCTCTCTCGATCAAGCACAGCTTTTAGTCAGTGTGTACTTACTAGGCTTTGGCCCCTCACAATTTATCTACGGCCCAATTTCCGATGCTCTGGGGCGCAAAAAAGTCCTGCTTACCGGATTACTGATCGCCCTTTCAGGTCTGATGGTGATCATTGTGTTGAAAGACTCCTTCAATGGAATGGTATTAGGACGCTTTCTGCAAGGGGTGGGGACGGGCTGCTGCGCAGTACTCGCTAGAGCATCAACCAGAGACAGATACAGTGGTGCTCAGTTACCTGTCGCCCTATCCTACATCGCCATGGCCGCTTCCATTACTCCATTGGTTGCTCCTGTTATCGGTGGCTTTATTAACTACCATTTTGGCTGGACGATGGTGTTCGTTTCTTTACTTGGTTATGTCGCTATAGCCTGGGGACTACTCGCATTCAGATTTGATGAAACGCTCGCAGCGACCAACAAAATCCCTTCGCCAAAACAGATGGCTCGGCAATATAAACAGTTGCTGACATCGCGCTATTTCATGAGCTTTGCCAGCATAGGTTGGCTTAACTTTAGTTTGATGATTACTACCGTCTCTATCATGCCTTTTATTATGCAAGACCAGATCGGCATGACATCAGACGAATACGCACTATGGGCGATTATTCCCGCACTGGGGATGATTACCGGTACCAGTATCTGCAATCGTGTCAGACCTATGATTGGCAGCAAAAAGTTACTGCTATTTACGCCTATGCTCCATTTCAGCTCTGCACTGTGGTTTTTCGTTTGTCCGCTTGAACCTCTTTATCTGATGATCGGTCAATTGCTGATGATTCTCGGAAACGGGATTGCGCTCCCTTGTGCCCAAGCTATGGTCATGCAACCATACAAAAAACAGGCAGGAGCGGCAGCGGCAATGTCTGGGGGTGGGCAAATGATCGTTTCTTCAATTGTCAGTATGGCGCTGGTTCAACTTGGTTTAAATCAGGCATGGCATTTATCGATTGTTATCGTGATTTTTGCTGTGATTACCCTAGGGAATATCTTGCGCGGCTTTAATGCAGTGCAGTCCATGGAGCAACAAGGAAAAAACATCACAACATGAAGTCACTCTCTCTATCTCAAGCACAAAAACTTGCCCTCATCGCCCAAGGGCTTCCCGTAGGAAAGTCAAAAGGCAGTGCTTACAGCAAAACACTCAACGCTTTCGAGCAACTAGGGTATGTGCAGATAGATACGATTTCCGTTGTTCAAAGAGCCCATCACCATACACTTTGGAGTCGTAACCCAAGCTATCAACCCAAGCACCTTGATCAGCTTGTCGCTGACCGCAAAGTCTTTGAATACTGGTCCCACGCCGCCGCTTATCTACCTATGAGCAACTTTCGCTACAGTTTACCGCGAAAGGCGGCGATCAAATCCGGTCAGCAAAAGCACTGGTACTGCAATGACCGTCAATTGATGAGTGGTGTTCTCAGCCGCATCAAGTGCGAAGGCCCACTGATGGCAAAAGACTTCGAATCAAAAGCCCATAAAACGGATGGGTGGCATACCAAGCCGACCAAACAAGCATTAGAAAACCTATATATGCAGGGCGATCTAATGATTGCTGAACGAAGAGGGTTTCACAAAGTCTATGACTTAACTTCACGTGTGTTACCCAGTAGCGTCGATACCTCGATGCCAACGCCTCAAGAACACGCGCGATTTCTTGTTATGAGTTACCTGAAAGCGCACAGCTTCGGTACTCTCACGGAGATGACCTACCAGCTTAAAGACGTCAAACAGCATGTGAAACAAGCGCTACAAGATTTAATAGAGAGTGGAGAAGTTGAGCAGATAAAGATAGGTGGGGGCGAGTATGTGGTAGAAAGCGAAGCACTTCAGTTGCTCGACAAACGCATCAATCGCAAACGGGCAAAGATACTTTCTCCGTTTGATAACCTGCTTATTCAAAGAAAACGTGCCAATGCTGTGTTCAATTTTGACTATCTGATTGAATGCTATGTACCACAGGCTAAAAGGCAATTTGGTTACTTCTGTTTACCTATTTTATGGGATGGAAAATTAGTCGCACGCGCAGACTGCAAGGTCGATAAGAAGAAATCTGTGCTCAACGTACTCCACCTGTTCACCGAGCCTTCAATAAAGGATAAAGCGGCATTTTTAACCGCATTAGACGAAGAGCTTCAAGCATTTGCCACGTTCAATCTCTGTGAACATTTCGCCATCTTGAAGCTCTCAGAAAACCGCTAGAATCTCTGTTGAACTGCAGGGCTAGCTAACCGTCAATACCACTTTGCCCACGTGTCCCTTCTCAAGGAAAAACTCCTGCGCCAATTGGATCTTCTCTAAAGGAAAGGTCTGTGCGACGAGCGGTTTAATCGCCCCTTGTTCAATATGGCTGACGAGATTACGAAAAACTTCGGGTTCCAAAACCGTACAGCCGAAGAAGCTCAGATCTTTAAGGTAGAGTGTCCGCACATCCAGTTCAACCATAGCACCGCCAATAGCACCAGAGACGGCATAACGACCTTTAGGCCGCAATACTTGTAAAAATTGCGGCCAAGCGGAACCTGCAACCAGATCAATCACAACATCGACGCTGTTTTCTCCCAGTACATCGGGTAAGAAATCAGACCGGTTCACCACTTGATCGGCACCAAGCTCCAAAACTTGCTGTTGTTTGCTCGGGCTAGTGATTGCAATGACATAAGCGCCTCGAGCTTTGGCAAGCTGAATCGCGGCAGAGCCGACACCGCCAGATGCTCCGGAAATTAATACTCGCTCGCCCTGAGCAAGTTTAGAGCGAGTCAGCATGTTCTCAGCCGTTGAATACGAACACGGAAACGAGGCCAGTTCAATATCGGTCATCGATGAGTTAATCGAATAAGCATGAACAGCGTCCACGACTACATACTGGGCAAAGCCGCCATCGCACTCAGAACCGATATACCAAGGTACATCCGGTCTCGAACCTTCAACTTGAGACAAACATGGCTCCACCAGTACGCGCTCGCCAATCCGCTCGGCATCAATGTTGTTGCCTACCGCGACTATCTCACCACAAACATCGGCGCCTTGAATTCTTGGAAATTCGAGAGCATTTCCACCCCAACTTGCATCTTCGCTGGCTTTATCGCCCTTTGAGTACCAACCGATACGAGTATTAATATCGGTGTTGTTAACCCCTGCGGCTTTAACACGAATCAGCACTTGATCTTGTTTTGGCTTCGGCGTTTCGGCTTCTGTTGTGTAGTTCAGCACCTCAAACCCACCGTGGCCGGTAAGTTGTACCGCATTCATCTTTTCTGCAATGATATTACTCATGTGAGCCCTCAACGAGTTGTGCAATCATCTGTTTGGCTACCTCTATCGACTCTCGCCCCATAACTGGCCAAGTTCCTGAAATGCCTTCATGTATTACGTATAACTGATAGCCTCTAGCTTCATCCCCGACAAGCTCGCTCAAGAATGCTTTCACGGCTTGTTTATGTTCGGTCACAACACTAGATATGATTTCGTTGTCGGGAAAAGACGCAACCGCCAGAGTGGACAAGCAGCCATGAGGCGCATGATGCTTCATCCACTCTTCAAGCTGGCCTACTACGTGAAATACCGCCTCTAAACCATTTTCTGGTTTGTCTTGGCTGAGTAAGTCCATATAACGTTGGTGACGATGCTCCAAAGCCGCGACAATCATCTCTTCTTTCGATGGGTAGTACTTGTACAAAGTACGCAGACTCACTTCACACGCCTTTTGCAATTGCGACACACTTGGCTCAGCGAAACCATATTGACTGAACGCCTTCTCCAAGTTTTCAGCGATTTGCCTCTTTACCGACATTTTTACCTCTAAGTATTCGGGTTACTTTCTAGTCGACTCAGAGAATCGAAAAGTAAAACGTTTATTCTACTTACAGGGTAGAATGAACGCTCTACCCATGTCAAAAGGTTTATTTATCTTGTCAGCAATCGATATCTAACGAATTAGGCCTCAACTTGGTCATTGATCTCTTAACCAAGATGGTTAACTATCAACGAAGAGTCATAGATACAAATATCGACATAATGAAAAGACTGACTATTTTAGATGGAGGAATGGGACGCGAGCTCAAGCGAATGGGCGCGCCTTTTTCTCAACCTCTGTGGAGCGCTCAGGCACTGATTGAATCACCGCAGTGCGTAGAACTTGCCCACACCAACTTCATTGACGCTGGCGCTCAAATCATTACCACTAACAGTTACGCCTGTGTTCCGTTTCATCTCGGGCAAGAGCGATTCAACGCTGAAGGAGCAAACCTGGCTGCAAAAGCCGCCAAAATAGCCAGACTATCAGCAGACAAAGCCTCACATGCCGTACAAGTAGTGGGTGCTCTCCCCCCTGCCTTTGGCAGCTATCGACCTGATTTGTTTCGTCCTGCAGAGGCAAAGCAGATCTTTAACCTGCTCTACCAGGCACAAGATCAATACGTTGATATTTGGCTAGCGGAAACCATCTCAAGTTTGGAAGAACTCGACGCGATTGCCTCCATTCTCTCTCAAACAGAGAAATCGAGCTATTACGCCTTCACTCTTGCTGATACCACTAGTGGATCTGCTCAATTGCGCTCTGGTCAATCGGTGCGAGAGGCAACAACACGCGTTTGTGCAGCAGGTGGCGATGGCGTCTTTTTCAATTGTTCAGTACCCGAGGCCATGGTTAACGCGGTGACCGAAGCGAAACAAGCTCTGGATGAGCTTGGGCGCTCAATCGAGATTGGCGTCTACGCCAACAACTTCACCCCAATCGGTAATGAACATGAAGCCAATGACACCATTCAAGCGATGAGAGAGCTAACACCACAAGATTATCTTGAATACAGTAAGGCGTGGTTTGAGAGTGGCGCGACGATCATCGGAGGCTGCTGCGGAATAGGCCCTGAGCACATAGAAGTACTCAGTGAATGGCAAAGCACACTCAAGTCTTAGTACCGACCAGATTAGCGGTGAGCGGAACCTTTACCGACAGGTTTAAGGAACTTATAATCTGGCTCGTCGCTAAAGCACCTTCATCAATACGCTGTTTTAGCTAAACTCACGCTTATTTACGCACCTCATATTCACCCTTTGGAACCTTTTATGTCATCAGCAAATTCCGTTATTGTGCTCGATTTTGAGACCACTGGCTTGTCGCCAAATATGGGCGATCGTGCCATTGAAATAGGCGCAGTAAAACTCGTTAACGGCGAAGTTGTGGATACCTTTCAGCAACTGATGAACCCGGGTTTTCGAGTCAGCTCCTTTATCGAGGGTTATACAGGTATTACCAACAATATGTTGGCAGGTGCGCCAAGCTGTGAAGAGGTGATGGCAGAGTTCTGTAACTTTATCGCTGACGACAACCTCGTTGCTCATAATGCTTCGTTCGATAAACGTTTTTTGGACGGAGAACTAGAGCGTATCGGTCTTTCCTACCAAGGTCACTTTGCTTGTTCGCTATTGGTTTCTCGTAGACTGAATCAGGAAGCACCAAGCCATAAACTGGGTGACCTAGTGCGTTTCAAAAACATTGACAATGATGGCGTATTTCACCGCGCTTTAGCTGACTCGCAAATGACAGCAAAATTATGGCTAATGATGATTAATGAAATGGAACAACAAGGTATCCACCAGCCTTCGTTTGAACTGATGCGGAAAATCAGCAAAACCAGTAAACATGCGGTTGGAAAGCTACTGAGTCAGTTTAGATAATAAGTATGAGTCAAAACGAACTGCTGAGGAAAATTGCTAGCTTCACGTCTATTGAGCAAGCGTTAGATTACTTTGAAATAGGTTACGACAGTAAGTTTATTAACGAGTATCGAACTGTGCTAGTGAAGCGGTTTAACGGCTACTTAATTCTAGAAAAACCTGAGGATTGGTTTGCGGGTAGACGAGCGCTTAAAAATGCCTATTGTAAGGTGCAACGCAGCCATTTAGATAAGCACACCCGCTCGGCATGTCGCGGGTGTACTTCGTGTCAAAGAAGGTAACTCGCTAAACCTCTTGCCCTACATCTTCTTCCTCTAACATTGAGGAGAACTTAATTTCAAATTGATTGAAGTTAAATATGCTTGGGCCATGAACTCGCTTGGTCGTGACTTTCTCTTCGCCAAACTGAACCATAACATGGGTGTAAACTTTGTTTTTCACTTCAATGATTGATTCTTCTAGCGCGACTTCTAGCTCTTGTTCATGGGTATCACGAACGTTTTTCACCTTCTCAAGGTGAGCATTAGCACTGCTTTTATCGGCTTCTAGCTGTTCTTCTTGCTCCGGTGTGCGTTCAGATTTGGGGATCTTTTTAAATTCCAATTCCTTACGTACCATATCCATGGTTACTTCCTGAGCTTGTGTGTACTGCTCCTTCAGCTTGGCTTGCCTGTCTTTAAACATCTGGAAACGGGCAAACGCATGTACGTGAGTAGCAGTATCACCTTCTACCCCTAAGTTTACACACGTTACCTTACCACCGACTTTGGCACTCCCTCCACTTAAGGTTCCCTGCTTTTCATTCGCATCGCAGACGACGAGATTGTGCCCACAACGCAATTCATTACTCATACAATGAACGGCAAGTGTTATATCGTTAGCTGCTTGAAGTTCACTAAATTGCGCGTAATTCGCTGTAATAGAACCACCCGATTTCACCACACAGCTCTTTTTCTCATCTTCTGAAACATTATGGCCAATGATGCCTTTGGCGACTTCAATATCTCCCTGAGCCTGAACGTCGGCAGACTCAATAAAGCCGCCGACGGTCAGTGAACCTGTGGTACGAACAACCATATCGGACTCGATGTTGCCAAACACAACCACATTGCCTTTAAACTTAACGTGTCCAGTAGAAACACCTATTGTCGGCAAACACAGCGCATCTTCAACATCCACACCCCGCTCTTTTAAGATTGGCATCCCTGAAACTTCGGCAATTAAAAGGTTAGGGTTATCAGGGGAAACCTTAGTGCCTTTACCGGCTTTCAGTACGGAGTCATTCCCCGGTTTTGGGGGAATGATTTTACCTTGGACGGTGATCCCTGGCTTACCTTTAGTTGCAGGAAGCCGTTTCATTAGCGGATCATTTTCAGCAACTGTGATGGTTTCACCGAGGTTGAGCATATCAACTTTACCATCTTCATCGCTCGCTTTAGGAGCAAGCACTTGCTTGGTGGGATCTTCAACGAGGGGAACAAACTTGGCGTCAACACCTTGGGTTGGGTTTTTACCTTTGGCAACCGCTTGAGTAAAAGTTTCGCCTGCTTTGAGCTGGTGGCTCATCACTAACACTTTTTTTAGCGCGAGTTTATTGATGCCTTTAGTCACGTGAGCTTGCGCAAGGGCATGAACGATCTGAGGGCCTTTAAGGGGCTTTCCTTTGTATGCCCCTGTAACAACCATACTGGCTAACATGTCATGCTCTGAGAGAACAACTTCAACCGTCGCGTCACGAACTTCGGCGATAGCAATTCCGACATAAGCCTCACTTTTCATCTCCTTAGCAAAGTTGATAAAGCGCGTAACTTCATCTTCTAAGACGAATAACTCACCAGCACCGATTTCTGATAGGGCCTCACTTAGCCCTCGCGTATCAAAATTGTTGTCTACCGTAATGTCCGGTGACAGCTTTGCAACTACTTGTTCCTTGTCTTCAGAAAAAGCGACAAACTTGTTCCACATGCCATTCTGCCCTATGTACTTCCTTACTTGAGTGTATAGAAGTTATTCCTCCAACTGTATCAAGAGTGTGACAATTTAAGGCGTACATCACTAGAAGGCGTTTTTACACTGTAAATAACGTTAGCTAGAGCTCGGAAAGTGATGAGCAGCACCTATAGAGTACACTGCAGTAACACGACAGCCTTGTTTGGAATACTCCAACGAATCACATAATTCAGAAGCAAGAATAATGCCTCGACCATGAGTCTGGTTTTGACCTGACGAGTTGTGGGCCCTCTCGTAATTGAACCCCTCTCCATTGTGCTCAAGGTCAAGCGTCACTTTTTGCTGCTTAGGATCGTAGTTTACTCCGAGCTCAATCCAAGCATCGTCATCAATCTGTTTTATTTTTTCTTCTTTCATTTGATAGAACAGAAAGAAGCCATCAGCTTGCTCTTTAATTGAGGAATCAAGCTTGAGTAAACCATGGTCAATAGCATTGGCAAGCAGCTCGGAAAGAACAGAACAAACCAAGTCTAAGTGAGCGCCACTAATTAAAATGCCTGCTAAAAACTTTCGTACTTCGGTCATGACCGTCACTTGGCGTAGCACACTGCCATCTAGTCGAAGCTTAGAGTTACAAGGAATTTTGTTGTATTGAATGGGTTCAATAGGAACATCTTGGTTGTTGCCGTTTAAAATAGGAAACTTCATGGTCAGTATCGATAAATCATCACCCACAGATTCATCGGCAAACTGACGTACAGATTCGTAAAGAACAGGGATCACCGACTGCTGACTGGTAAATGAGGCTTCAAGGCGTTCTTGACCAAACTGCTCTCCAGACTCATTGGTCGCTTCGATAACGCCATCCGTGTAGCAAATGATTTGTTGGTCAGGCTCCAGTTTGAAGTGAAGCAAATCAGCTTCAAATTCGTGGGTTTGTAATACCCCGAGTGGCATATGGGTAGAGGTCAATCTTCTGACAATGGTGCCATCATTATCGATTAAGTAGCCGTCAGGTAGTCCGCCTCCCCACCAAGAAACTTCGAACCCGTTTGCACGAACTTCAAAAATACTGGCTGCCAGCATCATGCCCATCGGCAGAAAACGAACCAATACATCGTTAATTTCTCGTGCAATTTCACCCAGTGATAGCCCTTTGGCGGCCATAGAAAAGAAGGCTCTGGTTGCGGGAATCGCTGAAATCGCTGCGGGTAACCCATGGCCCGTTGCATCAGCAATCATGACATACACACCGCCATGGGGACGGTTCGCGACAACGATCAAATCGCCATTAAATACCGTGGAAGGGGTAGATAAATAATTAATGCCATATATGTTTTTAACCTGCGAGCTCATCTCATGCATTAGGTTCGAGAAGATAGACTCAGCAATCGCATAATCATAGCTGACTTGCTCACGGAACTGGCTCAGTTCGTCTCGCTGCTCTTTCACTTCATTGTGCATCCTAACGATACGGCAATGGGCTTGAACTTTGGCGATCAAAACACTGCGCTCAACCGGCTTAAGAATAAAGTCATCTCCGACGGTTAAGCATCGTTCAAACGAGACATGATCATCGAGTACGGTGAGAAATATAATCGGAATATGGACATCTGAAAACGCATGCTTAATTTCTTCCGCTGTAGTGAAACCATCTTTGATTGGCATCATCACATCTAGCAGGATAACATCAGGCAAAGTGTCCATCGCTTTCATTGCCTCCACTACCCCTTCGCCATTTTCAAACGTAGTGACAGTTTCAGCTAGATGATTGAGCATGAATCGGCATAGTTCTCGATTGGTCGCGTGATCATCAACGATCATTACATGCATAACTAACCTCCGAGTTTATTACTCAATGGCAAACTTCTTATCGAAGCGAGATATGGTTAAAATCTTTCTCACCTGTGGCAAGGTATTGGTTATTCGAATCATGCCATCGTCTTGACCCAGATAGTTGTGCATGTTGAGCAACATACCAAGACCCGCACTATCAATATAATCAACTTTTCTCAGATCAATTGTGAAACGAAACTCTTGGCGATCGTTATAACAACGCCGAAACTCTTGAACCAAATTAAATCCAAACGCACCTTCAATCAAAATGGTGACATGCTTGGTTGCGGAATCAATCACTGTATCTACTGACATACTTTTCCCCTTTGACCTTATCTAGTTAACGTATGTTTATGGTTAGAAAAGCTCCACTTCCCCTTCTTCAATACTTTCTTGTGATGCGGCCGGTGCGCCCCTACTTTCAATTTGCGATTGCAGAGCCACGACGGCCTCGGAAAAATCTTGCTGATCGATATCTTGACGAGTCCATTGTTCGCATAGGCCAATGAACTCTTGGAGATAGGCGACGGACTGCTTAGCGTAGTCCCCCTGCTGCACAATGATGTCTGCAAATTGTAGCGCCCGAATACCATTATCAACTTGGGTATGTAACAGATCACCACTTGAGCGTATCTTGTGAACTTCTTGCTCCACTGAAGTATTCACTTTTTGGACGCCACGCAGCATTTCGTCGACCTTCTCTTTCGATTCAATCGCTTCGGTCATATCAATTGAAGCCATCTCACCAACGGTCTTATTCGCTTCTTGTACTGTTTGTTGCGCTACATTGATTTCCGCCTCAATTTCATCATTGAGCTCTTTCGCTTTATGTGAAAGATTGCGTACCTCTTGTGCAACGACCGCAAACCCGCGCCCCGCTTCACCAGCGCGCGCAGCCTCAATCGCCGCATTGAGCGCCAGAAGGTTCGTCTGCTCTGATAAGCCTCGTACCTGAGTCAGCAGCTTAAATACCGCATCTAGTTTGTCTGACATATCGTGGATGCTGTGTACGGCCGAGATACTTCTTTCTGAAACGTTTACTAAGGTATCGACAAACTGACGAATAATGGCTTCAGTCTTAGGTAGTACTTGGCTGATATCGCTATCTTGGTTACGATTGCCAAGTAGGTTATCAACCAGTTCAGTGGTGATTTGGTTCTGTCCTTCCGCAAGTTTTTGCAGTTCAAAGTAGCTTTCGTTAAGCGTCTCTACAGACTCATCGACAACACTTCGCTGGTGATCGAGCGGGTTGATGAGTTGCTGAGAAATCAAATTCAGCATTGGAGAAATTTCACTAGGTGGTGCGCTGTTAGACGAGGAGGGGTTAGCTCTCGCCATTGTAGAAGGTGTTTCGCCAGTCAATCGCTTAGGCAACACAAACCATGGAATCGCTGCAGCAAGTACGGTCAACGCCACATGTGCTATCGAGGTAGACATACTCATAGCGATAGACAAGAGCACTATTTGAGACCCAATTGCGATGAAGTATCGAGTTTTTATATTACTTATTTTAGCTTTCATCGGTCTTCCTTGAGGTTGTATGTCACCTAACTAAGCATCAGGAGACAAGAAATGACATATCTGTTTGGGAACTTGCTTCAAGTCGAGCACAGATAGAGCAGCATCCATCTCTACTGCAACACGCGGCATTCCCCAAACAACCGAAGAGGCTTCATCTTGAGCGATGGTCTTGCCACCCGCTTGCTTCATGCGAAGCATTCCTTGAGCACCATCTTTGCCCATCCCCGTAAGAATGACGCCGATTGCATTTTTGCCGACGGTTTCTGCAACCGCATCAAACATAACGTCAACGGAAGGTTTGTGCCGATTCACCGCAGGTCGGTCATCCAATTGGCAATAAAGATGATTGCCACGACGTACAACGACAAGATGTTTGTCACCAGGAGCAAGATAAGCGCAACCATTGACTAAGGGTGCTCTATTCGCACTTAATTCTTTAACATTAATCTTGCTATGCTCGTTAAGCCGCGCAGCAAAAGAGGTCGAGAACATAGCGCTAATATGTTGAGTAATGATGATAGGGGGTAGTCCTGCAGGTAATGCCGAAAGCACTTGCTTCACGGCCTCCGTCCCACCAGTTGAAGCGCCAATGGCGATCACTTCAACTTTACTGTGGTTCTTGGGCGTGGTTAATACTTCTGTTTCAACCACACAACTATTACCGGTCACGTTTGCCCCAGCAGCCATTTTTATCTTTTCGTTAACCAGTTGCTTGTAGTTCACCATCTCGGCTGTACTTTCGACAGAAGGCTTTGGAAAATAATCAACCGCGCCAAGCTCTAAAGCCGCTAACGTCGCCTCTGCCCCATGCTGAGTGAGTGTCGATATCATAACCACAGGCATCGGCCGCAGACGCATAAGGTTCTTTAGAAACTGAACCCCATTCATTTTTGGCATCTCAATATCTAGAGTAATGACATCGGGATTGTGTTGCTTAATCAGATCCCGCGCTTGAAATGGATCTTCTGCCATAGCGACAACCTGTAGCTCTGGATCGGAATTAATGAGCTGCGATAGTAATGCTCTAAACACAGGGGAATCATCGACAATCAAGACTTTTGTTTTTTTCATTAGAACAGCTCCACGTCATCATCATGTGGGCGATGACTTTCTTTATCCAACTGACTGGCGTATTTTTCTTCTTGATGTTGTAAGTTGTGCACTTCGGTAAATGGAATACGCTTAAGCCAAGCCTTTCCGCTGATTGGGTCAAACAACACTCTTCTTGGTTCTAGCCCGCCAAGATCTTGAGCAACAACGTTAAGACCTTCTTGTTCGACATAGCTCAATATGAATGCGATATTCTTTTCCCCAACCATGCTGTTGCGTCCTAACATTTGTGCGCCTCCAAACAACTTGACCTGCAAATTGCTACGTCTTGCTCCTCTTTCGATTAGTGCGTTGATCAACATTTCCATTGCGTAACTGCCGTAGCGAGAGGCAGTAGAGATGACCTCTTCTGGTTTCCACGTTTTTAACTGTGACTTATTGTCGAAAGGCAGTAAAAAATGGTTCATGCCTCCGACTTCTGACTCTTTGTCCCATATACAAGCAGCGATACATGACCCCAAACCTGTCGCGATAATTTCATCAGTCTTACGGCTGCAATAAACCCCGCCAGGAAACACCTTCACAATGTGCTTTTCTTTAGAAGGATGGTAGAAGCGATTAAAGTGACTGTTTTCGTACTTGGGTGTTTCTGTTCTTGCCCAGTTCATTGTCAGTGCCTACTTTTTTACGTAAATGGTATGTCCTAGATGATGAAAGATATCTAAGCTCGCAGGCACACCCTCTGAATGACCTAAAAACAGTACCCCATTGGGTTTTAACTGCTGATGAAAGCGCTTAATTAACTTTTCTTGGGTTTGCCTATCAAAATAAATCATCACATTGCGACATGAGATGAGGTCAAACTTATCCTCAAAGTTCCACTTTTCAAGTAAGTTCAACCGATGAAACTTGATTCTTTTTTGTAGGCCAGCTTTGCACTTAAGACTGCCTCGATACTGCCCTACCCCCCGAACAAAACAGGGTTTAAGATATTTTTTGGGTATGGTTGCGATGGCCTCATCGCTATAAATACCCTCTTTTGCATGTGCCAAAACTTTGGTGTCTAGATCCGTAGCAGTAAGACTGACATCCTCAAATTGGGATAGCGCATTCGCCCAATGTAAGGATGAAATTAAGCTATATGGCTCCTCCCCTGTAGAGCACCCAGCTGACCAAACTTTAAGTCTTTTCACCCCTTGTTGGCGCCACTCTTTCATCAAGACTTTTTCGATAAACTCAAAGTGGTGATACTCACGGAAAAACTGCGTTTTATTGGTTGTTAAACAGTTAATAAAGCTAACCTGCTCTTGCGGGTCTTGTTCTATAACCTGGCGATACTCACAAAAACGCTTAAGGCCTAGCCGCCTAAGCTGACGGCTAACCCTTCCATACACCATGGTTCTTTTTCTATCCGAAAAGAAGATGCCTACGTTCTTATGCATGAACCACTGAATAAACTTGAAGTCTTTTTCAGTCAGTTCGAATTCTTCGTTGTCTGACATCGCACTCCCAGTTTGAGCTAGAACTCTTCCCATTCGTCTCCGTCCTCTTCAAGCTTGAAGCTTGAGTTCGCCACTTTTGGTGTTCGAATCTCACGGATATTGGTATCGCGAGCCCCCTTATCTTTGGGCTTTGATTCAAATGTGGTGACGTTATTGTCAGTGGCAAAGAAGTTCATTAGGTGAAGTAGCTCTTTACCTTCATCTTTAAGCGACTGGCTCGCCGCTGAGGTTTCTTCAACCAAAGAAGCATTTTGCTGAGTCATCTCATCCATAGTGGTGATAGAGCGATTAATCTCATCAATCCCCGTAGATTGCTCAAGACTAGAAGAGGCAATTTGTGCGATAAGCTCTGTCACTTTTTGCACCGCTTCGACGATTTCGTTGAGCGTTTCACCTGACTCATCAACTAAGCGCGAGCCTTCATCGACTTTCTCAACGCTGTCTTTGATCAAGCCTTTAATCTCTTTCGCCGCCGCCGCACTGCGCTGTGCTAAGTTACGAACTTCACCCGCAACAACCGCGAAACCTCTGCCCTGCTCACCCGCTCGCGCGGCCTCTACTGCAGCGTTCAGTGCAAGTAGGTTGGTTTGGAAGGCAATCTCATCAATGACGCCAATGATGTCAGCAATCTTCTTACTGGCAGTGTTAATCTCCGCCATAGCAGAAACTGCCTGCCCAACGACTTCCCCACCTTTTCCGGCTTTCTTAGCAGCATCATCAGACAACTCATTAGCGCCTTTCGCATTGTCTGCATTTTGACGTACTGTAGCCGTCATCTGCTCCATACTTGCCGCGGTCTCTTCTAGATTAGAAGCTTGCGCTTCAACACGTTGGCTAAGATCATTATTGCCTTCAGCAATCTCGGTAGACGCTGTCGCAACTCGGGCTGAAGATTGAGTAATCTTATCGACCATATTCCTTAAGTTAAGGATTGATGTGTTCACCGCATTAGAGAGTCGAGCAAATTCACCGGTATTATCTTCTGGCATGGTGGTATTAAGATTGCCATCAGCGACTTGACTCATCACATCAATACATTGCCCGATTGGTGTCACCATAGTGTCTAGCAAATTATTGATTCCATCACCAAGTTCTTTCATAAAACCGTTATAGACACTGGTATCAATACGCTCATTTAATTCACCTGCAATGGCTTTCTGAATCAGTGATTCGACTTGGCGCTGACCATCTTGCTGCTCGGTGATATCCACCCATTGGAGTGCAGGACCAATGTAGTTGCCTTCACCATCACGCATAGCAATACAAGTCAGGTTAAACTCTAAGCCCCCCACTGCAATGTTGGAAGAGAATGGTAGGCGATCAGGGTTAGTGATAATGCCTCGCTGATGACCGGGGTTTTTATGGAATACGTCAATGTTTCTGCCAACCAGTTTACTGGCATCAAACCCAGGCAATGCTTTCTTCAGATCGCTTTCACGGCTGCTGAGCAAGGTTTGTAACGCAGGGTTGAGATAGGTAATGATGCCATCTTTATTCGCCATCATAATGTTAGTCGTCATACCTGAAACGGCAGAAGCTAAACGGCCAATCTCTTCTTCTTTTGCCCTTTCTTCCGTCACATCTCGCCACTCTAAGGTGTTACCAATGTACTTACCTTGTGAGTCATTAATCGCAGCGACATTGAGCTCAATCTTAAGATCAGCAATGGTGATATCTGTGCTGTACGGAAGATTGTTGGGATCAGCAAGTAACTGTCTTTGATGAGCAGGATTGCGATGGAACTCATCAATACAGCGCCCCATCAACCACTCTTCACTCGCCGTAAAACCAGACCACACTGTGCGCATCGTGGACTCATGCTTTCTGAATAGGTTGATGGTTTCTTCATTAGCGTAAGTGATTAAGAAGTCTCTATCGATCATCACCATGGCCGTCTGGGCCTGATCGACAGCCGATTGAAGCCGAGTAATGTCTTCTTCTTTCGCGCGCTCTGCGGTTACATCTCGCCACTCTAGGGTGTTACCTATGTAGTTGCCTTGAGCATCAAGTATCGCAGCAACATTGAGCTCTATCTTAAGATCAGCAATGGTGATGTCTGTGGTATAAGGAAGATTATTCGGGTCGCCTAGGAGCTGTCGTTGGTGCGCTGGATTTTTGTGAAACTCGTCGATACAACGCCCCATTAACCACTCTTCACTCGCCGTAAAGCCAGACCAAACAGTGCGTAACGTCGATTCATGTTGACTAAACAGTTTAATCGTTTCTTGGTTCGCATAAGTAATCTTGAAATCTCGGTCAATCATCACCATGGCAGTTTGCGCTTGATGAACCGCAGCCTGTAATCGAGCAATTTCATTATCGAGCTTGACGCTCTCAGTGACGTCAGACCATTCAAGTGTGTTGCCGACATAGTTGCCTTGAGCATCGATAATTGCGCCTACGTTGAGCTCAATCAGAACGTCTTTCACTTGAATGTTGGTGGTATAAGGCAAATTGGATGGGTTAGACAACATCTGGCGTTGATGACTTGGATTCGAATGGAACAAGTCAATACAGTAACCTATTAGAAACTCTTCCGTAGCACGGAAGTTTGGCCAAATGGATTGAAACAAGGCTTCATGAGTTTTCAGCAGATCGACTGATTTTTGATTGAGATAGGTGATATTGAAATCACGGTCAATCATCATCAAAGCCGTTTGCGCTGCATTCAATGCAGAGAAAAGCTGTTCCTTGGTGACACCTTGTTCGTGCTCAGGTTCAAATTCTTCAGTTAGTGTGTCCTGCGTTGGCGCTTCAAATTGAGCAGCAGGCGCTGTTTTCCGATTCCAAAATGCCATGAGTTTTCCCTCACTGGTTGCTTCTTCTGACGTGTTTTACCGAAACGAATAGACCACATTCATCTTGGTATTAGGCCCAACTCTCTTCCTCTTGGTTGGGTACAGGAAGCTCGGCTACATCAAATAGAGCCTCCAAGTGAATAAGTATTAAGTGTCCGTTAGTCACCGATGCAATACCGCGCACGTAGCTATGGTCGACACTGGTGGAAACATGTGGCGACGGTTTAATCTGTTCTTCTGTTAACGGGTAAACTTCTGACACTCCGTCGACAATGATGCCAAGCGGGTGTTTATGTGAGTCGTTTAAGACGATGACAACGGTCGTCGACCCTATCTCTGCCGGAGACAAGCCAAAGCGCATTCTGAGATCAACGATAGGGACGTATTCGCCTCGAATCTCTAGCACGCCTTTCATGTATTCTGGTGAATTTGGTACTTCACGCACGGCATTCCATCCGCGAACTTCGCGAACATCTAAAATAGGCACGCCATACTCTTCGTCTTCCAAAACAAAGCTGAGAAACTCTTCTGTCATGATCATTATTCAGCCCTCAGAATTCGGTCGATATTGAGAAGTTCTTCAGTATCGAGTAGTGACATTACGTGGTCACCCACATTGATCAGCCCCTGTAGATAAGGCGTGACTTTAGACTCTCCAACCGCAGGGTACAGGTCGTTATCTCCACGACTAACTACATCACTCACCCCATCGACCACAAGCCCCATCAAGCGCTCCTGATCTTCATCGCTGTAGCGGAGTACAATAACAACGGTTGTCGGACGATAATCATTAGATCCGACACAGAACCTCAACCTAAGATCCACCACAGGGACAATCATTCCACGCAAGTTAATTACCCCACGCACATATTGAGGTGCTCTTGGTATTGGGGTTGGACGCTCCCACACTCGAATCTCTTCCACATCTTTGATTTCCACGCCATACAACTCGTGAGCGAGTTTAAAGCTGAGAAAGTCGGCGCTTTCGCTAACCTCTCCACTTACGTTGTCTAACAATGTTTCCGCCTGAGCTTCAATATTCTGCTTCGCTGCATCTGACATATCATTAATATTGGTAACTTCGTTGGTCACTGCTTCCATGCTCGCTCCTTAGGCTGCCACGCCTTTGTGAGTGGTTTCAGAGGCTTTTTTCAAGAAGTTGGTGATCAGTCCCTGAATATCGAGAATGAGCGATACCGAGCCATCGCCTAAAATGGTCGCTCCCGAGATGCCCGCGACTTTGCTGTAATTGGATTCCAAGCTCTTGATGACCACTTGTTGCTGATCCAGCAGTTCATCAAGCAATAAACCGACTCGATTACCCGCGGCTTCAACAAAACAGAGAATGCGCTGCTCTAAACCTTCGCTATTTCCCATTTCGAGTTCGTCTTGAAGACGAAGAATAGGAATGTTTTCTTCTCGGAGGCGATAGAGTTCGATGCCTCCAGACGCGAGCTTGATGCAGTTAGGATCAATTTGAATTGACTCGACAATCGTAAGAAGCGGGATCACATACACTTCCCCACCCACTCGTACTAGCTGTCCATCGAGTATCGCGAGAGTTAAAGGCAAACTGATGGTAAAGCAGCTCCCCTCTCCTAGCGCAGATTCCACTTCAATATGTCCGCCAAGCTCTTCGATATTTCGGCGCACGACATCCATACCGACTCCGCGACCAGATATATCTGAAACTTCTTCAGCGGTTGAAAAACCAGGGGCAAAAATCAGGTTCATGATCTGTTTATCGGAATACTCTTCTCGGCGAGACTCCGCAGCAAGCACGCCTTTTTCTAGAGCTTTGTTCCATAGCTTGTCGCAGTTGAGACCCGCGCCATCATCCTTGATTTCGATAACAATCGAGCCACCTTGGTGATAAGCGTTAAGCCCAATAGTTCCCATCTCACTTTTCCCTGCATCTAGACGCTGCTGAGGCTGCTCGATGCCGTGATCGATACCATTTCTGACTAAATGAACCAAAGGATCTACAATGCGTTCTAAAACCGTTTTGTCCAGCTCGGTCTGCTCACCTTTAATTTGCAAATCCACTTGTTTATCCAATCGGCTCGATAAGTCACGGACAAGACGAGGAAAACGACTGAACGCAAAGCTCATCGGTAACATACGGATATTAAGGACATTTTCTTGCAGGTCTTTGCTGTTTTGCAGTAGCTGATCTAAGCCAGTCTTGAGCTTTTCTAGCTTTTCAATGGTGAAGTCGTTACCAATTTCAGTCAGCATGGATTGCGTAATGACGAGCTCACCGACTAAATTGATCAAGCTATCGACTTTATCGATATCGACACGAATCGAACTGACATTAGAATCTGATTTAGCTACCTTAGTCGATTTATTGGGTTCTTTGCTTTTTGCCGTATTCGCAACTTCCGAAGCAGCGCTTTCTAAGCTCTCAGCTTTTGTTTGCTCTGCAGCATTTTCAACAATATCTGAGGATGTATCTTCCGCTTGTGGTGCAGGCGCTTTTTCAATCGTCAGATCACATTCATCTTCAACCCACTCAAACACTTCTTGAATTTGCGCCTCTTCAACGCGGCTATCTAGGCTAGCAGTCCAACAGAGGAAACAGAGCTCAGCTTCAATGTCATCGATTTCTGGTAGTTTTGTTGTGTCCGCGACAATTTGACAAGACTCATCGAGATCTTTCAACTCGCGCAGAATACGTAATGGGTCATTACCACTGAAAAACATTTCAGGGTGAGGAGAGAAGGTGATACTCCAAGGTTGATTCGAATTAGAGCTACTCGCTTCGTGATTCTGTTCCGGTTGAACATCTGTGGTATCTGTTGGAGCTTCACCGAGTAACTCGGCTAATTTAAGTCCGACTTCTTCTTTTAGCGCGACGTTAACTTCGTTGCCCAACTCGTGACCTTCGAGCATGCTGTGAATACAGTCACCACTCTTAAGCAATAGGTCGATCGTTTCAGCGGAAAGTGAACGCTCATTATTGCGCACCAAATCGAGATAAGCTTCGACGTTGTGGGTAAATTCGCTGATATCAAGCAGGTTAAACGTCCCTGCCCCTCCCTTGATTGAGTGGGCAGCGCGAAATATGGTGTTGATTGACTCTTCTTCTACTTGAGTCGGATCTAAGTTAAGTAATACATCTTCCAGCACTTCAAGATTTTCACGGCACTCCTCGTAAAACATCTTGCGCAGCTGTTCCATATCTAAAGCCATATTGTAGCCTCACCAATTGACGTTGCTGTGAGAAAAAACCGTTTAGATGACGCGTTTTAGTGTTTTTAATAGCGTATCTGGGTTAAACGGTTTCACTAACCAACCAGTAGCTCCCGCTGACTTACCTTGTTGTTTTTTATCTGTACTGGTTTCTGTTGTCAGCATCAGAATCGGGATAAATTTGTATTGCGGTTTTTCGCGCAGTGCCTTGACTAACTCGAAGCCTCCCATATTTGGCATGTTGACATCGGATATCACCACATCAAATTTGGATGTTGTCACCTTGCTTAACGCATCTCTCCCA
This sequence comes from Vibrio europaeus, assembly GCF_001695575.1. Classification (GTDB taxonomy): domain Bacteria; phylum Pseudomonadota; class Gammaproteobacteria; order Enterobacterales; family Vibrionaceae; genus Vibrio; species Vibrio europaeus. Next base: position 746,464 of record NZ_LUAX01000007.1, on the reverse strand, counting down.
TCGTTTGCGGTTTCAACGTCATACCCTGCGTCGCGCAAAGTGTGACTCACCATCTGACGAATTGAGACGGAATCATCCACAGCTAGAATTTTAGTCATATTTACAGTTCTCCAACTTCGGTGTTCATATCAAACTGATCATCCAGTCCAAGTGTACTAATACCTTCGATCAGTGACGGAGTAGGTTGTACTAATTGAATGTCTATCTGATTGGATTTGGCAGAGAGGAATAATGACGCCAGCGCCTGAATACCAGCAGCATCAACGCGGCTGACATGTGACGCATCTACATTGAGTTGATTGTCTTGAGCAAGCCAAGTTTTGTATTGGGTCGCGGAGTCGAGTACCGTAGAGATATCTAATGACTCAGGTAACAAACATTCCATGTTTTCAACCTTAACTTCTTTGTTATTATTCCTAGCCGATATTAAGCATGTTGCTTAAGAATGAGTGTAGGAAGGAATCATTAATTCGCAAGTTGCTTATATACGGATTATGGATGAGTCTTTGTTGATAGAATTAAAGCTATAAGAGATTATCTATAATTTTTAGATAATTACATTGAGTTGCATCGTTTCAAAAAAATATGACTTTTTTCCGATAGATGAATCAATTTTGAGGGACTTCGTTAAGCCTAATTTCAATTTACAGTGTAAAAAAGTCGTTGTTTACACTGTAAATTCTCAATTCTATTTGTGAGAACGACACTCTTTTACAGTGTAAATTGGAGAGACGAAAGTACTAACCTAGTTGCCACCGGTAATTGAGGAGAGAAGCTGAGCTCTAAACTCTTGTTCGATTTGCTTACTCCCTGCAAAACCAAACGCCTTTGCACACCATTGCCAGTCTCTACGTTGAACCACTTTTCGAATGAACAAATCACTCATGTTACCGAGGATATGAGGTGAGCTCTTCCACCACAAATCAAGTAATGGCACGACGCTATCGAAGCTCGCTCCGCCGTGACAATAATTTATTATAAGGCCGTTCAAGTAAGGTTTTTCGACGGAAGCATTATCTTTTGTGAGTAAACTACGGACAAGTTCAATCTCAAGTTCACGGTAAGTTTCACTCACGGCATATTGAAAAGAGAGGTCAAAGTATTCCTCTATTTGATGACGCCAATCTAGACCACCATTCACCATGACGAGTGAGTGTGTTCCACTCGCCTGCTCTCTTTGACTGCCTAGCTTAGCGGGAGTAAACCCACAGCTACGCCAAAAATCGACCAGTTCCGCAGTAGCACCAAAGCTGGTGGAATAAAAATCGTAACCTCCACTTTGGATAAGTTGCTCGACCATTGCCTTACCGATGCCTGCTCTCTGCATACTAGGGTGAACAGCGATACGCATGATTCTTTGGCTCGACTGTAGTGCGGCCTCGGTTATGCCCAGTTGATTAGCTAATAGGCTAGGTACGAGATGTCCTCGGGGGCGACGCTTACCTAACTGAACTTGCTCAACCACCTCCGCTGATAACCTCCCCTCTTCTACCGTGAGCATGCAGCCTAGACACTGGCAATCATCCAATATCGCGTACAGCTGTATCGCGTCATCTTCGAGCAACAACATTAAGTCATTGGGTGAAGTCTGATAATGAGCATTCACCAATAACGCAAAACACCGTCTTAGAATCGAAGGCTGATCGAGCAGCATTTGCTTATCGAGCTGGATAAGTTGGTTCAACGAAGCTTGCTGTTTCACATCAGACAAATCAGCATCTAATAAGAACGCATCAAAAAGCCACTGCTCAAGCGGATCTCCCACATTCCAGCGGATAGGCGCATCTAGATGGAAAAACTGTGCGCCTGGGCGTTGTTGCTTGAGCCAAGTTTGGAACTTAACCGTAAAGCCTCGGCCACATCCTTCATAACCATGAATCGTGGTCGAAAAGACAGCGCGATGATGCTGATCAACCATGGTTTTCAACATCGGGATTGGGATAGCAGACGCTTCATCGACGAACAGACAATCACACGCTTGCTGGCTGCGAAGCAGTTCATCGGGAGCGACAAACTCTAGCACTGATTGCTGAAATTGAAGCCGACCTTTATCTGCAGTGGCTTGAGGTAGCAGCCGTTGAGCATGCTCGAAAACTGGCTGAACGGTCGCTAAACTCGGCGCGGTCACCACGATATGGATAGACCGTTCTTGCATAAGTTTCGCAGCAGCAATACCCAATGCACTGCTTTTTCCTCTGCCACGATCGGCAGTCATTACAAGAGGACGCTTACGATGCCCTTCAACGACTTTGAGGACTTTCTCGATGGCTTGGTTTTGCTGTTCGAACTTATCATGCGCTTGATTTTCACGGCTCTGAGGTATTGATAATTCGCAGCCCTCTTCAACCAAAATGAGATTGTGAAAAGCGTTATCTAGCCATCTGTGAGCGAGCGTTGGATTGCTAGTTTGCTCTGGTAGAATAATCACCAGTCCGCCACCTCTTACACAGCCTGTTGCGGCAGTAAAACTATTGGCGTCAAACCCATCTCGGAAATCACAGTACAATAATAGGCATTCCTGACCTAAGAGTTGTTGGCCTTTCTTATAACCGACATGCTTTCTAACTTCATGCTTACTGTCACCTCCTAGGCAGAAAACATCCTCACTCGCAACCAAAGAAAAGAGCGTATCGAGGCATTGCGTTTGCCAATGTTCACTACCTTGTAAGACGACACCATAACGATGATTAGACTTAGCGGATAACGCGAGCAAATTGGAAAAATAGTCTTTGATTGCAGTCATGAACTCATAAGCGCGATAAGATTGGAATTAGCGACATTATGGCATAAAAAAAGCCGCAAATAGCGGCTTAATCAATTAAACAGTGTGAAGGCTTAGTTTAGCTTCTTCGCTACTAACTCTAGTAACTCTTGCATCAGCGCATCATCAACCTTCTTCAAGTTTAACGTCAAGTTGCTGCCTTTGCGGGTGTAGCTTGCGCGTCCCTTTACTAATTCTGTTTTAGCTATGGCGGATTTTTTAGTTGGTGATAACTCTTCAATCCAAGCTTCGATGGTTTCTGTCACTTCTTTAGTGATTCGAGCCACCCCTTGAGATTGAGTACGCTGCCAAACAAAACCTTCATCTGAGCTGCACATATTAAGAAGCTTACTCTGCTTATCTGACTCCAAAGCGTTAAATTGCTTGTGCAGTTTAACGATAGTTGGACGGCCTAGTTCCGCCACATTTGGGTAAGCTTGTAGAAGCTCAAGTGGAAGGTCGGCAGCTTTTAGTGCGCCACTCACGAGTGCTTCGCTGCACTGGAACATCTTGGCCAATGCTTTTTGATCTTCTGCTTCACCACTTTCTAGCTTAGCTAGCATCTCGCGGCCTTTCTCATACAAAGATAAAGGCTTATGAGCGTTAGCGACGTCAGACAAGAACTTCGCGTGTTCAGTACTGATGTTCTCACCGACATAGATCATGAACTCTTTGTCAGCAAGAATACATGACATGCGACGGCGGCTACCGTCGAGCACTTCAATCTTACCGTCTTCGCGTCGACGACCCACGGCTGGATATTGTTGACCACGCTCTTTTAACGTAACCAACACATCTGATAACGCATGTTCGTTTAAGAACGACTGCTCACGAGCATTTTCTGCAAATACAACCGTTGACTCACCAATTTTTTCAGCAGGAATACGCACTAACTCGAACTGAACTTTCTCTTCACCAGCAACGGCTAGTTCAATCACCTGAGCTTGTTCTTTCGCCGCTTGTTGCGCTTCTTGCGGTGTAGTGACATGACGCTTATTCGCCTTGCCAAATAATCTCGCGTTTAAATCTGAAGTTTTAATTGCCATTTTCTAATTACCCCTGATTTAATGATGACCAATGACTATGCAGAACTCGTTCAAGTTCTAATGCACTTTTCTGTACCGCATCTTGCGCAGTCGCTAGGGTCTTCTTACCCCCTTCAAAGTCGCCTGTCGTCAAGTCAAATACCGTGCTGTAAGTATCGGCACATGTTTCAAATGCGCGGCTACGAGGAATGGTCGCCATCGTCACTTGATCACCTAATAGATAGTTCATCTCGGTCAATACCGCGACCTGCTTTTTGTTGTCATCTTCAAACATCGTCGGCATTAGACGAACAAACTCAAGCCCTTGCCAATCTTCTGGGAACATTTCGTATACGGTTGGCAAATGTTGGAAGAAGTTAACCGTTGATGCCCAGTCTAAACGTTTCGCCGCACACGGAATAAGTAGCGCATTTGACGCGTACATAGCATTCCATACCAGTGGATCAACGTGTGGGCCAGTATCAATCATGATGACATCGAAGTCGTTAGCAATCTGATCGATCAGTTTTTCCTTCAGCAACTTAACGATATCCAAAGACTGATTCTGTGATAAGTGTTGCCACGCTTCGGCGTTAAACATGGCGTCTTCTGGGAAAGCAGAAACCGTCTTTAAATTTGGGTACTGCGTTGGCAGTAAAACATTCTTATGCAGAAACTCGTTATCGACTTCTACCCCATCAGGCACATTATCCAACATGACATCAACGGCTGAGTAGATGTTGTCGTGGTCGGTCAAACTAATTTGTGGGTTTAAGAATAGACGTAGTGACCCCTGAGGATCTAAATCGATAAGACAAATACGGTAACGCTTATCTAAATTGAGCGCCAAACAAGCCGCAAGGTGTACAGCAGTCATCGATTTGCCTGTACCACCCTTTTGGTTTTGTACATTGATGATCCACGGTTTATTGTCGCTACTATTTTTACGCTCATGAAACTTAGGAATGCCAGCTGCATCCATCAGCATATGCGCTTCTTGCAATGAGATAGAATAGTGATTGGCATTGTTCTTAGTAAATTGATGGCCAGATTCTTCAAGCTTGCTAATTGCATCATCCAATTTGCGTCGTGTTAACCCTGAACGCGTTTCCATCAACGCCTTCGACATGGGAGGAAAATGCTCATCGCTACGTTCTTCCAACACTATTTCAATACGATCAGCTTGAACCTGAGCTGTTTTTTCCGCTAGCTGAATGAGACTGTCAATCGTATGTTCTCGTTTCATTTGCCAAATTCCGTTATTAGTGACCTGGAAATTATTGTACAGCACTTTGCGCAACATACAATAAAAAGGTGAACATGCAATTATAGATATTAATCACATTAAATAGAAATATGACATGAATTTTAACGTCAAGGAGCAAAAACAGGTCAAATGATTGTCAGAAAATCCCTAACAACCCCTCGAAATTCAACAAACAATAAAAGTGTTACAGTATCACTTATTTACAATGTAAAAATTCAATGGCTCTATTTAATCGACTGTCTCTTCGGAACGATTAAGAATTAGCTCTAATTTACGGCAGGTGCAATTTTGACTTAAGTTACACAGTTAAATTTGAAAACAACAGTTCAAGTAGCCAGTGATGTTGATGTTAAAAATCAAGCGCGATAACATTTAGTCGGAACAATGATCAAGGAAGGTATGATGATCATGCTTTCGCCAACTTTTACAACTTAGGGAACGATGATCAAGGAAATTTCAGCTCAGAAACAAAGGGGTTCTAGATCCTAAACAAATGATCAAAGATCGGAACAATGATCAAGTAGCCCTATCTACCGGAAGCATGAAAAAGTACCATCGAATTACGGACGAATGCAGATGGACTAAGAGATAAGAGCCAACAAGGCATTGGGAGAACGAATTGTTGAACGACAGCTTAATCAATGCAGGAACGATGTCATTTACTTGATCATGCTTTCGAAACAATAAAGATTGGCGATTAAGGCACAACAAAATAGACAACTTGTCGTTCAACTAAAGATATTGTTCAGAGAGTAATCAATATCCGCTATTACAGCCTCTTCCTTGATCATTCTTTCGCAAACGAGAACAGGAAAAAGACAAGCTTTCACCGTCCATCCCAAACAGTTATCCTTCGTCCTGTGGATAAAGTGTGTAGGGTTGATGATCATGCTTTCATAGACACGTTGATCATAGATTCGAACCAATGATGATCATCGTTCTAGTAATATTTGATCATGCTTTCAAAGACTTATTGATCATGCTTTCGGGTTTTTCATGATCATGCTTTCCAAGCGTTAAAAAAAAATCCCTTTATCTACATATACTTACAAGCCTAGCAACGCTCGGATCAATAGATCATATAATCAATTAAGATCATATTAATCAAAAAGATCAGTTATTTAAAAGCCATAATTTTTTCTTTATTTATGATCTTTTTTTCTTTATTCTTTCGGAACTATAGCGATATTACGGCTAGTGTGACACGGATCTAAAAATGAGCTCAGACGAAAAACTACTGATCAAAGCGCCAAGAAGCCACAAAGATGGACACTTATTTGAAGTATCTGAAGTTGCTGTTAATTGGATAGAGCAGTACCAACACTTCAAAGGCGTTACCAAAAGTATCGTCGAACTTCTTAATCTTATCTCCCTAAGAGGCTTTAGCAGCAAAGACGGATTAGTTTCAACCACTGAACTGATTGATGCGACTGATGGCCAAGTTACTCGTGCCGCTATCCAGCAAAGGTTACGCGCAGCGGTCAATATTGGTTTGTTTCAACAAGTCCCGGTTCGTTTTGAAGAAGGACTGGCGGGCAAAACCATGCTGCATCGTTTCGTTAACCCTAACCAGCTCATCTCCGTTTTAGGCGCTACAAGTCTGGTTACAGAATCGGTAAAACAAACGGAAAAACAGAAGCGTTCAAAAGCTCTGGCGCAAACCCAAGTCAATAAACGCTTGTTGAATGAACATGGGTTAAACACGCCACCAGCGATGAAAGATGAAGCGGATCAGTTTGTCGTTTCACCAACTAACTGGGCAGGCATCATAGATCAAGCTTTAGCGCCACCACGTACCCGCAAAAGCTACCAAAAGAGCATGGTGTCGATCTCTGGAACACGCGCTGTGATCGAAACTCGATCCTCTAAAAATATTATGACGGTTGATGATCTCATGACCTTGTTCGCGCTGTTCACTTTGACGGTACAATATCATGAGCATCACCAACATCAGTATCAGTTAGATGGTACTCATGTGCCAAATAAAACCCCGCTGTACATCACGGATATTCTTTCTCTGCGTGGGAAAAAAGACAGTGGTCCGGCCCGTGATTCTATTCGTGACAGTATCGATCGAATTGAGTTTACTGACTTCCAGTTGCACGAGCTTACTGGTCGATGGCTTAGTGAGAACATGCCAGAAGGCTTTAAGAGCGATCGTTTTAGATTTTTGGCCCGTACCATTACCGCATCGGAAGAAGCCCCTACAGAGGGCGCTGACGGCGAAATTCGCATTAAACCAAACCTATACATCCTAGTTTGGGAACCGTCGTTCTATGAAGAACTGCTTACGCGCGATTATTTCTTCCTGTTTCCGCCTGAAATTCTAAAGCAGCATACATTAGTGTTTCAGTTGTACAGCTACTTCCGTAGCCGTATGTCTCGCCGTCATTCAGATGTGATGTTACTGAGTGAATTGAACCAGAAACTGGCGCGAAACATTGAATGGCGTCGCTTCTCGATGGATCTGATCCGCGAGTTGAAGAGGCTAGCTGAAGACAAGGGCACTGAAGATCTGTTTTTGGTCAATCTTTGGGGTTACCACTTAACGATCTCGGCAATGATCGAGAATGGCAAAGTCAAAGATTATCAGTTTGATATCAAGTGTGATGCCGAAGAAGTCTTGCGTTACTCGCGCGCCCGAACCACCAATGCGGGTAAGCGTAATATGGCGCCAACCTTGCCAAACCCGCTTCGTAACGAAATGGTGTCAAAACAGCAGCTTGAAGAGATGTCTCAGATCATCGATGGTGAATTTGAGCCAATCCAACGCAAAGAGCGTTCACCGCGCGGTAAGTTAGGCCGTCGTGTTAAGCAACGTAAGCACCTGGTTGAGATCAATGCGGATGAGATAACCATTACTCTATCCAAATATACCTCCTCAGAGGCTCTAGAACGCTCCATATCGGCTTTAGCCGCTATGACAGGGCATTCCCATAGCTCAATCCAAGAAGAGTGTCTGGAGCTGATTGACAAGCTTGATTACCTCCGAGTCGGTAAAGAAGCGATTCCTTACGAGACGCTAAGCAAGATGGTAGAGCTTTACAATGGCCAAAGTGAGAACAAGCATTTGTCTATTGAGCGCTTAATTGCGGGCTTGGCCGTGCGTCGTAAGGTATGTAAACAAGTTTTTGACGGCCACCTAGACGAAACGGTGTTCAGAGCGCTAGATGAGGTGGCAGTTTAAGCCATCAAACAGAGCAAGATATGAAGCCAGCGATTCAAACGCTGGCTTTTTTGTGTTTATTTACGCTGATATACACCTTGTTACATTCTTTGCGCTATTAAACAGAGCTACTACATTCCCCTGACAGTGCACTGACATTGACTCAAGAGCAGTTGGATAATATTTATCCCGAATAGACAACCTTTTGTCCTTTCTGATGAATGAGGGATAGGATTATCCCTGATAGATTGGCTCATATTGTTACATTCATTCTGAATATTTTGCGAGTTCTCCGAGCTCGCTTTTTTTTGCCTAAAATTCAGCTAATTACCTGATTACTACGAAACGATGATCAAGGTAATCTCCCTTGATCATCTTTCCACCTTTATTCCAGCAATCCTATTGTCGCTTCTTAGAATAAAAAAGGCGCAATTATCGAGACCATTCCTTTCATGTTTTATTGTGAAGATCGATAGTACGCTCCGCTAATTAGTTTTTGGTGGAGATGTTTCGTAAATGAATAGAAAAATAGCAGTGCTAACGATTGCGGCAGCGCTAGCTGGGTGTGGGGGAGGCGATGGAGGAAGTTCTCCATCAGTAACCAGTAATAACCTAGTGAACTTATCAACGCTATCAAATGCGTCGGCAGAGCTGCAAACGGTACAATGTAATCAACTACAGTTGGTTGGCAAGAACTATGTTCAGCCTAATACTGTTGATAGTTGCTGGCTTCTAGAGGTGCCTGAAGACTACACGCAGCCTGAAGGTAAAAAAATTAAAGTTGCAGTTGCCAAAACCCTTTCTCAAGGCCCAAAAAAAGGGGCATTTTTGTTCCTCAATGGTGGGCCGGGCGGCATGTCTATTGATAGGGCTCAATATAGTAATAATCGCTTTTCCGTTCTATCGGCCAACCACGACATTTACTTTGTCGACCAACGCGGTACCGGGTATTCCACTCCCTCTTTGAGCTGCGAATTTGAAGATTCTGGTACCGCTCAACAGATTAAAGATTGTAAGGACAAATATGTCAACGATGGCGTGAGTTTGAACCAATATACAAATGTAAACAATGCGTTAGACCTACTATTGCTAGAGAAGAAGCTCTCTGAAGTTAAAGAAATAGAGGGGGTGTGGAAGCTTTATGGTGTCTCATACGGAACACGTCTAGCCATGACAATGGCGCGTGAAGAGCAAAAGCAGATTAATGCAGGGTATCAGACATCCAATGCAATTCAAATGATGGTATTAGACGGTGTTTTTCCTATCGAAATGAATGGTATTAAGGATATGCCCTGGTCAAACTATGCAGCGCTAGACAGGATTCTAGAAGTGTGCGCACGTAGCACTGGGTACTGCGATGAAGCGAAATTTAAATCGGACCTAAATACAAAATTTGCTCAGATTGATGAGAAATACCATGATTTTTTTGTTAGTTACTTGACCACGACAAGTATGCTTCGCGATGACAGTAAACCGGCAGATGGTGCATTCAACCCAGTTGAATTAATGAAATTAACCAAAGCACAAATAGAATCTGGGTTAGACGTATTGATTGCTCATAAGGCCAAGGCTTATGACCCCACCAGTCCAAGCCAATTTGCTGCCATGGGGTTGGCAAATATTTGTTCTGAAGAACCTGTTAAACAGAAGTACTATTCAAGCCATCATGAGAGTCGAGCAAAGTGGGGGGCGGATGTACAAAAAGCAATAGATAATAGTACTCATTATGGGTTGACGCTTGAAGCATGCCAAGCCATGAATGTTGAGTCTGTATCTAGTAGCTCTTACGTTTCTATGGAGAAGGTGGATTATCCCGTACTCATTCTTAATGGTGCGAATGACGGTATTACACCACCAGCACTGGCCGATATTTCTGCTAAGAAATTCTCGAATATGCTTAGTTTGACCTACGATCAAGGTTCTCATGGTATTTTGACGGATGCCCAAGATTGGGTACCTTGCCTGAAAAATTTGATTCTTAGCTCGATCAATGAGCCTGAGAATATGCGTAGCTTAGATAGTACATGCCTAAATACTTCTGACTTTAAGTATGTGGCGGATATTGATATCTAACTTATTAATGCCCAAGCTGTGCCCTCATATTTTAAACCGATATGAGGGCGCATTTTGGTGGCTGGCAGATGTCAATGAGGAGCAATCGAAGTTCCTTGATCATCGTTCCGTGATTCATTCCAAGCATGGGCTGCCATAAACTGAACATGGGCATCGATTAATTGATGAGATTCTTTCTGCCAGCTGCAATGACTTTGTTGATTGCAGAACTCCAAGCTTAATACTGTCAGGTGCTGCATGCGCTTCATACACCAATCTTTTAGTTCTAGCTCACTCGCCGGATTCGAAACCACATTTTGCAGTTTGCTATAGGCCAGCTGTAGAAACTGGTACGCTTTATCAGGCGCGTTGTAACGAGCATGATTAAAGATACGTAGGCAACCATCTAACCAACAGGCAATCGCCTTACTCTGTTGATCGGAAATTAACGGCCCCCAAATTTGCTCTGGAGGTGACAGGATCAATGATTCAAGATGACTACCTTGATCATGCTTTCGGTGTTGATACCAGATCCCGATCTGCTCTACCCACGTATCCAATTGACTCATGCTGCCTTAACCCAATGTTTTACAAAGTGATTTGGTCCGACTTGATCAAACCCTTCTTTGACAATCGCACTTTGCTCACGGATCTGATCGGCATCTAAAGAATAGTTTGGTTCATTTTCCACTAATTGACCAAATGGCAGATCAGGATCGGGCACCGCAGAGATCAGTAGCTTGGTGTAAGGATGTTGCGGATCAGTTAAGATCGCTTGGGTATCACCCCATTCAACAATCTGCCCCTTGTACATAACGGCCGTTTCTTCGGCAATGTAGTGCGCGGTCGCAAGATCGTGGGTAATGTACAAAAAGCCAATACCGAGCTCTTTCTTCATTCGTTGCATCAGGTTGAGGACACCGAGACGAATAGAGACATCCAGCATAGAGGTAGGCTCATCAGCAAGAATGACCTCAGCGCCTACCGCGAGCGCTCTTGCTAGGTTCACCCTTTGTCTTTGGCCGCCGCTTAGCTCATGTGGGTACTTGCCCAGTGTATCAGGAGCCAGTTCCACTAACTCGATCAGTTCATTCAGCCTAGCGGGAATATCGGCTTTGTTTGCCACTTGTTTGTGTATCTTCAGTGGACGAGTTAAATGGTGCTCAATGGTTTGGGTTGGATTTAGCGAGCCAAATGGGTCTTGAAACACCATTTGTACCTTACTGCGATAATCTAGAAGCTCTTTCTTACTGGTGATTTCATCGATGTTCTTACCGTTAAACAGGATCTCGCCTGAGGTGGTTGGGTAAACCTTAGTGATCAAACGTGCGCAAGTACTCTTACCACAGCCAGATTCTCCAACTAACGCTAAGGTACGGCCTTTATGCAGGTTGAGGGTTATCCCTTGCAGGGCTTTGAATCGCTCAACAGACGCAAATCCTCCGCCAATAGTGAACTCTTTAACCACATTGTTAAGTTGAATGATGGGTTGGCTCATGCGAGGGCTCCTTGCTGTTGATGTTTACCTTCGTGAATGTTCGGGAATGAAGCCCACAGTTTTTGTGTATATGGGTGCTGAGGGTTGTTGCGAATTTGCTTAGACTGATTAACCTCGACAATTTCACCATGACGCATGATGGCAATGCGATCGCATAATTGGCTCATCAGAGCTAAATCGTGGGTAATAAACAGAACCGAGAATCCAAACTCTTCACGTAGCTGATAGATTTGCTGCAAAATTTCTCGCTGGACCACCACATCGAGTGCTGTAGTCGGCTCGTCCATAATGATCAGCTTTGGATTGAGTGATAGAGCAATCGCGATGACCAGTCGTTGTCTCATACCACCACTGAACTGGTGAGGATACTCAGTGAGTCGCTCACGAGGAATATTGACCAAATCAAGTAGTTTTTCTGCGCGATCTTTGGCTTGTTCCTCACTCATGCCTCTATGGTGGCGCAGTACATCGGCAAATTGCTCTTGAATTGGAAGCACTGGATTAAGTGAGTTCATGGCACTTTGAAAGACCATGGCTATTTCGCTCCAACGGATAGCCCCGAGATCTTTATCGGATAGCCTAAGTAGGTCTTGCCCCTCGAAATGAATTTCACCGCCAGAGATAAACGCAGGCGGCTTATGTAGACGATTAATTGCAAAAGCTATGGTGCTTTTACCACAACCTGATTCGCCGGCAAGGCCAAATATTTCACCTTTACCAATGTCAAAACTGACTGACTTCACCGCGTTGAAGTCGCCTGTGTCGGTAATGTAGTCGACACATAAATCCCGAATCTTGATGATCGGGTCTGCATGATAGGCATGCGTGCTGGTTAGTTTACTCATAATCTTACTCAAAAAATAAAAGATAATGATTATCATTAACTCTTATTTTTTGAGTGAAAAGAAGTACGATTGAAAACAGTGAAGTGACTCGAAAAATGCGCTCAGAATGTGCTCAGTACTGGGAGCTTGAGAAGAAAACGCTTAAGAAAAAATGAGACCCGGATCGCCTTCATTTCTGTAGGGGTAATCCTTTAAATGTACTGTGCGACAACGGCAGGCGCAAAACTTATTTATACAAAAAACAGTAAGAGTTTCTGAACTATTAGCACAATCACATTATGGGACTAAAATTCTTAACAAGGGGCGAGTGGTTTTGCTACAGATTACCTGTCCCTAGCATGGTTTGTTCGGAGGTTATTATGTCCATTAATTCTATTGACCATGATGAAATGAGTAAAATTGCTGGCAAGTGGGACTTCACGGAAGAAGTAGAGTCACAAAAGCCGACTAAGGGTGCCAAATCTGCCGAAGCTCGTCGTCGTATCGAAGCATTAAAAGAGATTCGTGAGAGTGGGTTAACTATCGAAGAGGCAAAGGAACTAGGCATTCTGCACTAGTTGTGACACACATATGCGATTACCTAAGGGTGGCACAGGAAAGCCACCCTTTGTTTTTGAGAGTTTTTTGATCTACCCCTTCACTCCCACTTCAATTCCTCGCTACATTCGCTTTGGGTGTGGTATATTCCCTCCCCATATTTTTACAGATTTAAATTTTGCTATGTCGATAAACCTGTCAACTCTCACTGCAAGCGAAAAAAACAAGATTGAACTTGATAAGCAAGCCTCTTTTTTGGTTTGGAAGCTTCGTGAAGCGAAAGCTGTGCCTGATGAGATTGATCAGGAGGCAGCCAAAATTGTCGATGAAGAAGAAAAGGCTTCATTCCTAGAGTCTGTAGCTAAATATAAGCGAGTAATGGGCGTCGCGTAACGTAACCATTTCCTCTGCAAGGCGAGAAATTGAAATGTGCTCGCTTTTTGCTAAAATCCTTCGCGTTAAATTGAATTAGAGAGAACATCCCGATGGGAAGAAGTTTTGAAGTGCGCAAAGCCTCAATGGCTAAAACTGCAGGCGCAAAAATTAAAGTTTATTCCAAATACGGTAAAGAAATTTACATGTGCGCGAAAAATGGCGGTGCAGACCCAGACATGAACTTGTCTCTTAAGCACCTGATCGCAAAAGCGAAAAAAGACCAAGTTCCTGCACACGTTATCGAAAAAGCGATTGATAAAGCGACTGGTGGTGGCGGTGAAGATTACGTTCCTGCGCGCTACGAAGGCTTTGGTCCTGGTGGCACAAGCGTCATCGTTGATTGTCTAACTGACAATGGTAACCGTACTTTCCAAGATGTACGCCAGTGTTTCGTTAAAACAGGTGCGAAAATTGGTGTTGAAGGTTCTGTTTCACACATGTTTGATCACCAAGCGGTATTCCAGTTCAAAGGCGACGATGATGAAATCATTCTAGAAACGCTGATGATGGAAGACGTAGATGTGACTGACGTTGAACTTGAAGATGGTGTGATTACGGTTTTCGCTCCTCACACGGAATTCTTCAAAACTAAGACTGCTCTAAACGGTGCGTTCCCAGACCTGACTCTTGATGTAGAAGAGATCACTTTCGTACCTCAAACTCACACGCCAGTTGCGGGTGAAGATGCAGAGAAATTCCAGAAGTTCTTAGATCTTCTTGATGACTGTGATGACGTTCAGCAGGTTTACCACAACGCTGAGCTGTAATCGCTAAGCGCTGAAAATCAGATAAACTAAAAAGGGATCGATTCGATCCCTTTTTTTGTTTTCGCGTGTTAAAAATAGGGCTGATACCAAGCTCGAAAGAGCATTCATTCTGCTCACTCTGTTATTGATGGACCAATGATGACCAAATTTATTCCGATTGTATTGGGTTGTAGCTTGGCTTTTTCCGCTTCTGCTACTGAGCTGGATCTCGTGACGAAAGCGCAGCAGCTCTATGAAGCAGGCGATAAAAAACAAGCTCAGATTTTATTTACTCAGGCGGCCGATCAGGGCAATGCTGAAGCGCACTTTAGACTTGCTTACCAATACATTTTACCGGATGAAGAGAGCGTCTATCATTTGCAGAACGCTGCAGTGCATGGTCATCAAGAGGCTTTAGAATACTACCTAGATAAGGTCTTTTTCCGCGCCGGCAGTATTAGAATGTCTGACCCTAAAAGCGCATTAGAGACTTACAATAAAGCCAAACAGAAAAATCCTAGTTTGTCCCTCTATGACGAACAAGAAAAGGTGCAAGTACTGACCTACGCCGCCGAAGTCCCTGAGCGTGATCCTGATGCGTTCTTTAAAACTTATCAGGTAGAGGATGAAGATGGAGATTGGCCCTTCTACGATGTATGGGAGTTAGCTGAGCAAGCTTCAAAAGAAGAAGGTAAGTTTGGTAAGCCCGATCCAGAGCTGGTGTTTTGGTTGATCACTCGTGGTGGTGATGTGCCTGCAGAGCTCTCCTATGCGGTCACCGATTACTATAAGCATTGGAAAAATGATCAAGTGGTGCCTTTTAACCTTTGTCATTACGTGACCAGTGGCGCGGGAGGAGGGTATTGCGCTGATAGGGATGCCGTAGAGCAGGAGAAACGTCGCCAAAGTGAGCTTTCGGCATTAACTAAAAAGCTGTCAGGGGAGAGCCTCGCTCTGTTGAATCTTGCCTATAAAGAGATGGAAGATTTTGTCACGCTCAAAGCGCAGCAAGAAGAAATGCATGGTGGTTCGGGGCGTACGGCTTGGATAATTGGCTCGATTCAAGAGCAGAAGGATCTTTACCTTTCAACGCTAGATAAAGCCATTCAAGGTGATATAGAGACAGTTTCCACGCCACTCAGTGAAACAGATAGCCAGTTGAATACGACATACAAAAAGCTAATGAGTGCGCTTAAACTGCCATCTGAAGACTATGCGATGCCAAAACCAGAAGCTGATGATGTAAGAGAAGTGCAAAGACAGTGGATAAAACATCGCGATGCGACATGTCGCTTGATCGCGTCAGTCGAGCCAAGGTTAAAAGAGCAATGCCTCAACTGGATAACAGCTCAAAGAGAGCAAGAGTTGCAAGGTATTATCACGCCATAATGGCATGAACAAATATGACGAGGGGACATGAGGTCCCCTTTTTGTTTTTTAACGCTCTAAGCCTGCGAGACAGCGTTTATGCCAGCTAACCAGTTAGACAACTTTCTAATTTGCGGTAATACAGTCAAGTTAAGTGATAGCGCTGCCGGCCATGCCAGAAGAAAGCTATCTAACCAAATTGCTGGCCACTCGTTACTAAAACCCAATTTATAACCAGAAATTAATCCCGACATAATGATGGCCATGGTCAAAGACGAAAGCAGGGCGGAAATCCAAAAATGTTTGCGGCTCATAAATTCTCCTCTTGTTGTTGTTGTTCTGATGTATTTAAGGATATAACTATCCAATAGTGAAAAAAATAAGCAGGTATAGAAGTATGAATTCCATATTTGGAAACATGGATGATCTCTATTTGTTTTGTAGTGTGGTGGAAGAGGGCTCTTTGCTGTCGGCTTCTAAAAAGCTTCAGCTTCCCGTTTCGACCATGTCACGCCGCTTATCTGCGCTTGAACAGCGCCTCAACACGCGATTATTGGAAAAGAAGGGCAGAGAGCTGGTTGCAACACAAAACGGCTCAGAAGCCTTTGAGTTGCTTAGAAGTGGTATGGAATCGGTCGAATCTGGCTTCGGACAAATGCTTTCTGAAACGCAGGAAGTGTCGGGCAAAATAAAGCTCGCTATTCCACACAACTTTTATCGAGCCTTTGTGGGGGAGGTGGTCGAGCAGTTTTTGGCTGATTATCCCAAAGTATCGCTCGACTTGGTGCTTAGCCAAGAGCAAGCAGTACCACAGACTGACCGAGATTTGCTGATCACCTTCGACTTGGCAGAGATGAATGACATGATCGCCAGACCTTTATTTAAAGCTCGCCATGCCTTTTTTTCCAGTCCTGAGTACTTAACCAAAGTAGGGGAGGTTAACGATCTTGCTTCTTTGAGTCAGCTTGACTGGGTCAGCGTTGATCATGCTTTAGACATTTCAGTGTATGAGCAAGAGCATCTGGTTGATGTGATGAGCGTGAAACCTAAGCTGATCGTGAATGATATTTTGGCGGTATGTGGTGCTGTAGAGAAAGGTTTAGGCGTGGCGTCGTTGCCTTTCAGACATGTGCATAAAGGGATGAACTTAGTTAGGGTGCTGCCTCAGTATCAACGCAGTGTTAGACAAGCCTACTTGGTTTATAAGCAAAGGCGTTACCAACCTAAGGCGCTGAGTTTGTTGGTAGAGCGCTTAATGGCTGGCGTAGAGAAGATGCAAGAGTCAACGGATTTTACACTGTAAAGTCACCTCAATTGGAATTGAAGAGTAAAGGAAATCAAATGGATAAAGTGGTTATTGTAACGGGAGCGGGTAGGGGAATTGGCGCTGAAACCGCAAAACTACTTGCAAGCCAAGGCTATGCCGTCGCGGTCAATTATCTTAAAAACCACCATCGCGCTGATGAAGTCGTGGAGCAGATCGTTTCTGCGGGCGGAAATGCGTTCGCGATTCAGGCTGATGTTTCAGACCAAGAGCAAGTTGAAGTTATGTTTGCCCAAGTTACCCAGCGCTATGGCACAGTCACTCATTTGGTGAACAATGCAGGTATTCTGTTTACTCAATCAACCTTGAGTGAGATTGACCTAGAACGATTCAAGAAGGTAATGGACGCCAATGTCATAAGCTGCTTTTTGTGCTGTAAGGCGTTTATCAATCAGCTTGAAAGAAATGGCTCTATCGTTAACGTCTCTTCCGCTGCATCAAGAACAGGAGCGCCATTTGAATACGTAGACTATGCGGCCTCTAAAGGTGCGATGGACTCATTAACCAAAGGACTGTCACTTGAGCTTGCGTCACGTAATATTCGTGTTAATGGGGTTAGACCAGGCTGTATTTATACAGAAATGCACGCCGATGGGGGGGAGCCAGAACGAGTAGATAGGCTTGGGCCACAACTTCCACTAGGCCGCGGAGGAACGGCATTGGAAGTCGCGAACTCTATTGCTTGGTTATTGTCTGATGAGGCGTCGTTCGTCACTGGCTCTTTTGTCGATATAGCGGGTGGTCGATAATTGCTTTTTAACAAGGGCATTCGCTAAGCCGATGCCCTTACATTGGGCTAAAGCACCAGAGGCAAATGACCTGTCTTTACTAGGATCACGGTTTCTTGTTCGACGCAAGGAAAGTGCTCACTCATATGCGGGCTGCGTATCCAGCAACCTTTTGGGTATTGCCCGTGTTCATCGGAGAATTTGCCACTGAGCACAAGGATTTCTTCGCCACCAAAATGCTTATGTGGTTGAAATCTTTCTCCGGCTGGCCATTTAACTAAGGCAACATGCTCATGCTCAAAGTCATGCAGGGGCATCACTTCAAGCCCGCCAATCCCCGCAAGCCATTGCTGTGTGTTTGTATTGACTCGTACTGTCGCACTATCGCGTGCATCAAATTGATTCAGTTTGACTAATATCACGCAGCCTTTGTCGCTAAATGGAGCGTGGTTACTGCCCGGAGGGTTACGTAAATAAGTCCCTGCTGGGTAATCGCCATTTTCATCGGAGAACACCCCCTCTAATACAAAGATCTCTTCACCCATTGGGTGAGGATGGGTTTTAAACTGAGAGCCTGCTTCATAGCGCACGATACTTGTCGTGTGGCCTGATTCTGTTTCCTCACGTTCGAGTGGTTTACGCCAAACACCTTGGGCAGGGCTGGCGATCCAAGGTATAGACTGAGTATCAATCACGACTCGCTCAGCAAAATTCATATTGAGCATACTTTTCTCCTTCCCGTACTTGTTCAATTGAAGGCAGTGTTATCGGCATCAAGTAATGGGATTATTTAGATAAGAATATTCCAGTTTCTTATCGTTTTGGTTATTTTGTTAGTACTTATACTATCCATATACCAAGGCGTTAGATAGTAAGTACTAACTGGTGGGGTAGGTACTTATTGGTACATCTTTATGAATAACAAAGAGAAAAAATTTTCGAGGAAAGTCGCTCCTCAAAGTAGTGCACGGATGGTAGAAACCATCTATGGCTGCAAATGGTCACTAACGGTTTATCAATTGCTTTCTGCAGGCATCAATCGTCCTGGAGAGATGGTACGTAGTGTTGAAGGGCTATCGACTAAGGTGCTAAACCAATGTCTAAAGCGTAATGTCGAGTTCGGTATTCTAGATAAAGTGGTTTACAACGAGTTGCCGCCAAGGGTGGAATATAAGGTGACGGATTTTGGCGAGAAGTTTCTCGCCGTCCTTGAGCAACTTGAAGCGCTTCAGCAAGAGATTGACCGTGATAGAGAGCGCTAATAGACATGGAATACTAACGCTCTTTGTAAAGCTGATTAGCTAGTGATTAGGGCGAGGTTCTTTAAGCTTTTGTAGGCCGCAGTTTGTGTCTCAATCGGCTTACACACCGAGAGTAGATCATCAATAAAGTGCCCCAAAGCCCGAGCTTCAACCTTTCTAATACCGCGTTGTTGGGTTTCGGTTAAGTAGTTGTAGACTGACGCGGCGCCAAAATCGCCAAATATCATCTCGCCTTGTTCATTGATCAACACATTGTGCGCGTAGAGGTCACCATGACATACCTTGTTATCGTGTAGGTGATTAAACACATCCATCATCTGGTCAACAATCTTTTCAATCTGACTGACCGAAAGAGTGAAGTCTTGTTTAAAAACATCTCTTGTACAGGTTTGTAATGTTGGTGGTAGACCAAGATTGAAGTAGCTATCTGGGATTAACTCCATCACCAAGGCAAGGTGATTGTCCTCGTTCACTTGGGCGATAGATTTCACAAGGTTATTGTGGTGACCTGTTTGTAGGCAAGCTTGCAGCTCATCGCAAGGATAGCCATCACTGGTTACGTCTCCCTTAAACACTTTTACCGCAACATTGGCTGGGAAGTCGTAATCGGCGTCGAGCCAATCCGCGTGAGAAATTACCCCTGAAGCCCCTTGTCCTAAAACATGATTAAGCTTGTAAGCGCTTGAAGCAACTTGTGGAACACTCTCTTCAAGGTCGGTTCTTTCACAGAAAGGGTTGCCTGCAAAAGCAATCCAAGCAAGTTTGGGAAGCTCAAGTAGTACGCTAGGGAAGCACTTAAGTTGATTTGCTGATAGGCGCACTAACTCCAAGCTGAGCAACTGGTTAAAGCTGTTGGGTAGTGATGTCAGTTTGTTACCTGCCAAGGCTAATTTTTTCAGGCGCGGGCGATAACCCAAAGATTCTGGCAATTTAGCGATCTGGTTATCAGTCAGAATTAACCAACGAAGCTGCTCTGGCAATGACTCTTCGGCGACACGAACAATTTGGTTGCTTTTAAAACCAACCATTTCAAGTTTGTCACAGCGACCTAAAACCAAAGGCAGGTGAGTAAAGCGGTTGTTGGAAGCAAATACTATTTTGAGTTGCTTTAATTCAGTGAGCCATTCTGGCAGTTCACTTAAAAGGTTATTTGAAACATCGAGAATTTCCAACGTATCAGCTAAGGCTAAGATCTCTTGTGGTAACTCGGTTAATTGTTCAGAAAGTTGAAGACGCTGAATGCCTGTAAGCGCTCCGCTTTTAAGTTGTTCTACTGTGTGCAAACTGACTGCCTATAGTTGCTCGTGAATGGGAAAAGAGCGCGTATTCTACGCAGGTTGAAGACAAAAGGCGAGGTGGGCGTATCTGCGCCTAGCATGAGGCGCAAATAGCTTTGGTCTTATGAGCGTTTGCTTAGCTGTCGATAGCTTAACAGGGACAAAAGAGCGAAGAAGGCAGGATCGCTCCAACCGAAGCCGACAAAGATCCCCGTAAATCCAGCATAGCCAGTTATTACGACACCGAGAAGGTTGGTGACAAGCAGCGCTTTGAGTAGCTGTTGCATTGTCTCTTTGTGCTCTATTGTTCTTAGAAACAGGCTTACTGCCGCTACGCCTCCGAGAAAGATACTTGTGTGCTGTGACAGGAAGTAAGCGTACTTATCGTTAATCTCAACGCCATACATTGGCCACATCATGGTTGGCAGAAAAAACAGTGCGAATGCAAACGCAGTGTAGATGCTGCCGTGTAAGGTTAAAAACAGTCTATTCGTCATAGCAGTTCCTTACAGGCCAACTGGCCCATGATTGATTTCAGTTAGTGGCTGATTGATGTCAAAAATAACGCCACGTACTTCTGCTACGCCCATTTGTTTCAGCCTAGCGGCATGCATGTCTAGATAATCTTGTGCGCTAATTTCATCTTGGAAAAGATAGATACCACCACCTAGCTTTTCAGATTCGTTTTCCGTCCAGATTTTCCAGATCATGCCGGGCTCTTGATTAATTGACTCCGCTAGACCAACCAATGCTTTAGACATCTCTTCGCCCATAGGGCCATGATATTCAAAATCGACTTGTAGTAATTTCATCTTAGTTTCTCCGATTGTTGTCTGATGTGAACGTGTGTTTCCGTTCGATGGAGATATTGTTGTCTATATAAATTGAACAGAAAAGTTCATAATATTGCGTATAAATGTCTAAAAAACTGACAGGTCATGCGATGAGACTGAAAAGTACCCTTGAGCAATGGGTTACGCTGAAAGAAGTGGATCGGGCGGGCAGTATTCAAGCCGCAGCTTCGGCTTTAAACAAAAGCCATACAACTCTGATTTACTCGATAAAAAAGCTTGAAGACCAACTGGGCGTTAAGCTGGTGGAGGTGAAGGGAAGACGTGCCACAGTCACAGAGCATGGCCGTTCATTGCTTAGAAGAGCGATCAGTATGCTTGATCAGGCAAGAGATCTGGAAGACTTAAGCCAACAAATTTCAGCGGGTGTCGAGTCAGAGATTACAGTCGCGATGGATCACCTTTGCGACCCGAGCCTGCTCTATCAACCGATGGCAGAGTATCTTCGTCGAAACAGTACCACTTCCATTCAAGTGGTAGAGACTTCGCTATCTAAAACGGCAGAAATGGTGACCAGTGAGCAAGCTGATATTGCGATTATTACCTTGCCGGTGACAAATTACCCGGCCCAAGCTTTCTCGATGACGAGTATGTTGCCCGTTGTCTCAAGCAAACACTTACTCGCAAGTCAGAGTCAGGTTTGTATGGCAGATTTTGCCACTCATTGCCAAGTTGTCATTCGCGATCTGGGGGCTACTCAGATTGAGAACAAAGAGCAAAATGTCGGTTGGTTAAAAGCGAATCAGCGGATAACCGTCGACAATTTTGATCATGCATTTCGAGCGGTGGAGCAAGGCGTCGGTTTTTGCCGCTTACCAGAGCACATCATCAAGTTAAGAAACACAGGCCAACTTAAGGTGCTTAAAGTCGAGCACAATGAAAGGTATCAAGTCCCGCTGCATATTACGCTTCCTAAGGGAGCGAAAACTGGCCCAGCCGCCAAATGCTTCTACGAATTGTTATTATCAAAAGCGGCTAAAGGCTAATCGTAACCTTTGAAAACATAACAGTGAGTAATTACTTACAACCACCTGTTTACGTCGATGTTACGCAAAAAGTGACCTATCACACGCTGTGTTAATTTAGTGATTTAATCTTTTTATAAGCAGACATTGGTATGCGATATTTCGATGGTACTTTTAAGATTGACTGGTAAGTAATATGAGAAGCGAAAAAGAGAAAATGCTCGCTGGCGAGCCGTATGATGCATGGGACAAAGAGCTGTATAACGAACGAATTGAATGTCGTAAAGTACTGCAAAAGCTCAACAATAGTATTCCAGATACCGAAGAGTGGCGCAGCGCGATTGACACTCTTATCCCTGATTCTAAAGACGCTTACCTAGAACCTCCATTTCGCTGTGACTATGGTTCGAACATAAAACTAGGCAAAAACTTCTACGCTAATTTCAACTGCGTGGTGTTGGATGTGGCTGAAGTGCATATCGGTGATAACGTCCTCTTTGCCCCTAACGTACAAATCTACACAGCAGGTCATCCTCTCGATGTGAAAGGTCGTGTTGAAGAAGGCGTTGAGTTTGGGACACCTATTACTATTGGCGACAATGTTTGGCTTGGCGGTGGTGTGATCGTCTGCCCTGGCGTCACCATCGGTGAAAACAGCGTGGTTGGAGCGGGTAGTGTCGTCACCAAAGACATTCCAGCTAACGTTGTCGCGGCGGGTAGCCCATGTCGAGTGATTAAACCTATCGAACAAGCTTAAGGTTTTTAAAGCGTAGAAGAGTGATAAAGAGAGGTGTTCGCCTTTTACGTTTTTTATTGATGGAGCGCTGATGCTGTTAGCTAAAAAATAATCAAAAATAGTTCTTTACAATTATCTAAAAAACACAAATAATGCCCTTGCTCTGTTGTTCAGAGTTATTAAATGAAACATCCTGTTGTAAAGTAAACCCTCAGAATTTCCTCTTGTTATCCTCTGTGTTTCCCTTAGCTTCATAGATACATTAAATAATTCAAGCTCCTAGTGCATCGCATTTCTGCGAATTAAATTTATTATTACTAAATAAGGGACATGATATGTCTAACAAAGTAAATGGTTCTGTAAAATGGTTTAACGAAACTAAAGGTTTCGGTTTTCTTTCTCAAGACAACGGTGGCGAAGATGTATTTGTACACTTCCGTGCTATCGCTTCTGAAGGTTTCAAGACTCTAGCTGAAGGCCAAAAAGTGTCTTTCGAAGTAGAGCAAGGTCAAAAAGGCCTTCAAGCAGCTAACGTTTCAGTACTATAACGTTTAGCAAGGGTGCAAGTGGCAACCTGCTACTTGCACAACTTTATTCAATCTAGAAATACTATTTATAACATCTTTTCGAAATCCCCAATATTTCCTTATACCTCCTCTCTGTATTTGTCGTTGCGCTATTGGACTTCTTCGTCTCATTATAAATTTAGTAATCTATTCCTCTGATATTAAGTAATAGTTTTGTTACTTGTCAGAAACTTAAATATATAAAGGCAAAATATGTCACGTTCAATCGGCCGTAAGCGCTTTTGGTTTCAACAGAACCGTAGCAAGCAGCAAAACGAAAACAATAAGGATTTATGATAGTTACATTTGACTTATTGGAAAATGAGATCACTTGGCAATCAACACTTCATCAACTCAATAGTGATATTTTGAAACGTCATGTTTTATTTCATGGACGTCTTAGTGATATCAATATTTCCTTTCTCTACTGTGAGGCAACATTTAGCGGAAAAATTATTGATTCAACCAATGAGGTAGTAGGTTGTTTTTACATGACCACTTCATAGATTCATCAATATTGTCATCGCTCTCTCTGGCTCTCTAAAGTTTTGTTCAATTTATAATTAAAAATTTAAAAAAGTTCTTTACCTCAACCTTAGTTGAGGTTTTAGCATGCTTCTTGTTGACTAGGAATTGATAAGGAGAAAGCAATGATTCAACTAGAGCATGTGAATTTAGTGGTTAAGGACATCCCTGAGATGTTGAAGTTTTATCAAGCGGCATTTCCACATTGGTCGGTGCGAGATGAAGGGCAAGGAGAGTGGAGTGGCAAACCGAGAAACTGGCTGCATTTTGGCGATGAATACCAGTATATTGCGTTGAGCGATCATGGTGAAGGAGACAATCGGGATTTGTC
Source organism: Vibrio europaeus (assembly GCF_001695575.1). Classification (GTDB taxonomy): domain Bacteria; phylum Pseudomonadota; class Gammaproteobacteria; order Enterobacterales; family Vibrionaceae; genus Vibrio; species Vibrio europaeus. Next base: position 722,199 of record NZ_LUAX01000007.1, on the reverse strand, counting down.
AGGCCATCAAGTAGGATTAGCCCACTTTGCTTATGTCACCAATAATATTGATGCGGTGATCGGCCGATTGATTGAAGCGGGTTATTCTATCGCTAAGCCGGGCGCTGATGAACCTTACCGTAAAAATGTCTACTTCGTTGATCCTGCAGGATTTGAGATTGAGTTTGTTGAATACCTAACCGATGATCCAAAACTGCGTAATTTGTCGAGTTAAAGCGCTTCCTTAACTAGCGGCCTACCGTCGCTAGTTTCCAACCGCATGGTTTCTTACATGCTCCCTTGTTACAATCTTGCGTTACTCAAACAGGATTTTTACCTCTGGATACTCAACATGGCTCGTCCTAAGAAACATCGTCATATTTGCACGCAAGCGGCTCATGCCTTCTACAAACCCAATGGCGTCACTATGGATGAGTTGCAGATTGTTGAGCTGTTGCCAGATGAACTAGAAGCACTGAGACTTGCCGATCAAGAAGGATTGAATCAGATTGATGCCGCCGTGCAAATGCAGGTGTCGCGCCAAACGTTTGGGAACATCATCAAACGCGCTAGGCAAAAGGTTGCTAGCTGCATCATCCAAGGTCATGCCCTAAAACTTCAATAGCTTGCGCTAATCAGGCTCTTTGATTTGATAAAGCGTGCGCTTTGTCCCTTCGCACACATCTTTGCAGTCGCACTCCCTAGTGATGTTTAGTTTCGATAAACCACCGCAACTGCCTTGAATTGGTCGGCGAGAGAACATCACCCCGATCGCCATTAAGGCTATAAAGCTAACGAAAATAAGTATTGTAAGTAGTAACGTCATCGTCTAATCCTCCGGATTGAGCGCCAGTTTGGTTGCGATGGTGCCAAAGTGAGAGTGGCGTTGTTTTTGCCACAAGCTTTTCTCTTTGGTGATATTCGACCGTACTCCAAACTCTCTACTGCAATCAGCTCGGCAAAATTGATGTCGTGCAGATCTTGCTTCGCTTTTGTGGCTAACACTTTAACTTTAGATTGAAACAGCCCTTTGAGCATATTTTTGCCAATGCTTCTCACTACAACAATGTCTACTTTGTAACCAGTGATAACCTGTTGCCACTTTTTCTTGGCACTACAACAAGATTCATCCTGAGAAATTGAGAGGTACTGCATTTGTTGCGTGATGGAATCAAAGATGACGATTTGCTGGCAGCGAGAGAAGTGATTACTTACCGCGTTGTTAATACAAGGAATTGCGTAGATCATGCTAGCTCCAAAATTCGTTGAGATTCAGATCACTATAGCGACTTATTGATGGCATATGCCAATAATAAGGTTGGTTTCTTAGTTATCGTATTTCGATATAGATTGACTTTTTCCCTATGTTTTTGAGAGCTAAGAAATTGAGCTCAAAGCGGCTTGTTTTCAATGATAGGTGAGAAATATGCTTCCGGCACCGCTTACTCAACGGCAAATTCAAGATTGAGTTGATCCCAAAGTTTTTGGGCGACGAGCCCGTGGTGGTGATTTCGGTTTCTAAACATGAATAGTTCACCAGATGCTTTTAGCGGTATACCTTCAACGTGAATGGGAACCAACAACCCTTGCTTGAGTTCATCATTTATCAAGTGTTCGGGAATGCTTCCCCACCCAAATCCTGCCTTAATCAACTCTTTCTTAGTCATGAAATCATGAACATTCCATGCTTCTCGATTTGGCAGCGTATGAAAAGAAGCTTTGGTTGAATGGGTAGCACTGTCGCGCGTGACAATTTGGGCGTATTCCGCAATTTCTTCTAGGGTAAATTTATAGTTGGTGCTAGGTGGGAAATAGTCTGGTGCAGCAACATTGATAAAATTAACTTTCGCTATCGGTAGTTTTTCATGCGCGATGTTTAATCCTAATGCAGGGCCAAATGCAAGGTCCGCTCTATTGTCGTCTATGCGTTCTACGACACCATGCAGTGACTCGGTATGGATTCGAAACTGGGTATTAGAAAATTGTGATGTGATTGATTTTATCTTTGCTAACAGTGGGGGAAGATCAACGGCAATACTCACCACAATTGTAAACTCAGGCTCAACTCCCTTGGTCAGTTGATGACCAATTTGGTCAAGCCGTTGGAAATGATTCATTGTTATCTTCGCGTTGTTATAAAAAGCTTTTCCAGCCTCTGTAAGAGTAGGGCGATATTTATCGCGATTAAACATCTGAACACCATATCTTTCTTCTAGCGATTTGATGGAGGCGCTAACTGCAGCTTGTGTTTTAAAGATTGTTTTTGCTGCTTTCCTAAAGCTGCCTTGCTCGGCGACGGCTAAAAACGCTTTGAGTTGCTCGTTGGTCATATCCGCTGATTCCAGTTAAAGATGATAGATTTAAGTAATCATGTTGAGTTTTTATTTTGGTTATCTTTTTATCATGTCATTGCTTATCTTGGAACCATAAAGTGTGGTTAGCCGAAAACATCGGCTTTTAAGGTTTATGAATAGGAAGATAAGCTATGTTGAAAAGAATATTAATTACCGGTGCGAATGCGGGAATTGGAAAGGAGTCGGCTCGACAGCTCGCCTTGGTTGAAGGCACAGAGAAGATATATCTCGGTTGTCGTAACCAAGAAAAAGCGGAGCAGGCAAAAGCCGAACTCACCCAAATAACCGGGAAGGACATTTTTGAAGTCTTGTTGATAGACGTTGCAGACAGTGAGTCCGTGAAGTTAGCGGTTAAACAGCTTTCACAACCGATAGACGCCCTGATCATGAATGCTGGGGGAGCTGGAGGCACACATATTAATCAAAGAACCACTGATGGTGTTACACAGCAGTTTGCAGTCAACGTGTTTGGTCATGCAGTACTGCTTGAAAACCTACTCGCGACAGAAAAACTAACTCAAGTGGCACTGTATGCAGGGTCGGAAGCAGCCAGAGGCGTTAAAGAAATGGGGATGGAGAGGCCAAACCTAAAGACATCTTCGGTTGAAGAGTTTGTATCAATAGGGAATGGTTCCTTTTTTGCGTCAAACAAAGATTCGCAGGCTTCTTATGGGACAACGAAGTATGTCGGGGCTCTTTGGATGGCAGCTTTGGCTCGTAAACATCCCAATATTCGATTTGTCACCATGAGCCCAGGTGGAACGAAAGGGACGCAGGTTCTAGAAAGTGAGCCTTTGGTTAAGCGCTTTGTTTTCAAGCTAATGATGCAAGTTATGTCGATGTTTGGCAAAGTTCATAGTGTTGACGTTGCCGCTAAACGTTTCGTTACAGCATTACTCGACGACTCATATAAAAGTGGTGTGTTTTACGGTAGTCGTGTGGGCATTTCAGGTCCAATTGTTGACCAAGCCACCCTGTTTTCAGACCTAAGCAATTTTACTCATCAAGACAATGCGCGAGAAGCCATTACCCGTTTTATGCACTAACCAAATTCAACGATTTAGAGGTAATTACCATGCCAGCATATATGCTAACGTTTGTTCGAGTTCATGATCACGAGTCGCACCAAAAAGACTATTTACCCAATGCACACGCTATTTTGCAAAAACATGGTGGTAAAGCTCTCGCGGTAACAGAAGAGATCGATGTAAGAGAAGGTGTTATGCCACAAGGCCGTGTCATTTTAGTCGAGTTCCCTTCTAAACAAGCGGCAGAAGCATTCTACAATGATCCAGATTATCAACCGCTTAAGAAGCTACGTTCGGCGCTTTTAGATGCCGATATGGCAATTTTCGACAGTGGTTTTTAGAACTTTTAACAAGCTAGGATACAGTGCCGTGTTTAGCTCATAACACAAGCATGAGCTAAATCGGCTAGTTATTGTCTGTTTCAGATAACAGTACTTTGCGTAGTAGATTGGCAAGTTGATCTTGTTCATCTTGGTTTAGAGCGCTAAGCATATTGTTCATATTGTCGACGTGATCGTTCAGGGCGTTATCGACAAGTTCAATGCCTTTATTGGTTAGAATCACCTTACAGCTGCGTCTGTCATGTTCACTGAAAACTCTCTCCACAAGTTCTTGCTTAACCAAATGTTCTATCCGAGTGCTCACTGCCCCAGAAGACAGCATGAGAGTTTTATATAGCTCTGTTGGGGTAATGCCATGGGCATCGCTACGGCGCATTGTTGCCAAGATGTCGAACTCAATGCTGCTTAGTCCGTGCTGCTTAAATACGCTGTCCATCTTCGACTTCCACAGATTGCTTGTGCGACGCAAGCGGCCAACAACTCCCATCGACGAGCAGTTTAAATCGGGTCTTGCTTGTTTCCATTGAGCCAAAATTGAATCGACACTATCTGGTGGCATTTTTATCTCTCATCTAAATATCTTTTTAAAAAGATACTTGATCAAAAGTTAAGTTACCATTACTTTATAAAAAGTATCTTTTGTAAAAGATACTTTTTATTGAGATTATATGGAGAGGTTCTAGTGAAGGATTTGCATCAAATTAAAACCATAGTGTTGACGGCGTTCGCCCCTATTGTATGGGGAAGTACTTACATAGTGACGACAGAGTTGCTGCCAGCGGAAAGTCCTTTGCTCGCTGCAACGATTAGAGCCCTACCGGTGGGTTTGTTGCTCGTACTCTTTGGTAGAGCGATACCTAGCTCAGTGTGGCTTGCTCGACTAGGGGTACTCGGCTTTTTGAACATTGGGTTGTTCTTCTATTGCCTATTTTTTGCAGCGACTTACTTACCGGGTGGTATGGCCGCTATGGTGATGTCTATTCAACCTGTTCTTGTGATATTACTGAGTTGGTGGTTACTTAGTGTAAAGGTGTCAGCAATACAGCTAATAGCCTCGGTAGTGGGCATCTTTGGAATAGCTTTACTGGTCCTTAACAGTACCGCGAAGTTAGATTTAGTAGGTCTCATTGTCGCGAATGTTGGGACATTAAGCATGGCGAGTGGGGTCGTTTTGACTAAGAAATGGGGCAGACCTACAGGTATGTCTGTGCTGAATTTTACAGGTTGGCAGCTCCTGTTTGGCGGATTAATGCTGCTCCCAGTTGCTATATGGTTTGAGGGGCTACCTCATCAATTAACGCTAATGAACGCTTTGGGTTACTTGTACCTGAGTGTTATCGGAGCCGTAGTCGGGTATTTTCTGTGGTTTAGAGGTATTGATCAGCTGCCTACAACGACGGTCTCATTTCTCGGTTTTTTAAGCAGTGTCTCTGCTTGTATCTTGGGTTACATCGTTCTCGACCAGCATTTGTCTGTATTTCAGTTGCTTGGAGCATTACTGGTTTTAGTCTCTATTGTACTTGCAAGCCAGCACCCCTCAGGCAAATCGACTCAATCCAATCAAACTCCAACCGTTCGTTCACTAGAAGGAAACTAATATGAATCTTACTATCGTATCTGGCAGCCAGCGTGACAATTCGCAGAGCTTAAACGTCGCTCGCTTTTTAGAATCATTATCTGAAAAGCACTTTGAATCTATCAATATTTTGGATTTACATCAGCTTAATTTGCCGCTCTGGAATGAAGGTGTTTGGCAGCAATCCGAAGAGTGGCAACAATGGTCCCCTATTGCTGAAATGTTAAGGCAATCTGATGCTGTGATTCTTATCTCGCCTGAGTGGCATGGAATGGCGACACCTGCAACTAAGAATTTCTTGTTGTTAACGACTGATGAAGAGCTAGCGCACAAGCCAGTATTGCTAGTGAGTGTTTCTGCTAGTGTGAATGGCGTCTATCCGATAAGTGAATTACGTATGACTGGCAGCAAAAACAACCATGCCTGTTTTTTGCCTGATCATCTGATGTTTCGTAATATCGAAACGCTGATGACCCAAGACCACCAATTACACGATGATGAGATGCACCAACGTAGTCAGTATACCTTGTCATTGCTTGCCCACTATGCTCAAGCGCTTGCTCCTATTCATCGTGATATGGTGGCTATCGGAAAACCATTCCGTTACGGGATGTAGCTGTTTACACTGTAAAATCTCAAGTAGGGAGGTTGTCTAATAATGGAATCTGTTTATCGCTTGATGTGTTTGACTTGGTCAACTTAGTAAAGATTCTAGAGTCCAATCAAAAAAGGGTATATACATAGTTTTATGTTATACAAACTGCTGAGTATTTAATGACTCTCCAAGAAATCCTTCAAATCCGCAATGTACGCTGCTTCTTAATGTTCCGAAGCAGCTACTTTGCGCGCTTTTACTATCCAGTCTTCACTTTACTCTACTTAGATTATGGTTTGACCCTTTCTCAGTTTGCCATGCTCAACGTAGTTTGGGCGGCAACCATCGTTCTAGCAGAAGTCCCATCGGGTGCATTTGCCGATACTCTAGGGCGTAAAAAGCTGGTGGTGTTGTCCTCAATTGTCATGTTTATTGAAATTGCGATGATTGCCTTTGTCCCTACTGGCAATCCCACCTTAGTGTTCATGGTATTTTTGATAAACCGAGTCTTGAGTGGTTTGGCTATGGCATTGGCCAGTGGTGCTGATGAGGCATTGGCTTATGACACGCTTAAAGAGCAGGGAAAAGAAGATCTGTGGCCGCGAGTGTTGCAGATTCAGTTACGTATCGCTTCAAGTGTCGGCATAGTTGTGACCTTAGCGGGTGCTGCTATGTACGACGTTAACTTTATGGCTCATGTTTATCATCTACTGGGAATCTCAGCGCCAGAAACGACTCAGGATATAATGCGCACCCCTGTTTATGCGACCTTGTTTGTCGCCCTTATCGCTATGTACGCTGCATTTAGCATGAGGGAAGAGAAGAAGAAGTTGCCAAGTGACAGCGGTAAGTTGGCAACGACAATGGCGAGTCTTAAGCTCACCATGAACACCGGTAAGTGGGTGCTCTCCACACCCTATGTTCTGTTTATTCTGCTTTATTACAGCCTGTTCGAGCACACTTCACGTATGTTTTTAACCATGAACAGCCAGTACTATCGAGCGATCGATATTCCCATCATCTACTTTGGGTTGATTGGCGCAGGGATAAGTTTGCTTCAAATTGTATTAGCGGGGCAAAGTCGAAAGTTGGCGGAGAGCATCGCTCCGAGAAAGTTTATTGCCATCATGGGTATCGCGACGATGGCGACCTATTACTGGATTAGCTTAGGCTGGTCTATTTACGGGGTTATTCCGGCGTTGCTATTAATCTTCATCATCATGACGATGAATATCTTCATTAGCTACCACCTCAATAAAAACACTGAATCACACAACCGAGCCACAGTACTGAGCTTTAAAGGGCTAATGTTTAACCTCGGCTATGGGATGATTGGTATTTTGTATGCTTACTACTACAAATTGCTGTCTAAAAACTATAGCGAAGAGCAGATAGAGCAGCACATCGACTTTATAGCCTCTCTCTCTTCATTCTTCTACTACTTTACGTTTTTGTTTGTCGTGGTCAGCCTGTTTTTCTATGTGAAGGACAAGAAGAAGCCGATTTTCTAAACCAACACTACGATAATTAACAAGGGAATAGCAGCAATCAGTATGCTGCTATTCTTATTGTGAGTCGCTTTAGTTCCTTAGATTACTGTGAGCTTAAATATCGACTTTGGGCTATATGCTCCAACATAATCATGGTGCCGGACTCCAAAATAAAGCTTTCGGCGGCATCCGCATTAACAACCACAGCACCACTAATTTCATCTAACCCAAATTGGAAAAGTAGTGGGCATAATGGCGCACTTGGCCCGACCAATGAGCGGTGGGGAACCGCATTGCTGAGTTCCAATATAGAGCTGAGACTGCCGTTCATCAAAGTTTGCGCGGTAATGGCAAGTTGTTTTGCTTGTTTGTAGGCCTCAGGCGCTTCTTCCACAGAAATATCACCGGCTTTAGGCTCTCGTTCGACGATACGTGCAAGTGGAAGTCTTTTTTGTGCCCCTCTAAACCCGCCAACAATGATGACACCGTCTCCGGGTGGCTGGATAGCAGACAGGCCACCCGAGGTGGCTATAAAACTCTTCGCTTCTGGTAACATTTCTTGTCGGTTCCACCAAGCGTTTATGGCAGCTAGACCTAAAGAACGCATTAATGCATCTGAGGAACACAAATACTCAGCAAGCTCTCTAAGAGGCTTACCAACAAAGCCTTCTGTCCCGCGTTCAGGGCTGCGGGCAATACCTGCTAAATCACCGGCCCTGACCAAGGTCCAGTTGTAACCAATAATGACCTTATCAACGTAAACATCACTGGCAACACTTTCTGCGAGCATTTTTTCCATCTTGCCATAACCTGAATCTACTTCATTTGGGTCAAGCATCTTCGTTTCCATCTGTATTCTTTGCACTCGTTTGTTGCTGCCATTACAAACCTATTGGTTCGAGGAGGCAAGACCCTTTGCTCGACGTTTGTTTATTTTGGTTCTCGCAGAAGATATAACATCAGCTTGAGTGGTGTATGAGCGACAATACTGTGAGGCAGGTGGGCATCCATCAGAACCCAAGCTCCAGCTTTCATCTTTTTTGCTTCATGTTCGAGGGTAAAGGTACATTCACCTTCGATGATTTGAGCAATTGCTGGTACGGCAGCCGTGTGTTCGCTCATCTCTTCATCTTGGGCAAACCCGAAAATGACGGCGCGCAGTCTGTCACTTTTAAATACGGGTCGGCTAGTAATACCTGCTTTAGGGATATCGACAGTATCAGCCAAGTTTTCATAGTAGGTATATTCAAACATAACTAGCTTTCCTTTTTTCTCACGACTAAGGTTATTGCCGCTAAATGATCTTTGTGCTGGCGAAATACTTTGCGCATTCCTATCACTCTCGCTCGGGCTTCAGGCTTTGTTAGAAGGTTCTTGGCTATCTTTAGAAAACCAAACAGTCCTTCGTCATCGATCATACGTTTGGGCTCAAGTAGGTGCATGGGTGCAACAGCTTCAAACTCTATCTCAAATCCATTGTCTATCATTAGCTGCTTCCATTGGGCTGGAGTGATGGGCTTTGCTGGATGTTGAATAGTGTCTGATACCTCTTTTTGGATGGTTCTCTGGATATCTGGGTCGAGTTCATTTGGAGTAAGGCAAAGCTCGTGTATACCATAGCGGCCGCCTGTCTCTAGTACTCTGCTTGCTTCGGCAACAATTTCGTTCTTCCGGGCATCGGATTGCATGGTCAGCATGGCTTCTCCATAGACCACAGTCGCTAGGCCGTTTTCAAGGCCAGTTTGCTGTGCATTGCCCAGTTTACATGTTTGATTTGTGCCATTTAGATAGCGACGAACAATCTCTGCGGCTTGTTCGTTTTGTTCTATCGCGGTATAGCTGTGAGGTGCTTTTTCAAGGCATAACCGAGCGGTGTATCCCATTCCGGGGGCAAATTCGACAACTCTATCTGCAGAAGTAATGCTTAAACCTTGCAACATTTTCTGTGTCAGCTCTTTGCCTCCAGGGCGAAGTACTTTCTTTCCCAACTGAGCGAGCACCCAGTGGCCGGGTGTTTTTGACAACTTTCGGTTCTCATTGGGCATGGCGAGTTTTTGTGACATAGCGTTCAACTCCTAAGCTGATAACACGATGGGAATAAACAGCATCATAATGGCGATGAGGCCGATCCATCGAAAAACCGGGCTTATGGTTTGCATAGCTGCTCCTCATGCTGGTTGCATCTTTGTTGATAATGGTTATCATTTTATGTTGTCGAAGGAAGTTTAGCGCTTGATAATTATCAAGCTAAGGAATGCGTTGTGCCGGAGTCGATCATTTCACTGCTTGATGAAGAGCAGAAAAAGCAACTGTTTGAAGGTCGTAAACACACCTCTTATTTAGCGGGAGAGCAGCTGTTTAACCAGGGAGATAGCGCTGACAATATGTATCTCGTTGAAAAAGGTAAGGTGTCTTTATACCGCTTAATGCCCAATGGTGATGAGAAACTGTTTAAGGTTTTTATGGCTGGTGGTCTTATTGCTGAAATGGCGATGTTTATGCAGCCTAGAACGTATCCTATGAGCGCTCGAGTTGAGCAAGGGACAGAGTTATCTGCATTCTACTACCAAGATGTGCTAGATCTGATCTCTGGTTCGCCGCAGCTATCGATTAAAGTGATGGCGTTTATGAGCAACCGGATTAGCCATTTAATGGATACGGTAAACATCCTTACTCAGGTAAATGCCAATCAAAGACTAGTGATGAAGCTTGCGGATATCTATCGTAGCCAAGAGACAAAGCAAGATTGGGTTTCACTCCCGGTAACGAAAAAGCTCTTAGCTACCCAACTGGGGATGACACCGGAAACTTTATCCCGCACGATAAAAAAACTCAAAGCGGACGGTCATATTGTCGAATCGGGCAACCATATTACCTTGCTTGATATCCCAGCATTGTGTGCGTCAGTCGACCTGACCCCGGAATTATTTGGATTGTCATCTTGTCGGTGAATTACGATAGAATTGACATGAGTCGAGTATCAAAGATCTCAGTTAACCTGCGAAGCTACTATTGGTAAACTACTAGCGTGTGATGGTATTTGAGATTGAGGAGAGAGTGAGCTTCCTCTACTGTTCCTGTAACCCAGTTTAAAGCATGGTCATCCTCAATCAGTAGCGGCATGCGGTGATGATATTGGGCACATTGCGAATTAGGTTTCGTGGTGAGTGTGACCACTTTTGAGTTGTTTTCGAGTGCGATAGCTGCCATATACAGAGCCCCTTTGTTTGGCTTTTCAAATAGGTATTTCACCTTTTGTCCATGTTCCTCACGCCACTCATACCAGCCACTGCATGGGACAACAACCCGACTGAATTGAAACGAACTCACAAAGGTGGGTTTCTGCGCCACAGTTTCTGCTTGGGCGTTAATGATAACCCGCTTTGCCCAGTTAGGCTTAATTCCCCAAGCGAGGTTGCGCTGCTGTAGCTTGCTACCATCACTGGCTATACAAGCCACTTGTTCTGTCGGACGTAAATCGTTGTTGCTATGAGTATTAAAATTTAAGCCAAGCTGTTCACAGACGATATTGTACAAGGGATCGTCGATGACATTGAGTCTTCCGCACATTGCTTCCACCTTTCTCAAATGAGCCTAGTCAGTATAGCAATCACGCTGGAACCGTTTTAAAAAGTAAAAAGCCGCGCTAAGTGGCGCGGCTAATTGAGCGATAATTTGTGCCTATTAGCTTTGGCACTCAGCGGGCGCTGGCCTGTTTTGTCTTATGGCGAGTATCGCTTGAGGTAACAAAGACATCACAATCATGCCGATCATCAAGCTGTACTGGAATGGGGTAAAGGATTCACCGAGCAAGATAAGTCCAGACACGATTCCCGCGATTGGATTGGCGATACCCCCGAAGGTAAAGTCGACCACAGACATACGTTGCAATAGCCACACATACATGCCGTATCCTAGTGCTGTGTTAAGCCCGACAACCCATAACAAACCAGACAGATTGGTCATTGAGAAGTTGTCGAAAATCGCGGCGTATTTTGCTGGTTCCATTGCCCCCTGAACACTAGCGGCGATAGACAGAATCACACCACCTAGAATGAGCTGCCAAGTTAACACCGTCCACCAGTGCATACGATTGCCGAGTGATTTAGTGATCGAGCTGCCGACCACAATACACATGATCGCCGCGAGCATAGCCCCCAATCCAATCGGATTTAGGCTAATTGAACCTGGGTCAAACAGCATCCAAGCGAGCACGATCAGGGTGGCACCACATACCGACTGAATCAAGCCTGGGCGATGTTTGTTGATCAACCAGTTATAGAGCATCGCAAATACAGGCACTGAAATCATGCCAACACCAGAAATGGCAGAAGGCAACGTCAGCGCCATGACAAAGATCAGCCCGAAGAAGGTCGCAATGTTGATCAATCCTAAGCTAAACAAAATCTGCCAGTCGCCTTTTTTCGGCAGGCTTGGCTTAAATGCCAACAACAGAAGTCCGGCTGGTAGTGCACGGATCGCACCCAGTAATAGGGGAGGCCAGTCCGCAAGAGTGTATTGCGTGACGGCATAAGTGGTTCCCCAAAAGAACGCCGGAATCATGGCAAGTAATATATTCATAACAACTATCTTTACGTTAAGATACTTTTGTGAGGAATGTACGCCTAAAAACGCTGTTTGTAAAGTATCTTTATGTTAAGATATTCAAAACAGCATTTTGTTACTGGAGACAAATATTCATGGACGCTATTGATAGAGTAGTAGACCAGTGGGCTAAGGAAAAGCCAGAGCTAGAAACTGAACCTATGGCGATAATGGGTCGATTGATGCGCATTGCCAAGTATATGGAGACAGAAGTGGCTCAGCTACATAAGCGCTATGACTTGAAACTTGGGGAGTTCGACGTGTTGGCGACTTTGCGTCGTAGTGGTAAACCTTTTCGCCTAACTCCTTCAGAGCTGATTGATTCTATGATGCTGACATCTGGCGCGATGACTAACCGATTAGATAAGCTTGAGTCTAAAGGTTTGATCAGCCGCGAGCACAGTAAAGAAGATCGCCGCAGTGTGACGGTTGAGCTGAGCCAAGATGGTTTTGTGCTGATTGACAAAATTATTGAAGAACACGCTGCTGTACAGGAAAAGCTGGTTAAAGGCATAAATGCCAATCAGAAGAAGCAGGTGAATACCATCTTGAAAGGCTGGCTGACTCAATACGAGTAATGTTCACGAAACAGAAAACACGAAATAGAAAAACGCCCTCATTTGTGTGTGCAATTGAGGGCGTTTTGTTTTGCTTTAGTAAAAGTTAGGATACCGCTTCGTCACTGTAGAGCTGGGCGTGATCTATCCCCCCGAGTGCGCAGCTTTCATCAATATCCGACAGGTCACCACTGACCCCGACGGCACCAAGAATGTTTTTCTCGGCATCGCGAATGAGCAATCCTCCTGGAACGGGAACCATATTACCGTGTGCGAGAACATTAACAGCGGAGATAAATGCAGGTCGATTATCGGCATCCTGAGCGAGTTTTCGCGAAGAACACCCGAGCGCTAGTGCGCCCCAAGCTTTAGCAATCGCGATATCTGGTCGCATCATGCTAGAACCGTCTTGGCGTTGCAGAGAGATGAGTTTCCCTCCGCTGTCGAGAACCGCAACTGTGAGCGGTGCGCATTTGCTCTTGGAACCTGCCTGAAACGTACCGTCAATGACAGAGAGTGCTTGATCTAGAGTTAAACTTCCCATGTTATCTCCTGTTAATGTTCTACCGCCCTAGCTCGAATAGACGAACTAGGTTGGTATTACGCAGCCCCGTTAAGAAGCTGATAGCTTGGTAAGGTCAGGAAGGTGGCGAACTCTTTCGCTGTTGACAGCTCGAAGAAAAGGTCAGCGGTTTGTTCAAAGCGGCCAGCTGCGAATCGAGCATCGCCCACTTCCTGTTTGATAGTGTTGAGCTCTTGATACAGCCATTGGTGGAAAAGCTCTTTAGTAAAGGTTTGCCCATCATCAAGTTCGACTGAGTGATGAATCCATTGCCAGATATTAGCGCGCGAGATCTCTGCGGTTGCCGCATCTTCCATCAAGCCATAGATCGGCACACAACCATGGCCTTGAATCCAAGCTTCGATGTAATAAAGCGCAATACGGATATTCTTGCGAACACCTGCTTCATCGCGTGTACCTTCACACGGTTTTAGCAGCAGTTCAGCACCAATTTCATGTGTTGGGCTGACAAAATCGAGTTGGTTTGGCTTTCCTTCGAGGTTTTTATCGAATACTGACATTGCCAAATCGACGAGCGCTGGGTGCGCAACCCAAGTTCCGTCATGGCCATTGCGAGATTCACGCTCTTTATCCTCGATCACTTTGGCAGTTACTCGCTCCATCTCTGCAGGATCTTTGGCTGGAATGAAGGCTGACATACCGCCCATTGCTAAGGCGCCACGCTGATGGCAAGTACGCACTAACAGTTGGCTGTAGGCATTAAGGAATTCTTTATCCATCCCAACCACATGTCGGTCTGGAAGGATGCGGTCGGTGTGGTTTTTGAGGGTCTTGATGTAACTGAAGATGTAATCCCAGCGGCCACAGTTCATTGCGACGATATGGTCACGCATGGCGTAAAGCATTTCGTCCATTTGGAATACGGCAGGTAGCGTTTCAATTAGGACGGTCGCACGAATAGTGCCTCGTTCGACACCAAAGTAATCTTCAGTGAAAGAGAAAACGTCATCCCACCATTGTGATTCTTCCATGCTTTCTAGCTTAGGAATGTAGTAGTAAACCCCAAGCCCTTGCTCTGCTCGTGACAGGTAGTTGTGGTAGAAGTAGAGCGCGAAATCCATCAAGCAACCAGGAATGGGTTTATCATCAAATTGGATCGATTGCTCCGGCAGGTGCAGGCCTCGCGGACGGGCAATCAGTAGGGCTGGGTCATCACTGAGCTGATAATGTTTGTTTTTTGCTTCATCGTGATAACTGATCGTGCGGGCATTGGCATCGCGCAAGTTGATCTGCCCTTGAACCATATTCTCCCAAGTAGGGGAAGAGGCGTCTTCAAAACAACACATAAAGACCTTGGCACCTGAATTCAGTGCGTTGATCACCATTTTGCGATCAATCGGGCCGGTTATTTCTACTCGACGGTCTAACAGTTCAGGCGGCGGAGTGGCGACTTTCCAGCTCTTGTTGTCACGAATAGATTGTGTATCCGCACGGAAATTCGGTAGTTCGCCAGCATCAAAACGCTTTTGTTGCTCTTCGCGAGCAGCAAGTAGTGCATCTCGGCGTGGAGCAAACTTCTTAACCAGCTTGGTTAAGAATGAGAGCGCTTCTTTGCTAAGGATGGTTTGGTATTCAGGGTTGTCCATGTTACCGACTACGCGCAGACAGGCGGTTTCTTCTCTTTCTGCTACATCGTTCAGACTCATTGTTCGTCTCCTTTAAACAATATCGAATGATTTTGTGTACAAAAATCATGTTGCACGAATACTTATATTTCAATTCATGTAAACAATCAAAGAGTATTTAACATTTATTTTTCATTTGCTCTGTTGTAAAAATATTTTTATGTAAAGATATTTTATATAAAGCAATGATTTCTAGGGTTTTCGGGGTTAGTGTTCGCTTGGAGTAATGGCTCTATGTTGAAAAAATGTTGCATTTAGGGGTTGCCAAATTCTGAATATGATTCATAGTACACAAAGTATCTTTGAATTGTATACAATCGAAATGGAGGTTCGCATGGCAAAGATGAAGGCAATTGAGGCGGCGGTAGAAGTACTTAAGAAGGAAGGTGTAGACATTGCCTTCGGTGTTCCTGGCGCAGCGATTAACCCAATGTACGCGGCAATGAAAAAGTTAGGTGGTATTGATCACGTACTTGCTCGCCATGTCGAAGGTGCTTCGCATATGGCAGAAGGTTACACACGTACCAATCAAGGTAACATTGGTGTGTGTATCGGCACATCGGGTCCAGCGGGCACAGATATGATCACTGGATTGTATTCTGCATCAGCGGACTCAATTCCAATCCTTTGTATTACAGGGCAAGCACCACGAGCTCGCCTGCATAAAGAAGATTTCCAAGCAGTAGATATTGAATCTATTGCCAAACCCGTCACTAAGTGGGCGACAACCGTACTGGAGCCAGCACAGGTTCCACGTGCATTCCAGCAGGCGTTTCACCTAATGCGCTCAGGCAGACCTGGCCCGGTACTGATTGACTTACCGTTAGATGTTCAGCTGACGGAAATCGAGTTTGATATTGATACTTATGAACCGTTAGAGGCATACCAGCCAAAAGCAACACGTGCTCAGGTAGAAAAAGCCATCGAAATGATGTGTGAGTCTGCTAACCCAGTGATCGTTTCTGGTGGTGGCGTAATTAATGCGGGAGCTGAAGCGTTACTGCAACAATTCGCTGAAATTACGGGTGTTCCTGTGATTCCAACGCTGATGGGGTGGGGCTCTATCGCGGACGACCATGAACTGATGGCAGGTATGGTTGGTCTGCAAACAGCGCATCGTTACGGCAACGCGACTCTACTTGAATCTGATTTTGTGTTTGGTATCGGTAACCGATTTGCTAACCGCCACACGGGGTCTTTGGATGTGTATACCAAAGGGCGTAAGTTCGTTCACGTTGATATTGAGCCGACTCAAATCGGGCGTGTGTTCTGTCCGGATCTTGGCATTGTTTCTGATGCCAAAGCAGCACTTGAACTGCTGGTGGAAGTGGCGCGTGAATGGCGTGACGCAGGCAAATTACCAAACCGCAGCGCGTGGGTTGGCGAGTGTCAGCAACGTAAAGCGACGATGTTACGTAAAACTCACTATACCGACGCACCGATTAAACCAATGCGTGTTTATGAAGAGATGAACAAAGCGTTTGGTCGCGATACTTGCTATGTCAGCACGATTGGTCTCTCTCAAATTGCGGCTGCACAATTCCTACACGTGTATAAGCCACGTCATTGGATTAACTGTGGTCAAGCTGGCCCGCTAGGTTGGACGACACCTGCCGCTCTTGGTGTACGTGCCGCAGATCCTAATCGAGATATCGTTGCGATCTCCGGTGACTACGACTTCCAATTCATGATTGAAGAGCTAGCCGTTGGCGCGCAGTTTAACCTGCCATATATCCATGTTTTGGTAAACAACTCTTACCTTGGCCTGATTCGCCAAGCGCAGCGTCAGTTCGACATTGATTATTGTGTTCAGTTGGCGTTTGAGAACCAGAACGCACCAGAGCTCAACGGCTACGGTGTAGATCATGTGACGGTTGTTGAGGGCTTAGGTTGTAAAGCGATTCGAGTGACTGACCCAGAGCAGATGCAAGAGGCGTTTGCTCAAGCGAAAGAGTTAATGAACAAGCACAAGGTGCCTGTTGTGGTTGAAGTGATTCTAGAGCGCGTAACCAACATTGCGATGGGCGTCGAGATTGACTCAATCAATGAGTTCGAAGCCTTGGCAGAAAGCGCTGACGACGCACCAACGGCGTTAATCAATAACAGCTAACAGAATAAGGAAATCAAAATGGCAAAGTTTGCAGCAAATTTATCCATGTTGTTTACCGAACTGGACTTCGAAGATCGCTTTGAGGCCGCAGCAAAGGCGGGTTTTAGTGGCGTAGAGTACTTATTCCCTTACGCCTTAGAAGCCGCTCAAATCAAGGAGAAACTGGATGAAAACCAACTTACCCAAGTGCTGTTCAACCTTCCGGCCGGCGATTGGGAGGCGGGCGAGCGCGGTATCGCGGTGGACCCAAACCGAATTGAAGAGTTCCAAGCAGGCGTCGCCAAGGCCATTGAATACGCCAAAGTATTGGGTAATACCCAAATCAACTGCCTCGCAGGGATCGTTCCACAAGGGGTAAGCCAACATGATGCACACGCGGCGTTTGTTATCAACCTACGTTATGCCGCTCAGGCTCTAAAAGAGGCTGGCATTCGCTTAGTGATTGAAGCCATCAATACGCGTGACATCCCAGGGTTTTTCCTCAACACCACTGAACAGGCGAAAGCGGTGATTAAAGAAGTGGCTAGTGACAACCTGTTCATTCAGTACGACATCTATCACATGCAAATCATGGAAGGGGATCTAGCCCCAACCATGAGTGCCAACATCGACCAAATTGCTCATGTGCAGTTGGCTGACAACCCTGGCAGACATGAACCGGGTACTGGGGAGATTAACTACCCATTCGTCTTGAAACATCTTGATGAGCTTGGTTATCAAGGGTGGGTTGGCTGCGAGTACAAGCCGAAAACCACCACCACTGAAGGCTTAGATTGGATCAACCTATACCGCTAAGTGCGGTCTGTGCCCACCAAAGAGTGGGCTAACGTTACGGAGAACAGATTATGAAAATTGCATTTATTGGTACAGGTATTATGGGTCGCCCAATGGCAGTTAACTTGCAAAAAGCGGGCTATGACATTGTGCTATCTGATCACTTTAACCCAGCACCAAAAGACTTGGTGGAAGCGGGAGCTCAAGTCGTTAATTCAGTACAGGCAGCCACTGAGGCGGCAGATGCGGTCATCCTTATGGTGCCAAACACACCACAAGTTGAAGACGTACTATTTGGTGACCAAGGTGTCGAAGCTGGTCTGAATGCGAGTGGCGCTGAAGGTAAGCTTGTGATCGACATGAGCTCAATATCACCAATGGCAACCAAAGCGATGGCTGCGCGCATCAACGAAAGTGGTGCACAGTACCTAGACGCACCAGTGTCTGGCGGTGAAGTCGGTGCGGTTAACGCTACGCTAAGCATTATGGTGGGTGGCGCGCAAGAAGCGTTTGATAAAGCTCGCCCTCTATTTGAGGTGATGGGCAAAAATATCACGCTAGTTGGAGAAAACGGCGCAGGTCAAACTTGTAAGGTCGCCAATCAGATTATCGTGGCACTTAACATTGAAGCGGTTTCTGAAGCGCTGGTGTTTGCTTCAAAAGCGGGCGCTGATCCAGCACGTGTGCGCCAAGCGCTGCTCGGTGGGTTTGCAAGTTCTAAAATCTTAGAAGTCCACGGCGAGCGTATGATCGAAGGCACGTTTGATCCTGGCTTCAGAATCTCGCTGCACCAGAAAGACTTAGATCTAGCGCTAACGGGTGCCAAAGAGTTGGAAGTTGCACTGCCTAATACGCAAAACGCACAAGAGTTGTTTGAAGAGTGTGCGGCTCAAGGCGGACAGGACTGGGACCACTCAGCGCTGATTAAAGCGATTGAGAAGCGCTCAGGCCATTCGATTCGAGATTAGGGTCTACTGCCTCTAGTTTCCGTCTGGGATAGCAAGGATTCCTCTCCCTCGCTATCCCATACCAATCACGCCCGCTATTGGTGGTGATTGGTATCTATATATCAACCTTGCTGGCTAGCCGTTGTGGGGGAAATCAGTCGGGTTGATATTACTTAAATCGCGTAGTTTTTCGTCTCCTTTTGTACGCGTTCCCGTTGTAAGGCAACAGGTAGAGGCTCGTTCGGGCCTCGTCTTAGCAGGCACCTCGCGTGCTTACATCGGGATTTTTTCTTGGTTACTCAGCTGCAGGTACTGTTGGCGCAATAAAAGCGCGGGGGAGTTGTGCTATGTTAGCCCTAGGAAGAGCAAGGCTTCGAGTACGAGTAAAGAGATGCAGTTAAATACGTTAATCGCGAGACAAATCGTTGAGCGCGCGACAAAAATTATCCAGTTTCCTGTCAATGTGATGGATGAGAACGGGATAATTATCGGCTCAAGCGATCCAGCGCGATTGCACCGAACCCATGAAGGCGCCTTATTGGCGATACATGACAACCGAACAGTTGAAATTAATCATACGGTTGCCAGTACTCTGATTGGTGTAAAAGAAGGGATTAACTTGCCTATTTTGCATCAAGATAGTGTGATTGGTGTGGTCGGTATTTCAGGGCAGCCTGAAGAGGTCAGACGCTATGGCGAACTGGTTAAGATGACCGCTGAACTCATCGTTGAGCAAGCTGATTTAATGGCTCAGATTCAGTGGAATAAACGTCATAGAGAAGAGCTACTGCTGCAGCTAATACAGGGTTCTACCTTAAATGAAACCCAGCTGCTATCGATAGCAGAACGATTAGATTTGGATTTAGCTCAGCCAAGGGTCGCTGCCACAGTTAAGGTGATACCTAAGCAAGGTCAACCTTTGACTTTAGAGCAGTTGCAGAAGCTGGTGCACCTGTTGGAGTACCCAGAGCGAGACAACATTGTAGGTATTGTGTCTGTCTCTCAAAACGAAGTTGTCGTGCTCAAGCCAGTGACCTTAGTCGACAATACATGGAGCAAAGCTGAAGAGAAAAAGCGGGTTAAACGCCTGCTTAAGCGGATCGCTCAAGAGGCGGACTTTACGGTCAAAATCGCCATGGGAGAGTATTTTCCCGGCCTTACCGGGTTATCTCGCTCTTATGAAACGGCCAAGGCGACCCTAGTTTGTAGCGATGAAAGCAAAGACGCGATCTTATTTTATCAGGAGCATAAGCTGTCGGTTCTGATTGATAATTTGAAGCAAGATGAGTGGCGTCGTAATCAGATAAGTCACCCGATTGAAATTTTGCAGCAACACGACAGTAAAGATGTTCTGGTTAAGACGTTAAAAGAATTTTTTGCTCAGGATTGCGATCTGGCTCAAACCTGTGCAGCTCTCCATATTCACCGCAATACATTGCGTTACCGAATAGAAAAGATTGAAGAAGTTACAGGTTTAAAAATCAATAAGTTAGACCATAAAGTTCAACTGTATTTAGCCCTAAAATGTGTGTGATTATTTGAAGGTTTTTGTCAATTTGCACAAAAATGTTCGTTTCAGATAATAATAAATCTGTCATTTTGCATAAAGAATTTATTTGTCTCTGCTCTTACTCTTCAGGCAGTTCACAAAATAATCGGAAATAACAACAAAATGATAGAAGTCACTACCCTTGGTGCGTTGACCGCTTTGGTCGTCGCCATTGCCCTTATTTTGAAAAAAGTGCCGCCTGCATACGGCATGATCATTGGTGCCTTAATTGGTGGTGTGGTCGGTGGTGTATCACTGACTGACACGGTTGCACTGATGATTGGTGGTGCGCAAGGTATCGTTACTGCGGTACTTCGTATTCTTGCTGCTGGTGTACTAGCGGGTGTCTTGATTGAGTCGGGTGCGGCAACGTCAATTGCCGAAACTATAGTGAAAAAAGTGGGTGAAACACGTGCACTGCTTGCACTCGCTATCGCGACGATGATTTTGACTGCGGTTGGTGTATTTGTCGACGTTGCTGTTATTACGGTGGCACCAATTGCACTCGCGATTGCACGCCGCGCTGATATCTCTAAGACCGCAATTTTGCTAGCCATGGTGGGCGGCGGTAAAGCGGGTAATGTGATGTCACCAAACCCGAACGCGATTGCAGCAGCCGACGCGTTTAATGTTCCACTAACATCGGTGATGGCGGCAGGTGTGATTCCTGGTTTGTGCGGCTTGGTATTGGCTTACTTCATCGCGAAAAAGCTTGTAAACAAAGGCTCTAAAGTGGATGCGTGTGAAGTGGTAGAAGTAGATCATTCGCGTCTACCCGCTTTTAAGGCAGCGATTGTTGCACCATTGGTTGCGATTGCACTGCTGTCGCTACGCCCGATAGCTGGTATTAATGTTGACCCATTAATTGCCCTTCCTTTAGGTGGCCTTATCGGTGCCGTAGTAATGGGGCGCTTTGCAGATACCAATCACTTCGCTGTTGCCGGTCTTAGCCGTATGGCACCAGTGGCAGTAATGTTGCTTGGTACAGGTACATTGGCGGGCATTATTGCTAACTCTGGCCTTAAAGATGGATTGATTGATGTATTAACGGCATCTGGGTTGCCTTCATTCTTACTGGCACCAATTTCAGGTGCAATGATGGCACTGGCAACAGCATCGACAACGGCGGGTACGGCAGTCGCTTCAAGTGTGTTTAGCGGCACAATTTTAGAACTCGGAGTGCCAGCATTAGCAGGCGCTGCAATGATTCATTCGGGAGCGACAGTTCTCGATCACATGCCACATGGCAGCTTCTTCCATGCGACAGGTGGCGCAGTGCACATGGATATTCGCGAACGTCTGAAGTTGATTCCATACGAGTCTGCGGTAGGTCTGATGATCGCCTTCGTCTCGACCATGATGTTCGGTGTGTTTGGTTTATTTGTTTAAGGAATGAAAATGAAGATTGTAATTGCTCCTGATTCGTACAAAGAAAGTTTAACTGCTATGGAAGTGGCGACTGCGATTGAAAACGGCTTTAAAGAAGTAATGCCAGACGCAGAGTTTGTTAAGTTGCCAATGGCTGATGGCGGTGAAGGTACCGTGCAGTCATTAGTTGATGCAACGGGTGGTCGCATTGTCACTGCCACAGTGACAGGGCCGTTAGGTCAGCCTGTTGAAGGTTTCTATGGCTTACTAGGTGATGGTTCAACAGCCGTGATCGAGATGGCCGCTGCATCGGGTTTACACCTTGTTGAACCCGCAAAGCGTAACCCACTGTTAACGACGACCTATGGGACTGGCGAACTGATTAAAGCGGCACTTGATGCTGGGGTTAAACATATCATTGTGGGTATTGGTGGCAGTGCGACCAATGATGGTGGTATTGGTATGGCTCAAGCATTAGGTGCACGTTTGCAAGACGAACAAGATGCTGATCTAGCCTATGGGGGCGGGGCGCTTGAAAAGCTTGCCAGCATTGATTTGTCTGGTCTAGATAGTCGCCTAGCTGATGTTAAGTTAGAAGTGGCGTGTGATGTTGATAACCCACTATGTGGCCCAAAAGGCGCATCTCATATCTTTGGCCCGCAAAAAGGTGCAACACCTGAAATGGTAGAGCAGCTAGATAGCAACCTAGCTCACTACGCTGAGGTGATTCGCCAAACTAACGGTAAAGAAGTGATAGACCAAGCTGGCGCAGGTGCTGCGGGTGGTCTTGGTGCTGCTCTACTTGGTCTGTTTGATGCGAGCCTACGCCCAGGTATCAGCATTGTTATGGATGCAGTCAATCTGGCCGAAGTAGTAAAAGATGCGGACTTAGTGATTACTGGTGAAGGTCGCATCGATAGCCAAACCATTCATGGCAAAACACCAATCGGTGTCGCTCGCACTGCCAAACAGTACGACTTGCCAGTGATTGGTATTGCGGGAAGTATCGCGCAAGATTGCCACGTTGTGCATGAACACGGCATTGATGCAGTCTACAGCGTAGTGTTGGGAGCAACTGATCTACCGACTGCACTTAAAGAAGCGGCATTCAACGTCGAGATGACCTCACGCAACGTTGCTGCTGCACTGGCAATGACGTTTAAATAACTTCCCTTTACACTGTAAACGGCCGCTAGTGAGCGGCCGTTTTTGTATTTAATGAAGGTCGAGTTATAGAGGCAATTGGCACCTATTATGAACTCTAACTAACTGCGTTATCCGCGTCGATCAAACTCATTATGAATAAGTACGATACATTGAGACGCAAACAACATTTGAGGCCCAAGGCTGACTTTTTGCGTGCCTAAACGTTTTAGACTGTTCCAACTCTTTTTCGGCATTGGGATATGGTCGGTTAGGATAAAGCAAGCATTGCCATCAAATGGCTCGTCACGAATGTCCGTGCCCTTTTTATCAAGTAAGTAAAGCGTATAGTCTTCTGCTAAGCGCTGAACCAGTTTTTCAAAGCTGATGGTTTCGACACTTAAGCCGCCTGCCACACTGCGTAGCTCTTCTTTCTTCATGCCGACAGAGTGCTCCAATGCTTTGGCAATTAAAGCGATTAACGCCGATTCATGAAAGCCACCAATATTGGAAAGCTGAGAGGACTCAAAGCATAGAGTGCGCGAAAAGTCCGCGGTACTTTCAATGACTAGATAGACCTTCACGTCATCTCGATGAGATTGAGCAGTGAAAATCGCATTCATCAATACATGAGCAAGAATTTCGGAATGAGCGTCGCCACCGACTCCCTCAACGAAAACCTTATGGTCAGTCGAAGCTGCGCGGGCACGGATTACAAAGGCTTTATTCATAGATAACCATTAGAGCGAAAATTGCCCCTTATATTAACGATGTACAACGCCCTGTCTATTTGCATTTTGAATTATTTGCATTCGTGGGTTGGTTTGTTGCTAAACGTGCTGAATATGACCCACTACTTGAAATAGCATAAGCCTTAGTGGTTGATGATATGGGTACTTTCTACCAAGCTGTAATGGGCTGGCTGATATACTCAGATGGTTACCTTGCGCCCGGTTGGGAAGTGTTCAAGACGCTCACCTAATACGTCTTTAAGTATTTTGTAGGCCTTCATACCAGTGCAGTGGCCAGTATAGAGTTTATCTATTGGATAAGTGAGTATCGTTTTAGCGATTTCTTCAATGTCTTTCTTTGTTCCGCCAATGCTATTGAATACGGGTAACCCGACCAAATGGAACCCACCAACAACCGCTTTAATTCTGGTGTTTGGAAACAGTTCTATTGCGGTGTCGATCATATTGAGTACGCCGCTGTGAGCACAGCCGGTAAAAACTATAAGGCCATCATCTTCTTTGATGACTAAGAGTAACTCATGGTCAAATGTGTCGGGTTGGCAGTCCTCTCCGGAATCTGTGAAGAGATATTTATTACCTTTTGGCTGTTCATACTTACGACTCAGGCTGGTAATAATAAAAATATTTGGCCGTATCTCAGTCGTTTTATCAATGAAGTAGAATCGGTCATTATCTTTGCTTAATAAGGTTTTATCCATTCCCACGTTACTTTTAAAACCAAACGCTTTGAATTGATATTCGGTCTCCAGACACTCGCGTAAATAGACTGGTGCTTTGCAGTTTCGGTCAAGAAAATGAGTTATTCCATTACAGTGGTCGTGATGGCGGTGGGAGATAATTGCAGCATCAACCTCTTCCATATTGATACCCAACAAAGTGGCATTATCACAAAAAGCGTGACTGCTACCCGCATCAAACAGAATTTCTTGTCCCATCGTTTTTATATGAAAAGATAACCCTCTTTCAACCGCAAGGTCGGGTCTATCGTCAAGCCGATTATTATCAATTAATGCTGTTAGTATCATATCTACTGCCGAAACCACTGTTGATCGGAGCCTACTATATCTTCATTGCAGAAGAGGAGCGAGTGATCTCGAGGCCTAGAGTCAAGCCGTTTATTTCTATGTTTAGCGTTCAACTGATAGACGCAATCGTCATATCCGGAGCTAAAGCGGCTGTTGAAACAAAGGTTTATACTTTTTGTTTGGAGTAAAGGGGCAAATAAAAGGTGGTCAACTAGTATTTGCTGCTATGACCTATAAATAATAATTGCACTTTTATACGGTATTCGGCCGCCTAGCTTGGTGGGTGTTTTTCATATGTTGATTTTGCACGTGACTATGGCGAACAAACACTCCAGCCTCGAACCCTAAAACGCTTATGATTCTATTGTTCAAGTCCGCCTCTTGTAGGTCAGTTCTGCACTTATATACAGGCCTTTTTATGGCTGTCTTCCTTACTGAAGGATTGAGGAACCGTCTCACGACAGTCAGTATTTTGTTCATAGTTCTATATCCTACAATTAGTCGTGTAATGTCTGAGCAATTTGAGATTTATCGCGCATATAATCCAATACTAATAGCGGTGAGGAAGTATAGGATGTATTTGAAAAACTTAAGATTAAGGTTATCTTTTTGATGTCTATAACCTCGAATTTTTGGATTGACGTGCAGCTGTTTGGCATTCAATGTGTATAGCGTATAGCCTAAGGGGTCCATAAAATCTTTCCTACTCTGTCTGTCTCTGCTGGTTATTATTGTTGAATAAACAGGAAGTAATAATGATATGGTAGAAAATCAAAGTTCACCTTTTGTCACTCAGGTTCATTTGCAGCGATTGCAGCAGCTGAGTCGCTACTACTCGTTGAACATCGCGACAACAACTGATGTCCAGACGTTAGCTGATCAACTTAGCTGCTCTGAACGCAATATTGCCAAGCTAATGAAAACCTTAGCGAGTATTGGTTGGATTTCGTGGAAGCCGGGGAGGGGAAGAGGCAATAAGTCAGAAATAACCTTGCTAGAAAGTTTTGAGTCCTCATTGATGAGTGTTCTTGAGCAGCATTGTCACAAAGGGCATTTGAGTGAAGCGGCAAGGTACGCGGATCTGTTTGGTTATGAGGAGACGTTTCGCAAAAAGCTACCAAGTTGGCTGATGCAGGCACAGGAAAGCTTAAAAAACCTGAACACCCTAGTGACTTTAGTTCCTTATTCTCTTCCTATTATGCACCCATTGTGGGCCCATAGATCCAGTTCACGACTGTACATTGAAGCTATGTACGATACTTTACTTAAGTACGACAATGAAACAGGATCGATACGGCCACATCTAGCGCACCACTACGAGTTTAGGGAAAATGAGCTGTGGCTAAGAATTAGACCTGATGTCTATTTTCACAATGGTGAAAAGCTGACTGCTCAGCACGTTGCAAAATGTATCGAAGACCGAGTGAGCAAGCCGCACAACTACCAAATCCTTTATCGCCATATCTTAGAAGTGGTTGCTGAAGGTCTATGGGTGGTGATCAAGATGTCTCAGTGTCACGAATCGATTCTATATTTGCTATCAGGAGCAGACGCACCTATCTATCTTGATAGGGTAGATCATGATGAACCGTTTGGAACTGGGCCATATATGATCGAAACAAGTTCGGAGCATCACTGGGTGTTGGTTAAGAATCCCAACTACTTCGCAACTGGTGGCTTTATCGAGCGTGCAGAGTTTTGGACGATTGATGAAGCTGAGCGTAGCGTGCGAGGCCATATCGTGCACCATGGGTACTCAATGTCTCCAAAGGTTGGGGCTGATAAAGTTTCGCTGCAAACTGGGTGCGATGTGATTGAGTTTCATCATCAATCGTCGCTTTCAATGGACGAGAAGTCTTGGGTTTTTCACCAAGCGAGAGAGTTCTGTCGGCGCAGGGCAAGTGACTATCTAGCCATCGCCAATTCAGTCACGGGTTATCATCAAAACAAAGGGGTCTTTCTCCACCATTCAAATCAAACTAAGCCAACTCGACCATTGCGAGTGTTTGTCACTAGGGAGACTGAGCCTAGGTTACAATTGCTTGAGCATTTTAGACAACAGGGTGTGGAAGTTGAGCTAATATTTGTCGAACAGCCAAAACATACTTGGTTTGACTTTGCTTTAGGAGGGTATGTCTTCCCCATCAACAACGTGTTTGGTTACTACAAATGGTTGCTCACTAGTTCGGTGTTTACCTCTTGTCTATCAAAGTCGCAGCAGAGCACGTATCTATCTATTGTAGATCAACTAATGCTCGCGAGTGACACAGAACAAGACTTCCTTAATGAGCTTTATCGCTGTGAAGATTGGCTGATTCAGAATGGTGTGTTTGTGCCTTTGTGGCGCGATTCTGAGAGTTACGATGTCGCCAACTCTCTTCACGGTTTGGAGACAGACAGTGCAGGAATTTTATCGCTACAAAAACTTTGGTTTGATAGCTGAACTCTTGTTTGTTGATCGGAGCATTACTTTAAACTCCCAAATATGTTGGTAACACTAATTGTTTCGGTAAGCTATTTTTGACCTAGGGAAGGGGTGAAAAATATGATCTATCGAATTTTGAGGCAACCGCACTCGCTAGCTGCTGCCCAATGGTATCTTATCTATCTGAGAGGGTTGATCTTCAGGTGGGGCTATCGTGTGTAAGTTTGCGTCAATCGTTTGATCTCCTTTTAGTCGCTCCCACAGTTGACCAAGCTGCGCCAAGCTCCTTTCACTCGGGTAACGCTGAGTTGTATCGAGTAGTCGCCAGTCACCATTCTCATTCATATGAGCGAAGATAAATTCAAACGGCAGGTTATCTGACATCCCCAAGCGAAGGTCAGTGACAATCAAAGCGTCATCTTCGACTCGATAATTTACGTAGTTATGGGCAAAGGTTTGCAACCCTTTTAATGTCTCGGTTTTCTCTTTCAGTGGCCATTGCCCTAATGGACGTGACACAAAATCAATATGAGATTGTCCGTCTAATATTGAGGCTAAGCCTTCCCAGTACAGTCCTTCATCCATCACAATGACTCGCCATAACAGCGTATTAAAAGGGGTTGGGGTAATCAGTACTTGTTGGCTAGGAAGATTTTGCGACACTAAGTTATCTTCAACCCGAGCAGCAACGACTTGTTGGGAAGCATAGCCCCACCCCAAATAAAGCGTGGAGGCGAGCAGCATAGATAAACACCATTTGCTACCTCTTGAGCTTGAGAACAGGCTTACACCAATTGCGATCAAAAGCGGAACGGTGTAAATAGGGTCAATGATGAATACACTGTTGAGTGAAAAGTAACCTTGTATTGGCCATATAAGTTGCGTGCCATAAGTCGTCATTGCGTCTAGCAGAGCGTGGGTGACCAACACACTCGCGGTGAGTAAAAAGGTGCGGGAGACATTCCAGAAAGCATCGGGTTTTAAGCGACAATACAGCCAAGAAACAATCCAAGAAAATGGCAACAAAACCAACAGAGAGTGACTAAAGCCACGGTGCTTAATGGTGTTTTGCACCGCATCGCCATAATCTAGTATGACATCGAGATCAGGTAAGGTACCTAGAGCGGCTCCGACTAAAAGCACTTTTGCATTACACTTTTTGCCTGCAATGGCACCCGCTACTGTTGCGCCTAACGCTGCTTGAGTAATTGAATCCATTTATAATTATCTCTTCGCTGGTCTCCCATCCCTGTTGGCTTAACTTTAAGAGCCAAGATGACAGGGGTGAGTATCTACTCGTTTATTTTTATCTACTTACTTTGGCAGCTACTTAGATCAATTGCGATAAAAATCTAAAAAGAATCTTGGAGCCGTTCAAACTGACTATCCCAATTCTCTGATAGTGACTATTTTTCTATTCATCTAATCACTTGTTAGGCTATGTGTATTCACCCACCCTATACTGAGAAGCGTTAGGGAAGAATAAAAAGGAACAAGCCAATGAAACGAGCTTTCACTCTGACATTACTCGCGAGCTTATCAATGAGTACTCATACTTTTGCAGCAGACAGTGCAGACATGGTGTTAACTAACGCCAACATTTATGGTCACCAATCGGCTGACTCGATAGCCATCGCCAACGGAAAAATTCTTTATATTGGCGAAAGTGCTGAATCAGATAAGTTTACCAATCGTTATACCGAAGTGATCGACTTAGAAGGCGCTTACGTGATGCCTGGTTTTGTCGATAACCATAACCATGTCTTTGAAGCAGCATCAGAGGCGGGCGGGCAATGCGAAGTGAGCATGGATGCAGGATTAGAGGATCAAATCCCATACCTTAAGGCGTGCCGCAAAGACGCGACCAAAGGGGAGTGGGTGATGGGTTACGGCTTTTCAATTGAAGCGCTTCTTGCAGAAGATAATCAGAGAACTCCACTTGAAGTGATCGATTCCGTTTTCCCAGATCAGCCTGTCATTATTATGGAGCAAACGTCTCACTCAATGTGGGTTAACTCGGTGGCTCTAGAGCTCGTTGGTATCACTAAAAGCTCACCTGAGCCACAAGGCGGAAAGATTCTAAAGGATGAGTACACCGGTGAGCTCAATGGCATTTTGTTTGATAATGCGGGCGATATCGTGATGGAAATGGCTTGGAACAGCTTAGAAGAGCAGTTTGACCAAAGCTATGAAGGGCTTATGGCAGGGCTAGAAGAAGCTAGATCTCATGGTATTACTACGATTGGTGATGGTCGTCTATATTGGAAGCGAGGCTGGTATGACGTATGGCAAGAAGCGGAAAAGCGCGGGGATCTCACAGCGCGTGTCTCGCTTAGGCCTTGGATTTATCCTACGGACAGTATGCAGCCTCAGTTATCGTTCTTAAGCGAGATATATTCTGCGGACACGTCAGGGTTGTTGTTGGTTGACCAAGTCAAAATGTACAGCGATGGTATTTTGGTTAATGGTACCGCGAAGACGCTCGCCCCTTATCTTGATACTTATATTCCAGATGAACCGTATGGCATTAACTATATTCCACCACAAGCGATGGATACGTGGTTAAAAGCCCTAGATAAGATTGGCTACGGTGCTCATATCCATGCGATTGGTGATGGCGCGATTAGCGAGTCGTTGAACGCGATCGAAGCAATGCGCGGCCAAGGTGGTGATAGAGATTACACCTTAACTCATGTTGAGCTAGTCAATTCTAAAGATGTGCCACGTTTTGCTAAATTAGATGTGACCGCGGACTTCCAAGTAGGCTCTGATTATGTCGCTTACCACGATCACCAGTGGGCAGAAGCCTTCTTAGGTGCTAAACGCACAAGAGCCTTGATGAACTTAAAAGCTATCTTCGATGCTGGTGCTAACGTATCGTTAAGCAGTGATTGGAACGTACACGACATCAATCCATTGGTGGGGATCGCTAACAGTGTGATTATGGGTAAGACAGGATTGCCGAGCGTTAAAGACGCCATAGAGGCTTATACGATTAATGCCGCTGCGAGTCTCGGTATTGATGAGGTAACGGGCTCGATTGAGCTAGGTAAGTCGGCTGATTTTGCAGTGCTTTCTCATGATATTACCCAACTTTCACCAGAAAAAATCAAGTCCACTGATATTTGGATGACGATCCTAAAAGGTAAGATAGTGTTTGATTTAGAGCAGCAGTAAGCACTCGCATTACCTAAATTGGTGCAGGTTTTTGATTGCCTCAATCACCTTGTTTCCGGTCTCTGATAATGTGAGGCCGGAACGCCAGTTGAGTTCAACACGGCGTGGGATCGCGCTTTGCTCAAAATCAGATTCTAGAGCGACGAGAGAGCCCGATTCAAGCTGTTGATGGAGATTATCAAGAGGTAGGAACGCAAATCCTTGGCCGTTTTCTAGCAACCGAATGAGTAGCGTTAGATCATTGATCACGGCATAGTCAGGGCTAAATCCTTCACCCTCTTCTTCTCCAAGCTCCCCCCAAACCAACTCTTTGAATAGGCTTAAGTCATCGACAGAGATAGGCTGCGATTGCGTTAGAGGCAGAGAAGGATGGCAGACTAAGCCTTCTTGATAGCAGCCTAATTTGGCGTATTCCACTTCAGTTTGATGTAGTTGTCCTGATTCATGGCGGATGACGATATCTGTGTCGCCATTGTGCAGATCTTCGCTGAGTTCTTTAAACTCTGCTCGGTAAATCTCTAGGCACAAGTTAGGCAGTTGAAACAGGGTAGTGATTGCCTTGGTCAAAGGGGTTTCAGGAATATAGTGCTCAAGTCCGATGCGAATGGATGATGGCTCTCCTTGGCTCAGTGCGGTTGCTCGATGGTTGAGTTTATCAAGTTGTGCAAGGGTATGAGTCAGGGAAGGAAGGAGTTGTTCACCTTGAGCGCTTAGGGTGCTTTTGTTGCCTGTTCGATCGAAAAAGCTGACACCTAAATCAATCTCTAGGTCAGAAATCCACTGACTGACCTGAGATTGTTTTTTACCTAACTTACGCGCCGCAGCGGAAATCGACCCAAGCTCGATGGCAAGTAATAGTGCTTTGAGGTGAGTGACATTCATAAGGCGGAGCTCCGTTTGGAAAAAACACCGCCTATTATCCTCGATTATGCAATGTGCGTCATCTTGTTGAGGGTAAAACTCTCGATCGCGCCCTCTACCGCTGCTGAGTAACCAGCAATATGCTCGCTCGCCAAGTGTTTATCTAGCGCGGCTTCTGACTCCCAGTTCTCATGGAATACAAAGTGTGCTGGGTTTTGATTGTCTTGGTGCAAGTCATAGTTAATACAGCCTCGCTCGGCACGAGTCTTTTCGATTAACTTGATAAGCTCAGATTTTACTAACTCTACTTGACCGTCTTTAGCAATGATATTGGCAATGATGGTTAACTTTGTCATGGTTGATGTCGCTCTCTTGGTTAGTTACTAGGTCAACAGACCCTAAAGTGTAGTGACTACGTCATCCATCGGAAGACGAGCTTTTGGCAAACCATGGTTATAGTCTTCACCATCTTTGTGGTAACCCATAGCCAAAGCAAAATCACACACATAGCCGTCTAGCTCATCTTTGAAGACTTCTCCGATTAGCTCAGGGTCAACACCTTCCATTGGAGTGGATGCAATGCCCATACGCGCAAGAGTGTGCAGCGTGTTGCCCAAAGCAATGTAGGTTTGAGCTTTCGTCCAGTTACCATTAAAGCCAGTTTCATCTGTATTTAGCTCAGCAAAACCGTAAGCGCCGTTTAGCATGTCGTTGTAGCGCTCTGCAGGTAGGTGTCCAGAAGTCACTTCTGCATCGACAACTTTTGCGTATTGCTCTTTAGTAAAGTGCGGGTTATGAGCGAACAAAATGGTGTGTGACGCTTCTTTTGCATGCGGTTGGTTGAACTGGTGCATATTGGCAAACGTATTGTGGAAGCGCTGTTTGGCTTCATCACTCTCAAGTACGATGAATTTCCAAGGTTGAGAGTTGATTGAAGATGCAGACAGGCGAATAGCTTCTTTGATTACTTGCATATCTTCTGCAGAAATACGTTTTGTTGCGTCATACTTTTTCGCTGTGTAACGAGTGTTTAAGTCTTTGATGATTGGATGAGTCATGTTGGCTCCTAAAACCAATCAGAATAAGTGTCTGAACATTCTTGCTGGTTAAAATCGCTGATAGCTACGTTATAGATTTTGTAGGTAGAATAACTAGCTAGCTTCAATCTATGCCTTGCTCTAAGCGATTTTTCCTGCGCAATTATCTGAACATCTACTTATCCTAATTGGTATAACTATCTAAAAATTACGAATTCAGTTGGGTTTGGTGTTCGGTGCGTCAACAATTAACGTATGGCTGGAACATGCCCCAATTATCGAAAATCCGCTCTTGCTCATGTCGATGGGGCTAATTTAGTGCAGTTGCTCGCAGAGAAAAATAGCCAATTATTCCAATCACTATGGAATAAAATTTCCATAATCGAAGGTGCAGTCTATGCCGCAGGGGGAGAGTTGATGGGGAGCGTTAAAGAAATGGCGAGAGAGTTCTGATCTCGCCATTAAAGTGGATTGTTGTGAACCCTAAAGAGGCACAACCAGAATATCAACCGGTGACTTATCGACGATATGCTTAGAGTAAGAGACAATTTTGCTCCAAAAATCATGGTGATGACCACAGATCAATAAATCGACATTGTTGTCTTCTATGGTGTTTTTGAGCTTGTCAGCTAGTTCGCCAGTGCCCACAAATATCTGTCTGATTGAAAGCGGACTGTACTCTTCAAAAGCGATAATTTGTTCGATGGCGCGCTCACCTAAGGGTTGTTGATCAGGGCTGTCTTTTAAATCGACTAACTCTGGATAAATTTCACCATGTGAGCCATCAATATGGATAAAAGAGATTTGCGCATCGGTTAATTTTGCCAAGTAAACGGCCCTATCAATCAGAGCTTTAGTCTCTTCCTCAAGCTCAAGGGCAACAAGAATATGTCGGTAGTTCATAATCGTGTCCTTTTATTGAATATCCTACAATAAGCATAATATTTGTCCTGAATGAATATTGTCGTAAGGGTCTCGAAATGACGAAAATTATCCACTGTAAATTCGGCAAAAATAGGAAACAACGGCTAATCAATCAGACCTCATTTGTTCCTAGTTTCAGATCTACAATGATTTGCAGATGTTAATGCTGATTTAGGAATCGTTCATGACTACATTTCCCAACCACTTCCTCTGGGGTGGCGCCATCGCTGCCAATCAAGTTGAAGGATCTTTTAATCAAGATAACAAAGGCTTATCAACATCAGATATGTTGCCAAATGGCATCTTAAGCCCTCATCAAACCCACGAACAGCGAACCGATGGCATTAAGGATTTGGCGATCGATTTCTACAATCGTTACCCTGAAGATATCGCCTTATTTAATGATATGGGCTTTAACTGTTTGCGCCTTTCAATTGCGTGGACACGTATCTTTCCCAATGGTGACGAGCTTGAACCTAATGAGGAAGGTTTAGCCTACTACGACAAGATCTTCGATGAGCTGGCAAAATACGATATCCAGCCATTTGTCACTTTGTCTCACTATGAAATGCCTTATGCTTTGGTGGAAAATTATGGTGGTTGGGCGAGCCGTGAGTTGATTACTTTCTTTGAGCGTTACGCCAGCACGGTATTTGAACGTTACAAAGATAAAGTCAAGCTGTGGCTAACGTTCAATGAAATCAATATGTCGTTGCACGCTCCGTTTACTGGTGTCGGGCTCGAAGAAGATGCCTCAGAGCAAGCTATTTATCAGGCTATTCATCAT
Organism: Vibrio europaeus; assembly: GCF_001695575.1. GTDB lineage: Bacteria > Pseudomonadota > Gammaproteobacteria > Enterobacterales > Vibrionaceae > Vibrio > Vibrio europaeus. Next base: position 688,587 of record NZ_LUAX01000007.1, on the reverse strand, counting down.
CAATTAGTTGCGAATGCTAAAGCGGTTAAACTGTGTCACCAAATCATACCTGATGGCAAAATTGGCAACATGCTACTAGGGGCGATCAACTATCCGTACACCTGTAACCCTGATGATGTGATTGCAGCGATGCACGAAAACAATAAGTGGCTGTTCTTTGGCGATGTGCAAACCCGAGGCAAGTACCCTGGCTACATGCTGCGTTACTTCCGAGAGCAAGAGATAGAAATTGCAATGGAACCGGGTGACCTAGAACAGCTAGCGAGTGCAAGTGTCGACTTTATCTCATTTAGTTACTATGCAAGTGGCTGTGCGAGCGCTGATCCAAAGCAAAAAGAGGTGGGCAACATCGTTGATAGCGTGCCAAATCCATACCTCGAAAAGAGTCAATGGGGTTGGCTAATTGATCCAAAAGGTCTGCGGATTCTGCTCAATTTCCTTCATGATCGTTACCAAAAGCCACTGTTTATCGTTGAAAACGGCCTAGGTGCTCGTGATGAAGTTGATGAAAATGGCGAAATTATCGATGACTATCGTATCGCTTATTTGAATGATCACCTTGTTCAGGCAAGGGAAGCGGTGCTTGATGGTGTCGATCTGATGGGCTTTACTAGCTGGGGACCGATCGATCTTGTGGCGAATTCAACCGCAGAAATGAGTAAGCGCTACGGATACATCTACGTTGACCGTCACGATGATGGAAGCGGATCTCTAGCGCGAAAACCTAAGAAAAGTTACTACTGGTATAAAGAAGTGATCGCTTCTAACGGTCGTTCGCTTGAAGCCTAGTCTTATTAAGAAGGAGCCTGTTGGCTCCTTTACTTTATGCCTTGGCAGCCAAGAAAGAAGTCTATCGCAGACTCTAAATTGGCTTGGCGCTCGTTTGCGTCGTTAGGCGCCATACCGAGAAACACGGGGAAGAAGGTTCTCCCTTTGACCAACGCCCAAAGGTTAGTGGCCAGTTCTGATGTGTTTTGCGGCGGTAAAGCGCCGTGACGGATTGCCTCTTCAAGCCAAGTCTCCATCGGGCAAGCTTTAATACTCTCGACCTCATTGAGATGGCATTTTCCCTGACACATGGCTTCAATGGTGATAGCGACTAGTAGGCGTCGCTTCTCACACTGCATGATGTGTTCAAGCTGCTGGGCAAATATATCGATCAGTTGTTGGCGAATATCGATAGCTGGATTGAAATCAGGTAAAGCATGATTGAGCTTTTCCTCTTCCATGATGTACTCAACGACGGCTTTATAGAGATTCTCTTTCGAACCGAAATGAGAATAGACAGTCGGCTTTGTCGAATTCGCTTTCTTTGCAATGAGCTCTAACGAGGCGCCTTGTACGCCCATTTCCTTGTAGCACTCAATCGCAGCCAAAATGATACTGAGTTTGGTTCTCTCGCTGCGTTGGTTTCGTTTGTCCATACCGTTATCCGTACAGGATGGGGAAAGATGCAAAGCTACCATAAATAAATATGCCTTCTATCACTAAAGTGGCTTATTGAGAGTTTTTTCATCTTTTATCGACTCGTTTGCTGCTTTTACCATCAAGATTGGCGATTGAGTATCTCATTAAGCTGATTAACTAGATCAACCATTGGGTCGATTTTCTTACCGACCAGCTCGGGTGCTTCCGGGGTTGTCAGCACGAAGTCATTAGCTTTCAATCCTGATTTGATCGGTACATAACCCGTGTAGCTCTCTTTGATTTTTGCGATTGTCACCTGCTTTGGTCTTACTACACGTTTATCATCCAAGACAAACAGTGTCGGAATCCCATCATTAGTATGGATAGAGGAGGCAGGGACAAATAGCTGAGGCTCTTGCTGAGGACTGTTCAAATAGAAAGCGGTCTTTGAGCCGATCAAGTGTTCGCCATTACGGTTGTCGAAAACCGCGTAAGCGCTGAGCTCTTGACTTTGATTGGCGAGCTTAGAATCAACATAGCGTAACTTGCCATCGATATAATGGCCTTCCTGACTGACAATTGAAGCCTGTAAGCGGTCAGGATAGTTGTTTAGCACCTTGCGAAAGACGTTCAGCACTTGAGGCGACGCGGTAAAGTGTAGCTCTACGGTATTGGTCGCGACCAGTTCAGTGATCAACTCACCTTCATTGACGTAATTGCCTGCATTCAAATGGAATTGGCCCAATGTACCCGCAAATGGGGCGTACATGGTGGTCGCTTCATGATCTTGCTGGGCGAGCAGTAGATTACTTCTGGTCGCTTCCACCGCACTGACTGCGCTTTGGAATCTAGGATCATCCTCTCCGGTGTTACGAGTCAGCTCGATGATGTTTCTGGTTGCCATTTGATATTCATTTTGGGCGGCCTTTACGGCAAGAGCGGCTAAGGTGGCATCGAAATCGAGTAATGGCTGACCTTTTTCAACGTAGTCGCCATCTTGGACGTAGATGCTGGCAATTTTTCCGCTGTTTTCCGCCAGAATCTGTGTGTACTTGGAAGGTTTGAATTCGCCTTCAAGCGCAATCAACTTAGTCGCTTTTCGTTCAATAGGTAATTGAACCATGTAAGCGGTGGAGTTGGCTGATGGCTTTGCTTGAGAAAGCTGACAGCTGAAAAATAGTGTTGGGGCAAGCGTTAAGGTTAGGCCAAGTGAAAGGGCGAGTTTGTTCATATCTGTCCCTGGTTCGTTGTTTTATTTATATGGTTTATCGAACGTTGTGATTCGTTTCCTAATTTTTATGGTTCGAAAGGATATTTTAACTTTACCGTTAAGTAAAGTTTTGTCTTGGGCTATGTGAATTTTCTTCACAGTAAGGGTTATTTATTGAGCTTAGCTATTCTCACTATCTGAGAAATGAAGGTTATTTTTGCTTACTCATTCCTACTGAGTAAGAATACAATTTGATCATGACCTGAATGTGGCGATACAACAATAGCGTGAACTCAATGAAGCAAAATAGTGGGCAAGTTAACGAAAAGGTTCTTCAACTACTGATGCAAGTGGCGGTGAATAATGAGCCCGTGACAGCGAAACAACTCAGTGAGCAGTTAGGTACTCCTATCAGTAGTTTATACCGACACCTAAAGTTACTGCGGGAATGGAACTTGATCGAAGAGAGTCCAAATGACAAAACCTTGATCATAGGTCCGGCAGCGTTATTGCTGATGCGCAGTTACGAAACCAGTCAGCATGACTTAGATACTGTTGATTCTGTGCTCAATCGTTTGCAAAAACAGACCAATGAGATGGCGGCATACATGGTGCCGGTTGGTTATCGAGCACTTTGTGTCAGTCGTAAAGAGAGTATGCAGGCGCTTCGCTGCAGCTACGTCCAGGGTCAAAGTCAACCCCTGCTGCGGGGCGCCTCATCGAAAGTCATGTTGGCTTATATGCCCGCAGCAAGATGCGAAAAGATCCTGCGTTACTTTGGTCAGCAAGATCGCTTGGAGCAGTGGCAACAAGAGCTTGAGCAGATCCGTAACCAAGGTTATGCGCTAAGTACCTCTGAAATTGACTCTGGTGTTTCTGGGATCAGTGCGCCAGTGATGAAAGGTTCTAAGCTGGTGGGTGCCATTTCGGTGATGGCGCCCGCGCATCGAGTTCAAATGAATCAACAGAAGATTATTCTTCACGTTCTTCAAGCAGCGAGGGCATTGCCCCCAGAAAGGTAATAGGTATGTTCGGGCTATTTCGACGTAATAAAACGCAAAGTGTTACAGGTGTTTTGTCCCATCGTTTGGTATTGCTGAGCGTCAGTGAACGCTTGAAGCCGATGAAACAAGTGGATTTCGAAATGGCCGATCAAAGCTTAGAAGAGATGTACGATTGGATCTCTGAGCTAGAAGGGCACCGTTGGAAAAACGGTGGTCATTACAACCTTGAGGCGCAACCAGTCGGTAAGTATCAACTTAATTTAAGTCGTTTTCTGGGCTCTGAAGCACTGCCCATTGTGTTGACGAACCACAGTGAAACGGTGTTGCACACCTTACCTCTTATCCATTCTCCTCGGCGTGAGCTCGGTATCATACATATTGGTCGGCAATTTGAGATTAAAGCCTCTCTTGAACCAGACCAAGGGAGCGCTTTTCATTTCGCTTTATCTCGTTACAACGAATGTCGCCTGTTCTGCTTGGGCATCGATCACGCGAGCCAAGATGAAAGGACGTGGGAGTATGCTGAAGATCTTGGCTGCGACTGGATGACATTGGCAGAATGCAGTTTCAGTTACCGATTGCAGGTCAAACAGCAGCTGGCCAATTATTTATCCCATTGTGATGACGTTATCGTCAATATTGATCTCTCTTGTCTCTATCCGGTATCGCGATTAGAGAGAGGATCCGCACTGGATGTTCAAATGGTCAATCGAATGATTCGCCAGCTGTTAATTTCCGGTAAGATTCGTCAGGTACAGTTGGTTGGCTATAAAGACAAACACCTTTACTCAAAGCAAACCCAAAGTATTCTGCATGAGTTAACTCAGATGTTCCCATCGAATAATCGAGCTGCTTGATGTTACTTTCTAACATTTGGTGGGCGTTCAATGTCGTGTAGGGTTTTTCGGCGACATTGAACCCAACATATTCCGCTTTTCTTGCATTGAATTACTCTGTGCAACTTACAGGGTTAACCTCATCTATTTATTCTAATTCCTTGATTTATTGGGTGTGACGCAATTCACTTTTTTATCATAAAGTCCTTACTCTTTGTGTCGTGTTACTTTTCTCAGGGTTATTAACACCTTTGTAACTAAGTCGTTGAAATGACATACCTAGCGCCATGTTACTTTTCTACTACTCCGAAAACGGAAATTCTGCGCGAATAATATAAAATTAAATAAAAACAAAGGTTTAATTAATTCCTCACCTCAATATGTTAGAAACTATCACACAAAGTTAAAATTGTAATCGTGAACACTTCACCCTTAAAACCTTATCGGTATGGTTAATTTATCTGCACTACAGTGAGCAAACTAGTTGTGGATGCGCCTCCAAGGAAAGTGGTCAAAAAGGAAGGACATCGGGATTATGGCATTACCGAATAACATCATTACAACAACAAAGAATCGGCTCAACAAAGCCAATCAATTTGCAGTAGGAATTCTGACTATCTTACTGATATTGGATGTTTGGTTGGGAGTATTAGATCGATACATGCTCAAACTGCAGCTGGTTTGGGTAGAAGAACTCGCACGCTACATCATGATATGGGCCATCTTAATGGCGGTGCCATGTTGCACTGCTGGAAGAGAGCATATGGGACTGGAGTTCGTTACTCGACGATTCCCTCAAACCATTCAACAAATTATCAAGCTTTGTGTTGGCGCACTGACATTTAGCTTCTTTGGCTATATCGCCTATTTGGGGTACACCTTTGCTGAAAAAGGGGCCAATCAACTCTCTACCGTGTTTTCTATGCCAATGGCGTATGCCTATGCTGCTATTCCCGTCACTTTTGCTCTGTCTAGCTTTCAAGCCTTTTTGGTTTGGCTAGAGGATATCTACGCACTGAAGTTGCATTTGACGGCTGAGAAATTTGATATACAAGGAGAGCAGCTATGATTGTCGGTATTGTATTTTTTTTGCTGATGCTTATCGGTGCCCCGATAGCCATTGCCTTAGGTGTCGCAGGCATCACCGGCATGTACGATATGGGCGGGGCGCATTTTGCCTCTCTGGCTCCCAGTAAGATCTTTAATGGACTGAACATCTTCCCGTTTTTGGCGATGCCGTTTTTCATCCTTGCTGGTGAGATCATGAACCACACAGGCATAACGAATCGACTTGTTTACCTGTCAGAAGCGTTAGTCGGGCATTTTCGCGGCGGTCTTGCACATTCCAACATGGTTGCTTCGGTGTTCTTCTCTGGCATCACGGGTTCGGCGACGGCTGATGCTGCGGCATTTGGTCGAACCTTGGTTCCGGCGATGGTTAAGCAAGGCTATTCAAAAGACTATGCCTGCGCTGTAACAGCAGCTGGTTCAATCATAGGTCCAACGATTCCCCCGTCAGGTCTGATGGTCGTGTACGGCTCATTGATGGGCGTCTCTATTGGTGGCCTGTTCGCGACAGGTATTTTGCCGGGCATCTTAGTGTGTTTGGTTTGTATGGCAATCATCGGTGCAATGGGCAAGCGTAAAAATCTGCCTAAGATGAGCCAAAAAGCGTCGTTGGCGGAAGTGTTGGATCATTTCAAAAACTCAGCACTTGCTCTGCTGATGCCGTTGATCATTCTTGGCGGCATCGTGTTTGGCATTGTTACGCCGACAGAAGCGGCATCCATTGCCGTGGCCTATGCGCTGATCATAGGTACATTTATCTACCGCAATCTAACGCTAGATGCACTGTTTCAGATGGTTATTCGTACCGCGCAGATTTCAGCGGTGATTTACCTGATTATCGGCTCGGCATCGATACTTGGCTGGTGGTTGAGCTTTAACCAAATTCCACAAATGATCGCGGATATGTTCATCTCGTTGTCAGATAACCCACACGTTATCTTGGCACTGATTATCGCTCTGCTGCTAACGGTCGGTATGATCATGGATATCAATGTTATGTTGATCATCCTTGCTCCTATCCTAGTGCCATTAACGATGGAAATCGGTATGGATCCACTGCACGCAGGCATTGTCTTCATTCTTGCTCTGAACATCTCATTGATGACGCCACCGATAGGTGCTTGTTTATTCGTCCTCTCATCAGTGACTGGAGCGAAGATAGAAGGCATATCGAAAGAGCTAATGCCATTCCTGATCGGGCAGTTATTACTCTTGTTTGCTATCGCATTTTTCCCTGACATTGTGTTGTTTATCCCGCGTTTACTGGGCTACTGACACTAAAACCTAACCCCTTCAACCCTACAAACCCTGACTAGCGCGGGAGCCTAGTCAGGTAATAACTAAAATTCATACATAATGGAGTTATTATGAAAAAGCTAACCAAATCACTGATTGCTACTGCTCTGGCTACGAGTCTATTGGCTGCCCCTTTTGCCATGGCTGAGAAAGTGTTGCGTATTGGTCATGACAACAAGGCCGATATCATGGAAAACCCAGCGCATGCGTTTACTGGTGTGTTTAAGAACATTGTTGAAACGGCGACCAATGGTGAGATCAAAGTTCAAGTCTTCCCAAGTAACCAACTCGGGACTGCAAAAGAACATATCCAGATGGTACGTGATGGACAACTTCAAGGAACGCTGTCTCCAGTTGGACCATTAGCGGGTTATTACCCAAGAATTGGTGTTTTGGATGTGCCATTTGCGTTTGATAACAATGCCTCTACCTATGAAGTCCTCGATGGCAAGTTCGGACAAGCACTGGCTTCTGACATTGAGTCAGAATTAAAAGATGTCAAAATCCTCGGTTTCCCAGACACAGGCGGTTTTTTCTCAGTCACTAACTCGAAGCGTGCCATCGAAAATCTTGAAGACTTCAAAGGTCTGCGTATTCGTACTATGACGCTGCCAACGCACCAGAAAATCATCCAGTCTTTAGGCGCTGAAGCATACCCACTGTCTTGGGGTGAGGTTTACTCATCACTACAAACCGGGGTTATCGACGGTCAGATGAACCCAGTACCCACGGTCTCTTTTGCTAAATTCAATGAAGTTCAAAAGTATCTGACGCTGACGAACCATCTATTCGCACCTTACACCTTTATGGTCAACAAAAGCTTTTACGATAGTCTGACGGAAGACGAAAAGAAGATAGTCTCTGATGCGGTTGAGATTGCATTGAGTGCAAACCGTGGTTTGTCGCGCTTGATTGAAGCATCTAGTGACCGCGGACTAGAAGGGTTGAAGAAACGTATGAAGGTCAACTCATTGACCGCAGAGCAGCGTGAGTCGATGCGAAAAGCAACGCAGCCAGGCGTAATTGCTTACGTCAAAGAAACCCACGGTGAGAAGGGTACAGAGCTATTAAATCTCTTCCTTGAAGAAGTAGACAAAGCGAACCATTCGACATATTTGAAATAGGCTTTCTCCAGCCATTTGCCCCAACGTTTGTTGGGGCTTTTTTGTTTTAGCGGCGGTCAAGACTTAATGATGAACTTTTGCTGGTCGCTAGAAACGCAAAAGCTGGCGGTTAAGCCAGCTTAGTTGGGTGTTAGCACATTAAGATTTGTTCGCGTCTTTGTTCGACTCTTTCCAGTACTGAATGCGTACGCGATGCAATTGTGCTCTTCTCATTTTCTTCATGATAATCCCTCACTTAGAAACAATGCAGCTCGTCATTGAGCTTATGTGAATGTAGTTCCTCATGAACATGGATTAATTTAGACGCCAATTTCAAAAAGATCTAGGCTTTTGATCACATTTTTTTGTATGTACGCCATACCTTATTAGCTAAAAGTGAACCATGGCGCAGTTTAATAAGTTTGAAATGTAACTTGTGGGTAAGTGTCATATTGCAAATTAATATTAAATAAACAATAACTTAACCAAAGTGTCATTTTCTCCGTCTACGATTTGCTCGCATATTATATAATTATTACTCAAGCAAAGGAGTCAGCAATGCGTTCGGTTTCAGACAAGAAGTGTGACAATCAGGATTCTGAATTTAGCCAAATGATCGATGCACGTCTATCTCGTCGTCGATTTTTAGCTGGAACAGCAGCCGTAAGTGCGAGTGCTTTTCTTTCACTTAACCCAATTACTAAAGCATTTGCAGCGAAAAATGACAGCCCGCTGCTTAACTTTGAAGCGGTACCAGCTTCAACGGCCGATGCGTTTATCGTCCCTAAAGGCTATAAAGCGACGCCACTCCTTTCTTGGGGTGATCCAATTTTCGCAGACGCACCAGAATTTGACCCAAGTGGTAAGCAAGATTCGAAAGCACAATTGCGCCAGTTTGGTGACAATACCGATGGTATGAGCTTCTACCCTATCAGTGAAAACCGCGCTGTGATTGCCGTAAACAACGAATACACTAACTATGATTTGTTGTTTGAGCACGGTGGTAACGCCATGACCGCAGATGATGTGCTAAAAGCGCAAGCAGCACACGGCGTAACTGTATTTGAAATCGTTAAGTCAGGCGACCAATGGAAGTTAGACAAAAATGGTCAGCGCAACCGCCGTATTACTGCGAATACCGAAATGCAGCTGACAGGCCCTGCCGCGGGTCATGACCTGATGAAAACCAAACTCGATCCATCAGGTATGAAGCCACTAGGCACGTTCAACAACTGTGCAAACGGTCAAACGCCTTGGGGTACTTACCTGACTTGTGAAGAAAACTTTAATGGTTACTTTGGTACCAGTGGCAGCGCAGAGGTGTCAGCTGATCACAAACGCTATGGTGTCGAAGCGGCTAAGAGCAAGTATCAATGGCACGATAGTGATGAGCGATTTGATGTTGCTAAGCATCCAAATGAACCACACCGTTTTGGTTGGGTGGTTGAAATCGACCCTAACGACCCAAGCTCAACGCCACTTAAGCGCACTGCATTAGGCCGCTTTAAGCATGAAAATGCCGCTCTGTTAATCAACGACAACGGTCATGTTGTGGTTTATCTAGGTGACGATGAGCGTGGCGAGCACCTGTACAAGTTTGTCTCTAAGAACAAGTACCAACCAGGTAATGACAAAGCGAATCGCGATCTGTTAGAAGAAGGTACTTTGTACGTTGCTAAGTTCGAAATGGATGACAAAGAGCTTAAGGGCAAAGGCCAATGGTTAGAGCTGACGCATGGTAAAAATGGTCTAACTAAAGAGAACGGCTTTAAAGATCAAGCCGAGGTGATGATCTTTGCTCGCCGCGCGGCTACTCACGTTGGTGCAACGACGATGGACCGCCCAGAGTGGGTTGCAGTTCACCCTGACAACAATCATGTGTTCTGTACTTTGACCAACAATAAGCATCGCGGCGTAAAAGAAGGTCAGCCTGTAGGAGGCCCTAACCCACGTAAAGAAAACCACTACGGACAGATTGTGCGTTGGGTACCACAAAATGGTGACCACACAAGTGATGGTTTTGAGTGGGATCTGTACCTGATTGCTGGCAACCCAGAAGTGCATAAAGGTAACTTGTACGCAGGCAGTGATAACATCAACGCTGATAACATGTTTAATAGCCCAGATGGTATTGGTTTTGATGCGGCTGGACGCCTATGGATTCAAACTGATGGTAACTACTCGAACAAAGGTGACTTTGCTGGCCAAGGTAACAACCAGATGTTGTGTGGTGACCCAATGACGGGCGAAGTGCGCCGTTTCCTAACAGGCCCTATTGCTTGTGAGATTACTGGACTTACTTTCTCGGCGGATAACAAAACCATGTTTGTCGGTGTTCAGCACCCAGGAGAAGATGGTGCACCGTCGCACTTCCCTGCGGGTGGTAACAGCAAACCGCGCTCGACTATTATGGCGATTACTCGTGAAGATGGCGGCGTAATAGGCGCATAAACTGTATTAAATGGTTAAGCCTCGAATGTCATCATTCGGGGCTTTTTTGTTTTTACATGGTCGTTTTCTGACTTTGTTTACATTGCTCGTACATACTTGAATTCGGTTATTGGTAACGTCTGCGACAAATGTAACTAAATGTAAATGCATAAAGAGAGGCTCCTCAGCCAATCTTTAAACCTTGTCTATGAACTTTCATCATCAAAGCAAAGCGATACGAAATCATGATCAAGAAGCCAAGTTGTTTCGAAATCGAGCGATTGTCGCCTTTGTTGCAATGATCGCTCTACTTGGAGTGCTTGTTGCCAACCTTTATCGCTTAGAAGTAAAGCAAGTCGATTACTACAAAACTCGTGCTAATGACAATCGAATTCAGGTCTTGCCTATCGCTCCAACCAGAGGGTTAATCTATGATCGCAATGGCAAAATCTTAGCGAATAACTTTCCTGTTTACGTTTTACAGATGATTCCGGAAAAAGTAGGGGATTTGAATGCCTCTTTGGATAAACTGGGGCAGTTGGTCTCGATTTCTGATACTCAACGAGAAAAAATTTACAACCATCACGGTAAGCGCTTTAAACCTGTCATCGTCAAGAATGGCTTAACAGAACAAGAGGTTGCGCGATTCTCAGTCCATCAATATGAGCTACCGGGCTTTTCTATTGATGTCGAGATGAAGCGAGATTACCCATACGGTGAAATACTGACTCACGTCTTGGGTTACGTTGCTCATATCAATGACCGTGATCTCAAGCAACTCGATGAGAGTGGCGAGCTTGCGAACTACCGAGCAACGAAAACGATCGGCAAACTGGGTATTGAAAAGTATTACGAGCACTTACTTCATGGTCAGCAAGGCTATCAAGAGGTTGAGGTAAATAGCCGTGGCCGCATTATCCGAACTATTGAGTATGTCCCGCCAGTTTCAGGTCAGGATTTGGTGCTTAACATTGATATCGACTTGCAGAAGTTTGTATTCGATAAGCTTGATCATAGAGAAGGTAGTGCCGTGGTGTTGGACCCTCGTGATAATAGTGTTCTTGCTATGGCGTCTAGCCCAAGCTATGACCCTAACCTGTTTGTCGAGGGGATTTCGAGTAAAGCCTACAGTAAGCTGCTCAACGACCCATTTCATCCATTAGTCAATCGGGCAACTTTGGGCGTGTATCCTCCTGCCTCGACCATCAAACCCTTTATGGCCGTTGCAGGGTTAAGTGAAGACATTATCGAGCCAGATACAGTTCGTAATGATCATGGCGCATGGCGAATTCCGGGTACGACAAGACAAACTAAGGTGTGGCGAGATTGGAAACGCTGGGGGCACGGGCCTGTGAATGTCACGCTAGCGATTGAAGAGTCGGTTGATTCTTTTTTCTATCACATTGCTTATGAGCTAGGTATCGATCGTATTTCAGATTGGATGAATATGTTTGGTTTTGGTCGATTGACGGGTATTGATATTCCGGAGGAGACGCGAGCCAATATGCCAACCCGAGAGTGGAAAGAGTCTCGCTATCGTCAGCCTTGGTACAAAGGCGACACTGTGCCTATTGGTATTGGGCAAGGTTACTGGACAGCGACGCCTTTGCAGATAGCTAAGGCAACGTCTGTATTAGTGAATCACGGTCAAGTCATTGCGCCTCATTTATTGAGATCGACCTTAGCTCACGGTACGCCATTTGGTGAAGAAAAGCCCAAATCGACCAAGGTCGATGAGCTGATTAAAGGGGTGAGTGATAATACCTGGGACATTGCAATGAACGCGATGCGATTGGTTAACTCTGGTAGTCGAGGTTCGGGGCGTAGAGCGTTTCGAGGGGCTGACTATTGTAGCGGTGGTAAATCAGGGACGGCTCAGGTGTTTGGTTTAAAAAAGGACCAGGTTTATAACTCCAAGGAGTTAAGTTACGACCTTCTTGACCATGGATTGTTTACCGCTTTTGCACCTTGTGATCAGCCGAGATATGTCGCAACTGTGGTGATCGAACATGGTAATGGTGGCTCAAAAGTGGGGGCTCCTTTTGTACGTCAGGTATTTGATTACCTAGACATCGCAGGAAAGAACAAGCTGAAATCGCATCACTTGTAGCGGTAAAAAGTGCTCTAATGGATAATTATGCGCATGGAAGCATAAAGTTTGTGATCTTATATTGATCTAGCACTAAATGTAGTTGCGACATTTGTACGGTATCACTATATTGAAAGGGTATCCCAATAACTTTAAGGTGTAGAGAACCGAGTAAACTCCCAGAGTAAATACGAATAAACTGAACGCAAAAAGAGACACAGGGCTTAACGAATCCGTCGTTAAGAGTGCATCGAAAAACGTATAAGAACTAAGTATTTTCAAAGGCCTTTTGCTTTATCCCTCTCAAGTAGTCGCATCTTCAAGTTATCGATACTGTTTTGATAACCAAGGAGGAGGTTTGGCTATGTTATCACTAGGTTTGGTCGCTTTAGGCGTATTCGTATTCTTCTTCTGCTGGGTGGTTCAGCACGGTCTACCCGTCTTGGGTATGAAGCTTGATGAAGATGATTTATTGCTGATTTCAGAGATGTCTGGCGAAGACGTACTCGAAGCATAATGAAAAATATCACCAGAAAAAGGGAGCCATCGGCTCCCTTTTTTAATTTCTACTTTTCGTTTTCAATTTGATTGTCTATCTGACAACAACTTTCCGAAAACTAACAGCCTTTACCTAACTCATTAAAAAATAGAGGCTTATTTTCTAACAATATCATGTAATAAATTGGCTCATAACTTGCGATACCTAGTGTCCATGCCTTGTTCCACTAAGCAAACGCTGGTGGCAGGACTTATTCAAGACGACTAAGGAGCCAGTTATGAAGCAATCACTTTCCCTTCCTGAAGGTGCGCAGATAGCGGTTGATAAAGATGGCAACGTTAGAGTGCTTCCTTTGGGGCTCCCACCACGACCAGAAGAGATTGTCATAACACAGTCGGACTTAGATAGTCTTCCCGAGTTAAGAGATGCATTAATTGATAGCTCAGAACAACCCCTCGCTTTTGATTCTGATATTGATGATGTCGCTCGCTTACTGGAACAAGGCTTGGATCCAACGGCACTGAGTGAGTTTTCTCCAGCCGCTGGTGGAACTAATGGTGCAAGTCTAACCTTGTCTCAATCAATAGAAAGAGATGGTGTCGAGAAGCTCGCTAAAACAGAGTTTGAAACACGAGGGCTAGATAAAGAACAAGGAGAAAAGCAGAGAGTCTCTTTGTTTGATGACCCGGCATATCAAGCGACCAATCAATCGCCGCAAGTATTCAATGAGCAGAGAACGTTCACTGAGGAATCAGGGTTTAATCTTGTTTCTCCACTAATTCCGTTTGATGTAAATGGAGAGGTATTGAGCATCACGGTCACGGAGCTGCCAACCAAAGGCTTTATGTCCCATTTTGATGGAACCCCAATTACTATTGGAGAAACGCTTACTATAGAGCAGCTCGAAAACATCTGTTTTCACGCCCCAGAGGAGTGCCAAGAAGGGGATGCTGCTGGTTTGTTCTCATATAGCGTTGATGATGGCGTAGGAGCGTTTAATAGTGTTCAACAAGCTAGTGTACAAATATTGCTCCAGCCACTTAATGATGCTCCTGTTGCATTTGATAGTGTTGAAACTGTTGTTGAAAACCAGAGATTAGAAGGGCGATTACCTCAAGGGGAAGATGTTGATGGCACCATCGCCTCTTACCAATTAGTCGCAAACCCGGAGCTCGGTGGTGTCACGGTCAACTCTGACGGTTCCTTTGTTTTTGAAACCGAAACCGATTTCGATTTCTTACCAGAAGGTGAAACCACCCAAGTCTCTTTCCTTTACTCCGTTACAGATGACGGTGGGTTAGACAGCGAACTTCAAACCGTGACCATTACCGTTACCGGTATCAATGATGCGGCAGTGATTGCAGGGGTCGATTTCGGTCAGGTAGTGGAGGACTCACAAGGGGTAAAGTTAACAGACTCTGGTCAATTGACTGTTACTGATGTTGATGGTCAGCAAGAAGAAGCGTTTGATACCAATAGCGTCGTACCTGCTGCGGGTGTTCTGGGACAGCTCGAGATTGATGAAACCGGCCTATGGCAATACAGCGTCGACAACGCTGACGTGCAATATTTAGGTGAAGGAGAAACCAAACAAGAGATTTTCACCGTGAGTTCGGTTGATGGCACGGAGCACACCGTGGCGGTAACCATTATCGGTGTCAACGATGCAGCGGTGATTTCAGGCCAAGACACAGGCAGCGTTAAAGAAGACGAGTCTACACCGCTGTTAACGGAATCTGGCACATTAACCATCAGTGATGTGGATGGCGCTGACGAAGAGTTGTTTGTTCCTGCGTCTCTGACTGCTCCGGAAGATGCGATCGGCGCGCTTACTATTGATGAAAATGGCCAATGGAATTTCGAGTTAGAGAGCAGCTCAATCCAATACTTGGGCGAAGGTGAAACCATCACTCAGGTTTACACGGTTGAATCCATTGATGGCACTTCACACCCGATCACCATTCAAATAATTGGTACCAATGACGCCGCGGTAATTACTGGTGATGATGTCGGCACGGTAACTGAAGATGAGTCCACCCCACAGCTTATTGATACTGGCTCACTACGTATTTCTGATGTCGATGGTGAAGACGAAGAACTTTTTGTTGCTGCCACAGGAATTAGCAGTGCAGGCGCTTTAGGTAGCTTAGACATTACCCAAGATGGTGATTGGACCTACACGGTTGATAATGCTGATGTTCAATACTTAGCAGAGGGCGAAACTAAGGTTGAAACCTTTACCGTAGAATCACTTGACGGCACAGAGCATACCGTGACCGTCACCATTATTGGCGTCAACGACAGGGCAGAAATCTCGGGTGATGATATTGGCGCCGTGGCCGAAGATGATGATTCGCCACTGCTGACCGACTCTGGTACCTTAACCATTTCAGATGCCGATGACGGTGAAGCAGAATTTAAACCAAGCAGTGTGGTTTCCTCTGAGGGCGCATTGGGTTTACTAACCATAGATGCTACAGGCAACTGGGATTACCAAGTCGATAACGCTGACGTGCAATACCTCGGCGAGGGTGAAACCAAAGTAGAAACCTTTACCGTTGAATCTCTTGATGGCACGCAGCACACCATTACCGTCACCATTACCGGTGTGAACGACAGCGCTGTGATTGCAGGCGTTGATACCGGTGAAGTAACGGAAGACGAAAGCACACCACTACTTACCGATTCTGGCTCTTTGACCATTTCAGATGCAGACGACGGCGAAGCTGAATTTAAACCGACCAGTGTGGTTGCATCAGCAGGGGCTCTAGGGTCGTTAACCATCGATGAAGCGGGCAATTGGGACTACGTCGTTGCCAATGATTCAGTGCAATATTTGGGCGATGGCGAAACCAAAATTGAAACCTTTACCGTTGAATCACTCGATGACACACAGCACACCATTACCGTGACCATTACTGGAATCAACGACACCGCAGTGATTGCTGGTGTTGATACTGGCGAAGTAACGGAAGATGACAGTAATCCTCTCCTGACTGACTCTGGAACGTTAACCATTACTGACGCTGATGATGGTGAAGCTGAATTTAAACCAAGTAGTGTAGTGGCGTCTTCTGGTGCATTGGGCTCACTCACCATAGATGCCGCAGGCAATTGGGATTACCAGGTTGATAATGCCGATGTGCAATACCTCGGCGAGGGCGAAACCAAAGTTGAGACTTTCACTGTTGAATCGTTAGATGGCACGCAGCACACCATCACTGTGACTATCATTGGTGTCAACGACAGCGCCGAAATTGCCGGTGATGATGTTGGCGCGGTGACCGAAGATGATGATACTCCACTCCTTACTGACTCTGGCACCTTGACCATTTCAGATGCTGATAGCGGCGACGCTGAATTTAAACCAAACAGTGTGGTTGCCTCTGCGGGCGCATTGGGTTCGTTGACCATCGATACTGCAGGTAACTGGGATTACCAAGTCGATAATGCTGACGTGCAATACCTTGGCGAGCGCGAAACCAAAGTTGAAACCTTCACCGTAGAATCGCTCGATGGCACCGAACACACCATTACTGTGACTATTACTGGCGTCAACGATGCTGCAGTGATCTCCGGTGACGATGTCGGCACCGTAACCGAAGATGAGTCTACTCCACAGCTTATTGATACTGGCTCACTACGTATTTCCGATGTCGATGGCGAAGACGAAGAGATCTTAGTTGCTGCCACAGGCATCACCAGTGCAGGCGCTCTAGGTAGCTTAGATATTACTCAAGATGGCGATTGGACCTACACGGTTGATAATGCTGATGTTCAATACTTAGCAGAGGGAGAAACAAAGGTTGAAACCTTTACCGTAGAATCGCTCGATGGCACAGAGCATACCGTGACCGTCACCATTGTCGGCACCAATGATATTCCTACTATGGTGGGGGATCTGTCTGGTGAGGTGAAAGAGGAAGCGACTCTACAAACCACAGGTACGCTTACCCCAGTCGATGTCGATAACGGGGCAACGCACACTTGGGCTCTAGTCGGAGAAACGGATTCGACCTACGGTTCAATATCAATCGATGACCAAACGGGGGAATGGACTTACACCCTTGATAATTATGCCGCACAACCATTGGCGGAAGGTCAGGAAGTACAAGAGACCTTTGTGGTTGAAGTGGATGATGGATTAGGGGGAACATCGCAACAAAATATCGTCATTACCATTGAAGGCACCAATGATGATTCTGTGATTAGCGGTGATGATAGCGGCAACACCGTAGAAGACTTAATGCTGGTGGTCGATGGTGTGCTCAGTGTTGCTGATATTGATGTGACGGATACTCACACTTGGTCAATTCAAGGTAATGGCCAAGGCAGCTACGGCAGTATCACCATCAACCAAAGCGGTGAGTGGGAATACACACTCGATCCTAGTTTGACTCAGTCGTTTGAACACGGCGAGCTCTACGAAGAACAAACGTTCACGGCTATCGTCAACGATGGTAATGGCGGCACTGACAGCTTTGAAATCGATATCGATATTCTCGGTCAAAATGATGCGCCGAATATTTCAGGTCGTTCAACTCGAACTATCTGGGAAGACGATGGTAGTGGCGTTCGCAGTGGTACGTTGAACACTGGCGACCCTGACGTTAATGAGGTACACACTTGGTCGATTGTTGGCGACCCTGATGGACAATTTGGTTCTCTGACTATCAATCAAAATGGTGTGTGGACTTACACCTTAGACACCAATGCTACGCAAGCAGCCAACACCCAAGCTCTTTCGCTCAATCAAAACGTCAAAGAATATTTCACCGTCCAAGTGGTTGATAAACATAACCAAGTAGATACCCAGCAAGTCGTTGTCACGGTTAAGGGGCGCAACGATGCACCAGAAATTGATGGTGTGCTAGTGGGTACGGTGACCGAAGATGATGCACTCCCAGTGACCACTTCAGGTCAACTTAATCACAATGATGTTGATGGATTGGATGACCATGTTTGGTCACTGCAAACCAATCAAGGCCAGTACGGCTCGCTACTAATTGACGCCAACGGTGAGTGGACTTACACCTTAACCAATGGTCACTCGGCGGTTCAAGCCTTGCTGCCAGGTGAAACATTGACTGAAACCTTTTTGGTCACGGTTACTGATGACACCAATGACAACAAATCCTCCAACAATGCATCCGACACTGAAACCATCACCATTACGATTGAAGGCAGTAATGACACACCAAGCATTACCGGTGGTACAACCGGCAGTGTGATTGAAGATACGCCAGCGAAAAGTAGCGCAATAGGTAAGCTGCTAGCCCTCGATATCGATACCAACGATGCACACAGCTGGAAAGTGGTTGGCGAAGATATTAACGGTGAGGCGAGTGGTCTTTACGGCATCTTAACCGTTGATGATAACGGCCAATGGTTATATCAACTTGATAGCACCCGTTGGAGTACCCAATCGATCCCACCTGGCACAACAGAAGTCGATACTTTCCAAGTTGAAGTCACAGATATCAACGGTGCTACAGAAACTATCACTGTGGATATTTCGGTGGCTGGTGTTAACACCACACCTGATATCGTATTGGGCGATACGCCGACGATTGTTGAAGATGATGCGCCAAACACCATCAGTGGCACCTTTGGTTCTGGCGATCCTGATGTTGGCGACTCTGCGCTTTGGACCGTTATTTCAAACGGCAGTTATGGCAATTTTGTACTCGATACAAATGGTGGTTGGGTTTACACCCTCGATAATGGCAGCAACGCTGTCAATCGACTTGATGAAGGCGACCTTCTTCAAGATACGGTGCAAATCAAAGCTGTCGACCGATTTGGCGAAGTGTCGATTAAAGATTTCACCATTGATATCGAAGGCAACAATGATGGTCCTAGTATTAAAGGGGATGTCGCGAAAACCATCCGAGAAGATACCGCCAGCTTCAGTGGTCAATTGCAAGATGGTGATCCAGACGCTCACGATACTCACTTATGGTCACCGAGCAATCTAGTCGGCAATTACGGCAGCTTTACCATGACCTCTAGCGGCGCTTGGGTCTACTCACTCAGCAATGCGCTAGAAGAGATCCAAGAGCTCAATCCAAATCAAACCTTGCAAGAAAACTTCACGGTTGAAGTGGTCGATAGCTATGGTGAAACCGACAGTCGTGATGTGGTGATCACCATTCGTGGCACCAATGATCTGCCAACCGTATCCGGTGATATTGCCGGTACCTTCGTCGAAGACCAAGCCGCTCCCGATATTACGGGTGTGATGACCTTGTCAGATATAGACGATGCCGATACACCAAGCTTTATTGCCAATAGTTACCAAGGTAATTTTGGTCAGTTTGATATTAACCAAGCGGGCGAGTGGAGCTTTACGGCTTATCCGGACTCCCTAGATGCGATGAAACGTGAAGAAGTGGTGTCAGAAGTCTTCACTGTGATTGCAGAAGATGACTTTGGCGGCGTAATCACTCAATACGTCACCATCAACATTGAAGGGACTAATGATGTGCCTGTCATCACTGGGGATAGCTCAGGTAGTGTGATTGAAGATGGTGCTAACTTTGGTGGGATCGATTTCAGCTCTACCAGTGGGCAGCTGACCTCTTCGGATGTCGACAAAGACAGCTCAGTGGTCAGTTGGGCGATTGAGAATGGCACCGATCCTGATGACGCCGACTACGGTCAAGGCATCTACGGCACGTTAACTCTAGGTAACAATGGCCAATGGGTTTACCAGTTAAACAACAGCGATCCAGATACTCAAGCGCTTAATTTGGGTGATGTCGGCCAAGAAACCTTCTATGTTTCTGCAACCGACAACGATGGTGGTGTCTCGGAATGGCATCAGATCACCATTGATGTCTATGGCCAAGATGAAAACGGTTTTGGTGGTGGAACGGGGCCGGGTACCAATTTAGGCACGATTAACGCCGTTGTTATAGAAGATACTCAGCCTACGGTTTCTGGGACAATTGCTCCTGCTTACACTATCAGCCAAGTTTCGCCATTGTCAGGAGGCGTGTTCGGTGAACTTGATTTCACCTCATCATCCGATTGGGATTACCAACTGTTCAACAACAGTGCTTTGGTGCAGGGGTTATCTGAAGGGCAAAACATTACCGAAACGTGGAGCATCCAAACCACCAGTGGCGATCATTACAGCATGAATGTCTTGATCACAGGTACAAACGATGAACCAGTGATCACCTTTACCGATTCCCCTGCTACTGAACCTACGCCGGGCGTTACTGTTCAGGTGGGTGAAGTGACCGATGAAGTGTCTCCACAAGCATCCGGTGTGCTTGATGTCGATGATCCAGATAACGGCGACACGCATACATGGTCGCTGGATCCAACTACTCCTGAATCAGGCACTTACGGCACCTTAACACTCGATGCAGACAGCGGAGAGTGGGTTTACGTTTTGGCCGATAACGCTGCGGTTAACGATCTTGCTCATGGAGAAACGGCCACTGAAACCTTTATCGTGACGGTTACCGATAGCGAGCTTGCGACTGATACACGAACCATTACCTTGCAAGTAACAGGTGTAGGTGAAGACGTACTGGTTGTGGACCCTGTGATTGAAACGCTCACCATGACAGAAGATGTGGATGACCGAGACGGCAGTGATGACGGCATGTACACCGCTTCGGGGTCGCTAGCTGCACCAACAGATTTAGGTGACAACCCAACTTGGACCTTAGTCGATGGTTCTGGTCAATACGGCAGCATCAGCGTGGATGCGAGCGGCAACTGGGATTACACCTTAAACAACAGCAGCAATGCCGTTCAGTCGCTACAAATCGGTGAAACGGCACAAGATACCTTTACGCTGTATGTGGTGGATGAACATGGTAAAACCGTTGTTGATGGTAGTGGTCAACCGCAGCTATTAGAGTTCACGGTGAATGTACAAGGCAGTAATGATGCGCCAAACATCACCGGCGATTTAGCCGAGTCCATCAACGCTGATAAGACCTCACCCCTGTCAGGTACATTGCAACCGGGTGATGTCGATACCAATGATAGCCACAATTGGAGTATTGAGAGTGTTCCCCAGTATGGTGCGTTTAGCTTGATGTGGATGTGGAATGGCGCATCGGGAGAATGGAGTTATGACCTAGATACGACTAGGAATGATCTTATTGAGCTCAATGGTCGAGATTCAGCGCCAGTCACTGAAACCATCACCGTTAAAGTGGTCGATAGCTTAGGCTTAGAATCTGAAAAAGACATCGTCATTACCATCAACGGGGTCAATGATGCTCCAACCATCAGCGGTGATGCCAATGCCGCATTAAGTGAAGACGGTGTGCTTACCCAAACCAAACAGCTCATTGGTGATGATGTCGATATAGGTGATACCGTGACCTTTGATGCTAAGTCACTCAATGGTACCTATGGTTTATTTATTATTGATGCAGCCGGTGAGTGGAGCTACACCATCTACAATGATGAACCACATCTCCAAGCCCTTGCTGAAAATGAGGTGGTGACTGAAAGCTTTACCGTGTTCGCTACCGATGATTTGGGTGCGGAAGTGAGCCAAGTGGTGACGGTAACTGTCACTGGTTCTAATGATGTGCCGGTGTTATCCGGTGATGTTCAAGGCATAGTGCAAGAAGCTTCAGGCAGCAGCGCATCAGGTAAGCTGGTGGTCAGCGACGCTGATGTGGGAGATAGTGCAACCTTCTCTATCGTCTCGAATGGCAGCTTAGGCGCGCTACAAGTGAACGCTTTAGGTGAGTGGACCTATGTGGTCGATGATACTGCTCCTGCGGTTAATGCGCTGTCAGTAGGCGAAAGCACTACAGATACGATTCAAGTCAAAGCGGTTGATAGTGAAAATGGCGTATCTAATATCATCGATATCACTATCACCATTAACGGTACTAATGACGCGCCTGATATTGTTGCCATTGCGACTCAAGAAGTGACAGAAGATACATTGTTAACCCTTTCGGGCACGTTTGATAGTGGCGACCCTGATACCTCGGACCCTCACTCTTGGTCAGTGCTCAGTTCGGATGCCCGAGGCACGCTAACGGTGAATCAGACTACCGGTGCGTGGGACTTCGAACTAAATAATACTCATGCTGATATTCAATCCTTAGCGGCGGGCGAAACCCTAATGCTCAGCTACACCATTCAAGTGATGGATGAGCTGGATGAAACAGACACCCAAGTGGTTGAATTTGAAGTGACGGGTACCAATGGCGCACCGAATGTCGTTACCTCAAGTAGTACACTGACCGAAACCATCAATGCTGATAGCGCGATTACATCGGCAAGTGGCAGTATTGTTATAGACGATGAAGACACCAGTGATACGCACACCTTCGCTTTGACTGGAGATGTACAAGTGCTGACCAGCAGCTTTGGTGAAATAACGATTGACCGCACTACCGGTGCATGGAACTACACCCTCAATGTCGCTGCAGGATTATTGCTTAAAGATGAGCTAGTAGGTGACACCTTTACTGTGACCATTGATGATGACAATGGTGGCGTGATTACTCAAGTGTTGACCGTGAACATTCAAGGTACCGATGACACGCCTGTGATTACCGGTTCGGCGACAGGTCAGGTTCAAGAAGATTATCTCAATCAAACATCTGGGCAGCTTGCCGCGACAGACACCGAAACTGACACTGGCGATCTTACATGGCAGTTAGTTAGTAACTCAATCGGTCAGTACGGTACGTTGAGCTTTAATCCAACAACCGGTGAATGGGACTATAAACTTACTCCTGGCTCAACCAATGACTTAGTCGCTAGTGCCACGGACACGGATGAGTTTATTGTTGATGTGTCGGATGGCGTAAAAACTACGCAGCATGTCATTGCGATTACTGTGATTGGTAATGTAGCTCAACAAGGTAGTGTTGGTTATGACTTGCTACAAGCAAGCAGCGCAGATGAATGGTTGTGGGGCGGTCCTAATGATGGTTCTGATGTAGGGCAATCAGACAGCTTCGCTTGGAGTGACTCTACGGTTGGTACATCTGTGCAGCCAGGTACTGATTACGTGAAAGACTTTGATGCTGGCGAAGACATCATTGACCTATCAGGTTTCGTCAATGCTAACGATGTTTGGCAGTCGGTCGCAGTGGCACAGCAAGTGAACATTGATGAGGTAGGTGCCGATACGCATATTAGCTTGTTCGATAGCCATCAAGATTTGGTTCAAACCATTACCTTACAAGATGTACTGATCAGCGAACTGACCAGTAAAGATACTTCCAGTATGACTCAAGCTGAGCTGCTAAGTACCCTAGTCAGCGATCAAGCGATCTCCATCTCTCAAACCTATGGGCATGAAGGGGACGATACTTTAACTGGCAGTGCAAGTGGCGACATCTTGTTAGGCGGACTCGGTGAAGATACCTTTGTGATGCTGAGTGAGAATGCAGGTACTACCTTGAATCCAATCCAAGACACCTTAGCGGATTTCTCTGTCAGCGATGACATCATCGATTTATCAGACTTGCTGCCAGATGCACCGAGCATGAGTGAGCTGTTTGCTCATATCGATGCAACTGTGGTTGATGATATCAATGACCCTAACGACGATGCATACACTCTGTTAGAAGCTACCGATGAAAATGGTGGGCAATCCAATATCAAGATCAATGATATGGGGTATAGCGAACTCGGACTAGGTGCAGGCTCGACCGATGATGCGATCGTGACTGCATTAGTCGAACAACTTAGAACCCTCCAAGTCGAGACATAGAATAACGATCTTTGCTATCAATCAAGATAATTAAAGGGGGAGCAATGAGCTCCTCCTTTTCGTTTTAGACGGTGATATTCAATGTGAGAATGATATTTTCATTTTGGTTCTAGATCTCTTGTTTTGCTTCCCATTTTGAGAATGCAGATAGCGAATTTTTTGCGGAAATATTATCTATTTGAAAATATGAGATAATATGCACCTTGTTGAGTTTGTCTGTTTTGGCATGCACATTGCGTTGGTAGAAGATATGAACGCTCACTTTGGTTGAGTCTAGATATCTTAAGGAGAACGTTATGGCTTACTTAAACCAAATGACCAATAATACCCATATAGTGAACTCTTTTGGTGCGCCGTCGGGTGATGCGAGCCTACTATCAATGGTACAGCGTGACTTCTCCCCATTGCTGTTTGACTCCGGTATGTTCTCGATCAGTGGAGAAAACCGTCGTCGCATTCGTTTCAATCCTAAGAGTGTCACTGCAAAGGTTGGCACATTAGGCTCTTTAGTCATTGACGAGTCTGGTCACTGGGATTATTCGGTCTATAGTATTAAAACCCAGTTCTTAGTGATGGGCGAAAGAAAGATTGAAACCTTCTTCTTACGTTCGATAGACGGTAATCGCTTTGCTGTGACGATTGTGCTTGTCGGCGCTCATGGTGGCGCTTCGATTGAAGAGTTAGAAACCACGATCAGTTTTGGTTAACGAGCGTATATTTTACTGCTGAAAATGTTGCACCACTTCGTTTTTAATAGTTTCAAATCGCTTCGGTAGCTGGCGATGTTTTTTAGTCAAGAAATACAAGGTTTCTACCACTTCATTACTTGGCTCGAAGATAGAAATTCGTTTACTCTCGGCAAACGAATCGAGTGCGCTTTTGGGCAAGACGGTAAATCCTAATCCATTGGCAACAGGCAACAGGATTTGGCTTAACTGATTGATGTAGCCTGTGACCGGGATATCATCGATATTCATTTTCTCCAGTTCAGACTCCCCACATTGAGCAAAGTAAATGGAAAGGTAGTGAATTGCATCAGGGTGTTGGATTAGACCGATTTCTTTCAAGCTCTCTTGGCCTAAACCCTTGGTTGCACGCGCTTTCGGCAACAGTAAACACAATGGCTCATTACCTAACACTTCGGATTCAAAGCGAGAATCAGACGGAATTTGCGTCACAATCCCAATATCTGTCGCACCTGATAAGACGTCTGCAACAATTTTGTGATGAGGGGCGGCTTCTAGCCTAGGTATAAGTTGAGAGTATTTACATTGTAAATTAAGTAAATGCGGGTAGAGCAGTAGTGCCAATGAACCGGAACAAGAAAGTGAAACACTGCCTGAAAAGGGGTCTTCTCTATTGAGAGAATTAAGCAGCTCTGATTCTTGGCGCTCAAGCTGAATCGCATGTTGATAGACATTACGACCCGCTTCGGTGATGTCAAAACTCTTGTTATGTCTTTCGATTAAAGGGTAACCGCAAGCCTGCTCAAGTTTTTTAATGTGCTGGGTAACACCTGGCTGAGTCATAAACAGCTTTTCAGCGGTCTTTGTGAAATGGCCTGTATCGATCAGAGTAACAAAGGTCTTGAGCCAGACAGGATTGATCATCACATTTTCTCATAACAAAAAATTATTAATCTGAGTCTATGCGATAACTTAAAGTTTGAATAGAAAAAGGTGAGCTGAGTGCTCACCTATTGCATTACGCAGCATTTAAGTGTGAAGCGAGGTCACGACCATTGCCTCGATACTTGTCGATTGTTGGTGCGAAGGCGGCTGATATATGTAAAAGGCGAGAGTCTGGATGTTCAGCAAGGTAGCGAGCTTTACCTTCTTCGCTCTCAAGCTGATCCCAATCGCGATGAATAGATCGTGCCAAATGCAGTGTCGTGGCCATTTTAGGAGAAATCTCGGCATCTCGTGGCTCAGCAAAATTTGCGATGGCGTCGACCATATCATCTGGGAAATGCCAAGTCTTGGCTAGTTTTGCTCCAAGAGTAGGCGCTGTGATATCTAATATTTCTTCCTGAACTGCTATTGCGTTTTCACCTGCTTCGGCTCTTTGTGCTATTGATTTTGCTTGCTCTGGAACTAACGTATGAATCATCAATTCGCCAATGTTGTGCAATACTCCGGTGGTGAAAACCTCATTGCTATCCATGCCTGTCTCAATGGCAATTTTGCTGGCAATAATCGACACTTCGAACGTTTCCTCCCAGTATTTATCCATATCTAATGTTTTGATTTTAGGAAAGGCGCTAGAGAGAACTGAAGCAACAACTAAGGTTCTGACTGGGCCTGTTCCAACTCGAAGTAAGGCTTCATTTATCGAAGATACACTCTTGCTTCCACCAAAGTGAGCAGAATTGGCTAAACGTAGTAATCTTGCGCTAAGGACTTGATCGGTCGATATTTTATTTGCTAACAGTTTAAAGTCGACGTCACTTGTGTTGACCATATCGAGAAGCTCTTGAAGTACTTTCTGGATTCTCGGTAACTCGTTTAGTCGAGATAGTAGTGCCTCCTGGCTCATAGCTCTCTCCTTAATTCCATGTAAGCTAAGTTACTATAGTTCAGAAATTTATCCTGTTACAAAAATAAGCAATTAATGCCATATGTTCGGGCTGGGGTTTTGTTTGTTTTTTGCAGCAGCGCACCAAATAGTGATGCAATAAAACGACTTTTATTGTTATCATCTGCGGAAATAGTCGGGGAGCCTACCCTATAGGGAAAGGGCTGAGATCGCGAAGCGAGACCCGTAGAACCTGATTCAGTTAGCACTGACGTAGGGAACTATGCGCACTAATTCCATATCTCAGGTTTAGTGTACTCGCATTCAAGAGTCAGTCTCTTTTTTTGAGCGTCTTTTCGTGGTCGAGAGTTCCTATACGTCTTGTAGTAGGAGCATCTATGCCACATTCACAAGACACAACACCTATTGTATTAACCATTGCTGGATCTGACAGCGGTGGTGGTGCAGGCATCCAAGCAGATATTAAAGCCATCTCAGCGACAGGCAGTTATGCATGCTCAGTCATCACTGCAATTACTTCGCAAAATACACAGGGTGTCAGTGCGATTCACCCGATTCCACTAGCGCATATTGAAAGCCAGCTCGATGCGGTCTTCACCGACCTGAATGTGGTTGCTGTTAAAGTCGGTATGTTGGCGGATGCGGAAATCATCAAAGTTGTAGCGGCTAAAATACGTCAATACCAACCTAAGCATCTTGTGGTTGATCCTGTCATGGTTGCAACAAGCGGTGATCTGTTACTAGAACAATCGGCAATCTCTACGCTCAAACAAGAGCTGCTTCCGCTCGCTGATTTAATTACCCCGAACCTGCCTGAAGGCGCTGCTTTGATCGGGGGAGAAGTCCCTCAAGATGAAGATCAAATGGGGGCGATGATCGAGTCATTACGCGCACTTGGGGCGAAAGCGGTGCTGCTAAAAGGCGGGCACTTGGAGAAAGACCAAAACAGTAATGATCTCCTTATTGAGCAAGAGAGCAGTGAGTTATTGAGCGCTAAACGTGTCGCGACTAAAAATACTCACGGAACAGGTTGCACCCTTTCTTCTGCGATTGCTTCTTATCTTGCTCAAGGCAACCGCCTTCATAAAGCTGTGTATCTTGGCAAGCAATATATCTCTCAAGCCATTGCCCACGCCGATAAGCTAGATGTGGGTCAAGGTCATGGCCCAGTGCACCACTTTTTCTGTGGGCACACGAATGTGCGCTGAAGCGATCGGGATAGAGCTTAAGGCATCTCAGCTTCGTTATCTTGATAGCGAAACCCCGACACTCACTGGCCTAGATATGCACATCCCTGCTGGGAAGTGGACCAGTCTGCTGGGTCGAAGCGGGTGCGGTAAAACTACGTTGTTGCGCTATTTAGCAGGTTTGCTTGATAACAAAGTGGAGTGGCAAGGGACGCTCGAATTAACTCAAGGGCAAGGCCTACAAGAGAACATTGCCTACATGGCTCAACAAGATCTGTTACTGCCTTGGTTAAATGTTATCGATAACGTCATGTTAAGCCGTCAATTTGGTGCGCAGAATGTCGAGCATGACAAGGCAATTGAACTGCTTGAGCAAGTAGGGTTAGCCGCCCATCTCAATACAATGCCTGCCCAGTTATCTGGGGGAATGCGCCAGCGCGTTGCCCTTGCGCGTACTCTGATGCAAGACAAGCCCGTTGTGCTGATGGATGAGCCTTTTTCAGCGCTAGATGCCGTCACGCGCCATAAGTTGCAAACCTTGTCTGCCAAGTTACTCAAGGGCAAGACCGTTGTGCTGATTACCCACGATCCCCAAGAAGCGGTGCGTTTATCGGATGCGCTCTATTTACTTCAGGGTGTACCTGCCCATGCGCACCCGTTGGATGTTCCTGCCTCACTGCCTCCGCGCGAGATAGATGGTGAGTGCGCGGCGTTGCAGCGCAGTATTCTTGAACAGTTGGAGCAAGACTATGAGTAAGGTGACCAACCTAGAACTTACGCTACCCAACAAGAGAATCAAAACTCAGGTGACGCATCCAATGGTGCGTATGACGATCAGCCTGTTGGTTATTTTGGGCTTATGGCAAAGCGTTGTGGTTTTGTTTGATATGCCAAGCTTCATTTTGCCCGCTCCGCTAGACGTCTTCGAGCGTTTGGTTTCACGTTTTGATGTGTTGATGAAACATACGTTCGTTACTGGGCAAGAAATCATACTGGGTTTACTGCTTGGTCTCTCTATGGGGCTTATCTTTGCACTGCAAATGCTGCTGTTTAAACCACTAAAACGTTGGCTGTTACCGATTCTTATTGCAAGCCAAGCAATTCCTGTATTTGCCATCGCGCCTGTACTGATGCTTTGGCTTGGGTACGGTATCGCATCCAAGGTGGTGATGGCAGCAATCATCATCTTCTTTCCTGTGACCACTTGTTGCTATGACGGTCTGCGCAATACTCCGACTGGGTATCTTGATCTGGCCAATACGATGGGAGCGAGCAAATGGCAGCTATTAAGACACATACAATTGCCTGCAGCGCTGCCGACTCTGGCCTCAGGTATACGAGTTGCCGTTGTGATCGCGCCGATAGGTGCTGTGGTCGGAGAGTGGGTCGGTTCAAGTGCAGGTCTTGGTTACCTAATGCTTCAAGCGAATGCACGCATGATCATCGATGAAATGTTCGCCGCATTGTTCATCCTCGCTCTGCTTTCCGTTTCTCTCTATTTCATTACAGACAAACTACTTAAAAAATTTATTCCTTGGGAAAATCAATAAAGAAAGGACACCCCGTGAAAATAACTAAAAAAATCAGTGCAGTGGCACTACTCACCTCATTATTGTCAGCGAATGCTATTGCAGAAGAGAAGAAGCTCACTCTAATGCTCGATTGGTTTGTTAACCCTAATCATGGTCCAATCGTAATTGCTAAAGAACGTGGTTACTTTAAACAGCAAGGCATAGAAGTGGAGATCCAAGAACCTGCCGATCCAAGCACGCCGCCAAAACTTGTTGCTGCGGGCAAAGTCGATTTAGCGATTTCATATCAGCCAAGCTTAACCATTGATGTAGCAGCTGGTTTGCCATTGATTCGTTCTGCGACACTGATTGCAACGCCGCTTAATACCTTGATGGTGCTAGATAACGGCAAGAACGACAATCTCGCTGACCTAAAAGGAAAAAACATTGGTATCGCGATTGCGGGCAACGAAGAAGCAACCATCGGTACTATGCTAGGCCAAGAGGGCGTGAAGTTCTCAGACGTGAACATCATCAATGTTGGTTGGGCGCTCTCTTCATCATTAGCATCGGGCAAGGTTGATGCGATTTGGGGCGGTTTACGTAACTTTGAAACCAACCAACTTGAACTAGAGGGTTACAAAGCGAAAGCCTTCTACCCAGAGGAGCACGGCGTACCAGCTTACGATGAGTTAGTATTTGTCGCTAATGCGAAAACCCATGACGCTGAAGCCATCAAGTCATTCAACAAAGCGTTAGAGCAAGCAACGACTTATATCGTTAATCACCCGCAAGCTTCATGGAAAGAGTTCGTCGCGTACGCACCAGATACGCTGAACAATGAACTTAATCAACGTGCATGGAATGATACTTTGACCCGTTTTGCCTTGCGACCGTCAGCGGTGGATCTAAAACGTTATGACGATTACGCACAGTTTATGTATTCACAAAAACTGATTGAGAATTTGCCAAAAGCGGCGGATTACGTACCGGAGTTTAACTAATGAAGTATCAAGACCTGATTGCAGCTTGTGAGTCTGATTGGCAAGCGTACACAGAGCACGCGTTTGTTCAGCAACTTGCACTGGGCACTTTGCCTCAGCCTTGTTTTTTACATTATCTAAAGCAGGATTTCTTGTTCTTAAAGCAATATGCGCGAGCCTATGCCTTGGCCGTTTATAAAGCGCGTACCTTGGAAGATATGCGCCGTGCTTTACCAAGCGTCCATGCCTTGCTGGATTCCGAAATTGGCCACCATGTGACATATTGTGGTCAGTGGGGGCTAACTGAATCTGACTTAGAGAATGAGCCAGAAGATTTTGGCACAGTGGCATACACTCGCTACGTGCTTGATGCAGGAATGACGGGCGATCTGGTCGAGCTGTATGCTGCGCTTGCTCCTTGTTCGATTGGCTACGCGGTGATCGGTAAGGCCTTGAGTGAAAGTGATACCACTAAACTAGAAGGCAATCCATACCGCAGTTGGATAGAGCTATATGGCGGTGAAGAGTTTCAATCTGGCGTTGAACAAGGCGCAGAGCATTTCAACCAATTGCTAGAAGAGATTGATATCAACAGCCAGCGCGGTCAAAACCTGATTCAGGTATTTAAAACGGCAACGCGCATGGAAGTGGCATTCTGGCAGCAAGGGCTAGGCGTCAACATCTAATCCAACCACGATAAAAAGTAAGGGCTTGAGTGCATAAGGTATTCAAGCCCTTGTGGTTTTTGCTGATAAAATTGTTACCTCAAACTACATAAATTGAAAATTATTGGTCAACTTTTAGCCATCTTAATTCTCGACTGCTAAGATTTTTAGTATGATTTAAGGAATTATTGATGACCAATGCAAGTACCTGACAAGCCTGATAATGAAGCTCAGCGTCTTAATGCTCTTGAGCAGCTTGATATTCTGGACACCGATTCTGAAGAACGTTTTGATCGTGTGACTAGATTGGCTAGAAGATTGTTCGATGTGCCTATTGCAGTCGTGAGCCTTGTTGATAGCGATCGACAGTGGTTTAAGTCTTGCTATGGGATTGATGCGCAAGAAACCCCGCGCGACGTCTCTTTTTGTGGTCACGCTATTCTTGGAACTGATCCTTTTATCATCTCTGATGCGACTAAAGATGAGCGGTTTGCAGATAACCCACTCGTTGTCGGTGAGCCGGGCGTGCGATTTTACGCTGGCGTTCCACTTGTCCACCATGATAACTCTATGCTGGGCACCTTGTGTGTGATTGACACTAAGCCTCGACAGTTCAATCAAGAGCAAGTCAATGACCTTGTCGATTTAGCTAAAATTGTTGAGCAAGAGTTAGCGACCAGAGTGACCGCTACAACAGATCCGTTGACCCAAATATCTAACCGACGTGGGTTCTCTTCACTCGGAGAAAAATTACTCGACTATTGCCGTTTTGGTGGCTTCCCCGTCTCTTTAGCCTATTTCGACCTAGACAATTTCAAACAACTCAATGACCAATTTGGGCATCAAGTGGGCGACGAAGCGCTTAAGCAGTTTACCCGATTACTGCAGACTTCCTTTAGAGAGTCGGATGTTTACGCGCGTATGGGGGGGGATGAGTTTGTTGTCTTGATGTCGGGCACCACCGAAATGGTTGCGCATATCGCCATTGATCGCTTTGCACAGGCGATTGATACGTTTAATCAAGACCCTAGTCATTTATATCAGTTAGGTTTCAGTGTTGGTATAGCGTCGTCTAAAGTGCTCAACGACACTACCTTGGAGTCTCTATTGAACATTGCTGACCAACGTATGTTGAGAGTAAAGGACACAAATAGAGGGTAACGTCGTCAATCAACACGAAATTTCATTAAATTGACATTATGTTGATAAATTTTCCACGCTTTCTCGACTAAAATTCAGATTCGTTTTTAGTCGCTGTGAACTTCTATTGTGAAAAACTTCATTCAAAACAAACGTGAAGGCTTGTTGTTGCTTGTTGCCTTCTTACTCGTTGTTGCACCAATGTCGCTATTTGTCAGCCACATTGATTTGTTGAGTGAAGTGTCTGATCTGACTGGGATGGGTTACACCTTGTTGACCGATTCGGCGGGCTCGAAGGGCTTTCTGATCACACTCTCGCTTCTGGTATTGGCCTCTTGGAAGATAGTAGGTACCAACTCACAGTTGCTTAGCAAACTGGTTCAACTTGGTATTATTTTAGTGATTGGCTTTGCGGCTAAAACGGGACTTAAGCACATGACCGAAAGCCCACGTCCTTATACCGAGCTGCTTTCGCATCAGCTGTTGATCCCCCAGCCTGCGCATTTTTACAAGTTAGATACCGTACAAAAAGCAGAGGTGATCCACCAAATCTCACAACAGGTGACGACTTGGCGTACTCGCCATTGGCAGGGTGAAAAAGATTACTCTTTCCCATCTGGACACACTATTTTCGCCGCGATTTGTTTAGCTTTTTTCGGTGGTCTATTTTGGCAAAATAAACATTACGGATTAGTAGCCGTCGTCAGTGTGTGGGCGATTGGGGTCGCTTATAGTCGATTGTGGCTAGGCATGCATCGACCGATTGATTTGGTTGGCTCTATTCTGTTTGTGGGGATGGTGTATATGCTAATACCGAGTTTAGACAAACTGGCTAACAAAGTTTGGCCGTTGATCGAGAGTCATCTACTTGTGAAGGGCAAGCAAATAAAACGTTGAATTGAGTATTTGAACACCCAGGAATCGAATTGATTACTGGGTGCTGCTGTATTAGGTGGTGGTGAAGTTGTCACTTACTGACATGCAGCTATCTTTTTCGCTTCATGTTGGATGATGTTTTGCAGCTCATCTTTTAACTCATCAAACTGCTTTTGCTGCATTTCTTGATGATTATCGATTTCGGAAGAGATCCATAACGTAGACCAGACAATACAGATGATTGTGATAATGATGTCTTTTAGAGTCACTTTGAGTTCAAAAGTCATACTTCCTCATAATGTACACTGTTTTTTATCGGGCGAATTTTGCAGCCTATTTGATTTGTTGTCAAATCAAATAGGGTGTATTTAAGGTAGTTTGTCTCGCTATCTACTCACATAGTGGAAGCTGAGCCCTTAAGTCGGCGCAAACGATGAAAATTTGTCATCACGAATAGATAAGCGTCAGTTATATAAGTGGCGAGCCAATCAATCATTAACACATATGCATATCTGGTCGCACAAATTCACAAATTAAATGATAAAGTGTGTTGGAAATGCTTTCGTATCGAACTAATAAATGGATAATAGGGCAGATAACATAAATTGGAATGATCACAATGTCTGAAGAATCAAAGAAACTATTTGAAACCACTGTCGGTATGAGCTTTATTGCTACCCGTATGGTTCAGAACTCCATTCAAAACAAAATTTCGAAGCTTCGCGATGATGTGAATTTTGAACAAATGCTAGTATTGATGGAACTGGATTACGAAGATGGACTTCGCCCAAGCGTTATTGCTGAGCGTTTGCATCGCAGCAAAGGGACAATGACCAGTCTTATTCGCCATGCAGAAAAGAATGAACTGATTGCCAGTGCGAAAGATCCAAGCCATAAAAATGCCAAGCGACTATTTTTGACGCTTAAAGGTAAGAAGGTTCATGACCAACTAGCACAGATGATTCGTGACGAAATGAATTTCGCGACTCAAGATCTAGGTGATGAAGAACGCAAGCATGTTTTCTCTGCGATGGAAAAAGTCATTCTTCGTTATAAACCTAATTTTTACGAAGTGTAGTAAAACGGCTTCGACTAAGGGTGCTGTTTCGCACCCTTTTTTGTTGCTCGTGCATCTAACATCTATGAGATGCATTGTAAGATATGATAGGCACAAGTCGATAAGCTTATCACCAGTAGCGGAAACGGAAGCTGAATAATTGTGTTCTGTTTGTTCATTATTGCGTCCTCTCCTACCTAACGACCTAAATATTTTTAATGTAGGCATTGTCTATCATTATTGGGACTTAAAACTAGCCATTACCCACTTTTAGTCCAATATTACCTTGTATAGATTTAATTTTAAATCATTTTTGAATTGATTTACTCAAAAGTGATTTTGTTTGTATTTTTACTTTCAATGATGAGTTCAAATGCTGCGAAAATAAGCTTTTCTGAACCTATCTGGTGATATCGAATGGAACCCATTCCACATCATTTGTCTAAACAGACCACCTTATTAGCAAAAAAATGTATTATCCTTGCAAATGTATAAATAACACTAATATTAGCAATCAATGTCTATTTGGTTGTGTTTGATTTTGTTGCGAGGCTTGCATGCAGGTAAAAATTCTAAAGCGTCTGATCAAAGACAAAATGTTTGGTAAAACCAAAAATACTGCGTTAGATGTTCAAGTCGCCCAAATGGCGGATGCGCGAATGGGTGCCATGTATATGTTAGCGAGTACCGAGATTTCTAAGGTTTCTGCATTCTCTAACGCTCACTTCTTCGATAACTTTGTTATTGGCTCTGAACCACTAAGCGATCTCAAGTCGGCAGCGTCTGGCCTTCTAGATAAAACCAATGCGATTAACAAGCTGCAACAAACTAAAGCCGGTAAAAAGATTGTTGGTGCAGCTAAAGTTGTCGGCGATACCGCGAGTGCGGTGGTCACCAAAGTTAAACAGGTGATTTCTGACTTTTTCCGTATGCTGATGAACAAAGCGCGCAACATCTATGGTGATTTACTTTACGGTGTCGAGTGGTTTGCTGAGTTCGCTACGTGGATGACTGGCGAATTTGCAGGAAACTTCTCAAGCTTTATTCCAGGATGGGGCTACGTTCAGAGTGCTTCCGATATCTACTCAGGTGTAAAACAAGCGGTATGTAAATCTAAAGATCTCATCACGCAAGTGTATGCAGGCCGTGGTGTTGAACTATTGGGTGGTCACCCAAGTATTATTGCTAATGCATTGGCTCGCCATTCTGCAACAGGCGCATTAGGGGGAATTAAAAACGCAGCGGTTGGTATCACTAAGATAGGGTTAGAGGCTGCGGGTGATGCATTTGCTGGTGTAGGTACATTAGTGAGCGTTCTAACTGGATTGTTTGAACGTATCGTTAAGCTGGTGGATTACATGATCCAACGCTGCTTAGTGGGTAAGGTACTTAAGCGTGCTAAGAAAGAGTGGTCTAATCGGAATGCCAACGGTAGCTTAGTTCAAAACCATAAGATGTTCTCAGAATGGTTCCAAAGTGCAGTGATCACCACGCCTATTATTGCGGCTCTGGTCATGGGGAGTGGATTTGTCGCCCACCCCTATAAGTTTGCCCAGTTGTTGACGCCAAAGCTTGAGGTTATCTCTCAAGGGGAGTTTGACAAAGCGGTGGTCTACATAGACAAGTTGAAATCTCTCTCAAGCAAGTACGTTCAAGAATATGTCGATAGCTATAGTGTGGACTTCACCAGTTCGGATGGCGTCATTACAGCGCGCTTAAATGAGCTTAAAAAGGGTAAAGGTATTTTGGACGGTCACGAGTTTGTTGTGAACAAAGCAACGCCTTAGCCACTTTGATAAATTAGCCATATCAAATTTTGGGTTTGATATGGCTTTTTAGCGTACAGCGCAAATCAAAGATCGCGCATTAAGGTTTCAAATTCTTCACTCGCTTGGTCGATTAAGCGATTTATCTCTTCTGCATCTTTATTGTCTAACTCTAGCTGCCATGGCTTCTTATTTTGTTTGCCACATAATCGCGTGTGACCACCGACTTTTTTAAATGACAGTTCACTAAACTCTGCTCGATGATGTTGCTTGTTTTCCATGATCTCTACGTCAATCAGCCCGATAGGATTAATCTCAACATGGGCATGGGAGTGGTTTACATCGATTAGTTCGTATTCTCTATGTACTGAAATCACGGCTTTCTCCTTACTCTAGTCACTGACGTTTTAAACAAGTGTAGGCGATCAAATTTGAATGATTCGTGAAATAAATAAGAATATTGATGCAGATTAATTTCTATTCGTTTTTACCTGAGTAAAAGCTTATTAGCTGATCTTCTATGGCCTCCCTCGCCATTGAAACCGCAATCGGTGGCGTCCTTGAATAGGGGTGTAAGGCGTAAACATTCGTACTAGGAAGTGCATAGTCAGGTAAACAAGGGCAGAGCTCTGGGTATTGAGCCAGTATAAACTCAGGCACGATACCTATTCCCATGCCTTGAGCGATCATGGCAGCCACTTGATTAATGGTATTTACCCTGTGTTTGGCGAGGAAACGGTGTTCAATGACCTCTCCAGTCGAAATAGAGTGCATTGTGTGAGTGATCTGTTTGCCTTGCCAATGGTTGGCGATGTAGTTGGTGTCTTCCAAGGCTGTTTTGCATGAGGCTTTCTGGCACAAAACGTCGCGAAATGCGCCTATTTTTCTTTGTTTATAAGTGCTGTTGCCAGATTCTCCGACTCGAATAGCGAGATCGATATCATTGTGCATCAAGTCTAATTGATCATCGTCCGCCTTGATATTGAGACAAACCTGAGGATAGGCCGCAAACGCGCGTGCCAATGCAGGAGTAATCACAGTTTCAACTAATGCATGGGGAGCCGTAATGGTGAGATTGCCGGATGGAGCCTGATGCGTTTCTCGCATCTCGTCCCATGCTTGGTCGACAACCTTGTTCATCGCTAAGCAGTGCTGGTAGAACATCTCTCCTTGTACAGTGAGGCTTTGCTTGCGAGTGGTACGTTTGAGCAAAGTAGTGTCCAGTTCGCTTTCTAGCTGTTTGAGTGCGCCACTAAGCACTGATTTGGAAAGCTCTAGCTTTTCGGCGGCCTTTGAAATTGACCCACAATCAACAATGTACATAAATAGGGTCATTTGGCGGTGTTTTTTCATTCTATTGTTCTCTAAATTCGAACAGTAATTTCTAATTTGTTTGTTTTTACGTGGTAATCATAGCATTAAACTGAGCATATTCATTGAGAGGAGAATAGAAATGAGCCAAGCCGTATTAGAAGCCTGTCAGGCAGGTATTGCCGCGTGGAAACACGCTTTCAACAATCAAGATGCAAAGGGCTGTGCGGAGCAATACCAAGAAGGCACGATTATGCATGCTAAGCCTTTTGGCCGTTTTGAAGGTCGAGAGCAGATCCAAGCCTTTTGGCAAAACATTATGGACCAGGGTTTCAGTGACGTTGCATACACAGACACAAGGTGGGAAAAAGTGGATGAGAGCAATTACATTCTTACGTCGAAGTGGACAATGAACAAAGCATTCGGTGTCGTTCATAAAGAAGTATGGACAATGCAAGAAGATGGCAAAGCCCGTTTAACTTACGACGAGTTTGAAGTTCTAGGAGAACGATAAAAGTCTACAAAAAGTCAATTTAGTCAGAGCACAACATCGTGACGACTGAATTGGCTTTTGTTTTATTCTCGGGTCTCGATTTGGCTTAGAATCCATACTCTAAACTAAAGTTCTATTAACATTTTTGTAACTCCTATTAATGTGCCATGATAAAATTCAAAGGTTTATTACCCGATAGGAGCCAATAATGTTTGAAGTTGTGCCTCGTAATGATCAACGCACTCCTCTGTCACTGATGAATGATCATCTTATCTCATGCCCTGATGATCCGTGGACAACCTGTCCTTGGGTTAAAGTCGGCAAGCTTTATCTTTCAGTTACTCAAACAGCCAACTCTTCTTGGCCTACATTGGCTAGACATCTCAATCATCCTGGTGGCTATGTCGTCTTCTCAGGTCGGCATGGTACTCAAGCAGGGCAAGCCGTTGATTCGAGTACGGGGCAGTTCAACAAAAAGTACGTTATTGAAAAGCAGTTCTATCTCGATGACTTAAAAGCGGCCAAAGAATTTGGTACCAAAGTTGAAGTGGTGGATGTAGCGACACTCAATACGACAGAAAAACTCAAAAGTGCCACACTAGGAAAAATGAGCCAAGGTAAGGTAGTGATTTACGCTTGGTGCCATTCGATGTTCTCAATGATGGACCACAATGAGGATATGTATGATGATATTTACAACAAAAGAAAGGGCGCAGGGCCGCTGAGAAACTATGTTGTAGAATCACGAGCAATGACATTGGTGAATCAATCTGTCCGAGCGCTCTCGACCGAATGGTACAGTTGGTCAAAAGATTAAATCTCGGTTCAGGCTCCGGAGTAGGGGCCTGATATTCCTTTCATTTTTTCAATCCAGATATTTTCTTCTCTCTGATAATAAAATTTAATTATTATTTTTATAATTATTGATAATTTCATTTAATTAACGCCAGTGCATAGACTCTCTCCATCGAAACAATACATCGAATGAATTTTGGAGAAAGTTATGAAAATGAATCACGTGGGTATCATGGTTGGCGATATGGATAAAGCGGTTGAGTTTTACACTCAAGCGTTAGGTCTTAAGATTGTTATGAACAACACTAAAGTCGTTGAAGAGCGCGAATCCGCTATCGGTCGTATGTGTATCGCCGTATTCGGTGAAGGCTTTAAAGGCTTCAATATTGCACACCTAGTGACAACAGACGGTATCGGTGTGGAGCTGTTTGAGATGAAAGAACGTCAAGAGCGCCATGAGGTCGATTTCTCTCGTTTAGGTATCTTCCACTTCTGTCTGCAAACCGATGACTTTGAAGGCGTAATGGAGAAAGTCGAGCAGTTTGGTGGCAAAGTCCGTATGGACGTGATGCGCTACCATCCAGAAGACGACAGCAAGCCTGCGAAAATGGTTTATCTTGAAGACCCGTTTGGCAATCTATTTGAGCTTTATTCTCACACCTATGAAGAGACCTACGCGTCAGACTACGAGTAATAGACTTCAAACTAAAAAAGGATTGGCACTGATGCCAATCCTTTTGTGTATGTTGTTAAATTTACTGCGTCATCATCGCTGTTTTATTGGTGACGACCATAGACAAGATGTCACGATCTGCGGCATCTGCCCCATAGCCGTAAGATTTCACTGCCCAGAAACCACCTTGTTCCGCAATCAACTTCCAATCCCATTGATAGCCATCTTCAAATTCTAAATGTAAATTGCCGTTGTCTTGGAACTCCCAGGTGATGTTTTCGGTGCTGCCTTTGTCCAATTTGGTGTAAGCGCCGGTACCATCATCATTTAAGACCATTTTTCGTTTCTTCTTACCGTTGTTGAACGAAAATACGAGCTCTTGCCTTACGACCATATCGTCAGTAAAGATTTCGTAACCGCCACAGTCCATAACGGCTTGTTCAAATTTTTCGTGGGTATAAGCAGCTCCTGACCCATCTCCAACCTTACACAGATTTGATTTTATTGCTTGTTCTTCTGGTGTAGATGTTGATTGGCAGCCTGCCAAAAAGGCGATAGAGAGTAGCGAAACTGACGTTAAGATCTTCATAGTTAACCTCTTTCTATAATTGATAATATGCGCATTGTGAATATGTGCCAGTTAAGAACAGGTCATAAACTATGATTCGTCAAATTGGTGTGTAAAAGGTGATAACTGAATGCCGTTTATATCGAACGCATGCATGAAAAAGGCTCGATAATTCGAGCCTTGGTTGGAGACAGTGACTGGTATTCGCGACTTTAAAGGGAGATTGCCTTCCGCTAATGTAGCCCACACGCATACGTCGAAGTTTGTGGCTTAGATAATCATTTCTTGAGCGTTGCTTTGCCAAAGTACTTTAATAAAGCCAACGCATTCTGATTGCGTAATTGCCAAGCCGTACAGCGAACTCCGCCTCCCATATGACAGACATTAGCTGATGCGATTGGAACAACTTGTCGTGTAGTCGCTTTTTGTACTTGTTCTAAAGCTTTTTTGTCTTCAGGAATACCGAATTGAGGCAGATAGATACGGTTAGGCGTAACAAGAGCATTGGTGTATAGACCGCATGCTGAGCCAAAACGATCATCGTAGATTTCACTATCATCATAAGGTGTGACAATTTCATGGATAATGACGTTTGGTAGGCCGCGGCGTAAGTCTGATTTTAATTTTTCAGCGTATACAGGGTCCTCGCTGTAAGAATTTATAATCAGTGTGTTTGTATCAACGAACGAAACAACGCCATCTGAATGTTCAAGTCCTCCTTGTTCGTCAGAATCAATAAAGGCTATATTTTTGAGGCCTGCTAGTTTGGTAAGAACCTCTCTCGCCTTTTCTTCTGTAAGACGGTTGTCACGTAGAAATTTTCGACTTACAACGGCGTTTCCTGCATAGTCATCGACAAAGTTTCCGCCATCATTAAGTAAGTCGCTTTCAATGAATTTTAGTCCCGCACTTTCTGACAACTCAGCAAACTTCTCCTGTATATAATCGGCTTCACTTTGCCCTTCTTTACCATGACCTTGAGCGGCAGATGTATAGCGGAACATGATAGGGTTTTCTGTATTAGACAAACTATAATCACGAGCCCAAATATCCCCCATTGGATAGATTGCTACTGAATTATCGCCTAATGCTTTTACATATCTGTCATATGCACCCGCATCCACAAGTATTAAAACATCATCATTATTTTTGATGATTTGATTTGCATAGTTCACGTGGAAATTAAAAATACTGTCTGCAGTATCAGCATAATATGATTCTCCCGTGGTCGGTGCGGCAAGTACAATGAGTTCTCTTGATACGTTTGCATCCGCGCTGGTAGATAAAAATAGGAGTGGTGTAGACAGAATGTATTTCCAAATTTTGAAGTATTTCACGATGAGTTTTCCAACATAATTAATGCGCATTCAGTATGCTTTGCACAAAATATGTCTGCAAAATACTCACTATCTTAAATTTGTGATACTCAAGTTGCGTCTACGAGTTATAAGCTCCAAATCCAAAAAGGATTGGCACTGATGCCAATCCTTTTTTGTACTAGCCAAAGATAAAGCTATATAGAAAGCCTGCGCCAATTGCCATGCTGAGAATGACAACCAGAAAGGCAGCAATCATCTGATTTTTGAAGATAGACTTAAGTAAAATCACCTCGGTCAAACTTGCACCTGCACTACCGATAATCAGTGCCATTACTGAGCCTAATGCCATCCCTTTCTGTACCAATGCTGCACTGAGTGGAATGACAGCTTCGGCGCGAATGTACAAAGGAATACCGATAATGGCTGCGACTGGAATTGCGTACCATTTACCTGCTCCAGCGTACTCAGCAATTAACTCGGTAGGGATAAATCCGTAAATAAACGAGCCAATAGCAATACCTAGCATTAGATAAGGGAAGACTTGTTTAAAATCTTTCCACGTTGAGTACCAAATTTTAACCCAACGGTTTGGCTCTTTGTTCTCGACTATAGTAGCTGTCGCTGTGCCGTCAGAAGAGCAGCATGACACTTCAACTTTGCTTTCACTACCGCAAGCCGTTTCTTTTGCTGCAACAGGTGCGACCTCACCACAGACAGCGGTCGCACATGACGACTCTACTTTGACTGTCGGTTTACTTTCATCACAGCTTGTACCGCAGCTTGAAGGTTGCGCTGCTTGGTAGGCTTCTGGTTTTACATAGCGCTCAAAACCAAGTTTTTCTAGTGTATAGCCTGCGACTACTGACACCAACATAGCAATAGCGAAGTAGAACAGCGCAACTTTCCAACCAAAGGTCACGACGAATAAGCCGATGATGACCGGGTTAAGCAGTGGGCTACCAAATAAGAACACCATCATCGGGCCAAACCCCGCTCTGGCTCTCAACAAGCCTTTCAAGAAAGGAATCGTTGAACACGAGCAAAATGGTGTGATTGCACCAAGCAGTGCAGCGACAACATAGCCTTTACCATTGCGAGAACTTAGGATCGATTGGATCTTCTCTGGGGTTAAGAACTCTTGTAACACACCAACAATGTAGCTAATGGCTAAGAACAGGATGATCAGTTCGGTGGCCAAAAACGCGAACATATCGAGCGCTTCACTGGCCATGGTCATAAATTCGTTATTGATCATAATTGACTCCAAAAGTTATTTCGATTTTTCTCGAATTATAGAATTGGAAAAGAAAAGATCAATATTTATTTCCATAAAGTTCGAAATAAAAAATAAAGGTTATCTTTATCAAATAGATACGTCTTAGTTAGACAAAAGAAACTAAAAACGAGCAATGGATATTAAAATGTAAACTCAAAAATGATTAGTTTGTGGCCGGGTAGGACTCGATATGTAGTGTTTAATATATTTTTGTAACTAATTTGATGTAAATGTGATTCTGTTTATGGTTGGATTACGCTATTTTAAATAGAAAGTTCGTTTGTGAAACTTTGGTACTATTATTGGGAAATACTAGGTGGCAAAGATCGCATGTTATTACCACTCCATAAATGTTATAACATAACATTAAGTTTTGATTTGTCTGTTTTATGAAGCTCGTTCGTCCCATATTAATTGCGGTTGCGATCACCGCCTTTTCTCTCTCTGCTGTGCTGACTTTCAAGTCTGAGCCGAAGCGTGAGCCTACTCCGATCAAAGTGACGGCTTATCAGCCGCAAGAAAATGCGACCCCCGCTTCTCAGCAGTCGTCTGAAATTCGCGCTCACTATTTTGTTAAAGTGGGAGATACCTTAAGCACAATATTCTCGGCATGGGATGTACCATACGAGACGCTGCAAAGTATTTTAGAGGCCGATCTCGAATCGCTGAAGTTAGATACCATTAAGCCGGGGGATCATCTAGAACTTGTGCTTAATAGTGATACTAAACAGCTCGCGAGCTTGATTTATCATCAGAGTTTGGTCGAAAGGGCAGTGTTTACTCGTGAGGCTGATAATAGCTTTCGCTATCGTTTTGTCGAAGAAGCGGGTGAATGGCAAGAAAAGCTCTATTCGGGTGATATTCAAGGCAGTTTTTCGCTGTCTGCCTATCGTGCCGGTTTAAAGCCTAACCAGATTGCTAACATAACCCGTGTTTTGCGTGACAAAGTAAACTTCGCGAAAGAATTGCGTGCTGGCGATCGCTTTAATGTCTTGGTCAAAGAGCAATATTTGGGTAGTCATCTAACGGGGAATACCGAAATTCAAGGTATTGCTATTCATCTACGTGGTAGAGAAGTTGCCGCTTTCTTAGCGGAAGATGGTCGTTTTTACGACAGGCAAGGTAATAGCCTAGAGCAAGCCTTTGACCGTTATCCAGTGGCTAAACAGTATCGTCGTATCACGTCGCCATTCAACCCACGACGTAAGCATCCTGTGACGGGGCGTGTTACTCCGCATAATGGCACAGATTTCGCCACTCCAGTTGGAGCGCCTATCTACTCAACCGGTGATGGTAAAGTGATCGCGGTACGTAACCACAAATATGCGGGTAAGTATCTAGTGATAGAGCACAACAGCGTTTATAAAACTCGATACCTTCACCTGCACCGATTTTTGGTCAAGAAAGGCCAACATGTTAAACGTGGTCAAAAGATTGCGATTGCAGGTGCTTCGGGTAGGATCACAGGGCCTCATTTGCATTTTGAAGTCTTAGTGCGTAACCGTGCGGTAGACCCAATGAAAGCCAACCTTCCGCTTGCTAGCTCAATTTCAAAGCAAGATAAGCCCGCATTTTGGGCGCGAGTTTCTGACTTTGATAGCCGCGTCGCGAGTCTTAAATTGGTCTCTGTTCGTTAAGGTGACAGTGACTGCCGAGGTTTGAGCCAGCAGATAGCGAAACCTGGAGTAAAGGTGCGGTAAAAATTTTTGAGTCATGGATGACTAACTGTTCAATTTCATTGATCAACCACTTCAATGCAAGGCTAGGTCGATTACGAGTATGCCAAGCTACAGATATGCGGGGTGATGGTACAGAAATAGGTACGGCTTTATGAACCAGTTGTCCTTTACGAATCGCCTTGCTAGCGACAGTAAACGGCATAACACAGATCAAATTGGATTCTTGGAGCAGGTCAATGGCAGATGAGAAACTATTGACTGTCATGGCAACTCGCCGTTGCATCCCTTCCTGCATAAGGCATTTATCTACAGCACCGCTCGGGTCTCCGGACAAGGATACGAGAAGGTGGTCTGCGCGGCAAAACGCTTCCAGCGACAAATCCTGACTCGCTAGCGGGTGATTAGGATGCATGACACAGGTAAAGTTATTTTCGTACAAATGCTTTACCGTGATGTGTTGATGCTTAGTTGGAAAATAGTCCAACACTAAATCGACCTCAGCATTTAACAAAAGTTGTTCGCCGTTTCCTTGAAATGGGACGGCATAAAGATCGATAGCGTGCGCCCTTTGTTCTACGATCGCCCGGAG
Source organism: Vibrio europaeus (assembly GCF_001695575.1). Lineage (GTDB taxonomy): Bacteria > Pseudomonadota > Gammaproteobacteria > Enterobacterales > Vibrionaceae > Vibrio > Vibrio europaeus. The sequence continues at coordinate 644,505 of NZ_LUAX01000007.1, read as the reverse complement.
CTTAGGCCAAAATAAACCACTAATTCCATCTGTTAGTGCCACCCGAAGTTGGGTTGAGGAAGTCATAGGGTCAAATTTTGGTGGAGAAATGGAGCTATTTATCTGACGTAAAGGATCCGCTATTTCGTGCCATAACTTTCTCGCATAAGGCGTCGGTGTAATTCCTCTGCCTTGCTTCAAAAACAATGGATCTCGCCAAGCACATCGCATTCTGGAAACCGCTTTCGACACGGATGGTTGAGTCATTGCAAGTTGTTCAGCAGCAATCGTAATTGATTGCTCGCGCATAATTGCGTCAAAGATAACAATCAGATTTAAATCAACTTTCGCCATACTATTCATTCTCCTGTGGAATAATGTTTATACCAACTATCAATTAGAAGAAATAGATCAATCATTGAATACTGAGGCTGTTCTCATAACATATTAAGGAAGAAAGACATGAAAGCAGCATTTATCAAACAATACGGCGAAGCGTCTAATCTAGAGATCGGTCAATTGGAAAAGCCCGCTATTAAGGCAAATCAGGTATTGATTCGGGTTGTAGCTTCCGGGGTTAATCCTGTCGATTTCCATCTTCGTAACGGCATGATGGCGCAAACAGACACCCACACTCTCCCTCTCGTTCTTGGTTGGGATTGCTCAGGAGTTATTGAGTCGATTGGTTCTGATGTTGAGTCATTTGCACTTGGTGAGAAGGTACTTTCCTTTACGCCCATCTCTGGGCAAGGTACTAACGCAGAGTTTGTTGCTGTTGATGCGGAGTTAGTCGTTAAAAAGCCAGACAATTTGAGCTTTGTTGAAGCGGCTGCATTACCACTTGCTTCTGTTACCGCTTGGCAAGGATTGCATCACCATGGTCGACTGCAACGCGGAAACAAGGTATTGATTCACAATGCCTCTGGAGGTGTTGGGGCATTCGCTGTTCAAATGGCAAAGGCTAAGGGAGCGTATGTTGTTGCGACAGCTTCAGTAACAAAGCTCGATTACATTAAAAGCTTAGGAGCGGATGAAGTCTACGATGAACAATCGCCAGAATGGCATGCTTCAATGCGGTATGACCTTGCGTTTGTTGCAAAACCAGGAGTTTATTTACTACATAGAACCGTTTCTTGCGTTAAGTCGGGTGGCGCGATTGTTTCTACCTTTGATGAACTTGCAGAAGGTGAAGTGGGTATATATGGCATCGCATTTAATCGTATGTGGGTGGAAAACAGTGCCAAAGACCTAGATCAAGTCCTTAACCTCATAACAGAAAACCAATTAAAAGTTCCGATTGATACCGTTTATCCACTTGAAGATATTCAAAGTGCTCATCGCCGAAGTGAACAATATCAAGCTGTAGGAAAAATTGTTCTGGTCATCGACCCAACCCGAAAGTTCTAGTTTTTATCCATGCCTAGTGTCGTGTTTAGCTAGGCACAATCTCGAAAAGCGCTTCAGAATTTGTTGGGCGTGCGGTGTTGAGGTTACTTGCTGTTTTTTGGCCTCGATTTGCGCTTCCCCCAACTCTTCCTGAAAGTTCTCAAGCACATCGAGCATGATATCGGGGGTAAACTCAGGATGAAACTGCACGCCCCATGTGCACTCTCCGACACGAAACACGTGGTTCTGATCAAGATTACTTTGTGCTAATCGGACTGCTTGCTTTGGTAATGCAAGTACAGATTGAAAGTGGACGGCTTGAGCGTGGAAGTGTTCGGGTAGCTGGCTAAGTAGTGGATCGTCCTTGCTACTGGTCAAACGCGAGATATTGACCGTACCCACTTCCAACCCATTTGGGTTGAAGTCGACTTCTCCACCAAAAGCGTAGCTAATAAGTTGATGACCAAAGCAGATACCTAATGTAGGAACGTTAAGCTCTGCGAGCTGCACAACTTCCGCTGCAAGCCGCTTCATCCAGTTGGTTTCTTCTGTCACCATGGACAGTGAGCCCATGATGATAACGCCTGCGAGCAAGTGCGGTTTTGGCAGTGGGTTAGCGATTCCGTCGTGAAACTCGATCTCAAGAGTAGTAGCGCCAATGGCTTGCTTTGCCCACAGTTCAAAATCACCAAATTTGCTCAGTTGGCTTTTAGGCGCTGAGCCCACATTGACAATCAATAGCTTTTTCACAATCTACCTCGAATAACATCCATGTCACTTGGCTAAGTTATAGAATTGGAAGTTCGATGGCAATGGATAGTGAGCAAAGAAAAACCGGAACAACAAGCTATCTGAGGGAATAGATTGGTTCCGGTGCTGGGCATTCGCTTTGCAATTTGGGGAATAGCAAAATGAACCCTTAAGTCGAAATTGGTTGGCAATAATTAGCTTTGCAGAACAATGTCACCTTCTTCCGTAGTAAATAACACGGCTTTGTTCTGCTCTATCAATCGAACCGCCGAAGAAGGTGTCACTGCCTGAACTTCTCCCTTGGCTTTATGTGTCAGGGACTCCCATACTCTGTCTTTATATTTGCCTGTTTGCGTGTATTGGATCAGTACTTTCATTGATTTCTCGTTTACTCCTGTAGCACGTATAAGAAACATTAGCGTCATCTCGAATGTTTTACCCCTGTTAAATGTGCAACATTAGATTAACCAAATATGGGTGGTGAAATCGTCATTTTATGCTTGTCTTCAAGGTGGGGTGTCTAACTATTGCATCTTGGTTATATTTCGATTACTTTGGAAATATATAATCTTATGTGGAGCCTGTAATGGAACTTGAAGTCGTTGCCAAAGCACTGAAAGAGCTTGGCCACCCAACTCGTCTCTCGATATACAAAAGTGTGGTCAAAGCCGGTTATCAAGGGATTGCGGTGGGTGGCTTACAAGAGAAGCTAGGTATACCAGGCTCGACACTTTCTCACCATATCTCAAGCCTTGCGTCTGCAGGTTTGATTAGCCAACGTCGAGAAGGTCGAACACTTTACTGTGTCACCGATTACCAATGCTTAGAAGGCGTAATTGGCTTCTTGCAAGATGAGTGCTGCGCTGATGAAAACTGCTAACCCAAGCCTCAGCTTAGAGCAGGTGTGGGCTGAGTATCAGCAGGCGTTAAAATCCTTCCTTCATTCTAAAGTAGGTAATCCAGATGATGTGGAAGATTTGCAGCAAGAGATCTTACTCAAAACCTACCAGAACCTAGCCACCATTGCGGATGCCAGTAGTGTCAAAGCTTGGCTATTTCAACTGGCGAATCGCACTATCATCGACTTTTACCGTAAGCGTGCTCGCCAGCAGCGTGATGGTGAACTCCAAGCCGATGACTTGTGGTTTGAAGAGCAAGAGGCCAGCTTAGAGCAAGAAATGGCAGAGTGTATTAAACCCTTTGTTCATGCTCTGCCTGCTGAACAATCTCAACTTCTCGAAGCTGTTGAGCTAAACGGTGAGAGCCAAAAGCAGATCGCTGAGAAAGTTGGCGTCAGCTACTCAACGTTAAAGTCGCGCGTGCAGAAAGGTCGTGTCGAGCTAAGAAAACTGTTCGAAGAGTGCTGCACCTTACAACTTGATAAACACGGCAACCTTGTTGACTGTGAAGCGAAATCAAAACAGTGTGGCAGTTGTTAATAGCAACGTCACACTACTTCCCCAAGCCAAAATCCTGCCCCGAAACACCAAAAGCTGTCATTCCTAAGACCGAAGAATGAGGAAGCAAGGAATCTCCTTATCGACTAGAAAACCAATCTGATTTTAATAAGGTATGAAGGCTTATTACTATGATTGGTTTTTCATCGTATTTTTAATCTATTTCTTATTACTTAGTTTCCGGGAGCCTATCAAATTTCTTATTGATGACTGTGTAAACAAGTTTTTGTTACTTACATGCGACATTTCTACGTCAGTTTTTATGTCAAACCTTTGTCATTTTTTGGCGCAAATACGATCATTCTTGTTGTCTCACATTTAACATTTAAGTACGATATTGAACATTTGTTGGGTAGATAACGAGATACGCAAAAATGTCAGCAATGTTTCAATCGGAATCACAGATAACGCGAGGGAATCGTGGCGGAGTGCATTCGTTTGTTATTGCACGTAGCTTTCTGATGGTGATTGCCATTGGGCTTATGCTTTTCAGTTTTAACTTGTTCATACCTCGCTGGGAAGTGTTGTTCCTATACGATTCGAAACGCATGTTTGTCTGCGCCATGGTCGTCGGTTGTGCATTGATGTATTTGCTTTCGTATAACCTGCGTAGAGATGCAATCGTCATGTTGAGCGAACTCTCTACACCAGTGAAAGTCGCATTAGCAATCTTTGCCGTCGCTATGTCGTTAGCTAATAGCCTTGGCGAGCACTTTATTGCGGCTTTTGTCCAACAGTTCTACTTTGTTGGATTGATATTGCTAGCGCTTGTGCTTACGCCTTACGTTTCTGGTAACAAACCGCAGTTATTACGTTTGTATGCGCTAATGAATCTGCTGCTGTTTTTTAGTGTTGCCATCATGTTTTGGGGAGTCACGCTTACGGGAAATTCTGTCAGTATCTTCACCATTTTTGGTTTTGTTAATCCAAGATTCCTCAATCATATGCAGGTTTGGTCGGTATTGCCTGTCGCCTACATAGCGGTCATTGGTATGCAAAGACAACATAAGGCTATTCTGCCAAGGCTGATACTTGCCTTGATCTTTGCCACCAGCTTTGCAACCGATGCGCGAGGAGCTCTGTTATCAATGTCGATGGGGTTTGCCTTATTGATGACGTTAGATGTTTCGCGCAGGCGTCATTGGTGGACATTGTTGTGGCAAAGCCTAATAACAGGTTTTCTCGTCAAATATGCTCTGCTTGCACCTTTCCCCCAATACGTATTCGGTGACACCAGTTTGCTTGCTCCAGAGATCAGAACCACAAGCTCTGGTCGTTTGGAGTTGTGGCTTGATCTACTTGCCAACGTCAATTGGCTTGGACATGGTGGAGATAAATACGCTTGCGAAGGTTTGGTCGTAGCTGGGCCTCACAATTCCTTTTTAAACGTGCTTTATCACTGGGGGATTGCTGCATTTGCTGCGTACAGCCTGTTGATTGCTCTGTTACTCAATAAGCTGAAACGTATTCACCATAAAGCAACGTTGGTAGCAGGAGTAAGTGTTTCAGTGGGTATTGGCTATAGTGTGCTATCTGGTGTGTTAGTTACACCGTTAAGTCAGCTTCTTGCTGTTTGTAACTTGGCACTTTTTTGGGGCCTACGTTGTCGTCATTCCGGGGGCAAAGAGCACAGCATAAAGCCCAACAAACTTTCTCATTTACTCCTCGCGGTGAGCTGCATATTAACCATTACACTAGTCAGTTACCGCGTTTCATTACGAGTTGAACACTATCCAACCCTAGATCAAGAGACGGTTTACAAACCGCAGTTTTGGCTTGGATACAACTGCCTTACCTCTCCACAACTACCCTGATTTTTTGCTGCTTGATAAGAAAATAATATGAATAAATTGACGATGCGGCGAAGACAGAAAGGTGTCTTCGCGATTGAATTTGCTCTGGGATTCTTGGTGCTATTTATGTTCACCATGCTGATCTTTGAAACCTGCCGATTAACTTATGTTTGCTCCGTACTTGATTATGCCACGGCCGAAGCTGCGCGAGACTCTAGGGTGCAGCTTCGCAAAAATCCATCTTTTAATAAGTATCGCAATCCTAATTTTAGTTGCACAGATCCTAGCTTGTCGGAAGAAGAGCAAAAAGAGTGCAAATTGATTAAATCATTCAATGGCGATGAGTTTAAGGTTTGGTTTCATACCTTTATTGATAAGAACGGTGGAACATTGTGGGATGTTCTGTCGGCTAGGGGGGCTATGTCGATAGACGCCAGTCACTATAAAACCAGAGCAGATTTGACTGCTGATACACCTCGACAAAGTAAAACTTGGCAGAAAAACGCTTTTACTTTGTATGAAGTGCAATATCACTACAAACCAGTGTTCTTTGCTGTTCCAGGTGGGGACAAGATAATTAAACGCCATGTTCTTGTGACCGATGAATTTGAGAGGCACCAAAGTGTTAAAAACGAAAAGTAGCCAAACCGGAGTTTTTGCCATTGAGCTTGCGTTCATTTTGGTAGCGATGTCTGCATCACTCTACTTTTGCTTTGATTTAGGCTATCAGCAGATGAGTAAAAGTAAGCTAGAACGAGTTTCGTATTCTTTGGTGAGCTTGCTTAAAGAGCGATCCTTGTTCTACGCCGGAAATCCAAATAGTACCGGAGAAGAGGCGAAAGAGTTACGTAATTTAGGTAGTCGTTTGTTGGGAGTTCCAAAAGACAAATTATCCGTTGTTATAGAGAGGCGCACTGGTCAAAACCAGCGACGAACAACGACAGAAAAATATGGCTCAATTGCATGTATGTCAGCTAGTGCTCTAGATGAAAAATTTGATATTCCCCTTGAGAAAAGCGGCAAGTATGCCCCCGTTTATCAAGTCACCTTGTGTCAGTCAGTCCCGGCTTGGTTTGAAAAAGCGGTAGGTTCGACGAATCCCCCTCAAGAGCGTGTATTAGCTGCGTACTCGGCATTTTTAGGCAGGTAAATAAGATGAATACTAGTAAGTACCAACAAGGTGTCGCGACAATTTGGTACATCTTTTTAATCGGCGCGATTATGTCACTTGGTGCTTTAGCGATAGAGGGTTCGCGCTATATTGGCAAAAAAGCTCGATTAGGTGATGCGTTAGAAGCGGGTTCGATAGCCGTTGCGTCGAACGATAGAGTTGTCAAGAAATTTGAAATTGACTCTAAAATGCCTAGTGGTCGTAGCGCCAGGGAAACGGCGAAAATATGGCTTCATCACTACTTAGTGGATGATACCGCGCTTGATATTAAAAAAGTCGAACGTAAAGAAGTGTCGAATAGCTATGGCAAAGATGAGTTAATTACACCTTATAAAGTTGACTATTTTCGCTACGACCTTGGAGCAACCTCAACTCATGATTCTTGGTTTCGTTTTACTGATTGGGCAAGGTTTAAGGATAAGGTAGACGTTACTAATACCGGAGCTGCAGGAAGAATCAAAGGCAACCATGAACCAGCGGATGTGGTGTTTGTTGCGGACTTTTCTGGTTCGATGAACTCATGTTATAACGAGCGGTGGGGTGAGTATCGTTGCCGTAGCTGGGAAACGAGTCGATTAGGTCATCTAAAACTGGCCATAGATGAGGTGACCAAGGCTCTACTTGGTGTTAACTCTAAATCGACGTTTGGTTTTATCCCTTTTAATCGAAGGATCGTCATTGAGCGTAATAATAAGTTTTACTGTACTTCGCCAATGCTAGCCCCAAAAAATAGTGACTTTGACAAGGTAAGACGACATCCAAGTTTCGCTGATACTTTTCGATTGAGATATTCGAAATATTCTAATGGTCCCCAAAATAACCGCAGCCTATGGTATACCTTGAATGATATTTCTACTAATGAAAAGGCAATTTTTGAGAGTTATTATCGTTGGCTGAGTGCTAAAGGAAGTTGGGGGAGCGGCTCAGCACAAAGTGTTGATTACCCTCGAAACGTTTGGTCCGTCAGAGATGCTATTACAGGCAAAAATACTAACATTTGGTTTGGTGAAAACTGGCTTAAACAAGGACATATCTCAATTAGCAGGACAGCTACAGATATTACGATAAAAGATAAACCGTTGCTTTTCGCTCCGATGGAATATGGAGGCACTTATTATGATTACTATAAGCCAAACTTTGGGTCTTACTGTGGGGAAGACTATTACACTGGAGATCCTCTTTTTTACTCGTTAGAAAGAAATGACTTTAATGATCGAGACCGATTTGTCTCTCAAGTTAATGGCATGCGAGCACGAGGTGGTACACATATGTATCAAGGCTTAGCAGCGTCTCCACACCAATTTTATGGAGCAACCAATAACAACCGATACATTATTGTCTTGTCTGATGGTGTAGAAAACTCAGATATGTTCTCTCGCTTGGTTAATCAAGGGTTATGTGAAAACATGCGTAACAAGTTGGAGGAACGAGAAGGGGGAGGCAAATACAATGTAAAAATGTTTGTTGTAGGTATCGGTTTCGACCCTGGTCGCGGTAGTGGTGCAAAAGCCTACAACACGTGTTTTGGCAAAGATAACATCTATCCCGTTCACGACCTTGATAAGCTAAAAGATGTCATCCTTGGATTGTTTGCAGACGATATCGGCCATAACTTCGAACGCTAGCTTAACCTATCCCTCCCTCCAAACCCGCCATCATGGCGGGTTTTTTATTGTCTTTTCAATGCCTTTAGCGCAGTTTTTTTCTGTCAATTTTATGACAAAACTCTATTAAGGTTTTATGGCAAATACAGATCTTAATTTTGTTTGGGTTGATGGAATTGATGTGGCGTATGTCTATTTGTGGTTTTTAGAGCGTAATTCCTCCTTATTTAATTAATAAGTAATTGTTATTCAAGTATAAAATAAGCTACCAATAGAATTGGTTCGATGTCAAATAAAATGCTTGAAATGTAATCTTGTTTGAGTAAACTAGCCCCTGTCAAAAAAACGTTGCTGGTTAAAGTTTACTGCCTTTACTTTGATTGGCTTGTTATCAAACCTTTATGTAAGAACTTTTACAAATGAAAAAACTACTTAACGACTTTATTAAAAACGAAGATGGTGTAACAGCGATTGAATATGCGGTAATCGGTGTGGCGATGGCGGCTGTTGTTGGAATCGCTATGAACGGAAGTGATGGCCAGAGTGGCCTTAAAAAGGTTCTGCAAGAAGCGTTTACTAACATTCAAACGCAAGTAGAAAATGGATCTAAGCCACCTAGCGCTTAAATCGCAGATGATATTGCTAATTATCTCAATATTGACCGCACTTGCGGTCAATATTTGTCTCTCAGACTGGAAAGAAAGACTGATCAGCAACAAGTTGGTCGGTCTTAACTTTGCAGTTTGCTTAGTTTTAGCGCTGCTGCTGGATGTTTCCAATATCTGGCAAGGGATTGTGATCTCATTAATTACCTTTGTACTTGGCCTATTTCTTTTCCGCTTTAAAGTGTTTGGCGCCGGGGATATCAAACTGTTAATGGGGTATTCGCTCTGTTTTACCTTTCCACTTGCACTGAATAATTTAATAGGATTTTTATTGGTTGGTGGTTTAGTTGTGATGGCTCAATTTGGTTGGGCCTATTTAACAGCTGGGTATCAGGAGCTTAAGGAAAGAGGCGTTCCCTATGGAATCGCCATTGCCAGCGTTAGCACCTTTAATATTGTTTGCCTAGTACTGGACCCTGCTCGCCTATGAAACAGAGATTGACCCACCTAATCGCCCTTGTTGCTCTGGGCGTGGGTGTTTATGGCATCTTTAGTGAGATGTTTGCTTCCCCGCCTGAACCTCAACCCGTTGCCCAAACAGAAGCGCCAGAAAACAAAATTCGTGTGTGGCGCGTGACAGAAAATGTAAAGCGTGGGCAAAACTTTAGCCCAGATTTGCTTGAAGCCGAAGTGCTGCCGGAAAACGAAGCGCACTACGCGCTAACAGAGCTTCCCTACAGCAAAGGCGCGGTTTATCGCCACCGAGTGAAACCGGGCTCGCTACTCACTGCTGACGATTTGATCACTCCAGATGATCCAGACTATGTTGATGCGATCATTAAACAGGGTATGAGCCCATTCCCACTAGCGGTAGAGCAGCGTCACATTATTGCGGCAGGCGTTAAGGCAGGGGATTTTATCGATATTTTATCGCTCACTTCACTGCAGCAAAATATGGCTCAACGAGACAGTGTCGAATCGCCACGCGCCGCCAATATTGATGTTAAACCGCTACTCAACCAAGTACGCGTGTTAGCCGTGCAAGGTAAAACCTATGATGACCAAGAGCTCGCCCATTATGGCGCAGACGAAGCCTCAACCTTGGTGACCTTGGTACTAGAAATCCCACACCCATTTATCAGTAAGATGACATTAGCGCGCCGCCTGTCAGCACTAGAGATCTATAAGTCTCGCCAGCAAATGTATCTACCAGAAGCTCAAACGAAAGATATTCTGCCGGGCTATCAGGGTATTGTCGAACTGCGTGGCTCTCGCCGCGGATAAGGTTAATAACATGCAACAATTTTTACTTCGCTTAAGCCGCTGGGCTATGGCTGCGGCTGCCTGTATCTCAATACCTGCTTGGAGTGCTGGACTGAGTATTGCAATGGGTGATGCCAGCAGTGTCTCTACCGAGCAAGAAATCGGTACTATTTTTGTTTCTTCGCCAGATGTCGCCGACTATCAGATCCTCGACAGTCATAAATTTGTTGTGTTCGGTAAGCAACTGGGTGATACACGTATCATGGTGTTTGCTAAAGACAACAGCAAAATCTACGACCGCAAAGTCAACGTGGTGCGCGATGTCAGCTTAGTTAACCGTCAGCTTAAGCTTCATTACCCAGATCTTAAGGTGAAGGTCGAAGCCGTCGATGAGCAGGTGCTCGCGACAGGCGAAATCATCAACCAAACTCAGCAACAAGAAGTCGTGACTCTGATTGGTGAGTTACTTAAATTGAAAAAGAAAGAGACGGGCGGTAAATCAGGTGATAGCGGCTCGTCGAAAGGCGGCTCTAGTGGTGGTGATGTTAAAGGTGTTAAAGCGGATTTTATCAAGAAGGTCGAATATGACGGCTTGGTAGATAAACTCAAAATCGCTTCGGCTGATCAAATCAACGTTAAGCTTTCTATTGCCGATGTGAGCCGCACACTGAATGAAGAGTTGGGCTTTAAATGGGGTAGTGAAGGCGCAGGGGCGGCAGGGCAGTTCTTACTTACTGATTTTGATGCGGGAAAACTCAGTACGCTTATTTCCGCGATTGATGATAACTCGCTTGGTCAGATGCTAGCAGAGCCAAACCTTTCGGTAATTTCTGGTGAATCGGCAACCTTTCTTGTTGGTGGTGAGCTGCCAGTTGTAACTTCAAGTGCTAATGGTTCATCTGTGCAGTACAAAGAGTACGGAATTAAGTTGGCTTTTGCGGCGAAAAGCCTAGAAAGTGGACGAATTCGCCTAAAGCTCAAGCCAGAAGTGAGCTCGGTTGACCAAACGTACTCGGGCGCCAATAACTTTATGCCTGCCCTACGCACTCGCAAAGCAGAAACCACCTTAGAGCTAAAAGATGGCGAGAGCTTTGTGATTGGCGGCCTAATGAGCAGTGAAGAAGTTGAGGGCATGTCAAAGATTCCAGGCGCTGGTGATATTCCTGTGCTAGGTGCTCTATTTCGTAGCGCAGCAACCAAGCGTGAAAAACGCGAGCTAGTCATTGTGGCGACCGTTAACCGAGTTAAACCACAACACGCTTCTGAAATTCAGTTGCCGCATATGCAGCCAACAGGCACGTTTAAGCGCCTATTTGGGCTAAGTGAAACGCCAAAATACCGTGTGACCTATGATTTGCTTTCTCAGGGAGGCTTTAAAAAATGATCAAACACTCTTTGAAAACAGTATGCTTGTCTCTCTCTGTTAGCTGCGTGCTACTGACAGGCTGCTCGAATCAGCCTCTAACAGGAACAGAAGCGGTTTTAGTACCGGTGAAAACTGAGCTTAAGCTCGGCTATAAGTCTAATCAAGCCAGCCAAACCCAAAAGGTTAACGATAAAGCACGCGATTTTATCGTGACTCAATTTGAAGCCAATGCAGAACAGATTGAAGTGATCGCCTTCAGTGCAAAAGGCCAGCAGCTGCAAGCAAAATTGCAAAGCCAGTTAGGTAAGTATCGCCCGTGGATGAGCTACAAAACCGAGCGTAAAACCAATCCGCTGCATGATGTATTAATTCGTGCCAAGCGTACCCAAGTGATTATGCCGCCGTGCCAAGCGCTAGGCAGCCACAACGCTTGGACAATGCAAGATGGCTGCTTTGTTGACCGTGCGCGTAATAAATCGCTCGCCACACCGTCGACGCTTAAGCCTGTTGTGTCAGAACTATCGATTGCCGAGGAGAAGTAGATGTTAGATTTAACAGAAGCGCTCAAAGCAACCGAGTCTTTGTCAGAAGGTAAAGAGGGCCTAAGTTCGGTACTGTTTTATCAATCTGAACATTGCCGTGAGCTGGTCTCTGAGGTGTTCAGCTTTGACTCTCTGGGCTTGCCAGATATTCACGCAATGAAGCCAACAGCATGGGATGATTACTTTGCTAAGAGTACTACGCCACTTGATTTAGTTCTGATTGAGCTAACTAACTGTGATGATGTGATCGCTAAAGTGAATGAACTTGCCCCACAGATCCCAAATACAGCCTCTGTGGTGGTGATTGGTAAGGAAGATGCGATCTCGACCATTCGTTCATTAAAAGAGATGGGCTTCTACTATGTCTTCTGGCCAGTTGTTAAAGCTGAACTGAGTGACTTTATGCGTCATGTGGTGAACAACCATCATGGTGGCAAAGGTTTGGGTAAAGAGCGTAAAGCAAAACGCATTGCCGTTGTGGGTGCGAAAGGAGGCGTGGGGGCTTCTCTGATTGCCTGTGAACTGGCTAGCTTCTTACACCGTGAAACCCACTCGAAAGTGATGCTGGTTGATCATAACTATTGTGATTCCAATCTCGATGTTTTACTTGGTATCGAAGAGTACGAAAAGCTTGATATCAGTAAGTCTTCGGTGCAAATCTCGCAGCTAGACGAAGATTCGGCTCAGTCACTGCTGCATAAAGATTGTGATGGTGTTGCGCTGTTAGCGGTTGATGGACTTAAGGCGTCGATCAAAGACTGCAATAGTCAAAGTGATGCTATGGTTTCACTTTTGCTACGTCGCTACAACCTAGTGGTCGAAGACTTCTCCAGTTCGCGCGAGTTCCCGCTCGATTACATGGCGTTCTGCGAGCACTATGATTCTGTAATTGTTGTCGCGGACCCAACGGTATCGGCCGTTCGCTCGGCAAAACGTATCATGCATAATTTGGATGTCGCTGCACGTAATAGCCTAAGAACACCGCGGTCAATCTTGGTGCTTAATCAGCATCGCACTTTCCGTGATGGCGTACTTTACGCCAAAGAGATCGAACAGCAATTGAAGCGCAAAATTGACGTTGAAGTCGCGTACGAGAAATCAATCCCGTCGGTTCTCCTTTCAGGCAAGCGCTTTACTACTATGCGCGGACGTTTCTCTTCACGAATGCTTGATCTCGCCGCTTTAGTATTGGGTAGAAAGATCATTAAAAAGTCCAATCCACTTAAGGATTTGATCGACGATCTACGACTCAAGTTGATTGAGAGGTCAGCGAAATGAGTGCCGCTAAAGCCCTATATCTCGATATTCGCGATCGCATCTATGAAGCCTTAGATACCAGTGCGGTAGAAAATGCCAGTAAAGAGCAGCTACGTAACCAGCTGACTAATGGCGTAGATATGCTGATTGAGCAGAAAGAGCAGGCGATTCCCGCCATTATGCGCCGTCAGTTTGTCTCTAACTTAATTGATGAGCTGACTGGCCTCGGTCCGCTTCAATCCTTAATGGATGATGAAGATGTAACTGACATTATGGTCAATGGCCCTGATGCGGTGTTTGTCGAGCGTCATGGTCAGGTCGAGCATACCGATGTGTCGTTTGTCGACGATAATCAATTGCGTCAAATTGCTCAGCGAATCGTTTCGCGCGTGGGTCGCCGCGTGGATGAGGCGACTCCATTAGCGGATGCTCGCTTACCCGATGGCAGCCGTGTCAACGTAGTAATTAACCCGATCAGTATTGACGGTACAGCGATTTCGATTCGTAAATTTAAAAAGCAGAGCATTGGATTACCTGAACTGGTTGAGTTCGGTGCTATGAGCCCGCAAATGGCTAAGGTATTGATGATAGCTTCTCGCTGTCGCTGCAATATCTTAATCTCCGGTGGTACAGGTTCAGGTAAAACCACTTTGCTCAACGGCTTATCGCAATACATCTCAGAAAAAGAGCGTATTCTAACCATTGAGGATGCGGCGGAGCTGCGTTTGCAACAGCCACACGTTTTGCGTTTGGAAACCCGTGTTGCTGGTACAGAAGGTACAGGTAAGATCACCCAGCGCGACTTGGTGATTAACGCCCTGCGTATGCGCCCAGATCGCATCATCATTGGTGAGTGTCGTGGCTCGGAAGCGTTTGAAATGCTCCAAGCGATGAACACAGGTCACGATGGCTCAATGTCTACCTTGCACGCCAATACACCTCGTGATGCACTCGCTCGTGTTGAAAGCATGATTATGATGGCAAATCTTTCCTTACCTTTAGAAGCGATTCGTCGCACGATTGTCAGTGCAGTTAACATTGTGATTCAGGCAAACCGATTGCATGACGGCTCTCGTAAAATTACTTCCATCTCAGAAGTGGTAGGCCTTGAAGGGGAAAACGTTGTCTTAGAAGAGATCTTCCGTTTTGAGCCTGATGAACGTCAAGTGGAAGGCGAGAAAATAGCAGGACGATTTGTCACTCCGGGCTTAATGCAACGTTCAGAACTGGCGAAAAAGTCACGCTACTTTGGCTTGTACGAAGAGCTAATGGCAGCGTTTAGGTAGTGGTATGAGTCTCTATTTCTACTTGCTGCTCATTGGTGGCGTTGCTTGGTTTTATAGCGGCAACTTAAAAAAGCAGAAAACGGCACTGCTAAGTAAAGACGAGCATACCCAAAGTGAAGAAGATCTTAGCTTAGTGAATCTTTCATCATTAAAAGGCGAAAGCATCAAAGATCAGTTTTTGATTCGTTTTAATGGTGTGGCAAAGCAGCTTGGCAAAAAGGGTTTGATTCAAGCTGCAATTGGTATCGCCATCGTCAGTTTTACGATGAGCTATGTGGTTGGGGTCTATTTAGCATTAGGCTTTATGTCGGGCGTGGCGGCATTGGCGGCGACCCCTTTCGTCGCGGCGCTTTTGCTGTTTCGTTTTCTACTTAAGCGCCGTCAAAAGAAATTTGAAGACTCGTTTCCTGATGCGATCAACCTAATGACCAGTGCGGTCAGCTCGGGTGAGAGTGTTATGCAAGCGATTCAATTCGTTGGCGATAAGCTTGATACTGTGGTCGGCCAAGAGTTCAAATGGGTCGGCCAGCGTCTGCAAATTGGTGAATCGCCGGATGAGGTGTTCCGCCGTTCCTGTCAGAACTGCCCTTACAAAAGCTATCGTTTCTTCATCATTACTCTGCGTGCCAATATGATCCGTGGCGGTCAACTTAAAGAGGTAATGACACGGCTTAACCGAGTGCTATTCGACGCACGCTCGGTGGAAAAGAAAACCATGGCGATGACGTCCGAAGCGCGCTTATCAGCGAAAATCGTTGGTGCGATTCCGTTTCTGTTCCTGTTCGGTATGCAGTACATGAGCCCAGAGAACTTCCAGTTTGTTCTTCATGACCCTGAGGGGCGGATGATTCTTTACTACTTGCTCGGCAGTGAAGCGATAGGTATGGGCATTATTTGGTTTTTGATCAGGGGGATTCGCTAATGTCTTCAATGATTGTCTCTCTGATCTTTTTTCTTTTTGGTGTGATTGCATTTAGCTTGCTGAGAACGACGGCACAAGCCAAGCAGCGCACGCGTATGCACAAGCTGTTACAAAGCGAAGAAGTGGAATCGCAAGCGAAAAAGAAGTTTCGCTTAGCGATGAAAAAAATCAGTGCTGAGAACAAAGACGAGTTTGAGCAAAAACTAGAACAGGCCGGTATCTATAACAAAGGCTTAGCGATTTATTATTTGCCTGCTAAGTTCGGCATTATTTTGGCTACCTTTGTCGGCGCTACCTTTTTGGTGATGAGCGAAGGTTGGGAGTTAGCCGACGTGATTTTACCTGCATTTGGGGTGTTAATGGCAGTGATTGTTGTGCCAGACATGGTGCTGGCATCTAAAAAGAAAACCGTCGAGCGTAACGTAGGGCGTGAACTGCCTTACCTGATTGACCTGATGGCGGTGTGCGTTCAAACCGGTATGACGCTTGAGTCCGCACTCGCGTATCTTGCTGATGAACTGCAAGGTTTTGATAAGCACCTTGCCTATCATATTAAGCGCACTGCCGAACGTGCTCGCCTTACTGGCTTGGAAAGCGCACTCACTGAACTTGCGGTGCGAATCAACACTCAAGAAGTGCGCAGTTTTACTTTTACCTTGCTACAAAGCTTGCAGCACGGTAGCTCAATCTATCAAGTGCTTATCACCTTATCGAAAGATATTCGAGAAGTACAAATGCTCGAAACCGAAGAGAAAATCGGCTCTCTATCGGCAAAAATGAGTGTTCCACTTATCATCTTTATTATGATGCCTATCGTGATACTAATTATCGCGCCGGGTGTAATGAGGCTAATGCAATGAGACTTTTATCCGTTGCACTGGTGGCATTATTGGCAGGCTGTTCGTCAGCGCCGAAAACCATCAGTGATGAACAACGCATGGAGATCACTGAAAACTTCCAAGGATTACAGGAAAACTATCGCGAACGTTTGCAAAATAACGCACAAGACCACGCTGCCGCAGTGAGTTTAGCACGGGTTTATTTCAAAGGTGGCGACTTAGAAGCGGCGACCTACTATCTGGATCAAATCCCAGATGAAACGTGCAATACCCTTGATGGCTGTTGGATTACTCGCGCAGACATCGCTTATGCCAATGAAGATTTCAATAACGCGAAATACTTCATTGATTACAGCCTAGCCGTCCAGAAAGACGTGTATGCCGCTAAAAACCTCTACGGTATCATCATGGCGACAGAAGGTGATTACCAGACTGCGAAACGTTATTTCTTTGAAGCTCGTTTAGGCTTTAAAGATGAGAACGCGATTCGCAACAATCTTGCAATGACAGAGATGATGGAAGGTCGTTACGCCGAAGCGGCAGAGCGTTTAATGCCACTATACAAAAAGGGCCAGGTTGACCCAACCATCAGAGCCAACTTAATCGTGAGTTTGATGCGCTCGGAGCAAGAGCATGTGGTAAAGCGAATGTTGCTCCAAGAGCATACCGAGCAAGAGGCATTGCTCTACTTTGCCCAATTGAAAGATGATTTAGATACCTGGCCTAAGGCGATTGGGCAGGCGATAACCGACGAGGAAATAGAATGAATAAATGGTTACTTGGCGCTTTGCTTGTCAGCTCGCTGCCGGCAGTAGCACAGCCAACGCTATTGCAACAAATGTGTGAAACAACGGCGTTCAACCAAGAATTGACAGTGACAATGGATACGCCGATTGTCATCGCTCATCACAGAAATGGTCGTATGCTATCGGGAGAGGAAAATGCCGATATCGATGTGAGCCGCTTTTCGTCTCTTCTAGTTGGCGATAGCCAAGTGTCTGATGACTGCTTAGCCTACTTGCAGCACAATAACATCCTCAAAGTGACAACGACTTCTAAGCAAGTTGAAAAAGGTGAGCCTATTTTGGCGCGTGTTTTCTTCCGCTTTGATCGCTCTGAGCTCAGCCAAACGTCAGTACGCATCCTTGATCACATCGCCTCTGAGCTTAAGAAGAGCCCTAATCTAGTCACGCTAGAAGGGCATACCGATGCAAAAGGTAGCGAGGCATACAACTTAGCGCTTGGCCTTCGTCGTAGCCAAGCGGTCGAGCAGTATCTCGTTAGCAAAGGGGTCAACCCGGAAACACTTCAAGCTACATCTAAAGGTGAAGCACAACCACTAGCTGATAATTCAACTTTACAAGGGCAAGAGAAAAACCGCCGAGTTGAGATTAAAAGCTAGTTAAGTGTTACGCACTGCGATAATTCGAAACGAGTCCATATGGGCTCGTTTTTTGTATCTGTGTTATCTGAATAGAGTTATCACACTATCCAATAGAAGATTTTTGTGATTAATTGTTCGTGGTTATGGATTGTTAACTAAAATAAATACTTATACCAATAGGCATAAATCGCCGATGAGCTAATTGTTCTGGTTGGTATTGAATAACAAGGAGAATGTTGATGGTTACAGCGCTTTACGCTGCAATTCTTGCTGCACTAATGATTTGGCTCTCTATTCAGGTGATTAAGCAGCGCCGCAAAGCTCAGGTGAAATATGCAGATGGTGGGGTAGATGCCCTGACGATTGCCAGAAGTGCACAGGGCAATGCTGTGGATTACATCCCAATTACTCTAATTCTGATGGCAATGGTGGAGTACAACGGTGCAAGCCCTTGGATGATCCATGCATGCGGTATTGTGTTTGTTCTGGGCCGTATATTACATGCGAAAGGTATCCTTGCAGACAGACTAAAAGGTCGCATTTCGGGGATGAAGATGACCTTCTTAGTGATGGTGGTTCTGATTGCACTGAATATCGCCTATTTACCATTTGATAGGATGTGGTAATGATCTTTCGCTCTCCTCCAGCATGGGCGTTAGTGCTGACGGGGCTAGTCCTCAATGTCTTAGCGCTTTTGATGTCGAGTATTGTGCTCGACAAGTTGAGTGGAGAGATTGGTCAGCTATCTGAGCAAAAAGACGAAAACATCTATTCAATTCAGCTAGCGTGGAATAGTGTTGAAATGCTCGAACGCAAGCGTGAAATGTTGCTCCTGCATATTGCTCACGAGGGTGAAGTTCAACAACAACTGCAAGCGACGCTACAGGGGCAATTGAGCCAGTGGGTTAATCAGCCAATACCAGAGTTTAACTTGGACAACCTTCCGCAATTGATGATGCTGATAAACCAAGCCCAGCAGGTATATCGAAATCAGATTGATGATTTTTACCTAGAGAATCTTTCCATCTCTGAGCTAATGACAACGCTTAATGAACGGATCGCTTGGTACAAGAACATTGGCTTGTTTCTACAGGTGTTTGGTTTAGCTTTGATTCTTGCCAGAGACTTGGCTCGTAAGCCCAATTAACCGCAAAGCGATGGATGACCCATCGCTTTGTTTTCTGTTCAACTCTTCCCTAAACATTGACCTCTAAAATCCCCCAACATGATTACCTAAATAGCAGTCGATAGAGGGGTGTTTTTTCTAACCCTTTAATCAATCCAAAGGTTATCACTATCGCACCAAACAGTACGGTCATATCTTTGGCAAACCCACTCAGGCCCAACACTCCAGAAACGTTCATCATCACAATAATCATAGGTAGATGAGCCACGTAGAGGGGCAACACATACTTAGATTGCTTGGTTAGCCAAGAACGAGTTCCGAGTGCTGGTTTTGATAGTAACCACATAAAACAGCCAGTTCCCCATAGCACAGTGCCAAACAAGAAGTCATTGCCATTAAAAGGTTGCTGATAATTATTGAGGACAAAGGCTTCAGCGAAATGTAACAGCATGCCGACTAACGCCAGCAGCAAGGCCTGACGGGAAGTCGCATTTATCGTTTGCTGACGAATCGAAAAACCAATTGCAAACAACAAGGTACTAAAAAACGGGCCGTTTCGGGTAAAGAATGGAGACCAGAACTCAGTCAGACCCTGATAGCTGCCTGCAAGAACACCGTAAACATACAGTGCGATGCCAAGCGGGACAAAAAGCTCTATCTGCTTAAATTTTTGCAGTGCAGCACCAATCGCAGCAGCAAAAATCAGCGCGGGAATAAACCACAAGTGGACGAGACCGCCTTCTAGCAGCGAGTTAAGTGGTGCTTGACCAAGGTAACCCCAATATCCTTGACGCTCTGCGAGATACCCATGCTCAGCCAAAGTCGCCCAGTTAAATGGCATAACAAGGCATATCACACTCCAGACAATAAAAATGCGTAGCAAAGGAGTGGTGTAGCGCTTAAGCGTTGCAATTGGTTCAACGACTAGCTTGGGTTGTATCAAGTAACCTGAAATCAGAAAGAATAATGGGACGGCAAAGCGTGTTGCTTGGTTAAACACATATCCAACCCAAGGTGTTTCACTAATTTGCCAATAGTTGAGAAACATCTGACAGTGCATGGCGGCAATGGCTAAAATCGCAACCACTCGTCCTAGCTCGATACTTTGAATTTTCTTATTTTTCATAACGACATCAAAACCATTAAAAGTGTTCAGGGTATATCAATAAATCAGCCTTAAGGAATGAATCTAAATCAAATTATGCAGCGGCGACTATCAGTTATCAGAGTAATTTGAGAGTCAAATCTAACCCTAAGAATTGTTACATTTACGGGTTAGACTTTGTGATTTCATTCAGTCGCGAGTGAGATAAAATTTGCAAAAAAGAACGAGTGTGCTAAAAATAGCATTAACAGTAACGAGAGAGCAGTATGAGTAAAGGCAAAGTTACCCGAGAAAATATCTTAAGTAAGGCATTTGAGCTAGCGAGTGAGAATGGGCTTGAGAGCTTAACCATTGGGGAGTTAGCCAAGCAATGCGGGATGTCGAAGAGTGGTTTGTTTGCTCACTTTAACTCCAAGGACAACCTGCAAATAGCGGTTTTGGATTATGCCAACCAGATCTTTACTCAACGCGTGATTGCACCAGCAAGAGAGCGAACTTCAATTAGTATCGAAGAAAAGCTCACCCTGCTGCTCGATAATTGGTTAGGGTGGAACCACTCTTTTCAAGGCAGTTGTATGTTCTTGGATGCTTGGAAAGAGACAAGCGCAGAAGCGGCCCCAACCCAGCAAGTATTAAAGAAAACTATCGCAACTTGGATAGAGTACTTACGAATTCAGGTTGCGAAAGGGGTAGAGAATGGTGAGTTTCGCCAAGATCTTGAGCCTAGGCAGGCCACGTTTGAATTGTATGGCTTGTATTTAAGTGCCCATCTGTTTTATTCCATACACGGAGAGCAGGCGAGCAACGAACACTTCTGGCAGGGCGTTAAGCGTTTGATTGCAAGCTGGAAGTAACGGATTTCTAAGCTAAGTAGACACTACTTGGCTTATTATTTAATTAAAAATAGCACGGTCGTTCGCTTTTGGGCGAGAAGTAGAGACTGGCACCAAAAGGATAAAACCATGAGTGAGAAGATTTACTTTAATACCTCGCAAAAATTCAGTGTAAAGAAGAGCTTGGTTAACATAACTACTCGGCTTCATCACACTCTCGCACCTAACCATGCCAAAAATACCGCGCGTAAGTTACTGCTTACCCCAGCGCGTACCAAGCCTAAGAATGCTGAGCCAACCAGATTGATTAAAGGTGAAGTAGAATCGAAGGAAGGGGTACTCAAAACTTACCTACTAGGCACTGGCCCTGTGTGGGTGCTGACTCATGGCTGGTCGGGTAGTGCGAGTCAGTTTTATCCGTTGATGGAGCACATCGCTAGTCGAGGCTTTACTGCATTGGCGTATGATCACCCGGGCCATGGTCAAAGTGGCGGCGTGTACGGGCATATTCCTGCATTTGTTCATGGCTTAGAAGCGATTTTGGATAGCGTTGATGATGTGGCTGGGCTTGTTGGTCACAGCATGGGAACGGCGTCTTCGATCGAATGTCATCATCAGAAGTTGGTTGATAAACCATTCTTGTTGATTGCGCCTGTATTGGATTATCTCGACAATTTATTTGGTAGTGTCGCTCGCTCAGGCTACTCAATGCGCTTGTTCAATGCTGTCGTTTCTGAGGTTGAAGATCAGTACCACTACCCAATCCAATCCGTCGACCCATACAACAAGCTCAAGTTGCGCAGTGTGCAAACCATTATTGTCCACGATCAAGGTGACAAGTTTACTAAGTTTGAGGTGTCGCAGAAGGCGGCTCAAGAAATGGAAAACGTTACGCTGGTGGCAACCCAAGGGCAAGGCCACGGCAGAGTGATGAAGTGTGATGAAGTAATGGAAAGCTTCGATAAGCTGATTGGATAAGCTTGTTAAAGGGGGCTGCCAAGTCCCCTTATCCCCACCTGATTAATGGCATTGCTCTCGGTAGTGACCAGGTGAAACGCCTTTCCAAGCACTGTAAGCGCGAATAAAAGAATTGGACTCCTGAAAGCCAAGCAGAAACGAAATCTCTCCCAAAGACATCTCTGATTTCTCTAAGTAATGATCAGCAAGTTCTTCTCTAACCGTCTGTAAGGTACTTTGGAAGCTCTCCTTTTCAATACTGAGCTTACGTTGAAGTGTGCGCTTACTCATCGCAAGTTTTTCTGCGACGTCTTCAATACTAGATTGACCACTTGGTAGCGCTTCTAGAAGTACTGCTCTGACTCGATCAGATGTGGTAGCACTGCTATCGAGATCAGATAACTTTTGATTAAGTTTCGCCTCGAAGAACTCCCACATAGCAGCATTAGAGGTAAGGAAGGTTCGTGCGGCATCTTGCGCAGAAAAGCGTATTTTTACTTCTTCTCCTTTGCGAATGGAGCAGCCGAAGTAGCTTTCATATTGAGCGATATCTTTCGGTAGCACTTGCAGTTCAACACTCAGTGGGCGAATTGGCTCTCGCGTCGCCAATCGTGCCAACTGGGTAAAAAAGACAGTTTCCATTAGACCAAGCGTTTTTGGCAGTGCTTCGCGGTAGCCGTAGCAACGTACCGTGATTTCTGTGTATTGATCGGTTTGATTCACCACAGACATCATTGGACCAATCAGCGGTTTGTATTGGCTCAAACGGCTTAAGGCTGCGTTGAGGTTTGGACTGCAGATAGAAGCAAATAGAGGGGCATCAAATGCTTCCACTGAAAGGTGCTGTGCGAACAAGAGGGGGACCTCTTTATCCCCTGCTGCTTTTTCTAGGCCATTACACAATTGAAAGTACTCGTGAGGCGCTAAGCTGGCACTTTCTCTGCTAAATAA
This sequence comes from Vibrio europaeus, assembly GCF_001695575.1. Classification (GTDB taxonomy): domain Bacteria; phylum Pseudomonadota; class Gammaproteobacteria; order Enterobacterales; family Vibrionaceae; genus Vibrio; species Vibrio europaeus. Next base: position 621,929 of record NZ_LUAX01000007.1, on the reverse strand, counting down.
ATCCCCCGGCAGGTTGGCATAAGCTAACACAGCTTGAAGATCAATTTGCATGTCATTGAGTAGTAGTTTCCATAATGGAGAGACGGCAAATCGGTTCGCACGTTTCATTTTATTAGTTCTTTTCCATAAACTTACGAGACATTTTTAATACCATCTTACGTGGTAAGAATGGAATAACCCAGTTAAGTTGAAATTTTAGCCCACGTTCGTTGAATGCAACCAGTTTGCCTTTTTCCATTGCCTGATAACCGCACTCAGCGACTGAACGAGGTGATTTGGCGTTTTTCCAAATGTCGACACCATCTAGGTTCCCCGCTGCTACAAAACCTGTAGTGACAGCCCCAGGACATAAAGCGGTTGCAGTAACATTGTATTGTGCGACTTCTTCAGCAATCGCTTGAGTAAAAGAGGTGACGTAAGCCTTAGTGGCGTAGTAAACCGCTTGCAATGGCCCTGGAATAAATGACGCAGTCGATGAAACATTAAGAATGCGCCCATTTCGTCTCTCAACCATACCTTGCAAAAAGTGGTGAGTTAGGTTGGTTAAGGTCACCATGTTTAACTGCATCATGGCTTGGTCATCGGTGAGTGCTCGTTCGTGGAACAATCCGTGTCCGCCGATACCTGCATTGTTAATTAAAGTATCGATTTGTAGCCCCATCGCTTCGACGCTAGCGGCAACTCTATCTGCTGACTCAGGATCAGATAAGTCTTCGGCAATAACAAACACCTTGCTTTGGAACTCGCTTTCCAATTCAGCTTTCAGTTGGTTTAACTTATCTTCAGATCGCGCCACCAACACAAGTTCGCCACCTTTTTGAGCGTGTATTCTCGCTAGCTCTAAACCGATACCACTTGATGCGCCAGTAATTAATGCTGTGTTTGCCATGTTGTGCCTCATTTCTGATTGTTTAACGTTATGTAATTGGGATGAGGAAATAATAAGCAATCTAATCGCGCCACACACTGGCAAAAGGTGACACATTACTCGCCAATGACGCCAATTGAAATTTACTAATTGGGGTTGAGTGATAATTAGCGTGAATCATTTTTCTAGAAAATGGACCCGGTAGTGATGCTTAAATATCTAATCTATTCATGCTGTTAACATTCATAACCTTATTGTTGATATGGTTAACAAATTCGCAATGAAAAATATTTGCAGAAGGCATTTATGTGGGATCATTTGCAATGCCACAAGGCCCTAATAAGGAAAAAATAATAATGAATAGAAATGATAGTGTCCCTTTGCCCAACAACACTAGAGAATGGTTTTTCAACCGCAATAGTCTGATTATCCTCGCAGACGTTGCTCTGTTTCTCACCTTGTACTTTACCCTGCCTTTTGACCCTCAAGTGGTGCTGGGTATTAGTATGCTCACCTTTGTCGCGATTCTTTGGCTGACAGAGGCATTACATGTCACCGTGACGGCCATTTTAGTTCCAATTATGGCGGTTTTGTTTGGCGTGTTTGACACCCAAACTGCACTGAACAATTTTGCTAACTCAATTATCTTCTTATTCTTGGGTGGTTTCGCCTTAGCTGCCGCTATGCACCGTCAGGGATTGGATAAAGTTATCGCAGATAAAGTGCTGATCCTCGCTAAAGGTAAAATGAGCGTGGCAGTGTTCATGCTGTTTGGTGTTACTGCTGCGCTATCAATGTGGATCAGTAACACGGCGACCACGGCGATGATGCTGCCTTTGGTACTCGGTGTGTTGAGTAAAGTGAACTCTGAAAGTGGTCATAAGACCTATGTGTTTGTTCTGCTTGGCATCGCCTACAGTGCAAGTATTGGTGGCATCGCGACGATTGTTGGTAGCCCACCGAATGCTATCGCCGCTGCGGAAGTTGGTTTAACCTTCACTGAGTGGATGAGCTTTGGTGTTCCAACTGCAGTGATTTTGTTACCTGTTGCGATAGCTGTTCTGTACGCGACGCTAAAGCCTAATCTATCTGGAGAGTTCGAGTTAAATCGCGACGCGATCAACTGGGATAAAGGTAAGGTTGTTACTTTGGCTATTTTTGGTGCCACTGTCTGTTTATGGATCTTCAGCAAGCCGATTAATGCCATGCTCGGTGGTTACGCTAAGTTTGATACGCTTGTCGCGCTAGCAGCCATTATCGCGGTTAGCTTTGCCCGCGTTGTACACTGGAAAGATATTGAGAAGACCGCAGATTGGGGTGTTTTGCTCCTGTTTGGTGGTGGTATCTGTTTGAGTAATGTTCTAAAGGCAACGGGAACAAGTGTCTTTCTTGCCAATACTCTGAGTGAGATGATTGCTCATTGGGGGATCTTCTTCATCATCGCGATCATTGCCGTTTTTGTTGTGTTCTTAACGGAATTTGCCAGTAATACGGCGAGTGCGGCCTTGTTAATCCCTGTATTTGCAAGTGTTGCTGAAGCATTTGGTATGTCGCCTGTCATCCTGTCTGTACTGATAGCGGTAGCCGCATCCTGTGCCTTTATGTTGCCAGTTGCGACGCCTCCGAATGCGATTGTATTTGGATCTGGGCACATTAAACAGAGTGAGATGATGCGAGTTGGTATTATTCTTAACATTGCCTGTATCGGCGTGCTCACCTTTATCGCTTTAAGCTTTTGGACATAACTACTATTTGGTTTCGCATCAAATCTAACTAAAGCCTACCTAACAAGGTAGGTTTTTTTTATTGGTAAATAAACCAGAACATTCTCAGGCGCAATGATTCCCCTTATGGCATTTAACATTGCTCTGACAAATGGTTTGATGTGGAACATGTAATTAAGCCAATCCAATTAAAAAGGTTGAACTGTTATGAAACTTAAATATGTATTATGTGCTTCTATTGCCTCTTTTATGAGTGTTGGCTGTGTTTCTACTGAAGGTGGTCCATCTTTTGCTGACTCTATGATGAATCAGATGGTCGGTGATATGAAAATCTCTTACCTTGAAGAGCCAAGCATGAACCGTATGATGTCATTGAGCCAAACCAATGACTCTACGAATCAGCAAAGCGAATTCCACAAAAAAGTTTACTTGTACAGTTATAGCCCTTGGAATGGTCTACGTGTTGGTAGTGAGTTCCCTGCATTCCGTGGTGAAAACATTTATGGTCAAAAAGCGTATGAGAAAAACCACCTTAAAAAGCAAGAAGTTATCAAGAATGCAGCTTCAGTAATTTTGCAAGAAAACGGCCTGTACAAACAAGGTTTCGCTTCATCAGCAGAATACAAGCTGTCTGTAGATGTAACTGACTACTACTCTGAAACTATCGTCGATAGTGCGCGTGAAGAAGACTTAGATAAAGGTTTGAATACGGGTATCCTTGTGCACTTCACCGTTACCAACAAAGCGGATGAAGTAGTTATCGATAAAACAATCAAGCATGTTATCAACACGCCAATCGAGCGAGCTGGTGAATTCGGGATGAGTATCGACATTAACTTCGATAAGCGTTATCCATACAAGCAGCCAGAAATTAAATACGCTAACTACGAGACAAAAGCGCTGCAAGAGACTATCCAGCATTTTATCGATGAGAACCTGATTTAACTCTAGTTCTCCTGCCTTAAAACTGGATGCTTTTTACTAAGCCAACAGTGCCCGCTGTTGGCTTTTTTTTGTCGCTTTATTATTTTGTTATGTTATAACATTTTCGTAAGTTAAAACCTTGGAATAAAAATATAATGGACAAGATCAATAGCGCGCTAATTGTAGCAGGGACACATGGTAACGAGCTTTCGGGTATTTATTTGCATAAGCTGATTAATGACAGACTTTACTCCGCTGAACGCTCGACGTTTGCTACCTGTTCGGTGATCGCTAACCCAGAAGCTGTGAAACAGAATGTGCGCTATTTAGAGACAGACTTAAATCGTGAGTTTGCTGAGCTTAATAACGAGAAAGAGCGAGTGTTGCATGAAAGTAAGGTCGCTGCTGCATTCGCTGCCAAATATGCCGACAGTAAAAATCAGCTCATCGTTGATTTACATAACACGACCAGCAACATGGGTGCGACGCTCATTCTACTCTCTACGGATCCCTTCTACCGTCAAATGGGAGCTTACGTAAAACAGCGCATGCCAAAAGCGAACATCTTGTTTGAAGATAGAAAACCATGGTCAGAGCAACCTTATTTGTGCTCAACAGGCAAGTATGGCGTGATGATTGAAGTCGGGGCTCAAGCTCATGGCTCGCTGAAGTCTGAAACACTTGAGTTGATGAAGCAGATGCTTACTGCGGTGCTTGATTACGTAGAAAAGCACAATCTCAATCAGATAGCTAACTTGGAAGATTACAGCGCGTTTTTCTACACGGAAGAGGTGCCAATTCTGCTCGATCAAGATGGTATGCGCAGCGCTATGGTTCATCCGATGGTATGCGGGCGAGACTTCGAAGTGGTTAAGCAAGGAGAGCCGCTACTAGCAACGTTCTTAGGTCATGACATTCTTTGGGAAAAGGCACAAGATATCTATCCACATTTCATCAACGAAAGTGCTTATAGCAAAGCCAATATTGCGATGGCTTTGGCAGAGAAACGTTTAGTTTCAGCAAGTTAGAAAAATCCTGAGTGTTCGTAGAGAGCACTCAGGAATGACTGCATTTAGAGTATACCAACCAGCACAAATATCTGGTCATTCTTGCTAGTTAAAATCGCTGATAGCGTCGTTATAGCTATGTTTTCAAAGAATGGTGTAGGCAGGTCAACTAGCTAGCTGCAATCTATGCCTTGCTCTAAGCGATTTTTCCTGCGCAATTAACTAGTCACCTATTTATCCCGGTTGGTATAACAACACATTCAAGGAGCTTGTTTTCTAAGTCTGCCTCTATAGATTCGGCGATCACTTCTATTCGAGTTTCGCTACATTCATCCAATTCAGACTCAGTCAGACCATCCTCAGTTAGGTTATAGCCGAAGATGCCGTCTTGCGTAATGAATACTGCTTTCATGCGCTCAGCTTTTAAGTCGACTAACAACCTCAGTAATTTTTGGCGGTCAAAGAGTTTGTTCGCTGCAAATCGCCATCCTGCGCTCTGATAACCTTCACCTGAGTTGGTGGCTTTGAGCATACCGCTGTCTGGCATCGGCAATTCGGAAGCCAGTGGTTTACTTTCATGATGATGATGATGATGATGATGTGGTGCATGAGCGTCTAGGTTTGCTTTTCCTTCAAACTCAGACAATGGAAGTCTGCCATGCTCAGCAAAGATAACCTTAGTATTTGGACGACTGATCTCAGCAACATAAGCTTCGAGCTTGGCTTTGTCACCGGGCTGATACAAATCCTGCTTGTTGCCGACCACGGTATCAGCAATGGCAATTTGCTGATTGAAGGTCTCGTGATGAGTATAACGTTGCTCCGACAACTTACGTGCGTCGACCAAAGTGATGTTTTTTTGCAATGACAGTACTTGGCGATAATGCTCAGAAGAGAGAACCTCTAACACTTCTTTAGGGTGACCAAGACCTGTTGGTTCAATCAATAGCCGATCAGGTTTTGCCTCCGATAGCAGCTGGTTGAGGGCGATTTGCATCGGCAGGCCAGCTGCACAGCACATGCAACCACCAGGTACTTCTCGGATAAATACTTGCTGACCTTGGTTGGATTGTCCTTGGAACAAACTGCCATCGACACCAATTTCACCAAACTCATTAACCAGCACCGCCCAGCGTTCACCCTCTGGTTTGCTTTTCATTAGATTCAATATTGCCGATGTTTTCCCTACGCCGAGAAAGCCTGTGATGATGTTGGTTGGAACTCCCACTATTGCGGAGTTATCAGTGTTCATTGGTTACTCTCCTATAAACTGACTTAGAGTGATTAGGGGTTATCGATTGAATGACAATCTCATTGCTGGGTTAGATAAAGGGATTATTTGTTGGTTTGCATACACTAAGTCGCCATTTACCCAAGTATTTTGAATCTGACTAGAGAAAATATGACCGGAAAACGGCGACCAACCACAGTGGTATAAGCTGTTTTCGTTGCTCACTTTTGTCGTTGATTGAGGATCTGCCAGAACTAAATCAGCAAAATAGCCTTCACGGATAAAACCACGTTCGTTGATTGCGTAACGAATGGCAGGGTTATGTGCTGTCTTTTCAACAACCTGTGCCATGGTCAGATGCCCCGATTTGACATGATCAAATAGGGTCAATAGCGCATGTTGCACCAAAGGCAAACCCGCCGGTGCTTGCTCATAGGCGACCTGTTTTTCTTGCCATGTATGAGGGGCGTGATCGGTGGCAATAATATCAATTTGGCCGGTTTTCAGTGCGTTGAGCAGCGCGTCTCTGTCACTAGGAAACTTGATTGCTGGGTTACATTTGATCTGGTTACTTAAGGTTGCATAATCTTGGTGACTAAACCACAAATGGTGGACACATGCTTCCGCGGTAATCTTCTTGTTTTCGATTGGGCCTGATTCAAACAGAGCGAGTTCTTTTTCCGTGGTAATGTGTAAAACGTGCAATTGACTTCCATGCTTTTTGGCCAACTCAACCGCGTAAGAGGAAGAGGCGAAACAGGCTTCGTCATCTCTGAGAAGAGGATGATCGTCAATGGTGAGTTTCGACTTGTGTTGCAGAAGTCGCTGTTTGTTTTGAGCGATAACTGGACCACTCTCACAATGGGTAACAATCAGAACGGGAGAATCACGGAAGATAGCATCGAGCGCATGCGGTGCCTCAACCAAAAGATCGCCCGTAGAGGCTCCCATAAACACTTTAACGCCGCAGTGTTCCTGAGGGTCGAGGCGTTTAATCTCCTCTAGATTGTCTTCTGTCGCACCAAGATAGAAGGAGTAGTTAGCCAATGAGCTAGCCGAGGCAATATCAAATTTACGTTCGAGAGCCTCAACGGTTGTGGTTGCAGGGCTAACGTTAGGCATTTCCATATAGCTAGTGATGCCACCGGCCACTGCCGCGCGGGACTCCGATGCGATAGAGCCTTTATGTGTGAGTCCCGGTTCTCTAAAGTGAACCTGATCATCAATCATTCCGGGAATAAGGTACTTGCCATTGGCCTCTACGACGGTGTCAGCAGGTTGGGCGGTAATACCCTGTTCGATTCTTTCTATTCGTTGGCCGACGATGCGTAAATCGGCTTCGATAATAGTACCTTCATTGACGATTTGGGCATGTTTAATGAGCGTGGCAGACATAGTCTTTGAAGTCTCCTTGTTTTAAAACTAAGTGGGAATGAGTGGTAGGGATTGGCTTGAGAGAGGATTGCTTTAACCGTCGGATTCCTTTTTCGCGCACTCATCGCACACACAACTGATTTCGAGTTGCGGGTTAATCACGGTAAAACCTTCTTGGCGCGCGTTGGATTGAAGCCCTGAAACCATCTCAGGATCAATAGTTTGCTCACTGATTTTGTTGCACTTAGAACAAATTAAGAACTGAGCAACACCGTGGTCATGTTCACAATGAATATGTGAGCATGCGACGTACTTGTTAGACACTTTGATTTTGTGCGCCAACTGTTCGCTCTCTAAAAAGTCTAAAACACGATAGATAGTCATCGCCTGAATGTTGGCGTCGAAGTGTTCTTTGCAGTAGTCGACCAATTCATAGGCAGACAAAGCCTTGTTGGAGTGTATTAAGGCGCGCAGAACGATCTTACGTTTTGTCGTTAACTGCTTGCCGCGATGTTTGCAGCTTTGTTCAACGTGCTTAATGGTTGCTTCGATATCTTGCATTCAATCCAATGAGTATTAGCTATAATTGCAAATGTTATAACATAACATTTGCAATTGCCAAAATTTAACCAATCGAGCTGATTTTTAGGATGTCGAAAATCTTCAATCATAGTGTAGAGGAAGGCATTAACCTGAGTTTATCTATTAAAGGAGATTAAACTATGAGTCAGAGATTAGATTACTTTAATGCTGCGCCAGAAGGGATTCAGATTCTTCTAGGACAAGAAAACTATTTAAGAGCGCAATTTGACCAGCATCCAGCTTTGTCTTTGTCCCTATGGGAACTGATTAAATTACGAGTGTCTCAGCTAAATCAATGCGCTTTTTGTGTCGATATGCATAGTAAAGAGGCGTTGAGTAGTGGGGAGTCTGAGCATCGATTAATTGGACTAGCGGCATGGCGAGAGATGCCTATTTATAGCGACGCTGAGAAAGTTGCGCTACATTGGGCTGAAGTGATAAGCAGAAACGAAACTTCATCTGACGAAGATTTTGCGTCGACATTGGCTGCTTTTGGGGAGCAAGGGATCGTGATTTTGACACTTGCTATTAATGCCATCAACAGCTGGAATAGAGTCGCTAGGGCTTTCAAGCCAGAAATTGGGAGCTTTTCTAAGTGACTTTGTACAAGGGATATCCAACGGCGAAATGGACTTTCGAATTGTAAAGCCGCAAGGCAAGTTATCCGGCCATATTCAGGCAATATGGTCGGTAAGTACTCTTGATGGTCAACACAACACCACCCAAAAGCCGCTGTACTGTGACGGTGGCTCTGGAGTGACATTTGTCTTGAGTGGTGTAGTTGGCTTGTCGAATACGTCAATAAGAGAGCCGATCCTTGTTCAAAAGTACAATCATAAAACTCAAATAATAGAGATTTCTCCGGGTGCGCAACTTTGCGGAATCCGTTTTCATCCCGGGATGATGTTGCCCTCGCTCATCTCCAATGAGTCACAAATGATGGATTTACTTGTGGTGCTTTACGATCAACTCGCTCAGAAAAATCAAAGTGGACATCTAGCGACACTTTACCGATGGTGCGAACAGCAGACACTCCCTGACAACCCTGATTTAGCTAAGCGTGCAATGCTTATCAAGTTGGCGACACAAGGGAAAATAGGCGAGCAGTTCCCTTACAATCAAAGGCAAGTGGAGCGTCACTTTCGTCAGTGGCTTGGAATGAGCCCTAAATACTTTCAAAGGTTGCGTAGAGTTCATTCCAGCTTGAGCAAACTGAGAGCAAACCCGTATGTCTCTCTCGCAGATTTCGCATTTGAGCATGGTTTCTCAGATCAAGCGCATATGACCAGAGAGTTTAAGGCTTTTTTGCTAACCACCCCAGGTGAGCTAAGTCGTCGCCTTAAGGCCACTAGCTAGATGACTGAAATTTCTCAATCAAGAATTCAATAAACAGTCGGATTCGTTTTGGTTGGTATTGCCTGCTTAGATAGATAACATTCAAGTCTGCGCCAGCCGAAGAGGTTGAGGCATTGAAGTTCTTCATATAGCCATTCAGTAGTGTCACTAAACGCTGCTGTTTGATGTCTTCTTGTACGTCAAGAATCGATTTCAGCGCAATACCTGCTCCATCGAGTGCCCACTGACGTATGACTTCACCATCATCAGAAAAGCGTTTTGGCACCACAGTAATCGCATTGTGTTTGTCATCGTCTTGAAAGTGCCATGTTTTGAGCTCTTCATTACTACGCACCATAGCTAAACAGTCATGATGGGCTAAATCTTGTGGGGTGATAGGCGTCCCTTTCTTCGCTAAGTAAGTTGGGGAAGCACAAAGTACTCGTCGACTTGGCGCTAGTTTGCGAGAGATAAGATTGCTATCTGCAAGTTCTCCATAACGAATAACGATATCTAATCCAGACTCCGCCAAGTTAGACAAGTTATCGTTCAGATAAAGATAGGGAATCACCTCAGGATACAACTCACTAAACTCAGATAACATCGGAGAGATGTATTGTTTACCAATATCTCTCGGTGCTGAAATCTTTAATGTTCCGCGTACTTCCTTGATACCCGTTTGAAGCAGGTTTTCTGTTTCTTTGACGCTGTCGATGATTTCGAGGCAAGCCTGATGATACATAGCGCCCGAATCAGTCAATGAGATGTGCCGAGTACTTCGATTGAGCAGTTTAACGCCATAACGATCTTCTAATGCTTGCAATCTTGCCGTCACCGTTGCTGGTGATAGGCCGAGCTCTCTCCCAGCGGCCGCTAGCCCCTGATTTTTGATAATGCTGACAAACAGTGTCATATCGGAAAACTTGTCCACCTTTCTCTCCTTATTATCCGGTATGGCTGAATAATCAATTTAAATATTACTCAATTATCAAATTAAATCCAATCAATATACTGACCTCATCGAAACAAGATTGGAGCAAGAAGTCATGAAAACAGACAAAACGGTATACGTTGTCCTCGGTGGAACATCAGGTATTGGTGCGGAGCTCGCTAAACAATTAGCCAGTGATAACAGCATCGTACATGTCGCCAGTCGCAAAACAGGACTAGATATTAGCGATGAGCAGGCGGTTTACCACTACTTCGAAACGATAGGCGCTTTTGACCACCTTATTGTGACTGCGGGATCTTACGCTCCGGCAGGCAAGGTGATAGACGTTGAGGTTTCTCAAGCCAAGTACGCATTTGATACTAAATTCTGGGGAGCAATTAATGCGGCAAAACACGGTGCTCGTTATGTGAAGAAAGGCGGCTCTATCACCCTTACCTCGGGCATGTTGTCGCGCAAAGTCGTCGCCAATACCTATGTAAAAACCGCGATCAATGCAGCAATGGAAGCGACGGCAAAAGTGTTAGCGAAAGAACTGGCTCCGATTCGGGTCAATGTTGTAAGCCCAGGATTAACGAAAACCGAGGCATATCAAGGCATGGCTGAAGCAGATAGAAATGCCATGTACGAAAAAACGCAACAGAGCCTGCCTGTTGGAAAGGTCGGAGAAGCGAGCGATGTGGCGGCGGTTTACCAGTTTGCGATTCAAAACACCTACATGACAGGTGCCGTGCTTGATGTCGATGGCGGCGCGTTGCTTGGTTGATTTATTCCGCGAATATTAGGTATCAGCAACTAGAGTCGTTGGTGCCTATGTTCCACATTAGATTTAAATAGAGATATTCCAATGAACAAAGAAAAAATGCCGCTGCAGGTATGGATCTTGACGCTTGCAGCTTTTGCTATCGGTACTGCCGAGTTTGTTATTGCTGGCATCCTTCCTCAGGTGGCACATTCGCTATCCATTTCTGAGGGACAAGCTGGTTACCTGATTAGTGCATACGCGCTCGCGATTGTATTCGGTGGGCCATTGCTGACCATTTATCTCGCCAGATTCAACAAGAAAATGGTACTCGCAGGGCTGATGGTTCTGTTTATAGCGGGTAATGTGTTATCAGCTTTTGCACCGAACTATCTAACTCTGATGATTAGCCGGGTTATTACTGGTCTAGTTCAAGGTCCTTTCTATGGTATTGGTGCAGTCGTTGCGACGAACCTTGTTTCAGAGAAAATGGCTGGGCGAGCGGTTGGACAGATGTTTGCGGGCTTAACTTTGGCAAACGTGCTAGGTGTTCCCGGAGGGACTTGGATTGGTTTACAGTTCGGTTGGCACACTACATTTCTAACCGTGGCTGCATTTGGATTGGTCGCACTGTTCTTCATCACTTCTGTCATTAAGTCGACAGGTCACGGTGAAGCGAAAGATGTGAAGGCGCAGTTAGCTGCATTCAAAAATCCCATGCTTATTATTAGCTTAACTATCACAGTGTTTGCTTGGTCTGGCTTTATGACCCTGTATGGCTACCTAGCTCCTATCGCGATGCACGTCACGGGTTTCGGCGAGAGCGCAGTGACTTGGATTCTGGTCATTGTCGGTGTGGGACTGATTGTCGGTAACACCATGGGTGGTCGTTCGTCAGACAAAAATTTACAAAAAGCATCAATGTTTTGGGCCGTAGCCATGATTGTATCGCTGCTGCTGGTGGGTGTGGCTGTCGAAAGCAAAGTAATGTTTGTTGCAACAGCCTTTGTGTTTGGTATCGCTTCTTTCGCCAATGTGCCTGCAATGCAGCTACGAGTGATGAACCACGGTGGTGAGGGCCAAGAACTGGCCGCAACAGCCAATATCTCTGCTTTCAACCTAGCTAATGCATTTGGCGGATTCTTAGGTGGGATGGTTCTCGATAGCCAACTGGGAGCAAGCATGATTCCTTATGCCGCCATCATTGTTCCACTCATTGGTTTGCTGTTTATCGCCAAAGCCAACCGTGGAGAAAATCCGCAATCCGTTAGTGTCACCAACTAACTTATTCCGACCAATCACCTCAGTATTTGCAGCCAGAACAGTTGTCTGGCTGCCCCAATGAAAAGGAACTCATCATGAGTAAACTCTTTAAACCAACGCAGCTTCAATCCCTTAAACTGCAAAATCGTGTGGTAATGGCACCAATGACTCGGGCGAGAACCAGTCAGCCGGGCAATATTCCTAATCAGGTGATGGCGACTTACTATAAGCAACGAGCTAGCGCTGGACTGATCATCTCCGAAGCGACTCAAATCTCAGATGACTCGCAAGGTTACTCATTTACCCCTGGGGTTTATACCGATGAGCAAGTCACTGGCTGGAAGCAAATCACTCAAGGCGTTAAGCAGCAAGGCGCTGCGATGTTTTGTCAGCTATGGCATGTTGGTCGAGTCTCACATCCTGTATTTCAAAACGGCGAGTTGCCAGTAGCCCCTTCGGCATTGAAGCCAGTTGAAACACAAGTCTGGATTGCCGACGAACAGGGCCATGGCAATATGGTGGATTGTGTTGAGCCAAGAGCTATGACGCAGAAGGACATTGATCGCGTTGTTCAAGATTTTGCCAATGCGGCCAAGCGGGCAGTTGAAGCGGGTTTTGATGGTGTCGAAATTCATGGCGGCAATGGCTATCTTATCGACCAGTTCTTACGAACCAACTCCAATCATCGGACAGACAGCTATGGAGGAAGCAGAGAAAATCGCCTGCGCTTTTTATTCGATGTTGTCGATGCAGTCAGCGCTGCTATTGGTGCAAGTCGTGTTGGTGTGAGGCTTGCTCCCTTTATTACCTTTAAAGATATGAACTGCCCAGATATTGTGCCAACAATTTTGCAGGCAGCGAAACAGCTTCAGGATAGAAATATTGCCTACTTACATTTGTCGGAAGCGGATTGGGATGATGCCCCAGAGATACCAGAAAGTTTCCGCATTGAGCTACGCGAGTATTTCACCAATACCATTATCGTCGCGGGAAGTTACACTCTAGAACGTGCCAATGACGTGCTTGAAAAAGGTTATGCCGATCTGGTCGCGTTTGGGCGTCCGTTTGTCTCTAATCCTGATTTGGTTGAACGTCTAAAACACAGACAGCCGCTAGCGGAACTTGACGGTTCGACCCTATTTGGTGGCAATGAGGTCGGTTATACCGATTACTCCAACTTACCGGAAGCTAGTGCCCAATAAATGTAGCGTTGAATGCACTGCCAGTTTGTCGCAATAAAAACACTAAACGAGTTAAAGATCTGCCCTATCAATATTTGATAGGGCTTTTTACGCAATTTATTTTATCAAAAACAGTAAGTGCTATTTACGTTTAGCTGACGAAAAAGCCAAGTGCAGTATGATAGATAGTAAGGACTTCGCGCTTATCCATAAGGAATTACCATGCAGTTACTCACTAATCAGAGCCTTGTCTCATTCATGGCAGCAAATAATGACCAACGCCTTAAGGTCACAAACCCTGCCACGGGCGAAAGTTTAGGCTTTGCACCTATATCCACTGAACAAGATATAGTTGCTGGTATAGAGAGAGCACATAGCGCTCAAAAAGAGTGGGCGACGCTACCTGCTAAGGCTCGCTCTAATTTGCTGCAACAGTGGTTCCGATTGCTGTTAGACAACAAAGATGATTTAGCGAGATTAATGACTTTGGAGCAAGGTAAGCCTATTACCGAGGCCCAAGGTGAAGTGCTATATGGTGCGAGCTTCGTTGAGTGGTTTGCAGAAGAAGCGAAACGTACTTACGGTGAGACGATTCCTGCGCCTAGTCAGGACAAGCGCCTAGTTACCATCAAGCAGCCAGTAGGTGTCGCTTGCGCAATTACTCCATGGAACTTTCCAATCGCAATGATCACACGTAAAGCTGCCCCTGCTTTAGCGGCAGGCTGCAGTTTTATTGTTAAGCCTTCAGAGCTAACACCTTTATGTGCGTTTGCGGTGGCAGAGCTTGCGTATCAAGCAGGAATTCCACGCGATGTGCTGCAAGTCGTGCTTGGCTCTGACCCTAAAGCAGTGGGAGCGATATTTACCTCTCACCCTTTGATTCGTAAGCTCTCTTTTACTGGTTCAACTCAGGTCGGTAGCATTTTGATGCAGCAGAGTGCTCATGATATTAAACGCACTTCAATGGAGCTAGGAGGCAATGCGCCATTTATTGTCTTTGAAGATGCTGATATTGACGCCGCAGTCGCAGGGGCGATGGCCTCTAAGTTTCGTAATGCAGGTCAAACTTGCGTGTGCGCTAACCGCTTCTATATACATGAAAGTGTGTACGAAGAATTTGTCGCTAAGTTTGATGCAGAGGTGCAAAAACTAACGGTAGGTAATGGTCTAGAGTCTGGTGTTACTATTGGTCCAGTCGTCAGTGAAGCTGCAAAACAGAACATCCAAGCCTTGATAGATGGGGCGATTGAACAAGGTGCTATTCCTGTGACTCCATTGCAATCGTTAGATGGGCTGTTTATGCAGCCACTGGTGTTAAAAGGTGTCTCGCATAATATGGAGATCGTACATCAAGAAATCTTTGGGCCTGTTGCTCCGGTGATTTCTTTTGACAGTGACGAACAATTGATAGAGATGGCTAACGATACCATCTACGGATTGGCTGCCTACTTCTACAGTCAGAATATTCACCGAGTCTGGAAAATAGCTGAAGCGTTGCAATATGGGATGGTGGGTATTAATGACGGGATTATTTCGACAGAAGCCGCTCCGTTCGGTGGCGTTAAGCAATCAGGGATTGGTAGAGAAGGTGCCAAGCAAGGAATTGACGAGTATATGGATGTGAAATACCTCTGTTTTGGTGGTAATTAAACGCGACTAGTTGAGATATAAAAAACGCCCTAACCGTTTGGTTTAGGGCGTTTTTGTTTGTACTGCTAGTTAAACCGTAAAGCGGTCAACCAACTCGTATAGTTCGTTCGCTCTATGGTTGAGCTCTTGGCTACCCGAGCGGTTTTCATTGGCCAGTTCAGCAGATTGAGAGCTTTGATCAGAAATGACCACAATACGTTGTGAGATTTCCTGACCAACTAAGCTCTGTTCCTCTGTCGCGGTTGCAATCAGCGAGTTCATATCCATGATAGTGCCGATAGATTCTTGGATTTGAATCAGCGCCTGAGCAGCGGCATTAGCTTCTTCTACAGTGCTTGCGCCACGTCTCTGACTTGATTCCATGGCTTTTACTGCATCATCAGAGGCGGCTTTTAACTGCTCAATCATTTTATGGATTTCACCGGTACTGTCTTGAGTACGACTTGCTAGCTTACGTACCTCATCAGCAACAACGGCAAAGCCTCGGCCTTGTTCGCCCGCACGAGCGGCCTCAATCGCTGCGTTCAGTGCTAGCAGGTTAGTTTGCTCGGCAATATCTTGAATCACCTCAAGAGAAGATGAAATGTTTTGTACGTCACCCTCTAAGCGAGAAATTACTCCACTTGCTTGGGAGACCTCTTCCGCTAGTGCTTCAACAGACTGAGCTGCTGAATTAACAATGCCTTGCGCTTCTTTAGCGTTGTCATCAGCTTCTTTGGCAGAATCGGCCGCTTGGCTAGCGTTGTTTGAAATCTCACCTGCAGTGGTTGTCATCTCTGTCATTGCGGTAGCGACTTGCTCTGTCTCTTCACGTTGCCCTGTTGCTAGTTCGTCAACTTTAGCGGCACGCTGCGACATGTTGTTGGTTTCGGAAACAACTTGTTGCCCCACATTACTAACGCTACTGATAATGGTTTGTAGGCTTGCAACAAAGGCATTGAAGTTCTTACTTAGTTGAGAGAATTCAGGCGCTTTGAAGTCATCCATACGAGCGGTTAAATCTGCGTCACCACTTGCGAACGAGCTAATCGACTCATCAAACATTTCAAGTGGTTTCATGATGGTGCGGTTCACTGCAACAGCGAAGACAGCAACAATACCTGCTATCACCAAACAGAACACAATAATGGCTGAAAGCGTGGTTTGCAGTGCGCTGGTGGTGGCATTTTCCATTTCAGCGATAATCGCATCTATATCATCGGTATAGAAACCTGTCCCTATCATCAGATCCCATTCAGGGATAAAGATTGAGTAGCTCAGCTTAGGTAGAGCGACCGTTTCTCCGGGCTTAGGGAAATAATAGGTGGTGAACTCGCCCGTTTTAGCGTTGCGAATAAGATCCTGAATGAGATAGTTGCCTTGCTTATCTTGCAGATTCCAGTAGCTTTCACCAATCCCTTTTTCGCTGCTACCTTGGACACGACGGATACCTTTAGAGTCGTAGCCAAACACATAACCTGATTTGCCGTACTCAAGTGTTTTTAAAGTAGGGTAAGCTTCTTCTAAGCTTGCTCCTCGATCGAGGAACGGTTGAACAGCAGATTTTGCCATTTGAAGGTAGTTTCGAAGCTCCGCTTTTTTCATGTTCATCATGTTAGTGCGGGTAACTTCTATCTGCTGCTGATTGAGCTCAGTGGTTTTCATGTAGGTAAAACTCAACATACCTAATGCAATGACTAGCAGCGGAACCAGTGCCAAAATGTAGAGGCGGCTACGAATAGTAAGACTCATACAAACTTCCTGTTTTAGTAATAATGGCTTCCCAACTCAGAGACAAAACGTTGTGCTTAATCTTCTAAGACGAGAGCTTGGTTATTGGAATCATGCTTATAGACCAAAAGTTTATAAATATAAGATTAGCCAATTTATCGGCAAATGGCTGTGATTCTTGAAGGGTTTATAGGTCTTATGAGTTAGACGTTAGTAGAATCTAGCGAAAACATTGACCGCTGTCGCACTTAGCCTTTCCGGTCAATAACTTAGATATCTGGTATCGATTGTTGGCGAATTTGATGTAAGCCCAGTCTGCAATGGGTTTAATCAATGGCCATCTAAGCGGAGCATACAGCCAACCTTTACCAACTAATTTCCATGCGCAGTGAATGGCGTCGAGCCCTAAAATTAGCGTGCCTTTATCGTCGACTGCGTGCAATATTTTCGCGGCTTTTTGTGCATCGATATTTGGATAGTCGTCGAACATAGGTGAGTGTGTATCGACGAGAAGTAGTTGGGAATGTGTGTCGTACCCTTTGAGTTTGTTCATTTCTTTAACGCAAAGTGGGCAGTGACCGTCGTAGAACAGAGTGAGTGTAGGCATATGGGCTCCTTTTTAGCTTTCTACGACGTTCTTTAACTTATTGATCAACCACTTCTACATTTAAGTAGTTGTGCCAATTCTGGGCGATGTTCTGGTATTGGAACACACAGAAGTCTTTACGGTCAGTAAGGTAGTCGTTTTCGACTTCATCGAGTAAGTTCTGATGTTTGTCTGGGTTGCTGCCGTAAACTAAACAAAGCGTTGAAAAATAGCGTTGCAAGTCGAAGCTGTGTTCATCAATGTACTCGCCAAACTCATAGTAATCGGGTTTGTCTTCTGACTCAAAAGCAAACATATCCGCAGCGCTAATGGCAGCATCTTCGCCGTTCTCAACGTACTCAATCATCATTACTGCGGCAAAATTGTCTACGGCATCTTCTTCTTTGCCTAATATAGGGATGTTTTGATCGGCAATATAGGCGTGCCCAGCTTCATGAAGCAAGGTGTGAAGTACCGTATCCATCGCCCCAAGTTCGGCAGACTTCCCGTACTTTTCGTCATATTTGTTCTTTTTGAAGTAGTCCAACGCCTCTTGATAAAAGTGATATGGCATCTGCACTACATGCTTTTCCGGATCGTACAGTGGCCCATCTTCGCTGCCATACTCTACGGTAAGTGTTTTGTTAAAAGGGAACAGGTCGTCTGAGAGATCAATGAGAGTTTGATTAACACCACTTTGCTCAATCTCTGATTTTAATTTAGCTTCGGCGCTATTATCCGGCTGAAGATAACGGATGGTGATGTTATCTGAAGCGGAAAAAGCGTGAGTTGAGAAAGCGAGCAAAGGCAGCAGCACGAAGCGCAAAAGCATAAACATTCCTTATTGTTCTTTTACATCAATAAACTCACTTAATACTGACACAAATTCTAAGCTTTGACTTATAGTTCGCGCACAAAGGAGTCTCAATATGAAAACTCAACCATTATTAAAGCAACCTAGAGTGCAAATGGCGTTGTTTAGTTTGAACGTGTAAACAACGCCACGAAAATTCGTTCCGTGGCAAACTCAATTAATCAAAGGAATTTGTCATGACTAAAAAACATTGGTCTAAATTTCAGTTACTTCACGAAGTTGTCAGTAACGAGAACATCCATATAAAAGGCATCCACAGCTACTACAGTGATTGTTGGGATAATGGGTTCGAGCAATCTGTTGTTCGCTACTTACATGGGGATGAGGTAAGTAGGCAATGGGATCCAAGATGGGAGATAGACCAGCTTTATATTGGTGATTATGTGTGTATCGCCGCTGAAGCGGTTATCTTAATGGGGGGTAACCATAACCATCGTGTCGATTGGTTTTGTCTATACCCCTTTCTCGAAGAGGTCGAACGCTCGTATCAAAGCAAAGGCGACACAATCATTCACGATGGTGTTTGGATCGGCATGAGAGCGATGATCATGCCAGGTGTAACCATTGGTGAAGGCGCGGTTATCGCTGCTAATAGCGTGGTGACTAAAGATGTTGAGCCCTATGCTGTCGTTGGTGGTAATCCAGCCAAGCACATCAAATATCGTTTTGAGCCAGAGAACATAACAAAGCTGCTAGCGATGGAAATTTATCAATGGCCAGAAGAGAAGTTCTCGGCACTGCGAAGTTATTTGACCCAAGCTGATTTTGGATTGCTTGAAGGTGCGGTAAATCAGTACGATCTAAAGCACGACAAGTAGATTTGAAAGATTATAATTAGGGCAGTGAGTGGGCTTGTGCTACACTCGCCGCCTTTTTCCGTTTCTATAAGAGTGTAACCATGAGCCTTAAGCAAGAACTACAAAGCATCCATAACCGTCTAGAGAACTGCAAACGTAAACTAGAGGCAGCCAAAGGCCGTGGTGACCAAGAAATGATCACCAAATTTACCAACGATATCGACAAGCTGACGAAAAAAGCGAACTCTATGAAGCATAAGCAGAGTTACGATATGAACAAAGAGCGTAAGAGTCTGTTGGATATGCCATTTTCACGCGAGATCACCAAAGCAGAGCAAGCGGATATGGGTAAGCTAAAGAAGTCGGTTAAGGGATTAGTAGTGGTTCACCCAATGACCAAGCTTGGTAAAGAGCTAAAGCTTAAGGTGATGACAGGCTACGCACCGAAAAAATTCTAATCGGGATTTGAGATATTAAAAAAGCGCCGCAATGGCGCTTTTTTTGTGCCTGTGAGATTTACACAACAACGACATTAACGCCTTGATTGCGCAGTGAGTCTAGAACGGTACCGTCTGCCGCTTCATCGGTAATTAAGGTATCTAGCTGGTTTGTCGTCGCCAGTAGCTTACCGCCATGCTTACCAATTTTGGTTCCGTCGACGAGAGCAATCAAACGAGCGCCATACTCTAAGAGTTTTTTCTCTGCCATATACACTAGCAAATCTGAGGTATGGATACCTGCTGCAGTGACGCCAGTTCCTGTGAAGAACACAAAGCGGCTTTTGTGATCATCCGATGCTTCTTCATCAGGTGAGATGGTGATTTGACGCTCTGGCAGGTACTGACCTCCGAGAATAATGATGCTCTGATGATCTTGTGTGATCAGGCTGTGAGCTAATGGCATAAAGTTAGTCACAACTTGAACATCACGCCCCGCCAAATACTGACCCATTAAAAACGTAGAGTTACTGCCACTAACAATAATACTGTCATGCTCATCACAAAGCTGTGCCGCCGCATGAGCGATTCGTTTTTTCGCCTCAACATTCTCGATATCACCTTCATAGGGGATAAAGCTGGAAGGAGTGTGATGGGTGCCAGTGTCTGATCTCAGTGTTTCAGCCCCGTTACGAATCTTCTTCAGTTTCCCATCTTCAGCCAACTTAGTGATATCTCGACGAGCCGTAGAAAGAGAAATGTCCAACATAGCGACATAATCGTTGGTGGTAATAAAAGTATGGCTTTCTAAATAGTCTAACAACCTTCTATGACGTTGGGCTTCATTCATATCTGTTACATCCTGATTTTTATTTTGAACTATTTTGACTGATTCTGACGTTTTGAGCAATTTAAATTTAAATCTGACGCTTTGTGATTCTTTAGTGACGTTATTTTGTGATCTTTAGCAAATTAAGCGTCATAAAAAGTCACATTTGACTTTACATGACCGATTTTGACGGTTTATATTCATGTTGCGTCACAAAGAGTCAACGGAGGCCAAAGTGAACTATCAAGCTGTCATTATCGATTTAGATGGAACCCTACTAAATGATCGCAACCAGATCAGTGTGAATAATGTTGAAGCGATTCAGCAAGCACAGAAAGAGGGGATAGTCGTGACGTTGGCGAGTGGGCGTCCACATGATCTGATGCTGCCTTATGCCGAGCAGCTTGGCATTTCAACGGCGATGATCTGTTGCAACGGCGCATACCACTATGACATGAATAAGAGAGCCATTGTTGATGCTAAGCCGTTTGAAAAAAATCAACTCACAGAGCTGCTTGCCACACTGAACTTCGGTCACTTTGATTTCACGCTTTACACTAAGAGAGGCATCTTCAGCGCTAAGCCTTCTGAGCATTTCAATGGTCTTGAGGCGCAAGCTAACAGCTTGGGCGTGAAGGTTAATATGGAAGTCATTCCATCGCTACATCAACTGCAAGAAAGGTGTGGTGATGTCTATAAGGTGCTGGTTTCGAGCAGTGACAAACAGGCGTTAAGCGAGTTGCGAAGCGCGTTACAACACACGCTGCAAGCCGATTTATCGGCTCCGAACAAGTTGGACATTACCGCTATCGGTGCCAACAAAGGTCACTCTGCACTGAAGTGGCTTACAAACAACAATTTAAACCCAATTCAAACCATCGCGTTTGGTGACGGAGACAACGACATCGAGTTGTTTAAAGCCGTCGGTGAACCCGTTGCGATGGACAATGCGAGTCCGGCACTTCGAGGAATCGCGAATCTCATTATCACAGATAACAACGGTTGCGGCATTGGCCAGTATTTACGACTGATCGTTCGTGAAGGCCAACACACATGCCAACACTCATTTAGCTACTAAGGAAATCTCATGAAAAAAGTAAAAATTGCTGCAGGTCTAGCGCACGTTGATTACGGTCATATGGCTGACATCGTAAAAGAAGTTTCAGATGCAGGTGCAGACTACATCCACTGTGATGCAGCAGATATGCATGATTTGAAAAATATGCAGCTAATGGGCGGGCATCAAATTGTTGAAGGTATTCGTCAGTACACTGACAAGCCAATTGAAGTACACGCGTACTTTAAAGATTGCGATCGTCTATTCGTTGAAAAAATCGCAGCGGCAGGGGCAGACATGCTGATCCTTCCAGCAGAAAACTTTTTGGGCGCACCACTCGCGTACATGATGAAGTACTGCCGCGACTACAATATGAAATTTGGTTTGACTGTCGGTTGTTTCACCCCTGTTTCTTTCGTTAAAGAAGCAATTTACTACCTAGATCGCTTGCACATTGTTATCCACGGTGTGAACAACGATGAGTGGTTATGGCGTGAATCAGCAATCGAAATGATTCGTGAAGCTCGCCAGCTTATTAACGAACGTAACCCTAATTGTGAATTGTGTGTCGATGGCGGTATTCGTAACCACAACCTAGAAGCTCTGCTGAAAGAAGACATCGACGTGATGGTCGCTTCAACCAATATCTTTGGTCATGAGAAAGGTATTACAGCGGGTGTGCATGATTTCCGCGCTGCATTGGACCAAGCCGAGAAAAACGTCGCAGCTGAAGTAGAACCGGCTTAATTGCCCATTAAAGAATTTGGTGCCGGGCTGATGTTCCCCCGATATGCTCCGGCTTGGCACCTCTACCAAGGATTTTATCATGACACAATTTCAACATTATCAGCCGACCAAATTACTGTTTGGCGCGGGTGAAATTTCAAAAATTGGTCAGCTAGTCGCTCAGTACGGGAAACGCTGCCTTGTTGTCTCAGAGCCGAGCTTTGATGCCGTCAAACCTGCTTATGATCGCATCTTTGCGCTGTTAGCAAGTGAAGGGATTACAGTGACACACTTTGATGGTGTGGTTCCTAACCCTCCAACCACGGTTGTCGAATTAGGTCGTCAGGTTGCTCAAGCGGCAGAGTGTGATGTCGTGCTTGCGGTGGGCGGCGGCTCATCAATTGATACCGCGAAAATCATTGCCGCAACCATCAAAGCCCCTGACATTGATTGGACGCATTGGTTTAAAACCTATGACTCTCCATTTGGTGACATTGCAGAATTACCAGCCTCGGTTGTGCCGTTAATTGCGGTACCAACCACCTCGGGTACTGGCTCTCAGGTCACTCAAGCTGCGGTGATTACTAACGTAGAACAGCACGCTAAGTTGACCCTTTTCCATCCGCAGTTTTTCCCTGTTGAAGCAGTGATTGACCCAGAGTTAATGCTAACACTTCCACCGAGAATGACTGCGATGACTGGCTTTGATGCGTTTTCACATGCGTTTGAATCATTCACGGGCACTCGACCTTCGCCATTTGTTGACCAACTTGCGTTGCGTGCAATGAAGCTGGTGGTGGATAACCTACCAAAAGTGGTGGCAGACGGCTCTGATATTCAAGGTCGCTGCGAGCTTGCCACGGCTGACACATTAGGTGGTATTTCGTTAGCTAATGGCGGGGCAGGGGCACCTCATCCACTGGGTGAGATTCTCGGCAGCCAGAAAACCAATTTGCCACATGGTCTGACATTAGCGGTTGTTTATCCCGCCTATGTCCAACTGCAATGGCGTAAGCAGCCAGAGCGATATGCACAAGTTGCCGAACTGTTTGGTGCCGTGGGAAGCACTGAAGAGAAAGCGCAATCTTTGGCAGGGCACTTGGTGAGTTTCTTACAAGACATTGGCTTGGAGTCGAACCTTACGCAAGTTGGGGTAAGCAAGCAAGATGTAGAGGCGTTAGAGCCAGCATTCTGCTTTGACTTACCACTGACGACGGGTGAAGAGATGAAGTCGATTCTTCATGCCAGCTTAGCATAAAGAAAACAGGAGTTTAGAGCATGGAAGGCAAAATGAGTGTGACAAAAACAAACCAGACGAATGTGGAAAGAGAGGACATGAGTTGTGGTCGTTTTCAAGCACTGATATTTGACTTCGATGGTCTTTTAGTCGATACGGAAAGCTGTATGTTCAGAGCCTGGGAAGCTTTGATGAAGCCATACGGGGTTAACGTTTCGCCTCTCCAGGTTGCTGGACTAGTTGGGAGCTCAGCGCCAGCAACCGCCCTTTATCATCTTTATCGCCGTCATTCCGGTCTGACCTATTCCGATCAGCAAATTCGCGAGCAAGTGTTAGAACTTGCCTATCAAAAAATCGAATCCATACCAGAGCGTGAGGGTGTACGCGACTATCTTAATTTTGCCAAACAAAAGCGGCTTAAGCTTGCGTTGGCTACAAGTTCAGAGCGTGAGCACTACCTGCCAATCTTACAACGATTAGGGCTAGACGGTTACTTCGACTGCTTCACTGGTGCAGAAGAAATCTCGCCTCAGCGAAGAAAACCATGTCCTGATGTGTATCTAACTAGCCTCGCTAAATTGGGAGTCTCCGCCCATCAAGCCATTGCCTTTGAAGATTCTCCACCCGGAGTCACAGCGGCTCGATCAGCAGATATTTCTACGGTTGCGGTAACCAACCTGTTAACCCGGCATTTGGATGTGTCGCACGCCAATGTGGTGTTGTCGTCTATGAGCCAGTTATCGCTAGCAAATTTGATTGAACATTTATCGAGATAGAACCATGAACAAATTACAACAACTGAAAAAATACACCACCGTTGTCGCCGATACCGGTGACATTGATGCTATTGCTGCCTTTCAGCCTCAAGATGCAACGACTAACCCATCGCTTGTTCTTAAAGCGGCAGAAATGCCGCAGTACGATCATTTGATTGTTGATGCTGTTGCATGGGCGCAGCAACAAAGTGCTGACAAATCGCAACAGGTGATTGACGCAAGTGACAAGTTGGCAGTCAATATTGGCGTCGAAATTCTAAAATCCGTACCGGGACGTATTTCAACGGAAGTCGATGCGCGCTTATCTTTTGATAAACAAGCGAGCCTTGTAAAAGCACGCAAGTTGATTGCCATGTACCAAGAAGCAGGCATTGAGAAAGAGCGCATTTTGATCAAGCTAGCCTCTACTTGGGAAGGCATTCGCGCTGCACAAGTGCTAGAACTAGAGGGCATCAACTGTAACCTAACTTTACTGTTTAACTTTGCGCAGGCAAAAGCGTGTGCCGAAGCGGGCGCTTACTTAATTTCACCATTTGTCGGTCGTATTCTCGATTGGTACAAAACCAATACCGATAAGAAAGAGTACCTACCGTTTGAAGATCCGGGCGTTGTGTCAGTTTCTAAAATCTTTAACTACTACAAAGACTACGGCTATAACACGGTGGTAATGGGTGCAAGCTTCCGCAATGCAGAAGAAGTGCTAGCGCTGGCGGGTTGTGACCGATTGACCATTGGCCCAGCCATTCTAGACCAATTGGCGGCACAAGAGGGTGACGTTGAACCGACACTGTTTGCTGCGCGCAACGAGGTTAAATCAGCACCTATTGTGATGACTGAAGCTGAGTTCCGCTGGGAAATGAACCAAGATCCAATGGCGACAGAGAAGCTTTCTGAAGGTATCCGCAACTTTGCGGTCGATCAGGGCAAGCTAGAAGCTATGATTGAAGCGCGTCTGTAAGGAGTTTGACTATGATTTCACGTTCTAAACTTGCAGATACGATTCGTGTTTTAAGCATGGATGCGGTGCAAAAAGCGGGCTCAGGTCACCCTGGCGCGCCAATGGGTATGGCAGATATTGCCGAAGTTTTGTGGCGCAGCTTTTTAAAGCACAACCCGACCAATCCGAACTGGGCCGATCGCGATCGATTCATCTTGTCCAATGGTCACGGTTCAATGCTGATCTACAGCTTATTGCACCTAAGCGGTTATGACTTAACGATGGAAGATATTAAATCTTTCCGTCAGTTACACGCCAAAACGGCAGGCCACCCTGAGTATGGTTATGCTCCGGGTATTGAAACGACGACAGGTCCTTTAGGCCAAGGCATTACTAATGGTGTCGGCATGGCGTTGGCTGAGAAGGTACTGGGTGAGCAGTTTAACCGCCCTGGCCATGACATTGTGGACCACTTCACTTATGTGTTTATGGGTGATGGTTGCATGATGGAAGGTATTTCCCACGAGGCATGTTCGCTCGCGGGTACGCTTGGCTTGGGTAAGTTGATTGCGTTTTGGGATGACAATGGTATTTCCATTGATGGCGAAGTGGATGGCTGGTTCTCTGACGATACGCCGAAGCGTTTTGAAGCTTATGGCTGGCACGTTATTTCTGACGTCGATGGGCATAATTCTGAGGCGATTCATCAAGCGATCGTTGAAGCGCAGCAGGAAACAGGCAAGCCAACGCTAATTTGCTGCAAAACAATCATTGGTTTTGGTTCGCCGAATAAGTCTGCCAGCCATGACTGCCATGGAGCGCCACTTGGTGACGATGAAGTCGCTTTAGTACGTCTTAACTTAGGTTGGGACTACGCACCTTTTGAAATTCCGGCGGAAATCTACGCTGAATGGGATGGCAAAGAGGCGGGTAAAGATGCTGAAGCTCAATGGCAAAGTCGCTTTAACGAGTATCAACAAGAATTTCCTGGACTAGCCGCAGAGTTCAAGCGCAGAGTCGAGGGTGACTTACCGGATAACTGGCAGCAAATCAGTCAAGATGTGATTGCTACGCTGCAAGCTAACCCTGTCACGATTGCGACACGCAAAGCATCCCAAAACGCGCTTGAAGCTTTTGGCGCCCATTTGCCTGAATTATTGGGCGGTTCTGCGGATTTAACCCCATCGAACCTCACTAACTGGTCAGGTTCCAAAGCGATTAGCGCTCAAGATGCATCAGGTAACTATCTAAGCTACGGCGTCCGTGAGTTCGCTATGTCAGCCATGATGAATGGTATTGCCTTACACGGAGGCTTTATCCCGTATGGCGGCACCTTCTTGATGTTTATGGAGTATGCGCGTAACGCACTGCGTATGGCGGCGCTAATGAACCAGCGCAGCATCTTCGTCTATACCCATGATTCGATTGGCTTAGGTGAAGATGGCCCAACGCATCAACCTGTAGAACAAATCGCGTCGCTGCGCTTAACACCAAATATGAGTACTTGGCGTCCTTGTGACCAAGTGGAAACAGCGGTGGCATGGAAGTCGGCGATTGAGCGCGAAGAAGGTCCTACGTCACTGATTTTCTCGCGTCAGAATCTGGTTCAGTTCGAACGTGATCAAGCCACGTTAGATGATGTCGCGAAAGGTGGTTACATCTTGTCTGATTGTGTTGGTGAGCCAGAACTTATCTTGATTGCAACAGGTTCTGAAGTGGCACTCGCAATGCAAGCGAAACAGGTGCTTTCTAATGTGCGTTGCCGGGTCGTTTCAATGCCGTCGACAGACTTGTTCGAATCTCAAAGTGCTGAATACCGTCAAAAGGTACTACCGAGCTCTGTCACTAAACGCATTGCGATTGAAGCGGGTATTGCCGATTACTGGTTTAAGTACACAGGCCTGAATGGTGACATCATCGGTATGACAACTTTTGGTGAATCGGCACCAGCAGAGCAGCTATTTGAAATGTATGGCTTTAGCGTCGACAACGTGGTGTCAAAAGCTAACGCATTGTTGGAGCAGTAATTATGAGCATGGCAAAGCGCTTTATTGAAATGCAAAGCACCGATTGCCTGCGAACTAAGGCCGCGAAAGTGGCCTTAGAGCAAGTATTGAGTGTGCTAACTCCTTCATCAGTGATTGGTATTGGAACTGGAGCGACGGTTGAAATATTTATTCATTTGCTCAAGCAAAGTGGCGCTGAGTTTTCTCACTGCGTTTCAAGCTCGGAGCGTTCGAGCAAAGCATTGAGCGAAGCAGGATTGGCAGAGCAACCTATCCGCTTGTGTGAGCGAATTGATGTCTACTTAGATGGCATTGATGAAGGCTTAAGTAATGGCGTGACGGTAAAAGGTGGGGGCGCTGCTCTAGCGCGCGAAAAAGTCCTCGCCACATTGGCAATGAGCTTTATCACCATCGCTGATAGCAGGCGACTAAAACTCACATTAGGCGCATTTCCACTGCCGATTGAAGTGCTGCCAGCTGCTGAGACTGCTGTTAGCCGCGCCTTGCAGAGCTTAGGTGGGACGCCTATCAGACGAGAAAATTGCATCACTGATAACGGCAATCTCATCCTTGACTGCTCAGGCCTTGATCTTAGCGATCCAGAATCTATGGAAGCGGCGTTAAACAGCATTCCAGGCGTGGTCGAAAATGGCATTTTTGCACGCAGGAAAGCGGATTTTATGGCGTTTTCAGATCAGGGTGGCGTGCACTGGTTAGCGAGAAATTGAGACTTGCGTAACAACTCTAATTATATCTTTATCAACAGCAAATAAATTAGGAACAAAAGATGACGGAACGCAATTTTTCCAACCTAGCGATAGAGTATTTTGAACACCGTACTGATGAATTACTCAGCGACTTATCTGGATTAATTGCTATTCCGTCAGTGCGTGATGAGAGCACCAAATCTCACTACGCACCGTTTGGTAAAGGTATTAAAGAAGCGTTTGATTACCTTATTAATTTTGCCAAAAGAGAAGGGTTAGAAGTACGCGATCACCAAGGCTATGCAATGGACATTAGCTATGGTCAAGGTAAAGAAGAAATCGGCATTTTACATCACGTCGATGTCGTCCCTGCAGGGGACACAAGTCTTTGGAAAACGCCTCCGTATGAACTGCACCAACAGGACGGTTTGGTGTTTGGCCGAGGTGTAACGGATAACAAGGGGCCTCTTATGGCTTCGCTGTACATCCTCAAGATGTTTAAGCAGCTCAATGTACCGATGAAGCGAAAGATTCGCGTCATTATCGGTGGGGCTGAAGAGACAACTTGGGAATGTGTAGAGCATTATTTTCGTCATCAGCCACAACCGGCTGTTGGCTTTTCTCCGGATGGCGACTTCCCAATCGTCAATGGAGAGAAAGGTATCTTGTATGCCGAGTTACAAAAAGAATTCCCACCTTTACGTGACTTAGGATGTTGCCAGATTCACCGGATTGAAAGTGAGCGAGACCGTACTTCAATGTGTCACCACCTTTCGGTTTGGTTTTCAGGACAACAGGCAGCAAGAGTGGCACAACACTTTGACAGTGTTGCCGAAGTAACTCAGCAGAAGGAGCTGTATCGCGTTGTATTGACAACGCCGTGGGAGAAATCTCGCAACCCGCATCGCGTCCCAAATTGTTTGGACAAGTTTATGACTGTGATGCGCCATGTTGAAGGGTTAGACGCAAACTCAAAAAGCTTGATTGAGTTGCTCGATTCTTGTTTTACAGAGTCGATTGATGGAGCGAAATTAGGGCTTGCGTATCACGATGAGGAAATGGGTAGCACCAGCTGCTGCGTCTCTTCTCTCAACCTTAACGAACATGGATACAACTTGGATTTTGATTTTCGGTTCCCTAAAGGACTGAGCATCGAAGAGACCCGTACCCAACTCCAACACTTATCCCAAAAGTATGGAGTGAGTTTCAACGAGCAGCAGTACCTACCTCTATCTTACCTCTCACCCGAAAGTGCCCTTATCCAAGCGATGGGAAAAGCGTATTCCGAAGTTACGGGAATGGAATCTCAATGCTTTAGCAAAGGCGCGGCATCGTACGCGCGTGCGTTAAGCAATGGTGTGGCATTCGGACCTACTTTTCCAGGTGATGTGACTCATGTGCACGAGCCCAATGAACAGCTCAGCCTAGAGTCATTGAGAAAAGCAATAACAATATACGTGAAAGTTCTCATATCACTTCAGGAGTAAATTATGAGAGATAAGGTTCAAGCACTTGCTGGCGGCATGATGGTGTCTATCATCGTGTTGGTAATTGCAGGTATTTACATTGGTATTGGTGCGGGCGTTGTCAACCAAATGTCCAGCCAAGACTCTGTTATCTGGGCATTCTTCAAGCTGATGTTGGATCTCGGTTTGATGGTAATGCGTAACCTACCACCATTCTTTGCCATTGGTTTGGCGTTCGCCCTTTCTAAATCAGAAAAAGGTTGGGCGGCGTTCACTGGCTTCACCATGTTTATGTGTTTCAACGTTGCTGTTGGCTCTATCGCCGCTTTCAACGGTTGGACACCAGAAACAACAAGCGTCGACTACCTAGTGAACGAACTCGGTTACGAGATGGTTGCCGCGCAAAACTTTAACTCGCTATGGGGTGAAAACCTAGGGGTATTCTCATACAACATGGGGATCTTCAGCGGTATCATCGTCGGTTGTTTAACGGCATGGCTACACAACCGTTTCTACAAATTTGAAATGCCTGCAATGCTGAGCTTCTTCTCTGGCCCTCGTGCGGTAGTGATCTTCTCTTACATGGCGATCATGCCAGTGGGATTAATTACTTACTACGCGTGGCCACCAATTGCTGGCGGATTGCAGTCGATTACTACTCTGATTACGAGCTCTGGCATTTTTGGTTCTTTCTTGTTTGGTGTGTTCGATAAGGGCTTATTGCCGTTTGGTCTTCACCATCTGATTGCGTTCCCAATCGAATACACTCGCGTCGGCGGTGTGATGGAAATTGACGGCGTGATCTACGAAGGTGTTCGTAACATCATGAACGGCCAAATGAGTTCACCTGAAGCGACTGGCTACATTACGCATAACTTCACCAGTGGTCGTATTCCAATCCAAATTGGTGGTCTAACAGGTGCTGCATACGCTATGTACGTTACGGCGAAAACGGAAAACCGCAAGAAAGTAGCAGCGATTATGGTGCCAGCGGTATTTACTGCCGCGGTTATCGGTATCACAGAGCCGCTAGAGTACACCTTCCTATTCGTTCAGCCATTCTTGTTCTTTGCTGTGCACGTGCCTTTAAATGGCCTTGCATATGTCATTACTGAGATGATGGGTGTATCGATACACGGTAACCAACTACTGTTTATGGTGCCAAACTTACTGCAACCTGAGAAAGTACATGCGTGGGCACTACTGTGGATCATTCCGCTTTACTTCGTGATTTACTTCTACACCTTTAAGTTCTTTATCTTGAAGTTTGATTCGAAAACACCGGGTCGTGAAGACGCTGATGAAGGTGATATCGCGCTGTATAGCAAAGAAGATTTTAAGAAGAAACAGAAGCAAAACACCGCTGGGCTGCCAGTAGAGATCATCAAAGCACTCGGTGGTGCAGAGAACATTGAAAACGTTTCTAACTGTGCGACTCGACTGCGTGTTTCACTCCATGACGAAACCTTGGCCGCAAGCGATGACTTCTGGAAGAAAGAGCTCAATGCCATCGGTGTTGTCCGTATGCCGAAAGGTATTCAAGTTATCTATGGTGCCAATGTGATTACCATAGCTTCAGGCATTAAAGAAGCGCTTGGCGTGGATTCCTAACCAAAAAAATAAATACCAATAACAACAAACTCCTCCTGTGGCTGATGGGCCACAGGCAGGATTCCTTGTGCCCAAAATATGGAAATTGAATAATGAAAACCATAACAAAATGTTCGCTTACCTTAATAGCATTGAGTATTTCTGGTGTCCTACATGCCAGTGAAGCAGAAACCCCCTCTTGGCCAGAGCGTAGCCCAATTGTGTTCTGGGGCGACCGCGCCAACGAAGATTGGAGCTATGTTGATAATCTTAAAGAGAGCGACAAGAGCTTCTCTGAAAAGCTCAAACGTCTACATATTACGGACGATGGTGAGTGGAAAGTCTCGTTTGCTGGTAACGTGAAACTGGCGTTTGATAATCGCTGGAATCATATGTACGACCCTGATGTACGTAAACACAACGAGCTTCGCTCACGAATGCATTTTTCAGCGGATGTGACTTATCAAGATTGGATGCGTGTGTTTGGTGAGATTCGCACTAACTACACCAACTTAGATGCTCCGGGTCCTGTCGATGATGCGGGTACGGATTTCCATCAATTCTTTACTGAATTCAAGCTACTTGATGATGGAGAGCAGTACTTAAGTACTCGTCTAGGTCGCCAAGAGATCTATCTCAACGAGTGGCAAATGATGAATCGCGAACCCACTCCAGTTCAATCAAGTTGGAATGCTGTCAGCGCTAAGTACAGCGTGAAGGGCATTAACGTTGATGCCTACTATGGTGAAGAGATCTTCCCGCTGTTTAAAGATGGCAGCTTTGGCGGTAACTGGGATGATAAAACTAACGGCAAGAAATCAACGGGCTTATTCGCTAACTGGGGAACAAGCTTTGGTGTAATGCAAGCTTATGTGATGAGCAATCAGCTAACTAACTCAAGCTTTGTCAATGCACCAGACGGCGACGTGGATATCCAAGTGTTAGGCTTACATGCGCATAACTTCGTCAGTGAAGGCTTTGGTTACATGCTAGACGGCGTATACCAGTTTGGTGATCACGCAGGTAAAGATATCTCGGCTTACATGGGTTATGCAGACCTTAACTACAACTGGAAAGCAGATTGGAACTACCGTGTGGGTATGAACCTTCACTATGCTTCTGGTTCGGATAAGAACAGTGATGAGGTGAATACCTTTAACCCACTTTGGACGGGCGACCCACTTGGCTTTGCTCATGATGGCGCTTACGGTAACGCCATGCAGCTTGGTGGCTACTCAGTGATTGAATACTCTCCAAAGCAAACCATTATTACGGGCTTTATGTCGACGTGGCGTGCTAATACGGATGATGCAATCTACACCCTAAACCAAGACGTGTTGTTCGGTGCAGACTCGGATGAGAAGTATGCTTACACCCAGTTCTATCTGCAGTTCCATAACTACATTACGGGTAACCTTAAAACGGAAGTGAACACCTACTATGCATTAGCAAGTGATTACACTCGTGACGTAGTCAGCACCGATAGCAAAGACGCAATGCGTGTCGAATTGGCGCTGATCTACAACTTCTAATTTGTTCTGCTTTCTATTTTCTGTCTTTTGCCCGGCTTAGTCGCCGGGCTTTTTTATCAACCCATAAACCAAGATATCAGAATCAAGCCGCCGAACAGGGTAGTGCTGACTAGCGCGGCGTTGCCACCGCCAGCGGTGTAGGCGTTATCGGCGATAGGCTGGCTGTACTCAGGGTGACGTACTTTACGTACCATGGCGAGTGGTCCCCAAATAGCAAGGAACACTAACACCATGCCAGCGTAATCTAGCATGCTGACGAATTGGTTAGAAAACAAAGTCGCTAACACAATCGGCAGAACAAAGGTCAACGCGTAAGCCACAGGGCGCTTCGCTGTCACCATATCTCGGTTTTGGTCGTATAGCGCCATGGAAACACCTAAGAACGAAGTAACAAGAGCAAGAGCCGAGAAAATCGCGATGATCGCTTTAATATGTGCGCCTTGGTTACTGAAGGCGTTGATAAGCTCAGATATGTTATGGAAACGGCTTATCGCCTCGGTGCCTAGGTTGCCGATAATCGCAAACAGCCAAGTTAGGTAGCAGACGAGTGGAATCACCGAGCCGAGCAACACCATGTTACGCAGCTCTTTGCTGCTTGCTTCACGGTTGTAGTTAACCAGTGAAGGGATAACGACCATAGAAACAAAACTGGTGAAGATGATCGCGCTATATCTTACGACTTCTTGACCTGTGTATTGACTAGTTTCCACCAAGTAGTCGAATGACACATTGCCTAAAAGGGTTGTAATGACAAGAAACAACATCACAACCATCAGGATAAACAGACCACGATTTAATCGGTCGATGTACGCGGCTCCAGATGCGACAACAAGACCCATTATAAGGCTAAATAGCGTGTAGCTGGTGGAGGCCGAAACATAGATCTCTTGGTCATCAAAGAGTTTGTGGATGATGTCTCCAATACCAAGCAGGTAGGCAATCGACATACACACCAACAAAAGATAGAACAGTGCGTTGATAAAGCGTTTGCCACTCTTGCCCAAAGTGTACTCCGCAACGCTACTCATGCTATTACTTTGTTTGGTTTTACTGCATGCCTCGGTTAGCAGCAACGACGCATAGGTAGTGCCAACAAAAATAATCAGCATCAAGATCGAGCTAGTAATAAAGCCAAATTGCGCTAGTACCATTGGTATGGCGAGCATTCCCGCACCCAGTGCAGTTCCGCCTAAAATTAGCGAGCTGCCCAACAATTTCATGTTCAAAAGAAAACACCCTCGACAAAGATAGATCCGAGTTGATCTGTAAAAATTTATTGCCAGAGAGTAGCAAAGTTGGTCGCAAAAGTGTCACTAATGACAAAAAGATTTGTTGATTTTTTCTAAAATTTTGTGGATCTATTGAGTGCTTGTATGTGATTTGATTTAGATATAGCTATGGGTAAGTGATTTAGAGCCCGTTTCGTTTCATAAATGAGATTTAATCGTTTGCGATTGGCTGAGCGCAAAAAGCCGATTAGCTTTGCACAATAATTGGCCGACGTTTCAAGTCGGCCAATTCTTACTAATAGCCCATCAATTGCAGTAGGTTTTCAGCGGTTCTAATCGCTTCTTTACGGTTAGCAATATTGAGTTTCTGATATAAGTTACGAATATGTGTTTTAATCGTTGTCCCTGCAACATCGAGTTCTTGAGCAATTTGCTCGTTGCTAAAACCAGAATAGATCAGCCCCAGCACCTGCCACTCACGCTGAGTAAGAGGGCTAGTACGAACGAGTTCAGGAATATTTGGGTGATTAACTAGCTTCTCAACAAACTCTTCATCAAAGTGAACGGAGCTGCTGCGCTGAGTCGTCGAAATATCTTTGAGTAGCTGCTGTGCGCGATGGCGCTCTAGGTCGCTAAGTTCATTTTTCTGGTTAAGCTTCTCAAGAATATGACCAATCTTGGCACCATCGACGAGGAAATTACCTAACATACCGGTTTGGTTAGTGAGCTCCAGTGCGTACTTTAAGCGTTCGCGTGCGGTTTCTTCGTCACCTTGAGAGACGGCTAAGCCTGCTTCGACGATGAGGTTGCGATTGGTATCGGTCAACAACTCGTTTTCTTGCGCTTGTTGCTGTAGGAATTCAAGCGTTTTGCCTGCATCTACATATTGTTCTAGCGAGATTTGCGCACGTGCGATATTGCGCCACTGAAGTTGAGTAAAGTGGTTACATGCCGATTCCGGGCGCACTGTGGTTTCAAGCCACTGTTGAATGGAGTCTAAATCGCCACGTGCTTGCCAGAACAGAATCAGCGACAGTGATGCATTGGCGGTCCAGTCCACATGATAAGTGGATTGCTTAAGCAAGTGGGCAATCTGCTCAATGAATTTACCCGCTTTATCGAGTTCACCTCGGCCAATTGCGATACGTGCCAACATTGAGTAGCTATGTAAGTGTTTACTTGGGCTGTGGTCGCCGAGAACATGAAGCCCTTTGTATGCGCACTCTTCTGCCTCATCTAAGCGGTTCCAGCACCACAGAATTTGCGCACGGACGCGAAGCAAAAACTCATGCAGAGGCACTTGTTGTAATTGATGCTCTTCGATCAGCTTAAAGGCGTTATCTTGTACTTCATACGCGGCTTGAACATAGCCTTGAGCAATAAGGATTTCACTCTGCTGTAGCATTGCCCATAAGGCTTGGTGATAGACCTGATATTGGCGAGCCAGTTTTTCGGTTTGCTGCATCATAGGCAGGGCGCGGCTTAGGTGCCCGAGTACGTGATTGACTTCACCGACCACTGAGGTCGCGACAATTCGGCTGCGATACACCGTACTGTCTACTTGACTCAGTGCCAGTTCAGCAAGTTCAAGCGCTTTCTCTGGTTCATCTTGGTTAAT
Source organism: Vibrio europaeus (assembly GCF_001695575.1). GTDB lineage: Bacteria > Pseudomonadota > Gammaproteobacteria > Enterobacterales > Vibrionaceae > Vibrio > Vibrio europaeus. Next base: position 586,985 of record NZ_LUAX01000007.1, on the reverse strand, counting down.
TGCAACCTGAGCACGCAGAGCATTGAACTCTCCCTGTTCCTTAGCACTTAATACAATGTTTAGTTGCTGCATTTGCTCATCGGCTTTCGACAATAAGTCACCGACGTCGTTATATCTATGCTGGCTCTGAGCCAACCAAGCTTGCAGCATGCAGAGTTTAGGCTCGCTATAAAGTTGCTCAGGGGTGAGGGTATTAATCGCTTTTTCTAGCGTGATCAACTCACCACCGTTAAACATCTTCCAACCATACTGGCTTAAGATATCCGCTGTTAGTTGGCTGTTATTGGCTTCTTGAGCATGACGCAATGCTTGATGAGGCGAAGAGAGCTTCAACCAAGCTTTTGCTGCTGTCTGATGCAGTTGTTTTTCTTGTTGAGGGATACGCGCGGTACGCTCGTGAGCAAGGAATTCTGCAAACAGGTTGTGGAAGCGATACCAGTTTTGCTCGCCCTCTAGCGGGTGAATAAACAGGCCGAATCGGTTTAGTGATTCAATCATGCTAAGGGCATCTTCACGCTCTGTCAGCTCGCAGACCAACTGATCATTGAAATGATCCAATACCGAACATTGAAGTAAGAAATGGCGCGTTTCTTGGTCGAGAAGATCAAACACCTCTTCAACCAAGTAATCCCATAGATGAGCGTGGTTAAACTGAGAGAAGGACTCCGCCGATTGAGCTAAAGTTTTATGCTGATGTTGGGCTTGCAGCGCGATGAGCTGCAGCGCCGATGGCCAGCCTTCGACATAGTTGCGTAGATTATTTGCTGTTGCATCGTCAATGCCGTCTGCGACCCGTTGGTTAAAGAATCGAGTGGTTTCTTCGGTATCGAAAGCGAGTAATTCGTCGCCAATTTCGATCATCAGATCGCGAACACGAAGGTTTGCTGTACCAAGTGGTGGAGCTGCTCGGCTAGTGACAACCAAAGTAACGTTATCTGGCATATGTTTGAGGAAGAAGCGCATCGCCTCGTGAATTTCGTCTTCCGAAATTAGGTGGTAGTCATCCAGCACCAAATAGCACTCTTGGTGGAAATTCGACATTTCAGTAAAGACTTCGCCAAACAAGGAGTGAAGAGAAGAGAATTGACGCTTTTCTGCCAGCTTTTGTGAATTCGGGCAACAGCCATCCGTCGCTTTATTGAGCGCTTGTAGTAGGTAGTTGATGAAGCGGAATGAATCGTTGTCGCTCTCATCAATACTGTACCAACCTACGTGTGATTTATCTGATAGCCATTGTGCGGCCATCGTGGTTTTTCCATAGCCAGCGGGAGATCTAAACAAGACCAGTTTGTAAAACGGGGCTTGCTGAAGGAGGTCTAAAACTCTTGGCCTGACAATCGCATTGTGTAAGCGAGCCGGGCGAGTTAATTTCGAAGGAATCCACATCTTTTTATCCCTATGCCATGCCCTTTAGATAGAGGGCCACGTATTTCCAATTAGTTTGGTACGCTGCTGAGCAAATATTGTACAACTAAGCTTATTGGCAAGGATGTTACTTGAGAATAATCGCTACAGTTATTGATCGACGGCGGGTTTTTCGCGTAATTCACATTTTGATGCTAACTACGCCCTATTTTTGTGATTTTAGTCACTTATTGATGGGCTGAATAGTGGGATGCGAACGCCTGTTTGCACCAAAAGCTGTGTAATTTGCAGTGTATGGTGATTCTTATTGTGACCGAGTATGCATATTGTTCAATTGGTTATGTTCCTCTACACATATCTTTAATACATCAGTAATAGGGTAAATGCGTTGATGGTGTGATCCCTATCACCAGAGCTCAGACGATGTCGAATTTAAATGAGAGTTAGATCACTGAGCCCTTGGTAATACGCCCTCTACGCCCTTCGTCCTCCTCCCAATTTGCCGTGTTGTAGGAGGATGTTTTGCTGTTCATGTCAATGCACGATATGGCACAGATGGATTAGAACCAATAAGTGAGATTTCTCTAATGAAACCTACGCAACAGAAAAATTTTGATAAAGCGACTTTCCAAGCTGACGTGAAAAAGCACCTTTCAGCAACTTACGCTAAGACTGAAGAGACAGCGACAGCGCGTGAGTGGTACTTAGCTATGGGCAAAGCGCTTGCTGAACTAACAACGTTTGACTTACTTAAGACAGAGCAAGATCCAAAAATCAAAAACGCAAAAAGCGTTAACTACCTATCTCTAGAATTCCTAATTGGTCGTCTAACAGGTAACAACCTGATCAGCATGGGTCTATATGACCAAATCACTGATGCGATGGATGAGCTTGGTCAAAACCTAACGGATCTACTTGAAGAAGAGCGTGATCCTTCACTGGGTAACGGTGGTCTAGGCCGTCTGGCAGCGTGTTTTATGGATTCGTGTGCTGCCCAAGAATATCCGACAGTCGGTTACGGCCTACACTATGAATACGGTCTGTTCAAACAATCATTCGAAGAAGGCCGTCAGCAAGAAGCACCAGACGCGTGGCGCGGTGTTGAAGGCTACCCTTGGGAAGTGGCGCGTCCTAAACTAGCACAAGAAATCGGCTTCTATGGCCATGTTGAAGTCGCGTACGAAAACGGTAAAGAAGTTCGTAAATGGGTACCGGGTATGAGTGTAAAAGCGATGCCTTGGGATCTGCCAATCGTGGGTTACGAGTCAGATACGGTTTATCCGCTACGTCTTTGGGAATGTCAGGCAATTGCACCATTCTCACTAGCAAGCTTTAACAACGGTGACTACTTTGAAGCGCAGCACGCGCTTATCGACTCGGGCAACATCACTAAAGTTCTCTACCCGAATGATAACCACGAGAAAGGTAAAACTCTGCGTCTAATGCAGCAGTACTTCCACTCGGCGGCATCGGTACGCGACATTCTACGTCGTCATGAAGAAGCAGGTTTCGCGCTGGCTGATCTTCCTAAGCAAGAGACAATTCAGCTGAACGATACGCACCCAACAATTGCTATCCCAGAGCTAATGCGCATCCTTATCGACGAGAAAGGTCTATCTTGGGATAAAGCGTGGGACATCAGTGCAAACACCTTTGCCTACACTAACCACACGCTACTACCAGAAGCACTAGAAACATGGCCAGAGTCGCTGATTCAGCGTCTACTACCTCGTCATATGGAAATCATCTTTGAAATCAACCACCGCTTCCTACAAGAAGTACGATCGATGTGGCCGGGTGATGGTGAGAAGCAAGCGAAGCTTTCTATCATCCAAGAAGGTTTCAACCGCATGGTTCGCATGGCTAACCTATGTGTGATCGGTTCTTACAAAGTCAACGGTGTAGCAGCGCTTCACTCGCAGCTTGTTAAGAAAGATCTATTCCCTGAGTTTAATGAAATCTTCCCAGGTAAACTGACTAACGTAACAAACGGTGTGACGCCTCGTCGCTGGTTGAAGTTCTGTAACCCAGGTTTGTCTCAGCTTATCACTGATAAGATTGGTAGCGAGTGGCCAGCAAAACTTGAGCAGTTAGAAGGTATTGCTGAGTTTGCAACTGACGCTAAGTTCCAACAGGAATTCATGGCAGTTAAGAAGCAAAACAAACAGCGCCTTGCTGATTGGGTTCAAGAGAACATGGGTATCGAGCTAGATACAAATGCTATCTTTGATGTTCAAATCAAACGTCTGCACGAGTACAAGCGTCAGCATCTAGACTTGCTGCACATCTTGTCTCTTTACCACCGCATCATCAATGAACCTGGTTTTGATTGTACGCCACGCGTGTGTTTCTTTGCCGCGAAAGCAGCGCCAGGCTACCACCTAGCGAAAGAGATTATCTTCGCAGTGAACAAGGTTGCTGAGAAGATCAACAACGATCCGCGCATTGGCAACAAGCTGAAAGTGGTATTCATCCCAGATTACCGCGTAAGCATGGCTGAAATCATCATCCCAGCGGCGGACGTTTCTCAACAAATCTCGCTAGCGGGTAAAGAAGCATCAGGTACGGGTAACATGAAGATGGCGCTAAATGGCGCACTTACAATCGGTACTATGGATGGCGCGAACGTAGAAATTCGTGAAGAAGTTGGCGACGAAAACATCTATATCTTTGGTCTAGACGTTGAAGGTGTGCAAGCGGTGAAAGCGCAAGGTTACAACCCTTACGATTACTACCACGCAGACCCTCTACTGAAAGCATCGCTTGACCTACTTGCGGGCGAAGAGTTTACCCCAGGTCAACCAGGCTTACTTCGTGCCACATTCGATAGCCTGCTAGATGGCGGTGACCCATATCTATGTTTAGCTGATTTTGCGTCTTATGTTCAAGCACACGAAGATATGGGCAAACAATACAAAGACCAAGCGGGTTGGGCGAAGAAAGCCATATTGAACACCGCCTTGGTTGGTAAGTTCACCTCTGACCGTTCAATTAGAGACTACGTGAACAACATTTGGAAATTAGAAGCTGTTAAGCGCTAATTGATTAAAAAAGCCAAGGCCACGTGCCTTGGCTCTACTCTTTTTATAATGATTAACAACCCTACATTTTGAAGGTATTAGCAGTCCTTCGGAGAGAGCGATGAAACAATATAACGCATTAAAACAAGTCGCTGAAATGGCGAGAATTGCCGACAGCTACGTTAGCGCGTGGGGAGATGAAGCTAAAGTTGAAGACGAAACCATTCGTCACTTACTTGCGTCTTTAGGCTATGACACGACAAATGATGAAACTCTTCTGAAATCAGCAGAGAAAAAGCATAAGAAAGATGTGCTAGACCCAGTACTGGTTGTCCGCGATGGTGAACCCGTCGAAGTGGCACTGAATCTAGGAGCGAGTGCTCGTGAAAGTGAGTTTAGCTGGCGCTTAGATACTGAGCAGGGAGAGGTACTTGAAGGCTATCTTCAATCGCAAATCGTACGCGATGAGCGCAACGAGGGTGGCCCTTTAGTGTTTGCATTACCGAGAGATATCGCTTGGGGTTATCACAAGCTGACGATCACTCGTAAACGTCGTAAAGCCCCTTATGAGATGACATTGATTGTGACGCCAAAAGCGTGTTTCAAACAAGATGGCATCTTAAACGGCAAGAAAATGTGGGGACCTAGTGTTCAGCTTTACACTCTTCGCACTCAGCACAACTGGGGTATTGGTGATTTTGGTGACCTTAAACAGCTGGTTGCCGATATCGCGTCACTCGGTGGTGATTTTGTTGGCTTGAACCCAATTCATTCATTGTTCCCGGCAAACCCGGAAGGGGCGAGCCCTTACAGCCCGTCGTCACGTCGCTGGCTAAACATCATGTACATTGACGTTAGCTCTGTACCAGAGTTCGCGCTAAGCATTGAAGCCCAGCAAAAGGTGGGCAGTGCCGAGTTCCAACAACGTTTGCAAAAAGCACGCGAGTCACACTGGGTGAATTACACCGAAGTCTCTGATCTGAAAATGAGTGTTCTGCCTCAGCTATTTACTGAGTTTAAGAAGCGTCACTTAGATAAAAATTCAGAGCGAGCGCAAACTTTCTTAGCCTTCGTTGAAGAGGGTGGCGAGAGCCTAGTTCATCAAGCGGCGTTTGATGCGCTTCACGCTAAACTGCACGCTGAAGATTCTAATGTTTGGGGTTGGCCTGTATTCCCTGAAGAGTACCGTAAGTTTGAAAACAGTGCGGTGCAAAGCTTCATCGAACAAAACCAAGACCAAGTTCATCTATACATGTACCTACAGTGGGTTGCCGATACTCAGATTAAAGAAGCTCAAGCTTTGGCTGAAGAAAAAGGCATGTCAGTGGGTTTATACCGTGACTTGGCTGTGGGTGTGGCAGATTCAGGCTCAGAAACTTGGGCGGATGATGGAAACCTAATCATGGATGCAAGCATTGGTGCTCCGCCAGATGTGCTTGGTCCACTTGGTCAAAATTGGGGGCTACCGCCTCTAAACCCACAAGTGTTGCAAGCGACAAGCTATGATGCCTATATAAAACTACTGCGTGCCAATATGAAGCACTGTGGCGCACTGCGTATTGACCATGTATTAGGCCTGCTACGTTTATGGTGGATTCCTAAAGGGGAAAACGCAACCAAAGGCGCATATATCTACTACCCAGTGGAAGACATGCTAGCGATTTTGGCGTTAGAGTCGCATCGCTATCAATGTAGTGTGATTGGTGAAGATTTAGGTACTGTGCCTGATGAAATCGTCGAGATTCTGCGCGACGCTGGCGTTCACTCATACAAGGTATTCTTCTTTGAAACTTCAGAAGACGACGGCGGCTTTATTTCACCTGCTCATTACGCAGATCAATCTATGTCTGCATTGTGTACTCACGATATGCCAACGCTACGTGGTTTCTGGCATTGTGAAGATCTTAAAATGGGTGAAGAGCTTGGCCTTTATCCTGACGCAGAGCAGCTCAAAGGTCTGTTCGCTGACCGTCTAGAATGTAAGCAAGGTATCCTCGACTCAGTGGCATGGCATGGTTACCTACCAGAAGGTGTGGGCCGTGATGCGCAATATGTACCAATGGACTCTTACCTAGCAGAAGCACTTCAACTGCATGTTGCAGCAGGTTCTTCGACACTGCTCAGTATCCAGCTGGAAGATTGGCTTGAAATGGACAAGCCCGTTAACATCCCTGGCACGGTTGATGAGTATCCAAACTGGCGTCGTAAACTGTCGATGAACCTCGACGAAGTGTTCGCGCATGAAGGGGTTCATCGCATTGCTCACAAGCTCACCGAAGTTCGAGCGAAAGTAAGCAAATAGTCGTCTAATTGCAGTTCATACATAGAAAATTTTAGGTTGTATCACTCTATGTAAAGCCGGAATTCGGTAAACTGTCACAACGCTAATTAAGCCCGCTGCATAGCGGGCTTTTTGGGTCATTTGACCTGTCAATACGACAACTAATCTTATTTGGATTATGAAAGTTAGGTTAGGGAGAGAAGTAACTTGAAAACAACAACGTTAGATAAGGCAACAAAGATTTATAACCGGCTTTCACACGCGACATTCGCTGACCCATTTTCGTTTATCGGGCCTTTTATCGACCCAGATCACGGCGCTTTGCGTGTATGGATGCCAGGCGCTGATAAAGTTGAATTAGTGATCGACGATCAGCGAGTAGAACTTGAAAGGGAAGATGCCTCTGGCTTTATCCTTAAACAAGAGCAAGATTTGCACTTAACGCACTACCTGCTTGCCGTCGATTGGAATGGTACCGAGCAACTGGTGGATGATCCTTATCAGTATCACAATATCTACGCTGAATATGATGATCTGCATACGCCTAAAGAAATGTACAAGCATATGGGCGCACAGTTTATGACGTTTGAGCGCGGAGGCAAACAGATCTCTGGTATCCGTTTCTTGGTATACGCTCCGCATGCTTCTGCGTGTAGTTTAGTGGGTGAGTTCAACCAGTGGGATGGACGTCGCACGCCTATGCAGCGTCTCGATTATGGTATCTGGGGTATCTTTATTCCAAATCTCCCTGAAGGTACTCAATACAAGTTTGAGTTAAAAGGACCAAATGGCGAAGGCTTACCTCATAAGGCTGATCCTTGGGGCGCATTTTCGGAGCAGTACCCTTCTTTTTCGTCAGTGACTTATGATCATAGCCGTTACCAATGGAAAGATGATCAGTGGCAAAACCGTCCGGTCACGGAAAAGCGCAAAGAAGCGCTCTCTTTCTATGAGCTGCATGCGGGTTCTTGGCGTCGTGGTGCGAATGGTGATTTCTTAAACTACCGTGAGTTGGCTGAGCAGCTAATCCCTTATCTTGTCGATATGGGCTACACCCACATCGAATTGATGCCTGTGTCAGAGCACCCATTCTATGGCTCTTGGGGTTATCAGCCTGTGGGTTTATTTGCGCCAACCAGTCGTTTTGGTACACCAGATGACTTTAAGTTCTTTGTTGACCAATGCCACCAAGCCGGTCTAGGCGTGGTACTTGATTGGGTGCCAGCGCACTTCCCATCAGATGATCACGGTTTAGCGAATTTTGATGGTACACCTTTGTTCCACGACCCAGATCCACGTCGCGGTTGGCACCAAGATTGGAACTCATACATCTACGATCTAGGCCGTGAACATGTAAGACGTTTCTTAGTTTCTAACGCATTGTATTGGTTTGAGCAGTTCCACATTGATGGCATTCGAGTCGATGCTGTCGCGTCTATGTTGTACCTCGACTACTCACGTAGCCATGATCAATGGATTCCAAACGTTGATGGTGGCAATGAAAACTACGATGCAATTGCTACGCTGAAATGGATGAATGAGGAAGTGTACAAATACTTCCCGAATGCGATGACAATTGCTGAAGAGTCGACCGCGTTCCCGGGAGTGTCAGCACCTACCTTTATGGGCGGTTTAGGCTTTGGATTTAAGTGGAACATGGGTTGGATGCACGACTCTTTGTCTTACATTCAAGAAGACCCAATTCACCGTCAATATCATCACAATACGATTACCTTCCCACTGGTATATGCTCATAGCGAGAACTATGTACTGTCGCTATCACACGATGAAGTGGTTTACGGTAAAGGTTCTATCCACAATAAGATGCCTGGCGACGAGTGGCAGCAAACGGCCAACTTGCGTGCGTACCTTGGTTACATGTACGCACAACCGGGTAAAAAGCTTAACTTTATGGGCGCAGAGTTTGGCCAGACTGCGGAATGGAACCATGACGATCAACTGCAATGGTTCCTGCTTGATTTTGAACGCCATCAAGGGGTTCAGGCGTTGACTCGCGATCTCAATAAGCTATACAGCAGCGAGAAAGCAATGCATGAGCTAGATTGCGAACCGCGTGGCTTCGAGTGGCGATTGCAAGATGCCGCTGAAGCGTCGATTTTGGCTCATGAGCGCTTGAGTGATAGTGGAGAGCGTATTCTTGTTGTGACCAACTTTACTCCTGTCCCGCACGAAGAGTTTAGATTGGGCGTACCGCACAGAGGAACCTATCAATTGCTGCTTAACACCGATGACAACAAATACCGAGGTAGTGGATTTGAAGTACTAAACTCGGTGAAAAGCGAAGAGGTAGCAAGCGAGGGCTTAGAGCAATCCATTCATTTACGATTGCCACCGTTAGCGACCGTCTTTTACAAGTTAGATTAGTAATATAAGCCCAGTGAAAACTGGGCTTTTTTAGCTCTGACATTTGATGACAAAGCCTTACAACATCCATATACATTAATAATTAATGGCTCAATAAACTATCTATAACAATAATGAATGGTTTTGGAGCCGAAATTGAAACCCTTAATCCCGCTATTTATCGCCGTTACCGCACTCTCAGGTTGTCAGTCTTCAAAAGATAATCTTGCTCCCTATGTCTTCCAATCGCAGTGCCAAGAAGCAGATGAGTATGATTTTGATCCGCTCACTTTTACAGTCGATTCTTCCTTTGAGCAGGCGCGAGTCAATGGTGTTATCTGCTCAGGGTCGTACACCGCATTTGAAAAAATGACTAAACAGTACCCGAAAGTAAAGCTACTGCGATTAAAGGAGATACCAGGCTCTGTCGACGATGAAACCAATCTTCGCTTATCGAAGAAGATTCATCAGATGGGGATAAGTACTTACTTAGGCGAGAAAGGAATCGTTGAGTCAGGTGGGACGGATCTGTTTCTTTCTGGAGTGACCAGAAAGGCGGAAAAAGGCGCGAAAGTTGGCGTACATTCGTGGGCTTTCGAAGATGATGATGGAAAAGTGGTGGGTGGCGTTAACTTACCAAAAAGCAGCCCAGAACATCAGCCGTATATTGAATACTACCAAGATATGGGGCTAAGCAAACCTGAAGAATTTTATTGGTTTACTATGCATGCGGCGTCTGCGGATGGAATCTATTACATGTCACCGCAGCAACTTGAACATTTCGGCTTTAATACCCCAAGCTTTGCATTCTAATTTCACGGTTTCTCTATCACTCTTTGATATTGGGGTGCGCACTGCCTTGATAGTTAGGAAGCTGTTCTCGCAGTCCCATAAAGGTATTGCGAGCGCTTTCTTTAGCGAGTTTGTTGGCCAGCCAATCAGGTAGAGCGCCGCCAGGATCAGCAAAAGCAACGTATTCGATAAGAGCACTACCATTGGTGAGCTTTTGCAGCGTCCATGTGGCTTTTACTGAGGTAATGCGGATGTAATCCTCTTGTTCGGGCAAACTGGCTGGAGGGGCGTCTTTGATGTTGAGTGTAAAACCTATCTCATCGACGGAATATTTTGAGTAAGTGACCATATCGCGGTCTTTCGCAGGCCAAGGTGCGGCAAATTGTGTGTAGACAATGTTTTCGTTGGATGAGATTTGCTTTATAACGCGGCTTAGGTTGACGTTATCAATCCAGTTCGGCACATTAGCGGTATCTTCCAGCAACAACAAAAACCCTCCGTAGCTGGTTGGAGCGAACATTCTGGCTCTAATCTCGACGAGTCCATCACTATGTTCACGAGAGTAGATGGTTATGCCGTCACTATCGCTTTCAAACTTCCAGTTAGCAACTGGCTTTGCCCATACAGCGCTTGAGGCGATGAAACTGAAGATACAAATACTTTTCCCTAAGTTTGTCATTATCTTACCTGATTCTTAACCATCCTTGTTTAGTCTATATGACTCTGAGCTTAATGCTTAATTCGCCCTCGAAGAGACTTGGTCTGCGATTTGATGTTTTTACTTTTTAGCCGCCTTTCTTTGGAAGCGCGGGTTGGTTTTGTCTCTCGACGTTTCTTTTGCACCACCATCGCTGAAGTGATCAGTTCAGCGAGCCTGTTTAGCGCATCTTCTTTGTTCTGCTCTTGAGTTCGAAATTGCTGAGCTTTTATTGTGATGACACCGTCTTTTGAAATACGAGAATCACGCAGGGCAAGAATTCGCTCTTTATAAATGCTAGGTAAGCTAGAGTGCTTAACATCAAACTGAAGATGAATAGCACTTGAGACTTTGTTAACGTTCTGCCCGCCCGCCCCTTGAGCTCGTATTGCTGTGAGTTGGATCTCCCATGCTTGTAGGGTGACGCTGTTGGATATCTTTAGCATTCAGTATCGGTGATTTAGATTATGAAGAGTCATTGTAGCGTGACTGAAGCGCTTCGCCATGGTTTTCAGGTTTTTCGAATCCATATTGTTGGTAAATCACATTGTGCTCTATCGGTCAACATGAGGTTCTAAGCATTGATAAACAAGGCTTAATGGCCCTGAAAGCATGTCTAATGTGAGTTCACTGCTAGGCTGGCAGTTGAGGGCTAAAGCAAAGCCATGCAAGTAATCGGCAAGGAGGTCGATAGCGTTTTTAGTGGTTTCTGGGGTGAGTCCAAGCGGTTTAACGATCGTTTCATAGCGTTCGATAAATACATTGGCGGGGCTGACGGAGTCCATTTTGAGTAGCGTTTCAAGTAATCCAGGGTAGCGATGCAAAAGTGACACGTAGCTGATGCAGAGCTGTGATAACTGCGCTCTCCAACCTTCACTTGAATCCGGCTGGTAGATATCTTCAATCAGAGAAACAACGATGGATTCTTGTAGTGCATTTTTGTTGCGAAAGTAATGATATATCGCCATTGCGTCAACGGATAACTCGGTAGCTAACCCTCTGACACTTGGCATTTTATTGTCTCTAAGCATCAACTCTTTTGCTTTGCTAAGAATGCGTTCAGCATCCAATTGGCTTGTTTGGGCTTGAGGGCGCCCTCTGCGTTTTTGCTTGACAGACATCTTAGGATCTCATTAATCTAATATTAATTCTACAGTGTAGAATTAATTGTAACTCAGTTTTATACTTTGTCCAAACTCGCTTATCGGAGAACTTGACCATGGCAAATATCGTATTTATTGCAACCAGTCTTGACGGCTATATCGCGGACAAGGATGGGGGACTCGATTGGCTGCATTCGATACCTAACCCAGACAATATTGATATGGGGTTTGTGCCCTTGCTTGAGCGTGTCGATGCGTTGGTGATGGGCAGAAATACCCTTGAAACAGTATTGAGCTTTGATGTTGATTGGCCTTACAGCAAGCCTGTTTTTGTGCTGAGTAATACCCTAGAAGAAATCCCAAGTGGCTATCAAGACAAGGTGTTCTTAGTCAGCGGAGATTTGCGTGACATCGTTAAGGATCTTAATGCTCAAGGTTATCAGGATTTGTATATCGACGGTGGGGTGACAATTCAAAACTTCTTAAAACTAGATCTGATTGATGAACTTGCTATCACCACTATTCCAGTTGTTCTCGGTGGTGGCGCAAAACTGTTTGGTGAACTGGATGGTTTGCAGAAATACAATTTGGTTGAAAGCAAAGTCTATCTCGATGCGATTGTACAAAGTCGCTACCTGCGTCAGCGATAGTTACAAGACCCTCTGATAGTCGAGAGGGTCTACTAAATCTTCTTTAACCTCTTACTGTAAAGGTAGAGGCTACAGGCTTATGGTCACTCACGTTGTCAAACCCTTCATCTAAGACCTTAGTTTGCAAGTCTTTAAGATTCCCAGTTTTGTTGGTCAATCCAGTGTTGTCCAGTTCGCCAAAGTCTGGACGATCTCGGCCTTCTTTATGCTTGATCTTGCCTGTTGAATCTAACTGCATGTAGGTATGGCTGTTAAGAGCCTCAAACTTAAATCCATGCTTCGCTAAATGAGTGTCATCGTGTGATACAGGATCATACATGGTTCCATCGTCTAAAAGCTTTTCACGCTCATTCAAGTCACCGGTAATTAGAACTTCCTCATTGGATTTAATTCCAGCCATAAGTTTGTTGCCTTCTAATTCACGCTTGGCCTCTTTGTTGGAGTCTAGGTGTGCGGAAATAGCGGTAATATCTTGTCCATTGACCTCTAAGGAAGTTTTAACGCCCCCTTTATTGCCAGTAATGCCTAACAAGAACTCCATATTCTTGCCTCCCCAACCGTGTCGGAATTCAGACTCTCCTTTTACTTTAACGTCGGCACCATCTTTGGCAAATACAGACATAGACGTGTAGCTGACTCCTTCACCAAGTCCTTTGGTCATAACCTTCATCTTATTTTGGCTGAGTAGGTTCATGCCCTCAAGCTCTAGATCTTTGGCAAGCAGTTTAGATTCTTGCTCAGCAAACAGTACGACATCATAGTCACCACTTTTGATTAGGTTTTGGAAATAGTTTTTTGTTTCTTCCGGCATTTTTTGGTTTGCCTGATTGTAGGTAACGGTGAGCACTTTCGCTTCACCGATTCTTCCCTTGTTGTGGAGCTGTTGATTCATCTGATTGAGTTTCAAGTCATTGTTTTTTGTTGCATCAGACTTGTTGAAAAAATGGCTAAAGAAGCTTTTGCTCTCTTTCTGTTTTAGGCTTATTTCTCCATCGCTATTTTTGGTAACGCTATATTCTTTGCCCAAAATAGAGCCAAATTTAACGGTGTCACCTTGTTTGGCTTCATTTTTTATTCTGTGAATATCAGCAAGATCTAAATTACCTCTATGCTGACTATTGATATGAATGGTTGACATGATTTTCTTCCGCTCTTGATTTAATAATGGAAAACAATTAAATGAAAATGCCTGAGTTCGGTCTTTCTATAGACTCAGTAGATGTTTCAACTTGTTCAATGAACTGATGCCATTGCTCGACTTTATCGAGCAACTGCTGAAGTGTGTTTTGGACGTAGCCTTGAGGTTTGTTGGATAGGGCTATTATCTTGTAAATGCTTAAACGACGGCTATCGGGTATGAGACCAACACCGAACCCGCCTCGAAAAGGCTCTAGCGCCTGCTTGCCTAAAGCGACAGCTAGATGATCTGGCATGGGAATAGGTAGCTCAATAGGGCTAGTAATAGAAACATGTAGGTTGATTGTGGCTTCATTTTTGAAGATGGTCAGAAAAAGAGCTTCTTCATGCATGCCGCTTTCTGGTGATAACTCACACTGAAATAATCCGTTGTCATCGAATTCAACATTATTGCCTAAAAAACTAATACTCTCTTGATAGATATCCATTACTACGCCTTTACCTCACTAATAATCTTGGTATGTTTTTTATTATTTAATTGCGAGGAGTTTATAGCGCTTATGGGCGAGAGGAATATTAGATATGGCTGTGATTTTTTATGATTTACATATTTAGATTGATGGCTTATTTGCCTATATTCCACCAATTGAAACTTGAAAGGGCGTTGTACTGACTGGAATTGTTGAAGTCCTGCGCTAGTTTTAAAGAGTCATTCGCTCAGGTCTAGGAGGAACATGCAAATGAATCCGGTTGGTTGGTTTGAAATCTATGTTGACGATATGTCGCGTGCAAAAGCGTTCTATGAAGCGGTGTTTGAAACGTCGCTAGAGAAACTTGATGGTGACGCTAAGATGGAAATAGAAATGTGGCTTTTTCCATCCTCTATGGAGCAATATGGCGCTGCGGGTGCGTTAGCAAAAATGGAAGGGGTTTCTCCAGGCGGTAATAGCACACTGGTCTACTTTTCTTGCCAAGATTGTGCCAATGAGCAGTCAAGAGTAGAAGGCGCTGGTGGCAAGGTGGTTCACCCTAAATTTGCTATTGGCCCACACGGTTTTATCTCTATGGTCTCTGACACTGAAGGCAATATGATTGGTCTTCACTCGATGGAGTAACGCCGATTACACATTTTAAGTTGAGCCCCCAAGCTATGTGCGGGGGCTCATTGGTTAGATAAGTGTCGCTGCTGTTTGGTCACCCATCGCAATCAGAGTATCTAAGATCTTCTCGCCATCAGCACGTAAACCGTTGTGCTCATATTCATTGGTAATCCAAGCTTTGGCATTTGGCATCTCTGCCAGCGTTTCTCGGCTGATATCCATCTCAACAAACATGTCATCGGCATAGACAGCGCAGCTTACTGGTACTTTGTTGCTCGCCAACTGCTTCGCATCGTATAACGGTTGCCAGTCTTGCTTCGCTGCGAGTAACTCTGCAGCGGGTTTAAGTGGTTGCAAGTTCTTGTATTGATCAAACATCCAAGGGAAGACCATCTCACCAGTAAAGTAGAAAGGTTTATCTTTGTCGTAGTTAAACGCTGGGTTTTGCTGACGAACTTTATGAGCACTCCAGTTTGACGCAAAGCCTTGGCAGTAGATTGATTCATGCAAAATTGCATAGATCGGATTGGTCTGGAAACCTTGTTCCATCAGCATGCTACTTAAAAACTCATAGCGCAGTTCGGTTTTGCCATTCACCTCGACAAGGGCATTTTCTAGCGCGTAATAGGTTGGCAAGAAAGTATCACTCATACCAAAGTTAATTCCAATCTGTTGGAATTGCTCAACGGTAAATCGCTGTCCGTTTGGTAAGTATTCTTCGTTATCAATTAAGTGATCGGCAATCTGTTTACATAGCTCTTGCGCTTTAGGGAATTGCTGGAAGAAAGCTTGGTTCTTCTCCATCGTTCGTTTAAACGTCGCCTGATACACATCGTCTGGGTGGCGAGAAATCGACGGGACACCGCCAGTAATAAAGCTGCGAGACAAACTCTGAGGAAAAAGCGACAGATAGGTAAGTGAACAGAAACCACCAAAGCTTTGACCGATAATTGACCACTGTTCAACACCAAATTGTTGGCGAATAAACTCAGCATCGCGAACGATGTTGTCAGCACGAAAATAGCTTAAATACTCCGCTTGCTCTTCAGGTGTTAGATGCGCCAGAGTTTGATGAGAGATCACTGAACTATTGCCCGTTCCACGTTGGTCTAACAATAAAATACGGTAATCTTGCAGCGCGCGCTTTACCCATCCGCTATTGCCATTTTGACGAGGAGAGGGGAAGCCCGGGCCGCCTTGAAAATAGACTAACCAAGGCTTTGCGCTGTCACCATCTGAAACCAAGGATAGCTCGCGAGCAAAAACGGTAATTTCACCTTGCGTAGCGTCTGAGTAATTTAAAGGGACTTGAAAGTAATGCGGAGTGTATTTTACTCCTGCATCAATAAATTGCTGAGCGGTATTCATAATTGTTAGTACATCCGTGACGTTGAGATGCGGTATCTTATCGTGTTGCCATGCGGATACCAATGCCGGTTTGAGTTAGTGTGGACTGAGCGATGGCAATGATAAATCTCAGTGACCTGAGTCATCTTTACCCTTATCCTAACCTTGGACTAAATCATAGATAACCAAAAGAATGAAATTATGAATGTTTTTGACTCGCCATTTGCAGGTAAACCGCTCACTGAGCAGGTAACCAATCCCAATATTATTGTTGGTCGTCATAGCTATTATTCGGGCTATTATCATGGTCATGGCTTTGATGATTGCGCGCGTTACTTAAATCCAGATAGAGACGACGTTGATAAACTGATCATCGGCAGCTTTTGCTCGATAGGCTCGGGCGCTGTATTTATGATGGCAGGGAATCAAGGGCACCGCAGCGACTGGATCTCGACCTTTCCTTTTTTCTATCAAGAGGATGAGAACTTCGCTGATGCGCAAGATGGATTCGCTCGCTCAGGAAATACAGTGGTCGGGAATGATGTGTGGATAGGATCTGAGGCGATGATCATGGCAGGAGTGACCATAGGAGACGGCGCTATTATTGCCAGTCGCGCTGTTGTGACCAAGGATGTCGCACCCTATGAGGTCGTGGGCTCAAACCCAGCAAAGCATATTAAGTATCGCTTTTCAGAAAGTGAGCGAGAGAAGCTAAATGAAATGCAGTGGTGGCAGTGGCGTGATGAGCAGCTTAAAGGCGCAATGTCATTACTCTGCTCGGGGGATGTAGATGGGTTGTATCGCTATTGGCAGCAACACGTCA
Source organism: Vibrio europaeus (assembly GCF_001695575.1). Lineage (GTDB taxonomy): Bacteria > Pseudomonadota > Gammaproteobacteria > Enterobacterales > Vibrionaceae > Vibrio > Vibrio europaeus. The sequence goes on along the minus strand of NZ_LUAX01000007.1, from coordinate 570,306 downwards.
CTGGTTAAAATTGAGACAAGGCACAGATATTCGCTTCTGTGCCTTTGTTTTATTTGTGATCACCTTTAAGGTCATAAAGTAAAAGGAATACTCACTCAACAAGGCTTTACTATGGATCTGCCCAGTCACTCTAACATTCACCCTTATTTACAAGGGGCCTACTTCGCTGATACACACAATATCGAGTTGCCTTATAACGGTGAATCCGCGCTAGAAGTCTACTTTGCGATGGTGAATAAGACGCCCCGCTGGGTCAATGCGCTGATGGATTTACGCAATCGCATTGTTTCTAAACTGGGGTTGAAACACCTAGGGCGTATGGCGGATCTAGATGAAAACAAGCCGATTAGCGAGTATCGAGTTGGCGACCAAGTGGGTATATTTTCTATTGTTAGTTTAAGCGACAACGAACTGCTGGTGGAGGATTGCGATAAGCACCTCAATGTTCGGCTCTCTTTTCTTATTGTTCCTGATGGCGACACAATGACCTTGCATGCAACAACGGTTGTCGATGTTAAGAACACGTTCGGCAAACTGTATATGTTTTTTGTGGCCCCAGTACATAAGCTGATAGTACCCACCTCTTTGAAAACACTCGTACCTGCTTAAATCTCATTGTCGTTCGAAATATTCGAACGACAGGCTCTAATCTCTCCGCTCAATTTACTCTTTAAGGTCAGTAAACTGTCTTCATTCCTTCACGGAGCCAAACTAAGGGGAGACAGCATGAGTGTAACCAGACAAGTCAATCAAGTAATCCAAGTTCATCCTACCTCAGATGGTGATGGGGTTAAGATACAGCGCGTGGCTGGGTTTAATAATGCGCAGTTTTCTCCATTTCTAATGGTCGATGAGCTTAGGTCGGACCAACGTTCCGATTACGTTGGCGGCTTTCCACCTCATCCTCACCGCGGAATCGAAACGCTAACTTATATGCTCAAAGGGCATTTTCAACACAAAGATCATATGGGTAATGTTGGCGAGCTAAGAAGTGGTGGTGCTCAGTGGATGGCAGCTGGCCGAGGAGTTATCCATAGTGAAATGCCTATTATGGAAGAAGGTAATTTACATGGTTTCCAAATTTGGATAAACCAACCAGCGCGCGACAAAATGAAGCCGGCTCAATATGTCGATTTTCAGCCAGAGACGATCACTGAACATAGCGACGAGCAGCTTGGTCTAGTCCGCGTACTAGCCGGAACGATCAATGCTAATGAAATGCAGCTTAAAGGGCCGTTAAATAAGACAGGTGTTGAGTTGAGCGTGTCTGATTGGCGCGCCGAAAGTGACCAGAAATTGAGTTTGTCAGTGCCTGAGCAGTTCAACATGATGATCTTAAACTATCAAGGCAAGGTACAAGTTGGTGATTACACACTCAAGCAGGGTGAACTTGCACTGCTAAGTAAAGGTGAGCGAGTCGACTTGAAAGCGCTTGAGCAAAGTGGCGTGTTAATTTTCACTGGCGAACCAATTAATGAGCCTGTCGTTCATTACGGCCCGTTTGTCATGAATACAATGGATGAGATTGAGCAAACCATACAGGATTACAATTCTGGTGTGTTTGAAACTTACTAAACAACTTAGGAGTTCAGCTTGAACTTCACTTAACGCAAAGCGAACTATTCACTGCCAGTTCTTTTTGTTTTGCCACACCTTAGCGTGTGGCTTTTTCGTTTTTACACGCCTGCAATATCGTTCAATAACTCTTGCTCTGCTTTAGCTAACGTTAAGGTCTAGTGAAGGAGAACAAAATGATTAGTTTAATTATTGCTATGTTGGCATTTGCGTTTGTGGGTGCCGCCACACCCGGGCCGGTGAATCTATTGGCGACGGCCACTGCCGCCCAACGGGGTAGTCTAGAAGCCGGTAAACTGGTGCTAGGGGCGTCATTTGCTTACGCTTTAGTTGTGCTAATCTCTGGCAGTGTAATGCATGAATTGGTGGAGTTTTTGCCCTTGTTGGAAGCCGCATTGAAGTGGGTAGGCAGTGCATTTTTACTCTACCTTGCATACCAGATATTTGCTGCACCTGTGGCTGAATTGGAAGGGCAAACGACGCTGACCTCGGGCTGGTGGATAGGGTCGCTTACCCAACTGCTTAATCCCAAAGCTTGGATGGTGGCGATGTCTGGAGTCAGTTTGTATGTGGTAGGACAGGGCAATACAGATTACTGGCTTTGGGTGTTTACTCTGGTGTCGTTAGTTTGTTGCTTAGTGGGTGTCGGCTTATGGGCGGCGAGTGGGCGTGCTTTATCTAGTTACTTATCTCAGCCCCATAAGCAGCGCATTTTTAATCGAATGATGGCGATAACCTTGGCCGCTTCTGTTAGCATGATTTGGTTATAGTTTTGCAAACCTATACAGCGCAAGGAGCTGCGCATGAAAAAAGATAACAGCGCGAACTTTAAGCAAAGTACGGTACTGCCTTGGATTGAGATGAGAATCGCAAGCCAAAGCACCGCTTGTTATGCAGCGCATTCTCACGATGAGTTTTCATTTGGGATTATTCAGCAAGGCAAAGCTGACTATCGTAATCACAGCTCGACGCATCATATTGGTCGCGGCGACATAGTGACGATTAACCCTGCCGATGTTCACTCTTGTAACCCGGAAGCGGGAACTTGGTCTTATAGTATGCTGTTTGTTGCTACCAAACAGATGGGGGCGATTCAGCGCGAAATTCTCGGTCAATCTCATGCTGGGTATAGTGCAGACTACACACCATTTCGTCACGCATTTGAGCGCAGTGAGCCAATCAAAAATCACTATTTAGCTCTGTTTAACGATCTCCAGTCAGAAGCTAGCCAATTACAGGTACAAACTCGTCTGTATGACTTTATTGAAGCTGTTCACGCACAGAGTTCAATGGAGGTTAAGCCATCCCCCTCTTCATCATTAAAAAGAGTGCAAGAAAAACTGCTCGATGACGTTAGTCAAACTCATCAATTGGATCATTTAGCGCAAGAAGCCCAGATGAGCCGTTACCAGCTCCTTAGAGCGTTCAAGCACTACTATGGTCTTCCGCCTCATGCCTATTTGATGGATGAGAAAATCAAACGTGCCAAGGTGATGCTCAAATCCGGTCAGGAGATCGCCGAGGTGGCTCAAGAGCTTGGCTTTTCTGACCAAGCGCATTTCCAACGTCAGTTTAAAAAGAAAATTGCCGTTACCCCTAAGTTCTATCAATCCCACTTTGTTGATTGAGCAGCAATAAAGATAGAATCCTGTATAGTGTTTATCAGATTTTTTTGAGCGCACGGACGTTCTGCTAAAATTTCAATTCTAGGCTGAAAAATGAAACTTTTTCCTATAATTGATATCTCTAAACAGGATATCGATAACTATGAGCAAATGGGCACAAAGTCCAAGTTTTGGTATACAGATCAGTCCAACGGTCGTGAGTATCTTTTTAAATCCATTCATACAGAAGACAAACAGCAGAACCCTATTGTTCGACATGGCGAAGATTGGGCAGAAAAAGTTGCTTGTGAGTTAGCAGACTTATTAGGTATGCCTCATGCAAACTATGACTTAGCTGTAAACGGAGAAGAGCGTGGTATTAGAAGTGAGAATTTCATCTTAGAGGGTGATTCCATGATCTTTGGCAACCAACTTATTGAGCATGTTGTCATAAGTGTACTTGTTCAGCAGCTTGAAAAAGGACAGCGTTCGCAAACTATCGATCGAGTATTTGCGATTATGGAGCAGCTAATCTCCAATCCACCAGTAGGATGGGAAGAGACACGATCGATAAAAACTGCAGGAGACGTTTTTGTCGGTTATTTAATGTTTGATGCATGGATCTCTAATCAAGATAGACACAATGAAAACTGGGCTATGATTATAGATAAACAAGGTAAGATGGCTTTAGCACCTTCATTTGATCATGCAGCAAGCCTGGGTAGAAACGAGAGTGATGAGAAGCGCGAAGCGAGACTATATACAAAAGACCGAGGCCAAAGTGTCGCTAGTTATGTTCGAAAATGTAAATCATACTTTTACAGTGAAGGTAAACAACTAAAAGCACTTGAAGCATTTAGACTCTTTGCCGCACTTAAAAGAGAGGCTGCATTGGAGTGGCTTGATAGATTAGAAAACATTACAGAGAAGCAGATATTGGATATACTTCACGCAGTTCCGATAGGGACCATGAGTGAAGTTTCAAAGCAGTTCTGTTTTGAAATACTCAAGGAAAATAGAAATAACCTTTTAGGTACGAGAGAGTTCATTTTAAGAACTATAGAGATAGCTAAAGAGCATAATAAAAAATGAAAAGCGTTTTTGTAACTTGGAAAGATATTAGTGATAACATGTGGTACCCAGTCGCAAAGTTGACTAGGCATCATGATGGCTATCGTTTGAACTATACCAAAGGTGCAGAGAACGCGAACTTTATACCTTTTCCCCGTATGACAGATATGACAAAGGTGTACTACTCTAACGATCTTTTTTCGTTCTTCCAAAACCGTTTACTACCTAAAAATCGCCCTGAGTTCAGGAGAATGCTCAATTGGTCGGATATGAACATTGAAGACTATGATGATTTGGATATGCTAAGTATCTCTGGTGGCGCACGAAAAACTGATCAGTTTCGAATCACTCCACAGCCAGCACTCAAGAATAATTCAGAGTACAGCATTCGGTTCTTTACGAGTGGTGTTAGTCACTTACCAGAAGAGAATCTTACGCGTATAGAACATCTACAAACTGATGAATCTTTGTCTTTTGAGTATGAAAACGATAACGCATTTGATTGTAACGCTATCCTTGTTACTACAATTGATGAAGAGAAAGTGAAAGTAGGCTACTGTCCCAAGTATTTTAATTGTGATGTTCGAGAGCTATTAGTTGCTCCCGAGCTTACTAGGTACTCGTTAAAGGTAGTAAAAGTCAATTTAGAGGCACCTGCTCAATATCGACTTTTGTGTGAGTTTACCACTAAGTGGCCGGAAGGTTTTGTTCCGTGTATGTCCGAAGACTATCTCCCCTATCAAGCAGTAGTTACAGCGTAAGGTATTACGTTTATTAAAAAAAGGAAGCCGAGGCTTCCTTTTTGTCTATTTAACGTGTGATTTAAGCACTTTGCTTTTCAGCCTCTTCATCACCGATAAAGCCGCCCGTCTGGTGTGCCCAAAGCTGGGCGTAGATTCCACCACTTTGAACTAACTCTTGGTGAGTGCCTTGCTCAACGACTTCGCCTTTATCGAGAACGATCAATCGATCCATAGCGGCGATGGTTGAAAGTCGGTGTGCAATAGCGATAACGGTTTTACCTTGCATCAACTCAATCAAGCTCTCTTGAATAGCTGCCTCAACTTCTGAGTCTAGGGCTGAGGTCGCTTCATCAAGAATCAGAAGCGGAGCGTCTTTCAGTAGTACTCGTGAAATCGCGATACGCTGACGTTGTCCTCCTGAAAGCTTCACACCACGTTCACCAACCTGAGCATCGTAGCCTACGTTACCAAACGGGTCGTTAAGCGTTTCGATGAACTCATGTGCGTGCGCCTGTTTCGTTGCACGGTGTAACTCTTCTTCGCTCGCATCAGGGTTGCCATACAAGATGTTATCGCGGATAGAGCGATGCAGCAGCGACGTATCTTGCGTGACCATACCGATGTTACTGCGCAGTGAGTCTTGAGTGACATCAGAGATAACCTGACCATCAATCTTGATCTTACCGCTTTCAACATCGTGGAAGCGAAGAAGCAGGTTAACCAAAGTAGATTTACCTGCACCAGAGCGACCGACTAGCCCCACTTTTTCCCCAGGTTTGATGTTCAGGTTAAGGTTACTGATCACGCCTTTAGTTTTGTCACCATAATGGAAGCTGACATCATCAAACGCGATGCCGCCTTGATTGACTACTAGAGGTTTCGCGTCTGGTTTGTCTTGGATATCAATGGGCTTAGACATGGTTTTCATACCATCAACTACGGTACCCATATTCTCGAACAGAGCACCGACTTCCCACATGATCCACATCGACATACCGTTGATACGTAGTGCTAGGGCAATCGCAATCGCAATTGAACCGATGCTGATCGAGTTATCCATCCAAAGGTAAATAGACAGCGCACTGATAGAGAACACTAAGATGTAGTTAGTAATCTCGACCGCGACATCAAAGCCCGTCACTAAACGCATTTGACGGTAAACCGTGCCTAAGAAGCCATTCATACCTTCTTCGGCGTACTCTGTTTCACGTCGGCTATGCGAGAACAGCTTCACGGTTGCAATGTTGGTGTAGCTGTCTACGATACGACCGGTCATGGTCGAACGAGCGTCCGCTTGCTCAGAAGCAACCTGTTTCAGCTTAGGGACGAAGTAGAGCTGGATTCCAACATAACAGCCTAACCAAATGACCATAGGAATCATCAGGCGCCAGTCAGCCTGAGCCAATAGCACGACAATCGAGGTAAAGTAGACAGAAACGTAGACAAAGACGTCCATCGTCTTCATCACTGTCTCGCGTACAGCTAATGAGGTCTGCATTACTTTAGTCGCGACACGACCAGCAAAGTCATCCTGATAAAAGTTCAGGCTTTGCTTAAGTAAGTAGCGGTGAGCTAACCAACGAATCGACATCGGGTAGTTGCCAAGTAATGTCTGATGAACGAGTAGCGAGTAACCAACCACAAGAACAGGCATTACAACCAGCAAAAGGGCGCCGTAGAAAATCAGATCACTCTGGTTATCTTGCCAAAACGTTTCTGGGTTACTGTTCGACAGCCAATCGACCAAGTTACCCATTGCTCCAAATAGAGAAACTTCAACAATTGCGACAATGGTTGCCATTACAGACATGATGATCAACGGGAGTTCGAACCCGCGGGTGTAGTGGCGACAAAACGCAAAAATACCCGAAGGAGGCTGTGTCGGCTCCTGCTCGGGGAAAGGCTTAGTAAAGCCTTCAAACTTTTTAAACATAAATAAATTCCTAAACACGCAAAGATAGAAAGTTGCCTATGTGGCAGATGCGTACGTCCATTAATAGGAAGGGTGAAACACCAATCTAGTCACCTATCTAGCTTGGTATAGCAATGGTATACCGTTAGTGGGGGAAATGTAACCAGTTTATTATTCTTTCCTTTGCATAATATTCAATCAAAGATAATAAAAAGTCATGGTGACAATAAAAATAACTGGCTGTAGGTTTAATAGCGGTAATTATTACTGTGGTTGTGGTCAATTATCAGGTTAATTCAGTAATATTTCATTTAACATTATGTCTACAATTGACGGTAATGAGTGAGATTAATTGAGTCTGTCACAATGTTGAAACAGAAAACCCTACTGCAGAAAAATCAATCAACAGTACAAAACGCTAATTGTGTGGTGATGGTGCCACCAAAAGAGTTTGCGTTTAATGCCGAAACGGCGCAGGACAATGAATTCCAACACCAAGTTTCTATGTCTACCAGCGAAGTACGCCAAAGTGCGATGCAAGAGTTTAACGCCATGGTGGCGGAGTTGCGTCAAGTGGGTGTTCAAGTGGTGGTTTATGATTACCCGTTGGGTGAGGTAGAAACTCCTGATGCGGTGTTCCCAAATAACTGGTTTAGTACGACTGCCAGTGGTGAGCTATACACCTTCCCGATGGCGTGTAAAAACCGTCAGCAAGAAGTCAAAGTCGATGCATTAGTTGCAACGCTTGAAAGTGCAGGTCGCCCAGTACAATCTCAAGGCAGCCTTCTATCATACTTAGAGCAAGATGCGCACCTTGAGAGTACAGGTGTGATGGTAAAAGATCATGTCAATAAAACCATCTACGCTGCGCTTTCTCAACGTTGTGATCGTGAAGTCTTGGAAGATTATGCTGAGCGTATTGGTTACGATCGAGTGGTTTCGTTCCAGACAGCATTGCCATCAGGTAAGCCGATTTACCACACTAATGTGATGATGGCGATTGGTGAAAGCTTCTGCGTTATTTGTGATGAGGTCATCCCTGAGTTTGAGCGTCGCTTTGTCATCAAGTCATTAGCGAAGGACAAGCAAGTGATTTCGATTTCACTAGAACAGATGAATCAATTCTGTGGCAACATTTTACAGCTTGAAACGGTCAACGGTGAAAAAGTGATTGCGATGTCTCAATCAGCGTTTGATGCGTTTTCTCCGGCTCAACGTGCGCAACTGTCGAGCCATGGTAAGTTGCTGCCATTTAACGTTAAAACGATTGAAAACATTGGCGGTGGTAGCGTTCGTTGTATGTTAGGTGAAGTGTTCTTACCAACACGTACCAACCACCTATAAGCTTCAAGCGAATTTAAAAACCAAATGGGCACCTCATCGGTGCCCATTTTAGGTTTAGTGCTATTGGTAGTACTGTTCTAGGTAGTCGTTTAGCTTGTTGATATCAACGGGCACTATCTCAGAGTTATCTGCCCCTTTCTTGACCAAGCCTTCTTTAATCAGTTCGTGGATAATGCGTGTATAGGCTCTTTCTGTACAGCCGAATCTTTGCGCTTCTTGGTACATATAACTGTGGCCCCTAGATTGAGTACCAGAGGTATATCGAGTGATCATGTCTTTGATGATATTGAACTTCAGCGGATAGAGAGAACGTTCCATCGCAATATGCATGGTATTTAGGTAGATGTTCGACATACGGTGGCTCATCCAAAAGGCCACCTGGGCATCTTCAAGCAGGAACTCAGCAAAGCGCTCTTTTGGGATCACAGTCAGCTGAGCATCTTGTGTTGCAATGACACTAAAAGGGCTAGGCTTATCAGAGAAAAACTCCATCTCACCAAAGAAGTTATCTTCCAGATAATAGTCCCCTAAGCTGAGAGTTTTCCCATTCTCTGAGGTGTGCAGCACTGAAAACTGCGCCGCTTCTGTCCAATACACTTCGTTGACTTCGCTATGTTGGCGAATGATGAAATCGCCTTTGCTGACGTGCAAGGTTTTGTACTGTTCACGTTTCACTAGTTGACGGAGCTTATTCAACCCGTCACTTAAAATTTTATTCTTATCCATAGTGAATTTGCTTTGCTTAACATTGATTTGGCTATTTTGGCGTGCGACCGGACAATTGTCGTGTTATATATCATCGTTAATCATATACCATGAGTTTTATCGTTATCAAAACAAATGATTAAGTGTCATTACCGCCACTTTGGTGTGTTGAGCTACGCTTACTCAATAAGCAGGAAAGTTAGGACAAAAACAGATGAACTACTTTGATCTCCCTAAAATTGATCTTCATTGTCACCTAGATGGCAGCCTTCGCCCGCAAACTGTGCTTGATTTAGCCGCTGAAAACAACATTGAGCTGCCTAGCCAGAATGCCGAAGAGATCAAAACAATGATGATTGCGCCGGAAACTTGTCCTAACCTGCAAGAATATTTAGACCGTTTTGCGCTGCCAATTAAAGTGATGCAAACCGCAGACAGCATTGAGCGTATTTCTTTTGAGCTGTTCGAAGATGCTGCAAAAGAGAACGTGAAGTACCTTGAAGTACGTTTTGGCCCTCAGCTGCATACCCAACAAGGGCTGACTTACGCAGAAATCATCGAGAGTGCTGTCAAAGGCATGAAACGTGCCGAAGCGCAGTACGATATTAAAGGTAACTACATTCTGTCATTGGTGAAACTGTTACCAATCGATTCAGTTAATGACATTATTGATGCCGGTGCTCCTTTGCTAGGTAATGGCGTTGCTGCGTTTGATTTAGCGGGTGCTGAGCTAGACAACTTTGCTCATGATTATGTTGAGTACACACAGTATGCTCGTGATAAAGGCTACCGAATCACCATTCACGCGGGTGAGCAAGGCTGTGGTCAAAACGTTTATGATGCCATCGAGCTGCTAGGTGCAGAGCGTATTGGTCACGGTGTAGCAATCAAAGATCATGCAGAGGCTTACAAACGCGTTAAAGAAGATGTGGTTGGTCTTGAAGCTTGTCCAAGTAGTAATGTTCAAACCAAAGCGATTCCAGAGCTTAAGCAGCACCCACTGAAAGCGTTCCACAACGACGGTCTAGCAGTCACGATTAACACAGATAACCGTACTGTATCAAATACGACGATGACCGATGAAGTGCAGAAGGTGATGGAGCAGTTTGAACTTACCGCTGAAGATTACAAGCAGATCTATACCGCGAGTGTTGAACAGTCTTTTGCTTCCGATGAAGTGAAAAAACACTTAATGCAATACGCGTAATTTTGATTCATTAGGCGAGTTACCATGAAGTGATTAGCCTATTGAAAAACTAAAAAAACCGCCCATCTCGGGCGGTTTTGTTTTAGTTAGCTTAGATTAAAACTTAACTTGGTAGTTAAGAGTGTAGGTACGTCCACGACCTTTGTAATCATAAGCCGCTGATTCATAGTGCGTAGAGTAGATGATTTGCGCACGTTGACCCCAAGCTGTGGTGTAGTCCTTATCAAATAGGTTTTGAATACCGAAACCTAGGCTACCTACTGGAAGCTGGTAGCTACCAACCAGATCAAATAAGGTGTAGCCATCTAGCTTGTTGTTTGAAGCATCTTCATAGTCAAACATGGTTTGGCTTTGCAGTTTTACCGCAAGATCTGCGTCGTACCAACCTGCCCAAGCATTGGCTTTAGAAGTACTTGCATAGCCTGCATCATAGTCCTCCCAGCCATTATCGCCTTTCACTTCAGATACTACATAGTGACCAGAAGCACCAAGCTGAATATTGTCATGAACCCAGTAAGATGCCATTGCTTCTAAACCGTAGACACGTTTCTTATCTTCGATTTCTTCGATAAGCAGTGTTGTCTTATTGTACTTAACATTCTTGTCTGATTGAGAATAGTAAGCCGCAGTTTGTAGGTTTAGATCGCCTGTATCTAAGCGGTAACCTAACTCAAAACTGTTGGTCTTAATCCCTGACATTTTTGATTCGTTGACGTTAATGCTGTCATTTAGCTGCCAATGATCTCCAACCAGTGTGTAGTTACCTTGTCCGTAGTACTTAGCAGGATCAGCAAGATCAAAGCCTTGAGAGAAGTTTGCCCATACTTGAGAGTCACTGTTTAGGTGATAAATTGTTCCCAAGTTAAATAGCGCGACGCCGTAATCTGTTTTACCACCAGGAACTGCATCTGCTGAAGTGCCACTACCTGCGGCAATTTTTTTCTGTTGAGTATAACCAACAAAATCATCAATCTTATTTGACATGTATTGGTAGCGTACACCACCTTCGACTGTCCAATCTTCAGTGATTGAATAGTCTGCTTGAGCAAAAGCGGCAACTGAGCTGACTTCAACTCCTGGGTAACGACCAACTTGGGCATAAGTCTTGTTGATTAGGTTGCCAGAGTTATTGGCAATGGTTGGATCATACAGTGCTTGGTTACTTTCCAACTTGTCTTGATAAGCATCGACACCATAAACAATGTTAAATTTATCGAAGTTTTTCGCGAGCGCTGCTTTAAGTGAAATGACATCTGTAATCTGTTGACCAGAAGACTGGAAATAAGGAGTGTAAGTCTGGTCTTCTGTGCGGTATGACGCTTCCGCGATGAGCTGATGGCCAAGGAATTGCTCATCCACGTAAGAGGCGCTAAGCATAATGCGCTCCGTACCGTGTTCACGATCAGAATCAAAACCTTTACGTACATCTACAAAGTCGCTACCGACAATGTACAGACCATATGGCGAGTCTTGTTGGCTATCATAGTACTGCGCAAGAAGATTCAGCTTTTTGGTGTCTGAAACATTAACACCTACTGTTGTTAGAAAATCTACTGTCTGATTAAACTGTAGCGAGCCCTGTGAGATATCTGGAGTAACAATGGTGCCGTTGGCATCGAAGAAACCTTGGGTTTCTGTGTAGACGACAGAAGTACGTGCTTGAACTTTTTCATTACCGCCCGAAATCGACTGTGCAAGTTTGTAGTCAAAGTCTTCACTTGAGTTAAGACCAGATGTACCACCTACATAGGACTCAAATTCTAACTCTTCGCTTTGCGCTTTTTTGGTGATGATGTTAATCACACCACCTGAAGCACCAGCACCATATATTGATGTTGAACCTGAAAGCACTTCGATGCGATCAATATTGAACGGGTCGATTGAATCTAGATGGCGGCTGATAGAGCGCGAAGATTGTAGAGAAACACCGTCAATCATCACGAGCATCTTACGTCCGCGAAGGTTTTGACCTAGGTTAGTACGTGCACCGCTGCTGACATCCAAAGATGGAATTGCCGAAGCCAGAATATCACCAAGAGTCTTACCACCACGGTATTCTTGTTCAATTTTCTCTGAATCGATATACCAAACCGTACCAGGAATATCGCTGATCGCTTTAGGCGTACGACTGGAGACAACCACCATTTTGCCTTCCGTTGTGTACTCTTGTGCTTGGACTGTAAACACTGTGCTTGCCGCGGCGATCGCTAGCGCAACAGTGGATAGAGGGAACGTCCCTTTACTCGCTTTCATCATTTTCTCTATGTTTATCAATACAAAGCTGCGCAAATTAGTATTTGGCGGCAAGACTGTTTCGTTATTTCTAAATAAGAATCATTATTATTGTATTTTTGCAGCGAAAGTGCAATGTGTTAATGCGAATTATTTTCTTTTAACTCAATAGCGGTGTGATAATTGTGGTTTGAAGAGGAAAGATGAACCGCTGACGCCGAGGTTTAGGTGCCTCAGCGACGCTTTAGAGTAAGAACAAACTTATGGTGAGGTAAAAAGAAGGCAGCTGTGATTGGGCTGCCGATTTGATTAGATGTCGATGTCAGCAATACTGGTTACGAGCTTGTCGCGCTCAGATAGCGAAAGGTTGACCACATTGCTATAGGTGCGCTGCATGACGCGAATATCATTTTCTAGTAGTTGAGTGAGTTTAGCTGATGCGCCTTGGTTGTCGCCTGCCAATACCAGCTCGATGATATCCAAGCGGCGTTGGCAAGACTTGGTGACAGAAGATTGAATATGCATAGACACGAGATCGGTCGCTTTACGCATTCGATTATGTTGCTGCATATTGCCAAGCAAAAAGCGATTACCAGAACATGCGGCAATCCGCTCATGAAATTGTGCACTTAAGTTAAATAACTCACTTGCGCTCACTGCATCAGGATCTTGAATCGCTTTAAGGTGATGGACGCGACACTCCTCTAGCGCGTGGCGGTCGAGTGACCAACTCGGCTCAAGAAGGCCGGCAGGTTCGAAGATAAGTCGACATCGGTAGCTCTCGGTGTGTCGTTCAAGCGTGTTGAGGACGCCATCTAGATGCCATTTATAGCCGGGACTGCGGCGCAAGATACCATCACTTTCTAGTAGGCGGAGTACACTTTGTATTTCACCACGATTGGCGTTGTAGCGCTCTTGAAGCTCTTTCTCAGAAAATGCTGCGTCGATATCACCGAAGAACAGATCCATGAGTAGTCTCAGGTAAAGCTTCTCCTGACGAGATTCTTCCTTATCGGAGACATCATCAGATTTGATGGCTTGCGCATCAAGCTGTAAGACAAAGCCTTTATAGGGAACCGCTTTCGCGATCCCTAACGCTGACATATAAGTAAGTACAGCACGCATCGGCGTTCTTGAGACTTCAAACTGTTGGGCTAACGAAGATTCGTTCAGGCTGTCGCCAACTTTTGCATGCTCCACTTTGAGCTTGCTGACGACTTTATTGAATAAATCTTGCTGAAGTTTAGTAATTGCTGTCTTTTCCATGAGTGACAATTTGTAGTGTTCTTGCCCCCATAGTAATCATAAATTCATCTCATTACCATTAATTGTATTTTTGCAACCAAAATGCAATCAAATAAGTTTGGAATAAGTATCAGATAGATAGGACTCTTCAATAGAGAGGAATAGTTGCCACAGAAGATCAATACGTTAACCTCCTGTGGCGAGCTGTGGTTCTTCAGATTAACGTCTCATTAGGTAGAGGAAGTAGCCGCCACCAATCAAGGATGCAAGCAATCCAGCAGGGAATTGCCAAGGGAACCAAAGTGTTCGTCCTATCCAATCAGCCAGTACCATGATTGTTGCTCCTAGTAGGGCCGCGGTGAGCATTTGCGGAGTGGCTCGATATTGGTGAAGTGAGCGCGCCATATGTGGAGCCAATAGGCCAATAAAGCTGAGTGGGCCAATCACTATGGTACACAGCGTCGTTAGAGCAGCAACAAGTAACAGTAGCACCAACCTAACCACAGTGGCGTTCATACCGATACTATTCGCCGTGACTTCACCTAAGCCAATCAACTCAATCCAACGATTAAGAGATAGGGCAATCGCACCAACAAAGGTGACACCAATCGTTAGCAGTACAACGTCATTGTGTGCGACTAAGTAAGTCGAGCCAGATAGCCAAGTGAGCAGTGCAGACGCGTTATCATGGCCTGAGCTCATTGCGATTCTGAGTAAGGCATCTAAACCTGCACTCAAAGCAATACCCGTCAGTAGGGTTTGTGTTGGGGCAAAATTGTGTTTTCTGCCCATTAACCATACCACTGCGGTTACCGAAACCGCGCCAAGCGTGCCGAGCAACATTTGTTGTTCTCTGCCCACAGCGATACCAAACAAGGTGCCGAGAACCAGTGCGAGCGCCGCACCTGAACTAATCCCTAAAACCTCTGGGCTAGCCATTGGGTTGTTAGAGATACGCTGAATAATCGTTCCTGCAAATGCTAAACCTATTCCCGAAATCAGTGCGACAAGTACGCGTGGTGCTCGCAGTTCAAACATCGCTTGGTTGAAACCAAGACTCCAACCCAACTGATTCTTACCGACCATAATCGCGAAGAGAGAAACCGCAATGAGTGCAACGGTCAATGTAACCAAAATATTGCGAGTGCTGACCAATTTGTAATGCTCGACATGTTCAGAGCGTGCTTTAAGGTCTGATTGCAGTTTGGTTCGTTGCAGGAGCCATAATAAAAAAGGCGCGCCAATTAAGGCTGTCATCGCGCCTGTCGGTAACAGCTCTCCACCGACACCAGAGAAAGGCTGGATCACTAGGTCAACGATGAGCAGGATACTACTACCGATAACACCACTGGCTAGAATTTGCTTGGCAAGGGCTCTAACACCAAGCATTCTGGCAATCGCAGGTGCAACGATACCGACAAAGCCAATTAAGCCCACTTCACTGACCACTGCAGCGGTAATGAAAATTGCTAACGATAGGCAGAGCAGTTTGATCTGTTTGATATTCACGCCCAACGATGTCGCGACATTGTCACCAAACTGGAGTGCGGATAATGGACGCTGTAGGACTAAGAGTAAGCTGGTAGGTAAGAGAACCAAAGGCAACAGCATTTGAGTACTCGACCAGTCATTTTGATTCAGTACGCCCGCTCCCCAGACAAAGATACTGGTAAGTCGCTGCTCATGGAGCATTAATAACATGGTGTTGAGTGAGCCTAAAAACAGGCTCACCACCATACCTGCAAGCACCATATGCAGTGGTGAAAAGCCTCTAGCGGAACTTAAAACAAACACCAGTCCGGTCGCGAGGCAGCCACCAATAAATGCCGGAACAAAACCTGGGATGACAAGGTTGGCAGGGATCAACAAAATGCCCAGCACCATGCCCAGTTCAGCACCTGCTGCGACGCCTAATGTTGTTGGAGAAGCGATCGGATTGCGCAAGACAAACTGCATCACACAACCGGCAACGGCTAGCGCGAATCCACAAATGACCGCGACAGCCAGTCTCGGCAAATAGGTTAAATGGGTGATGAGATGCTGATAATTGGCAGAGTCAAAATGAAAAATGGTGTCCCAAATGAGGCTAATACCTTGTGAATAGGGAGCGGTTATTTGCAGCAGAGAGCCAATGATCAAAACAGCAGCGCTGAATAACGCTGCTGTTTTAAAACTTAATCGACCGTTAGCTTGGTTTGCGATCTTTATGGTTTTCATTATTGTTGGATGAGTTGCTCGGTAATGTGGTCACTAAATCTTTGTGCTGCGATCAGCCCACCAAAAGTCCAAATTGCTGGAAGCTCATAAACAGAATCAGTACGAGTGAACTCCATCGCTTGCCAAAGAGGAGACAGCGTAAGTTGCTGACGTTCTTCTTGTTTCAAAGGACCAAAAATCATCACGTTAGCCTTTTGATGCTCGGCCAATTTTTCTGTTCCCGTTGTAGTGAAACCCCAAAGATTGGTTTGCTCTTGCCAATCGTTCTTTAGCCCCATCGCGCTGATGGTGTCTTGCGCCAGAGAACCTTGGCTGTGAATACGCAGTGTTTTATCGTTAATGAATCGCGCAAACAGTAGTGGCTTGTCTGCCTTTCCGGCTGATACAACTTTTTCTCCGTTGTTCGCAAGGCGTTGGTCCGTTTGCTCGATCACTTGCTTGGCACGTTGCTCTTTGTCGAACAGTTTACCCAAAGAGGTCGTAATAGATTTTGCTGATGCTAATGGTTGCTTTTCTTCACTATAAACACTGTAAACGAGAACTGGCGCAATCTTATTTAACTGCTCATAGGCAGCGGCCATATGCTTGCTGATCAAGATGACATCGGGTTTGATATCCGTGAGTAACTCTAGATTAGGTTCGCGGCGTGAGCCGACATCGATCACATCAGAATCTAGGCTTGGCTCAACAACCCATTGCTGATAGCCGTTGGTATCGGCGACACCTTCGAGGTCGACGCCAAGGCTGAGTGCCGTTTCGGTCAGTACCCAATCTAGTGCCACGACTTTCTTCGGTGTCGTTTCAAAGGAAGCTGTTCCCATTTCGTGGGTAATATCGAGCGCGTAACTATTGAATGCCAATGCTGCTGAGAGCATTGCTATGAGTTTTTTCACAACAGGTTCCTTCTTGTTTAAGGGATGTAGCTGATCGGTTTGCCCGTTTTAGGGTGTTCGAACAATGCGAGCTCCATACCGTATATTTTCATTAATGTTTCTGGCGTCATTAGTTCTTGAGGAGAGCCAGAGGCAATGACTTTTCCAGAGTGGAGGGCAATCAGATGATCGCTAAACTTAGCAGCCATGTTGACATCATGCAGTACCATGATCACCGTTAAACCCATCGATTGGTTGAGCTCTCGGATTAAGGCTAATAGTTCATGTTGATGGGCGACATCCAAAGCCGAAGTCGGTTCATCAAGCAAAATACATTGGCTTTGTTGAGCAAGCAGCATAGCGACCCAAGCTCTTTGTCTTTCACCACCTGATAAAGTCGCGACAAATCGCTCTGCAAATGGTGTTAAGCCAACTTTCTCAATCGCTTGGTCGACAATGGCGTAATCTTTTTTTCCGTAACGACCAAATGCCCCTTTCCATGGATAGTGTCCAAAACAGACCAGTTCGCGCACGGTCACGCCGTCAGTGATCGGGGGATGTTGAGGCAAATAAGCCACTTTATGGGCGAACTCTAAGCTCGAAAACGAAGAGACGAGTTGTTGATTAAACAAAACTTGTCCATGGGTTGGCGCATTTTGACGACTAAGAAGTTTGATTAAGGTCGATTTACCACAACCATTGTGACCAAGAAGTGTTGTCACCTTCCCGGGAGCAAAATCGAGTGTAGTGGGAGATAGGATAATCTTACCGTCGATTTCGAACGACGCATCGACAAGTTGATACATAAGTAAAATATGAAGTTGAGTTATTGGCATTAAGCCGCTAACTTTATCACGCTAAAAAAGCAATGAGAATTATTTTCACAATCAATAGCTCTATCATTAATTATATGGATTGCTCATTGCTGACTTTTATAACAATTACAATGAATTACAAATATGTCGGTTTTACACAGCAAAAAAGCTCAACTGTGGGCAATCAGTTTAGCAGCAGCACTCATGGGTATTGGTCAAAATGGCTTGCTCGTCTCGCTCCCTTTCTTAGTTGAGCGCTCCGCATTCAGTTTACCTACTTGGTCGATTCTTATCGCGATTGGGAGCTTTCTGTTTTTGCCATCGGCACCTTATTGGGGCAGATACAGCGACAAACGTGGGCCGAGAAATGTGGTTGTCCAAGCCTTGTTTGGCATGGCGATCAGTTTCGTGCTCTTGTTTCTATTTGCCATCTTAAGTGAGCATCAGCCCCATATGGTCATGCTTTGGTTAGTCGGCTTGATACTTGCTCGGATTATATACGGCTGCACTGTATCGGGAATGGTTCCCGCTTGCCAACACTGGGCAATCCTTTTGTGTGGTGCAGAGAATCGATTACAAGCCATCACGAGTATCAGTATTGGGTTGAGCGCGGGCAGGCTTGTTGGGCCATTGATCGCGATAGTAGCTTTAAAGTTTTCTCCCTATGCACCATTGATGCTAATGATCGCGCTTCCTCTTATCGCTCTCTTCACGGTGCTTTTTCAGCCAACGCCTCAACATGGTTTAGAGAGTGAGAAAGCCGCTGAGGCTTTACCTTGGCTGCCGAATAAATCCTTTCTACCTTATCTTTTGAGTGGTTTGCTGCTTTGTGCGGCG
The DNA here is from genome assembly GCF_001695575.1 of Vibrio europaeus. Classification (GTDB taxonomy): domain Bacteria; phylum Pseudomonadota; class Gammaproteobacteria; order Enterobacterales; family Vibrionaceae; genus Vibrio; species Vibrio europaeus. The sequence goes on along the minus strand of NZ_LUAX01000007.1, from coordinate 551,927 downwards.
ATTGCGCTGTTGCAGTACAGCTTTACTCCACTTATGCAATCGGTAACAAGTTGGCCGACGGCTCAAATCAGTGATGGGATTGGGGTACTTTTGACGATTAGCGCGACATCTACGTTTGCTGTTCAACTTATTGTTGTTAGAAACAAAAAAATCACGCCAATGAAAATGTATCGACTCGGGGCGGTGGGCTTGCTATGCGGCTTGGTACTTTTCCTATTACCCAATATTTGGCTGTATGCTTTCGCGATGGCGATTGCGGCGAGTGGAGCTGCGCTACTTGTTCCGGCCTATACGTCTGAGGCGACCGAGAAACAAAGCGATGCACCTGGCTCTGTGGCGGGTTACATTGCGATGTCGCATACCATTGGCTATGGATTAGCGTCGTTGCTGGCGTTCACCGCAACCATAAACCCTTTGTATCCTATTTATTTGTGTCTCGCGTTTTCGGTCTTGATAGTCGCAATTGCTTATTTGGCTACAAAGCGCCCCTCAAACGAAGTCGCAGACCCGTCTTAACGCTTATTGTCCGGGTGCCTAGGGCAGTCAGTACACAGTTCCCGCCCTTGGCATTTATAGACTAAACAGCAAGAGGTTCGCACAAAAACGAGTTGTTTTGATGTTTCGTCATAGCTAAGTGAGGCCATGAGTTTTTCAGGAAGATTGCAGGCGGTTAACCATTGTCGAGCTTGACCAAGCAAATACTCTCCGGGAAGGTCGGGAGCAAATTGACTTAACTTAACTAAACAACCGAGTATCCCATCAGCAAACAAATGATTAGTAAATCCAGGTCGGATACGGGTCCAAATACTCATCTCTTGGCGGAAATAATCAAATAGAGCATTGAGCTCTTTGCCCGCATGTTCAATCAGCTCTTGTTCAGTCCCCTGAAAGTAGTCTTCACTATCAAACTGATAACCACTGATAAAGTTTGATTGAACTTGCTGACCAATAGCTGACAGTTTAGGTAAACCTTGGCAAGAGTAGATAGCAATAAATGCCACATAAATGGGCTGCCAACAAAGTAGAGTCCAAGTGCGAGTCAGCCAGTAGGCCGCGCCAGCTTCTGGATGCTCTAGTTTGAGGCTTTCATATAGTTTGCGAATACTTTCTGAGCTAGAGCGATCAATATGGATGAGCGGATGCTCTGAGTTGACCTCTGCTAAAGGTCTTATTGCGCCGTTCAGATAAGGGGTGACTTGCTGTGAGTGCTCGAAAAGGTGCTCAAAGAACGAATGGCCACTCATATTGTTGTACTTATTCCGTTAAATCAGTGAGCCAAGAATAAAGAAATCTAACCTTTATTACAATTGATTATCATTACGAAAGCTTCTAGTGGTAATAAAAACGGCTTCAATAGAAGCCGTTTTTTCAAAGTGAATGATTATAGATCTCGATTTTCAGCGAACTTCTCTAAGCCTAAGACTAAGCCGATTGCACAAAGCATTAAGACAATAGCTATTCCTAGTTGAGACGGTTGAGAATTCAATGCTTCAAAGGCTGAAGGTGATAAGTTGTGCTGAATCAGAGGAACTTGCTCACCGCTTGAATTTGTACGCCAACTGATGGTCTCTTTCCACGGCCAGATTTTAGGTAAAGTGCCTAGCATTAAACCGGTTAGAAAGACGAGAGCAAGATCTCTGAAGCGTTTTAAAAGCCAAGAAAGAACGTGAGAAAAGCTCAGCAAGCCTAAAACGCAGCCTGTTAGGAATAAAGCAAGGATTGGAAGGTCAAAGGACTTAACCGCTCCTAATACTGGGGTGTACATACCAATCAATAACAAAATGAAGCTGCCGGAGATGCCTGGTAGGATCATCGCACAGATCGCGATACCGCCTGCGAGCAGGACATTGATGCTGGTTGTCTCAAGTTGAAGTGGGTTAAGTACCGTAATGCTATAAGCGAACGCTACCCCGAGTAGTAAGAAGACGAGTCGACTTAGGCTTTTTTGTTCAATTTGCTTGAGCATATGGAACACAGAGACCAGAATCAGCCCGAAGAAAAATGACCACAGTGGAATCGGATACGTCACCAGTAGCCATGAGATCAGTTTAGCAAGGGTCGCGATACTGGTAAGCACACCACCAAACAGGGCAATGAGAAACAAGCCATTGATATGCGCAAATGCCGCTTTGAAACCTTCGCGCTTCCAGATGCCAATAACACTCGGGTTAATACGACGAATACTTTCAAGTAAGGTGTCGTAAATACCAGTAATAAATGCGATGGTCCCGCCTGACACCCCAGGTACAACGTCTGCTGCGCCCATGGCCATGCCTTTAAGAAAAGTAGTTAAGTAGTTCATTCTTCGTGATAACTAAATTTAGGTGCCAAGAGTATACCGACTCTTATGTAGAAAAAGTATGAAAAATCAACGTTGATAAATGTGTTTATAGGAATATGGTTTAATATGTTTTTGCAAATAATTGCATTTTGCAATTTTCATATTGCATTTTGGGAAGTAAAACCGCCCAAAAAATGCGGTGTAAGACAAAAATAACGTGGTTTTAAAGTTGGCACGCTAACTGCATTACTTAAAGTGACCCTTATTAAGCCGAGGGTCACCTAGCCAACTGACGTTGTTAGTGAATGTAATTTGTTCACACTATATATAAGCCAATCGCAACATTGCGGTTGGCTATTTTTTTGCCTAAAACCTTGTCAATCTTTATCTCGTCTGAGTGTGTAAAGCTAATATCTAGCGCACGTTTACACTCTCTTAAGTCGTGTTTTTTAAGTCAATACTCGACAAATGGGCGCAAGTTTATTAATAATGCCCGCTTTCTTTTCGCAACCCAGACTAATATTTGTAGGGTTAACTGTTGAAACGAGCAACTTGAGGCTGTTTGTATAAGGACAAATTTCAATAGAAAAATTGAATCAATGAGCATAGCTCCACAGGGTCAATGAGGACTCTGGACTCGTTAGGGAAGATGAGTGAATCAAAAAAAGAGGTTATATGAATCAGATAATTTCAGTTGGACCACTAGAATCTTTCTTAATCGCTATCAGCGTTTTATTCTTAGGGCACTTCGTCAACTCTAAACTTCCTGTCTTAAAGAAGTTCAATATCCCTGAGCCGATTGTCGGTGGTCTTATCGTAGCTGTCATCATCACATTAATGCATTTCAAAGGCATAGACTTGGAGTTCTCTCTACCGCTGCAAGAAGTGTTTATGTTGATGTTCTTTAGTACTGTTGGTCTTGCGGCTAACTACACCCAGTTGATGAAAGGGGGTGCTAAAGTCTTTATCTTCTTAGCCGTTGCGTCTTTTTACATCATTATCCAAAACGGTGTCGGTGTCTCTATGGCGACCGCTTTGGGGCTTGATCCTTTAATGGGCTTGATTGCTGGCTCTATTACGCTTTCTGGTGGGCATGGTACTGGCGCGGCTTGGTCGCAAACTTTCGCAGATACCTATGGTTTGTCTAACACCCTTGAAATTGCCATGGCATCGGCCACATTTGGTCTTATCATCGGTGGTATAATTGGTAGCCCAGTCGCGCAAAAGCTGATCAACAAGAATGGCTTTGAGTCCGAATACGGAACGGGAACACAAACCCATGAACGCTTTCCTGAACTCGTGACCTACAACGAATATGAAGAAGACAAAGTAACCGCAAAAAAGGTTATCGAGATTTTGTTTATCCTTCTCATCTGTGTGACAGGTGCTAAATACCTGGAGCAGTGGGTCAGCAGTTTTGAAATCAGTTGGCTAATGATCCCTGACTTCGTTTATGCGTTGTTCATTGGTGTGTTCATCACCAACCTGTTGGAAGTGACTAAGACACATAAAGTGGACGCAGAGACGGTGGATATATTAGGTACAGTTTCTTTGTCTTTGTTCTTAGCAATGGCACTGATGAGCTTGAAACTATGGAATATCTTTGACTTAGCGATTCCGTTTTTAATCATTCTGGCTGTGCAGTCTGTTGTGTTAGGTGTTTTCTCGTATTTTGTCACGTTCAAAGTGATGGGTTCAAACTATGACGCGGCGGTTATTGCTGGTGGTCACTGCGGCTTTGGCTTAGGGGCAACCCCGACAGCAGTAATGAATATGGGGTCATTGGTGAATAAGTTTGGTCCGTCACCACAAGCATTTATGGTCGTGCCAATTGTCGGTGCATTTTTCATCGACATTGTTAACTTGATTATCCTACAAGGCTACATCTCATTTATTGGTTAATGAGCCCTATATAGTAAAACGCCCTGCAAATTTGCAGGGCGTTTTTGTATTGGTCTGGTTATCTTAGCGTAAGCTTAGTGCCATCAAATTTTAAATGACCGAGTAACACTTTGGCATTCTCTTTTCCGTCGTCAGTAAATGCAACACCATAGCGAGCATAATGTAATGAGCGCTGTAAGTTGCACACTTTGCCATACAGAGGAGCGAACTCAGCTCCTTTTTGCGAGCTTAGTTGAACGTTTAAAGCGATTTCATCACCAACTTGAAATGGGCGACTCAATGGTGCAGTGATAAAACGACAGCCACTTTTCGACAGGTCACGAATTTCACAATCGAGCTTATGAGTTTCTGCAATCACTTTAGCAGCTAGATTCAAGTCGAAACGAGGCTCTTTACGTAGTTGGGTAACTTGCATCGTTTGAGGAACGGAGAGCGTGAAAATAGGCACTGGCGCTTTTAGTACATGCTGTAGCTGCCCTCGAAAATGAACAATAGCGCCTTCACCTCTTGGTGAAATTGCTCGAATGGTTGCCCAAAACCCTTCTTGGAAGAAAAAGTTTAAGTCGTCTTCTGAAAGCTTCGGTAGTTCGGCCAAAATAACATTGCCAGAGTGCGTACCAATAAAAGACGTCTTACAGCGAAACGTAGTCCCTACGGGGGTTGTAATGCCAATAGTCAGCTCCCCGCCATGTTCAATCATAGCGAGTGCATCGGTACTATTTAAAGTAGACACATTTCTATCACTTGCAGAGCGAGTCGGTTGCTCTTTAATTGCTGCTGCTTGGGTATTCATCTAGCCTCCGTTGTTCCCACCATGTTATTGTTTTTGAGGCAGGTGAATATATGACATCCTCATGACAATTATAGACATTTGGATAATTTCAATTCTATGTTTGGTTGGCGGTATGTTCAAACATCAATTCACTCAATAAACTTGAGCTAAGTATCATTTTCGGGAGTCAACATGTCTCATAAGGTAATTTTGGATGAAGTAAACTCACAGTTTCGCGTTCATCTTGAGGGAGATCACTACGCAATCGTGAAGTTTGAAGACAAAGGTGACGTGTACGCGATCACGTCGACCAAGGTACCTGAGGAGCTTCAAGGTAAAGGTTACGGGAAAGTGATGATGGAAGCAGTTTTACCGCAAATCGAACAACTTGGTGTAAAGGTTGAGCCGGTTTGTAGCTATGTTGTGCATTACTTGAATCGGAATGCTCACTGGTCTCATCTCAAAGTAGAATAACAATGAAGTACAACTATCAACCGCTTCTTTCAGAGCTTGGCTACTCCACGCTGCATTCATTAGATGTTCTGCAAACCTTGTGGGGCGGCTATGGCGAACTTGTTCGCCTTTATGTCGATAATACGAGCGTTATCGTTAAACATGTTCTGTTGCCAAAACCCAAGCATCATCCAAAAGGCTGGAACACTGATGTCTCGCACCAACGAAAACTTCGCTCGTATCAAGTTGAACTGAACTGGTATCAGTTTGCGGCGAAGCGATGTCACGCCAAAGTCCCAGCAACGATCATGGTTAAGCAGCATGAACAAGAGCTGTTGTTGGTGATGGAAGATCTCAAGCAAGTGGGTTTTACCGAAGTCGTTACAGCGCCAAGTCAGAATCACTTAAGTGCCTGCCTTAGTTGGCTTGCCGACTTTCATGCTCAGCATATCGGTCATCAAGGCGAGGGACTGTGGGATGTTGGCACCTATTGGCATTTGGCTACCCGAGCTGATGAGTTACAAGCATTGAGTGATGAGGGGTTGAAGGCAAAAGCTGAGCAGATAGATAGTGTGCTTCAACATGCCCCTTTTTCAACGCTGGTGCATGGAGATGCTAAACTGGCTAACTTCTGCTTCTCTCCAGATGGTAATAACGCAGCTGCGGTTGATTTTCAGTACATAGGTAAAGGGTGTGCGATGAAAGATGTCGCGCTGTTTATGAGCAGTGCGGTAGAGCCGCAACAGTGTGCTGAAATGGAGGCTTGGATTCTGGATGAGTATTTCGCTGCTCTACGAATGGCCTTGCAGACACATCAACCCCATTTGTCTGCCGAAGAGGTTGAAGCGGCTTGGCGACCCCTGTTTGTGATTGCTTGGGCGGATTTTCAGCGATTTGTGAAAGGTTGGAGCCCAGAACATTGGAAAATCAATGACTACACCGAGCGTTTGAAAGATCGCGCTCTAGAAATGTTAAAGGCTTACCCTTAGGTAAGCCTTATATTTACTACAATTTTATACGTGCCATGTAGTAGGTATTGATGTACTCGCCATCTCGGTAAGAGCCAAACTTGGACTCACCTTCTATCTCAAAACCAAACTTCTTATAACAGGCAATCGCTTGGTCATTGTCGGAGTTGACTTCAATTTGCACTCTTTTTACTTGCAGCCAGTTGTCGGCTAAATCAAGAACAGTCTCTATCAACTTACTGCCTATTCCCAGCCCGTGGTAATCATCGTGAACACCGATACCAAAGCTTGCGCAGTGAGCGGTACGGGGACGTTGCGAATGTTCAAAGCCAATATTGCCAACCACTTTACCGTCAACTTCTGCCACAAAGCTATAAATACCAGCAGGCATGTTTTCCAGTCGGGTTGTCCACATGCTCACCGAAGGTTTTGGGAGTTGGAGTGTCTCACGCTGCGCTTTAGGTTGTGAGTAAACTTCACACAATGCGGCGGCATCGCTGACTTGAGTCGGACGTATTATTATTTCCATCTTATTTGCCTTTTCGACTGGTTAAACATTGCTCCACCATAACTAGAAAAATTGGATTGTTAAAGTATTGTTTTAAAAATATTTTTCGGCAGTATTGTTGTTGGTGCAGTGTTTCAATGATCGAAGGCATTAGATTGGTATAATTTGTAAATTTGTTTGTTTCTATAGCGAAGGCGATCTAATGTAACAGCTTGTTCACATAAGGAATTACTCATGAATCATTCCGCGAGTTGGAAAACTCCGCAAAACTTCCTCATGCTTATTTCAATCGTCGTCCCCATTGCTTTCTCAAGTTGGATGGCGCTGCTTAACAACTTCGTTATTGAGCGAGCAAACTTTGATGGTTCAGATATAGGTTTGTTGCAGAGCGTGCGTGAAATACCGGGCTTTCTTGCTTTTACTGCAGTGTTTGTGTTGCTGTTTATTCGAGAGCAGCGTTTTATGATACTTTCCCTTGCTGCTTTGACATTAGGGACCGCAATCACCGGCTTTTTTCCTTCACTTTTTGGATTGCTGTTTACGACTCTTCTTATGTCTACCGGCTTTCATTACTTTGAAACGCTGAAACAATCTCTATCACTTCAATGGCTCTCTAAAGACGAAGCACCAGAAATGCTGGGTAAGTTTATTTCCGTGGGTGCACTCGCCTCGTTAGTGACCTATGGCTCGCTTTGGATTTGTTTAGAAGTCTTCAAGATGGACTTCCAATGGGTTTACTTAACCTTTGGCGGTGTTGGATTCTTGCTTGTGGTGTGGATGGCGTTCGCTTTTCCTCAGTTTGAAACCAAGGTGCAGCAAAACAAGAAGTTAGTCCTGAGAAAACGTTACTGGCTTTACTATGCCTTGACCTTTATGAGTGGCGCACGTCGCCAGATTTTTACCGTGTTTGCAGGCTTTTTAATGGTGGAGCGCTTTGGTTACTCTGCTGCAGATGTCACGCTACTGTTTATCATCAACTACGTGTTTAACTTCCTTTTCGCTAAGCGTATCGGCCGCTTCATTGGTCAAGTCGGTGAGCGCAAAGCGTTAATGTTTGAATACGTTGGCTTGATTGGGGTATTTGTTGGTTACGCTTTGGTAGAGACAGCAGAATGGGCAGCGGCACTCTATGTTGTCGATCACCTGTTCTTTGCTCTAGCGCTGGCAATCAAAACCTATTTCCAAAAAATCGCCGACCCTGCTGATATGGCGTCTACCGCTGGTGTTGCTTTCACCATCAACCATATCGCAGCCGTGTTTATTCCGGTGACGTTTGGCTTAATTTGGTTAGTATCGCCAGCGGCGGTCTTCTACATCGGTGCAGGTATGGCGTTGGTTTCTTTGTTATTGTCTCTCAATATCCCGAGATTACCTGACGAGGGTAATGAAGTTCGAATTTTAAAATGGAGCTAGTGTAAAAGATGAAAGTAGCCATTATTGGATTGGGTGATATAGCGCAAAAAGCGTATTTGCCAGTGATTTGTCAACGCGCTGATGTTGAGCCAATTTTCTGTACGCGCAATGCTGAAACCTTAGCTAACCTTGGTCAACAGTATCGAGTAGAAAAGCAGTGCCAAGACTACAAACAGCTTTTGGCTTTTGCTCCTGACGCGGTGATGATTCATGCTGCTACTTCCGCTCATCGTGAGATTGCCGCCTATTTTATCCAGCAAGGGATTCCCACTTTTGTCGATAAACCGCTAGCTGATAGTGCTCAGGATGTTGAGTTTCTGTATGAACTGGCTGAAAAGCGCAACCAGCCACTGTATGTCGGTTTTAATCGCCGCCATATTCCTTTGTATAACGAGCATATCAAGGAACTTGGTCAAGGAGAGGCTGGGAACCTGACTTCCCTAAGGTGGGAGAAACACAGATACAATCAACCGGGTGATATTCGCACTTTTGTGTTTGATGACTTCATCCATCCTCTAGATAGCGTAAACCTAAACGCGCAAGCAACACTGGAAGATGTCTATGTGACTGCGCAGTTTGAACAGCGTCAGCTTGCTCGGGTCGATGTTCAATGGCAATCGGATTCAACGCAGCTGCATGCGTCGATGAATAGACAATTTGGCGTTACCAAGGAGAGAGTGTCAGCGACCTATGCAAACAAAGCGTTAGAGTTTGACTCTTTTATTGAGGGGCGGGTTTGGGAGCAAAACCGAGAATCAAAACTCGTGCTGAAAGATTGGACACCAATGCTTGCTAGCAAAGGGTTTGATTGCATGATTCAAGATTGGCTTGATGTAGTCAAAGTTGGCAAGCTCGCCACTGAAACGATAAGCCGTAATATTGCTAGCCATCAACTGGCAGAATACTTGGTTAGCCACTTAGAAGCGCAGATGAAATAGCAAGCACTGACCAAATAGAACAAGCGGAGGGGAACCTCCGCTTTTTTATAACTGACTGAACCTGTCTTGAATGTAGTCGACAAAGGTTTTTATTTGACCTGGGATAAATTTAGACTGAGCATATTGAGCGATGACCTTGCCTTGGTAGTTGCCGCCTACATGCCAATCGCGCAGAATTTCAATTACCTCACCCGATTCCACATAGTCTTGAATTGCAAACTCGGGAAACACTGAAACTCCGACTCCACGCAACACCGCTTCACGACGGATCTCACTGTGGTTGACGGCAAATGAGCCATTAACGTTAATCGATACTTTCTTGTGATTATTGGTAAAGTCCCACACCCGATCGCGTGGATTCTCGCCAAGACAAAGGCAGTTGTGGGATGAAATATCTTCCGGGTGGATTGGGATGCCATGCTGTTCAAGATAATCAGGGCTGGCGCACATGACTAGGCGGCACTGGGTTAACGTTTTGGCGATTAGCCCCTCTGTTGGCTTGTCAGTGATATGAACAATGACATCGACTTCATCACCAATAGGATCGATATAGTGATCGGCGACTTTGAGTTGCAGCGCCACGTTAGGGAAGGCATCAATAAAATCTAGCACCATCGGCATCAGAACTTGCCTAGAGAGGGCTTTAGGCGCTGCGACGCGCAGTACACCCGATACTTCGGTTTTGTCCGCTTGAGCCGCTGAAACTGCCATCTTTGCTGAGTTAATCATATCGCTGCACAGGCTATAGACTTCCTGACCAGTGGAGCTAAGGCGCATTTGCCTTGTGGTCCTCTCAAGCAGCTTCTCTTCTAGCGCATTTTCTAAGCGAGTGATTGAACGGCTAACTGATGAAGGTGAAACCCCGAGCTTTTTGGCCGTATTGGAAAAGCTGCCAGAGTCGACAACATTAACGAAGATTGCCATTTCAGATAACAGTGGAATAAGCCTATTTGTGTCCATGATGCAAAAATCCTTTGCGTATTCGCTGTATTGTTTCGTTTAAGTTACTTATGGATACTAATTAAGTCAATTGACAGCAGGGAAGGCAGGAAGGACATCGTGAAGAAGTTAAGAAGTATTGAAGATATTCGTACCATCTCTAGTACGGTTAAGCATGTTTTAACTCTGTTTAGTGGCGGTTTGGATAGCACATACCTCCTTGAGATACTTAAAGAGCAAAAAGTGAAGGTGACCGCATTAGTGGTTGATCTTGGCGAAGGTGTTGATGAGTCTAATTTAAACCTGATTGCTGATCACTATGGTGTGGATCTGATGATCTTAGACGCGAAGCAGGAGTTCGTTGAACACAGTTTGGTTTCTGCAATACAAGCGCAAGCTCTTTATCTTGGCGATTACCCTGTTAGTTCTTCATTGTCACGTCCAATCATCGTTAAAAAAGCGGTGCAAGTGGCGCAAAAGCTTAAGTGTGAAGCTATCCTCCACACTGCTAATCAATCTCAAAATAGTCTCAGACGCCTCAATGGGGCGATTGAAGCGAGTGGCTATCAGGGATATTACGGTTCGCCCTATGAATACTCCGCACTGACTCGTGAAGAGAAAACGGCAGAGCTATTTCATTCTGGTTTAGTTGGATTTAAATCTCGTAATGTCAGCGGTGATGCCAATCTTTGGTGCCGTGAATTTGAGTCTGGCGTTTTGGATGACCCAGAATCCTTTACTGTCTCAGAATCTCTGTTTAGCTGGTCAAAATGGGATCCAGCTAAGCAGCTTGATAACCATCAAATTAAAATAGGATTTCGTAAGGGGTACCCAGTAACCATCAACGATTTACCGATAAACCTTAAAGAGTTAATTGCTTTCATTAACAACCACGTTGGCGCGTATGAAATCGGTCGATATGTAGGTTTCGACCACCTAGATGAGGATGAGAAAGTCTTAGAGGTGCGCGAAGCACCCGCTGCTCACATCCTTATGAAAGCATATAAGTTGTTGGAAACAGCAACTTTACCTACTGATGTTCTCAAAGCAAAAGCGATGCACAATGAAATGTGGACCCAAGAAGCGGTGGAAGGCCGTTGGGGAAGCATGTTGCAGAGCTCAAGTTATGCGTTCATCGCTCACACTGCCGAGCATGTCTCTGGCAGTGTTTTATTCTCACTATCACGAGGACATGTTCTCGCAACTGGCATAGTTGCAGATGAGCCTAAGTATCTTCGTGATAGAGATGCATGGGAGGTGCAAACCGCTCATAAAAGAAGTTTGCGCACACTCTCTCCCTCATTAAAAAAACAACAACAAACGGCGTAGTGCGAGGTGACCTATATGGAAACGGTGAAAAAGCCTATCGAGCGTCATGCATCGGTTATTGCTCAGATACTCAGTCAAAATAGTTATGTTTTTGTCAGTGGCAAGCAGATGACCAATCTGATGACAACCAATGTAGACGAGGTAATTCGATTTAAAAACTGCTGGAACCACCTAGAGCGTGATCGCTATATGGCAGATGGTGGGGCGTATCGTTACCGTCGATATGGTCAGTTCCTAAAAGCAAAAGGTGGTAAACAGATTTCAATGCTGCCCCATGAGCCTTATGTGCAGCCCTCTTATATCAACTCATTGAATGGTGACATTGAGCGTCACTTTGAGCCTTTAACGGATCGTTTTGTTACATCACCAATTCTAGAGAGATTGTTGCTGTTATTAAGTGACGTGTATGACTTGGCGGAAGGACAAGCAACAGATTGGAATATTCGCTTACACCCTTATCGAATCATCGCTGATGAAATCGAACAAGGTGAGCCAACCCCAGAAGGGTTACATCGTGATGGCGTGACCTACATAGCGTCACTGATGATCAATAAGATCAATGTATCTGGCGGTGAAACCACGATTACAGACGAGAAGGGCAATACTTTGGAATCCCTGACGCTGGATAAAACATTTGATGTAGTGCTTGCTGATGATGAAAAGACCATGCATGAGGTGACCGCCATCAGGCCAAACAGTTTAGATAAATGCGCGTACAGGGATGTACTCGTTATCGCTTTTACAAAAATGGAGGATTAAGATGACAACGGCTACGGGTCAATTAAAAAAAGGAAGTTTTAAGTTTCCGTTAACCGAATCATTGTTGCTGCTCGTCGCAGTTTTTTGGGGCACAAGTTATGGACTGACTAAGAGTGCTCTTGTTTACACTAGCGTTTTAGTTTTCATTTCGATTCGTTTCTCGATCACTTTTCTATGTATGCTACCTGTAGTGATTCGAGACTTTCGCCGCGGGCTCAATAAAGACTGGAAGATTGCCATACCGACTGGCTTTATCCTATCGGCGATTTTTTTCTGCGAAGTGTTCGGGGTTTCTCAAACCTCAGCATCAAATGCGGCGTTTTTGATTAGCTTATCAGTGATATTGACGGCCTTTGCCGAGTTGATAATCAATAAGAAACGAGTCAGCAATACCTTATGGGGTTTAACTTTGTGCAGTGTGGTGGGCGTCTTGTTGCTAACCAGTAACCAAGGTATCGAATTGTCCCTCAATACCGGTGACTATTTTATCCTTGGAGCAGCATTGCTTAGAGCTTTAATGGTGACACTCACTAAGCGCTTTACCGAAGGAAAAGAAATTACCACTAGCACGCTTACGTCACTCCAATCGCTGGTGGTCGCTGGTGTTACGATATTCGCTGCTATGGCGTACTTACCTGCATCTGAATTTGTTATCCCAACCAGTACCGAGTTTTGGATTACAGTGGCTTACCTTGTGTTGTTTTGTACTTTGTTTGCCTTCTATGTTCAAAACTATGCGGTGCGCAGAACGTCACCGACACGGGTTTCTTTGCTGATGGGCAGTGAGCCTTTGTTTGGTGCGATATTCGCTATGGTGTGGTTGCAGGAATCATTGAGCCTGTTACAGGTGGTTGGTGGGGCACTGATTCTGTTTAGTGTTATTGTCTCCTCAACGAAAGAAAGTTAAAGAAAAATGGGTCACAGCAATGTGACCCATTTTGGTTTTATTGAATCTTTATTTTGTGACCTAGGTGTTGAACTTGAATTGTCGCGTAGCCAAGCATCACGGCTTCAAACTGTTTACTTAACTCTTGAGCATGTTGTGCGTCTTTAGCAAGAAAGGCAACTGAGTAAATTGGGCGGACAATTCCGTCGTTAAGTTCTTGTGTATCTAGGTAAGATGACGTGACGAGCCCCGCCTGATTTAGACTGATGACACGTTGCAAGTCGATGCCTAGTACACGATCCATCTCTAGTGCTTCTATACCTTTTTTCCATGTGATTGTTACTCCATAGTTGTTGTAAACAGGTGTATTGTCTAACCATTTTGAACCCATAGGCTGAATGTTTGCTATTTTGACCAGCTCCTTTTTGTAGAGTGGTAAATCCTTAAGTTTTTGTTCTACCTGTGCAGGGTTGTCTGCTTCGATAACAAAGCGCAGCATCTGTACTGAGCGGTTATCAATCTGGCTACGAGACACGAACATATCTTTGATTTCGCCTTGTTCCACGAGTTTGCCAAAGGCTGCTTTTTGCTCTGGCATAGTGTTAAGAACTTCTTCTGCATTGTCGGTGTTCCATTCGAGTGAGACACCGAAGTCTGCCGCGATTGTAAAAGTTGAAGCGAAAAGTGATGTGATGAGTGCTGCGGTAGTTAATGCTTTCATGTCATGTTCCTCTATATAATTTGGATAAGTTATCGTTTGTGGTTGATTACCAGCGCGAGCGGTAGCTTCGGTGGCAGCTTTTACAGGTTTTTTGCGCGGAGTCTAAGCTAGACTCAGCAAGGGATAGGTTTTGTTGCTGACTAGCCTGATAAAGCTCTGCAAAACCTTTATCCATTTGCAGCAACAGTTGATTAAATTTCTCGGGTTTGCTCCATATATTCTCTTTCGCTTTACTGCCTTGTTGGCTGCCAGTTGGAAACAGAGCTAATAGGCTTTGGCTATGGTTTTTTAACTGTGAACTGGTAGAACCAAGCTTATCCCACTCCGTATTTGAACCATCTAGGGTGCGGCTCGCACTCTTAACGAGTGTTTCTACTTGCTCAAAAACATGCTGCCTTTGTTCAATTTGCTGCGAGTAGTCTTGCGCGTTAACCAGTAAAGGGGTTGAGCACAGTAGGCTGACAATGACTTTGTTCATATTGGTCGTCTCTTCTTATCGTTTGATCATTTTCGATCATGGCGTGTTGTTGGGGTTAATTTACACAGCAATAGTTGCAATTGCAACTATTGCTGTGTAAATTAATGCAAATGAAATAAATAACCAAACAATTGAAGAGGCATCAAATGAAAGTATGGGATCTATCAACACGCTTATATCATTGGGCTCAAGCAGGACTATTTATGGCGCTATTGGCAAGCGGTTTTTCCGGTAATGGCCCGCATGTCCAGTTGGGTTTAGCTATTACGACCTTGATCATATGGCGGATAGTTTGGGGATTTGTTGGCAGTGAAACGAGTCGTTTTAGGCAGTTTCTGCGTTCACCAAAGCGTGTATTCAACTACTTATTGGGCAGGGAGCCATCGCGACCAGGTCATAACCCAGCGGGAGGATGGATGGTGCTAACCTTGCTTTGCGCTTTACTTGTTCAATGTATTTCAGGAATGGCCCTGGCGGGATTGCTTGATAACTTGCCGTATGCTGAAGTTTGGCTAACGGATTCAGTATTCTCTCTATTGGAAAGTGCGCACTTATTGTTGGCAAATCTTTTACCTGCGTTAGTGGTTCTACATGTTGGTGCGATTGTGTTCTACAAGTTGCGCTCCAAACCACTGACTTGGGCAATGGTAACTGGTAAGCAACGCTTTCTAAATCAAGAGAGCAGTGTGTTGCTAGTCTCGCAATGGCGCGCTTTATTAGTGCTAGTTCTTTCTAGTTCAGTTACCATGGTATTAGTTTTATTCTAATTGCCTTGGGACAGAGCAGATCGCAAATGAGTGAAGAGTTTGATAGACAACGGAGTTTTGGGTGGTTGATTAACGTAGTTGCTAACTTTGCTTCAAAGACATTTGATGCTGAACTAAAAAAACGTGGTTTGAGTATAGCCTTGTGGCCTACCTTAATGTGCTTGTGGGAAGAGGAGGGAGTTACGCAAAGAGAAATTGCTAAAAAGTCTAAAGTAGAGAACTCGACCACGACTCGAACTCTCGACAAGTTAGAAAATCTCGGTCTGGTAGAGCGACAAGCAGATCCGCAAAGCCGCCGCTCTTTTCGGATTTATTTAACTGAGAAAGGTCGAGCGTTAAGAGAAGAGTTAATTCCTATTCCTATTGGCATAAACAAAAGCATTCTCAGTGCTCTTGAACCTCATGAACGTGATGAAATTGTCCGTTTACTACAAAAACTGGTTGATGAAGTGTAACTTGTTAGAGGCTAGATGGAGGTGGAGAGTAAAATGACCAAGCCACTCAATGAATGTATTGTGCCTATGTACCCAACCATTCAAGCGTTAGACGTTAACGCGCTTGAGGCGGGAGAGCACAAATTCTGGTTTGCGGTTGCAACGGACGCGATTGGTCATCCGCAAACATTGCCCGTGAGAGTGTTCAAAGGGGCGAAGCCCGGAAAGCGTATCGTGATTACGGCGGGTGTACATGGTGATGAACAAAATGGCATTTTAACCGCGCAAAAGCTTGCCCGAGAGCTAGAAGGCAAAGCAATTTCCGGCTGCGTTACTATCGTTCCGGCGGTTAACTTATCGGGCATTGCCCGTCACAGTCGTGACTTTCATTCCGCTGCGCCAGACAGTTCATCTGCGAACCTTAATCGTATATTCCCAGGTAACCAAAATGGTGATGATGCCAGTCGCTATGCGTATAGCTTATGGGAGAATTTGCTCAAGCCCAATGCCGATCTCGCGATTGATCTCCACTCTCAGACCAGTGGCAGTGCTTACCCACTGTATGCGTTTGCCGATTACCGAATTGACGATGCGATTCGGATGGCGAGGCTGATCAACCCTGATGTGATTCTTAATGACCCCGGTGACCCTGGAATTCTTGAAACGGTTTATAATCGCGCCGATATTCCTTCCATCACTATTGAAGTGGGTGTGGGTCGTTATACTGATTTAGAGATGGTTGATAGAGCAACGCTGGGTGTTTTGAATGTACTGCGCTCTTACGAGATGCTTGAAGGAGAGGTACAGACAACACAAGAGCAATGCGTTGAGGGAAATACCATCACCAGTGTGAGGGCTGAGCAAGGTGGCTTTGTGATTTGTCATGTTGAGTTGTTGGAAAGTGTCGAACAAGGGCAAAAACTTGCTACGCAATACAATAGCTTCGGTGATGAGATTCAAACCTATTACTCACCTACAAGCGGAACTGTGATCAGCCATAACGTGGAATCGGTTCGTGCACCGGGTTCGTTAGTGGTTCGATTGATAAAGTAACCGCGACAACTATGGTGTGTCGGGGTTAATCTGCTCTTCGTGTTCTTGAATAGATTGCTCAACTAGCTGAGTAATCTCTTCTACTTGCTCGGGAGCAGACTCCGCAATCGTACTAATAAACTCTTCGACCGATTCATTAATATCACTTTCCTCTCGGTCCGCAAGCCTTAGATTTTGGTTGGTTTCAACCATATTGGCGACCAGTTCCTGACTGAACTCGGCCAACTTCTCTGGGGATTGTTCCGCGAGTGTTTCAACCAAGTTGCTTGGTTGCTCTTCCATGGCATCACTGATGGTCACCAAGATCTGCATGGTATTCTCGGGTTCTTTTTCAATCAGCCATTCAACAATCTCATCGACCTGTTCATGCTCTGACTCTGCGAGCTTTTTCGCTATCTCAATCGAAAAGTCTGGATTGGTCAGGGTAAGGGAGCGAAATAGCACCACTGTATCGATATTATCTAGTTGCGCGGCCTTTTCTGCTAAAGATGCGGCCCATTCTGGGTTTTTGTTTGATAGCCCACGTATTAATGCAATTGCCTTGCTCGGGTGGTCTTTGGCTAACGACTCAACCTGTTCCCAAACTTCATCAACGTAGAGTGAGTAGTCTTGGTACTCAGTACGTGGATCAAGCTCTTCATGAATTGACGCTGGAGTATGCATAACGAAGCTTTCTTGCTCTTCCACAGGAAGCGCTTGTCTGACCGACATTCGGTAGATGGTAAAGAAAATCAAGCCGAGATCGACAAATATTAAAAAGCCAAATAAAGCACTACCATTAAAGCGCTCCATGATAAGTGCCGCTGAATAGGGACCAATGACCGAGCCGATAGCATAGATACACAATAGGCCTGACAAGACGGGAACCAACTGAGCTTTGAGCGCTCTATCAAAGGTCTCTGAAATACTGAGTGGGTATAAACAGGCGATTAATCCCATAGTCAGAGCAACCAAGATGAGCGGTGCAACTTGCCATTGATACTGCATTGACACAGGTAAAGCGAAACTGACGATAGCAAGAACAAAGCACCCAGATAAGATAACTTTACGCCGTTCGAACTTGTCGGATAAATAGCCCATTGGCAGTTGGAGAAGAATACCGCCCGCTGTCGCTGCACCCATGAAAACAGACAACTGGAAGCCAGTAATACCTTGACCGTCAGCATAGACAGGTAGCATGTTCGCGATGGTTGAATAGAGAATGCCACACACAAAACAGGTCATAAAACCCAGTGGTGACAAAGTATAGATTTCTCTAAGCGGAATGGATTCGGTCTGCTCTATTTGTGGTTCAAAGTGAGAAACGAACACCACAGGTGAGACCGAAATACTAAAAAGTATCCCGCATAGAATAAACAGTGTGGTTTCACTGGGCGGTGCGAGAGCTAAGCCAAATTGACCCAAGGTAATCGCACTCAAGATCACCACTTGGTTGACGGCTAAGATCTTGCCACGATTGGATTCGGTCGACACGCTGTTGAACCACGTATCGAGTGTTGCGGTCGCACAAGCGATGCAGAATCCCATCACAGCACGCATTATGGCCCAAAGCCAAATTTCTGAGCTAAGTCCCATGATCAAGATGGCGCTAGCACCTAAACTGCCGCACATGGCAAAGGTTCTGACTAAGCCAATTTGGCGCAGCACTCGCTTGCCAATAATCGCACCAAGTAGAAAACCGACAGAGTACATCGAAAGTACAAAACCAATTGATTGCACTCCGACTTGCTCATCGGCAAGTTTAACAGGAAGGAGGATGCCACTTAAGCCATGACTGCTCATCAGCAAAAACGAGCTGATAAAAAGTAGGGTGAGTGGTCTTAGCGTCGCCGTTAAAGTCATAGCTTTGATTTAAAGGCAAAAAAGAGCCATTTACAAGAGGTTTGTAAATGGCTTGTAGCGAAATTGTGTTGTAAGTGTGCTATTCAAAAAGGAGAGAAACGTGAATGAAAAATTGCTCGATAGGTAGGCGAAGTTTACCTAGCTTCGCCAGCTATTCCCCAACAGTAGAGAAACCCCGACGGAAATACCCAATGCGATGAGAATATTGGGTAGGTTGAAGCCCCAAATTGCTACACAGACAGCAACGGTGACAATTGCCCAAAGTAGAGTTTCTAAAATCCAAGTACCCATTGATAGACTCCTAAAATTCACTATACGAGTAAGCTTAGGTGAACGAGGGTTAAGATTTGGTTATCACTCTGATTACGAGCGATCGGATTGAAAACTTACACTGGCGATAAACTCTGTCTCTTGATGATATTCAAACTTCCACTCTTGGTGGCGACATAATCGCTCGATTAGTATGAGGCCGATACCAAATGAAACCTCAGAGCTGCTTGATTCTGAGTCTTCCAGTGAATTGGTGACTTGAACGTCAGAGCCCGAGAGTTCGATATTTATTGCCCCTTGCTTGGTATGCTGTAAAGCGTTGCGGATAAGATTCGTCAGGACAATTTCAACCAAGATACTTGGCAGTTTTACGGGCGAATATTGCGGGTTTGCATTCACTTTGATTGCTACCTGTTTTCCATCTTGCAGGTATTGATGGTTGGCTAAGATAGTCTGTACCAATTGCTCTAAATCGACCTCTTTGATTTCGAGATCATCAAGTTGGTTTCTGCTCATCCAAAGTAGGGTGGTAATCAGGTTTTGCATCGTTACCACAGAACGATTGATCCTAGCGACCGCGCGTTGGCCGCCTTTGGTCATAGAATCTGAAAGGCGGGTTAACATCTCACCACTGGCGGAAATAATGGAAATGGGCGTTCGTAACTCGTGGCTAGCGGCGCGGAGAAAGAACTCCTCCCTTTCAATTGCCTCACGCTGTTGTTTAACGCTCTCGGTAAGCTGCTTTGCTAAAAGATCGACCTCGGTATAGCGAAACTTCTCTAGCTTGTTGGTCTCTTGCAAATTGAGAGTCTGTGACCATTGAGACAAGGTAATAATCGGTTTGGTGAGCCTATGAATCAGTAATCGGATCAGAAGAAAGACGAACAGCAACAATGCGCCGACGATCAAGAAAGCGGAGTTAAATTTGCTGACGGATTCCGGTGGACTCTGGCTAAGTAGCTCGGTATAGACAGCCTCGTCATATTGGGAGACGACGTACAAATAGCTATTTTTCGCTTCGACATAGTGAAGAGCAGCGTAAAGGTACTCACCATAACCGCCACTGGCATTGGCGATATAGTCTTCGTAAATCACATCGTTTTCAAACGTCTCCCAATCGAACTGTTGGAGAAACTTTGCTGGGATTTGATTGAAGTCTGAGTAAACCTGCAGGGTGCTACTTTGAGATTGGGGGAGCTTGCCAGTAGCGAGAAACTCAGTCTCAGCCAGTTTCAGCTCATAGAGGAAGCCATATTTGGCCGACTCATTGAGGCCAATCTGGTAACTTTGGTTGATCATCAAGCCATAGATAGCCGTTAAACTGATCACCAAGCCAAACAAGTAAAGGTAGATATCTCGCTTAATACTAACGCGCTTCACTTACTCTTCCTCTCTGATTGCAATACCGACACCGTGGAGGGTGTGAAGCAGCTTGTTTTCGAACGGCGCATCGATCGCTTGTCTTAGCTTAAACAAATGCACTTTTAAGCTGTCAGCATTGGGCAGCTCATCGCCCCATACTTCTT
The DNA here is from genome assembly GCF_001695575.1 of Vibrio europaeus. Taxonomy (GTDB): domain Bacteria; phylum Pseudomonadota; class Gammaproteobacteria; order Enterobacterales; family Vibrionaceae; genus Vibrio; species Vibrio europaeus. The sequence goes on along the minus strand of NZ_LUAX01000007.1, from coordinate 531,688 downwards.
CTTCTAGCTTGGATTTACTGACAACGTTGGGGCTATTTTGAATGAGACAAACCAACATCTTCCAGCACACAGGAGGAAGTTTAATCGCTTGACCTGCACGACTCACTTGGTGCTGATCGAGGTCGACCTTGAGATCGCCAACCGAAAGTGAGGTCACTGCCCCTTTGGCCCTGCGTACCAGTGCGAGTACGCGAACCTTGAGTTCTTCCATGGCAAACGGCTTGACCAGATAATCATCAGAACCAGCGGCAAAGCCAGTTAGCTTATCGTCTAAGGTATCTCGGGCGGTGAGCATCAAGATTGGCGTGCTGACCCCTTTCTCTCGCAAGGATTGGCAGACATCAATGCCATCCATTTTAGGCATGTTGAGGTCGGTAAGAATGATATCGTAGCTGTTACTTAACGCGAGGTTAAGCCCTGATAATCCGTTGTAGGCAAAGTCAAATTCGACTCCGTCTAGCTCCATATAATCACTGATTGCTTCGGCGAGATCTTTATCGTCTTCAATTAACAGGGCACTAATTGTCATTGAACCTTTACTTCCTTTTTTGTTCTTGCTGCCAAGCCCAGATAGGCGGTTTAACCAGTAGTTTGAACTTGACGCTCCACTCTGGTGCATGCCATATCTGGCTGAAAAGCTTCATATAACCATTGAAGTATACTTTAAATGGATTGACGGAGTTAATCCGTGGGTAAACGCCATATTTTACTTCTTCCTCTTCGCGGGCAAAGGTACCAAACATGCGATCCCAAATAATCAGTATTCCGGCATAGTTTTTATCGAGGTACTGTTGATTGGTTGCATGATGAACCCTGTGATGCGACGGCGTATTGAATATGGCCTCAATCGGACGAGGAAACTTTCGCACCGTTTCAGTATGCAGAAGGGTTTGAAACAACTGAACGAAGGTTTCACACATCAAGACAACGAACGGATTGAAGCCGAGTAAAATCAAAGGTAAGTGGAAAAAGAACGGAAAAAACCAGTCCAAAGGTCCAAATCTGTACGCCACCGATATATTGAAATAGGGTGAGCTATGGTGAACGGAGTGCGTTCCCCAAGCGATTCCATTGCTGTGTAAAAATCGGTGCTCCCAGTAGTAAGCTAAATCTGCAAGAATCAAACAGCCAAGAATTGTCCAACCCGTGATCGGCAGCTGAGTAAGGCTAAAGTTTTCGTAGGCAAAAACAAACGCGCCCACATAAGCTAGACCGACAACAAACAGTGTAATCAGTAGGAAAAATAGCGTGACAAAGTTAGTCGCACTATCTCCTATCATGTTCCAGCTAAGCTTCTTTTTAAACGCATAGCGGATAAGTTCAATTAAGAAGATTGCGACCGCAATAAGCAGGAAATTATCATCCACCCAGCTTTCGGTAAATATGATGGTGCTTTCCGAGAACACTTGAGACATAGACTCAAACATAGTTATCTCCTTTACCCTATTGCTTATAGTAGACGGACATTTGGCTCGCTTCAGGTAAGCCGTGTTGGTTGAGGTAGTGAGTTTCCACTACCGCATAAGGCTTTTTAGCAAAGTCTATTTTCTGCCATGCCTCTGTCAGCTCAGCTTCATTGTGCTTTCCTTCCTTGAGCAGAAGTTTTGCATCGGCTATGTCTGGTAATTTGGTCAGGTCACTTGCTATTGCGCCCGCTGTGGTCGGGTAACCAATTGTCACCTCTGCTTCAGAGAAATCTGCATTAAATGCTTGATACAACACGATGATGCGGTCGACCTTTTGAGGTAGAGGGTTAGCCTTATCCATTCTGGCGTAGAACTTATCCCATAAGTTTGGCACGCCTTGTAGTGCGATAGTCTGAGTGACACCGCGCAAGTAGTTGTTGGGCTTGTTATCGACAACGGGTGCTGCTGATGATTTTGCACCACTGACATCTTCGGCAACGGTAGGTTGAGCTAAGACAAGCCCCCAGATTGAGCCAGTAATTAAGGCGGTGGTGGCGATGGATGCGAATAATTTCATGCTGACTCCATACCTAGGTTAAACACATACCTAAGTGTGATTTATTGATTAAGGTAGGAGTGTAAGTGGGTAGGCGTTAACAAAAGGTTATCGATACTCAAATGATCAAAACAGCAATCTGGGACACTTTTTCTTGAGATGAATTGGCAATACTAACGCCAAATTCATTCACAGGAATAATGATGTCTGACCGCTTCCAAGTAACACTTAAATCCACCATTGGCTTAGAGCCCTTAAAAGTAGCGCTTACTTGGTTCATGGTGTTGGTGGAAAACGTGATGCTGATATTACTGCCACTCGCGATAGGCTACGCAATTGATGGGGTATTAAATCATGATATGCAACCCTTGATTCACTTCGCCTTGCTACTGCTAGCCGTTGTGGTCGTCAGCGTATTGCGCCGTTTTTATGATACTCGCGTCTATGGTCAGATTCGTTTTAAGTTAGCCAGATTGGTTGAGCGAAACTTAAAACACGCGCCAGTATCAGTGCGCAGTGCTCGCTTAACCATGTCTCGTGAGCTGGTGGACTTCTTAGAAGATGATTTGCCGGCGTTAATGACGGCAGTGGTACAACTTGTTGCTACCGTTGTTATCCTAGCTGCATTCCACTTCTATCTTGCTCTGAGTGTTTTGGCGTCAGGTATCGGCATCTTGATTATCTACAGCCTGTTTCATGGCACTTTCACTCGCTTAAATGGTGCGCTAAACGATCAGCTAGAACAGCAAGTAACGGCGCTTAATAGCGGTAAGTTTGCCAACATTCGCGGGCATTTCAAACGGCTTAAAAGCTGCGAAATTAAACTGTCAGATACCGAAGCCATCGCTTATGGATTGATTTTTATCGTCTTACTGAGCGCGGTTTTAGTCAACCTGTGGATGGTAAGCGCGTTGGTTGAGCCGAGTGTGGGGCAGATCTTTTCGATCGTGACTTATTCCCTTGAGTTCGTTGAAGTCGCGGTTGTGTTACCAGTGACACTACAGACATTGTCGCGTTTAGCTGAGATCACTCAACGTCTCAATGTTTCATCAGAGGCTGAGGCCCAAACCCCTAACCAACAGGAGATTTCTTATGAAGGTTAAATCTATCTTAGCTGTCGCGTTAGGCGTAAGCGCAATTTTCGCTGCCTTGGTTATGGTTGACTACTTAGAGCCACAGCCGACTCCGATTAAAGAGAAGGCGGAGCTGAAATCGCCTGTTTCAATTATTGAGGTGACGCCGCAAGCGCATAAATCGTCTTTGACTTTACTTGCCACCACAGCAGCAAGGTGGCCGATTCAACTTAAAGCATCGAGCACCGCTCAGCTAGCTTGGTTAGATTCTCAATTAGAGCCGGGGATGACGGTGGCGAAAGGGGATGTTCTCGCCAAGCTAGAGACCAGTGCGTTAGCGTCTAATTTGGCGCAAGCGAAAAGCCAAGTAACGCAAGCTGAGCTTAATCTCAAGCAAGCGAAACACGAACAGACAGTGGCTTTGAAAATGTTGTCAGCCAAAACCAGCTCACCTTTTGCACGCAGAGAGCCACAAGTGGCGGCAGCGAAAGCGGAGTTAGACAGAGCACAGCAAGCGCTGCAAAGCGCCAACAAGCTACTGAGTGAAGCCAATATAGTGGCGCCATTTGATGCGATTATATTACGACGCATGATTAGCCCAGGCGAGTGGTTAGAGTCAGGGCAAGTGCTGTTTGAGCTAGCCGCGAGCGATTCCGTCGATGTGGCGCTGCCCGTCTCAGATCTCCACTGGCAGAAAGTACAAGGTGCGCTGAGCAAACCAGAAATCTCGGTATCAAACAGAGCAGGGCAGCATTGGCCTGCTAAGGTTCGCTATGTTGCCCCTCAAGCCGATGCCAACACTCGTCAACGCCAGGTGGTGCTAGCAGTCAGCGAGCCTTATGCAGAAAAGGAAAAGTTGTTGCCCAATCAGCAAGTTAAAGTTGAGGTGAGTTTAGGTAATCAGCAGAGCATTGCGACCTTGCCGCTTAGCGCCTTAACACGTGATGGCTTTGTTTGGACTTTAGATAACCAAGATAGATTACAGAAAGAGTGGGTAACGCTCGTTGGTCAACAGCAAGATCAAGTGTTCGTTCGTTTTGACAAGCAGATTGAGCAGTCTCGTCGAGTGGTGGTTTATCCTTTGATTTCGATGTTGGTTGGTAAGCAAATGGCACCTCACAGCATGACTGAAATGACGGCCAAATTGAGGAGTGAATAATGAACTGGTTAACCAAGTGGTTTATTAACAACTCGGTCGGCGCTAACTTGCTGATGCTTGCCATCATCGCAAGTGGCATGATGGCATTTGGACAGTTACGCGTTGAGTCATTTCCGCAGATTGCTCCATCTTCTATATCTATTACTGTGGCTTACCCCGGTGGAAGCGCTAAGCAAATAGACGAAAGCATCACCCAGCGTATCGAAGAGTCCATCAGTGGTATTGCAGGAATCAAGCAGATCACCAGCCAATCTAGCGCGGGTCAGTCGAGTGTTGTGGTGCGAAAAACCAGTAGCACGGATTTGAACAAACTCTTGGATGACGTACGTAATCGCGTCAATGCCATTAATGGTTTTCCTGCTCAAGCAGAAAGACCACAAGTGGTGCGCAATGAGTTTACCAATTTAGCGGCTTTCGTCGTGGTGTCGGGTGACCGCAGTGATGAGCAGCTTCAGCCAATCGCGCGTCAAGTCGAGCAAGCATTAAAGAGCAATCCACGGATTTCAAAAGTCAGTAACTGGGGCTCACGTGCTCCTCAGCTGATTATTGAGGCTCGCCCAGCAGAGTTAAAAAAACTCGGCATGACCTTGGATGATCTTGCTAACACGATTAACCAAATGTCACTGGAGTCACGAACGGGTGAGTTAGTCAGTGATAAAGGAAGAATGGTGATTCGTGGTGACGGTTACGCCGATGACTTGCAGAAACTTAAGCAACTGGTGGTGGTATCTAGGCCATCAGGTAAGGTTTATCTGGGCGATATAGCCACACTCACTAGAGATTACGAAACAAGCGGCGCAATCGTAAGAAACAATGGTTCTAATGCCATTGCCTTGTTAGTCAGCACTAGCCAAACCGATAATCTACTTAAAGTGAGCTCAGCGATTGAAGAGACGCTAGCTGAGCAACAGCGAATTCTACCTAACGATATCGAGCTTAATGTGATGGCTGATATGGCACCTTACATTGAGGAGCAGCTATTTCGACTCGGGGATAATGCATGGCAAGGCCTATTGATTGTCGTCGTTTTACTGGGAATATTTTTAGAGCTTAAACTGGCTTTTTGGGTCGCGGTAGGGATCCCAGTTGCGCTAGCAGGTACGTTAGGTGCAATGCAAATAGCCAATTACAGCATCAACGATATTACGCTATTTGGCTTTATCTTAGTGCTGGGTATTTTGGTTGATGATGCCGTTGTTGTCGGTGAAGCCATTCATGAAAAACGCTCTCAATACAAGAGTGGTAAAGAAGCGGCGTGGCACGGCGTCCACTCTGTGTCTGTGGCGACTGTCTTTGGTGTCTTGACCACTATAGCTGCGTTTTCTCCTATGCTGTGGATCAATAATGACTTTGCCAAAATACTGGCTGGTTTTTCCGCAGTGGTGATTTTCGCCCTGATTTTCTCTTTGATTGAAAGTAAGTTTATTCTGCCATCGCATTTGGCGCAGCTCTCTACTCATAAGCAAGGAAAGGGGATAATTGCTAAGATTCAATCCACTGCACAAGGCGGGCTGACTTGGTTTAATCAACGTGTTTATAAACCTGCACTTGAGGCAGTACTAGAGTATAAACTCGCTAGCTTGATGGGCTTTGTTGCCATGATCGTGTTGGCCTACGGAATGTGGTCGACTGGAACAATTCGCAGTGCGATTTTTCCTGAAATTCCGGGGCGTTACATTACCGCTAAAGTGGCGCTGGAAGATGGCTCTCCGCTACCTTTGCAAAAGCAAGCATTGGATAAGATTGAGCAGTCGATGCTCACTGTCGAGCAACATCTTCAAGCTGATTACTCACTTAGCAAACCACCGATCGTTAACCTGTTAGCATGGTCTGATGGATATGGCGAGATTGAGGTAACGGCAGAGTTAACTAGCGAGTCTCTTAGCATACTCCCTGCCAACCTATTGACTGACAGTTGGCGACAACAAGTCGGCGCAATTGAAGGGGCTTACTCTGTTGAGTTTAGTGCTGCAGAAGCGCCCGCTGGTGGCACGTTTATTTCTATATCATCCCGCGATAGAGAGTTAGCAAAACGCGTGGCGATTGAACTGGGCGATGCCTTGTCAGTGCTACCGGGTGTTGCTGATGTATTCGATGATGGTAAAGGCGGTCAGCCACAGGTTCGCTTGGTGCTTAATGAGTTTGGTCACCAGCTTGGCTTAACGCAGGACAAATTGGCTAAACTGGCGGGTGAGGCCTATGGCGAGCGTGAAATTCACCGTCTTTTAGAACAAGGCCAAGAAACGAAAGTATTGCTTAAATACCCAAGGGATGCGCGTAAGACCTTGGCGCAGTTAGAGCAATCACAGGTGATGTTGCCCGGCGGAAAAACCGTCCTGTTAGGCGATATCGCTGAGTTTCAGCATGAGCAGCAACCTCAGATCTTGTATCGCAGAAACCGAGAGCAAGTGGTGAATCTCTATTGGAAGCAAAATCGCGACATACAGGCTCCCGAGCAGACTATGACTCAACTGACAAAACGGATTGAACAACTTGAACTTCAATACCCTGGCGTGAAAATAAAAGCGGGTGGAGAGTTTGAGGAGATCAGTGAAGTCTCCGATGGATTTAAATCGGCAATGATTCTGACCATCTTATTGATTTACATCTTGTTAGCGGTTCCTCTTAAGTCTTATTGGCAACCGTTTATCATTATGGCAGTGATTCCTTTTGGTTTTGCTGGGGCGATATTTGGCCACTACATTATGGATTTGCCCATCAGTCTGTTATCTATGTTCGGCATGATGGCGATGACAGGGATCGTGATTAACGATTCATTGGTTTTGATTACTCGTTTCAATCATGAATACCGTAATGGCATGCCTCTTAAGCAAGCATTGGTGACAGCAGGTACGAGTCGCCTGAGAGCTATTTTCTTGACCACTATTACGACGGTTTGTGGCTTGCTGCCATTGTTGAGTGAGACTGCAGAGCAAGCCCAATACCTTAAACCTGCCGCGGTATCATTGGTGTTTGGCGAGCTATTTGCTACAGCGGTTACTTTATTATTGATCCCGATTCTACTCGGACTGACCAGTTGTAAGCAGGCTAAACAGACGGAAGAACAACTCGTGATGGACACAGTGCAATGAGCAAGGTATTTGATTTAATCGATCAAGCGGGCGATAGTGATTTTATTGATCTAAAAGGACCGAGTGCGATGGCAGAAAACGAAAAGCAGCCCTTCTTGCTGGTTCCCGAGATAGCCTTGCTAGAGCCGCTGCCTGAGCATCTGCGTAAGCGATTTTCACACGCCTTGTATTTAATGCATAAAGAACTTGATGAGCACAGAACTTGGGAGCAAATCGCGACGGCCAGTGCGATTTCTCCCTATCATTTTCACCGTCAATTTACCGAGCTGTTTAACGAGACGCCCGGGCAATACTTAAGTCGCTTAAGGTTGCAGGTGTCGGTTAGCCTACTGATGAACAATGATCCTTGGAGCGTGACAGAAATTGCTCAATATTGCGGGTTTTCTTCTTCTCAAGCTCTGGGTAAAGCGCTTAAGCGAGAGCTCGGTGTGACGGCTAAACAAGTGCGTAAAATGGGTTGTGAATTAACGCCGCGAGAATCTGCTGCATTTATCCGTCAACTCGGTCATCCGGGGAAAGATATCCCTCTAGAAAACGAATTGGCTCAATCTATGCCGACAGAGCTGATCTGGTATCCGAAACGAGGGATGAAAAAGCTGTCTATGGTAGACCCAGATTGGGACAGCGTGATGGAAATTTATGGTGAGAAATCGGTTCGTTTGATGGGGGCAACCCCAGTTAATCAACTAGAGCAAAGCTGGGATCAAATCGATACCTATATTGGCGACTGGCAAGTTGAAGAACAAAAGTATGATTTTATTCTGCCTGCAGGTTACTACTTATGCAGTGATGTTTACCTAGTCTCTGACGCTGGTTACAGTGCCGCGCTTGAAGCTTTGTTTGATATCGCGTTGAAACAGCAGCTTGAAATTGATGAAGCCGGTTTTTTTGTCGAAATGATACGTTATATAGAGCTGACAGAAGTGGGCGGCGTAACTTTCTCTTTTCAGATCCCCATCGTTAAGTGACCTTAGAGGCGAGCTCTAAGGTCAGAAAGCGGTGAACTATTTTTCGTTAAACCGGGCATGATAAGGGTCGAGCTCATAGCCTTGTCGCTGGGCAAGCTCACGATAAAGCTCTGGTCTTCGCCCCCTTATCCAACGCCTGCCTGTACACATATCAAGCTCTTTGGGATCAAGGTCGGCAATGATCATCGCGTTGTCTATCGCGTCAGTTTCAACCATGGTTTCACCGTAAGGGTTTAGGATCATCGCATTGCCTGTTCTCACTTCATCCATATCAACGCCAACACCATTGCTAAATATCAGAAACAGCCCATTGTCGTGCGCTCGGGCAGGCAGCCAACGCATTAGCCAAGCGCGCCCTTTTCGTCCCTGCATTTCAGTTCGAATAGCTTCCGGGTCTTTATGTCGATTAAGCCAAAGCTGCGGGTCGATCCTTCCCATCGCGTTCGGGCTACGTGAGTGGCAACCTCCTGTCTGATGCGGGGCAAGCAGTACGTCTGCGCCCTTGAGTGCTGTCATCCTTACGTTCTCAACTAAGTTGTTATCCCAACAGATCAATATGCCAACTCGCCAACCTTGCGGGGTTTCGACCACGGTGTATTGGTCGCCGCTACTCATGTGCGGGCTGACAAAGGTATGCAGTTTTCGGTGCTTGGTGATGTTGCCGTTTGGCATCGCTAGGATAAAGGTATTGTAGAGGCAGCCTTGTTCATCAATTTCAATTAACCCGACACCAATGTTGATCCCCGTTTGCTTGGAAAGTGACAAAATCTGCTGGCTAGAACTGCCTGCCGGAATCGGTTCGGCTAGTTGAACGATTTGCTCTCTGCTCAGTTTAGAAACATGCCAGTAGCCTGAAATACACATTTCTGGGAAGCAGATAAGCTCAACCCCTTGCGTTTGAGCGCTTTTTACATAGTGCTCAATCACAGCAAGGTTGTACGCTTTATCTCCAGGGTGATGATTAAATTGAACGGATGCGACACGTAACTTTTCCACGGAGATTCCTTACTTGATAAAAACTGGTTGTGAGTTTAAGAAAATTATTTCATTCCATATAATGAAATAAATTCTCTATTCAATAAGGGTTTGGAATGGAAGTTGAGTTACTTAAAGCGTTCTGCATTTTGGCTGAGAGCCAAAACTATCGCTTGGCATCGGAGAGGCTGTTTCTCACCCAACCTGCTATTACCAAGAAAATTCAACGTTTAGAAAGCAAAGTGGGTGCTCCACTGTTTGAGCGTGGTCGTCATGGGGCGCGTTTGACCGCTGCGGGTCAGTCGCTGTTACCCGAGGCTCAACGCCTACTGCGTCAATTTGAGCAGTTCGACACCCTGTCTCAGCGAGTATCATCTGGCTTATACGGAAGTTTGAAAATCGGCTTTGGAGTTTCGACCTACCATGAGGCGCCTCGTTTTGTGGCCGCATTCAAGCAGCGCTACCCTGACGTCAATATTGTGCTGAATGACATTCCTTCCCAAACCCAACTAGACCAACTGCAAAGTGGCGAGCTCGATGTAAGCTTCAATCGCATTCCGAGCGATAGTCAGTTTCAAACTTTACCTTTGTTTGATGATCAATTGGTGGTCGCCATTCATCGAGATGAAGACATTGACGGGCAAGAGCTGTGGCATTCGTTAGCTCGGCATAACTATTTAAAATTGGCGACTAATCGAGGCCCAGGGCTCAGCCGTCAAATAGAGGGCTATCTCGCAGTCAATCAATTGGAGTTAACTATTGCCCAAGAAGCAGATGACATCTTAACGCTACTCGCATTAGTCTCTGCTCGATTGGGATTTACTATCGTTCCTCAAAGCGCTCAAGCGATAAGCAATCCGCATGTGCGTTTTATTCCATTAAAGGGGGACTATGCCCATTGGCCAATCGGTTTGGTGTGGTTACCGAACTCGCCCAACGCACTGCTAGACAATTTTGTTGAGTTAGTGACAGAGCTAAACTCGCGAGATGGTGACTTCACCTAGGCACAATCACTGTTGAGATATTCTCTAGTGTTATGTTTCGTTGTTTAGTTATTGTTATAGATGTTAAGTTTGATTTTTTATTTATTAATGGTGAATAAAATTGCACATTTGGCTTGTGTTGGATTTTTTAGGATATATAATCGCTCACATTGAAGATTTATTCACCTTTAGTGAAATTGTAGTCATCTAGGGAGTAGTCAGATGAGCGATACACTTCTCGTTGAAGAGAACCACAAAACTAACCGGAATCTGCTGATGTTTGCGATTCCATCATTGCTAGGATTATTCTTTTTCCTTGCACCGCTAACATACGACGGTAACTTTACCTTCCCACTGGCTTTAATGGCTAAAGGGGTTAAAGCGCTGCTAGGGGATGCGATTTTACCGACGGTCACAGGCGTGATCTGTTTTTCAGCTTTTGCATCACTTGCCGCAAGTCTTTTAAAGCCAACTTTTGTTACGCAATCTTATCTGCTTACAAGACTTTTCATTCTGACGCCAACTTGGCTGGTTATTCGTTCGTTAGGTGCGTTGTTTACGCTACTGGCGTTGCATCAAATCGGGCCAGAGATCATCTGGAACGGTAACACGGGTGGTCTAGTTTTAAATGACTTGCTTCCATCGCTAGTGGTGACTTTCTTCCTTGCGGGATTATTACTTCCGCTATTGCTTAACTTTGGTCTGCTAGAGCTATTGGGTACGTTACTGAGTAAGTTTATGCGCCCTGTTTTCCGTCTACCAGGTAGAGCGGCGATTGACTGTATGTCTTCATGGTTAGGCGACGGTACGGTCGGTGTTATCTTAACTAGCAAGCAGTATGAAGATAAAAAATACACAGCGCGTGAAGCAGCGGTGGTTGCAACTATGTTCTCGCCAGTGGGTATTTCATTCTCGCTTGTGGTATTGACTCAAGTTGGATTAGCGAACTACTTTGTACCGTTTTACTTTGCGATCTGTTTGTCTGGCGTTGCCGCAGCGATGGTGATTCAATTCCTGCCACCGCTATCTTACAAGAAAGATCTCTACATTGATGGTAGTGCGCCGAATCGAGATGATGAACTTGTTCCTGAAGGTAAATCGACTCTAGGCTTTGGTATGGAGCTAGCACTGAAACGTGCCGACAAAGTAAAAAGCTTAGGCTCAGTGGCTAAAGAAGGTGTGCATAACGCGCTAGATATGGTGTTTGGTGTTCTTCCTGTTGTTATGGCGATTGGTACACTAGGCTTGGTGGTTGCAGAAGCGACGCCACTGTTCTCTATGCTGGGTGCTCCGTTTGTACCTCTACTAGAGCTGCTTAATGTGCCAGAAGCAGCGGCGGCGGCAGAAACTATGCTGGTGGGCTTCACTGATATGTATGTTCCATCAATCATTGCGGCGTCATCTGTGAATGCGGATTTAACCAAGTTTATTGTGGCAGCGCTGTCTGTTACTCAGCTGATTTTCATGTCAGAAACAGGTTCGGTGATCTTAAGCAGTAAGGTGCCAATTAACTTCCTAGAATTGGTGGCAATTTTCCTACTACGTACGTTAGTGACGCTACCGATTATTGTTCTCGTGGCACACGCGATCTTCTAATCGAACTGAACTGTTCAGCCCCAAAAGCCCGACAAATAGATGTTTGTCGGGCTTTTTCTTTTTCACAAGTTTACAGAGCCCTCTTTTCACCTATACCCTTTCTCCTATTCCACACCTTGTTTTTACATAATTATTTTCCTTACTAATAAGCTGATTATATTAGTATTTTTCAACTTTTATCGATTCTAAAATAGCTCGGCTGTTACTGATAACAATCGTTTTAATTTGGGGCTAAGGTATATGTCAAATCAAGATAAACCTCGCAGTAAGGAAGAATTAAATGTCGATTAGTGGTGTTAACCCCGCAATTACAAATGCGGTTAGCAATAACTTACAGTTTGATAAAGTAAACACGGGTGAAGAACAGAGATTCCACCTTAACTTAGGTACGGGTAAAGATTACACTATTACCGTGGATGGTAGTGGGCAGGTTTCTGCGACTCGAGATTTAGGGCATTTATCAAAGGCAGGACGAGTTAAGAACGCCGTTGTTGATTTTTTCAGCAGAGCTGTAACCAAGAATGAGAGTGCATTTACGACTAGAGCTACTCAGATAAAATCAGAAGTGCAAAAGCAGTTAACAGAGGGTATCCCTGTACAAAACTTAGTGAAAGCAGCATTTAGCCAGACAGCCAGTGATTTTAAGAATGATGCCCAGTTTTTAAAGCCTGGCACCGATCCTTCGACAGCCACATTCGACGATGTCACTGATGCCAATAAGACACGTTTAGGCTTAGAAAATATGGATAGCGGCGCACTAGAGTTCATCAACCAAAACTTCTCTAGCTTTATCGTTGGTAAAGATGCCATTTTTAGTCGTCTGACCGATGAGTATTTACAGCAAGCCCCGGCTTTAGCTGGTGACCAGAAAAAACTGGTTGAACTAAGAAATCACTGTGAAGACCTCAGTCATAAAGTGAATGCTGAATTTAACGCTCAGTTCATAGCGCCGTATGAGCAACAAAAGGACCTAAATTTACAGCTCGGGATGTAAATAGTGAGCTAACAGGAGTGATTACCGTTGGATATATATAAAAAAATACTCGCTGAGTTGGCAGTTGAGCAGTTGAGTTTTGATGAGAACCAGGTCTGTTGTTTTGAAGTTCATTCAGCAGCAGGTCCCGAGGGCCCCCCTTATGTTGTCAATATAGTCGGCAATACTGTATTACAGGAGTTAGCCTTCTCTGTAACGACAACAGTGGCTATTCCAAGTCAGATACCTAAACAGCTTTTCTCGTTGTTTGCGGAGTACGCTATGGGACCTCTTCGCGGTGAACCCGGTATCGGTGTTTTTTCAGGTACTGAACAGGCATCTGTTTTCACTACGGTCAGGTTAGTTGATTATCGCTCTGGCTTGATTCAGGAAACGCTGACAGAGCTGCTTGAGAAAGCGCATGAATGGGATGAGCTCCTATCAGCGGACGAAGCTCCAGTTCAAGAACAGGAAACAACGCCTGTTACTCACTCTTTCAGCTCAAGTAACATCAGAGTCTAAGTTACTGTTTTATCTATGGTCTATTCCTAAAAATCAGACTGATGTTGATAAACCGATCCACTTTGCCAGAAAACAAGGTGGATCCCCTCAGATGGCTTACTTCTAATACTACTAGTCACCATTTTCCTAACTAGACTAGCCTTCCACTGTCGCTTAACTGTTACGTTAGTTGTTTTAATCACGATTGTACGTCCTGGTTCGACCTGTTGTCTCTTTCTCGTGCTGTCTCTTCACGTAGTAGGTATTTGCTTTCATTAAATTATTGATTTTAAATGACTGTTGTTAACTAAAAATATTTTTAACGTGACGATGATCACTAAAACATGCAGTTTTATGCCCTATTTGTTTCATGGTTTATTTTTCTGATAGCCGTACTATTAATTTGTTTTCGCAATCATTGATCTCCCAATTTTATTGAGAAAAGGGATCATCGAGAAACTTCTACATTGCGTGTTGATTTTAGGAAAATTGCTATTGCTATTGCTATTGCTAGTTTAGAGATTTAGTGAAGGCCGATTAATAAAAACAATCTATCAGGATGATGTACAAGTTCGTTCTAAAGATAGAGTTTAAAATGAAATATAACGTCAGGCTGGAATTAACCATGTATAGAAGATCGGTTTAGTTTTAGTTAGGAGAAAGTATGTTTCAGGAAGTTACAGAACTACTGGATGAAATTGGTTATGCATTTGATCGCCATGAGTTAAAAATGTGTATGATTCGCGCACAAAAGAAAAAGGTTCTAAAAGCACTGATAGAAGATAGTCGAAAAAGAAACTTTGATTTGTCGTCTAATGTAAATAAATCCATTTTAGCTTCTATTGCAAGTACTCCAGATGTATCGGAGAAGAGTGCGCTTGCAGAGCTTGAACAGTATGTATCTAGAGCGTCAGATGAAGGTTGGAGCTTCAGAGAAAAGTTATTGGCGAACGCTATGCGTCATACGGAAGAGTTTCGAATGCTACTTATATTAAACGGTGATGCTGTAGTGAGGTTTATGTAGCATGGAGACTCGTGTACAAGAGGCAATTCGTTGTGCTCAGTTGTTAGAGATTGATGTGAATGACAAAAATGTACGTGGTTGTATGGTTGCTGCGATTATGTGTGAACAGGTACATGAGTCGAATTTAGGCACATTGTTGAACCTTGCTTATACCAGTCAGTCTATTGTTTTTCTGCATGCGTTAAAACAAACTGAGGAATTCAAATTTATTTATTCCCTACTATCTAACCATTTAGATTAGATAGCTATCTGGCAACCAAGGAAGGTTGCAAATATTAATAATCTCATACTTGAGATTATTAAATTTGATAGCCAAGAAGTGGTAGTGATGTTTTAGCTTGTTTGTGATATTGGACATGATGATTATTTAAATTTGTGTCTAAATAAAACAAATTTACGGCTCTTATATAAAAATGATGGACTTCTTGTATGTGAAAATAACAACACTGGATGAATAATTTATGCCGAGAAATAGCCTATTTGCAAGGCACCTATCGAGCTTTAGGTGCCTTTAATTTTAGCTAATGGGGCATCAATACTAAATAAGAATATGAAAGACTTACGCTTGCGTAGATTGTCGCAGTTACTCAACAATTTCAGCTATGGCCGTGGCTATGAAGTATCTATTGATGATCTCGAAGAAATTTTTTCTACCAGTAGGCGGAATACTTCGACCATTATCAAAATGCTTCAACAGTGTGGTTGGATACTTTGGACTCCAGCCGTTGGTAGAGGGAAAAATAGCAAAATTACTATCGTTGCATCTCTATATCAGGCCTTATATGAGTGTATACAAGCCGACCTCACTGAAGGAAACCTAGATCAAATACCAAAGTATCTAGAAGCTCATCGCTCTCTCGCTTCAAGAATATTACATCTATTGATGCATGAAACTGAAAAAGCTCACAAAGCCAGTAGTACGTTGACTGTTACTCAATATCCTCCAGTTAATAAACTAGATCCTGCGATGACTTATGTATCAGCAGAAATGCAGGTTATCAGCGCCATGTATGATACGTTGCTGCGAATTGATGAGAATGGTCATATTCACAATCATATTGCTTATGAATACTCAGTGACGAATCAGGGTAAACGTTATTGCTTTTGGATAAATCCTCATGTCCTATGCCACGATGGCTTGCCACTTACCAAGTTTGATATCATCGAGAGTCTAGATAGACTTTTCACATCAGAGGGGCCTTATAAGTGGCTCTTTAAGCAAGTTGCTAGAGTTGGTTTCGATCGCGAGCAAAATGCTATCTTTATCGATCTTTTTGATCCTAATCCTCTCTTTGTTTTCGCGTTAACTACTCCAAATGCCTCAATTGCGACAAAAAGGTATCAGGTTTTGGGTCAGCGTCGTGTCCGTGTAGGTACCGGACCGCTTCATTTAACTCATTGGGATGACAAGAAACTGGTATTGGTTAGAAACTCTCAATACTTTGCCACGGGAGCTCTTCTCAGCACGATAAATCTTTGCCATGAAGGGAAGTCATTGGACAGTTTCCTAAGCTTTGAAGCAGAAAACCACGAAAGCGAAAAGCATCCAATTCAAGCATTTTCGACTTTAGCAATTAGGCTAAGGGAATCAGTGTCAATAACCAAAGATGGACTAGCAGCACTGCTTACTTTTATTCAACAACAGCGAATAATCTACTCGAAACAGCAAGGAATTGATATTATAAGTCATTTTGGTTTGTTGAATCACGAATACTCTGAATATCCGGTGTTGTCGGGAGAGATCGTCATTGGCCATAGTCAATGGAGGCTCAAATACAAACGCCACTTAATTAACTGGCTAACTGAAACAATAGAGAAAACGGGATTAAAAGTGAGATGTCTTCCGATCTCTGACTTAGATGCGATCGATGAGTATGGAGATAAGATTGATCTGCTTTTGTGTGAAGAGCTGTTGGAGCAGCCAAGTCGTTATGGCTTGTATGATTGGCTTTTAACTACCACTTCCTTGAGGTTTGCTCTCAACCAAGACCAATTTGAAGAACATAGAGTTTATGTACAAAGAGTCGTTGCCAATTTGAGCGACGAGCAAGAACTACTCGATATCATTAACACCAAAGTACATCATCACCATTTGCTGCCCTTATTTTGGGGACAAAAGGTTGTGACTAAAACGAAGCAAGTTTCAGGTTTACAATTGAAGAAGAATGGGTACTTGGATCTACATCGGCTTTGGAATAACCATACTTTATAAATCCTGATGTTCTTTGTAAGAAAGAGTTAAGTCTCTCCGTTAATCGTGGAATTGTGTTTTCGGATCAACTTAATCAAGGTGTCTAACTCATTTTTTACCGCTCCCTGTAATGGATAGCCCATATTGATTCGAATGCACTCGCTATACAGGTTGAGCGTGGTAAATAGGTGACCAAGCCGGACATCGAGTTGATTCTGTTCGACACTTTTCGCGAGGGCGTGTTGGTCCAAATTGGGAATTTGTAGCCATAGCACCATCCCCCCTTGTGGGTGACTGAATTTCACTTCACGCGGTAAATGCCGAGTAAGGTAGTCAAGGTATTGCTGCCTCAGGCTAAGTAACTGGGTGCGCCTTCTTTTTACATGCTTGGCGTACTGACCTGATTCGACAAAATCCGCCACGGCGAGTTGGGTTGGCAAGGCAACGCCATAACTTGCCGATGCAAATTGGGTTTTGTACGTATCTAGGTATCTTCCCGGAAGACACCAGCCTAAACGGTAACTGGGTGAAAGGCTTTTTGAGACAGAGCCACACCATAAGACATAACCGTCCTTGTCATAATATTTAGCCGGTAAGGGTGTATGGGAAGAGTAGGAGAGCTCCATATAGACATCGTCTTCGATCACTGGGATACGGTACTCATTGGCGAGCTGAGCTAGCTTTTGTTTCTGGTTAGCCGACATATTGATGCCTTGTGGATTCATATGCGAGGTGCAAAATATCGCTGCATCGACACGTCTGTGCTTGAGATGCGCTTCAAGTTGTTCAAGGTCGATACCATCATTCAAAGAAGGGATCTCAATGATCTTGCGTGACATTTTTCCCAGCAGTTCCAAAATACCATTGAAGCAAGGAGAGCTTATCGCGATGGTGTCGCCTTGTTTGGTACAGGATTCTAGTGCTGCTTTGATCGAAGACATACACCCCGCGGTAACGACGATCTGGTCGGGATTAAAATGTAAGTCGAGCTTGGCAAAGTGGGTAGATAAAGCACTGCGCAGTAGCGGCTCGCCTTGAATATCGGGATAGTGATTGAGCCTGTCTCCCATCCGTTTCAGTGCACGGCGAAAGCTGCGTTCCAGTTCAACCACAGACTGTTCATCCGCCGAGGTGCTCGACACGCCCAATGGACCACTTTTCGCACTGTGGGTTGGTGAACTTCTGATGACGTGAGAGACCTTACTTTCAAACTGAGCCCAGTCTGGTGTTGAGTGTACTGGCTTGCGAGGTGAAACAAAGTAACCCGCTTGTGGTCTAGAGTGAATCCAACCCTGCGATTCCAGTTCTTGATAGCAACTGACCACTGTAGACATGCTGACGGATTGCTGTTTGGCTAGCTGCCTAAGCGATGGCATTCTACCCCCTTCGACTCTTTTGCCGTTTTCTATCTCTTCAATAAATTGATTCGCTAGCTGTTGGTAGATGCTCATTTCCATCCCTGAACTGTACTGGTTTTTATTTAAAAAATTGTATCTGTATATGATTTGTCACTCAAGGGATACTGTGGAAAAACATAAGAGGGACGAATATGAAAAGAAATGACTTATTGCTCGCCGTGCTTGTCATGGCTATATGGGGATTTAACTTCTCGATGATTAAGATGGGGGTAACCAGTGTTCACCCCTTATTGGCAACAGCAGCACGTTTTGCGCTTGCGGTGATTCCTGCGATCTTCTTTATTGCTAGGCCAAATGTCGCGTGGCGTTACCTAGTCGGCTACGGCATCGTGTTTGGGGTTGGCGTGTGGGGAATGGCCTCTTGGTCTATCACAGCAGGACTTTCGTCTGGAATGTCTTCCGTTCTACTGTCAACCAATGTACTTATCGGCATGGCGGTCGGGATTTGGATTTTTAAAGAGCAGGCACCGCTGCGTAAAATTGTTGGGGCGGCATTAGCGATGTGTGCCTTGGCGGTACTGGTTTCAGCGACGACAGGGAATGTCACTTTGAAGGGCGTTGCATTGATTATGATCGCGGCATGTTCTTGGACCTTGATGGGAGTCATTGTTAAAGCGTCGAAGACGACACAGGCATTCGCGTTCAATGTGTGGGGAATGCTCTTTTCGCCCCTGCCACTTGTTCTATTTGCCGTGTCTCTGCATGGTGAAGCGATCATCTGGCAGGCGTTTGAACAGTGGGATTGGAACACGACGATAGCCGTGGTATTTCAGGCGTATCCAACCACTCTGTTTGGATACTGGGTGTGGAATCTGATGCTGATTAAGTACCCGTTAAGTACCACTGCGCCACTGACGTTACTTGTACCAGTGTTTGCTTTAGTGAGTGGTTACTTTATGTATGATGAGGTGCTGTCTATGGCACAGATCATTGCCTCTGGACTGTTTTTGGTTGGGATTGGGTTAATCGTTAAGCCTGTATCGATGCAAAAGAGTGCGACTAAAGCGTTTGGTAATTTAGCACGATAGAAAGGATTCCGAGTAAGTGAAGGCTTACTCGGAATGTGTACAATTACATCAATTCGACTTCAACATCGCCCTGAATCTGGCTAGAGCACGCGAGTGTATAACCTTCCGCTAAGTCTTGTTCAGTCAGAGTTTCGGTACTGGTACGAGACACTTCCCCTTTAGTCACTTTGCATTTGCAAGAACCACACATACCACTGCGACAAGCGATGATGATGGGTACACCATTGTCTTCTAGGACATCGGCAAGTGTTGCACCTTGCTCTACTTCAGCAGTGACACCAAAAGCGGGCACTTCAAATTGAACCACACCGCCAGCAGGTGACTCTTGATGAGTTTCGATTGGAGTGAAGCTTTCCTGATGAAACGCTTGAGGCTCGACTCCAAGTGCGAGTGAGTGAGACTCCATATCCTGCATAAACTGAGTTGGCCCGCATAGATACACGGTGCGTTCCGCGATGTCAGGACATAGAGTTTGCAGCCATGCTTTATCTAGGCGACCTTGTGGATGACGTGTCCCTGTGTTGTCTTTTAGCAGCAACTTAAAGTGGAAGTGGCTGTGAATGCTGTCCATTGACTCTAGCTCATCAAAATAGATGGTTTGCTGAGCGCTTTTAGCCATATGAATAAATACGATGTCGATATCTTTGTCATCAGCTAACCAAGTTTTTGTCATCGATATAACTGGGGTAATACCGCAACCTGCGCTTAGCATAACGACTTTCTCTTTTGGCGCGCAATCGACACTATTAAATGGACCTGTAGGCGCAAGGGCTAACACAGTATCACCCGGAGCGAAGGTATCGATGATGTGGTTTGAGATTAACCCTCCCTCAACGCGCTTGATAGTCAGTTTTAACAGAGGTTCGTTAGGCACAGAACTAATAGAGTAGGCTCTATATTCTACTTTACCCTCCATCTCAAAACCGAGTGAGACAAACTGTCCGGGCTTAAATTCGATAGCGATATCTTCATCGCCTATAGGGGCCAGCGTTATGCTCACGGTATCAGGGGTTTCTTGCCACTTCTCTACGCAGCGTAAAGTTGTTGGCAGGTTGTTTTGCCATTCACTTGTCATAGTTTTCTCTTAAAAAAGTGCCTAGGGTCAACAGACCCTAGGCAAATTGGCGAGGATTAAGCAGCTAAGATGGTTTTTAGATCGTCTTCAACATTACCGATACTGCGCATGTCGAATTTCTCTTGGATGATTGCCAGTAGGTTGTCGGTCAAGAAAGCAGGTGCTGTTGGACCTGTGTAGATACCTTTCACACCTAAAGCGAATAGGGTAAGTAAGATAACAATCGCTTTTTGTTCAAACCAAGATAGAACGAGAGTTAGCGGAAGCTCATTGATATCACAGTCGAACTCTTTAGATAGTGCAAGTGCAAGTTGGATTGCTGAGTAAGCATCATTACATTGACCAACATCGAGTAGGCGTGGGATACCGTTGATGTCACCAAATTGATTCTTGTTGAAACGGAATTTACCACAAGCCAGAGTTAGGATAACGCTGTCTTCAGGTGCTGCTGCGGTGAAGTCTGTGTAGTAACTACGCTCAGATTTATCGCCATCACAACCTCCCACTAAGAAGAAGTGCTTGATGTTGCCTTCCTTAACTTGTTCAACCACCGCCGGTGCCGCTTCCATCAGCGCATTACGACCGAAGCCAACCGTGATCATCTGTTCTATTTCATCATGTTGGAAACCGTCTTGGGCTAGAGCGCACTCGATCACTTGGCTGAAATCATCACCTTCGATATGTGCAACACCCGGCCAGCCAACAATGCTGCGTGTAAACAGGCGATCGGCGTACTGGCCGACATTTGGATTCAACAAACAGTTCGATGTCATCACAATCGCACCAGGGAAGTTAGCAAATTCTTTTTGCTGGTTTTGCCATGCGCTACCGTAGTTACCCACTAAATGCGGATACTTGTTTAGCTCTGGGTAGCCGTGTGCTGGCAGCATTTCACCATTGGTGTAGACATTAATGCCTTTGCCTTCAGTTTGTTGCAGGATCTTTTCTAGATCATGCAGGTCATGTCCAGACACTAGAATCGCTTTGCCTTTTACTGTCTTAACATTAACGGCAGTAGGAGTAGGGTGACCGAACGTAGCCGTTTCACCCGCGTCTAGCATCTCCATCACCTTGTAGTTCATTAGGCCGATCTGCATTGAACACTCAAGCAGAGCGTTTAAGTCTTCTGGGTCGGTGCCAAGCCATGCCATGATTTGGTGGTACTCGGCATAAATATCCGTGTTGGTTTGATCTAGTACGCGTGCGTGCTCCATATAGGCTGCTGCACCTTTTAGGCCGTATAAGCAAAGTAGGCGCAGACCAATGACATCTTCACTTAGATTTTGGTAGCCGCGGTTAACTGCCACAAGAGGAGCATGAGCTAAAATCTCTTCCGCATTTGCCGGAAGCTCAAAGTGAGCGACAGATGGTGCTTCATCCAGTTCGATATCACC
This sequence comes from Vibrio europaeus, assembly GCF_001695575.1. Lineage (GTDB taxonomy): Bacteria > Pseudomonadota > Gammaproteobacteria > Enterobacterales > Vibrionaceae > Vibrio > Vibrio europaeus. The sequence continues at coordinate 510,276 of NZ_LUAX01000007.1, read as the reverse complement.
CAATTTAGCTGCCGCGAGCGTTTGTTCTTTTAAGCGAGCTTTGTATTGCGCTGCCAATGAAGCAAGTTCAAGAATGCGCTCTGGATCGAAGTTAACGTTGGTCAGCGTTGAAAAGAAAGCTCTTGGTGCCCACTGGTCGATTTCAATATCGATGATATCGAATTTGCGCGCTTGCTCAGCCCAGTAAGAAACACCTTGTAGGGTGTAGACTAATACGTCTTGTAAATCAGAAACTTCAGAAGTTTTGCCACACATACCTTGTGCAAATGAGCAGCCCTTTACAGTAGGGGTTTGAATAGTCTGTTCACATTGAATACAGAACATTGCGCGTCTCCAGTCGTGATAATTGTTAGCGGAACCGTCCGCCGTTTTATTTTGAGACTGATAGAGCAGGTAGTGTGCCAATATTTAACTCATTGTTATTTAATAAGTTTGCATTGGTTGAGGGACTGCTATGATGTTGATTTTACATCGTGATCGATGTGTTAATGACATCAAAAGTCAGAGGTGAGCAAGATAGTGTGTAATCTGTCATTACTCTTTGAGGTCACACTTTAAGCCAAAAGGAGAAAATGACGTCACTTCAAACAAGAAAACAGGTGAGGATTCACAAGCTTAGTGGATGCTTTAAAGGGTGATGTGATTTTTACAACGCAGAATGTTAGGCAGTAAAAAAGGCTCACCGAAATCGATGAGCCTATAACAGGTTAAAAACGGTTGGCGAAAGAGAGTACTACGGCATTTGTTTGATATTTAACGCCGACATCACGCCACTCATTGCGTGACATAGTGTATTTCAAGCCCAGTTCCCAATCTTTGTTCACCGCGTAGTTGAATCCTGCTTCGACATACCCGATTTGGTCATTGCCCCACGTTTGGTAGTTAGCAAGCCCCTGTAAATACAGGTCACCGATCAGCTTGTACTGAGCCTTACCTGTGACGGAAGGCATAAATTGATAGCCTCCTTCACTAGCGTAATTGCCGCCACGAAGATGGTCAGCTTCTAACTCAACCAAGAATCCGTATAAACCAACACCTGCAGAGAGGTTGAGCTTATCGTTGATTTGGTAATGATGATAGTAAGTACCGCCAGCACTCCACTGCTTAAAAGCTAGGTAGATGTCTGAACCTTGGCTATAAGTGGTGTTGTCTACTGAAAAATCTCCATTGGCAGTACCATAGCGGCGAGTTTCAGACGGCATCAACGAAAACTCTACCGAGGTTTTATTATCTATGGTGTACTCATAAATGACCGAAGAAAAAGGTTGGTGGTCATCAACTAGCTTAGAGCCTGGTAACAGGTCGTGATCATCCATTTGATCAACCGAGTCTGTCATATTAAACCCGACGTCAAACTGAAAACGATGACGGTTCTGTTTTGGTAACTTACCAGTACCGCGCTTGCGACCTTGATCGTATTGCAGGGCTTTATCCGTTACGGATACACCGAACATTACACCGCCATCAGAGCTTGGACCTGCTGTGAGACTAACGCCCTCTTTGACGTAGGGCGAAACGACCAGTTGGTTAACAAGAAAACCAATGCTTGCCCCTCCTAGTACGTCATCAGCGTAGTGACGGTTACCGTGAACACGACTTGCAGCAACAAATGTCGCCGCTGCGTATGCAGGTATCCCCCACGCAGCACCGTAGCGAGTTTGCAAGAATGCGGCACCAGAAAATGCGCCTGCAGCATGACCCGATGGGAAGGACTTGTAACTCGCCCCAGCAAGGTCGGAGTTAGGTCTGTATCGTCCCACTGTGTTTTTAGTGACTTCGGTGATGCCCTGAGCGGCAAGAACCGAGATGGTCAGTTGAGCAGCCCCTTCAAGGTCTTGATGAATCAAGGAAGCAAATAGACCCGTGGCAGGTAGGGCGATGGCAAGGACATCACCCGCTTCAACGATATTGTCATTCACTGACTCGTTGATGGCATTGTAGTCTTGCGCGTAGGCAAGTTGACCGCAAGTTAGAGCAGACAAGCTCGCTACTATTAATGATCTTTTCATCGTCAATTCCCAGTTACTAGAAACGGTTAGTCACTGAGAGCATGACAGACTCGCCACGATATCTCGTTTCGTACATATCCCAACGGTTGTTGGCGTAGGCATACTTTAGAGCGACAGCCCAGTCTGCGTTGACTTTATAGTTAACCGCAGCTTCAGATGCGAATACGTTATCACGATCAAAGGTCTGGTAATCCACACGTCCATTGACTGACCATTTATCATTAAATGCATACTCTAAGTCTGCAGAAACTGAAGGCAAAACAGGGGTTGAACTCAGTTTAGAGTGTTTACCGCCGTTAAGCAGATCGGACTCTAGCTCAACTAGATAAGCGTACAAACCTGCACCAGCCGTTAGAGTGAAACCTTGGTTTAGCTCGTACTGCTTTTGATACAGAGCACCAACACTCCACTGGCGTAAAGCGATAAAGATATCTTGACCTTGCGAGTAAGTGTTGTTGTCGATTTCAAAGCTACCGCTTACTTTACCTGTACGGCGAGTTTCATTTGGTGCTAATTGGAACTCAATCGCGCTGTCATTGTTCAGTTGGTAAGTATAGATTGCGCGTGAAAATGGTTGGTACTCATCGACCGGAGATGAGTTTTCAATAGTTTGGTTCGCGCCTAAGTCACCCATGCTATCGTATAAGTTGAATCCGATGTCGAGTGTAAACGAATGTGGCTTCTTCTTGTTGTAGACAGGGTTAGTGCGCTTTCTGTTTGAGTCATAACTGAAAGCATCATTGGTTACGCTTAAGTTGACCATCATGCCATCTTTAAGTGGCGCAGCGCTTAGATTCACCCCTTCTGGAGTGTACTCTGAGACAAAAAACTGATTGGTTAAAAAGGCAATACCTGCACCAGCAACAACATCATCTGCATAGTGGCGGTTGCCGTGCACGCGACTTGCACCAACAAAACTCGCGGCCGCGTACGCAGGAAGGCCCCACTTGGCACCGTAGCGGCTTTGCAAAAACGCTGCACCAGAAAAAGCAGCAGCAGTATGTCCAGAAGGAAATGACGCTGAATTTGAAGAGTTGGGGCGAATACGACCGACGGCGAACTTACCCGCTTGGACAATACCCACGGTTGTTGCTAACGAATAGGTTAGTTGTTTTGCACCCTCGGCATCATCATGCAACCAAGCGGCAAAAAGTCCAGTTAGAGGAAGGGCGACTTGAATATAGTCGCCAGCAACTACGTAATCATCGTCTGTATTCGCCGTGATTGCGTTAGTAGTAGGATTCGCAAATGCAGTTCCTTGAACAAGAATAGAGCTAACTGCTGCTGACAAAAGAAGTTTTTTCATAGAGTTATACCATCAACGTTGGGCTTAGTTGTTATAGATATGAAGCGAGAAAAGGCACGACAGAAGCGTTCCCGATAGTACGTGAAATGCTCCCTGCCTTTACATTCACTGTGTCTATCATAACCATCACTCATTGGTTGGGCGCATTAGATTTGATTGGTTTATGACCAGATTCTATTTTTAGAATCGGTGTTCGGTAACCAAATTAAAAACGATAATGCGCCGATATTTTTGCATTCTGTAGCAAAAACAAACTTCATCTAAATCATTTGCGGCGATTATAATTCAATAATGATTTGATGTTCAACCTTTATTGTTGATTTATATTTATCTGATTGTGATTTGAGCGGTAATTATCTTCTTATGGCTGCTTGGTTTGAGTGTCTCATCCTAATGTTGATAGGCAGTCTGGGAGATTTGATTTGGAGCGATGTGGGCGGTGAATTTTTAAGATGGTCTTAGTTTTATAGTGAAATCTTAGTTGTGATTTAATTTGTTGGTTCTATGCGGTTATCGGTGGTCTTCATGTTCACTACACTTAGAACTAGCCTTTCCCGCCTTGCTTTCAGATTTTCAGGATTACACTTCTACCCCAAGCTTTTTCCCCATCCTGTATAGGTTACCTCTATCCATTTGCAGAAACTCAGCAGCTTTCGCCCACGTGCCGTTCGACTTTTCTAGTGCATGTAGGATCAGATCTTTTTGATAGTCTTCAACCAATCCACGCATAGCTTGACTCTGTTTGGGTAGGTAATTGTTATTTGTCAGCTTTGCTGCGGTTTCAATACCACCATCAAAGTGTTGGGTTGTAATGATCTGTTGCTGATTTTGGATGGCACGCAGCGCGGCTCTAGTCAGTGTGTGTTCAAGCTCTCGGACATTGCCCGGCCATGCTTGACGCTCAAGTAGGCTGAGGCTTTTAGGGTGTAAATGCAGGTTAGGGATATTGAATTGGCTGCGGACTTTTTCTAGCAGGTAGCCTGCGAGTATTGGGAGATCACCTTCGCGTTTTCTTAGCGGTGGCACTGAAATAGGAAAGACATTTAGGCGGTGATATAAGTCGGCTCTGAACTGCCCACTTTCGACTTCTTGAGCCAGAGAGCGATTCGTGGCTGCGATAATGCGCACATTAACCAATAAATGTTGGTCACTGCCGACTCGTTGCAGTTCACCTTGCTGAATCACGCGCAGCAATTTTGCTTGCAGCACTAGCGGTAATTCGCCCAACTCGTCTAGGAAAATAGTGCCGCCATCGGCAAGTTCAAATTTACCTGCTCTGGAACTATTTGCTCCTGTAAATGCTCCTTTAACATGACCAAATAACTCACTTTCAGCCAGTCCTTCAGGTAGCGCAGCGCAGTTTACATAGATCATTGGTTTGTTGGCGCGGTGACTTTGAGCGTGCACACTGTGCGCAACGAGCTCTTTTCCCACCCCGGTTTCCCCTGTGATCAACACGGCATAGTCAGACTGCGCGACCGTCGCTATGTTGGTGCGTAGTTTTTCTATCTGCGGACTAACGCCAACCATCTCTCCTTGCTTGGATCGAGCTTGCTGAATCAAGGTTTCCGTAACGTGTTTTTGTTTTTTGTTTTGCGCCTTAAGGGCTTTCACTTGGGCAATGTTACGCAGAGTGGCAGCAGCAAGTGCGGCGAAGGTTTCGATTGTCACCGGATCAATGCTGTCAAATGCCCCCACAGTCAAAGAATCTAGCGTCAGCACTCCGACCAACTGCCCACCGACATACAAGCTACAACCCATACAGTCATGGACATCAAGCTCGGCTTCTTCACTTAACAAGATGCCACTAAATGGGTCGGGCAATTCACAGTCGGCACCAAAACGGACGGGTTGTTTGCTCTCCATAATGGCTTGTAATCGAGGGTGAGTTTTAGGGAAGAATCGCCGTGCTAGGATGCTACTCGATATGCCTTTAACCGCGACAGGAGTAAGAAAGCCATCTTGGTCGAGGATAAATAACGCGCTCGCATCACAAGGAAATACCTGATCAATACCATCAATAAGATGCTGATATTGGGTTTCACTGTTTTGGTTAGAACTTAAATTGAGCGCGATATCCAACAGGACTTTATTCAAGTTAGCTTTCATTATTTGTCGATCCCTTATTGAAGAGTCGCCATGCTAACAAGGTGATGTAATTTTCACATCGTCATTATGGGTATAAACGCCGTACGGTTGATGTGAGTCAAAAACGAAAAACAGAGCTAGGCTAAATCTCCAAATTGCTTACGATATTGCTGCGGGGAGACGCCGACCAAGCGCCGGAAGTGATGGCGTAAAGTTGTGGCACTTTCGAAGCCTGCCATGCTGGCTAAGCGCTCGATAGAGTGAGACTCGATTTCGAGCAGACCTTTTGCGCGCTCAATACGCTGCTGAATTAGCCACTCTTTAGGAGACAAGTTGAAACTGGCGCGGAATTTTCGGTCAAAGGTTCGACGCGACATGCTGGCTTTTTCGGCAAGAAGATCAACGCTAATGCTCTTGTCTAAATGACTGTTGGCCCAGTCGAGTGCCGATGCAAAATTGTTGGGAACCTCTAGCATCGGTGTCTCGACAAATTGTGCTTGACCGCCAAGTCGATGGGCGGAAATCACCAACCTTTTCGCGACTTGATTAGCAAAGCTATAACCAAAATCATGACGAATAACGGCTAAGCCAAGGTCGAGTGCTGCTGCGCTTCCAGCAGAGCAGCCGATATTACCATCGAAAACGTAAAGGACATCAGATTGATAATTCACGTTTGGAAATTGAGAGCGAAAGCTTTGCTCGTACATCCAATGGGTGGTAGCCGTTTTACCATCAAGTAGTCCTAGCTTAGCCAATAAAAACGCGCCTGAACACAAAGTGAGCACTCGCTTACCTTGTTTGGAAAATTGAGTAACTTCCGCTTCTATTTTCTCAGGAATCGCATAGTCCCAAGTCGGCCATCCGGGAATAATCAGAGTGTCGTAATCTTCAAGGCTGTCGACCTTTTCTGCGCTAAGGGTGATGTTTCCTGTGGTGTGGATGTCAGCGCTCTCTAACGTCACCACGTCGGTCTCGTACCAAGACTCAAACTCTGGTCTGGGCAGGGCGAATAGTTCAATTGCACAAGACATTTCAAACAGTGCGGCATGGCTGTGGGCGAGTATCGCGACGCGTTTCATTTCTCTTCCTTGAAGACTAAGTTCATTTTTTGACTTTGGCTTATTATTAACGATGTGTGGCTTTTAAGCCAATTTAATACATCGAGAATTGGTTGCACTATGTACACAAGCAATAACAAAACAAGGACAAGTTATGACCAGTGCAGTATCTCGCGTGAAAGCCGCAGCAAGTGAACAAGCTCTAGCGCACTTTGAACAACTACTCAGATTCGAAACCGATTGCTGGGATGTACATCATGCTCTTACCAATGGTCTCCAAGATTTCATATTGGTTGACGTCAGAGGCGAAAGTCTGTTTGAACAAGGACACATTGACGGTGCAATCAACATTTCCCACCCTAGACTCAATGAAAAGCGCTTAGCTGAGTTTCCGCTTGATACCTTGTTTGTGGTGTATTGCGCCGGTCCACATTGTAATGGTACAGAGAAAGCAGCTATTCGTTTATCAAAGCTCGGCCGACCAGTGAAAAAGATGATTGGTGGTATCACAGGTTGGTTAGATGAAGGATTTGAACTGATAACGGAGGAGGAAGCACAATGCAGCTAATCGTCGGAACGGGCTCAACATGGTCACTGCGCGTCTGGTTATGCGCAGCAATGGCGAACTTAGAGTTGGATGCTCACGTCATTAATCTCTCTAATCCAAATTCAAAGCAGCAACTGGCTCAATTGTCGCCTTCTGCTTTGGTGCCTGTGCTAAGAGATGGCAACTTAGCTGTGCATGATTCGTTGGCAATCGTTGAATACCTCAATGAGCAATCTGGAGGGGCGTTGTACCCGCACGAACAAAGCCAGAGGGCGATAGCGCGTTCGCTTTGTAATGAAATGCACTCAGGCTTTTTTACCCTGCGTTCTCAATGCAGTTTCACCTTAGATTCTGTGTCGCCAGCGGATCTGTCAAATCAAGCGCTACGATTTGAGATTGAACGAGTTACCGCTATTTTCTCGCAGGCCGAACTTCCCTTTATGTTTTCTCGACCAGGTGCCGTTGATACGTTCTATGCCGTGCTTGCTTACCGCCTCAAGAGTTTTGGTATTCGCTTAGAAGGTAAGGCTGGGCAATATCAGGCTAGTCTATTGGATTGGGCGTTAATGCAATCAGGGATAGAGCAAATGAGACAGTGGGAGAGGGACGCTGATTGAAGGTCGAGGCATAGCCACTAAATACTATGCATATTATGCATAGTATCTTTGTTTAAATGTCATTTGAGTCATTGCGCGAGGAGCTCTAAACTTCGCGCTCTTTTTTAACCCATGCTGAGATAATGAATCATGTTTTCTCAATCACTTTTTGCTCAGCTAGTGCGAATGATCCTGCTGTTAGCCCTGTTTTTGGTGGCGGTCCACAACTCACCGAAGTTGTTGGAGCTGTTGGCGCAGCAGGCGATCAATAGCGGTTGTCATCAGACAACAGGCGACGGCCACGACCGTTCTCACCACCATCATCATTAAGGCTTTGCGATGAGTATTTTCCGATTTCCACCAATAGTTTGGCTTGGGATAGCCATACTGATTATCTGTCTAGGGATCAGGCAATCTTTCGGTATCTTTATGATGCCTATCTCGGACCATTTTCAGACAGGACGAGAGTTTTTTAGTTTTGCTATCGCATTGCAAAACTTGTTGTTTGGCGTTTTCCAGCCATTTGTCGGTATGGCAGCGGATCGCTTTGGCGCAAAAAGAATCATCATCATGGGCGCGATCGCTTATGGCGCAGGCTTGTACTTAACGTCAATCGCTGTGGAGCCGAGCTTACTTTACCTCTCTTTAGGAGTGTTGGTTGGCTTAGGTCTGAGTGCGACAAGCTATGTGATTATTCTTGGCGCAGTGGCTAAAGTTGTGCCCGCTCAGCACGCAGCGAAAGCTTTTGGCCTAACAACAGCAGCCGGTTCATTTGGCATGTTTGCAATGATCCCTGGCGCTCAAACTTTACTCAGTGACTTTGGTTGGCAAGGTGCGCTCCAAGGCTTCGCAATATTGTCCAGCTTAATGATTGCGTTTGCTCTGTTTATGAAAAATGGTCATGCAAAAACTAATCAATCGTCAGCCAATCAGGAAGATGATAACCAAACGCTTAAGCAGGCGTTAAATGAAGCCTTCGCACACAAAGGGTATTGGTTAATTCACCTTGGATTCTTTGTCTGTGGCTTTCACGTGATGTTTATTGCGACGCACTTGCCAAGTTATCTGGCTGATAAGCATTTACCAGCTTCGACTGCCGCTATGGCTTTGGCTTACGTGGGTATCTTTAACATTTTTGGCTCCTATTTCTGGGGCGTAATGGGTGACAGATTCAACAAGCGCCATGTGATGTCCGCACTGTATTTAGTAAGAACCGTTGTGATTGGTGCTTTTGTGACTCTGCCTGTCACAGAACATACAGCGGTAATCTTTGGTGGAGCGATCGGCTTTTGCTGGCTTGGCACCGTGCCTCTGACATCTGGATTGGTTCGCCAAATATTCGGAGCCAAGTATCTGTCTACGCTATATGGTCTGGTTTTCTTTACCCACCAAGTCGGCAGCTTTCTAGGGGCTTGGGCGGGTGGACGAATCTACGATTACTATGGTTCTTATGACCCAATTTGGTGGTCAACGGTGGTTCTCGCGTTTGCGGCTGCATTGATTCATCTACCAATCAATGATCAACCTGTTAGGCGTTTGGCGACTGCGTAAAAAACTGAATAAAAGTTAAGCTGATGGTGCTCATTTCGATTATCATTGCTTAACTTTTCTTTTTATTTAAACGGTTTATATGTTCGCTGAATGGATGACGCCTGAGGCATTAATTGCCGCGTTTTTAATATTTCTTGGTTCGTTTGTTCAAACAGCGATCGGTTTTGGTTTGGCGATTGTCGCTGCGCCCTTGTTGTTTCTTGTTTCTCCCGATTATGTGCCTGCTCCAATCTGTTTAGTCGCTCTGTTTATCTCAGTTCTCAACGCGTTAAAGCATCGAGACAGTGTCGAAATTGGTGGTCTTAAAATGGCGCTGATTGGTCGTGTCCCGGGTTCAATAGCGGGTGGTGTGCTGCTAGTTATGGTTTCGACCGACTTGCTTGCACTCTGGCTAGGTGTTCTGGTGTTGTTCGCGGTTGCCGTGAGCTTACTCCCTTTTCGCATTGAACCAACGCCAATGCGAATGGGTGTCGCGGGTTTCTTTTCTGGTTTTTTTGGTACCAGCTCTGCGATAGGCGGGCCTCCTATGGCACTGCTACTTCAGCACCAAGAAGCTAATCAACTGCGTGGTAACTTGTCTGCCTTCTTTGTCTTTAGCTCTATCATCTCGCTTGTGATTCAAATGCCAGCAGGATTTTTAACTTTACATCACCTTTGGATAAGTATTCCGCTTATTCCAGCCGCGTGGGTGGGGTATAAACTCGCCATGATCACTACTCAATCATTACCGAAAGAGAAAATTCGTACTGGCGCTCTTTTGCTTTGTTCGATCAGCGGTGCAACGGCCGTTTGGCAAGGTTTGAGCTAGAAACCCTTTTGTTCATCTTACGTTAAGGAAAAACCATGATACTGGAAGTCGCTGTCTTAGATGTTAAGCCAAGTTTAGAGGAAGAGTTTGAACAAAACTTTGGTAAAGCACAGGCTATAATTTCGTCTATGAAGGGTTACGTTTCGCATCAGTTGCAGCGTTGTATTGAAAAGCCAAATCGCTATATCTTGTTGGTGAATTGGCAAACATTAGAAGACCATGAGCAGGGCTTTAGGCAGTCTGCTGAATATCAGGAATGGAAGGCTCTTTTACACCATTTTTATGACCCATTCCCAACCGTAGAACATTACGAATCAGTCTACGTATAGGTTTTCTATAAGGAGAAAAAAGTGCTTAGAATTCTTGGTAATATTATTTGGTTCCTGTGTGGTGGCGTTATCATGGGGCTATTGTGGTGGTTCTTCGGACTGCTTGCGTTTATTAGTATTGTGGGGATTCCATGGGGACGAGCGTGTTTCGTCATGGGTAACTTTTCTTTCTTCCCGTTTGGTCACGAAGCTATCGCTCGCGATGAGCTGACCAATGAAATGGATATAGGTACCAGTCCATTAGGTATGGTCGGCAATGTTATTTGGTTTTTGCTAGCGGGAATTTGGCTAGCTATTGGACATATTATGTCAGCAGTGGCCTGCTTTGTGACCATCATTGGCATTCCATTTGCGCTTCAGCACCTTAAGTTGGCCTATATATCACTCGCTCCTATAGGTAAGACTGTCGTGCCTAAAGAGCAGGCCGCAATGGCAAGATATTCGAAGTAAAGCAACTCACTGAGCCCCGAAAGGGGCTTTTTACTATCAAAGACTTAGTTATAAAGTGTCTATGCAACAGGTTAGACCAATCGCCAATTGATCCTATCAATAAGAGGTTTATAGTAGGTAGCCAATTGCTGCCTATTTTTATAAACATAAAGAACAATAATATGACTCGTCAGTCTGGTAAGTTTGGCAATATTGCGATTGGATGGATAGCGCTCGTTTGGGGGACTGCTAGCCTTGCTGAGCCGATACAATTGGATCTGTATACCCAAGAGTTTCCACCGCTACAGGTCCAAGTCGATCAACAAGCGGAAGGTTACGTGGTGAAGTTCGTAGAAGCGGTTGTCGAACACGCTTCACAATCGCTTCCCATGGAAGTGGCGAATGTCCATTTTGCGCCATGGAAACGTGCGATTCGCAATACTCAAGAAAATGAAAACACGCTGTTTTTCTCTCTTTCGCGTACGCCTAGCCGCGAGCTTGAATATCAGTGGATAGGGCCAGTATCACCCTATGAAGTTGCGATTTATCGTCACTTTGATGGCCCTAATGTTTCTCCCAACTCTTTTCAAGATTTAAAGAATTTTAGTTTTGCCGCCCAAACCGCGAGCAATTTTGAAGAGATGGCGCGAGAAGAAGGGTTTACCAATATCATCCCAGTCAACTATGGCAAAGTGGCGATTAAGTTGCTGCGTGCTCACCGAGTTGACTTTGCCCCTTTGGTCACGTCGAGCTATCACTACCGCATGGAGCAGTATGGGTATGATCCTAAAGAGTTTGTAGAAGTGGTCAAAGTCGATAAGCTATGCAAAGAGCTTTGGTTAGTGACAGGGAATAAGACATCACAGCAAGTAGTCGAAGCGTTGCGCGATAGTTTTGATGAGCTTAAAAATCAGGGCAGGCTTGCCGATCTAATGCAACAGTATCAACCGGATAGCGAGATTATGGTTCGGTATCGTAATGCGATGAAATAGATAGGAAAAGAGGCTCGTTTGAGCCTCTTTTTAATTGCGTTAAAGTTCTTCGCCGTAGATATCAAAGGAGAAGTATTTGGCCGCAATTTTGTCGTAAGTTCCATTGTCGCGAATCGTCTTAATCGCCTGATTAAACTTCTCGGCTAATGCTTTGTCATTTTGACGTAGTGCCAAAGCGGTGCCTTCACCTATATAGGCTTTGTCTGTTACTGGCTTACCGACGAACTGGAAACCTTGACCGATTTCTTTGTCCAAGAATGCCAGCGCTAATTGGTCTGAGTTGCCAAACGTCAGGTCTAAGCGGCCATTTTGCAAATCGATGTAGACTTCATCTTGACCAGAGTAGCGTTTAATTTCTGCAACATCACCAAACTTGTCGGTGACATATCGGTCGTGGATAGTGCCGCTCTGGACACCGATGACCGCACCTTTTAAGCCTTGAGGAGTTAGCTCAATTTTGCTCTTTTCGCTTGCTACAAATCGCGCTGGGGTTTGGTAGTACTTATTCGTGAAGAGGATACGCTTTTTACGCTCTTCAGTGATACGCATTGAAGCCATAATGACATCTGATTTTCTTGCCAGCAGGCTTGGAATCAGCGAGTCCCACCCCTGAGATACCCAAGTACACTTGAGTTTGGCTTCAGTACACAAGGCATCGGCGATCTCGATGTCAAAGCCGACCGGCTTTCCACTAGCATCCATGTAATTGAAAGGTGGATAGGTAAAGTCAGAGGCTAAACGGACTTCCTTAGCCATGAGAGGGGCAGATAGCAGAGCTGCGGCGCAAGCAAAGGCACTAAGCATTTTGTTCATGAGTAATATCCCTATTTTTATTGGATGGTGTCAGGGCGTCAGAAAAGTTGCAAATGATTTCACTGACTTCCTGCATACTGGTTTCTGAGCCGATGGTGATTCGTACGCAGTGCTTAAGACTAGGCTCATGACTTTGATTGCGAGTAACGACGCCTTGTTTAACCAGGTATTCAAACAGCTCAATACCAGGCTGAGTTCGAATCAGGACAAAATTGGTTGAAGATGGGTAGATGGTCTCTATCCAACTAAGATTTTGTATTTGCTGAATAAAGTTATCGCGTAAGCGAATCAATGCTTGTGTATTGTCATTTACATGAGCAAGTCCTTTAGCACTCAGCGCTTTGAGTACAATCTCAGCGGAGCTATCTGGCATTGGATAAGGTGGAACCAGTTTAGAAATAAACGCCATAACGCTTGAAGAAGCAATGATGAATCCACATCGTACCGCCGCAAGTCCGAAGGCTTTGGATAAAGTACGAATGACAATCAGATTCGGGTATTGTTCGATGAGATCGACAACACTCTCAGAGAGTTCAAATTCAATATAGGCCTCATCTACGACGACAAGCGATTTGTCTTGGGTGCTTTCAAGTATTGCGACAATGTCACTTCTGTTTAGCAGCTGGCCAGTAGGGTTGTTCGGTGAACAAAGAAACAGTAGGTTAGCGCTATCTGCTGCCTTAATCACGTTTTCAACATCCAGTGAAAAGTCTGGAGCTAACAAAGGGCAGTCGATGACATTGACTGAAAATGACTCTGCACAAAACTCGTACATTGCGTAGGTAGGGGTACAAATCGCAATGCTATCTTGCATAGGCTGGCAGAACGTTCTTACTAACAGATCGATCGCCTCATCGGCCCCGCGCACTGCTATGGTTGGTTGCGTGGTTTTGCAATACGCTTGGTATGCGGCAGCGATATCGTGTGGCAAAAAGTCAGGATAACGATGAAGTGCTGGTTGATGCTCAGTAAAGAAAAGAGGTTGTTCTAGCTCATTGGCATTCAACCACAGCCTACCAGAACCGCCGATTCGTCTTGCAGATTGATATGGTATTAATTTTTTTATGTTCTCTGGTGCAAGCTTTTCCGCGAGTGACGTCATCTCATATACCTTCACTGAATATTTAGTCAATCAAAAGGGTTTTATTTAGGTACTTTCTCCTAATGAGTAATAATTTAGTCAATATGCTCTTTGTGTAGAATCGAAATAAAGGCATACTAGCTATGCAAAAAAATCATGGATGATAACAATGAACACAAGATTGCCTTCGACGAAAAACCTCCAAGCTTTTCTTTCAACGGCGTATTACCTTAACTTTACCCATGCTGCTGAAGCCTTGAATATGACGCAAGGTGCGATCAGCCGGCAGATTCAATCTCTCGAAGAGATCATGGGAGTTCAGCTTTTTTACCGTCAGGCGAGGGGGCTGTCTTTAACTCCGGAAGGCGATAAGTTTGTTCCGTTGGCGGAAGATATTATTAAGCGGCTTCAGATGTCAGTTCGGGAGGTTGCTGACAGCGCGAATCGAATCAAACTCAACGCCCCGAGTTGTATTACCTCATGGCTGTTGTCTCGTATCGCCAATTTTCAGCAGGCATACCCTGACGTGAACGTTGAGCTAACTTCGACAACCAAACACGAAGCCGTGCCGAATTTTGATAGCTTCGATCTGATCATTACCTATGGCAAACCGACTCGAAGCAAAGTGGTCAATCAGACACTACTGTTTGAAGAGTTTTTAGCGCCAGTCTGCGCTCCAGAGCTATGGCAGCAAATCGCGGCAAATGGTGATAAGGACGTGCTCAATCAGTTTACTTGGCTGCATGCCAATCAAGAGCAATCAGACTGGAAGCTATGGCTGGAAAGTCATGGCAATACTCGATTGAAAGGCAAGGGAAACCAGACCTTCGCAACCTTAGATCAAGCGATGAATGCTGCTCAGCAAGGTTTCGGGGTGGCGATTGGTGATCTGACTTTGGCTGCGCAAGATTTAAAACTTAAAAGATTAATTCAACCCTTTAGCCTTCGTGTGACCACTGGGAATGGCTATCATCTGTTACACCTTCGAGAGCAAGGCAATGCGATGGTCGCTAAATTGATTGAGTGGCTGACAGAGCGCAATCAATAGCCATCTATTTTCTAGTAAGCCTTGATACCGAAGGCTTTGAGTTTGGCTGGTAGAACGTCATCGAGTTTGTCGATGTCTGCGGGGAATACCTCTATCAGAGCAAAGTTATGCTGCTGATACAATTCGCGGATAGATTGTTGCTCTTTGTCTGATGTGTTGCCAGCGTCGCTTCCCCAAAACTGCAAATAGACCTTTCCAGTTGGTAAATAGAAATCGCTCAATACGTCTTGCTCTATCGGTAATTGACGATCGTAGGCGTGAACCACTCCATTCATATAGAGCCAGTTGTCGATAATGAGTTCACCTTTAGAACGTACATAGTGACCGTCTAGAGTGCGATGTTTCGCTTCAAATTTTTGTCTAAAGCTAGAAAGGGATTTGTCTGTTGCATGTGCCTCGGCATCTTGCCCAGAAAACTCAATCACAGACAGCTTTAAGCGCTTGTTACGAACGATAGAATCGTGCCAAACGACAAAACCATAGCCGCTTTCTTTATCTTCGCGTTGATAACCGCCAACCGTTAGCCCTGATTCCGTTACCGTCCAGCCTTTCTCTGTCCTTTCAATCCAACCTAGCTCTTGCAAAAGTTGATTCACTTTTTTGGCATTGAGAGATAAGCGTTCTCCAACTTGAGTAGCACTCATCGTTTTACCACTGGTCGCTACACTGTCTATGAGTAGGTTTTCCGGCCAGACAATGAACTTACCAAACTTTGCATGTTCGATGTATTCGCCACCAAACTTAGCGCCTATTTCTGTCAAAACCCAGCTATCTTCAGAACGATTGATGTAACCCGCAGATTTCAGTTCGTTGAACAATTGCTTAGGTTCCAGTTCACGTAACTTGGCTAATGCAGTCGTAGAGATTTTGTCGGACATAGGCTTTCCCTCGTTGATACGTCATTGTTAGAGTAATCTGCCAATGAATCAAGTTGTTGTGCGCATATATTGGAGCGGCGTAGTCCCTGTTTGTTGCTTAAAGAAAGTGATGAAAGCGCTATCACTTGAAAAGTCTAATTGGTAAGCGACATCGTTGACCTGTTTTCCTTGAGAAAGAAGCTCTATCGATTTCAATAGTCTCCATTGCTGTCGCCATGACTGATACGGCATTCCCGCTTGGTTGGAAAATATGCGACTTATTGTTTTGCTGCTAGCTCCGATCTGTTTGGCTAAGTTGTTCAAATTTGGCACGTTAGAGTCCGGTTGTTGAAGTGAATCAAGCCAATGATTGAGTCTAGGATCGTTAGGAAAAGGTAGCGTCAGTTGATATTCGGATGCAGATTGGAGCTCTTCCAGAAACAGTTGGAGTGTCGCGTGCATTTCTCGCTTAGGCTTGTCCCATTGCCAAAAAGACATTCGCTCGATCAGAGCCTTTAGCAATGAGTTTACGGAGATGATTTTCACTTCGCTGAAGGACGCAACAATGGTTTCTTCGAAATAGAGTGAACGATATTCAACGACGTTGTTCATGGTCGCACAGTGCCGCACCCCTGCAGGTATCCAAGCAGCACGGGTGGGGGGCAAGACACTTTTTTTATCGTCTAACTGTATGCTGATACACCCTTCAGGAGCATAGAGAAGTTGAGCTTTACTGTGGATATGCATCCCTGAGTCATGCTTGCCGATTCGAGCCGCGATTCCGATGACTGAGTTGTCTAGTGTATCGACGTCAAATACGGACTTGTCATTGATCAGTGCCATTTATTCTTATGTTGAAGTTTATTGTTCCAATGTCGTTATTGGGACTTTAGCACTCTTGTCTAAACTACGCCCACTTTTTCTAGTTGGGATATTGTAATGAATAAAACTCCTTCCGTTGGGGTAATGCTAGCTCTGATGATGTTTCCGCAAATTGTCGAGACTATCTACAGCCCTGCCTTACCCCACATTGCTCTTGCTTTTAATGTCGCGAGTAATACTGCTGCACAAACGCTATCGATTTACTTTAGTGCCTTCGCACTAGGTGTCGTGTTTTGGGGAGTGGTTGCTGATTATTTAGGGCGAAGATGTTCAATGTTATTAGGGCTAGCGGTTTACGGTGTAGCAGCTGTTGGTGCTATGCAGTGCTCGCAGTTTGAAACACTTCTACTCATGCGTTCACTTAGTGCATTTGGGGCAGCGGTCGGTTCAGTGGTTACTCAGACTATGCTACGTGATAGTTATGATGGTGCACGGTTGGCCAAAGTATTTGGTTTGATGGGGATCGGTATATCGCTGAGTCCAGTTATTGGGCTGATGTTTGGAGGAGTACTCGCTGATACTGGAGGTCACAAAGCCGTATTTCTCTTTTTATCAATTATGGCGATAGCTTTGTTCCTACTTTGCCTAGTGAGATTACCGGAAACCAAGCCTGCTGTGAAAGGCAACATCCACATAGTACCACTTGCCAAAAAAATGCTAGCAGACAGAAACATCTGGATAGATGGGATAATGGTAGCTTGTTTCAATATTTTATTATTCAGCTACTATTTGCTTGGCCCATTTCTCTTTGATGCTATGGCTTATACCAGCAAACAATTCGGATACAGCGGGCTAATCTTAGCAATAGGTACTTTTGCAGGTAGTTGGCTAAACAAGGGGCTTCTTGCTCAAGGTTATGAGTCAAAACTCTTGGTTCAATTGTCGGCATGGGGCGCTATATTCGGGTCGATTATGGTGTGGTTGCTTCAAGACGGAGTTGCCCTGCTAGCCCCAATGCTATTGGTAGTTGCTTCATTTGGTGTAGGGATTCCAAATATATTGAGCCGAGCCCTAATAGAGTATAAATCACAGACTGGTAGCGCTGGTGCACTGTTTGGCTTGCTCTATTATTTGCTGATCGGTTTTGGTTTATCCGTTGTTGGTTTTATGCAGAACTTAGGTGCAGCTCTTTTTATGAGCGGTTTGCTGTTAGTGATAGCAAGTTTGGTTCGTAAGAATTAGGAGGTGGGTACCTCCTAATTGTTAATAAAGCTGACCATCGACGAGTACCGCTTGGCTGCGGTAGTTGTCATCTAACACCGTGGCTGCTGCGCGGAAGTTAGGTTTGAGCTTTCCTAGATTGTCGCAGGATAGGGCGTTGGCAGGATAGGTAGACGCCATTTTCAGCGCTTCTTCCTCTGAAACTCCCCATCGAATCACATTGGCAACGGATTCATCCATGCCGATGTGCGCACCAGCTAAACTTCCACGACTGTTGACCAGTTTGTTATCGACAACTTGGATCGTTTCGCCATCCAGCTCAAACTGATTGGTTTTGCTTCCGAGAGTTGCCATTGCGTCGGTAACAATCAGCAGCTTACCTTGAGGTTTTGCCTTGTGCGCAAGAAGGAAGCTTTGCGGGTGGACATGAATACCGTCAGTGATTATTGAGCACCACGCGTGGTCATTGTTTAAAGCAGTTCCCACCACGCCTGGCTCTCGACCTTCAAAAGGCGACATCGCATTAAACAGATGAGTGAAGCCATCCACTAACGAGAGTTTATCTTCAGTCAATTGCTCCGCTTTGGCATTACTATGACCACAGGAGAGGGTGAACCCCTTACCTTTCATCCACTGTAGAGCAGATGGCTCGATGTTTTCTACCGCAGCGGTAACCAGTACTTTACCCTGCGTTGGCCACTCAAATTGAGCCAATTGGCTGACAGTTGGCGCGTAAAAAAGATTGGCATCGTGCGCGCCTCTCTTCTCTTTGTTAAGCCAAGGCCCTTCCAAATGTACCCCGAGCAGCCCAGAGACCTTGGCTTTGAGCCCTCTCTCGGTGGCAGATAGCGCTTGTTGGATATTGTCAGGTGTTGCGCTGATCAAGGTCGGCAATAAATAGGCTGTGCCATGAGTTCGATGGGCGCGGCAAATTGTCTCAATGCCTTGTGGAGTAATGTCGTTGTTGAACATGACATCACCACCACCATTGACCTGAATATCGATAAAGCCAGGTGCAATCAGCGCCCCTTCGAAATGCTGGTGGTCGATACCTTGCGGTAGATTGTCGATAGACACAATGGAATCGAGCTGTTCATCCTTCCAGACTAACGCGGCATCGTTGTGGTATTGCTCACCGTCGAAAATACGTGGTGCAGAAATGGCTTTGAGTGCCATGGATTACTCCTTAAACTGAAACGCAGCGCCCAATAGGCAAGCGTCGTAATTTCCTTTGGCTGCCTGCACAGGAATTTGAAAAGCTTTAGGACGACGTTGAATAGCTTGCTCGACGCGCTGTATGTAGTTGCGTGCAAGTCCTACCCCTCCTCCTAACACAATCACATCAAGATCAAGGGCTGCTTTCAAGTTACAGCATAATGTGGCGATAGCGTTAGCACTTTGACTGATAATTGTTTCTGCTTCCGGATTGGATGCTGCCAGCTCAAATAGCTCGACATTGCTGATTGGGTTAGAGAAGGTTGCGTCACTCGCGTTCTTAATTGCGGTGCCAGAGGCTATAGATTCCACGCAGCCTGTTTGCCCACAGCCACATCGTGGGCCATTTGGGTCTATCACCATATGACCAATGTGGCCAGCTAATCCCCCTTGTCCTTGATGTAGCTGACCATTAATAACAATGCCACCACCGACCCCAGTAGATACGGTAATAAATGCCATATTCTTAACGGGTGTCTCTAGCATAGTATACTCAAACCAAGCCGCAGCCTGAGCATCATTAAGCATCAATACTGGTTTACCAGCGATTGATTGCAATACTTGGGCGAGTGGAAAAGGAGTAGGGAAAGCCAAAGTCTCAGGGTTAATCGCCGAGATACCTTGTTGTGTAACCAGTCCAGTGGTGGAAATGCCAATATTGTCTATATGTTCGAGCCACTGCGATGCACTATCAAGAATCGTTTCGACAAACTGCTCAGCACTGTGTGCAATTGGGGTAGCAATTTGGCAGCGCTGTATCAGTTCATTGTTTTCAACAAACCCTAACGCGATTTTTGTTCCACCAATATCAATGGCTAGCGTGCGCATTGTTGTGCTCCTGCGGTTTGAGTCGCTGAGTTGAACCAGTTAGTGACAACCTCTAAGCGAGTAATAGCGCTACCAACGGTCACCGCGACAGCTCCAGACTCGATCGCTTTTGCGGCTAACTCTGGTGTGTTATAGCGTCCTTCCGCCATTGTAAAGAAGCCTGCCTGTGAAAACTGTTTAACCAGTTGCAAATCTGGTTCTACAGGCTCTTGCTCACCCACATAACCTGACAAGGTTGAGCCAATAATCTCGACACCTTGACTATGTGCCCAAGCACCATCTTCATAGCAAGAGCTGTCCGCCATAGCGAAACATCCGGAGTTCTTAATCGCTACTGCAATATGCTCTCGGCTTTCTGGACGAGCTCTGTCTGTTGCATCGAAGGCGATCACGCTAGCTCCTGCATTGGCAAGATCATCAACATCAGAAGCGAAAGGTGTGATCCGGACAGGACTGCCCTGTAAGTCACGTTTCACAATACCGATAATTGGTATGCTGACAGCGCCTGAAACAGCAGCAACATTTTCAACTCCTTCAATGCGAAGTGCTTTAGCTCCGGCTTGTTCAGCAGCTAAAGCCATTGCAACAATAAACTCGGTTTTTTCGAGCGGGCTACCAACTACAGGTTGGATAGAAACGACGGTTTGACCTTGTAAAGATTGCTTTAACTCATTGATATTCTGATTTTTTGTTCTCACGACGGGCCTCATAACTTAAGCATTGTATTGCGGAGTGACGGTGAATGAACAACCATCACAATTCGTCTAATCAGTCTGCCTATTAATAACCGGTGGCGAATTTTTGTCCGCGATCACATTTTGTAAAAAGTTGGTTTGAAAATAATCTTCACGGCAATAATAATCCATAACGAAGATTTTTTTCAAACAAAATAAAAGTTTTTTTTGAAATCGGTGAAACAAGATATAAATCGAATAAAAGGGAACAATATGAAAGCCATCAACACTATTACTCTCGCTATGCTGACTCTCGGGTGTGCTGCGTCTGTTCACGCAGCAACGACACTAAAAATGGGGATGCAGGCATCCGTGGGCTCTGTTGAGTACACGTCTGCCAAACACCTGGCTGATACACTAGAAGAGATGAGTAATGGAGAAATAAAACTCTCTCTTTACCCTAGTGCTCAGCTAGGCGATGACCGCGCGATGCTGCAGCAGTTAAGCATGGGCGATCTCGATATCACTTATGCTGAGTTTGGCCGCATGGGATTATGGATTCCACGCGCTGAAGCGGTTACTCTGCCGTATGTGGCACGTGACTATGAACACTTACGTCGTATGTTTGATTCAGAATTTGGTCAAGGTATCCGTCAAGAGATGCTGACTAAGTTTAACTGGCGAGCACTCGATACTTGGTACAATGGTACTCGCGAAACAACTTCTAATCGCCCTCTTAATAACATCGCAGACTTTAAAGGTCTTAAGCTTCGAGTTCCAAACGCCAAACCCAACCTAAACTACGCAAAACTATCAGGCGCATCGCCAACGCCGATGGCTTTCTCTGAAGTGTATCTAGCACTGCAAACCAACGCGGTTGATGGTCAAGAAAATCCACTACCAACGATTAAAACGATGAAGTTTTATGAGGTTCAAGGCAACCTCGCAATGACTAATCACATTGTCAACGATCAGATGGTGATCATTTCTGAGTCAACGTGGCAAAAGCTGTCGGATGCAGACAAAGAGATTGTGCAAAAAGCTGTCGAGAAGGCAGGCGCAGCCCATACCGCATCGGTGAAAAAGCAAGAAGCTGAGTTGATCTCTTTCTTCGAAAAAGAAGGAGTGAATGTGACTTATCCAGATTTGGCTCCGTTCCGTGAAGCGATGCAGCCACTGTACGCTGAGTTTGAAGACAAGATTGGCGAGCCTATCGTTAAAAAGCTAGCGGCAATGTAAGGGGAATTAGCTGACGCTAATTTCTACTATTCAGGCTGGTCTATTTTGACCAGCCATGGAGCTCAAGATGTTACGTAAGATTATAAATAATATTGAAGAGATCATTACTGTGCCCTTAATGGCGGCACTGCTAGTGGTGCTGACTTGGCAAATTGGTACCCGTTGGCTACTGAATGATCCTTCCCTTTGGAGTGAAGAGCTCGCCCGAGTTCTGTTTATGTATATGTCGTTAATCGGGTGTGCCATTGCGATTAAGCGCAGCACACACGTCAATATCACCTTTTTCTCGGACAAACTGCCTGAAAAGATACGCCTGTGTTTAGTGCTTTCGCTTGAGCTGGCTGTTTTAGTCTCGATCATGGCAATTATCTATTTAAGTTATCAGCACGTGCAGCGTACCGCTTTTTTTGAGCTGATTACCTTAGGTGTATCAAGTAGTTGGATGAACTATAGCTTGCCTCTCGGTGGGGTATTTATGGTGTTTCGACAAGCAGAAAAAATGTGGGGCATTTCGAAACAGCTTCACAATGGTGATAAGTCGGCATCTTCGATGGATTCACAGGTGGCTGAGAGGTAGTTATGGCAGGTTCAATTTTTGGCTGGTTAGCGCTGTTATTTGCAGGTATGCCAGTCGGCTTTTCACTGATTTTTGTTGCCTTAGTATTTTTAGTGCTAACAAACAGCACAGGCATCAACTTTGCAGCTCAACAAATGTTGGGCGGTATTGATAACTTTACGCTGCTTGCGGTGCCATTCTTTGTTTTGACCGGGCACTTAATGAATAGCGCAGGCATTACAGAACGTATCTTTAATTTCGCAAAGTCTATGGTCGGCCATATTACCGGCAGCTTAGGTCATGTGAATATTATGGCGAGCCTATTGTTCTCAGGCATGTCCGGTTCCGCTTTGGCAGATGCTGGTGGCTTGGGTCAACTCGAAATTAAATCAATGCGTGATGCGAAATATGACGATGATTTTGCCGGTGGTTTGACGGCGGCTTCTTGCATTATTGGTCCCTTAGTTCCCCCTTCGGTTCCTCTTGTCATCTACGGAGTAGTGTCAAATACGTCCATCGGCGCTCTTTTCCTTGCTGGGGCAATTCCGGGTATTTTGTGTTGTGTGGCGTTGATGACAATGAGCTACTTCATTTGTAAGAAACGCGGTTACATGACGCTGCCTCGTGCATCCCGTCGTGAACAGTTTAAATCCTTTAAAGAAGCGTTTTTATCTCTGCTGACTCCAGTGATCATTATCGGTGGGATCTTTTCCGGTAAGTTCACTCCAACAGAAGCAGCGGTTGTTTCTTCTCTGTATGCGTTGTTCTTAGGAACTGTGGTCTACAAACAGCTGACTTTCGGCGGCTTTGTTGAAATCTTGAAAGAGACAGTGAACACCACTGCAGTAGTCGCTCTTATGGTAATGGGCGTGACTGTGTTTGGATGGATTGTTGCTCGTGAGCAACTGCCGCAAATGCTAGCAGATTACTTCTTGACCATTAGTGAAAATCCACTCGTGTTATTGCTACTCATCAACTTGCTGCTTCTTTTCCTAGGGACGTTTATTGAGTCGCTTGCTCTGCTACTGCTGTTGGTTCCATTTTTAGTACCCGTTGCCGGCGCAGTGGGGATTGATCCTGTTCACTTTGGTGTGATGGCAATCCTGAACCTAATGATCGGTATTCTAACGCCACCAATGGGAATGGCTTTATACGTCGTCTCACGTGTTGGGGATATTCCATTCCACACGTTAACTCGTGGTGTGATTCCACTTTTGGTACCGTTATTCATCGTATTGGCACTTGTTGCTGTCTTCCCCCAATTTACGCTGCTGTTACCGGAAATTTTCCTTGGTTACGGACAGTAATAACGAACAATATTTAAGGTATTTAAGATGAAAAAACTGACAGGTCTTATTGCAGCGCCTCATACCCCTTTTACTGCGGACAATAAGGTAAACTTTGCTGCTATTGATCAAATTGCTGAGCTGTTAATTGATCAAGGCGTGAAAGGCGCTTACGTATGTGGGACGACAGGGGAAGGGATCCACTGTAGTGTAGAGGAGCGTAAAGCGATCGCTGAACGTTGGGTTAAAGCCGCCGATGGTAAGTTAGATTTGATTCTCCATACAGGCGCATTGAGTATTGTTGATACCATTAACCTTACTGAACACGCAGAGACGTTGGATATTTTAGCGATCTCAGCGATTGGCCCATGCTTTTTTAAGCCGGGTAGTGTTGAAGATCTGGTTGAGTACTGCGCGCAAGTGGCTGCGGCTGCACCGTCCAAGGGCTTTTACTACTACCATTCTGGCATGTCTGGAGTAAACCTCGATCTCGAACAGTTCTTGATTCAAGGTGAAGCGCGCATTCCTAACTTATCGGGTGCAAAATTTAATAACGCTGATCTCTACGAATATCAGCGCTGTGTGCGAGTAGCGGGGGGCAAATTCGATATACCTTTTGGTGTCGATGAGTTTCTCCCTGCTGGCTTGGCGGTAGGCGCGGTGGGTGCAGTCGGTAGTACTTACAACTATGCGGCGCCTTTGTACTTGAAGATTATTGAAGCATTCAACCAAGGTAAGCATGATGAGGTTGCGTCGCTAATGGATAAAGTGATCGCCATTATTCGCGTCTTAGTTGAATACGGCGGAGTAGCGGCAGGCAAAGTCGCAATGCAGTTGCATGGCATTGATGCGGGTAACCCTCGTCAACCTATTCGCTCACTTAGCGACAAGCAGAAAGCGGATGTGTTAGCTAAACTGCGTGACGCGGGCTTTATGTCTTTTTAATGCGAAAGATAGGGGAGGCTTCCTCCCCCTCTTTTAGGATTTTGCGATGAAATCGTGTTGAGGTAGTGTCAATATTCGTAGGTCTTTGATACTTTTAGCTTAGCCAAACCAATCTAATGAGGCCCTAGTGAGTACGCCTAAAAATCTAATGGTTCGTTTACGTTCTAATATTGAACCCTTAAGTAAAAAGTTACGCTTGGTAGCGGATTATGTGCTTGAGAATGCTCATGACGTTCAATTCCAGACTATTACGGATCTCGCTCGTAATACCCAAACCAGCGAGGCGACTGTTGTGCGCCTGTGTCGTGATATGGGCTACAAAGGCTACTCTGACTTTCGAATGGCGTTGGCGGTAGATTTGAGCCAAACGGCTAGCCAAAATCAGCCTAAGTTAGAAGGTGATATCTGTGATATATCCGCGCAGAGTGCGGTTGATAGTCTCCAAGATACTGCCAAGCTTATAGACAGAAAATCACTGACGCGAATTTGCGAGTTAGTCCATCAGGCACAGTTTATTGGCTGTGTTGGGGTGGGAGCATCCAGTATTGTCGGACGTTATCTAGCGTATCGTTTAGTACGTATCGGTAAAAAAGCGATTATGTATGAAGATACCCATTTAGCTGCGATGAGTGCGGGTCGAAGTGATGCGGGCGATCTGTGGTTTTCGGTGTCTAGTTCAGGTTCCACCAAAGAGGTTATTCACGCGGCATCACAAGCACATCGCCGAGGTGTGCCCGTGGTATCTTTAACCAACATAAGTCATAGCCCGCTAACGGCTATTTCAGATGAGCTTTTGGTTGCAGCACGACCAGAAGGGCCTTTAACAGGCGGTGCATTCGCTTCTAAAGTTGGCGCACTATTGCTTGTCGATGCTTTAATCAACACCTTGCTAGATACCTATCCGGAGTATTCTGAGTCAGTAATGGAAACGGCGGAGGTCGTGCTTCCATTAATGAAGTAGTCCTTATCATATTGATTTAATTATTTATTTAAAGCTCATCTTATTGGTGAGCTTTTCTTTTATTAATTGGTGAAAATATTTTTTATTGTTAAGTTGATCAAAGAAATATTTTTTCATTGATCGATAATTAGTATGAAATTTAAACAATAAAGGTGGGCGAAGAACCACCGGAGCCAATAGGAATCCGTGATTTTTCACGGTCATCCAATAAGGAAATAACAATAATGATGAATAAAACTAAACGACTTCATGCACCTTTGCTTGCTGCTTCTCTGGTGTTAAGTCTCAATGTGTTTGGCGCAAGTCAATGGCCAGATCTACCGGTAGGAATTAAAAGTGGAATCGGTGCTCAAGTCGGCGATAAAGTGTTTGTTGGCCTAGGTTCAGCCGGACAAGATTTCTACATGCTTGACCTAAGTAATCTCGACAAAGGTTGGCAAAAGAGAGCTGAATTTCTCGGTCCATCTCGAAGTGGAGCAACCGCTTCTGTTATCGGCAATGAAATATATGTATTTGGCGGTTCAGGAAAGGTGAAGCCTACGGATGCTGCACCGATTCTATTTGATACCGTCTATCGCTATAACCTCGAAACCAATACTTGGGCACAAGCTAACACCACCTCTCCGGTTGGTTTGCTCGGCGCGGCTTCTTACTCGCCAGATGGCAAGCAAGTTGTTTTCTTTGGCGGGTACAGCAAACAGTACTTTGATCAATATCTCCATGACGTTCTTACCACTGACAAACAAGCTGAGCCTCAAGCGTGGCAAAAGATTGTTGATGAATACATGGGGATGAAGCCAGAAGATTATAAATGGAATCGACATGTGTTGAGCTATAAGCCAGAGACGGGAACTTGGAGCGATCTTGGTTTATCGCCATATTTACCCAATTGTGGCAGCGCGTTAGTAGCGGAAGGTGACAAGGCTGTGTTGATTAGCGGTGAGATAAAGCCAGGGCTCAGAACGTCTGAAGTGAAAACGTACCAATTTGGCAAAACTCAGCCTTGGCAAAGCCAACATGCATTACCAGCGCCTACAAAGGGGAGTGTTCAAGAAGGTGTCGCGGGTGCTTTTGCCGGTGAAAGCAATGGCGTGGTCATTGTCGCAGGTGGAGCGAACTTCCATGGTGCGAAATCCGCTTTCGAGAGTGGGAAAATGTTTGCACACGACGGCTATAGCAAAGCATTTAATCCAGAAATGTATGTTCAGCAACAGGGATTGTGGAAGCAAGTTAATGGTCTTCCACAAGGTTTGGCTTATGGTACCTCTTATTCCACCGCCCAAGGTGTACTCATCGCTGGAGGTGAGAAAAGTGATCGCAGTGCTAGCAAAAATGTCTACATGCTAGCGTGGAATGGCTCATCCGTTGACGTCATGGACTAAGGGCTCAGAGCATGTCATTAGTGATTAATTCTTTTCCACCTTTGCCAATTGGGGTGAAAAACGGCGTTGGGGGAGTGATTGGTAACAAACTCTACGTCGGTTTAGGGAGCGCAGGGACGCGCCTATTTTTCTATGATTTGGATGCGCCAATAAAAGGGTGGCAGAGGGCGTCTGAGTTTCCGGGTACTACGCGTGATGGTGCGGCATTCTCAGTGTGTGATGACAAGCTCTATGTATTTTCTGGGGCAGGCCAACCTGAAAATAGTACTACACCAATTGTTTTAGAGGATAGCTACGTCTATGAAGCTAAACGTAATCGTTGGCAATCCATCGAGACTAAAATTCCAGTGGGTTTATTGGGAGCATCTATGTGTCAGATTGATGCGGAAAAGCTAGGCTGCTTTGGTGGCTACGATAAAGAGACCTTTGATCATTTTGTCGCAGAAATTTCACAAATTGACCCAGCTCAACAACCAGAAAAACATCAGGCAACCTTAACCAAGTTTATGTCTCGCCCAGCCCAGGACTACGGTTGGAATCAAACTATCTGGCTATTTGATTGCACCAATGAGACATGGTCTGAGGTTGGCCGGAATCCTTATCTTGCCAATTGTGGCGCAGGGGTCATTCAGCAAAACAATACGGTTACCCTAATTGAAGGAGAGATCAAACCGGGCTTACGTAGCTTAGAGAGCAAAGCATTTGAGTTCGACAACGGCGATATGACCAATAACCGCTTACTCCCTTCTATTTGTCATGCCGATAGCAGCCATGAGGGATTGGCAGGTCATTTTGTTGGGCAAGTTGAAAAACAAATTATTGTGGCTGGCGGCGCCTACTTTATTGGCAGCCAAAACAATTTGCAGAAAGGGCAGTGGTATAGCCATCAAGGATTGACCAAGCATTACGAGAACAAAGTTTGGCGATTCGATGGCACTACATGGCACCAAGTTATGCATCTTCCTCATGGAATTGCGTATGGCGTGTCGATTTCTCACGACAATACAATGTATCTGTTAGGAGGTGAAGATAGTAAAGGAGACGCGCAATCTCAATGTTACACCCTTAGTTGGCGGACGTTATTTCCCCCTATAAATAGCTAGCTAAAACTCTCTGTACAAGACCAAGCAATTCTCCTCTGCACTGTGAAACCATGGTGTAGGGGGCCTATACACCTTTTATTTCCTATTGAATTGCAGGTCGGTTATTGCAAACAAATGAGGACTATTATTGATGGAACAAATTGACAAAAAGAGTTTAATCACACTCGGACTACTAACATTTGGTATGTTAGCGGCTTCGATGAATGCTTATGCTGTCGCGCCCAACGTTAGGGATGTGGTGGTGTTTCAAGGTGGAGACGGTGGCAGTAGCCACTACCGTATTCCATCGATAGTGGTCGCGCAAGATGGTTCACTGGTCGCGTTTGCAGAAGGACGTGCCTCAAGTAAAGATCCTGGGAGCGGCTACCCAACAAGTATCAAAAGCCGGCGTTCAACAGACAATGGTGTGACTTGGAGTGACTATCAAGCTATCCATGAAGTCGCGAATGAAGCGTATTCCGATCCCCGCCCATTTGTTGATAAATCCACTGGGAGAATGTTTGTGTTCTATACCAAGTGGGACAACAATTGTGCGCAAAATGGTAGCTGCGTTCCTTTTGATGACCCTCAGCATAAGCTATTTTACCGAACGAGCGATGACAACGGCCAAACTTGGTCTGCTGCCATTGATGTTCTTGACCAAGTCAAAGACATTAACTGGATGGCTAATGGGACTAATGGAACCGCAGGACGTGCGACTTGGTCTGTGACACCATCACCAGCACAAATTACTCAAGCGAGCAATGAAGGGTGGAGCCTAAGTTGGAATTCGAGGGTGGCAGAAGGATCATGCAATGTTCAATATTACGGTAACGGCAATAAGCGCTTTCTCGCTGATCTGCATGTGAACTCAGATAAAACAGTCAAGGCAGTCCTCTATTCAGATGGTGGAAACCTTGAGTTTCCAATGAATTTCGATGTTTCAGGCTACCATGATTATCAAATTGTGGGCACGGGTAATAGTGCTAGTTTTTACGTGGATGGAACCTTAGTGGCTTCTAATTGGTCTGGGCAGAGTCATTCGAGTAAAACAGTGACTTGGGGAAATGGCTGTTCATCGACAAAAGGGGTTTCTGCTTACCATAGTATTGAGTTTTCGATTGACGGTACTCAGCAATACTACTTCGACGCAAGTTTGATGCAAAGGGTCAATGGCTCCGTGATCAAGCATCCGGCGGAACAAGGTTGGAGCAAAACTAGCGCGTTCAATGGCAAAGGCGATCCGGGGTGGAAAAGTATCAATGCAGGCCCTGGGCAGGGAATTCAACTTAGCAATGGGCGGTTGATTTTCCCAGCTATTGTTCTGGATGCGTTTTCTCAACTGTCGGTTGTTTCAATCTACAGTGATGATCATGGCACGACTTGGCACGCAGGTAATCAGACCCCCACTTATGCCATCGAGCCGAGTGAAGCTGATATGGTTGAGCTGAACGACGGTAGGATTTTGATGTCGGCTCGAAATGATGGTGTAACAGGCGTTGGCAACTTCAATCGCTACCATTTTATTAGTCACGACCAAGGACAAAATTGGACCATGGTTAATGAAGAGCGCAATTCGGTTAATGGAGCCTTATTCTTCAAACTGGATCAAGTTGATATCGGTCTACTAGGTTACGGAAACAACCGAGTCTTGATGTCTGGACCACAGGGCAATTCAGCCGTGAGTTCCGATCGAAACGATCTGGCTATTTGGAGCGCTGTCGAAGATGGTGCGGGCAACTATAACTTCACCCAGAGAACGCAATTTAGAGACGGTTATAGTGCCTATTCAGACCTTATCAAACTTCAAGACAAAGGTGCGTTGGGTAACGAAGATGTGGGTGTTATCTATGAGGCAACATCAAGCACTCAAATTCGGTTTATGGTGATAGATATCGACAATATCAATTAAGTACATTGAAGACTATTGTAAAAAAGGGAAGTGACTTCAGCCACTTCCCTTTCTCAATTAGTCAAAGGTATTCAACACCACTTGGTTTCGACCGAGCCCTTTGGCTTGATAGAGCGCTTTATCTGCGCGGCCTATGGTCATGTTTTGGTTTCCTTTCATTGACGTGATCCCGATACTGATTGAGTACTCAACCGGTACATCATCAAACACGACTTTAGATTGTTCTACCATGTAACGTAACAGTTCACATTGCTCATAGGCGTCGTTCTCATCGTTAGCTCTAAATAGAAGGGAGAACTCTTCTCCGCTGTAACGAGCAAGACTGAGCGCTTTAGGTTTGGGAAAGCACTTCTTCATGAGTTCTGCCGTATGAATGATGACCTGATCGCCACACAAGTGGCCATGTTGGTCATTGATACGCCTAAAATGGTCAATATCCATCATAGCCATGTAAACATGTTCACCGTCAATATGTGATTCCATTTGTTCGCGAAGCGTGAGTTTGTTGTCAAGGTGAGTCATGACATCTTTACTGCGAAGTCTTTTATGAATCAGAAGGTTAGATAACGCGACTTCAGAGTAGTCTCGGATCATCCTCAAGACACTATGAAAGCCAGGAAAGGTCGCTTTGATATAGATGACACTGATTAAGTTCTCTCTATCAAATAATGGCAGTGTGTAGTGGCGCGATTTGATTTGTAAGCGTTTGGCTAATGGATCTGCGTAACGGCTACCTTTATAGCTCATCGAGCTTGGAGCGAAACGCTTGGCCAGTTCACTATCGTGTAAAACAATATGGCTATTTCCATGATAATCAATCGTCGTAAAGTGCCCATAATCTGCATCATAGAAGCAAATCTGAATGCCTTTGTGGTGGCAGAAACGATTTAAAATATCACGCAAGCAGTGCTTAAAATCTGCCAAATCAACCTTAGTGTTGAGCTCAGCAAGGTGGCTATTAAGCTGATAAATCAGATAATTAACGATAACCGCTAGGAGCAGAAGTGAAATGATAACGACGGCAGTTAAAGCGAACTGGTGCGTCGCGGCAAGGACATCGGAGCGATTTGTGCCTGCAATGAATACCCAGTTGTAAGGATTGTTGCCGTCGAACACAGATAGCTTTAGGTGACCTTTGTAAAAGTACTCGTGCTTGCCAAAGAGTGAGCCGCTATTAATTTTATCATCAATCCCAGCTCGATAGCTGATCGATTTAGTGCCGATGCGGTGCGGGGTGGGATGAAACACTAATCGTCCGTTGGTATTGTCAACCACAAACAGGTAGCCGCAGTCTAACGTGCGAAGACCCAACAAGCTTTGCGTTGTAGATTTGAGGTCAAATTCTATCCAGATCTCATTGCTATTTTGTTGGATGAACTTAACCGCAAAGACCCACTTTCTCGGTTGCTTCTCGTAGATAGAGGAGACATAAACATGCGAGGAAACATGGTCTAGTGGGTGCCAAACGAGTTGTGCCGCTCGTTCTGAACGTGTCGCTGCGAGTAAACTTGAGCGATACTGACCGGTTTCACTGTTGACAGAAATGATGTCTATGTATGAAGGAGTATGCTCCAGAATGCGCTTTGCCGTGATATCGAATTCACTGACGGAGGTCGCATCATCCAATATATAGAGTTTACTGACTGCAGCTTCAACTTGAGATGATATCAGGCTCGAAGCCGTTTTGACGTTTGCAAATGATTGAGAGTACGCGTTTTTTTCAGATTTCTGAAATTGATGATAGGCCGCGTAGATGATCCCTATAACTAAGAGAATTACGTACGGTCTGAGCGTTCGAAGTAGAAATTTTGGTAACGCCATGATGTGCCAACTGATAATAACGGGGAAGCTATAATTATTTTGCGGCGTATATTAAATGGATTTCACAGGCACATCAATGAATATAAGTCTAGGTTATATCTAAATGCTGAGTTAAAAATGAGCAGCATGTCACCATACTGCTCATAATTGTGAAGTTAGCTGTGGGCAAAAAAGATCGCAATCGATCGGGGGGCAACTAAGACCTGTTTGTGATCAATGGTTTGATGTAATTCGTGGGAGTCTGTATTACAGATCATGGTCCACTCCGCTTTGTCATTTTCAGGCATGGTAAAGCGAGCAGGAGCGTTGGTCTGGTTGATGCAATAGAACAGCTCTTCGCCGTTTTTGCCAATGCCTAAATGCAATGCTACTGAGCTGAGGCGATTCCAATCGTCGTGCTCCATAAAGTTACCGTCGAGTCGTCGCCAGTATATACGGTTGTCATTGCGCTTTTCGCCACTGAATGCGCGAATAAATGGCACCATATATTTTTGTCTTGCCGCGACCATGTCTGCAAGCCATGACTTAAATTGCGTTTTGCTTTCTGAAGGCTGCCAGTTTAGCCAGCTTGTTTCATTGTCTTGGCAATACGCATTGTTGTTGCCGTTTTGGGTGTGAGAGAGCACGTCCGCAGTAAGAATATGAGGAATGCCAAACGCAAACAGTAAACTCGCCATAAAGTTACGCTTTTGCTTTTCTCGTAGCTCAATGATGGCTGGATTTTCTGTTTCGCCTTCTACGCCGTAGTTGTCTGAGCGGTTGTCACCATGCCCATCTCGGTTCTGCTCGCCGTTGGCTTCATTATGCTTATGCTTGTAAGAAACAAGATCCTGCATACAAAAACCGTCGTGGTAGGTGATGTAGTTAACGGTGAGCTTGTAAGGCCAATTAGCTGCACTATAGAGATCACGTGAGCCCATCAGGCGGGTCGCGAACTCTTTTAAGAAGCCTTGGTCACCACGCCAGAAACTACGGGTAATATCACGCAGTCGATCGTTACATTCATTCCATCCAAACGGGAAGTTTCCAACTTGGTAACCATTTGGGCCTATGTCCCATGGTTCTGCGATCAGTTTTACTTCTCGAAGGATTGGATCTTGGGCAACCGCTTTGAAAAACGCCGAGTCTGGGCTGAAATGTTCGCCATGACGACCAAGCGTCGCGGCTAAGTCAAAGCGGAATCCATCGACTTGAAACTCCTTTGCCCAGTATCTTAGTGTGTCCATGACTAAATTCATGGCAGGCTGATAGGAAAGGTCAACCGTGTTACCACAACCGGTAAAGTTAGCGTAGTGATCGCCTTGTTTAAAATAGTAGCGATTGTCGAGAGCCTTGAGGTTAAAAACAGGGCCGTCTGCTCCGCCTTCGGCAGTATGGTTGTATACCACATCGAGGATGACTTCGATGCCATTGCGGTGCAGTTCTCGAATTGCAGTTTTTAATTCCACTACTGCATCATTGGCGGCGTAGCGCGGATCAGGAACCATAAATAGGTATGGGTTGTAGCCCCAGTAGTTAACCTTATCCATCTTGAGAAGATGAGGCTCGTGCATACAGGCGGCAACAGGCAGTAGTTGGAGCGTATTGATATTTTGCTGTTTGTAGAAGCTAAGCATAGCGTCACTGACTAACCCTAGATAGCCACCACGCTGTTCGACAGGAACCGAAGAATTGAGCTTACTTACGCCTTTTACATGAGTTTCAAAAAGCACGATTTCTTCACGAGGGTGGTTAGGTTTAGTGATGCCTTGCCAGTCAAATGTGTCTTCGACCACAACGCACTTAGCCAGTTGAAAACTCTTTTCAGAATTAAAAGGTGTGCAATAGTGAAGCGACTTTTCTATCGCTTTGGCGTATGGATCTGAAATCAAATGCGGTTTATCACCTTGCTTGACTATGTATCCGTATTTTTGCCCAACTGAGATATTTTCAATATAGGTAAACTTAATTCCAGCGTATTCGTTGGTTAATGGGTAGGTTTTAAACTCACCATTGTCATTAAATAACGCCAACTGGATATCGTCTGCATTAGGAGAATATATAGAAAAGTTACACCCTTTATTATCTGGTGTTGCACCTAAAGGGTATGGACGGGAGCACGGCATGATCACTACTTTACTGTAATTGTTTATTGTTGAATCTTAAGTAAATAGTTTTGAAGGAGATTGGTCAAGCGCCTTACGACAAAATTATAAATGTAATTTTATTTCAGAATTATGATGATTAAGCGTTAAATAGTGAGCTAGGTTACGTTTTGATCTGGCTAATTTTCTAACAACATTATTTCTCAGCCCAATTTTTGTGACTCAATACATAAAAATATTGTGCGGTATGATTTCTCATCCTTTCTCATCCCCCCTAACTATTTCTCATCTGGATGAGTCGGTTTTTCTCCTCCCTAGGTAATCTTGCTGCAGTTGAAGCAAATGGGGTTAAGTCTCGGGGGGCTTGCCCATCTTACCTCTCTTTTTAATGACTTCTGTTTCTGCCTTTACGGAAAAAGTTAATCAGAGCGGAACAAGAATAATAAACCCTAAATGGAGTTAAAAATGAAAAAAGTAAGTGTATTGGCTGCCGCAGTGGTAAGTGCCTTGGTTGCTGGTTCTGCATTCGCAAGTGAGCTTCAGTTTAATGGCTACATGCGTGCGGGTATCGGGACAAACGTTGATGGTGGTGCAGCGGCATCTTACGGACATGGTGGTTCAGGCCATGCGGTAGGCCGCCTTGGTGATGAAGTAGATACTTATGCTGAGATTGCACTAGGTAAAGAAGTTTACAATCAGAACGATGTGGCATTTTCTGTACATACTCGTTTTGCTTACGCATCAAAAGAAGGAAACGTTGATCGCCAAGGCAACTCTATGCAGCGTGTAGGCGATGGTGGCCCTTGGGATAGCGGCAACACTTCGCTTCGTGAAGCTTTTGTTAAGGCTGACTATGCAGATTACACTATCTGGGGTGGTAAGCGCTTCTATCAACGTAAAGACATTCACATCCTTGATTTCTACTACCTAAATAACTCAGGTTATGGTGCTGGTATTGAGAACATCGATACTGGATTCGGTAACTTTTCTGCTGCAGTGACAATGTCTTCTGAAGACTGGCAAGACGATTACTCAAATGGTTACAAAGACGATAACTGGCGCCGTTCATACAAAGGTGATTTCCGTCTGTCTGGCATTCAAGCAAACGAAAATGGCTCAATTGACTTAGCATTAATTGTTGGTACAGCTTCTCTTTCTGAAGGGCAAGAAAAAACAGTGAGCAACAAGTCATTGACTGACAATACTGGTGCGCTTGCGACAATTGAGCACACTCAAGGTAATTTCTTTGGTGGTTTTAACAAAGTAATCTTCCAGTACGGTACAGATGGCTTAGCAATTGGTGGCTTCGATAACCATGCTGGCGAAGGTATGAACGCTGTGAAAGGTAACGGCTGGCGTATCATCGATTGGGGTGTGGTTGAACAAGATCAATGGAATCTAGGTTACTCAGCCATTTATGGTTCTAAAGATATTGATGAAACGACTTCTAAAAATAGCTTCATGAAAGGAAAAACGGACTTCTACAACTTTGTTGTACGCCCTGGCTATAAATGGAATGAGACAATGGCTACAGTGCTAGAGTTGGGTTACGCAAATGAGAGAACGGAAGGTAACGACTGGCAAGACCTAACTAAAGTTACGCTAGCGCAAGAGTGGAACGCAGGTTCTAACTTCTGGGCTCGTCCTTCTATTCGCGCCTATGTAACTAACTACTCTGGTGATAAAGTTAAAGACGACACCAACGGCAACAAAGCTGAAACAATGGTTGGTGTTCAGGTAGAAGCTTGGTGGTAAGCCAAGTGAGTAAACAACTTTCGCATTGATAGTTGCATGCAGCCAGAGTTATTCTGGCTGCTTTTCGTTTGGCTTTATGTCTGGAGATTAGTATGAATAAGTTTTACCCACTATTATTTTCTGCTCTACTGTTTGGATGCACGAGTACTGATACTGTGTCAACGGTAGCTCCGGCGGATTCGATACAGATTACAAGAATAGCGGATGTTGATTGGCAAAAGTTAGAAGTTCCAGCGTCTGTTGAATTTAAAGTATCGGAGCAGAGCCAGTCACTTTTGAATGAAAACAGCATTGGCCCCATTGCGGCTTTTGAGGTGCCGGGAAACCGAGGCAGTTTAGATATTGAATTATCAACTTTAGTTCAAAACGAGAAATCACTTTACGCTGCAAATATAATGATTCTTGATGCAAATGATAACGTCTTGTATCAGAGAAGCTTCAACGAATTTAATTACAAGCATGCCAAATATCTCGACCCTGATATGTTTGAAACTAAATTGACTGTGGTCCCTGATAGCTCACTGCAGCCTCTTCGTGTATTGATCTACACTACATTATCCGATGTCCAGAATACTTCGACGGTATTGCACCCTGCAAAGCTATTTGCAATGGCAAAGAGTACAGTTCCACCACTGGTTGAAGATCCAACAGTCTTTCACGCTTCGAACGGACTTCTAAGATTAAATGTCTCTGCAAACGACATAGTGACAAAGCGTATTAGGGAGCATTCAGAGTATGTTCCTTCGAGCGTAGACAGCTCTGATTTCTACATTGAACAAATAGAGAAGGCTGTTAAAAATGGAGAGATACCTAAAGCACTAAGCTTACTAGATGAGGCAAAAGCACTTAACATAGACGGCGCTCAAGAAGCCTTTGTTAAGGCAGTGAACGCTAAATAACCTCTCTGCTTTTGTTATAAAGCCCTAGATACTGAAATGCCCCCAATAATTGGTTAAACCATTACTGGGGGCATTTTATATTTAGCGTTAATCTTCTTCGACTAAACTCACGTCATCTGAGTAATCTTCAACGCTACTCGCATCAGGCTTAGTACGCCCGTTCAGTGTATGGAAGCGCTTACGACCGCGAGCCAACTGCACATACTTTAACCATACTCGCTCTAACTTAGACTTTGCTTTGCCTGGATGCACCAGTACTTTAACGAAGTGTTTCTCTTCGGCATTTTCTGGGTGCAGATCTCCAGACTCAAGACCAAGCATGGTATCGCCATAAAGCGTTAGGATTTCTTCTTCTGCGAGCGTAAAATCGCCAGACTTAGCGAAACCGCGCGGAAACTTAGTGTTGTCGTAAAAACGTTTTTTGCCATGACGAAATTGAGTGTCTGACATTTTGGTAGCCTCTATATAAACCTACATGGGTGAACTAGTGCGAAAAGTAGGCGTAAAATTCATAAAAGAAAAACAAAACATTTTTATCTTAACTATCGAATAGTTTTATTAAATTTAGATAACACTTTAGTGACTTGAAGATTATAAAAAATTACCGTTCTTGCTAACCTTTCAAGATTGTCGGTAGAGGAAATCCCATGGACGTAAAAGTCTTTAGAACGTTTTTAGAATTGGCGCAAGTAAGACACTTTGGTAAGGCTGCAGAAAATCTGTACATCACCCAAGCTGCAGTGAGCGCGCGAATCAAGCAGCTAGAAAGCTATTTTGATACCCAGCTGTTTATTCGCGATCGTAACAACATCAAACTCACCTCGGCGGGCGAAAGACTGATCGGTTACGCTGAGGTCATGGTCAGCACCTTACAGCAAGCGAAACTAGAGTTGTCGCTGGAAAGTGGTAAGGCGCTGCAGCTAACTTTAGGTGGCACGCCTAGCGTTTGGGATGCGTATTTACAAAACTGCTTGAGCTTGGTCACCGACGAGTTCGAAGGCTATGGCTTTATGGCTGAGATCATGGGGCGCGAAGTGCTTTCTCGTTGTTTGCAGGAGCGTACCCTAGATATGGCGTTTGCCTTTGACCAGATCAAAGCGGACGAGCTCAACTGCAAGAAAGTCGCTGATGTGGTACTGATCTTAGTGTCCACTCAGCGAGATTCCCTTGAATCGGTGTTTGAAGACAAATATGTTTATGTGGATTGGGGAACGAAATTCGCATCAGAGCACGCAGAGCGTCATCCGAAGATCCCAGCGCCGTACTTGCGCACATCGACTGCTCGTATCGCATTGGATTTTATTCTTGAAAAGGGTGGCAGTGCCTACTTACCCGTTTCACTCGTCGAGCCTTTCCTTGCTTCTGGTCAGCTACATAAGGTTGAAGGGGTGGAAGACTGGTATCGCCCAATTTATTTGAGCTATCGTAAAGCGAGCACCTCGATTGAAGCGATTAAACAAGTGGAAGAGCTAGTCAAAACCATCGATCCGGTAACGGCCTACAGTCTCCAACAAATGGCAGATTTGCCTGTTGACGACGAATAGCATTTGGCTTTAACAAGATACAAAAAAAACGCCTCGCTTTTAGCGAGGCGTTTAGTATCGGATCAAGCTAAATCTCTTAAACCAAGCTTACGAGTTGCTTTAGTGCATCTTCACGAGCGGTTTGAGCAGCTTCTTCACCCATATTAAGGGCCTCAGCATAGACAAATTCAACCTCTGTAATGCCAATAAAACCAAGCATAGTGGTGACGTAGCTTTCAATAGAGTTGCGCGGAGAATCTTTGTGTAGACCACCACGAGTGGTAACAACAATCGCTTTCTTATTCTCGATTAAACCCACAGGGCCCTTTTCGGTATAAGTGAAAGTCACACCTGCACGGGCGATAATATCGAACCAATTTTTTAGCTGAGTCGGGACCATAAAGTTGTACATCGGTGCTGCGATAACCAGTTGGTCTGCTGCTTTCAACTCTTCAATCAACTGATCTGAAAGAGTAAGTGCCGCTTGTTGCTCGTCCGAAAGATCGTCTCCGCCACGCAGCGCTGTAGCAACACTCATATCCAGTACTGGTACAGGGTTTGCAGCCAAGTCACGCTCAATAATGCCAGTTTTACCTTCAAGTGCGTGGTCAATCAGTTGGTTTGATTGAGAGTGAGGGCCCAAGATGCTGGATTTCAGTACAAGTGTATTGGTCATAATTGTGTCTCTTTTCTATAGAGGTTCGAATCATTCAAACCATGTCGTCTCTTTATGAAAAGAGTATAGGGAGACGCTGACTTACTAAAAACTACTTGAGTTTGAGCATAATGTTCAAAAATTTTGAATAAGAGTGAGTCGAGGAAAGTAGAGCAAATCTACGGTCGATTTCCTGCACAACATTTTTGGGGTTAGGCGGAAACCAATCGCGAATCCACCTAGCTAGTCAAAGCTCACATACTCATTAGACTTTCGATTGATTCTTCAATACTAAGTTCATGAAAGCTTTGGATCGCATTGCCATCAAAGGTATCAATCAGTATTCGATGAATATTGGTCGGTCCGTGTTGATCAATGATGCCGAGAGTTTGTTCAACATTGTTACACGTCATAGTGAGCTCGTCATTGAGCACAATAGTGCAAGAGTGCAGGTTCATAGCCAACTTCCTTATTATTTTTTGGTCTGCATTAATAACTTTAGAAGAAGAAAAACAGTTGGCAAATTCGATACAGTTCCGAAAATGGCTAGTAATTATTGTGTGAAGATTTAGACTTTGGGTAACAGTTTGAACAATATCGGAAAAGCACATGGAAAGTGGCCTTGTCACTCTGACACAAAAAGATTGTCATAACGCTAGAATCGCCCGCGATAGCCGCTTTGATGGGCGCTTTTATGTGGCAGTTAAAACGACAGGCATCTTCTGCCGACCTATTTGCCCTGCAAATCTGCCTAAAGAAGAAAACGTAGAATATTATTTCGATAAGGCGCAAGCACTGCAAGCTGGTTATCGTCCTTGTCTGC
The DNA here is from genome assembly GCF_001695575.1 of Vibrio europaeus. Lineage (GTDB taxonomy): Bacteria > Pseudomonadota > Gammaproteobacteria > Enterobacterales > Vibrionaceae > Vibrio > Vibrio europaeus. The sequence continues at coordinate 471,081 of NZ_LUAX01000007.1, read as the reverse complement.
GTTGCAGGCCAGATAGCGCGCCAAGCTCTTGGGCGTGGAAGGGGGTGGAAGTTACCTTTCAGCGAGCGGTTAAGCTGATAGAGCAGGGCGCGCTACATCATGCATCTTTAGTTGAGCTGTCTGAGCGATTAGGAATTAGCGATCGCTATCTGCGCAAGCTGTTCAATCAATACCTCGGCATGTCACCGAAGCAGTATGCGCTTTATTATCAACTGATGTTTGCTAAGCAATTGCTTCATACTAGTCATTTATCGATCACTGATGTTGCTCTGGCAAGTGGTTTTAATAGTGTGCGACGTTTTAATGATGCGTTTAAACAAGTCATGAAGTTGCCCCCCTCTCAAGTAAGAAAAAGTAGTTCGATTCACACGGAATCTAACCATGTTGACCTCGCTTTTCGTGGCCCACTGGATTGGCAGCATATGCTGGATTTTTACCGTTTGAGAGCGATTTCAGGCTTAGAAACAATAACTGATACTAGCTATCAAAGGCACTTTGAGTTGGAAGGGCAAGCAGGCTGGTTTTCTATCTCTAACCCCAAGCCCGGTATTATGCGCGTCGAGTTTAAACTCGATGATATGTCGTTACTGAGATGTTTGGTCAATCAGCTAAGGCGTATGTTTGATCTCGACAGTGATGTATTGCAGATCGAGCAGCACTTATCTGATATTGAACCGCAACTCGTCAAATGCTCCGGTATTCGCATTCCTGGTGTTTGGAGTACTTGGGAAGCGGGCGTTCGTGCGATTCTTGGTCAGCAAGTTTCAATTAAAGCCGCTATTGGTCAGTTGAACTTATTAGTGAATACACTACAACCCGAGTGTGTGACACATTTTCCCAAGCCTTCAGAAGTCGCAGCGGCTGATTTGAGCTTCTTACGCATGCCGCAAAGTCGTAAAGAAACACTGTCACGTTTTGCACACTTTATGATTGAAGGATTTGACGCGCCGTTAGATTGTTGGCTAGAGCTGAAAGGTATAGGACCTTGGACGGTCAACTACGCGCGTTTGCGCGGGGCCTCTGAACCAAACTGTTTTCTGGATGGGGATTTGGTGGTGAAAAAAGCCCTTAATCAGTTCCCTAAGTTATCATCTACGAATGCTTCTCCGTGGGGGAGCTACGCGACATTCCATTGCTGGAGTCATGCATGAACAATTGTTATACCACCTATGTTTCACCATTGGGTACAATTACACTGCAAGCCAATGAGAAAGGCTTGCTTGGCGTTTGGTTTGAAATTCAGACAACACAACCTGAAGAGTTAGGTCAATTGTCGAAAAATGATCCTATACTTATTAAAGCAATCAAGCAGTTAGATGAGTATTTTTCTGGCGATAGAAGGGAGTTTGATTTACCTATTTCGGCGGTTGGAACCGAGTTTCAGCAGCAAGTATGGGAGGCGCTGACGACCATTCCATACGGTGAGACCTGGAGTTATCAAGATCTGGCTAACGCCATCGGTAATCCTAAAGCGGTCAGAGCTGTGGGGTTAGCCAATGGTAAAAATCCGGTATCAGTCATCGTGCCATGTCATCGAGTGATAGGGAAAAATGGTAAGCTAACGGGCTATGCGGGGGGAGTCGAGCGTAAAGCCAAGCTTCTCAAGTTGGAGCAAATGGAGTAACTAGATGGTCAATGGGCAACCAGCATTAACTTTTTTATTGTGTGGCGTAATGTCAGGGGCATTGTTTGGCTGCTCGGAAGAAAAAGCTGAACGCATGCTCAACCAAGAGACTTACTCTTTTAATGGTATCTTCGAGAATCAATTTAATGGTGACTTGCTAGAGTTCAAAGACGCCAAAGTGACCATCATCAAAGAGCAAGGGCTTGATTATACCAAGCCCTTTGAAGTGGAAGACAACTACTTAACCATTCAGATGCGCAACAACTCGAAAGAAAAGCGCGAAGACATTGTGATGCGTATTCATGGTCAGCAGGAGCTTTTGACCTGTAGTATCTGCGCCAAATATCAATTATCAGCTACTTGGCGCAAACGAGACTTCATTCCTTCACAAAGTAACTAATTTAGGTGAATAAGCTGCCGTTTAACATCATATGAACGGCAATACTCGCAGCGTAACCAATCGCAATCACGGGCATCCATTTTAGGTGACCAAAGAAGGTGTACTTACCGTGTGCCGCTCCCATCAAAGCCACACCTGCCGCAGAACCAATTGAAAGTAAACTACCACCGACACCTGCTGTGAGTGTCACAAGTAGCCAGTTACCCATATCCATTGAAGGTTCCATGGTGAGTACAGCAAACATAACCGGAATGTTGTCGACGATGGCTGAAAGAATCCCAACCATCACATTGGCCCAAACAGGATCCCACTGGGTATACATCACCTCTGAAATCATACCAAGGTAGCCAAGCAAGCTTAAGCCACCGACACACATTACCACGCCGTAGAAGAAGAGTAGCGTATCCCACTCGGCATGGGAGACGCGTCGAAATACATCAAACGGCACCACAGAACCTAAGCGTTTGAGTGCGATATCATCACGGTTCTCAATGGCAATGGCAGCCTTCTTATGAAGGGAAGCTTTGAGGGTTCGACGTAAGAAGAAGCCAAAGAACTGTAGGTAGGCCAATCCCATCATCATGCCGATTACGGGAGGAAAATGAAGAACAGCATGGAAAGCAACCGCCGTGGCGATGGTAAGAATAAACAGCCCAACAATACGTCTTGCACCACGCTTAAGCTCTACGTGCTGGTGGACAACGTTTGGACTGGTATCTGGAACAAACATTGACATAATAATCGCGGGTAAAACGTAGTTCACGACCGATGGAATAAATAAAGGCATAAACTCAGCAAACGAGACATGGCCCGCTTGCCAAACCATCAAGGTCGTAATATCACCGAACGGGCTAAATGCTCCGCCGGCATTAGCTGCAATGACAATGTTGATACACGCAAGGTTAATAAATTTGGTGTTGTCTCCTGCCACTTTCATCACCACAGCGCACATGAGTAGCGCGGTGGTTAGGTTATCGGCAATCGGTGAAATGAAAAATGCCAATATACCGGTCAGCCAAAACAGGGTTTTAAAGTTAAAGCCTTTACCCACCATCCAAGCTTGTAAGGCATCAAATAGCCGCCTTTCTTCCATCGCACTGATGTAGGTCATGGCGACGAGCAGGAACAGGAGCAGCTCGGCATACTCAAGTAAATTATGCTCTAACGCTGCTTTAGCAACCTCGATTTGATCGTGCTGAGAATACACATAACCAATCATTGCCCAAATGATACCGGCTGCAAGTAGAACCGGTTTTGACTTTCTAAGCTGAAGGTACTCTTCCAGCATCACAAGCGTATAGGCGATGCCGAAAATGATCAGTGCGGTATAACCTATAGTCGATTGAGTAAGAGGTAGTATTTGATCAGAAGAAGATGCGGCGAATGTTGAAAAGGGCAGAAAAAAAAGGGCGACAAAAATGGACCACTGCAATTTCATACTTTCACTCCTTTGAAAGCGGATTGTTGTTTTATGTTTTGTGGTTCCATTCTAAAGACGAATGCGTTTTACGTATGTGAAGTAGGTTTGATCTGCTTGAATTGTCAGCGATTAATTAACAAATTATGAATCTTTATGATGTGCAATGTTGATTTATTGGTGTGGTTTGATGTGCTATTTATGCGAGTAATCACAAAATATGATCGCGATTAAAGGAGGAAACATAAGTCGTATTACTACTTGATACGGATCATCATACTGCGCGGCGCTTTACCTCATGATCCTATGTGTTCTGTTCCACATACGAATACATAGGTGAATTATGTCTAATCCAACTCAAAAAGAGCGAAAGGTAACATGGGGCTGCTATGCTGCCTTGGCCTTCGCAGTGGTGTTTTTCTCTGGCTTGATGAAGTCGAACGAATGGTATGGGGTGCTTGATTTTACAACCTTGAACGGCTCGTTTGGCTCTGTTGCTTATGATGTCAAAGAGACTGCCGAAGGCGTAGAAGCCGCGACTACTTCTTTACGTGGTAAAGGCGGTAGTGGTGCGCGCGATGGCTTTATCTTTGCTCTAACGCTAATCCCAACGGTTATGTTTGCACTTGGTGTGATCAACGTACTTGAGCATTACGGTGCGCTTGACGCGGCGCGTAAACTGCTCTCTCCTCTACTACGTCCTTTAATGGGCATTCCGGGCAGCTCTGGCCTTGCCTTAATCGCTTCCTTACAAAGCACTGACGCGGGTGCAGCCATGACTCGTCAGCTTAAAGACGAAGGACGACTCACCAAGCGTGAAACGGATGTCTTCACCATGTTCCAGTTCACTGCAGGTGCGACCATCGTTAACTTCTTCTCATCGGGGGCGGTACTTTTCACCTTAACTTTGGCTGATGGATCTCTAGCGGTGACTTCGTCTATTGGTCTTGCCGTAGCGATTATGTTCATCTTCAAGTTTATCGGCGCGAATCTATTCCGCATTTATCTCAACATCACAGAAGGTAAAGAAGGTAAAGAAGGCAAGCAAGGCAAAGATAATGCACAAAATCTAAAAGAGGAGGCAGCACAATGAGTGAAGTACAAGCGAAAAAGCCAATGGTCACCGACATCTTCGTTGAGGGCGCTAAGAAAGGCTGGGTAATTGCGACAACCTCGACTGTCCCTAATGTATTGATGGCGTTTGTGATCATCAAAGCACTGCAAATTACTGGTGCATTGGATTTGATGGGTACAATCTTCTCTCCAATTATGGCGGTATTTGGACTGCCGGGAGAGGCAGCCGCAGTACTGATTGGTGCTTGGATGTCGATGGGTGGCGCGGTAGGTGTGGTTATCACGCTTTTTGACCAAGGCATTCTTAATGGCGCACATATCGCGATTCTTGCCCCTGCAATTTATCTGATGGGCTCTCAGGTTCAATACATGGGACGCATCATGGGCCCAATCGGCACTGAAGGTCGCTACATTCCTGTAATGATTGCTATCTCAGTACTTAACGCATTCGGTGCAATGCTTGTCATGAACTTGTTTGTGTAGAGGTTAATTATGGATTTCTCTTTAAATGAGTATTTAGAAGAACTGCGTCCTTTAATCGACGTGGACTGCGGCACTTACACACTTGATGGCATCGAATTTATCGCTTCTCAGTTTGAAGCTAAGTTCCAAGAGCTATCGGGCTGGAGTGTCGAGCGGATTGATTGCGGTAGAGCAGGTGTTGGCCTAGAGATTCGCAATAAGCCTCAACCTGAGCAGATTGATGTGATGCTAGTGGGCCACATGGATACCGTGTTCCCAGTAGGAACAGCGGAACTAAGGCCTATGTCCCTTGACCAAGATAAGGCCTATGGTCCGGGTGTGTCAGATATGAAGTCGGGCTTACTCAATATTGTTTATGCAATGCGTAACCTTGACCAAGCAGTGCTAGATAAGCTTTCTATCTGTATTTGCATGAACCCAGATGAAGAGACGGGATCATTAGATTCTGTCGAGTGGATTCAATCAATCGCCAAGCAAGCAAAAAACGTATTGGTTGCTGAAGCGGCTCGAGCTGATGGTGGCTTGGTTAAAGCTCGCAAGGGTATGGCACGTTACAAGCTGAGCTTTAATGGCGTTGCCGCGCATGCCGGGAATGAACCTGAGAAGGGTCGTAGCGCTATCACTGAAATGGCAAACTGGATCTTAGCCATTAATGGTATGACTAACTTTGAATCGGGCACGACACTTAATGTTGGGATTGTTTCAGGCGGCGCTGGTGCAAACATTGTACCTGATCAGGCAGAGGCGGTCGTTGATATCCGTTTCTGGAACAATGCGGAATACGATGAGGTCGATACAAAGCTCAACGGTATGGCGAAAACGCCATTTGTTGAAGGTGTGAAGATTGAGCTTGAGCGTGAAGCCTACAAACCTTCTATGGTGCCGAGCGCTGCAACTGAATCTTTGATGACTTTAGTAGAGCAATCTGCGCAAGAGCTATCAATTGATATCAACTGGAAGGAAGTCGGTGGTGGTTCCGATGCGAACAACACGGCAATTTTGGGCGTCCCAACTCTAGATGGCCTTGGCCCAATTGGTGCGGGCTTCCACAGTGACCAAGAGTACTTGTTACTAGAATCCATCGAGCCACGAATCAATCTTTTAATGCGTGTGATTGAAAAGTTAGCGCACTAATCTGTCGCTATACTGTTAAAAAACAGAGCCAAAAAGCCCCGATGTTGATATCGGGGCTTTCTATTTTCAGCTTTCAAAGTAAGACTTAAGCTTCTCTCTTAACCATTGATTAGCGGGGCTATACTTCATCCGATTATGCGTCATCATTCGGTATTTAACCGGAAGATTGGTAAACGGAGCATCCAGTACTTGTAAATCTAATTTGTCGGCAAATTGATCCGCAATGCTTCTTACCATGGCTGCTAGGCAGTTGCTGTTGGAAATCATGGTCATCTGTGACACGAGTGAGTCACACTCTGCGGCGACATTTCGCTCTGCGATTACTTCTTCAGTAAAATAATCGGCGAGATAGGCATCTTCCCGCCTCAGCTTTAATGTCACATGCTTTTCGCTATAAAACTGCTCTAAACTCAGTTCCCCTTTTATTCGAGGATGATCTTTGCGGGCAATCACACAAAGTTCATCGGTATAAAAATATTCGGAAAAAAAGGAGGGCGCGGAATAGTTGGCAAAATCAATGGCCAAATCTGCCTTTTGCTGGCTTAGGTTGTGGAGTAGTTTCTCTTCATTTGATTGCGTTGGGTGAAGTTCAATTTGCACCTTACCCAGTGTTGGGTCTGCTTCGATTTTTGGCAACAGCATTAACATCATTGGCTCGGATGTATAAACGACAAAGCGACGTGAATTAGCAGTGCTGAATGACTCCATCCCTTCTATTGCGTTAGTAATCTGATTCAGTGCAGGCTCTATTTGGCGGGCGAGTTCATGGGCTTGATGAGTTGGTGCAATTCCTCGCCCCGAGCGTATGAAAAGTTGAACGCCTAGTTGTTGCTGCAAACGCTTAAGCACGCCGCTCACACCGGGTTGAGTCAAGCTCATCACCTCTGCTGCGATGGTAATTGAGCGATGCTCGTAGACAGAGATAAACACTTTCAACAAATTCAGATCGATACTGCTTTCTTGCATCTAAGGTGCTCCAATACATCGTGATTTGTGATGTTTTAAATAAACCTTGATGTATATATTGTGATGTGTCAACCGAATAAAGTAGCCACGTACCCACAATAAGACCTAACGAGGCTCATTATGACTACCCGTTTTGCACCATCTGCTATTTCACTAGCGCTTATCGTTTCATTTTCAGCGGCCGCGGATTACGCCAGCTTAGATACCTATCAAGGAAAGCCTGCTTCAGAGCACACACAGCAAGCTAATGAAGCATTAGCAAAGCAGTTACCTTGGCAAGACGTGACCGCATTTGAACGTACTCAAAAGGGGCTGATTGCAGAATTTGGCACTCACGAAGCGGGTGAATTAAAAAATCGTTTTGAGTATATGTCTGATATGAGTGTTGATCAGTTACCTGCTTCGGTGAACCCTTCGATTTGGCGTCAAGGAATGCTCAATTACGCCGCGGGAGGCTTGTATCAAGTGACTGATGGCGTGTACCAAATTCGAGGAGCCGATCTCTCGAATATGACAATTTATCGCACTGACAATGGCTATGTGATTCATGATCCGTTGTTATCCAAGCAAGCTGCTGCGGCCTCTTGGGAATTTGCCAAAATGCATCTGCCGAAAATAAATGGTGAGCATAAGATTACCGGTATGATTTATTCACACATGCATGCGGACCATTTTGGCGGTTCACGAGGCATTATAGAGTCAGGCGATTTTGTTAAAGGTGCGCCAATCTATGCGCCTAATGATTTTATCAAAGAGCTAGCTGATGAAAATGTAATAGCAGGTACAGCTATGAGCCGTCGTGCCAACTACCAATATGGCACAACCTTAGATAACAATACCCAAGGCATTGTTGATAACGCGTTGGGCCTAGGCACTTCACGTGGCGAAGTCACTCTGGTTGCTCCGACAGTAGAAATAGAAGAGCGAGAAAAGGTCGTCACCATTGATGGTCTGGATTTCCACGCGATAAACATGCCGGGCGCGGAGGCGCCAGCCGAAATCGTGCTTTATGTTCCGGAGTATCGTTCACTGAATACTGCAGAGCTTACTTACGATGGGATGCACAATATCTATACCTTCCGCGGAGCAAAAGTGCGTGATGCGTTAGTTTGGACAAAATACCTAACAGAACTCAAACTGCGTTATGTCGATAGTGGCTTGGTCGATAATATTCACGCCGCTCACTCTGCGCCTGTATGGAATGCTCCAGAGACTAAGCACAACGAAATCTCAGACTACATGACACTACAGCGTGACAACTACGGTTTCATCCACAACCAAGCTATGCGCTTAGCGAACCATGGTGTGACGATTAACGATGTAGGTCGTGAAATCGAAAAGATTGTTCCGCAGTCGCAAATTGATACTTGGCATACTAACGGTTATCACGGTTCATACAGTCACAATGCTCGTGCCGTGGTCAACCTTTACCTTGGTTATCATGATATGAACCCAGTAAATACCAACCCACTCCAAACGACAGAAAAATCTTGTGTTTATGTCGAAGCAGCGGGGGCGGATGTACTGTTTAGCGCAGGGCAGAAACATTTCGAACAAGGGCAATATCAGCAAGCCTCTCAGCTATTTAATGATTTAGTCCAGTGTGAACCAAGCAATATCGAATATCGTTTTGCTCTGGCAGACAGTTTTGAACAGCAAGGCTACCAGTCTGAAACCATGGCGTGGCGCAATTCGTACTTGCAAGGTGCGGTAGAGCTGAGAACTGGAGAAATCAAACCGTCTATTAAACTGGCTTCACCGGACGTAATAGCCAATACACCAACAGGCATGTTCCTAGATTTCATTGCGGTTAGACTCAATGCAGAGAAAGCTGAACAGGCAGAGTTGGACTTCAACTTTGGTATTCATCACCCTGATTTGAATGAATACTATTTTGGTGAAGTATCAAACTCGAACATGGCAAATATCCAAGTTGAAACCTTGCCAGAAACTGACGTAATGCTAGACATCAGCAAAACAGATATGACGGATATGGTGCTTGGAAAGGTAACTCTAAAAGAGCTTACTCAATCTGGAAAAGCGAAACTCACGGGGGATACTTCCTTAGTTGAAAAGCTAACCAACAGCTTGGATGACTTTGACGGTATGTTTGAAATTTTACCAATGCCGAATAAGTAACGATTAACGTCAACACAAGCGCTTCGATCATCACAGCCGAGGCGCTTTTGTTTAGGGTTATGATACTCCGCAGATATTAATTCTCATTTACATTTCTGATACTATCCGTGATTCATCTAGAGGCAAAGAGTGGGAATCCAATGGATAACAGTATCGAGCGATTTTCAAATGGGTTCAATCGAGTCAGTAAACTGCTGTCTTACATCCATTCTCACTTACACTTGCCACTAGGTTTGGATGAGCTCGCCCAACAAAGCTGTTGGTCTCGCTGGCAACTGCAACGCGTTTTTCAAGCTGAAACAGGGCTTTCTGTTGCTAGTTATGTGCGAGAGTTAAAGTTGAGTAGCGCTGCAGAGCAACTATTAGATACCTCAGAGCGTGTGATTGATATTGGCTTATCGCTTGGTTTTAGTTCAGAGATCAGTTTTAGCCGCTCGTTTAAACAGAAATTCGGCATGAGTCCAAGGGCCTACCGTAAGTTAGGACTCAGAACAGGACTACGGAAGCCGATAGAAAACCCAGCCGAGAGAAACTGTGCGCTAGTCGCGAGTTTTGTTGAAGTAAGAGTTGAGTCGAAGAGTGACTTTTTGCTCAAAGGTATTCATGATGAAATTCATGGCTTGTTTTCGATTACCCCTGACTTTCAACAGAAAGTCCCGCAGCTTTGGCGCAAACTAGAAGAGACCGTCGCTAGCAGTGCTTCAGAACGTTTACCTGCAATGGGTGTGATTGATGTGACCCACAGCCACTTTGATGGCAGTAATATCCACTATTGGGCGGGTGTTGAACTGGGTGAAATGCCACTTTACCCGCAGTTACCTTCATTGATATCAGACCAACTTGATACCCTCTATGTCCCTAGCCAAACCTATGCCGTTATCAAACATAAGGGACCGGTGGCTAACCTACCCAAAACTCTAGAGTGGTTTGTTCTACATTGGCTGCCTAACTCTGGCTATCGAGGCGTCGATGGTTTTGAGCTCGAATGTTACCCAGCGCGATATGACCATTTATCTGACGAGGCAGAAATGGAGTATTGGGTACCTATTGCTGATTCTCTCTAGGCCAGCCTGCTTATTGCTGATAGTTAAATGAGTAAATCTAATAAAGATGCACCAAATTGTTAACTTTCTTCTTATTAGATTCGTACAATGCAAATGATATTTATTCTTAATTAGAAAAGCATTGGTATTTGAGGGAATCATGACTACTCCAACCTATTTTAAGCGCTCAACCCTTTCATTGGCGCTGCTGACCGCCTTTTCACATCCAGTTTTAGCAGCGGACGAGACAAATCAAGATACGACACAACTCGAAACCATTACGGTAATGGGCAAAGCCTATCGTAATACCGCAACGAAAACGGCCTTGGAGCCTGAGGAAACACCACAAGGTATTACTGTCATTGAGGGCGAGTTACTCGAACAACGTGGTGTTAAATCGGTTTCTCAAGCATTGCGTTACGCACCGGGTGTAGTTACAGAGCAAAAAGGTGCGGCAGTCACCATGTATGACAACTTCTCTATCCGAGGTTTCAATACAAACAATCTAAGTTACTACGATGGTCTGGTATTACCTCACTTACCTGGCTGGAATTTACAGCCACAGATTGATCCGATTGCCATTCAGCAAATCGAAGTGTTTAAAGGGCCAACATCGGTTCTTTACGGGTCAATGCCACCGGGTGGGATGGTGAATATCATTGCCAAAAATCCACAAGTGGAAGATCGTACTTCTGTAGGCCTTGCGACAGGATCGCGTAATCTAGTTGAAGCTTCTATCGACTCAGCAGGTCAGATTGCTGATAGTGATTTTTCATACCGATTGGTCGCTTTGGCTCGTAAGCAAGATAGCCAAGTCAATGGCGCTGAAGAGGAGCGTTATGTTTTTGCGCCATCGCTAGATTGGCAAGTCACTGACCGCACATTGATTAATTTCAACATGTACTACCAGAAAGATCCTGCCATGGGAATTAACTCATCCATGCCATTAGAAGTGCTGAAGGCGCAATCTCCATCAGTGTCAATGGGCGATGAGAACTGGAGCAAATTTGAGCGTGACGTGTTTATGCTTGGCTACAAAATTAACCACGAGTTTAGCAATGGTTGGTCATTCTTACAGAATGCACGTTATATGGATGCCTCTCTCTACCAAGAGAATACTTATCATCGAGGCACAGGATTTAATGCATCAACTGGTCAGTTGACAAGAAGTATCTACTCTACAAATGAAAGTTCGAAAAGCTATGTGATTGATAACCAACTTTCTGGTTTAGTTGTTACTGGTGACTGGGAACATAACTTACTGCTCGGAATTGATTACCAAGATCTGACAGGTGACTCATTGTACAAAGAGTACGCTGCAAACGCAGGTTTTTATGGCTTCAATGCATACAAACCAAATAACAATCTTTTGGATCGCAGCCAGATTAAAGAAGTCTACAAAGAAAACCATGATATTTCTTACACTCAGACAGGTTTCTATTTCCAAGACCAAATGCGCTATGACAACTTAGTACTGCTTGCTGGAGGTCGTTATGACTTGTTTAAGTCTAGTGATAAGAAAGTGAGTTCTAATCCTCCAGGTGATGGAACCGATAAATCTGACCACAATCAGTTCTCTTACCGAGTTGGTGCCCTGTATGAGTTAGCTAACGGTGTATCACCGTTTGCAAGCTTTGCGACCAGCTTTGAGCCTGCGGCAGGCACAGATTCCAAAGGCAATTCATTTAAACCGCAAACGGGCGAACAGTTCGAAGTGGGTATTAAGTACATGTCACCAGACATGTCGAAAAGCCTCACCGCTTCTTACTTCAATATTACGAAGAATGACAGCATCGTTGCCGATCCAGCTGACCCAACATATAGAGATAAAATCCAAGTTGGTAAAGTGCGTTCGCAAGGTTTAGAACTAGAAGGACGTGCAGACTTAACGGAAAACTGGGATTTTCAGGCGTCATACACTTACATAGATATGAAAGTGACAGAGGCACTTGACCAGAACTCAGTCGGAACAACGCCGATTTATGTTCCTGAGCATAGTGCGACTCTGTGGACTAATTACTACGTTTATTCAGGCGTATTGTCGGGAATGAGATTTGGTGGTGGTGCTCGCTACATGGGTGAAATGCAAATGGATGCATCAAACACGCAAGGTAAAGTGCCATCTTACACCGTGGTTGACCTTTCATTGGGCTATGAACTTGGCAACATGAGCGAGGCTCTTTCTGGCGCACACGCAAACCTAGTTGTGAATAACGTATTTGATAAAGAGTACTACTCTTGTTTCGATAAAACGAACTGCTGGTTTGGTGCAGAGCAAAGTGTAGAGTTGAACGTTAAATACGACTTCTAATTGCACTCATAACTTAGCTGTATTGCCTAGCAAACATTGAATTTCCCTCAATAGTTGGATAACCAATTATCGGGGGATTTTTGTTTTTGGGGAAAAGTTCCGTGTGAATTTATAAAAATGTGAACTTGATCGTGTAATTGATTGGTACCTTATATACTCACTTAATAGATAGATATTACAAATGCTTATGGGTAATTGATAATTTTCAATGTTACGTTGTGACAAGTTTTATTTGTTCATAAGTGCTTAGTTGCACTTCATTTTTGAGTTTTACCTACTACGTTTTAGGTGTTCGCGCAGTTTTTAGTCTTTGAGCACTAATTCGGACAAGGTTAAACCCAATACGGACATACGTTATGAACATTAAATTATTAGCCGTCTCTATCGCGGCAGCAGCATGTGGTACTAACGCCTTCGCAGCAGAAATTTACAACAGCGAAGGTTCAACTCTTTCTCTCGGTGGTTATGTTGATGTAGGCATCGGTGAATATGGCTCTAGTAAAGAAGTCGAAGTTCACCAGGTATCGCCTCGTTTAAACGTCGGAGGAACTCAAGATCTAGGCAATGGAATTACAGTCGACGCTAAAGGTGAATGGGCACTGAATTACCTAGGCGGCGGTGATACTTCATTCACTACTCGTCTAGGCTACATAGGTGCGAGCCACGAGCAAGCAGGGCGAATCGCTTTCGGTACTCAGTGGGCACCTTACTATGATATCGCTGGTGTAGCGGACATGCCAATTGCGTTCGCTAACGACTTTTTGTACTCAAATCATGGCAATCTCGCTACAGCGCGTGGTGACAAAATGGTCACATACCGCAATAGCTTATCATTTGCAGAAGATATGTCTTTGAGTCTTGGCTTAGGTTGGCAAGGTAAGCACTCTGATTCAACAGAAACAGCTTCGACTGGTGATGGGACCGTGACGGTGACACGTTCAACTGCTGAGTATGATGCCCGAGGTCAGGTGGCGGTTTCTTTCTCCGCTATGGGCGCTTCATTAGGTTACGTGTATAACAGCGGTGATGTAGATAATACCAAAGCGAAGTCTCATGCAGTGTCACTTAAATATGGTAGCTATGGCAATGGTATTTATGGCGCACTAGTCTATGCAGACAATGAGAATTTCTATAAGAGTTACTATGAGTCAAACCAATCAGAAGCTGTTCTGGCTTACGGTTTAGAAAATGGACTTAACTTGAGTGTGAACTACGAAAAAGTGGAAGGTAAGCTTCTTTCGACTTCCGCTAAAGCTAAAGAATTTAGCCAAAGTGCAGTACAAGCAGAATATAGCTTTACTCCTAGCTTAGTTGGATTTGCTGGCTATCAGTTCGACCTAGGTGATGATGATCCCGCAACTAAAGATGAAGACAAGTGGACTATCGGTGCACGTTACTTCCTATAACTAAGAATCTACTGCCTTAACACATCTATCGTGTTGACGCCTATTCGGGATTGGATAGGCGTTTTTCTATTCTGATGAGTGATCCCTCAGTAATATTGGGTATGAGCTCTTAATTTTGAAACCAAATCGTTTTTTTATTAGCCACTTAGCTTAGAATGCTAGCTTCTTAAATTACGTCAGGGATGGTGGCATGAGTTCAGTAAAACTTGGAGACGCTTTGGTTAAGCCAAGCAAGATTCTATGTGTTGGTCGTAACTATTTAGAACATATCCAAGAGCTGAAGAATTCTGTTCCTGAGCAAATGGTGGTGTTTTCCAAACCTCCCTCCTCGATTGCTTCTCATTTGAGCTCCTTTCATCAAGAGCGACTCCACTACGAAGGCGAAATCTGCTTTATCGTTAAGCAGGGCAAGTTGTCTGCGGTGGGTGTTGGACTCGATCTAACCAAGCGCGATCTACAATCTCGCTTAAAAGAAAAAGGCTTACCTTGGGAGCGCGCAAAAGCGTTTGATGGCTCAGCGGTGTTTAGTCGTTTTGTCCCATTAGTTGGGTTCGAGATAGACTCGTTAGAAATTGAACTGTTTATCAATTGTGTTCGTGTTCAAAAAGGCTCGGTGAAACAAATGATTTATTCGCCAGCAGTAATTGTTGAAGAGCTCAAGAGTTACACCACCTTGTGCGATGGTGACATCATTATGACCGGTACCCCACAAGGTGTAGGTGAAGTGCATGCTGACGATGTGTTCTTAGCTCGATTAAAGTCCGGTGACAAAACGCTGATAGAGATTGAGTGGGTTGCTCAATAATTAACGCTTTACTCTGCCCCTAGGTCAAGGATTAACCTCCAATTGAGAGTTCAATTGGAGGTTTTTATTATGGGTTGTTGTAATCAAGCACCAAAAGGTGGAAGCAACAATGTCGGCCTACTTCTCAAGTGCGTGGCGATAATGGCGGTTGTTTTGCTCCTACTCGCAGCCTTGTTTGGCTAGATCAGCTTTAGGCACAGAAACACCACCATACTAACCAAGGTTGTTAAGAGAACATTCTTGGTTTTCCAAGCTAAAAACGCCGCAATGAGTGCACCAATCAAATAAGGGTTACCTGCTGAGAGCCAAAGCTGTTTTTCTGGCATAAAGACAATCGGTGCCCAAATTGCGGTCAACACTGCAGGACTAGAGTATTTCAGTAGTCGCTGAGCCTGAGGGTTGAGCCTTAAAGGTAAGCGCGGTTCTAAGAAAAGATATCGGCTCGCAAAAACCAACACAGTCATCGCTAGAATAGACAGCATAATCATTGGTTATCTCCTTTTAGCGATTCGGCAAAATAGCCGGCAAGCATGCCTGCAACGCTGGCGATCATCAGCCCTGACTCGATTCCTTGGGCATAGCAAATGACTGACGTGACCAATGAAACGATGACGGCAAGAAGTACCGGAGAAGATTTCACGTTGGGAACGACAATGGCGATAAACGTCGCTGCGACAGCAAACTCTAATCCTAATTCATTTAAAGCTGGGATATAGCTCCCTGCAACAATGCCTGCGAGTGTGGCGAGATTCCAACACAAATAAAAGCTCAGTCCTGCTCCCAATGCGTACCAGCGATTAAATTGCTTTTCAGATTGTTGACCACAAATGGCAAACAGTTCATCTGTTAAAAGAAACCCGAGTCCGAGCCTCCACCTGAGTGGAAGTGGGCTTACTTTATCTCGCATTGAGACGCTATAGAGTAGGTGCCTAGAAGTGATAAAAAATATCGCGAGCAGCATAGTCGCGAGTGTTGCACCTGCTTTAAACATCCCAGTGGCAACGAGCTGAGCAGATCCAGCAAAGAGGATGGCTGATAAAGCTTGGCTCTCTACAACGGTCAGTCCAGATTCTATGGCAAATGAACCTGCAAGCAATCCCCAAGGGATAACGGCAATACTGAGTGGTACCATTGCAAGGGTACCTTGCCAAAAAAGTTGAGAGTGGCTGAGTTGTCTGTCTTGTTCTAAGGTCATGGTATTCATAATTATTGTTTTTAGTGTGATGGATAATGTTCGTATTAACTCACACGGATGTACTATCGGCTTGTACAAAATTGCTGGTTATTTCGCTCTATGCTTTGCCGATAAACTGTTTGGGTGTGACACCTAAAGCACGCTTGAAATGCCTATGGAAATGGCTTTGATCGTGAAACCCCGTTTCCTGAGCAACGTCTGAAATCTTAAGCCCTTGACGGAGAAGCTGTTTTGCTACCCTGAGCCGCGCTTGGATCTGATAGGCGTGTGGCGGTAGGCCGAACTCTTTTTGAAAACTACGCGTGAGATAATAAGGGCTAAGTCCCGCCAGTTTGGATAAATCCTCAAGGCTGACATCTGCTTGTGGGAAATCGTCCAAAAATTCTTTAACTAACAACAACTGGCGTTGGCTGCGTGTCTTCGGCTCCCAATCGAGTTTCGACTTGCTGTGACGCGAAACGAGTTTGACTAAGGTGCCATAGATCAATGTTTCCCTAAGCAGCTTATTGTCTGATTGGGCTAAAGTGTCAAACACTAAGCGTAATTGTTGTGCGAGCTCTGGATCATAAACGACGGGCTCAGGAAAGTAAGGGATGGATGAGCCAGATGAGAGTCCTTCCGTAAGCTGCGCAAACTGCTCAGGTAATGGATACATGGCCTTGTACTCCCAGCCCCCTTCAGTCGCCGTTTGGCCGTTATGAACTTCATCTGCATTGACTAAAATGATGCTGTCTTGCGGGGCAATGTGATTACCTCCAGTGCGATAAAAGCGTTGTGCCCCTTTCTCAATCACACCTATGGTATAGCCCTCGTGGCTATGACGAGAGAAATTCTGATGCGTATATTTCGCATCTAACAATTCAAGCCCACCTAGCTCACTGGCTAAATGAAAACTGGCTGATTCTTTACTGCCTTTCGCCATAAGCTTTCCTTGCGCTCTAATGTCTATTTACGGATCTCACAGTCTAGCTTATAGGCCTTAGTTATTTTTGTACAAAATTGCTCAAATTGATGTTCATTTTATTAACAATCACAAAAGTCATTTAATCTACCTTTGTGATTATCTATTTATTGTTTGTGGTGGATAAATTGATTTTGTTGGACTAAAATGCCGCCGTTTTTGCTTTTCTAAAATTATAACCATGATTGATATTTCTGTGCTGCCGGTTTACTTGACCGCTGTTGTTGCACTTTTATTGTTGCCTGGTCCGGATATGTTGCTTATCGCCAGTTCAAGTATGAGCTACGGTCGTAAAGTGGGCATCTTTGCTAGCTTAGGTAACGCCACTTCAGGGATTATCCTAACTCTGCTTGCTGCACTCGGTGTTTCAGCACTGATTGCCATGAGCCCGATTGCGTTAAAAGCGTTGCACTTATTAGGTGGGGCTTACTTGCTAAAAATGGGGTGGGACTGTATTCGTGCAAGTGCCGCTGATGCGCCTCAAATGGATGGCTCAAACAAGGTCGCGACCACCTTTTACCAAAGAGCTTTGGTAAGCAACTTACTCAACCCTAAAGCGTTAGTGTTTTTTGTGATGTTCTTGCCTCAATTTGTTTCCAGCAATATTACCGCAAGTTCTGGCGAACAAATGTTAGCACTGGGTTTGCTACTGAATGTATTAGGTCTCTTGTTCAACTTACTGCTAGTGGCACTAGTGGGAACGTTGGGTAAGCCGCTACTCGAAAACGCTAAATTTAGAACATATCAGCATAAGTTTATGGGGCTGATATTTGTCGCGTTAGCGATTTGGATGTTAAGCTCATTTGCGAGCTAACCGCATTAAGAAGGCCAGCGTTTGCTGGCCTTTTTTGATCTATATGGAAACAAGGAAGGAGCGCCTATGAATGTTCAGTTTGTACTTAACCCGCCGAAGAACATTAAAGATGTTATCTACAATGGCTTGAAAGCATTCAACATGCAGCACTTCCCGGATGAGGACATTCAGAGTCTCGCTTGCTACATAGAAGATGATGAGGGTAATTTCGCCGGTGGTTTAACGGGCGAAATATTTACCAATACGCTGTTTGTCGAGTTTCTTTGGGTGGATGAGCGTGAAAGAAAGTCTGGCATTGGTTCATTGTTGATGGAGTGCATCGAGTCTGAAGCAAGTGCTTTAGGCGTTACAGATTTATATCTTGATACCTACAGCTTTCAAGCTCCGGGTTTTTATGCCAAATTAGGATTTGAAGAAGTTGGACGTTATACGGGATTTCCAACCGCGGGCGTTGATAAGATTTTCTTACAAAAGAAAATTGTCTAAGAGACTTCTCACATTAAACTAACAATGTTGGCGTTTGGGGTTGTCATAATCTCTGGCTTAAAATCGTGAGTAACTCGCACAGTATGTTTAAAAACTTTGCTACGACACAATCTGCAAAAATCACTCTAGTCCTAATTGGCTGGGTGTTTGCGATTTGTCTTACGCAAAATTCAGGCATGCTAACGGTGTGTGAGTACAAGTATGCTTCTCTTGCCGATAGCACCCATGTTACCGATCAATCGACAGACATAAGCAAGCAGTGTGATTTAACAGAGAAGCTTTTAGGCAGTGCCAAGGTTAATCTTGATCACGTCGTGGTTTCTTTCTTTGTTGCGCTGTTGGTGATTGTTGCTTGGCTTGTTTCCACTAGGCAGGCATCTCCTCAGTTTACTGAACCTATAGTCCCCAAATCCCGTCTTCATCTCACTTTCTGCGTGTTCCGAGAGTAAACAAATTCGTTACTGGCTTGAATTTTAGCCAGAGATAGCTCGTATTTGTTATTCCCTCATTGAGGGGCTTATACCAACCAGAATAGATATCTGAGTATCTATTTATTAGATTGGTTTCAATTGGACACAACAATGATAAAACAAACTCGATTTGCACCTTTTAATCTGCTGAGCTTTTTTCTTATGCTGAGCAGTGTGCTTTTCTCGACCTTAGCATTTGCGCAGGTTGAGACGGGGTGGATGGTTAATCCGGATCATCCTCCTGCAAAAACTCGCTTTGTCGTGACAGGGCAAGTAAACCCTACAGATAAAACTGTCGAAGGTTTTCTAGAAGTTTCTTTAGAAGGTGACTGGAAAACCTATTGGCGCTCGCCCGGTGAAGGAGGCATAGCGCCAAGTATTTCATGGCAGGGTTCTTCTAATCTGGAATCCGTTGACTGGCATTGGCCTTACCCACAGCAGTTTAATCTACTCGGTATCAACACCCTTGGTTACAAAGGGGATACCTTGATCCCAATGACGCTGCACGTCGAAGACTTTAACAAGCCAGTGAGTCTCGATGCTAAGCTGACGTTATCTTCATGTACCACCATCTGTGTATTGACCGATTATCCATTTAGCTTGGACTTTATACCGAGTGAGTTGGTCGTCTCAGAACAGGCTATGTACCAACATGCTCAAGCGATCAGTCAGGTGCCTAAAGCATCCCCTTTGATTTCAGAGCAAAGTGCAGTTTGGGATAGTTCGACTAATCAGCTTCAAGTGACTTTGATAAAACCTTTAGGCTGGGATGCACCCGAACTTATTATAGATAGTCGAGTAGAGGCGATCAGTGATTACAGTTATGCGCTCAACCATCTTAAAGTTGAGGGAGAAAAACTTGTCGCAGTGTTTGATGTATCGACATGGCTTGGTGACATCAATCTAAGCGAACAGTCCGTCGATGTGACCATTAAGGATACGGACTTTATCGCTGAGCAAGCCGCGCAAGTGACAAAAGGTCTCGTGTCTGCACCCATACCAAGCTTCTCATTGGTTGAGATGATTGGTTTTGCCTTACTGGGCGGACTGATACTCAACGTGATGCCATGTGTACTCCCTGTGTTGGGGATGAAGTTGAGCGGTGTCATTAGCGCCCAAGGTATAGAGCGTCGCAAAGTGCGCTTGCAGTTTCTTGCTTCTTCAGCGGGGATTTTGACTTCGTTCTGGTTATTGGCGGCATTTCTGCTGATTTTGAAGTTCTCTGGTAGTGCCATTGGCTGGGGTATTCAGTTCCAGAGCCCTTGGTTTATCGGTTTTATGGTGGCGGTTACGGCTCTGTTTGGTGCCAATATGCTTGGTTTGTTTGAAATTAGGCTATCGTCGAACACCAATACGTGGCTTGCCTCAAAAGGGGATAACTCTTATGCAGGGCACTATCTGCAAGGTATGTTTGCTACGCTACTTGCGACGCCATGTTCTGCGCCTTTCTTAGGGACGGCTGTTGCATTTGCATTAGCGGCTAGCACCGTAGATATGCTGGTTATCTTTACTGCTCTTGCGCTAGGTATGGCTTTGCCTTGGATTATAGTGGCATTGTTCCCTGGACTTGCCTCTTACCTGCCTAAGCCGGGTGCTTGGATGAATAAGGTGAAGCTGCTATTTGGTGTGATGATGCTTCTCACCAGCGTTTGGCTGCTTTACTTGCTCGCTAACCACCTTCCAGTGTTCTGGGTCATAGTTCTAGCAGTCACCGCGTTGCTCGTTGTGCTTATGCGCATCAAAAAGGTTTATGGCGATAAAGCGTTTGTCATCTCTGGTGGCGCATCTTTACTGCTGCTCGCTGGTGGGCTAGTGATTGGAAGTATGACAGCGGATCATTGGTCAACACCTTTACCTGAAGATTTGCCGTGGGTTAGGTTGTCGAATGAAGCCATTACTGAGTCAGTAGCCAATGGCAATACTGTGTTTGTTAACGTGACAGCAGACTGGTGTGTGACCTGTAAAGCGAACAAGATTGGTGTGATCTTGCAAGATCCCGTTTACTCGGCGCTTCAGCATCCTAATGTCACACCTATCCAAGGTGATTGGACTCACCCTGATGGCCTAGTGACAGATTATCTTCGAGCCAATGGCAGATTTGGTGTGCCGTTTAATATTGTCTATGGACCTAATGCGCCTCAAGGCATCCCACTGCCCGTGATATTAACTGATGAATCGGTCACACAAGCGCTTAAGCAAGCGAGTGGGGAGGCGGGTTAATGAAGATAAGACCGCTTCACTGGCTCAAAGAAATATTAAAGTTTTTGCTATTCGCGATTGTGATCACCACTGCAATTGATCTCTATCGTGCCCAAGATGTACCGACGGAAATGGCGCCGGACTTAGTCACAGTGGATGAAAAGGGAAACCCAGTTGATGTGATCGAGATGAGCTACCAAACCCCGGTCGTTATCTATTTTTGGGCAACTTGGTGTCCGGTATGTAAGTTTGTTAGTCCTACCGTTGATTGGGTGAGTCAATACTACCCTGTGGTCGCGGTCTCAGGAGCCTCTGGAACAGACTTGCGCGTTGAGGCATTCAAGCAAAAACACGATTATCAATTTACCAACGTCAACGACGAGAACTCTCAGCTGTTTAAGCAGTGGGGCATCTCAGTGACACCAACCATATTCATTGTCAGAGACGGCAAAATCGAATCAATTACGACTGGTATTACGACTCCGCCAGGCTTACTTGCACGTCTTTGGTTAAACAAATAGGAATTTACTATGTTCAATAAATTAACGTTAGCGCTGGCTACAAGCGTTCTTTTTACTGCTCCAGTAATGGCAGCACCTCAAGATCAAAAGATTGCTGAGATTGTAGAGATGCTTGAGGCAAACCCGCAGGTTGTCGATGGATTACATGAAAGCCTAGGAATGTATATCAAGCAGCAACAGCAGTTTACTCACCTGCTAGAGAGTAGCCAAAATTACCTTAGCGATCCTAATCACTCTTTTATAGGTGCAGAAAACGGCGAGTTCACGATTATCAACGTGACCGACTACAGCTGCCCATTCTGTAAGAAATTGGACGTGGAGCTAGCTAAGCTCGTGAAAGATTACCCGCAAATCAAAGTGGTGAATCTCTATGTACCGCTTAAAGAAGGCAGCTCTTCAGTGAACTCGGCCGCTTACGCGCTTAATGTTTGGCAAAAAGACCGTGACAAATATCAGCAAGTCCACGATTTATTGGTGTCAAAACCGGGCACACATAATGCTGCATCTTTAATGAAGATTGCGAAAAAAACTGGGACGACGGCGCATCTGAATGTCAGTGATGAAGTGAAGGCGCAGTTAGAAAACAACTATGCTATGTTTACTGGTTTAGGCTTAAGAGGTACGCCAGCACTGATCATGGGCGAGCAAGTCATACCGGGTTATGTGCCTTATCAGCAACTTGAAGAAGTGGTTAAAGAGCAACTGTAAGTTTCTGTACCAAGGAAAAAACCCCATACCAATAGGTATGGGGTTTTATCTATAGAGCTCTTTATTGTATTAAAGCAAACTATGTTGGTGTTCTGAAATCAGCATTCCCATAGACTCTGACGCCTTATCATGCACGTGTTCAAAGCTATCAGAGTCTTCAAACTTCTCGATCACTTCGTAGTAACACTTCAATTTCGGTTCTGTTCCCGAAGGACGAACGATCACTCGTGCACCACATGATAGGTGATAGATAAGTACGTCACTTGCTGGCAGGTCGATGATTTGAGTTGAACCATCAGCAAAGTGCTTGGTAAGTGACTTAAGATCTTCTGTCACTTCCACTTTACTACCCGCTATCATAGTCGGAGGGTTAGCTCTGAGCTTATCACCTACAGGTGGTGCTTTAGGATCAAGCGCAATACTGCGTTGCGAATTCAGATACATACCGTGCTGACGATAGATGGCTTCTAATTGATCCCAAATGGTTTTTCCTTGGCTTTTTAGCTCGGCGGTCAATTGCGCAAAGGCAACCAGAGCGGATAGACCATCCTTATCCCAGACTTTGTTCCCAACCGTGTAGCCTAGTGCTTCTTCATAGGCAAATAGGAACTGCTGATCGTCGCTTTGCTTTTGCATTGCCACATTAGTTAGCCATTTAAAGCCAGTCAGTGTTTGGAAGTAAGTGGCACCGTGCGCATCGGCTATCTTGTTTAACAAAGTGGATGAAACAATGGTATTGCCGACAAGTTGCTTACTCGCCTGTGTTTGTGACAAAAGGTAATGACCAAATAAAGTGCCCACTTGGTCACCAGTAAGCATCTGATAGTTACCGTCTGGCTTGCGCACAGCGACAGCAAATCGGTCTGCGTCTGGGTCATTGGCACAAGCTATGTCTGCGTTGTGTTGTTTAGCTAATGCCATGACCATATCCATCGCCCCAGCTTCTTCTGGGTTCGGGAAGTTGACGGTAGGGAAAGTGCCATCTGGTTCATTTTGCTCTGCAACACTGTAGAAGTGGTTAAAGCCCGCGTCGTTGAGTAGGGTTTGCGCCATGTTTGCCCCCACACCATGCATAGCGGTGTATGCGATAGCGACATCGTTAGGCGCAGTATGGTTAGCCAAAAGTGGATTGTTATTCATCGTCGGGCGGTAAGTTTCGTAGTAATCCTCTTTTAGCCAAACGAGTAAACCATGCTTCTCGGCATCATCTAGTGCCATAAGTGGTATCGGTTTAGTGGCCGCGATGTCAATTTCATTCGCAATGCCTGAATCATGTGGCGGGATGATTTGCGCGCCATTTTCCCAGTACACTTTAAAGCCATTGTATTCTGGTGGATTGTGGCTGGCTGTAACCACAACAGCCGCTGCTGCATCAAAGTGTTTTACCCCAAATGCAACAATTGGTGTTGCCGCTACTGCATGTGTTAGGAAAACCTTAATCCCAAGAGAAGTAAGAACAGAAGCCGTATCGTGAGCAAACTGTTTGGAGTCTGTACGACCGTCATAACCAATCACAACACCGCGCATTTTTGCATCTGTGACTTGTTCAACAAGATAATGACCAAGCCCCGTCGCAGTTTCTTGAATCACTAAACGGTTCATTCGGTTGGGGCCACAACCGACTTTGCCTCGTAGGCCAGCAGTACCAAATTCCAAACGTTGGCTAAAGCGATCGTCGAGTTCATCAAATGCTTGTTCATCGATTAGGTGTTGAAGCTCTTCTCTTGTATGTGGGTCAGGATCTTTCTCTAACCAACGCGTCACTTGTTCCATCATGATGTTTTACCTTCTTCATGTCTCAAGTTGATATCTAACTTAAGTCTATGTTATTTCCTGAATTTAGCCTGATTTTAATTGATATTGATTATCATTTGCGAGAGCGCAATCGCTAAACCTTTCTATGCTTTGCCTAGTCACCATTTCTAATAGGACTTTCTTGCACAATTTAGAAACGCCAACTAACGTTTATTAACATAAATATAACAAATTACATGAAATTTACTGGTTATAAGGAATTTTCCAAGTCCAAAGGCTGATTGGTACTTTCTTGCAGATGTAGGCTCAATGCAAAGACTAAGTACCCGCATCACGGTTGATGACTCTGGTAGAGGAGAGGTCTTTTGAAAAGTTTACAGTTGATACTGTGGCGATTGAGTAGTGTTTTGTTAATTTGCATCACTGCTTCTGCACGAGCAGAAGAAAGTGCCTACAACATGACTCAGGGAGTCACCAATATCAGTGAGCAGGTTTATGACCTCCATATGCTGATATTCTACATCTGCTGCGCCATCGCGGTTGTGGTCTTTGGGGCGATGTTCTACTCCATGTATCACCACCGCAAATCTAAAGGGGCGGTAGCGGCACACTTCCATGAAAGTACTAAAGTGGAAGTGATTTGGACCGTTATTCCGATCATTATCCTCGTCTTAATGGCTATTCCCGCAACCAAAACCTTGGTCGCGATGGAAGATACTTCTCAATCTGATCTGACAATTAAAATCACGGGTTCGCAATGGAAGTGGCATTACAGCTATTTCGGTGAAGACGTCGAGTTTTTCAGTTTGCTCGCAACCAGCCAAAAAGCGATTGATGGCATCGAGGAAAAGGGCGCGCATTATCTATTGGAAGTGGATAACCCGCTGGTGCTTCCGATCAATCGTAAAGTACGCTTTTTGATGACGGCTGATGATGTCATTCACTCATGGTGGGTGCCCGCCTTTGCGGTGAAGAAAGACACCATCCCAGGATTTATTAACGAGGCTTGGACTCGAATAGACAAACCGGGTGTCTACCGCGGTCAATGTGCCGAGTTGTGTGGCCGTGCTCACGGCTTTATGCCAATTGTTGTTCACGCGATGGAAGAAGAGAAATACGACGAGTGGCTGCTTGCGAAGAAAGCGGAATTAGAGAAAGCGAAACAAGAAGCTGCAGCGTCACTTACCGCGTCTTTGTCTATGGATGAGTTAATGAGTGTTGGTGAGAAAGTGTATCTCGATCGATGTGCGGTTTGTCACCAAGCGAACGGTGCCGGTATACCCGGAGCATTCCCAGCCATTACTGGTAGTAAAGTCGCAACGGGCGATGTCTCTTCGCACATCGATATTGTGGTTAATGGTCGTTCGGGTACAGCAATGCAAGCATTCTCTAACCAGCTGACAGATAAAGAGATTGCAGCTGTGGTGACCTACCAACGAAATGGTCTCGGTAACAGTGTGGGTGATTTAGTTCAAGCATCAGATGTTAACCAGCTTAAGGCGTCTAAGGAGGGACAATGAAAACGTCCAAACCTGATTCGATCGTAGAAGACAAAACCAAATCAGCGCCAGCTACTGATGCCGATATCAGCCGCGCCAATAGCACGATTGCTGTTGAAGCTGATGATCATGACCATCATGGACCAGCTAAGGGAATTACGCGTTGGCTCTACTCGACGAACCATAAAGACATTGGGACGCTATACCTTTGGTTTAGTTTCATCATGTTCTTAACCGGTGGCGCGATGGCAATGATCATTCGCGCAGAGCTTTTTCAACCCGGATTGCAGCTAGTTGAACCGCAGTTTTTTAATCAGATGACAACCGTTCATGGTTTGATCATGGTGTTTGGTGCGGTGATGCCAGCTTTCACTGGACTTGCTAACTGGATGATCCCAATGATGATTGGCGCGCCAGATATGGCTCTGCCTAGAATGAACAATCTCAGCTTTTGGATTCTTCCTTTTGCTTTCGCCATTCTGCTTGCTTCATTGTTTACAGAAGGCGGCGGTCCTGATTTTGGTTGGACTTTCTACGCGCCACTCTCGACAACCTATGGACCTGACAGCACCGCGTTATTTGTCTTCTCTGTACACATCATGGGGATCAGTTCGATCATGGGGGCAATTAACGTGATCGTTACCATCGTCAATATGCGTGCACCGGGAATGACATGGTTCAAAATGCCAATGTTTGTTTGGACTTGGCTTATCACCGCCTTCCTATTGATTGCCGTCATGCCTGTACTTGCAGGGGCAGTCACCATGGTGCTTACCGATAAGTATTTCGGCACCTCATTCTTTGATGCCGCAGGGGGCGGTGACCCTGTGATGTTCCAGCATATCTTCTGGTTCTTCGGTCACCCAGAAGTGTACATCATGATTTTGCCCTCATTTGGTATTGTCTCTGCGATTATTCCAGCCTTTAGTGGTAAGAAGCTGTTTGGTTATCACTCGATGGTATACGCAACTTGTAGTATCGCGCTGTTGTCCTTCCTTGTTTGGGCGCACCACATGTTTACCACGGGTATGCCGGTATTTGCCGAACTCTTCTTTATGTATTGCACCATGCTGATCGCAGTGCCGACGGGCGTTAAGGTGTTTAACTGGGTAGCAACCATGTGGCGAGGGGCGATGACCTTTGAAACGCCGATGCTGTTTGCTATTGCGTTTATCATCTTGTTTACTATTGGCGGCTTCTCAGGGCTGATGCTCGCGATTGTTCCCGCTGATTTTCAGTATCACGATACCTATTTTGTGGTGGCGCACTTCCACTATGTGTTGGTCTCAGGGGCCGTGTTCTCGATTATGGCGGCGGCGTACTATTGGTTGCCTAAATGGACGGGAAACATGTATGACCACAAATTGAGTTTGTGGCATTTCTGGTGCTCGATCATTTCGGTCAATGTACTTTTCTTCCCGATGCACTTTTTAGGATTAGCAGGCATGCCAAGGCGTATCCCAGACTACGCGATTCAATTTGCAGACGTTAACCAAATAGTCTCAATAGGGGGCTTTGCCTTTGGTCTGTCACAGTTGATTTTCTTGTGGCTGGTGATCAAATGCATCAAAGGCGGTGAGAAGGCTTCGGCGAAACCTTGGGATCGCGCAGAAGGATTGGAATGGACAGTGCCAAGCCCTGCTCCTCATCATACTTTCTCAACTCCACCAAAAGTGGACTAGGGGCACTGTTATGGACGGGCAAGCGAAATCCAATAGAAAGCTTACTCTGAAGCTTTGCGCTGCGGTTGTTGCCATGTTTGGTTTTGGTTTTGCTCTTGTCCCTTTATACGACGTGATGTGTGAAGCTTTAGGAATCAACGGAAAAACCAATACAGAGTCTGCGCTACAACCTCAAGGTATGGTTCCTGACACATCACGTCTTATTCGCGTAGAGTTTATGGCGCACAATAATCAAGGGATTCCATGGTCTTTTGTACCTGCACAAACTTCGATGGAAGTGCATCCCGGTGAAGTGATTCAAACCGCTTACTACGCTAAGAATTTGTCTTCCAAAGATATTGTCGGCCAAGCCGTGCCATCGGTCTCACCGGGGCTAGGGGCTACCTATTTCAACAAAATTGAATGTTTCTGTTTTAATCAGCAGCCCTTGCAGGCCGATGGAAAAGCAGAAATGCCGCTGATTTTCTATATCGAGCCTGATATTCCAGAATCTATTCATACTCTGACGTTGTCATACACCCTCTATGACATCACGGATAAAACGACCTCAACCGAGTTAGCTAACGTTTCATCTAAGGTAACCGATGAGACTTCGCAAGGAGCAACACAATGAGTTCAAAACATCAATCCTATTATGTGCCCGCACAAAGTAGCTGGCCAATTGTTGGCGCAGTTGCCTTATTTTTGATTGCTGTCGGTGCTGGCTTGACGGTACAGAACATGGCTGAAGGCGGGGATGGAAGTGTCTTTGGCAAGCTTATTTTGCTCACGGGTTTTATCTTTCTGCTCTACATGTTCGCGGGTTGGTTTAGTAACGTGATTACTGAATCAATGAGTGGTAAGAATTCCGCGCAGTTATCCCGCTCCTATAGACAGGGGATGAGCTGGTTTATCTTTTCCGAAATCATGTTCTTCGGCGCTTTCTTCGGCGCTCTTTTCTACGCACGTATGATTTCTGTGCCTTGGCTTGGCGGGGCAGGTAACAATGCCATGACTCATGAGGTTATCTGGCCGACATTTGAGGCTTTATGGCCATTAACGACTACTCCAGGTGGAGACACGACCAATGCAATGCCTTGGCAAGGTTTGCCATTAATCAATACCATTATCCTGCTTACTTCTTCGATTACGCTTCACTTAGCGCATGTCAGTTTAGAACAGAATAAGCGTATGGCGCTGATTGTCTGGCTTGAAATTACCATCGTTTTGGCGTGTTTCTTCTTGTACTACCAAGGGGTTGAGTACGCACATGCCTATCAAGATCTAGGTTTAACGCTTCAATCGGGAATTTATGGCAATACCTTTTTCTTATTGACCGGGTTCCATGGCATGCATGTTCTGTTAGGAACGACATTTTTGATCATATTGCTGGCTCGAGTGGCAAAAGACCATTTTACGCCTAAAGACCATTTTGCCTTTCAGGCTGGCAGTTGGTATTGGCACTTTGTTGATGTGGTGTGGTTATGTTTATTCGTCTTTGTTTACGTGATTTAACGTTAAGCTAAACAGTGTTAGTAAGGGCGTATATTCGGTTCAATTAGGCCGCTTAGTAAGGCGGCCACCATTAACACAACAGCGAGTGCAGAAAGGAAAACGCGGCGACCTAAATAAAAGCTCATGGGTTTGTCATCTGGGAGGGAATCTTGGTCAGAGTCGTCTTCCGATTCAGGACCTTTAACCATTTCAAACATCGCTCTACCGAGGTTAACAAGGATGAAGAGTAGCAGCAGTACTAGGACAAGTTTGAATATGAATACCATGGGTGGTTCCTTTTTTGCTCCGCTGAAAACCACAAGGTTTGTGGTTGTTTGTCTAATAACTGTGGTCGCCTTTTCGATATTGATCAACTTAGGTTTATGGCAATTATCGAGAGCAGAAGAGAAAAGCCAAATAGAGCAAAAGGTTATACAGAGAGCGCAAATGTCACCTGTTGGTTTATCTGAGCTGACTGAGGAACAAATCAGTAACCCAACCGGCGTAAAAGTCGTGCTTAGCGCGACCCCAGTGACGGATAGGTACTTGTTACTAGATAACCAAAGTGTTGATGGCAAGGTAGGTTATTTGGCGTTGCAGTTAGTGAAAACACAATCTGGACAACACCTGCTGCTTGAACGAGGTTTTGTAGCAGCACCTGGTTTACGCTCACAGTTGCCACAGGTTAATTGGTTAAATAGTGAGCTTGCGCTGGAAGGCAGGCTTTATCGCAAGTCGAGTAATCCGCTCAGCAAAGATTTGTATTTAGAGCAAGGCACGATGAGCCGAATTCAGAACCTTAATTTTGCTCAGTTAGAGGAGTATTGGCAGGTCGAACTAGAACCTTTTGTTGTGCAGCCGTTGGTCGAGCCTTGGCCTTATATTCAGCCTTGGCAACCAGTCTCGATGAATCCAGATAAGCACTTAGGCTATGCAGTGCAGTGGTTTTCCATGGCGGCAGTACTTGCGCTGTTAAGTGTCGGCTTACTAGTCAGAGCGTTGAAGCAGGGAGTAAGAGATGAGTAACCCAGTATTAAGAGGAAGGATCATTTTTGTCAGCTTAGTGGTGATGTTTGCTTTACCTGCCGTTATTGCAAAAACAGTATTGAGCCAGCACTGGTATCAATCGGGTGTGACCAACAAGGGCGAGCTTATTGAACCGGTGGCGACATTGGAAGCGTTAGGTATCGATAATCCTTACCAACAGAGCCAGTGGCAACTTGGTTATGTTGTTCCGGAGCAATGCGATGAGTTCTGTCAGCAACAAATCTATTTACTTGGTCAGAGCCACATCGCACTGGGTAAGTACCAACAACGTGTGCAACCTGTGCTGATCTCTACGCCTAGCAGCGAGGTATTAGCAAATTCGGAATATGCTCAGATAAAAGTAAATGATGGTTTTTCTCAGCTTGTTGATCAATTTGAATACGTGATTGTCGATCCGCTGGGCCAATTGGTGATGCGTTATCCCAAAGTGAGTAAAAAGGGTGAGTTGGTTGCACAAAGCAAGGGATTACTTGCCGACTTACGTAAGTTGCTCAAGTTATCTCGTGTCGGTTAACCCGCTAGGAGCCGTGATATGAAGTTGATAAACCTTGTCAGATTCAGTCTTATCATTACATTCATTGTTGTCATGCTCGGCGCATATACTCGACTTGCGGATGCAGGACTTGGCTGCCCTGATTGGCCGGGTTGCTATGGTCAACTAACCGTCCCTAATGAGCAGCATGAAATCGCCTTGGCTCAATCACTGTACCCGTCTCTTACTGTTGAAGCCGACAAAGCTTGGCTAGAAATGATACATCGCTACTTTGCGGGAACACTGGGTTTAGTGGTGTTTGCCATTACTTTTGTTGGCATCAGAACAGGGCAAATACCGATCCCTATGGCTTCGGCAATTTCTGTCGTAGTGATTTTTCAAGCCTTACTGGGAATGTGGACAGTGACCATGATGCTAATGCCAATTATTGTAATGGGTCACTTGCTGGGAGGTTTTACCTTATTCAGTTTGCTCGCCTTAACTCACTGGGGACTTCAAGCGAGACATACCCCGTTGGTTAAGGATGGCAATAAGGCTAGGCAAAGGTTGAAGCTATTAGCCGCTTCGACGCTTGTGGTCGTGGTAACGCAAATTGCGTTAGGCGGTTGGACATCTTCTAACTACGCTGCGCTGATGTGTACGGCACTGCCGATATGTGAAGGAAACTGGGCTTCTTATCTCGATTTCGGGCGCGCTTTTGAGTTGATCCAACCTAAGCAAGAAAGCTATGAGTTTGGCACGTTAGATTACGGCGCTCGGATGACGATTCATGTTACCCATCGAGTGGGGGCGGTTGTCGTTACTCTGTTTGTTTCGGCACTCGTGCTTATGTTGCTCGCGGAGAAAAAACAAGCGTATACCAAAATGGCGAAAGGGTTATTGCTGATGCTCGCGATTCAAATTGCACTCGGCATCGGTAACGTATTATTGAGCTTACCTTTGGTTGTCGCAGTGGCACACAATTTAGGGGCGGCTTTGTTGCTCTTGATCGTATTACGAACCAACTATCTCATTTGGCAAACCAGTCATCAGTCTGCAATGGATTCTGCTCTGATTAATAAGGAGAGTGCGCATGAGTAAAACACTATCTGTTACTGCTCAAGAGAGAGCGTTATGGCGGAGCTATTTGGCGCTGACTAAGCCTAAAGTCGTCGCTCTGATGCTACTTACCGCGGTAGTCGGGATGTGTCTTGCGGTTCCTGGTGCGTTACCCGTACAAGGCACAGTGCTTGGGCTGTTAGGTATTGGATTGATGGCAGGTTCGGCAGCAGCGTTTAATCACCTGATAGACCAGCGCATTGATGCCATTATGGCTCGAACTTACAAAAGACCACTGCCATCAGGAGAAATAAACTCAAGCCATGTGTTCGCATTCGCGGTTGCCATTGGAGCAATAGGTTTTGCCGTCCTTTATATCGGCGTAAACGCTTTAACGGCATGGTTAACTTTTGCGAGTTTGCTTGGTTATGCTGTGGTGTACACCATGTATCTAAAGCGTGCGACACCGCAAAATATTGTCATTGCGGGGATAGCGGGTGCCATGCCACCACTATTAGGCTGGACTGCTGTGACTGGAGAGATGCACGCCAACGGTTGGCTGTTAGTGATGATTATCTTCATCTGGACACCGCCACATTTTTGGGCGCTAGCGATCCACCGCAAAGATGACTACGCAAAAGCGGATATTCCAATGCTGCCTGTTACCCACGGTGTTGAATACACCAAAACGTCTATCTTGCTCTATACGGTGCTACTCGCTTTAGTCTGTTTGCTGCCTGCTTTAGTCGGTATGACGGGAACATTGTATTGGGTTGGTTCGACAATTCTGAGCTTAGGTTTTATTGGTCACGCTTGGAAACTCAAGTTTAACCCAGATGAAAAGTCAGCGATGGAAACGTTTAAGTTTTCCATCTATCACCTAATGTTTCTATTCTTGCTTCTGCTGGTGGATCATTACATAACTGTCTAAATTATAAGACGAAGCTGAGATGGTCTTTTTTCTGCTATTAACTTCGGCTAGTCTACTGAGCGTTTTGATTTTGAATAGAGCGCTCTATGTACCTAGCTACGCAGCTTTTTAGTAAAAGATTGATTGTTCTTTTTGGCCTAATGGCGCTTGGCGGTGGGGCCTCGATGGCAAAGTCATTTGACGTCCATGGCGATTCAATAAGAGCGCTTGAAGTGCTACTGGGTGGTGCATGGGTGCTTCACGCAACGGTAGCCACCACACTCGGATTTATCGCCGCGTGGTCAACACCAATCTCTTACTACCATTATCATCGTTTGGTGCTGTCGCCATGGGTATTAGGCTTGTTGGCTATGGTCAGTTTGGACGAGTTTCTGCAAATGTTTAATCCTCTACGCGAGTTTTCATTCCTCGATCTGAGTATCAATCTTGTATGCGTAGCAATAGGCGCCATGCTTTATGTGAGTTATTTGAAGCTAAAGCTTCCGTTATACCAATCAGAATAAATAACTGAGCACCTATCGAGCCTAAATAGTATGGCGGTAAGCTTTTAACTATCGCTGAAGGTGTTTCAAACTTCGCTGTTCTAGTTGTTTGAATAACAGTGATAGCGATAAGCAAATTAGAAGATAGCAAAGTCCAACTATCAACCAGATTTCAAAAATCAAACCTGAAGAGTTGGCGATCTCAGTGCCAACAAACGTCATCTCTTGGATTGAAATCAGCGACACGATGGATGTGTCTTTGACCAAGGAAATCGCTTGTCCTGCTAATGCGGGTGTTATCGCCGCGAGAACTTGTGGTGCTATCACATAGCGGTATTTAGTCCATCCGCCAATACCTAACGAATCTGCCGCTTCCCATTGCCCTTTAGGGATGCCCGATAAGCCGGAGCGCACCACCTCAGCAACGTACGCCGCTGATAGTAGACCAACACATAACACGCCCGATAGTAGGTTTTCCCAAAGATTGGCAGGGCCAAATAAGGTGGACTGTAGCCAGTTTACTTCTCCCGAGTGCTCTCTTAGCACACTATCTAAACCCAACAATGGAATCAGTTGGTTAGAGATGAAAAAGTAAAAAATAAAGACAAATACTAGAGGCGGGATATTTCGTATAAGTTGAACGAACATGTTTGCTGGTACAGCAAAGAGAGTGATTTTAGAGTGGCGAGCGACACCCAGTGCCGTTCCTAAACTCAACGCTAGAACCATCCCCCAAACACTCAGGCGCAAAGTAGAGATCAAACCCTGGAAAAAGTAGGGCAGAGAGCCATCTGCTCTTGGCGTAAATAGCAAAGAGAAAGCT
This sequence comes from Vibrio europaeus, assembly GCF_001695575.1. GTDB lineage: Bacteria > Pseudomonadota > Gammaproteobacteria > Enterobacterales > Vibrionaceae > Vibrio > Vibrio europaeus. The sequence goes on along the minus strand of NZ_LUAX01000007.1, from coordinate 437,702 downwards.
TCTTGCCAACGCCAAGTGTAGTTAATACCGACAGAAGAACGGTCGTATATCCAGTAGCTCAACCCCGCCAACATCAGTAAAAGAAGGACATCTAGCTTGTTAGTCGAGCGCTTAAAGGCTGGTGGTGCGATTGAAGTTAGTGTGTTGCTTTTAGTCACGTGCTTGTTTATTCCACAAAAAGTGGCCCCAACTCATTTTGATAAGTTGGAGCCAATCCAGTTATTGACCAGATGCGATCTGATCTTGCCAGTCTAGCGTTGAGAACCAGTACTCATAACGTTGTTCCAGCCATCCGTCTTGAGTACGAGCTTGAATCCACTGGTTAAAGAAAGCCTCTTTGTCGGCCTCGCCTAAACGAACAGCAAACGCTTCGTTGCCTTTAGACAAACGTTCCGTGAATGGAATAAAGAGTTTGTCGCTATTTTTCACTGCTTCATGTTCTGGTTTTGGGCTCGACGCGATGACCGCATGAGCGTTGCCATTCAGTACTTCTTGGAAAGCTTGCGCATCATCATCAAATTGAAGAATCTTAGCTTTAGGGAAGGTTTCACGAGCGACTTGTACGGTAAAAGCTCCGCGACGGGCTGCAATTTTTACTCGGCGAGAGTTGAAGTCACTAAATTCAGAGAATCCTTCCGCGAGCTCTTTGCTCGCTGCAACTTGAACACCAGAATGAGAGTAGGGAGCAGAGAACAGCACACTCTTGGAACGTTCTGGAGTAATACTCATACCGCCAATGATGACATCAAATTTCTTCGCCAGTAGAGCTGGAATAATGCCATCCCAAGCCGTAGGAACAAACTCGACTTGCCAACCAGAATCTTTCGCCAAGCGTTTTGCTACATCAATTTCAAAACCAATTAATTCGCCTTGCTTATCCCGCATTGCCCAAGGAACGAAGGTCGACATACCAACGCGCAATGTTCCGCGATCATTAATTTTGTCTAAGTTAGGCGTTTCTGAAGCCAATACTGGCAAACTAATCGCTAAACCTAACAGAGCCGTAATAGCAGCCTTGAATCCATTCCTCGAAATGAGTTTTCTTCCTATGTTTTTCATAGAGATGTCCTTTATTGTGTGCGCCAACTAGCGCCGAGTTTATGTTCTAGCCAAGCAGAAAGCCCTGACAGTGTCAGCGTCAAAGCGAGGTAGATAGCAGCCACAGTAAACCAGATTTCAAATGGCATAGCGGTTTCCGAGACGATATTGCGTCCCTCGGTAGTGAGATCGAAAATTGCCATCACACTGACAATGGATGAGTTCTTAATCAGAGACACTACCTCATTGGTTAACGGAGGAAGTGTACGTTGAATCAACTGAGGCAATATTACGTCGTAGTAGGTGGAAAAAGGGCTAAGCCCGAGAGATTTCGCTGCCTCAAATTGCCCTTTGGCAATGCTGTTTAAACCACCTCGGAAGATCTCAGCGGTATAGGCGCCTTGAAAGAGTGAAAGTGCCAAAACGGCCGTCGCAAATCGGTCTAATCCTATAGCAGGGCCAAAGATAAAGTAGAGCAAGTATATCTGCACGAGCAAAGGCGTATTGCGTATCGCTTCAATGTACACTGTGGCGATACCTCGTCCTACCCACGAGTTAGATAGCTTAAGTAGTGCAGTTGTCAGTCCAATGAGCAGCGTAAATCCTAAGCTAATCGCGGAGATTTTGATGGTAATGAATAATCCTTCGATGAGCTCAGCCGGCCACCATTCGCCATCTTCATAGAACGCTATGTAATCGGGTACGCGCTCCCACTGCCACTGATACCCCATACTCTTAGCACCAGAATCAAGCAACCAAGCAAGGGCTAGGATGAGCAAGGTAATTTGGAGCAGGGCAGAGGCTACGGGTTGGATTATTTTCTTCATTCTTAGTGGCTCAATATTTGTGCTAAGAACTGCTGCGTTCTTGGATGTGTCGGAGCGGAAAAAAGCTGCTCTGGTGTCGACATTTCAAGTACTTGCCCTTGGTCCATAAAGATCACTCTGTCTGCGACTTTTTTGGCAAATCCCATTTCATGAGTAACGCAGATCATAGTAATGCCATCTTGCGCTAAGTCGACCATGACATCTAACACTTCTTGAATAGTTTCTGGATCAAGGGCGGAAGTCGGCTCGTCAAAGAGCAATATCTCTGGCTGCATACACAGTGAACGGGCGATGGCGACACGTTGCTGCTGCCCCCCAGAGAGTTGCACTGGGTATTTGTTAGCCTGTTCTTCAATATTGACTCGATTTAAGAACTGTAACGCGCGCTGAGTCGCCTCTTTTTTAGTCAGTCCGAGTGTGCGTATTGGAGAGAGCGTTAAGTTTTCTAACACAGTGAGGTGCGGAAAAAGGTTGAAGTGTTGAAACACCATTCCCACCTTACCCGCTACTAGGGATGAATTGAGTTGGCCCAAAACCGTTATTTCACCTTGGTCTAGGGTTTCTAATCCATTTATGGTTCGGATAAGGGTTGATTTACCGGATCCCGAAGGACCACAAACGACTAAAATTTCGCCTTTTCGTACACTGAGGTTAATTTCTTTGAGTGCTTGGAACTGACCATACCACTTGCTGACATTTGTAAATTCAATGGCGTTCATGCCTGATCTGCTGATTTTGTTATTGTATTAATACCTTAGCAATATCAGACTGATAATGCATCTGGTGGTATAAAAAACGAGGGCAAAAATCTTCTCTAGGTCCCTACCTATAAGGATGTAATTATTTGTTTACACGTCGTGTAAAATGTAAAAATAGTAGAAATATTGCCTTTTATTGAAATAAGTGGTTGCAACCTTGGTTTTTGATAGATAAGTTACACAGAACAGGAACAAGAAAGCGTGAACGTTTTTTCACCACTCACTTTCGGTGATGCGTTCAGCCAAGAGCAATAGGAAGAAGTAGCAATGTTTCAAACAGATGATGTACGAATTAACAAATCCAAAGAGTTATTACCACCAGTTGCAGTTTTAGAGAAGTTTCCTGCAACAGAATCTGCTTCTTCGACTACGTTTCGTTCTCGTGAAGCCATTTCAAACATTTTAAAAGGTGAAGATGACCGCCTACTTGTGATCATCGGCCCTTGTTCTATTCATGACCCAGAAGCGGCAATCGAATACGGCAAGCGTCTTAAGGTACTGCGTGATGAGTTGGGTGATCGCCTAGAAGTTGTTATGCGTGTTTACTTTGAAAAACCACGTACAACAGTGGGTTGGAAAGGTCTTATCAATGACCCATACCTAAACGATACATTTAAGATCAACGACGGTCTTCGTATGGGTCGTAAACTGCTACTAGACCTAACAGACATGGGAATGCCAACGGCAAGTGAGTTCCTAGATATGATTACCCCGCAGTATGTGGCAGATTTGATCAGCTGGGGTGCAATTGGTGCGCGCACGACCGAATCTCAGGTTCACCGTGAGCTTGCCTCTGGTATCTCTTGTCCAGTTGGCTTTAAGAATGGTACCGATGGCAACATTAAGATTGCGTCAGATGCAATCCGCAGCGCAAGTGCTTCGCACCATTTCTTGTCTGTAACTAAATATGGCCACTCTGCAATTATTGAGACTGCGGGTAACCCAGACTGTCATATCATTCTTCGTGGTGGTAAAGAGCCAAACTACAGCGCTGACCATGTTGGTTCTATTAAGCAAGAGCTAGAAGCATCAGGTCTACCGCAAAAAGTAATGGTCGATTTCAGTCACGCAAACAGCTCTAAGCAATACCAACGTCAGATGGTTGTTGCTGAAGATGTTGCTGGTCAGCTTGCTGGTGGCGAACAGGCTATTTTCGGTGTGATGATTGAGTCACACCTAGTGGAAGGTCGTCAAGATCTGGTTGATGGTCAAGCTCCAACTTACGGTCAGTCAATCACAGATGCGTGTATTGGTTGGGACGATACTGAAAAAGTCCTTCGTCAACTTGCCGATGCTGTGGAAGCGCGTCGTAACAACAAATAACTCGCTTGTCTTTTAAATATTAACAAAAGCTCCTTCGGGAGCTTTTTTAGTTGCTGATAGATAGGCGAGAGCTATAATACAGAAGAATTTATAAATTTGGTCAAGTTATGAAACTGAATGGATGTGTGCTGCTAGGTGCTGTATTGCTGTCAGCAACAAAGGTGGCGTCTGCCGCTGATGCACAAAAGGAATTGTTTCTGTTTTCGCTACCAGCTGCCGAAGAGGCGGATATGTTAGTGGCTCCCGAAGAGAGCAATATACCTTTGATGGCTAGCTACACTTCATTACCAGTTGAACTTGATTACAACGAGCCTTGTGATATCAAATGTGGTGTAAGTACTACCGGATTGGTTTTGCTACACATGATTGCTGAAGGCAAGGCTGACCAAGAATACCGCTACTCGCTGATGAACCCGAACTACGAGCCGTAGAATTCAGAATTTAATCGATGAAATAAAAACGCCACTTACATTGATTGCAAGTGGCGTTTTTGCATTATGTGTGACTAAGAGGCTTTATCTAACTTTGGGACCGGTGATGTTACCTCCTCTGAGCTGTCGGAGAATATTTCAGCGACAGCGCTTCGCTCTAACTCACCTTGTAAGTTACCGTCTTCATCGACAACGGGCAGTGAGTAATCACAAGACATGGTATCGACCAATACTTCTTCAATCGCTGCATCTGGAGAAACCGCAGGAACTTCTTCGTAAAATTCCTCTTTAATGGTTTCTTCCTGAGTCGTGTCTTTAGCGGCATCGAGCAGGCCTTCTTTGGTTAATACGCCTTGATAGCCATCCTCGGTAACGTGGTAAGCGTAGTCCTGCTTAAAGCCCTTCATTTGAGCAATCGCTTCCTGAATCGTGTTTGCTGTAATTCGGTACGCTGGCGGATTCATGACGGTTTCAACCGTTAGGGCTCGCGCTCGGTTGACATCTTTAACGAAGGCTTCAACGTAGTCGTCGGCAGGGTGAAGCAAAATCTCATCGGGTGTGCCTTGCTGGACAAGCTCGCCATCTTTAAGAATGGCGATACGGTCACCAAGGCGAAGAGCTTCGTCTAAGTCGTGGGTAATGAAGATAATGGTTTTGTGTAGCTTCTCTTGCAGTTCAATTAACTGATCTTGCATCTCGCTACGGATCAGTGGGTCGAGGGCAGAAAAAGCTTCATCCATTAACAAAATTTCCGCATCAGTACAGAGAGCACGAGCCAAGCCGACACGCTGTTGCTGGCCGCCGGAAAGTTGTGAAGGGTACTGGTTTTCATAGCCTTTCAAGCCGACTGTATCGAGCCATTGGTTGGCTTTTTGTAGCCGTTGAGACTTTTCAATATTTTGAATTTCCAGTCCATAAGCGACGTTGTCGACCACAGTGCGGTGAGGCAATAAACCAAAGCGCTGAAAGACCATCGACATCTTATGTCGGCGAAACTCTTCGAGTTCTTTTTGGCTCAGTTTCATGACATCTGTACCTTCGACCAGAATCTGACCTTCGGTGGGATCAATGAGGCGGTTGAAGTGGCGAATCAAAGTTGATTTGCCCGAACCAGATAGCCCCATTATGACAAAAATCTCACCTTGGTTGATCTGCAGGTTAATCTCCTTCAGACCAACCGTATGTCCGGTTTCAGCTAAGACTTTATCCTTGCTGTCACCTTGTTTAACGCGCTCAATCACTGACTTAGGCTTTTGACCAAAAACCTTGTATAAGCCACTGATCTCAATAAGTGGTTTAGTCATGTTTTAGATCTCCTAAATGAGCCTGTGTGCGTTTCGCGTAAGCTTGAGAGGCTCTATCAAACAGTATTGCTAATGCGACGATTGCGAAGCCGTTGAGTAAACCAAGCGTGAAGTACTGGTTAGTGATCGATTTGAGAACAGGCTGACCCAGTCCTTTGACACCAATCATTGATGCGATAACTACCATAGAAAGTGCCATCATAATGGTTTGGTTGATTCCCGCCATAATGGTGGGCATGGCAAGCGGAAGTTGAACACCAAACAGTCGTTGTTTAGCACTGGCACCAAATGCGGTCGACGCTTCGAGCACTTCTTTATCGACTAGCCGTATACCTAGATTGGTTAGGCGAATGACTGGTGGAATGGCGTAAATGACAACGGCAATGAGGCCTGGGATCTTACCAATACCGAGTAACATAACGACCGGGATAAGATAAACAAACGCGGGCATGGTTTGCATGATATCGAGCATTGGCGTAACCACCGACTGAACACGATTAGATCGCGCCATGGCAATACCAATCGGAATACCTAACACTATCGAGAGCATGGTACAGACGGTGATAATGCTCAAGGTGCGCATTGTGTCTTCCCACATTCCAAAGTAGCCAATAAGAATCAAAGAAACAAAACAACCCACACCCAATTTCCAAGAGCGGCTAGCTGCGTAGACAAGGCCAGTACATACCGCCAAGACAATCATCCAAGGAGTTGAAAGAAGAAGCTTTTCAAACCAGATGAGAAAAGAGAGAAGTGGGTCGAAGAAAGACTCGATAAGGTCGCCATATTCTCTAGAGAAATCTCGATATGCACCATCGAGTGTTTTGCGGATTGCTCTGAGATCGGAGCGCTCCATTTCAGGGAAGCTGTTGAACCAGCTCTCATTTGACATCAATAAGTTCCTTTTATTCTCCTTCGCTACACCGGTAGCGAAGGAGTACATCAAAATCATAGCGCGTCATGCGCTACTTAGGTTTCTTATGGGTTTAAAGTGCTTGCTTAACTTTGTTTGCCACATCTTGCGGGACCCACGATTGCCAAATCTGCGGGTATTCCTCTAAGAAGTGGAACATAGCTTCTTCGCCATCTGCTTGGTTATCTTCCATCCAAGCGAGAAGTTGGTTCATATCCGCGTTGCTAAATCCACGTTTGGTGAAATAGTCATAAGCTTGCGGAGCACGGTTAGCAAATTCTTCAGTCGTAATAGTATGTACTGGTGATGGTGGGTACATGGTGGCTTTTGGTGACTCACACTCAGGTTGTGTTGTACATCCAACAAATTCTGCTTCATCGACGCCACTACCAAAATCAACTTTGACCATTTCATACTTACCAAGTACCGCAGTTGGTGCCCAATAGTAGCCAAACCATGCCTCTTCGCGTTCATAAGCTTTAGCGATAGCACCAGATAAGCCAGCACTAGAACCTGGGTCAATAATGGTAAAGCCCGAACCTTCTAAACCCAGAGCATTAAACAAGTTACCTGCACTGATTTGGCAGTTCCAACCAGCCGGGCAGCTGTAGAAGGCAGAATGATCAGGATCTTCAGGGTGTTCAAACAATTTGGCGTGTTTTTTTACACCTTCGATAGTGGCCATTTCAGGATACTGTTTAACTAGATAGGCAGGGACCCAAAAACCTTCCTCGCCACCATCAACGAGAGACTTACCTGCATAGCGTAGGCGTTTTTCAGCAACCCCTTTGTCTAATGCATCTTTAAGGCTATTACTCCAAAGTTCCGGTGCCACGTCTGGTTGGCCTTTTTCAATCATAGATGTGCCAGTAGGCATGGTATCGCCAGGTATTAACTCAGCCTCACAGCCGTAGCCGTGCTCAAGAATAAACTTATCTACGTTGGCAATCACTGTGGCGGAATTCCAGTTCATATCAGCGATTGTTACCTTGCCACACTCCTCAGCTTGGGCATGGAAAGCGGTTGCGCTTAGGGTTAGTAATGCAGCCGTTTTTAGTTTCATTGTAATTTCCTTTTTAATGAATACGTTATAAAAATAGCGAAATGATATTTAGAGTTCAAATTAATATGTTGACTCTGTGAACCAGTGTTGATGTTTTTTGTGACAAAAATAAAACATTTGTCAGTAAAAAACCGCACTGTCGTCACGGAAATTTATAGCCAGAAGGAGCTAATGGAGGATTTTATGTTTTGAGCTCAAAGCATTAACGCTGTGCGATAAAAATTACGCTAATCGGCTGACCAGACATTCTTAATATCTGGCCATCCCCAGTTGGTGAGAGCGACATCTTTAAGTACACCTTGAAAACGCAATGTCTGTCTGTGATGAAACAGTGGAGAAAGCCAAAACTGGTTGATCAACGCTGAAGCAATAGGTTCTAGAGCATCAAGGTAATCCGGTAGTTCTGTTTCAGAGCGAAGTTGGTTAAGCATATCTAGTAGCCATGCCTTCGATTGCTCACCAATACAACGTTGGATAATAGGGTTGTGATAAAGACTGTTAAATGCAGAGGCGTGTCGATTGTCATCAAGATTGATATTGGTAATGATGACAGACTCTTGAAGCTGACCAGACTCCGCTAAAGTCGTCAGCTGGCGATAGCTGTAGCTGTTAATCACCACTTCCACACCATGTTGCTCCAACAGGTATTTCACCGCTAAAGCGCAGTTTCGCAACGAGCTGTAATCATAGATAGCGATAGTCAGCTGATTGGGTAGGGCAGCTTCGGGCATCTCGGGGCGGGTGATTTTATGCCACATCGGCAGTAGGTTTTGCGCAACTTCACAGCCAAAAAGTAGGTTATGCTGGTCTAGGTAATCGAACACCTTGTGCGGTGTTAAATAAGTAGACAGAAAGCGGCGTTGATTGTCATCTAATACCGTTTCTCCGCATTGGTTAAAGAGCACAAACATACAGCCATCTTCGGTACGGCTCTGCTGGACGCTGCGATCTAAGTGCTTACTTACAGCGTGAGAAACGTAGTAATTGCAGTCTGAACTGGATTGAGCTCCAGGTTGATTGGTCTGAATTTGCTTGTTTTGAAGTTCAGATTCGTCAAGATGCCAAATCGTGACTTGGTCCGTTAAGGCGCGGCAAGCGTAATAGCGCTCAAAGGCTTGTAAACAGAGCTTGCTCTCAGAGTGTTCAGTCACTTCAAATGGCCCACAACCAATGACTTGCTTGATTGGCGCCTCACTAATTTGCGAGATGGGCTGAATGGAATACTTAACGCCTGAAATCAAGCCACCAAAGCCGAGGTCTGGTTTAGAAAGTTTAAAAACAATCTTGTTTGGCGAAGGTGTATAGACGTCAATCAGATGGTGTAACTCGCTCTGATAATCAGCCAAGGTTGCTAGCTTTTTAAACAGATTTACTATGGATTCACCACTGATCGCTTCACCATTGTGAAACGTTAATTCTGGGCGCAGGTAAAAGCTCCACTCAAGATTAGACTCATTATAGTGCCAGTGGTGAGCAAGCTGTGGCTCTAGGTTTCCATTGGCAGCACTCGATACTAAACAACAATAGATTTGCCTTATTAGATAACGCTCGCTGGAACGCTGGAGTTGATGTGGCACCAAGCGTTCAAAAGGGCGTTTGTAGGTGAGCTGAATATGCAGCAGACCTTCACGTATCGTTGCGCCAGAGGTGCTTTGCAGCAATCGTCCAAACGCGACTTCATCGTCATCCAGTATCGACAGCGCCTTTTCATACTTACCTTCTAGGATTCGTTTTGAAGCCAGTTGGGCTTTAAGTTCGTCCAGATGAAGGTGAAGGATCAACGTAGATCGTTGATTGCGCCCGGCCTTTGGAATCCAAGATAACCAAGACAAATCAAGCATTTGATTAAGTAAGTTGCGCGCGTGACGGGAGGTGGTAAATAGTGAATCGGCAACGGTAGGCAATGTTGTTTTATGCTCGATGCCAACGCCAAGTGGGACTAAACGGCTGTAATAACGCAATAGATTTAAGTCAGACACAAAAAATACTCATCAAACCAGAAAGTTGTTTGCTAATTTTGTTCCTAGTTTTGACGGTTTGCTACTCTTTTTTGCCATTTGTCAGCAAGTTTGTGTCTTTATGGGGAATGAAAATAACCTAGATTGACAGTTTTTCTGTTCCTCATAAAGTCGCAAAATAGGTGGCAACAGAGGAGATAATAATGAAGAAAGACAAACTGGAATCGCAACTCAGTGTTTACTACCGCTCTAAGCTTGATGCGGGGGCTTCTTTCATCGAGCGGCTGGCACTAGTCAACCTTTTGCAACTGATGAATTGGTAAAACAAAGCAGCACCTGACAACATGCTCCTGACCCCCACGAACGGTTTTCTAGTGCTGCTTTTTTATACAACTACATCGTTTTACTTAAAGTGATCCATTGACCTCTATCTAAGCCGCTAATGTTAGCACCGGTTACGTTGCTTGCTTGAGACACACCAGCAGGTAACCAAGTGATTTCAATGTTATCAAATTGGTTTGCTATCTGCTGAGCAACGCCTGTCTTTTCAAGGATGTAACCGAAGTTTGAAGTATTCCAAGTCATCCCTGGAGTATTTGCCCATTCGTCTCTGAGAGAGTTAGTGACTAATTGCGCGGCTACCTTGAGTTTTGGTCCAGAGATATTGCCAAACTGGACGTAATCCAAACCATTATTTTTAACTGCGACAGCTTTGCTATTAAGCACTATCAGTTCTTTTACGTCATTTCCTGATATTGAAATCCTTTTGACTGTACTACGTGAATTGTTGTTCAAAATATATAACGAGCTACTTGTAATTGCCGCTGAAAACTTTCCATCTGGTGAGGACTTGAGCATGCGCACTGTTCCGTCGACATCAATGGATTTTAACTGATTGGCGGCTGCGGTTTTTTCAACCCATACAATCTTATTGTTCTTCAAGCCAAACACCAGTTGATTCCCTATCGCGAACGCAGCAGTTGAAGCATTATTCACCCCGATTGTACTAGGGTTTGTTGGTGTTAGGGTTTGCGAATTCAACAGCACAGCGTTAGCGCTACCTCCATCGTCCACGACCAACAATTCTGTCTCATCCAGTGAGGGGACAACGAAGTTTTGTGTAGAGCTGAGGGTGAAACTCTGACTCTCCATTGCCAGCGTATCGGCATTTAGACGACGCAAATAATCTTGGGTACTAAAACCATCATCGAGCTCAGCAATGACTGCTTTTTGGAAATAGAGTGGCTTAATCCAGTTGAAGTTATCATTGAAGCAACGTTTAGCCGATAAATTTGCGTCAGGGTTTACAGGTGTCGGTTTTGGGACTGGAGGAATGACACTTCCTGAAGCACTAGCGTAAGCATCGACTTTTTGTATTGTCAGGGAGCGAGACTGGACTGATTTGTCTCGTAAACTAGTTAAGAAAATTCCACTTGAACCTGTCGCGTCACATACTGTGCTACGCATACTCGCTGAACCTGTTTTAGGTTGGTACAGCTTGTAAGATTGAACACTATTTAGTGCTGGTACAACTTGTGTCAATTGGTGAGCTTTTGGCTGGTAGCCTAACAGGTCAAGAATACTTCCGCCGTGTTTATGATCGTCATCATCATCGTCGTCATCATCTGAAGAGGCAGAGGAGTACGAATCAATCGTACGCGTTGCGAGTACAGCACGGTTTGAGTTAGTGATATCGATCTGCTTAACGTTATCAGTTGCGTCAACATAGACAATTTTGTTGTTTGCAGGGTTGAAAGCGACGGATTTCGCTCCGACTAAAGCAGAGTCTGCTTGCGAACCATGAACGATTAGCTGACTATCAAACGAAACATGTCTATTCGGTTGAGATCTAAGATCGAATCCTGATAAATCAAGTGTTTGATTCGCAATCATAACATCAACAGCATGGGCGATGTTCACCATCGGATCATGCTGTCCTTGAGTTTGCGCTTGGCGTAAGGATTTGAGCAACGTCTCTGTTTGTTGCTTAGGACCATGAGTGGTTCCCGCGCTAGCAAAGTTAACCCCTAACTTGTCTCCGAGAGCGGTCTGAAGATAAGTTGCTGCACTGGTTGGGTCGCCTTTTAACGCTGGGTTAAACAGCACTTCGCTGTAGATTAAAGTGGTAAATGGCGACACTAGTTCTGAGGTCTTATGAGCCGTTAAGATCGCTCCATTATCATTGACGATTCTCGCGTAATTCCCACTATAGGAGATTTGCTGTTCTAAAGGACTACAAACGCCATCTGAGTCAGTGTCTGCGCACTGAGCTAAGCCGGAGTAACTGTAGACATTTGCTGTTGTTGCTGAGGAACCGGAGTCACCAGAACCACCACCGCATGCGGAGAGCAAAAGGGCGCTCGATATACTGAGCGCCAAATTGCATACTGTGTGTTTTTTGAGCATATTTAACCAATTATTTTATCTATTTCTAATATACCTAGTATTTATCTCTACTATTTAATCACTACACAAAATAAAAGATCAAATGATATTGATAATAAATATCATTTAAATTAATATTCCCGCTCATTTTTGTGATTGTTTTATAAATTTGGAGTTCGAGCGGTGGGAGTACTGGTCAAAAAGCTTGGGGCAGGAGCCATTTCGGTTGCCCTTATCGGATGTGGTGGGGGAAGTGAGCCTGACAGTAAGTTATCACCATCGGTTGAACCATCAGCAAGTAATCGCCTAACAGGTGTTGTTATGGATGGATATCTTGTAAATGCCAACGTATGCCTAGATAAAAACAAGAACTCAATCTGTGATAGCGGTGATGGAAACATTGTTCAGACGGACTCTCAAGGTAAGTATGAGTTACCAGTGGAAGGCAGCACCCAAGGCTACCGAGTTTTAGTTGAAGCTGTTGCCAACAAAACCATCGACTTAGACAATCCTAACCAGACGATTACTAAAGATTTTACTCTCGAATTACCTGTAGCTCACTCAGATGTTGTCAGCCCCATGACTTCTATGATTGCAAGTATGGCAGAGCTTACTGGTGAAAGTTTTGATGAGGCAGCGCGTACACTTGCCGCCGATCTTAACGTTTCAGAAGATGTGCTGAAATCTGACTACGTCTCTGGAACCAGCTCAGAAAGCCAACAGATCCATATGCTGGCTCGCGGTATTACCCGAGTTATTCAATCAGCTCAGGATGCGTCGAAAGGTAGTGGAGTCACTGAAGAGTTTGCTCGTAAAGGTTCGATGAATCGACTAGCAAACTTAGATGTTGCTGCAATGAAGCAGCGTACAGATAGCTTGTCTCATGGCGCGCAGAACACAGAGCAAGCCCTAGAACAGTTAGCCAGCGATTACCGTGATGACCTAAAAATCGATCATGATGACATTAAGGGAGACGTTGTTACTACAGTTCCACGAGCCCCAAAAAAAGGCGTAATGGACGATTCTGCGGATACATTTGATTGGTCATTAGTTAAGCCATTTGTATCGCTCTCTGACTACGAATACTCATTGGACAATGGCATCAGCTGGGACAAGGTGACAGAAAAGCCAATTTCAGTCGGTAAAGATTCAAAAAATAAAGGTGTGGTCCAGGTTCGAGTTGCAGCAAAACCTGCCAAATTCATTGCAGCAGGTAAGCCGCTAAAGTCAGCTAAAGCATTCACAGAAACTCGAGTTCCACCTGCGCCTTCAAATCTGGTAGTTAACGATGTAGAAAATATTTTTGACTGGCAACACTCGGCAGGTTTCGAGGGGGTTGGAGACTATGAGTATACCGTTGATGGTGGTCGTACATGGCAGCTTGTTAACGGAAAACCACAAAAGCTTGCGGATGTCGCCATTGCTGCTGGGGAGCTTAAACTCCGTGTACGCGAAGATTTAAGTTCTGCTCGTCCAACAGGTTTAAGCACTAAATCGACACAACCAATGACGGTAACGCCTGCTTCACCGAGTGCGCCGTTGCTGGTGCGTGCCAATGACGACTCGGATCAGTTCGAGATTCAACTAGTGACGGGCTTTGATGTCTTAAAAAATTACGAGATAAACCTTGGTTCTGGTTGGCAGGAGTTGACCTCTAACCCTTATGTTGTAGGTAACGTTAATCTCGATGCCAACACTATTCGTGTGCGTGTAAAAGCGAATCCCATAGATGGTCGCCCTGCTGGAGCAGAGCTACTTATTACTCAAGTTTTCACCAAAGTACTGAACAAACCCGTAGCTCCAACATTGCCACTAATAGACGATGCCAATAACCAGTTTGGATGGACAGTAGTCGCTGGTTACGAACAGCCAAACCTGTATGAATTATCTATTGATGGTGGTCAGAGCTTCCAAGCGGTCACGACAAACCCTTTATCGATTCCTGACAATAACTACAACGTTGGCAAAGTTTGTGTTCGTGTGAAAGTTAGCTCAAGCAACGCTGCGGGTAGTTTACTTTGTAACGACAAACCGTTTACCGTTACGCCAAATGCTCCAACGGCACCGACTGGGGGCATTGTTGATGACGCTGCTAACACATTCGATTGGAGTTGGGTTTCGGGCTTTGAGATCGCGACTGAATACGAAGTGAGCATTGAATCTGGTGACTGGATTCCTGTAGCGAGTAAGCCTATCACATTACAAGATCGTATCTATGCAATCAACAGTATACAGGTACGTGTAAAAGCTAACCCAGTCAATGGGCGTCCGGCTGGTGCCGCGTTATCAAACCAATCCGCATTTACTGAGCAACCAGATAAGCCGTCTGCGCCAACAAGCCTAGTGGTGGATGATAATGCCAATACGCTAGATTGGACCAATGTCGTTGGTTTTAGTGAATTAGCAAATTATGAATGGTCAGCAGATTCAGGCTCTAATTGGGCGCCGGTAATCGCTAAGCCAATTGTTGTTGGTGATATCGCTAAATCGAAGGGTGCTGTTCAGATTCGCGTTCGCGCCAATTCTCAAAATGGTATGCCAGCAGGTGTGGTTGCTTCTAACCAACAGCCATTTACGGAAACACCAAAGCTTCCAGCTCCAACAGGTGGCGAGATTAAAGTCGTTGATAGCTTTACGACTAATTTATTGGATTGGACTTACGTCAGCAGTGGTACTAATTACAATCAGCCTCAGCACTATGAATTTACTACGGATCAAGGTGCAACATGGCAAGCTGCGCTCACTAAGCCACAATTTGTCGGTCCTAGAGCGTTTAATAAGAATCACATTGGTATCCGTGTTAAACGAAATGCGATCACTGGTAAGTCTAATCCTCCAAGTAATATTCTTTGGGCGACTAATCTGTCAGGGCAGTTTGCGGCGATTCAATATGTCCCAATGAAAAGCATGAATGAAGCGGCGAGTTCTGGAGCGTATGATCCTTGGTTGACAGGTAATGAAGAGTGTATTGCTGAATACAGTGCCTCAGGTAGTGGAGAGCCAACATATTGGGCAAAGGTCAGGGTTGACTCCGCTAGTGAAGTTAGAAAAAAGGTAGAAGCACTTACGTTATGTGGAATTAGTAAATGGCAGATACCTCGTCTTGACGAAGTGATTACTCTGTCTAAACGTAGTCAAGATACACTACCTAGCTACGTGCATAGTTACTTGATTGATGACAGTTATAACGTTTGGGCAGAAACGAGTGGTGAGTTCAAAACATACAAGAATGGCGCTTTAGTAAATTCGTATTTCGGTAATTATGCATTTGTAAAGTGGCAACTCGCATCGAGTAACGAGTTGTTGTCGAATGTTAACTCTGAGATAGCAAATCTCGATAGTTTTTTATCTCAGCAATCTGGACACATTACGCAAGCCAACACTTTTATTTCAACTTGGTTGTTAGAAAACAAAACTAAGCAAAAAAATTACCCAGTGTTGAGTGATGAAGCCAAAGCAAAACGAATGGAGCTAGAACAACTATTACCTAGTTGGTCGAGTAAAAAAGATCAATTATTGACTCAGATTGAATCGCGTACATTCCAAGCTAAGATTGCATCTCAATCTCGCACAGACACCGATAGCTTAGCGTTTGTATCTAAGGTAGCGGAGTATAGAGCTAAGGTTGATCAGCTAACGAATAATAACGATGCGCTAATAGCAATTATCGAAGCTACCAAGCTAGCACAAAAAATTGCGAATGTTCAAAATGATAAGACCCAAGTTTCAACAGCCAGTGGTAACTTGCAATCGGCTGCTGCTGGAAGCGATATTCACCAAGCAACACTCGCGCTTTTTGAAGCTTTGCACACTCTAGAGCAGAGAAACACGCAACTAAGCGACCTTAAAGCGCAGCTGAACTTAGCGCTAGTGAAGCTTGCGGCAAGCTACTCAAATTTAATTAGTTCAATCAATGGTTTACTCTCGGAGGCTAACAATATTGTCGCAAGTCACAACATTGATAGCCTAAAAACAACAGCTAAAGACGGTTTTGTGAGAGCAAAAAACGCCGGTTACGAAGTCAGTCAATCTAGTGCGATGATTGATTCACGATACGCGAAATTGGATATGCTTGGGGGCTTTTTGCCTAAGTCAGCTACTTATGCCCAGGGCTGGAGATGCGTACTAGATACAAGTATGCAGGATAAGAAACGCGCTTGGACCTTACTTCAAGATGGAATGCCCAAAGGAAAAGATCAACTAGCTTATGATGCTTCAGGCGCGGATCTACCTACTTTAATAGGGTCGGGAGGACGACTTGAGCAAATAAATAATGCGGCTATGTGTGGCTTTAAGGATTGGAAGGTTCCAAGTTCAACGCAGCTTAAATCATTGGCATCTTCGACGGTATCAGGACTACAGGAATCGACCACTATAGATGTGAATGTCTTTCCCAACCACAAAGGGCTACTTCCTACTTATGATAAAGCGACAAATAAAGATGGTAAGCGTTTTTATTACTGGACATCGTTAGCTCAAGATGCGTCGAATACGTACGCGTACTCTTACGCAAATGTATCATATAAGTCTGATTCAACAGCATTTGACAATGGAACTGTCAGTGTAGATGGATATGTACTACTGGCTCGTTTGGTCCGCGAAGAGGTCATTGAACTTAAGGGATGGACGTATTTGACCAATGAAGGAACATCGACTTCAGACAGATTAATGGCAAAATGCGCGCGACATACTGAAACTGGCCGTATTTGGCAATTATATCAAGATGTTGACTCTATAGAGCGTTATAAAAAATACAATGCGATAACTCAAGATTTATCCGACTTCAACAGTAATCGAGTATGTGGTCATTCGAGTTGGGTGTTACCAACTGGAGCGGAGATGAAGGCATTGATTCCAACTTATACACCAGTATTTGAATATGAGTTGCCGCATAGTGACGACTGGAACGACAACAAGCAGTATGTTCTCGAAGGTAGTACATCCAGTACATATACGCTTTTTAATCCTTCCTCTGGTGAGATCTCCCCGAAAAGTGGAGGCATGTTTGATCAAAATAAATACCTATTCCGCTTTATCTCAAAATAACACTAACAATTTCTAACTATAACAATTAGTCCAGCCTCTTTCGGGAGGCTGAACCTCTTATTTCAGGAGTCTATTCATGCTTAATAAGAAAAAACAACGCGGTGCAGCCGCGATTGAATATGCAATTTTAGCAGCAGCTATGTCGGTAGTTTTACTTTCGCTTGTTGGCGGTAGTGATGGGAAGCTAACCAAAGCCATCACAGGTGCTTACGAAACCGTTATTGAATCACTAGAGAAAACACAGGACTCAGGCGAGTAATTCGCCTGCTCTATAGGAATTAGCATGACAGCAAAACGTCTAATGGTGTTGTCTTTGGTCTTGTCGGTGGTCGGTATCGCAATACTACTACTCGGGCAAGCCAATAGTGTTGCACCTCAGCCGCAAAGTTCAAGTGAACAATTTACTAAGGTACTGATCGCTAAACAGTCAATTCGTGTTGGTCAGCCATTTACTCTTAATATGTTTAAGTGGAAAGAGATCTCAGAGCAAGAGTTAACTAACTACTTAGATTACATCACCGAGGAGCAGTTTTCGCGATTGTCGATAAAAGCGGGTATCGCACATATTGCGATTAAATCGGGCCAAGTGATGTCTTCAGCAGACCTAATCCGCCCTGAAGGCGGCGTTTCTATGGCTTATAACGTGCGTTCTGGCTATCGCGCTATTTCAGTACCTGTTGATGAAGTGACCGCTAACTCTGGTTTCGTTCAGCCTGGGGATAAAGTTGATATCTTGATGCTTGGCTCTCAGGTTAGTGAGTTAAAAAAATACGATAACCTAGTTCAAGGTCTATACGTTACCACCATCGCAAAGGACGTGAAAGTCTTGGCGTTTAATGAATTGTCTAGCTCGGAAGATTTTCAAAAGCAGCGCAGTTCCTACGGGGCAGATTTACCTGATAACAGCTCTGTATCTCTTGAGGTAACGCCAGAGCAGGCTACTCAAATCGTTTTAGCCAACCAAATAGGCAAGTTGACGCTATCGCTACGCGGGGCTGATGAAGTCGATTCGGCGCTAGAGCAGCCCTTCACTGTGACTTCAAAACTGATCAACCCTGACAGCCAGCAGGTTGAACCGGATGTTGGTCTTATTCAGCTCAGACCCAATTCAGTCAAAAGTAACTAGTAGTGGTAGGAATAGAAACTATGAACAAGTTTGTGCGTTGGTCGAGCTTATTGCTACTTCCTAGCCTATTTTTCTCTGTATCTTCTTTGGCTGCGGCCTTAGATGTGAACATCAATGAAGCAAAGATGATTAATCTTTCGCAAGACGCGAAATCGATCTTTATTTCAAATACCCATATTGCTGACTATCAGCCAATGACAGATACCAAGATCATGGTGTTTGGCAAAGAGGCGGGGACGGCAACAATCACTATTCTGAATGCTCAAGAACGTGTGATTTATAGCAACAAAATAAGAGTAGTACATGACACCAAAGAGCTTGATGCGTTGATTCAAGAGCAGTTTCCACAAGCTTCAGTTCGCTCAGAATCTTTGGGTGGAAAACTATGGCTAAAAGGCTCAGTACCAACACCGGTAATGGCTCATAGCATTGTGAGTGTGGCTAAAAGTTATCTGTCACCGACAGTCGCCCCGCAGCAGGAAAAGTCGAGCAACTCTACAACGAGTACATCTAGCTCAAGCAAAAACAGTTCAAATGAGAGCAACAAAGAAGACGAGCTAGTAAATCAGTTAGTCGTAACAATGCCCACTCAAGTGAATATCCGTGTTCGCATTGCTGAAGTGTCGCGTAACGTTTCGAACAAATTAGGTATTAAATGGGGCTCTGTAGGTCAAGGTGTCGGAAGCTTTCTTTACACCAAACCATGGGATGTGAGCAGTTGGGGCAAACCGACATTAAGTGCATTGGTCGATGCCCTAGCATCAGATGGCACTATGTCTATCTTAGCCGAGCCGAACCTAACCGCTATGTCAGGTGAAGATGCAAGTTTCTTAGTGGGTGGCGAAATACCTATTCCATTGATTCAGGGTGATACAGCGACAGTTGAGTACAAACCTTTTGGTGTCAACTTAAACTTTACTCCGGTTGTGTTAGGTCCAGATCGAATCAGTCTTAAAGTTTCACCTGAAGTGAGCAGTGTGGCTGTCGAAAATCAGACGAGTTTGAATGGGAACTTTTACCCATCGTTCACCTCACGAAGAGCTTCTACCACGATTGAACTGGCGAGCGGACAAAGCTTTGCTCTCGGTGGGCTACTACAAAGCCACGAAATAGACCAAATTCAGAAGTTACCAGGTGTTTCCAATATTCCAGTGCTTGGTGGATTGTTCCGTTCTACCGAATATCAACGTCGTGAAACAGAACTGATCATTATTGCGACAGCATACCTAGTAGAGCCTGTGCGAAATGATTCTCTGCCATTGCCGACCGACAATATTGTTCCACTTAGCGATCTAGAACGTCTACTGGCAATCCCTCGCCCTAAGGGTAGAAAAGTGAAAGATAGCAATACTTACACAGACAACCGCAAACCTCGCCTACTCGGTGACAATGGATTCTACTACTGAGGTAATTATGAGAATGATGAAGTATTTAATTCCCGCTCTGATCATCTTAGGTGGTTGTAGTTCTGCGCCTATTGAACGTGAGCCAACAATTAATGTTGTCGCGGTAACCAATAAGCTAACGCTTAATCTAAAAGGCAAGGCTTTGTCTTCGCAGCAGCGACAAGACGTACGTACTTTTATTGAACGTAAGGGAACGCCGTATGCACTAAGGGCGAAAGTAGTTAGCCACACCAAGAAGGGTCAAGCTCAAGCATCACGCATCGTCGATACCCTTGCATTGCAAGGGATGTCGCTGAGCAATATAGAACAAGCGCATATTGAACAATCCAAAGTGGGTGACATTCAAATTTTTGTCGAATCTTTCCGTGCCAAGATGCCGAAATGTCAGCCTCAAAAATACAGCAATACCTTTTTAAACCAGTTTAAAACACACCCATCCTTCGGTTGTGCTAACCAAACTGCACTCGCGCAAATGGTCGCAAATCCGAAAGATCTCATTGTTGGCGAAGAGCTAGGTCCAACCAATGGTGCTAAGGCTGTATCGGCGATCGACAGCTATATCGCACCACCTTCCACCAATGGGGCTGAAGATACTCAGCAAACTTTACCGTCTGCGTTTGGAACTAACTAAAATGCAAAAGCAAAATATCTCTGTATTAGTCGCGGCTTCCCCGTTATTGGACTCATACGCTCTAAGCACCGCTTTTGCGGAGCAGGGCATCACCTCTTTGACTAGCGTGGCGATTAATGAAGAGGAAATCGTCAAACAGGTTGTTAAGCATGCCTTTAAAGTCATTGCCTTAGATATCATTGAGCAGCCGTTAGAACAGGCGCAAGCTCTGATTCATGCGCTCAAAGTTCGTACTGGATGTCATATTGTTGCCATTGGCAGTAATGAACAAATTGCATTTTATCGAACAGTGGTGAAAGCAGGGGCACAAGAGTATGTGGTAAATCCCGTAGAAGCTAGTGCACTAAATAACGTTGACTTTCAGACTTCTTTTCAAGAAGAGAGTAAAGGCCAAGTTATCTCTGTGGTCGGCTCTAAAGGAGGCGTTGGAGCCTCGACCATTGCAGCTAACCTTGCCCGAGAATTGCACCAAAGAGGAGACACCATATCAGTTGCGGATATGGACTTTTCTACTGGTGACCTTGACTTGCAGTTTGATGTTCAAGGTAATACCTCACTAGTAGAGATGCTGCAATTCCCAGAGCGTTTAGAGCCGGTGGTTTATGAACGCAGCGCGATTCAAGTCACGAAAGGAATAAGCTTATTTACCGGTTACTTACCTCTTGATGTGAGTCCGTTTTGGCCTGAGAAAAGTGCCTTAGATCATTTTCGCAAGTTCTGCTTATCACACAGCGACATGCTTATTCTGGACCTACCGTCGTTCTCTATGCGTGATCAGATTGGCTTCAGTTCGCTGGCACATGCAGACGTTAGGGTTATTGTTGTGGAGCCAACACTGGCGTCGATACGAAATGCTGGTCAAATCCTTGCCGCATTAGAAAGTTCACAGCAGCCACAGTCGGGTAAAACCAATATTGTAGTGGCGAACCACACCAAATCAGATAAAGCGTCGCTTATCTCTTGTCATGACATTCAGCGAGCGCTTGGGTTTGGTGTGGATGTGGCCATGCCGTTTGCTCCGACACATTTCCTAGAGAAAAGCGCGCTTGGTCAATCTTCTTTGAAAGGTAACCGCAAAGTAAATCGTGCTTTCGCGCAACTGGCTGATCTTGCTTCTGGGCAAGTTGCCGTCGCTAAACCTCGCTTCTGGCGAAGAGGTGCGTAATGTTTGGTCATTCTAGAGTCAAAAATCCTTCGAATCATACGCTAAGTAGTGTGGTGCAAGAGAAAGCAACGGACCTCGTACGCGAGCATTATCAGAGCATTCATGCTCAGGTTGTCAATGCCATTGAGGCGAGTGTGGTGGTAAAGCTTTCAGCGAAAGAGCTTGAAGGCAGAATCCATATGCTCGTGAACGAGATTGTTGCTACGGATCAGCTACCACTAGGACATCGAGATGTTTCTCTGGTAGTGAAGCAGCTTGTTGATGAGTTGCGCGGTCTAGGGCCGCTACAACCTTTAATCGATGACCCTGTCGTCACCGATATTATGGTCAATGGTTATCGCGAAGTGTATGTAGAGAAGTTAGGCAAACTACAAAAAACCAACGTGGTATTTCGTAGTGAAGAACAGCTGCTCAACTTAGCTCGACGTATAGTAGGAAAAATTGGTCGTAGAATTGATGAAACGTCACCCTTGGTTGATGCTCGTTTGGAAGATGGTAGCCGTGTCAACGTCATGATACCTCCTCTGGCACTCGATGGTACTTACATTTCCATCCGTAAGTTTAGCCAAGACAAAATGTCTTTGAATCAATTGGCAGAAAACGGCGCGATGTCACAAGGAATGGTTAAGTTGCTTGATGTCGTTGTCCGTAGCCGCTTGAACGTGCTCGTCGCGGGTGGAACGGGTGCTGGTAAAACTACCTTGCTCAATGCTCTTTCTTTTAGCATCTCGCCTAATGAACGCATTGTCACAATTGAGGATGCAGCAGAGCTTAAGTTGCAGCAGCCACATGTTGTTCGCGCGGAAACGCGCCCTGCCAATGCTGAGGGTTTACCTGCTATAGGTCAGAGAGAATTAGTGAAAAATTCGCTGCGTATGCGACCAGATCGAATCATTTTGGGTGAGGTCCGCGGTGATGAAGCGTTCGAAATGATGCAAGCAATGAACACTGGCCACGATGGTTCTTTGTCTACCTTGCATGCTAATTCACCAACAGATGCTCTGGTTCGAATCGAGAATATGCTGATGATGGCGCAGTCTAGCCTTCCGCTATTCGCATTGCGACGACAGGTGGCAGATACGATTGACATTGTTGTTCAGGTAGAGCGAATGCGAGATGGCAAACGTCGCGTGGTTGCCATTACTGAAATTCTTGGGTTAGAAGGTGAGCAGTACGTTACCCAAGATCTCTATCGTTATGTCTCACAAGGCGAGGATGTTCAAGGTAACCTATTTGGTCACTTCCAAAGCGCCAAAACCGTGCCAGGATTTGCCGACAAAGCAAGCCATTACCAGTTGGAGCCACAACTTCGCAGTGCTATGGAGCTGGATTAATGATTCAGGTTTTAGTTTTTGCTGTCGTTTTCTTTCTGTCAGCGATCTTGTACTTGTTGCGTCAACACTCGCTCAAGAAAGTGGTTAAGCAGCGGGTCGATTCGGTGGCGTTATCCCCAAGGCATGACGCTGAACTTTCGATCATAAAGAAAGCAACGTCTAAAGGCATTGTGAGAAGTTTGTTTGCACGTTTGGATGCCTTGTTTTCCAGAGGCGATAAGATCGTTCTTACGCTTGGTATGATCGCTTTACCATGTCTGAGCTTTTATTTCGTTACAGAGATTGCTTGGTCTTGGCGGATAATCAGCGGTCTTACCATTGGATTATTGGCGTGTTGCGCTCTGTACATTGTTCGTAAGCGTCAACAGGCAGAAGAGTTTGAGCGCGATATAACGCAAGTACTTGGCTTAATCAGTCGTGCTGTTTCAGCGGGACTGTCTGTTCCTCAAGCGATTGAACAAGTTGCTCAGTCTCAGTCAGGATTACTTGGCCGTGAATTTCTTCTGATTCAGGATCAGCTTTCCCTGGGGCGTAGCCTGCGCAGTACGCTTGATGAGGCGTGTGCACGTCTTCCATACAAAGCATTTCGCTATTTTTCGGTGGCTTTGATTCTCAACCAAAGTAATGGTGGTCAACTGAGAGATATCCTGCATAGCCTAAGCCGCACTTTGCACGACAATCGTGCCATGCAGAAAAAAGTAAAAAGTTTGACTTCAGAGCCTCGCATGACGGCTCGCTTTTTGTCGATTCTTCCGTTTGCTTTACTTGGCGTTGTTGCCTGGATGGACTCATCTTTGTTCTCGCTATTGATTGATACAGAAAGCGGACAAGCGGTTCTAATTTACTGTGGCATCAGTATTTTAATTGGAGCTGCACTCCTCCAAGCGCTGACTAAAAACC
Organism: Vibrio europaeus; assembly: GCF_001695575.1. Lineage (GTDB taxonomy): Bacteria > Pseudomonadota > Gammaproteobacteria > Enterobacterales > Vibrionaceae > Vibrio > Vibrio europaeus. Next base: position 414,094 of record NZ_LUAX01000007.1, on the reverse strand, counting down.
GGAGGTTTTCATGATACCTATGTTGGGGATTGGCTTGGTGCTCATGGGAGTCATCGGAGCCATTTCAAGCTATTTCTATGCATCGCAAAGAGATGCAGTAAAGCAAAGACTGAACAAAGTCGCCACATCAGTTTCCGCTCCAAAGGCTTCAGGTAACAAATGGCGATGGGCAACGAACCCTAAACGCGGGAAAAAGCTTGCAATGATCGGCTATTCAGCCAGTTATGCTGAGACGGTTTTTATGCTGTTGCGCTTAACGCTCATGCTCATAGGTGGCTCAGTGTGGATGGTTTCGCAGCAGCTAGAGATGAATGCGGCAGGTTTTGCGCAGGGCATTGCAATTGCAATTTCGGTTGGTATTGCGGTCGATAAGGTCCTCGACTGGCGAGTAGCAATCGTTCGTCAAGAGATTGCACGGATTACGCCAGATGCTTTGGATCTGATGGTGGTATGTGTGAATTCTGGCTTGCCACTTGAGGAAACTTTCAGAACCGTTGGCGGTGAGATGGAGTCTATCTCAAGGGCGATTTCGCGGGAATGGTTACTCACTGCGACTGAAATGTCAGTACTTGATTCCCCATATCAGGCTCTAGATAACCTCGATGAGCGCTTGTCTCTACCTGAAGTGAACAACATGGTGGTTACCATGTCGCAAGCACTTAAATTTGGTACTCCTATGTCAGAGGCGCTCAAGCTTATTGCCTCCGATAGTCGCCAGTATCATCTGCTAGAACTCGAAGAGTGGGTCGGCAAGATCCCATCCAAAATGTCTTTTCCATTGGTCGTATTCATCATGTTGCCCGTTGTGGTCATTATCGTAGCGCCAATCGTCTTAAGTCTATTCGACACATTGGGGCAATTATGATCAAAACTCTTGTTTCCATCGCGCTTTGCGGCTTGCTAGTGGGTTGCCAGTCTGCGCCAGAAACCAATAGCGTGCAGGAAGATCTAAAACTAGCCAATACAGCCTTGTTAAATGGGCATGCAGATAATGCGCTGACAATTTATAAACAGCGCTTGGTTATCAGTCCAAATGATACTGAACTGCTTTTTCTCGCCGGTTCCGCATGCAATCAATCCGCTCGGTTTGATGAAGCATTGCACTATCTGAATAAGGGTAATCAGCTCGCGCCTTCGTATCAATTTGAGAGGGAAATTGGTCGTGCGCACTTGGCTCTCGGCAACTTGGTACAAGCTCAATCTTCACTTGAAAAGTCGGTAAAGGGTGACACTAATGACGATGTCGCTTTAAACAGCCTTGGGGTCACTCATTCCCTCAAGCATCAATATGGATTGGCAAGAAAAGCTTTCTCTGACGCGCTCGCATTAAAACCAGATAGTCTTGAATATAGAAACAATTTGGCATTGGCATGGATGCTAGATGGCAACCCTCAACAGAGTATTCGGATTCTTTACCCAATTTATCAAAGGGGGGAGGCTAGCAGTAAGCTACGGCTTAATTTGGCGTTGTCATATGCTATGAGTGGAGATGCGGATGCGGCAAAAGTGGTCGCTCAGCAAGACCTGTCACAAGTAGAACTAGAGAATAATGCTCGTTTTTATCAGAGTGTGGCGAAAAAGTTTGGTGGTGTGTCTCAATGAAGCGTCAACAAGGCAGCCAAACTCTTGAATTCGCCATGATAGCGTTGCCTTTTATGCTATTGATGTTGGCGATTTTCGAGTTAACCCGATTCTTGTGGGTCAATATGATCTTTGAGTCTGCGGTAAACAGCGCGATACGTGAAGTGAGAGTACTAAGCCCTTCGTATGCTGCGGACCAAAAGTTTGCGGCTCGTATTGCGGAGTTTCCTCTTTTGCGCTCTGAGGATATTGAAGTGAGTCAACCTCGCTACGCAAAAACCTTCGCTCAGTTGGCACAGAAAACTCCAGTGTCATCCTCACAAGCTATTTTGGGGGAGTACAGTGTTTCATATCGATTCGCCTTCCTAGTGGTTCCGCGATTGAATGAAGCCTTTTCAGAAGTGACGACTTTGAAGCGAACGGTTGTGGTGAGCTATGACCGCTAAAATCAAATCACAACAAGGTGCAACGGTTGTCGAGTTCCCCTTTGTCGTGCTTGGCATTATGGTCATCGTGTTTGGTTTAGTCTCCATCTATCGCTTGATGTACGTTCAAACTCGCATGGACAGCAGTGCTTTTGTGGTAGCGGAGGCTATTTCCAGAACCCTAAATGGGACTCCAGACAGCCGTCAATACAGTGCTGAAAATTTGCTGGAAGTTGCAACTAGAATGTTACCAACAGGCTTTGAACGCCAAAAGGTGGGTGTTGTATTAGATATCTATGACGAGACCTCAAATGTACCGATCTACTCCGTAATCGCAGGTGCTCAATGCCAAGAGGCAGGGGCGAAAGTGAAGCCCAAGAGCTTGGTTCCGGTTAACCAACAAGTTTCCAGTGCTTTCTATGGTAGAGAAGCAACCTTGATAAAATTGCACCTATGCGTTTTAGAGCCGTTTAATCCAGAGTTTCGTTTTGCGATTGACGGTCTGGTTTTACCTAGCGAACTATCGAGCAATGCAGTCATGATTGGGAGGCACTATGCTAAATAACCCAATAATGCGCCAGAAAGGCTCGGTATCTTTAAGCTACTTAGCTCTGTTGATTCCTATGGTGGTGGCGGCCGCTGCGACTATTGTTATCGGTTACCAAGTTCAGTTATCTAACCGTGCGACACAAGCTGTAGATGCGGCGAGTTTGGCCTGTGCTTTTGCAGGGACAGCGGACAAGAACATGAATCAACGCTATTTGGATTTCTATCGTCCAAAAGTGGTTGGTGTGACGGCTGAGCCCGACATGTCTTCAGGCTGCAAGGTCAAGATGGGCTATCGTCTAAACTCAATCTTCACCTCTTTAACTTTATCTGACACTTCTTTTGTTGCGAGTGCGAATTCAAGTGAATTGGTCAGGGTAGAGCCTAGTGTCTCTTCATCTCCAACCGAATTGGTGGTGGTACTTGATATTTCTGGTTCTATGTCGAGCTCAATTACGGCATTGAAGCAGATATTAAACAATGCCCTTACTTCATTAAAAAGCCAGCAAGCACAAGCCTACAGCAGAGATCATATCAAACTCTCTGTTGTGCCATTCGCTGATGGAGTCTCAGTCAACAACGCCCCTTGGTTACCGCAAGCAGGCGTGTTTTGTGTTGATGGGTTGACGAAGCAAGGAGGCAATGTCACAGCGAGCGAGACAGTATCAAACCTAGATGCCTCCCACGACAAAGTGAGTGTTGACTTCAAAGCGCCAAATCAATGGTTAGCGGACTGTAGCGCGACTTCCCCATTATTACCGCTGACATCAGATCTAGATGTCGTGGCAAATCATATCGATAGGTTGGCGGTGACGGGGGGGACGGCCTCATATCAAGGGTTGATATGGGGAATTAGGCAGTTAACGCCTAATTGGCAGAAAGACTGGGGTGTTACCTCTCGCTCTTCTGCAAGCCCAACCCGAAAGCTGGTACTGATGACGGACGGTGCTGACTCAAATGACACTTTGGATCAGCTCATCAGTGCTGGCCTATGTGATAAAGCGTCAAACACATTTGGTATCCAGTTGAATTTCATTGGCTTTAACGTACTAGCTCCTCGTCTCGAACAATTTAGACGTTGTGCGCAGAGTGGTTCAACTAACTCAGGCAAGGTTTTTCAAGCCAATAGTACCGAAGAGCTTAATGAGTACTTTGAACAGATTCTAAAGATTGAATACGAAACAGTGCTCAATTTTGGAAATAAATAAACATTAAAACAATAAGTTATGGAGAAAAAATGATTAATCAAATAATCGTATTGCTGGCTCTCATTTGGGCGATACCGGCTATGGCTTTCCAAGAAGGTGACGTACTTACCGATTCAGCCGCTCAGCGTTTAAATCTTGATGCTGAGCAACTCACTATCGTCGACTTTTTTGCTGAGTGGTGTGTGTCATGTCGTCATGAGTTACCCGAAGTGAATGAGTTGTATGGAGAATTAGAAGGTACCGGAGTTACTGTCGTCGGCGTTGACGTTGATGAAGAAGTCGAAGTTGGCTTGGCTTTTCAGAAAGCTCTTGGACTCGACTTTCCCGTCGTGAATGACCCCGAACAGTCTCTAATTGGTGAGTTTAAGCCGATTGGTATGCCAGCACTTTATTACATCTACCAAGGACAAGTGCTCAAAGTTCGTTTTGGAGCAATTAACAATATTAGCCAAGTCATTACTGACGATCTCGCCGAAATGGGAGTTCAGTTATGACGCGCAATATCTTCAAGCTAGCCGTTATTTTAGCCGCTCTGCAGCCAATGGTTACGGTCGCCGCTCCTAAAGTTGACCTGAGTAATCTAGGTAAGAAAGCACCACAAGTACAGCAGGTCGATACTCAGTCGGAATTGATTGAGGAAGAAGTAATTTCAACGCGTGTATACACCAGTGGGCAATCTGACATTGGTATGCGTCGAAACGTAGAACTTGTGAGGCCGACAACTGCTCAACTTCAGCTGAAAAAGCCGAAGGTTGTTAAAGAGAACAAATCTGCATTTGAGTTCGTTGATAAGGCGCTTGGCATTAAGCCGGTTAAGTCATGGGAAAAAGGCACGTTGGCTAAAAAAGAGATGAAGCCGGGTGGTCCTGTACCTGAGTTTGATCTGTTTTCAGAGAAAGTATTCGCCTACAAGCAAGGTTCGGTAGGTGGTAGTGGCGTCGGTGGCGGCGGTTGTGGTTGTAACTAATTAAAATTAAAACAAAATGAAAAAATTACCTTTAACGCTGCTTGGTGCAGCAGCAGTGGCCAATCCAGCCTTGGCAGAAGATCATATTTCACAGCATTACCTAAATTACGAAGAGTACGACGGTCGTGTTAAAGCGGGCGATCACGTTATCTCATTTGAAAAAAGCATCGGCCTAGATTGGACCTTAAATGCTGAAATCGGTTACGACAGTGTTTCCGGCGCTTCTCCATCTTGGGGACCAACGACGCCAATCAGTGGCCCAAGTGATGCCGCTAATCGAGTAAAAGCGACTGAAGCCGCTCAGGGCAAGACGGATGAAGTGATCCGTAGAGGTTATGATCCCCATGCGAGCGGTTACCAAATTCAGAAATACGAACTGGAAGATACTCGTAAGTCTATCGCAGCGAGTGTTACTTACCGAGACGAACGTCGTAATGAATGGACCATAGGCCAAAACTTTTCCCGCGAAGAAGATTATGAAAGCCTTGGGGTTAACGGAAAAGCACTGATTTTTGCCGATTCTTTGAAAAACCGCTCTTATAGCGTTGGTGCATCCATGCTGTTTGATAAGACGCTTGCGTTTCAGAAGTTTGCAAATAATACCAATGCCCAAGATTGGGAGAGTATCTTTACAGGAAGTGTAGAGGCAGGCTTATCACAAGTATTTAGCCCAAACTATTATATGGTCTTCACCGGCTACGTGGGGTATCGACAGGGCTACTTAAGTAACCACTATCTAACAGTATTGCGTGAGATCGATATCAACAATGACGGTCAGATTGGCTCTGATGAGGTGTTTTTAGGCCAAGATTCTCGTCCTGATAAACGCTTATCAGGTGGCGTGAATATTCAAGCCTTCTGGTCGATAACGGATTCACTGACCATCCGACCTCGTTATAAGTGGTTCCAAGATGACTGGGGTGTTAAGTCTCATCAAATTGGTAGCAAGCTCTCTTGGAAAGTCACTAATTGGTTTACGCTCGCGCCTGGTTATTTCTGGTATACCCAAGATGGTGCGGATTTCTTCCGTGACCCGAAAAGTGCGGATAAAACCTTTGCAGCTACTGGATACGCGACATCAGATCTACGTTTAGGCGACTTCACCGCCAATGCATATGAACTTGGCGGCAGCTTTAAGATTTATAAGGGTCTAAGTGTTAACCTTCTTGGCGCTTACTATGAGCAATCAAATGGTTTTAAAGCACGCTGGTGGGCGATTGGAGCAAGTTATGCCTTCTAGTGCCCCATTTATCCATAAATTTCGGGCAATGACGGTTCCTTGTGAGGTTCAGCTTTTTGGTTCGCAAGACGCGAGCCAAATAGCCTTGATGATAGAACAAAATACTCGCCGTTTAGAGCAAAAATATAACTTCTATTCCGACCAGTCTTGGCTTAGTCAATATGTGAACAGCCGTTCTGCTCATTCGGTAGAGCTAGATGAAGAGTCTCTAATTGTTTTTAGTGCACTACGTAGTATTGTTGATGGGACTCATGGTGTGTTTGACCCAACAGTTGGGACGGTAAAGTCGTTCCTTGCCAACAATAGTGAGCTCAGCCGCGAAGAGATATATCAGCGTGCAAAGCCTGCCATGGGCACGGAGTCATGGACGTTAAATGGAAAGACGTTAGAGGTTGCGCATTCAGAAACACGATTTGATTTCGGGGGCGTAATTAAAGAGTTTGCTATCGATCAAGCGATCAACATTGCGGATAGCTTTGGTGTTTCGGCAGCTTTGATTAACTTTGGTGGAGATATTCGCACGCTAGGAACGAAACCTGGCTCGTTGCCGTTCAATGTGGCGGTGCTGAATCCTGCTCAGCCATCAGAGCCATACTTTTCCTTACCCTTAGTGGATACCGCTTTAACGACTTCTGCTCACTACGAGCGAAAAGTAGAGTTTTCTGATCAGACGACTTCTCACATTTTGGCCCATCAAGGTACGCATTCAAAAATTCTATCGGTAACGGTAGTTGCACCAACTGCGTTAGAAGCGGGTGCGATTAGCACAGCCTTGACGATTGAGCCTCTATTACCTGTGCCGCAAGGGGCAGGAGTTATTTTTATTGATGATCAACTACAAATTCATCAGGACACGGAGTTTTTGACCCGATGAAACGGTTCCTACTAGCGTTCGTTTTACTGTTTTCTTTTTCCATTGCTGCTGACGATGATACGTTTTTACCTGTCGAACAGGCCTTCCCTTATCAGTGGTCTGTAAGCGATTCTGGACTTCAGTTACATTTTGCAGTTCATCCAGATTACTACCTATATAAATCACGCTTTAAATTCACCTCTAGTGATGGTGTCACTTTATTAGCACCAGAGTTCTCTTGGAATGGTAAGTCTAAGAAAGATCAGTACTTTGGTGAGGTCACTGTATTCGATAAGCCAGTAACCATATCGTTGCCTTATCAAGGTGCGGGAGAAGTGAAAGTTAGATATCAGGGCTGCGCCAACAAAGGGCTTTGCTATCTACCTCAAACGTTCGAAGTGGTTCTTCCAAATCGGATGCAAGACAGTGCGACGTCAGTTTGGCAACGTCTAACAAATTTGGCTGATGATACTAAGGGGCTTTCGAGTTTTCTTGATAGTGCTTCGAGAATGCAAGCGCTATTGGTCTTCTTCTTGTTAGGTTTAGGCCTGTCACTTACCCCCTGTGTTTTACCTATGGTGCCAATCCTCTCTAGCATCATTGGTGGTGACTCTCAGATGACTGGGCGTAAAGGTTTGCTGCTTTCATCATCGTATGTGTTAGGGATGGCAACAAGCTATGCGCTTACCGGTATTTTGGTGACTACCGTTGCAAAAGGGATCAATTTACAAGCTGCAATGCAACAACCTTGGTTACTAAGTCTATTTGCAGGGGTATTTGTCTTGCTTGCTCTTGCGATGTTTGGTTTCTTTGAACTGCAGTTGCCGTCAGCGTTACAAAATAAGCTCAATACACGTTCCGATAAGTTAGGAGGGGGACGAGTACTGAGTGTGTTTGTCATGGGAGCAATTTCTGCTTTGGTTGTCTCACCATGTGTAAGTGCTCCTTTGGCTGGGGCACTACTTTATGTCTCTACTACTCAGGATTGGGTATTTGGTGGTATTACCCTGTTCGTCATGGCTTTAGGTATGGGTATTCCGCTGATTCTTATTGGCGTTAGTGGCGGAAAACTGCTTCCAAAGAGTGGTCCGTGGATGATTGCCGTTAAGCAGTTGTTTGGTGTGCTACTGCTAGGGGTTGCCATTGTATTGTTGAGCCGTTTCATTCCTGCTTGGGTAACGATTCTCATCTGGTCTATGTTAGCTATTGGTGCAGGAATCCATTTTGGCGCCTTAGATGCAGCAGAAGCAGGATGGGCGAGGACTCGAAAACTCGCGGCGTTTCTTTCGTTGTTTTATGGATTGGTTTTGTTTGTCGGTTATCTTCTCGGTAATGAAGACCCACTTAATCCTTTGGAACACGCGAATAAAACGTCTATCCAATCTGATCTTAAAACTGCGTTCAATAAAGTGAATACCATTGAGCAGCTTAATCTAGCGTTGACGTCTGCCAAATCCAATAAACAGCCAGTGGTGGTTGATTTGTATGCCGATTGGTGTGTCTCGTGCAAAGTCATCGAAAAAGAGATCTTCAATGACTCTAATGTACGAGAGAAGTTAGAAAGTTGGTCATCGATAAAACTAGATGTTACTGACAGCACTCCGGAGCAAATGGCGTGGCTTGCTGAAAGAGATGTATTTGGTCCTCCCGCGATCTTTTTCTATTCTCCAGAAGGTGTTGAGCTTGAGAGTCATCGAATTGCAGGTAGTGTGGATTTAGAGAAGTTTCAGCAAAAGTTTCCCAACCTGTAATGAGTAAGAATAAAAAAGCAGTGCTCGCGCTGCTTTTTAATTGGAGTTTCACTTTCACAATCGTATAAGGCGACTTTGTCTGTGAAAATGACTAAGCTTAACCAAGAATTGAAGAAAAACTTGTTGGCTATCGTATGGAAAAAGTGGTCGATCTTAATCGTTGGCAGAAGGAACACGTCAAAACAGAGCAAGACTTAAAGCACCTGTTTTCTGAAGTAAAAGCGAGCTATAGCAGCCTGCCTTATCCGGAATTGGAGCAGCGTTTAGAATGGCTTCGTATCCTCAAATATGAACTGTTAGAGCGCAAACAAATGTTAGTCGATGCGCTGCGCCAAGATTATGGGTATCGCAGTGAGTTTGACAGTTTGATCTGCGATTTACTTCCTGCAATTACCCATATCAACTACACCATCAAACATCTCAAAAGCTGGATCAAACCAAGCAAGCGATCTGCAGGATTATTACTGTTCCCTTCCAAAGTCCGTGTTAATTATCAACCTTTAGGTGTTGTTGGGGTCATGGTGCCTTGGAACTTCCCTATCGTACTGAGTATTGCCCCTATTGTGACGGCGATTGCCGCGGGAAATCGGGTAATGGTGAAACTCAGCGAACACACGCCAAACACCAATCAAGTACTCTGTGACCTATTTTCTGAAGTAGGGGAGCACGTTTATCCAGTTGAAGGCGGGGCTGATATATCACAGTATTTTAGTGCGCTACCCTTTGATCACTTATTGTTTACGGGTTCAACCAAGGTAGGAAGATTAGTGGCTGCTGAAGCCGCTAAAAACTTGACACCAGTGACTTTAGAGCTTGGTGGTAAGTCTCCGGCTATTGTTGCCAACGATGCGGATATTGCCAAGGCGGTGGATGCCATCTTATTAGGCAAGTCTATTAATGCCGGGCAAATTTGTGTCGCACCTGATTATGTCTTGGTGCCACAGGGTAAAGAGTTACCTTTCATTGAGCGCTATTTAGAACGCTTCTATCAACTTTATGTAAAAGAAGGGGAGCTTGAGTCCTCAACATCTATCGTCAGTGACGCTCAATATCAAAGATTGCAGCACTATTTACAAGATGCCAAAATCCTAGGCGGAACAGTTCACACCATAGATTACTTGGATCTTGAGCCTCGACAGATGGTTCCACACTTGGTGACTGGTGTCTCTGACAAAATGCTCCTTATGCAAGAAGAGATTTTTGGTCCAATATTGCCAATTATTGGCTATCGTCACCTGAATGAAGTTTTTGCTTTTATTAACGCTAGACCACGGTCATTGGCTTTGTACTTGATGTCAAACGACAAAATTTTACAGCATCAAGTGATTGAACAAACTCACAGCGGTGGCGTGGTGGTCAATGATACCTTGCTCCACGTGGCAGCCGAGGATGCGCCATTCGGTGGAATAGGTGAGTCTGGGATAGGGCAGTATCACGGCGAGGAAGGCTTTCGTACTTTCTCTAAAGCGAAGACAGTGCTTTACTCTCCTGCTTGGTTACCGCGGAGTTACTTGCTGCTCAAATACCGTAAGTTAGCCGCAAAGATACTTGGGCGCTTGTTTCTACGCTAAATGGCAAGTGCGTCAAATCGTTGTTTTACGAAATCAATAAACACCCTTAAGCGCTTGGGCTGGTATCTGTCTCGATGATAGATTGCAGAGAAATCGACACTAGGGATAGCCCACTCAGAGAATACTTCAACCAGTTTCCCATTCTCTAGCTCATCTCGACAGTAGATGGCAGGGACTCGAATAATGCCTTGATGATTCAACGCACCTTTCACTAAAACACGTCCATTTTTACACTGTAAATGTCCATGAATGGCGATTTCAGCCTGATCTTGGTTAGTTTGATGTGTGAACCCCCAACGCCTTACTGAACCAGTTAGGCATTGATGCTGCGCGAGTTCTTTAGGATGAGAAGGTTGACCATGAGTACTGAGATATTGTGGCGTTGCCAGTGTGCTCATTTTAATTGTCATCAACTTGCGCGCAACAAAGCCTGAGTCTTCCAAACGTCCCATGCGGAAGGCGATGTCAAAATCTTCTTCCAGCAAGTCGACCCTATGGCTACTAAAATCTAGGTTAACCTGCGTATTTGGGTACTGTTCCATGAAGTCACAGGTAATCTGTGCAATGAGTTCTTCCCCTAAATAGCCACCGACACAGTTAATGCGAATCTCACCTTGAACTTGCTCCACGTCATCGACTGCAGACAAGATGGCTTGATCAATTCCCGCTAGGGCCTTCTCACACTGCAAATAGAATTGTTTTCCTGCGTCCGTGAGTTTTAAGCTGCGGGTAGTGCGGATTAGCAAGGTTACCTTCATCTGCTTCTCTAGGTTGCTTATTTGGCGTGAAACATGCGAGCGAGACACATCTAGTGCTTCGGCTGCCTTGGTAAAATTGCCAAGCTGAGCAATTAAAACAAATGAGCGTACATCTGCGAGGTTAACCTGATTCAACATATGAGAGTCCAACAATTGAGTAATCCTTATTGTTGCAATATAGCAACAGTGTTTCAACTAAAGTTATGTGTATCAACAAAGTCATTTTTCTTAATATACCCCCATCGCAGCGAAACAGGCTGTATCTCAATCTAAATCAGAGGAAATATTAAGATGAAAAAACTTATTGTAATCACAGGTGCTAGTTCAGGTATTGGTGAAGCGATTGCTCGTCGTTTAAGCAACGAAGGTCATCCTCTACTTCTGTTGGCTCGTCGTGTGGAGCGCCTAGAGGCATTAGAACTTCCGAACACCATGTGTGAGCAAGTCGATGTAACAGATAAAGCAACTTTTGAAGCCGCAATTGCTAAAGCGGAAGCTAAGTTTGGCCCAGTTGATGGCTTGGTGAACAACGCGGGCGTAATGTTACTTGGTCAAATCGATACTCAAGATGCTAGCGAATGGAAGAGTATGTTCGATGTAAATGTCATTGGTCTTTTGAACGGCATGCAGGCCGTGTTAGCGCCAATGATGTCGCGTAATAGCGGCACAATTATCAACATCAGCTCAATCGCAGGTAAGAAGACATTCCCTAATCACGCTGCTTATTGTGGTACTAAATTTGCCGTTCACGCGATTTCTGAAAACGTTCGAGAAGAAGTTGCCGCGTCGAATGTTCGCGTTACGACCATTGCACCAGGGGCTGTGGAAACTGAACTGCTTTCGCATACTACGTCTCAAGAGATCAAAGATGGTTACGATGACTGGAAAGTTGATATGGGTGGTGTATTGGCTGCCGATGATGTGGCGCGCGCTGTGGAGTTTGCTTATAACCAACCGCAAAACGTCTGTGTTCGCGAAATTGCTTTAGCGCCTACTAAGCAGCAGCCATAATTCTTCATTGCTTGTTCAAACACCAAAAAGCTCTAGCCGCCGCTAGAGTTTTTTTATTGGAGGAGCAACGGACGATGACGTCGGTTAAGTCAGTTTTTTCTGATTAACTTACAATTATCTAAATAGCGTCGATTTTGTTTTTGATTTTTTAATGACGGAATTATTGTCTCTATCTGACTGATTTTTGTCTAGCTGTTTCTTATTTGATGTTTTGTGTGAGGTGGTATTTGAAGCAATTGCTAGGCGATCGTGTTGTAAGCCCTTATATTCCGTAGTGTACTAGATTTTGGTCGATGAGGAGCGACAAATTTCAAACTTACTTTGTTCCATATTTGATTATATACTTTTTGATTAAAGCTAATGTTTCAGATTTGATTTTTGTAGTAGGATAGCTCGATGAAGATTCCAGTTGCATATATTCAGCGTGCAAATCTGGTTTCAAAATTATGGTAAAACGGTCTATAACTCATATAAGGGATAATTTGCATAAGGTTCAGTAATGGCGGAAGTAGTAGAAAAACAAAATCTAGAAGGCGATGAAAATCAGTCTGGCCAAACCTCACAGCAAACAGTTGATGCGCCCCAAGATAAACAGCAAGAGATGGGTGAAGTGTCGACGTCTATTCGCTATGGTGAAGATGCATTTCTTAATGTGATGCCGCTTTGTGAAGTTGCGTGTATTGTGACGACGCCAACAGGCAAAGTCTTAAAATGCAAAACAAAGTATATAGGGTTGCATTCAAATAACGTCTTATTGCTAGAAATGCCAGTTATTTCCCCTAAAGAAAAGTCTCAATTTATGCAGCGAGGCTATTCGATTAAAGCGTGTGTTATCTCCTCTAAAGGTGAAGGGGCGCGAGTTTACTTTAAGACTAACATTGAATACGTCCTTTCGGGTGGCGGCAATGATTTGCTATTAGTTACATTACCTAAAGCGACTCAGGTTGTTGTCGGATTGCGCGAAAGTGCGCGTCTTGAGATCGGTTTAAATGGTATTTTGGCACCATCAGATCAAAAGTACTTGTGCCAAATTAGAGATATCTCTCAACACGGCTGTCTTATTGTGGTTGAGCGAGGCAACAGCAATTATCGCGTTGGCTCGTTGATTGAACTAAAAATTACAGCGTATGATCAAGAAAAAGATGCGATAGATGAAACACTGCAAGCCGTGGTGAAAAATGTCAGTAAGACTGGGCGTTACATCAAATATGGCGTTAAGTTTGAAGAGAAAAGCCTAGATTATGTGAGTGCTTTGATCGAAGGTTTAAATTTCTGTTCGCTCCAACAAAAGTTTACTTTGTAGTTGTTTCCTGTTTGGCACATGAAGTCGAATTTCTTGAGTATACTTAATAAGAAGACATCATCTTATTGAGAGGAATGCGCATATGGAATTACGTAACGAACGTGGTGAAGTGACTCAAGTCGCGGACAATCTCACCATCAAAGAAGTGTTAGAGATGGGTTACTCCATAGACCTTTGTGATGAAGTGTTTGACCCGAATGAACACTGGGTTGCAAGTGCAGAGCAGAAAGGGTGTGGAGAGATCCCAGAAAGCTAATATTGACCGAATAAAAAATCCGAGCCTAGCTCGGATTTTTCAATTTGGGCAAAGGAATTAGAAACCTTTGATGTTCTCTGCTTCAAGTTCAGTAAAGTATTTTACAGTCTTCACTTTCAATTCCTGAGTTGCAGGCTCGTCACATACGATTACTGACTTAGGGTGTAGCTGTAGTGCAGATACCGTCCATAGGTGGTTTACGCTACCTTCTACTGCCGCTTGAAGAGCTAGTGCTTTGTTGTGACCTGTTACTAAGATCATGATCTCTTGAGCATCAAGAAGCGTACCTACACCAATTGTTAGCGCGTATTTTGGTACTTGGTTGATATCGCCATCGAAGAAACGAGAGTTAGCAATACGAGTATCTTCCGTTAGCGTTTTAATGCGAGTGCGTGAAGATAAAGAAGATGCTGGCTCGTTAAACGCGATGTGACCGTCGTTACCTACGCCGCCCATAAATAGGTTGATCTTGCCGTAAGACTTAATTTTGTCTTCGTAACGTTTACATTCTTCTTCATTGTTTTGTGCATTGCCGTCAAGAAGGTTGATGTTTTCTTCTTGAATATCAATGTGGTTGAAGAAGTTATTGTACATGAATGAACGGTATGATTCAGGGTGATCAGCAGGGATGCCAATGTACTCATCCATGTTAAATGTTACTACGTGCTTAAAGCTAACTTCACCAGCTTTATGTAGTTCGATAAGCGCTTTGTAAGTCGCCAAAGGTGTACCACCTGTCGGTAGACCTAGAACAAAAGGACGCTCTGCAGTAGGTTTGAAATCGTTGATACGTTTAACAATGTGTGCCGCTGCCCACTTACCTACTTGTGCTGCTTGATTTAACGGGATAAGTCTCATTTTTTGCCCCTAGTATTGGAATTTATGATGCTCTGAAACATTAATTCGCATTATAAAATAAGTTCATCGCCACCGCTATTGTTTTTGGTCAATTTTTCTCGATTTCTTGCGAAAGTCTCTTACTTGAGTTCAGTGTATTCGATTGCGTTGACTAAAATAGTAGTAGCGAAGGTGGCGAGTAGAAGAAAATTTTTGTCGCTAAAATAAGATATAGGCGTGATAGGAGTAGAGTTCTGGTTGACGTTGTGAAGCAGATACCACCCTTATGTCGATTACATAACGGTGATTAGTGTTCTGAGTTAAGATGGTGCGCTCAACCATTTGGTTTTTGTGCCGATACTATTATTAGTAGATCGCCTAAAGGAAGTAAAAGAACAACAAATGAATATCATGGGGATCGCCATTGGGGCGACAGGTTTGCTGCTTCTCTGCATGTTTTTGTGGATGCTAGCCCTATCTTTGCGTAAGAAACGTCTCGAACAGGAGCGCAAAGAACGCGAGATCGCTTATCGTAAAGCGATGGAAAAGAACCGTCAGCAGGAGCATGATGAAAGAATCATGAAAGCCGAAGGTGGTCATGTACCAACAATTTTGTATCTGGCTAAAGAGTCTGAGCGCACAAGGCCTCAAGAAGCGGTTTATTGGTATACAAAGGCGGCAAACCTCGACAATGTCACTGGCATGTACGGCGTTGTTCGGATTAGTAACAAGATGAAGCAAGACCTTGTGCTTAAGGAACAAGCAAAGTTTTGGCAGGTGTGCATCTCAGCTTCAGAGGGCAGCTTACCTCATCAATTTGAAATGGCTCAGGCACTGTTTACAGGTCGAGGAACCGAAGTGAATTTGCCTAAAGGGTTGTCTGTCATGGAATCTGCCGCTGCACAAGATCATATCAATGCTTTAGTTTTTCTCGGCGATTGGTATATAGCAGCGAATAACCCAGACAAAAATCCGAGTAAATCAACGGGCTATTACCGCAAAGCAGCAGAACTGCGCAGTAACGAAGGGCGCATGAAGTTGGGGCTTAACTATATCCAAGGGCGCGGTGTGGTGAGTAATTTTGAGCGCGGTATCTACTGGCTTGAGCGAGCTGCAGAAAAAGGCCATCTTGACGCGATGTATAAAGCGGGTGAAGCATGGATGGATCAAAAAAACAATGGCAATGCTTTAGCGTATATTTGGCTATTCTTGGCCGGTCAGTTGGGCCATGAACCGGCGAGAAACCTAAGAGATCAGGTTGCTTTGAATATCGGGGTAGACACGGTTGTTGGCTTACAAAGCTTGGCGAAACCTATGGTTAAAAGGATTAGCGACAATAAAGTCAGTAAACATTCAATTATTAAAGCTCTGAATAAGCTCTATAAGCGCTCTATACCAACAGATGAACATATTGATGCCTTGGGAGCAGGTACAGCAGACAACACATCGCAAGTGGAGCCTGGTCCGCCTTCGGTTGAAGAAGTTAAAGTCAGTGAGTCACCTAGCAAAGTAGACTATTCTCAGTCGCCAATGGATAAGCAATAAAAAAATGGCCTCGTTACTCACGAGGCCATTTTATTGGATATTATCTAACAATTACTGTTGAGCTTGTTTTTGCTTCGCTTTACATACTGCAGCAGTAAACACTACGTCAGTTGAACTGTTTAGTGCGGTTTCTGCTGAATCTTGCACAACACCAATGATGAAGCCAACAGCAACAACCTGCATCGCGATTTCATTTGGAATACCAAAGAGTCCACAAGCAAGTGGGATCAAGAGTAAAGAGCCACCCGCAACACCAGATGCACCGCACGCCGATACCGCGGCAACAATACTAAGCAGTAATGCGGTGAGTAGATCAACCTCAATACCCATAGTATGAACAGCGGCAAGTGTTAGCGTCGTGATCGTAATTGCAGCGCCTGCCATGTTAATGGTAGCACCAAGTGGAATTGATACTGAATAAGTATCTTCGTCCAGTTTTAGCTTCTCACACAGTGCCATATTCACAGGGATGTTTGCAGCACTTGAACGTGTAAAGAATGCTGTTACGCCACTTTCACGAATACACTGCAGAACCAGTGGATACGGGTTTTCACCTGTTTTAACGAGCACAATGATTGGGTTAACAACCAATGCGATTATCGCCATTGAGCTTAAAAGAACCACTAGCAATTGAGCGTAACCAGCTAATGCTTCAAAACCTGTCGTTGCTAGTGTTGAAGCAACAAGGCCAAAGATACCAAATGGCGCTAGGCGGATAATGAAGCGTACGATCTGAGAAACGCCGTGGCTTAAGTCTTCAAACACCGCCTTTGTTGTACCAGAGGCGTGGTGCAGCGCTAAACCTAGACCGATAGCCCAAGCTAGAATGCCAATGTAGTTCGCACTCATTAATGCATTGACTGGGTTGTCGACAAGTTTAAACAGTAGTGTGTTAAGTACTTCAGCAATACCTTGCGGAGGTGTTGCCCCTTCAGCACCAGAAACAAGTGTCAACGTGGTTGGGAATAAGAAGCTAAGTACCACTGCGGTTAAAGCGGCAGTAAAGGTACCGAAAAGGTAAAGAACCACAATTGGGCGCATGTAGGTATGCTGGTTTTTCTTTTGGTTAGCAATCGATGCTGCTACCAAAATGAAAACAAGAATAGGCGCTACTGCTTTTAGTGCTCCGACAAAAAGACTTCCAAGTAAACCGACGCTTTTTGCGTGCTCTGGAGAGACGGTCGCTAAACCCACACCAAGAATGATGCCGGCTAGGATCTGCAAAACCAGATTGCCACGTGCAAAGCGTGCAATAAGAGAGTTGTGTTGCATAGTTATCCCTGCAATGAATAGTTTTATAAATTTATAGTAATTTCAGTTATTGCAAACTGAGACAGACATACTAGCGACTTGAAATATTGTGTCTAGAATTAATTGAAAATTAGCATTAAAAATTAACTACAATCGCTTTTTGTGAATTTTATGTTTTAATATTGTGTTTTTAGGTTGCAAAAAAAGGGGCGGGCGCCCCTTTTACTATGTCGTGAGAATAACTTTAATAGCCGTTACTGTGTTTCTGATTGCGGCTCGCATTTTGAACTTTTTTATAAAACTTGGCCTGCTTTTTAAACGAGGCACGTTTTTCAGCAATGGTTGCGCTGTTGCGACGTTGCTCTCGCAGTAGTTTCATATAGTTCGTTAATCGCCTCTCTTCCAATTCACCTGACTCGATGGCCTCTCTCACACGACAGTTAGGTTCGTCCTGATGTTGGCAATCCGAAAATCGGCATTGTGCAGCCAGTGACTCCACGTCAGAGAAGGTTTCAGCCAAGCCATCTGCACAGTCAATCAATTGCAATTCACGCATTCCTGGGGTGTCGATTAAAACTGCCCCTGTCGGCATAAAGTGCATAGAGCGACTCGTCGTAGTGTGGCGACCTTTACTGTCATCTTCTCTGATACCGCCGGTGAGCTGGACTTGGTCTAGCAGCAAGGTGTTCACTAATGTCGATTTGCCAACACCTGATGAGCCCATGAAGGCGACGGTTTTCCCGCTTTGACACCAAGGCAGTAGCTTTTCACAGTGTGTTTTATCAAGCGCATTGACAGTTTCGATCATCAACAATGGGTCTAGCTGCTGTACTTGCCTTTTGTTGTCTTCTACATCGCTGGCTAAGTCTGCTTTAGTGAGGACAATTACAGGCTCAACATCAGCTTCATGGGCAATGGCGAGGTAACGCTCAATTCGACTGAGATTAAAATCCTCATTCAGTGAGCAAACAATAAACAAGGTTGTGACATTAGCAGCAATGAGCTGCTCATTGACTTTGCTACCTGCTGCTTTTCGATGGAACAAGGATTGCCTGTCCAAAAGCTTCACAAAGTGCTGATTGCTATCGATCAAAATCCAGTCACCAACCGTCATAGAGGGGAGCGATTTATGGATTTCTAATGGTAACTCGCCAGATTCGCTCAATAGCTTATAGCCACTGCGGTGGTGCTCAGTGATACGAGCGGCACTGAACTCTTGCTCTAAGTCTTCTAGTGTTAGTTGTTGTTGAAATAGGTTGTTCCAACCAAGTGTCGCTAAAGACATTGGCGTATTTGCTTTGGTATTCATAGTTGCCCCAAGCATACAGATATCTGTATCTATATAAATTTGCTAGGGTCTTTAGACCCCGGTTTAGATAGCACCGGGCAAAGGAAGGGTAGAAGTGGGTTATTAAAGAGACTTCACCAGTTTTGCCGGGTGGGTTTTAAGTACAATCATCGTATCCTCCTATGGACTTATTTGTGTTTACGCCAGCTATCATAGCAAAAGAGGTGAAAATTTGCCCACCTCTAATAGCTAAACTATTGCTTAGTGGTGATGTTTCATACCACTCATCACTTTCTTAATCGGAGCAGTGATGGTTTGTTGGTCACCGTTGGCAAAGGTGAGCTGAACATCAATGCTATCGCCTTCAGCAAAAGGCTTCGTCAGGTTGAATAGCATAATATGTAAGCTGCCAGGTTTTAGTACTGCAGCCCCATTTGCAGGAATGGTAATTTGCTTAACTTGGCGCATTTTCATTACATCGCCTTCTTTGATCACATCGTGAAGTTCAACTTTACCCGCCGCATCTGTGGTAGCGGAGACGATATAACGGTCTTTATCACTATGATTCATAAACTCACCAAACACGGCGCTTGTTGCTGCATTGGGAGGCGTAGCCCGTGCGTAGGTGTGATGAGCCATGATATCTGAATCTGCATAAGCAAAAGGGCTTAATGCCAAAGAGGCTAAAAGAAGGGCTTTAAGTTTCATCCTGACTATCCTTTCGATGTAATCGTTTTAAAGGCTTCAACCAGCGGTGCTGGAGTGAGCGTGTGTGGCACTTTTGTGATTAATGTGCCATCTGGTTTGAGGAAATAGAAATAGGAGCTGTGGTCCAGCGTATATTTCAATTCTGAGTTTTCTAATTCGGTTTTACGGAAAATCACACCATACTTATGGGCAAGAGGAGTTGTTACCTCTAAAGGCGCTGAAAGTCCTTCAATCATTGGGTGAAAGTATTGAGCGTATTTGTATGAGTCAGCAGCAGCATCACGCTCAGGATCCAACGAGATAAATACTGGGCGGAAGTGACTTTTCGCTTCTTCATCAATTTGGTTTAGCGCGCCTGCCAGCATGGCCAAAGACGTTGGGCATACATCGGGACAACGAGTAAACCCAAAGTAAACGACTCTAACTCGTGTATCTTGAAGGTCGAAAAGTGGCACCGCTTTGTTGTCTTCACCAAACAGTGTAATGCTAGATGTATCTTGTCCGATAGGAGTATCACTACTTTGATGATCGAGATAGCTTTTCAGTCCAAAGCCGAGAACAAAGGCGGCTACTAGGATTAATGACCAGTTCTTGCTCATCGTTCCATCCTTATTGATGTGTTGATTGATTGTTTGCCGTCAGTGATGGTGCCATACCAAGTCATTGAGTCTTCCGTACACACAGGTAACACAATTTCACCAGTAAAGGATCCTGAGTCAGATTTGTCGAGCTTAAACACAACCGTGCCCATCTCCATCTCATATCCTTTTAAAGTCATCATCAGACTATTGCTGTTGGCGTTTTCCCAGTTGACCGTCACTTGGGTAGGGACGAGTGGGTGAGTGATGTCTTTGTTCGCCTGAACAGAGATAGAGTCTTGTTGACACTGGCTAGTCGTAAGCAGGCAGTAGTCGTCTAGAGATACCTGTTGGTTTGTTGATTGATACCACTTAACAATATCACTGGCAAAGAAACCGGCACCTAACGCAACGGCAGTGAGAAGAAACTTTGCATAGCTGGGCATAACTTCTATCCCGAGAGTTTAAAAACGAGCGCAATCCTAGCACATAGCACTCTATATCAATGAGATAACGAGTAAAATTGTGCTCAGCGTCAAGACAACCCTAACGATTTCTGTGAATCCCGTAGATAGCGTGGTCAAGAATCCGTTCACCGATTTTTTCTTGATTGGTGATCACACCTTCCAGCGTCATTCCTGATCTTTCAGCAACACTCCGACTTGCTCGGTTTTCTATCGCTGCTGAAAGTTGGACTTTTTCCATGTTTAACTCGTTAAAAGCAAAATCGATTAGATGTTTGACAACGCGAGTGACAATTCCATTGCCTTGGTGGTGCTTTGATAACCAATAGCCTATTTCTAGGCATTTAGTGTCATAGTCAATATTGAAACAGCTACAGTTTCCAACGATTTCTCCACGATACACAATGGCACAAGTAATGGTTTTTCCTTCTGCGTATTCATGCAGCACACGTTGTACAAACAGACGGAAATCTTGTTCACTCGTGCAATGGGGTGGCCAAGCAAGCCATTGGGATAAATAGTCAATTTGGTCAGTGACCAGTTCACTGTATTTGACTGCAAAGGATTCTTGAACCAGTGCGATGGAAATGTCGCTATCCACTTTCTGCGTAAACATAGTCTATTCCTTGCATATGTTAAATAAACTAGCCTAACAAACTACAAAGGTGATGGCTAGATTAATAAAATGAAAAAAGAGTTTGATTTCTAGCACGAAAAATACGCACTACGTTGCACGGTTCACAATTCTGTTAATAACCATTCATAATTTATGGTTTATGGTTAGTACTTTCGTTTACCCTGCCTTGCATAAAAATTATTTATAAATGACTAAAGCGTTAGTATGGAAGTGGCCCAAGACGATGTTAGCGTAGATCTACGTCGCGTATTATTTGAAATTGCTTATGCCCTCGATGCGGTAGGTGTTGATGATATTTATCATGGACACCGAGTCGCGTATATCGCCTATCGCTGTGCTCAGCGGATGGGTTGGAATGAAGAACGATGTCAAACCGTCTTCTCATTGGGTTTGATTCATGATTGTGGAGTGTCTGAGAGTGCTGAAGTGGGTGAACTGCTGGCTGCACTCGCACCAAGAAATACTCGTAAACACTGTGTCAAAGGTTATGAGCTGCTTAAAGCTTGTCGACCTATGTCAGAGCTTGCCATGCCTGTTTTACTCCATCATACCTGGTGGCAAGAGTTAAAAGGCATTCATGCTGTGAGTGATGATGTAAAGCAGTATGCAACCTTGCTGTTTATAGCTGATCGCCTTGATTATCTACACGGCAATTATGCGTTAGATTCGTATGGTAATATCACCGAAGCAAGTAAGAAGAGTATTATCGGTGAGCTACAAGCAAACTCGGGTACTATGTTTGAACCGACTCAAGTCCGAGTGATGAGCGAGTTGGTTCAGTGCGATGATTTCTGGTTTTCGATGGAAGCGAGATATATAGAGAGCCTGTCTTATACTTTCACTCCGCTTTATCGAGATCCTATTGGCTTAGACGAGTCGATTGAAGTGGCAGAGCTCTTTGCTCAGATCGTTGACGCGAAAAGCTCGTTCACCTATCAACACTCATTACACGTGGCCCAGCTCGCTGAGTTTTTCGCCCATAAATTGGGTTACTCTGAACGAGCAAGAAAAATGCTTTATCTAGCGGGGTTGATTCACGATATAGGCAAACTTAAAACGCCGAGTGCGATACTGCACAAGCCCGCACAGTTGTCGAATGAGGAGTACGCGTGTATTCGCCGCCACGCAACAGATTCGCGTCATGCTATACAACGCATGTTTACCAATCAGCAAATCGTAGAATGGGCATCAAATCACCACGAGCGGCTTGATGGATCAGGTTATCCATTAGGATTGTCCGCTTGCCAGCTCGACCAGCCAAGCCGATTGATTGCAGTGACGGATGTCTTTCAAGCGCTCACCCAATCTCGCCCTTATCGAGAAGGCCTTCCTTTAGAGGAAGCGATTGAAATTATTGAGGATATGGTTAATCGCAACCAGCTTGATCGCAAGGTATTTGATTGCTTGGTAGAGAACGCGCAGGAGTGTTACCGGATCTCGACAGGCCAAGAAAGTAAAAAGCCAGTACTCGTATAGTACTGGCTTAATAGGGTTTACCCACCTTTCTACTGAAAAGTCAGCTCAAAAGGTCAGCTGGCCCTCAGATCATTACTGGTTTACAAATGCTTTGAAGCGAGCTTGGGTTTGTGCATCTGCTTTGCTGTACCAGAAATGCAGCATCTCTTCTGCAGTGTTATCGCCAGCTTTGACAGGCTTACCGTCAATTTGTGCTGGCAAGGTTACTGGAACCATTACTGCTGTTGAAACTGCTGCAATGCCACCGCGACGGTTGTATTCAGCCAATTCAATCTTGTGGTTGCGGCCGATTTGCATCCCTTCCTTCACCAGCTTGTCTTGCTTCATCTCGATCGCTTGACCGCTTTCATCTTTTAAAGACCACTCTAAGTCACGAATTTTCTTTGAACCTTCGTTTTCGTTACGGTACTTCGGTAAGTCGAACTCTAACTCTTGGTCAGCAACATTGAATGTTCCTATGATTGGATCACTTTCAAGGATGACGCGATCTTTACCTTGGTCAAAGTATGGCTGATAAGTGAATAGGATTTGGTTTTCACCATTGGGCAGCGTTAGCGTTTTAGATGAAAAGAAGCTGCCTGATAGATCAGGTTTTGCATCGTTCACCACTAAGACGTCGATAGTGTCTGGAATCGAGATTGTCACGTTAGCAGCAGCTAGACCACTGGTTCCTAAAGCGATTGCAGCAAGTAATGTTGTTTTTATTTTCATTTTTGGTTCCTAATAAACAGGCACTTAAACTGCAAAGAGAGTGCCTAGCTCGCGGCATGATTTCAAGATGTGAATGTAAGAAGTTTGAAAAATTCATCAAATCTTAACTAGTGCTCACGTTAATGTGGCCCGTTAGTTTATAAATTTGAGCTATCTTTCACGGTATTCTGGGCAATATTTAGACTATATTAACTAGGTGTTCAATGAATCAGGAGGATAACGCTATGGCATATACCGATATGTTAGACAGCAGATTAGTGTTGTCGCCATGGTATAATGTTGACTACACCCTTTCCCTACTCAACAAAGAAACCATTCTTCGTTAACTACCTTACGGTGCCTCAAGCACCGAAATCAATCTAATTCAAAATCACTAATACCCGTGCTTATTTGCAGCGTGGGACTAGATGTACCTAAAAGGAAGTTAATAATGAAACGTATTCCAGAACCTTTTCGTATCAAGATGGTTGAACCGATCAGAATGACAACGTATGACGACCGAGTTGAAGCGTTAAACGAGGCGGGACTGAATCCCTTCTTACTCAGAAGTGACGACGTCTATATTGATCTGTTGACTGATTCGGGTACCGGGGCGATGAGTGACAATCAGTGGGCAGGTTTAATGATGGGAGATGAGTCTTATGCCGGCAGCCGAAACTACTACAACCTATGTGCGGCGGTAGAGCACTTCTTCGGTTATAAGCTCACAGTGCCAGCCCACCAAGGACGCGGTGCTGAGCAAATTTTATTTCCTGCCCTTATTGAGCGGATGAAAGCCGTCCGTGGGGGAACGGAGCCAGTTTTCATTTCGAACTATCACTTTGACACTACGGCAGGTCACATTGAACTCAATGGCGGTAAGGCCATCAACGTGGTAGATAAGCATGCTTTTGATACCACAACACCTTACGACTGGAAGGGCAACTTCGATTTAGATAAGTTGCAATCAACGATTGAAGCGCATGGCTCCGAAAACATCTGCGCTATTATCACTACCGTGACGTGTAATAGTTCTGGCGGTCAGCCAGTCTCGATGGAGAACATGCGTGCCGTGTATGAGATTGCAACCAAAAACGATATTCCGGTTGTGATTGATTCTGCGCGTTACTGCGAAAATGCCTATTTTATCAAACAGCGCGAAGAGGGCTATCAAGATAAGTCCATCTTAGAAATTATTCGTGAGATGTACCAATACGGTGACATGCTGACTATGTCAGCGAAGAAAGACCCTATGGTCAACATTGGTGGTCTCTGTTGTATTCGCGATCATGAAGAGCTATTTCAAGCCGTTCAGACTCGCTGTGTACCAATGGAGGGGTTTGTCACCTATGGAGGCATGGCAGGGCGTGATATGGAAGCGCTTGCTCGTGGTTTGTATGAAGGTGCGGATGAAGACTACTTACATTACCGAATCAGCCAAGTGGAGTATCTCGGTGATCTCCTAAGAGAAGGTGGCATTCCAATTCAATATCCAACAGGTGGACACGCAGTGTTTGTTGATGCGGCTAAAATACTTCCCCATATCCCAGCTGATGAGTTCCCTGCGCAGGTTCTGTGTAATGCTTTATATCTAGAGGCAGGTATTCGCGCGGTCGAGATAGGATCACTGCTTCTTGGTAGAGACCCTGAAACAGGCGAACAGAAAGCATCAGAGCTAGAGTTGATGCGTCTGACCATCCCAAGACGTGTCTATACCAATGATCACATGGACTATATTGCCGATGCGATCATCGCTTTGAAAGAGCGTGCGCACGAGCTAAAAGGGCTGACATTTGATTACGAGCCGCCTGTACTTCGTCATTTCACGGCGCGTTTTAAGTCAAAATAATCTGCTTTTTCTGATTTAACAAATATTATTCAAACTGCCACAACTTCAATAAGCTGTGGCAGTTTTCTATGTTGGTTATCAATAATTTTATAGCACTGATGTCTGTAAATTGTTGATTGATATATTATTTATTCTAACGCGAATTGGATTTATAAATTTTGGCTCGATATCCACTTTGGAATGTAACAACTTAGTAACAACAAAATGATTTCTTATCGTCACTCGAAAATAGCCTTTATTTTTTTCTCCTAAAAAAAAGTCTCTTAAATACTTGGTTGTGATGTTCTTTGATTCGTTAAAGAACAGATTTAGCTCTGATTTTAGAGTGAACATTCAAGGAATGAGAGAAATAGGTATGAATCGTATTACATTGTGCGCGGCGGGTATCGCATTAGCGATCTCAGGCACGACAATAGCGGCACCAACGGCTCCAAGTGTTGATGTATATGGCTCCAACAATCTACAGTTTTCAAAGATTCAGTTGGCGATGGAGACAACGTCTGGCTATAACCAGATGGTTAAGTATTTCGATGAGGCGGATATCACCATTAAGTTTAACCAATGGAGTGGCACTTCGGGTGACACCTACAAGGTTTATTTTAATGGTGCACAAGTTGCAACAGGCCCGATTACTGGCAGTCAAACCACAGCAAACTTCAAATATGGTCAAGGCGGCCTTTACCAGATGACCATTGAAGCTTGTGATGCGACAGGCTGTAGCACGAGTGCTCCTGTAGAGGTGACCGTCGCAGATACCGATGGCTCGCACCTCGGCGAGCTAGCTATGAACATCGATCCGAACAATAAATCGTACAACACCGACCCAAACACCGTTGTTGGCACTTACTTTGTTGAATGGGGTATTTATGGGCGCGAGTACACGGTCGACAACTTACCGGTAGATAATCTGACTCACATCTTATACGGCTTTATCCCAATTTGTGGACCGAATGAGTCGGTTAAGTCAGTAGGCGGCAATAGCTACAATGCATTGATGACCGCTTGTCAGGGTGTACCTGATTATGAAGTAGTTATCCATGATCCGTGGGCTGCGTACCAGAAGAGTTTTCCGCAAGCAGGCCATGAGCATAGTACTCCAATAAAAGGGAACTATGCGATGATGATGGCGCTTAAGAAGAATAATCCTAACCTAAAAATCATTCCGTCAATAGGTGGCTGGACTTTATCTGACCCATTTTTCGACTTCACCACTAAAGCTAATCGAGACACCTTTGTCGCTTCTGTTAAGCGATTCCTGAACACATGGAAATTCTATGATGGTGTCGATATTGACTGGGAATTCCCTGGTGGCGGCGGTGCTGCGGCAAACTTGGGCGACCCAGTAAATGATGGCCCAGCTTATGTTGCTTTGATGCAAGAGCTCAGAGCTATGCTCGATGAGTTAGAAGTGGCGACTGGCAGAACTTATGAACTCACCTCTGCCATTGGTGTTGGTTACGACAAGATTGAAGATGTGAACTATGCAGATGCAGTTCAATACATGGACTACATTTTCGCAATGACTTACGACTTCTACGGCGGCTGGAATAACGTTGTAGGCCACCAAACTGCGCTTTACTGCGGTAGCTTCATGCGTCCGGGTCAATGTGATGGCACTGGTGTCGACGAAAACGGCGAAGCGTATAAAGGCCCCGCGTACACCTCTGACAATGGCATTCAGCTTCTATTGGCACAAGGTGTACCTGCAAGCAAGCTAGTACTCGGTGCAGCAATGTATGGCCGAGGCTGGGAAGGTGTAACACCTGATACGCTATCGGATCCAACCGATCCTATGACAGGTGTTGGTAACGGCAAACTTAAAGGTTCAACCGCTCAAGGTGTATGGGAGGACGGTGTTATTGACTACAAAGGTGTGAAAACACACATGTTGGGGGCAAACAACACTGGTATTAACGGCTTTGAGTATGGCTATGATGCACAAGCTGAAGCCGCTTGGGTTTGGAACCGTACTACAGGTCAGCTGATCACATTCGATGATGACCGCTCTGTAAAAGCCAAAGGGGCTTATGTTCGTAGTCTAGGTCTTGCAGGTTTGTTCTCTTGGGAGATTGATGCAGATAACGGCGATATCCTTAATGCAATGCATGAAGGTTTAGCTGGTGGTCCACCGGTAAACCGTGCACCTCAAGCGAGTGCTGGTGCGGATGTAACTGTTGTTGGTCCAGCAAGTGTGACCTTGGATGGCAGTGCATCAGCGGACTCAGATGGTACGATTGCGAGCTATCAATGGACACAAGTGTCTGGAACGCCTGTGACACTTACTGGAGCGAATAGTGCGAGTGCAAGCTTCGCTGTGGCTGAGGTCGTGCAGACAGAAACGCTTAGCTTCAAGCTTACAGTGACAGACAATGAAGGTGCGTCAGCTTCAGACACAGTTGTTGTTACCGTTAACTCGAAAGACGTTCCGCCAGTGAATCAAGCTCCGGTAGCGGTAGTCACAGCACCAGCAAATGTCAATGCGGGTGATGTTGTTGTGGTTGATGCCTCTGCTTCAACGGATGCTGACAACGATCCACTTACATACACTTGGGATGTACCAGCAGGTCTTAATGCAACAGTAAACGGGTCTAGCGTGACATTTACTGCGGCAGAGTACACCGCGGACACATCACTTGCCTTTACTGTGACGGTTAGTGATGGAAAAGCAACGTCATCGGCTTCAGCGACCGTCGTCGTGGCTAAGAAGTCAACAGGTGGAGAGCTATGTAGCAATCTATGGATCGATACAACGGTATACAACGGCGGTGAGCAAGTTTCTTGGGCAGGTAAAGTTTGGGAAGCGAAATGGTGGACTCAAGGTGATAATCCATCACAGTCAGGCCAATGGGGCGTATGGAAAGAAGTCGGTGCGGCGAATTGCCCAACTAACTAATACCATTCAGCTCTATGTAAATCTCTAACAAAAAGCCATTCGGGTTATCCGAATGGCTTTTCTTATTGGTTTGAACTGAGCAACTAATTAACCGCTCTAACTTTTCCTTGTTTGAGGTTGGTCAGAACTTCAGACTTAGGACCATCGGCAATCACACATCCTTTTTCCATCACAATGACACGGTCTACTACATCGAGCATCGATGTTTTATGAGTGATTAGAATCAGCGTCTCACTCGACTTCAATTGCGAAAGTTGCTGCTTGATGTGCATTTCAGAGCGGTTATCCATCGCACTGGTTGGCTCATCCATAAGTAAAACGGGCGGACGACCCAGTAAAGAGCGAGCAATAGCTACTGCCTGACGTTGACCACCAGAGAGCAACATACCGCCTTCACCCACTTGGCGCTCAAGTCCAGCAGGATCTTGCTGCGTAAACACGGTGACACCGGCTCGGTTAGCGGCATCGAGTACGTCTCTGTCGTCAGCAAGAGGACGACCTAGCGTGATGTTGTCACGTATGCTGCCATAAAAGAGCTGACTATCTTGCGGTACACAACCGATGTTTCTGCGGATATCAATATGGTGCAATTGGTCGATATCGGTATCATCGATTCGGACATGGCCCTCAGTAGGCTTATATAAACCCATGATCAAGCGCTCAAGGGTCGTTTTACCTGAACCAATACGACCAATAATAGCCACTTTTTCACCTGGGTTAATCGTCAGGCTTAAATCTCGAATAGAGGCAATCGGAGAGTCAGGGTAGTGGAATGTGACTTTATCTAGCTCGATTTTACCGTGAACAATTGGGCGGTGAATATAGCGTTTACCTTCCTCTTGTTCGTCTGGCATCGACATCACTTGTTCAATGATGGTCATCGATGATTTTGCTTGGTTGTAGCGAGTAGAAAGTAAAGATAGCTGAACCATAGGGCCGATTGCACGACCACTGAGCATGGTTGCGGCGATAAGTCCCCCCATAGTCAGTTCACCTTCGGAAATCAGATAAACACCGAGAATAATCATACCCACGTTGGAGGCTTGCTGGACAAATCCCGCAGTGTTTTGGATACCATCAGTGATACGGCGGCTCTTAATGTTCCAGTTCGCCATATGAGCAACTGCTTCTTCCCAACGGAATTGGAACTGACTTTGTGCGCCAAAAAGTTTGACCGTTTCAAGACCTGAAAGGCTCTCAATAAGGTTGGCGTATTTCTGAGACGCGAGCCGCGAGCCCTCTTCGATGGTGTGTCTTAATGGACCTTGGATCAAGGCAGAGTAGATCACCAAAATCAGCACACCGACGATAGGGACGATGACCAAGTTACCTGCCATTAACCAAATCAGCACTAAGAACAGAATCGCAAAAGGCAAATCGATCAATGAACCAATGGTCGCAGAGGTGAAGAACTCGCGGATAGATTCAAACTCCTGAAGATGGCGTGCGAATGCACCGACCGAAGCAGGGCGAGCCTCCATACGAATCCCCATGACTTTACTAAACAGCTTAGATGAAATCAGTATGTCTGACTTCTTGCCCGCCACATCAATAAAGTAGCTACGCATTAACTTGAGAGTTAAGTCGAAGAGGAAGATAACAAAGATACCACTTGCCAGTACCCAAAGCGTTTCAAAAGCAAGGTTAGGCACCACCTTGTCATACACTAAGCGGGTAAACATAGGCGCAGCGACGGCAAATAGGTTGATTAAGATCGAGGCGATAAGTACATCGCGGTAGATCTTTTTAGATTGCCAAATCGTACCCCAGAACCAGTGCCCTTCACGGGTTTTAAGTACTTCCGGAGAGCGCTCATCGTAACGGAACTGTTTCTTTACTAAGAAGTAGCGACCGATATACAGTTGCTCTAGTTCGGCAATCGGGAGAGAAATCGGTACTAAACCTGACTCGCCAGTAACGATTTCCGCTTCTGTCTTGTCGTCATTAATGCTGTTGAGAACACAGGCATCGCCGCTTTTTAAGATCAACACAACGGGCAATACAAGCTGTGAAATCTCAGTGAGAGCAGATCGGTTCTCTTTTGCTACCAACCCGGCACGTTCCGCCGAACGTGGAAATAGGAAGGGTGTCAGCTTACCGTCTGACAGAGGCAAGCCATTAATGAGTGCCTCTGGAGAGTTCGCTAATCCGTAGTATCGACTGACGTAGATAAGAGAATTTAATAGCGGATCCTGCATGCTATACCTTTTGTTAATTATTTATCTACGATGAAGCCTTGGAAGACTTCAATAAAGTGCTCAGATAAGAAATCTAACTGAGTCTGAGTTTCGACACGTGAAGCGATAGTCTTGATACCCAAGTTATGTGCTGTCCTCGAAATAGAGGTCAGAGTAAATTTCTGCTTCTCATCATCCAAGTGGTGAGTATAGAGATAATCTAGCTTCACATACGCAGGACGGAACTCGTTGATGTAATCCAAAGATTGGAAGTTACGCCCATAGTTATCGACACCAAAATCTGCGCCTGCCCCGCGTACCGCATTACAGAATAGGGCTGTGTGGTGTGGTGAGTTGATAAAGCAGTTTTCAGGGATCTCAAAATGAAGCAGTGAGGCAACCGACGAATGTTTGTTTAGCAATTGTGTCACCCAACGGATAAAGCTTGGCTGAGAGATACTGCTCTGCGCAATGTTGATCGCAACAGGCTCACTAAATTCACCTGCTTGTAGTCGCTCGACAATCGACTTAATCACGTATTCGTCAAATAGGTGGCTAGCATTAAGCTGTTCTAAAGCAAACAGGTATTGATTGGCACTGTAGCGTTCGCCATCTTTCTCAATCGCAGAGAAAACTTCGCGGTGATAAGCTTGTCCCCAACTGTTATTGGCAGCCTGAAAACGGAAGCTAAACCAATCATTGCTGATCGCTTCTTCCACCAAGGTCTTCCACTGCTGTTTACCCATTAAGTTGTCAGTGTCTTCTCCAGTCACATAACCGTAGTTAAGTTCAGGGTTCGACTTCGCATTGGCCAAAGCGTTATCAAGCATAGTGAGCAGCTCTGTCGAGCTTGTCGAAGCCTTGTTGTAAACCACACCTAGGGATAGGTTTGCCGTCGCCATACCTGTTGGATCGGCGTTGATATCTTGCACATATGTAACGATGCTCTCGGCAATCAACTTAAGCTCAGAATCATCGACATTTGGTAAGATAAAACCAAATTCCTCTGTAGAGATACGCGCTAGAGTGACATCTGGCGATGACATAGATACCTTCAAGTGATCCGCGAGCTCTCGAACCATACCATCACCCGCTTCATAGCCTTTCTCTTCATACAGTTCGCGAATGAAGCTAGCTTCCAGTATTGCAACGCCGCCAATACCACCTTCGCCAATCCACGAGTTAAGCTGACTCATGTAGTACGCGCGGTTACCAAGTTGCGACACTGGGTCAATGTAGGCACGTTCACGAAGTTGCTGAGCTTCTTTTGCTTGTGCTTTGAAGGATTTCTCAAGTTGGGCGGACATGCTGTTAATGCCATCAACAACATAGATTAGGTCTTGTGTTGCTGGTCGAGGGAGTGGTTCGCCAAACTGATTGTTCGCGACTTGCTCCATTTTGCTTACGATAAGCTGCAAAGGGCGAAGCGCGCGTTTTAGGATGAAAGAGATAGAGAACAAACCAATCAGCATGATGATACAAAAAGCAATCACCAAGCGTTCAAATGCAAGCCATAGTTGGGTGTAGGCATCCCCAGGGTGGCTGACAATCTCGACTTCTGCTAGCTGCATCCATCCGCTCGTTACAACGCGTCGGTCGTGGATCTTTTCAAACAGGTTGAGGCGAGTGAACCATTTAGGCACGTTGTTTGGCTTAATTGGATACGAGCGTAGTATCTCGTCTCCGGTATCAAGGAATATCAAACGCACCACAGAATAACTACTGCCATCAAACAAGGCATTGATGACCGATTCCACGGCAACTTGGTCCTTGTTTTCTAGATACGGGGCTAATGCAAGACCGACCGTATTGATGGTGTTATTCACCTCAGAGCGCTGCTGCTGAATGAGGTTATTTCGAGTGGTGTTAAATTCGATGATAAACACCGAGATTAACAGCATCAAAATGACCGCAATCATACCTGCGACAAGTTGTTTATATAACGTCATATTGCCTACTCATCATAATTGACTACTGGTTTATTTAGTTTGAGCGATTTCTCGCGCGCACGGAGGTCATTCCATAGGCTTAGCCTCGAAGACTTCCCTGCAAGTTGTCCCTGTTTCGACTTCATCAGCCATAGATTCTTACCGTTAAAACTGTAGATAGGTAATAAATCTCGGCGCTTAGATGCACGTTTAATCTGTGGGTTGATGTTGTCGAGCAGAATCGGTTCTGCACTTGGCTTGGAGTAATAGGCCAAAACCATATGAAACTGATTTAATTCAATGGCTTTAACATACACCAAGCGGAGTTTTTTATCTGATACACCCAGTTCAAGAAGGGAAAAATACTTGGCGATGGTGAAGTCTTCACAGTCCCCTGCATTACTGCCAAGGAACTCTAAAGGCGTCGCCCAGTAATCGTTTTTGCCCCACAGGTTAATATCGTTGACGAAATTGAGTTGATTGAAGAAGTTATTTACTTTAGTCAGCTTATCCCGTTCAGGGATCGACTTATACTGCGCCATCTCTTTACGCCACGTCTCGACACGGCGGCCGGCGCGATCACCGTAGGTTTTTCGGACAGCATCGACCCAACGTTGCTCTTGGGTATTAAGAGCAAACGATGTGGTTGTGGCTAACAGCAGTACAGCAAAAGCAATCAGGCCGTTGGCAAACACGCGAACGTTCAAATTGTTTTCTCTGACTCTTTGTTCATCATGCAATCTATTCCTTTAGAGCATTATTCTGCGCGCTAAGAATCGGCTTAAGCAGATATTCTAAAATGGTGCGCTTACCCGTAATGATATCGACCGATGCGGTCATCCCCGGGATAATCGGTAGCGAGTTGTCTTTGTCTAGACTTGTCTCTTTAGTCCGTACTCGCACTAGATAGTAGCTATTACCCTCTTCATCAGTGGTTGTATCGGCGCTTATGTGTTCGAGTGTTCCCTCTAAGCCACCGTATTTAGTGAAGTCGTAAGCACTAAATTTAACGATAGTGTGAAGGTCAGGGCGCAGAAATGCGATATCTTGAGGCGCGATTTTGGCTTCAACGAGTAGCGTGTCTTCGCTTGGTACAATTTCAACAATATCCATACCCGGCTGGATAACACCACCAACTGTGTTGACGTTGAGGGTTTTGACCGTGCCTGTCACAGGAGAGGTGACGATGGTACGGTTGACTCGGTCTTCTAAACCCACCGTTGATTCTGTGAGCGAAGAGAGCTTGTCTTGTGCTTGGTTTAGTTTCTCTTGTTGCTCTGAGCGGAACTTTTGGGCTGCATCAATGCGACCAAGCATGGATTCGCGTATTGCAGATTTAAGGACTGGAACCTTGAGCTCGCTAGAAGTCATCTCGCGGCGAGTATCGTTAACCTGACGCTGAAGTTTGAGTAATTCAATTCTTGGTACGACACCTTCTTCAGCAAGCGGCTTAGTAATCTCAAGCTCTTTGTTGGCAAAGCGGTAGCTCTCACGTAAGTTTCTAACGCGAGCTTGGATTTCGACCAGATCTTGTTGCTTCTGTTTCACCTGTTGATCAAGTAGCGAGAGCTGGTTACGCAGATTATTTAAATCTTGACGATACTCTGCGCGTTGGCGAGCGACTAGATTAGGTTGCGTTTCTTCGAGAATCGGGGGGAAGGCCAACTTGTTAAAGTTGAGTAGTACACTCTTTTGCCAGTTGGTTTCATCAAAATCTTCGTTGAGCTCAACACTAGTAATGGAAGCCGAGAGCTGTAAAACACTCGCAGTTAAGTTGGCGACTTGTTGTTCACGCTCACGGTAATCGGAACGGAAACGCGTATCGTCAATAAGCAATAGCTGCTGGCCTTTTTCAACCTTTTGACCTTCACGGACAAGGATCTCTTTGACTAGGCCACCTTCTAAGTTTTGTACTACTTGAATCTGAGAAGAAGGAACGACTTTACCCTGACCCACAGTGACCTTGTCGATTTCTGCCCAAGATGCCCATAAAGCGGCAAGTACAAAAAACAGCACCATGATCCACAGCATCACACGCGCACTATTTGGTGTGTTTAGTAGGAGTGCCGCTGTTTTGTCGTCGACATAGTCCAGTTCGTTTGGAGTAAGCTTGTCATAACCGCTCTTACTCATGGGTAGTCCTTATTATATAGAGATATTCTATTGATTTTATTACTCATGACCCGAAATGTTAAGGATTTGCTGTCATATTTATTCTAGTAAAATAGTTAACTTAGATTTAATCGATGGTTTTTATAGAGTGTAGCGTTATCCGTAGCCTTGGGCTTGAGTTCTTATCATTAAGAGCGCACAATCGAAAAAAAATTTCGCCGAGGAGAAAAGATGGAACTTGATGATATTCGTCGCGAATACACAAAAGGTGGTTTGCGAAGAAAAGATTTGTTGTCAGACCCAGTTGCTCAGTTCAATTTATGGCTGAAGCAAGCGATTGATGCCAAGCTAACAGATCCAACAGCAATGACAGTGGCAACGGTGGATGAAACAGGTCAGCCTTTCCAACGAATCGTCTTGCTAAAAAACGTCGATGAGCAAGGATTTATATTCTATACCAACTTAGGTAGTCGTAAGGCGCAACAAATCGAGCACAATGCTAAGGTGAGCTTACATTTCCCTTGGCACCCGTTGGAAAGACAGGTCCATATTACTGGAGTCGCGGAAAAACTCAGTGCCGTCGAAAATATGAAGTATTTCTCTTCAAGACCTAAATCCAGTCAGCTTGCAGCGATTGCCAGTAAACAAAGCAGTCGCATTTCAGCACGTGGGGTTTTAGAAGGTAAGTTCCTAGAGCTTAAAAAGAAGTTTGAAGCAGGTGAAATACCGGTACCAAGTTTCTGGGGAGGCTATCGTATTAGGCCAGAAAGCATCGAGTTCTGGCAAGGAGGCGAGCATCGACTTCATGATCGCTTCTTGTTCTCCAAAGATCATGAAGCGTGGCATATTGATCGCCTTGCTCCATAATCAAAACGCCGCATTACGCGGCGTTTTCTGCATTAAGAGCAACGGAAATCTGAGTTTTTAACAAGGTTTCTGGGATGTAAGACCCGTAGCCTTGCTCAAGTGCTAGATCGATCAGATGAGCCTTAGAGTGAGCGCCAAATTTGTGCCTAAGCCTAACGACGTAGCTTTCTAATGTTTTGATCGAGATCTTCATTATTTTAGCGATGTAGCTAGGCTTTTTACCATACAACAATAGAAACAGTGCTTCAGATTCTCTAGAGGTCAAATTACTGCTCAAGGTACTGGTTGGTGGGGTATCACCCGCTAACGTTTCATTTGATGTGAGCCCAGTTGCCCGACATATCCAGTGGCTAACTTCTAAAATCGCTGTGTTCGACAACTCTTGGCCATAAAATATGGTGCCTTGTACCTGCCCACTGTCGTCTAGCCAAGGAGTTTTAGTAAAGATGTGCGCACGCCAACTACCATCAGGGTAGGGGTGGATATCTAAGATCTTAAGCTGGGCCTTGTTCTCTATGACATATCGGTCTTGGCGTACGAAATCAGCAGCGCAACGGGAGGTTGGGCTTGGCATTTGGTTATCCGAAAGCCCAATACACTGGCTCGACTGAGTAAAGCCGATAAGCTTAGCGTAGGCATCGTTGGCGTAAACAAAAACAGAATTGAGGTCTTTACAGCCCCAATAGCCGGGGAGTTGATTGAATAGAGAGGCTTGTTGTTCGTTCACTTATCAATATAAATCTTATAAAACAGAACGAATATCATATCAGATTTAAATATTCTGTACGATAAAAAATGCCAGGCATCATACGATGACTGGCAAACACAAGAAATAATCTTGTCGACGTGTAGAAGAGGTTCTATGAACTCAGTGGGTCACTGAGTATAGACGTATCAATAGATACTGAGTTAGGTAATACAACCTGACTCGTTAGTTATCATATCTCTTTGATAGTAATAAAAAAGGGGGGAAATCCCCCCTTTAGACTGGTTAGTTGATGTCTCGGACGACGCGGAAACCGAGATAGTTTGCTGCTTCAAAGGTGGATAAGAACAATTGCTTATCAGAAGCCGCCATTTCAGGGGAGAAATTCCAAGCGCCACCTTTTGCGATACCTTTAGGGCTGCTTGTCCATTGCCAAACGTTGCCCACTACATCGTAAAGACCTAATTGGTTTGGCTTAAAGGCACTGACTGGCGATGTGCTCGTATTAGACCACGGAGTACCACTCCAACCGGTATTGGCTTCACCGGAGATGAATGCGTCGCCCCACCAATATTTATCCTGGCTTCCGGCGCGAGCGGCGACTTCCCATTCTTCTTCTGTAGGTAGACGATAAGCCGAGCCTGTTTGTTTGCGTAGCCAATTTGCATACGACTTCGCATCGTTTTGGCTGACACAAACCACTGGCGAGTTCGGATACTGCTTAAAGCCAGGATCACGCCAGCTTGCTTTAGATACGGGAGTAACTTCACCATTCACAAGTGCAGTGCAGGTGTTTTTAAGCTCTGCATCCGTTTGGTAATTGGTGTGCTCAACAAAGGTAGCAAATTGACTCACCGTAACCGGAGTCGCGCCAATGCCGAAAGCATGATCAAGGAATACTTGTTTTGAGGCATTTTCACCTGTGAAGTATTTTCCTTGTAAAATAGCAATCATTTCAGGTGCTTGACCATCGTTTGCCATACCGTCAGCAAATTTACTGCCCGCTCGAAGTGGGTTTGACTTTTCTTTTAAAACCGCTCGAATGGCAGTGTCTGACTTCACTGATACTTGCTGGGAAAATGCTTTGTAGCCTTCTTTTTGTACGGTAATGTCGTGAAGACCGATAGGCAGCATAATTTCAACGGGTGTACTACCGTAGGAAACGCCATCGATATAAACACTGTCGTTGAACTGATTAGAACGTACCGCAAGTGTTACCCATGCCATTTCTTGGTCGGCTTGCAGTTCTCGTGACGCGCCAGGTGCGAAACAGTACTGAGTACCAACCTGTATTAAGTCACATGCTGCTCTCGCTTTAGGGCGTGATTCCAATTCTACATCCATAATCGTGCGATAACGGACACCATCGTAGAAACCGGCTTGCTTAGTCACGTGTTTAATCACATGGATATTAAGAGATGTGTCATTGATATTGCGCTTAACCAGACCACTTTCGCTGGTTTGTTCGGCAATTTCAGCTCTGAACTGTTTGACGGCTTTTTGCAGAGCAAGCTCTTTAGTCTGCTGGTCACATTGCGACAGCGTAAGCGAAGGTTGGCATCGGTTAGTAAAGCTAACGGAAATCTGCTGCGGTTGTTTCAGCTCAGCCCTTAGCTGCTCAACTCTCGCACGAATCTTGTCTTCGTCTAAACTCGCGATTTTTTGTTCAATGGCTTCAAGCTCAGCTTGGCGAGTTGCAAAGACATTACGTATTTCTACCAACTCTTGCTCAGTCGACAAGCGTGCTTTTTGGTTCTGTTTAACCGCTGACCACGCATCTTGGTAAGCTTTTTGTGATGCAGCAAGATCAATGTTTGGATCGTCAATCATGCGTTGGTAAGCATTCTCTAGCTTACTTTTCGCGTCAGAGAACGCATCATCCAAAGACTTGGCCTTTTGTTCAAGAGAGTCCAATTCTGATTTCTTGCTATCTAGCAGCGCTTGCTGCTGTTCTTTCGCTTCTAGCGCAGCTTTTAACTCATCGTGTGTGGTGAAGAGTTGGTCATCAATCTGAACCAATGTCTTCGGCGCTTCTTCTGCTACCACAGGAGAGAGAAGCAAACACGGAGATAATGCTAACAAAAGGGCTGGTAAACCTGGGCGCATTGTCTTTCTTCTACATCTAATTATTGATTAATTGGCTTATTTTAAACGAAAACGCCACTTTGTCTTAAGTTATCCTTTAATAACTTAGGATCAAAATGGCGTTTTTAGCTCAATCTTGTGAATTCAGCATGAATTTCAAGCGTTATCCACTCGGACGTAGCTTAACCCAAACCGTGTCATTCGCATTCACACTGATTTCGCGGTTGTAGGTTTCGTACCCACTTTTCGAGACGGTTACTTGGTGCTGGCCACGTGGAAGAACAACTTCTACTGGAGTGCTACCGTAATTGATACCGTTGATAACAACTGCATCGTCGTACTGATCAGAACGAACGGTTACGTTTACCCAGTTCTTATCGTTCTTTTTGGTTTTTGCTGCTTGCTCGCCTTTCAAGCAGTAGCGAGAAGAAACATTGAGCAGCTTACATGCCGCTGAAGCTTCTGGTCGAGCTTGAAGTTGAGACTGCATTTGCGTGAAGTAACTATTGTTACCTTCAAAACCTGAACGGATGATTTGGCTTTCCTGAACGTGGACGTTTAGCTGAACACCTTTAGCATTTTGCTTGGCTAAGTTCGATTCAGTTAAGCGATCCATTAACTTAGCTTTAAACGCTTTCACCGCTTTCTGCTTAGTTAAGTATTGGCCTTGGCTAGTACATTCGCCTAACGTCATGGTCGAAGAACAGGTCGTTTTGAAACTCGTTTCTAGAACGTCGCTTTCACGGAGCTCTGCGGCAATACGCTTCACACGTGCTTCCACTTTTTGCTCTTGCAGGTAAGAAAGCTCAGAGTTAAGTCGAGCCTGTTTCTGCTTAATTTGCGAAAGGCGCATTTCACTTTCTGTGATGGCTTGCTGGTTCTCAAGCAGTGAAGACTGGTTTTCTTTCACTTCAGACCATGCGTCCTGATAGGCCTTCTGGAAAGAAACTAAGTCGATGTCTGGATCATCTAAAAGACGGTTATACTGTTTGTCCAGTGCCGACTTGGTTCGATTACGCTTAGCGTTGAGCTCTTGCTCGCTACGCTTAAGTTTACTCTTATCATTCTGAAGTTGTTGGAGGCGTTCAGCTTCAGAGTCAAACTCTGTAGCCATAGTACCCATTTCCGCTTCTTTATTTTCTAATTTACTCTCGATTTCAGCGACAGGATCAGCCTGTACATTCTCATCTGCAAAAATCGAAGTCGAAACCCAAAGAGGGCTTAGCGCAAGCAAAAGCGCTGGGATGCGACGTATGATCATAAGTCCCTGCAACAATTAACGTTTAAATTACCAAAGTAAAATATTTAAACCCAGTACATGTTCGAATCGATATGTACCTTAAAATAGGAAAAAGACAAACTTTTGACAGTCCATTGCTAAGGTGCCTTGCAAAGGTCTATTTCTTCCATTTATTCCTCTCCATTTCTAGAGAGTCTGACCTAAGCTTATCATAAATCGAGATAAACTTATCCATTACCTAATCCATTTTGGGCGCATTGAAGAAATATGCAAGTAAAGAATCTTGATCGATTAGAGGTAAAATGGATAGAAGTGACATAAGCCGTAATTTATGTGCACTTGATCATTCTTCCAGTAGGCTGAGTGGCGATTTTTTCAACAACTGGAAACCGAGTTAGAAACGAGTCTTGCTGAGCAAAATGCAACCTATTTGATAAATTATCAATAGGAATTTCGAGTTGAATCACTTTTGGTATACCATGAACATTCCGCCACCAAATACACTAGTGGCCCGCTATGTCTTCATCCTTTAAGTCAGAAAATAAACCATCAGATGCCAAAGATTTGTCGCCTTTGCCAGCGCAACTGGTCACTTTGCCATCTTATATGGAATGTCATGACCATAATTACACGCAAGTGGTCATTGGACTGAAAGGAAAAGCGGAGTTCGAAGTCAGTGGCTATGGTAATTTGGTCGGGCCCGGCCAGGGCTGTGTGGTGACTTCTGGGACGGGGCATGCTTTTGGTAGCGTACTGGAGCAATCGGATATTTTAGTGCTCAATATGCCGTTGCCTAAAGACGATGATCCTTTGTTGTTACAAAGGCTGAACGACCTTAATCAAAAGGATACCTACTTTCAGCTCGATAGCCAGATTCAAAAGTTGATTCAAATGCTAGTAGCGGAAATGCAGTCTAGCCCAGATGACCTTCTGCTAAGCCGAGCCTGTAATGATACCGTCGTTGCACTGTTGCAACGTCACATGTCAGCGTTTGCCAGTATTCGGCGCGATTCGCGTTTTGATTTAGAGGCGATCGACCGTTATATCGAGCAACATCTAAGTCAAAAAATCTCCGTCACGCAGCTTGCTGGCAGTGTGTTCCTTGGAGAGAGCCAGTTTCACTCGCTATTTAAAGAGCAAATGGGCATTACTCCCCATCAATACGTATTGGGCAAACGCATTGATATGGCCAAGCAGTTGATAGAGCAGGGTCATCTCACTTTAGGTCAAGTGGCCGAATTTACCGGATTCTCTGGTCAAAGCGCCTTCACACACACCTTTTCTCGCCTACAAGGCATGTCGCCGTCTCTGTACAAGAAACAATTTGGTTAAAGAAGATAACTTTAACCATATATTATTTTGCTTATTTGCATGTGACTCTGTATTTGTTTTGTTAATAATCAGAGTTTTTAGCAAAAAACTCGGAGTTTTTGACAAGTAATCTTCTCGGGCTCAAAATACACTGCAAGCCATTGTAGGAAACCTGAACTGATTTCAGGTGTGAGATTGAGGAAAACGCATGTTTACAGCGACTGACGTGTTAAATGCTGAGTTTGTTGAGCAACCGCTTAACAAGCTTTGGTCGTTGATCTCTCCACTATACATGGTGGATGAATCACAATGGCTTAATCAATTGTTGCCATTAGCAATGCCAAGCGATGGCGAAAAAGAACAAATTGCGGCTAAGACGACCCAACTTATTGAAGCGATACGAGAGGATAAAAAGTCGATTCAGATGATCGATGCGCTACTGCTTGAATACAGCCTTGATACGCAAGAAGGTATCTTGCTGATGTGTTTAGCAGAAGCGTTGATGCGTATCCCAGATTCAGCAACGGCTGACGCACTGATTCGAGACAAACTGACAGTTGCGGATTGGAAATCTCACCTTAAGAATTCAGACTCTGTGTTTGTTAATGCCTCGACATGGGGATTAATGTTGACAGGCAAAGTCGTTGGTCTTTCTGAAAACGAATCTCAGAGCCCTGCGAGTGCGGTTAACCGCCTAGTGAACAAAATGTCTGAGCCTGTGATCCGTAAAGCGATGCACCAGGCGATGAAAGTGATGGGGCACCAATTTGTACTTGGACGCAGCATTGCTGAAGCGCAAAAAAATGGTCGCCCAATGCGCGACAAAGGCTTCACCTATTCTTATGACATGCTAGGTGAAGCGGCACTAACAACCGCTGACGCTAACAAGTACTTTAAAGATTACCTCATGGCGATTGAAGCCGTAGGGCGTGATAATTACGGATTGGATACTAGCCCTGCGCCATCTGTTTCGATCAAGCTATCTGCACTTCATCCACGTTACGAAGTTGCCAATGAAGAGCGCGTACTGACTGAGCTCTATGACACTCTGCAGCAGTTACTTCGTCGTGCGGTTGAGCTTGATGTTGCGATTACCATTGATGCAGAAGAAGCAGACCGTCTTGAGCTTTCTCTAAAACTGTTTGAGAAAGTGTATCGCAGCGAACTTGTCAAAGGCTGGGGTAAGTTTGGCCTGGTGATTCAAGCCTACTCGAAACGTGCTTTGCCTGTTCTAGTTTGGATCAATGGTCTAGCAAAAGAACAGGGTGACTTGATTCCACTTCGCCTTGTAAAAGGTGCTTACTGGGACAGTGAAATCAAGTGGTCACAACAAGCGGGTTACACTAACTATCCAGTTTATACCCGCAAAGAAGCGACAGACGTAGCCTATCTAGCCTGTGCGCGCTTCCTACTTAGTGACAATGTTCGCGGTAATATTTTCCCACAGTTTGCTAGCCACAATGCTCAGACGGTGACTTCAATTGCGGTCATGGCAGAGCACAAAGATTTTGAGTTCCAACGTCTGCACGGTATGGGAGATTCTCTATACAACCACGCGATGGAAGCCTACCAACAGTCAGTTCGTATTTATGCGCCAGTTGGTAGCCATAAAGACCTGCTTCCTTACCTGGTACGTCGATTACTAGAAAACGGTGCTAACAGCTCTTTCGTACATCGACTGGTCGATGCACGTTGCCCTGTTGAGACGCTAACCGAGCATCCTGTTGATATGCTTAACGCATTTGAAACGCTGAATAACGCCAGTATTCCACTGCCAACTGACGTGTTCCCTGAGCGTAAAAACTCGCTTGGCGTCAACGTTGATATTGAAAGTGAAGCAAAGCCGTTTGAGCACGAAGTAGAAAGTTTCTTGAACAAAAACTGGACGGCAGGACCGATCATTAATGGCGAGTTTCTTGCCGAAAGCATGATCAAGGAAAACATCAACACTGAATCAGTAACGGCGCCTTACGACAGACGTATCAATGTTGGTCAGGTTGCTTTTGCTACCCTTGATCATGTTTCCGCTGCCATTGACGGTGCTGAGCAAGCATTTAGTGCATGGCAATCGAGTCCGAAATCTCAACGTGCTGAAAAACTGGATACCTTAGCTGATCTACTTGAAGAGCACTTAGCAGAACTGGTTGCTATCTGTCATCAAGAGGCAGGTAAGACTATTCATGACAGCATTGATGAAGTTCGTGAAGCGGTAGATTTCTGTCGTTACTACGCTAAACAAGTCGATGCACTTGGCGAACTCGCAGTGAAAGGCTTTGATGGTCAAAGTCGCGTTGTTACTCGTCAAGGACGTGGTGTCTTTGTTTGTATTAGCCCTTGGAACTTCCCGTTGGCGATTTTCCTTGGACAAATTGCCGCAGCGCTTGTTTCTGGGAACACAGTGGTTGCTAAGCCTGCGGAGCAAACTAGCCTAATCGCAGCTCGCGCTGTAGAACTTATGCTAGATGCAGGTTTCCCGGCAGGCACAATCCAACTCCTTCCTGGGCGTGGCGCTGAAATTGGCTCAGCGTTGACCTCTCACTCTGCAATTGCAGGTGTCGCGTTTACAGGCTCAACCGTAACCGCGCAGAGAATCAACCAAACCTTGGCCGAGCGTGATGCAGCGCCAGTACCGTTTATCGCTGAAACTGGCGGTCAAAATGCGATGATCGTTGATAGTACTGCGCTACCTGAGCAAGTGGTTCGTGACGTTATCCGCTCTGCATTCGCTTCAGCGGGTCAGCGCTGTAGTGCACTGCGCGTTCTCTATGTTCAGGAAGATATCGCCGATCGTATTGTCGCCCTTATCCAAGGTGCGATGCAGGAATTGAGTGTAGGCAAACCTTATCTTCATTCTACTGATGTCGGCCCTGTTATCGACAACACGGCTAAAACGAAACTGCTTCAGCACATTGAGCAAATGAGCAGCAGTGAAAAGAAAGTCGCTCAGCTTGCGCTGTCTGAAGAGCATGAACACGGTGACTTTGTCGCTCCTACTGCTTTTGAGATTGGTGATATCTCTTGCCTTGAAGAAGAGCAGTTTGGACCTATCTTGCATATCGTTCGTTTCAAAGCGAGTGAGTTGCACCAGATTGTTGACCAGATCAACACCACTGGATTTGGTTTGACGATGGGCATTCACAGCCGTAACGAAACGACCTATCGCTGGATCGAAAAGCACGCTCGCGTAGGTAACTGTTACATCAACCGAGATCAAGTTGGTGCTGTGGTTGGCGTTCAGCCGTTTGGTGGGCAAGGTTTATCTGGCACGGGTCCTAAAGCGGGCGGTCCACACTACTTGTACCGTTTTACCCAAACACAATTTTCTTAATTGAGTGAGCAAGGAGAATAATCATGGTTCATCAAGTAACTCGTTTTTCTGACGCTTTCTCTGCATGGGAAAACTGGAACTTAACTAATTTTGATTCTAAGAGTGAGTGTTTGCTCGCTTTTAAACAGGCTTTACAGCAAGTTCAGCCTGAGTTGGCTTCTGTTGTTTCTTACCATATTGAACAGGCTTCAGCATTGCTTGCTGAGACACATCAATTGGTTGGTCCAACAGGTGAAACCAACGAATTGTACACCGCAGGTCGTGGTGTAGCTCTTGTGATTCAGGACGATACACGAGAGCAGGCAAAGCTAGCGGTAGTCGCGCAAATCAGCGCAGCACTTATCGCGGGTAACAGCATCATCTTATGCAGTGATGATGCTGAGCTATGTCAATCATTAGAAGCTGCTTATCTGCAGTCTTCGTTGCCGACTAACCTAGTACAGTTTGCTGCGCTTGATGCCTATCATCAACTGCTGGAATCTGATGTACGCAGCATTGGTTATGTTGGTAACACTGAGGTTGAAAGGACAATCAACCGACAACTCGCCAAACGTTCAGGTACGATTGTAAGCCTGACGTCTGAAACGGATTTTGTGAGCCTATCGGTGGCACACGATCCCCATCTAGCGCTTCGTTTTATTACTGAGCGCACTAGAACAATAAATATAACAGCAGTGGGTGGTAACGCGACCTTGCTCGAACTAGGAAGCGAAACCCACTAATCTTCATTGATTTGCCCTCGTTTAGCGGGGGCATTCAGGGAAGGCGATCTTTTAAAAGAGGACAAATCACATGGAAAATAGCTTTGCTATTACAACCACGTTTATTGCGTATCTGATACTAATGCTGGCCATTGGTGTTATCGCTTACCAGCGAACGAAAAGCTCAAGCGATTACTTCTTGGGTGGCCGCTCACTAGGCCCTTGGCCTGCGGCATTGTCA
The DNA here is from genome assembly GCF_001695575.1 of Vibrio europaeus. Classification (GTDB taxonomy): domain Bacteria; phylum Pseudomonadota; class Gammaproteobacteria; order Enterobacterales; family Vibrionaceae; genus Vibrio; species Vibrio europaeus. The sequence continues at coordinate 369,712 of NZ_LUAX01000007.1, read as the reverse complement.
GCAGGTGCTTCTGATATGAGTGGTTGGCTTCTACTTGGTCTGCCAGGCTATGCTTATGCAGCAGGTATCGAAGCGTTCTGGCTAGCAGGTGGTCTACTTGTAGGTACTTGGTTAAACTGGCTAATTAACGCAAAACGTCTACGTACGTACAGTATTACGACCGATGCGCTAACATTACCAGAATTCCTATCTCGTCGTTTCAACGATAATTCAAAACTGATTCAGGTAATTTCTGCTTTCTTCATTCTTTTATTCTTCCTTTTTTACACAAGCTCAGGCTTGGTAGCTGGCGGTAAATTGTTTGAGACAGTATTTGGTTTAGATTACACAACGGCAGTTATCATCGGTACAGTGTGCGTTGTTTCTTACACGCTATTTGGCGGCTTCCTTGCGGTATCTTGGACTGACTTGGTTCAAGGCTTACTGATGGCAGCGGCACTATTAATTGTGCCAATTGCAGCGATGGAAGGCGGTTTTGGTCAACTAGGTAGTGACTTAGCTGCGATTAACCCTGAACTGCTGACACTGTGGGATGATTCAAAAGGTGAGCCACTTTCAGCAATAGCGATTATTTCGCTTGTAGCTTGGGGTTTAGGTTACTTTGGTCAGCCTCATATTCTTGCGCGTTTCAAAGCATCTCGCTCGAATAAAGATCTAACAACTGCACGCCGAATTGCAGTAATTTGGACCGCGCTATCTATGGTCGGTGCAATGCTCGTTGGTCTAGTTGGTCTTGTGTATGTCACTAATTCTGGTGTGAGCGTTGATGACGGCGAGAAAATCTTTATGTTGCTGGTTAATTCGCTATTCCACCCAGTAATTGCCGGTATCTTACTAGCTGCGATTCTCGCGGCCGTAATGAGTACCGCGGATTCACAACTGCTAGTTTCATCGTCTGCTCTCGCGGAAGACTTCTACAAGCAAGTGTTTAAGAAAGATGCGAGCTCTGAAGAAATCGTTATGGTTGGCCGCGTTGCCGTTATCGGTATCTCAGTTGTAGCGCTGGTTCTTGCTATGACACCTGACAGCTCTGTACTTGGTCTGGTTTCTTACGCTTGGGCTGGCTTTGGTGCTGCGTTTGGTCCTGCTATTGTACTTAGCTTGTACTGGGAACGCATGAACCGCAATGGTGCTCTAGCAGGTATTCTTGTTGGTGGTATTACCATCGTAGTATGGAAGCAGCTATCAGGTGGTTGGTTCGATGTGTACGAAATCGTACCGGGAATTATCTTCTCTGTAATCGCGATTGTTTCTATTAGTCTGATGACAGGTGAGCCAGAGGAATTGGTCAAAGCACAACACGCTAAATTTAAGAAGCAGCTGACTGAACTTGACTAGTTCGTGCCTCTTTTGACAATAAGCCCCGAAGTTCGGGGCTTTTTTCGTATAGAAGTAGTTAATTTGACTATTTATTGAACTTACCTCACGTTTTCTAAACTAATGTTTGAATTAAATGAACTCTCGCTTCCACAATGAGTCGATTATCAATAGCGCGAACTTTTAAGGAGAGAAGAAAATGCCACATATGCACTGCCACTGCTGCGGAAAAAGCACAGCACATAAGATCCTGATGAAACGTTGTGAAGTTCAACATGAGTCGGTAGTAAAAAGTATGGCGTGTTTCTTTTCGACTCTGTTCCAAGGTGCGCACTATGTCAAAATGGAAAAACAGGCTTTTTGCCGAGTTTGTAACAGTCAGTCTGAAGTGATTACCTCGCGAGAAACTTTTTCAGATGTGAAAATCGCATAACTTCACAAAAACTCTATCCCAACTTCGCCTAGGTATCAGTGCCGTAACGCTTTTGGCTTAAAATAACGGTACGTTGTTGTCACTTACTATGAGCGATAAATGGATTTAGATCGAATCGACCGAGAAATTCTTCGCGCCTTGAATCTCAAAGGTCGGCTACCTATTGTTGAACTTGCTAAGCAAGTAAACCTCACTACTTCTCCCTGCTCCGACCGTGTAAAACGTTTAGAAAAAGAAGGTTATATCACGGGCTATCACGCCGAATTAAACCCTGAAAAACTGGGTTTAGATGTTCAGGTTTTTATTCATATCAGACTGGATCAAACTAGCTTCTCTATATTTGAAAAATTCGCTCAAGCTGTTGCTGATATGCCTGAGATTGAGGAGTGTTATTCTCTATCAGGGGATTTTGACACCATGATTAAGGTGAGAGTTAAAGATATGAAGGCTTATCAAAACTTTATGTCGACGAAACTTGGGACGTTACCCGGTGTAATCCAAACCCGAAGTGAAGTGGTGATTGAAGAGCATAAGACCAGTTTTGGCGTCAATGCAGACTTGATTTCCAAACTATAAAAAAGGGAAGCAACGCTTCCCTTATTGAATCTAAACGTGTTTTACGCGACAAATGATGACGCTACACCAATCAGTCCACCAAAGACACCGCCCCAGACAACCAGCCAGCCTAAGTGCTCTTTAATCATCTTTTGTACCATCTCTTTGACGAGTTTAGGCGTTAACTCGCTTAGGCGTTGATCGATAATGTTTTCTACGTTAGTTCGTATTTCATCCATCATTGCAGGCGCTTCAAACTGCTCCTTCAAAGCCTCTTTGATGGTGTCACTCTGGCTCATATCAACAATCGCTTCTTTCATCTTATCGACAAACGGTTGTTTCATGGGCTGAAGGGCTTCCGTACCACCAAACATCGCCAGCATACCGCCAAACTGAGAGTTCGAAATGACGTCAACCAGTGAGTCGAATGTTGGGTTAAAGTCTATCTTCTCGATCACTGGCTCAAGGTTAAGCGACTTACCTCCAGCTATTTCTTTGCTTAAAAATTTATCGATGTTTTCCTGAGTGAAAAACTGTTCCATCATCAGGTTCTTAATCGCCGCTTTAAACTCTTCGAAACGAGCAGGAATCACACCGGAGCCATACAAGCCGGGAACTTTCTCGAACAACATATGAATGGCTAACCAGTTGGTGATGGCGCCTGAGAAAGCGAACAAACCGGCATAGAAAGCGACTTGATTACCCGCCTGGTGGCCTCCGGCTAGGAGTGCGAGCGCGAAGATGTTGGTAAGTAAACTTTTGTTCATGGAGAAAATTGGGTGATTAAATGACAATGGAGCGAAGTATATAACAACTCGATCCTTGAATGACACTGATTTGCCAAGTTAAACGACCCGGTTATGACGGTGTTATTTTTCTTCCGTGGAAACAATTGCTTGCTTTATGTGCTCTGGAATTGTCGCTTTGGTGTGGTTCTTGAAATCAAACATAACGCAAGTGGCGGTTCCAACGGTGGTTACTTTGCCGACTTTTTTGCTGACGACAAGGTATTCCATTGTAAAACGGTCATCCTTTAGCTCTGATACTCTTGAACCGATCAGCAAGGTATCCGGGTAAGTCACAGGTATTTTATAGCGACAGTCGGTGTGTCCCAGTACAGGGCCAATATGATGTGTTTTGAGATCGACCAGTAGTTCGATTTTTTTGAAATAGTCCAGACGTGCAGTTTCGAAGTAGCGAAAATAGACCGCATTATTGACGTGTTGAAGGGCATCCATTTCTCCCCAAGCAACAGGTACTTCAGTGACGATAGGGTAGTCGGCCAGTAGCTCTTCCATGTTCATTCTCCATTGATATCGAGCAAATAGTCTAAATCGAACAGAGGATAAAGTGTTATTGATGTTATCAAATTGTGATCAAAAGAGATTTCATGCCAAATATGCTTAACTCGATTAAGTCAAATGATGCAAATCTCCAGCTCTCCGGTTCTCTAGTTATCATACGGTACATCATTGAGTTGCCACATCTTTAGGGTGTGACTAACATCTAGGCACTTTCCGAGCAAAATCTGGTATTTAGGGTCGTACGGCTCTCCGATGTAGGTTGTTCGTATGAGTTCGCCTGTTTTCATATCCACCTGAGTTACGGTTCTACCTTTGAAGTTTTGCAACAAGATAAATTGTTCGCTTTCATAGACGAGTTGCTCCTTATAGAACCAAAACGAGTCTTCAGTGTGCAGTAGCTTACATTTTAGAGGAAGTGATGAAGATTGTTGTGCTGAGCTTGGGTTGGTCAACAGCAGCACATACAGTAACAAAGTGCTCATTTCGCCGTCCTTATCCCACCAAAAAAGTTAAGTTAAGTATAGGTAAGGGAGTTGAAGTTAGCTGAGAGTTTTATTGAGACAAAAATAAAGGGCATTAAAGCCCTTTATTTTAAGTAGAACATGCGTTATTGGGTTCGATAGCTTTTCAATATGTCGGCGAGCGAAACCGAAGCCTGCGTTAGGTTAGTGACGCCGGCAGAGGATTGCTCAGCCACATTTCGGATGGTGTTGGATTGTGTACGGATATCACTCAGCTCTGTCGCAATATCGTTTGCTACAGTGCTTTGTTCTTCTGCCGAGGTTGAGATCTGAATGCTCATATCCATCAGAGAGCGTGCCGATTCAGAAATAGACAGTACGTCATTGCCGATATCCGCGACTAGGTCACTGCTAGTCTGCGCTTGGCTAACAGTCTGTTCCGTAATAGACGCAATACTGCGAGTCTCAGATTGTAGCTTTTCAATCATGGACTGAATTTCAACCGTTGCAGATTGGGTGCGGCTTGCTAAGGTGCGAACTTCGTCGGCCACAACCGCAAACCCGCGACCTTGCTCACCCGCACGTGCCGCTTCAATCGCTGCATTAAGTGCTAGAAGGTTGGTCTGCTCAGAAATCGCGTTAATGGTGGTAATTACCTCATTAATCTGAGTGGTATTTTCTGTCAGGCTTGCTACTGACTGTGAGGCTTTACCAATATAATCGGATAGACGAGAGATTTCGCTGATCGCTGATTGAACACGGGTGTGACTCTGTTCGATATGTTGGGCATCGTTCTCTGTTTGCGAAGTGGCTTGCTGAGAAATGTTAGACACCTCTTTAGCGGACGCCGTCATCTCTTCCATCGCGGTGGCAACGGAATCCAGTGACGCATACTGCTGGCTAATTTGGGTTTCACTCAGTTTCATTTCTTGCTCAAAAGAAGATGAGGTTCCACTCAAAGTTGTTGCACTTTCTTTCACTGTAACGACCAGTTCGGTCAGAGTGTCCATCGATTTATCAAGCGCGCAGCCTATCGTACCGAATTCATCTCGACCCGGATGGAACCCCAAACGTGAAGTTAAATCTCCTTCACCAATACGTTGTGTTGTCGTGTACAGAACCCAAAGCGCACCACCGAGGAAAGTAGCAACCCAATAACAGAAAATGGCAAACGGAATCACCCAAAGGAAGCTTAATGCAAAACTGGTTAGTGCTTGCGATTTCGCTGCTTGTACTAGGCTCTTGTTGTTGAGCTCAAGTTGATAGGCTTGACCGCTTGGAGCCTGCGCGGTCACTGTTGCGATACCATCATTGTACTGAGGTTTGTTTACCGAACTCGTCGCTGAGACGTTTGGCAGTTGCAAAATACTCTCTGCAGAGCCAACGCTTAATATCCCTTTAAGTTGGTGCTCTGCCGCCTGAATGCTTTGCTGCTCTAATGCATTTGTCTCTTGGTAATATCTGCCACCCGCAATCGCTGCTACTGCAATTAGGAACAAGGCAAATATTACCCACATCTTGTCATTGATGGACATCTTGATAAACAAGCGGTCTATCGTTCGAAATTCAACTTCTTTCATATCAGGATTCCTACACCGTCAATACCAAATGGCTTATCTGTCATTTTGTAAAAATATGTTTATAAATTTATCGGTCTGAGGTGAAGAATTATGAGTCTCTTGTCGCACTAATTTGTAATCATAATTTGTGTTTATGCTATTTATGTGATGATGATCGATATTTGATGGGTGGTTATCCCAATCAAGCAATGGACTCACTGATGACTGAGTCGAGTTTCGAGAGTGTTTTTATGTCGGCTTGATTCTTGCTGTAGCGATTAGCGACGATGATGAGTGGAGTAATCATGGAAATAAAAACTGGTCAGTTAGACCACCCAGCAATTCTTAAGTTGTTAGAAGAGCACCTTGCCGATATGAATGCGACATCTCCTCCTGAAAGTGTGCATGCGTTGGATGTGAGCTCGCTGCAAGATGAGAGCGTAACATTTTTGAGTGGATGGAAAGCCAACAAGCTTATGGGCTGCGCCGCGATTAAACGTTTGGACGCTAATCATGTTGAAATCAAGTCTATGCGCACTTCGAGTGCAGCGAGAAACCAAGGTGTCGCTTCGTTTTTGCTTCAGCACGCATTAGACTTTGCGCGGCAAGGGGGCTTTACTAGAGTCAGTCTAGAAACGGGCTCAATGGGATTTTTTGCTCCCGCAAGAGCCCTTTATGAGAAGTACGGCTTTCATTATTGTGAGCCATTTGGTGACTACACATTAGATCCAAACAGTCAGTTTATGACTTTAGAACTGCGTAGTTAGGGCAGGCCCACTAACTCTGTTCAACCGTTTTTGGACGTTGGAACATCTGTCGAGGTGAAAACCCAGTCACCATCATGGTGCCACTTAGCACCAAAGTAGTGCCAACGATAGTGTTCCAGCCTATCGGTTCATCTAAGATCAGTGTTCCCCACAAAATACCAAATACTGGGATTAAGAAGGTGACAGACAGAGCAGAGGCGGCACCTTCGTCGGCAACTAGCCTGAAATAGAGTAAATAAGCTGCACCGGTACAAACCACGCCAAGAGTAAAGACAGCTAGCATCTCATCTTGGCTTGGGTCACCCCGCATTGGGAGTAAAGGTAGCAACGGCAGAATGATCAAAACTGCAGCCCACATATTGCCATGCGCGTTATCAAATGCCGCAATTTTGGGCGCAGTTTTAGTGTAGTTTGTCGCTATACCATAGCTAAATGTTGCCATGATACTGGCGAGAATTGGGTAGACTGAATCTAGGCCGATATTGATTGCATCCACCCCGACTAAAGTAACGACACCTACAACCCCAATTAGCATTCCAAGACTTGCTTTAGGCGTCACGATTGTTTTATGCCAAAAGATACCGATGACGGCTCCCCATATAACAGCGGTTGAGTTCAACACTGACAACGTAGAGGCGTTGAGCGTCTGCGCCGCATAGGCAAATAGCAAGAAGGGTAGCGCGGTGTTAAACAGGCCAATGATCATAAAATGTTTGAAATGAGTGCGAAACGCTAATTTACGTCTCAAATACAACGAGACTAGCAGCAAACTGATTGCAGCGAATCCCACCCTGAATTCAATTAAGAAAGCAGGACCGAAGGTATTCGCGGCGATGCGCATAAATAGAAACGAGCCACCCCATATAGCAGCTAGGCAGATTAAGCGAAGAAAGCTTGCTGTACTCATTATTATCCCCTTCTTATTTGTTACGCCAATGTGAAGCAAACTGATGCAATAGGCAATAGTAGAAAGGATTAGATTTCCGGAATTGGCTAGGATCTTATGTTGCGGTGTTTTTTCATCTGATGAGAAAGCGCCCAATCTAGGGCATCGTCATCATAATGCAGTACTACTAATCTAGAACATATCTACCTAGCAAAAGCTCATCACGTAATGAACTTAATAGTTAATGTACACAAAGGTATTCGAAAGCACGGGTTTGAAATGGCCACGCGACAAGCATGGAAGTGTGGGATGAAAGCCAATTTAGTGAAGCGTGTCGTTGGTGTCGCTCGCGGACAGATTGTCTGCGTGATTGAAGGCGTTCGCCCTGAGCTTTCGACCGAGATTAACAACGGGCTACACAGTGATGAGAAGCAAGGTCGATATGTCTTTGTTGGTGGCGTCTTCTGGCAACCTAACGACCTGCTTGCCCCTGGTTTTCCAGACTTTATGTTTATGCACCTAAGAAATTTAGGCACTAAACATAAATATATGACGGACGACGAACTGTTTCTGAATCTGGCTTAGGGGTGGGCATGATCACGCTATTTCTAAAGTGTTTACTCGGCGCCGCTGCAGTCATGATGATCGCACTGCTGTCTAAGTCGAAGAGTTTTTATATTGCTGGATTAGTACCTCTATTTCCTACCTTTGCACTGATTGCACACTATGTAGTGGGAAGTGAGCGAAGTATGGAGGATTTGCGTGTGACCGCTCTGTTTGGGCTCTATTCGCTGCTGCCGTACGCTAGTTATTTACTTGCGGTTTATTGTTTCAGCTATACCTTTTCACTCGTGCAAACCTTATCGATGGCGACAGCGCTGTGGCTGACGTCATCGATGGTATTGTTGCTTATTTGGACCAAAGCATTAGCGATGAGCTAAACAAAAGCCTAGAGCGGACCCTAGGCTTTGTCACTGACTTAGAATGGATACCAAAAAAGCTCTGTGTCCAAATAACGTTTCACGATTGCAAGTAAGACGATAAGCACCACTGCGGCCAGGCACAGCTTGTCTGATTTTTGCAGAGGTTTAGCGCTATACCAGCTACGCGCCTTATGTCGACCAAATCCGCGTAACGTCATTGCATTCGAAATCTGATCGGCGCGGTCAAGGCTTGAAAAAATCAAAGGTCCGAGGATCTTTGCGACATTCTGCATACGCTGGAAAAGAGGTGTGCTTTTAGAGATATCGAGTCCGCGAGCCTGCTGAGCATGCATGATGTTGACGAAATCATTTTTCACTTCGGGCAAGTATCGCAGGGTCAAACTCACCGCATAGGCAATCTTATAAGGCACGCCAATTCTGTTTAGGCTGGCAGCAAACTCGGTTGGATGGGTAGTGAAAACAAACACCAAAGCAATCGGAAACATACTGAAGTACTTGAGTGTTACTGTGACTAAATAAAACAACGTCTCTTGGGTAAGCGAGTAACCACCGGGTAGGGCGAGCATAACGTTATGGCTGCCGATGAACTCCGTACCTTGCTGCGGAGCAAGCAAAAACATAAACAGGGCGTTAAGGAGTAGAACACTCGCCGTTCCGAGCAATAAAGGTCTATACACCTTAAAAGGCACTTGAGTGAGTTTAAGCAGATAAAGGCCGGCTAAAATCAACACACTGATCATGCGTAGATCAAAGGTAGTAAGAACAACCGTGACCCAAGCCATGAAAAGCGCAAACTTGGTAATTCCGTTTAACGCATGTAGCGGAGACTTGGTATCGACATAGCTAATGCCAAACTTCATTTTAGAGGCATTCATGCGACATTCTTCTCTTGTTGGATAAAGTACTGCATAAAGGCGTTTTTGTTTTCCACCTCTAAACTTTCGGCCAAATCGTAAAGGCTGGTGGTAGTCAGGTTAGCCTTATCCAATAGCTCAGGTTGGGTAAACACATCGGTCATTGGGGCATCTGCCACGAGCTTGCTGTCTGAAATGACAATCGAGCGGTGGGTATACTCCAGTACTAAATGCATATCATGAGAAATGATGATGACGGTAATACCCAATTTTTGGTTGAGCTTGCCGATGAAATCCAACATCGATGTGTAGTTTCGGTAATCTTGACCCGCCGTTGGCTCATCCAGTATCAATAATTGCGGTTCTAACGCGAGAATAGAAGCAATCGTAACTCGCTTTTTCTGCCCGTAGCTGAGAACTTCAATTGGCCAGTTTCTGTACTTGCTTAGACCACATAACTCTAGAGTATCAAGAACTTTTTGTTCGATTTCTTGCTCTGTTAAGCCTTGGTTACGCAGACCAAATGCTACTTCGTCAAAAATCATATGATGAGAGATCATATGATTCGGGTTTTGCATCACGACACCTATCTTCTGACTGCGTTCGAAAATGGATAAAGTGGCAATGTCTTGGCTTTGAAAAGAGATAGAGCCTGAGTCTGGACTCAGTACGCCCATGATGAGTTTAGTAATGGTTGATTTACCTGACCCATTCTTACCTAGAATAGAAACAAACTCACCTTGCTTGATGTCAAATGAGACATCTTCAAGCGCATTTTTTTCACCGTCGTAAGAATAGGTTAATCCCTGAATGGAAAGCAGAGTGTCGCTGTTCAAACTTGTGTTGATAGGGTGAGCTTTCCACTGAGAAAATAGGGGTTTGTACGACTCGACGGGCATCGCGCTCAAGGACGCACAATTGTCTGCATCTACTGGGCATTGAGCCGCTTTCAGAGCAGATAAATATAAAGGTTCACGAATTCCATGACTGTTCAATAGAGGAGATGAGAGGATTTCGTTTGGTGACATATCCGCGACGATTTCACCTTGCTCCATCAAGATCACTCGGTCAACGTGACGATGCAACACATCTTCAAGGCGATGCTCGATGATAATGATGGTCTTTCCTGTCTCTTTATGCAGTTGATCAATAATCTCGATTGTCTTGCGCCCCGTTTTAGGGTCAAGAGCGGCGAGGGGCTCATCGAACAGTAAGGTATCCACATCGTCAACTAAAATGCCTGCTAAAGATACCCGTTGTTTTTGACCACCAGACAAATCATGAGGTGAACGGTCAAGCATATGTTCTAGATCAACCATTTTTGCAGTGGACTGGACCAGTGGGTACATATTAAGGTTGGAAGCAAGCTGGTTTTCCAGTGCAAAGGCGATGTCTTCGCCCACACTGAGCCCAACAAACTGGCTGTCAGTATCTTGTAATACGGTACCAATTTGCTCGGTGTAATGGTGTAGGTCTAACGCTGAGATACTTTGACTGTTTAGAGTTAGGCTCCCGGAAATTTCGCCTTTGATAGCGTGAGGAATCAGCCCATTTAAGCATTGACCAAGGGTAGATTTACCACTACCACTTGGTCCGATAATGACGATTTTCTCTCCTTTCTCTATCCTTAGATTGATATGTTTTAATGTCGGTTTATCCAGTGACTCATATCTAAAAGAGAAGTCAGAAAATTCAATTGTCATTGACGATTAAGCCTCAGTCAGATTGCGGCTTTGCTTATTGCGTTTCGCTACAGATTTAAGAATAAAGTAACCCACTACGGCAATGAGTACTGTGTTGCCTGCGGCGATGATTGAAAGCTGAGTAAACACTTTGGTGAAAGGTTCAGCGTAGAGAATCGTATCGAGGAAGGCCGAGCATCCATAGCCGATGATATTGCCAAACAATGCGAGCACGACAAAAAGCGAAAAGTCTTTTAAATTTAAGTGACCTTCAGCTAAGCGATTTTGGGTTAACGTTGGGAAGAAACCTAGCACAAGACCGACGATACCTGAACCTAGTACCCATGTTAGCCAAACGCCCCATCCTGCGAAAAGGTCGGTGACCCAGTGACCAATAAACCCAACTAAAAAGCCAACAACAGGCCCAAAAAGGACAGAAAAAAGTGCTAGGACTGCCATGGCTGGTTTTAGTGTGGTGTTAGCAAAAACTGGGATGCCGAACATTGGTAAACCACCAATGCCATATAACGCAGCACCAATTGCAATAACAACAACGGTTTTAGCCGTAAGATTCATAGATAACCCTTCGTCGAAATCTTTAAAGAACTTAGATCACAAGCGGTTATTTTGATTAAGTTTTATACGCTTGTAACGGTGAGGCGCCGATTATACCCCCTAAGCGATGGCTTGGAAAGATAACGGGCTAGACGTCTGGATACCTTGTGTGCAAACGGAAAGGTACAATTTAACAGGTGGACAGACATCACCCAATTGGAGAGCAAATCCTGCTTTGGGTGATGTCATTTTGCTTAGGTCAACAGAGCTTAGTGATCAAGGTAGAGATAGTTCTGCCAGCTTTTCATACGAATCAGTACTTTGCGCATAATCGAAACGTGAGTGAACTGATCAGAATATACGGCCACTTCAACTGCGGTCCCTAAAGGGAGGTGATACGGAGAAAGGTCATCAGTGATTCTTAGTTTCGCGAACACTCTGCCACTTGTTCTTAGCGCTTCGGTTCCTAACAAAGCGCCTCTCGCTTGAAATTGGCTTTCACCAATCGCTGGCAGTATCTCTACCACCTCGCCCTTAAACACCTTACCTGGTAGTGCTCTAAACAAAAATTCGGCTTCAAAGCCTGGCTGTAAACGTTGTAGAGAGTTTTGCCTAAATGCTGCGGTATAGAAGATCTCTTCGGTATGAACAAAGGTCATCACTGGCGCGAGTGGAAGCGGAACTGCCATCACACCTGGCCTCAGAGCCAGTTGGGTCGCAAAGCCGTCTGTTGGTGCTCTCACGATAGTTTGTTCTAAATTGAATTCCGCTTGGCGCAACTCTTCGATTAGACGGGCAACGGTTGTGTTTTCGCCTCCTATTTCTGAATCGAGTGCCAACTGGGCTTGCTCAACTTTCGCATTCGCCACATTAACCGAAGATTCCGCGGCTTTATAGGCTTGACGTCGAGTGTCGAGTTGCTGCTCAGTAAACGCCCCTTTATCAAACCCACGCTGATAGCGGTCAAACTCGCGCTTCGCTTTGTCTCGCTCTGCAATGGCCTTGTTCTTGGCCGCAATGGCTTCTTGAAGGGAAGAGTCGAGTCCCAGAGCCCCTTGGCTAGCCTCTTTGATCTGCGCTTTCTTCTTCGCTACCTCGGCTTCATAAGGGATGGGGTCTATTGTGAATAACACTTCACCTTGCTTGAGCGGTTTATTCGCCTCGACGGGAACGTCGATGACTCGTCCACGCACGCCAGAGACAATGGGGGTGGTGGAATAAACTTGATTACCAATTTGGGTAAAAGGGTGGTTGTAGTTCATCAATAATATGAGCGTACCGATAAGCACTACTCCCCCGAGTACCGCTGTGGGTACGGTCCATTTATTGAGCGGAATATTGAAAACTTTGAAGATGGTAATGCACAGCGCCGCATAGGTTAGAATGAGTAATAAATCCATTATTGCTCCTCCTCATTGCGGTTAAACTGAGGTTGTATCGTTGAAGATGAATAGCTCTGCTGTTTGAGTTCGGCGACTTCTTTTTGCAATTGACTGACTTGGTCAATGAGCTCATCGACGCGATGATGAATATCGTGCTGCTCCTCTTCAAGCCTTTTGAACCCCCAACCTCTTTCTTTGCGCCATAAAGTAGCCCATATCCAAAGAAATGGCCAAATGGCATGGAGCGTAAACAAACTCACCCAACCTGCGTAATGAATGGCATCTTGATGTGGATGTTCGCGATCTCGTGCGATCTCATAAGGGATATCGTGAATCACGATAATGCCGTAGAAAATAACCAGCGCAACGAAGATCAAAAGACCTAACGCGAAATAGTCTAGAAACATACTAACAATCCTTGGTCATAGTATTTTGTACAGAATAGAGGCGTGTCTGTTTAAAGTATAGAAACAAAATCAAGACATTAGATGAATTTTGTTTGACGTTGACAGTGCTAATGAGATGGACAAACAGTTAAGCGCTCGATACTAAACAAAAACGCCCGTTGTACAAGGGAACGGGCGGTATTCAAGAACTGAATTGTGTTTACTCAGTACAAACCTGATTACGTCCATTGGCTTTAGCGCGATAAAGGGCTTTATCTGCTCGGTAGAAGGTTCTTTGGGTATTCTCACCTTCACGGTGAAGCGTAATACCGATACTGACAGTTAGCCCACGTTCACCCAAAATGCTTTGCCAACCAAAATTGAAAATGCGCTCACGATAATTTTCGGCGTGCATTTCAGCATGCTCTAAGGTCGCGCGCTCTAAAATGACCAAGAATTCCTCGCCACCAAAACGTACACATGAAGCACCACGAAACTTGAAATAGGCGGCGAGTTCGTGAGATACATTCACAATCGCTTTATCGCCGACTAAATGGCTGAGTTCATCGTTAATCGACTTAAAGTGGTCAATGTCTACTACCATCAAAGCAAAAGGCACATCGTGGAGTAACAGGTCTTTGAGCTTAACATCTAGCCAACGACGATTATGCAGTGAGGTAAGTGGATCGGTAAACACGTCCTGCTGAAGCTGAGCCACGGTATGTTTTTGGCTCTCAGTAGTCTCTTTCAGCTCTCTATTTTCTTGTTCTGAAAGAATCAGTTTTAATTGCAGCTCAAAGCGCGACAAGCGGCGTAATTGGCTAGCCCCTAGCTCTCCAATTGGAACCTTTTTCATCAGATCGCTTTCGATACGATAAGCGCTTTTTTGATACTCTAACGCGCCCTTAAAATCATCTTTCTGTTCGCATATCTCAGCTAATGAGTTACACAGCTTAAGGTTTAGAATAGGAGAGGCATAGAGTTTGATCCGACGTCTTGCTGATTCTAGCACCCAGTTGGCAATGTGAGGTTTATCCTGCTCACTCAGACAAGCCGCTAGCTCTAGGCGGATCATATTAGAGAGCCACGTAGAATGGATGTTCCCTACTGAATACTGCACATTGCCAAGTGATTGCATGGCTAAGTCCATCTGCTTGTTCTGTCTGTAGAGCTTTGCTTGGTAGAGTAATATCTGCCCAGATAGTACTTTGTCACTGACTAAAATGCTGAGCTCTTCACATTCTTTAATCAGGTCATTCGCTGCTGTATTGCGCTTGAGTTCAATGTAACAAGAGAGCATGTAGAGCTTGTAGCGTAGGCGGAGTGAACGGCTGCTAATTGCGTGGTCAATACTGTCTATCTTTTGGTAATAGCGTAGAGCTCGATTGTGGTCCCCATACGCATCGCAAAGGTTTCCCATTCCAAGTACCGCAAGGACATACGCATCAATATAGCCATTATCGACAGCGATGGTTGAAGAACTGATGTATTCATTTAAGGCACCATGAAAGTCGCCATTCTCAACCAAACGGTCCGCAAGGCCATTGCGTACTTCAAGTATCAGTTCAGCATCTTCTGGTAGCGTAAGGTGTCCGAGCGCTTCTTTTAGCTCATCAATACTGGTTTGCAGTTGTTTTAATTCGACGCGAAACTCCGCACTGATAATCAGGCATTGTGCTGTCTCTTGTGGAGAGGTTGCGACATGTTGGCGTACATGATTCCAGAAGATGATCGCCTCTTCACCTGATACCGAAGAGGGGTCTAGGCCAGAATCAGAAATTTTATTTAGTAAGGCTTCCATGCTGCTCTTCCTGTCGCTGGCTATCTTCTAATTGTTCTAAGGTAAATGGGAAAGTCAGGATGTCTTGGAAGATCACTTTAGGTAGTGCATCGTCCAGCCCTTTTCTGTGCCACGGGTAGATCTCTATCATTTTGGCTAACACGTGAAAAACGTTGACCGCTTCATCTCCCTTGTCAGCGAGTAATATCCCCAATCGCTCACTACTGAGTCGAGACAACATATCTTGTTTGTTACATAGAGAATGGGCGAGTTCTGTACACACATCTAGATAACTGGCGTCTTCGTGTTGGATAACTATAACAGCATGATTCGAGCGCTTTAGCTCGGTCTTAAACAATACCAGTTGCTCCCACCAGTAAGTCTCAGACACCATCTGGCTTAGCTGCTTTTCAGGGTCAAATTCATGTTGACCACGAATACGATTGATGAGCTTACGTGCTCTTTGTTCGAGCTGGCGTTTTGACGCTCTCGCTTTATCGTTGCTGACTCGTGCGGTCTGCTCCCTGAGCATGCTGGTTGAGTGTTTACGATATTTTTGGAAGGCTTCTAACGCGGTTTTAAAATCTCCAGACTCTTCAGCGACGCGAGATTGCTGAAAACAGATTTGTGAAAGTAACTCACCGTTATCAAATGTCACGGCTGACTGCTCTGCTTGTATGAGCAACTCTGCCGCTTTTTGAGGGTTCTTACGGAGCAATTCGACTCTGGCACGGCTGATAAAAGAGTGGGCTTTCATCCACACAAGATCATGTTGCATCGCCAGTTCATGGGCTTTACGTGTCGCTTCTTCCGCATCTTCGACGCGCTCTAACCCCAGTAGGGCAAGGCCTCTGAAGTCCCATACTTCTGCCTGCCATGTATTGTCGTGATGATCATTAAGGGCTTCGGCAGCACCATCTAGAACCGAAAGCATCTCAACATAGTTATTGAGTAGGTAATGATCCCAAGCTAATAAGATGCGTGCTTTACCTTCCAGCCAGTTGATTCGAGCATTATTCGCTACGATGACGGCTAACTCGTGTGTGGTCTTAGCGAGATTATATTCGTGAGTAATTCGCCAGACATTACCGAGACCAATCAAGGACTCAAGTTGAATTTCCACTTCGTCAACTAAAGCGGATTGCTCTAAGGCGTTAATCCAATATTGCTGGGCAGAATAGTATCGCGCTTGTCCCCAGTAATGTAGGGCATGGATGTGAAGAATTTCAGGGAGTAGGTCGTCGGTGTCGAGGGCATTCAGTTTGCTATGAGCATCTTTAATGAATTTAAGACCCTTGCGGTACTCCATTGTACACCAAGCACATCGAGACATAATGATTAGGCATTGTATCTCTCCCTCGGGATAGAGTATTTGTGCAGCACGCGCCGCACACTGTTCAGCGATTGCCCATACTTTTTCAGGCTCCGATTCGACCTTGCTTTTTAGCTGATCTATTTCGACCTCTAGAAGTCGCTGGCTTTTATCCAATGAATCAATCCTTTAACGCTAATATCGCTGAGCACACCAGTTAGTATATGTCATTATATGAATAGCCATGCGCTAAACTCTACTAAAAGTGCCAAAACAGCGATCGATTAACGGTGCTCGTCACAATACTGATAATTATGAAAGGAGCTCACGCAGCGTCAAAGGCGATTGAGTAAGCTCCAAATTCTGGGCGGCAGTCTTTCCCGTCTTATCTTGGTAGCACAAATTATGCCAAGCTCGGAAAATATCTAACATAGGCATTAGGCCGCCTGGGCGTAACTTGCGCCTAGGTTCGTTGACAAAACTCTCGAACAGGGTCTGAAAGCGTTGCTGATAAAACTGAGTGCGTCTGATGGATGCGCTGCGTAACCATTGTTTTGGTTGGTTATTTTGACCGGCAAGGTAGCAAATCCCTTTCGATGACTCTGGGCTTGACGCGATTGCCCAACGGTCTCGCCACCATCCCATATGGACGATATCTACTTTGTCGATTGCGTTATTCTCATTCCAGCTTTTATCTTCTTCAACATACATAAGGTCGATATTTTGACGCAAAATGCGTGGCAGACAGACACTTAGCGCTGCAGAACGCAAAACAGGATCTTGTGGCAAATAGATCGACACTTGGCGATCATCTTGGCATAAATCGAGAACGTGCAAAAAATGCGCATACGACGTGTAAGGCGGGCGAATCAAAGCCCCTTTAGATGGGTAGTTGAATACCGTGAGATTTCCCATTGGGTCTTCAACATTTCCCCTCGCCAAGATGGTTTGGTACTGCTGATCAATTCGCTCTCGCAACACTGGCGATGGGGTAGGCGTGGGCATGTTCGCTTCAGAAGAGTGCTCTTTTGAGACAAAACGCGCAGGGTACTGATACGGGTCATGATCCACATCCCCGCTTGGTTCTTCTCCCGCTGAATAGTTAACGTGTTGGCAAAGTATGTAGCCACTATGAGCTTCGCCTGTTGCCATCCACAACACGCCATTATTACTTTTAGGCTGCAAGGGGACATAAAAAGACGCAAGCTCATAGCTTGCTGCGTGATTCACCCAACGGGCATCAAACATTGCGAGCTTACGTCGGCATCGGCTCGCGATATGATCGAGGTGATCATAAAACGTCTTTGGATTAATTTCTAACTTGCGGCAGATCTCGCGGACAGAGTAGCCCATAAAAAGCAAGCCAAGGAGGTTTTCTTGGAATTGAAGTTTTTTGTTAGCCCCAGACCATTTGTCGACAAAGGTCGATTGGCAACACTTACAACGATAGCGTTGTCGATCGCCGCTATAACCAAAAGCATGGTAAAGGTGTTTGTGGGTATGAACAGATAAACCAAAATTATCACATTCGTCGTTGCGACAAGCGGGAAGCCCGTCACTGTGGAGTTGACGAAGTCGATGAAGTTCATTGAGAACTTCTTGGTTATTAAGTAAGGGGGGGAAAGCGCCACATTCCCGACATACCATCGCAGGTCGCTTAGGGTTAGCATGCTGCACAACGTAACGATGTGCATCACTCAATCCAAAGTTGTCACACGCCAATGTTTTACAAAAGTTGAGCTGTAACCCGTTCGCTTCCTTTGGCAGTTGGCCGGCTGTCACTATCTCCCCCTCGGGATTATTCGGGCCACCAAACTCGGTTTGGTGGCGAAAAGATTGAAATTAGATGTTGATTGCAGTTTCTAGTGCCACTTTCATCATGTCATTGAATGACTTTTGACGCTCTTCAGAGCTTAGTTTCTCACCACGGATGATATGGTCAGATACTGTTAGGATAGTTAGTGCTTTTGCACCAAGGTCTGCTGCTACGCCGTAGATACCTGCTGCTTCCATGTCTACACCTAGGATGCCAAGTTTTTCCATCTTCTCAAAGATGTCTGCTTCAGGCGTGTAGAAAAGATCTGCAGAGAAAACGTTACCCACTTTTACTGGTACTTCTTGAGTACGCGCTTGGTTAACCGCTTCTTCTAGAAGACCGAAGTCAGCAATCGCTGCGAAGTCGTGATCGTTAAAGCGAATACGGTTTACTTTAGAGTCAGTTGACGCACCCATACCGATAACAACGTCCATCAGTTTTACGTCGTCGCGTACTGCACCACAGCTACCAACACGAATCACATTTTTTACACCATATTCAGCGATTAGTTCGTGAACATAGATGCAGCATGAAGGAATACCCATACCGTGGCCCATTACAGACACTTTCTTACCTTTGTAGGTACCTGTGTAGCCGAACATGTTGCGAACGTCACATACTTGCTTCACGTCATCGAGGAAAGTTTCCGCGATGTATTTAGCGCGTAGTGGGTCGCCTGGCATCAGTACTGTTTCAGCGAAATCACCTGGTTGTGCATTAATGTGTGGGGTTGCCATAGTTATTACTCCAAAAATTATTAGTAACTCGAACTGCTGATTACTAATTATGTTGATTTTGAAAAATCTGTTGAGGCAATACTAGCTATATCTGAGATTGCTCCTTGAGAAGTATGTCACAAAAGGGGGGTGTTTGATGCTTTTATTAACCATTGATAACTAAATCTGTTGAAAGTGAATGAGCAATCGATTTGTAAAAACGTTTGCTTCATTAAGTGAACTAAAAAGCCGTTACTCACGTAGTGTATTTATTCATTGTACAAGAGGTTTTTTTGTACAGGGCGTAAATATTGTGCTAAAACTTATACAAGAAATTATTTTGTACAGCACAGCTAGGCAAAGGAGTTCATCATGAATCAGCAGCAGATAAAAATTGGTATCAGTTCTTGTGTTTTAGGTGAGCGTGTTCGATTTGACTCAGGCCATAAGCTCAGCAAGTTTGTCACTAAGGAGCTGACACCTTACTTTGAGTTTGTCCCTGTGTGCCCAGAAGTGGGCTCTGGAATGCCTGTACCCAGACCAACCATACGATTGATGTCCAACGAAGATAGAATTTCCTTGGTGGAAACTAAAGAACCAACCAAAGAGCATACCCAGGCAGTCACCGACTATTCGAAGAGTAAAGTGGTAGAGCTTGAACGCGAACAGCTATGTGGTTACATCGTCTGTGCTAAATCGCCAACGTGTGGAATGGAGCGAGTCAAAGTCTACAAAAAGAACAGCGCTGAGAACGTTGGTGTCGGTTTGTACACCAATGAATTGATGAAAGCCATGCCTTGGTTGCCCGTTGAAGAAGATGGTCGGCTTAACGATCCGGTTTTGAAAGAGAACTTCATTACTCGCATTTATACACTTAAAGATTTTTACGATTCTATCGGTGATGAGCCGACGCGTGGGAAAATCGTTGCGTTTCACTCGCGCTATAAACTGACTTTAATGGCGCATCATCCAACGTCTTACAAAGAGCTGGGTAAACTCGTTGCGAACGTCAAAGATTATGACATCGAAGAGTTCTATAAACGGTATCGACAAGGCTTGATGGCGGCGATGACTCATAGAGCGAGTAGAAAAAACAACACTAACGTGCTGATGCATTTACAAGGTTACTTTAAACGAGCTCTAAGTCGCTCTCAGAAGAAAGAGTTGGTGCAAGTGATAGAGGATTACCGAGTTGGGCTGTTACCTTTGCTTGCGCCATTAACATTAATTAAGCACTATTTAGCCGCTCATCCAGACAGTTATCTGGAAAACCAAGCTTTTCTGCAACCTTACCCACAGGAGTTACGTTTAAGATATGGGTTATGAGAATAAACTGTACGCGATTCGTGAGATTTCAGAGATTACAGGGGTTAAACCGGTAACCTTACGCGCATGGCAGAGACGTTATAGCTTAGTGCAACCTCAAAGGACTGAAAAAGGCCATCGTTTGTATACCGATGAACACATCGCCTTAATCGGAGAGATCCAAGGGTGGCTCAGCAAAGGGGTTCCGATTGGCAAAGTGAAAGATGTACTTGAGTCCAATGAGCCCAATAAAGGTGAAGAGTACCTCGCGAGTGAACAATTGGACGAAGTGAGAGCTTTCTTACAAGCGTTAGCTGAGCTGAACAAAGGGAAAGCGGATTCAATTGTCGCCACGGTGTTTAAAGAATACCCACTGGATGTGGTGCAAAAGCAGTTTGTTAAGCCAGCAGAAAAAGCGTTATCTGTGGTCAAAATTGGTCTGCGAGCGCTACAAAAAGGCTTGATGGAATCCATCTTCGTCGCTCGGCTTAATGCGATTATTGAGTCAGAGAACAAAGCTGCCAAATCGGGCAAATGCCTGTTCATTAATTACGACAGCGTTAACATCCATGCGCGCCTTTGGGCGCTAAATCTATCTGAGTCGGGGAAGAGCTTAGTGATTATAGATGGGATTGAAGACTTGTCGGGTCTGGTTGAGCATGAAGGGCTGTGTGCGTACGCTGCCATCGCCATTTATAGCTCGCGACCGCTAACCGCAGGGCAAACTACCATTGTTGAAAAGATAAAATCATCCTTCTCTGGAGAGGTTTTACTTTCAGACTTAATTGATGCCTAAGGCGTGACGATGAAGATAGTCTGGCTGCGCCGAGATTTACGTGTCGAAGACAATACCGCTTTGAACTGCGCGTGTTCACGCGGAGAGCCTGTGGTTGCTCTCTATATCGCAACACCGCAAACTTGGCAGGAGCACTCCCTTGCTCCTATTCAAGCTGATTTAATCTATCGTCGACTGTTGGCACTGCAAAGCGATCTGAATAAGAAAAACATCTCCCTCTATTATGCTCAAACTTATTCTTTTAAAGACGCCGCGAGATTGGTAGCTGAAGTTGCCATGAAAGAAGGTGCGAGCGGCGTTTATCTCAACAAAGAGTATGAGCTCAATGAACTTGGTAGAGATGAGTTACTGTCCGAGCTTCTCGCAACTGAGGGTATAGATTGCAAAAGCATTGATGATAAATGCATTCTCAACCCCGGTAGCGTGGTTAACAAGCAAGGTGACTACTTTAAGGTATTTACGCCGTTTAAACGCGCCTACTTGGCAGCAATGTATCGTCAACCAGTCGCTGTCACAAAGCTAAATCCCCAGCAGAGAAGAGGTAAGCTGATATCAAATCGTGTGGCAGAGTTTTCGAGCCAGTGTGATTTTGACTACCCAAGAGAATCGAGTGAAAGATACGCTGTAGATACTGAGCAGGTAATCCAAGCGCTAAGAAGTTTCGATAGTGACAAGGTTGATAGCTATCATTCTCATCGTGATTTCCCCGCGATTGACGGCACAAGCACTCTTTCACCCTATTTAGCTATTGGAGCGCTCTCTGTGAGACAATGCATGGCGAGGCTCATGTACCAGCAAACCCTTCCTTTAAGTGGCGGCCGTGAGGTTTGGCAAAGCGAATTGATCTGGCGCGAGTTTTATCAGCATTTAGTCTACTATGAACCCAAATTGTCGCAAGGTAAGAGCTTTACTTCATGGGGAGACAATTTAGTCTGGCTCAATCCCACTGCTGCTATCGACGCCTGGAAAAAGGGTCTAACAGGTTATCCTATCGTCGACGCTGCAATGCGCCAGCTTAACCAAACTGGTTGGATGCATAACCGCTTGAGAATGATAGTGGCGAGCTTTCTAGTTAAGGATCTTCACGTAGATTGGCGTGTTGGTGAACACTATTTTATGTCCAAACTCATTGATGGTGACTACGCTGCCAATAACGGTGGTTGGCAGTGGTGTGCATCGACCGGTTGTGACGGGCAACCCTATTTTCGTATTTTTAATCCGACGACCCAGGGAGAGCGATTTGACCCAGATGGCGCTTTTATTCGGGGTTGGATTCCAGAGTTGTTGAGTGTGCCAGACAAACACATCCATCAACCTCATAAGTGGGGCAATGCTAAAGATTTGTCATATCCAGAACCGATAGTTGATCATAAGACCGAAAGAGAGATAACCTTAAGCCTCTATAAAGAAGCCAAGGAAGTTTAAATGGTGCGTAAGTTTCTCGCATTCTTGTGTTGTGTTAGCTCGCCTCTGTTCGCTGCGACATATGAGTTACCTGTCGAAGGCAGTAGTATCGTGGGGCGAACTCAGTACCATCAGGTACAAGAAGGGGAGACGCTCGCCAACATTGCTAAGCAATATGATGTCGGCTTCTTGTCGTTGATGGCAGCCAATAAAGGCGTCGATCCGTTTTTACCTAAAGCGGACTATGTGTTAACCATTCCGACTCAAATCATATTGCCGAACGTTGATCGCGAAGGGATCGTGATTAACCTAGCGGAACTTCGACTTTACTATTTCGAACCGGAGTCTAACAAGGTACATATATTCCCAGTTGGTATTGGGCGAGTAGGGCGTGACACGCCTGAAATGGAAACCTCCATCAGCCAAAAACGTCCAAATCCGACTTGGACTCCTCCCGCTTCGATTCGTAAAGACTACCTAGCAAAAGGGATTGAGTTACCAGCGGTGGTACCAGCTGGTCCAGAAAACCCGCTAGGTGAGTATGCACTTCGATTAGCTCATGGTGCAGGTGATTATCTTATTCATGGCACTAACAAAGATTTCGGCATTGGCCTTCGAGTGAGCTCGGGCTGTATTCGTATGGAGCCAAAGGATATCGAGTGGCTTTTCCCTCAAGTTAAACTGGGTGAAAAAGTTACCGTGATTAACGAGCCTATTAAGGTTGCGCTTGAACCAGATCGTAGTGTGTTTTTAGAAGCACACGAGCCGCTAACTCGCAGTGATGGCGTAAAAAAGGCGCTAGAGGTGCCACAAGAGCTTAGCTGGTGGTTAGAGGAATTTGATCAATCGGATGTGAAAGCGAGAGCTGCAATATTGGCGCAAAATGGTGTGCCAGTCGAAATCGTCGCTCCGACATCGATAAATTAAAGAAAAAAGAAAGGGTCTGCATATGCAGACCCTTTCTTTAAAAAGACGAGATTACTTAGTGTAAGACTGAGCAATGTTGTCGATACGTTCGTTTGCACGTGCTGCTTCTTCTTGTGCTGCCATCGCAGAGTCACCAGACTTACGTACTTCAGATTGTAGCGCTTGAACGTCTTGGCTTAGTTGGCTTACTTGGTTAGTAAGTTCATCAATCTTTGCCGTTGTTGCTTCGTCTGGAGTAGACGAACAACCTGCTAGTAGAAGAACAGAAGATGCTGCAGCTGCGATCAACATTTTGTTCATGGTAGAACTCCTTGCGTAAATAAGTATCAATAATATGTCCTATACCTTTTTATCGTATAGTGACGTCAATCAGTGTAGCCCTAATTTTATGCTTGCTAAAGCTAGTAAAAGTCAAAAAAACCCAAGAATTTAAGTAATTATCAAATTAGTTGAGCTATGTCTCATTGGTGAGAGTAATAGATGTAAGAGACATAGAGCTGATACAGGATGCAAAAGTAATCGAGCAAGAATATTTTCTGTGATCTCTATCCTCTTACACTGAATCCAGTTATCATAGCCTGTTTTTATAATAATTCGTGTTGATTGACGCCGTTTGAGCTGTACTAACAACGCTGTGTAACCCACTGGAGAATACTTTGCACTTTAAAGATTTAGGTTTAGACAATCGCTTACTTAAGAACTTGAAGCACTTTGACTTTAAGAAGGCGACAGAGATTCAGCAATGTGCGATTCCTGTCGCGATTGCTGGTAAAGATCTGTTGGCGTCTTCAAAGACAGGTTCTGGTAAGACGCTAGCTTTTGTATTGCCTATGCTGCACAAGTCTCTAAAAAACAAAGCATTTTCTGCAAAAGACCCGCGCGCATTGATTCTTGCTCCTACTCGTGAGCTTGCAAAGCAAGTGTATGGTGAGTTGCGTTCGATGTTAGGTGGATTGTCTTATGACGCGACCCTAGTTGTAGGTGGCGAAAACTTTAACGATCAGGTTAAAGCGCTACGTCGTTACCCTAAGTTTATTGTCGCTACACCTGGACGTTTAGCCGATCACCTTGAGCATCGCTCTCTATTTCTAGATGGCCTTGAAACTCTAGTGTTAGATGAAGCTGACCGCATGCTGGATCTTGGTTTTGCACCTGAACTTCGCCGCATTCACAACGCCGCTAAACACCGTCGCCGTCAAACGTTGATGTTCTCAGCAACATTAGACCATGCTGAAGTTAACGATATTGCTATGGAGATGTTAGATGCTCCAAAACGTATTGCAATTGGCGCTGCGACAGAAAAGCATACTGATATTACTCAGAAGTTCTACCTGTGTGATCATCTTGATCATAAAGAAGCCATCTTAGAGCGCATTCTAGAAGTAGCAGAATACAAACAGCTGATTATCTTCACTGCAACGCGTGTTGATACAGAGCGTTTAACTGAAAAGCTTAACGAGAAGAAACTTAAAGCAATCGCGCTTAGCGGTAGCTTAAACCAGACTCAACGCAATACCATCATGAGTCAGTTTGAGCGTGCTGTGTTCAAAATATTGGTCACGACAGATGTTGCTTCTCGTGGGCTAGATATCGCTAACGTTACCCATGTTGTTAACTTCGACATGCCAAAGCATACGGAAGAATATGTTCACCGTGTAGGTCGTACAGGCCGTGCTGGTAACAAAGGTGATGCCGTTTCACTGGTAGGCCCAAAAGACTGGGATAGTTTTAAGCGTGTTGAAGCTTATTTACAGCAAGACTTAAACTTCTCTGAGCTTGAAGGGTTAAAAGGCAAGTTTAAAGGCTTGAAGCCGCGTAAACCTGATTTCCGCAACAAGGGTAAAGCGACTAAGAATGCTAAGCCGCAAGCGAAGAAATCAACGAAGAAACCAGTCAAGCGTGACAAGAGCTTCCACCAGAATGTGGCTGTGGGTGATAGCGTGTTTATCCCTAAGAAGAAAACACCGCCTAAACCTGATAGCGAATAATCAGAGTTAAACTAAGAAAGCCATTTGGTTCTGCCAAATGGCTTTTTTCTTGCCCTTTTACAGGCAGTAGCTTGGAAATAGTCCAGTGCAACAAGAATACTGCCTGAGATTCGGCATATCAGACTATCGCTATTGACCTATAGGCATATAATGCAACGGTAAGTCAGTGGAACAGATAAATCACAAGAGGTCGTTATGAAACTTTCTTTGCGTAAAGCTTTACCGTCAGACATCGAATATTTGGTTGAGCTTCGCACGTTGACAATGGGAGAGTACTGGCGGTAGTACTTCTAGAGCATCCGCATTACGTAACCTAGACTTCGAATTTGATCACGCTAAGATTATCCAAGTAGATGATGAGGATGTCGGTTTTCATCGCGTGATCTTTAATCAGGAAAAGAATGAAATCTACCTTGACCTGATTCAAGTGCATCCCAAATTTCAAGGTAAGGGAATTGCCAGTCAATTGATTCAACGATTAATTGATGAAGCCGCAGAGAAGCAATGCGGACTTGCGTTGAGCGCATTCAAAATCAACCCTGCACAAAACTTGTACAAGCGTATGGGGTTTGTTCAAGTCGGTGAAACAGACGACGAGTACCTGTTTGAGTACCGTTCAGTTTCTTAGTTTTCTATTCCCTTAAAACAGAAAAGGAGCCAAATTTGGCTCCTTTTAAATGCTTGCTAGCAGAAGTGATTAATCTTCGCGGTTACCACGACCATGGCCACGTTCGCCACGGTAGTTACCACGGTGATCGCCACCACGGTTACGGTCAAAGCGACGCTCGCCATCACGACGACCACCTTCGCGATTACCACGACCGCCTTCACGGTTGCCACGGTAGCCGCCACCTTCGCGGTTTCCGTCACGGTTACCACGGTAGCCGCCTTCGCGGTTTCCATCACGATTACCACGGTAACCGCCACCATCGCGACGTCCACCGTCACGACGACCACGAGGCTCACGGAAGTCATCAAAGTCACATACTACTGCGCCAACTTCTTTCTGACGGATGCGTAGTTTACGCAGCTTGTTAGCTGTCTCAGAAGACATTGCTTTTGGTAGCTGAACGTAAGTTTCGCCTTGCGCTAGTTTAATCGCACCGATTGAACCTTTAACTAGGCCAAGCTCGTTTGCCAATGCGCCAACGATGTCTTTAACCTGAACACCTTGCTCACGACCAACTTGCAGCTGGTATGTATCCCAGTCTTGGTTGTTGAAGTTGCGGTCACGACCACGACCATCACGACCATCACGACCACCTTCACGACGTTCTTTACGACGCTGCTTGTCACGCTCAATCGCTTCAATCATTGGGTCTTCGCCAATGTAGAATAGTGGGCGCTTACCTTGCTGACGCTTAAGAAGAATGGCAGCCAGTGTTGCCGCGTCTAGCTCTAGAGATTCTTGTAGTTTTTCAACTAACTCTGAGAATTTCTCTAGTGCTTTATGTTCTTTATCTGCTTCAAGCTCTGCACCAAGTTTTGCAACGCGAGCTTCTGCAACTTTGTCACGGTGTGGAAGTTGGATCTCTTCCATTGATGACTTAGTTACACGCTCAATAGTGCGAAGCATACGTAGTTGGTTAGTGCGAACTAGAAGGATCGCTTTACCTTTACGTCCAGCACGACCTGTACGGCCGATACGGTGGATGTAAGACTCAACATCGAATGGAATGTCGTAGTTGAATACGTGCGTGATACGTGGAACGTCTAGACCACGTGCTACAACGTCAGTTGCAACTAGAATGTCGATAACACCTTGTTTGATGTGATCAACAGTACGCTCACGTAGAGACTGAGGAATGTCACCGTGTAGTGCAGATGCTTTGAAGCCACGTGCACATAGCCAATCTGCTAGGCGCTCAGTATCTTGACGAGTACGTACGAATACGATTGACGCGTCAGTCTCTTCAGTTTCAAGAAGACGAGACATTGCTTCGTCTTTTTCTACACCTTTAACAACCCAGAACTGCTGCTCTACTTTGTCTACAGTGTGGTTTTTACCTGCAACGTCTACCGTTTCTGGATCACGTAGGAAACGCTCAACAATGCTCTTAAGCATAGGAGGCATAGTCGCAGAGAATAGTACACGTTGTGCTGATGAAGGCGCGTGCTCCATGATTTCCGTTACGTCATCAACGAAGCCCATGTTTAGCATCTCATCCGCTTCATCAAGGACGAATGTGTGTACTTCGTCTAGGTGTAGACGATCACGGTTGATAAGGTCTTGAACACGGCCCGGAGTACCAACAACGATGTGAGCACCGTTTTTCAGTGCGCGCATTTGATCAACAATCGATGCACCACCGTAGATCTCAAGAACTTTAAGACCAGCGATGTTTTGACCTAAGTTTTTAACTTCAGCCGCTACTTGGATCGCTAGTTCACGAGTTGGAGCAAGTACGATTGCTTGAGGCTTGCGCTGTGCAAGGTCTAGCTTGTTTAGAAGAGGTAGAGAGAAAGCTGCAGTTTTACCAGTACCAGTTTGAGCTTTACCTAGTGCGTCTCTACCAGCCAGTAGGTGCGGGATAGCAGCAGCCTGAATTGGAGTTGGTGAAACAAAACCCATACCATCAAGAGCTGAAAGGATAGAGTCGTTAAGCGCTAGATCGCTAAACTGAATTACAGAATCTGTCATTGGGATCCTACTATATAATGTCAACAAAAGGTCCCACGAGCTCTACCAATTCCAATACCAATCCAGTTGAGAGCTGATTCCGTTCAGATGCGGAAAAGTCGTAAATCGCATCAAGCCACTAGGGACGTAAGAGATATCGGTGTTCATTACTATCCGTTCATCTAAAAATTCTATAAACAGATAGGGGGGGCACCAATATGAGGGGGCGGATTATTCCCTAAAAGCACAAAAAAAGCTAGAAAAAATTGAATTTCATCACAATTTTTTCCTGATCTGAGAATTTTTGTGTAGTTCTTGTTCATCCAGATGCATTAAGTGCGAAATTTATCCACAAATCTAGGTGATTGCTAACTGACTGAATTGTTCGTAAAACACCAGATTGTCATGCTTCTACGCTAGCAGGGGCAAGGGCTCGGTGATATAGTGGGCGCAATTTTCGGTTACTTACTCGGTAAAACAAGATAGATGTTTCAAGATAACCCTCTACTGGCTCAACTTAAGCAGCAAATCCAAGAAACCCTGCCTAAAAAAGAAGGCACAATCAAAGCGACAGAGAAAGGCTTTGGTTTCCTTGAAGTGGATAATAAGACAAGCTTCTTTATCCCACCTCCGTACATGAAAAAATGTATGCACGGCGACAAGGTAAAAGCGATCATTCGTACAGAGAAAGATCGCGAGCAAGCTGAACCAGAAGAGCTACTTGAACAAGGGCTTAACCGTTTTATTGGCCGAGTTAAACTATTCAAAGGCAAACTGAACGTTACGCCAGACCATCCTCAACTTAAGAAGTTATCTTTAAAAGCTAAGACACGTAAAGGCATCAAGAGTGATGATCTTAAAGAGGGTGATTGGGTGGTTGCACACCTTATTCGTCATCCACTTAAGGGTGATAATGGCTTCTTTGTCGAAATCAGCGACAAAATTACTGATGCAGACGACAAGATAGCACCTTGGTGGGTAACGTTGGCGCAAAACGATTTGCCAAATAGCGAACCAGCAGGACTAGATAGCTGGGAGCTAAAAGACGACGCTGATCTTGTACGCACCGATATGACACACGTTCCGTTTGTGACCATTGATGGTGAGTCAACCAAAGATATGGATGACGCACTTCATGCTAAAAAGACAGAATCTGGTGATTTCGAACTGACGATTGCGATTGCCGATCCTACGGCCTACATCACACCTGATAGTGATATGGACAAAGTGGCGCGCGAACGTGGTTTTACCATCTATCTACCGGGTAGAAATATTCCAATGCTTCCGCGTGACCTCGCCGATGATCTATGTTCATTGATTGAGGGTGAAGCGCGCCCAGCTCTATGTTGTAGTGTGACCGTGACGAAAGAGGGTGTTATCGGCGATGACATTAAGTTCTTTGCTGCCAACATTAAATCTCATGCTCGATTGGCTTACGACCATGTTTCCGATTGGATTGAAAATGGCGGCTCAGACGCTTGGCAACCAAGCGAAGAAATTGCAGAGATCGTTCGTGACCTCTATGACTTCTCACGTGCTCGTGCTGAGTGGCGTGAAACTCATGCGGTCGTCTTCCCTGACCGCCCAGACTACAGATTTGAACTGAGTGAAGATAACGATGTTGTTGCTATTCATGCCGACATGCGTCGTAGCGCTAACCGCCTAGTAGAAGAAGCGATGATTACAGCAAACATTTGTGCGGGTAAAACGCTGCAATCAAGCTTTAATTCGGGTGTGTTTAACACTCACGCAGGTTTTAAACCGGAAAAGATTGAAGATGTCGTCAATCTGGTAAACCCAGAAGGTGAACTGCCGTTTACCGCTGAATCTATCGCGACTCTAGAAGGGTTTGCGGCGCTGCGTCGTTGGTTGGGAAGTCAAGAAACTTCTTACCTAGATAACCGAATCCGCAAAGCTCAAGCTTACAGCGAAATGGGTAACCAGCCTCTACCGCACTATGCAATGGGTCTTGACCTATACGCGACGTGGACATCACCAATTCGCAAATATGGCGATATGATCAACCACCGTATGCTTAAAGCGCACATCTTAGGCAAAGAACCAGTGCAGACTGCCGATGATAGTGTCGGTGAAGAGCTAGCGCTTCATCGCAAGCACCACAAGATTGCTGAGCGCAATGTTGGTGATTGGCTATATGCTCGTACCCTTGCAGACGAACCTGCTAAAGAGACTAAGTTCAACGGTGAGATTTTCGATATCAACCGTGCTGGTATGCGTATCCGCTTGATTGAAAATGGCGCTGCGGCATTTATCCCAGGCTCACTCATCTTAGCCAACAAAGAGCGCCTAGAGTGCAATGGTGAAAATGGTACGGTTTCAATCGATAAGGAAGTGACTTACCGCTTAGGTGATGTGCTAGAGGTGGTTCTGACTGACGTAAATCAGGAAAACCGCAGCCTAGTAGCCAAACCAACACAAATCTTTGAAGAAGTGAAGACAACGACAGAAGCTGAAACCTCAGCAGAGTAACAAATCAATTCATTAAAGTTACCCAAAGGCGCTATTACAGCGCCTTTTTTGTTGCGCTGGTCTTATTAAATTAATTTGCTGTTAAAATGTGTTTTAGTTAGTCATTTGACTGATGTATGACAAAGCTCAGACAATTCTATACATTTCGCATAAAGACGCTTATTGGATATTCCTATAATTTGTAACCGATTTAGTTTATTAGGGAATATTAGGCAAGAATGATGAAAAAGGTTGTTTTACTTGCAGCGCTTGTAGCGCTACCGACTTTTGCAGCTCAGAAAGTTGATGGTTTTTATATTGGTGCGGGTATCGGTGATACGAGCTACGCCGATGATGGATTTGGCAAAAGTGTTACTAATGGCGCGACTTCTACTGAAACAGATGGAGCATCATTCAAACTGATCGGTGGTTATCAGTTCAACAAGATTGCTGCGATTGAAGCTCAGTACACTAAGTACGGTACAGCAAACACGAAATTGTCTAACACTAAAGCACTGACGATGGACAGTGAGTCTCTAATCGTTGCGGCTAACCTAGGTTATACCTTTGACAACGGTCTTAGACCTTACGGGGTAATTGGTGCAGGTATTGTTAGCTGGGATGTGCGAAATGCTGGTTCGACAGCCTATTTGAACAACAAATCTTCAAATACGTTTGCCGTACGTGCAGGACTCGGCCTTGAGTATGCACCTGCAATGTTTGATGGTTGGGCGGTTAGAGCTGGCTATGAAGTTGACGCGTTTGCTGCGGACGTTGAAGATTCGTTAACCAAGAAAACCACAGAACATACTTTGGGTATGGGTTCTTTCTACATTGGTTCGACTTACAAGTTTTAGAACAATAGTGATAGGAGAGCACCTGCTCTCCTAATCCTGCCAAAACATCTCTTTCGGGTCTTTATCGATTTCGCGCATGATAGCGGTTAGGTCGCTACTTTGAGCTAAATATGGGTAGGGCACCCACTGCTCACTATCCGTTTCTTGTGGCATAAACAGCTGCCATTGATTGAGTTCGCCATTCCACGCCACTTTCGCGATTGGATTCATGTAATTGCAATGGCTCGAATCAAGTAAAAAATGCTGCTTGATAAAAATGACGCCATTGTTCATGGTTTCAAAGCTTGCTTTGCCCAATTCAGCAGGCGTACTTTGATTGCGTTGCTTACAGATAAGCTCCGCTCTGCTCTCTACTTGACGTTGTAGTAAACTCACTAGCCCCATGACGCTCTCACTTCAACAATATGAGTATCTGTGCAAAAGGTTACACTTCTCTAACCTAAGCATAGTATGTACTAGATATTTCATTGTCTGCATAGGCTTTCACAAAAATGTCATCTAACCGCAATAACATAGCGCTGTTTAGTTATAACCAGTCGCATCTATTAGTGGGGAGTTTATTATGGTTCGTGTTGCGTTGGCTGCACTTTTATCTACATCACTGTTTTCAGTGCCAACGTTGGCTAAAGAGGTGAATGTTTCAGGCTCGACTTCGGTTGCTCGTGTCATGGATGTGCTCGCAGAAGATTACAACAACACTCACCCAGACAGCTACGTTGCGGTTCAGGGCATCGGTTCATCGGCAGGCATTACCTTGGTTAAGAAAGGTGTCGCTGATGTAGGTATGAGCTCTCGTTACCTAACAGAAAGTGAGCAAGATGAATCGCTCACGGTTAAGCCAATTGCTTTTGATGGATTGGCAGTGGTGGTGAATAAATCTAACCCGATTGAAAATGTCACTCGTGAGCAGCTGTTTGATATCTACAAAGGAAAGATTACTAACTGGAAACAGCTAGGTGGAAACGATCAAAAAATCGCTGTAGTCACGCGTGAAGCTTCTTCTGGGTCGCGTTACAGCTTTGAAAGCTTGATGGGATTGACGAAAATCATCAACAGTCGTCTCGTGTCAGATATCAACCCAGATAACCTAGTGGTAAACAGCAACAGCATGGTGAAGACGATTGTTAACCACAATAAACAAGCTATTGGTTTTGTTTCTACAGGCTCAGTGGACAGCTCAATCAAAGCGATCCAGTTTGAAGGGGTAGAAGCGAGCAACAAAACAATCGCCACGGGTAAGTATGAATTATCTCGCCCTTTCCTTGTTCTATACAACCCTGACAAAGTTGATGAAGACTCTAAGTCATTCATTCACTACTTAAACAGCAGCCAAGCAAAATCTTTGATTGAAGAGTACGGTTACACGCCAATTAAGAAGTAGTGACACGACAATATTTGAATGGAGAGCTTCGGCTCTCCATTTTTTTGGGCTGAACACCAAGCGCCAATATTAGATCGGGTTAAATAGTCTAAACTGATAATAGACTGAAAAATAGGAAAGTCAGATGCCCTTGCGGATTGTCAAAGCACTTTTGTTTTGCTTTGTACTTTTGTCAGGACCATCTGTTATTAGTTCAAGTGAGCCAGAGCCTCATGCGACCAAGGTGGTTCCTGTTATCAATATCAGCGGAGCAATCGGCCCTGCTGTGGGGGACTACGTGATTGAAGAAATTACGTTAGCAAACCAGACTCCCAATATCTCCGCTTTGGTGCTGACAATCGATACGCCTGGTGGCCTAGTCAGCAGTCTTAGAGAGATCAACCAATCGATCCTCGCCTCTCAAATTCCAATTTTGTGTTTGGTCTATCCCCAAGGTGCGCGCGCTGCCAGTGCTGGTACATTTATTTTGTATGCTTGCCATATTGCAGCAATGGCACCTGCGACGACATTGGGAGCCGCGACTCCGGTAAGTATTGGTGGAGCAAGCCCAGAAAAATCCGATGAGGCGCCAAATGAGCCGTCTGCCATGGAAAAGAAAATGCTTAATGACTCTGTTGCTTATATACGATCGCTGGCGCAGTTGCGGGGTAGGAATGCAGAATGGGCGGAAAAAGCGGTTAGAGAGGCTGCCACACTTTCATCGAGTGAAGCGTTAGAGCAAGATGTGATCAATCTTATTGCAGATACCCCTGAACAACTCCTTATCCAATCGGATGGGTTAAATGTTAGCCTAAATGATAAAAACACGCCGCTAGCAACCGCTGAGGCACAAGTCGAGTATAAGACGCCGGACTGGCGCCATCAGTTTCTCTCTACCATTACCGATCCGAATATCGCGTATATCTTAATGATGATCGGTATCTATGGCTTGTTACTAGAGTTCTACAGCCCTGGATTTGGCGTCGCGGGTGTCGTCGGTGCGATTTGCCTGCTGATTGCGACTTATGCTTTTCAGATGTTGCCAGTGAACTACGTTGGAATGGGTTTAATTCTACTAGGTATAGGTCTTCTGGTGGCTGAATCGCTCATGCCAAGTTTCGGTATTTTAGGCTTTGGTGGTGTCATTGCTTTCGTCTTAGGCTCGATATTCCTCATTGAGAGTGATCTACCTGAGCTGCAAGTCTCATTACATCTTATCTATTCCATAGCGGTGCTATCAGCAGCTTTTGTTGTGTTTGTTTTACGCAGAGTATTGCAGCTTAGACAAAGTCAGGTGGTGAGTGGCGTCGAATACTTGATTGGTCAGCAAGCGGTTGTCGAACACAGCTTTACTGCGCAAGGTTATGTGCATATAGCGGGTGAGCGCTGGGCTGCGCATGGTGATGACGGTTTCTCTCGTGGAGATATTGTCATAGTCGAGGCCATCGATGGTCTGAGTTTGAAAATTAGTAAACAGCAAGGAAGTGGCTATGATGGAACAAATAATCACTAGTGGCATGCTGACCCCAGTGCTGATTGTCGTGTTGGTACTTTTGATTGCATTCAGCATGTTCCACGTGTTGCTCGAATATGAGCGCGGCGTCATCTTTTTCCTCGGGCGTTTTCAAATGGTCAAAGGGCCAGGTTTGATCATTGTGATTCCCATGATTCAACAGATCGTCAAAGTTGATATGCGAACAGTGGTGATGGATGTGCCGAGTCAAGATGTCATCAGTCGTGACAATGTCTCCGTTCGGGTCAATGCGGTGATCTATTTTCGAGTGGTCGATGCCCAAAAAGCGATCATTAATGTAGAGGATTACTTAGCGGCAACGTCTCAATTGGCGCAAACGACCTTACGTTCTGTATTAGGGCAACATGAACTCGATGAAATGCTCGCCAATCGAGAGATGCTCAATACGGATATACAGACGATTCTTGATGCTCGTTCGGATGGTTGGGGCATCAAGGTGTCGGATGTCGAAATCAAGCACGTGGATCTTAATGAAAGTATGATTCGCGCAATTGCCAAACAAGCAGAAGCAGAACGTTCTCGAAGGGCGAAAGTGATACATGCTTCTGGTGAAATGGAGGCATCTGAAAAGCTCGTTGAAGCAGCCAGTAAGATGGCAACTCAACCCAATGCGATGCTATTGCGTTACTTGCAAACTCTGACGGAGATTGCCGGAGAGAAAAGTTCTACCATCGCCTTTCCACTGCCTATGGAGTTAATGGAAGGATTGTTTAAACGGAGTGGCAGTAGTGACAAAAAAGAATAGCCTATATGAAAAATGAGGCTCTCTATGACGAGAGAGCCTCTTGGTGGTTGTTACTTCGACACGGTTCGCTGCTGCTGACCTTCAACATTCACAATGACGTAACTGACCAGTTGTCCGTTGATTTGTTTTTGGCTAGTCATGGTTGATTGCCCATCAACTATGAGTGACGGGTACTCACCATAGAACCAAGCTTCCCACTCAAGCGACTGAGTTGAGTTGTTGGTCAAGCTCGTTTTATTCACCCCTTGATGTCGCACGGTAAGCTCATGTTCGCCCATGATTAAGTGTTTTGCCTCTAACCACTCAATGTCATTAGTTAGGTGTGAAGCCGTAATGATACGATCTTCAGAAGCATTAGGCTTAATACCCATTAGTCCTTCGATGGTGTTGGAAATAAAAGTGAAAGATAGCTCAGGATAATCACCATTGGTTCCTTGAGTAGGGCGTTCATGGGGTTCGTCTTTTTTGTCCATGATGTATTGCATCCACTTCCAAGCTTCTTCGTTGCGATTGTAGGGGAAGTAAGTTTCAGGGATATAGGTATAGGCTTCAATGTTGTTCGGTGCTTCAGGAGTCGATCCAATACCATCACCGAGCTTTTCGGCAATGAAATCGAGATATTTATCATTGCGCTCACCCGGATTGGTAACGCGTTTCATCGGCATAAACCAGCTGTTTTCTTTGCCAAAATCGTTAAGGCGCACACCGTCTTTTTGCACTATGTTTACGTAGTTTCCTAGCGGGTCATTAGGGTCTGCGATACTCCACTCGTGATTAAAGAAATCTTTGAGCTGTCGTGCTTTCTCACTCCAAACAGCGGCTTGACTGTAATCTTGACGAGCTTTAAGCATTTTAGAGTAGGCGAGAGTCGCTTGATACTGAGAGCCAATGGCGTCGCCAGCTTCGATTGGAAATTCACCACGTTCATTGTAGGTTGCTGAGCCTTCGAATATACCGCCATAACCCTCTGCGATACCATTTGGTTCTTGGTCGTCGTGAAGAGCGATATAGTCAGTCAGCACCTTTGTATAGAATTGCCAAAGGTCTGCATCTTCAATATAGCGCTTGTCTCCTGTCCATAGATACTGCTGCCAAGCTTTTTCGACAAATTCAAATTGGGCCGGAACTTCTCTAACAAACCAAGAATCGTCGACATAGTCGATCGTATGAGGTGTGCCATCAAAGTTCACTGCCCAAAGCGTGTACCACTTTCTTGATTCTGTGGAGTGCTTAGCGAAGGTTTTAAACATCGAGAAGTTTTCTGCGTCTAGGCCTGCCAGCTTAGCGCCACTTGCCTGATGCAGGAAATCACGTGAATAAAAAGCTGTTCGGTCAAAATATCCCGCCCAATAGGAGGGGATGTAATCGGCGGTTCCCGTTCCATCGTTATTGTTCTCATCTCGGTTCACTAGATCGTGGTGACCTGTCATGACAAACCGATCGGTTTTATCCATTGCCCACGAAAATGAGTCTTGTAGTTTTACGTTCGAAGAGGTCACAACTATCTGCTTGGGTTGTTCTCTGGCGATGAGTGTCCAGTGCTCTGGTTTATGGTCTTTAGCGGTTAACTTGACTGTAATTGGATGAGTAAAGTCGAGTACGTCTCCCTCATTGATTGAGGTTGCGCTAGCGTCTGATATTTTAAGGTTGCCAATGGTCACTTGAGTTAAATCTGTGCCGTATGGCACTTGAAACTCAACGCGCTGATTTTTTCGATTGATGTTCGTTAGGCCAGACTGTTCTTCTGCTTTGAACTGGATGATTTGATTGAAGCTCAATGGCTTGCTTTTATGGTTTTTAGCTAAGCTCACATTGTCGACACTCACGCCCCCTTTATCAGACCCTGTAAGTGAGATTTTTATCTGTTCACCTTTCTCTAGTGCAATATGTTTAAGTGTG
The DNA here is from genome assembly GCF_001695575.1 of Vibrio europaeus. Lineage (GTDB taxonomy): Bacteria > Pseudomonadota > Gammaproteobacteria > Enterobacterales > Vibrionaceae > Vibrio > Vibrio europaeus. Next base: position 333,099 of record NZ_LUAX01000007.1, on the reverse strand, counting down.
TTTAGCTTATATTTTTTACTCTTCTTTACCGGCTTGCTAAACAAGACTTCGTCATAGAGATTAGTGATGATTAAAGACGCATCAGAGGAAGGACTGACAACATAAGCAGATAAGTCATAATAACCAGTTTCAGTAATGGTTACGGTTTGGCTGATGCTATGTGTTGTACCTGTCGCGATTCTGCCACGGTATTCACCTTGGTATGCTGAATCATTCTTGATATTAGCAAACCAGTAATCCCAGCCTAGCCCTTTATTTTCAAAGCTAGGATTTGTTATGAGGTTGTCATTGTGTTTGGCATAAGTAACGCCCGACGCAGCGATCGTACCGACGATAGCGCAGGCTAATAGGTTCCGTTTCATAAACTTCTCGTAATTGATTTATTAGATGTAGGGAAGGTTGCGCTTAAAAAAAGCGGGCAGTGCCCGCTTTACAGCTATGTAGCTTGAGCTGGGTTGACAGCTTTTGGTTTGCCGTTTAACTCTGATTCTCTATCGGTAACATGTTGGTACTTTTCGGTAAGTTGGTCTTGGATGTTCTGGTGATACTGACCATTGAGTTTGTAGAAGCGGAAGTAAATAACCAGTGCGATAGCAAAAAAGAAGGCGGGTAAACCGACCATGATGCATTGCATGCCAAACACGGTTTCTGGGCTTTGCACGACGTTAGGGACATAGTCGACAGCAGTAAGTGCAATACCGATAAAGAAAGCGGCGAAAGCCGAGCCTGCTTTTACAACCAGAGTTTGAACAGAGTAAGCGATACTTTCACAACGTTGGCCGAGCTTGTATTCACCGTAGTCTACGGTGTCCGCTACCATGATGACGTTCAGTACCCAAAACAGTGCCGTTCCGATTTGTAGCAGAACGCCAGCGGCGGATATCAACAAAATGCTTTGTTTATCGTACATACCTACATAGATAAGCACCGCGCTACCTAAAATTGGCAAACTTGAAGCGCACGCCCACAGGGTTCGGCGAGAAAACATTTGGGCGAGTTTAGGGAATAGAACTAGCGTGATTAGGTTAGCAATACCAGCGTATGCCATGTAGTAAGGGAAGAGGTCTTCGTTGCCGACGACATAAGTAAAGTAGTAAACAGCAAACGCGGTAATGATGTTGGTCGCAAGGTTGTAAGACAGCGCCATACACAAGACACTGGTTAGCTGATCGTTCTTGTAGATAAGTTTAAGAAGTTTGTTCAGCGTTACTTTCTCTTCGGGCTTACTACTGTCTAGTTTGTTCGTCGAATAGCGCTCTTTAACGTTTCTTAACGTGATGTAAGTTGAGACAACAAAGCAGCCAATAAGCAGTAAAGTAAACACTTGGAAGCCATAACCCTTGTCGTCGCCTCCCACATAATTAACGAACGGCATAGCAATGGCAGCGGTTACAAGCCATGCGAGGCTTGCAAAAAATCTAGGGTAAGGGACGAGATCTTCACGCTCACGTTTATCTAGTGTCAGAGTCGGAACTAACGACCAGAACGGAATGTCCATCAAAGTGTAGGTCATCCCCCATAAAATGTAAGTGACGGCGGCATAAGCAATAAGCCACGGGCCTTCGATATGATGAGCGCTGAACAGCATAAACAGCACAATCGAGTTGGTAATCGTGCCAACTAATATCCAAGGTTTAAATTTGCCCCAGCGGCTACGAGTATTGTTGACGATCCAACCCATAATAGGGTCATTGACCGCATCCCATATTCTGGCGACGAGAAAGATAGTACCCACTGTTGCCGCAGAGATACCAACTACATCCGTGTAGTAAAACATCAGGTACATATAGACAATGGTAATGGCAAAGTCCTTACCAAATGCACCAAAGCCGTAACTCAGCTTTGTGTTCATTGAAATGCTCATAGGTGCTCCTTACGCCTCCTTGGTCGGAGGCGTATATTGTTCACGTTATTTTGTTATCAGAAATGTTTGTTGTTATTTTTAGTTAGACTTTTGGATGGACCCAATCTGGTAACCAACCGCGGTGCGCTTCAATCAGATCGTCCACTAAGGCGTAAATCTCTTCTAGCCCCAAGACAGCTGCTGTGTGTGGGTCGAGCATAGCCGCATGATAAATTCGCTCACGGTTTTCAGTTAAAATCGCTTCTGTCAGTAGTGTTTGCACATTAATGTTGGTCTGCATCAATGCGGCTAGATGGTTAGGCAGTCGGCCCGCTTTGATTGGTTGAACACCATTAGCATCAACCAGACAGGCAACCTCAACACAGCAACCTTGTGGCAAGTTATCGATGAGAGCCTCATTTTTGACGTTGCCATAGATAACACTCGGCGTGCCGGTCCAAATGGAATTCATGATCGTGCTAGCATACTCGTGAGATTCATTGACGGTAATCTCATCAGCTTTCTTAAATGCTTCTAGATCTTGTTTCCAATCAGCAATTTGTTCTACACAACGTTTTGGGTATTCGTCGAGTGGTACTTTATAACGTTCAATCAAATCTGGGCGGTTTGGCTTAATAAAATATGGGGTGTATTCAGAGAAATGTTCAGAAGATTCAGTGACAAAATACCCAAGCTTCTTAAACATTTCGTATCTAACTAGGTTGGTGCAGCGACCATTGTGATGAAGACCGGGCTTAGGCGCTTGACCGCTCTCAAAAGCTGCGAGTAGATCTGGGTAAATATCGACATAGTCACCCTGTTCTGTCTTCTTCTCTAGGGTTAAGTAGTAGGCCATATGATTGATGCCTGCGCAGGTGTAACGTAGGTCTTTGTAGTCGAGGTTAAGATCGCGGGCTAGCTCTTCTGCCGTGCCTTGTACAGAATGGCACAGACCTACTTGTTTGATGCATGGGTATTTCTCGTACATTGCCCATGTATTCATTGCCATAGGATTGACGTAGTTAAGCATCGTGGCGTTAGGGCACACTTCGCTCATGTCTTCACAAACTTTCCAAAGGTGTGGGATTGTACGCAAAGAGCGCATGATGCCGCCCGGACCGAGAGTATCGGCGATGGTCTGCTCCAATCCGTGTCGTTTACACACTTCAAAATCGGTTACGGTGCATGGTTCATAGCCACCAATTTGAAAGGCGATGATGACAAAGTCGGCACTTTCCAGTGCTTCTCTTTGGTCCAAGTGACAGCTAATTGAGCCAGTTGCACCTGCAGACTGCATCAGTTTGCTCACTACTAGGTAAGATTCTTCTAAACGCGTCCCGTCAATGTCCATGAGTGCAATATGGGCGTTCTTTAAGGCTGGTTTGTGGAACACGTCGCCAAGAATGTTCTTAACAAAAATGGTCGAACCTGCACCGATGAAGGTGATCTTCGGGGTATTCATTATCTTCTTCCTCATCTATCACGTATTGGGTTGGATGAGTCAACATTACCCGAGCATGTTGTGCCGATTCGTCTCACTTAAAAACTGTAAACTCCTATTTTCTAATATTTTTAATTGCATTCGCGAAGATCTTAGCTTTTGAGAGAAATTGAATAGAAAGCGGGATGGATTATGTCAGCATTCAGAATATCAATGGGCTAGGGCATAACAGCGTGTGATGAGTATGGTTTGGTATGAGCTAGGTCTGAGTAATGTGGTTTGAGATTTGCAAAACTACGTCATCCCATTTTTAACGGAATCAATGATGAATAAACGAGAAACTGAAGCGACGCATCTTGTTACGCAAAGTGAGTACTCAAATGACAGTGTACTTGTCAGCCCGCTTTCGTTGTATTCATCGTGTGAAAAGATCGATGTTGAAGTGCGAGCTCCCCATTCCATGCCCGGTTATCATTGGCATGGACAGGTCGAGGTAAATATCCCATTTGGCGATGATGTCGAGTACATCGTCAATGGTACGCCAATTGTCATTGAAAACGGGGCAGTAGGGTTGTTTTGGGCTTCTGTTCCTCATCGACTGACTGAGCCCGGAAAAAGTCACAATATGGGTATTATCAATATTCCTATTCATCAGTTTATGTCTTGGCCTTTAAGCCGAGATCTTGTTAATCAAATTACCCATGGGTGCGTTTTACAGTCAGATTCGACATCGTTGGTGAGTGAATTTGAATTGGCTAGATGGGCTAGGGAAATTAGCGATGATTCCGAAAGTCGTCAACAGCTTGCCGTTGATGAAATTGGGTTGATGCTGCGTCGAGTTTGCGTTGATGGTTGGAAGCAGCTGGTTTCAACCCAAGCCGACAAATCGGCGAAAAAAGGGGTATCGAAACATTCACAATTTTATGTCAGTCAAATGCTTGAGTTTATTGCGACTCAGCACAATATGCCGTTGACTACCAAAAAAATTGCAGAGCATGTCGGTTTACACGCCAACTATGCAATGAATGTATTTCAGCGCACGATGCAGATGACAATTAAGCAGTACATTACAGCGATGCGGATTAATCACGCAAGAGCACTGCTAAGCGATACGGATAGAACTATTTTAGATATTGCGCTGACAGTGGGGTTCAATTCAAGCAGCCGATTCTATGAGACGTTCCAGACTTACATAGGAGTGACTCCTACCCAGTATCGGAAATTAGCAAGGGAAGATCATCGCTGGAGCCTACATGGTAGCAATCCACTCTATGATCTCGAAAAGGGCGCCTGTGATGGCAAGCGACCAGTTAGTGTTACAACAGAGATAAACGAGCAATAAAAAAGCTCCTATCCAAGGAGCTTTTTGTCTCTGAGCTAGCAGTTATTCGAAATCAATACCTGCTTCTTTGTACAGACGGCGGCACGCTTTGCCATCGCTGTGGAATAGGTGACAACGGTGAGCTGGGATACCCACAGACAGTTTATCACCTGGTTCTACATCTAGCGTGTCAGGTTGGCGGTAAATTATATCGGCATCGGCTGCATCGATGTGTAAGTAGGCTTGAGTTTCATTACCTAGCTTTTCAACGATGTTAACTTCGCCTTCAATCGTTGCGTCACCTTCGTTTGCTGGTAGCAAGTGCTCTGGGCGAACACCAAGCGACATACGCTCACCGCGAGTAACTGTTGTGCCATCAACTGGAATCCAGAATGCAGTGCCATTCGCAAGCTGAACCATGACACGATCTTTCTCAGCCGCTTCGATGAAGACACTCATGAAGTTCATTTTTGGTGAGCCAATGAAACCTGCAACAAAACGGTTCTCTGGGTAGTGGTAAAGCTCTAGTGGGCGACCAACTTGAGAGACAAATCCAGCATCTAGGACAACGATCTTATCTGCCATGGTCATGGCTTCTACTTGGTCGTGCGTGACGTAAATCATAGTACAGCCAAGCTTGCGTTGAAGCTTAGTGATTTCGGAGCGCATTTGTACACGAAGGGCGGCATCAAGGTTAGATAGTGGCTCATCAAGTAGGAACACATTTGGCTGTGAAACCAGCGTACGACCAATCGCAACACGTTGACGCTGACCACCTGAGAGTGCTTTAGGTTGGCGCTCAAGAAGGTGGCTAAGCTGTAGAATTTCAGCCGCATGTTCAACACGCTTACTGATTTCATCTTTGTCAGCTTTTGCCAGTTTAAGGCCAAAAGACATGTTATCGTATAGGTTTAAGTGAGGGTAAAGAGCGTATGATTGGAATACCATACCAACACCACGTTTGGATGGCTCGACGTCATTCATGTGCTCATCACCAATGTAGAGATCACCGGATGTGATATCTTCTAGGCCTGCAATACAACGTAATAGTGTTGATTTACCACAACCTGATGGACCAACAAAGACAACAAACTCACCTTCTTTGATTTCTAAATCAACATTCTTGGAAATTAGTACGTCACCGTAAGCTTTACATACATTTTTTAACGTGACACTCGCCATCTAGCTCGCCCTCGATCAATTTTTTATATTTTACTGCCTATCATTATATGAATTATGGAGCAGGCAATAATAGTAGGAATTTGGTAAGGAATGGATTCTATATAACAGAATGTAAGAAAATATGGGTGAAGGAGTTCCTCACATCACCCACCAAGCCAAATTCAGGTTTGCTTTCCCCCGTGTGACACAAGCTTCTCCCCCGAACGAATCAGTTTCCTGAATACCTACGTGACTTGTGCACTCATTTGCAAACCCTAGCGGCATTGTAACCAGTCACCATGAAACACGTGTTACTGGAAAGGGTTCTTACCATCCACTCTTGGATGGCTGTAGTTTGCTGTTTTCACCCCTCTACTACATCCTCCTAATCCGATTTTTTGTAGGGGTAGTAGGAGGGGAGGAGGTACCAAAGGGCGCAGAAGGCGTAGCGAGACGGAGTTCAAATATTTCTGTTTGATTACATTGAAATCGATCACACAAAGAGATTGTTTTGAGACTTTGGTCACCAACCCGTAACGATGATGATCACGAAAATAGTCCATAATAGCGAGGGCGTAGGGAGTAGGAGGATGAGCCTTTTGTCAGTTTGGCTGAAAATAAGTGCTGAAATACGGCGAAACCTCTGGTGGAGCCCTACAACACAAATATAAAAAGGATATGAACATGAAAAATGCCCTAAGCACAGTAGCACTAGGAACACTTGTTGCTCTTGGCTCTTTTGGTGCAAATGCTGCTATCGAAGAAGGTCAATTAACGATCTGGATCAATGGCGACAAAGGCTACAACGGACTTGCTGAAGTAGGTAAACAATTTGAAGAAGACACAGGCATTAAAGTGACCGTTGCTCACCCTGATGCACTTCAAGACAAATTCCCTCAAACAGCAGCGACTGGTGACGGTCCTGATATTGTGTTCTGGGCTCACGACCGTTTTGGTGGTTACGCTGAAGCAGGTCTTCTTGCTGAGATTAAACCATCTGCAGAAATCAAAGAAGGCATTGTAGACTTCGCATGGGACGCAGTTAAATACGATGGCAAAATTATCGGTTACCCAGTAGCTGTAGAATCTCTATCTCTAATCTACAACAAAGATCTAGTGCCTAACCCACCTAAGAGCTGGGAAGAAGTTGCTGAGCTAGACGCGCAGCTTAAGAAAGACGGTAAATCTGCAATCATGTGGAACCTAAAAGAACCGTACTTCACTTGGCCGCTAATGGCTGCTGACGGTGGTTACGCATTCAAATATGGCGCAGCAGGCTACGACGTGAAAGATGCGGGTATTGCAAACGACGGCGTTAAAGATGCAATGAACTTTGTGAAAGGTCTTGTTGATAAAGGCGTTATCTCTTCAGACATGGACTACTCAGTTTCTGAGTCTGCGTTCAACCAAGGTAAGACTGCGATGACAATCAACGGTCCTTGGGCCTGGGGTAACATCGAGAAATCTGGTATCAACTACGGCGTAACGACTCTACCTAAGTTTAATGGTCAGTCTTCTAAGCCATTCGTTGGTGTACTAACGGCTGGTATCAGCACAGCTTCTCCAAACAAAGATCTAGCGGTTGAGTTCATCGAGAACTACCTATTGACTAACGACGGTCTACGTAAAGTTAACAATGACAAGCCACTAGGTGCGGTAGCGCTTAACTCTTTCCAACGTGAGCTAGATTCAGATAAGCGCATTGCAGCGACAATGGATAACGCGATGAACGGCGAAATCATGCCAAACATCCCTCAGATGAACGCATTCTGGGGCAGCGCGAAAAACGCAATCATCAACATCGTTGATGGTCGCCAAACTGTAGATGCAGCACTTGCGGATGCAGAAAAACAAATGACTAAATAATTAAGTTCTACCCTTTTAAGGAGGGGGTAACCCCTCCTTCATTTTCAAGTTTTATTATCGCTAGCAGGTTCTTTTATGCAGTCAGTTCAAGGTACAGATGCGATGGCGTCTACAACAACGAGCTTGCCATCAAGTAAAAGTGTATTCATCAAATGGGGCTTACTGGGCTCTGTGGGTATCATTAATGGATACGCCACAATTCTTATGTATTCTCGCGGTGAGATGGCCTTTGCCATTCTGACCCTAATCTTAACCGCACTCGCGTTATTTATTTTCGGTAGTAAAAAGACCTACGCACACCGTTACATTTACCCTGGTATTGCGGGTATGATTCTGTTCATCCTGTTCCCACTTGCGTATACCGTCGGTCTTGCCTTCACAAACTACAGTGCGAAAAACCAACTTTCCTTTGAACGTGCTCAGTCGGTTTTAATGGACCGTACTTTCCAAAGCGGCGATAGCTACCCATTTACTCTGTACAAAACAGATAATGGCCACCGCCTTGCTGTTAAGAAAGGCGATCAACTGCTAGCAACTGATACTTTTAACCTTGCTACTCTAACTGCTTCAGATATGGACTTAGCTCTTGTCGACTCAGTAGTGGGTGATAAAGAAAAAATCAAAACCATCATCAAAAACAAAACCGCGCTAGGTGGCTTAGATCTGCACCTGCCGTCGGGTGAAGACATCCGTATGAGCGGTCTACGCAAGTTCGCTGCGGTAGTCCCTCTTTACACCCTTCAAGATGATGGTGAGACGATCTTCAACAATCGTACTCAGGAATACCTGCGTCCAAATATGGAAGTGGGCTTCTATCAACCAGTCGATGAACAAGGTCAGTTTGTTGGCTCTACCGTTTCTCCGGGCTTTATCGTTGATATTGGTACTCACAACTTCGAGCGTGTGTGGAAAGATGATGGCATTAAAGAACCGTTCATCAGCATCTTTATCTGGACGGTACTATTCTCTGCATTAACCGTTGGTCTGACCATTGTTATCGGTCTGGTACTTGCGAGTGTGGTGCAGTGGGAAGAGCTGAAAGGTCGTGCAGTTTACCGCGTGCTCTTGATTCTTCCTTACGCGGTGCCTGCGTTTATTTCAATTCTGATCTTCAAAGGTTTGTTTAACCAGAGCTTTGGTGAGATCAACATGATGCTAGAGGCGTTATTTGGCATTAGCCCTGCTTGGTTCTCTGACCCAATCATGGCTAAGAGCATGGTGTTGATTGTCAACGTGTGGCTAGGTTTCCCTTACATGATGATTCTGTGTATGGGTCTACTAAAAGCGATTCCAGAAGATTTGTATGAAGCGTCTGCCATTGATGGTGCGAACTTCATCGACAACTTCCGTAAGATCACCATGCCGTTGATGATTAAGCCGCTTACTCCGCTGCTTATCGCAAGTTTCGCATTCAACTTTAATAACTTCGTATTGATTCAGCTTCTGACTCAAGGTGGTCCAAACATGATTGGTACTTCCGAGCCAGCGGGTTACACAGACCTACTTGTAAGCTACACCTACCGCATTGCGTTTGAAGGTGCTGGTGGCCAAGACTTCGGTCTAGCAAGTGCGATTGCAACGCTTATCTTCCTATTGGTTGGTGCGCTTGCCCTAATCAACCTACGTTTCACTAAGCTGTCTCAGGATTAAGGAGAGATTCCAATGGCAATGGTACAAGGTAAATCACTTAAATACCGAGTATGGGCAACGCATATTGCTATGTGGGTGTTCCTAGCGTCAATCATCTTCCCACTGTTGATGGTAATTGCAATTTCGTTCCGTGAAGGTAACTTCGCAACGGGTAGCATTATTCCTGATAATCCTTCATTAGAGCACTGGAAACTGGCGCTTGGATTTTCGGTGACTAACGCAGATGGCAGTGTAACGCCGCCGCCATTCCCTGTATTAACTTGGTTATGGAACTCAGTGAAAGTGGCAGGCATTAGCTCGATTCTTATCGTTGCGCTGTCTACGACTTCTGCATACGCGTTTGCTCGCATGCGCTTCAAAGGTAAAGACACCATCCTTAAAGCGATGATGATCTTCCAGATGTTCCCTGCGGTTCTAGCGCTCGTAGCACTTTATGCCCTATTCGATAAGCTAGGTCAGTACATTCCGTTCCTTGGTTTGAATACGCATGGCGGTCTAATTTTCTCTTACTTAGGCGGTATCGCACTTCACGTATGGACGATTAAAGGCTACTTTGAAACGATTGATAATTCGCTAGAAGAGGCAGCAGCACTAGATGGCGCGACGCCTTGGCAAGCATTTAGATTGGTACTACTACCATTGTCAGTGCCTATCCTTGCAGTAGTGTTCATTCTGTCGTTCATCGGTGTGGTGGGTGAAGTTCCAGTAGCATCTTTACTACTTTCTGATGTAAACTCATATACATTAGCGGTTGGTATGCAGCAGTATCTATACCCTCAGAACTATCTGTGGGGCGATTTTGCAGCAGCAGCAGTATTGTCTGCATTACCAATAACTGTCGTATTCTTGCTTGCACAGCGCTGGTTGGTCGGAGGATTGACCGCTGGTGGTGTGAAAGGTTAATAAGAACGATAAGGGCGACCGCAAGGTCGCCCATTTTGTTTCTCAGCTTAACACTTTTGGTTTGGCCGCCGATCAGTTAAGTAGAGAGCAGAACTGGCGTTACGCATAGCTGGCTGTTAGCTAGATTCCTTACTATTTCACTACTAACAGTTTTTGTAACCATAACCCGGCTTTGTCCCGGGTTTTTTTATGCCTGAATAACGCTAAGACAGAGCCAGTATAAAGTGCTTAGATTGGATTGAAATCAACGGGATGAGTTGGTGCGACTAGGTATAGGTTCTGATCTGCAACAGTGGTGTTTGTTGCATTAACTTGCGGTCAGCAACACGCTGTTCGGGTTAATAAAGTTCCCGGCTTGAGGGCGCGCAGCCAAGATATTGCAGAAGCACGTAGATGCTTTCTTGAGAGAGGGCGACTTTTCGAAATAGGTCTGCAAAGGTATCGTCACCGCCGAAGCAGGCGCGGATATAGTGATTGATTTCATCTTCACCATAACCTTCAACATACATGGTACGAACCCACTGGTACTCAACAGCTTTCAAGTTTGACAATGTAGTTTCACTCAAAGTGGTTTCGTTGAGTTCCAAGAGACGTTCCTTCATACGCAATGTTTGATTTAGTCAGCGGATTTAATCAAATCAAGATGAAGGAAAAATGACAGAAATGTGGCGTTACGGTGACTGGTTCTTAAATGGAGGCACTCGGCCTCCAATTTGGCAGAAAGCTCACTATTTTAGATACTTAACGTGCGCTTCCATTTCTTCTCCAATTTCTTTACGCATGTTCATCAAGCGGATTGCTGAGTCGCGTAATTCAATATCTTCTGGCGTTTCTGGAATCCACTCTGGAACAGAGGTCGGAGTGCCGTTCTCATCGACTGCAACCATAATGACAATGCAGTGGGTCGTTAAGCGGTTGTTCATCTCTTTTGGGTCACTTGCTTGAACGTCAATGGCGATATGCATTGAGCTCCTTCCGGTATAGATGACCTTAGCGCTGACTTCGACAAGGTTACCGACATGAATCGGCGCCACAAAGCGAATCCCACCCGCATAGGCGGTAATACAGTATTTGCCACTCCACGCCGCCGCGTTAGCGTAGGCTGCCAAGTCGATCCACTTCATTACAGCGCCGCCGTGGACTTTCCCCCCAAAGTTTACGTCTCCCGGTTCTGCTAGAAAACGTAACGTAATATCGCGTTGACCATTGCTCATCTGTCAATCCTTAGTTGTTATTGTTGTATGTGGTTTAATATTAAATAACAAACTGGTTAATTATCTGCAACAACTATTAGAGTTTAGTTCTTAATGTTTATTTTGAGCACGGTCAGAGAGCAAAAAGCCCGACTAAATCGGGCTTAAAGAGGCAATGAAGATGGGGGAGACATCACTTTATCCATTATTTGCATGCTTTTTTCAAAATAAGGATTGTAGGTCAATCTTGCATGGATTTTATTAGGCTCTGTGTATCCCCAAGCGGAGTACCACATTGTATCGCCAGATAAGCAACGTGCTTCTTTGTCTTCGCCTTGTCCATTACTACAGATTGTGTTGCTACCTTTTACTCCGTAGTTTGGGTTGTTAGGGGAGAAAAGGAGCCCCATGTGAGAGCCGTTTGAAATGCGTTGCTCGGGTAAGTTCATGCTGAATCTGGTCGAGCGAGGCTCTGTCAGGTCACCTTCACCTTGCCAGACGATATGTCCATGAGGGTTTTGCATTTTTTGCTGAAAGTATCGATGGCAAACTGAGTACTAACGACTTTATCACCCTCACTCATCATCATGAATACCGGTTTCAGATACTCTTTATTCGACAGTTGCTCGCGCACCGCAGAGGAGGTTTGGTAATAAACTGCGGCTGCACTCATAGGTAGAGAGTTGTATCTGAGCGGGTTGTCCTCAGGATCTTGGTCTGCCCATGTAATGAAATAGCTCGCCAGTTCCGCATACTTGACGGAATCAGAGTGAGGTTGCAGCGCAGGGGAGAAAAGTAGCAAACCATTGACACTCTCATCGTTTAACGCTTCGGCGGTTACTAGATTGGCGCCAGTAGAATAACCTCCCAGCCATATTGAGCTGGTGTCTTTCTTTAGCAGTGCAATGTGATGGCTGACTACACCTTGCCAGTCTTCTAGTGTCGGGAGTTGAAGATCGCCAACTTTACTTGCATGCCCAGGCAGTAAGATAGTTCTCACCAAGTAGCCTTGCGTAGCAAGATGGGTGGCGACGTCAGTGAAAGAGTAGGGAGAGTCACCTAAACCGTGCACCAGCAATACACCCTGACCGTTTGGATGTTCTGGTCGGTACTCTTTTGGTAGCACCATGTTAAGTTCGGTGGATTTATCCTCTGTCATGAACAGACGGTTGTGTTCAAGCCACTGTTTCGTCTCTGCCACATACTGTTCAAAACTACTTTGAGAATAGCTAGGCAGGCGTTCAGCTTTATCAAATTCTGGGTCTTGAGATTGGGATGTACAGCCAACCATGACTGCCGTTGCTGCGGCTGCCAAGTAAAATGCTAAAGCCGTCTTTTTACGCATCATATATTCTAGTTTTTCCTTTTTATTTTGATACGTCTTCATATTCTCCCTCTAGTACCGAGCGATCTTTTTGCTGCGACGAAGCGGAGCGATTCATCTTAAGTGATTTCTCAATCTTTTTACCTGTGATAACCGCAGCAATGGTCAATGGAATTACCATGATCAAGCTAAACAGAAGGGTGAATACACCAATAAACAACGCCAGAATACCAGAAATGACTCTATTCATAATTATTACCTCTCAATTACATGGTTAGATTAACCTAGGGTAAATGAATCAAACATGAACAGGTACACAGTTTACGGTGAACACAAAAAAGCCACTTTCTAACAAAAAAGCCACTTTCTAACAAGAAAGTGGCAACTACGGGGGATTATTATAGGTATTATGTTGTGGAGTTTTGCCCCAGAAGCTCCGGGGCGATATTCTTATGAATAATCTGAGAAGTCCAAATCGCTTACCCAGATTAATGAATCCCTGAGCTTATTTTGTTGGGTAAGTCTTGTAACGAACGCCCATCATCTGTTCCATACAGTGAACAACCTGACAGCTGTAACCAAACTCGTTGTCATACCAGATGTATAGCACGCAGCGGCTGTCTTGAGCGATAGTTGCAGCACCATCAACAACACCCGCAAAACGAGAACCGACTAGGTCAGTTGAAACAATTTCCGTCGACTCTGTGTAGTCAATTTGCGCAGACAGTTCAGACGTTAGTGCCATTTCACGTAGGTAGTTATTGAGCTCTTCTTTATCTGTGCCTTGTTTAAGGTTCAGATTAGCAATCGCCATTGATACGTTTGGCGTTGGTACACGGATTGCGTTACCCGTTAACTTACCCGCAAGCTCAGGTAGGGCTTTAGCTACCGCTTTCGCCGCGCCAGTCTCAGTTAGAACCATGTTCAAAGAAGCACTACGACCACGACGCTCACCTGAGTGGAAGTTATCGATGAGGTTTTGGTCATTAGTAAACGAGTGAACAGTTTCAATGTGGCCAGATGTCACGCCAAACTTATCGTTCATCGCTTTAAGAACAGGGGTAATAGCATTTGTCGTACAGCTTGCCGCAGAAATAATGCTGTCTTCGGCTTTGATAACGTTGTCGTTAACACCGAATACCACGTTCTTGATGTCACCTTTACCTGGTGCTGTTAGCAGTACTTTTTCAGCACCTTTACACTCTAAGTGCTGACCAAGGCCTTCTGCATCACGCCATACGCCTGTATTATCAACAACAAGAGCATTGTTGATCCCGTAGCTAGTGTAGTCGACTTCTTCTGGTTTGTTCGCATAGATAAACTGAATGTAGTTACCGTTAGCGATAATCGCCTTGCGCTCTTCATCAACAACGATACTACCGTTGAATTGACCGTGAACTGAGTCGCGACGCAGCAGGCTAGCGCGTTTTTCTAGGTCACCTTTTTTACCGCCACGCACAACAACTGCGCGTAGACGAAGTGGGTAACCAGGGCCAGATTTCTCAACAAGTAGACGCGTTAATAGGCGGCCGATGCGACCAAAACCATACAATACAACGTCACGCGGCTCAGAGACTGTTTCGCCATTCATTGCACCTAGAAGAGAAGTGTGAAGGAAGTCTTTAACACCATGAGAGTCGTCACGACCTTGCCAAAACTCATGAGCAAGTTGACCGATATCGATGCGGCATGGAGAAAGTTCCATTTCAGCAAGCGCCTTGATAAGGGGAAGAGTTTGCTCTGGAGTAAGAGCAGTACCTGTATAGCGACGCGCTAAGCGGTGAGTTTTAATGATGTCGATGGTCGCTGCATTAACCAGTGTTTTTCCAAAGAGTAAAACCTCGACGCCTTTGTGACGGTAAAGTTGACCTAGAAGTGGAGAAATAGTTTCCGCAATCGTTTGGCTCGTTTGCCAATCTAAGAGGTGTTTCTCTGGACTCATTGTTTGTATGGACCTTTCACGTTTTTTGGGGACTGACTCTATTTCACCTGTAGGGGGAGTGAATAGAGAAAATGTATTAATTTTGTAATTTTTATGCGGCAGGATTGTAAGGCCTAATATCTTATTCTGCTAGTAAAATTAATTCAGGTTATTATGGCTGTTATGGTAGCTGATCTTGGCGGATTTCACTGCAAACTGTAGGTAGTAGTGCCTATTGACATTTTTAAACAAGCTAGCTTAATTTGTCCCGAAAAATACTAGAAGCACATAATTTATGTAATACGGTATCAATTAAGTCTTATCTATTAGATCTGTGTCACTCTATCTACTCAAAAGGTAAACGATAAACCAATGGAGAAGAGGTCGACTTTGGTACTAAAGGGTTTAGTCGGATCTTGCGGCACAGTGAAGTGCCCACTGATCACGTTTTCTCTACCGTAGAAGCGTTGCCATTCGATTGATGTGTTTAATTGGGGTGTCCAATCGTAGCGAAAACCGAACAAGTAGCTTTCAGTGTCCTTGGTCAGTCGAGCTTGCCCGTATTGAATATAGGGCGTGATCTTACCTAATTGGTAGTCAAAGCTTATGTACCAATCAGCGCTTAGCTCTTGAGCAAGCATGGTCTCTGCCTGTACATGCAGCTGACCAAAGTAATGACTTATACCCAAGGCATAAATATCAAGATTATAGAATCTAGGTGACGCTATCTGCCCAGTCATTGTGGCATCTAAGTTGACGTAAGCAATACGGAGTAAATTGTCGTCATAGAAGAGTTCCGAGCTCAAACCCAGTGCCCTTGAAATATCCAGTGAAAAGGAAGAGCCGTACTGTTCGAAATGTTCCTCTCTCGGAAGGGCGACATAGGGAGAAAAGACGATTTGATTGCCATTATCAAACTCGTGTAAGAAATCTGCGGCGATTCCTTCATAGTATGTGAGTCCAAGATTATTGTCGTATACCTCAGGAGGTAAGCGTAAAGAAGGGTAGGCGCTAGAGACATAGTAGTACTCAGACATAATAAACATAGGGGTTCTTAAGCGGCCTACTTTGGCGCGAAACATCCCCGCATTGTATTCCACCAATGCTCGTTCCAATTCAGGTGAAGAAAAATGGTCTTCTGGTTTTTTGACAACTTGAACTGTCGAGCGCAATTTAGGTGTGATCTGCCAATCAGCTTGAATACCTAAGGTGGTATCACAGTCATAGCACCAGTCATCGGTAATGTTTCGCCCGGCTAGTATTGGCAGCGAGTGATTACTTTTAGCCGCAGAAAAAGTCCCAAAACCACTTAACCGCAAATCATCTGTTAGCGCGATTTGTGCACTGCTTATTGCCGGAAGCCACGAGACCGCGACTATCGCTATGAGCAAGTGAATTCGTTTATTCCGAGAGCTGATAAATGACATAGGCGTCCTCAGGAAGCAGTTCTTCGGGAACATACGCAATGCCATTTGCGTTGTTCTCTAGCCAATGGAGAATGATTTCGAGAGACTCTTCCGGAACTTCCACAGGTGCAATAGCTTTACCAGAAAAGGAGAGTCGTGCCCATATAGCAGACATCTGAGTCGGAGACTTATTCAGTAGTTTACGGTAGAAGTCTTCACGACTCTCGGAATCACGGGGAAGATCAAGGAGACGAACAGGCGCGCCGTTTACGTGGGACATGCGACCTCGATAAAGCAGTTTTACCTGATTTGAGCGCAATGCCTTCATTTCTGGGTTAAGAGTAATCACAGCAAAACCAGCGGCGTTTGCTTGAATAGCTATCCCAAGTAGAAGTGTAGTAAGAACTAGCCTGATCAAAATATCCTTTCTTGTCGACGTTGTTACTAATTTAGCTTTCTGTTTTTGTTATATAAATAGTAGTCAGGCGGCATTCAACTGTGCAATTACTTACGCTTTTGGTTAATTGATCATCTAGACTTAAACCTTATACGCTCCAATGTCGATTCAAGGAATGAGTCCGGATGTTACTGACTAATATGTCTATTAAAAGTAGACTATTTATTCTGTGTCTGATACCTACGCTCGCTATTCTTGCCTTCAGTGCCAATTTAGCTAGGGACTTTCAGAGCAGGCTACACAGTTATCAACTGGTGGGTGAGAAGAATGACAGCATAAGTTTACTGACGGAGTTTTCTCATCACCTATATGTTGCGTTTAATCGTCGATTGAATGGCCAAAGTGCCAATGCTGCGGTGACGAGAGCGCAACAAACTATGTCGATGATCGCGCAGACCGCTCATACCTCTGACCATGTTCACCATGGGATTCAAACGTCGAACCAAGCCAGTAGCTATATTGAAGAGCTTCAATATCTATTGCCTGAACTACTTACTTCGGATTCGGCTTCTACCATCGAGTTAGGCCAATTGATCTACACCATTTACCATGATCTGCTGGTCGAAATACATAGCCTTGAAAGCCACGAAGCTTCCCCTTCAATTCATAGCCTAGATATTGTGTTATCGGATCTCAGTTGGCTCTATTTTTGGATGGAAAGGGAGGCGTGGCTAACACAAGAGATCAAATGGTTAGACTGGCAGTATTCTGATTATGCTGAGGAATACTTTCGGATTAGAGAACGGCAGCAGTTGTACCTCGATAAGTTTGTCAACTTAGGCGCCAACTCGCATCAAGTGGAGGCTTTACTCGACATTTTCGCCAGTCGAGAGTTTCAACGGGGCTCTGTGGTGAAAGAGGCTTTTCTCAATCAAGCTGGAGCAGGCTTGCCACCATCGGAGTTTGTCGAGATTATTCATGCGCGTAACAAAACAGTTGAGAGCCAGTTGATGGCTTTTTCAAACACGTTAAGAACGGAACTGAATCAAAGTATCCGTAGTGCTAAACAAGGGCTATGGTTAATTGCGATTGCAGGCTGCTCTGTGTTTATTGTGATGTTTGCGTGGGGAACAAGCACGATTTACCGGATTAACTCCAAACTAGCCAAGATTATCAATGTTATGGGGCAACTAAAGGAGAAAGATGGTGCTGAGCAGATCCCAATTGATGGTAAAGATGAGTTTTCTTCGTTTGCTAATCAACTTAACCATATTATCGAGCAACAAACGGAATATGAGAGGAACTTAGTCACAGCGAAAGAGAGTGCTGAAGCGGCAAACAAAGCCAAGAGTATTTTCCTTGCCAACATGTCCCATGAAATACGTACGCCGCTCAATGGTATCATCGGCATGACAGAGATCCTTTCAGATAGCCACTTGACGGCAGCTCAGCGAGAAATTCTTGCCGATGTGGATACCTCTTCGCATGCGCTATTGTTACTCATCAATGACATATTGGATCTTTCTAAGATCGAATCGGGCAACCTAGTGTTGTCTGTGCGTAGTGTTGACCTCAGGGACATGGTGTATGAAACGGTTAACTTGGTCTGTGCCAATGCGCTTAAGCAACAGGTAGAGATACAAGTTGTCTATTCGCCAGCGCTGCCAACGTCGATTGATATTGATGATTTCCGCTTCAAACAAGTGGTGATGAACCTACTTAGCAATGCAATTAAGTTTACTCGAAATGGGGTGGTCACTATTGAGCTGGGTACCCATTTAGGCGATCTACAGTGTCATGTGATCGATAATGGAATTGGTATTTCACAAGACAAGCTCAACGATATATTTAAACCTTTCACTCAGGAAGATGGCAGCATCACACGTAGATTTGGTGGAACAGGACTTGGTTTAGCGATTTGCCGTCAACTCGTGGAGCTGATGGGAGGAAAGATAGAAGTGAGCTCGACAATCGGGGTTGGAAGCCGTTTTTCACTGACTATTCCGCTGAGTATCAGTGAACAGCAAGAGACGGGTCTTGATCTGTCGACTCGTGGAATTCTCATCACCAATGATTCAAGGTATCAACATCTCATTATCGGAGAGAGCCTACGATTAGGTATCGATCTTATGGTTTTCAATACCGTTGAAGATATCTCTTCAGTTGAAAACGAAGTTCCATTCATTCTGTACTGCACCAATCTTAACCGAAGTGCTCGTAAAGATGTGTCGAAAATCAGAAGTCTTTATCCTACGGCGCAGATCATTGGCATGAACCATCATTTGTATGTGAAGCCAGAACTAGATGTGTTGCTGGGAGCTTCTATCACCCTACCTTTATTGGGCCATAAATATAAAACCATCTTGGAAGAGATAACCAGTAAGCATCAGCTTCAGGATAATCTTGATACTAATCCAGATAAAGATTTCCATCCCCTCGATGTAAAGAAAGTTTTAATCGTGGAAGATAATTTAATGAATCAAAAAATCGCCTCATTCTTTCTCAATAAAATCGGTATTGAATATGTGATTGCGAGTAATGGATTAGATGCTGTCAATGCGGTGAAAACGGAAGAAAAGTTCTGTGCTATTTTAATGGATTGCATGATGCCGATTATGGATGGTTTGACGGCAACACGAGAAATACGCCAATGGGAACGGGCAAAAGGAAAAGAAAAAGTGCCAATAATCGCGCTAACAGCGAGTGTGCTGCCTGAAGAAATTCAAAGCTGTTTCGATGCAGGTATGGATGCTTATCTCCCTAAACCTTATAAATCGCAACAGCTTTTCGATACGTTTGAACGTTTAAAAGTGACGCTTTAATTCGCCTGATCGATCTCTTTCAAGTCATCGAGCGGAAGCCAGTTAACCTTTACGCCCGCCTGTAAGAACATCTCTTGACTGACTTTGATTTTATCTCCCCAGCGAGATAAGAAATCAGGCGTTTGCTCAGGACAATGAACGGCAGAAATACCGGTTTGAATGATCTTTGCCGCACAGTTAGGGCAAGGAAAATGAGTCACCCAAATCTCACACCCATCCAGATCACGCTTAGCAAACAAGATAGCGTTTTCCTCGGCATGAAGCGTTTTCAGGTACTTCATTTCTCTATCATCGGTCATTGCACTGTCTGAAATACCGTGAGGATAGCCATTAAAACCAACCGAAACGATGCGGTTTTGTTTTGTGATGACAGCGCCGACTTGAGTGGAGGGATCTTTACTCCAAGAGCCAACTAGTTCTGCCATTTGGTAAAAGCGTTGCGCCCATTTTGAAATCATTCAATCTTCCTCTAGGAGATGGTTAGCAAATAGACCAAGATTGGTGTAGTGCTAGAAAAATACATTATGTGATTTGGATCTCCACATAATATCCTAGTTTAACGTTGTATAGTCCAGAAAAACCCGCTGGTAGGAGAAGTGAAGAGTAAGATAGTGGCAGATTAGTGGCAGATTAGTGGGATATGGGTCACCTTTTATTGATGATGCTCGATGAGTTGGAGTCGGAAATTGTCCCGCACCTGTGTGCGAGATCTCTTACAAAGCCGTGAGCATTATGAGAAACGAGCGCTGAGAAATCTGGATGTTTGTGGTGTAAGTGTATGAAACTAATGGTTATGTGTGTTTCTTGAACGGTCGGGAAACTGCCGAAAAGCGAAAAATAGCGTTGTGAAAATAATGGTGAAGCCATAATCTTAAGTTGTCAGCAGGGAGCAGACACGGAACAGGAAAGACCCAAGGAACGGTCATCTTCAGGACGAAGATTCGATTATTCAGGATGAATAATTGGCATGGAAAGCGAAGGACATTGGCTGGACGCTAGTAACTAGGATGGTTACACAAGGATAGACAATGGACGCTTAACGGACTAAGGCAATTTCTATCAGGATGATAGAGTCAGGGACACCGCTTAAGGATAAAGCGATGAGAGTTAGCGAGGATTGCTAACGGGCTGGATTGCCAAGGACACCGCTAGGATGGCGATGATAAGGAAAGTGCTGAAGGAATCAGCGTACTATCAAGGAATAGATGCAGGGAGCACCTATTAGTAGCCGGATTGCTGCGAGTAAGAATAGAACCCCACTAGGCGAGAGCTTAGTGGGGTTTTCTTTTATCTAGATAAAACATGACTCGTTCTAAAACAAAAAGGGAAACAGCCGTTTCCCTTTATGCATTTCACACTAATCTGGTTTAGCGTTTAAACGTTACTTCTTCTTGGCTACCAAGATGGATATGAGTCTTTGCTGGCTGTGTTTCAGCAATCACCTTACCGTTACGAACAGAGTAACGCACAGGTACTTGGCGGCGTACTGCATCAAAGCCATTCTCTGCCGGTAGGATAAGTAAGCTACCTGGCTTGCCTGGCTCAATGCCGTGTTTGTCTTGGATGTTTAACGTACGCGCTGAATTAGTGCTGATTAAGTCCAAACCATTGTTGATCTGATCGTAACCCATCACCTGAGTAACATGCAGGCCCATATGCAGGACTTGTAACATGTTTGCTGTGCCTAATGGATACCAAGGATCAAACACGTCGTCATGGCCAAAGCAGACATTAATGCCAGCGTTTAGCATCTCTTTCACACGAGTCACGCCACGGCGTTTCGGATAATCGTCAAAACGGCCTTGTAGGTGAATGTTCACTAACGGGTTAGCCACAAAGCTGATGCCTGACATTTTTAATAGTCGGAACAAGCGAGATGCATACGCGCCGTTGTATGACCCCATAGCTGTAGTGTGGCTCGCTGTCACTCGGTCGCCCATTTGATATTTGTGTGCTAGAGCAGCCAGTGTCTCAACGAAGCGTGATTGCTCGTCATCAATTTCGTCACAGTGAACATCAATTAGGCGATCGTACTTGCGAGCGAGTTCGAATACATAGTGAAGTGACTCGACGCCGTACTCGCGAGTGAACTCAAAATGGGGAATCGCACCGATAACATCTGCGCCTAATTGCACCGCTTCTTCTAGCAGTTCTTTGCCATTTGGGTAAGAGAGAATACCTTCTTGCGGGAAAGCAACAATTTGAATGTCGACCCACTCTTTCATCTCTTCTTTAACCTCAAGCATTGCTTTTAAGGCGATTAACGTTGGATCAGAAACGTCTACATGAGTACGAACATGTTGGATACCATTAGCGATCTGCCATTTTAGGGTTTGTTTCGCGCGGCTTTTTACATCTTCAATAGAGAGGAGCTCTTTGCGCTCCGCCCAACGTTCAATACCTTCAAACAAGGTTCCTGAGATATTCCAGCTAGGCTCACCTGCCGTTTGAGTGGTATCTAAGTGAATGTGCGGTTCACAGAAAGGCGCGACAGCTAAGCCACCCTCGGCATCTAGAATACTACCGTCAAAAGCAAGGTCTGCATCGTTGTCGAGAATTTGCTTAAATTGACCGTCCTCAATAAGGATCTGTTTTAGACCTTGTTGATTGCGTAGCGTCGCGTTTTTGATCAATAGCGTTGTCATGATGCTTCCTTACGCTGTTTGTGCTTTCAGCGCGTGTTTGTTGAGAATTGGGTTTAAGATAGCGTAGCAAAGTGCTCCACCAAGTACAGCATTTAGCGGCACTACTCCGGGAATGAATTTACCTGCGGCTACGCCGATTGCAACAGCGATAATGCCAGCCCAGTTAATGGTTTGGAACTGCGCGTTTGCAAAATCTTTGTAACGTTTACGGTTGATTAGGAAGTCTGCGATGATAACGCCACCAATCGGTGGAATTGCCGTCGAAAGAAACGTCAGCCAACCAACAAAGTTATTGTAAAGCCATAGCGCGAAGATGGTGCCAATGATGCCGTTCATGATCGACATAGTGGTACTAGAACGACCAGTAATGTTCGATAAGCCAAGGCCAGAGGCATACAGCGCGTTCTCGTTAGTTGTCCAGATATTCAGACCAAGAACAATGATAGCCGGTAGTAACAGGCCCTGAGCGATCATGACGTCAGAGATGTCCGCTTGACCAGTCGCTGCGGCACCTGCTGCGCCAAACATAAACATCAGCGAGTTACCGATAAAGAATGCCACCATAGTGACTAATACCGCGCTAGCCGGTTTTTTACCAAATCGAACGAAGTCAGCAGTCAGCGTACCCGCGCTAACAAATGAACCAACTACCATGGCGAGAGCGATAGAAAAATCCATTGGCGTTTCAGGCTGAATGAGTTGCAGCTGTTCGAAACCACCTACGCTATCTACTGCCATAGAAACCGAGTAGCTACCAAGAATGGCAATCGCAGGTACAGCAATCGCTGACAAGACCATTAGGGCTTTAATGCCGAAGTAAACCGTGGCTGTCATCAGTAAGCCCGACACAACAATCAATGTGTTGGTATCAATGCCTGTTGCCTTTTGTACTGGGATGGCAAACATCGCAACACCGACGCCAAACCAACCGACTTGAGTACCACCTAATAATGCAGAAGGAAGCCATGAGCCTTTGGTACCAAAAGAGAAACGTGCAAGAAGGTGAGTAGAGAGACCAGTAGAAGCGCCAATGTAACCAAGAAAAGAGGTGTAGATACCGAGAATAAGGTTACCGATGAGAACAGCGAGGAAGAAATCATTAAAGGAGAGGCCAGTGCCAAGTGAACCACCTGTCCACATACTTGCGGAGAAGAAAGTGAGCCCAAGCATTACCATGGTAAGTGAAGCGACTCCCTTCCTTGCCGTTTCCGGCACGGGTCCAAGACTGTAGTTATTGTCCGCAGCCATTTATAACCTCCGCATATAGATTATCAATACAAATTGTAGGTAAAAATTAGTTAAACGGCGCGTATTATGGTGATATAAATCACAGAGTCAATGCTTTATTGATAACTAAATCGATTGCGTACAAGTCTGTTTTGATAATAATCTTAATAACCAAAGGTTTATGATTTCGGTGACTTTCAAAAAAGATCGATATGAATAGCCAGATTTGGAGTAAATTATTTAATTTACTCCAATAAATGACACTGATGGATTGTAATTAATATAAATGACGTACTGTTTGATTGATGGTTGTTTCGAGAAGGTGGTGTGCTTGCTTTTTATTCGTTTTTCATAATCAAACGTCTTTTTTGAATGTAAAGACAAGGTAAAGTGCAGATTTTTAAACTTTAACCTTGATATTGTAACCAAATGGCCATTTTATCAGTTCTCCAGTTCTCCAGTTCTCCAGTTCTCCAGTTCTCCAGTTCTCCAGTTCTCCAGTTCTCCAAAAACAAAAAGGCCAACCTCAAGAAGTGAGATTGGCCGCTATAAGTGTGAACAAAATGGGTTCACTAACAACGTCAGTTGGCTAGGTGACCCTCGGCTTAATTAAGGGTCGCTATTACTGTTGCACTATATGTGCCAACTTTAATAGCACCAAATTGCTCTGAAATTAATCGACTTTAGGACATTTTTGCCGTTCTAATTGCATATTGAAATTGCAAAATGCAATTAACCACAATAATGCTAATGATATGATAATAACTTAACCAAAGTTATAACATCACTAAGCTCGCAGTTCCGAGGAAGGCAAAGAAGCCGACAACGTCCGTCACCGTCGTGAGAATGACCGATCCTGCAAGTGCAGGGTCGAGCTTCAGTTTGTCGAGAATAATGGGGATAAGGACACCAAACAGAGCCGCGGTGATAATATTGACCACAATAGCAAGCGCTATGGTTGCGCCAAGAATAGTTGATTGGAACCATAACCCTGCCAGACCACCAATGATTAGCGCCCAAAGCAAGCCATTAATAGAGCCAATGCCAATTTCGTTTTTTAGCAGCGCCCAGCGGTTACCTGGAGTGATCTGATTGAGCGCCATGGCACGAATCATTAGCGTCAGTGTTTGACTACCTGCGATTCCTCCCATTGAAGCAACAATTGGCATCAGTACCGCCAAAGCGACAACTTGCGCAATTACATCTTCAAACAAGCCGATAGTCACCGACGCCAGAATCGCTGTCATTAAATTAATACCAAGCCATACTCCGCGTTTTTGTGAGCTTTTGAGTACAGGGGCGAATAGGTCGTCCCCTTCATCCATACCCGTACCGGCCATTAAGCGGGTTTCATAGATTTCCCTTTGAGTGGTAAGAGCAAAGTGCCAATCAACTTCTCCGACCAAAATCTGCTTGTCGTCGGTCACTGGCATCGCTGATAAAGAGGAGTGCTCTAGAGCTTCAATGCTCTCAGCCAGCGTCAGTTTTGCATTGAGCGTCAGTACATTCTCGATTGAGATGTTTTTGAGTCTTTCGCTTGGCTCTGCTCTAAGAAGGTCAATGTAACTGACTAAACCACGAAACTGTTTACGCTTATTGATCAGGTAGATGTGCTGCGGAGCATCGTAACTGTATCGCTCCATAAGTATCTTCGCTTTCTCCACCGAAATATTGAAGGGTAGGGTCACAACTTTTCTTTCTGCCCAGCGACCAAGTTCATCATCTTCATATTCATTAGCCTGATCGTAAAGTTCTAGTTCATCTTTTTCGATCAGTTGCAGCGCTTCGTTAATAATCTCGTCAGGCAGTGAATCAGCCCACTCGATTAAAGAGAGGTTATCTAGCTTAGCTAAGGTGAGTTTGAGCTCCGTTTCAGACAGCTCGTCAATGATTGAGTGACGTACTTCGGCACGCGCTTCTGTGAGTACCTCAATATGAAGCTCAAGCGGTAGCCCTCGCCATAGCTTTACCCTGTCTTCAATAGGGAAAGCTTCGAGAATAAGCGCCACAGAGCCAGATTCCAATCCAACTTCGATCAGATCATTAAGAATGGCAACTTGCTCACTTTCTTCTGCTTGTGCGATTTGTTCAATTAAAACGGAGAGGTCTTGAAACTGGCTCACTGAGCACCTCGTAAACTTGGTAATTTGCTTAACTGGTTATCAAAGTACTCTAAAGTGGCGGAAAAACAATACCTTGTTCATCTGTAACAAACGAAAAGACCGCTATTGCTAGCGGTCTTAAGGTCTTAAATGGAATAGAAGAAGTAGAGCTGGGACTTCATACGAATGATGATGCCGCGAATCGCATCTAGAAATGCCATGAAGCCAATCGGTTTATCGCCGCTGACCCAAGCTAAACCAACAGAACCTACGGGAATGTCATAGCCATCGGTTTCATCGATTTTCAATCTAACAAAGTGGTGCTTATTTTGAAGGTTTTGACCTGTCGTCGTACGCACTGGTTGATCAAATCCAAGTAAGTTACCTTGAGATTCACCCGTTGCCTCCACAATACCTTCAACCTGAGCTGAGAAGATCTTGCCCGGATAAACAGAAGAAGCAAATTCTGCCGCATGACCCGGTTTAACATTTCGAATTGCCTGATGATTCACACGCATAAGCACATATTTCTCATCGGTGTACATTTGAAGTCTTGGCATCATAGAGACACGCTGCCCTTCACGAAGTATAAAGTTAGTAACGAAACCGTCGGCCGGAGCGTATACCTTGGTACTGTCTAAGTCCCATTGTGCTTTAGCGAGCTTCTCGCGAGCAGTCTTCCAATCGGCTTGTTTACTTTTTACGGTCAGCTTGGCCTTAGTTATTGAGAGTTTGGCTTTTTCGGCATCTACTATTTTGGTGCTTAACTCTGACTCAATGGTTGAAATATTGTGCTGCGCCTTCTCGACGGTGGTTTGTTGTTTATCAATATCACTTGCGGTGATAGTGTTTTCCACGACACGGTTTTGCTCTTGATAGCGCTTTAGCATTTTAACTTGCAGTTTGTGATCGACTTTTGCTGCCGCTAAACGGCTTTCTGTTGTCTTCACTTCTTGCTGCATAGATTGATACGTTGCTTGAGCAATCGCGATATCTTCTTTTGCTACTTGGTAAGCCACGCCTGCTGATTCCTCTGCGACATGCGCTTGATTGAGGGATATCTGGTATTGGGTAGGATCGATTTCGTAAATGAGCTGACCCTTTGAAACTTGTTGGTTTGGCTCAATATAGATTTTGTCCACTTTACCTGTCACATTTGGCGAGTCAGGACGCAGCTGTATGTGCGGTGATTGAACTACAGAACCACCAGAGAGATCCATTGGCGTAAAGTTGATCAGACCCACCCAAACAAACATTAGCCAAGAGGCGCCACCGAGATAAGCGAATGACTTAGTTGCTTTGTTCCAAGGCATTCCAACAAGGCGGAGCAAATAGATAAACAGTGCCCAGACGGCTAAACCTTCTAACATTACGCTTCTCCTTCAGTGTTGTTACTTTTCGGGGCATGACGCCAGGTATCACGTAGGTTGATGATGGCTTTTTCCATATCAACGAAGGCGAGAATAACGGCGACAACCCAAACCCAGTGCCAGATGAAACCAATCCATGTGAGTGCCGTTATCAATCCAATTTGATGATGATCTTTGCTATGGGCTTTATTGATTGGTAGTTCGTGGAATTTCCAAAATCCAAATAATGCAGCGCCGACGGTGGCAACAAGAACAACTGTTGCGACAACGTGCAAAATTGTATCGGCATTTGTTCCGACGAACGGGACACTTAGTAAACTCATTCAAGGCTCCAAAGTAATAACAGAGCTTGATTGTGATCTAGAATTGAAAAAGTCGATGGGTTGTGACAGATTAAATCACATGACGCAAGATATTGAGTTAATCTGTAAATGGATAAAGTGAGATTTATGCGAGCCATAGGTATTTACAACATGCACCTAGAAGCTCACAAGCGTTATGATTTGGAGAAAGGCTCCCTTGGGATACCGGACGAGGTTTTTCATAATCCGATGACGCTTATTCCCCTTTCGGAAGTTAATCAATGGTTTGCCAAACTTGAATACAACACGGGTAATCCGGACATTGTGCTTGAACTGATGCAAGACAATGACATTGCGCGAATCGGAGCAATCAGTCACTGGTTATTGTCAGGCTTTGACTTTGCTTCGACGATACGGCGTATGAACTATGGTCTCAATAGTTTACAAAATGGTGCGTTTTTGTCGGCGGCTTTAAGTGGCTCCATCATAAAATGGACTTACCGTAATCCCTATGTCAGTCCTCAGGTCAAAGTCCATGATAGTGTTCGTATGGCGGTCGTGCTGGTAAAAGTGATGAGGCTCTATCTTGGCTCGAATTATTCCCCTTTAAGAGTACGCTTATCAGGAACTCGCAACAACATAGAGAAGTATCGAGTGTTCTTTGGTTGCGACATTGACTGGAGCCATTCATGCACTGAGATTTGGTTTCACTCCGAGGTTCGTTTGGCTACCAAGCAACAGTCCAGTATCCGTAAAGGGCGACTCGCGATGAATTTCTCTGACTTGGATGAACTGCTCAATATGCCGGATCCAGAAGATGAAGTTAAAGTGATTTATGAAGTACTTAACTACAGCCGTTTTCATGGTTTACCGATACTTGATCATGTCAGCAGCTTATTGGGCATGTCGACACAGCAGTTTCAGCGAGCACTGCGCAAGCTTGGAATGAACTTCTCGACCGTCTGCGGGTATGTGCTGAGTAACATTGCCGTCTCAATGTTGACCAATGGCGTCGCTATTGATGAGATCGCGCGTCGGCTTGGCTATCAGAATACTGCAAGCTTCAATCGAATGTTTAAGAAAAATAGAGGACTAACGCCCATCCAATATGTTCAGCATTACTGCTTAGATGAGCGTTAAGTATGATGTTACTTGCCTTGTTGGTCGTGCCAGCGTGAACCATAGGCTTGGCTGTAGTCTGGTGTTTGGCTGTGTTTGGAATCTGGCATTGCCTTCAAAGGACCCACAACGGTTCGGTATGGTAGGAAGCCAGCAAAAGTGGTTTGGTCCATATCGCCTAGATCATCATTGACATCTCCTTTGCTGACTTTTACCGACGCTTCGGTTAGAGGGATGGCGAGCAACATAGTGCTGTTTAGCTCTCGTTCACTGCTGAGCCTCACGTCATTGGTTCTTCCGGGCGCGATTTGCTCAACAAAATGGTTCAGTAATCGGTCTTTCTCGTGCTTATCTTCTATCCCAGTGAAATGACCAAGTACAACCGCACTTCGATAGTGGGCGCTATGATGGAATGCGCTTCTTGCTAAAACCCAGCCATCGAACAAGGTGAATGTTAAACAAGTATTGACCCCACCTTTTAAATTGCGCATCAGCCGACTGTTGTTTGCTCCGTGAATATAGACGGTATCTTCTACGCGCCATGCCAACATCGGGATGACATAGGGCTGCTCACTGTCTGAGATGGCGATGTGAGCCACTAATGACTCGTCGATAATGTCGTACAAGGCTTGTTGCTCGGTAACGGCTTTATGAGCCCCTTTCTTAAGTTCAGTTCTTTTGGTTGCTGATAACATTGCTTTGCCTCCTGCAAATATTTGATTTACAGAAAATGTATCTTTAAATTGGTACTAAATTTAGAGCCACTTCTATTTGATGGATGGATCCACTTATGGCGTTAATCGATATTGGCGATCTTCAATTAGGTAACGAGAGTCGTACTAAGCAAGATGCGTTATTTAACGCAGTTAGAGATAAAATCGTTGGGCAGTTATGGGGAAAGGGGCTCAAGCTTCCTTCGACACGTAAACTGGCCGAGGAACTGAACCTGAGCCGGAATACGGTAATCCATGCGTATGAACAGCTGCATGCTGAAGGTTATTTGGAGAGCCGAGCTGGCTCGGGCTACTTTGTTGCGCTTGAACTGCCGGACCAGTTCGTGACAACGGCTTATCAATCCATTGAACCAAGCCGCCCTGTTAAAGCTGCTGATTACAGTCGCGCGTTTTCGCCCGGTGTTCCGGACCTCGGCGATTTTCCAACCCAGAAATGGCAAAGATTGTTATCTCGTCATATTAGTCGCGTAAACCTACTGGGAGGGCAAGATGTTCAAGGTGACGGCAATCTGCGAGAAGCACTTGCAAGCTACTTGGCGACGAGCCGTTCTGTGGTCTGCGATCCAGATAGGGTAGTTATTACGTCGGGAGCGCAGCAAGCTCTAACCATAGCAGCTTTGCTGACAGTAAAAGAAGGTCACAGCATTTTGATGGAGCAGCCTGGATATGCGCAGATGGCTAAAGTTCTCAACTTGCTTAATTGTGATTGGAGCCCCGCGGTCGTTGTCCCTAAGTCGGGTTTGGATTTAAACCTAGTTGAAAGCAGTAGTAGCAAGGTGATTTACGTCACCCCAAGTAACCAATATCCGCTTGGCACGACCTTAGATATCAATCAGCGTTTAAGGCTAATTGAATGGGCGAAAAATCGTAACGGCTGGATCATTGAAGATGATTATGACAGCGAATTTCAGTTTGCTCACCGCCCATATCCAAGCCTTCAGGGCTTAGCGGCTAAAACAGGTCATGATCAACACGTCATTTACGTCGGTTCACTGAGTAAAGTGATGTTCAATAGCTTACGCCTAGGTTATCTGGTTTTACCTAAACCCATGGTTGAACAAGCGCTAAGCATAAAAGATGCGCTAAGTGGCGACTCTCCAAGTCATACTCAAACTGCTCTAGCGGATTTTATTGCCGAAGGTGACTTGGTTCGTCATATTAGAAAGATGCGGCGTTTGTACAAACAAAAACATCAAATGATGCTGACTATGATAGAACGTTATTTCCAACGGGATTTGGAAGTGATCAGCCAAGCGGCAGGGTTGCATGTCACGGTGAAATGGCGAGGGCATATTAGTGAGCATGATTGGGCTGCACGTGCGAGCTCTTGTGGCATCGTGATTCGCCCTTTTTCTTACTACGAACAGCATGATGGTGGAGTGCAGCGAGATTGGTCTGGCGCAGTCTTAGGTTTTGGTAATGTCGTTCTAGATGAAATCGAGCCCAATATTCGCACCCTTGCTGAAATGTTCAAATCATGATGTTATTGAATAAGGTGTCGTAGAGTGAAGGAAGAAATCATATGTGTCGATGGATAGCCTATCAAGGTGAATCAATTTACTTGCATGAGCTGGTTTACGAACCAGAGCATTCATTGGTTCATCAGAGTCTAGAGGCTCGTAAGGCGGTCACAAGAGTGAACGCTGACGGATTTGGCTTAGGGTGGTACACAGAAAGAGATACGCCCGGACAATTTCATGAAGTGCTTCCAGCGTGGGGAGATGAAAACCTTCGCTCTCTCACTCATCATATTCGTTCTCATCGATTTATGGCGCATGTGCGCTCATCAACGGGCACACAAGTCTCACGATCTAACTGTCACCCCTTTATCAGTGAACACTGGATGTTTCTCCACAATGGCCAAATTGGTGGGTTTGAGCAGGTTAAGTTTGAGTTGGAACGCCAGTTATGTGAAGCGCTGTTTTTGAAACGTATGGGGACGACAGACAGTGAACTTATCTTTCTCCTTATGTTACAAAATGGCTTAAAGCAGAATCCTGTCGAAGCGATTAGAAACACCTTATCAATGATCTGTAAATTGATGGCTGACAAGCACATTGAGGAGCCCCTAAAAGCCTCTATTTGTATCTCGGATGGAAATCAATTTTGGGCTGTGCGTTATAGCTCAGATCAAGAAGCACCAACGGTTTTTATCAAACATGATGGCGCGAACGTTGTCTTGGCTTCAGAGCCGTTAGAAAAGAGCTCAGAGTGGAAAAAAGTAAGCCCTCAGAGCATTCTAAATATTTACTCAGACAAAGTGGAATCATACGCTATTTAAGCTGCTGGCAATATCCAGTTTCTTCCCAATCAAATTGATTGTCGAGAGATGTATGGAATAGCCAATCGTACTCTCGTCATATCAGCCTTGAGCTAATAGTTAGCAGACCAATTTACCATGCTCTACTATTGATAGAGTAGATACCTAATCATTGAAATTCGTTGGTTAGGTATTTGGTCTGGCGGGGGGCGATGTATGGTACGAAGGTTATGGGTTTTGTCTTTGTGTGTACTCAGTTTTTTTTCCTACGGGAAAGAGACGCTGAGAATTGTCTATTATGATTCCTTCCCGCCATATTCATATATCAACGCAGCCGGCGAGATGGAAGGGATACTGGTAGACATCGCAAGAGAAGTACTGGAAAAACAGATGAACCTTGACGTGTCACACGAAGGCTATCCATGGAGTCGTGCGCAAAGGATGGTGTTCAACGGTCAAGCTGATGCGTTTATCACAGTACCGACGCCAGAAAGGCTTAAATACGTCAATGCAGCGAAAGAGCCTGTATTTAGCACGCCAATTAACTTGTTTACCTACAAAAATCACCTGCATCTGAATAAGCTAGAACAAGTGTCTAGCATAGAAGACTTGAAAGAATTCGTGATCCTAGATTATGTCGGAAATGGTTGGGGGAACGAAAATTTCCCCCAAGAATCTTACACTAGGATCATCGAGTCTGATCTCTCTATCGCACTACAAATGCTCGCCAAGAAAAAAGGAGATGTCGTAGCCGTTGACAAAGTCGTGGCCGAATTTCTTTTATCGAAGCATGACCGACGGAACTTGATCACCGAGCTTCCCGTGACTTTGACCGTTGTCCCTTTTGCGCTGTGTATTTCTAAAGCATCTGAGTTCGCTACGATACTAGAGGAGTTTTCCGAGCAAGTGCTGGCATTTCGTCAACAAGGTGGAGAAAGAGAAATACTGGCCAAGTATAAGTAACGTCATACACTATTTGATCCGCTGGCTGCGCGTGACTTTTTCCATGGTAGGCTGAGTAATACGAAGACGGTGACAGCATAGAGCATCGACCAACCAAGGCACACAAATACAGCCGAGCATAGAATCAACGAAACAGCCGCAAGGTATCGACTCAAGCCCGTGAGTAGCTTGTAGGCTGCAAGCATCGCTAGAAGGTAAACCAATACAAAAATGCCATTGGCGAGTTTGAGGAAGAATTCCAAATCCAATCCTGACAACTCTCCCGCGACACAAGAAAGCAGAGCCACACCGCCAACAGCAAAGGTAGCATTCGCTGGTACACCTTTAATTGATAGCCTAGCGAGTGCGCTGTTTGGGCTGTACTCCTTGGCCTGTGCCCAGACCATGCGAGATAAGCTTTGAGTGTAAAGATTGACACTAGCAAAGCATGCACCAAAACCCACAATACTGATCAAGGCTTTGAACTCTGGGCCGAACAGATTTTCAGAGATCCAAGGAATCGAAGTGCTATCAAACGCAGGTGAACCGTAAGCGCCCATCTTTAATACTATGATTGAACATACCCAGTAAGTCGCGCCTGCGATAAAACAGCCAATGACAATCGCAATGGGAAAGTCTCTTTGAGGGTTCTTAAACTCTTCTCCCATATGGGCGAAAGCTTCTATCCCGACAAAACACCAAAACATAACACCTAAGGCTAGCCCGACAGACCAGAGGTTATCACCACTAAGAGGCGGCAAGATTAAATCCTGAGAGCTAAAGCTGCCCTTCCACCAAAAAGCCGCGATAAGAGCAAAAATAGACAAGGCAACAACGGTTTGTAACCTGCCTGAAGATTTGGCGCCAGCGAGATTCACGCCAATAAGCAAAGCCACGGTGAGCAATTGGGCAAACAGAGGTGAGTTAATGCTTTCGGGCATCAGTTGCTGCAAAAATCCAGCCGCTAACGCAATAGCAGCAGGTACACCGACCGGAACTACGCTGAGAAACAGCCATGCGACACTTTTCTCAAGTTTGGAGTTAAATGCCTTACGGACAAAGTAAGCGGTACCACCAGCACTTGGGTAACGTTTACCAAGCTGGGCGAAAGTGAGCGCAATAGGGCATATCGCAATAAATAATATTAACCATGCCCAAAGGGATGCTTGCCCTGCGATACCTGCGGCGATTGCTGGCACCATGAACAACCCAGTTCCCAACAGTGTTGTCGATAGTTGGCCGATGCCAGATAGCAATGTTATCTCTTTTTTTAGCTCACTCATTATGCTCTCCCTGCATCGTGTTCAGTTTTAAAACAAGGTTATCTTAAGCGGCTTAGGTATGCATTAGTCAATTCGTCACCGATAGCGGTCACATTGTCAGTTTGTGGTTTTAGAACTGTCAATTTGACTGCTTTCATCTCTAGCAATTTTGTGTCACATTGCAATCAACCAACAGGATAAGTTGGCGTAAATGGGAAGTAAAATATGGACAAATTTGATCGGCAAATCATAGACATTCTAAAACTTAACGCTCGGGAGAGTGTGAGTGATATCGCTAGAAAGGTGAATCTCTCACGCACGGCAGTAACGGCAAGAATTCAAAAGCTCGAACATGAAAAAGTGATCCTTGGCTATCATGCTGATGTGGCGAAAACCGAGAGTAAAGAACTAATTAAAGCCTATTTGGCGCTTAAGTTTGATATGTCGAGCTCGACTCAATACTGCGAAACCTATGCCGAACTGATTTATCAGATTGATGGCGTAAAGTGGTGTCATGCGATTAGCGGAGAAACTGACATGATGCTGTACGTTGAAGTTGATTCAATGACTCGACTGAATGCCATTCGTGACGAACTACAGAAGATTCCAGAGCTGCGCCATCTGATGACTCACACTGTACTCAATGAATTTTTTAATACGCTAGGTCAACAGACCTCAAACACATAGCACTCAATACAATGCTGAACAATCTTAATCTCAATTTGTTGCGCTCTTTGCATGTTTTGCTCGAAGAGTGCCATGTTAGTCGAGCGGCAGAGCGTCTGCATATTACCCAGTCTGCCATGAGTCGGCAGTTATCACAGCTACGTGAAATATGTGGTGACCCATTATTGGTTAGAGATGGGAACCAACTAATACCTACGCCCCGCGCTCTTGAGATGAAAGACAAACTGTCCGAGCTACTTGGCGATCTTGACGCCTTGCTTGCCGATAAGCCATTTGACCCTCAAGTTTGGCAGCAAGAGTTTGTGCTATCTTCCAGTGATTATGTCGCTCAATACATAGTGCCTGATGTGGTTTCTGTGGTTGTCGAGCAAGCGCCCAAAGTCAATATTGCCTATCGATTATGGCAGCCCAATTTTTTAAGTCAGTTTGAGTCAACGGGCATTCACTTAGCTTCAACCATGTTGGCAGAAAAGCCAGAAAACCTAAGTAGTGTAAAGATAGGACAAGACAAGTCGGTCTGTTTGATGAGTGCGACGCATCCTCTGAGTACAGCAACGAGTATGTCTTGTGAAGAGTT
This sequence comes from Vibrio europaeus, assembly GCF_001695575.1. Taxonomy (GTDB): domain Bacteria; phylum Pseudomonadota; class Gammaproteobacteria; order Enterobacterales; family Vibrionaceae; genus Vibrio; species Vibrio europaeus. The sequence continues at coordinate 298,624 of NZ_LUAX01000007.1, read as the reverse complement.
AGTCTCTTATCCTCATTTGAAAGTAACGGGGGGAGGAGACAAAGACTCCAATGCAGATATTGCTTTGAATAAGCGTGGGTTTCGCCGCCGGATTGCGCTCAAGGTGCCGTTCTTCTCAGCAGCGGTCAATGCATTACACAGTAGTGACTATCTTATGGTTGTGCCAGAACACATAGCGCGAAATTTAGCCAAAGAAGCCCAGCTCGTATACAAGCCTTTGCCTTTTGACACTCAAGCTCATCTCTATTGGCTAATGTGGCACCCGAAATACGATCAGGATAAGGCGCACCAATGGATGCGAGAAAAAGTGCTTCATGCGATGCAAACTTCACCATACTCCATCGGCATGATTTGAGATCATGACTGTCATGATTAACTTTGATTTCAATTCATTACCCACATGCTTTAACGTGGCTTTTATTCAGTAGTAATGAAGCATATGATTTAAAGGATTCTAGTATGACGTTCACGGTATGGTTGTCTCTATTCACGATTTGTATTCTCGGAGCCATGTCTCCTGGCCCAAGTCTGGCCATGGTTGCAAAACATAGCCTCGCCGGAGGGCGACTAAATGGTTTAGCCGCGGCTTGGGCACATGCCATCGGTATTGGTATTTATGCGTTTATCACCTTAATTGGCTTGGCGGTGGTGCTGCAGCAATCTCCTTTACTGTTTAAAACCATTAGTTATGCCGGTGCCGCTTATTTGGCCTATCTTGGTTACAATGCTTTGCGGTCGAAAGGCGGTGTAGCAGCAAGGCTTGAATCCGGTGAGCAGACGAGTATCTGGCAGTCTGCCAAAGAAGGATTTTTGATTTCTTTACTTAGCCCAAAGATCGCGCTTTTCTTTATCGCGTTGTTTAGTCAGTTTGTCGCTGTGGGTGATAGTGTTGCTGCTAAAGGCTTGATTGTCTTGACCCCGCTAGTCGTAGATGGTTTATGGTACACCCTGATTACATTTTTACTTTCTAGTCCGAGATTAATTGATAAAATCCGCTCAAAAGCTTTGCTAATAGACCGACTGTCAGGTGCTGTTTTAATTTTGCTTGCTGTGCGCGTTATCCTGACGGTTTAGTTTCCAACTACGCCCAACGCTTCGAAATTTACATTCAATGTGATGGGTCTAGATTGGGTATTCATGTTAGCAAAGTGTCGTAAAAGGAGAATTGAGAATGATAAGACTGGCTATCATTGGTACTAACTGGATTACCGACCAATTTGTCGAAGCTGCTTTAAAAACAGGCGAATATCAATTAAGTGCGGTGTATTCACGTTCGTTAGAGAGTGCGGAGCGATTTGCTGAAAAGTACGCTTCACCTGCTTTGTTTGATGATTTAGATCTACTGGCAGCATCGCCGCTGTTTGATGCTGTTTATATTGCGAGCCCTAACATTTTGCATGGGCCGCAAGCGATGCAAATGATGAAAGCGGGAAAACATGTGATTGTCGAAAAGCCAATGGCATCGAATCTCGCTTTGGCTAAGCAGATGTTTAAATTGGCTGAAGAGAGCAATGTGTTGTTATTCGAAGCCTTTATGTCAGCGCATATCCCTAATTTCAAACGCTTGAAGGATGAGTTGTCGTCGATTGGTCAGATTCGCAAGGGCTTTATCACTTACTGCCAATACTCTTCGCGCTATCCAAAGTACTTGGCGGGAGAAAACCCCAATACGTTTAATCCAGAATTTGCTAATGGGTCAATTATGGATATTGGCTTTTACTGTTTAAGCTCTGCGGTTGAACTGTTTGGCGAGCCGAAATCCGTTAAAGCTGCCGCTCAGCTTCTTGATTCTGGCGTTGATGGTAGTGGTAGCGTTGTTCTCGAATACGATGGCTTTGAAGTGGTTCTTCAACACTCAAAAACCAGCGACTCCTATTTGCCGAGTGAAATTCAAGGTGAAGAAGGGGTATTGTTGATGGAAATGATATCAACGGCGAAGAAGCTAACGAAGTTTACCCGTGGCAGTGACATCGGTATTGATCTTAGCGTTAAACAAGAGCTTAACCCAATGTATTACGAAGCACTTGAATTTGCTTCCCAATTCAAGCAACAATCAATGAATTCAAGCTGCACTCAACGTTCGTTAATTGTAGCCAAACTGCTAGAGGAAATTCGTCGTCAAACGGGCGTGGTGTTTCCAACAGACAAAAAGAACTTTGCGAAAAAGAAATAGAGAGAATCAGATGCAAGCGGAAGTAAAGTGGATTGAAGAATTCAAGTTTTTAGGACAATCTCAGTCAGGGCACTCTATCGTGATGGATGGTAATGGCGGTGCTACTGCCCCTAGCCCAATGGAAATGGTATTGATGGCAGCAGGTGGCTGTAGTTCAGTTGATGTTGTCGATGGCCTAAAAGAAGCGGGTCAAGCAGTGACTGCCTGTAACGCAAAACTGACTACAGAGCGCCGTGAAACAGCACCGCGAATCTTCACACAAGTGAATATTCATTTTGAAGTGTCGGGTGACAACCTTTCTCCGGAAGTGGTCGCAAAAGTTGCTGCTGACTCTTTAGAGAAATATTGCTCTGTGTGTCTAATGCTAGGTAAAGGCATTGAAATGACGCACAGTTGGGAAATTATCTAATTCCCGTTTTGTTGCTTAAGCCGAGCGCTAAGCTCGGCTTTTTTGTTTGAGAAATTCAAAATGATCAACAGTTCTCATAAGTTCACCATCGCTGGCGTTGTCGCTATTCTTCTTTGGAGTAGTGTGATGGGCTTTGCTAGAGCAGTGACTGAAATGCTAGGTCCAATTGGCGGGGCGGCATCAATCTATACGGTCGCGTCGCTATTCCTGATTATGGTGATGGGCGTACCGAAAGTACGTAACTACTCGTTGCGTTATGTGCTGATTAGTGGCGGATTGTTTGTTGCCTATGAGATTTGTCTTGCGTTAGCACTGGCAATGGCGAACTCGCGCCAACAAGCCATTGAAATGTTGGTGATTAACTATTTGTGGCCTGCGCTGACCGTTCTACTGGCGGTGATAACAAGTGGTAAGAAAACCAGTGTTTGGGTGTACCCAAGTATTGCTCTGGCTTTTTTTGGGGTTGCTTGGAGCATAACCGGAGAGCAAGGCCTTTCGGTGGCCCAAATTGCGGCGAATGTCGCGACTAACCCTGCAACCTACACTATGGCCTTTATTGGCGCTTTTTTATGGGCAATCTACTGTAATTTAACTAAGCGTATTTCGAACGGGCAGAATGCCATTACGCTATTCTTCATTATGACGGCGATAACGCTTTGGATTAAGTATGCGTTAAGTAGTGAAACGGGAATGACGATCAATCTAGAATCCGGTGGGTTACTGCTGATCTCTGGAATCGCCATGGGGAGTGGTTATGCTCTTTGGAATTACGCTATTATCGGTGGAAACATGGTGTTGCTTGCGACGTTATCCTATTTCACTCCAGTTCTTTCAACGGTGATTTCGTCTTTCATTCTTGGATTAGTACTGACCCAGAGTTTCCTACAAGGTGTGGTGATGGTCACTATCGGTTCTCTGATGTGCTGGTGGGTGACCAGAGAAAAAGCTCAGCGCGCCGAGTAGGTTTACCAAAAAATCTCTATGGGTGTGCCAGGGGCGACCAGTTTCAGTAGTTCGTCCATTTCTTGATTGCTAATCGCAATGCACCCATCTGTCCAGTCAAAGCTTTGCACATAGTTGGCTGGACGAGTTTCTCCGTTCTTCAATCCATGAATCTTAATGTTGCCACCCGGATCTAAGCTCAAAGAGGTCGCATAGGCGATATCTTTTGAATTTGGATAACTGATATGAATTGAGCGGTGAAACTCGGAGTCTTCGATAATGAAGTCTAGGTAGTATCGACCTTCAGGTGTGCGTTGATCACCTTCATGAGTCTTGTGCCCTTTAGGACGTTTACCAAGAGCAATACGAAACTCCTTAACGACTTGATTATTATCGATCAAGTACATGCGTCTCTTTGACTTATCGACCTTAACTAAGTCAACCTCAGCAAAAGCTGGAAAGCACATAATAACGCCCACTATGTAAAGCCATTTTGCCAAATGATTCGTCCTTTTCCTCTCATCTTTTACTAGTGTAAATCACATCGTAGAGGCTTGGCACCTCATCATTTCAAACTATGACCTGAAAGTAGGGCTGTAACAGAAATGAAATTTATGGAAACAAGATCATACAAAATGCAGTAGGTATCATAGTTGGATAACTTGGTTGGTACTAAATGCGAGTCACTTAACAACCGCCTGCAAATATAATTGATTGCGTAACCCTAACTGATACGTTTTAACCGTACAGCGATAATAATATATTCGGGCTAGGGTTATGCTTCCACGAGTGCTTCTTAAAGATATTTTGTCGGCTAGAAATCAAAGGTTTCTGGCCAACTCCTTATTTCAATATCTGGATGAGTTGGTTGAGCCAGACAACATTGGCGTTTTTGCGGAGCTAATCAGTGATTCTGACAAGGAGTTCCTGTTTAAGCGTGGTGTGCCTAATTCTACCGCCTCTTATCCAGAAACTTTCTGGGCATGGGTGTCTCAGTTTGATACTTCCGATGGCTTAATTCCTTTAGCCATGAACACTTGTCAGTGGGAATACACCGAAATAATGGGCAAAGACAGCTATGTCTTTATGCTCGATAACCATCCAGAAATGCGCACTTATCTCATCATTGAAGGTTTAAAAGTTGAGCGGCTTAATGAGCTCAATCAAACACTTCATCTAGATGCTTTACAAGTCATCGCATCACGTTGGCAATGTGTGCGTGCAGAGACTGAAGCCGCCAAAGAGTTTAAGCAAAGAGATATCAAAGAAGCCAAGTATCTAGATGTGATTAAGCAGCGAGAGCTGTTTATCGATAACATGAAGCTGGTACAAGAAGTGGCAGTAGAGATTTCCAATCCAGCCAATTTAGATGAGCTATATCGATTAGCGGTAGAAGTGATACGTGACAAGTTAGGGTTTGACCGAGCTGTTTTCATGTTGCTCGACATCAAAAAGCGCTGTTTTAGTGGCACTTATGGGACGGATGAAGAGGGCAAAACTGTCAGTGAGCATCATACCCAGTATGATCTCCATCAGCTTGAGGAAACTTACATCGATGCCTTACTTGAAGGCAAAGAGAATCTAGTCATTGTTGAGGAAGCACCTCTATATACGGCGGGAAGTGTCGTGGGGCAAGGTTGGAATGGAATGTTGATTTTGCGTGATGGTGATGAAACCATTGGCTGGATTGCGATGGACAACTACATCAACCGCACTCCTATCACTTCCTATCAGCGCCAAATGCTAGAGTCGTTTGGCTCTTTACTCTCACAGATTTACATTCGCAAACGTCAAGAGCAAAACGTACGTATGCTGCATGCCAGCATGGTTGAGCTCTCCCGTTGCATGACGGTGAGTGAAGTGTGTAAGTCGGCGGTGACGTTCGCCATTAATCGCCTAGGGATCGATCGCTTTGCTGTGTTTCTCACAGACAAAGATTGCACTCACATGCAAGGCACTTGGGGGACAGACATTCGCGGTAATGTGGTGGATGAATCTTACTACCGCTCTGAAACGGTAGATCGCTCAATTGTTAAAGCGGCTCAGACCAATCCAAATGAAGTGGTATTTGAGGAGTCGGTACCCATTTACCACGACTTTCATATTGTAGGTTTCGGCTGGACTGCGATGACAATGTTAGTCAATAACAGCGGTGAACCTATTGCTTTTATCGCGGCTGATAACCTGATCAAACGTTCTCCTTTGACCCACCAGTTGCGGGAAGTGATTCGCATGTTCTCTTCCAACCTAACTGAAGTACTGCTGCGAACGCGAGCGCAAGAGGCAATCCACGAGCTTAATGACAACCTTGAGCGAGAGGTAAAAGCGCGAACTAGAGAGTTACAGAAAGCCAATGAGCAGCTAGAAAGGATGGCTAAGCTTGACCCGCTGACGCGACTGGGCAATCGTCGAATGTTGGAGTCATTGCTAGAAGAGATCTGTTTTGAATGCTGTGATAAACCCAATTATTACGGCTTGATCCTTGTCGATATTGACCACTTTGGCCTGTACAACAATCAGTATGGTCATATGCAGGGCGATATTGCTTTGATGCGTATAGGTAGTATCTTGCAAAGCTACACTCAATCGGAGCGAGAAGTGTTCTGCCGCATCGGTGGAGAGGAGTTTGCGCTTTTAGTTTCCAGTCACGAGCCGGAAAAAGTTCACCGCCTGTCAGAAAGTATTCGCGATAGAATTGAGCAAGAAAACATCGCTCATGAGCAAAGTACGGTACACAAGTCACTCACAGTCTCCATTGGTTACTCGGTCATGGAGCTTAATCAAAGTGAGTTTAGCTTCGATAAGCTTTACCACTCTGCCGATAAGTCACTCTATGAAGCGAAGAATCACGGCCGAAACCAAGTCGTTGGTACGGTATCTATATTACAGGGTGCTTAGGTATCCTTGTTTAACCAAATAAGCGTGCGAGTCCCTTGTCGACTGCTTGAAGGAGTTAGGAAAAGTCCTTCTATGTATAACGACATGTTGCCATTTCTACGTTTCATTGATAATTGTAGTTTAACGTATTACTACGTATTATCTTATTTTTGTAAGTAATGAAAACCCTACCGGTTTCAACTATGCGACCTTTGGTTGCCCTGAACTAAAATACTCCTCCCTAGGCTTGCTTTAACTTCCTCGTCGATCTCGTAATTTTTAAGTTAAAAATCTACTTATTTGCGTAGTTTATCGTTTCCATTTTTTCTCGACTTTTCAATAAAACGCTGTTTTTTTCTTTGACAATAGAAAATATATCCTTATAGTACGACGTCGAACAATAGCGAAGGAACGCTAACCATTAATACACTTTACTTAACATAGAAGGTAATGAAAATGAAAAAGGTTCTTTCTGTAGCAGCAGTAGCACTAGCTCTTTCAGCAACAGCAGTACAAGCTCACGAAGGTCTATACGTCGGCGGTAACTTTCAAATGGCGAATGTTAACCTGAAACCAGAAGGTGAAATTGCTAATAACCTCTTTGGTGGTAAATACACTTCAGCGATCGTCAATATTGTAGCGGGCTATGATTTTAACCAATACCTTGCAGTTGAAGGTCGAGTAGGCCTACCTTCTTCAACTGAAACGTACTCTGCTGGAGATGCTTACGGTTCTGCAACACTTGAAGGTAAGCCTACTACTTCATACGCTTTATTCGCAAAAGGTACACTGCCAATTACCGAAATGTTTAGTGTTTATGCTCTAGCAGGGTTTGGTTCTTCTCCTTATAAACTGGAAGCTACTGTTCGCGAAACTGGCGAGCCTGTAAGAAATGGTGATGTTAAATTTGATAAAGTTAGCCTACAGTATGCAGCTGGTGTTGAAGTTAACTTTACTCCACAAATTGCCATGACAGCAGAATACGGCATGTTTGGTTACGGCGAGCAAGATGTAGTGCTAACTAGCGATATGAAGAGCAAGGTTAAGTACGACACAACTGGCTTCAACATCGGTGTTAAATACAAGTTCTAATCTAGACTTGCTGATAAATATTTGTCTTTAATAGAAAGCCGCTTAGTTAAGCGGCTTTTTTACGTTTGAAACAATTAAAGAGGTGGCAGCTGGTCTTTGTGTCGACTTGAACCAGATTGTTTTTCTGCTTGTTTGATTAGTGCGATCAGTTCGTTTGCTTGCCAGCTTTGACTAGAGTTCGAGTATTGACTTTGGTTCATCTCAGCGACTTGTTTATCGATCTTCTGCTTAAGATCAGAGCTGATATAAGGATGCTCATCTAACCAAGTTTTCACTAAAAAGCTGGCTTTGACTTTATCATCTTCTTTTAGAGCGTTAACAAGCTTATCTGCTGTAGTGCTCGTTTTCTGCACTTGAGCGTTAATTTGCGGTGATTTTTGACGGTTTCTAAATAAAAGCAGTAAAGTCGCTAACCACAAAGCAGCGAATAGTGCAGTGAGATAAGGCCAATAACCGGCATCATAGAGCGTCACGGTTTTGGTTGTTGGTTGATTCGTAACAGGTGAACTGATGGGCTCATTGTTCAGTGCAGATGCTGGGGACACATCAAGACTTAACCCGCTCAAAACGGACTCTTGGGCTGAACTGTCGCTGCTGTTCCACCAGTTTAGCTTGATATCGTTAAGCTTAACCTCACCTTGTTGCTCAGCGATAATGACTTGCTTGATGGTTATGCGCGTAACGCCATTCGCCAATTCGCTGAACTTTGGTTTCTCTTGATACACTCTAACAGAGCTTGGGTAGTTGACCTTGATTTCAGGAAAACGCTCACTGGCTAGACCTTGAATATCAAGGTTTATTTCACGAGTGATGGACTCACCGACGCGAGTTGAGTGTGCGGTAGAAGCATCAATTTGCTCGCCATTTGAATCTTGCCATTGCTGCGACAGTGAAAGCGATGCTGCAGGAAGCCATTTACCTTTGTAATCAGTGGGGATTGGCTTTACCTTAATTGTGAACTGTTTGGCAGGGGTATTGGCTGATACCAGTTTTGTGGTCCCGGTGCGGTCGTCGCCATAAACTACGCTGCCTTTAAATCCTATTCCAGTTAACGTGAACTCTCCGGCAGCATCAGCAGTGACGCGATAACTTTGATCCAATACCGTCACTTCAACGCCGTCTAGCACACTTTGGTACTGTTTTGGCTCGCCTAGCGCTACAAGCGAAATCCCTTGTGCCTTTGGCGGAATAACATTTGGATTCTGTAGACGACGTGGATCCGCTTTAACAATCAATCTCGTTGTCAGTATCGCGCTTTCATTAGGGTAGAGTTGAGACTTGCTCAATTGACTTTGTACCTCAATCAACTCGCTAATTTTGGGCTCGTTGCTATCTACAGATACTTGGATTTCAATTGGCGTTGAAGATGCGCCATCAAGTGTGAAAGCGGGAATAGTTGCAACACCCAAACGTTGAGGAGCGAGCGTTATGTTCCATTCACTTCGAGTAGAGCGATCGCCGTTAATGATATTGACTGAACTACCAAAACTCGGGCGACCTAGATAAAAATCTTGCTCAAGCGAGCGAAAATCTAGCGCGTCCGATGACACCTTTTTGTCCACCACAATGCGAAGTTGAAACACTTCATTCTTGACCACTTTGTTTTTACTCACCGTGGCCAACACGTTAGTTGCCAAAGCTAGCGGGCTGACGAAAGTGATTAGCAGCGCAAATAGGGCAACAGTCAGTCTATTTTGCTTATTCATTACCATTTCTTACCTGTATCTTGTGGAGGCTGTTTTTGCTGAGCTTGGATAATCATTTGAGCGCGCAATAGGCGACTTGGATCGCGTGCGTTTTCTACTTGCTGTAGTTTTCTAAGCTCCGGTTCAATAGGTTGCTGATTGTCATCGGTTGATGTTAAAGCGGATGAGTCAGGCTGCTGTGATTGCGATTCATCACTAACCTGCTCATTAAGACTAGATGAGTCGTTGTTTTGTTCAGGTTTTTGAGCAGAGTCTGACGAGGTTTTAGACTGCTCATCTGAACCTTGCTTAGAGCGTTTGTTTTGTTCGGACTCCTTTCCCTCATTAGATTGCTGGTTCGCCTCGGATTGCGCATTATCCGAACTGTCATCACTTGATTGAGCGTTTTCTTGATTGGAAGATTGTGACTGCTGAGAGTCATTTTTTTGTTGATTCTGATTGTCGCTCGAATCACCTTGTTGCTGTTGCTGTTGCTGTTGCTGTTGCTGTTGCTGTTGCTGTTGCTGTTGCTGTTGCTGTTGCTGTTGAGCTTTCTGAACAATATCAAGATTTCGCTCAACATCTTGGTAGTTCGGACTTTCTTCTAGTATTTCTGTGTACAACTCTTCTGCTTCTTTTAGTTGACCATCCTGAGCATAAGCGTTGGCGAGGTTATAACGCCCTTCCAAACTAGTCGCTCCCTTAAGGGTATCAATGGCTTTATCGAAGTCTCTGTTGTAATACTGTGCGATACCTTTCCACTCTGGTTGAGTAAATAGCTCCGCAGCCTTGTCGTACTCTTTGTTCTCAAAATACTGCATGGCTTGTTGGTCATCATTTAGCCAAGGGGTTGCCATAGCAGGCTTAGGAGATAGAAGTGGTATCAACACTAAAGCTACGCTAAAAAATAGCCCTTTGCGGAACATCAATAGAGCGGGAACAATCAGCAATGGTAAAAGCCAATACCCTTGGTTGACTTGGTCAGTAATGGTTTGATCTTTGCTTAGGCTGCCTGTTGAGTCGATATGTGATGTGATTTGAGCGATTTTCTCAACATCTTGACTGGTTACTTGAACTGGAACGAAATAACCATTGGTCGAGTTGGCAAGCGCTCTCATGTTGTTAAAGTTAGACTTTGCCACTATCGGCTGACCGTTGTCTTTTGTCATCAAAGTACCATCTTCAAGCTTGATAGGAGCGCCTGCGCGCGAGCCGATACCAAGCACAATCAAGCGCCAAGAAGAACCTTGCAGCAGGTTTTCCACCTCGCTGCGTTCATTATCATCGATGTCATCAGCGACGAGAACAATGTCGCCTTTGGTTAGGCTAATGTTCGTCATCATCTCTATTGCTAGTTTTACTCCCGAGGCCGCATTCGCACCGGGGTAGGGCATAAGTTCAGGTGCAAGGTTCGGGATCAGGTTTGCGATAGTTTGTGAGTCACTAGTCATAGGGCTAATGCGATAAGCATCACCCGCATAGGCGACCAGCCCAGTGCTGCCTTCCTGCCAGCTGGAAAGTAAGTCAGAAACTTTATATCTCGCTTGGGTGAGTCGATTTGGCTTAATGTCTGTCGCATACATCGACATCGACATATCCATCACGACAACGCGAGCTGTCGTGTTAGCAAAACTCGGTTGTTCTTGCTTACTAAAACTGGGTCCTGCGAGTGCAACAATGGCAATAAGTCCACTGGTGGCAATAGTGTTTAGCGTCAGTCTGCTTACATGTTTAGTTTGTACGCCTATCGCCTTGGCTAAATGCGGAGCAATAAGAGTTTGCGAACGATTTCGTTTGAACAGCCAAACAACAATGCCTATCCAAGGCACTAGGGCAAGCAACCACATAGGGTAGAGGAAAAGAAAGCTAGACATGATTCCTCCTGACGATGAGTAGTAGAGAAAAGGCCAACAAGGCTATGGTCAGCGGTAGACCAAACCACTCTGTTTGCGGTCGCCAAGTTTGTGTTGCAGTAGTGACTGGTTCTAGGCGGTTTATCGTGTCGTAGATGGTTGCCAACTCTTCTGCATTGCGAGCTCGGAAGTATTGACCTCCGGTGATATTGGCAATTTCCTTGAGGGTTTTCTCATCGAGGTCTTGGGCCGTGTTTACTTTACGAGTCATAAAGAATTCTTTGACCATCATCTCTCCAGCACCAACGCCTATGGTGTAGATAGTGGCGTTATATTTTTTAGCAATTTGGGCGGCTTCAATAGGATCAAGTACACCCGATGTGTTGCTACCATCGCTGAGTAAAACCATCACCCTTTGCGGAGCATCGCTGTCGATAAACGTTTTTGTTGCTAGGCCGATACCTTCCCCAATCGCAGTTTTGTCACCGATCAGCCTTAATACCAACGAGTTTACCTGCTCAGAAATGGTATTACGGTCAAGCGTTAAAGGGGTTTGAAGGTAGGCATGGTCAGCAAAGAGCACCACGCCAAGTCGGTCTCCCTTGCGCTGCTTGGCGAACTCACTCACTACATGTTTAACTGCGCTTAGGCGGTCAATATAGTCGCCTTGAGCATCTTTCATATCCTTTTGACTCATAGAGTATGAAAGATCGAGTACTAGCATAAGGTCTCTGTGCTTTGGTGATGTCGTAACGGGCTCTCCGTACCAAACAGGTCGCGTGAATGCCGTGACAAGAGTAAGCCATACCAAACAAGTGAGCAGCTTAGGCAAGCGATTGTTTGGGACAGTATCGCTTGCCGACGTTGGTAGATAGGGCAGTTGGATTGGTGCCGTTGATTTCGTTGCTGGCACCAAAAAATAAATCAATAGTGGTAAGGGCAAGAGCAAAAATGCCCACCACCAGACGAAGCTAATATTAGCCACGTGAGTGACCCCTTCTTTTCTTCGGTGGTAATGCTTGGCTTACCCATTCACTGCAATCCATTATTAACTCTGCAGAATTTGCAATAGGTTGCTTGCTGTACAATGCTTGCTGCCAGGCTTCGTAGTTGTCGCTGAAACGCGGAGTGGTCAATTGGCTGTCGAGAAACAGATACCAATCTTTCCCAGTTAGCTGCGCAATCTCTTCCCGAGGGAAGTAACACAATGCGGCTTGTCTAACCAACTCAATTGCTTCAGATGGTTTTTGATCTTGTGCGAGCAGACGTAAGGCTGTCTTCTTAGGCGCTAGGCGTTTTTTGTTCCACCTAATTATCAACCAAGTTGCTAAGGTTAGCGTTAGGATGCCGCCAATCAGAGTCCACCATCCCCACGCGAGTGGTAACCACGCAGGTGGCTCCGGTAAATGCATAGGGTTTAGGGGCAAAAGTGATGTTTGAGTCACAGAGCTCATAGTTAAAATCCATGTAATTGTTGAGTCAAAGCAGCATCGCTAGAGAGCGAAGAGAAACTGATGCCCATCCTTAGGGCCATCTGTTGTAGTTGAGTCTGCTGCTGTTCGAACGCCTGTTCTATGCCGAGGCGTGTCTTGTTAGAAGAAAAATCAAGCCAGCGAGTTTGTTGCTTATTGGAGACTTGCTCTGTGCCACGATAAGCGGTTTGCCCTCGTTCTAGCGGATCATAAATTTGAATCATTCGAACACGATTGTGCTGGCTTAGGCGGCTAAGTTTGGACTCATGAGTTTGAGTGAATCGAGAAAAGTCGCTCAAGAGTATGATCTCGCTACCTTTAGGACAAACACGCGCGAGCGATTGCAAGGCATGGCTCACATCATAATCTGACTCTTTTTTTGCAGATAACAGTTGTTGATGCAAACTCACTAGAGACTGGGTTAAAGCCAACGCCCCTTTATTTCGCGACGTTGGTTTGAGTTCAATGAGTTGGTGCCCCGTATCGATAACCGCGCCAACCCTGTCTTGCTGAGAGACACTAAGCCAAGCGATTAAACTTGCCATATGTGCCATCTGCACAGACTTCAACATTAAGGTAGAGCCAAATAGCATAGAGGCGGATAAGTCGAGATAGAGCATGATTGGCTTTTCACGCTCTTCAGAAAACAGCTTAGTATGCGGTTTTCCGGTACGAGCAGTGACGCGCCAATCGATAGCACGAATATCGTCGCCTGCTTGATATTGACGCACCTCGCTAAAATCCATACCGCGGCCTAGCTGTCGGCTTTGGTGTTGACCGAGCATCTGTGACCATAAACTCTTGGCAGGCGGCAACCATTTAACACATTGCTGCTTGTAGTAAAGCAACTCATCCAGTGCCAGGTTCACTCCATCGCTAAAAGGAGGCAAAGCATTTTGCATATTCACTAGCCTAAGCACTGCCAACGAGCGAGAGTAACTTATTGATGACTTGATTCGGGTGAATACCTTCCGCTTGTGCTTGATAGCTGAGTAACAGTCGATGACGTAAAACAGGGAACGCCATGGCTTGTACATCTTCAGGTGAGACAAAGTCTCGACCGTTTAACCAAGCATGAGCACGAGCGCATCGGTCGAGAGAAATCGTTGCGCGTGGGCTGACACCCATCTCAAGCCACTGAGTCAATGACTCATCGTACTGGCTCGGGTTACGGGTCGCCATAACCAAACGAATGATATACTGCTCGATCGATTCTGCCATATGAATATCTAGCACCGATTGGCGGGCTGCAAAGATGTCGGATTGAGAAAGCGTCAGAGCTGTAATGCCTAAATCGCCTTTCGCTTCACCTCTATTAAGGCGCAGAATCTCTAATTCACTCTCGGCGTCAGGGTAGCTTACATCTAGGTGGATTAAGAATCTGTCTAATTGAGCTTCTGGTAGAGGGTAAGTCCCTTCTTGTTCTATTGGGTTTTGCGTCGCCATAACCAAAAACAGCTCAGGAAGCTTGTAGGTATTGCGACCGGCCGTAATTTGTTTCTCAGCCATGGCTTCAAGCATGGCCGCTTGAACTTTTGCAGGTGCACGGTTGATCTCATCAGCTAAGATCAATGAGTTAAAAATAGGCCCAGATTGAAAGGTAAATTCGCCAGTTTCCGGACGAAAGATATCTGTTCCCGTCAGATCTGCTGGGAGTAGGTCGGGTGTAAACTGGATTCGATGGAAGTCGCCTTCGATACAATCAGCCAAAGATTTAACAGCGCGCGTTTTTGCTAATCCAGGAGGGCCTTCGACCAAAATATGACCGTCAGCGAGCAATGCAACAAGCAGTTGATTCACCAGTTCGCTCTGACCAATGATTTGGCTATTTAGATATTCGCGTAGTTGTTGTAGAGCGTGTGAATTCATGATCTTGTTTCTCCTCATTTTTCACTTAGTAGCTTGTAGGCTTAAAAAGTTCCACTTGATAACGGAACACTATCTTGAGTGACGAAAGTGTCATCATCCAGAAATTGAAACTCTAGAACAAGTGTAGTTATTTCAGCTAGTTAAAATATGGGGACAAAAATCGCAAATCCAACTTTTCAATATTGAAATCTTAGCTCGCATGGGTAGTGCAAACGCGATGGATAAAAAGTATTCACCTGATGATTATTTTGTAAAGAAAATTGTCTATTAGTCGATATACTAGGCTGATTGGAGCAAGCACTCTTCTCGCGAGAGGACTTGTCACGACATCAACAAATTAATGCTTCTTATAGGCAGGTAAAATGAAATTAAACTCAATTAGCATAAAGCAGAAAGTGGTCGCAGGGATCACCTTTGCTGTTTTAGCGTCGACTATTATTGTTGGGGTGATGGCCCAGCGCCAAGCTCGCGAAGTACTTGAGCACAGACTGATTGATATTGAGCTGCCTTCTATGCTCGAACAAATCAGCAGCCAGATTGATAATGAAGTCAGTCAATTGTTGTTTGCAGCTGAGCAAATTGCTAACAATGAGTTTGTTAAACAAGCTATCAATACCACGAATATCTCTCCAGAAGTTGAAGCTCGACTGGTAAAACAGCTGAACAATGTGCGTTCTCAATACAATCTTAATGATGCCTCTGTGGCAAACCGGGATACGGCTTACTACTGGAACCAAAATGGCTTTTTACGTCAATTAAACCAGCAACAAGATGGTTGGTTCTTTGGGTTTACTCAATCAGGCAACGCCACATCAGTGAGTATTTTCCAAGAAGCCAATGGTGACGTGAAAATGTTCACTAATTACCAAGTGCTAAATGGTATGTCGATGTCTGGCTTGTCTAAGTCTATGGACGACATGGTAGCACTTTTGAACGGCTTTAAGATTGAAGATACGGGGTTTGTATTTCTGGCTGATGCTGCAGGAACAGTACAAATCCACCGCGATAACAGTAAATCGAAATCCACGTTAGCAAAACTTTTTGGTGGCGAATCCTCTAAGCTACTGGGTAAATCGAGTTTCAACCTAATCAATACAGAATATGAGGGACAAAACGTATTTGTCGCCAGTACTTATATCCCTTCTATGGATTGGTTTGTAGTGGGCGTTGTTCCGGTCGATGAAGTTTTTGCCGATCTGAATGCCGTGGCTAAACAGATGATGTTTACCACCATCATCGTTGCGGGTCTTTTCATCTTTATGGGTATCTTCTTAGCCAATAGTATTGCTCGCCCTATTCGTGAAATCGCATCACGATTTGCAGACCTAGGTAAAGGTGATGGTGATTTGTCGCAACGCATTGAGATAAAAGGCACAGACGAAATTGGTCAGCTCTCCGAAGGCTTTAATGGCTTTATTGAGAAAATTCATGACTCGATGAAAGAAGTCGCCTCGACAAGTCACGCCCTTCAATCTGCAGCGGATGGTGTATCGAGCAAAGCGAATACCACCCATGACAACAGCCAGATTCAACGTGACCAGACTATTCAAGTAGTCACCGCTATAAATGAGATGGGTGCGACTATCAGTGAAATTGCGGGTAATGCGGCTACGGCGGCGGAAACAGCGAATCATGCATCAGATAATACTGAAGTGGGTCAAAATGTTGTGAACCAAGCTAAAGATGCGATCAGCCGTCTTGCTCTCGATATTGAGAATACGGGCCAAGTTGTCGAGCAGTTAGCTTCAACAACTCAAGAGATTGGTTCTATCTTGGATGTTATTCGTGATATCTCAGAGCAAACTAACTTACTTGCACTGAATGCTGCTATTGAAGCTGCGCGAGCGGGTGAACAAGGCCGAGGATTTGCAGTGGTGGCGGATGAAGTTCGTAACCTAGCGAGCCGTACTGCAGACTCGACAGAAGAAATTCAGAAAATGATCAATCAATTGCAGAGCGATGCCAAAGATGCGGTAACTGCTATGGAAGCAGGTAAGAGTGTCACGAGCGAAGGTGTTTCAGCATCAGATGAGGCGGTAGAGGTTCTGGTTAATATCTCAGAGCGTATTCACGACATCTCAGATCGTAATACTCAAGTGGCTACTGCGACGGAAGAGCAATCAACCGTGGTTCACACCATCAATCAGAACATTGAAGAGATCAATGCGATCAATGAAGTCACCACGGGTACAGCAGAAGAGCTAGCAGCAGCAAGTGCAGAGCTTAAAGAACTTTCTGTTCGTCTCGATACTATGGTAGGTAGCTTCAAGCTATAGCCTCTTCTGAGACTGGCATAACTGGGTCTAAGTCGGTAAACTTAGACCCAGTTTTTATTTATAGGGTAAGTGAAGTCATGAGTGATTTCGAAAAAGAACTTGAGCAGATGTCACAAGAGATGGGCAGCGAGCCTGAAGTGGCACTTCCATCGTTAGACGAGCAAAAATCCATTGCTGCGGAGCTGAAAAAGCTCGAAGCGGAAGGCAAGCTAACACCAGAAGTGCTCGAAGAGTACTTCGGTAAGTTCTACACAAAAACAGATACTCCAATTCACTAAGACGAAACGTCTTAAGCGTATTTATTACAATTTCCTAAGTCGCCTCAGGCGGCTTTTTTGTTGCCTAGCATAAAAAGGGTTAATCATGTTCATCTTCGTTCGTTTGCTCAAGCTCGCTATCATCTGTGCGGTGTTTTTTACCATCTATGATTTTATCGCATTTGGCGAGATTACATGGGTTGAACGTTTACTGGGTACGCTTGGTCTCTAATGGACAACGCGGTTTACTCGTTAGGCAAGATTAGGGTCAAGAATGACCCTAACACGAGGGAGCGTTGTCGCTAAAATTGGCGTGGTGCGAACTGTGTTTTAGTTTGAGACTCTTGCTGGGATTGCATCTCTCTTTTGGCGGCGATAATGCGATTTTTACCGATCATCACTTTAATTTGATACCAGGTTTCAAGGCACAGCGCCCAACCAGGGCTTGACCACCAGGTCTTGTGGTACAGTTTCTTAGTCGCTGCGATAGCATCCGGAGAGCGATTAGCACATTCTAATGCAAGCTTATAGGCTTCATCATAAGGCTGATCTGAGATTTTCGTGACTAGGCCATACTGCTGTGCCGTGTCCGCATCAATTTCTTTTGCTGTCATCGCCAATTCTAAAGTGTGGTCTTGGCGCATCAACTCACGAAATGCTAGTGCACCCCCCATATCGGGAATCAGTCCCCATTTTCCTTCGAGAATCGAAAATTTTGTCTTTGGGTGGGCAATCCTAAAATCTCCACCGCTTGCTAGTTGTAAGCCGCCACCCCAACAGCGCCCGTGGAGAGCAAAGATGACGGGGCAGGGGATGTCGCGCCAGCCGACAGAGAAATACTGAGCATCATTTGCACGAGTAGGCCACCACTTAAACAGAAGTTTGACGGCGCCTTTTTTATCGTGCATCAATGATTTAACGTCAAGCCCCGAGCAAAAATCGTTTCCATTGGCTTTTACAATGACTGCCCTAATGTTTCTATTACTCTTGAGTTGTTTAATGGTGCGCTTTACGGCGTTAAACATCTCCATATCAATCGCATTCATTTTATCGCTACGGTTAAGTGATACAGTGGCAATCTTATTGTTATCTATGTCGCAGGTAACTCTTGGTTGGTCTGACATTGAACTCGCTCCTTACTGGTCATACCAATAATGTAACTAGATTGTTAATGATATAAAATCGAATGGAGTCGGTTTTGGGCTTCAGGCTAGGTTTTTATGCATATTGGCGGTGGTTTTCACTTGTTCCGAGCAATACGAGGAATCGAAATCTTTATTTAATGTGCTCGGTTTATGGCGTCTAAGAGCTAACTTTAGTTATTGCTATGGTTTAGACTGAAGCATTGATTACGGTTATAAAGGTAAGTAAATGGATTTAGCGAGTAGATTGAACCTTCTGTTGGAAATATCGAGAACAGGCTCATTCGCTAAAGCAGCCGAGAAACTCAATGTTGATCGCTCTGTGTTGTCAAAGCAAATCAAGCAACTTGAAGATCACTTAGGCGTAAAACTGATAAACCGCACTACACGTTCTATGTCGCTGACGAGCGTGGGTAAAAGGGTGGTCGAGCAAGCGGAAAAAGTCAGCCAAGCTTTAGAAGAAACCGTAGACATAGCACATTCATACCACAGTGAACCATCTGGGCATTTGCGGGTTTCAAGCTCCATTTTGTTTGGTCGAGCCTATTTGCAAAAAGTTGTCGAGTGTTTTTTACAACGATTCCCGAAAGCAACCGTTGAGTTACTGCTTAGTGATGAGCTGGTGGATGTGGTCAGTGAAGGATTCGATCTTGTTTTTCGAATTGGTCCAATGAGAGACTCTTCGATGATTGCGCGTCATCTCACCGAGAATAAGTCCGCAATCATTGCATCTAAAGAGTTTGTTGAAAAATACGGGATGCCTGAAACACCTGAAGAGCTGGCTGAGTTGCCTGGTGTGATTTATGCGAACAAACACTTTGTTGTCGATAAACTGCAGTTTGTGGATCGTGAGTCAGGACAAACGTCTGTTTATCCGATCAAGTATAGTTATCGGGTCAATGAGGCGGATCTGATACTTGCCAGTGTGAAAGCATCAATAGGATATGCTCAAATCGCTCAATTTATGCTGGCTGAAGACATGGAAGAACAAGGTATCGTTCAACTTCTACCCGATTATACCTTGGCGTCATTTGGTGATATTCACGCGATTTATACGCACAGGAAACAGTCAATATTGGCGACATCATTTATTGAAATTACGCGAGAGGTAATTGGTACACCACCTGTATGGGAGCGTAATTTTAAATCTTGATTTGAATGAAGCAAAAGCCCGATTGAGCGTCGGGCTTTTTGACATCCATGTTGTTTTGCTTAGAACGATGTTAAGTAACGTTGTTCACGTACTACGACACCATTCTCGTCTTCAATTTCAAATGTGAATGAACGGCCGTGGTCGAGTAAGTTTGCTGCCATAAAGGTACCTTTCTCACCTGTGGTGAAGTATTGGGTACCGTTGCCTTTTACTTTCACTTTTACATCGCTAACTGGAGCGCCATTTTCCAGAACAGTGACTACTGCTTGGTTTTCGAATGTTTTGATTCGGATAGACTGATCTTTTGCAGGCATTGCAGAAGCCATTGTAGATGTTAATGCCGCAATGATTAGTGTTGTGATAGCTGTTTTCATAATCTTATTCCTCTGAATGCTTTATTATGCTTTTATTAAGAACCGCTGTTCTTGGTACGGAAGAGATTATGCTTAAATTTATAAGTGTGATAAATATCACAATTGACACTTCACTATTGCCAAAATGTCTACAATGGATAGATCAAAGGTAATGGAAAACCCCTCAAATTTTATCGAGGGGTTCAGGCTTTCCAAAAAACTAGATCATTAGGAATGTTTGATAAAGAGGCTTAACCAGCTTTCACTTAACCAAAATCTAGAGTCATAATAAATCGAGGCTTATCTGCATCAATGGAAGGAGAACGGTGGACCAACCCTGTCTCTTCATTGCCTTCCCAGCGACCGCCTTTAAGTAAAGCGACATCACCGCAATGCAGTTGCTGCACGTCAGATTCATGTTGATACAGACCGGAAAGCGAATCTGGTAGACCATCACTACCACGCCCTAGTTTTGAACGATCTAAAGTCGGGTTAGCTAGCCACTCAGTCGCCGCACCATGATAGGTGGTTACAAGGCGACATGGCACCTGATCAACATGGAATCGTGGACACATCGCTCCGCTTAATGTGGCAAATCGCAATCCTACTTCATCCAAGTCAAACAGGTAGCAGAACATATCAACAAGCTGAGCCATATCTTCCAGAAGGGCTTTTGGTGCTTCACCATCAGTCGCGTAGTCAAGAACCTCAAATGCATTTGCAGGGGAAACTGTCAAAGATTTACTAATGGTTGGATTCGCGGCCATATATTGGCTGACGACGTTGGCAAAGCCTTGATCGAAACGTCGTTGCCAGACGGCAATATTGACTCCGTCTTGGTAGATATCACTCAGTACAGCGGCTTGCTTGCCCAAGCTAACGCATGAAGTTTCAAATTCCGTTGTGTTTCTTAAGGTAGGCTTAGCTATAACCGCATCCATTGAAAAATACTCCCGATATTCTTGATAGCGCTGCGATTAAGAATCGCAGCAAGTAGAACAACTGCTTACTAATAGAATGTTATAACATAACAACTGGCGTGGTTAAACCTAATAGCGTCGTCTAGGGGAGCGATAGTAATCGTGTATGGCTTTGTCACATCAGTTTTATGTGCACTTGTTGGAGATGAACTTCCATCATGAGATTTGATTATGAATTTTTCTCATAATGTATTTGAAGTAAAACCATTGTTCTTAAAATGTGAATTAACGTTATAAAGGAACCTACTCTTATATCTAGGCAGAATTAAGCCATTTAATCGCAGGGTTGTTGAAGAGCCATTAACAGCTGACTAGAAAAATCAAAAATAAAATGGAAAGAGTAGGAACTAAACCAGCTTTCATCTAAGGAAATAGGATACAGAACGTTATGAGCAAAGAATTCACATTTAGCATCAAGAGCCTCAGCCTTGATGAGAACTACAGCCCGTCAGACAGCACACGTATTACGACTAATTTCGCAAATCTAGCGAGAGGTGAGAGTCGACAACAGAATCTGCGCAATGCGCTTAACATGATCGATAATAACTTTAATGCCCTTGCGCATTGGGATAACCCTAACGGTGACCGTTACTCAGTTGAACTGGAAATCGTTTCGGTTGATATGGACATTGAATCTGGCGCTGAAAGTTTCCCTTCTATTGAAGTTTTAAAGACGTACATTGTCGATCATAAAACGAATGAGCGTATTGAAGGCATTGTCGGTAACAACTTTTCTTCCTATGTTCGTGATTACGACTTTAGCGTTTTGCTCCTTGACCATAATAAAGATAAACCCCAGTTCACCATCCCAGAAGGTTTTGGTGAGCTGCATGGCAAACTATTTAAGCACTTTGTTAATTCATCGACTTACAAGCAGAACTTCAAAAAGCGCCCAGTTATCTGTTTAAGCGTATCGGATAACAAGACTTATCATCGCACTGAAAACCAGCACCCAGTGCTAGGTTATGAATATGAGCCAAATGAGTCTTCACTGACGGAACAGTACTTCCAGAAAATGGGTCTACAAGTTCGTTACTTCATGCCGCCAAACAGTGTTGCTCCTTTTGCGTTCTACTTCTTTGGCGATCTGCTCAACGATTACACCAATTTAGAACTGATCAGTACGATCAGCACCATGGAAACGTTCCAAAAGATCTATCGTCCAGAGATCTACAACGCGAATGCAGTTGCGGGTACGTCATATCAACCAAGTTTGAAAAACAGCGATCACTCTCTAACGCAAATTGTGTATGACCGTGAAGAGCGTAGTCGACTGGCAATAGAGCAAGGGAAGTTTGCTCAAGAGCACTTCATCAAGCCGTATCAAACCGTGCTAGAGCAATGGTCTGCTAGCTACGCTTAATAATAATGAGAACAAATAAAAGCATGAAAACACTATTACCGACTTCTACGGCAGGAAGCCTGCCAAAACCTTCTTGGTTAGCACAGCCAGAAACGCTTTGGTCACCTTGGAAACTGCAAGGTGAAGAACTAACAGATGGCAAACAAGATGCGCTTCGTTTGTCTTTACAAGAACAGCAACATGCGGGCGTTGATATCGTCAGCGATGGTGAACAAACTCGCCAACACTTCGTTACGACATTTATCGAGCATTTAAGTGGCGTTGACTTTGAAAATCGCCAAACAGTAAAGATTCGTGATCGCTACGACGCTAGCGTCCCGACAGTTGTAGGGCCTGTGAGTCGTCAAAAGCCTGTATTTGTAGAAGACGCTAAGTTTTTGCGTCAGCAAACAGATAAGCCGATCAAGTGGGCGTTACCAGGTCCAATGACGATGATCGATACGCTTTATGATGATCATTACAAGAGCCGTGAAAAGCTCGCGTGGGAATTTGCCAAAATACTCAATCAAGAAGCGAAAGAGTTAGAGGCTGCTGGTGTCGATATCATCCAATTTGATGAGCCAGCCTTTAACGTCTTCTTTGATGATGTGAATGATTGGGGCATCGCGTGTCTAGAAAGAGCCATTGAAGGACTAAAATGTGAAACGGCGGTTCACATCTGTTATGGCTATGGCATCAAAGCCAATACAGATTGGAAAAAGACGCTGGGCACCGAATGGCGACAATATGAAGAAGTGTTTCCAAAGCTGCAGAAGTCTAACATTGATATCATCTCGCTAGAGTGTCATAACTCTCGCGTGCCGATTGAGCTGCTAGAGCTTATTCGCGGTAAAAAGGTCATGGTTGGGGCGATTGACGTCGCGACAGATAGCATTGAGACGGCCGAAGAAGTTGCAGAGACGCTGCGTGAAGCACTTAAATATGTTGATGCAGATAAGCTTTACCCGTGTACCAACTGCGGTATGGCGCCATTATCGCGTGAAATTGCTCGCGGTAAATTAAATGCCTTAAGTGCAGGGGCGGAGCTTGTACGAAAAGAGCTGTCAGCTTAACTCACAAGATAATTAACTGAATAGATGCTTGAGTACCGTTAGGACTTCCATTTATGGTTTAACGATACTTGGGCATCGTATGAATTTTCGCTGAGAACAACTCTATTCCTTCCTTGATTTTTAGCATCGTACAGCGCTCTATCGGCGCGTTCTATTAACCGTTCCCAATGCTCGTTGGCTAATAACTCACTGACACCAAAGCTTGCGGTACAGAACTCGCGGTTACTGGGTAACATCGTTGTTCGTTCAATAACGTTTCGAAGCTTTTCAGCGACGATTTTTGCTTGGTGTTTGTTGGTTTCTGGAAGTAATACCAAAAACTCCTCTCCACCATAGCGAAATGAAAAGTCATTCTTTCGTGTCTCTATTCTAAGTATTCTGCCTATTGTTCTTAGAACATGGTCTCCCGCTTGGTGACCATACACATCATTGATTTGTTTGAATTTATCTATATCAATTAGTAAGACAGAAAGAGAGTGTTCAAAGCGTTGTGCCCGCGCCACTTCCTTGGGGGCAAATTCTTCAAGCGCTCTGCGGTTATAGAGTCGTGTTAGTTCATCCTTAAGTGAAGAATGATAGATCGTGGCAACCAATCTTCCTGTCAGCATCCAAGTAATCGCAAAGCCGATAAAAATGATCATCGCTATGATAGAGAGAAATGCGAGTTGCTGAACCCAATTTGCAACCATGAAGTCATCGATTTTGTCTTCGAAGGGAAGCATACCAAGACGGAACAAGCTATAGGTGGCGTAAACGAGCATCCCTAAAGACAGCAAACGTTTTGAGGGGGCAATGTCTTCTTTGGCACCATGTTGGTTTGCGTATATTGTCAAAAAGCTAAGCGCGGAAGTGTAACCAGCCATTATGGCGATACGGGCGTCAGTTGAAGATGAAAAGTAAGTGCAATAGGTGAGTAGAGTAATCACCACGGGGAGAGAGTAGTAGCCATAGTTAGCGAGTGAGGCAGCGTACCCCCTTAGAAGGCATACACCATGCAAAATGAGAATAAAGCTTACTGATATAATGGAGTTAGCTAGGATCTTGGAAACCCACAAAGAGACCGTGTTACCAAAGCTCATCAGCATAAAGCCAACGCCAAGCAGCATCAGTGCCAATGCAATTAAGTTGATCCCGCGAATACGAGGCTGAAGAGTTTGAATCAAAGCGAGCCCAACACAATACGTCAAGGAAAGTATGACGCAGACGACGGACAGTGTGGGAATATCTAACTCAATCAGCATAGTGACCTCAATATGAATGTTACATTGAGTTTAGGTTATATTGATAGAATGCTAAATAAAAACCCCAGCAACTACTACTTAGTTACTGGGGTTAGTCGATAGGATTAAACTAGGTGTTTACTTAACCGTCCACTTAATCTCTTCACCTGCGCGAATAGGAACAACGACGTCACCGCCAAATGGCATCGTTTCTGCTACAGGCCAAGCTTCTTTGGTCAGCGTTACTGTATCTTGGTTACGAGGTACACCGTAAAAATCCGGACCGTTGTGGCTTGCAAATGCTTCAAGATTTTCTAATTTACCCTCTAGCTCAAACACTTCAGTGTAAAGCTCTAGCGCAGCGTGCGCAGTGTAAGAACCTGCACAACCACAAGCGGCTTCTTTCATGCCTTTAGCGTGTGGTGCTGAGTCTGTACCTAGGAAAAATTTCTTACTGCCGCTCGTCGCCGCTTCAATCAGCGCTTGCTGGTGGGTGTTGCGCTTAAGAATTGGAAGACAGTAGAAGTGAGGTTTGATGCCACCAACCAACATGTGATTACGGTTGTAAAGTAAGTGATGAGCGGTAATTGTCGCAGCGACATTATCGTTGGCGTTTTTAACAAAGATCGCTGCATCAGCAGTGGTAATGTGCTCAAGAACAATCTTTAGATTCGGGAAGTCATTTACGATTGGCGCAAGAACGGTATCTAAAAACTCTTTTTCACGGTCAAAAATATCAACATCGTGATGCGTCACCTCACCGTGAACCAGCAGTAACATTCCTACTTCTTGCATTGCTTCAAGAACGTGGTAGATATTCTTCGCGTTGGTGACACCGGAGTCAGAGTTGGTCGTTGCGCCTGCAGGATAAAGCTTAGCGGCTACTACAGCACCAGACTCTTTTGCTTTACGGATCTCATCTGGAGTCGTGTTATCCGTTAGGTAAAGCGCCATTAGAGGTTCAAACTGCTCGCTTGGCTTCTCAGCCATAATGCGTTCGCGGTAAGCCAGTGCCATTTCGGTATTGGTAACAGGTGGGATAGTATTCGGCATGATTAGCGCGCGGCCATTGTAGCGGCTAATATCTCGCACAGTATCCTTTAGAACTTCACCATCGCGTAGATGAACATGCCAGTCGTCAGGACGTGTGATCGTAAGTGTTGTCATTATTGCTCCCACCATAATAAGAAGTTTGTCTGATTGGAGCCTAAACGGTGCGAAAACTGTGAAGGCAAACGCTTACGCTTAGGCGACAGGATGATAGAGCAAACCGCTATGTATTTCATCCACTTTTTTTGACGAAAGCCTTAATTGTCGGATATCTGTGCGTAAATAGACGCTTAGCGTACAGTTAACCAGAGAGCATGGATAGAACCTGGGATAAAAAAGAAAAATGTAAGAATTAAATTGATCAGAAAGTCTTTGTTTAATCCTTTGTCCAAAAACACTGCAACAGGGGGAAGGAAGATACAAAGAAGAATCATAATAAGCTTGTTCATAATTAGAATCCTTAGAACGCATGAATTGAGTTTAGGGTGTGTGACGGATTATCTTAATACGAGCCAGTATGTCTATTAGTCGAAGGTTTATCTATTAACATTAAGCGAAATCTGACGAGTAGAGGCCTAGATTATCAAAACTGAGAACAATTCAATGGATTAACGCTTGGTAGAAGAAATCTAATCAAATCAAGTATAATGGCTGCACAATAATTCTAGCTTAGGATAAGCAATGTCAGCTCCAACTCTTTCTCAAATCAATGTCTATCCGGTGAAATCTGTGGGTGGGCTGTCTCTCTCAACGGCATGGGTGGAAAAGCAAGGTCTGATGTTTGACCGTCGATTTATGCTTGCACTCTCTGATGGGTCAATGGTCACGGCTCGAAAGTACCCACAGATGGTCAAAGTGCGTTCAAGCTTGTTACCCGATGGGGTGATATTTACCGCAAAAGGCCAATCGCCGCTAAGAGTCCGCTATGCCGATTTTAAGATGCAAGAAGCGCCAGCCCAAGTGTGGAAAGATCACTTTGTCGCTTATACTACAACGGATGAAGCTGATGATTGGTTCAGTCAGGCACTAGGCCAACGTGTGGAGCTACTGTTTAGCGGCGAGCAATCTAACCGTGTGCGAGAAAAGCTAGGCCACAACGTCAGTTTTGCTGATGGTTATCCAGTGCTAGTGATCAGTGAAGCATCACTCGCAGAGCTAAACCGTCGTAGTCCAGAAGCTCATTCAATGGAGCAGTTTCGTACTAACCTTGTCGTGTCTGGCACGGAATCTTTTGGTGAAGATGGTTGGAAGCGCATCCGTATTGGAGAGGTGGAGTTCGAAGCGGTAAAACCTTGTGAGCGCTGCATACTCACGACAGTAGATGTTGAAAGAGGTGAGTTGAGAACGAGCAAAGAGCCGCTGAATACTCTATCTCAGTTCCGTGCCAACGAGCGTGGTGGTGTTTTCTTTGGACAAAACTTAGTCGCTAAAAATGAAGGTATGATTCATCAAGGCGATACAGTTGAAGTCTTGGAGTACAAAGAGAAAGAGTTCTACCCAGACAATACACCGAAACAGTTGCTGATGACGTGTGTTGAAAGAGAAGAAATTGCCCGTGATTTCGTCACTTTTTGGCTTGAACCACAACACGGCGAACTACCTGTCTATCAACCTGGCCAGCATCTACCTATCTTGATTAATATTGATGGTGAGAATGTTGCTCGCCGATACACACTGTCTTCAAGTCCTTCTCGCCCGGGGCGCTTAGCGATATCTGTTAAACGCATTGACGGCGGGCGCGTGTCAAATTGGCTCAGCGACAATCTTAATATTGGTGATACTCTGACGTGTGAACAGCCTGATGGTAGTTTCCATTTGGGTGAAAAACATGGCCAGCCATTGTTACTATTATCTGCGGGTAGCGGTGTCACGCCGATGCTGTCTATGCTTCGTTATCTCTCAGATCACAATCAAGTCGATGACGTGGTCTTCTATCATCAGTGCAGCAGCGTAGAAGATATCCCTTGTAAGGAAGAGTTGGATGAGCTGCGACGTAAACATGATGGCTTAACCGTGCTGTTTTCCCTGTCTCAAGCCCCAACAGATTGGTTTGGCTTAAAAGGTCGCTTGACCCTCGCACACCTAAAGCAAATTCGCGATGTTGAACAAAGACAAGTCTTTGTCTGTGGGCCTGATGGTTTTATGCAAAAAGCAAAAAACTTATTACTTAAGAAAGGTCTAGCAGAAGACAACTACCACCAAGAAGCATTTGGTGTCAGCCAAACTTCTCAACAGCCATTGAAAGAGCTTACTTTGAGTGTTAATGGTCATGTGTTTGTTGGTAACAATCAAAAGACATTGCTTGAACAAGCAGAAGACGCAGGTGCGCCTATTGCAAACAGTTGTCGAGCGGGTCTGTGCGGCGCATGTAAGGTAACAGTGGAATCTGGAAAAGTGCATCAACCGGATGTGCCAGCCCTACAAGATCATGAGCGCAATATGGGGGTTGCACTGGCTTGTTGTTGTGTGCCAGAAACCGATATTGAAGTGGTCAGTTAGCTTATCTACTGAATTAAATCAGCCCCTGTATTGGGGCTGTTTTTTTATTCAATAACACTTTGATTCCTGCCTAGATGTTTGGCTTTGTAAAGGGCATCATCTGCTCTGCGGTATAAATCAAGGAACTCACTGTCGTTGGGAGAGAGCTGGGTAACGCCACAGCTTAAAGAAAATGGAGATTCTAAAATATTGAGTTCTGATTCAAGAAATTGATGACGCAGCCGCTCTGCAACATCATGGGCTTCTTTTCCTGTTGTATCGTTAAGCACTATCAAGAACTCTTCACCTCCGACTCGACCACAGTGATCGCTCTTTCGTAAGTTGCTGTGAATGATGTTGGCAAGCTCCACTATCACATTGTCACCAAAATCGTGCCCAAACGAATCGTTGACGCGTTTAAAGTGGTCAATATCTATGATGATGCAAGATAGCGCAGAATCTTGTTGCCTTGCCTTTTCATAAGAAGATTCAAAACATTGCCAGATTTTACGGCGGTTATAGAGCCTGGTCAGTTCATCCGTGTAGGCTTGTTCAGCAAGTTTCTCCCTTAGCTCAACGATGTCGGTGATATCGGTAGAAACACCAATAAGACCGATGACTTGTTTCGTTTTAGAATGAATGATCGGTTGTTTGATGGCTCGGTAAACACGAACTCTACCATCTGTCACAGCCAAAGCGCGTTCCTCATTAATCACCTTTTGACCAGTGTTAAATACCATCTCATCGGTCTTGAGTATGTCGGCTAACATGTGTGGTTCAAAAAACGCGTAATCAGTTTTTCCTTTGAGATCCTGCAGGTTGGTATTAAACAACTCTAAGGTCAGCTGATTGGCATACATGTATTCACCTTGGCGATTCTTGACGAAAACGTAAGAGCCAATTTCATTAAGAACAACTTCATGTAGCGTAAAATGGTTATGGTTGTATATCTGCTCGATATGCTCCAATTCGATCATTTGACCTCCAACTGAAATGAGGTCTAGCCAATCTAAGACGTCGTATATATTTATTATTTATAAAATTGATTTACACATTTAATATTCAATATGCAAATTAGATACTACAAACATATACCTATTTAACCTGAAGTACCTATACCTGATTAACATTTTCTAATGATTTTCTGCTTAGTCGTTTCAATTTGAGCTGTGAAAGAACAACACCAGACACCACAAGCAAGCCGCCCATAAGATGGTAGCTGTGTACGTCTTCTCCCAGCATGGTCGCAGCCAAAGTGATGGCGACGACTGGCATTAAGTTCATAAACATCGCACTTGAGTCGGCGCCAATTAAATCAATTGCCTTAACCCACATCCAGGGAGCGGCAATTGAGGCTGCAAGACCAGCGTAAGCTATCAAAGGTATCGCGTCTTGGCTTGGCAACAACTGCTCGCTGGTGAGCCATAGTGGCGTGAGCATGATGAGAGCAAGCAAGCCTTGCATATACACCATGGTCCAGTTTGATAACGGCATCTTCCACCGCTTTAGCAACACGCAGTAAGCTGCGTAGCAAATAGAAGCGACGACCATAATGCCGTCTCCAGGCGTAATGTCTTGATGTAAAAAGTAGGCTATGTCACCTTTCCCTAGCATAAAAGCCAATCCGGCTAACGCTATAACGCCACCAACGATACTAAGTGGGGAAATAGGCTTAGATAGAATCGGTACACTCATAAAAATCGAAATTAGTGGTACCAACGAAGTAATTAGCGCCATATTCGAAGCTGTAGTCGTTAACCCGGCGTAATAGGAAAGTGACTGGTTTAACACCATCCCTAGCATCGCCAGAAAGGCAAGTTTAGCCAAGTAGGGGCGTATTACACTCCAACGCTGAATGACTTTTGGTAAGCAAAATGGTGTCAGTACGACAATTGCGAGAAACCAGCGATAAAAGCTCATCGCACTGGGTTCTATGGTGCTAGCAGCCATTTTATTTACGATGGCATTGCCGCCCCATATGCATACGGTAAAGAAAGGAAGTAGGTAGACCATGTGAACACCATCCCATTATTATCGGTAGAAGATAGTCTGACAGGTCGATATAATTATATATATCTTTAAAAAGACATTGTGCGTCATAGGAAGACAAGTTTGAGAAAGTCAGCAAAACACCTTCATCCTTCGTTATCAATTGATAAAGCACCATCAGATGTATTTATGAATTTCGAAGCGTTTCTCTCCAATACCGAAACTCGGATGCATAGCCATCCATGGGGACAGGTACAGCTGATCAGCGGGGGTATTTTGGAAATGGAGGCAGAAGACACTCGATTTCTAGCGCCGCCTCATTTAGCTATATGGGTACCTGCAGGTATTATGCATACCAGCTTTAATCGCAAGCCGCTTTCCTATTGCTCGCTCAATATTGCGCAAGCCCACACAGAGAACTTCCCGGATTGCACTAGTCTGATCAAAGTGACTCCGATCGTATCGGCTGTTATTGATGATTTCCGTCAACGAGACATCAATGTTGCCGAATCTGAGCAAGACAAGCGCTTAGTTCAGGTGCTGCTAGATCAACTCGCCACGCGGGATACCCAACATCATTTTCTTCCATCTACAGACAATAAATACTTGGCCAAGATTCTTGCCGCGGTGGAAGAGAACCCGATTGATAACACTAGCTTGTCTGTTTGGGCAGAACGTGTGCATACCACTGAGCGGACATTGGCAAGACACTGCCAAGCTGAATTAGGGATGAGCTTCACCGAGTGGCGATTAAGAGTTCGTTACTTATATTCGATGGAATTACTACGCAAAGGCCACTCAGTGAAAGAGGTTGCGTTCACGCTAGGTTACAACCAAGCCAGCCCGTTTATTGCCATGTTCAAAAAATACTCCGGGCAGACCCCGGAGCAGTATAAGGGGCGGTTACTGTAGTTGCGCCACTACATAATCCAAGCCACCGACAATGGCAGCGACTTGAGCGTCATTACACTCTTCATCAGTCACTTTCGGGCTATCTGGATAAACTTCCGTGGTCGTGCCGTAGGTGCAGGTCGTTACACCGCCACATAGGCCGAGTTTAACCATTGGGTAGTTAATCACACCGTGTTGGACTACAGGTGAGCCAATGATTTCCCCTTTATCGTCTGCTGGAGCGATGTGAGTCACTTTACTTACTGACTCAATCACCGCAGCTTGGAACTCAGGCTGAGGGTTCTCAGTGTCACCCACAGTGTAAAAACCATCCGGAATCATACCTTCGATGTATTCGATACCATCACGTGCGGCTAGGGCAGGGCGAAACTCGGTTTCGTCACTATCTGTGGTTTCGTGCAAATCAATGTGAACCAGCACATCTTGGCCCAATGAGGCAACGAGCTTCATGAGGTTTGCAGATTCTTCGGCAGGTGAGTCTTGATAGAAAGAGCGGTTTGGATCAAGCGCCAATGGGTTCCAACGGTTGATCACTTCATAACCCCATGGGCTCACACAAGGAGCAATCACAATGTTGAAATGTACGCTGTACTTTTCCATTTCGTTGGCTGCAAATTTTAAAGCGCCATGAACTCCACTGGTCTCGTAGCCATGTACGCCACCTGTAACTAATACAATTGGCTTAGCCTCTTGCCAGTTGTTAGATTTGATACAGAAAAGCGGGTAACGCTCTTGGTCATAAGAGAGAGCGCCATATTGCTCAACATCAAACTGCTCTGAAAGCGCTAAGATTTTGGGAACGACTTCTTCTTGATATTCACGTTTAATCGTGGTTTGTTCACGCCAAGCGATTCGCTCAGCGTCACCCCACTTTTGACCAGGGGTACCGATTGGATAAGTGTAAGAACTGCGCATTACCTTGCCTTTATCATTATGGTTGTAGAAAACGTCAAACAGCATAGTGTGCCCATTTGAGGCAGGCAAATATTATCTTGCAGAACGTGAAAGATTGACTTGGTTTTGACATCCTTTCTTGTTGCGATAATGCAAAGAGATGAACGCTATTCTTGAGATTGAGTAATCTGATTGATGGCCGATATTAGCAATTCGGTGGTTTGCGCACCGGAAATTAGGTGCTTTCGATTAATGATGATTGCAGGAACAGCATTGATGCCCGCTTCAAGCCATTGTTGCTCGGTAGATGCTACGGCTTCAGCCCAGCTTTCATCTTCTATGACGCTAGTGACGACATCTTGCTCTAGTCCTAGCCCTGTGGCGCACTCAATCAGTACTTGAGAGTCGCTGATGTCTTTACCATCGGTGAAATAGGCATGAAATAGAGCGAGCTCCAAATCGAACTGCTTACCTTCACTTTGTGCCCACATTAAAAGCTGGTGCGCTTTGCGCGTGTTATAGATTCGAGAGTCGTCATTGAAGTTGAACTCAAACCCTACTTCGTTACCTAGATTGGTCAGAGTTTCGCGCGCTGAGATACTGGCTTCTGTTGTCGTGCCATACTTTTCAGCGAGGTGCTCTCGCAGATTTTGTCCTTCGTCTCCCATTGCTGGATTTAGCTCAAAAGGGTGCCACTGTATATCGGCTTCAACGTCATCTGCCAGAGCGGCAAGCGCGTGCTCTAAACGTTTGTAGCCAATAATACACCATGGGCAAACGACATCAGAAACAATATCAATTCGAATTTTGTTCATACATCAATCCTTGTGCAACTCAGATGAAAGTATAGCGCTGTCCGCAATGAGATTTTACTAAATACCTCACTATTTAGATAATCTACGCCTAAAAGCTACTACGCAAAAAAATGGATAAAGGGGGAAGAGCTTAGCGCGAATGCTTTGTTAGGATGGTAATCAGTGTTCACTGTAGATACTCAAGTGGCTTTGCTATAAGAACTGAAAAGTAGAAATGAAGGATATTTGGGTATCGTTATCGTGTTATGAATCTTGTAAAGGAAATCGTGATGAACTGTTCTCACGCAACTGATGTGATTTTGCACGCGTTTGATTGGCCATATGAAATGGTCGAACAACGAGCGCGACAGATCCATCAAGCGGGCTACAAGTACGTACTCGTTTCACCACCAATGAAATCATTAAAAAGGGAAACAGGTACCAAGTGGTGGCAACGCTACCAACCGCAAGATTATCGAGTGATTGATAATCAACTTGGCAATACTGAAACATTTAGAAGCATGCTTGAGACTCTATCGTCTTATGGCGTTGGTGTGTATGCCGATGTGGTGTTCAACCATATGGCGAATGAATCTTCGATAAGGACAGATCTAAAGTATCCAAACGCCTCAGACATGCTCGATTACCAACAATCTGCTGATTATTATCAGAACCAGCGCTTGTTTGGAGATTTAAGTGAGCCCATTTTCGATCATGACGACTTTGTCGAAGCGTTTGGAATTGAAGACTGGGAAGATCGCTGGCAAGTGCAAAATGGCCGCATAACTGGCGGTCCTACTGATCCAGGCTTGCCAACATTAAGGGTTTGCTCGCACGTCATTGAGCAGCAGCAAGCTTATCTTAAGGCGCTTAAAGGTATGGGAGTTAAAGGGTTTCGCATTGATGCCGCTAAACACATGACTTTGGAGCATCTAAAAGAGGTTTGGACAGAAGAGATTTGCCAAGATATTCATATCTTCGGTGAAATCATTACCAGCGGTGGCGCAACGCAGCCCGAGTACGAGTTGTTCTTACAGCCTTACCTTGCTGAAACGCGATTGGGCGCCTATGACTTCCCGTTGTTTCAGACAATGCATGATGCCCTGCAAATCGATGGTAGCTTAAAAAGCTTGGTCGACCCATATTGCTTCGGGCAAGCGTTGTCTGAATCACGGGCAATTACGTTTGCTATCACCCACGATATTCCTAACAACGATGTTTTCGCAAACTTAGTCATGAGCGAAAACCAAGAGTGGCTGGGGTATTGTTACTTGCTCGGGAGAGATGGCGGAGTACCACTGATATACACTGATCTTGATACCAGTGGGGTCGTTAATTCAGACAAGCAGCCACGCTGGGTTGATGCTTGGAAAGACGAAAAGATGATCGCAGCGATTGATTTTCACAATCGTATGCATGGCTCTCAAATGAAGATTATTGAGGCTTCAGATGATCTATTGGTGTTTAGCCGCGGCAAAGATGGTTTGGTTATTATTAATAAATCTAAACGCTCACAAACCATAGAGTTTAAAGCGAATTCAGATTGGATGGACTTGCTGTCGCTTGATAGTTTTGCGCCACAAAACGGGCAGTGTACCGCAGTAGTAGAGTCTAATACGGCAATGATGTTAGTGGTAATTTAAAACAAACGAGGCGCACTCAAATCGAGTGCGCCTACTGGTTAGTGCGTTTGTCTAAACGGTAAATTTATTTAAAATCGAGTCTTGCTCTCGGATGTTTTCTGTTTGTGCTTGCATGGCAATATTGGCATTCTCAGCGGCATCGGCAACTTGAGTTGAAAGATCTTTAATCTTCACTGTATTGCCGTTAATTTCCTCGGCAACTAAGCTCTGTTCCTCTGCCGCGGAAGCGATTTGAATATTCATATCACTGATCTGCTGAATTGCATCGCGGATGCTTTCCAGTGCGACATTCGCCTCTTGAGCTCGTTCAACCGCGTTGGTGGCTGTGCTCTTGCTCATGTTCATCGCATTTGAAACTGAGCTTGCACCGGCTTGAAGCTGTTCAATCATGTTGCGAATCTCAGTTGTTGACTCTTGAGTACGTTGTGCCAAGGTTCGAACTTCATCAGCAACCACAGCGAACCCTCGGCCAGATTCACCTGCGCGGGCTGCCTCAATTGCTGCGTTAAGGGCGAGTAGGTTGGTTTGATCTGCGATATCGTTAATTACCTTCAAGATAGTTTCTATATTATCGGTCGCTGATTCTAAGACCTTGACCTCTTCAACGGCTTCGTCGATTTTTTGCGATAAGTTGTCGATAGCATGAGTCGTTTCACTCACAATTGCTGTCCCTGTACTTGTAGCTTCATCTGCTTCACGAGCGGCCGCAGCGGCACCTTGAGCATTATTGGCGACATCCCCAGAGGTCGTAGCCATTTCATGCATCGCGGTAGCAAGTTGCTCTAACTCGTGCAATTGGTCTTGCATTGCGGAAGCGGACTCTTGCAGCCCCATTGAGGTCATTTCCGAGCCACGTAATATCTCTTCCCCTATCGCTTTAGATTGCGTGATCAGTTGCTGTAAGGTTCCAGTGAACTCATTAAATCCTGAAGCTAATGTGGAGAATTCTTGATCTGTGTTGGTATCGAGTCGTTTGGTTAAATCACCTTGACCCGTGGCTACATCCTGAATGGCATCACCCAAGGTATCTAGTGGGCGCATCAAGGTCTTAATCAGTATAAGCAGAATCACAATACTGATCACCAAGGCTATGATGGTGTAGATAATCGAGCTGTTGCGAAGGTCTGCTAAAGACTGATACGCCACTTCTTCATCAAGAACAACGCCAATGTACCAATCCTCACCTGGCACTTTTGAAAAGTCGAGTGTGTAAGCCTTGCCATCAATCATTGCCTGTTGCGGATCATCTTGGATAGGGGCATTGCCCAAGAAGTCTGACATAGGTTTACCGTTTAACTCAGTCGTTGGGTGGGCAATGGTTGTGCCATCTCCGGCGACAATAAACACATAGCCCGCATTGAACAATTGTACTTTGTTCACGACTTCAGCCAGTGCAGCAAGACTTACATCATAAAAAATCGCGCCAATAAACTGGCCGTTTTCTCGAACTGGTGTGGCAATTGAAACCAATATTTCGCCAGTGGCTGAGTCGGCGTAAGGGGCGGTAATAACGAGCTTTCCTGAGTTTTTAGCGTCAATGTACCAAGGTCGAACCCTTGGGTCCCAAGTAGGTCCGGGATTCCATGAGGGGTCATTGTTGATGTTTGAGCCATCACTCTCAAAGCCAAGGCCTGCCAATAAAAAGGTGTCTTTAACGATAGGGCGGGTAATGACAGAAGTGACAGCGTCAGGAGATAGGTCAACTTCGAGCATGCTGGTGGCGTACTCAGCGATGGCTTTACGTCCATTGATTTCTGCGGCGGTAGTGTTTCGAACGCCGTCTACGATTTCCGTAACGCTTGAGGTTACTTGCGTCTTAATTTCGTTTTTAACGGTGTGATATTGTTGCAAGGTTAGAAGGGTGACAGTCGCTAAAAGCAAGACAGACGAAGCGGCCACAATCTTATGGCTGAATTTCATTTCACAATCCTCTTCTATAAATAAAGCAGTTACTTATAGATTTATAGTTATGAAATGGGCATTCAGCCAGTAAATTCTAGAACTTTTATGTTAATTCACGACCTAGGATTGTTTGTTCAAGGCTTACCAGCAAAGCATCATTGCCATCAAACAAAGATTCAACAACCATTGGACGTTTCTTACCGGATTGCATCTGCTTGTTGGCTTCACGGACTCGCAAGACTAATTTGAGTTCATTGGAAAGCGAGGACTCTTTATCGGCTTGCCACTGATTAATCTGCTTTGTGTATCGAGTCTCTTTTAGCTCAGGCTTTAGCGTCGTGAGTTCGCTTTGTACGACCTTAAGCAGATCTACTTGACGTTCGTGGTGACCATTGTGGATCTCCAAACGGTTCAACAGTGCTGATAGAAGTTCCTCTGCTTGGATATAGCCACCCTGTTTAGGAAACGATGCTACAACGCGAGAAGAAACACCGACGGAACTAACGATGGTATTGGGCGTGTAAGTGAGCGAGGTAAGTGTGTCAAACGGCAGCCAGAATGACTGACCTGCTTCCACGGCATATTCCAATTTTCCAAGTTTGACTAACACCAAACCTTGCTTAACGCAGATAAGTTGATGTTTTAGCGACTTCTTACGTGGCGTACAAATCAGAAAGTCGTTCAGTTTAGATTGAAAAGATATAGCGTGGTGCATGGGGGCAATCTCTAATTTCGGGGCGCTAAGATTAACGTTTCTTGGAAAAAAAGCCAACTTTGTGCAGGTCATAGCGCAAATTCGAATAATTAGTCTGGTCTGACCTTAATGAATCTGAGAGAACTATAGCTGCCAAGAACGCTTTCTATGCGTAGAATAGTCCCGCTTTTTACCTAATGTATAAAATAATGACGACAAACACAGACCCATTTATTGAAATTCGTCCCTATAACGATGACGAAATTCCAGCGGCAATTGACCGCTTGGTTAACGATGAAGAATTCATCAGTGCGATTTTGCAGCACCGCTTTTCTAACCATGCAGGCTGGTTTAAGACCTTAATGTCTCCAATGGTTAAGATCTACCTTAAGATGAAGTGGTCAAAACTGAACTCAGTTGAGACGATTCAAGTAGAAGTAAAGAAGTATCTTGATCAAACGCTTAAAACAACCACCAAAGGTGTTACGTACAGCGGGCTAGAAAATCTAGATCCTGAGCAGGCGTATCTTTTTGTTTCTAATCACCGTGATATCGCGATGGATCCTGCACTTGTTAACTATGGTCTGTTTCAAAGTGGTCACAAAACCGTGCGCATCGCGATTGGTGATAATCTACTGAAAAAGCCTTGTGCGACTGAACTAATGAAGCTCAACAAAAGCTTTATTGTCAAGCGCTCGGCAAAAGGCCCTCGTGAAATGATGAAGGCATTAGGGACATTGTCTGGCTACATCAAGCACTCGCTAGAAACCGGTCATTCAATTTGGATTGCACAAAAAGAAGGTCGTGCGAAAGATGGCAACGACTTTACTGATCCAGCTATCCTAAAAATGTTTCATGTGGAAGGCCGCAAACAAAAGCTTTCATTCCCTGAGTACATTAAATCTTTAAAGATTGTGCCAGTTGCCATCTCTTATGAAAATGATCCTTGTGATATTGCCAAAGCGATTGAACTGCACGCTAAAGATTCGGTAGGAAGCTACGAGAAAGGCGAGTTCGAAGATATTGAAAGCATTATCCAAGGCATCGTGGGCGATAAAGGTCATGTGCATGTCGCATTTGGTGATGTGATAGAACAAGACTTCGAAACGCCAGAAGCCCTAGCAGAAGAGATTGATCGTCAAGTACATGCAAACTACAAGCTGTTTCCAATTAATCAGCTTGCGGCAGGTAACGAAGACGTCGGCGAAGATGTGAAAGCCACATTAGCTGACAAACTCAATTTATTACCGCAAGGCGCGCAGCCATTTTTAGTGGCCAGTTACGCGAATCCAGTCAAGAATCGCTCTTAGGCAAAAAATTAGAAAATAGCCTCTCAATTGAGAGGCTATTTTATTTTTACGTTAATCGTAAATGGTTGGAATTGGTTGACGCTTGTGTTGAGTCACTTTGTAGATGTGAACTAAACGCTCGGTCACTTCAGCAGATACTGGCTTACCTTCTAGGAAATCATCAATCTGTTCATAGGTAAGGTTAAGCGCGTCTTCATCAGCTTTTTGTGGATCTAACTCTTCTAAATCCGCCGTAGGAACTTTCTTGACCAACAACTCTGGCGCACCTAGAGTCGCAGCCACTTCACGCACTTGGCGTTTGCTTAAACCAAATAGAGGGGCAAGGTCACAGGCACCATCACCAAATTTCGTGTAGAAGCCAGTGATGTTTTCGGCAGAATGGTCAGTACCAATCACTAAACCACCGACATAACCCGCAATTTCGTATTGAGCGACCATTCGCGCACGGGCTTTAACATTCCCTTTTACAAAATCAACTTTGGCTTTATCTTCAGGAAGTAATCCAGTTCCTTCAAGTGCTGTGTGACTTGCCGCGTGAAGGCCATCGACACCTGCTTTAATATTTACGGAAACCGAGTGAGACGGCTGAATAAACTGAAGGGCAAGCTGTGCTTCATCTTCGTCTTTCTGTTCGCCATAAGGCAGTCGAACTGCGATAAATTGGTAGCCGCCATTAGACTCTTCATTTAATTGATCAACGGCTAGCTGCGCCAATCGACCACACGTCGTTGAATCAACACCACCACTGATACCAAGAACCAGCGATTTGCATCCTGCTTCTTGAAGTTTTCGCTTAATAAAGTCGACACGACGTGTTATCTCAAAGTGAGGATCGATCGACGGCAGAACGCGCATTTCATCGCGAATCAACTGTTCCATTATGTTTCCTTCCTGCAAGCAATGTAGTTTAAAATTGGGTAGTAAAGTTGGTAGCCTTAACAGGTCTACCTCAGCAAGGCATATTTATGCTGAAGTGAACGTGTTAAAGTCACGTGCCTATATCATACCGCAATCAAGGAATTAGAAAACTGTGATCACGGTTTTCAATAACGAGTAAATGAATAAAAAGAGCAAAATTGCTGTATTTGGAAGCGCTTTTAACCCACCAAGTCTGGGCCATAAAAGCGTGATCGAGTCCTTAACCCATTTTGATCGAGTTCTGTTGCTGCCAAGCATTGCTCACGCTTGGGGTAAACAGATGTTGGAATACAGCGCTCGATGCGAGCTGGTTGATGCTTTTATTGAAGACTTACAGGTTAATAACGTAGAGCGATCTACGCTCGAAGAGTCTCTTTATTCACCAGAAAGCAGTGTAACGACTTATGCCGTACTTGAAGCTTTAGAGGCTAAATACCCAGACAGCGAACTCACCTTTGTTATCGGGCCAGATAACCTGCTTAGCTTTGCTAAGTTTTATAAAGCGGATGAGATCGTCAATCGCTGGTCTCTTTTGTGTTGCCCTGAAAAAGTCAAAGTGAGAAGCACCGATATTCGTAATGCCCTCAAACAGCGCGAAGATATTTCACATCTTGTTACGGTAAAAGTATTACGCAAGTTAATCGAAAAGGAGTACTATTAAATAGAACTTCGTTCTATTTATTTGAGGTGTGAATGTTAAAGCGTGGAATGATATGTGTGATGTTATCGTTCTCTCCACTTGCTGCGGCTTGCGAGCTGTACCAAGAGGGTATTTCTGCGCATTCGTTAATGTTTGAAGGTTCAAGTCCAGTATGTACAACAATCTTTGATCTAGAGATTGATGGCACTGTGACAAATGAAGCCATTGTCGATCTGACTCTAGCAGAGAAAACTGATCACTCCTCATACTGGTCAGATTGGCTACTGGGCAACGAGACTAATCCACTGATTTCAAATAATGCTTCGTCCAACTATTTTGGTGTTGGCGTTTGGGTGCCCAATGAGTTGGAAGATCAGCTCAAAGAGATGAACACCGAAAACTGGATCAGGAGCCATGGCGTGCAGCTGAGCCTCGGTTTTGGCGATATGGATGCAGGTACACCACGCATGCGACTCGATTACCGTTGGCACGAGCAGTATGACGGCGACTTCATGATGCAGGTCGAAGTGCCTTTCTAAGCGTCAGCCTAACTTTCCTATCTAGAACTTATCCGTTAGACACTTGTTGCTGCTGGGTGATACGTTCAAAGCTTTGGTTAATGATGTTCTGTGGTTTATCCGGCTTTGAGAAATAGTAACCCTGAATCTGACTGCACCCCATGTCATAGAGCTTTTCAAGCGCTTCTTGATCCTCAACACCTTCCGCGACCAAAGAGAGATTCAATTGTTTAGCAAGTTGGACGATAAGCCACACCACACGTTCGGCGGTTTCATTGGTATGCATATTGCGAATAAAGGTCGCGTCAATCTTGATGCAGTCGATCGGATAACTATGGATATAGTTGAGACTAGAATACCCAGTACCAAAGTCATCGAGTGCCACTTTGAAACCAAGGAATCTTAGCTTGTTGAGGATCTTTTTCACTTCCTCGGTCTGAGATAGCAGCACCGTCTCTGTTAGCTCGATGGTGAACTCATCAGGTTTAAAACCATAGTGTTTTATGGTGTCGAGTAAGTGCTGTAAGTAACGGTTCGAGTTGTGTAACTCGTGCGCCGAGCAATTTAGGCTCAGACGAACGCCATGCCCCAGTCCTTTTTCTAGGGCTAGCTTGGCTTTACAGGCTAATTCTACGATGTGCTCACCTAGCTCGACAATAAGCCCAGATTGCTCAGCGGCATCAATGAACTCCAGCGGCGAAATTGTCCCAAGCGCATGGCTTTGCCAACGAGCGAGTACTTCGAAGTAGTCCCAATTATTATTGTCACGTTCAACAATGGGCTGCACCGCGACGTAAAGTTCGCTATCACTAATCGACTCTTTAGCGAGTTCGGTTCGGAGTGCGTCAATGATCAGGGCTTTACGATAGTATTGAGCACTTAAATGGGTATCGTAACATTGTACGTGTACATGACGAGACTGCTTACAATCCTTCAGCGCTAAACTGGCATTGAGAATGATTTGGTCGGCGGATAGGCTTTGATTGATGTTTTTTGCTAAGCCGATGCTCGCTGTGAACTTAATTTTGTGCGAAGGATCTTGGTAGCCTTTTTCTAGGTTCTTAATGATGGTGTAGCAGACCTTGAAGGGGTCACTAGCTTGGGTAATAAAGGCGAACTCATCCCCGGCAATTCGAAAGGCGAATTGCTCATCTTTTATTGCTTCCTTGATGGTATTGGCAACAAACTTTATCAGTTGATCGCCAATATAGTTTCCATATAAGTCATTAATAGATTTGAAGTTATCAATGTCCAAATAGGCGAGCGTAAATGGAATGTTTTGCGTCTGGCTTAGCCTCTCAAGCTTGTCTGAAAGATAACTTCTGTTGAGTAGCCCAGTGAGATTGTCGTGGGATACTTCATAACTGAGTTGATCAACTAACGTCTCTGAACGCGCCGTTAGCCATTTCGACTTAAGGTTGTGGGTGACGATATTGGCAAATAGCTTGTGGTTGTATATCAGCTCCTCTCTGAGGTTGGGGTCTAAAGCGCGAGTATAGGCGGACAGCAAGATCCCTAAAACCTCGCCATTACTGGTTTTTAGGGGGATCGCTAGATACGACTCGATATCATGTTCAGAAATATATTGTTCATTAGGGTGGAGCGTTTTTGCATTCGAATCGCAGACGATGTAGTCCTGATTAGACTTAATCACAATGGTACAAGTGCTATGAGTCAGCGGCGCGAGATAATCATCACGCTGCAATTTTACGCCACTAGAAGAGGCGAGGAGCGTTGAACGGTTGGTAAACTGATCAAGCTCAATAATACATGTACAAAATGAGTTCGAGTATTGCTGAAGCTCCAACGTAGCTTTGTTGAGAAGATCTTGCCCATCGAGGCTGAGCGTATCGTTAATCGTCTCGACGCTTAACGAGTTCTGTACTGACGTTGTCCTAACCATATTGGTAACTCACTGTTATTGTGATTTGTATCACTTAATTATCAATTTAGTTACTCATTAAATATGGTACGTGTCGCATATTATTGCAAATGCCAAATATAGGCCCTGCGTTCGGTAAACAAAGCTTACACTTGGTTGGAAAGGCGCTCTTTAAGGTAGTCTAAAAACAGTTTAGTACGTGTATGTTGATAGTCGAGCTTTGGGTAGTAGGCGTAAACCGTTGCTTCATCAGCAGTTATGTCTGGCAGAATACGTTGCAATGCCCCGAGCTTAAGATCTTCTTTGATCATTACATCGTTAGTGAGTAGCAGTCCCATCCCACTTTTTGCGGCATAAAAAAGAGCTTCTGGATTAGATGTAGCGAAGTTGCCATTGAGCAAAATCTTATGGCCATTAGTCAGGGAAATCTCTCGTTGGGTTCTCTCTCCCCATACCAACATGTTGTGCTGAGTAAGCTCTTTAAAGCTTTGCGGCTCACCAAACTGCTCAATGTAACTCGGTGACGCATAGAAACCAGCTCGGTGCTCAAAAAGGGGAGTGGCCTTAAAACTCAGCGAGTTGAGCTGTTCAATTTCACGGCTGATAAACAGATCCAAACTCAATGTTGGTAATTGACCGGGCGTGGTTGTGATCAGTTGAATGCGGATATCAGGGTACATCTGCAAAAAGTCGTTCAAATACTGAACTAGAAACTTTGATCCTACGGCCAGAGTCGCACCTATTTTAAGTAATCCTGCTGGGGTCTGAGATACCGAACGTGTTTCGTCGACAATCGATTGCCAGCCATCAAGTTGTACCTTGGCACGCTCATAAAATAAGGCACCGGCTTCAGTTTGAGTGACTGAGCGAGTAGTACGTTTTAGCAACTGCACACCGATGCGTTCTTCTAGCCAATGGATACGTTTACTGATCGCTGAGCTGGTGGTATTGAGCGTTCTTGCCGCGCCGTTAAAACTGCCTTCATCAACGACACGAATATAGCTCTGCACACTTTGAATCCAATCCATAATGCCACCTTATTATTTCCCTTTGGGAATTAATCACTTTCCATATCGGTATATTATCATTGAATAGTGACTAATTTAAACTCGTTTCATTGTCGGTTTAATGAGGAGCTACTATGAAAAAAACACCTATATTGTTAGCAATGATGATCATCGCGACTGGTCAAGTCGGTGTCAGTATCTACCTTCCCTCATTGCCGATGATCAGTAACAGCCTGAATGTAGGGCAAGCCGACGTACAACTTTTAGTCACCGTTTTTCTCGTCGCTTTTGGCCTATCTCAACTCTTTTACGGCCCTTTGTCAGATGCCATTGGTCGCCGCCCGGTATTTATTCTCGGGCAGGGGATCTATTTAGCCGCCACTGTCATGTGCGTTACTTTCACCGATAACCTAACCATACTGATTATTGGGCGATTTCTGCAGGGTTTAGGGGCGGGTAGTGCGTCCGTTCTTGGCCGAAGTGTGCTCCGAGATAGCTACGAAGGAGCTCAGTTAACGAAAGCCTTATCCTACATTTCTATTACGGCTTCTATCATGCCGATCATCGCGCCAGTCATGGGCGGTTGGATCGCTTTCTATTTGGGCTGGGAAGCGGTGTTTATGTTCGTCTTACTCTATCTAATCGCCATCTTTACTTTGGGGTATTTCGTTCTTCCTGAAACCATGACCTATGGAAAGACGCGTTTCAAACTGATGAGCGTGATTAGAAATTATGGCAGCCTAGTGACCAATAAGCAGGTGATCTCCAGTGCAAGTTATAACTGGGTGACCTACCTAACCAGTGTTGTGTCGTTATCTGTCATGCCGTTTATATTACAGCATCAACTTGGTTTAACGGCGGCAGAATATGGTTCGGTTATGATCATACCGTCAGCCGGTTTGATGATGGGAAGTTTACTGCTTAATGTGG
Source organism: Vibrio europaeus (assembly GCF_001695575.1). Classification (GTDB taxonomy): domain Bacteria; phylum Pseudomonadota; class Gammaproteobacteria; order Enterobacterales; family Vibrionaceae; genus Vibrio; species Vibrio europaeus. The sequence continues at coordinate 254,895 of NZ_LUAX01000007.1, read as the reverse complement.
TGAACCGCTATTTAGATACCAAGCAGATCCTTGCATTAGCCATTTCGACGATGATGCTCGCTGGTTTGTGGTTATTGGTTACCGAAGTCACTCTATTTAATCTTGTGTGGGCGTTTACTTTGCTGACTATTGCACAAGGCCTTGCGACACCGCTTTCGATCAGCATGCTGCTTGAACCACACAAGCGACAAGCGGGCTCCGTGTCTGCACTATCAGGGGCGGTACAAATGTGTTTATCCGGGGCATTTGGAGGCTATTTGGTCGAGCATTGGGTGCAAAGCCAAATGAGCATGGGAGTTTTCTATCTCATCTCAGCGACTACAATGGGTTTGGTTCTAATATCGTCGAAAAAGCTTATCGTCGCTCAGCAAAAGTTTGCTTGATCGTGCGTTGGGTATACAATGCCCGCAAATTTCTATGTTGAGACTGAATCAATGGAACTTAAAGATTTTGAAACGCTAATCAAATCGCTATGTGATAAAGAGAACCTGCCGCAAGCCTTAGAGGTACTGAAAGCAAGCGAAGACCAAGAAGTGGCAGAAGCTGCTCAATCACTCACTGGGCAATTTGCATTGGCAGAAGTCGATGGTGCTAAGCGTATCTATCACGTAACTGTACAGGCTAATGAGCAAGGTGAAGAGCAAGAGTTTGTTGAGCATGTGATGGATGAAGGCGATGACGTGCTCCGTTTTGTTGCTTGGTTCTTTGATGTCATGTTTGATGTGAAGCGCAAAGATACCTATCAGGTGGCTGGAAAAACCTATCAACAGCCAAAACGCGCTTAGTGGCTAAATTTAATGTGATTTAGATCTTGTTTTTAATCTAGTTGTGATTAAAATCACACTCCTTACTTTGAGGAGATAATCATGAATCACGAATTAGGCAACGCATATCTAGGTCAGATGATCGCTAAGCAAGCCATGCAAGATGCTCTTTATGGCAAGCCTAAAGCAAAGAAGACTTCTTTTATCAAACGTATGATGAAAAAAGTAATCAGCGCGTAGTTGAAAAGGATTTTATGAGTTAGGCGAGCGAAGCTATCTGGCTCATCAAAACAAAGCCCCGCTGAAATCAGCGGGGCTTTGTTGTTTCTGCTTGGTGGAAAGTTTATAGAGAAACCACGTTGTCTGGCACTGTACTTAGCCCTTTTTCCTCAATCCAAGCAGTGAGGTTATCGGCACCACCAATGTAATGACCATCCAGCCAGATTTGAGGAACAGTAACTGGCGTTTTCTCTCCAATGATAGCTTTTACTTCAGGGATCATTCGATAAAGGGCAGCGCTGTCTTTAACGACATCGTAGTATTCGTATTCAATACCAGCTTCATCTAAGATCTTTTTCGCTTTGACACAGTAAGGGCAAGTTGCCTTACCATAAACAATGTTGCCTTTTAGAGTATCGCGCTTAGTCCATTCTTGGATAATAGATTGCACGAGCACGCCACGGTTTAGCGCTTCCCCTTGGCTTACCACTTTGCCCTCGACCATCAGAATGGGCGCGTGCCATGCACCTACTTTCAAGGGCTCCCACCAATGAGATAACCAATCTTTCACTTCAAGCTCAACTGGGATACCGGCAAGTTCATTTTCGAATGTGTCCTTAAGGATATCTTTGGTCAAAGTACACTCGCCACAAGGAATGTTGACTTTGAATGGTCCCCAACTGCCAGCCCAGCGGTAAAGTGTTAATTTGATTGGTTGTGTCATAGAGGTTTCTCCGTTAAAAGCTATGACTAATTAGAACGGTCTAGCTCGAAATTTCTTTCAACTTTTTCGGCTTTTTTGCTTCCCATTGAGTTATAAAAGCCACAGAAGCGATAATGATTGCTGCGCCAAGCCAAAGTCTACCCGGTGGTACCCAGCCGAATACCATCCAACCCGCTAATACATTTAATGGCAGTTTCGCGTGATCAAAGGGTTGAACAAAAGAAGCATCTGCCACTGAGTATGCTTTAACAATAGCCCACTGCGCCAGCGCTGTCATAGCACCTGCCCCAATCAATATTAGCCATAATGTTCCACCTGTTGGCAGTTGCCAGTCTGGTAGAGCGAGCAAAATGTTAAACGGTGTAATGAGTATCAGTAGGTAGACAACCATGGTTGACGGAGAGTCTTGTGAAGACAGCTTCTTCACCATCAGCGCGTAACAGGCCCAAAAGAACGCCGCACCGACAGGAAGGAGTGTCGCCCAGCTAAAATCGTCCGCCCAAGGTTCTAAAATGATCATGGCACCAATAAAGCCAGTGATGGTAGCACCCCAACGAGCCGCGCCTACTTTCTCTTTAAGGATTAATCCAGAGCCGATTGTCGCAAATAACGGTGACGTCATTAGCAGGGCGATGCCTTGCCAAATCGGCACAGGATAGGCAAGCGCCCATAACCATAGTTGAATGCCAATCACTGCTAAGAAGACACGTAGAATGTGCAGGCCTAGATTCTGCGTACGCAGTGACTGCCTAATACCCAGTGTCTTTAAATAGGGCAGAATAACCACAAGTGCGATTGCATATTGAATCAGGGCAACCGTTGTCGAAGAAAGACCGTAATTGATACTCGCCATTTGAGCCAAGCTGTTTACTATGGCAAAAGCCAATCCTGCGCTTAGCATCCAACTAGCGCCTTGAAGAGGGTGGTGGTTTTGGGTGCTCATGATATAAGTGTCTGAAAAATAGATAAGCTGAATCATACGATGTTATTTAGCTCAGGTCACCTGACGAATTTGAGCGTGTTGGACAAACGATTCGAATGATTCAGCAAAGTTTGGTGCAATTTTACTTTTTATTTAAGGTGTAAACCGACACGACGACTAGAACAAGCCCGAGTGCATGCCAGATCGTAAACACTTCATCGAGTACTACTACTGCCATTCCAGCGGTAATTCCTGGGCCTATATTACTTGTTAGACTCAAGGTTGTTGGTGTGAGCCTTGCCATCGCAGCGGCGACCAAATACGACGGCAACACGGTACAGAATATGCCAAGTAGCACACCGGTTACGATTAGCTCACGGCCCCAAGTGGCAATATCAGCGCCGCTTAGCGCTAAGTGAACTAAAATAGCCAACCCTGCGCTTCCCATACCAATACTGGTAAACAGCGAGCTACCCAGATGGCCGATAAGTGGCTTGCTCCATACTAAATAAAAAGCGAACACTAGCGCTGAAGCAACAGCGAGTAAGCTGCCAAGAAGCACTGATTGCCCCAACGTGTTGAAGTCATGGATAACAATAAAACTGATCCCTAGGTAACCGATCAAGGCAGAAATAATGACGGTTCGATTTGGCTTTTGTTGATACATTGCCCAGCTGATCAGTACTACAAAAGTGGGAAACAAGAAGATCAACAACCGCTCTAGTTGGGCGGTAATAAACTCCAACGCCGCGATATCGAGGAAACTTGCTACATAGTAGCCCATCACGCCAATAGCGGCCGCTTTGAAGCCGTGTTCTTTCACCTTCGTTCGGTTTTCATATTTTCTGCATAAGTAAACGAGCATTAGTAGGTAGAGAGGAAGAGAGCTAAACGCACGCAGAGTCATAATAGAGGTTGCGTCACCACCATATTGGTAGGCTACTTTGACCAAAACGGGTTTTATCGAAAAGAGAATGCAACCTGCGAGCGCAAGTAATATCCCGACTTGAGATATGGGTGTGCTTGATGAGGGGGCGACGTGTGCTTCTTCAGTCATGTTTCTCGTATCCTTTATTTGAGAGTGGTGGCTACGAGAAAAGTGGTGTACTGGCTACGTTTCTCGCAGCCAGACAGGAGATTACCTACCGGCTACAGGCATTGAGGAGAAGGAGCCAAAGGTAGGTAAACGTGAATGTCATAATTGTTCCTAAGTGATGAGTTTTTAGACTATCGACATATGCTTTAGATTGCAATCGACAAATTATGCAGATTGTAGTTTAGCTTCAATTTGGCCTAATGCTCTTTGGTACATAGACCAAGCGCATATGCCCGCGAGGATATTACCGCCGAATGCGCCCCAAAATAGACCTTGAATCCCTCCTAGCTGCGCACCTAACCACAAACAAGGTAGGAAAAAGGCAAATAGACGCAGAGCTGAGATTGTCAGGGCGGTATAGGATTTGCCAAGTGCGTTTGAAATTGAAACCATTAACATGCAGATGCCCAAAGGCCCAAGGCTAAATGGCACGATCATCAGGTGGTAATTTAAGATGGTTTCTACTTCTGCTTCGCTGGTCATTAGCAATGCTAGCCAATCAGAGGTGAGTAAGGTGATCGCCGCGATAACGACTTGAAAACCGATAACGAATTTACATGCGATCACTACAAGCTTACGAATGTCGGCTAAATTGTTACCACCGAGTAACCTACCAACCATTGGCGGCATTGACATGGTCAGGGCAAGCACCGAGACAATGGCGAAGAATTCATAGCGAGAGCCGAGTGCCCATGCTGCAACGGCTGCTGTGCCGTAACTGGCGAGAAGCTTTGTAGCTAACATTGATGATAGTGGTGGCAGCAATTGGCTGATCATTGCTGGGCCCATGATGTTACCAATCGAGCGCACGCTTTTAACCACATTCAAATCGCTCCAGTCGAAACTCATCCAATGCTTACGCGTCACCTTAGGGGCGACAATCAAAATACCGATACCAAAGGCGAGAATGGTGGCAATAGCCGCTCCGTTGATCCCCATATCTAGAGTGAAAATAAAGATAGGATCGAGGATTAAGTTGAGAAGGCTGGTCACCATCATCATGGTGCCCGGCAACATCGTATTGCCATTGGCGCGACATACGCTGTAAAGGAAGTAGAGTACGGCACCCACCCAAGCACTGACTAGCCAGTAGATCCAATAGCTATCAATGATAGGAAGAACACTATCCGGAGCGCTAAGAAGAGACAGAATCGGTTCACGCAATAGGTAGATAATGACTGAAAATAACGCGACACCAATGCTTCCCATTGCAATCACGAGGCCGCCGAGTTGTTTAGCATAGCGCTCTTGATTCGCTCCAATGGCTTTGGCAATCACAGCTGTTGTCGCGATACCCAGACCAACTTGAATACCGATGATCACCATCTGAATTGGTAGGGTAAAACCTTGTGCCGCAAGAGGCAGAATACCCAATTGACCGATGAACGCACTATCTACCAATTGGAAACTCATAATAGACAACACGCCAAATAGCATTGGCCAGGTCATTTTGAATAGCTGTTGCCCCAGTGAAGGGGATGTTTCTTGTGTCGTTGCAGTCATAATTGAGCTTAGGTTATTTCACTAGTTGTAATAGCAATCAGAATAAATATCTGATCATCTATTTATTCTGATTGCTATAAAGACAAACCGAGGCCTGATGCCTCGGTTTTCATTCAAGTTACTGTTACATCGTTACTGGTGTGTAAGAATTCAAGTCTAAACCTAGAAAAACAGGCAAATTACTCTTCTTTAAATTCATCCGCATAGCCTTTTGGAGGAGGAGTCCAACCTCGTTCTCCGCCTTCGTGGCGGTCGCTGCGGTCAGCTTGTATCGCCAGTTTAATTTGCTCTTCAAGGTGCATAAACAGTTTACGATAGTTATTATCAAAGCGTTCACCCTCAGAGTCATCTTCCCAAGCTTGGTACAGGATGTCAGATTTCTTGTCTTCAACGCGTTTATACGCCGATTTCTGCTGCTCGACAGTAAATGGGTGGTAGTTCAAAGAACGCATCGCATGTGCACCGAGTTCTAGGGCGGAGTGATAAGTCTCAAGCTCGACAATATCAGCCCCGGCTTGTCTCAATAGGTAACCGTGGCCGCGATCAAAGGCGCGCACTAATACCTTCACTTTCGGGTAGGTATGTTTCACGTACTTAGTCAGTTCAACGCTTGTGTCTGGATTGTCGATAGCGATAACAATCATCGCTGCGTCTTCAATCCCTGCGGTATGGAGTAAGTCAGGTCTGCTAGCATCACCAAAATAGGCTTTAGTGTTGATTTGTCGCACGACATCAACTTGCGCCGCTTGTTGATCAAGGACGACAGTCTTGATGCCGTTGGCAACCAATAGGCGGTTAACAATCTGACCAAAGCGCCCAATCCCCGCAATAATCACAGTGCCTTGCTCTTCAATGGTATCGGCTTCTTGATCATTCGATTGCTGTTCAAAGCGCGGTAAGATCACCTTATCGAACAGAATGAATAACCCCGGAGTGAGGAACATGGATAGGGCAACAACGAGTGAAAGCGTTTGAGCGATATCTTGCGGAATAACATGGTTTTGCACGGTAAAGCTAAGCAGGACAAATCCAAATTCACCCGCTTGAGCAAGGCTAAGAGTAAACAGCCAACGGTCACTATTCTTGATGCGGAAAATAAACGCCAAAGTATAGAGGACGAGTGCTTTGAGCAGCATGACTCCAATCGTCAAGCCAATGATAAGCGCAAAGTCATTGAATAAAATGCCGAAATTGATGCCAGCACCAACGGTAATAAAGAACAACCCAAGTAGAAGCCCTTTAAATGGATCGATATTAGACTCAAGCTCATGGCGGAACTCACTGTTGGCAAGAACGACACCCGCTAAGAACGTGCCTAGTGCTGGAGAAAGCCCGACTACGCTCATCAATGCCGCTATCCCTACTACCAACATCAGTGCAGTAGCGGTAAATATTTCTCGTAGACCTGAGCTGGCAACAAAGCGAAACAAAGGACGACTTAAGAAGTGGCCGCCAACGACTAATCCCACTATAGAAGCGATGATGACCAAACCATAGGTCCAGCCCGGAAGGCCTGCCACCAAACTTAACTCTTCATGGTGGTCAGCGGCAGTGCCAACGGCATTTTGCGCCTGTTCGACTAACTCGGGCAAAGCAAGTAGCGGAATAAACGCCAGCATCGGAATAACGGCGATATCTTGGAACAGCAGAACCGAAAATGCGTTCTGTCCGCCTTCTGTTTTCGTTAAGCCTTTCTCATTAAAAGTTTGTAGAACAATCGCAGTCGATGAAAGCGCAAAGATTAAGCCTATTGCTAACGCTATCGTCCAAGGCTGCTCGAAGTATAGGGCAATTGCCATAACAACTGCAGTTGTACCGCCGACTTGCAGGCCTCCAAGGCCCAATAGACGGTTACGCATCGACCAGAGCATCTTAGGTTCTAGCTCAAGACCGACCAAGAACAGCATCATCACAACACCAAACTCAGCGAAGTGCTGAATGGTTGTGGTTTCTTCGCCTACTAGCCCAATAATCGGGCCGATAATGACACCCGCGATGAGATAACCAAGAACCGAGCCTAACCCTAATCGTTTGGCGATAGGCACAGCAATAACAGCCGCTACGAGGTAAATAAAGGCTTGGAGAAAGTAACCTGTCATGCTTAGTCCTCTTTCACTAATGTGGCGAGATAATGATTGAGTTTTTCCGGCTTACTCGCTTGTTCGAAATCGATCTCGCTTGCGACAAGTTTGGTTAGCAAGCTTGACCAGTTTTCAACGTGCGATTTCACCCGTCCATCTTCTTGAGCAGTGCGCGCGCCAAACAGTGCAAAAGGTGCGAGGTATTGCATGCCTGTCAGCGTTGCCATTTGCTCCAACGGATGGAGCAACTCGCGAATCGTAAAGTGGTTGTAGCCATCGGTTTGGTAGGCATCCGCTTTACCTCCTGCAGAGAGAGAGCAGAGGAACTTTTTACCATGTAGCGCAGTGCCGTCATGTCCGTAGGCGAAACCATATTCCAGAACGAGATCCTGCCACTCTTTTAAAATTGCAGGCGTGGAGTACCAGTAGAGCGGAAACTGAAAAATGATCACATCATGGTCAATTAACCTTTGCTGCTCTTTATCTATATTGATGTGATAGGTCGGGTACTCATGGTAAAGATCAACAACCGTAACGCCTTCAATCTTTTTTGCTGCCTTAAAGAGGTGTTGATTCACTTCAGAGCGTTGAGGTGAAGGATGAGCGTAAAGCACAAGAACTTTGTTTTCAGACATAGACTATCTCGCTGATTGAAAGGCCATTTCTCGAAATTGGGCACGGAAACTAATTGTTACATAGTGATTATATTTACGCCACTAATGCGAGCGCGAGCTATCTGTGAAATGGAGCAAACGCTTGTTCTAAATCATGCAGGTGCTCAACGATCAAAGAGGCGTGCGCCGAGAAGTCTGTAGGTTTGCCATGGGTTAATAGACAAGAGGGCATATCTGCATTAAAGGCAGCTTGCAAGTCGTACAGATAATCACCGACATAAAGGATTTGATGACGTTCTAAGTTCCACTCGTTGGCGAGAGATACCAATGAATCGGGGGCGGGTTTTGGTGGGAAATGTTCTCGGGTGATAATACGTGGGATTTTGAGTTCGTTGTGAAAAACTTTTTGCTCTGCGGCTTGGACGCAGTTGCGCGTAATAATGGCAGTTAAGAGTCGATTAGAGTGGATAAACTCAATCAGAGACTGGCATCCGGGCATAGGGTGAGATGAATTGGCGTCATCTAATTCATGTTGAAGAATAAGCTCGTTGGCTTGTTGAGAGGTTTGCTCACAGTCCAACTGGTCGACAAAAGAGAGCAAGTCTTTATCGAGAGGACAGCCGATTTGCTCTCTTAACCAACGGAAGTCCATGTCAGAACTCACCAGAGTGTTATCCAAATCAAAAACAATGGCTTTGATATCGCGAATATTCAATGGTACGTGTGACATAGACAATCCTTCTGCTTATGCGAACTCTTTCTCCAAGTACGCCACAATATCCGAAGACTCATACATCCATTGTACGTCTCCGTCCTTTTCAATTCTTAGACAAGGGACTTTTACTTTTCCACCACCTGCTTCAAGTTCTGAGCGGTGCGTCTGATCGTTCTTTGCATCCCGAAGGTCAAATTTTATCGATTGACGTTTCATTGCTCGGCGCACTTTTACACAGAATGGACACGCTTCGAACTGATACAGTGCGAGAGACTGTGCTTTGCTATCTACCTCTTGCTGCGCTTCGTTCGAGCGCTTAACGCCTTTTGGTGAGAAGACAAAGTTGAGCAGTAGGATAACGCGTCCTAAAAACCAGCGGATAAACTTCATAACAATCCTATTTATATAATTCTTACTTCAGATGACATTTACGTTACGCATTGTAACCGAGATGTGATCATTCTTGAATCCTAAAAGCTCAGCCAACTTTTACCTGATGTTTTTTGGTGACTTCGATACCAAGGCGTTTAGCCAAACGAGTCAGATTGGCGCGATCGGTTTTTAGTGCACGTGCCGCTTTGGCCCAATTAAACTCCGCCTCGGTTAAGGCTGAAACGATCATTTTGCGTTGATACTCTTCAGTGGCTTCGCGAAGACCTAATGAGATATCTAACTTTACGCTCGCATTGGGGGAATCAAGCGCCATATCGTTGCCCGAAACAATAGACTGTAGTTCGCCGATATCTTCGATTGATACCGTAATCAGTTTACCGTTTTTACCGCGAGCTCGTGCTTTGAGTGCTGCACGATTGATGACATGTTCAAGTTCACGGACATTGCCCGGCCAGTTGTAGCGAGAAAGAAGAAGCTGTGCATCTTTACCTAGCTTGATCTGGACGATACCGAGCTTACGTCTTGCTTGTTCAAGAAAGTAACCGGCGAGTAAAACAATGTCGCCATTTCTTTCACGAAGTGCAGGGACGGTAATCGGGTAGACGCTTAAGCGGTGGTAGAGGTCTGAGCGGAAATGCCCTTCAGCGACTTCTTCTTTGAGATCACGGTTAGTGGCGGCTAAAACGCGGACGTCGATCGTTTCTACTTTGTCTTGGCCGACCGGTTGGATCTCATTGTTTTGCAGTGCACGCAGAATCTTGCTTTGTGCTGCAAGGGGAAGCTCACCAATTTCATCTAAGAAAAGCGTTCCACCATCGGCTAAGGCAAACTTACCTAAACGAGATTTATCGGCACCAGTAAAAGCGCCTTTAACGTGTCCAAATAGTTCGCTTTCGACCAAGTTTTCGGGAATAGCGGCACAGTTTACATAGACCAAGGGCTGTTTTTTACGCGGCGATAAGTGATGCAGGCTACGGGCGACAAGCTCTTTGCCGACACCAGTTTCACCATGAATCAAAATATTGAAACTGGATGGAGCGACGACCTCAATGTCGGCCTTCAAAGCTTGCATCGCGACGCTGTCACCAATGATATCCCCTCCATCACGATCCCAAGCGTCCTCATTAAGCTCTTCAAAGCGTTGTTGGGTTTGCTTTGCTTGTTGTTCTAGTTGGCTTACCGTGAGCGCGACTTTTAGTGTAGAAGCCGCAATAGCCGAGAGTGCGTCTAGGCTGCGAGTTGGAAACTGCTCAAATACGCCTGGCGTTAAGCTATCAAGAGTTAAGACGCCAAGCAGTTTATCTGCGTAGAGCAGAGGTAGGCCCATACACGAGTGCATAGGTAAATCACCCTCGTAATCGAGGAGCAAATTATCAAATGGATCAGGAAGATCGCTATCGGCGTCAAATCTTACCGCGGTTTTCGACTCACAGATTCGGGCAAATCGTGGATGTTCGTCTATCTTAAAACGACGACCTAATGTGTCGCGGGTTAAACCTTGTAGAGCCAGAGGGACTAATGTGTCTCCTTGACGTGACAAAAGCGCGACACTGTCACACTGAATCGATTTGCGAATGGCATCAAGTAGGTTGTTGAATCTATCTTGATCGTTGTCTCCGCGAGCGAGACCGATAGTCATATCAATGAGGGTTGAAACAGAGATATCTTGCATAAAATTACCAACAGCGGGGGCAGGAGAAACCCAATTTAAATCGGATGTTGCTAAATTAATCACACTGAATGCGGTATTGCAACCCATTAATGTCAATTTGACCTATTACAAAAGTGTCGTAATGACTTTTTCTAAGCAAAAAATAGCAATAAAACTAGCAGTTTAAAGGGATTTTGAAGTTGGCACACTTCGTGCTCTTAAGGGGTATAAAAACTTAAATATAACTAACTATAACTACTGAGGAGTAAGTCCTAATGCTTAACAACCAACATATCGAAGTCGTAAAGAGCACTATTCCACTTCTAGAGTCTGCAGGCCCGGCGTTGACTCAGCATTTCTACCAAAGAATGTTTAGCCTCAACCCAGAGCTAAAAGATATCTTTAACATGACTCACCAAAAAACGGGGCGTCAAAGTGTGGCTCTTTTCGAAGCGGTTGCGGCTTATGCAAAAAACATTGAGAATCTAGCGGCGCTGACTTCTGCGGTTGAACGTATTGCTCACAAACATACTAGCTTTAACATTCAAGCGGAGCACTACCAAATTGTCGGTCATCACCTTATTGAAACGTTGCGTGAACTAGCGACAGAAGCTTTCACTCCAGAAGTTGAAGAAGCGTGGACCGCTGCGTATCTTTTCCTTGCACAGGTATTTATCGATCGCGAGGGTGAACTATATCTACAACGTAAGCAAGCCGTCGGTGGTTGGCAAAACGCACGTGGTTTTGTCGTTAAGTCGAAAAAGGCAGAATCAGAGCTAGTGACTAGCTTTGTGCTAGAGCCAGAAGATGGTGGTGAGGTATTGGATTACCAACCAGGTCAATACATTGGTATTGAGTTAAAGCCTAGCCAAGGGGATTACAACGAAATTCGTCAGTACTCTTTGTCTCAACAGCCGAATGGCAACGATTACCGAATCTCAGTGAAACGCGAAGTCGGTGAGCATAAAGGCTTGGTGTCTAACTTCCTCCATGATGAAGTCAATGAAGGCGATAAAGTGAGTCTTTACGCTCCGGCGGGTGACTTCTATTACCAAGAAAAGCAGCAACCAGTGGTGCTTATTTCGGCGGGCGTTGGTGCAACTCCGATTCAATCTATGATGCAAACCCTCGCATCACAAGGTAAGAAAGATGTGAGCGTTCTGTATGCATGTAACGACCAAAAGCAACACACATTCAAAGATGAAACTGCGCAGCTTGTACAGCAGAACAACTGGAAGCGTTTCACTTGGTACTTAAATGAAGCAAATGCTGACTTTTCAGGTGAGCTAGATTTGAACCTAGTGGCGAAGGAGTTACCTCTTGGCAGTGCAGATTTCTATCTCTGTGGTCCAGTAGGCTTTATGGAATCAGTGGTACGTCAACTAGAAGCGTTAGGCGTTGACCGTGACCGAATTCACTACGAAGTGTTTGGCCCTCATACTTACCTATAATCTGAGCAATAGTAACAAGGCCCTCATTTGAGGGCCTTTTTGATTTGAGTTCATCACTACATGGATCAATCACAGACAGACTAATTGAATAGTTTCTTCAGCCAAGTGATAGGGTTAAATGAACCCGAAGCTTGAATAGGGGAGCGCTCTGAGCCGTGATAGTAGCTCGATAAGAATTCGGTTCTCAGCGACTGAACATCAAGTTTATTAACCGAAGATATTAGCTCAGCGGTGTTTTGCGCATGATCATTAGCGAGACTAAAATCGAGTCTTAAATAACCCTGGATATACAGCCACAGATGAGTGCAAAGGATCAGTTGATCCATTCCTTGCTCTTCAAACTTTCCCGCGTTCTCTTGACCTAGGTTGTCATTGAGTGCTTGTTGCATTGCCTGCATAGAAGCGGCGTTAGATTGCACGTAACTGCTCGCTTCGACATGAGCCTTAGTCAGAATGCCAAGTAAGTGATTGGAAACCGGGCTGTCCGGTTTGTTTTGTCGCGCTTTTTCAAACAAAGGTGAGTGAGCCTGACAAAATAAATCCCAAGCTTTAGATAGAGCAACCAATGACGGCAGAGTGTCAGCGCCTATCGCTTTGAGTTGCTGCTCCAAATCAGTCATTCGACTGTAAGCTCTCTAGAGAAATCTCAAATGACCCCTTATCTGAGTCAACAAACAGGCTATCTCCAGTGATCATCACTGACAGATCCATACTACGTTCGACAACCTCTGATAGCGCTTCGATACCGTTCCAGTCAAAGCGATAGATGCTAGCATCATACTGGTGGACTTTATTTTTGGTCTGTTCCCACCAAACATCGGACTTACTGTTAAAGGAAAACACATCTACTTGCTTAGCCAAGCGGCAAGACTTCTTAATACGATCAATAGATGGCTCTCCGATATCAACCCAAAGTTGAATTTGGTCGTCGAGAGACTTGACCCAGAGATCCGGCTCTTCAGTGGTTGATAAGCCTTTTGTTAGCGCTAGGTCCGGTTGCCATTTGACACAGAAGGCCAAAATGCGCGCCATCATTCGTGGCACGGTTTCTGATGGGTGCTGTGCGACAGTAAGCTGTGTAGAGTCGTACAAGTCGCGGTTGGTGTCGGAAAGAGAAATTCGGAATTTATAAATAGTGGGTTTAAGAGCCATGAGCCTTACTTATAGTCAAAAAAATAGCCAGCGTAATGCTGGCTATTGTAAATCTTTAGTACTAGACAATTAAAGTACTTTAATTTGCTCAGCTTGTGGACCTTTTTGACCTTGAGATACTACGAACTCAACTTTTTGGCCTTCAACTAGAGTACGGAAACCGTCGCCAGTGATTGCTGAGAAGTGTGCGAAAACGTCTGGACCGTTTTCTTGCTGGATGAAACCAAAGCCTTTAGTTTCGTTGAACCATTTAACTGTACCAGTAACAGTGTTAGACATAATGTATATCCTTGATAAACCTTGTAAAAGCCATACGGCACCGATAGCGTGGAAAAGGAGATTGCTATTGCGTACGACGTTGCGGTAGATATTCAAGTAATCCAACGAAACGGCGAAATTAAACAAGAACCGTTTTCTAGCTGCGATCCAGTCTAAAGCGAAGTGCAACTAAGTCAATAAAAATAAGGAGCTTTGTACAGTTTAATATCGTGTTTTCACTAGAAATTTGCGCTAGGTATAGTTTCGAAAATATTACTGATTAGCGTATAAATAGTGTAACATTCGTTTGGCTAGTAGATTGTATCGTTTTGCTATTCTCTGGCTAATATTTAATCATTTATTGTGGAGGCCGCATGGCTAAGAACAAACCAAAAGGTGACATCGGAGAGGTTAACCTCATCCATGATGTCGAGATGGGTAGGGGGCAAGTAAAAGACAATGCTCTAAAGGCGATGGTAACCAGTAAGCTCTACAGAGCCAAGGTAGAGAAAGCGAAAAAAGGCAAAGGGTGTTATCAGCGCAATATGAAACACAAGGGTAAAGAGCCCTATTCAAAAGCCGCTTAACAAGCGAAGTTTGAATAGGGCTTTTTTATTACCTGACGACAAACTACCTTTCTATCTTCGGTGAATAGATAGAGTATGCGGTGATTTGGCCTGCGACGATGGCTGAGAACATAAACAGTGCGGAAAGGCCAATACTCGGTATAGGCAGCACTGACTGCTCAAACACCGATTGACTCGCGCTGACTAGCACTCGGCTTCCTGGAACTAGAATGATGATCCCTTGTACGATGTATATCGAGCCGGTGAGATCCATTTTTTTAGCCACCCAAGTCCCATACAAAGTAATCAGCACTGTCGTAACCCAAGTTCCCACAACCCAACCACTCTCAAAGCCTAGATAAAATGGCCCCCACATGCCCAGAGCGGCAACAGGCAAACCAAGCAATATATCGGTAGGGCGTGCATTGAATATGATGCCAAGTGAGATTGAGATAAGGAACAAACCGGAGATATGCAGCCAAGTTGGAACTTCATTAGTGTAATCAATGGATGCTGCTTGCCCCCAGACGGCTTCACCTATATTGAGCCCCATAACAATACCGACAAACAGCTTGATAAGCGTCAGCGCACTTTGACCCAACAGACTTGTGCCTGAGACGAGATCATTAAACGCGAGACACTCTAAAGAGTTAGCAATGGAAAGCCCGGGGACGAAGAGAACAATGGCAGCAATACACAGAGCCCAAACGGGCACGGCAGCACCTGTACTCGCAAACCAAGCAACCAACATCCCGGTAATGAGCGCAGCAATAAACTCAACCGCTATTGAACGGCGAGCTTTACAAATCTGTTGAGCGCCCCATACCAGAAAACCTAACAAGACAGAGAACAAAACCGCATCTAGCGTACTGCCAACGAGCATTAGGTACGCAGGCGGAATGCCCATATTAGCCAGCGCGATGACCCACTTAGGGTAACCCACCGGCTCTGGCACGGGTTCGCTGCTTGGCTGGTTGATTCTGATGATGGTATTGGCAAGCAAACTTAAGTTAATTGATGCAGGCTGGTGTCGCTTCATCACTACCGCATTATTGTCATCAGGAAACTGATAGTTAACGGTCGTCGGGGTTGCTTGGATCATAACATCCACCCCATGTTTACGTGCATAAAACTGAGTGTATTTCTCAAGTTTGTATGGCGCACAGCCACTGCGGTGAAGGGTATCGCCGATCTCGACTATCTTCTTAATTCGGTACTGGGAAGGCATGGTATGTGATACGTATAAATCTGTGACGCAAAGGTACCAAAGCCCTTGTACTGAGACGAGACACAATGCAGTGAACAGTGGTTAAGCTCACACAAAAAAGTGAACCCTGAATCTTGTGTCGTGTCGATTTTCGAAAACTAAGTTTTTGAACCCGTAAATTTGTCAATTTAGTTGCACATTTAGTGTTCTCATTCACATATATCGAAACAATTTAAACTGTAACAATTGTTATCTCTATGTAACATTTAAAAGCAAATCTTTTATGTTTTGAACCTAAGTGTAAGTATGCAAAGAATCCTTAATAACTAGGTGTTTAACAAGTTTTTCACAATTTGTTTGTCTATGAAGTTTGTGTAATAAATAGACAAAAATACTGCTTGAATTTAAAACTAGATGGGCGAAAATATACGCAAAATGAGTTTGCAGAAATGAAAGGAAGCTTTTTCTAGTTTTTAAGAGCGAGGCAAAATATGAAACTATTCATTATCTTCATGGTGTCGATTTCCGCGGGTGTTGCGTCAGCAGATCACCTTCATTCATTCTTGCTTGGTCTTTACGTTTCTACTCTTGCGGTAGGTAGCTGCTACTGGTTTGCATTCCGCAGTAGTCGTTTCCCGCAGCTAGCACTTCTGCTATTGCTTTGTGGTCTATTCTCTAAAATCGCAGTGACGGTTGCTGGCGTGTCTTGGGGAATCTCGCAAGACCTCATTAGTTCACCACTAGTATTCTCACTCTCGTACTTGTTCTTTTCTTTTGTCGCGACATACGTTTGGTTTGTCTACCGTGAAAAGTTGATGGCTAAAAAGAAAGCGAGTGCGGAGCTAAAAGCCGCTTAATAGAGAACTAAGCCAAAAGATCACAAGACCAGCGTTTCGGCGCTGGTTTTTTTGTATCTAATTCCGTCAGCTAGGTAAATATTTACCAAAATTCCTACTGAATAGTAACGATTGATGTCAAAGCTACTGATTCTATTGCAAGGTTGTCTATACTGAGGTCGTTACTCAATCATTTAAAGTGAGACGTCGCATATCATGACCACGCGTTTTCTAAAATTCACAGCGCTTCTTTCGACATTTTCTCTTTCATTTGGTGCGTTTGCCGCACCTACCATTATTCCTGATCCTCCGACATTAGGTGCCAAGGGGTATATCTTGATTGATTACCATACTGGTGCCGTGTTGGTGGAAAAAAATGCGGACAAGAAGCTTAACCCAGCGAGCTTAACCAAGCTGATGACGGCTTACGTAGCTGGTCAAGAAGTGAAAAGCGGTAATATTTCTCTCGACGATCAAGTTCGTATAAGCCGAAAAGCTTGGGCGAAAAACTTCCCTGATTCTTCAAAAATGTTTATCGAAGTAGGGACAGATGTTCCACTCATCGACTTGTACCGTGGTTTGATTGTTCAATCCGGTAATGATGCCAGTGTGGCTATTGCTGAACACGTAGCGGGTAGTGAAGACGCATTTGTTAGCCTAATGAATAGCTGGTCGCAAAAGCTCGGTCTTGATAACACTGGATACACCAATCCGCATGGCTTAGATAGCGACGGTTTGTATTCAACACCGCATGATATCGCTCTGCTTAGCCAAGCGATTATACGTGATTTGCCTGACATTTATTCGCTGTACAGTGAAACTTCTTACACCTACAACGGCATTACCCAATACAACCGAAATGGCCTGCTTAGGGATAGAAGCCTAAATGTGGATGGCATGAAAACCGGTTATACAAGTGGAGCGGGCTACAGCCTAGCGACGTCGGCAACCAGCGGTGACATGCGTTTGATTTCGGTGGTGATGGGCTCTAGCAGTACCAAAAGCCGCGAGTCAGAAAGCAAACAATTACTGAGTTACGGTTTCAGGTTCTTTGATACTGTGTCTCCATCCAAAGTGAAAGATACGTTAGCCGAGGCAAAAGTGTGGATGGGTAGCGAAGACCTTGTTCCTGTTGGCGTCGATAAACAAGTGTTGATCACATTACCGAAAGGCGATGCAAGCAAGCTTAAAGCCGAGATTGAATACAATGGTGAGTTAGTAGCACCAATCAATCAGGGAGATGCTGTCGGGCAGGTGATCTACAGTATTGATGGCGAAGAGGTCGCAAGCGCAACATTAGTCGCTCAGCAGGAAGTTGAAGAGGGTGGTCTGTTCAAGAAATTGTTTGATTGGTTTAAACGCTTAATCTCAGGCTGGTTTTAACCATATCTAATATAAACAAGAGGATGCACAGGGCATCCTCTTTTTGTATATAAACGACTTACAGTTTGTTCCAAGCTGATCGCCAGTGAGAGCCAACCCCCGGTTCGTATTGCGTAGCTGTTGGTGACCACTGGACACAGTAACCCGAGTATGGGAACTCTTTACACTGATAAACCGCACCATCACTGGCTAACACTTTAGTTCCTGCAGTGTAGCTTTCTAAGCCTTGTGGGAAGACAAAGTCGTAGTCACCAGGTGGTGGCGTTTGATCTTCTACTAGGTGGAAATCTAGCGTGTTTTGGTCAATCACTTTACCTTGATCATCTTTGGTAACCACTACTAGCATATGATGCCCTGGCTCAGACTTAGATAGAGTCATCGTCGTGCTTTCAACCTCACCGTCTTTGAGCGCCTTCGAGTATGAAGCTAATGGTTCGCGGTGGTGGTTGTAGACAGTTAACTCAGCCGTAAAGTCGCCTGTTGCGGTTAATGTCAGGTCAAGCTCTGTCGGTGAGTCGCCAATCACGTATTCTGACTGTAGTCCTACAACATCAAGGTCGTAATCCGGCTCTGGCGTTTCAAATTTATAGCCGATTTCAACGCTGTTTAGTCCTGACCCTGCTTTTAAGTAGACTGGGTTGGTTCCATAAACAGGGGTAAATTCGCCTTGGTCATTAAGCTGTCCTGCACGAATTTGGCTTTGCTCTTGGTTAATCTTACTCGCGAGAGCATAAGACCAATTGTTCGCTTTACCTTGTTCACTGTTTTGAATCACGAGCTCTGTGCTGTAAGACGAGTTTTCGCCGCTGCTGTCAAACACACGGGTATAAACTGCATCGCCAACACTGAGATCGAGCGTAGGGTTGATCTGACCGCCTTGACTCCAATCAGGAATCACTGGACCGTCACCATCGAATTTCACGTCGATAACATTGTAGAACGAAGCTGCCGTATCGCCTACATCCCAAACAGCAAGGATCACTTGATAACCTTCTCGCTCAGGAACGTTACAAAGATGGCTAACACGTTTTGGTGGCTGAACCATTCCCCCATCGACAACACAGAAAGGCGTGAGGTCAAATGAACTGCGCGCGAGGGGCTGATTAGGGTTCCAATCTACTTTGGTGATGTAGTACTTCCAGTCTTTAGTGACGTGATTGGCAGTGAAAGTCCACTCAAAGTACTGAGAGCCCGATTTAATAGGTCGTTTAACCCATCGGTCAGCAGTTTGCTCATCCAGCGCCGCTGCTAGTGAAGTTTGAGCACTGGCAATTTTACCGTCTTGTGGGCCTGTTTCAGGGAAACCATCTGGCCCTTCTACACTCTGCGGTTCATATTGAATAGCGCCACAGTTGGTGTTCTTCTCGTTTGTGTCACTGGTTGGGAACTTACAAAGCGCCGCACGGCTTTCAGCAACACCATTTTCGTACGCTGATACGTACCCATGGCCGAAGCTAGCACCGCTCACACTAAGTAGAGCTAACGCAATGAGTGATTTGTTTGGGAGTTTGTTCATCATTTGTCCTTATCTATGGATAACAAAAAAGATGACACTCCGGCACGCGAAACATCTAGCGAGACTCGCTAAATGGCAACCCCGCTATCATAGACATAAGATGTCGACAGACCGGTGGCTTTGCGTCCTAACCTTTCGGATAGTTTGCCTGAAGTGCAGCCTATACTTGCCACAATATATTGTTAGATTACAAAGTAATGAGTTTTGTATAAGCAGGCGAAATGTAGCTAACGCCAATCAGAAAAGCGAAGCCCAAAACTTAAATGTGGAATGATAATCTCGATCTGAAATTCTTGTCGCAAATTAACTTGCTAATTACATATTGACTAAATTATTAACCTATTGAAATTGAATAACTAATAGGGTTTATTGATATTTTTTGTGAATGTCTGAGTGTGATTTATTTTTGACTCGTCCTGTCTGTAGCTGACGTTTAGCAGACAAAGCTTTGACTTTCACTTACCAAGCTCTGACAACCTCAAGCACCAAAACAACGACAATCCTCGCCAAAATGTTATACAAGGAATCACGATGGAATTTACCGACAAAGATAGAGAGGCGCTCTACCAAATCTGGATGTCGAAAAAATCGAAAATGCGACTCACTCAGATGGAATTTGCCAAAAAGCTTGGCATGAATCAGCTCAGCTTTTCTCGCGTTTTAAGAGGTGAAACACCGCTTACTATGTCTTTCGTGAGCCATTTTTGTCGACTTCTTCATTTAGAGCCAAAAAATGTGGTTCCAAGCCTGAAAGAAACTAATGAGCATGGTCCAAAGGTGGTGTACCTGCAAAGCCGTATGAGTGTCGATGGTGAAATTCAAAATGCCTACATTGAAGGCAATCAAGTGATCGTTGAGTACGCGCACACGGTACATCCTTCTTGATCCCAATATAACCAATTTGAATAGAATACAATTGGACATCTAAATATCATATGGTATAGCATTCTGGTTTCTATTATAAACTAGAGTGCTTTACATGAAATCTTTCAAGGTCTTGCTTTTAATCGTGGTGAGCGTGTTCGTGGTTGGATGTGCTGGTGGGCCTGTTCAACGAGCCACCAAATTTACCAGTTATGAGGACTTTCGAGCAGGGCCTGAAGGCGGTGTCGATTTAGTATGGGCTCGCATTGGTCTAAGAGACGCAAAACGATTAAGCGAAAAGTTGGATGAGTATGATTCGGTAGTGATTGACCAAGTGTTTGTTGTTACAGAAGAAAGCACTTTAGACAAAGAAGAAATTCAAGAACTGACTGATTACATGGTCGCTCGTCTGACCGAGAAAATTTCCCTCCATAAACAAGTTGTCTCAGAACCGACAGGGAAGACGCTTCGACTGAGTATCGCATTAAGTAATGTTGAAACCCCTAATCCAGTACTGGCGGTAACGAGCAGCGTACTGCCATTCGGTTTAGCCATCTCAACCATTTCCAAGGTCACCACTGGTGAGCATACCAATGTGGGTAGTGCGAGTGTTGAGTTGCTTGTTAGTGATGCGCAAGACGGTACACCGCTGTTTGCCGCTATCGACAGAGAGGCAGGAAACAAAGACTTTTCTACGATTATTGATTCGCTTGATGATGCGAAAGACGCGATTAACTATTGGGTAGAGCGATTAGGTGTTACTCTACAAGGTTGGGAACAGCCATAGAAAACCTTAGTAATGCTTGAAAAAGAAAACCTCATTAAACTTGCACGAATGCAAATGCCGTTTGGTAAGTACGCGGGTCGCGTGCTTATCGACTTACCAGAAGAGTACTTACTTTGGTTTGCCAATAAAAAACAGTTTCCCTCAGGAGAGTTGGGTGATTTAATGCAACTTTGTTTGGCCCTCAAGATTGAGGGTTTAGATTCAGTTGTTAAGCCTTTAAAGAATGAAAAACTCCCCCAAAATTTATAACTATGCCCGAGTAAGTAGCGTTAAGCAGTTAAAAGGGGTCGGATTAGAAACCCAGCAACAACGTAGTGTCTTAGAGAGACTTTCTCATGAACACAACCTTCCAATTCATACAGAAAACTATGTTGATGAAGGGTTGAGTGCTTACCATGGAAAGCATAAAGAAGGTGCACTGGGTGGCGTACTGGAAAAAATTGATGACGGCACTATCTCTTCAGGTTCAATTCTTGTTGTTTTTTCACTAGATAGGCTAAGTCGAGAGACTGTCAACATAGCAATGGAACAACTGCTCAGCATTATTAACAAGGGTGTTCGAGTATATACTCATATTGATGATACGCTGTTTGATGTACACAGCCGAAATATAACCGCAGATCTGATCTTATCTCTACTTACGATGCAAAGGGCCAATGAAGAGTCTAGGACGAAGAGTATTCGAATCAAAGCAGCAGCTAAACAAGCATTAAAAAAATGGAAAGATACTGGGGAGCCTCAAGGTGCACTAGGTAGAGCACCACTGTGGATCGACCAACCAACCAATTCATTAAATAAGAACGCTGATGGGGTTAAAGCTGCAGTAGAGCTGTTTTTACAGGGAGAAAGTACTTTAAAAGTAAAGCAATATTTAGACAATAACTACCCATACTATAGAACGCGCAAAACTCAAATAAAGTCGGCTAAGACATGGGATTTTAGCGTCTTAAATCAACTTTGGGAAAAGCACTCCCTCTATGGAGAGAAGAGACTTAGTATCGACGGACTAGAGTACAAACTTCCGAACTACTATCCTGCACTAATTGATAAGGCTACTTTTAAAGCACTGCAAGCCATCAGGAAGAAGAAGAAGGGCAGGGCTAGCTCAAAAGGTAACATTCACTTTTTGAAAGGTTTACTTCGCTGTGGTGAATGTGGTGCCTCGATGGTATTTGTTGATAAAGGTGGTAGAAGAAAGAGCTATGTATGTTCTTTGTCATTAAAAGGTGAGCAACAGCATGCAAGAGAGCTTTTTAATGCTGAAATGCTTGAGCTTGTTGTACTGTCTTTGTGTAAAGATCAATATGCTTTGAAGCAAACAGAACTGACAAGCAATGATGGGCAGAGAGAAAATCTCGAACTAGAGATTGAGCAAGAACAACAGGAACTAGACGATCTTCTTAAAAGCTATAGAACTAAAGCTAGAGCCTCAATACTAACCCTAATCGAAGAGAAAGAGGATAGGCTTGAATATCTAAAAGAAAAATTAGAAGACGACGATTCAGGTATTCCAGATGAGTTTTTTGAGCTTTTAAGAAATGAGATGTACACCGACGAGATTAGGCTCGACTTTACTCATCCCAAGAGAAAAGAGTTCGCCAATATAGTTAGCTCTATAATTTCAGAAGTAAAACTCTTCAGGACAACCGAAGACAGTTTGTTTTCGAAAACAGGGAAAGTGAACTGCATTCGAGTACGGATCCGATTTAAAGATGGACTGATGAGAGAGCTGAAAGCAAAGCCATTTGCGTATGTAAAAGCTAATGATCGAGAACTGCTAAGAATCAGCTTCGAATATGTTTACGATGTTCCCGTTAAAGAAGTAAGTCGAAATCCAGATCTAATCCCCGATTTAATTAACGAATTACACAACGTTGACCTTTTAAATAAGTTATACCCAAGTAAAGGCAAGCATCAGTGGGCGAAGAAGCTTTTAGAGCCTATTGAAGTGGATTCTCAAGTTTTAGATTTAATGCCGCTCCCGAGTAAAATCGATCGAAAATCTGTACTAGAGTTTTTAAAAGACCCATACAAAAGTGGTATCAAAAGAAGAGATATTTGCTTCAACTCAAAGTCTAAACTGCCTGTATAAAACTGAGATAGTGCAGCACCTAAGTTTATGTTGGTGCTGCTCAATATGTGAAGTTATTCAGGCAAAAGCTGGAAACCTGAAATTGATGGTCTTCCTATTCCGCCATAGTTTTGCTTATGTCTTACTAGCCGATAAGAAAGTCCTGTCTGTTCTTTTATTTCTTTTAATGCTGGATTCAAGCCTTTACCTATCAACAAATTTAGGTCTGCTGTATAAGATTTTGGTAGTGGTGCGAGCAAATCTAGAAACTCTTGTACTTTGAAAACACGAGTATGCTTAGCTCCTGTTGCACCACCGCCATTGTGATAGTAGTGGATTAATTTATAGAGCCTAAGGCTCAGGTTTCGTTTGAGTTGACTAGTAACTTCCAATCTATGTCTTTTAAATGCTTGAACTCCGAGAATATAAGGTACAAATTCTGGGTTAACGATAAATATGCAGAATGGTTGCTCGGACAACTGATAAGCTTTAAGAAATGGTCTCATTGCAACCTCCTCAACTTTTTCAGAGCCAACCTGGGACTCATCAAAATCGCCAGTGAACTGCTTCTTTCGCAATGTGACTGATTTTTTACTGAACACTTTGAGGCTTCCCAGTCTACCAAATTTTCCTGATATTCCTACATATTCGCAGATCAATGCTTTAGAAAGCACTATTGTTCTAAGATCTTGGTACTCATAGATTCTCTGGATAGTGGTATTAGTTATACTTTTAGCAACTTTTGGTGATGGTTCTCCTTCTTTTTGTGATATCCAGCCCTCATCGTATAATGGGCCTAGCGATAGTTGCGAGGCTATTAAGTCGAATAACTTGAGTTCCTTTGGGGTGTAGTCAAGCTTTGCAAAAACTAGTTCATTGGCGTAAGAAACCCAAGTACTATCAGGTTCAAGACTTGTTATTGCTTCAATGTCATCAAAAAAATACTCATTTTCACATGGAATACTATTGCACATTTAATTCACGGTTTGTTGGAGTTGCTCTTGTAGATAGGTTGCATTGTTTCGGTCCATCACTTCAACATTAAATGAGCTAAAATCAGCGGTAATTGAGCAAAAACACGCTTGACATTATAAAATCTGTAATTGAAGGTGTGACAAGTTTTACTTTATATATGACAAAGTTTATCTTAAATTCGTCTGGCTTTACTTAAAAGTTCACCAATTTTATCTAATAATAGACAGGTTTTACCATAAACTTTTGTTTTAATTGTCTCTATGTTATTGATTTTATTTGATTTAATTTGTTTGTTTTTTATTCTAAGAACCTTAAATAGTATTTATAAATTATAGGAATAATAGTATCTCAAATACCTATTTGAGTTCGGTTAGTTTGAGTGATTAATTTATAATGTTTATTGAGTAGAATCTGATGACCCGAGATAAACTGAAATTATCTACGTTGTTTAAACAAAGACAGGACGCATAGCGTCCTACAAATTTGTAGATGAAACTAGGATTAAAATTTATTTAGGAAAACTTACTATAGTTTCTTCTATATACGGGATTAATTCAGATGCAAATCTTTGAGCTATCAATGTTACTTCTGAATCTGAAAGGTATGATTTTGTTATCTCATCTCTAGCACTTGTTAGTAATAAAGTGTCTATCTTTGTCGTAATAAAATCTTTATACCATTGAAGAGTGTTATCATCTTCCTCGACGTATGGAACATCAATCGCTCTCGATTGTTCTAATGTCCAAAAAAACTCCACCATAATTTTATTTGTATTCACATTTATCGGGTCGGAGATTGGGTAACAGTATTCATCAAATATAGGCATGTAAATAAGGTTAAGTTCAATGATAAGTGATTCGATTATTACTTTGTAGTCGTTCATTTTATTCTAAGGTTAGAATAATTTACAAGGGTTTTAAAGGGGAACCCTTTACAAGAGGAACATCATCAAAGCTTGCGTTATGTTGTTCTATCTTGAAAGTTGCTAATGATTTGAGTTAATGATCATATATGTTTATCTTTAAAATAAATGATTAAGAATTTCACTTTGATCATAAAGCCTGTAAAGAATGGTTCCTCAGGTTTGTTCTGCCGAGAAAACTACTTAAATTCACAAACACACGTTAATCATAAAAGTACAGATGAAATAATTAATATCTATGGGTCTAGTGAAACAACTAAAAGACTTGCACTTGCAGGGGAAAGCTTCAAATTAATGCAAAAGGCTAAGAACAAAAAAGGGGGAAGGCCTTTGTCCAGTTATGCAATGGAGTTATGTCTAACATTACCCAAGGGTCACAGACCACGTAAAGATCAATGGATGATGATTGTAAGGGATTGTTGTCGCGCACTCGTGGAACACTTGCAGCTTACAAAAGACGAACGAATTGAATTTGGCAAGTATGTAAGAGCTGTTTGTCATAGACAAAATCAAGATTTTGTTAGGGGGACAGGAGATCATGTTCATTTAATCATACCCAAAATAGTTAATGATAAGGTGTTGATAGGTCTACAGAAGAGATCAGCTTTGAATCGAGTAAAGCAAGCATACAACGTTGCTATATTGGAGCACTTAAACTTAGACAGCCTTGACTACATACCTCAGAAAACGGATGTAGGAAAGAGATTAGAACTATGGAAGTATCACAACGAGGAGTTCAGTCGCGCGATAGGTGATAAAAAGTTACTAATCAAGTTACAGAAGCAGATAGATAAGTGGGAAATGGCAAAAGAGACATTGGATATCAAGCAAATGAGAAGACAGAAAAATAGAATCTATAGTTCTATGAAATTTCTTGAGAATGAAGAGAAAAAAACAATTAATAACTATTTGTCTCGAATCGGACTATAACTAATAGAATTGTTTGTTTCGATGTTTTTTTCTGTGTTGACTTTATGAGTTCTTGGATGTTTAAACTGCTATAGTGTGATTCTTTAAATGTTTTAGTTAGAGTTAGTATTAATTTTAGGATGGTTGGTTTTGAGTGAAAAGAATAAGGGAAATCGGGTTAGGAAGATCGTCGAAAAAATATTTGAGCAGAGGTTGACATCTATAGTTGAAGATGTTGGAAAAAACATTGACACTCTCCAGATGTTAGGCGAAGCCGCTGAATTGATGTACAGGCAAGGGCGATTTAACGAAGGTGAGTATATTAGAACGGCGAATGAGGTTCTTGTCCCCTTTTTACTGGAAAACTATGACCCTAGTTCAGTTCCTCATAAAAGATATAAACCTACTGATTTTGTTGATCTTTTCGATTTTCTAAGAGCCTTCCTATCTTTAAGAGATTTTATTTTTTATTCATACGACAATGAAGATGTAGTCACTTGGACCAAAGAAGAAAACGTTATCAAGGTTGTCTTAAATGATGATTCGATTCTAAGGCAACATGCATCAGAAGCCATGAGTTTCGGTATGAATTCAAGTAATGCTCCTCACAGTAGAGAAGATAGCCCTGAACTACTGTTGAAAGGTACGAGAGCTTTTGACTTCTCCAATCCTAATGTAAAAAAAGCTTTTGACGTAATTTCAATCATTGCAGGCTGGAAAATTGATTATTATTTTTCTTATATACCAGAAGATAGCGACGTGATGCTTGATGGGTATAAATACTCTACATTTATCGGTACCTACAGATCTCTTTTAGTTCTAGCTCTTTATGAACGTTACTTTTCTAAAGCGAATGGCTTATCAGGGGTCATTACATATAGAGAGGAAGAGCTTTTAGGGCAAGCCATGCAACAATACCCTTTAGAAAATCGAGATTCTTTGGCAAAAATTTTTAGAGACATAGCAAAATCATCTAGATGCACATTTAACTATATTCCCCAAGAGAACATCTACTTACTGAATCCTACTTGCTTCTCTTTAGTTGATGGAATAACAAACGTTCTTAGGGAATTTGCCAAATCTGATCCTGATAGCTTTTCATCTAATGTATCAGAAATCATGGGTAAAGGATTGGTCGAAAAAATAAAATCAAAGATTGAACAGTACCCTAATTATAAGGTGCATACCGACCTAAAGCTGGACAAGTATGACCAGAAATTACCGGACATAGATCTGCTAGCCATCTCGTATGAACCATCACTTGGGTTTCATGTTTTCGTTGGTGAGGTGAAGAACAATTTGCCCGCTGTATGGGGTAAAGACTATCTCAAATCAAGCGGTTCCAAAGGATTTATTACAAAAGCGATATCTCAAATAGAAACTATAAAGTCCTTTTTACAAACTGACGATGGATTGATGCTTATTCACGACCTCGCTGTAAAAGCATTTCCAGAACTAGATGTTAAGCGGCTGTTTCCACATGGAATATGCGTTGTTGTAGATACATTAATAATATCTTCTCAAAGTGCGGGGATGTTTTTCCCAGAAAACAATATTCCAATACTGGATGGCGACACTTTATGCCATATTATCGATGAAAGTGATGGAGATACAAACTACATCCTTTTCCACCTTCGAGGGCATAAAGAATTCATTGATGAGTGTACAGTGCGAAGTACTGAAAGAGTGGCAGTAGCTGAGTATGTTATAGAGTACGATATCATTGCAATGGATAAGGTTTATGGTTTAGCGAAGAACGAGTTTGTGTCTGTTGGTGCGATTGAACAACTTGAGAACGAGTCTTTGGAGTCTGGCTACACTATGGCAGGTGCGTTGAGGCATCTTGGTAATCAGGACTATTTTATGGATTCAGATAGTATGCCCCAGAATATGTCACTAGTTATCATGCACTAAACCACTTCGAATTGGTGTTCCAAGTCGGTGTTTAGAGCCGATTGGTTGATTTAATTCTATTAGTATATGCGACAGTGGCGTATGGAGTTTATTGGGTTATCCATACTATACGGCTAAATTAGGAAAACTATGACGTTATTCGAACCATTCCCTCTGCCAGAAGAATCATTACCCTTCAGGCTAAGAGAGCTTTTGAAGCCTATTGGTTCCTCGCCCGATTTACGAGTAGAGGTCGCATGTATGCAAGAGTCCAATCTCTATGAAGCTAATGCCGAGTGCTTACATCTTCAAATGGCAGTTGTAGCAGAACAAAACTACACACCTATTGATGTACTACGCGAGGCCTCTGACGGAGTAGTGGCATTTTCTGTTCCTTCTGGGGATAACAAAGGGTGCTCAGAAGGCTTCCTTCCGACGCTATCGGGATATGATTACCTAGTTGCCTCATGGGGAAATGGCTCTTTTTATACATACAATTTATCTGAAAAAGTGTGGATGACGCTTGGGCTTACGCCACGTTGTATTGGAAACGATAAACAACGGCTAGTTTACGATGCATTAGATGTTCCTGAATTTGATATTGCTGAAGGAGAAATTTCCACTGAGCACCAATGGAGTTTGAAACGGAATGTGTGTTGGACTATGTCCAATGAATATCTCCGTCGTTATTTATGGTTGAGGGGTGCAATAGGTGTGAGAGTGTTCTTTTATCAAGTCCAGCTGGAAGACACTCCGTTGTTAAGAGATACATTGAATGGGTCAACGCATATTGTATTGAAGCCAAAGGAAGGGACGCAATGGTACGAGTTGGATCTGCGAGAGCACAATGGCGGAATTCTTCTTCAGCTATGGGCTAGCGTCGAAGCAGTTAAGCCTGAACTGTGCCCAGAGCAAGATGCTGAATCCCTAGCATGGTCTGAACGTGATATTCCTATGACTTACTCCCGAGCAAATGCGATAAGAGATAATCGTTGCGTATATTTGGATGATAGATTTTTAGAAAAATATGAGCAAAGTAAGTTTTATGACACTACTCCAGTAAAAATGTATAACCGTTGGCATAGTAACCCCTCTTACAAAGGCCAATGGAGTTTTACTAACTGCCACCGCATAGGCAGAAACTTAATTCGAGTTGAGATGAGAGAGCTTTATAAGCCAAAACCCAGTAGAGAAATCGTTCATGCTCATAGCTATGTTGTAGACAAAGATACAGTCGATCAACTTGATTTAAGTGAAGAGCATATTGTTATTAAGGTGGACAGGTTAGTCAAGGCATTGGTTAGGGTTGGTGATGGACTATCAGTGCTAGGAGAGAGTGTTGGCCAACTATATTCAACAGACGAGTTAATTGGCTTTGATAAACTTGAGTTACGAGCAAACGGATGGCTGAACTATCCATCTTTATCTAGGTTGGCTCAGGTCGCTCCACTTAACATGACCCAGCAGCAGTTTTTATCTCGATGTAAAAACGTTCATGAGGTTCTTCAAAAGGTACCGAATGGATTTTTAAAATCTCTTTTGCGCCATGCTGGATGTTCAAGTGCGGAAATTAAAAACTTTGGGAGTCTAAAGCTGCTACAGAGCTTGTTAAATATTGTAGAGCTTTTGAACAAGGAGCGTGAGACCGTAGAGTGCTTTCAATCAGAAAATGCACCTATGGGTTGGAATGAACAAAACGAAGTCCTTTCTCCATTATTTCTCAACAATGAACTGAGAATTGCGGATGCTCATGACGCCATAAAAAAATGTATTGATGCTTTACAAGCTCTAGGGTTTGATACTGCTAGTTTAAGTGTTGGATACGGGCGAGCACTGGACTTTGTTTTGGACGAAATCTCAAGATCAATTACTTATGTCGCCGAGCAACTTGAGTCGCTTGTGAATCAGCAATAAAAATTAGCTCGAACGACTAACAATAAGAAAAGTATTTATGAATATAGAAGATATGGATCTCTCTCAGTTAGACTTCATGAATGTTGGGCAGCAAATGATGAACACTACGTTTGGTCAATTTCGAGCCGAGCATGGTATATCAAATTTAATTGATGGCTATGACTTTGAAGATCTACTCACTAAACTAGTTGGACTAACATACCAACCAGAATTGCATAGCAATTTAATGACAACCGAAGCTATGATCCATCAGTGCTTCTTATCCCATAGTGGAGAAAATGCGCTTAATGGTGACGGTCTTAGTCAAATATTCGATGGTATCCATTCTACATATATAGGTGCATTTGAGGATCCAGCAGAAGACACGATGGTTGGGTTAGCAAACTCAATTAATGGTTCTTTCATGTTCTTGAATGGACTTTGGGAAAGTTCCTGTTTTTATGCGCAAATCTTTATCGATCTGATAGATGAAATGCCGGATATCAAGCCGTTTTTAGGCATCAAGGAGTCAGTAAGAGCACTCCTTACTTTATCTCATGAATCGATTAGTAAGACCAATTTAAATCGCTATCAGAAAGGCAGTGATTGCCCGCAATCAAAATGGGATTTTCATTCTTATGTTTCTAATGAAAAAAGCAATATAGTTAGTTTTTGCGTGGATGATTTGCATCAGCTGGGAATTTCTGAGAGCCACCTTAAGCCTTTTGTAATAGAAAGAGCAGATATTATAGCTCTTGAAAATGAAGATTTTGGATGCTCGTCACTGGAGCGAAAGCCTATTTATAAGACAAAAGACGACACATACATCCTAGCTTTACCAACAGCGGTAAGTGTTGCAATTCGTCTCTTTGTAATAGAACAAACTGAAAAGCTTCAGATGTTAGACAGGCTGCAGCATGTTATGCAGCATCGGTATGTTACTTTCTTTGGTAACCAATCCCGATTACTTGGGAAGATAAACAATGTACCATTTTCACCGCTCAAAGATGCAAATGGAAGAATTGTGGGAGCGGATGCACTCGTTGGTATTGATGACCATAGATACGTTCAATTCTTGATGTTTTTTGATGATTTCCAAGACTATCAAAATGGCTTTGTTAATGGTGCGTCTATTCCAGATGTTGAATTAGAGAGTGCGATTACGAGAAGCATAAAGAAAGCGCACAGCTACTCATCTCATGCTGATGGATTCCAAAGTGGGCTAAGTGTCCTCGTGGGTTGTGGCTGGGGGCGTTCAGTTGCGTTATCACTTGAGAGAGTTTCGGAACTGAATCACTGGCACTTAGAATTTGTTTCTGCACCAGATCTGGACACTTTCAATCGAATTACTAGCATGAGCCCTGATACATTCTGGCGATTGATTGAAGCTAAACATAGAGTTTTTAAAGCTGGAATTCATACGCAAAATGTAAATGGTTTACTCAATTTATATGGGTGGGCTAAAGATAATGATTTTAATATCATCCCTCATTCAGCTTTTGAGGAAGATCTAGGAAGTTCATCTATATTCATGATGATCACACAGAATGCTTTGCTAGATGTTCGATGGGAAGTTCAAAATGAAGAAGATAGGCACAGAGTCCTAAACCCATATGGTGAGTTGGTTACTGTAAGAAGGTTGACCTCAAGCAGTTACTTCAAAGAAGACCGATTTAAACCAATTTATGGCTCGGAAGAGAGCGTTAATGATGGTCAGCTATTGGGGCTAATAGAAGGCCGTGTATGTACATGGTGGTGTACTCCTTTATATTCTGAGAATCAGAACAAAGATTTTTTGTATAGAGTGTGGCATGGAATCTGTAATTGGATATATAGAGCTGATGTGGCTCTTGTTGAACTAGGATATAGTTCATCACACGCTCATGTTTGTTTTAATGTTGAGTTTGAGGATGTTGATATTCCGGCTCAAATATCGCAAGTGTATGATGTAGATGATCTTAGCGGTTTAATAAAGTCCTCTAGCTACGAAGAAAATGGTACCTTACATATAAGTTGCCAGTTTTTGAAAAACTTCTTTCTAGCATTTCATAGAGCTGACAACATTGCAGAGCGGAGCATTGTGAAGTCTCTGCTTGCTGTTTTTATTAGAGAGTCTGTTGAATGTGATAACCATGAGAAGTCGCTTGAAGCAATACTAAATCATATTTTTGTAGATGATTATGGTAAAGAAATGCATCTGCTTACAGCTCAGTCTTTTCTGGATTATGTGAAGTCGAGTTTACATGCACCTTTAGCATTAGACCGTTTTGATGATGCCACAATTAAGATTGGATTAGCGTGGTTCTCGAAAAGCTATACAGAACCATGCAATATCTATGGTAAAACCAAATGCACAGATTATTTGAATGGATTAACCTTGAGTCTTTGGGAAGATATTCAGTCCTACTTAAGGTCATTTAACAAGAAAGCACTAATCCTTTTCTTACTTGAAAACTATGCTGCTGTAGAAGCGGATACTGAACATTGGCAGCGCACTTTTAAAGCTATATTGGGAATACATAAGGATAGAGAAGATGCTTATTCTGTGGCATTAGAGCGAATCTCATCCAATAACTTTGCACTAACTGGTTCTAGAATTCTCATCGAAATGGCAATCTGTGA
The DNA here is from genome assembly GCF_001695575.1 of Vibrio europaeus. GTDB lineage: Bacteria > Pseudomonadota > Gammaproteobacteria > Enterobacterales > Vibrionaceae > Vibrio > Vibrio europaeus. The sequence continues at coordinate 222,908 of NZ_LUAX01000007.1, read as the reverse complement.
ATCCTTAGATGAAGGAGGCAAAGTACCAAATCGGCTAGATATCAGTAGGCTTATAACGTTCGCAACTGCCATTTTCCAATATGGAAACTTATCAGACGCAATAATGTACGAGCTAGTTAAGCCACAGTTAAGACTCTCTACGTACGGTGACGTACAATTCGATCATACAGCGTATGATACGGTGGTCAAACCTTATGGTCACTCCATGCAGACAATAATGATGAACCACGCTTCGGACAAGTATGATGATTATTTCTCTGAGCCGGAAGTTCATGAGAAGGTTGCTGGCCTGTTAGGTCAGGAATTTGAGTCTGCTTGGCAAGAAGAGTTTGGAGTATCAATTGATGAAGCTAGAAAAATCTTGGATGCTTTCGAAAATCTGGGAATTGAAAAAAGCACTGCAGTATATGAGATTTCTTGCTCAGAACTATTTTACTATTTGAATACTCATGGCGTCCCAGATTCCGCGCTTAAAGCCTTTATAGACCGGTTTACGTTACCACAAAGGCCTAGTTGGATGACATTACCCCCAGATTTTCGTGTAAGTGATATATCTCCTTGGAGATTTCGGCGTAGGTTGTCACTTACCGCAAGGCCATTAATAATGCTCGATGATAAACTTGTGCTTGCTCCAAACCTAATACGGAGAGGAGTCTTGTACTGTTTATCGAACTCATATGACGCAACTTTAGATGGCTCATTTTTTACCACTAGAGCGATGAAGAAATGGGTTGGAGAGCAGCGTAATAAGTCAGGGCATAGATTTAATCAAGAAGCTGCTGACAAATTTAGTGATTTAGGCTGGAAGGTTGAGGCTGATGTGAAAGTAAGCAAGATTCTAAATAAAAGGACCAAGAAAGACTTTGGGGATGTTGATGTACTTGCTTGGAACTCTTCCGAAAAAATTGTCTATTTAGTGGAGTGTAAAGACTTAGAATTTGCTAAAACGGAAGGCGAAATAGCTAAACAGGTCCATGAATTCCGTGGCGTCAAAAAAACAGATGGTAAGCCCGATCGTCTCATGAAACATCTAGAACGCTTCAAAGTTTTGAGTCAGAATATTGAGGCATTAAAGACATATTTGAAGGCTGACGTCATAAATGAAGTGAAAGTGGTGATGCTGTTTAAGCAAAAAGTTCCAGTGTCATATGATAATACTGAAGGTGATATACCCGTTACAATTAGCTTTTTTGATGATATAAGTGGATGATTTTTTATTCTATTAATGAAATTGTGCTCTGAAGGACGTGATACAGGAGGGTTAATGAGTCAAAGCGATATTAGTGAAGAGAGTGTACCCATAGAAGGAGGGAACAAAGGAGGTGTTTTAGTGTATTTAGTTCCCCCCTATATTTTTGCTTGCACTTTAGGAGCTATTTGGTTGCTGATCGATGGCTGGGTGACGAATTTTGCAAGTATTTCTTCCTTATGGGCTCTAGATAAAGATCATACGTTGCCAAATATAGTTGTAGCCTTACTTTTTACTCAAGTAGGAGCGGTACTTGGTGGTTCTTTGCTGGCCATAGTGTCTTTCCATAGGTATCAGGCTATTGAAAAAGCTTTTGACAAAGATCATCTTTGGGGCTTTATGTTTTCTCCTTTATTAGCTTTGATTATTGGAACTTTGGCATTTGCTATTATCCAAAGTGGGCTAGTAGTGTTAGCTGGTGGTTTTGCTGCAAAAGATCATTACACGGCTACTTTAGGATATTTGTCTATTGGTGGTATCGCAGGCTATAACTGGGACGTGTTTATAAAGAAGCTGAAAGACTTATCAAACAATGTAACCACTACTGAACAACAGACTTAGCTCCTAAATTAACTATGATCATCACACAACCCCTTTTTCTGCTAGAGCATACATGATTTTAAGTAAAAATTGCGACTCGGATTGAAGAGTTTTGTTTTTTTATACTTTGATAAAAAGGGCTTTCCGAATGGGGAGCTCGGTGACCTCCTCAAGTTATGCTTAGCGCTAAAAATCGAAGGATTAGATAGCGTGGTTAAGCCCTTAAAGCGCATGTAACCTTCCACAATCGTTCCCTATATTTAATTTAAAGACGTACTATGAATTTTGATATCGATGCACTGAGACATCACCAACTGGTCGAAGATGGTCAACTAGAAGGATGTTACATTCATCAACCTGCCCAAGGTAGCCAACAAGATGACAAAGCCGTTTTGGCAGAACGCCAAGCGTTAGAAAAGATGGGATATAAGGTAGTACAGGTTCAAGCTAAAGGCAGAACCACAACGTTTGCCGAGGCGATGCAAACGTTTGCGAAAGAGAGTGGTCATCAGGCCATCTAATCAGCGAACGATACTTACCTCTGCATCCTTAAACTCCCTCCCAGATAACTCCCGTTCAAATAAAAAGAGTCAGACCATAAAGCTGACTCTTTTTACTTTTATTCCTTGTTCGGGCTATTCGCCGAGCACAACTTACTTAATAACTGTTAGTCCATTCGGGTGATAAAGGTTTTCTCGTCATCCACAAAAGCCACATAGCCACCGTGATAGATAAACACCCGACCACGCCCCTCAACGATGCAGGCAAGCTGTGGGTTCAAATCTTCTTCGTTGTTCTTGCTTTGAAACGTGCCAGTATCCGTAATGACGCCATTGAGTGAAGGCAAATATCCATAAGTACGCTTGGCTTGATCAATTAGGCTCAATTCACTGGTGATAGAGAAGCAAGCGGGGATCGCACCAGCGTCTTCGATAAATAGAGGTTTCAGCTCTTCAAAAGCGGTAATCACTAGCCAGTCGATGCCAGTATTCTGTGAATGTTTGTTATTTGTCATTTTAAATTTGTAGCAATCAAAAACAATGACTTATCTGTTTTTTTATTATCTTTATTCATTGGCAAGTATCTTAGGTAGTAACTATGGTTATTGAATGTAAACATTTAAGGATGCTATCAATGAGAATAGACAAGCTAGCTACCCTCTCCTTGTTATCAAGTGCTGTATCCAAGTCGCTGAGGGTACGGTTACAGACTATTGTTGAGGCGCTATACCCCAAAAAAAACAAAAGTTCCATTGAGAGGTTTGTGAATATTTATGCATCTTTCATTTTTTCTCAGGGCCATCAGAACTTTAATGCAATGAATGTTCTAAATGATAAAGGGAAGTTTCAACAGCATGTTGACGAGCTCGTAGGGTTTATATACGAAGAAGCGTCAACGTCCCCATCAAGCAAGAGCGCGGATTGTAAATGCATTCACAAAGTGATGTGTAAGCTGGCTTTGGATAATAATATTGATATTGAAGAGCAATCTTTTAGTGATACGAAAGTGAAGGGATATACACGGCATTGCATCGAAGAATATAAGAAACTTCCAATTGATGACGATAAAATTACGTACCTAAACGGGTGGGAATTAACCTCTCAAGAGCGCAAGACTGTACCCATAAACCTCGATTTTATGTATGTAAAATACGGTCTTTCACTAACGGATAAAATTCATACTGCCCTAAAGAATTACGCCTTAACACAAAAAAGAGAGACGCTGCACTCTCTTATACTTGCGTTTGTTCCCTTTTTAAAGACGGTCTGCGCTCTAGATAAAGAAGGGTCTGCTAACTCTCTAGAGCGCTTACTTAATGCAAGTCATGTGCAATCAACGTTCTTGAAAGTTTATCACCTCATGCTCTCAGATTGCATTTCGAAAAATAATGATATTGCTATTTATAACAAGCAATTTTGTAGAAACGTCGGTATATATCAGTTAGTGTTCATTGACACTAAAGTTTACCCAGCACCATTAATACAGTTCGTTACTCCAAGTGTGAAGAATGTTAAAAATCCACCGAGCTTTTTAAGTGGAGGTAAACCAAGCAACATCGAAAAAATGCGCTGGTTTGCTGAAATCCCTCTTTGCATAAAAGATAACGAAGCTATTGATGTTATAGAGTCTCGCCTCAATAGAGATGTGAGTTATTTAAAATCGGTCTTAACCAATCATTTTAATGACCTTAAAGCAAAGCAAGATCGAAATAGAACCTTCATAAACACTGGCCGGATTAAACCCCTTGAAGGAAATACGTTGTCAACTAAAGGTTCAGAATTTGGTCAGGCAAATGAGATCGGCTCAAACCACCTCGAAAACACTATTGCAACCTTTTACCATTATGGCATCAATGGCTGTAGTCATAGAAAATATGTAACCTTTTTAGGCTACAGGGGTAATACCGCTGATTTAGAAAAAGAGCTAAACCTGCCTACTCATTCCACTCTATTTACTCTAACTGCGTTACTCGTGATGGAGCACCCTAAAATCACACCTGCTTGGCTACAAAAATTGCAATTATATAATGAGAGTGGAAGAGCGGTAGGTTACTTTCAGTCCGGGGAGCTATATATCTTAAGTAGTGAAAAAGATCGCAGAGGTCGAAACTTATCTCAGCAAGATGTTATTTTAAATAAATTTTCTAAATCTATTGTGGATTACATTATTGAACACACCGCTCTTGCAAGGAAATTCCTTAAATCAAGCGGAAGCCCAGATTGGAAATATTTGCTGTTAACCTGTTCGGTACATAATGCATTCAAACCGTCAAGGGGTGCTTCTCTATATCACCCAAGTAACATCACTCTCGAATTGCTAAATAATCACGCCTATTTACCTAAAGGGTACGATTTAAGTCAACGTGAAGTGGATACTATCGCCAGTATTACTACTCATAGAGCAATTCGCCGTCATCGTATATTGCAAATCTACTTAGATACCCGATCTCAAATTGCTGTTGCCGATGCGTTAGGTCACAAAAAAGCTGATAACCAATTGCTTGCTTCGTACTTACCTAAGCCTATGATGGAGTTCTTTACTGAAAGAGTGATTAGGCAGTTTCAAAAAGCCATTATTCTAAAAGCAATGGAGGAGTCAGAGATCCTTCTTGATGCAATGAATATGACTTACGATGAAATTAAAGAGTTTTTTGACAATCACGGCTTAAATGAAATGCCTGATTTGAATGCAAAAACCTTCGATAACGCAGCGTCAAATTTAGAGAATAGCCTCTTCGATAGTATTGAGCTTACTGTCACAACGCCCTTAATTCAGCTACTTATTAGCATCAAAACCATTGTTGATAGTGACAATGCTGAGTCGAGTTTTAATGATTTGGTTCAGCATTGGTATCAGTGTGCTTGTTATTTGCTGAATCGCTTTGAGCTTGGTGACTTTGCTAGTAATGATGAGATTAAAGAGATATACGAAACAGCTAAGGAAACACCACTTAATTACGACATTGTCAAGAGGGCTATTTTATGTTAGTTGCTATCGACAATCACGCATACTTGGAAGAGTTGACCAGTGATATTGTTAATAACCCTGCCTTACTTGATGGTATGCACGTTGAAACACTGTCCCAGTTAACGTTATACGCTGTCGAGAAAGACGACTTTCGAGCCCTTGCCTTGCTGACAGAGATTCACACGGGAATTCCAATGAATCCTGACCGCCTACCGAATTGGTGGTTATCTGATTTCTATAATGATGTTACTAAGGTGCAATTTGAACATGAGAAGAAGATCAAGGAAATACGTTGGTGTGACGTTATTTTAAGTGATGGTAAACCCCTTACGAGCGATAAGCATCAACCCTTGCTCAATGCTTTCAAAAACTGGCTGCTTGCTTGTGACGACCCAATAAACAATGGCGGGAAGGTTATTAGTTCCAAAGTGGCTGGAGTGAAATCCAAGCATATACTTACCCTCATTAATGTTATTCTCCTGAGTGCTAAAGAGCTTAATTTATCTGAGTGTCATTTGGAAAAAGTGACGGATGCATTTTGGTTAAAGGTGCTACTCATTATTGCCGAAAGTGGAGCGTCAACAATTCATGATTTATACAAAACTCATAGCCGAGTTGAGAAACTTCTTAATAATGTTGATGTTTCAAATGATGAGGTTAATGCCTTTGCAAAGAAATATCCTTATGCGGGATGTGAAATTAATAGTGAAGACTGTATTTTAAACATAGATGACCGAGTTAAAGTTTGTTGTTGGCTTCATAAGCATCGCTATTACGCAGCAGGTAAAAACGATAAAGTTGGCAACGGTTTCCCGAAAGGCAACAATGCCATCCTAACACGCTTAATATTTGAAGGAGCAATACTAACTGTTGGGATGAAACTCGAAACTTACCCTGAGTTGGCGCTTAATCCAATACCAATGCATACGGAATACTGCTGTGTGCCCAACAGAGAAAAGGCCGAAGGTGTGAATGCAACGGTGCTTGCAGTATGGCTTTCGGACATTAAATTAATCAACACTAATATCGTTAAAAACAACGTTTGTAATTTCAACCCCGTCACACATGAAGTTTCTGTTGATGCCATTAAGGGGGTTGCCACACTTCGTAAGAAAGGTCGCACGAAGACTCTACCTCCAGAGTTTGTACTAGATTTGTTTAGAGACAGCTATGAGCTTCTAAAGCAGTTTTGCCCAGAACCTAATGAAAATGGGGTAAGTTTTTGGGAAAATACACTAGAGCTACTCACTGAAGCAAAGGCAAAATCGACGAAAGCCTATTCTAATCCTCACCGCCCAAGCCCCCAAGCAAAAGCTTTTGATGAAGCTTTTCATCGTAACTTACCTATAACTGAGCTTGGTCATTGGCTCGAATTTGAGGCAATAAACCTGATTCATGAGAATTTTAAGATGCAAGGCATAGCGCAATTTTCAAATATTGGAGTCACGGAAGAAAATCGCCATGGCCGTATTCGAAGTAACGAATCCATGTTAGAGCTGTTTACGGTTTTACAAGGAGCGGTGCAATTGCTGTTAGGCTCAATCATGGCGAGGCGACAGGAGGAACTGCGTCAACTCAAACCATACGGCAACCTTGTCTATGTTGACGATAAAGGCAAAATTTCTACAGAAACTGATCCTTACAATGAAGATATTGAGCGTTGGTTCTTACGATTTAAAGTCAAAAAGACAGGGATAAAAGGTAATAATTTAACAGCAGATAGACCTATCCCTTTATCTATTGCCCGTTTTGTTTGGCTGCTAGAGCAATTTAATCTTCAAGCAATTAATAGAGGAGTAGCCAAAGAAACAGACCTTACTCTGTTCAACCACATCCACCCCAAAACGTTTAAATTAACAAAATGCGACTCAGAATACTTTAACGCTGCTTTTGATGCACTTTGTGACTACTTTGAAACTGCTACAGTGGAAATGGAGAGTGGAGAATATCACCGACATTATATAAGACAGCACCAATTAAGGCGCTTCTTCGCACTTGTGTTCTTCTGGTCTAAGGGGTATGAAAACATGGAGGCGTTACGCTGGATGCTGGCTCATTCCGATTTAGAACACCTACATAATTACATCACTGATAACGTAGATGGTGCGATTATCAAAAGCGCTAAAGCCAGTACGATTGTTCAAAGTGTGGTGAGAGATAAAGCTCTGATTGATAACCTTGATGAGCTTGACAAGTTAAGAAAAATCTTAGCAAAGCGATTAACAGGGAATGCGTCTGCTGTGCTAAAAATTACTACTTTAGACGATGCGATTTTTGACTATGAAGATGAGTCAGAGTACAGAACAATCCCACATATCTCCCAACTTCAAATTGAACAGGAATTAGAAACCGAGGTGCTCATACTCCTTGAAAGTCACTCGATCACACTGGAGCCTGAATTTTTTACAGTGCAAGATGAGAATGGCGAAGACCGCCGAAACTTCAACCTTATTTTAAAAGTAAATGAATTGGAAGGTGACCAATGGAGCATGCAAAAAACCAACTCAAAATACTAAAAACGAGAGATTTTCTTAAGGAAATCATTAACTCACCCAAACAATACAAAGACAATAACTCCTTGTTGAAGCAGCTTAAATCACAAGGTGGACTCGCTAAATTTGAATCTCAGGAGCGCAACATTGAATCTTGCGCCTTGAATACCTTTAAGACCAATGCTGACGAAACTATCAGAGGGGGCTTTGATGAGATTGACCGACTACGAAAAAACGCTGTCAATGCCATAGAGTTCGAAATTAAGGGTAAGAAAACTCGTAAAGGTAATGTTGCAACGGCAATTGGTCAAAAGAATCGTATCAAAGAGCAAGCGAAGGAAATAGAAGCCTTACAGCGTGATAACTTGATATTAACAGCATTAATTCGTGAAGCTCGCTCAAAAATGAAAGCTATTGCAGTACATAAAGGGACAAAAGAAGCACGATGGGAGCTGTACCTTGAGATGAATAACCAAATCCAGAACGCTAGCGATTTAGCTTTCGAGGGTGAACTATGATTAGTAACACCATTAAAGGTGTTAAGTTTTGGATGCACTTAGGCGTGCCAAGCATAGCTCAGCCTAGAAAGCCTATTGATGTGCCATTTCTGAGTTACTCCAACTACAAGCCTTGCATGGAGGCGAATGCCTACATGCATCACTTGGCTATATCAAAGAATCTCAAACCAACAACCATTCGAACTTACGCTGATAAAATCGTTCATTTGATTCGATTCATTGAACAACAACCTTCATTAAGTCGGTTCAGTCAGTTGACCAATGCATCGTTCACCCTATTCATCCAAAATCTCACGATAGAAGTAAAGCTAAATGGTGAGCCAAAACGCTCACCTACTGAGGTTGCTAAGATTGGTGAAGCATGCATTCAATTTCTTGATTTTATAAGTAATTTTCATGATTTGAGTAACTTCATCGGTACGGATGAAACGAATGCAATAACAATTATTCAAAAAAGACATACGATTAGAATGGAAGGTTATAACAAAAAGAAAGACGTTGTTAGTACCTCACATTCATCACTACCTAAGAAAGGGGCTATTAAAACTCGTCACCCTGTTTCAATGGCTGATGCTTTGAAGATTTGGGAACATATCAAAACTCAAAAAAAAGATTTCTCGAACATCAAAGACCCCAAGGTAAAACGTCTTGCGAAACGAGAACAGTACGATAAACGCAAACGAGATATGGCTATTTACGCTTCGATGGAGATGATTGGTGGTCGCGTTGGTGAACTTCATGCCATCTCTTACAGTGATTTTAAAGAAGCGAAAGGAACAAACAAGCTACGTATTCATACGAGCAAGAAACGCAATGATGAACACAATGAACGCTATGTCCCTGTAGATAACGTATTGCTTGAATACATTACACAGTACGCAGACGTTCGGACACGAGTCATGAAAAAATTCTTAGCTAATCACGACTTCTTATTCATCAACTTAAAGAATGGAAAACCCTTCTCGAAAACATCATGGACGGCCTACATTAACGCATGGGGAAGAGAACTTGGTATTGAGGGGAAAGTGTCCCCCCACTTATGGCGACATGCACGATTTACGAATTGGATGGTTGAAAGAATTCTTACTTCTCAGGAAATTAATAGTAAAGACGACTTTAGAAAGAATGTCCTGCACACACAGCAATTTAAGAAAGAACTACAACAGTTTAGTGGTCATACGCTAATGAGTTCACTGGACACATACTTAGCACTCGCTTGGGAACAACTTCATGGCTTTACAGAAGTGTATAGCGCAGCGTCGTTAAAAACGACAGTCGAAACAGCGCAGAATCAAATCGATTATATCGAACAGCGGATTGATGCAAAGGAGTTAACTGTAGTTCAAGCCATGCAGGACATTAAGTCTGCTTTGGCAGCATTCAAAAAGGATATTGAAGCCTCCATTTGCAAAAACAAAGAGCAGTAGAGAGGCTTAACACTGAAAAATAAGTATGCCCAGCTTCGAACAAGCTAATACGGCTAACCCAGATCTGCCCCTTTCCAAGTTGAAAACTACATAAACTGTCCACCTAGAGAGTAGTTTTCCTACTTAAGTCATTTCCTGTTGTTATTGGCAACCTCTTATTCGTCATACCTTTTTCATATATTTATCGCTGAATAATCGCTACACGATCAGTATGAACGAAATAAAAGTAGATCACTGGGACAACTGATCCGCACCACCAGTTTTGGACACCGAGTTAAGTGAGTAAAATCACTAATGAGGTGAACCATGACAAGCAAGACGAAACGTATTATCAATCTCCTGAATTTAAAGCAGAAGCCCTGAAGCTGACAGAGAAAGTGGGGTAACTGTGGCAGCAAGACAGCTCTCTTTACATGAATCTCAGATCTACGGTTGGTGCAAGGTCGCAAAGAAAAACACTAATGCCAGTCAGCGAGAACAAGAGCTGGCTGCTGAAGTAGCCAAGCTCAAAAGGCAGCCACCTACTTCGCGAAAAATCTAAAGTAGATTGCTACGAATTTATGCTTGAACACCTGCTGTACTTCAGTGTTGTCAGTATGGCTAAGGTGTTTTGGGGTATCCCGAAGTGGGTTTTATTACTGGATTAAGCATCGCCACAAGGCCATCAAGAGCGAGGCAATTCGCCAAGAGCTTGATACAAAGGTCAATGAGGCTTTTGACAACAGCAAAGGCCGAGATTGTTCAAGGTGCATCAAGAAAGAACTGGCTGAGAACGGCGATAGCCATAATATTAAAACCCTTGCCGCCAGTATGAAGCCTCAGGATTTAACGCCGAAAGCCGCGCGCAAGTTTAAGTGTACTACGGACAGCAAGCATAAGATGCCTATTGCTCCGAATCTGCTGGCTCAGGACTTTAACGCAACGGCTCCGAATCAAAAAATGGGCGGGAGACATCACCTATATCGCCACAAGCGAAGGCTGGCTGTACTTGGCGGTAATTATTGTTCTTTACTCAAGACAAGTAATCGGGTGGTCTATGGACACGGCGATGACAGCTACGCTGGTCTGCGATGCTTTATCGATGGCTTTGTTCCGTCGAGGATTCTCTGAGCAGGTTATTGTTTATTGTGATCGAGGTAGCCAGTATTGTTCGAAAGACTATCGGGATCTCATAACCATCTATAATCTAAAACAAAGCATGAGTAGAAAAGGAAACTGCTGGGATAATGTATGTGTTGAGAGCTTCTTCCATTCGATGAAAGTTGAAGCGATCTAGTACGAGCCGAGCATGACCAGAGACGAGATGTGCCAAACGATCTTCGAGTACATTGAGGTTGATTATAACCGAACGAGAAAGCACAGTGCGCTTTGGTATCTAAGCCCAGTTAACTTTGAACAGAAAAATGTCGCTTAATTAAGTGTCCAGTCTGATTGGAGCAGATCACTTTGATAAGCGCAATACTTTAGCACTTTCTAGATTGAAAGTGCTAAAGTGAGTTTCAGGGTTATCAAGAAGCAATGATTAAACTGTACTAATTTCTTACTCTCAGATACGACAAGAGCCACAAGAAGTGGCTCTATTACGTGCTACCTGTTGCCAATACTCTATGAGCGGAAGAGAACAGGGCTAGTAGGTTTGCGGAGGTCTTTGGTTATCGCGGCGCAGCCTGCGACTCATCGGAGTAGACATCAATGTACTAATATAGTCCCACTGTCATTGATACCTTCTATTATATCTCCAACAGCAGAGCAACCTCAACTTACTTTTACTCCAAATTTTGCTAATCCACTACAGAGCCTTATGCGTATCTGCGTCATTTCCTGACGAAGTTCTCACAAGAGAAGAAGGGAGTGATATCAGTGATCTCTTGCCTTATAGCAATACGCCCGTTCAATGGCTAGGTGGGTAGGAGTACCCTCTTTTTAAGTAAGAACCTAAGTCTAACCTCGTTACTAACCCACAAAAATCCAACTAACCAATTGAAACTAATTGAACATTTATCTAACTAGTAGCATAGTGGCTTGATGCGCAATACTCGAAACATCTTTCGAAAGATTATGCAAACTCCTTCAACCACATTGCCATATATTTCATAAATCGTATTCTCAATAAGTTTGAGTAAGGAAATCTAAGTGCTTTGGCCTGATAACGAATCAAAAGTAGACTTACTGAACTATCAATCCATAAGTAACGCAATAGTAAAACTACTTAGAGATCAGCAAAGGCTTCCTGTTTCCATTGGAATTCATGGCGACTGGGGAGCAGGTAAGTCCACTGTTTTGTCTATGATCGAGAACTCCTATAAAGAAGATGAAAAAACTGTTTGCGTTAGGTTTAACAGTTGGCTGTATCAAGGATTAGAGGATGCTCAAACTGCGTTGATGCAGCAAATCACTACGGACTTGATAAAGAACAGAGCGGCAATAGAAGGATTTAAAGAATCAGCGGATTCTTTCTTAAAGCGAGTTGATTGGTTTAAAACAGCAAAAACCGTTGCTAACTGGGGGGTCACAGCATTTACTGGAATTCCAATGCCAGGAACAATGCAGGACTTATCAACTGCAATCGATACGTTAACTGCTAAAGCAGGAAGCCTAAAACAAGAAGATATTACAGAGGGGCTAGCAGAACTCAAGGGGTGTATTGGGAGTCCAAAAAACAACCGAGTTGTTACCGAAGTTACAGAGTTTAGAGAAGAATATGAAAAGCTTCTGAAAGCCGCAGACATAGATCGACTTGTAATTCTAGTAGATGATCTTGATCGCTGCTTGCCCGACACGGCTATCGCCACTATGGAAGCGATGAAACTCTTTTTGTTTATGCCAAATACTGCGTTCATTGTCGCGGCTGATGAAACTATGATCGAATATTCAGTGCGTCGTCACTTCCCCAACCTTTCCGAAGAAGTTGGCGGTATGGCATACACACGAAACTACTTAGAAAAACTTATACAGATCCCATTTAGAATTCCCCCTCTTAATGAGAACGAGACATCGATTTATCTGGCTTTGCTAATAGCGGAAAGTCTTTGCAGTCAAGATAGCAATGAGTTTAATAGAGTACTCGAGCATGCCCGTTCAATCCTAAAAAAACCTTGGGCAAAAGGAAGCATAACAATTGAACAGTTTGAGAGTGTAACTGGGAAAAGCCTGTTGGAAGAAGAAAAAGAGTTATTCTTTATGGCTTCTCAAATCGCGCCAGCTTTAAATTTGGGAACAAAAGGTAATCCGCGTCAAATAAAACGATTTTTGAATGCATTTATGACCAGGCTTCTGGTAGCCGAAAGTGCAGGCTTTAAAGAAGCGATCAAAGAAAATGTGTTAATCAAATTGATGCTCCTAGAAAGGTTTAACCCCAATGCTTATGAAATATTAAGGCTTGATAGCTTAAGTAATCCTGAAGGAAAACCACACTCTTTGAAAGCACTAGAAGAACCTGATTCCCTTGAAGCCCAAGAAGGTTCAAACGCCGCAGTACCAGCAACTCAAAAACTCCTATTTGATGTCGAAAAAGATGATTGGCTAGGCAACTGGGTCAAAATTGAGCCTGCCTTATCTGATATAAAATTGGCACCATACTTCTTCTTAACACGAGAGAAAGTGAAGTTCATCGGCCTGGCGCAAAGTAGCGAATTAATTGAACGAGCACTGAAGCTTCTTTCAGGAGAAGCTCTAATAGTAGCTGGTGCACAAAGCACCGTGGAACAACTGTCTTCTGATGATGCAGATAAGTTAATGGATCTCCTGATTACCAAAATTCAAAGCACTTCTAGCGCACCCAAAGTACCTGAATACTATCATGGAGCAATTCTGCTATGTAAATGTTTCAAAGACCTTCAACTAAAGCTATTGAAAGGTATTACAGAGATTCCCGAACGTAAAATTGGAACTTGGGCAGTTTCAGGTTGGGAACGAGCAGAATTGACCGAAGAAGCAAGAAAAGAGTTGAATGAACTACTTAAAGACTGGTCTGAAAGTGAAAATAAAATACTTGCCGCTACAGCAAATCAGCAGTTAAAAAAGGATAAATAATGGGTACATCGACACAAAATAAAGGCCCAAATAGTAAAAACCCTCTAGTCCCAACATGGCTTGAAGGTAGTGGTGGAGAATCTGAATCTCAACAACAGCAAGGTGCTGATGCACTAGATGTAGTTCCAAAGCCCCAAATTAAGCCAGAGAGTGGACAACGTTTTAGGCGTCCTCGCGGAGAGATGAATCGTTTTTTTCGTACTGGTGATACAGGTGCTATGAAAAACGGAATCCGTCGTTATGTTAAGAATACTGGAGGAAAAAGTTCCGCAGTAAAAAGAATGGGGAGTTCAACAAAAGCTGCTGGAAACCTACTATCGTTCTTGACCGATGTTGCGCAGCGAGGAACCGATGCTGTAGCAAAAAGCTTTAATCTAACATTAAAGCCAAATGAAACAGCGGATGAACTACTACTTCGTGTATCTGACCAGATCTGCGACGTTTCAACTAGCAATATCCCAGATGCTGTGACGCGAAGTGCTTATATAGAAACTGTCATAGAAATGACAACAAAAATAGGTGTCACTGACTTAAATACCATTACACCTGAACAGATTAAAGCAAGCTTAAGCTGTTTTATTGGTAAAAGTGTTACCGAAAGAATCATCAATGATATCGGAAACAATATTGTGGCGGAAAAAGCTAATCCTGAGCAATTGCGAAATACTTTAAAAGAGTTAGGGGGGTATATTGAAGGTTGTGCTAGTGACGCTGTATCAAACCTGACTTCTGATGGCTTAGATATTATGGATACGGCATTGGTTGGAAAGATTGATGAAATTTACACAAACGTATTTGAGATTCTAGAATCAGTTGGTGGTGAATAATGAAAAGATGTTCCGTTGTCGGTTTGATCGACTCTAATGACCAAGTATCCCTTGTAGATAACGATAGCATAGTAATTTCAGTAGAGTTACCTGAGGAGCAATCCAAAACGAGATATGGTGTAGGTGCGTTTATCAAGAGAGCTAAGCAACATTTAGTTTCCCCTAATCTATATGCTTCGGAATTATTAAATCTCTCTGCACTTATATATGCAGCAGATACACGCATCAGTCGTGATGACTACTCTCAAGATGGATGGACTCGTGAGTTTGATATCTACTTCCCTGTTAACAAAGTAGGTATATGGCAACCTTTAAAAGGGAAAATAGAAGAACTACTTTCATTTATCACTGGTGATTTCTGGAGCTTACATTTTCGAGAAAGAGAAGCAAAGCATCACTTAGAAGTTGTCAAAGGTTCGGATAGCGCTATACCAGTTAAAGCTGTTTCTCTTCTCTCTGGAGGGTTAGATAGTTTCATTGGTGCTATTGACTTGCTAAACACCAATATTGACACCTTGTTTGTTGGACATTATGCAAAAGATGGTACACAAAACTACCAAAATCAGGTCGAGCACGCGTTAAAAGGGCATTACCCAGATTATTTTAAAGGGTATGTAAAGGGTTGTTTGATCTTCGACAAGAGTGTGTTTAAAGGTGGCAACCAAGAAATAAACTCGGAGAACAGCCAAAGGTCACGTTCTTTTATGTTTTTATCTATGGCGGCGTATTTAGCATCTGGCATGGGTGAGTTATGTAAATTGATAGTGGCTGAAAATGGATTCATCGCCCTAAATGTACCGTTAGATCCACTTAGATTAGGTGCAAATAGTACAAAAACCGTACACCCTAACTTTATGTGCAAAATGGGAGAAATATTCGATTTTCTCGGTTTGAATATCGAGTTGATTAATCCATATCGTCATATGACTAAAGGCGAAATGATGGCGAATTGTAATAACCAATCACTATTGACTAAACATGCACATGAGACATTGTCATGTGCATCGCAAAGTAAAATGCGATGGGATCAAGGTGGTTTTAAAGCGAATAGGCTTGGCGGTTCAGGGGGGAATGGTAACTGTGGATATTGTTATCCTTGTCTCATCCGTAAGGCCTCTTTTCAGAAAGCTTTGATAACTGATAATACCGAATATGTTGCAATTCCTGACTTCAATACGGCTAAAATCAAGGTAGGGAAAAATGGGAGTGTATATGCCGAGTCTAAAGACATTTTATCTGTTCAGTATGCAGGGTTTCGATTGAAAAACGGCCTGATCAAACCAAACATAGAGATTCATAAGTCAGGTACATTACAAGGTGTATATGATGAATGGGGCGATATTGCTGACATGTATGCTCGTGGACTTAGTGAAGTGTACGGGTTGGTTAAAGATGTCACAGTAACTAAATCAAATTAGGAGTGAATTTGATGGTTGGTAATGATATTAAATATATCGACTTTCATTGCCATTGTGATTTGCTTCCAGGCTTTGATAATGGTTCACTCAAGTTAGATCGAGAAGTGGCGGCAGTAGCCGTCACTACAACTCCCTTAGCATGGCCTAAGAATGTCGAGGAGTCAAAACGCATAATTGGCATGATTCCAGCGTTAGGAATGCACCCTCAACTCATAGGTTCCCGTTTCAACGATCATTACTCATTCAGCAAGTACATACAATATGCTTCAATTGTTGGTGAAATAGGACTAGATGGTTCAACGGCTTTCAAAGAAAACTTAGCTGCTCAAGAAATGGTTCTATCCGAGATCTTAGAATTGTGCGCAGAAAACTCGAAGACGAAAATACTATCGATTCATAGTCTTAGGGCAGAGACTAGGCTGACAAGACTCCTACAACAAAAAATAAGCACCAATTCACTTACCCCAGTTATGCATTGGTTTACTGGTTCTGTTACACAAGCCAGTAAACTACTAGATATTGGGGCTAAGTTTTCTTTCAATCATAAAATGATAAGAACAAAAAGTGGGCAAAATTTACTTTCTCATATTCCTAAGGAGGCCGTACTTATAGAAACTGATTTGCCATTCACTAGTAAGATCTTTGATTCCGCTCTTCATAAAACGCTGTTGAAAGAAACTACCGTAAAAATTGCAACGCACTTAAATATGCATCATGAAGAATTCTCGGACAGTATTCTTCAAAATTCTACTGAGCTTCTAGCGACAACATTCAAGTAGGTCAGGCTAGTGTTTCAATCATGAGAAGCTTGCCCCTTCTGGTATTTTTCATTCCATCGTTAAGATCAGTCTTTCCGGTGGTATGGTTTAGTCGCGTTGTTCACCGTATATAAAGCGTAGGCGAAGGAAGGTAGACTTCTACGCTAAAGTGAAGGCGTTATATGCCTAAATGTCTTTAATTGGGGTTCTACGCCGGAGCCGCCGAATTTCCGATATTGAGTCAAAGGAAGTATAAGTAATTGATTGGTTAAATATTTCTATTTGCTTATGCACTCTAATATCATTTACAACGAGTGACCTCGATATAGAGGGTAACGAATCATCTTTGTTTTCTCACTCTGATTTTTGGGGAAAGCTGTTGCCAAACTTTTTTTCTTTTGCTTTAAGGCAAATCTCAAACCAATTGACATCGGTATCTTCAAGCTCTTGTTCTATTACTAAGGACTCGATCCTTTTGGCCTTAATTCTTGTTTAATACGAGAGGCCCCATGGTATTTATTTAATTGCTTTGCGATTTCCTTTTCTGTCAACCGAACGTCATCGAGATAATGGGGTTTCGGCGTAGAACCTCATCATATGATCTTTTATTCAATAATTCGCGACAGAATTAAACATTAATAAAATGGTTGATAAATGTACAATTAATGAGATATTGGTCACTAATCATTTCTTTTTTTTGAGATGTTTATCACTATAAAAAGCGATCGTATGATTTATTTTGATATGTAAATTAACTATCAAAAATAACAAGGTGTAAAAATGAAATTAACAAGCATTGCTGCGGTTATAGGGTTTATAGTTCTTTCCTCTTCAACTTTAGCTTCTGATCGCCTCATAGATGGTCCGGCAGATACCGATAGTATTCGTGTTGGGTCATATAACATAATGGCCTCTAGAATGGGGAGTACTGATGCCATTGTAGAAGCAATTCGTAAAATGAATGTTGATATTATTGGACTGCAAGAAGTTGATAACATGACTGGGCGTTCTGGTAAAAACTTTAGTAAAGAGGGTTCTAACCCAGTTAATCAAGCAGAGTATATAGCTAATAAGTTGGGAATGAATTATTACTTCTGCAAAGCTATAGATCATGATGGTGGGGAATATGGTACAGCAGTACTGTCTAAGTATGATTTGAAATTGAACAAAAGGATGGAACTACCTAACATCAAAGGTGCGGAGCAAAGAGCTGCCTGTGCTGTAGAAGTTGATCTCCCTAATTATCCTGCGCCTGTTATGTTAGTAACTACTCACTTGGATTTCACTACGCAGCCATTACGAGCAGAACAGGTAAGAACTCTTCAAACAAAATTCTCTTCTTGGCAGTTTAAAAATGCACTTCCAATTATAGTGGGTGATCTTAATTTACCACCTCAATCAACAGAGTACTTGGATTTAACAGCATGGTTCAATGACACTGATAAGGAATTGAAGTACACAGCACCGTCATGGAATCCAGACAGGAAAATAGATTATATACTTACATCAAATGCTCAAAAATGGGACATTAAAGATGTATATATTCCTAAACCATCAGATAGAGCTACCCCTGAAAGTAAGCCTTATGCATCTGTCTCAGACCATTTACCTTTACTTGTCGAAATGAAGTTAACTGAACAATAACTCGGATAAGGGGTTCCGGGTTCTACACCGGAGCCGCCTAAACTTCCGAACTGATATTTTAATGATCTTTAGGGATTTCAATTACACCATCAACAATACCCTACGCCAACCGTTCCATCCATCTAGCAAAGCGGAAACAACCTGGGTATTGAATGCAGATGTAATCCATTTGAACCTTTGATGTACTGCCCATGACCCTTTTGAGGGCAGGCATAATCATGGACAATTTTTACTAGATGTTGCTGTTCTGTAACATTTTGAACAACCAACCCGACGAGACAAGCTCTGTTCGAATATAACCGACGGGTGTATCTGCGAAATCCGCAGTTAGAGCGTAATATACGACGTTCCCAGAACAGGGTTGAATCCTATCATCAGTTACGTGCTGCAATAGTAAAAGTTGGTGGAAAGAAGGAATTAACAGAAAAATGACATAGAAACGGAAATCAGCAACCAATGCTGTCGGTTAATTTCCAACGCAATCATCAACTACAACTCTGCAATCCTGTCACGATGACTAGAACGACTGGAACCAGAAGGCAATACTAAAGGCATTGATACTCTAACTCGGATATCACCTGTGGCCTGGCAATACACTTTACTGAACCGCCATCATACCTTTCGAAATGGTAATGAAATTAATGGCTTAGATGAGTTAGTTGCGGCTCTCAAACTAGGGTAACGGAAATTTCGGCGGTTCCGGCGTAGAACCCCTAATTGTAAAGATTGAGAAGAGTTGGCTACTCAAATAGAGTTTGTTCTCCATACTTCTAATAATCCATTAAAAGCCAATTTAGAAAAATCAATAACACACTTCTGTCCAGAGCCGTGCTGACAAGCAGAAAAACATGATTGGTATTAGGAGTAGGTTTTGTATTGACAGGTTAAAGTACTACTGTATTTTGATAGTTTTCTCGTTAATTAGCGGAAACTGGGCCTTATCTGTGCAGCAGTAATCAAGTGACTTTAGGGCAATAGTTCTCTAACGTCGCACTCTAGCACCGACGCCAACATATATGCTTTCTCGAGAGTAATGTTAACTTCACCACGTTCAACTCGACCTATGTAGCTTCGATCTATCTGCGCCATCAATGCCAGTTTTTCCTGTGCAATGGATTTGCTCAAACGCATCTTACGTAGGTTGTCACCAAACTGCTTCGCTAAGTCTTTCATTTTATGCTGCTCTCAAAATCAAAGACTATCCACTCTTGATGCAAACATATCCACGGACTATAATCCGCATCTTTTCTGTTTTGATGGTGCTCTTATGACCAAAACCTATCGAATTAATCGTGATGTATATGAAGCCATTGCTAACCCAGCAATAAGTAACTTTTGCGTGACAGAGGTTCGTAAACACATTCAGAGTGTTTCTGATGCCTATGGCAGTGTCTCTAACGCTCGTCAATTTGTCGCAAGGCAGCTAGATAAGCTGGAAAAGGCGGGACTTGCTGTAAGTCGAGGTTCAAAGCACAACAAGGTTTACTCAAAAACCAGTGCTTTTAACGAGACAAAGTTTGAGCTTAAGGACAAACGCACAAGAAGTTTGAGAGTAACCAACATCAGTTTAAAATCGACACCATTGTACACAACGCTACAACGAGAAAAGTCTGATATAGAGGCTGAGCTCACGATCACTTTAGAGGAAATCAAAGAGTACAAAACGTTAATGAAACGCTCAAAAGACCTCTGTAGACTACTTGACGAGCCGCACTCAAATACAACTAAAAAAGCGGCATTGCTTGTAGCAAAACTGAATGTTTGGTCAGAAGCACTCAAACGATTAAGTAAAAATGAGCCGGTGCCATGCTAAGAGTGTGGCAACGTGAGTGCGTTCAACTTGCTCATGCAAAGTACAAAAATGGTGTTTCTCATTTTCTAGCTCAAGCTACACCAGGGGCTGGCAAAACGATTATGGCTGCATGTCTCGCGAAGAAACTGCTTGATGAGAAAATGATTGATTTTGTCGTCTGTTTTTCGCCTTCAAAAGTCGTCGCAGCTAGCATTGAGAACACATTCTCTAGGCACCTAGCATGTAAGTTTAAAGGCCAAATTGGCGATAAGGGCATATCAATAACTTATCAATCGCTTAGGTCGGTGAGTCAAGCATTTTGGGATACACTCGCAAACTATCGAGTGCTTTGTGTCTTCGATGAAATTCATCATTGTGGTGGCGACAACGACGACAATTACAACTCTTGGGGCTACCATACACTAGGGATAGTCCAGAAGGCGGCCACGTATACACTTGCACTCACTGGCACTCCTTGGCGTTCTAATCAGACACCTGTCACTCTCGCTACATACTCTGATCCAGAAGGAAAGATACTTTGTGACTACCAGTACACCCTTTCACAAGCTGTGCAAGACAGAGTATGTAGACGCCCAAACATCGCATTGATTGATTGTAACAAAACCGAGTTTTCTGACTCAAATGGTAGCGAAGTATTTGGTTCGATCAATGAGCTAGTATCTAGCGGTTACGTTCGATATTCAGCTGTAATCAAAAACACTGATGCCCTCAATCATATTCTTGAAGAAGGGGTAAATCGGCTAAAACGTATCAGAAGAACAAACAAGTGTGCTGGAGGCTTAATTGTAGCGTCGTCAATAAAGCATGCCAGGCAAATAGCTCAAATACTATCAAAGCGCTTCAGTCAATCTACGACCATTGTGACCTATAAAACCCAAGATGCACAGTCTACTATTCAGCGCTTTAGAGACAGTGCATGCAGTTGGATTATTAGTGTAGGCATGATCAGTGAAGGAACCGATATACCCCGGCTACAAGTTTGCTGTTACCTTTCAAACATCAAGACAGAGCTATACTTTCGTCAGGTGCTAGGCAGGATCTTGCGAACCACCAAAGACCGGGATCAAGAAGCATGGTTGTATACCTTTGCTGAGGAAAAACTACTTCAATTCGCTGAGCAAGTTGAAACTGATATTCCTGAAAGTTGTACTTTCATTAGTAAATCAGTTTCTAACCATCAAGAACTAAGTGTTCTGACAGAAACCAGCTTGTACTCGGATACTAGAGACGAAGACATGGTTGCTAATGGATTATTGTCATGGGATTCATCGGATAAATGTGATTTGACCCGGATAGCAGAGGATAGCGGTTCATTTCAACATGTTCACCTTGAAGGGTTTAATCAAAGAGTTATTGAGGCTTTCCGAGATATTAAGTCACAGTACTAAACACCAGCACCCATAGCTCGAGGCTGCCTAGGAAGTTTTTATTCGTCGATATAAAGTAAATAATCTTCAATCATAATTTATCCCTCCTCCGTAGTCCGTAATAGAGACTATGGTGTGCAGCGAATAGTACAGGCTCAGTTTATTCTTTTTATGTAGTGGCTGTAACTGATGGTTGTATGAGTGGTCAGTGATGCAGATTTGCACCGAAATGCGTTTTGACCCACATATGAACTCGAATTACTTGTGAGCGGAAAAACGGGCTATCGAGTGTCCGCTGTGGGCTGCTTTGCAACTACGTCAGGTTCAAATTGATACTATTACTTCTGGCCAGACAATAGATAGCAGCTCAATGAAAAAGGAAAGATACCTGCGGCTCTCACGTCCAGTCAAAAGATAACAGCGTCTTCACTCAGCAAATTTTTGCTCCATTCCTCGCAGAGGCCGCCCTAAAACGGCCTCTGTTGATATTTGCCATTTTGACTAAATTTATTCTCATATTTACATGAATACTAAACCAGTCTTGAAGGCGGTAACGTTCACAATGTAGCAGCCTAAATCGCTCATGGTTTTCTTCTACTGTTGTGAGCCATGTAATGACTGCTTCGAGCATCTCAATGTTTTCGAGTCTTATCCGAGTTGGACATGTTCATTATTTTAAAAAGAAAGAGACGTTGTTCGATGAAGGCGATATCTGCGATTCGGTCTTAATTATCAAAAAAGGATGTGTGAGATTATTAGTTTAATGATGATTGTCATGATGCGGCATTTTAGTTTTTCTTTGAAGGGGATATAGTCACTAGTTTCGAAATTCTTAAGCGCAACCTTCCTGCTTTGTACAATATTATTTGCAAGTTTATATGGAATCGATTGCATAAACAGCAATGCAATCGTTTTTAAGTATCTTAGGAAGAAATAAAGGAATATAGACTTTATTTCAACTTTTATAAGAATAATGATGGGACATATAAATACGCGATCACTGACAGGGTGGAGTATTCTTATGCTCGCGAACCGCGTATTTGTAGAATGTTACTTCTGCATCAAAAATTCTTTTAATACATCAGCATCAACATATCCAGTATCGACGAAGTTCGGATGAGAATCCAATTTAGGATAGTTATCTCCCCCTCGTGATGCATAGCTTGGTAGAGACAGCTTATAGATTTTTGAATTATCGATATTTTTGCCGTTAATTTGGACAACGCCATCAGCTAGTGTTAGGTTGCTGCTGTGTTGTGCATAGCCACCGGAGCCAGGTGTCTTAGCCAACACATCAGACAAGTACGTTTGCAGTTCTAATCCAGATAGCTCTACTGTTACGATAGTATTTCCCCAAGGCAGTACTTTAAGTACATCACGGTAGGTGACTTCGCCTGCTTCAATGCTGTCTCGCACGCCTCCTGAGTTCATTATCGCCAGTGAGGCGTTAGTTTTCTCCATCATGGAATCAGCAATAGCTTGACCTAAATTTGTTTGGTGATGACGAACTTGGTCTCTATCACCAATTAGCCTGACGGCTGAATCAGCAATTTTATAATTGATCAGGTTGTTGCCTCTATCAAAGTAAGGCTTTAGTAGTGCTTCAGTTTCTACATCTTGTGGGATCTCTTTTTCATAAAGAACATATTCGCTTTTGCCATCAACTTTGACTTTATGTTTTAAGTTAATAGGGATTAAACGATAACTTGTTAAATTAACACTATCTCCTTTAATCACGAAGTCAGCGCGCCCAACGAATCGTCCCCATTCTTGAGCTTGCATAATCCAAACACCGTTCTTTTTATCTGGCCAACATTCATCACCAGGTTTAAAGCCGTCTTGCTTGCGGAGGTCAATTGAGTAGCAAACAACGTTTTGAGAGTGTCCCCCTATGATTGCGTCTAAGGTGCCTGATGGTAAACTTTGCGCTAACTTAACATCACCGTAAGCGTTAGAACCATGGTTACCATTCTCATAGTGACCCATATGGGTTAAGCCAATCACGATATCTGGCGATAATTTGTCTAGTTCATTTTTAATATTTAAAAATTCATCTGTTGGGTCCGTCATGCTATACATGTTTTGCAATGATGACGACCCAACTCTTAATGTATCGGTTGTCGTTAGCCCTACAACAGCTACTCTTAAATGATCAAAGTTAAAAATTTTATACGGTGCAAAAAGACGAGCGTTCGTTTTCTTATTGTAAATATTTGCTGAAAGGAATGGTACCTGAGACCATATCTGTTGCATTCTCATGACGCCATATGGCACATCAAATTCATGATTACCTACAGCCATAGCATCGTAACCTAATTGCTTCATTCCTAGAAAATCTGGTTTTGCATATTGCATATCAGATTCAGGTACACCAGTGTTTATATCCCCACCAGATAGCAGAAGAACTTCTCCACCGTTGGATTTTACCTTCGCTCTGATAGAGTCTATCAAAGATTTTCGTGCAGCCATGCCTAATTGGCTATAATTATCTTTCCAAAAACGGCCATGATGGTCATTTGTATGAAGGATAGTCAGGTGCTTTTCTTGAATCTGTTCTGCGAAAGAAATCCCAGAATATAACAGTCCAAAGCAGCTTAAAGCAGCGAGTAATTTAGGTGTCATAATTAGTCCTCCAACCCAGTCACTGACATCAGCACTAATTGAGTTTTTTGGTGAGGTTGAAAATTATTGTCTGCAGCAAACAGTAAAGTATCTTTACCGTTAACTGTTGGTCCAAACGCTAGCCCTTCATAATTTTGTTGGTTTTCAACAAAATCGCCAAAGTTGAAAACAAGTTCTTTTCTAGCTGGAGTTATGGGATTAGGTGCATCTTTAGAGCTGATGTTTTCGGTGGCTAAGATATTCGTTGCTTTTGACAAGTCAGCTTTAAAAACATTAACGTCGAAGTTGAAACAGCAGAAGCCTTTTTTAACGGCATAACCGTTACGTTCCATAACTAGTAACTTATTATTGTTGATCGCTAAAATTTCTGAGATACCATTGTCATGGATGCCGAAGTCGCTTTGAACATTAATGCGGTCAACGATATAGGTATATTCAGAAACTAGCTTCAAGTTGGAATTTTTATCAACAGCGAATTTTAAAATTCGGGCTGCTGATGGTATTTCTGTTGTGGAAACCGAGCCGTCTTGTGCCAGAGCAGACTCAGCAGCGACAAATAGTGTACTACCATCTGGCGATAGGCTCATTCCTTCAAATGATTGGTTTTTACGGAGACCTGAAGTTTTACCATCGCCTAGAAAATAACTAGGAAGTAGTGAACTGAAGTCTTTAATAAATTTCCCATTGGTATCGGTGTTGATCAAAGTATGGCTACCTTCAGAACCCCATACTAGGCTACCATTTGGTAGTAATACTATGGATTCTGGGTCTTTCTCATTCGCGCCATAAGGAGTATTTTTGTCATTCTTTAAGATGACTGCTTCGTTGATACGAATAGAAGAATAATCCTTTGAGAAAGAGCCTTTGTAGAAACGACTTAATCCTTCATCGGGTCTAGAGCGAGAGTCGGTCAAGGCGATAAAATCAGTAGGAGATGTCATGACAATACCTGAAATCCCGCCAATCTCTTTGGTTTTTATATCTGTCTCTGAAGTCCCTTTTACTGTGTGGTTGTCTAAAAGTGTACCTGTGGGTAAGTCATAAGTATGTAGCAAAGAGACTTCAGTAGTAGCTAAGGCATTCACAGAATAAAAACTTGAGCCGATGGCGAGAGGGTAGAGTATGTGAGAAAATTTCATAAAATCTTCCTTTTAGAATACGATTTATTAGACTTAAAGTTAAATTACCAAGAATAAGTTAGGCCTACACGGTAGCGGAGTTGGCGCTCATCTGTTGTTTTGCTTGCTCTCCTATCACCTAAACGGAAGTACGGCTCCCAAGAACCAAGTTTGTAGCCAACTTTGAGATCAAGTGCATAGTCTTTTTTACCATTGTCCCAAGTGATGTAATCGTTGTCGTAGTAAACACCATTAAAAGTAAAACGTAGATCTGTACCTTCTGGGTTATATTTTAACCACACATCGTATCGTTCATTGTTACGATCCGTATTGCCGTATGCTATTGAATCACTTGTTGCTTTATCCATGTCATAGCGGTATCGGCCAGACAAACGCCACTCTCTAGAAAAATCGTAACCTACAGTCATACCTAATTCGTAAGTTGACCACCATTTGCTGCTGTCTAACCAAAACATTGGCTCTAGCCAAAATTTCTTATTATCTAGAGGCTTGAACTTGTAGACGATGCTGAGGCCCATACCGTTATTGTTAAAGCTAGAAGGGTCCCAAGCGTGTCTCTCTCCACCTTCCTTCGTTGCGTATCGAAGTTCACCCAAAACGCCGATGCCATTACTAAAAAAGTTTCCCATCATAACTCGGTCGTAATGTTTGGCATCTTTATCCAAATATTCGTGACGATAGTCGATGAAACCATGGGGCCAACCATCAGCAGTAGCAAAAGAACTCACTGCGGTTGCACTCAGGGCTAAGAAAGACACTGCTAAATTGCGATTCATAGAACACTCCTTGATTGTATTTTTGGCTCGACTAAATTGGTTCGCACCAATTTCATTCCAAATAGTTATTTTTTATTAGAGATAAAATCAAGATTATTTATAAAACCTATACGATAAATGTGATTTCGTTCATTAAATGAGCGTTTTTCATCTAGACATGAGTATGCGTTCGTTAAAAACTACCTTGCTTGAGACTGAAATACGATCGTTGTCAAAAAAATGTATCTTAAAAGTTGCCATTAAGAAATTTCGTATATTTACTAAAGGTACGTACCAATATAGTGAGACTGAAAATGAAAAAAAATCTACTTTTAGCTACTTCAATTGCATTGGGTTGCGCTATGCCCGCTATGGCAGCTGATTACTCTGATGGCATCTATAAAAATGATCACCGTTGGTTTAAGTTCAATTACATGCGTGCGAACAATGAACTGCCAGGTGAATCTAACCACGATTACATTGAACTAGAGTTTGGTGGTAAATCAGGGATCTTTGATGTCTATGGTTACTTAGACTTGTTTAACCCGTTTGATAAGAAGAGTAGTGATAAGTACAACAAAGAAAAAATGTTTGTAAAAATAGCGCCTCGTATGTCAATTGATGGGTTGATTGGTAAAGACTTATCGGTTGGTCCAGTTAAAGAGTTCTTTGTTGCAACAGAACTCTCATCTGGTGGTGGTGGTCACGCCGTTGACTATTCACCGTATGGTGGGTTAGTTGGTCTAGGTGCTGATATTGAGGTGCCATTCATGGGCGTCATGGGCTGGGCACTACAAGCCAAGTATGATATCAACACACGCGATTTTAATGGTTATCAAATTGGTACTGCGTGGTTTAACCCACTTGTGCATTTTGATAACGGTTCTTTCATCGCTTACCAAGGTTATGGTGATTTTTCGTTTGGTATGGATGATCGTGATTCTGTAAATAACTCAGCGACCAGTGCTTCTATGTTCAACGGCATCTACTGGCATAATAACAAGTTTTCAGTTGGTTATGGTCTGAAGTTGTTCAAAGATATGTATGGACTAAAAGATGGTGGTTTTGCTGGTAAAACTACAGGGTTCGGTCACTACTTTAGCGTGGGTTACAACTTCTAATTATTAAACCGTTTACCCATTAAACTAATGCAGCCCTTTAAGTTAAATCTTAAGGGGCTTTTTTGTATTTTATTTGATGTGCACTTCGATTCTACCATTAGTGTGATCTAGTTAAAGAAATAAGCTACCCTATAACAAATTACTTGATTGGTACGTACCATTTGTTGTACTTTGGTTTTATCAACTTACCTTAGTTACAATATGCTCCTAATTTATGGAGGAGACCAAAGACATGTCAGAAAGTGGAAAAGTAGCGAAGTATGTTTTATTAGCCCAAACGCTCAAACGTAAGATAGATGAAGAAGAGTGGGTCGAAGGAAGCGGTATTCCTACTGAGCGTGATATAAGCGAAAGCTTTGACGTTAGCCGTTCTACCGTGCGTAAAGCAATTTTACTGATGACGGAGGAAGGTTATTTAAGAAGTGAACATGGGAGTGGCACCTTTGTGATGCCACGAATGACAAGAGAGCACTTATATTCGCTGCATAGCTTCAGTGATGACATATCTTCGAAAGGAGAGATTCCAAATCAACAAATTTTGGAAATGGCTGTGGTAAGCCCGACGGACTTCTTAAGAGAAAAATTGGGTCTACAGGTTGGCTGTTCAAAAGTGCAAAAAATTAAGCGATTGCGCTTATCAGGTACTACTCCAATCGGTATCCATACTGCATTTTTGCCTTTAGGAGAGATGAAAGCTTTAACTCAAGAGGAACTGTTAGATTCCAAAAGCCTATATCGATTAACTAAATCTAAATGGAATTTAAAACCGGTTGAAGCCGTGGAATCAATTAGTGCTCGCTTACCATCACCAACTGAATGCAGTTTATTAGAAATACCCGCGAACGAAGCATTGATAACTTGTTGTCGGATAACATTTTCGTCGAAATACAAACCGATGGAATATGTTGAAATGGTTTATCCTTCAAGTAGGTATAACTACAAAATTAGAATAAACCGAAGTTCATTCCAATCGTAACAAAAACTTCTGAATGGAGAATATTATTATGTTCAAACTCAACGCTTACACAAAGCTAATAGGTGGTGCCGCACTGGCGTGGTGTATTTCATCTGGTGCTATGGCTAAGGATTTTAGTGCCGTTTACTTTGTACATGGAACGCTAGGGGACAAGTCTTTCATGGATTCAGCCCAACGTGGTATGGATATTGTGAAAAAAAGTCTTGGTGTCAAAACGAAAACTGTTGAAGCCGGTTTAGACAGCACACAATGGGAAAGCTCCTTCCGTGACATTGTTGAGTTTGAAGATTATGACGTTTATATCGCGGTAACCTACCCAATGGCTGCTATTGTTCAAGAGCTCGCACAAGAATATCCAGAAAAAAAATTTGTTCTAGTGGATGCGACTGTTAACTACGATGAATGTTCTAACAATTGTGACAATGTATATTCATTATTGTTTAAACAAAATGAAGCGTCATATATAGCTGGTGCTTATGCTGCAGAAATGACGAAGTCTAATGTAAGTCTGATGAATAATAAATCTAAAGTTGTGGGCATCGTTGGAGGGCAAGAAGTTCCTGTAATTAAAGATTTTGTCGTCGGTTTTGAACAAGGTGCAAAAGAGATCGAACCAGATACGAAAATTTTGGTGCAATACGCAAACAGTTGGACAGACCCTGCTAAAGGAAAAGAAATTGCTAAAGCATTATATGGTCAAGGTGCTGATATTGTTTTCTCTGTTGCTGGTGGTACAGGGCAAGGTGTTTTTGAAGCTGCGGCAGAAAGCAATAAATACGCCATTGGTGTTGATGCAGACCAGTCTCAGTTACTACAAGAGTCAAACCCTAAACAAGCCAGTCTGATTTTGACTTCAGTCCTGAAAAATGTTGATGCAGGCTTGTCGTTAGCGCTAAGTAAAGCATACGAGGGGCAACTTCAATATGGTATCGCGGAATATGTTGGTGTTAAAGAAGGTGCTGTTGGCATAGCCAAAAATAAGGTTTATAAACAAGTAACGCCAAAATATATTCAAGTTAAAATTGATGCAATAGAAAATGATATTATCAACGGAAAAATAAAAATTAATTCTGCATTTAAACACTAAAATTTAAATAAATATTAATAATATAACCTAATAGCCACACCACTGTGGCTATTAGATCGGTGCGTCTTATGAATGATTTTTTAATAGTAGATAATATATCAAAAACGTATGAAAACGGTGTAGTTGCGAACTCAGATATTAGTTTTACTGTAGCACAGGGTGAAATGCATGCTATCTGTGGAGAAAACGGCGCTGGCAAAAGCACACTAATGAAAATGCTGTATGGCATGATTAGGCCAAGTAGCGGTAATATATACTACAGAGGCAATAAACTAGATTTAAATGGCCCTAAAGAAGCAATTGAATTTGGTATTGGAATGGTTCACCAAGAATTCATGCTTATTCCATCATTCACTGTTGCTGAAAATATTACGCTAGGTAACGATATTTTAAATGGTAACTTACTAGATAAAGAAGCTGCTATTGAAGTAACCAAGCGTCTTTCTGAAAAATATAAGTTTCAAGTTGACGCTGAAGCTACTGTTGAATCTATCCCTGTAGGGATGAGACAGCGTGTTGAAATATTAAAAGCACTCTATCGCGGTGCTGACTTACTTATCCTCGATGAGCCCACTGCTGTACTTACACCTCAAGAGAGTGAAGAACTGTTTGCTTCGTTAAAGCAGCTTACTAGAGAGCAAGGAAAGTCGATTATCTTTATCACTCATAAACTTAAAGAAGTGACCTTCGCGTCTGACAGAATTACAGTTATCCAACATGGACGAGTTACTGGTGGCTTTGACACGAAAGACGTTAACGAAGAACAAATCGCGGCTAAAATGGTCGGTCGAGAGATCATAACGCAATATGATAAGCCTGCTGTTAAACGAGGTGCTAAAGCTCTTGGAATTAAAAAGCTAAATTATACAGATTCCGCAGGTATCCCAAAACTAAAAGGCTTAAATTTAGACCTTTATGAGGGCGAGATTTTAGGTATCGCAGGTGTTGAGGGTAATGGTCAAACTGAACTAGCTCAAACCATTGCAGGCTTAAGCCGAGCAAACGCAGGTTCTATCAAGTTTTATAACCAAGAAGTTTTAGGACTTACACCAAGACAAGTTCGAGACTTAGGTATCGCACATGTTTCAGAAGACCGCAAAGGTGATGGCACTGCGGGTGACGCTTCTATCCGAGACAACATTATCATTGATAGATTTCATCACAGAGTATTTGGCAAATTGGGTTTAATTAACATGAAATTTGCCAAAACTCACATAGATGAATTAATAAAAAGATTTGATATCAGATGCCACAGTCAAGAAACAGCAATAGGCTCTCTTTCAGGCGGTAACATGCAGAAAGTTGTTATTGCACGTGAAATATCTTCTGATCCAAAAGTACTCATTGCTGCTCAGCCAACACGTGGCGTAGATATTGGTGCCTCGGAATTAATTCGAACTGAATTGTTGAAACTAAGATCAGAAAAAAAAGCAGTTCTTTTGTTCTCTGCCGACCTTGATGAAATACTCTCTATTTCAGACCGAATAGCTGTTGTTTACAAAGGTGAAATTGTGGCTGTTCTAGATAATAAAAATATAGATGAAAAAGATTTAGGTCTTTATATGCTTGGTTTAAAAAAGGATACATCTAATGAAAATTAAGTATTTATTTGAAAATAAAGCGATTAGAGAGCTATCCAGAATATTTACCGTAGTATTCGCAGCAATATTAATCGGTTTTATTATTACTCTATTTATTAGCGAAGATGCCTTCGGGGCGTTCAAAGTTTTATTGACTGGTCCTTTCCCTAAAATTTCAATTACTGATGGTACGTTGCACTTAAGAGGAATGAGTCGTACGGGGTCTTGGCTGATTGACTTCACGACATTAACACTACTTGGGCTTTCAGTTTGCTTAGCTTTTAGAGCACAGCAGTTCAGTATGGGGGCGGAAGGCCAATTATTCCTTGGTGCCTTGGTATCGGCTTGTGTCGCTATTTATATTGATGGTCCAAGTTTTTTTGTTATTCCATTAGCTTTAGTTGCAGCAGCAACAGTTGGTTTCTTTTGGGGACTGATCCCCGGATACCTAAAAGCGTATTTGAATGCTAACGAAATCGTAAGTACGTTGATGTTAAATGCCATCGCTGTGCAGCTATATAGATATGTCCTCGTGTATTACATGAACGACCCAAGTGCAGGTTATATTGCCTCTCAGACTATACCAGAAGCTGCCAGATTATCTTATATCTTGGATGGTACTCGCCTAACGTCGATGTTTTATATCATGGTTGCTGCTGTAGCATTTGTGATTTTGCTTGTATATCGCTCTAAGTTTGGATACCAGCTAAACATCATCGGTATTAATGAGCGTTTTGCTAAATATGGTGGTATTGCCACTAAGCGTATCGTCATGCTTACGTTTGCTGTTAGTGGGGTATTTGCTGGATTAGCTGGCGCTCACATGGCATTGGGTGTTACTAGTCGATTGAACTTGTACCTTGCTCCTGGCATTGGTTTTGAAGGTATTGTTGTGGCTTTACTTGCTCGCAATGACCCTCGTCTTATTCCACTTTGCGCACTGCTTTATAGCTATCTACGTGTTGGCTCTCAAATCATGGAGCGAAGTACGGACGTGCCACGTGAAATTGTTTTGATTATTCAGGCATTAATTATTCTTTTTGTCATGGTTGAACATATTAAGCCGTTTGCAATTCGTCTATTAAATAAAATTAAGAGTAATAAAGTGAAAGTAATTACTCAATTTGAAAATAAAGGGGTTTAATATGTTTGAATTAGCATTTGAAACCATATTCTCGTTTGCATTTTTAGCTGCAACATTAAGAGCAGCAACACCACTTATTTTAGCTACCATGGGCGGGTTAATCACTGAACTTTGTGGCGTAATTAACATTGCCTTAGAAGGACTGATGCTTATCGCTGCGTTTTTCGGGGTTTTGTTTGGTGCATACTTCATGGTGTGGTTTCCAGAACTTACATGGTTTGCTCCTTGGTTTGGTATGCTTTGTGGTTTGCTTTCGTCAATAGTTTTAGCTTGGGTATTAGCATTCTTTCACCTTGAGTTGGGAGGTAACTTAATCCTATCTGGTATTGGTATTAATGTTTTGGCAGGTGGTGTTACTGTATTCCTTATGTTTATTTTAACTGGGGATAAAGGTTCTACAAGCACATTAATCAGTCCAGTACTTCCGTTATTGGAGATCCCGGTAATTAACCATATCCCACTATTAGGTGATTTACTGAATTCTGATACAGGTGAAGGCTATAACGTAATTACTTATTTGGCATTTGCTAGCGTAATTGGTGTGAACATTCTTTTATATAAAACCCGCTTAGGTAAAAACTTACGTGCAGTGGGTGAGAATGAAGAAGCTGCTCGTTCAGTGGGTATTGATGTAAAACGAGTAAAATATAAGTCCATTCTATTAAGCGGTTTGTTCGCTGGACTTGGTGGCATTTATCTTAGCATGGGTTACTTATCGTTCTTCCAAGCCAATATGACCAATGGTCGTGGGTTTATCGCTCTTGCAGCTATCTATTTAGGCGCTAAACATCCGATAGGCGCTATGTTAGCTGCACTACTGTTTGGTGCGAGCGCAGCATTAGAACCTCGACTCGCTCTATTTGAAATTCCGAGTGAAATTGTCGCGATGATCCCTGCGATTGTTACGATTAGCGCCTTAATTATCCACAGTCTTCATAACAAAAGAAAACAACAAAAACTTGCACAAAAAATCCATAATTTAGAAGGAACAGTTTGATGTCTAACGAGAAGATTATTTTTAATAAAATTAAAGGTTCATTAGCTGCTGCGGGCATGGGTGACGCTTTGGGTGCGCCAACTGAGCTATATTCAATTGATGAAATCTTAACTAAATATGATGGATTGCTAGAGAAATTCGTGGAGCCACCAAAAGATACATTTGCTGGTGATTTAAATGGTGTTAAAGGACTCATTACTGATGATGCTAGCCAAATGTATGTTTTAGCGGAGGGTATCATTAAAGCAGGTAGAGATAACTTCACTAATAAAAATTGGGTAGATTGCTTACTGCGCTGGGCTGACATGCAACCTTATGCTAACTATAAAGGTCCGACGACCGAACTTATCGTTAAGGCATTAAAAGAAGGCACTCCAACTAATATGATTGGTCGAATTGGTACTTCAGAACGTCAAGCGCCACAAGTCGGTGTGACTAACGGCGCTGGTATGAGAGTTGCGCCTGCTGGCTTAGTTTTCCCTGGTAATATCGAAGCCGCTTGTGAATTAGCGCTTAAGACCTGTCTTCCTTCACATGATACAAATATTGCAATTGCATCGGCATGTGCGATTACAGCTGCGGTATCAGAAGCTATGACTGAAAACCCTACTGTTGTATCAATTTTGGATGCATCACTGAAAGGTGCTCGTATTGGTGAAGAATTAGCTAAGAAACATGCACGTGTAGTAGCCGGTCCAAGTATTGAAATGAAGATTCAGCTAGCTATTGATATAGCAAGACAATGTACAGACATAGTGGAATTTTTAAGAAAAATTGAGGGTTATGTTGGTAACTCTGTGACTGCTCATGAATCCATTCCTTGTGCTATTGGCATTTTCGCCTTTACTAATGGTGATGTAATGAAAGGTATTATTGCGTCTGCTAACGTTGGTAATGATACAGATAGTATCGCGACTATGGTGGGTTCAATTGCAGGTGCATTACATGGTTTTGACGCTCTGCCTATGGATATGTATCAGGAATGGCTTGAAGTAAATAACAAAGATTTTGATATCGAAAGTATTGCTTCTGGCTTAACGGACATTGTGGTCGGAGCATAGAGTGAAAGATTTATGGTTAAATGAGAAAGAGGTAATTATGCCTCTTTCTGCTACAAAAAATGAAATTGATGGTATACCTGCCGCTATTCGAGATACTGTTTCGAATCTAACGCAAATACGCACACTTGGTTTTGAGCTAGAGGGTATAAAGAAAATAATACTCATCGGAAGTGGCGAGTCATATATTGTAGCTAAAATGGCTCAAGTTTCTGCGAACTTGTATAGTGGGATCACCGTAGAAGCTGTACAGTCTTATGACTTTGCTGTATATGAAGAGTACCAAGTAGGGGGTTCTGACACTCTTGTTATTGCTATCACGTCCAGTGGAAGATATTCACAAGTTATTGTTGCCCTTGAAAAAGCGGTTATTAACGGGTTTAAAACGATCGCATTAGTAAACGATGCGGCGAAATGGTCTCGCCCTATCCGTCCAGAACACATTATATCAACGTTAGCTAGTAAGCAAGGTATGCCTACCCAAAGTACGGTCTGCTCTTTCATTGCATTATTAAATCTAATTTCGTTTCTAGATAACACAAATGGCCTTGCAAAAGAGTTTGTATTGGAGTTAGTGGATACGCCGAAAATTATCAAAAGGGTTCTTTCTAGGACAGAAGCTTTCTTCAATGAAGAACTCATTGATGTAATGATTCACGCGACTAGGTGGACATGCTTAGGTACTGGGTATAGTTCGCATATAGCAGAAACTATGGCTAATTTATTGGCATGTGGTCCAATGATAGAAGCGAATGCAATGCCAACTGAAGAGTATCACCACTCTTTGCGTATGTTTTTACCTCAGCGCGGAAAGTTATTCTTTATCTTTGATGAGAATGCACATGCTACTGAACTTACACTCTCAACAATAAAAGACTTACTTAATGCTGGCGCAAAGGTATTGCTTATCCATCAATATAAAATTGATGAAACTTTCTTAGACTCTAATGATTTCATCAGCTTTAACTACCGTGCCGAAGTGTCTTTCAGTAAAGAACATACAAGTATCGAATTGATGTCTATCGCACAGATGATAGCTTTTCTTATGGCGAAAAAAGCCGTTGCGAATGGTTTGGTTCGAGCACAAATTTGAGGGGAACCCATGAAACTATATGATGTATTAGCGGTAGGCGATGCAAATGTTGATATGACATTGAAAGTTGAACGCTTACCTAAGCAAGATGACAAAGTTTTAGGTGTTAAAATTGCAGAGCAAGTTGGAGGAACTGTTGCAAATAGTGCTTGCGTCTGCGGTTCTCTTGGTCTAAAAACAGCAACGTTAGCGCGAGTAGCGGACGACAAATATGGCATCAAAGTCTTAGATGAATACGTTAAGTACAATGTAGATTTGAAGTTTGTGTTTCAACCGAAAGGCTATGAACAGAGCACAGCAATTATCATGCTTGATGACTCTGGTGAAAAATCTTTGATATTTGTACCTTCGAGTAACTATGAATTTAATGAAGAACTAGTGGTAGTAGCAGTTGCTAACAGTCGATACCTTTACACTATGCCTGGAAATTTAGAAAAGTTTAAAGTTCTGGCGGAAATAGCAAAAAATAACGCTACCAAGGTAGTTGTTGATATTGAGCCTACGATCGTCAATGAAGACGGCGATTTAGACATAATTTTAACTGGTGCTGATTTAGTCTACTTCAATAAAGAAGGCTTTAAGAAAGCAACAGGACTAGGTCCATCTAAAGATGCATTGGTGTCAATGGTTGAGAGCTATCAACTTGATGGTGTAGTTGTCACATTAGGTAAGGATGGTGTTATTGCTTTTGTAAATGGCGAGTTTGGTTCTTACCTTGGTTTTAATGTACCAGTAGTAGATACAACTGGTGCAGGCGATACGTTTAACGCTTCTTTTTTATATACCCAAATCAATAAGATGCCATTGCTTTCAGGACTTGAGTTTGCGTGTGCTGCCGCTGCAATCAGTGTTAGTTCTGTTGGTCCAAAAGGCAACGTTCCCACGCTAGAAAAAGTGGCCGAGTTTCTTACATTAAATAGATAATTAAAAGATAGTTGTTGTAGGTATGGTTCATATAGCTAAAATTGGCACTTGCCAAGATCCTTCAGAGGGAGTGACCTTTTTATTTGGGGATTATTTTCAAGATACTTTCTCTAATCCGGTAGCAGTGGTTTATAGTTATACGCTTAAACTGTTTCTGCCCAGAGGCATCTTCGACCTGAAGTTTTACTCATGGCACTTTTCTCTCAAAGTGCCAACTAGATCTGATCCGATGCACAACCACTCCAAACAAACACCGACTTATACTGACAACTTAGACTCACTCAATGCCATATTAGCAAAACCATTAACATGATGGATGAACATAGGGTTTCTCGGTAATTCTGATGCGCAGATTGTATCACTATCATGAGATAACCCAATAGAGGGTTAGATATTAAGGGCGGCGGCTCTGTGTCAATTCTCCTAATTTCATCTCTAAAAAAGCACGGGTTGCCGTACTTGGCGACATTTCAATGGCCAGTTTGTAAAAAGTACAAGCTTCTGATTTGTTTCCTGTTTTTCTGAGAATATGCGCACGTGCTGCGTACCAAGGTTGGTAATCCTTAAGGTCTTCTTTTAGCTCGTCCAACCTTTTAAGTGCAAGTTCTGCGCGCTCTGTTTCTGCAAGCACTACTGCCCAATTCAAGACGACAACTGGAGTAGGCTCGAAGCGCCATAGTGATTGATAAAGCAAAGACATTTGAATCCAATCAGGGTCGGGCTTCATCATATGGCAGTCTGCAATCGCTGCCTTGATCTGAAAAGGACCAGGTCGCCTTTTTTCGATAGCCTTGGCAAGGATGCATTGAGCTTCATCAATATTGCTTTGTCGCCATAATGCGCAGTCCTGCTCTTCAACAGGCACTACGGCACCACTAACATTGATTCGAGCAGTGCTTCTCGCATCGGTAAGTAGCATTAATGCCAATATACCTTCTACTTCTGGTTCATTGGGTCGTAGTGTCATCAAAAGTCTGGCCAAAAAGATACCCTCTTGGCATAGGGAGCGTGGGCTCTCGTCTTGTGTTACATAGCCAGTGGTGAATATCAAATAGATGGTTTTAAGCACCGTTTCCAATCTGTCATCCCATTTGTCTTCATCTGGGGTCGAGATCGGAATGCCTTTGGCTTTAAGCGATGCTTTTGCGCGATACAGTCGTTGCCCCATGGCTTTTTCGTTATCTAGGAAAGCGGCGGCGATTTCCTTGGTCGTTAAATTGCAGACCGTACGTAAGGTCAACGCGATACGTGATTTTTCTTCCAAGGCTGGATGACAGCAGGTAAAGATGAGCCGTAAACGCTCGTCCTGAATGGCTTCATGAACGTCATATTCTAAGCCTACGGTAAAATGGTCAGCCAGATCCACTGTTTTACGTTGCTCTCGTTGCCCCCGACGAATCTGGTCTATTCCCTTATTTAAGCCGACTCTCAGCAGCCAAGCCTTAGGGTTATGAGGCGGCCCGGATCGAGTCCAGTGTTTCAAGGCCGATATGGTTGCTTCCTGTAGGGCATCCTCGGCTAACTGAAAATCATTAAGGCGCGAAATAAGCCCCGCCAAAAGCAGCCCTCTGTCTTTATGCAAGAGATCATGAATAATATGACTGACAGCGATTGCTTTTGAAGAGGCGTTATTCATACGTTAATCTGCTTCACTATAATTCAGCAAAGGACGAACCTCGATGGTGCCGAACTTAGCCACGGGAATGATTGCTGCACATTTCAATGCGGCGTCCAAGTCGGGCACGTCAACAATATAGTATCCCCCCAAGTTTTCGCGTGTTTCTGCAAAGGGACCGTCCATGGTTTCCACCTTACCGGAGTGTATTCTCAGTGAAGTTGCCGTTTCTACGCCTTCCAACCCCTCGCCACCAACAAGTACGCCATTTTTTTCAAACATCTCAGAGGTTAGAGCAAAATCTTCCATCATCTTGTCAAATTCAGGAGTACCAAATGCTGGCTCTTTATCTGGTGCAGCATAAAGCAAAAGCATATATTTCATCTTAAGTTTCCTTCTGGTTTGTTGTTTCCTACTCAAGGACGTTTTCGCTTCGCCATTTTCGACACGAACTTAAAATTATTTTAACTCTGTGAATGAATGTACATTAGAAAGGAGCTTAAAAAGCGTTCAATGGTGAGATTTGTGCTAGGTGTCGTTTAAGTGTTTGATTGACAGGGTAGGGAAGGGATTCTTTATGAAGAGCTCAGATATCTTTTCAAGCTATGTTTAGCGCTAAAATTCGTAGGAATAGATCGCGTGGTTTAGTCACTGAAAAATGGTTGAAGATAAAAAGCCGACAGTAACGTCGGCTTATTTTGGTGCAAAACTACTGGGTGGTGGCGGTTAAGAAGTTGGAAAAGCTTGCCCAAGACTTACGATCGGCATCTTCACGATACCTGGGGCTGCCGAAAACCGTAAAGGCGTGTGGGGCTCCACTGTAGGTAATCATTTCGTGTTTTACTTTAGCCGTTTCTAGCTGTTCGGCTAACGAGGCGAATTGGGACATTGGAATTGCGCTATCAGCCGTGCCGTGAAGCACTAGAATAGGCGCAGTAGTTTGTGAGTAAGATTGCCCATCTGGCGTGCTGAGACCGCCGTGGAAGGTAACAAACCCTTTGGCATTCATTCCTGCTCGTGCAGATTCCAAGACTGCAGCACCACCAAAGCAGTATCCCATCACGACGACATTCTCGGTGTTTCCTCCCAAAGAAGCCGCAAAATCGAGGCTACCTTGCATTAATGCACGAAGCTTCTCTCGATCTTTATAGAGTTCTCCGGTGTGTTGTTTCTTATCTTTCACTTCTGTTGGACGGACACCTTTGCCAAATAGATCGGCGGCAAAAACGTTATAGCCCATCTCATTGAGCATCTGCGCTCTTTTCATTTCGTAATCGGTAAGCCCATCCCAATCGTGGATAAGCAGAACTAGAGGAGCGTTATCACTCACTTTAGCCCAGTAGCCCTCGTAGTCACTACCTTTTACATTGTAAATTTTACTTTCACCTGCCTGAACGAGCGAGGATAATAAAAGAAGAATAAGCCCAATTGTTGATTTCATAGAACACCTCCGTTGTCGTAGAAGTGTAGTACGCAATTAGAAACTCAAGGGTACAAAAAAGCCTCCCGAAGGAGGCTTGAACTGTAAGGAAAAGAGTAGAATTACATCGCAGCTTCAAAGATCGCTGAGATCTCTTCATGTGTTGCTTGTTTAGGGTTAGTAAAGCCACATGCGTCTTTGAGGGCATTGTCGGCTAGTACTGGAATGTCTTCAGATTTTGCACCTAGCTCTTGGATACCTGCTGGAATACCCACATCTTTAGCAAGTGCCACAATGGCATCGATAGCCGCTTCAGCACCTTGCTCAGCATTCAATCCTTCTACTTCAACGCCCATTGCTTTCGCTACGTCGCGTAGACGGTCAGGGCAAACCTGCGCGTTGTAGCGTTGAACGTGTGGAAGAAGAATTGCGTTACAAACACCGTGCGGTAGGTCGTAGAATCCGCCTAACTGGTGCGCCATTGCGTGAACATAACCTAGAGAAGCATTGTTAAATGCCATACCTGCCATGAACTGGGCATAAGCCATCTGTTCGCGAGCTTCGATGTCATCGCCATTTTCTACGGCTTTACGTAGATGTGCTTGAATAAGCTCGATCGCTTTAATCGCTACCGCGTCAGTGATAGGTGTCGCTGCGATTGAAACATAGGCTTCAACAGCGTGAGTCAATGCGTCCATACCTGTCGCGGCTGTAAGTGATGCAGGTTTAGCGAGCATCAGTTCAGGATCATTAACCGAAATCAATGGCGTTGTGTGCTTATCAACAATAGCCATCTTAATGTGGCGCTCTTCGTCTGTGATGATACAGAAGCGCGTCATTTCAGATGCAGTACCCGCGGTAGTGTTGATTGCGATAAGTGGTAGCATTGGTTTCGCTGATTGGTCAACGCCTTCGTAGTCACCGATTTTTCCGCCATTTGAAGCGACCAAAGCGATACCTTTAGCACAGTCGTGCGGGGAGCCGCCACCTAGAGAAATGACAAAGTCACACTCGTTGTCGGCAAGTAGTGATAAACCATCGTTTACGTTGCTGATTGTTGGGTTTGGTTGAGTGCCATCAAATACTACAGTCTCAACATCACGCTCAGACAGCATGTCCTGTACTTGCTTAACCATGCCAATTTGGCTAAGAATTTTGTCTGTAACGATAAGACCTTTTTTGAAGCCTTGAGATTGGATGCTATCAGCAGCATCTTTTAGGCAGCCTGCGCCCATTAGGTTTACTGTAGGGATGAAAAATGCACTTGTCATTGGATTGCTCCATATTCTTATAGATTTAAAAACTGCATTTAGATTCGCATAACTATCCGATCAAAAATCTTGATCTTAGACAATTAACTCACCCAAAAGGGGTAGATTTGGCTGCAAAATGTGAAGTCAATCTAGTTGCATACTTATCGTATATAAACTTGTTAAATATTAGTGGGTTAGCGCAATCGTTTTCTCAACAGTAATTGGGGTTAAATAAGATTCATATTGCTTAATGAAAACTAAAAAGCCCCTATCCACAGAACATGAATAGGGGCCATAACATAAGATAACTATGCGAGTTTTACTAAGCGCTCAACGAGCTTGTCGATACCACTTGCCGCTTGTGAAATATTCTCGGCTAGCATATAGGCAGGCGTTGATAGCACTAGATTTTGCTCGTCTACGACAATGTCGTCCACGCAGCATTTGACGTGCTCACCACCCAAAGCGTTAAACGCGGCAGCGGTTGCTTCGTCGTTACCGATAGTACCTTTCACTCCTTGATCGTAAATCATAGGAATTATCGCCGGAGCAATACAGAGGTAACCTGCGGGCTTGTTAGCTTGAGCGAAGGCGCGGCATGCTGAGGCAACGTGAGTGTTGATGCTGCACTCAGCGCCATTCACAGCAAAATCAGTCAGGTTTTTTGCTGCACCGAACCCACCAGGTACTAGCAACGCATCATATTCCTCAACATTAAGCTTCGCGACATCTTCAATATTGCCGCGCGCAATACGCGCCGCTTCGACAAGAACATTACGCTGCTCATCCATCTCTTCTCCTGTCTTGTGATTAATGACATGGAGTTGATCAATATTAGGAGCAAAGCAATGCCATGAGGCACCTTGCTTTTCTACTGCGTGTAGAGCGAGTACGGATTCGTGAATTTCTGCGCCATCGAATACTCCCGAGCCACTGAGAATAACTGCAATCTTTTTCATTTTATGTTCCCTTATAAACGTGCGCTAATAGGGTAGTAAAAATTGCTCGTTAGTGACCTGATGAGCCTCTCATTCTTCCAGTTCAAGTTCAGGATTTGGCTCAGATTCACGTTCTAATTCTGGGCTATCCTCATGATCTTCTTCAGAATAGTTTTTTACGACGAACGGGATAAGCATGACACTAGATGGGAAAAATCGTTTCATTTCGAATGTCTCCTAGAACAGCAGGTCTATCGCTATTCTGAACGGATGACAGCCGTTAAAAATTGTCTTACATCATTAACTGGCTGAGAAACTCTACCAATGTAAATTTATGAGCTTAGTGTCACATTTGGCTTTCTAAGGTAGTAACCCTTCATCCCAATAAGGTGTTTCGGTTCCCAGTCGTTGGTTGATGAAATCAATAAAGGCTCTAACCTTGTGAGGCATGTGTTTCTTCTCGGGGAACACGGCATAGACGGCATGGCTCGGTAAAGCGTAGTCTGACAAAACGACTTGTAAGTTACCTGCCGCAATATCTTTCCCTGCAATAAAGGTAGGAAGGTTTGCAATGCCACTTCCTCCTAGAACTGCCCGACGTATCGCTTCACTATTGTTGACCACCAAGCGACCTTTAGGTATGACTTTGAACTCGTTTCCTGCAGAGTGAAGTGACCATTCAGAGCCCCCTCGATAATAGCTGTATTGCAAGCAACTGTGCTTGGAGAGATCGCTAGGTTTACTCGGCAAGCCATGCAGAGATAAATAACTGGGTGCCGCACAGAGAACGCTTCTACAGGGCGCTAGACGTTTTGCAACCAAGTTGGAAAGAGGTAAGTGGCCGATTCGGATTCCAACATCAAATCTCTCCGCGACAAGATCCACCATGCGATCTTCTAAGTTAAGGTCTATTTCGACATCTGGATAGAGAGCTAAAAAGTCAGAAATGAGCGGGGCAATGTGCAATACGCCAAATGACATCGGCGCTGTTACTTTAAGTGTGCCTCTGGGGTTGCCTTGGAGCTCAGTGACTGCATCTATCCCTTGTTGTGCGAGCGAGAGAGATTGGACAACATAATCGTAATAGCGCTGACCCGCTTCGGTTAGGCTGAGTTTGCGTGTGGTACGGTTAATGAGTCGAATGCCTAGCTCATCTTCTAATTGAGTAATTCGCTTGCTTACCGCCGATTTAGTGATATTAAGCTTGCTGGCTGCAGTAGAAAAACTGCCACTTTCAACCACTGAAACAAAGATAGGAATAGCAGAAAAGGCTTGCATTGGTTGAGCTCCAGTAAACAATAAGTTTCTTTATGAGGGTATTATCATCTAAAAGAAAACAATTTACACTAGCGGCGAGAATTTGAGGAGATAATAATGAAGTACGATTGGATCTTATTTGATGCTGACGAAACCCTGTTTCATTTTGATGCCTTTAAAGGGATGCAGCTAATGTTCTCTCGTAAAGGAATTGACTTCACGCAAGGCGACTTTGAACACTATCAGAAGATCAATAAGCCGCTGTGGGTAGACTATCAAAATGGCGCAATTACTGCTCACGAGTTAAAGCATACTCGATTCAAAGAGTGGGCAGACAAGCTAGAAACGACGACGTCAGAGCTAAACTCTTCATTCCTTGAAGCCATGGCGGATATCTGCACGGTTTTACCTGGCGCGAAAGAGCTGATGGAAGCGATACATGGCAACGCGAGAATGGGCATCATCACCAACGGCTTTACTGATCTTCAGGCGATCAGACTCGAAAAAACCGGAATGAGCCAGTACTTTGAACATGTCATCATTTCCGAAGAAGTCGGGGTGGCGAAACCCGATACAGCGATTTTCAGTCACGCACTAGAGAAAATGGGCATGCCTTGCAAAAGTAAGGTGTTGATGGTGGGTGATAACCAGCATTCCGATATCTTAGGTGGCCTTAACTTTGGTATTGAAACTTGTTGGTTGAATAGCAACGGTATGGAACAAGATCATTCGATCTCGCCTCATTACACGGTAAGTTCATTACATCAGCTAAAAGAAATTTTGATTGCTTAGCGCGTGATCCTAAAACGCTTAACTTGAGTACTTAGTACTAAAGTTTGTATTGGGGATGTGAAGATGTCGGTATTGGGAAAAATTGTTGATTTAGATGAAGGTCATGGCTACGGCTTTATCAAGCAGGAAAACGAGGATGATAGAGTGTTCTTTCACGTGCGAGACATCGCGGTATCCTCCATTGAACCTCATATCAATGAGTTGGTAGAGTTCGATGTGGAATCGGACCTGAATGGGTGTCGCTTGGCTCTGAATATCTCTCCAACTTTAATGAAGTAACCTCATTTAAGCATCCGGAGCGTGTTGTCTAATGTAGTATTCGAGGCATTTTTCTGCTGAAGTCTCGAATACTTCATCAAGGATATTGAGCTTCTCGATACGATCAATTCGAAAGTGACGATAGTCATCTCTTAGCTCACACCAAGCAACTAGCGTCCAAATCTTTCCCCAAAATATTTGCCCGAGTGGCTGCAATCTACGAACGGTTTTATTACCGTTCTGATCACTGTAATCAATTTCTATTTTTAACTTGGCGTCTGTAGCATGTCGGAGCATTTTACTGCGCGTCGCATCTTTTGTAGAAGTGTGAATTTCCGGTACGAATATCGGAAAGCTCTCAATCTGTTTCTTCAGCCTATCGGGAAGGACAGAGAGTATCTTGGTTGAGGCCGATTTTGATGCGGTGGCGAGTTCATCGTCAGACCAAGCGCGCACCATTCGCATACCTAATTCTAGCGCTATCATTTCTTGATCGGTAAACATCAAAGGCGGCAAATGAGAATCAGCCTGTAGCAAATAGCCAACCCCGGCTTCTCCTTGTATCGGAACACCAGAATTGAGCAATGATTGGATATCTCGATAGATGGTTCTTTCGCTCACTTCCATCTGCTCGGCAAGGTGGGAGGCCGTGACAGCATAACGCTTTGAGCGCATTAGGGTTAAAAGTTCAAACAGCCGTTCTGATTTACTCACTTGTCTTCCTAACATTAGAAGTGGTCAAACAATGGAAAGTAGGGAGCCTTATTTGCTCCCCCAACTATTGACTCGTTGCTATTGGTATTTTGCCGCTAGGTCACTCATCATGATTGTCTGATGTTGCATGATGACAGACTCTGGGTCAATTAAAGCCATCAACGGTTTACAGTCTTCACTTGCCATAAACTGCTCACCAGCCGCTTTTGCGTTATCCATCGAGTCCCAGTAAACCACGTCCGTCCAAGTGCCTGAATCTTGGTCAAAGCTTAACGAGCGATACTCAAATCCGTTTAATGACGATACAAATTTCTGACTCTGCTCACTCGCCGAAACGAGCT
The DNA here is from genome assembly GCF_001695575.1 of Vibrio europaeus. Taxonomy (GTDB): domain Bacteria; phylum Pseudomonadota; class Gammaproteobacteria; order Enterobacterales; family Vibrionaceae; genus Vibrio; species Vibrio europaeus. The sequence goes on along the minus strand of NZ_LUAX01000007.1, from coordinate 178,271 downwards.
GCTCTGAAGTTGCATTCTCTAATAACTTGAAGCGAACGATTTCGATGACACTTTTCATAATTAAATTCCTTGTTTTGTGTTGTTTAGGTTCGAATTAAGAATATGGGAGTGGTGTGTCAGAACCTGTCAGGAGTGTTTCACTTCAAAAAAATACGAGAAAATAGCGAAAATATGCGCATGGTGGAATATGTGTGCTATAGGTATTAAATAAAGTTTATAACGATTGCTATTACATTTAACGTTGTTGCTAGGAAGAGGAAAACTATGTCCATTCAAGGAACGATCGCTCAGTGGGATCAGAACAAAGGTTTTGGGTATATAGCCGTTGAAAATCAAGACACTCAAATACGATTTCATATCAGTGACTTGGCAAACACTTCGCAAATTCCCAGTGTGAGTGAGCCTGTGGTATTCAGGTTAGGAGCCGATAGCAATGGTATGATGCGAGCGATAGAAATTGAAAGGCCTGTTGTATTCAATTTCTCATTGGCGATAGCGATTTGGTTTTGTAGTGCTCTCGTTGGTAGCGTTGTTCTTCTCGACTTCCCCTTAGTTGCTTGCCTATTTTATCTCGCAGCCAGTACTGTCACATATACTGTGTACGCGTTTGATAAACATGCCAAGCTAACAGGCACTTGGCGTGTCCCTGAAATAACCTTCCATCTGCTCAACTTACTGGGTGGTTGGATTGGTGCCTTATTCGCTCAGTCATTTATGCATCACAAGTATCATGATATTGGCTTTAAGTTCTTATTCTGGACGACGTTGGTACTCAATATCCTCTTCTATTGCTGGTTGAATACCGATCAAGGGGCGATCATGCTTCATGAATTTGTGTATCAATATAGAGTGTTATAGCGATAGAGTGTTATATCGCTTAACTTCAAATATTGAAAAAGGGCTCTGTTGAGCCCTTTTTGCTGTCTTGAGGTTAACAGCGCTACGGTCGTTCACCCGCTGCTAACCTGCGCTCGATATCGGCAACCACTTGTGGAAAGTCATCAATGGTATCGATGAGGTAGTGTGGTGAGCTCTTGATAAGTTTCGCACGTGCTTTTTCACGTGCGGCATCTAGCGTTACTTCATCTGCCGCTTGGTACTCTTCAAACGTCAGACCCGCTTCGTTTCCAGAAAGCAGCAGGCCAACGGTCCACATCCCTGCGTTATGACCTTCGTCGATGCCCGGTGCGGCATCATCGACCTTGATACAGGCATTTACATCGGTCACGTTAAGCTCAATGACGTTCTTGAGTGCCATAAAAGGTGCAGGGCGACCACCCTGAGGAAGGTCATCTGTCGCGACTATGTAGTCGGGCTTGTAGCCGTAGTCCGCCGCAACAGGAATCAGTACGTCCATCACCTGACGAGGGTAACCAGAACAGGAACCGATTTTGATGCCTTTGCCTTTGAGATCGTTTACCACTTCAATTGCATTCAGGATTGGCTCTGCGTGGTCTGCGACTTTTGCTTTTTGCAAAGGCATAAACGCCGCGTAGATAGCGTCAATGTCTTCACTGGTCATCGAGCGACCAAATTTGTCATTCCAACGTTTATCTACCGCTGGGATGCGACCCACTGCTTGGATGTGGTCCCACTTACCCAGCCCCATTGGTTCGCGTGCTTCTTCAAGGTCGATTTCGAAATCAAAGCCTTGCTTGAACGCTTCAACAAAGATGCTAGTTGGTGCAAATGAGCCGAAGTCGACGATAGTACCTGCCCAGTCAAAGATAACAGCCTGAATTGGTGAGTTGTTCATATTTAATCCTTTTTCTTGCTTGCCAGAACGCTTGCCTTAACGTTGGAATCGCGCTCTGGATAAATTGGTTTTTGTTGAGGTCTATCGACCCTAAAGGTAGTTAAAGTCTTTGCACACTTTGGCGATGGCTTCTTCGAAGATTGCCAAGGCTTCTGTCAGTTGTTCGCGAGTGATTATTAGTGGTGGGCTAAGTTGGATCACATTGCCTTGTGACACCTTAAAGCTCATACCATGGTTAAGGCATTGGTAGAGCACGACTTCGGCTTCGTCATAGGCGCGTTGCTTGCTCTCATGGTCGGTGACCAGTTCAATACCCCAAAGCATGCCGATGCCGCGTACATCGCCAATTACTGGGTATTTGGCTTTCATCTCTAGCAGCTTGTCGCGCATGAACTGGCTGTCGGCTTTGGCTTTGTCTAGCAAGCCGTCTTGCTCAATTGCTTCTATGGTGGCTAGTGCTGCTGCGCAGCCGATTGGGCTTTTCTCATGGGTGTAATGTCCCATGGAGATTTGCTCAGCGGTGTTGTATATATCTTTGGTGACCATAGCGGCGATAGGCACTAACCCCCCGCCTAAGCCTTTACCAATGCACAGAATATCTGGCTCAATATCGTAAGCTTGATAGGTAAACCATTCGCCGCTGCGACCCATTCCGTTGGGAATGTCGTCGATAATCAGCATGACATTGTGCTTATCACAGATTTCACGGATGCGTTTCCAGTAGGCTTTACTTGGCACTTGAACATCAGTGTTGCGAACTGCTTCGGCGATAAACGCCCCGACACCGCCTTCTTTTTCTATTACGTATTCAAGGTAGTCGGCGTAATGCACGTCACTGCCATCTGGTGAAGGAAGGGCTCCTCGGTAAGATACTGCTGGAGGTATGCGCTCTACGCCGGCCATTAGTGGCCCCATGCCTTGGCGGAAGCAGGCTTCACCACCGACAGAGATAGCATCCAGTGATGCACCGTGAAAAGAATCCCACAAAGAGACAACCTTGTAGTTGCCTGTGATGTGACGCGCCAGTTTCAGTGCCATACCAACGGCAGATGTACCACCCGGTGCAAACAACACGCGATTCAATTCACCACCACAGATCTGTGTAAGCTTTTCAGCACATTCAATTGCAGTTTGGTTAGTAAAACGGCGCGGTGAAAAAGGCAACTGGGCAATTTGCTCTTGCACACGTTTAATCACATGTGGATGTCCGTAGCCCAACTGGTGAACATTATTGCCATGGAAATCCATGTACTTTTTGCCCGTCGAATCTTGGATGTAGACGCCTTCTGCTGCTTCCAACGTATCTAAGCAAGGTGTCGACATCGCCTGATGAAGAAACACATCGGAGTCTCGCTTCAGTAAGGCTTGCGTGCGTTCGTCGTTCATTGACGCGTTCCATGCTTGGCGAGCAGGTGTTGTATTGACGTCCCCTTCGCTACGGAAATGGGTCGGTTGTACATTTTTAGTCATAACGCTATCTCTTTCCGAAGGCTATTTAAGCAACTTGCCAGTACATGGCTTTTTCAATTGCACCGATTAAGCGCTCGATATCCGCAGGGTATACTTCGCCAATGTTGCCGATACGGAAACAGTCTGCGTTCGACACCTTACCCGGATAAATCACAAAGCCTTGCTCCTTTAAACGCGTGTAGAACTCTTTGAACTGGTAGTCACTGTGTGTTGGAGAGTAGAATGAGGTGATGATTGGTGAATGAAGTTCATCATTCAGTAGTGGCTCAAAACCAAGAGAGCGCATACCCGCAACCAGTGTTTTCTGGTTAGTTTGGTAACGGTTATGACGCGCTTCGACACCGCCTTCTTGTTCCAGCTCTAGCAAGGCTTGGTAGAAAGCGCGCACCGTATGTGTTGGAGAGGTAAAGCGCCATTTTCCGTGGTTCATTTCCATACAGTGCCATTGGTCGTAAAGATCAAGGCTCAAAGAACGCGCCTGACCTTTGCATTTTTCTAGCTCAGTTTGTTTGGCAATCACAAAGCCAAACCCCGGAACACCTTGAATGCATTTGTTTGCAGAACTGATCATAAAATCGATATCTAGATCCGCGATATCGATAGGAATCCCACCAAAGCTCGACATCGCATCGAGAATCACCACTTTACCGTGTGCTTTTGCCGTCGACGCAAAAGCTTCAATTGGGTTAAGCATTCCTGTTGTGGTTTCGCAGTGAACAATCGCAACATGAGTGATGGTAGGATCCAATGCCAATGCAGTTTCCACCTCGTTCAAGTGTGGCTGTGATGTTTCGCCAGGGGAAACTACATGGCATGGAATATTTAGATACTCAGCAATTTGAGCGATACGTGCGCCGTATGCGCCGTTGTCAACAACCAACAATTTGCCATCTTTGCCAATCGCGCTGCCAATAGTTGCCTCTACAGATGCCGTACCACTGCCTTGCATCAGTACGCTAGTGTAGCCATCTTGCTCAGTTGCGAGTTTCACCAGCTTGGTGCGGATCACTTCTACGATGTCTTTGTTGTAGTCATCATCCCAAGTACACCAATCTTTAAGCATGGCTTCACGAACGGTTTCAGATGTCGATAAAGGACCCGGAGTCAGCAGTAGGTATTCGTTTTTCATCTCGATTTCCATTTTAACTATATTTGGTCTACACCAAAATTTAGATTTACTGTAGCAAGAGGGAAAAACAACAGTAAAGGTCAGAAAGTCGAATTTAATAAAACTTTCATATGAAAAATTCGTCGGCAAACTTGCGTGCAGTTTTTCGTCAATTCTTTAAAAAAGTGCCATTTTTTGTTCATTGAATCGTAATAAAGCGCTTTTAGGGTGTAATACGTCAACTGGTACAGACCAATGCTTACTCAGCAAGGTTTAACAAACGTAATAGTCTTAATTGGAGAAGATGATGAAAAACCGTTTGATGAAAGGATCGCTAGCTGCACTTGTTTCTCTGCTGGCAACAAACGCAATGGCAGCACAGGAAGTGACGGTTTACACGGCTTTCGAAACTGACATTCTGGCAAAGTACAAAAATGCTTTCGAAAAAGAAAACCCTGATATCAAAATCAAATGGGTTCGTGACTCAACAGGCATCATGACTGCTAAGCTACTGGCAGAAAAAAATAACCCGCGTGCGGAGGTTGTTTGGGGTCTGGCAGGCTCTTCAATGGCGTTACTAAAAGAAGAAGGTCTTCTACAGCCATACACGCCTAAAGGTCTGGAACAGCTGAATGCGAGCTTGAATGACCCGCAATCAAACCAAGCTTGGTTTGGTAACGACGCGTTCTTTAACGCGGTATGTTTCAACGAAGCGGTCGCTAAGCAGTTGAATCTTCCAACGCCGACATCTTGGCAAGATCTGACTAAACCTGTATACAAAGGTCATATCGCAATGCCTAACCCTGCATCTTCAGGGACTGGCTATATGCAAGTTTCAGCTTGGCTGCAGAATATGGGCGAAGACAAAGCGTGGAACTACATGCGTGAGCTAGATAAGAACATCGCACACTACACGCACTCGGGTTCTAAGCCATGTGTACAAGCAGGCATGGGTGAGGTTGCGATTGGTATTTCAATGGCAAGCCGCGGCGCTAAGCTAAAAACACAAGGTGCTCCTTTAGCGGTGATTACACCTAAAGGCATCGGTTGGGAGTCAGAAGCGGTCGGCTTAGTGAAAGAGTCTGATGCAGCGAAGCGCGTTGTTGATTGGTCTATTTCGAAAGCAGCAAATGAGCTTTACATAGAGATGTACCCAGTAGTTGGTCACAAAGATGTGAAAGCAACTGCGTCCAACTTCCCGAATGTTGAAGCGAACATGGCTAAGATGGACTTTGCTCAGATGGGCAGCAAGCGTGCAGATATCCTAGCGGCTTGGTCAGCGAAATTTGACGCTAAATCAGAGCCTAAATCATAAGCTGATTGTGCATTAAGATAACAAAGGAGAGCAGGGTTGCTCTCCTTTTTGCTTTTCAGCGAAGTTAAGGGCAAATTAGGATAACTGGATAACTGGATAACTGGATAACTGGATAACTGGATAACTGGATAACTGGATAACTGGATAACTGGATAACTGGAGGGCAAGGAAAGCATCATGAGGGTAGAAAGAATTACGGCTGAACAAACACTCACTTTGAGGCATACGGTGTTATGGCCGACAAAGAATCTGGAGTTTTGTCGTGTGGCAGAAGATGAATTTGGCTTCCACTACGGAGGCTTTATCGGAGAACAGTTAGTCGGTGTCGCATCGATCTTTGTTGAGCAAGATGAAGCTCGACTACGCAAATTTGCTGTTTTACCTGAGCATCAAGGGCAGGGTATAGGCTCAAGGATGTTGGCAACCATGCTGAGCGAAGTCCGAGACTTTCAGGCGACACTTTTTTGGTGTGATGCACGTGAATCAGCACTGGGTATCTATCGAAAATTCGGTATGAGTAAACAAGGTGAGCGCTTTTACAAAGGGGAAATCCCGTACTTTAAAATGTCTCTTGAACTGTGAGGTTTAGGGCGCAGATTGACTTCGCCAATCGTTCGGTCACAGACAAAAGGTTAACCGAGTGAATTCATTTTATTGTCATCTTTGCTCTATAAATTTGTCATGCCACTGAAACAAACCAGACTTAAGGTTGGTATATACCATTTGGAGAGTGTGTTATGTCTACTAACCAACCTTACTTACAAATTGAAAATGTAGTGAAGCAATTTGGCCAGTTCACTGCGTTAAAGCAAATTTCATTGGCGATAGAGAAGGGCGAGTTTGTCTGCTTTCTTGGCCCTTCCGGCTGTGGAAAAACGACCTTACTACGAGCTATCGCTGGTCTTGACCTACCGACTTCAGGTGGCATCTATCAAGACGGAGAAGAGACGACCTTCCTTCCTCCGGAAAAACGCGATTTTGGTATTGTTTTTCAATCGTATGCGCTATTTCCAAATCTTACCGTGCAAGAGAATATTGCCATCGGATTGAAGAACCAAGGGATGACCAATCAAGAAGCCTTAGAAAAGGTGGATTATTGGCTTGAGATGATTGGTTTACCGACTTCTGGTGAAAAGTATCCTAACCAATTGTCTGGTGGTCAGCAGCAGCGTGTTGCCCTTGCGAGAGCGTTAGCCTTGTCTCCAGGGTTATTGCTTCTTGATGAACCTCTCTCGGCACTTGATGCCAAAGTTCGTGTTCACCTTAGAGATGAGATTTGCAAACTTCAGCGCAAACTGGGTATTACCACAATCATGGTGACTCATGACCAAGATGAAGCGCTATCTATGGCTGACAGAATCGTTGTGATGAATCATGGCGTCATTGAGCAAGTGGGCACGCCACAAGAGATCTATCAACACCCTGCTACTCGCTTTGTCGCTGAGTTTGTTGGCAGCATGAATTTTATTTCTGCCTCAGCAGCGACGGATACTCAACTTCGTATCGCCGAGTCACTTATTCCCGCTCCTATTATTGAAAATAAGCAAGTAGTGAGAGGGGATCGCTTTGATCTGGCTATACGCCCAGAAAGCATTCGTTTTGCCGAGCAATTTAATAATGCTCTACCAGTGAAGATCCGTGACAGAGAGTTCCTCGGTGCGTTTTATCGCTTTGAATGTGAACTTCAGCATGACAAACAAGCCGCGCCGATCTTTATCGATGTCGCTGGCGAAGTGGTCACAGAGCAGAAGCTGCGAATTGGCGATATTCGATACATTCAGTTCTCAAAACAGGGGGTACGTGCATACCCAACGCTAAGCCTGACTGGCACTAAAGCAATTGCGGCTTAAGGTATCACTAATGGAAAGCAGAACTATGTACAACTCTGGAGTTAACTCTCGCTCATTGCGTCCTTCATCCCTTTTGCGCAGGGCCAGTAAAGATAACCTAGTACTATTTGGCTTATTGGCATTTCTATTTGCGGCGCTCACGATTTTGATTGTGATGCCCCTATGGGCGATGCTGACAAAAAGCGTTCAGAACAACAGTGGCGAATTTGTTGGGCTGGAGAACTTCGCTACCTATTTTGCCAATGACAGCCTTTGGTACTCTGTTGGCAACACATTTACATTAGGACTTTTGGTGACTGCCGTTGTAGGTGTACTCGCTTTTGGTTATGCCTACGCACTGACGAGATCGTGCATGCCAATGAAAGGCGTGTTTCACATGTTAGGGACAGCTCCTATTTTGGCACCTTCTCTGCTTCCTGCGATCAGTCTTATCTTTTTGTTTGGTAATCAAGGTATTGCTAAAGAGATGTTGGGCGGTCAATCAGTCTACGGTTTAGTGGGTATCTCACTAGGTCTTATTTTTTGGACCTTCCCTCATGCCCTCATGATACTCACCACCTCATTGAGAACCTCGGATGCGAGATTGTATGAAGCGGCACGTGCGCTTAAAACCTCACCATTTAAGACCTTTTTCGTTGTCACTCTTCCTGCTGCTAAGTACGGTTTGATCAGTACCTTGATTGTCGTGTTCACTTTGGTTGTGTGTGATTTTGGTGTGCCTAAAGTAATCGGCGGGAATTACAACGTTCTGGCGACAGATATTTTCAAACAGGTTGTGGGGCAGCAAAACTTCTCTATGGGTGCGGTGACCAGTATTTTACTGTTAATGCCTGCTTTGCTCGCGTTTGTAGCCGACCGCTGGGTACAAAAGAAACAAAAAAGCCTATTTGATACTCGTTCTGTCCCTTACCAACCTGAGCCTAGTAAAGTCAGAGATGGGATCTGTTTTACTTATTGTTTGGTGATTTCTGCAGCGGTGATTGTGGTACTTGGGATGGCAGTATATGGCTCATTGGTGACCTTCTGGCCCTGGAACAAGGCGCTAACTCTGAACAACTACAACTTTGCTGAAATGAGCACCTATGGTTGGTCTCCATACTTTAACTCGCTCACACTCGCCACATGGACAGCCATTATTGGTACAGCCATTATTTTTGTTGGAGCGTACTGTATTGAGAAAGGGCGGGCGTTTGCGCCTGTTCGACAAGCTATGCAAATGCTCAGTGTTGTCCCTATGGCTGTACCGGGAATGGTATTGGGGTTGGGGTATATCTTCTATTTTAATGATGCCAACAACCCACTAAGCGTTTTATATGGCGGCATGGCGTTTCTTGTTATCAACACCGTTGTTCACTATTACACCGTGGGTCATATGACAGCGGTAACCGCGCTCAAGCAAATTCCGAGCGAGATTGAAGCGACAGCGGCTTCGGTAAAGCTACCTCAGTACAAGCTGTTTTTTAAGGTAACGCTACCAGTTTGCGTTCCTGCGACTCTAGATATCGCTACCTATTTGTTTATTAATGCATTAACCACCACTTCTGCGGTAGTATTTATCTACTCTACGGAAACTATCCCTGCTTCTGTGTCAGTGTTAAATATGGATGATGCAGGACAGACAGGTGCAGCCGCAGCGATGGCAGTGATGATTATGATTTCTGCTGCTGTCGCTAAGCTAGCACATATGACGTTAGGCAAATGGTTAGAAAACAAAACGCAAGCATGGCGTAAAAGGTAAGGACAAGGGTGCAGTACGTAAAAATTAAAGATTCAATTGTTGAGCAAATTGAATCAGGCATGTTATCGCCAAGGCAGAAATTGCCAGCAGAAAGGAAGCTTGCAGAGTCGTTTGATACCACAAGAGTCACACTGAGAGAGGCGCTATCCTTGCTTGAAGCAGAAGGGCGAATCTACCGAGAAGACAGGCGTGGCTGGTTTATCTCGCCTCTGCCGCTTAAGTACGATCCGACGCAGACGCTTAACTTTACCAATATGGCACTATCGCAGCAGCGCACACCAAAGACGGAGTTGATTGGAGCAAAAGGTATCCTCGCCAATAAACAAGCGGCTAGTTTACTTGGGCTACAGCCATTTTCTGATGTGTATCGGGTAGATAGAGTACGATACTTAGAAGAACGCCCAGTGGTGTATGTCACTAACTATATTCGTCCCGAGTTGTTTCCAAATCTTCTCGATTTTGATTTGTCGAAGTCATTGACTGATATTTATCGTGAACATTATGGCGTTGTTTATGAAAAGATTCGCTACCGTATTAGTACCAGCACATTGCTCGGTGAGACTGCTCAAGCTTTGCGAGCGACGTCTGGGACGCCGGCTATGGTCGTTGAGCGAGTTAACTACAATCAAAATGGCGAGTTGATTGACTGCGATATCGAATACTGGCGACATGATGCAATCAGTATCGAATCAATAGCTCAGCTTCAACGTTAATCTCATCTTTTTCTTTAGGCTTCTGCGTAGTAACCAGAAGCCTTTTATCTATTCAAGTTTAAGGAATGACTATGTCAGTATGGGCGATATGTTTGGTGGTCGTATCGGCATTTCTGCACGCAGGGTGGAATCTTCTTAGCAAAAGCAATAAGTCTTCGGGTACGGCGTTTTTCTTATCTAGCAGTGCCGCCGCATCGATTGTGCTTGCGCCTTATGTAATCTGGTATCTTAATTATGTCGGTATCACGAATATTCCAGCAACGTTTTGGTGGATGCTGCTCGTAAGTGGCGTCGCTCAGTTTATCTATCTGATTGGTTTAGGTAACGCCTATAAGCATGGTGATATTGGCGTGATTTATCCTATTGCGCGCGCACTTCCAGTGCTAATGGTTGGCGTGGGAACCGCTTTATTGGGATACCAATTAACCACGCTTGTGTGGGTAGGCTTCGTGTTAATCACCTTTGGCTGTCTGTTAGTGCCTTTGAGTTCTTTACGCGAGTTACGTTTTAGTGAGTACCTCAATGTTGGCGTGCTTTGGGCGGTAATTGCTGCGGTAGGAACCACAGGCTACTCCATTTTGGATAAAGAGGCGTTAGGGATTGTTGACCTTGAGCTCTCATCTATTATTTCTAATCTACATTCAGCGATTTTCTATTTGGGCATCCAGTTTTGGACGATATTCTTAGTCATTGCTATTTATGTCTTGGTAACACGTCAATGGAAGGAGTTTTCTGAGGCTTGGATCATCAAGAAGCCTTCCGCAATGGCCGGGATTATGATGGCCACCACTTATGGCTTGGTGCTATATGCGATGACAATGACTGAGAATGTCAGTTATGTTGTGGCGCTAAGGCAGCTAAGTATTGTATTTGGTATGATTTTCGGTGTGATCTTATTGGGTGAGCGCTTCGCTCTAACCCGAAGTTTAGGCACCTTCTTGATTTTCGTTGGACTGGTATTGACTGTCATCTGATAGAAAAGGACCAATTAATGTTAAAAAGTTCACTAAATTTATATGATATTTTCCACTTGTATTATAACGAATCACTCTAAAGTGTTATCTCGGCTCTCTTTCTTTGTTTTCGAATCGAACTAATAAAGTGTTGAGTTAAATATCTTTTTTCTATGCTGCATATTGTGAACCAATTTAACCCCACTTTTAATGTAAGAAAGCGAATTACACTTATTTCAAATTATTCGAATAACTAGTGCAATTATTTCTAATTCATTCTGGTCTTCTATTACGTACTATTCGGTTACTCGGGCAGCGGAATAAAGCTCGATTTTTAGAACCATTTATTAGGTAAGTAAGTATAAGTAGCTAAGGAGTCAGTTATGATTAAAGTAGTGAGTTTAGCAAGTGTCATGTTGTTTAGTTCAGTGGCTTTGGCTGGTTTAGGTGGTGCATACAACACCGTAATCCAAAGTGAAACCATGAATGGCGATGCAGTTGGTTCAAAAGAAGCAGCATTAGCAGCAGGTAAAACCATGATTATGGAAATTAACGATAAATCTCCATATGAACTAAGTAAAGCGGTATCTTACTCAACTAATGACCTTGTTGATGTTAATTCATTTGAGTTGAGAAATTCACACGTAACAGTGAATGAAATTGTTACCAGTGAAGGTGAAATTGCTTTCCAACCTGTAATTAATGTCAGTTACGAATTTAGAGCTCGCGATAGAGACTAATTCTTTTATTTCAGTTTTTGCTAGCAAATAATAAAAAACCCAAGCTCAACGCTTGGGTTTTTACTTTATTTGAGTGTGGCGACGATTAGCTTTCCGCTTCAACCATTTCAGGTTGTTCATCAGCGCGAGCCGCTTCTAGCATCTTACGAATAATCACAGACGCAACCAGAGCAATCGCTACCATCACAACAGCAAGAACAGTCAGTAGTTGGAAGTAGTCGCCATAAACCGTTTGAACAATCTCTTGCGTGATCTCTTGGCCTTTTTCTAGAGCGATAGAGGTAGAGAATACTGCACCTACGATACCACTTAGTGCCATGGCAACAGAGAATAGTGATACAGAGAAACCTTCGATGTGCTTAGGGGCAACCGAAAGGATAAACGCAACCACAAGGCTACCGACGATAACCTCTGCGAATGCTTGGAAGAAGTGAATCGCTAGGAAGACTTCAGGGCGAATAACCACATCTTCACCGATGTTCATCACCGCCATGGTCAGGATACCAAACGCAATCGCTGTAAAGATAAAGGCGAAACCGATCTTAGTTGCAGTAGAGAAATTGATGCCTTTCTTTTCAAGAGAGGAGAAGGTCATAGCAATAACAGGACCGGCAACAATACACCACAGCGGGTTCATTGCCATGGATGCTTCTGGGGCAATTGGGATTAGGTTGAATAGATCACCACGCATTGTATTGATCGTTACCATGGTCATTGATGTCATCATCTGACCGTAGTAAACGAAGAAACATGTCGTTAGCACAGTCATGATTAGGATGGTACCCATCTTCAGCGCGTCTGACTTGCCTGATTTAAACATCAACGAGATGAAGTACAAGATCGCAGCGGCACCGATGGCGTAAACGATGTTCTGACCAATATCCATGTTAGAGAACATGAAGAACACTAAGCCAACCATTGCAACTGAAACTGTTAGGAATGCCGCCCAGTTTTTAGCGCTGACTGGCTCTTGATCGATCTCAGCGGCTGCACCAACAAGTTGTTTATTGAAGATAACAAGTACTGCAAATGCGAAGGCTGCCATGACCGCTGATAGTGTAAAGCTTCCGTGGAAACCGATTACTAGCACGAACATTGGGAACAGGTATTGACCTAACAAAGCGCCAACGTTGTTGACTGAGTAGTTTACTGGGTAGCCATTCTCGAAGTCCTCTTCTGAAGTAAAGGTACGTTTGTAAAGACTTGGGTAAGAAGGAGACATTAAGCCACGTGCGTAACTCGCAAGTGCGATACCTGCTAAGCTCATTGGGATGTTAGTTGTTGACGCGCCCAATACGAGTAAAGTGTATCCAGTAGCGAATGCACCATAAGCAATAGTGAGCGAGCGGTATGCGCCAAGAAATTTGTCGACAATAAAGCCGCCAGCGATAGCGAAAAGTGGGCCGATGGATGAGAACGCCCCGACAACCATCATGGTGTCGGCTTCGCTATACCCTAGATCTTCTAAGAAGAAACGGGTCAGTATAACCATCACACCATAGAATGATAGGCCAAACATCGCTTGGCAGAACATCATTGATTTATTGAGTTTATTCCACATAATATTCTCTTTTTGTTGATATAACACAGAGTTAACATCTGATTATTTTATCATTTGTGCTATGTTATAAATTGAAACAATTATCGCAGAATTACTTTTCTATGCACGATTTTTTCTCAACTTCGCATAAATTTTTGTAATGAGTTTGATCCAAAACGTTTGCGTGGGATATTTTTGGTAAATATTCCATGCGATAAAGTGTTGTAAAGAGATTTTTAACTACTAAGAACTGTGCTAGCCTCCTGCATTGCTACGTAAATGTATAAGGAATGTAAGCATGAAGATTTTTAGTAATTTCGATAGTGGCAGCATCGAAGTCGTAAGCATCGAGAACAAAGATCAGATTCAACTCAAGATTCCCAATGACAATCAGTCAGAGTTTTATCAATGGTTTCACTTTCGCCTAGAGACTCAAGCAGAGCAGTCTCATACTATTCAATTGCTAGATCTAAAGAACTCGGCCTACCCAGAAGGTTGGAGCGGTTATGATGTTGTCGCATCTTACGACCGTGAAGAGTGGTTCCGTATTCCAGCAGAGTTTGATGGTGATACGTTAACATTCAACGTTATCCCTGAGCGTGGTTCTATCTATTTCGCTTACTTTGCGCCTTATACGTATGATCGTCACCTTGATTTGCTTCACATGGCGCAGAGTGCTCATCATTGTCAACTTGAAACACTGGGTAGCACGTTAGATGGCAATGATATGAGCCTACTGACGTTTGGTCAGCCAGAAGAAGGTAAGAAGAAGATCTGGTTAATCGCTCGCCAGCACCCAGGTGAAACCATGGCTGAGTGGTTTATGGAAGGCTTTATTCAGCGCTTGTTGGATGAAGACGATACAACGGCTCGTGCGTTGCTCGAAAATGCAGTGCTTTATGTTGTGCCAAACATGAACCCAGATGGCGCGATTCGCGGTCATCTACGCTGCAATGCGATTGGCGTGAATCTAAACCGTGAATGGCAGTCTCCATCTATGGAACGCAGCCCGGAAGTCTATTTGGTGCGAGAGCGCATGCTAGAAACGGGTGCTGATATGTTCTTAGATATCCATGGTGACGAAGCGATTCCTTTCAACTTTGTTGCAGGTTCTGAAGGCATTCCATCTTATGATGAGCGTTTGGCAAAGCTAGAAACGGCATTTAAACAAGTGCTTCATACGGTTACGCCAGAATTTCAAGACGAGCACGGCTACGATAAAGATGAACCGGGCAAGGCGAATTTGACCGTTGGATCTAACTGGGTGGGCGAGCAGTTCAAGTGTTTGTCATACACCGTTGAGATGCCATTTAAAGATAATAACGATTACCCGGACCCGCTTTACGGTTGGTCACCAGAGCGTAGTGTTAAGTTTGGTCACGATATGCTGACGGCAACCTTTGCTATGGTCGATAAGATTTAATTCACTCAAATTAGCTCAAAAGACCTAAGGATAAAGGCGCGGTGAATTCCACGCCTTTTGCGTTAGTAAAGCTTACGCTCAGCGTAACAAATCCTCGCTGTGCGTCTGGATCAAGGCGCGATACATTTTCTTCAGAGACAAAATGAAGGAAATTAACATGTCATCTCATCTATCTTATTGGTTCAAACAAGCGCTAGAAATGGAGCAGCCGCTCGATACTCAAACTCTCACTACGGACATTTCAGCCGATGTGGCGATCGTTGGAGGAGGTTATACAGGGCTTTGGACTGCTATTATGCTAAAACAGCAACAACCGCAGCTTGATATCGTAGTCATAGATAAAGGGTTATGTGGCAGTGGTGCTTCTGGCGCTAACGGTGGTTGTATGCTGACATGGTCGACCAAATACCCAACGCTCAAGCGTCTATTTGGTGAAGAGCAGGCGCGATGGCTGGTGGAAGAGTCTGAGCAGGCTGTGTATGACATTGAGCAATTCTGTCTTGCGCACAATATCGATGCGCATCTTTATCGCAGCGGCACTTACTATACCGCGACTAACTCTGCTCAACAGGGACAAATGAAGCCTGTCGTTGAGCAATTGGAGCAACTCGCTTGCAACAGTTGGAATGTCTGCTCCGAACAAGATCTCCGTTCCTCATCTGGCTCGAAGCAACATCTTGAAGGTTATTACTCTCCTGCTGCTGGCAGTGTGCAACCGGCATTGCTAGTGCGAGGCTTGCGTCGTGTAGCGATTCAGCTTGGAATTAAGGTATACGAAAACAGTGCGATGGAGAAGATCGATTTTGGAGAGCCTGCGGTGGTGCATACCCCGCAAGGAAAGATCTACGCAGATAAGGTTGTGTTAGGCTTAAATGCTTGGATGGTAGAGCATTTTAAGCAGTTCAAACGCAGCATTGTCGTCGTCTCATCAGACATGGTGATCACTGACCCGGTAGAAAAGCAGCTAGAGCAAAGCGGATTGAAAAAGGGCGCTGCCGTCGTCGATTCAAGGATCTTTGTTCACTATTACCGAGATACGCGAGATGGTCGCTTAATGTTAGGTAAAGGGGGCAATCAGTTCTCGTTTGCTAATCGCGTTGAGCCAATGTTTAACAAGCAAAGCCAATATGTCGATTTGCTCTCGCGCTCTTTTACGAATCTGTTTCCAGAGCTTAACCAGTCTAAGTTTGCCTACAGTTGGACAGGAGGCTCTGATCGCTCTGTGACAGGCTTACCTTTCTTTGGCAATTTAGACGGACAGAAGAACATATTCTATGGCTTCGGCTACTCAGGAAATGGGGTTGCTCAGACCCGAGTTGGAGCCAAGATTCTTACCTCTCTGGTGTTAGAACGAAAAGACGTTTGGTCACAATGTGGTTTAGCACAAGGCCCATTAGGTCATTTTCCGCCAGAGCCGATTCGTTGGTTGGGAGCGATGATGGTGAGAAATGCCGTTCGCAGGAAAGAAGACGCCGAAGACAGGGAAGAGAAACCTAAGCTATTAGATAAATGGTTAGCTAAGTTTGCTGGTGCAGCAGGTAAAGCAGACAAGGTGACTTAACGCCTTCGTCATATTTCGTTGGCAAGATGGGCGCTTGTCTTATTAAAGCGCTCATTAATGCCAATTGATCTATGTCTCATAACGCCTCTACACAACAATCGCATCGATTTTTACCGCCACTCAATGCGTTGAAGGCGTTCGAGTCTGCCGCGAGGCTGCAAAGCCTGACCAAGGCCTCTGAAGAATTGAATGTCACTCGCGCTGCGGTGAGCCAACAGGTCAAGCAGCTTGAACACTACTTAGAGGCAACTCTGTTTGAACGCAGTGGCTCTAAGCTGACACTCACGGATGACGCGCAATATTACCTGCCTCTGTTAACACAGATGTTTGATTCACTGTCGGTTGGAACAGAGCAGCTCTTTGAGCGTAAGAGGCGGAACTTACTCACCCTCAATATTGCTCAAAGTTTCTGTCATCAGTGGCTTATTCCTAGATTGGCTGAGTTTAAGCGTCGCAACCCAGATTTAGAGCTTAAGGTTGCTACCACATCCAATCCGTACCCAAATACAAGTCAAACCGCTGATATTGAAATCATCAACGGCATGTTACCCAAAGAGAGCCAACTAACAGAGCAGCTCACTGATGAACATTGGGTTCTAGCGGCTTCACCGAGTTACTTAAAGCAACACGACGTGATGGAGTTAGCTCATATTGCTGAGGCTGAAAAGATCTCAACCTCGGGATATAGAGAAAATTGGAACTACTGGTTTAATCAAGTTGGCTATTGTGATGACTGGGTGAAACCAAAGCTCTATTTTGACCACTCGCTTCTTGCGGTGGAAGCGGCGGTGTGTGGCTTGGGTATTTTATTGGTTAAAGATGTATTGGTCGAAGATCAGTTAAAGCAGGGCGAGCTGATAACAGTCGGAGAGTGGAAGGTCCCTTGTGAAACGAGCCACTATATTCTGTGCCATAACCCATCCAACTCAATGGCAATTAAGTTTTTCGATTGGTTAAGGCACAGTTTCATTTAGCTTAGGTTAAGTAGCTTAAGCCGTTTACTCACAAGGTGGAGCCATATGTATAACCGCTAGGCCGCCTAAAGAAGTTTCGCGATACTTCTTATTCATGTCTTTACCTGTTTGATACATGGTTGCGATGACTTTATCGAGCGAGATAAGACACTTACTGGTACGCTTAAGCGCCATACGTGAAGCATTGATTGCTTTCATCGCACCCATGGCATTGCGCTCGATACAGGGAACTTGAACCAGACCACCGATTGGATCACAGGTCATGCCGAGTGAATGCTCCATGGCAATTTCTGCCGCAATACAGATTTGCTCGTTGCTACCACCACGAAGCGCCGTTAAGCCTGCTGCTGCCATTGATGACGAGACGCCCACTTCACCCTGACAGCCAACTTCTGCGCCAGAGATTGAAGCATTGGTTTTGTACAAAATACCAATTGCACCTGCAACAGCAAGGAAGTCTTTAAGCTGTTTTGTATCAAGTTCTTTGATAAAGCGGTGGTAATACATGAGTACCGCAGGAATAACGCCAGCTGCACCGTTGGTCGGTGAGGTCACCACTTGTCCACCGGCAGCGTTCTCTTCACTGACAGCGAAAGCGAATAGGTTGATCCAATCCATGATTTCCATTGGATCGTTTTCTACCGCAGCATTCGCTTCCAACTTCTTAAGTAAGTTAGGCGCGCGCCTTGTGACGTTGAGACCACCTTCTAAGATGCCCTCGGTCTCGAAGCCACGCTGCATACACAAAGACATCACTTTCCAGATTTGTTCTGCCTTTCGTGTGATTTCATCTTCATTAAAAAAGTTTACTTCATTCTTTAAAATCATACCGCCGAGGCTAAGGCCATTTGTTTCGGCCATTTCTAGCATCTCGTCTGCGCTTGTAAATGGGAATGGAACATCGACGCTGTTGGCGCTACCACCTTCTTCGAGCTCTTTGGCTGTAGCAATAAATCCACCGCCAATAGAGTAGTAGGTTTCTAATGCTAACTGATTGCCGAGTGAGTCATAGGCAGTAATCGTCATGCCATTTTCATGCAGAGGAAGGTTATCACTATGGAATAAGATGTCGCTCTCATAGCTAAAATCGATGGTGTGAGCACTCGCAAGGATCAGATGACCTTCCTGTATAGTGGTGGCAAGCGCTTGTTTGGCACTGGCCATTTTAATTGTGTCGGGCTTGTTGCCTAGTAACCCTAAGATAACGGCTCTGTCCGTGTGGTGTCCTTTGCCTGTCAGTGACAGAGAGCCATAAAGATCGACTTGGACACGACTGACTTTGGTTATGGATGAAGCGAGAAGGCGCGTAAAATGATAACCTGCGAGCATTGGCCCGTTGGTATGAGAGCTTGAAGGCCCAACCCCCACTTTGAAAATATCAAATATCGACAGCATATACTTTACTTCCTGTTGTAGTGGCCTGTGTTTCAGGCTCTTTTATTTACAAGTATGGCACGCAAGTGGAGATAACGTCTTGCATGCGGGATGTTAACAAAATATTAACCTCTGATAAGCTAACGACAAAGTGAATGCTTGTACAGTTTATGCGTAACTCAGTAGGAATAATTGAGACATGGATAAATAATGAACATTATTAATGTGGTGCTCGTCCTAGGTAAGCGCCTATTCAACAATGCGCTAACGCTTGAGGGCAGAACAAGGGTAGAGGCATTAACGACAGCGTTAGAAAGCCTTCAGCTTGAGCAGAGCGCGATTATATTCTGCGGTGGGGCGACGGATGGTCAAACGCAAACCGAAGCTCGGGCTATGTTTGATTACTTTCAGCTTTGTTATGAGGATGAACTGCCTCCGCATATTATTCTTGAAGACACATCCACTAACACTATCGAGAACATCCAAAATGCCGCAGATAAATTGATAGCAAGTCAGTTATGTAAGAGTGGTCAGGAAGTGAGTGTCCAGTTTGTTTCGAACGATTATCATCTGAAAAGGATATTTGAAATACAGACCTTGATGGATGAGCAGGGTCTACTTCGTACGTTGAAAAGTCGCTGTGCAGAGAGTGGCTTAAAGCTCGATATTCCTATGTCTCTCGACGCACATGTTTCTGTGCCGTATCCACATATTAACTTATTGGGACAAATATTCTTGTCTCTGGATGAGATCACAACCTATAGGGTCTATTTAGAGGGGGTGAAGAGCGAGACGTTTTCCAGAACATTAGAGCAAGTGAGGCGAGAGCCTTATCAAATCGCGATGGCGGCAATTCAAGAGCTAAAACAACTGTTATCTAAGTACAATGAAGTGAAAACCTTAGCACTGCTCGCAAATGCTGTGGAAAAGACAAGCCCGTCAGCAACACCAGTGGAAGTGGTAGAACAGCTACGAATATTGGACCAATGCTTAACAAATCTTAATCGACAATATGATCCAGAGCGGCAAGCTATGTCAATGCTCTGAAGCGAGACTGATTACGAGGAAAGAGGGCGTCAGAATGGCTCTCTTTCCCCGTTGAGCCCGTTTATTGCTCTTTGTGGTTTTGGCGGTAGTAATCCCACTCTTCAACGCGTTCGCCACTTGGCAGTTGGCAATAGGTGACGCGTTCTCCATTCTCGGTCACTGTCTCAAGTTCGCCATCTTGCTGCACACAATACACCGCGGCTGGATTGGCCATTGAAGTGTATTCTTTTACTTCATATTCATCAGGCTCATTGGCACAACCCGCTAGAACGGCAACACTGGCAGCAACTAGAGCAAAACACGTTTTCTTCATAATAAAACCTATATTGAATCAATTAGTAGCATATCGAGTATAGGGCAAGGAACGAAAAACTCTGTCTAGAGTTTGTTAAAAGGTTAGTGATGTCTAAAATTAAAAGGAGTTATACAACAAAGCTATAGGTAGCAGCCTAGTACGTTCGTATTACGTATCCTTTAATAAAAAGACTAAGCATAGGAAGTGCCAGATGTCGGATCAAAAATATCGACTTGTTACACGAAGTGACTTTGACGGTCTCGTTTGTGCTGTACTGTTAAAGCAATTGGATCTTATCGACGATATTAAGTTCGTCCATCCCAAAGACATGCAAGATGGGTTAATCGAAATCACCGAGAATGATATTGTGACGAACTTGCCTTATGTGAAACAGGCGCATCTTGTTTTCGATCATCATCTTTCAGAACTTTTGCGAAACCCTGGCAAGAACGAAAATCATATTATCGACCCAGACGCGCCATCCGCCGCTCGGGTAGTGTGGGAGCATTACGGTGGCAATGAAGTATTCCCTGCTGAGTGGGAAGATATGATGGAAGCGGTCGACAAAGGGGATTCGGCCCAGTTTAATCGTGATGAAGTTTTGGACTCAACAGGATGGAACTTACTGAACTTCCTAATGGATGCACGTACTGGTCTAGGTCGTTTTCGCGAATTCCGCATTTCCAATTATGCGTTGATGATGGATTTAATCGAGTACTGTAAAAGTCATACGATTGAAGAGCTACTCGATCTTCCGGATGTCAAAGAGCGCATCGATTTATACCGTGAGCACGAAAACTTGTTTAAACAACAGATTCAACGTTGCGTGACGGTGTATGACAATCTTATCTTTCTTGATTTAACAAGCGAAGAGGTCATCTACGCTGGCAATCGTTTTATCATCTATGCGCTTTACCCTCAATGTAACATCTCAATCCATAAAATGTGGGGTTTCCAAAAGCAAAATACCGTGTTTGCAACCGGGAAATCTATTTTTGATCGAAGCTCTAAAACCAATGTGGGTGAGTTGATGCTCAAGTATGGTGGCGGTGGGCATAAGGCCGCGGGGACTTGTCAGATTGACAACGATAAAGCCGAACTCGTTCAACAAGAGCTAATCAATGTGATCACTAGTGATGGTTGATGCCAATTAGAGTAAGCCTCTGACTATTGACCTGTTCCGATTGGTTTAAAATCAAAAGGCCCTAAGTGTTCACTTAGGGCCTTTTAATCATAGCTTTTCACCTAGAGTGGCATTACACGGTTTCGTCCGAGATCTTTTGCTTCATAAAGAAGCTTATCAGCTCGCTCGATGAGAGACTCAGCAGACTCACCCGGTTGCAGCTCAGCAACCCCCATTGAAATAGTAATATTTCCAACCTGTTGTGCGGTACGGCGATCTTTAATTGAGAGCTTCTCTACTGCTCGCCGCAAGCTCTCACCAAATTGGCGGGCAATACGTAGCGTTTTATTTGGCACAATCAGAGCAAACTCTTCGCCACCAAATCGATAAGCTTGTATCCCGTCACGGCAACTTAATTGAAGCCTGCGCGCAATGCCTTTTATCACCGTATCACCAAACAAATGACCGTAGGTATCGTTAAACGACTTGAAGTGATCAATGTCAGCAAGAATCAAACACATTTTCTGCTCAGAGCGAGCTAGGGTACTGATATCATTATCGAAAGCTCGGCGATTATACAAGCTAGTTAGTGCGTCGAATAGAGCATCTTGTTGTACCTCAGCGAGCTGAGTCTTAAGCAAATTAATCTCTTTGGTTGCTGTTTCAAGCTGATTATTGAGAAAGCGAGTTGAGTGCCTGATCTCTCTAGACTCCACAACGAGCTGACGGATAACGGTCATCACTTCGTCCATCGACATCGCTTCGCCTTCAACACGCTCTAGGTTGTCGAAGCTCTTATCGATTAGTTGGGAAAATTGAGATGTATCTGTCAGAGTGTCCGTCATAGAGCTAGCAACTTCGTTCACCAATATTTCAATATTGGTGCGCAGCTCTAGCATATCAGTCTCTGAACGGCTTGCGACATAGTTGTTGTACAGTTGTTCCCCCGCAGCTGGTGGGCAGACACCGTAATTTTCAACAACGCTGTCTAGCTCTCGATTAAGCTGAGGGATCGCATTATCCACGTAGGTGTACCACAAAGCGTAGTTAGCTGGTGTGGCAGCTACATGGTTCTTCATCATGAGTGGGACAGCTTTTTTAAGATTAGCCGTCGATTTTTTGAAGTCGTCGTCTGTCATTTCTTAGGAATATTCTTTTCTCGACACCCTTTACATTAAGAGTAGCGGATTTCTGATCTAGATGTTTGTTTAGTATCACTTTGGAGTGACTTATTCACTATTAATATGAACTTTAGCACAAGTATATGCTTACATGTGTGAGTAAAACATTCAATAAGCTTTAATCAGGTACGATAACTTAAAAATTCATGTTAATCAGACACCTTCCGGCATTTCTTCTCGAACATTACCTGACTCTAGCTTACTAGCACCGCGCAGCATTGCTTGAATCAAATCACCTGCGTTGAATTTTTCAAGCGCTTCATGTGCGCCCACTTGCTGAGCGCGGTCGACACAAATCTCACTAGAAAGTGAAGTATGCAGAATGACGTAGCTGTTTTTTAGCTCAGGATCGTTTTGAGTTTCGAACGCGAGCTCATAGCCGTCTAAGCCTGGCATTTCGATGTCACTAACGAGTAGATCAACGGGACGGTTAGCTGACGCTTCACTGCGCATCAGATCAAGCGCATCTAGACCGTTATTACATATCTGATACGAGATATTGATGCTATCCAGTGCATCAGACAGTTGTTTGCGTGCGATAGAGGAGTCATCCACCAGCAAAATATTGAGCGCTTTAAGTCTTTCGCGCTCTATGTCGGTAAGCATTGGAATGTTAGTCGATTCATACTGCGGATAAATTTTTGATAGCAGTAACTCGACATCCAACATCTGAACGATTTGCTCTTCAAAGCGAGTAATACCAGTAACGAATACGTTTGAACCCGCACTTTCAGGCGCAGATTCTATCGACTTCCAATCACACTCGATGATCTTTTCAATTGAGCGCACCATAAAGGCAACCACAGTACGTAAGCAGTCGGTTACGATCAAATAGCAGGAGTCGTACTCCTCAGGCTGAATTGGGCGAAAACCAATTGCAGCAGGCATGTTAATTACTGGAATGGTCTTATCACGAATTGTGACGGTTCCAATCACATGGTGGTGTGAGTAGGGGATTTGTGTCGTCGGTTGAAATGGCACAATTTCTCTAACTTTTAGAGTACCAATAGCGAACAACTGTTTACTGGTGGTCAAAGTAAACATCAGCATGCCTTGTGACTGATTTGCTTTACTAACTGGTTTTGCCATGGGGTTCTCGTATGTGCGACTATTTTTATAAATGGTAACGGATTTACCCCGATGATCAATGGATGCAAATCAAATTTGTTTCTAAACGCCGATAAGATAGTCATTCGTCATTTACTAAGTTAAAGGCTTGGGTGAAGATCTCACTTTGATCAGGTACAATCCGCGCAAACTCAGTCATTTTTAGAGGCACCAACATGGCTAATACAGCAGCAGCTCTGCACATTCTGGTAAAGCATAAAGAGCAAGCGGAAGATATTATTAAGCAGCTTAAGAAAGGCGCAAAATTTCAAACTCTTGCCAAGAAGTACTCAACGTGCCCATCTGGCAAAAAGGGTGGTGACTTAGGAGAGTTTCGCAAAGGCCAAATGGTTCCACAGTTCGACAAAGTTTGCTTCTCTGGTGAAACACTGGTTCCTCATTTAGTGAAAACTAAGTTCGGTTGGCATGTGGTTAAAGTGCTTTATCGTACCTAATCAGTTTGTGCTGATTTAGAGATTGAAAAATGGCCAAGGTATTTACCTTGGCCATTTTGTTTGCGCTTAGTTCGCTTTTGGAGTGAATGTTTGAGTGCTGCGGTCTTGCTCGGCAACAGCTTCAATCTTCTTACCGTTTGCTGCTAGGTCACGAACGTAGTCGATAAAGGTCTCAGTGTAGAGCTTTAACGTGTTTTCGTATTTCGACTTATCAGCCGAGACTTCACCAAAGGCAATGTAGCCATCTTTACCACCTGCGATGTAATCATTGGTCACGACAATCAGCTCTCTGTCGTCGCTCAATTTAGACCAACTGCCATCACCTTTAGCTTTGACCTCTACATTGTGAACGCGCTGCCCTTCTGGTCGGTTAAAGTCGACGTCATATCGAATACCCGCTGCGTAAGGGTAGGCACCATCTGAGCCTTTAGCGCTATTATCAACATACTCTGCGTAAGCTTTGTCCACGGCTTGGTTAAGTACTTTCTTAACTTCTGCTCCTGTCATTTGCAGGTTTACCATGGTGTTGCTAAATGGCAGCACTTTTGTGGCTCCCGCTACGGTGAACTTACCTTGAGGAATGTTTGCACGTGCGCCACCGCCGTTTTGAATCGCAACATCGGCGCGTTTGGTTTGGGCTAAGAACGCTTGCGCGACAAGGTCGGCCACTTGAGAGCCATGAAGGTTAGTGTGTGTATCACAACCGTCTGCGCCATTGTGTTTTTGCTGACCAGGAACACGCTCGTAACACAGTAGCTCAGAAGATTGTGCAATCTCTTGATCCTTCATAACATCAAGCTTTTGTGTAAACGCGGATAAGGTTTGTTGTGTTGCAGCGTCTGGTTTAACTTGAATAAGATTAGGCTGGGCTTCTACATCAGCCAACACTGCGGCCAACTCTGCACCTTCAAGTGCCTGCTTTTTACCATTTTCGTCTTTGCGTTTGAACTTGGAACCGATCAGTAGATGCGGTGTCCCGTTACAAGCTGCTACCTTGCCTTTGCCATCAAATGAAACCGATAACTCACCTAGAATTTGTGAATATTGCCAAGCTTGAGCGACACACACTTGATCGCCATCTTTGTTCTTCATTAGTGTTGGGTATGCTCCTTCGCTTTTTAAGCCGACAGCAGCGAAATCGCCCAATAGAGTATGTGAGTCACCGCCGATGATGACGTCTACATCAGTAAGAGCTTCAGCGAGCTGGAGGTCATTCGAGTATTGGTAGTGAGTCAATAAAACAATATTCGACACCCCTTTAGTAACCAACTCATCGATGTATTTTTGCGCCGTTTCAACTTCGTTCAAGAACTGTGTGGTCTCGTCTGGGTTCGATGAGTTCATGGTCTTGTCAGCAATATCAATACCGACGATACCAATCTGGTGTTCACCGTACTGTTTTACTGTATAGGGCTTAAAGTAATCGTTGGCAGAGTTCTTTGCGAGAGGAGAGACGCCTTGCTTTGGAATCACGTTAGCTGCAAGCACTTCTGTCTCTTTTGAGCACTCACCCTCATTCATCCAATCTAGGAACTGTGCTAACCCTGCATCACCATCATCAAATTCATGGTTGCCGAGTGCAAAAGCATCAAAGCAAGCGTGATTCATCATCGCGGCATCCGCTTCGCCCTTGAATAGTGCGTAATACAGCGTACCAGAGATAGCGTCACCAGCATGAAGTTTTAATACGTTCTCATTCGCCTCTGTACGCTGATTAAGAGCCGTAATCAGTGCTGGAAATCCACCCACTTCAGTGTAAGTCGATTGTCCCGCTAGTTTGAGTTTCTGCGTGGAAGGCTCTAAATGAGAGTGATGATCGTTGATATGTAAAATCGTTAGGTCGAATGGCGTTTCATTCGAAGTTTGTGTTGTACACCCTGAAGCAACCACTGCTGACAGGAAGGCTAGTGCCAATGGGCTATATTTCATTGTTCGTCCCTATAAATGAGTGCATGAGAAGAAAACTTGATCTTCGGCTTACGATTATAGGATTTATATGAAATTCATCTTATCTTGCATGCAATAATGCGAATGATATCGTTTGGTAATGTTATAACGTATCAATAATCGTGATGTTCATCATTATTCGATTTTATAGCTTGTACTACTGACTAGCAAAATAGGCGGCAATATCTTTGAGATCTTGGTCGTTGAGTCTAGAAAGTTGCGCTTTCATCATGTCAGCCAATGCGCCTGAGCGATGTCCATCTTGATAATCTTTCATGGATTGGTACAAGTATTGAGCATTTTGGCCTTTTAGATGCGGATAAGCTGGGTTTGGTGCTATGCCATCAGAACCATGGCAAAACACGCAACTTGGTGCTTTGATTTTTCCAAATTCAGGGTTGCCGAAATCGTTGTTTGCTAATGCGATAGTAGGGAGAGTTAATAGCAGCACAAGGATGCGTTTCATAGATACATCTCGATCAATATGACTACGCAAAAGAATAAAGCTTCCCCTAGGGGGAAGCTCAAGTGAGATTATTTGAGGTATTGCGCAAGTTTACTCAGTAATAGGTCGATATCTGCGCTTGAAACGTCTTTGTGAGTTACGAAACGAATTGGGTTGCCCGGTGACACAGTGATTCCATCCTCAGCTAACTGTTCCGCAATCTTGTTGATTTGGATACTGTCATCCAATTTAGCAAAGACGATGTTAGTTTGAACGAAATCAGGGTTGACATGGAATCCGTCTAACTCGCTCAGTCCTAGCGCTAACTTCTTCGCATTTTGATGGTCAACGCTCAGTTGCGTGACTTGCTCAGTTAATGCCAATTTACCTGCTGCTGCCAAAATGCCAGCTTGGCGCATACCGCCGCCCACCATCTTACGTAGTCTGCGAGCTTTGGCGATAAAGGCTTTGCTACCAAGAAGGAGAGAGCCAATAGGCGCACACAAGCCTTTTGATAAACAAATTGTCATCGAATCGAAGTGCTGAGCTATCTCTTTGACGTCTACATCAAGCGCGACGGCGGCGTTATAAACGCGAGCGCCATCTAGGTGAAGTGACAAGTTATGCTGATTGACGAATTCTCTTGCTTCTGCCAAGTAGGAGAGTGGTAGCACCTTGCCATTAATAGTGTTCTCTAAGCTCAATAGTTTAGTGCGGGCAAAATGTGAATCGTCAGGCTTAATGGCGGCCTTGAGTTTCGAAAAATCTAACGTGCCATCTGGGTTGTTTTCGATCGGTTGAGGCTGGATTGAGCCTAACACTGCAGCACCTCCGGCCTCGTATTTATAGTTGTGGGCTTGTTGACCACATAGATATTCATCGCCGCGTTCACAGTGAGCCATAAGACCGAGTAAGTTGGCTTGAGTGCCAGAGGTAGTAAATAGCGCCGCTTCAAATCCGTGTCGCTCGGCAGCCCATTGCTCTAGTTCGTTTACGGTTGGGTCGTCACCATACACATCATCGCCTACAAGTGCTTCGGCCATTGCTTTGCGCATCGCCTCGGTAGGCTTAGTTACCGTATCTGAACGAAAATCCATAATCTTGTCTCCTATATATATCCACACAGCTTTGCTTTGCTTAAACATGCGATGGTTTTAGCATCAGAGATCTCACCATCAATAATTTTTTGCTCGAGTTGTTCTACTGATAATGAGAGAACGTCGATGACTTCATCTTCATCGCATTGGTAACGTTTGGTTTGGGTTAACTGTTTTGCTACGAACAAATATTGGATTTCGTCACAAAAACCCGCAAGAGGCGTTACTTGTCCTAGAGATACCATGCTTTTAGCACTGTAACCAGTCTCTTCTTCAAGCTCTCGGTGCGCGCAGAGCTCAATCGGCTCGTCTGACTCCAATGTTCCGGCAGGTAGCTCCAATAACCATTTTTTAAGAGAAGGTCGGTATTGATTGATAACAATGATGTGACCATTTTCATCAATGGGCAAAATCACCGCTGCACCAGGGTGAGATATCGTGGTATGCGTGATTTTTTTACCGTTTGGTAGGAGGATTGATTCTTTGATTAAAGATATGCGTTTCCATGAATGGATCGTCTTAGTTGTGTTTTCCATTTGATACTTATTGCAGTCCTAGCTCACATCAGAAGTAACCTTACCGTCTCGGGCTTTGTAGATAAAGTGCATTATGTGAATAGAACGTAAAAACACCATACTCTATAAGTGATTAATCTCTCAAAAGTGCAAACATAGTTTTCGACAAGTTTCGCGAAAACCCCATCTGATATAAAGATTTGTCCAAACTACAAATTACACTTGTAACAGAGTGATAACAAATGTATAAAATTATACATACACACCATCAGGTTAACCTTAGGAGAGCGCGAAATGATTAGCCCAAATCGAGTGTCTCACTCACAAAAAGCGTTGCTCTCAGAACGAATCAATAAGCTGGCAAAAGCCTTATCAGATGGCGTCTACGAGCGTGAAGAAACCATCAAGCTTTGTTTGCTCGCTGCTTTGGCGGGTGAAAGTGTTTTCTTGTTAGGCCCTCCGGGGATAGCAAAAAGCCTAATTGCAAAGCGCCTTATCCAAGCTTTTGATAACTCCTCTTACTTTGAATACTTAATGACCCGCTTCTCTACTCCAGAAGAAGTGTTTGGTCCGCTTAGTATTCAAGAACTCAAAGATAATGGTCGCTACGTACGTTTAACAGAAGGCTACTTGCCAACGGCGCAAGTGGTTTTTCTCGATGAAATCTGGAAAGCAGGTCCAGCTATTCTTAATACGCTGTTAACGGTTGTTAACGAAAAGACGTTTAAAAACGGTAGCGATATTGAGCGTGTGCCAATGAGGCTGTTGGTCTCTGCATCGAACGAACTGCCAGATGAAGATAGTGGTCTAGAAGCCTTGTATGACCGCATGCTAGTGCGTGTGTTCGTCAACCGAATTCAAAACAAGCAGAACTTCAAATCTATGCTGACGGTAGGTACTGCGCAAGAAGCCAAGATACCAGAAGGCTTGGCGATTACAGATGAAGAGTACCATCAGTGGCAATCTGAAATCGAACAACTTGAACTGTCTGATGAAGTATTTGAAAAGCTGTACGAACTCAAGAGTCTACTAGAAGGTGCAGCCACGGCAGCCAGTGGTGTTGAAGCAGAAGACACCGATATGTATGTTTCTGACCGCCGCTGGAAGAAAGCGGTAAAGCTGCTAAAAGCCAGCGCCTATTTTAATGGTCGTGATTCCATCAATCCGCTTGATCTTTTATTACTGCAAGACTGCCTGTGGAACAGTCCAGAGTCTCGTGATGTGGTTCGTGGTGTGATTAAGCAGTTTGCTCTCAACCATGCGTTTGATCAGCAAGATGTTGAACAGCAAATCACTCTCTGCCGTGAAGAGTTAACTGACATTCAGGATGAACTCGAATCTGAACTGAGCGTGATGCTGTCAATGGAGTCCACGACTGGACTATTGAAAAAGCAGCAGATCAATAGTTATGACATCTCTGATGCCAAGAGCTACAAGGTAGGCAGCACCTTCGACTTGGTGAAACTTGTCCTACTCCAAAGCAATATGTCTGTCACTGAATCTGAGAAGGGCGATAGCCGTTGGGTATACGTTCCTAAAAATGAGTTGGAGCGTGTCATCAAAGAAGGTCATGGAGATGTCTATGGTTACGTTAACCAAAACACCAACATGTGCCGCTTTAGATTTGATGTCGATGCTACTAACAATCTAGTGATCAAAGATATTGCCAATCGAGGTGTGTTGGTTTCCATCGTGACTGACAAAGGTTTAGACGCGTCACTATTCCAAGAGTGGTTTACCAAATCAGAGCAAGCAATGGCGCAGCTAGAACTTGCTGAGCATCATTTGCGTAAAGTTCGCTCTGATTTCCACGGCGCCTTACCGCACGGCTTCATTGAGCAAGAACTGCCGAGAGCGATGGAAGCGAGCTTGCAGAATCTTCAGCATGTGTTGGAATCAACGAAAACTGAATGTGAACGTACGGTTTTCCGCTTTAAGCACTTAGACGAGTTCTTCTCTTAAGGGGCCAGTATGTTAGGAGCAGACGGTTTAAACTTAGCGCTAGCCATTGCTGAATCAGGAATCATTGATACAGCAGTGAATGACCTGATGGCTCGCTCTCAAGTGATGGCGATGGCAGAAAACCGAGGGGTAAAAACCTCGGTGAAAAACCATCTGCTTAAATGGCGCGGCAGTGTGAAAAAGCGTATCACCAAGGTGTGTGAAACAGAGCGTTTTCAGCAAGAGCTCGCTCTATATCAAGAGGTGATCCACTGGGATGAAGCGCGATTTTTCGAAGAAATCCCTGAAGTTCTGAAAAAGTTAGAGTGGCACTCTGCGTTTTATCTACAAGCGCGTCGACTGCTCGAAAAGAACAAAGGGCTGAGTAACCCTATGTTCCCGCATTACTTCTGTGACCAATGGTATCAAAGCCTTTCTGACGCGATTCGACAAGCTCAGGTTTCTGAGCTTGAAGCTAACAAAGAAAAGCTTCTTAAAGATCTCTATCAACGCATGGAAACCATGAAGAGCATGGATAGAGTGACAGAAGAAGGTGACGAAGGCAGTGTTGGTCGTCTGTGGGATATGGCTTCAGCGAAATTGAGCCAATCTGATCTGACGGTTATGAAGCGCCATGCGGAGTTCTTAAAGAAAAACAAAGGGCTGCAAGAGATCAGTGAAAAGCTCGGTCGAATGGCGAGCCAAGTGAACGATCCTGATCTTAATCGCGCCCCTGTTGAAGAGCCGCAAATGGTGGAAGAGAAGGCCGATGAAGCGACCGATGATATTGTCGGTATTCATGAAAGCGATGACCTTAACAAGCTACTACCCAACGAAACCATGTTTTTGGCATACCCTGAGCTTGAGGTAGTGTTCTATAAACACCTCGTCGATAAGCGGTTAATGAACTATCGTATGCAGGGTAAGTCGAGAACGTTACGTAAGGTTCGTGCTCAGCAGCCAGATAACAAAGATGCTGAGGTTGAAAAGGGACCTTTCATTATTTGTGTCGACGCATCTGGCTCGATGACAGGCTTTCCAGAGCAGTGTGCTAAAGCGATGGCTTACGCGCTAATGCAGATTGCTTTGGCCGAAGACCGTGATTGTTACGTGATGCTGTTCTCCACAGAACAGATTACATATGAATTGACCAAGCAAGACGGATTGCGAGAAGCAAGCGACTTCTTAAGCTACAACTTCCACGGTGGTACGGACATTGGCCCCGTGATCATGAAGTCAATTGACTTAATGTGTGGTGATAAATACAAGAATGCTGATTTAGTGGTGATTTCTGACTTTATTGCACCTAAGCAGTCAGATGAAATGATCGCAAAAGTGGATGAGTTAAAAGCGCGTAAAAACCGTTTTCATGCCATTAGCTTGTCGAAGTATGGCAACCCAGAGTTGATGGCGATGTTTGATCATAGCTGGGCATATCATCCCAACCTAGTTGGGCGACTAATGAAGAAATGGTAGATGTGAGATACAAAAAAGGAGCTCGTTGAGCTCCTTTTTTGTAATTAGCTTAAATCGCCAATGGCATCTCGTTGGATGGATCTTTTTTTCGATAGACGCGAATCAAACCAATTGATGCTAATACCGACATAACCAGCATCAGCGCGCCTAATGGCATTTGATCAGGAGCTGGAATTAGTGAGGCGCCAAGAGTGGCTAAACCCGCGCCTAGGTTTTGCATTCCGCCTAATACCGCGCCACCTGTACCTGCGTGATAAGGCAAAGGAGACAGTGCGCCTGTGGTTGCCGCAGGGAACAAAATACCAGCACCCAAGAAGTAAATGGTCGCGCCACCAATTAAGCTTAGTGCATTGGTATGCTCAAGTAAGCCAGGCAATAAGATCACCAATGACCCAAGCATGATCGCCACTAAGCCTACCGTGAGAGCACTTTTCTCATTACGTTTGCTGGCAATATAGCTAGATAGACCAGCACCTACCAAATACCCTGGAATTGGCAATACAAATAGTAGGCTTACTGTGGTCGCAGGAAGTTGTAAAACCCCGCCGAGTAGAACCCCCGCTGCTGCTTCAAAAATCGCAATTCCAGAAAAGGTTGCCACCAAACAGATCAAATAGCCTTGGAAGCGGCGATCTGATAAAACATAGCGATAACTGCTCGTGACTCTTTCATAGCGACGTTTTTCGCGTGGCAATGTTTCCATAAAGCTGGTCATCATAGTAATGACAACGGCAATACCAAATAGAGCTAAGAATAAGTAGCTTGATCGCCAGCCAAACGCTTCGGTTAGGTAGCCGCCCAGTACGGGTGCAATCAACGGTGAGAAAATCACACACATGCTAATTAGGCTGTTTACTTTGTGCAGCTCTGCGCCTTCAAACAGATCACGAGTCAATGTACGTGACATTGCACCACCGCAACCAATGCCAAGACCTTGGATAAAGCTACCCGCTAGAAACCAGTCATAGCTATGAGCGAACAAAGCAATGATGGTGCCAGCAATATAAATTAGCAAGCCAACAACGATGATTGGTTTACGTCCCAATCTGTCTGACAATGGGCCGTAGATAAACTGTGAGAATCCATAAGGGATCAAGTAGCATGCCATCACAGCTTGCAGAGCGGCAGGCGTCACTAAAAACTCGCTCGCCATATGGCCAATGGAAGGCACATACATGGTTTGAGTCATTTGACCAACAGCAGTCAAAATTGCGATCAGGAAGGTTAACTTAATCACTTGAGAAGACGCAGACATTTCTACAACACCTAAATTCAAAGCGCAAAAAACACTAACTTTGAGCAAACAAAGCTAATCATTAAAATAAACAAAGGGAACTTTCAGGCGCGAGATATTAGAGTGACTTGGGGAGTCTGGCAATCGAAAAGTGTGATCTTAAGCAAGATAAAAATTTTGAATTTGGATTAGAAAAACTTATCCATGTTTATATGCTATCAAAGCTGCCTTTTATGCAGTCGGCAGCTTAGATAAACACTTGCGGCATAAGCAAGTATCGGTTTTGGGCAGATCTGATGTATCGCGTTTTTCAATCTCAAAACACCAGCAAGTTGACTTACCTTGGCTGATATCACATTGAGCAGGCTGATGGCATGAAGGGCAGTTATGCGTGGAGGTTTTACCGCTAAGGTTTGCCATTACTTGATCGCGCTCTTGATCAGAAAGATGACGCCAATTAACAATTTCATCCATGGTGCGATGGCATCCACTACAGATCCCTTCGTTATTTTTGCAGGCAGCGATACAAGGTGTTTTCAATGTCTGATTCCACTATAGCTAGGTAAGTGCAGGACTATACCGAGTTAACCGCGCAACATCAAAAATAACCACCTAATGAGCTCACTTAGCCCCCGATTTAAATGATGGAGGCTGATACTGAAGCGAGGTGTCTTTTTTCATCAGTATGTTGCTTGCAATTAAACTCCCTACACAAATAAGACTCAGCGCCAGCCAACTTAATGGTGAAGGGTGTTCATTGAATACAGGTATCGCAAGTAGAGTGGCCACTGCTGGCGTTGCAGCGCCAAACGCAGCGGTACGCTCAGCCCCTAAGACTGATATTGCATGAAGGTAGGTAAAAGCAGCGATTAAGCCTGCTCCAACACCTTGCAGCATGATGTGCCCACCTAGCTCTCTCCATGGCCACTGTGAAGGGTTGTGTAGGTAAAGGTAACTGTCGAGTACACCGCTAAAAATAAGGCCGCACAGAACGATCATGGACATCAGAGAGATAAGTCCAGAGGCCGCTAACGGGTTTAGGTTCGATACGCGGGCGCATATAGTGAAGGTTGCCCACATTGCACTGCCGATAAGAAACAGCATCTGACCTTGCAGCAATTCTGAGTTAGCGTTACCCACACCTTGCATTAGAAAGGCGACAATTCCGCCAATCACAAGCGCTAATCCAAAAAGTCGGTGAGAACTGAGTGGCTGCTTAAAAAGCAATACTGCGATACCGGAAACAAAAAGCGGGAGTGTGCCGGGGATAAGAGCACTGCCATCTGAGACTGGAGCGAATTTCATCCCTGTTCCGGCAACAAGCAGATACGGTAAGCCGCTACCTATGAACATACCGAGAAGATAGCGTTTAGGGACCGCAAGAATGGCTTCTTTGGCTTTGTAAACGATTGGGAACAACACGACACAGGGAATGATAAAGCGCGTGAGCGCGATATCTGCGGTGAGCAGTTCTGAGTGCGCTCCACTCCTCAGTGAAAGGAAGAAACCAGACCAAAGTAATAGCGTGGCAATCATTGCCAAATATCCAGAAAGCATATCCATACGTGACCAAAATTTAACTTGTATACATTATGAGACGTAACGGGAGGTTAAATCTGGCAATATTTATTACAATATCAAGTGATATTGGCTGAATCAGTCAATATGAGTGGTTAGTATGCTAGAAAAAGGCGCATAAGTTATGGATCGAATTGATAAGCACATTTTACGTTTGCTTCAACAAGATGCTCGTCAGTCGACAGCAGATATCGCAGATAAGGTCGGTTTGTCCGCTTCGCCTTGCGCGAGAAGAATTAAGCGACTTGAAGAGTCTGGAATCATTGCTAATTATCGTGCAAGCCTAAACAAAGATCTCATCGGTGTAGGGATGACGGTGTTTGTTGAGGTCAGCTTAAACAACCACCAAGCGTCGAGTATTGATGATTTTGAGCAAGCGGTACAAGAAATGGATGAGGTGATCAGTTGTCATGTTGTCTCTGGGGCGTATGACTATCTTTTGGAAGTGGTCAGTCATGATTTAGCAGGGTATGAGTCTTTCACGCGTAAATTGCAGCGTTTAGAAAACGTCAAAGACATACACACCCATTTGGCGATTCGCCAAGTCAAAGGGGGCAGTGAGCTGCCAATTTTTAGCGGAGGTTAGCCCGCCCAGATATTTCAATTTCGCGTTGTTCAAATTGCGCCGACATAGACGGCGTATAGTATGACACCTTGTCACGACCGAGACGTTTTGACTCGTACAACGCTAAGTCTGCCCGTTTCATCCATTCGCGAATTTCTGTAAAAGGTTCGGATTCAGCGACGCCAACGCTGATGGTTATCCCTGTAGAGTTAGCATGAACAGTATGCCTGATTTCTTTGGCGATATAGTTCATGATCTCTTCGGTAAGCAGTCGATCCTTACCATAAAAGATGAGAAGAAACTCGTCTCCACCTAAGCGGAAAAGCTTATCAGACGGCCCCATATAGCGATTGAAGGTTTTAACGATTAGCATCAGCACCCTGTCTCCCACATCATGACCATAGCGGTCATTGATATATTTGAATCGATCAACATCCACGATGGCTATGGTGGAAGTTGAGTAGTGTTCAATCGCGTCTTCAAGTGAGGTGTTGAGTTCATGCCGGTTAAATGCGCCAGTCATAGGGTCACGGACGAGCAAGTTGTGCATGTCCGCTTGCAGTTTGCGTACTGCCCCAACGACTACATGAACCAAGATGGCAGTTACGAACAAAGAAATGACGTACCGAGCAGTGATCCCAAAGTCAACGTGGAGTGTTGCCGCATAACCTGAAGCAATGATGATAATCGCATTAGAAATGATGGCTTCGCGTTTTGGCAGAAGGAAAATGATGCCGATAACGACGGGGTAAAGCCAATACGTCCCCAGTGTGCCGAAAATGGCAACGGTTAAGATTGCGGAGATGATGAGTAGTGAAAGCGGTAGGTAATAACTAAAAAAAGTCTGCTTATTGTAAACAATGGCAGTGACTTCGAGCAGCAGTGATATTTCAAAGGCGAGCAGTACAATACCTAGCATCAACTCGCCAATAATAATGTTCTTAATGCCGAGTGGTACGAACACGAGTAGCGTTATCGTGGCGATAACCTTTAGCAACTGTTTTTGTTGCGTTAAGTCGAGTATCGCCTCGTCATGTTGCTTATGTAATGTATCACTCTTACCCATTACATCCTCTCTGACTGCTAGTTAGAGTTTATTATTGTTGTTCAATAAACGTATGCTCAAAGCAGGATGAAAGCAAATTTCTGGGTGGTTATTCAGGTTTAGTAATGCTACCTAATTCAAGGACTGGCGCAACATCAATATCTTCCGCATTCATCATCGAAGAGATGCGTTGAACAGAGGAAAGCAGTAATGATTGTTCCCACTCTTCTAATCGCTGAAATTTGGTAATAAAGCTTTGTTGGAGTGGAGTTGGTGCTTCCAGTAGCAGCGCTTGGCCTTTTTCCGTTAAGTAGGCGTGGACTTTACGCTTATCTTTGATACTGCGTACGCGCTGAACAAGACCATTGCGCTCCAAACGGTCCAATATTGTGGTCGCGGTCGCTTGGCTCATATTGGTGTGGTCCGAAAGTTGGCGAATGGTCACTTCACCTAGTTCTTTAATCGAACGCATTAGGATAAGTTGAGGGCCAGTAAGACCAGACTCTTTGCTGAGTTTTTTTGAGTGTAAATCGATCGCTCGAATGATTTGGCGAATCGAGACCAGAACTTCTTCGTGCTTTTCCAATGCGTTTCCTTTGTATTAGGTCAACCCTTGCGAGCGGGTGGAAAAAAGTAGCCGAAAAATACATGAAAAAATCGATGAAAAAAAGTCTCTTCTATCACAATTTTTCGCACTATTTTTGCCTGTCTCTTTTTATGGTTTAGTGTACTTATTTAGTACTCAAACAGTATTGAATTTTGAGTGTAACTGAAATTGGTTAAGATCCAATCGTTCAGGTCGCTATTTTCTTAAATTGTGGCGAAAAAACAGCTTATTACTGGCGCAAACCGACAAGAAGCGTACAATATTGGGAGCTGTATCAGGTTGTATGGTTATAAAAATCAATTTTAACTCTAATGATTTAAGGGTGATTGACTGATACACATTAAGGATCAGATGCTAGAGAGGAATGATGACTAAAGGCATAGATAAGTACAGTATCGACAGCACCGACTATACGATCGGTCAAGATAATGTACAGAAATGGGGATTCGACGTGCACAATCCAGTGTTTGGATGGAGTGCAAGTCTGATTGCAGCGTTTTTAATTGCTGTACTAGTAATGGATGCGGGTTCTGCTAAAGCGGCATTAGATGGCATTAAGTTTCAAATTATAGGCAGCTTTGACTGGTTATTTATCTGGTCGGGTAACATTTTCGTAATTTTCTGTTTAGCTTTGATTGTGTCACCGCTAGGTAAGATTCGCTTAGGTGGTACTGACGCTACGGCTGACTACTCATACCTTTCTTGGCTTTCAATGTTGTTTGCTGCCGGTATGGGTATTGGTTTGATGTTCTGGAGTGTTGCTGAGCCAGTCGCCTACTTTACCGGGTGGTTCGAAACGCCACTTAATGTTGAAGCCAACTCACCAGAAGCCGCTAAACTGGCACTGGGTGCGACCATGTATCACTGGGGTCTTCATCCTTGGGCAATCTATGGGGTAGTGGCTTTATCACTGGCTTTCTTTGCTTATAACAAAGGCTTACCACTTTCTATTCGTTCAATTTTCTACCCAATCCTCGGTGATCGCGCTTGGGGTTGGGCAGGTCATATTGTTGATATTCTTGCGGTACTGGCGACGCTGTTTGGTCTAGCGACTTCACTAGGTTTAGGCGCTCAGCAGGCGGCAAGTGGTATTCATCACGTATTTGGTATTGAATCAGGCCTTGGTCTACAAATCGTTGTGATTACAGTGGTGACACTGCTTGCGGTCGTTTCAGTACTACGCGGTATCGACGGCGGTGTAAAGGTTATCAGTAACATCAATATGATCGTTGCTTTCCTACTGTTGATTCTGGTCGCGTTGATTGGTTATGCCATTGTTGTTGGTAATATTGGCACTACGTTAATGGCTTACTTGGAGAACTTGATTCCGCTAAGTAACCCACACGGCCGAGAAGACGAAGCTTGGTTCCAAGGCTGGACGGTATTCTACTGGGCTTGGTGGATTTCATGGTCACCATTTGTTGGTATGTTCATCGCGCGTGTATCTAAAGGTCGTACAGTACGTGAATTTATTACGGCGGTTTTACTTGTACCGACAGCAGTGACGCTGCTTTGGATGTCGACGTTCGGTGGAATGGCGATTGATCAAGTGATTAACGGTGTTGGTGAATTAGGTTCAGAAGGTCTGACGGATGTGTCACTGGCAATGTTCCAAATGTTCGATGTACTGCCGTTTGGGTCTATTCTATCCATCATCGCGATTGTTCTAGTGCTTGTGTTCTTCATCACGTCATCGGATTCAGGTTCGCTGGTTATTGATAGTATTACCGCTGGCGGTAAAGTGGATGCACCTGTTATTCAACGTGTATTCTGGGCATTTATGGAAGGTGCTATTGCTGTTGCACTGCTTTGGGTTGGTGGTTCTGAGGCGGTTCAAGCACTTCAAGCGGGTGCTATTTCAACCGCATTGCCATTTACCTTTGTATTGCTATTGATGTGTGTCAGCTTGCTAATGGGTATGCGTACCGAGAAGCGATAGGCACGGCTATCAAATGAAAAAAGGGACGAATATCGTCCCTTTTTTTATGCGAGCTAGGAATAGACTAAATCCACATTTGGCTGATAGGCATGCTTCTATCGTAGTTATGTGCAATTTGCGCTTGCAGAAGTTCAGCAGTTGCCACCGCATCGGTCAATGCATGGTGTGGCGTGTAGAGGGGTAGACCATACCGAGAGCGGCTGGCACCAAGTCTTACCGATTCAGGCTTTCTACCTCGTATCTTATTTAAAATCCCACCACTGGCTTTTTGCTGCAGTTGAGTTTCGATGTGCATGGTATCTATAACTGGAAACTCAATGCCTTCTTTGATACGTGCATTAAGCGCTTTATCAAAAAACTCACGCTCAATTCGCTGATAATGAACCACCATGATCTTACCTGCCATTTGGGCAAGTATCTCTTCATAAACACCAATTAGGTCCGGTGCGTCTAGTACATCGGAGTGGGTAATACCGTGAATGACTACCGATTCTTCAGCTAGCTGCTTGCGAGGTTTGACGGTCCAGTGCTGCGCTTGATTGATAAAAATGCGATTGAGGTTAAATGGCACAGTACCTATGGTAATGATGTCATCCTCATCCGAATCAAGCCCTGTTGTTTCAAAGTCCATGGCAAGAAAGGTGATTTCTTCAAGTGGAGTCGAAGGGGCGGGTACTCCCGCCTGATAGTATTGTTTTAATGCGTCGTTCTGGGCGACCTCCAACTTACGACTGAACTTGGTTTGCCAGTCAATAGAGGGGGGAGTCATCATTTTTTTCAGCATAGCCACCTCACTTAAAGTTGTTGCTCGCTTGGTAACGGAACTTCAAGAAGTTTTGCGCGTTACTTAGGATTTGGAAGGCGTCTTTTAAATTACGTCGCTCAAAATCTGACAAATTTTCTGGCTCTATATTGTTATCAGGATCAATCTTGTTTTCAACGTCTAGTGCTTGGTGGCGAATCCGCACCATAGAGATAAACTCAAGTGCATCACTTAAATCCCTAGCTTTGCCTTTAGGCAGAATGCCCGCCTCGTGAATATCATCTAATCGTTCAAAAGAGTTCTTAGAGCGAGAGCCTACTGCAAGCGCATGTACACGAATCAAATCCGCCAGTGGTGCGGTACCACGACGCTTGAGGTTGATGGAGTTTTTATGCTGACCATCTTTCTCCATCACGAAGTCTTTAAAGAAGCCAAGTGGAGGAGTGCGGTTCATCGCATTCCGGGCTAAACAGGCAAGGAAGCGGTTGTTCTTGCGTGAACGGCGTACAATAAACCCGTTGAGGTGCTCAGCCCACTTTAAGCGGCCATAGACGCCGTCGAGGTCAAAGAATATTGAGGCGTTAAGCAATGCTTTAGGGTTTGGATCATCAATCCAATCGGCAAAACACGCTTCCCACTCAGCGCGAGTCATACGCCAATCTGGATTGGTTGCCATAATGTCGCCAGTACAGTAGGTGTAACCGCATTTATCTAAGCCGTCACAGACAATTTTAGCCAGCTCAGCAAAGTAACTATCGTGTTGCTCTTTAACAAAGGAATTATCAAGAATGATGGCGTTGTCTTGATCAGTGACAAGCAGTTGCTCGTCTCGACCCATCGAGCCCAGTGCAACAAAACAGTAGGGGACAGGAGGTTCACCAAGCTCTTCTTCAGCAAGCTCGATGATACGTTGTTTGAAGCTTCGGCCAATCACTGACATTGCACTACCCACCATATGTGAGTTGGCGTCTTCATTTACCAAACGCACGAAACTGTCTTTTACTTGTTCTGAAAGGGTCGAAAGCTCTTCGACTGACTGTTGCTGGAAAATGGTACTGACGAGCAGGAGAGAGTTTTGAGATTCGTAACGGACAATATCCGTAGCTTCGATGATGCCAATCGGCTGTTTGTCTTTGAGGACAGGAAGATGATGGACGTTATATCGCAGCATCGTCAGCATGGCTTCATACACATAAGCGTTATGGTCGAGTGAAATCACCTCTGTGGTCATTACCGTTGACACGTCATCGCTTGGGTCTAGGCCCTGGGCGAGTACGCGAGTACATAAGTCTCGGTCAGTAATGATGCCTACCAGCGGGTTGTTATCATCTTCGTCATCTTGTGCAATATCTGGGTCGACGATCAATAGTGAAGAAACATTTTCTTCCGCCATTTTGATTGCCGCGTTCTGAATCGTTTCAGACATTGGAATTGTTGACGCTTCACTGGTGAGCAGGGTCCTTACTTTGGACGTTGTAAGGTCGTTTTGCTCACTGCTATTGGAGACGGTTTGACGCAAACGCGCGGTGTCTTCTACTTCAACGAAATCAGCGAAGGTTTCATGCTCTTCATAGAGTTCTTGGAAAACTGCTTCAGGAA
This sequence comes from Vibrio europaeus, assembly GCF_001695575.1. Classification (GTDB taxonomy): domain Bacteria; phylum Pseudomonadota; class Gammaproteobacteria; order Enterobacterales; family Vibrionaceae; genus Vibrio; species Vibrio europaeus. The sequence continues at coordinate 137,797 of NZ_LUAX01000007.1, read as the reverse complement.
TACAATAGAGCAGAGTATCTTTTATCGCTTTGGCAGGGAAACGCACTTTGTTGTTTGTGAGCAGCCCCATCTGACCAAACAAGGAACCTTCATCAAGGCGGTTGTAAAGCTCGCCTTTGCGTCGATAGACTTCAACTACACCGCTTCGTACCATATAGAGGTCGTGGATCTCATCGCCGAAGTGGATGATAGGCGTATCTTCACGGTAGTAAGAAATCTCAACGTGTTTGGTGACATAGTTGAGTACATCGTCTTCGAGTTCGTCAAAAGGTGGGTGTTGGGATAGGAAATTTTTGATTTCCAATAACTCTGCTTCCATGAAAACATCCGGTCTGTTCGAGTAATGTTTCAATGGTACATGATCTTGTGGTGGACTGCATGATTTGTCGAGACTGCGCTAAAGAAAAGAGGCTAAGTTTTAACTACTTAGCCTCTTCGAGAATTCATTGGTTAATCGCGGTTAGCTTAAGCCAATAATATTGCCGTCATCATCGAGATCGAGATTCATAAACGCAGGCTTCTCTGGCAAGCCCGGCATCGTCATTACGTTGCCACAAAGCGCATAAACAAAGCCCGCACCCGCACACAGTCTCAGTTCGCGGATTGGTACATCGAAGCCAGAAGGCGCACCTTTAATACTGCCGTTGGTGGAAATAGACAGTGGCGTTTTTGCGAGGCAAACCGCTAAGTCATCAAAGCCATACTGTTTTAACTCATCAAGCTGTTTTCTTGCTTGGTAGCTTAATGTCACCCCACAAGCGCCATAACCGGCTTCGGCAACAGCCATCAGCTTCTCTTCGGTTGTCTGGCTAAATTGATACAGAGGTTTGAAGTGGGCTGTTTTGTCACACTGTGCGATGACTTTCTCTGCTAACTCTACTGTGCCGTCACCACCTTTGGCAAAGCCTTCACTGATAGCGACTTCGACATCATTTGGCAACGCTTCAATCATAGCTTTTAGAGTTTGAAGTTCTTGGTCACTATCTTGCGGGAAGCGGTTGATCGCAACGACCGCAGGCACACCGTACTTGTTGACGTTGTTAATATGCCATTTTAGGTTTTCAAAACCTGTAATGAGGGCGTTCTCGTCATTTTCAAATAGCGACTCAGGAATCGCTTGGCCTGGTTTTAGATCGTAGTGCCCGGAGTTCGCTTTGAGGCCGCGTAGTGTCGCCACTATCACTGCACAATCTGGAGACTTATCAGACATTTGAGCTTTGATATTACACGCCTTCTCAAATCCCATATCTGAACCAAATCCGCCTTCAGTGACGGTGTAATCACACAGTTTTGTCGCGATGTTGTCAGCGATGATCGATGAGTTACCGTGAGCAATATTGGCAAATGGACCTGCGTGGATAAGCGTTGGAACGCCTTCTAAAGTCTGCATCAAGGTTGGCTCAATCGCTTCTTTCATGCTGACGGCCATGGCCCCCGCGACTTGCAGGTCTTCGGTGGTGACGGGCTTGCCATCTATATCGTATGCGACAACAATACGGCCAATGCGTGCGCGAAGGTCTTTCAAGTCAGAAGCGAGAGCAAGAATCGCCATAAGCTCAGAAGCGGCTGAGATATCAAATCCATCTTGGCGTTCGAAGCCATTAATCGTTTTGTTGGCTTCATTCTGACCGACAGTGACCATACGTAGCGCTCGGTCATTGTGGTCCATGACACGCTTCCAGACAACGCGCTGAGGATCAATTTTGAGAGCATTCAAACCACTGCGCAGCTCAAAGTCTTTATAGCCTTGACGTTGCTCGTGATAGATACGCGCATCTATGGCCGCTGCGGCTAAGTTGTGCGCTGCGGTAACCGCATGAATATCGCCTGTAAGGTGCAGGTTTAGCTCTTCCATTGGAGCCACCTGAGAGTAACCGCCGCCAGCCGCGCCACCTTTGACACCAAATACAGGGCCCATTGAAGGTTGGCGTATACATGCCATGACTGAACGTTTGAGTTTGGCAATGCCCTGAGACAGACCAATTGTCGTCACTGTTTTACCTTCGCCAAGTGGCGTTGGCGTAATCGCGGTAACCAGAATAAGTTTGCCAGTTGAGTTTTCCTGCAGACGTTTGAGACTGTGTAAACTTACTTTAGCCTTGTGTTTTCCTTGGCTATGGAACTCGTTGGCATGCAAACCAGCACGCTCAGCAACTTGAGAAATTGGGTGCAGTTTTGTCTCGCGACAGATCTCAATATCAGACAGCATAAAACCCTCAAAATAGACACATAAAAAGTGAGGCAATCGTTTGCGTGCAAATAATAGCGATTAAATTTGCTTTGTAAAGCTCTGATTGTAGGAGAGTGGATTATACGTGTGTCATGGGCGATGGGCAAAAGAAAGCCCCATGTAAATTACGATGGGGCGTTTTCGTTAGTACCAGTCATCTTCAGGGATTATTTTCCCTTCAAGAGCATAAGGATCATCGTCAAACGGATGTTCAGCCTTGTTCCTAAGGCTATCAAGCTGATGTTCAAGCATCTGTACGGTGTCGTAGTCACCTTCTGAGCAGGCAACATAAATTTGTTGTTCCAAAGCTCTAATGCTGTCATTGATACCCATAGTCACCTCCCTGAGCGTGTCATGCGCAGTTGAACGGTTCTACCTATTCTCAAATCTATTGTAGTCAAGCAGGCCAAATTCGATAGGTTGATCCTCTTGATACCATGCGTGAATTTTGTCGCTGAACGGCCAGAATTGGTCAGAACTACGACGAATTGCAAAGGTATCCAACAGCTTAACGTAATCTTCCTCGCTGGAAATATTTTTCAACATTTCGACCAATTTTGGCACTTGCTGTTCTTTAAGGGATAGATACGCAGCAGGGTAGCTGCCGATCACTCCACGAACCAAAGTAAGATCATCATTGGCCGGGTCACGGTTACTCTCTTCATCAAATAAACTGGAGATGTTGGTATGAGCATTATTGTGCAGTAAGGTGTAGAGCTGCTCTTTACCACTATCAGACTCAATCATTAACATCATTATCTGAGGCAGATAAATAAGCCCTTTGCCTTTGATATTATCGATACTGCGTAGCAATTGCTCATTTTCCTGCTTCATTCCTGTTTGTTCAATTTTGAAGCGGTTAGTCAGTACAGGGGCAAGTTGAGTCTGCAAAATATCGTATAGCTCAGCTTTTGGAGCGTCTGTCTGGTACGGCACTTGTGTAGGTTGGTCAAACGGCTTAACGTTACGTTGTAAAAAGTCACTGAGCTGAGCACTTTGGTCTTTGTACCAGCTTGAGTGTTCTTTATGGCGCATTTCTCTAGGCAATAGGGCAACGAAATTACTTTCGCCTTCAAGGCGCAAGAAATCCATAAACATTCGAGTCATTAATTGATGGCCGAAGTTACCGTACACATCGAACCCAGCGACAAGTAAATAGTGGATACGCTCGATGAGAGCATAATCCAGTACCCAAGCTGTTTTTGGTGGAGTGCCGACTAAGCCTTGGACAACAGAAGCGCTATCAAAGTGCCTGAATACCGTAAGGGCTGCGTTCTGATTGGTTCCTTCTCCCGTCCAAATGACATCGGTCGTTAGATGCTTACCACCTTCAAACCACTGATTGATAAAGTCAGATTTCGCTTGTAAATAGCGTGCTTGCTGTCTTGAGTAAGATACCCAGTTCGTCACGGGTAAGGTATTACTTTCAAGCTCACCAGGCAGTTTTAAGTTGTCTGCTTGCGCGCGATAAAACTCGTTCACTTCAGGAATGTCCGCTTTGCCTGGGTCTAGAAAAAACACCCAGAAGCGGTCATTGATGACATTTAGCGCCAATTGCCCGCGACAAACGGGCCCCTTGATAAAGGCATTGATCGTGTTTTGAGAATTGTCGAGCATAAACTTGAAGCGCGCTTTAACCGGTATATCAATAAACGCCGTCATCGGGTTTGCAGCAACTTCAGGGGTATAGTCAGGAAGCTTCGCAACATCGTAATCAGCATCGATAAACCACTCTTTCCAATCATTGATTCGCTCTTCATTCAAGGCAAATGGCATATGAGTTTTATCAACAATGGTGCCTTGCTCTGGAATCAACCGGTAATAAACGCGAGAAACGCCCGGATCATCATACGGTCGACGAGTCGCAATGCGCTTCACAGGTTGGCCTGGTGGAGTCGTTGAGCGCACTAAGGTAAAAAAGCGTGGATGCTGTTCGTTTAAGTTGGAAAAGTATAAGTGCGACAAAAACAAGTGCTCATAGATGTAGCGTGCTGCAAGTTGAACCTTACGAGTGCTTTTGTTGAGCAGTGCTTCGTATTCGCTGACCAACTGCGCTTGCGCTGAAGTCAAAGGTAGCGGCTGATTCATTGTCGCGCCATCTTGAAGCCAACTTATTAGCGTGGAGTATTCGTTGGAAGCGAGGTTTGGCATTCCATAAGGCATACCCCAAGTCGGGTAGTCTTGTAAGTATTGGTCATACTCTTCAATTGTTGGGCAAACTTGAGAGCGATCAACCGAAAAATCAAAGCCTTCGAGCTGAACTTGATCTGGAAGAGGGTGGGCCTCTTTTTGCATTAGCATACGAGCGACAAGCCCTGCCTCTAAATTAGCTGTTGGGTTTTGTACGCGTTCGTTAAGTATTGGGTTAAAGCCGAGCTCGCGCCACTCTTGGGTGGTTTGAGCATCCTCAAATAGTCGATGAGGTGTGGCTGCTGTTAGGCGAGTCCCTTGATAGATGAGTTCTTTACTTGATCCGCGGTCAATACCTTCAACCGATGACATTTTTAGTTGGCAAGGAGCATCGTAACAAGCGTGGCAGACAACACAGCGTTTATCGAGAATGGGTTTCACCTCGGCAAGGAAGAAATCACTCTCCGCGCTATTCAAATCAGTGCGCCGTTCTTGCACGTTAGGCTCGCCAAATAATTGGTCGTAATTTAGCCCAGCATAGGTGGCACAACCGGCGAAAGTTAATACGACTGCCATCATCAAAAATGTACGTAAATTCATCTGGATACTTGTACTGACTATTCAATGGACTAATTGCAGCAGATGGCTTCAATAATGGCAAATAATACTTTTGCCCAATTGATAAAAATGACAACGAAAATGAATGACTTTTGATTACGGGCTGTCATATTGAGCGCTCGATTAAGTCAACAATGACTCGCACCGCTATACAGATAAATGAATTCAAATTTCAATAGTATTGACTGAAAGTATTTTAAAATGTTTAATGTAATACAATTTAGTTTTGTAAGTTGAATAGTTGTGAGTGTTGATATTCTTTCCCCTAGCTCTGTAGATGTAATCGCCAAGGAAGATGGTCGCGTACCTGAAATTCCAAATATAGTTTTATATAAAAGTAAGCACTTTAAAATGTTGCTTGAAAACTCTGACAATGAGACGATTGAACAGGTGAGAAATGAGTTTAATACAGCCTGTGATGAGTTGATTGAGGCCAATAGCGAAGCCGTGCTGGAAGTGGCTTATCAGTTACTCAAAGATGCTGGTATCAGTAAAGAGTATCTGTTTGATAAAATTGAACAGAGTGAGAAGAAAGCGGATTCTTATATGATTCGTAAAGGCCAACAATGCTTTGAAGTGCGAACTATTGGAAGAATTACCGAAGAGCTGGCCGCATTTCTGCAAGAAAATAATCTGACGCGTAAGGGTGTTATTGCTCATCTAAAGCAAAGTGGTGAGAAAGTTTACGTGGTAGATGCATAAAGCGTATTGAATACAAATTCAATTAAACATTAAAGGGCGTTTATATCGCCCTTTAGTTCTAGTCTTTGTTAGTCCTCTAATTCATTTCGATTAGTTTAAAAGGCAATACCTTAGAGAAAAGTGGAGAATATTCGGTCGCTTAACTATGCTCGGGTAATACGAAAGGTATAACCGACCAGCTTTTTGGGCATAATTATGATCGAAAGCGACACGATTAGCATTACCTGGATTCTGTTGTGCACTGCATTAGTTCTTCTGATGCAGCCGGGCTTTACTTGCTTTGAAAGTGGGTTGGTTCGCAATAAAAACAATATTAATGTCTCGCTTAAAAATGTTGCCGATTTCTGTGTCAGTGGCCTTTTTTACTGGTTAATCGGTTTTGGCTTTATGTATGGGGAAAGCTGGAACGGATGGATAGGGACGGACTTGTTTGTCTTGTCAGAACAAACCGTGCCGCTGATTCTGGCATTCTTTCTATTTCAAATGATGTTTTGTGGTACGGCGGCCACCATTTTATCAGGCGCTGTAGCCGAACGGATGCGGTTCTCAGGCTACTTAATCAGCTCATTGATTACTGCCACTTTGTTGTTCCCAGTCGTGGGTCATTGGATTTGGAATGGCACCCACATTAAGTCGACAGGAATGGGTTGGCTCGCTGAGCGTGGTTTCATTGACTTTGCTGGCTCGACAGTCGTTCATTCAGTTGGCGGGTGGATTGCTCTGGTGGCAATTGTTATCGTCGGCGCTCGTCTAGGGCGTTTTACTGATAGCGGGCAAGCGCGAGAAATGTACAGTCAAAACTTACCCCTCTCTGCACTTGGCACCTTTCTACTTTTCATTGGTTGGTTCGGCTTCAATGGCGGTAGCGTGATCCATCCTGATGAAAACCTAGCCAAGATATTTTCCAATACGGCGATATCAGCCTGTACCGGCGGTTTTAGTGCCTTATTGTTGTCGTGGAATATCCACTCCATGCGAGGTACGCGCTACATATTAAATGGGCTTTTAGCTGGTCTCGTGTCTATCTCTGCGAGTGCCAATATTGCTAACTTATCAGGCGCTGTTGCCATTGGTGCAGTTGGCGGATGTATTAGCGTGATACTGGTGAGTGTATTAGAAAAACTGCGATTAGATGATGTGGTGTCAGCCGTCCCTGTTCACTTGGGTGGCGGGGTGTGGGGTACTCTCGCAGTTGCGCTGTTTGCTCCAATAGATCAGCTCAATGCCGCTAGTCGAATTGACCAGCTATTAATACAGCTGACGGGTATCGCGTCAACCGCACTATGGGTGGTCGGGGTGAGCTATCCACTCCTCAAACTCATTAACCATTTCCATCCTCTCCGCGTGTCGGCTCAAACCGAAACCATAGGGCTTAATTTTGGTGAACATGGCATGAAGGATGAGCTGATTGATTTAATGGAACAGTTTGACCGTGTGGTGAAAAATCACGATGAAGAGTCTCATCTTGAAGTTGACCACGGCTCAAGTTATTCCAATCTTTCTATGACCTATAACTATTTGCTCGATAGCACCAACAAGCATTTTCGAAAGAAAGAGCAAGAACTGTTACGTATGGCGAGCCTAGATCCACTAACAGGGATTGCTAATCGCAGAGTTTATGAGCAGGCGATGGAGAACACCATGAGCCAGAGCCATGAAAGTGACCAAGACTTTGCTTTGCTGATTTTGGATATTGATTATTTCAAACAGTATAACGACCACTATGGGCATCAACTCGGTGACTACTGTTTACAAAATATTTGTCAGGCATTGAGCCGAATTACGAGCCGGAAAAGAGATGTATTCGCACGAATAGGGGGGGAAGAGTTTGCTTTTATTCTGCGTAACACCACGATTGAAGAGGCTAAAAAAGTCGCTGAAGCATTGCGCAATGAGGTCGAGAAGCTAGAGATACCTCATGCTCATGCCGAGTGTGACTTTGTTACTGTGAGTATCGGTGGCGCTTTGTGGGATGGGAGAATCAACTTGCCTCACACCGCTTTGTTTGACGAAGCGGATCGAGCGCTATTTAAAGCTAAGTCAAAAGGGCGAAATCAAGTGATGTTTTTCTCTGAGTTTGCTGAGTAGAGAGCCAGCAGTGGATACTGGCTGGCTCTTTGGTTATGGTTTAATTCAGCACAGCATTGACGTCATCAATCATAAATTGTGTTGCCTGAATACCGCTGGCTGAGATGTACCAAGCATGTGGGTTAAGATAGTGGATGTGGCCATTCTTAGCGGCTCCCGTTTGTGCTACCAAAGGGTTATTGAGCTTTTTATAGGCTTCACCAGAATCACGTCCAATGGCTTGATCTCTATCGAGGATTAGCAAGTAGGGTGGATTGGCGTTTGCAATAAACTCGTAGCTAATCAAATCACCGTGAGTTTTATTTTCCTCATTAACGGTAACTTCTGAAAAACCAAAAAGCTTATACAAAGCACTGTAGCGAGATTGCGCGCCGAACACGGTCAACTTACCGCCATTGGTCATGACTAACATGATTTGATGTGCCGGGGTTGTCTTCGCTTTAATCGCATCAATCTGCTGTTGTTTTTCCGCGATAACTTTTTCTACTTGGTCACTCTTGTCAAAAATCTTACCTAGCATGCGCCAAGCGTCTTGAGTGGTTGCCCAGTAGTTTGCAGGGTCAGCCATAAACACCACGGTTGGAGCAATTTTCGTCAATTCTGAGTAAGACTCTGAGCTGCGGTTACTGGCAATGATTAAGTCTGGTTTTAGGGTATAAATCGTCTCAAAGTCCGGTTCAAACAAAGAACCGACAGCAGGGTATTTACTGCTTTGGTACTTATGTAGGTACTTTGGCATTGGCGCTTTTACCACGCCAACGGGCTCTATGTTTAAACTATCAAGTACATCTAAGGTATCCATGCCTAAAACGATAACCCTTTTAGGGTTAGACTCAAGCGTGGTTTGACCCATAGGGTGTTCAACAGTGATAGTTTCAGCACCCACTAAAGGGCTAAAGATAGCGATGCCGACGATCGCGAGTAATTGCTTTATCGAATCCATTCCAAGCTCCTAAAATGCGTAGCTAACATTAAATCGGAAGTCACGACCTGCATTGGCGTAACCTTTTGCCACAGGGCTTCCGATGTATTCGTGGTAAGAACCATGATCGAGGTAGTATTTATCAAACACGTTTTTAACCGATACGGTGAGAATGAGTTCCTCGTCGCTGAGTGGACGCCATTGAGCGTATAGGTCGTGGACATCGTAACCCGGCTTTTCTGGGTTTACCTTAGGATCGGCGACATCGGTGAGCTTTTCTACCAAGGTGACATGCCAGCCAAACTCAAGGTTTTCATTCCACAGATAGTTAAGATCTAGTAACCAAGTATCGCCAACAGAGGTCCCCAAGGTCATATTGTCGTCGCTTAAAGGTTTTCCATTAAGCTCTGGCTTTGATTGGTTGTAGCTTAACGTGGCAAAAAAGCTCTCTAGTGTTAGCCCGACGTTTGCGGTTACCCCCGAGGTTTCGAGTTTGCCTGCATTCACATACTTACGCACGCTGTAATCGAACGCGACAACGTCATCGATAGTTGTGTCGAAGACAGTCACACCCGCTCGGAACATATCGTTGGCAAACTTGACACCATATTCAATGTTTTTCGCTCGCTCTGGGCCGCGTGCCGGAGAGTTTTCGTTAGAGCCCAATACGAAGTTTTCTTTAACTTGCTGTCCTCGGAAGGCTTCTGCGTAGCCAGCAAAGACGCTTATGCCATTGTTGAAACGGTAGTTCGCAGAAACATTCGGGCTGAAATCACTCGATTCAAAGTTCTGATCTAGGTTGTCATCGAGTTCATACCAGTCGTATCTTGCACCGGCAGATAGCAACAGAGAGTCGGTTACATTCCAATCATCTTGAAGGAACAAACCATACACAGTGCCTTTTTCAGTGTAGGTATTGGTTGAACCTTTTAACTTGTTCTTATCTTTCTTGTAGTCAGCACCCACAATTAGGGAGTTGTTTGCCCATGTTGCGGTGTTGAAAACTTTGCCACCGAAGGTGTTAATTGTCCCCTCACTGGTTCCCCATCTTGGGTGATCTATGTGAGCAATACGGTTTTCCGTGGTGTACACCGTTGTGTCGATCTTGATGAGATCACCCTCTGTATAGACATGGTTGGCGGTGATGGTCTGTCTATCCGCTTCCTGTTTAAGAGGTTCGTTTTTAAAACTTGGCTGGAAGTGGGGGCGGTTTAGGCGCGTGCTGTCATCATCACGATAGTCATAGGCGAGGGAGATATAGTGGTGACTGTTAATGTTGCCAGATAACTTCAGTAAAGCGACTTTTTGCTCTGACTTGGTATAAGGCTGCTCATCACCGTGACCATCAACGATATTATCGGTATCTTGGTAGCCAAATGAAGCGAGAAGTCCGAGGTCTTCAGAAACCTCACCATATAGGCTTGCTGACCCTTTATAACCTTTGTTGTTTGTGTAGTAGCCCCCTTTCACTTGAGCGCCAAATGTGTCGCCTGAAGAGAGTAGGTCATGCGCATCTTTGGTTTTAAACTGAATCGCGCCACCTAGCGCGCCTGGGCCATTTGTCGCACGCCCCGCACCCGCACTCACATCAACTTGCTTGAGTAATTCTGGTTCGATAGAGAGGCGACCTTGGTGGTGGAAAAGATTCCCTGACTGTTCGGCACCATCAATAGAGATATTGAGCATGGTGTCTTCTAGACCACGAACATAGATCTTTTGTGAGATACCGGAAGAGCCGCCGACGTTAACTTCTGCGTCTTTACGAAAAATATCGTTGAGGTCTTGGGCTTGCTGCTTTGCTAAATCATCAGCTGTGATTGTTGTATCAACGCCAAGGGTTTTCTGACCTAAGACTTCTATGGTCTCTGTTGTGTCATCCGCTACAGCAAAGTTTGTAGCTAATAGTAGTGCGATAGGGCTTAACTTGAATACGGTGTCCATTTGACCGTAACCTCCACTGGTAATGAGAATTATTATCGAGAAGGATTCTGCGGTGATTGATTGAGTGAGTAAATGAGTTTTACAACTGTTACAAATGATCTTGACTGACTAATTGATGATGCGGGTAGAGGAATTAGCTCTACCCGAGTAAACGAGATTAATTGGGTAGCACAATCACCATATCAAGTCCCGGAGAAGGCTTGTTCCTTGCTTCAATCGAACCTTTGACCGCTTCTATATGTCGCTTAGCGAGAGCTAAACCAACTCCGAAACCTTTACGTGAACCCATATCGTTGTCTGCTTTAAAGAACGGCCGGAAGATTTTGCTAGTTAGCATAGGGTCTAGTCCCGGTCCACTATCGGAGATAATCAGCTTGAACTGCTCGCTTGTCGCGCTGCCAATGATGTTAAGGCTCTCTCCTTCAGGAGTGTACCTCAGACCATTGCGGATGATGTTTTCGATGGCTTGAGCTAATGCACGTTGATTGGAATGCTGCAGCTCAACTTGCTGTGGCAATTGTAAGCAGATCTGCTTGTTTGGGTATTCAAACTGAGCATCTTCAACAATCGCCTCAATGAGTTCGATCACATCGAAGGTTTCATTAGTTAACTCCGGTCGTTCGTTTTCTAGCCAAGCTAAAGTGAGTGTATCTTCAGCCATTTGCCGCATTGCTTTGGTTTCCGAGCGGATCCTTTGCACCATCTCACTTGTGTCGATTTGATTCTCAACACAATCCGTTGCCATTTCGACACGTGCCAACGGCGTGCGGATTTCATGGGACATTTCCGCAATCAAATTACGATTGTGCTCAATAATATTAGAGGTGCGCTCCGCCATCATATCGAAGGTTTTTGCGATCTGGCTGAGCTCATCATTACCTAGCTTAAAGTGGTCAGCGATACGGGCATCGTAGTTGCCTTGGCTAAATTCAGATGTCGCTTTGTGGAAGTGACGTAAGGGCCTCATGATGTAGCGATAAATATAGATAGTCAGTGCGAGCAAGGCTGTGAATGGAAGTATGAAACGGAAGAACCAAAATGCGTGTGACATATAAGTCCCCGGTCTCATTCTATCTGGAAGGATGATCAGAAAATGATAGTTAAATGGGTCCAGTCCAACTTCCATGATTGGATTTTCAGGGAAATAGAGGTGGATCTTCCATTCAACATTTCGTCCGATACCATAGCCTGACCAAAAACGTTGGTTAAGTGGGTTACCTGCTATCACGTCAACTTGAGAGCGGAGCACCGTTGCCCATGTATTTTCTTTAATGGCCAGTTCGTCGAGCCATGAGTCTAGCTCGTCGTGTTTCCCCTGCGACAACAAGTCTTGGACATGTGCACCCCAATCGAGGATCTCTTGCTGATGAGATTTATCAATGTAGCTCATCTTTTCATTCGAAAGAATGGCAGCGCTATGCAGCAATGAAAAGAACATGACACCGCCAAGAGCGAGAACAATAAACAATCGCCAAAATAGTAGTTTTTTCATCTTACTAGGTAGCCTTTTCCGTGAACAGTTTGAATGCGATCTTGCGGCATACCCATTGCTGTTAAGGTTTTACGAACTCGGCTTAAATGCATATCTAGGCTGCGATCATAAGGGCTGAACTCTCGTTCTAGTACCATTTGATATAGATAGGGCTTACTTTGAACCACACCGTGATTTTGTACGAGAGTCCACAGCAATTTGAATTGTATTGGTGTCAGCGTCACTGTGCTTGCACCTTGCACGCTGACTTCATATTCGTGACGATCAAGTTTGAGCTCATGATGTTCAAGGTAACGGTTAGAGCTAGGAGATGCGTTGTAACCTGAGCGACGCAAAATGGCATCAATGCGTAAGCTCACTTCAGTGAAATTACACGGCTTGCTGATATAGTCATCCGCACCAAATTGCAGGCCACGAATACGATGTTCCTCGGCACCAAAAGCCGTGAGCATGATAACGGGGGTATTGGAATGAGCTCGAATATAATTAAGCAGACCAAACCCATCAACCTCAGGAAGGTTAACGTCAAGAATGATAAGGTCGAACCGACTCTGACTCAATGCTGACAGTGCTTTAGCGCCACACATAAGATTAATCACGCTATAAGAGCGACTTTTCAGAAGGGCAGTGAGTTGCTTGTTAAGAAGTTCATCGTCTTCCACTAGCAGAATCGAGGGGGCGCTGGCACTCGTTGTATGAGTTATCTCGTGACTGTCAAACGAAGACGAGTTAACGCTGCCATCAAACATAACAAACTCCTTTTATTGATAATGCTAATTATTATCAATAAAAGAAGGGTTAGATGCAATCCTATTGCATAGTAATCATTAACAAGAAGCTGAGATTGTATAAGTTTTGATTATTCTTGAGACACATAGCATGCGGCAAATGGTACCTCAAGTTCAATAAAGTGCTTAAACCAACGCCATTGATTATCTTGCAGTTTATCTCCAGGACCTTTGACTTCAACCCATTCAAACTGACCTTGTTTGAAGAGAATGAGATCAGGCATGCCACTACGGTAGAGTTTGATATCTTTTAGCATCACTTTAAACAGGGATATCGCCACATGGTTTGGAATGTGTTTGATGCAAGCCTCTAGCAGTTCTAGCTCAAACCCAGCCCAATGGATGAATGGGTTCGCCAATCCATGTTTCTGGTGGTAAGTGCTAAGAAGTGAGTTTACTCCATCACGCTCTAGAGCGTGGAATACTTGGTCAATCAAAGTTTGACGCTTGATGGCAAAATCAGCGTGATACAAATCCAACGGGCGATGTTGATAGCGGTTAATAAAAGCACCTTCTATCGGCGCGAATACCACATCCCAGAATGCTAAGCCAAACAAGCCATTGAGCAAGAGGTTCTCGGCATAGAACACCTGATAACCAAGCTGTTCAAAATGCGATTTTACTGCGAGCTCTACTCGTTGCTGAGAAAGGTCTAACTCTAAGTGATATTCGTGAATATTTGGCTTTTTCTCTCTTGGGACTCGAAGCCCTTGTTTGCGTTTAAGCCTTTGTTCAAGTTTGTACGCAGTTTCTAGCTCTGCCACATCCACAGGTTGGAGTGACATCTCAGTGACAACGTCACTCATGTCATAAATGCTATCGAGTTTATCGTAGACTCGCGCTTGACGCTCACGCGAAGGTGGAAGGGAGGTTTTCGCAAACCAGCTTAGGCACTCTTCTAGTTTTCCTAGCCGCTCTAGGTCTCTCGCCATATCGTTGATCAAGTGCTGACGCTTACGTTCTAAATAGTAATGACGTAATGGGTGCTCAATTTCGCTCAGCAGAGACAATAAGCTAGATGCGTCTTTCCTATCGGAATCTATATAACGGGCATGTAAATCGGAAAGGTGCAGTAACTGGTTAAGCTCAGTTCGTGTGGAAAAGAATCGGCGTTGATCGCTAAGTTGATAGTTTTCAAATTGATGCAGACCTAAATCATCAAGAACAAACTGACTGAGATCTTGATGTGTGTTAGCGAAAAACAGGGCGAGTAAGACGTTAATAACCTCGGAGTGATTTAGTCTGATCACGACAAAGTTAATGTCACCAAAACGGGTAAATGGCTTTTGTTCGATCTGGCTTAACAACTGCTCTTTGCGAGCAGTCTTATTCGAGAAAGTAAACAATGAGCACAGTTCGGGCTTTGTTAGTAGCTCAGAGGCGAGCGTTAAAGCGCTAATATCGTGGTTTATGGTAATGAAATCGCCGAGTTGCAGGGACTTAAGACAGGGGGTGATATCGCCGATTTCAGGGTAGTCTAATTTATCAGAACGAAACCACTCACCCTTGCGTGATAGTAGTCGAACAAGCAAACACTGTGAGCTTTTGTCTAGTTGCTTGAAACTGCGTAGCCAGTTGAGTTCACTTTCAGTTAGTAAATCAGGATACCAGTCTAAAGCATGAGTAATTAGCTTGGTGAAATTATGAAGGTAATAGTCAGGTGCAAGTTCGATAGGGTCAGACATAACAGCGAGATACAAAAAAGGCTTAACCCTAAGGTTAAGCCTTTTCGCTAGTAATTCAATATTAAGAGTAACTCAATATATTACGCGTTTTTAAGCTCAGCGACTTTCGCTTCAGATAGCGGGCGAGTAATGAAAGCAAGTACAATACAAACTGCCATCATTACGGCAGAGATAGTGTAAGCAAGACTGTAGCCTTCACCGTTAGTCATTGAGAAGCCAACAACTGCAGCGCCGATTGCACCACCAATACCCCACGCAGTGTAAAGTACACCGTAGTTAGTACCGTAGTTCTTCAGGCCGTAGAACTCAGCGGTTAGGGTAGGGAATACTGCTAGAAGAGTACCGTAGCCTACTGCTGCGATCGCTGTACCAATGATTAGCGTGAACTCAGAGTTGAAGGTTGCAAACAGAACCATGTTGATGCCCTGCAGAACGAACGCTAGAAGTAGTGTACGTACGCCGCCAATCTTGTCTGCAAGCATACCAGCAGCAACACGGCCGCCAGAGTTAAATACCGCTAGGATAGACGCTAGGTAAACCGCGTTTGGTAGGTTCGCTTGAACACTTGCGATAGTCGTGATGTTACCAATAATCATCAGGCCAACAGACGCTGCGAATGCGTACATGATCCATAGAGAGTAGAACTGAGGCGTTTTAAGCATTGCTTTCCAAGTTAGGTCGTCAGACTTCTTAACCGCTTTTGGTGCTTGGCCTTCTTTTACTTTTGGCTCTTCAGGCGTGTAACCCGCTGGTGGGTTGCTAATCGTTGCTGCTAGAGGTACAGCAATAATAAGAACACCAACGCCTAGAATCATAAAGCTGGTTTGGATACCCATGCTTGTAATCAGCGCAGAGGTTACTGGTGCTAGGTAGATCGCCGCAAGGCCAAAACCTGCAGCGATAATGCCGTTAACCATACCTTTCTTAGACGAGTGGAACCACTTCATCGCAGAAGGAGAAAGACATGCGTAACCAAAACCGATACCTGCACCAGTGATAACACCAAAGGTGATGTTCAGCATAAGTGGCGAATCAACGAAGCCAGATGCGATCATACCAAGACCTGTTAGTACAGTACCTAGGATAAGGATCAAGCGAGGGCCCATGCGGTCTTGAAGGATACCAGCAACCAGAAGACAGATAGAGAAAGTGATCGTGGCCGTTGCGTAAGGCGCTGAAGCTTCAGCTGCGCTCCAACCTGACTCGGTCACTAATGCCTTGTTGAATACACTCCAAGCATACAGGATGCCAAGACAAAGGTTGATACAGAATCCCGCTAGCAGGATGCGCATAGCTTTATCAATCTTGCTCATTTTTCTTCTCGTTTTTCCTCGAAAGAGGATCGGTTAACAGTTCAATTACTCAAATTAAGTTTGCGTTTATCAACATAAAGCGCAATGGGCGCGAATTATAACCAAATTTAGTGTGATTGGAATCTCTTTTTCAACTAAATCTAATCTTTTTCCAAATTTGTTGATTTTTTGTATTTAAAGAGATGTCAAAGGATTGATAACCAAGTGGAAGGTTGAAAAGTAGAGCTGAGATATAAGTAGGATAAATAGGATTAAATTGTGTGTGGTAAAGTGAGAGAGGCGCAGATAGATACTTTCTGCGCCTTGTAGATTGGGGCTTAGCCGCCGATTAACGCAGGAATCCCCGGCAATTGACCAACGAATGCCAATGAGCCAACGCAAATGATAAATGCTAGTCCCGGAATAAGGTACTTATCTTTTGGTGATAAAGACTTCGCACGCTCGTGGTCGCCAATTAGCCCCATATTATCGAGCAGCATGGTTGTTGCCCAGCCAAAGACAGGGTTCACAAACGCGCAGGCAAAGATACAAATACCAGCACTGAGCGAATCTTTGTGTTTGTGAATCATCTGCATACCCGCTTCAAGTAGCGGTAGGAAAACACCCACAATAAGTGCAACGCGCAGTACAGGCTCCCACATGGCTAAGTCCATCGGGTAGCCGATAACTGACGCAGCGATACACATTAAGCCAGTTAACAAAGCACCACCCGGGATAGGACGTTTAGCTATCGCCGCAGGAATCATGTAAGTCCCCCACGATGAGGCTAAGTTACCACCACCTAAAAGTGCGCCGACACCTTGGCGAACTGACGCGCCAACCATAGTATCGTCAACGTCCATTAAGACGCCTTTCGCCTCTTTCGGGTAGTTCAGTTCTTGGAATACGCGGTGGCCTAGGTAGTCAGGTGACCACATAGCGACGGCAAGCAGAGCAAAAGGTGTAACCGCGATAAAGTGTTCAAGATTAGGCCAACCTAATTGCCAACCTGTATCTTCGCCCCACCAGTAGAATGGACTGAAGTGTGGTAGACCGGGTTCTGTCGTGAACGAGAAATCGGCACCCATAACGTACGCGACAATACCTGCAAGCGCTGAACATAGAGGGATGGCTAACCAACGCTTATTGATTTTGGCTAGATAAGCGTAAACCATAACCGTCACACCGATAACGGCAAAAGAGATGTAACCCTGATCGCTACTTGCAGCCCAAGCTTCGGTCTTGTTGATTTGACCAATCAAACCGACCGCGCCTAGATATATCAGCAAGCCTCCTCGCACACCGACCCCTGTTAAGGTCATGAGCTTGGAACCCCCTTTAGTAAAGGCAAGGATCAAACCAAAGGCACAAACCATTAGGCCAAGCGCTAACGGATGCCCGCCTGCAGCAGCGATAAGCGGTATCAACGGGATCATTGGCCCATGAGTCCCGGCTAGGTTAGCGTTTGGATTTAGAATGGCTGAAAAAAGGATAACAAACAGAGCACCCGCAATGAGCAGCTCGTAGCGAACGTTTTCTGCAACAAATTCAGGTGATAAACCAAACTGAGCAGCAAAAGCAGCGACCATTGCCGTCACCATTACTACTTTACCTATGGTCGCAGCTAGGGCAGGTACCCAGTCTTCTATTTCAATGCTGTAATCACGTGAGGGTAAGTGAATACCCCAGCGGCGAAAACTCATGATCTTTAAATCATGGTTGAGAAACTCTTCTCGGCTCTCAAATTCATGCGCTTTTTTACGCATATCCCTGTAAAAGGTTTTACTAGTGTTAGACATTTCGTCTTCCTTTGTTATGAGACGAAGTTGAACCATGTCAATTAGCTCTCCACTTACACTTGGTATACTGACCTTCGATCAGTACGAGACGACATCCCAGACGCTACCAAGAACCTTATCTATTTGAAAAGGTGGGAAAAACATGAGCTCACTTCGTTGATGACGACAAGGTAACTCTTGGGCACCTTGTCAAAAATCGAGTCAAAACATTGGCCTCATACTAAGAAAGGGGTATTTGATAATTATTGATTTCGATTAAGTAAATTTTCGAAGATATAGTTACGCTGATTGAGTTTTAATAAAAATGCTACGTGCCGCACATTTTTGATTTATTTATCAATATGCAAGGAAATGACTAAAATCCGATGAAAATTTCTGAACACGCGAATCGAACAGAGCGCTTATATGGACTACGTGCTGAAGATATTCATCGTTGGATAGACGGCTTTTTTGATTTTAATGGCGAAGGTCACCATGAAACCATGGCCAGAGAGCTGGAGTTTGATCCCTATTCCCACCGACGATTTCGCCATTGCAAAGAGGCACTCTCTGAAGCCATTCAGGAGTTTGGCGATAAATATACAAGCCAACAGATTAAAGATGTTTTTGAAACTCATGTGCGTGACGATTACCACGGTTATTTGCCTTCTAAAGCTGACTTTGAGAATGGCTCATTCACCGCCAAGTACCATGACGTAAATCATCAAGATGAGCTTGGTGATGTTCTCGATGAGCACGAGCTTGAAGACTACTTCACGGGGTTAAATGCCCAGCAAACTGATCATCAATCGACATTAAGCCGATTTAGCTTACGCATTGTTTTACCGACAATCACTGCCATCATTTTGTTTGTGACTGCGATTATCTATGTGATCTTGCCCTTGGTGGAAAACTCCATGGTCAATCAGAAACAACAGATGCTCAAGGAGCTCACTTCCACGGCAGTTAGTGTGGTCGACCGATACATCGCACTAGAGCAAAGCGGCAAGCTAAGTCGAGAAGAAGCCCAGTCTAAAGCGGCGATGGACATTAAGTCGATGAGGTATGGTGCTGAAAATAAAGATTACTTCTTTATCACTGATATGCATCCAAGAATGATCATGCATCCTTATCGCCATGATCTAACCAACAAAGACTTAACTCACTATTATGAGAATGATGATTCACGCTTTCCCATTTTTGTCGAGTTAGTCAATCTGGTTAAGAGCTCTCATGAAGGGTATCTAGAATACCTTTGGCAATGGAAAGACGACGCGACAATTACTGCTCCAAAGATGACTTACGTTGAAGGGGTAGAAGAGTGGCAGTGGGTTGTTGGTACAGGCGTTTACTTACAGGACGTACAGCAAGAGATTGATAAGCTAGAAAGCACCCTTTATCGAGTATTTGTATTGATCACTCTAGGTTTGGCGCTCATTTTGTTCTACGTTATCGCCCAATCAAAAGTGATTGAGAGAAGAAAGAAACGAGCCGAACACGCTCTAAATGAGGCTAAGAACCGCTATAAGGCATTGGTTGAGTCTTCTAATGAAGGATATATTTTAGAAGCGGATGGCAAGATTATTTTCTCTAACTCTCGCCTTCACCAGTTACTTGGCTACACAGATACTGAACTCAAGTCTCAAACGATTTGGCAGGAACTATTCTCTAGTGCGGCACATAACCAAAACGTAATAGAACATTTACTAGAGCTATTTAGCCACCAAACAGAGCCTGCGGAGTTTGAAGCTCAGATCGTCACCAAAAGCGGTCGCGAGATAGACATTATTTTGAGTACCTCTCGAATCTTCCTATCAGAGAAGTTAGGCCATGTTATCTCTTTTCGTCCTATCGTTCGCAAAGTGTATGGCGCGAGCTTCGGTTCAGTAAACCCAAGTCCGGACTATCAAAAAACCAGTGCAAGTATCGTTTTAGATATTGAGCATGGAGAAAGCCATAGCCATGTTATTGAATCTCTCAACCGATTGACCGATTTGATTCGCGAGATGATTTCCGCAGGTGCTCGTCCCGATCACTTAAGAAGACTGATTGGTAGTACTTATGATGCGGCGATTGGTCGCTTTATCGAACTGACCATTCAAGAGATAGGGGAGCCGCCTGTACCATTCTCTTTTTTATCGTTTGGCAGTAACGCTCGCCATGACATGACTCTATTTTCCGATCAGGACAATGCGATTGTATTCGAGACCCCCGATGACCAAGACCTAAAGGCAACTCGTCGCTATTTTCTTCACTTAGCAGAAAAGGTTTGTGCCATGCTCAATCAGGCCGGTTACAGCTATTGCGACGGCTTGATAATGGCCTCTAACCATCAGTGGTGTTTGAGCGAGAAGGAGTGGCAAAGCAATTTTTACCAGTGGGTTCAGCAAGCGACTCCTGACGGCATATTGGAACTGAACGTATTCTTTGATATCCGCTCAACCTATGGTGATACTCGATTAGCGGATGGGATTTTGTCTCATATTCAGAAGCTACTATCGAATCAACCAGAGTTTCTTAGCATTTACGCACAAAACTGTCTTGCGCATTCCATTCCTCTCAACGATGAAAATGTGTTGGTTACAGAGCAACATGAAGGGCGTGAAGCAATCAACCTTAAAGATTGCCTAAGGCCAATGGAGATCTTTTGTCGTCTCTATGCACTCAAACACGACATCCGAGAGAGTAACACGGTTGAAAGGTTAAAAGGGCTCCATGCAGCGCAAGAAATCGATGCCAAAACCTATAGAGAGATGGTGTATATCTTCGATCATATCTGGCATCTCCGCTTTATGAATCAAATCATAGAATACAGCGACTTAAGACAAATCAATGACATGTTAACGGTCGATGACTTAACTCTATTAGAACAGCAGAACCTTAAAAATGTCGTCAGCCGTATTTCAATGTTTCACCAAAAGGTGACACATGATTTTGGATTGGCTACATAGTGGTGTAGTTAGGCCCGCCACCTTCTGGGGGAACCCAGGTGATGTTCTGCGAAGGATCTTTTATATCGCAGGTTTTGCAATGTAAACAGTTCGCTGCGTTTATCTGTAGCGTACGCTGACCTTCTACTTCAATGATTTCGTACACCCCAGCAGGGCAATAGCGCTGACTGGGTTCGTCAAATAAGGTTGTATGATGAGTCACAGGCAACTGCTGATCGGCGAGCAGTAAGTGGCAAGGTTGGTTCTCTTCATGAAAGGTAGACGAAAGGAAAACGGAAGAGGTTTTGTCGAAACTCAAAACGCCATCAGGTTTAGCGTAGTGGATTGGCTTACAGCGAGATAACTCGTGCATCGCTACATAGTCAGCTTGTTGATCGCCAATATCCCAACTGGATTGTCCGTTGGTTAGCTTATGCCAGATATTTTGCTCGAACAGCGCCAGCGCCCCTCCTAATAGGGATCCATATTTATGAATCGTGCCGGGGAAATTACGGGTTTGGTTGAGCTCTTGGTATAGCCAAGAATTTAAGAACAGCGAATGGTAATCCGATTCCACTTGGTTGCTTGTAATGGCATTAAATGCGGCTTGAGCTGCAAGAAGCCCAGATTTCATTGCGGTGTGGCAACCTTTGATCTTTGCTGAGTTGAGCGTGCCAGCGTCGCAGCCAATTAATAGTCCACCAGAAAATTGCTGTTTCGGAAGCGAAAGCAAGCCGCCTTTGGCAATGGCGCGCGCACCATAAGCGATTCTTTCAGCCCCTTGCAGAAAATGGGCAAAACGTGGGTGGTGTTTAAGCCTTTGGAATTCATCAAAAGGACTCAGGTGAGGATTGTGGTAGTTGAGGTCAGTGATCAAGCCTACCGCAATCAGGTTATCCTCAAGATGATACAAAAAGCCGCCACCCGTCGAGTCAGATTCACTCAAAGGCCAGCCAGTAGAATGAACCACTAAACCGGGACTGTATCTTTTATCGCCTTCAGGCAGTGTCCAAACTTCTTTAATACCCAAGGCGTAGTGTTGTGGCTGACAATCACGGTCAAGGTTGAAATGTTTGATTAGGCTTTTCCCTAGACTACCTCGCGCACCTTCAGCAAAGATGGTTTGCTTGGCGTTGAGTTGTATGCCCGCTTGGAAGGTGTTTTTCTGCTCGCCATTTTTATCTAAGCCCATGTCGACAGTGATAATGCCAGTCACGGCGCCATTGTCGTCAAAGCATATTTCTTTTGCGGGAAAGCCGGGAAAAACCTCAACGCCAAGACTTTCAGCTTGATCTGCTAACCAGCGGCATAGTTTGCTCAAGCTAATCACGTAGTTTTGGCGACTGTTTCTCATCGCAAGCGGGGTAAATAACTCGGGTATCTTGACATGATTTTGCGCAGTGGTGAGATACAGAAACTCATCTTGCGAGACGGGGGTGGTCACTGGTGCACCTAGTTCACGCCAGTCTGGGAAGAGTTCATCGAGAGCCGATGTTTCAAACGCCGCCCCGGAGAGTATGTGTGCCCCAACTTCAGGGCCTTTCTCAACCACGCAAATAGAAAGAGGTTTCCCTTGTTGCTGAGATAGCTGTGCAAGCCGACATGCTGCTGAAAGCCCGGCAGGACCAGCGCCGACAATCACTACATCAAAATCCATGCTTTCTCTTTCCATTGTGTTCAACCTTCCATTTTAAAAATGTTGATTGCATTAAATATAGTTACAGTTGACGTAAACGTAAACTTTACTAAGCTCAAACTACATACATTGTTCTTGGAGAGAGTAATGAAAGTACTGGTAGCGATTAAGCGTGTAATTGACCCGTATACAAAAGTCAGGATAAAGGCCGACGAGTCTGGTGTTGAGACAGGCAACGTCAAAATGACCATTAATCCATTTTGTGAAATAGCCGTTGAAGAAGCGATTCGACTTAAAGAAAGTGGTGTTGCGAGTGAAGTCGTCGTGGTTTCAATTGGTTCGACTGTGTGTCAGGAGCAGCTTAGAAGCGCGTTGGCCCTTGGGGCGGATAGAGCGATTCATCTCGAAACCGAGAAAACGTGCCAGCCACTTGTCGTTGCCAAACTACTTAAAGCTGTTGCGCTGCAAGAGGAGGCTCAACTGATACTGCTGGGTAAGCAATCGATAGATAATGACAACAATCAGGTCGCGCAAATGTTGGCGGCTCTTATGGCATGTCCTCAGGCGACATTCGCGTCAAACATACAGATTGAAAATGATAAAGCGATGGTGACGCGAGAGATTGATGGTGGCTTAGAGACACTACAAATATCGTTACCTGCTGTGGTAAGTACCGATCTGAGACTAAATGAACCGAGATATGCGTCATTACCTAACATCATGAGAGCGAAGAAAAAACCATTGGATGTCGTCGATGCGGAGTCTCTTGGAGTCGAGATTAAATCTTCGCAGCAGACGCTGCAAGTCTTTGCACCGCCGAATCGAGAAGCAGGCGTTATGGTCGCTAGTGTTACTGAGCTTGTCGACAAACTTAAAAATGAAGCGAAAGTCATTGATTAGGGGACAGTAATGAGTGAAATCAAAGTATTAGTGTTAGCACAGCACGATAATCAGACCCCGAGCGCAGATTTTTTAGCCACATTGTCGGCGGCAAAATCGATCATTGACGCAGTAGGAGGCGGTTCGGTCGATGCTCTGGTTGTGGGCTGTCACTGTGACAATGTTGCACAGTTGATTCAGTCGTGTTCCTTGCTAGAACGAGTCCTTGTCGCCGATAACGCATGCTATCAAGATATGCTTGCAGAGAATCTTGCTGAAGTCGTAAAGCAAGTTGGTGTTGAATACAGCCACGTATTAGCGCCAGCCAATACGTTCGGTAAAGACGTCTTACCAAGAGTGGCCGCGTTGCTCGATGTTGAAATGCTGTCAGACGTGATGGCAATAGAAAGCGGTGATACGGTAGTACGCACTATCTATGCGGGTAACGCATTAGCCAGAGTATGCTCAGAAGACGTGATAAAAGTGATGACGATACGCTCAACGGCTTTCGATAAAATGCCATTGGATGATGGTGGTTCAGCTCAACTGATAACGCTTGATACGCATATCGTGAGCCAAGGTACTCAATTGGTAAGCCGAGAAAGCGCGCAGTGTGACCGACCTGAATTGTCTAGTGCAAACGTAGTGATTTCTGGCGGCCGAGGGTTGGGGAGTAAAGAGAATTTCGCCTTAGTTGAAAAGTTGGCCGATAAACTCGGTGGTGCAATTGGCGCTTCACGAGCGGCGGTTGATGCAGGATTCGTTACTAACGATCTACAGGTAGGGCAAACGGGTAAGATTGTTGCACCAAACTTGTATATCGCGGTGGGAATATCTGGGGCAATTCAACACTTAGCAGGTATGAAGGATTCGAAAGTCATTGTCGCGATTAACAGTGACCCTGATGCCGCTATTTTTGAGATAGCGGATTACGGGTTAGTGGGAGATCTGTTTGAGATACTTCCTGAGCTAATAGAATCAGTTTAGCGTATCGGCTTGCGGATTTTACAGGTAAAACACAGCAAATTTAATGGTTTAGTTCATAAAGTGCATAAAGAATATAAGCGGTACTTTAAAGCATAAAGATTACTGTTACCGCTTTTAATCTATCGATAACATCTTCTTAATAAGTTGCAAAAATAACAATAAGCAAGTTAAAAGGATGTACGATGTTTGCCGATAGATTCACTCTACAAACCCGCCTAATTTTGGCGGTCATTTTGCCTTGTTTAGCATTAGGGTTAGTAGGAATTGCTAGCCTTAACAGTATGCAAGGGATTCAAAATCAGTCTGAAAAGCTCTATTCCAATACTTCTTCACCGATGCGTGCCATGGCAGAGGTTGCTTCTCGAATCCCACGTATGCGCGTTGGTATCGACATGATGCTACTTCAAGATAGCTCGCTGCGTGATGAGAAGGGGGTGTTGACTCGCGTTAAAGAAACGCGCTTAGAAGATATCCCTGAAATGCGTCAAGCCATTCAGTATGCGGTTGAGGCGCAAGTGATTCCGGAACAAAAAGCAGAAGTAGAAGCGCTACTTAAAGAGTTTGAACGCATGGTGAGCCAAGAGTTAAATCCTATGTTGGCAGCGTTTGAAAATGGTGATATGGAGAGCGCTCGTCAGATCTACAAATCGAATTATGCGAAAACGTATGGTGTTTTACGTAAGCATGCCAATAGGATCCTAGATGCTCTCTTGGTCCAGGCAGAAACTCAGTTCCAAGTCAGCAACGCAAGTTACGAGTCTGGTCAGAATCGATTGTTCTTGATAATCGGATTGGGCGTTCTAATTTCGGGTGCTTTCTCGGTCGTTATTATATCCAGCCTAAAAAAACGTGTTGCTTACCTTCAGTCATCTATGTCTACGGCAGCGCAAGAGATGGCGTTGGATACACGTATTGATTTGAAGGGTAAAGATGAACTAGCCGGTATCGCTCGTAGCTTTAACGACTTCATAAGCCGTGTGCATGAATCTATTCAAAATGTGGCAATGAATTCCCAAGAGCTTGCCACAACGGCTCAGCAAGTGTCAGACCACGCAGCGCTGACACAGGGGCATTGTACCTCACAGCGTGACAGAACCACTCAGGTTGCGACGGCGATTCATCAGCTAGGTGCGACCGTCGAAGAAGTCGCCTCAAATGCATCTCAAGCCGCGCAAGTCGCTAAACAAGCGACCGAACAGGCACAAAATGGCGGCGAAGTGGTTGATGGAGCCTCAACGCAAATTGATAGTTTAAGACTAGGTCTCGATCAAGCAACGGACGTTGTTGAGTCATTAGCCGTACAAGTTTCGGATATCAGCTCAATCTTAGACACTATTCGCGGTATATCTGAGCAGACCAACTTACTGGCGCTTAATGCGGCTATCGAAGCTGCACGAGCAGGTGAGCAAGGAAGAGGGTTTGCCGTTGTTGCCGATGAGGTGCGCAAGCTAGCCAGTCTATCCGCTGATTCAACCGAAGAAATTCAAGGTGTGATTAACCGTCTTCAAGAAGAGTCGAGCAAAGCCGTTAGTGCGATGAGTAGTGGACGGGATCAAAGCGCTATTGTGGTGGATAAAGCGGCTGAAGCGAACGCTTCGCTAAAACAGATCAGTGCGCATATCTCGCATATTAGCGATCAGAATATCCAAGTGGCGACAGCGACAGAAGAGCAATCCAGCGTGGTTGGAGAGATCAACCGAAATGTGGAAGACATTAATTTGCTCACTGAAGAGACAGCGAATGTGGCCCAGCAGCTCAACTCTAGCAGTAGTCATTTAAAACAGCTATCTGGGCAGCTTGATACGCTGGTGGGTAACTTTAAACTCTAAATCAGAACACGAAAAGGGAGCACAAGGCGTGCTCCCTTTCATTTTATAACTAACAGCCCCAAGTTAACCTTTGGGTTTTTGCAAGTGTTCGACCAACTTCTTAGTAAACCTCGCCGCTTCCCCACCCGTACAAGCTCGGTGGTCAAACGTGATCGAGAGAGGCATGACTTTAACCGAAACCGGTTTGTCATCTTTCATCACAACACGGTCGATAATGCGCCCCGCACCCACGATGGCAACTTGTGGCGGAGATACGACCGGAGTGGCAAATATGCCTGCAATTGCGCCAAAATTAGACAAGGTTATCGTCGCATTTTGGAGGCTTTCTCGACCAATCTTACGCTCTCTGATCCCCTTGACGGTTTCATCGAGCCACTGACGAACTTGATTGCCTTCAAATTCATCTGCGTGTTTAAGAACCGGTACATAAAGCCCATGACTACTGTCGACGGCAATACCAATATTGACTCTACTGTGTACGCAGCGCGTCATGGTTTCTGCATCAAACCATGCGTTGAGCGCGGGTTCTTCTTGGCAGGCATAGACGACCGCTTTAATCAGTCGGCCAGAGATATCTTCATTAGCTAGCCAGTCGCCTAAGTTTGCTTCCTCAGTTATGGTCACGGCAGCAACATGATGATGAGACTCTGACATGGTTGACACCATGGTTCTGCGCGCACCTTTGAGCACCTCAGTCCCCGGGCTCTGTTTGCGAGCCTCGTTATAAATATCGCTATCGTTGATCATGCCGTTAGGGCCAGTCCCTTTGACGGTCTTGAGTTCTACACCGAGCTTTTTGGCTAGCAGACGAGCTGAGGGAAGTGCTGTGATGAGTTCATCGGCGGAAGGGTTATGTGTGCTACCAATCCAAAAATCATCCACATCGACATGATGAGCCGCTTGCGAGACGTTACCAACGACAGTCGCGGCATCTTGCTGTTTTGCCTGACTCACCGTCGAGCCGACCAGCTCAGGTTGCTCTTCTATTTGTAGTAGTAGGGCTCCAATATTGATCACATCGCCTGCCTCTCCATGCCGACTAACGACAACACCAGAGTAGGGAGCAGGGACCTCAACCACGGCTTTGGCGGTTTCCACGGTCAACACAACTTGATCGAGCTCGACAGAGTCACCGACTTTAATGTGCCATTCAACGATTTCAGACTCGGCCAATCCTTCGCCTAGGTCAGGTAATAAGAAGCTTTTCATTTCCAACCCTCCACCAATTCTCGCGCAGCTAGCACGATATCTTGCTCTTGAATCATGAAGTAATCTTCATTGCGGTAATAAGGCATGATGGTATCCATTCCTGTGACTCTCCGTGGTGGCGCTTTAAGTAAACACATGGCGTGTTCGGCAGTTCGAGCGAGAATTTCAGCACCTACACCACACGTGCGACTGGCTTCGTGAACGACCAACAATCTGCCCGTTTTCTCTAATGATCTTAGGATGGTGTCCATGTCGATGGGTTTTATTGACGCTAGATCAATGACCTCGGCTTCAATTCCTTGAGTCGAGAGCGTTTGCGCAGCTTGCAATGATTCAACGACGCATGCACCCCAAGTCACTAAGGTAATGTCTCGCCCTTTGCGTAAAGTAAAGCAAGTATCGAGTGGAAGAGCTTCTCCGCTATCGACGACTTTAGACTTAACGGTGCGGTAAATACGTTTAGGCTCAAAGAACATGACAGGATCGTTGCTACGAATGGAGGCGAGAAGCAACCCATAAGCTCTTTGCGGCGAAGATGGGATCACCACTTTAAAGCCAGCAGTATGGGCAAATAAAGCTTCAACGCTTTCAGAGTGATGCTCTGGTGCGTGAATGCCCCCACCGAAAGGAGCTCTGAAAACCGCAGGGCAAGTTAATCGCCCGCGTGTGCGGTTGCGCATTCTCGCGGCATGACACATTAAGTGCTCCAAGGCAGGGAATACGAATCCTTGAAACTGAAACTCAGCGACGGGTCGTAAACCTTGGCTCGCCATTCCCACAGCGACACCGCCAATGAGCGCTTCTGCGAGCGGAGAGTCGATAACTCGTCTTAAGCCAAACTTCTCTTTTAGCCCAACGGTAGCGCGGAATACTCCACCGTTATCGCCAACATCCTCACCAAGAACAATCACGCTTTGGTCTTTGTTCATTTCATGATGCAGTGCAAGGTTGACTGCTTCTACTAACGTCAACTCAGCCATGTTTGCCTCCTTGCATGCGCATTGCTTTGTTGATCAATAAATCTCGTTGCTGATTTAACTCAGCAGGCGCGTGTTCATATAGATAATCAAATGCACTTTCTGGTGCCTGAGGAGGAAGATTCATGTAGTGGTCAACGGCAATCTCTACTTGCTCTTTACACGTTAACAACCAGGTCTCTTCTTGGGCGTCACTCCAAGCACCTTGATTGATTAAGAAGGCTTTTAACCGTTTGATAGGTTCGAACTTCCAAGCTTGATTAAGCTCATCATCACTACGATAGCGACTCGCATCGTCAGCGGTTGTATGGTCACTGAGTCGATAGCTCACCGCCTCAATTAGGGTGGGCCCTTTACCTTTTCTTGCTCTATCTAATGCGGCGAGTACGGTGTCATAGACCGCTACCACATCGTTGCCATCGACGGTTACACCATGAATGCCAGCGCCTTTCGCTTTGTCAGATAAAAATTCCGCAGCGGATTGAAGGGTTCTCGGGACAGAAATTGCCCACTGGTTGTTATTCAGCACAAACACCAGAGGCAAATTCCAAGCCCCTGCACAGTTGATACTTTCTAGGAAATCCCCTTTAGATGTTGCGCCATCACCGCAAGTGACTATAGCGGCGTGGTGTTGGTTCTCGATTTTTAGTGCAGCAGCGACACCGACCGCATGTGTACACTGAGTAGCGATAGGTACACAGAAGGGTAAGTCACGACAAGGTTCTGGAGCCTCACCATTGGCGGGTGTTACGTGAAAATCGCTGCCTCGTTCATCACCACCCCAATACTGGAGGTTTTTCTCCATTGGGATACCACGAACCCACATTGCGGGCATATCACGGTAATAAGGAATAAACACATCGCGGGGATGCATGGCATGGCCAATGGCAACGCCGTACGCTTCAGAACCTAAATGAGAAGGGTAGGTGCCGAGTTTGCCCGTTCGTTGTAGAGCAACCGCTTTGTTGTCATACGTACGGGTGAGAACCATATCCTTATAAAAGGCGGTTAACGTCTTTAAGTCTGCCCAAGCTGGCAACTGGTTTACTGACACACCTTCGTGGTCAATAAAGCGTAGCATGGGTAGTGTCTGAACATTCATTACTATCTCCTCTTTGTTTCGCAGAGATGGATCGCACCTAAGAGAAACGATGTATGACTCAGCGACCATGTTTCGGTCATGAAGAGCCAAGATAGATACTTAAATTTCATACAACTTGTTGGCAACAACTAAAACAACCTGCTGAGTTTTCGATTCGTTGCACTTTATTAAGCTGCAAACTTGAGTTAAACCAGAGATCAATTTCGAGAATTGCACTTAAAGATAAGTGTAACCAAAATGTTAAAATTTGCCTGTTGGGTGTTTGTTTGAAGAGTAAAGCTGAGCTTACAGTCGGGAGCTAGGTGGAGAAAAATACCAGTTTTAAACAGCGCCGTGATGAAAAACTAGACAATTATACTTAGGTTGAAATACTTGGTGGAATATTGGTTTGCAAGTTCAGAAAGAGAAAATGTGTAAATAAGTGTATTAAAAATGAAAAAACAGCAGACCGAAGCCTGCTGTTATTCATCGTTATTTGTATGACTAGTCTGTTTGTTCAGCCAAGTTTTGTTTTTGCTGTACTTTGTAGACCTTGCCTGCGTTAAAGCGTTCTAGGTAGTCTGCTAGGTCGCGCTTCACTTCTGGAACTAGGATGTATAGACCAATAATGTTCACCAATGCCATTGCAAAGATCATCGCGTCAGAGAAGTCGATAACTGGGCCTAAGTTCATTGCTGCACCAATCACAACGAAGATACAGAATTTCACTTTGAAGATAAGCTCGGCTGTTTTGCTCTCACCGAATAGGTAAGTCCAAGCTTTCAGGCCGTAGTATGACCAAGAGATCATGGTAGAGAAAGCGAACAGTACTACAGCAATTGCAAGGATGTAAGGGAACCAGCTAATTGCGCTACCAAATGCAGCAGACGTTAGCTCTACGCCAGCAAGGCCAGTATCAGTGTCTAGGTAACCAGTAATGATGATAACTAGGGCAGTCATCGTACAGATAACCACAGTATCAATGAACGGTTCTAGTAGAGATACGAAACCTTCAGACATTGGTTCTTTGGTTTTTACTGCTGAGTGAGCAATCGCTGCTGAACCAACACCCGCTTCGTTCGAGAACGCTGCACGTTTGAAGCCTTGAATTAGCACACCAATCACACCACCAGCAATACCTTCACCTGTGAACGCACCGTTAAAGATAGCGCTGAATGCATCATCAATGCGGTCGAAGTTCATTAGGATAATGATAAGAGCGGCACCAACATAAATCGTTGCCATGAATGGAACTACTTTCTCCGTTACCTTCGCGATAGATTTAATGCCGCCAATGATAACGATGCCCACGATCACCGCTAGGATAAGACCGAATAGCCAGCCTTTGTCTGCGAAGAATGACGCATCGCCACCTGTTACGCCGACAACCTGCTTGAACGCTTGGTTAGCTTGGAACATGTTACCGCCACCAAGAGAACCACCGATCGCAAATACAGAGAACAGAACCGCTAGGGTACGGCCAAACGCAGCGTTACCGCGCTTCGCTAGACCTTTGCTTAGGTAGTACATAGGACCACCAGAAACAGAGCCGTCTGGGTTGGTGTTACGGTATTTTACACCCAGTGCACACTCTACAAACTTACTCGACATACCAAGTAGGCCAGCAAGAATCATCCAGAATGTCGCACCAGCACCACCGATCGAAACCGCGACGGCCACACCAGCGATGTTACCTAAACCAACCGTACCTGAAAGTGCAGTGGTTAGAGCTTGGAAGTGAGAAACCTCACCCTCTTCTTTTGCTTTAGGATCAGAAAACTTCCCTGATACAAGTTGAATCGCGTGCTTAAAGCCGCGAACGTTAATGAAGCCTAAGTAGAAAGTAAAAAAGCTAGCTGCAACAACTAACCAAAGAACAATCCACGGCACCTGTACGTCAGTAAAAGGGAACGGAATAGTCGAAAAGATCATTCCTACAAAAGGGTTAACGATAGGTGCAACGACTTCGTTGATTTTGTCATCCAAACTGGATGCTGCAGCGCTACCTGCAAATAGACTCGCCAATACGGCTAGCGAAATACGCTTTGTCATGCTTTTCCTGCCTGTAAATAGGTGTTTATATGAATAATATTTATATGATGTTGTGTTTTGTTACATTTGTGTAACGTTTGCTATTATTCATTTTATAAATACCTAAGCAACATCTTTGTCGGAAAATATGATCCAGCAAACAATTCTGATTTTTACTAACTTTATGCAGATAATTTGAACTTATTCACTGGTTTTTGAATGGTGTGCGGAGTAATTGGTAATTGATATCCTAGTGAATTAGTCGGATATTTGGCGTTATCTATAAATATATAAAACTGTATGATTACTAATTGACCAGTAAAACATGACGGATTATATGGTGATTCTAGATGAAAATGGTGAATATGCGTGGTTGGTGCATTAAAATTCACAGAGGGAATGGTTTGGTGTCATTTAATAAATAAGTAAGGTTAATTCCAGTTGGTAGAGGCAAAGACGTCGCGCGTATTCCGTCACTTAGCTGTCATATTAGAGAGGTAACTTACGCCAGCAGAAATTCTAATCGATGATATTCAGACGATTAGATGGGTTAGATAAGTAAAAGAACTCAGAAGAAAATGGCAAAGAGAACGCACGAATTAGATGAAGTGATCATCAGTGAGCTACAAAGTCATGGCTATATAAAAAGTGAAGCGGAAGCCTACTTAAAGCGAAATGTTTACAACTTAAATAAAAGTGAAGTGGCTACCATCAAAAATTACGCAGAACACTTTGGATTGAGCGCGAAAGAAAGGCTGATTGAAGACATACTCGAACTGCGTCGAGAAAGTATCTTGCTAAAACTTACTGAACAGGCCTCTTGTGTGTAATGTGTTTAAAAACATTGTCTTTTGGTTTGCGCGCGATTGAAAGGTAAACTCACTGAAACTTGCAACTGAAGGTTGTTATGCAAGTAGGACAAATCTTATAAGGCAAACAACCTTTAGTGTTGTAATAAATTGAAGCCACAACAAATAGTAGGGGTGTAGGCAATACCCTATATAAAACATAATCTTAACACAGTTAGCTTTGTGTAAAATCTCCACCTATCTAGATTGCATTTAACGAAATCAGGAGTACGATGCGCGCCATCCAAATATAAGTGGTGGTAATCATGAAATCTAACGCATTAAAAATTGCAATCGTAACGGCTCTTGGTCTTTCTTCTTTAACAGGTTGTATGGGCCAAATGGCGACAACCGGTATCGTTTCAAAATTCAACTTAGAAGTGGTAGATAATCGCTACGGCCGTGCTGGGATGTTCATCCTACTGTCCCCTGTTTATGGTATTGCGGGTGCGGCTGACTTATTTGTTATCAACTCGATTGAATTCTGGACAGGGAAAAACCCAGTATCGGGTAAATCACCGGCAGTTGTTGACACTCCAACCAAGAACTACATCAAAGTAAACGACAAGTTGGACAACTCTCTAAAAGAAGTGCCTCTAGCGAGCAACTCAGAAATTGATCATGCGACAATGAACCAGATCGACGCCTACACTCTGCAAATGGATGTCACGTACGCTAATGGCTCGAAAAAAACGCTTCGTGGTGAAAGATTAGCTGAAGGTGTCGCGTTCTATTTAGATGATCAGTATGTCACAACGGTTTCAAACATTGAGCTAACAGACTACGTTGCTTCTGCGAATATCTAAAACGTTGCTATTAACTTCGTAGTGACAACAGACTAAATCCCCGCCAGTCGGGGATTTTTACATTTTTCATCAGGGGACTAATGCGAAAGTTTATAATTTTACTGATACATATATTTAACAATAATGTCCAAAACGCTATAGTAAGGATTGAACAAACTATAGGAGTTAAAGGATGAAACTCACGATATCAGGGAAGTTACAGCTGAGTTTTCTGTCGCTTGCAGTACTTTTTATCGTTTCCGCGTTCTTTATTTATCGCAGCTTAATCACCGTTGAAACCCATACCGCATCGCTATTAAACCGAGATCTGCCAACTGTTGATGCAGGACGTTCTATTCAACAATCCATCCACGCTACCGTCTCGTCACTGAGAGCCTACATGTTGTTAGGAGGTGATGAAGCAACAGGCGAAACTGAAAAAGCGAGACTCGATCAGTCGCTTCTGAAAGTGGATGAATCATTGCCTAAGTTAGAGCCTCTGCTCACTGAAGAAAATTATCAACAAATCCTTTCCCAGTGGACGCTGGTGGCTCAGTCACTCAATGATATTGCTGAACTTAGCCATACCGATGAAAACCTTCCAGCTCACTCGCTGTTTATTAACGAAGCCGCACCGATTGCTGAAGTTGCACTCGATCAGCTTCAGGGGTTAATTAATGATGAAGCGGGTAACAAAGAAGGGGGGGAGCGTAAGCGATTGTTTAGGCTCTACGCTGACAGCTATACCTCTTTAGCCAATGCATTATCTTCTATGCGTGATTTCCTTCTTTATGGAAAGCAGGAACATTTAGATAAATACCAAGATTTTCTCAAGGCGCATGACAAATCAGTCAAAGAGATTGATTCTAAAGTTGCTTTGTTATCGAGTAGTGACCAAGGGTTATGGGATCTGTTCAAAGAGATGCAACAACTCTATTTCCCTTTAGCTGACCAGGTAGTTGAATTACGCCGCTCAAGTGATTGGAATATCGCCAACCAAAAAATGGCCAATGAATTAGTGCCAGCTGTGACTGCGTTAGATTCTAATCTTGACTCAATCATTAATCAGCAGCAGTCGGTTGCAGATCAAAGCGGTCAGGGGATCTTTAATTCAGTGACAAGCGTGATCTCACTACTGGTGGCTTCAATTGCTATTGTGGTGATTGTCGCTGCAACAACTGCGCACTTTATGGGTAAGAGCATTGGTCGCCGAGTTAAGACGATTTCTAAACGCGCACAATCGATTGCCAATGGTGACGTTTCACAATCTGCTTTGCCGATTGAAGGTAGTGATGAGTTGGCAAGTTTAACTCGCTCAATTAACAAGATGAATGATGAACTGGCCGCCATTGTTAAAGGTGTGAGCAACAAGGCTTCAACGGTAAGCGACAGTATGAACGCTTTACTTGATGCTAACGCGAAAACGGTACATCAGGTCGAAAGCCAGAAATCTACGATGGAGCTAGTAGGGCATCAAGTGACGGATGTCAGCCATTCTGCAACTGATACTGCCACGCAGGCCGAGCAATCAGCGAGCAAACTATCTGAGTCCCAGGCACAGATAGAACTGGGTTCTCAAGCACTCGACCTCAATAAGACCACGGTGGGCTTACTGCATGCCACGATAGAAAAAGCCAGTGAACAGGTCGACGCGTTAAGCAAAGAGAGCGAAGCTATAGGCAGAGTGACCGAAGTGATTGAAGGACTTGCTGAACAGACAAACTTGCTTGCTCTTAATGCCGCGATAGAGGCAGCGCGAGCAGGCGAATACGGACGAGGTTTTGCTGTGGTGGCAGATGAAGTGCGTCTACTTGCTACTCGAACAACCGAATCTACTACTGAAATCAACAATATCGTCAATGCAATCCAATCCTCAACAGCAGCGGTTGTTGGTGAAATTGATAAGAGTAAGTCTCTAGCAGAAGAGGGGGCTAACCATACGGAGCAAGCATATGGCACGTTAAGCTCGACGACACAACAGATCGAAGACCTGAACCAACAGATGCAAGATTTATTGAGCTCAGCGCAGCAGCAGTCCCAAGCGACTGACGAAATTCAATTACTGATGAATAAGGTGATTGAATCCGTAGAAGGGGTCGCTGATATATCGCAATCCTCATCTGAAATCTCGAATCAAGTTCGAGGGCAAGTTGATGAATTGAACGGGGAAATGAGCCGTTTCCAGATCTCTTAAGTCGCGTTGATAACTTATCGAGTGATGTCTCATTCTTCAACCAGAGAGACATCATCAAATCGAAGTATCATCTATACCTAATATATCAGTAATATAAAGCTCAATAATTGGTTTATTGAGCTTACTTTTTTTAGGGACAACAGTGCTTCGAATCTTACTTAGCCTATTGGCTATGCTAGCTTGTATTTCGGCAAATGCTGAGCCACTCGACAAGCTCGTTATTGCCAATTCTAAGGCGTGGAAACCTTTCTCATTTATCAACCATAAGGGCAATCCCGACGGTATTCTCGTTGATTACTGGCGAGAGTACGGACGCAAAAATGACGTCGAAATAGAATTTCTTTTACTGGATTGGCAAGCATCTCTCGATGCGGTTCGAGATGGGCAAGCGGATATTCATGCCGGTCTATTATGGTCTGAGCAACGTGACAGTTATTTGGATTATGCACCTGAGATTCTCTCGATTGACACCCAGATGTACATTGGTCAGGCGTTGATAGGAACTAACCTTGATGCCTTTATGCTCGGTGAACATCAACATTTGGTTGGCGTTGTGGCTGGTGGTTATGAAGAGGAATTTACAAGACGCCATTTCCCCAATTTGAATCTGATTAGCTATTCTAATAACCAGTTGATGATAGATGCGGCCTTTAGTGGAGAGCTCGATGCTTTTGTCGCCGATCTGCAAGTGGCTAATTTTTATCTGTTTAGCAGTGATGAACCCCAGCGATTTGTTGGTGTAAGACACCTTTACTCCGGTAACTTACGCGCAGCGGTGAGTGAAGGGAACACTGCGCTACAACAGCAGATAACACGTGGCATCAATGAATTCGGCAATGATGAGAAGCAGCAGATCTTTAACCGCTGGATGTATGTCAGTACCGTCTACCCCGACTACCTTATCCCAGTCGCGGCGTTGGTAATTGGCATTGTTACCTTGAGCTATATTATCGCTCTCAAACTCACGGTTAAGGTCAGAACCAACGCGCTAGAGCAGGCTAACTTAGAGCTTAAGACGCTCTCAGAAACGGACCAACTCACAGAGCTCAGTAATCGGCGTCATTTTGTTAATGAGTTTCAACAAAGGCTGAGGGAAGGGGGCTCGATGAGCGTGATGATTTTTGATATCGACGATTTTAAACAGATTAACGATAACTATGGTCATCAAAGCGGAGACATCATAATCAAAAGTGTCGCACATGCGGCGAATGACACCTTGTCTGAGCACCATTTGATTGGCCGGATCGGAGGAGAGGAGTTCGCCATTTTACTTAGTGGTGAAACGTATGAGGCGTCCGTTGTCGTTGCCGAACAAGTATGTGCCGCTGTGCGTAAAGTGAAACTGCTGGAAGATAGCGAACGCAAAGTCACGGTCAGCTTAGGCTGTGCTTACTACCCGAGCACAGACTTAAATCCATCCCTATCAGATGCTGACCACCTGATGTACCAGTCTAAATTAAATGGTAAAGACCGAGTGACCAGTAAAGCTTTTGTTCAGGCATGAGTGAGTGTAAAAACATCAACCAAACACCAAAGTGGTGCTAACTTCACCACTTAACCTGATTATTGAAAGAAAACGCTTTTCTTTTCAGTTATCTGTGGCATATTGAATCTGTCTTCACGATGATGCGTGCATCGTATAATGGCTATTACCTCAGCCTTCCAAGCTGATGATGCGGGTTCGATTCCCGCTGCACGCTCCAAGCCTCTTTTGGCCAACTCATCTCAATGCGTACTTCGTATAATGGCTATTACCTCAGCCTTCCAAGCTGATGATGCGGGTTCGATTCCCGCAGTACGCTCCAAACTCCCTTACACTTACCTTATCAAAGCCGGATCAAACACTGTTGATCGGTTTCTTCCCGATTGTTTCGAGAAATAGAGTGATTTATCTGCATGCTCTAACCAAGTCAAATGGCTAGTTTGGTAAGGCGATAATTCGCATATACCAAGGCTGATTGTGTATTTCACCGAATGATGCTCATAATTGACGTTCGCTTGCTCAATACGTTTGCGTAATCTTTCTGTAAAATAGAGAGCTTGTGTGGCGCAAGTGCCTGGAAGAAGTACAGTAAACTCTTCACCGCCGTATCTACCACAGACATCAGACCCGCGAGAGGCTTTTCGCAGTTCGCTTGCAGTGTGGCGAATGACTTCATCACCTACTGTATGCCCATAGGTATCATTCACTCGTTTGAAGTGGTCGATATCAAAAATAACCAGAGATGAGCTTGCTCCTGTCACTTGGCAATGCTCGAATTCTTTTTGCAAGCAACTTTCCCAATGCGCTCGGTTAAAGAGCTTAGTGAGACCATCGGTTCTGCTCAGATTAGACAGCTTTTGATTGGAGTCAGTAAGATGTATTTTGTTTTTTGCAATGTCACTGACATCATTGATGATGATACTAACGTGTGATACTTCACCATTAACAGAGGTGAGAGGAGAGAAGGTGATGTTCTGGCGCATCTCCTTAAGGCCGTTAGATATCGGGCTGAAATTCTTGAATTTAAAAAGAAACGGTCGATCTTCCCAGCAAGAGAAACCGCGGCTATTCAACGTGAACGCCGTACTCACTTTGCTGCGAAGCCACAATTCAGGCAAGTCATCTACCGCATCAAATAGAGTTTTACCAAGAATCTTATCTGCACTGATTCCACTATAAGATTGCATAAAGGTATTCCAGACACAGACCTTGTATTCCCGATCAATGACGATCAACCCGGCATCTAAATCGCCAAGGATTTGCATTACCCAGTGTAAGTCGCCGATATCTGTGGAGTTCATAATACACTCTCCAAAATGTCTTCTATTGCATTCAAAGATTCATAGTCCATCAAGAAGATGATGTCGCAGGCGATATCGAGATTCTCCGCTCTATAAACGAACTCTATGGTAAAAATATCCTGCTCATAGTCTTTAAGAAATTGCTCACAACCCAGTGAAACTTGCAACAGATCTTTTTCTAAAACGATCGGTTGGCGCAGCGAAATTGCAATATCAAGTTGTTTACTGAAAGAGTTGAGAAATGATGAGACCAGCAAATTGGATAGATCGAGAATCACTTCATTGACCGAGCTACTAAGGGCATCATTGTCTGAGCAAGCAAGCAGCTCAAATCCAGAGCCATGCAAGCAGACTAAAGCTTCACCATTAATACCGTTGCCAACGAAGCGTTGTGAGACAGCACGAGATTCAGAATTGTTAACGATATCTTGCACCGTCATGGTCAGTTCTGACTGATGCAATGAAGCCACGTTAGGTAGGGGCATCTCAATAAAACGACCCATTTGCTGAGCAATTAATGAAGCACTTGCCCCAAGCGCAACGTTACTCATTTCACGAATTGCCGCCATCAAATCGATCGGCTTGCGACTTTGCTGATTAGGTCTGACGTCGGTATTTCTCAAAGGCAACCGATAGTGCTCAAACAGTGCTACTAAATCGGAAGTGACAAAAGGCTTCTCGATAAAGTGCAGGGCTCCTAAATCCGTACAGCGAGATTTGGCCTCAGACTGAATATCACCAGAGACCACCACTACTTGGGTAGGGTACTGGCTCACAGGCATAGAAGCCAGTACCTCAAAACCATCCATTACGGGCATGGTGAGGTCTAAGAAAAGCAGATCAATATTGTGCGCCAGCATAACTTCAAGCGCTTCTTTGCCGTGCTCAGCTTGATGAATGGTGATATGGGTAGAGGGAGCAATTCTGCCGATGATTGATTTTCGGGCAATAACCGAGTCGTCACACACTAATATGTTCATTGTTGTAATTCGATAGCCTGTTACAAAGCGCCACTTAGATTGCAAAAGCGAAACTAAATTAATACTGTGACTTTGGTTCAAGTAATTTAACGATAGTTAACACACTTATCCTAATGATTTCACGTGCTTTATAGAAAGCAGACCGGAAAATTGGAGGTTCGACACAGAATTATTGAAATGAGACAGGAGGAGTCGCGAGCGAGACTTTTGATGTCGGTTGCTTATTTAACTGCTGACAAATCATCCATGCTGTTTGGGTGACTTTAGCTAAATCTACCCCAGTGGAGATACCTAACCCTTGGCAAAGATAAAGTACATCTTCTGTGGCAACATTGCCCGCTGCCCCTTTCGCATAAGGACATCCACCTAATCCTGCGACGCTTGAGTCAATGGTTGATACGCCCATGAGCAGTGCTTGATACAAGTTGGCTAGCGCCTGCCCATAGGTATCGTGAAAATGAGCGGCGATATGAGAAGGAGAGGTGGTCGAGAAAACCGCCTCTAGGACATGGGCGACTTTTAAAGGAGTGCCTGTGCCTACCGTATCGCCAAGGGAAACTTCGTAGCAGCCCATATCCAACATTACCTGAGCAATATCCGCGACTTGCTTGGGATCGGTTGCGCCGTCGTAAGGGCAATCAATGATACAAGATAGGTAACCTCGAACGGGCAGATTATGCTTTGATGCCAACTCTATAACATCTTCAAATCGCTCTAAACTCTGCGAAATTGAGCAGTTTATATTACGTTGGCAAAAACCTTCTGATGCAGCAGTGAATACTGCTACTTGATCCACACCGCAATCTAGGGCTGATTCTAAACCACGAACATTGGGCGTTAAGGCCGAATAAATAACAGGATGTTGGCGAGTGATAGTCGCGAACACCTCACGGGAGTTGGCCATTTGCGGTATTTTAGATTCGGAAACAAAAGCGCCGGATTCAATATGAGTAAGGCCAGTTTTTGAGAGCTGATCGATCAACGCGACCTTAACTTCGAGCGGGAGTGTGGCTTCGTTTTGTAACCCATCTCGGGGGCCGACCTCGACGATATTCACCGATTTGGGAAGCTTAATGTGTTGGCTCATTGCTTTACTCCGAATTCCATTTTGGAGTGCGTTTTTCGAGAAACGCAGATAAACCCTCTTGGCCTTGAGGTGAGACGCGAATATTCGCAATCAGCTCGCTAGTGTAGCTTTTCATCGACTCGTCAATTGGCGCCTGATAGCAATGATGGCAAAGCTTTTTGGCTTCGACCAAAGCTTGCGGGCTGTGTTTTAGTAACGGTGCAATCCATTCACCGGCATGCTCTTTTAGCTGCTCAGAATTTGATAGCTGATGAACGATATTGAGTGATTGAGCGGTGTAAGCATCGATTCTTTCCGCGGAAAGCATATAGCGGCGAGCATGTCTAACGCCAATGGTGCGAATCACGTAGGGGGCTATGGTTGCTGGCACAAGCCCCAACTTCACTTCGCTTAAGCAAAACATTGCGCTCTCATGCGCAATAACCATGTCACAGCAGCAGACTAGGCCAAGAGCCCCACCAAATGCACTACCCTGAACCACTGCCACGCTTGGGTGAGGGAAGCGATCTAACTTATCAAGCAAAGTAGC
The DNA here is from genome assembly GCF_001695575.1 of Vibrio europaeus. GTDB lineage: Bacteria > Pseudomonadota > Gammaproteobacteria > Enterobacterales > Vibrionaceae > Vibrio > Vibrio europaeus. The sequence goes on along the minus strand of NZ_LUAX01000007.1, from coordinate 97,365 downwards.
CAGCTGAAAAGCATCAAGTTGATTCTCTTGCTGACTCTTTGCCGCCATTGAACGCATCCATTCTATGTCAGCACCTGCAGAGAAGTGTTTGCCATTGCCTGAAAGGATCAGTGCTCGGACACGAGTGTCTGACGATAAGGCATCTAAGTGAGCGATTAACTGCGAAATAACCTCAGCGTTGAAGGCGTTGGCGCTGCTTGGACGATTAAGTACCAAGTGAGCAATACCGTCTTCCTCTAGATGTACGAGAACATCACTTTTCTTGGTTATACGGCTGTTGCGCTTCATGTCGTCACATCCTAAATATTCCAAATTGGCTATCTTCAACGGGCGCATTGAGAGCAATACGCAGTGCGTGGGCTAAAACATTGCGGGTCTCTTTCGGGTCGATAATGCCATCGTCCCATAGCCTAGCGCTGGCGTAGTAGGGGTGTCCTTGGGTTTCATACAGTTCAAGGATCTCTTCGCGGAAGACTTGTTCTTCTTGCGCCTGCCACTCTCTCTGTTGCCTTTGCATAACCTGTTTTTTTATTTGGGTGAGTACTCCAGCGGCTTGCTCGCCTCCCATGACAGAGATACGAGCATTAGGCCACATCCACATCATTGTGGGTTCATACGCGCGGCCACACATTCCGTAGTTGCCTGCACCATAGGAACCGCCAATTATGATGGTGAATTTTGGAACGTCTGCGCATGCGACTGCCATAACAAGTTTGGCTCCGTTTTTTGCAATGCCACCTTCTTCCACTCTTTTACCGACCATAAATCCGGTAATGTTTTGTAAGAAGAGTAGTGGTATCTTTCGTTTGGCGCACAGCTCGATAAAGTGAGCCCCTTTTTGTGCTGACTCAGAAAACAGTATGCCATTGTTAGCTACAATGCCGATGAGTTGGCCTTCTATTCGCGCGAATCCACATACTAAAGTAGTACCAAATAGAGCTTTAAACTCATCAAACTCCGAGCCATCGACGATTCGGGCGATGATCTCTCTAACATCAAAAGACAATCGCAAATTGTCGTTTACTACACCGTAAATCTCTTCTGCAGAATAACGAGGCGGAGCAAAATCATTAAGTGATTGGCTCGATTCACAGGGTAAGTTGGCGTTTGATACGGCCTCTCGCGCTAGCAGCATTGCGTGATGCTCATTCTCAGCATAGTAGTCGGCAACCCCAGATTTTCGGCAGTGGACATCGGCTCCCCCTAACTCTTCTTCGGTGACCACTTCGCCTGTGGCGGCTTTGACAAGCGGTGGGCCTGCTAAAAAGATAGTACCTTGTTGTTTCACCATGATTGCAACATCGGACATCGCGGGAATATAAGCGCCGCCAGCGGTACAAAGACCTAATACGACAGCAATCTGCGGAATACCTTGTGCTGACATGCGAGCTTGATTAAAGAAAATTCGTCCAAAATGTTCTTTATCGGCGAAGACTTCTGCCTGATGAGGTAAGTTGGCTCCTCCAGAGTCGACGAGATAGACGCAAGGCAGTTTGCAGCGCTTAGCAATTTCTTGTGCTCTGAGGTGCTTTTTAACCGTGAGGGGATAGTAGGTTCCTCCCTTTACCGAAGGATCGTTGGCGATCACCATACATTGGTGCCCATTGATTTGTCCTATACCAGCCACAACCCCAGCGCATGGTACGTTGTCGTCATAGACTTGCCAGGCAGCGAACTGACCAACCTCCAGAAACGGACTGTTTTCATCAAGCAACATTACGATACGTTCACGAACGGGAAGTTTACCTTTTCGGCGTTGGTGTTCGAGCGCCTTTTCGCCACCGCCAAGCTTGATTGTGTCAATATCAGCACGCAGCTTCTTTACGAGCGACTCCATTGCGGCAAAGTTTTCCGCATAAAGTTGAGCATCTTTTTTAATTTTGGTTTTTATCGCTGGCATGGTGACCTCATTAACGAGTTTCTTCGAATAGTTCGCGACCAATGAGCATACGGCGGATCTCAGACGTGCCAGCTCCAATTTCATACAGTTTTGCGTCTCGTAGCAGACGTCCTGCTGGGAACTCATTGATATAGCCATTTCCGCCTAGAAGTTGGATGGCATCGAGGGCGATTTGGGTCGCGAGTTCAGCGCAATAGAGAATCGCACCGGCGGCATCTTTTCGGCTTGCATGACCTCTGTCGCAGGCTCCAGCGACTGCATACAAATAGGCACGAGCTGCGTTGGTTCGCGTGTACATGTCTGCGACTTTGGCCTGCACCAGTTGAAACTCGCCGATCGATTGTCCGAACTGTTTTCGGTCGTGGATATAAGGTATGACAAGATCTAAGCAGGCTTGCATGATGCCGAGAGGGCCTGCGGCGAGTACAACCCTTTCGTAGTCAAGCCCACTCATTAACACCTTCACGCCATGATTGACTTCGCCTAAGACGTTTTCTACGGGCACCTTGCAGTTTTCAAATACTAGCTCGCACGTGTTTGAGCCCCGCATCCCTAGCTTATCGAGCTTTTGCGCATGGCTAAATCCGTGAAAGGTTTTCTCGACTATGAATGCAGTGATGCCATGTGAGCCTTTGTCAGGTTCGGTTTTGGCATAAACCACCAGAACATCTGCATCAGGGCCGTTAGTAATCCACATTTTGGAACCATTAAGTCGATAGTGGTCGCCTTTTAATTCAGCCTTTAGCTGCATGCTCACCACATCTGATCCCGCGTTGGGTTCACTCATTGCCAGCGCTCCGATATGGGAACCGTCGATGAGCTTAGGCAGGTATTGAGTGCGTTGAGACTCGTTGCCGTTACGAAATATCTGATTAACGCACAAGTTTGAGTGAGCCCCATAACTCAGAGCAACAGAAGCGGAGGCGCGACTGATCTCTTCCATCGCAATGACATGAGCAAGGTAGCCCATTTCTGCACCACCATATTGTTCACTGACGGTGACACCCAGTAAACCCATGCTACCGAGCTCGGGCCACAGCTGATTAGGGAAACTATTGGAGCGATCTATCTCCGCTGCGCGAGGGGCAATGTGTTGTTGGGCGAATCCACACACATGTTCACGAAGAAGATTGATGGATTCATCTAACCCAAAATTAAGAGGGATGTATTGTGATAGCATAACGCCTCCAAGCGAACGGTTTTTAGCTTATCGTTTCCAAAATCACCGTTTCCATAATTATCATTTCCAAAACTACTGTTTTAAAACCATTATTTTAAAAACCACTGTTTGAAAAAGACTCGAAGACGTTTGTGCTTATCTAGCTGGTTTGACTCGCCTCTAATGCTTGCTCACATCGTTCACGAGCAAGGTTGAGATCACCCAGCATATTGTTAATGTCATCGAGTTGGCGCATGAGCACCGCTTCTTTTTCATCAATGATTTTCAGCATTTCAGTTAACTGAGTATCACCTTGATGAGTATCGTAAAGTTCAAATAGTTCACGAATCTCAGCCAGAGAAAACCCTAGCCGCTTACCGCGCAGAATTAACTTGAGTCGGGTTCTATCTCGTCTGTTGTAGATGCGCATGCTGCCTTGACGCTCGGGCTGAATGAGCCCCTCATCTTCGTAAAAACGGATGCTACGCGTTGTTATGTCGAATTCTTTGGCGAGATCGCTAATCTTATATTTTTCCACTGAGACTCTTTCCTAGTTATCTAAATTCTTGGCTTGTTGACTGATTCTGAAATGGTTGAATCAAATAGTTTGCAAAATAGTTTGTTTTGTTTCTTTACGTTTACGTAAATGTTAGTGCTATGCTTACGTAAACGTCAAGAAATTAAGTTCGGCCGATCTAATAGAGAGACAGAGCAGTAACTAGAGCGGCCATCGAGATAAACACTCACCAATGAAATACAGAGCTACGTCAGAGAGGGCGGCGCAATGGAGCAAAAAGAGATTTGGATAGTGTCAGCGAAACGTACTCCCATGGGAAAGTTTCAAGGTTTGTTGGCAGATTATTCTTCACCACAGTTAGGCGCATTGGCGATACAAGGTGCGCTTGAACAGGCTCAACTATCACCCTATGAAGTGGATGAAGTCTATATGGGGTGCGTGCTGCCTGCAGGGTGTGGTCAAGCGCCTGCCAGACAAGCGGCTTTGGGCGGTGGCCTTGAGCAAAGTACCCCCTGCACCACAGTAAACAAAGTTTGTGGCTCTGGAATGAAGTCGGTGATGCTGGCACATGACCTAATCAAATTGGGCTCGATTCAATGTGCGGTTGCAGGTGGTATGGAGAGCATGACAAACGCCCCGTACCTAATGAGAGAAGCTCGCAGTGGCATGCGAATGGGGCATAAAACCACCTATGACCATATGTTCTTAGATGGACTGCAAGACGCCTATGAGGGAGAACTTATGGGTGTTTACGGCCAACAGATTGCCGATCAACTGGCGTTCACACGTGAGCAAATGGATGAATGGGCAACGCAATCTGTTCATCGAGCCCTCGCAGCGGACAAACAGAAGATGTTTGGTGAAGAGCTGGTGTCTATTTCACTCAAAAACGGCGAAACACTTAGCTATGACGAGCAGCCACGCTCCATCGACGCTAATAAAATCCCCAAGCTGAAGCCCGCCTTTGCCATAGAGGGTTCAATCACCGCAGCCAACTCTAGCGCCATTTCTGACGGTGCTGCTGCGCTAGTCTTGATGGAGTCTGAAAAGGCGAGCCGTCTTGAAAAGAAACCTCTTGCGATCATCAAAGCGCATTCCACACACGCGCGTAAGCCTGCGGAGTTTACGGTTGCGCCTGTCTACGCGATTGAACAATTACTCTCGACTTTAGATTGGGAGGTTGAAGACGTTGATTTATGGGAAATCAATGAAGCCTTTGCTGTCGTTACACAGATCGCGGTTAAGGAGCTTCAACTTGATAGTAGCAAAGTCAACATTAAAGGCGGAGCGTGCGCACTGGGGCACCCAATCGGTGCAAGCGGCGCGAGAATTTTGACGACTCTGATATATAGCCTCAGACAACTTCAGGCGTATGGCGTTGAAGGGGATGCTACTAAGCGTAAGCCTATGAAAGGAGTCGCGGCAATTTGTATTGGTGGTGGTGAAGCAACAGCAATTGCCATCGAGATTCCAGTTTAAAAGCAAAATACGGAAAGGAAAACACAATGACACAGACAGTCTCTTTGTTCGTCGGCGGTGAGTTTTGCCAATCTCAATCTAGTCAGTGGATCGACGTGACTAACCCAGCAACTAACGCAGTAATTGCAAAACTTCCGTGTGCTACCGAAGAAGAAATGGAGCGCGCTATTCGTAACGCGGAAACCGTCTTTCATCAATGGAAGAATGTGGCGGTGTCGGAGCGTGCTAGGGTCATGCTGAGATATCAACATTTGCTGAAAGAACACCATGATGAAATTGCTGAAATTTTATCGAAAGAGACGGGTAAAACCACGGTTGATGCTAAAGGGGATGTCTGGCGAGGGATTGAAGTGGTTGAACAGGCCGGAAACATCGCCAGCAATATGATGGGAGAAACGGTTGAGAACGTCGCGACTGACATCGACTCCTATTCACTGATTCAACCTCTCGGCGTGTGCTGTGGTATCACGCCTTTTAATTTCCCGGCAATGATTCCATTGTGGATGTTTCCGCTCGCTATTGCAGCGGGAAACACCTTTGTTCTCAAGCCATCCGAGCAAGTACCTTTAACGGCGATGCGATTGGCTCAATTATTTGAACAAGCGGGAGCACCAAAAGGCGTTCTACAGATTATTCATGGTGGTAAAGAGCAGGTGGACTATCTGCTTGAACACCCTGTCATCAAGGCCGTCTCATTTGTAGGCTCGGTAAGCGTCGCTCAGTACATTTATCATACGGGTACGGCTAACAATAAACGTGTTCAAGCGTTTGCGGGGGCTAAAAACCATATGGTTGTGATGCCAGATGCAAACAAAGCTCAAGTCGTTAACAACTTGGTCGGTTCCTCAGTGGGGGCGGCAGGGCAGCGCTGTATGGCGATTTCTGTCGCGGTTTTCGTCGGCAGTTCTAAAGAGTGGATCGGTGACCTTGCCTCTGAAATGGCGAAGGTTAAACCTGGCGCTTGGAATGACGAACAAGCTGGGTATGGCCCCTTAATTAGTCAACAAGCGAAGCTGCGTGTTATGAGCCTCATTGAAGAAGGTAAGGCGCAAGGGGCTAAATGCGAACTCGACGGGACGAATTGTACGGTTGAAGGTTTACCTGATGGGAACTGGCTCGCGCCAACGCTGTTCAGCGGCGTGACGACTGATATGTCCATTTATCAACAAGAGATATTTGGCCCAGTACTGGTGTGTTTAGAAGTCGACACGTTAGAAGAGGCGATCGAGCTGATAAACAACAACCCATATGGCAATGGCACATCAATATTTACTGCCAACGGCGCCGCTGCGAGAAAATACCAACATGAGATTCTGGTTGGCCAAGTCGGGATCAACGTACCAATTCCAGTGCCGTTGCCTTTCTTCTCATTTACTGGCTGGCGAGGCAGTTTCTACGGCGACCTTCACGCCTATGGTAAGCAAGCGGTGCGGTTCTACACAGAAACCAAAACAGTCACAGCGCGTTGGTTCGATGATGATATTCCATCAGGGCCGAATATGACGATTCAGCTTCGATAGGGGAGGAGATATGGACTTTGAACTCAATGAAGATCAAAGAGCTTTCGCGGATACCGCTATGCAGTTTGCAAGAGAGAAGTTAGCGCCTAAAGCGGCAGAGTGGGACGAGCAACAAATCTTCCCTAAAGAGGTACTGAGAGAAGCCGGAGAGCTTGGCTTTCTTAGTCTTTACACACCTGAAGAACAAGGCGGCTTGGGATTAAGCCGATTAGATGCTTCGATCATTTTTGAGCCGCTTGCAATGGGGTGTACCTCGACTACGGCTTTTATGACCATCCATAACATGGTGACTTGGATGGTAGGAAGCTTTGCCAGTGACAAAGTAAAACAAGAAATATGCCCTAAGCTGATAACAGGCGAATGGTTAGGCTCCTATTGCTTAACAGAGCCTAACGCTGGGTCAGATGCCGCCTCTCTGACCACGACCGCCAAACTCACAGACGATGGTTATGTCATAAACGGTGCCAAAGTCTTCATCTCTGGCGCGGGTGAAACCGACGTGCTGGTGGTGATGGCGAGAACAGGGAGTGAAGGGGCAAAAGGCGTCTCTGCATTTGTGGTGCCTGCCAATATCGAAGGCATTAGCTATGGGCGTAAAGAACCCAAAATGGGCTGGAACTCCCAACCAACGCGTAGTATTACGTTTGAGAACGTTGTTATCCCGAAAGACTACTTATTGGGTGAAGAAGGGCAAGGCTTTATCTTTGCCATGAAAGGGCTTGATGGCGGGCGAATTAACATCGCAGCCTGTTCTATAGGCACTGCCCAACAAGCACTCAATCAAGCAATCCAATACGTCAATGAGCGCAAGCAGTTCGGCAAAACGATCGGCAGTTTTCAGGCACTCCAATTTAAACTTGCTGACATGGTGACTGAGTTAGTCGCTGCTCGTCAATTGGTGCGATTAGCGGCAAGCAAACTCGACAGTGGCGATCCCGAAGCAACGACATACTGCGCCATGGCGAAACGTTTTGCTACTGATGTGGGTTTTAAGGTTTGTGATCAGGCACTTCAGCTCTATGGAGGCTATGGTTATATCAGAGAGTATCCATTAGAGCGTCATTTCAGGGACGTAAGAGTTCATCAGATTTTGGAAGGCACCAACGAGATCATGCGCGTTATTGTTGCAAGACGTCTTCTTAGCGAAGGTTCAGAAATACTCTAAGGAAAGAGATTATGTCACAGCAATCAGTTAATCCTATCGAACACAAGATACATAACCATGTCGCTGTATTGACGATGAACAACCCGCCAGCCAACACTTGGACAAAACAGAGCTTGAATCAGCTTAAACAGTTGGTGATTGAGCTTAATAGCAATATGGATGTTTATGCTCTGGTGATTACCGGCCAAGGAGAGAAGTTTTTCTCCGCGGGCGCAGATCTGAATCTTTTTTCCTCCGGAGACTCTAGTGTTGCTGCGGATATGGCGCGCGCCTTTGGAGAAGCCTTTGAGACCTTGAGTGCTTTTCGTGGCGTTTCCATTGCCGCCATAAATGGTTATGCGATGGGGGGCGGGCTAGAAGTCGCGCTCGCCTGTGATATTCGCATCGCAGAGAAACAAGCTAAGTTGGCTTTACCGGAAGCGAAAGTGGGCTTGTTGCCTTGTGCTGGTGGAACACAAAACTTAACTGCATTGGTTGGAGAAGGCTGGGCGAAGCGAATCATCCTGTGTGGAGAACAAGTGAGTGCCGATAAAGCGTTTGATATCCGTTTGGTTGAAGAGGTCGTGGAGCAGGGGCAAGCACTTGAAGCCGCGATTCAACTAGCAGAGATGGTGGCGAATCAGTCCCCTCCTGCTGTGGCTGCTTGTAAAACATTGATTCAGACAACTCGTTCAAATCCCATCTCTCACGGTTTGGTAAAAGAACGAGAACTATTTATTCACCTATTTGATACAGAAGATCAGACTGAGGGCGTAAATGCCTTCCTAGAAAAACGTCGCCCAGAATGGAAAAACAAATAGGTTCAGGAGGAAGCTATATGAGTGATTTAGTCCATTTTGCGGAGCTGCCCTGTAGTGACAGTGAGCATAAAATCGCCGTTGCCACCTTAGACAACGCCCCCTCTTTAAATGCACTATCAGTAGATATGTTGGCAAGTTTAAAGCACCAGTTAGACAAGTGGCATGAAGATGACTCTATTATATGTGTTTTGCTTGAGGGTGCTGGAGAAAAGGCATTTTGCGCTGGTGGGGATGTTCGCACTATGTATAGCGTCATGAATGGTGCCAAAGACGAACAAATACAGGATTTCTGTTCGCACTTTTTCACCGTCGAGTATCAGTGCGATTATCTTATTCATACTTACTGTAAACCTATCATTGCGTGGGGACAGGGGATCGTAATGGGCGGTGGTATGGGGCTGTACATGGGCTCTAGCCATAAGGTAGTGACTCCGGATTCGCGTCTTGCCATGCCTGAGATTAGTATTGGCCTCTATCCTGATGTGGGCGCAACTTGGTTTCTAAATCGCCTCGATAACGGCGTTGGCCTGTTTCTTGGACTGACCGGAATGATGGTGACCGCCACAGATGCAGTCTCGCTTCACTTAGCCGACCATATGGCACTGCCTGACCATAAATCTATATTGTTGCAGCAGTTACAAATCGCCGATTGGGACTGCGTCGATGATGCCTATGAGGTAGTGACTGAAATGCTCGAATCGTTCGAAGCCGAGGTGAATGAGCATAAACCTGAGCCGCAGATCTTACCTTATCTCAATCATATTCAATCCGCCTGCCATGCAGATAGTGCTTTGCAGGTGGTCGACAACATTCAAGCATTGTCGATTGACGAAAGGTGGCTAGATATAGCTAAAGCGAATCTAGCAAACGGTAGTTCGGTCACCGCGCATATTTGCTATCGCCAAATGACTCAGTATAGCCAGCTATCACTTGCCGACTGTTTCCGTCTTGAACTTAACCTTTCTGTTCGCAGCGCTCTACTCGGAGAGTTTAGAGAAGGCGTTCGCGCGCGATTAATCGATAAAGATGGTAACCCTAAATGGCGCTATAAGAATGTGGCTGAAGTTGAAGGCAAGGTGATCGACAGTTTGTTTAGCTCCCTTTGGTCAGAGGAAAAACACCCATTGTCGCAGCTAGGGCACTACTAGGCCGATATAGTAAAAAACGGAGAAACGTCATGGAAACAATCGCATTTATTGGGCTAGGCAATATGGGCGCACCTATGGCAACCAATCTAGTCAACGCAGGTTTTAGTGTTCAAGTATATGACTTAGTTGACAGTCTAACGAGGCCGCTTGCCGAGGTTGGCGCGAAAGTATGTGGTTCACTAGAGAGTGTGGTTGATCAAGCCAATGTGGTTATCAGCATGCTGCCAGCGGGTGAACACGTTAAATCTGTGTACTTGGATGGTCAGGGCAAAGAAGGTCTACTCAGTCATATGAAGCCAGGAACATTAATCATTGACTCATCAACGATTGACCCAGAGTCGGCGCGTTTAGTGGGGCAGGCGGCGGATGAAAAGGGTGTCTTGTTCACTGATGCGCCGGTATCTGGTGGAGTTGCGGGAGCAAAAGCAGGTACGTTGACCTTTATTGTTGGCGGTAGTGATGAGGCGTTCCACAAAGCTGAGAAAGTGCTGCAACATATGGGGAAAAATACCTTCCATGCCGGTCAAACCGGTAGCGGTCAAATGGGCAAAATCTGCAATAACTTGATGCTCGGCATTTTAATGTCTGGTACTTGTGAAGCCCTCAATTTAGGTATTGATAATGGGCTCGACCCTAAAGTGCTATCAAACATCATGTTACAGAGCTCTGGTCGAAACTGGGCATTGGAACTTTACAATCCGTGCCCAGGAGTAATGGAAAATGCTCCAGCATCAAATCAGTATCAGCCGGGTTTTATGAGCAAGTTGATGCTAAAAGATCTTGGCTTAGGATTAGAAGCTGCCTCTAAGAGTCAATCCTCCGTTCCTATGGGTTCATTAGCGCGAAACTTGTATGCATTTCATAATCTCAATGGCAACGAAGAGCTCGATTTCTCTAGCTTGTTTGAGTTCTATCAATCGAACAACGATAAGTAAAAGGAGCTTGCAATGGACTTAAAAGAAAGCGTGATTGCTATCACTGGCGCTGGGCAAGGTTTAGGGCAAATGATGGCCGTGACATTAGCACACGCTGGCGCTGAAATGGCCCTTATCGATGTCAATGAACAAGCTTTGAGGCAGACCCAAGAACAATGTCATATGCTTGGTGTTAAGGCGTTGACCTATCGGGCCGATGTGACCAAGGAAGATGAAGTAGAGCAGGTGTTTAGTGACATTGTCACAGACTTTGGTCATTTAGATGGCTTAGTCAACAATGCGGGCATTTTGCGAGATGGCCTGCTTGTGAAAGTGAAAGACGGTGAAATCTCAAAGATGTCACTCGAACAGTTTAACTCAGTGATTAATGTAAACCTTAACGGCACATTTCTCTGCGGGCGAGAAGCCGCGTTGAACATGATTAAAACTGAGCGCAGGGGTGTGATTATCAATATCTCCAGTGTCGCTCGTGCCGGAAACATAGGCCAAACTAATTATGCCGCTTCAAAAGCAGCAGTGGCGACTTTAGCAACAACATGGGCAAAAGAGCTTGCAAGGTTTGGCATTCGAGCAGCAGCGATAGCACCGGGCGTGATAGAGACCCCGATGGCAGCGCAAATGAAGCCTGAAGCGATCGCGAGGTTAGAGTCTATGATTCCTGTTGGGCGAATGGGAGAAACTGCAGAGATAGCAAATACGGTTAAATTTATTCTCGAAAACGACTATATAAACGGTCGTATTATTGAGGTTGATGGTGGGATAAGAATGTAGGGTTATTTATGTATATGCAACAAGTGTAAAAATATGCCTCTAAATAGTTAGATTTAGAATATTTTCGATAACTCATCGAAAAGTTTAAATTTTGTGCTTACACTTATAGAACAGCATGCATATACCAATAATAACTCGGCTTAATTAGAGATACTTCATCTGGAAGAATTGTATTACTAAAGCGTTGGTTGGCGAGTTTCCTCTAATATAAACAGGCAGATACGGAATATCTGTGAGGGGTTGTCGTTATGAAAATTGCAACGAAGATAGTGTTGGCTTCAACGCTATTGTGCACCTTGGCGGTTGTCGCAACCGGTGTCATTGTCGGATGGCGTTCTTCAGGACTTTCTGAACAAGCGTTATTTGATCGGGCAACCAGTCAATTGATCTCCGTTCGTGAAATCAAGAAAAATGAAATTGAAAGCTATTTCAAACACATCAGTGGTCAAGTTGTGACGACCGCGAACTCTGTTGGGGTCAAAGATGCGATGAGCGCATTTAGTGAAGCGTTCAAGTCATACCCTGTAGAGCAAGTCTCCCAAAGCGATATCGGGCAGTTACAATCCTATTACCAAGCAAATTTTGGCGCGACTTATAAGGGCGCAAATGGAGGTGCATCGGCCAATGAAATGCAAAAGCTCAACGCATTATCCCCCCGTAGTAAAGCGCTCCAAGCCCGTTACATAGGTACAAATCCTAACCCACTTGGTGAAAAACACAATTTAATGAGTGACTCTTTGGGTACCGAATATGATTCTGTTCACTCGATTTATCATCCAAGTATTAAAGGATTTTTAGAAGAGTTTGGTTATTACGATATATTCCTAGTCGATGTAGATGGCAATATCGTTTATTCAGTATTTAAAGAGCTAGACTATGCAACTAATTTAAATTCAGGTCCTTATGCGAACAGTGGTATAGCCAAGGCGTTTAAAAATGCGCTGAATTTGTCAGCCAGTCAATATCACTTAGAAGATTTCTACCCCTATTATCCATCTTATGAAGCGGCCGCTTCTTTTATTGCTACTCCTGTTAAAAAAGCTAATCAAACATTAGGTGTGTTGATCTTCCAAATGCCGGTAGATGAAATTAATCGAATCATGACTTTTAACAGCAACTGGAGCTTTGCTGGGTTAGGTGAAAGTGGTGAGACTTACTTAGTTGGACAAGATGGATTACTCCGTAGTGAATCCCGATTCTTGATGGAAAATCCAGACAGCTATTTCGCGGCATTGAAGGCAGCAGGTGTTTCCCAGTCAGTGCTAGCACAAATTGAAGGTAAGTCTTCAGCGATTGGCCGTCAACCTGTCGCGACCGCAACCTCAAAGGCTGCCCTGAAAGGCCAGAGTGGTTCTGACATTGTCACTGATTATCGAGGCGTTGAAGTTCTCTCTGCCTATTCGCCTGTGAATGCGGCAGGGCTAACATGGGGGATTGTGACTGACATTGATAAACATGAGGCCTTAGAAGACTTAGAAACCTTGATTAGTTCGCTAGCCATGACAGTCATAACTAGCATTGTAATTGTGGTAGCGGTAGCCGTGTTTATTTCTTATCTACTCGGTAACAGCATTGCTAAACCGATCAAGCTTGCGAGTGAGAAAGTGCAGTGGATCGGCAAAAACAATGATCTTACCCAGCGTCTAGAAGAGTCTGGTAAAGATGAAATGACCGACTTAGCCATCTCGCTCAATTCGTTGTTTGCTCATCTACAAGATATCATTGGTCAGTTTGCACAAACCACCAATAACCTTAACAGCAATACTCAGAGCATGGCGGGTAACATGAACAGTGCCCGCGAGTCGGTTGCTGACCAAAACCATAGAACTGAGTCGGTAGCGACTGCGGTTAATGAGATGAGCGCTTCTATCGCCGAGGTGGCACAATTTGCGACACGAGCTGCTGAGTTTGTGAAAAATGCCAATGATACCGGTAGTGAAGGTGTTCAGGTTGGTCAAAACTTAGGTAGTGAAATATCTCGTTTAGATGCAGAGATGAAAACCGCAGTCGATGCGATCAAAAGGCTACATACTGAAACTAACTCGATTGCCGAAGTGCTCGATGTGATTCAAGGTATCGCAGAACAAACCAATCTTCTTGCACTGAATGCAGCGATAGAGGCGGCAAGGGCAGGTGAACAAGGTCGTGGCTTTGCGGTTGTTGCGGATGAAGTTCGCTCTCTTGCTGGTCGAACACAGTCTTCTACTGAAGAAATTCGTGAAAAAATTGAATCACTTCAGCGCGAAACTCAAAGTGTGTCTCAGAGTATAGAGAGCGCAAACAACACGGTGTCTGAAGGTGTCACCACCTGTGATAAAAACACGGAGATGCTAGAGCAAATCGTGACTATGCTTAATGACCTAAATGAGATGAATGTACAAATCGCAGCTGCTACTGAGGAACAAAAGGCTGTAACTGACGAGATAAGTGGCAGTATTACTTCTATTGCAGATGCCTCTTCAGCGGTATCTGTTCAAGTCCAAGATGTCGATGATGTGCTTCAAGGTTTGTCTAGCGAAGCCGATCGATTGAATGTGGAAGTGTCGCAATTTAAATATTAATCGTGTCCTCGCAGCAAAAGCTCTTTCATCGCGAAAGAGCTTTTTTTATTTCAATCTATGTCTTAGACTCGATCCAAATTTTATGGAGTAGATATCACATGGATCTGAAGCAATTTCTCGACAACCTTTCTCAATCGCCTGAATCTGTTCAATTTGAAGACACCATGGCAGTCATTGAGGCGAACTACGAGTTCACGCCAGCGGCGTTTGTTAATGGAGGAACCTTAAACGACGCAAACCAAAATAATGGCTCGTGCAAAATCTTTGCTTTCGGCCTTCTAAACCAATTAGACCCTTCATTAACTCTGGCTTGTTTTGGCAAGTTCTATCGTGAAGATGTCTTAGGTAATCCTGATGGTCAAGATCACGCAAACATCCGTAATTTTATTCAGTTTGGCTGGCAAGGCATCAGATTTGAAGGTGATGCACTCATTTCTAAATAGCAGATAAAGGAGCCTAGTGCTCCTTTTTGATTGGAGCGTTTGCTATGAACAATTCAGAATTGGCGAAGTATTTAGATAGTTTTAAATGTACAGAGTCAGGTTATCCGTTTGGTCCTGATGCTTTAGTATATAAAGTGAAAGGCAAGATGTTTGCGATACTTGCCGAGCGTGAAGGGCGCGAGTACGTGACGGTGAAAGTTGTTCCTGAAGATGGAGAAGTCCTTACCTCTCAGTTTAACGACATTACTCCCGGCTATCACACCAACAAGCGCCATTGGGTAACGGTTTACTATCCTGGTGATGTCGAAGATGGGTTTGTACAAGATCTTTGCGAGCGCTCATATGAATTGGTGGCAAAGAAGCTTCCAAAGGCTGATAGAGTTGAGTTAGGCATTAGTTAACAAACTGCTGGTGGAACGAGGGCGCAGGAAAATTCGCCTTAGTTGCTCGAACTCGCATCATGTTGCTTTAAAACTCAGCAAGCAAACGGAATAATTCGATTTTTGTTTGACTCTCTAAGCTCAATCCGTAAAGTACGCACCGAACGCAGCAGTGGGTAACTAAAGCGTTGGAAAGAAGGGCGCGTTGGCAGAGTGGCTATGCAGCGGATTGCAAATCCGTGGACCTCGGTTCGACTCCGGGACGCGCCTCCATTCTTTTCTCGGGTACGGCAACAGCAATATCCGAATATGAAAGCGCAGATGTGAAAGCATCAATACTAGACCAGCGAAAGCTGGTTTTTTTGTATCTGAAGTAAGATAAAGCGATCTAGTTGCGCCTGACACAGCGCACAAGTGTGACTCTAGGATCTGCATTTTTCATCTAATCTCCTTACAATGCTTACTCTCCTTGTTAGTAGTGAAAACGCATGAGAAATACCGACGACTATATTATTTTCTACCATTTGGTTGAGCAGGGATCATTTAGTGCTGCTGCGAGACACATGGAATTGACGAAATCGGTTGTCAGTAAGCGTATCGCGAAACTTGAGCAAGATATCGGCGTTCAACTCCTTTACCGAACGACTCGAACCCTCAAACTGACAGAATCCGGCCAAACCTTTTTTGAACATGCGAGAAGTGTTTATCAAGCTGTAGTAATGGCTGAAGAATCGATTGTAGGCTTAGGTAAGAGCTTATCTGGCAACATTAAAATTACCGTTCCTATCATATCGGGTGAGTTGATCTTACCGACTGTTATTGCTGAATTTAACCAAGACTATCCCGATATCAACATTGATATGGAGCTAGATAATCGCTTTGTGGATATCGTCAATGAGCGTTTTGATTTAGCCATTCGCACTGGGGTTCTTCCAGATTCGAGCCTCATCGCGCGCAAGTTAGTCGATGCCAATTGGATTGTATGTGCCTCACCTAAGTACATAGCGAAAAACGGTAAGCCTAAAACGCCGAAAGAACTCACAAAACACAATTGTTTAGCCTATGCCTATCAGGAGACGGGAGCGAGAGAGTGGGCGTTTAAAAACGGTGATGATGTGTATCAAGTCAAAGTGGATGGCAACCTGTGTACTAATAACTCTTCAGCCTTACGTAACGTTGCTTTGTTAGGGCAGGGAATCATTTACGTACCTCGTGTGTTGGTTTATGAAGATTTACAGCAAGGTCGGTTGATTCAACTGTTTAAAGAGGAGACCGCAAAGTGCCTCGGTATCTATGCGGTCTACCCATATACTCGCCAACAGCCCGAAAAAATTAAGCTTTTCATTGAGCATTTATATCAGTGCTTTCAAGCACGAAGCTATCAATTTTAATCAAAAGCGCCCTTTTGCTTAACGAAATCTAACCTATAACACTTTTTCAAACTTATGTTTTGCGTTTCTTTTAGCTGCTTCTTTCTTAAGAGATTCTGCTTATCACAATAATCCAACACTTTTTTGATGTTTTAAGGGCGATTTGTTGCTGGTTGTGTTTAGATTTTGTCGGCATTTATTTGTACATAACTCCTTTTAAAATATAGTTTTTGTACACAAAAGCTCATTTGTTCGATTTTCCATTTTAATCTGTTTGTTAACATTTGAGTCCTGTATTGTTTCTTTATGGAAACGATATGTTTCTTTGTGGATATTTGGCTTTTGAAAATATTAACTATCTGAAACTATTTAAGAAATGAACATTAGAGTGATTGTGGCTGTCACAAGGTTCACTTACGGTCATGGACGTAAAGAATTGGACTGCTTATATTGGTCGAGCACAATAATTAGAGATACGGATATGAAACAGAAGCAGCTGATTGACGCATTTATCGCGATCGTAGGGGAAGAGAACGTCCTTACCGATCAAGTTAAAAACAAGTATTACCGCAGCGGCTTTCGCTCCGGAAGCGGTACTGCTTTAGCCGTCGTTTTCCCCAATACACTTGTTGAACAATGGAAGATCATTGAACAATGCGTTGAGAACAATTGCATTATCATTATGCAGGCTGCTAAAACGGGACTGACCGAAGGTTCTGCACCAAGCGGAAATGATTATGACCGCGATGTCGTCGTCATCAACATTACCAAAATGAAGCAAATCTACCTCATTGACGGTGGCAAACAAGCAATCTGTCTTCCAGGCGCTAGTCTTCATTCTCTAGAGAAAGAATTAAGAGCAGTCAATCGAGCGCCGCATTCAGTGATTGGTTCTTCTTCTCTGGGTGCGACAGTCGTTGGTGGCATTGCAAACAACTCCGGTGGTGCATTAGTAAAACGCGGCCCTGCTTACACTGAGTTAGCCATTTTTGCTCAGGTCGATAAAAAGGGGCAACTTCACCTTGTCAATCACCTTGGGATCGATGGCCTTGGCTCGACACCAGAAGAAATTTTGCAAAACCTCCAAGATGGAAACTTTGACCCTGCCAATGTCATTCATGACGAGCGTATGGCATCAGACAAAGAATATGATGAGCGTGTTCGTGATGTGACTTCTGATATTCCATCGCGTTTCAACGCAGATGATCGTCGTTTGTTTGAGGCAAGCGGCTGCGCTGGAAAATTAGGTGTATTTGCAGTGCGTGTAGACAGCTACCCAATCCCACAAAAAGAACAAATCTTCTATTTGGGTACCAATGATCCGAATAAGCTGACCAAACTAAGAAAAGACTTCCTGACTCAGTTCGAAAACCTGCCAGAAATGGGGGAGTATCTCCATCGCGATATCTTCAACATGGCAGAGAAGTACGGTAAAGATGTGTTTTTATCGATTGATAAGTTGGGTACTGATAATTTACCTAAGATGTTTTCATTAAAAGCGAAAGTGGAAAACTTCTTAGATCGCGTGCCTTTAGTCAGTAAATTTCTTCCAGATACGATTTTGTATTACGCGAGCAAGTTGTTCCCTCAACACTTGCCACAACGCATGCTAGAGTACCGTGACAAGTACGAGCATCACCTTGTACTTAAAATGAGTGATGGTGGTATTGCAGAAGCGCAGAAGTATCTGCAAGAAGTGTGGGCGGTAGAGCCTGACAGTGACTTCTTTGAATGTACTCCGGATGAAGGGAAGAAAGCCTATTTGCATCGCTTTGCAGCAGCAGGGGCCGCTATTCGTTATGAAACGATCCACCACAACGAGGTTGAAGATATCGTTGCCCTCGATATTGCATTAAGACGAAATGACGAAGAGTGGTTAGAAACCTTGCCGGAGGAAGTGAGCCAAAACTTGGTTAAGTCGCTCTATTATGGACACTTTATGTGTTACGTGTTCCACCAAGATTACATTTTCAAGAAAGGCACTGACACCAAGCGAATGAAAAAGCTGATGTTGGAGCATCTAAACAGCCGAGGGGCAAAATACCCCGCAGAGCATAACGTTGGGCACTTGTACGAAGCAGAAAATTCGTTGCAAAAGTTTTACCACCAGTTAGATCCCACCAATACCTTTAATCCAGGTATCGGTAAAATGGACCGCTATAAACGTAACTGTAATTGCTGTGCTTAAGCGATGAATACCCTAAGAGCCACATTCTAAGTGGCTCTTTCTATTTAAGGTGGCGTTGAAGTTTTGATCGAATTGCTTAACTGGCAAACGTTAAGTTGTCTTTTTAACCAGTTGAATCAAAATGAATAAATTTCTTGTTGACCTTGAATCTCAATCCGTTAAAGTACACCTCGTTCTCGCGGCATAGGTCGTTAGAACAGGTGGTGTTACCATCGCATGATTGCGTTGCCCTGGTGGTGGAATTGGTAGACACAAGGGATTTAAAATCCCTCGGCGTTCGCGCTGTGCCGGTTCAAGTCCGGCCCGGGGCACCATCTACTTTTCTGGCTAGAGCCGGTTAGGTAAAAAGCAAAATTTGAGGCGCGTTGGCAGAGTGGCTATGCAGCGGATTGCAAATCCGTGGACCTCGGTTCGACTCCGGGACGCGCCTCCATTCTCTTAAGAGAAAGTAACCAGCTTAGGCTGGTTTTTTTATGCCTGTTACTTAGCTTTCACACAAATCCACATACGCAACGCCATTTTTTCCGCCTTTCTTGACTCTATACATCGCAGAGTCCGCTTTCTCATAAATCTCATCAAAACGATACTGAGTTCCCGAAAACAGACAGACACCAATACTAAAACCGATTTTGGCGTATGGGGAGTCCGGCTGAATTTCTGGTGTGACATGAGCAAGCAGGGTATCGCAAAACTCCTGAATCTGATTTTGATTGTGAATGCGACTTAACATAACAAACTCGTCTCCACCCAGCCTTGCTACGATCGAACCCGGAATAGCGTTACGTTCTAAACTACCTGCGATTTGGATTAACAACCGATCACCAGCTTGGTGACCCAGTTGATCATTGACGGATTTAAAATTGTCGATATCAATAAAGATAAGTGCAGAGTAGTTAGAGCTGCTGAGTTGGGTATGAGTTAAGTAAGATTGTTCAAAGGCGCTTCTGTTTAGTAGGCCAGTCAGAGGGTCACTATTAGCGAGCTTAGCAAGCTGTTGTTCATAACGTTTCTCTTGGGTGATATCGACGTGTGTCCCCATCATTCGCAGAGGTTTGCCATTCGAGTCAAACTCGACGACTCTTCCTCTGTCAGAGACCCAACTGTCACTACCATCCTTGTGAGTCATTCTATGAACGACTTCATAGAGATCGGTTTTGCCTGCTAAATGATCCTCAAATGCACCCACAGCCAAATCGTAATCTTCAGGGTGTAGTTTACTTTTCCAAGTCTCGACGGTGGCCGTCAACTCGTTAGACTGGTAGCCAAGCATCTTCCCCCATTCCATATTAAATATTGTCAGGGTTCCCGAAGGTACATGCTGCTCCCACAAACAAAGACCAGTACCATCTAGTGCCAAGTTGAGTTTTTCTTGCAATCGTTCATTCGCCTGTTGCAGTGACTCAACTTGCGCTTTCAAATCTTCGATCTGCTTTTGGTATTCTTCCATGAATATCATCTGCCTTGCTGATATCTATCAGGTGAATGTGACTATACGAGATTCGTGGTCGGATTTCTAACCATAAAAGAACCCCCCTTCGCCAGTTGATGAAGGGGGTCTTACACTAAGAAGATGAGTAGTGAAGTATGTGTCGTTTTGTCGAATCAAACAGGTGCGGTATTATTGCGCAGTGTTTGCCGACTCAGCTTTGTTAGTTTGAACAACTCCTCCCGTTTGGAATTCCGTTGCCTGAGAACTCGACTCTCAATCGCTCTACTGAGTTCAAGTACTGATTATTGCTCGTGTCTGTGCGATCAAAATTATTGAGTGTTACATTCCAGTTTGTAAATGGAGTCGGCTCAAAGTAGGCATAAGTAAATTTGTCTGAAAGTGAGCCGTCGGTAATGATACTAACTTGGTTGTTAACCGCATCATCGAGTCGGTAGTAAAAGGCGCGTGTTATTGGGTTAGCGCTAAATTTAAACTCTTCTTGTCTGAAACGGTCATAGTAGTTTCCGCCGTTAGAAATGCTCAAATTGAATTGTTTACCGTAGGGAAGATTTTCACCTTCGATGAATACGCGAATCTTGTCTAATCTCACGCGGTCAAAGGCGCAGAATTGCGATTGCTCCAATGGTACATTGAAGTTGAACTCACCCGTTTTGAACAAGGCTTCAATTTGTTTCGCATCGTCAATGACGAAGTTATCGATATTGAAATCTTGCGGCGCAGGTTGAAAACGATTGAGCGCGTTGACGTACTCATTCTCAATAGCAGCCAGATCAAATTGGTATTCTAGGTAGGATTTACCTAAGCTCGGTTTCACATCACTATTTTTAAGTGCCCAATATTCATAGGCGGCGACATAGTTTGAAAGGGCCACGAACATAGGGCGTTTGAAGTGCAATGAGACTCGTGATAGCTCTTGTTCAATACGTTTTTGCACTGCGCTATCTTCACTAGCATTCGTAATTAAACTTGCTAAGCGGTCCTTTTGATTGAGAGTCACTTTACGAGTTAGGAGTAAATCAACCAGTTTTGCTTGCTCCTGAACAAGATTTAACTGCGATGCATTAATGGCTTTGCCTAGCAGAACTTGTTTTTCCATTTCAAGAAGATAAACGCGAGCACCCTTAATACCTAGTGAGTCAGCGTAACGTAGGTTACTTCTTACCTCGGTTAGCATTAAATCCCATGCGAGATTACTCTCATTTAAAGAGGGGACCGCGAAATCAAACGAGTCCATAGCCTCTGAAATTCGCTGTTGTTTAATCGTAGACTTAACTTCGTTGGTAAGAGAAGCAATCCCCGCAACAGTCTTGGTGATGCTATCAATAATACCAGTAACACTCTTTACGTTTGTTACTAGATTCTTTGCCTTGTCGAGCGCTTCTGGCGTTTTCGCCAATTGCTCGGTTACGTCATTGATGCCAGACAAATTACCTGTGAATACACCACTTACCGCGCCTCCAATTTCTGCGATGGCTTTAAAAATAGCCAATGCTGCGTTGAGTTGTTGTTGAGTTTTCCAGACTTCGACACCATACAGGTAATCGCTCCGGGCGCTTAACGCCGTTAGCTCCTGAGTTTTGTATTGCGCTTCAACAGCGGTAACACTATCGAGCAGTTTAGCGATGTTCTGTTCGGACTGTTTTACGATGGAGTCCTGAGATTCTAGAACATCATCGATGTTCGCTAGAGCCAGACGTGTATTTTCAATTTTGTCTTCGATGCGGCTATTTCTATCCGAGACCAGTTCACGTTTCTGCTCAAAAGCGATCATTGCCTGAAGGTAGGCTTTGTATTTCTCTTGATACAGTGAACGGTCGAGATAAGGGACAAAGTTGTCCGAACGGCTACTTAAGTCGGTGAACTGTTTGAAAGCAACGGTCTGAAGATAAAGGTCAGTTAACAAAGGATCTTCAGAAACAGTTTTCCCCGCGTTTCTCATGCTCACTTCGAGCCAATTGAGTATTGCTAGACTTGTCGCTGGTTGAGTGTCGTATAAGCTTGTAGCCATATCGAAAGAACGGTTAGCAATATCAGAGAACGGTTGTTTCGCCAATTGTATGTTGGCAGATAGTTCACTGGAAAGTTGTTGCTTAACATAGTGCTCTTTCGACAAAATAATCGAAGTGCCTTGGCTCTCTTTAGTATCAATTGTGTCCGCGGTAACAGTGCCCTCTGGTGTGAAAGCTAACACATTAAATGGTGTTTCCATTTCTTGGGCAATAACGGTGACGGAAGCCGCAGCACCTTGTTGGCCGAGCACAAATGTTGGCACGCCTGCGCCTACCACTCGGCGAGCAAAGATCACTATATTTTGGTTATTCATGACCAAATTAAAGTTTTCATCGACTTCCAAAGTGTCCGCGAAAATATATATCTTGGTAGGTTTTACTTTGTATAAATTTTGCTGGTTAATCCACTCTTTAAGGTTTACATACAAGTCAGAGGTAGAACGTGTTACAGAATCATTTTGTACGTATGGTGTGTTTAGCCATTCTGGGTATTCAGTATTTGCAGGCAGGTCATTGATATTAAGCCAATCAGAGGCAATGACGCCATTTGAAAGCGCTGCCGTAACAGCAAGGACAAGGATCTTTTTCATTTTTATTTCCTTATTTATCGCTACCTTTGGTTTATTTGGGGTAGCCTTACCCACACCCGACGCAACTGCGCGGGTGGGGAAGTGAGGGATAAATCCCGTTATTGGTTGGTGGAAGAGATTATTCGGCTTTTTCTATGTATGCGTTGTTGGCAAAGGTTTTCGCTTTATCACTGATATTGCTCCAGTTTTGCTCTGCAACAGCGGTATTCGCCATCGCTTCTGCGGCGGCTCTTAATGCATTAGATTGTAATATTTCAGTGCTTGATTCGGCTGCTTCGAGCGCAACGATGAGAGAATCAAAATCCGTATTCATTTTCTGCCAATGCAGTTTCAGCTTATTGACGTAAGGTATGGCGTTTTCAATTTTGCTTGAGATGTAATTGATACTGTCAGTTGAACGCTTGTAGGAGTTGTATACCTTCTGAGTTGTTGAAAGTTGAGCTTCAAGTACTTTTGCTTCATCCTGAAGTTGATTGCGCAACTTTCTGGCCTTTTCGGCTTTGTCGCCATAAACACCCATAATGGGAACGGCTACCAACGGGAACCAAGCATAAGTGACAGCAGTAGAAGCGACGGTAACGTAGTGGTTGTAATCTTTATTTAGCTGATTAATGCGGTTATTTAAGTCATTCACGCGCTGTTGAAGTTCACTACCGTCATCATCTAGGTATCCGCTGTGTGTGCTTTTTAGCACATCAAGTTGGAGTTTTTGTTCTTCCATCTTTGCTGCGTATGCAAGCAGGTCATCGCTGGCCTTTTCCACTTTCTTGTGGTTTTCAACTGAGAAGTTTTTCAGAGCGCTAAGGTAGGCAATGGCAAGCTGACGAGCTTGATCGACTGCTTGAACATCCGCGGGTAGCGGAGAAAAGGATTTAGACAGGATGATCGTTAACTGATCACTTAGCGGTTGAACCATATATTTCTGAATGTCATTGTAGTTGGACAGTGACAGCGCTAAGCCCACAATGCTCGGATAGAGGTCTTTCTTCCAATAAAACGCTTCGGAATGTACTTTCCCATATTGTTCTACCAGCGCTTTAAAGTTTGAAAACGGAACGTCATCAGCAATGTTGAAAGCAGACTTCATACTCGCTTCAGTAATAGGTAACGATAGCGCACCTTCAACGTAGGTTTGAATTTGGAACCACTCTTTCTGGTTAAGGATGAATTCATCGGTATCTAGGTCAATGAACGCACCGTTTTCACCGATAATTGTTTCATAGCTAATCTGCCCAATCTGCTGTTCTGCTGACGATGGGACGAGTAATTCACTTGACGTTGAAGCCTGAACTCCAGCACTAATTAAGCCTAAACAAATAGTGGATAAAAGGAGTGGCTTTTTTATGTTTTTCATTCTAATACCTTATATTTATGCGTGCTCACGTCTACCGTTATTATATTTATGGTAATGGTGAGATTTATATTTATAGCAAGCTGTGTGGTTTAATTTGTCTATGTATTTAATGGGTTTAATAAATTCCTCCGATCAATGTTTTGGTTGAATCTATAGCAATGGGAATGAACTGAATGAGTTATGGCTCACATAAATTGCAATTTATCGATCAATATTTAAGCTGTTGATATTTAGTAATATTTAAATTAGTAAATGTTAAATAAATGGCAGGCTACGTGATTAAAAGCTTTCGAAGGTAATTTTAATTTAAGATCTAAACAAACTGATAGTTCTATTATTTTAAGGTTTGAGGTTTTTTATTTACATAAACACCTGTTTTAAATAACCGTATAGTCACAAAATAAGTAAGGTAAATTTATATCGAAAATTATACTAATGGAATTAATAACTCAAAAGAGGTCAATATAATATATATAAATATAAGTAACGTTCTGGCTTAGCTTCGAGGTCTAGAAGAATAACAACGAATCGCGAATGGCATGGCGAACCATATTGGCCTTTTATTGCACATAGATGGTGCAATGAATCCGCTAGCGTAAGCATAACTTGTTGATTGTATTGGATTATCTATCTGGCATCTTACTTGCTGCTGTCAATAAGCCTGGCTTAATTAGGCAACAAATACATATAACAACGTCACAGGCGACGAAGCCTCCTCCACTTTTACGGTGGAGGAGGCTTTTTATTTCAAGGAGTAAGTGATGATAAGGGAATGTACAAAAACGGCCTGCCCATATTGTGGAGTGGGATGCGGTGTGGAAGTGAATCAGTTGGGCATAGAAGGGGATAAGGCGCACCCTGCAAATCAAGGGGCTTTGTGTGTTAAAGGTTCCGCATTAGCTCAGAGCTTAGACATGCCTTCACGGCTGCTGTATCCGAAGTTGGATGGCAAAGAGATAAGTTGGAAGCGAGCAACGGAGATGATCGCGACTGCCTATAGTGAAGCGATTCAAAACCATGGCGCAGATTCCACGGCAATGTATGTTTCAGGTCAGTTACTTACTGAAGACTATTACGTAGCCAATAAGTTTATGAAGGGCGTGGTAGGCAGCGCGAACATCGACACCAATTCACGGCTATGTATGTCTTCTGCCGTCGTGGCTCACAACCGTGCGTTTGGAGAAGATGTTGTCCCTGTTAACTATGACGATATAGATGATACGGAGCTCATCGTGATATGCGGAGCGAATACCGCATGGACGCATCCCGTCTTGTTCAGGCGCATTCAGCAGGCCCGAGAACGTAACCCTGAATTAAGGCTAGTGGTGATTGATCCACGCGAAACAGTGACGGCCCAGCAATCCGATTTACATCTATCTATCCCCAATGACGGTGATATTGCGCTGTTTAATGGGCTGCTGCGTTATTGTGTTGAAAGTGGTTCTCTAGACGAGTCCTATATTGAGTCTCATACATCTGGGTTCGGTGCTTTAGTTGAGCTCGTCATGAGCAAAGAGTTCGGCATAGAAGCGCTGTGTGAGCAGCTAGAACTGAGCCAAGAGCAGCTGAAAACCTTTTATCGCTGGTTTGCCTCGACCAGAAAAACCATCACTCTGTTTTGCCAAGGGGTAAATCAATCCCAATATGGGGCGGACAAGGCTAACACTATTATTAATGCTCACCTTGCGACGGGTAAGATTGGCATTCAGGGCGCAGGGCCGTTCTCTATTACTGGTCAGCCGAACGCCATGGGAGGGAGAGAAGTCGGGGGGCTAGCGAATCAGCTAGCAATTCATAGAGGGTTTGACCCTGAGTCCATAAAGCTTGTCAGTGAGTTTTGGAACACAGTTACCCTTGCTCAGCAACCGGGTCTAAAAGCGATTGAGATGTTTGAGGCTGTAGAACGTGGCGATATTCAGGTGATTTGGATCATGGCGACCAACCCAGTCGTTTCAATGCCTGACAACGCGTTTGTAAAACGTGCACTCGAAAAATGTCCGCTCGTTATCGTATCGGATGTGAGCGCTGATTCGGATATAGCCAAGTATGCGGACTTGTTGCTTCCAGCCTCAGGTTGGGGGGAAAAGCAAGGTATGGTGACCAATTCAGAGCGTATGCTCACTCGCCAAAGGCAGTTTATGCTCGCGAAAGGTGCAGCTAAACCAGATTGGCAAGCGATCAGTGACGTGGGCGCAAGGCTGTGTGAGTTACAAGGCCGAGAGAATGCCTTCGATTTTGCGTGTGAGGCTGACGTATTTAGAGAATACGCAGCCATGACTGGATTGAATACGCAGAGCTCATTGCTATTTGATCTCTCCGAGTTCGCGAATATCACCGATGAAGAGTACCTAAATTGGCAACCTATTCAGTGGGGAGGAGAAAGACCTTTACACAACGGCCAATTTAGCTTTGCCGATCGTAAAGCGAGGTTCGTCATCCCTGCAATACCACCAAAACAGCAGGACCAATCATGGTGGTTAAATACAGGAAGACAAAGAGATCAATGGCATACCATGACTCGTACTGGCTATATCTCCCACCTTGCGGCCACCGAACCTGAACCAACGGTGTATATGAGCAGTCGTTCCGCAACTTATATGGACGTTAAATCAGGGCAGTTGGTCGCCTTAGCTAGCTCAGAGACAGAGCGAAAGGTTATCGCGAGAGTGGCAATTGATGATGGGTTGGGCAAAAGACAGCTGTTTATGTCGATGCACTGGGCAGGAGAGTATGGAGGCGAAAGTCAGGTTAATGCTGTAATAAGCCGCATTGCTGACCCTTCTTCTGGACAACCAGCATTTAAATCTCAACCAGTGGAGTTGTTCCCGGTAAAAGCACAAACCTATGGCCTTTACCTTGGTGAGCGATTTACTGATCACGATTTCATTTACCAATCATTTCAAACTGAAGAGCGAGTTGGCGTCTGGCGCTTTGCAGATAGCAAGCTTTATGACAAGTCATTTGCGACAGAGCTTGGCGAAACTCCGCATAAACGCAAAGTCGTTTTGGAGCTTGCGGGTGGTTGGCTAACAGTTTGTTATGACGAAGTGGGTGAAGACAAAATCATTCGTTCTCTACTCATGATCTCTCAACTCCCGATTGAGGTCGATGTGCCAAATCTTGCAGGTTTAATCGGTAAACCTCTAACTTTTTCAGCTTTGCTGTCTGTCTCTAGCCAGCAAGAAGCCAGTGAGTTGATCTGTAGTTGTTTTAGAGTGAGCGACAAGCAGATTCTCCGCGAATTGGAGAGTGGAGATTGCACAAGCGTCAATCAGCTCAAAACTAAACTCAAGTGCGGAACGAACTGCGGCTCATGCTTGCCCCAAGTGGAGCGTCTAGTCGCAAGCCACGAACAAACAATACTGATTGCGAAATAGGAGCATGATATGAAATTAGACAAGAGGGTTAAAGAGGGGTCGCAATTAGGGCTACGTGGCGCAGGTTTCATTGCTCATCAATATGTAAAACAGCCGAATCTCATGGGAAGTGGCTGCGATTCAGAAGGCATCAAACACGGAAAGGTGCAACTGGTTGGTGCAGGCCCCAATGACCCGGAGTTACTGACAATAAAAGCGCTGAAAGCGATTCAACAGGCTGACGTGATTGTATTTGATCGTTTAGTAAACAGAGAGATATTGGATTTTGCTGCGGATAAATGCCAACAAATTTATGTGGGTAAGCGCTGCGGTCAGCCAAGCTTAAAGCAAGAAGAGATTAGCCAAATTCTAGTCGAGCTGGCGAAATTAGGTAAACGTGTTGTCAGGCTAAAAGGCGGTGACCCCTTCATATTTGGTCGTGGTGGTGAAGAAGGATTACTACTCGCAAAGCACAACATTGAGTTTGAGGTTATTCCAGGTATCACTGCTGCTATAGGTTGCGCGGCGTCTTCTTATATCCCTTTAACTCATAGAGAAATCGCTAGAAGTGTTACCTTTGTGACAGGGCAGGTGGTGACAGGCGCGCTACCTGCTTGGTCTGAGCTTGTTAAAGCAGGTCAAACTTTAGTTTTTTATATGGGGCTGGAGAAAGCGCAAGAGATTCAGCAAGGACTGGTCGAGCAAGGTCTCAATCCAGATTTTCCGCTTGCCATCATTACTCACGGCTGTAGCCGCCAGCAAAAGGTACATGTGTCATGTTTAGACTCATTAACTTCTAAAGCGAGAGAGTTAAAAGGAGTCAGCCCAGCATTGATTATCTTAGGCGAAGTCGTCAAACTGCGAGAAGAACTAAACATGACCATAGAGTCAGTGATCTCACAAGAGGAAGTATGAGCTCAATTTTAGAATGTATCCGAACGGTTGGTCGAGGAGAGCGAGGACGCAAGCCGCTTACCTTCGATCAGGCTTACCAAATCATGGACGAGTATCTTGATGGTCAATGTGGTGACGACCAGATGGCGATGCTACTGATGTTGATTCGAGTACAAAACGAAACCAATCAGGAAATTGCAGGCTTCGTAAAAGCGTTTCAGTCTCGTGTCCCTAACTTGGGCGCTGATATTGACTGGCCGTGTTATGCGGGTAAACGCAAAAGTGCAGGGCAACCTTGGCATCTGTTAGCAGCCAAGATCCTTGCAGACAGTGGCTACAAAGTACTGCTACACGGTTACCACGATAGGCCCGCCGGACGATTACATGCTGAAGATTACCTTGAAGCCTTTGGTATTGAGGTTGCTCAGTCACCGCAAGAGGCGAAACGGCTACTAGAGATTAAGCGTATCGCTTATCTACCTCTTATGCATTTTGCTCCACAAGCTGAAACCATGATTGGGTGGAAGAATCGCTATGGATTGCGTACACCGATCAACACGGTCGTTAGAGCTTTAAACCCGGGAGGCGCAAAACTGGGGTTGCGCGGCAGCTTTCATCCAGGCTTCCAACAACTACATGCTGAAGTCGAAAGCGAGATAGGATTAACCCGACACGCTGTCGTCTCTTTTAAAGGACAATCTGGCGAATCAGAATACAACCCTAAAGTCAGCCAAACCGTTTGGGTGAGCACACCGACAGGCGTTGAATCGCATTATTGGACTGAACGTATGCTGACCGACATTCCTTTGCCTAAAAAGTGCCTGTTTGGTACGACAGATAGTGATCTTAATATGATGGCCAATACAGTGGTTTCGACAATGGCGGCGACACTGTTTGCTGAGTCAAGCGATCTAGAAAAGTCGTTTGAAAAAGCCTATCTGCTTTGGTCTGGTTACTGTGAAAGTCAGTAAATAGAACAATTGGCACATTCCTTGTTATGTCTGTTTTAGATAGAGAGCAAAACAAGGAATGTTCATGCACAAAAATCTCTCCAAAAATCCGCTCATCATTTGCAGTGATCGTGTTGAAGAATTGGCACGATTAGCGACACTTCTCGCTCAAGAATTTGACAACATCATCAGTTGCCAACTTAATCAGTTTGAACAAATGTTAGACCGGGAACCCAACGCTTATGTTGTTGTGGGCTGGTTGCAACCGAGTGCTGAACTGCGCGTGGTTATTGAAGAATGCCGTGTTAGAAAACACCCACTATTGGTGGTGTTGAAGCAACTCGATTCTAATGATATCAGTCGTTTACCGGAAAGAATGGACTATGTCCTCGTACCGGCAGATACCGAGTTTTGTTTGACTCCTTGGATAGCCAATGCGTGCCAGATTCGCCGTTCAGTGGTCGCTCTTGAAGATGAAATCGAACAGCTTGAGCTGCGATTAGAAGAAAGAAAGATCATCGAGCGAGCAAAAGGGCTACTGATGAAAATGCACCAAGTCGATGAAGATGCGGCTTACAAAGCGATGAGAAAATCAGCGATGCAATCGAGTCAAACCTTGGCGCAAGTAGCAAAAAATCTACTGCAAACTTTAGAGGCGCTAAAATAGCTTAACTACCACTTTGGGGTTATAAGAAAAATTCCGCATTGGTGCGAAGTGCACTATTACTAAGCAAGCTTAAGGTGATATTGAAAGGGGTTAATAGTAAGTTATTGAATACAAAGTGTTAAATAAGTTGGCACGTAACTTGGAACACTTAGATTAGAAACAATCTGTTCAATCGTAACCTTACATTATCAACGGCGGTAATAGAAAAGGATGCAATGGCGCTACGACTCTTCGGAGGCGTAGCGCCTTTTTTATTGGAGAAAAGTTATGAAATGGAAGTCAGCAATCAAGCGTACTCTGGTGGGTGCAGCGTTAACCACCACTTTTTATGTACCTAGCACCTTAGCCGAGTTGGGTGAGCCGGAACTCGAAGACCTTAAATTTGGCTTTATCAAACTTACCGATATGGCACCACTCGCTGTTGCCTATGAGAAAGGTTATTTTGAAGACGAAGGTTTGTACGTCACGTTAGAAGCGCAAGCTAACTGGAAAGTGTTGCTCGATAGAGTCATTGACGGTGAGCTTGATGGTGCACACATGCTGTCAGGGCAACCGTTAGGCGCGACAATTGGCATTGGCACCCAAGCGGAAGTGATTACCGCATTCAGTATGGATCTCAACGGTAATGCGATTACGGTTTCAAACAAAACATGGCAGCAGATGAAACCCAATATTCCGACCGAGGCAGATGGAAAGTTAGTTCACCCAATTAAGGCTGACGCACTTAAGCCCGTTGTCGAGAGTTATCTTGATGAAGGTAAACCGTTCAACATGGGAATGGTGTTTCCTGTTTCTACTCACAACTATGAACTGCGTTATTGGCTGGCTGCGGGTGGTATACACCCTGGATACTACGCGCCCAAGACAGGTGATAACAGTGGGCAACTCAATGCAGACGTATTGCTAAGTGTGACTCCACCACCACAAATGCCTGCGACGATGGAAGCGGGAACAATTGAAGGTTACTGCGTTGGCGAACCTTGGAACCAGCAGGCAGTATTTAAAGGTATTGGAGCGCCAGTTGTGACCGACTATGAGATCTGGAAAAACAACCCAGAAAAAGTATTTGGTGTCTCTAAGTCGTGGGCAGAAAAATACCCCAATACGCACATTCGTGTGGTGAAAGCGCTTATCCGAGCAGCGCATTGGTTGGATGAGAACAACAACGCCAACCGTGTTGAAGCGGTCAAATTGTTGGCAAAAAGCGAATATGTTGGTGCAGATTTTGAAGTGATAGCGAACTCCATGACAGGGACTTTTGAGTACGAAAAAGGCAATGTCCGTGAGGTGCCAGATTTCAACGTATTCTTCCGTCACAACGCCACTTACCCTTATTACAGCGATGCGATTTGGTATCTGACCCAAATGCGCCGCTGGGGACAAATTCCTGAAGAAAAATCTGATGATTGGTATATGGATGTCGCGAAAGAGGTTTATCGACCAGATATCTACCAACAAGCTGCACAAGCGTTGATTGAAGACGGGGTACTCACCAGCAAAGATTTCCCAGATTTTGCCACTGAAGATGGTTTCCGCGCTCCACAAACACATTTTATCGACAACATCGTCTATGACGGCCGTTCGCCTAACGCGTATCTAGAGAAGTTCTCAATCGGTCTTAAAGGCAAAGACAAAGTTTAAAACAAATGGAGGAGGGGCGAGTCCCCTCCAACAAAACAATAACAAGGATGTATAGGAGTTGTTATGTCGAGCAATGTAATCTCACTTATTCCGAGTAAGCAGTTGGTGGCGAACAAGAGCAAAGCCTTTTTGTTACCTGTAATTGGAATCTTGATGTTCTTGATGATGTGGCATTTCAGTGCACGTCAGGTAGAAACTTCACTAGGAACACTTCCTGGTCCAGCTCAAACCTACCAGCAATTTAGTAATTTGGTGGTAGAGCACTGGGATGAAAGAAAAAAAGAAGTCGCCTTTATCGAGCGACAAGAAAAACGTAATGCTGCAAAGCTAGCAAAAAATCCTGATGCTAAGGTCAAGATTAGACCTTACACGGGGAAGCCCACATTCTTTGATCAAATCGTGACTAGCCTAATTACGGTCGCCAGCGGATTTTTATTGGCCACTTTGATTGCTATACCGCTCGGCATTGTCCTTGGCTTAAACCAAGGTGCTTATCAGGCATTTAACCCCATTATTCAGTTGCTTAAACCGGTTTCTCCTCTGGCGTGGCTACCGATAGTCACCATGGTGGTGAGTGCAACTTACGTCAGTGATGACCCTATGTTCGCTAAATCTTTTGTTAACTCGTTGCTGACAGTTGCGCTGTGTAGTTTGTGGCCAACGCTGATTAACACGGCTGTCGGCGTCACTAGCGTGGATAAAGATCTTATCAATGTCAGCAAAGTGCTGCAGCTATCTTGGTGGCAACATATCAGAGTTATCGTGCTTCCGTCTGCGATTCCGATGATCTTTACCGGGTTGCGTTTATCGCTCGGTATCGCATGGATGGTACTCATCGCCGCAGAGATGCTGGCGCAAAACCCAGGGCTAGGAAAGTTTGTTTGGGACGAATTCCAGAATGGCAGCTCGGCTTCACTGGGGCGCATTATGGTCGCGGTCATCACGATTGGTTTCATTGGCTTACTGCTAGACCGAGGTATGTTGCAACTACAGAAGTGGTTGTCTTGGAATAAGCAACAGGCATTGCGATAAAAGGAGTTTCCTATGTCTAAAGCACTACTCGATTTAACTCAGTTGGGGATGAGCTTCCCAACCCCGAATGGCGAATTTATTGCCTTAAAAAACGTCAATCTTCAAATTGATAAAGGCGAATTTATTTCGCTGATCGGACACTCAGGTTGCGGAAAATCGACAGTACTTAATCTAGTGGCGGGTCTTCACCTACCTACGGATGGTGGGGTGATTGTTGATGGTCGTGAGGTAAGTGGACCAGGGCCAGAGCGCGCTGTCGTGTTTCAAAATCATTCGTTATTGCCTTGGTTAACGGTTTATCAAAATGTAGAACTGGCAGTAAAGCAGATTGCACAAAGCACCACTTCTGGACACAGCTCAAAACAGTGGATCAAAGAGCAGGTCGAACATTATCTCGACTTGATTCAAATGTCTCACGCTGCGGATAAAAAGCCTGATGAAATCTCTGGCGGTATGAAGCAGCGAGTCGGCATTGCTCGCGCGCTTGCCCTTCAGCCAAAAGTCCTTTTGATGGATGAACCTTTTGGTGCTCTGGATGCACTGACCCGTGCTCATCTGCAAGATTCATTGATGAAAATCCAAGCTAAGCTGAACAATACCGTGATTATGATTACCCATGATGTGGATGAGGCGGTACTGCTTTCAGACAAGATCGTGATGATGACCAATGGCCCAGCGGCAACCATTGGTGAGGTGTTGGATATTGATTTGCCCCGCCCACGTAACCGTGTTGCGCTAGCGGATGATCCTCAGTACCAGAAATACCGCCAGTCAGTGCTGCGTTTCTTGTATGAAAAGCAGTCTAAACCAAGTACTCAACCTAAAAGTACCGAGCAGAAAGAGCTCGAAGTACCCGCTAAGACGGCATAAAGGAGTCAGACAATGGAACATGTAGTAATCGTCGGTAACGGTATGGTTGGGCACCACCTTGTTGCTCAGCTTGTTGAACGAGGTGCTCACCTTGAAAAGCGCATTACGGTGATTGGTGAGGAGCGTTTCATCGCCTACGATCGAGTTCAACTCTCATCACTATTCTCTGGCAACAGCCATCAAGATCTAATGTTAAGCAGTGAAGAGTGGTATAGCAAACATGGCATAGAGTTGATGCTAGGCAGCCAAGTAACCAAAATCGAACGGGACAACAAACGCTTGGTTTTAGATGAGGACAGTGTCATAGGGTACGATCAGCTCGTGCTCGCAACAGGTTCTTATCCATTCGTACCGCCTATTGAAGGTCACGATAGAGACAATATCTTTGTTTATCGAACGTTAGATGATCTTTCTGAAATAAAAACAGCGTGTCAGGGCGCGAAGACAGGTGCTGTCATTGGTGGTGGATTACTCGGCTTAGAAGCTGCAAACGCCTTGAAACTGCTAGGTGTGGAAACCCACGTCGTGGAATTCGCGCCGCGTTTGATGCCTGTTCAACTTGATGATGGTGCGGGCTTAGTTCTGAAAGAGAAGATAGAAGAGCTAGGTCTAACGGTTCATACCTCCACGGCAACCGAAAAAATCTGTGATGGCGAAGGCGCAAAACATCGGATGGTGTTTAAAGATACTGATCCTCTTGAAGTAGACGTCATTGTTTTCTCTGCAGGTATTAGACCGCAAGACGCACTGGCTAGGCAGGCGGGTATCAATATTGGTGAGCGCGGCGGCATTGTCATTGATGATCAATGCCGAACCAGTGATGAGAGCATTTTTGCTATTGGAGAATGTGCGCTTTGGCAAGAGAAAATATTTGGCTTGGTGGCCCCCGGTTATACCATGGCTCGTGTGGTTGCTGATAAGCTCGTTGGTCGCGAAAACGCTGGTTTCACCGGTGCTGATATGAGCACCAAGTTGAAGTTACTCGGTGTCGATGTCGCTTCTATTGGTGATGCGCATAAAGCGACGGATGGCGCTCAGGAGATGGTGTTGCAAGATGCGGTTGCTGGCGTCTATAAAAAACTCGTCGTTGATCAGAGTGGAACCAAGCTGCTAGGCGCCATTCTTGTCGGGGATAACTCGGACTATGATGCTTTACTGCAATGCTATTTAAATGAAACGACCCTTCCTGACCATGCAGCAAACCTACTTTTTGATACGGGAATGCTTAACGGTGAGATGGCGGATACCGCTATTATTTGTTCGTGTCACAACGTGAGTAAGGGTGATCTGGTTAATGCAATACAAGCTGGCGCTCATGATCTCGATACCCTCAAGGCAGAAACCAAGGCAGGCACAGGTTGTGGCGGCTGTAGCAACATGGTGAAAAGTGTCTTAGATGCTCAGCTGACTGCGATGGGCGTAGAGGTGAACAATCATATCTGTGAGCACTTTGAGTTGTCGCGCCAAGAACTATTCCATATTTGCCAAGTCGAAGAGATTAAAGACTTTGATACATTGATAGAGAAGCATGGTAAAGGTCACGGCTGTGATCTTTGTAAACCCACCGCTGCATCAGTGTTTGCCTCGTTATGGAATGAGCACATCATGGAGCCGCAACATAGTTCGCTGCAAGACTCTAACGACGCCTTTATGGCAAACCTGCAAAAAGATGGATCTTACTCGGTTGTCCCTAGAGTAGCAGGGGGAGAAATTACGCCTGACAAATTGATCGCATTAGGTGAAGTGGCGAAGAAGTACGACTTATACACCAAGATAACCGGTGGTCAGCGTGTTGATTTATTTGGGGCTCAAGTCGAACAGCTACCGGATATCTGGCAAGCGCTAATTGATGCGGGATTTGAAACCGGCCACGCGTATGGTAAGTCTCTTAGAACGGTTAAATCCTGCGTTGGTTCGACTTGGTGTCGCTATGGCGTCGATGACTCGGTTGGCTTAGCAATCGAATTGGAAAATCGCTACAAAGGGCTGCGCGCACCGCACAAAATCAAGTTCGCAGTATCTGGGTGTACCCGTGAATGTGCTGAAGCGCAAAGTAAAGATATTGGCGTCATCGCGACTGAGAACGGTTGGAATCTCTATGTGTGCGGTAACGGAGGCATGAGGCCAAGACATGCTGACTTAATTGCCTCTGACCTGTCTAAAGCAGAACTGGTCGCGTTAATTGATCGTGTCTTGATGTTCTACGTTCGAACGGCGGATCGTTTACAAAGAACCTCGGTATGGATGGAGAACCTAGAAGGCGGTTTAGATTACTTAAAACAAGTGGTGATTGAAGACTCATTGAGCATTGCTGATTCGCTTGAAGATCAGATGAAACATGTAGTTGATACCTATCAATGTGAATGGAAGAGCACGCTCGAAAATAGTGACAAACTGGTTAAGTTCAAACCGTTTATTAATGCAGAAGAAGCCAGCCAAGTACTTCCATATCAAAGAGTACGCGGGCAACGCATTCCAGTGAAGGAGGAAGTCTAATGGAAGTCGCTGAGAAACTTAAAATATGCAGACTATCGGATCTTTCACCTTACCAAGGTCGAGGCGCTCTGATGGACGGTGAACAGGTCGCACTGTTCTATATTCCCAACCAAGGTGTGTTCGCTATCCAGAATTGGGACCCAATTGGTAAAGCCTATGTGCTTTGCCGAGGGATAGTCGGGGATATTAATGGCGAGTTATGTGTTGCTTCTCCACTATACAAACAGCACTTCAATCTCAGTAGTGGAGTGTGCGTGGAGGAGCCAACAATAAAGTTAACGGTTTACCCCGTAGAAGTAGAGCAGGGCGCTGTAACGATATTGCGTTGATAAAAACATCGCGCGGATAGAACCACCGTATTGATAGCGTGTTCTATTTCGCGTTGCTATTGAGCTAATTCAATCTAAGAGGCATCAAATACAAAACAACCTGCGCTAAAAAATATAGCGCAGGTTGTTTTATTTCTGGGCGAAGGTATCTCCGCTGAGTTAACCATAGTGTTTAGTTCTTGTCCTATACTAATCCAAAAGAGCTGTATTTGTTCTAACTTCGATAAACTTTTGCATTACATGGACGTGCTTGAGTTGCCATTTTGTTGAATTAGAAATTGTAGGGAATGTCCTTTCGTTTGGTAAGGAGTGGTTATGACTAGAGCATTAGTGGTGGATGATAGCTTGGTTGCGCGCGCGCAGATAAAGAAGTTTATCTCATCAATCGTCCCAGATATTGAAATTGACGAAGCTAAATGTGCACAAGATGGCGTCAATCTGGTCAACAGCAATCAATATGACATTATCACGGTAGACTACAACATGCCGGGTGGTAATGGTGACTTAGTGATTAAGCAAGCCAAAATCAAGCATCCAGAAGCGAAGATAGCGATGCTTACGGCTAACAAACAATCCTCGATGCAAGATAAATGTGTTGACCTTGGCGTAGCCTTGTTAGTTAAGCCTGATTTTCATGACGACTTATCCAAGTTAATTTCCTCTTGAAATAGTGGGGCAAGTAACCATAAGACTTAGCTAGGGTTTATTGGCGTAACATACGGATTAGGTGCGCGACATAGCTGTATCTAGAATCGGGAGCGATAGGAGGTTTCCATTGAAACTCAATGAGATACAAGTGGATTATATCCAAGAGATGTTCAATATTGGGTTGGGAGATGCAGCCTCTGAGCTAAGTGAGCTTGTTCAACATGAGGTACACATCTCCGTCCCTAAATTCACGCTACTTACCAGAGATGCGCTTATAGAGACACTCAACCTTGATCCTGATTCAGAAGTCATGACCGTTTCTGTTGAATTAGTGGGAGAGCTAGGTGGCAATGGAATGCTTATATTCCCAACTGGGAACAGTCTCAGCTTAGTTCAAACAATAGTGGGTGATACTGTTTCAGACGATGGGTTAACAGAATTAGAGGCTGAGGTCCTAACAGAAGTCGGGGGGATTATTCTAAATCAGATCATTTCAACCATAGCATCCTTGCTAAAAGTCAGTGTCAAAACTCAATTACCAGTCAGCAACCACACAAGTATACATAGTGCGTTGTACCAAAACTCTGAATCGCAAATGGTGATATTTGTTGGCATGAGCTTTTGGGTTGAGGAGTTAAGTGTACATGGCGATATCTTGTTTCTACAAAGCGACAATATGGTTGAAGTGTTTGTTCAGGAAGTCGATAAGATTTTGGAAGAGCTCGGTATTTAATGATTGATTGGTGACTGATTGAGCGATTTTAGCAAGATGTCAAAAGTTAGCCACATGGTAGAAGACGCGCTGTTTCAAAGTGAAGTAGGCACGATAGTGGTCGATAGTGAGAGCAAGGTCTCCTCTTGGAACCAGTGGGTTGAACGCTATTCAGGGATCGAAGCAAACCAAGCGGTAGGAAAACTACTCTCCGATGTATTTGTTGAAACTTCGTTATCAAGTCGGGTTATCCGAGCGGTAGACAAATGTATAACGATGGGACATGCCACCGTCTTGTCGCAGAAACTTCATAAACACCCTTTTCCTTTTTATCGAACTGAAGAGGACAGCAGACAAGAGCAACGTATGCTACAGATGGTGTTTATTAAGCCACTTGATATGGCAGAACAGGGTAACCACCATTGTTTAGTGCAAATCTTCGACATGACCGAGTCGGTTAAGCGTGAAGTTGCGCTAAGGCAACTAGCAAGCGAAGCCAATCAAGCGGCAAAAGAAATCAAAGAAAAGGAACTTTACCTTAATGGCATTTTTGAGGGGACAAGTGACTGCATAATGGCAGTAGACGATACAGGCGTCGTAGAGCGATTCAATGAAAATTGCTGTCACATGTATGGATATAATCCAGAGCAACTAAGCGGAATGCAATTGGCAGAATTGATTGTGTTGCCATTGAAACAAAATCCCAAGACGCCTGATATGACCGATTTCCTTGAAGAGCAAGCCAACAGTAGTGCCTCTATGGAAACGCAAGCCATACTGATAGATCGAAGTGAGACTGATATTGAGTTAACCATTAGCAAGCTAAGTGTTAATGATGCAAAACGCTATGTTACGGTTTTTCGAGATATTACAGTCCGTAAGCGCTCTGAGAAACTCCTTGAACAAATGGCTAAATATGACTCGTTAACTGGACTAGCTAACAGAACCTTGCTGCATGACAGAATTGCTCATGCTTTGACTAGAGCTGTTCGAAACAAGACTAAGTTAGCCATCTTATTTTTAGACTTAGATAGATTTAAACTCGTTAACGATTCCCTTGGGCACTCTTTAGGAGATGAGTTACTCAAACTTGTCGCGAGCCGTATGACAAAAACGTTTCGCAGTTCAGACACTGTTGCTCGTTTAGGTGGTGATGAGTTTGTTGTTTTAGTAGAAGGAGTGAGTGGTGAGGTGTCAGCACAAATACTTGGCGAAAAGTTACTGCTGTCATTAAAAGAACCTTTCATCGTCAAAAATCACTCACTGTACTCTGGAGCAAGTATCGGAATTGCTGTCTACCCCGGAGCAGGAAATACACCTGAAGAGTTAGTAAGAAATGCTGACGTAGCCATGTATAGGGCCAAAGCAGAAGGTAAAAACCAATGCATGGTTTATGTGGATGAAATGAATGCTCAAGCGCGCTATTTGCTTGAGTTAGACTCTGAAATCCACCAAGCGATAACAGAGCAAGAGTTTGTGCTGTACTTCCAACCGTTAATCGATTTGAAAACAGGGCGAGTAACCGGAGCCGAAGCATTAATAAGGTGGGTTCATCCCCACAGAGGTATGGTATCCCCGGCAGACTTTATTCCTGTGGCAGAAGATAGTGGAGTCATATGGGAGATGGGCAAATGGATTATTGACTCGGCCGTGCGATTTGTGAAAAAAGTGCACGAAAACTACGATAGCCACTTTAAAGTAGCGATTAATGTCTCACCGCAACAGTTTAAAAACCCAGACTTTCTTAATCTAATTACTCGATCAGCGAGTTTGTATGATGTGTCTCCCGAAGCAATAGAGCTAGAGCTGACCGAAGGGCTTTTGATGGAACAAACTGAACATAGTATCGAGTCGATCAGTGAGATCTCAAAAAGAGGGTTCAGTGTTTCAATTGATGACTTTGGGACCGGCTATTCATCGCTAGCCTACTTAAGAAAATTCCCGTTAGATATTTTAAAAATTGATCAGTCTTTCGTCGCCGATTTACCATCGAGTCCTGATGCGATTTCGTTGTGTAATGCAATCATCAATTTAGCACACAGTTTAAAGTTAAGTGTTATTGCAGAAGGTGTAGAAACCAAAGAACAGTTACTCTTTCTACAAGACCAAGGCTGCGAAGTCGCTCAAGGATATTTTATATCTCGGCCCTTACCTGAACAGGAATTTATTCTTTGGCTGGCTGACTATAATGCAGCCCAGTTGTTTGAATAGTGTATTTCTTGATGGCTAAGTTTCCTATACTTGTGCCACCTTACGATTTTCGTTGTATTCTGTTGCCTAAAGGCTGGGCATTGTTCGGAATACTTTTCGTCATAAAGATTGATTTGTAATCGATTGAATCAGAAAGCCAAATTTCTTATTGACCAAAAATTTTTATTCGTTAAAGTACACCTCGTTCTCGCGACATTGCTTGTGGGAATGGTGGTGTACCATCGCTTTTAGCGTTGCCCTGGTGGTGGAATTGGTAGACACAAGGGATTTAAAATCCCTCGGCGTTCGCGCTGTGCCGGTTCAAGTCCGGCCCGGGGCACCATCTACTTTTCTGGCTAAAGCTAGTTAGGTAAAAAAGCACAATTTGAGGCGCGTTGGCAGAGTGGCTATGCAGCGGATTGCAAATCCGTGGACCTCGGTTCGACTCCGGGACGCGCCTCCATCTCTTATGAGAAAGTAACCAGCTTAGGCTGGTTTTTTTGTATCTGAAATTTGAGCTCGTCTAGATAGACCTCAATACTGTCGAGGTCTATCCGTGCAATCAGCAACTTTAAGCGTTAGAAGTAGTAGCGAACGCCACCTTTGATACGGTCTTGGTCCATATCTCCAAATTTGTATCCTTCGATTGAAAAATCGACGGCATTGAACTTACGCTCGTATGCAAGGTTGGCTGAAAAAGAGTCTGTGAAAAAGTATTCAGCACCAAGCTCTAGGTTGAAATGAACTTTATTGTTGGTCACATCTTTGTCGACTTTGATGTCTGGATGTGATGAGCCACCATTCAGTTCCAATTCTGTACGCGTGTACCCAATTCCTGGTTTAGCGTATAGGTTTAGATCGAAGCCTGTGGCATAGCTCATCTTAGCTCCAAGATCGAACGAATAGATTCTAGCGTCATGGAGCTGGTATTCATAACCTTGAGCACCCAACCCAATATCGTAGTAATTTGAATAGTCTAGAAGGTCAATGTAATCGTGGCTTAAGTTTGCTTCGATAGCTAGCCATTCGTTCACCTTGCGTCCAAGCATGATTGAAAGACCCGCGCCGCTATCATCAGCGTTCTTCGTGCCTGAGCTTCTTGTTGGAAATGATGAAACTTCAGAGTCTAGGTCTAGTTTACTTGAATGAGCATCAAGACCAACATACCAGTTGTTTTGTGCAGACGCGGCGAAAGAGCCGCTTAGAAGTGCAAGAGCAGCAATAGAGAGTTTAAAATTCATTATTTACATCTTAGTTATGAATGTGTGATCGGTGCGATTGTAATTTTATATAAGCACCTATTGAGGGCGTGAATCTTATGTGGTGTAACAAATTGTGTCAAATTTTATATTCTGTTAATTAACTTTCATAAATAGGAAGTTAGAACACTTGGATTTTGCTTGGGAGACTTTGGGGATGTTCGCGTGTTACGCAGAACAAGGGCTGACTTTTTTCGCCATTTCATAACGTCGCATCGGCATCACGTCTATGGTCTGTTTCACACGCTCCCAGTCAGTTTGTTTCCCCCAGCGAAGTTTTTCTCCACCATCTTTTCCGATTAACACTGCGGTGTGAGAGCCGGGCTTAACATCATACATATTGAATAGTGCCTTGAGGTTAAACTCATGCTTAACCCATTTAGGCATACTAAAGCCGTCTTCAGTGACCACTAGAGTGATAAGATCCCTGTCTTGAAGTTCACATTCATTAATCAGTGTTTCTAACAGAAACTGTTTTACGTGCTCGTCATTGGTAGGGGCAAAGTAGATCACGCTGCGGTGCGACCATTCAGCAGAATAAGAAGGGTAGGCCCAGCTCATGGTTGAGTTGAGTAGCGCAATGGTGAATAGCAGTGCAGCACGCATAACGACAATCCTCCGGTGATGGCCTATAAAAATGTGTTTGTTACACATGTTCTACGTTAATTGTAGGTGGTAAGCTCAAGCCTCGGACAAAAATAGACGGAAATTTGCCATGCGTACACTGCAATCTGAGCGTTTGACGCTGAGAATGGTTGAGCTTAAAGATGCCCCATTTATTCATGAACTCTACAACAGCGAAGACTTTTTGCAGTTTGTTGGTGACAAGAACATCCGCAGTGAAAGCGACGCCATAGTGTACATTGAAGAAAAAATACTGGGCATGCATAGAGAGTTTGGCGTTTGTCTATTGCTAGTGGAAGTCACAGAGAGTGGTGAAAAGATTGGGGTATGTGGCTTAATCAAAAGGCCCGAACTTGATGCTTACGACATCGGTTATGGGTTTATGCCAAGCTCATACGGCAAAGGCTATGGGTACGAGGCGGGAAAAGCGGTCATCAACTACGCGTTTGGCAGCAATAAAATTGAAGATTTGGTCGCGATTACCACTTCCGACAATAAAGGAAGTCGAGCCCTACTATCTAAACTTGGTTTTACCTATGTCAAAGTTCAAGATTCGTTGAGTGATACAGTAGACTTACTGTTGTACCAACTGAGTCTTTGCCGAGAGTAACTATGGCTGTTTCAAATATTCTTCGCGGTGAACTGCTGACCGAATTCAAAACGGTTCGTGCAATGATGTTTATTTATTGCCGCGCGCACCATGGCACCAAGAGTGGGGTGTGCGCTGAGTGTCAAAGCTTGCTTGAATACGCTGAAACTAAATTAGATCGTTGTCCCTACGGGCAGAGTAAGCCCACCTGTAATCAATGCCCGATTCATTGTTACAAAGCCGAGCAGAAAGAGCAGATGCGCCAAGTCATGAGATATTCCGGGCCAAGAATGTTGTTGCCGCATCCGATCCTAGCCATTCGACATCTACTTCATGAACGCAAACCTGTTCCTGAAAAGCCCGAAGCTGGGGCGTCAAACAGACATCAGAGAAAGCTTGAAGGAAAAGGGACGCAGTAAGCGTCCCTAAAACAAATTGGCTATTCCCCTGCGACCGCTTGATGCTTGGTCTTAATGCTCGCGATTAGCATGTAGATACAAGTCGCAAGAAGTGCTGCGAACAGATAGCCCATTAAACCTTGAGAGCCAGCCATAAACCAGTCCGCTGCTACTGGGCCGGCGACAGAGCCAATACTGTAGCTAAACAACATCACCTGAGTGGCTGAAACGATGTAGTTAGCATCAAGTTTGTTGCAACCAAGGTTGATCGCGACTGGATACAAAGCGAAAGTCGCCATACCTAATAGAAATAATCCCATTCCCAATGCTTGTAGCCCAGTCACCATTGAGGTGAACGTAATTGCCGCTACACCTAGCAGACAGAACAGAGCCATAAGTAGTGTGCGTCCAAGGAATTTAGACAGCCAAGGTACAATTGGTTGAACGGCCATGCCGCCAAGAATGACGACTGCCATTAGGCCACCAATATCGCTATGTTCAATACCGCGATTTTGCAGTTCAACTGGCATCAACCCGTAAATCGCGCCAAGGGTGAGCCCTGAAACCACACAACCAATGATCGCGGCATGATTCAACTTGCTGATCTGTTTAAGTGAAAGTGGCGTGCTATGCTCATTTTCCGGTTGGTCGCTGTCACCAAATACAAGTACCACAACTGCGACTAACAATAAGGTAACGATAGCGATAAATGGCACACCACCAGAGACGCCGATAGTGCCAATACCTAGCTGACCAATTGCGCTACCACCGTAAAGAGAGCCCATGTACAGGCCAAGTCTTTTCGCTCGTGCGTTTTCGTCGCCGTGTAGTAACCAAGACTCAACAATGACAAACACGCCTGCGACAGCGACGCCCGCGATAAAACGAGCAACAAGCCAAACTGTAGCATGGGCAACTAATGGTAAAACCATAATGGTGGTAATAAACGTCACTAAGCACCATACAAAGGCATTGCGGTGACCCACCTTTTTAACCAAAGGTTCGATACTAGCTGCGCCAATCAATAACCCCGCGTAGAAAACACTGGCGAGCCAACTAGCCAGCGATGAATCCAAGCTATATTCAGAAAGCATCAAAGGAATTAAGCTCATCAAATATCCCGACGCGACCGCATAAAGAGCAAGCGCAATAACCGGTACAGAAATGCGAGCTTTTGGAGCAGGTTGAAGGGTATTTTCCAATGTCGTGGCCTCTTTAGTTGTCGTAAAACTGAACAAATTTCGGCGCGACTATGGGGTGAAACGGGTGAAAGGTGAAACGAAAACTTTTGACCATGACGGTAAAAGAAATTTATCATCATGTTTGATGAATAAATCAAAGAAAAAAGCGAGTAAATGTACATATTTACTCGCTTTTAACTTGGATAAATATAAAGGCTTCTATTTCGCGAGAGCTTGATTAAGCCATTGATCAAACTGACCTTTAGGAAGAGCGCCGTTTATCACATCAACTCTTTTTCCGTTTTTGAAGACCATAACGGTAGGGATGCTTCTAATTTGATATTTGGCGGCGAGATTTTGCTGGTTTTCAGTGTCAATTTTTACAAATCGAACATCTTTTGTTCGCTCTGCTGCAACATCAGAAAAGACTGGGGCAAACCCTACACAAGGATTACACCAAGGGGCCCAGAAATCGACCACAACCGGTGTATCACTATCTAAGATAGCCTCAAAATTACTGTCGGTTCCCTCCACAGGAGCCCCGTCTAAAAGCAGGTTTTTGCATTTTCCACAAGTTGGCGCTTCAGAAATGCGTTCTGATGGTACGCGATTCACGCCTGAGCAAGATGGACAACGCGTATTAAAGGTAGACATGATATCTCTCTCGTTATTATTTCTAGTAGATGACAGTTGCTGTCGCTGCTAGTTATACTCTGTTTATACCAAGAGATACAAATAACTAAATTAAAGGCTCTAAATGAAAAATTTCTATGCGGAAATTACTGGTTGGGGAAAATGCCTACCTCCCGCAATACTTTCCAATGAAGACCTAAGTACTTTTCTCGATACATCTGATGAGTGGATCCGTAGCCGTACGGGTATTGAAAGCCGCCGAATTAGCCATGCGCAAACATCGGATATGGCCACCGTCGCGGCCCAACACGCGCTCGCCTGTGCTGGTAAAAGCGCAGATGAAATAGATTTAATTATAGTCGCGACGTGTTCTCCAGATACATTGATTCCAAACGCGGCGTCTAAAGTGGCGCAAAACCTGGGGATCGCAACCGCAACTGCGTTTGATTTGAACGCGGCGTGTACTGGGTTTGTTTATGGCTTAGAGACAGCAACTCGTCTATTACAAGCGGGCAACTACCAAAATGCCATTGTAATTGGAGCGGAGCGTTTGTCGTTTTTCTTGGATTGGACGATGCGCGATACCGCCGTACTGTTTGGTGACGGTGCGGGTGCGGTGGTATTAACACGTACAGAAGAACAGGTTGGCTTACAAAATGCGCAGCTTGGCTGTGATTCAGCAGGGCGTGATATTTTGGCTGTTCCTAAATTTGGTACGTGCATGG
This sequence comes from Vibrio europaeus, assembly GCF_001695575.1. Taxonomy (GTDB): domain Bacteria; phylum Pseudomonadota; class Gammaproteobacteria; order Enterobacterales; family Vibrionaceae; genus Vibrio; species Vibrio europaeus. The sequence goes on along the minus strand of NZ_LUAX01000007.1, from coordinate 52,432 downwards.
ACAGGTTTGCAGCGGATAATGGCCACTGGGATTTTAACTTTGTTGGTAAAGAGATCTTCAAGCGCGCAGTAAAAGGTATGGGTGCTGCGGCACAGAGTGTGTTGGCGCGCAGTGAGCTTTCTACTGATGATGTCGATGTTGTGATTCCCCATCAAGCAAATATCCGCATTATCCAGACCTTGTGTGATCTATCAGGCATCAGTCAAGATAAGGCGTTTGTGAACATTCAAAAGTACGGTAATACATCGGCCGCGACAGTGCCTATTGCATTATGTGAGTCGTTAGAGCAAGGCTTTGTTAAGCCGGGTGATAACTTGCTACTTGCTGCATTCGGTGCTGGGTTAACTTGGGGAGCTTGTCACTTAAAATGGGGCGAGCGAGTCACACCACTTAGCGAAAGCGATGCCCAGCTTCCTGAGTGTGAGCAGTCTGCTCTTGAGCTTTTGAGTAATGCGATTGAACACTGTAAGAATCGCCCATAACTTGATAATTTAAGTACAAAAGTCGCACTCTCGGTGCGACTTTTTATATCAATGAACCTCGCATTAATATTATTATATCGGCCTAAGTAATAGGGTCTGTTGACCTTTTGAGCTGATTTTTGCAGCAGTTTGTGGTTTTTTTCTGCAAGGCAGAGGCTTTGAACTGTAGTTACTCTACCTGATAAGCCGATAACGCAGCAGAAAGGAGCCACAAACGCTGCCCGAAGGGTTCGAGCTGGGCGCCCCCGCTAAAACTGTTTTACTCTTTGTTGAGAGGTGTTTTGCTTAGAATAACTAGGCTACAAACCTCTCGCCGCGATTAAAACGCTTTTATCTCGAACAAAATTTAACCGCAAAAGGTCAACAGACCCTAGGAATACACTGGGCTTACATGAAATTCCTTCACACTTCTGACTGGCATCTCGGTCGTCAATTTCACAATGTTTCTCTTTTAGATGATCAAAAAGTCGTTCTCGAACAGATCATTGAATACATTCAATCCAACACAGTTGACGCGTTGGTTATCGCGGGAGATGTCTACGATCGCTCTGTGCCTCCGACTGCTGCAATTGAATTGATGAACCAGTTTATAAGTCGAGTGTGCGGCGAATTAAAGCTGCCGATTATTCTAATCCCAGGAAATCATGACGGAGCAGAGCGCTTAGGTTTTGGCTCTCAGCAAATGGCAGAATCAGGGCTTCATATCATTGCCAACTTTAAAGATATGCTGACACCGGTTGAGCTGAAAACAGACTTGGGCACAGTCCGCTTTTATGGCATGCCTTACAATGACCCGGAACTTGTGCGCCACCACTTTAAGCAGCCGGTAGCTACCCACGATGATGCGCATAAGCTGTTGTGTGAAGAGATCACTGCTACTTTTGACCCTAATGCGAGTAATATCCTGATTTCTCACTGCTTTGTTGATGGAGCGATTGAGTCAGAGTCAGAAAGGCCACTGTCTATTGGCGGCTCGGATCGCGTGAGTCACGAGCACTTTACTCCGTTTGATTATGTTGCCCTTGGGCATCTTCATCAGCCGCAAAAGAAAGGTGAAGAGTACATCCGTTATTCCGGCTCGTTGATGAAATATAGCTTCTCTGAGCAGCACCAAAAGAAAGGCATGACTCTCGTTGAACTCGACAAGTCTGGTTTCAAATCATCAACCCATATTGATCTGAGTGCCCCACACGAAATGCGCATAATCGAAGGGGAGTTGGATGAAATCATTGCCCAAGGTAAAACCGACCCCAATAGCCACGACTATTTACTGGTTCGGTTAATGGACAGACACGCCATCTTAAACCCTATGGAGAAGCTAAGATCTGTCTACCCCAACGTATTGCACCTTGAAAAGCCAGGTATGCTGGTGGGTGTTGAACAGCAGATGGCAGCGGCCAAGTTGGCTCGTAGTGAGGTCGATATGTTTCGCGATTTCTTTGTTGAAGCACAAGATAGTCAGCTCAGCGAAGAGCAAGACAAAGCGATTACCGACATTATCAAGCAGCTAACCGAGCAATAGGGCAGATCATGAAACCAACAAAATTAATAATGCAGGCTTTCGGCCCTTTTGCTAAAACAGAACAAATCGAATTCAATCATTTAGGGTTAAATCCTCTTTTTCTCATCAACGGGCCTACGGGCTCTGGAAAAACGTCAATACTCGATGCGATCTGCTTTGCCTTGTATGGTGAAACGACGGGCAATGAGCGTCAGGGTAACCAAATGCGCTGCGACCAAGCTGCCGCGAATTTACTCACAGAAGTGACTCTGGAGTTCTCCTTAAACGGTAAACACTATCGAGTTACTCGCGCACCTGAGCAAGAAGCACCGAAAGCACGTGGTGAAGGTCTGACAACACGCAAACATACGGCTTCCTTGTATGAAATTACCGATGATGAAGTCCTAATTACAAGTAAAACGGCTCAGGTTAAAAATGAAGTTGCCAACTTACTAGGGCTAAATGAAACCCAGTTCCGACAGGTTATGGTGTTGCCTCAGGGCAAGTTTCGAGAGCTTTTACTCGCTTCATCAAAAGAACGTGAAGCAATTTTCGGCCAGCTATTCCAGACAGACGTGTATAAGAGAATCGAATTTGCGTTGAAAGACAAAGCCAGTGCGATTAGCAAGGCAAAAGATGAGTTCGACAATCAAATCCGCGGTGCATTGCAAGTGGCTGAAGTGTCCACAGAACAAGAGTTACAAGAGCGAATGATTCATTCTCGTAGCGAACTCGAACAAGCCAAAAGCGTTGAGGTGAAGGAGTTAGAGGCTCTCAATATCGTAAAGAGTGAGCTAAACAAAGCTAAATCGCTCAATGAGTTATTTAATAAGCGCGCTTCGACAGTGGCGGCTCAGCAATCACATCTGAAGAACAAAGCGCAGATTACCGAGCTGGAGTCTAAGCTAAAGCTAGCTAAGAGCGCGAGCCATCTTGAAGTAGCCTACGCTAACATGCAATCAAGCGCGAAACAGGTAGCTGCTCTAGTAACCAAATTAGAGGCTCTACAAGCGCAACATCTAGCTGCTGAAAAGGCTTCTCAACACGAAGAACAGGTACTTAAGAGTGCCGATGAGAGCGCACAACAGATCCCTATGCTGACGGAAGCGCTATTTAAACTGGATCAGGTCAAAGCAAAACTGATTGAGAAAGTGGAACTAGAGAAAAGTATTGGCGCGTTAAATACCACTCGAATTGATTATGATAAAAAGATCATCCAATACAATGAGCTTAGACAGCAACTGCAAAAAGAGGCCGAATCAGGTGTCAGCGCACTTGAACAAGCGCGTAAAGATCTGACCGAGAAATCAAATTTAGAAACCGGCCTATTAAGCAATCAGCGCCTGCTTGACGACCTTAACAAGCTTGCAGCCCAAACCGCTGAGCTTGCTCGCCTACAGCAGAAGCTTGTCCCACTTACAGAACAAGTCGAGAAGGCGAAAAAAGATGTTGCTGAAAAGCAAAAATACGCCGATGAACAAGAACTGAGTTGGCATAATTCTCAAGCTGCACTGTTGGCTCAAAAGCTGGAAAAAGGCTCGCCGTGTCCTGTGTGTGGTAGCCAAGAGCATCCTGTACCAGCCATGTTTCAAGGTGAGCCTGTTTCTAAAGAGTCGGTGCAAGCCGCTCGGCAGAAAGAGCGCAGTGCGATTGATGAATTAAACCGACAAACTAATATACTGGAACAACAGCAAGCGACAATTGTGGCTCAAGACAAGCACATTAAAGAGTTACAACGCGAGTTAGGTGAAGGCGCTGCTATGAGCCTTGAGCAACTACAGCAAGAGATAGCCCAGCAGAAAGCGAGGTTAAATGTATTAGCGGCGATTGATCTTGATAAGATGGAAAAAACCGTTCAAGAGCTGACCCAACGCTGCGCCAATGGTGAAGCGAAAATCAATGAGCTGAAATCGTCGATCTCTGCAAATGACTCAGCGTTAGATGTTCAAAACCAGCAACTTGAAAAAGTATCCTCTGGGATTGACCGACAATACACATCAGTTGAAGTGGTCGAGCGCCAATACCTCGCTCAAAAAGCGAACATTTCACAGCTTGATCAGACGTTAGAAAAGGCTCAACAATCTGCGAAACAGGCTAAGTTAGCGCTTGTTGCTATTGATACGGAAAGAAGCTCAACGACTCAGTTACTCGAAGATGGAAAAGTACACAATCAACAAGCGGACAAAGAGTGGCAGTCTCAGCTAGAACTTTCTGCAATAGATTCCAAACAGCAGTTTCTTCAAGCTCGCATAGAGCCGCAGCTATATGATCAATGGCAAGCGCAAATTAATGAGTATGTTCAGACTGCTACTCAGTTAGAACAGTCTGTTAAAGACCTTAATGAGCAGTTAAATGACATTGAAAAGCCAGATCTTGATAAAAAACAAACTGAATTGGATGCCGCAGAGATAAAATACCGCGAATGTCGAGGCTCGTTAGATACAGTACATTCACTGACTGAGCGCCTTGAGAAGGTACAAAAAGATATCAATAGCCTGCATGATAAAAATCAGCGCTTAGAAGCGGAGTACAAGGTTTACGGCACTCTTTATGACGTAGCGAGTGGCAAAACGGGCAGTAGAGTCAGTCTACACCGATTTGTACTTGGTGTGCTGCTCGACGATGTGCTGATTCAAGCTTCTCAACGCTTAAATATGATGAGCAAAGGGCGTTATCAACTGGTTCGTAAGACAGAAGGTTTCAAAGGTGCGGCAGGTCGCGGGCTCGATTTGAGTGTCGAAGATGGCTACACCGGAAAAACGCGTGATGTTGCAACCTTGTCTGGTGGAGAGTCGTTCATGGCGGCACTTGCTTTAGCGCTAGGTCTATCTGATGTGGTTCAGTCATACAGTGGCGGCATTAAGCTTGATACTCTGTTTATTGATGAAGGATTTGGTAGCTTGGACCCAGAGTCGTTGGATTTAGCGATTCAAACACTGATCGATTTGCAGCAAGCAGGGCGTATGATTGGCTTAATATCCCATGTTACTGAACTTAAAGAGCAAATGCCTTTAAGAATTGATGTCGAAGCCTCTCGATTGGGTAGCCGTATTCAATTAGTTGGTATGCATGCGTAGAGCAGGCTAAAATATACATAGTTCACTATGTTGCGTATGCTCAATCTATAACAATGATTTATGTTAAGAGCATCGAATTGATGACAGTTGGCAGGCAACTCTTTTTTGCCTAGCAGATATATTCTTTTAACGGGGGCTTAAGGTGCTTTATTGGTGCTCTAGGCGATAAGGAAGTTGCGCGTAGCGGTTGTGATGCATGAATGTAGTAAAGAAGATTTATCAGTACGCAGATCCCAACCTTGAGTTAGTCGGGTGGATGGGATTCTTCGGCTTTCCAGCATACTTCTACATTTGGTCGTACATGTACCCGCAGCCCTATGAAAATGCGCCGTTAAGGTTTTTTTGCGCTTTGCTCCTGTTAGGGCTCGCGTTAAGAAAATATACGCCTCCTCCACTGAAACGATATCTGCCTTATTACTACTTGGTGACAATCACCATCTGCTTACCGTTCTTTTTCTCGTTTATGATGTTTATGAATGAATGGTCGACAGTATGGGCAATGTCCTTCATGTCTTCGATCTTTCTTCATGTGTTATTAGTCCATGAGACTCGTGTCATGTTGCTGCAGGCGATGATTGCCATCGTAGCGGCCTACTTGTTTAGCTATGGATTAGAACACGCTCCTGCCAAAGTCGAGACAGAAGTGGTCGTGATTTGGCCTTACATCCCAATTTTCTTGTTTACTTATGTCTTTGGTAACTTGTTCTATTTCCGTAACCAAGTAGAGCATGAGTCGAAAGTCTCAATTGCCAAGTCATTTGGCGCGGGTATCGCTCATGAAATGCGCAATCCGTTAAGCGCACTTAAAGCATCCGTAGACGTACTCGACTCGTCTTTACCTTCTATCAAGACGATTAAAGGAGACAAAGCAGAGATCGATAAGCTGGATATCGAGCGCATGAAAGAAGTGCTTTCAGGAGCTGATGAAGTCATACGCAATGGTAACGACGCGATAGACTTATTGCTTACCTCCATTGACCAGAGCCGAGTATCACACTCAACGTTTCGGTCTTATTCTGTCGAGAAGATCGCCAGAGAGTCGTTGGCAAGTTTCTCTTATCCTAGCGATCACGCCAAACAAGTGGTGAATTTACATGTCGAAAGTGACTTTGACTATTTTGGTAGCGATACGTTATTGAAGTATGCGCTGTACAATTTGCTAAAAAACTCACTCTATTACCAGAATGGTGAAGAGTTTAAGATTGCGATCACGATCAGGAGTGATCATGAGTTTAACTATCTCTACTTCGAAGACAACGGAATCGGGATAGAGAAAGATAAATTAGAGTTTGTCTTTAAAGATTTTTATACCTCAGGAAAATCCTCAAGCTACGGGCTTGGATTGCCTTTTTGTAAACGTGTCATGCACGCTTTTGGCGGCAGAATAAAATGTGAGTCGGTACTCGGAGAGTGGACGCGCTTTACCCTTAAATTTCCTCGCTATGAGTCCCAAAAAGTGACTTCAATCAAACAAGATATTCTAAGAACCAAATCAATGCTTTACGTTGGTGATGATGTGGCGGTCAAGCGCAAGTTAAACGAGTTTACTTTCTACACTGGGGCGCTGTGTGATGTGGTCGATTTTGAGCAGGCTAGGGCGAAGGAAGAGTTCGAATTTGAATACGATTTGATACTACTCGATCTAGAGACATGCAGTGAGCAAGAGTATCTAATGTTGGAGTCTAAGCTCCACTTTACTGAAGCAAAAATCGTGATGCTTTTTGCTCATGATGGTCAGTACCATAATCGATTCAGCCGATTCCTTACATTTTATCCAAAGGAGAAAGCGCAATTTCTGCTTGATGTTACTCAGTCGGTTGATTCGCTTATGTTTGGTAACGTCGAACCTAATCGAAACCTTATTCCGAAAAAAGCACCTGCCGTGGTTGGTAAGCGTATCTTGATTGCCGATGACAATGAATCAATGAGGCAGTTAACCACTATCTTGCTTAACAAACAGGGCTACCAAGTTTCTCAGGCCGGAGATGGCAATGAGGTGTTGAGTGTTCTGAGCAGTGAACAGGTTGATTTGATTCTGATGGACCTCGAAATGCCAATGTTGGATGGCTTAGAAACTACGACTCTTATTCGAGAGTCAGAAGAAGTCTACGCTAACGTGCCGATTCTTGGGCACACCGGTGATAATCGAAAAGAAACCCTCACTAAAATTGACCAAGCGGGTATGAATGGATACTTAATTAAGCCTGTCGATAAAGTTAAATTACTTGATAAAGTAGCGGATTACATCTAGTCCAAACGGCATGCTTAAATAATAACGCCCCTATTTAAAAGAGGCGTTTTAATATTTATACGAAATAAAGTTCCTTATTTTCGTGGGCTTTCTTCGCGACCGATAAAATATTATCAATATCAGTACTAGTTAAGGCACTATTTAAAGATAAACGTAAGATGTTTTTATTATCCGGCGTCGCAGGTGTACAGAAAACAGAACCGAATACGCCATGGTCTTCAAAAAAATCTCTTACCTTACGTGTATTGGTTTTTTCAGCGGTTTCTAAGCTAATGATTTGAGATTCGCTACGAATGTTATAGCCAATATTTGCAAGACCTTCACGAACTTGCTCTGAACATTCCATAAGACGCTTGCGGGATTGATCACTTTCCTTAATGACACTTAATGTGGCATCAATTCTATCGAGCTCGAACGACATCATTGCAGAGCTGAAGATGGAAGGAAAGGAGACGTAGGGCACTACTTGACCTGTTAAGTTATTACACCAAACTGCACCAGCGCGATAAGCAAATGTTTTTGCTAGGCTGGCAGTCATGAAGTCGACCTGTTCAGTGAGGCCGAGCTCTTGAAGTAATCCGGCGCCTTTAGGGCCGTAAACACCGACCGAGTGAGACTCATCGACGACAATCGCACAATCTAGTTCTTTGGCTAAAGAGACCAACTCCTGAAGTGGTGCAATGGTACCAATCGTACTGTATATGGAGTCGATCAAGACTACACCAGGACCATTGCGTTTGATTAAACGCCTAAGGTGCTTGGCATTGTTATGCATAAAGGGGTGGATATTGGCACCAGCGATGCGAGCCCCTTCCCAAAGTGACATATGCGCAAAGAAGTCGATGTACACATTGGTTTCTGAATCACAGATGGTTTGAAGTAGGCCGATGTTGGCAATCCAACCCGATGGGGCAATGGTACAAGTTTGAAACCCAGTGTAATCCGCAAGATGGTGCTCAACAGATTTATCTAGTCCATCACTGTGTAAAAACACATTAGACATAAATGCCGTGTCTTTCTTGGAGAGCAATGAATTAACTTGAGCGTCTATGATTTTAGGGTGATGGGTCAGCGCAAGGTAATCATTACTTTGCAAAATGATATCACCCGGGTGCGGCTTCTTACCTAAAACTAGGTTTCTACCATTATCTTTTTTATTTATTAGGTCAGAAACATAGTAGTTGATTCGTCTGTCGATAAACTCGGGCAGGCGAGATCGCGTTGTTAACATATTCATAATACATAGCCTTAAGTTATTAGTCGTAAGCGCCAGCTGACTAACTATGTATAAATATGGTTGAATAATAAATCTAATATAAAATGTGATTTTCTTGCGTATACTAACAGATAAAATTATAATCAATGGTATATTGACTAAGAATAATTACCCTGACGGGGAATTGTCTTAATAAATAATCCGTTAATTACCCGTCTCGCACACTTTAATTATTGCGAATTCGCTTTTATCTCCGAAGTGAAGACTTCTGGCCAATACATTTTTAAATACCCTGCAGCAACCCAAGCGACTAAACCTGTTGCTACTGACAACTCAATCAGCCCAAAGTTATGTAACCAATGCCAATGCGGATGATTTTCGGCAAAAAATGACGTGAGTCGATGCATTGCAATAGCACTGATGACCGATGGGAAGGTCACTGCAGCGATCGATGGTTGAAATTGCAGCCTCATCAATCTTATGTAGCAAAGGTAAATAAGCAGTGTCATGGTGATGGCAATACCTGCGAGAGCGCCAGTTAAGATAGGATCTGGCTGTTCGAAGTTGACCAAATAGGTTGCTAACGTGAGGTTTACGGGTGCAGCCATGATGGCGAGCGTAGGCTTGGCTCTTTTAGGTAACATTCCCTCAAAGACTAGTCTATAAAGTACCAACGGCAGCATAAAGAAATAGATGGTGATGCAAATGCTGACCAAGGTTTCAGAGAATACCGTGTGACCAAATTGAGTACCTGCGAGAGAACTGCTAATGACGCCAACTGGGTAGAGAAACCAACTTGGTACAATGTTGCTCATCTTGAAGTTCTTCAACTGAAATGTGAAGAATAAGAGCATCATGGTCAGGTGTAAGAGCAATGCGGCAAACCACAAAGGGTAGGCAATAATCGGTGAAATTACGGCTAAATAGTCGCATAGGATTAGCAGTGCCATACTCATCGGCGCCATTAGGCTACCGCTAAGTGGGTGGCGGATGTCGTTCATAAAGGTGCTGTAACTAGTAAGATACTTAACTAGCACGGGAAACAGCAGAATTGCGCCTAAGCCAGCTAGGTAAGGTCTAATAACCTCGCCAACTTCTGGGACATAGAGTGCCCATGCATGACCGAGTCCAATAACACCTAATGCTAACGAGGCCTGTGAAGGCGGGACACTCTGAAATTGAGTAAAGCGTCTCCAGTTCAACGACGTTTTCCTTATACGGCTTTCGGCATCCCTAGTACTAGGAAGTTGCCGATATCTTTTAATGATGCGGGGTTAATTGCCGCGATCATAGCAAGCCAAACGGTTGCGACGCAAATCTCATTCGGTATCTGATGGGAGATCTTTCTGTCTCAACTTCTCATTTTTTAGGGTTCGATGAAGCAGTTGGCTATAGATTGGCTGCCCACCAAGCAGTTGTGCAAAAATCACTGCACCTAAACTGGTAATGATGAGAGGAAGGATCAGATAGTAGTTATTGGTCATCTCTATAACTAACAAGATTCCGGTTATCGGTGCACGAACAGTCGCCGCAAACAAAGCGCCCATTCCAGCAATGGCAAACATGCCCGGAGTAATATTGAGATCCGGTAACAGGCCCTGTGCAATCAAGCCAAACGCATAACCGAATAAAGTGCCTAAAGCCAACATAGGCGCAAAAATGCCACCGGGAGCGCCAGAACCAAAACAGATAAGTGTGGTAGCAATACGAGCGACAAATAGCAGCAGAAGTATTTGCGCGCTATAGCCCCCGTTGGTAATCGTTGGGATGAGACCAATCCCGCCACCGGTAACGGAAGGAAAATAGAGCAACATGATTCCGAAGCAACCACCAATTAAAGAACCAGTGATCAAGTAACGTTTTCTGTCGTTGCGATGAAGTTTCACAAACAGATCTTGCGATAAAGTGACGAGCTGGTTGAAGACGACACCAAATATCCCAAATAGGGCACCTAAAAGAAGAAACAGCCACAGAGTAGGAAGCTCGGGCGCTTCATACTGCGGCATGGTGATCACCGCGTGTTGACCGTTAATGTAGCGAAAGACAATGTTGGCGGAGATAGCCGAAATGATTACTGCTCGAATAGAGATCAAAGAGTAGCGAAATTGAGGACGCATCTCTTCGACAACAAACATAATGCCAGCCAGAGGGGCATTGAATGCCGCCGCTAAACCGCCTGCTGCACCTGATGCGAGCAGTGAATGGCGAGTATCATCATCTTTGACTTTGAAGATATCAGTCACCATGCGCCCGATAGCGCCACCCATTTGTACTGTTGGCCCTTCGCGACCTAGAACCATACCCGAGCCAAGTGCACCCATACCACCAAAGAATTTAACCGGAATGACGCGCCACCAACGAACTGGGCGGATTCCATCCATCGCACCTTCAATCTCTGGTATACCAGAGCCTGCGGCTTCGGGCGCAAAGCGATGAACGAGGTAATAGCCAATGAAAGCAAGCGCTGCACTAATCAGAAACGCCGCTAACCAAAGAGGCAACACACCGCCTATTTCGTTTTTTAACCAATCCGTACGAGTTTCAGAAACAAAGTGAACCGCGATTTCAAAATAGGTGCCGACCAATCCGGCTAGAATGCCTACTATCAAAGAAAGCGCCAAGACAGAAATAGGCGTTTTGTCCTTTGAGAGAAATTGATTTACCGCATCCTTGGGTACTTTGGCGAGTAAGGATTGCTTAAATTTTTCTCTCTTGGTCATGAAAGTGGGGCTCCCGTTGAGTCGGCATATCGATAGGTGTAGTAAGAATTATACCGCTGAGAAGTGCTAACTATAGCAATAAGAATGGAATATTGATTTTCAAATATGAGATGAAAAGACAGGTTGATATTCTGTGAGGATAATTACTGGATGAAAATCACAATATCAGCACAAGCTATAGGGTGACGACCTTGCATAATCACTGATTTGAACCATAGTTAAGAGGTAAGGCAATTTGAATCGACCCGCATGGAGGAAATGTCGCCTTACCTACAATTTGGATGGATTCAACAGTAAAATTGAAAGCCTCGTTTTTTATCAGGTCGCAACATAATGACCTCCTGATTCGCAAACTCACGATTGAGTAACGAGGGATAGGGCGCACTTAATGGTGCGCCTTTTGTCGTGTAGAGGGTGAGTTATTTTTCTAGGTTGGAGATTTGTTTTAAAACATCTTCCAGTTGGTCCCAAGGCAGTAGTTGGTTGTCGATCACTTCCAAACGGCTCTCAAACCCTTCTAAAGACATCTCGTTGACCGACACAACGCCATTGCTAACATTGAAAGCAAAACAACCATTTGTGGTGTTTAACACCCCTTTAACCCGTTCAGCGGTGAGATCAGAGAGCACAGAAAACAGCTCGTCAAAGTTGAAAACCACTTCCGCTCCAAAAATCCAACCACAACTAAAGTAACCTTGGCCTTTGTTTTCTTTACGTACATAGGTTTGATCAGGCGCTAAAGCGAACTGAGGCTCTAACTCGGCGTGCTCATGGTGATGTGCAGCGACTTCGGTTGAGACTGAATGGTCGCGACGCGGAGAGTCTAATAGTTCGATAGGGAAGTTGCCCTGTTTAACTAACTGGCTGAACACTTTTGGTGGCGTTTGATCGGTTACCCAGTCATTGAAGGCATCAATATCGCTGACATGACACTGATCGACTTTGTTGCCGATGACAATATCAGAAATGGCCAATTGGTCAGTGAAGTTTTGATTTTTCAGGTACTTATCTTTGGTTAGGTTTCTAGGGTCGACCAGACCAATCGTTGCTCGTAAATCGATATAGTCTGAGAACTGGCTAGAGGTTAGCGTCGCTAATACTTTATGTGCGTGCCCTAAGCCTGTTGGCTCAACAATCAATCTGTCGGGTTTTGTTCTTAAAAGCGCAGTAATCGCGACAGACATAGGGACACCCGCCGCGCAGCACATACATCCGCCAGGCACTTCTTTAATGAGAGCGCCTTGATCGGTCAACATGGCGCCATCGATGCCAATTTCGCCAAACTCATTAACGAGCACCGCCCAGCGTTCACCTTTAGGCTTTTCTTTAAGAAGATTAAGGATAGCAGTCGTTTTACCTGTACCTAGGAATCCAGTGATGATATTAGTTGGTATGCTCATCAAAAATACTCTCTTGCTCTTTTTGTTACACTATAACAATAGGCTACAAAAAAGGGCAGTGTAATCACTGCCCTTAGTCAAATTAGCGTTTGTTTTTAAGATACCGCTTGCGACGTTCTTCTTTCTTCTTCGCTTTCTCTTCTGCTTTTCGAGCCGCTTCTAGTTCAACTTCGATAAGCTCTTGAGTAATCATCTCAGGTAGCTCAAGCGTGATTTGTCCAAGTGTACCGTTACGTAACTCGTGGAGTAGAATTTCCGAACATTTGTGTAAGTCTACTCGACCGCCGGAACGCAATGCACCGCGTCTGCGACCAATCTCTTCCATCAGTTCTATGTCACTTTCCGGAAGTTCTTCAATCTCATAACGTTCTTGTAAGCGCTGTGGGTAAGCTTTCGCTAGGTACTCTACTGTGTAGAAAGCAACTTCATCGTATTCCATTGCGGTATCTTTTACCGCGCCAGTGGCAGCAAGGCGGAAGCCACTGTGCGGGTTTTCCACTTTTGGCCACAGGATTCCCGGCGTGTCAGAAAGCACAATACCATTTTGCAGGTTGATGCGCTGCTGACGACGCGTTACCGCAGGTTGGTTACCAGTAACAGCGATAGTACGACCAGCCAGTGAGTTGATAATGGTCGATTTACCTACATTCGGGATACCCATAATCATGGTGCGAATGTTTTTACCAATCTCTTCACGGTGCGGCGCAAGCTTACGTACCAACTCCATGATCTTCTGCACTTCGTGTGGCTGAGAGGTGGTAATCGCAATTGCTTTTACATTGTGCTCCTTCTCAAAATGGTCAATCCAAAGTTGAGTCAATTCAGGATCGGCAAGATCGCGTTTATTGAGCACTTTTACAACTGGCTTATCACCCTTTAACTCAGCAATCATCGGGTTTTCGCTACTAAAAGGAATACGAGCGTCAAGCACCTCGATAATCACATCGATTTGAGGGATCGCTTCAGCAATCTCTTTTTGAGCCTTGTGCATATGGCCCGGAAACCATTGGATAGACATAGAACTAACCTTGAAATTCAAACTTGGCACAATTGTAAGGGGAATTGAGGGAGAGTAAAGGGTAAAAGTCGATAATGAGATTAAGTTAACCGCAAAGCGAGCTAGTATTAGCTCGCTTTTTTAATCCCACCTTTCTATTTAGGCTTATGCAAGCTCTTCGCTTGGCTGTAGCAACATAGTTGCAAGGTGCGTTACGGCCTCTAATACCGGTGCGAACATCTCTTTCGCCACATCGGTCTCACTACGAGTTTGGCCCCAACCAAGATAGGCCATACCACGGATCAGTAGGAACCAAGGTAGCAGTTCTTTTTGCTCCTCGGGGAGTTGGCGAACGGATTCATAGCCTTCTAGAAACTGAGCAACAATATCGTCAAATGACTCGTCGCCCATAAACCAAAATACGGTAGTGGCGATATCAAACATATGATAGCCAAATCCTGCATCATCAAAATCGATCAAATGAATCTGACCAGAACCATCAACAAGTAGATTTTCAGGTAAAAAATCACAATGGATAAGGCCATATTGTGGCGCTTGTTTAGGAATTGAGGAGAGTACTTTCCGCCCTTGATCGCGAGCTTCAATGATCAAGACTCGCTGTTCTGGCGTCAAGTCTTCATGATCCCAAGCACGCCCCCAAAGCGGGTTTTTACCCAGTAAACCGTCAACATCCCAATGGGCACGAGTAAAGTTTTCCGGCAGAGGCCATTTTTCGGTTTCTGAATGTAACTTGGCCATCAATTGGCCAACCATTTTATACTGCTCTGTGTTATCAATTCCGTCTTCAATTGAGCCGAGTGGTTGACAGTCGATCCATTCCAACATGTCAACTTGTCGACCTTCTGGTAGGAAAGTGCTGGTTACCACTTCAACATATTGCCCTTGGGCGCTGAGTATTGGTTTTGGTGTCATGACCCCCCTTTCGCGCATGGCATTCATCCACTGCATCTCAGATTGAAGTTCGGCATCAGTATGGTAATCCAATCGGTGAACACGCAGTGCGTAGCAAACTTTTTCTGGGGTAACGACTTTAAAAACTGCGTTCTCGCGGTGTTTAACCGCCGTCACTGTTGATTCACTGTCTAAGCTCCAGTGGGGCAGCGCGTTCAACGCAATCTCGCACAGGTGTTCAAGTTGTTGATCTAACTCCAAATCGTAAAAATCCATCTTTATCACTCCATTAACACTGTATTGACATAAATCACGTAGTTGCGACGAACTTACGTAAAAGTCGTTGCTTCGGAAATACAAACTAGACTATATTCGAGTTTGTAGGCAACATTAAGACAACAAAAATGCAACAAAGTGTGAGGCTTGCATGGATGTGATTTTGAAAGTTACCGCAAATCAATGACTTGTAATGAGCGCAATTAAACAGGGATGTGTAATGGATAAGCAGCAGGTTGTAAGGGACTCGGAACAGTATTGGAATCCGGCGAAAACCAGAGACTGGCAGAAGTGGGGGATTGACCTAGTTATAGGCAAGCGTGAAGGGTACTTCATCTATGATATGGATGGGCGTAAGTTTATCGACATGCACCTAAATGGTGGGACATTTAATCTTGGTCACCGACACCCAGAAGTCATCGATGCACTTAACCAAGCAACAGCCGAGTTTGATGCGGGTAACCATCATTTCCCTTCGAGCCAACGTGCAAGTTTAGCTAAAACCTTGGTCGAGCTATCTCCGGGTATGAGTTATTGCGTGTTTGCGACCAGCGGCAGTGAAGCAATTGATATTGCGGTAAAAACTGTGCGCCAAGCGACCAAAAAGAAAAAGATCGTTTCAGTAAATCAGGCCTATCACGGCCATACTGGCTACTCATTACAAGTCGGTGATGAGGTGAACGCAAAATACTTTAATTGTGAACCCTCAGCACAAGACTCCCAGCGCGTGCCATTCAATGACTTAGCGTCGCTTGAACAAGTTTTGGCACAACAAGATGTGGCGGCAGTGATACTCGAAACCATTCCAGCAACGGCAGGGTTTGTTATGCCAGATGCAGGCTATTTGCAAGGTGTTCGGGCGCTGTGTGACAAATACAATGTTTTTTACATTGCTGATGAAGTTCAGACAGGCCTGATGCGTACAGGTCAATTGTGGGCGGTGCAAACCTATGGCGTTACGCCCGATATTATTATTACTGGTAAAGGCATCGGTGGTGGGATCTACCCAATAGCGGCAGCTCTGTTGTCTGAAAAAGCGGGCCAATGGCTCAACGAGAACGGGTTTGGGCATGTGTCCACTTACGGCGGTTCAGAACTAGGTTGTGTTGTGGCGAGCAAAGTTTTAGAGATAACCACGCGACCAGAGACTCAGCTCTCCGTTGAACATAGCTCTCTGTATATTCGAGAGGGGTTAGATCGCCTACGGGCTCGTTACCCAGATTTCTTCATTGGCATCCGTCAATGTGGCCTAGTGTTTGGCTTGGAATTTAATCATCCAGAAGGCGCGCTTCATATCATGGGTGAACTCTACAAGCAGGGCGTTTGGGCAATTTTATCCTCTTTCAATCCGTCAGTTCTTCAACTAAAACCGGGTTTGCTCATCGATAGGGAAACCAGTGATGACATGTTGTACCGCTTCGATCTGGCATTAAGGCTGGTAACTCAACAGCTTAAAAACGCGCCACAAAATTCCAGTCAATTTAACATTAGTAACCAAGGATCGGATTCATGAACGCGCGACCAGACAACGTCAATACGCTGCTTACTTTAGCAAATTGGGCGGCGGCAGAGTTCCAATGTTTTACGCCTCAGCAAGTACAACATATCGTCCAACAGGTATCGCAAGCGGCCCTTGAAAAATCTGAGTTTTACGCGGATTGGGCGGTAAAGGAGACGGGGTTTGGTAATTTGCCAGACAAGACTCTGAAAAACCAAGTCAATGCGACTGCGCAATTGGAAGGCTTTGATTTTAAAAAATATTGTGGGGCCAGTGTTGACCATAATAAGCAAGTGTTAGAGATCCCTAAGCCTGCAGGTGTGATTGCGGCGCTTATCCCGTCAACTAGCCCAGTAGCCACTATCTACTATAAGGTGTTGTCAGCTCTCATGACCCGCAATGCGGTGATACTTTGTCCCCATCCGGGCGCCAAGAAGTGCTCAATTGATGCAGCCGACTACTTGGCGAAGGTCGCAGAAAATGCGGGGGCACCAAAAGGAGCGATACAAACATTGCGCTCACCAAGTGTTGCTTTGGTTGGGGAATTGATGGGTTCGCAAGAGGTGGATTTGATCCTTGCAACAGGTGGCCCTGCCATGGTGAGAGCCGCATACAGTTCTGGCAATCCCGCATTAGGTGTCGGGCCGGGAAATGTGGCGTGTTATGTTGATATGAGTGCAGATCTTGAACTTGCAGCGCAATCTTTGGTTCAGAGTAAATCATTCGACAACAGTTTATTGTGCACATGCGAGTCTGTAGTGATTGCCCATGAAAAAATTGCTGATGATTTAGCGATGAAAATGCAAGGTGTTGGTGGCTACCATGTTGCAGGCCATGAGCTTGAAAAGCTTCGACATTACCTCTATCCAGAAGGAAAACTTAACCCTAAGGCAATTGGCAAAGACGCACAATTCATAGCCTCGCAAGCGGGTTTTAGAGTGCCACCAACCACCAAGGTCTTGGGAGTGGAGATTGCACGAATTTCTCCAGAAGAACCTTTTAGTAAAGAAAAGCTATTTCCAGTTCTGGCGATGATTAAGGTGTCTGACTTCGAACAAGGTCTCGCCAGTGCCCACACGATGTTACGAATTCAAGGTAAAGGTCACTCTGCTGCCATCCACTCTAGTGATGAAGACATGATCGCTCAATGGGGAATTTCACTTCCTGTTTGTCGCATTACTGTCAACGCGCCAGCCGTGTTTGGTTCAAGTGGTGTCGCAACGAACTTAACGCCTAGCCCAGTGATTGGCACAGGATTCTACGGCCGGAGTTCAATATCCGACAACGTTGCTGCTAAACACTTGGTGCAATGGACACGAGTCGCTTGGAACAAAGAACTCACCGCCAACATGCACAAAGTAGAAAAAAAGGCGCTTGAAAGGGTAAACAGTCAGGCTAATCGCGGTATAAATCCAAGTCAGTCAACGGGGATTGGGCCAGCAGGTAATACTTCCAATATGGCAAATGCAGCAGGAGGTGAGCCCAGTTTCAATCAACCAAGCGCGATACCAGCAGATACGGATTTACAGGCGCTTATCAAACAGTTGGTGCAACAAGAGCTGCAAAGCTTATTGGAGAATCGCCAATGAAAGAGTTAATCGCATTAACGCTGATCGAGCGTCTTTCGTCTGGGTTACTGCTCAGTTTAAAAATGAGTGGTGCAAGCAACTTAGGCGCTAACTCCGCTGGACTGCTTTGCTTTGAAGTTCGACCTGCTCACGAGACCGATACATTACTCGACAAAATTTTTAAGTACTGTCAGGTCGAGTTGATTCAAAAGCAGATGGATGGACGCAGCGGTTGGGTGGTGTTAACCGCTGCTGAAAATAGCCAACTACGAGCTGCTGCTGAGTTGGTTAGTAGTGAAACGAATGCCAGTGAGCAATCCACTCAGGTAACCAGTTCTTCTGTGGTCAGCTCGCTAAGCCAAGAGCATGCTCAGCAAATTAATCGACAGCTTAGGCGTGCGTTAGTATCAAGAGGAAGCGGACTTTTGACCATTGATTGTCGCCCCGCGACTCATGCTCTAACGATTGCCAATGAAGCAGAAAAATCGATGTCGTGTCAGATTTTACAGCTCAAATATTTAGGGTCATCGGGCAGAGTGGTTTTAACCGGATCAGCGGATGCTTTGCAATATTGGACTGCACCTAATATGGAGGTGTCATGCAACAGGTAAACCTTAATGTCGACCAGCTAAGAACTTTGATTAGAGAGGTGATCAAACAGGTACTCCAAGAGAAGGGGATTGGATCAACAAATAGCCTAACTCATAGCGCAGCGCCTCTAACTGAAAAACGTCTGATGAATTACTGTACGCAACATGTCAGTAAAGTAGTGATTACCGACAACTCGGTGGTCACACCGTTAGCAAAAGCGAAGGCGCGAAAACTTGGTATCGAGATAGTAAGGCAGGACGAATGATTACAGGCAAAGTGACCGGCAAGTTATGGGTAAGCCGGAAAGTTAATCAGTTGCCAGCAGGCGCGTTGGTGATTGTTAGCCCAAATGATGAAAAGCAAAGCCAAATAGTCGCTCTCGACCCACTAGGGTGCGGAGAAGGCGAACAAGTTTTAATAGTGACCGGCAGTATTGCTGCTGATTATTTTTCTCAACCTGACGTATTAGTTGACGCGCTCGTAGTCGCCTCAATTGATCACTAAATTATGTAATGGAGATAGACAAATGTCTGAAGCAATTGGAATGATCGAAACAAAAGGGTACGTAACAGCATTGGCTGCGGCAGATGCTATGGTGAAAGCGGCAAACGTTTCTTTGGTTAGCCGCGAGCAAGTTGGAGATGGTTTAGTGGCGATTGTCGTCAAAGGTGATGTGGGTGCGATTAACGCGGCGATAGAAGCGGCAGCTGAAGTCGCAGGCTCGATTGGCACGGTTGTGGCGACGCACGTTATTCCGCGTCCTCATAACGATGTCTCGGTATTTTTCAACAACGAAAAATAACGCTTGAGAGTTGGTAGGTGCTAGCTTGATCTAGCACCCTACCTAAAACTAAGGAATGGGCATGGCAACCAAATCGACCAATAAAAAGCAATTGTTAATGGTAAACCATATCAGTAGTTTGTCTCATCTAACCGCTAATTTCATGTCGGCTCGTAGCCAAGAACGTGGTTACTCTCCACAAGTGGGGAGTGCGTGGTGGATGGCAAGATTCTCTTCAACGTATGAGCTAAACCAGTTTGTTTTTCAGCTCTATAGCAGCGGCTTTCAAGGTGATTTAGAAGCCAAGGGCTGTCAGGTAGAAATTCATACTCAGCAGCGTGATTGTATAGAGCAAGTGAGGGCACTCGTCACACCTGAAGCGCTTCAAGTATCCATCGCGGTGAACGATGCGGTGGAAGTGATCAATGATGCTCATGCGTTGTTGAATAATCAGGCGTTTAACGGAGCTTTAGTACAAGCAGGTGATCAATTGCATTGGCTCCAGATCGAGTCAGCACAATCTTCGTGGCTAGTACTGCAAGAGCTGAGTGAGTATTTAAAAGCGGATCAAGTTGTTCATTTTGATCCTAAAGGTGAGATAGTACTGAGAGGAGACAGTACAATGCGCGGCAACCTTCTCAATTGGCTGAGCCCTTTTTGCAAATAGAGTGAATTTGCCTTAACGTAAGTGTCTTCATTTGACTTGCTGATTTCTAAATTAAATGTAAGAAAAAATGAATTAGAATAGCAAGTTAGAGGGCATTTACGGAAAAGGAACTACATGCAAAATCGAGGCATAATCCGCAGAGAAAAATTGCGCGCAGCCGCAAGGCAACTGCTTAACGAGCGTGACATTAGTGAAGTGACTTTCGCTGATATTGCCGCTACGGCAGGTGTACCCAAAAGTTCGTCATATCATTTTTATGCAAACTCCGATGATCTCTACGCTGAACTAGCAAGTTACTATGGCGTCGAGCTGTTAGGTCTGCTCAGTGCTAAACCTGAACGTGACCTTGTCACTCAATGGCACGATATTGTCGATATACTAATTGACCGCGCGATGCAGTTTTATCGTAGCGAAGCTGCGGCTCGCCAACTATTTATTTCAGGTAAAACATCGCCAATTATCAAACAAAAAGACCGCTCCAATGATAGCTTGATAGCCAAAGCACTTCTGGAAATGTTTAATCACTATTTCGACGTTCCAGACTTTGCTATGCGTGATGAAGTGTTCTTTATTTGGGTTGAGCTTGTCGATACGGTGTTTACTGTTTCGCAGATGAAACACGGTGACATTACCGCCGAATACGCGGACGAAGCGAGACGAGTCGCGAAGGCTTATCTAGGCACCTACTTACCAGTCGATTTACCTCTCCAACCAGTAGAAATCTAGTTCAGTAATTTGAGTGGTAACCAATTAACGGCTACCACTCGAATAGTGCACTTAAACCTAAATCTACTTCTCAGCTCATCGACTAGTGAATTAGTTCAAAATTTTGCAGTTTGGTTAAATTTATATTTTGTCATAATTTATCTTATTGCTTATATTCTCGTGCTACATAATTAATACAAAAGTACTAGATTGATGTCAGCCCAACCCTCTACCGCACGTGAAACGCTACTAGAAAATCATGATCAGTTAGTCTCTACGACAGATCTAAAAGGTGTCATTACTTATAGTAATGAAGCCTTCTCTAGAGTCGCTGAATACTCTCAACAAGAATTGCTCGGTCAACACCATAATATCGTTAGGCACGGCGATATGCCGAAAGCTGCTTTCGCAGATATGTGGCGAAATCTAAAGCAGGGTAAAGCATGGCGCGGGATAGTCAAAAATCGAACTAAGTCAAACGGTTACTATTGGGTTGATGCTTACGTCACCCCCATCTATCAAGATAACCAAATGGTGGGTTATCAGTCGGTCCGTGTTAAGCCTAAGCGTGAGTGGGTTGATATCGCTGACAAAGCATACTCGGGGCTTCTCAAAGCTGAAAAGTCGGGTAGAGCTTGGTCACTTAAGATCAGTGACACGGTTCGTTATGCGGTGCTTCTTGGTGCTCTAGGCGCGCCAATAGCCTCAAGCGTGATGGGCTTGCAGGGAGCGCCGAGTTTTCTACTCAGTTTGGCTCCAGTCGCGGTGATCTTAGCGCTGTTTAGACAAGAGCTGATCGATACGCCAAAACAACTCAGCAAACTCCAATCTGAATACGACAGTGTTAGCCGTTTAGTCTTTTCGGGAAGTAAGAAGTTTTCTGTTGCCGATTTCCACCTCAAGCTGTCGTCTGCGCGAATCCGAACCGTACTTGGGCGGATGAGTGATTCGGCTAAACCGTTGCAAGATCTTGCTGACAATCTAAGCGCGACCTCCTATCAGGTGACGGAAGCTCTCGACCAACAGACCAAGGATATTCTGCAAGTACGTGAGGCGACAGAGGAAGTTGAACTAACCGCGAATGAAGTTTCATCAAGCACGCAAGACGCTCATCAAATTGTCGATGTGACGTTGAAAACCTGTGCTGGTGCAAAAGAGAGCATCAATCAAACGCATCACAACCTGACTAACTTAAGTGTACAAGCAGAAAAGGCAACGCAGACGACATACCAATTGAGTGATCAAGCTCAAAACGTCAGTAAGATGATGGAAGAAATCGGTGGCATCGCTGAGCAAACCAACCTGTTGGCTCTCAATGCTGCTATTGAAGCGGCGCGAGCGGGTGAACAAGGCCGAGGCTTTGCTGTGGTGGCGGATGAGGTTCGCGCACTTTCGGGGCGTACATCCAATGCGACCGTTCAAATTAAAGACAGCATTGATGCCATGTTGGGCACTATTGAAAGTTGGCAAAAAGATATCTTAGCTAACCAAGAGCAAACCAACGCGTGTAGCGATGTAGCGAGTGTCAGTGCTGAAAAGCTGTCTGAGGTGGAAGAGCTCATGACATCGATGAATCATTTAATGCAGTCGGTTGAAAGCTCAGCAAATAAGCAGCGTGAACTGTCGAGTGAAGTGAACTTGCATATTCAATCTATCGCCTCAACCTCAGAGCAAAATCTCGCGGCAACTCGCGCTGTAAAAGAACACTCTAATGAGCTTAAAGAGCAGGTGAATGAGTTCCATCACTTGGCTAAACGCTTCGAAGATAAATCATAACTCGCTCTGATTGAAATCGCCCTCCAACCTAGTGAGGGCGATATTTTTTGCTTCACAGAAAGAACTTTCCCTACCTATACTTATCCAAGTAGTTGAATTATTAATACTAATTAATACTATAGTTAGTAGATAAATTAGGATTACCAAGGAAGGAAGAGCATATGAAGATGCTGTCTCGCTTAGTACTTAGTGGATTGATTGCCGCGAGTACGAGCTTTGGGGCTTACGCCGACGTTATAGAAACGACGACTCTGGTAGGATTTGGCAAAGCGAAATACCCAGAAAATTTCGCTCACTTCGATTACGTCAATCCAGGTGCGCCCAAATACGGCAAAGTGACATATGGTCAAATGGGGACTTACGACAATTTCAATCGATACGCGTCGCGTGGAGTTGCTGCCGCAGGAAGTGGTCAGCTTTACGATACGCTTATGTATTCCCCAAGCGATGAGATTAATACCTATTATCCGCTGATTGCCAGTAAGGCGCGATACTCAGACGACTATATGTGGTTAGAGCTCGACATTAATCCTATGGCACGATTTCAAGATGGCGAGCCTATTACGGCCCATGATGTTGCTTTTACCTTCCAGAAGTTTATGACTGAGGGTGTACCTCAATATCGCTCTTACTACAAAGCGATTAAATCTGTCAATGCCAAGTCTGACCTCGTCGTTCGTATCGAGATGTCTGAACCAGACAGAGAGAAACTGTTTAGCTTCGCTCAGTCTACTCGTGTGCTCCCTAAGCATTTCTGGGAAGACAAGAAATTTTCTGAACCTCTCAATGAGCCACCAGTTGGCAGCAGCGCTTATAAGGTCACCGACTACAAGCCAGGGCAGAGCGTGACTTATACATTAGACAAAGACTATTGGGCCAAAGACCTTCCGGTGAACGTGGGTCGTAATAACTTTGAACAGGTTCAATATGACTACTACCGCGATGACACTGTCATGCTTGAGGCTTTTAAAGCGGGTGAGTTTGATATCCGTATTGAGAGTGAACCGAAATTCTGGGAGAACTCATACACAGGCTCGAACTTTGATAAAGGTTACATCAAAAAAGAAGTGATCTCTCATTCGCAGCCTCAGCAAGCTAATGGTTTTGTGTTCAATATTCAAACCGAGGTATTTAAAGATCCTAAGGTACGAGAAGCCATTACCTACGCACTCGATTTTGAATGGATGAATAAAAATCTTTTCTACAACGAAAACAGCCGTACACGCAGTTACTTCCAGAATACTGACTATGCGTCAGTAGGATTGCCTTCAGACGCTGAAAAAGCGGTATTGGAGCCGATAAAGGATAAGATCCCTCCACGTGTATTTACCGAAGAGTACCAACCACCGAAATCAGACGGTACGGGTCGCATTCGTAGCCAAATGCGCACAGCGTTTAAGCTGTTTAAAGAGGCTGGGTGGGAGCTGAAAAACAAAGTCATGACCAACACCAAAACGGGTGAAGCGATGAGCTTTGAGTTACTTATCTTCAATCCGAATGTGGAAACTTACGCGATCCCGTTTCAGAAGAATCTTAAGTTAATGGGGATTGATATGAAGCTTCGCACGGTGGATCGTACCCAATACATCAAGCGATTGCGTGATCGTGATTTTGATATGGTCTCTTCGCGCTTCTTTGCCAACGCTTATCCGAGTTCTAGCCTAATGATTGTTTGGAACTCTAAGTTCATTGACTCGACATACAACACCGCAGGAGTCATTGACCCAGCAGTCGATTACCTGACTCAAGAGATTGCTGATAATCAGCAGAACCCTGAGAAGTTACTCGCGTTAGGGCGTGCGTTCGATAGAGTGCTTCAGTGGAACTTCTATATGGTTCCTCAGTGGCATTACAGTAACTACCGCGTCGCAACATGGGATAAGTTTGAGCGACCAGATATTCGACCAGAGTATGACTTAGGTGTCGATACTTGGTGGGTATCTAAAGAGAAAGCTGCCAAGCTTCCAGAAAAACGACGTTAATTGAGGCATTGATGGCTGCATATATTTTTCGGCGACTGCTGTTAGTCATACCCACATTGTGGGCGATTATCACCATTAACTTCTTTATTATTCAGGTGGCTCCGGGTGGGCCAGTTGAGCAAGCAATTGCGCAAATGGAGGGATTAGAGTCTGGCTTGATGAGCCGTTTCACTGGGGGAGGCAACTCAGCCGACACGGCTGTCGTGGAGGAAGCTTCTTCAACCGGCTATAAAGGCTCGCGAGGCTTAGACCCAGAAGTTGTCGAAGAAATTAAAAAGCAGTTTGGCTTTGATAAACCTATCCATGAACGCTATTTCGATATGTTGAAAAACTATGTGACTTTCAACTTTGGCGATAGCCTTTTCAAGGGCGGCAGCGTCATTGATCTTATTGTTGAACGATTACCTGTCTCTATCTCCCTTGGCTTATGGAGTACGTTGATCATCTATCTGATTTCGATTCCACTTGGGATTTTGAAAGCAATTCATCATGGCAGTCGATTTGATATTTGGTCTAGCGCAGTCGTCATCGTCGGCTATGCGATTCCGGGCTTTTTGTTTGCCATCATCCTGATTATTGTGTTCGCCAGCGGTAACTACTTTAGTTGGTTCCCGCTGCGTGGTTTGGTCTCAAGTAATTTCGAACAGCTCAACTGGTATCAGCAAATCAGCGATTACTTTTGGCATTTAGCCTTGCCGATCCTCGCCATGGTTATAGGCGGTTTTGCGACATTAAGTATGCTGACGAAAAACTCCTTCCTTGATGAGATCAACAAGCAATACGTGGTTACCGCGCGAGCAAAAGGGCTCGATGAGCGAGACATTCTTTACAAGCACGTTTTTCGTAATGCGATGTTGATTATTATCGCAGGCTTTCCAGCCGCGTTTATCAGTATCTTCTTCACTGGCTCAATGTTGATTGAGGTGATGTTCTCTTTAGAAGGGATCGGCCTGCTCGGTTTTGAGTCAACCATACAGCGCGACTATCCGGTCGTGTTCAGCTCACTCTATATCATGACGCTTCTCGGCCTGATTTTGAGCATAATTTCAGACCTTACCTATACCTGGGTGGACCCACGAATTGATTTTGAGGCGCGTTAATGTTGTTGAAAAAGAAGCGAACTAATCCTCTTAATGAAGCGCGCTGGCTCAGGTTTAAAGCCAACAAGCGTGGCTTTTGGTCTATGTGGATTTTCGGCTTGTTGTTCATCGTTAGCTTGTTTGCTGAGCTAATTGCTAATGACAAGCCTCTGCTGGTGGAGTTTGATAGCCAGTGGTACTTCCCGATTGCGACCCAATACGCGGAAACCGAGTTTGGCGGTGAGTTTGAAACCGAGGCCGACTATACCGATCCTTATGTGATCGAGTTAATCGAAGAAAAGGGTTACATCGTTTGGCCATTAATTCGATTTAGCTACGATACCATCAACTTTAATATTGGCGGTGCTGTGCCTTCACCTCCGGATAATGTCAATTGGCTTGGTACTGATGATAAAGGCCGAGACGTATTGGCACGCGTCATTTACGGGTTTCGTATCTCGGTTCTGTTTGGCTTTGTTTTAACCATAGTTTCAAGTGTTATTGGCGTGGCAGTCGGGGCTACACAAGGTTATTACGGTGGCTGGTTAGATTTGTTTGGCCAACGCTTTATCGAAGTGTGGTCGGGTATGCCGACACTATTCTTGCTCATCATATTATCGAGTTTTGTCGAGCCCAATTTCTGGTGGTTACTCGGAATTATGGTGGCGTTTAGCTGGATGAGCTTAGTTGGAATAGTGCGTGCTGAATTCTTACGCTGTCGTAACTTTGATTATGTGCGCGCCGCGCAGGCGATGGGTGTGGCAGATAAGCGCATTATGCTGCGTCACATGTTGCCCAATGCTATGGTTGCGTCTCTGACTATGATGCCTTTTATCCTTTCAGGTTCGGTAACAACCCTCACCTCGCTAGACTTCTTAGGTTTTGGTTTACCCGCAGGCTCGCCTTCATTGGGTGAGTTACTCGCGCAAGGTAAAGCCAACTTGCAAGCGCCGTGGCTTGGTTTTTCGGCATTCCTTGTTCTCTCTGTGATGTTAACTTTACTGGTGTTTATCGGCGAAGCAGTCCGTGATGCCTTTGACCCTCACCACCAAGGAAGATAGCGATGTCTGAAACTGTACTTACTATTAATGGCTTATCTGTTGGGTTTGGTCGTAAGAAGCAAGTCGAACAGGTGACTAACGAGGTGTCACTCTCTATCGATAAAGGTGAGACGCTTGCCTTAGTCGGCGAAAGTGGCTCTGGTAAATCGGTAACAGCCAACTCTATTCTTAAGCTGCTCCCTCAAGGCTCTTCTCACTACCTATCTGGCAATGTTACCTTTGATGGCATCAATATTCTTGAGTGTTCAGAGCGCCAGTTAAGAGGGATACGAGGCGGAAGAATCGGCATGATTTTTCAAGAGCCAATGGTTTCGCTCAATCCGCTGCACAAGATAGGCAAACAACTGGTTGAAACATTGGCTATCCATAGAGGGATGCGCCAACGAGTCGCAGAAGCACTCGCTGTAGAGTGGTTGGGAAAGGTGGGCATTCGTAACCCTGAGCACAAGGTTATGGCATATCCACATGAGCTGTCTGGGGGAGAGAGGCAACGGGTAATGATTGCTATGGCACTGATTAACGAACCCGAGTTGCTAATCGCTGACGAACCGACGACAGCATTGGATGTCTCTGTACAGGCTCAGATACTCGACCTATTAAAGCAGCTACAACAAGAAATGGGCATGGCAATGCTGTTTATTACTCATGACTTGAGTATTGTAAAACGAATTGCTGATCGTGTATCTGTCATGCAAAACGGTAGTTTGGTTGAAACTGGCAGTTGCGAGCAGATATTCAATTCACCCGTACATGAGTACACGCAAAAGCTGATTAACTCCGACCCAAGAGGGCTACCAGTCAAAATCAGTGAGCAATCTACGCCTTTATTGGATGTGAGCAACTTACGTGTTTGGTTCCCGATTACCGGCGGGATCTTTAAGCGGGTGGTATCGCATATTAAAGCCGTCACTAATATGAACTTTGAGTTGAAGAAAGGGCACACGATAGGGCTAGTAGGTGAGAGTGGTTCGGGTAAATCAACCACGGGAATGGCAATACTGCGCTTGGTCAAATCGGAAGGTTCTATCGCTTATCAAGACAACGAGCTTCAAGGCTTAGATAGAAAGGGAATGTTGCCTTATCGAAGTAAGATGCAGGTAGTGTTTCAAGATCCATTCTCAGCGCTGAATCCCCGTATGTCGGTGGCACAAGTGATTGGTGAAGGGTTAAAGGTACATCAGACGCTGAGCGAAGATGAAATAGAGCAACGAATTTGCGATGTTATGGCAGAGGTCGACCTAGACTCAGAGACAAGACATCGCTACCCAAATGAGTTTTCTGGCGGACAACGGCAGCGTATTGCAATCGCGCGTGCGTTAATCCTTAAACCAGAGTTTATTCTGTTAGATGAGCCAACCTCTTCTTTAGACAGGACGGTGCAAGCGCAGGTGCTCGATCTGCTGAAATCGCTCCAAGAAAAGTATCAACTCACCTATTTGTTTATCAGTCATGATTTGAATGTAGTACGCTCGTTGTGCCATTACACGATTGTAATGAAGCAAGGGGAAATCATCGAACAAGGTGAGACTCAGGAATTGTTTAGTCGCCCACAGCAACCCTATACGCGGCATCTAGTCAATCTTTCCTCTTTATAATCTCTCCTCATAAAAAAACCAGTAGTGGGGCGCACTACTGGTTTCAATTTGATATTTATTTGGCTTGGTATAACTGGCTTATAGCGTGACGCTGCTGTCAGCTGACCAAGTCTTCTCAAACTCTTTACTTACATCGTACTCATTTAGGTGAGCCACGTGGAAGTTGAGCAAATCAAGATCGTATGAAGGCTCTGTGTAGACGTTGCCTAAGCTGATCGCTTCAACCAGACGGTCTGCTTGGTCTGCGGCATAGTGGTCGTTGCCTAGTCGAGTTTTGCTTTTAAGTTGATCGCGCAGTTCGCTAACGACCATTTCGTATTCAACTTGCGTGAATCCAGCCGCGATCGCGCGCTTTATTTCAGATTTCACTACGCTTTCTGTTGTCGACTTTTCGTCGGCTGACATTTCCGTAATACGAATTTGCGATAGCATGCGGTGATCAAAAAGAACCTCGTTGTCGACAGAGACTTTTGCTTGAGAATGCTGCTCTTCAAGAGCGTTTTGAATACGATGTTCTAGCATCTTGTTGGCCAAAGTAGTTAGCAAGATCTCTTTACGTTGTAGCTTACTGTCTTGCTCGTCTTGGAGTATTTTAAGCGTGCTTACTGACAAGCCAGTGTCATTTGTTTCGCTTGGCTTGAGATAAGCGTTCAGTGCAATGTTGCTTGCTGCATCGGATTGCTTTGATGTACTTTTTGCCCAACCAGAGAACTGGCGTTGTATTAGCTTGGTTGTCTGTCTAGTGTTAACCCCACCAGTAACAATAACTGTCACGTTTTGTGGTACGTAGAATTTTTGCTTGAACTCGTTGCCGTTTGTATTGGTCTCTAGGCTTTTCTGCATAGCGGCTAAGCTTGCTTCTATCGCGTTTGCATCCGCATGCAAAAGATCGAGGCTAAATACTGTTTGTTCTAGTTCAGTCGTGGCTTTCCAGTCACTGCTCTTTACTGCAGAACTTGCGGCTAGCTTGGCCGTTGAGTTTTGAGCATTGGTTTGCTGAGCGGTGCCAGATCCAATCAGGATTCGTAGGGAGACTTCATCAGAGCGACGAGTGGTTGGTAGGATAACAAACCGTAAACCATTGTTTAACTCAGCAACCATGGTATTGGTTGGCATCTGAATATCAGTATGCTCGAACCATAAGGCTGAGTTAGCTGAAGCGGAAACGACAGGCGAAAAAATTAGCGTTGCAGAGAGAGCTGCACCAATCAAGTTACGTACTGAATAAGACACTTTTTTACTCCAGAGGCAGAAACAACAGTTAGTTCCTTGTCCAGTAATAACGATTTTATTTACGTTATCAGTGCTTTATCTATCCTTGATTGAGAAGCTAGGCTTCACCAAACACCGTTACCTGTAGTCGCAATTCTAGCGAGGTATATGAACTAGTTTATAAATTTGTGTGAATTCTCTACAACTAAAGTTAATTAGTCAAATGGAATGATGAATTCGGTGAATAAGTCTCGGATATGAGACAGGGCTATATCTTGGTATAGTGGCTCGCACTGGCAAGGGAAAGTGGCTTGGAGAACCAATAACCTTGTAGATAGGCGGCTCCCATATCGGTGAAGACGCGTTGCATTGCTGCATCTTCAATGCCTTCAATGACAATATCGATATTGTAGGCGTTACACAAATTGGTGATAAATGAGAGGTATTCAAACGTGACTGGATTTTCTAGTGAGCGCCAAGCAATTGATTTATCGATTTTTATTTGTGACAGCGGCAAATCAAAAAAACTGTTCAATGAGCTATAGCCCGCGCCAAAGTCATCTAAAGAGAGCTGAAAACCAAATTGCTTCAGTCGCATTAGCTGAGAGATAGCGTCTTTGTTGTCATCTAATATGATGGTCTCAGTGAGTTCGAGCATGATTGAGTTAGCATTGACACCAAATTCTTTGGTAATCTGCTTAACGTTATCAGGAAATTGTTGGCTAAGTAACTGAAGTACTGAAACATTTACATTGACTTTGATTTCTTCAGTGTGCGTTTGCTGGTACTTGTTGATAAAGCAACAGGCCTTCTCAAACACGAAGTAGCCTAGTTCGCTAATCAAACCTTTCTTTTCCGCCACTGAGATGAATTCGTCTGGGTAAATCTCTCCTAATGTATCACTACGCCATCGAACTAGGCTTTCAAAGCTTGCGACCTTATCTGATTTGCAGCAGACGATAGGCTGAAACTTAACCGATAGGTCACCGTTACGTATGGCGTTGCCAAGCTCTTGATCAATGTAGAAGTGTCGATCTATTTGAGCTTTGGTTCTTCCTGCATAAATTCGCACAGAGTGCTCAGAATGTGCTGCTGCGAACTGACAGGTTTGAGCAGCAACACGCACTACTTCGTCTGTATCACAATCCTCTGAGATGTTTGGGTAAATACCAATACTGATATCGTTAGCAAACAGGAAATCGAGTGTCCGAATTGCTTCTTTATAGACTTTGGTTATGCGACGAGCCAACTTGTTGAGGGCGGGCTCATCGAATTCACCACGGATAATGATGGCGAAGTCGTGAGACTGGATACGGTACATATCAACGAACTGCTCAGGAAAGTCGCCGAGCACTTTAGTTAGTCGCGATAGCAAGTTACGCATCATTTGAGCCGCATACAGAGACTGATACGAACGCGTAACACCGGGTTGAATGTACATGAGATGGTGTGCTTCTTCGTTCAACACCTTTAGGTTATCGAGATCCATCGCCAACTTCTGCTCGTTAGCTAACCCAGAAGAACCATCAGTTAACGATGTTTGCTGAACATAAGACTCCATTAGCTTTCTATCGGAGATATCGCGATGGCAGCCAATCATAAACCTTTTGCCATTGACTGTTTTTGTAACGGCAGTGCCCTCAAGCCAAATGTAACGGCCATTGGTACAACGAATGCGATATTGAGTGACAACGCGAGCACCATCTTGCTGAATGTGCTCATCCACTTTTTCGCCGAATGCGATTTGATCTTGAGGATGAATAAGATTAGTCCAGCTTTTTAAATCGGTATGTCCAGATTCGATGCCAAAGCGTGAGTAAAAAGAAGGGTTATAGAAGCAAACATATTCATTCCCTGCCATATAGAAGATGCCATCGTTAAGCACATCAATCATATGACGGAAATGATTATCCATCAGATCATCGAGTTCAGCCCCAGTGAGCCCCAGTACTGCGGATTCAATTTTATCTACAAGCTCATCATCTGTCCCAGAGACTAGGGACAGTTTTGGTGGAGACACGACGTTGTCAACTGAATGATCCATTGAAAATCTATATACCTGATAACTCGGTGGTTTATCTTTGTTACGTGATATTAATTATACTTTTAATCACTTATTCTGTTAGTAATACAGGAATTGAGTTTTGATCTCTAGCATATCAATCGCATTATTTATTAGTTGCATAAAAAATATTAACTGTAGCTCACAGAGTAACCAATGTTGTTGATATTTCACTTGATAAACCTACGGTTTGAATATGGTTTCTGAGTAAGCAAAGAGCGAAATTTGCTGGGTATTCTGACAAGAGCATGTGATGTTTTATAGTAAATATATGATTATAATGTTTTATTCACCTAGTTTAACCAATAAGTCGCTTAGCTAGAGCATACTCATAATCTTCAACACAAAAGTAATCGCGCGGTATTGTTATGAAGTCACAGTTGGATCTCAATTTACTCAAGGTGCTTACTTTGTTAGAAAAGCATCGCCAACTTAAACCTGTAGCTAAGGAGTTAGGTAAGACAGAGAGTGCGGTGAGCAAGCATTTGGCTAAATTACGAGAGCAACTGGGTGATCAGCTTTTTGTCCGAGGTGCATTCGAGTTTGAGCCGACGGAATATACGCTCAACCTATTGCCTAAAATTACTAAAGGTCTCAATCTGATCGACGATGCGGTGCAGCCTGTCGCTCTTGACCCAATGACTTATGAAAAGCCGATAGTGCTCGCTCTACCAAGCTTAGCGCAATACTTAATAGGCAAATCATTGCTCTTGGATTTACTTGAGACGTTTCCTAAAGCAGAAGTTCAGATCACGACCTGGTCTGATTCTTCAGTGACAAAGATTCACGATGAGAGCATCGATATTGGTGTGCAGTATTTCAACGATGAACAGGTTAAAACCATATACCAACATCATTTGGGTAAGTACAAAGGTGCGATTGTTTGTGCGAAAAAGTACCAACAGCGTACTTTAGACGAAAAACTGGCCATGCCTTATGTGTTGATGGAAATGAAAGGTTGGCAAGATAAGAAAGCGGTCATTAAGCGCACGCTTGAGTCTAACGGCGTAAAGATCAATAAGGTTGCGACCGTTGATGATATGACCTGTTTATTCGAAATATTGTGTGAAATGGAATGTGCGACACTGTTGCCAGCAACGAGCCATTTAAAAGCTCACACTGACTACGATGTCACTGTATTACCTGAGAATTTACAACTTGAACAGCCTCTGTCCATTGTCGCCAATTATAAACTTGTAAATCATGACAATCCTTTGCATAGGCTGCTCGTAAAAAAACTCAAGCAGCACTTGTTCTAGTTTCAGAGACATCCACATAGACGTGTTGTTGTAGGTTCATCAGTTCGACGATTGAGTCCACCTTGTACTTATCCAGTATTCGAGATTTGTAGGTACTAATGGTCTTCGAGCTTAAAGATAAGATTTCTGAAATTTTCTTGTTGCTGTAACCTTTGACTAGATAATTGAATACGACAGTTTCTCGATTTGAAAGCGTAGTACAGCGCTCGCTCTGTCCCAGACCTTTGCGTTTAAACACCGAGTAACCGCTAGCGACACGAATAATAGCCTCACGAATCACTGGGGTGTCTTCACGCTTTGTGATGTACCCGTTTGCACCTAGCTTTCTTGCTGTATCTGAATACATAGGGTGGTCGGTATTAGAAATAAATAGCACTTGGCCTTTATAGCCATGAGCACGAGCTCGCCTTAAAAATTCAAATCCATCTGAGCCCTCAAGTTCTACATCTAACAGCACCAATTCGATATCGTACGTCTTCAATACCTGTATTCCGAATACAGCGGTTGAAGCTTGGTAAACTTGCGAATGCGCTAGCCCGTCATAGACAAGTTGAGAAACGGCTTCGCGCACGATTGGCTGGCTATCTAGTACTAGAACGTTGGTATCTCTGGTCATCACTACTTTCTCTTATTGGTATATTGGGACTAATGCGTCCTATGCGTTGTGTTGAGGGGGGCAATGTAAGGGATTCCGAACGGAAAAGGCGGAAAAGCAAATTTTCCAACGTGGAAAGTGTGTCAGGTGAGTGTAAGAAAAGTCAGCTAGTTGTTATTATTCAGATATTTGGACATGATGTTGTCGACAGTGCCATCTTTCTGAAGTTGCTCTAATGTCTGGTTAAATTTTTCGACGAAATGTGCTTTGTAAGGGTATTTACTTGGGGATACTTTGGTAAACCCTAAGTAGCCTTGTTCGCCGCTAATCGAAGTGCCTAATGTTAGTTTCCATTTTGGTTTAACCACTCCTTCCTGAGTAAGCAGTTTTATTTCCCATAGAATAGAGAGTCGATCATTGATGTAGCAGTCTATGCGGTTTTTGTACAAGTTAAGAAGGTTGGCGCGATTGCCTTTGGCTTCTTTTAAAAAAATCTTCCCTTGCTTAACGGCCTCCCAGAACTCTGTTCCTCCAAGCGCAAAGGCTTCATTGATACCAATTGTTAGCCCGAGATAATCAGCGGGCCAACGTTCTAACTGCCGATTCTTAACGCTATCTGCTTGGCAGTAAACCACAACCTCCTCATTCAAAATGGGAATTGAGTAGGGGGATATATAAGGGCGTTTATCTGTGTAGTAATAGGGAGGGTAAAGCGCAAAACCTTCTCCCACCTCAAGTAACTTAAGCCCTCGCTTCCAAGGCACTAGGGTGATTTTAACTCGGTATTTGGGCATACCTTCGAATACTGCTTGAAGAATTTCAGTATAAATGCCTTTTGCTTGCCCATTTTCTATGTAGCTATATGGAGGATAAGCGTCATCACCGTAGATAACGACGTTAGTGGGAGGATGATAAGCCATACAGGCACTACTCAATGGAAACAGTAACGGTAGCAAAGACCACTTCACGACGTTGAACCCTACTTGTATCTTATACTTATTACTAACTTTAGTTTATTTATATAGATATTGAGATTAGACTCTCTTTTTTGTTTAAGAAAGACCATAAGGCATCGTATGGACCAGGATTACGAACAGGGTGAAGAAATCGAAATCGAAGCGATTGGTATCGAAGTTTCGTCACAGCCAATAGAGTTGTATAAGGTATTCAAAATAGCCAATTTAGTCGGTGGTGGAGGTGAGGCGAAGCACCTTATTGCTGAAGGTTACGTTGCCGTCAATGGCGAATTGGAAACGCGTAAACGTCGTAAGCTCTACGATGGTGACTTTTTTGAATTTAACCAAGAATACTATGTGGTGGTGTGCGATGCACCAGTGACAGAGCCTGAAGTGAAACCTGAGAAGGTAGAGAAACCGAGTAAGCAGGCGAACTCTAAAAGTCGTAAGCCGTCAAAAGATAAGTCACCACAAGCGAAAAGCGAAGAATCGAAACCTGCCAAGAAGAAAGGCAATGGTCGTTCCACAATCGATTTTTTCTAAATTCTATTCATTTCAAAGGGAGCTATTAGAGCTCCTTTTTTTACATCTGCGCTCTAACTAACTCATTTGTCACATCAATTTTAAAAGTGTAAATAACGTAAATTGCGGATGACTTTACTATGAATCTAAATGATAATGGATTGCATTAGTAATTATGGAGTCAAACAATGAAGTTGTCTGTATTGGCATTAGCCACAGGATTGTTAGCATTTGGCGCTAACGCTAAAATGGTCGAAATTGAGCACGCACAAGGCACCACAAAATTGGAGTCGAACCCTGAAAGGGTTGTGGTTATTGGATTGGGCGCGTTAGATACCGTTAAAGCATTTGGAATTGAGCCTGTCGCAGT
The DNA here is from genome assembly GCF_001695575.1 of Vibrio europaeus. GTDB lineage: Bacteria > Pseudomonadota > Gammaproteobacteria > Enterobacterales > Vibrionaceae > Vibrio > Vibrio europaeus. The sequence goes on along the minus strand of NZ_LUAX01000007.1, from coordinate 17,321 downwards.
GTCAACGGTCAGCATGTTCCCTGATTACTTGGCTGAATATCGAGATTACAAATTCATTTCAGCTGGCAGCCTGCACGAGCCAGATTTTGAAACCATCTATACTCAAAAACCTGACCTAATCATTGTGGGTTCTCGCGGCGCTGCGAAGTACAAAGAGCTTACAGAGATCGCCCCAACGATCGTTTTTGCTGCGGATTCAAACAAAGGTTACTGGGAGAGTACTCAAGAGCAATGGCGTAACCTTGGCGAAGTCTTTGAGAAACAAGATTTTGTTGAGTCTAAGATCGAGCAGCTAGACAAAGAATTCAAATCAATCAGCGCTTCCAATGACAAGAACGATGTTGACGCTCTAACGGTAATGAGTGCGGGTGGTAACATTACGGCCTTTGGTGCGCAATCTCGTTTCTCCGCTATCTACAAAGACTTTGGCTTCAAAGAGACGGTGAAAGGGATTAAAGAGAGTCGTCACGGTGACCTAGTCTCTTATGAGTTTATTCGAGAGAAGAACCCATCAACCTTGCTCGTTATCGACAAAGATATCCTGATCAATAAAGGCAAAGGCAGCACAGTTAAGCGTGACTTCGAAAACGATTTGGTTAAAGCAACTGACGCTTACCAAAACAAGAAGTTAGCTTACTTAGACATTAACGCTTGGTATCTATCTATCGCAGGTATGCGTGCGACAGAGCAGATGATTGAAGATGTTAAATCAACATCAGCAGTCAACTAACAGAACATAAGAATTATAAAAACTGGCCTCAAGCATTTTTGTGCTTGAGGCTTTTGTGCTAAAGAGAAAAGCAAGTGAAAAAGTTGTTGTTGGCGTTGATAGTATTGAGTATCGCGTCACTGTTTGTTGGAGTGGGGCAGCTAAATCTCGCTTCTTTAATTGCCGGTGATCTAAATAGCTGGCATCTATTCTGGACAAGTCGTATTCCTCGTCTTGTTGCCGTGTTGCTGGCGGGGGCAGGATTGAGTATCGCTGGTCTCATTATGCAGCAAATTAGCCAAAACCGATTTGCGTCACCGTCGACCTCAGGCACCATCGAGTGCGCCATGTTAGGTTATGTATTGAGCCTAGTACTATTCGGCAATGGCACACAACTGTGGCTGATTTTCGGTGTCTCTATGGCAGGTACACTGCTGTTTGTTCAGTTTATCAATCGCATCCAATTTAAAAACGCCATTTTTGTTCCTTTAGTGGGTATCATCTTTGGTAATGTCGTTGATTCTTTAGCAACATTCATCGCCTATAAATATGATGCTCTACAAAATCTCTCTAGTTGGACAGTAGCGAACTTCGCTAACTTGTTACAGGGTGACTACGAGTTGCTCTACATCGCGATTCCAGTCGCCATCTTCAGTTACTTGTATGCTGCAAGGATCTCTGCGGTAGGGCTAGGCAAAGACTTTGCGACCAACCTCGGTTTGAACTATCAGCAGGTGTTAGTGATTGGCGTATTACTGGTGTCAGTGATGTCGGCGACGGTGGTGATGATTGTCGGTATGCTGCCATTTTTAGGCTTGATAGTACCTAACCTCGTTAGCCGATTCTTTGGTGACAACCTACGCAAAAACATCCCTCTAACCGCCATTCTCGGAGCGCTTATTGTTCTATGCTGCGACTTGGCAGGACGCGTGATTATCTTCCCTTACGAGATCCCTATTTCTACCATTATCAGTATTCTTGGCGGAGCGGTGTTTATCTTCTTTATTCTTAAGGGGCAAAAGCATGCTTGATAGAACCAAACTTATCGGGCTGGCGATCATTGCACTCGTATTTTGCTTTCTGTTTATTGGTATTGGCCTGAATGCCGACAACTATCAATATTTTCTGTCACGTCGAGTACCTAAAGTGCTGGCTATGGTCATTGCGGGTATCGCGATTGGTCAATCGGCATTGGTGTTCCAGACGATTACTCACAACCGTATCCTTACCCCAAGTATTATGGGCTTTGATTCCCTATACATGTTTACTCAAGTGTTGGTGGTGGTTATTTTTGGTGGCATGAGTAGCTTTGCCTTGAACGCATACTTCAACTTCAGCTTGTCTGTTGTGGTGATGCTTGGCTTCTCTCTATTGCTGTTTAGTTTCTATTTTAGAGGTGAGCGGCAAAACCTGATGGTACTGCTCCTGCTTGGAGTCATCCTAGGGCAGCTGTTTGGCAGCATTTCATCCTTTTTTGTTATGCTGATGGACCCAAATGACTTTGCTTCTGTTCAAGCGAATATGTTTGCTAGCTTTAACAACGTCAAAGTCGAGCTAGTCTACTACTGCGCTCCATTGTTGCTGGCGATCAGTGCTGCCTTATACCGATTACATCGTGTTCTGGATGTGTTTTGGTTAGACAAAGACAACGCGACAAGTCTTGGTGTCGATGTAAAAAAAGTGACGTTGCAAGTCCTCGTGTTAAGTGCTGCACTTATCGCGATTTCGACTGCCTTAATTGGCCCGATCATGTTCTTCGGCTTACTGGTCACCAACCTAGCGCGCGAACTGTTTAAGTCCTTCCAGCACCAAATTCTGCTGGTGGGTGTTTCGCTACTTTCAGTGGCTTCACTGCTCAGTGGACAGTGGATAGTCGAAAACCTATTTGGTTTCTCAACCACAATCAGTGTGGTGATCAACTTTATTGGCGGTATTTACTTCTTAACCATGTTGCTGCGCAACAAAATCGTGTAGGTCTATTATGATTTCAATGAAAAGCCTGACCAAAGTGTTTGGTCAAACCAAAGTGGTGGATAGCGCGAGCGCAGAGTTCGAAAAAGGTAAAGTTACCTCCATTATTGGCCCAAACGGGGCAGGGAAAAGTACCTTACTTTCTATGGCGAGTCGCCTCGTCAGTAAGGACGAAGGTGAAGTACTGATTGATTGCAAAGAGCTAAGTCAATGGGATACCAAAGAGCTGGCGAAAAGGTTGGCGGTACTGCGCCAAGCAAACAACATCACTATGCGCTTTACTGTAAGAGAGATGATCGCCTTTGGTCGTTTTCCTTATTCACAAGGTAAGTTAACGGACGAAGATCAGACTGTGATCAACAAAGCGATTGAATACCTTGATCTAGTTGAAATTCAACATAAATATCTCGATGAGTTAAGTGGTGGCCAAAGACAACTGTCTTTTATTGCCATGGTTATGGCGCAGGACACCGATTACGTGTTTTTGGATGAGCCACTGAATAACTTAGACATTAAGCACTCCTTGCAAATCATGCGCAATGTTGGGCGACTTGCTCATGAGATGAAAAAAGCGGTTGTGGTTGTGATTCATGACATTAACTTTGCAGCCTGTTACTCAGACAGAATCATCGCGCTGAAGAAGGGCAAGGTAGTGGCGCAGGGCAGTGTGGAAGAGGTGATTCAGTCGGATATTTTAGAAAGCATTTACGAAACCCCATTCAATATTATTGAAGTGGATGGTAAACGTATGTGTACTTATTATTAAGGCTTAATCCATAACTGAAAGACCTCCAAATCGGAGGTCTTTTGCTATTAGGGGGCTAGAGATTACTCTTTCTTCGTTAAGTCTTCGATAATTGGACAGTTACTGCCAGAATCTCCTGGGCAGGCAGACACCCAACTCTTGAGCTGTTTTTCAATCTCTTTTAACTCTCGAATTTTTAGCTCGACCTCTTTGAGCTTCTCTTTCGCTTTCGCTTTGACTTCGCTGCTCTTACGATTTGGGTTAGAGGCTAAATGGACAAACTCTTTACACTCAACCAGAGAAAACCCAGCATTCTTAGCGCGAGAGATAAGGTTCAATTGATTGACGTGTTGTTGGGAGTATTCACGATAACCGGATTCACTACGCAGTGGGGCAGTGATTAACCCCTTGTCTTCATAGAGGCGGATTGATTTGCTTGATAATCCCGTCAGTTTCGAGACAACACCAATATTCATAGCCATTCCTTAAAACAGAGTCGAATGCAATACTTCAAATAGGTGCGATCTTTTTACTACTTTTGTCCTCAAGTTTAAAGCGCTAGACGTAAAAAAGCCCACCTACAAGAGGTGGGCTGCGCTGAAATTGGTCAGCAGTTTGGACAGCTTTTTAGAGCTTATAGGTAGTAACGAGCACCGATTAGCCACTTGTTATCTGTTTCACGCTTGTTCTTGTCGTTTAGATCGAACTGGTAAGCCGTGTAAGTGATAAACTTAGGTGTGAAGTTGTACTCAGCTTGTAGAGCAAGCTCTTCGCGCGCAGTGCCTTTTTCTGAAGACTTAGTTACTTTACCTTCAACTTTCTCATAGTTCATGATTAGGTTTAGGCTGTTTTCAAATGCATATGAAACTAGACCTTCGTATGCTGTACTCTCTTCTAGAAGTTGAGGGACGGTGCTTCCATCGTTGTTCATATTTTCGTTAGATGCGTATACACCAGCAACATAAACGCCTTTACCGTAAGTACCGTACTTAGCAGATACTAGGTGAGATTTTGCTTTCTCTTTCTTCGTTGAAGTTCCTTCAACAAAATCACCCGTGTTGTATGTGTAGCCTAGTTTAAAGTCAGCGATAGCGTATGATAGAGCTGCTTGAACGCGGTCATCGTATTTGATGCCAGTAGTAGCATTGTTAACTTCAACCTGCTCATCGTTAGTACCTTGCCAACCTAGAGCGAAAGATAGCTCACCCGCTTGCTCAAAATCAAAACCGTTGCGGTAGCTCACCATTTTATCTGCACGACCTGTACCTAGCGCACCGTGGTTGTCGTAGATAAAGTCGTTCGCGAACGCGACTGGCATATCAGCAACGCCTGCTACATCGTAGTAAGGTGCCCACTGAGTACCTACTACAGCGCGGCCGTAAGAGTCGTGCGAAAGACCAACGTAACCTAGACGAGTAGTAAATGCATTCTCACCACCGTTTAGGTAGTTTAGTGCCCATTCACCTTTAGCGTCTGCAGTAAAGCCGTTACCTAGCTCTTGAGTCGCGTTAAAGTTGATACGTGGCGAGTTAGTACCTACGTCAGCATCACCTTTTTCAGAGTCGTTTACGTTTACAGAAACGTGGCCGCTAATAGAAAAAGTTGTGCCGTCATTGTTGTAAAGCTCAACAGCAAAAGAAGAAGCAGAAACAGATGCGATAGCAACCGCTAGAATCGTTTTTTTCATGATAAAGTCCATATTATTAAGCCTTAATTCGGCTTTCATTGCTCGTGTTTATACGATGAGCAGACTTTAAAACGAAAGTTCACAAAACGGTCACAAAACAAAATAAAATGTTAAAATGATATTTTTGTTATTTATATTCAATGAGTTATACCTGTAACCATTTGTTACATTAGGTTTTTTTATAAGAGCAGTTCATTACACATAACTGATGCAAATGTTTGGTGTCTAATGTCTTTGTTGGGTTGATTGAATCTGAGTGGAACTCTCGTTTTGAGTCGCAATCGAGATGGGTGGAATGCCGTACACTTTTTTGAACGCATTGGTAAAATTCGCGGGGTGATTATAGCCTGCTTCATAGGCTGCTTCGGTAATCGTCACTAAGCCACGCTCCAAATGTTGTTTTGCCACATCAAGTCGACGCCTGCGAATAAAACCACTGACGGTCACTCCAAGTTGCTGTTTAAATTTGCGTTGTAGATTAGAGCTACTCATCGAGAAATGCTCAGCGACGAGGTCAACAGATAGCGGATCACCCAGGTGTGATTCTATATAACAGACAATATCTTCAACTGATGATGGTATTCCGGCACTTTTGTCTGTCTGCTTAGAGTTGAAATTCTCGGTTGCCAACTTGCCAAACACTGACTCCATAAGTTGAAATGCGATGGACTCTAGAGCGATTTTTTCTTCGAATGAGCTTGCTTGATAAAAGCTGATCGCGCTTGTGACTAAGCTTTCTATCTCGGGGGTAACATCAAATTGGAGAAAGTTCTTATGGCTTGCAATGAATTGGCTAACCTGACAATTGCCATCAGTACGCGCTTTAATCCAATCATGGTTCATCATGATATTGAGTTTGATCACGCAATTATTTTTAGTGATCTGTCGACGGAAGTTTGTAGGCTGATTGAGATTAACCAAAGTGACTTTTCCGCATTGACTAGAGTCTAGCTTAAACTCTAAGTCGTCGTAGCTAAATCTAAGTTTGCCTTCGAGTAGAACGGTTATGATCACCGAGGAGGGCGCCATAGAAACAACATTGGAATCTTGTAGCTCTAGACTTCTACATCCGTGCATATTGACGCGTTGGGCCACGTTGTACGAAAGAAACTGCCCTTCAACCAACGGGGCTTTGCCATGTTTAGTCTCACCGACAATGAGCTGTTTTTCTGACTCTTCTACTTTTTGAGTAATGGCTACTTTACGTAATCTATGCGTATTGAGTTCAGCGGTTGGCATATGGCAGTTCCTCATAAGCAGTATGCAGTTTTGCATAAGCTATTAATCTTTTAGTTAATCGATAACAACCATATCATACGTGCGAATTATTATCATTTACATTTAGGGATAGTCGCATGAAAAGGGTAACCAATCGCCCCCAAAACCTCTCTTTGCTCACTCTTGCTGTATGGTCAGCGCTTAGTAGTGGCGCGGTAGCTCAAGAGGTCACTCACTTAGAAGATGTTGTCGTATGGGGAACTAAGGTTTCGAGTAGCTCAGAATCGCTTGGTGCGGGCGATATGTCACTTAAACAAGCGGACCATATGTCGGATCTTCTGCGTGATGTGCCAGGTGTAGATGTGGGCGGTACCCACTCAGTTAACCAACGAATCAACATTCGTGGCCTTGGTGAAACAGACTTAGATATTCGCTTAGATGGCGCTTCTCAACACGCCAATATGTTCCACCACATTGGTAACCTCACCTTAAACCCAGATATTCTTAAGACGGCTGAGATTCAAGTCGGTAACAACTCAGTGACGCAAAATGGCCTTGGTGGTTCGGTTTACTTCGAAACTAAAGATGCGAAAGATCTGTTACGCGGAGAGGAGAAGTTTGGTACGCGCGTCTATGGCGGTTACGCAAGCAATGCAAGCCAGCAAGGGTCGGCAACATTCTATGGGCTATTGGGTGAGAAGTTTGATTCCATGCTGTATGGCAACTGGGTTTCAAGAGATAACTTCAAAGATGGTAATGGTAATGAGACCTTTGGCGTAAAAGGCGACACTTATAATATTCTTGGCAAACTAGGTTACGAGCCTTCCGAGCTTCACCGATTTGAGCTTGCTTACGATCTGTATCGTGATAGCGGTGATTACAGTCCGCGCCCTGATTGGTCAGGTTCGGCAAATAATGAGCGTTCAGGTACTGAAACTATTCCAACGGATTATGATCGTGATACGGTGACTTTGTCTTATGAACTAAAAGGTGATGTTCATAAAGGTAAGGTGACGCTGTATTCTAGCCAAACTGAAATTGTGCGTGATGAATCAGCTGTGACTAGCCGTTGGCCGGGCGACCGCTTGTCGGTAAATAGTGCCGAAAACAAAAACGTTGGCGCAAATGCCAAATTCCAAAGCGATTACCAAATTGGCCGTTTAGATAATACCGTCACTTACGGCTTGGATTACATAGACAAAACCAGTAAGAGTATCTATGGCGGCGTCGTATTTGCTGACGAATCTGCAATCAATAGTGCCTACTTTGCTGAAAACCAAATGTACATTACCGATTTTTGGTCAGTGACTGCGGGTGTTCGTTACGATGATTACAAGCGTAAAGCAGCAACCGGCACTTCGAATTTTGATGATGTGACTTGGTCGCTTGCGACAGAGTGGGACGTAACCAATGACTGGACTCTGTTCGCGAGCACAAGAAGCTTGTTTAAAGGCCCGGAACTGCTTGAAACCTTTATTAAATACCAACCAACAACGCATTTAGCGAGTGATATTAAAGCGGAAACAGGTCAAAACACTCAAGGTGGTGTTCGCTTCAATAAGCAAGTAAACAGCCATTTCTTTGGAGCGAGTTTAACTGCCTTTAAAACTCAAATTGACGATTACATCGCCGAAGCTTATCAAAGCTCTACGAAAGGTTACTTAATCTACAACAAAGGAGATGTTGAGTTTACCGGTTTTGAGCTAAGCGCAACGTATGGATATGAAGCCTTTAACTCGAAGTTGTCTTACTCTCGCTCAGATAACAAAGATGTGACTAGCGGAGGCCCAGTACTCGATGCCAATGACAGAAGCATGGACATTGGTGATAGCATAGCGCTGACTTTAGATTACCAAGCAGATTCGATTGACGTCTTGTTTGGTTGGACATCGATTGTCGTTTTAGAAGAAAACAATGTCCTCGAAGGCAAAGCGGTGAAGGAGGGTTACAACGTACATAACCTTTATGCTCAGTGGATTCCTTCAAATGTCGAAGATCTATCGGTTACGTTCGGGCTCGACAACATCTTTGACGAAGCTTATGTATCGCATGCCTCTAAAACAGGTGACGCACGGGGCATTATCGCGGATGATTATGAGCCCGGCCGCAACTTCAAGCTGTCCGCAGCTTACCAGTTCTAACTTAACTTTTGGCTTTATTTGATCCATTTGAACTTTGAACAATTTGCTGTCCTTCGGGGCAGCTTTTTTAGTTTATTTTGGCAAGCTCTGAAATGATTGGAGGGTTGTGCAATAAAGTCCAATTGATGGCGCTATGAATCTCCAACGGTGGGCTGTAGTAAAAGCCTTGTATGTAGTCACATCCTTGGCTCTTAAGAATATCGAGCACAGTTTCATCTTCTACGCCTTCCGCCACCACGGTGTAGCCAAGCCCATGAGCAAGCGATATCGCATTCGCTACGATTGAACCATTTCGCTCGTTGTTGTCTAGCTTGTACAAAAACGAACGGTCGATCTTAATTTGGTCAACGGGTAAGTCTCTTAATAGAGAAAGCGATGAATATCCTGTACCAAAATCATCTAGACTGATCTTAAAACCGAGCTTTCGGATGTTCTCTAGAAGTTTTTCAGGGCTTCTCAGGCGATTAATTGCGGTGCTTTCGGTTATTTCTAGAACAATAAAATCAGTAATCTTGTTATTTTTTTCTATTAGCTCTAGCAGTTTGGTTTCTAGCTTAGAACCCATTAAGTCCTTAGCTGAAAGATTGACGTGTATCGGGTAGCGGATACCTTGGGTTTCAAACGTTTTGATATCTTGTGTAACTTGATCAAGTACCCAAGCAGTAATCGACGTGATTTTGTTGCTGTGCTCGGCGATGGGGATGAAATCGATCGGGCTAATGGTCGTTCCATCTTTAGTTATCCAGCGAATCAAGGCTTCATAGCCACTGACAATGCCATGGACGCTACACAAGATAGGTTGGTAGTAGATTTGAAACTCATTCTCTTCTAGGGCTTTATCTATGTTGCGCGAAATTTCGAGTTTTCTTCTCGCACCTTGGCTCATACTGTCGTCGTAAATCGCAAAAGGCCTTCCAGCTTTTTTCGCCCAATACATTGCGATGTCTGACGCGTTGATCATTTGCTCTGCATCAGTGCCATGCAACGGAAACTGACTAATGCCTATGCTAGCGCTTGTGGTGAGTTCAAAACCATCAACAGAGAAGGGGAGGTGAAGCTCTTGATTAATTCTCTTAGCAGCATGTTTTATGTCTAACTCAGGACGTAGTGGAGTGATAACGATGAATTCATCACCGCCTATTCGAGCTAGGAAGTCGCCTTTCTCCAGCAATGAACTAATACGTTGTCCGATCTGTACCAACAATTGGTCTCCACAAAAGTGGCCCATGCCATCATTGACCTGCTTAAAGTTGACGACATCAAGCAGCATCAGGTCAAAGGGTTTATCATGCTCAATTAGTAGCTCGATTGTTTCTATACAGTGTTTACGATTCGGCAAATTGGTTAAAGGATCATGCAAAGCGTTGTACTTTTCTTGTCTCACTAATGTTTTAAGTTGAACTATGGTGGTGAAACTGTAGGAAACGACGGTATAAACGAAGATACTGCCACAAAAGAGAATCGTGCTTAATCCGAGCAAAATTGGACTAATTGTTTGTTCTGCCAGTAGAGACATCAGCACAAATGAATAGCCGACGACAAAGCTCACAATCAAGAAGTATAGCCAGCGCCAACCCGCATGTTTTGTCTGCTTACATATCTGAGTCGCAGTTTTTAAGCCCGCTAGAAGCAGGCACAGGCCAATAAGTACCAAACTGATTGCTAATGTAAACAAAACTACCTCTCAGCGAGTGGTTCCTAAGTGATGTGTATGCCTTGGTCGCTCTGATTGCATAAGCTCAGGCGTAACTAAAGTGTAGTGCGTTCTGCTTAGTAATAAAATTAACATTAATTTTTTGGTGTGAAATAAATCGGCTATTGCGATAGATCAACAAAAGTTTGTTTGATTTGTTTAAAAAGACTAATAAAAGTTGAAAGTTTCAAAAAATATTGAATAATGAGCACAACAACAATATAGAAGCGTAACGCTTCAGTTCACAGTCTGAAACAGGAACAAATCCATGTCGAACTCGTTTGTGCTGGTCATTAACTCTGGTAGCTCTTCATTAAAATTTGCTGTAATTGACTCTAAGTCTGGTGACGCTATCGTCAGTGGCTTAGGCGAATGCTTTGGTCTGCCAGAAGCAGTCATTAGCTGGAAATACAACGGCGAAAAAACTGAAGAGGCGATTGATGCCCCTGATAACCATCACCAGCACGCTATTAACCGAATCGTTGCGTTAATGGATACTCTTGGTTTCACTAAAGATTTAGTTGCCGTGGGTCACCGTATCGTTCATGGCGGGGAGAAGTTTACTTCTACAGTTCGTATTAATGACGAAGTACTTACAGAAATTGAGAATCTGTCTGATCTGGCACCGCTCCACAACCCAGCAGGCGCAAAAGGTATTGAGGCTTCTATGCAAGCTTTCCCAAGCCTTCCTCAGTTCGCTGTATTCGATACTGCATTCCACCAAACTATGCCCCAAAAGGCATTTACTGGTGCAATCTCTAACGAACTGTATAAAGAATATGGTATCCGCCGATACGGTTTCCACGGCACTAGCCACTACTTTGTTAGCCGTGAAGCAGCGAAGATGTTAGACAAACCTGTTGAAGAGTCTAACTTCATCTCTGTTCACCTTGGTAACGGTGCTTCTGTTTGTGCGATTGCAAACGGCGAGTCAGTTGACACGTCAATGGGCTTTACTCCCCTTGCTGGTCTAATGATGGGTACGCGTTCTGGTGACTTAGACCCAGGTGTTATCGAGTTCTTAATCAAGAAAGGTTGGACGACTGAGAAAGTCTTTGACACTCTAAACAAGAAATCAGGTTTCTTAGGTGTTTCTGGCCTAACTTCTGATGCTCGCGGTATCCTTGAAGCGATGGCAGAAGGTCACGAAGGTGCGAAGCTAGCCTTTGAAGTGTTCACCTACCGTGTTGCGAAATACATCGGCTCTTACATGATTCCACTAAACAGCCTAGATGCAGTTATCTTCACCGGTGGCATTGGTGAGAACTCGCTAGACATTCGCCGCGAGATTCTAAACAACCTGAAACTGCTAGGCTTTGTTGAAGATGAAAAAGGCAACGAAGAGGCTCGCTTTGGTAACGCAGGCGTTATCGCGACTTCGGAGCTGCTTGGCGCAGTGGCGATGGTCATCCCAACAAATGAAGAGTTTGTTATTGCGCAACAGTCAGCAGAACTTCTTTAATAAATTCAGTACGTTAGACAAAGGCGAGCCCAAGAGGCTCGCTTTTTTGTTATTGCTTGTTTGAAAAGTCGCCTTAAGGTGTAAGCCAATGGAAAACTAGAGACTTTTAAGAAGCTGAGCTGTACCAATCCAAGCTACCCAAGGTGCAACCTCAGGGGAGATTAGAAGTGTTGGAATGGGAGTGCCACGCAAACTCCAAATTAACTTTTCATACTCTAATTAGTCGAAAATACTTGATAGCGGACTTTTTACACCATTCGCCCCTCTATCAATGATGTGAGTATAAATTTGCGTCGTTTTAACATCTGAGTGGCCTAACTGCTCTTGGACTGTTCTTATATCCGCTCCACTTTCTAATAGGTGAGTAGCAAACGAGTGTCTTAAGGTATGACACGAGATATCTTTCTCGATTTCAGCCTGTTTCGCGGCGAGTTTGATATGTTTTTGTAGCGAAGTGTGGTGAATATGGTGTCGGCGTTTTTTACCGTCGCGGGGATCAAAAGACAGGCGGTCAGAAGGGAAGAGGTATTGCCAGTTAAAACTCATTTCTGCATTGGGATATTTTCTGGCTAGTGACTCAGTTAAATAGCTTCCTGAAAACCCTTTGTTGTTCATGTCTTGCTGATAATACCGTAACGAAATTTGCTGTTGCTGCTTCAGGTCATCAAACAGTTCAGGAGCTAACGTGACGATTCGATTTTTCCCGCCTTTACCCTGCCAAATCCTTATCGATTTATACTGAAAGTCAATGTCGTGCACTCTAAGGCGGACACACTCCATTAACCTTAGTCCTGAACCATACATAAGTTGGAGCGGTAGTTTATATTTGGGCGAGCACTGAGAGAATAGCTTGCGCACTTCAGTTTGTGTAAGCACAGTGGGTAATTTTCGAGATTTATTCGAACGTCTAAATTGCATGTCAGGCTCGACGGGCTGGTGGATGATTTCTTTATAAAGAAACACCAAAGCGTTGAGTGCTAAACTTTGCGTTTTTTGCGCGATGCCCCTTTGCGATACCAAGTGACTCAAGAAGTTTTCTACGTCTTGAGTACCCAGTTCTTTAGGGTGTTGTTTATCTTGAAAGATTATGTATTGATGAATCCAGTAAACATATGCGTCAACGGTACGTAGGGCGTAATTTCTACCCAGCATGTAGTCGTGAATGTACGCCAAGAACGGCGATTTGTTCATAATAATTGCCTGTTTATTTATACATGATTTTTAGTTTGGCAGAGTAAGGCAGGCTGTATAGAGATATTCTTGATTTTGTGGGTAGGGTTTCACAACGCTCAAGCTAAGCAACTGTTAGTTTTCAGATATTTGAGATATGGTTACAGTTTGATATCAGAAATTGCAGAATTGTTCGGTAGTTAATAGAAGAATAGTTCTGGCTAAGAGCTGTTATGTCTCCGTGAGAAGGTAGGTATAGAATGAAGCTTATATTTGTTATTATTTCTTGCATATTTACTAACATTGCTAGTGCGAATACGTTGTACAAAACTGTAGAAATAGAAGCACTTAAAGAGTTTTTGGATGTGTGTGTAATCGAAGAAAATGGTTGATGTCTAGATAAACCAATCTACTTTGAGTCGAATAATGCTTTAGCAATAAGATTAAATATAAATCATTCGTTAGTCGGGCACGGAGAACACGATCCAGAATTAGTGCTTGAATTAGCGATGCTTAGTAATCTTTTGATGTTTAACTCAGTAGCAGCGCAACTATACGATATAGATGAAAGTTATGTTGACCTAAAACTCAAGGAGACTAATCAAGACAATGTGGTAGTGTTAGGTACAATTGTTTCTGATGAAAAACGTTATGTGGGCTACTATCACATAAGTAATTCAACGAATTATATGATGCACGAAATTACATCTGATTACGCAGACAGCGTAGAGTTCTATTTGGACAAAATAAATAGATAGGCGCTCTCTAAAAAGACATAACAAACTGTTCAAGAGGGATTCGCAACGCGTGGCATTTTCACTATGCGTTGATTTTAGTGTTTAAGGCAGTATGCTGCGGCTTTGTATCGCGTTGCTCACCCCTTAACAGGGCGTTAGTTGGCAATAGTTTCTTGGTTTTAGGTACGAGTTTCGTGCGCGTGGTTTGCATTCGTTTACCGTATCTCGGCAAGCATTAAATCATCAGTTTGGAATAAGGCTTAGGGTCGCTTACCTAATCAAGTTTAGTGTCTGGTTTGAAGAACGGGCGTATCAGGTTTACCTGCTTCAGTGACTCTTGCATGCAATGGACTACCGTAGCTTTTAGTATGTCTTTGTAAAGAGAGCTGCGGGTGTTTAAGTTATCTAGTTTACTATTTTTGGGCGCTCGCTGATTCTACTGTGGAAAATGGAAACTTCAGTGCGTTCTAGCCAACTAACAATCTGCTCAAGACGGACTATCAACGCTCGGCGATTTTGGTTCTAGTCTGGTACAGTGTTTACGGCGGCTAGTTTAAGTATCGTGTTATGCGTTGCTAGCCACTTAGCAGGGCGTTAGGTTTTTCCTTGCGACCAATTAATTTAGCGCTATCATATTGATTTTAAGAAAGAGTTTTATGGTTTGGTAATATTCTTAAATGGAACTTCCAGCTCTGGAAAGACGACATTAAGTCATGCCTTGCAACAGGCTTTGGCTGATGTTTACCTACATGTTTCAGTTGATACTTATTTATCTCAAATTGCTCAATGTGACCTAAGTAATGCCTCACTAATGGAAGAACGACTTCCTTATATCGTCAATGGTTTCCATGAATCAGCAGCAGCTATTGCGCGTGCAGGAAATAACGTTATCGTAGATTACGTACTTCAGCAGCCAGAATGGTTAGACGCTTGTGTTAAGGCATTTGAGGGTTTGCCTGTGCTCTTCGTTGGTGTGCACTGTCCTCTCGAAGTGCTAGAAGCGCGTGAAGTGTCTAGGGGTGACCGCAAACAAGGAACAGCCCGTTTTCAGTTTAATCGCGTACATAGTCATCGTACTTATGACCTTGAATTAGAAACATCAAGTTTAAGCGTAGAAGCTTGTGTATCAGAAATCATTGCGTATATTGAGTCTAGCTCGAAACCTTCTGCATTTGAGAGGCTTAGGGCTCAAAGTGAAATTGGAAAACAAACCTAACAAAGCATTTAAGAGTGATTCGTAACGCTTGGCAGTTTCGCTTCGCTCAAGTATAGCCAAGCGTCGCTCACACCTTAATGCGGCGTTATGTGACTTATTCTGTCCCATGCAATCAAGACTGCTTTCCCTTATAATTCCGGTTTTCCGAACTACTTGAGATTCACTATGTTAAGGCTCTTAATCTTTTCCCTACTAACATTAACTTCCCTCAATGCCGTGTCCAAGGATTATGATTGGTATGGTTTGAGTATTGCTAAAGCTGCTCGCTGCTTCGCAATATCAGGGGCTCGTTTTCACGTTATGGCATTTAAGTACGACGGTACGGAACTGGATCAAATGGATGGTTTATCTGACCACTTTAAGAACATTGGTTCTCAGCTAGATAACCGTGATTGGCATACCGCAGAACATTATGCTTATGTCTGGTATGAAGGCGTCTTGAATACCACCCACTTTACGAAGTCAGACTTTAATCAAGTCCGCACACCAATTCTAAAACAATGCATTAGTAGATTTGGAGATGGCGGATTCTCTATCATTGAAATTAGAGAATAGCTACAGCACATAACAAATTGCTTAAGAGTGACGGCTAACCTTTGGCATTTTCAGTTCGGTTGGCTTATGTGCTTACGGTGGCTTTGCTTAGGTTTCGTAGTGTTAGCCGCACCTTAGCAAGGCGTTATGTGTTTTCAAAGTAGGGGAATATAATGAAGTTCAATTTGTTTTTAGTGTTGGTCTTAGCTCTTTCAGGATGTTCATCTCTAGTTAAAGAGTCCATGGCGGAAAGCCAACTTAGAGATGACGGTGTTTATGAGCTTGAAATTTCTGATGATAGCTTTGTAGCTCTAAAGTTTGATTTTGATAAAGATGAACCATTGTATTATCGTCATTTTTATCGAGAAGAAGGCGTAATGAGAATAGATAAGTTTGATACTACTTATAGTGTTCGCTGCAAAAAGGACAAATGTAAATTATCGTTTGCCAATTACGTGAAAGGTGTAGGATCTTCATCCTATGCGTTCTATATCGATGAAGATGGTGACTTAGCTCGCTATAGCAGCGGTAAGTGGCTTAAGTTTAACTTTAAAGAACGTAAATAGTACGCACATAACAAACGCTTCAAGTGGGATTCTTAAACGCGTGCCGAACTCGCTTCGCTCAAACATGGCACACGTATACTCACCCCTTAAGCGGGCGTTAGTTGTTTTATTAAGTTCGGGAGTTATACATGGATATAGTTTCACCAGTATCAGCGATCTTTGGCGCAGTTATAGGCGCCGGCATTGCAGGTTTCTTTACAATTAAGGCTACACAAAAGTCATTTGATAATCAGAAAACTCAAGCTGAAGAGAATGAAGAGAAATTAATCAAAGGAGTGTTGCAAGCCATTCATGATGAAATGGAAACTGTATTTGATAGGTATCAAGAAACGATGGGCTCAAGGGTAGAAGCCTTAGAAAAAGGTCATGCGCTTACGTTCTATTACCCTTTAGTGAGCGACTTTTTCTCTGTCTATACTGGAAACAGCTTCCTAATTGGCAGAATTCCTAGCAATGATCTGAGAAAGCAAATTATTAAAACGTATACTCTCGCTAAGGGAATAATTGATACGTTTAGGCTAAATAATGATTTAGTCGGTAAATATGAATTTTCAGAAAAATTATATGCAGAGTCAAATCTTGAGGTACACAAGCAGCAGGCAATAGCCCATTACCATGGTTTGGTATCGTATACAGAAAACATTAAAGATTCCCACAAAGAACTCAAGCAGGAAGTTACTAAATTACTTCGAATGCTCAGAAAAAATGGGGTTCTCAACGAAAAAAACTAACAATTTGCTTAACAGGGACTCCTAACGCTTGGCCACTTTTATACAAATTGGCTTCAGTGTTTTGGCCACAAATTTTAAGTTGGGTGGTATAGCGTTATCGCCCGTTAGCAAGGCGTTATGTGCTTTAGAGAAATGGACAAACAAAAGGTAGCTTATGAGTCTTCTAATCGATATACCGTATAAGTTGAATATTTTTCTTACATTAGCCACTTGGGTTGCCCACTGGCTAGGGAAGTTTTTAGTTATTGCGATCTTTCTAATTGCTAGTTCGGCCCTAATCAATGAAATGTGCCTTTCGTTCGGTGTAAAGATTCTTTCAGAAAACCATTGGTTGTTTGTTTTATCTAATCTTGTATACAACGTGAGGGCGTGGGCTCCTGCTACGGCAGTTGTTGCTACAACGGTTGCAATGGGACATTTTCGGACACTTGAAGTAAATATCGAGAAGGAGAACCGAGAACGAGATTCCGCAAGAACCGAACAACGCACATAACAAACTGTTCAAGAGGGATTCTCAACGCGCGGCATTTTCACTATGCGTTGGTTTTAGTGTTTACGGCGGTATGCGTCGACTTTTGTATTGCGTTGCTCACCCCTTAACAGGGCGTTATGTATCCGAGTACCCCACGTTTAGTAGACACTTTACTAAGTTAGATCTAGGGTCTAATTGAGAGGTGATTTATGGCTAAACATCGTAATCCAGCGTACACCGAAGAGTTCCGTAAAGAAGCAGTCCGCTTG
>NZ_LUAX01000006.1 GCF_001695575.1 Vibrio europaeus | reverse complement strand
TGATGCAGTTATTAACTACACCACCTTCCTCACTGCTGAAAGTACTTTACAACCCGAAGGCCTTCTTCATACACGCGGCATGGCTGCATCAGGCTTGCGCCCATTGTGCAATATTCCCCACTGCTGCCTCCCGTAGGAGTCTGGACCGTGTCTCAGTTCCAGTGTGGCTGATCATCCTCTCAGACCAGCTAGGGATCGTCGCCTTGGTGAGCCCTTACCTCACCAACTAGCTAATCCCACCTAGGCATATCCTGACGCGAGAGGCCCGAAGGTCCCCCTCTTTGGCCCGAAGGCATTATGCGGTATTAGCCATCGTTTCCAATGGTTATCCCCCACATCAGGGCAATTTCCTAGGCATTACTCACCCGTCCGCCGCTCGACGCCGTTAACGTTCCCCGAAGGTTCAGTTAACTCGTTTCCGCTCGACTTGCATGTGTTAGGCCTGCCGCCAGCGTTCAATCTGAGCCATGATCAAACTCTTCAATTTAAGATTTTGGTCGGCTCAATGAATACTGACTTCAAAACTACTAATGTAATTTTAAAGCTATTATCGTTCCAACAGAACGATAATGAATTGACTGTGCTGAATCCGAAGATTCAATGGTCACTTCGTATCATTGAAACCTAATTTGAAACCGAAGTTTCTAATTGGATTATCATCAACGAGTGCCCACACAGATTGATAGGTCTATATTTTTAAAGAGCTTTTTCTAACTTCCGTTGCGCTCAGCGCCGCGTCGTTAGGGGTGCGTATCTTACGCTTTCCGTTTTGAGAGTCAAGCATTTTTTCAAACTTTCTTTTCTCTCTTTCCAACTCGGCGTGTGATGTTTGTCTCACTCAGTGTCGGTGAGGCGGCATTATAGGGAGGTCTGAGAGGAAGACAAGTGTTTTTTTGAAATTAATTTCTGTTTGGTTAAAAACAAATCAAAACCCTGAAAATAGAATAAAATTTCAACATTTGAGTCATGTCACACCAATACGTTGGAAAAACTACAACCATATACGTAAGATCCATGTGTCTATTTTGTTAACGGTAGACCTATTTTTTCTTAAACCTAAAAGTTGTATTCCAATATGAGTTCAAACAAATCGACCTTAATGATTGTCGCCTTAGCTGTTTTGGGCGGAATCATCTTTTCGCAGGTAGCAATCTCTCCTGCTTTAAGTTTTGTTCTGGGTGTTTTTGCTTCCGCTTTTATTCTTAAACTTTCCAACACCAATATTGAGCAAGACCCATCAAACGATCCATCAACTAAAACACTTTATGTAGGTAACTTGCCTTATAAGGCCAATGAATCTCACGTGAAAGAGCTGTTTGCTAAACACGGTGACGTTTTTGCTGTTCGCTTAATGAAAGATAAACGAACAGGTAAAAGAAGAGGCTTTGGTTTTGTTGTGATGGCCGCTGCGGATGCGCAACCTGCTATAGAGGCACTTAATGAAAAGGATTATATGCAGCGGACATTGAAAGTTCGTATCGCTAACGATCCTAAATCTCAATCGGATAATATTGAACAGGGCTAAAACCAAGTTCATGTAATGCGATATTCAGCGCTCCCTCTTCCCAAGGGGGAGCACTTGAGAAAATCTCTCTTGTTCCGCTCCCATCTAACCCTGCACTCACTTTATCTTTCAACAAGTCCATCACTCGACGGGCAATCGCCTCTCCAGAATCCACCAGCGCCACATTGCCAGAAAGCACTTGCTGTATTTCTCGTTTAATCAGGGGGAAGTGGGTACAGCCTAATACAGCGACATCAACCTTATTGTCGATTGGAATGAGAATTTGCTTTAATTCCGCGAGATCGATCGGTTTACCACGCAGCTTTTCTTCAGCCATATCCACCAAACGGGTGGAGCCTAGTAGCTCAACAGGTTTACTTTGCGAGAAATCACGGATCAGGTCATGAGTATAAGGACGAGTTATCGTCGCGGGAGTGGCAATCAGCCCAACTGCTTTGTTAGCAAGACTCGACGCGGGCTTAATGGCAGGTACCACTCCAACAACTGGAACTGATAGCTTGGCACGTAGCGTGGGTAGAACAATGGTACTGGCAGTATTGCAGGCAATCACGACCAAATCGATTTGATGCTGCTCAACTAAAGAGGAAACCAACGTATTTACACGAGCAATAAGCGTCTCATGTTCTAGCTCACCATAAGGATAAGCAGCATTGTCAAAGATATAGAGGTAATCAAGCTGAGGTAATTTTGCCTGTATCTCCTTATACACAGACAGACCACCGACACCAGAATCAAAGATTAAGATTTTTGCTTGTTGCTGGGACACTTGATTTGCTCATTACTTTACGACTTGGCAATGATACTCGCTGTGGCTATTTTGGCAAACATTGCGCTTGATAACGTTGATGAGTAAAACGCTCTCCTCGCTCCTGATGAGTTAGCTTTAGTTCAATCTTACCTTTATAGCTGCGCGTCTCTGTTACCAGTGTATGGAACTCTCCATCTTCACCACAAAGGTCAACATCATTTGGTAAGCTATCGAGGAAGGATTGGCTATACCACTGCCCACAGTAGTCAGGCGTTAATGCATTACCATCTGTTGTCACAACCAAGGTTTTAATTCCTCGTTGTAAGATCTCTTGTGCTAAGTCTTCACTTCGCTGCCCTAGTAGAGGAAACACACACTCCCATCCGGCAGGCTCGATAAAGCTACGACGATAGGCTTCAATACCATTACAGAACATATCGCCAAACGCGACACCATCAATCGCAAGGCCGCTCTCTTTTAGTGCCCTGATAATCGTCGATTGATAAACTTCATTGGGTGGAAAAGCTTGCGGCATTTCTATCTTGATCAGCGGCAACCCTAGTAGCTCCGCCTGCATATCAAGCACAGGAACAGGAGTCGCTTGGAAAGGGACTTCATCTTTGACATAGGTCGTGTAAAGCCCTACCACTTGATACTCTTCGCTTTCAATCAACCTTTCTAAGGTCAAAGTCGAATCTTTACCGCTCGACCAGCTAATAATGATGTTCTTTTTCATAGTTTGCTTATATAGATAAATAAAAACCGCCCGAAGGCGGTTTTTAGAGTTTTCGTTAGAATTGGTAGGATGCGTTTAGGTACCACTCACGCTCTGCAGCAGGGTAACCTTTGGCCGTTTCGTAGCCTTTATCGAACATATTGCTAACACGTAAGCCCGTTGTAAACTTGTCCGTCACGCGGTAAGTAACCGCAGCATCAGCAGTTGAGTACGCCTCTAGCTCATATAGAGAAGAGTCATAACGCTTACCTACGTAGTTAGCGATAAGTGAAACATCAACGGCATCAGCGCTGTAAGTTCCAACCCACTTATAGTTTTCTTTCGCACGGCGAATCAGCTGAGTATTTTTCTTTGTGTCTTTCGGATCTTTCCAGTCACCAATCAACTTATGGTTGATTGGGCCAGTCTCAAACCCAAGCTCCAGTTCAATACCTTTAATCTGGGCATTTTCAACATTCGATGGCTTATAGACGCTGCTACCTGGAGCTATAGGAGCCCAAGCAATCATATCCTCGATATCGGTACGGTATGTTGTCACACTCCAATCAACAAGCTCATGGTAGCCTTTTACACCAAACTCAAGAGATTTTGATGTCTCTGGTTTGAGGTCAGGGTTCCCGCTAGTTGGATAGTATAGGTCATTAAATGTCGGCGCTTTAAATGCTGTGCCATAGCTACCTACTAGTTCAATTGCCTCAGTAAGCGAATAGCCTGCACCTAAATTCCAAGTAGTATGGTTACCAAATGCGCTATCTCTATCGTTGCGTAAGCTCGCTTCTAACGTTAGATCTGAAAGTTGGGTAAAGCCTGTGATAAACACACCAGTATTGGTTTTCTTATTGTCACTGTAGTCACTGGTGTTTGTGCCACCACGTTGCGCTTTTTCTTGGTAATAGTCGACACCCAGGTTAATTGCGCTATTTTCTAGCCCAGTATAAGTATTGACCCAAGATGCGCTGTTACGTTTAGTCGTAATTGACGCTTTGCCAGATGCGCCACCATCAGCCTTACCATCAGCGGAGTAACCTTTGTCAGTACTTAACTGAAGCTGAGACAACCAATTCTCAGACGAGTAATTTACACCACCAGCAAAGGTGTAGTTTTCTCGGTCTGATTCAGACTTGCTGCTAAACCCAGCATACTCAACCAAGCCTTGCTGATAATAACCAGTAAAGAATAGTTCAACAGAAGAAGAATAAGTATGGGTCAGGCTGCCAAGAATAGTCTGAGCATCAAAACCATGTCTATCACTATCAGGGGCAGAGCTTGATACCTTGTAGCCTTTACTCTTTTCATTATTTACAAAGAAGCTACCTTTCGTCTTCTCAGAAATATCACCAACCGATCGCCAGCTTTGTTGAGCGTAGCTATTTGAACCAAATGTTGCTTTCGCTTCATGCACGCTGCCTGACTTAGGCTTAGTGGTGATGCTAATTACGCCACCAAGTGCGTCAGAACCATAGACTGCAGCGCGAGGACCGCGTACCACTTCAATTTTCTCAATGGCATTGACAGGAATAAGACCAACTGAGGCACCGCCGGCAGTCGCAGAGTTAATACGCACTCCATCAACCAGAACTAAGGTATGACGAGAAGAAGTACCACGGATAAAGATAGAGTTAGTGTTCGCTTTAGTACCTTGGTAGCTCAGCTCAACACCTGGAAGAGTCTTAAGTACATCGAGCGCGCTTTGCGCCTGCATCTTCTCAATATCTTCACGTGTCACAACACTCACAGGTGCAAGTACTGAGTCTGCTGACTGCTCAAAGCGGTTTGCAGTGACCACCATAGTTTCATCAGAAGATGCTTCTTGGGCGTAAGAAAGGGAGGCGTGCGGAAGTAGCGATGCCACGGCAATCGCTAGAATAGATCGGTTCATTTTTATAATCCTAAATCGCGTAAGTCCTACCGAGCATGGAGCGCTTGCTTCCAGTACCACTGCTCAGCTGCTGGCAGGTCTTCGGACTTAAGAGCTCGGCATTGCCACCTACTCACTCGACTTCCCACATAGTCCTCTATGCAGTGTCATTTGAGTTTTCGTTCTCTTTTACCGCTGCGCGTCAGTTCTGGATTTACACCAGATTCCCTTTTCAGCCATCTATACATCTAGAAAGCACCAGCTAGGCGCAGATGTTATTAATCTATGGATTATTTGTCCAGAGCATATTTGGGATTTATATCTATATGATATAGCGAGTTGCACCACCAAAGTGCGATTTACACACTATCTTTAAGGCATTGGTGGGACAAGACTGGACATAGCGCTGAGATTGAATAAAATCTGCGCTCTTAAATTAAATACAACCTCGACAGGTACCAACCTAAGGCAATAATCATGGCGACTCTTGATGTAAACCCGCAACGCTACCAAGAACAACTGGCTGAGAAGATCGACCGTCTCAATGAGATGTTCGCGCCTTACCAAGTACCTGAGTTGGAAGTATTTGAATCTCCAGAGCAACACTACCGTATGCGTGCAGAGTTTCGCGTTTGGCATGAAGGTGAAGACCTTTATTACATCATGTTCAACCAAGAGACTCGCGAGAAGTACCGTGTCGATCAGTTCCCTACGGCGAGCCGTTTAATTAATGACTTAATGCCATTGCTTGTTGATGCAATGAAAGACAATGACTCATTGCGCCGTAAGCTGTTCCAAGTTGACTTCCTTTCAACACTAAGCGGAGAAATCTTAGTGTCGCTGCTTTACCATCGTCAGCTTGATGAGGAATGGACTGACAATGCGAAAGCGCTAAAACAACGTTTGAATGATGAAGGCTTTAATCTCAACATCATCGGACGCGCACGCAAGATGAAGATTGTTCTCGATCGTGACTACGTGATTGAGAAACTCGATGTTAACGGTAAGCCATACATTTACCAGCAAGTAGAAAACAGTTTTACCCAACCAAATGGCAAGGTTGCAGAGAAGATGCTTGAGTGGGCAGTAGACTGCACTCAAGACAGCACGGGCGATCTACTTGAGCTTTATTGTGGTAACGGAAACTTCTCGCTTGCTCTGGCACAAAACTTTGATCGCGTACTCGCAACAGAGCTGGCGAAACCTTCCGTTGTATCTGCGCAATACAATATCGCAGCCAACAAGATTGATAACGTGCAGATCCTACGCCTTTCAGCAGAAGAGTTTACTGAAGCAATTGAAGGCAAGCGCGAGTTCCGTCGCCTGCAAGATGCGGGTGTCGATCTTAAGAGCTATAACTGCAATACGATTTTTGTTGATCCACCGCGTTCAGGTATGGATATCGATACCTGTAAGATGGTGCAAGGCTACAAGCGCATTATGTACATCTCGTGCAACCCAGAAACGCTGAAAGAAAACTTAGATGTGCTGTGCGAGACTCACAAAGTGACGCGTTTTGCTCTATTCGACCAGTTCCCATACACCCACCACATGGAAGCTGGCGTGCTGCTAGATCGCATAAAATAAGGGTTTAAACGGCTTTTAATGGTAGCAAAAATCGCTCTGGGTACGGCTTGGGGTACGGGAAGCTTGTTATGGACTATCGACTAATCGACTAAGAATGAATTTGACTTAATCACTCAAACCAACTTTGTGGTTAGATTAGTGCACTTAAAAAGTTATAGAGCCTCCGGTTAAGGAGGCTCTATAACTTTGGCTAGTTTTGCCTGTTTTCCTCAGCTCGTTGAACGGCCTCATAAATTTCCAGTTTCAACGATATGGAGTACTCATCTTCATACAGAATAGAGCTAATAATTTTATGCAGTAGCTCTTTATCAATAACGTTATCGGCGACCCAAACGGCGATGTTCTCCATTTCACGAACGAAATGCTGCACGATGTAGTCAAATCCGTTGAGCTCTAAAAAGTAGGCTCCGAGTGCCAGAGATGAGCGCTTATTGCCATCATTGAAGGCATGGTTTTTGTTGATGGAAAACACTAAGTGCGTCAGCTTGTCTTCGATTTCAGGGTAATACCAGTCGTTTTGAATATGCTCCAATGGGCTTTCAAGTTGACCGATATCTTTTGTACCCGTTAAACCGCCTGATTTTTCAATGATCCAATCGTGGGTACTCACCGCGTACGTCACATCGAAGTAAAAGTATCGTGGCTGAGCGTCGTCTGTCATATCAGCGGTCCTTCAAGCGTTTAAATACGTCAAGTGTTTCAGGATCGCTGAGTTGCTCCTCAAGGGATTTACTCTTCTCACCAAGGAAACGCTCAAAGTCAGCTTCTGGAACCGATTTAATATAGGCTTCCAGCTTTTCATGCAAAGCATCTCTAAAGCACAAGTCTCTACTGGCCATCTTTGTTCTGGCATCGGTTATCAGCGGCCTAAAGAGAGGATGCTGCTCAAAACTGGCAAACAGCAGCTCAGCTTCTTTTTGCGTCAATGGACGGCCCAGGCTGGTACTCTGGCGCTCAAGCTCGTGAGCGATGCCTGATTCAAAGCTGGCGATAAGCGTGAGCACTTCAGAGTACATGGTTTCACGGATCTTATCTTTTTCGGCCAGCTTGAGTATTTTCTTATACTCCGCTGCATTCTCATGGAAAATGCTTTGGTAGATCAGGTTAGTAAAGCGGCCATACTTCCACTTATTGCCGTCTACATACTTGTCCAAGGCGTCGGTAAACTGTTTGCGGTAGTTTTCCTCTTGGAACGCCGCCATCAAGTATTCTTGATCGCGCTGGTTGATGAACTTGGTATGACCCCCTGCGCGTTCTGCGAGTACATCAATGACAATATCAAGTACACGAGAGCGTAGTTCTTTGGCTCGTTCACTGTCAGTGAGCAGCATGCCCAGGTTCAAAATAGCGCGAAAAGAGAAAATCCCCAACACACTGGTTTTGGTACCGTCATCGATGTCGGTACCATGACTTAAAGCTTTGAATTCTCTGAGTTTTGAGCCTCTTAATATTTGGTAGCCATTGTTTTTCAGCTCATCTGAATGGCTCGACAAATAGCGCTCAATTGTACGTTCACTGATTTCAAACAATTCCATGACTTGTTGTTTAGTGAACACCGCCTCACCATTAAACTGAACACCACCTAATGCGAGGTGTTGCTCTGCTTTTTGCAGAGCGTAACGGTTATTCAGTATGTTTTGTCGGTCATGCAAAGACTCAGTGAGATCTTTAGCCATGTTGATCCTCCTGTGGTTCAGTGCTTGGTTTTACCGTTACTTGACCGTTCATTAGCATGGGAAGAAGCCAATCACGTAATGCTATTAGCTGCTCGTTTTCTTGTTCTAGGGTATCTTGTCTTTTGAAAAGGTCTTCTACTTTTGCCCTAAACTCTTCAACAAGTTCATTTGGTGGAAGAGCTAATTTCACTGTTTTAATAACAGTCCCGGATACTTCTTTGAACGTTGAACCAGAAGCGTATTGAATTATTGCTTTTAGGCTATTTTTTACCGTGAAATAGACAAACTCAGTTGGGTATCCTTTAGATGGTATAAAAGATTTGAACCCCTGATTTGTTGTCAGTGCATTTCTTGCAATCGCCATATAACCTATTGGCGCTCTTGAGCTTAATAGCACAGTTCCAGCAGGATATTTTTTAAGTGATGCCGATTTTATGCCTTCCGCAGTTACACCCATAGCGCCTTTAGAAATGAACTTATTTCCAATATTCCCTGAAAGATCATTTGGAGTAATCCAGGCACTACCTTGTTCTGAAAAGTTATTTTTATCAGTAGTTGAAGGTGTACTCCCTCCAACTATCTGACCTAAATTATCCAACGTTCCATCAGACCAGCCATCAGGAACTTCGCGCTTCAAGGTATCGTTGTAAACCATCTTACCGCCAGAAGCTTTATAGGGTTTTCCATTGGTATTTGGGAAATCAAACTGCACGAACCAGTAGTCATAAAGCAATTTCGCCATTGCTTCGAGTTCAGAGTTGATGCGGTTGTTGAGCTCGATTTTATCCTCAATAACAGAAAGAACATCCGCGATCTTTTCTTGCTCTTCTTTCTTTGGACCATTGAACGGTATGCTGGCAAGAATACCTGTGTTCAAATTTGGCATTGTCGCCCCGACCGCTTGGCGGACAATCCAGTTCTGAATTGTTGGTGTGCTGAGGTAATGAGTTAGAAATCTAGAATCAAATTTATCACCAGGGCGAAGTAACAGGCAGCCAGTACCACAGAAATACCCATCTTCTTTTTCCCTTATCAAGGCTTTGAGTGTTACATCTCCTCTACGGCTATACACAATATCGTCTTTCTTGACGATATACTTCGAAAGCCGATTAGCATCACCTTCAGTTATGTAAGCTATATCCGAAAGGTCAACTCTGTTGCTCTTCATATTTGCAGGCATAATGCATGGAATTCCTTCCTGAACATAGTCAGCAGCATGAAGTTGGCTTCCAAAAGGACCTGTGTGGATCTTACCTCCGCCAGCTTTTACTAAATTGCCAAGATTATCACTGAGGATGTTATTCATATTTCAAGCCCGTCAACTGCTTTTTAATCTCTACTTCTAGCTCACGTGATTGTTTAAACAAACTGTCCAAATTACTGCTAAAGCCCTGCATTTTTTCCGCAAACTGCTCTGCGGTAATATCTGCGTATTCAATTTTAACTTCGAAGTACTGTCCGGCACTGAGGCTGTAATTCTTCTCTGTGATCTCGTCATAGCTGACAGCAACAGAGAAATCTTCTTCCGTCCACTTGTTGTTGAACACATCAATGATTTGCTGTTCTTCTTCTGGTGTTAGAACCGTTTTCTGATACTTACCTTCTTTGACCTTTTGACCCAGGTTAGATGCATCAACTAGCACCACTTTGTCTTTGTTACTGTCATCAATAAACAGAATCGATACGTTGGTACCTGTGGTCGCGAAGATATTGGATGGCATGGAGACCACACCCGCCAACATCTTGTTATCCACCAAGTACTGACGGATCTTTTTATCAATGCCAGATTGAGCGGTAATAAACCCTGTTGGCAGCACAACTGCTGCTTTACCACCTGGTTTTAATGAGTAAATAATGTGCTGCAAGAACAATTGGTAGATTTCCATTTTGTCCTTGGCCTTGGCTTTGGTTTTGGGAATGCCAGCGAAAAAGCGATCTTTGTTTTCTTTGCTGTCCAACTCATCGCGAAAATCACTGAAATCCAGTTTAAATGGTGGGTTAGAGACAATGTAATCAAACTTGCGCAAGTCACCATTCTCTTTATGGTGTGGATGACGAAGAGTATCACCTTCAATCACGTTAGGAATTGAATGCACCAAGTTGTTCAAAATCAGGTTCAAACGCAGTAGGTTTGATGACTTCTTCGAAATATCCTGGGTGTAGATGCTACAACGCGTTTCACCGATGGCATGAGCGACGTTCATAAGCAGGGTGCCAGAGCCCGCAGATGGGTCATAACAGCTCACATTGCGCACGGTGCCTTGCTGGTCTTCAGGCACCAAAATTGCAGCCATAATGCGTGCTACTGCATGAGGGGTGTAGTACTCGGCATATTTGCCGCCTGAGTTGCTGTTGTAGTCTTTGATCAGGTATTCAAAGATGGTGGCGTAGAAATCAAACTTCTGGTTAAAGATACGCTCAAAACTGAAATCAATCAGTTTGTTGATGATCGCTTTACAGAAAGCATCACGCTTGGAAACTGTCACGTTCTCGCTGATGCGGGTAAACAGTTGTACTTTCTCGCCTGTGTCCGTCATTACCGCAAATACATCGTTATTGGTGATGGCGATGTCCATCAAGGTATCATCAAACAGCTGAGCAAACCCCGGCTTGTCCTGCTGGTTGAACAAGTGACTGATGAAATGATGTGGTTTAAGACGAGCAGTATCACCGCCCATCTGGATCTGGAGCATCTCTAGATCTTCTTCACTCATTTCAATCAGCGCTTCTTCCCATTTTGCCGCGCTGGCGATTTTTTCGTCTATTTTCTTTGCTTCATAGGCGAACTTATCGTTCAGGAACTTATACAAAAAGACCTGAGTGATGATCTCAAATTCCCCGGTACTGTTGCCTAAACCATTGGTTGCACAGATGCTTTTCAGGCTATCGATAAGGGCTTTTGTTTTTTCTCTAAATTCGAGTTCGACCATGGTTTGTGTACTGCCTTAGTTGGTGTTCTTACCAGGATTGGCTACCTGTATTAAATTCTTTTAAATATTCTGCTACGACAAGGTGGTTTACATAACGAACCGCTTCCGCATTCAAGGGAATGCTCTGTTGTTTGATAAAGCGGTTATGAACCTTTGGTAGCAGATGCCGCTCAAAATAGCTTTCGTTATCGAGAACGGACGTGTTGTCGAGTACCTGGCTATCGGCGTCTTCTTTGACTCCGAGCAAGGCCTCAAAAATCTTTCTTTCAGAGTCAGTAATGTCGCGTCGTTCTTGTTGGCGTTCGTATAAACGCTTGTGTAAACGCGCATACTTGGTGTCACCTAGGTACTTCTGACGCAATTGGTTGTTCTGTCGGTTCAACTCTTTCACTCGTTGGTGAATTTTATTGAGTGCATCGATGTTGGCGACCATTTCATCTTGCGTGACTTCACTGAGATTCTTTTTCTTAAACAATCGCTCTAGTTCATCTTTCAGGTTGATGAATTTCGGGTCTTGTTGGTCAAAGTTACTTGCCAGAGCTTCGCGTGTTTGGCGAAGAGTGTTTTTCAACTGGTCAGCCAAAACCAGTTCTTCTTCACCGATTTTAACGAACTTGAAGATGACATCTTCTAAGGCTCGGTGAAGCAAGTGTGTGGTGTCTGTGCCTTGTTCAAGATCATGCTTGAGATTGAGCAAGTCCAAATGATTGCTGGTTTCTCGGTAAAGCACGTTTAGCTTGGCAAAGTCCAGCTCATCTAGGAAGTCGTACTCCCCTTGCAGACGAATAAGGTTATACAGACTTCGTGCATCAGCTAGGGCATTTTTAAGAGCTAAAACAGTTTCTCTATCTTGTATCTGGCTAATTTGATCACAGAAGGTCTCCATGTTGTCGATATCAAAGCGGAACAACACATCTTTAATGTGTTCTATCTCTTGTTTGATCTCTTCCTGTGATTTGAATAGCTTGGAGTAGCTTTCGATTTCGTCGCCCAGCTCTGACTGTAATTCGTCAAAGTAAGCTTTGTTAGTCGCGTCAAACTCTTTTCGGATGTCTGCGAAATCAACCACATAGCCATAACGGAAGTCCTTATATGTGCGGTTGACGCGTGTCAGTGCTTGTAGCAAGTTATGTTTGCGGATCACGCGGCCAAGGTAGAGTTTCTTCAAGCGTTTAGCATCGAAGCCTGTGAGTAGCATGTTGTAAACAAACAGTAAGTCGATTTTTCCTGCTTTGAAATCTTCAACCCAATCTTTGCGTTCTTGTTTTGTGCCGACATCATGCAAAATCAGCGCAGCATTGCTCACTTTGTGGGCTTGCTTGGCTGGCTCCATGCTTGCCGTTTGAACGTAAGTCGGGATCGGTTCTGCTACCGATGTTGCTTGCTGAGGTTCCACGCTGTCACTACTGGATAGGGGCTTTGAGGCGTACACAGCATTAAACAGCTCAAACATTTTCTTTGCTTGGTCTGAGCTATCACAAATGATCATACCGCCTATAGTTGCGTCATTTAGCGTGTCGCGACTCTTTTCGAAGTCGCTAATGATGTAGTCCAGCATTGGCTCAACAAAACTTTGATGGGCGTATATTTCTTTGCGGTCTACATCGCCCATTTTTACTTCAGCTTCTTCCAGCGCTTGTTGAAGCGTCATTTTGTAATTGGTCGCGATCTCTTCACGAATTAAGCGCAGCGTATAGCCGTCGGCAATGGAAGCATTGTAGTAATACTTGTGAATGTAATCGCCAAAAAGAACTCGTGAGTTGTAGTCTTCACCCAATAATGGCGTACCCGTTAAGCCTATCTTGATAGCGTTGGTATCAGACTGAGTCAGGTTGGCCAGAAAGCTACCTTTCGGGTTGTAACTGCGGTGAACCTCATCCAGGAAGTAAACACGTTGGATGGTGACGTTATAGTCTTGCGTTGAAATAACGTCGGGGTCATCTTTAAACTTCTGAATGTTGACGACGGTTATTTCGGCTTTGCCTGAGTGGTTGTGAATCACTTGTGTGGCTTTGATGTCACGTGTGAACGCTTCACGGGAGTTTATGGTATGAACAATCAAGCCGCGTGCAGTGAACTCTCGCTGTGCTTGTTGCAGCAAGTCTAGTCTATCGACGATGAAATAGAATTTTGGAATGATTTCTTGTTTTTGGAAGTAATCCGTTAAGAACCCAACGTTGTAATAGGTTAATGCGGTTTTACCACTTCCTTGAGTATGCCAAATAATCCCTTTACGAACCCCTTCGTTTAGCTTTCTCTCAATAGCTTTGGTCGCAAACATCTGTGGGTATCGCATGATGTGTTTTTGCAGGCCGTCACTCTCTGATACGTAGACCAATGCATAGCGTAGAACAAAGGACAAACGTTCTTTGCTGAGTAAAGAGGTACAGATTCGGTTGGTTGGGCGGCTGGGCTCTTTGTTGCTCAAAAACTCCGGGTTGCTGCGGATCACCTCTAAGTTGTTGTCTTTGAGTACTGACAGTTCTTGCTCATCAGTCAGTGGTTTTAAAAGCGCTGTTAGGTCTAACACTTCTTCTTCACGAAAGTAGTTAAACACAGGCTTGTCATATGAACTGCTCGCGTAAAACGCACCTTGTACTGGCTCGGGATCACCATCGACGTAGTCCATGTTGTTAGAAAAAATCATGAACTGAGTGATGTTAGCAAAGCGCTTGAATTTCGGGTTTTGAAAACGTTTATTGATGCGTTCTCTTTCCGCGATGATACCGTCTCGGTTGTTAGGCTTTTTCACCTCAATAAACACCAGCGGCATGCCGTTGATTAACAAGATAATGTCAGGACGAAATTCATCGTCTCCGTTCTTGTAGGTTAGCTCAGTAACGACATGGAAGCTGTTGTTGGAAAAGTTCTCGAAATCGATAAGCTTAGTGCCAGATCGAGCCTTCAACTTATTGAAAAAAGCTCGGCCTAAGTCTTCGTTATCCAGAGAGAGTTTCACTTCTTCGAGCAAACGGTCAACGTCATCAGATGTCATGTCAGGATTTATACGGCTGACCGCTGAAGAGAATAATTCCGGGAAGATATTTGTATCCTTGTCCCAGAGTGTTCCTTTCAGGGATAGGTACTCATAACCCAAACGCATGAGATGTAGGATCGTTGGTATTTTTACTCTTGAATCTTCAGTGAAGCTCATATCAGTCCTTCGTTATTGTTTTTATTGATCATTATCTGGTGACTGTTCTAGGAGCTCACCAACTTGACAATTAAATAGCACACACAGTTTGTCGATGGCTTCTAAGTCCACTTTTTGTGCTGTTTCTTTGTACAGAAGTGTCACTGTGTTGCGGCTTAAACCCGTTTCACGAATGACATCTGAAATCTTTAATTTTCTCTCACCCATCATGCGAGCAAGATTGCATTTAATCATGTCTTCCTATCCATATTGGCAAGACTTCTTTGATAAAGCATTCTATCAGAAATTTATGACCACAAATAAAAATTTCATTTCAAATTGAATTTTTAATCTTAAAATTTAAAAACCGATCACAGCATTCCTTCCACTTACCTCAATTCACTTATTCCAAAAATTTTCAGGCATATGTCATCAATGTGAATACCTACCATTGATTCCGACTGGAGCCTGAAATGAATCCCAAAACTTCCGATTACCAAAAGCAGCAACGCTATCAGGAAAATGAAATCCTAGAGCATGCCGCTGAGATACTGGCTACGCGCTACGTGCGCGGTGATGCCCTAACTAAACCTGAAGCCACCAAAGAGTACGTTCGCTGTAAGCTAGGCAACTATGAGCGTGAAGTGTTTGCCTTATTGCTACTGGATAACCAAAACCGATTGATTGAATTTAAAGAGCTGTTTCAAGGAACAGTCGATGCGGCCAGCGTCTACCCGCGAGAAGTGGTGAAAGCGGTGTTGGAAGTGAATGCCGCAGCGGTGATATTTGCCCACAACCATCCATCTGGAGACTCAACCCCCTCCCAAGCCGATAGACGCATAACCGAGAGACTTAAAGACGCGCTCGCGCTGGTGGATGTACGTGTATTAGACCACATCGTGACAGGCGATACCTGCACCTCATTTGCTGAAAGAGGTTGGTTATGATTGAACAACATTACGGAGAGCTGTGCATTGATGATACTTTACATACGTCGCTGGAAGTACTTCTGAATAAATACATTCTCCCAGAAAACGCTGAACGACTCGTATTGAACTGCCGCCAAATGAGTTACTACCGACATCGACAAGGTTTGCATCCGATAGAGGTACAGTTTAAACGTGAGTCAGCCTCCAGCCCTTGGCTGGTGGTCTTCTTTGCCAGCTTCTCTTATTCCGATGACAACAGCACAACTGTCGCACCTGAGCTGTACTTTCACCTTACCAATCGCTGGTGCTATCAACCCGATGTAGGAAGCACCGATTTATCACACCCAGAGGTACAAGAGCTACTCTCGGTATGGATGAAAGCTTTTGCTCGCCACCTGTCCAGAAACGTCTTTGATGATGTGCAACTGACAATGGTCGGTACGTTCCACTAAATCCTAACCTCTCATTTCTCATTTGAATCCTGAAACAAGGAGGACTCACTATGTCCAAATTAAACTTCACAGCATCATTACTACCTGTATCCAAGAAACTGCATAAGCTGCTAAGTGAGCAGTTGACCACTCATTTACTGACTAATGAAACTCTCGCCACCAGTCGTTATCTGGTGTTCAACTTTCGTGATAAAACTTACAGTGCGGACGAAGGCGGTTTTCATCCGGTTGAGATTGCAATTTGCCACACCTCAACAGGAGAATGGAGCATTGAGTACATCACCGACTTTGCCTATATGGGAAACCATTACCCAGAGCTAGAGCGCAACTTAGATTTTGATTTTCGGGTTGGACAGTTCTTTGTGGCCTATCGTGGCTGGCTACCGATACAAGGTAGCCGTGATGCTAAAGAACTCTATCAGTTGTGGGAGAGTAACTTTCTTGCCTATGTCGATACGGATGCTTACAACGAGACAACCGTCACCCCGCAATAGCTCATGACTTCCCTTCTCCTTAACACCATTAAGCTTGTCACCGCTCTTATCACCCTATTTACCCTCTCTCCTTTCTTTGGGGCGTTCGGATCTCTAACGATGTTAGGTTTTCTGGTGGTACTACTGATTGGATTATTGGCAGCGATTGCCGAGCTCAGTGACAAGCATAAGCCTCGTTAATGTTAATCGGTTCACGCTTTTGTGAAGCCGATTGATGCTGTTTTCACCGTTGGACATTATGTGTCTGACTCACCTCTACTCTCCCGACATTAAATGTCCACCTCCGGTCTTGGAGCTTTGATGTATTGAGAGTGTAGTCATGAGCAATAAAACCAGCATTGAAGGGTTATCCGCTTTGCTGCACACGCTGATGCTTATTCCTCAACATCGTTGGATTACCGTTAGGGAGTTGCAGCAGCAGTTAGCCCTACTCGATATCCACCGTACCACTCGCAGCATTAAACGCTACCTCGATGAAGTCATTGTGGAGGTGTTTAACGTGGAGTGTGATTCGATGAGCATGCCTCATGTTTATCGGAAAACCTCTGAGCAATTATGGAAGCTCGATAAGCAGGAAATGCTCTATTGGCAGTTGACAAATAAGTACCTACTGCCACTGGTTCCTGATGTACTGAATTATGGGCAAGGTCACTCCTCGGAGAGAGATAAACCCTTACCCCACAAGGGTTCAGCTCATTCAAAAGAGCAAGCATGGTTAGCCAAAGTCCACGTGGCATTACCCAATATTTGTGAGTGGAGTAATGACCAGCGGCAAGTATTGAATGCGGTACAAACAGCATTACTGAACAACCGCATGCTCAAAATATCGAGTCAAGTTTTGCAGCAAGAGAAGGCGCTCATCGAACCACTGGGACTCTCGGTTCAATGTGACGCGCTCTTGCTGCTTTTTCGATTATCCGGTCAACCCACGATACGCACCCTAGCCCTACCTCTGATTGATGCGGCCAGTGTATCAACGTTTTCTTTTATCTATCCCACTGATTTCAATCTAGAGCAGTTCATGCGTGAACACGCTGAAATCCGTGCATCCCAAATTTAACTCACCACTACGGAGAGATACCTATGAACCCACTAATTCGAACCATCGTGATAACCCTAATACTTTTAGGTGTCACTGCTTGCAACGAACAAGAACCAGCACAAACCGTCACCACCGATATTGAAGTGTCAATATCCACCAACCCTCATTGGGGAACACTGGTCTTTGATATTCAAGCTATCACCGACAGAACAGTAATAACCGGTGTAGTCATCAATCGAGGCAATTGCCGCCTACCCGCAGGAACGACCTCAGAGCTATCTAGAAACGTTCAATTGAAGTTCGGTGAAACCTATACCGGATACAGCAACAACTGCACAGTGGACAGCGTGAAAGAAATCGAAGTCACTTCCAGCGCTGGCACCTTTGTGTACACCTTCTAACCCTCGGCAACTCAACTTTCATCATCACAAACTTTCTACTCGATAAGGATACACCATGAATCTAAACCCACTCCTTTTAGCTGCTCTAGTCGCTGCCTCAATGACCACCTCATTTCTAGCCACCGCTGCACTCGGCGGTGCACCTAACGTCTCTAAGGAAGATTTAGAAAAGCAGTGGAATGGCAAGCAAGGCCCTCAATCAACCCTTGTTGCTGGCGTATTGCTTCATTGGACTGCCGATGTGTGTGGTAAGTTGAACGGGCAAGTATCTGATGTCACTCAATGCCAGCCAAAAACCGAGTCAACCTCGGAACAACCTGAAAATCGCTAGGAGAGAAATACCATGAGTCACACTACAACAAACACTCTCGTTCTACTTGCAACCCTAATCACGCCTTTTGTTTTCGCTCAGGGAGGGGGAGCATTAGGAGGTAATCCAGCCGCAGAAACTGGTGCAGTCAACGTCAGTATCGGCAAATGCACTCAATACAAAATAGATGTGAAAGCAGCGCAACAGGCAGGTACGGACGCATCGACTATAACAGTTCCTGTTGGCTGTGAAGCAATCAAAGAAAAGTAATACCACCAGCAACGGTAAAAAATGACAATGGGGAGCAATCACACTCCCCATTCTTTTTTTGCTTCTGTACCTAAGCTTCCCATCTAAAACACTTTTAGACAAAAGTGAGCTAGCGCAATCGTGCTAACCCAACCTTCATTCAAAAATTAATCTCTATGTATGTGAGCTCGCCAACTCTTCAGAGCTTATTGATTTATGCTTGTCAACACGCGATTCACTCTGTACCGTTTCGTCGCGACATTTTCTGATTAATCGCTCGCTCAAGATCGGAAATTTTACGCACAACCTCCTTGGATATTGGCTCTATTTGTTTAAAGACTCTATTCGCGTCTTCGTGTTGACCTTGGTCTATCAATTCGAGTACACCCTTAATCACGCCATGGAGTTGCGCGTGAGGTGGCTCTAGTGCTTTGAATGTGGCCTCTGAACCATAAAGGCTTTTCCCTTCTCCGTAGTACCATTTGCCCAATGCACAGAAATGATGGCCACAGGCTACTTTTTTGTCTAGTGCTTCATGATCACCATTCAAGTAAGAACGAACCTTGGTTTTCCAAGCTAAGTGGGCATTTTTAATATCAGTGAAATCAATCCGTTTAACACTGCTCAGTTTGAAATCTGCTAATTGCTCTCTTAGCTCTAAGGCCTGCTGACTTAAAGCTTTGGCTTTGTTCTGCAGATGAAGGGCGCTCTCTTCAGTGTGAACACTTTTTTCGCTTATGACTTCTACCGACTTGTTCATATCTTGAACGACTGTAGATTGCTCTTCCGATGCCGCTGCTATTTGCGTACTCATATCATTGACATGGCTGACTTGATGAATAATCTCGGAGAAGGTTTCTCTGGCTTTTGAAACACCTTCATAGGCATTCTGAGCAAGAGTGTTGTTTTCGGAAATTCTTGTCGATGAATCTTGAACGCCTTTCTGTAGGCTCTCTAGCATCGAATTAATGTCTTCTGTCGCGGTTTGTGTTCTCTGTGCCAAACTTCGCACCTCATCAGCCACTACAGCAAAACCACGACCTTGTTCCCCTGCACGTGCAGCCTCAATGGCAGCGTTCAATGCCAGAAGGTTGGTTTGCTCTGCAATCTCACTTATCGTTTTCGTCACTTGCCCTATACTTGGGCTCTGTTCAGAGACTTGTGCTATCTGAGTAATGGTTGCATCTAACTCGACTAAGAAGTTGGAAAGCTTCTCTAACCCCTGTTCTATCAGCTCATCGCCAGCCTGGACATTTTTTTGCGTTTCCAGCGCAGTGTGGGATGATTGTGAGGCCATCATCTGCTGCATGTGGAAACTGTCCGACGACACCTTGTCTGAGTCCTCGACGACTTTTTGTGACGCTCCAACGACTTGGCTAAGAATCGCTTTATAGCGTGCTTGCAGCATTTTGACTGATTGATTTAGACTGCCGACCTCGTCTTGTCTGGACAGGTTGATTTTAGAAGACAAATCTCCTTGAGACATCTTTTTGACCAGCTCTTCGGTCTCTTTAACCGAGTTTAATATTCGATGTCGAATAACGAACCAATTGAGGGCAGCAATAACCGTAAAAATCACAGCGACCAAAGCGCTGGTAAGGTGGTCAGAAAAGAAAGATTGGCCCGCAAAAAGTGCTCCACCGACAATCAACATCAGATGAGAGAGTGTGAAAAACTGGTTGAATGTCACTCGCTCTATCAGTGTTGGACCAGGAAGATCAAGAGAGGCGTTACTGCGCATTTTTTTGTATAAAGCTTCCGCATCAGCTACCTGTTGTTTTGACGGTTGTGAACGAACCGACTGTATGCCGACTAGCTTGCCGTTTTTCATGATCGGTGATACGAAAGCGTCGACCCAGTAATGATCACCATTTTTGCAACGATTTTTGACAATACCTCGCCAAATTTTACCGGCTCGAACGGTGCTCTATAAACTTTTAAACGCGGCTGGCGGCATGTCTGGATGCCTGACAATATTATGGTCTTTCCCTGTCAACTCTTCTCGTGAAAAACCACTAATAGACACAAAGTCATCGTTAACGAGCTTTATTTTTCCCTGAATATCGGTGACCGAAACTAAATCATTTCTGTCATCAAAGAAAACTTCCTTCTGAGTAACGGGTCCATTGTCTTTCATAGTGCTTTCTCCAAACGCCTGTACTAGTGAAAGCCAACGACAAAATTAGTAATAGTTATCCGATAATACTAGACCAAATGCTATGCATACGGTAGCTAGACTTTAGTGTAAGAAAACGCAGTTTTTGAAGACTCGAATTCGTTATTGCGTTAAAAATGCACAAAGAATTTCTGACTAGCATCTTATTTTCCCGTCGCTAAGTGCCCATTTTTTTACTGCGTTACGTTCCTTTGCATCGCTCCGTAGCGAGTCTATTATTCAGCTATGATTAAAAAACTGTCTACGCCATCCCACAATAACAGTCGGGTCAATATCAGAGCAGCAGTGATTTATCTTGAAGCGGGTGAGGTAAGTGAATGATACCATTTTTATAATTAGCGTTAATTGTAGCTCCCCTAGCAATTTACTTTGCTAAAGACAAAAACGTTGTTTCGGATAAGCTGACTATCGTTATATTATCCGCCTTTTTCATAGTGCTGCTAATAGAACTAACGCTAGGCTGGTTAATCGTCATTGGTGCAACCCGCTTCGATTTTCCTGAGCCCAGTATTTTTGTTGGAACAGAGATATGGAACATCTTAATGGGCCCACTTGTACTGGCTCTATACGTGTATGTCATATCTGACGTCTTATCCAAATCTCCACGGGGTTAAAGTGATTTCTATCCCGCAGAACAATGAACTCATAACCCTAATAAAGCTTAATATCACGTGCCCATAGAGAATAATGCGTACAGGGTCAGGCCTTAGTTTTACCGAGCATTACTTTTTGTATATAAAAACTAGCCGACTTTCTATAACTTATTTAGAAGCGCAACAAACTTTGGTCGGGTAGACGACACCCGTTGCCAAGTGCCGTCCCCCTAAGAACCCAGCGTGCAACTTTCACTGCACTAAGCTCAAGCCTTCACGAAGGCATCTTTTGATACCCAACAACTTATAAAGCAGCGAGAGTAGGCTCCTTCCAAGAGTTACGAGCTTGCCTTTTGACTTTCTCTTCGCCAAGTATTCTTGGTGTTGAGGGTCATCTGGTGATACAGACGGTTCACTCTTGTCGTGGTGAACAACGCTTCATACGACTTCAGGTCACACGGGCAAAAGCATGTTAGATGTGTTGCTTCAACATTCTTCTTCGAGATTACGAAAAGTAATTTGAAACCTTAATAACTGGGGGGGCTGTTTGAGAGAACAGATATAAACACCTCATCAAATGGGAGGTTCGTGCTAGGCGTTGCCTCTACAAAACTGTCAAATTGGCGGAATGTAGGAAAAACAACGCACATTCACAGGCTCATAACCTTTCTCTCCGCCTTCAGCAAAGTAAACGGCTTCTTTAAGATGCTCCTTTACATAGGGACGCGATTTAGCTCGGATTTTCACTTTCTAATTTCGGCGCTTTGCATTCTTCCTATCATCCCAAGCTCTCAGGTTTGTCATCTTTATCGACTCAACAAATATGCACCTACACGCTCAATAAATATCTTTCTGCCTTTAATTCAGTGTACTATTTTGAAAACTAAGGCACTCCGATCGCCTACAGATAACACGATCATTCTTTGTTAGGAAAAACGATGACCGCTTGAGTTCCTGTCTTTGGATCACTATTTATTGCCAACTCCCCACCGAGGCCATTGATCGCATTTAACGCTACTGTTAGCCCCATGCCTCGACCATCACCGACAGGTTTTGTCGTATAAAAAGGCTCAAACACCATGTGCAGGTCTTCGGGCCCTATTCCACAACCATTGTCTTCAAGCGTCAAGCGTATCTGAGCAGGCTCGACTTCACATCGATAAATTACCTTTGCATCGTTTCCACGTCCACGCACAGCATCCAAAGCGTTCAAATGTAAATTACTCAATGCCAAATTAAGCATCGTTGGACTCGTTTTTATAATTACATCAGGAGCAATAAAATTCTCTACCAAAGGTTGTTGCTCTTTCTCATAGCAATGGATTTTAATCACCTCATCACAAAGCACTTTCAGATTACAGGGCTCTCGCTCTGACTGCGCACCTCGAGATAAACTGCTCAAATCTGAAACAATGCTTTTTACCCTAAGTAAACTGGCTTGAGAGTCTTGGATCACCGACGATAAATCCTCAAAAATAAAAGAGACGTCTTTTTCTTTCTTAAAATCTGCAATGTTCTCAGGTACATCAGCTTTGCCTGAAATCTTAAGCTGATTAATGAAGTCATCATGCATAGTCAGTAAATTCATAATTGCTTCGGTATAATCACTTAGCGGCGTAAAATTGCCTATTGCGATACCTAGCGGGTTGTTGATTTCATGAGCTATCCCAGCAGTCAAGCGGCCTAAGCTGGCCATTTTTTCAGAGTGTACCAACTGTTCTTTGGCCATACTGAGTTCCGATAAGGAAGATTTCAATCGTTGGTAGTGGAGTATCATGCGACGCTGAGACTCCAAATTCTCAAGAATAATTTTCAACTGAACGGCAGCTTCTTCCAATATTTTTATTTTGGAGAACGTAAACTGCTCCGCCTGAGCCTTATCCACCAAACAGACAATGGTGCAAGAGTGCTTGTCTAGAATCCATACAGGAAAAACCAATGCATGAGGTTTTTCCTCTAGCTCAGAAAATTTGATATCCGGCTTGGTCATACTCAAATAAGGACGCCAAAGAGAAGTATATTCCGGGTCCAGTTTCACCATCTTGAGCTTAGCATCTGGCGTCGCTTGATACACGAGTAACTCAGGTTCTTGCTTCTTAGTATCTCGTAAAAGATAGGTTTGACGGGCTCCACAAAAAGCGTTGAGCTCGTTGACAAATTCGGCCATGACTTGGTTTGGGGAAGCATTACTACGGTTGAACTTATTTATTTTGGTGAGCAGATTGAGATATCTCTCATGTCGTTGTAGGCGCTTAAAGACCGCACGTTGTTTTCTCAGTTCACGTTTAATATCACGTAGTGTGTCACCCTGCCTGTACATATCAGGTGAAAGTGTGCGATCAGCTTCTTTAGCAGTTTCTGCCACCGCTGATACTACCCACAACGCAACAAAGTGATTCTTCAACTTACTGCGTAAAAACGACGCCAATTCTTGGACATAACGCTGTGTGTTGTCTCCAACATCAAGAATCACCACTCCAACTTTATGTGATCTTAGCCACGTCTTGGCCTGCTTCACGTTTTCGGTTTGTTCAAACTCAATCTGACTAAAATAACTAGGAGTTTCAGCGTTTTGTGACACAAGCAATAGTTCATTCACGACTTGTCCTTGTAGCGGATTAGAGACTACTATAAAAGTAGTGCAATTTAACGCATAAGGACAATCATGATTCGTTTACTCTATTACAGCGTTGCATCCCGTGAAATGACCATGATGGATCTCAAAGGCATATTGGACGTCGCTCGTAAGAATAACCACCAACGTGATATAACAGGAATGTTGTGCTTCGATAACGAGTATTTTCTGCAAATATTAGAAGGCGAACCGACCGCCGTCAGCGAATTGTTTTTGATCATAGGTAACGACGAAAGGCACCACGATGTCACAATTATGGGCGTACAATCTATCGAAAAAAGAGCTTTTGGTGAGTGGAACATGGGGTACGCTGGCAGCAGCGAAGCTCTTCAGGCCCAACTGGCTGCGCTTAAGATTGATACATTCGACCCAACAGTGCTAGATACCAAACAAGCAGCTGTCTTACTTTATGAGTTATCAAAAGCTCAAACTTCTCTATAAGTCTCCATTTTTCGAGAGGAATGAGTAATTTAACACGCAATTCAGGACTCTCGCTTAATAGGCAAGGCGACCGTGGCTATGGTGGTCCATATTAGAGCATCACAATAAATGCTCGGCGCATATCTGAGAATCGACATCGTACCAATCCGTTCTAAGAACACGATTATCTAAATGGCAGTCCTTAGTTAAACTCACGCGTGGGTTATCGGTAAAAAAATACCAAAGCAGGTCCCCACCCCCACTTTGCTGTTGACACTGATGTGACCGCCGTGTTTCTCGACCAAGTTGTGGGTCACGGACAAGCCCAACCCGGTGCCTTCGCCCACTTTCTTAGTGGTGTAAAATGGGTCGAAGATTTTCTCTTTGACCTCGTCGGACATCCCTGTTCCATCGTCTTTGACTTTGATAAGGATACCTTGCTCGCCTTTGTAGACCTGCGTCTGTGTGCTGACGGTGAGTGTTCCTTTATCCTCACACGCGTGGGCGGCATTGATGAACATATTAATGAGGATCTGCTGAATGCTTTGCCCATCAGCCTGCACCGAGGGAAGCTCGGGCAGCAAGTGCTTGGTCACCTCAATCTTGTATTTGATTTCATTCCACACCACTTTCAGCGAATCGTCGATGCAGCGATTGATATCGCACAGCTCCCTCGTATTGCCGCCTGCGTGGGTCACTTGCTTGAGGCTCGATACGATGTTGCGAACTCGATCAAGCCCGCCAAGCGTTTCGTCGATCAGCGCCTGCGTGTCGTCTTTGAGTTCGTCCATTGCCAACGCTTGACGCTGCTGCTCGTATTGATGTTTCAGATCGTCGGGAAGTGCCGCTTGGGTCATCATCCACTGGTCGAGTTGAAAAATGTGTGACAGGTATTCACTCAGGGTTTGGACGTTGCTCATCGAGAACCCGACGGGGTTATTGATTTCATGAGCCACCCCGGCGGCTAGTTGTCCGATGGACGCCATTTTAGCGGCCTGAAT
The DNA here is from genome assembly GCF_001695575.1 of Vibrio europaeus. Classification (GTDB taxonomy): domain Bacteria; phylum Pseudomonadota; class Gammaproteobacteria; order Enterobacterales; family Vibrionaceae; genus Vibrio; species Vibrio europaeus. Next base: position 71,968 of record NZ_LUAX01000006.1, on the reverse strand, counting down.
GAGCTGCTTTTGACTCACTTTTAATTCTTCCAACGTCTTTTCCAGCACGATCACGTTGTCGTACAAATCTCGCGTTTTGTCCGCCAGCAATCGCTCGGCTTCGGTTCGCGCTAACCGCTCACGCTCGTATGCGCGCTGATAATTCATCCCACCGCTCATGGTTATGCTCCATTAATCAAATGAAACGATGATCTTGCAGTGCTGATCGTCCCGATGCAGGCACTCTGGGTGCGCCAAGTGGATGGGTTGGTTGAAGTGTTCAGAAGCGCCAACAATCAGTCCTTCCGCTAGTTCACACAGCGCTCTGTCAGAATTATAATAAATCACCAACGACCCATCGTCTTGTTCCTCGTACGCGAATGTGGGCAAATAGGCTTGTGGGTAGAGCCGTTTGACTTCTTTGTGAATGACGCTATCGATCGCGAGCAGGAAGGTTTTGAGATCGGTGATTTGCGAGATGTCGGTGGGGCAGCTGTCATAGAGTTTTTTGAACAGGTAGTGGCCAAATGCACGCACCAGTTCCCCGGCGGGCAGGTTGGTTTTCTCGGCCAACGCACCAACCATGTTGATCAGCTCACTGTCGGCGTAGTTGCCACCTGCCGTGTAGACACCGCCGGATTCTGGTTCGGTCGAGTCGATCAGATCATCGAGCATCTCCATGCCCATTTTTTCGATGATCATATCGGAAAATGCTGTAAAGACGGCTCCTTGCATACCGGTTCTCCTTCTCTTTTGGCTGATGAGGGGTCAAACACCAGCGCCTTGAAGCTCACGCTGCTTCTTTTAGGTATAGCACCAAATGGTTAACAAATCGGGGAAAAATCGTCCATTTTGTTACGCTAATGTGCCCAATGTCTTACTGTCCATTCTCACCAGCGCTAGATCGGGAATACCAGCTCGAGGCCTTCAATATCCACTGCCCATTCGCCGTCTGAGGCAGCCTGCTATCGCCTTCGAAGCCGAGTCGGGACAGAAAGAGGCACGAGCGAGACTGAGGGGCAGGCGTTAGGGCGTACACCGCGTCCAACGACAGAGAGCCGAACGCATAACGAAGTGCGAACGTCGCGGCCTCTTGAGCCAAGCCAGCCCCCCAATAGGTGGGGGACAGACGCGCATCAAACAGCACCTGCTCTTCGCCCAAAGGGGATAGCTCCAGTTGCAACCCCGCAAAGCCAACGAAGGCGCGGGTGGCTCTCAGCTCCAACGCCCATAGCCCCCAGCCGCGCGCTTCAATGAGCGATTCGCACTGCGCTGCGAAGCGGTCACTGGCATCACGCGATTGCTGATCTGGGCAACAACCCACCATTTTAGGATGTTGGTTGAGCTGGGCGAGCGGCGCTCGGTCGCTAGGGAGCCAAGATCGAATGATCAGTCGGTCGGTGTGCATAGTACGCCCTCCTTGTTGACGCCCCTCTGCCTGAAGGCCAAGGGTGATTTTCATACGGCGCCCTTTCCGGTCGCGATCACCGTCGCGTCGTCAGAGTAGCTGAACGGGCTTTGGTCCATTGGCAGGGGCGCCCTTCATTGTATGCCAGCAAACGATCATTGACTTCCGATGCACTCCACAGCAGAGTCGATTCGAGAGGCAGGCATTGTTCATAGGTGGCTTCACGGTGGCTCTCACAACTGACGATGGCAAACGTTCGGGTCAACGGATCGTAGCGGTAGAAGTCAAACGAACGCTCAATCCAAGGGTGGTCGATCACCTGACCGATCACTTGCCAATTAACCGGACACTCCTTAAAGTGTTTCATCCTGAGGACAAACGTTGGCCAGTCAAACACCGAGGTAATGGGCTCAGGGCAGACCGTCAGCGTCATTCTGGAAAACGCCATCAGAGGGGATCTGAGCGCGAGGCCAAAGCCTAATCGCCCATTATTCAAGGTAATTTGCACAATACTGCCAGGGAGGATTTGAGGTTGGGGGATCATCACATGTCTGCTTGTTGCAGATGCCCTGTGGATGGGTCGTGACCTCTGGATCTACCATCAGTGGCCTCGTTGTTTACTGACTCTCTCCCTCACTTGCGGTCTGCCTTAGGGTGGACTTTGGTTACAACAGCGCGGGTGGGGCTGGGCTACTAGGCACACATGCAAATGGCCGCTAGGCGGCCATTTGGTCTTAGCTTAGGAGACAGTTTCTAGCTTGTTGACGTCGTTTCTCTGGTGCGAGAAATCTTAAATCGTCCAAACCCAGCTTCACCCCGGCGCGTGCTGATACGCTTCCTTTCCCCTGCCCCGTGATTATGTGTGTTCTTTCGAAACGGTTCGGGGGTGTCATTGGGTTTTCCGGCCGGTTTGGCGCAAAACGGTCTTCGCCTATCGTTCCGGCCGCAGCATAAGGGACGAAACGTCAGAACGATGGGAAGTGAGTCTGAAAAGGTTCCCGCCCCACCCACTAACGCATTTTCATGCTGGGACAAGTTCGCAGGTGCAGCGAAACGCTGGACAAGATGTGCGTGTTCAAAACCGTGAAACATTCTCAAACTCCCGCTGTGACCAAACCTAACCGGAAAAGAATGCCAACTGACCAAAATTCTTGTGTTTCCTTAAACGTGGTGCATGTTGAGCACTCTGTCAAATAATTCTTTTCATTCTCATTATTGAAACAATTGTATCATCACAATGACACTATCCCTGATAAGAAAATCGAACTAACATACTGATTTTAAGCACCTTACTATAAAAATGCATAATAGATGCCCAAGTTTTGACGTTACGTCGATTGCGCCCCCGATGGCGACCAAGTGTTGGACGATCAACAGAGTTCCCCCTCGCCAAGCTAGGGGGCGAGAAATCACTCGACGGTGTCACATTACGTTTCGTCAACGCCATGAAAACTCATAAAAAATTCGAATTTCTCCCCCTTTTGTCTACGCTTTAAGTAAGTTGGCTATGGAAAGGGATAACAACATGAAAAAACTGGCATTGGTTGCGTTAATCGTCGGGCTGCCACTGCAGGCTCAGGAAAACGTCCTGACGTTCGGCATAGTTCCACAACAATCGGCGATCACCCTCGCCAAAAACTGGGGGCCGATCTTGCAGCACCTGTCTGAAGAGACCGGCTACAAAATCGTCTTTCGCACCGCTAAGGACATCCCAGAGTTTGAGCAGCGCGTGCTCAAAGGCGAGTACGATATCGCCTACATGAACCCTTATCACTATACGGTGTTTCATCAAAAACCGGGGTACGAAGCGTTTGCCAAACAAAAAGACAAGCTGATCCGTGGCATCGTCATCACCAAGAGCGACAGTCCCATCCAAGACTTGAAGGATTTGGATGGTGAGACGTTGGTCTTTCCTTCGCCCGCAGCCTTTGCCGCGAGTGTCGTCCCCCGGTCGTCGTTGCAAGCGATGGGGATCACCTTCACGCCGCAATATGTCTCTTCGCACGATTCGGTGTACATCAACGTCGCCAAAGATTTCTTCCCAGCAGGGGGCGGAATAGAGCGTACCCTTAACAACACCGATCCGGCGGTACGCAGTCAGCTCAAAGTGTTGTGGCGCACCCCCGGCTACACACCGCATGCATTTGCGACCCATCCCGCTTTGCCGCCAGACGTAAGCGCGAAGATCGCCGAGGCGATGTTGGCACTGAATGACGACAGCGAAGGACAAGCGCTGTTAGGGCGGATCAAATTCAAGGGGATCGAGCCGGCACGGGACAGCGACTGGGACGATGTCCGTGCCCTAAATATCACCTTGCTCGACAAGTATCTAACGCCTTAGGTGTGAACCATGTCACTGAGACTGAAAACCATCCTCGGGGTGGCCCTGATTGAAGCTGTGCTGTTGGCTATTCTATTGACGTTGACGCTCAATTACTTACGCACGACCAACTTTGACGGTTTGGATCAACGCGCTTTTTCCACCTCTGACTTGTTCGCCTCCACGGTCAAAAATGCGGTGCTCTCTTACGATTTGGCGACCGTCGAGTCCTTTACCCAAGAGTTGCTACGCAACGAAGACATTGTCTATGTGGCGGTGTTCGGTGAGGGTGGGCAAGTACTGTCAAGTGTCGGTTCGGTACCCAGTGATCACGATCCTTCACGCTTGGAGAAGGGCTCGCATCAAGTGACGGATGGTATTTTTGATGTCTCAAGCCCGATCGCCGAAGCTGGAATCGAATTTGGCGCGGTGTGGCTTGGCTTTGACATGTCGGCCCTTAATGCTGCCATCGATTCGGCCAAGAAATGGAGCACGCTTATCGTGGTCGGCGAAATGACCTTAGTGGCGCTATTCTCCTATATACTCGGAGCGTATCTGACTCAACGATTGAGCGAACTGCGGCGGGCCGCAGACGACATCGCGGCGGGTGCTCGGGATGTCGACGTTCGAACTGACGGCCGAGACGAGCTGGCCACGGTATCGCGCGCCTTCAGTAACATGGTCGCCCAGATCAAAGTGTCCGAAGACAAAGCTGAACGCTATCATAACGAGTTGGCGGAAGCCAACGCGACATTAGAAACCCGAGTACAAAGGCGCACGCAAGCGCTGACCGAGGCCAATCATCAGTTGACGGCCACGAACGAGCAACTCAAAAATACCCAAGAGAAGCTGGTCGAGTCGGAGAAACTGGCTTCGATTGGTACCATGGCTGCTGGAGTGGCGCATGAAATCAACAACCCCATGGGGGCTGTGAGCAGTAACCTTCAAATGTGCCAGACCTACCTAGGTACTTACCAAACGTGGATTGAGCGCAGTGAAGCGTTGCGCGATGGCAGCGATGCTCAAGCCAATCAGGACCTAGATCAATGGAAACAAGCCCAGTACGTAGAGTGTCTAGAGGAAGACTTTCGTGACAGCCTGAACGATGCGCTGGTGAGCGTGGATCGGGTCCGAGCGATCGTCACGGCGTTGCAACGTTACGCCACCCAGCTTCACCAAGAAAAAGGCAATCGAGAGCCCATTTTGCTCAAACAGTTAGTGACTCACTGCCTGGAGACGCTGGCGCCGCCGGAGCCATTGAGCATCACTGTCAGCGCGTCGCTCACTGACTTACCCCAATGGCGCGTGCACCCAGACGACTTTCGACAGTTATTCACTGAACTGCTGAGGAACGCCATTCAAGCGTGCGAGCGCAAGCCTAACCCAGAGGAAGGCCAGATCTCCATCGCCGCCCAACAAGACGGCCAACGTTGGGTGATCCACGTGGTGGATAACGGGGTGGGTATTGAAGCGGCGGATCTCAAGCGGGTGTACGACCCCTTCTTTACCACCTTGCCAGTTGGCCAAGGAATGGGGCTGGGATTGACCTTTGCGTATAATATCGTGCGTCATCATGATGGGGTGATGCGCGTCCAAAACCGCGATGTCGGCGGTGTGGTTGTCACGCTGGCCTTCCCCCTTTCACTCTCAGATCAGGCGATCAACGAGACTGCAGATAGTGCGTGATTTGCGTATTAATATCTTTTAATTGCAGTTGAAGGTCGGCCGCCATGGTGGTGATGGCCCCGTTGCACACCGCGCCATCCTTACACGCCGTTTCTAGGGCGAGCGCCTCTTCGGCCACTCGCTCAGCACCGACAAACTGGCTGGCCGCCTTCAGTGAATGCACCGTGCGATAGAACGTGGCGTTGACCACTTCCCCTATAGCTGGAGCGGGCATTGCTAAATATTGATTGGCCAACCCCTGATACTCGGTGAGCAATTCTTCAATGCCCTCCTCTCCCACTAACCCGGCAATGGTATCTGGGGAAAAGCCGTAGGTAGGTTTTGTCATATTTACCTCTCTTTCTATCGGATCAGACGTACACGGCAATAGGCACTTCCACGGACGCTTCAATTTGTTTTAGTTTATTGAGTAACGCCTCGTTGATCTCTTGGCCCGCAGACAGCATCATCTGACCGTTCGGGTGATACACGTCCTGCTTAAGCACAGCGCCAATTTTAAGTTCATCAAGGCCGACACATAAGTCGACGTCGGCGTCTTCCACTTCGGTCTTGAGCACTTCCAAGAAATGGCGAACCACCTCAGGATCGTACAGCGTGCCCGCTTGTTGCTCTAAAAAGGCCCTCGCACTGCTCGGCTTGAGACGGGCGGAGTTGTGCAGGCTCGAGACAAAAAAATCGTAATTTTTGATCACGCGTAAAATCCGGGCACCGACAGGGATAGCATCCCCGGCAAGATGATCAGGGTGACCAGTCCCGTCAAAGTTTTCGTCCTGATGACGAATGATGTCTACCAACGGGCTAAAGCGCTGAATTTGACCAATGATGGTGGCGCCGACTTCCGCGTTTGCCGGAGGAGCCAGGCGGATCTGCGCCCCCTCTCTTTGGGTCGTCAGTACTTCGGGCGCGGGACTGTCACCTATCAGGCCAATTTCATGCAGCAGGGCACTCAAGTAACAATGGGTCACCTGGATTTCGGGCAGTGCCATACGTGCCGCGACCAACTTAGTGTATTCGGCGACCCGCTCACTTTGGTGGTGTGGCTGGCCCGTGGCGTGTTGAATAATGGCGGACAGAGCGGCGAGGATGTCTTTAAACGTTCGGGTCCGACTGGTCAGCAACGCGCTCATCTTTTTATTGGAGTCTTGCAATGCGGCGGTGCGCTGTTTGACTTTGTCTTCTAGGGCGTCATTCCAGTCATTCAGTTGCGCGTTCTTCTGTTGCAGTTCATCAGTCAGCGCCTGCTTTTGACGGCGCAATTCGAACAGCTCAGAGGCTTTAGACAGCGTCAGTTTCAAGCCTTCGTTGTCCCAAGGTTTGGCAATGTAGGTGTGGATCCCCCCTTCATTGACCGCTCGAATGGTCGACTCCATGTCGCTGTACCCCGTTAAGAGAAACCGAATGGAGTTAGGACGGATCGCGCGGGCTTTAGTGAGAAATTCCGCGCCGTCCATCTCAGGCATGCGCATGTCAGAGATGATGATCGACACGTCATGCTCTTCCAGATGCGCCAAGGCGTCATGACCGTTGTTGAACGACACCACTTGATAATCAAAACGCAACACACGCGTCAAGGACTTGAGAATGTCGGGTTCGTCGTCCAAGAGCAAAAGGTGCAACTTTTCTGAGGGGGCACTGACGTCAGCATCATTCATAATTCGGCTCCTGTCACACGGTTATCTAAAAAACACAAAAATTCGTCTAGGGGCAGTGGTGGGCTGACCAGATACCCTTGAATGCGAGTGCAGCCTTTGCGCTTAAGGTACTCGGCCTGACGGCGCTTCTCGACCCATTCTGCGACCACCTCCATTTTGAGTGACTTGGCACTGTTGGTGATCGAGGACAAAATGACCTCATCGGATAAATTGTTGCCCAGAGCACGAACGAAGCGGCCGTCAATTTTTACCACATCGAACGGCAGTTCGCACAGGGATTCAAAGCCTGAGTACCCGGTACCAAAATCGTCCATGGCAATCGTGACCCCCAGATCATGTAACTGATGAAACTGCGTGAGGGCCCGCGGGTAGTCGAAGATCTGATCACTTTCCACGACTTCGAGTTCGATATCGCTAAGGACCACCGCAGGGTGGGGCTCAAGCTCACGCAGCAAGCGCTGGGCATACCCTGTGATCAGTTGCTTGGCCGTGACATTAACACTCACCGTCAACGTCCCCGGTGCGCCTTTGCGTTTCAACATGGCCACGGCATGACGCAGCATTACGACGGTCAGCAAATCGTCGAGGTCATACTGATGGATCAAATGCAAAAAATCCGCTGGGCTTTGATAGGAATTGTCAGGCAATCGGCGCCGAACCAAGGCTTCACAGTGAGTAATATCTCCAGTCTCGAGTGCCAATTGGGGTTGGAAAAACGCCTCGACTTTGCCCTGCTCCAGATCTTGGATTAGGGTGCCTAATTCGGTGTACTCCTCTGCGATCGCCCGATTGCCCTCTTGCACCAACCAGTAGACGTGAGCATTGATGGGTAAAGCGTTGGTTTTACTCGACGACATCTGTTGCTCATTCCAGCCATCCCATTGTTTGGCCTCGCTAACGTAACAGCGCATGTCAACCGCTTGTGGGTGCGCTGAACAGATCGCCTTAATGCGCTGACTGAGGGTGTCAATCGTCTGATGGCCTTCGGCCGAGTATTCGGTGAGCGTGACAAACTTGTCATCAGCTCGATACCAGACCTGGTCTGTACTACGCTGGATCGCGATGGCCATCTGCTGGATCAGGGTGTTGCCAGAGGCTTTACCGTGCGTGTTGTTGTAGGCGTCCAACTCGGCAATGTCGACAATGACCAGCAGCCAAGGCCGGCCATTCTCCGTGTGCTCAGGCAGCAACGCCAAACGTCGGTCAAGCTCTCGGCGAGTCGCCATTTGAGTTCGCCGGTCTCGAACGGGATCGTGGTCGTGTAACGTGGTGGCGATGGCTGAGGCCAGTTTATTGGCGTCCCAAGGTTTATCCACGTACTGATTGAGTACGCCAGCGTTGATGGCCGCCGTCACCCCACTCAGATCAGCCTGGCCTGACAACATGATCGCGGGGACTTCTGGGTGTCGTTGCTTAACTTCCAGCAGCAGTTCGGTGCCGGTCATCCTCGGCATACGGTAATCGGTGATGATTAAATCGATGTGGTGGGCGTCGAGGACCTCGAGCGCCTGGGCCGCGTTTTCCGCAGTGTGTACGGTGGCGACTTTAAAGCGCAACTCTCGTCGTAGCGCATTTCGGATGCTCATTTCATCATCCACTATGAGAATCTCAGCAAAATCCATGACAACCCATCCTGTCGACTGCGTTAACTGATCGGATCGGCGGCGTCCGCCGTGGTTTTGTGCACAGGTAGAGTCAGCGTAAAGGTGGTCCCCTTACCCACTTCGCTATCCACTTCGATGGTTCCCCCGTGTGCATTGACGATCCCATACGACACAGAGAGACCCAGCCCTGTGCCATCACCGACGGGTTTGGTCGTAAAAAACGGCTCGAAGATCGCCGACAGGTTTTCTTTAGGGATACCAGCGCCGTTGTCTTCGATCTGAATTTGCACCTGGTCGTTCGAGAGTGGTTGCACCCGCACTCGGATCACGCCGTTTTCTTGAATGGCGTGGCTGGCGTTCACCAACAGATTGAGAAACACCTGGTTAAGTTGCATAGGTTGGCAGTAGACACTTGGTACGTCGTCAGCGTATTCTCGCTCGACGGTGGCGGTGTATTTGATTTCGTTGTTGATGATGCGCAGAGTGGAGTCTAATCCTTGTCTGAGATCACTATAGAGCCATTCAGAGTCATCGGCGTGGGAGAATTCTTTCAGGTTCTTCACAATCGCCATCACTCGAGAAGAGCCCTCCAGTGACTCGGCGATCAGATCGGTGACGTCTTCCAGCACATACGTCAGTTGAGACTGTACCATCAACTGCCGTTTTTGCTCGACCAGCGACGCGTCACCCGACCCGTCGATCGCTTTCTCCAGTGCACTCACAACGTCAGAGATCTTGCGAAAGTAGTCGTCCAACGTCTGAATGTTGGAGGTAATAAAGCCGAGAGGGTTGTTGATTTCATGGGCGATGCCCGCCGACAGTTGACCAATCGACGCCATTTTCTCCGACTGCAGCAGTTGGCTTTGGGCATTTTTAAGGTGGGTCAGCGCGTCTTTGAGTTCTTTTTGTTCACGATGCAGGCGGCGAGACAGGCTCTTGAGTTCGGTTTGTTGACAGGCTTGAGCAGTGAGATCGTAGACACAGATGCACACGTGGTCCAGAGCTCCGTCTTGGCCATGGATAGGGATAAACTCCAGATCTTGGAACATTTCCTCTTCTTGTCCAGATACTTGGCGAGAAGACTGGAACGGCAGAACGTGGGGGGCTTGTTCCCAAGACGAAAAGCTTGGCGATTCAATGACAAACGCCGTGTCGATTTTACGTTTCAGTAACGCGGCGCCGTCTGAGAACACCGACAAGACGTTTTGCCCCAGTAGCGCGTCTTTGGCTAGGCCTGCCCGTGACTGGAAGTACGCGTTAGCCATCACTATGGTGTAGTCTTTACGAACGATGCACATCGCCACCGACAGTTGGTTGAGTAAATCTGAGAACGCCAGTTTTGCTTTCATACCTCCCCCTTGCTATAACCACTCGTCCAATCGGTTTACGATGACATTAAACCCGTCTTCGGCGAAACAAATGATGGTCTTGGTTTCAAAACTTGCAGACTCGATCAAGAAAGAAACATGCAAAATGATCGCTTGTTGCCATTTATTGCTAGGAATGGGTTGGCGCGCCGGGGAATACATGACTGGTGGTTGAGTCCGCGTATCCAGCTCAATTTGCTCACACAGCCCTCTCAAGCTCGCGCCAGACAGGATGTTCGACACCTCGAGCAAACTGTCATGGAGCGTTTGGCTATCGATCACCTGGTCATCGTCCAGCGCCAACAAATCACTGGCAATGGTGTGGCCACCTTGCTTGGTCAATTGGGTAATGACTTCGCCGGACATTTGGCCGAAAAACGGTTGCCTAGTGTAGTAATTGGCTTTGACATCACCGAACATTTCCATCAACTGACCCGGCGAGGCGATGTCAATGCTGGGAATGGTCAAGGTCACTGGATGATTGAGCAAAGTGGCCAGTTTACAGGCCGCCTGTCCCATCGAAATGTTGAGCAACTCTTTGAGCGAGTCTTCGTGGTCGGCACTTAACGTCGGATTCATATTATGCCCACCTCATGCAGCAGCTCTTTCAACATCGACGCGTCCAGCGGCTTTTTGAGAAACGACACCGCGCCCAGTTCCATGACTTTTTGCTGAGACGTAGGCTGAATGTCAGCGCTGATCACAAACACGAAGTTCCGCGCGGCCTGTTTTTTTAGCTCAGACAAAACTTCAAAGCCGTCCATGATGGGCATGGTCAGATCCAAAAACATGACGTCGGCTTTGCCCTCATGGAATTTTTCAAGGGCTTCTACCCCATTGGTGGCTTCATAGACGTTGTCATGCAGCTCTGGCGGCAAGGCACGCATCACAGCTTTCCGTGACATTTTAGAATCATCAACAATGGTAATTGAAATGGATGACATAGGCTCCTCCTACTCTTCCGGTGATAGCAACAGGGCCGGCAACACGGCCAATGGCTCGGGTAGGGAGTCCAGCCATTCGTTCAACGTCCCGGCATTCTGCGCTTGCGCATAGTCATGGCAAAAGTGCACCAGTTGACCCATTTCCCACTGATGAGGTTCAGCGACGTCGGACGTCTGGCCGAGCGTCAGAATCGCTTCCGCCACGGGCAAATGGTAGCCCCACAAGATCAGCACATAGGCACTGATCACGTCGGTGTCTCGGTAGCCCACTTGCAAATCGAGCGGATTGACGCTGTCCAGCGCTTGCGTGTGACCCATCTCCTTGAGGATCAATTCCCCAATCGCGGACAACAAACACACTAGATAAACGTTGTCTTGCTCTTCCGCAGACCAATGTAATTGCTGGGCAAGAGCCCCTGCAAGGTTAGCGAGCGTTTGATGGTGTGCCACGACCACCTCATGCTCTTCATCGCTAAGTTGGCGAAAAGCGTTGCGATTCATCATGGTCATCGCAATGCCGCACACCACCTTCATGCCCAATCGAGACACCGCGGTGCTCAACGAGTTGGTACGGCTTTCGAACCCCAAATACACGGAATTAGCGGCTTTGATCACCTGGCCCACCAAGGGAGGCTCATTGGCAACGATGTGGGCAAACTCAGCACTGCCACATTGTTCGTCGTCCATACATCGTTCCAGTTGTCGCACGATGCTGGGAAGCACTGGCAAGTTCTCGATACCGGCTAATTTTTGTCGACAGCGGGTGGAGAACGGTAAAGTCCTGAGCCTCTCAGCACAAGTGAGAATTTGCTCAAAGTCTTTTTCGGAGAACGGTTTAGGTAAGATAAAATGGGTCCAGTTGTTGGTCAACGCTTCAATCTCGACCGTGGTGTCGCCGGTGATCAAGGCTCGGATGCTGTTGGGAAAATGTTGGCTGACTTGCGCCAGAAGCTCGTCTCCCTTTAGCTCAGGCATGATGAGATCGCTCAACACCAAATCGGGGGATATGGCCTGTGCGTCAGTCAGATCCCGCCACGTCGCCGGATCTTGGATCAAGGTGATTGACCAGTCGGGTTTCAAACGCCTCAGCAACCGGCTGGCGGCTTTCAGCATAAATTCATCATCATCGATGTAGAGAACCTGAAAACTGCTCTTTGCCATACTCTCTCGCTTGTCATTCTTCCTAAGATTCTGGTGATGCCCATCACGACTTCATAGCAAAGTCAGTCGCTTAACTAAAGCATAGACAAAAAATTAGGCTTTGCTGCTAGTCGCTCAAAAAGTGTGAAAAATGCGGATAGCGAGGGCGAATCCGACTTCAATCGGCCCAGAAAGGGGTTGTTTTTTTGACTTTCAAATCGCCAAGAGTTTGACGTCCATAACTGCAGGTAATCAATGGCGAAACAGACGGTATTGCGGCCCGCCGCATGGGCGCGACGGAGCTCTAGGCTACTGGGAGCCACCGCCCTTGCGTTAGGGTTTCTAACGCTGAAGGGCTCAGTTGAAGGACGACGTCAAGCCGCACCACGGGTAAGGTTATCCAACGTTGTGTCAACAGTCGACTATCCAACACCACCACCGAGGAGGCAGTCTGCGTCATCGACAGATCGGGATCAAACGCCTGCGCCGAGTCTTGATGGTGGATGCAGTGACCCAACGTTCGCCCGAGGGCACGCGCGATACGCTGTGCGCAAGGGGGTACCACATCGGCACTGATCACTAAGGTACTCTCCCCTCGTTCGGCTTGCCAGAAGCGGTGCAGGTGTGCATTGGGTTGTCGGGTAGGCGGATGGTGGACACGCACACTGTGGCCTTGTAAGGCGAGGAAGGCGTGAACTTGAGCGATACTGAGGGGTAAAGCTGTCATCAGATTATCCTTCTGTTAGGTCTCATTACATAAGCATTACCTCAGAACGCAACAATACACCGGGATTGAAATGTTTAGAAGACAATCATTGACTAGCCACCAAGTCATTGAACACGGTCTGACTTGACAACTGCTCAATCAAACACACATCAATTCATTAAAAAATGATCTTACTAAGCTGTTATGTTCAGCGTCCCTAGAGATAGTAGGACATTGTTACTTTAATACTCAGTACGGCTTTGTTTCCTAACTCGGAGTTCAATTAAAAACGCTCCTAACATGACTAATTGTCAGGCAATCTCCATCGTTTCAGGCATGCCTAGCCCTGTAAGTTTGTTTAATGCTTTTATCATAGCTTAAGTTGAATAGCCACTGAACCAGTAGATACTATGAATCATTACTAAAATTTGGTAACTTAAAGCCATTAGACCTCACAACCTGAAACCCTGATAGCTTGAAATGAGGCAAAAGCGCACTAGCAGCTCGCTTGAAGCGTTACCTATCCACAGTCTCGCATCGTATCCGCATTCAGATATATGTTATCTAGAAAAACGCAAATAGCAGGCAATAGCGGCTTGTTGGTATGTGCCCATAAACCGCTTTGTCACATCAATCTGTATCGCTTCTAGCCGCATCAACTGCTAGCGAGTCCGCTCTTTCATTTCCCTCGATGCCTGAGTGCGCTTTGACTTTAAGTACCTCGGCATACTTTCTAAAACGCAGTTCATCGACTTGCATCCAGAGTTAACGATACTTAACCGCTTTACGCCAACCTCGGTCTTTTCAATCGTCCATCCAGATATTGAAACCTTTCACGCAGTAATCACTATCTGAATAGATAACATCACCGTCTTCGGCATACTCCAACCCTTCGATAAGTGCCAGTAACTCCAGCTCCGCACAATCCGTTTCTCGGTCGATAGTGATACCTTCTTCATGAACAATCTCATTGTCTTCATCCATGACCACCAGCCCGATGCCTCCTCGCGTACATCCGTGTTGGTTGTTTGGTGCAGCGCCGTCTACGTAAATTGAATAACTCATTTTTTATCTCTCTCTAATTGAAAAAGGGCGCATGACTTTACTTAGCCAGCGCCCCGTTAATGGTTTATCTGATGCTTGCGTTACTGAAAGGATGCTTGGTTGTCTCGCATACTCAGACGCGATTCCATCCATTCTTCGATTTCGCTTTCTACCCAAGCCACCGCTCGTCCACCGAGTGGCACACTCTTCGGAAAGTCGGTTTCATCGGCCATGAATTTATAGATAGTGGAGCGGCCTAGCCCTGTTAGTGACATCACGTCTTTAAGTCGTAGAAATCTCATTGTCATTGGGAATCGTCTCCTTGCTTTGTATATACCCATGAGATAAGCCGCCATTGTAAAAAAATGCAGTCGCTCTACTCTGCACTAGAGCCAAAGAAGTAACGCTGTTCTTTCCACGCTTCAGCAAGATTGCTCATCCGCTTGAAGACACTGTTCTTTATGTCAGTATCAGTACTTTTACAGCGTGTACCCAGGCTATAGTTCCCTCGATCATTCAGTTGGACCATTGAGCGCTCATTACCTTGGTAGTGCTTTTTAATAGCTTCTCCCCAAGCTGTTTTCAGATGTCCCAAAATTTCATTACTCTTCTCCATGTAAATGGCCTCACCAAAATGCTGCTTATAATCAGTAAACAACATCACTTGATAATGGTGCGAACGGTTATCCTCTCGCTTACGCCACACATAATGCAACGAATCAGCGCATAGCTTCTCTTTCAGGATCTCAAAGTAATCATTCAGGATGCAAAACTTCGCATCTTGATGATCTTTAGGCAGATACAAATCAAAACGTGTAGCGAGAGCGACTTCAAACTGACTGAGTGCCTGTTCAAAGACATCGACCATCGAAGTCAGTGCTGACTCGTACAGTCCTTTGTCGCTGTAATACAGCGGGTATTCTTCAAAAGTTCTATCAAGGGTAATGCTTGGGAGGTGGGTTCTATTTGACATGAGTAATACCTTTTCGTGTGTGAATGACATAGGCATTTCTCGCGATGTATTTTTTAAGGTGAGCCCTGGCTGTAACCAAAGAAGTGATAATCTAACATGCCAGTTCCGGTGGTTATATCGTTAATCCCACAGGAGCTGACTGTAACGTCACTTCCGGCTTGTGCCAAAGTTTCGTTGGTGGTTGCCGAAGTGCTTGGTTTTTTCTTTTGCAAGATAGCTTCCATGCTCAAATAGATCATCAAACTGTTGATTGAAGTACTTTGAGTTGGAATCTAGACGATGAACTACTGGAACCCCTGAGCGATCTTTGGATACGTAAACCAAACCATTGGCTTCATCATACTCCACCCCTGCCACTTTCGCCCAAGCATCTATGATCATAGAAAGTAAGTTCTCTCGTTGGTTTCTCGCCTTCCCTAACCAGTTAAAACGATCTTTGTTGAAAAGCAGCAACAAGTGGTAATGGTCATTCAGTGAAGAGCAACACTCTCTTACCCACACATACCTCACGGTACAAGGATGGACTCGTTGTCCATGTCTTTCTTTTCTTCGACCATCATATTCAATCTGAGATTGCAGCGAGCGGATAAAATCGGTGATTGCTCCGCGTTTCTCTTGTCCATTTCTAAGTTTGGGGAATCGAAGATCAACTCGTAACGCCATTGTACGCGGGTAAGCATCCAGGGCCTGCTCGATAGTGTCATAAATTCTATCTAGATACGGAATACAGAGTGCACCATGAGTCGTTTGAATGGGATGACCTCTAAAGGTTTTTTTATTGGTTAGTCTCAGGTTTTTGTTTTTTCTAGAACGTACCTTCATTTCTATCTACTCCTGTGTTTAGGTTCATAGATAGGTCGATGCCGTTATTTTTAGTTGTGCAAGTTGAGTGTGTGTAGAGTCGGATGACGTTACAACAGATACTTAATAATACTAACCAGACAGACAAAACAAGAATCGCCACATACACAGTTCCAACCCAACAGGGGTAACAAACGCCAGGTAACCATCAAAGATAGGGTGATAAACTGTAACACATCGATACAAGACCACCGATCTCGAATCCAAGTCACTCACAAGTTAAATGACAACCCATTGAGCACGATAATGATCCTTGCATCCTCAGGAATGAGTAAAACACAAGCACAACTCATCGCACCCTTTTTCCCAACGACAAGCTGCATAGTTCAATCATTCTTTCCAATACTGTCTTACTGCTTCTAAAACAACATACTCATGTACATTTGAGTTAAGAGCCTTCATTCATAAGCAGCTTGCACTACCATCATCACACTGTCACAAGTTTGTACAGATCAGCTCAAATCAAATGAATACCTTTTTCAAGAATAAAAATGGCATTCATTCATTGACAACAAAACTATATAAAATTGACCATTAGCTTAAGAAATAGCAGTATAAGCCCACCAAAATCAGTGAAAATTTACAAATCGATTTTATTTCTGGAACTTTTTAACTACGATTTTTAACTAATTATGAATACAATTAAAATGTAAATAAAATATGGAAAATAATCATTAAAACTACTTAGTAGAGAAGAATAAGAATGATAACAAGCGAACAAGCACTTACTAAAATTGGCCTTTTCAGGGCTAATGATGAAAGGTACTTAAAGTTTTACTGGGGCTATCTTGCTAAAAATTTCGACAAGATTATGGGGTTAGATTGTCAGGACAAGAGAGAGCTACAACGTAAAATATCGATGGTTTTTATGCGTAAAGATCTAGATGTTAAAGGCTTGGTAAACAGGTTAAATACAGCAGCGTTGGACAGCTTGATACCTGAAAAATCGTTCGACTGGATAGATAAAAAAGACGATAGGATTGTCTATTTCGTTTGGTCAATGCTGAGATTAGCAACGCCTAGAACCTTAAAGATCGATGGAAGAGAGTCAGGGCAGAGGTACGCACGTAGACTGGATGACTGTCTTTATTATATTGATTCAAAGAGATCAAACTATTACAAAAGTTTAAAGTTAAATCCACTACCTATGCATCGCTCAGAGGCTTTACCGCTCATTAAAGATTTCTTTGATCAATGGAATGTCACAGCTCGTTCCAAAGAAGAACTCATGCTTACTCTCAAAGAAAAGTGGTTGTATATTGCATCAGATCTTCGTCCTGATTACTCCTGGATCGACCCAAAGAACAAGCAACAAAATACTTGGACCTCTAACTATATTTCCTCTCAACTAGAGTGGTTACCACACCTACCACCGCCTCTAACAACCTCTCAAACTTACAACATCAACATCGCGAACTTGGATACCTTATTTACCTTTCACAAAGGCCAACTCAGAAACCCAATTGAAAGAGATGAGAAAAAGAAGACAGAATACAAAGAATGGCTCAGCCATACAGATGTCATGCACAAAATGATGAAGGCATGGAAGCAAAAGCAGTTTCGAGAAAAAGCTCGGCGCGCATCAGCTAAATCTTAACGAGGTTATACGCACTTCTCACAGACTCTTCCCTTGCTCTATGCATTACCCTACTTTAGGGCAAAAGCTAGGCCGTCTTAGCTGAAGGTAACGGGTGGACGTTCGCTTCCATTAGCGATTGCAACTTGTTACCCCATGCTTCCAGAACCTTCAATTGCTCATCGATATAATCATGATGGTTATAGACTCTGAGCATGCCTGGTAGCTGGTGGCCGACTGTCTTTTCAATCGCTACGATATCTAACCCCATTTCACTACAACGACTGATAAAGGTACGGCGCAAGTCGTGAGGTGAAAAGCGTTCAAAATCAATAGGTAGATTACGTTTGATCAATGCCCGTACTGCCGCAGGTTCTTGCACTTTATCGACAGTTAGCTGAGGCCATACCAACTTCCACTTACTTGGCACGCTGTCACGCTGCTCTTTTAGAAGGGTCAGCAGATAGCCACTTAAAGGCACTTTACGAGCATCTTGGCTTTTAGTGTGTCGTTCTTCTGAGCTGGCTGGTAACAGCCAAGTTCCCTCTTCAAAATCTAACTCACTCCAACGCATTTCTAGTACAGCACTAATTCGCTGTCCACAACCAAGTAAGAACTGCATTAAACGAATGTTGGAGGGATCTGTACGCCATGACGGCATACTCGTTAACAGAACCTTTAACTCTGAAAAGCTTAAATTACGTTTTGTCACTTTTGAGCCGCCGCCAACGTCTTTTGCTTTCAGCTGTGGTGCAGGATGAGTATCAAGCATATTTAGTGCTAGGGCATGGTTAATCACTTGATTGATGATTTTATGACAAACCCCGATAGCCCCCGCCATACGCTTACCGTCTTTATCGACCTTCGCATCAAAGACCCGGTTGAGGTCATATATGCTCAAATCAGCCAATTTGGTGCTACCGAGAATCGGCTTGATATCTCGATAGTAAATGGTCCTCGACTGGTCACCACGAAGCTGTTTTGAAAGACGTTTTTCATCGAAGCTAATAAATGCATCGTCAAAGGTCTTCGCCTCATCTTGCGCTCGTTTCTCGATATCCAACTCAACCTTTGGGTTCTTACCATTCTCCAGCCAACTACGATAACGACCCGCCTCCTTTCGCGCCTGATCCAATGTCATCCCGCGCTCTGGTTTGATCTTCATGTATCGACCCATAGAGATTTTTTCGTGTTTCTTCCCTACTTGAAAACGAAAGATCCAAGTCATTGTGCCTGTTGGACGAACTCGAATGTTCAATCCTTCGACCTTCTTATCGGGGATCGAGTATTCCTTATCCTGTGGCTTCAATGCTTGCAACGTTGCATTGGTACTGATTCGTTTCGTCATCGTTGGAAAACCTCTGCATTTCTGGGTACGGCTCTGGGTACGGCGTGGGGTACGGCAAACGTCGAGTTTCTATTGTACGGCTTTGGACTTCACCGGACAACACGATTACAAAAATATCAGAAAATCAGATAGTTAACATTAAAAAATATAACTCTATAGACTTTGGCGGATTAAAGGTTCGATTTACCCACCATATGGAAGCTGGTGTGCTACTGGAACGCAAAGCGTAACCATTGAGAACAAACAAAAAACGAGCCATTAGGCTCGTTTTTTATATCCATCAACTAAGCTGACATTACGACTCAGTTTTTGGCTTCGCTGGCGCCGTCAGAAAGCCGAGTTTTTTCGCTACCCAAAGCAGCAAACCCAGCGTAACAAAGATTGCTAACATGTTTGAGCCAGAGTCTGGATACTGAGCTTTAACAAATGCTGAGTGACCAAATGCGCCGACGAAGAAACACGCTAGACCGACTAGCGGGATATCTTCAGACACAGGGTTACTTAGGTACTCTCGGTAAAGTGCTTGCACTGACAGCACAAGCGCAATCAGTGGAAAAATTGAGAAAGGCACATCACTCATGGTTAGCCATGACAGCATAGCATCACCACACATACCCGCAATTAAAGCCAGTACCAGTGTTTTCTTCTCAGAACCATGATTAACTTGGTTTGTTTCATTCGACATTAATCTATCCCACCTTTTAATCGGTTACGTTCACGTTCTTTGCGATACCAGAAAGCCCCTTTGGCTATCATTCGCAATTGCATAATTAGACGTTCGGCAAGTTCATCGCGTTCACGTCGATTTAAATCTAAAGCTTCCGCGCCAGAGCTGAATACCAATGTGACCGATGCCTCTGCTTGAGTAAAAGCTTCGTCTCGGCCCATACCAGTACTAATCAAATATTCTGTCATCTCGGCAACAAAGTGTTGCATCTCACGAGCAACAGCCGTACGAAATTCAAACGAGGTCCCCGAGCGTTCACGTAATAATAGTCGGAAAACGTTAGGACTACTTTCGATAAATTCCATAAAGGTCTCTACCGAAGTACGAATCACACTGCCCTCTTTGACGATACGCTGGCGAGCTTGACGCATTAACTGACGTAATAACAAGCCCCCCTCATCAACCATGGTCAAACCTAGCTCATCCATATCTTTAAAGTGACGATAGAATGAAGTTGGAGCGATACCCGCCTCTCGTGATACTTCACGTAAGCTCAGGTTGGAAAAGCTTCGGTCAGCGCTTAACTGACTGAATGCAGCGTCAATCAAAGAGCGACGCGTTTTCTCTTTCTGCTGAGCACGGATTCCCATGGATTTCATAGTTATTTTTCTGTTTTTCTAACTTCAATAGCCATTAATATACAACGATTGCCTTAAGGAGATAAGCCATAATCTTGTGCTTTGTTGACCGAGTGGCAATTAAACCGAGTTAAGTTGAGAATTCAATCTTTTCCCCCCTAATAAGAGACATACGACATACCCTTTAATCTATTTGCTTGATTCTCCGTGATCTCACCGACTGTCTAGTATGCTTTAGGTGTACGCCCCAACGGAATCAGTTAAAATCTCGCTAAAGCAATGTTAAGAATCTATAACAAGGAAGAAACTATGGCCCAGAGCAACCACTTTGATGTAATCGTTATTGGTAGTGGTCCCGGAGGCGAAGGGGCAGCGATGGGATTAACCAAAGCGGGCTTAAATGTTGCCATTGTTGAAAAGGAAAGCAGTGTCGGTGGTGGCTGTACTCACTGGGGTACTATCCCTTCAAAGGCTTTACGTCATGCAGTAAGCCGAATCATTGAGTTCAATAACAACCCCCTGTTTTGTCACAACAACACTAGCCTGCATTCGACTTTTTCCAACATTCTCGGTCATGCCAAATCGGTGATTGATAAGCAGACTCGACTTCGCCAGGGCTTCTATGACCGTAACCAATGCTCGTTGATTTTTGGTACCGCTCGCTTTGTCGATAAATATACCATTGCCGTAATGCAAAGCGATGGTACGGAAGAGACCTATAGCGCTGACCGCTTTGTTATAGCAACAGGCTCTCGCCCATACCAGCCAGACAATGTCGACTTTATGCACGAGCGTATTTACGACAGTGATTCTATCTTAAGTCTTAAGCATGATCCGCGTCATATCATCATCTACGGCGCAGGGGTTATTGGTTGTGAATACGCATCGATTTTCCGCGGTTTAGGTGTCAAAACAGACCTAATCAATACCCGAGATCGCCTACTTGCTTTCTTAGACAATGAAGTTTCAGACGCTTTGTCTTACCACTTCTGGAATAGTGGCGTTGTGATTCGCAACGATGAAACGTTTGAGAAGATTGAAGGGACAGAAGATGGCGTCATTGTTCATCTTGAATCCGGTAAGAAAATGCGCGCCGACTGTATCCTATACGCGAACGGACGGACTGGTAACACAGACAAACTCAACCTAACTGCAGTTGGGTTAGAGGCTGATTCTCGCGGACAGTTAAAAGTCGATGGTAACTATCAAACCGAAGTTGAACATGTTTATGCTGTTGGTGACGTGATTGGCTACCCGAGCCTCGCAAGTGCCGCTTATGACCAAGGACGCTTTGTCGCTCAGGCCATCAATAAAGGCAAAGCGGACGGCAATCTTATTGAGGATATTCCTACTGGTATCTATACCATTCCGGAGATCAGCTCAGTAGGCAAAACAGAGCAAGAACTGACCGCCGCAAAAGTGCCTTATGAGGTTGGACGTTCTTCTTTCAAACACTTAGCTCGCGCTCAAATCGCGGGGAAAGATATCGGTAGCTTGAAGATTCTCTTCCACCGCGAAACGAAAGAGATTCTTGGTATTCATTGTTTTGGTGAGCGCGCAGCAGAAATCATCCACATCGGCCAAGCCATTATGGAACAGAAAGGGGAAGCGAATACCATCGAGTATTTCGTCAACACTACTTTCAACTACCCAACTATGGCCGAGGCTTATCGCGTAGCGGCTCTCAATGGGCTTAATCGTTTGTTTTAAATAAGCCACCAGCTAAATATAGAAAAGCCGCAACTCAATTAAGTTGCGGCTTTTTAGTTTCTTCAGCTATTGATTCAGGTATGTGGCATGAAACTCAAGGTGCTGATCAATAAAGCTCGAAATGAAATAGTAGCTGTGGTCATAACCTGACTGCATTCTCACTTCAACGTCAGAATCATGGATTTGCGCTGCGGCAATCAATGCTTGTGGTTTGAGTTGTTCAACCAGAAAGCTATCTGCATCGCCTTGGTCGACTAAAATCGGCAGCTTAGCTTGCGCCTGCTTTAATAACTCACTGGCGTCATACTCTCGCCAAGCCTCAAAGTCATTACCTAGGTAGGCATTAAACGCTTTTTGCCCCCAAGGACACTGCATAGGATTAGTGATCGGGCTAAAGGCGGAAATTGAGCGGTACTGCTGTGAATTTTTTAGCCCTATAGTCAGCGCGCCGTGTCCGCCCATGCTATGCCCTGCAATGGACTTAATCGATGAAACAGGGAAGCTAGCTTCAATCAAAGATGGCAGCTCTTGGGTGACATAGTCATACATATGATAGTGACGAGACCAAGGCTCCTGGGTTGCATTAAGATAAAAACCCGCACCTTGTCCTAGATCGTAACCTTCATCATCTGCGACCTCTTCACCTCTAGGGCTAGTATCTGGTGCTACGATGGCAATACCTAATTCAGCAGCCCGGCGAAACGCCCCTGCCTTTTGCATAAAGTTTTCGTCGGTACAGGTTAGGCCAGATAGCCAGTACAGCGCAGGCACAGGTTTGGCTTTGGTCGCGTTAGGTGGCAAAAAGATTGCGAAACGCATGTTGCAGCTTAGAACCTCAGAATCATGCGTGTACTGTTTGTGCCAACCACCAAATACCTTGGCTTGGCTTACGTTTTCAATGGTCATAACCACCCCAGATTAAAAATTCAGAAGATAACAACGCCCTTGTATTAGGGCGTTGTGTTTATCTATTTAGCTCAGTTACTTATCCATATGAAGAACAGTACGGATTGATTCACCTTTGTGCATCAACTCAAACGCTTCGTTTACATCTTGCAGACCCATAGTATGAGTAATGAATTCTTGCAGACCGAATTCACCCGCCATGTAACGGTTTACGATTTCTGGAAGCTCAGAACGACCTTTAACTCCACCGAAAGCGCTACCACGCCATACACGACCAGTTACGAGTTGGAATGGACGGGTTGAGATCTCTTGTCCTGCACCGGCAACACCGATAATCACAGATTCACCCCAACCTTTATGACAGCACTCAAGTGCTTGACGCATCACATTAACGTTACCGATACACTCAAATGAGTAATCTACGCCGCCGTCTGTCATCTCAACGATAACCTCTTGGATTGGCTTATCAAATTTCTGTGGGTTGATAACATCTGTAGCGCCCAGTTGTTTGGCTAGGTCAAATTTGCTTTCGTTGATATCAACGCCAATGATACGACTTGCACCCGCCATGCGAGCACCAATGATGGCAGATAGACCGATACCACCTAGACCGAATACCGCAACGGTGTCGCCTTGTTCTACTTTTGCCGTGTTAAGTACTGCGCCCATGCCTGTCGTTACACCACAACCGAGAAGACAAACTTCTTCAAGCGGAGCTTCTTTGCTTACTTTGGCTAATGAGATTTCTGGAAGAACCGTGTACTCAGAGAAAGTAGAACAGCCCATGTAGTGGAAGATGGTCTCGCCGTTAATAGAGAAGCGGCTTGTGCCATCTGGCATTAGACCTTTACCTTGAGTTTCGCGCACGGCCTGACATAAGTTAGTTTTACCTGACTTACAGAACTTACATTCGCCACATTCAGCCGTGTAAAGTGGGATCACGTGATCGCCAACTTCAACGCTAGTGACACCTTCGCCAACCATTTCGACGATACCGCCACCTTCATGACCCAGAATTGAAGGGAAGATACCTTCTGGATCATCGCCAGATAGGGTGAATGCGTCAGTGTGACAAACACCAGTCGCTACGATGCGTACTAGCACTTCACCAGCTTTAGGAAGTTGTACATCAACCTCTTCCATTTTCAGCGGTTCACCAGCAGCCCACGCCACCATTGCTTTTGATTTAATGTGAGTTTGACCAGGATTGATTTCAAGCGCCATTGGATACTTCCTTTATATTTTATGTATATAGGGACGTCATAAGCGTAGTTGAGGAACTCTCACTGCGCTGCGTCGTTTTGTTGCTGAGTATTTTAGGCGCTAATCGAAATTTTATAATCCCACCTTTTTGAAAATCATTTTTACGCACACGTAATAATCTTAGGGCCTGTTGACCCTAGTAGAGATAGAAAAAAGCCGAGTGCGGTGACTCGGCTGGCATCTGTTAATTAGGCGAGAAAAGTGTTTCTCCGCCACTGGAGGGTTAAGATTATCGCTAGGGTTAAACCGCGCATGGCCATAAAGCTCAACATTGCTAGCCACAGAGCGTGATTACCTAAATCCATCGATAAATAGAAAATCGCAAAAAAGGCACAGGTTGATAAGAACATGCTGTTACGCATCTCTTTACCTTTTGTTGCACCAACAAAGATGCCATCAAATAGAAAGCACCACATTGACACAAGCGGCATGGCAATCAACCAAGGCAAATACTCCATCGCCAATGCATGAACGGCTGAAATATCAGTGATCAATCCGATCAGGTTCGATCCTAGCAGGACAAATGCTAAGGTCAGTAATCCACAGATAACCAAGCTCCAGAAAAAGGTGCCAATCAGCGATTGATTGAGCTGCTCTCGGTCTTTCGCACCAATGGCTTTACCGACCATGGCTTCCATCGCGTAAGCGAATCCATCCATGCCGTAAGAAATCATCATCAGAAAGCTCATCAACACGGCATTAGCAGCTACAATTTCATCACCGAAACTCGCTCCTTGAAAAGTCATAAAGGTAAACGTGGCTTGCAAGCACAGTGAACGTAAAAAGATATCTCGATTGAGCTTAACAAAGCGGCTTAAGCCATTGGTGGTGTCTTTAATTAAGTTCAACACTGGCGGTAGGCTGTCCCGGCTCCATTTACGCCATACGCAAATCAGACCAAAACTCATTCCAGTGTAATCCGCAATCACAGAAGCCAATGCCGCACCCTCGACTTTCCAACCTAATCCGATCACAAATAGTATGTCGAGAACGATGTTGGTCACATTAGCGATGATCACCATCCACATCGGCGCTTTGGCGTTTTGCGTACCTAGCAACCAACCAAGCAAGACGAAATTCGCCAAGGCGGCAGGCGCACTCCAAGCTCGGATCGCGAAATACTGCGCGCCATAGTGC
Organism: Vibrio europaeus; assembly: GCF_001695575.1. Lineage (GTDB taxonomy): Bacteria > Pseudomonadota > Gammaproteobacteria > Enterobacterales > Vibrionaceae > Vibrio > Vibrio europaeus. The sequence goes on along the minus strand of NZ_LUAX01000006.1, from coordinate 47,039 downwards.
TTTACCTGTTCACTGGCGTCACTAAAGCTAAATACCCATTGTGCAATGGATTGATGGAAGAGAAGAAAAACGGCGGCAAAGCCAAGAGCCATTGTCATGCCTTGGGTGAAGACCAACCCAAGTTGATGTTTGCTCTCTGCGCCATAAGATTGGGCGGCAAGCCCCGTGGTCGACATACGCAGAAAGCCTAGCAGCCAAAACGTCACGCTGATCATAGTGCTGCCCAGCGCAACACCGCCGAGATACCATGCATGGTCGAGGTGTCCGATGACTGCCGCATCCACCAGCCCGAGTAATGGCACTGTGATGTTGGAAAGCACCATAGGAATAGCAAGCAACAAGACTTGCTTATGCACGGTGCGGTTAGAAAGGGTTTGAAGAATTTGCACGTTGTCACTCTGACTAGAATTGAGTGACAAGTGTAACGAGATTACCAGCGAAGCTGAACCAATACCGGCGTTAATCTTTGCTTTAAAAAGTTCATCTTAGTCAGCCAGCGTTGCCATAGTTTCCAGCGACCACAATCGCGATCAAGCGGAGAATAGGTTTTCGCCCAGCGTGCCCAAGGTAAATAGCCTAACATGGCATCGCCCGGTGCGCTGTACCCGTGAGCATATTGCCCCGCGCCCATTTTCTGCCCTAGCTTGGAATGACTAAGATCGCCCGCTAATACAACGCAAGCTCTTGCTGAGTCAAAGTGGCAACCTAGCGCTTGAATGAACTTGGCCACTTGTTGCTGACTGCAATCAAGCAAAGCATGTTCACACACTATCATCACAGGCGTTTTTTCTGGAATAGGTAACTGTTCCAACCAACTGACATCATCAACGCTACCGCAAACATGGTGATAACGTTCACTACTGTGAAACAGTTTCTGACGCCACAATAAGTTTTCTGTCACATCGAGCTCTAACCAGTTGCATCGGCCATTATCAACACGATAAAAACGCGTATCCAGCCCTGCACCAACATTGACGATCCAACCATCTGGATTGCGTTTAATAAAAGCAGAAACCTGCTGATCGCACAGCTGAGTAAGCGTAACGTGAAGGAGTTGTTTTTGGTCAATATCACCAGAAAGGCATTCCGGTGCTAAATGGCAGCGCTGACAGGCACGCGCTGCAATTGGGTCGTAGACTAATCCATTATCAACTAAACTTTCTCGGCTACGAAGCCATAACGGTTGCAATAAATTAGCAGGGATTTGATAGCGATGTTTAGCTGATGTGTGATCGACGGCCATTATCATCTTCCTTCCGTAGCCAGAGTAAAGATGATAATGAATATCAGTTACAAAATCAACAAGTGAGAATAAATCTCAAACAGAGTCGGTTACATCCAATCTGTATTGCGAATAATGCCTACCGCTAGACCTTCAATCGCTAGGTGCTGACTAGTCAGATCCACTTTAATAGGCTCAAACTCTTCGTTCTCAGCATGAAGCAGCACTGTTGAACCTTTACGTTCTAGACGTTTAACCGTTACGTCATCGTCAACACGAGCCACGACAACCTGACCATCACGTACATCTTGAGTTTTATGCACCGCAAGCAAGTCGCCATCCATAATACCGATGTCTTTCATACTTTCGCCATTTACACGCAGTAAGAAGTCAGCTTGAGGCTTGAACATACCTGGATCAACTTGGTAATGAGTCTCTACATGCTCCTGAGCAAGAATCGGCTCACCCGCCGCTACTTGGCCGATAAGAGGCAGTCCTGCATCATCGTTGGCAGCATCTTCAAGTAGAATACGGATTCCACGAGAGGCACCTGGAATAATTTCAATCGCTTGCTTACGTGCAAGGGCTTTGAGGTGTTCTTCAGCAGCATTTGCTGAACGGAAGCCAAGTTCGCGTGCAATTTCAGCACGTGTTGGTGGCATACCAGTGTCTTCGATTTTGCTTTTGATCAGATCAAAAACTTGTTGTTGGCGGGGCGTTAACGGCTTCATAAGTCACCTGTCTTTTTATACAGTTAACTGTGAGTATATCCAGTAATTGTTCAAATGAAAAGCCAATTGCTTGTTTTTTAGCGAGTTAGCAATTTACACGTCGAACGCGTTAAAAGAACAGGATCTCTAGCCAGACATAACCGGTTAATAGCATGGTCACCATCACAGCAGCAGAGCCCATATCTTTCGCCCGTCCGGCAAGCTCGTGGTGCTCCGTCCCAACTCGGTCAACAACCGCTTCAATCGCACTATTAAACAGTTCAGCGATCAATACCAATACCACTGTCGCGATCAGCAGTATCCTCTCCCACTGACTGTCACCAATAAATAAAGCCGCCGGAATCATGAGCGCGGCTAACGCGACTTCTTCTTGAAAGGCAGGTTCGTGTTTAAATGCAGCCTTTAGACCTTGGCAGGAGTACTGCGTCGCGTTTTTGATTCGTTTAAATCCGTGGAGTGTTTTGTGTGGCAAGTTAATTTCTCTTTAATAATTATCTCGATAGCTTGATGACTTAAAAATTGACGTTTTCCTAATCAATAATAAGTAAAAGGTTCGACCAGTTTCTGTTATCCTTGCCGGCTATAAAAATACACGCTTGGGCGCATTCCCAGTTCTATAGTTAGAGAAATGGAAATGTGCTTATGCAAACCATCTATTTTTGAGGCTAAGAACCTTATGTCTTCTGGACGAATGTTATCGCGCACCTTACTAAAACTGCCTATGTCAGTGTTAGTTAAAGGGACCACAATTCCTTCAAATCCTATTGAAGATCATAGCATTGATATAAACAAGCCCATTATTTACGCTCTGCCATATCGCTCAGCTGTTGATCTCCTCGCGCTGCAAAAACAAGTCATTGCACTTGGTTTACCCGACCCGCTAGAGCCAGTCGAAATCAACGGCAAAGCATTTAACCGCTACGTATTTACCTCTGCTCGCCAAACCGTAATGGACAGCGATCAAGATGTACCAAGCACATCAGTGACGCTTTTCTCTGATCTGCTTGAGCTGCACAAGTTTGATTCAGAACTCGATGTGCAAATGATTCCTGCAACGGTACTTTGGGGACGTAAGCCAGGTAAAGAGTCACAGCAAAAGCCTTACTTACAGTCTTTAAACGGTCCACAAAAAGCCAAGGCTGTTTTGCTATCTGGTCGTGACTGTTTAGTGCGTATTAGCCCTGTGGTTTCTCTGCGTTACATGGCGGATTCACATGGCACAGATGCTTCAATTGCTCATAAGTTGGCACGTGTAGCGCGTATCCACTTCTCTCGTCAGAAACTAGCCGCTTCAGGGCCTAATTTGCCAAGTCGACAAGCACTATTTAATCGTCTGATGAAATCAAAAGCGATTGAAAAAGTTATCGAAGATGAAGCAAAGTCTAAAGGTGTGCCTATTGAGAAAGTGCGCAAAGAAGCGCATGCCATCATGGATGAGATTGCGGCAAACTTCTCTTACTCCTTGATAAAAAATGGCGAACGCCTACTCGGCTGGTTGTGGAATCGTATTTACCAAGGCTTGAACATCACCAATGCCGCCACGGTACGCAAACTGGCGCAAGATGGTCACGAAATCGTCTACGTGCCTTGTCATCGTAGTCATATGGACTACTTACTGCTTTCTTACGTACTGTACCGAGAAGGCATGGTTCCTCCACATATTGCGGCAGGCATTAACCTTAACTTCTTCCCTGCGGGACCTATGTTCCGTCGTGGTGGTGCGTTCTTTATTCGCCGTAGCTTTAAAGGTAATAAACTTTACTCCACTATCTTCCGTGAGTACCTAGCGGAGCTGTTTGCTAAAGGCTACTCGGTAGAGTACTTCAGTGAAGGCGGACGTTCGCGTACTGGTCGCCTGCTACAAGCGAAAACCGGTATGCTAGCTATGACAGTCCAAGCCATGTTGCGTGGTCTAAATCGCCCAGTAACACTGGTTCCGGTTTACATCGGCTATGAGCATGTTATGGAGGTGGGGACTTACGCCAAAGAACTACGTGGTAAGCGCAAAGAAAAAGAAAATGCCGGCCTAGTGCTGCGCACGATTCGCAAGCTACGCAACTTCGGCCAAGGGTACGTTAACTTCGGTGAGCCTATTCCACTGAACCAATATCTGAACGAGCATGCACCGGAGTGGACTAAAGATATCGATCCTATGGGTGCAACCAAACCACAGTGGCTCAACCCAGTAGTCAATGGCTTAGCCACCAAGATGATGACACACATTAACGATGCGGCTGCGGCTAACGCTCTGACACTGTGTGCAACCGCCCTACTCGCTTCGCGTCAACGTGCATTGTCACGTGATAGCTTGGTCAATCAGATCGATTGTTATTTATCGATCCTTAAGAATGTGCCTTACTCTGCAACCTATACAGTCCCTGAAGAGGATGCACAAGCGTTAGTCAAACATGCCGAGACACTGGATAAGTTCCTTATCGAGACAGACAGTATGGGTGAAATCGTATCGCTAGATCGCAATCAGTCGATTCTGATGACCTACTACCGCAACAACATTATCCATTTGTTGGCTCTACCTTCGTTAATCGCTCAAATGTTGGTTCGCCATCAGCAGTTGTCATTAGAGCAGATCAAGCAAAATGTGGCGCTGGTTTACCCATTCTTAAAACAAGAGCTGTTCTTGAGTATTGAGGAAGAAAAGCTCGGTGAACTGACTGAGGCGTACATCGAAGAGATCGCTCACCAAGGCTTAGTGACCATCGATAGCGAGCAAAACGTTGCAATAAACCAAGCCAACAACCAAGTATTGGTTCTGCTTGGTCGCACCATTACCGAAACACTGCAACGCTATGCGATTGCACTTAACCTACTAGTGGCAAACCCTGAACTGGGTAAAGCCGACTTAGAGCTTAAGAGCCAAGATATCGCACAACGCTTAGGTCGTTTACATGGAATCAATGCCCCAGAGTTCTTTGATAAGGGCGTTTTCTCTGCACTGTTTACGACATTGAAACAACAAGCTTATCTCGACGTTGATGGCAACTGCGATAGTGACAAGAGCACGGAATTAGCCAACCTGCTTTACTCGATGCTCTATCCAGAAGTTCGCCTAACCATCAAAGAAAGTATCTGTCAGGCGACAGGGACTAAATAATAACGACTAAGTACGATAAAGGGCATCCAGTGGATGCCCTTTTTGTTTACCAGAAAGCGATAAACAAACCTATGGTGACTATCATGCCGACATAGTTGTTATTGAGAAACGCCCTGAAGCACAAGTCTCGCTCTCGATGTCGGATAAGATGCTGCTGAAACACAAATAAGGCGCCAGACATCAGCAAGCTCCAGTAATAGCTTGCACCAAGCTCAAACCAAATCCCGACATACATCAACATGGCAAGAGTGATGAGCTGCAATACACCAATCACCATTTTATCTAATCGACCAAACAAAATAGCCGTCGACTTAATACCAATTTTCAGGTCATCATCCCTATCTACCATGGCATATTGGGTGTCGTAGGCGATCGTCCATAGGGCGTTAATAGTAAAGATAAACCATGTCATCATGGTGACTTCGTTCGCCTCGGCAGCCCAAGCCATTGGAATTGACCAACTGAAAGCGAGACCAAGAAACAGTTGTGGCAGATGAGTATAGCGCTTCATAAATGGGTAAATGAAAGCGAGAAAGATGCCAACAAATGAGAGCTGAATGGTTAACGCATTCATACTCAGCACAAGTAGAAACGAGCTGATCGCTAAGACTAAAAACAACCCGATTGCTTCTTTAGAGGTGACTCGGCCTGAGGGTAACGGGCGTTGCTTGGTGCGTTTTACATGACCATCAACTTTGCGGTCAGCAAAGTCATTGATTACGCATCCAGCCGCTCGCATAAAGATCACGCCAAGAACAAAGACAAATAAAACTTTTAAACTCGGTACACCCTCTGCAGCAATGATCAACGCCCATAATGTCGGCCAAAGCAATAATAAGGTCCCAATCGGCTTATCCATGCGCATTAACTGCCAGTAAGCGACTGCTTTATCTGCCGTCATTCTAAACGCTCTCCTTTGCATAAATTGGCGCGGTCGGCAGAAAAAGCTCTGCCACTAACATAGGTTTACGATTCATCCATAGTCGAGAACGACGCGCAAGTAGCTGTTTGCCATCCAACTCAACCAGACCCACTTGCAAAGCATCACGCTTAACATCATTGGCACTGAACACCGTCAAGCCTAACGGGATTTCACCTTGGCGAGCTAAATCATATTCTTGACCTTGCATCGAAGAGTGCGGAATTAAGGTCCGACCCAATACCCACGGCTCTTCATCTCCTTTTAGCACCACCTTTCTCAACAAGCATTCTTCTAGAGCTAACAGTTTTATTTCTTGCGCATTTAGCTTTTCAGCTCGAATCACTTTATTATGCAGAAGGTCGACACTTAACGTTTGGCAATAAGACTCTAATAAACGTGACAACGAGCCCTGTTCTAGCAGCCATTTTTTTGCACTTTGCGTAGGAAAGCTAAAATGCTCTGGTTGTTGCCATTCAACTTGGCGAAGAGCAGATAAATAAAGCGCAGTTGGTTGATTCATACTAGTATTCAATAAGTAGCCTTATCAACGTACAATAAAGCTTCAATCTCAAAAGTTAACCACTACAATGAGTGCTTAACGCATTTTTATTACAAATAGATGCTCTATTGTAACAAGACTCAGGCGATTCGAGTATCGTGATTGGAAGAAAGAAAAGTTATAAATATGATTAAACGTTACCTAGCCCAAATATTTATCGCTTTGGGTTTACTTATCAGCCTCCCTGTTTTAGCTCAACAAGAAGGTGCTCCGAAACTTGCTTACTTTACGCTAGAGCCCGATCTCACCACCAACTTCTATACCAAAGGCAAAAAACTTGGCTATATCCAAGTTCGAATCGATATTATGGTTGCCAATGAAGCAGACCTCGGCGTGATCGAACTTCACCAGCCATTAATTCGCGACGCTGTGATTGAACTGCTTGGTAAACAGTCAGAAGATACCATTACCTCTCTGGCGGGGCGTGAAGATTTACGTAAGACCTTAGTTGAGCAGCTCAACGCGACGCTGTTACCCGAAACAGGCAAAACCATCATCGCTGACTTACTGTTTACCAAATACCTGTATCAGTAATGTGTGCTAGCTAATCAAACGGCGCTTATCGCGCCGTTTTTTATTGCTACTTTTTCGCTCGGCTCGCATCGAACAAACCCAGAGCCACACCGGATAACAGGCCAACTAAATGGGCAGTATTGGCAATCGCCATATACGGCTGAACAAAACCAAGCACCAACCACACCAGCATAAAACCGATCATAGGTTTAGGCATACTCAGTCCAAGTTGTGGCGCTTTGTAGCCCAACATCCATAAGTAGCCAACCAGTGCATAAACCACACCAGATAAACCGCCAAAGTTAGCGCCTTCAACCCAGTATTGCCCCGCCCCTGAGAGCGCAGCAGAAACCGCAAACAACTGCAGTAGTTTGCCTGAGCCTAACCTTTGCTCAATATCGCCACCAAGCTGCCACCACCAGAGTAAGTTAAAGGCGATATGCATAACGGAAAAATGAAGAACAGCATGGCTCACCCAACGCCAAAGTTGCCACTCTTGTCCCGCAAACGCTGGGAAGTGCAAAGCAGCAAACACCCCTTCACCAGAACCAAGCTGCTGCATGGTAAAAATCACTAAACAGATCACCATAACAGATAATGTTATCGGCCCGGCTTTGGCCTTAATCATGGCTAACATACTTGGCGATTGATAAGTAAAATGATTCTTGCGGCTTTCGGCCATATCCCATGACGCCGCTTGATATTTGTTGGCATTAGGGTCGGATAAAAACTGCTGCAGCTCCGACTCCGCCTCCATTTGATACTGACTATCGGTCAACCACAACGCAAACTGCCCTTCTCCCTCCGGCATCATCTGAATATCTATCTGGCGCGAGGCCATATAGTCGATAAATGCTTGTGCCATACGCGGATTATTGAGGGAGATGAGTCGATACATAAAGCTATCCTAAGTTGGATTCTGTCGGAAGTTCGGCTCTTTGCCATGCTTCAAAGCCGCCATCAACACTATACACCTGCTCAAAGCCTTGGTTAACCAAATACTGAGCCGCACCTTGGCTGCTGATGCCGTGATAACACATCACTAATACGGGTTGCTCGAACTCTACATCGTCCATAAAGGTCACAATCGTATCGTTGGTTAAATGGAAGGCATCTTTGGCGTGAGACACGGCAAAAGATTGAGGGTCGCGAATATCCACCATACGCGCATCTCCTTGCTCAAGAAGACTTTGCGCACTACCCACATCAATATGCTTAAACTGATCCATGAACTTTCTCTTTTATATCGTAATTATCTAACGCCATTGTAACCTATCCAGTGGTCAACAAGTACACGAGGGCAGTAAGGTTATCCACCAGCGATCATAAATTCATCAACTGTGGATAAATCTGTGGATTGCGTTGATAAAGTATCTCAGTGATTTTTGATCCACTATATGTAGTGATGATCATTATTTTATTGTGTGTAAAAGCAAAACTATCCCCACGAGATAATGGGTCGAGATGCCTTTATCTACCCCGCTTTCTGACAGATAGCAAAGAAATTTACCACAGAGTTACCCACAGGCAAGGTGAGACAAACTCGATCTCTAATCATCCAAATAACTCAATAAATGATCAGCAATAAAAAAGCCGAGATCATATGATCTCGGCTTGGTAGATTCGTTTAAAAAGTCAGAGGTTAGAATTCACCAACCGCCGCTTTCAATTTCTTCATCGCGTTCTTTTCTAGCTGACGAATTCGCTCTGCAGATACGCTATACGTTTCTGCCAGTTCTTGCAGCGTCGACTTGTTATCATCTAACCAACGTGAACGAACAATATGTTGGCTACGCTCATCTAAGCTCTTTAGTGCTAAGCTCAAACGGTTGTTAGTGTGTGCTTGCCAGTTTGCTGCTTCAACATTATCGGCAACATCAGAAGACTTATCTTCTAGGTACACCATAGGTGCAGTGTAAGAAGCATTTGAGTCATCATCATCGGTTGGCATTTCAAATGTCGCATCTTGCGCAGCCAAGCGAGATTCCATTTCACGAACTTCTGAAGGCTCTACACCTAACTCACGCGCAACCGTTTCAACTTCACCGTTGTTAAACCAACCTAGACGCTTTTTCGACTTACGCAGATTGAAGAACAATTTACGTTGCGCTTTAGTCGTCGCAATTTTCACAATACGCCAGTTACGCAAAACGTACTCGTGAATCTCTGCTTTGATCCAGTGCACCGCGAATGAAACCAAGCGAACACCGACTTCAGGATTAAAGCGTTTTACAGCCTTCATCAGGCCAATGTTGCCTTCTTGAACAAGGTCAGCCATTGGTAGACCGTAACCTGAATAACCACGAGCCACGTGTACAACGAAGCGCAGGTGCGAAAGGATTAAGCCTTTTGCAGCCTCGATTTCACCGTCGTAATGCAGACGCTCTGCAAGTCCACGCTCCTCTTCAGGAGTTAGCATTGGATAGCTGTTCACTGAACGAATATAGCTGTCTAAGCTATCTTGTGTCACTACAGCCATTGGGTATGCTTGCTTAGTCATTCAAGTCCTCATCAATCTCTGATCTGGAGTATGTTTTAGCCCACCAATCTTGAACCTAAAATGAACAGGTTTCAAGCAGGGGAAGGTTATTATGCATAAACAATTCGTCTATACAAGAGAAAAAGTATACGGTAGCGTCTACTTTTTTCAATAGTATGACAACAACAAAATAATCGGGTTCAATTAAACAGGTTCAATTTCTTTGAGATGACGCTGCGCTGAAACCTTTGCCGCCAAACAACCGAGGAAGGTTCCTAGCATCACCAGTAGTAAAGACTCATCCCAACTTAGACCCACCAATCTGAAGTGGCTATCATACAGAAGCGCCAACTTCTCTACACTGCTATTAAGTAGAACTGTGATTACCGCAGTTAACACCCACGCTGTAATCGCCCCTAGCAGACCAAACCACATACCTGAGTACAAATATGGGCGAAGAATATAGCTATTAGTCGCGCCAATCAGTTTCATGGTTTGAATCTCTTCTTTATTGGCTAACACGTTAAAGCGTAATGTGTTACCAACAATTAAGAACACTGAGCCAAGCATCAACACTGATAAGGTAATCACGATGCCACTGACGAGATTTTTGATCGCGTCGAGTCGTGTTAACCAATCTTCATCCAAGCGAACATCGGTAATGCCTTCTTCATTAGCGACGCGCTCAGCGAGACGTTTAATGGCTTGTTTATCATCTTGACTCGGAGTGATCACCAACACACCAGGTAGCGCGTAATCATCTAATAAGCTCAGAGCCTGTTCAAAGCCGGAGTATTGGCTGAGGTCATCGAGACCTTGCTGCGGGGAGATGTATTCAACCTTAGCCACATCAAGCGATGTTTCTAGTTCATCTTTGAGGACCATGATCCGCGCTTCAGGTATGCGCTCTTCTATGTAAGCACTTACCTGCGACGGACTAGTGACATTGGTTGAAGCAGCAGAAATATTCTTACCCAATAGGTACAAAGCAGAAGGCATGGCTAATGCCATCGAGATAACGGCTAAAGTAAGAATATTGCCCAGTGGCCGCTGCCAAAATTCAGCGAGAGAAAGTCTAGCTTGCTTGAAATGAACGGTAAAAAAGCTGTCTTTCTTAACGCGATTCTTAGCACGAGAGGCGTTGGTATTTTTGTTGCGCTTATTAGAGCCCATAATCTTCCACCTCACTCAAAAAACCTTGGTTTAGCTCTAGATGGCGGTACTGTGGGCGAGTGTTCACTAACCCAATATCGTGCGTTGCTAAAAGAATGGTAACGCCAGCACGGTTAAACTCTTCAAATAGCTTCAGTACTCGGCTAGAGAGCTCAGGGTCTAAGTTACCGGTAGGTTCATCCGCTAACAGTAAGGTTGGTCGATTAACCACAGCACGCGCGATACCGACACGCTGCTGCTCACCACCAGACAGTTGGCTTGGCAAGCATTTCGCTTTGTCCAATAGACCCGTCTTATCCAGAGCCGCGGATACACGACGCTTAATTTCGTTCTCTGAGATCGCCTCGATTCGCATCGGCAAAGCGACGTTATCAAACACGCTTCGGTCCATCAGCAAACGATGATCCTGAAACACAATGCCGATATTGCGACGTAGGAAGGGAATATCCTTATTAGGAATTCGAGTGATATCGTGGTCGTTAAAGCTGATTTTGCCATCCGTAGGTCGTTCAATGGCACAAATCAACTTTAGCAGAGTACTTTTTCCAGCACCTGAATGTCCGCCAAGAAAAGCCATTTCACCACGACGAAGATGAAAATCGACCTTCTGTAAGGCTTGTCGTCCACCACGATAAGCCTTACTCACTTGCTGAAATTTTATCACCCGAAATCCCTCTTATGAACTTCTCTATAGTATTTATCCCCTAAGTAGTTGGAGTTGCAGCTAGGCGACAAATCCATTCAGCCCTATGAGCATAGGTGCTCTATTTGATTAGGGCGGAATTGATGCCGTCAACAACGCTGCAGCTTCAAATATGACGGGGATTAGTCTTCGCGGCTAAACAGCGCATCAATAAACTCTTGAGTTTCAAATGGGCGTAGATCATCAATCCCTTCACCCACACCAATGTAACGAATTGGAATTTGGAACTGATCGGCAAGTGCGAAGATCACGCCACCTTTCGCGGTACCGTCTAACTTAGTAAGGGTAATACCCGTTAACGGCGCGACATCACTAAACAGTTTGGCTTGGCTGATAGCGTTTTGACCGGTACCTGCATCCAAAGTCAGCATGATTTCATGCGGTGCAGAGCCATCGACCTTCTGCATTACACGAACGATCTTACGCAGCTCTTCCATCAGGTTCGCTTTGTTCTGCAGGCGGCCCGCGGTATCAGCGATAACCACATCAACACCTTTCGCTTTCGCTGATTCAATTGCATCGTAGATAACGGAAGCACTATCTGCGCCAGTATGCTGCGCGACAACCGGGACGTTGTTTCGCTCACCCCAAACTTGTAGCTGTTCAACCGCCGCGGCACGGAAAGTATCACCCGCAGCAAGCATGACTTTTTTACCTTCAGCTTGGAACTGTTTCGCTAGCTTACCAATGGTTGTCGTTTTACCAACCCCGTTAACACCGACCATAAGAATAACGTAAGGGGCTTTAGAAGTGTCGACTTCCAGCGGCTTCTCAACATTAGATAGAATCTCTGCCATCTCTTCTTTGAGTAAGCCGTAAAGAGCCTCACCATCTTTAAGATCTTGGCGAGACGCTTTCTCGGTCAGGTTGTCGATGATCTTAAGTGTGGTATCCATACCCACATCGGCAATAAGTAGCTGCTCTTCCAACTCTTCAAATAGCTCATCGTCGATTTGCTTGTCTTTAAACAAGCCGAAGAAACCTGCGCCAATATTCGCTTTAGTACGAGCCAAGCTGCGTTTTAAGCGAGCAAAGAAGCTTTCTGTCGGTTTTTCTTGTTCAACAACACGTGGCTCAGCTGGCTGCTCGACAACTTCAACAACCTCTTCTGCTTCTGCTTCTGCTTCTGCTTCTGCTTCTGCTTCTGCTTCTGCTTCTGCTAGCTCAGTGTTAGGTTGCTCAACTTGCTCGTCAACAACTGGTGTCTCTTCGACAACTTCTTCAATGGTATTTTTTTGTTCTTCAGCGGGTTGCTTGGTTTGCTCTTCATCGCCGAAACCAAGCCAAGAAAGTAATCCGCGCTTCTTTTTTTCCGTCATCTGGGGCTATCCTAGATCGTCTTATTTTAACTCAGACTCTTTTCCGCACGGATTATCCACGCGCAGAAAAGAAAAATGACAACACAGTGAAAAGTTTTTAACTACCTATGGGATGGTATACACTTTGTCATCAACAAATTTGGGCTGTATGTTAGCGCTCACAGCAGAGCGACTGGCTATAGTATCACTTTATTAGCGGTCAAAAAATCTATGGTAAGACGTCGCCAGCAAAACACATCACAAAAAAAGCCTTCAACTGGCTTTGTTCGTATTATTAGCGGTTTATGGAGAGGACGTAAACTCCCTGTTCATGATACTGAAGGATTAAGACCGACAACCGATCGCGTAAAAGAGACGCTATTTAACTGGCTTGCACAGGACATTCCTCGTGCTAAATGCTTAGATTTGTTTGCGGGGTCAGGTGGACTGGGTTTTGAAGCCGCCTCTCGCCAAGCTGAAATGGTGACTTTAGTCGAACTCAATGCCAATGCGTTCAATCAGATAAATAAGAACATTGCGGCATTGAAAGCAACCAACCTTCAGGCCCACAACACCGATGCGCTAAGCTATCTGAAGCAAGCTGGAACGCCGCATCATGTCGTGTTCATTGATCCGCCTTTTCGTAAAGGGTTACTTAACGAAACAATTTCCCTACTTGAGAAAAATGGCTGGTTAGCCGAAGATGCGATGATCTATGTTGAAACAGAAAAAGAGCTGAGCCTTGACGGAATCCCTGCCCACTGGCATCTGCATAGAGAAAAGCACGCAGGCCAGGTCAGCTTCAGATTGTTTGAAAGACAACAAAGCTAATAAGGAACCTTAAATGAAAGCACTCATTATGTTAGCCAAAGCCGCGATTGGTTTTGTTTGGTTTATTCTTATTCTTAATTTTTTCATGCCTTTCCCAGGTAAAGCAGCCATTGCACTCTACATCATGACGGCATTCCTATTTATTATGCACGGCATACAAATGGCTATTTTCATTGGTGCCTTTGGCGACAAGATTAAGATGACTCGATGGGAGAAGTGGTCAATTCTGATCTTCGGTATTTTCGCCCTACTCGATATCCGTCGTAAGTACATGACTTAAGAAAATAAAAAATGCCGCTGTTGAAAGCGGCATTTTTGTCTCTGTCTGTTCTAGCCTAGATAACCCTTCACACCATCGAGGAACATCTGGGTAGAGATCATAATCAGTAGCAATCCCATCAAACGCTCTACCGCTTTTAGACCTCGCTCGCCCAATATACGGTGGAAGAAGTTATAGAACATCAAGATAAAGAAGGTCACACCCCAAGCCAGTAAAACCGCCGCTGATAACTCGACTAGGTTATCTGGGTGTTGGCTAGACAGTAGCAGCAGCGCAGCAATCACTGACGGACCGGCTATCATAGGAATCGCCATAGGGACAATAAACGGCTCTTCACCTGCGGCTAGGCCAGTAATACTACCGCCGCTTGGGAAAATCATCTTAATGGCGATAATAAACAGGATAATACCACCCGAGATACTTAACGTTTCTGGCTGGACATGTAAGAAGTTGAGAATGCTCTTACCTGCGAACAAGAATAGCAACAAGATACCCAGCGCAAAGAATAACTCACGAACCAGGACTTTACGTCTACGTTTAGGATCTAAGTGTTTCAGGATAGATAGGACAATAGGAAGATTGCCAAGCGGGTCCATGATTAAGAACAACATGGTCGCAGCAGAAAGTATGTCCATAAAAAGCCTCCAAAAAACGAGATAAATCTAAGCGCACAAAAAGTCGGCGAAGTATAGCAATCTCGTTCAAGGATTTGGAGGTATCAATGCAATTTATCTTGCCAATAAAATGAGTATCGACATAAGCAAGGAGTTGGCTAACCTAGTGGCTGCACACTCGCTCAGCATTTACACTCCAAATTCCATCCTCAACGATCACTTTTTCACGCTCAATGAAGAACTCAAGCAAGGTATTAAGGTTGAAGCCGTTGCACTTACAAGTACGAAAACGCGCTTGCTCACCAAATGCTTCACTTACCGCCTGTTCTAGCTCCGGCTTCGACATCGGACGTTCTCTTAGCAAGTTTAGAACGTTATGGGCATGAATTTCAGTTGACATGAATCATCCTCGATAATGTGTTTGCATTGAGGATACCTTCAATTAGAAAAGTTTCTTTGATTTTAGATAATCAGTGACGCAGTAATTAAAGAGTGCGCGAGTAGGTAGCTACCAGATATAAGATAACGGCCTTTAGCTATAGAATGTCGGTAATCATGAATGGCTAACAAAGCGGCTGAGAACGTTAAGGTGATAGAACCAATAAACCCAGTAAGGCTAGCAAGACCACCATTAATTAACCACACTTCCCCTGCCGCCCAGTTCAATTGCAGCAAGACAATGCCCATCATTACTACAGGAAAAATCAATCGGTCGATTTTAGGCAACAGTAAGAAAAAACTCACCACACCGATACCGAGCAACATCGCAGGTAACCACCAAACGATTTCGCCAGAAAGCTTGAACCAAAATGATGCGCTGTAACAAAGCTGCGCAGCAATAAAGCCAGCAAAGCAGAGCTTAAGGTGTTTTTTATAGATGTAGAGCCCATCGGCAAGCATAGAAATGATAAGACCGAGCGATACCCACCAAGCAGCCGCTCCTACAAGCCCTTGTTGGCTCCAGAGCATCACGAGTAGCATCAGTAGCGACATCGTTTTAAACATCGCTGCTTGTCTTATGTGATTACTTTCATTAGCGGAAATACTGATATACCCAGAAAGGGCAACAGATAGCCAGCTCCACATTCGAACACCTCAATAAAAATGAGCTGCTAGTGTAGGCAGAGAGTCATAGATGTCTACCGCCAAAAGGCAAAACTTGGATCTCGATAATACTAATACCTCTCTAGAGCTAGCCCTAAGATAGTCTAGCCAAGCACCAACTTGAATCAGCCAGCTCATAATGATTTATTGTTTAGAACCTAGCTCACTCCTAGCTAACCAAACTGGCAAAATGACCAAAATTCCAGACACCAGCACTCAACAAAGAAATATAATTAAATAAAAACAATTACTTAAAAACAAAACCACGATGAGAAAAGTTTCACTTTATATTTTAAGAGTTGAGCTAAGAACACTTAGAGCATTTTTCAACACCTCTTTATTTAAAATGACGCCATAATTAAGTCATAAAACTGCAAATTGACACTCATCCAACTCAAGAAGATCCAAGCATTCAAAACCAACAAAATCATCAGAGTAACAACTTTGAAACACAACAAAAAACAAACAAAAACAATAACTTAAAACCACAACCAAGTGACTGGAGTCTAGTTTTTACACAGAAACCTAATCATTAAAAATCAAAATAGTTACGACAAAAAGCCCCAATCAATGTAAGAAAAGTTACTTTTTTAAGGCTTAGTTATTAAATTACTTGATCTAACCATCAAAAAGCTGCTATTCTTTAAAACATATCGTAAAACATCTAATCTAAGGAGCAGTGCTATGATTTCTTCTTCACAAAAACAAGGACTTGTAATGATCGCAGTAGTCGTTGGTCTAATGACACTGCCGATGATGTACTAAGAAAAATAGACAAAATCAAAAAGGGACGCAATTGCGTCCCTTTTTACTTTCTGGTGATTTAGCGCTCACTTATCTACCAAAAGTTAGCCAATTGGTTAAACAAATGGCACTTGTAAAAAGTGCCATTTTTAAAGCTTAAGCTATAAATGCTTCGATAAAATATCCCAATGCGCATAATAAAAGAGTAATGCCGCCAAGGTTATTAGCGTCATCAAGGTAATTGCTGCTCTCCAAATAAATCGGCTACTTCTTGGTGTGAGCTCTTTTTCACATTCATCGCACACAGTAAGAAAGTCTCTACGACTATCGAGCTTAAAATCTTCTTCGTGCACCACTTTGTTACGAATGGTCGCGATGTATCTCAGCTTATCAATCACATCATGAGGCAAACGCTCTTCACAACTGGTAATAAGCTGATGCATTCCCTTACCGTCAGCATGATATTGCGTTCGGAGGAGCTTCTCGATTCGACGTGTTCGAGTGACCACTTTTTCAATATCAGACATAGTTTCCCTCCATCGCTATTAAGTTTAGGGGGTGTTTGATCTTTCTTCTATCTACTGTCCCACTTTTTGTGCAAGTTTCAAGTAAATTTGTGTAAAAGAATCAATAGCTAACCAGAAATGTGTAGTCACGCCGCTTATGCGTGTGTGATATGCCTCGAAGATTCTAACGCTATTGATCACTTTGTTTTTATAGCAAGAGCCGTGCCCAACACATTGTATAGAATGTCGATAAACTATAAGGAGATGAGAGAAAGAGAGCCCCCACCATGTCACTACCATTACTGTTTGCTTTTATCGTGATCTTCGCCTTGGCAAGTGGTTGGGCGTTCGTTCATTTCTATCGTAAACACATTCAAGGTGAAAACGCACCTGAGCAAACCGCGGAAGTCACCGTCCTCGACAAGCAGTCTATTGCGGTCGAAGATGCCGAACCAGGCCAAGATGACCAAGAGTATTGGATTTATGTCCAGAAAGGTCGTATTGGGCCAAAGCGTGAGTTTCAGGTAGGCATCCACTATTTCCACGCTCTAAACCCAGGCGATCAAGGCACTCTAACCTACCAAGGTGACAAGTTTCTTCACTTCGCTATGAAACGCTAAGGCAATAACCAGCGCGTACGAGAAGATTGAGACAGCAACCAACTTAAAGCCAATGCCCCTGCACCGCTTAACACTATCCATAGTGGAATGACCCAAGCAGGGTGACCTTGATACCAGCCAAGCTCTTTCATTGGCCAGAGAAAAATCGGATGCAGAATATAGATGCCTAGGCTGTTTTTACTGATGAATCCAATCACCTGATTAGACTTTTGTGAAAGCCCCTCGCCAAAGTAACGACAAAGCATAAAAATCATACTCGCCGCAAGAATAACATTCAGTGTCTTATACGAAAGCCATCGCTCTACCGTGTATTCTCCCTGCGCAAGGCTGTCTGAAATCACCATGTAAGCGGTGGTAAATAGTGCAAAGCTTCCAAGCAATGCGAATATCGCAACGTAGCCTTTAGTCAACGGCACTCGTCGATACAACAAATACCCTAACGGCAAATAACCACTGTATAACCACAGCTCATTACTCCAAACTCCATCAATGTCGAACAAGAACAATAAAGTGGTCACTAACCAAATAGCGACAAAAGCATATAAGGAACTGTCACCATATTGCCTCACCACATATTGAAAAAACGGAATCACAAAATAGAGTGGAATGAAATAGTAGAAGAATCCTAGGTGGTAATAAGTCGCATGGGTTGCACTATCAGCGAATACCTGTTTAGCCTCTAAGGCATCAAATCCGTTGATGCTCCAACCTGACAGATACGCATAAAACAGCGACCAGATTAAGAATGGAATGAGGACTTTACCCAAGCGCCTTTTGACATAATATTTAGCATCAAAGGGGCGTGTATCACTGAGCATCAAAGCGCCAGTGATCAAGATAAAAACGGGCACAGCCCACCGACTGACACTATTCACGCCAACCGCAGTGACCCACTCGCCAAAAGGGATCTGTCCAAGTTCATCGCGGTACGGAGCAAGAACATGAATCGCAATCACCGCAACCGCAGCTACGCATCGCAGTAAGTCAAAAAACAGAACTCTTTCTCTCATGCCACTCCCCCTGTACTAATAACCTCTTGAATATAGCAATAAAAAAGCTGACCTTAGTATTACCTTGGTCAGCTTTTAGTCATGAAACAGTGGGAAATTTCTACGCTGTCGCGATTTGTTTAATCTTAGGTAGCTTAATCGAAATGACTGTCGTCAAAGCAAGGAAAGCAAAAGAGACCCACATGCACGCCGCTAAACCGGCCATCTGGAACACAAACCCTGAAAGGATAGTACCAATCAAACGCCCCATCGCATTAGCCATATAGTAGAAACCGACATCCAGTGATACACCATCACCTTTTGCATAGCTGACAATCAGATAAGAGTGCAGCGAAGAGTTGACGGCAAAAATCGCACCGAAAACCATCAAGCCTCCAACAATCACTAGTTGTGGCTGCCAACCAACTTGTACCGCATAGGCGATACCGGCCGTGACGATGGCAAGCCCACCCGCCCACAACATAGCGGCATGGCCATCCGGCACTTTACCCTGTGCCTTACCCGTGATCTTAGGGGCGATACCTTGGACAAAGCCGTAGGCAATCGTCCAAACGGCAAGAAAGCCGCCAACCCATGAGTGATCCCAACCAAATACACTACCGAGGTAGATGGGTAGCGCAATCACAAACCACACATCGCGCGCACCAAATAGGAACATTCGCGCTGCGGAAAGGATATTGATCGACTCCGATTTGGAGAATATCTGCTTAAACTTAGGTTTGCTTTTCGCCTTACCTAAATCAGCTTCTAAGCTCAACACGCTGCCGATAAACACTAGCGTCAGCACCCCAGCCATAGTCAACACTGCATATTTGAATCCAATGGTGGAAAGCAGAAAACCACCGACAAAAAAGCCTGCACCTTTAAGAGCATTCTTAGAGCCCGTTAAGATCGCTATCCATTTGTACAACGCACCCTGCTGCTCATCCGGAACTAAGGTTTTGATTGAACTCTTGGCACTCATCTTGTTGAGATCTTTGGCGATACCAGACAGGGCTTGAGCGGCCATGACCCAAGGTATCGTCAGCCAAGCATGTGGCATTGCTAACATAGTCAACGCCACGATCTGCATTCCTAAACCGAGGTTCATGGTCTTATTGAGACCCAACCTCGCGCCAAGCCAGCCACCAATCAAATTGGTCACGACGCCAAAAAATTCATAGAAAAGGAACAGTGAAGCGATCTCTAGCGAGCTATAACCTAAGTCATAGAAATACAGCACCACCAGCATACGCAGAGCACCATCAGTAATGGTGAAGTTCCAGTAATTGAACGTCACCAGCATGTACTGACGGACACTTTTGCTGAGATTAGAGAACATAGGTGAAATCCTCGACAAGTTACAGCGAATAGAGCTTTTGGACACCAATGATCCAAAAGCTCTCAACCCAACTATTTGGCCGCTACTGCGGTGATATACTCAACTTGGACTGGTTTAGTAAAGGCACCTGGGCGCAGTGCTTGAACTTCACGCACAATATCTTCCAGTTTCCACTGCTTCTCTAGCAGTAGGTGAGCAGCAAAAAGCCCTGTACGACCTGAGCCGCCCATACAGTGCATCGCTACTTTACCTCCGTTATCAACGATTTTGTGTAGCTCCGGGCTAGCGGCTTGCCACTTAGCGGCAAACTCAGCACCTGGAGCGCAATCATCTTCAATTTCAATTTGGAACCACTGCATACTAAGTTGCTGCGCTTTAGCACCAAGCTCAGAGACACCTTTACTTGCGAGCTCTGCATCGTCTAAAGCGGTCACAATCGCTTCTACGCCTTGCTCTTTTAACTGCGTAAGAGAAGCCTCTAGTTCAACGCCTTTAGTGCCAGGGCAAGGAGTAAGTACTAACGCACCATTTTCAACATCGAGTTGCCAAGTTGGATGTGTCATCGTCATCAATCTCTTAAAAATTTTATAAAACCAATATTCAAAATAACTGGAGTTGCAGCTTCAGTATAAGGAGTATTATGCCAAGCCAACGGTACGGACTAACTCAGCCGTACGGGTCGCATAACCCATCTCGTTGTCGTACCAAGCGTAGATTTTCACCATACGCTTACCCACCAACATGGTAGATAACGCGTCTACAATCGTAGAGCGTTGGTCACCTTTGTAGTCAATCGACACTAGCGGACGCTCTTCAAAGCCCAGAATACCTTTCAATTCACCTTGTGAAGCTTCTTTAAGTAACGCGTTCACCTCTTCTGCGGTGGTATCTTGCTTCACTTCAAAGATGATGTCGGTAAGAGAAGCGTTCGCCAGCGGTACACGTACAGCATGGCCGTTAATGCGATTTTCGAGTTCAGGGAAAATCTCAACAATCGCTTTCGCGCTGCCCGTCGTGGTTGGAATTAAGCTCATACCGCAAGCACGCGCACGACGCAGATCTTTATGCGGCGCATCAAGAATGGTTTGTGTGTTGGTCAAATCGTGAATGGTAGTGAACGAAGCGTTCTCAATACCTAGCTTCTCGTTAATGACTTTAACAACCGGAGCGATACAGTTAGTGGTACAAGAGGCGGCAGTTACAATCTGGTGAACCGCTGGGTCAAATATCTCGTCATTTACACCAACAACGATATTCGCGATGCCTTGTTCTTTGACTGGTGCCGATACGACAACGCGCTTAACACCTTGAGCTAGGTACTTGTTTAGGAATGAAGTTTTACGATGCACACCTGTCGCTTCAATCACTACATCACAGCCAGACCAGTCAATCGCATCGATCTCTTTCTCTTGCGTAGTATTGATAACCTGACCATTGATTAAGATTTGATTGCCATCGGCTTTCACTTCATGGTGCCAGCGGCCTTGTACTGAATCGAACTCTAACAGGTGCGCGAGCGTCGCAGCATCACCCGCTACGTCATTAATCTGGACAAACTCTAGCTCTTGCCAATCAAAAGCTGCGCGAAGCGCTAAACGTCCGATACGACCGAAACCGTTAATACCTACTTTAATCGCCATAATTCTATCTCTTCTGGTATTTATTACTGACAGCAAACAGGTCGAGCCTGAATTGCATGAAGTCGTTCAATATCTTGTTGGTACTCTGTTTTAAGGCAGTTCGAAGCAACAAGATCATCAATCAATTTTTTCATCCATCCCGGTAAATCAGCAGCTAAACGGTAGAACACCCACTGCCCCTGACGGACATCAACCAAAATGCCATTTGAGCGTAGCTGAGCCAGATGACGAGAAATTTTCGGTTGGCTCTCTTGCAGCGCTTCGGTCAATTCACCTACACACAAACACTCTTCGCGCATAATCAACATCAAGCAGCGAACTCGGGTTTCATCAGACAACAACTTAAAGAATTGGTGAGGTAACATAAAACATACTCATATATGGATATGCGTATATATTTATTTAAAAATGAGCTTAGATCAAGCCTGACATATACATTGTCATAAAAGCTTAATAAATAAACTAAACGATGGTGTTGAGATCTTGGCTCCAACGCTGAGCCTGAGAGATACGCGGCATAACTTCATTAAGTGAGAGATTTAGCTGAGCACACGCGGCTTCCATCCCCTGCCAGTCCGCGCTTTCGTAGCACTCTTCCAGTCTGAGAAGGTCGCCAAAAGGACCTTGTCTCTCTAGCAAAGCGACCTTGATTGCCGCCGATAAAGGGAGTTGCTCCACCAAGTCTTTAAGGGACATATCCAACATCGAATCCAACAGAGACAGTAATCCAATCAGGAAGGCTTGTTCGCGGAATTGATTGAAAGGATTGTCATTGGCCATCAGCAAGAAAAACTGAGCTCGCTGCAGGCATAAGGTATAGATTTCTTTCGGCTTGTTGGCCGAAACGAACGAGGCGACCGCTAAAGAAACGAAGATTTTAAGCTTATCTTGACCAAGGTAGACCAAGGCCTGACGGAAAGAAGAGATAGGCACTTCAATGCGATTCGACATGGTATTAACGAAACGCAATAGCTTGTACGACAGCGCAACATCACGAGCGACAATTCGCTCAACCTTTTCAAAATCCACTTCCGGCTGACACACTTCTTTAAACAGCTCCATCGCGATGGCGTGTTGAGGGCTGACGTAGCGTTGGCGGACAATTTGTGGCTTGCTGAAAAAGTAGCCCTGAAAAAAGCTAAAACCCGCAGAGCGCGTGGCAATAAACTCTTCCTCTGTTTCGACTCGCTCTGCGAGGAACTTACGCTTTACTCCCTTGGCTAAACGTTCCTGAACCAAAGCACAAGACTCTTCTAGCCCCGTAGCCATTATATCGATTTTGACTATTTGCACGTAGGGTAGGAATCTTTCCCACTCTGGCTTATAAACAAAATCGTCCAACGCAATTAAGTAGCCACTAGCGTGGATCTGCTTGATTGCTGCAAACAACTCATCATTTGGTGTGCAGGTTTCCAACACTTCAACGACGATTTGCTCCTTGGGCAAGGAAAGAGGCAACAAACGCACTAAACTAGAGTGAGGAAAGTTGATAAAACAGCGTGAAGCCGCCAAGGCAGGATTGGTGCCTATGGAGAGAAAATTCTCAACAATCAGGCGGTATGTCGCCCGATTGGATTCAACATGTGCAGGGTATGCGTTGTTCTCACCGTCGCGAAAAAGCAACTCATACCCTAAGGTTTGCCGCTTGGCATTGAGTATAGGTTGGCGAGCCACATAGGTGTCTCTCATCCGTTTTTGCATGATGGTGAATTACGCCTTCGCTGCTGCCAATAGAGCACCACAACCCATAAACATAGAGCCAAAGACTTTGTTGATACGCGACATAATCTTATCTGAACGAATAAAACGTCCCATCTGCGCCGCAAGACTGGTGTAACCCAACATAACAAACGCATCAATGATCACGGTTGTCACTCCAAGCACGAGAAGCTGAGTTAACTGGTCTTTTGCAGGATCCAGAAACTGAGGGAACAGCGCGACCAAAAACACTATCGATTTAGGATTAGTCAGATTGATCAGTACTGCTTTGCGCATCAAACTCATGCTCGATAGGTGCTGAGTCGCTTCCGTGGCTGCCAAACTAGAGTGATCGCGCCACTTCTGAATACCAAGCCATACCAAGTAAGCGGCACCCACCCACTTAATCACACTAAACGCGAATGCAGACTGAGCAACCAGTGCGCCAATACCCGCGCCAACGAGCATAATATGGATAGTCAGACCTATCTGTAGACCGGCAATCGCTGCCAACGAACGTCGCGTACCATAACTCAAGCCATTACTGATTGAGTTCACCGTACCAGACCCCGGAGCTAAGCTAAAAACAATCGCTGTGACTACATAAGCAAGCCAAACATGCATATCCATCGTATTTCCCCTCGACTAAATGCAGCTAGAGACACATAATCTAAATCTGTCGCAAAAATGAAATCGTAATCAGGCGCTTAACAACCATGAATGATTCAAGCTTCAACATTACTCCTTCTTATACTCAAGAGTCCAATTTTGAGCAAGCAATCAATAGCAATATTGCTAAATTATGGGAGTCTAGAGAGGAAGGTTATATAAAATCGTTCGACAAAACCGCTCTGTATTGGATTAAACTCAGCGCGCCAGAACACACCAAAGCGATCGTGGTGGTCAACGGACGCATTGAGTGCTGTGCAAAGTATCAAGAGCTGTTTTACGACCTGTTCCGCCAAGGTTACGATATTTATTCTTACGATCATCGTGGCCAAGGTTTGTCTGATCGCCTGATTGAAGACAAGCAGATGGGCTACGTGGAAGAGTTCGATGACTACGTCAAAGATCTAGACAAGTTGATGCACCATTTCAATTTGGACCAATACCAAAAGCGTTATCTGTTGGGTCACTCCATGGGCGGCAATGTTGCCACGCGCTACCTTCAAAGTTATGAAACCCCATTTGATGCGGTTTCGCTCAGTGCGCCTATGTATGGCGTCGATCTTCCTTGGCACCTAAAACCGATTGCGACAATTTTAGGTCAGCTGTTAACGGCTATTTATCCCAAGCCAACATTTGCTCCCGGCCAAGTGGCTTATTTTCCTAAACCGTTTAAAGGTAACTTTCTCAGCCAAAGTGATGTTCGCTATCATTGGTTCCGCGATCTCTATGAGCAACAACCTGAGCTCAAAATTGGCGGCGCAAGTACGCGTTGGGTATGGCAAGGGCTGATGGCCTGTAAGCAATGTTATTTAATGACTCGCCATTTAAAAGTCCCTTTATTGGTCATGCAGGCAGGCGAAGATCAAATCGTATCTAATCAGGCACAGGTTCAATTTATCAAGAAACTTGCGCGGACCAGCACTCAGTGTGCCTTTAAAATTGTTCATGGCGCGAAACATGAATTACTGTTTGAAAAAGATGAATATCGCAACCAAGCCCTAGATACCACACTGACCTTTTTCGAGCAGTACTAAAATAGGAAATACTAGAGGGTGATCTTTACCCTCTTTTTCCCCTTTATGTTCAAGTAAACTGTGCCCTCTACCTTATAAGGTAACTCATGTTGTACATACGAGGGTGATATGACCGAAGCACGCAAAGATACTCCTTTTCACATTGTAGCCTCCGATCTCGATGGCACTTTACTCGCACCAAACCACCAGCTGAGCGAGTTTTCAAAACAAACCCTGAAAGCGCTGCATGAAAAAGGCTTCACCTTTGTCTTTGCAACGGGTCGTCACCATGTCGATGTTGCTGGTATCCGTGATATCGCCGGTATTCCTGCTTACATGATTACCTCTAATGGTGCGCGTGTTCATGACCAAAATGATCAACTGATGTACAGCAAGAATGTCCCTGAAGAATTAGTTCAGCCAGTGATCGACGTGATCAGCGAAGATCCAGGCATTTTTATCCACATGTATCAAAACGAAGATTGGTTACTCGATCGAGAGGATGAAATGCTCGCTAAATTCCACAGTGAATCTGGCTTTAGCTATAAACGCTTTAACGCAGCGTCAGCGCCAAATGATGGCATTGCGAAAATCTTCTTCACTCACCCAGATCAAGACCACGACCATCTTGTGACGTTCGAAAACAAACTACGTGAAAAGTTTGGTGATCAACTCAACGTTGCTTTCTCAACACCTTGGTGCCTTGAAGTCATGGCTGCTGAAGTGTCAAAAGGCCACGCGCTTGAAGCCGTCGCAAAATCTTTAGACCTGAACCTAGAGAACTGTATCGCCTTTGGTGACGGGATGAATGATGCAGAGATGCTAGATATGGCAGGAAAAGGATTGGTGATGGGTACCTCGCACCACAAGGTGAAAGAGGCGCTACCCAACAATGAAGTGATTGGCAGCAATGAAGATGATGCCGTAGCTCACTACCTGCACGATAATCTTTTTTAAATAGCGGCTATCGCTATCAAATCTATACAGGCTGCATTATGCAGCCTGTTTTGTTATCACAGTTATCTTTACTCTTTATCTAAAATCGCAGCCCACTCTTGCTCTGTGACTGGCATGATAGACAGCCTATTACCTCTTTTCACCAGCGGCATATTTTCTAGTTCTGGCATCGCTTTCATCACGGACAATGGGATCAAACGTTCTGTCTTACGCACAAATTCGATATCAACCATAAACCAACGCGGGCTATCCGGCGTTGATTTCGGGTCGTAATAGTCACTTTCAGGATCAAATGAGAAATGGTCGGGGTATGACTCTTTGACCACTTTCGCAATCCCTGCCACTCCCACTTTCTTGCAAGATGAGTGATAGATCAGCACCAAGTCATCGAGTTTGACCTGATCACGCATCATGTTACGTGCCTGATAATTACGTACTCCTTCCCAACATGAGGTATTTTGTGTTCGGAGTGTGTCAATAGAAAAGGTGTCTGGTTCAGTTTTGAATAGCCAATATGCCATAATAGGCTCCGCCAGTTTCTTAATAGGGAAGATATAGCATGAAGGCGCTCCGAAACCCAGCGGCTGTGATCATTTTACTCGCATTGCAAGCCTGTTCGACGTCAACGACCATCAAAGACAGCGAATCTAAACCCGTCGTGCAAGCGAGCTTAGACAAACCTGACACCATAAAGCCTCAAACTTTTGTTATGCGCGGTGAAGTCGTGCTTGGCCATGAAGTGCGCTCTATTACACCTTGCGGTAGTAATCAACAGTATTGGCTTGATATCTCTGACGATCGCTTTCATCAAGCGCTAAAGTTAGTTCGCTCTCCTTATGCTCCTCTTTATGGTGAAGTTATCGGTCACCTTGAAACTGGCCAAGCGGATGGTTTTGTTGCTGACTACAGTGCACGTTTTGTTGTCGACTCGATTAACCTGCTTAGCGCAGAGAATCCAAAGCGTTGCGATCAAGCGCTTAAACCGACTAGAGCTTTTGGCAATGAGCCCTTCTGGTCGATTGATTTCGCCAGCAACGCGCTGACTTTTCAGAAAATCGGAGAAGATAAACGCCAGTTAGCGCTATCAAGTAGCCGTATTGAATCTGATCGACGTCGTTACCAGTTCGAAGGCGGGTCACTAGAGCTCAACCAACGTAGCTGTGTTGATGGGATGAGCGATTCACTTTATGGTTGGAGTGCAACCCTTGAACTTGAAGGAAACAGCTACCAAGGATGTGCCACCCTGTCTAATCAAGACGCCACTCAGGATTGGACTGGTCTCTATCAAGCGGCCTCAACCAAATCGAGCAACTTTAGCGTCGCATTAAAAATCTTTCCGGATCACTCAGCGACAACCACCTACAGCTACACGACAGGAGAAGCAGATTCGGTTGAGAGTGGCTACTGGCAGCAGCTTAACAAAGACCAGATTCAAGTAGTGATGACTCGTCATCAACAGCAAGCATTGTTATCAGAGCGAATCTTCACTCGTGATGGCTATCAACTCAGCGCTAGCCAAGAGAAGGTAGGCAGTCTTATCTATCCGATTGCCGATGGTGGATTGACGCTGTTTAAAGCTCAGCAAGACACGCAAAGCGCTACTTCGAAGGCGACTTCAAATCCGCAAGCCATCCCTTCTAGCGCCGAGTTCAACCCTAAGGTCGACAATGCCATACGTGAGTATTTTAAATCGGATAACATCGACCCAACCGACACTAAGTACCGTTGGTTGGAGTACGACTTAAATGGTGATGGCAATAAAGAACTCTTAGTTCAACTGAACTGGTGTGGCTCTGGCGGCTGTACCTTACTGCTGTTTGAGAATCAACAACAGCAATGGCAGTTTAGCTCTCGCATTACTCTAGTAAGAACGCCGATTAACTTAGGTCTAGAGCAAACCAATGGGTGGCAAGATTTAATCCTATTTGTTAGCGGTGGTGGCGCGACACCGAACCAACACGTCTTAAAGTATCAGGGGGACAGCTATCCGCTTAACCCAAGCTCTGCACCGGTCGCTAACTACGATCAGATTAGCCCTATCCAGCTATTTTCTGACGGGCAGACACCCCACCAGCAAGGCGTAGTAATGTGAGCCAAGTGAATTCCGCTGAGGGCAATCGCTGCCCTCAGTGCAAGTTGCAGTATCAATGCGTATGCCACAAGCTACCGAGCATTAACACTCGCTTCCATCTTGCACTGGTAACCCATGAAAATGAGATTAATAGAGAGACCAATACTGGCCAGTGGTTAGATAAAAGCCTGTCCGCGACCAGCGTGCATATTTGGCAACGCACTCAGCCTTGTGACAAGCTGATGGCCTTAATACAAAGTGAGGATTATCAAGCCTACTTGCTGTTTCCTGATGACGGAAGTATTCCAGTGTCGCAGGCGATAGATGAGGCAGTAGTGAGCGAGAAACGACCTTTGTTTGTCATCCTGGACGGTACATGGCAGGAAGCAAAAAAGATGCTGCGTAAGAGCCCTTGGCTCAAACAGCTACCTTTAGTACACATTAACCCGACTCAAGCGTCACGTTATCAATTACGTCGCAACCAAGAGCAAGGTCATCTATGTACGTTAGAAGTTGGCTGCGAAGTGCTAAAGCAAGCTAAGCAAGTACAACAAGCAGAGCAACTCTTGCAGTTTTTTGACCGCTATATGCTAGCTTTCAAAGCTGACAAAAGCGGTCACGTTTTAATGACTAAAACAAGCGACTAGGCTCTGCGAGGTAAAATCCTTGCAGATAGTCGACGCCGATACTTTCCGCGATATTGCACACCTCTTGATTGTGAACAAACTCGGCGACGGTTTTTGCATTGAGTACTTGGCATAACTTGACCAGCTGACCGGTGATCTGACGCTGTTTGGGATCCTTATCGATAGTCTTAATTAAACTGCCATCGAGTTTAATCACATCAGGCTCTAGACGAATAATTTCATCAATATTGGAGTAACCAGAGCCAAAATCATCCACCAGCAAACGGACGCCAAGCTGCTTAAAGTGAGCGCAAATCTCAGCCATACGGCCAAAATCTTTAATCCGTTCAGATTCCAAGACCTCAATACCCAAGCGGTATGGGTCATTCATCTTCGCAACCGCCTGTTCAAGGAGGTAAAGCGTCTTGTCACTGAGCATATCCTGTGGAGATAAATTGACGGAGAATGAGGCTTGCTTGTCTGCCATATGCGCTATGGTTGATGTCAGCATATGACGACTTAAACGAGTATAAAGGTGCGTACCCTCTACGATGGGTAAGAAACGCCCTGGCGCGATAATCTCACCATCATCTTCAATACGGACTAAGCACTCTTGGGAGACCTGCTCGCGGGTATGTGCGGCAAAAATCGGTTGGCTATAGGTAATAATTCGCTTATTGAGGATGGCGCGGCTGACTACCCCCATCAAATCGAGCTTGTCTCTTTGCTCTAACTCACTGATAGAATAATCTTTGGCGTTAATAAAGTGGGTATTGCGGGCTTTACCAATCCGACGTGCATCGATCGACTTAAGTAAAAGTTCATCACCAGAGATCGTTGGAAAATCGCGCTTACTGGCGATGCCACCAGAAATAGACACCGACAAATAGTCCACCTCAGGTAGTCCATAAGGCTCAAAGTTAATATGTTCTACCTTATCAGCAAACTGCGACAGCTCTTGTTGAAGCTCATCGGTGGCAATATCCGATGAAAACACCAAAGCCCATTCTGCCGTGCCGATATAGTAGAGCTGTTGAATAAACGGGGCCCAATGCAAATCGGAAAGGTTATCCGTAAAGTAATCACTTAAATCGCGGATAAGCTCATCCGCAACTTGATAACCATACTTTTCATTAATCTGATGAAAATTAGACAGTTTCAATGTCGCCACATGCTCATCCGTATTGACGACTTTGAGCCTCTCTTGCAAAGCAACGCGATTTTTTAGCCCGGTATGCTTATCTAGACGGTAACTATTGATCAGCTTCTCGGTTTGCTCAGCAAGTTTTAGCTCCATACTCTTCTGCGTTTGATTCAGGTTATCAATCGTATAGCTAATTAAATGAAACAAAGGAGAAACCGGAAACTCGGCTTTTTCGTTAAAAGTCAGCGCCGGACGAGCAGAGTCTTCACTGTAAGCAACATAAGTCATGCTGTGATGAAGCGATTGCTGAGAGTCACCCCGATAAAACTCGCCCAAACAGAAAGATCCACAACAACTTTCGAATTCATCGAACAGTTGGATTTCACTGACGCCTTCTATAAATTCCAAACGCGACTCGCAGTTATAGATGAATATAGACTCTGGGTTATGTTGGGCTAAACCAATGACATCATGCCTAACTTGCTCTAAGGTCAACGACGGGTGGTTGTAGCAAATACGCACTTCATCACCAATCGTAACCGCATTATCGACTTCAATACTGCCGTCGGGATAGAGCTCTCTAGGGCAGCTGACCACACCAGTACTGCTTTTAAGGGGGAAACTCAGCATCTGCTCTAAAGCCAGAGCCCGGCCTTCAGAGAGACGGGCCTGATAGAGTTCGTAAGCGGGTTGGTAATCCAACGAACGTAATTGAGTCCCTTGCGCATCCGTTACCCGAAGTGGTCCACCTATCGGCGTCCACTCAGAGAAAGCGCTACGCCAAACCTGTAGCTTGTCCCCATGCAGAGCAGCTGACACCGTCATTTTCTGGAATGTTTGGTTGCCACATAGAACCCACTCATCTCTGTCATCAACATTGGCTGCTACGCCACCACTGATCGGTACATCGGTGTGAGAGCCCAATGCTTGGTAGAGATTAAAGTCGAGCGAGCTGACATGCTGTGAGAAGCTAATAATAGACTTAGTTTGCTGGGTTAATGCTAACTCATTAACGATCTCTTTCGCTTCAGAGAGCGGATTATTAGTAATGGGGACACAAGTAGAAGTAATAGAAGAGTGTTCAAAGCAGGAAACTGACACCAAGCTACCTCGATGGACAATCTGACCATCAAAAATAGTATGGCGAGTACTATGACCTATGATGTGGCATCCAGGAATATGCTCTAGAATTTGGTCCGCATAATTACATGCGACCTGTTCCGGATCCGTAGACAGAAGCTGAACAAGAAACGAAGAGTATTTCTCCGTTGGTATATCCCTTAGATGCGCTTGTAATTGCTGATTGTTGTTAACCAGCGCTGAGTATGTGCGCATTCAAAAGCCTAAGACGTTGTTTATTTAGATTTATGTTTTGCTATACCGTAATCCAACTAAACCAATATGAAAAGTGTTGTTTTGGTCAGATGTTATTTACATCTCACTCAATAGCAATAAGCCATGTAAACGATTCACTTCAACATCTGGTAGCATACGGGCTTTATTGACGTGGTAAATGTTCACACCTTGATCATTATACCAACAGGCTTGATAGCCACTTTTCTTCGCCCCTACCACATCAGAAATTAAGTGATCTCCGACATGCAGAATATTCTCTGCGGGTACAGATAAGAAAGATTGAGCTTTATTGAATAGCTGTGGATGTGGCTTTGCGTAGCCATCTGGCCCCGCCTTTAATACCAAAGAAAAATAGTCAGCCAAGCCGATCTTCTCTACATCTACATTACCATTGGTTATCGCAACTAATGGTATGCGCTTAGCAAGTTCTGTCAGTACTTCATGTGACTCCTGCGGAACAGTAAAGTCACTGCGCAGGCGAAGTACCTCATCAATAGCCTCATTCGCCGCTTGCTCTGCCTGCTGCGGCTGATAGCCCAGAATATACAAGCCCTTCTCAATCTGCTTAAAGCGCCACAGCGTGACGTCACTGAGCAACCAAGGATCATCCTCCGCCAATGAGCGCTTTAGGTCATACCACCAGCGTAGTGTTTTAGTTGCAGAAATAGGGTGATGCTTATGCAGCCAAGCCACCATTTTTGTCTCTAGCTGACGAATGACCGGGCGATTATCATAAAGGGTATCGTCAAGGTCGAAGGTCATCGCTTGGATCGGTTTCAAATGGCGGAAAAACTGCATTACTCGCTATCCTTCTTCTTCGCTCTTGGATGGGCCTGATCGTACACTTCGGCAAGATGCTGAAAATCTAGGTGGGTATAGATTTGCGTGGTCGAGATATTCTCATGCCCGAGCAATTCCTGCACCGCACGCAGATTATTACTCGATTCCAGCATATGAGTGGCAAAAGAGTGGCGTAATTTATGCGGACTAATATGACTGGCCACCGACTGCTTTTGTCCCCACTCAGCCATTCTTTTCTGCACATTACGGTGCGAGATTCTTACGCCTAGTTTAGAGACAAATAAACCATTCTCATCGCTATTGGCTAAGCTAGCTCTTAGCTTCAACCACTTGGCAACCCACTCTGCCGCCATACCAGAAAAAGGCACTTTTCGCTCTTTGTCACCTTTACCGACAACCCTAAGTTCGCCAGCAGAGAAGTTGACATCTTTAACATTGATACTGACCAATTCCGCCAAGCGTAAGCCCGCCCCATACATCAGCTCCATCATGGCTCTATCGCGTACCGCTAATGGATCATCTTCGTTCACTTCAAGTAGTTTACCAACTTCATCCACATCTAGGTTTTTAGGCAGTGGACGTTTCTTACGTGGTGCCGAGACACCTTTAGCGGGATTTGCCGTCATTTCTCCACGCAAGATCAGGAAATCAAAGAAGCTACGCAGCGAAGATAAGCGAGTCGCCAAGCTGCTGGCTTTCATACCTTCTCGCATACCTTTACTGGCTAACTGACGCACCCAACCCGCATCAACCTGTTGCCACTCTTTAAGCCCCAAATGAGCCAGGTGCTGCGCCATGGTTTCAAGTTGTTGTTTGTAGTTACGTTGAGTATGTAAGCTCAGCCCCTTTTCACTACGCAAATATTCGTAGAAACGTTCAAGAGGCCGTTGGAGACCATTAGGCAGAGGTGCTAGTGATTCGCTCATGGTCTTCGCTTTGCCAAGGTAGGCTGTCGACTAGGTGGGAAAGAACCAAGGCTAGATGGCGTAAGAATAAAGTATCCATATGAGGTTGGAAGTGTCCGCCATCGCTGCTCGAAAAGACCAGCACACCTTGCAGAGATTTCTTCTGTAGCGGTAACACAACGTAGGAGCCCATTTCCGGAGCACGTTGATTGTCACCAAACAACAGTTCGCGATCCACTTTACGCATACGGCCTAGATAAGCGCCCTTACCATTGAGATGGTTGGTCGCAAAGCGTTGGTAATTTTCTTTGCTTAATGAATAGTAACTTAATTCGTTATCTAACAGACGAACATAAGCAATGAGATCGAGTGACTTAGCCATCTCTTCAATCGCTTTTACCACTGAGAGCAATGAATCACACTTAAGGATTTGCTCCTGAAGCTGCATAAACTCATGGAACGTACGATCATTGTTCTTCGCCAATGACATTAAAGCGGTGATCTCTTCTTCCAACTCTTCAATACGCTGACGTTGGCGGTTCATTTGTACATGCACTAATGAAACAGCACCTTGCTCTTGATGAGGTAACGCCAGCCTATCGACTAAATCTCGTCGATGATGAAAAAAGTCCGGATTGTCACGTAAGTATTCGGCAACCACTTCTGCCGTAAGCGCATCCGCTTCAATTTGAGACACGTCTGTTCCTTATTGTTTCTTATTATCCACCCAAAATAGTTGGGTCTATTAGCAGCTTAGTTGACCGTCAAACACATGGGTAGCAGGCCCTGTCATATAGAGAGGTTTACCTTCGCCTTGCCACGCAATGTTAAGCGAGCCACCCGGCAAGTTAACCGTAACTTTCTCATCCAGTAATCCCTGAACAATGCCAACGGCAACCGCGCCACATGCACCACTGCCACAAGCCTGAGTTTCTCCTGCGCCGCGCTCATACACTCGTAAATTCACTTCATTGCGACTTACAACCTGCATAAAGCCTGCGTTAACGCGCTCAGGGAAGCGTTCATGAGATTCCAATAGCGGTCCCAGTGTATCGACATCCGCGGTCGCGACATCATCAACCACAGTCACGACATGAGGGTTCCCCATGCTGACTGCGCCGCAGAAAAGCGTCTTGTCTTCTGCGCGGAGGATGTAAGTCTTCTCCGTTTGCTTAGCTTTAAATGGAATCTTACTCGGTTCAAATTCAGGCACACCCATATTAACCGTGACCTGATCATCTTCCTCGATGTTAAGAACCATTTTGCCTTTCTTAGTGCTCACACTGATGCTGTACTTATTGGTCAGCCCTTTCATGCGTACAAAACGAGCAAAACAGCGCGCGCCATTGCCACATTGTTCTACTTCACTACCATCAGCATTAAAAATCCGATAGTGGAAGTCTGTTTCTGGATCATATGGCGCTTCAACCACGAGTAGTTGGTCAAAACCCACCCCAGTATGACGATCCGCTAAGCGGCGGATCAGATCAGGGGAAAAGAAAATGTTCTGGGTAATGCAATCAACGACCATGAAGTCATTACCCAGACCGTGCATTTTAGAAAAATGGAAATGCATAAGACTCCAATTACTCCGGAAGTACGTTTTCAAGCGCCCATAGGCTAGATAGTTCTTCACGCTGGCGAACTAGGTGTGCTTGCTTACCGTCAACCATCACTTCTGCCGCTCGGCAGCGCGTGTTGTAGTTCGACGACATCACAAAGCCATAGGCTCCAGCAGATCGCACTGCCAAGAGATCGTTCTCTTGCAGCACTAATGAGCGGTCTTTACCTAGAAAGTCGCCCGTCTCACAGATAGGTCCTACTAGGTCATAAGTCACGGCTTCGCCTTCACGCGGCACAACTGGCACAATATCTTGCCAAGCTTGGTACAAAGCAGGACGCATCAGATCATTCATCGCAGCATCAATGATAGCGAAGTTTTTATGCTCAGTATGCTTAAGGAATTCAACCTTAGTCAGCAGCAGCCCGGCATTTGCCGCGATGGCTCGACCTGGCTCGAAAATCAATTCAAGGTCTTGATGGTTATCTAAACGGCCAAGCAGTGCTTTGGCATAGTCTGATGGCTCTGGTGGCAGTTCATCACGATAGACAACGCCTAAGCCACCACCCACATCAAGGTGCTTAATGGTAATACCCTGTGCTTTAAGATCATCAATCAGTGCAAGCAGTCGATCGGTCGCATCTATGAATGGCTCGATATCGGTCAACTGAGAACCGATATGGCAATCAATACCTTGAACATTGAGGTTTTCTAGACTTTGCGCAAACTTGTAAACCGCAGGCGCACGGTCAAACGCGATACCAAATTTGTTATCACGTAAACCTGTCGAAATATAAGGGTGAGTATTCGCATCAACATCTGGGTTAATGCGCAATGAAATTGGCGCTTTCACACCAAGCTCTCCAGCTACTTTGTTCAAACGCTCTAACTCTGGCTCAGACTCCACATTAAAGCATTTAATGCCTAGCTCTAGCGCGCGTTTCATTTCAGCTGCGGTTTTACCCACACCGGAGAACACCACTTTGCTTGGCTCACCACCAGCGGCAATAACACGCTCTAACTCGCCACCTGAGACGATATCAAAGCCAGAACCTAAGCGCGCTAAAGCATTTAATACACCAATGTTAGAGTTCGCTTTGACTGCGTAACAAACAAGATGCGGATGTTCACCGACTGATTTATCAAACGCATGCCAATGGCGCTCTAGAGTCGCACGAGAATACACATATAGTGGCGTTCCAAACTGGTCTGCTAATTCAGTCAGTGAGACGTCTTCGGCCCATAGCTGGCCATCATCCTGATAGTTGAAGTAATCCAAAGTACTTTCCCTTATATTCTGATTATCGTTTTATTGTGAAGGTTGCTCTTTTTGTGGAGCGTCTTCAGGCATGTATAGAGGTCCAGTTTGACCACAGCCAGCTAAGCCAAGGACTGAAAAGATAAATAGCGCTAAGATTGATTTTTTCATGGGTTCTATCGTGATTATTCTGTCAATGCCCCCTATAATCGCACCACACTCAAGAAAAGCAATAGGATAGATTAGATGAACGATACTGAATTTCATCAGTTAGTAGATGTTCAAATGCAAATCATCGAGGAAATGATTGATGATTCAGGTGCGGACATCGACTACGAGACTTCTGGAAATGTAATGACACTGGAGTTTGAAGACCGTAGTCAAATCATTATCAACCGCCAAGAGCCAATGAAAGAGATCTGGCTAGCCTCTAAATCCGGCGGTTTCCACTTTGCGCTTGTTGAGGAGCACTGGACTTGCTCGAAAACGGGTATTGAGCTGATTGCAATGGTTAAGCAAGAGTGTGAAAAGCACAGCGATGAAGAGATTGAGTGGGAATAATCCCCCACCAAGAACAATAAAAAAGAGCACCTGTGGATGCTCTTTTTTGTATCTAGGCGTTAACGATTTTGCTCGGTCTTGAGTAACTTGCTCCATCATTACGATACGGAACAATGTAAGGCTCATCATCTTCAGGGTGAACAATCTGATAATACTGCGGTAAGTTGAAATTAATAAGCTTAGAAGACAATGGATTCTCATCTTGTACCGAGGTGTAGAAACTATTCACGCTCGCGATCATCTCGTCTTTCTCACCTTTGAACTGATGGTAGACTTCAACGCGATTCGCTTCATCCAGTACATAGATATTAAAGCCTTGCTCACTGTCTTCGAAGAAGAACTGGATCAGACCCTCACTGGCAAAGCCATCAACAATTTCAGGTAACTGGTAATCTTGCTCTTTATCAAGCATTAGCAGCGGTGAACCCTTCAACTTATTGGTTGATATACTGCGATAGAAGTCGACCGAGTTTTCCAGCATTTGTACCGAGACACCGCGACGCTCAAAGAACAAACCATAAGTTTGCTGACCAATACGCAACGCTTTAAAGCGGCGGCGCTTTTCTTGCTCAACAGGCTTTAAGCGTAAATCGATACACTCAGCAAGAAGCTGATAAACCATATTACGCATCACACCACGCAGGTTTTTGCTGTAACAGAACACATCAACTGACTCTGGCGGAATCGCATCTTGGTGCATTTTACCTAATACCGCTTTCAAGGCATCCAGCATTGCGGTTTCGCCTTCAAAATGTAGGGTTCGCACTTCATGCCAAGAGTTACGATAAACCAAGTCAACACTGCCGACTAAACACTTCTGCTCAGAACCAAAACTAAAAATATCGGTCGTTTTAGGGTCAAGTTTAAGTGACTTACCACTTAACTCAGACGTTGGATCATTCTCGAAGTTGATAAACATCGCTAACTGGCTAATCTCACACGGGCTAGCTAATGCCTGCATCGTCGGACGACGCTTACGCAATGAGAAGGTGTTACGCAAATCACTCACCATCTGATAGAACTTGTCGATATCAAGGTGAGCATCGCGGATAACAGAATGCAATCGGGTCGATTCAGTGATTAGACCGTTAAAGAAAGACCAAGCAACCAACTTACTGAGATACTCGTTGTGCTCTAATGGCGCCTGGCCAAGAATGCGGTGTGGTGTTAGAGGTTGCTTATACAGATACCAACCAGACTGGTTAGTACGCCCTGGTCTCACTTCAATAAAAGTTAAGTCTGACTCGTGCAAATCAGGTGAAATTTGCGGGTTAAGCAGCGTCACCTTGCCAGGCAGCACTTCAAATGCTGCATATAAC
The DNA here is from genome assembly GCF_001695575.1 of Vibrio europaeus. Taxonomy (GTDB): domain Bacteria; phylum Pseudomonadota; class Gammaproteobacteria; order Enterobacterales; family Vibrionaceae; genus Vibrio; species Vibrio europaeus. The sequence continues at coordinate 9,718 of NZ_LUAX01000006.1, read as the reverse complement.
TTACGCGCCAAAATACTGATGTCTTGCGGACTGATCGCTGAAGTAATGTCATTACGACGCGCAAACTGAATCAAGTTACGGTAGCTCTGCATCAAGGCATCAAGTAACGCATGATGCACCACTTTCACTTGCTCCACCTTCCAATTACGGCGGTCATCAAGTTCAGCGATCACTGAGCTATCCCAATCCCACTTCTGTACCATGTCAGAGAGTGCTTCACGTCGCCAAGCAACGGAGCCGACACTTGGATCACGAGAGAGCTTTTCGTGAGTTTTAAGATAAAAACAACGACGCACAAGATCTAAGCGAGTGGTATCACCAATACGTTCTAAGTAGCGAGTAACTTTTTCAAGCATCAGATAATACGCATCCATACCATAAAGGTCGGGCTCATGCGCAAAGAAGCGGCGCTTGGTGTCTAGGCTAAGAAGTTGAGTGTTAGGGTACTCCCACGAATAAGCTTCAAGCAGTATGGCTTTTAAAACTGACTTATAGGGCGAGTCGATACTCTTGTATAGCTGCCATAAGTTAGAGCCAAAATATTCCTCTGCAGGGATTCGATTAAGTTGACCGAAATCGATCCATTTCGAACAATCGATATAACCTTTGCCACAGAGGTCATTCACGTATTCGTCGTAGCACTCTTCCATTTCAGGAGGAACAATTTGCCACAGTAGACGTTGACCGGCGAGACGTACTGCGCTGCGATAGAACTCATCGAGCAGCAGTAAGTGTTGAGATGAACCACAATTATCACCCGTCATCTCTTCTGAGTGATTTGAGCGGAACCGTTCTTCATCCATTAAGAAGAAATTAGCTTCCACACCCTGCGTTTGAGCCCAATCGGTGATCAGCAAACATTTGTTAGTAAGACTTTCACGTTCGTCACAGCTCATGCTTGGCGAAACACACACCCAAATATCTAGGTCACTGGAAGTGCTTTGGCCTATAGAGGAAGTACTGCCCATAGTGTACAGACCCAAGATCGCTGGGTTGTCACTGGTAGTAAGCGGCTGACCGCTCGTTAACTGAGTATCTTCAACAAACTGTTGCTGGATGTCATTCAATTCAAACTCGCGAACACCGAATGGTACTTGCGCGTCAAAATAACCAGGGATAACTGGATGATTGAAATGAAGCAGTGTTGGGATCAGATGGAACACACGCTGACTTGGCAAATCCATAAGAGCCAGCGCACGTTCTACACGTTGCTGGTTTAAGTTATCAAGTCTTTTAATTAGCGTCTTGGTGTAAGCCTGCAAGGGGGTTTCCTTGGTTCATATCCTAGATGGCACTTTGACTATTAATTGTTCTAAAGCACCAACAAAACGTGATCAATCTATCACTTTTCTTTGAGTTGGTAAAGAAATGTACGATCGATTCGACACAATTTTGCCCATCCGAAGTTGTCGCTCTTAGTGTGGTACGTAACTTCTATTAATAATAATAGCCTATTTTACAAACGAGACCTTAGTCACACTCTTTTAATCATTTTGTGCTAGCAAACACCTAAGCCTCATGCGGTCGAATAAGCAATAATACTTTTCTAGCTGACAATGGTAGGATTAAGCCATTATTTTGTTATCTGCAGAACACTATGACTCAACAAACTCCAATTCGAATTGCGACGCGCAAAAGCCCTCTTGCCCTTTGGCAAGCTCACTATGTTAAAGACGCTTTAATGGCTGCTCACCCTGGTTTAGAAGTTGAGCTAGTGACGATGGTAACCAAAGGCGACATCATCCTAGATACACCTTTAGCGAAGGTGGGTGGTAAAGGCTTGTTCGTTAAAGAACTAGAAGTGGCTATGTTAGAAGGACGCGCCGACCTTGCCGTTCATTCAATGAAAGATGTCCCTGTCGATTTCCCTGAAGGTCTTGGTCTGGTTACGATCTGTGAGCGTGAAGATCCTCGTGACGCGTTCGTTTCAAATACCTATAACAATATTGATGAGCTACCGCAGGGTGCCGTCGTAGGTACTTGCAGCTTACGCCGTCAATGTCAGATAAAAGAATCTCGCCCAGATTTAGTGATCAAAGAGCTACGCGGCAACGTTGGCACTCGCCTAGGTAAACTAGATGCTGGTGAATACGATGCCATCATTCTCGCTGCCGCTGGCTTGAAACGCCTAGAGCTGGAAGAGCGTATCAAGAGTTTTATCGAGCCAGAACAATCTCTACCTGCTGTAGGACAAGGCGCTGTAGGCATTGAATGTCGTCTTGATGATGAACGCCTGATTAAGTTACTAGAACCACTCAACCACAAAGAAACCGCAGATCGCGTACTGTGTGAACGAGCGATGAACCTTACTCTAGAAGGCGGCTGTCAGGTACCGATTGGTAGTTACTCTCTAATTGATGGCGACAACATCTGGTTACGTGCTCTAGTCGGCGAACCTGATGGTTCAAAGATCGTTCGTGGTGAGATTCGTGGCTCTCGTACTGATGCTGAAGCTCTAGGTATTGAGCTTGCTAACCAGCTACTCGACCAAGGTGCGAAAGAGATCTTAACCAAGCTATACGCTGAGCACGAGTAACTCCATATGGCAGTACTGGTCACTCGGCCGGGACAACAAGGCCGCTCACTATGTAACAAGCTGTCAGAGGTTGGTATAGAAAGCCATCACCAACCTTTGATAGACATTCAGCCCGGAGAACAACTCGAAGGGCTCGAAACGTCCATTTCTCATTTCGATATTATCATCGCCGTCAGTCAGCATGCGGTGACATCTACCGATAAATACCTGCAAAAACTTGAGCAAAGTTGGCCCAACAGCACGACCTACCTTGCCGTTGGTCAAAAAACTGCACACATTTTAAGCAAAGCGACCCGACAAACAGTACACTACCCAGAAGTCAGTGATAGTGAACATCTGCTACTACAAGACGCCTTACTCTCTATCGCCAACAAAAAGATCCTGATTCTGCGTGGCAATGGAGGGCGAGAGTTGATCTTCGATACTCTAGTCGCCCGTGGCGCTCAAGTTGAATATCGCGAGGTGTATAAACGAGAAAACCTAGCTTTCCGCTCAGATTTGCTCGTACCCATCTGGCAAAATGAAAAAATAACTCAAATAGTCATCACCAGTTCAGGTCAGCTTAGTTACTTTGTTTCTCAACTAACTGATGAGCATAAGGCCTGGCTGTTTACGCTCCATCTGTATGTACCCAGTGAGCGGATAGCGCAACAAGCACGAGAAGTCGGTTTTCAAGTTGTTACCAACACCTTCAGTGCCTCTAATAACGTATTACTGGCTGCTCTCCGGCCAAGTGAAACAGGACAATAAGTAATGACCAAAAAAAATAACAACGATAACAATACCCCTGACCAAGAAAAAAAATCGGCAGAGGAAGTAAATAAAACAACAAACGCGTCTGATACCAGTGAAACAACTGTGGAACAACCTGCCGTTGAGCAAGCCTCTCAGCCTGAAACCAAGCCCACTGCAAACAGCCAACCTGAATTTGAAGAGAAGCAAGGCAAACGTGGCGTAAAACTTGGCACTATTGCCATTGTCATCTCTTTATTGATAGGCGGTGGTCTCACTTTCCAAATGCAGCAAAAGAATGCTCAATATCAAGCGCAGATAGACGCTCTTCAAGCTCAGCTAGAACAAACTCAAACCAGTGTTCAGTCAGAACTCGATTCAACCAAGCAACAAGCTATTGCCAAAGCGACAGAAGTTACTCATCGCGCTGAAACCGTTCTTGAACAGCAGCAAAAAAGCATTGAAAGCCTACAAGTCGCTGTAGCTGACGTTAAAGGTCGCCGACCAAATGACTGGCTGCTCGCAGAAGCCGATTACTTAGTCAAACTAGCAGGCAGAAAGCTGTTCTTAGAGCACGATGCCGTTAGTGCGACCAAACTGATGGAAAGTGCCGATCAAAGAATTGCAGCGCTTAATGACCCAAGCCTAGTGCCTTTGCGTAAATCTATGGCTAACGACATCACCAAACTAAAAACGGTTCCGCTGGTCGACAGAGAAGGCTTAGTGCTGCGTATCACTTCACTGCAACAACAAGTGGATAGCCTGCCATTAGCTAATGCACTATTGCCAGAAGCACAACAAGTTGAAAAACAGGTTGTTTCTGAAGATGTGAACGACTGGCAAAATAACTTGATGACGTCTCTAAAAGATTTCTCAGAGAACTTCATTACGTTTAGAACTCGTGATGGCAATGTCATCCCACTACTTTCTCCGCAGCAACACTTTTACTTGAAAGAGAATATTAAAGCTAAGCTAGAGACCGCAATTAAAGCTGTTTACGTCGAGCAGCAAGATATCTACAGCACAGCATTAACGACTGCGGATAAATGGTCAGCGACCTTCTTTAACCAAGATTCTAATGAAGTGAAAGAGTTCAATAAGGCGCTTGAACTGTTAAGCAAACAGACCGTGCAAGTTGAGTACCCAGTCAAACTGGAAACACAGCAGCAGCTCTCGGATGTGATTCGTGACCGCTTACGCCGAGAAGTCACCACCCTAGTGACGGAGGAAAACTAATGTTTCGAATTATTTTCCTCTTTGTCGTTCTAGGCTTAGGTTTGTTTGCCGGGACTCAATACGCAGGCCAACAAGGCTACGTACTAATCTCGGTGGCAAATAAAACCATTGAGATGAGCGTTACGACTCTGGTTATCTTTGTAATCGCTGCACTCGCCGCTCTATTTGGTCTAGAGTTCTTGATTAAACGAGCACTTAGCGCGAGTTCAGCAACATGGAACTGGTTCAGTGTGCGTAAAATGCGCCGCTCGCGCCGCTATACCAATGAAGGCATCATCAAGTTGTTAGAAGGTGACTTCAAGCTAGCAGAGAAAAAGGTCACGCGCTGGGCAAACCATCACGACATGCCGCTGCTCTGCTACTTAGTCGCATCGGAAGCGGCGCAAGGTATGGGTAACAAACAACAGCGTGACCATTACCTAGAGTTAGCTTCACAGCAGGAAGATTCGCAGTTAGCCGTAGAGCTTACCCGCGCTAAGCAGCAGATCCGTGATGCAAACTACAACGATGCGTTCGATACGCTCTCGAACATAAAGGGCAGCTATCCCAATAACGCCATTGTCTTGAATCTTCTTAAGCAAGTTTATATTGAGCTAAAGCTATGGCAGCCACTGTTAGATCTTCTGCCTAAGTTAGTCAAAAACAAAATCGTCTCTAAAGAAGAACAAGAGCCTCTAATGCAACGTGCCCAGTGCGGCCTACTTTGCGACGTAGCAGAGCAGAAAGGGAGTGAGGGACTCATTACTCATTGGAATGCTCTACCGCGTAAGGCGAAAGTAGATGCTCACCTTGTTGAATGTTTTGCTAAGCAGTTAATTTCACGCCAAGCAGATAATGAAGCGTTTACTTTGATCAAAGAGACACTTAAAAAGCACCCTAACTCTGATCTATACGCCCTATTGCCAGAGCTGAAGCTTGCCGATAATCACCCAGTAGTGACTTTCCTAGAAGGCGCTCTACGTAAAGACGCGAATAATGCGGAAGCACACAGCGCTATCGCTCAGTTCCATTTACGCAATGAAGAATGGAGTGAGGCTCAGCAGCACCTAGAGAAGGCATTGTCTGTACGATCTAATGTTTCAGACTACGGTTACCTTTCTGACGCACTAGAGAAGCAAAACTTAACTAAAGCAGCTCATGAAGTGTCGAAGAAGGCACTCACGCTTATCAAAGAACCTGCTGCTTAGTAAATCAAATAGCAATGACCAAGCCACTCACTCGAGTGGCTTTTTTTATATCTAATCAATACGGTGCAAATCGAAAATGCTAAGGGCTGCCGTGAGAGTATTCACCTAGTTTGTTCACCCTGGAAGAGGGATACGGGAACGGACTTCGTCCTACGGAAAACTGGAAAACTGGAAAACTGGAAAACTGGAAAACTGGAAAACTGGAAAACTGGAAAACTGGAAAACTGGAAAACTGGAAAACTGGAAAACTGGAAAACTGGAAAACTGGAAAACTGGCTGATTGTGTCTTCTAGGAGACAAGTTCTGTCAACACGTTCTAAGCCATCGACTCTATCAACTTAGTATCAACCCTCACATCTCGTAGGGCGAAGCCCGCTCCCGTTTTCCCGAAACGAAGTGTTCCATAGGACGAAGTCCGTTCCAGCAGCGCAGCGATCCCGATTTCCATAGGGCGTAGCCCGTTCTATCTCCCCCTTAAACGCAAGAAGCCCGTTGCGTCAGCAACGGGCTTCTAGAACGACGAAAGCCTAGTCGTAAGACTGGGCTTTCTAAATAAGTGGCGGGGCGGCCGGGCTTGCGGGACTCGTTGGTCGCAGACCAAAATAGTACCGCACATGCAAAAAGACCCCAGCATTTCTGCTGAGGTCTGGAATAAGTGGCGGAGCGGACGGGACTCGAACCCGCGACCCCCGGCGTGACAGGCCGGTATTCTAACCAACTGAACTACCGCTCCGCACTGGTTAGACTCTTGAGTCTAAATTTAAAGCCTGGCGATGTCCTACTCTCACATGGGGAAACCCCACACTACCATCGGCGCTAATTCGTTTCACTTCTGAGTTCGGCATGGAAATCAGGTGGGTCCAAATCGCTATGGTCGCCAAGCAAATTCTTAATTCGGAAAGCTGTTATTGTGTTCTCTACACATTCAATCTGTTCTTGCTTTGAGTCCATCAAAACCCTTTGGGTGTTGTATGGTTAAGCCTCACGGGCAATTAGTACAGGTTAGCTCAACGCCTCACAACGCTTACACACCCTGCCTATCAACGTTCTAGTCTCGAACAACCCTTTAGGACCCTCAAGGGGTCAGGGAAGACTCATCTCAGGGCTCGCTTCCCGCTTAGATGCTTTCAGCGGTTATCGATTCCGAACTTAGCTACCGGGCAATGCGTCTGGCGACACAACCCGAACACCAGAGGTTCGTCCACTCCGGTCCTCTCGTACTAGGAGCAGCCCCCTTCAATCTTCCAACGCCCACGGCAGATAGGGACCGAACTGTCTCACGACGTTCTAAACCCAGCTCGCGTACCACTTTAAATGGCGAACAGCCATACCCTTGGGACCGACTTCAGCCCCAGGATGTGATGAGCCGACATCGAGGTGCCAAACACCGCCGTCGATATGAACTCTTGGGCGGTATCAGCCTGTTATCCCCGGAGTACCTTTTATCCGTTGAGCGATGGCCCTTCCATACAGAACCACCGGATCACTATGACCTGCTTTCGCACCTGCTCGAATTGTCATTCTCGCAGTCAAGCGGGCTTATGCCATTGCACTAACCACACGATGTCCAACCGTGTTTAGCCCACCTTCGTGCTCCTCCGTTACTCTTTGGGAGGAGACCGCCCCAGTCAAACTACCCACCAGGCACTGTCCTCAACCCGGATAACGGGTCTAAGTTAGAACATCAACACTACAAGGGTGGTATTTCAAGGACGGCTCCGCCGATACTGGCGTACCGGTTTCAAAGCCTCCCACCTATCCTACACATGTAGGGTCAATGTTCAGTGCCAAGCTGTAGTAAAGGTTCACGGGGTCTTTCCGTCTAGCCGCGGGTACACTGCATCTTCACAGCGATTTCAATTTCACTGAGTCTCGGGTGGAGACAGCGTGGCCATCATTACGCCATTCGTGCAGGTCGGAACTTACCCGACAAGGAATTTCGCTACCTTAGGACCGTTATAGTTACGGCCGCCGTTTACCGGGGCTTCGATCAAGAGCTTCGACTTACGTCTAACCCCATCAATTAACCTTCCGGCACCGGGCAGGCGTCACACCGTATACGTCATCTTACGATTTTGCACAGTGCTGTGTTTTTAATAAACAGTTGCAGCCACCTGGTATCTGCGACTCCCAATAGCTCCATCCGCAAGGGACTTCACCGTCGAGAGCGTACCTTCTCCCGAAGTTACGGTACCATTTTGCCTAGTTCCTTCACCCGAGTTCTCTCAAGCGCCTTGGTATTCTCTACCCGACCACCTGTGTCGGTTTGGGGTACGATTCCTTACAATCTGAAGCTTAGAGGCTTTTCCTGGAAGCATGGCATCAATGACTTCACTACCGTAGTAGCTCGACATCGTGTCTCAGCCTTAAAGAGAGCCGGATTTACCTAACTCTCAAGCCTACGCACTTGAACCTGGACAACCGTCGCCAGGCCCACCTAGCCTTCTCCGTCCCCCCATCGCAATTGTAAGAAGTACGGGAATATTAACCCGTTTCCCATCGACTACGCCTTTCGGCCTCGCCTTAGGGGTCGACTTACCCTGCCCCGATTAACGTTGGACAGGAACCCTTGGTCTTCCGGCGAGGGGGTTTTTCACCCCCTTTATCGTTACTCATGTCAGCATTCGCACTTCTGATACCTCCAGCAGACTTTACAATCCACCTTCAACGGCTTACAGAACGCTCCCCTACCCAATACGATAAATCGCATTGCCGCAGCTTCGGTTTATAGCTTAGCCCCGTTACATCTTCCGCGCAGGCCGACTCGACTAGTGAGCTATTACGCTTTCTTTAAATGATGGCTGCTTCTAAGCCAACATCCTAGCTGTCTAAGCCTTCCCACATCGTTTCCCACTTAGCTATAATTTGGGACCTTAGCTGGCGGTCTGGGTTGTTTCCCTCTCCACGACGGACGTTAGCACCCGCCGTGTGTCTCCCGGATAGTACTTACTGGTATTCGGAGTTTGCAAAGGGTTGGTAAGTCGGGATGACCCCCTAGCCTTAACAGTGCTCTACCCCCAGTAGTATTCGTCCGAGGCTCTACCTAAATAGATTTCGGGGAGAACCAGCTATCTCCAGGTTTGATTGGCCTTTCACCCCTAGCCACAAGTCATCCGCTAATTTTTCAACATTAGTCGGTTCGGTCCTCCAGTTGATGTTACTCAACCTTCAACCTGCCCATGGCTAGATCACCTGGTTTCGGGTCTATATCCAGCAACTCGACGCCCAGTTAAGACTCGATTTCTCTACGGCTCCCCTAGATGGTTAACCTTGCTACTGAATATAAGTCGCTGACCCATTATACAAAAGGTACGCAGTCACACCACGAAGGTGCTCCTACTGCTTGTACGTACACGGTTTCAGGTTCTATTTCACTCCCCTCACAGGGGTTCTTTTCGCCTTTCCCTCACGGTACTGGTTCACTATCGGTCAGTCAGTAGTATTTAGCCTTGGAGGATGGTCCCCCCATATTCAGACAGGATATCACGTGTCCCGCCCTACTCGATTTCACTGATGATGAGATGTCGGTTACGGGGCTATCACCCTGTATCGCTACGCTTTCCAGCGTATTCACCTGTCTCATTAAAAGCTTAAGGGCTAGTCCAATTTCGCTCGCCGCTACTTTCGGAATCTCGGTTGATTTCTTTTCCTTCGGGTACTTAGATGTTTCAGTTCCCCGAGTTCGCCTCATTAACCTATGTATTCAGTTAATGATACGTGCTTATGCACGTGGGTTTCCCCATTCAGAAATCCCAGACTCAAATGGTTGTTACTACCTAATCTGGGCTTATCGCAAGTTACTACGTCTTTCATCGCCTCTGACTGCCAAGGCATCCACCGTGTACGCTTAGTCACTTAACCATACAACCCCAAAGAGTTTCAGATGAAATCTTGAGTTTGTTGTTTAAACAACCAAAGTTGCCTGCATTTTTATACATGCGCAGGCACGATTTTGCCGGACTCAAATATTAAACATCACAACGAATTGTGGTGTTTCCAAGAACACTTGAATGTGTGTTGGTACCTA
>NZ_LUAX01000005.1:100495-194054 GCF_001695575.1 Vibrio europaeus | reverse complement strand
ACCACCTGCATGCGCTTTACGCCCAGTAATTCCGATTAACGCTCGCACCCTCCGTATTACCGCGGCTGCTGGCACGGAGTTAGCCGGTGCTTCTTCTGCAGCTAACGTCAAATGATGCAGTTATTAACTACACCACCTTCCTCACTGCTGAAAGTACTTTACAACCCGAAGGCCTTCTTCATACACGCGGCATGGCTGCATCAGGCTTGCGCCCATTGTGCAATATTCCCCACTGCTGCCTCCCGTAGGAGTCTGGACCGTGTCTCAGTTCCAGTGTGGCTGATCATCCTCTCAGACCAGCTAGGGATCGTCGCCTTGGTGAGCCCTTACCTCACCAACTAGCTAATCCCACCTAGGCATATCCTGACGCGAGAGGCCCGAAGGTCCCCCTCTTTGGCCCGAAGGCATTATGCGGTATTAGCCATCGTTTCCAATGGTTATCCCCCACATCAGGGCAATTTCCTAGGCATTACTCACCCGTCCGCCGCTCGACGCCGTTAACGTTCCCCGAAGGTTCAGTTAACTCGTTTCCGCTCGACTTGCATGTGTTAGGCCTGCCGCCAGCGTTCAATCTGAGCCATGATCAAACTCTTCAATTTAAGATTTTGGTCGGCTCAATGAATACTGACTTCAAAACTACTAATGTAATTTTAAAGCTATTATCGTTCCAACAGAACGATAATGAATTGACTGTGCCAAGACTAAGTAAACTTAATCTCGTTGGTCACTTCGTTTCATTGAAACCTAATTTGAAACCGAAGTTTCTAATTGGATTATCATCAACGAGTGCCCACACAGATTGATAGGTTTATATTGTTAAAGAGCTTTTCTTCTTTGTGACTCACATCACTTCGGAAGAGGCGGTCATTTTAGCGAGATAAAGTTTAGTGTCAACCACTTTTTTCAAACTTTTTTCAAGCGTTTCCACTTGGCTAATTGACCTTGCTAACTGGGCTCTCGTTTCTTTCGAAGCGTTCCCGTGTCAGCGAGGGGGCATTATAGAGATCGCCATCACATTGGCAAGCCCTTTTTTCAGTTTTTTTTGATTTTTTTATTGTTTGAGTATTTTCTATTCAAAACGACCTATTTTTGCCACTTTTCTACCCCTACCATGGCAAGATTCCCTCTATATAAGGAGAAAAAATGAGTTCTCTACGCAGTTACAAAGGTATTACTCCGCTATTAGGTGAAAGAGTCTATATAGATAGCAGCTCAGTATTAGTTGGCGATATTCGTATTGGAGACGACTCCAGTGTCTGGCCGCTCGTCGCAGCGCGAGGTGATGTAAACCATATTCATATTGGCGATCGCACCAATATCCAAGATGGCAGTGTGTTGCATGTCACCCACAAGAATAAAGAAAACCCTGACGGCTACCCTCTGCTCATTGGTAATGATGTCACTATTGGTCACAAAGTGATGCTACACGGCTGCACGATCAAAGATCGAGTGTTAGTGGGAATGGGCGCGATTGTCCTAGATGGTGTGGTAATAGAAGAAGAGGTAATGATAGGTGCCGGGAGTTTAGTTCCCCCGGGTAAAGTTCTGGAAAGCGGATTTTTGTACGTAGGTAGCCCTGCTAAGCAAGCGCGTCCACTCAATGAAAAGGAACGCGCGTTCTTACAAAAATCAGCAGACAACTATGTGCAGAATAAAGAAGACTACCTACACCAAGTGGAAGATATTATCTAACGACTTCTATCCAACCTTGTGAATTAAATTCTTCGTCTTCTAGTAACTCTTCAGCAAGCTCTTCAAGGTCAAAACGGTATTGAGAAAATACTTCGAGAGCTTGCTGCTCATTCTCAACTGTTTGACCTGACAACTTCTCTAGTTCCGTTTTACTGACTAAGCACTGAATCAGCGCCCCAGCTTGCTGCGCAGAAAACAATACCGCTTGCCTATCTTCATCCCATGATTGGATATCAGGAAAAAGAATAGATTGGTTCATTACAGGCCCTCTAGGTTTTTTCTCAGTTCACGCAAAATCTGCTTTGTACCAGGCCTTAGTCCACGCCACAACATAAAGCTTTCCGCTGCCTGCCCTACCAGCATGCCTAGACCATCATATACCTTGATTACGCCATTATCTGTTGCCCACTGATTAAAGGTCGTTTTCCCTGCACCATACATCATGTCGTAGACGGTGCTTTGAGGTGAGAAAATAGCGCTAGAGATAGCGGGTAACTCTCCACTTAAGCTCGACGATGTTGAGTTAATGATCAAATCAAAGCTCTCAGACACAGCATCCATTGGTTGGGCAGATATCTTTCCATAAGGCTGAAACATTTCTGCCAACTGCTGCGCTTTAGCATAGGTACGATTGGTGACCACAATTTCAGCAGGTTGCTGATCGAGTAATGGTTTAATCACACCTCGCGCGGCACCACCAGCCCCAATCAGCAGAATACGAGCCTCTTTAAGCGTGACCTGATATTGCAACAAGTCTTGGACAAGCCCTTCGCCATCAGTGTTGTCGCCAAGAATCTCACCATCATCAAGTTTTTTTAGCGTATTAACTGCGCCAGCTAACTGAGCGCGCTCGGTGACACGACTCGCAAAGCGGAACGCGTCCTCTTTAAATGGCACAGTGACATTGCACCCTTTGCCACCCTCTGCAAAAAACTCACTCGCAGCTTGGACAAAAGCATCGGTTGCCGGACTCTGAGTGGTATAGGTCAAAGACTGATTAGTTTGACGAGCAAATAGCGTATGAATAAATGGTGATTTACTTTGGGCGATTGGGTTACCAAAAACAACGTAGTTGTCTATTTGCTGAGTCATATCCTTACCTATCAGAAACAAAAAGGGCCAATGCGGAACATTGACCCTATCACTATCTATATAAGGAGGAAAGTATTACCACTCTCTTGGTTTAAGGTAATGATCATACAGTTCAGCTTCTGGAGAATTTGGCTCCACTTGGTAAGCATATTCCCATCGCGCTAGTGGTGGCATAGACATAAGAATAGACTCAGTGCGGCCTCCGCTTTGTAAGCCAAATAATGTGCCACGGTCAAAAACTAAGTTGAACTCCACATAGCGCCCACGACGATACAATTGGAACTGGCGTTCACGCTCACCGTATTCAGTTTCTTTACGACGATCAACAATCGGCAGGTATGCTTGGCAATAGCCCTCACCGACTGCCTTAATATAGTCAAAACACTTATCAAACTGCCAATGATTGAGATCATCAAAGAATAAGCCACCAACCCCACGTGTTTCATCTCGGTGAGGTAAGTAGAAGTATTTGTCGCACCAAGCTTTATGCTCCGAGTAAACGCCTTCGCCAAACGGTGCACACACTTCTTTCGCTGTGTTGTGCCAATACTGCGCATCTTCTTCAAATGGGTAGAAAGGTGTTAGATCGAAACCGCCCCCAAACCACCAAATCGGCTCCTCACCCTCTTTTTCTGCAATAAAGAAACGAACGTTGGCATGCGACGTAGGTACATAAGGGTTATTTGGGTGCATAACTAAAGAGACACCCATCGCTTCGAAGCGACGTCCCGCTAATTCAGGGCGATGCGCCGTGGCGGAAGCTGGCATTTCTTTACCTTGAACATGTGAAAAGTTCACTCCACCTTGCTCAAACACAGCACCATCTTTCATCACACGAGTACGGCCACCGCCACCTAGCTTCTCTCCAGGCTCGCGATGCCATGCATCTTCAACAAATACCGCTTGTCCATCTGCCTCTTCGAGCTGCTGACAAATTGAATCCTGAAGATCCATTAAAAATTGCTTTACCGTTTGTTTATCTATGGCTGACATACGACTTCCTTTACTGCAGGGTTATCCCTGTCTCAATACTTGTAGTGATTTAGCATCACGAATTTCGCTGGGCTTTTCTCTACCACCCGTTTGGCCTTCGAGTACCACAATCTGGTCATAGCCAAACTGTAAATAAACTTCTTCACTTGTCATGCATGGCGGCTGACCGGACAAGTTTGCGCTGGTAGAGGTTAACGGCTTTCCGAACGCATTACACATCTTTTGTACCAAAGGATGATCCGTCACTCTTACGGCAATCGATTGATGTTGACCGGATACCCACTGAGAGACACGATGACTAGATGGCATTATCCAAGTGATCGGCCCTGGCCAACTCAGCTTGACCCTGACTAGCTGTTCTTGAGTCAGCTGAGATTCATCAATATACGGAATTAACTGCTGGTAACTCGCCGCGATAAGAATGAGTCCTTTATCGGCAGGGCGCTGCTTAAGCTCCAGTAAATTGCGCACTGCTTCGCTATTGTCGGGATCGCACCCCACACCAAAGACTCCCTCGGTTGGATAAGCGATCACTTCACCATCCATCAAAGCGTTCAGTGCTTGATTAAAGTTTTCCACTTAGTCACACCTTAGTTATTCTCTACTGGCCTAAGTTTACAAACAATCTCAATTCGAGACTAAAGCTATTTATTAATAAATTCCCAAGCTAAGTATTTCACCATGACGCAAACGTTTGCTTAAGTGTAAAATCTCCGTATAATGCGCTCAAAATGTTTGCTCACCAATTCTATGCAGCTTTGAAGGAGTTTGAGATGAAAGTCGGTATCATCATGGGTTCTAAATCAGATTGGCCAACCATGAAACTAGCAGCTGAAATGCTAGACAGATTCGGGGTTGAGTACGAAACTAAAGTGGTTTCTGCGCACCGTACCCCTCAACTTCTTGCAGACTATGCAAACAGCGCTAAAGAGCGTGGTTTAAAAGTAATCATCGCTGGTGCTGGCGGTGCTGCGCACTTACCAGGTATGGCGGCAGCCTTCACTTCACTGCCAGTCCTCGGTGTTCCAGTTCAGTCCCGCGCACTTAGTGGTCTAGACTCTCTATACTCCATCGTGCAAATGCCAAAAGGTATTGCAGTTGGTACTCTTGCTATCGGCGAAGCGGGTGCGGCAAATGCAGGTATTCTAGCTGCGCAAATTCTTGGTACACATGATGAAGCTGTAATGGCGAAAGTTGAAGCCTTCCGCGCTGAACAGACAGAAACGGTTTTAGCGAACCCAAATCCTGCAGAGGACTAAGTCATGCATGTTTTAGTGCTAGGTGCTGGTCAATTAGCTCGCATGATGTCGCTGGCTGGCGCGCCGCTTAATATTGATATCTCAGCGTATGACGTAGGCAGTAAAAATATCGTTCATCCACTCACGCAGACTGTGATTGGTCACGGACTTGAAAACGCCATTGCTCAAGCTGATGTTATCACCGCTGAGTTTGAGCATATCCCTCACGATATTCTGGCAATCTGCGAGCAAAGTGGAAAGTTCCTACCTTCGACTGAAGCGATAAAAGCAGGTGGCGATCGTCGTATCGAGAAACAGTTGCTTGATGACGCGAATGTACGCAATGCAAAGTACTTTGTCATCAATACACGTGAAGACTTTGACCAAGCCATTGCACACGTTGGTATCCCTATGGTGCTAAAAAGTGCGCTCGGCGGGTACGATGGTAAAGGTCAGTGGCGTTTAAAAGATCCGGCTCAAATCGAGACCATTTGGACAGAAATGGCCGAGTGCATCGCTGCATCTGAAACTCAAGCGATCGTAGCTGAAGAGTTCGTGCCATTTAACCGTGAAGTTTCCCTAGTGGGTGCGCGTGGCAAAGATGGTAGCGTTGCTGTTTATCCATTAGCTGAGAATGTTCACACTAACGGTGTACTGACCCTGTCTACTGCCATCGCAGATACTGAACTGCAAGAACAAGCAAAACAGATGTTTACTGCTGTCGCAAATAAGCTCGATTACGTTGGTGTATTAGCCCTTGAATTTTTCGATGTCGACGGCACCTTGCTGGTCAATGAGATTGCCCCACGCGTGCATAACTCTGGACATTGGACTCAACAAGGGGCAGAAACTTGTCAGTTTGAAAATCACTTAAGAGCGGTATGCGGATTACCACTAGGCAGCACTAAACTGATTCGTGAAACTTCAATGATTAATATCTTGGGTGAAGATAACTTACCGAGCGAATTACTCGCTATGGATGGAGTGCACATTCATTGGTATGGCAAAGAGAAACGTACGGGCCGCAAGATGGGTCACATTAATGTGTGTGGCGATTACAGCGGTGAACTGCAACGTAAACTGTGCGCACTTGCCGATCTGTTAGATGAACACGCATTTCCTGCTGTTCATGAGTTTTCTGCAAACTTCGCACAATAACTCAGTTTATAGATAGCAAAAACGGCGCTCCATGCGCCGTTTTTTATTATTCAGATTGAGTGTGGTGACACTTTCGGTCAGCGCACTGCCTTTTAGTACCACTTGCGAGTTTCTTCTCGATCAGCAGTGGAAAACCACATTTCTCACACTGACCTGAAATCGGCGGCTGATTGACAGCAAACTTGCATTTCGGATAGTTATCACAAGCATAGAAAACCTTACCAAAACGAGTTTTACGCTCCACAAGCTGACCTTTATTGCACTCAGGGCAAGTATGGTGTTCCGGCTGCTGCTGTTCTTGTTTAGGTTGATCCAAAGACTCGATGTGATTGCACTGCGGGTAATGACTACAGCCAATAAACATCCCATAGCGCCCCTGACGGAGAACAAGCTCGTTACCACATTCAGGGCAAGCAACACCGAGCTCTTTAACGATGTGACCATCATTCTGATGCAAACGTTTAATGAAGTCACACACAGGGTACTGATCGCAACCTAAGAAAGGACCATGCTTACCATGACGAAGGTGAAGTTCACCTTCGCGCTGTTCACTTTGGCATTTAGGGCAAGCTTGGTGCTCTAGCGCATGTTCATGGGCTGAAAACAGCTGATGATCAATTTTATTGCTCATATCAACTCAGAAAGGTTAGTGAAGGATACCTTGTTCTTTGGTATACAGCAGCTCTTCCATAAGTGTGTATGCATTCTCATTGCCTGGTACATTAAATAGCACCATAAGCACAATCCATTTCAGATCATCAAGCTCAAACTCGTCCGTCTCTAGGCCCATAATGCGGTCAATAACCATCTCACGAGTTTCAGTCGTGAGGACATTAACTTGCTCTAAGAAGGTCAAAAAGCCGCGGCACTCTATACTTAAGCGCTCACACTCTTTGCTTGTATAAATACGAGTCGAGTTCGAAGTGCTGCACACCGAGATCGCAGAGTGGGTTTCACTTTGCTGCAGTGCTGCTAGCTCTTCTAGCCAGACAAGGGCTTTGTAAATGTCTTTTTGATGAAAGCCTGCGCGAAGAAGCTCGTCTTCTAGCTCATCTTGATTGACTTGTAACTCTGCATCGCTATGGATGTAGGTTTCGAATAGATACATTAAGATATCCATCATCATAGCTAGCCCCTCCCCTTTCGAATATAGCCACCGGAAACTGCAACAACATGCCCTGAAAGCTCAAGCTCCAAGAGCTGCATCATGACGTCCTGCACAGGTATATTGGTCCTGTTTGCAAGAATATCAACTGGTATAGCCTTACTTCCTACGTTAGCTAACAGCAGAGGAAATGGCAATTCTTCTTTACTATCTATTTCTTCGAAAAGTTCATTCTGAATCGGTGGCTTACCGGAATTAGACCAGCGTAAAAGCGTCTCTATTTCATCAACTATGTCCTGAACTTGCATCACCAAGCACGCACCTTGCTTAATCAACAGGTTACAGCCGCGTGCATTTGAATCGTGGATAGAGCCCGGAATAGCAAACACGTCACGCCCTTGCTCTATGGCATAGCGCGCCGTAATCAAGGAGCCACTTTTCTCTGCGGCTTCAACCACCAGCACTCCAACAGAAAGGCCACTGATAATTCGATTGCGGCGCGGAAAATGATCGGCTTTAGGCTTCGCTTGAGGATGAAACTCCGAAACAAGCGCCCCTCCACTATCAACGATTCTCCTAGCAAGTTCACGATGTCTAGCTGGGTAAATAGTTTCTAGACCGCTACCGAGAACCGCGAGTGTACGCCCTCCCCCTTGCAGCGCCCCATCATGGGCGTAGCCATCCACACCAAGGGCCAAACCACTTGTGACTGTCAGGCCTTGCTCAACCAAAGCACGAGCAAAGCTTCGCGCGGTATTAAGCCCTTCAGGACTGGCATTGCGACTACCGACCATCGCAATTTGAGGTTCAGATAAACAACTCAAATCTCCTTGAACGAATAAAACCGGAGGAGAGCCTACCGCCTGTTCAAGTAACGCCGGGTAGGTACTCTCTTGCTTAGTAATGATATTGTGTTGAGCAGATTGTTGTTGCCACTCAAAGCACTGCTCAACCTCTTTCACCGCACAGTTTTTTAGATAGTTAGCCTGTTGTGTGCTTAATCCAAGTGCTAAAAGTGCAGGAAGTTCAGATTGAACAATGTTTAACGGTGAGTCTATTGCGAGCAGGTGAGAAAAGGTTTTCGGACCGACTCTAGGGGTAAAGTTGAGCGACAGCCATGCCGCGAGCTCTTCATTGGTCACAAATTACCGACCCCTTGGAGAGTGAACCTTGGTCTCGATACTGACCGCTTCTGAACTGTCGGTAATGATAGCGATACTAAAGTGCTGATAAGGGCGGACAACCATCATGTGGCCAATACGCCTATCAGGAAAAGGGATTGATGTGTTATTTGTACGATGAGTAAAGTTACCAGTGCCCGAGTTAAACAGTTCAAACACACTGCCTTGTTTAACACCATCTAACTCACCACGATTAACCACCACCGCTTGGTCTTTGCCAACGTAATGGGTATCTTCTACCGCTCCGAGAATCTCAACCTTATCAATTTGCCCAGAGACAGGGGTTAAGCTTAGCGAAGTGGTTGAGTTCGAAGGCTGTAATATTGGCATAGCGATATCGCCCACCACTACTTCATGGCTTTGCTTAGTCAAACGCAGCGAGGAGTATCGCTCATCACTAGCAACAAGTTGTCCATGAGCTATTTTTCTTACCACTTTGGCGGTTTTGTCTGCTCGTTTAAACTCATTCATTAAACGATAGATTCCCCACTCTTGAGCGACTTGGTGAGCCGAAATATAGATGGCATTTTGTGAATCCATCAGTTGATTTCCGGTACTATTGCCAATCACTCGACTCATTTCATTAATTGCTTCCCCCTCCAACAACAGATCATGTTCAATGAAAGGTAGGATATGCTGCGGTTTAATGACGGAGATGGGTTGTTTTGCTCGTTGGTGAATAGCAGGCGTCAAACTGACCACAGGTTTTAAAATCAGTTTTGGTTGTCCTTCTCGCCACACAAGAGTCAGTTTATCTCCGGGAGAGATCAGATGCGGGCTTACTATGTTCGAATTTAATTGCCATAAGCGCGGCCACTGCCACGGGCTTTCGAGATACAGCGCTGAAATATCCCACAAGGTATCACCTTTGACGACGGTATAAGTTTTCGGCGCTTGTTTGTTAATCAATAGAGCCCCTTCTTGAGCACTGACCCCATTAACGATAATCACCAACACGACAACAAACAGACCTCGCCAAATACGTAACATGTTTCGACTCCCTATCAGCGACCTATCCTTACGGCATTCCCTGTTAAACTGAGTGTAAACAACAAAGAGAAGCGGCTCAAAAAGCGCATTGATGCTGTCATTTGGGGTCTAAAATGTCTAGAATTGAGCCAACGAGGTTTATCCTGATTCGGCACAGTTCAACATTTCGAGTGTATATGTCTGTATTACAAGTATTAACATTCCCAGATGATCGTCTTCGCACCGTGGCTAAGCCGGTAGAAGAAGTGACACCTGAGATTCAAAAGTTCGTTGATGACATGATTGAAACCATGTACGACGAAGAAGGTATTGGTCTGGCAGCAACCCAGGTTGATTTCCACCAACGTATCGTTGTTATCGATATTTCTGAAACACGTGATGAGCCTATGGTTCTGATTAATCCAGAAATCTTAGAAAAACGCGGCGAAGATGGTATCGAAGAGGGCTGTCTGTCTGTCCCTGGTGCACGTGCATTGGTGCCACGCGCAGCGGAAGTGACGGTAAAAGCACTTAACCGTGATGGTGAAGAGTACACATTTGAAGCTGATGATCTATTAGCTATTTGTGTTCAGCATGAACTTGACCACTTAGAAGGCAAACTGTTTGTTGACTACCTTTCGCCTTTAAAGCGCAAGCGTATTCAAGACAAGCTAGCTAAGATCAAGCGCTTCAACGAGAAGAATGCAAGCAAAGCCTAATCGCTAATTAAATAGAAGGAAGGTACCTTGAGCAAACCTTTGAAAATTGTTTTTGCTGGTACTCCGGATTTCGCCGCCCGTCACTTGGCGGCGTTGTTGTCTTCGGAGCACGATGTCATTGCTGTATACACTAACCCTGACCGTCCTGCTGGTCGTGGTAAGAAACTGGCAGCGCCACCTGTTAAGCAATTAGCCCTTGAGCATAATATTCCCGTTTATCAGCCAGAAAACTTTAAGTCTGATGAAGCCAAACAAGAGCTGGAAGATTTAAACGCAGACATCATGGTGGTGGTGGCTTACGGCATGCTACTTCCACAAGCGGTACTTGATACGCCAAAACTAGGCTGCATCAACGTTCACGGTTCAATTCTGCCACGCTGGCGTGGTGCTGCGCCGATCCAACGCTCTATTTGGGCGGGAGACGCAGAAACAGGCGTGACCATCATGCAAATGGATATCGGTTTAGATACCGGTGATATGCTCAAGGTAGCGACTTTACCAATTGAAGCTAGTGATACCAGTACTTCTATGTACGAAAAGCTGGCAGAACTTGGCCCGCAAGCATTAGTTGAATGTTTAGCAGATCTTGCCCTAGGTAAAGCGGTACCAGAGAAGCAAGACGATACACTGGCAAACTATGCTAAGAAACTGAGCAAAGAAGAAGCCCGCATTGACTGGAATGACGATGCTGCGTATATCGAGCGCTGCGTTCGTGCTTTCAACCCTTGGCCAATGAGCCACTTTATCGCTGCAGAGAACAGCATCAAAGTATGGCAAAGCCGGGTCGATGAGCAGTCAACAACTCAACCTGCTGGTACTATCTTGCAAGCAGATAAAAGCGGTATCTACATTGCTACTGGCAATGGCGTACTGGTTTTAGAACAACTACAAGTTCCAGGTAAGAAAGCGATGTCTGTTCAAGATATCTTGAACTCGCGTGCAAGCTGGTTTGAAGTCGGCACTCAGCTGGTTTAAACATATTCTCCCTTATTGGGGAACGTACATTTTGAGGGTGGAGACACCCTCCCTTAATTTAAGGTATTCATCATGAATGTTCGCGCTGCTGCAGCCAACGTCCTATTCCAAGTGGTCGACAAAGGCCAATCTCTTTCACACGCATTACCTGCGGCGCAAAAGACCATCAGACCAAGAGACCATGCACTGTTACAAGAGATCTGTTATGGCGCGCTACGTTACTTGCCACGTTTGGAGTCCATTGCGAACGAGCTAATGGAAAATCCACTCAAAGGGAAAAAGCGTGTTTTCCACCATCTTATTTTGGTCGGAATTTACCAACTGAGTTTCATGCGTATTCCAGCACATGCTGCAGTCGCTGAAACGGTTGAAGGTACTAAGACGTTGAAAGGTCCAAGCCTACGCGGCTTAATCAATGCAGTACTGCGCAGCTACCTTCGCGAGCAAGAAGAGCTAGATGAAAAAGCAGTTAGCCACAACGCGGGCAAATATGGTCACCCAAATTGGCTGCTTAACATGCTACGTGAGAGCTACCCAGAGCAGTGGGAACAATTAGTCGAAGCGAACAATAGCAAAGCACCTATGTGGCTGCGTGTAAATCGCCAGCACCATACTCGTGATGAATATCTAGAACTGCTGAAAGATGAAAACATTGAATGCAGCATTCACCCAGAAGCTGCTGATGCCATAAAATTGGCCTCGCCTTGTGACGTGACGCTTCTTCCAGGTTTCGATCGTGGTTGGGTATCGGTACAAGACGCTGCGGCTCAGTTGTCAGTAAACTATCTGCAGCCACAAAATGGTGAGCTGATTCTCGATTGTTGTGCTGCGCCAGGCGGTAAAACCGCGCATATTCTTGAGCATACGGAAGATACTGAAGTGGTTGCGATTGATTGTGACGCCAAACGTCTTGATCGCGTCTATGACAACCTAGAACGCCTTCAACTGCGTGCCGATGTTATTTGTGGTGACGCTCGCTACCCTCAAGAGTGGTGGATAGGCGAAAAATTTGACCGCATTCTGCTTGATGCACCTTGTTCAGCAACGGGCGTTATTCGACGCCACCCAGATATTAAGTGGTTACGTCGAGCAAACGACATTGACGCCTTAGCTGAGCTACAAAGTGAAATTATGGATGCAATGTGGAGCCAATTAAAGGTGGGCGGCACTATGGTTTACGCCACTTGTTCAATTACTCCAAAAGAAAACGTACTACAAGTAAAAGCTTTCCTTGAGCGCACTGATAACGCAACCTTAGTGGGTTCTGATATCAACAATCCAGGACGCCAAATCTTACCTGGCGAAGAGGATATGGACGGCTTCTACTACGCAGTATTGATCAAAAACGCGTAATACAGTTAGGCGGTGACGATAGTCGCCGCCTTTTCAGTAGTTAAACGAGATTAGTGTATGAAAATCATCATCCTTGGTGCAGGTCAGGTTGGCGGCACACTGGCGGAAAACCTAGTTGGCGAGAACAACGACATCACCATTGTAGACCGCAACTCAGATCGTCTGCGCGAGCTACAAGATAAGTACGACCTGCGTGTCGTGAATGGTTATGCTAGCCACCCAGACGTGTTGCGTGAAGCTGGTGCTCAAGATGCTGACATGTTGGTTGCCGTCACCAATATGGATGAAACCAATATGGCTGCCTGTCAGGTGGCTTTTACACTGTTTAACACTCCCAACCGAATTGCGCGAATTCGCTCCCCGCAGTACCTATCTGAGAAGGAAGCTTTGTTCCAGTCGGGCGCTGTACCCGTCGATCACTTGATTGCACCAGAAGAGCTAGTCACTAGCTACATTGAACGCTTGATTCAATACCCGGGGGCACTGCAAGTTGTGAGCTTTGCTGAGCAGAAAGTAAGCTTGGTAGCCGTAAAAGCCTACTATGGTGGACCACTGGTTGGTAATGCACTGTCTGCCCTACGTGAGCATATGCCACATATCGACACGCGCGTTGCGGCGATTTTCCGCCAAGGCCGACCAATTCGACCACAGGGCACCACCATCATTGAAGCTGACGATGAAGTCTTCTTCGTCGCGGCTAGCAATCACATCCGCTCAGTAATGAGTGAACTACAACGTCTTGAGAAGCCTTACCGCCGTATTATGATTGTCGGTGGCGGTAACATCGGTGCTAGCCTTGCTCGCCGCTTAGAACAGCTCTACAGCGTTAAGCTGATTGAACATAGCTACCAACGTGCGGAAAAGCTGTCAGAAGAACTAGAAAATACCATAGTGTTCTGCGGTGATGCGGCAGATCAGGAACTCCTTGCTGAAGAAAACATCGATCAGGTCGATGTGTTTATCGCTCTCACCAACGAAGATGAAACCAACATTATGTCTGCCATGCTTGCGAAACGCATGGGAGCCAAAAAAGTGATGGTACTGATTCAGCGAGGTGCTTATGTCGATCTTGTACAGGGTGGCGCTATCGATGTCGCTATTTCACCACAACAAGCAACGATTTCTGCATTGCTGACACACGTCCGCCGTGCCGATATTGTTAACGTATCTTCACTGCGCCGAGGGGCTGCAGAAGCAATCGAAGCCATTGCACACGGTGACGAAACCACATCGAAAGTTGTTGGTCGCGCGATTGGTGATATCAAGCTTCCACCAGGTACCACCATTGGTGCGATTGTCCGTGGTGAGGAAGTACTGATTGCCCACGACCGTACCGTTATCGAACAAGATGACCATGTGGTGATGTTCTTGGTCGACAAGAAATACGTCCCAGACGTAGAAGCCCTATTCCAACCGAGTCCGTTCTTCCTTTAGGCAAGGGTTATGGTCAATTTCCGTCCTGTACTGTTTGTTATCGGGCTAGTGTTATCTAAGCTAGCCCTGTTCATGTACGTACCAACATTGGTCGCCTTCATCACAGGTACGTCTGGGTTTTTAGAGTTTGGCCAGGCTGTTATCATTACTCATACCGCCGCTTTTGCCTGTTTGACGATTGGCCGCACCAAACAATTTAAGCTCAGTGTGCGCGATATGTTCCTTATCACCAGTTTGGTGTGGACCATCGCCAGTGCGTTCGCAGCGCTACCTTTTGTGTTTATCAATCACATCAGCTTTACCGATGCTTACTTTGAGACCATGTCGGGCATTACAACCACGGGTTCAACCGTACTCAGTGGCCTAGATAATATGGCACCGAGCATTTTATTGTGGCGCTCGATACTGCAATGGTTAGGTGGGATTGGCTTTATCGTGATGGCGGTTGCGGTACTACCTATGCTTAACGTCGGTGGTATGAAACTCTTCCACACCGAATCCTCCGATTGGTCAGATAAGAGCAGCCCACGAGCCAAAACGGTGGCAAAGAACATTGTCGCGGTTTACTTATCACTGACGGGTTTATGCATAGTTGGCTACCTTCTCACAGGGATGAATCTGTTTGAAGCGATCAACCACGCCTTTACCACCCTATCCACCGGTGGCTACTCCACCTCAGATGGTTCGATGAACCATTTCTCTAATGGTGCGCATTGGGTAGCAACGCTATTTATGTTTTTGGGTGGCTTGCCGTTCTTACTGTTTGTTGCAGCGATTAGAAAGCGCCGTCTAAATGAATTAGTCAAAGATGCGCAAGTGCGTGGATTTAGCTACTTGTTCTTGGTTAGCAGCTTAATCATCGCGGCTTGGTTAGTGTTCAGAGATGGTTATGCCGTTTTAGATGCACTTCGAGTATCCATGTTCAACATTGTCTCAGTGGTTACCACGACAGGCTTTGGCTTGGAAGATTTCACCGCATGGGGCGCACTACCGACCACACTCTTCGCATTTCTTATGATGGCAGGTGCCTGTTCAGGTTCAACCTCTGGCGGGATTAAAATTTTCCGTTTTCAGATTGCCCTGACGCTACTCAACAAACAGATGATGAAGCTGGTTCATCCATCAGGAGTGTTTGTTCAACGCTATAATCACCGCCCCGTGAACGACGATATCGTCCGTTCGGTTGTCGCCTTTGGTTTGACGTTTTTTATCACCATCATTGCAATTGCGGGTGGCCTCAGCGCTATGGGACTCGACCCAATCACCAGTATCTCTGGTTCTATTACTGCGGTTGCCAATGTTGGACCGGGTATGGGGTCAGTCATCGGTCCAACTGGTAACTTTGCTCCACTGCCAGACGCCGCTAAATGGCTACTAAGCCTAGGGATGTTGATGGGAAGGCTGGAAATTTTGACCTTGCTTGTCCTATTTTTCCCAGCATTTTGGCGACGTTAAACGGGATCAACATAGAGATAAATGGCAAAGAAATGGCAAGCGCATCCTGCTAGAACAAATCCGTGCCAAATAGCATGATTGTAAGGGATGCGTTTTGCGACATAGAAGATCACTCCCAATGAGTAAATCACTCCCCCTGCGGCAAGCAGAGTCAATCCACCGACCGATAAGTTCATCGCCAATTGGTAAATCACAATCAGCGATAACCACCCCATGGTTAGATAAGTCACTAAAGAAAGCTTCTTAAAACGGTAGACGAAGGCAAGCTTCATAATGATGCCGAATAGAGCAATGCTCCAGATCACTACCATTAGCCCTACAGCCAGCGGTGTTCGTAGGCTCACCAATAAAAATGGCGTGTAGCTACCCGCAATCAATAAGTAGATAGCGCAGTGGTCAAAGGTTTTTAATGCTCGTTTGGCTCGCTTATAAGGAATCGCATGATAGAGGGTTGAAGCAAGAAACAGCACTATCATGCTGCTGCCGTAAATACTCATACTGGTGATCGTTAGCGTATCCGCATTGTTTTCGGTCGATTTGAGCAAGAGTAAAACCAAGCCAACAATACTTAACACCATACCTAGAGCATGGGTCAGCGTATTAGCGAACTCTTCTTTCGTGCTGTATTCAGCGGGAGGATTAGCAGACATGCGTGCCCTACTCTGAGTAAATATGGAATAATTACTCAAGAGTATGGCACATTAAGCTTACACTTGTAAGCTGAAAGTTTTTAAGTTTTGGTTAAGAATGCTCATCCAAGTAGGCAATCACTTGTGCACCCGCCTCTTGCGCAGATGTATGGAGAGGAATTTCCATTTGACGCTTCAAGTCACCAATCCCTAATAAGCTCGCAAGCATACCCTTTGCGCCTTCACGGTGGCGATCGATCTCAAACCACATCTGTAATTTATCGTCAGTTCGATATGCCACCACTTCGAGCTCTCGCCATCGGCCATGAAAAGGCCCTGTGGTCGGAACAAATTCAAACTCTTGGACAAACGGCATCGCAAAGCCATCAACTTCTTCACACTCTACCTGACGAATACGCAAACCTTGCCCTTCAAGTGCGGTAAAAATACCATCAAGTAGAGGATCAGGCCTGACCGTTAGAATGTCTTTGTCGGTCGGGTCTTTTGCCATCGCAATATCTAAGCCAGTTTCCAACCACACCTTAGAGTCGCCAATGGTAACTGGCGTATTCCACGGCACATCGAGCTCGATTTCAAAGTCACGCGTTTCACCCGGATTAATAGTAAAAGCGTAAGGCAGTGACCACTTAGCTAAGGCATAACTTGTCGGGACTCGACGCATGCGCCCTGCATTGTGCTTATCCTTATCTGGATTAGCTGGCACCTCTTTGATATAGCGGCAGTAGAGCTTGAGATCGATATTATCGATCTCTTGTGCTGTCGACCCACCATAGACATGAATCGTAATATTCACTTTTTGTCCTGGGTACAAAACCTCTTGCTGCAAAACAGAGTCTACCTTTGCAGATCCAATACCAAAACTGGCCAGGGTTTTCTTAAATAACGACATCAACACCTCCTTGGCACACATGAGACCATTCACTTACTTTCATACTAATCTGGTTTACTGTCTCACTACTACAGACATCTTCACATAATTGTAGCGAATCGCAATCGATTAGATATCGATCAATCCGACTGATAATGCTAATCTATTTATTGATATGCGTGCATATCAATATTCCTAATTAATTGTTCGGATTGGCGTGAGCCAGAAGAGCCAAACTTCAGCAATGAAGCAAACTCATAATTAGTTAGGCCATTACATTGGCAATGGATATGCCTGACAGTTAGGTAACTGAATGCGCCCAACAACAGTCAGGTTTTCGCACACAAATCGTAGTGCGATGCGCCGCCGTAGTGGATTCGTTTCTGCTCCAGTGGCAAAAAAATCAGCTCCAGCAATGACTTTAGTAGAGAAGACCGCCGTTATGGCAACTGCTCCAGCTAAAGTTATCAAGGCAGCCTAATTAAAAAGCGCAGTGCTGACTGCGCTTTTTTCTTACCTTCATTTCATCTATTTGATACCTTTAGCAGCAAATCATTATAAATATTGTGGAGAAAGCCGATGAAGTGTCACCGTATTGAGGAGCTACTAGAGCTACTTGAACCTGAATGGCAAAAAGATCAGGAACTTAACTTGCTACAGATGATCGTTAAGCTCGCTCAAGAAGCGGGCTATGAAGGCAAGCTAGAAGATCTGACAGACGATGTTCTTATTTACCACCTAAAAATGCGCAACAGTGGCAAAGATGAAATGATTCCCGGTCTAAAGAAAGATCAAGAAGATGACTTTAAAACCGCGATTCTGCGTGCCCGTGGTCTGATTGACTAACACCGAGCTATTTTATTGAGGCGACCTTGAGTCGCTTTTTTTATATCCATTTGGTTACAAAGTTAGAAACTGTTAGGTCATTTATTTATAGAACTGTACTGATCTTTGTTGTTAAAGGTTGATAGCCTTAAAGAAATGAAAGTGTTATTGCGTATATAATCGCCGTCCATAAGTATTTACTAAAATATTATAATCAAATAGCAATGTTTAGGTTTATAGAGTGAGAACAATAGAAATCTCACCGTTTAGCTCAAGAAGGAAGCGCAATGAGTCAGGATAAAATCGATATCAAAGATGTGACTCCCAAGACCTTTAACCCTAAGACCCACAAAAACAAAGGGGACAGGTTTAATCCCAGTAACCGAATCTATGTTCGAGAAAGTAAAGGAACCTTTCAGCAGCTACGTCGATATGGTGGCTGGTTCTTGTTGGTCTTTTTCGCACTAATACCTTGGATTCCTTATGGTGAACGCCAAGCTATTTTGCTCGACTTTGGTAATCAGCAGTTTAACTTTTTCGGCACCACACTTTACCCGCAAGACCTAACCCTGCTTGCGCTGCTGTTTATGATCTCCGCTTTTGGCCTGTTTTTCCTTACCACCTTCTTAGGTCGCGTTTGGTGTGGTTACTTATGCCCACAGACTGTATGGACCTTTATGTACATTTGGTTCGAAGAAAAGCTAGAAGGCAGCGCCAACAAACGCCGCAAGCAAGACACAAATAAGATTACTGCTAGCTTAGCTATGCGCAAAGTGCTCAAACACCTAGCTTGGTGGGCCATTGCGTTAGCTACCGGTTTTACCTTTACTGGATACTTTGTACCAATTAAAGACCTCGTCGTTGGCTTCTTCACCTTTGATGCCGAGTTCTGGCCGGTATTCTGGGTTCTGTTCTTTGCTGGCTGTACCTACGCCAATGCAGGATGGATGCGCTCAATTATGTGTATCCACATGTGCCCGTATGCCCGTTTCCAATCGGCCATGTTTGATAAAGATACCTTTATCGTCGGCTACGATAGCAAACGTGGCGAAACGCGAGGCCCTCGCTCACGCAAGGCCGATCACAAGGCTCTAGGCTTAGGTGACTGTATTGACTGTGACCTTTGTGTTCAGGTTTGCCCAACCGGTATCGATATCCGTGATGGCCTACAGTATGAATGCATTAACTGTGGTGCTTGTATTGATGCGTGTGACAAAACCATGGATCGTATGGGCTATGAAAAAGGCCTGATTAGCTACACCACGGAACATCGCCTCTCTGGCAAGCATACTAAGGTCGCGCGTCCAAAACTGCTCGGTTATGGCGCGGTACTGCTAGTGATGATTGGCTTGTTCTTTGTTCAAGTTGCCAGTGTCGACCCGGCAGGTTTGAGCGTCCTTCGCGATCGTAATCAACTGTTCAGAGTCAATGGCTTAGGTGAAGTAGAGAATACCTACACGCTGAAAATCATTAATAAAACTCAACAAGACCAAGAGTACAAACTCAGTGTTGAAGGCCTAAGTGATGTCTCTTGGTATGGCAAACAAACCATTCAAGTTGAACCGGGTGAAGTCCTTAACCTGCCAATGAGTCTAGGCATCAATCCTGACAATCTCAGCTCTTCAGTTTCAACAATTCAGTTTATACTGTCCGATAGCGAAGACTTCACTATTGAGGTAGAAAGCCGCTTTATTAAGAAACTCTAAGCGCGCTCTACTCACAGATATGGAAAGAGGCTCAGCAATGAGCCTCTTTTTTCATCATAACTACTTGTTATTAAAATAAAAACAAAAAACAAATTCCACAAATTGACCACAACAAAGGTTGAGAGCAGTTAGATAAGTGCAACTACACAAAAATCCATTCGATGATCTGCTTATCATTTCCTTATGAATTTAATGGAATAATAGCTTAAAAGTGTTTCTAATTTGATACTGAGCCCAATTTATCCCCTCCAAGGAAAAGAGAATGCAAGTCACTCAAAAGAACAGAAAAAAAGTGTTCAAGATGTCTTATGACATGAAAGATACAGAAAACCATACTATAGATGCCGAGTTGCTCGGTACATCAATCCTAAGTATGTCTAGAGCTCTTCGTGGTTCAGATAAAATCCTAAATGGTGAATCCTCAAACATTCAAGTAGAAGTCAAAGCTCACACAGAAGGCTCTTTCGTTGTAGAGTTTGTGACTTGGTTAAATCAATCAGGGGCAGATGTACTTCAAGTATTAGGAATTTCTGCGGCAGCGGGAAGCCTTGCTAGTGGCAATGTGTTTGGTGTAATAGAGCAACTAAAAAGCCAAAAGATAACAACTCGGGTTAAAAAAACGAAAAATACTGTTGAGCTGCAAACAATAGATGGCTTGTCTGTAGAGTGCGATGAGAAAGTAGCACAAATCGTAACAGACCCTCATATTCGAAAAGAGTTAGATCGTATTATCAATAACCCTATTGCTGGCAAAGAGAACGCTAAGTTCGTACTTAAAGACGAAAATGACCAAGAGTTAAAAGTTATTGAGAGCGACAACGTTAACTCGTACAAAGCGATTGCCGCTAGAACACTTGAAGAAGTTGAAGAAGAAACAAACCAAGTGACAATTTATTTTTCTCAGGTAAACTTTGACGGCCCTACGGGATGGAAGTGCAAGTTACCAAATGGTGACATTGAAACCGTTCGAATGAACGATGAAGCCTTTCGAAACCGTATAAATCAAGGCTATGAAGAGTTCGCAAAAACTAAACCCTGCTTAGTTCAATTGAAGAAAATCGTGAAGACTAAGGCAGATAACCAAACATCCACACGCTACACTATAGAAGAAGTGATTCGTCAGTTAGGATAAATCATGGGTATAGAGCACGCTGCAATACTAAAAATCTTATTTGCGCTAAGCTTGTTTGCTTCAGTGCCGTGGCTTTTTGCGGTCGGAAAACTAGTAGGACGTGCTCTTGTTCTTTATTTTCATCCAGTTACTGAAGTAACTCTAGAGATTGAAGATGAAAATGGTGAAGTAGAAACACGAACCATCAAAGTTTCAAACTCTAGTGACCTTGCTCAAAACCTTTTGAAAGCTAAAAGGATTGTAGGTCATGACTGATAAAACCAAGACCTCAACCCCAAAAGCAGGTTTATCTATTGGTGGGGTATCCTCTGCATTAATTTTTGCAGCAAACCACTACTTTGAGAAAGACGCGGCTGAGATAGCTACAGTAGCGATTCCTCTTATAGTTGGACTACTTTTTATAGTATTTGAGTACTGCTTCACCATTTTTGGCATGCCTAACCTCGACGAGATGAGGCTGACAAACCCTTTCGATCGCTCAATAAAATTTACTGAAAAGCGAATTAAAAAGGCAAGAAAGGCGGGGCGAAACCCCACTGATATTCAAAAATTGGAGCAAGAGTTGCTTGAACTTGAACTAGCTAGATCCAAAGCTATACAATTGGCAAACGCTAACACCTCAAAAGATCAAGATGGCAATAAGTAGATAAACATCTCTTTCTTAGGTAACCAAATAAAGAAAAACCGCTATAGAGCGGTTTTTTTGTTTATTTACGTTTGGAGGTTGTACCTTTAGCTTTGACCACCCCACCACCTTTCTTGAATCGGTAGCCTTTCTTTAGTGTTCCATTAGCCTTTAAACCTGTTTTACGTGCTGCCATTATGCTGATCCTTTTGTTTCTAAAATCGTGACTCGGGTGTGAAGTTTGAACAGACCGACCAAAATTAAAAGCGTATTGCCATCTAAGCCAAGGGCTTGAATCACTTCCATCAAATACCCCGCTTAACCAGTAGGCGATACACCAAGGATTTAAACCCTAGCGTGTAGACAATCGACGCCGCGACCACATACTGAAACCATTGAGGCATCCCCGCCAAGCTCTTAATCCCTGCCGCCGCATAGGGCTGCAAAGCGGGAATAAAGCACGACCACACCACCGTCCAGATAGAGATAATCACAAAGTCATCTAGCCACCCTATTTGCTTGAGTGTGATAGCGTCTAGGCTTGCCATTGACGCCTCACCCGCCGCTAGATTGTTTTCGCGTTGCTGATTCTCGGCGCGCTTTGCCTGAACCGCTTCACGCTTTTCTAGGCTCTTGGCTTTCTTTTCTTCCGTGCTCATCTGGACGAAAGATTTCACCAGTGAGAACCCCGCTACAATGGCTGAAATCATACAAACGATACTCCCGCCATTCGTGCGCCTTTGGTCACGGTGACCATATCCAGATATTTGCCATTTTCGTGCTTAATCATGTGATAAAGCAGCTCTGGAATGTCAAGCTCTTGGATAGGCTCATAAGGGCTAACGCCTAGCTTATGCGCAACGTGTTCAGCGTAAGCGTGCGTGTCGTTTTCCACACTTGGCGCCCAACGACTAACAATGCCGTAGACGGTGCGAAGTCCGTAGCGATTCATGTAATTTTGAATCAGCTTTGCCGCCGCTCTAACGCCGTATTCCATTGATGAGAATCGAGCAAAACGCGGACTAGACACACCCTTTTCAATGCCTATTTGACCGTCCCAATCATTGGCTTTGTTGTAGTCAATGTTGAGTGGGTTGTTGTTACGAAAGCCACGCGGCTCTCTGACTTGGTTTGCCATGAGTAATAGTCCTCCTACGATGGCTAGAGTAAAAATAAGATGAGCGCGACGCATGATTACGCCTCCGACTCTGGTAATGGGTCTGCCGCTTGGATTTCGCCACGTTGCTCGGCTTGGTCAATGCCCCATTGAACCCAGAGACGGTGACCGCGCGGAATATAGACTTCCTTGTTTGTCTTTGGGTTTGTGGTAATCACTAGATTTTTTTCAGGGTTGGCGTATTTCATTTAAGGCCTCGCATCCACGATGTACTCAATCCAGTCATACGACGAACACAAATCCGCCGTGTGATACACTTTCAACAAGAACGACTCTTGATACACAGCCACAACCGAGCACTTATCTGTAATTTCAAAGCCAGAACCAATGTTGTAGGCATTTACTCGAACAATCTCTACAGCAGGCGTTTTGGTCATTCTCGGGAATGAAACGCCCTTTAAGCCATAGCTAAATAACACCTTGCCGTTGTTGGCATAATCACTAATGCTTCTCTGCTCTCGGCGGTAAAACTGCTCACAGGGCGCAAGTTCATCACTCATTTGTTGATAAAGAGGTTTGGTCGTGCTCTCTGCCGCCACCAAGCGCGTAAATTTCGAGTTATCTCCGCTCACCTCAATCTCGATATATTCACCTGCCCCCGCCACCGCTTTTTCTGCCGCGCCGTTGACTTTCATCACGGGCGAGCCTGAAATTACGTCAAGATTGGTACGCACAAGGCGCAAAGCTTCAAGGTCATTGGGAATAAGCTGCACAATAGAGCCGCTACGCAAATCAAATCCGCCATCAGCGAGGCGATACACCTGCGCGCCATTGGCTCCCGCTTTCCAGCCATCACAGAAATAATCATCGGCAGCAATCACCCCGTCAGACTCGTTAGCTTGGTTGATTTTTCCGCGTGGATTGATGAGCAAGTTAGTCATGCCAAGGGCGCGCATTTGGTCAGCCAGTAGCTTGACCGCAAGCTCAGACGCCGCGACATCAGTGCGACTGCCACCAATCGAATCACTGAGCGCCACTTGCTCTGGAAACTCAATTTTTATCGGTGGTGGGATGATGTAACTCATACCGTCACCTCACTGACATACAGCTTGCAGTTTGAGGGAATCAGCACCTCAAGCTGTGCGCCATTGGAAAGAATAAACCCCTCACCCGCACGCATTTCATAACCACGGTCAGCCACACCACCAAGCCAGATAGATGACTGATTACTGTCACCCGCTTTGAGGATTAACTCCTTGCGGTTAACGTTGCCCGTAATCGTACCCGTTGCGGTCATGGTCTCATGTGGCACATAGCGTAGATTTGGCTCGCTTTGCTGCACAACGTGCACCTTTTGCACCTCTGGTAAGGCAATCTGATTTTCAACGTTGACAGGCAAGACCGCAGGGAAATTAGCAAGCTCAGCCACTACCTTTTGGTCACTAGGCAGTGAAACAGGCTGACGCTCTTTAAAGCCTACCGTGAAGTCACTGACTTCTAGGTTTGCCATAATGCCAAGGCGTGAGCCGTCCACCCCTGCCGTAAATGGAATGTCTGAGGTTAAAATCTCAATCTCTTCCATGTTGGACAGGTTAGTGACACGTATTGAAGTAAACTCGCTTTGCATGTCAAAGACGTAACCGCGAGGCGCTTCCACGGCTTTATCATTGGCAACGATTGACACCAATTCGCCTTCTTTGAGCATCAGGTAGCGACCGATTGCTTGAAGCTCTTGCACTTGACCGTAACGTAGCCGTGTTCCAACTAGCATTTACTTCACCTTTTGATTGATTAAGATTAAAAACACGATGAGCAGTGCCGCCATAGCGAAATAGAGATACTTTTGATTCTCTAGCACTTCCGTCGCGCCGCCCGAGTTATCGTTACGAATCGTTTTCTGGATACCCTCCAACAACTTAAAGTTATTGGTCGCTTGCGTGCCTTGCAGCCCTGCGAGCGCATCCAGTGAGCGATTGTTTTGCGTTTGAAAGCTATCTAACGCTTTATTCACCACGCTGTTGTTCGCCTCAAACGCTTCACTTGACAGGCTTTCATACTTATCAAATGCCTCTTCAATGACATTCTCATTAGTATTAAGCGCCGCCCTTGCCACGTCAGAGTTGGCGTCAATAGCGCCTAGTGTCACGCCCTTGGTGAGACTGACGGCGTTGTCTACGCTATCAAATGCCTCATCCGCAATCCCCGAGGCAAAATCAAAACTGCTCTTGATTGCGCCGCCGTCTAGGACGTTGTTAATGTTGTTATTGGTAACGCTACTGGCTTGAGAACTACTAGAGCGACTCATCTAACACCTCCAAGTTCACGCGGTGCGCACCTTTAGCAAAGCCCTCACCCTCAATCGGCTCTGGCTGATATTTGCGCCAAAAGCGCACGATTCCGCGCTCATCGTCTGCCACGTGAAAGCGCATCGTTTTTGCCCCTGCACGTTTAGCAATCATTAAGATGGTGTTGACGTGGGTTTTGATGCCCGTGCCCAGTGTCGCCATCCAGACAAGCTCTTGCCCCTCGGCGCGAATCACGATGTAAAGCGAATCAAAGCGCCACACCTGACCGAGCGTAGTAAGTTCTTTGATGATGGCAGGGGTAAACCCTGCCTTTTCAAACTTCGCCACCAACGCCGCCGACCAAGCCACGTTTTGCGGGGTTACTTTTTCAGCCATAACACCCCCAAAATAAGTAGCACCGCCAAGACCGCATAAATGGCGTAATTGCTGCCACTGGAGCCTTGATTGTTGTTAAAGGTGACGTTGCCGCCATTGCGACCGCCGTTAAAGTCCCCGTTTTTCGCAGAGGACTGACCGCCAGAAATGCCACCCGCGCCACCTGTTACGCTGCCGCCAATACCCGGTATCATTTGAGCCACCCCTTACGCCAAGCGATAAACAGACCGACCAACACCACAGCGATAAGCAGATAAGGTGGGCGACCATTCTCACCGCCCGTCACGGCTTCCACCGTTTCCTTAGTCCACCAAGCGCCACCCACGCCACCGATTAAGAAAGGAAGCAATAAAGGCATAGCTCCCCCTTAGCTTTTGAACAGCAGCACCAAGACAACCAGCACACCGATACCCGCAAATAGGTACATTTGCATTTTCTGCTGTTGCTCTTCACGCTCATCTTCACGCTCCACGCGGTTTTGCTCAGCAATACGCGCCTGTTGTGAAACCGTGGCATTTTCATTCGCCGCGCGGTTGGCATTCGCCTCTGCTTCGCGGCTGTTGTAGTAAGACTTCGTACCGTCAGCAAGGTCGCTTGCTAGCTCGCTTGCGCCGTCAACAAACCCGTCCCACCAATTTGACTCTTGAGCCATAGCTCCCCCTTATTAATCCGGAAGACGCTCGATTTCGATGTAGTCGTTAAACACATCAATGACACCCGTTGTGCGCTTAGTAATCACCAGCTTTAAGCTTGTCATTGCCACGGGGGTAAATGACTGCTCATTAGCGAAACCACAACTCACAAAGTCAATCCACACGCCCTTAGATGGCGCTTTCAAGTCACTGTAACGCGCCATCGCAAACTTGATGTCTTCCACGTCATGCACCCAGATGGTTTCGTTATCTCGGCGGATTTCGATGCGGGTGATATCGTCGTTTTCGCACTCAAGCAGCATTGAGCGTAGGCGCAGATTTGACCCCACTAATGGGAATTCGTGGCGCTGCTCACCTGTTTGCGTGTGGTCAATTGACGTTTGCGTGTAACGCTGCTGGAAGTAGCGCTCAGCTTGGTAATCCACCACGCGAGCGGTGGCGACAAACTCAGGGAAATCAGGGTCTCCCGTTTCTTTGCCCTTAACGCCAATCTTGAGCATTAAAAGCTCACCCGCTTGGTGAACCAATTCACCACGGCGAATGCCCGCTAGAGTGCGCAGTGTTTCGTCTGCAAATGGAATAATCAGACGCGTTTTAGACGCACTTGCCACGCCTTTAGCCTGTACGGGCAGACCTTTTTTAACGTCACGTTTGTGGAAGAAATCCGCATCAATACCAATGATTTCTTTGTTGTTGCGCTCTAGTGACACGCGCCCTAGACGCTCAATCGGTAAATCCGTCACCACTTCGATAGAGGCAAAGGCGTTAAGCTCTTTGATTTCTATCAGGGCGTGCTTACCGTAAGGCGAACCCGAACGAAACGGGTCTAAGTCCATTGGGCGCACGTTAAATGCGCCTTTGACCGCTGCAATCAGTGCTGCTTGTTGTGCTGTTGAAATAGCCATTACTTTTGTGCTCTCAAACCAGTTAAAAGAAACGCTTTAAACGCGAAAGCGCTTAAAGCAGACCGCTATCTAAGCCGAGCGCTTTACGCGGCTTTTCAAGTGCATCAACGTTTGCAAGCGCATACATAACGGCAAGCATCACCACCACCGTTACAGCGACTAACATCCACTGCTTTTTGGTAACTCCAAACATATTCTCTAACCCTTTACTTACTAACAAATTGAATGCGATTTGAATCATTCATACCCCGCCATGATTGGCTTAAGTGCTTTTTAGATAACCACGGGAAAGCGCGTAAAAAAAGGGCACAAAAAAACCTATAGGTCTGAGACCTATAGGTTTAATTAGCGTCTAAATTGTGATTTGGTTAACGCAAATTTTTAACCCCTTGCGCCTTGTAATTTGCCGTAAATGGCAGGTTTGCCCGTTTCTTTAAAATAGTAATGCCAGCCTTTGAGGTTTTTTATCGCTTCCACAGGGATATCAATCTGCTTGCTCCACCATTCCGCCTCAGAGGAATTATCGACTTTGCCTATCCATTTATAGCGAGACAAGTTAGTGACCACCTTAGGCACATCTTGCGGACGCTGAAACAGCGCGTGCATGACAAGCCCAAACTGACGACCACCGCGCCACAGCTCGCCCACACGCCCATCAATCGCCCTTGGCGTCACCGAGGCGGCTAATTCTTCAATCACGGTGTGCAGCTCTTTGGTGCCGTCTGCCAGTTGCCAAAGGATCTCCGCAAACACTATCAATTGCGGTTTGCCATACACACCGCACAGCGACACGACAAACGGCTTTTTCTGGTGCATCAGCTTATGCAGAGTGATAGCAAATTCTTTCAGGGAGTAGGTTTTGATGACGCTTTTGCGCCCAAGCTTGTGATAGGCGTTGTAGGGGTCATAAATGGCGATGCGGTTTGCCTTGCGCAATACCTCTGATTTCTGGATGGCGGTAGTTTTACCGCCGCCCGTGGTTGCAGAGTAAAGCGTGTGCTTGGCTTCAAGCTCTCTGCTATTTTTCGCCATCCTTACCCCCTTGCTCTGCCTCCTCTTTTGGCTCTGGTTTTGGCTTAGGCTTGCGCTTCATTTCACGCACTGACATCCACATCGAGAACGCCAGTAAGCCCACGGCAAAGATAGCCTGACCTTCCTCTTTGTACTCACCAAGCAGGGCAATAATGCCGCCGTCATACTTATTGAGCACAGGGGTAAAGTTATCCACGATAACCGCTTTTTTCTTATCAGGAATGGCGTAGTCTTCATTGATGAAGCTCTTAAACCCCGCCTCAAGCATTTCAATCATCCACTCGGCGGTCATTTCCCCTTTCGCCCCTGAAAAGTCCTGCTTTACCTCTTCTTGGGGCTGCTCTTCCGGTTGCGGGGTTGGCTCAATCGCTTCAAGGTCGCTTAATAGCTCAGGGCTAAAATCAAGCCCATCAAGATTAAACTCTTGGTCTAGCATGGTCTCACTCATCGGCTTTGACCTCTTGCTTAGGCTCTGCCTCCGCCGCTTGGCGCTTGCTTCGCTTGATTAGGCAGTAACCACCGACAGAGACGAATAGCAATACGGCAAGCAGCACGAACAGCCATATCGCGCCGCCACGCTCTTGCGGCTTTTTTGCTTCGGCTTCCTCATCCACCACCTGTTGCGAGTCGTTGTCGATAGTCACCGACTCCTGCCCTGGCATGTCCGTTTTATCCTGTTGAGTGGGGACGGCTTCGAGCATCTCCCCCTCTAGAGGCTCACTGTCTTCAAGCAAAGAGGTTTGCACCTCTTCGACCACACCGTTGACCTTCACCTCATACAAAGCAGGATTTTCCGGCCACTTGTTCGCGGCAAGTTGCTCTTGCTCGACGCTCACATCCACATCAAATCGCTCGGCATACGCCTCTAGCGTTGGCACGTAGTGCTGCTTAATGTGCTCTTTAGTCGTGCTTGCCTGAATGGTTTTGTTGCAGCCACCGCAAGACAGATACGGAGTGTTCGCACGTCTGCCGCCACTTGGAAAGTGCACCACCGCTAAGGTGTTGCACTCCGAGCATGGCACATAGCCTGTAATAGGTTTGTTCGCGGATACTTTAAGCATTGGTCGCCGCCTCCATCTTAGCCGCCACTTTTTCCGCGACATCACGAAGTCTCGCGCTTAGCGTCTGGTACTCGGCTAAGTCACTGAATAGGCTTTCAGGCAAACCCAGCGCCTCAAGATTTAACCCACCACCGCTAAAGACTTTCATTAGCGACATAGGGTTAAAATCTCCCTTACCTTGAAAGCTCTCTAAAGCCTGTTGGATGTTCACTTCTAACTCTTTGTGACGTGTTGTGATTTGAATTAAGTTCATGGATAAAATCCCCTGTCTCTCGACGTTAGTTAAAAAGGTTGCCCCTGATTCCCATCGTTGGCGTGTTTGTTATCTATTCCAAAACTCTTCCCATTCGGGAGAACCGCCCCCGTTGAGATCCATATTTAGAAAGAAATTAGCGACAATTTGTTGTTGTCTTGTGGCTTTAACTTCCTGCGTACAATTATTGCCACTAGACCAAGGCGCAAGCTCCCGCTTGCTTTCAGAAGCCTCCGACAAGTCGGAAGGCTTTTTGATGAGCTTCCATTCAAGCTCATGCGTTAACACTTCTAGACCGCTGCCAGTCACTCCCACAATCACGGGGACTGACTCACCATATTTGTTCTCTTTAGCTTCTTTCATTGGTTTAATTGGGCGCATAGATTGCGGTAATCTGTGCCCGCCCATGTAATCAAAGAATGCAGAGAAAAAGCCGTTATCCGCCGCTCTACGCGCTTTCTCAAACGTGCAGAACTCTTGCTCATCTTGGATACGGCGAAGCTCACGCCATACTGTGACGCTAGGCGTTTTCTGAAACTGGAATTGACGAAAGCAGAACTTACGCGACCATGCTGTAACATTTTTAACCGTGTCTTGTAGCTTGGCTTTGCGGTTGTCTAAGTCGGTCAAATCTTCCAGACCGAACCCATCAACGTTCTTAGAAATGTACTTAGCAAGGTACGCCACCGCACCACCCTCTGAACCATCTAAAATCTTGGCTTCAAAACGGGCTTTCATGGCATTGAATTTTGGATCACCCAATGAGTTGTAAAGCTCCTGAGAATCACGTTGAAACTGATAGGCTTGCAGGGCTTTGATAAACGCGGCAACTTGCTCAAGTGGCATGAAAAACACGCCGTGCCAGTGTGGTGTGCCGTCTTGGTGAGGCTCAACGACTCGCATCCCGTAATAGGTCAACTCGTGACGCCCCGCCCAAGCACGGAAACGCTCCCATGATTTCGATAACCATGTGTGCGCTTCTCTTGGTGTGCTACCGTCCCACTTCTTATTTTCAATCCAGTAGTCACCGCGCTTAGTTAAACGGTGAAAGCGACTAGGGGCGGTCATGGTGATAAATACCGCCGCGTGACTGTTGCTATCTGCGTATTCCTGACAGCCCGCAATACGGGTCATGAGTTCGTGACGGCGATTCTCCATATTGGCTTGAGAGGATTTGTGTACATCAGACATGCTCACTACGTGCCCCTCTTCAGATTCAATCGCCATTAGCTCTAACCATTCGCGCTGTCTGTCTTGGCGAACCTTGAGCCACTCACAGGCAGAAATTGACGCGTAAGGGGAAACATGAGGGGAAACCATACCCGCAGCACGGCGAGCATTCTCAAACGCAGCTAAAGTGAATTTCTCGATAGCTTTACGCCACACCGCCTCATCAACTAGACGAGCAAGCATAGAATAAGCTTCATCTTCATCACGCGGCTTTTGGAATTGAGGCATCCAAAGTGCTGCCCCTGCAAACTCATGGATTTGCT
Source organism: Vibrio europaeus (assembly GCF_001695575.1). GTDB lineage: Bacteria > Pseudomonadota > Gammaproteobacteria > Enterobacterales > Vibrionaceae > Vibrio > Vibrio europaeus. The sequence goes on along the minus strand of NZ_LUAX01000005.1, from coordinate 163,689 downwards.
CGATAGCTTCAAAGGGCGTAATTCCCTTATCTACCGCAAGATTTAAACGAAAACCCGCACGCCCTGATAACTCAGTTGCAAGACGTGCGCGTTTTAGCTCAGTATCCACCGCCCAGAAAGGCTCAGGTAACACCGCCAGTGCAGAAGAAACCGCACTAGCGCGAGACTCGATAAACTCAATAGCACGCTTAAAGCCGTACTTACGAAAACGTACCGCAGATGCTTTATCAAGATAGCTACGAATATCACTAGGTAATTTAAAGCGGTTAGCCACTTGATGAGCAAACTCAAAAACACGCTCTTTTGGTGTGGCTTGGTTATAGGTGTTGCCCTGATTCTTAACTACATAAGTTGCAAGCTCCTGACGCAATGAATCAGGGAGTTTGGTTAATGGGTTAGTAGTTTTTTTTGCATAGTTTTTCATGCAATGGATTCTCTGTGCTTGATAGCTTGTAGTTTTGCCGCGCGTTTAAACTCCGCCTGACCTTTTCTACTGTATCTGTAGTCTTTACCGCCCTTACGCTGTGAGCGGTATCCTTTAGGAAAGTGTTGGGCTTTTAGGCTTTCGAGAATAGCGAGCCCCTTTTCAGTTGGCATATCTACCCGCCTTAGATCGCTGCTTTCCAATCTTGGTGCTGAATGGCTTGCTCTTCCGCTAACTGATCAATTGCCCGCATATTGATTAGCACTCGGCGTGCATCACTTGAGGTTTCACGCTTCAAAAGGGGCAATTGACCGCGTTTAACCTGCATTCGCACAGCAGCAACAGAAAAGCCTGTTAGTTCTGCGTACTTCTCAACTGTGACAAAAGACCCATAAAAACCGTTAACATTATTCATTTCTGTTTGTTTATGACCTACCATGACTTAAATACTCCTAAAAAACAGTTAAAGAACCATTAAATGGTTCGTAAAGGTTCTATTGGATTTAAGCATAACTAGTTTGGTTTTCAAAGGTTCTTAAGGGTGGTTTTATGAAAGAGTGGGTAATGAGCGATTTACTAATTGAGCTCGATGGCATGCCAAACACAATTACAGGGATAGGACAAAAAGCCAGAAGAAACAATTGGTTAAAAAGAAAAGCTATAGGACACGCCCGCGCTGTCGAATACCATATTTCCAACTTTCACCCAGATATACAAAAGCAAATAATTGAGAGATCCGTCACAGATAAGACTGAGCAAAAAAAGCTCTTAGAAAAAGATTGGTCTCTTCCACCTAGCAATGCACACGGATTAAAACCTCTAAATGAGTTCGAAGAGTGGGCAAAGCTACCAGTTTATGATGTACATGCAGCTGCAGGGGCGGGAACTTTGGTTCAATCGGAATTTCAAATCGGAGTTTTTAGCCTACCGATAGAGTTATTACATGAATATGGCTTAAAGCCTGATTATAGTTCTGTAATTTTTGTAGACGGCGACTCAATGGAGCCGACTTTAAGCCATAGAGATAGGCTACTTGTCGACATAAGAGAGCAGCAACACCCTGTTGTAAATGGAGTGTATGTAATTCGAATTGATGATGCGGTATACGTTAAACGCTTACATTGGGATATTGAAAATGGCGTTTATAAGGTGATTTCTGACAACCTTAAATATCCAGCTTTCAACATTAACCACAAGAACGGGCGCAACTTTAAGATCATAGGTAAAGCTGTTGCTCCTGTTATGAAGAAAATCATATGAGTATCAAGAAAGACGGCGAAAAGTGGCTTGTAGACCTGAGACCGTCAGGAAGAAACGGCAAGCGTTTCAGACGTAAGTTTGACAAAAAAGCAGAAGCTTTAGCCTATGAAAAGCACATACTTTCTACGCACCACAACAAAGAGTGGTTAGGCTTACCTGTAGATAAACGCCGTCTTTCTGAGCTTATAGATATTTGGTGGATTAAGTCCGGTCAACTTAAACGAACCGCAGCCAACTACCGAAAAAAGGTAGAGCTAATCTGTCGTGAGTTGGGCGACCCCACTGTAAACAATATTGACGCGACTTTGATTAGCAACTGGCAATTAGAACGCATGGCAAGGGGTCAAAAAGCAAACACAGTTAGACGCCTAACCTCATGCTTAAGCAACGTCTTTTCTGTTTTGATTGAGACTGGTGATTTTACTGGCGCACATCCACTGAAAGACCTAAAGCAACCCGCGCCTGAAAAGTCAGAAATGACTTACCTGACCCTTAAACAAACCCAAGACCTTTTGGACTACCTTAAAAATGATTGGGAACTACTAAAAATCGTAGAAATTAGTTTGGCTACTGGTTCACGATGGAGAGAAACGGTCACACTAAAATCTAGTAACCTTAGTCCTTATCGCATCCGATTTACTAACACCAAGACAGGCAAGCCCAGAACCGTCCCTATTAGCAAGCAGTTATATGATGATATTTATCCTGAGAGTGGCGGCAACCTGTTCAGTGAAGACCCGCAAGTAAGGTTAGTTAAGATATTTGATAAGCTAGGCTTTGATTTACCCAAAGGACAAAAGGTGCATGTTTTGCGCCATACCTTTGCAAGTCACTTTGTAATGAATGGCGGGGATATTTTAACGCTTAAGGAAATACTCGGGCATGCTAGTATTAATCAAACGATGACTTACGCGCATTTGGCTCCTGATCACTTGATTGACGCGGTTAAACTCAACCCACTAAACAAGTTAAGAGATCCACAAAATGACCACACTTATGACCCAGAACGCCCCATAGCCATATAATAGAAAACACTAAGTGGTTGTATTTAATAACAATGAACTACAATTACCCATACTAAACAACCTAGGAAACGCTCAGCAATGAGCCTCTTTTATTTTATGACACAGCAAGCCTTTAACTTTGATGCGTTAACGCCTGATTTTATGTGGTATGCCCTCGAAAGCATTGGTATTCGAGCGGAATCTGGATTTCTGGCTCTTAACAGCTATGAAAACCGCGTCTACCAGTTTACCGATGAAGAGCGCCAACGTTATGTGGCTAAGTTTTACCGCCCAGAGCGATGGAGCTTAGAACAAATCCAAGAGGAACATGACTTTACCCTTGAACTGATCGAGTCAGAGATCCCTGTTGCTCCTCCTGTAATTATTAACGGTCAAACTCTCCACCAATATCAAGGCTATCTGTTTGCCCTATTTGCAAGTGTTGGCGGGCGCCAGTTTGAAGTCGATAACCTTGAGCAGCTCGAAGGGGTTGGACGCTTTTTAGGTCGTATTCATAAAGTTGGCTCAAAACAGGTTTTCCAGCACCGTCCAACCATAGGGCTCGAAGAGTATGTCTATCAGCCGCGCAAGTTACTGGAACACTCTCAGTTTATTCCGATGCATCTCGAAAATGCGTTTTTTAACGATCTCGATTTACTGATTAAATCTCTAGAAAACCACTGGGCTGACTCAACCAGTCTGATTCGTTTGCATGGTGACTGCCATCCAGGAAATATTCTTTGGCGCGATGGCCCGATGTTTGTTGACCTAGATGATTCTCGTAACGGTCCTGCTATTCAAGACTTGTGGATGCTACTTAACGGCGAGCGAGCAGACAAACTGATGCAGTTAGACATTCTGTTAGAGGCATATCAGGAGTTTAACGACTTCAACAGCAATCAATTGAAACTAATTGAGCCACTGCGCGGTCTACGTATGGTGCACTATATGGCATGGTTAGCAAAAAGGTGGCAAGATCCAGCTTTTCCTCTCGCTTTTCCTTGGTTCAATGATCCAAAATACTGGGAGAGTCAGGTACTTGCTTTTAAAGAGCAAATTGCTGCACTGGATGAGCCACCACTTTCACTTATGCCACAGTGGTAAGAAAATCGACAACATGGAGTCAAGAATGAAAAAGCTGTTTGCACTAGTTGCCACACTGATGTTGAGCCTATCTGCTCACGCTGCGCAGTTCAATCAAGGTGAGCACTACAAGGTGCTGGATTTAGAAGCCTCAAAGAAACCGATCGTAACAGAGTTTTTCTCTTTCTACTGTCCACACTGTCACTCGTTCGAACCTATTATTCAGCAGCTAAAAACTAAGCTACCTAAAGAGGCTAAGTTCCAGAAAAATCATGTTTCTTTTATGGGTGGCAACATGGGTGAGTCGATGAGCAAAGCTTACGCAACCATGATTGTGCTGAAAGTAGAAGACAAGATGACACCCGTGCTATTTAACCGCATCCACAACATGCGTAAAGCACCCAAAAATGATGAAGAACTTCGTCAGATCTTCTTGGATGAAGGCGTCGATGCGAAGAAGTTCGACGCAGCATTTAACGGTTTTGCGGTAGATTCAATGGTTCGCCGCTTCGACAAACAGTTTAAAAACAGCGGTCTATCAGGTGTTCCAGCGGTTATTGTTAACAACAAATACTTAGTTGAAGCAGGCTCAATCACCTCACTGGATGAGTACTTTGCCTTAGTCAATTACTTACTAACGCTAAAATAGTCACCAAGTAAAAAGGGAGCAAACGCTCCCTTTTTTATTCTGTAGATTTAATTACTTATCTTGATGTACTTGCTGTAACAATTCATCTTTCTGTTGCCAAACATCGCCTAGCCACTGCTGAAACTGGCGCTTGTATGGCTTGTCATTAAAGTAATCACCTCGCACTTGCTCATCCACTGGCAAGACTTTAGTGCGGACAACAATCTTGGTCATACGACCCATCAGAGCATCTTTAAACGGTTTTTGTGTATTCTCTGGATACGCTAACGTGACATCAATAATACTCTCAAACTGATCGCCCATTGCTGCTAGCGTATACGCTATCCCTCCTGTTTTAGGCTGCAGAAGATATTGATAACCCGCTTTGCTTTTGCGCTGCTTGTCTGCATTAAAACGCGTCCCTTCCACGTAATTCACAACCGTAGTAGGTGTGTGCTTGAACTTAGTACATGAGCGACGAGTGGTTGCCAAATCCTGCCCACGTTTCTCTGGATGACGAATCAGATATTCGCGTGAATAGCGACGCATAAATGGCATATCGAGAGCCCAACAAGCCATTCCAATAAAAGGCACATAGAGAAGTTGCTGCTTAAGAAAAAACTTAGGCATTGGAATGCGATCTTTGAACACGCAGCACAGTACAACAATATCTGTCCAGCTAAGGTGGTTACTGATCATCAAGTACCAACCATCTTGTTTCAGTTCGTCACCGCCTTGAATATCCCACTCAATTTGGTTCGAAACGTTAAGAATGGCAGAATTTATCGTTGCCCAAAGCCACATTATTTTATTGGCAAGCTGAGTACCCTTTGCTTTAAGTGCAGCACTTGGCAAAACAAACTTAAAAACGGCCACAACACAGATAGCTATCGAGCAGACTGCGGAGTTTAAGATGACCAAACTAACATTCAGAACAAGGAGTAAATGTGCCAACATACGCTTAATAAGTGAGATTTAATGAAAAATTTATAAACATTCATTTATGAATAATAAAACAGCGTGTAATTATACAAGCCATTGGAAAGTTTGAAACTAATCTAACGATGGTCAGAGTTGTTAGAGCACACTTCGACCTCAAGGCAATCAGTCACTAGGTTTACACCATGGAGAACCCGTAATGACCACAAAACCAACCCTTATTGCGCTTGCTGTACTGAGCACAGCACCAGCAATGGCCCAGCTCTCTGATTCAGCGGGGATCAGCGGCGAAGTCTCACTCAGTGCCGGTTATACCTCTTCAACCTCTAATTTTAATACCGATACTAACGCGACCATTACGGACAATACGCAGAAAGGTCAAAGTGATAGCAGTGTCTTGGCGCTGCCGCTAGGTAGCATTGCTTATACGTTTGGTAGTCAACTCGACAAGCAGTTCTATGCAGGTACATCTCGTGAAGATATAGCAATCGGTACCTTAGCGTTAGAGTTAGGCTATAAGCAACAATTGGCCAATGGAACAGTGATTGATGCCTCTTTCCTACCGACCATTATGTCTGGAGAGACTTGGGCCGATCCTTTCCTAGAAGGAAGCGCGCGCTCCGTCACCGACGAAAAAGGTAACGCGTACCGACTTAAATTTAGCAATATTGCTAACTCTGGTTTTAGTCTAGATACCGCATACGCGATCAAAGATATAGAGAATGAACAGTCTGGTCAGGCGCGCTCAGTGAGTGACCAACAGTTACTGCGACGTGACGCGACATCGATCTATGTAAAAGGTAATTATCGCATTCCCGTCGACCGTACTATGTTCTTAGTCCCATCGCTGACTTACATTAAAACGGATGCCGATGGCGATGCGAACTCGCTCACCTCTTGGGGCGGCGAGCTTTCGCTGTTTAAAGTCATCAATCGCCATCAGTTTGCGCTTACCGCGAGTTACACCAGCAAAAGTTATGATGCTTCACACCCTGTCTACAACAAGGTTCGCGACGATGACGAATTAAGTCTCTTTGCGGCCTATGAGTATCAGCAGTTTATGGGTTGGCGAGATTGGTCTCTGATCTCTTTTGCGGGTTATGGCCAAACCGACTCAAACATCGAATTCTACGATGAAGACCAGATGATCTTTTCTGTCGGTGTAAACTACCAGTTCTAACTTCACTAGCCCGCAAAAGCGGGCTTTTTTACACCGCCTGCGCGGTCAACTGCCGCAACAACCGATCCATCGCTCGGTAGCCTAGTGCTTCTGCAAGATGATTGCGCTCAATATGGCTCGCCCCTTCTAAGTCAGCAATGGTGCGTGCGACTTTGATAATGCGATGGTAAGCACGAATAGAAAGCCCTAATCGATGTAGAGCAGTTTCCAAAAACTGCGCATCTTGCTTATGTAACGGGCAATAACGCTCGATTTCTCGGCTGCCTAACAAGGCGTTCACCTTACTTGCCCGTGACAACATTTTTTCACGCGCTATCAATACTCTATCGCGCACAATCTGGGTCGATTCGCCTCTTTCTCCCCCTTCTGCTAACGTCCCCTTTGGTAAAGCAGGAATTTCTAGTGACATATCAAAGCGATCAAGCAATGGGCCAGATAAACGGCTTAAGTAGCGCAGAATAGTTTGCGGATTGGCTCGCGACTGGTTGCCTTCGTAGTACCCAGTAGGACTTGGGTTTAATGCCCCAACTAGCTGAAACCTAGCGGGAAAGCGTGTCTTGCCCTGGGCTCGCGAGATAATAATCTCCCCTGACTCTAATGGCTCACGCAATGAATCGAGCACTTTGCGCTCGAATTCGGGCATCTCATCGAGAAACAATAATCCATTGTGCGCCAACGAGATCTCTCCTGGCCTTGGGATAGAGCCCCCACCTACGAGCGCAGCCATCGAACTAGAATGATGTGGGGAGCGGAAAGGACGCTGTTTCCAATTGTGGGCATTGATTTCTTGTTGTGTCAGTGAAGCTACAGAAGCCGATTCAAGCGCCTCACTATCTGACATATCGGGCAGCAAATCGCATAAACGCGAAGCCAACATGGTTTTGCCTGTCCCCGGAGGACCAAGAAATAGCAAATTGTGATTACCTGCAGCAGCAATCTCTAAAGCTCGCTTGCCTTGCTGCTGCCCTATAATGTCTTGCAGATCTCTCTGGCTACTCGGTGCTGCACAAGCTTGCGCGGTTTGATGTAGTGAGAGCTTTTGTTGCCCACACAAGTCGGCACACACTTCAAGTAGGCTTTGCGCCGATTTATGTCTTTCAGCACCGACTAAAGCCGCCTGATCACCATTGCTATGGGGAACCACTAAACTGCGCTCAACTCGATTGGCAGCCAACGCCGCGGGTAACACCCCTTTCACCCTTCTTAACTCTCCAGATAAAGCAAGCTCGCCAATAAACTCTTGATTATTTAGCTCATTAACAGGAATTTGCTCCGACGCCGCTAAAATACCTAATGCAATCGGCAGATCGAATCGACCACCTTCTTTAGGTAAATCAGCAGGCGCGAGATTGACTGTGATTCGCTTAGCTGGAAATTCAAAACGCGAATTGATGATCGCACTGCGCACTCTATCGCGAGACTCTTTAACCGTGGTTTCAGGTAGCCCAACCAAGGTAAATCCCGGCATACCATTACTGATATGCACTTCTACCGTCACTGTTGGTGCCTCTACCCCAACGCAAGCTCGACTATGAATGATCGCTAATCCCATACTAAGCTCACTTGTTGTTTGATCATTATTTATCCCCCTGATAGTTCGTCTATTTTGTTATCAAGGTTGTTATATAGCTTGGCGAGATGCTGAAAGAATGTGAAAAAAGAATGAGTTTTTGCTTGTCATGCAGCGGAATTGTATGTTACCACTAGAGACGCAAACAATTTCGTGTCCTATTAGGCACAGATAACTAAAGAAATAATAAATGAACTTCAACGCCCGCATTAACGCACTGATTGCCCTGATTATCGTGGTCATTATTGATTCCGCGCGGGGTAGAGTGGGCGAAAAATAACCACAGATTAAAAAAAACCCCCGCACTGAAAAGTCCGGGGGTTTTTTACAATTAGTACGCTGAAAAATTGGCAGACATAAATTAAAGCTCAGAAAAAAAAGAGCCGTAGGAAGAATGGGAGCGCACATGACGTGCAACACAACACAACATCAAACAATGCGTAAAGGGGGCTCACAATGACAGGTGCCGAGTTAGTCGTTTCCGCCCTAAAGCAGCAAGGCATTAAAACCGTATTTGGTTACCCAGGCGGGGCCATCATGCCAATCTACGATGCCCTCTATGATGGCGGTGTCGAACATATCCTTTGTCGACATGAACAAGGTGCAGCGATGGCCGCAATTGGTATGGCTCGCTCAACTCAAGACGTCGCTGTCTGTATGGCAACATCAGGGCCAGGTGCGACCAACCTAGTCACAGGTCTCGCCGATGCCTTTATGGATTCTATTCCACTGGTTGCGATCACAGGCCAGGTTGCAAGCTCTCATATTGGTACTGACGCCTTCCAAGAAATCGATGTGATCGGTATGTCGCTGGCCTGTACTAAACACAGCTACCTAGTAACAGATATCAATGAACTGGCTCCAACACTCGCTGAAGCATTTGAAGTGGCGAAAGCAGGTCGACCAGGCCCAGTTATCGTTGATATCGCCAAAGATGTTCAGCTAGGCCAAGCACCTGTAAACCTTCTTCCTCCTTTTTCTCCACCAGCGATGCCTGTGGCAAGCCAAGAGGCTATTAGCCAAGCACAAGAGCTGCTTTCTCAAAGCTCTCGTCCGGTACTTTACGTCGGTGGTGGTGCACAGCTTGGTCACGCAACGGACTCGGTACGAGAGTTCCTACGTTTAAACCCTATGCCTTCTGTCAGCACCCTAAAAGGGCTAGGTACGATTGAGCGTCATGATCCTCACTATCTAGGTATGCTCGGCATGCACGGTACTAAAGCGGCCAACCTAGTCGTACAAGAGTGTGACCTTTTAATTGCTGTTGGTGCCCGCTTTGATGACCGAGTTACCGGCAAGCTCGATACCTTTGCACCAAACGCTAAGGTGGTTCACATTGATATTGATGCCGCAGAGATTCACAAACTGCGCCAAGCTAATGCGCCAGTACGTGGTGAGATCCCTGCTGTTCTGCCTCAATTAGAGCTGACTCAAGACATCACACCTTGGGTTAAGCATAGTGAAAGTCTCCGTAGTGGTTTCAAGTGGCGCTACGACCACCCGGGCGATCTTATCTATGCTCCAGGGTTACTGAAGCAGCTATCTGATCTTATGCCGGAAACTTCGATTATTTCTACCGATGTGGGCCAGCACCAGATGTGGGCAGCACAACACATTCAACCACGCGAGCCACAAAACTTCATCACATCCGCGGGTCTAGGCACTATGGGCTTTGGCCTTCCGGCAGCGATGGGGGCAGCGGTTGCTCGACCTGATGATCAGTCTATTCTTATCACAGGTGATGGCTCATTTATGATGAACATCCAAGAGCTAGGCACACTGAAGCGTCGTCAAATTCCGGTCAAAGTCGTTCTGCTCGATAACCAGCGTTTAGGCATGGTTCGCCAATGGCAATCGCTGTTCTTTGATGGTCGCCACAGTGAAACCATTCTTGATGACAACCCAGACTTTGTGATGCTAGCAAAAGCCTTTGATATTCCAGGTAAGGTGATCACTAAAAAAGAAGAAGTTGAGCCTGCTCTTAAAGAAATGCTAGAAAGTAAAACCTCATACTTGCTTCATGTTTTAATCGACGAAGAAGAAAACGTATGGCCGCTTGTACCACCAGGTGCATCAAACAACGACATGCTGGAGAACACCTAACATGGAAAGATATCTAATTGACATCAAAGCAGATGATAAACCAGTACTGTTAGAACGTGTTCTTCGCGTGGTACGCCACCGTGGTTTTATTGTTAGGCAAGTGGCCGGAACACAAAACCACGAGAGCAAAGTCGCCAGCGTTGAAATCATCGTTGACAGCGATCGCCCAATATCATTTCTCACCAATCAAATCGAGAAGCTTTGGGACGTACGCACTGTTGAAGTCACTACAATTGCGAGTGACGAACTCCCGAATAACAACCTACAACAAAAGATTTGTGCATAAGGAAGACAATAATGGCTACAAAAACAGCAGACTACATTTGGTTTAACGGTGAAATGGTTCCTTGGGCAGAGGCAAACGTGCACGTTTTGACCCACGCTATGCACTACGGAACCTCTGTATTTGAAGGTGTACGCTGCTATAACACACCAAAAGGACCGGTTGTCTTCCGTCATCCAGAGCACGCAAAACGTCTTAAAGACTCAGCAAAAATTTATCGTTTCCCTATCCCGTACACCGTTGAAGAGATCATGGAAGCGACGCGCGAAACGCTACGTCAAAACAAACTCGATAGTGCCTACATTCGCCCACTAGGTTTCGTCGGCAACGTAGGTCTAGGTGTATGCCCACCAGTAGGCACTGAAATGGAACTGATCATTGCGGCTTTCCCTTGGGGCTCTTACCTAGGTGAAGAAGCCCTAGAGAAAGGCGTTGATGCGATGATCTCTAGTTGGAACCGTGCAGCGCCAAACACGATTCCTACTGCCGCAAAAGCCGGTGGTAACTACCTATCTTCACTACTTGTTGGTGGTGAAGCACGCCGTCACGGCTACGATGAAGGTATCGCACTCAGTGTTGATGGTTACCTCTCAGAAGGTGCAGGTGAAAATATCTTCGTCATTAAAGATGGTGTTATCACCACTCCACCAGCAACCAGTGCAATCCTGCCGGGTATCACGCGTGATTCAATTATGACTATCGCTCGTGATCGCGGTTATGAAGTGCGTGAAGCAAACATTGCGCGTGAAGCGCTTTACCTAGCAGACGAAGTCTTTATGACAGGTACTGCAGCAGAGGTCGTTCCTGTTGCAACTATCGATAAGATTGAAGTCGGCAGCGGTAAACGTGGTCCAATCACCAAAGAGCTCCAAGAAGCTTACTTCGGCCTATTTAATGGCACCACAGAAGATAAATGGGGTTGGCTAGATTACGTTTACCCACAAGACGCAGACAAAGCTTAATAAGCACCGGCAAATATAGGAAGTAACACAATGCCAAAATATAGATCAGCAACCACAACACACGGACGCAATATGGCCGGTGCGCGTGCCTTATGGCGTGCTACCGGCGTTAAAGACGAAGATTTCGGTAAACCTATCATCGCGGTAGTAAACTCGTTTACCCAGTTTGTACCGGGCCACGTGCACTTAAAAGACATGGGTCAGTTGGTAGCACGTGAGATTGAAAAAGCGGGCGGTATCGCCAAAGAATTCAACACCATTGCTGTCGACGATGGTATCGCAATGGGCCACGGCGGTATGCTTTATTCGCTACCATCACGTGAGCTGATTGCCGACTCGGTTGAGTACATGGTCAATGCACACTGTGCTGATGCCATGGTATGTATCTCAAACTGTGACAAAATAACCCCGGGGATGCTAATGGCGTCAATGCGCCTCAATATCCCGGTTATCTTTGTTTCTGGCGGTCCAATGGAAGCGGGTAAAACCAAGCTTTCTGATCAGATCATCAAGCTAGACTTGGTTGACGCGATGATCCAAGGCGCTGACCCGAAAGTGTCAGACGAGCAGAGTGAGCAGATCGAACGTAGTGCATGTCCGACATGTGGTTCATGTTCAGGTATGTTTACTGCTAACTCAATGAACTGTCTCACCGAGGCGCTAGGTCTTTCTCAGCCTGGTAACGGCTCAATGCTAGCTACTCACGCTGACCGTGAACAGCTCTTCCTTAATGCGGGCCGTCGCATTGTTGAACTGACGCGTCGTTACTACGAGCAAGATGACGAATCTGCACTACCGCGCAACATCGCGACCTTTGATGCGTTTGAAAACGCAATGGCACTTGATATTGCAATGGGTGGTTCAACCAACACTATTCTGCACCTGCTAGCAGCATCACAAGAAGGTGAAGTGGATTTCGATATGGAAGATATCGATCGTCTATCTCGTCAGGTTCCACACCTATGTAAAGTAGCGCCATCAACGCAGAAGTATCATATGGAAGACGTACACCGCGCGGGTGGTGTAATGGCGATTCTTGGTGAACTTGACCGCGCTGGTCTGCTACACAATCAAGCTCGCACCGTTCTTGGTCTGTCAATGAAAGAGCAGCTCGCCAAATACGACATCATCCAAACTGAAGATGAAGAAGTATTGAAGTTCTTCCGCGCAGGTCCTGCAGGTATTCGTACCACTCAGGCATTCTCTCAGGATTGTCGTTGGGATCGCCTTGATGATGACCGCGCTGAAGGTTGTATCCGCACCAAAGACAACGCCTTTAGCCAAGAGGGTGGCCTGGCCGTTCTTTCTGGCAACATCGCATTAGATGGCTGTATCGTTAAGACCGCCGGTGTGGATGAGAGCATTCATAAATTCACTGGCCCTGCGGTAGTGTTTGAAAGCCAAGAAGATGCGGTTGAAGGCATCCTAGGCGGCAAAGTGAAAGCAGGCAATGTGGTTGTTATCCGTTACGAAGGTCCTAAGGGTGGTCCGGGCATGCAAGAGATGCTCTACCCAACCACTTACCTCAAATCAATGGGATTAGGTAAAGAGTGTGCTCTACTAACGGATGGTCGCTTCTCTGGCGGTACATCTGGTTTGTCTATCGGGCACGCATCTCCAGAAGCAGCTAACGGCGGTGCAATCGGCTTAGTGAAACAAGGCGATATGATCGCTATTGATATTCCAAACCGTTCAATTTCTTTACAAGTTTCAGAACAGGAACTTGCTGAGCGCCGTGCAAAACAAGATGAGTTAGGCTGGAAACCAGTCGACCGTCAACGTGAAGTTTCATTTGCACTAAAAGCGTACGCAAGTATGGCGACCAGTGCTGACAAAGGTGCAGTACGAGATAAATCTAAGCTAGAGGACTAGCTTATGAGTGACTCAATACTTTCAGGGCAAGAACCTCAAACTGGCGCAGATTACCTGCGCCAGATCTTAAGAGCTCCTGTCTATGAAGTGGCCACAGTAACGCCACTTCAGGAAATGCCTCGCCTTGCTGCGCGTATTGGTAATAACGTGCAAATCAAACGTGAAGACCGCCAACCGGTTCATTCGTTTAAGTTGCGCGGTGCTTACAACATGGTTGCAAGCCTTAGTGAAGAGCAAAAAGCAGCGGGGGTTATTGCGGCCTCTGCGGGTAACCATGCTCAGGGTATGGCACTTTCAGGCACTAAACTGGGCATCAAGACCACTATCGTGATGCCGAAAACCACACCAGACATCAAAGTCGAAGCGGTACGTGGTTTTGGTGGCAACGTTTTATTGCACGGTAACAATTTTGACGAGGCCAAAGCCGAGGCAGAGCGCTTATCTCTAGAAAACGGTTATACCTTTGTGCCACCATTCGATCATCCACTGGTGATTGCTGGTCAAGGCACCATAGGTATGGAGATGTTGCAGCAAAATGGTCACCTCGACTACATCTTCGTTCCCGTTGGTGGTGGTGGTCTCGCGGCAGGTGTTGCTGTACTGGTTAAACAGCTGATGCCTGAAATCAAGGTGATTGCGGTTGAGCCAGAAGACTCCGCTTGCCTAAAGGCAGCGTTAGATGCTGGTGAGCCAGTCGTTCTCGATCAAGTGAGCATGTTTGCTGATGGTGTCGCCGTAAAACGCATTGGTGAAGAGACTTTCCGCCTTTGTCAGAAGTACATTGATGGGCATATCTCAGTCTCAAGTGATGAAATCTGCGCGGCTGTGAAAGACATCTTTGAAGACACACGTGCGATTGCCGAACCTTCCGGCGCTGTGGCTTTAGCAGGTTTGAAGAAATTTGCCGAGCAAAACGGGCTGCAGGATAAAAACCTAGGAACGGTTCTTTCTGGTGCCAACACTAACTTCCACGGTCTACGTTATGTCTCTGAGCGCTGTGAACTGGGTGAGAAACGTGAAGGTCTACTGGCGGTAACCATCCCAGAGCGTCAAGGTGCGTTCTTCGAGTTCTGTAACTTGATTGGCGGCCGTGCCGTGACTGAGTTTAACTACCGTTACAACGATGACGCACTAGCCAATATCTTTGTTGGTGTCCGTCTGCAAGGTGGACAAGAAGAGCTGGATAACATCATTCATGACTTGCGTGATGGTGGCTACCCTGTGGTCGACCTTTCTGACGACGAAATGGCTAAGCTGCACGTACGCTATATGATTGGTGGTAAACCTTCTAAACCACTTAAAGAACGTTTATATAGCTTTGAGTTTCCAGAATACCCTGGTGCACTATTGAAGTTTTTGAGCACACTGGGAACACACTGGAATATCAGCTTGTTCAATTATCGTAATCATGGTGCTGACTATGGCCGCGTTCTGTGTGGCTTTGAGTTAGATGAATCCGATTTATCTCGCTTCTCTGCTCACCTACGCGAACTGGGTTACCAGTGTAAGGATGAAACCGACAACCCGTCGTACAAATTCTTCCTCTCTTAAATACCTAAGCCCTTAATCCTCTCGATTAGGGGCTTTTGTCATTTATAACCACACAACACCTCTCTCTTGCTTATACTTTGGTCAAAATGCGTGATGCGCATAGATATAATGCTAAAGTTTCATTTTTGTCATATCTAATTTGGATCTACACTCATAACCAGTTTTTAAATTGCTGCTCTTTTTTGTGGAGACCACTTATGTTCAACGCACTGATTCTAAACCAAGAAGAAAAACGTACTATTGCTTCTATCGAGCAGATCGACGAAGCGCAACTGCCAGAAGGCGACGTACTGATTGATGTTGATTACTCATCACTAAACTATAAAGACGGTTTAGCAATCACAGGGAAAGGCAAAATCATCCGTAATTTCCCTATGGTTCCAGGCATTGACTTAGCTGGTACTGTAGTGAACTCAGACGATGACCGCTACCAAGCAGGTGACAAAGTGGTACTGACAGGTTGGGGCGTCGGTGAAAACCACTGGGGGGGTATGGCTCAGCGCGCACGCCTGAAAGCAGACTGGCTCGTTCCGTTACCAACAGGGCTAGACAGCAAGAAAGCCATGATGGTCGGTACGGCTGGCTTCACAGGAATGCTATGTGTCCAAGCTCTGCTTGATGCTGGAATTAAGCCTGAAGACGGCGAAATTCTTGTTACTGGCGCAAGTGGCGGTGTTGGCTCAGTAGCAGTAACGCTATTGGCACAGCTAGGTTACAAAGTGGCAGCGGTAACAGGTCGTGTTGAGCAAAATGGCCCATTACTTGAGAAACTAGGTGCAAGCCGCATTATCGACCGTGCCGAGTTTGAAGAGCCAGCACGCCCACTTGAAAAGCAAGTGTGGGCAGGCGCAGTTGATACTGTAGGCAGTAAAGTACTGGCAAAAGTACTGGCTCAAATGGATTACAACAGCGCGGTAGCAGCGTGTGGTCTAGCAGGTGGTTTTGACCTACTAACCACAGTGATGCCTTTCATTCTGCGTAACGTTCGCCTACAAGGTATTGATTCAGTCTCTTGCCCGACCGAAAAACGCATCACAGCGTGGGAGAAACTGGTAGAACTACTTCCAGATAGCTACTTTGAGCAAGCTTGTACTGAAGTGGAATTGGCTGAAGCACCAAAATACGCGGAAGACATCACTAACGGCCAAGTAACAGGTCGTGTTGTGATTAAGCTATAACAGCTGCAATTAGATACAAAAGAGCCAGCACCTGTAATGCTGGCTCTTTTGTTATTGAAACGATTTAGTCCAAACCAATATCTTCAATGCGCTTGGCAATCAAGCGACTGCACTCTTCCTTTACAATTCCGCGCAACCACTCCTGAGCAGGCGAATGCTCACAGCGTGGGTGCCAAATCATCGAATAGTCGAACGGAGTAAACTGAAATGGCAATGGCTTGATAACTAGGTCATAGCGTTCGGCCACCAAATAAGCCAAGTCCGCCGGAACCGTAATAATCAGTGGCATGGTATCGACAATCGCCAACGCTGCCTCTAGATGGTATGCACGCAGCACCATCTTGCGCTTAGGTTGGTCAACTAATGCCCCTTCAATCAAAGCCTTAACACCATCACTGATAGCGATCATCGCATGTGGGTAGTTGAGATAATCCTGCAGGCTGAGCTCTTTGTCTGCCAATGGATGCTGCTTCGATAGTAGGCACAACACCCCAACCCGACCCAAAATTTCGCTACGCAATGGCTCTACAGGGCCAATTGGGCGGCAGATCGCTAGATCTGCACCTTCATAGGTAAGCTGATCAGCCAATCTATCATGCTGAAGTGGTAAAAAGTTAAACGACACATTTGGCGCTTCTTGATAAATACGTGGCAAAGCAAACGGCAAGATAGTTTGCATTGCGTAGTCCGTCGTGGCGATATTAAACGTTTGATCGCAGCTGCTTGGTTCAAACTCAATTGGTGACAATAACTGACGCAGGGATTCTAGCGGCTCACCTAAACAGCGATCAATTTCGAGTGCCTTTTCTGTTGGAATCAGATGTTGACCTTGGCGGGTGAACAAAGGGTCGCCAAGCATATCGCGTAGGCGTCCCAAAACACGACTCATCGCGGATTGACTAAGATTAAGGCGATTCGCCGCTTTGCTCACACTGCACTCTTCTATCAGCACGCGCAGTGCGACTAACAGGTTAAGATCTCGACGATAAATATCTTCTAATTCCACGCTTAATCCACGTACTTTAGATGGGTATTGGCGTATTGTACCTTTTTCAGGCAAAAAAAATCCCGCTTTTCAGCGGGGAAGCCCAAGAAAACTGGGGATAGTGTCGGAATGTAGTTGAGCGTAGTGATAAAAAACGAAACGTAGTTGGAAGTGCTACAATTCGTTTTCTTGTTCTTCAGATGCGCTCGACCAGCGATGCATCTCAAGCCAAATCCCTACCACCGTCGCACCCATGCCGAGCAAAGGCATAAACGACGACGATTCTGCTGGTGAACGTAAAACAAGTGCGCAAAAAGAGATAAAACACAGCACTGAATAGATGGTTAGACGATCTAAAGCTGTCAACATACTTGCTCTCCTGTTTTAAATGTTACCAACTTGTTAACTAAGTTAAAACAAAATGATCGCTTTGCCAAGGGGTTATTGAATATTTTTTCTTCACTAGTATCATCTAGGCCAAATTGAGTAACCAAAGATACGACCATGACATTCAATCCAGAACAGGCAACCAAGACATTAGAGGCACAAGGATTACGCTGCCCAGAGCCAGTGATGATGGTCAGGAAGACAATTAGAACCATGCAAGATGGTGAAGTACTGCTAGTGAAGGCGGATGACCCATCAACAACTCGCGACATTCCAAGTTTCTGCCGCTTTATGGACCACCAATTGATTGGTTCGCAAACCGAGCAACTGCCTTATCAGTATCTGATCAAGAAAGGAATGGCTTAAACGCCACAACAGAAAAGAAAACGGCAGCCACAAAGGCTGCCGTTGTTTTATTCATCGTATTCTAGAGTGCGGACTTCTGACTGAAGTTTACTTATCTGCTTTCTCATCGCGCGCATCTCTTCATGCATCGGGATAATATGTTCAGCTCGAACCCAAGCTTCAACAGTCAAACCAGTTAATATAAACGAACCAGCCACAATCGGTAGCCACATATCGGTCAGTACCATTGCTAGCAAACACAGCGCTAGACCAAAGGTGAACAAATAACTCTGACTTTTAGGTGTCATCCCCGTATAACGTGTAAGCATAACTTTGCCCTCTCGCTATCATTCACATGGTTAAAGTACCATGACAAGTATGACACTTATATGTCAGCGATCACGACTCAGAATGAAATAAACTTAGAGTTTGAAGTGGATCTTTTCACTGCTAGTTAATGATATTTAACACCAACTTAGCCGATGTTATTGAAATACGGCTGCCGCGGTCGCCAGAGCAATAAACAGTAAAGCAGTGATCTTGCGAATCAAGTCTAACGGCATCTTATCAGCAGATAGTTTGCCAATCAGAACCACAGGGACGTTGGCCAGTAACATACCAATCGTCGTACCCAGAATGACCCATGTCAGCGCATCTGGATACTGCGCACCAAGAATCGACGTTGCGATTTGAGTTTTATCTCCAACTTCAGCGATAAAAAAGGCAATGAAGCTCGCGACAAACGGCCCTCGACTAGAAATTTGTTCATCGTCATCAAGTTTGTCAGGGATCAGTACCCAACCAGCCATCACTAAAAAGCTCACCACCAGCACCCACTTCAAAATATCTGGAGAGAGGTAATCGGCCACAACAACACCAAGCCATGCAGCAAGGGCATGGTTCGCCAATGTTGCTAAAAATATAGCGGCGATGATCGGTATAGGTTTGCGGTATCGACTGGCTAAAAGCAGGGACAAAAGTTGGGTTTTATCACCGATCTCCGCCAAGGCAACGGTAGTGATAGAAATAGCTAAAACGCTCACGACATGCTCTTCTGGGGCAGGGATTATAATTTTAACCGAAGACAAACCTCACGCCCCGCCCCGGTTCGTGATGATTTGTCTAAGGTCTTGCTAAACGCATGCGACATTGTTGTGATTAAATTGGTCGATACGTCTCGAACGCCATGATGATTTTGCATCAATTATGTTGACGAACGAACTTAACATCCCAGTGTTGATAGTTAAGTAAGCTACTCCCCAAAGACGGCGAAATTCTAACCATCTGAAAGGTGTTTCTCAAGCGATAAACTGCAAATAAACTCCCTTTTAGGAAAATTTGGACGAATAAGCCATTAAATTTCCATTAAAGGAGAATTTTGCCTAGGAATTAATCAAGATTAACGCTACTCCCATGCCAAATATCTGGGTATACTTGATTGTTATTTTTTCTCAATTTTTGACACAAGAATCGCGCGAATTACTATGCAAAATTACGATATCAAAACCTTCCAGGGAATGATCCTCGCGCTGCAGGATTACTGGGCACAAAACGGTTGTACCATTGTTCAACCTCTAGATATGGAAGTAGGTGCGGGCACCTCTCACCCAATGACATGTCTACGTGCACTTGGCCCAGAGCCAATGTCGACAGCTTACGTTCAACCTTCACGTCGTCCAACCGATGGTCGTTATGGTGAAAACCCGAACCGTCTGCAGCACTACTATCAGTTCCAAGTAGCTCTAAAACCATCTCCAGACAACATTCAGGAGTTGTACCTAGGCTCACTTGAAGTTCTTGGTATCGACCCGCTAGTACACGATATTCGTTTCGTAGAAGACAACTGGGAAAACCCTACGCTAGGCGCATGGGGTCTTGGCTGGGAAGTATGGCTAAACGGCATGGAAGTGACTCAGTTTACTTACTTCCAGCAAGTAGGCGGCCTTGAGTGTAAGCCAGTTACTGGTGAGATCACTTACGGTATCGAGCGTCTAGCAATGTACATCCAAGAAGTAGACTCTGTTTACGACCTGGTATGGAATGTGGCACCAGACGGCAGCAAAGTAACTTACGGTGATATCTTCCACCAAAACGAAGTTGAGCAATCTACATACAACTTCGAGCACGCTGACGTAGACTTCCTATTCACTTTCTTCGACCAATGCGAGAAAGAGTGTAAAGAGCTACTAGAGCTTGAGAAGCCACTTCCGCTTCCAGCTTACGAGCGCATTCTAAAAGCGGGCCACGCATTCAACATCCTTGATGCGCGCAAAGCTATCTCTGTTACAGAGCGCCAACGTTACATCCTTCGTATCCGCAACCTGACTAAGTCTGTTGCTGAAGCGTACTACGCATCACGTGAAGCGCTAGGCTTCCCCATGCTTAAAAAAGACGTGTGCCGTAAGGAAGAGGAGAAGTAATCATGGCTAAAGAATTTCTAATTGAACTGGGCACTGAAGAGCTACCACCAACGCAACTTCGTACTCTAGCGGAAGCGTTCGCGGCAAACTTCGAAGCTGAGCTAAAAGGCGCAGATCTAGCACACGAAGGTGTGAAATGGTACGCCGCTCCTCGTCGTCTAGCACTTAAGGTTTCAGCACTAGCTGAAGGCCAGGCTGACAAAGTGGTAGAGAAGCGTGGTCCTGCGGTTTCTGTCGCATTCGATGCTGACGGTAACGCGACTAAAGCGGCTCAAGGCTGGGCTCGTGGTAACGGCATCACAGTTGAACAAGCTGACCGCCTCGTGACAGACAAAGGCGAATGGCTTCTGTTCAAACAAGAAGTGAAAGGTCAAGCAACGTCTGAAATCGTTGTTGAGCTAGCAGCAAAAGCACTGGGTAACCTGCCTATCGCTAAGCCAATGCGCTGGGGTAACAAGACAACTCAGTTTATCCGCCCGGTTAAAACACTAACTATGCTTATGGGCTCTGACCTTATCGAAGGCGAGATCTTAGGCGTAGCTTCAGATCGCACTATCCGTGGTCACCGCTTCATGGGTGAGCAAGAGTTCACTATCGAATCTGCACAGCAATATCCAGCGATCCTAGAAGAGCGCGGTAGAGTAATGGCAGATTACGAAGCGCGTAAAGCAATCATCCTAGCCGATGCTGAAAAAGCAGGTGCTGCTGTAGGTGGTATTACAGAGCTAGAAGATGACCTAGTTGAAGAAGTAACGTCTTTGGTTGAATGGCCAGTAGTTCTAACTGCGAAGTTTGAAGAAGAGTTCCTAAAAGTACCTTCTGAAGCTTTGGTTTACACCATGAAGGGTGACCAGAAGTACTTCCCAGTGTATGACGAGAACAAGAAGCTGCTACCTAATTTCATCTTCGTTTCAAACATTGAATCGAAAGAGCCTCGCTACGTCATCGAAGGTAACGAGAAGGTGGTACGCCCGCGTCTTGCAGATGCAGAATTCTTCTTCAACACTGACCGTAAGCGTCCTCTAATCGATCGTCTACCTGAGCTAGATCAAGCTATCTTCCAGAAGCAGCTTGGTACTATCAAAGACAAGACAGACCGCATCACAGAGCTTGCTGGTTACATCGCTGAGCAGATCGATGCTGACGTTGAAAAATCTAAGCGTGCAGGTTTGCTAGCTAAGTGTGACCTAATGACATCTATGGTATTCGAGTTTACCGATACTCAGGGTGTGATGGGTATGCACTACGCGACTCACGATGGTGAAGATCAGCAAGTTGCACTGGCGCTTTACGAGCAGTACATGCCTCGTTTCGCGGGTGACGATCTACCAAGCACAGGTATTTCTTCAGCAGTCGCAATGGCAGACAAGCTAGATACGATTGTTGGTATCTTCGGTATTGGCCAAGCACCTAAGGGCTCTGACCCATTTGCACTTCGTCGTGCATCTCTAGGTGTACTACGCATTATCGTAGAAAACGGCTACAACCTAGACCTAACTGACCTGATCGCGAAAGCTCAGTCTCTATTCGGCGACAAACTGACTAACGCAAATGTTGCTGACGACGTAATCGAATTTATGCTTGGTCGTTTCAATGCATGGTACAAAGACGAAGGCTTCAGCGTGGATATCATCCAAGCAGTACTCGCGCGTCGTCCAACTAAGCCAGCAGACTTCGATCAGCGCGTGAAAGCAGTATCTCACTTCCGTGAGCTAGAAGCTGCAGAAGCACTAGCCGCAGCAAACAAGCGTGTAGGTAACATCCTTGCGAAATTCGACGGTGAGCTAGCAGCAGACATCGACCTTGCGCTTCTAAAAGAAGACGCAGAGAAAGCGCTAGCAGAAAGCGTTGAAGTGATGACAGAAGCACTAGAGCCAGCATTCGCGACGGGTAACTACCAAGAAGCGCTAAGCAAACTTGCTGACCTACGTGAGCCGGTTGATGCATTCTTCGACAATGTAATGGTGATGGCAGATGATGAAGCTCTGAAGAAGAACCGTCTGACACTGCTAAACAACCTGCGTAACCTGTTCTTGGAAATTGCTGATATTTCTTTACTGCAGAAGTAAGCACGAAAGTAGGGGCTAAGACCTTATTCTAAGCAAGTCTACTCAAGCCCAACTCCTCGGAGTTGGGCTTTTCTTTATCAATGCACTGATTTAGTGCTTTTCGTCCTATTATCATTAATGTATGTTCAAGGATTACTCTATTGGCTAGCCACGCACTAGCTGTTCAAGAACTAAAGCAATGACAACAATGAATTAGGTACAGAAAGTAATGCAGTTTTCTAAGTTTGGTGAAAAATTTAATCAGTATTCAGGTATTACCCAGTTAATGGATGATTTAAATGATGGTCTACGCACTCCTGGCGCCATCATGCTCGGCGGGGGTAACCCGGCCGCCATTCCTGCCATGCTCGATTATTTTCGACTCGCCAGTGAGGAACTGCTAGAAAGTGGAGAGCTGGTTGCCGCAATGGCAAACTACGATGGCCCACAAGGCAAAGATGCATTTGTTAAAGCACTCGCCAAGCTACTTAAAGAGACCTATGGCTGGAATATCACTGAAAAGAACATCAGCTTAACCAACGGCAGTCAAAGTGGCTTTTTCTACCTATTTAATCTGCTGGCTGGCAAACAGCCCGACGGCTCGCACAAACAAATCTTACTGCCGCTCGCTCCAGAATACATTGGCTATGGCGATGCAGGCATAGATGAAGATATTTTTGTCTCTTACCACCCAGAGATTGAAATGCTCGACAATGGTCTATTTAAATACCATGTCGATTTTGAACAGCTAAAGGTAGATGACTCTGTCGCCGCTATCTGTGCATCCCGCCCTACCAACCCGACTGGCAACGTGCTGACCGACGAAGAGATCCATAAATTGGATAAGCTCGCGCGTGAAAACAACATCCCACTGATCATTGATAATGCCTACGGTTTACCGTTTCCAAATATTATTTTTGAAGATGTTGAGCCATTCTGGAATGAAAACACCATTCTTTGCATGAGCCTATCAAAACTCGGTTTGCCGGGTGTACGTTGCGGTATCGTGATCGCCAGTGAAGAAATTACTCAGGCTATGACCAATATGAACGGCATTATCAGTCTCGCTCCGGGCAGTTTAGGCCCAGCGATTGCCAACCACATTATTGGCAAAGGGGATTTGTTAAAGCTGAGCTCAGAAGTAATTAAACCTTTCTACAAACAGAAGTCTCAGCGCGCTGTCGAGTTACTGCAAACAGCAATTACTGATTCACGTTTCCGTATTCACAAACCAGAGGGGGCTATTTTTCTTTGGCTTTGGTTTGACGAGTTGCCGATCACCACTATGGAACTGTATCAGCGCCTAAAAGCACGCGGGGTACTGATTGTCCCTGGCGAGTACTTCTTTATTGGTCAAGAAGATGACTGGGAACATGCTCATCAATGCTTGCGAATGAACTATGTTCAAGATGATGAAATGATGCAAAAAGGTATCGCTATCATCGCAGAGGAAGTAGAGCGCGCTTACCAGCAAGGTTAAGCGCTGCAAAACTAAAACAGCCCAAAGGTTACGCTTTGGGCTGTAGGTATTTATAGGGCTGGGATGTGCTCACATATAAAGTAGCTTGCTTCTACTGTAGAAGAACGCTGATACACGCCACCGTATGTAGAAGAGCCAGCAAACCCACGATTAATGTAGTTAGCGCCTAACGCTGCTGCTTCTTCACCAAAAGTTGAGTTAATTTTTTGCTCAGCATCCATTCCACTATCGCCAAACGATACAATCCCCATAACACTTTGCGAGTTAGGGTTGAACGCTGACTGGCCTTTCAACTCACAGTTAGCCGATTTTTCAGGGTTTGCATAAGCGATACGAATCTTTTCACCGTTTGATGCGGTGTAGTCGGTCGCAAGCGGAGCAACAAGGCTGGAGCAGCCAGAGACAGCAATAACGAAAGCCGCCAATAATAATTTCTTCATTCTATTATCCAAATTTATAGTTTTCGGCGCTGAAAATACTGATTTACAGATTCAAGGACAACAAAAAAGAGCGCTAATATGCGCTCTTTCACTCTTTACTCTCAGTTTTGAGACGGTTAATTAACCTTCGATTAGGTTACCGCCATTGATAGCAATCTTACGCGGTTGCATCGCTTCTGGAATCTCACGCTCTAGATCAATATGCAGCAGACCGTTTTTCATGCTCGCACCCACGACTTTTACGTAGTCTGCCAGCTGGAATTTGCGTTCGAAATCGCGTTCTGCGATACCTTGGTAAACGTATTGCTTCTCTTCTTCGCTATCACGCTCACCTTTAACAATCAGCATATTCTCTTTCTGAGTCAGATCGAGCTGCTCATCAGCGAAACCTGCCACTGCCATAGTAATGCGATAGTGGTTCTCGTCTTTCTGCTCAATGTTGTAAGGAGGGTAACCGCCAGAAGCGTTTTTCGCAGTGTTTGCTTCCATCATGTTGAATAAACGATCGAAGCCAATTGCGTTGCGGTAAAGTGGAGTGAAATCTACAGTTCTCATAATGCTATCCTCATAGTAAGCAATAGTCTTAGCCGTGAGTTTACTTGGATCTATCTTGTTGAGATCTTTGCCGGCTAAGGGATTTATCTTCTACTCCTCGGGTTCTTATAACGCTGGGACGTAGTAATAAATCAGTTCAATGTGTGCCTCTAAGGTTATCCTCTCGTGAGCGATACCTTATCAGCGAATCCAGAGGTTCTGTTTCTTCTCTCTTGAGCAAGACAGCTTCCCTCTTCAACAATAGATATGTGGTTGGTACAAATTAGTTTCAAGGGATCGGATTTAAAAATTTTCAACGTGCTTGTAGATATCCCCAACTCGGTCATTCCTCCCTCTTGAGGATGATATTCCAAACATTTGAAAAATAATTAAAATATCGGAAACAAAAAAGGACCACCATTTCTGGTAGTCCTTTAAAAATCTATTTAGATTCACCCATTAAAGGAAAATCTACACATCCAAGTTGGCAACCTTAAGTGCGTTTTCTTCGATGAAGTTACGACGAGGTTCTACTTGGTCACCCATTAGTGTCGTAAACAGCTGATCTGCACCAACCGCATCTTCAATCGTTACTTGCATCATGCGGCGAGTCTCTGGATCCATGGTTGTTTCCCAAAGCTGATCTGGATTCATCTCACCTAGACCTTTGTAGCGCTGTAGGCTTAGACCACGACGCGACTCTTTGATTAACCATTCAAGAGCATCAACAAAGCTGGTGATTGGCTGAGTACGCTCACCACGTTTGATGTATGCGCCCTCTTCAATTAGGCCATCTAACGCTTCAGATAGGTCTGCTAGCTTGCCGTATTCTTTCGAGTTGAACAGATCCACACTTAGTGCAAATTCATGCGTCACACCATGGGTACGAACAATAATCTTAGGTAGGTTAAGACCGAGTTCAGCGTGTTGTTCCACTTCGAAGCTGTACTGGCTTGCGCCCACTTCTTTGGCATTAAGCTGCTCAACAAGCTGCTGAGTCCAAGCTTCTACTGACGCTGCGTCATGACACTGCTCTGCCGTTAGACGTGGCGTGTAAACCAGTTCGTGCACAAGAGCACGTGGATAACGACGACTCATGCGATCCACCAGCTTAATGCCCGCGTTGTACTGCTGAACAAGTTTCTCTAACGCTTCACCAGCTAGGGCTGGCGCTTGTGCGTTTACGTGTAGAGATGCGTTATCTAGCGCCAATGCCACTTGGTATTGGTTCATCGCATCTTCATCTTTGATGTACTGCTCTTGCTTACCTTTCTTCACTTTGTAAAGCGGTGGCTGAGCAATGTACACGTAGCCACGCTCAATCAGCTCTGGCATTTGACGATAGAAGAAGGTCAATAGTAGCGTACGAATGTGCGAACCATCGACATCGGCATCGGTCATGATGATGATGTTGTGGTAACGCAGTTTGTCTGGGTTGTACTCGTCACGACCGATACCACAACCAAGCGCTGTAATAAGTGTCGCTACCTCTTGAGAAGAAAGCATTTTGTCAAAACGCGCTTTCTCAACGTTAAGGATTTTACCTTTCAGTGGAAGAATCGCTTGGTTCTTACGGTTACGGCCTTGTTTTGCGGAGCCGCCTGCCGAGTCACCCTCCACTATGTATAGTTCAGAAAGTGCTGGGTCTTTTTCCTGACAGTCTGCCAATTTACCTGGCAGGCCTGCTAGGTCTAGAGCGCCTTTACGACGAGTCATTTCACGCGCTTTACGCGCCGCATCACGAGCACGAGCTGCGTCGATAATCTTAGTACAAACCGTTTTAGCTTCTGCTGGGTGTTCAATTAGGAACTCAGACAGTTTCTCACCCATAGCTTGCTCAACCGCTGACTTCACTTCAGAAGAAACCAGTTTGTCTTTAGTTTGGCTTGAGAACTTAGGATCTGGCACCTTAACCGAAATAACCGCAGTTAGACCTTCACGCGCATCATCACCTGAAGTTGCGGTTTTCGCTTTCTTCGAGAAGCCTTCTTTATCCATGAACGAGTTCAATGTACGCGTTAGGGCTGCACGGAAACCAGCAAGGTGGGTACCACCATCACGCTGAGGAATGTTGTTTGTGAAACAGTAGATGTTCTCTTGGTAACCATCGTTCCACTGCATCGCGACTTCTACCGCGATACCGTCTTCACGTTCAGAGTTGAAGTGGAATACTTTCTCGATGATTGGTGTCTTGTTAGTATTCAAGTGATCAACGAACGCTTGGATACCACCTTCATACATGAAGTGATCTTGTTTATCTTCTTCACGCTCATCACGTAGCTTGATCGATACGCCAGAGTTTAGGAAAGAAAGCTCACGTAGACGTTTAGCTAGAATGTCGTAGTGGAATTCTGTGTTAGAGAATGTCTCTTCACTTGGCCAGAAACGGATTTCTGTACCCGTTTGCTCAGATTCACCAATCACAGACAGTGGCGCTTGAGGCTCACCGTGATGGTAAGTTTGAGTATGAATTTGACCACCGCGATGGATAGTCAGTGTTACTTGCTTAGAGAGTGCGTTTACTACCGAAACACCTACACCGTGCAGACCACCCGATACCTTGTATGAGTTATCATCGAACTTACCACCAGCGTGAAGTACCGTCATAATAACTTCTGCTGCTGATACGTTCTCTTCTGGGTGCATTTCGGTAGGGATACCACGACCATCATCGCGTACCGATACTGAATTGTCCTCATGAATTGTCACAACGATGTCTTGACAGTGACCCGCTAACGCTTCATCAATTGAGTTATCCACCACCTCAAAAACCATGTGGTGCAGACCGGTGCCATCATCCGTGTCGCCGATGTACATACCAGGACGCTTACGAACCGCATCCAGACCCTTTAGTACCTTAATACTCGATGAATCGTAATTTTCAGACATGAGTTATCTTCCGCTATATATTTTGCTCTATTGTGCCATGTTCCACATGGAACATCTTGCCATTTTCATCACGCATATCCGCAATTTGGCTATCAGTAATAGAACTTACAAAAACTTGCGCCCCCGTCTCTTTTAAGCAGTCAGCTAGACGCTTACGACGTTGGCTATCTAATTCAGATGCAAAGTCATCAATTAAGTAGATACATTGCTTGCCAGTCATTTCTGTCAGATGTTGCCCTTGCGCCACGCGCAGTGCACACACCATCAATTTTAACTGACCTCGTGAAAGCACATCTTCAACAGGCGTGCCATTCACTTTAATGCGCAAATCCGCTTTGTTAGGGCCACTAAAGGTGTAACCTAACGCCTGATCACGCTCAAAATTTTTCTCTAGTATCTCTTGGTATGGCGTATCTTTATCCCAACCACGATAATACTTCAATTGAATGTCGAACTCGGGCAAAAACGCTTTACAGATCTGCTCCGCTTTGACCTTCATTTGCTCAACGTAATCGGCTCGCCATTGACTGATGTTTTCCGCCAAGCGTGCCATCTCTTGATCCCAATAACTCAGCTCTCGATAGCTGGTTGCTGTTTTCAATAGAGCATTGCGCTGCTTGTTAAGACGTTTAAATCGCCCCCAAGCATCATAAAATGCCGACTCGGTATGAAACACACCCCAGTCGATAAACGAGCGACGATGTTTCGGCCCATCAGTCAATAAATCAAACCCTTCAGGGTGTATCAACTGTAAGGGTAAAACCTGCGCCAGCTGAGCGAGCTTTTGCCCAGACTGACCGCCTATTTTAACCTCTGTTGAGCCATCACGCTGCTTATTAATGCCAATTGGTAGCTCAAATTGATCCGAGTTCAAAAAACGTCCATGAACAAACAGCTCATTACAGTCATTTTGAATCACTCTTCCAGTCAAAGAGCTCTTAAATGAGCGACCATGACCAAGTAAGTAGATCGCTTCTAAGACACTGGTTTTGCCACTGCCGTTTGGTCCAATAAGAAAGTTAAAGCCTGCTGACAAGTTAATGTCACAGGCTTCAATGTTTCTAAACTGCTTTATTATAAGACGAGAGAGCGGCATGCTAGAGTCGGATTGGCATTACCACGTACATGGCACTGTCGTCTTCCGAGTTTTCGATTAGCGCACTGGCATTGGCATCTGACATCGAAATTCTGACTTTTTCACAGCGCAGGGTGTTCAACACATCCAACACATAGCTAACGTTGAAACCAATCTCAATCGGTTCACCCTCAAAGCTGACATCAAGCATCTCTTCAGCTTCTTCCTGCTCTGGGTTATTTGCATTGATACGCATTTCTGTACCGGCAAGGTTAACGCGTACACTGCGGAACTTCTCGTTAGAGAGAATAGCAGCGCGCGAAAAAGCTTGGCGTAATTCATCACAACCCGCTTCCAGTGTTTTGGTTGTCGTCTGTGGCATAACACGGCGGTAATCAGGGAATCGGCCATCCACAAGCTTAGAGGTAAACACATAGTTGTTCACTTCAGCACGAACGTTAGAGCTACCAATCTGTAGCACTACAGATTGTTCTGGCGTATCGAGTAACTTAACCAACTCTAATACACCTTTACGCGGCACAATGATTTGTTTTTGTGCAAAGTCGGCCCCAAGCTCGGTTTGAGATACCGCCATACGGTGACCATCGGTAGTTACACTGCGTAATGTTGTACCGTCAATTTCAAACAGCATACCGTTGAGGTAATAACGAACATCTTGGTTCGCCATTGAGAATTGCGTTTTTTCGACTAACCCACGTAACTCAGCTTGAGTCAGTGATACTTCCACTTCACTCTGCCAATCTTCAATATTTGGGAAATCATTGGCAGGTAGGGTCGATAGTGAGAAACGGCTGCGCCCAGAACGAACCTGAACACGGTCGCCTTCTAAGACAAAGGTAATCACAGAGTCATCAGGCAAGCCACGGCAAATATCTAAAAACTTGCGTGAAGGGACGGTAATGCTCCCCGCTTCGAATTCACCTTCGAGGTTAACACGGCTAATCAGCTCGACCTCAAGGTCGGTTGCCGTCATTGAGAGTACGTTGTCTTCGACTTTAAGAAGTAAATTACCAAGAATTGGTAAAGTTGGACGACCGCCCAGTGCTCCTGACACTTGCTGAAGTGGTTTAAGCAGGTGGCTACGCTCAATGGAAAATTTCATAGGATGCTCTTATCCGAATTCGTTATTGTTGCTCGATGCTTAGAATACTGTGAATCAAGAAATAGTGCGAATTAAGAAGATAGAGTACGAATCAGGTTCGAGTAATCTTCTTTAATGTCGTGGCTCTCTTCACGTAGCTGCTCAATCTTACGGCAGGCATGCAGCACCGTGGTATGGTCTCGACCACCAAACGCATCACCAATTTCAGGCAAGCTGTGGTTAGTCAGCTCTTTGGCTAATGCCATCGCTAGCTGACGTGGACGGGCTACTGAGCGAGAGCGGCGCTTAGACAACAGGTCAGCGACTTTAATCTTGTAGTATTCCGCGACTGTCTTTTGAATATTATCAATCGTCACCAACTTTTCTTGCAGGGCAAGTAGATCACGCAGCGCTTCACGAACAAAGTCGATAGTAATTGGGCGGCCAGTAAAGTTCGCATTGGCGATAACACGGTTTAAAGCACCTTCCAGCTCACGAACATTGGAACGCAGTCGCTTAGCAATAAAGAACGCGACTTCATCGGCAAGGTGAATCTGGTGATCTTCTGCTTTTTTCATCAAGATCGCGACGCGTGTTTCTAGCTCTGGTGGCTCGATCGCAACCGTTAGACCCCAACCAAAACGAGATTTGAGGCGATCTTCAACACCATTGATCTCTTTTGGGTAACGGTCTGAAGTCAAGATGATCTGTTGATTGCCTTCTAACAGAGCGTTGAAAGTATGGAAGAACTCTTCCTGAGAACGCTCTTTATTGGCAAAAAATTGAATATCATCGATAAGCAGCGCATCGACACTACGGTAGTAGCGTTTAAACTCTTCAATCGCGTTATTTTGCAGCGCTTTCACCATATCTTGCACAAAACGCTCAGAGTGCATGTAGACAACTTTAGCATTTGGCTTGTTATCCACAATCGCATTGCCTACCGCATGCAACAGGTGAGTCTTACCTAAACCTGTACCACCGTATAAGAACAGTGGGTTGTATGCAGAGCCTGGGTTATCTGACACCTGACGAGCAGCCGCTAAGCCTAATTGGTTCGATTTACCCTCAACAAAGTTGTTGAACTTGTGTTTTGGGTTCACATTCGAGCGATGGTTAATATCCGCAATGGCTTGCGCATCATCATCCCATGTCTTATGGACTGGCTTTCTTGCCTGTAACTGTGCGGGAGCTGAAGATTCAGCAGCGACATCAGCTGGCGTGCGCTTAGGCGCTGGCTTTGGCGCTGCAACTGGTCGGCTACCCACTTCAAAACGCAGACTTGGCATGTCATTGCCGCAATACTCTTGCAGCAGACGATTAATGCTGTTGAGGTACTTATCACGTACCCAGTCCAATACGAAACGGTTTGGGGCAAAAAGAGTGAGTGTATTGTCATTGAGCTCAGCTTGTAATGGACGAACCCACATACTGAATTCCGTTGCTGGTAGCTCTTCTTGAAGCTGTTGCAAACATTGCAACCAAAGCGAAGATGACACAGTGCCCCCACTCGAAGTAATTGATCTGAAAAGATTGGCAATTTTACCTGTTGATAACCAAGATCGCCAGTAAATGATCGACGATCCAGTGAATAAGATCTAAGTTATTCACAATATTTTCGACATTATTCGTTAGATCCTCACATTCTGCCCCATTTTTACTCACACTTTGATCCACATTAAGGCATTTTTAGCGAGATCTTTGTTCTGGTGATAAGTCTGTGAATGAAAATTTTTCATCAACCAAAATTCGTCTTTTCTCAGCGAGCCTCGTCTAACAGGTTGAATATCAGCAAATCACCTCACCTTATTACTCTACTGTCTAGGTTATTGCACTTGGTTATTTATCTAATTAAGTAAAGTGACAGTAGTATTTATCCCCATAATTATATGGAGTTGTACTATGAAAAACTGGATTAAGGCTGCAGTTGCAGCTATCGCGCTTTCTGCTGCTACTGTCCAAGCAGCGACTGAAGTTAAAGTCGGAATGTCGGGTCGCTACTTCCCGTTTACTTTCGTTCAGCAAGATAAGCTACAAGGTTTCGAAGTAGACCTGTGGGATGAGATCGGTAAACGCAACGATTACAAAGTAGAGTACGTCACTGCTAACTTCTCTGGTCTATTTGGTCTGTTAGAAACGGGTCGTATCGACACCATCTCTAACCAGATCACTATGACGGATGCACGTAAGGCTAAGTACCTATTTGCAGACCCATACGTGGTCGATGGCGCACAAATCACAGTTCGTAAAGGCAATGACAGCATTCAAGGTATTGAAGATCTTGAAGGTAAAACAGTCGCAGTAAACTTAGGCTCTAACTTCGAGCAGCTACTGCGTAACTACGACAAAGATGGCAAGATCAATATCAAAACTTACGACACAGGTATTGAGCACGATGTCGCACTAGGTCGTGCAGATGCATTCGTGATGGATCGCTTGTCAGCTCTAGAGCTGATCAAGAAAACAGGTCTTCCGCTACAACTTGCAGGTCAACCATTTGAAACCATCCAGAACGCTTGGCCATTTGTTGACAACGAGAATGGTAAAAAGCTTCAAGCGGAAGTGAACCAAGCACTCGCAGCCATGCGTGCAGACGGTACGCTGAAGACAATCTCTGAGAAGTGGTTTGGCGCAGACATCACCGAGTAAACCATTAGACATTTCTATCTGATTTAGATAGAACTCTTAAACCCACTGCTTCCCTTCCTTTGCAGTGGGTTTTGCTTTTTTACGTCGTTATTTAATCATTGGAATAGGCTATGGGATTCGATTTTAACTACATGCTGGATCTGATGCCGATACTGCTCAAGTATCTTGGCACCACAATGGAGATGGCAACTTGGGGTTTGCTATTTTCACTGATTTTATCCGTCATTTTGGCCAATATCCGTGTATTTCGCGTCCCAGTTCTTGATCAACTCAGCCAGCTATACATCAGCTTTTTCCGTGGTACGCCACTGTTAGTACAGTTATTCCTGCTTTACTACGGCTTGCCACAGATCTTTCCGTGGTTGGTTGGACTGGATGCCTTCAGCGCAGCTGTGATTGGTTTGACTCTTCACTTCGCGGCTTATATGGCCGAAAGTATTCGCGCGGCAATAATCGGTATTGATCGTAGCCAAATGGAAGCCAGTTTATCTGTAGGCATGACGACCTCTCAGGCTATGCGTCGTGTCATCCTGCCACAAGCCACTCGCGTTGCACTGCCATCACTGATGAACTACTTCATTGATATGATCAAATCCACCTCGCTAGCGTTTACACTCGGTGTTGCGGAAATCATGGCGAAAGCACAGATGGAAGCATCATCCAGTTTCCGCTTCTTTGAAGCATTCTTAGCAGTCGCATTGATCTACTGGGGTGTAGTAATCATTCTGACTAGAGTACAAATTTGGGCGGAAGCGAAACTGAATAAGGCGTATGTAAGATGATTAAACTCAACAATATCCATAAGCGCTTTGGCGATACCGAGGTTCTTAAAGGCATCGACCTAGAGATTAACCAAGGTGAAATCATCGTTGTCATAGGCTCAAGTGGCACAGGTAAATCGACCTTACTGCGCACGGTTAACTTTCTCGAAAATGCGGATAAAGGCGTCATAACAATCGATGATGTCAGTGTTGATACCGAAAAACATACCAAAGCGGAAGTGTTAGCTTTGCGCCGTAAAACCGGTTTTGTGTTTCAAAACTACGCTCTTTTCGCTCATATGACAGCGAGACAAAATATTGCCGAAGGCTTAATCACGGTGCGCGGTTGGAAAAAAGCCGACGCTTTGCGCCGTGCTCAAGAGATTCTTGATGACATTGGTTTAGGCGACAAAGGGGATAGTTATCCAGCGGCGCTATCTGGGGGCCAGCAGCAGCGTGTGGGTATCGGCAGAGCGATGGCGCTGCAACCTGAGCTACTACTATTTGATGAGCCAACATCAGCGCTTGATCCCGAGTGGGTTGGAGAAGTTCTTAATTTAATGAAGGACTTAGCAACCAAACATCAAACGATGTTGGTGGTAACTCACGAAATGCAATTTGCCAGAGAGGTCGCCGACAGAGTGATCTTTATGGCGGAAGGAAACATTGTTGAGCAAGGTTCTCCACAGGATATCTTTGGCAATCCACAAGATCCTCGCTTGCAAAAATTTCTTCGACAAGTTGGTGCTGAGTAAAGATCAACGGATAGGATCGAACGATCCTTGAGATTTTGCTCACACTACGTATAATCGCCCGGTCGGAATTTAGCTCTTGCACAAAGATTGACACTTTGTGTGACTGTGATTACAATTCCGCCTCTTTGTTGAGAGGCGTCGGTTTGTCCCTCTTTATATATAAAGAAGACGTTAGTGCCCACGCCGGGTTAACATTGACCTAAAACTACTGATCAGTAAAGGTAATTATCATGAAACGCACTTTTCAACCTTCAGTTCTAAAGCGCAAGCGTACTCACGGTTTCCGTGCACGTATGGCTACTAAGAACGGTCGTGCTACTATCAATGCACGTCGTGCAAAAGGCCGTAAGCGTCTTTCTAAGTAATCGTTAGATTATTTTGAAAACGTACGCGTTCAATCGGGAGTTACGCTTGTTAACTCCCGAGCATTATCAAAATGTCTTTCAGCAAGCTCACAGAGCTGGCTCACCTCATTTCACCATCATTGCTCGTAAAAATAGCCTATCTCATCCTCGACTAGGTTTAGCCGTTCCCAAGAAACAGATCAAAACCGCTGTAGGTCGTAACCGTTTTAAGCGCCTTGCACGTGAAAGTTTTCGTAACAATCAACATCAGCTTGCTAACAAAGATTTTGTTGTTATTGCCAAGAAAAGCGCGCAAGATTTAAGCAATGAAGATATTTTCAAACTGTTTGATAAATTATGGCAGCGCCTGTCTCGCCCTTCGCGTGGTTAGCAATCGGATTCGTCCGTCTCTATCAAGGTTTTATTAGTCCGCTTATCGGACCACGTTGTCGTTTTACTCCAACCTGCTCTACTTATGCCATTGAAGCGTTAAAAGCTCACGGTTTTGTAAAAGGGTGTTGGTTATCGAGCAAACGTCTATTAAAATGCCATCCTTTGAATGAAGGGGGGTATGACCCCGTTCCACCAGTCCAAAAACAAGACAGAGATAAATAACGATGGATTCTCAACGTAATATCCTGTTAATCGCGCTAGCACTGGTTTCTTTCTTATTGTTCCAGCAATGGCAAGTTGCAAAGAATCCAACGCCTCAGCCGGTTGAGCAGGCTCAATCAAGCAGTACTCTACCTGCACCATCTTTTGCCGACGAGCTAGATCCAGCTCCAATGCAGCAAGCTTCTGCTAAAACGGTTACTGTGACCACTGATGTATTGACTCTGTCGATTGATACGGTGGGTGGTGATGTTATTCATGCAGACCTAAACCAATACTCAAACGAACTAGATTCAGCTGACCCATTTGTTCTGCTTAAGAACGAAGCAGGCCATCAGTTTATCGCGCAAAGTGGTCTTGTCGGCCCTCAAGGTATCGATCTCAGCAGCTCAAACCGCCCTGCTTACTCGGTAAGCGCAGACAGCTTTACTTTAGCTGACGGCCAAGATGAACTGCGTATTCCAATGACATTCACTGCTAATGGTCTTGAATACACAAAAACATTCATTGTTAAGCGTGGTAGCTACGCACTTGACGTTGAATACGACATCGTAAACAAATCTGGCAACAACGCGACATTTGGTATGTACGCTCACCTACGTCAAAACCTGCTTGACGCTGGTGGTAGCATCACAATGCCTACTTACCGCGGTGGTGCATACTCTACTGAAGATACTCGCTACAAGAAGTACAGCTTCGAAGACATGCAAGATCGCAACCTATCTCTACCACTGACTAATGGTCAGGGTTGGGCGGCAATGATCCAGCACTACTTCGCAACTGCGTGGATTCCACGTGATGAACCAGGTACTAACCTTTACACTCGCGTGATCGGTAACCTAGGTGATATCGGTGTTCGCATGCCAAACAAAACCATTGCGGATGGCGATAGCGCAAACTTCAAAGCAACACTTTGGGTTGGTCCTAAACTGCAAGACCAAATGGCTGAAGTGGCACCAAACCTAGACCTAGTAGTTGACTACGGTTGGTTATGGTTTATTGCAAAACCTCTACACTCACTGCTTTCGTTCATTCAAAGCTTTGTTAGCAACTGGGGTGTGGCAATCATCTGTTTGACCTTCATTGTCCGTGGTGCGATGTACCCACTGACTAAGGCACAGTACACTTCAATGGCGAAAATGCGCATGCTTCAGCCTAAGCTGCAAGCGATGCGTGAGCGTATTGGCGATGACCGTCAACGCATGAGCCAAGAAATGATGGAACTGTATAAAAAAGAGAAAGTGAACCCACTTGGTGGCTGTTTACCTCTGATTCTACAGATGCCTATTTTCATCGCTCTTTACTGGGCACTAATGGAATCGGTAGAGCTACGTCACTCACCATTCTTCGGTTGGATTCATGACCTTTCAGCGCAAGACCCATACTACATCTTGCCACTACTGATGGGTGCTTCTATGTTCTTAATCCAGAAGATGAGCCCAACCACAGTAACGGATCCAATGCAGCAGAAGATCATGACCTTTATGCCGGTTATGTTTACTTTCTTCTTCCTGTTCTTCCCGTCAGGTCTGGTTCTTTACTGGCTAGTATCGAACGTAGTAACCCTTATCCAACAAACGCTTATTTACAAAGCACTGGAGAAAAAAGGCTTACACAGCAAGTAACCTTTAGTGGAATTAACAACGAAAGGCGGCCAAAAGGTCGCCTTTTTTATTTGAGCTGATTACAATTCAGCTAACAGAATTTTGCCCAGCGCGGCATTTAGATAGCACAGGCACATTTATGACAACAGATACCATCGTTGCTCAAGCAACAGCGCCCGGTCGTGGTGGCGTCGGAATTATTCGCGTATCCGGCCCTTTAGCAGCGCAAGTCGCTACTGAAGTGACAGGCAAAGAGTTACGTCCACGTTACGCTGAGTATCTGCCATTTAACTCGCAAGATGGGCATCAGATCGATCAAGGTATTGCACTCTACTTCCCTAACCCACACTCATTTACTGGTGAGGATGTACTTGAGCTCCAAGGGCATGGCGGTCCAGTTGTGATGGATATGCTGATTAAGCGCATCCTACAGATCCCTGGGATACGTACCGCAAGGCCTGGTGAGTTCTCAGAGCGAGCCTTCCTTAACGATAAGCTCGATCTGGCTCAAGCAGAAGCGATTGCTGACTTAATTGATGCCAGTTCTGAAGAAGCGGCTAAGTCTGCACTCCAGTCGCTGCAAGGCGCATTTTCGGGCCGTATTAATACGCTTGTAGAATCACTGATCCACTTACGTATCTATGTCGAAGCAGCGATTGATTTCCCAGAAGAAGAGATCGACTTTCTTGCCGACGGTAAGGTCGCTGCCGATTTGCAAACCATCATCGATAACCTCGCAGCGGTACGCAAAGAAGCGACACAAGGCGCTATCATGCGTGAAGGGATGAAAGTAGTCATCGCAGGTCGTCCAAATGCGGGTAAATCAAGCCTGCTTAATGCTCTATCAGGTAAGGAATCGGCGATTGTGACGGATATTGCCGGTACAACACGTGACGTACTGCGCGAGCACATTCATATTGATGGGATGCCACTGCATATTATCGATACCGCAGGTCTACGTGACGCATCGGATGAAGTAGAAAAAATCGGTATCGAACGCGCTTGGGATGAAATAGCCCAAGCAGACCGAGTTCTGTTTATGGTGGATGGCACGACGACGGACGCCACCGATCCGAAAGAGATTTGGCCAGACTTCGTTGATCGCCTACCTGACAATATCGGCATGACAGTGATCCGCAACAAAGCCGATCAAACGAGTGAAGATCTCGGTATCTGTCATGTCAACGATCCAACCTTAATCAGACTCTCAGCGAAAACAGGCGATGGCGTTGAAGCTCTGCGCACTCACCTCAAAGAGTGCATGGGCTTCGCTGGTGGTAATGAAGGCGGCTTTATGGCCCGACGTCGCCATTTAGAAGCTCTCGATCGCGCCGCAGAGCACCTAGATATAGGTCAGCAACAACTTGAAGGCTATATGGCAGGAGAAATCTTGGCTGAGGAGCTACGTATCACTCAGCAGCACTTAAGTGAGATCACGGGTGAGTTTAGCTCTGATGACCTGCTAGGGCGTATCTTCTCTTCTTTCTGTATCGGAAAATAATCAATAACGCGGCCTCTGGCCGCGTTTTTTCATTGTGTATAAAGGAACACCTATGATCCACATTATTACAGGTAGCACACTTGGTGGTGCTGAGTATGTGGGAGACCACCTCAGTGATCTGCTAATAGAAAAAGGCTTTAAGACTACCATCCATAACCAACCTGATTTGGCACAAGTTGACAATAAAGGCACTTGGTTAGTCATTACTTCAACTCACGGCGCTGGCGAATACCCAGATAATATTCAGCCGTTTATTCAAGCCCTACAAGACACACCACCGAAAATGAACGAGGTCAAATACGCGACGATCGCCATTGGTGATTCGAGTTACGATACGTTCTGCGCAGCGGGTCAACATGCTCATGACCTACTTGCCGATATCGGCGCTACAGCACTTACAGAGTGTTTTACCATCGATATTCTCAGCCATGACGTACCAGAAGATGCCGCAGAAAGCTGGTTAAATGACCATATTGAGCTTTTCTAATCCCCTTCTAAGTGGCCAATTGCTTGGCCACTTACCCTTTTGTGAATAACTTTCCTTGCTCCTCAAAAACTGTTCGCTCATTTTTTAACCACTTCCTCTGTGGATAAACTACGATCTTTCCGGTGATTAACCTATAGTTATCCCAATAACAACTTAGATCCTTTTTTACCCCTGTGTATAACTACCCATTTTGATCCCAGCTAATCCTCGATCTGATCAAGGTAAGATCACATGATATGATCCAAATAAGATCCATGATCTTGTTGATCATTTTCCACTTATCCACAGAATTGGTCGATCTTAATAGTAGATCTAATAAAAGATCATATATATAGATCTTATATATATAAGGATTTCACTGCTTGAAGGAAAAGAGCCAAAACCATTTTCTCAGCCCGTGAAAGAAGGTAGAATAACGCTCTTTTTCTCTATCCAACTCTCTATTGAATACCTGAGGTCGGTTCATGCTTTATCACGAAAAATTTGATGTCATCGTCGTTGGTGGCGGTCACGCAGGAACGGAAGCCGCACTCGCATCTGCTCGTACAGGGCAAAAAACCCTGTTGCTCACTCACAACATTGACACCTTAGGTCAGATGTCGTGTAACCCAGCAATTGGTGGTATCGGTAAAGGTCACTTAGTCAAAGAAGTCGACGCGATGGGCGGTTTAATGGCTCAAGCGATTGATCATTCCGGTATTCAATTTAGAACACTCAACGCTTCGAAAGGTCCAGCTGTACGAGCAACACGTGCTCAAGCTGATCGTGCGTTGTACAAAGCTTATGTTCGCAATGCACTAGAAAACGCCCCTAATCTCACTCTGTTCCAACAATCTGTTGATGATCTTATTGTTGAACAAGATCGTGTCTTGGGTGTTATTACCCAGATGGGATTGCGTTTCTACGCAAAAGCCGTCGTCCTGACAGTGGGTACTTTCCTAGGCGGTAAGATCCATATTGGAATGGAGAGCTCGTCAGGTGGTCGTGCGGGGGATCCACCATCGATCGTGTTGGCTGATCGTCTGCGTGAACTGCCGTTCAGAGTCGATCGTTTAAAAACAGGCACACCTCCACGAATTGATGCGCGTAGTGTCGATTTTTCTGAGTTAGAAGCTCAACATGGTGATAACCCTGCACCAGTATTTTCGTTTATTGGTCAACGTGAACAACATCCACGTCAAATCCCATGTTTCATCACTCACACCAACGAGCAGACTCACGATGTAATTCGTAACAACCTTGATCGCAGCCCAATGTATGCAGGTGTGATTGAAGGTATTGGCCCTCGCTACTGTCCGTCAATCGAAGACAAGGTGATGCGTTTTTCTGACAAGAACAGTCACCAGATCTTTATTGAGCCAGAAGGGCTTGATACACATGAGCTGTATCCGAATGGTATTTCCACCAGCTTGCCGTTTGATGTTCAAGTTCAGATCGTTCGTTCGATGAAAGGGTTCGAAAACGCGCATATCGTGCGACCAGGTTATGCGATTGAGTATGACTTCTTCGACCCACGCGACTTAAAGCAGACCTATGAGACTAAATTTATTAGTGGTTTGTTCTTTGCGGGGCAAATTAACGGTACAACGGGTTACGAAGAAGCAGCGGCACAAGGCTTGATGGCTGGTCTTAACGCCAGTCTGTTTAGCCAAGACAAAGAAGGCTGGAGCCCACGTCGTGATCAAGCTTACATGGGCGTGCTGATTGATGATCTATCGACCATGGGCACTAAAGAACCTTACCGCATGTTTACATCACGCGCAGAATACCGCTTGTTGCTTCGCGAAGACAACGCGGACTTACGTTTGACTGAGCAGGCTCGTCAGCTTGGCTTGGTTGATGATGTTCGTTGGGCTCGATTCAATAAAAAAATCGACAATATCGAAGCTGAGCGTCAACGCTTGAAAGAGATCTGGATGAACCCTAAATCACAAGGGGTTGATGCGCTGAATGAATTGCTAAAAACACCGATGGCACGTGAAGCGAGTGGTGAAGATTTACTGCGTCGTCCAGAAATGTCTTACGATCAATTGACTCTGCTAGACGCATTCGCCCCTGCCATCGAAGATCAACAAGCCGCTGAACAGGTTGAAATCCAAGTCAAATACGAAGGCTATATCAAACGCCAGCAAGATGAGATCGAGAAGTCGCTACGCCATGAGCATACAAAGATCCCAGTCGATTTAGATTACGCTAAGGTCAGTGGTTTATCGAATGAGGTGGTAGCGAAACTGACAGACGCAAAACCAGAGTCTATCGGTATCGCTTCGCGTATCTCGGGAATTACTCCTGCGGCAATTTCGATTCTTCTCGTTCATTTGAAAAAACATGGCCTGCTGAAAAAAGGCGAGGAAGCATAATGTCTCAACTACGCACTCAACTGGATGAACTGATTGCTCAGACCGATCTAGAGGTATCACCTCGCCAGCGTGAACAGCTGGTTGGCTATGTCGAAATGCTCAACAAATGGAACAAGGCGTACAACCTGACATCGGTACGCGATCCACAAGAGATGCTGGTGAAGCACATTATGGACAGCATCATTGTTAGCACTCACTTACAGGGTGAGCGTTTTATTGATGTTGGTACAGGACCAGGCCTGCCAGGTATTCCTTTATCCATTATGAACCCTGACAAAACGTTTGTGTTGCTAGATAGCTTGGGCAAACGCATTCGCTTTATCAAACAAGTTCTTCATGAACTCAAAATAGAAAATGTGACACCGATTCAAAGTCGAGTTGAAGAATACCAGCCTGAAGATAAATTCGATGGCGTATTAAGTCGTGCATTTGCTTCAATGACTGATATGGTTGAGTGGTGCCACCATTTACCAAAATCACAAGGTGGGCATTTCTTAGCGCTGAAAGGTCAATTACCACAGGATGAGATTGAGCATTTACCTGAGTGGTGTTCTGTGACCGACGTCAAAGCTTTGAATGTTCCTCAATTGGAAGGTGAGCGTCATCTAGTAATCTTATCGCGCAAGGATTAAAAGCGAGGTTCATTGTGGGAAAAATCGTAGCGATCGCCAACCAGAAAGGCGGGGTTGGAAAAACAACGACATGCATCAACTTAGCCGCATCTATGGCTGCGACTAAGCGTAAGGTATTGGTGATAGACCTCGATCCACAAGGCAATGCAACGATGGCCAGTGGTGTAGATAAATACCAAGTCGATGCCACGGCTTATGAACTGCTAGTGGAAGATGTGCCATTTGATGAAGTCGTGTGTCGCAAGACATCCGGCAACTATGATTTAGTGGCGGCTAATGGCGATGTGACGGCAGCTGAAATCAAACTGATGGAAGTCTTTGCTCGTGAAGTTCGCCTTAAACACGCTTTAGCATCAGTTCGCGATAACTATGATTTCATCTTTATCGATTGTCCTCCTTCTCTAAACCTTCTTACAATCAACGCTATGGCCGCAGCCGATTCGGTTTTGGTTCCAATGCAGTGTGAGTATTTTGCACTTGAAGGTTTAACCGCGTTAATGGATACAATCAGTAAGCTTGCAGCTGTTGTAAACGAAAATCTAAAAATCGAAGGGTTATTACGCACTATGTACGACCCTCGCAACAGACTGTCGAACGAAGTATCCGATCAACTTAAAAAGCACTTTGGCAACAAGGTGTACCGCACCGTTATTCCGCGCAATGTGCGTCTCGCTGAAGCGCCTAGTCATGGTAAACCGGCAATGTATTACGATAAATACTCTGCGGGTGCTAAGGCTTATTTAGCTCTGGCTGGTGAGATGCTTCGCCGCGAAGAAATCCCTGCATAACGACAACCTAAGGAATTCCGTCTCATGTCTAAGCGTGGTTTAGGTAAAGGGCTTGATGCCCTGCTTTCAACCAGTTCACTAGCGCGTGAAAAACAGCAAAGTGCGCTGCACAGCCAAGAACTGTCATCGGATGGTAGTCTCACCGATTTAAATATTAACAGCTTAAAGCCGGGTGTTTATCAGCCGCGCAAAGAGATGGAGCCTGAAGCGCTAGAAGAGCTTGCTGCTTCAATTGAGTCTCAAGGGATAATTCAGCCTATCGTAGTGAGACAGGTTGACGGTGACAAATTTGAAATCATCGCCGGTGAACGCCGTTGGCGTGCGGCTCGTAAAGCGGGCCTTAAGCAAGTGCCATGTGTGGTGAAGAATGTCGAAGATCGCGCAGCGATCGCCATGGCATTGATCGAGAATATTCAGCGTGAAGATCTTAATGTGATCGAAGAAGCCGTCGCGCTTGATCGTCTGCAAGAAGAATTTAGTCTGACCCACCAGCAAGTTGCCGATGTGATTGGTAAGTCTCGTGCAGCAGTAAGTAACCTATTGCGTCTAAATCAGCTAGAAGATAACGTGAAAGGTTTAGTTTCCGGCAATTTGCTCGACATGGGGCATGCTAGGGCTCTGTTGGCTCTTGAAGGTGAACAACAGGTCGAGATCGCTCAGCAGGTCGCAAAAAAGAAAATGACAGTTCGTCAGACCGAGCAATTAGTGAAAAAGTGTCTCCAGCCTCAATCTGAAGCAAAAAATGAGGCTCAAGACGCTGAAGCACAACAAATGTCACAAAAATTGAGTGAAATGCTTGGGGCTAAAGTTGCAATTGTGCGCGCTGACAACGGCAAGTCGAAAGTGACGATTAGTCTTGATGAGCCTCACAAATTAGAGCAGTTAATTGCCAAGCTAGAGAGCTAAATGAGATAATTGATCTCAATCAATATATGTAAAAATCGAATTTTTGTGCGGAAGTTGTCGGCTTGTAAACAAAATTGTAACTTTTTGCGGTG
Source organism: Vibrio europaeus (assembly GCF_001695575.1). Taxonomy (GTDB): domain Bacteria; phylum Pseudomonadota; class Gammaproteobacteria; order Enterobacterales; family Vibrionaceae; genus Vibrio; species Vibrio europaeus. The sequence goes on along the minus strand of NZ_LUAX01000005.1, from coordinate 120,456 downwards.
TTTTAATTGCAATCAGTTCGACTCACCGTATAATTTTCGCCAATTTCCCAGCCCTGAGGTAGTAAAGCTGTGGATTTTACTAGAGGTACGAATACATGGTAGCTGCGTTAGCTAGACCAGGACGAGCGCTTGCAAAGCAATTGTTAATGATCGAGGCGAGCGCGGTTGCGTTAGTGGCAGCGGGTATGGCGATAGCCGTCAATACTGAATGGGGAATCTCAGCGCTAATTGGAGGGAGCATATTTGTTGTCGCCAATGCTGTATTTGCCTTGTGTGCTTTTCTGTTTGTAGGGGCTCGTGCAGCAAAAATGATTGCTGCGTCTTTCTACACCGGGGTGGTACTAAAGATCCTCATTACTGTGGCTCTCTTCTCTGTTGCTTACATGTATATGCAGGTGGAACTCGTTCCCCTCAAACTAACCTATTTGCTGGTATTAGGGATTAATATCTTTGCGCCAGCGCTATTCATTAACAACAAAAAATAGGATGAGTTATGGCTGCGCCAGGTGAAGCGCTAACATCGTCCGGATACATTGCCCACCACTTATCAAACCTATCTTTAGCAAAGCTAGGCTTGGTAGCGGAGGAAACAAGTTTCTGGAACGTACATATCGATAGCCTGTTTTTTTCTTGGTTTACTGGTTTAATTTTCTTAGGAATTTTCTACAAAGTAGCGAAGAGAACAACAGCGGGTGTACCAGGTAAGCTTCAGTGTGCTGTTGAAATGATCGTAGAATTTGTCGCGGAAAACGTCAAAGATACGTTCCATGGACGCAACCCATTGATTGCCCCTCTAGCACTAACTATCTTTTGTTGGGTATTTTTAATGAACGTGATGGACTTAGTTCCTATCGATTTCTTACCTTACCCAGCAGAGCATTGGCTTGGTATTCCTTACCTTAAGGTTGTACCGTCAGCTGATGTTAATATCACCATGGCTATGGCTCTAGGCGTGTTTGCTCTGATGATCTACTACAGCATCAAAGTAAAAGGTCTAGGTGGATTCGCCAAAGAACTTGCTTTACATCCATTTAATCACCCAATCATGATTCCGTTTAACCTACTGATTGAAGTGGTATCGCTACTTGCGAAGCCTCTATCACTTGGTATGCGTCTATTTGGTAACATGTTCGCGGGTGAGGTTGTATTCATTCTTTGTGCGGCAATGTTACCATGGTATTTACAATGGATGGGTTCACTACCGTGGGCAATCTTCCATATCTTGGTTATTACGATTCAGGCCTTCGTGTTTATGATGCTTACGATTGTTTATATGTCGATGGCACACGAAGACAGTGATCACTAATTTTTTAAACTCTTATTAGTCAAAAAGTATATTTGGAGATAGTAATGGAAACTGTACTGAGCTTTTCAGCAATCGCAGTAGCAATCATCGTTGGTCTATGTGCAGTAGGTACTGCAATCGGCTTCGCAATCCTAGGTGGTAAGTTCCTAGAAGGTGCTGCGCGTCAACCAGAAATGGCTCCTATGCTACAAGTTAAGATGTTCATCATCGCTGGTCTACTAGATGCGGTTCCAATGATCGGTATCGTAATCGCTCTACTATTTACTTTCGCAAACCCATTCGTTGGTCAACTAGCTGGTTAATCATTGCTTTTCAGAGACAAACATTGGTTTGTCATTGATTAACACTAAGTCCAATTAAAGAGGGGTAGCTGTTGTGAATATGAACGCAACTCTGCTGGGTCAAGCAATCTCGTTCGCTCTGTTTGTGTGGTTCTGCATGAAGTATGTATGGCCGCCAATCATGAACGCAATCGAAGAACGTCAGAAGAAAATTGCTGACGGCCTTCATGCGGCAGAACGTGCTGAGAAAGACTTGAATCTAGCTCAAGCTAACGCTTCTTCTCAATTGAAAGAAGCGAAGCGCACAGCAACTGAGGTCATTGAGCAAGCGAACAAGCGTAAAGCTCAAATTCTAGACGAAGCTCGTGAGGAAGCTCAGGCAGAACGCCAGAAAATCCTTGCGCAAGCAGAAGCTGAACTTGAAGCAGAACGCAACCGTGCGCGCGATGAACTGCGCAAACAAGTTGCAACTCTGGCTTTAGCTGGTGCTGAGAAAATCCTTGAGCGTTCTATCGATAAAGATGCGCACAAAGATCTTCTCGACAACATTACTGCAAAACTTTAAGTCTGGGGGCGCACATGGCTGATATGACTACTATCGCACGCCCCTATGCTAAAGCAGCATTCGACTTTGCCGTTGAAAAAGGCCAACTAGACCAATGGGGTCAGATGTTGTCTTTTGCCGCGGAAGTCGCCAATAACGAACAAGTACACGAGTTATTAACTAGCTCAATGTCTGCAGATAAACTTGCAGAAGTATTTGTTGCAGTTTGTGGCGAACAAGTTGACGAGTTCGGCCAAAACCTAATTAAGGTGATGGCAGAGAATGGTCGATTAGAGGCCCTTCCTGATGTATGTGCTGAGTTCTTGCTTCTTAAACAAGAACATGAGAAGGAAATCAGCGTTGAAGTGACTTCAGCGACTGAACTTTCAGAACAGCAAAAAGCAGACATCAGCAGCAAACTTGAAACGCGTCTTGAACGCAAAGTCCAGCTGAATTGCAGCGTAGATGAGGCCCTACTTGGTGGGGTTATTATTAGAGCCGGAGACTTAGTCATCGATAACTCAGCACGTGGCCGTTTAAGCCGCCTGAGCGATGCATTGCAGTCTTAATGGGGATTGGAGCATGCAACTTAATTCCACGGAAATTAGCGATCTAATCAAACAACGTATCGAATCTTTCGAAGTTGTTAGTGAAGCTCGCAACGAAGGTACTATCGTATCGGTAAGCGATGGTATCATTCGCATTCACGGCCTAGCGGACGTGATGCAAGGTGAAATGATTGAATTACCGGGTGGCCGTTATGCACTAGCACTTAACCTTGAGCGTGACTCGGTTGGTGCGGTTGTAATGGGTCCATATGCTGACCTTAAGGAAGGCATGAAAGTTACAGGTACTGGTCGTATTCTTGAAGTACCAGTTGGTCCTGAAATGCTTGGTCGTGTTGTAAACACGCTAGGTGAGCCAATTGATGGTAAAGGTCCAATCGAAGCGAAACTGTCTTCGCCTGTAGAAGTGATTGCACCAGGTGTAATCGACCGTAAATCGGTAGATCAGCCTGTGCAAACTGGTTACAAATCTGTTGACTCAATGATCCCAATCGGTCGCGGTCAGCGTGAGCTTGTAATCGGTGACCGTCAGACTGGTAAAACAGCAATGGCGATCGATGCAATCATCAACCAGAGAGACTCTGGTATTTTCTCAATCTACGTAGCAATCGGTCAGAAAGCATCGACTATCGCTAACGTAGTTCGCAAACTAGAAGAGCACGGCGCGTTAGCAAACACTATCGTTGTTGTTGCATCTGCTTCTGAATCTGCAGCGTTACAATACCTAGCGCCATACGCAGGTTGTGCGATGGGTGAATACTTCCGTGATCGCGGCGAAGACGCACTGATTGTTTATGATGACCTATCTAAGCAAGCGGTAGCTTACCGTCAGATCTCTCTACTACTAAAACGCCCACCAGGCCGAGAAGCATTCCCAGGTGATGTTTTCTACCTTCACTCACGTCTACTAGAGCGTGCAGCTCGTGTAAGCGAAGAGTACGTAGAAAAGTTCACTAATGGTGAAGTGAAAGGCAAAACAGGTTCTTTGACGGCATTGCCTATCATCGAAACTCAAGCTGGTGACGTTTCAGCATTCGTACCGACAAACGTAATCTCGATTACTGACGGTCAGATCTTCCTACAGACTGAGCTATTCAACGCAGGTGTTCGTCCAGCGGTTGACCCAGGTATCTCAGTATCTCGTGTTGGTGGTTCTGCACAGACGAAAATCATCAAGAAGCTATCTGGCGGTATCCGTACTGCACTAGCTCAGTACCGTGAACTTGCTGCTTTCGCACAGTTCTCGTCTGACCTTGATGAAGCGACAAAGAAACAGCTAGACCACGGTCAGAAAGTTACAGAACTAATGAAGCAGAAGCAGTACGCTCCTATGTCTGTATTTGACCAAGCTCTAGTAATCTTTGCGGCAGAGCGCGGCTACTTAGCAGATGTTGAACTCAACAAACTGCTAGATTTCGAAGCGGCTCTACTATCGTTCGCTCGTGGTCAATACGCTGAATTTGCAGCTGAGATCGACAAGACGGGTGCTTACAACAATGAAGTTGAAGAGCAGCTTAAGAAGCTGACTGACGACTTCGTAGCAACCCAAACTTGGTAATAGGTCGGTGGCAGTAATGCCACCAACTAATGGAGAGTAACGATGGCCGGCGCAAAAGAGATACGTAATAAAATCGGTAGTGTGAAAAGCACTCAGAAGATTACGAAAGCAATGGAAATGGTAGCAGCTTCAAAAATGCGTCGTTCTCAAGATGCAATGGAAGCTTCTCGTCCATACGCTGAAACAATACGTAAAGTGATCGGTCACGTAGCTAACGCAAGTCTAGAGTATCGTCATCCATACCTAGAAGAGCGTGAAGCTAAGCGTGTTGGTTACATCATCGTTTCTACAGACCGTGGCCTATGTGGCGGCTTGAACATTAACGTGTTCAAAAAAGCAGTCACTGATATGCAAAGCTGGAAAGAGAAAGGTGCTGAAATTGAACTGGCATTGATTGGTTCTAAAGCAACTGGCTTCTTTAATAACAGCGGCGCAAAAGTAGCGGCACAGGTTTCTGGTTTAGGTGATAGCCCAAGCCTTGAAGACCTAATCGGCTCTGTAAGCGTAATGCTTAAGAAATACGATGAAGGTGAATTGGACCGCCTATATGTTGTGAGCAACAAGTTTGTGAACACCATGGTTCAACAACCAACGATCGATCAATTACTACCTTTGCCTAAATCGGACAGCGAAGAGATGCAGCGTACCCACCAGTGGGACTACATCTACGAGCCAGAACCAAAAGCGCTACTAGATACACTTCTAGTGCGTTATGTGGAATCTCAAGTATACCAAGGTGTGGTTGAGAACCTTGCTTGTGAGCAAGCGGCTCGAATGATTGCAATGAAAGCTGCAACTGACAATGCGAGCAACCTGATTGATGATTTAGAACTTGTGTACAACAAAGCCCGTCAGGCTGCGATTACACAAGAGCTATCTGAAATCGTTTCAGGTGCGGCAGCGGTTTAAGCTTAGGTAAAACTAAATAGTTTAGAGGATTAACGATGGCTACAGGTAAGATCGTACAGATCATCGGTGCAGTAGTCGACGTAGAGTTCCCACAGAGTGATGTACCTAGTGTATATGACGCTCTAAACGTGACTGAATCAAAAGAGCGTCTAGTTCTTGAGGTTCAACAACAGCTAGGCGGTGGCGTAGTTCGTTGTATCGTAATGGGTAGCTCTGATGGTTTACGTCGTGGAGTTGAAGTAGTAAATACAGGCGCTCCAATTTCAGTACCAGTAGGTACTAAGACCCTTGGTCGTATCATGAACGTACTTGGTGATGCGATTGATGAGTGTGGTGAAATCGGTGCGGAAGAGACTTACTCTATCCACCGCGAAGCACCAAGCTATGAAGAGCAATCAAACGAGATCGCACTTCTAGAAACGGGCGTTAAAGTAATCGACCTAGTTTGTCCATTCGCTAAGGGTGGTAAAATCGGTCTATTCGGTGGTGCAGGTGTAGGTAAGACCGTTAACATGATGGAGCTTATCAACAACATCGCACTTCAACACTCGGGCCTATCAGTATTCGCTGGTGTAGGTGAGCGTACTCGTGAAGGTAACGATTTCTACTTTGAGATGCAGGAAGCAGGCGTTGTTAACGTTGAAAACCCTGAAGAATCTAAAGTAGCGATGGTTTACGGTCAGATGAACGAGCCACCAGGTAACCGTCTACGTGTTGCACTGACTGGTCTAACAATGGCTGAGCGTTTCCGTGACGAAGGTCGTGACGTTCTGCTGTTCGTTGATAACATCTACCGTTACACGCTAGCAGGTACAGAGGTATCAGCACTTCTAGGCCGTATGCCTTCAGCGGTAGGTTACCAGCCAACTCTTGCAGAAGAGATGGGTGTACTTCAGGAGCGTATCACGTCAACTAAATCTGGTTCTATCACGTCTGTACAGGCGGTATATGTACCAGCGGATGACTTGACTGACCCGTCTCCAGCAACAACGTTCGCACACTTAGATGCAACGGTTGTACTTAACCGTAACATCGCAGCTATGGGTCTATACCCTGCGATCGACCCACTAGATTCAACATCTCGTATGCTTGATCCATTAGTAGTTGGTCAAGAGCACTACGATATTGCTCGTGGCGTTCAGCAGACACTTCAGCGTTATAAAGAGCTGAAAGACATCATTGCTATCCTGGGTATGGACGAGCTGTCTGAAGAAGATAAGCAAGTTGTATCTCGTGCACGTAAGATTGAGCGTTTCCTAACTCAGCCTTACCACGTAGCAGAAGTATTTACTGGCGACCCAGGTGTTTACGTAGCTCTTAAAGAGACTCTACGTGGCTTCAAAGGTCTACTAGCTGGTGATTACGATGACATTCCAGAGCAAGCGTTCATGTACTGCGGTTCGATCGACGATGCTATCGAGAATGCGAAGAAGCTATAAGGCTAACTAGGAGGCGATATGGCAGCAATAACCTTTCACCTAGACGTTGTTAGTGCAGAGAAGAAAATTTTTTCTGGCCTAGTTGAAACGTTTCAGGTGACCGGTAGCGAAGGTGAGCTTGGTATTTTCCATGGCCACACACCGCTGCTGACCGCTATCAAGCCTGGTATGGTGCGTATTGTTAAACAGCACGGCCACGAAGAAATTATCTATGTTTCTGGTGGTATGATTGAAGTTCAGCCTGGTACAGCGACTGTACTGGCTGATACAGCTATCCGTGGTGAAGAGCTAGACGCAGCTAAGGCAGAGGAAGCTAAACGTCGCGCTGAGGAGAGTATCCATAACCAGCACGGCGATATGGACTTCGCTCAAGCGGCCAGTGAACTGGCTAAAGCCATTGCTCAGCTACGAGTTATCGAGCTGACGAAACAGCGTCGCTAATCAAGCGCGTTGTAAAGTGATAAAGGCGACCTTACAAGGTCGCCTTTTTGCTTAATTTTTAACGGAAATTTGTCCTGATCAATTAACTAATCGTCGATTAGTGTCTAAAATACCTCTCAGTTTAATCTAAGTTCTAATAGGTAACTCAATGAAGTTTAGCGCAGTGATTCTGGCAGCGGGCAAAGGGACTCGCATGTATTCCAATAAACCTAAGGTTTTGCATACACTTGCAGGTAAGCCGATGGTAAAACATGTGATTGATACATGTAATGGATTGGGCGCACAGAGTATCCATTTGGTGTATGGCCACGGTGGCGATCAAATGCAAACTGAACTAAGCAGTGAGTCAGTCAGTTGGGTGTTGCAAGCGGATCAGCTTGGTACTGGTCACGCAGTGGATCAAGCAGCGCCACAATTTGAAGATGATGAAAAGATCTTAGTGCTTTATGGTGACGTTCCACTGATCTCAGAAGAGACCATCGAAAACCTACTCGATGCCAAGCCGACAGGCGGTATCGCGCTACTTACTGTAGTGCTAGATAACCCAGCAGGCTATGGGCGTATCGTGCGTAAGAACGGCCCTGTTGTAGCGATTGTTGAGCAGAAAGATGCAACAGAAGAGCAGAAGCTGATTAAAGAGATCAATACTGGTGTGATGGTTGCCACAGGCGGTGATCTGAAACGCTGGTTGTCTGGTCTAAACAACAATAACGCTCAAGGTGAGTACTACTTAACCGATGTTATCGCTGCTGCCCATGATGAAGGCCGAGCGGTAGAGGCGGTTCATCCAGTTAACCCAATTGAAGTGGAAGGGGTTAACGATCGCGCTCAGTTGGCGCGTTTAGAGCGTGCGTTCCAGTCAATGCAAGCACAAAAACTACTAGAGCAAGGCGTCATGCTGCGTGACCCTGCACGTTTCGATCTACGTGGTGAATTACAGTGCGGTATGGATTGTGAGATTGACGCCAATGTTATTATCGAAGGCAAAGTATCGCTCGGTGATAACGTCGTTATTGGTACTGGTTGCGTACTTAAAGATTGTGAAATAGACGACAACACGGTTGTTCGTCCGTACAGTGTGATTGAAGGCGCGACTGTTGGCGAACAGTGTACCGTGGGGCCATTTACTCGTCTACGCCCGGGTGCAGAGATGCGTAATGACTCCCACGTCGGTAACTTCGTCGAAGTGAAGAATTCTCGCCTTGGTGAGGGCTCTAAAGCCAATCATCTTACTTATTTAGGTGACGCTGAGATCGGTCAGCGCACTAATGTAGGTGCAGGTGTGATCACTTGTAATTATGATGGTGCAAACAAGTTTAAAACAACCATCGGTAACGATGTTTTTGTCGGTTCTGATAGCCAGCTGGTGGCACCTGTCACTATTGCTGACGGCGCGACAATTGGTGCGGGAACGACTTTGACCAAAGATGTCGCTGAAGGTGAGTTAGTCATAACTCGCGCTAAAGAGCGTAAGATTTCAGGTTGGCAGCGTCCAGTAAAACAAAAGTAATTGCTTTTTCTATCAATAATAATGTTACAAAGCCGCTCATCATGAGCGGCTTTGCTGTCTCTACTTAGTTGGAAATCAATTTAGTGACTAGGAATAGCGATGCGCTTTTCTAGCCAACGAACGGCTTGAGAGACGAAAAGAATCAGCACTAAATATTCTAATACCAGGAAGGTATAAATCTCTAAAGGTAAGTACTCATTGACCACTAGCTCGTTGGCACGACGAGTCAGATCACTTAAACCAATCACACTGACCAGTGAGCTCATTTTGAGAATATAAACAAATTGGTTACCCAAAGGCGGTAGGATTTGTCGAAATGCTTGCGGCAAAATCACTAAGCGCATCTTCTGCCAATAGTTCAAACCTAGCGACTCTGCAGCTTCATGTTGGCCGCGACTGATAGCTTGAATCCCACCGCGAAATACTTCCGCCATGAAGGCACTTTCTGCGATGGTCAGTGCTATTACCCCCGCCCAGAAATGATCGAGCGAGATATCCAATAACGTAGGCATACCATAATAAACCCACAGTAGTAATACGAGCACTGGTACAGAACGCACACTTTCTACATAGACACGGTTGATAGCGCGCAGATATTTCAGCGGTGAAAGCGCAGGTAACGCGACAATGAGTCCGAGCGTCATGGCAAACAGCATACTCAGCAGAGAGACTTGAATTGTGTCGCTAAAGCCGGCAAGTAGAAAGCTTACGTTGGTTCGGCCTTGATCGGTTGTTGGGTCGAGCACGTACCAACCCCACTGATAATCCGAACAGCCAGTGAGAAGTAACAGTGAACCAAGCAATAGATAACGAGAAGTCACATTACACCTTGTATTGACTAAAAAAATCCATTTGATGCTGCTATGTTAGCAATGAACGGGCTTAATTCGTAATAACTTTAGGGAAGATATAATGAACAAGTACATTTTGGCACTTGGATTGTGCTTATTGTCAGTGGGTCAGGTAATGGCTGAAACCAGTCGTTTACATCAAATCCTTGATAAAGGGGTGCTACGCGTGGGTACAACTGGGGATTGGAATCCGATGACAATGAAGGATCCGGCTACCAATAGCTACCGTGGTTTTGATATTGATGTAACCACTGAATTAGCTAAAGATCTTGGGGTGAAAGTCGAATACGTCGCAACCGATTGGAAAACACTGGTCAATGGGGTGACGGCCAATAAGTACGACATTACCGGTAGCGCTTCGCTTAACATGTCGCGCGCTAAGGTAGCGGGCTACAGTCAGCCGTACTTCTACTTGGCATTTGTGCCTGTGGTGCAGAAAAAGGACTTAGACAAGTATTCCGATTGGAGTGACTTTGATAAAGCTGAAGTAAAAGTGGCGGCAACGTTAGGCACGGTACAAGAAAAGATGGTCAAAGAGTTCTTCCCATCAGCACAACATGTGGTTATTGAAGCACCAGCGCGTGACTTCCAAGAGTTACTGGCACGCAGAGCCGATGTCTCGGTGACGTCAAACGTAGAGGCGGCAACGCTAGTGGAGAAGTTTAAGCAATTGGCTATTGTTCCGGTTAAAGAGCCACGTAAGCCGACGCCAATCGCGATGCTACTACCACAAGATGATCAGGTTTGGATTAATTACCTGAATCACTGGGTGGAGCTGAAGAAAACTCAAGGATTCTTTAAAAAGACCGCTGAAAAATGGGGTCTGAAAAGTTTGTAACGGCTTACTTATCTGATTGAAACTAAAAGAGCCGCAATTGCGGCTCTTTGTCTATTTATTCATCACCGACGACTCTTGAATTGTCTGGTGCTGTGAAGTGTTGAGACAACTCACGATTAGACACTATGTAGCCAATCCACATTCCGCCCATACAAATCACAATCGCAATGCCTGTCACCAGTTGAGCCTGACTTGCCATCGCGGCGACTAACGCACTGGCTAGGCTACTGACACAGATCTGTAGGCTATTCTGTAATCCTGCTGCAGTTGCTGGACTTTGCTGTGCACTGGCTAATGCGCGATTAACAACGATTGGGTATAGAGCACCGTTGGCTACCGCAATCAAACAGAATGGAGCAAGAATTGGCCAGATGGACGTTAGCTGCCACTGAGAGGCGATAAATATCAGTAGAGAAGCGACACTGAATAGCCCGATCAGCTGGCGCAGGACTTTCTCATCACCATATTTACGCACGCCGACTTTACCTAAGTAGCCGCCAGCCATAAAGGCGATAGTCTGTGGAATAAAGCTCAAACCAATATCTTTCGCTTCGTAGCCAAGCTGCGACATAATTTCTGGCATACCGGTTAGATAAGCAAAGAAAGCCGCTGATGCCGTGGCGAACATAAACACATTACCTAGGTAGGTCTTGGAACCTAGCAGTGCCTTAATATCTGCCGACATACTGGTTTGCTTGACCTCGGCCTTTTCATTTTTCTGTGCCATGGTGGCGAGGGCGAGTAATACCCCCATTAGTGTTAGAGCGACAAAAATACTGTGCCAGCCAAAGTTATCTGCCAATAACACACCTAGCTGTGGAGCAAGTGCCGGAGACAATGCTACTAGCGGCATGATCGTAGCAAAGACCTGTTGGCTATTGCTTGAGTGACGTTTGATCACCATTGCTTGCCAGATCACTGCAGGAGCACAAACACCGATAGCTTGCACAAAGCGCAGAGCCAGTAGCTGCCAAACTTGATCGCTAAACGCCAAGCCAAATGATGCGATGGTGAAAATCACCAAGCCGGCGGCTAGGGTATTGCGGTGGCCAAACTTATCGGAGGCCAAGCCCCACATCAACTGACCAAAAGCCATACCAACAAGAAAGACAGTCAGAGACAGAGCGATTTGTTCAGGGCCTGTCGCAAAGTCGATTTCCATCACTTTGAATGCAGGTAAGTACATGTCAGTGGCAATAAAGCCAAGCATCGAAAGGGCTGCAAGATAAACAAGCTGTAGTTTTGAAATTTTCATGATTCAACCAATCAAATTATTTAATCATTATTTACTCAGTATCAGTTGGCGCCAACCCTGATTTATTTACCCCGCCATTCTATTTTTCGATTTTTAGAAAATAAAACGTTAAAATTATTGGTTATCAATCAAATTTTTTGAACGGTTGTGTGTTATGTATTCAAAATCGTCGCTTGAGATGTTAGATACCGTTGCTCGCTTGGGAAGTTTTACCGCAGCGGCTGAGGTGCTGCATAAAGTCCCTTCAGCGATCAGTTATGGCGTGCGTCAGGTCGAGCAAGAGTTGGACGTGATCTTGTTTCGACGTTTGCCAAGGAAAGTAGAGCTGACACCCGCAGGCGAACTGTTTATTGCTGAAGCTCGGTTACTGCTGAGACAGATGGAAGATCTTAAGGCGCAAACCAAACGAGCTGCTCAAGGCTGGCAATCAACTCTCAAGCTGACATTAGACAATGTGGTCAAACTAGATAAGCTTAAGCCGCTTGTTGAAGATTTTTATCGTGAGTTTGAGTTTGCTGAACTACAAATCAACATGGAAGTGTTTAACGGTTCATGGGAGGCGATAGCACAAGAACGAGCAGATATTGTGATTGGGGCGACGTCTGCGGTTCCTGTTGGTGGTGATTTTGAAGTGAGAGATATGGGGGTTTTGGACTGGGCATTTGTTATGTCTCCAGCGCATCCTTGTGTTCGACAGCAAAGTCTCACCGAGGGGTTTGTCAGTCAGTATCTCGCAATCTGCTTGGATGATACCTCTAGCGTATTGCCAAAGCGTCACACTGGGCATTACCCGCAGCAGCGGCGTTTGTTGCTGCCGAATTGGTACAGTGCGATAGAGTGTCTCAAGAATGGCATTGGGGTTGGCTATATGCCTCGACACATTGCTATGCCGTTAATTCTTGATGGGGTGCTGGTGGAGAAAACACTGCCAGATGAAAAGCCGATTAGCCAATGTTGTTTAGTCTGGCGCAAGGATGATAACCACAAGCTAATTCAATGGATGGTAGATTACTTAGGCTCTTCTAATCAGCTCCATCATGACTGGTTAAAGCACTAAAGAAAACGCCAGCATAATGCTGGCGTTGTTTTACTTGATAACCGCTTAAGGGCGTTCAAAGACCGTTGCGATCCCCTGACCTAAACCGATACACATGGTGGCTAGACCATATTTGGCATCCTTGGCTTCCATTAGGTTGATCAGTGTGGTTGAAATACGAGAACCAGAACAACCCAGTGGGTGACCAAGAGCGATAGCACCACCGTTAAGGTTGACCTTCTCGTCCATCACTTCCAGTAAACCTAGGTCTTTAGCACAAGGTAAAGATTGAGCAGCAAATGCTTCATTTAGCTCTACCACATCCATATCTTTGATAGAGAGACCCGCACGTTTGAGCGCTTTCTGCGTTGCTGGTACAGGACCGTAACCCATGATAGATGGATCGCAACCCGCAATCGCCATACCTTTGATGCGAGCGCGAATTGGCAAACCAAGCTCATTGGCTTTGTCTTCGCTCATGATCAGCATAGCTGATGCACCATCAGATAGCGCAGAGGATGTACCTGCCGTGACGGTTCCGTTTGCAGGGTCAAACACTGGGCGAAGCTGAGATAGACCTTCTACTGAGGTTTCCGGACGAATAACTTCATCGTGATCTAGCGTGAATAGGGTGCCGTCCGCTGCGTGGCCCTCAATTGGAAGAATCTCATTTTTAAAGCGACCTTCAAGAGTAGCGGCATGAGCACGAGCATGAGAACGCGCAGCAAACTCATCTTGTTGCTCACGGCTGATACCGTGCAGTTTACCAAGCATTTCTGCGGTTAAACCCATCATACCCGCGGCTTTAGCAACGTTTTTCGACATGCCTGGATGGAAGTCTACACCATGATTCATAGGAACATGTCCCATGTGCTCAACACCACCAATGAGGCAAATTTCAGCATCACCAGTCATGATTGCGCGTGTACCATCATGCAGAGCCTGCATTGATGAACCACATAAGCGGTTGACAGTTACTGCACCTATTTCAATCGGCAAGCCTGCAAGCAGTGCTGCATTACGCGCAACGTTAAAGCCTTGTTCTAACGTTTGTTGCACACAGCCCCAGTAGATATCTTCAATTTCACTTGGGTTCACCTGAGGATTGCGCGCAAGAATGCCTTTCATTAAGTGAGCAGAAAGATCTTCGGCGCGAGTATGACGGAAAGCTCCACCTTTAGAGCGTCCCATCGGTGTACGTAGACAATCTACTACGACAACGTTTTTAGTTTGATTAGTCATTTGGGAATCTCCTTAGATAGAACCTTGTTGCTGAGCACCATAAAAGGTTTGGCCTTTTTCAGCCATATCAATCAGCAATTGTGGTACTTGGTACATAGCGCCTAGATCTGAATATTGGTTCGCCATTGCGACAAACTCGGCAATACCTACGCTATCTAAGTAACGGAAAACGCCACCTCGGAATGGTGGGAAGCCCAGACCATAAACTAAAGCCATATCCGCTTCTTGCGGAGAAGCGATGATGTTTTCTTGCAGACACAAGACAACTTCATTGATCATCGGAATCATCATACGTTGGATGATAGTTTGATCATCGAACTCTTGTTTCTCAGTACAGACATCGGCGAGTACTGGCAGAATATCTTCACTGAATGTCTTCTTTGGTTTGCCTTTTCTATCTAAAACGTAGCTATAGAAGCCGCTGCCATTTTTTTGACCATACTTGTCTGCTTCAAATAGAGCATCAATCGCGTCACGCCCCTGTTTGCCCATGCGCTCTGGGAAACCTTGAGCCATTACCGCTTGAGCATGGTGAGCGGTATCAATACCGACTACATCTAGCAGATAGGCAGGTCCCATTGGCCAACCAAATTTACGCTCCATGACTTTGTCGATCTTAGTGAAATCAGCACCGTCACGTAACAACATGCTGAAACCACCAAAGTAAGGGAAGAGTACGCGGTTGACGAAGAATCCCGGACAGTCATTCACTACGATTGGCGACTTACCCATTTTCGCAGCGTAAGCGACAACGCGGTTGATGGTTTCATCTGAGGTGTGTTCACCACGGATGATCTCGACTAAAGGCATGCGGTGTACTGGGTTGAAGAAATGCATACCACAGAAGTTTTCTGGTCGCTTAAGTGATTTAGCCAGCAGGTTGATCGGGATAGTCGATGTATTTGAGGTAATGACGGTTTCGTCACCTACTTGTTGCTCGACTTCACTGAGTACCGCCGCTTTTACTTTCGGGTTTTCAACTACAGCTTCAACGATAACATCCGTCTCTTCGATGCCTGCGTAATGAAGGCTCGGAGTGATCGAAGCTAGGATACCCGCCATCTTAAAACCATCAATTCGGCCGCGAGATAGGCGCTTGTTAAGCAGTTTAGAGGCTTCTGTCATACCTAGGTCTAGCGACGCTTGGGCGATATCTTTCATTAAAACAGGCACACCTTTAAGTGCCGACTGGTAAGCAATACCGCCACCCATGATACCTGCACCTAATACCGCTGCACGCTGAGTGCCTTTGCTGGCAGACTTAGCCGCTTTTTTAGCTAGTCCCTTTATGTATTGATCGTTAAGGAACAGGCCAACTAGAGACTTGGCTTCCTCTGATTTCGCTAGCTTAACAAAATATTTGCGTTCAATATCAAGTGCTTCATTGCGAGCAAAACGAGCACCTTCCTCGATAGTCACAACAGCTGTCATTGGCGCAGGGTAGTGAGGGCCA
The DNA here is from genome assembly GCF_001695575.1 of Vibrio europaeus. Taxonomy (GTDB): domain Bacteria; phylum Pseudomonadota; class Gammaproteobacteria; order Enterobacterales; family Vibrionaceae; genus Vibrio; species Vibrio europaeus. The sequence continues at coordinate 105,227 of NZ_LUAX01000005.1, read as the reverse complement.
GCCTTTTGAGCAACCAAGCCTTTTGCCATCGTAAAGCTCATCATTGATTCAAGCTTGCTAAGTGAAAGTGGCGATGTTTTTTGTTTACGTCGTTCTTTCCAATCCAGCTTCTCATTGATCGCTTGGGTTAGAGTCTTAATTGCTGACTCGTACAGAGCATCCGTCTCGACAATTGCGTCGAGTAGGCCGATTTTAAGTGCTTCATCCGCGCGGCATGCTTTGCCTTGTGTAATGACTTCCATCGCGCTGTCGGCACCGATAACACGAGGTAAGCGAACACAGCCACCAAAGCCTGGCATGATTCCGAGTTTAGTTTCTGGTAAGCCAATGCTGGTGGTTTTATCACCAATACGCATGTCGGTAGCAAGTACACACTCACATCCACCACCTAAAGTGTGGCCTTTTAAAACAGAAAGTGTCGGTACGGGTAGATCTTCAAGCTTATTAAAGATGCTGTTAGCAAATTGAAGCCATTGATCCAGTTCTTGCTCTGATTTGGCAAATAGGCCCAGAAACTCAGTAATGTCAGCGCCAACAATAAACGCCTCTTTATCTGAAGTCAGCAGTAAGCCTTTGAGAGAGCTGTGAGCTTTAAGCGCGTCTAGAGCCTTATCCAGTGACTCAAGAGTAGCGAGGTCGAGCTTGTTAACAGACGCTGGTGCACAGAAGCTGAGCTCAGCGATTCCGTCTTGTAATTCCTTTACCTGTAGGGTTTCGGCTTGGTAAATCATTGTCTATCTCCATGACATACAATCTTCGGATTGCGTGTACAGCGGTTGGTTGAGTTGCAACCGCTGTAAAGGAAAGTGGTGTTATAGTTATTCTGGTTAGACCAGTAATTTTAGTTTGGACTTGCTGTTGGTTAAATTCAATACATTTTTTAAACAAGTGTTTAACATTGTGCGCTCGGACAGATCTTAGGCGACGTCAAATTCGCTCTCGTGATACACTGCGAGCAAGACATAACACGAACCACAGCTATGAATGACCTGCCGTATTTAATACCCGCACAACCCACTCAGTTTGAAGAGGAAATAAAGAAAAGTGTCTTTATTACTTACCTTGCACACACTCCATCAATTGACTTAGCTAAAGCGTTTGTTGAGCAGGTAAAAAGCAAACACTCAGATGCAAGGCATAATTGCTGGGGATTTGTTGCAGGTAGACCTGAAGATTCAATGAAATGGGGGTTTAGCGATGACGGTGAGCCATCAGGAACTGCGGGGAAGCCTATATTGGCGCAATTATCAGGTTCGGGAGTGGGTGAAATTACTGCTGTGGTGACTCGCTACTCTGGTGGTATCAAGTTGGGAACTGGTGGATTGGTTAAAGCTTACGGTGGTGGGGTACAGCAAGCTCTCAAGTCGCTTCAAACAATTGAGAAAAAAATAACCACAAAACTACTACTAGAGTTAGACTATGGGTTTATGCCAATTGCACAGTCTCTGTTTCCTCAGTTCGGAGCTCAAGAAGTCAGTGCTGAGTACAGTGAGTTGGTTAAAATGGTTATCGAGATTGAACTTCGTCAAGTGAGTGACTTTACTCAAACCATTATTAATAAGAGTGGCGCCAAGGTACAGGTTACCTCGTTGGACAAACAATAAAGATAATTAGGAAGTCGGAAGCTACGCTTCATAAATCAATCTAACCATGCAATTTCGATCCATTATTCGCATCGTCGGGCTTCTGCTCGCGCTTTTTAGTCTCTCTATGCTAGCTCCTGCTTTGGTGGCGCTTATCTATCGAGACGGTGCAGGTGTTCCTTTTGTCACCACCTTCTTCGTTTTGCTGTTTTGCGGAACCGTGTGTTGGTTTCCAAACCGACGCCATAAGCATGAACTAAAAGCTCGTGATGGCTTTCTGATCGTCGTTTTGTTCTGGACGGTACTCGGAAGTGCTGGTTCGCTGCCATTTCTTATCGCTGATAATCCCAATGTCTCCGTGACAGACGCTTTCTTTGAGTCTTTTTCGGCTTTAACCACGACCGGAGCTACAGTCATTGTTGGTCTCGATGACTTGCCTAAAGCGATATTGTTTTATCGCCAGTTCCTACAATGGTTTGGCGGTATGGGTATCATCGTACTTGCCGTTGCGATCTTACCGGTATTAGGTATCGGTGGCATGCAGCTTTACCGAGCTGAAATTCCGGGACCAGTAAAAGACACCAAGATGACGCCGCGTATCGCCGAAACGGCTAAAGCGCTTTGGTATATTTATTTGAGTCTAACTATAGCTTGTGCTACCTCTTTCTGGCTTGCGGGGATGACACCGTTTGATGCGATAAGCCATAGTTTCTCGACAATCGCCATTGGTGGTTTCTCTACTCATGATGCGAGTATGGGACATTTCGACAGTTACGCGATCAATATGATTACCGTCGTGTTTCTTTTGATCTCGGCATGTAACTACTCACTTCACTTTGCAGCCTTTGCCTCTGGTGGCGTGCATCCTAAGTACTATTGGAAGGACCCAGAGTTTAGAGCCTTTATCTTTATTCAGGTCTTACTGTTTATCGTTTGTTTCTTGGTATTGTTAAACCATCACTCGTATAACTCGGTCTACGACGCCTTCGATCAGGCCCTTTTCCAAACGGTTTCGATTTCGACCACAGCTGGTTTCACAACGACAGGCTTTGCAGAATGGCCACTATTCTTACCCGTGCTGTTACTTTTCTCTTCCTTTATTGGTGGATGTGCGGGTTCTACCGGTGGTGGCATGAAAGTCATCCGTATATTATTACTGACACTCCAAGGTGTGCGCGAACTTAAGCGTTTGGTACACCCGCGTGCCGTGTACACGATTAAAGTTGGCGGTAGTTCTCTTCCTCAGCGGGTTGTCGATGCGGTGTGGGGGTTCTTCTCTGCCTATGCTTTGGTTTTTGTTGTCTGCATGTTAGGTCTGATTGCGACTGGAATGGATGAGCTAAGTGCTTTCTCTGCGGTCGCGGCGACACTCAACAACTTAGGTCCGGGCCTCGGTGAGGTGGCACTTCACTTTGGTGATGTGAATGACAAGGCGAAATGGGTTCTGATTGTTTCTATGTTATTTGGACGACTGGAAATCTTTACTCTACTTATACTACTTACGCCGACGTTCTGGCGTAGCTAAGGAGACGATGTGGCAAAGGCGCTATTTCTCTATTCAAGCCGTGAAGGTCAAACCAAAAAGATTTTAAGTCACATTCAGATAGAACTATCTGAGTATGAATGTGAACTGCTCGACCTACACTCGATAGATGCGGTGGACTTCAGTCAATATGAGCGAGTGCTTATTGGGGCCTCTATTCGTTATGGCCATCTCAACAAAAAGCTCTATCAGTTTATTGAGCGTAACTTGTCTTCTTTACAGCAGAGTAAAGTTGCTTTCTTCTGTGTGAATCTAACGGCACGTAAAGAAGACCAAGGAAAGGATACGCCTGAAGGTAGTGCTTATATAAAGACATTTCTTAAAAAGTCACCTTGGCAGCCTCAACTTATCGGTGTCTTTGCAGGTGCTCTCTATTACCCACGTTATAACTGGTTCGATAGAACAATGATTAAATTCATTATGAGTATGACGGGAGGAGAGACAGATACAAGTAAAGAGGTAGAGTACACCAACTGGGAAAAAGTGACTCTATTCGCCAATAAGTTTAAAGATATGTAAAGAAAAGGCTCACTTATAAGGCTTTTAGATCGAAATTTAATCGAACAATAAAAAAGTTAGAAAAAACTGAAAAAAGGGCTTGCCAAGAATCTTTCGATCTCTATAATGCCCCCTCGCTGACACGGCAACGCTTCGAAAGAAACGAGAGCCCAGTTAGCAAGGTCAATTAGCCAAGCGGAAACGCTTGAAAAAAGTTTGAAAAAAGTGGTTGACACTAAACTTTATCTCGCTAAAATGGCCGTCCGATTTGAGCGAAGCTCAGTCGGAAAGCTCTTTAACAATATAAACCTATCAATCTGTGTGGGCACTCGTTGATGATAATCCAATTAGAAACTTCGGTTTCAAATTAGGTTTCAATGAAACGAAGTGACCAACGAGATTAAGTTTACTTAGTCTTGGCACAGTCAATTCATTATCGTTCTGTTGGAACGATAATAGCTTTAAAATTACATTAGTAGTTTTGAAGTCAGTATTCATTGAGCCGACCAAAATCTTAAATTGAAGAGTTTGATCATGGCTCAGATTGAACGCTGGCGGCAGGCCTAACACATGCAAGTCGAGCGGAAACGAGTTAACTGAACCTTCGGGGAACGTTAACGGCGTCGAGCGGCGGACGGGTGAGTAATGCCTAGGAAATTGCCCTGATGTGGGGGATAACCATTGGAAACGATGGCTAATACCGCATAATGCCTTCGGGCCAAAGAGGGGGACCTTCGGGCCTCTCGCGTCAGGATATGCCTAGGTGGGATTAGCTAGTTGGTGAGGTAAGGGCTCACCAAGGCGACGATCCCTAGCTGGTCTGAGAGGATGATCAGCCACACTGGAACTGAGACACGGTCCAGACTCCTACGGGAGGCAGCAGTGGGGAATATTGCACAATGGGCGCAAGCCTGATGCAGCCATGCCGCGTGTATGAAGAAGGCCTTCGGGTTGTAAAGTACTTTCAGCAGTGAGGAAGGTGGTGTAGTTAATAACTGCATCAGTGTACGTAATCAGCACATCAAGCANNCCGGCTAACTCCNNGTGCAAGCAGCCGCGGTAATACGGAGGGTGCGAGNNNCGNTTGGTCNGGAATTACTATCCGTAA
>NZ_LUAX01000005.1:0-100488 GCF_001695575.1 Vibrio europaeus | reverse complement strand
AGCGCATGCAGNGTGGTTGNTTTGTTAAGTCAGATGTGAAAGCCCGGGGCTCAACCTCGGAATTGCATTTGAAACTGGCAGACTAGAGTACTGTAGAGGGGGGTAGAATTTCAGGTGTAGCGGTGAAATGCGTAGAGATCTGAAGGAATACCGGTGGCGAAGGCGGCCCCCTGGACAGATACTGACACTCAGATGCGAAAGCGTGGGGAGCAAACAGGATTAGATACCCTGGTAGTCCACGCCGTAAACGATGTCTACTTGGAGGTTGTGGCCTTGAGCCGTGGCTTTCGGAGCTAACGCGTTAAGTAGACCGCCTGGGGAGTACGGTCGCAAGATTAAAACTCAAATGAATTGACGGGGGCCCGCACAAGCGGTGGAGCATGTGGTTTAATTCGATGCAACGCGAAGAACCTTACCTACTCTTGACATCCAGAGAAGCCAGTAGAGATACAGGTGTGCCTTCGGGAACTCTGAGACAGGTGCTGCATGGCTGTCGTCAGCTCGTGTTGTGAAATGTTGGGTTAAGTCCCGCAACGAGCGCAACCCTTATCCTTGTTTGCCAGCGAGTAATGTCGGGAACTCCAGGGAGACTGCCGGTGATAAACCGGAGGAAGGTGGGGACGACGTCAAGTCATCATGGCCCTTACGAGTAGGGCTACACACGTGCTACAATGGCGCATACAGAGGGCAGCAAGCTAGCGATAGTGAGCGAATCCCAAAAAGTGCGTCGTAGTCCGGATTGGAGTCTGCAACTCGACTCCATGAAGTCGGAATCGCTAGTAATCGTGGATCAGAATGCCACGGTGAATACGTTCCCGGGCCTTGTACACACCGCCCGTCACACCATGGGAGTGGGCTGCAAAAGAAGTAGGTAGTTTAACCTTCGGGAGAACGCTTACCACTTTGTGGTTCATGACTGGGGTGAAGTCGTAACAAGGTAGCCCTAGGGGAACCTGGGGCTGGATCACCTCCTTATACGATGATTACTCACGATGAGTGTCCACACAGATTGATGGTTTATGTAGTTTAAGAGATAGAACATCCCCCAAGATGTTCAACTTAGTGTCCCGTTCGTCTAGAGGCCTAGGACACCGCCCTTTCACGGCGGTAACAGGGGTTCGACTCCCCTACGGGATACCATTGGGTCGTTAGCTCAGTTGGTAGAGCAGTTGACTTTTAATCAATTGGTCGCAGGTTCGAATCCTGCACGACCCACCATTTTATCAAGATATGGGGCTATAGCTCAGCTGGGAGAGCGCCTGCCTTGCACGCAGGAGGTCAGCAGTTCGATCCTGCTTAGCTCCACCATTCTTGATTCGATGGGCGATTAGCTCAGTTGGGAGAGCACCTGCCTTACAAGCAGGGGGTCACTGGTTCGAGCCCGGTATCGCCCACCATCTTTAAGTGTTTTCTCTAACGAGAATATTTAAAAATGGTTCTTAAATGAATCTAGCTCTTTAACAATTTGGAAAGCTGACGAATAACAACATTCCCCATCTCTTTGAGATGCGTTGTTATTCAAATTAAAAGTTCTCAAATCCTATGTCTCTTAGAGATGTAGGTACCAACACACATTCAAGTGTTCTTGGAAACACCACAATTCGTTGTGATGTTTAATATTTGAGTCCGGCAAAATCGTGTCTGCACATGTATAAAAATGCAGGCAACTTTGGTTGTTTAAACAACAAACTCAAGATTTCATCTGAAACTCTTTGGGGTTGTATGGTTAAGTGACTAAGCGTACACGGTGGATGCCTTGGCAGTCAGAGGCGATGAAAGACGTAGTAACTTGCGATAAGCCCAGATTAGGTAGTAACAACCATTTGAGTCTGGGATTTCTGAATGGGGAAACCCACGTGCATAAGCACGTATCATTAACTGAATACATAGGTTAATGAGGCGAACTCGGGGAACTGAAACATCTAAGTACCCGAAGGAAAAGAAATCAACCGAGATTCCGAAAGTAGCGGCGAGCGAAATTGGACTAGCCCTTAAGCTTTTAATGAGACAGGTGAATACGCTGGAAAGCGTAGCGATACAGGGTGATAGCCCCGTAACCGACATCTCATCATCAGTGAAATCGAGTAGGGCGGGACACGTGATATCCTGTCTGAATATGGGGGGACCATCCTCCAAGGCTAAATACTACTGACTGACCGATAGTGAACCAGTACCGTGAGGGAAAGGCGAAAAGAACCCCTGTGAGGGGAGTGAAATAGAACCTGAAACCGTGTACGTACAAGCAGTAGGAGCACCTTCGTGGTGTGACTGCGTACCTTTTGTATAATGGGTCAGCGACTTATATTCAGTAGCAAGGTTAACCATCTAGGGGAGCCGTAGAGAAATCGAGTCTTAACTGGGCGTCGAGTTGCTGGATATAGACCCGAAACCAGGTGATCTAGCCATGGGCAGGTTGAAGGTTGAGTAACATCAACTGGAGGACCGAACCGACTAATGTTGAAAAATTAGCGGATGACTTGTGGCTAGGGGTGAAAGGCCAATCAAACCTGGAGATAGCTGGTTCTCCCCGAAATCTATTTAGGTAGAGCCTCGGACGAATACTACTGGGGGTAGAGCACTGTTAAGGCTAGGGGGTCATCCCGACTTACCAACCCTTTGCAAACTCCGAATACCAGTAAGTACTATCCGGGAGACACACGGCGGGTGCTAACGTCCGTCGTGGAGAGGGAAACAACCCAGACCGCCAGCTAAGGTCCCAAATTATAGCTAAGTGGGAAACGATGTGGGAAGGCTTAGACAGCTAGGATGTTGGCTTAGAAGCAGCCATCATTTAAAGAAAGCGTAATAGCTCACTAGTCGAGTCGGCCTGCGCGGAAGATGTAACGGGGCTAAGCTATAAACCGAAGCTGCGGCAATGCGATTTATCGTATTGGGTAGGGGAGCGTTCTGTAAGCCGTTGAAGGTGGATTGTAAAGTCTGCTGGAGGTATCAGAAGTGCGAATGCTGACATGAGTAACGATAAAGGGGGTGAAAAACCCCCTCGCCGGAAGACCAAGGGTTCCTGTCCAACGTTAATCGGGGCAGGGTAAGTCGACCCCTAAGGCGAGGCCGAAAGGCGTAGTCGATGGGAAACGGGTTAATATTCCCGTACTTCTTACAATTGCGATGGGGGGACGGAGAAGGCTAGGTGGGCCTGGCGACGGTTGTCCAGGTTCAAGTGCGTAGGCTTGAGAGTTAGGTAAATCCGGCTCTCTTTAAGGCTGAGACACGATGTCGAGCTACTACGGTAGTGAAGTCATTGATGCCATGCTTCCAGGAAAAGCCTCTAAGCTTCAGATTGTAAGGAATCGTACCCCAAACCGACACAGGTGGTCGGGTAGAGAATACCAAGGCGCTTGAGAGAACTCGGGTGAAGGAACTAGGCAAAATGGTACCGTAACTTCGGGAGAAGGTACGCTCTCGACGGTGAAGTCCCTTGCGGATGGAGCTATTGGGAGTCGCAGATACCAGGTGGCTGCAACTGTTTATTAAAAACACAGCACTGTGCAAAATCGTAAGATGACGTATACGGTGTGACGCCTGCCCGGTGCCGGAAGGTTAATTGATGGGGTTAGACGTAAGTCGAAGCTCTTGATCGAAGCCCCGGTAAACGGCGGCCGTAACTATAACGGTCCTAAGGTAGCGAAATTCCTTGTCGGGTAAGTTCCGACCTGCACGAATGGCGTAATGATGGCCACGCTGTCTCCACCCGAGACTCAGTGAAATTGAAATCGCTGTGAAGATGCAGTGTACCCGCGGCTAGACGGAAAGACCCCGTGAACCTTTACTACAGCTTGGCACTGAACATTGACCCTACATGTGTAGGATAGGTGGGAGGCTTTGAAACCGGTACGCCAGTATCGGCGGAGCCGTCCTTGAAATACCACCCTTGTAGTGTTGATGTTCTAACTTAGACCCGTTATCCGGGTTGAGGACAGTGCCTGGTGGGTAGTTTGACTGGGGCGGTCTCCTCCCAAAGAGTAACGGAGGAGCACGAAGGTGGGCTAAACACGGTTGGACATCGTGTGGTTAGTGCAATGGCATAAGCCCGCTTGACTGCGAGAATGACAATTCGAGCAGGTGCGAAAGCAGGTCATAGTGATCCGGTGGTTCTGTATGGAAGGGCCATCGCTCAACGGATAAAAGGTACTCCGGGGATAACAGGCTGATACCGCCCAAGAGTTCATATCGACGGCGGTGTTTGGCACCTCGATGTCGGCTCATCACATCCTGGGGCTGAAGTCGGTCCCAAGGGTATGGCTGTTCGCCATTTAAAGTGGTACGCGAGCTGGGTTTAGAACGTCGTGAGACAGTTCGGTCCCTATCTGCCGTGGGCGTTGGAAGATTGAAGGGGGCTGCTCCTAGTACGAGAGGACCGGAGTGGACGAACCTCTGGTGTTCGGGTTGTGTCGCCAGACGCATTGCCCGGTAGCTAAGTTCGGAATCGATAACCGCTGAAAGCATCTAAGCGGGAAGCGAGCCCTGAGATGAGTCTTCCCTGACCCCTTGAGGGTCCTAAAGGGTTGTTCGAGACTAGAACGTTGATAGGCAGGGTGTGTAAGCGTTGTGAGGCGTTGAGCTAACCTGTACTAATTGCCCGTGAGGCTTAACCATACAACACCCAAAGGGTTTTGATGGACTCAAAGCAAGAACAGATTGAATGTGTAGAGAACACAATAACAGCTTTCCGAATTAAGAATTTGCTTGGCGACCATAGCGATTTGGACCCACCTGATTTCCATGCCGAACTCAGAAGTGAAACGAATTAGCGCCGATGGTAGTGTGGGGTTTCCCCATGTGAGAGTAGGACATCGCCAGGCTTTAAATTTAGACTCAAGAGTCTAACCAGTGCGGAGCGGTAGTTCAGTTGGTTAGAATACCGGCCTGTCACGCCGGGGGTCGCGGGTTCGAGTCCCGTCCGCTCCGCCACTTATTTAGAAACCTCGCTATGGCGAGGTTTTTTCGAATCTACAATTTGAAAGATTCTACAGGGGTGTAGCTCCAATTGGCAGAGCAGCGGATTCCAAATCCGCGTGTTGGGAGTTCGAATCTCTCCACCCCTGCCATCTTCGAAAGCCTCAGCAGAAATGCTGAGGCTTTTTTCGTATGCGTGTCAAACCAAAGCAGTGGATTCCGCCACTACCACAGACGAACGTGCTGGGAGCTGGAGTGCCAGCCCAGTCGAATCTTTCCACCCTGCCATATTTAAAGGCTCTAGTCGAAAGACTAGAGCCTTTTTGCTTTCTAAGAGTCAATAGTCCACTTCCCAGCTCTCAAACCAACCTGCTTGTTGAGAGTTATTCTTATTAATGTGTTACATTTGGTAACTTGTTTACTCAATCGTCGTTAGTTTATGGATATTTCTCGTCGCCGTTTTATTAAAACAGGATTAGCTTTTTCTGCATTAAGCGTTTTGCCTGCGTGTACTTTAACCCGTGCTAAGAGTGGTAAAGGTGAGTTTGTATATGAGCTCACCGCAGAGCCAGCTACGGCTGAATTAGTACCTGGTTATACAACGAATGTACTTGGATTTAACGGTGAGATTCCAGCCCCAACGATTCGTTGCCGTCAAGGACAAGAAGTTACGATCAGATTTACCAATAAGCTTTCAGAGCCAACCACGATTCACTGGCATGGGTTAAGAATTCCAATTGAAATGGATGGTGTACCATTCTTAAGCCAAGCGCCAATCATGCCGGGTGAAACGTTCGAGTATCGCTTTACCCCTCCTGATGCTGGTACGTTCTGGTATCACCCACATATGAATAGTGTCAAACAACTTGGTATGGGGTTGGTGGGACTGATCATCGTTGAAGAAGCGGTTCCAGTAGAGTTTGATGAAGAACACGAGTTGATGCTTAAGCATTGGCACCTTGATAAACAGGGGCATTGGAAAGAGTTAATGATCCCTCGTCTTAGCGCCAGAATGGGAACCCCCGGAGAGTGGAGTAGCGTTAATGGTGTACATGATCCTAAGTATCAATTAAAGGAAAATGCCACTACTCGGCTGCGTATCGCAAACGTCGATAATACCATTACCTATCCGATTGCTATTGAAGGGGCTGAAGCATGGGTGGTAGCCATTGATGGTAATCCGATTGAAACACCCTATAGGCTCTCTCAACATAAAATTGGCCCAGGGATGAGGGTTGATATTGCCTTAAGAGCTCCGAAGCAAGGAGAGTCCGTTTATGTCCGATTTATGAAAGGCAGATTTCCCTTTCCCCTGTGTGAGTTTGAAGCGATCAGGTCTAATCTTTCCGATCACAGGCCGATCCCTCAACTTCCTCTTAATCCAGTGCCTGATCTTGATTTAGCCAATGCGGAGAAAATTGATTTCGTATTTGAATGGGAAGGGGCAATTTCACCGGTTGGAAAAGATGGTAAGTCAGTCCCTAAGTTTTGGTTAACCAACAAACGGGCATGGGAAGGGATGTCTAAAGATAATATTCCCGCGCCACTAGCTTCATTACAACTGGGTAAAACTTACATTTTCTATCTCAAGAATGTCACTCAGTATCATCATCCAATTCATATCCATGGCCATACATTCACAGTTTTAGAGCTCAATGGAAAAAAGGTCGAACAGCCTTTCCACACTGACACTGTTTTACTAGGCAAAAACGGTACGGCTATCGCAGCGTTCGTGGCGGATAATCCAGGGCGCTGGATGTATCACTGTCATGTGATCGAGCATATGAAAACCGGACTAATGGGATATATAGAAGTAAAGTGACTCCTGTAACTTTTAAAATATTGCCAGTTAGCAATGGCTAAATCTTAATTTATGATCTTCCGTGAGCGTGTATTTTGGCTACAATACACCCAGTCAATTGGAGGAATTATGGGACAGTTTTCAATATTGGGTTTTATCGCACTCGGTGGTGCATTTGGTGCATGCTCTCGTTATCTTGTTTCTGAGTTTTGTGTTGCACTTCTTGGGCGTGGATTTCCATACGGTACGCTAACTGTTAACGTGGTCGGTTCTTTTATTATGGGCTTGCTTATTGCGGCTTTTGAAAATGAGATGCTAGCTACCGAACCATGGCGCCAAATTATCGGATTGGGCTTTCTTGGAGCACTCACCACCTTCTCTACATTCTCTATGGATAATGTGCTTCTAATGCAGCAAGGTGCATTTTTTAAGATGGGTTTGAACGTGTTGCTGAATGTCTTTTTAAGCATTTCTGCTGCATGGATTGGTTTTCAAATACTCATCAAGAGCTAATGTTGGTTAAAATTTAGCTAATTATTGTTCATCACGGCTTGGTTTACCTAAGCCGTTTTTATATACTGCAATTACTTGTCGGAGTGCCATAAGGCTGAGACCGTTTATTCGGGATCCGTTGAACCTGATCAGATTAGAATCTGCGAAGGGAACAAGAGAAGATATCTACACCAGAGTTCTTTCTGGTTACCTATCAAATAGTCGAATGTTGTTATATACCATTAGTGCAGACTAATAAGGTCATAATTCGATTCCTCTTGTCGCATCTTTCCGCCAAGCATTTTTATCCCATTACTTTTTATCTAAGAATAACAAAGCAAGGAAAAATGCTATGTCGAGTCGCAAGCAAGCGAGACTGGAAGCAAAACAGTTCATTGATACTCTTTCGGTACAGCCGTACCCAAATTCAAGCAAAGTTTATGTAGAGGGTTCACGTCCAGATATTCGTGTACCTATGCGAGAAATCTCACTCGCGGATAGTCTTATCGGAGGCACAAAAGAAGCGCCTATTTTCGAACCTAACGAGCCTGTACGTGTTTACGATACTTCTGGCGTCTACACCGACCCAGAACACGCTATTGACCTTTATAGTGGCCTACCAAAGCTAAGAGAAGGGTGGATTGAAGAACGTGCTGATACTGAATTACTCGACGATGTAAGCTCGGTATACACCAAGGAGCGTTTAGAAGACGAGACGCTTGATGAGTTACGTTATGGCAATTTACCTCGAATTAGACGAGCTAAAGATGGTCAGTGTGTCACTCAGCTGCATTATGCGCGCAAAGGAATTGTTACCCCTGAGATGGAATACATCGCCCTGCGTGAAAACATGGGTCGCGCTCAATACCGCGATGAGGTGTTGAATCAACAGCATCCTGGGCAAAGCTTCGGGGCTAATTTACCCAAAGACATTACTGCAGAATTTGTTCGTAAAGAAGTCGCAGAAGGTCGTGCGATTATCCCTTCCAATATTAACCATCCAGAATCTGAACCAATGATTATTGGGCGTAATTTCTTAGTTAAAGTAAACGCTAATATCGGTAATTCATCAGTGACATCTTCAATTGAGGAAGAGGTAGAGAAGCTCGTATGGGCGACTCGCTGGGGTGGCGATACTGTTATGGATCTATCTACTGGTCGCAATATTCACGAAACTCGTGAGTGGATCCTACGTAACAGTCCGGTTCCGATCGGTACTGTGCCAATGTACCAAGCGCTTGAAAAAGTGAATGGCATCGCAGAAAACCTTAACTGGGAAGTGATGCGCGATACTCTGATTGAGCAAGCAGAGCAGGGCGTCGATTACTTCACTATTCACGCAGGTTTACTGCTTCGCTATGTGCCTATGACAGCAAAACGCGTCACCGGCATTGTTTCTCGTGGTGGTTCAATTATCGCGAAATGGTGTTTAGCGCATCATCAGGAAAGCTTCCTATATACTCACTTCCGCGAGATTTGTGAAATCTGTGCCAAGTATGATGTAGCGCTGTCTCTTGGCGATGGATTACGTCCTGGCTCAGTAGCCGATGCGAACGATGAAGCGCAATTTGCTGAGCTTCGTACTCTTGGTGAACTGACCAAGGTTGCTTGGGAATATGACGTTCAGGTCATTATTGAGGGTCCTGGCCATATCCCGATGCATATGATCAAAGAGAACATGGAAGAGCAGCTAGAGCACTGCCATGAAGCACCGTTTTATACCCTTGGCCCACTGACAACCGATGTTGCGCCGGGCTATGACCATATCACGTCAGGCATTGGTGCCGCGATGATCGGTTGGTATGGCTGTGCGATGCTTTGTTACGTTACACCAAAAGAGCACCTTGGCTTACCGAATAAAGAAGACGTTAAGGTGGGTATGATTACCTATAAGCTCGCAGCACATGCGGCCGACTTAGCTAAAGGTCACCCTGGTGCTCAGGTTCGTGATAATGCACTCTCTAAAGCGCGTTTTGAATTCCGTTGGGAAGACCAGTTCAACCTATCGCTAGACCCTGATACCGCACGAGCTTACCACGATGAAACTCTACCTCAAGAGTCGGGAAAGGTTGCACACTTCTGTTCAATGTGTGGACCTAAGTTCTGTTCAATGAAAATTTCGCAAGAAGTTCGAGAGTACGCGAAAGACACTGAGCAAGTAGCGGCTGACCAAGCTATTTCGATCAAAATGCTCGATGATCCACTCGAAGGTATGCGCCAAAAGTCGCAAGAATTCCGAGATACAGGTTCTGAGCTATATCACCCAGCAGCTCATGCAGAGGTAAGTGACTAATGAGCAAAATCCTAATTCCGTCATCATTGATTGAGCTAACAGGCTTAGTTCAGCAATGTTTGTTGTTGGCGAAAGAACAGGGTTTTTGCATCGAAGAGGTTGAGTTGGGTGTAAGCCCAACTCAGTCTGTTCAGCTTGTTCGTGACCAACAGACTACACATGTCGCTACTGACCTCATTGATGGGTATGACTATGAGTCAGATTACTCATTTGCACTTTATTATCGTTCAGGTTTATCGATAGAAGCCTGTGCGGATCAGCCGGCTAAAGCCATTTATATTGGTATTGCTGATGGTTTGGCTTGTGATAAAAAAGATGAAGTGCTTCAACTCGATGTCTGGCGTCATCCCATTAATGACGAAGTGAGAGCACTTTCTGTTAAGTCTAAACTCAATACTATGTTTGAGCCTGAGCATCACTTTGCTTGGATAGTCGTGTTGTCCATACTCGACTTTCCTATCGAAGATGCGTTAACACTCGCGCGAGGAATGACAACTCAACAAGCGAATGTTTCACGTGAAACAGCGTTGAATGAGAAATCTTTGACTCTGTGGGCTGAGCAATTCAATGAGTTCCCAACTCCAGTACTAGAAGATAGCCGACTTGGCATACAAGTTGGGTGGTCTGCGCAAGGGGAGAGCGTCAGCTTTCCTAGCTTAACTAAGCGGAGTTTAGGGCTTTACCCGGTAGTTGACGATGTTGCATGGATTGAGCGCTTACTTCCGTTAGGTATCAACACCATTCAACTGCGAATTAAGAACCCACAACAAATCGATTTGGAACAACAGATCATTCGAGCGATTGAACTCGGTCGCCAATATCAAGCGCAAGTGTTTATTAATGACTACTGGCAGTTAGCGATCAAACATGGTGCCTATGGTGTTCATCTTGGGCAAGAAGATATAGAAGAGTCAAACTTGGCTCAGCTAACCAAAGCTGGTATTCGTTTAGGCCTTTCTACTCACGGCTATTATGAGCTGCTTCGTATTGTGCAAATCCACCCTAGCTACATTGCGCTGGGACATATCTTCCCAACCACCACTAAGCAGATGCCATCGAAGCCACAAGGTTTAGTGCGCTTAGCTCTATATCAAAAATTGATTGATAGCATTCCTTATGGTTGCACGCATGAGGGCGCTAGTGTTTCGACTCTTGGTTATCCGACGGTAGCAATCGGCGGCATTGACCAATCGAACGCAGACCAAGTCTGGCAAACAGGCGTTTCGAGCTTGGCGGTTGTTAGAGCGATTACATTGGCACAGTCACCTAAGTCTGTGATTGAGTTTTTCAACCGCCTTATGCAGGAAAGGCAGTTAGCCTTTACTGATTCAATCTCGATAGCAACTGATAAAGAGAGAGAACAACATGCTCACTGATCAGCAGTTCCTCCGTTATCAGCGTCAAGTCGCTCTGCCAGAAATTGCTGAAAGCGGTCAGGAGAGGCTGAGCAAGTCACACGTGTTGATAATTGGCTGTGGCGGACTTGGAAGTGCTGCGAGTCTCTATTTGGCGTCGGCAGGGATCGGTAAGTTAGTAGTAGTTGATGATGATGAGGTCGATAGTAGTAACCTGCAGCGTCAGATCATCTATCGTGAACGTGATCTCCAGCTTGCCAAAACGGAAGCGACGGTCAAACAGCTTTCTGAACTTAACTCCATGATCCAAGTTAGAGCACTTCACAAGCGGCTCGACAAGGCACAGTTGCAGCTTGAAGTTATGCTGGCGGATGTCGTGCTGGACTGCACTGACAATATGCCAACTCGTCAGCTAATAAACCAAGTTTGTTTTGAACAGGCAACGCCACTGATATCTGCAGCCGCAATTGGCTGGCAAGGGCAATTTGCTGTGTTTGACTATCAAGCGAATCGTAGTGCTGAGGGAGAAGAAGGTAAGGCTTGTTATCGCTGTTTGTATCCATTCGATGAACTGCCACAAACGCAGAAATGTAGTGAGAGTGGTGTAGTTGGCCCTGTGGTGGGCACACTTGGTAATTACCAAGCATTGGCAGCGATACAAAAACTGGCTACCGGCCAGTTTCATGCCGAGACCGCCAAGCTGCATATTTTTGATGGTTTGAAAATGCAGTGGCAAACCATGGGGATAAGCAAAGACAAACAGTGCCAAGTGTGCGCTCAAGATTAGAGCGCAAGTTAACGAGAGCAAAACATCCAATAGGTCTACTTAAAGTAGCGATTGGAAATAAGAGAGTTGGAAGCAATGGAGTTATCAGAACAACAAACAACACAAGCACCTGCCGAAGAACTCGATGTGATCACTATTGTTATCAATGACCAATCACATCAAGTTGCCAGTGCGTCAAATCTACAGCAAATCATTCACCAGTTTGAGCTGCCTGAAATAGGGTGTGTTTTTGCAATTAATAATAATGTTGTGCCGCGCAGTGAGTGGGCGAGCACAGTACTTTCGCAGGGAGATAGCATCTCTTTGTTTCAAGCTATCGCAGGGGGTTAAAGTCGATGCTTAAAATTGGTGATAAACAGTTCGAATCACGACTGTTCACAGGAACTGGCAAATTTTCTAACAGCCAATTAATGGCGCAAGCGATTCAAGCCTCTGGCTCGCAATTGGCGACCATGGCGTTAAAGCGCGTCGATGTGAACGACCAACAAGATGATATTTTGAAGCCGTTAGTGCAATCAGGCGTAAACTTGCTACCGAACACTTCTGGTGCGAAGAACGCAAAAGACGCTGTGTTTGCCGCGCAACTTGCGCGTGAAGCGTTGGGGACCAACTGGCTAAAACTAGAAATTCACCCTGATCCTAAGTACTTAATGCCTGACCCAATTGAGACACTTGCTGCTGCTGAACAATTGGTTCGCGAAGGGTTTATCGTACTTCCTTACTGCCATGCAGACCCTGTGTTGTGTAAACGGTTGGAAGAAGTGGGCTGTGCAGCGGTAATGCCATTGGGTGCGCCGATAGGATCAAACAAAGGCATTGCGTCTCACGACTTCTTAGAGATTATCATCGACCAAGCTAATGTTCCTGTGGTTGTGGACGCAGGTATTGGAGCGCCTTCTCATGCCGCGCGTGCAATGGAAATGGGTGCCGATGCGGTGCTTGTTAACACTGCTATTGCCGCATCGAACGATCCTGTTGCTATGGCGCAGGCATTTAAAATGGCGGTCCAATCGGGGCGTATGGCCTATGAAGCGGGTCTTGCTGGTAGGGTGTCTCACGCAGTCGCGTCGAGTCCACTGACTTCATTTTTAAATGAGCTATAAGTTCTAAGCGAGAATAACATGAGCTTCGTTGAACAATTTAAGCAGCTCAATTGGGATGACATTTCGATGTCGATTTATGCCAAGACAGCACAAGATGTTGAACGTGCCTTGAGTAAGCCCAAGCGTGATCTGGAAGATTTTAAAGCATTGATTTCGCCAGCTGCAGAGCCCTATTTGGAGCAGATGGCCCAGCTATCTTACACGGCTACTCGTAAACGGTTTGGCAACACTATGTCACTCTATATTCCGCTGTACCTGTCTAACCTGTGCGCCAATGCTTGTACTTATTGTGGCTTCTCGATGGAGAACCGTATTAAGCGTCGTACCCTAAACAAAGATGAAGTGTTTGCGGAAGTAGAAGCGATTAAACGAATGAAGTTTGATAGCGTTTTGCTGGTAACAGGTGAACACGAAACTAAAGTTGGCATGAACTATTTCCGTGAAATGGTGCCGATGATAAAGCAGCGCTTCAACTATTTGGCGATGGAAGTTCAGCCGCTCGATCAAGACCAGTACGCTGAACTTAAGACGTTAGGTTTGGATGCCGTGATGGTGTATCAAGAAACTTATCATCCTTCTACCTATGCTGAGCATCACTTGCGTGGTAACAAGATGGATTTTGAGTATCGACTAGATACCGCGGATCGATTGGCAAAATCAGGCATTGATAAGATTGGTATCGGCGCCTTGATTGGCTTGGAAGAGTGGCGAACTGATTGCTTTTATGTTGCGGCGCATCTGGATTATCTAGAGCGTACCTATTGGCAAACTCGTTACTCGATCTCGTTCCCGCGATTGCGTCCATGTGAGGGATCGCTTCAGCCAAAGTCTGTGATGACAGATAAACAATTGGTCCAACTCATTTGTGCCTATCGCTTGTTGAATCCTGAAGTAGAGTTGTCTCTTTCGACTCGTGAGTCTTCGAAGTTTAGAGATAATGTCTTACCCTTGGGTATTACAACCATGTCTGCTGCATCAAAAACTCAACCAGGTGGTTATGCGATGGATGACGTTGAACTGGAGCAGTTTGAGATCAGTGATGAGCGGAGTGCAGGTTCGGTTGAAGATATGATTCGCGCAAAAGGGTTTGATCCTGTTTGGCGAGATTGGCACTCTGCCTATTCAGGCTTATCTTAAAACTGTGTTTCACGTGAAACACAACTAACAATAAAAAGGGGGTTGATGCATCACATCAACCCCGTATCCAGTTATCCAGTTTCTAGCCATGAGTTAGTGGTAAGGTCGCTTGACGCAGCCACTCTTTAACATCACCTTCTACTAGTGGGCTGATCTCATCCCAGACTTTTTGATGGTAATCATTCAACCAAGTCAGCTCTGGTCGAGTTAGCATATCTACCTTGATGTTACGTTTGTCGATTGGGCAGCGTGTTAGCGATTCAAAAGACAGAACAGGGAAGTCGCCGTTGGTTGGCGTTTCCACAACAAGTTCTAGGTTCTCGATACGGATACCAAATGCATCAGCGCGGTAGTAACCCGGCTCGTTCGATAACACCATTCCTTCTGTTAGAGGAACATCGACTTGTCGTTTGGAAATACTCGCCGGTCCCTCGTGAACACTGAGGAAGTGACCAACACCATGGCCGGTACCATGATCGTAATCGTAGCCTTCTGCCCATAGATGCTGACGAGCGAGCGTATCAATTTGGTAGCCACGTGTCCCTTTAGGGAAACGCGCGCGAGCGACACCGATATGACCTTTTAGCGCAAGCGTGAATTGCTTAATCATCTCTTGTGATGGTTGACCGATAGCGATAGTACGTGTGATGTCTGTGGTGCCATCTAGGTACTGACCACCCGAATCGACAAGGTAAAGCGTGTTCAATTCAAGCTGACCAGGCTCTGGCTGATTCTCGTGGTTGTAGTGGCACATCGCTGCGTTGCCGCCTGCTGCTGAAATCGTATCGAAGCTAAGATCCATCAATGTAGGGTCTTCACTACGAAATGCTTCTAGCTTATCTGACAAGGTTGCTTCGTCATGCAGGCTACCTACGGCTACTTCATCATCGAGCCAGCAGAGGAATTTGCTCATAGCAACGCCATCACGGATATGACATGCTTTCATTCCAGCGATTTCAACTGCGTTCTTCGCCGCTTTTGGCATCAAGCATGGATCAGCTTTGCTAACTACAGTTGCGCCTGCATTTTGTAGAATTAGCTTAAACCATGCGTTACTTGTTGCGGGATCCACCAGTACTTTCTTTCCGTTTAGAGTCTCTAAACGCGCTTGTAATGCTTCAGGGTGCTGAACTGTTACGCCTGTCCCTATGTGTGAGTCAAACTTTGCAGGCAGGCGAGCTGGATCGAGGAAGAATTCTACGCTTGAGTCTGAATGAATAATCGCGTGAGAAAGCAGAACTGGTAGTCGTGATACGTCAAGGCCGCGCACGTTAAGCAGCCAGCAAACTGAATCAAGAGCGGTAATCACTGCGCTGTCTGCACCAGACTTTTTAACTAGTTGCGCGATTTCTTGGCGTTTGCTTTGGCTTGATTGACCGACCGCATCTGTCGCCATTAGGCGAACATCAGAAACCACAGGAGCAGGGCGATCGTGCCAAAGCTCATCAATTGGGTTGCTGTCGAGGATCTTTAACTCAAGTGTGTCGGCAAGTTTTGCTTGTGCCATGTCTAACCAAGCTGAGTTGTGCATACGCGGGTCGATGGCTACAGATGCGCCATTAACTAGTTGGTCCTTAATCCAATCTAGCGCTGGCTCCTCAATCAGATGACGATATTCAAATAGATCAGCAGGAACCTGTTTAGTCACTTGTACTGTGTAGCGACCATCAACAAAAATAGCAGCTTTATCTTTGGTGATTACCGCAGCGCCAGCCGATCCGGTAAAACCAGTTAGCCAATGTAAACGCTCATTATGCGCAGGTACGTATTCACCCAAATACTCGTCTTCATGTGGGATAAGTAGGGCATCAATCTTGTTCTGCACTATCCAGTGACGAATCGCGGTTAGGCGCTGTTCTGTTGTCGTAAGCATCTATGTTAATCCTTCATATTATTATGGCGTCCATGTCGACGAGGGTGACTAAAATTGGACGATGCGAATAAGCTACTCTTTTTGCCGTCAGCCTGCAAATTATCTAAGAGCAGTGGTTTTATCGCGGATAATTTGTCGTAACCAAGACAAGGCAGGGTCATTTTCTCTATCTCTATGCCAGAACAAAGTGTAAGCCATTGGAGGAAATTCCATTGGCAGTGGCAGCACAGTTAAATCGAGTTGTTTTGATGCGAGTTTGACGAAGTGGCTCGGTGCGGTAAAGACAAAGTCGGTGTATGAGCACAAGCTCGCCGCGCTGTTAAAGTCAGGCACTGTAATCGCGATATCACGTTCTTTACCTATGTCCGCCAAACGATAATCTAACAGCCAGCGTTCATTGCCGTCACACCTAACTTGTACGTGACGTTGAGTTAGATAGTTTTCGAGGTTCCAGTTTTGGTTTAGTGCAGGGTGTTGCTTACGCACTAGGCACATTTGGTTATCGCGATAGATTTCCTGCTCACAAATATCGCTAGGAGGCAGCATAGTTAACTTTGCGTCATTAATATCAATGTCTTTGCCAGTAATACCTAAGTCAATTTCCCCACGCTGTATTTGCCTAAACGTCTCTTCTGCCCAAGCGTGAGTACTTATGGTCACCCCTGGAGCGCGCTTAAATATCTCCGGCAAAAAATGAGGAAGAATAAGTGGGTAAACACTCTCTACCGCAGCAATCTGATAGCGATAGTCACTTGAGCTAGGCGAGAATTGTTCTGGCTGCGTCAGTTGTTCGAGTTGGTTAATCAGAACTTCTAGCTTAGGTTTTAAAAACAGCGCTTTAGGTGTCGGTTTAAGGCCATGAGCATGGCGAACAAATAGAGGGTCGTCAAACTGTGTTCGTAGCTTGGCTAAACTCTTGCTTACAGCTGACTGGCTTAAGCATAGTCGGTGTGCGGCCCTAGTAACGTTTAATTCTTCTATTAAGACGCGCAAACAAACCAATAAGTTGAGATCGATGCGAGCTAATTTTTCTATATTCATTAGAAATTCTCAAGGGGAATAACATTGATGACTATACGTCATTGGTTGGCATATCTAGTTTAGCTTAGAATATCGACAAATTCATCAAGTGCATCGGAGTTCAAAGTGCAAGCGGTAAGTGAAAGTTCCCCACGTAAATCACAGTTAGTGTTGTTAACACTGCTGGTTCTATTTAGCCCATTAGCAATAGACATCTACTTGCCAGCACTACCAATAATCTCCTCTACGTTCCACGTGGAACATGCACTAGCTCAAGACACAATTACATGGTTCTTGTTTGCAATGGGTGTAGGGCAACTGTTTGCAGGCCCGTTAGCAGACAAACTAGGACGTCGAACTGTTGCATTGGGTGGCGTGAGTATCTATGCCGTGAGCGCTTTATTGGCGTGGAGTGCTCAGAATATTGAATGGATGCTCATGTCTCGACTGCTACAAGGCTTAGGTGCGTGCGCGACATCGGTAGCGGCCTTTGCAACAGTTCGCGATATCTTTGGGCCGCAGAAAAGTGGCAAGATGATCAGCTACCTCAATGGTGCTATCTGCTTCATTCCTGCCTTAGCTCCTATTTTAGGCAGTTGGTTAACACAGCAATTCGGTTGGCGCTCTAACTTTAGTTTTATGGCCGGATTTGCTGCTGTGGTTCTAGTCATGCTTTGGACGGGATTAAAAGAGACTAATCCTCAATTGAGTAAAGAACCTGTTTTCAAGCTCAACCGCTATCTTGATGTTGTGAAAACACCGACCTTCCTTTTCCACGCGACTTTATGCATGCTGGCGATGGCCGTCATTCTCGGCTATGTCACTTCTGCTCCTGTTGTGTTGATGGAAAACTTAGGTTTGTCGATGAATCAATTTACTATGTGGTTTGGTATCAATGCGGCAATTAACATCGTGGCTTGTATGAGTGCGCCTAAATTCATGGATAAGTTTGGTACGCACACGGCCTTGTCGGTGGGTATTATTACTTTGGCGATTGCTGGTATCACTATGTTGGCAATGAAAGATCAAGCAACCGCTTTTGCTTTCATGCTGCCAATCTTTATGTCTTCTATTGGTTTTGCGTGGATTCTGGGTGCCGCTGCAGGCAAAGCTCTAGCGCCTTTTGGCGATAAAGCAGGTACAGCCGCAGCACTATTAGGACTGTTTCAGATGAGTGGTTCAGGCTTAGTGGTTGGCACCGTTCAGCGAATTGGTATGGAGCCACAAGTGATGATTGCGACGCTGATGCTGATCGTTGTTCCTGCGTTAGCAATTCTTTGGTCGAAAACAGGGAAAACTTGGCACCACGCAATGGCTTAGAGGCACTGACAAGCCTTGATAATCTAACAAAACGATGTATATTTGAGCTTCTTATTTCGAGTTCTGTGGATAAATCACAACGATGTCAATGACAACATACGAGATGGCTCGTTTATTGGAGCAACTAGAAGAGGCTCCAGAAAAGGTCATGTTTGGTAAACTTTTGAGTGAATTAGGCAATCAAAGTGGTGAGCGTATTCGCAGCGCCGCAAAACAGGTGCCATTGCCAATTCTGCGCGATATGGTTTACCAGTTTCAGCAGGTGATTGACTCACGCAAAGGTGAGCAGATTGAGTCACTGGCGAAAGAGATCGCCGAGCAAGGTATTTCGGTTGACGATCTCAAGCACTACCTAAACTCAAAATAGTTACGCTTTTACAAATAAAAAAACTCGCTACGGCGAGTTTTTTTATGGGTTAACGTTACGATTGATCGGGTTTTGCAAAGAGATTAGGGTTTCTGTCGATTGCACTTCATCAATCGCTTGGAGCTTATCGATGAGAACATACTGCAGTTCTTCAATGGAGCGGCACATGAGCTTAACGAAAATGTTGTATGCTCCAGTGGTGTAATAAGCTTCGACCACTTCTTCTAAAGCGTTGAGCTTCTCAAGCGCAGAATGATAATCTCGCGCGGCATTGAGGTTAATACCGATAAAGCAGCATACGTCATAGCCCAGTTTCTTTGTATCAACGATAACCTCTGTGCCTTGAATAATATCTGCTGACTTCATTTTCTCGATTCGTACGTGAATCGTCGCCGGGCTGACTTCAAACAGCTTAGCCATTTCGGCATAAGGGGTTCGAGCATCTTCCATTAAAGTTTTTAAGATTGCTTTGTCCAAGTCATCAAGTTTAATACCGTGTGCCTGCATGTAAGTCCTTGTAAATCAGCCTAACTTAGTGGAATAAGTACAAATTATCACCAGTGGTGATACAATTATATCTATATTCCTTTGATTTTGAGACTATTTTAGTGCGTTTGTGCCTCCTCCTACTAGCGCTAGTTGTCAGCTTTGTTGCGCGAGCAAATGAAAAAGACGTGTTAGTGGTCCACTCTTATCACCAAGGATTCTTTTGGACAGATACATTTCAGAGTGGTCTAGAGCATCAGCTTAGCAACACCTATATCTCTACTCGGGTACTTTATCTAGATACCAAACGAATGCAGAGTGAGGCTTATTTGGATCAGCTTTACTCGCTGTATAAAACCAAGTTTGAACAAGAAAAATTCAAAGCCATTGTCGTCAGTGACAATAATGCATTAATACTAATGAACAGGCTGGCTGATGTGATTGGTGATACGCCAGTTATCTTTGGTGGCATAAATAACTACGCTCCTTACATGCACCGAGATTTAAATGCGACTGGAGTTATTGAAGATATCGACCTCTACAGCAATATTTCGTTGATAGAGCGCATTCAACCCGAAGTTAAATCAATCTACATTATTAGTGACCACTCGGTGACAGGCGCCGCTGTTCGTGCTCAAGTTGGTCAGTTCTTATCGAATTACCCAAACTACTACAGCAAAATCATCTCCTTTATTCCAGATACTTTTGATCAGCTATTAGAAATGGTTCAGCAGCTGGATAGTCATTCTAGTGTGCTTTTTTGGATCTACTACCGAGAGCGAGATGGTTCTGTTGTCGCAACCAAAGCTCAGTGGGAGAAGCTCAACCAACTATCTCTTGCGCCAATCTATATGGTGCATGATTTAGGTTTGGGCTCTGGAACGGTTGGAGGAGTGATTCAAAGTGGTCGCCAACACGGTCAACAGACGGCTGAGCTGTTGATGAAAGTTCTGGAAGAAGAATCTAAACCATTGCCTAGGGTCGAAGTGGGCATTCCGGAAATCAAGCTCGACTACCAAGCTGTGCTCAAGTGGGGTTTAGGTATCGAGGGAGAGGCGACGTCGGTCATTTTCAACAAACCACAATCTTTTACCGATCGTTATCAACAAGAAATTAAGATTGTGGGTAGCGTAGTTCTTTTCCTTTCCTTGATTATCATGGGGCTTATTTACTATCTCAGCCGTATCAAGCGCAGCGAGCAATTGGCAAAAGATAGCCAGACGATAATAGAGATGGTGTTTGACCAAAGCTATCACTTTATTGGTGTTCTTGATGGCAATGGACATATTACGTCTAGCAACAGCAAGCTGCAGGATTTGCTCTATGACCAGAATTTTAGTGTAGATAGACCCATTTGGCAGCATAGGCATTGGGAGCAAGATGCGTCACAGCAATTGAAGCAGTTCTTTACCACTGAGCATGATACGCTGGCTCAGTTTGAAGCCGAAATTTGGCACTCAGATCAAGGCTCAATAGTGCTAGAGCTTTCGCTTAAACCGATTCCAATACCTGATAAGGGCACACAATACTTACTGGAAGCTCGCGATATTACCTCACGCAAGATTACCGAGGAGCGCCTGTTTCAACGTGAGGCCAACTTAAGTCACTACTATGATCAACAACCCGTGATGATGTTGACTCTTGATGAGCAAAATCGCATTCAACAAGTGAATCAGTTTGCCGAGCAGTTGTTAGGTTATGCGGCTGACGAAGTGTTGGGACATCGGCTTAGAGAGTTTTATTTCCATGAGGCAACGCTGATACCTCGGCAAGTGTTGCTACAACCCAAGCTTGCCATAAAAGGGGTGTGGCGACGTGAGGTCGAATATCGTCACGCTAATGGGCACACGGTGTGGGTTCGAGAAAACATTCGTCCTTTGGCGGAATCTGGGCACCTACTGATTGTTGGTGAGGATGTCACCGAGACTAAAGCGCTTTCGGAACAGCTGCAATATCAAGCGCAGCATGACCTGCTTACTGGTACCTACAGCCGGAACTACTTCGAAGCAGAATTAGAAAAGGCTCTGCGGGAAGTAGAGAGCTACACTCGAACGCATGCCATGCTTTACATCGACCTCGATCAGCTAAAAGTGCTTAACGACACTGCGGGCCATGAAGCGGGCGATGCAGCGATTCAGTTCTGTGCCAGCATGCTAGAAGAAACACTGCCTTACAATACGATCTTGGCGCGCATGGGGGGAGACGAATTCGCTATCCTTCTCAAAGACTGTACTGAAGTTGATGCCAAGAAACTGGCCACAACCATTATTAATACCTTAAGCGAACACGCATTTATCTGGGAAGACATCAGGCTCAACCTAAATTGCTCAATTGGTATTCGCTTAATAGACCATACCGCCTCTTCGCCACAAATGGTTCACGCTCAAGCGGATACGGCTTGTCATATTGCTAAGGAAGAAGGGCGAAATCGCTACAGTATGTATTGTCTTGATGACCAAGAACTACGTCGTCGTGAGCAAGAGATGGAAAGTGTTAACCTAGTGCACAACGCCCTAGCCAATAACAGACTAGAGCTGTTCGCTCAGCAAATCCTTAATTTGACGGGCGAAGAGCAGGGCATGCACTTCGAAATCTTGGTTCGGATTAGAAACGGGGATGGTGAGTACATCTCACCGGGTATCTTTATGCCGGCCTCTGAACGCTACAATATCGCTCATTTAATCGATAAGCAGGTTGTGAGTCAGACCTTGGATTGGTTTGAGCAGCACCCATATGCGCTAGAGCAACTGGGGCTGTGCTCCATAAACCTGTCTGGTCACTCAATGGGCAATAAAGAGTTCACGGCTTACTTGCTTGAGAAACTGAAATCGAGCTCAGTGCCGTGTGAGAAAATCTGTCTTGAGATTACCGAGACGGCAGCCATGAGCAATATGAATCAGGCGATTGAGTTCTTTGGACAACTGAAAGCGCTAGGTTGTTGCATCGCGCTAGACGATTTTGGCTCGGGTCTCTCTTCATTTGGTTACCTGAAAAAACTTCCGGTCGATATCGTAAAAATTGACGGCATTTTTGTCCGCGATATGGACACCAATGAGATGGACCACTTAATGGTGCGTTCCATTAACGATCTTGCTCGTCAAATGGGCAAACAAACCGTCGCTGAGTTTGTCGAAAACGCTCAGATCATAGAGCAATTGATGGAGCTCGGAGTCGATTATGCTCAGGGCTACGTGATTGGCAAACCGAAACCACTTGCTGAGCTGGTATCAGAGCTAACGCCACAATAGAATGCTTAGTGAAATGGCTCAAGATCCAGTAAACTGCGCCCGAGTCGAGATAATATCCTAGGAACATTGCGTGCAACTACAACTGCTATGTGAAGACCAAACACAATCTGAACGCTTTCAACAGATAACCCAACGCTGGGAGTTAACTCATAGCGATGAGAGCCCATTTGCTCTTGTGCTCACTGAACAGCGTTTGGAGTTACGCAAGTTGGATGAGCCAAAACTAGGCGCTATCTTTGTTGATTTAGCAAGTGGTGCAGTTGCACACAGGCGTAAATTTGGTGGTGGCAAAGGTCAGGCGATTGCCAAAGCGGCGGGCTTAAATAAAGGTGCTACACCAACGATACTTGATGGTACGGCAGGTCTTGGACGTGACGCTTTTGTATTGGCTTCATTGGGCTGTAAAGTTCAAATGGTTGAGCGTCATCCAGTTGTCGCAGCGTTATTGGATGACGGACTAACCCGAGCCAAAAGCGACCCTGAAATCGGAGCGTGGGTGAGCGAGCGGATGTCATTGATTCACGCATCTAGCCATAATGCACTGAGCCAACTTGCTGAAGATCCTGAGTTTGTTAAACCAGATGTGGTTTATCTCGACCCTATGTACCCGCACCCTGAAAACAAGAAAAAAAGCGCGTTAGTGAAAAAAGAGATGCGCGTCTTTCAGTCTTTAGTCGGTGCCGATCACGACGCTGATGGACTGTTGGAACCCGCCTTAGCCCTTGCTACTAAAAGGGTGGTGGTGAAAAGACCTGACTATGCTGACTGTCTCAATCAACAAAAACCTATGATGGCTATCGAGACCAAAAAAAATCGTTTTGATGTTTATGTCAATGCATCAATGACTTAGCGAACACTGTATCAATAGTGCTATTTTTGTCCTTGCTAATTCGTTATCAAGCAGGTATATCTTACTAAGAACTATTCGTATTCTTAGCTGGAGTTGTAGCGTGGCTAAACGTTTCTGTAAGATGAATCGCAAGCAAATTGCGGAAAATTTGGGTGATATCCATCGTTTGGTGGTTGAACCTAAATACCTTTGCCGTTCCTGTGCTCGTTCGTCTGCTTCTAAAGACTCTCTTTGCAAGCCAGCTGCTATTCCCCCTCAAGCATGTCAAAACAAACCGTTAGAACAACAACAGAGCTGCGCTTTACTTGCAGAAGCTTTGCCTGCTGCTCCAGTCAATCAAACTTCAGAGCAAAAAGCACAAGCGGTCAGAAGAGTGGTTGAGAAGGTCAAAGAGAAAGCCTTGCTGCAAAAAGCGCAACTGCAAACTAGCCAAGCAGAAACTGTAGACAGTGAAATATTTGATTTAGAAGATAAAAAAGCGCTTAGAAAAGCTAAGAAAGCGATAAAGAAACACTACAAGCAACAGAAGAAGTTGCTCAAGCTTGCAGATAAGCAACGTAAGCTGCTAAAGAAACAGAAAAAATTGGAAAGTAAGGTGAACTTATCGCGTTTAGTCGCGCAAAGGTCAGAGGCACAAGCCAGTTCAAACCTTCATTAATCCCCCAAATAGTAAAAAGCTCTCCATCGAAGGAGAGCTTTTTAGCATCTAATGATTCTATTTACTGTGGATTGGTTTGATAACTCTGCTCAACTTTACGTTTGACCCAAGTCTCGTTGACCCACAGAGAAAGCAGGATGATTGCTCCACCGATACTCAATTGAGTGATATCCACATCTCGATTCCAAATCACAATGTTAACGATGAGGCCGGCAGGCACCAACGCATTGTTCATTACCGCTAGCGCTCCTGCATTGACCATAGTTGCGCCTTTGTTCCAAGCAAAGTAACCGAGACCAGATGCAATCAGGCCTAGATAAATCAGAACACTCCACTGGGTCGTCGTGGTTGGCATCTTGTCTAGGTTGCCCATCAAGGCGAAAGCGACCGTCGCCACACACAAAGCGCCTAAATAGAAGTAGCCGAAAATCGCGTGCTGCGGCAATTCAACATGGTATTTTTCCATCAGGTATTTGTAGCCAACCTGACCGATCGCGAAACAAACATTAGCACCCTGAACCACTAAGAAGCCGACGATGAAGTTTTCATTGATTCCAGCGAACTTAATAAAGGCTGCGCCAGCGACTGCAATAACCGCAGTGACCAAGTACCACGGCGAGAAGCGACGTTTAAGCAGGTCGTAAATAAGCGTGACATAAATTGGCGTAAAGACGGTAAATAGCAGTACTTCTGGTACAGAGAGCAATAAGAAAGATTGGTAGTAGAAGCAATACATTAAGCCGAGTTGGAAGCCACCGACCACCATTAGTTTGGCAATCAGCCCTTTATCGACCCCTTTGAACTTAAGAAATGGTAGGAAAACCAAACTCGCTAATGCTACACGCATTAATACCGAGAACCAAGAATCAACCTGACTAGCGAGATAGACACCGATCAGGCTGAATGAAAACGCCCACAATAAAGTGACCGCAGATAAATAACCCATGATTAAGACTCATTCGCAAAAACTATGGGTGCAGTGTAACTCTATTTAGTCTTTGAGTGGTACTACCAACATATCAACTGGCGAGCAATTAATTAGCTGGCGAGTTGAAGAGAGCAGTTTACTCCAAAAGTCTTGGTGGTGGCCGCATACCACGAGGTCGATATTGAACTCTTTAATGGTGTCGCACAGTTCATTGTTCAGATCACCGCTGCCGACGAGCGTGTGCTTAATTGGGAAATCGGCATGATCCGCCAAATTTTGTAACTGCTTTTGTGAGGCTTCGATAGCCTGATGCTGGGTTTCAGCCAGATTAATATCGATCAGGCCAGTATAGAGCTCGGCGTAGTTAACATCGATATGGACAAATGACACCGACGCATCAAGTGGTTTTGCCAAGGATACGGCTCTTTCGACCAAGAGTTTGCTGTCCTCAGAGAGGTCGATGGCAACCAAAATATGTTGATAACTCATAGTGCTATCTCCTTGTAAGAGTCTTAATTAAAGATTAGCACCTTGAATCAATAAATTTTGCTGAAGTGATCTCAGATCCACATTTGGCATACAAAGTGTTATGGTTTAGCCCAAGATATAGTCAGTTCAACTTCATATAATTAGTAGAGGTGTTAAATGCTATCTCAAGCAATGGTCGATCAATTGAATGAGCAAATTAATCTCGAATTTTTCTCATCCAATCTATACTTACAAATGAGTGCTTGGTGTGAAGACAAAGGATTCGAAGGTGCAGCTGAATTTTTACGTGCACACGCCGTAGAAGAAATGGAGCACATGCAGCGTCTTTTCACATACGTGAGTGAGACAGGTGCGATGCCTATTCTAGGTGCAATTGATGCACCAAAGCACGAGTTTAATAGTCTAGGAGATGTTTTCCGTGAAACGTTTGAACACGAGCAGATGATTACGGAAAAAATCAACAAACTTGCTCATGTTGCGTTTACATCACAAGACTATTCTACGTTCAACTTCTTACAGTGGTACGTTGCAGAGCAGCACGAGGAAGAGAAGTTATTTAAAGGGATCTTAGATAAGTTAGATCTAGTTGGCGAAGACGGCAAAGCGCTGTTCTTTATCGACAAAGATTTAGCAGCTTTGGCAAAAGAAGGTTCATCTTCAATTATGGATGCCCCTGCTGAATAAATTTCAGCGTAAGACACTCTAAGCAGATCGTCTTTTTCTCTGGGCATACAAGAAGATGTAGGGAGGAAAAGATGATCAATGCTGACACAATTCTATTTGCGCTAATGATGGTAACCCTAGTCAATATGGCTCGTTACCTTACCGCGCTGCGCTCTCTGATATACATCATGCGTGAAGCCCATCCATTACTTTACCAACAAGTTGATGGTAACGGTTTCTTTACCACTCACGGTAATGTCACTAAGCAAGTGCGCTTGTTCCACTACATCAAGAGCAAAGAGTATCACCACCATCATGATGAAGTGTTTACCGGAAAATGCGATAGAGTTCGTGAGCTATTTATTCTTTCGACCTCTTTACTTGCGGTAACCTTGTTGGCTGCGATGATTCTTTAGGTCAATTGGCATTCGCTCAAAATGCCGTTAAAATAGCCGCGCAAATTGCGAAGGATGTGCATCAGGCACATCCTTTTTTATTGGTTTTTATTTGAGTAGTAGTTCATGACAGAGAAGTTTGATGTCGTCATCATAGGCGCAGGTGCAGCAGGGCTGATGTGTGCAGCGGAAGCTGGCAAACGCGGTCGTAAAGTGTTGGTGCTTGATCATGCCAAAAAGCCTGGACGTAAAATCTTAATTGCTGGTGGCGGTCGTTGTAACTTCACTAATTACGATGTGTCAGACAACAACTTCCTGTGTCAGAACCCTCATTTCGTTAAATCTGCGCTGTCTCAATACACCAACTGGGACTTCATCTCTATGGTAAGTAAACATGGGATTGAGTTTGAAGAGCGAGAGCATGGCCAGCTATTTTGTGTCGGTGACTACAACTCAAAAGACATTGTTAAAATGTTATTGACTGAGTGTGACTTACCAAGCGTGACACAACGTTATCAGCAAGATGTCCATCATATCGAGAAGACTGAGGCGGGCTTTGAGCTACATGCCAATACCAGTGTGATCGAATGTGAGTCGCTAGTCGTGGCGACAGGTGGTCTTTCCATGCCGAAACTGGGCGCGACACCATTTGGCTATAAAGTGGCAGAGCAATTTAACCTCAGCGTTGTACCTACTACGGCTGGTCTTGTGCCATTCACTTTGCACAAAGAAGATAAAGAAGCGTTTGCAGAGTTGTCCGGTATTGCCATTCCGGCTGAAATCACTGCTCAAGACGGAACCGTGTTTAAAGAGGCGTTGCTGTTTACCCACCGCGGCTTATCAGGGCCTTCTGTGTTGCAAATCTCGTCGTTCTGGAAAGCGGGGCAAAAAGTCACGATCAACCTGGTTCCGGAAGTTGACGTTAATGAACTACTGCAACGCTCATTAGAGAAACACCCAAACCAGAGCCTGAAAAACA
Organism: Vibrio europaeus; assembly: GCF_001695575.1. Lineage (GTDB taxonomy): Bacteria > Pseudomonadota > Gammaproteobacteria > Enterobacterales > Vibrionaceae > Vibrio > Vibrio europaeus. The sequence goes on along the minus strand of NZ_LUAX01000005.1, from coordinate 73,330 downwards.
CCTTGGCTAAAGTACTACCTAAGCGCCTTGTCGAGGTCCTGGTAGAGCGTAAGGTATTTGCAGACAAACCCCTTAAACAGTTCAATGCTAACCAGCTAGAAGCGGTCACCGCTCAGCTTGAAAACTGGCAGATTGCGCCGAATGGAACGGAAGGGTACCGCACAGCTGAAGTCACTCTTGGTGGTGTTGATACTAACCACCTTTCTTCGAAAACCATGGAATGTAAGCAGATTCAAGGTTTGTACTTTATTGGTGAAGTTATGGATGTCACTGGCTGGCTCGGTGGCTACAACTTCCAATGGTGTTGGAGTTCCGGTTTTGTCGCAGGGCAATGGGTCTAGTAGATAAACGGATAAAAAAGCGGAAGAGTCTAAACTCTTCCGTTTTCCATTGAAGGGAAATAAGCAAAATGGAAGGGGTTATAATTTATCCGCAGCAACTGTTTTGATATTTGTCCAGTTGGTGTTTGCATCTACAATGAAGCCTTGAGTATCTTCTAGCCAGCGCTGCTGCACAGTTTTGTCGAGGTTGAGGTAAAGCTTGCCGTCTTCAATTTTCCACGCTTGTGGGTCTGTTTCAAACTTCTTACCCATTGCTACTCCAAATGCACAGTAGCCACCATACTGAGGGGCGAAAGCTTGGGGATTTGCTTTGAACTGATCGCGGTTTTCACTGCTCGCGAAGTGATAAATGGCATTCTTATAGGTGGCGGAAAACTGCGGCTCACCCTGAACAGCACCCGCATCAGTAAAGTATGCGACCGGATCATAGCCTTTGATTGCTAGATCATTCTCATCCACACTCATATCTATATCGGCTGCCATCAGTGATAAACTGGTTCCGAGCAGCGCTGCCATAAGAGTCAGTTTTTTACCGGTTGATTTAATGCGTGCCATAACAAGCTCCTTGCCTATGTTTGGTTATCTTGTATGAAATAAATTAGCCGACTCTTCCGGTCTATAGAGGGACTAAAGGTCAAAAAAGTACGCGAATCGTTCGGAGGTAACATGGATCTGCTGTCACAATTAATGGGGCATTTCTCTATCCGCACTGGTGTTTTCTATTCTGGCCAATTATGCGGTGTTTCTTCGTTTAAAGAGAGTCCGCATAACCAAGGACACCTTCATGTGCTTAAAGCTGGCCATTTGAAGTTGGCAAGCTCATTGGGGAGTGCGCATCACTTAACTCAACCAAGTATCATTTATTTACCCAGTAGTACGCCGCATGTGATAGAAGGCGTCGCTGAGGGGGCAGATCTCGTTTGCGCTAATGTTGAGTATCGCTCTGGGCAGGTGAACCCTCTGTTATCCGCGTTGCCAGACGTCGTGGTTATCCCGTTTGAAGTCGCCCCTAACTTAACACCAGTGATTGAGCTGTTATTTCAAGAGTCGCATAGCGAGTCTGCAGGGCAGCAATTTATGATGGATAAACTGAGCGATACATTGATGGCACTGATCTTTCGCTACTTGATTGATGAGCAAAAGATAGAGCAGGGGCTTTTCACGGCCTTGGCGCATCCACGCTTGGCGGCAGTTGTATCGGCAGTTCACCAACTACCAGCCCGTCATTACACTATTGCTGAAATGGCTTCGTTAGCGGCTATGTCACGAACTCAGTTTATTGAAACCTTTAAGCAGGTTGTAGGTGACACCCCGGGAGATTATGTGCAGAAATGGCGAGTCTCCGTTGCTCAATCTTTATTGCTAAAAAACAAACCTCTTAACTGGGTTGCGGATGAAGTTGGATATGGTAGCTACTCTGGATTTTCTCGCGCTTTTCAACATGTTTCTGGTACTTCTCCACGCCAGTGGCTACAGGACTTGAAGCAATAAGTTACTCCATTTTATAAAAGGCTTATCGACCTAGTTGTTAATTTCTGTCCTATATTAAATGGGGAGAAGAGAGCAAGGAGTAACCTCTATGAGCCAACAAGCACTGATTTCTCGTATTAACGAGTTGCCGCGAATCGAAAGTGTCCTGCAAGAGTTATTGGAGATGGTCAATAGAGATTCGATCGACTTCGGTGAGCTCGCCCATAAGATGGCAATGGATCAGGTATTGTTGGCAAGGGTATTGAGGATGGCAAACTCTGCTCAATTTGGTGGTGTGAAAGGGGTGGCGAATATTAATGATGCCATCGTGCGTATCGGAATTGGTGCTATTCGTAATCTAATTTCTTCTTCGATACTGGCTTCAAGCTTCCCTAAAATCGAAACACTTAACATCAAAGATTATTGGGCGGCAACATTTGAAATCGCAACGATTGCGAGCACCATAGCCAAAGATATTAAACTTGACCCGAATGAGGCCTTTACTACTGGTGTACTACATAACATTGGTGAGTTGATGATTCATACCCTAGAGCCAGAAAAAGCAGTCGCGATCAGCCAGCGTGTAGCAAGTGGTGAAAATGCCGCTCAGGTGCAAAAAGAAGTACTCGGTGTTGATGCTCAAGAGCTAGGAGCCGTACTGGCCGAAAGCTGGAAGTTTCCTAATCAGCTTGTTGATGCTATCGCTAATGTTAACCACCCAGCCAAAGCGGTGGAATCGAAACGACTGGCTTGCTTAATGTATCTGGCGCGAGATGCGCATCAACGTTGGGATACGATGTTGGAAGAGAGTGAAAAGCTGAGTTACCTAGAAAACAGCAAAGCGGCTCAGGCACTACAGGTATCACCTGAGTTAGCCGCTAAGATTGATGAGGTCCGTGGGCAAGGCAGTGAGCTAGCCTATCAATTATTCTAGATAGGCTAGTCATGTTAACGTGTTGTTATGCAGTCTGTTTGGCGCGATCTTTTTTGCCAAATTTGATCTGTTGGATCACTAATCCAGTAATAATCAGCACCAAACCGACCAAAGTGGATGGGTGAATTTGTTCACCAATAATCGTCGCTAGCAACATCAGCGAGATAAAAGGGGAAGCAAAGATAAGGTTGCTCAAACGGGATGTGTTTTGAGTTAACTTAAGTGCGCTCAGCCATAGAACAAAAGTAATCCCCATTTCAAACAAGCCCACATAGCTGACGGCAAGCCATCCTTGTGTTGATACATGGCTAAAGCTCAGCCCTTCATACAGGGTTAGGCCAATCGCAAATGGAATCGCGACCAGAAAGCCGAGTAAAACCCCAACAATCGGATCTGCCTTATTCTTGGTGTTTAAAATCCAGTAACTTGCCCAAAGTAGGGTAGAAAACAGCGCCAGCCCAACCCCTAGTGGACTTTCAAAGTTTAAGCCAAGCACATCGCCCTGAGTGGCAATAACAATCACCCCCAAGTAGCTGAACGTACAAGCGATCCAGTCTTGTTTACGGATCTTCTGACCTAAAAACACGGCTGCCATTAGGGTAAGTGTAATCGCCCAACTGTAATTGATTGCCTGCGCTTGAGAGGCAGGAAGTAACTCATAAGCTTTAAACAATATGACGTAGTAAGCGAGTGGATTAATTAGACCTAGCAGTAGGTAATACCAAGGGTTTGAGAGAAACGTGCCCGGTAGAGTTTTAAGCTTACCTTGCACGGCACAAATTACCATTAATGCCAACGCGGAAACGATACTGGCGACAGTTAGCATTTGGATAGGAGAAAACTCAGCCAAGGTGAGTTTGAATGCGGTGGCAACCGTTGACCAGAGTAGTACTGCTGATAAACCTAAGCCTAAAGCACGGCGCTCGTTCATGATGCTCCTTCAATAAAACCAACCAGTTAAGATTCACTGGCGACAAATATGAGACAGGGTAGTGAGCGCCTAGTCTAGCTGTTCGATATCTAGCCGACAAACTGGACATTTATCCAGTGCTAAAATACCATTGAAAGTATCTAATTCAGAACAGTTAAATCTTTATTATGCAATGGATTCTTGAGCATCAAGCTATGTTGATCAGTGGCCTATCCGGTGCCGTCGCAAGTGGCGCGGTTGTTGGCTGGTGGGTCAAACAGAAAATGCGCTTTGACAATCAGCTTCTTGAACAACAATTAGAATCGAATCAGCACCTTGCCAGTAGCCAGATTGCGCAGCTAGAAAAAGAACTCCGTGAGGCACAGCAAGAACTCGACGAGCTAGATAGTGAACGTGACAAGTCAGCCTACGAGTTAAAACAGTCTCACGGTAAGTTGATGGCTGTGCTGGAGAAGCTGCGTTATTTCGAGGCAGTGAAGCAGGAACGTCAGCAGTATGCCGATGACCTCAACCAAATTCGTGAGCAAAAGTCACAGCTAGAGGCACAGTTACGTGAGCAAGAAGCGCGACATGAACAACAAAACAAAGCTAGCCAAGAAAAGCTCCAACTGTTAGAGCAGGCGGAAGAACGTCTTAAGCAGCAATTTGAACAGCTTGCCAACCAGTTGTTTGAAGCCAAAACGGCCAAAGTGGACCAGCAAAACCGCCAGAGCTTGGATGGTTTGCTTTCTCCTCTTAAAGAGCAGTTGGAAGGGTTCAAGAAGCAAGTGAACGACAGTTTTAATCAAGAGGCCAAAGAGCGCCATACTTTAGTTCATGAGCTAAAAAACCTCCAACGCTTGAATGAGCAGATGACCAAAGAAGCGCTTAACCTGACTCAAGCGCTAAAGGGTGATAACAAGCAGCAGGGTAATTGGGGCGAAGTGGTACTCGCGCGCGTACTCGCTGAATCTGGCTTACGTGAAGGGCATGAATATCAAACCCAAGTCAGTCTGCAAAATGAAGCGGGTAAACGCTACCAACCCGATGTCATTGTTCACTTACCGCAAGATAAACAAGTGGTGGTGGACTCGAAAATGGCCTTGGTGGCCTACGAAAGGTACTTTAATGCTGAAACTGATAACGAGCGAGAGCGGGCGATAAGTGACCACTTACTTGCCTTGCGAGCACATATTAAAGGGCTATCTCAAAAAGATTACCATCAGCTAAAAGGCATTCAGAGCCTAGACTATGTACTGATGTTTATTCCCGTTGAGCCTGCATTTCAGGTCGCTATTCAAGCAGACCCGAGTCTGGTCAAAGATGCGATGGAGCAAAACATCATCTTGGTGAGCCCAACTACTTTGCTTGTAGCACTACGTACGATCGATAACTTGTGGCGTAATGAGCGGCAAAACCAAAATGCTCAGGTTATCGCTGAGCGTGCTAGCAAGCTTTACGATAAACTGCGCCTGTTTGTTGATGATATGGAGAATCTTGGCGGCGCATTAGATAAAGCCAACCAAAATTACCAAGGGGCGATGAATAAGCTCGCGACAGGGCGCGGGAATGTGATTCGCCAAGCAGAAAGCTTTAAACAGTTGGGCGTTGAAGTGAAAAAACCGATTTCCAATGATTTGGCACAACTCGCTCAGCAGGACCATTTCACAGAAAACGCTGCCTTGGATAAAAATGACTCTTTCGTACAAAGACATCCGGATGAGGATAAAGTAAACTAATCGCCCGCAGTGCTTAGGTCGTATTAATTCAATGCGCTGCTCGAAGAGGAATCATCATGACGGATACAAGCGTGCCATCGAATACAGCTTTAGAATCAAATGAAACCACGCACTTTGGTTTCACTACCGTAGCCAAAGAAGAGAAAGTGGCTAAAGTTGCTCAAGTCTTCCACTCAGTAGCAGCGAAGTACGACATTATGAATGACTTAATGTCGGGTGGTATTCATCGCCTATGGAAGCGCTTCACGATCGATTGCAGTGGTGTTCGTCCTGGCCAGCGTGTGCTTGACCTTGGCGGTGGTACGGGTGACCTGACAGCGAAGTTCTCACGTATTGTCGGCGAGAAAGGTCATGTGGTACTGGCCGATATCAATAACTCTATGCTTAACGTCGGCCGAGATAAGCTGCGTGACAATGGTATCGTCGGTAATGTCCATTACGTGCAGGCCAATGCTGAAGAACTGCCGTTTCCTGATGACTATTTCGATGCGATTACGATTAGCTTCTGCTTACGTAACGTAACCGACAAAGATAAAGCGCTACGCTCTATGTACCGTGTACTCAAGCCGGGTGGACGTCTACTGGTTTTAGAATTTTCTAAGCCAATCTTAGAGCCGCTATCAAAGATTTATGATACTTACTCATTCCACTTATTGCCTAAGATGGGTGAGTTAATTGCCAATGATGCAGAAAGCTACCGCTACCTAGCAGAGTCGATCCGCATGCATCCAGATCAAGAGACCTTGAAAGGCATGATGAATGAAGCGGGCTTTGACCAAACCAGTTACTACAACCTAACCGGTGGTATCGTCGCATTGCACCGCGGTTATAAGTTCTAAGGTTGGTTGTTATGCCATTTGAGCCTCTTGTTACTGCAGTGATTGAAACGTCACTCAATACGCTTATTAACGATGACCCTGAGCTGGGCCGTCGTCTTGCTCGCCTAAAAGGGCAAGTGATTCAAGTTCACCTAAAAGAGCTGAACAAGACATTGACCTTTATCTTTAGTCAGCAAATTGATGTTTTGGCGAATTATGAAGGTGAACCGGATTGCTACTTATCCTTGAACCTCTCGGTGCTGCCAGAGCTGCGTGAGCAGGCCAATATCACTAAGCTGATCAAGCAAGATAAGTTGGTCTTAGAAGGTGATATTCAGTTGGCGCAGAAGTTTTCTCAGCTGATGATGGACTGCAAACCAGATATAGAAGAGTGGTTATCACGCGTGACCGGAGATGTTGTCGCGCATACTGTGGTTCAGGGGGCTGCCAATGTCGGTCAAATCTTCAAGTCACAAGCCGCCAAGCATCAATACCATCTTGCTCAAGTCCTAACAGAAGAGTGGAAAATTGCGCCAGCGCCACTAGAGGTGGCGCATTTCTGCGACCAAGTGGATGAGGTGAAAAGCCAAGCGTCACGTATTGAGGCTAAATTGAATCAACTGTTGGAGCGCGCATGACCCCAACAGAGATGCGTCGTTTATACCAGATCATCCGTGTTCAGTTAGAGTATGGATTGGACGAGCTCCTGCCAACACATCAGTTGACCAAAGCGCCACTGCTGGTAAGAAAAAGCCTGTTTTGGATTAAGAACAAACATCCAGAGAAACCGCTCGGAGACAGACTGCGTTTAGCCCTGCAAGAGCTCGGTCCTGTATGGATTAAATTTGGTCAGATGATGTCGACTCGTCGAGATCTTTTTCCGCCGCAAATTGCTGATCCACTGGCCTTGCTTCAAGATCAGGTTTCCCCTTTTGATGGTCAGCTTGCCAAGCAGCAAATCGAACAAGCACTTGGTGGTTCGCTAGAGACATGGTTTGATGATTTCGCGATTGAACCGCTTGCATCTGCCTCCATCGCTCAGGTGCATACCGCTAAGCTGAAATCAACTAACCAAGAAGTGGTATTGAAGGTTATTCGACCAGATATTCGCTCGGTCATTGATGCAGATCTAAAACTGATGTACCGAATGGCGCGTATAGTCGCCAAAGCACTTCCTGAAGCACGTCGTTTGAAACCTGTCGAAGTAGTGCGCGAATATGAGAAGACCTTGCTTGATGAATTGGACTTGCGCCGAGAAGCGGCCAACGCGATTCAGCTAAGACGTAACTTCGAAGGAAGTGAAGAATTGTACGTTCCTGAAGTTATTACCGACTTCAGTAATGAAACTGTCATGGTTTCTGAGCGAATATACGGCATCCAAGTTTCTGATATTGAAGGGTTGAAGGCCAACGGCACGAATATGAAGCTGTTGGCGGAGCGCGGCGTAAGCGTGTTCTTTACCCAGGTATTTCGAGACAGTTTCTTCCATGCGGATATGCATCCGGGCAATGTTTTTGTTGAGCCTGAGCATCCAGAAAACCCGCGTTGGATTGGCTTAGATTGTGGCATCGTCGGGACGCTAAATAGTGAAGATAAACGTTATCTAGCGGAAAACTTTTTAGCTTTCTTTAATCGCGACTATCGACGTGTAGCGGAATTGCATGTTGAGTCAGGTTGGGTTCCACGTGAAACCAACATTGATGAATTTGAATTCGCAATACGTATTGTGTGCGAACCGATATTTGCTAAGCCGTTGTGTGAAATTTCGTTTGGCCATGTTTTGCTAAACCTGTTTAATACAGCCCGCCGCTTCAATATGGAGGTACAGCCTCAGCTCGTATTGCTGCAAAAGACGCTGCTTTATGTTGAAGGTTTGGGCCGACAACTCTACCCGCAACTTGATTTGTGGGAGACAGCTAAGCCATTCTTAGAAGAGTGGATGATGAATCAAGTTGGTCCACAAGCGGTAATCAATGCGGTTAAAGACCGTGCACCGTTTTGGGCAGAAAAATTGCCCGAGTTGCCAGAGCTTCTCTACGATAGTTTACGACAAGGTAAAATGATGAACCAGCGTATGGATCAGCTTTACCAAGGTTATCGTTCAAGCAAGCGCCAACAGGCGACAGGTAAATTTTTATTTGGTGTTGGAGCCACATTAGTCGTATGCTCGGCAATATTGGTCAACAGCACTTATGAGCAACTTTCACTGGCCAGCGCCCTAGGTGGGGTCACATTTTGGTTGCTTAGTTGGCGAGCTTACCGTCAATAGACGTTAAACTCTTGAAATAAATTTGTTTAATAAGACCCGAGGTAAAAAGAATGGGTGGTATTAGTATTTGGCAACTTCTGATTATTGCTGTCATCGTCGTTCTACTGTTTGGTACTAAGAAGCTACGTGGTATCGGTGGCGATCTAGGTGGAGCAGTAAAAGGCTTCAAGAAAGCAATGAGCGAAGATGAGTCGGACAAAGATAAGAAAGACGCAGACTTCGAACCGAAGAATTTAGAGCAGCAGAAAACCGACGCAACTGCTGAAACTAAGAAAGACAAAGAGCAGGCGTAGATCGTGTTTGATATCGGTTTTTGGGAACTGGTATTAATATCTGTCGTTGGGCTGGTGGTTCTTGGTCCAGAGCGTTTGCCTCATGCTATTCGTAGTGTTTCCAAATTTGTTGGCGCGGCGAAAAACATGGCAAACAGTGTGAAAGATGAGCTTTCACATGAGCTTAAGGTTCAAGAGTTACAAGAAAACTTGCGCAAAGCCGAGAAGATGGGCATGGAAGATTTATCTCCAGAGCTTAAGTCTTCGGTGGAGCAATTAAAGCAAGCTGCGCAAGATGTTCAACGCCCATACGCGAGCAAAAGCGAATCAGCGACGAACAGTGCTGAAGCGGCCAACGAAACCGTTGAGCCCGCTCAGAACGCCAATGACTCAGTAGGGGCGGTTGAGAGTCTAAACACTCAGCCGGCGCCACAGGCAGATAAAAAAGCCGAATAGTCTCGCATATAGGAGGAGCTGCTATGGAGTAGCTCCTTTTCGATCTTTATGAGTAGAGGTTTCCATGTCTTCTGTTGAGCAGACACAACCTTTGATCAGCCATTTACTAGAGCTGAGAAATCGCCTGCTACGAGCAATTGTAGCGGTATTGGTGGTTTTCATCGGGCTGATCTATTTTGCCAATGACATCTATGAGTTTGTCTCTGCACCTTTGGTAGAGCGTCTACCTGAAGGGGCAACCATGATTGCTACTGATGTGGCATCGCCCTTCTTTACCCCGTTAAAGTTGACCTTAATTGCGTCCATCTTTGTCGCCGTTCCGTTTATTCTCTACCAGGTATGGGCATTTGTCGCACCTGGCTTATATAAACATGAACGCCGTTTAGTCATGCCACTGTTGTTCTCTAGCTCACTGCTGTTCTATTGCGGTGTCGCGTTTGCGTATTTTGTGGTGTTTCCACTGGTGTTTGGCTTCTTTACCGCTATTTCACTGGGTGGAGTAGAGTTCGCCACGGACATATCGAGCTATCTCGATTTTGTTCTCGCGCTGTTCTTAGCCTTTGGTATTGCCTTTGAAGTGCCAGTGGCCATCATCTTGTTGTGTTGGACTGGGGCGACTAACCCTCAGAGTTTAAGCCAGAAGCGCCCGTATATTATTGTTGGTGCCTTTGTCGTGGGAATGATGCTGACACCGCCAGATATGATCTCGCAAACGCTATTGGCAATTCCTATGTGCCTACTGTTTGAGGTTGGTTTGTTCTTTGCGCGTTTTTATGTGCGTAAAGGCGACAATGAGGAACAGGTGGAAGAGTAGAGTTTCCACTAAGCCATATAGAGCAACGGGGTTGATAGCTAGCTATCAACCCCGTTTTGTTTTTGGAGAGTTGGAGAACTAAAGGCCAAACAGCGTCTTGGCGTTGTGAGTGGTGAGGCTATCCACTTGTTCGATGCTGATTTCTCTTAGGTCAGCGACGCGCTGAGCAACAAGCGAGGTATAGGCAGGTTCATTGCGTTTGCCACGATGAGGAACCGGAGCGAGATAAGGGCAGTCGGTTTCTAAGATAATGTACTCCATATCTAGATGTGGAATTACTTTATCCATGCCACCATTTTTAAACGTCGAAACGCCACCAAGCCCAAGATGAAAGCCGAGATCATTGATCGCTTGGGCTTCTTCAACACTGCCACCAAAACAGTGGAATACTCCGCTTAATGAACCATCTTGTTCTTGGCGAAGTAGTGTGAGGGTTTCTTCTATTGAATCGCGTGTATGAATGACCACTGGCATTTTCATCTCTTTTGCCCAATTGAGCTGAGTAATAAACGCCATCTCTTGTTCGGCTTTAAAGGTTTTGTCCCAGTATAGATCGATACCAATTTCACCGACGGCAATAAAGTTGTGCTTATCAAACCAAGAATGAATGATGTCTAGGCTCTGTTTAACATTAGCGTCGACGTAACATGGGTGTAATCCCATCATCGAGCGGCAAATGTCTGGATACTCAGCCTCGGTGCGTAACATCGGCTCAATCGATTCTAAATCAATGTTTGGCAGTAATATCTTATCAATGCCTTGTGCCAACGCACGCTGGACGACTTGGTCGCGATCAGTATCAAACTCAGTAGCATAAATATGTGCGTGGGTATCAATCATTGCTTATCTCACTCTCTATCAGAGCTGAGAGTATACGGCAGTGTGAGCATTTGGTCATTTTTTGCATTTTTCTCGACTCTCTCTGGCGTCGTCGGCTTGGAGTGATATTATGCAATTCAAGCACTTTCACCACACAAGGAGAATAGAGTGTCAGTTTCGATTCAAGGTCAATTCCCTGGCCGTCGTATGCGCCGCCTGCGCAAGCATGACTTTAGCCGCCGCTTGATGGCTGAGAACCAATTGTCTGTTAACGATCTGATTTATCCAATGTTTATTCTTATGGGTAAAGATCGCCGCGAAACCGTGGAGTCAATGCCGGGTATCGAACGTTTGTCGATTGATCTAATGCTAGAAGAGGCGCAGTACTTAGCTCAGCTAGGTGTTCCTGCGATCGCTCTATTCCCTGTGGTCAACCAAGATGCAAAAAGCCTATGTGCTGCTGAAGCCTACAACCCTGAAGGCTTGGTTCAGCGTGCGGTTCGTTCTCTGAAAGAGCATGTGCCAGAAATCGGTGTGATCACAGATGTTGCGCTTGACCCGTTCACGACTCATGGCCAAGACGGCATCATTGATGAAGAAGGTTACGTGCTAAACGATGAGACAACTAAAGTCTTGGTTAAACAGGCTCTGTCTCATGCGGAAGCTGGCGCTGATGTTGTTGCCCCTTCAGATATGATGGATGGACGTATTGGTGAGATTCGTAAAGCGCTTGAGCAAGCAGGTCACATTAATACTCAGATCATGGCTTATTCTGCCAAATACGCCTCTTGTTACTATGGGCCTTTCCGTGATGCGGTTGGTAGTGCAAGCAACCTTAAAGGTGGCAATAAGAAAAACTACCAAATGGATCCTGCTAATAGCGACGAAGCGATTCATGAAGTGGCGATGGATGTAAATGAAGGCGCTGACATGGTCATGGTTAAGCCTGGTATGCCTTACCTTGATATTGTTCGCCGCGTTAAGTCGGAACTTGAAGTACCAACTTTTGCTTATCAAGTCTCTGGTGAGTATGCGATGCACAAAGCGGCATTTGCCAATGGTTGGTTAAAAGAGCGTGATACCGTAATGGAGTCGCTACTGTGCTTTAAGCGTGCTGGAGCGGACGGCATCCTTACCTATTTTGCCAAAGACGTCGCAGAGTGGTTAGCGGAAGAAAATGCACAAGCGGCAACGTTCTTAAAAGAAGACTAAGTATAGTGCGAGTTAAATAAAGAATATCAAAGGCTGGCGTTTGTCAGCCTTTTTTAGTTTTGGAGAATATCGATGAGTGTTATTTATCGTTTAGGAACGCTAGAAGAGTGTGTTCAGGTCGTTGAGCAGATCGAGGAGTTTGCCCATAAAGAGAGTGTTGAGAGCTTGTCTGCACGTTTAGAAGGGAAGCCACGCTCTTTGATTCAGGTGGCGCAACAAGGTGATGACATCCTAGGGTTCAAGATTGGTTACCAGATCGACGAAACGACGTTCTACAGCTGGTTTGGTGGCGTGTCTTGTTTAGCGAGAAACAAAGGGGTGGCGCAAAAATTATTAGATATTCAGGAGCAATGGGTAACAGATCAAGGCTATAAACAGCTTAAAGTGAAATCACGTAACCAATTTCCAGCCATGCTCAGAATGCTGATTAAGAATGGTTATCTTATTGAAAATTATGAACAAAAAGAGCCTTTGCTAGAGAGTCGAATTCACTTTGTAAAGCAGTTAGGTGAGTGTCATAAAAATTAAATGAGATTTTTTCTCATTTAGGTGTTGACGGATTAAATGAGAATGGTTATTATTTATCTCGTCTTAGGGAATGAGAGAAGTTCACAAGGACGTTGAGTTACCCGATTCACAATTGGAGACGGTGATGACACTGAACTTAATCGAACTTGCACGAGTTCTTTTTGACACGACATTGCTCACATTGCTTCCAGTGTAATTTATAGCTTTATGGCAAAGCACGTCATTCACCTGAATTGCTTTGACCCCTTTTTGCTAGGCGACATCGAAAGATGTCGCTTTTTTTATGCCTGCTATTTCGCTCCGAACAAAAGGACACCAGTAGTCTTTTCCACAACGCAAGATCATTTCAGGATCGATCTTTAAACGATCGATCGGATAATTTATTTATTATTTACAATTGGTTATGGTCTGTTCTGGTTTTTTTGTGCACTGTTTTATATCCTGTGGGTAAATAATATAAACAGAGTTATCCACAGAATGGTGAGTGGAGTGGTAAAGGAATAACCAAATGTGTGAGTAGAGTTCAAAGAGTTAAAATGGATTCGCTGAACCAGTCATGGCATCCTAAGCAGATCTTTTTTGCATTTTCTTTGGATACGTAAAGACTATGGCCAACATTCCTGATAATCCGTTGATTTTGATTGACGGTTCTTCTTATTTATACCGCGCATTCCACGCTTATCCAGAAACGATGAGTAATGGCGAAATCCCAACCAATGCCGTTTATGGTGTGGTCAACATGCTTCGTAGCATGATGCGTCAGTTCTCTTCGGATCGTATCGCGGTTGTCTTTGATGCAAAAGGAAAAACCTTCCGTGATGATATGTACCCAGAGTACAAAGCTAATCGTCCTCCAATGCCCGATGATCTGCGTTGTCAGATTGAGCCTTTACACAATGTAATCCGCGCGATGGGTTTGCCATTGATCTGTACCCCGGGCGTTGAAGCGGATGATGTGATTGGTACGCTCGCTTACCAAGCATCCCAAGCGGGTATGCCTGTGTTAATCAGTACCGGTGATAAAGATATGGCTCAGCTGGTGGACGACAATGTTACTTTGATCAACACCATGACCAATGTGGTGATGGATCGTGAAGGTGTGGTTGAGAAGTTTGGTATCCCACCAGAGCTGATTATTGATTACCTCGCATTAATGGGCGATAAGGTCGATAACATTCCTGGTGTACCGGGTGTTGGTGACAAAACCGCAACGGCTTTGCTGCAAGGTATTGGCGGTATTAACAAACTGTATGAAAACCTCGACGACATTGCTCCATTAGGTTTCCGCGGCTCGAAAACCATGGCGAAAAAGTTACTCGACAATGAAGAAAATGCACGCATGTCGTATGAACTTGCGACGATCAAGCTAGATGTTGAGTTAGAAGAGACGCCTGAATCTCTGCTTAAAAATGAGCCTAACAAAGATGAGTTGATCAAACTGTATGGCCAGTTGGTGTTTAAATCGTGGCTAAACGAGCTTCTTGATGGTGGTACTGGTGTGGTTGAGGCTGATGAGAAGTCTGGCAACCAGAGCGCTGCATCGGCCAGTGCTGCGGCAGATATCGACACATCTGCAGTGACTATCGACCGTAGTCAGTATGAAACTATCCTAGATGAGTCTTCATTCAATGCTTGGCTAGAAAAGCTAAAAGCTGCTGAGGTATTCGCGTTTGATACTGAAACCGATAGCTTGGATTACATGGTTGCTAACCTTGTTGGTCTCTCTTTTGCGACCGAAGAAGGCATTGCTGCCTATGTTCCTGTTGCCCACGATTATCTAGATGCCCCTGCGCAGCTAGATCGTGATTGGGTTCTGGCGCAACTAAAACCTATCCTAGAAGATGATGCTCAAGCTAAGGTAGGTCAAAACCTTAAGTACGATGCGAGCGTGTTAGCGCGTTACGGCATTGAGATGAAAGGCATTAAGCATGACACCATGTTGGCGTCTTACGTCTATAACAGCGTGGGTGGCAAACATGATATGGACAGCTTGGCGCTGCGTTTCCTTCAGCACAGCTGTATTTCATTCGAGCAGATTGCAGGTAAAGGCAAGAACCAGCTAACCTTCAACCAAATCGACCTTGATGAAGCGTCACCTTACGCGGCTGAAGATGCCGATGTTACGCTACGTCTTCACAACCGTTTAATGAGCAATATTGAGCAGGATGAAAAGCTGAAAGGTATCTACCAAGATATCGAGGTTCCTTTAGTGCCTGTGCTTTCTCGTATCGAACGTACTGGTGTTCTGATCGATGACATGAAGTTGTCTGCTCAGTCTCAAGAGATTGCCCAGCGTCTAGATGAGTTAGAGCAGAAAGCCTTTGAAATTGCTGAGCAGGAATTCAACATGAATTCGCCAAAGCAGCTTCAAGCCATCCTGTTTGAAAAGATGGGTCTACCTGTGATCAAGAAGACTCCTTCTGGTACTCCTTCGACTAACGAAGAAGTGCTGCAAGAGTTGGCGTTGGATTACCCATTACCTAAGCTGATTCTTGAATACCGTGGTCTAGCTAAACTTAAGTCTACCTACACAGATAAGCTACCTAAAATGATTAACCCAGAAACTGGGCGTGTGCATACCTCGTATCATCAAGCGGTAACCGCGACGGGTCGTCTTTCTTCAACTGATCCTAACTTACAGAACATTCCAATTCGTAATGATGAAGGTCGTCGTATCCGACAGGCATTCATTGCGCCACATGGCTATAAAATTATGGCTGTCGATTACTCGCAGATTGAATTGCGTATTATGGCGCATTTATCTGGTGATAAAGCCCTGTTGGATGCTTTCCAACAAGGTAAAGATATCCACTCTGCGACCGCAGCTGAAATTATGGGTACGACCATTGACCAAGTGAGTACTGAGCAGCGTCGCCGTGCGAAGGCAGTTAACTTCGGCCTTATCTATGGTATGAGTGCTTTTGGTTTGGCTAAGCAGCTAGGTATTCCTCGCGGCGAAGCGCAAGACTACATGAACAAGTACTTCGAGCGTTACCCAGGTGTGATGCAGTATATGGAAGATACACGCAGCGCCGCCGCAGAGCAGGGCTATGTTGAAACTATCTTCGGTCGTCGTTTGCACCTTCCTGAAATTAAGTCACGTAACGGTATGCGTCGTAAAGCGGCAGAACGAGCAGCGATTAATGCGCCAATGCAAGGAACGGCAGCTGACATTATCAAGAAGGCGATGCTGTTAGTTGACGAGTGGCTTCAAACTGAAGGTGATGGGCGAGTGAAACTGCTTATGCAGGTTCACGATGAATTGGTATTTGAAGTTCAAGAGTCAGCTTTAGCCGAAATTGAAAGTAAAGTACAACAATTGATGGAATCCGCAGCACAGTTAAATGTCCCCCTTGTTGCCGAGGCAGGGCATGGAGACAACTGGGATCAGGCGCACTAGGCAAAAAATCGCCTAAAACACCAATTTTGTATGAGCCAGCGCACAAACGTTGGCTTTTTTTTATCTCTAAAAAAGTTAACTAGCATTTAGCCCAAATGTAGTTAAATAAAATTTTGTTGAAAAAAACTTACGAAAAGAGTTTTCATTTCTGACCAATTGTTGTACATTAATCTGCGTAGGGTACAGAGGTAAGATGTTCTATCTTTCAGACCTTTTGTTTCACGTTATTGGATTAGGCTGATTCAGCCGCCCCAGTCAGTTTTTGACTGGGGCGTTTTTTATTGTGCCAAAGAAAAATCCCTACTTATCAAAAGGCTACATACCAAGCGAATCTTTTCCCTGATATTTCCCCTGTTGTAATTTAATAGCCCACACAACAATTAGGCTTATTGGCTTTGATGTAATTTAGCCAAAGTTTGTAAATTTATACCAGTCACAGTTTGGTTATTTTGATAGAAAAACCAAAACCAAAATCGGCTAGAAAAGATGGCTCTAATTTCGGTTTTTATGATTATTTTTCAATGAGATAGTTGGTGTTTAGGCATGGTGTTTCTGAGCGGGTAGCCCTATGTTCGGAGTGTTGATTTACGCCTTTAGATACATAATCCTAAGAACATAATTAATAATAACTACTATTTCTCTCCCGTTGCCCCGCCAGGAAGGTGGGGCTTTTATTTTTCTATGCCGACAAAAAAAGCCCTACCATTTTAGCGGCAGGACTTTAGCTATCTTTGTCTGTTCGGGTGTTTATTCTGACTCGCTATCGAGATTCTCTTCTTCGATGATCTCGTCAACAACAGATTCCGCTAGCGCTGGAGCGAACCACTCATCGAGTTTGTTGCGTAGCGTATCGACACCTAGGCCTTTCAGAGAAGAAAAAGCAGCCACGCTGACATCACCACCAAAACCTACCGCGTCTTTTTTGATCTTCAGAACTTGTGCTTTGCGCGCACCGCTCTTTAGTTTGTCTGCTTTAGTTAGCAGCACCTGAACAGGAATACCACTGTCTACCGCCCAAAAAATTAGCTGTTGGTCGAGGTCTTTCATTGGGTGACGAATATCCATCAGAACCACTAAGCCTTTTAGGCATTGGCGCTTTTGTAGGTACTCACCCAACGATTTTTGCCACTTCTTCTTCATTTCTAGCGGTACTTGAGCAAAGCCGTACCCCGGAAGATCGACAATATGGCAACCGTCGGTAACCTTAAAAAGGTTAATAAGTTGTGTACGGCCTGGCGTTTTACTGGTTTTCGCTAAGCTACGTTGGTTCGTCAGGCGGTTTAGAGAACTAGACTTACCCGCATTGGAGCGTCCTGCAAACGCAACTTCGATACCTTCATCTTCTGGCAAGGCGCGGATATCCGGCGCACTTGTGATGAAATGGGTGTTTTGATAATGAATTTTTACGCTCACTGTTAACTCCATCTCGACTTTGTGTAGTCGATTGATTACTTTTTTGTGAAAT
The DNA here is from genome assembly GCF_001695575.1 of Vibrio europaeus. Classification (GTDB taxonomy): domain Bacteria; phylum Pseudomonadota; class Gammaproteobacteria; order Enterobacterales; family Vibrionaceae; genus Vibrio; species Vibrio europaeus. The sequence goes on along the minus strand of NZ_LUAX01000005.1, from coordinate 55,883 downwards.
TGTGTAAAATAACCGTGCTCGGCATAAGGTCGCCTATTGTACCATGAGTGTCAACGCAGAGTGGTACCGGAAGCTTGATAATTATAATGGAATGTCATGAAGAAATTAGCGCTAATCTTGAGTCTTTTAGCCAGCTGCTCCGTGTGGGCCCAAGGTAACATTGAAGCTGGTAAAGCAAAATCCCAAACCTGTGTTGCCTGCCATGGTGCTGACGGCAACAGTCAACTCGCTATGTACCCGAAAATTGCAGGTCAGCATGCTAAGTATATTGAAAAGCAGCTGAAAGAATTCAAGTTGGGTATGACTAGTAATGGTAAGCAAGGTCGTATGGATCCTGTGATGAGTGGTATGGCTATGCCACTGTCTGAGGAAGATATGAAAGACCTAGCGGCTTACTATGCGTCTCTACCAATTGCTCACAACACAACGCCTGAGAATGTGGTTGATGCAGGTAAAGTTCTTTACACCGCTGGTGATGCAGAGCGTGGCTTAACGGCATGTATCGCATGTCATGGTCCACGCGGTAACGGCACAGAACTTTCTGGCTTCCCGAAAATTTCTGGTCAGCATGCTGATTACATTAAAGCCCAGCTTGAAAAATTCCGTGATGGTTCTCGTGGTAACGACATGAACGAGATGATGCGCGATATCGCGAAAAAACTAACGGATGAAGATATAGATACACTTTCTAAATATGTTGGTGGCCTACACTAAGCCCTACTTATTCGTTCGAGCATAAAGTTGTATTGAAAAAGCCCAAGCCGTTGCTTGGGCTTTTTCGTTTGAGCGTGATCACATGACTGGTATGGCCGTGATGAGTCATCTTTCCTCGTTGTTTGTAAGAGATCGCCCATACTTGAATGTGCAAGTTACTATCGGTTGTTTGTAACTTATTGAAAAATAGGGCGCTGAAATTACAGTGCTAAAAAAGTGCGCTTTTTTAGTTGTAGTGGATTGTTCAAAATGACCAAAACGATAAAGTGTACTCATCGGCAGGGCGCTGATAACGGATTTAAGACTAGGAAGTCTCCACGGATGCAAGTAATGGAAACTTGGTAGTTATAGAAAGGATGCAAGGGTAGGTAGGAAACTTACTTGATAAGGATGGTCGACTTGTCTAATGGTTTAAGACAGTGAAACGGATCAGGCTAAGGACTAGCCCAGACATCAGGAAGTAGATGGAAAGCCAAAACTCACCAGGATGGTGGCAAACAACACTTTTGGCAGGGAAAGCACTAAAAACAAATGGAATATTGGTGCACTGAAGTAAGTGCAACACAGTTTTGCCGTAAGGCATTTAGAAAGCGATAGATAACTCTATCGCTTTTTTTATTGCTATTTTTTATGAAGTGATGATTATTTGCACAATAGTGCTCCACTCTAACGCCAGTTTCTGGTATGTTTCGCATCCCGTTTGAGGATATGTTAAACGCACCCAATATGCATAGTTGCCCCCTTTGTCAAAGCTTGGAGACTCAGCACTACTACCTAGACAAACGTCGAGAGTATTTACAGTGCCTGCAATGTGAGCTTGTATTTGTTAATCCAGATCAGCGTTTGGATGCAAAACAGGAAAAAGCCCACTACGATTTGCATGAGAATGACCCAAATGATCAAGGGTACCGACGCTTTTTATCTCGGGTTGCAGACCCCATATTAGAGCGTATTGAGGCCAATTCTCACGGGTTAGATTTTGGTTGTGGGCCTGGCCCAACATTGTCACTGATGTTGGAAGAGCAGGGGCACACCATGAGTCTTTACGATATCTACTATCATCCGAATAATTCGGTGCTAGAAAGGTCGTATGACTTTATTACTGCTACAGAGGTTATAGAACACCTCTATGAACCGAATAAGGTGTGGCAGCAATGGTTGAATTTAGTTAAGCCAGGTGGCTGGATTGGTCTTATGACTAAAATGGTCATTGATGTTGAAGCGTTTGCCTCATGGCACTATAAAAACGATCAGACCCATGTGGTGTTCTTTAGTCGTAAAACGTTTCAGTATTTGGCAGAGCGGGATCAGCTCAAGCTTGAATTTATTGGTAATGATGTAATTTTACTGAGGAAAGCCCAGTAATGAGCCGTAGTAAGAAAGCAAGATCAGGTGGCAATAGCGAAGTTATCGTTGTGCGCAACCGAACTCAATCAGATGTTGAAGGACGTCTGCGTAAGAAAGACAAAAAGCGTAAAGGTCTAAAGACTGGCGGTCGCCACTCTGAAGCAAAAGATCAGAAGCAACAAACAGCAGGTCAAAAGCGTGACCCACGCTTAGGCAGTAAGAAGAAAATTCCTCTTGTGGTTGAAGCCGCGAAGAAGCCAAATAAAGCTGAGCGTCGTGTGAATGCAGAGAAAGAGCTAGAGATGCTAGAAAGCGATGCACAACTGAATGTGTTGCTCGATCGTCTAGACAATGGTGATAGCCTAGGTGCTGGCCTGCAGAAATACGTTGACGAAAAATTAGCACGTATCGAAGTGCTGATGAAGCAGCTAGGTATCTACGAAGAAGAGCCTGAAGAAGAACTTGAGGAAGAGATCGTAGAACAACCTGTTGCGCAGAAGAAAACCAGCAAGAAAGCAGGCTCAGATGATGAGTTACTTTCTCAGTTCGAAGACTTAGACTTGAACCAATTTAAAGGATAATCGAGCATTATGAATGTAACCTTGTTAGCCATTGCGGGCGGAGCCATCATCCTCGGTCTAGCGTCATATGCAGGTTACCTTCTGCTCAAGCTCAAGAAGCAAAAGGAATTGCAACTGCAGCATCAAAAGTTAGCCATTGAAAAACGCAATGCCAACATCTTTGAAAGCGTGCATGTTCTTTGTTTAGCGGGTATTCAAGAGCAGTGTGATCTGTCAGAAATCAGCATTCGTCTCTATAACATCATGGACTATGTTCAAGGTGAAGAGCGCGTTGATTTTGAAAAAGAATTTCCAGCGACGTCAGAGCTTTTCCACATCGTTAAAGATATGGCTCGTGGCGAAGAGCGTCAGGCGCTAGCGAAAAAAGAGCGCATGAAGCAAAACCTTGAGCGCCATAAAGCAGAGTCTCGTCTTCAACAAGCTATCGTTGAAGAGCTGAAGCTTCTGCAGAAAAAGGTTCAACCTCTCAACAATCAGATCAACATCCAAATGATCTAGATTGGCTTTATAGCTCGATCGACTACCCTTTAGAGGGAGTGATCGAGTTATCAATTCTGAGTATTGCTACTCAAAAAGCAGCCTGTCCCACAACCAGTGATATCGAGGTGTGGCAAAATAGCCTGCTAACAATAATGGCTCGTGTAGCCAAACGAAGCATTATAGCCCAAACGGAAATACCATCATGTCGCAGCATGTCGTCGCAAGCCAGCAAATAGTCTGGGATCAAGCCATCCTTGATAAGTACAACTATTCAGGTCCTCGTTACACTTCATACCCAACAGCTTTGGAATTTCATGAAGCGTTCACGGTAGCGGACTACGATATGGCGTGCACTCAGTACCCAGACAGACCGCTGTCCCTTTATATCCATATCCCTTTCTGCCACAAGCTTTGTTACTACTGTGGCTGCAATAAGGTGATCACACGTCATGCTCATAAAGCCGATGAGTACTTGGATGTATTAGAGTTAGAGGTTCGTACTCGTGCGGCATTGCTGCAAGGGCGCAAAGTGACCCAACTGCATTTTGGTGGCGGTACGCCTACGTTTTTGACCAAGGCTCAAATCAGCCGAGTGATGAATCTCTTGCGTGATGAGTTTAATTTCGAAGGTGACGCTGAAATCAGTATCGAAGTTGACCCGCGAGAAATCGAACTCGATATGCTCGATCACTTACGCGGTGAAGGCTTTAATCGCCTCAGTATTGGTGTACAAGACTTTAATAAGGAAGTGCAAAAACTGGTTAACCGAGAGCAGGATGAGGAATTTATCTTTGCCATGGCTGAACGTGCCAAACAGCTGGGCTTCCGTTCGACTAACCTAGATCTGATCTACGGTTTGCCGAAACAGACTCAAGCACGCTTTGCTGAGACCTTAGCTCAGGTCTTACAAATGCAGCCAGGTCGCTTGTCTATCTTTAACTACGCGCATATGCCTCAGCTATTTGCTGCGCAGCGCAAGATTAAAGATGAAGATCTGCCAGTAGCAGAAGAGAAGATGGCGATTCTGCAAGATACCATCTCGACACTGACTGGTGCAGGGTATCAGTTTATCGGCATGGATCACTTTGCTCAGCCAGATGATGAGCTTGCCGTTGCTCAGCGTAATGGTGTGCTTCACCGCAACTTCCAAGGCTACACCACCCAAGGCGAAGCGGACTTAGTGGGCTTTGGTGTGTCAGCGATTTCCATGATTGGCGATGCCTACGCGCAAAACCAAAAAGAGCTCAAGAAGTACTACGCACAAGTGAACGACCTACGTCATGCTCTATGGAAAGGAGTAGCCCTTGATAGTGATGACTTACTTCGTCGTGAAGTTATTAAACAGCTAATCTGTAACTTTAAACTCGATAAGACCATGATTGAGTCAGAGTTTAAGGTGACGTTTAATGACTACTTTAAAGAAGACTTGCAGCTACTACAGACGTTTATCAATGATGAACTGGTGGAAGTGGATGATGAAGAAATTCGCGTTACACTGCGTGGCCGCCTACTGATCCGTAACATTTGCATGTGCTTTGATAAGTATTTAAGGGCTAAGGCGCGTCAGCAGCAGTTTTCCCGAGTCATTTAAGTTTTCGTCATATTTGAAGCCACAGCGTCGTTGTCTTCACAACCTCCCCGGAGCGTCGGCCGCCCCAATCACATAGCGGACTATGCTCATGGGAATAAGGTTATTTGACGCCTAGCTGTGACTCCAACTATCTAGAAAACTACTTTAAATGCAAAAGCCACCGCTTTTCTTTCGATCTGAAAAGCGGTGGCTTTGTTGTATCTGGAGTAATACTAATCAGGACAAATAGGTGATTAGTTATTTATTCTGGTTGGTATAAAGCTATGGCGCGATGTAAGTATCGTGAGCCATTTCCCACAGTGCTTTGACTAGTGGGTTATCAAGCTGCGAGCGTTTGCAGCACACGCCGAGTTTAAAGGGCTTTATTGAAGCAACCTTTAAGCGCTCGATTTTTTCCTTAACTGGGCTGTTATTGATCACCACGTCGGGAGCGATCCCCACACCGCAGCCAAGGGCAACCATACTGACAATCGCTTCATGACCAGAGACTTGGGCGTAGATATTAGGCTTAATCTTCATTGCCTTAAACCAAGCGTTGGCGCGGTCTCGGGCGGTACCTGATTCAGGAACAATAAATGGAATTGTCGACCAATCCGGCTGCTCTTTTTGCAGCTCCTTAGCAAAGTTACTGACCCCGACAGGAGCAATCACGGAAAGGGGAATCTCACTGATGGTTTCAAACTCAATTCGAGCGGGCAGTTGCTCAGGCTGGGCAGAAATCGCGATATCTACTTCATCACTCAATACCTTGTTGATTGCTTGTGCTGGATCTCCGGTTGAAAGCTTAAATTCAATAAACGGATGCTGAAGGCGAAACTCGGACAAGAGTTCAGGAAGATGGCTGTAACTGGCCGTTACCGAGCAAAAGAGACGAATTTCACCTTTCAGTTCTTCTTCATGGCCTTTGAGTTGGGCGTTGTAGTTTTGCCACTCACCAAGAATGTTTAATGCGACAGGCAAAAGCTTTTTCGCGGCTGGGGTCAGCTCAACGCTGCGATTATCTCGCACAAATAGCACTTGAGCAGTGTCGTTTTCCAGTTTTTGTATCTGTCGACTCAGGGCTGACGGGCTGATATGCATCGCCGAAGCCGTCTTAGCGAAGCTCTTACTATCACACAGATGAATGAACAACTGCAGACACTTAATGTTCATGAAATGGTCACATCCTTGTTGCATTAATTGCAATTACTAATTGTGAATATATCACTTTAAGCAACTAAATACCTGTTTTAGTATGGGCTCATTCGGTACCCAAGCTACCGACCTCAACGGAAAAATTCTTTAAAGGAGCGCCCTGATGGCTAACTATTTCAACACTTTAAACCTACGTGAGCAGCTAGACCAACTAGGTCGTTGTCGTTTTATGGATCGCAGCGAGTTCGCTACTGAAGCTGATTACCTGAAAGGTAAGAAAGTGGTGATTGTTGGTTGTGGTGCTCAAGGCCTAAACCAAGGTCTAAACATGCGTGACTCAGGCCTAAACGTAGCGTACGCACTACGTCAGGCGGCAATTGACGAGCAGCGTCAATCTTTCAAGAACGCAAAAGAGAACGGTTTTGAAGTAGCAAGCTACGAAACGCTAATCCCTGAAGCAGACCTAGTTGTTAACCTTACGCCAGACAAGCAGCACACTAACGTAGTTGAAACAGTAATGCCGCTAATGAAGCAAGGTGCTGCACTAGGTTACTCACACGGTTTCAACGTCGTTGAAGAAGGTATGCAAATCCGTAAAGACTTAACAGTTGTCATGGTTGCGCCTAAGTGTCCAGGTACAGAAGTACGCGAAGAGTACAAGCGTGGCTTCGGTGTCCCAACACTGATCGCTGTTCACCCAGAGAACGATCCAAAAGGTGAAGGTTGGGATATCGCGAAAGCATGGGCAGCAGGTACTGGTGGCCACCGCGCAGGTTGTCTAGAGTCTTCATTCGTAGCGGAAGTTAAATCTGACCTAATGGGTGAGCAAACTATCCTATGTGGCATGCTACAAGCAGGTTCTATCGTTTCTTACGAGAAGATGGTTGCTGACGGTATCGACCCAAGCTACGCAGGCAAACTTCTACAATACGGTTGGGAAACCATCACAGAAGCACTGAAGTTTGGTGGCATCACTCACATGATGGACCGTCTATCTAATCCAGCGAAAATCAAAGCATTTGAGCTTTCTGAAGAGCTAAAAGAGCTAATGCGTCCGCTTTACAATAAGCACATGGATGACATCATCACTGGTGAGTTTTCAAGCACTATGATGGCTGACTGGGCGAACGATGACGCAAACCTACTAGGCTGGCGTGAAGAGACAGGCGAAACAGCATTTGAAAACTACCCAGCAGGCGATATCGAAATCTCTGAGCAAGAGTACTTCGACAACGGTATCCTACTAGTAGCCATGGTTCGTGCCGGTGTTGAACTAGCATTCGAAGCGATGACAGCATCAGGCATTATCGATGAGTCTGCGTACTACGAGTCACTACACGAGCTACCACTAATCGCAAACACAGTAGCACGTAAGCGTCTATACGAAATGAACGTAGTAATCTCAGATACAGCGGAATACGGTAACTACCTATTCGCTAACGTAGCAACTCCGCTACTACGTGAGAAGTTCATGCCTTCTGTAGGTACAGACGTAATCGGTAAAGGTCTAGGCGAGACGTCTAACCAAGTAGATAACGCAACGCTAATCGCAGTTAACGATACTATTCGCAACCACCCAGTTGAGTACATCGGTGAAGAGCTACGTGGTTATATGACTGACATGAAGAACATCGCGGTAGGCGGCTAACTTACTGGCCTTAAGGTTCCATTTCGGTGTCGATGGTGCTCATTTACTATCGTAAACTCCGCGCCTTCTCCTAGAAATGAAACCTTAATACTGCGTAAGAGCTGAAATGTTTGTTCGCGCAAACTCCGTGTTACCTCCGCGAACTTAAGCTCTTAGCTGTGAACATTAAATCACTGCGAAATTCACTAACTTAGGTTAGTAAAGAACTCCAGACAGACTGGGGTGATAAATACAAAATAAAACACAACATCTAATTAAAAGGCTTGGTCTCCGTTGACCAAGCCTTTTTGTTTAGGGGCAGCGCTTAGCGCTTGGAACGGGCTTCGCCCTGCTAGAACGCTCCGCTACTGGAATACTGGAATACTGGAATACTGGATCAGGCTTCGCCTTTCTGGAGTTGGGGGCTGGTAGCAAAGTAATGGGACTCTTGTTCTTGGAGGTGTTGACAGGACTTATTCCTAAAGGGAGATAATCAATCAGCTCTCCAGCTCTCCAGCTCTCCAGCTCTCCAGCTCTCCAGCTCTCCAGCTCTCCAGCTCTCCAGCTCTCCAGCTCTCCAGCTCTCCGTAGGACGAAGTCCGTTCCCGCATCCAAACTCCGTAGCAAGACGTTCAGAAACAAAAAGGGCCGACGTTCTCACGTCAGCCCTCAGGATTCTCTAGCCTTTCAGCTTACTTATCCGCAAGTTTCTCTTCTAAATCCGCGAGCTTCTTTTCCATCTCTGTTAGCTTTTGACGAGTGCGCAGAAGAACTTGAGTCTGAACATCAAACTCTTCGCGGCTTACGACGTCTAGCTTATTTAGTTGGCCTTGGATTACTTGGCGAACTTTTTGGTCAACGTCTGCACCCAGCTCTTTTACTGGCGCAGGCATCGAATCGTGAATTTGTTTAGCGATTTGCTCTAGTTTCTTTGGGTCAAACATAGTGACTAAAACTCCTTTCAATTTGTGCTCATTCTATGTAATTGATACGTGAAAGTCGCTACTTTGATAGTAAAAATTCGAAGCTGTTATACCAATTAGAATAAATAGTTGATCAGCGACTGAGCTGGATAGGTACTCAAGTGACAGGTATAAAAAAGGCCACCGAAGTGGCCTTAGAGAAGTGATAGATTACTTGTTCTCTGCTAGTTCGCGTTGAGCAGCTTTCGCTTCATCAACACGTGCTAGCTTTTCCAAGTCTTTGTCTTCGACAAACACTGGGAGAGGCTTATGTTTTTCAGCTAGGTAGCTGTAAATCACAGGCAATACGAATAGCGTAAAGATAGTACCAATCGCTAGACCAGCAACGATTACAATACCGATACTAAAGCGCTGAGCTGCACCTGCACCTGTTGCGTACATTAGCGGGATAAGACCAGCAATCATCGCTGCTGTTGTCATCAGTATAGGGCGCAGACGAACTTTCGCTGCTTCCATTACCGCTTCAGTCTTGCTCAGTTTGTTGTGTAGCTGCTCTTCTTTCGCTACCTCACAGATCAAGATACCGTGCTTGGTGATAAGACCAACCAGAGTAATCAGACCTACCTGAGAGTAGATGTTCATTGTAGCTGCACCCCAAGCTAGAGCAATCAAGGCACCACAGATCGCCAGTGGTACAGAAACCATGATAACCAATGGGTCTTTCAGTGACTCGAACTGAATTGCCAGTACCAAGAAGATGATTGCCAGTGCCAGACCGAATGTTGCGTATAAAGCGCTACCTTCTGTTACGTACTGACGAGCTTCACCCATGTAGTCATGGTTGTAACCGCTTGGTAGTTTGCTTGCTGCAATGTCTTCAAACCATGCAATTGCATCACCCATAGCCGCACCAGGAGCTGGAACCGCACCAATGGTTGCTGAGTTTAGCTGGTTGAAGTGAGGCAGTGAACGAGGCTCTGCGACAACATCAATCGTAATCAAGCTACCCAGTGGTACTGCTTTACCGTCAGCTGCTTTGACGTAGAAGTTGTTCATCGACTCTGGGTTTAGACGCCACTTACGCTCTACCTGAGGAATAACTTCGTACGAGCGTCCGTTAAGGTCGATACGGTTTACGTAGCCATCTGCCATCATTGTACTTAGCGTAATACCGATATCTTGCATGGTCACGCCGTACGCACCTGCTTTATCTTTGTCGATGCTGATTTTCATCGTCGCAGAGTCGTAGTTCAGGTCGAGATCTGAATAAACGAAAAGCGGGTTAGTTTGTACTTCAGTCAGAATGTCAGTGGTGACTGCAAACAAGCTTTCAAACGCATTTGGCGTTGTGATAACAAACTGAATTGGTAGACCTGAACCTGCACCTGGCAGTTCTGGCATCTGGAATGCTGTTACTGCCATACCAGGTACGTTCGATACTAATCCACCTACTCGGTTTGCAACTTCAGACTGACTGGCTTCACGCTCACTCCAAGGCACCATAGAGGCAATACCAAATGCTTGGTTTGAGTTTGGTACACCAGTGAACACCTGTGCAAACGCAACTTCTGGCTGATCAGACAGAATCTTGTTGACGTCATTCATGGTGTTTTGCATGAAGTCCAAGTTCGCGTTTGATGGGGCTGTACCCATCAGCATCACTACGCCTTTATCTTCCGATGGTGCCAGTTCACTTGGGATGAACTTAAACAGCATCGGTAAGCTAGCGAATACGATGATAGCGAAAGCAATCACTACAGGGCGATGCTGCATAACTGCGCCAAGCATTTTCGCGTAGCGGTTAGTCATTCCATCAAGCACGCTATGTACTTTGGTCTCAAATTTGCTTGGCTCTTCATTGGCCTTAAGCATCTTTGAACACATCATAGGTGAAAGAGTTAGTGCCACAATACCGGAGACAAATACAGATCCCGCGAGGGTTAAAGCGAACTCTTTAAACAGCGAGCCAGTAATACCACCCATCAAGGCAATTGGTGCATATACCGCACCCAACGTGAGCGTCATGGCGATAACAGGGACGGCAATTTCACGAGTACCAATAATCGCAGCGCGGAATGGTGACTCACCCAGTTTGATGTGACGGTCGACGTTTTCCAGTACAACGATCGCATCATCAACTACTAGACCGATGGCGAGTACCATTGCCAGTAGCGTCATCAGGTTCCATGAGAAGCCCATCGCTTGCATGACCATTGCCACGCCAATCAGAGACAGTGGGATAGTAACGATAGGGATGATTACCGCGCGGAATGAACCTAGGAACAGGGTAATAACCACTAGTACGATCAGTGCTGCTTCAACAATCGTTTTGATTACTTCGTTAATCGACTCGTTAATCGCAATCGTTGAGTCGTACATCACGTTCATCTTGATGGTACTTGGCAGGTTACGCTCTAATTGAGGTAGCAAATCAAGTACATCGGCTGCGATGTTGATTGGGTTAGCACTTGGCGCTGCGTTGATAGCGGCAACCACTGCCTCTTGTCCGTTAGCACTTGCACGGTAAACGTCGTGGCTCTTCTCTAGTGTTACTTTAGCAATATCACTCAAACGAGTTACATCGCCTTCGTCCGTGCTTACAACTAGGTTAGATAGCTCTTCTACGTTAGATACCTGAGTATCTGCGCTACCGTTGTAAAGTACGAACTCACCAATTGCCTGGCCAGTCGCTGACTGGTAGTTATTGGCATTAAGTACATTCATTACATCGGTTGCGGTCAAGCCTAGTGCCGCCATCTTGGCAGGGTCTAGCCAAACACGCAGTGCGTATTTCATACCACCATAGAGGTCAACCTTAGACACACCGTTAACAGTGAAGAGCTGCGGGTTGATTACACGTTCTAGGTAATCGGTAATTTGGCTTGATGATAGCTCGTCACTGGTGAAACCAATGTAGAGTACCGCCGTTGTTGAACCTGTCGACATGGTTACGGTTGGGTCTTCCGCTTCTTTTGGAAGTTGAGAGCGAACCGAGTTAGTCTTCGCCAGTATGTCAGACAGCGCCGCATTCGGGTCGGTATTGAGCTTCATGTTGACGGTAATGGTTGATTTACCCAGTACCGAAGAAGAAGTCATATAGTCTATGTTGTCTGCCTGTGCGACCGCTTGCTCCAGTGGCTGAGTAATAAAGCCTTGGATCAAGTCGGCACTCGCACCGTAGTAACTGGTATCTACGGTGACAACAGTATTTGTCATTTCAGGGTATTCACGAACCTGCATCTTGAACACCGCTTGGAGACCAAGCAGGGCGATCAAGAAACTGATCGATACCGCTAAAACTGGACGTTTAATAAAAACATCAGTAAAGCGCATGAGGCCTCCAATTACAGCATTGGTGTTTCAGCTGGTGGAGTAGTCGCATCGCTTTCTACTACACGAACTTTAGCGTCGTTACTTAGACGAACCTGACCAGAAGTCACTACTACATCACCGGCTTTAACACCTTCAAGGATGTGAGCGATATCTTTAGTACGTTCACCTACTTTAACCACTTGTTGCTTAACGCGCTTCTCGCCATTTTCTTCGCTAATGATGTACACGTTGTCACCGTATAGCGTGAAAGTAATGGCTGTTTGAGGTAGCGTTACTTGGTTTTCTAGTTTAGGCAGAATGATATTTGCGCGAGCAAACATACCACTACGTAGCTTACCGTCGCTGTTCGGGATATCGGCTTGTACCTGAATCAGACCACTTTGAATGTTTACCGCAGGCTCGATCGCTGCAATAGAACCTTTAAATGGTTTTTCTGGGAAAGCATCGACGAAGATATCGACTTCTTGATCAAGCGAGATACGTGAAATATCCGTCTGTGGCACTGTGAAGCGCAGGCGCATAACACTTGTGTCTTCTAGGCGAACAATGTCGGTACCTGACTGTAGGTATTGGCCTAGGTAAACATTACGGATACCAACCACACCTGCAAATGGTGCTTTGATTTCACGACGGTCAATTGAAGCTTTTAGGCTTTCAATATCTGCTTTAAGCGAGAAGTAGTTCGCTTCTGCTTCGTCATACGCTTCTTTTGAAATAGAACCTTTCTTGTAAAGGCCTTGGTAGCGTTTGTACTTAGCTTCGGCAGCCGGTAGCTTAGCTTGCGAGCTCTTAAGGTTGGCTTTCTCTACATCAGAGTCAAGCAAAACCAATGGTTGGCCTTCTTCAACCTGAGTACCAGACTCAAAAGCAATCTTGTCAATCACACCGCTTGTTTCGTTAGCAATGGTGACACCTTGGTTAGGTTCGATGAAGCCGATCGCTTCAATCACAGGCACCCAATCGACAGGGCTTACTTCTGTAACCGTGACAGGAAACTCTGGCTCAGGACGATTCGCCATGTATTCAGCGATCTTCTGTTGTTTGAATAAATTGAAACCTATCACACTGCCAAACAGCAGTATCGCGATAAGTAACATAAAGAAAGTCCACTTTTTCATTCTGATTAGAACTCCAAATTAGTGTTTGATAATCGCATCCCAACTCGCTTCGATAGCCGCATCAATGGCTTCTTGGTCAAGCTGGTAATATCCGAGAGATTGCTTACGTGCCAGAGTGACACTGACTTCTAAACTAAGTGCAGCCAACACTGGGTTATCTAAGGGTTTAAATACCCCTTGATCTCGCCCTTCTGTGAAGAGTTGATCCACTTTGCTAAACATCTTGCGTTCGATCTCTTTCGTTTCATGGCTTCGGACGCAAGGTAAAGAGTCGTACTGAGCACGATTCTTTAAGTTGCCGATGTTTGACCCCGAGAGATCGAAAATGTTTAACCACATTTTGCGAAATCGTTGTTTTAGGGTCATAGAATCTTCTACGCCATGCTGAATTAAACCTGCATTACGCTGTATGACCGCTAATCGAACTTGTTGCAATAAATCTTCTTTGTCAGAGAAGTAGCGATAAATCGTTCCTGCTGCGACCCCAGCTTCCTTGGCCAACTTATGCATAGAAAGTCCCTGAAAGCCTGATTCTGCAATCAGTTTTTCAGCGGCATCTATAATTTTTTGTCTTTTATCTATCATGTGACGAGAACCAGACAGTCTACATATAGTGGGTTAATGAATGAACGTTCATTCATTATAGCCTAAGAAGTCATCAAATATGAAACTGTTAATGACATGATTTATGAAAAAAGTTGTTATTCATATTAGTCGATAAATATTTAGCTTGATGAGGGATAGGTATAAACATAGCAATCTGCCTATTGCACTATTATTATATGCGCCACCTTTTCCAATCGTTGAGACGAACATGAAGCTGAACCCCAATCAAGATGAAGCAGTAAAATACGTGTCAGGCCCATGCTTGGTGCTAGCTGGTGCTGGCTCAGGTAAGACGCGTGTTATCACCAACAAAATTGCTTATCTGGTTCAGCAGTGTGGCTACAAGGCACGTAACATTGCCGCGGTAACCTTTACCAACAAAGCGGCACGTGAAATGAAAGAGCGTGTTGGTCAGACCCTAGGCAAAAATGAATCAAAAGGTTTAATGGTCTCAACCTTTCATACTCTTGGTCTCAACATTATTAAGCGTGAATATAAGTCATTAGGCCTCAAAGCAGGCTTTTCACTGTTTGATGACCAAGACCAAATGGCGCTGCTCAAAGAGCTGACAGAAAAACAGCTTGATGGCGATAAAGACTTATTACGTCAATTACTCAGCACCATTTCCAACTGGAAAAACGACATGCTTACGCCTGAGCAAGCCAAAGCGCAGGCAAAAGGTGAGCAGCAACAGTTGTTTGCCTTCTGTTTTGAGATGTATCAGAAACAGATGAAAGCGTACAACGCGCTTGATTTTGACGATTTAATCTCATTACCTGTGCTGCTACTGCGTACTAATGAGGAAGTTCGTCAGCGCTGGCAAAATCGTATTCGCTACCTGTTGGTGGATGAATACCAAGATACCAATACCAGTCAATACGATCTGGTTAAACTGATTGTCGGCGAACGAGGCCGATTAACCGTAGTAGGGGATGACGACCAGTCAATCTACTCTTGGCGTGGGGCAAAGCCGCAAAACTTGGTGCTGTTGGGTGAGGACTACCCAAATCTGCGCCTGATAAAGCTTGAGCAAAACTATCGCTCAACCAGTCGTATCTTGCGCGCTGCCAATATTCTGATCGCCAACAACCCACACGTGTATGAGAAGTCCCTGTTCTCAGAAATTCCTGACGGTGAAAAGCTCAAAGTCCTGCTAGCAAAAAATGAAGAGCATGAAGCAGAGCGAGTGACCGGTGAGCTTATTGCGCACAAATTCCTTAATCGCACGGACTATAAAGATTATGCGGTTTTGTATCGTGGTAACCACCAATCGCGTCTGATTGAAAAGTCTTTGATGCAGAACCGGGTGCCATACAAGTTATCAGGGGGCACCTCGTTTTTTGCTCGCGCTGAGATCAAAGACATCATGGCGTATTTGCGTGTCTTGGTTAACCCAGATGATGACAACGCATTTCTGCGTATTGTTAACACGCCAAGACGTGAAATTGGCCCAGTAACGTTAGAAAAACTGGGCAGTTACGCCAATATGCGTGGCAAAAGCCTATTTGAAGCCAGTTTTGAGTTAGGCTTGGAGCAGTCGTTGAGTGGGCGTGGGTTAGAGAACTTACGCCGCTTCACCGCTTGGCTAGTTAAAATTGCCGATCAAGCGGAGCGTGGTGATACCGTGGAAGCGGTGCGCTCGTTAGTGCGTGATATCAATTACGAAGATTGGTTATACGAAACATCCTCTAGCCCGAAAGCGGCTGAAATGCGTATGAAAAATGTGTCTGATCTGTACTCTTGGATTGTGGCTGACCTTGAAGGGGATAACTATGACCAAGAAGAGAAGAGCATTAAAGAGGTGGTTCAGCGCCTGACGTTACGCGATATGATGGAACGAGGCGAAGAGGACGAAGATAGCGATGCGGTTCAATTGATGACGTTACATGCTTCTAAAGGTCTGGAGTTTCCTTACGTCTATCTGATAGGAACAGAAGAAGGGATCTTACCGCACCAAACCAGTATCGATGAAGAGAATGTCGAGGAAGAGCGCCGCTTAATGTACGTTGGCATCACACGGGCGCAGCGAGAACTGACCTTTACCATGTGTAAAGAGCGCCGTCAGTTTGGTGAGTTAATTAAGCCGACGCAAAGTCGTTTTCTCGATGAGTTGCCATTTGATGATGTGGAATGGGAACAAGCTAAGAAGCCGGTGACGCAGGAAGAGCGTATGGCGAAAGGCCAAGCACATATTGCTAACTTGAGATCGATGTTCAACAAGAAGTAATAGAATGGCAGATATGAAAAAGGCTTGGTTTAAACCAAGCCTTTTCTCTCTATATATAGAGGGAACTTATAGCCCTTCAATCATATGGTCGATTGCCGCGATGATTTCATCATCTGAACAGTCCATACATGAACCTTTCGCTGGCATTGCATTAAAGCCGTTAATTGCGTGGTTGTTTAGCACATCTCGGCCTTGAGCGATTCTTGGTGACCAGTCACCAGCATCACCAGTTTTAGGTGCGCCGCTGACACCAGATGCGTGACACGCAATACAGAAAGTACCGTAAACCGTTGCACCATCACGAGGGCCTGTTGGCTCTGCTTTAACGGGCTCGGCACCTGCTAGGTAAACACCACCAACAGGCTTAATACGTTCTGCAATTGCATCATATTCTTCTTGGCTTACATTTGCTGCAAAAGTGGCGCTAGAAAAAGTGATCGCAGCGACCAAAGCGGTTAACATTTTTCGAGACATATCCATTAAACTCACTTTACATTCCTGAAGGTAAGTTCGTGCTTACCCATTATTAGAGTGTGGCTTGACCAACAGTTAGACCTTGCCAAAAAGCGTGGTTGGCTGTTAAATCAATGTAAATAATGGGTGATTATATCCTGTTAAGTTGTTGCAATAAACAACAAGTTACCCGCTTTCAGGGGGGTATCTAATGGGAAATAGGGGTTTATCACACTTTAATTGCCGAAAAAGGCACCAAACGATAAAAAAAGTTGAAAAAGTACTAGACGGCATAGTGTGATATACGTATTATTCCACTCCGCCGATAGGGCATGCGCCCGTAGCTCAGTTGGATAGAGCGTTGGCCTCCGGAGCCAAAGGTCGAAGGTTCGAATCCTTTCGGGCGTGCCATTCGCCTAAAGGTATATCGGTAAAAATTTCAGTGGTGGCTATAGCTCAGTTGGTAGAGCCCTGGATTGTGATTCCAGTTGTCGCGGGTTCAAGTCCCGTTAGCCACCCCATTATTCTGGTAGCACTGCTCCCATTCTTGATGAAATTCGAGATAAAACATAAGTCGGTGAATCGCGTTTTTTGTAGCGCATCTCGGCTCTTGGAATAAGCGGGACCAGAGGGTTAACCCTCTATAACGTCAACCAAGTAAAAAAATAATTCGTCGGTGAATAGCGCAGCTTGGTAGCGCATCTGGTTTGGGACCAGAGGGTCGGGGGTTCGAATCCCTCTTCACCGACCACTATTTAGTTTAACGCGAATAGCGGTAAACAAAGGCAAAGCCAGTGGTGGCTATAGCTCAGTTGGTAGAGCCCTGGATTGTGATTCCAGTTGTCGCGGGTTCAAGTCCCGTTAGCCACCCCATTTATTTAGGTAACTTAGGTAACTTAGGTTTCCTGTTCTGATAAGTCAGAACAAAACACAAGTCGGTGAATAGCGCAGCTTGGTAGCGCATCTGGTTTGGGACCAGAGGGTCGGGGGTTCGAATCCCTCTTCACCGACCACTATTAAAGCCCTAGTCGAAAGACTAGGGCTTTTTACTTTCTAGCGTTTGAGCTTTAGTTTGAACCCACAGTGGGGTTCGCCTGATGTTCAAAATATGCTCTTCACCGAATTACTATTAGAAAGCCTCGTCAGAAATGACGAGGCTTTTTGCATTTTGGAACGGGCTACGCCCTATAGAACGCTGCGCTTCTGGAAAACGGGATCGGGCTACGCCTTGCGAGATAAATATTTGCCATGAGATCCCCAATTCTCTCGTTCCTCGCTCTTGAGGATGACAAAAAATTTAATGAACAAGAGTTGTCACTTGATTCTATTCCTACAAACTTTCTCCAGTTCTCCAGTTCTCCAGTTCTTTAGCATCCCTCATACTTAAGCATTAACTAGCTTCAGTAAGGTAATAAAAACTGCAGATAATAGATTTGCCAATCAGGGCTTTTGTCTTAATTTAATTCTGTATAATTGAAATTAGATGGACTAAATGACCTTATTTAAACATATATTTGGAGCTATGTTTTAAATTTGTTAATGGTAAAGGGGTTTGAATGACTGAATGGTTATTCTATTTTGGTTATAACTAAATACCATGTGAAATAACGAAAAGTTACGTTTTTATTGGTCTGGGGTGTATTTGTGGCGCAGGTATGACCAATGGAAGATATAGCTCTATTGCATATTTATTTTGCTATGCTGCTTGGTTTTTGTTCGAACTCGACTTTTTATCCTATCTTTGTTGCTTTTCTGTGAATTTTTTGCCAAATTGATGACCTTGTAATTTGCCAGAATGATATTCTGGTTCGAATGGATTCACTTTTCAGACAGGGCAGAAAGCTGCCGAAGCAGTAGAGGTCTGGTAATGTCACTTTTAGAAGTTAAAAATCTTCGAATAGAGTACCCTTCGCGTCATGGTGTTCATGCCGCAGTTAAATCACTCTCCTTTAATATTGAACGTGGAGAGATCGTCGGTGTTGTTGGCGAGTCTGGTGCCGGTAAGTCGACCGTTGGTAATGCGGTCATTGATTTGCTGAGCCCACCTGGTCGTATCGCAAGTGGCGATGTTTACTTAGACGGTGAGCAGATCTCTGGTTTAACCCCAGAACAGATGCGCAGCGTTCGAGGTTCTAAAATTGGATTTATCTTCCAAGATCCAATGACTTCTCTAAACCCACTTTTTACCGTTGAGCATCAACTCAAAGAAACCATTCATGCCAATATGAAGGTATCTGATCAAGAGGCGTATCAGCGCGCGCTCTCTTTAATGCAGCAAGTAGGCATTCCTCAACCAGAGAACCGTTTAAAGCAGTACCCACACCAGTTTTCAGGTGGTATGCGTCAGCGTGTGGTCATCGCGATTGCTTTGGCGGGTGAGCCTGATCTGATTATTGCTGATGAACCGACCACTGCATTGGATGTGTCTATCCAAGACCAGATTCTGAGTTTGATCCGCGAGTTGTGTATCAAGAACAATGTTGGCTGTATGTTGGTTACCCACGATATGGGGGTTGTTTCCAACGTAACGGATCGTGTTGCGGTTATGTATCGAGGTGATTTGGTTGAGTTTGGCCCAACGGCGAAAGTACTAGGCGACCCAGATCATTCCTACACACGCAGTCTCATTTCTGCGGTACCTCGCTCTGATATGAAGCTTGATCGCTTCCCACTGGTTAGCTACATCGAAGAAGCCCACGAGATGGAGCCACTCGATGTGAAAAAACACTGGCTAGGTCAAAGCCAAGACCACCGCGATTACACAGGTTCGTTACT
Source organism: Vibrio europaeus (assembly GCF_001695575.1). GTDB lineage: Bacteria > Pseudomonadota > Gammaproteobacteria > Enterobacterales > Vibrionaceae > Vibrio > Vibrio europaeus. The sequence continues at coordinate 36,974 of NZ_LUAX01000005.1, read as the reverse complement.
CAATGTTGAGAACGTGAATCTACGCTTTGTGACGAAAGATTCCCTGTTCGAAAGTCGTCGTGAATATGTCCAAGCTTCTAACAATGTCAGCTTTGAAGTCTATGAAGGTGAAACTTTCGGTCTTGTTGGTGAGTCGGGTTCTGGTAAATCGACCATAGCACGAGTGATCGCAGGCTTGTATGCGCCGAACTCGGGCAAGGTAACTTTTGAAGGAATCGACCTAACATCTCTGAAATCAGAGAAAGAGCGTCGCCCACTGCGCCGTCAAATGCAGATGGTGTTCCAAAACCCTTATACTTCAATGAACCCGCGTATGAAGATATTTGACATCATCGCGGAACCTATCCGATTCCATAAGCTGACCAATAGCGAAACTGAAACACGTCAGATCGTCAACGATCTACTTGATCACGTTGGTCTGGGCACAATGGCAGGGGTGAAATACCCGCACGAATTTTCTGGTGGTCAGCGTCAGCGTATTTCGATTGCACGTGCACTTGCGACACGCCCGCGTCTACTGATTTGTGATGAACCGACTTCAGCATTGGATGTGTCGGTACAAGCGCAAATTCTTAATCTGCTAAAAGATTTACAAGATGAGTTAAATCTAACCATGCTGTTTATTAGTCACGATTTACCCGTTATTCGCCAGATGTGCGACCGAGTGGGTGTGATGCAGATGGGGACGCTGCTGGAAGTGGCGCCTACCGAGCAGCTGTTTAGATCACCTCAGCACGAATATAGTAAGCAACTGATTTCTTTAATGCCTGAATTTACGGGCTTAAGAGAAGAAGTAAAAACGGCGTAAGTCGTGATTCTTTCCCGTTTTGACGGGCAATAAACAGAAGCAAACACAACAACTAGGGATAGAAAATCCCGCATAAGGAGTTATGCAATGAAAACCATGAAAAGCAAACTAGCAGTGGCTTTAATGGCAGCTGGCCTTAGCTTTGGTGCAGCGGCAGCAGATATTACCGTCGCTTATGACGCTGACCCAGTGTCACTTGACCCGCATGAGCAGCTATCTGGTGGTACACTGCAAATGTCTCACATGGTATTTGATCCGCTTATCCGCTTTAACCAGAAGATGGAATTTGAACCTCGTCTAGCGGAATCTTGGGAGCGTATTGACGGCGAAACAATGCATTTCAACATTCGCCAAGGTGTTAAGTTCCACTCAGGTAACACGCTAACTGCTGACGATGTAGTTTGGACATTTGACCGTCTGAAGAACTCTCCAGACTTTAAAGGTATCTTTGGCCCAGTCGTTTCGATTTCAAAAGTGGGCGAATACGAAGTAGAAGTAAAGACTGACGGCGTTTACCCACTCGTAGAAAACGTCATGACTTACCTATTCCCAATGGATAGCAAGTTCTACTCAGGTAAAACGGAAGACGGTAAAGATAAAGCTGAGCTAGTTAAGCACGGTAACTCTTTCGCATCGACTAACGTATCTGGTACTGGTCCTTTCATCATCACTCAACGTGAGCAAGGTGTAAAAGTAACGTTCGAACGCTTCAATGATTACTGGGATAACGGTTCAGGCGGTAACGTTGATAAGCTAACACTAGTGCCAATCAAAGAAGACGCAACTCGTGTTGCAGCACTTCTATCTGGTGACGTAGATATGATTGCGCCAGTAGCGCCTAACGACTACAAGCGTATCAAGAAAGCTGACAGCGTAGATCTATACACTATGCCTGGTACGCGTGTTATTACGTTCCAAATGAACCAAAACAGCAACCCAGCACTGAAAGATGTACGTGTTCGTCAAGCGATTACTTACGCAATCAACAACGAAGGCATCACTAAGAAAGTAATGAAAGGTGCAGCTACTGCGGCAGGTCAACAGAGCCCAGTTGGCTTCGTTGGTTACAACGCAGACCTAAAACCTCGCTACGACCTTAAGAAAGCAAAAGAGCTGATGAAAGAAGCGGGTTATGAGAACGGCTTCTCACTCACTATGATGGCGCCAAATAACCGTTACGTGAACGATGACAAGATCGCTCAAGCGTCGGCAGCAATGCTGTCTAAAATCGGTATCAAGGTTGATCTGAAGACAATGCCTAAAGCTCAATACTGGCCTGAATTCGATAAGTGTGCCGCAGACATGCTAATGATCGGCTGGCACCCAGATACAGAAGATTCAGGTAACTTCACTGAGTTCCTAGCCATGACGCGTAATGCTGAAACAGGTAAAGGTCAGTACAACTGTGGTCACTACTCAAACGCTGAAGTTGATAAGCTGATTGTAGAAACTAACACTATGACTGATCTAGAGAAGCGTAGTGCATCGCTCAAGAAGGTAGAAGAGATTCTATACAATGAAGCGGCATTCGTTCCTCTACATTGGCAAGATCCTTCATGGGCAGCAAAAGGCAACGTTGAGATTGGTCCAATCATCAACGGCATGAACTTCCCATACTTTGGTGACCTAGTGGTTAAATAATTACTAGCGAGCTAGACCAAGTGCTCAATGAAATGAGCGCTTGGTCGACTTTTGGTGCTTAGCTTTGTTTCAGTCGGGTTAAGTGCCATTTTTAAGACTGAAAGTTGCAGCCAGCTTTGTCTGGTTCTGCAGACTGAAATCTATGGAAAGTTAAAGGGGCAAGGAATGTTTTCGTTTCTGGTCAAGCGCCTGTTTCAGGCACTGATAGTGATGTTTGTGATCAGTCTAGTGGCGTTTGCCATTCAGGATAACCTCGGCGACCCATTGCGTGAGCTTGTTGGTCAGTCGGTTTCCGAATCAGAGCGCCAAGCTTTGCGTGACGAACTAGGTTTGAATGATCCCTTCATTACAAAATACACTCGCTTTGTTGGCAATGCGCTACAAGGTGATCTCGGTACTTCTTACTTCTTCAAGCGCCCTGCGGTTGAAGTGATTCTGGATAAGTTAGTGGCAACGCTAGAGCTAGTGTTCGGCGCTACGCTAATCATTGTATTCTGTTCAATCCCACTTGGTGTTTACTCAGCCATTCACCCAAAAAGTATATTTACCAAAATTGTCATGGCTGGCAGTAGCATCGGGATTTCGATCCCGGTTTTCTTAACCGCAATCATGTTGATGTATGTGTTCTCTATTGAGCTAGGTTGGTTACCATCTTATGGCCGCGGCGAGACCGCCAATCTGCTTGGCTGGGAATCGGGCTACTTTACTCTTGATGGTTTAGCGCACTTGGTTTTACCTTGTATTGCTCTCGCTTCCATCATGTTGCCACTCTTTATTCGTCTTGTACGTTCTGAAATGCTAGAGGTACTGAGCTCTGAGTACATCAAATTCGGCAAAGCGAAAGGTCTGGCTCTCAATAAAATTTACTACCAGCATGCATTGAAAAATACCATGCTACCAGTGCTTACCGTTGGTGGTGTTCAAATTGGTACCATGGTTGCCTATACCATCCTAACTGAAACCGTTTTCCAGTGGCCTGGAACGGGCTTTCTTTTCCTTGAAGCAATCAACCGTGTAGATACACCGTTAATCACCGCTTACGTTATTTTCGTTGGTCTGATTTTCGTTGTCACCAACACCATTGTTGACTTGCTATACGGCATCATCAACCCAACCGTAAATCTAACAGGTAAAGGAGCTTAATCATGAGTCAAACTGCAGCGGCTCCTTCACGCTGGGAGCGATTTAAACAATCGGATTTCTTGTACTACTTCAAGCGCGACAAAGTAGCGATGGCCAGCTTTACCGTGTTCATGTTGTTCTTGATGATGGCTCTGGCCGCGCCAATTCTGTCACCGACGGACCCGTATGACTTGTCGTCAATTGATATTATGGATTCAGAGCTTCCTCCTGCATGGATGGAAGATGGCGACGAGAAGTTTCTGTTAGGAACCGATGAGCAAGGTCGAGATATCCTTTCGACGATTCTCTATGGTTCGCGTCTATCTCTGACCATAGGTTTCCTAGCGGTAGGTCTACAGCTTGTGCTTGGAATCGTGATTGGTCTTTCGGCGGGCTACTTCGGTGGCCGCATTGATAGCTTCTTAATGCGCTTCGCGGATGTTCAGTTATCGTTTTCAACCATGATGGTGGCAATCATTGTCTCGGCGATCTTTAAAGCCAGCTTTGGTAGTGATTTCTACAGCCAGTATGCGGTAATCATGCTAGTAGTGATCATTGGTGTGGCTGAATGGCCTCAGTATGCACGTACTATTCGTGCTTCAGTATTGGCTGAGAAGAAGAAAGAATACGTAGAGGCGGCACGTGTGATGGGCTTTAAGGCTCCGCGCATCATGTTCCGTCATATCCTGCCAAACTGTCTGTCACCTATCTTGGTTATTTCGACGGTACAGGTGGCAAATGCCATCATGTCAGAGGCGGCACTTTCTTTCCTAGGTTTAGGTCTACCGGTAGACCAACCTTCTTTGGGTGCATTGATCAGTATTGGTTTTAACTACATTTTCTCTGGTGCGTGGTGGATTACTGCATTCCCAGGTATCGTACTGGTGACTTTGGTTTTGGTTATCAACCTGCTTGGTGACTGGTTACGTGATGTATTTAACCCCAAAATCTACAAAGGGTGATCCAAGCCTAAGATTTGATTATAAAAACCTATCTACACTAAGAGCCGTAATCAATTACGGCTCTTTTTTTGCATTCTCATTTTCAGGGCAGTGAACCGTCAAGAAAGTCACTATAGTGATCCACGTAGATGGATAAACTCGAAGTTAAGTTTATAGAGTATGGATATCAATATGGCCTCAAAGCCTAAACAAACTTTTTTGAAGTGTTGGAGTCTTGTTGCAGCATTAGCCTTGCCCGCTTTGTCAGCCCCAACGCTTGCTGAAGAATTTTTATGCGATGCAACTCAGGCATCAACCAATGAGTTGCCATTGTTAGACAAGTCGTGCCCAATTGGTAAAGGATTATGGGGTAAATCTCAGCCGCGTGGCCAAGAGTCAACTTTCTGGATTCAGTGTGGTGTGTTTGGCCAGCCGTTACCTTTGCCAAAGGCTAAACGACTCTACCAACATATATCGACCGATGTGTGGGCAAAGCCAGAAGCCAACGCTTACCGTTGCCTGATTGGCCCTTATAAAGACTTTGCTCAAGCAAGTACAGAATTGGCGAAAGTGAAAACTGAGCCAGGCTATAAAGAAGCGTTTGTTCGAGAAGTGGTTAAAGGGGCTCCTTTAAAGCAGGTGAAAGCTAAACCGGCACCTAAATCCTCAACACCTAAGCCTGTCGTAAAACCACAGCAGTCTACTACTGTGATACCTGCGCCAGTGAAAGCGAAGCCAGAACCGATTAAACCTATGGCTCAAGAGCCTAAGCAGCGTCAATCTGATGTCTCTATTCGTTTAACAGCGACGGTTTCTGGTATTGAGTACAAGGTGCCATACACTATGTTCAGCAATGACCAGTTTTATATGGAACACGAGCTGCCATGGAATAGACTCGACTACGAAGGGGCCTATAAAACCTGTTATCGTTTAGATATGCGCTTAGCAACGCCGACGGAGTGGCAAGCATTGCTTGCTTCTAAGGTGATGCAGAGAGACAAATGGCCGATGCATTTGCCTTATTGGGGAGCTGAGAGGTCAGGGCTATTTACCAGTGGCAAAACCAATAAGCTTAAAGGCACCTCATTGTTGAATGTTATGTGTGTGAAATAGTACAAATAATCATAAAAATCAGTAGCTGAATGCTACTGATTTTTTTGTTCTTCGTCTTGCAATAATTCCAAATATTTCTTCTCAACAAAATCTTTTTCTTTGCTCATATGGTGTAGCTGTTGTTTAGAGGCTTCCAGTTCTGCTGCTAAGCCAGCGGTATCATCCTGTGACGCAGCTTGTTGCTTGTACTGTTCAATTTGCTCAAGCAATTGTTGCTTTTCTTGCTGGAACTCTGTGGCTAAGTTGCTAGCTCCTCCCGACTCGCTGATTTGAATGTACTCTTGCTCAAGTTGTTCAAACTGTTTCTCGAGTTGCTCTTTTTCCAGTTGTAAGCTTTCTACTGTGTCGGTTTGTTTGAGTAGATGACCTTTAGCTCGCCTTAGCCCCTTAACACTTCTATCCAAGTCTCCTTTGAGCTTTTTGATCAGGCGATGAGATTTATTGAGTTTCTGGTTTAACTCATCAATCGACTCTTTCTCTTGTGCGCTCAGTTCGCCTTTAGCGGCTTTGATTTGTGATACCTGACTTTCAAGAGCTTGCTGAATAACAATTAAGTCATTTAGCGTATCGCCATTGTCCGCCGTATAGCTTAGGGCTTTGTCGACGGACTGTTGGCACAGCTCGTAAGTATTTCTGTCCAGATCACGGCCACTGACGACTTGGCGGGCAAATTGCCGGAACTCGCGCAGAATAAGGAGCAAGATGACAAACCATACCAAAAGGATAAGTAGACCAAAATCTACCGCTAAGGCAATAAGGTTTTCTGTGCTTAATATTGGTGTTAATTCCATCTATCAAATACGCAAGTTGGGACATTCATCGTCTGTAAGTTTAGTTGCCAGTGAAAAATGTGCCTATAATTTAGACAGTTCAGTGTGGGAGGTGATAGCGACCTGTGAAAATTTTGATTGTGGATGACAGCAAGGCGACATTAGAGATTGTCAGGCGGGGCTTAGAGAGCTTTGGTTATTGTCGTTTATCTATCGAGAAAACCTGCAGTGCGACAGAAGCACTAGAGTTGGCAAAGGACTGGCACCCAGAGATCGTGTTAACAGACTGGTACATGCCAGATATGACGGGGTTGACGTTAATCCAAGAGCTAATGAAACTCGAAGCGGGGATAAAGGTGGGTATGATCACCACGGTTGATGATCAGAGCCAAATCAAGCAAGCTCAAGCTGCAGGTGCCAGTTTTGTGTTGAGCAAGCCTTTCGAAGACAGTGAACTGCATCGCTACTTACTTCCGTTAGTGCAAGGTGTTGAGGAAAGTAAGAAAACCCTCGACTCAATTTCAGAAGTGCAAAAAGAATTGGCGCTACCAAAACTGTCGCAACTGGAGAAACTATTGCAGAGGGAGCTTGGTAACGGCTTAACTCTTAATAATATTGCCCCGCAACTGTTTGATGAAAGTAAGATTCCGTGTCTTTTAGCCGTATATGAAGATACCGCCACCCAGCGCCCGCGTGCCGTTGCGATACTCGACCTTCACGCAATCTGCGTTTTTGCTCAGGCGAGCTCATCCATTTCTAAAGCGGATATTCAACAAGTGATTCAGAGTAAGTTGGCGAGTAAAGGAGTATTGGATGCTTGCCATCAAGTTCTCGACCGTTCAGCTTTGGCATTTTTGGACAGCCAAACTCGTAAGAGCTTACGTCTAAAAAATATCAGCTTTGTTCCTAGTGCGTTTGATAAGTTGAAAACTCTATACGATAAAGACGCGGATAAGCGGGTTGATTTCACATGCCAACTTGATGGAGCTCTACAAGGGAAAGTCACCTTAGTCGGCTTTTAACTGGCAAACAAAAAGCAGACACAAGGTCTGCTTTGTATGGGTAGCGTAACATCAGCGATTAACGCATAGTAACGAACTCTTCTGAGCCAGTAGGGTGGATGGCAACCACAGAATCGAAGTCTGCTTTTGTCGCGCCCATCTTCATCGCAACACCGAAGCCTTGGATCATCTCATCGACTGTGAAGCCAATACCGTGTAGGCCCACAACGGTTTCTTCTTCACCTGCGCAGACCAATTTCATCTTACATGGCTGACGGTGCTTAGTAACGGCGGTGTACATTGCGGTAAAGCCAGATGTGTAAACTTTGACATTGTCTTTGCCGTACTTCTCTTCCGCTTCTTGTGTCGTTAGACCAATGGTACCGATAGGTGGGTGGCTAAATACAACAGTCGGAACTAGGTTGTAGTCCATTTTTGCATTGGCTTTGCCGTTGAAAAGACGCTCAGATAATTGACGACCTGCTTTAACTGCAACAGGTGTTAGCTCGATACCGCCTTCCATGATGTCGCCAACACAGTAGATACCTGGAACGTTAGTCGTTTGGAACTCATCGACCTTGATGTAACCGCGGTCGTTAGTTTCTACACCTGTTGAAGCTAGGTTGATCGCATCGGTTGCCGGGTGACGACCGATAGCCCAGATAAGTTGGTCAACGTTTTGCGTGTTGCCGTTCTCTAGGTGCAGAGTCAGGCTACCATCTGCTTCTTTCACAACTTCTTTTGGAATAGAGTGAGTATGCAGTTTAGGCCCTTCAGCTTCCATTACTTCAACTAGCGTTTCGATGATCATTGGATCAAAGCTACGAAGTGGTGATTCTTTACGTACGTAAAGGTGCGTTTCAGTGCCAAGTGCATTCAGTACGCCTGCGATTTCTACTGCGATGTAGCCTGCACCGATAACCGCTACGCGTTTTGGTTGCTCTTCTAGATCGAAAAAGCCATTTGAGTCGATGCCGTATTCTGCACCTGGAATGTTTGGAATCGTCGGGCGTCCACCTACTGCGATTAGGATGTGGTCAGCGGTGTAGTGCTCGCCATTTACTTCGACCGTTTTCTCGTCAACAAACTTAGCAAAGCCTTTAATGACATTAACCTTGTTGTTGCCCAGTACACGATCGTAAGACTGGTGAATACGACCAATGTAAGCCTGACGACTCTCTACGAGTTTGCTCCAATCAAAGCCTTTAACGTCAATGTCAAAGCCGTAATCTTCAGCGTATAGGTTCATTGCATCTGCAACTTGAGCACCGTGCCACATAACCTTCTTCGGTACACAGCCTACGTTTACACAGGTGCCACCTAGGTCTTGAGCTTCGATAAGTGCAACTTTAGCGCCGTACATAGCTGCGCGGTTTGCTGATGCGATACCGCCAGAGCCACCGCCGATACAGATGTAATCAAAATGAGTCGCCATTACTTTCTCCAAGATTATTAATTTTTCTGATAACAACTACATTGGGGTGAAAGTGAACGAACTCAATATCACCAAAATGATTTGTTATTTATCCCACCCTCTATCATAAATCGAGTCTAGCCATTTCCTAAATGGGAAAAAGTGACATTTCTTATGACAAATAACGATGAGTAGGTAGTATAGCGGAATAAGGTGCTATTCCGCTTTATGTATGAAAGGCTTAATCGCAGCAGCTTGCAGGGCCACAACCTCCCTGAGTTCGAATATCTTTACCTTCACCGACATAGGTGTTGGTTAGATAGAAGTTTGAGAATTTCTCATTGAAGTCTTTAGAGACAGTTTTCTCTGCTAAGCCTGTTTCGAGTAGGTTTTTTTGCCATGTCTGCATTTTGGGCAGACCACAGAAAAAGTCGTAACCAGAGTGTGCCTTGACTAGCGCTGCGCGGTGTAGCAGTGGCAACCAAGCCATATCTACGTTGCTTAAGTTATCTGATTTAAAGAACTGAGTGTCGCCAGATAATTGCTTTTCCACTTTTTTGAATGCAGTGATGAGCTTTTCAGCGCGCTGCTCAAAAGTCTCTTGGTCTTTACTACTCATCGTGCCGCATTGAGCTAGGTAGTTTTTCGAACCTAGGTAACTCCATGCTCGATCCAGCGCACGTTGCTCGTTGGTCACTCCCTGTTCAAGTGGACCGTACTCATCCTCAATGTATTCAATGATGGCGTCTGATTCGAACAGTGTCGTGCCTGATTCTGTTACCAAGATTGGAACCTGACCATTCGGAGAGATATCTAAGAACCATTGTGGTTTGTTTTTTAGTTCGATGTATTCAATTTCATAAGGGATTTGCTTGGCTTCTAATGCCGCAGTGACACGTTGAACAAATGGACAAATTTTAAAGCTAACAATCTTAAGCATGGTGTTTTCCTAAAGTAGTGGAGTATTTACACCTACTAAGACGATGGAGAAAAACAAAAGACGACACTTAATTTCAAAAATATCGAAATATTTTCTTTGCTCAATAAAAAAGGCGTAACCTCAATAGGTTACGCCCTTAAAAGTTTAGTTCGATTTACTCTGGCACTATCCATTCGACTTTAAAGTGCCCAGTTGTTGGAGCAATGGCCTCTTTCAAGAAGGGGAGAATCTCGTTCATTTGGCTTTCTAGTTTCCACGGAGGGTTGATAACTATCATGCCTGATGCAGTCATACCACGCTCGTTGGTATCAGGTGTCACCCCCAGTTCTATTTGCAGTATCTTGCGGATGCCGAGACCTTCTAGGCCTTTAATCATATCTTCGATATCGCAGCGATTGACCACTGGGTACCAAATCGCGTAGATCCCAGTCGCCCAACGTTTATGGCTCTGGTAAATCGCCTGAACTACGTCGCGATACTCTTTTGCTAGTTCGTAGGGTGGGTCAATCAAGACTAAGCCGCGGCGCTCTTTTGGCGGCAAGCTTGCTTTCAGGCGCTGGAAGCCATCTTCTTTATAGATGCTCACTTGGCGGTCACGATGAAATTCTTGCTCTAGTAGAGGGTGATCAGCAGGGTGCAACTCGGTCAGAACCATGCGGTCTTGCTGGCGCAAGTGAGCGCGTGCTACGCGTGGAGAACCAGGGTAATAACGCAGTGAATCACCATTGTTAAGTGTTTTAATCGCCTCTAAATAGCTCTGAATATCTTCTGGAATATCATTTTGTTGCCAAACTCGCGCGATACCTTGTTTGTATTCACCGGTTTTCTCTGACCACTCGTGGGTTAAGTCATAACGACCGACACCTGAGTGAGTGTCGTGATAAACAAACGGCTTCTCTTTCTGCTTTAATGAGTTAAGAATAAGACTCTGAACGATATGTTTAATCACGTCTGCGTGGTTGCCGGCGTGAAAACTGTGGCGATAACTTAACAAAATGACACTCTCGAAATGGTCTTTAAACCATATTGAAGTTAGTACGAACAATGCGCCGATTATATACTCAGTGGCTTTGGGATGCTCGCATTTAGCAACAACTTAGCGAATCCCTGCTATTGAAAAATGACGACGCCACCTATATTTAATCTATAAGACGTTGAATATACTTAATAGACGAACCCGTCAGTTCGCTTGCCAATAAAAGGAATGATTTATGTCTAATCCACTTCTTAGCTTTACCGATTTGCCTCCATTTTCTCAGATCAAACCGGAACATGTTAAGCCAGCTGTTGAACATGCGATTGCAGACTGCCGCGCTAAAATAGACAGCGTATTAGAGGGTAACAGCCAACCGACTTGGAACAATGTTGTAGCGCCAATAGAAGAAGTGGATGACCGCTTAAGCCGTATTTGGTCACCAGTGAGCCATATGAATTCGGTGGTGAACAGTGATGAGTTGCGCGACGCCTACGAAAGTTGTCTGCCATTGTTATCAGAGTATGGCACTTGGGTTGGGCAGCATAAGGGCCTATTTGAAGCCTACAAGGCAATCAAAGCGAGCGAAGAGTTTGCCACTTTGACTCAGGCACAGAAGAAAACCATCACTGATTCACTGCGTGACTTTGAGTTGTCAGGCATTGGTCTGCCTGCCGATGAGCAACATCGTTATGGTGAAATCAGTAAGCGTATGTCGGAGTTAGGTTCTAAGTTCTCTAACAATGTGCTCGATGCCACTATGGGCTGGACTAAGCATGTTGAAGATCAAGCGCAACTAGCAGGTATGCCAGAATCTGCGTTGGCGGCAGCAAAAGCGGCAGCCGAAGCAAAAGAGCTTGATGGATACTTGCTGACTTTAGATATCCCTTCTTACCTGCCAGTAATGACCTACTGTGACAATCAAGAACTGCGCAAAGAGTTATATGAAGCGTACGTGACTCGCGCCTCGGATCGAGGTCCTAAAGCGGGCGAGTGGGACAACAGTGAGATCATCAATGAACAACTGAAACTGCGTCATGAAATCGCACGTATGTTGGGCTTCAATACCTACAGTGAAAAATCGCTTGCGACTAAGATGGCGGAAAACCCTTCTCAGGTCCTTAGCTTTTTAAATGATTTAGCGAGCAAGGCTAAACCTCAAGGTGAGCGTGAAGTAGAAGAACTGCGTCAGTTTGCTAAGAGTGAGTTTGGCGTTGAAGCACTTAACCTTTGGGATATTGCTTACTACAGCGAGAAGCAAAAACAGCATCTGTTCCAGATTTCTGATGAAGAGTTACGCCCTTACTTCCCTGAAGCAAAAGCGGTCAGTGGTCTATTTGAAGTGCTAAATCGTGTCTTCGGCATGACGGTCACAGAACGTGAAGGCGTTGATACTTGGCATGAATCGGTACGCTTCTTTGATATCTTTGATGCAGATAGCAACCTACGCGGTAGCTTCTATCTTGATTTGTATGCTCGTGAACACAAGCGCGGTGGTGCATGGATGGATGAGTGCCGCGTGCGTCGTAACAATGAAAATGGCGAGTTGCAAACACCAGTGGCGTACCTAACCTGTAACTTCAATCGTCCTGTCGGAGATAAACCGGCGCTGTTTACTCATGATGAGGTCGTGACTCTGTTCCACGAGTTTGGTCATGGTATTCACCATATGTTGACTCAAGTAGAGACGGGCGCAGTATCAGGTATCAATGGCGTGCCTTGGGATGCGGTAGAGCTGCCAAGTCAGTTCCTTGAAAACTGGTGCTGGGAAGAAGATGCGTTGGCGTTTATTTCTGGTCACTTTGAAACAGGTGAACCACTGCCGAAAGAAATGTTAGAGAAGATGCTAGCAGCGAAAAACTTCCAGTCTGCAATGTTCATTCTTCGTCAGCTAGAGTTTGGTCTGTTTGATTTTACTCTGCACACCGAGTTTGACCCAGAAGTTGGCCCACGTGTCTTAGGTACACTAGCGGAAGTGAAATCAAAAGTTGCAGTGTTGCCGAGCTTAGAGTGGAACCGTTTCTCGCACAGCTTTAGTCACATCTTTGCTGGTGGTTACAGTGCAGGTTACTACAGCTATCTATGGGCAGAAGTGCTCTCTTCTGATGCGTTCTCACGTTTTGAGGAAGAAGGCATTTTCAATACCGAAACTGGTCAAAGCTTCTTGAACAATATTCTTGAAATGGGCGGCAGTGAAGAACCGATGGAGCTGTTTAAACGCTTCCGTGGTCGTGAGCCGCAGATTGATGCGTTACTGCGTCATTCAGGCATTGCTGCCTAGCTTGAAAGTAAGAATTTAATCAATTCGAAACCGCCCCTCTGATACAGAGCGGCGGTTTTTGTTATTATGCCTCCCATTAATTGCATGGAGGTTTTATGTTGTTTAACAAAATTTTGTTAGGTGCTGGTTTAGCTGTGGTTATGTCAGGATGTGCGGAGCTAAAAGAGGCGGGAACGGCGATTGGTCACTCGACTCGTGACACCACTACAGCGATTGGTCATGCTACCCGTGATACAACCAAGGCGATTGGTCATGCATCACGGGATGCGGTTAACTCTGTCAAAGAAGACTTATCTTCAGAAGATTAGCCAAGTTTACTGCGCAGTACTTTATCGGCTGAGATAACACCAGGTCCCCAGACCACGACATTTAAGATCATTAAGCCCCATAGTTGGTGATCATAAAAACCTTTGTCCCACAGAACGGGATAAGACACCACGGCGATAATGTTAAACACAAACAGGATCGCTGCCATTGGGCGTGAGAGAAGTCCTAAAGCAAGAAAAACAGGCAAGATCAGTTCAGCGGCTGTACCCATATAGGCAGCCAATTCCCAAGGTAAAATCGGAACTTGATACTCGTATTCAAATAGGAATAGGGTGCTGTCCCATGAGGCTATCTTGGTTAGCCCAGAATTAAAGAACACCCAAGCGACCCAAAGTCGACAAAACAGTAGCAGTAACGGGACAAAGCCGATTTGTAATTTGGCGACCCAGTTATCATAGCTCTCGAGCATATTCTTAATGGCGCTAGACATATTATTATCCTTCTAATGTGGCGAGCGAGAAACCAGCCAGCAGGTCATGTTGAGTGAGGAAGTCCAAATGGGCCAGTAGTGCTGGTGGGACTTCAGTGAGCATGCAGCCAGACAGCAAATAGTTGAGCAGTTCGTAAGGTTCTGGGGCAAGAGCTAAAGTCCAAACTCCGCTTTCTGATGAGTAGACAATAACTCCTTGTTCTGTTTGCTCTAAACTCAAACCATCAAAGTTGTTAGTATTGATGGCTTGCTGGAGTGAAAACAGCGCGTAAGATGACCGAAATGCCATCACACCGGGCTTGAGGTGTAATTGGATTTGCGGTTGCTGATCTTCTGTAATATGGGATAGGTGAGCTAATGGCAGTAAATCGTTAGCAAGACTTATCTGATTCCCCAACTGTTGAGCAAGATCGATATGCCATTCGTAACGAGCCACTTCTATGCTATAGGGCGCTGCTTCAATCACCGCCGGAAAGTGCTCGATAGTCTGTTCGAAATGCTCACCATAATGACTGACATCTCCGGCGTCTAACGGGTAGTTGAGTACGTGTTGCCGGGCAACTTGCTCAAAGCACTCTTCCCCCCACAGGGCGTGCAACATGGGGTAGGTCGCTTGCAGGATTTCACTAAGGCTGATGATGAAGTTATTGCGATAAATCTGCATTCTTTCATCGGCAGTGAAAACGTCACTACAGATATTGCAATCTTCACCAGAGGCTTGGTAGTGCAGCGCTTTGGCAAAGGTGCTTTGTAACTCGCTTAGGGAAGGTGAAGCACTTGATGTCATGACACTTTCCTCTTCGCAGCTTGCCACTGATTGAGCTGGTCGCTAGCTTTGGCTGCTTCCGCGAGCAAGACTTCTGGCTGTGGAATATCCAGATCCCACTCAATCAAGGTATGTCTTTCGCCATATTGTTCTAACCAGAACTGATACAGTTGCCACACCTCATCACTGACAGGACGACTATGAGTATCTATCCATACTTCACCCTTATCGAGTTGCTTGACAGTAAAACCGGCCAAGTGAATTTCATCCACAGCCTCTGCTGGAATTGAATCTAAATAATGGTGGCTATCAAAGCCATGGTTAAATGCGGATACATGAATGTTGTTTAGGTCCAACAGTAGCCGGCAGTCAGTTCGCTTTTGGACTTCAGTTAAAAAGTCCCATTCACTAATTGTTGAGTGATTGAACTTCACATAGCTGGATGGGTTTTCAATCAGCATTGGCCGTTGCAGCGTATCTTGAACTTCAAGTACGTTACGGCAAAAGATAGCTAAGGCTTCTTCGGTATAAGGCAATGGCAGCAAGTCATTGAAGTAATGGCCACCATTCTCACTCCAGCTTAAATGCTCAGAAACCAGAAAGGGATTTATCTCACTGATTAGATTTTGTAGCTGTTTGAGGTGACGACGGTTAACGCGTTCAACACTGCCTAAAGACAAGCCGATACCGTGACAGCTAATTTGATAGTCGTTAGCAAGCTTACGTAGAGTTTGACGTGGTGCCGAATAGGGTTGGAAGTAGTTTTCACTATGGATTTCTAGCCATGACAGTGATGGTTTCTCTTGGCTGAAATAATCAAGGTGCGGTGAACGTAATCCCACCCCGACTTTATTATGAAAATGATCTGCATTCACTGGGCATTCCTTGAAAGTAGAAGCGGCAGAAGTAAGGCGGCCGATTGAGCCTCTGACCGCCTAAAATTTTTATTATGAAGATTGAGTGCTGCCGCCTGTAAGCTTGCCACATAGACCTTTTGGTACGACTACGAAAGCATCCGTTTGGTTATCTTCTTTTGATGTACCTGCACATGAGCTGGTTTTAGTTGCACAGTCATTTTTGCCTGCTTTCGCCACGCCGTAGCATTTTTCTTTTTCTGCTGCGACCGCTGGAGCAGCCGTTAACATTGTGCCACCAAGAGCAATTAAACCAGTAACAGCGGCAGTAACAGCAAGATTAGATTTTTTCATAGTATTTTCCTCAGACTTTATTCCTTTACTTTATGTGGGCAAGCGAATCATGAAGTAATTCATCAACTTGCTTAATTAAAAGGATAGGAAAGCCAGCTAAAAACTTTCAAATAAATTATAGAAAATAACGTTTTTATTAGTTTTGATTATTTAAACTCTTGATTTAACACACCTTTAACATTGGCTTTGTTTCTGTTTTTCTTCAGATCTTGGCGAAAAATACGAAATGGATGCAAATTCTGTTGCTTATCTCTGCACCTAGCATCTTGAGGTCACTCGGGTATAATGCCATTTCATGTATAGATAACCAGTAACTGAGCACACAATGGATCCTTCCTTACTTCTCGATGGTCTGAATGACAAGCAGCGTGAAGCCGTTGCTGCCCCACTCGAAAACTTACTCGTCTTAGCTGGCGCAGGTAGTGGTAAAACACGTGTGCTTGTTCATCGTATTGCGTGGTTGATGTCTGTTGAGCAAGCTTCGCCGTTCTCCATTATGTCGGTGACCTTCACCAACAAAGCGGCAGCGGAAATGCGCGGACGTATTGAAGAGTTAATGATGGGTAGTGCTTCGGGGATGTGGAACGGCACATTCCATGGTATCTGTCATCGTATCCTTCGGGCTCACTATCTGGATGCCAAGTTACCTGAAGATTTTCAGATCATTGATACAGACGATCAGCAGCGCTTATTGCGTCGCTTGATAAAAGCTCAAAACCTAGATGAAAAACAGTGGCCAGCGCGTCAGGTTAGTTGGTGGATCAATGGCAAAAAAGATGAAGGTCTGCGTCCAAAACATATTGATGCTTACCATGACCCGGTGACAAAAACCTACCTTCAGCTTTATACGGCTTATCAAGAAGCTTGTGACCGAGCAGGTCTGGTCGATTTTGCTGAAATTCTTCTTCGTGCCCATGAGTTATTGCGTGATAACAAGTTTGTTCGAGAGCACTATCAAGCGCGCTTCAAACATATCTTGGTCGACGAATTCCAAGATACCAACAATATTCAGTATGCTTGGTTACGTATGATGGCTGGGCCTGATTCACACGTCATGATTGTCGGTGATGACGATCAGTCAATCTATGGATGGCGCGGGGCAAAAATCGAGAACATTGAGAAATTCACTCAAGAGTTCCCAAGCGTGAATACTATTCGCCTTGAGCAGAACTATCGCTCAACCAAAACTATCCTAGAAGCATCAAATACTCTGATTGCCAATAACACTGAACGTATGGGCAAAGAGCTGTGGACGGACGGTGCGGAAGGCGAGCCAATTTCAGTTTACTCTGCTTATAATGAGTTGGACGAAGCGCGCTTTGCCGTGAATAAGATAAAAGAATGGCAAGATAAAGGCGGAGCACTGAATGATGCTGCTATGCTGTATCGAAATAACGCCCAGTCACGTGTACTGGAAGAAGCGTTGATTCAGGCAGGCTTACCTTATCGTATTTATGGTGGTATGCGATTCTTCGAACGCCAAGAAATCAGAGATGCATTAAGTTACTTGCGCTTGATGTCAAACCGCAATGACGATGCCGCTTTTGAACGAGTAGTGAATACGCCAACTCGTGGCCTAGGCGATAAAACGCTGGAGACGATTCGTTTTGCTGCGCGCGATCGCGGTTGCACTATGTGGCAAGCCAGCGTTGCGCTCCTTGATGAAAAAGTCTTAGCTGGTCGCGCTGCTGGAGCCTTAAGCCGTTTCGTTGAATTGGTTAACGCGTTAGAAGATGACACTTGTGAGTTTTCACTGCATGAACAAACCGACCACGTCATTAAGTACTCAGGTTTGTTCGCTATGTATGAACAAGAAAAAGGCGAGAAGTCTAAAGCTCGTATTGAGAACTTGGAAGAGCTGGTAACGGCGACCCGACAGTTTGAAAAGCCAGAAGAAGCGGAAGAAATGACGCTACTGACAGCCTTTTTAACTCACGCGGCGCTGGAAGCGGGTGAAGGTCAGGCTGACGAGTTTGAAGATGCTGTTCAGCTTATGACACTGCACAGTGCAAAAGGTCTGGAGTTCCCGCTTGTGTTTATGGTCGGTGTGGAAGAAGGCATGTTCCCAAGCCAGATGTCTGCGGAAGAAGCGGGGCGCTTGGAAGAGGAGCGCCGCCTTTGCTACGTCGGCATGACGCGAGCAATGGAAAAACTCTACATCACCTATGCAGAGATGCGCCGTTTATACGGTCAAGATAAGTACCATAAGCCATCCCGTTTTATTCGTGAACTGCCAGAAACGTGTCTTGATGAAGTGCGTATGAAAGCGCAGGTGAGTCGTCCGGCAAGTTCAGGTCGCTTTAGCCAAACAGTGGTGAAAGAGAGCTTCAATGAAACTGGCTTTATCTTGGGCTCACGAGTTATGCACCCTAAGTTTGGTGAGGGTACCATTATCAACTTTGAAGGCAGTGGTCCACAAAGTCGTGTACAAGTCGCCTTTAACGGTGAAGGCATCAAATGGTTAGTCACTGCTTATGCGAAGCTAGAAACGCTGTAAGCACATTACTTCCTACATGTTCAATTTCATACAAAAAGAGCTGCCACAAGGCAGCTCTTCTTTTTGAACACAATTTATAGTGATGCTAGTGCTGCATCATAGTTTGGTTCTTCAGTGATTTCTGCAACGAGCTCACTATGAGTAACCAAGCCTTCTTCATTTACACACACTACGGCACGGGCTGTTAAGCCTGCAAGTGCTCCTTCTGAGATGGCGACACCATAATCTTGAGCAAATTCCGGAGAGCGAAATGTTGAAGCGTGTTGCACGCCTTCAATGCCTTCCAGTTCACAGAAGCGAGCTGCGGCAAACGGCAGGTCAGCGGAGACACACAGTACAACCGTATTGTCTTTGCTTGCTGCTTTCTCATTAAAAGCACGTACGCTTTGGGCACAAACAGGGGTATCAATGCTAGGAAAGATATTCAGAATGACTTTTTTGCCTTTCAGTGAGCCAAGAGTCAGTTCAGAAAGATTACCCGCAGTGAGAGAAAATGCAGTGGCTTGAGACCCTTTTGCAGGAAAAGAGCCAGAAACAGGTACAGCAGCGCCTTGAAAAGTAACTTGTGACATGAAAATAGTCCTTATTTTACGTGTGGTTATGAAGCTGAGTGAATTTCATGCTAAACACATTACGTATAAGTGGCGAAAAAGTGAACTGTCAAAGTGTGAATTTTTATGTAAGTAGGGGATTGGTTCAAATCGGGTTGGATTAGAAAAAGAAAAACCCCGAGGGCGTGAGCCCGTCGGGGTTATAGTCTTACTCGCAGCAATCCGGCTACTATAGGTGCTCCATGCATCTAATCCTTGATAGTATGCTGATGTCCTTCAGCTTAGTCCATTCATCGCCTTCCTAGCGGTGTCCTTGACCCTATCCTGGTCTGCTAACAATCCTCGTTAGCTCACTTCGCTTGTTCCTTGAGCGGTGTCCTTTTCATCGTCCTGATGATAAGTCCTTTCCTCGTCCAGAGGTGTCCATTTCCCATCCTTAGTAGCAACCATCCTAGTTACTATTGCGTCCGTTCAATGTCCAATTCGCTTTCCATGCCGATTACTCATCCTAAGCAACCGTATCTTCTTCCTGAAGATTACCTAATCCGTGGTAATTTCCTGTTCCGTGTCAGTATCCTTCCGACACCATTCATATTACTCGTCTAACGAATTTCAGCAATATAAGGCAAACGTTTTTCTACATAAAAATTCGTTTATGTTTTGTACGTACCCTTTTAAAACAATTAGTTAGACTTTGTTGTTTACATTTTTCTCAGCCAAAAAGCTATTTTTACTCACTTGCTTGTGAGAGATCTCGCACAAGCAAGTGAGCCGATCTGCTCTATTTACCGATTGCTGTACCTTCTCGTCGTGGATCAGCGGCGCCTTGCAATTGGTTATCTTGCAGTAAAATAGCGTGTAATCCTGAGTTCAGATCGCGAACATTAACCTTAAAGCCCATTTCCTCTAGCTGAGGTTTGAATTTTTCCGCGCTAGTACCTTGCTCTACGTCTAAAGTGCCGAAACGGTTCAACAGGTGAGGTTGGTTGGTTGCTTGCTGAATATCCATTCCCCATTGAGTGTGGGCTATAATGGCTTGTGCGACATAACCAATAATACGACTGCCACCCGGTGAGCCAATAGCCATATATGGTTTGTCATCTTGCATGATGATGGTTGGTGCCATTGATGAACGTGGACGTTTTCCTGGTTCTAAACGGTTCGCAATCGGCTTACCTTCTTTATGAGAGCGGAAAGAGAAATCGGTCAGCTCATTGTTGAGTAGGAAGCCATTGGTCATCAAGCGTGAGCCAAATGCATTCTCAATCGTTGTGGTGATGGAAACCACGTTGCCTTGTTTATCGACCACATTGAAGTGGCTGGTTGAAGGTAGCTCGATGGATTCATCCATGCTTTGGCGCTGTGCATAGCTCCAAGGTGGGCTACCTGCGCTCACAGACTCTAGTGCTTTACCCGGTTGGATGAGTTGTGCGCGCTGCTTTAGATACTCTTTATCAAGCAGACCTTGGGTAGGCATCGGCACAAAGTCTTCATCCGCCATATACATACCGCGATCGGCAAAGGCTAAGCGAGATGCGTCTGCAATCACTTGCCATGATTTTGCATTATCCGGCCCCCAAGACTTGAGGTCGAAACTCTCGGTAATGGATAAGATCTGGCCGACAGTCAGAGCACCTGAACTTGGCGGCCCCATTCCACAGACATCAAAGCTTTGGTAAGCCGAGCACACCGCGTTTCTTTGCTTAACTGAGTACGCATCAAAGTCTTTCTGAGCGAGCACCCCTGGGTTACCCGCGGCATTCTGCACCGTTTCGATAATATCTTCAGCGATTTCACCTTGATAGAAAGCTTGCGCGCCACCTTTAGCAATCGCAGTGAGTGTTGCCGCATACTCTGGGTTTTTAAGTAAGGTACCCGCCGTTTTAGGTGAGCCATCAGAATTGAAGAAGTAGGCTTTAGTGGTGGCAAAGCGGCTTAGACGCTCGGCATCTTTCTCTATCAGTGTCGCTAGGCGCGGACTGATCTCAAAGCCCTGTTTGGCAACGTCGACAACAGGTTGAATAAGATCTGCCCAAGCAAGTTTGCCGTATTTTTGGTGTGTATCCCACATCAACTTGACGGTACCCGGCGTACCCACTGAGCGTCCGCCTACCACTGCGTCGTAAAACTTCAGTGGTTCGCCATTGTCGTCTTGGAATAGACGAGGTGTCGCATCTAGCGGAGCCGTTTCTCGGCCGTCATACGTGGTGAGTTGCTGATTTTGAGCGTCCCAATAGACAAGGAACGCACCACCACCAATACCTGAAGATTGTGGTTCAACCAAACCTAGCATTAGCTGGGTGGTGACCATGGCATCAATCGCGTTACCCCCTTTGCCAAGAATATCTGCGCCCGCTTGGGTAGCGATTGGATTCGCTGCTGTCACCATCCACTCTTTGGCGGTAACCAATTGCTTATTCTCTAGGCCACTACTGTGCTCGGGCGCCACTGAGTCGGCTGCTTGGTTGGCCCAGGTTGTTGCTGACGTTGCAAGCAAACATGTGGTTAGAAATTTGAGTTTCCACTGCATCTTGTTCTCCTTTTTATTTATGCAGACCAAGAGTGACAGTGGAAGAGGTTTAGGTCTAAGGGTTTGTTATCAAATTGTAATCTTGAATCAAATTTTAGACACTAATGGATTAAAACAGAGTAATGATCGCCGTGGTAGATTGCCAAAGAATGCCAAGTCCAAGCACGGTAAACAGAATACCGCATAACCCATCAACGTAGTGTGCAGTCGCTTTTATCTTGCGTTGCATACGTTGCGTGGAGAGAGCCCAAGCGAGAAAGGAAAACCACAGTAATGAAATACTCCACAAGATCATCAGTGCCATCCCTTTTCCAGTTAGTGACATGCTTGCTGGTACAAGGCTCGACATAAGGCTGACAAAAAATACCAGTGCTTTTGGGTTAAGGATGTTGGTTGCAAAGCCGCGCGAAAAAGCTTCGCGTTTATTGTTAAGCAGCAGACCAGTTTCTTTTGATGACTCGTTTTCAACATTACGGCTGCGAAAACTAGACCAGCTCGCTTTAAGTGCGCCATAGCCTAAGTAGAAAAGGTAGCTACCTCCTGCGAGTTGCAGCAATGCAAACAGAGTCGGCTGCTGATGAACCAGATAGCTGACGCCAGTTAAGCTAAGAATGGAGTGTAGTAAGATGCCACACGAAAGACCCAAAGCAATATACAGCCCAGTTTGACGACCATAGCGTGTCGCATTCTGTACCACTAAAGCAAAATCAGGGCCAGGGCTCATAAGAGCAACAAAGTGAACCACGGCTAAAGTGGTGAGGATAGTTATTTCGTTCATCGGACTCGATTGATGATTTTAGATAGCGGTAGTGTGCTAGGGATTACCTGTGAAAGATTGTAAAAAACTGACACTAGCTGATTTGAGAAGGATTAACGCCGTAAGTGGACTTAAACGCTTTGCTAAAATGGGCCTGATCATAGAAACCTACTTGATATGCTACTTCAGTACCACTCACTCCGGATTTAAGCAGTTTCATTCCTTGCTCCATGCGTAGGCGACTCAACCATGCGTAGGGGGTTAAGCCAACTTTGGCTTTAAAATGGCGTTGAAACTGGGTTGGGCTTAATTGGCACAGCTGTGACAGTTGCTCTAATCGAACTGGCTGATCGAGATTGTCTAACAGATACTCTTTTAAGGTAGCAATAGATTGGTTACCTAAAGGGACTGCGCGCTTTTGCTCTAAACTGCCGTAGTGACTAAATAGGCGTTCAAAACCCTCGTAAGGTAAGCAATCTTTTGCCAGTTGGCTGATGTTATTGTCTGTCAGCAATTGGTGCAATTGAGAAAGGGGCTGAAACACGTTCTGATCGGAAATAATCAGTTGCTTGAAATGAAGTAAGTCACTCGGTTGCTTTAGCTGAGCAAGGTCGCTAAACCACTCAGGGTCAAGTGCAAACACTCGGGTTTGATAACCGGACTCCAACATGGATTTACCATCATGCAGCTCATCAGGAGGCATGATGACTAATTGTCCTTCACCAACATGATGACTGGCACCTTTATAGTGGAACTTTTGTTGTCCGCCCGTGATAAGACCAATATGAAAATCAAGGTGATAGTGGCGTGAAAAAGCGAACGACTGATAGTTCGCTTCAATCAGGCTGATCTCTTTGTTCTCAGTACTGTGGTAATTGACCTTATCCATAAAACTAAAAAAGCTTGATGAGTATTTCATCAAGCTTATATGTGGGTAAGCGATTTGTCTTGTAAAAAACGATCAGTGTGCTTTTAAGGCTTTCTTCGTTTGCCTGCTATTGGTTATGCCGTCAAAACTGAAGATAACTAAGGCGCCCCAAATAAAGGCGAAGGTAATCGCTTTATCGAGAGTGAAAGCTTCGCCATAAACCAGTACGGCAAGCAAAAACATCAAGCTAGGACCGATGTATTGGAAGAAACCTAAGGTCGATAGCTTTAAGCGAGTGGCTGCACCAGTAAAACAAAGTAGCGGCAAGGTGGTGACAATACCTGCAGCAATGAGTAGTAAGTTCAGGTCGAGCGGGTTCTCAGTCATCTGTGACGTTGGGCTATCAGCAATCCACAGTAAGTAGATAGCGGCGGCTGGCAGTAGGACCAAAGTTTCTATAAACAGGCCAGTTTGCGCCTCAAGGCTGACTTTTTTACGCAATAGGCCGTAGAAGCCAAAAGTCAGTGCCAAAGTGATAGCAACAATCGGGATTGAGCCAAACACAAACAGCTGGACCAACACTCCACAAGCGGCGAGAGCGACGGCAAACCACTGTAGTTTACGCAACCTTTCTCCCAAAAAGAGCATCCCCAACAGCACGTTAATCAACGGGTTGATGTAGTAACCCAGACTGGCGTCGAGCATATGATCGGAGTTCACTGCCCAGATGAATATCAGCCAGTTAGCACCAACTAAAACCGCCGTAGTAACTAAATAAAGCAGCTTCTGTTTCGACTTGATCACGTCGCGAACATTACGCCAACGACGACCAAAGTGAAGCAGGGCAGCGAGTAAGAAGAAAGACCATACAACGCGGTGACTTAAAATCTCTAATGGGGAGACTTCGGCCAAAGCCTTGAAGTAGATAGGTGCGATGCCCCACATGGTGTATGCCCCAATGGCAAGAAAGACACCCTGTTTCGCTCGCTGTTGTTCTTCTGGAGTCATTTATCTTTACTCGATCATAATTTTTACAAATTGAAACACGCAGTATAAGGAGCATAATCCGATTCACCTAACAATTTGCGGTTTTATTCACCTTTAAACCCCACTACAATGTGCCCCTTGCGTTTGACGCGCATTTGCCCAGCAACTCTATTGAGATAGTTCATGACCTCGACACTTTTAGCCCAGCAACCTTCAGCCGATTTGCCGACGCCGCAACGCATCTTAGAAGATGTTTTTGGTTATCAGAGCTTTCGTGATGGTCAGCAAGAGGTGATTGAGTCGGCTGTCGCTGGGCAAGATAGCTTAGTGATCATGCCGACGGGTGGTGGTAAATCTTTGTGTTATCAGATCCCTGCCTTAGCACGTGAGGGGCTAACTTTAGTTATCTCACCGTTGATTTCATTAATGAAAGATCAGGTAGACCAACTGAAAGCGAATGGCGTAGCCGCTGAGTGCGTTAACTCTACTATGCCAAGAGAAGAACTGATTTCCGTCTATAACCGCATGCATTCTGGTGCGTTAAAGCTGATTTACGTGTCACCTGAGCGTGTGCTAATGCGTGATTTTATCGAGCGTTTAGAAAGCTTACCATTATCTATGATTGCGGTGGATGAAGCGCATTGTATTTCTCAGTGGGGGCATGACTTCAGACCAGAGTATGCATCTTTAGGTCAACTCAAACAGTATTTTCCTCATGTCCCTGTGATGGCACTGACCGCAACGGCAGATGATGCGACTCGCAATGACATTATGCAGCGCTTGCAATTGCAAGATCCGCTTACTCATCTTGGTAGTTTTGACCGTCCTAACATTCGTTACACCCTAGTCGAAAAACATAAGCCTATTTCTCAGGTGGTGCGCTTTCTAGAAAGTCAGCGCGGCAGCTGTGGCATTATTTATTGTGGTAGCCGCAAGAAAGTAGAGATGGTGACAGAAAAGCTGTGTAACAACGGCTTACGTGCTGCGAGTTATCATGCTGGTCTGGATGCTGACGAACGTGCTTATGTTCAAGAGGCGTTCCAGCGTGATGATATCCAAATCGTTGTTGCGACTGTCGCGTTTGGCATGGGGATTAATAAACCTAATGTCCGCTTTGTGGTGCATTTTGATATTCCACGCAATATCGAGTCCTACTATCAGGAAACAGGCCGCGCCGGGCGAGATGGTTTACCTGCCGAAGCGATGATGCTTTATGACCCAGCCGATATCAGTTGGCTGCGCCGCATGTTGGATGAAAAAGATGACGGTCCACAAAAGCAAGTTGAAGCGCATAAGCTGAATGCAATGAGTGCTTTTGCAGAAGCGCAAACCTGTCGTCGCCAAGTGCTGCTTAACTATTTTGGTGAGTACCGTGAGAAGCCATGTGGCAACTGCGATATCTGCCTCGATCCACCTAAGCACTTTGATGCCACTGAGCAAGCACAAAAAGCACTCTCTTGTGTGTATCGGGTTAATCAAAGCTTTGGTATGGGTTACGTGGTCGAAGTATTGCGTGGTATGCAAAACATCCGAGTGCGTGAAAATGGTCATGACAAGCTGTCGACTTATGGGCTAGGGCGTGAAAATAGCCATGACTATTGGGTCAGTGTCTTTCGTCAGTTGATTCATAAAGGTTTGTTGTTCCAAAACATCACTCGCAACTCCACCTTGCAACTGACTGAAGAAGCAAGACCGCTTTTACGTGGTGAAATGTCGTTAGAACTTGCTGTTCCACGCTTAGATACTGCCGCTCGCGCTGCCAAATCGGATAAGCTTTCGAGCAAAAATTACGATAAGAAGTTATTTGCGAAGTTGCGTAAGCTTCGCAAAGCCATTGCTGATGAAGATGGCCTACCACCATACGTAGTGTTCAGTGACGCGACATTAATTGATATGGCAGAAATATTGCCGACCTCTTACGGTGAAATGCTTGCCGTAAACGGAGTGGGGCAGCGCAAGTTAGAAAAATACGCCGACCCATTCTTAGATCTTATTCAGGAGCACTTAACAAATCATGGTTGATGTCACACCACAAACGGAATTTGGCCTTCTTGAGTATCAAGCTGAGGAAGGGCGCATCATCATTCGTGCTCCGCGGTTTGATTTTGATAGCTTTCCTCAGTTAGCAGATGAGCTCGTCAAACTGCTATCGGCTTCAGTAGTCGAAAAGCAGTGGGATGCAGATATCCACTCTTGGTTGATTGATTTTGAAGGTTGTCAGCTATTCTTAAAATCAGAGCACTATAGTGAGAGCATTTGGTTTGAAGCACTGGCAATTGAAGAATCTAAACCAGAGCTCGATTTTCTGGCTTCACTATTTAGTAAAGGTTTCTAAGCCGATTTTTATACGCTAACGATTGCGTAGCTTTAGCCAGTTGCAGCTCAAATTGGTTAATGTATAATCGCCCGCCGCGATAGTTATCACAAATATATCGCGGCTAATTTCTTTTAACATTGTTGGTAAGAGTCGTTCCTTGGCTTGGAATGGATTCGATTTGGGTTCCCTCACCCCCAAACCAAACTAAAAAGGTATCGCATGAGTAACTTTACCCCTGGGCAGCAGCGCAAAGCCCTTTTTCTATTAGTTCTATTTCACCTGATCATTATTGCATCGAGCAATTATCTAGTTCAGCTACCCTTTACTGTCTTCGGTTTCCATACCACGTGGGGCGCATTTACTTTCCCATTTATTTTCTTAGCGACTGACTTAACCGTTCGTATTTTTGGTGCTCAGCTTGCTCGTCGCATCATCTTCTTAGTGATGTTGCCAGCACTTGCAGTCTCGTACGGCTTGTCTGTTCTGTTCTATGAAGGTTCATTCCAAGGCTTGAGTCAGCTCGGTGAGTTCAACCTGTTTGTCGCGCGAATAGCGATCGCGAGCTTTATGGCTTATTTGTTAGGCCAGATTATGGATGTGCATGTATTTAACCGTCTGCGTCAGCTAAAACAGTGGTGGGTTGCTCCAACTTGTTCGACGCTTTTCGGTAATGCATTAGATACTATCGCTTTCTTTGCAATTGCCTTTTATCAAAGTCCGGATCCGTTTATGGCCGAGCATTGGACAGAAATTGCGCTGGTGGACTACGGCTTCAAATTAGTCATCAGTTTGGGTCTGTTTGTTCCTATGTATGGCGTATTGCTGAATTACTTAGTCAAGAAACTCACCGCAGTGAATCCTGACTTTAAAGTGGTTGGCGCTAAGTCTTAATTGAAATGACTAACAATAAAAAGCCCGAGGAATAGTATTCCTCGGGCTTTTTAGTATCTTTCGCACTTTTACTCAGTAGAGACTAGTACTCAACAATCGAGAGTGGCCAGCCAATATCACTTTGACGGTTTGCTTCTATTTCGAGTTCAGCAGCGGTCAAAGGGTTGTCTTTAAGCCACTGCGCTTTTAGCGTTAGGGTCAGCTTATCATCGTTAGAGCTGAGGGTAATGTTAGGCTCAAGCTC
The DNA here is from genome assembly GCF_001695575.1 of Vibrio europaeus. Lineage (GTDB taxonomy): Bacteria > Pseudomonadota > Gammaproteobacteria > Enterobacterales > Vibrionaceae > Vibrio > Vibrio europaeus. Next base: position 9,597 of record NZ_LUAX01000005.1, on the reverse strand, counting down.
AGGGTTACGACGATGAGTTAATAACACCGCTAAACGCAGCAGGCGCAACACACGTTTGGCACTGTTGCTGGATAAGGCATGTTGCTCCGGGAGTGATGTTAGCTGTTCACGATAGCGGCGCGATAGTTCACCTAAGAGATGCTTTTGCGCTCGCGTGTAACCAGGTAAATCCAAGTTTTGCAGCAGGTAAGCGCTATGCTCGCCGCCTTTTTTGAAATCGATAGTCAAACCGATCTCATGCAGCTTGGCTGCGGTTTCAAGCAGTACACTACCGTGCGACTCTGCAATCCAATCCGACTGACATTCAGCTAGCAGTTTAGCCGCCATGTTAGCAACTTGCTGACCGTAAGCGACGTCAATTTGGTAGCGGCTCTGAACGCTACAGATAGTGCGCGCACGAATGTCGTCTTGCTTAAGTTCATCAACCATTTCATACACTAGGCCTTCACGAAGTGCGCCACCCGCAAGCGTCATTGAATCAATCTCAAGTAGCTCAAAAATAGCGATGAGAATAGAAAGGCCACTAGGGAAGACTAAGGCACGCTCTAGGGTCAATCCTTCTATCTCAAGCTCTTCAAGGTGATCGGCTAACATGGCTTGTTTTTGCAGGCGTTTCAGTTTGGCGTGAGTAATAACCTCATCCATCCCTTGCGCTAGCATGATTTCTTGCAAAGCCTGAACAGTACCTGAGGCGCCGACACATACATCCCAGCCAATTTGAGTGTACTGCTCCAAGATAGGTTGCAGTGTCTCTTTGGCTGCTTGAATCGCATTGTTGAAGTTGGTGACTGTTAACTGACGATCTTTAAAGTGGCGCTCAAGCCAAGTGACACAGCCCATTTTCAAGCTAGTCAGTGCTTTGGCTTCAAAACCTTCACCAATAATAAGCTCGGTACTTGCACCACCAATATCAACCACTAAACGTCGACCACTACCACCAGAGGTATGTGCGACCCCTTTATAGATAGTTGCCGCTTCCTCTTCGCCGCAGATTACTTCAATCTTATGACCAAGAATCTGATTGGCTTTCTCCAGAAACAGGTCCACGTTAGTTGCGGTACGCAGCGTAGCGGTACCCACGATGCGAATGTTCTCTTTAGGAATATCTTGCAGTCGTTCTGCAAATAGACTCAAGCAGTCCCAGCCGCGTTGCATGGCTTCTAGGCTTAGCGCGTTGTTTTCGTCTAAGCCCGCGGCAAGGCGAACTTTGCGTTTGATTTTAGCCATCGTTTGTACGCTGCCATCAATGTGACGCACAACGAGCATATGAAAACTGTTCGACCCGAGGTCGATGGCTGCGTAAAGCGGAGATGAAACTGCTTGGCTCATAGACGACTTAAGAATCCTTTTGTTGACGTTGACGAGAGCGATTGTTGTTACGACGGTTGCCTGAACGAGAACCACCTGTATTGGTGCGACGTTGCTGCGGACGGTTTGAACGCATACGTAGCGGTGCAGGTAGATCTTCAATCAATGCACTTGGGTCGTAGTCTGACACGGGAATCGCGTGCTCGATGTACTCTTCAATCGGAGGAAGGTTAATCGCGTAGTCTTCACAAGCAAAGCTAATAGAATGACCGCTCGCGCCAGCACGACCTGTACGGCCAATGCGGTGTACGTAATCTTCGCAGTCATCTGGTAGGTCAAAGTTAAACACGTGCGTTACTTGAGGAATATGTAGACCACGCGCTGCAACGTCTGTTGCCACTAATAGATCGACTTCACCTTTAGTAAACTGCTCTAAGATACGCTCGCGTTTCTTCTGCGGTACATCGCCAGTTAACAAACCAACACGATGGCCGTCAGCAGCCAAGTGGCCCCAAACCGACTCACACTTATGTTTTGTGTTAGCAAAGATGATCGCACGCTCAGGCCACTCTTCTTCAATTAAGGTTTGTAGCAGAGCCATCTTATGTTCATTAGAAGGGTAGAACAGCTCTTCTTGGATGCGATGACCCGTTTTAACTTCTGGCTCAACCACAACATGCTCTGGATTATGCATGTGCTCGAATGCCAACTCTTGAACGCGGTAAGAAAGCGTTGCTGAGAACAACATGTTCAAACGCTCTTTTGGTTCAGGCATACGACGGAACAAGAAACGAATGTCTTTAATAAAGCCAAGATCGAACATGCGGTCTGCTTCATCAAGAACAACCGCTTGAATATGGTTAAGGTTAAATACCTTCTGCTTGTAGAAGTCGATAATACGACCAGTCGTACCGATCAGAATGTCCACACCATCTTCAAGCTTGGACACCTGCTTGTCGTAGCTCTCGCCACCGTAGGCGAGCGCAGCTTTGATGCCAGTGCTCGCAATTAGCGGCTCGGCATCGTTGTAAATCTGAATTGCCAACTCGCGTGTTGGTGCCATGATGATGGCACGCGGCTGATTTGGCTTACGACCTTCATGTTCTGAAGTCGTCAGTAGGTGGTTAAAAGTAGCAGTCAGGAAAGCGAGTGTCTTACCTGTACCCGTTTGGGCTTGACCTGCGATGTCTTGGCCGGTGAGCAGTACCGGCAACGCCAAAGCTTGGATAGGGGTACAAAATTCAAACCCTTTCTTCTCCAAACCTTCAGTAATTTGAGGGTGTAAACCTAAATCGGCGAACTTTTGCTCTGTGATATGCGTCTTTTTCATGGTGATAGAATATCAGCTAAAGCTTGCAATAAGAAAGTAAATACATTCCAATAGGGCATCTATTTACTGGTTATCATCCAACCAGTTTCAAAAAACACATTGGAGTGGAAGATGAGTGATAAGATTTTGCAGCTTACGGATGACGGTTTTGAAAACGACGTAATCAATGCTGCAGGCCCTGTACTAGTGGATTTTTGGGCAGAATGGTGTGGTCCTTGTAAGATGATTGCTCCTATCCTGGACGAGATCGCAGATGAGTACGAAGGCAAGCTCACTATCGGTAAACTAAATATCGACCATAACGCAGGTACTCCACCTAAGTTTGGTATCCGCGGTATTCCTACATTACTTCTATTTAAAGATGGTAATGTCGCAGCAACCAAAGTTGGTGCGCTGTCGAAGACTCAACTAAAAGAGTTCCTAGACGCAAATCTATAAGTAGTTACTGAGCAAACCGTGCGATTTGAAGAAATGCACGGTTTTGTTTTTGCTGCCTAACAAAATCTAGACTAGGCTAGTATTTAGTGCTAATTTATCGCACGTTAAATAAACAAGTTTCTCTTCTTGGTCGATCCTGTGACCGAATTCATCTTAACTAAATAACAGATCCTATTTTGACTAAAAAAGTATCCACCACCATGAATCTAACAGAACTGAAGAACAGACCTGTGTCTGATCTTGTTAAACTTGGCGAAAGCTTGGGCCTTGAAAACCTAGCTCGTCTAAGAAAGCAAGACATTATCTTCGCCATCCTAAAAGCTCACGCGAAAAGCGGCGAAGACATTTTTGGCGACGGGGTTCTGGAAATACTTCAAGACGGTTTTGGCTTCTTGCGCAGTGCAGACAGCTCTTACTTGGCAGGCCCAGATGACATCTATGTATCTCCAAGTCAGATCCGCCGCTTCAACCTTCGTACAGGTGACTCGATTGCCGGTAAGATTCGTCCACCAAAAGACGGTGAGCGATACTTTGCTTTACTAAAAGTCAATACAGTTAACGATGACAAACCAGACAACGCGCGTAACAAGATTCTATTTGAAAACTTGACGCCACTACACGCGAACGAGCGTATGGTGATGGAGCGTGGTAATGGTTCGACAGAAGATATCACAGCACGTGTTCTAGACTTAGCTTCACCAATCGGTAAAGGCCAGCGTGGTCTGATCGTTGCTCCACCTAAAGCGGGTAAAACAATGCTACTGCAAAACATTGCACAGAGCATTGCTTACAAACACCCTGAGTGTGAGCTAATGGTACTTCTTATCGATGAACGTCCAGAAGAAGTAACCGAGATGCAACGCCTAGTTAAAGGTGAAGTGGTTGCGTCTACGTTTGATGAGCCTGCATCTCGCCACGTACAAGTTGCTGAGATGGTTATCGAGAAAGCAAAACGTCTTGTTGAACACAAGAAAGACGTAGTAATCCTGCTTGATTCTATCACTCGTCTAGCTCGTGCATACAACACAGTTGTTCCATCATCAGGTAAAGTTCTGACTGGTGGTGTTGATGCTAACGCTCTACACCGTCCTAAGCGCTTCTTCGGTGCTGCACGTAATGTAGAAGAAGGTGGTAGCCTGACGATTCTAGCAACAGCGCTAGTAGACACTGGTTCTAAGATGGATGAAGTAATCTACGAAGAATTTAAAGGTACAGGTAACATGGAAATTCACCTGAACCGTAAGATCGCCGAGAAGCGTGTCTTCCCTGCAATCGACTTCAACCGCTCAGGTACTCGTCGTGAAGAATTGCTGACTAAGAATGAAGAACTACAGAAGATGTGGATTCTACGTAAGATTGTTCATCCAATGGGCGAGATCGACGCGATGGAGTTCCTAATCGACAAGCTAGCAATGACTAAGACTAACGATGAGTTCTTTGACGCGATGCGTCGCCAATAGTCGATAGATTGAATTATTAAACGCCACCATATTTGGTGGCGTTTTTGTTTGCATTATCTATTGATAGCGCGCACAATGGTGCAATATGTTACAAGGAGGTTAACATGCAACAAGGAATGTTGTCGTCGGTACTCCTGTCTATCGCACTTCTTACCGGAGTACCTACCGTCGCTGCAACTGAGATGGAACCTCAGCGTGTTGAGCAATGGTTACAAGAATCTCAAGTTCACGATAAAGTCGCTGAACTCCTTCAGTATGTGGTTGAAGATGATACTGATGGCCTTAACTTTGCGTTGCAAAGGCTCTCTCTTCCCGTACAAGAAGTTTCCCGCTATCTACTGCTAAAGAAAATTGAAGACCAAAACCTGATTCTGACACCTAAAATGGCACTGTTTGTTGAGCAGCAACAGTCAATGGTGCCGACCTACCAAGTGCTGGAAAGAGGGGATGGCTATGAGTTTTCAGTCCCCGCTTTTAATTATCCAGCGATTGCCAACCGCTTACTCAAACAATGGCGTCAAGATCAGTCAACACTCGCATTTGTTTTAGATGCTGAACGTCGTGAGCTGGATTTGAAAGATTGGCTGACTGGCAGCGACTACCAAGTTCAGACTCGTGAAGCTCTGCTGATCCGTGAACTCGATAGCCTCTCACCTGAAGCAGTGAATAGCCTCGCTGAGCAGTTGACCAAAGCAGCAGTAGTCAGTTGGTTGCCCTCATCTCAAGTGATGGTACGATTGGCTCAAGTGAGTGAAGACCCAGATGTCTATAAATTGCTGTGGCTGATGAAAGCGGACTTTAACAGTGAGTCTGAATTGGTACGACTGGCTAAAGTGGCAGATAACTTCTCTTTAGAACAAGTGATGCAAGCCTCGAATAACCCAAGCCTTAAAGAGCGAGCGATTACTGAGTTGACCAAAGTAAGGCCAATGTCGAGCGATGTAAAAGAGTTTCTTATCACGCGAATGGCGGCATCCGATGATGCAAGGTTCATCGCAGGTGAACTCGCACGCCAGGGTTACTCTTCGTGGCTAGAAGAATTAGCCAGTAGCAATCAAAAAGTAAACAGCCGCGCGATACTCAGTGTGATCGGACAGTAAGGCTAAGACATATAACCACATGAAAAAGAGGGATCGAATGATTCCTCTTTTTGTTATACTGCGTGCAGATTAACCAGCCCACAATTAGGTCTATGAGTTTTAAGGATTTACGCGACTTTGTCGCTCATCTAGAAAAAGAAGGGAAGCTAAAACGCATCTCTCATCCCGTTGATCCCGATTACGAAATGACGGAAATCAGTGACCGTACCTTAAGGGCTGGCGGTCCAGCTCTACTGTTTGAAAATCCAATCGGTTACGACATGCCTGTACTGACCAACCTTTTTGGTACTCCGGAGCGTGTCGCGATAGGTATGGGTCGACAAGATGTCAAAGAGTTACGTGAAGTCGGTAAGTTGCTCGCTTATTTGAAAGAACCTGAGCCACCAAAAGGTTTTAAAGACGCATTAGATAAGTTACCAGTGTTCAAGCAAGTGTTGAACATGCCTGCTAAGCGTCTACGCAAAGCCCCTTGCCAAGAGATTATCTGGCAGGGTGAAGAAGTCGATTTGGATAAAGTGCCAGTCATGAGTTGTTGGCAAGGTGATATTGCGCCGTTATTAACCTGGGGTTTGACCGTAACCAAAGGACCGAATAAGAAGCGACAGAACCTAGGTATCTACCGCCAACAAAAAATCGCTAAGAACAAAATCATCATGCGTTGGCTAGCTCACCGTGGCGGTGCATTAGATCTACGTGATTGGATGGAAACCAATCCAGGTAAACCCTTTCCTGTTTCCGTCGCTTTTGGTGCAGACCCAGCAACGATTCTCGGCGCGGTTACGCCAGTGCCAGATACATTATCTGAGTACGCATTTGCGGGTTTACTACGCGGTAAAAAAACCGAAGTCGTCAAATCGGTTAGTAATGACTTAGAAGTCCCAGCTAGCGCTGAAATCGTTATGGAAGGTTACATTGATCCCAACGAGTTCGCTGACGAAGGCCCTTACGGTGACCACACCGGATACTACAACGAAAAAGAAAAACATCACGTCTTTACTATTACCCATATAACAATGCGTAAAGAGCCTATTTATCACAGTACCTACACAGGTCGCCCACCTGATGAACCAGCAGTACTGGGCGTAGCACTCAATGAAGTGTTTGTACCGATTCTGCAAAAGCAGTTTCCTGAAATAGAAGACTTCTATCTACCACCAGAGGGTTGTTCATACCGCATGGCGGTAGTGACAATGAAGAAACAGTATCCGGGCCATGCCAAAAGAGTCATGATGGGAGTCTGGTCCTTCTTACGTCAGTTCATGTATACCAAGTTTGTAATTGTGTGCGATGAAAAGGTCAATGCACGCGATTGGGATCAAGTGGTAGCAGCGATGTCCGAGCATATGGATCCGGTCAGAGATACATTATTTATTGAGAATACCCCAATTGATTCATTGGACTTTGCTTCTCCGGTCGTTGGTCTTGGCTCGAAAATGGGGTTAGACGCAACAGTTAAATGGGATGCTGAGTTGGTTGGCTCGGAGCAATCCGCAAAACAACATACTCAATTGAGTGAAGCAGAACTTGAGAGCTTTATTGAGCATAACCCTGAAGTTATCGATATCTATATCCCATCGACAGCCAAAGATAACAGCTTTGCTATTGTAACCATGGATAAGCAGCACGCTGGTCAATCTAAGCAGTTGGCGAAAAAGGTAGAGCTATTCTTGATTGAGCATGGCGCACCTAAATTCATCGTTGTTTGTGATAGTGATGTGAATGCAAAAGATTGGAACGACATTATCTGGGCTGTGACTACTCGCATGGACCCAGCGCGAGATACCAAGCAGGAAGCGGGCACTAATCTGTCTTGCTCTCGCCTTGTGTTGGATGCCACTAATAAAGTGGAAGGAGAGGAGGTTGTCAGAGAATGGGGCACACCTATCAAGAAAGATCCTCAACTTATGGCAAAAATTGATGCGATGTGGGATAAGTTGGGTATTCTATGAATCATTCCGTCATCTTGTTGCCAGATAACATAGAATTCGAAGTACAAGATGGACAAACGGTGTTGGAAGCGGCGCTCAACAATAATATCCGCTTTCCTCACCGATGCCAGGTTGGTGCATGCGCTGCCTGTTTGTGTCGTAAACTAGAAGGAACAGTCTCTTATCACCTTGAACCTATGCTCACAGAGAAAGAGCAACAACAAGGATGGATATTTGCTTGCCAAGCCTTCGCAGAAAGTAAATTAGTGCTTACTTTTGAAGAGTAAGTAAGAGGAAACCATGACTATTCAATGTAAAGTAAAGTCAATCCAGCCGTTGGCTTGCAATACTTACCAAATTCTATTGCACCCAGAAAGCCCAGTAAGTTTTAAAGCTGGCCAGTACCTAATGGTTGTTATGGGTGAAAAAGATAAAAGACCATTTTCTATCGCGAGCAGCCCATGTCGCCATGAAGGTGAACTAGAACTGCATATCGGTGCTGCAGAACACAATGCTTACGCTCACGAAGTAGTAGAAGCGATGAAAACTGCACTAGCGCAAGACGGTGAGATTACTATCGACGCGCCACACGGTGATGCTTGGGTCCAAGAAGAGAGTGAGCGTCCTATTTTGTTGATCGCTGGTGGTACTGGCTTTAGTTATGTGCGTTCAATCCTCGATCATTGCATCGCGCAAAACAAAACTAACCCTATCTACCTATATTGGGGTGGGCGTGATGAATGCCAGCTATACGCGAAACCAGAACTTGAAGAGATTGCGGCGAATAATCGTAATGTTCAGTTTGTACCTGTATTAGAAGACGCCCCTGCTGAATGGCAAGGAAAAGTAGGTAATGTTCTTCAAGCTGTAGAGCAAGACTTCGATTCGTTAGCAGAGTATGACATCTATATCGCTGGACGCTTTGAAATGGCAGGCGCTGCGCGTGAGAGATTTACGCTTAATAAGCAAGCGCAAGCGGAAAGAATGTATGCTGATGCTTATGCTTTTATATAAAGCTTAAGGATTCAGGTTAAAAAGGGAGCGTTTTGCTCCCTTTTTTTATGCTTTTGCATACAAATTCTACGAACGGTCATTTTTTTCAATTTTATTTGAAAAAGGGCTTGCGCTTAAATCTCAACTCCCTATAATGCGCATCCACTGACACGGCAGACGCCACAAGGCTTCAGCGGAAAGTCAGTAAAGCCAACTATCTAAGTTTTCTACTCAAATCGAGTGAAACAAAAAATTCAAAAAAGTGTTTGACACTTCAAATTGAAACGCTAGAATGGCTGCCTCTTCCGAAGTGATGTGAGTCACAAAGAAGAAAAGCTCTTTAACAATATAAACCTATCAATCTGTGTGGGCACTCGTTGATGATAATCCAATTAGAAACTTCGGTTTCAAATTAGGTTTCAATGATACGAAGTGACCATTGAATCTTCGGATTCAGCACAGTCAATTCATTATCGTTCTGTTGGAACGATAATAGCTTTAAAATTACATTAGTAGTTTTGAAGTCAGTATTCATTGAGCCGACCAAAATCTTAAATTGAAGAGTTTGATCATGGCTCAGATTGAACGCTGGCGGCAGGCCTAACACATGCAAGTCGAGCGGAAACGAGTTAACTGAACCTTCGGGGAACGTTAACGGCGTCGAGCGGCGGACGGGTGAGTAATGCCTAGGAAATTGCCCTGATGTGGGGGATAACCATTGGAAACGATGGCTAATACCGCATAATGCCTTCGGGCCAAAGAGGGGGACCTTCGGGCCTCTCGCGTCAGGATATGCCTAGGTGGGATTAGCTAGTTGGTGAGGTAAGGGCTCACCAAGGCGACGATCCCTAGCTGGTCTGAGAGGATGATCAGCCACACTGGAACTGAGACACGGTCCAGACTCCTACGGGAGGCAGCAGTGGGGAATATTGCACAATGGGCGCAAGCCTGATGCAGCCATGCCGCGTGTATGAAGAAGGCCTTCGGGTTGTAAAGTACTTTCAGCAGTGAGGAAGGTGGTGTAGTTAATAACTGCATCA
>NZ_LUAX01000004.1 GCF_001695575.1 Vibrio europaeus | reverse complement strand
TGATGCAGTTATTAACTACACCACCTTCCTCACTGCTGAAAGTACTTTACAACCCGAAGGCCTTCTTCATACACGCGGCATGGCTGCATCAGGCTTGCGCCCATTGTGCAATATTCCCCACTGCTGCCTCCCGTAGGAGTCTGGACCGTGTCTCAGTTCCAGTGTGGCTGATCATCCTCTCAGACCAGCTAGGGATCGTCGCCTTGGTGAGCCCTTACCTCACCAACTAGCTAATCCCACCTAGGCATATCCTGACGCGAGAGGCCCGAAGGTCCCCCTCTTTGGCCCGAAGGCATTATGCGGTATTAGCCATCGTTTCCAATGGTTATCCCCCACATCAGGGCAATTTCCTAGGCATTACTCACCCGTCCGCCGCTCGACGCCGTTAACGTTCCCCGAAGGTTCAGTTAACTCGTTTCCGCTCGACTTGCATGTGTTAGGCCTGCCGCCAGCGTTCAATCTGAGCCATGATCAAACTCTTCAATTTAAGATTTTGTTCGGCTCAATGAATACTGACTTCAAAACTACTAATGTAATTTTAAAGCTATTATCGTTCCAACAGAACGATAATGAATTGACTGTGCTGAATCCGAAGATTCAATGGTCACTTCGTATCATTGAAACCTAATTTGAAACCGAAGTTTCTAATTGGATTATCATCAACGAGTGCCCACACAGATTGATAGGTCTATATTTTTAAAGAGCTTCTCTTCTTTGTGATTCGCATCACTTCGGAAGAGGCGGCCATTCTAGCGTTTTAAGTTTTAGTGTCAACCACTTTTTTAAACTTTTTTCTTAAGCGTTTCCGCTTGGCTAGTTAACCTGTCGATTTCGCTTGAACCCTTATGAGCCCTTGCCCTGTCGACGAGGAGGCATTATAGAGATCGCGCTCACATTGGCAAGCGTTATTTTGAAAAAATTGCAAAAATAACGTTTAACAGGCTAACTTTCACCCAAAGCCTTATTTATCCAACTTTACCCCAATTAAGCCAACAAAATACTCACAGACTTATCCACATTTACTGTTTTTCACACAAAAAGAAAGGTCGCTCTCGCAACCTTTCTCTCTATATATAGAAGGAAAAACTAGATTCCCGAACCATCTTGCTCGCTATCTTCTTCGTGAAGACCACATTCACGTTTCAATCCAAAGAAACGGGTTTCTTCTTCACTCATACCCGGCTCCCACTTTTTGCTTGTATGGGTATCACCTACAGATAGATAACCTTCATCTCTCAATGGATGATAAGAAAGTCCGTTCTGCTCTAGGTAGTAATGAACATCTTTATTCGTCCAGTCGATCACAGGCAAGAACTTAAACACACCATTTTGAATCGATAAGATTGGTAAGCTTGCTCGCGTTTTAGATTGCTCACGACGTAAACCTGAGAACCAAGTCCCTACCTCAAGCTCATCTAAAGCTCGCCTCATCGGTTCGACTTTATTTAGTTTGTTGTATTTTTCTATTCCCTCTATACCTTGTTCCCACAATTTTCCGTAACGCGCTTCCTGCCAGTGAGCACTTTCTTTTGCGCGATAGACCTTAAGGTTTAGCGTCAACTGCTCACTAAGCTGATCAATAAAGCGGTAGGTTTCTGGAAACAGATAGCCAGTATCCGTCAAGATAACGGGAATATCAGGCTTTTGCTCAGTAACTAGGTGCAACATAACAGCAGCCTGAATACCGAAACTAGAGGAAACAGCGAACTGACCTTCAAGGTTTTCAAGCGCCCAAGCAACTCTTTGCTGCGCAGTTAGCTGCTCTAACTCTGCATTAATTTGACCAAGCTGGAGTATTTGTTCCGTCTTAGTTAATGAGAGAAGTTTCGCTAACTGAGGTTTAGAAGCGACAGAATCAAGCATATAAGTCCCTCTTCGATACTTTTACCTCTTGGATGATTCCAGCACGAATTGCAAAATCACCAAACCCTTCACCCGTTTCACGCTCTTGCGCCCAACGACCAACCAGTTGATCGATCTCTTCAAGAATCTGCTTATCGGTAATGTTCTCTTTGTACATCTTTGGAATGCGTGTACCCGCTCGGTTACCACCTAGGTGGAGGTTATAGCGCCCTGGAGCTTTACCGACTAGGCCGATTTCAGCCAACATTGCACGACCACAACCATTCGGACAACCAGTCACACGTAAGATGATATTTTCTTCTTCTGGCAAGCCGTGTTTCTCAAGTATACCTTCTACGTCTGTTACAAACTGAGGTAAGAAGCGTTCAGCTTCAGCCATAGCAAGTGGACAAGTTGGGAAAGCGACGCATGCCATCGAGCTCTTACGCTGTTCGCTCACGCTATCATCAATCAAACCGTGTTCACGTGCGATCTTTTCGATCTTGGCTTTTTGACTTTTCGAGACGCCAGCAACAATTAAGTTTTGGTTGGCCGTCATGCGGAAGTCACCTTTATGGATTTTGGCTATTTCAGCAACCCCTGTCTTAAGAGGTTTACCTGGGAAGTCCAATAAGCGTCCGTTCTCGATAAACAATGCTAAGTGATGTTTACCATCGATACCTTCAACCCAACCGATACGATCGCCGCGGTCAGTAAATTCATAAGGTCGACTTTCAGCAAACTCAGCACCTGCGCGCTTTTCTACTTCTGCTTTGAACACATCGATACCGACGCGATCTAAGGTGTACTTGGTTTTGGCATTCTTACGATTCGATCGGTTACCCCAGTCACGCTGAGTGGTAACCACTGCCGCTGCAACATCAAGAGTTTTCTCTAGTGGAACAAATCCAAAATCATCGGCACGACGGGCATAAGTAGAAGTATCACCGTGGGTCATTGCCAAGCCACCACCGACTAGAACATTAAAGCCCACCAGCTTACCGTTCTCACCAATCGCCACAAAGTTAAGATCGTTGGCGTGAACATCAACATCATTTTGCGGCGGGATTACTACCGTCGTTTTAAACTTACGAGGAAGATAAGTCTTACCTAGGATTGGCTCATCACCCTCTGTTGTCTCTACTTTCTCGCCATCCAGCCAAATTTCTGCGTATGCCTTAGTCTTAGGTAGCAAATGCTCACTGATTTTCTTCGCCCACTCATAGGCTTCTTGATGTAGCTCTGACTCAATTGGGTTAGTGGTACACAAGACGTTGCGGTTCACATCACCCGCTGTTGCAATCGAATCAATACCAATACTGTTTAGGGTTTGGTGCATCAACTTAATATTCGGCTTAAGCACCCCATGAAACTGGAAAGTTTGACGAGTCGTCAGGCGAATACTGCCGTAAAGAGAGTGCTCAGTCGCGAACTTATCAATCGCTAGCCACTGATCCGGTTTGATAATGCCACCCGGCATACGAGCACGCAGCATGACATTATGTAGCGGCTCAAGTTTTTGCTTTGCACGTTCGTTACGAATGTCACGGTCATCTTGCTGATACATGCCGTGGAAACGAATCAGCTGAAAGTTGTCAGCAGTAAAACCACCCGTAATTCTGTCTTGTAGGTCTTGCTCGATCGTACCGCGTAAGAAGTTACTTTGCGTTTTTAGACGCTCGTTATCAGAAAGCTTTCCTAACTCTTCGCCTAATACAACCTGCTTATTATTCTCAGTAGAAAAAGTCATTAGTACACATCCCTTTGATAACGTTTCGCTTTACGTAGTTCGTTAATAAATTCTTCCGCATCATCTCGTGATAGCTTGCCTTGTTGCTCTGTAACGTGAATCAAGGCTTCATGCACATCTTTCGCCATGCGTGTTGCATCGCCACAAACATAGATGTAAGCGCCTTCTTGGATCCACTGCCATACTTGCTCGGCATTTTCTAGAATGCGGTGTTGGACATAGACTTTCTCTGCTTGATCACGGCTGAATGCCACATCAAGGCGATTGAGTAATCCAGATTTAAGGTACTTCTGCCACTCCACTTGGTAGAGGAAATCTTGAGTAAAGGTGCGATCACCGAAGAACAACCAGTTCTTACCTTCTGCATCTCGGTTATCACGCTCTTGAATAAAGCTACGGAATGGCGCAATACCTGTACCAGGGCCAATCATGATCACAGGGGTGTTGTCATCTTGAGGTAGCTTGAAGTTATTGTTGTTCTCAACAAATAATTTCACCTCGCCGCCTTCTTCCAAGCGCTGTGATAAGAAGCTCGATGCCCCTCCGTAACGCTTTTCATCCCCTTTGTCGTATTCAACTAAGCCTACCGTTAGATGAACTTCTTCATCCACTTCACTTTGGCTTGATGCGATAGAGTAAAGACGCGGAGTTAAGCGGCGCAATAAACCAATCAGCTCTTGTGCAGATAACTTGGCCTTCTTCTCAGCAAGTACATCAACAACCTGCGTATTCCCAGCGTACTCACGTAACTTGTCTTTATCTTCCACCAGCTTTTGTAGCTTTTTACTGCCAGACAGTTCTGCAAACTTAGTTACTAACTGAGGGTTAGCCGCAGTAATCTCGAACTTGCTGACCAAAGCGCTATGAATCGATAGGCTCTCGCCATCAACTTCAACGCTTTCAACACCTGATAGGCCTACTTTAGCTAAAATGGCATTAGCGAGATCGCTGCTGTTTTCAAACCATACGCCTAGCGCATCACCCGGTTGGTAAGTTAAACCAGACTCTTCGAGATCGATCTCTACATGGCGAACATCTTTACCTGAATCGCGACCTGTTATTTTTTGGCTCGTCAGCAATGTCGCTGTATAAGGATTTTGCTTGTTATATGGAGAGTGCCCTGGTGCCGCTTGGCCTACTGGAAGTTGTACCACTTCGGCTTCTGTACCAGACGATAGTGCCTCTTTAACTTTCTCTAGCGCTGAAGCACGCCACTCAGCGGCCGGCGCTTCATAGTCCACATCGAGATCAACACGATCGATAAATGAAGTTGCACCTAACTTAGACAAAAATGCATCAAAGTCTTTACCTGTCTGACAGAAAAACTCGTAGCTTGAGTCACCTAAGCCAATCACACCATATTGCAGATTTGGCAGTTTCGGCGCTTTCTTCGACTGCAAGAACTCATGCAACTCGATAGCATTGTCTGGTGCTTCACCTTCACCATTGGTTGATGCCACGAAAATTACGTGAGTTTCTTTGGCAAGGTTTTTACCTTTGTAGTCACTGGCATCAAACAGCTCAACGGCAATGCCCTGTGCTTTTGCTTCTTGCTCTAGCGCTTCAGCAACACCTTTAGCATTGCCCGTTTGCGATGCGAAGATAATTGACAGTTTTCCAGCAGGTTTAGCCGCTACAGCAGCTGCCGCTTGATTAATTGGAGCAGAAGCTGCCGCTGGTTGAGCTTGAGCCAATCCCCAGAAATAACCGCTAACCCAAGCTAGCTGCTGCGCCGACAGATCGGTAACCGTCTGTTGTAGCGAGCTAAGCTGTTGATCATTAAGAGGAGCAGCGATTGATGGTAATTCTTGTGGTGTGTTTCCTTGAGAGGACACGTTCTTGTTCAAAGACATGGTCTCGACATCCCTATTCATTGCGTGATGATAGATTAACCACTCTCTTTAATAACAAGAAAGAATAGAAGTGAATGTTTTATAACTTTTCGAATTAAAGAAAGGAGAAGAATTGAACTAACTCACCTACTTGGCTTCGACTCTGACTTGTTTGAAACCTACCGCCATTGCTGACTTCGACGCGAGGTCTAAGTTCATATAGTGACATTCTTCACCATGAGAGTCGGTTAAAAGAACAAAACCTCCACGGGCATGACGAAACTCAACGATCCAACTGCCTTCCTGAGCCGATGGCTCGATGATGGCTTCAACCAGTTGCTGCTCTCGATAAAGATGTCTAAGTTCATTGATAGTCATGAGATTCCTTTCTCTGGCTAAAAACACTATTCCTCTTTAAGCATGGTCAATCGACAAGAAAGTGCTAAATGAATTATGTAAATATAATCAATAGATATAAAAAAACGCCGTCTTAGAAGACGGCGTTTTAAAAATCAGTATGAAAGCTTCGTTAGAACGAGAACTCTGCTCCGGCAAAGAAGCCATTAGCAAAAATAAATGGTTTACCTAGGTTTGAGCCTTCACCCGGCTTAAAGATCTCTTCTGCTTCAAGGTCTATCACTCGGTAACCGCCACGCAATGCCAGTGTGCTGCTCCCAAGCGGCAGTCGATACTGCATCCCAGCTATCAAGTCAGTACTCTTAATCCCGCTATTATTGCCAAAGTTCATTTCACCAATCACATCAAGATTGGTATTCGGCACAGCAATTTCTGCATAGCCGTACCAAGCCCAAATCATCTCATCAAAGTTCTTTACGGCGTCGGTATCTGCGTTGACGTACTTAGTATTGCTCAAATCACTGAAGGTCATACCCGCATCAAAGTGCATTAAATCATGCTCAAGAATACGGTAATACAAAGTCAGATCTAACTTGTTGAATGCCATATAGTCGGCATCGACCGTAGAATAGCGAACGCGTGCATCTGGGACATATTTAACATCATGTTCTATCGCAGCATAGAAGCTCGGTGTGGTATCGCTTTCTCGGTTGACTTCATTTACTTCAGTCTTGGGAAACCACATTTCGGCGCCAAACTTAGTGGTTAGAGACGATTCTGCCAATGCAGACGTAGAAACAACAGCTGCCAACGCAATTGCGGTTTTTAAACCCATAAATTTGACTCTCCAGTTAATCGCAATAGGCAGCACCTCGCTGTGCTGCCTTAGCTAGACAAGTATGGTATGCGTCAAATACTAATGCATATTTGTGCGACTAGCCATCAAGTATTTGTCTTTCAATCTATTTATCTAGGCTGAGCCACATAGGATTTAAAGAACCAAATACCGATTGCAATAACAATGAGCCAAGGCAACAACTTAAGGACTGCTCCTACCATGCCAAGCAGTACCATGACCACCAAAGAAAACGCTACACCCACAAGCACTGTCACCATAGTCACACCAGTGACTAGCAATGTAGCAGCAAACACCATGATAAAGATCAGTTCAAACATACGATTCTCCTTAGTTGACCTAGAATATCTATCAGGATACGTGCCAAACTCACACAAAAGCTTAAGGCATTGATAAATAAAAAATAAAAAAGAGCACTCTATTTGAGTGCTCTTTAAAAATCTTCGACGAGGCAAAATTAACCAAGTAACTAGGTATTTTTTACACATCCAACTCTTTAGGGATTTTCGCCAGTGCAGCTTCAACCACTTCAATACCCGAACCTGGTTTGTGCGCGTTTTCACTGATGTAACGACGCCACTGACGAGCACCAGGCATATTTTGGAATATACCTAACATATGACGAGTAATATGACCAAGATACGCACCTTGAGATAGCTGCTGCTCAATGTATGGGTACATCTCTTCAACCACTTGGCTGCGTTTCTTCACTGGCTTATCTAAGCCAAAGATCTCTTGATCAACGTTAGCTAGGATATATGGGTTTTGATACGCTTCACGGCCTACCATAACGCCATCAAGGTGCTGAAGGTGTTCCTTACTCTCTTCCAATGTCTTCACACCACCATTAATGGCGATTGTCAGATGTGAGAAGTCTTTCTTGAGCTGATAAGCACGCGGATAATCAAGTGGCGGGATCTCGCGGTTCTCTTTAGGACTCAAACCAGATAGCCAAGCTTTGCGCGCATGAATCGTGAACTGCTCACAACCACCCTTCTCTGAGACAATTGATACAAAGTCAGTCAGAAACTCATAAGAGTCTTGGTCATCGATACCGATACGAGTTTTCACCGTGACTGGGACATCAACTACATTACGCATTGCAGAAACACATTCAGCCACCAGCTCCGGCTCTGCCATTAAGCACGCACCAAAACGACCGTTCTGAACTCGGTCTGACGGACAACCAACGTTAAGGTTAATCTCATCATAACCACGCTCTGCCGCTAACTTAGCACACGTAGCCAAATCCTGAGGGTTCGAACCACCAAGCTGAAGCGCCACTGGATGCTCTTGCTGGTTATAAGCTAAGAAGTCACCTTTACCGTGAATGATTGCACCAGTTGTCACCATCTCGGTATACAGCAGTGTTTCACTGGTCAGCAGTCGATGGAAGTATCGACAATGGCGATCCGTCCAATCGAGCATGGGCGCAATGGAAAATGTATTTGCTTTGAATTTGCTTATAGAATCAGGCTTAGACACCGTAAATCCTCAAATGTTGAAGGTCTCAAATTACCGCCAATTACCTAGAATAACTCTCAATTTCGCCCTATAGTACCCCTATCAGTACCCCTCAAAGAGTAGGACAAATGGCAAGTTATAGCATCGAGACACGCACTCTCTCTAGTGGTGAACTCAGGTTTAAAACTACGGTAATCGCCAAGAAGAATTCAAAGATTATACACCGTGAATCCAAAACATTTAAAAAGAAAGCTTTGGCAAAGACATTTGGTGTAAAGCGCGTTGCTGAAATTGAAGAGAAAGGAGCACCCTCAGAGAGGAAAACCGCCACCATTGGCGAGTTACTTGATATGTACATCAATGACCGTGATTTGTGGGAATCGACTGGCAGAACAAAGCAATATGTTATCTACATGCTTAGAGATTGCGACATTGCAAAGGTTGAAAGCAACCAACTAAAAACTAGTGACTTAATACAACACTGCAGAAATCGAAAAGGCGCAGGGGCGAAACCAGTAACCATTTATCACGACATTGCCTATTTACGTTCAGTAATGAAAAAATCCAAACCTGTATTTGATATCGAGTCAAACTACAGCGTTTTTGATGAAGCAGTACCTACGCTCGTAGATATGCAGCTTGTAGGCAAGAGTCAGCGAAGAACGCGACGCCCAACAGAAAACGAACTGGAAAAGCTCAAGGAGGGTCTAGCAGAGCGAGAAAATTACCGCCCTAACGGCAAGACTAGAATCCCTTTCACTGACATTTTGGATTTTAGCATTTTGACATGTATGCGAATTGGTGAGGTTTGCGCTTTGCGTTGGGAGGACTTGAACGAGGAGCACAGAACTGTGCTAGTTCGAGACAGGAAAGACCCTCGCAAGAAAAAAGGCAATCACATGATAGTACCTCTACTGGGTGAATCATTTGACATCATCAGCAAGCAAAAAAGATCTAACGAACTGATTTTCCCTTACAATCCCAGAAGTGTAAGTGCAGGATTTCAGAGAGTTAGAAATGACTTAGGTATATCTGACTTGAGGTATCACGACTTAAGGCGCGAGGGGGCTAGTCGGTTATTTGAAAAGGGCTATTCTATCGAAGAAGTAGCGCAGGTCACTGGTCATAGAAATCTGAATATCCTATGGCAGGTTTATACTCAACTATTCCCGCACAAGCTTCATGAGAAGTTTAAATAAAAAAGCCCGCGTTATTGCGGGCTTTAATTGTTTGCTGCTAAGGCTCTAGCTTAGTTTCAATTTTAGTGAGTCGATTATCATGCCGCCAGAACATTACAACAATAATTATCATTGTGGGCGACAAACCGATACCGTTTAGCTCGCGGAGCAATTCAACCATTCACACCCCCGAACCGCTTTTGCAGCCAATGCTCAAACGCTACCCTGACCATACGGCGAAACCCGAACGTATCAACGTAAATCATCCCTAACGCATACCAGTAATATTCCGGTACACCGTCCAATGCAGCAAAACCCGCATCAACGATATGCGCCCAATCAGGAATAAACGATAGCCCAAGCGGTAAAGTGGTCAGAATCAATAGATATTCATCTTTCCAGCCGCGCTGCTTAATGCTGAGCTCATCCAGTTTAGCCGCCGAATCATCACCGGATTGTAGTCGTTTGATTTGCGCGTCTAACTTAGCTTGCTCTAGCTGGTCGTCGCGCTCTTGCGCTTTGTGTTTTGCTTCCTGCTTTCGTTTGAAGTATCCCACTCCCTCGGAAAAAAGGGAGGTAATCAGTCCAATCATAGCCAACCTTGTATCTTTAAGAATTTAATTGTGTAAGCCGCTACCACCGCACCAACAACGGTGACGGCGATTTTTTTCGCGTCACCTTTGTCAATCATCGGTAAACCACCTTGTCTAGTTCGATGTGTGGACCATCTCGAAATGATACCCAATCACCGCCCCAAACGATTTTTACTTTTAGCTCGCGGGCTGCTTGCTTAAATGCCCAGCTCACTTGCTCGTAGTAGCTGAAGCCCCACGTTACCTTGCCGTCTTCGTCATAGACGACAAAATCCACCGCGTGACCTGTTTGGTGACGGCTGAGTTTTGAATAACCGTCTAGTTGGCTTGCGCCTTTTTTGAATAGCGCGTTTTGCTCTTCTGCTGTGCGCTTGCCTGATGTAATGCCAAAGTCAAACGGCGATAGTTCAATCGCACGTCGAACCACGGCTTTTAAGTCACGGTGTACGCCCATCATTCGCGCTTCACTACGGGCTGAAAGTGCCCACTTTGAGATTGTTTTTCGTTCCATATACATTAAACCTCCTAACAGGCAGACGCCTGTCAGTCCTAGTAATTTGATAGAGAACGGGCGCATTACTGCACCTGCTCTGGTTGAGGGTCAGCGTCTGCAATTCGGTTTTCTTGCTCTGCAATATCAATTCCGAACTCAGCCCAAAAACGGTGACCGCGTGACACTGTCCATTGTTCGCCGCTAACAGGGTGATTACAGACAACTGCCGTATTTTCTGGATTTGCGTATTTCATTAGCCAGCTCCTTATGGTCGGGCGTCAATAATGATTTTTCCAAAGTACAGATAGGAAGTTGAACCATAACCTGTCGCACCCGACTTAACACCGAATACACATCCAAGGTCTGAATGCTCCGCAGGAATTAAAAACTCCACTTCAGAAAACGATGTTTGAACGCTCTGAACACTGGCGGCATATGGTTTAACTTTTCTAGCCTTAAACTGAATATGGAAGTTAAACGAATATGAATTGGCGGTTGTTGTGGTGTTTCGCGTATCACCATGTGCACTGATAATTTCATACTGACCCAAGCAAGGGGTTAACTCATCCGCCTGTTGTCGATAGATTGGTAACTCTGCACTTTCAGCCAACACCAATTTGGTAAACTTGGAATTATCGCCGCTCACTTCAAACTGGATGTATTCTGCGCTATCACTTTGCGCTGAATCCGTACCACCATTGATTTTGATTTGTGGCGCACCGCTGACCGTGGTCAGATTGCCGCGTAGGGTTTGATTCGGGTCAACGTTGTTTGGTATTAGCTGAACAATCGAACCACTCACCAAGCGGAAGCCGTCCGCGTCTCGATACACTTCCGCACCGTTTGCGCCCGTTTTCCAACCGTCACAGAAATACACACCCGCAGCCAATACGCCGTCTGACTCATTAGCTTGATTGATTTTGCCGCGAGGGTTAATCAATAGGTTTTCATTGCTTGCACTCGCAATAGCTTGCGTTGCGTTAAGGTCATCTTTCAACTTAGTAATGTCATTGCTTTGCTGAGTGATGGTTAATGCCTGCTGATTAATCGTTGTGAGCATTGAGGTATCATTTTCTGTGAGACTCAAAATGTCACTAATCAACTTGGTGTCTTTGTCAGACAGAGCCAACAAGCGGTCTGCCAGTTGGTCAACGTCTGAAATCGTGGTTTGCGTGTTAAAAAATGGGTTAATAACTTGCATTAATTCACTCCCACTACCGATAGGTGAGCGGTTGAAGTGCTGGTATTGACCGCATAAAGCTCACCTGTAAATTCCAACGATAGGGAGCCAGTTGCGTGCTTACTCCCCATCACCATTAATCCGCGATTCGATGCGATATTGAAATCACCCACGCGCAAGGTCGTCACCTCATCACTAATGACTTGAATTGACACTTTACGAAATCCGCTATTGCAGATTTTCACCTTGGCATTAGGTGCAATTTCAATATCAGGTTTTGTGGTCATTGCAGCGGGTGAAAGCTGTTCGACTTTCAGCCCGTCAGCAACGCTCACCGTTGCGGAAAACTCAATAGGTTCAATGATGCGCTGAACCACGAGACCACTGGTTGAGGCAGGTCTTACCTCAAGGTCTGAGATTTGATAATCAAAGGTCACGGTCTGTGACTCTTTGTGCTCTAAAAACATCTTATCGAACTCAGAGACATTGATTCGGTCACCCGATTCAAGTCGTTGTGGTCGCAGGTTGTCAGCACCGATAAAGACAGGTGCGCTTGTCGAGCGCACAATCAAGTATTTACCCTTGCCACCTACCGAAATTGGGGTTTGCTTGTCTGGTTGTAATTCCATTATTTCTTACTCCAAGCTAAAGCCACCATGCCCACCGCGAGCGCACCCGACACACCTAATGCAACTTTCGTCATTTGCGGGGCTGTGCCTGTTTGCTCATGGGTTTTTGCCATTTCTGCCACCTTGAGCGCGGTGCGTGTGTTTTCACTGCTTTGCGCCGCTAGGGCTTTCACGGCGTCAATCGCTTCTGAGTTGGTTTGCGATACCGCATCTAATGATTTCTCACCAAAGTTAAGCGAGTGCTCAATGGCTTTTTCATTGGCTTTCAATGCCTCTGAACCAAGATTACCCGCTTGCTTCATGGCTTCCGTGTTGCTGGCAATGGCTTCCTTAGCGATATTTTCAGCCGCCTTGGTTGAACCGTGGTCAGTCATGGTGACACTGCCGATATTGCCGTTAACGCCTGAAATCATCACACCAAGGTTGTCACCGCTTACCGCGCTTGTGCCGTTGGTGTTTGTGGTTTCCGTGGTATTCGCACTTGAACTTGAACCGCCGCCGCCCATTAGCAACCCTCCAAATTCAAGGACAACACAGAGTCATGTTCTGACTTGCCCGTTAACACGAACCCAAACCCTTTAAGGATTCGAGTCATACCCGTACGCACCGTGTGATACTTGATAGAGCGATAACCTTGAGACTTAACCGCCTCAATAATGGCGGGCGCACCTTTTAGCAAGCCCTTGCCTGTCATCGCTAAAATCAAGTAGTCATTGTCACTGGTCACGTAGCCTACAAAGCGCAGTGATACGCCCTGTTTGCGGCTAAACAAGTGATACAGGCTTGCCCGTTTGCTAATAACTGCATCACAGCAAAACTCAAACTCTGCCTTAGCGTTATCAACACCATTGAAAGCGCGTTTAATCAGCTTAAATTGAGCCGATAGGTCAGGGCGGTTAGGTCGAATCAAATTGAATTTCATTTTCTTGTCACCGCCCATACCACACCAAGCCCAAGCACGATTAATGGCAAGTTGCTTGCTAGTTGCTGCCAACCGCTACCACCAAAGTTGATTGCGCCGTTACGGATACCCCCAATAGAGTTAGTCCCGTTGGCTTCACTAGGACCAGCTGAACCACCGCCCGCGCTGATAGGCATTGAACCGCCAGCGGATAGACCGCCACCAATAGCTGGAATCATTTGCCCCCCTTAATCACCTTGTAAGCGATATAACCGCCGCCCCCGAGAGCGGCTAACTTAAGGGCTTTCGATGCGGTTGAACCCGCAAAGAAACCCCCACCAAAACCCACGCCGCCAGCGGCAAGGGCAACCCATACCAATGGCATAAGTCCCCCTTACTTTTTGGCTAAGACGATGAGTAGACCGACACCCAAGAAAGCCCCGACACCCAAGCCCGCATAAAGAAGTGTTTTATCTTCTTTGTCTTGCGGTAATGGCGTGACCTTGTTGCCGTGGTCGTCTGCCTGTTTCACCGTCTGCTCTGTGGTTCCCGCGTTCACGGTTTGCTGCTCTGCGGTTGTGGCGGTTTTGACTAAGCTGTCAAAACCTTCACCCACGCTATCGAGCACACCGGAACCAAAATTACTTAGGTCATCCCATAAAGACATATCACCCCCTTACTGGATGAGGTCAGGACGTACCACCTTGACCGATTCAACAACGATTGGAATCGTGCCAACTGCTGAATCCGTTTTCACAGTGAGCTTAAGTTCATTGCTGTGGTAAGTAGGGAATAGCTCGTCTAGGTAGTAGCCGCGCATGATTGGGTCAAAGTGGAAAACACCCGCTTGCCAGAAACGCTTATTACGTTTGGCACGCATGGTTTCAACGGCGCGTGTTGAGTCGTAAAGCTTCACATAGTCTTTGTGAATCTCTAGCCCATTCACTTCACCACTCATGAAGTGCAAACGGCGAACGTGAACCAATGGACCACTTTTCAGGTCTAGGAATTCGTTTTCCGTAGAACCCGCTTGCATGGTCTGCTTTTGAATCATTGGTACAACGATTCGCGCAGGTTGCGCAGGGGATACTGTAGCGTGACCTTTTAGTTGCACATCCGGTGAGTCTGCCGCTGGCTTATCAACGATTTCGACTTCTAGCGTGATGTTATCGCCCTGCTCAGTCACTAGAGCCGTGTAGCGCATACCGTTTTTAGTTTTAGCGGTAATGTCAGCCAGTGGGATGTGGTAGAAACCATCAATTGACGGCATACCTTTGTAAGCTTCAAGAGCTTTCATCAACGCGCCGTCTAGGATGATAATTTCATCCGCATTCAGCGTGATAGAAACGCGCTTGATTTGCTCAGGCGTTAGGTTGGTTTCAAGGAAGATTTCCTCATAAACCGGACCAGTAGACAGAGTCATGGTTGCCTTTTCGCCCCAACCAATACCCGTAAACGAATTAAGCTTCATTACTGAATTCATGTAACGACTCCTTAACCGATTGTGTCTTCAACAGCATCAACGTTGTTTGATGCCCAAACCACGCCCGCCGCGACAATTGCCGCGATACCCGCGATAATGCCGATGTTCTTCGCATCTAGTTTCATGTTTTGTTTGCTCCAAATAAAAAACCGCCCAACATTGGACGGCTTTACTTAAGCAAGGGATTCACAATCGATTCCTAATAGTTATTGTGAATGGATTGCCAATAAATTTGACTTAGTTCACAAATTACCAGCGTATTACCCCCTTTTCGAACTGTTTTCCATCTTGCAGCAGATACTCAAGCGGGTTGAGTTGGTCAATATCATTGGCAGGGATTCCGGTCATTTTTTCCAAATAAATAGCACTGGCTTTGGTCTTTTGCATCATCACACACGCCCGCTGACAGTTATCAATGATGGTCTTGGATACCTCTTGCCCACGCTGAAACAGGTTAATGGTATGCAGGTTAAATTTACGTCCTAAGCGCAATATCTTGCCGTGATAGCCTGTTGCCTTACCCGCGTTTTCGCTGTGCTCTGCCACTTCCTCACAGATGATTTTAAGCGGTTTATTGTGCTTACCATTGCCCATAGCCCAAGCCACCTGACAAAACTTGTCAAAGTCCTTGGTTGTGGTTTCATGAGTGGGTTGATAGGCAATCTTAAAGCCTTGTTTGGTCTTGCGCCCTGCAATCAGTGCAGCGGCGAACTCTTTAATGTCGGAATAGCCACGCACCACACGCCCCGCCAGCTTTCCGGTATAGTCGCCCATTGGGTCAAAAATGGCGACTTGGTCAGTCGCCTTGATAAAGAGTTTCTTAGCAGCGGACGTCTTACCGCTGCCACTCATCCCAACCGCAAAGACATGACCATTTTTAAGGGCATTGTTTGGGTTAATAGGTTGCATTTAATTCACCTCCACCGCAGGAGCGAGCAAACCAAGAGACAAAAGCACCTCAACTGGAACCGCTTGCTTTCCTTTTTCCCAACGTGAAAAAGTTGCCTGAGTTACCGGAATATCATGTTTCTTAATAAACTCAGCCTGTTTTAAGCCGGACTCTTTACGGCAACGCTTGAGCAATAATGCTGTCATTGGGTGCGGTCTATTAAGCCTCACTTTGCACCCCCTCTACTTCGGATTCACTTTTCATTTGCTCAATCTCTTTGGCTCTATCAAAGGCTTTAAGGGCTTTGATTTGCTGAACAGAAGTAAAACCAAGCGCACCCGCCGCACCAACAAAAGTGATTTCTTCCTTGTATTCAGCCAACCAAGGCGGCAACTCACCGTTATATTTCACAAACAAAGGTGCAGCCGCTTCCGCGACACCCTCCGCACCCTCTGGGTCAAACTCAAACGCTTTGTGACCGAACATTTTTAGCCCTTGCTCAACCACACCAAGCACAACGATAGCGGTCTGTTTACCTGCCGCCAGTTCTGCCGCTTGTTTAGGGTCTTTGCGCTTAACTACGCTTTCTGGGTCGAAGTCGTCACCGTTAAGCTCTGCTAATAATGCCTTTTCGTCTAGCTCGCTGTGCTGCTCTAGCTGCTCGATTTCTTCCATGCCCATTTGATTGTTTTCTAATACTTGCTCGTCCATTACGCCACCGCCTTTAACACTTTAAATACACCACCCAACACAAAACCCGTTACCGCACCAATGCCCACACACGCCGCCGTTCCCATTGGCTTTGGTTCACTATCCGGTTGTAGTTGATTCACAACAGGCTTTGGCTCTGGTTGTGGTTCCGGTTTTGGCTCTGCTTTGGGTTGGTTGAGTGCTTCAATTTCCGCTTGAATATCTTCAAGAGGTTTAAAGCCTTTCATTTCTAGCTGTGCTGGCTTACCACAACGATTGTCGGGGCCACATTCACAGCGACCATATACGTACTCTTTGCGCTTACCCGAACCCTGCATGATTGCCTTAGGCGTCATGCAGGTTCGGCAAGTGATATAACCTAAAATCTCTTTATCCATTAGCCGCGCTCCTTTTCCAGTGCGTTTAGACGTTGATTAAATGCCTTAAATAGCCAAACCGTTTTGGTCAGCCAAGGCTTAACAAACCCAAACCCCATAGGCGGCTTATAGGCTTGTGATTCCGAATCCATTTCATTTAGCAGTCGTGTGGTTTCGGTTTGTAGCGTTTTCTCTTCCATAGTCCTTTCTCGTTTTAATGAATTTGGTAGTGCTCTAAGTCACTTAGGTTTTTGTTTCGTAATTCGTGGTACACATCTTCCGGCATCACTGGCGGGCGCTCTTGCTCTAGCTGACTTATCCAGTTGGCTTGTTTGAGTTGCCATGCTTTAAAGGCACGCTGATAGCGGTCTTTGGCTTCAAGGCGAATATCATCCAGATACAAATCATCGGTATTCATGCTCCAACCGCGCGCACCTGCTGCCCACTCTAGAAAGTCATTAGCTTTTTGCTCGAAGTCGTCACCCTCAAAGCTGATAGAGAATTGATTGTCTGAACTGGCGAACACGCCGCGACTGTTTAAGTGCTCTTTTTCCGCTAGGATTTCGCTATCAAGCTGATTAATGAGTTTGTTTAACTTGACCACCGCGCTGACTTGGCGGGTCTTTTTGTTGATGTCGACCGCTTTCTTTGCCTCGGCTTTTTTGGCTTGCTTGCGAGCAATGGCGCGCTTAATTGGGGCTTTCCACTGCTCCAAGCGATAGCCACACTCTTTGATGATTCCAGTCATGTTGTGCACGTCGAAACTGGCGAGCGCTTCCCATTGCGGGGCGCGGCTACAGCGAGCGATGTTGTAGCGATTACCCTTAATCATGCCTTGGTCAGCGTTGCCGCCTTTCGCCGCGTAACCCACCGCCTTAATCAGATAACCCGCTGCCGCCTCTTTGTATTTGATGCGCTCAAGGTGCGCTAAGCCGTGACCCCATAGGCGCTCAATACGTTTCGCCCATGCTTGAAAGTGTTCAGGCTCCACTTGCCAGTTCAATAGGATGTGTACGTGAGGGTTTGGTTGCCCGTGCTCATTGGTCGGACACTCAGCGACCCAGATATAGTGAAAATCCGCTTTAGCGCGAGCAGGACCCACTAGCTCGACTTTGCTTTTGCGCCCCATCAATGGCGCGGCTTTGTAGTGCCCCGCCACCTTGACCTCATCCCCCTCAAAGGCAAGGTTTGCCTGACCGGATAAGTGGCTTTGCTTGTAACTAAAACCACGGTGATACATGCGCTTTGCCGCATCCAGAAAGCGCGATACTTCATTGCCAATCGTGATTTGTAGCGGGGAATACGCCGCCATATCATCAGACAGTGGCGAAAACTCGCAGCCCTCAGAGGTCAAATGGACATTGGAATCAGTAGCAAACAGTTTGGCGCGCTGAAAATCATCAAACGTGAGCGTCAGAAACGTGGTGAAACCACCTCGACACGCTGCCACGTAAGCACCTGATTCAAATATCTTCTTAACGGCATTTTTAGAAAGTTGATGAGTGTAACGCTCACCCGTTTGTGCTTCGGGCGCGTCGCTCGGGCTTGGATGGTACGTCACTTGCAATTTCACTTGCTTTGACCAGTCACGCTTAAGCAGGTAAGCACGGCTCATACCCTTGCTTGGCAGATAATCCAGACGCTTACGCTCCTCATCGCGCACCCATCCGGTCTGTGTGGCGTCCTGCTCGATACCGTAGCCTTGCGGCTCAACGTAAAAGCTTTTGCTCTTGGTGCGCGGTTTAAGACGGCGTGAGCGGGTAATA
Organism: Vibrio europaeus; assembly: GCF_001695575.1. Taxonomy (GTDB): domain Bacteria; phylum Pseudomonadota; class Gammaproteobacteria; order Enterobacterales; family Vibrionaceae; genus Vibrio; species Vibrio europaeus. Next base: position 229,945 of record NZ_LUAX01000004.1, on the reverse strand, counting down.
AAGCGCTCGATGTGCTTATGATTTTCGTGTCGGACTTTGCCGCCCTTTGACAAGCCTAGTGTCTCCACGCCTACGGCGTGCGCTTCGCGCTTAGGGTTTGCGTAATATTCAGGGGTGATTAAAGTCAGCTTTCCATCCTGAACGAGTTGCCAGATTTCTGCTGATTCTTTGGTGTTATGAAAGTGCACTTGCTCCGCCGCACGCACTTTATTTAGCTCACTTTCTAACCAATCCGATTTTTGAGCACTAAAAAAACCGCTCTCGATAGCGGCTATATTTTTCTCAGTTGTGGTGACGTCTTGCGCCAATGCGGTCACATAGCCCACATCGTGTGGGCTAAGAATATTGGTAATTTCTCGCTCAGGTTGCGGTTCGTATAAATGCTTCATTAGTAAGGCTCACCATTGCTAACATTACCCCACGGCTCAATGCATCCCGCCCCTGTGCAGGTATAAGTCATAGGTTTTGATTGAGGTTTTACACGCTTTTTGATGCCGTGCTCATCACGTAGCTTTTGAAGCTGAAAGCGAGAGCGCTCCAACTTCTTAGGGTCTGGGTCAACCATGCCCGCCATATCGGGGCAAGGTAGATGAATTGAGTCAGAAACCTGCATAAATCCCCCTTAGCGCGGCAAGGGTCTGCGCTGACCGCTAACCTTGGCAGGGTGAAAGCAAGGTTCGCAATAACCCATATTTTTAATCTCGTTCAGCCTCTCGTTAGCATCTAGGTAATAAGATGTTTTTCTAGGGTCTCTGAGGCTCATGCTTACATTCGCAAGAAGAAATTGCTTTAGCGCGTCACTACCATCCAACCCCTGAAGGATTTGATGAACAGCCCAGTAACTACGAGACCTAGGAGTGGAGCGCATGGCTTTTCGTAACATTTGATATGTCGCTTTCATGCTTAAGCCCTCCCATGAACCATTAGCCACTCATCCTTAGCCGCTTTCATTTGCGACTCTAAAAAGGTTGCTAATTCAGAGGTTTCAACCATGTAAGGCGCTCGCTCACTATCGCGAAGCTTGAAAACTGGAAAAGGCAAATCAGCAGCCTTAGCGCGCTGACTGGCTGTTTTTGGGGTGATTCCTAAGTACTTATCACATATGTCATTGAGCTGGACTGTCGGTCCATGAAGTGCGAGTAGTGCAAATGAGACATTCATTTTTGTTTCTCCATGCTATTCTAGGAAATTGAGAGCCTTTTGAGTTACCCAAACAAAATAGCAATAACTTTGGGACACTTCAACACAAACGAGACATAAAAGAATGGGACTAAAAACATGAAAGAAACAGAAATGAGCAACGTTGACGAGCAAATTGACGAACTAAAAATGCTGACTAATACAGCTACAAACAATGACTTAGCCATTAAGTTAGGTAAAAGCCCGAGCACAATTCAGACTTGGAGATTGCGCGGAAAAATCCCGCCCAAGGTATTTTTAAAAGCGAGAGAAATATCACAAAATGGCGGCATTGCTCCACCGCCAAAGGGATACTTGAACCTTCCGCTTTATGAGGTTGAAGCTAGTGCGGGTGCAGGGTCGCTAGTTGTGAGTGAGGAAAAGACTAGCTCAATTGTTTTTAGTGAAGCATTCATCAGCATGGAGATTGGAGTTAAAGCAAATAACATATTCTTAATGCCCGTAAAGGGTGACAGCATGCAGCCAACGTTAAAAAATGGCGCACTAGTCATGGTAAACAAGGTTGATAGATTTACTGGGGATGGAGTGTATGTTTTCCGTTTCGATAACCAGTTAATGGTTAAGCGCTTGCAGTTCTCTAAGTCGGGGCTAGAGGTTCTTAGCGACAATGAGTCATATAAACCGTGGGAACTAACCAAGGAAGAAATCCAAAGTAATGACTTTCAGATAATTGGAGAAGTTGTTTGGTCGGGTCAGAGAATGTAGTTATGGGATTAAAATACTCTCCAAAAGTTGGACAAATTCTAATGTGTAACTTTAATGGCTTTAAAGAACCGGAAATGGTTAAAGATAGACCAGTTCTAGTTATTGGAACTAGACCCAATGGACATAGATTAGCAACCATCGTTTGTCTTAGCACAACAGAGCCAGATAGGATTCAACCCTATCACATGCAACTGGATGACAATCATTTACCTAGACATCGCTTCTTTAATAAAGGAACAACATGGGTAAAAGCGGATATGGTCTACACGCTGAGCCTTGATAGACTTTCATACGTATCATTAGGCTCCATGAATGGAAAGAGGCAGTATTTTCAAAATAGGCTAGGCAGAGAAACAATGAAAGAAGTTTACAGTAGCGTGCTGCATGGGTTTAATTTAGGGCACCTTTCCGATTACCTGTAGTTAACTACAACTTCCTTGAATTGCCCTGAGTAACGTTTTTTGTCTACAAATAACTTGATATAACGACTAGGTGATAATACAATCTCTATGTCACAGCTTCTTTGGTCAAACCAAAACGGAGCACTAAGACTACATTTTAGAAATGTAGCCAGCCCACAAACTTTAGCGATAACAAGCTATCCGTGGAGCTGCAGACTAACCCCGCCTTTGCGGGGTTTTGTTTTTTTACGACCAAAAAGAGGGCTTGCGCCCCCTTATCGTTATTTGCTTCTATCTTTAATTTTCTGTGCGGTTCGCTCTATATCTTGGCAGTACCCATAAAGAATGTTACCAATCGTAGATATGTGCTCATCCGTCAACTCTACTTTTTCACTATCCCATGCTGACAAAGCATCAGCCAAAACATGAATTTTATCATTAGTATTCTGAATTAAAGTTAAAGCCTCGCATACTTGGTGCATACGTATTTTCCTATTACAACTTGACGTTATTGACTATATTGTTATTACCACGATAGGAATTGAAAGGCTGATTCGTGGGAGGACTGGTTTTACCAGTCCGCACACTCTATAAATTCATGGAATCAATATCAAATGTGGGGATTAATTTTTAGACATCTGCACACTTTTGCAGTACCCCTCATTTTTCGTCAGGTTAAGAAAATACCCCTTTAGTCTCCCTAATAGCCAACAAACCCTTACACTGCTTGAAAGTAAATCCCATCGAGCATGGGCGCAATGGAAAAGCGCTGCATTGGAAATTGTTGTTTCGTTTCAGTGTTAGACACGAAGCTACCTCTAAACAGTCAGTACCGCTTTCAAATAACGTCCCTATTTCCAACGCGGCATCAAAAATAATCGCGCGATTATACACCTCTGTGGGAAAAGATTCAGGTTAAATACCGTCGTTAATAAATAACGATTATTCAAACGTGGGTCACGTTATCTAGGATGAGTTATACGACCACTGAATTATTGAGTGCCAATATTTATAAAAAATAACTATTCTATGGATTAATAAGTCAATGAATCTGCAGTAAAGGATTTACCGCAATGCCAATAGAACAGCATGAAAAACCTGTGATTCTGGTTGTCGATGATATCCCCGACAACATCCATACTTTGTCAGGCATTCTTTCTGATGACTACCGTATAAAAGCCGCGACGAGTGGCGTAAAAGCTCTACAGATTGCCAGCACTAAACCATACCCACACCTCATCCTGCTCGATATTATGATGCCGGAAATGGACGGTTATGCGGTATGTGAGAAACTTAAGACCAATCCAGTTACCGCTGAAATTCCGGTTATTTTCGTTACCGCTAAAGCAGAGGTGGTCGACGAGCAAAAAGGCTTCGAGATGGGAGCTGTCGACTATATTACCAAACCCGTTAGCCCACCTATCGTTCAAGCTAGGGTAAAAACACATATTTCTCTGTATGACCAAAACCTTTCATTAGCTAACAAAGTGAAAGAGCGCACTGCGCTGCTGGAAAAAACACGCCTTGAGGTCATTCAGCGCCTTGGCCGAGCGGCGGAATATAAAGATAACGAAACAGGCATGCACGTTATTCGCATGAGTCACTACTCGAAAATCCTTGCTCAGCAGTTAGATGTGAGTGAGCGATGGGTTGAGTTAGTGTTCCAAGCCTCCCCGATGCATGACATTGGTAAGATAGGCATCCCTGACGCTGTGCTGCGCAAACCGGGAAAACTGGATGCCGAAGAGTGGGCAGTGATGCAAACCCACGTAAAAATCGGTGCAGATATCATTGCAGACAGCGACACACGATTAATGCAAATGGCACAAGAGATCGCGCTTTATCACCACGAAAAGTGGGATGGCAGTGGCTATCCGCATGGATTAAAGGGGGAAGATATCCCGCTTAGCGCAAGAATTGTTGCCATTGCGGATGTCTTCGATGCCTTAACCAGTGAGCGTCCTTACAAACAGGCGTGGCCGATTGAAAAAGCAACGGCTTTGCTCGAAGAAGAAGCGGGCTCACATTTTGATCCAACGCTAGTCCCAATCTTTCTCCAACAACTCGATGAGATTTTGAAAGTTAAAGAATCTTTTAAAGATGAATTCTAATCAACCACTGAGGCTTGAATGGACTCTGTAAAAAACTACGCTCTCGATTCAAAACGTATTCTTATTGGCTTTATTATCGCGTCAGTGATGCTGCTCATTGCCGGCATTATCGGTTGGTTAAGCCTAACTCAACGCTTCAACACCGTTGATCAATATGCCAATAACGCTCAGCTGCTCTCAACCCTTGATGGTATTAAAGTCATCGAGCAAAGCTATATTCGCCAACCGGATGTCCAACTGCAAAACCAACTGTCGCAGGCGGTCAGTAAAGCTCAGCTGATCGCTAGTGATGCTGTAAGCAATGGTGCTGACTCGCAGATTCAAAGCTCACTCGCCCACTATCACCAGCAATTTGAAAGCTATGTGGAGCTAAGTGAAAAGTCCGGTCAAACACGCACGGAGCTGTCTGAGACGGGGGATTATGTCGAGAGCTTAGTGCAAGAGATTCAGCTTGAACACGAGCAGTTCATCGAGTCGAGTATCGTGTCGATTGATGAACTTAGAGACAAAGTTGACCGCGAATCTGATCTCGCAATTCAAGCGCATTGGTTAGTCAGCCTGATTGCAAACTCACAAGCAGAGCAGAAAACCTACATCGTTACCAATCAACAAGAATCTTTGAATCTTGCTCAGCTAGAGTTAAAAAAAGCGGAACAATTGATCAATAAGCTTGAGCGCGATGCTACTGATAGCGAGAGCCAACAGACAATTGCTCTAATCAAGAATGCAAAAAACCGTTATAGTTCAGCTTTAGTTCAACTTCGCAGCTGGCCAAAGCTGTCTAAACCTCTGCAAGCGAACATCTCTTCTCAGATAGAAAGATCGGTCACTGATCTGACTCGGGTCTCAATTGAGCTGCGTTCACACCTCCAACAACGACTTAAACTCGCCCAGCAAGCCGTAACCAGTATACAGCTATCGATTAGCGACAAGCTTTCTATCAGCACCAACTTATTGGTATTACATACCGAGATTAGTAATGCACAGCAAAGTGACAAAGACTACGCAATTACTCAGCAAATCGAGCGCCAACTACAGCTAAAAACTGAAGTTGAGAACAACCTTAATGCTGCCATCGAACTGTTAGAGAACCTCTATGAGCAAGTTGTCACTGAGGATGAACAAATTCAAATCAGTACGCTACAAGAGACAACACAAGATTACCTAACTCTGTTTAATCAGCTGACAGGCTTACGTGGTGAGAAAAACCGTCAAATCCAAGCACTCAAACAGCAGCATCAAGCCATCATTGATCTAATCTTACCTGGCTATGAAGCGCAGCTAGCCACAGTGGAAGACTCTGGCAGTATCGCACGTAATCTCGCCATTGGTGGCGCAATCTTCCTAGTTACCCTCTTACTCCTAGGCTTTCTAGCCAACAAATCTCACTCTGCCTTAGAGCGATTTGCCGAAAAGCTTGCGATTGCGCGTGATGACGCAGATTCAGCGAACAGCGCTAAGTCGGATTTCTTAGCGAATATGAGTCACGAAATTCGCACCCCGATGAATGCGATTATTGGCATGAGCTACTTGGCGCTCAAAACCGACTTAACTAAAGCTCAGCGTAACTACATTCATAAAGTTAAGCTGTCTGCAGACTCCCTACTTGGTCTGATCAATGACATCCTCGACTTTTCTAAGATTGAAGCGGGTAAGCTAGATATTGAAAACGTCGATTTCCATTTAGAAAATGTACTCGACAACATTTCGAACCTTGTTGGTTTACGTGCTTCTGAACGCGGACTTGAGCTGCTGATTCACATTGATCGTGACGTGCCCACCACCTTAGTCGGCGATCCTCTGCGACTTGGGCAGATCTTAATTAACCTTGCGAACAACGCAGTAAAGTTCACTGAGAAAGGGGAAATCAAAATATCCATTCGTGTTGCTGAACGTAATGGTGATGACCTAGTACTAGAATTTAGTGTTGAAGACAGTGGTATAGGCATGACAGCGGAACAAACCGCTAAGTTGTTTAGCAAGTTCACTCAAGCTGACAGCTCAACCACACGGAAATATGGTGGTACTGGATTAGGGTTAGCCATCAGTAAAGAACTTAGCCAGTTAATGGGCGGGGATATCCGTGTAGAGAGTGAAGCAGGTAAAGGCTCATGCTTTACCTTTACTGTAGCCTCCAAAGTCAGTCACGCCCTGAAACAAGAAGAGATCGCGGTTCCTGTCGAGCTAGGAAAACTGAGAGTACTTGTCGTCGATGACAACGCCAGCGCTCGAATTATTGTTGAAGATATCCTTGAATCACTACGATTTGACGCTCACAGCGTAAGCAGTGCAGACGACGCACTCGCTGAGCTCAATCAAGCGCTGAATAATGAGCAGCCTTATGATCTACTGATCACTGACTGGCAAATGCCTAGCAAAGATGGCATTGATTTACTTGAGATGGTGAACGCTCAGATTTCTCAATCTCAACAGCCAAAACCACTTATGTTGACCGCCTTTGGTCGAGAAGAACTCACCGAAATCATTGAACAAAGAGGCATTACGGTTCCTAGTATTCTCGATAAGCCGATAACGGCGTCTCACCTTTTTGATGCCATAGTTTCTCTGTACGGCGTTGACCATGCCCGTCTAAGTCGCAGTGAGGCAGAAGAGCAGAACCAACTAGCTAATGTTCAGCAACTGGCTGGGGCACAGCTTCTGTTAGTCGAGGACAATGAAATCAACCAAGAGTTAGCTATTGAGCTTCTTGAGGGCCAACAAATGCATGTCACCGTGGCTGAAAATGGTCAGGTTGCTCTCGATCTGTATAAGACCAATGAGTTCGATGGCATTTTGATGGATTGCCAAATGCCAATTATGGATGGCTATGAAGCTACCCAATATATTCGCACCAAGCTAAGTGACCATTCGATACCTATTATCGCCATGACAGCTAACGTTATGGAACGAGATAAGGTCAAAGCTGCAGAAGCGGGCATGAACGACATTATTGCCAAACCTATTGATGTCGGAAGTATGTTTAGCACTCTGGCCAAATGGATTACGCCAAAACATCCTCAACAGTTTGTCGCTCAGTCTGCACAGCACAGCTTGGACATTCCGGAAATTGAAGGCGTCGATACACAAGCAGGATTGATTCGCTCTAGCGGTAATAGCAACTTGTACAAAAAGCTTCTGGAGCGTTTTGCCACGACATATCGAGACACTGATGCTGTATTACTGGCACTTTCTGACCAAGATAAAGAGGTGAGAAAACGCAACGTTCACTCTCTCAAAGGGGTATCTGGAAACATTGGTGCTAGTGAACTCCACCAGCTTAGCGCTTCATTGGAGCAGGACTTAGATAACGAAGGTCTCCGGGAGCAGCTAGTCCAGCAGCTTGAGCAGTTAATTAGCAACATAGAGCAAGCTCTTGCCGCCTCACAACCAGAAACGAAAACGGAACAAGCTACAACTCAAAATTATGACCAAGAGACATATGAAAAGCTCTACTCGGCCATTGAACAAAGCGATACCGAGGCGGTAGCCATCATCAATGACATTGACTCAGGCAAGCAGATTGGCTTGAGTAGCGCTCAGTTATCAGAGCTTTCCCGCGTGGTCGAAGAATTCGATTTTGAGCGTGGATTGCAGATCTTGGACACAGCTCAACGATAAGAAATAGCTAAAATGCTGTTATTGGTATCGTTTTTTATGTAGATAAGGTAAGTTATAGCGTTCCAGACAAGTTAGACATTATTCACATTATGAATAAGTAACTTACTGACAAAGCTATAAGATATTACCTAGTAAGCGACGATAAACCGCGAGAAATGGTATATTATTAAAATGTCCAATGGTAATGGTGATAAGTTTGGACCTGCATTTAGTGAAGCAAGTTGAAGAGATATGCTCTGCCCGAGGTGTACGCCTTACAACTCAGCGTAAGCGCGTATTTGAATTGATATGTGAGAGCCCAAAGGCCTCTAGTGCCTATGAGCTGCTTGAAGATTTGAAACAAAGCGAGCCTCAAGCAAAACCACCGACCGTATATCGGGCGTTAGATTTTTTGTTAGAGCAAGGCTTTATTCATAGGGTTGAGTCAACCAATAGCTACATTCAATGTGTTTCATGCAATGCTCATAAGCATTTCTCGCACCTATTGATTTGCGATAAATGCGGGAGCGTTATTGAACTTCAAGATGATAGTTTGGTAGCCTTACTTGCGAAAAATGCGGAAGCACATGGTTTTACCATCAATAATCACGTAATTGAGTCACACGGTACTTGTCAGGCATGTTCTGCTGACAATGCGAAATAAAGATATAGAAGAAGATTATGCGCGCTGAATTTGTAAACCCGTTTTTAGCTTCATTGATGAACGTATTAAAAACGATGGCTTCGCTGGAATTGAAGCCACAGAAGCCTCGTGTGAAGAAAGATGAAATCGCACGTGGAGATGTATCAGGTTTAATAGGGATGGTTGGCACTCAAAGCCGCGGCTCTATGTCTATTACTTTTGATGAAAGCCTCGCATTAGAGATTATGCAGAACATGCTAGGTGAGCGCCCGAATGGCCTTAACGATGAAGTAACGGACATGGTGGGCGAAATCACCAATATGGTTACTGGTGGTGCAAAGCGTATTCTTGCAGAAAGTGGCTTTGATTTTGATATGGCTACACCGGTTGTTGTGTCTGGTAAAGGCCACACTATCCGTCACAAGTGTGAAGGTTCTATCATCATCATGCCTTTCACATCTCAATGGGGTAATGCTTTTATTGAGATCTGTTTCGAGTAGTAAAAACACTCAAGTGAATCAATAAAAAACGCTTCTCTAGGGAAGCGTTTTTTAGTTTATGCGATAACTTGTCTTTCCTTGAGAGCCGCCAAGCAATCTTCTACCAGAGCTTCTATAGACTTCTCACCAGCGCGTAAATCTATTTCTGGGTTAATCGGCGCTTCATATTCAGAATCGATACCTGTGAAGTTTGCAATCTCCCCTGCTCGCGCTTTTTTGTACAAACCTTTAGGGTCACGCTGCTCGCAAACTTCGAGTGAGGTGTTGACGAAGACTTCAAGGAACTCTCCCTCAGGTAGCATCTCTCTAACAAGCTGCCTTTCCGCGCGATGCGGTGAAATAAACGCTGATAAAACAATTAAGCCAGCATCTGCCATCAACTTAGCTAATTCACCAATGCGTCGAATGTTCTCGCGACGATCTTGCTCTGAAAAGCCCAAATCACTACATAGGCCGTGGCGTACATTGTCTCCATCTAGCAGGTAAGTATGAAAACCCGCTTGTGCAAGGCGCGTTTCTAATGCCCCCGCCACGGTAGATTTACCAGCACCAGAAAGGCCAGTAAACCATAGTACCACCGGCTTTTGCTTCTTTAACTGAGAGCGAAAAGCCTTATCAATAGAGTGTTGATGCCATACGACATTTTCATCTTTAGTTGGCGTTTCCGTAGTCATAATTCAGTCCTTTTAAAACGGAAAGAAGAGTGGAATTAGCGTTAACACCAAAACGGAGTAAACAATAGAAAGAGGAATTCCCACTCGAACGTAATCTGTTAATTTGTAATTGCCTACGCTGTAAACCAAGAGATTGGTCTGATAACCGTAGGGAGAAATAAAGCTCGCGCTAGCGCCAAAAAGCACCGCCATAATGAATGGCATAGGGTCGACACCGTAGCCAATTGCCATGCTGTAGCCGATAGGAAACGACAATGCCGCCGCTGCATTATTGGTTACGAGCTCAGTTAAAATCAGGGTCAGTAAGTAAGTGGCAACCAAAGCACCAAACACACCCCATCCATTGAAGCCTTCAATAAACATCTGACCTAAGCTAACGGACAAACCTGTCGATAACATCAGTTGAGCAATAGAGAGTGCTGAACCAACAATCACTACGATATCAACGGGAAAACGCCTGCGAAGCTCACCAAGCTGAACTACACCAAAAAACAGCGCAGCCAAGAGGAAAACGGATAACCCCTTTATCAGCGGCACGATCTCAAGCAGCGCAAGGGCAATAACGCTAGCAAAACCGACTAACACCATTGCCGACTTATTGGCATCCAAACGCGCGCTCGAATCTAAGTCATTAACTAGGACAAACTCTTTACGATGCGCACGACGCTCTTGCTCAAAGCGTTTACCCGGAACAAGGACTAAGGTATCACCCGCATTGAGTGTGATGTTCCCCAACCCACCCTGTAAGCGCTCATGCCCGCGACGTATGGCAACAACAACCGCATCAAAACGATCGCGGAAGTGGCTTGATTTGAGCGTTTTATTACAAAAGCTTGCCGAAGAGCTAACCACCACTTCGACAAAACCTTGGCCGTTGAGGTGGTGCTGACCAAATAAGGTCAGCCCCTGAATTTCTTGCAGCGTTGCGACACTTTCAATATCACCACAAAACAGCAATCGGTCACGTGCTTGAAGAACAAAATCCGGTTCAACAGAAGGCATGGTTTCTCCGTCTCGTACCACTTCGGCTAAGAACAATTTACGCAGGGCGCGTAGGTTGTTCTCACTGATGCTACGACCGACCAATGGCGAACCTGGTTCGACTCTCGCTTCAAGAAAATAGGGCAACTCATCTTGGCTATGATCTTCATAATTGGGTAACAGGTAGCTAAGCGGGATCAAGATCAACATGCCACCAAACAGAACAGACAAACCGATCATCGTTGGAGCAAAGAAGCCAAGACTGGGTAGTCCGGCATCTTCAACAAAGCTGTTAATGATCAAATTGGTCGACGTACCGATCAAGGTCAATGTGCCACCTAAGATCGCGGCGTAAGAAAGCGGGATCAATAGCTTTGAAGGTGCATGCTGCTGGTTACGTTTAATGGCGCCAATCAAAGAGACCACGACCGCAGTATTATTGGTAAAGGATGAAAGTAGCGCTGTTGAGACGCCCAGTTTAGCGACAACAGTCCCCAACCTTCCGGTTGAAAGTGAGCGGCTTACCCAGCTAATCAGGCGAGTCTTTTCTAGTGCTGCTGATGCTAAGATCAGCAGCACTAAAGTGAGTAGCGAAGAGTTGGTGAAATTGGTAGCCACTTCACCTAGCTCTATCATGCCACCAAGGAAAGCAATAAATGCTGCTCCGGCAAAGATATAACTTGGTTTAATTCGTGTTGTTACCAAGCACGCTACGATGCCGAGTAAAATTGCCAACACAAATCCTTGCTGCCACATAACGCTTCCCTACTTTACCAATCAGCTATTTAAGTAGCTGACTAATATCTTTCGCTTCCCAGTGTGGGAAGTGCTTACGAACTAAGGCATTCAGCTCTAGCTCAAATGCAGAGATATCAGAGGTTTTCACTTCAACACTTGATAGACTTTCGCGCACTAGACCTGCACCAACCGTTACATTGGTTAGACGATCGATGATGATGAAACCACCGGTATCTTGGCTAGCGAGATAATCATCAAGCGCAACAGACTCAGTTAAAGTCCACTCGCACAAGCCAATACCATTAAGAGGTAGCTCAACTGCACTGTGCGTTGATAGATTGTTGATGTCATACTGGTGGCGAATCGCCTCGACATGGCCGACCGTTTTCTTGCCAGCAATCTTCACGTCATAATCTCGGCCTGGCTGGAGTGGCTGTTCAGTCATCCATACGACATCAGCAAGTAAGTGGTTACTCGACTCAACTTGCGCATTCTCCAGCACAATCAAATCACCACGGCTGATATCAATCTCATCTTCAAGTGTCAACGTGACGGCTAGCCCTGCCTGAGCTTGTTCCAGATCACCATCAAAAGTGACGATACGTGCAACTTTCGAAGTTTTACCTGAAGGCAACGCCTTAACTTCATCACCCACTTTGACGTTACCGGATGCAATCGTGCCAGCAAAGCCACGGAAATCTAGGTTCGGACGGTTAACGTATTGGACAGGGAAACGGAACTCACCAATTTCTTTGTCTTGGTCAACATCCACGTTTTCTAAAATCTCAAGTAGCGGCGAACCTTCGAACCAAGCCATTTTCGGGCTAGGCTCAACAACATTATCCCCTTCAAGTGCAGAAAGCGGGATGATTTGAATATCGGTTTCGCCTTGCAGGTTTTTGGAGAACTCAAGATACTCATCGCGAATCTCTTCAAAACGCTGCTGCGAATAGTCAACAAGATCCATTTTGTTTACCGCAACCACAAAGTGCTTAAGACCAAGTAGGTTTGAGATAAATGAGTGACGGCGAGTTTGATCCAGCACGCCTTTACGTGCATCAATCAAGATCACTGCGAGATCACAGGTCGATGCCCCTGTCGCCATGTTACGCGTGTACTGCTCGTGCCCTGGAGTATCCGCAATGATGAACTTACGCTTCTGTGTTGAGAAGTAACGGTAAGCTACATCGATAGTGATCCCTTGTTCTCGCTCCGCCTGAAGTCCATCGACAAGCAAAGCAAGGTCTGGACGCTCTCCAGTGGTACCAACGCGTTGGCTGTCGTTATGAACGGCTGCTAATTGATCTTCATAAATTTGCTTAGAGTCATGCAGTAAGCGACCGATCAAGGTACTTTTGCCATCATCTACTGAACCACAAGTGAGGAATCTAAGTAGTGATTTGTATTGGTGTTGTTTTAGGTATCCTTCAATACCAAGCTCTTCAAGCTGAGCTTCAACTGCGCTATTCATGTTCTTTCCTTAGATCCTAATTAGAAGTAACCTTGGCGTTTCTTAAGTTCCATCGATCCAGACTGATCGTGGTCGATCGCTCTACCTTGTCGTTCACTGGATGTGGCAACCAACATCTCTTCAATAATGCCCGTGAGCGTATTAGCTTCAGACTCAATCGCGCCAGTCAGTGGGTAACAACCGAGTGTTCTGAAGCGAACGCTTTTCTCTTCGATTTTTTCACCTGGTTGAAGCTCCATACGGTCATCGTCCACCATGATCAGCATGCCATCACGCTCCACCACTGGGCGCTTATCGGCTAGGTAAAGTGGAACGATCTCGATGTTCTCTAGGTAGATGTATTGCCAAATATCTAGCTCAGTCCAGTTTGAAAGTGGGAAGACACGAATGCTCTCACCTTTGTTGATTTGGCCGTTGTAAGTACGCCATAACTCAGGACGCTGATTCTTTGGATCCCACGTATGATTCTTGTCACGGAAAGAGTAAACACGCTCTTTCGCACGAGATTTCTCTTCATCACGGCGCGCACCACCAAAAGCCGCATCAAAACCATACTTGTTCAAAGCTTGTTTAAGGCCCTGAGTTTTCATGATGTCAGTATGCTTAGACGAGCCATGTGTGAATGGGCTACATCCCATCGCAAGACCTTCTGGGTTCTTATGAACCAAAAGCTCAAAGCCGTATTTCTCAGCAGTACGATCACGAAACTTAATCATTTCCTTAAACTTCCAATCGGTATCGACATGAAGTAGCGGGAAAGGAATTTTACCTGGGTAAAAAGCTTTACGTGCCAGATGCAGCATGACCGATGAGTCTTTACCAATTGAATACATCATCACTGGGTTATCGAACTCAGCGGCGACTTCACGAATGATGTGAATACTCTCCGCTTCAAGCTGCTTAAGATGGGTTAAACGTTCTTGATCCATGTTAATTGCTTCCTTTATGGCTCATTGAGCCGATGGCTAATCTAGTTAAAATCGCGTTAGGCTGACTGACGCTGAGCGGTGACTTGTTCTGCTTGGGGTTCAAACCACGCAAGCTTTTCGGACAATGCCACTACTTCACCAACGACGATAAGCGAAGGTGACTGAGCGTCTTTTGCGAGATCAGCAAGCTCATTGAGCTGACCTTTAAATACTTTCTGTTTGCTGTGCGTGCCGCGCTCAATAATTGCGATGGGTGTTTCTGGCTGACGACCATGTTCAATCAACTGGCTTTGGATGTATTCCGACTTCATCAAACCCATGTAGATCACTAGAGTCTGATTACCGCGCGCTAACGTTGACCAATCCATCTGGTCACTTTCTGCTTTTAAATGACCGGTGATAAACATTGCCGACTGAGCATAGTCGCGATGAGTGAGGGGAATACCCGCATAAGCGGTTGCGCCAGCTGCGGCAGTGATACCTGGCACGACATGGAAAGAGACGCCTGCATCAGCAAGGACTTCAAGCTCTTCTCCACCACGACCAAAGATAAACGGATCGCCACCTTTTATCCGTACCACGCGATGACCTTGCAGCGCGAAATCGAGTAGTAGTTGATTGGTTTTTTCTTGAGGAACACTGTGGTGACCGGCACGTTTACCGACACAAACTAAGATGGTATCGCTTGGCACCAAAGAGATGATGTCATCAGATACTAAGTAGTCATAAAGCACAACATCTGCTTGCTGAAGGAAACGCAGCGCTTTCAAGGTCAGAAGTTCTACATCACCCGGACCTGCGCCAACGAGTGCAACTTCACCTTTACCGAGCAGACTCTGACCAACTGTATTGAGATCTGCTTGCTTACTACGCTGTGCGTGCTGATTGCTCAGAGGAAATTGAGAAATCTTATCCTTGCTCGCCATAATGTCACCCTTACCTAATCTATGAAGGCATTATGGCGCCCTAGTTATATTACCTGAAATTCTAAAATTTCATTTTTTATATCAATTCCTGATAAGCGAATATTTTAAGATTGTTCAAGCTTTGTTCGGTTTTGAGATATTCTCAGCAGAACGCTATAAAGTAATTGCTCAACATCACACTTTGTCTTTCAATGAAATCATTGTTTCATTTCATTTTGTTACATTATGCAGCGTCTTACTAAACGCTATCGGAGCATCAAAAAATGAAAGTAGCAGTGAAACCCCTATCTCTTGCTGTACTGGGTGGCATGTTAACCATGGCAGGCCCAGCAATGGCAGATACGATCAAACTTCGTATTGTCGAAACAACTGATATTCACACTAACGTCATGGATTATGACTACTACAAAGATAAGCCATCGCAAAAGATTGGTCTGACTCGTGCTGCTACTTTAGTAAAACAGGCTCGCGCTGAAGTTGAGAACAGTGTATTGGTTGATAACGGTGACTTAATCCAAGGTAGCCCTATGGGTGACTACATGGCAGCTAAAGGCATCAAAGTTGGTGAAGTACACCCAGTGTATAAAGCGATGAACCAACTAGACTACGATGTGGGTAACATTGGTAACCATGAATTCAACTACGGCCTTGAGTTCCTAGCTGAAACCATCAACGATGCAGACTTCCCTTACATCAGCGCTAACGTATTTGATCAAAAAACCGGTGAGCACTACTTTAAGCCATACATCATTAAGTCTCACAAATTCAAAGACGTTGACGGTGTTGAGCACGAAATCAAAGTGGGTTACATCGGATTTGTTCCACCACAGATCATGGTTTGGGATAAGAAGAACCTAGAAGGTAAGGTGTTCGCTAAAGACATCAAGGAAACAGCAGAAGAGCTTGTTCCACAGATGAAAAAAGAGGGTGCCGACGTTATCGTTGCGATTCCTCACTCAGGTGTAGCAGCAGACCCATACAAACATGGTGCTGAAAACTCTACTTACTACTTAGCTGAAGTTGAAGGTATCGACGCAATTGCATTTGGCCACTCGCATGCGGTATTCCCGGGTAAAGGCTTCGATAATATTCAAGGCGTTGATAACCAAAAAGGGACTATCAATGGCGTAGCCTCAGTTATGCCAGGCCGCTGGGGTAGCCATGTTGGTGTTATCGATCTAGAACTTAAAGAGAAAGATGGCAAATGGGTTGTGGTTAATGGCCAATCTGAAGCGCGCCCAATCTTCGACAAAGTAAACAAGAAGTCGCTGGCTGAAGCAGATAAAGAGATGGTCAAAGCACTTGAAGCTGACCATAAAGGTACTCGCGATTTCGTTAACCAACCGATTGGTAAAGCGAATGACGTCATGTACAGCTTCTTGGCTCTCGTTCAGGATGATCCAACGGTTCAAATCGTCAACCTAGCGCAAAAAGATTATGTCGAGCGCTTCATTCAGGGCGACCCAGATCTCTCTGATATTCCAGTACTTTCTGCAGCAGCGCCATTCAAAGCGGGTGGTCGTAAAAATGACCCTGCAAACTTCACTGAAGTTGAATCTGGTCAGCTAACGTTCCGTAATGCAGCAGACCTATACCTGTACCCGAACACGCTGGTAGCGATGAAGGTCACCGGTAAAGAAGTCAAAGAGTGGCTAGAGTGTACTGCTGGGCAGTTTAAACAAATCGACGTCAACAGCACTACACCACAGCAACTTATCGACTGGGACGGCTTCCGTACTTACAACTTCGATGTTATCGACGGTGTAAACTACCAAATTGACGTCACTCAACCAGCGAAATACGATGGTAACTGTAAAGTCGTTAACCAAGGTGCCGAGCGTATTGTTGGCCTGACTTATCAAGGTAAGCCAATCGATATGAAGCAAGATTTCATCATCGCAACCAACAACTACCGCGCATACAGCAACAAGTTCCCAGGAACAGGCGCAGAGTTTATCGCATTTGATTCGCCAGATGAAAACCGTTCAGTTATCGCAGCATACATCACTCGTGTAAGCCAAGAGAAAGGTGAAGTAACGCCAAGCGCTGACAACAACTGGTCATTTGCTCCAATCAAGTCTGACAACAAACTTGATATTCGCTTTGAAACATCACCAAGTGAAAAAGCAGCGAAATTCATTGAAGAGAAAGGTCAGTACCCAATGAAACGTGTCGCGACGGATGATGTTGGCTTTGGTGTGTACCAAATCGATCTACAGAAGTAACACTTCATTAGATTAGCTGAAAGCCGCAATAAAAATTGCGGCTTTTTTATTGGTTAACGTTTATCTTAAAATGACTGCTCTTCATCTACGTAAGATTTTTGCCATTATGTTTGACGCTTTCCATCAGCAACTGTCACAAAACGGATTCACGCAACCTGAAATAGAACAACTCACCTATTCCGCGCAACTGATTGAACTACCAACTCGCCATATTCTGTTGCATCAAGGGGAAGTCGCTGAAGAGATTTTCTTTTTGTTAGATGGGATGTGCCACTCGGCGTATCTAACCGATAAAGGCAAAGAGTTCAGTAAAGAGTTCTATTGGGAGAATGATTGGATCATCGGCTTTGAAAGCTTGGTCAATCAGCAACCCTCCCCTTACTTACTTGAGTCTCTAACCCAGTGCACCTTGCTCTCTCTACCTATTGAGACCTTAAGGGTGTGGCGCGAGCAAAAACACGGTATTTACCTCAAGCTGCTTGAAACTCAGCTGATGTATAAAGAAAACAAAGAACGCTTTATGTTGCTCTATAGCCCGGAAGAGCGTTATGAACTTTTCTGTCAGCATTACCCTAACTTACTTGAACGCCTCAACGATTATCAAATCGCAGCGTATCTTGGGATTACTCCAATTAGCCTAAGCCGAATCAAAAAGCGCAGCCAAAGTTAACAATTGTTAATGCCCATCGAAAACTGTCTTGCTACATTGGCGATATCAACAACAGCAAGACAGATAAACAATGATTACTTGGCAACTCAAATCTTTTTCCGACCTCACCACAGAGCAACTGTATACACTGCTAAAACTTCGAGTCGACGTCTTCGTCGTCGAACAAACTTGTCCTTACCCAGAGCTGGATGATAAAGACCACCAGTTGGGCGTTTTTCACCTACTCGGTTATCAAGACGATAAGCTAATAGCTTGCGCACGTTTATTACCGAAAGGACTCAGTTATCCATCCGTGAGTATTGGTCGTGTTGCCACTAAGGAAAGTCATAGAGGTGGTGGTTTAGGTCATAAGCTGCTGCAACAAGCATTGGCAGATTGTGAATCATTATGGCCAAGTGAATCGATTGAAATTGGCGCTCAAGAACACTTAGCCTCTTTCTATCAACGACACGGTTTTGTTCAAACATCCGCTATGTACTTAGAAGATGACATCCCACACATTGATATGAAATTGGAAAAGTAGCCTTGGCTCTCTCTGCAACCTACCTCGCTATCCTACTGCTGGTAATTGGCAACTTCGCAGCTTCTCTTTCCGATGTCGCTGTGAAGCTGCTTGATGGTGAGGTCTCAATCTTTCAGTACATCTTCATTCGCCAATTGCTCTCAGCTGCGGTTATTTTTCCTTTGTGGTGGAAACAATCGCAGTCACAACGAAAGATGTACAGCCCAAAGTTAAATTTGCTCAGAGCGCATCTAATCTTAATTGGCAGTGGATGCATGGTTGTCGCCATCACCCACTTAACCTTGGCCACGGCCAATGCTGTTTTCTACGCAGCCCCCCTACTCATGCTACCGTTGGCAATTGTGTTACTTGGAGAGAAGCCAACACTTCAACGCAGTGCTGCAACCATTTTTGGCTTTGCTGGAGTAATGGTGGTGCTAAGGCCATCGGAGTTTCACTGGGCAGCGCTATTTGCACTCGGAACAACCTTCACTCTTGCCCTGTTTAATATAAGCGCACGAAAGCTACCTAGCCAACAAACCGTCGTAAGTACCCTATTTTGGACATCAGTCCTGTCGCTGCCTATATCAGCCATACTGGCGTTGTTTTACTGGCAGCCGATATCGAATAGCCACCTACTGCTAATCTTAGCCAGTGCAGCCTTGATTCTGACCTACAATGGTTTTGCAGTGATGGCTTACCAACGCTCGCCAGCCAGCTCGATCGCAGTGGCAGAAAATTCAGGGTTAGTGTTTGTCGCACTGTTTGGTGTGATGTGGTTTGATGAAGTGCCAGATTGGCTGACAGCATTAGGGATAGTGATGATCATCCTCCCCCTAATGCCATGGAAAGCAGTGGTGAAACTATTTAGAGTCAATTACTTGCTGCGACCAAATCCACCATCTGACAGTCGGAAGAACATCACCGACTGATTGCTTTTTTCAAGCTGTAAGATATCAAGCTGCCCATTTTCGGCTAGTTTAAATCGCACTAGCTGACCTTTTTTAATTCTACTCAAAGGCTTATCCGAACCCTCGACCTTTACCAAGGCATTAAGGTCAGCCATAGCTAAGCCGTTACTACGAAAAACTTGAGCTAAGGTATCACCACTTTTTACCTCATATTCATTCCAAGCTTTAGAGACCAGTGAATCCTGCTCTGCGCTTTTTTGCTCACTCAGGCTACGGGTATTGATATCAATTTCGACACGTTGAGTGTTAGGAGAAACTACCGGTTCTGTTTCGGTTTGAGCTTCAGGGATTGGAATCACAAGTAACACCAATAGCAAAGGAGTAATCACCATAAGTGCACGTTGATGCAGCCTAGGTAACAAGTTCCATTTATCTAGAATAGTCTGCTTAATCTGCTGCCAATCAATCTGGTTGAGCTTGGCTTTTGCCAGTTCAACGTAATCCACCTGCTGCTGTTTCTTTTTCTTTCTGCGATTCATCGCACCTTGTCTCCAAACGGCCTTCGCTACAAGTATAAAAACCAAGCGCTTATGAGTATAGGATTTTTAAGCCTTGAAGGTAATAGCCCAGTTAAATTTCGATAAAATGTCGTTAAAAGTCGATCTTAATCGCACAATGTGGCGAGAGACTATCTAGGCTCGACCGTTTCATAACAAAGCTATAACTGGTATCCTTTACCCTTTATACACCATATAAAGAGAGACAACATGTCTGAAGTTAAATTTGAGACTGTAGAGCAGAAAGCTAGCTACGGTATCGGTCTACAAATGGGTCAGCAACTTGCTGGTTCTGGTCTTGAAGGTCTAAACGTTGACGCTATCGCTGCTGGTATCGCAACTGCACTAGTTGGTGAGCAACCAGCTATCGAAATCGACGAGATCAACAACGCACTACAAGAGCTACACACTCGCGTTGAAGCAGCACGTCAAGAAGCAGCTAAAGTAGCAGCAGCAGACGGTGAAGCGTTCCTAAAAGACAACGCTCTACGTTCAGAAGTGACGGTTCTTGAGTCTGGTCTACAGTACGAAATCATCACTGAAGGTACTGGCGAAATCCCAACTTCTGACAAGCAAGTTCGCGTTCACTACCACGGTGAGCTAACTGACGGCACTGTTTTCGACAGCTCTGTATCTCGCGGTCAACCTGCTGAGTTCCCAGTAACTGGCGTAATCAAAGGTTGGGTTGAGGCACTTCAACTAATGCCTGTAGGTTCTAAGTGGAAACTATACATCCCACAAGACCTAGCATACGGTGAGCGTGGCGCAGGTGCTGCTATCCCTCCATTTGCTGCTCTAGTATTTGAAGTAGAACTTCTAGACATTCTTTAATTTCTTAAGAAATTTAAGCATGTATAACGGCGACCATTGTGTCGCCGTTTTTTATGTATGATACTTATCAAATCAACGCGTATGGATACTATTGAACCAAGGAGAGACAATGTACAAGAAATTAGCGGTAGCGACTTTAGCAAGTCTTGCTTTAATAGGATGTAAAAGCACTTCAAGCGATGGTCAAGCAAGTACGACTGAAAGCAATTACGGCACAATTGCCAATGCCGCTTTAATGGGAGCTGTTCAGGCTTGGTCTTCGCAAGGTGCGGCAGATACAGATTTAGTTTCAGCTCTGCAAAGCAATGCCAATGTTTCCTCTGAACAAGCGATAGGCGGACTCGGTTCGATGTTAGCCTTAGCGCAAAACTCGTTGAGTGGCGGCGAAACCAGTGAAATGGCGAGTCTTATTCCAGGATTTGAATCGTTGCAATCAAGCGGTTTAAGCACCATGATTGCCAGCAACGAATCCGTTAAGAGCGCTTTTTCAGCATTAGGAATGGACCCGTCTCTAATCTCAACCTTCACTCCTATCATCTTAAATGCATTACAAAGCCAAGGTGCAAGCAGCGGTTTGTTAGATAGCTTAGGTGCAATCTGGCAGTAAGAGCTGGATTATTATCTCGTCCAGAGAACAAGTCCTGTCAATACTTTCGCTCCAAAGGCTCTTTCACCAGTGTATCGACGCTCACTCTAGAAGGGCGAAGCCCGATCCCGTTTTCTACAAGCGAAGCGTTCCATAGGGCGCAGCCCGCTCTTCCTCTATCTCCAAACGTAAAAAAGCCGAGCTAATGCTCGGCTTTTTCGTTCTTACGAACCTGATTACTCAGCAGCTTCTTCAGCAGCTGGGCGATCTACAAGCTCAATGTAAGCCATTGGAGCTTTATCACCAGTACGGAAACCAGCTTTTAGGATACGAGTGTAACCGCCCTGACGAGCAGCAAAACGTGGACCTAGTTCGTTAAATAGTTTTGCAACTACTTCGTTGTCACGAGTACGTGCAAACGCTAGACGACGGTTAGCAACGCTGTCAGTCTTAGCTAGTGTAATCAAAGGCTCAACTACGCGACGTAGCTCTTTTGCTTTTGGCAAAGTAGTCTTGATAACTTCATGACGTACTAGAGAGCTAGCCATGTTGCTAAACATCGCTTTACGATGTGAGCTATTGCGGTTGAGTTGACGACCACTCTTACGATGGCGCATGACCTAATCCTTCTAACTTTATCGATTAATCTTCAGCGATAGACGCTGGTGGCCAGTTTTCTAGGCGCATGCCAAGAGAAAGACCACGTGATGCAAGTACGTCTTTAATCTCTGTAAGAGATTTTTTACCGAGGTTAGGCGTTTTAAGTAGCTCAACCTCAGTACGCTGTACAAGATCACCGATGTAGTGAATCGCTTCTGCTTTCAGACAGTTAGCAGAGCGAACTGTTAGTTCAAGATCGTCTACAGGACGCAGTAGGATCGGATCGAATTCTGGCTTCTCTTCCTTCTCCTCAGGTACACGTACATCACGTAGATCTACGAACGCATCCAATTGTTCAGCTAGGATAGTAGCTGCACGACGGATTGCTTCCTCAGGGTCTAGAGTACCGTTCGTTTCCATATCGATAACAAGCTTGTCTAAGTCTGTACGCTGCTCTACACGAGCTGCTTCAACAGAGTAAGCAATCTTGTCTACTGGGCTGTACGTAGCGTCAACCAGTAGGCGACCAATTGGACGCTCATCTTCTTCAGTATGGATACGAGCCGAAGCTGGAACATAACCACGACCACGTTCAACTTTGATGCGCATTGCGATCTCAGCGTTGTCATCTGTTAGGTGACAAATAACGTGTTCAGGGTTAGCGATCTCTACATCACCATCATGGGTGATGTCACCTGCAACCACAGGGCCCGAGCCTGATTTGTTCAAAGTAATGAACACTTCATCTTTGCCTTCGGCAACACGTACAGCTAAACCTTTAAGGTTAAGTAGGATTTCAAGAATATCTTCTTGAACGCCTTCTTTAGTGCTGTACTCATGAAGTACGCCTTCGATTTCTACTTCTGTTACAGCACAACCTGGCATAGAAGATAGAAGAATACGGCGAAGTGCATTACCAAGAGTATGGCCAAAACCACGCTCTAATGGCTCAAGAGTTACTTTTGCGTGAGTCGTGCTAACCTGTTCGATGTCAACAAGACGTGGCTTAAGAAATTCTGTTACAGAACCCTGCATTGTGTCCTCTCTTTAATTTAAACCTTACTTAGAGTAAAGCTCGACGATCAATTGTTCGTTGATATCAGCAGATAGATCTGAACGTTCAGGCATACGCTTGAATGAACCTTCCATCTTACCGCCATCTACTTCAATCCAAGTTGGTTTTTCACGTTGTTCAGCAACTTCTAGAGCTGCTTTAATACGAGACTGCTGTTTAGCTTTCTCGCGGATAGAAACAACGTCATTAGCCGCAACTTTGAAAGAAGGAATGTTTACAACTTTACCGTTAACTAGGATAGCTTTGTGGCTAACTAGCTGACGTGCTTCTGCGCGAGTTGCGCCAAAGCCCATGCGGTAAACTACGTTATCAAGACGACCTTCAAGAAGCTGAAGCAGGTTTTCACCTGTGTTGCCTTTAAGACGTGCAGCTTCTTTGTAGTAGTTACGGAATTGTTTTTCTAGAACGCCGTACATACGACGAACTTTTTGCTTCTCACGAAGCTGAACGCCATACTCAGATAGACGACCGCGACGAGCGCCGTGTACACCTGGTGCGTTATCAATTTTACACTTGGTATCGATCGCGCGTACACCAGACTTAAGGAATAAGTCAGTACCTTCGCGACGGCTAAGCTTCAGCTTAGGACCCAAATATCTTGCCATGATCTTTCTCCAGTAATCTAAAAAACGTTATACGCGACGTTTCTTAGGTGGACGACAACCGTTATGAGGGATTGGTGTAGCATCAACGATGTTTGTGATGCGGAAACCAGCAGCGTTCAGTGCGCGAACAGTAGATTCACGACCTGGACCTGGACCCTTAACCATAACTTCCAAGTTCTTTAGACCGTATTCTTTAGCCATTTCAGCACAACGCTCAGCAGCAACCTGTGCAGCGAACGGAGTAGACTTACGAGAACCACGGAAACCTGAACCACCTGCAGTTGCCCATGCAAGAGCATTACCTTGACGGTCAGTGATGGTTACGATTGTGTTGTTGAAAGAAGCATGGATGTGCGCAACACCGTCTGCAACTTGTTTGCGAACGCGTTTACGCGCGCGAGTTGGTTGTTTAGCCATTGTACTCTACCTTCCCGATTATTTCTTGATCGGCTTACGCGGACCCTTACGGGTGCGAGCATTGGTTTTAGTACGCTGTCCACGTAGTGGTAGACTGCGACGATGACGAAGACCACGGTAACAGCCAAGGTCCATAAGACGCTTGATGTTCATTGATACTTCACGACGTAGATCACCCTCTACAGTGTATTTAGCTACACCATCACGCAGTTGATCGATCTGCTCTTCAGATAGTTCACTGATCTTAACATCTTCAGCAATACCCACTTCAGCTAGGATAGCTTGAGAGCGAGTCTTACCGATGCCGTAGATTGACGTTAGTGCAATCACAGCATGTTTTTGATCAGGAATGTTAATGCCTGCTATACGGGCCATTATTCACTCCTAGTGTTTCATAAAAGAATTAGCCGCAGCAAAGCCCGTTATGGATACGCTGCGGAATACTACTTCTTTTGCACGCAAAAGGTAGGCCGAGGAATATACTCGACACTACCTTATATTACAAGTAAAAATTTCTGCTAATTAGCCTTGGCGCTGCTTGTGCTTTGGCTCACTGCAAATCACGCGAACGACACCGTTACGCTTGATAACTTTACAGTTACGGCAGATTTTTTTAACGGAAGCACGAACTTTCATTGCTAAACTCCGTAAATGAAATCTGAGTCTACCGCCGAATTAACGGCCATAGCCTTTCAGATTTGCTTTCTTCAACACAGAATCATACTGTTGAGACATCAGATGAGTCTGTACCTGTGCCATAAAGTCCATGATAACAACCACTACGATTAGTAGAGATGTACCGCCGAAGTAGAAACGTACGTTCCACGCGACCATCATGAACTCCGGAATCAGACAGATAAAGGTAATGTATAACGCACCTGCTAAGGTTAAACGCGTCATTACTTTATCAATATACTTAGCTGTCTGTTCACCTGGGCGGATGCCGGGTACGAATGCACCGGACTTCTTCAAGTTATCTGCTGTTTCACGCGGATTGAAAACCAACGCCGTGTAGAAGAAACAGAAGAAAATAATCGCTGCTGCATATAGCATTACATACAGAGGTTGACCTGGGCTAAGAGCCAAAGACACGTCAGTTAACCAACCGAACGCGCTGCTCTCACCATTCTGACCAAACCACTGAGCCAGTGTTCCTGGGAACAGGATAATGCTTGATGCAAAGATTGCTGGAATAACACCCGCCATATTAATTTTAAGTGGCAAGTGAGTGCTTTGCGCAGCAAATACTTTACGACCTTGTTGACGCTTCGCGTAGTTAACAACGATTCGACGCTGACCACGCTCCATGAAAACAACGAAGTAAATAACTGCAAAAGCAAGTACACCAATCAACAGCAGAAGAAGTACATGCAATTCACCTTGACGCGCTTGCTCGATTGTTTGACCGATTGCTGAAGGCAATCCAGCAACAATACCTGCAAAGATTAGTAACGAAATACCGTTACCGATTCCGCGCTCTGTAATTTGTTCACCTAACCACATTAGGAACATGGTGCCGGTTACTAAACTTACGGTAGCAATTAGCGTAAACATGGTTTGGTTGATAACAACCAGATTATCGACCATGTTTGGTAGGCCAGTTGCAATACCAATAGCTTGGAATGTTGCAAGTACAAGCGTGCCGTAGCGTGTATATTGGCTGATCTTACGACGGCCTGCTTCACCCTCTTTTTTGAGTTCAGCTAACGCTGGATGAACTACAGTTAGCAGTTGGACAACAATAGATGCCGAAATATACGGCATGATGCCCAACGCTAATATAGATGCACGCTCAAGAGCACCACCGGAGAACATGTTAAACATTTCCACGATGGTACCTTTTTGCTGGTCGAACAATTCGGCAAGTACAGCAGCGTCAATACCAGGAATCGGCACGAAAGAGCCGGCTCGGAATACTAAAAGTGCACCAATTACGAATAACAAGCGCGACTTTAGTTCACTTAAGCCGCTCTGAGCACTACGAAAATCTTGTCCTGGTTTCTTAGCCATCTGTACCTCGTTCCTCGAGATTATTCCTCGATTTTACCGCCTGCAGCTTCGATTGCAGCTTTAGCGCCTTTAGTCACACGTAGACCTTTTACAGTCACTGCTTTGTTAAGCTCACCAGATAGAACAACTTTAACAAATTCGATGTTCTTAGTGATAACGTTAGCAGCTTTAAGGCTGTTTAGATCTACTACGTCACCAGTTACTTTCGCTAGCTCAGCTAGACGAACTTCAGCAGACACTAGGCTCTTACGAGAAGTGAAACCGAATTTTGGTAGACGTTGTTTCAGAGGCATTTGACCGCCTTCAAAACCTGGACGAACTGAACCGCCAGAACGTGACTTTTGACCTTTGTGGCCACGGCCACCAGTCTTACCTAGGCCAGAACCGATACCACGACCTACGCGTTTTGCAGCAGTCTTAGCACCAGCAGCTGGTGATAGAGTATTCAAACGCATTCTGATTACTCCTCAACTTTAACCATGTAGTAAACCTTGTTGATCATACCGCGTACGCACGGAGTATCTTCAAGTTCTACTGTGTGGTTGATTTTACGAAGGCCTAGACCTTTAAGACACGCTTTGTGCTTAGGTAGACGACCAATTGAGCTTTTAGTTTGAGTTACTTTAATAGTTGCCATGGTGTTCTTACTCCGAAATAGATTCAACAGTTAGACCACGTTTAGCAGCAACCATTTCTGGCGACTTCATGCTACCTAGTGCATCGATCGTTGCACGAACGATGTTGATAGGGTTCGTAGAACCGTATGCTTTAGATAGTACGTTGTGTACACCAGCAACTTCTAGTACTGCACGCATCGCACCACCTGCGATAACACCAGTACCTTCAGCAGCAGGCTGCATGTAAACTTTAGAGCCCGAATGACGACCTTTCACCGGGTGGTGAAGAGTGCCTTCGTTTAGAGCGATCGTAGTCATGTTACGACGCGCTTTTTCCATTGCTTTTTGGATCGCAGCAGGTACTTCACGGGCTTTGCCGTAACCGAAACCTACACGACCGTTACCGTCACCAACTACTGTTAGTGCAGTAAAGCTCATGATTCGACCACCTTTAACCGTCTTAGATACACGGTTAACTGCGATTAGCTTTTCTTGCAAATCATTCGCTTGAACTTGTTGTTCTTTAGCCATCTTCCAACCCTACCTTAGAATTTCAGACCAGCTTCGCGAGCAGATTCTGCTAGCGCCGCCACTCGACCGTGGTATTGGAAACCAGAACGATCAAATGCAACTGACTCAACGCCTTTTTCAAGAGCGCGCTCAGCAACAGCTTTACCTACTGCTTTAGCTGCATCGATGTTACCAGTGTTCTTAACTTGCTCACGGATCGCTTTTTCTACAGTAGAAGCTGCTGCGATAACCTCAGAGCCGTTTGATGCGATAACCTGAGCGTACACGTGACGAGGAGTACGGTGTACTACTAGGCGAGTTGCACCCAGTTCTGCAATCTTACGACGTGCGCGTGTAGCACGACGGATGCGAGATGCTTTCTTATCCATAGTGTTACCTTACTTCTTCTTAGCTTCTTTAGTACGCACATTTTCATCTGCGTAACGAACACCTTTACCTTTATAAGGCTCAGGCTCACGGTAAGAACGAATGTCAGCCGCAACCTGACCAACAAGTTGTTTGTCACAACCAGTGATCACGATTTCAGTTTGGCTTGGACACTCAGCTTTAATACCCGCTGGCAATTCATGCTCAACTGGGTGAGAGAAGCCAAGAGTTAGACCTACAGCGTTGCCTTTGATAGCAGCGCGGTAACCAACACCCTTAAGGGTTAGCTTCTTAGTAAAGCCTTCAGTAACGCCAACAACCATGTTGTTAACTAGAGCGCGAGCAGTACCTGCTTGTGCCCATGCGTTAGCAACACCTTCGCGTGGACCGAAAGTAAGATTGTTTTCTTCCTGAGCAACAACTACCGCAGCGTTAACAACGCGAGATAGTTCGCCTTTAGCACCTTTTACAGTGATTTCTTGGCCGTTTAGTTTCACCTCTACGCCAGCTGGAATAGCGACAGGTGCTTTAGCAACACGAGACATAGTCTACTCCTATTAAGCTACGTAGCAGATGATTTCACCACCAAGACCTGCTTTACGTGCAGCGCGGTCTGACATCAGACCCTTGGAAGTTGAAACGATAGCAACACCAAGACCACCCATTACAGAAGGAAGTTGATCTTTCTTCTTGTAAACACGTAGACCTGGACGAGAAACACGTTTAAGTTGCTCAATTACCGGTTTAGCTTGGAAGTACTTAAGAGTTACTTCTAGCTCAGGTTTTGCTTCGCCTTCTACAGCGAAATCAGTGATGTAACCTTCAGCTTTTAGTAGTGCAGCAATTGCAACTTTAAGCTTTGAAGAAGGCATTTTAACAGCAACTTTGTTTGCTGCCTGACCGTTACGAACGCGGGTCAGCATATCCGAAATCGGATCTTGCATGCTCATATGATTTACTCCAAATGATTAAGTGGCAATTACCAGCTAGCCTTACGAAGTCCAGGAATCTCGCCTTTCATGCAAGCTTCACGAACTTTGATACGGCTTAGACCGAACTTACGTAGGTAACCGTGTGGACGACCAGTTTGGTTACAACGGTTGCGCTGACGTGATGCACTTGAATCACGTGGAAGAGATTGCAATTTAAGAACTGCGTTCCAACGATCTTCTTCAGATGCGTTTACATCGCTGATGATAGCTTTAAGCGCAGAACGCTTTTCAGCGAACTTAGCTACTAGCTTCGCACGTTTTGCTTCACGTGCTTTCATAGAATTTTTAGCCATAACAGTAACCCTTCACCTTACTTACGGAATGGGAAGTTAAAGGCAGCCAGCAGAGCACGGCCTTCCTCATCAGTACCAGCAGACGTCGTAATAGTGATGTCTAGACCGCGTACTCGATCAACTTTATCAAAGTCGATTTCCGGGAAGATGATTTGCTCGCGAACGCCCATGCTGTAGTTACCGCGTCCGTCAAAAGACTTAGCGCTAACGCCACGGAAGTCACGTACACGTGGAAGAGCGATGTTAATTAAACGCTCAAGAAAATCCCACATACGTTCGCCACGCAAGGTTACTTTACAACCGATAGGGTAGCCTTCGCGGATTTTGAAACCTGCAACAGATTTACGCGCTTTAGTGATAAGTGGCTTTTGACCAGAGATCGTTGCCATATCAGCAGCTGCGTTTTCTAGCAGTTTCTTATCGTTGATTGCTTCACCAACACCCATGTTTAGGGTGATTTTCTCGATTCTAGGGACTTGCATGACGCTTGTGTAGCTAAACTGTTTGGTCAGTTCAGCGACTACAGACGACTTGTAGTAATCATGCAGTTTCGCCATAGTAGAACTCCAAATTACTTCTATTAGTTAGAAACGATTTCGTTGTTAGATTTAAAGAAACGAACTTTCTTACCATCTTCAAAACGGAAACCGATACGGTCAGCTTTACCAGTAGCTGCGTTAAAGATTGCAACGTTAGAAGCATCGATAGCTGCTTCTTGTTCAACGATGCCACCTTGTTGACCTAGAGCCGGTACCGGCTTTTGGTGCTTCTTAACAAGGTTGATACCTTCAACGATAACTTTACCAGTTGCTAGAACCTTAGTTACTTTACCTTTCTTGCCTTTGTCTTTACCAGCAAGAACGATTACTTCGTCATTACGACGGATTTTAGCTGCCATTTCTACGTGCTCCTTACAGAACTTCTGGAGCCAGTGAAACGATCTTCATGAACTTATCGCCACGAAGTTCACGCGTCACAGGGCCAAAGATACGTGTACCGATTGGTTGCTCAGTGTTGTCGTTCAACAATACACAAGCATTACGGTCGAAGCGAATGACAGAACCGTCTGGACGACGAACGCCTTTGCGAGTGCGCACGACAACCGCCTTCAGAACATCACCTTTCTTAACTTTACCGCGAGGAATTGCTTCCTTAACAGTAACTTTGATGACGTCACCGATATGTGCATAACGGCGGTGTGAGCCACCCAGGACCTTAATACACATTACCTTGCGCGCGCCTGAGTTATCAGCTGCGTCAAGTGTACTTTGCATTTGGATCATTGTTAGTGCTCCGCTAAATATTAATAACTAGACCCATCACGGGTCGGGCTGCCTCTTTAAAAGGGACGCGAATTGTACCACCCTTTTTTGTGATTGGGTAGTCAAAAAATAAACGGCCCCAAAATAATTTTGGAGCCGTTTAATATCATAGAACTAGCTAGGGATTAACCTTTCGCTTTTTCTACAACTTTTACCAAAGTCCAAGACTTAGTCTTAGACAGTGGACGGCACTCACGAATTTCAACAGTATCGCCTAGGCCACACTCGTTGTTCTCGTCATGTGCGTGAACTTTAGTCGTGCGCTTTACGAACTTGCCGTAAATTGGGTGTTTAACCATGCGCTCGATAGCAACAGTGATAGACTTGTCAGCCTTGTTGCTAACTACACGACCAAATGAAGTACGAATTTTGTCGCTCATTATGCGCCTGCCTTCTCAGTCAATACGGTTTTCACACGTGCGATATCACGACGTACAGCTTTCAGAGTATGAGTTTGCTGTAGTTGACCAGTTGCAGCTTGCATGCGCAAGTTGAACTGTTCACGTAGCAAATTCAAAAGCTCAGCATTAAGCTCTTCAACGCTTTTTTCGCGTAGATCTTGTGCTTTCATCACATCACCTGCTTAGTTACAAACGTAGTTTTGAATGGCAGTTTACGAGCCGCTAGGCGGAACGCTTCACGAGCCAATTCTTCAGGTACACCACCCATTTCGTACATAACCTTACCAGGTTGGATTTGGGCTACCCAGTACTCAACGTTACCTTTACCCTTACCTTGACGAACTTCTAGTGGTTTTTCTGTGATAGGTTTGTCTGGGAACACACGGATCCAGATTTTACCTTGACGCTTAACGTGACGTGTCATTGCACGACGTGCCGCTTCGATTTGACGAGCAGTTAGACGGCCACGGCCAGTAGCTTTAAGACCGAATTCGCCGAAGCTTACATCAGTACCTTTAGCTAGACCACGGTTACGACCTGTCTGAACCTTACGGAACTTAGTACGTTTAGGTTGTAGCATCTGTCGACTCCTTACTTACGGCCTTTACGCTGCTTCTTAGGCTTATCGCCTTTAGGCTCTACAGCGTTAGCTGCAGGCATACCGCCAAGAATCTCACCTTTGAAGATCCAAGTCTTAATGCCGATCACACCGTATTGAGTGTGAGCCGAAGAAGTTGCGTAATCAATGTCAGCACGTAGAGTGTGTAGAGGCACACGGCCTTCACGATACCACTCAGAACGTGCAATTTCAGCGCCGCCTAGACGACCGCTTACTTCTACTTTGATACCTTTAGCGCCTAGACGCATTGCGTTTTGTACCGCGCGCTTCATAGCACGACGGAACATAACACGACGCTCTAGCTGAGACGCGATGCTATCACCTACAAGCTGTGCATCAAGTTCAGGCTTACGTACTTCAGCGATGTTGATTTGCGCTGGTACACCTGCAATTTTAGCTACAGCTGTGCGTAGTTTTTCTACGTCTTCACCTTTCTTACCGATTACAACGCCAGGACGAGCAGTGTGAATAGTCACACGGATGCTCTTAGCTGGACGCTCGATAACGATGCGTGAAAGAGATGCTTTTTTCAGTTCACTTGTAAGGAACTGACGTACCTTGAAGTCGCCGTCTAGGTTGTCAGCGAAATCTTTGGTGTTAGCAAACCATGTAGCATTCCAAGGCTTAACGATGCCTAGACGAATACCATTAGGATGTACTTTTTGACCCATTGCTTACTCTCCTAGTCTCAAGCGTCTGCTACAACAACAGTGATGTGGCTTGAACGCTTCAAGATACGATCCGCACGACCTTTAGCACGAGGCATAATACGCTTCATGATAGGGCCTTCATCTACGAAGATTTTTGCGACATTTAGATCGTCAATATCTGCGCCTTCATTGTGCTCCGCGTTAGCGATAGCTGACTCAAGAACTTTCTTGATTAGATCAGCAGCTTTTTTGTTGCTGAACGTTAGAATTTCTAGAGCCTGGTCTACAGATTTACCACGAATTTGATCCGCAACTAAGCGAGCTTTCTGAGGCGAAATGCGAGCAAAGTTATGTTTAGCTAATGCTTCCATCATCTACTCCTTAACGCTTCTTAGCTTTCTTATCCACGACATGGCCGCGGTAAGTACGTGTTGGTGCGAATTCGCCCAGTTTGTGACCGATCATTTCTTCGGTTACGAATACTGGTACGTGCTGACGACCATTATGGACAGCGATGGTCAAACCGATCATCGTAGGGATGATCATTGAACGACGGGACCAAGTCTTAATAGGCTTTTTGTCTCCGCTTTCCACCGCTTTCTCTACCTTCTTCAGCAAGTGTAGGTCAATAAATGGACCTTTCTTGAGAGAACGTGGCATGGCGATTCCTCTTTATATAGATTACTTGTTACGACGACGTACGATGTACTTGTCAGTGCGTTTGTTCTTACGAGTCTTGAAGCCTTTAGTTGGCTGACCCCATGGTGAAACTGGGTGACGGCCACCAGAAGTACGACCTTCACCACCACCGTGTGGGTGGTCTACCGGGTTCATTACTACACCACGTACGGTTGGACGTACGCCGCGCCAGCGTGAAGCACCAGCTTTACCAAGTTCACGTAGCATGTGCTCAGAGTTACCAACTTCACCGATTGTTGCACGGCCTTCAGAAAGTACTTTGCGCATTTCGCCAGAACGTAGACGGATAGTTACGTATGCACCGTCGCGAGCAACGATTTGAGCATATGCACCAGCCGAACGAGCTAGCTGACCACCTTTACCAGGCTTAAGTTCAACATTGTGTACAGTTGAACCTACTGGGATGTTACGCATTGGTAGAGTGTTACCAGCTTTGATTGGTGCATCAACACCAGACTGGATAGCATCACCTGCGTTAACACCTTTAGGTGCTAGGATGTAACGACGCTCACCGTCTGCGTACAGAACTAGAGCGATGTTAGCGCTACGGTTTGGATCATATTCAAGACGCTCAACTTTCGCTGGGATACCGTCTTTAGTACGTTTGAAGTCAATTACACGGTAGTGGTGCTTGTGACCACCGCCGATGTGACGTACTGTGATACGACCGTTGTTGTTACGACCACCGTTCTTAGAGTTTTTCTCTAGAAGAGGTGCGTATGGCTTGCCCTTGTGTAGGTCAGCGTTAACAACTTTAACAACGTGACGACGACCAGGGGAAGTCGGCTTACATTTAACAATAGCCATTCTTAACTACTCCTGTTATTCCGCGCCGCCAACGAAGTCAAGATCTTGACCTTCTTTCAAGGTAACGTACGCTTTCTTAACGTCGCTGCGGCGACCTTGGCGTAGACCTTGACGTTTGGTCTTACCCTTAGTGATAAGAGTATTTACAGACTTAACTTCAACTTCAAATAGCTTTTCTACAGCTGCTTTGATCTCTTTTTTTGTAGCATCGATAGATACTTTGAAAACGATAGTGTTCGCTTTCTCAGCAGCCATAGTTGCTTTTTCAGAGATGTGCGGTGCACGTAGAACTTTTAGGATACGCTCTTCAGTGATCATGCTAGCATCTCCTCTACTTGTTTAACTGCGTCAGCAGTAATTACAACTTTGTCAAACGCGATTAGAGAAACTGGATCAATACCAGCAACGTCACGAGCGTCAACTTTGTATAGGTTACGAGCAGCTAAGAATAGGTTCTCATCTACTTCGCTAGTCACGATTAAAGCGTCAGTTAGCTCAAGCTCTTTAAGCTTAGCAACTAGTTCTTTAGTCTTTGGTGCTTCTACTGAGAAGTTATCAACAACGATTAGACGCTCTTGACGAACAAGCTCAGAAAGAATGCTCTTCATAGCACCACGGTACATTTTTTTGTTTACTTTTTGGCTGTGATCTTGTGGTTTCGCAGCAAAAGTAACACCACCTGTACGCCAGATTGGGCTACGGATTGTACCAGCACGCGCACGGCCAGTACCTTTTTGACGCCATGGCTTAGCGCCACCGCCAGAAACTTCTGAACGTGTTTTCTGAGCACGAGTACCTTGACGAGCACCTGCTGCAAACGCAACAACTACTTGGTGTACAAGAGCTTCGTTAAACTCACGTCCGAAAGTAGTTTCGGAAACAGTTAGTGCATCAGCACCTTTAACCATTAGTTCCATTACTTACTCCTGAGACGTTATGCTTTAACAGCTGGTTTAACGATCACGTTACCGCCAGTTGCGCCTGGGACTGCACCTTTAATAAGAAGCAGATTGCGCTCAGCGTCAACACGTACGATCTCTAGGTTTTGAGTCGTTACACGCTCAGCACCCATGTGACCTGCCATTTTCTTGCCTTTAAATACGCGACCTGGAGTTTGACATTGGCCAATAGAACCAGGAGCACGGTGAGACAATGAGTTACCGTGAGTCATATCTTGAGTGCGGAAGTTCCAACGCTTAACAGCGCCTTGGAAGCCTTTACCCTTAGATGTACCAGTAACGTCTACTTTCTTTGTTTCGTTGAATAGTTCAACTGTTAGCTCAGCGCCAACTGCAAACTCTTCATCGTTTTCCAAACGGAATTCCCAAAGACCGCGACCAGCTTCAACGCCAGCTTTAGCAAAGTGACCTGCTTCAGCTTTGTTTACGCGGTTAGCTTTCTTAGCACCAGCAGTAACCTGGATTGCAGCGTAGCCATCAGTCTCAAGAGTTTTAACTTGAGAAACACGGTTAGCTTCAACCTCAACAACAGTTACTGGGATAGAAACGCCTTCTTCAGTAAATACGCGGGTCATGCCCACTTTACGACCGATTAGACCAATCATTCTTCTAATCTCCCTTAACCTAGGCTAATTTGAACGTCAACGCCCGCAGCAAGGTCTAGACGCATTAGAGCATCAACAGTTTTGTCTGTTGGCTCAACGATGTCGATTAGACGCTTGTGAGTACGGATTTCGTACTGGTCACGTGCTTTCTTGTTAACGTGTGGAGAGATAAGAACTGTGAAACGCTCTTTACGAGTAGGTAGTGGGATTGGACCACGAACCTGTGCGCCAGTGCGCTTAGCTGTTTCAACGATTTCCGCTGTAGAAGCATCGATTAGTTTGTAATCGAAAGCTTTTAGGCGGATACGGATACGTTGGTTCTGCATGAGACAGAGCTCCAATATTAAAAATTACACAAACAATATCGCCACTCAAACTCGTAAAGACGAGAGAATGCCGATTGATTTATGTGAAACCGTAACTTCCAAGATTAGGAAGTATTGTCAGTTAATTTTCGATTAACTACCCCTACATACCAGAATCACGTCTGGGGATAGTTATTCCGAAGAATAAGTAGCTAATTGTATTAACCGCGAACATAAGCTGAGTCTACATTACCTGAAATATCAAAGAGATATATCAGCTCCTCTTCGCTCATTGGTTCACAACTGGCTTAACCAGTGCGACGCATTATACAGATCACAGTTTTACTTGCAAGTGCTGTTTGAAAAATAAACGGGGGATTAGGAATTGGGATACGGGAACGGACTTCGTCCTATGGAGAGCTGGAGAGCTGGAGAGCTGGAGAGCTGGAGAGCTGGAGAGCTGGAGAGCTAAAGTTGACCACTCTGGTTTAAGTGGTCAACTCCTGTTTTCTTATAGCGTAGCGTCCCCGATTTCCAGAAGCGCAGCGTTCCGGATATTTAAGCTAAGCGCTGGCGCACCGCTTCAAATAGGCATACACCTGATGCAACAGAGACGTTTAGGCTTGAGACACTGCCTGCCATTGGGATCTTGATTAAGTCATCACAAGTTTCGCGAGTCAGGCGGCGCATGCCGTCACCTTCTGCGCCCATGACGATAGCTAGCGAACCTGTTAGCTTCGCTTGGTATATATCATGCGTCGCTTCACCTGCTGTACCCACAAACCATACCCCTTGCTCTTGCAACGCACGCATGGTGCGAGCTAGGTTAGTCACGCGAACCAAAGATACGGTCTCCGCCGCGCCACAAGCCACTTTACTAACTGTCGCGGTAATGTTTGCGGATTTGTCTTTCGGCACAATAACCGCAGCAACACCTGCTGCGTCAGCATTACGTAGACATGCACCTAGGTTGTGTGGGTCTGTAACGCCATCTAAAACCAACAATAGCGGCGATTCATGCTTAGCAAGAATGTCATCTAAATCATTTTCATTAAGCTGTTTAGCGGGTTTAACACGCGCCATAATACCTTGATGGTTAGCACCGCGTGCTTTGTCATCTAACGTTTTACGTGTCATTTGCTGAATTGAAACACCACACACTTGTAGCTCATTCAGAATCGGCATTAGACGGTCATCTTGACGACCTTTTAGTACGAACGCTTCAATGAAACGCTCTGGTTCACGCTCTAGAACAGCTTTGACAGCGTGGATACCATAGATAAATTCGTTACTCATTTAAAAACCTGTTGGGTTAAATTCTTACTGCGTATCTTTCTTAGTACGCTTGGCTTTCTTAGGTTTTGCGCCCGGTTTTTTCTTACGCGCTTTGGTCACTTTTGGCTTATTGCCTGCTCTCGACTCTGATGGCTCCGGACGTTTGGTTGGTTCAACGTCAGGGCTGGCTTTACGGCCTGCTTTGCCACCTTTGGTTGCGGCACGTTTTTTCTCTTTGGCTTTTCGTTTCGCCTCTGCTGCGCGCTTCTTAGCCGTCTTCCCTTCGCCGCGTAGCTTACGACTTGTTTCGACTAATTCAAAGTCAATTTGACGATCATCGAGATTAACGGAAAGCACTTTGACTTTCACCGCATCACCTAATCGATAGATAGCACCAAAGCTTTCACCGATAAGTCTCTGACCAATAGGGTCAAATTGATAGTAGTCATTAGCCAACGCTGAAATATGCACCAAACCATCAATATGCAGATCGCTAAGACGAACAAAGAAACCAAAACCAGTGACATTGGCGATAACACCTTCGAGTTCCTCACCAACATGGTCTTGCATGTATTCACATTTGAGCCAATCAGAGACTTCGCGGGTCGCGTCATCGGCGCGGCGCTCAGTCATCGAGCATTGCTCACCGTAGAAATCCATGTCATCAAATGAATAGTGGCAACCACCGGTTGGTGTCCAGCGATCTTTCAGCGTGCCATTTTCTTTGGCAATTAGGTATTTAATCGCGCGGTGCAATAGCAAGTCTGGGTAGCGACGGATTGGCGAGGTAAAGTGCGCGTAGCGTTTTAGTGCCAAGCCAAAGTGGCCGCAGTTGTCTGCGTTGTAGACCGCTTGCTTCATCGAACGCAACAGCATGGTTTGAATCAGCTCTTTGTCTTGACGCTCGCCAATTTGCTTAACTAGGTCAGCGTAATCGGTTGGCGATGGCTCTAAACCACCATTTAAGTGCAGACCTAGCTCACCCAAGAAGTCACGGAAACCTTGCAGGCGTAGTTCACCCGGAGATTCGTGAATTCGGTAGAGTGCCGGTTCTTTTGCTTTTTCGACCAAAGAAGCAGAAGCGATATTGGCTAAGATCATACACTCTTCAATAATCTTATGCGCATCGTTGCGAATCACAGGTTCAATACTGTCAATCTTGCGCTCTGCATTGAAGATAAACTTGGTTTCCACCGTTTCAAATTCAATCGCACCACGATTGTCACGAGCATGCTTAAGCACTTTGTACATCTTATGCAGCTCTTCTAAGTGAGGAACTAACGGTTCGTATCTTTGGCGCAGCTCTTCATCCCCTTCAAGGATATGGTGTACCTTGTTATAGGTCAGACGAGCATGAGAGTTCATCACCGCTTCGTAGTGCTTATAGCCAGATAACTTACCCGTCTCGGAGATGGTCATCTCACACACCATACACAGGCGATCCACTTGCGGATTAAGAGAACATAAGCCGTTAGATAATACTTCCGGAAGCATTGGAACCACTTGCGATGGGAAGTAAACCGAGTTACCACGGTTAATCGCTTCTTTATCCAGTGCACTGTCTGGGCGAACATAATAGCTGACATCAGCAATGGCGACCCAAAGTCTCCAACCACCGCTTTTCTTTTTCTCACAGAAAACAGCATCGTCAAAGTCGCGAGCATCCTCGCCGTCGATAGTCACGAGTGGCAGTTCGCGTAGGTCTACCCTACCGACCTTTGCCTCTTCCGGTACTTCTTCACCAAGTCCTTCGATTTGCTTATCGACTGCTTCAGGCCACTCATGAGGAATTTGGTGAGTACGGATAGCAATTTGTGTCTCCATCCCTGGTGCCATGTTTTCACCCAGAACTTCAACCACTTTACCCATCATGCCGCGAGAACGAGAGCCACGATCCGTAATTTCAATCACCACCACATTCCCCATACGCGCACCGGAACGCAGGTCATTAGGAATCAATATATCTTGGCTAATACGAGAGTCATCTGGCACCACATAGGAGTAACCATATTCCATAAAGAAGCGGCCAACAATTTGCGTCACGCGCTCTTCAAGCACACGAACTAGGCGCCCTTCTTTACGGCCTCGTTTTGAGTTCTCAGTGGGTTGAACTAAGACAAAATCACCATGGATGATGTTTTTCATTTGGTGATGAGGAAGTACGATGTCGTTATCTTTGCCGACGCTTCCTTCAGGACGTACCCAGCCATGACCATCTTTATGACCAATCACATAGCCTTTCACCATTTCCAGTTTTTCTGGTAACGCGTAGCATTGACGGCGAGTGAATACCAGTTGCCCGTCACGCTCCATGGCGCGCAGTCGACGACGTAAGCCTTCATAATGATCTTCTCCTTTCAGCTTTAAAGCTTCAAAGAGATCATTGCGGTTCATCGGAACGCCAGCTTGGCTGAGGAACTCAAGAATAAACTCACGGCTTGGGATCGGGTTTTCATAATTTTCCGATTCACGAGCTGCAAAAGGGTCATTATGGATATTGTCTGACATAGGCGCGCCTAATTAACAAAGGAGGGGAATTAAAACTAGTATATCTGACTAGCGGGGTAAGCTACAGGTAAGTCGCTTTAATTTCGCAGTTTTTCCACCTGTTTTTCATAACCTATCTCTACTCTTCACAACTCATAACATCGTACGATAAAGATCACACTTCATTGCAACTGACTGGGCAAACGATTGCACCTAGTAAAGAAGGGGGTATGATTCAGGAAAAATTTACTGTTCCTTTTACTACAGGTGTTGCTATGAGTATCAAACGTACCTTAATCGCTTCGGCTATCGCTAGCCTTGGTCTGTTCTCGCTTCAGGCGTCCGCTGCTGAGAAAGCGGATTTAATGATCACAGATGCCATGGTTCTCACTATGAACCAAGATAAGACCGTGTATGAAAAAGGAACGGTAGTGGTTAAGGGTAATCAAATCATTGCAGTTGGTGACCAGTCACTAGAGAAACAGTACCAAGCGAAAAAAGTACTAGATGTGGATGGCGATATTGTTATGCCTGGCCTTATCAATACCCATACTCACGTCTCTATGACGGTATTTCGCTCTCTTGCTGACGATGTCCCTGACCGACTCCACCGCTATATTTTCCCACTAGAAGCTAAGCTTGTTTCGCGTGATATGGTGCGTATCGGGGCAAACCTTGGCAACGTCGAAATGGTTAAAGGTGGTGTAACCACCTATGCGGACATGTACTATTTTGAAGATGAAGTGGCAAAAACCGTCGATAAGATCGGCATGCGAGCCATTTTGGGCGAAACAGTGATTAAGTTCCCAGTTGCTGACGCAGCCAACGCAGATGAAGGCATTCAGTACGCACTTAACTTTATTAAAGAGTACAAAGACCACCCGAGAATCACACCTGCTTTCGCGCCACACGCCCCATATACGAACACCACAGAAACACTGCAAAAAGTGGCTAAGCTGTCGCTTGAATACGATGTGCCAGTGATGATTCACTTAGCGGAATCACACCGTGAAGAAGAGAAAATCTCAGAACGCTCTGATGGCCTATCGCCTGTTCAATACATGCATAGCATTGGCGCACTGAACAAAAATCTGGTTGGCGCGCACATGATCTTAGTTGATGATGAAGACATCAAACTGGTGAAAGAAGCAGATATGGGTGTCGCACACAACATGAGTGCCAACATCAAATCTGCAAAAGGCGTTTCTCCTGCTCTTAAGATGTACGATGAAGAAGTTCGTATTGGCTTAGGCACTGATGGGCCAATGTCAGGTAACACTTTGAGTACTATTGATGAATTCAACCAAGTGGCTAAAGTACATAAACTGGTTAACAAGGATCGCGCGGCAATGCCGCCAATCAAAGTGATTGATATGGCGACAATGGGTGCGGCCAAAGCACTGCATATGGAAGACAAAATCGGTTCCCTTGAAGCCGGTAAACTGGCAGATATCATCGTAATCGACACTAAAGCACCAAACATGGTGCCAGTCTATAATCCGTATTCAGCATTAGTTTATTCAGCAAACTCAGGCAATGTGCGTCACTCTATTGTTGACGGCAAAGTACTGATGCAGGATCGCGAGATGCTCACTGTCGATGAAGAAGCGATTCGCAAAGAAGCACTTGAGTTCACTAAAGTAGTTCGCGAGACGGTGATTGAATCTGGAGAAGTGGTCCAATAACCACAGGCCATAATAACAATGCCCAGCTAGTGCTGGGCATTTTAGTTTCTATCGCAACCGACCGAGTGCAGTAAGTCAGGTGCTTTTAAACTTTTTAGCAGTTACCAGAAGGTATCGCGCTTTTTCGCTCTGGCAATAATGTTCTGAGGCATGCGCCTCTCTAAACCTTGTCTTAGAACACTAATGCGTTTGTGTACCCGCTGATCAGCTGTGACCGAGTTATATAGCCAACGATAGGCATCTTCATAATCAAGTGGACTACCATAATCACGCAGCAGAAGCTCGGCTAAGTGGATACGCGCATTGAGATTGCCCATAGCCGCCGCTTCACGCAAGTAAGGAATCGCGCGCTCTTTGTCTTGCTGAACTATGGTGCCACGTGAGTAGTAACGACCAATCTGCTCTAGAGCAGCCGGCAAACCTTGGTGGGCAGCATTTTCCATGTAGTAGAGACCCAGCTCTACATCTTGATTGACACATACGCCCCACGCCAACATATCTCCGTATAAAAATTCATACGCAGGCAAGCTGATTCGAGTCGCGCGAGCCACAATATCTTCAACAAGCTGACAGTTATCGGCTTTTACACGCTCTAAATGTTGGTTGTTGTTGATGAGTTTAATTAGTTCG
This sequence comes from Vibrio europaeus, assembly GCF_001695575.1. Classification (GTDB taxonomy): domain Bacteria; phylum Pseudomonadota; class Gammaproteobacteria; order Enterobacterales; family Vibrionaceae; genus Vibrio; species Vibrio europaeus. Next base: position 188,837 of record NZ_LUAX01000004.1, on the reverse strand, counting down.
GCTTCGGTATATATAGGTATTGGCTCACCGATATCAGGCAACTCATTTGCCTGTACCCATGAGGCACTTAACGCCAACACCATCGAAGCAGCTAATCTTCTTAGCTTCATTTTCTGCACTCTTAACTTCGACCATTGATGCTTTTTCGTCAACATCAGATTTGCCGCAAACACGGCAAGCTTGATACTAGTATCGGCAATCAATGCTAACTCTTTAATCAAAATTGCCGTTCTATGGCAAATTGTTGCCGTAAGTTAAGAGAATCGCAAGAAAAATTGGTTATAAAAAAACCGGCGATAAACGCCGGTTTTTAAAATTGCTGAACAATCAGAGATTAAGCCTGGTAAGGGTGAACCTTAATGATTGTTTCGTTACGGTCTGGACCTGTAGAAATGATGTCTACTGGTACACCCGTTAGCTCTTCGATACGCTTGATGTAATCTAGAGCTGCTTGTGGAAGCGCGTCTAGAGACTTAGCACCAAATGTTGTCTCAGACCAACCTGGCATAGTTTCGTAGATTGGCGTCGCTTCTTCGAATGACTCTGCAGCCATTGGAGAAACTTCTAGGATAGAGCCATCTTTCATCTTGTAACCAGTACAGATCTTGATCTCTTTAAGACCATCAAGAACGTCTAGTTTAGTCAGACACATACCAGTTAGAGAGTTGATTTGGATTGCACGGCGCATTGCCACTGCATCGAACCAACCTGTACGACGTAGACGGCCTGTTGTTGCGCCAAACTCGTGGCCAACATCACCTAGGTGCTTACCTACTGGGTCTTGCTTGTCTAGACCATCGTAAAGCTCAGTTGGGAATGGACCTGAACCAACGCGAGTACAGTAAGCCTTAGTAATACCAAGGATGTAACCGATGTGGCGAGGGCCGAAACCAGAACCTGCAGCAACACCACCAGCAGTCGTGTTAGATGAAGTTACGTATGGGTAAGTACCGTGATCGATATCTAGTAGAGTACCTTGAGCACCTTCGAACATTACCTTGTCGCCGCGCTTACGTGCTGCGTCTAGTTCGTCAGTAACGTCCATAACCATAGAGGTTAGTAGGTCAGCGTAACCCATGCACTGCTCAAGAACTTCATCGTAGCTTACCGTTTCAGCTTTGTAGAAGTGCTCTAGTTGGAAGTTATGGAATTCCATCACTTCTTTTAGTTTCTCAGCGAACATTTCTTTGTCGAAAAGATCGCCAACGCGTAGACCGCGACGAGCAACTTTATCTTCATAAGCTGGACCGATACCACGACCAGTTGTACCAATCGCTTTCGCACCACGAGCGATTTCACGCGCGTTGTCGATAGCGATGTGGTAAGGAAGAATTAGAGGACAAGCTTCAGAAACGAAAAGACGCTCACGAACCGGGATACCACGCGCTTCAAGAGGTTTCATTTCTTTAAGAAGTGCTTCAGGCGATAGTACAACGCCGTTACCGATAACACATTTTACGTTATCGCGTAGGATGCCTGATGGAATTAAGTGAAGAACGGTTTTTTCACCGTCAATTACAAGAGTGTGACCTGCGTTGTGACCGCCTTGGTAGCGAACCACATACTTTGCATCTTCAGTTAAAAGGTCAACAATTTTACCTTTACCTTCGTCACCCCATTGGGTGCCCAGAACGACTACGTTATTTCCCATCTTTCCAGTATCTGTTGCTAGTTAAAAATGGATTCTAGCACTGAATCACATTTCTTGCAGTCATTTTTTAATCATCTAAGCGTAATACCGCTTAAATAAAGGGGTGACTCATCTAACGTCGAATTATATCAGCGACTTAATGACACTCTTGGTGGACTCAAGTCGCTTACCTACTACTCATCTGCGTAGATTTTCACACTAAAACGACCATTTACGTCGATGCCTGCTCGATACATGCCACTGCTGTTCATCGCAAAATGGAGTTGCCCTTGGGCACCAACGGCAATCAGACCGCCTTCTCCGCCCATCTCTTTGAGCTCACCTTGAATAATCGTCTCACATGCGGTGGCTAAATCTTCTTTCAAGTAACGCATTCTTGCGGCAACATCGCCTGCGACAGTTTGACGAATGAAGAACTCACCCATTCCTGTAGTGGAAACAGCAACATTGCTATTCTCAGCAAAGGTCCCAGCGCCGATGATCGAAGAGTCACCCACCCTGCCATATTTCTTGTTAGTCACGCCCCCGGTGCTGGTTGCTGCTGCGAGATTGCCTTGCTGATCCAATGCTACCGCCCCTACAGTGCCGTATTTCTTATCATCAGGGTATTTAGACTCCGACAAAGCAAACAAGCCTTTCTCTTTCATCGATAGTAGCTGCTCATAGCGGCGGTCGGTGAAAAAATAGTCCTGCTCGGTGAACTCGTAACCATGCTCGAATGCAAACTCCTCGGCTCCTTCACCAATCAGTAATACATGGTTGCTCTTGTTCATCACATCGCGTGCAAGCTCAATAGGATTTTTGATATGACGGACTCCTGCCACGGCACCGGCATTTTTATCTTTGCCGTGCATGACAGACGCGTCCATTTCGACCATCTCTTTATGGGTTAAGACAGAGCCCTTGCCTGCATTAAAGTTAGGTGAGTCTTCGAGCACTTTAACCGCGGCAACGACCGCATCAAGCGCATCACCCGACTGAGCTAGAATGCTATGCCCAGCGCGAACCGAAGCTTCAAGGTCAGCGAGAATGGAAGCCTTTAACTCTTCGCTCATTTGATCACGTAATATAGTTCCGGCTCCGCCATGAATAGCGATTGAGAATGGTTGGGTCATCGACGGCTCTCCTAACAACGAGTTGACTGATAAGTTAATAACAAAAAAGGCGTTTCCCGTACAGCGGGAAACGCCTTTTACAATCTAGCTATAAGCTAACGGATTAGTGAGAACCGCAGCTACCGCCACCGCAGCAGCCATCTTTCTTCTCTTCACCGTGTTCATGGCCTTCGCCACCACAGCAACCACCTTCGTGATCGTGGTCGTGACCACAACCACCAGCTTGGTGAACATGACCGTGCTCAACTTCTTCTGCTGACGCTTCGCGTACCGCTACAACTTCAACGTCGAAAGTCAGAGTTTGACCCGCAAGCATGTGGTTACCATCAACAACCACTTCGTCGCCATCAACTTCTGTCACTTCTACAGGGATTGGACCTTGGTCAGTATCCGCTAGAAAACGCATACCTACTTCGATTTGCTCAACACCTTGGAATACATTTGCAGGAACACGTTGTACAAGTGCGTCGTTGTGCTCACCGTATGCTTCTTCTGGAGAAACGGTTACAGAGAACTTAGCGCCTGCTTCCTTACCTTCTAGTGCTGTTTCAAGACCAGTGATTAGGTTGTTGTTGCCGTGTAGGTAATCTAGTGGCGCATCAGCCGTAGACTGATCAACAACAACACCGTCTTCCAATTTCACTTGGTAAGCAAGGCTTACAACTACGTTCTTTTCAATTTTCATATTTACTCCAAGGAGAATAAAGGACCTTAGCCCAAACTGAGGTCTATTAACTTTCTACGGAGGTATTATGGGGATGATTTATAGAAACACAATCAATCGGGCTTAAAAATACCGATCATTTCTTGACCGCCATGCTCTGTTTTCTCAACGGACTGTGGCTGACGTTGGTCTTGGTGACCACATTCAACACATTCTACTAACTCAATATTGTTCTCTATCCACCAGCGCAAAGTGTCTTGTGCTGAACACTTTGGGCAACTGGCGCCTGCGATAAATCGTTTCTTCATTGTACAACTCAGTTATTGGGGTCTACTGACCTAAATTAATCCCAGAAGTTTTTGGCTTGTTGATCGCTCTCGATCTCTCGACCAAATATCTCTTCCAGTTCTTTGCGGGCTTCTTTGGCTCTTTGGGCCAATTGTTTGTCATCATTGTGCTGAGGAAGCAATTCTTTGAGCATAGCATTATCGAGCTTTCTAAAATGCGCTTCTGCTCGCTTTGCTTGATACGGATGCATGCCTAAATTGATCAAGGCTTGACGACCAAGATCTAAAGCACCTAAGAAGGTTTCACGCGAGTAATTGTCTACGCCATGGCTAAGCAGTTGATAAGCTTCGACGCGGCTTCGGGCACGTGCGAGCAATTTCAAATCTGGGAAATGGGTTTGGCACAGTTCGACAATCTGCATGATCTCATCCGGTGAATCAGTACAGATCACCATAGCTTCCGCTTTATCTGCCCCTGCCGCGCGCAGCAAATCAAGCTGAGTTGCATCACCATAAAAGACTTTATAGCCATATTTACGCAGCAACTGGATCTGGCTGGCATCACTTTCCAACACGGTCACTTTAATCTTGTTGGCATACATCAAACGGCCAATGATCTGACCAAAACGACCGAAGCCTGCAATGATGACTCTTGGCTGCTTATTAATGACATCGCTGCGCAGTGCCTCAACTGATTCTGCGTTTAAGCCACGGGCATACCATTTGTTTTGTGCCATCAGTAGCAGCGGCGTCGTGACCATAGACAAGCTCACTACCACCAACAAAAAGGCGGTTTGTTCTTGATTGATTAAGCCTTCGCTGCTTGCGGCAGTAAATATAACGAAAGCAAACTCACCACCTTGGCTAAGTATTGCTGCCATCTTGCTGCGAGCTTTAGCGCTGTTGCCCGCGAGTCGTGCCAGAAGGTAAAGAATCAATCCCTTAACGATAACTAAACCGACAACGGCGGCTAATACAGTGAAAGGCTCTAAAGCCAATAGTCCCAAGTTGACCGCCATGCCAACGGCAATGAAGAACAGACCAAGCAGTAAGCCTTTGAATGGTTCGATGGCAATTTCAAGCTCATGACGATATTCGCTTTCTGCTAACAGCACTCCTGCCAAGAAGGTGCCAAGAGCCATGGATAAACCAAGGTGTTTCATTAACAAGGCGATGCCAATGACCAACAGCAGTGCCGCAACTGTGAACAACTCTCTGACACCACTGAGCACCACATAACGAAATAGAGGCCTTAGTAGGAAATGACCACCAACTAGCAGCCCGCCGACACCACCTAGCATCCACAACGCATCGAGCCAGTTACCTGCCGTATTACCGGCTAAAACCGGAAGAATCGCGAGCATAGGAATAACGGCAATATCTTGGAATAACAGCACTGCGAAACCTGACTGTCCGGTTTCGCCACCTGCCAGCCCTTGTTCTTCGATGACTCGCAGGGCGATGGCGGTAGAAGAGAGCGCTAAGCCCATGCCAATCACAAGACTGGTTTGCCAAGACGTTCCTGCCAGATAAGCAACACATGACAAGACTAAAGTAGTGACAACCACTTGTGCCCCGCCAAGCCCTAATATCGGGCCTTTCATTTGCAGCAGCTTTTTCGGGTTCAGTTCCAAACCGATCAGAAACAGAAGCAGAACAACACCAAACTCAGCAAAATGGAGGATGGCCTCTACATCGCGGATCAACCCTAGCCCCCAAGGGCCAATAGCGACGCCCGCAAGCAAATAGCCCAGCACTGAGCCAAGACCCAATCGTTGAGCTAGCGGCACGGCAATAACCGCAGCCGTTAGAAAGATTACACTACTCTGGAGAAAATCACTTTCAAGCGCCATTCCCACCCCCTACTACTTGTTCAGTATAGGTTAGCAATGGATTATTCAGCCATTGACGATAGGTCTCCGCATGTTGATAGCGTTCCATTTCACTGACGTTCCGTGCCCAATAGAGCACCAGTGGCTCAATCCACTCCATCTGACACAGCGCTGCAGTAAGCTCAAACGGCTGCAGAATTTCATCAAGCGGATAACGGTTGTAACCAGAGCGACCAAAAGCTTCTTCTTTGCCTCCGGTAGTAATCACGCTGCGCCAGTATTTTCCTTTTAGCGCTTCTCCCTTGCCGTAGGCGAACCCCTTACCGAGAACGCGATCGAACCACTCTTTAAGCAAAGCGGGGCAAGAGTACATATAAAGAGGGTGGTGGAACACAATCACATCATGCGCTTCAAGCAATTGCTGCTCTGCCGGAACATCAATAAAAAAATCTGGGTAATGCGCGTAAAGATCGTGCACGAGGACGTGATCAAGCGATTCAATCTTCTTGATCATCATTTGATTAGCCACAGAGGTCTGTGACTCTGGGTGGGCATAAAGCACCAACACTTTAGGCTTGTCGGATGATAAAGTCTGCATTCCTTCGACAGCAATCCTTAATGTTATGAATAGCCAATTATGACTGTTTTTATTGTCATTTATCGTTATCAGTTTGTTATACGTTGTTAGTGGCAATAACGCAACGATCGACATAACTCGTTAACTAACCTACTATTCGTCGCAATACGAGCAAAGACAAAGCAAAAGATTATGATTACCTTCTCTGGCATCCAGCTTCTTCGAGGTGGCAAACCACTTTTAGATCAAGCTTCGGCGACCATTCATCCAGGCGATAAAGTCGGTCTAGTCGGCAAAAACGGTTGTGGTAAATCAACCCTATTCGCCCTAATCAAAGACGAACTCTCTATTGACGCGGGTAACTTCAGTAAGCCGGCGCACTGGGAAATGGCTTGGGTGGCACAGGAAACCCCTGCACTGGAGCGCAGTGCGATTGAGTATGTCATTGATGGTGACCGTGAATACCGCCGCCTCGAATCAGAGCTAGAGACGGCAGAGCAACAGGACAAAGGCACTTTAGTCGCCGAAATCCATGGCAAGATTGAAACCATTGGTGGCTACAGTATTCGCGCACGCGCCGCAGAGCTGCTTGATGGTTTAGGCTTTAGTCAAGATCAGATGAGCTGGAACCTCACTCAGTTTTCTGGTGGTTGGCGTATGCGCCTTAACCTTGCACAAGCACTGCTTTGTCGCTCCGATCTTTTGCTACTCGATGAGCCAACCAACCACTTAGATCTTGATGCTGTCATGTGGCTCGAACGCTGGCTACAGAACTACCCTGGCACGCTTGTCCTTATCTCCCACGACCGTGATTTCCTTGATCCTATCGTCGGTCGTGTTATTCATGTCGAAAACCAACAACTTCATGAGTACACGGGTAACTACTCTTCGTTTGAAGATCAGCGCGCGCAAAAACTTATCTTGCAGCAAGCTCAATTTGAAAAGCAGCAAAAGCAAATGTCGCATATGCAAAGTTATATCGACCGCTTCCGCTATAAAGCCTCAAAAGCTCGCCAAGCACAAAGCCGTATCAAAGCCCTTGAGCGTATGGAAAAAGTGCTACCTGCTCAGCTTGATAACCCGTTCAGTTTCCAGTTCCGCGATCCCGAGGCATTGCCAAACCCAATCATCATGATGGATGAAGTATCTGCGGGTTATGATGACAATCTGATTTTAGAAAAGATTCGCCTTAACCTAGTCCCTGGTAGCCGCATTGGTCTGCTGGGTCGCAACGGTGCAGGTAAGTCAACGCTCATCAAATTGCTCTCGCGTGAGCTTATTCCTCAGGGCGGCGATCTAACCTACTCACAAGGCGTAAAAATTGGCTATTTTGCCCAGCACCAGTTGGAAACACTGCACCCTGAAGAAACGCCACTGCAGCATATGATGCAAATCGCCCCAGATAAGAACGAGCTTGAACTGCGTAACTACCTAGGCAGCTTTGGCTTCCAAGGCGAAAAAGCGTTAGAAAAAGTCGCACCGTTTTCTGGTGGCGAGAAAGCGCGCCTAGTACTGGCTTTAATCGTGTGGCAAAAGCCTAATCTGTTGCTCCTCGATGAACCAACTAACCACCTAGACCTTGATATGCGTCAAGCGCTCACGATGGCTCTGCAAACCTTTGAAGGTGCCATGGTGATTGTTTCGCACGACCGCTACTTGTTACGAGCAACCACAGATGACCTGTATCTTGTACATGACCGCCAAGTTGCGCCATTTGATGGCGACCTAGCTGATTACTACAAGTGGTTGACGGAACAACAAAAAGCCGAGCGCCGAGAGGCTCAAGCTCAGCAACCAGAGAAAAACTCTGAAAATAGCGCGGCGGCAAAGAAAGATCAAAAACGTCGTGAAGCCGAGTTCCGTAAGCAAACGGCACCAATTCGCAAAAACCTGACAAAACTTGAAGAAAAAATGGATAAGTTGGGCGTTAGACTTGCGGAAGCAGAAACGCAATTATCAGATAACTCACTTTATGATGCCGAAAATAAAGCTAAACTTAACGAAGTGTTAGCTATTCAGGCCAATAGCAAAAGTGAGCTAGAAGATGTCGAAATGGAATGGATGGCTCTGCAAGAAGAGCTAGAGAATATGGAGCAGGAGTTCAATAGCCAATGAGTTCAAAGCACGTCGCTATTTCTTTAACACTGGAACGGTTGTGGCAATTTAGCTTGCAGTACTACAGTGTGCGAGAAGTAAAAGAAGCGTGCCTCCATCTACAAAATCATTTCAAAGGTAACGTTAACCTACTCCTGCTGCTTAAATGGCTTGATGAGCAGCAGGTTTGCTTTCAGGAACAAGACTGGCACAAAGTAGAAGAGTGCCTTGGCCGCTCAGAAGCCTTACTGCACAGTTACCGCGAGCTAAGACGAAAACTCAAGCTCCACCTCCCAGATACCTTGTATCGTGAATCACTGCAATTTGAGCTGCAATTAGAAAAGCAGCAACAATCTGATCTGGTCGATTGTATCAACAGTATTGAACTTACAGTGAATCACGCTGAACCTCTTACCTTACGTTACTGCCGCCAATTAGGTGGTGAGCAGCTGTATGAGGCTTTCGCTGAACCCATCGACGATATTGCCAATCTATAAGCCCTAAGCTTTGGAACCGTTATGACTCATTTTGTTGCCGCTAAAGGGTTAGCCAACCCGCATCTACAAACGCTTGCTCCGCGTTTTATTCGCAAAAAAGCCCTATTTGAACCAATTTGGCAAACCTTAGATACTCCGGATGGAGACTTCCTCGATATCGCTTGGAGTGAAGATATCAATGGCGAGTCAGCCAAAAACAAGCCGATTTTTGTCTTGTTCCACGGTTTGGAAGGATGCTTCTACAGCCCCTACGCCAATGGTTTAATGGATGCTTTTGCTAAGCAAGGCTGGCTATCAGTGATGATGCATTTTCGTGGCTGTAGCGGTAAACCCAACAAACTTGCTCGCGCCTATCACTCAGGTGAAGTGGAAGATGCCCGCTTCTTCCTTGAACATCTTGATTCGCTGTTCCCCAAACAAACTAAAGTCGCGGTAGGAATTTCTCTTGGCGGCAATATGCTGGCCAACTACCTCGCTAAGTACAATCAAGATCCTTTGCTTGATGCCGCCACCATAGTGTCTGCACCACTCGACCTGTCTGCCTGCTCTGAGCGCATCGAACAAGGCTTTTCCAAGCTGTATAAAAACTATCTCCTATCATCGCTGAAGAAAAGCGCACTGCAAAAGCATCAACTGCTGAAAGGGGAGCTTGGATTGAGCTATCAAAGCATCAAACGCGTGACTAAACTGTACGAGTTTGATGATCTGATCACCGCCCCGCTGCATGGTTTCAAGGACGCGGAAGACTATTATCAGCGCTGCTCGGGCATCCATCGCCTGAAAGAGATCACCCTACCTACACAGATCATCCATGCGAAAGATGATCCATTCATGACCGAGGCTGTGATTCCTAAATATGTCTTGCCTGAGAACATTGATTACCGACTGTTTGAACAAGGTGGGCATGTTGGTTTTGTTGCCGGCAGTGCGTTAAAACCGAGGTTTTGGCTCGAAGAGGCACTACCTGCATACTATGACAGTTTGGCTCTCTCTGCGTAGCCAATCACCTTGGCCTAAATCATAAAATAAAGAGGTATTTATGATCGTTCCATGGCAACAAATCGAACCAGCAACACTAGAAAATCTCATTCGTGAGTTCGTCCTGCGTGAAGGGACAGACTACGGGGATGTCGAAGTGTCGCTACAAGACAAAGTCGATCAGATACATACACAGTTGGAGTCAGGGGAAGCGGTTGTTGTGTTCTCTGAACTGCACGAAACCGTCGATATTCAACTCAAACGAAAGTTTTAGTACTTTAACGCATCGCATACAGTGACTGACCACTAAAGCGTGCTATAGTGGTTTTCGTTTAAAGGATTAGATTACGACAAGGTTTGTCATGTCAGCAAAACACCCGATTATTGCGGTCACTGGTTCCTCTGGAGCTGGTACCACAACGACTTCTGAAGCTTTCCGCAAGATGTTCAATATGATGGACGTCAAACCCGCTTGGGTTGAAGGCGATAGCTTCCACCGCTTTACGCGCCCTGAAATGGATGTCGAAATCCGTAAGGCACGTGAGCAAGGTCGCCATATCAGTTACTTTGGCCCTCAGGCGAACGACTTCAATGGACTTGAAGAGTTCTTCCGCAAGTACGGTCAAGAAGGCATCGGTCAAATCCGTCGTTACCTGCATACGTTCGATGAAGCCGTTCCATACAACCAAATGCCCGGTACCTTTACGCCTTGGCAAGATCTGCCAGAAAACTCCGACGTTCTGTTTTATGAAGGTCTGCATGGCGGTGTTGTCGATGGCGAGGTTAACGTATCACAGCATGTTGATTTTCTAATTGGCATGGTGCCTATCGTTAACCTTGAATGGATTCAGAAATTCGTTCGCGATACCCGCGATCGTGGTCACTCACGTGAAGCGGTAATGGACTCTATCGTCCGTTCAATGGATGACTACCTGAACTACATTACTCCGCAATTTTCTCGTACTCATATTAACTTTCAGCGTGTCCCTACCGTCGACACATCTAACCCGCTTAACGCCAAAGGCATTCCGAGTTTAGATGAGAGTTTTGTTGTTATCCGATTACGAGGCATTAAAAACGTAGATTACCCATATCTACTGGCAATGATTGATGGGGCATTTATGTCGCGTCATAACACCATTGTTGTTCCTGGCGGTAAGATGAGTTTTGCCATGGAGCTAATCGTTAAACCGATACTTCAACAGCTCATCGAAACGGGCAAAATTGGTTAATACCCACAGCTAGAACACGATTACTTTTCATACCGTGATCATGTGCACAGTTTTGCGTACTAAAACCCCAGTTGTACCCGATTAAAATCAAGAAATCGTTTTCGAAAAAGGATACTATTTCTTACCGAAACACAAGTTGGCTTGCAGCATTTGTAAAGTGCTCTTATCCTAGTAGGTCTTGATTAAGGCTTAGCTAAAATATGGAAAGCGGCAAGCGTACCCTGCAGAGGAAGTGAGATATTATGGTTCTAGGTAAACCTCAAACCGACCCAACATTAGAGTGGTTTCTTTCACATTGTCATATTCATAAGTACCCTTCAAAAAGCACGCTAATTCACGCGGGCGAGAAAGCTGAAACTTTGTACTACATCGTAAAAGGTTCAGTAGCGGTTCTTATTAAAGACGAAGAAGGTAAGGAGATGATCCTTTCTTACCTAAACCAAGGTGACTTTATCGGTGAACTTGGTCTATTCGAAGAAGACCAAGAGCGTACAGCATGGGTTCGTGCTAAATCTCCTTGTGAAGTTGCGGAAATCTCATTTAAGAAATTCCGTCAGCTTATCCAAGTGAATCCAGATATCCTAATGCGCTTATCTGCGCAAATGGCAAGTCGCCTACAAGTGACTAGCCAAAAAGTAGGTGACCTAGCATTCCTAGACGTAACTGGCCGTATTGCTCAAACGCTACTAAACCTAGCGAAGCAACCAGATGCGATGACTCACCCAGATGGCATGCAGATTAAGATCACTCGTCAAGAAATCGGTCAAATCGTTGGCTGTTCTCGTGAGACAGTAGGTCGTATCTTGAAGATGCTAGAAGAGCAGAACCTAATTTCTGCACACGGTAAAACTATCGTGGTTTACGGTACTCGTTAATTTCGATTAACCGCTAAAATTTTAAAAGCCACCAATGGAGACATTGGTGGCTTTTTGTTTATATCGGATTATCGGATGCGAGAATCCGGAACGCTGTGCTACGGAACGGACTTCGTCCTTCGAGATAAAGCACCTTGCTACTTCCGAGCTAAAACTCTCTCGAAGCGAAGCGTTCCCGCATCTCTAGGGCGCAGCCCGTTCTTAGCTCTTCCTACCCGTTAGTACTCTCGAAGATCTTATCAGCAGAAGCTGCAACAAACCCTGGGTAAAGTTCACCGTTGCTCATTGGGTAGCGTTTAGCAAACTCGTAGAAACCACCTGGGATAATCTCAGTGCCTTCCGTGAAGGTTACCGCTACTTTATCCGCCATCGTTGAAGATTGCTCTAGCAGCACATCAGGAGAACCTTTCACTTCGCCACCAAACTCATTGATGGTAAAGCCGGAATCGCGTAGGTGGTCATTGACGCCTTTCACTTCTTCAAATGCGTTAAGCTGATTGACGCTAACAGTAAAGTGGTTGGCGCCGTAACCATGCGCTGCTAACCAAGAAGCGTACTCACTTTCTTTCGCTAACGTCTGGAAGTCAGCAAAGCTAATGTCCCACAAACGACCGCCATACAAGAACTCATGACCTTTTAGCTTACTGGTGTCCAATTGCTCAACAAGCTTAGCAACAATAGCCTGCAGCTCTACTGAACACTCTTCAACCTTTAATTCACTGATAAATACTTTTGGCTGTTTTGGGTCTGGGTGCTCATAGTGTTTGGCAACCAGATTTTTGCTTTCAAACACATAGTCGCCGCATGGCTTGTAGCCTACGTCTAAGAATGGTTGTGCAAGGGTCGCAATGCCCAGAGGTTCTACATTGAAAGTGCGCAGAGCAATGTGGTCATTGATCAGCGCTTCGTCTTCTTGCAGAAGTTGGTGGACTTGTTCAGCAGAGGGACATAAGCGTTGAATATAGTCATTCCATAACTGTTGGAATAAAACATCTGGCGTCATAACGCCTCCTTGTAGGGGTGGTTTACGTAAATGGAGTATGAGTATTTATTTGTTTAATTATAAAAAAGGCCATCTAACCAAATGTGTCCAGAAAGTTTGATCAGATAGCCTTCAGCCTGTGACGTTTCAAATGCCTCCCGGCTCAGGGAGGCTAGAAGGGAAATCCCTAAAATTTATCGTTTTTTATAGCTCAACACCTGGGCTAAGAGTTGCAGGAAGAAGTGTTTCTCCCCCTTCCATCGAAGCCATAGGGTAAGCACAGTAATCTGCTGCGTAGTAAGCACTTGGACGTAAGTTACCTGACGCGCCCGGGCCACCAAATGGTGCATCACCACTTGCACCAGTTAACTGGCGATTGCGGTTTACGATACCAGCGCGAATATGGTCGACAAAGTATTCCCATTCGCCATCGTCTGTAGAAACCAAACCTGCCGATAAACCAAATCGCGTATCGTTGGCTAGCTCAACCGCTTTCTCTAGACCTTGATAACGCACCACTTGCAGTAGTGGGCCGAAGTACTCTTCATCTGGCAGTTCAGCGATTGCAGTGACATCAATAATGCCTGGTGTTACAAACGCGGCTTCTCCGGCTTTAGCTTCAATTAAGCTCTCGCCACCTAGCTTTTGTAGATTTGCTTGAGCAGCAAGAATAAAGTCAGCAGCCGCTTTAGAGATCTGAGGGCCCATAAATGGTGCTGGCTCAGCAAATGGCTGATCGACACGAATCTTATTGGTTGCTTCCACTAGCTTGCTTACCAGTAAGTCACCTTTGTCACCAACTGGAACATACAAACGGCGTGCACAAGTACAACGTTGGCCAGCACTAATAAACGCAGATTGAATGATGGTGTAAACGGTCGCGTCCACTTCTCCGTAATTCTCAGAGATCACCATTGGGTTGTTGCCACCCATTTCTAGCGCGAGCATCTTGCCCGGTTGGCCGGCAAACTGCTTATGGAGGATATGACCTGTATTCGCGCTGCCTGTGAACAGCACGCCATCTAAGCCTTTAGAATCAGCCAGTGCGATACCGGTTTCTTTAGCACCTTGCACTAGGTTGATCACCCCTTTCGGCAGACCAACTTGATCCCACAGTTTCATTGCAAATTCACCAGTTAGTGGTGTTTGCTCTGACGGCTTAAATACCACGGTATTACCAGCCAGTAGCGCAGGCACAATGTGACCGTTTGGTAAGTGCCCTGGGAAGTTATAGGGGCCGAACACCGCCATGACGCCTAATGGGCGGTGACGAAGGACGATTTGGTTCCCTGCAGCTTCACGCTGAGCTTCACCGGTGCGGTCATGGTAAGCTCGAATTGAAATCGCAATCTTACCCGCCATCGCCGCCGCTTCAGTACGTGTTTCCCAAATTGGCTTACCGGTTTCTTTAGCGATGATTTCTGCGATTTGTTCGCTGTTCTCTTTTACCTTTTCAGCAAAAGCGAGAACGATCGCTTCACGTTCAGCAAAGCTTAATTTCTTCCAGCCAACGAATGCACTGCGTGCCGCTGCTACCGCTTGCTCAACTTGCTGCGGTGTTGCGCTGTCGCCTTGCCAAATAACTTCGTTGTTGTATGGGCTTTGTGAGTTCATCGACTCACCTTGACCTGCAACCCATTCACCAGCAATCCAATGTGTCATAGCTTGTTCCTTCACATTTTCCTTAATACAAAGCTCTATTGAGCCAACATGCGAACGAATTCGCCTTCGTTAACTTTAAGGGCATTCGCCACTTCAGGAGACAAAATCACTGACTCTGAAGCCTGATCGTAAGCCGCTTTCGCCGCAGTTGCGCGGAAGTCTTCAAACGACGTGTTTGAAACTAAGTAGTCTTGAGAACTGGTGTGTTCCGCGATAGTGACTTTCGCTCTAAATGAGTGACGAACCGACTCGATATTGCGTACATCACACTCTACGGTTGGGCCGCCATCAAAGATGTCGACGTAGTTACGACACGTGAAGCCTTCTTTTTCTAGCAGGCGTAACGCTGGCTTAGTGTTTTCATGCACTTGACCAATCACCGCTTGAGCCTCTTTGCTCAGTAGGTTGATGTAAATTGGCAGCTTAGGCATAAGGTCAGCAATAAAGCCTTTCTTTCCGATACCAGTGAGGTAATCAGCCATAGTGAAATCAATCGAGAAGAAATGCTCTTGTAGCCATTGCCAAAATGGTGAGTTACCTTCTTCATCTGATACACCGCGCATCTCGGCAAAGACCGTTTTCGAGAATCTTTCCGGATGCTCCGCCATCATTAGAAAACGACATTTCGACATCAAGCGGCCATTCAAGCCCTGACGGAAAGAAGGTCTTAAGAACAGAGTACAAATTTCACTACAACCGGTGTAGTTGTTACCGAAAGTCAGTAGCTTAACCACGTTGTTCACACCCAGTTTTGGTGAAGAATGAACAACTGTGCTGATATGGTAAGAATAAAATGGTACATCCCAACCAATGGATGCTTCAATCCCCGTACAACCGGCGACTTCACCAGTGTCATTATCAAAGCCAACCATGAGATAGCCTTCATCACCCGGCTCGTTTACGTCCGGCTTGGTAAAGCTATATTCTGAATGGGTAATGCGATTGGTTAACAGTTCTTCGTTAACCGGTAGAGATGTAAATCCGTGACCCGATTCCACTGCGCATGTGTGCAGCGCATCGTAATCCGACATTGCGATAGGGCGAACAACCAGCATCAAAACTCCCTCCTGATACTAAGGGGACTAAGTGCCGTACCAGCCCTTAGCCCCGTTCTTGCTCTTTTAATAGAGCTTTATTAGTTATTTAACTAGCGTCGCTAGAGCTTTATCTAGTCGCGCAAGTCCTTCGTTAATTTCTTCCGTGCTGATCACTAGTGATGGCGTAAAACGAACTACGTTTGCACCCGCGACTAGTAACATTAGGCCTTCTTTTCCTGCTGCAACTAATACATCACGAGCGCGGCCTTGCCACTCATCGTTAAGCGCCGCACCTAAAAGAAGACCTTTGCCGCGAACTTCCGCGAACATGTTGTACTTATCATTGAGTTTAGCTAAGCCTTCACGGAACAGGGCTTCACGCTCTGCAACACCAGCCAATGTTTCTGGTGCACTTACAACATCAACCACGGCTTCAGCAACCGCACACGCCAGTGGGTTACCACCGTAAGTCGAACCATGAGTTCCGACTTTCAAGTGCTTAGATAGCTCAGTAGTAGTTAGCATTGCGCCAATAGGGAAACCGCCACCTAGAGACTTAGCTGTGCTTAGAATATCTGGAGTTACGCCCAGACCTTGGTATGCATAGAAATGACCAGTACGACCATTACCTGTCTGTACTTCATCAAAAATCAGTAGGGCATTATGCTTGTCACACAGCTCACGAACTGTTTGCGCGAATTCATCAGTTGGAGAAATGATGCCGCCTTCACCCTGAAGTGGTTCCATCATGATGGCACAAGTGCGATCTGAGATATGCTCACGAAGTGTTTCAACATCATTGTATGGCAAGTGAGTGACATCACCTGGCTTAGGACCAAAACCATCAGAGTAAGCCGCTTGGCCACCAACAGTTACAGTGAAGAAAGTACGGCCATGGAAACCTTGTTTAAAAGCGATGATTTCAGATTTTTCTGGGCCAAATTCATCGGCTGCATAACGACGCGCCAGTTTCAGAGCCGCTTCGTTTGCTTCTGCACCTGAGTTAGCAAAGAACACTTTTTCCGCAAAGCTGACTTCAGTAAGCTTTTTAGCGAGACGAAGCGCAGGCTCGTTAGTCATTACGTTACTTAAGTGCCAAAGCTTTTGGCCTTGCTCTGTTAACGCATTCACCATTGCTGGGTGACAATGACCTAGACAGCTCACGGCGATACCACCAGCAAAGTCGATGTATTCTTTACCTTGCTGATCCCAAACGCGAGCACCCTCGCCTTTTACTGGAATCATTTCCATTGGGTTATAACAAGGTACCATTACCTCATCAAACAAACCGCGTTCTACGTTATTTTCTACAGTCATTGCACATTCCCTCTTGATACCGCATGCATAGCAAATATGGTGTCCTTACTTCTATTCAATGAAATAAGATATTGTTTTGCTATAAAGCAATCACGGCATTGTATTTACATTTAATTAACCATTTCAATAGTGATTTATTCTTTTTAGTGCCCACTGCGGAGTCTGATAGTCACTACCTCTGAGTATTTATGCATCACGCCTCTAGTTTTATGAAGCAATATATTCTTATAGCTAAGATAAGCTATGGTTAATCATAGTCCGGATAAGGGCTCTAGCGTAGGCGCAACAAACTCTGCGCATACTTTTTCACAAAATATCCGCATGGTGAATTATGAAGGAAATGTTAAAAATAGTGATCTAAGTCAGGCTTTAACCAGACAAAAGACGGTCAAAGAGAGCGTTTTAAAGTGGCTGGCGAGCCAAAAAGTTAGCGAGGATCTGGTGACCTTGCTCTGTTTTAATCGACTCAGGATGGAACTGCACCGCATCAATCGGCAAGGTTTTGTGCTGGTAGCCCATGATCTCATCCATCGAGCCATCTTCAAGCTCTGTCCAAGCGGTAAGCTCAAAACAATCTGGCAAGGTATCGTTCTTAACCACTAGCGAGTGATAACGCGTAACTGTCAGCGGGTTATTAAGTGTAGAGAACACGCTGCGGTCATTGTGACGAATTGGGGATGTTTTGCCATGCATTACTTGACGTGCACGTACCACTTCTCCGCCAAACACCTGCGCAATCGCCTGATGGCCTAAGCAAACACCAAGAATCGGTAGCTTTCCGGCAAAATGCTCAATCACACTTAATGAAATACCGGCTTCATTGGGTGTACATGGCCCCGGAGAGATAACCAAATGGGTAGGATTCAACGACTCTATCTCTTCAAGCGTGATTTCATCATTACGCATTACCTTAACCTCTGCGCCCAGCTCACAAAAATACTGGTACAGGTTATAGGTAAAAGAGTCGTAATTATCGATGATTAACAGCATTACTCGGAGACTAGCGTTGATAAATTTCTTGGTTAGGGGCGGTATTGTGCAATACAGGGCAAGAAAGGCAAGAGCAAACGATAAAAATAAGGTCGGCTTTCACCGACCTTATTAGTTTACAGTACTTTTTGAGGGTTATTACTTACGACGACGCCATAGCGCTAGGCCGAACAGAGACATCATTGCGCCGAAGCCGAATGAACCTGCCATGTTTAGCTCTAGAACTGCTGGATCGTGGTCAGAAGAACGGAAGTGATCTTGGTACTTAGGTAGGTCACCTTTGTACTCATCGTTGTAATCGAACAGCGTCGATTCACCACCATTGATGTGCCAGTCTGTTGCGTCAACAAAGTGCTTCTCTAAACTTGGGCTGATCAATAGGTGATCAAGTGCGCCCACTTCATCATTGAATGAGTAGCTCCAGCTGTTTGGATGCGCTTTTGCTACGGCATTGATGTAGCCGTAGTTGTGATTAATCACCGCACCGTCATCACCGTACTGAACTTCACCACCAATGTATGTGTTACGTGCCGCTTTGATTGTCTTACCGTACTTCTCTTGGCTGTAATCCGTCAGAACAAGCATAGGGTCTTCCATGCCGTACGAGTTCATATCACCCAAGATAACTTTATGGCCTTTAATCTCTTTCAGCGCATCACCTAGTGCCACTGCCGCTGCAACGCGGAAGTTTTCACATGAGCCTTGCTTATCTAGGTCTTGACCACCCTGACCGCCTTGCTCAACAGGTGCAGCATCTTCCCAACACTTAGAGCCTTTTGATTTGAAGTGGTTGATCGCCACTGTGATTTTCTCTTTGGTCCCTTTAACCTTAAAGGTTGGCGCTAGAGAATCACGCTGGTAGTTCTTACCGTCTTCAATCACTTTGCCGTTTTCATCAACCACTTCAGGCGCTTGCTGACTTGGCATTGCGATAACGCGAGGCTCTTTTAGCTTAACCACTTTAGGACGGTAGATAACGCCTGTTGTGATAACGTCGGTGCCGATGTAGTCATTCTCGTCTGTCGCTTTATCGCCATTGCTGTCGATAGTGACGATGTCGTAGCGATCTTTCTTGTTTTCAATCCGTGCGTTAAGCTGGTCAACAAGCTGACGAATCGCACCGCTTTCACCAAAGCCGTTGTTCTCGATTTCCATCAGGCCGATGATGTCAGCATCTAGACGTAGAATCGCATTAACGATCTTCGCTTGCTGTACTTCAAACTCTTCAAAGTTGTTAGCACCACGGTTGTTACCATGCGGGTTCGTGTCACCACCAAACGGCGAGTTGAAGTAGTTCAAGACGTTGAAAGTCGCGATACGTAGGTCGCCTTCTTTCATATCGATATCTTGAGTACGTGGGTCGTTACGTACGAAGCTTTCACTGGTTAGCGTATTGGTCGGGATTAGACGGTAATCACCGTAGCTGTAGGTGATCACACCTTCTAGACCAACAATCGTATCGTCAACACGGATGTAATCTTCTGTTGAACCATCTTGGTCTGCGTCAGTGCGGCCAAAATCTGGGTAGTAGGGGATAGAGCCGTTTGGCGCTTTGGCATCAGATTCTACGTATAGACGACGCTCCGCGTTTTCGATGCTTTGCTGTTTCGCTTGCTCTGAACCAGCAGCAAAGTTTTGGTTTGGCTGCATGCTGATACGACCTTGCGCCAGTACCATGTTGTTACGACGCGCAGCGTAATCGTAGCCGAAAGTACGCGTCACACGCATATCGAGCGCTTCAGTTGTTCTGACTAGCATGCCTTCGTAACGCTCTAACGTGCGATCGAAGTTTTTATCTGTTGGCAGGATCTCGATATCCGTCGCCGTTGGCGCTGCTTGTTCGCCTTGCTTAACCCAATTGTTGTTCTCTGCTTTTAGCTGAGTGTGGCTGTAGTATTCTTGAACTTTACCTTTCACACACACGACATCGCCCGGCTTTAGCTCTGAGCTTGACTGGTTAGTGTGAACGAATAAGCCTTCTGATGTTTGTGGGTTGTAGTCATCCGTCAGTGCTTGTAGGTAGAAACCTTTGGTTAGGCCTGTAGTTACTGCGCTAACCACACCTTTAACAAAGAAGTCTTCGTCTGTGATGTAAGGGTAACCATTAATAAATGGAGAGGTATCACCTTCACCCTGGATTTCTTGAATAGAAGTAAAGGTTGGCGCTGCGCCATCTTGAGTACAAGCGAATGGCTCTGGAGCTGTGCCACCATCCAACGTACCTAACCCTTCAATGCTATCTTTCGGCAGTGAAGACCACTGTGCAGCATTGTGCGCTGTAGAAGGTGTCATCGCATCTGAGTTGCGAACTAAAGTGGTATCTTTTGCAAAGTCAGAGCCACCCATGTCACCTAGCAGATCATGCAAACTGCCATCTTTCAGCAGTGCCATTGGGTCATTACCATTGAAACCCGTTACTGAGCCATTAAGGATGTCCGCAACCGCTTTAATGTCGTCGCTGGCGCTAGTATGAGCAACAACCAGTACGCTTTTCGCTGCCAGCACTTGGCCGTTGAGTGACAGCTTGCTGCCCCACTCACCATTGCCATTGGTTGATTTGGCTAGCTCATAGCCATCAAGAGAGACAGAAGCATCACCTGTGTTAGCAATCTCGATTGCTTTGTTGTTGCTGCCACCTTCTACATACTGAGAAATAATAATGTCTGCCATTGCTGGAGAAGACAGAGCACCTGCTACCACTGCTGCAAGTAGCGTTGGGGTTAGTTTTTGTTTCATGTTATCCACCATGCATCGCTTTCAATGTTGCTCCACAACGAGAAAGCGTGTTCCAAATCACTTTTTTCGTGACTACTTTTTAATAAATCATGTCCAGTGTTGATGTTTTTTATGAAACTAAAAATTACATTCAGTGACAGTGAGATTTCGATCTCATAGACATGATGAATAATTGAAGCATCGTCAAACTTTCAACACATGGTGGTAACAGAAGTTTCAACTTTGAGACGAGAAGGTTGAATTATTTAAGTTTTTGCTAATAAATAGAGTAACTACTTTAGAGATATTCAGCGTTGGACAGAAACAAAAAAGGCGCTGTGAGAGCGCCTTTAGAAAAAGAGTTAAACGGATTAGTTTAATCGGTTTTGGTCATCATCATCTTTACGCTCAAACTCCCCTTCGAAAGTCGAGCCTTGCTTAGAGTCCCCTTTGTGGAAAGGACCTTGTTCAAATGGGTTCTGACCAAACTGCTCGCCATGAAAACCACCACCCACTGATTTCACCACCATTTTGCTCATCAAGTACTTAGCGATAACCGCCCTAGGAGCAGGAAGTAGAACCAGCATACCGAATGCATCGGTCATAAAACCTGGGGTAAGAAGCAGCACGCCGGCAACCGCCAACATCACGCCCTCAAAGATCTGCTGAGCAGGTAACTCTCCCTGCCGAAGGCGGTTTTGCACTGACATCAGTGTTTGCAACCCTTGGCTACGAACTAACGAGGCACCAACAAATGCGGTGATCAGTACCAAGCCGATGGTTGGCCACAAACCCAGAAAACCACCTACTTGAATAAATAGGCCTATTTCAATAATAGGAACGAAGATAAACAGCAATAATAAGATAGGAAACACACGCCCTCCTTTGTTGGGTTCAGTGTACGTGTTCCACGGTTTTAGCTCAAATTGAAGCTGTAAAAAATCGTGATAAAACACTCAATAAAACCCTACCACTAAAGGGTTATTAATAACCTATTCATATCTTACAAAACTTTAACTCAACAAAAGCAAAAAAGGTGATCCACTTACTATTTTTATACCGCAGGTACAGTATCATGTGCCACATAAGTCAGGACGGATTATACAGCCAAAAATTCTGTCGAATGGATTCTTAGACTACAGATTGGCTATAAAGCAACTTTATTATCAGAATAAATATCTAAGGATCCTGTATGGCTACCCTAACTGAAACCTCTCAAGTGGCTAACCAAGCAACCCGTATCGAAGAAGACTTACTCGGCGAGCGCCACGTACCCGCTGACGCTTACTACGGCATTCATACTCTTCGCGCGATTGAAAACTTCAATATCTCTAACATGACTATTTCTGACGTACCTGAATTTGTACGCGGTATGGTGATGACAAAGAAAGCCGCTACATTAGCCAACAATGAGCTTGGTGTTATCCCTAAAGATGTTGCTAACTACATCATCGAAGCGTGTGATTTGATCCTTGAAACAGGTAAGTGCATGGATCAGTTCCCATCAGACGTATTCCAAGGTGGTGCGGGCACTTCAGTCAACATGAACACCAACGAAGTGATTGCTAACGTTGCCCTTGAACTAATGGGCAAAGAGAAAGGCCAGTACGACATCGTTAACCCGAACGATCACGTAAACAAGAGCCAATCAACAAACTGTGCATACCCTACTGGCTTCCGTATTGCGGTATACAACAGCGTAGCGAAACTGATTGAAGCGATTGAATATCTAAAAGGTGCCTTTGAGCTTAAGAGCCAAGAGTTTAAAGATGTATTGAAGATGGGTCGTACTCAGCTTCAAGACGCAGTACCAATGACAGTCGGTCAAGAGTTCCATGCTTGGGCAGTCACTCTAAACGAAGAAATTCGTGCGCTTGAGTACACATCAAAACTGCTACTAGAAATCAACCTAGGTGCAACAGCAATCGGCACAGGCCTAAACGCAGCGCAAGGTTACCAAGCATCAGCAGTGAAACACCTAGCGGAAGTGACAGGCCTAGAAGTGGTTCCGGCAGAAGACTTGATCGAAGCTACGTCTGACTGTGGCGCTTACGTGATGACACACGGCGCACTAAAACGTCTAGCGGTTAAACTGTCTAAGATCTGTAACGACCTACGTCTACTTTCATCTGGTCCACGTTCAGGTCTGAACGAACTGAACCTGCCAGAGCTTCAAGCAGGCTCTTCAATCATGCCAGCGAAAGTAAACCCAGTAGTTCCAGAAGTAGTTAACCAAGTTTGTTTCAAAGTACTAGGTAACGACAACACTATCTCGTTTGCCGCAGAAGGCGGTCAGCTTCAGCTTAACGTGATGGAGCCAGTAATTGCGCAAAGCATGTTTGAGTCTATCTCAATCCTATCCAACGCGTGTGTGAACTTGCGTGACAAATGTATCGACGGCATCACAGTCAATAAAGAAGTGTGTGAAAGCTACGTCTACAACTCTATCGGTATCGTGACTTATCTTAACCCGTATATTGGCCACCACGAAGGTGACATCGTCGGTAAGATCTGTGCAGAAACAGGTAAGAGTGTTCGTGAAGTCGTACTTGAGCGCGGTCTGCTAACCGAAGAAGAGCTTGACGAAATTCTTTGTGTTGAAAACTTTATGCATCCAACGTATAAAGCGAAACGTTACGAATAATCGCAATAAGAAAGGGCTCTTCGGAGCCCTTTTTTGGCACTGAATACGGTTAACCACAATTTTATCAAGGTCTTTCCCTCGTTCTTATTATCTAACCATTTAGACGCTGAGTCGTTAGATAATCAGAATCAAAACAAACTTTATGAGGTATCAATATGGTGGCAGTCGAACTCTTTGTCGTTCTGCTCTTTATCTATTTAGGAGCAAGAATTGGTGGTATTGGCATTGGTTTAGCAGGTGGTGCAGGTGTTATCGCACTGTCTTTGGTACTTGGTGTACCCACTAGCCAAGCTTTTATTCCCGTAGACGTTATTCTTATCATTATGTCGGTCATTACCGCGATTGCAGCTATGCAGGTTGCTGGCGGTATGGACTGGCTAGTACAAGTGGCTGAAAACTTTTTGCGTAAACACCCCGAGCGCATCACCTTTTATGCGCCGATTGTGACTTTCTTAATGACGCTTATGGCAGGTACTGGGCACACCGCATTCTCGACTCTGCCTGTTATCGCTGAAGTAGCGAAAGGCCAAGGGGTTCGTCCATCACGTCCACTGTCCATTGCGGTTGTTGCTTCGCAAATCGCCATTACCGCTTCGCCAATTTCAGCAGCCGTTGTTGCGTTTGCAGCAATGCTGGCACCAATGGGTGTTGATTACCTAACTCTATTGGCAGTATGTATTCCGACCACTTTCATCGCATGTATGATTGGTGCATTCGTTGCTAACTTTATGGGCAGCGAACTTAAAGATGACCCTATCTATCAAGAACGTCTGGAAAAAGGTCTAATCAAGCTGGCAACTGAAAAACAGCGTGAAATTCTGCCTACGGCAAAAACCGCGACTTACATCTTCCTTGCCGCGATCGGTTTTGTTGTCTGCTACGCAGCAGCAATTTCCGGTTCAATTGGTCTTATTAAAGATCCTGCTCTAGGCCGAAATGAAGCGATCATGACAGTGATGCTGGCAGCAGCGGCAGCCATCGTTCTCGTGACTAAGATTGATGCATCTAAAATCCCTTCAGCGGCGACCTTCCGCTCAGGTATGACAGCGTGTGTTTGTGTACTGGGTGTTGCTTGGCTTGGTTCAACCTTTGTTAACGCACACGTAGACGGCATTAAAGAAGTCGCTGGTGCACTGCTTTCAGACTACCCTTGGATGCTAGCGATGGTGCTGTTCTTTGCTTCAATGTTGCTTTACTCACAAGGGGCAACTACCGTCGCACTGATGCCAGCAGCACTGGCTATTGGTGTCGCGCCTCTAACAGCCGTTGCATCTTTTGCCGCAGTGAGTGCGCTATTCGTACTACCTACCTACCCAACACTGCTTGCAGCAGTTGAAATGGACGACACTGGCTCAACACGTATCGGTAAGTACGTCTTCAACCATCCGTTCTTTATTCCTGGTGTGGTGACTATCTCGTCTGCAGTGGCTCTAGGCTTTACATTTGGTGGTTTATTTATCTAAATAACCTTATTGTTATCAGGGAGCTTCGGCTCCCTTTTTTATTTTATATAGTGTAAAAAATCTTGGCTCACATTTTATTTTTGACTTTAATCAATAAAGTGTTCAAAAACTCTTTGTGCATTTTAATCCCAACGTTTGAATAAAATTCCCGCCAAATTAAAACCATTGCCATTTCGCCTGATTACTCCTCATCCCACCCTA
Source organism: Vibrio europaeus (assembly GCF_001695575.1). Classification (GTDB taxonomy): domain Bacteria; phylum Pseudomonadota; class Gammaproteobacteria; order Enterobacterales; family Vibrionaceae; genus Vibrio; species Vibrio europaeus. Next base: position 164,024 of record NZ_LUAX01000004.1, on the reverse strand, counting down.
TTTTTCTAGAATATTAATCCACCCTTTTCAAACAATTAATCGGGTAATTACTTTTACTTAATAATCCCTATTTTTTTATCGATTTAATTTGTGAAGATCACCAAAGTTAGTCGTTAAGAGTGCTTTTAAAATAGCGTCAAAGGGCGGATTTGACAGTGAAGCCCAATCTATAAATCGAATACCAATAACTTACCCTACATAAGTTATTTAATTCCTAATAACTATGAGTCGCTGATTCACTTTTATTTATTGTCATATAAATAAAAGTAAGGAGATAGCCATGACAACCCAAACTGTACCGACTGAAGAAAAAAAAGGCGGCTTCTTTGCCAACTTTAAGTTCCCTTCTGCATATACGATTCTTTTTGTCTTAATTGCACTTGTAGCAATGCTGACCTGGATAGTTCCTGCTGGCCAATACGACCGAGCAATGAACGAAGATCTTGGTCGTGAAGTTCCTGTAACAGGTACTTATCAGGCAGTTGAAGGCAACCCACAAGGCGTGATTGATGTTCTGCTCGCGCCAATTGATGGCTTCTACGACCACAACAGCTACGAAGCAGCCGCAATCGACGTTTCGCTATTTATCCTTGTTATCGGTGGCTTCTTAGGTCTAGTAACCAAAACAGGGGCAATTGATGCAGGTATTGAGCGTGTAACCCATCGCCTTGAAGGGCGTGAAGAGATGATGATACCTATCCTGATGGCACTGTTTGCTGCAGGTGGTACTGTCTACGGTATGGCGGAAGAGTCACTACCTTTCTACACCCTGCTTGTACCCGTGATGATGGCAGCGCGCTTTGACCCATTAGTTGCAGCCGCTACGGTACTACTAGGCGCGGGGATTGGTGTTCTAGGTTCGACCATCAACCCATTCGCAACGGTTATTGCAGCTAACGCTTCAGGCATTCCATTTACTGACGGCATCATGCTACGCGTCATCATGCTCGTGATTGGCTACGCTATCTGTGTTGCTTACGTCATGCGTTATGCGCGCATGGTTCGCGCCGACCAATCTAAATCTATTGTTTACGACAAGTACGAAGAGAACAAAGCTCACTTCCTTGGTAGCCAATCTGAAGAAGGGATGGAGTTCACGACAACTCGCAAAATCATCTTAACCATCTTTGGTGGCTCGTTTGGTGTAATGATTTACGGTGTATCTGTTGCTGGTTGGTGGATGGCTGAAATCTCAGCGATGTTCTTGGCTGCAACGATTCTTGTTGGCTTAGTTGCTCGAATGAGTGAAGAAGACTTTACCAATAGCTTTATCGACGGCGCTCGTGACCTACTTGGTGTTGCACTGATTATCGGTATCGCTCGTGGTATCGTCGTGGTGATGGACCGCGGTATGATCACAGATACTATCTTGTTCTCAGCAGAACAAATGGTGACTGGTCTATCATCTGTAGTGTTTATTAACGTAATGTTCTTCCTAGAGATTCTACTTTCGTTCCTTGTACCTTCTACGTCAGGCCTAGCGGTACTTACTATGCCAATCATGGCGCCACTCGCGGACTTTGCAGGTGTTGGTCGTGAACTCGTTATCACTGCATACCAATCAGCGTCAGGCTTGGTTAACTTAATTACACCAACTTCAGCTGTGGTTATGGGTGGTTTGGCTATCGCACGCGTCCCATACGTACGCTGGGTGAAATGGGTCGCACCGCTACTCGCGATTCTGACTCTATTCTGCATCTTGGTTCTAAGTATTGGTGCACTTATCTAGGTGATAAACTTTCTTATCCTTACCCTGGCTCACAGGAAGTGAGCCACCCTCAAAGCCGCCTTAGTGCGGCTTTTCTTTTTTTTGGAGAGCTGGAGAAATTGTTGAGGGTTAGCACATAAGGTCAACCCTTTTGTTCTGAACGCCTAGCTACAGAAATGGGATGCGAGAACAGACTTGGTCCTACGATAACTGGATAACTGGATAACTGGATAACTGGATAACTGGATAACTAAAGTTCTCCGCTGTGGTTGAGAGATCAACTCTAGCTTTCTAGAAGGGCGAAGCCCGATCCCGTTATCCAGCAGCGTAGCGATCCAGCTCTCCCTAGGACGTAGTCCGTTCCCATTTCAATTATTTGAATTAGAAAAAGTATCCCAACCAATAAACTTTATTAATTAAATAAATAAATAAATCCATGTAATTAAAGAGCTGCAAATATTAATATGTGATCAGCACAACAATTATCACCAAATATTTTGTTATAAAACGATTAATTAACACCTCGAAAGCAATTATCTAGAAAGATTCATTGCATATTTCCGCTTTATTCAAATTATTGTTACTAAATTTTTAGTGCATATTCTTTCTTCTAATTATTGTTTATCTAGCATCTTGGATATTTACCTGCATAAAGTTCCACACTGAGTGGCTAATTAGGGGTGTTACAGCTCAATAACAACTGCATAGATATTGTTAAAACCCTTGTAAATCAAGGCCTGGAGCATAAAAATCGAACTGTGATTGACCTCTAAGATTCCCCTGCCAACAGGCGTAATATGAGTTCCAGAAACAAAATAAGTGAATAAATAAATTCACGCTTCTATTCCCTACAAATTAAATATTAGTTTTTAAATATTAAGACTAATTAAAATATAAGAGAGATACGATCATGAGTAAGTTATACGTAGGTTCTGAAATCGGTCAATTACGTCGCGTTCTTGTTCACCGCCCTAGACGAGCTCTGACTCACCTGACACCTTCTAACTGTCACGATCTGCTATTTGATGACGTACTGGCAGTTGAGCGTGCAGGTAAAGAGCACGACGTATTCACTCAAACATTGCGTGATCAAGGTGTGGAAGTGCTACTTCTTACAGACCTACTAGCAGACACGCTTGCTGTTCCAGAAGCAAAAGACTGGCTACTTAGCCGCCAAGTATCAGATTACCGCTTAGGCAAGACCTTCGCTAACGATGTACGCTGCTACTTAGGTGACCTACCTAATCTAGAGCTAGCTAAAATTCTGACTGGTGGCCTTTCTTACGCTGAAATGCCAATGAAATCTTCTTCAATGATGCAAGGTCTGCATGCTCCAACTGATTTCATCATTGAGCCTCTACCAAATCACCTATTTACTCGTGATACTTCTTGCTGGGTATACGGTGGCGTATCAATCAACCCAATGGCAAAACCAGCTCGTCAACGTGAAACAAACCATGTTCGTGCTATTTACCGTTGGCACCCAACCTTCGCAGGTCAAGACTTCATTAAGTACTTCGGCGACGAAGAGACAATCAACTACGACAACTCAACTATCGAAGGCGGCGACGTACTCGTTATCGGTCGCGGCACAGTGCTTATCGGTATGTCTGAGCGCACAACGGCACAAGGTGTTGAACACTTAGCTTCTGGTCTGTTCAAGCACGGTCAAGCGAAACAAATCATTGCGATGGAGCTGCCTAAACACCGCTCTTGCATGCACCTAGACACCGTTATGACTCACATGAACGAAGATACCTTCTCTGTTTACCCAGAAGTGGTTCGTAAAGACGTGAAATGTTGGAGCCTAACTGGCGATGAGTCTGGTGCGGTTAATGTGAAAGAAGAGGGCTACTTTGTAACGGCTATCGAGAAAGCTCTTGGTGTCGACAAGCTCAACCTTATCACAACAGGTGGTGACAACTTCCACGCAGAACGTGAGCAGTGGAACGACGCAAACAACGTACTGACGGTGAAACCAGGCGTGGTTGTTGGCTACGAAGGCAACACTTACACCAACGAGAAATACGACAAAGCGGGCATCACTGTTCTACCTATCCCAGGTGACGAGCTAGGCCGTGGTCGTGGTGGTGCTCGCTGCATGAGCTGCCCAATCGAGCGTGACGGTATTTGAATAAGTGATTAGTTGGCGGGAGCCCTTTTGCTCCTGCCCCCTGCAGAGAGATTAAAGCAATGACTAAACAAACAGTAGTTGTAGCACTTGGCGGTAACGCCCTACTTCGCCGCGGCGAGCCATTAGAAGCTGAAGTTCAGCGCCAAAACATTGAAATTGCGGTTAAGACAATTTCTGAAATTGCGCAAGAGTACAACGTAGTGCTTGTGCACGGTAATGGCCCACAAGTTGGCCTACTTGCTCTACAAGGTCTGGAATACAAAAAAGTCGCTCCGTACCCACTTGATGTACTGGGCAGTGAAACTCAAGGCATGATCGGCTACATGCTGATGCAAGAGTTTAAAAACCAAATGCCTAACGTCAACGCAACTTGCATGTTGACTCAAATGACGGTTGACCCAAGCGATCCTGCATTCGCCGATCCAACCAAGCCTATCGGCCCAATTTACGAAGAAGCAGAAGCGCGTGAATTAGCAGAGAAGTACCGCTGGACAATCAAGCCAGACGGCCAACACTTCCGCCGCGTAGTCCCAAGCCCACAGCCTACAGGCATCATTGAACATGAAGCGATTACCGCGCTTATCGAACAAGGCCACTTGGTTATCTGTACTGGCGGTGGCGGTATTCCGGTCAAACGTGAAAACGGCAAATTAGTTGGTGTTGAAGCGGTTATCGACAAAGACATGTCTGCTGCATTCCTAGCAAAACAACTGGACGCCGATGCACTACTTATCCTGACTGACGCTGATGCAGTTTACCTAGATTGGGGCAAACCAACTCAACATGCTCTACGCAGCACTAACCCATCTGAGTTAGCTCAGTACCAATTTGATGCTGGCTCTATGGGACCGAAGATCGAAGCGTCATGCGAGTTCATTACACAAGGTGGCAAAGTGGTCGGCATTGGTTCTTTAGAAGATGGTTTACGCATTCTTCAAGGCACCGCGGGTACCAATATCACCAAAGGCTAACCGGCTCGTTACTCCACAACTGGAGCGAGATTGAATAACCAGACCCTCGTTGAACTTAAGGTATTCATATCTCGCTCCCCACTGTGGAAGCAATAGTTATACAAACATTACTTATTTATGCGCTTTCTTACCTCTTTCCCTGCAACCAAGAGAGCGCAATCAAAACAAAGAAGGAAAACATCATGGCTTTTAACCTACGCAACCGTAACTTCCTAAAACTATTAGACTTTAATCCACGTGAAATTCAACACATGTTGGATCTATCTGCGGAACTTAAAAAAGCGAAATACAACGGCTATGAACAACCTCGTCTAAAAGGCAAAAACATTGCCCTAATTTTCGAGAAAACGTCTACTCGTACTCGTTGTGCATTTGAAGTTGCAGCATTTGACCAAGGCGCTCAAGTTTCTTACTTAGGCCCATCGGGTTCTCAAATCGGTCACAAAGAGTCAATGAAAGATACAGCTCGCGTTCTTGGTCGCATGTACGACGGCATCGAGTACCGCGGCTTTGGTCAAGAAATCGTTGAAGAGCTAGGCGCATACGCTGGTGTTCCTGTATGGAATGGCCTAACAGACGAGTTCCACCCAACGCAAATCCTAGCTGACTTCCTAACTATGATGGAACACGGCCGTGGTAAACAGCTACATGAAATGAAGTTCGCTTACCTAGGTGACGCTCGCAACAACATGGGTAACTCTCTAATGGTTGGTGCGGCGAAGATGGGTATGGACATCCGTCTAGTGGCTCCTAAAGCGTTCTGGCCAGAAGAAGAGCTAGTAGCGACTTGTCGCGAAATCGCTGAAGAAACCGGTGCGAAAATCACTCTGACTGAAGAAGTACAAGAAGGCGTTCAAGGCTGTGATTACCTATACACAGACGTATGGGTATCTATGGGTGAAGCGAAAGAAGCATGGGCTGAGCGTATCAACCTAATGATGCCTTACCAAGTGAACATGGAAATGCTAAAAGCGACAGGTAACCCACATGTGAAATTCATGCACTGTCTACCTGCATTCCATGGCGAAGATACTACCGTTGGTAAGCAACTAGCGGCTGAGTACCCACAACTTAAAGATGGCGTAGAAGTAACAGATGAAGTTGTTGAATCTAAACACTCTATCGTCTTCGATGAAGCAGAGAACCGCATGCACACTATCAAAGCAGTGATGGTAGCAACACTAGGCGACTAATATCACTCAAAGATATTAATCGAGAACACTCTATATCGCGGAAGTAATCCATAGGTATCACGAGTGATTTGCAGGGAAATGCGGGTGGCGTTCACCATGTTTCAAAAAGCATGCTGAATAAAGCCCGCATTTTTTTTCATCGCGCTTACTATAAAAAAATTCACAATCACCCTTCAAGCAAGTTCTGCCAACGGCTGCAAAAAGCCCATCAAAAACAATCAATTTCGCATAAAAATCCAATTTATGGATACTTTGCGCAAACGCTTGCGTCACGTAATTTTGTCCGTATAATCCTCCGCAATTTGTCTAAGGAGTACAAAATGTTTCAGCTACTAGTAACCCATCGTTGCTACAAAACGCGCCCTGAATCAGGGACGTCAGCTGTTTTATTTTTGGTCTCCAACGATCCTTTATCAGCCTCCTATTATTAGGGGGCTTTTTTTTGTCTGTCATCTATGAGGCGAGGAAATACAGCTATGGCGCATTCGTTATTTAACAAGCACATCATATCCATCCCTGAGCTCAGCCGCAGCGAGCTTGAACTTATCGTCGATACTGCAGCACGCTTAAAAGCAGAGCCCAACCCTGAGCTACTAAAAAACAAAGTCGTGGCGAGTTGCTTCTTCGAGCCATCGACGCGTACCCGTTTGTCGTTTGAAACCGCCGTTGAGCGTTTAGGCGGCAGCGTGATTGGCTTCGATAACGGGGGTAACACGTCTCTGGCTAAGAAAGGGGAAACCTTGGCAGACTCAGTCCAAGTCATTGCTTCCTATGTTGATGCCTTTGTGATGCGCCATCCTCAAGAAGGGGCTGCGCGTTTAGCGTCTGAGTTCTCTAACGGTGTGCCAATCATTAATGGTGGCGACGGTGCAAACCAACACCCAACCCAAACTCTGCTCGACCTATTCTCTATCTACGAAACGCAAGGCACGCTTGATAACCTTAACGTTGCTTTCGTTGGTGACCTTAAATATGGCCGCACTGTGCACTCACTGACTCAAGCACTGGCAAAATTCAACAATGTACGTTTCTTCTTTATCGCACCAGATGCGCTGGCTATGCCTGACTATATCTGTGAAGAGTTAGAGGAAGCGGGTATCAAGTTCAGCATGCACAACAACATCGAAGAAGTGGTACCTGAACTCGACGTGCTTTACATGACGCGAGTGCAAAAAGAGCGCTTTGATGAATCTGAATACGCACATATAAAATCAGCCTTCATCCTCACAGCAGCAACCCTAGAAGGCGCGCGCGACAACTTAAAAGTGCTTCACCCGCTACCACGTGTTGACGAGATCACCACAGATGTCGATAAGACCAAACACGCTTACTACTTCGAGCAAGCTGAAAATGGCGTTTATGCACGCGAAGCTCTGCTAGCCCTAGTCTTGAACGAAACTCTTTAATCCGCAGGAGAACTATCATGGTAAAAGAAACTCAACTACAAGTAGAAGCGATTCGCAACGGCTCTGTCATTGACCATATTCCTGCAAACATCGGCATCAAGGTGCTGAAACTGTTCAAAATGCACAAGTCAAATGAGCGTATTACGATAGGTCTAAACCTGCCTTCTTCAGCGCTAGGTGCCAAAGACCTGATCAAGATTGAAAACATCTACCTGACTAAGGAACAAGCTAACCAACTAGCGCTTTATGCACCAAAAGCAACGGTGAATCAGATTGAAGAATACAAGGTCGTCAACAAGCTTAATCTTGTGCTTCCAGAAAGCATTGAAAGTGTATTTGAGTGCCCGAACAGCAACTGTATTTCACACGGAGAACCGGTAGAAAGTCGCTTTAATGTGCAGCAAAAGAAAGAGAATGTGCAGCTAAAATGCCATTACTGTGAAAAAGTATTCTCACGCGAAATCATGACGGAAGCGCGCTAAGCAATCAGCGCTTAATCTCGCTACTCTCCCTCTAAAATTAAGCTGGATATTTATTCCCAATCAGGAATAAATATCCACTTTCCATCAGAATATTTCTCCAAAAAACATCCGTAAAAGCAGTTATTTATTTGGCGATCACTCTCACAAAGCCACATATACTTTGGTGGTATTATGATCGCATTAAATATAAGTCACCAAAAAAGAAGTGACCGCTCAATCAAATGGTACGGCACCTAGATGGAGTTAAGTGCTGATAGTTACATGGACGAATCATCCCTACGTCATGTTTTTTAAGGAGTTCCCATGAGTGAAACTCTAAACGCAACCACTATTGACTACAGTGAAGACAAAACGCTAACCGCGGCATGCAAACGTCTGCTGCAACAGCAAAGTTTTAGCACTCAAAATGAGCTCCGTGAAGCCTTGGTAGATATTGGTTTCGAAGGTATCAGTCAATCTACCGTCTCTAGATTGCTGTCTCAGTTAGGTGTAGTGAAAGTCCAGAATGCGTGTGGTAAGAAGGTTTACTGCATTACCGTTGAAACGGCTCCGGTACGTGTCGAGTCCTCTATTTCTTCCCAGATAGAATTCATAACTCATAACCAGGCTATGGTGGTGGTCAAAACCCACCCAGGTAGCGCGCAACTTGTCGCTCGATTAGTCGATATTGACCCACATACCGAGATCTTAGGTACGGTTGGCGGTAACGACACGGTGCTTGTCATCCCTAAAGATACTGACAACATTGATGCGTGTGAGCGTGTGGTTCGCGCGCGGTTAGGTGTCGCTTAGTACTTTATTGCCTCCTCTAAGAGCCCCATTTCTTTGGGGAGGCATCACACAAAAAATGTTCTAAATGATAGTAAGTTGAAACTTATTCCCCCTTTCCTCTGTCTGATTGAGTTAAAATGATGAAAATTTAACTTAAGTGACTCTTCTATGCGCTTCGCTTTTTCTCTAGTTCTGCTGTGTTTTTCTATTGTTTCTGCACCTGCTTTGGCCGTTTTTGAGCAATCAAACTCCGCACCAAGCTTTGGCGTTAGCAACAATACTTTTGTTCCGGTAGACCAAGCTTTCCCATTCAATTCTTTCCAACAAGGGAATCGCGTTTTCCTCGATTGGCAAGTCAAAGAAGATTACTACCTCTATCAACATCGTATTTCTGTCAGTGGCGAAAATGTCACTCTTGGTGATATTGAAATGCGAGATGGAGAACCTTACAAAGATGAGTTCTTTGGTGAGGTAAATATTTACACGACACCACTGTTTGTCGAAGTTCCGCTCGCAAATTACCAAGATGGGGCGCGCCTGATCGTTCAATACCAAGGCTGTGCCAAAGCCGGTTTTTGCTACCCACCAGAAACCCGAGTTATCGATGTCACTAGCTTCGACTTCCAAGAAGCGAATGCAGTCATTCCAACTCAAAAAGAACCAACGGCATCAACGACAGCAACAAAGCAAACACCCGTATCAAGCGAGTCAAACCTCGCCTCTAAGCTCAGTGACAACTGGTGGACGCCTCTACTATTTTTGGCTTTAGGTGTTGGTCTCGCCTTTACACCATGTGTACTGCCAATGTACCCAATTTTAACCAGTATTGTTTTGGGTAGCGGTAAGCTTAGCCATGGACGTGCTCTGGGTTTAGCCTTTGTTTACGTGCAAGGCATGGCATTGACCTATACCTTACTAGGCCTAGTTGTTGCGTCAGCAGGTATGCAATTTCAAGCAGCCATGCAGCACCCTTATGTCTTAATTGGCCTAAGCGTTTTATTTGTCGCTCTAGCACTCTCCATGTTTGGTCTCTACAGCTTACAACTGCCTAGCAGCGTTCAGACGTGGTTGAACAATTTAAGTAACAAACAACAAGGTGGAAGTTCACTGGGCGTGTTCGCCATGGGGGCGATTTCTGGCTTAGTTTGTTCACCTTGTACTACAGCACCACTGTCTGGAGCTTTACTGTACGTGGCTCAAAGTGGCGATCTACTCACTGGTGGTATCGCTCTATACGCATTAGCTATAGGTATGGGCATCCCATTGATGCTAGTCGCTGTCTTTGGCAACAAGCTGCTACCTAAAGCAGGCAATTGGATGGATCGGGTCAAGACTCTGTTTGGCTTCATTCTACTGGCTGCGCCAATATTCTTACTTGAGCGCATCTTGCCTGAGGTGTGGGCGACTGGATTGTGGTCGGTGCTCGGCATCGCAGCGTTTGGTTGGCTCTACCATGTCAAAAATTCACTGCCATTTGGCGGTTGGAAGCAAAGCGTGGTAGGAATCATCGCTGTGCTGGGATTATTTGCCTCAGTTCAACCTGCATTGAACCACTACTTTGGTAAGAGCGCGATCAGCACCGAGCAAAAACAAAATCAGATAGAATTTATCCGGATCGCCAATGTTGAACAGCTCAACACACAACTTGCCAAAGCAAAAACGGATGGTAAAGCGGTAATGCTCGATTTCTACGCCGACTGGTGTGTCGCTTGTAAAGAGTTCGAGAAATACACCTTCCACCAGTCTGATGTTGAGTCACGACTCAAGGACTTTGTGTTACTGCAAGCGGACGTGACACGAAACCAACCGCAAGACATTGCACTGTTGAAAGAGATGAACGTTCTTGGGCTTCCTACTATTGAGTTCTGGGATGCTAATGGTGAGCCCGTTTCAAACGCGCGCATTACTGGCTTTATGAACGCAGAGACATTCCTACAGCATTTGGATACCCATAACCTTTAAGCTATTCAAACAGCGCTAGTTACTTACTGGCGCTCTTGTAGTCAGCGACCAAATACCAGCCAAAGTGAGCAAATGTCTATAAACTGCTTAGTAAGCGGACATTTGTTTGCTTTGGCTGGTATCTATATGCAATTTTGCTAATAAAACCCGATACAGTTCAGACTTTTAGCGGATAAACATTGTCCACAATCGCAAAGATGACAATAATTCTATTAACTAAACCGTCATAAGTAGTTAACGTCATGGATTCGACCTACACCATTATCATTGCGGATGATCATCCGCTGTTTAGAAATGCTCTGTTCCAATCGGTACATATGGCGGTGAGTGGTGCTAATCTGCTAGAAGCCGACTCATTAGATGCCCTACTTACGCTGCTCGCGAAAGAAGACGAACCCGATCTGCTTCTGCTCGACTTAAAGATGCCTGGAGCAAACGGTATGTCAGGCTTGATTCAACTACGTGCCGAATATCCCGATTTACCAATCGTAGTGGTTTCTGCCAGTGAAGAGTCGTCAGTCGTGACTCAAGTTAAGAGCCATGGCGCATTTGGTTTCATTCCTAAATCCAGTGATATGCGTGAGCTCGTCAGTGCTCTCAATCAGGTGCTCAATGGCGAGCCTTTCTTCCCTGAAGGTTCCATTACCAACAACGCAGCCTGTAATGATTTAGCAGAAAAAATTGCCACTTTGACCCCGCAGCAATATAAAGTATTAGGAATGCTATCTGATGGCTTGCTGAATAAGCAGATTGCTTATGAGTTAAATGTATCAGAAGCAACGATAAAGGCTCATATGACTGCAATATTCCGTAAGTTAGGTGTTAAAAATCGCACTCAAGCAGTTATTTTACTTCAACAACTCGAATCAGAAGCTTAACTCACCAGTTTCTGACACAAATACTCCTAGAAATTTGCTACACTTGAGGCATCAGGCAAAAATCTGATTTACCCCTCTGTTCAACAAACTCTGGGAGTACTTCTCTTGCTAAGCGTTCTAATTACTCAATTCGTCGTCCTGTGGGCAGTCATCGATCCCATTGGCTCAGTCCCTGTTTACCTATCTCAAACTCAGCATCTCACTGCCAAGCAGCGCCGTTTGGTCGCTTTAAAAGCCGTGGCCATTTCAACCGGTGTGCTGCTGTTTTTCCTCGTTGCAGGTCAGTTGCTCCTTGAGGCGATGCAGATTCCTCTGCCAGCGTTTCAGGCAGCTGGTGGCTTAGTACTACTACTGTTTGCCCTAACCATGATTTTTGGCGAATCAAAGCCTGAACAAGAAACTAAGCTTTCTGAAGAGGTGAGTCATTCCGATCTCGCTGATTTGGCGGTTTACCCTTTAGCTATTCCCTCTATTGCTTCTCCAGGGGCGATGATGGCGATTGTGATGCTGACGGATAATCACAGGTACGCGATTGTCGATCAGGGAATTACTGCCGCTGTCATGGTGACAGTTTTACTTATTACCCTATTGTTACTTCTGGGTGCGACACATATTCAAAAATGGATTGGCAATGTCGGTGCCGCCATTATCAGTCGTGTGATGGGGCTTATTCTTGCGGCCGTAGCAGTAAGCAACCTGCTGATGGGGATCAAAGATTTCTACGCCGGATAACGAAAATCGATAAGACTAACAATAAAACGTTAGACTTTAGGCTAATTTAACACACCATTAACATCACAAAAATCTATCATTAATCCTTAAGCGCCTTATTTTTAGGCGCTTTTTGTTTTTCTCACCGCGACTAAAGTTGAAAAGAGTTCTTGTCCCACCCTTGCTAATGTAGATATTGAAACATTTTATTAACAACGAACACGTAAGGAGACGGCAATGGCGTTTGAAAGTCAGGATAAAGCCAAAGCCTACTGGGATAAGAACGTAAAACTGATGATTAGCCTTATGGTTATCTGGTTTGTCGTTTCTTTCGGCTGCGGCATTTTATTTGTAGATGAACTCAATCAATTTCAACTAGGCGGGTACAAGCTTGGTTTCTGGTTTGCTCAACAAGGCTCTATCTATGCCTTCCTGGGTATTATTTTCTACTACGCGTGGAAAATGCGCCAAATCGACCGTGAATTCGGCGTAGATGAGTAAGGAGTAACTCAGATGGATTTGAAAACTATCACTTACCTCGTTGTTGGTGCGACCTTTATCCTTTACATAGGTATTGCGATTTGGGCACGTGCTGGGTCAACTAAAGAGTTTTATGTTGCAGGCGGTGGTGTAAACCCAATCGCCAACGGTATGGCAACCGCAGCAGACTGGATGTCAGCCGCATCATTTATCTCTATGGCAGGTCTAATTGCCTTTATGGGTTACGGCGGCTCCGTATTCCTTATGGGTTGGACTGGCGGTTACGTACTTCTCGCACTACTACTTGCACCTTACCTACGTAAGTTCGGCAAGTTTACTGTACCAGAGTTCGTAGGTGAGCGTTTCTACTCAAACGCAGCACGTATCGTAGCAGTTGTCTGTCTTATCATCGCGTCGGTCACTTATGTAATCGGTCAGATGAAAGGCGTTGGTGTTGCGTTCGGTCGTTTCCTTGAAGTTGACTACTCTACCGGCCTACTGATCGGTATGTGTATCGTATTCATGTACGCTGTAATGGGTGGCATGAAAGGGATTACTTACACGCAGATTGCTCAATATTGCGTACTCATTTTAGCTTACACTATCCCTGCAATCTTTATCTCTCTGCAACTAACTGGTCACCCTCTTCCTCAAATTGGCTTAGGGAGTACCATACAAGGCACCGATGTCTATCTACTCGATAGGCTCGACCAAGTGGTCACCGAACTCGGGTTTAGTGAATATACCACCCAAGTCCGTGGTGATACGTTAAACATGTTTGTTTACACTATGTCACTAATGATCGGTACTGCGGGTCTACCACACGTAATCATCCGTTTCTTCACTGTACCGAAAGTTCGTGATGCACGTACTTCAGCAGGTTGGGCACTTATCTTCATCGCTATTCTATACACTACTGCACCAGCAGTATCAGCGATGGCTCGTCTAAACCTAATGGATACCGTCAACCCAGCACCAGGTCAGCACCTTGCTTATGATGAGCGTCCTGACTGGTTCAAAAACTGGGAGAAAACAGGTCTACTAGGCTTTGATGATAAGAACGGCGATGGCCTGATTGAGTACACCTCAAACCCAGCAACTAACGAGCTGAAAGTTGACCGTGACATCATGGTACTGGCTAACCCTGAGATTGCTAAGCTTCCAAACTGGGTTATTGCTTTGGTGGCAGCAGGTGGTTTGGCTGCAGCACTGTCAACAGCGGCAGGTCTATTGCTCGCGATATCCTCTGCGATATCCCATGATTTAATCAAAGGCGTCATCAATCCGAATATCTCCGAGAAGAAAGAGCTACTCGCCAGTCGGATTTCCATGGCGGTGGCGATTGCGGTGGCAGGCTACCTCGGTCTCAACCCGCCAGGCTTTGCAGCAGGTACAGTAGCACTGGCCTTTGGCCTCGCAGCTTCCTCCATCTTCCCTGCGCTGATGATGGGAATCTTCAGTAAAGGCATCAACAAGGAAGGCGCAATCGCAGGTATGATTGCTGGTATCAGCATCACGCTATTCTACGTATTCCAACACAAAGGCATCCTATTCGTTGCTGACTGGAAATACCTAGAAAGCTGGGGTAGCAACTGGTTCCTAGGCATTGAGCCAAACGCATTCGGTGCAATTGGTGCTCTATTTAACTTCATCGTAGCGTTCGCTGTATCGAAAGTAACAGCAGAAACACCACAAGAAGTGAAAGACTTGGTTGAGCACGTACGTGTACCAGCAGGTGCTGGCGGTGCAGTAGACCACTAAAATAATACCTAAGCCACAAAAGCCCCCTCGGGGGCTTTTTTATTCGCTAAATTGAGTTAACTTAGCCTTTTAACGTTGAAGCCAGGACGCAAGATGTTCAAAAATAAGCACTTTCTAATCGCATTATTGATTGCCCCAATTCTTTCTCTGATTGCCTACTTTGGTACAGATATGGCGCTGAGTGAAAAGCCTCATGCCGCGAAAGAAGGCGAAACCTATAAGTTAGCCGCCAAGTCTAACTGCCGCTACACCAGCGGACTGTGTGATATGACCAACGGCGACTTTAAAGTGCAGTTTCGTTCTGAGAAGTTAACCGCAAACGGCTTAGATTTATCATTGAAGGCCGCTTTCCCTTTAGAAGGTGTAAAGCTATCCATTGTCGATAGCCAAGATCAGAGCGCTCAACCGTTAGATATGCAGCCAACAGACAGTACTGGTCAGCACTGGGCAATTTCTATAGCTAAACCAACATCCGCTGAAAGCTTACTACGAGTGGCTATTCAATCTGAAGGCACGCTGTATTACGGCGAAACTCAAACTGCATTCGTTAAATACGAGACTTTGTTTACGGAGTAGCTGGAGAGCTGGAGAGCTGGAGAGCTGGAGAGCTGGAGAGCTGGAGAGCTGGAGAAATTTTTCAGGGTTGACCTTTTGCGTCAACCCTTTTTCGTTGGATACGGGAAAGGACTTTGCCTTACGATAACTGGATAACTAAAGTTCTCCGCAGTGGTTGAGAGTTCAACTCTAGCTTTCTAGAAGGGCGAAGCCCGATCCCGTTATCCAGCAGCGTAGCGATCCAACCTTCCATAGGGCGCAGCCCGTTCCCAACTCTCACTCCTCTATACCCTATTCAAAACCGCCCTGAGTTTTAGCGGTTTAACTGGCTTGGGAATAAAGCTAAATCCATTCGACTTGATACCATCTAGCATATCGTCCGTGCGATCGGCACTAATAATGACGCCGATAAAGCTATCACCTAAACGCAGGCGACATTGCTGAAGCACTTCTAATCCGGTGCGTCCATTGTCGAGTCGATAGTCAGACAAGATCACATCCGGCACCCAGGTTTCTTCTATTGCCTGTAAGCTATTAACTAGATCTACTGCGGTACGTACGTCGCACCCCCATCGGCCGAGCAAGGTTTCCATACCTACCAAAATATCGGTTTCGTTATCCACACACAGAACTTTCAAATGACTCAAGTCTGAAGTAGAGCTTGCAGGTTCAGCTTTTACAGGCTCAAGAGCTTTTTCGCTGCGCGCGAGCGTAATCGAGAACACACTGCCTTTACCCGGCCATGAACGCATAGTGATTTGGTGACCGAGTACATGAGCGATCCCTTTCGAAATCGCGAGTCCAAGCCCTAAACCCTGATCAGAACGGACTTGAGTCCCGCGGTTAAACTCTTCAAATATCTCTTGCTGCTTGTCCTCATCAATGCCCATTCCATTGTCCCACACATCGATGCGTGCTTGGCCTCCCACTCGTCTCACACCGAGAGCCACTTTACCTTTTGGGCTATAGCGGAAAGCGTTAGTTAAGAAATTCTGAACCACACGACGTAAGAGTTTCGGGTCAGATTGAACCAATAGCTGACTTGGAATCATGGTGAACTCAATACCTTGCTGCTTAGCAAGCGCACTAAATTCAGCATTGAGGTTAGATAAAACATCGTTAATCGCAAAACCATGCACATTGATATCTAGCTTGCCAGATTCTAGACGTGAGATATCCAGTAAATCACCAATCAAATCTTCCGCCGCCCCTAAGGCACTTTCAATATGTTTGGAAAGCTGCTGGGTTTCAGGCTCTTTTGCCACTTCAGACAAAGATGAGGCAAACAGACGAGCAGCATTGAGAGGCTGCATTAAGTCATGGCTTACGGCCGCCAAAAAGCGCGATTTGGATTGAGACTCATGTTCAGAGCGTTGAGTGGCTGAGACCAACTTTTTGTTCAGTTGCTCTAGCTCTTGAGTACGCTCTTGGACGCGCTCTTCAAGGGTTTCATTTGCCTCTTTTAGTGCTTGTTCGGCATCGCGAAAGACGGTGATATCGGTAAAGCTCATCACAAATCCACCACCAGGCATAGGGTTACCCTGCACTTCTATCACCCGCCCATCAGGTCGCACACGCGAAGAAGTATGACGCGTCCCTTGTTCAAGGTGATAAACCCGTCGCCGCACATGCTCCTCAGGGTCACCCGGACCACACAATCCGCACTCAGCATTGTGGCGAATTACATCGGCAATCGGTCTTCCAACTTGAATTAAGCCTGCTGGGAAGGTAAATAATTCTAGATAACGCTGATTCCATGCGACTAAGCGAAGCTGCTTATCAACCACTGCAATACCTTGACCGATATGCTCAATCGCCCCTTGCAGTAGTCCTCGGCTAAAGTCATACAGCTCTGAAGCTTCATCAACAATAGTAGCGACCTCTTCAAGCTGCATGTTTCTTCCTTGCAGCGCGGAAGTAAGGACTAACTTAGCCGATGAGGCACCAAAAACGCCGGCCAACACCCTTTCTGTATGGCGAATTAGAGTAGAAGGCGCTTGTTGATTGGGCAGTAAAGTTTCTCTTTGCTGTTGCCAATATTGCCTGAATGCACTTCGCACCCGTTGCCTTCCAACGAAACGCGACGCCAGCATCTCTAACTCACCCACAGTGACACGGCTTTGATACAAGCTCATGTTTTCACTTTCAGGTAGAGGCGTCCCGACAAACGAAGCCGACTGTAAGCGCTCACTTAGACTGGCACGAGTGAGCAGCGAAACAACAACATAACAAAGCGTATTCAACGCCACACTGAGTACTATGCCCCAGTCAGAATTTTTGACATTGAGGTTTTGCAGCCATTCAGGCGGAGTAATCATCCACAATAGGAAGTTGTCTTGCGCGCTGCCCGCCAACATATCGGTTTGGCTCATTAAGGTAATCAGCCATAAGGTAAAACCTACCGCCAAACCAACGTATACCCCTTTGCGGTTTCCCTGACGCCAATACATGCCACCTATCAAAGCGGGGGCAAACTGGGTGATAGCCGCAAAGGAGAGGAAACCTATCGCAGAAAGGGAATGGATGTTACCCAGAGCTTGATAAAAGCCCCAAGCTCCAAGCAGTAGCAACAGTATTAGCCCACGGCGGATAATCAGTAACAAACCAGAGAAGTGACGATGATTGCGCTGCGAGAGTCGCATTCGGCGCAATAGCAATGGCATGACTAAATCATTGGAGACCATGATAGCCAAAGCGATGGTTGAAACAATCACCATCCCACTGGCCGCAGACGTACCGCCAAGGAAAGCGAGCAAGGCAATATCCTGCGCGCCAACCGCCATAGGTAAGCTAATTACATAGGTATCTGGACTAGCGTCGGTCAGCATAGATTGTCCAACCCAAGCAATCGGCAAGACAAAGATGCCCATCAAAATCAGATATAGGGGAAAAAGCCAACGCGCGGTATGCAGGTCTTGCGCGCGTTCATTCTCTACCACCATGGTATGAAACTGACGCGGCAGACAGACAATCGCCAACATGGTTAGCACGGTATGAATGATTAGGGTCGGTACGTTCGGCGATTGGTAGGTCTGACGCGCAATCTGTGCTAGCTCGACATCATTGCGATTAAGCGCCAAGAACAGAATAAACAGACCAACGGCAAGAAACGCCACCAGCTTGATAATAGATTCAAACGCAATCGCCATCATCATGCCACGATGATGCTCAGTATTATCAATATGGCGAGTACCAAACAGCATGGTAAAAATGGCCAATGCCCCAACCACGAACCAAGACACATCAAGGCTTGAGCCTTCGAAACTTCGCGGAAGTTCAGGCGAAATGATCTCTAACCCCATAGTAATACCGCGCAATTGCAGGGCGATGTAAGGCAAAATACCGGCTACCGCGATCAAGGTAACGACCACCGCTAAACCTTGTGATTTGCCATAACGCGCAGCGATAAAGTCAGCAATAGAGGTAATGTGCTCTCGTTTGGCGGTAATAATCAACCGAGCCAGAATTCGCCAGCCAAGCGTAAAAACGAGTATTGGAGCAATATAGATAGGCAGAAAGGCCCAAGGATTGTTACTTGCCTGCCCGACGGTCCCATAAAATGTCCACGAGGTGCAGTACACTGCGATAGATAGGCTGTACACCCAAGGTCGCCATTTTGCCAACCAGTTATGCTGTTTATCGCCATACCAAGCAATGAGGAACAGTAGTCCGAGATACATCAGTGATACGGTGATCACTAGCCAGCCTTGCATCAGATATCCTTATCATGCGCCAAACAAAAAACCTCTCCATATTGGAGAGGTTTCATTTAACTAAGGATATGCTATCAACTCAATCAGCTAGGCTTAATTCTGTGCATTAGGCTCCGCTTTCGACATATCGCTAACTTGATGTTTTTGAGGGTCAACTTTGATAAATAGAGCCAAGATACCCATAGCGGCCATCGCCCAGAAGACGTTTGCCCCCCAGTTTTCATAGCCCCAGCCACTTAACGTTGTCATCAAAGCGATGAATGCCCCTAAAGGAATCGCATTGTATAGTGCTTGCAGGGCGACCATTTTTCTTTGCTCAGAGTGTTGGATATATTGAATCGCGGCAATATGTGCGATTGCGAAAGTCACGCCGTGCAGAAGCTGGATCATCACCAATGCCACTAGTGCTGTTGTGGAAGCAGTCAAACCCCAACGTACCACCACACCAAGTGCGGCGACCATAAACAACGCTCGAAGCGTCCAACCCGAGAACAGACGTTTACTCAAAGCAAAAATCGCTACCTCAGCCACGACACCTAAGCTCCAGAGATAACCGATGATGTCTTCCGAGTAGCCAGCCTCTTTCCAATAAATCGAACTGAAGCTGTAATACGCAGCGTGACTACCTTGAATAAGAGAAACCAAAATCAGGAACTTAACCACTGGAAGTTCACGCAGCAACTCTGTCAACTTAGGCCGTTCAGTATCTTCATCTTCTGTCGTTACTGGCATGGGATTGATACTACGCATTGAGAATATTAATGCCACAACCACACCAGCAAGCGCGGTGAAGATAATCATGTCACTGCCATACTGCGCAACTAAGAAGCCAACAACCGTAGAACCCGCAATAAAGGCAATCGAACCCCACAAACGGGTACGGCCATAATCCAACATTTGCAAACGTGAATAGTAGTTCGCCATGGCATCAGACAAGGGAACAATGGGACCGCAGCACAGATTGAACAACACAGTCGCCAGTGCCATTAACCAGAAGCTACCACCAGTAAAGAAGTGGAAACCAACAAAAAGAATAGAGGCAAAACTGAGCCATCGTAGTGCTGGCATCAAGTGTTCGACTTTATGGATACGTGGTGTTAGCACCATATTGGCGACACAGCGGGTAGCAAAACCAATACCGACCAGTAACCCGATATCTGTTGCCGATACCCCTTGCTCTTCAAACCACAACGCCCAAAATGGTAGATAAACACCATAAGCGAAAAAGAAACCGACAAAATACTGGGAAATCCAGCCATATGGAGATGGGGTAAGCATCATTACCTCTGAATGCGTGAATAAATTGGAACAAAGCGGCGATATTATCGTTTGCTTTGCTCAAAATAAAAAGGGAATAATCGTCACAAGTGCGTTTCCCTATTCTCACTATTTTCATCATTGGCAACGAAATGGCCAGACTTGTTTCATTAATAGATTCGACCAAAGTCGTCTGGAACAATTATGCCAATCCTGCACACTTAACCTATAGAGTGGCAATGAAGTAGGGTTCGCAATGCCAGATAAATTTAATATGCACTCCCCACCGTTTGATCGATTAAGCAGCCAGCAGCAGAACCGGCTGCGTAGCTCATTGGATGTCGCTTATTACCGTGCCAAAGAAACCTTACTTCAGCCCGGCACACAGAGCCAGCACCTGCACATCCTGATCAAGGGAGCGGTCGAAGAGCGCTCGGAAGACGACAAAGAAATCTTTGCTCACTACGCCAATGATGATTTGTTTGATGTGCGTGCTCTGTTTGAAGAGATGGTAAAGCATCGCTACATCGCATTAGAAGATACCCTTTGCTATCTATTGCCCAAGTCCGTTTTTATTGAGCTGTATAACGAGAATGGTCAGTTCGCCGCCTACTTCGACAACAACCTCGCCAAGCGCCAAGAACTGATCGATGCGGCCCAGCAACAGCAGAACCTGGCCGAGTTTATCCTGACCAAGGTCGACAAAGAGATCTATCACCCTCCGATGATACTCTCTCCCGAGCAGCCGCTGAATGAAGTGACGCAAACACTCAAGCAAAATGGTATCGACTCTGCGTTGGTGCAACTAAACGATTCTGACGTTCGCCTCGTCGAAGATGAGCATTCAATGCCGTACGGGATCATTACTCGAACCAATATGCTACATGCCGTTATGCTTGAAGGTCACCCACTCGACACTCCCGTAGGCAACATTGCCACTTTCCCTGTGGTGCACGTTGAGGACGGAGAGTTTCTTTTTAATGCGATGATTAAAATGACGCGTCACCGAATGAAACGCGTGATGGTCGCCGATGGTAAAGAAGCGGTCGGCATGCTCGATATGACTCAGATCCTCAGTGCTTTCTCTACCCACTCGCACGTATTAACGTTAAGTATTGCCCGCTCGACCAGTATTGAAGAGTTGGCTCTGGCCTCAAACAGGCAGCGAAACTTAGTCGAAAGTCTGCTTAATAACGGCATTCGAACACGATTTATCATGGAGCTTATCTCAGCAGTCAACGAGCAAATCATAGAGAAAGCCTTTGAACTGATTGTTCCTCCTGCCCTTCACGATCACTGCTGTTTGGTCGTTCTAGGCTCAGAAGGGCGTGGGGAACAAATACTGAAAACTGACCAAGACAACGCATTGATCATCAAAGATGGTCTTCATTGGCACCAATGCGAAACCGTGATGGGTCAGCTAACCCATACGCTACAGCAACTTGGCTACCCACTTTGCCCTGGCAATGTCATGGTCAATAACCCGAAATGGGTCAAGACTCAGTCAGAGTGGAAAAGCACTATCAGCCAATGGTCTAAGCCTAGCAGTGCAGAAAACGTCATGGACCTCGCGATTTTCACCGATGCTCATGCAGTAGCTGGCAACAAAACGTTACTCGAACCCATCACGCAACATCTTAAGCAAACCATGCTGAACAACATGCTCGCGCTGCAAGACTTCTCACGCCCAGCGTTGCAGTTTTCTCTACCATTAACGCTATTTGGCAATGTTAAGAAAGACAAACAGGGTGTCGACGTAAAAAGTGGCGGCATCTTCCCTATCGTTCATGGTATCCGTACCTTGTCGCTAGAGTATGGCATTGAAGAGAAAAACACCTTTGAACGCATAGAAGCTTTAAGAGTGAAACGAATACTTGAACCAGAGACCGCCGACAACCTCAGTGAAGCACTTAAGTTGCTATTCAAGCTGCGCCTCAATCAACAACTGACAAATCAACACAACCACAATCGGATAGACCTGAAACAGATAGAACGTACCGAGCGAGATTTACTACGCCATAGTTTGCATGTGGTTAAAAAGTTTAAGCAGTTCTTGGGCTATCATTATCAGATAAGAGATTAGAGGCTGCGGTATGAATTGGTTGCAACGCCGTTATTGGTTTTACAAACTCAAAGGCTCTCCTTACCAGCCTCTTTTTGCTTCGGTACAAAAAGGCGAGTATGTCTCGTTGGATTGTGAGACCACCAGCCTAGATCCTAATCGTGCCGAGCTCGTCACCATCGCGGCGACAAAAATCATCGACAATCGCATTATTACTAGCAAACCGTTTGAAGTCAGGCTTAGAGCCCCGCAATCACTGGATTCTGGCTCGATCAAAATCCACCGAATCCGCCATCAGGATCTCGTTGATGGTATCGATGAAAAGCAAGCCTTGATGCAACTGCTGGAGTTTATTGGTAATCGCCCATTAGTCGGCTATCACATTCGCTATGACAAAAAAATTCTCGATCTCGCTTGCCGCAAACAATTGGGCTTTCCTCTACCGAATCCTTTAATCGAAGTCAGTCAGATCTATCACGACAAATTAGAAAAGCACCTGCCTAACGCCTACTTTGATCTCAGCTTAGACGCCATTTGTAAGCATCTCGACTTGCCGTTGCAAGACAAACACGATGCCCTACAAGATGCGATTTCGGCCGCCTTAGTATTTGTTCGATTAACAAAAGGTGACCTACCCAGCTTAAATCTGCCCTATACCCGCTAACCAACTTACGACCAAGTTCTCAATTTGCGTTTTAATTCCTTCATTTCAAAGCAGATCTACCTCTCTCATCCTAAAGTCTAATTGTCGAATTCTCGCCTGTGCTTGAAAGTTAAGGGTATAGGGATTTTACAACGTCAGGGTCAAGTGACCTTATCGTTTTAAACGGACACTTGCTCAATTCACAACGAATTAAGCACAAGGAGATAAGCAATGAGTGAAGCCCATATTTATCCGGTAAAAGAAAACATCAAAAAAAATACCCACGCGGATAACGATACCTACCAAGCTATGTACCAACAATCTGTGACAGATCCTGTTGGTTTCTGGAGTGAGCACGGAAAAATCGTCGATTGGATGAAGCCTTTCACTCAAGTAAAGAACACGTCATTTGATACCGGCCACGTTGATATCCGTTGGTTCGAAGACGGCACGCTAAACGTGTCAGCAAACTGTATTGACCGTCACCTTGCTGAACGTGGTGATGACGTCGCCATCATCTGGGAAGGTGATGATCCAAACGACGATAAAACACTGACCTTTAACCAACTGCATAAAGAAGTGTGTGAGTTTTCTAACGCACTGAAAGAACAAGGCGTGCGTAAAGGCGATGTGGTTTGTCTTTACATGCCGATGGTGACTGAAGCAGCCGTTGCTATGCTAGCCTGTACTCGCATTGGTGCAGTACATACTGTTGTATTCGGTGGTTTCTCTCCAGAGGCACTTTCTGGTCGTATTATTGATTCAGACGCTAAAGTGGTGATTACCGCTGACGAAGGCGTACGTGGTGGTCGTGCCGTTCCTCTGAAAAAGAATGTTGATGAAGCACTGACTAACCCAGAAGTAAAAACCATCGAAAAAGTCATTGTCATGAAACGTACTGGTGGTGATATTGATTGGCATGAGCATCGTGATGTTTGGTGGCATGAAGCCACCGCAAATGTGTCAGCTGACTGCCCACCAGAAGAGATGAAAGCAGAAGATCCTCTTTTCATCCTCTACACTTCTGGCTCGACAGGTAAACCTAAAGGTGTTCTACACACCACGGGCGGTTACCTTGTCTACGCAACGATGACATTCAAATACGTATTTGATTATCAGCCAGGCGAAACCTTCTGGTGTACCGCTGACGTGGGTTGGATTACCGGTCACACTTACCTGATTTACGGCCCACTGGCTAACGGTGCAAAAACAATCCTATTCGAAGGTGTACCTAACTACCCAAGCACAAACCGCATGAGCCAAGTGGTTGATAAACACCAAGTGAACATCCTCTACACGGCACCAACAGCAATTCGTGCACTTATGGCGAAAGGCAATGAAGCCGTAGAAGGCACTTCACGTAGCAGCCTACGTATTATGGGTTCGGTAGGTGAACCTATTAACCCTGAAGCGTGGGAGTGGTACTACAAAACCATCGGTAATGAAGATTCACCTATTGTGGATACTTGGTGGCAAACCGAAACTGGCGGTATCTTGATTGCACCACTTCCAGGAGCAACAGACCTTAAACCAGGCTCTGCGACTCGACCATTCTTCGGTGTTCAACCTGCTCTGGTTGATAACATGGGTAACATTATCGAAGGTGCGACTGACGGTAACCTAGTCATCCTAGATTCATGGCCAGGACAAATGCGTACAGTATATGGCGATCATGAACGTTTCGAGCAAACTTACTTCTCTACTTTTAAAGGCATGTACTTCACCAGCGATGGTGCGCGTCGCGATGAAGATGGTTACTACTGGATTACGGGACGTGTTGATGACGTACTCAACGTCTCTGGTCACCGTATGGGAACAGCGGAAATCGAATCGGCACTCGTCGCTCACGATAAGATTGCTGAAGCAGCGATTGTTGGTATCCCTCACGATATTAAAGGCCAAGCAATCTACGCTTACATCACGCTCAATGACGGTGAATTCCCAAGTGCAGAGCTGCATAAAGAAGTGAAGAACTGGGTGCGAAAAGAAATTGGCCCTATAGCAACACCTGATGTGCTGCACTGGACTGATTCACTGCCTAAAACTCGTTCAGGTAAGATTATGCGCCGTATTCTACGTAAGATAGCAACGGGTGATACTAGTAACTTAGGCGATACTTCAACCCTCGCTGACCCAAGTGTGGTTGATAAGCTGATTGCCGAAAAAGCGGAACTGGCATAACTCTCACTAGTGCTCTATAACACTTCAAACCGTCACTTCATGTGGCGGTTTTTTCATTTTACCGTCTAAAGTACTTCTCTCTACGCCTTTCTCATTGGGCAAAAAATGTTACCTCGGTTACAAAAATCCGGCTTCAAGCTGGGAGATTAGACCAGTAAATTGCTGCTAAATGCGCTGAATTAGCTATAATCTGGGTCTATTTCAAAGATTCACTGCTATTTTTAACAAAAACCGCATGATGAATCCGAGATTATATGGGAAGATTCCAGTTCATATCATGAAGTAGGAAGATGGCAGCACAATGACAGCAAAATCACGCATTCTTGTCTTAAATGGTCCAAATTTAAACCTGCTGGGTCTACGCGAACCCGCACATTACGGTTCGTCGACACTACCGCAGATTATCGACACATTAACCAAGCAAGCGAATGAAGCCAATGTTGAACTCCAACATCTTCAATCCAATCGTGAGTATGAGCTGATCGAAGCTATCCATGCGGCATACGACAAGGTGGATTTTATTATCATCAACCCTGCCGCCTTTACCCACACCAGTGTTGCACTTAGAGATGCGCTGTTAGGTGTGGCTATCCCATTTATCGAAGTACATTTATCCAATGTGCATGCTCGTGAACCATTCCGTCACCACTCTTATCTCTCTGATAAGGCTGAGGGCGTGATTTGTGGTTTAGGTGCGCAAGGATACGAATTCGCTCTGTCTGCCGCGCTGAATAAACTGCAGGCAAAGTAACCCAATTGACGTTGAAGTCCCTCGCAGATGCTCAACGTAAACAAACACTCTGCAGCTCATTTTGAGCTGTCTTATTCACAAGATAAAAGAGAAAGAAAAGATGGATATCCGTAAAATCAAGAAGCTTATCGAGTTAGTAGAAGAGTCTGGCATTGCTGAGCTAGAAATCTCTGAAGGTGAAGAGTCGGTACGCATCAGTCGTAACGGTACTGCAGCACCTGTAGCTCCTATTCAATATGCAGCAGCTCCAGCTCCTGTAGCGGCGCCTGCGGCAGCTCCTGCTCCTGTAGCAGCGCCTGAAGCGGCAGCTCCTGCAACTCCAGCTGGCCACCAAGTTCTTTCTCCAATGGTAGGTACTTTCTACCGTTCTCCAAGCCCAGACGCGAAGTCATTCGTTGAAGTTGGTCAAACGGTAAGCGCTGGCGACACGCTATGTATCGTTGAAGCGATGAAGATGATGAACCAAATCGAAGCAGACAAATCTGGCGTTGTAACCGCTATCCTAGTTGAAGACGGCCAACCAGTTGAATTCGACCAACCACTTGTTGTTATCGAATAATAGAGGCTCTCTCTTATGCTAGATAAATTAGTCATCGCGAACCGAGGTGAAATTGCACTTCGCATTCTTCGCGCATGTAAAGAATTGGGCATCAAAACAGTAGCTGTTCACTCAACTGCTGACCGTGACCTAAAACACGTACTGCTTGCAGACGAAGCAATTTGTATCGGTCCTGCTCGTGGTATCGATAGCTACCTAAATATTCCACGCATCATTTCAGCAGCGGAAGTCACTGGCGCGGTGGCAATCCACCCAGGTTACGGTTTCCTATCTGAAAACGCAGATTTTGCTGAGCAAGTTGAGCGCAGTGGCTTTATCTTTGTTGGTCCTAAAGCGGAAACAATCCGCATTATGGGTGACAAAGTTTCAGCTATTACTTCAATGAAAAAAGCCGGCGTACCCTGTGTACCGGGCTCTGATGGCCCACTAGATGACGACGAGCAGGCGAACAAAGCGCACGCTAAACGTATTGGTTACCCAGTAATCATCAAAGCATCTGGCGGCGGCGGCGGTCGCGGTATGCGTGTTGTCCGTTCTGAAGGCGAGCTAATCGAAGCAATCGCGATGACGCGTGCCGAAGCAAAAGCTGCGTTCAACAACGATATGGTTTACATGGAGAAATTCCTAGAAAACCCTCGTCATGTTGAAGTTCAGGTAATTGCTGATGGTCAAGGCGGTGCTATCCACCTAGGTGAACGTGACTGTTCTATGCAGCGTCGTCACCAGAAGGTTGTTGAAGAAGCGCCAGCACCAGGTATCACTGAAGAGATGCGTAAATACATCGGTGAACGCTGTACACGTGCATGTCTAGAAATCGGCTACCGCGGCGCAGGTACGTTTGAGTTCCTATACGAAAACGGCGAGTTCTACTTCATCGAAATGAACACCCGTATTCAGGTTGAACACCCAGTAACTGAAATGGTCACTGGCGTAGACCTAATCAAAGAGCAACTACGTGTAGCAGCAGGCCAACCTTTGTCATTCACTCAGGATGACATCAAGATCCGCGGCCATGCGATCGAGTGTCGTATCAACGCTGAAGACCCAGAACGCTTCCTACCTTCACCAGGTAAGATTGAACGCTTCCACGCGCCAGGCGGCATGGGTGTTCGCTGGGAGTCTCACATCTACACTGGTTATACTGTGCCTCCTCACTACGATTCAATGATCGGTAAGCTAATCACGTTCGGCGAGAACCGCGATGTAGCTATCGCTCGTATGAAGAATGCGCTAGGTGAGATGATCGTTGAAGGCATCAAAGTGAATGTTTCACTTCAAGAAAGCATTATGAATGATGAAAACTTCCAACACGGCGGTGCCAACATTCATTACCTAGAGAAGAAACTAGGCCTGCAATAAGCGACTTCTGGTTTAGTCATAATGAGAATGCTCACTTCGGTGAGCATTTTTGTTTTAGGGTATTTATTAACCTATAAAACCGCCTGTTTTCTGCTACACTCTGCGCCAAATCACATCAATCAATGTAAAGAGCTCATACTCATGCCTTGGATTCAAATCAAACTCAATGCGACCAATGAAAACGCTGAACAGATCGGCGACATGCTAATGGAAGAGACTGGTGCGCTGTCTGTGACCTTCTTAGACGCGCAAGACACGCCTGTATTCGAACCTCTACCTGGTGAAACTCGTCTTTGGGGTGATACGGATATTCTAGCGCTGTATGACGCGGAAGCGGATACGAACGTTATCATTGAGCAATCCAAACTCAGCGGTCTACTGGCGGGTGATTTCGCCTATAAAGTCGAGCAGTTGGAAGATAAAGACTGGGAACGCGAATGGATGGATAACTTCCACCCAATGAAGTTTGGCGAGCGTTTGTGGATTTGCCCTAGCTGGCGTGAAATCCCTGAGCCTGATGCTGTGAACGTGATGCTTGATCCGGGCCTTGCCTTTGGTACTGGTACCCACCCAACTACCGCTTTATGTCTTGAATGGTTAGAAGGCTTAGATTTATCAGGCAAAACCGTGATCGACTTTGGTTGTGGCTCTGGCATTCTTGCGATCGCAGCGATCAAATTGGGCGCTGAAAAAGTTATCGGGATCGATATTGATCCTCAAGCACTGCTTGCCTCTAAAGACAACGCTGAGCGTAACGGCGTGGCCGACCAACTAGGAGTGTTCCTTCCTCAAGATCAGCCTGAAGGTCTGATTGCTGACGTAGTTGTTGCTAACATCTTAGCAGGTCCGCTACGTGAACTTTCACCAATCATTAAGTCTTTAGTTAAGCCAAACGGCGAGCTTGCGATGTCAGGTGTGCTTGATACTCAAGCCGAAGATGTGGCTAACTATTACCGTGATGAGCTTCACATTGATCCTATCAAAGAGCAAAGTGAATGGTGTCGCATCTCTGGTCGAAAGCAAGGCTAGACAAGACTTTGCGAGCTAATTGACTGATTTTTAGGCATTTTGCGAAAACAATTTGTAAATGCTCAAATATTAGTCTTTTCACAGCGCTAAAAAATGCGTAAAATGCGCGCCCTTGCTGGTGCTAAGCTGTGAAGACGTTTTGAAAATCGGAAACTACCAACTTAAGAATAATCTCATCGTTGCCCCTATGGCAGGTGTGACTGATAGACCGTTCCGTGAGTTGTGTCTCCGCTATGGTGCTGGAATGGCCGTCAGTGAAATGATGTCGTCCAATCCAAAGCTATGGAAAACGTCTAAATCAAAGCAACGCATGGTACATGAAGGCGAATCGGGCATTCGCTCTGTACAAATTGCGGGCGCTGATCCACAGCTTATGGCCGACGCTGCTCAGTTCAGTGTTGAAAACGGTGCGCAAATCATCGACATCAACATGGGCTGTCCAGCCAAAAAAGTGAATAAGAAGCTAGCCGGCTCTGCCCTGCTTCAGTATCCAGATATCATTGAAGATATTCTGAAAGCTGTGGTTAATGCAGTCGATGTCCCTGTGACATTGAAAACCCGTACTGGCTGGGATACAGATAACAAAAACTGTGTCCAAATCGCTAAACTAGCCGAAGACTGCGGCATTCAGGCTCTTGCTCTGCATGGCAGAACAAAAGCGTGTATGTACAAAGGTGAGGCCGAATACGACAGCATTAAGGCAGTCAAGCAAGCTATCTCAATTCCGGTTATCGCTAACGGTGATATCGATAGCCCAGAGAAAGCCAAGCATGTACTGGAATATACCGGTGCTGACGCTTTAATGATTGGACGCCCTGCCCAAGGTCGTCCGTGGATTTTTAAGGAAATCCAACACTTTTTGGAAAACGGCACCACGATGGCTGAGCTTCCTTATTCGGAAGTGAAAGACATCCTGCTTGGCCATGTGAATGCACTGCATGCTTTCTATGGAGAGTATTTAGGTCCACGAATCGCGCGTAAGCACGTAGGTTGGTATCTAAAAGAACATGAACAAGCGAGTGAGTTTCGCCGTACCTTCAACGCCATTGAGGCAGCTAAGCTGCAGCTTGAAGCGCTTGAAGAGTATTTTGATAAAGCCTAACTAGTTGTGCTTTCGCCCCAACTACGACAGGTAAACGTTGCATCATAATTAAGAGAAGAGCTAGACCGAATATGTTCGAACAAAATCTGACTTCAGAAGCATTAACAGTAACTACAGTAACGTCACAGGACCAGATTACTCAGAAGCCACTACGTGACTCTGTTAAAGCGTCTCTTAAAAACTACTTGGCTCAACTAAATGGCCAAGAAGTAACAGAACTATATGAATTAGTTCTAGCTGAAGTTGAACAGCCACTACTAGATACCATCATGCAGTACACTCGCGGTAACCAAACTCGCGCAGCAACTATGATGGGTATCAACCGCGGTACTCTTCGCAAGAAACTTAAAAAATACGGCATGAACTAATCGTTCATTCGATATTTTGATTTTAAGAAGCCGGGCTTACGTCAGTAATCCCGGTTTTTTTATCATTAGAGCCAGTGTTAGTTGCACGAATATTCAACGATCTGTGATCTATTGCGATTGCTAACCTCAAAGTGGTCGATATAATAATCAATTACGTTTACGTTCGGACTAATCTACATGGTTGATATGCAAAGGGAAGAATGGCTGAGTCTTATGCTCTGCGAGCTACCTGATCGTCTGCTGATCATTGATGAGCACGGACGTATCGTGGATAGCTTTGGTGAAGCAACTCAATCTGATCCTGAGTTAACCAATAAGTACCTCAACCGTACGTTTAGTGAGATCCTTCCTGAAAGCCTTGCTGAGAATTTACAGCACCACTTCAAACAGGCGTTAACCTCAGGTCAACGTAAAACTCTGCAATACTCAATGACCCCTTGCCAACAGCTGCTACTGTCTATCGAAGAGCTTGAAGCTTGGAATGGCGTGGATGAAAGATGGTTTGAAGCCTCTCTCAAGCCCATCACATTGGCAAGCGGCGCTAAATATGTCCTGTGGCAAGAGAAAGAGATCACCAAAGCTCACCTTCACCAAGTTGAATTAAAGAAACTGGCTGAAACCGATGAGTTGACTGGCATATTAAACCGCCGTGCTTTTATGCTAAGACTAGAGCGAGAGTTCGATAGCCCAACCCAGCAGCACCTTTCTTGTTTGATGATTGATATCGACCACTTTAAAGAAATTAATGACCAAGTGGGCCACTTATCCGGTGATGAAGTCATCGTCCAAGTTGCGCATATTTGCCAAGGGTTAATTCGCTCCAGTGATTACATTGGTCGTTTGGGTGGTGAAGAGTTTGGTGTGGTACTTTCTCGCACTAACGCAATTCAAGCGTACGATATTGCTGAGCGCATCCGTCACTCGATTGAGACCACACCTTGTCAGGTAGATGATCACATCATCTTGCCGACAGTGAGTATTGGGATTGCCGAGTTGAATGACCATGTATCATCCGTTAGAGAGCTGATGGTACAAGCAGACAAAGCGATGTATTACTCCAAACAAACCGGTCGTAACCAAGTCACTCTCTACTACGAGAATCTTCCGGACATCAAGTCAACCACTGAGTTGAAAGCCAATATCCGCCGCGCTTCTTAAACGCCCTTTTCTATCTCACAGCAAGAGTCTTGATGTGCTTCGCTCGCAAGTGCGCCTAAAATAGAACAATGGCTGGCATCGTCATCTACGTGCCCACAGCAAGCATCATTAATTTTCTTCAGAGCTGTGCGAATTCGCGTTAATTCAATAATCTTGTCATCAATCACAGAAAGCTTAGCCGTAGTGATGGCCTTAACTTCGGCGCAGCTATGTTCTGTAGCCTCAAGTTTTATCTCTAAAAGTTCGCGAATCTCATCCAAGCTCAAACCTAAATCTTTCGCTTTAAGAATAAAGCTGACTTGATGTTGGTTTTCTTCATTATAGAGACGATAACCTGAATCACTGCGACCTGCAGGTTTAATTAGCTGATTCTTTTCGTAAAAGCGCAATGTATCTGCTGTGACATTACAGCGCTTAGCCAATTCTCCGATCTGGAACATAACTTTTCCTATTAACTGTTTCGTTACGTTTTAAGCCTAAACTTGAGCTTTTCACAATTATTTTTGAGATGCCAAACGATTGCGCGAGCTTTTTTGTAATAAATTAGTTAGAATGTGCGCCATCAAACTCAGAGACTAGCTTACCACCAACAAATGTTGGAAAGGTCTTTACCAAAATTGGCCAATATCTTACTGCCTGGTTGTAATCAAAGCATAAGAACAAGTTCACTTTTGGCAAATATCTTTATCTTACATATTAACTCTGTGACTTTGAGGAAATGGAAGCATGACTAACGCTCGTCCTATTCGCCGCGCACTAATCAGCGTATCAGACAAAACTGGTATTGTTGAGTTTGCCCAAGCTCTTGCTAACCGAGGTGTTGATATTCTATCAACAGGTGGCACTGCTCGCCTACTGGCAGAAAAAGGCATCTCAGTAACTGAGGTATCAGATTACACTGGTTTCCCAGAAATGATGGACGGTCGTGTTAAGACGCTTCACCCTAAAGTACACGGTGGTGTGCTAGGTCGTCGTGGTCAAGATGACGACGTAATGGAAAAGCACGGCATCAACCCAATCGACATGGTTGTTGTTAACCTTTACCCATTC
The DNA here is from genome assembly GCF_001695575.1 of Vibrio europaeus. Taxonomy (GTDB): domain Bacteria; phylum Pseudomonadota; class Gammaproteobacteria; order Enterobacterales; family Vibrionaceae; genus Vibrio; species Vibrio europaeus. Next base: position 131,780 of record NZ_LUAX01000004.1, on the reverse strand, counting down.
GCTGAAACAGTAGCGAAAGAAGGTTGTACTCTTGCCGACGCAGTTGAGAACATCGATATCGGTGGTCCAACTATGGTTCGCTCAGCAGCGAAAAACCACAAAGATGTGACTATCGTCGTTAATGCTCACGACTACGACCGCGTTATCGCTGAGATGGATGCTAACGAGACATCTCTGACTCTAGAAACACGCTTTGACCTAGCTATCGCAGCTTTCGAGCACACTGCCTCTTACGACGGCATGATTGCTAACTACTTCGGCACTATGGTTCCATCTTACGGTGAGAACAAAGAAGGTGACGAAGAGAGCAAATTCCCTCGCACATTCAACCAGCAGTTCATCAAGAAACAAGACATGCGTTACGGTGAAAACAGCCACCAAGACGCAGCTTTCTATGTTGAAGCTAATCCAGAAGAAGCCTCTGTTTCTACTGCTCGCCAAATCCAAGGTAAAGCCCTTTCTTACAACAACATCGCTGATACTGACGCAGCACTTGAGTGTGTTAAAGAGTTCGATGAGCCAGCATGTGTGATTGTTAAGCACGCTAACCCATGTGGTGTAGCACTAGGTGAAGATATCCTAGAAGCTTACGACCGTGCATTCAAAACAGACCCAACGTCTGCATTTGGCGGCATCATCGCATTCAACCGCGAACTAGACGCAGCAACTGCAACGGCTATCACTGAGCGCCAATTCGTTGAAGTTATCATTGCACCTTCTGTTTCTGCTGAAGCAGTAGAAATCGTATCTGCTAAGAAAAACCTTCGTCTACTTGAGTGTGGCGAATGGACAACTAAGACAACAGGCTTTGACGTGAAACGCGTTAATGGCGGCCTGCTGGTTCAAGACCGCGACCAAGGCATGGTGTCTGAAGATGACCTTAAAGTGGTTTCTAAGCGCCAACCAACCGCAGAAGAGCTAAAAGATGCTCTATTCTGCTGGAAAGTAGCGAAGTACGTTAAATCAAACGCGATTGTTTACTCGAAAGGTGACATGACTATTGGCGTTGGCGCTGGCCAAATGAGCCGCGTTTACTCTGCGAAAATCGCAGGTATCAAAGCTGCAGACGAAGGTCTACAGGTTGAAGGTTGTGTGATGGCATCAGATGCATTCTTCCCATTCCGTGACGGTATCGATGCGGCGGCTGAAGCGGGCATCAAGTGTGTTATCCAACCAGGCGGCTCTATGCGTGATGACGAAGTTATTGCTGCAGCAGACGAGCATGGCATGGCGATGATCTTTACGGGTATGCGTCACTTCCGTCACTAGAAAGAAGCAAGAGCGCTTCGCTTCTGGAAACGGGAACGCTGCGCTCCGAGAAGAGCAAAACTAACTTAGATTTCTCAAAACCGTCATTCCGTATAGCGAGGAACGAGCGTAGTACGGAATCTCTGGGTTTAACATGTTAAACAGATTCCCGACAGTTTCGTTCCTCAACTTCGGGAATGACGATTTTTGATTGAAGGATTTAAAATGAACGTACTTATCATTGGTGCAGGCGGTCGTGAGCACGCTTTAGGTTGGAAAGCAGCACAAAACCCAAACGTAGAAACCGTATTTGTTGCTCCTGGTAACGCAGGTACTGCTCTTGAGCCTAAGCTTGAGAACGTCAACATCGGTGTTGAAGCAATTTCTGAGCTTGTTGCTTTCGCGCAAGAGAAAAAAATCGAGCTAACCATCGTTGGCCCTGAAGCTCCGCTTGTTATCGGTGTGGTTGATGCGTTCCGTGAAGCGGGTCTGCCAATCTTTGGCCCAACCGAAGCAGCAGCACAGTTAGAAGGCTCAAAAGCGTTTACTAAAGACTTCCTAGCTCGTCATAACATCCCAACCGGCGCTTACGCAAACTTCACTGAAATAGAGCCTGCATTGGCTTACGTTCGTCAGCAAGGCGCACCTATCGTGGTCAAAGCCGATGGTCTTGCGGCAGGTAAAGGCGTTATCGTTGCGATGACTCTAGAAGAAGCCGAAGACGCAATCAAAGATATGCTAGCAGGCAACGCATTTGGTGAAGCGGGTAGCCGCGTGGTTATCGAAGAGTTCCTAGACGGTGAAGAAGCAAGCTTCATTGTGATGGTCGATGGTAAGAGCGTTCTACCTATGGCCACCAGCCAAGACCACAAACGTGTCGGTGACAAAGACACTGGCCCTAACACAGGTGGTATGGGTGCTTACTCTCCTGCTCCTGTTGTGACTCCAGAAATCCACGAGCGTATTCTTGAAGAGGTTATCTACCCAACGGTTCGCGGTATGGATGCAGAAGGTCACCCATACACAGGCTTCCTCTACGCAGGTCTAATGATCGATAAAGACGGTACACCAAAGGTTATCGAATATAACTGCCGCTTCGGCGATCCAGAAACGCAGCCTATCATGATGCGTATGGAATCTGATCTTGTCGGGCTGTGCCTAATGGCTATCGACGAGAAGCTAGATGAAGCGGAGTCTAAATGGGATCCGCGCGCATCTATCGGTGTGGTACTTGCTGCAGGTGGTTACCCAGCAGATTACGCTAAAGGCGATGTTATTTCTCTACCAGCAACAGAAGACGCTGGTCAGAAAATCTTCCACGCCGGTACTGCTAACAACGCATCAGGTGAAATCGTGACAAACGGCGGCCGCGTTCTTTGTGCAACAGCACTTGGCAATAGCGTTTCTGAGGCTCAGGAGCAAGCGTACGCGCTAACTAAACAAGTAAGCTGGAATGGTATGTTCCACCGCAATGACATCGGTTACAGAGCGATTGCGCGCGAGCAAGAACAGTAAATAACAACATCAGTTGGCTTATCGTAAAAAAGGCGCTCATTGAGCGCCTTTGTTTTATCTATCTTTTGCCGCTTATTACTCTTCAATCAGAGTTGGTCGCTCAATACAATCATGGCTATCTTCCGCCAGCATGAGCAATTGGTTTACCACAACCTTTTTGTTTCGCGTGGTACCTAAAAACGCCGCATAACTGTCTACACTTGCTAAACGGTTAATCACGAAGCTTGGCAATGTCTCGTTAAACTCTACTTGCTCATAGCTTTGTCCTGCACAAGTATCAAAACTTGAGCCATCCCAATAACCCTGAATCAAACGTACACCTGAATTACTCTGCTCTTTGGTGCGGGTTGGAATAGTCAATGCTTCTTGCTTAAGCCAAGCAATCTTGTCGGCTTTCAACGGCAAGACCTTCCCGTCGAGTCGATACTGCTGATAGATCGCTTCACCATCTTTGCTAAATCGAACATGGATTCGGTAAGGAACTAAACTTTGATTGTCTTTTAGCTGTTGCCCTTCACGAATCAGTTCTCGAATCTCACCATCTTCCCATCGATAGTCAGATTTATACCAACCATAGTCGCCAACACTAACATAGTCTGCAGCGGTATAGGGAAAAGATAGACGCTCGGTGTACCAGTAGAGACTAGTCGCATCTCCCATACTCTGACCGCCAGTATATTCCGTAAACTGATCAAGGTTTGGAGTTGGAATGCTTGAAGAGCATCCAACCAGTAAAGAAGCGATTAGTGAAGGTGCTAAAAATTTTTTCATCGTCATAAACAAATATACGCCAAGATAGCAGCTACCTTGGCGTATTATATACAATTCCGAGTTTGAAACTCTGAAATCAGTAATAAATTATTTTACTGAATCTTTCAGTGCTTTACCTGCTACGAATGCAGGAACGTTTGCCGCAGCGATTTGAATCTCTGCACCAGTCTTAGGGTTACGACCAGTACGTGCTGCGCGGTGGTTAACTTTGAATGTACCAAAACCAATTAGTTGAACCTGGTCACCCTCTTTAAGTGCATCAGTCACACCTTCAAGAGTTGCTTCAAGAGCAGCTTTAGCTTGTGCTTTAGATAGGTCTGCTTTCTCTGCGATAAAGTCGATTAATTGGGTCTTGTTCATTAGGTTTCCCTTCTCATATGTTATCGAATTCAACTCACTCTAAAACATAAATGCCCCATCTGGCAAAGGTTTGTAAGCGATCTTTAGCTCTCATGACGCACTTTTAACCATATTCTGAGCATTAACTCACAATTTGTTACTCTGTCAGCAAGACTTAATACTTGTTTTTAGCCTAATTTGGCCTTATTTATAGACATGCGAGAGCCCGTAAAGCCTGATATTTCGGGACTTAAAGCGAATATAAAATGCTCATATCAATAATGCACAGGTACGAAAAGTCGCACTTTTCTGGCAAGAATTGGTGGGAGTATAAATCTACATAGGACACTTATGTTGTTGCTAACCATATACGTCACTGTTGCGATTGGCGTATCGTTCATCTGCTCCGTATTAGAAGCGGTTCTTCTGAGTATCTCACCGAGTTATATCGCCCAATTGCGCCAGCAAGAACACCCAGCGGCTGGTCAACTAGCCAAGTTGAAGGCAGATATTGACCGCCCTCTAGCGTCAATTCTGACTCTAAATACGATTGCCCACACTATTGGTGCGGCGAGTGCAGGTGCGCAAGCTGCAGTTGTATTTGGTAGTGAGTGGCTAGGCGTGTTTTCTGGCGTGCTAACGCTAGGTATCTTAGTGCTATCAGAAATCGTACCTAAAACCATTGGAGCTACTTACTGGCGTCAACTAGCCCCAATTTCAGCTGTCGTTCTGCGTTGGATGGTATGGGCGTTAACGCCATTTGTATGGTTCTCAGAGCAGATCACTAAGCGCTTAGCCCGTGGGCATGAAGCACCAAAAATGCGTGATGAGCTATCCGCCATGGCAATTTTAGCCAAAGAGAGCGGCGAATTTGCAGAAGGTGAGTCTAAGATCCTAACTAACCTGCTCGGTATCCAAGATGTGCCAGTCACTCAGGTGATGACACCTCGCCCTGTCGTTTTCCGCGTAGATGCCGAAATGACGATTAATGAGTTTCTCGATAAACATAAAGAGACGCCGTTCTCACGTCCTCTGGTTTATAGCCAGTCGACTGATAACATCATTGGTTTTGTTCACCGTCTTGAGCTATTCAAACTGCAACAAGCGGGCTGTGGTGACAAACAACTGGGAGCAATAATGCGCCCGGTGCATGTACTCTTCAACACGATGGCACTGCCCAAAGCGTTTGAGCAGATGATGGCGAAGCGCCTGCAATTGGCGATGATCGTCGATGAATACGGCACCATTCAAGGTATTTTGACTCTGGAAGATGTGTTTGAGCACTTAGTTGGTGAAGAGATTGTCGATGAAGCAGACCGCACCACTGACATGCAAGAGCTTGCTTTTGACCGCTGGGAGAAATGGAAAGAAAAGCACGGCGTAATCGAAAATCGTGATGACGATGAGGACGAAGAAGTTGTTGCAGAACCAGTAGATAAACCGAAAGACAATAAAGACGAGAACTAGTTAGCTGGATAACTGGATAACTGGATAACTGGATAACAAAAAAGAGGGTTGACGTGAAAGCGTCAACCCTCTTCTATTTGAATAAACTCAAGTAGGGAATACCTAACTATAGAAGAGTGCTCTATAGCTCGATTCCAATATTGCTGACGCCTTCATCGCGAAGCTCAGCACGTAGGTCTTTGATCAATTCAATATCACGAGCTTCTGCGTCTTTTAACGGGCGGAAAATAGCCCACTGCACATCCCACTCACCACACACTGCTTCATTCTGTTTTTGGTTATCGTTGGTGATCTCTTCACCTGTCTGAGCTTCTTCAAGCTGAGCCACCGTCATCACCGACTGTTGACTTACTTTGTGCATATTTTCAAACAGGTAATCTCTATCTAACAAGCCATGTAGAAGGTTAGAAAGCGCTACGCAGGCGTCAATCGCTGGGTAGACACCGTAAAAATCAAAATCTTCTGAGCTTGGAATGATCTCTTCTAACTTTTCTAGCTGACGCTCAAAGTTCACTTTTGCCGTTTTGACCGTGAGCTGTTCCCAAATGCTGTCTAAAATATCACGGTAAACTCGCGCTTCGGCAAACTCGGTGCTATCACAAAACATTGCATAGTTTGGGTACATACGTTCACACAGACTCGCCATAAAGGTAATCTGTTGCCATGGTTCTAACTTCTCAAGACGAAGCTGAAGAGGGTTCTGTAGCATAGAGACTCTTTGGGTCAATTGACCTAGTTGCTGAATTAGACAGCGAAAGTGTACTTGATAACCAACAGGGAAAAAAGCAAGGCGATGAACAATTTCACTCATAAGGTTTATCTTCTTACCGAAGATGATGGCCTTTACCAACAGTTACTCGAACAAGCGGCACTTCCTGAACTCGAATTAACTACATCGCGCGGTGAGGCAACTATCCTACTCGCCTCACCTCCACTCGCCGCTAAGCATTTTGATGATTTCCCTAACCTTGAGTGGATACAGTCTATTTATGCTGGTGTCGATGCCCTAGTGAGCAAACTAGACAATTTCTCAGGCGAGCTAACCAATGTAAAAGGCATCTTCGGTCAGCAAATTGCCGAATACGTGTTGGGTTATACCATTGAGCACTATCGTCACTTTAATCACTATCGACAGCTGCAAGTACAAAATCAGTGGCAGCCTAAACCTTACCTCTCTTTGGCAAAAAAGAAGATGGCTATCCTTGGTACGGGTTCGATAGGCGCTTATCTTGCGAGCGTCGCTAAGGGTTTTGCCATCGAGCCTATTGGCGTTAACAGAAGTGGTATTCCTGGCAGACAGTCCCCTTTTGATGCTACCTACCATATTCAGGAATTGGCTACAGCCTTAAAACAGGCGGACATCGTCGTTAATACCTTGCCAAACACTCCTGAAACAGAAAATATCCTCGATGCTGATAGTTTGGGTCACTGTTCAGGTGCTTTGCTGTTTAATGTCGGTAGAGGTAGCGCAGTCGATGAAGATGACTTGCTCGCAGCACTTGATAGTGGCAGCATCCGTCATGCTTATCTAGATGTGTTCAAACAGGAGCCACTGAATAAAGAGCACCCATTCTGGCAACATGAGGGGATAACTCTTACTCCCCATATCGCAGCTCTGAGTTTCCCTGAACAAGTTATCGACATTTTTGCCGAAAACTATCAGCGTTGGCGCGATGGCTTTGGGCTGATGAACGTGGTAGACCTAAACAAAGGTTACTGATGTTAGAACCACTACTAAAAGAGCTCCGAGCTTGCAAAGCTTGTGAACCAAAGCTGCCACTGGGAGCTAATCCAGTAATCCAAGCCTCTAGTTCTGCGAAACTATTAATCATAGGCCAAGCGCCAGGAACGAGAGTCCATGAAACCTCAATACCTTGGAATGACCCAAGCGGTAATCGCCTGCGTGAGTGGTTAGCGCTCGACAAAGAGACCTTCTACGACCCGAATAAGATTGCCATTATGCCAATGGGCTTATGTTATCCGGGCAAAGGAAAAAGTGGCGACCTACCACCACGAAAAGAGTGCGCACCACTCTGGCACCAGCGCGTTCTTGAGCAACTGCCTAACATAGAGATGACCTTACTTATCGGTCAATATGCGCAGAATTACTACTTATCAGATAAGCCTAAGACACTGACTGAGACTGTGCAGCATTGGCAACGCTGGGCACCCAACCACCTACCCTTGCCTCATCCATCACCACGCAATACTTTGTGGCTAAAGAAAAATCCATGGTTTGAAGCTGAGGTTGTTCCGTTTATCCGCCGCTATGTGCACCAACAAATAAACCTATAAAAACAAAAACAGAGACCGAAGTCCCCGTTATACATCAGTCTGATCCAAATAGATCTCGGGTGTAAACCTTGTCTGTGACATCCGCAAGCTCATCGACCATACGGTTGGAAACAATGACATCAGATTGCGCTTTAAATTCTTCAAGATCACGAATGACTGCCGAATGGAAGAACTCATCCTCGTCAAGCACTGGCTCATAAACAACCACAGTCACCCCCTTCGCTTTTAAGCGCTTCATTATCCCTTGAATAGATGAGGCACGGAAATTGTCTGAACCGGCTTTCATTATTAAGCGATAGATACCAACGACTTCTGGTTTGCATTGCAGAATTGACTCGGCAACAAAGTCTTTACGAGTTCGGTTTGCGTCAACAATCGCATTAATAATATTGTTTGGTACGTCTTGGTAATTGGCTAACAATTGCTTAGTGTCTTTCGGTAAACAATAACCACCATAACCAAAGGAAGGGTTATTGTAGTGATTGCCAATTCGAGGATCCAAACCAACACCTTGGATAATTTGACGAGTATCCAAGCCATGAGCTTCAGCATAGGAATCTAGCTCATTAAAGTACGCCACTCGCATAGCAAGATAAGTATTTGAGAAAAGTTTAACCGCTTCCGCTTCAGTAGAGTTAGTCAGCAACACTTCGATGTTTTGTTTTTCCGCTCCTTCCACCAACAAGTTGGCAAATTCTTGAGCTCTTTCGCTTTGCTCGCCGACAATGATTCGCGAAGGGTGCAAATTGTCATGTAAGGCCTTGCCTTCACGAAGAAACTCTGGCGAAAAGATAATATTGCTACAGCCAAATTCCTGTTTTATGCGCTCTGTATAGCCAACAGGAACGGTTGATTTGATCACCATCACCGCTTGTGGATTAATCGTCATGACATCTTTAATCACCGACTCCACAGAAGAGGTATTAAAGTAATTGGTTTCTGAGTCGTAGTCGGTAGGCGTCGCGATAACAACGAATCGGGCATAACGGTACGCTTCCTGTTTATCAACGGTTGCGATGAAATCAAGGGAGCGATTAGTAAGGAAATGTTCTATTTCTGGATCAGCGATTGGAGCGATTCTATCATTCAGTAACTCCACTCTCCTTTTCACGACATCCACAGCGACAACCTGATGGTTTTGCGCCAAAAGCATTGCGTTGGATAAACCAACATAACCTGTACCCGCCACGGCAATTTTCATTACTCATCCCTTAATATTAAGCCAAATACGAGCCTATCAATAAGGTGTGCAGATCAAGCTCGTAACGACAACACAATCCAGTTGCTGAAAACAATACTGACGTAGCAAGCATTAACCATTCAAGTTACGAATCTATTAACTTCTCCTGTTATTAGAATTAAGACTCATGTTTCATAAACTTATAAAAAAGAAAACGGAGACCGAAGTCTCCGTTTTTTATTCTGCTATAGGTTAGTGGGGATGATTACATCATACCGCCCATACCACCCATACCGCCCATGCCACCCATATCAGGCATTGCAGGAGCATCTTTCGCAGGAAGGTCAGTTACCATAGCTTCAGTTGTAATCATTAGGCCCGCTACTGACGCTGCAAACTGAAGTGCGCTGCGAGTAACTTTAGTTGGGTCTAGGATACCCATCTCGATCATGTCACCGTATTCGCCAGTCGCAGCGTTGTAACCGTAGTTACCTTCACCAGCACGAACATTGTTCGCAACCACTGACTCTTCATCACCCGCGTTTGTAGTGATTTGACGAATTGGAGCTTCCATTGCACGTAGAGCAACACGGATACCGACGTTTTGCTCTTCGTTGTCACCTTCAAGGTTAGCAACTTTAGATGCTGCGCGGATCAGCGCCACACCACCACCAGCAACCACGCCTTCTTCAACGGCTGCGCGAGTTGCGTGTAGTGCATCTTCTACGCGGTCTTTCTTCTCTTTCATTTCCACTTCAGTTGCTGCACCAACTTTGATTACTGCAACACCGCCAGCTAGCTTAGCTACGCGCTCTTGTAGTTTCTCTTTGTCGTAATCTGAAGTTGCTTCTTCGATTTGTTGACGGATTTGAGCAACACGACCTTGGATCATTGCTTCTTCACCCGCACCATCGATGATAGTTGAGTTTTCTTTAGTGATCGTTACACGCTTAGCTTGACCTAAATCTTCAAGAACCACTTTCTCTAGTTCTAGACCAATCTCTTCAGAAATCACTGTGCCACCAGTTAGCATAGCGATGTCTTGTAGCATTGCTTTACGACGGTCACCGAAACCGGGTGCTTTAACCGCTGCTACTTTTACAATGCCACGCATGTTGTTGACAACTAGAGTTGCTAGTGCTTCGCCTTCTACATCTTCAGCGATGATCAATAGTGGGCGAGACGCTTTTGCTACCGCTTCTAGAGTCGGAAGAAGTTCACGAATGTTTGATACTTTCTTATCGATCAACAGGATAAACGGACTTTCTAAGTCTACGCTGCCCGCTTCTTGGTTGTTGATGAAGTAAGGAGATAGGTAACCGCGGTCAAACTGCATACCTTCTACTACGTCTAGCTCATCTTGTAGAGCTTGACCTTCTTCAACCGTGATAACGCCATCACGACCTACTTTTTCCATCGCTTCAGCAATGATATTACCGACTGTTGCGTCAGAGTTGGCCGAGATAGTACCAACCTGAGCAATCGCTTTAGTGTCTTCACATGGAACTGACAGCGCTTTTAGCTCTTCAACAGCAGCAACAACCGCTTTGTCGATACCACGCTTAAGATCCATTGGGTTCATGCCAGCAGCAACCGCTTTTAAGCCTTCGTTTACGATAGCTTGAGCAAGTACAGTTGCCGTTGTTGTACCGTCACCCGCCGCGTCGTTTGCTTGAGACGCGACTTCTTTAACCATTTGCGCGCCCATGTTTTGGAACTTGTCTTCAAGTTCGATTTCGCGCGCTACAGATACACCATCTTTAGTAATCGTTGGTGCGCCGAAAGATTTGTCTAGAACAACGTTACGACCTTTAGGGCCAAGTGTTACTTTTACCGCGTCAGCCAGAACGTTTACACCCTCAAGCATTTTTACGCGTGCATCGTTACCAAATTTAACGTCTTTAGCAGCCATCTTTAGTTTCCTTTTCTAAATTCTTTGTTTTGATTTTCAGCTGAACCTGAGCAAAAAATTACTCAATGATTGCTATTACTCAACGATTGCCATGATGTCGTTTTCAGACATAACTAGCACTTCTTTACCGTCGATTTTTTCAGTTTTAGTGCCGTAGCCTTCAGCGAAGATAACAGTGTCGCCAACTTTAACGTCCAACGGTAGCACTGTACCGTTTTCTAGGATGCGGCCTTTACCCACAGCTAGTACAACACCGCGAGTCGATTTCTCTGCAGCAGAACCAGTCAGAACGATGCCACCGGCTGACTTAGATTCAACTTCTTGGCGTTCTACGATAACTCGGTCGTGTAATGGACGAATGTTCATCGGTCGTCTCTCCTGAAAATTTCCATGTTGTTTGATAATTGCATTGCGCGAAAGCACAAGGCTTCAAAGTCTTGTGCTATCTATATGAGGGATAAAGTTGGGAAACCCAAGGGGGAAGTAGTGGATTTTTGTGATCTGGTTCAGAGATAAGTTCAATCATAGTGGAGTCAAAAAAAAAACGCCTCACAAGTGGGTGACTCATGAGGCGTTTGAAAATAAAAAGGTCACATCAATTTAGTCGTTTTCTCGACGAAACACGAAACGGATTAGAACAATTGCTACACCTAACATACCGCCGAGTAGAGTGCCTAAAACAGCAATTAAAGCTCGTTTAGGTTTGTCGCGAGTAATTGGTTGCTCAACATTTTCTAGGAAACGAAATGTTTGGAACTGAATAGAACGATCAATTTCAAGTTTATCAAGCATTTCTAACTTAGCATTAATTTGCTGTAGGCGAGGCTCCACAACACTTAAGTTTTTCATTGACTCCAGTGCTTTAACTTTTGCTTCCAGTGCTTTGGTACCTAAATCAATACCAAATAACTCATTGCTACTGTTAGTTTGAATCGGTTGTGTCACACCAGCTGCTTTGGCTATATCCATTGCATACTTAGCCCTTTCAGCTTCAACAAGTAACTTGTTAACCGCTTGGCTCTCTAAAATTCGTTTCTGCTGAACTAGTTCGTTACGTTTTCCATCGACAATTGCTTGCAAGTTATTTAGGGCATCTTGATGAGCTTGGCGCTTAATAAGCTCAATATATTCATTGAGCAAAGTATAGCTACTTTTTTTAGTCGTTGATTGAAGAGCTATATCATAAGGGTTACCACTCCCTTGCCCATCTTGATTGACAGTAATTTTTTCAAACCAAGCTGCATATAAAATACGCATTGCATCTGTATCATCTTGCCCCTCAAGCAATTCCTTGAAAGCTTTAAACTCTTCACTTGTATCTAGAAAATTTCGTTTATTATTGCTGGAGTTAAATGCATCAATAAAGCGCTTAAATAAAACCTTCGTATCAATCAAGATCTCCAGTTCGTCACTAACAAGTACCGTGCCATCATCTTGATAAATATCGAATACAGGTTGATATTGTTTAACTTGTTGTTGGTAAGCAGCAATATCTTGTGCCTGTGGTTGAGTGATTTTTGCTTTTGAAGACCACCATTCCTGAGCGTTGAGCGCGAAAACCACTGCCCCTATTGCAAAAACTAACGTAGTCATAATGATAATTAACTTACCATCCCAGAGCGCTTTGAATAACTCTCGAAGGTCGATTTCATCACTAGATTGAAAAGCTGGAGGTATTTGAGGTGAGTAATGTTGATTTGCTAGTGGTTGATTTTGCTCGCTCACACGTGGTCCTTTTACAAGCAACTTGCTTATGTTTACTAAAGATATTCGTTTTAATCTGTGGATACTAGCATAGCCTGTGCCCATCTGACACTATTAGCCGCCTGGAAAAGGAGAGCACGATCATCAATTAGCTGCTAGTTAACGCCAATCATCCAAAGGAATAACCTGCGCACTGTGCTGAGAGTCTATCTCGCTCACATCACCATCAAGCACGTCTTGGAATTTTACCATTTGGGAAACAAGCTCGCGCATCAAGAGCACATTGGCATGATTAGGGTTTTTGCAGCTTCCGACAACACGATCGATGTGACTTTGCTGCGCCCATAGTCGGTCTTGCATTTCCTCTGAAGCCGAAAGAATCATCTCTTTACACATATTCTGCTTTAGCTGAGTAAAGCCTGCTGGATTGTTCTCTGCCAGTGCCATTAGCTCATCGAAAGAAGGTAAGGTTTGATTGATTAATGGTGAACTCATACTGCCTCCCTTGGTGATGATTAAGTTATCAACACCGCAATGTAAGGATAGGCGATTCAGACGAAGTTGGTGAGCCTGCAAATCATTTTCTTACATTTGAGACGCTTTAAAATGACATACCTTTAACTTGATAGACACATCTTCTCTGCCCAGCAACGATATGCTCTGTACGTTCGACAGATAACTCGTCACCAAGCAGAGTCTGAAAGACACTTAGCTCTGAGCGACACAAACTCGGACAACGTGTAGCAGCTTTACAAATAGGACAGTGGTTTTCAATCAACAAGTAACCACAATCTGTCTTTTCAAGCTCCGCCATGTAGCCTTCTTGTTGGCGCAATTCAACCAGCCTTTTCAGCTTAGAAAAGGAGTCGGAGCAAAGACTGAGTTCTTCTTGATAGTGAGCTAACGTTTTGGCTTCTCGCTCATCCGCCACTTTTTGCAAACCCTCTTGACCAAACAGGTTTTCGACCGCTTCTATGACTTGAATAGTCAGCTCACTGTGACGATCAGCAAATTGCGCATGACCTTTTTTTGTCAGCGACCAGTGCCGCGTAGGCCTTCCTACTTTGACTTTTAGGTCTTCGAAGGTAAGTAAATCATCATTCTCAAGAGTTTGTAGGTGTTGACGCGCCCCCATAGTGGTCATATCGAGTGCGTCGGCAAGCTGCTTAGCGGTAACAGCCCCCTCCCTTTTTATGGTTTGTAATATTTTGTCGGCGCTTTTCATGCTTGCTCCCTCAATCACTGAAATATTATGGAGCATCAGCTTTATAAAGCAAACGCTTTACCGAGATGGTTTGACGTACTTCATTGCTACGAGTTGCTTCTTAAGACTATAACGTTCAAACAATCCTTTTAGCGAGTTAGGTAACTGACTCGCGTCAATCGTCTTGAAGTTATGTTGAGCATAAAATGTTTCTAGATGTGCATAGGCAAAGCAGAAGTCATGCTCCGATAAAACATTCTGAGCGCAGTAGCCCATTAACTTGTGACCTAAACCGATTCCCCTATGTTCTGGTAACACTAGCATTCCTGTTAGCAAACGGTACTGCTCAATATTTCTAAAACGAACAAGTGAGACAATTTGTTGATCAATGGCACCAACAATGGTCAGCTCATCCTTTTTCGCCTTGCCTGAGGGATAGTGTGCTTTGTACAAACGCGAGATAAGGGGGAGTTTTATTGGGTCTAAGGTTTCAATCTGCATTGGGCTCATTATCACCAAACTTTAATTTGGGGTAGAATGCAGGCAGTTTAGATTACTTGATAAATCCGATGCAAATATTAGCTAACGCAGATCTTAGTCGCTCCCACACCTTTTCTATCTCACAAACCTGCTCTTATCTGGTTGAAGCTGCCACCGTAGAAGAAATCAAACATGTCTATCAAAAACAAGAATGGTTAAGTCTTCCCAAGCTGATTTTGGGCAAAGGCAGTAATGTTTTGTTTACCAAGCCCTACCAAGGCGTAGTGGTAGTCAATAACTTGCTTGGTAAGTCGGTCAGTGAAACCGACAAGCATTGGCATTTACATATCGCGGGCGGTGAAGATTGGCCAAGCTTGGTGAAGTGGAGTGTTGAACAAGGTTACTTTGGGTTAGAGAACCTCGCTCTGATCCCCGGCTGTGCGGGGAGCGCTCCTATTCAGAACATCGGAGCTTATGGCGTTGAGCTGAAAGACATCTGCGAATATGTCGACGTACTATGTTTAGAAACCTTCAATACAAAGCGCTTGAGTGCTGAAGAATGTCAATTTGGCTATCGAGACTCCATTTTTAAACATGAGCTATTCCAGAAAGTCATGATTGTAGCGATCGGCTTAAAACTCCCCAAGCAGTGGTCAGCAAACATCAAATATGGCCCGCTTCAATCTCTACAAAGCGAAACGCTCACCGCGCAGCAAGTGTTTGAGCGAGTTTGCCAAATTCGAATGGAAAAGCTGCCTGACCCTGCCAAGCTAGGCAATGCAGGGAGCTTCTTCAAGAACCCGGTGATCTCGAACCAGCAGTTTGAAAATTTGAGTAAACAATTCCCCAATATTGCCGCCTACCCAACACAAGATGGCGTAAAAGTCGCCGCTGGCTGGCTAATAGACCAATGCCAATTAAAAGGTCATCAAATCGGTGGTGCTCAAGTCCACCCTAAACAGGCATTGGTGCTAGTGAATACAGACAATGCGACGGCAAATGATGTGATCAAACTAGCAGCAACAGTGCGTCAAACCGTATTGGAAAAATATCAAATTGCATTAGATCATGAAGTGAGATTTATCGGTTCTCATGCAGAAACGAATCTTGAGACAATATTAGAGAGCCAGCAATGAAAGAACATTCCATAAAACTTTCTATCTTGAAGGCTTTATCACAAGGGGGATTTCACTCTGGAGAAGAGCTAGGAGATACGCTTGGCGTATCCAGAGCCGCGATCAGTAAGCATATTAAAGGTATCCAAGCTTGGGGCGTCGATGTGTTTCGCGTGCAGGGCAAGGGCTACCAACTCGCCAAGCCTATGCAATTGCTCAGCAAAGAGATTATTCAAAATAGTTTAGCTAATCGAGTAGAGCTAATACCTATTATTGACTCAACCAACCAATATCTACTTGATCGAGTTGATAGCTTAGAATCTGGATCAGTGTGTCTTGCTGAATATCAGGCTAAAGGCAGAGGTCGCCGTGGACGCGAATGGGTGTCCCCTTTCGGCTCGAACCTATACCTATCGATGTTTTGGCGTCTAGATGCTGGTATGGCGGCCGCAATGGGACTAAGTCTAGTTGTAGGCGTGGCGATCGTTGAAGCTCTCGAAGAGATGGGACTGACAGGGGTAAAACTAAAGTGGCCGAATGACCTCTATTATCAAGACAAAAAGCTCGCAGGCATTCTAGTCGAAATGTCAGGCCAAGCTGGTGCAGCGGCCAACCTTGTCATTGGTATGGGCCTCAACTTGATGATGTCAGAGTCAACAGAAGGCATTACCCAGCCTTGGGCCAGCTTAGATGAGGTGGCAGATAAACAACAGATTGATAGAAACCAACTGGCGATTAGCATGATAACCACCCTACACAAGGCTTTGGATGACTATGAACTGTATGGGATGGCAGGCTTTGTCGAGAGATGGAATCGCTTGGATAACTTTATCAACCGTCCGGTAAAATTGCTTATGGGACCTAGGGAGATTAGCGGAATCGCCAGAGGCATCAACGAACAAGGCGCAGTTATTTTAGAAACCGAAAATGGCTTAGAAACCTTCATCGGTGGTGAAATCAGTCTTCGTCCTAATCAGTAAATCACAGGTTTTACAACTCGCATTGTCGAACTAGGACCTGGTAACTAGGAACTGCTAGCACATTTTGCTAATATCCTTGTCCACTTTAAGTAAAGGTAACCCATCCAACATGATGACTAATAGGAACTTATTCGAACAACTTCCTACTTTGGCGCAAGATCCAGCTCAGTTTGAGACACTTTATGCAGCTAAAGATTTTCGAACTCGCTTAATAGAAGCGATTCGTCAGGCAAGTAAACGAATCTACCTGGTTGCTCTTTATTTGGAGGATGATGAAGCAGGGAGAGAGATCTTAACTGAGCTCTATGAAGCCAAACAGCGCAACCCTGGCCTAGAGATCAATGTATGTGTTGATTGGCATCGTGCTCAGCGCGGTTTAATCGGTGCTGAACCTGGCGAAACCAATGCCTCTATGTATAGAAGCTTCGCGGATAATTATGAGCACAGAATTCCAATCTATGGTGTTCCAGTTCGTGGACGTGAAGTATTCGGCGTTTTGCACTTAAAAGGCTTCGTTATTGATGACCAAGTTATCTATAGTGGTGCAAGTCTTAACAACATCTATCTCAACTACAAAGAACGTTATCGTTTCGACCGCTATCATGTGCTAAATAACAAAGCACTAGCCGATAGTATGGTCAATTTCGTTCAGAAAGAGATGATCGACCACCCTGCAGTGAACAATCTAGCTTGTGCAAAGAAGCCAGAGACCAAAGAGATAAAAGCTCAAATTCGCCAATTAAGGGCTTCTCTTGCTAAATCTTCTTATCAATTTGAGTCACAGACGGCATCTCAAGAACAGGTTGCTGTAACACCTATCGTGGGCGTGGGTAAAAAACGCAACAAGCTTAATCAAGGTATCAACCAGTTACTCGCACAGGCCAAAGATGAGATTTTCATTTGTACGCCTTATTTTAACTTCCCCCGCAGCGTGGCTAAAGAAGTTAAAAAAGCACTCAAGCGTGGTGTGAAAGTCACTATCGTCGTAGGTGATAAAACAGCAAATGACTTTTATATCTCGCCTGAGGAAGAGTTTAAAACTATCGGTGGCTTGCCTTACCTTTACGAACGCAATTTGCGCCAGTTTGCTAAGTCAAATGAAGCCAATATCGCTAGTCGTAAACTCTCTATCCATTTATGGAAGCATGAAGAGAATAGCTTCCACCTAAAAGGTATCTGGGTAGACAAGCGCTACATGCTAATCACAGGTAATAACCTCAACCCAAGAGCTTGGAGCTTAGACCTAGAAAACGCTATTTTTATCCAAGATAATTTCCACCACCTAACACCTCAGTTTGAGAAAGAAGTGGAGAATATTCTGCAGCACACTCAGCTAATTTGTACTTACAGACAACTAGAGAAAGCAGAAGACTACCCGGAAGCAGTTCAGAAGCTAATGCGTAAAATTACTAGGGTTAGTGCCGACCGGGTGCTGAAGCAGATTTTGTAAATTTCTGGATAAAAGAAGAATGTTAGAAGAGCTCCAGATTTGGAGCTCTTTCTTTATCTAATGGATTGTATCAACTTTTTCTTCTTTGGCGTCATTAAGCTTTTGCCAAACTAAATCACCAATACCGTCAGTTGGATTGAAATCAGTTGGCGCTTCAAGCAACAGCTCTCTAATCTTATCATGCTCAAAGTTATGACAAGCCTTATCTAGATTATCAATAACCTTAATATACTCATCCAAAGGAAGAAAACGTTCATTAGCTGTCATAATCCTAGGGTGAGCAGTTTCACCAACATTATCCCCAATCAACAACTCTTCAAATAGCTTTTCTCCTGGGCGTAGACCAGAGAATTCTATTGAGATGTCTCCATATGGATTACTGTCATCTTTCAATTCTAACCCTGACAACTGAATCAAATTTACCGCTAAATCGGTAATTTTTACGGGCTCGCCCATATCAAGGACAAACACATCACCACCTTTACCCATAGCCCCCGCCTGAATCACAAGCTGCGCTGCCTCAGGGATTGTCATGAAATAACGAATGATATCAGGGTGAGTGACTGTAATTGGACCACCACTTGCGATCTGCTTTTTGAACAGAGGGATAACCGAACCCGAAGAACCTAAAACATTGCCGAATCGAACCATACAAAAGCGGGTTCCATTCTCTTTAGTATTTTCCTGTTCAGCTAAAGCCTGCAGACCTAACTCAGCCATACGTTTGGTCGTACCCATCACATTGGTAGGTCTTACAGCTTTATCAGTAGAAATCAAAACAAACGATTCAACTTGAGCTTCAATAGCAGCTTTCGCAGTGTAGTATGTTCCGAAGACATTATTGCGAACGCCTTCAACCACATTGTATTCAACTAAAGGTACGTGCTTATAAGCAGCTGCATGATAAACCGTTTGAACACCAAAGCTCTTCATGGTGGTGGCCAATCGATTTATGCGTTGGACAGAGCCGAGTAGTGGGACAATTTCTACATTCAATCTTTCAGCTTCGACCAAGCTCGATAATTCACGATCAATTTGATACAAACCGAACTCAGAAAGTTCAAACAGAACCACAGACTTCGGTTTCTGTCTGACAATTTGACGGCAAAGCTCTGAGCCAATAGAGCCTCCCGCTCCAGTGACCATGACAACCTTCTCTTTGATATTTGCTTCCATTAAGGCTTGTTGGGGTGCAACGGAATCGCGCCCTAATAAGTCCTCGATCGCAACATCTTTTAGCTCATCTATCTTGGCTTTCCCATCAACTATATCTTTCATGTCAGGAACTGTTAGAACTTCGGCGGAAAGGTGAACTAATGAATCCAGAATTTCCTTACGACGAGCTCTAGATGCACTAGGAACAGCAAGCAAAACTTGACTCACAGAGTGCTTTTCTATGAGTCGTTCAGCACGTCCAATTCCTTTAACCTTTAAGCCCATTATAATTGTGTTGTATAAAGTTTTATCTTCGTCGATGAAGCCTACAACTTTATGAGTTTCAGAAGAACGAAGTGCTAGAGCTAGTTGCCGACCTGCAGCGCCAGCACCATAGATAAGGACATTCTTCATACCCTTACTGTTAGCTTGAGAAACCAAAACCCTGACAATTAAACGTGAGCCACCACATAGTAAGCACAAAAATGCACCGTAAATTATAGGGACTGAGCGAGGAACAGAAGCATCAACGTAGAAAGCTAATATCGCTACAGAAGCAGCCGATATTGCAGTTCCTATACTTACTACAGCCAATGCATGAAATGTCAAAAACCTTAAGACAGCTCGATATAAGCCCAATTTAGTAAAAGCAAAAACAGTAACGACTAATGTCCCGAATACGACGTATTTAGTTAATGAATCATCTAGTGGTTTGATGTGTCCAATTCGGGTCCAATATGCAGCATAGAATGACGAAACAATAAAGAAAGCATCAATAACAATACTAACTAGCCTTTTATATACACGAGGTAGGTTCCAAATATAGTCTAGCCTTAACATTGTGCGCTCTTGATTTAAGTTTAATTAATATGAATCGAGGATATTCTCCAAAACAGCCATTGTTATTTTATGGCATCTCCCGAACCACTACCAGTAATCGTCATAATTATATATTTAAAATAATTACCAACAGTTAGGCTTTCAATCATTTTTCTATCTGTTTCAGCTAACTGCTTTGGCGTTGACATATCAATATTTTGGACTTGAGCTAAGCCTGTAATACCAGGTAAAACACTATAAATACCTAATGCATCACGTTCTGTTATTAACTCATCTTGATTAGCCAAATTTGGTCTTGGTCCAACTAAGCTCATATCACCAATTAAAACATTCCAAAGCTGTGGTAATTCATCCAGCTTCGTTTTACGCAGAAATAAACCAAATTTAGTGATAGAACAAGGGTTAGCGAGGTGGCTCGCTACTGACTTTGTGTCAACTGACATAGTACGAAATTTCACTAGCCTAAATGATTTTTTGTTTCTGCCTATGCGCTCCTGCACAAATATAGGTGACCCCGTATCGAACAAGCCTATAATTGTAACAACCAATAACACCGGAAAAAGTAGTACCAACCCTAAAAAAGCAGCTAATAAATCAATCACTCGTATCATCATATTTCTCTTTTAGTGAACACATTGCTTGACTAGTTGATAGTGGTGCTGTCCAACCTAGGAGCCTCGAAGCACTGCTAGAGTCCACCTCTAAATCTCTAACAAGCTGATTAATCATCGTTTTCTTTCCTAGCAAGTAACCAATTAGCCTTAAACATAAAATCGGAATTGGTAAATGAACCACCTTCCTACCTAAGCCTTTCGCTATATTGGAGGCAAAGTCTTTAGTCGACAATGCATCCTGATCAGAAGGGTAAAAAATATGACCTGTCGCTGCAGAATGCTCTGCACAAACCTTTATCAGGCTACACAAATTCTCTACTGCAACAAAACTTCTTGCATTCTTTATCAAACCGAATGGCGTTATACCAAACGTTGAGATTAACTTAGTGAGTCGACGAAAGTTTCCTGGTGCATTGGCGCCATAAACCAATGGAGGTCGAACGATCACTAACTCGACTTTGCTCTTTTCAGAAAGAGCTTGCAACTCCGCTTCTGCCTGGTATTTAGACTTAGCATATTCGTTATGAGGTTCGATCGAAGAGCAATCGCTAAATGGTACTCCCGACGTTGATTCTCCGTTAACACCGACCGTACTAATAAAAACAAATCTTTTGAGCTCAAGCTTTTCGGCAACTTTAAACAACTCTACAGGATAAGAGACATTTGCACGAAAAAATGCCTCTGCTGGTGCTCCTTTAACGTGAGCCAAGCCAGCAAGGTGAATAATAACATCACTCTTTGAAAAGCGTTCACGGTGTGATAACAGCTCACTGGGTGAATTTGTATACAATATGTTCCCATTAGACTGAGAGGTGCACCCTCTACGCAAGAGTAGTGTTTGTTTTCCATATAACGATTTAGTTAAATGAGTACCGATAAACCCAGAGGAACCTGTGATAACTAACATTCATTTCTCTTCGTGTATAAATTCTTAGTTTTTAGATACATGTCTTGTACAGTAAATTTATCGTGATACTTTTTAAGTGATTGTTTCTTAAATTTCTGTAATTCTTCTTTATTGAGACTCATCATATACGCAATAGCTCCGGAAAGTTGCGAAACATCGCCAGGTTTAAACATCAAACCATTTTCACCTTCTGACACAAGCTCTCTAATACCTCCTACATCAGTGGCCAGTATTGGTAACTGACTTGCCATAGCTTCAATAATTGACATAGGTAAGCCTTCAGATAACGATGAAAGAATAAAGCAATCATAAGCTCCATAGAGCTCTGTCACATTATTGCTAAATCCTTTAAAGTGAACTAAATGGTCTAATCCAAGTTCTTTAACTAACTGTTTAGCTTCATCTAACTCTTCTCCCTCTCCATAGAAGTCGACATAGGCTTGTTTGTTTTCTGATTTAGTATTTGCAGCGTGCAATGCTTTAATTAAGGTCAGGTTATCTTTTGGAGCTTGAAAACGAGTCACTGAAATCAACTTAAACACCTGTTCTGAAAAATGGCGAGCAGATTTCGTTAAATCAGGAGCATGACAACCATTAAACACCAAATGTGTTTTCTCGGGGGAGATTTTTACAACGTCATGCGCATAGTCCAAATCCGATTGACTCACACAAATTATCTCATCTGTAAAGAAAGATAACGCCCTATCTAGAGCTTTGTATACTGTGGCTGAAAACTTCGACGCACTTTTAATGTGAGACCAACCATGGACAGTATAGACAACCTTAACGCCTAACTTCAACGCAGCCAATCGCCCAATAAGTCCAGATTTGGCTGAATGAATTGCAAGAACTGTAGGCCTTTCTCTCTTTAAAAGGCCCCTAATAGCTAAAATTGCTTTGAAATCCGAGATTGGGCTCAAGTTTCTTTTAAGCTCTGGGATTGGAAACGAGGATATCCCATGTTCCCTAAGCTGATGATGAAAAACACCTTCCCCACCAGCAAATACTTGAACCTGATGCTTGTCTTGCAACAGCTGTTGACATAGCAACTGAACGTGTGCTTGCGCTCCGCCAACGGTGTCGGAGCGCGTTATTAACTGAACAATTTTCATTCTACATCTAAAGACCTATTCAAATAGTTCTTTGTAATATGAAATAGCGATTTTCGCGCCAGCCTTTGAAAGGTGGTGTGCATCCGAGTAAATGTACTCTCCACCATTTAGCGGCTCGCATGTTCCATCGACACAAAAAGGCTTAGTCATATCTACAAATGTCATCCGATCGTGATTGCTAACCATCCCCTCGACGCGTAGCATCAGATTACGAGAATTAGAAACAGATATATCAGACGAAAGCCTATCCTTACAAGCATGTGACATTATACTAGGTCGCTCTACGCAATTACGTAAGCTTTGATCTCCAGAAATTAAACCTGGCGGTGCGCCCAATACGTATATATCTCTATCTAATACAGATTGGAGTTTCAAAATACTATCTAATATAAAGTCATTGTAACTACCATCTTCAAAGCTCTTTCTGTTGCCATTTTCATCAACCACTAATGTAGAGTATCCTCCCCAGTTTATACCTATAAAAACGGGTATATCGGGTGTCTCCTTTAATCTTTCTTGTAAGTCATTCAATCGGTCGAAACAAGCCTGCCTTGGTTTTCCGGAGACAAAAGAGGTATATGAATCTGAGAAAAAGCATCCATCAGCTAAAGAAACTATCGCCTTGCCTTGTATATTCTGCTCTATAGCATGTATGTATTGACGAGAATAACTATCTCCAAGAAGTGCATAGGACACATCACCATTTTCTTTGCCAATCTCATATGTTCCTTGAGCACTACCGTTTCCACCATAAGCATTTTGGTGGAACTCTGCAGAATCCATAGCACGCTCCTCAAACGTTCGTGAGGCGCGTCCATCAGTATAAATGACAAAACTTACAGCCGAAATCATCACGGCTAAAGAGATCCAAATGGTTGAGTTGCGCTCTCTTGAATATCGAAACCTTTTCTCTACGAAGCTATACAACAAGTATGAAATAGCAAAAGTAATCAAAGCTATCACGAACATATCTACATAATTTAGCTCTCTAAATACATAGTATCGATAGAAGACAATTACCGGCCAGTGAACCAAATAGATTGAATAGGATCCCCTGCCAACCTTAACCAACCAACTTTCGCGGCCAAAGTAGTCATTTGTATTGCCCAAAAAATGGAGCATGAGAAGAGCGGCTCCAATCGTCGGAATAAGGGCAAAATATCCAGGAAAGACCATTTCACTATCAAAGGTAAATGCACTTAACACAATTAGCGCAAGACCTAAGAGTCCTATAACCCAGTTACGAAATACTGTCAGTCCTCTAAGTGAGATGTAATACACAAACGACCCAACTAAAAATTCATACCAACGTGAGAAGAGAAGATAATAAGCTGCATCTTTGTTGCCTGCACTGACATAAGTAGAAATGGCGAGAGATGCTGTAAAACTTACTAACAAAAAGTGGGGCAAGTACTTAGTTTTACTCAATAAAAACACCACCAAAAAAATGGCAATGTAAAATTGTTGTTCAAGGCTCAGAGACCACGTGTGCAACAGAGGATTATTTATTGATGATTCATCAAAATATCCTGAACTCATCAAATAATACACATTCGATAGGGATAAAGTCGACCAAACTACTGAATTAGAAATATCTATATACGTTTTAGGATCGACTAAAACCCAGCTAGTAAAGACGACTAGAAAATATAACCCTAGTTGCGCAGGGAATAACCGTCTAATTCTAGACTTAACAAACTTAACGCCATCAATTCCGTTCCCGCTAGCACTCTCTCCTACTAAAATTTTAGTAATTAAAAATCCAGAGATCACGAAGAATACGTCAACACCGACATATCCTCCTGGAATAACTCCATCCAAATGAAACAAAAAAACTAACATCACAGATAGTGCTCTCAAAGCATCTATATCTGGATTATATTTCCCTATCCCCAAAATCTGCACCTAATTTCGCTAATCCACTCGTCTATTAATTCATACCATGACAGACCGAGCGTAATAATAACTCACTTAAATATAATTAATGTAGTCAACTCGTATGGAAGCATTAATACACAATTAATAATATTACTTACATACTAGTCATAGTCACTAACAGCGTTAAATTTATTTTTTTAGAAATAATTTAAAGTATACTTTACGACAGTATTCCCAGAAATTATTTTCTGAAGGAAAAGCATCATGTTTAACCTCTGGCCTAGATATATATTCGATAAGCTGCTCTTTTGTCCAACTCATCTTTTTAAGGAAGTAACTAATATCTTCATCTAACTCTTTCTGAGACGGATAAGGGATTTCTTTCAACTTTTCTAACGCTTCTCCCCTAGTCATTTGATTGGATAAGATTAGAGATGAGAAATGGAGCTTTCGTTTATCAACATCGAACTTCTCAGGCAACAAATGTCCTTGATAGAACCTTGTGAATACTGACTCATAGTGTTTATACGGATACCGTTTATATCCAAACTCTTTTTCCAACATATTGAGAGCCGACTCTTTGTCGAATTCAAAATAGTCGAGAAATGGAACCCACTTAATCTTTTTAACAAACTCTGAGTAAATAAAGCCAAGTGTCCCAATCGATGGGAAGGATTGCAATTTAATATTTTTTGTCTTCGCAATCGCTTTTATATTACGCTTGTCTTTTTTCAGCCAATTCCATCCTGTAGGAACCCTTACACCCTCCGTAGACATGTTGCATCCAGAGAGAATCCACTTCACACCGTGCTTTTTGGCAAGCTGATAATTAACCGCCAACATCGCATTGTCATAGAGCAACTCAACGTCGATCACATCAGCATCAAAAAAAGCCTGCATTAGACCTTTGTACTCTGACCAGTCTATGACATGAGTATACAAATCAACATCTAAATTACTAATCAAATTCTCAATATTGTTCTGGGCTAGCTCGGAGTTCCAACCATTATCCATGTGTACTGCTAACGGACGTAAACCCAACTTCTTAGCTTGGATAAGAGACCACGAGCTATCTACTCCACCAGAAACCCCTACGATACAATCGTACTGTTGATTTTTCCCATCTCGCTTAATCTTCTCAATTAACTGCTCACAGTCAGATTTTCGCTGCTCTGGGCTTTTGTAAGTAATATGTGCAATGCGCTCATCATAATCGTGACAGTAGTTACACACTCCTTGCTCATCGAATACAATATCTTGAACCGTAGTATCGAGTACACACCTACTACATACAGTTATTTCACCTTTCATTTGATGCCTTCTAATAATTCTTCTAAGTCTTTGTATTTAGGATAGGTAATCAAAACCGCATCATGCGGCGCTTGAAACACAAAAAAAGCACCTGCAGCAACGGCTGACGCACCGTGTTTTACTGCATCACTGATATCACTAAGAGAGCCCACACCACCAAGTGCAATTACTGGAATATCAAGGATTGATGAAGCTCTTTCTATTAACGGTAAATTCATCCCACAACGTAGGCCGTCATTGTTCACATAGTTTAATACTACCTCTCCAGCCCCTGCTAATTGGATTTCTTTGACTCTATCTTCCCATTTCTGAGGTAGTGTCTTCCCTGTAGAAGCGACGTACAACTTATTCCTACCAAATAACGTAGACTTAATATCCACTGACACAACTACACTTTGAGATCCAAACTTGTTTGCAATGTCAGTTACCAGTGAAAGTTCTGAAATAGCAGAAGTTTGGATGCATACTTTTTCAATACCAATTCGAAATAACTTTTCGGCATCTTCAAGTGTTCGAACGCCGCCGCCATAACACAATGGCATAAAACATTCGCTGGCTACACTTTCGATTAGCTCGAAATTTGGTCCTTCACCTAGACGAGAAGCATCTATATCTAGGATAATAAGTTCATCAACTTCTTTATCATTGAATATGCGAACCGCATTAATAGGATCTCCAACATACTTAGGCTTTTTAAACTTTTTTGTTTTAACTAGCCCTTCACCCTTAAGCAGTAAGCATGGAATCACTCGCTGTTTTAGCATTTAAAGCTCCAAAAAACGTTTCATTAACTTCATCCCAAACTTATGACTTTTTTCTGGGTGGAACTGAGAACCAAAAATGTTTTGCTTTTCAAATGAAGAGACAAACTGATCACCGTGGATAGATAAAGTAGCGATATCGCTTTTGTCATCACATTCAACAAAGTAGGAGTGGACAAAATAAAACCGATCACCTGTATCATTTTCATCGAACAAAGCACTCTTTTTTACAACACTTACAGTATTCCACCCCATATGAGGAACTTTAATGTCGTACTCTGTTGTATCAAATTTTTTTGCACTTCCTGAAACAAGCCCTAAGCCAGTAGATACACCTTCTTCACTTTTATCCAAAAGCAACTGCATACCTAGGCAAATTCCGAGTAATGGTGTGTTCTTAGCAACACTATCTTTGATAGCGTCTTCTAACCCACTAGCTCTCAATGCTGCCATTCCTGCATCAAATGAACCAACCCCCGGTAAGAGCAACTTACTTGCTGCAACCACTTCTTCTGGGGTCGTGATTATCTCACACTCGCCGCCAACTTTCTTGATCATGTTCGCAACTGAACCAATGTTACCCATTCCATAGTTTATAATGCTAATCAAACCCGTATTACCTCTTCTTTTTATTACCGGTTGGCGCAGCCCTTAAGATCACGCATTCTAACACAATTAACAAAATTCAATCGAACTCCCAGGCTACTTAGATAACATAATACCATTTATATTCATTTTGGCCCCCCTACCCCTTAGAACGATATAGGTCATAAAAAATGGCAGGCAAAAAATGTAGTAACGCCAATGAACAATATCAGAAAACATTAGTGGGAAAGGACTAAAAACCCCCATAATCAAGAACCTGAACTCGTAACTTTTATAGCGATGAATAGAGATAAACGCCCAACAAATAAGAGCTATGCTATATAACGATAGGAGGAAGTCTCTTAGGTTTGCCTGATAGGCACCAAACAAGCCTTCCATATAGGCGCTCCACATTCTCATGACAATTAAGAATAAGTATTTAGGAAGATAAAGTAAGAAATAAAGCCCTTTACGTATACCGCTGCCAAAAAACTGAGCTAATGTACCCGAACCTGCCAGAAGATCTTCTGCTGTACCAAACTCCCCAGAGGATAGGATCAAAGGGCAAACCATACTGATCGCAATCATTGATAGCATTAGACGTTTATAGCTAATATAAGTTAAGTTCCTTGGAAAAACTGCCATTACATATATGTAAAAAGCCAGCATATATGACCGGGACATCAACATAACTAACACAGATAAAACTAACAGTCGTTTACTCCCGCTAACATAATACGATAGAAACAACAATGTACCAGAAATTAAAAATATCTCTTTGTTAATAGCAATAAAACCAAAAAACAAGGTCGGCATCATTATAATAATTAAAAATGTAGAGCTAGTCTTTAAATTTAACTTTCTGCCATATATGGCTAATGAAATAAAGAAAATAGTATTAGCAAAGACAATGACTGGAGCCACGTTTCCGTCAAATAACATAAGTAAAGCAATAGGCATACCGACAGTTATTAAGCGTAGTAACTCCAATAGGCTCAGTTCAGAATTAGAGAATTTTTCATAGAGCCTATAATACTCGCTACCATCACTAGAGAACCAATAGGAGAAATCATTTTGATGCCAAGTTTGTATACGACCTTCCAAAAGAAAAACAGCCAATAAAGCAACTAAGTAAAATATAAATAAAGAAATTTCATTGGATTTTACACGAACTATCATGCCATCACTCGTTTATAGTACTCAAGATATGAAGGTGAATAGAACTTTGCTTTAGCCAGTTCAGATATGTCTTTTTTTAATCCTGGTAACATTTTTTCAATAGAAACTGCATTAAATACTTCGACTAAATTACTTAAGTCTTCGTTCAGATAATGAAGACCTACAGTTTGACCAAACTCTTGAGTATCTCCGGAGTTCAAAACAATAACTTGACTTCCAGAGAGTAGTGACTCAACTACCACTCTTGACGGGTAGTTGGTTGTAGTTTGCAACGAAAAGACTACGCCTGACTCTGACAGAATCTGCTGAGGAGTAGCAAATCCATGGTACGTAATCTCAACTCCTTTATTCGATAAATGGCTGACTTCCTTCTCTACCCATGATTTCATTGATCCCTCGCCGTAAATTCGGAACTTTGGGAGAGGTAGCTCCAAGTCGAGCTCAGCACTCTTCAGCATTCCAACGATTCTTATGTAGGTATCAATGCCTTTTCCATGCTCAAGCCGAGAAATGATTGCAACATCATTTTTCTTGCCATTGGTATTAAAATCAGTTGCATCCACAAATGACCCACCAGGAGTAAGCGAAAATTTTTTGTCACTTGTTTTTATTTCATCATAAACTGCAGGACTTAGGACATCGACTCTACTAGCAAATACCCCTGCTATTCTCTGCAAGCTAAGTCCTATAGATTTAAGAGATATCTTTGGTTTTGCATAGCAGTAACAATATGATATTGAATACTTCCTAACTGGAAAGTAGTGTAAAAAAAACGGCGGGTTAAGTGGATAGTGAAAGGTATCGCCCTTCGATGATTTACACACGACACCGAGGTAAAATTTAAAACAGAACAAAACATAAGACCATCGAGTTAGTTCAATGCTAATGATTTTCTCATTTAACTTATAGTTATTGTCTAGTTTTTGTAGCAGTAGACTTGGTGCAACAAGGTAAATATCTTCTTTATTTTTGATCATACTTTTGAAAATATCAAAAAACCTACGTTCTGCTCCACCAATCGATGGAGAGGCAATAACTAAATACTTACTCATAATTCACACATACCTAAATAGAATGAGTCTAGTTTTTTCTGGGTAAATGTATGGTGTTGGTAACTCAATCTATCAGTTTCACTTACCCATTTTTCGATAAAATCATACTGTAACTCGCCATACTCTATTAATTGGCTGTTGTCTGATTTTAGCTCTCGGAAAAGACCATAGTTGCCCTCCCCTTCTTTCAAAGTAGGACAAAGAAGCAAAGTTGGTACACCGAGCTCTGCGGCCTCACCTGTACAACAACTAGACATCGTGATATGAAGATCTACTTTTTTTAACATAATACTTAGAGGAGAAGAGGAAGCATATTCAAACTCTACATTTTCATAAGTATCACTAAGCTGCTGTATCAACTGCCGGTGTCTCTTATACCAAGGACGTATCATTTGGATTGGATGCAATCTAATAAAAAACATCCAATCAATGTTGTTCTCAATCAAAGACAACAAAGAATCATGAATTACGCCATTATCTAAAATATTACTCAAAGGCTCCCGCTCACCATCATAGCCCCATTGTAGCGAAACAAGAACTCTCTTCTCAAAATCACTCCTCACACTATGGTAGTTAATGGACACAATTTCTTCACAATAATTGTGCCATGGGTTTATAGAGTTGTGTGTTTTAATGCGTTTATCGGCTGTTAATACTTTCAATGTATCGGCTGTACAATCATCAAAAGCGACAATATCTGTAGGTAGAGTTTTTTCGATTCGATTAAACTTTTCTCTAAAGACCTCATCTGTAATCGAGTAATTGTTGCCATGCATTAACTCAACCACTTTAACCCCGAGTTTTCTGGACGCACCACATAAACCATGTGGTGGGTCTATAGCAAAAACAATATCGATATTTAAGTTTTTAAGTATACGTTCATATATAAAGCCTTCTAACTCCACTCTAATATCTAATGAAGTCTTTTTATTAAATTTCGAAAGTATCAACGCATATACTTTTATTAGAAGTATGAGGTAATTAAAAGATAAGCACCCTTTAGCTAGTTGGTTTTTTCTTAACACACCAAGAGGGCTACTGAGCTCATAATAGGAAATATCCTTCTCCTTTAAAGCCACTTTCAGCCCCATAAACAGAGGGGAGTGATAAACTTGATCCTGAATTAAAGCTCTATCTACATCATGACAACTAAGTAAAATACAATATTTATCTTTTTGATTTTTCTTTAGCAAAACAGCTAATGTATCTAGCCTCAGTAAAAATACAAAAATTTGCTGAATCCTATTTTTAAGTGAACTAAGCAAAGTATTCACCACTACGCCCTGTCAGAACTAACTCTTCTGGGATATCTTTGAGCTCTATTTTAGAAGAGTTATTTAGTTGAGACCAAACACACCCTAATATCAATAACATATTATTATGAATATCAACATCGGATATGTAGTTCAAACATTTGTTCTCTGTTAAAGCATTTACCAAATCATCAATTGCCGTCACAGTTGCCCCTCGTTCCCCCATCGGATTAACAAAGGTCTGGTCGGTAAAATACTCAGAGCTTTTACTAGGGCGACGCATAATTTGTAAACTTGCGCCATCACCATGAACAATAATAACACCGTACTCAAACATTAATGTAACTATGTTTCCGCCACACTTGCTGATTTTACCGAGCACACCATTTTCATATTCAATTTCTACGCTAACTATTTTAGGGTCAGCATCTACGACTTTTTCTTCGTAATTGATCACATCACCTTCAATTTGAAGTATCGCCTTCAAAGCTGTAGGTTTGCCTCCAAAAAAATTAAGTAGATCAAAAGTATGTGGATGAGTCCACATTAGAGGTGAAAAGCCAAAATCTGCTCGTACTTCAACTAATTCACCTAACTCTCTCGATTGTGCGATTTCTTTAGCTTTCAGATAAGTAGCATGAAACCTACGATTAACGCCGTATGAAAGGAGAACGTTGTTTTTTTGGGCTGCAAACAGAATCCTGTTGCATTCTTTTAAACTATTACACAACGGCTTCTCGACATAAATACCTTTAACACCAGCTTCAATGGCTTGTATCAGTATATCTGCTTTAGTTGGAGTGCGAGTTGCACATGTAAGTATGTCAATATCATTCTTTAGTAAATCGGAATAGTCGGTGTATATCTTCTCAACGCCGTATTCATTTTTTACATAATTTAAAGATGATTGACTTACATCTGCAACACCTATTACGTTAGCCTGTGGGGATTCGATAACAGACTCCATATGAGACACAGGAAGCCAGCCAGGAGGTAAAACTCCTTGTAATCTATTGGAGCGTAAAGCTCCCATCCGCCCACAACCTACAATTCCAACTTTTAAAGCCATTTTAGTATTCCCGTTAACGAGTTAGTCTTGCGCTCGGTCAAAAGCTCATAGAGCTTATCAAGTTCATCATATGAAACAATTAACTGCCTTAATGCATTCGTAGACAACTTCTTTTCTAAGATAAGTGAGGCTAGGTAACTCATGTTGCGCTTCAATGTAAATCTTACATCCTGCATATCTATATCCGATTCACACACATAACCAGCATAATGTATTGAAAGCTGCTTATCATACATCAATCGAGAATCTAAAGGATTAAAGCTTGGTAGGTTTTCGCCGCGGCCGGGAAAACCCAACAACACACACGTTCCACCAGCTCGAAGTAATTCAAGTCCATTAACATAATCTTCCCATGAGTCGGAAGTATTGATGACGATATCAAACGAAGCCTTATCAGCACATGAAAGAACGTCCTTCTTGCCCAAAACATCGACTCCACCCTCAACGAACTGTTCATTAACCAGCTCGGCTTTGCCTGTTACTATTGTTGGTCTAGAACCAAACGACTTTAGTAATGCTGACGTTGTAAATCCCAGTGCTCCACAGCCAATTACTGCAACTTTATGCCCGGGAAAATACTCTGCTTTTTTCAAAGCACTATATCCAAGGTGATACAAGTAAGTAAGACAGATATCTTTTTGCTCAGCATCATCCAATTGAGAATATCGGACAAGAACTTCTGCCTTATTGACAACCACTACACTTCGATGTGATTGATGTGTAAGGATATAATCTCCAATCTGAATACCTTCTACATTTTCGCCAACCCATTTGACTCTAGCCAAGTTACAGTAACCTTGTAGTCGTGGATACTGTTTGCTCGGACGTAAGGGCGGCTTCCCTAACCAAGCAGCTTTCTCGGTACCAGGAGAAATAGCAGAATACACTGTATCAGCTACGATATTATCATCGTTGACTTGAATAGATTGTGATTCTAAAACTAAAGATTCTTTCTCAACTAATGTATAGACTTCTGATGCCACTTCTCTCATAAGCGAATATAAACCTTTCAATAAAATTATAAGTTCTCAATAGAATATCGGAGGAACACCATGCATTCAGCCAAGCTATAACGCCCAGTATTTATATGTGTAGGCCTTTACCAAAAATCACGTGTTTCTCACTTTGCACTTGTCCATCATTTAACAGCGATGCTAACGTGCTCGGGAGGGTAATCTCGTTTGATAAGGGCTCGCCAATTAGATGCAACATATTCTGTAGCCGATGCATTTTGTACCAATCTAAGCCGCTTTTTGTAACACCTAGCCATTTAAAAAACGGCTCTATATCGGTTTTAGATTGAGTATAGAAATCTACTATAGCTTGACCTTCAGTCGTATGAAGTCGTTTATGCCGTATCTCTCTTGCTACATGGTCAGTTACTTTCCTATACCCTTGCCTTTTATACTTCAAGAGATCGTGGAAATCATAGTAAACAGAGCTTCCCGCTCGCTCATATACATCAAAAGAACTGGTATTTCGTTGAGGTATAAAGCCCATGTCCGTAACACTTTGATTTTGCTTTAACGGATCCCACTTATAGTAGTTACTAAGGTACAAGCCTTTAACTTTTCTACGGCCCAGATCTGTTGTATTTGGATAGCGGTAATAATTCAAACACCTTTCATCTATTTGGGCTCCGTTCCCTATAGCTGTCTCTATTTCCTTGCCAAATAGGTCATGCTCACGACGACTCCATCGACTCATTTCCGCGCGGTCAAAGTGAGAGAATTTTCCAACTTGCTCAACAGCTTGATTCTGCCCCCAGATGATAAGCGGTATCTTTCTTTCGTAGGCTACATGAACTGGAAAAGATGTGTGTAGCTGCAAAAATGGCAATAGAATATGATCAAACTTTCTTAAAGATGTGCGAACTAAATCTTTATATACACGCATATCGGGGTTGAATGTGAATGAATCAACGTCAAAATAAGTAATAAGTTGATGAAGATTTTTCCAGCCAATGTCATTCTTAAAGTAATCATTGACGCAAACCACTAAGGGGGCTAAACCTAGCTCCAACACTAGCGACAAAGTATAGAAATCTTCTGCATCCCCCACGACAGGAACAACACAGTCGTATTGACTATGCGCTTTTCTATAAGGTTTGATTACACCCTCTAATATCTCTCTCTTACTCTTCCAGTCGATAGAATTTTTTTCTTCATGAGTTTTACAACCAGAGCAGTTCGAACTAGAGATGACAATTCCAAAAGGGTGACTCGATGGATATAAGCACTTAGGACATTGTTGCTGCATTTCTATAACCTATTACAGACGTTTCTTTGTGAAGAACTTTATTATCAATTAGCACTGAAGCGACGTTTCGCTTCTTCGCTTCTTTAACTGTCTGATACCCAACCCCTCCACTTACAACTAGTTTTTCTGCAGCAAAGCCCAGCTCATCGACTAATACCCAATCAAACTCGTCATTCAAGCCTTCATGATGAGTGTCTACGACAATAATTTCATTCGCATGCTGCTCGATAAAATCGAGGTCTATCTCATTTATAGGGATAAGATTTTCTTTGTCCGGACGGTAGACAAATACACCATCATCATTTTTAACCATAGGTAACAGACACTGTATGGCTTGTTTGCCAAAGAGTTGAGTTGCCATTCCAATCAATTGCTTGTTTTTATCCAAAAAAGAGGAAGAAAAAACTAAGCGTTCGACAGGTAATCCCTTTAACAACATCAAGTCTTCAACCGAGCGAATCCCTCCTCCAAAACTAATAGGAGTCATTGTTTTAACAGACTTAAGGTGTTCTACATCTGATTTATAGTTACAATTATTGAACTTGACAGGACGAATAATCGCAATCTCATCACATTGGTATTCTTCTAAAGAGTCCAAGACCCTTTGTAAGTCGCCTA
Organism: Vibrio europaeus; assembly: GCF_001695575.1. Taxonomy (GTDB): domain Bacteria; phylum Pseudomonadota; class Gammaproteobacteria; order Enterobacterales; family Vibrionaceae; genus Vibrio; species Vibrio europaeus. Next base: position 97,527 of record NZ_LUAX01000004.1, on the reverse strand, counting down.
GTGGCCGCTTTGTTTCCCAGTTATAGGACTGGAGGCAAAACTGTTCGTAAAATAGTACTACTGACCCAATTCGCATAAATTCTGTGCCTATATAATCATTGATATTAATTCAGCACCTGTTCGTTGACTTTTTTCAGGATGGAATTGGATACCAATAATGTTATCTTTCACCAAAAAGCCACTGTACTGTTCTAGCTGTTTAGAGACAGGTACGGTAAACGCTTCTTTATCATCATTAACAAAACCATATTCATGATTATAAAAAACACGACCATTCAAAATGCGCTTCCTGCTGTAGTTCATCTTGTTGTTTAAGCTCTGCCCTAACAATTTAGTTTTGTTAAAATTAATGGCCTCCCAACTATTGTGAGACATATTATGCGGTAACCTTTCGACGCGGCCAGAAATGATGCCGAGACCTTTAACTCCCCCGTCTTCCTCTGACCAATTCGACATAATTTGAAAACCCAAACAAATGCCTAACAGACGACCTCCTTTGTCTAGATGCTCTAAGATGGCTTGGTCAAACCTACCATCCGTCAAACGCTTCATGTATGACCCAGCAGACCCTACTCCTGGTAAAATAAGTAAGTCACTATTTATTCCATTAGGGTCATTTATGAGTTGAGAACCAATATTGGAGTTTTCCAGCCAGAACTGAATAGAGCTAATATTGCCACTACCTATATCTAAGATATTAACCTTCATAATTGCTTCCTACCTTAAACTTTCTGATCGGACGCCTACCGTCTTTAATATCAAATATATCGCCGTTAACCCATTGATTCGCAATATTCCAGAATTCAGTCTCTGAAATACCAACATACCTAGCAAAATTATTGATAATTCTATCTGAACAAACACCGTCGTATTGTTCTGCAATTTTAATTGCTTCTTCTCGGCTAAGTTTGCCCGCACGTATTTTTTCGTTAACGGCATCGGTCGCCCGACCAAAACCAAACTTGTAATATTTAAGCATCATATTGATGTTGGTAAATTCCTCATCAAGCATTGAAGCGTTTGATAGATCACCAGTTTCTAGCTCTTCTCCTGGACGTAAGGTTAACCCTTGCAGAGATGCGTATATCGAGTTGTCATCATTACTCCAGTCATCCCACGCAGGACCTAAGTAAAAAATATTGATCTTTCTCTTTTCGAATTCTATTTCATTCGGATAAAAGTAATGCTCACCTAAGTAAGGATGAGGAACTGCCTCTTTTATCCATTCAGTTCCACCTGCTGTCAAAGTGTTGAGTTTTCTAAGATTATTACCGTCAAACTCATCAAACCCTTCCACAGCAGAATCTCCAACTTGTAACGCAGGGTTCTCACCCCAAAAGATCGTATTTACACCAAGTTCAATTGCTAGACGAGGTACTGTTGAGAACAAAGACATTTCTGTTGATTTACATACATTACCAAATTGTTGAAATGACTCCAGTGCCAACTTAGCTGCTGTCTGAGGAGCTGGTGTCGCTGCGATGACGTCAAACCCCATTTCGATAAGGTTTGTTAAGTTTTGAGCTCCAATGTCTGACATTTGTTTTGGCGGGTAAGCACAGCAAACCAACAAAGGCCTTAAGCCTAACCGATCACGTACCCAGTGAGCTTGGCGTGTACTATCTTTACCACCACTAACACCAACTATGCAGTCGTATGCATCCTTATTACGCTGCTTTCTTCTACTAGCCTTGATTTTTTCCCGTAAGATCTTGAGCTTTATTTGAGCATTGCTTCGAAGGTCTTCTGTAGAATAATGGCACGCAATGCATACACCATCATTGAATAAAGCATTTGGTCTCAGGTCAGTTGTCAAACATTTTTTGCAGTATTTCATCGCCACATTATTTCTCTAAATGATCAAAAGAAAGAGCAGTCCCCCTAGAAAGATCTATCTTTACTCGTTTACCAAGCACTTCTTCGTAGTACTTAGGTTCTAAGCCGTAACCAGGGCGTATACTTCTAATATTCTTTTTACTTAACACTTCCCCTTTTTTTAAATCTTCTACGATATAGAGGGAGCGACGAAACTTAGCATTTCCTTTCTCTGCTTCTGTTCGTTCATAGTTTACTCTTCCCAAGGACTTCCAAGCCGTTGAAGCATCTTTACACAACGCGTAGAGTTCAGGCGGTTCAATTGAAAAGCTGTCATCAGCACCACCACCATTTCTATCCAAGGTTACGTGTTTTTCAATAACACTAGCCCCTAAAACCACAGATGCTACTGCTGTTGCATTGTCGATTGTATGATCAGACAAACCCGAAATAACACCAAATCTACCGCTTATATCATTGATGGTTCGCAAGTTGTATTGCTCTGCTGGGGCAGGGTAGCCACTGACACAATGTAGAACTACCAACTCAGTACAGCCATTCTGTTTTGCCGTTTTAATCGCTTCAGCGATCTCCTCTTCATTAGCCATCCCCGTAGAAATAATCATAGGCTTTCCGGTTTGAGCTACTCGCTTAATCAACGGCAAATCGATTATTTCGAAAGAAGCTATCTTATAGGCTGGTGCATCCAATTGCTCTAGAAGATCTACGGCAGAGAAGTCAAATGGGGAACTAAAAATTGTTATACCTAACTCTTTAGCTTTCTTGAAAAGCGGTTCATGCCATTCCCAAGGCATATGAGCTTCTTCATATAATTTGTAGAGCGTCTTACCATCCCACAGTCCACCATGTATTTGGAATTCCTCACTATCGCAATCAATTGTTATAGTTTCATGCGTATATGTCTGCAACTTAATCGCGTCTGCACCTGCCTTTTTTGCTTCTTCCATGATTTGAAAAGCACGGTTGATATCACCATTGTGATTGGCTGAAAGCTCCGCAATTATGTAAGGAGGATATTCTGGACCGATTTTTCGACCGTCTATTGTAATATATGTCATGCTATGTCTCTTAACTTGCGTAGCGAATGTAACTTCTTGAGTCTATTTGTATAAACTTCGCTTTTTTAAATAACCGATGAGAAGCCGTATTTTCTTCCAATACTGTGGCATGGAGGGTCATATCAGAGTGCAACTCACTTACTATGTTCAATGCAGCTAAAGCAATTCCTCGACCATAATGTTCAGGTGAAACATAAATTGAAACCAAATAATTATCAGGCTCAGTTAAATCTAGCCTTAAGACACCCAATTTATCTCCTGAACCGCTATCGAAGATGATGTAAAAATAGTCACATTTGCTTTCTAATTTTTGACTCATCCATCTATAATGTGAATCCCAGGACGGTACTTCAGTATTCAATGCAAACTTGCGAGTGCTAGGATGACTCTGCCAGTCGTATACTGTTTTGATGTCGTTCTGCGTTGCTTTTCTAAGGCTCAAGTCTATTGATGTTTTTGGCTTAAAATTCTTATGTATTTCAAATGTAACTCTTTGCACACCCAATCCATCACACAACTTAAGATTATTGGCATGGTACTGTGACCATCGAGATACAAGTTCATAATATTGATTTAAGAGTGAGTTGCCGATCTCATCTAGGGATACAGTCAATACTGCATTACACTTTAAAAGCTGCTCACAGACTGTCTTTTGGTTGTTTGCAAGTGGAATAAGGATACTGGGTAAACCTAAGCAAGCCCTTTCCCAACTAGTTGTTCCAGGAGCCCCTATGGCTATATCGTGTTCAAGCATCAAACGAGCCATATCGCTCTCGAACTCTTTATGCTCTATATTTTCATGTAGAGCACACCAATCCTTTACGATTTGAAAGTGAGGTGATCTAGGTCCAAGTAAAACTGTAAAATTAGCATCAACCTGTCCGACCAAAGCTTGAAGAGACTGCAAAGTCGCATTCTGTTGATCCACCCCCCCCATCGAGATGAGTATTTTGGGCTTTTTATCATTAAATACTTTACTTACTGCTTGAGATCTAAGCTTCGAAAATTTTGGCGCAACCATAGCATAGTCGATACCAGAAAGGACTTTCCCCCTGCCACTGTACTCTTCAGGTGTCCTTCCAAGAGTTTGATCTATAATCAGATCTGCATGATGTTCTCGAACAAGATCATCGATAGCAACCAAGAAGCAATTCAACTGGTTAATAACTTGCTTATGCCAACTCTTACCAATAGCATAATGATCTACAACTACAATTTCTGCCGAGCCTACAAGATGAGCAAACTCAATAGCGTCATCATTCTCTGACTGAAGCAACCAAGTCGAATAATTTAATTCATCAACATTTGCCAAGTCAGAACTAGCAGAAAGCGTAAGAACCTCATAGCCTCTATTCTCTATGTAAGGGATCATATCTCCCTCCTGAGGAATACAAGCAAAAGAAACGGTGTAGTCCTGTTCTCTCAACGCGTCGGCAACGACAAGACACCTCATAATATGTCCTGTACCAATCATTGTCGATGCATCCGCTCGAAATATGACTTTCATACTATTCATGCTTCGATCAAGGAGTACAGTAGCTCAGCAAACTCCCAATCATCCTTAGTATCAATATCCTGAACCCTAGCACGGGGTAACAACACAACTTTAGAGTGAGAAGAAAAAAAGGAATCACGATTAAGAAAAGCACTCTTTCTCCCCCAGTAGAACTGCCCTGCATCGTGATAAGCGCTCTCTAAGTCTTGTGAACGAGTATTCTCATATTCGCTAGAAAACATGCTTACCTTCCCATCACTTGAAAGCTTAATTGCCCTCTGTATTGGAAAAGGAAACTCAGTTGCGCTGAAAACATATTTACAATGTGGTTCACTTTCGAGCTTCTCTAGCCCTTTTTGTAGATCCTTTGGCTGTACGAATGGAGCAGTAGCGTATAGACAACACACTGCGTCGATAGCCCATCCTTCTGCTTCACACCACTTAACTGCATGATTAATAACATCTATAGTCGTTGCGTAGTCATCTGATATGCTTGCTGGACGAATAAAAGGGATGTCAGCACCATACTGACGAGCAACTTGGGCTATTTCTTGATCATCAGTAGAAACAATCACTTTATCGAAACACCCTGATTGCAACGCAGCCTGTATTGAGTAAGCAATCATTGGTTTACCATGAAAAAGCTTTATATTCTTTCGTGGTATACGTTTACTACCTCCCCGTGCAGGAATAATTGCTACTCTCATTCTTCCTCCAAAATCTCGGACAAAACTCGAACTACTTCATCTTGCTGTTGTTCTGTCATCAAGTGGAACATAGGCAAGGAAATCGCTTCGCGGTAGTATTTTTCAGATTCAGGGAAATCTCCCCATTGAAAGCCCATTTTTTGGTAGTAAGGCTGAGTGTGGACTGGTATATAATGCAAGTTAACCCCTATACCTTTACTTCTCAACCTATCAAATACCTCACAATGAGTAAGGGAAATTTCATCTAGCTTTAGACGAATAACGTAAAGATGCAATCCAGAGTAGGAGTCAACACTTTGATAAGGTAGCACAATTGGCAAATCTTCAAGTAAATGGTTATAGCGCTCAGCCAAGCGATGTCTTTCACCAACGAACGGCTTTAACCTCAGGATCTGTGAAACGCCCAACGCGGCTTGAAGCTCTGTCATCCGATAGTTAAAGCCCAAATCGACTTGCTCATAATACCACCCGCCATGGCTTTCATTCTTCATTTGCTCCAGATCTCGGGTGATCCCGTGACTACGAAGTAATCGCATTTTTTCAGCTAGATACTTGTCATTAGTCGTCGCAGCACCACCTTCAGCAGTTGTAATGATTTTCACTGGGTGAAAGCTAAACACTGTGATATCTGAGAACTTGCAGTTTCCAATAGGCTGGTCTTGATAGGCTCCTCCAATCGCATGTGAAGCATCCTCAATAACTTTGAAGCCATACTCCTTAGCTAACTTATCAATCGCTTGCATGTCACATGGTTGGCCACATAAATGAACTGGAACAACTACTTTTGGTAGCTTATTTTCAGCTTGAGCTTGAATGAGCTTTTCTTCGAGCTTTAAAGGGCACATGTTGTAGGTGATTGGATCGATGTCAACGAAATCTACCTCTGCTCCACAGTATAAGCCACAGTTGGCAGATGCAACAAAAGTTGTTGGCGAGGTCCACAAATAGTCACCCGGCCCCAAGCCGAGAGCAAGGCATGCAATGTGAAGCGCAGACGTTGCGCTGTTTACAGCTATAGCATGTTTTGCTTTTGTCTGAGTGACGAGTAAACCTTCAAACTCAGGAACTTTCGGTCCTTGTGTCAGAAAATCAGACTGTAATACGTCAATTACACTATCGATATCTTGCTGTGTAATTTCTTGCTTTCCGTATGGAATCACATTCACACTCACACTGAAAAATTTGGATCAACATGTTCTAAAATCAATTCTCGCAAACCTTCGACAGTTTCCCAGTCGGTGTTTGTACCCGAATTATACTTGAACCCAAAGGGAACTTTCTCCGCTTTATGGTGAGCCATGTACTCATCTTCTGAATAGATCAGCGATACAGAAGGAAGAATTGCATAATACTTACCCAAATCAATAGTGTTTAAAGAATCGGTATCAGTGATCATTTCTTCGTGCAACTTTTCCCCTGGACGAATCCCAACTACTTTAGTCTCACACTCTGGCGCAACGGCTTTGGCTATGTCCAAAATCTTGTAGGAAGGGATTTTAGGCACGAATATTTCACCACCTAAATGGTTTTCAAGCGCGTACATCACCATATTTACACCATCTTGCAAAGATATGTTAAATCTAGTCATATCTTTGTGAGTAATAGGCAATACACCTTCTTGTTTCTTACTTAAGAAAAACGGGATAACAGAGCCACGGGATCCCATAACATTGCCGTAACGTACAACACTAAAACGAATATCTTTCGAACCTCGAATATTATTAGCCGCAGTAAAGAGCTTGTCAGATGCCAATTTGGTCGCACCATACAAATTTATAGGTGCACAAGCTTTATCCGTCGAAAGTGCTACAACATCGCGCACACCGCACTGTAAGGCAGCATTGATCACATTTTCAGCACCAGTAACATTAGTACGAATACATTCGGTTGGATTGTACTCAGCCGTATCAACTTGCTTAATTGCTGCTGCATGAATGATAACGTCTACATCTTCACATGCCTGAATCATTCTTTGCTGATCACGGACATCGCCAATAAAAAAGCGTAGTTGAGGATATTGACTTGCAGGATATTGCTGACGTATTTCAAACTGTTTAAGCTCATCTCGAGAATAGATGATTATTTTTCGTACATCAGAATAACGTTCGAGGATCGTTTTAATAAACTGTTTGCCGAACGAACCTGTGCCACCTGTGATAAGTACATTTTTATTGTTTAACATTACAACCTCTCATAAACACATCGCATTGACATTATTTAGCCTTTACTTTGCTCTCTAACATATTGGTTCAAAGCTATATAAGAACTTTTAAACTCATACCAAGGCAAATTAATAATTTTTGACAAACAAATTTTTGCCAACATAAACATCACTATATTAGTAATAGTAAAAGAAATCGCTCCTCCAAATAAGCCATAAGCTGAGACCAACTTATATGTAATGACAGTAGATCCTACCCCTACTGAAAAGCTAATCATAGACAAATAGCTCGTCTTTGAAGTGTAAAAATAAAAAACGGAAACCGCATAGTACATTCCAACAAAAGAGTTCCCTATAACAAACCATATTATATAGTCAAAGGCTGCATGAAAGTCCTCTCCGACAATATGCTTAAAGGCTAGCTTAATAAATATATAAATAGGAAACTGTACTATTAAAAAGAACAAAAAAACTAAATATGATGCCCCTGTAACCACTAGCTTGTTAAACTCTTGTCCAGAACTCAACATTCGATAAACCCATGGACTATAGGCTTTGTTGAATGCATCAGCCATCAATCCCATGACTAGTCCAAATTGCAGGGCTACCATATAGATACCTACCGACTGTTCACCCATTAGGCTTGCGATTATGAACCTGTCTATCATCGCAATAACAAACGCAGAACCAGCGTGTGGGAGCAGCGGTATACCAAACTTTAAGGCATCTTTAATGTACTTGATCTTTGGTTTTTGTGATAATTCTCCACCTTTTATAAGTAAAAACATTGCAATCACAGCAAACAAATAAGCTGCGGAAACTATACCAAAAACTCTACTTTCCCATGACTCTTTATAAAAATAAATTAAGGCTAACGAGACCAACGTGTTAGTAAGAGTCATGGATACTTGAAGCGTGCCATATTTAATAGCCTGAGTTTTTACCTGCCACAAAACTAACCGGACATTGACGATAAAAGTACACATAGAAACAGTGCAGGCTAACGCGATCCATTCACTAGCAAGCAACGTGTAATCTGTCAAAAAGTCAGAGAAATATATAAAGATTAAAAGCAAAAAGCAGCTTGCGAACAAGATGAGCAAAGTCGAAGATACGTACTCTGTTAATCTTTGAGAGGACAGTTCATAATATCTTACCCCAATAGCACCGTGGACACTTAAGCCGACAAATACACCAAGAACAGTCACAAGCATGGTAAACATTGTTACCATACCATACCCCTCAGGGTCCAACATTCTGGTAAGAATAGGTAACAGAAGAAAAGGAATAGCAGCATTAAGTATATTGGAAAACAAATAAATAAAGCTATTTCCTACCAGCCCACGCTTCATTTTTGACGATCCATATACCCATGCATCGGTATACTAAAAACTTCACCCGACAATTTTTCTGCAACAGGAAAGTCGCCTTTTTTATAACCCAAGTTTGCAAACGCCGTTTGCTCATGCATACATGTCCTGTAGTAGATCATTGTCGGAATGCCTCGCTCCGAGAAACTCTGCATTGAACTCACACGGTCGTTGCTACGCAAAGTATACTGAGCCCAGGAGCTAACATACCCTTCAGGTACAACTGGAGTGCGGTACAGATTGGAATATTCAGATTTATAGCGTTCAGCTAACGAGTTTCTCGCAACCATTTCAATAGGAAACTCTGATAACTTTTCAAGCAGTATTGCCGCTTGAATTGTATCTAGACGACTATTCACACCAATCCGAACATTATCGTATTTGTCTTCTCCCTTGCCGTGGATTCGATAGGAACGAAGTAGGCTCGCATACTCATCGCTGTTGGTAAAAATAGCACCACCATCTCCGTAACAGCCTAGCGGTTTTGCAGGAAAGAAGCTCGTAGTAGCTATGTCCCCAAAAGATCCAGCCATTTGCCCATTGATTGAGCCACCAAAGCCTTGAGCCGCATCTTCAATTAACTTCAAATCATATTTCGATGCAATTGCCTCAATTTCTGGATAGTTTGCAGGCAAACCAAATAAGTCTACAGAAATTATGGCCTTAGGAACCAGTTTTCCTTCGGAAATTGTTTTTTCAATTTGACTCACTAGTGACTGTGGACAAATATTAAAAGTTGCTTCATCTGAGTCAACAAATACAGGGGTTGCATTTGCAAAAGCGATAGTTTCAGCAGTAGCAAAAAAAGTAAAAGTGGGACAGAAAACAGCATCACCTTCTCGGATATTCAATGCCATCATAGATAGTGTTAATGCGTCTGTTCCATTAGCACATGTAATAGCATGCTTAACGCCAACAAACTCTGCCAACTTATCTTCTAACTCATAAACCTCTGGTCCCATGATGTATTGGCCATGGTTTAACACATCGCTTATGCGAGCGTCTATTTTTTGTTTTAAGTGCTTATATTGCGTTTCTAAATCTATGAATTGCATCTTATTAACTACTCTTCAACTATCTTAAGATCTGAGCCATCTAATCGATAAATAGCATCAGTATTTGGACACTTAACTTCTAAATCACCTTTTAATGGTAAATCAAGTTGTTCGCCAAAAATGCTCATCCAACCAATCTGTCTAGCAGGAACTCCGACCATCAAAGCAAAAGGTTTAACGTCTTTGTTTATTAGTGCACCAGCACCGATAAAAGCATACTCACCAATGGTTATTCCACAAACAATCGTTGAGTTGGCACCTAACGTAGCACCTTTTTTCACTATAGTATTAAGATATTGGTCTTTTCGTTCAATTAGGGAGCGTGGATTATATACATTGGTGAAGACCATACTAGGGCCGCAAAAAACCCCCTCTTCTAAATGAACGTTATCGTACACTGAGACATTATTTTGTATTTTGCAGTGATTACCAATCGTCACTTTATTTCCTACAAAAACGTTCTGCCCGAGCGACACGCCTTTACCGATTTTCGCACCTGAGCATACATGCGCCCAATGCCAAACCCTGCATTTATCTCCAATTTCTGCCCCATCGTCAATAATTGCTGTTTCATGCTTGAAATAATTCATACTAACTCTTTGTGAAATAAGGGAACCTGAGACTCCCTTATTCCTTATGAACTTATAATCGAATATCCGCTTCAGATACGTCTAATACATGCTTAACATCATAGAGAACATGATTCAGCTTGCCGAGTTTTCGTAAAGCCTCTGCTCCGAGAGCTTTAGTTTCACTGTGGTCTACAGCCAATACAATCGCATCATAAGCACCTTCTTGTAGCTCATCAATGAGTTCAATTGAATACTCATTGTGTACTTCTTCTTTTGACGCCCATTTATCGTAGACATCAACAGACATATTGAAATCTTTGAGCTCTTTGACAATATCAATAATTTTTGTATTGCGAACATCTGGGCAGTCTCCTTTGAAGGTGAACCCCATAATAAGTACTTTGGCTTCATCAATATGTATTTTTTTACTTGCTAGCTTTTTAACAAGTTGAGTTGCCACGTACTCGCCCATACCGTCGTTGATACGACGCCCTGCTAGAATAACTTCTGGGCGATAGCCGACTTCTAAAGCTTTATGAGTAAGGTAATAAGGATCAACACTTATACAGTGCCCGCCCACAAGACCAGGTTTAAATGGTAAGAAGTTCCATTTTGTCCCGGCAGCTTTCAATACTTCTTCTGTATCAATACTTAGCTTGTTAAAAATTTTGGCAAACTCATTGATAATCGCGATATTTAGATCTCGCTGAGTATTCTCTATCACTTTGGCGGCTTCTGCCACTTTAATTGAAGATGCTTTGTGAGTTCCGGCTTCCACAATAGATTTGTACACTTCATCAACGTAATCGGCTACATCTCTAGTCGAACCTGAGGTAATTTTAATAATGGATGTCAGTCGATTAACTTTGTCACCTGGATTGATACGCTCAGGGCTATAACCTACAAAAAAGTCTTTGTTGAAAGTCAGGCCTGATAACTTCTCGATGATTGGCACACAAACTTCTTCTGTAGCGCCTGGGTAGACGGTAGATTCAAAAACAACAATGTCATTTTGGCTTACTACCTTAGAAAGCGCTTCTGAAGCCTTTTTAAGTGGTGTCAGATCTGGGTTATTTTCTTCAGTAATAGGAGTTGGTACGGTAACAATGTAGAAATTGCAATCAGCGATATCATCGAGCTTGGAAGTGTATCTTAGCTTAGTGGCTTGCTTTAACTCCTCTGATGAACATTCAAGAGTTGAGTCTTCTCCTCCTCTTAGCTCATTCACGCGATTTTCATCAATATCAAATCCACATGTAGGGAACTTCTTTCCAAATTCTACGGCCAAAGGTAAACCTACATAACCTAGCCCAATAATTCCTATTTTTAATGATTCAAATGTCATTTTTACATCTCAAGATTATTTATAAATTCAGTGGCAAACCAATTTCTTTACCATCGCGGGCCGAGCGATAAGTACTTATCAGCAGCTCCAAAGATTTTAGACCTTCTCGACCATCTGTTTCAGGCTTTGCTTTACCACGAAGAACATCAGCAACATTTTGGAAGTAAGGTGGATGCCCGAACCCGTAAACTGAAGTGGTTTGATAATTCGCTTCTTCAATTTCTGAATCATAGTCACGAGTATCTTCAAACTTCCACTCTTGAATCTCGTTCACAGCTACCCCGCCAACACGCACGGTACCTTTTTCCCCGAGAATAGTAATGGAACCTTCAAGATTATTAGGATATGTGCACATAGTAACCGCCATTGACCCTAATGCACCATTTCGCCATTTAATGTTCACAACACCAGTATCTTCAACTTCAATATCTCGATGCGTTGACGTCATCGCATGAATTTTCTCTACAGGCCCGATCAGCCAATGCATCAAATCAACGTAGTGCGTAGCTTGGTTCATAAAAGCTCCGCCATCCATGTGCCAAGTTCCAGACCAATCCGCACGGTCATAATACTCTTGCGGTCGAGTCCAGAAGACATTTAAGTGAACCATATGGATTTTTCCGAAACGTTTTTCTTCAACAACGCGCTTTAACAACTGTAAAGTAGAGTTTCTTCTATTTTGCTTAACAACAAAAAGGTGAACTCCCGCCTCTTCACAAGCTTTAACCATAGCAAGTCCATCTTCCCACTTAGTTGCCATTGGTTTTTCTGTTACGACATTCACCTTTTTTGCAGCAGCTTTAATTGTTTGAGAAGCGTGGAGGCCACTAGGAGTACATAGCGTAACCAAATCAAGTTGTTCTTCTTGAAGTAATTCGTCGATAGAAAGGTAGCCCGGAACATTATATTCATTTGCGTGCTCTTCAAGGACTTTCGGTTGATTGTCACATACAGCGACAAGCTCAAACTCATCCTGTAACTGCTCAATTGAGCCAAAATGATTCTTTGAGATACGACCACAACCAACAACTGCGATTCGAATTTTCTTATTTTCTTCCATAGCGATACTAAGCCTTTTGTTCACGTCATAATAAAGATGAGGTAAGCAATTACATCCTAAAACCAATTATCATCGCAACCGTTTGTTTAACAAATGTCTAATTAGAGTGTAGGATCTCCATTCGTTTGAAGGTGCATTTGCATCTCGAACTACCATCTCATCATCAAATGAAAACACTTTATTACGAGTATTAATTGGCGGTGATAATACTAGAATCAAACAGAAGAATCGATACTCTGGACTTCATTCGATATGATATTTATCATTGTTTCTAACATCTCAACATTAACTAGCACACAGTTAGACCCTCGTGCAGAAAAACTTACTATCTATGAACCTTACTGTTAGAGAAATTTAGGTATGGTATAATCATAAAAGTTTTTATATTAAAGGTTTAACTATGATCATCGTAACTGGCGGCGCTGGCATGATTGGCAGCAACATAATCAAGCAACTAAATGAACAAGGTCGCACAGATATCCTCGTTGTCGACAACCTTAAAAACGGTAGAAAGTTTCAAAACTTAGTGGACTTAGATATTGCTGACTACATGGATCGTGATGACTTCCTTACGCAAATAATGGCAGGCGATGATTTCGGACCAATCGATGCAATTTTCCATGAAGGCGCTTGCTCTGCCACCACAGAGTGGGATGGAAAGTATGTGATGCTCAATAACTATGAGTATTCTAAAGAGCTACTTCACTATTGTTTAGAACGTGAAATTCCTTTCCTTTACGCATCTTCTGCAGCTACTTATGGTGAAACGGATACGTTTATCGAAGAAAAAGAGTACGAAGGTGCACTAAATGTCTACGGTTACTCAAAACAGCAATTTGACAACTACGTACGTCGTATTTGGCATGATGCTGAAGAACATGGGGAAAGACTGTCTCAAATAACAGGGTTCCGCTACTTCAATGTTTACGGTCCTCGTGAGCAACATAAAGGTTCCATGGCTTCCGTGGCTTTCCACCTCAACAACCAGATGAACGCAGGCGAGAATCCAAAATTATTTGAAGGAAGTGAAACTTTCCAGCGTGACTTTGTCTATGTTGGTGATGTAGCGGCTGTCAACTTGTGGTTTATGGAAAGCGGCGCTTCAGGCATCTTCAACCTAGGTACAGGTAAAGCAGAGTCGTTCGAAGAAGTAGCTAAAGCAGTAATTAAGTTTCATGGCAAAGGTAAAGTTGAAACTATACCATTCCCTGAACACTTAAAAGGTGCTTACCAAGAATTTACGCAAGCAGATCTTACCAAACTGCGCGCAGCAGGTTGCGAGCACGAGTTTAAATCTGTGGCCGAAGGCGTTGCTGAATACATGCAAACCATCAACTCTTAAATCACTTAGGGGTGACATGGACGTCAATAAAACGCTATGCTCACCCGCTCATCTATAATCTGCTTAGCGTTTTCCAAATTATTAGAGTTAAATAATGAATATCTTAATGGCACTCTCGCAGTTAGAGGTAACGGGTGCAGAAGTTTATGCCACTACGGTTGGCAATGAACTAACTGCCAGAGGGCATAACGTTCATTATGTGTCTGACACGTTAACAAAACCTTTCAAAGGCGAATATTTCAAGCTACGTTTTAACAAGCGCAGCATTCCTCGCCGTTTTTGGCATATCGCTTATCTAGTCTATTTGATTAAAAAGCATAAAATTCAGCTTGTTCACGCTCACTCGCGTGCTTCCAGTTGGAGTTGCCATGTAGCATGTAAGATCACCGGGACGCCGATGGTTACGACAGTTCATGGTAGGCAACCTGTTCATGCATCACGAAAAAAATTCCATGCAATGGGAGACAAAGCCCTTCCTGTATGTGAGGCCATTAAAGAACAATTAATTCTCGATTTAGATGTTTCAGAGAAGCAACTAGAAGTTAGTAGAAACGGTATAGAAACAGACAAGTTCATCTGGCTAAAAGCGCCGGAGAATGAGAAGCCAATCGTAACTATTATTGGCCGCTTAACAGGCCCTAAAGGGGACCTTTGCTATCGCCTGCTCGATGAATGTCTAGATACTAACTCTTACAATGTAAAAGTAGTGTCGGGCTCAAAAGTTGAATCTCGGTTTGATAAATTTAGGCAGCGAGTAGATTTTTGTGGCTACTCCAATGATGTCGCCTCTATTTTAGCCACTTCCAATCTTGTGATCGGTGCTGGTCGCGTAGCAATGGAATCTCTACTGTGCGGAAGACCTACTCTTGCGATAGGTGAAGCAAAAGCGATTGGTTTAGTTGACGAAAGTAATCTCAAAGAAGCAATGGCGAGCAACTTTGGCGATATTGGCCCAAAAGATCTCGATATAGACTTTTCATTAATCAAGCAGCAAGTGGCGCTTGGGCTGCAGAGCAAACATTGTTACAAAGAAGTCATTGAAACGATAAAAGAAAACTATAGCCTAACAAGCATCGTCGACCAAGTAGAGAATATCTACCAAACGGTTTACGTCGAGAAGCTACGTAAAGAGATGCCAATCATTATGTATCACCGTTTCATTAAAGATGATAGTGAAAAAGGGGTACATGGCACATATTTGCATGTGGATATGCTAGAGAAGCATTTCAAACTAATCAAAAAGATGGGGTTTGAAACTATCACCTTTGAGGATTTAGCGGAAAAGGGTTTAATCAGTCGACTAGAATATGGCAAGCGCTATATTGTCATTACGGTTGATGATGGTTATAAAGATAACTATGAACTACTTCTCCCTTTACTACAAAAGTACAACTTCAAAGCCGTTGTCTACGCGGTTACAGGTGAAACTTTTAATCGTTGGGATGTTGAAGTTATAGATAATCCAGAGAAGCCCGTTTCGTTAATGAATGCACAAGAACTTAAAGCTTTGTCAGAGTCTGGACATGTAGAGATTGGGGGGCATACGGTCAGCCACCCTCATTTAAATACTTTGTCTTCAGAAAAACAAGAAGCTGAGATCAAGAAAAATAAGGAAGAGCTAGAAGACCTGTTAGATAAATCTCTAACTTCTTTTGCATATCCATACGGCTCACTAAATGTTAATTCAAAAAAAATCACAGAAAAGCTTGGCTATCAGTTTGCTGTGGCAACCAATAGTGGTCCTCTTGCTACTCATCAAGATCTATTTCAAATTCGTAGAATTGCGATTTTTCCAAGAACTGATGTATTCGGTTTGTGGCGGAAAATTCGTGGTAATTACCTTTTTAATAAGAAAAATAACGTCACAGGTTAGCTATGTTGTCCCATAAGTCTTATGAATTCTATATGAGCTGGATAATGTTATTGGTACCAGCATTACTGCTCACAACCAATAATTTTAGTGTGGCTTTTATAGCTATCGCTATATTATTGTCGCTCGGATACTTGTATTTTAATCGTTACTCTGTAGCGATATCAAAATTTGATATAATCGTAACTCTTTGCCTTTCCATTTACTTTTTTGGGGCTATTCCAATTGCAATCTACGATGGAACAACTGCACGTTACTTTCAAGGTGGAGGAAGATTAATTCTATGCATACCTATTTATTATGCACTTAAAACATATCTTTCCAAGAACAGCTCGAATTATAGAGTCTATTTTGAAATAGGTCTTATCATAGGAACCTTTGGGGCATTTTTATTAGCCTATTATCAATATTTCATTCTAAATATGCCAAGAGTAGATGGTTTTTTATTCAGCATTAACTTTGGTTATCTTGCGTGTTCTTTATCGTTTCTTGCATTAACATTTTCTTTTGAATCAAAACTTAAGGTCCTCCTCATAGCTGGGTTTGTACTTTCCGTCATTGCAACAGTGTTCACATATACTCGTGGCGCTATATTTGCGATCCCGCTACTTTTGGCTATCTTAGTTACAATCAACATTAGCAAAGCAAAAAAAAGACATATAATCTTAGGTTGTATAACACTGTTCGTAGTCGTTTTTACGCTTTACAAGCAATCTACTAACTTTAAAAGTCGCATTGATTACACCTACCAAGAATTTGGATTAATTGCATCTGGTAATATCGGTAGTGCTACCTCTTCAGGCTACCGACTTCAATATTGGTATGGTGCTTTCGAAGCATTTAAAGCAAGCCCTGTCATTGGGCTACCATACTCTCAAAGAGAAGAGCTAAATCATCAGTTATATTTAGATAAAAAAATAAGTGAAGGAGCTTCGACGATAACAAGAGGGCATGCGCATAATCAATACTTTGAAATGCTTGCAACCAATGGGTTGTTTGGATTGCTAAGCATAATTGGAATATTAGTTGCGCCACTCTTTATATTTTTCCAACATCACATAAAGTACAAAACTAATTGGTCACTTTCAGCAACCTTATTTGTATCTGGATTCGCAATATATGGTCTTACTGAAGTACCTCTCACGGCCAATCTGATAGGCTCGTTTTATGGCTTTATGTTAGCGGTCTTCTTTGCAATTATTGCATCAGAAAAGCACAACAAGTCGGTTCATTAAACGATGAAAATTCTAATCATAGGCCCATCTTGGGTTGGCGATATGGTAATGTCGCAAAGCCTTTATACGAAGTTAAGACATCAACATCCAAATACAGAGATAGATGTTCTTGCTCCTGCTTGGTGTAAGCCTATATTGGAGCGCATGCCAGAAGTCAATCGAGCCATTGAGATGCCTATGGGACATGGTGAGTTCAACCTGAAAGGTCGCTGGCAGTTGGCTCGAACGTTGGCTAAAAAAGGGTATACCCACGCTTATATTTTACCTAACTCCGCCAAGTCTGCTTTGATTCCATTCTTCGCAGGTATCAGTTCAAGAACAGGTTGGAAAGGAGAAATGCGATATGGGCTACTCAATGACTTACGGCCAGATAAGCGTGTTTTCCAGTATATGGTCGAAAGGTACGTTGCTTTAGCGCAATCAAAAAGCGATATGCTTAGCGAAGTCGAGCTAACAAATTGCCCTAGACCAAGTCTAACAGTTGACTTAGCAAACCAGAAAAACGCAAGAAATCGCTTAGGTCTAGAAAGCACTCGACCAATTATAGGACTTTGTCCTGGAGCCGAATTTGGTCCAGCAAAGCGTTGGCCAGACGCATACTATGCCGAAGTTGCAAAGTTCGCTATAGATCAAGGCTATCAAATATGGTTGTTTGGCTCAGCCAAAGACAGGGAAGTGTGTGAGCTAATCCGCTCCAAACTATCAATCGAGCAAGGTCAACTTTGTTTTAATTTGGCAGGGGAAACATCTTTAATTGAAGCGGTCGATCTTTTAGCTGCCTGCCATACTGTCGTCAGTAATGACTCAGGGTTGATGCATGTTTCTGCTGCTGTCGGCTGCAACATCGTCGCTATTTACGGCTCAAGTTCACCAAAATATACTCCACCTCTCACCAATAAGTTAAAAATGGTTCACACTGATGTTGAGTGTCGGCCATGCTTTAAGAGAGAATGTCCGTTAGGACACCTAGACTGTCTAAACAAGTTAACACCAAACACTGTTATCAATGCTCTAGAAGAGTTTTTAATCTAGCAGAATAATTAGCAATAACCTGGTTCCAACGTTTAGGGTTTTGTCCAGACTGCCAAACAATAGCAAGAGAAGTAAGCACTTTCTCGTTTGGGCACTTCACTCAAAATCTAGAACTACTAATTCTGTAAGTCTCTCAAAGAGTAACGAAAAAGTTTCGTTTCAAAAGGCAAAGCATGAACACATTTCCAATAATGGTCGCTAACCGTACCATAAAACTAATCGGTAATATTTTTAAGGTTCTGGCCTATCCCTTTCATTTTGTTCTTCCAAAAACACGCTTCTCGATTCCTGAACATTCTCCAGCAAGGGTTCGCACAGCAAATACAAGTAACGTAACAAAGATAATTTGGCAGACTAATTACTCCAATAGATCAACGTTGCCTGTTTACCTGAATTACCTTTTTAACCGCTTGATGTCTCTAGATTACGAATACCGCTATGTGAGTACTGAAGGTCGCGAAGAGTATCTTAGAGAACACGCCCCAAAAGAAGTCTATGAAGCCTATTTAAAACTGACAGATGGTGCCGCTCAAGCCGACTTGTGGCGCGTAACCACCCTCTACCTGCAGGGGGGAGTCTACATGGATATTGATGCGACTTTAGTCTGGCCACTAAAGCGGATTCTCAAAGGTGTCAGCAAATCGCTTTATATCAAAATTAAAGATGACACTGAGATTACCAATTACTTCCTAGCCACGTGCCCAAACAATCCAGAGTACAAAGCGGTAATGGAGGCCATTGTCCATAATGTAGAGAATTACGACCCAGCTAAAGGGGTCTATGGTACAACTGGCCCTCAAGTGTTTAATGATGTGCTCAATACACAAGAAGTAAACTCTCGTCGCCGTCGCTATGTTTGTATTCAAGGAACGTTCACCAATGAATACTTTCAATACTTAGACAAGCCTCGTGGTAAATGGACTCACCAAGATCCAAACGACCTTATTAAAAAATAATCTAAATAGGGATTGTAAAAAGTGCTTATTCGTTGGTTGTATACACTGCTACTTACCTTCTTCGCACCATTCTTACTGTTTGGCTTGTACAAAAAAAAAGAAGGGAAACCCAGTATTGGTTCACGTTGGAAAGAGCACTTTGGTTTTACTCCAAAATTAGAGTCAGACAAACGCCCCATATGGATTCATGCAGTCTCAGTGGGAGAAACTATCGCAGTTGCCCCACTGATTAAGCAACTAAAGCTCGATCATCCAGATACTGAGATCGTCCTTACGACTACAACGCCCACGGGGGCAGAGCAAGCAGCTAAGCTTGGTAAGCTAGTAAAGCATCGTTATATGCCGTTAGATTTCCCATTCGCCGTTAAAGGCTTTATCAAAGCGATAAAACCTTGCAAGTTGGTGATTATGGAAACCGAACTATGGCCCAACACTATCTACACTGTCGCCAAAAACGACATTCCAATCAGTGTTATTAATGCACGCCTATCTGAACGCTCGTATCGACGCTACTCAAAAATTCAGCCCATTTTTAATCTGCTGAGCAAAAATATTGAACAGTTATTATGTCAGTATAAAGATGATGCAGAGCGGTTTGTTAAGTTAGGGGTCGACTCCAACAAAGTGACTGTAACAGGTTCAATTAAATTCGATATACGTATTGAACCCAATCACATTGAGCACGGTAACCGTCTTAGAGAGAAACTAGGAAACAATCGCCCAGTTTGGATAGCTGCCAGCACGCATATAGGTGAAGATCAGCAGGTTCTAGCCGCACATCGAGAGATACTCAAGAGCACCCCTAATCCGTTGCTAATTCTTGTTCCACGTCACCCTGAAAGGTTCAGTTCAGTATTTGAGCTATGCCAAAAAGAAGGTTTTGCAGTCCAACGTCGAACAAACTCCAATGAGAAAGAACTGAAAAATACAGAAGTCTACTTAGCAGATACCATGGGCGAAATGTTAGCATTGATCCAAGCCGCTGACATCTGTTTTATGGGCGGTAGTTTAATTGGCAACAAGGTAGGTGGACATAATGTTCTCGAACCTGCAGCATTAGCCAAACCTGTTCTTTCAGGCCCTAGCTATTATAATTTCACAGAAATAGTACATAAACTGTTAGCCCATAAAGCGATTATTATCACTAATTCGCCAATGGAAATTAGTAAGGTAATATTGGAACTTCTGGGTGATAGAAAGAAACTATCGCGTCAAGGTGAGCTAAGCGAGCAGTGCGTCAATGACAATAAAGGGGCTTTAGTCAATACACTAAACCTAATCACGAAATGATGAGTTGAAATACTTTAACTTAAGTTAGTCCTTCGACACGTTTTACAGGCAAGATATGAAAATTTTAGTTACTGGCGGTGCTGGCTTTATAGGCTCTGCGGTTGTCCGTTATATCATTCGCAATACACAGAATTACGTAGTAAACGTAGATAAACTCACTTATGCAGGCAATCTAGATTCCCTGCAACCTGTAGAAAGTAGCGAGAGATATTTCTTTGAGCAAGTAGACATATGCAACAAGGCCGAGCTCGAACGCGTATTTCAAGAGCATAAACCTGACGCTGTTATGCATTTAGCGGCAGAATCGCATGTTGACAGATCAATTGATGGTCCTTCAGATTTCATTCAAACCAATATTGTCGGCACTTGTACTTTGCTTGAAACTGCTCGCTCATATTGGTCTCAGCTAGAACCAGATAAAAAAAGAACATTTAAGTTCCATCACATTTCTACAGATGAAGTCTATGGTGATCTAGAAGGAACCAGTGATCTGTTTACCGAAGCAACTCCTTATGCACCAAGTAGCCCTTACTCCGCTTCAAAAGCTTCAAGTGATCATCTAGTAAGAGCTTGGCTTCGCACTTATGGAATGCCTACGATTATCACTAATTGCTCAAACAATTACGGGCCGTACCATTTCCCAGAAAAGTTAATACCACTCATGATTCTCAATGCTCTAGAGGGAAAACCTCTGCCAGTTTATGGTAACGGAATGCAAGTTCGAGATTGGTTGTATGTCGATGATCATGCTAGAGCGCTTTATACCGTCTTGACTAAAGGAGAGATAGGGGAAACATACAATATTGGCGGTCACAATGAAAAAGCGAATATTGATGTCGTGAAAGAGATTTGTAGACTACTAGAGGAACTGGTTCCAAATAAACCTCATGGAATTGCTCTGTATTCTGACCTAATAACATACGTAGCCGATCGCCCTGGCCATGATGTTCGCTATGCTATCGATGCGAGTAAAATTGAGCGTGAGTTAGGCTGGGTTCCTGAAGAAAGCTTTGAGTCTGGCCTTAGAAAGACCGTCGAGTGGTACCTTAGCAACCAAACTTGGTGGCAACGAGTCTTAGACGGTTCATACAACAGAGAAAGACTAGGAGCATAAGGCGCAAAATGAAAGGTATAATTCTCGCAGGAGGCTCTGGAACTAGGCTTTACCCGCTGACACGTGGAACATCTAAGCAACTACTGCCAATCTACGATAAACCTATGATCTATTATCCTTTATCAACACTAATGTTGACAGGGATACGAGATATCTTGGTCATTACCACTCCAGAAGACAACACGGCATTTAAGCGCTTGCTAGGGGATGGTTCTGGGTTTGGGATCTCCATTCAATATGCTATTCAGAAAAGCCCTGATGGTTTAGCACAAGCATTTATCATTGGCGAAGAGTTCATTGGAAATGATTCAGTTTGCTTAGTGCTTGGAGATAATATTTTCTACGGACAATCTTTCAGTAACACCCTTAAATCCACCGCACAGGAAAAATCCGGAGCAACAATTTTTGGTTATCAGGTTCGTGATCCTGAACGCTTTGGCGTTGTTGAGTTTGATGACCAAATGAAAGCCGTGTCTATTGAGGAAAAACCAACACGCCCTAAGTCTGAATATGCTGTGACTGGCTTATACTTCTATGATAATCAGGTAGTTAACTTCGCAAAAACTGTCACCCCTTCAGAAAGAGGTGAATTAGAAATAACCAGCATCAATCAGATGTATTTGGAATCAGGGCAGCTAAAAGTCGAGCTTCTTGGCCGAGGATTCGCATGGCTAGACACTGGTACACACCAAAGCCTGCATGAAGCATCTTCTTTTGTACAAACCATAGAACATGTTCAAGGATTAAAAGTCGCCTGCCTAGAAGAAATAGCTTGGCGAAACGGTTGGTTAACATCCGAACAGATAAAGGATCTCGCTAAGCCTATGTCTAAGAATGAATATGGTCAGTATCTGTTACGCTTAGTTCAAGAGTAAACACATAATGAAAATACTTGTTACTGGCTCCAATGGGCAAGTCGGTCAATCTTTAGTTAAGCAATTAAATAATGAAGCTGACATTACCTTTCTCGCGTTAGATAAAGAGAATCTAGATATCACCAACAAAGAGGCAGTGGAGAAAGTAGTGCAAGAATTTTCTCCTGATGTCATTGTAAACACAGCAGCCTATACCGCCGTTGACAAAGCAGAGAGTGAACCTGAGATTGCTGATTTAATAAACCATATCGGGCCTTATAACCTAGCCATTGCTGCCAACATATATGATGCCACCCTTATACATATCTCAACTGACTATGTTTTCTCTGGCGAGTCAATGCGCCCTTATGATGAGAAAGATACAACGGCTCCAAGAAGCATTTATGGTAAAAGCAAATTAGCCGGTGAAGCAGCTATAGCCAATGCATGCCCTCATCATATTATTTTACGTACTGCTTGGGTCTTTGGAGAATATGGCAACAATTTTGTCAAAACTATGCTCCGGTTGGCCAAAACTCGTGACTGCTTAGGAGTTGTAGATGATCAGTTAGGTGGACCAACTTACGCTGGCGATATCGCGAAAGCGTTGATTGTGATTGCTAAAAAAGTAGTCTCTAACGAACCAACATGGTTTGGCACTTATCACTATTCGGGCTTACCCCATGTAAGTTGGTGTGAATTTGCGACAGATATATTTAAACAAGCCTATCAACAAGAACTTATAGCTCGTATTCCAACTGTAGATGCAATTTCAACCGATGAGTTTCCTACTCCAGCGAGACGTCCTGCGAACTCTTGCCTCAATACGAGCTTGGTAGAAAACAAATTCAACTTACAAGCTAGCGACTGGAAACAGGCACTGAAAGACTTAACAGCTTATGTGGAATAATTTAAAGCTATGAATGTAATCGACACAAATATTTCAGATGTAAAAATCATAGAACCTACTGTTTTTGGAGATGATAGAGGGTTCTTTATGGAAACTTGGCAACAGAAAAAATTCGAAGAGCTTGTCACACATAAACCAACTCCATTTGTCCAAGATAACCACTCGAAATCTAAGCAAGGTATTTTGAGAGGGCTACATTACCAGTTGACAAATACGCAGGGTAAATTGGTCAGAGTTATCTCAGGAGAGGTATTTGATGTCGCTGTTGATTTGCGCAAAAGCTCGCCAACGTTTGGTCAGTGGGTTGGTGTTTATCTTTCTGCTGAAAACAAGAGACAATTATGGGTACCCGAAGGATTCGCACATGGGTTCTATGTAACCAGTGAAGAAGCTGAATTTGTCTACAAATGTACTGACTATTACAACCCAGATTCAGAAATTAGCATTGCGTGGAACGACCCACAACTCAATATCAACTGGCCTTGCAAGCAAGCCCCATCACTATCACAAAAAGATGCAAATGGGGTATTGTTTCAAAAAGCACCACTGTTCAAGTAACAACCAAGGTGTAGCACTCGATGCGCTATACCTTACTTAGCACATTTCTAACCCACGAAGAAAGCATGTATTTGTCTACAATCTGTGGTTCGGGTTCAAAATAAGGGGTTGAGAAAAAGGGCTCCGGCACTTGATAACTACTGTCCAACACCACCATATTTTCTGCACAAAAAATATCATAATGCTTTAAGTTCTGGTTCGTCGATATTAGTTTCCTCTGATAACCTAGACACTCATATACGCGAAAAGAAAGCCCTGCTTGGTGTCCTTGCAAGAAGTCTAAGATCGCCTTTGAACTCTCAATATTACTTTTAAGTTCATCTCCTAGCATTAATTTATCAGTTACTTTAATCCGCTTATCAGTAATTGATTTTCTCTTTCTGGGATGGTCGATGTAAAAATAGATATTAGGTGAGATACTTGGATTAGCATCTAAGAATTTCACGACCTGTTGATACCTTTCTTTGGTATAGCTCATGATGGAAAAAACATCATATTTAGCACTCTCCAACGACACTGAAGTGGTCCATGAAGGGTCTAGATAGTTATTGATCTTAATAAGATCATAGGCGTTGCAATCTTCGTGATCATAGCTAAAAACAACGTCAAATAGATCCAAGTGTTGTTTATTCTCGGGGGATTTCGTCAAACTATCCCAAAGAGTTGCGACTAGTTTATTGCAATGCTGCTTAAGCAGATCCAAGTGTTCACGCTTAAACAGACTCGGCTCGGTCATAATGATGACATCAAACTTTGGCCTCGCAATAAAAAATGAATTAATTGTCCGCGCAATTTCAGCATCGGTTGTACGATGTTTATAGCTGTTTTTCGTTACAAGCTGATAGATTTTTGCAAGTACTCGATGACAAGCATCGAAATAACCAAACTTTGAAAAGTCGGAGTGATCTAGATGTACCACTTCGTGGCCTTGCTTCACTATTTCTCTCACGATGGGGTCAGCCAACCCCGCCCAGTTGGGGCATATAAACAGAACTTTCATCAACTAGCCGCTTCTTCAAGTAACGATTTTATTTTTGGAATGACCAAGGTGTGATCAAAATTATTAACTTCCCCTGAAGCAACAATGACTTCAGCAATATCAGAGTTTGGATGCCAGTTTGAAAAGTTGGCAGCATCATCGCTGTAGATAGCAATTTGAGGTTTGAGAAGCCCAGAAGCGATATGCACAATGGAGGTATCAACAGAGATAACAAGCTTGGCTTTAACAACTGCGGCAATCGCATCATAAATTGACTGACTATCAGCAAAATGAACAACTCTATCACTCGTTAAATTCATTGACTGAAACTGCTTTAAGGTATCAGGAGCAGTTAATACAACAACTTTAAGAGATTCATCGAGACTTAGTACTGCAGTCGCAATGGCTTCTATCGATTCACGACTGAGTTTACGCTCATTGCCGCTTCCAAACGGATTCAAGAGTACATAATCATTGATGCCACTTGCCGCAATGAAGCTTTCAATTTTGGCTACCGACTCGGTGAGCACGGGTACTTGGTATCTCTCGGCAGGCTCTAAGATACCCAAAAGCTTGGATAGGTAATCAAATTTTTCCGCATAATGGAGACCCTGAATATCAGCAGAAATATTAATATCAACCAACTTTAGTAAGCTATCCACACCAACGATGACCTTCGAATCTAGCTTGTTGAGCAGATAGATATCCTTCATTTTCATATCAAGGTTAAGTGATGCGACAACATCAATGCTCCCTAACTCCTGACAAACTGCCCGTATCTCACCATAGGAAGGACGTTTACTAAGATGAACAACTTGATCCACGGAAAAATGTTGCTTGAATAGAGGTTCCATCGATAGCGTGGTCAACACCGTAATTTTAATATCAGGCCTGTGCTTGCGAATTTTATTGATAACTCCAGAAGATACAATTGCATCACCGAGCTTGGCATCATTACGAATAAATAAGATGCTTTTCGCCTGTTTAGGATCAAAAGTAGACTCTCTTTTACGATCAAACAGCAGTACACCAAGGTGTCTTCTAACCACATCCCGAAAACGTTGCAGTCGGCTAATTATAAATCTCATTAAATACCTTTGTATGCAGACAGAATTACAGAAAAATCACTGTGCACCCATTTGATATGCCTCTTCCCCACTTCTTTCTCAAAAGAGCGCTTTAGTCTTGCTAAATTGCTCTGCTTCCACTCTTCGCCAGATTGTTGGTAACACTTATCGAAGTCGATAATCCAAACTTTTTCGTCTTCATCAAGCAAGATATTGTGGATGTTGAGGTCAGTGTGGTTCACTTGCGCGTTATGCATCTTACGGATTTCTTGGCCAATTTTCTGATATATCTGTGCAGAAAGTGGCTTTTCTACCAAAATCGATACCAAATCTCTGGCATTGGGTATCTTTTCACTTAACAAATCCGCGGTATAACTCAAGCTACTTTTAATTGCACGGGCAGCAATTGGCTTAGGTACATTGACGTCCGCTTGGATTAGCGTATTCAAAAGCAGAAACTCTTGGTAACTGCGCGTTTGCTCCCAACCTGAAAAACGGTAACTGTCTTTAACCAGTTTGCCAAATAGACCACCACGACGATAGTGCCGCAGCGCGGCAGGTATTGACTCTGTTTGCACAAACCAAGTAGTACCACGCCCTTGAGCGCTACCAATAACTTTGTCGTTTTGCTGCCAATAACTTGGTTCGAAAACTTGTTTAGGGTCTTCTTTAAGTAGCTCTTCGTCATACCATATGGTCTGATTATCAAACTGCAAAGTCTTCATGCGTGGTGATCTCTCAATTTATTTGCGCTGCCATTTTACATTTATTGAGCCTCTCTGCATAATCTTGGCTAATACACGCTAATTGAAATCACTATGCCACTTTTTTCCTCTGCTCCTAAATCTCTCTGCGTACTGCGCTTGTCTGCGATTGGTGACGTCTGTAATACCGTTGCGGCTGTACAAGCGATACAGCGCCAGTGGCCTGAGACTGAAATCGTCTGGGTAACAGGCAAACTGGAAGCAAAGTTAATTGAAGATTTAGACAACATCACAGTGGTGGTGTTTGATAAAAAAGATGGCTGGTCAGGCTATAAATCACTGTGGTGCGAGCTAAAAGATTATCGGTTCGACGCTCTCCTGCATATGCAATACGCGTTTAGAGCCAGCATTGCGACGCTAGGTATCAAAGCGAAGTACAAGCTCGGATTTGATGCCACGCGCAGCCAAGACTTTCAAAGCTTGTTTACCAATGTCAAAGTCCCTTCCCCGCAAACCATGCATGTTCTCGATGGGCTACTTGCCTTTGGTGAAACGCTCGGTGTGCAAGATATGTCACCGAAATGGCGGATTGACTACTCTGCGAATGATTTAGCTTGGGCAACCGCTCAGCTTGATACGACCAAGCCAAACCTTGTAATTGTTCCGGCGGCGAGTAAAGCCTATAAAAACTGGACAGCAGAAGGTTATGCCAAGCTGATTCAACATGCTCATCAAACAGGCTGGAAAATTATTTTAGCCGGAAGCCCTGCTCATGTAGAGCTAGATCTTGCCACGCAAATCGAGAATTTAATTGATGTTGCAGTGAGCAATTTAGTTGGCAAAAGTTCTCTCAAAGAGATGTTAGCGCTATTGGATAAAGCCAATATAGTTGTTGCACCAGATACCGGCCCTGCCCATATGGCAAACGCGGTTAACACTCCTATTATTGGCCTTTATGCTCATCATAATCCTGAGCGAACGGGTCCTTATCAGTATCGCCATTATGTTGTGTCGGCCTATGAAGAAGCGATTCAAGCCGAGACAGGCAAAACATCAAAAGAACTGAGTTGGCGCGCACGAGTAAAAGACAAAAACGCCATGCAACGTATTGAAGCTCAGCAAGTTATCAATATGTTTGATAAAGTAGCCTCTGATTTAAACCTACCATCATCCACTCCCGAGGTATCCTAGTGAGTAAACCAACCATTGCCGTTGCCTTAATCGTAAAAAACGAAGCGCAGCATCTTAAAGCTTGCTTGGAAACCGTCCATGACTGGGTAGATGAGATTGTCGTCCTCGATTCTGGAAGCACCGACAAAACAGAACAAGTAGCGCGAACTTTTACCGACAAGTTTTTCGTCAATCAAGAGTGGCCAGGGTTCGGGCCTCAGCGCCGTATCGCGCAATCTTATGTTGAATCTGATTATATTCTGTGGCTCGATGCAGATGAGCGTGTCACGCCTGAACTGAAAGAGAGCATCTTAGATGCGGTTGCTAACAATGAGCCTTCAACCATCTATCAAACCGCGCGCTTAAGTTGGGTGTTTGGTCGTTATATTCGTCATTGTGGCTGGTACCCAGATCGCGTTCTCCGTCTATATCCAACGAAACTGACTCAGTACAATGATGCTTTGGTGCATGAGAAAGTCGAAGTAACTGGGGAGATGAAGGTTCAAAACCTTACTGGTGACCTGATTCACTTTACCTACAATGATATGAATCATTACTTGGTCAAGTCAGCAGGCTATGCGAAAGCGTGGGCAGAGCAGCGAGAGAAAAAGGGTAAAAAGAGCAGCATCTCACAAGGTATTCTTCATGCGCTAGGCTGCTTTTTGAAAATGTATGTCGTTAAGGCCGGCTTCTTAGATGGTAAACAGGGCTTCCTGCTGTCACTACTCTCTGCGCATTCTACCTTTGTCAAATATGCGGATTTATGGATTCGAACAGAAACGGATAAGATGCCTAAAAAGTTTTAAACGCTTGAATTGTAAGGCGAACAATAAGGTCACCTTTTTCTACACTAACTTTTCATTAGCCCAAGGCTGCAACTCTTCCAACACCTTTTCGACATCAATACGCGCCATATCTTCCTGGCTGGCTTTATCATCGGCTTGTGGTGGGCAAAAAGCGATATGATTCCCTTCAGCATTGATCGGTTGCCAGCGTAGTGGCGTGGCAGAACGTTTACTTGGGAAGAAACCAACGGTTGGCACATCGATCGCCGCCGCAATATGTAACGGACCAGTTGAGCCCGCGATAAACATATCGGCACAAGCAATCGAGCAAGAGAAATCAACCAAACCATCGTTCTTATCATAAAGCGCCGCATTTCTGCCGCGGCTAGCCATCAATTGCTGCAACTCAGCGGCTTTTTGTTCTTCACCAGGCCCTGCGGTTAATACCACTTCAAATTCACCCGCTAAGCCACTGACAAGCTGTGTGTACTGCTCTAAAGAAAGATTATTAGCTGAGCCACCACTACCAGCATGAACATAGACCCAAGGCTTGTTTACATCCAATTCGAGTTGTTGTGCCAGCTTGCTTTTTTGCTGATCTAACTGCTGTCGGCTAAACGATAAATAAGGCGCTGAAGGTTCAACGATAGGCTTGCCAATATCGCATAAAAAGACGCGAATAAGATCTAGGTTGTATTCAAACTCTGGCTTAGCCGATTGAGAACGCTTTTGTTTAATGCGCTTGTTATAGAAGATCTGCGCTAACTTAGTCGCGGGAGCTAAGCGATAAGGAACCTTGCCCTTCCAAACTAACTTGGCGTTATAAGAGGTAGAAAACAAGTTAATCGAAGCATCAAACTGTTCGTGACGAATCTGCTCAATCAGCTCTTTCTGCGCTTGCTTTGAAGCTTTCTTTGTTACATCGACGAGCACATGGTCAATCCACGGGCATAGCTTAGCAAGCGCAACCGTATATTTAGGCACCAGTGCTGTAACCTGACAATCTGGTAGCGAGGCTTTAAGCATGGCAAAGCTCGGCCATGCCAACATAAAGTCGCCGATTTTGTCGTTTCTCACTACCAGTATTTTTTTCATCACTCAATCCACATCTATCTTTTGTTCCAATGATAACGGCTTCAGTGGGTAATTGTGAGCCTTTTTGTTAACATTGAAGGAGATGGAAAAATTAGAGACGCGCAAAGTGAGCCAAAAACGCCTATCCCGAGTCATCTATCCGGGAACATTTGATCCTATTACTAACGGACACCTAGACTTGATTGAACGTGCCGCAGATATGTTTGATGAAGTCATCATCGCCGTTGCAGCCAGCCCAAGTAAAAACACCATGTTCACCTTGGATGAGCGTGTTCAATTCGCTCAACAAGTCACAAAACACCTAGACAACGTCAGCTCTAAGGGTTTTTCAGGCCTTATGGTCGACTTTGCCAAGCAAGAGCAGGCTAATGTCCTGATACGTGGTCTGCGTACCACTGTCGACTTCGAGTACGAATTTGGCCTAACAAATATGTATCGCCGCCTTATGCCAGGACTAGAAAGCGTATTTTTGACCCCAGCCGAAGAGCATGCTTTTATCTCTTCAACCATAGTTCGTGAGGTAGCCATTCACGGTGGTGACGTGACCAATTTTGTACCAAAAGTAGTCGCAGAAGCGCTAAAAACCAAAGCGCATGTTTAATGGATAACTGGATAACTGGATAACTGGATAACTGGATAACTGGATAACTGGATAACTGGATAACTGGATAACTGGATAACTGAAGTTGCTCCGCGATAGTTGAAGAGTCAACTCTAGTTTTCCAGAAGGGTGCAGCCCGTTCCCGAAGGACGTAGTCCGCTCCGCCCTCTATTTCTGACACTGACTACAAAAAAACGTATTGCGCTGACCGATCTTCTGCTCTTCGATGAGTTCACCACAGGTTGGACAGGGCTCACCTGCTTTGCCATAAACTTGCAGTTCTTGAGCAAAGTAACCTGGTTTTCCATCAGCTTGAGCGAAGTCTTTGAGTGTCGTTCCACCTTGTTTGATTGCAGTATCCAGTACTCGTTTAATCTCTTTGACTAATAATTCCCACTCTTTCGCCGTAAGCTTTCCGGAAGGTCGTGTTGGGTGGATACCGGAACTAAATAGCGATTCGTTAGCGTAGATGTTGCCCACTCCAACCACAACTTTGTTGTCCATAATAAATTGCTTCACCGCAACACGCTTATTCACTGCCTTTTCAGCAATATAATCGGTATTGAATTCAGGGGTTAACGGCTCAGGCCCCATACTACCTAGTGCTGCATGAGTACCATCTTCTGTCCATAGCCAAGCGCCAAAACGCCTTGGATCGTTGTAGCGCAGCACCTTACCGTTAGCTAACTTCAGATCAACATGATCATGTTTAGCTGGTGAGATCTCGGCGTCTAGCACTCTTAGTGAGCCTGACATCCCAAGATGAACAATGGCGCTACCTGCATCGGTTTCGATCAATAAATACTTGGCTCGACGAGAAATCCCCCGAATGACCTGCCCTTCCATTTTTTTCAGCTCCGCAGGAATATCCCAACGCAGTTTAGGAGTGCGAAATGTCAGTTTAGACACCGTTTGACCAATTAGATGAGGCGAGATCCCCATTCGGCTTACTTCAACTTCAGGTAATTCAGGCATCAATTATTCCTATCGCATGCAACACGTTGTGTGGATTTACTCAGGCATAAGATAGCGAGGTTCAACCGAAATGGCTATCCACTTATCTTGCCAGTTTTTTAGCAACCAAAATTGTGGGGTTTGGTAATAAGTGATCCTTTGTGGCTCTTCCTGATCTAAATACCAGGCTTCAATTGAACTCGGGCTACTAAGTTGAGACTTTAAGCTATCGAAGTTGTCTTGCGTCACTTCAGTGCCGACCAAGTCAATCCAACGTTGTGCAAGTTCTTGTTCAGAAATGGCGGTATTGACGGTACTGCGCCAACGTCCTTGGTTTTTCTCCAGTGACCAATCAGAAAAATGTAATGCTTGTAACTCTGCCTGAGGGTTTAACAAATACGGATAAGGACTTTCAACCACCGTCGGCTCAAGTAGATAGGTTTTGATCAAAGTAGGAAGGTTAAGCAAAGCGATAAACGCGATAATGCCTAACATAAGGATATTGTTCCAACGTCTACGACGTGCTGGGGAAACTCGCATAGTGTCTAGATTCTCTGCCTTTAACTGACTCAAAAGTAGCAGAAAAGAGGTAGATAGGCGAGAACTGGAGAACTGGAGAACTGGAGAACTAGAGAACTAGAGAACTAGAGAACTAGAGAACTAGAGAACTAGAGAACTAGAGAACTAGAGAACTAGAGAACTAACGTTGCTTGATCATGGTTAAGGTGTCAACTCTAGATTTCTCGCAGGGCGAAGCCCGATCCCGTTATCCATAGCGCAGCGTTCCCGTTCTCTACGCAATAAAAAACCCAATCATATTGCTATGATTGGGTTTCAATTCACGCTTCCCGAGGGAAGTTCAAAGAAGAATCAATTACTTGATTTTAGCTTCTTTGTACATAACGTGCTGGCGAACTACTGGATCAAACTTTTTGATCTCAAATTTGCCTGGCATGTTACGCTTGTTCTTATCAGTCGTGTAGAAGTGACCAGTACCTGCAGAAGATACTAGACGGATTTTCTCACGTACGCCTTTCTTTGCCATTGTCTATTTCCTCTTAAACGTTTACGCCGTTTGCACGGATATCAACAAGAACAGCATCAATGCCTTTCTTATCGATGATACGCATACCTTTAGCAGATAGACGTAGTTTAACAAAACGTTTTTCGCTCTCTACCCAGAAACGATGAGTTTGTAGGTTCGGCAGAAAACGACGCTTAGTAGCATTGCGTGCGTGTGAACGGTTGTTACCCGTTACTGGACGCTTACCAGTTACTTGGCATACTCGTGACATGAATGTCTTCTCCAAAATCGTTTCAGCTCGATATCAACCTTGGTGGCCGAACCTCTCAGTTTCTAAATTAGAAGCTTGAGGTCTTATACCGCTATGGAAACCCATACAAGGCTATCAAAGGTCGCGCATTATACTAACTTGAGTAGCATTGCTCAAGACCCGAACAGATCCTTTTTACAGGTTTTCGTGATCTTTTTTAGGCAGAGCTGATTTATGTGCTAAAAAATGTCGGGGGATTGTAGCAGAATTCAGCGAACTCACAACTAAAAATGTGATTTAAATCCAACCGCGCTCAGCAAAGGAAACAATCTCTCCATCGCCAACCACAAAGTGGTCTAGCACGCGGATGTCCACCAGCGCTAACGCATCACTGATTCGACGGGTTATTCGTCGATCGCTCTGGCTAGGCTCTGCAACGCCTGACGGGTGATTATGTGCCAAAATCAGAGCCGCTGAATTGTGCTCTAAAGCGCGCTTTACCACCTCGCGTGGATAAACTGATGCAGCATCTATCGTGCCTTGGAAGAGAGGCTCTCCACAGATCACTCGATGTTGATTGTCTAAAAAGAGCACAAAGAATTCTTCTCTCTGCTTATCTCTGAGTAGTCCAGATAAGTAGAGTTTCGTTTGTTCAGGGCTCGTCAAGGCATCACCACGCTTTAGCGTCTCGGCTAAGTAACGTTGGGTCATTTCTAGTACCGCTTGCAGCTGAACATATTTAGCGACACCGAGCCCTTTGTGACGACAAAATTGGTCTAAATCCGCAGAAAAAAGCGCTCTGAGTGAGCCAAATTCCTTAATCAAATGGTCTGATAAAGCCAGAACATTCATCCCTTGGGTACCCGTTCTTAAAAATATTGCCAGCAGTTCTGCATCCGTTAGCGAATGCGGGCCATGTGATAGAAGCTTTTCTCTAGGCATGGATTCTTTTGGTAAAGCGTTCATCTATATCCCATCAGTAATGAACTCAGCAAAAGTTAGAGTAATTAAAGAAGGCACCATAGATAAAACCGAGCAAGAAACAGTGCGATTAACTAAGCGCAGAGCTTGAAACACTGTAGCTATAGAGGTGTGGCAAACTTTGCACCAAATCAACTTTCAAATTTAATAACTCAGATAGCGACCCTAGGCACGTAAATATCAGCCGTGGTATCTTACGGGCAGAAATTTTAAGGAAGATCATCATGCAAACACTCGCAGGTAAAAAGATCCTATTAGGTATTAGTGGTGGTATCGCTGCTTACAAATGTGCCGAGCTGACTCGCCGCCTTATTGAACGTGGCGCGCAGGTTCAAGTGGTTATGACCAAAGCAGCTAAAGAATTTATTACCCCTCTGACCATGCAGGCCGTCTCTGGCAGACCTGTCTCTGATAGCCTACTCGATCCTGCTGCAGAAGCCTCTATGGGGCATATCGAGCTTGCCAAATGGGCTGATCTTGTCTTACTTGCCCCGACAACCGCGGATTTAATTGCCCGCATGAGCGCAGGTATGGGTAATGATTTACTCACGACCTTGGTGCTTGCCACCGACTCACCAATTGCCGTCTCACCAGCGATGAATCAGCAGATGTATCGCAATATCGCCACCCAAGAGAACATCGCAACCCTTGCGCGTCGCGGTATGCATATTTGGGGCCCTGCGGCAGGCGAACAAGCGTGTGGAGATGTGGGACCTGGGCGCATGTTAGAGCCAATGCAGCTCGTCGAACGATGTGAACAATTTTTTGCTGATAAGCCACTGGAAGGGAAATCCGTGGTAATTACGGCAGGCCCAACCCGTGAAGCAATCGATCCTGTACGCTACATCTCTAACCACAGTTCTGGAAAAATGGGCTTTGCATTGGCGCAAGCTGCAGCGGCACAGGGAGCAAAAGTAACGCTCGTTTCTGGCCCAGTCTCCCTTGCGACACCAGCAGGTGTAGAGCGTATTAATGTCGACAGTGCGCAAAGCATGTATAACGCTGCAATAGAGCAAGCAAAAATCCATGACATCTTTATCGGCTGTGCCGCTGTTGCTGACTATCGCCCTGAATCCATCGCCGAGCAAAAAATCAAAAAGACCGGTGATAGCGATCAAATGACCATTACTATGGTGAAGAATCCCGACATTATCGCTTCTGTCGCTGCTCTCAGTGAATCTCGACCATTTACCGTTGGGTTTGCTGCCGAAACTCAAGACGTAGAACACTACGCACGTACAAAGCTTAGCAAGAAGAGCCTTGATATGATTTGTGCTAACGATGTCTCTGTCGAAGGGCAAGGCTTCAATAGCAACGACAACGCAATCACCGTATACTGGAAAGATGGTAAGCAATCACTTACCCTTGCGTCGAAGCAACAAATTGCCTCGCAAATCATCATGACAATCGCGGACAAACTAGAAGCGTAAAGCTCATATTTATTCTCAACAAGAACAAACCTTCGCGATAAATGGAATCGTCATAAGTTGTTAGCTTTGAGCTGCTTTGCTCAAAGCTTTATTCAGAATGGTAACAATAAGGAAAAGGTTCATGGCCGGAACAAGAAAAACCAACCGCCGAGATGAAATTTTGCAAGCATTGGCTGAAATGCTGGAGTCCAACGAAGGTGCTTCACGCATTACAACCGCAAAACTCGCTAAGCAAGTTGGCGTTTCAGAAGCCGCACTGTACAGACACTTTCCAAGTAAGGCGCGCATGTTCGAAGGCTTAATCGAGTTTATCGAAGAGTCTCTAATGTCGCGTATCAACCGTATTCTGGATGAAGAGAAAGACACTCTGACTCGAATTCGACTCGTACTGCAATTGATTCTGGCCTTTGCTGAGCGCAATCCAGGTCTGAGCCGTATTTTGTCTGGTCACGCACTAATGTTTGAAAATGAACGCTTGCGCGACCGTATCAATCAACTATTTGAGCGTATTGAAACCTCTATCCGTCAGATCCTACGTGAGCGCATGCTGCGTGAAGGAAAGGCATTTCCTGTTGATGAGAAAGTATTAGCCGCCCAACTGCTTGGTCAGGTAGAAGGAAGCTTAAACCGATTCGTTCGTTCTGATTTTAAATACCAACCGACTGCAAACTTTGAAGAATACTGGGCACTGTTAAGCGCACAAATTAAGTAATCACTATGAGCAAAGATAAATACAATCAACCGCCTCCATTTACCCTTTCCTTACTACACCCTAAAAACTGGGGAGTTTGGCTCGGCTTTGGACTGCTCGCCTTGATTGTTAACGTTCTCCCTTACCCGCTATTACTGCGTTTGGGGCAAAGCATCGGTCGTTTAGGGATGCGCTTTGGCAAATCCCGTGTACATGTCGCAAGAAGAAACTTCGAGCTTGCTTTTCCACAGATGTCACAAGGTGAGATCGATAAAAGCGTTGCGGAAAACTTCAAAAATACCGGTATGGCCTTAATTGAAACAGGGATTACCTGGTTTTGGCCGACGTGGCGCTTTAAGCGCATTTTACAGACCAAAGACGTTGAAGAGCTCAAACGCTTAGATAAAGAAGGCAAAGGTGTCTTACTTTGTTGTGTTCATGCCCTCAACCTAGAAATTACTGCTCGCGCTTTTGGTGTGTTGGGTTTACAAGGTTATGGCGCTTATCGTCCGCATAGCAATCCTGCCTATGAATTTATCCAGTATCGTGGACGTTCGCGTAATGGTAATAAACTTATCTACCGCACTGACCTTAAGCAGATGATTCGCGTGTTGCGTCAGGGACATCGCCTATTCTATTTGCCAGATCAAGATTACGGTCATAATAAATCCGTGTTTGTGCCATTCTTTGCCGTTGAAGAAGCCTGCACCACGACGGGGACGAGCATTCTTGCCTATACAAGCAAGTGTGCCATTATTCCGGGCTCTGGCTTTAGAAACAGCCAAGGTAAATACGAAATTATCGCTGATAAGAATATTGAGCCTGACTACCCGAAGAAAGATGAAACCGCCGCTGCGGCATATATGAATAAATTTGTCGAAGAGATTATTATGCGAGCTCCAGAGCAGTGGATGTGGCTACACAAACGCTTCAAGTCACTGCCAGATGAAACGCTAACCAACTCTCGTTATCAATAGAATAGGCCCTGCTGAATGAGCACCAATGAAAAAAACAGCATAGACAAACACCTGCACAACCCAACTTTTGAGTGGTCTTTCCTCCACCCTAAACATTGGGGCACTTGGTTAGGTATCTTGTTTGCTGGGTTATTTGCTTTTATTCCATATCGCTGGCGTGACACGCTGGCACGCAAGTTATCCATCTTTGCCGTGCGAAAAAATGGCCGTGTGGTACGACGGGCTCGCGTCAACCTAAGATACTGTTTCCCTGAGAAGTCTGAGCAAGAGCGTCAAGAGATCCTTGAAGAAACTTTCGTCAAGGCTGCGCAGTACCTATTGGGTTACTCTGAATTTTTAGTACGATCAACCAAACACAACCAAAGCCGTGGCGTGATGATTGGTGAGGAAAACATCTTACCGCTGCTAGATGCTGGTGAGAACGTCATCATCCTAGCGCCTCATGCGTGGGCAGTAGACTACCCTGCCGTTATGCTTGCCGCGAAAGGTTATAAAGTCACCACCATTATGAAGCCACAGCGTAATCCAATTGGTGACTGGCTGATGCAGGTTCAACGCATGCAGTATGGTGGTCGTATCTTTGCCCGTGAAGCGGGAGTGAAACCTTTTGTGCGCTCAATTAAGGACGGTTATCTAGGTTATTGGTTACCAGACGAAGACTTTGGCGCCGCTAACTCTGTGTTTGTCCCTTTCTTTGGTACAGAGAAAGCCACACTAAAAGGTTTTGGTAAGATGGCTCGCCTATCAAAAGCAAAAGTCGTCCCTGTACTGCCTGCCTACAACGATAAAACCGGGAAGTATGAAGTGCACATCTTGCCTGCGCTTGAAAACTTCCCAACAGGCGATGAAGAGACCGATGCTCGCGCGATGAATCAAGCGATTGAAGACTTAGTTCGACCACATCCAGAACAATACATGTGGAACCTTTCGCTGCTAAAAACCCAACGCGATGGTCGTGAGATTTACGATAACTCACACCACGGTGATCGGGATGATATAGAGAGCTAGAGAGCTGGAGAGCTGGAGAGCTGGAGAGCTGGAGAGCTGGAGAGCTGGAGAGCTGGAAAAATGAAGGGTTGACGTGAAAGCGTCAACCCTTTTTATTTAGGAACGCTTCGCTATGGATTCGGGATGTGGGAACGAAAAAATTCTAAGGGCAAAGCCCGTTCCCGATTCTCGGAGCAAAACGTTCTAAAGGACGAAGTCCGGTCTTAGATGCCATACTCAGCACGGTAAGCCTTCACCGCTTCTAGGTGCTCAGGATCTGTGCCTTTTTCTTCAAGGAAAGTGACTAGGTCAGTCAGGCTTACAATTGAGATAATCGCACAGCCAAAGTCGCGCTCAACTTCTTGAATCGCCGATAGTTCACCTTTGCCTTTCTCTTGGCGGTCGATAGCAACTAAAACACCAGCTAAGTCAGCGCCGTTTGCTTGGATGATTTCCATTGACTCACGGATTGCCGTGCCTGCAGTGATTACATCGTCAACTAGCATGATGCGACCTTCAAGTGCGCTGCCTACTAGGTTGCCACCCTCACCGTGGTCTTTGGCTTCTTTACGGTTAAAGCAGTATGGTGTGTCGATCTCATGATGGTCTGCTAGCGCTACTGCTGTCGTCGTTGCAATTGGGATGCCCTTGTAAGCTGGGCCAAATAGCACATCGAAATTAATGCCTGAATCAGCCAGTGCCGCAGCATAAAAACGACCTAAGCGAGCCAAGTCACGGCCAGTATTGAAAAGACCAGCGTTAAAGAAGTACGGGCTTTTACGGCCAGACTTTAAAGTAAACTCGCCAAATTTTAGGACTTCTTTCTCTAGTGCAAACTCAATAAATTCACGCTGGTATGCTTTCATTACTTTCTCTCTAAATAAAAGGTCTAGTTGTCTAGACGGTTTATAAACAGTTCAAAACTTAGCCTTAGCCAAACTTTGATAAAAAAATAGCCCCCGTTGTGGGAGCTATCTAAATCATTTTTCTAACGCTGCTTTCTGCGCCGCTACAATTTCGGTAATACCTTTGGTCGCCGACTCCAGTAGCTTCATCAGCTCAGCGTGAGTGAACGGTTCGCCCTCTGCGGTACCTTGAACTTCGATCATACGACCATCTTCCGTCATCACAACGTTCATATCGGTATCAGCTGCTGAATCTTCTGTGTACTCAAGGTCACACAGAATATCTTCACCTAGAATGCCCACAGAAACAGCCGCTACGTGACCTTTCATAGGGTTCGCTTTTAGCTTGCCTTTCTCTACTAAGTGTTGAAATGCATCCGCCATTGCTACGCTTGCACCCGAAATAGATGCTGTACGTGTACCGCCATCTGCCTGAATCACGTCACAGTCAACGGTGACCATGATTTCGCCCATTGCTTCTAGATCAACAACAGCACGCAAACTACGAGCAATCAGACGCTGAATTTCCATCGTACGGCCACCTTGTTTGCCGCTCGCTGCTTCACGACGCATACGCGAGTGAGTCGAACGCGGTAGCATGCCGTACTCAGCCGTCACCCAGCCTTTACCTTGACCTTTTAGCCAACGTGGTACGTTTTCTTCAACGGTCGCATTACACAGCACTTTCGTGTTGCCGAATTCAACAAGCACAGAGCCTTCTGCATACGCAGTGTAGTTACGAGTAATTTTGATTGGGCGAACTTGATCCGCCTTGCGATCGTTTGGACGCATGGGCATCTACCTTATATGAAGGGGGAGACGAATTTGGTTGGAGCAGGATTATAGCGAAGTTTGGCAAACAAAGCTATTTGGATTGCGATGTCAAACTATCCTCCTTTGACCAACCTTTGTGCTACTATTGCCTCGCGTTATTTTCAAAGATGATATACAGGAAAATTCGATGATCTACAGTATGACAGCCTACGCTCGTAAAGAAGTCAAAGGTGATTGGGGCACAGCCGTATGGGAAATCCGTAGTGTAAACCAACGCTACTTAGAAACTTACTTCCGCTTACCCGAGCAGTTCCGTGGCCTAGAACCCGTGCTACGCGAGCGTTTTCGTAAACGTCTTGCACGCGGCAAAGTGGAATGTGCACTGCGCTTTGAAGCTAACCCAGCTGCGAAAGGCGAGCTAAGCATCAACGAAAATCTAGCACAGCAAGTGATCAACGCCGCTAACCAAGTAATGCAGATGACCGGCGAAGAAAGCCGTCTTAATCCATTCCAAGTCATGAACTGGCCGGGTGTTATGGAAACATCTGAGCAAGATATGGATGCAGTAAACAAAGACCTACTAGGTGCATTTGATGACGCCGTGAGCGAATTTATTGAAGCGCGTGGCCGTGAAGGTGAGAACATGAAAGCGCTAATCGTCCAGCGCTTAGATGCGATCACTGATGAAGTAGTTAAAGTACGTGCGCGTATGCCTGAGATTTTAGAGTGGCAACGTGAACGTCTGTTCTCGAAGTTTGAAGAAGCGAAAATTGAGCTTGATTCATCACGCGTTGAGCAAGAGCTGATCCTTCTAGCACAAAAATCTGACGTCGCAGAAGAGCTAGACCGCTTAGATTCACACGTAAAAGAAGCGACTAACATTCTTAAGAAAGGTGGCGCTTGTGGCCGCCGTCTAGACTTCATGATGCAAGAGTTCAACCGTGAATCAAACACGCTTGCCTCTAAGTCAATCAGCACAGATATCACTGCGTCGGGTGTCGAGCTTAAAGTTCTAATTGAACAGATGCGCGAGCAAATTCAAAACATTGAATAAACGTGATTGAATAAAATCGCTCACATAGCTCCTAGCCGATATCGTTCGCTAGGAGCTCTTTAGCTCAACGAGGTTTATAAAGCCGAAACCACCACAACGATAAAAGAACTATGCTCAGTACCATACTACGAATTCTTCTGCCCTTGATTGGCGTTGCTTTCGCATCTAAGGTGATTTTCCTTAGTATTGCTTCAAGCTCAAGCATTCCACTTCTTTCCTCTGACGGAATTTATAGCCTTTTATATGGCTTGAGATTTGATGCGACAGCTGGGGCTGCACTCGCAGCTCCGATTATCATCGCAGCACTTATCCTGCACTACACCAAAATCAATGGTAGCCGACTTGTCAAAACGCTGGTAATCGCCGGCTCTATTTGGCTGATCGGCACCACAATGTCCGATACCATCTACTCCCTAGATGCAAACAAGCATGTCACCTTTGAACTGTTTACCTCCAAAGGCTTGGAGTTAGAACTTATTCGAACCGCGTTTTCTTTGCACTGGCATCTGATCTTAGTCGGCATCATTTTAATGCTGCTAACAAGCATTGCGATTTGGAAATCTAACCTTGTTCGCTGCATCCAAACTCGCTCTACTAAGTTGAATTTCTCTCTAAGCATTATCGTATGGCTACTGTTTACGGTAACAGCTATCCGCGGCGGGTGGATGGATCACCCACAGTCTCCAATGAGTGCTTACAATATCGGTGACAATGACCGCGCCTTTATTGCTTGGAGCGCCCCTTACAGCGTGACATACCATCTCGCTAAAGGCGCAAAGAAATCAGCCAGCAATGTTACTCAACCAGCTAGTAGTGAGTTACACCAAGAGTTAGCTCAAACCACGACGTCTCCAGCAATACTCGATAATCTCAAAGATGCCAATATTGTCTTTGTTCTGCTTGAAAGCTGGGTCTCTATCGATATGAAGAGCTACGGTTCTGATATTGACTCTAGCCCTTTCTTCGACGCTCTACGCGAAAAGTCCCTCACCTCACACGCCATGTATGCGGACGGTTACCGCACCGTACAAGGCATGTTTGCTAGCATGTGCTCATTCCCCAACCCAAATGGCGGAATCGTGGCAAGCACTCAACTGCAAAACAACCAGTACTACTGCTTGCCTCATATGCTGAAAGATCGTGGCTGGGACACACGTTTCATTCAAGGTAGCGGTAAAGGCCTTGTTGGCGCATTTGCCAAAACACTCGGATTTACTGAGTCATACGGCAAAATGGACTATGACTTCGATGATGAGACAAATGAATGGGGATACATGGATGGCGGTATTTACCGTTACTCGCTCGATCGTTTAGATGAAATGCAAGCGGAGAATCCAGACAAGCCATTCTTTATGATGATCAATACCGGTACCACACACAGTGTTTACCTACCTGAGTCATTTGGTTACCCGTTTGGTGATGACAACATGTCGCAGATCCGTGCAAGTGTACAAAACCATGCCGATATCGCTTTGCATGAGTTCCTTGCTCAACTTGAAGGGCGTT
The DNA here is from genome assembly GCF_001695575.1 of Vibrio europaeus. Classification (GTDB taxonomy): domain Bacteria; phylum Pseudomonadota; class Gammaproteobacteria; order Enterobacterales; family Vibrionaceae; genus Vibrio; species Vibrio europaeus. The sequence goes on along the minus strand of NZ_LUAX01000004.1, from coordinate 55,773 downwards.
TCGATAAACCAACACTGGTTGTACTCATGTCTGACCATACTGCTAAGGTATCTGAACCGGATCTCGCGAAAAACTCAATTCCATTCCTTATCTATGCAACAGACGGCTCAATCCCTAGTAAACAGCTCGATACTGCGGTTTCACAGCGTGATATCGGGGTCACTATCTTAGACTGGATGGGCGGCTACGCTCCTTGGTTTACAGGGCAATCTCTGCTGCAAGAGCAGGAGTTTTATCGCAGTAGTTTCTCAGATGGTAGCTTGTTCTATTGGGTTGATAATCGCCATGCCGTCACAATTAACTCACCGGATGGCCAACTTAAGCAGTGCTTTACCATTGAGGACAATACCATCAGCCTGACTAAGACTGATTGTAATGCTGAGTGGGTGCAGCCTCTTTACCAGCAAGGTAGAGACTTTAACAACCTCACCCAACAGCTGCTGTTTGATGGAAAAACTCTAGACTACCGCAACCTCGCGTCTATTTTCCCTCAATCGTCTACAGAGCTTGAAGACGACAGCCAGCTTGTCAGTGACTAATCAGTCATAGCCTCTAAAACAAAATGCCCCGCTTCACTCGCGGGGCATTTTAGTCTAAATAGCTACTCATCTTTCTCTAAGGTGCTCCTATCCACGTAAGGCCAGTAATGGTGCCCAACACGAATCACCATAGTGGCGACGGCTAGAATCAATGCCGCGACAGACAGCCACACCACCAAGGTCGCATCCATCTCTTTCATTCCTAAAGTGATATAACGAGCAATGGCCATCATGGCGATATAGATTGGGTATCTCACTGGAATCTTACCGTTCATCACAAACTGCTTAACCATGGCAAGCACTTCGAGATAGATAAACATCAGCAGAATATCGGTAAGAAGGACACGCTTTTCAGTAAACACATGCAAAAACTCTTCAACCATGGCGTACAAAGTAGCGAGCGTAATCGCTACCAAAAGCACAGCCTCTAGAGCGTAAAATATCTTAAGAAAAGGTTTACTGAATGACTTAGGTAAATGAGAGGGCATGCGTTGTTTCCAAAACAATCCAATTGATTGAGAAACAGTTTATCACGCGGATCATAAAAAAGAGTTGGCAAACATTCATCCTTTACCAACTCTTCTAGCAATTAAAGTAGCAGCAAGTACGCTAAGAAAATAGCAGACAGAGCGTAAATCACTGGGTGAACCTGCTTACCCTTACCCGCAACAACCATAGTGAAGGCGTAGCTGATAAAGCCCATCGCCATACCATTGGCTGGCGAGAAGCTCAGTACGGTGAACATAATGGTAAAGAATGAAGCAATGCGAGACTCTTTCTTCTCCCAATCAATCTGGCCTAAGCGACCAATCATGTAGATGCCCACCACGACCATAGCCGGGGCAACCATAGCCGCAGAGAAAATAGAGAACAGAGGGTACAAAAACAGTGAAACAAGGAACAAGCCTGAAACAACAACCGCCGCGAGACCTGTTTTCGCACCTTGCGAAGAGGCAATACCTGACTCAGAGAACGCAGTAATCGAGGTTGTACCAAGAACCGAACCAATTACAGTTCCTCCTGCATCAGCTACCAGAGCAGATCGAGCGTTAGGGACTTTGCCATCTTTGTCGATAATACCTGCATCACGGCCAACACCCACTATCGTGCTCATACCATCAAAGAAATCGACAATCAGGAAGATAACCACAACAAACAGCAGATCGAACATCTTGTCTGCAGTTAGGCCAGAGAAATCAAACACAGCACCAAACGTACTCGCCATACTTGGCGGTGCCGTCACGATTTGCTCAGGGATTGGTGCATTGCTTGTTCCCATCACCATATCAGCGATAACAGTTAACAAAATCGCACTGACAAACGAGATAAAGGTCGCTAGCTTGATGTCACGAACCATACAGCCCAAAGCAATAAAAATACTAATGTAGGCAATGATCACTTGCGGGTCAGTAATATTACCCATACCTACTAAAACAAACTTGTTTTCGACAATGATGCCCGCGTTCTTCAAGCCTAAAAAGGCGATAAACAGACCAAGCGATACCGTAATAGCGTTCTTCAGATCGTTAGGAATCGACTCTATCAGGGATTTACGAATATTGGTCAGAGAGAGGAGTAGATAGAGCACACCTGATAAAAAGATGCCAAATAGGGCTTCGTTCCACACGAGCGCGACCGAGCCGCTGAGTAGCATCCCTTTAAAGAAGCCATTCATACTCATGCCTGGTGCAAGCATAACTGGGTAATTACCCCAAACACCCATAATAAAAGTCGCGATAGCCGCAGCCAGTGCTGTTGCTGTAAACACTGCGCCTTTATCCATTCCTGGAATGCCACCCAAAATGGCTGGGTTAACCGCCAAAATGTAGCTCATTGCCAAAAAGGTAATAAAGCCAGCGTATAGCTCGGTACCTAAGGTTGTTTTACGCTCAGCAATTTTAAATACTGAATTAAGCACACCAGACTGACTCTGGGCTTTTAGAGTTGATTCGAGACTCACAATGAAACCTTTACAAGTGGGGTAAACAGTAAACGGATTCAATGCTGCAAAAAGAGGTAGGCGCATAAGCTACTGTAGTCACTAAGGTAGGCTCAGTGGTAGAAACGTCCAATCCATCTTATTAGACATATACAGCATTTAATCGTTTGCGCGGATTGTAAAGATCTCGAATAAAAACTCAACGCTTTTCTCGGCTAAATATACAAAAATAGCAAACGATTGCTTTAGGCGATAAATCTGTTGAATATCCCCCTAGTTCTCAACGCGTGAAAACGGTGGCAATTAAGCAGCTATTGCAAGTTGTCCTAAATAGGCGATTTATGCTACTCTTCGCCTCCATTTTTCTGGCCTAAATTTCACCACTTCGGTGTTTCTATGTGGTCAGTGCTATCTTTAAACATGTCGGTATTATCTACTGGCAGTTATCAAACCAAATGTGGGATCGTACCTATGGGTAAAGGCACTCTATATATCGTATCTGCACCAAGTGGTGCTGGAAAATCTAGTCTGATTTCAGCCATGCTAGAAACTAACCCAACCTACGCGATGAAAGTGTCGGTCTCTCATACCACTCGCGGTATGCGCCCTGGCGAGCAAGATGGTGTTCATTACCACTTCGTACAAAAAGAACACTTTGAAGAGCTGATTGAGAAAAGTGAATTCCTTGAATATGCCGAAGTGTTTGGCAACTACTACGGCACGTCTCGTGTTTGGATTGAAGAAAACCTCGATAAAGGCATCGATGTGTTCCTAGATATTGACTGGCAAGGCGCTCGTCAGATCCGTGAACAAATGCCTTTGGCAAAAAGCCTGTTTATCCTGCCGCCTTCAAATGGTGAGCTAGAGCGTCGCCTTAACGCTCGCGGACAAGACAGCGATGCAGTGATTGCTAAGCGTATGGCTGAAGCAAAATCAGAAATCTCACATTACGGTGAGTACGACTACGTGATCATCAACGATGATTTCGACACGGCTCTGATGGACTTTAAAGCCATCATCCGCGCAGAAAGATTGAAGCAAGACAAGCAAGCTGCTAAATATAAAGGCATGCTTGATGCGCTTTTAGCTGAGTAAATAGCAGGAAACACAAACAGATCCTAGACACTAGGAACTGTCAGCCTGTATAATTTCTCGTCATTCAAAATTTTAGTTAACTAATTTGGAGTTCTCATGGCACGCGTAACTGTACAAGACGCTGTTGAAAAAGTTGGCAACCGTTTCGACCTAGTTCTAATTGCGGCACGCCGCGCTCGTCAAATGCAAACTGGTGGCAAAGATTCACTAGTGCCAGAAGAGAATGATAAGCAAACGGTTATCGCTCTACGCGAAATCGAAGAAGGCCTTATCACTAAAGAGATTCTTGATGCACGTGAGCGTCAAGAGCAGCAAGAGCAAGAAGCCGCTGAACTAGCAGCTGTAAGCAGCATTGCTCACAGCCGTTAATTAGACCTTCTCGTCACTACAACTATCTTCCGGGCCTAAAGTTTGTATCTATTCGATAGCCTAAAAGACGTTGCCCAAGAATACCTAACAGAGCCTCAAATTGAGGCTCTGCGTCAATCTTATGTGGTAGCGAAAGATGCCCATGAAGGGCAAACCCGCTCTAGCGGTGAACCTTATATCATCCACCCTGTTGCTGTTGCTCGTATCTTGGCTGAAATGCGCCTTGATATTGAAACCCTGCAAGCAGCCCTACTTCACGATGTTATTGAAGATACTGAAGTCACCAAAGAAGAGCTTGAAGCTCAATTTGGCAATACCGTTGCAGAACTGGTGGATGGCGTTTCTAAGCTTGATAAGCTTAAGTTTCGCGATCGCAAGGAAGCTCAGGCAGAAAACTTCCGCAAGATGGTTCTTGCCATGGTGCAAGACATCCGCGTTATTCTGATTAAGCTTGCTGACCGTACGCACAACATGCGCACGCTTGGCGCTCTTCGTCCAGACAAGAAGCGTCGTATCGCTCGTGAAACCTTAGAAATCTATTCTCCATTGGCGCACCGCCTTGGTATCCACAATATTAAAACTGAGCTAGAAGAGCTTGGCTTTGAAGCGCTCTACCCGAACCGTTATCGTGTTCTTAAAGAGGTAGTGAAAGCCGCGCGTGGTAACCGTAAAGAGATGATTCAACGTATTCATGATGAAATTGAAGGTCGCCTTGAAGAAGTCGGTCTTAAAGCACGCGTTTTTGGTCGAGAAAAAAACCTCTTCTCCATCTACAACAAGATGAAGACCAAAGAACAGCGCTTCCATACCATCATGGATATCTACGCTTTCCGTGTCGTGGTCGACAATGCCGATACTTGTTATCGCGTGCTTGGTCAGGTCCATAGCCTGTACAAGCCACGTCCGGGTCGCATGAAAGACTACATCGCAGTACCGAAAGCGAACGGCTATCAATCTATCCATACTTCAATGGTTGGCCCTCATGGTGTACCGGTTGAAGTTCAGATCCGTACCGAAGATATGGATCAAATGGCAGATAAAGGGGTTGCGGCTCACTGGTCTTACAAAGGCAACGGTGAGCGAACAGGTACTACGGCACAAGTCAAAGCTCAGCGCTGGATGCAAAGCCTGCTTGAGCTACAACAAAGCGCGGGTAACTCATTCGAATTCATCGAAAACGTTAAGTCAGATCTGTTCCCAGACGAGATTTATGTCTTTACGCCGAAAGGCCGTATTGTCGAGCTGCCAGTGGGTGCTACCGCAGTAGACTTCGCTTATGCAGTACATACTGATGTCGGAAATACCTGTGTTGGTGCTCGTGTTGATCGCAACCCTTATCCACTGAGTAAATCGCTGAAAAACGGTCAGACGATTGAAATCATCAGTGCTCCGGGTGCGCGTCCAAATGCTGCATGGCTCAACTACGTGGTGACGTCTCGTGCGCGTACTAAGATCCGTCAGGTTCTGAAAACCATGCGCCGCGAAGAGTCGATCACCCTAGGTCGCCGTCTGCTGAATCATGCCTTGGGTGAGCTTTCTCTATCAGATATAGATGAAGAGAACATCAACCACGTTCTGACCGACCTAAAAGTAGAGTCAATCGACGATCTACTGGCAGATATTGGTCTAGGCGAGCTGATGAGCATCGTCATTGCGCGTCGCTTATTGGGCGATGCTGATGAGCTGACCGAAGTTGAGAGTAATAACGAAGGTAAGAAGAAACTGCCGATCCGCGGTGCGGAAGGTATTTTGCTGACGTTCGCCAACTGTTGTCACCCAATCCCAGACGACCACATTATCGCTCATGTTTCACCGGGCCGAGGCTTAGTTGTTCACCGCGAAATGTGTCCAAATGTACGCGGTTATCAGAAAGAGCCGGATAAATACATGGCGGTGGAATGGTCTGATGATTACGACAAAGAGTTCATCACCGAAGTCACTGTCGACGTACAAAATCGTCAAGGTGCACTCGCAGAGCTGACCAACGTTATTTCAAAGACGGGTTCCAACATTCACGGACTTTCAACAGAAGAACGTGATGGTCGCTTATACACAGTAACAGTACTGCTAACGACCAAAGATCGTGTTCACCTTGCTGGCATTATGCGTAAGATTAAAGCCATGCCACAGACGCTTAAAGTTCGTCGACGCAAGAACTAACCGTTTGATTTGAATATCTAACTGCCCTTGAAACCACCATTTCAAGGGCTTTTCTTTTGTATAAGATTATGAATTTAGAACGCTACAATCGAATCCACGAAGTGTTAAAAGCACGCCAAGCTGACTTAACTCTTTGCTTAGAAGAAGTTCACAAGCCAAATAACGTATCAGCTGTTATCCGCACCGCCGATGCAACGGGTATTCACAAGATACACGCAGTATGGCCAAATGAGATGCGCACACTGAGCCATACTTCTGCAGGTGCTCGTAACTGGGTAGACGTTGAAACCCATGACTCTATCGATGAGGCGATTACAGAGCTTAAAGCTCAAGGCATGCAGGTGCTTGTGACCAATCTGTCTGAAACTGCAGTAGACTTCCGCGACATCGACTACACCAAGCCAACGGCCATTATTCTCGGTAGTGAAAAAGTAGGTGCATCTGAACAAGCTAAAAAACTTGCTGACCAAGATATTATCGTCCCTATGGTCGGAATGGTGCAGTCTCTCAACGTATCGGTAGCCAGTGCAGTCATCCTTTATGAAGCGCAGCGCCAACGCGAAGCGGCTGGCATGTACGACAATGAAGTCAGCTCTGTACCAGAAGAAACCATCCACCGTCTACTGTTTGAACGTGGTCATCCGGTGTTAGCTAAAGTTGCCAAGCGCAAAAAGCTTCCTTACCCACCATTAGACGAGCAAGGCCAGATCATCGCCGATGAAGGATGGTGGGCAGAGATGCAGAAAAAGTAAAAGAGCTGGAGAAATCATGTAGGGTTGACTCTTAGAGGCAACCCTTTGTCATTTGGATAGGCTATAACTGCCCGCCGTACACATTGGAGCCAAACTTAGTTTTCCAGCAGGGCGAAGCCCGATCCCGTTATCTATAGCGCAGCGTTCCATAGGACGTAGTCCGTTCCCGCTCTCTAACCCCATTTTTTCCTGTACAAAAACACAGCCCAATGGTTAACTAACAAGGTCTTATCTAACTCACTGAGTCACTTACTCAAAATAACGAGCGAGCTGTGTCATGTCCCAACTGCTATCTGCGATTTCTCTCACTTCTTTGACTGGCGTTGGTGCCAAAGTCGCCGAGAAGTTAGCCAAAGTTGGGCTCGATAGCGTTCAAGATCTTCTGTTTCACCTTCCTCTGCGTTATGAAGACCGCACTCGTATCTACCCAATTGTAAAACTGCATGCTGGTCTATGGGCGTCAGTGCAAGGCAAGGTGATGAGTGTTGATACCTTGTTTGGTAAACGCAAAATGCTGTCGGTGAAAATCAGTGATGGCAACGGCACCATCACACTGCGTTTTTTCAATTTTACCGCCGGAATGAAGAACAACTTCGCCGAAGGTAAAACCGTTCACGCATACGGTGAAATCAAACGTGGTGGCTACGGACTAGAGATCGTCCATCCAGATTATAAATTCTACGCACCAAACCAAAGCGCTCAAGTGGAACAAACACTGACACCTGTCTACCCCACGACTGATGGCTTAAGGCAGGTGACGCTGCGTAATTTAACAGACCAAACACTAGAATTACTCGACAAAGCGGCAGTGCAAGAACTGCTACCTAATGGTCTGTATGATCACCAAATCACCCTAGCGCAAGCACTGCACACAATTCATCGTCCGCAACCAAACATCGATTTAGAGCAGTTTGATGAAGGCAAGCACCCGGCGCAGATCCGTTTGATTATGGAAGAGCTGCTAGCACAAAACCTGTCGATGTTGGCGGTGCGTAGTAAAGGTCAGCAAGACACAGCATTACCGCTAACCGCTCGCAACAAGCTCAAACAGCAACTGCTCGACCAACTTCCCTTCTCACCGACCAATGCGCAAGCTCGCGTAGTGGGTGAAATCGAACAAGATCTCGAAAAGCCTCACCCTATGATGCGCCTAGTTCAAGGAGATGTTGGTTCAGGTAAAACGCTAGTCGCAGCGCTTGCTGCTTTGCGCGCCCTAGAGCATGGCTACCAAGTCGCGCTGATGGCTCCTACTGAACTACTCGCTGAGCAACACGCGATTAATTTCGCGGCTTGGCTCGAACCTATGGGCATCAAGGTTGGCTGGTTGGCAGGTAAACTAAAAGGTAAAGCCAAAGAAACGGAGCTTGCTCAAATCGCCAATGGTGAAGCGCAAATGGTGGTCGGAACCCATGCTCTGTTCCAAGAGCATGTCGAGTTTCATCACTTAGCTTTAGTTATCATTGATGAGCAGCATCGATTTGGTGTCCACCAGCGCTTAGAGCTGCGTGAAAAAGGGGCCAAGCAAGGTGCTTATCCGCATCAGCTGATAATGACAGCTACCCCAATACCTCGAACACTGGCAATGACCGCCTATGCTGATTTAGAAACGTCAGTGATTGATGAGCTCCCACCGGGGAGAACGCCGATTCAAACCGTCGCCATTCCGGATACTAAGCGGGACGATATTGTTGAGCGAGTCAGAAACGCTTGCCTCAATGAGGGTAAACAAGCCTATTGGGTGTGTACTCTGATTGATGAATCTGAGGTGCTAGAAGCTCAAGCGGCAGCGGATACGGCTGAAGAGCTGCAACGCAAACTGCCAGACGTAAAGATTGGCTTAGTACACGGTCGAATGAAATCCGCAGAGAAGCAGGCGGTGATGCAAGACTTCAAAGACAATAAGCTTCATCTTTTGGTCGCGACGACCGTGATTGAAGTGGGTGTTGATGTACCTAACTCAAGCTTAATGATTATCGAAAACCCCGAGCGTTTGGGTTTAGCTCAACTCCACCAGCTACGTGGCCGTGTAGGTCGAGGCAGTGTCGCCAGTCACTGTGTGTTGCTCTACCATTCGCCACTGTCGAAAACCGCTCAAAAGCGCTTAGGCGTTTTGCGTGAAAGCAACGATGGATTTGTGATAGCGCAGCGAGACTTAGAAATCCGCGGACCGGGTGAATTGTTAGGCACCAAGCAAACCGGTATGGCTGACTTTAAGATTGCAGATTTGGTCCGCGATCAGCGCTTAATCCCCGAAGTTCAGCGCATCGCCCGTCATATTCATGACAGCTATCCAGATAATGCGGTTGCGATTATCGACCGCTGGTTGGGTGAAAGGGATGTGTATTCGAAGGCGTAAAGTAAACGGGAACGGGCTTCGCCCTCACGGATAACTGGATAACTGGATAACTGGATAACTGGATAACTGGATAACAAACTAAGAGGGTTGGCGTGAAAACGTCAACCCTCTTAGTTTGAATAAACAATACGGCATCTTAATATATGGAATGATCGAGCATTATTCAGGTACAGTCCGAACTAGTTATCCCGCTCTCCATAGGGCGAAGCCCGTTCTGTAGCGAAGCGATCCTAAGGACGGAGTCCGCTTCAATCCTTAACCTTTAAAATCTCATCCCAAGGCAAGCTCTCATCACCCAAGACAATAAAATTCGGGTTTTCTAATGTATCGCGTTCATTGTAAGACAACGGCTCTAGTAAGGTACTTAGAATACGCCCCCCAGCTTCTTCGACAATACATTGCGTTGCGGCAGTATCCCATTCACCAGTTGGGCCAAGCCTTAGATAGCAATCGACCGCACCTTCAGCGACTAAACAGGCTTTCAGTGCGGCTGAACCGAGTGGGACTAAATCATAGTTCCAACCGCTGCTCATTCGGCTCGTGATGCGGTTGATATCTTGGCGACGACTAATCGCAATCGCAATAGGGCTTTGCTTGCCATCATGTTGATGGGTTTTGATACGCACGCTTTCGCTTAAGTCTGGAATTTTCCACGCCCCTTTACCTTGGTAAGCGTAGAACGTCACCCCAGAAACCGGGCCATAAACCACTCCCATCACGGGTTTATTGTTTTCTACGAGCGCGATAATGGTGGCAAAGTCGCCACTGCGGGCAATAAACTCCTGGGTGCCATCCAGTGGGTCAACCAACCAGTAGCGATCCCACTGTGAGCGCTTATCTAAACTGATATCGGCTGCTTCTTCCGATAACACCGGGATATCAGGAGTCAGCTCGGTTAGTCTTTCCACAATCAGTTTGTGCGCGGCGATATCAGCACTGGTTACTGGTGTTTCATCACTTTTGGTGAACGCTTGGTACTCTTTTTTCTCGTAAATATCGAGAATTAACTGCCCAGCACTACGGGCAATTTCAATCACTGCGGGCAAATGATGAGAAAGGTCTTCTGTCATTGGCATAAAAAATCCTTAGCGCTCTACCTACTCTTTCCTCATGCGACACCGCAGAAGAAAACGTTAATTATTTTAAGATTCGTAGAGCGAGTAATAACGCAGTAATACTGCGCGCTTCACTAAAATCGAGGTGTGTTAATAGCTCTTCAGCTTGCGCTAAAGGCCAACGAACCACTTCTAACGGCTCTGGTTCATCACCTTCCAATTGCTCTGAGTATAGTTGCTCTGCAATGAACAGGGTCATTTTGCTAGAGAAATAAGAAGGAGCAAGAACGACTTCTTTCAAAGGCGTTAACTTTTGAGCGCCAAAGCCAATCTCTTCTTTCAACTCGCGCTCAGCCGCTTGATGAGGGGTTTCACCAGGATCAATTAACCCCTTAGGGAAACCCAATTCATAACGCTCAGTGCCCGCGGCATATTCTCTGACTAACAAAATGTCACCTTGCTCGGTAACAGGAACCATCATGACTGCATTTCGCCCACTGGGTTTCATACGCTCGTAAGTCCGATGCTCACCATTGCTAAAGCGTAAATCCAACGCTTCAATAGAGAACAGTCGAGATTGCGCGACAGTCTGTTTCGCCAGAATTTCTGGTGGGTTCCGTTTGGCCACGAGCTTACTCCTTTGCATCAAGGGAAGGTTCTAAAATCTGTCGCTCTTTCAAAACCGTATTGTTCGAAAGATCAACACTCCTAATATATGAGAAATTTATCAGCTTTGAAAACAAAAAAAGGGCTGACATTGCTGTCAACCCTATGTATTTCATTCGGTTAAATGCATTTCTTAGTAGTAAGAGTGCTCACCGCGATCGTGCTCAGTTGCATCGCGTACCGCAGACAGCTCACCTTCGAACTGCTGAAGAAGCTCTTTCTCGATACCTTCTTTCAGTGTTACATCAACCATAGAACAGCCGTTACAACCGCCACCAAAGGCAACAATTGCAATGCCTTCGTCTGTGATTTCAACTAGGTTTACATGACCACCGTGACCCGCTAGCTGAGGATTAACCTGAGTCTGAATCACGTACTCAACACGCTCTACTAGAGGCGCGTCATCAGAAACCTTACGCATTTTCGCGTTTGGTGCTTTCAAAGTTAGCTGAGAGCCCATTTTGTCAGTTACAAAATCAATTTCAGCGTCTTCAAGAAATGGCAGACTTAGCTCATCAACAAAAGCGGAGAAGAACTCAAACGTTAATTCAGTATCGGTAGATTCTACCGCTTCTGGCGGGCAGTAAGACACGCCACACTCTGCGTTTTGAGTGCCAGGGTTTACCACGAATACACGAATATTAGTGCCTTCTGGCTGCTGACCTAATAGGTTAGCAAAGTGTTTTTGGGCAGTTTCTGTAATAGTAATTGTATTTGACACGACGAATACCTGAGTAATTTTGTAGGCTATTAGTTGACCATTTTACTCCTGAAAACTGAGAGATCTAGCGTTTTAGTCAATTTATACTAACTTGCTGGCTCAGGAGTACGGCAGATGCAGTAAATATCAACGCTTTTCACCCCTGCTTCAAGCAGTAATTCGCATAAATGCTGCACCGTACTTCCAGTAGTGAGAACATCATCAACAATCGCGATGTGGTCAGCAACAATCTCTCCATTGAGTAAGAAAGCACGGTCTAGATTTCGCTTTCGCTCTGCCTTAGTTAAACCTTGCTGCTGAGGTGTTGCTCTCACTCTTTTAAACAGGGACTGGCACGGTACGTTGAGTTGCCGCGCCAGTGAGCATGCTATCAACTCGCTCTGATTAAATCCGCGCCTTAGATATCGCTCCCAATGCAGGGGCACAAACGTGATGACCTGTGCGGGCTTTTCTATTCTGGGGGCGAGCAGATTCGCGAGTTTACGCGCCTGCCAAAATTGCCGTTCGTACTTAAGTCGATGAACATATTGCGCAAGTGGCGGTTGATAGTCAGCAACACAATAGAGCCGCTGCCATTTAGGAGGATGTTTAAGACATTCTCCGCACTCTGCTATCTCAAAAGGAGTGGGCAAACCGCAGCGCTGGCAACGAGGAATAGGCGCGAAGTAGCGCGAGCAATGATCGCAAATACCACTAGGTGGATGTGGCTTGGTCAACGCGAGATGACAAACCTCGCAATGCATCGGCAACAGGTCGGCGATGTATTTCACTACCCTTTGAGTTAACATAACCCCACTCCATTGAAACAGTATTTGATGATTGTCTAGACAGGGCTAAGAGCGAGAGGATGGAAAAAGTGCTACAAACTGAGAACAACAGTGAATCTTTGTATTGGCAATCCCAAGGTCAAGGTGATGACCTAGTGCTACTCCATGGTTGGGGAATGAATGGCGCGGTTTGGCAGCAGACTGTTGACGTTCTTAGCCAGCATTTTTGTGTCCATGTAGTCGATCTGCCAGGGTTTGGTCATAGTCATCAGTCTAGTTTCGAGAATATGCACGATCTCGCTGAACAAGTATTGCAGCACGCACCCGAGAAAGCGATCTGGCTTGGTTGGTCACTAGGTGGTTTACTGGCAACCCATATTGCACTCAATGCCCCACAACGAGTCGAAAAACTGATTACTGTCGCAAGCTCACCTAAATTTGCCGCCGAGAGACCTTGGCGCGGCATTCAACCGAATGTGCTAAGTGCATTTACCGAACAATTGGTTGATGATTTCCAACTGACCATCGAACGTTTTATGGCCTTGCAGGCGATGGGGAGCCCTTCAGCAAGACAAGATGTCAAACAACTGAAAAAAGCCGTTCTCTCAAGACCAACACCAAACCCAACCTCTCTGCTTGCAGGGTTAAAACTGTTAGCCGATATCGACTATCGCGCTGAACTAGAGAGCCTAACCATTCCTATGCTGCGTCTCTATGGCCGCTTAGATGGTCTTGTACCTGCTAAAGTCGCCAGTGATGTCGATAGCCTCGCGCCAAACAGCGATAGCTACATTTTCACCGACTCTTCTCATGCGCCGTTTATGACTGAATTCGAGTCATTTTGTCAGCAAGTACACCAATTTATTGATCGCTAAAGCAATAAATGAACAATGTACAAAAAATAAAAATCTGCGCTAAACCTTTGCCCTAACTGGTCGATAAATAAACTAACCGAAAGAGTTACCACTCTCAGGTTGGGCGTGAGGAGGTTAATGAATGCTCGTATCACCTACGAACGTAAGCGTTCCACTTATCGCCCCATCGGTTAATGTGCAAACGGAGCAAGCGGCGCGCGACAATAAAGTCCGAGAGCCAATTACACCAACGATTGCATTGACCAAGAGCAACGCACAACGAAAGGTAACAGCAGACGATAAACGGCGAAAGCAATCCTCATGGGATCCCTCAGAGCACCCGAGCTATGAGATGGAAGAAAGTGGCGGTGCGATTGCGGTTTCTCAGGAAGAACCTAAAGATACCCTCGACAGGCTATTCCAACTGTTGGCACTGGAAAGTTATAGCGAACATCAAGGTAAAGGCTATGCCATGCGTTTTCGTTTACCGAGACGCATAATCGATGCGGCGATAACAGAGGGGATGATGGAAAAACGCAGAACCGTGATTAAATTTCATTACGGAGATGCTGTGGCCCCAAATACCCCTTCTGATGTAATTGCGGTGTTGTAGTACCTTGTCGTTCCCTGGTTCGATAAGGTAATGCCGAAAAAATCCCCGCTAGTATCGCTACTACGGGGATTTATATTTTTAGCGCAATACGTTAGCGCTTAGCTTTTGCAAAGGCAGCAGCAAATGCACCACCCATCGCACTGTTATTGTTCGCCGACTCATCACGACGACGTTGGCCACCTTGCTGTTGACCACGTGGAGCGCTTGAACGCTGAGCTCGGTTGTCTTGCCCTGGTTCATCGGTTAAACGCATTGAAAGACCAATACGTTTACGCTGCACATCCACTTCCATCACTTTCACCTTGACGATATCGCCCGCTTTTACCACTTCACGTGGATCCGAGATGTAACGGTCCGTCAGCGCAGAGATGTGTACTAAGCCATCTTGATGAACGCCGATATCAACAAAGGCACCAAAGTTCGCAACGTTAGACACCACCCCTTCTAGCACCATGCCTGGTTCAAGATCAGAAACCTGATTAACGCCATCAGCGAATGTGGCTGTCTTAAACTCAGGGCGCGGGTCACGACCCGGCTTATCGAGTTCTTTGATGATGTCGCTCACGGTTGGAACACCAAAGTTCTCATCAGTGTAATCGACAGCGTGAAGTCCGCGTAGGAACTGAGTATCACCAATCAAAGCTTTGACATTTTTACTGTTTTTCTCAGCAATCGCTTTGACCACAGGGTATGCTTCTGGGTGAACAGAAGAGGCATCAAGAGGGTTCTTACCATCCATAATGCGCAGGAAGCCCGCACACTGCTCAAATGCCTTAGGCCCAAGACGCGCGACTTTTTTCAGCGTGGTACGCGCTTCAAAGCGGCCGTTCTCATCTCGGTAATCAACAATGTTTTGCGCAATTGTGCTCGACAGGCCGGCCACGCGAGTTAGCAGAGCCGGAGATGCCGTATTCACGTCGACACCGACGGCATTCACACAGTCTTCGACTACCGCATCAAGACGTTTTGCCAACATGGATTGGCTAACATCGTGCTGATACTGACCTACACCAATCGATTTAGGGTCAATCTTAACCAGTTCAGCCAGTGGATCTTGCAAACGACGAGCAATCGACACCGCACCACGCAGTGACACATCTAAGTTCGGGAACTCTTTTGCTGCTAGCTCTGACGCAGAGTAAACCGATGCGCCCGCTTCGCTAACCATGATTTTCTGCACCTTGAGGTTGCCACGTTTAATCAGGTCAGCGACAAAGCTATCAGTTTCACGTGAAGCGGTACCATTACCAATCGCAATCAGATCCACGTTGTACTTACGTACCAAAGCATCAACAATTTGCGCTGATTTATCATATTGCTTTTGTGGCGGATGTGGATAGATGGTTTCAGTTGCTAGCACTTTACCGGTTGAATCGACCACGGCAATTTTAGAACCAGTACGAAGACCAGGATCGAGGCCAAGTGTGGCACGAGGGCCCGCAGGCGCGGCCATCAATAGATCTTTTAGGTTAGTGGCAAAAACCTCAATCGCTTCAATCTCTGCACGCTCTTTCATCGCACCCATCAACTCAGTTTCCATGTGCATCGAAACTTTGATACGCCATGCCCAGCTGATCACCTGCTTACGCCAACCATCTGCCGGAGCACTGCTTAAGGAAATGCCATAGTGGTCACTAATAATCGTCTCACAGTGAGACTGACGAACGCCCTCTTCCTGCGTAGGGTCAGCATTCATCGCAATGGTTAAGAAGCCTTCATTTCGACCACGCAACATAGCAAGTGCGCGGTGCGATGGTACTTTACTCAACGCTTCATTGTGCTCGAAGTAATCTTTAAATTTCTCACCTTCGCGCTCTTTGCCGTCGACCACTTTAGCGACCAGTTCCGCATTGCGATTAAGATGAGTACGAATTTTATCTAATAGATTGGCATCCTCAGCGATTCGCTCCATCACGATAGCACGAGCGCCATCCAGAGCCGCTTTGGTGTCAGCAATGCCTTTGTCTGCATCTAGGTAGTTTGCCGCTTCCGTTTCAGGTTCGGTCTGCGGCTGATTCCAAAGCTTGTCAGCCAGAGGCTCTAAGCCCGCCTCGATCGCGATTTGGCCTTTAGTACGACGCTTGGGTTTGTAAGGCAAGTAAAGGTCTTCAAGACGCGTTTTACTGTCTGCCTGCGCTATCTCGGATTCAAGCTCAGAGGTTAACTTACCCTGCTCTTGAATCGATTTAAGAATGGTTTGGCGACGCTCATCTAGTTCGCGTAGGTAGGATAAACGGCTATCAAGGTTACGCAGCTGAGTATCATCCAATCCACCCGTGACTTCTTTACGGTAGCGGGCAATAAAAGGGACTGTGTTTCCATCATCAATGAGGTTAACAGCAGCAGTGACCTGCTCAGGTCGAACACTCAGTTCCTGAGCAATCAAATTACAGATAGCTTGGCTCATCCGTTGAATCTCTTGTTGTATTTTAACCTTCTTTATATTGGGATTCTTAATGTAAAACCCAATACTTTTTGTTACCGCGAGCAAGGTTACGCAATTGTTTTGCCAATAGTTTGGCAATTATGTGAAAGTTGTGTCAGAAATAGAGATAAGTCAGAACTTAGATCTGAAAAATGGAACTAATTTCGTTCAAGACCTTGTGCGAATAACGAGTAGTTGGAACCGCTATGAAAAAAATCTTACTGGCCCTTTCTGTACTATCTACATCCCTAGCTTCCCCCCTGACTTTGGCAGATCAAGCTAGCGCTGCGATCAATGCTTCTACCCAGTCTCCTGTTTATACCCTTGATGACAAACTTGTCTTAGGCCGGGTAGAAAGCGTTTATCTCGACGAGATCGAGGCACTAAAAGGGGTTTCATTTGCAGGTAAGATTGATACTGGCGCAGACACGACATCGATGCATGCCACCAACATTCACGTTTCCAGCTCTGACCCCCAGTTTAGCCAACTCAAAGATCAGAAGCTGATGAAAGCGCTGATCGACTTCGACCCTATTGATGATGTCGATTACGATGATTGGGATGCTGAACTTTTTGCCCCTTACGGCGTTGAAGTGACATTTACCATTAAGCATCCGCACACCGGTGAGAGCATTGAGGTAACTAGGCCAATAGAACGTGTCGGCGTGATACGCAATCGAACACAAAAAGAACCGATTCTGCGACCAACCATCACCTTGCCAATGACCATTGCTGGCAAAACCGTCATGACACAAGTTAACTTGACCGACAGAAACCAATTTTCCGCGCCAATTCTGATTGGCAAAACTTTTCTCGATAACAACGCTTGGGTTTACGCAGGCTACGATTACCTTCAAGAGCAAAAGAACGCGCAACTTGTTGGTAAGAAAGAGTCAGTTGAAATCGCAGGTGTAAAGCAGAAGATCAGCTACTCACTGCAAAACAACTACTCTTCACTGCATGCCACCAATATAAAAATCGATTCTAACAAGCAACAGGTCTCTTTCGATATTGAAGATGGCAATGGCAGCAGCGAGACACTCACACGCCCATTGGTACGTATGTTGAACGTGAGTGGCAAAAAGCGCCCAATGGTGTTCGTTCCAATCGACACTAACGGCGCTGAAACTCAATACTGGTTCGTCTACTTAACTGACCGTAGCAAACTCAATTCACAGCTACGTCTCGGCAAAGGTACGCTCAATCGACGCTTTATGATCGATACTGGCGCGACGTCTTTGTTAACAGGCAAGCCTAAAACCATCAGTAGCAAGTCAAAAGCCATGCAGGTTTCCGGTGAGGAATCTCTGTTACTTGATGGCATTGAATTAACGGCAGAACCATCACTGGTAGTGAAGACACCGCTGCTAAAAGTCGCAAGCTTCGAGATTTTTGAAAAGAAAGGCAAAGAATGGGTAACTTACTACCTCACTGACCAAGACGGCGAGGCCAAGCAGTTTTCTAAACCGATCAATAAAACCCTAAAAGTCGGTGACTCCACTCGCCCAGTGGTATTTGGTACCTTCACCCTATACGGCGAGAAAGTTGAACTGCCGTACGCAATTGATGTGCTCGATGAAGACGAGACCAGTGATTACTTCATCATAGGTCAGAAGATGTCGAAAAATGGCGTGCTCATAAACACTCGCACTGATCATCTACTCGATTCCTACCCGCTATTTAAGGCAGGTCATATCGAGGTAGCGCAAGTAGAAGGTCTTAGCTTCCCCGCCAAACTCGATACTGGTGCAGACGTCAGCTCTATCAATGCGCAGAACATCAAACAGTTTGAAAAAGACGGCAAGCCTATGGTCAGCTTTAGCTATCAAAATGATCTCGGCATGGAGAAAGACTTTACCCTAGAGGTCGTCGATAGCATGAAAATCAGGGCGAAAAAAGGTGAGAAACCGACCATTCGCCCAGTCGTTGAAATGCAAGTCAAATTGGGTGAGCTAGAGAAGAAGATACGGGTGAACCTCAAAGACCGTAGCCGTTTCCACTACAGCATGATCTTAGGTAAAAACTTCCTCAAGTATGGCGCTGTGGTGGGCAGTGAGCATAATTACATCCTCACTGAAAAACCTGACTACGAAAAATAATCACAGCCAAGAGTCCCGCCCCGCGGGACTTTTTGTTATTCCGCGCTGTAGCGAATAGTGTTAACGAACCACTCTTTGTAACCTTCTGGGGTTTTAACGCTAAATTCGTCATCGACTTCTTTTTTCAATAAAGCGCGCGCCATCGGTGAATCAATCGAAATATAACCTTTGGCGTCACCATAAATCTCGTCAGGACCAACAATACGAAAAGCTTTGATTTCACCCGCTTCATTTTCGATTTCTACCCAAGCACCAAAGAACACCTTTCCTTCTTGCTGCGGCGAGTAATCAACCACTTTTACTTGCTCTAAACGCTTACGCAAATAACGTACACGGCGATCTATCTCTCTTAAGCGCTTTTTGTTGTATTGATAGTCAGCGTTTTCACTCCGGTCTCCGAGACTCGCCGCCCAAGTCACTTTTTTCGTCACTTCTGGGCGATCTTCTTTCCACAAAAAATCGAGCTCTTTTTTAAGTCGATCAAAGCCTTCTCTTGTTATTAGGTTCGTTTTCATATTTCTGACGTTATTAAATTGAAGTTCCGATATACATTAGCTAAAAAGGAAATAAACGTTAACAATTCTTTGCACCAATAGCTTAAGAACAGTGTTACATTTTAAGTTGCGCATAAAGGTGACTGTTTCCACAGCCTGAAGTCGCGCAAGCTTATTAACTAGGTGGACCCATTACATGCAAGAAAATCACAAGATCTTAGTTGTTGATGATGATGCACGACTTCGTGCACTACTAGAGCGTTACTTGTCTGAACAAGGATTTCAAGTTCGTAGTGTTGCAAACAGTGAGCAGATGGACCGCCTGCTAACGCGTGAAACTTTCCATTTGATGGTGCTAGACCTGATGTTACCGGGCGAAGATGGGTTATCGATCTGCCGTCGCCTGCGTAATGCCAACAGCACGATACCGATTCTGATGCTGACCGCAAAAGGGGACGAGATCGATCGTATCGTCGGCCTAGAGGTCGGGGCAGATGACTACTTACCTAAACCGTTTAACCCACGTGAACTATTAGCGCGTATTAAAGCGGTCTTGCGTCGTCAAACGACCGAGCTACCCGGTGCACCAAGTAGTGAAGAATCAGTGGTTGAGTTTGGTGATTTCCGCTTAAACCTAGGTACGCGTGAAATGTTCCGTGGCGATGAAGCCATGCCGCTAACTTCTGGTGAGTTTGCCGTACTGAAAGCTCTCGTGACCAATGCACGTGAGCCGATGTCACGCGATAAGTTAATGAACATGGCCCGTGGCCGCGAATATTCAGCGATGGAACGTTCGATTGACGTGCAAATCTCTCGTCTGCGTCGTATGCTCGAAGTCGATCCAAGTAAACCTCGTTACATCCAAACTGTATGGGGCTTAGGTTATGTTTTTGTCCCAGATGGCAAAGAAGCGTAACCGACAATATGTTTTGATAGAGTGCGAGACCTAGTCTCGCACTCTTTGTTTTAGACTAACCTTTTCTCAAGGTAGGTGTTATGCGCATCCGCAGCTCATTTACTCAATCCATTTTTATCTTTCTGACTCTGCTTATAGCCAGCCAAGTCTATTCTTACTACGCCGTGTTTAATTACGCCCTGATGCCGAGCTTGCAGCAGTTCAATAAAATTCTCGGCCACGAAATTAATCTGATGCTGGATGACTCCGCCACTCTAGAAGATGGCTTAGCCATGGATGCACCGCTGCGTAGGCGTGTATTGGAGCAACTAGGGGTAACTGTTCATGCTGAAGATAGTCCAATGGCAGAAGAGTATTACCATGCGGTGAGCATCGACCTGATGAGTGAAGAGATGACCAATGAACTTGGCTCGCCAACTGATGTTCGTATGATGCTCGGAGAAGAAAGTTATGTGTTGTGGATGAAGATTGATTCACTACCTGACTCCCTATTGCGCATTCCACTCTCTGAACTGCAAGAAGAGGACTTCACGCCACTGTTTCGCAATAGCCTGATCATGGCGTTGTTGATTGTTGCGGGAGGCTGGTTGTTCATCCGCTTGCAAAATCGTCCTCTCATTGCGTTGGAAAAAGCGGCCAAAGGGGTTGGTCGTGGTGAGATTCCACCACCGCTACCTGAAAAAGGCGCTTCGGAAATTCGCTCAGTAACCCGTGCTTTCAACCAGATGTCTAAAGGTATCCAAGCACTTGAGGAAGACAGAGCCCTACTGATGGCGGGCATTAGCCACGATCTGCGTACTCCGTTAACGAGAATTCGTCTTGCGACAGAAATGATGTCCCCTGAAGACAGCTATCTAGCCGAGGGCATTATTAGCGACACTGAAGAGTGTAACGAGATCATCAGCCAATTTATGGATTACCTCAAACCGGTAAATAAGCAATCTTTTATTGAGGTCGACCTTAATGAAATCGCTAACGATGTCGCTTCATCTGAAGGTGGTTACGAGGTGCAAATTGATACCGAGCTCCACCAGCCAATCAAAGAAACCTTAGGCAGTCCAATTGCTATCAAACGTGCGGTGAGCAATTTAGTCGTCAACGCGATTCGCTATGGCAATGGTTGGACCAAAGTAAGCACCGGCATTACCGCGGACAACAAACTGGTTTGGGTGTGTATTGAAGATAATGGACCTGGGATAGAACAGAGCCAGATTGCCAAACTGTTTGAACCCTTCACTCGTGGTGATACCGCGCGAGGAAGCGAAGGAACAGGGCTTGGCTTAGCGATTGTTAAACGCATTGTCAGTCAGCACAACGGTTCAGTGATCGTCAATAATCGCAGTGGCGGTGGCTTAAAAGTACAAATCAGCTTCCCTGCGACAAAGTAACAGGGATCAAAATCAACAAGGGCAGCTTAATCGCTGCCCTTATTGGTTTTTAGATCTAGTGTTTAGAGTCGACCTTGATAACTAAACTGGAACTTACCTTCGCGGTCTGCGGGAGTTGGTAACCATTTTAACTGCTGCTGAAATGCACTTGGAAACTCAGTCTGAGGCTTAAACCAAGCGCTTGAGGTGTAACTTTGATCTGAATTCAACTTAGCAGTGAAGCCACTTTCGACTTGATTACTCTTCTGCTCGCCAACCACATCAAAGCTATTCGACTGGCAGCTAAAGTTGGCAATCACAGGGCCAACTTCTAAGTCAGACATCGGCGTGCCGACAGTATCGGTATTCCACACCACACTTCCTTGGGCGCTCTCACAATAAGGAGACGCATAAGCGTATGAGCGCAGGCTAAGTTCTACTTGCCCGTTCAGTTCTAAAGGAACCGGAAGAGACGGTGCAAACTGCATGACTTTTTCAACGGGCAACGAAACAATTAAGTTCTCAGCGTATAAACCACTTGGCGAATAACCAACAATTCCACGACCTTGAAGCGATAGATCACTACCACGACCAAAACGTACTTGAGCCTCTGCATTCCCAGTCAACAACTTAGCAAGGTTAAGCTGCCAGTTGAGCGCGCCATAGTTTTGGTTTTGCCATTTCACTTGGTGCACTGATCCCTGCCACACAGTTCCATCAACCCCAATTAAATCAAGTTGATTGGGTAACGGCGCATATTGCACCACGAACTGAGCGGGTAAATGCACCATAGCGCTAGCGACAAATATGGAGCTAAGAAACACACCCGATAACACTGTTTTCTTCACTCAATTACCCTCTGCCAAGCTGGAGTCGATTAACTTCAATCATACCGTCTTTATTGCCTTTATCGATATCAAGAAATACCACCCTGATTCCATGCGTCTCTTGCAAAAAGGTTATCCAGTTTAAGAACTGATTAAACGGCATAGGCGCTACCCACACCTGAAACTGCTCGCCACGTGGCTGGACACGAATCAACTCAACTTTAAAGCGCCCAACACTTGAAGAAACCGCTTGGTTGATAGGGAGGCTAGAAACCGCCCTGCCACCCTGCCCTTGGGACTGAGTGATCTGATCCGCTTTGTCTTTCACCCAAGAAAGCAGTTGCTTCTCGCTTTGAATGCGCATTTGCGCGTTATTTGCTCGCTCGGCAACAGGTTGAACAACGCCCCAATACAGGCCACCAATGATCACCAATAAAGAGCAAGCAACCACTAAGCGCTGCTCACGTTGTGAAATGCTCAGCCACCAAGTTTGTAAGGTATTGACCAATTTATTCATGCTTAATCCCTCACAACGGCTTTAGAACAAAAGAGCCATTAACTAGGCTCCCTGAGCGGTTAAGTTGCCCCTGCTCGACCGCGAAATTAGAGCCCAACAGCTCTGCGGCCTTTTCAAAGGTTTGGAAATCTTTGCTTTGCGCCTGTAAGCGAACTTCATTACGTCCACTGTCATATTTAAAACTGGTGAGATCTAAGCCCGGCACTTGATTGAGCAAAGGTGGCAGCTTAACCATCAGACTGATGAGTTCATTTCCATCCGAACCACCAGACAAACGACTCGCTTCACGCTCCATTTCACGCTTTAAATAGCTCACGGTCGGAATCTTGGTTTTACCCGGCAAGGATTGGCGGAAAACGCGCTCACTTTCTGTGCGATAAGCACTCGCCTGCGCTTCGTACTTTTGAATCTTAAGCACATTATCGACAACCACAACCGCCAATAACAGCACCGCTGCGACGGCTACCCTCTGCCATATTTTCCAATAGCGAGTAAAGGACGATTTAGGCTTAAACTGCCCAGTCAGAAGATTAATTTTGCTTATGATCGCTTGTTCAGCAAGTAACTGCATTACCAACTTAGGCTCGCCGTTCAGCCACTGCTGCTGTTCAGCAAGCTCAAGAGAAGTCGGCAAAGCCGAATATGAAGTTAACGGTAGAAATTCTTCGTCTTGCTGTACCCATTCAGACTGAGCCACCAGCGATAGCCAATCACTCTCAACCGACATACCTTGGTAGCTAGACTTCTTCAATAGCCATTGCTGACCAATCTCAACCGCAGACAATCCTTCACTATCTGGAAGCGCCAATACATCGGGCATTACCTTTTGGATCTGACAACCAATATCGCCAAGCTCCATGAGGACTTTTTCTAGCCACTGCGAATCCACCGCACACACCTGCGCTTGACCTTGCGATTTGTTTAGAATGGTAAAATGCAGTTGATCGACATCTTGCGCTAAATCATCTTCAAGCACATAGGGCAACATAGATTCAAGCTGACGACTTGCACCCGCAGGAATTTCTACATCGGTTAGAACCAAGCTTTCTGCTGACAACAAAACAATCGTGCGACGCCCTTCCGCGTATGTCGCGATCTCTGGCAGTGCCTGATAACTGTCTAGCTCTCCGCTCGCAATCACTTCCTTTTGCGACTCCGACCAGACTAACCACTGGATAGCCTGAGCGGTATTATTTGTCAGTCGAACGATCAGAAACTCGTTCACCGATACCTCCGAAGCGACGGCTAATGACCGTCGCAGTTTGTTTATCACTACTAAATAGCAAGCTGCGCACTCTCACGCGAGAATCCCCAACTAATAATTCAACATCCAACTCAAAATAGGCACTGGTCACAGCCAAATAGCCTTTGCCCTCTTTACGTGCATCAGCCGTTACGTTGGCAAACTCTTTCTCATTTAAAAAGTCGTCAACACTCGCCCAGCCATCAAAAGGGCGATTTTCTAAAACCTGCTTAGCTTGAGTGACACTAAGAGCAGGTTGAAACAAAGCTGCCAGCAATGCAGCATGCTCGGGCTTGATCGTATTTACATTTAATCTCAAATCGGTGGTTGGAATTGCACACACGTAAGGCAATACTTTTTCCATCATTTCACCCGAAACCTGATTGACCGCGCGTAATTCTGAGCTATCCGCCATCAGGCTATTTGCCGCCATATAGGCGGGAGACATCGACTCATAGAAGCTGTCTTCAACCCCAACCGTCGAGTTAACCGAGTTATTGCTGTCGACGTATTCCCAAGTAGATTGAGCAACTGTTTCTGCTTGGTAATTTTCAATTTCCAACTCTTCGAGTAAGTTTTGAAAGACATCGACCAAGTATGGGGACTTATCAGACCCAGCTGTCGAAGCTAAGCTCGACAGAGCATTGAGGTTAAAGCAGGCTTGCTGATCAACTAAGCGACCTTTTAGCGTCCCGTAGTCCAACGGGTAGGTTTGCTCTTCCAATGCCCATGGCTGCGAAAGGTTAATCGTATCGGAGTCTTTAAAGCTTTGCTCAAGGCCTGCCTTCGCCAATGCTTCAGCCCCAACGCTATACCAATAAGCTTGCTGATAATTAACCTGGTTAGTCGCTCGTTTAAACTGACTAAATAGCCGATCTGCCATACTCGCTGCGATACTGACCATAACCGCCAGCAGCAGCAGGACGATAATAAGCGCGACGCCGCGCTGCTTTCTAACCATCTTGCTTCTGCTCCTCAGCCAGCTCCAGTGTGCCACCTGATGTCAGATAGATGCGCTCAATCTTGCCATAATCTTCTAGCTCTAAACTCAACGCCACGGCTTGTGGTAGAGCAAATTTAGTTTGCCACTCTTTCTGCCACTGCTTGCCATCGAAAAAACGCATCTCAAAATCTTCCACACCATCGAGCAATGGCATCACAATGCCTTCTTGCCCAGCAGGTGTGTCCGCATAACGCCACCATACTCGTTGCAGCTGCTGATCTTTAATCCGATAACCGACTTTACTTATTTCACCACGCGGAAACTGTTGCTGTGGATTGTGCCAACCAGCGCGAACGAACATCACCCCTTTTGCATCAGAGTCGAGTAAATAGTCTTTCCATTGCAGCAACATAGCAGAAGGGTCTTCGCCATTGGTACGAGATTGACGCAGCGCCATTTGGCGAAAGTCATTGTCCATAAACACCAAGGCTCGTTGCAGCGTTTTCAAGCGCTCACTACGCTCCATCGAAATTTCATTGCTGCGCTGAACCTGATTGAGAACCTGATAAGCCCCGACACTCAAGCTAGCAAAAATAGCAATCGCCACCAGCACTTCGATCAGGGTAAAGCCCTGTGACCGATTAAGACTATTTCGGTACATAGCTTCTCACCGTGACCACTGGCGATCCTTTTTCACTGGTCGCGACTTTAACATCAAAGGCTTGTAGCATATCCCCGGTGGTGGAAACGGGCTCCACTGTCCAGAACCAATCTCGCTGTGCAAGTGTTTCTTTGCCTTTTTTCTTACTTGGCTTACTGCCCGACAAAATTACCTTCGCCATTTGGTTGTCTGCCACCATAGCCGCAAAAGTTTTCTCTTCAAGAAAGTTGAGCGTATTAATGTGTTGGCTAACCGAGCGTATGGTCGCAATTGCTGCAGTAGCAAAGATCGCTAACGCGACCAACACCTCAAGAAGCGTAAAGCCTTGCTTAGCTTTCTTCATCACTTTCTCCAGGTGCTAACAAGATGATCTGACCATTTTCTTTTGCCACTATTCGCCATGCATCATTTTCAGCACTGCGATCCTGCGGGTAAACAGCAACAGAAAATGGTGTTACTTCACCGCTCGACATAATAAAGACTTGCGGTGGTGGCAGCTTTTTCTTCTCTTGTTCAAGCTCGGCGAACATATCTTCATCAAAGAGAGAGCCGGGTTTAAACAAGCGCTCTTGATCATTCCAGACGCTGCCTCCTAGCGTTAACATGATGGATAAGTTACTCGCTAGCTCAGTCTCGGGCGGTATATGATGCTGTTCAAGCTTTTGCCAACCCTCAGACTTTAGTCGCATAAAGTGGTAAGTTGATTTCTTCTCATCAACGCGCAGGCCGAAGTCATTACCACTCAACATCGCCTCTTCATTAAGAAGCTGAACCCGATAAAATAAAGATTGAGCCTGCTTCTTTGCGCCGTCTTCTGCACTGACTGGCAAGGTAGAAATCACCGCTACGGATGCGAGTGAAATCAGCACCAATACCAGCAAAATCTCAAGCAAAGTAAATCCAGAATAACGACGCATAAAGTCTAAGTGTTAGCTGCTAATTACTGAAAATCTTGAATATTCCAGTTGCCGATATCAGCATTGGCACCTTCACCACCTTCCTGACCATCCGCACCTAGCGTAAAGATATCGACATTGCCATGGTCACCTGGGCTTAGGTATTGGTAGTCATTGCCCCATGGATCGGAAGGTAGACGCTTAATGTAGCCACCGTCACGGTAGTTGCGTGGCTCTGGGCTCGAAGGCTTCGTCACTAACGCTTCTAAACCTTGGTCTGTTGATGGGTAAACGCTGTTATCAAGCTTGTACATATCAAGCGCATTCTCTAGCGCAACGATATCGGTAATCGCTTTCTGCTGATCCGCTTTTTCTTTATTGCCAAGTAGGTTAGGTACGACAAAGCTTGCCAGAATACCTAAGATCACCACCACAACCATAACTTCTAACAAGGTAAAGCCAGACTGTTTCTTCATTTTTTTGTTCATTTTATTCTCCACAAAAAGCAGCTTAGATTTGCTAAAAGCTGTTATGAACTCATTAAATTATTCATTTCTAAAATTGGCATTAGCGTCGCCATGACAATAAACAGCACCAGCCCCGCCATTAAAGCAATCAAAGCTGGAGTAAAGATGCCCAACGCAATGTTTATAGTCGATTCAAAGTTTGAATCTTGGTTGTCCGCAGCACGAGTCAGCATGCCTTCTAGCTCACCACTCTGTTCACCACTGGCAATCATGTGCAGCATCATCGGCGGAAACAGCTTGGTTTGCTCAAGAGCGCGACGTAAGCTGGCACCTTCACGAACATTATCTGTCGCGACTAAGACCTGCTGTTTAACGTAATGGTTCGACATAACGTCCACTGCAACGCGCATTCCTTCCAAAATTGGAATCGCGCTCGAAGTACAGATAGATAATGTACGAGCAAAGCGCGAAGTATTTAGGCCGCGGGCAATTTTGCCAACCAATGGCATAGAGATAACTTTACGATCCCAACTCAAACGTAACTTGGGCTTACTGAGCGCAAACTTAACGAGGTAGATAACCCCAATCAAAGCAACAAGCAGGGTGAGCCCCCAGTTTTGGATAAAGTCACTGGCAGCAAGCAAAAACTGAGTGGATTGAGGCAACTCTTGACCCATTTGGACAAACTGACCCACAATTTTCGGTACAACGGCGGCAAGCAAGAACGCCACAATACCGACCGCAAAGACCACCAGCACGACTGGGTAAATCATCGCTTGCTGCAACTTGGAGCGTAACTTTTGACGATTTTCAGCATAGTCAGCAAGGCGTTCTAGCACTGAGTCCAAATGCCCTGACTTTTCGCCCGCTGAAACCATCGAACGAAACAGCTCGTCGAAGACATGGGGAAAGTCGGCCAAGCTGTCGGCCAAAGTATAACCTTCCGTCACCTTGGAACGCACAGCAAGCAACATAGTACGAATGCGCGGTTTTTCTGACTGTTCAGAAACGGCTTTCAAACACTCTTCAAGCGGCATACCGGACTGAACCAAGGTTGCCAACTGACGAGTGATTAAAGCCAGATCGGGCGTGCTTAAACCACGTTTAAACTGAAAAGTCGCTTGGCTAGTCTGCTTTTTCGCTTTCTGCCTTGTTTCGCTCACTTCAACCGGTATTAGGCCTTGTTCTTTAAGTCTGGCACGCACCTGACGAGCATTATCACCTTCGATAACGCCTTTTTTGGTCTTACCTTTCGCATCGAGCGCTTTATATTCAAATGCCGCCATTAGCCTTCCTTGGTCACCCGCATCACTTCTTCAAGCGAGGTGATACCTGCGCGCACTTTACTTAGACCATCATCGCGAATGCTCGGAGTATGCTCGCGAATCTGCTTTTCAATCGCCTGCTCTCCTGACTCGCTGTGAATCAAGGTCTGAACATCTTCGTCAATCACGAGCAGTTCATGAATGCCTGTACGTCCGCGGTAGCCTTTATAATTACATGCTTCGCAGCCACATGCGCGATAGAGAGTTAAGTCCTCTTTCTTCTTCAAACCAAAAAGTTTTTTGGTTTCTTTATCCGCTTCATACGGCTCTTTACAGTCGGAGCATAGCGTGCGTACTAGTCGCTGAGCCAAGACACCCAGCAAAGAGGAAGAAATAAGGAAAGGCTCTATACCCATATCACGTAGACGTGTAATCGCACCGACGGCAGTATTGGTGTGCAGCGTCGACATCACTAAGTGACCAGTCAAAGAAGCCTGAACCGCGATTTGCGCCGTCTCTAAGTCGCGAATCTCACCCACCATGACCACATCCGGGTCTTGGCGCAAAATTGCACGCAAGCCACGAGCAAAAGTCATATCCACTTTGGGATTAACCTGAGTTTGACCGATACCATCGATATCAAATTCAATCGGATCTTCGACCGTCAGAATATTGCGCTCATTACTGTTAATCTCTGTCAGACCTGCATACAGCGTGGTCGACTTACCAGAACCCGTAGGACCTGTGACCAAAATAATGCCGTGCGGACGAGCGATCATCTGGCGGAAAACGTTGTGGTTGGTTTCTGTCATGCCAAGACTATGTAAGTCCAAGCGCGTCGCATTTTTGTCTAACAGGCGCATTACTACCCGTTCGCCATGTGAAGACGGCATCGTTGAAACACGAACGTCGACAGCTCGACCACCAATGCGTAAAGAGATACGACCATCTTGTGGTACACGCTTTTCTGCGATATCAAGCTTGGCCATGACCTTAACACGCGATACGAGCAATGGCGCTAACTTGCGGCTCGGTGAGAGAACATCACGCAGTACACCATCAATACGGAAACGAATGGAGAGGCTTTTCTCAAACGTCTCGATATGGATATCCGACGCCCCTTCTTTAATCGCCTCACCCAACATAGCGTTGATAAGCTTGATGATCGGTGCGTCGTCTTCTGACTCAAGCAAATCTTCATTTTGCGGTAAATCTTCCGCCAAAGAGAAGAAATCATCATTATCGGCACCAATGTCTTCCATCAGCTGGCGCGCTTCAGAAGAGTCACGCTGATAAGCTTCGGTTAGCTTGCCATCAAATGCTTCTTTGCTTAGCGCTTGCAAGGTAAAAGACTGACCACAAACACGCTTCACTTCAATCAAAGCCTGCACTGAAATCGGCGCGATATAGTAAAGTACTAAACCACTGCCTGTCGGCTCTAAAACAAGCTTAAAGCGATTAGCAAAACTAAACGGCAAGCGTTTAAAGCTTGGATTCAACTCGACGTCCATTACTTAGCGCTCATCTGATCAATAAATGCTTGGATCTCGACAGGATGACCAATCTCTTCACCATATTCTGGCAATACCGGAATATGACCGTCATCCATCAGCTTCAAACCTTGATCAGCTCGGTAAAGCTGCTCAGCTCGAATATAGTTGTATTTACGTTGAGTCAGGCCATCTGCCGTCATACCATCACGAATAATGGTTGGCTTAATAAACACCATCAGGTTTTTCTTCTCAACCTGAGTACTGGTTGATTTAAATAGATGGCCTAGGTAAGGAATATCACCTAACAGCGGTACTTTAGATTCACTTTCGAGTGCTCGCTCGTCAATCAGACCGCCAAGGACAATCATTTGACCGTCTTCAACCATGACTGAAGTATTAAGCTGACGCTTGGCAAAGCGCACATCGACTGCACCATTCGCACCCAGTACGTTAGAAACCTCTTGCTCAATTTTTAACTGTACCGAGTTACCTTCGTTAATTTGCGGTACCACTTTAAGCTTGATACCGACTTCTTTACGTTCAACAGTCTGGAATGGGTTGTCATTATTTGAACCAGTCTGCGAGCCCGTAATGACCGGTACTTCTTCACCAACAATAAATGACGCCTCGCCATTATCCATTACGGTAATACTTGGCGAAGACAGAATGTTTGAGTTGGAGTCGGTCGATACGGCACTGATCAATGCAGTCCAGTCACCCATAACGACGCTTAACGCCGCGCCATTGACACCACCTAGAGCAGAAGCGAGTTTACTGTAATCCCCTTTTTCAGTCGTCGTTTCGTTACGTAAAAACTTACCATCGCTGTCATAAACAGCCGTGGTCGTAGTGGTGTCTTTGGCTTCTTCTAGGCCAACCATCACACTCCCAATCGGTGCGCCAGCGTTAGAATGCTGAATAACAGCCCCTGTTTCTAGTGAGCCCCACTGAACACCAAAGTTGAGGCCATCACCCTCAGCCATTTCTACAATAAGTGCTTCGATGAGAACCTGAGCACGGCGAATATCGAGCTGAGCAATCACATCCTGCAATGCATTCATGATATCTGGCGGCGCAGTGACGACTAAGGCATTGGTCTCTGGGTGAGCGGCAATCATCACATCACCACGTTTAGCGCTACTGGTCTGTTTCGAACCGGATGACTTCTCGGCTTGCAGGTTATCGGATACACCTTTTAGTACATCAACCAAGTCTTCCGCTTTAGCGTACTTAAGGTAAACCACGCGGTTATTACCTTTTGATGCCATCTCAATATCGAGCTGTTTGATCAACTTACGTAGGCGCTCACGTACCTGCGGGTCACCAGAGATCAGAATCGAGTTAGTTCGATCGTCAGCAACCAATTTAGGTTGAAGAAAGGCAGGAGTGTTTTTGGCATCGGTGGTTTTGTTCAACGCTTCGACAATACGCACCATTTCTGCAGCTGAAGCATTATCTAGTTCAACCACTTCAATCTCTTTATCACCCGCTTGGTCAACGCGCTTGATAATGTCTGCCAGACGATTCACCACCGCCGCACGACCGGTAATTAGGATAATGTTTGCTGGGTCATAGTGGACTACGTTACCGGCACCCGCATTATCGTTGAGCTGACGCAGTAGCGGGGAAAGTTCACGCACTGAAACATTACGCACCGCCACAACACGGGTGACGACTTCATCACCATTGATGCTGCCATCACCGACGACAGGCACGGCCGATGTCTTTGCATCTTTGTCTTTGATAACTTTTAAGATGCCATTATCCATTTCTACCACAGCAAAACCGTACACTTCGAGTACATTTAGGAAAAAGCTGTAGTACTGCTCTTCAGTCAACATGTCGTAGCTACGCACATCCACTTTGCCTCGAACCGAAGGATCAACAATGATGGTTTTTTCTAAGTTACGGCCAACAATATTAATAAACTCTTGAATATCTGTGCCTTTAAAGCTGGCACTAAAATCATTTGCTACCACCATAGCAGGTGACGTTAATAAGCTTCCTGCTAAAAGCCATGCGCTTTTTTTAAGCCAATGGTTCACTCTGTACTCCTCGGATCGCTGACGCTGCTGCGACAACCTTATAATTCAATGTATATTTCGTGTGGTTGACCGTTTCGTTCTACTGTTAGATTGAGTTCGGTCAACTGGGATAAGCTTCTAAACACTTCACCCATTGCCGCAGAATCTTTGAGATCCAGTCCATTTATTGAAATTGCGATATCACCCGGTTTAAGGCCAACAGCGTCAAACAACGCTCTGTCTTTACCCGGAGAAAGGCGGTAGCCAACCACCTCTCCATCTTGTTTTACTTGCGACATCCGCACATATTGGAAGATCTGTTTAGCATCTTGGCGGATTTCTTCGCGAATTTTATTTAATGAGTCTGGTGAAACCTGACTGCGTGTCACACTTTCTGGTGCTTTAACTGCTGTTACTGATGGTTTGGTATATTTCAGACCTTCTAACATCACGGTTTCATTGCGGCCTGAATTGTCGATGATGACTCGATCAGGCTGAACTTGGACAAGTTTAGCGCGAGTGCCTTCAATCACTTCATTGATGCCATACGTAGCTTGCTGACCACGATTAGCAATCACCGCTAAGCTTTTTTCAGGGTTCGAGCTAGTAACCACGCCAACTAGAACCACGTTCAGGCGACTTTTCGGCGCATCTTGTACTTTGGGTTGCTCGACAACTGGCGCAGTTTCTCGGTACTTACCGAATAGATTGCTGTTCTGCAGCTCAGAGATATCGAGTTGCGATGAGCTAGACGAGCCTGCACTAACCACACCACTCGGCTGCCATTGCGATACTGACGATGCACTCCACGGTTGCCAAAGCATCTGCCCACCAATCCAAACACTGACTGTGAGTAGAAGCATCATCACTAGGTAGCTGATACGCTGCTGCATCGCAACGTCTTTGAGCGCCTCACCGAATTTAAGTAGTGCCATTACACTGTTTTGCTTCACTCGCTGTCCCTATCTCGCTAGCTTGGAGCCTTGTTGCACCCGTTAAGAATATGGTACTAAGCCCTGTATAACGGAAGTTAATATTAGTTATCAAAGATGTAGCGGATCATTGTATCAAAATATGAAACAAGCTAAACATAAAACCATCGAACGTCACTTTCTTAGAGCTTAATTTTTATGATCTCGCTTGAAAAATGCCACATTCGTCACCATTGTTACTGCATCTGAATAGAATAAACATTCACCACCTTAGAGGGCAAGAAACACAATGGGTTCCCAAACCGAAGCAGTAAGACTCGATAAATGGCTATGGGCTGCACGATTTTATAAAACTCGCTCCATCGCTCGCAACATGGTCGATGGTGGCAAAGTCCATTATAATGGTCAGCGCAGCAAGCCAAGTAAAGCTGTCGAACTCGGTGCGGTGATTACCTTAAGACAAGGGCACGAAGAAAAAACTGTGGTCATAGAGAAAGTTTCTGACCAACGTCGCGGAGCCCCAGAAGCACAAATGCTCTACTCTGAAACAACAGAGAGTCTAAGTAAACGTGAAGAGAATGCAGCACGTCGCAAACTTCACGCCCATAACCCTAGCCCAGATCGCCGCCCTGATAAAAAGCAGCGCCGCGATATTATTAAATTTAAACACCAATAAGCTCTACTAGATTTACGAGGAATCGCCACATGGCAAGCAATGTTTTGAACCGCTACTTATTTGAAGATCTCTCAGTTCGTGGTGAGTTGGTACAATTGGATGACGCTTACCAACGTATTATTTCTAGCAAGGAATACCCAGCACCGCTACAAAAGCTGCTTGGTGAGCTATTGGTTTCAACCACCCTATTAACAGCAACCTTGAAGTTTGAAGGTTCGATCACTATGCAATTGCAAGGTGATGGCCCGGTATCACTGGCTGTCATCAATGGCGATCACGACCAGAAAATCCGTGGTGTTGCTCGCTGGGAAGGTGATATCGCAGATAACGCGACTATTCATGACATGATGGGTAAAGGTCACCTGGTGATTACCATCGACCCTAAGAAAGGTGAACGTTACCAAGGTATCGTTGGTCTAGACGGCGACAACTTATCTGAAATCCTAGAAAGCTACTTTGCCAACTCAGAGCAGCTTAAAACTCGCATCTGGCTACGTACTGGTGAATACGAAAGCCAACAGCGTGCGGCTGGCATGCTAATTCAGGTTATGCCAGATGGTACTGGCACACCTGAAGATTTCGAGCACCTAGAGCAACTAACCGATACAGTAAAAAATGAAGAGCTATTTAGCCTAGAGGCGAATGAACTGCTCTACCGCCTCTACAACCAAGAAAAAGTTCGTCTGTTTGATCCGCAAACCGTTGAGTTTTTCTGTGGCTGTTCTCGTGAACGTAGTGGTGCAGCTATCGTGACCATCGATCGAGCGGAAGTGAACGAAATATTGGCCGAGGTTGGTTCAATTTCTTTACATTGTGATTACTGCGGCACGAACTATTCGTTCGACGAAGCGCAGGTATCTGAGCTGTTCAATCAAACGGATTCAGGCAACAAAACACTGCATTAATTTTTACAGCATAGCAAGACTGTAATTTACCCTTCAAAAGGCCAGCACACGCTGGCCTTTTTTGTGATCACTCCCCCGTAATACCTAGCTTCATCCGTAATAAATTAACCTGTTAATTTTTATCAATTAATAATCATTTTGCTCTAGCGCAAAGCTTTGCGCACACGATAAACTAACTCCACCAATATGTGATGTGTCGCTTAAAACCCCACCAAAAATGCGGATATTTTTTGAGCTATATCCCTGTTTTCTACGAGGCCCATTGCTAGCATGGTGAGCAGATAAAAATTAAAAGATTATTACAAAATCCCTACAAAATATTCCTATAAGGAGCACCTATGACCGTTATGGAACATACAAAGGCTGCAACAATCGATCTTACCAAACACGGGCTTCAAAACGTTAAAGAGGTTATTCGTAACCCAAGCTACGAAATGTTGTTCGAAGAAGAAACTCGCGCGGATCTGGAAGGCTATGAAAAAGGCGTGGTCACCGAGCTAGGCGCAGTCGCTGTAGATACCGGTATTTTTACTGGACGCTCACCAAAAGATAAATACATCGTTAAAGATACAACCACAGAAGAGCATATGTGGTGGACATCAGACACGGTGAAAAACGACAATAAGCCGATTGACCAAGTGGTCTGGAATGACTTGAAAGAACAAGTCACTAATCAACTATCAGGAAAACGCGTTTTCGTTGTTGATGGCTACTGTGGTGCCAACCCAGACACTCGTTTAAGCATTCGTGTTATCACTGAAGTAGCGTGGCAAGCGCACTTCGTGAAAAACATGTTCATCCGCCCATCGGAAAAAGAGCTAGCCACCTTCGAACCGGATTTCGTAGTAATGAACGGTGCTAAGTGTACTAACCAGAAATGGGAGGAGCACGGTCTCAACTCTGAAAACTTCACGGTATTTAACCTAACTGAGCGCATGCAGCTTATTGGCGGTACTTGGTACGGCGGTGAGATGAAGAAAGGCATGTTCGCAATGATGAACTACTTCCTTCCTCTTAAAGATATTGCTTCCATGCACTGTAGCGCCAACAAGTGTAAAGAAAATGGCGATGTTGCTGTGTTCTTCGGCCTATCTGGTACAGGTAAAACCACGCTATCTACCGATCCTAAACGTGAGTTAATCGGCGATGATGAGCACGGCTGGGATGATGACGGAATCTTCAACTTCGAGGGCGGTTGTTACGCTAAAACTATCAAGTTATCGAAAGAAGCTGAGCCGGACATCTACAACGCGATTCGTCGCGACGCACTACTAGAGAACGTCACAGTACGTAGCGATGGTTCTATCGACTTCGATGACGGTTCTAAAACCGAGAACACCCGTGTTTCTTACCCAATCGAACATATTGAAAACATCGTTAAGCCAGTATCGAAAGCGGGCCATGCAAACAAGGTCATCTTCCTATCTGCTGATGCGTTTGGCGTTCTACCACCAGTGTCTAAGCTGACTCCAGAGCAAACTAAGTACCACTTCTTATCTGGCTTTACTGCTAAGCTAGCGGGTACAGAGCGTGGTATTACTGAACCGACGCCAACTTTCTCTGCCTGTTTTGGCGCAGCATTCTTAACGCTGCACCCAACAAAATATGCAGAAGTTCTGGTGAAGCGTATGGAAGCAGCGGGTGCTGAGGCGTACTTAGTTAATACAGGCTGGAATGGCAGCGGTAAACGTATCTCAATTCAAGATACTCGTGGCATCATTGATGCAATTCTAGATGGCTCTATTGAAAATGCGGAAACCAAGCATATTCCAATCTTTAACTTGGAAGTACCAACGGCATTGCATGACGTTGATCCGGCAATCCTAGATCCTCGTGATACTTACACTGACCCACTGCAATGGGAAAGCAAAGCGAAAGACCTAGCAGAGCGCTTTATCAACAACTTTGATAAGTACACTGACAATGACGAAGGTAAATCACTGGTTGCAGCTGGACCTCAGCTAGATTAGTGACCTGCTTGGAAATTGTTTAGCTAAGCCCCTCTATTGAGGGGCTTTTTGTTGCCTGAAAAGAAAAAGTGTTCCAAGCTAGTAGCATCTATAGACGAGGGAAAGTGATTCAACGTGAAAAAAGCACTCTTGCTGCTTACTATTCTAGTGGTCAGTAGCATCACTCTATCCGTACTTGCGTTGTATACGGTCATACAAACCAGCTATGCCGCAAAACTCGTCACCACTTTTTTTAATACCCTGACGCCTTATCAACTCGAAACCACCCACGCTGAATATTCTCCACCATTCCAACTGACGTTAAACGATGTTGAGCTGCAACATGACGACAAGGTGCTCCAACTCCCTAAGCTCACTTTATGGCTGAGCCAATTTCCTTGGCAACAAGGCAAATTAACCTTCGACTCTATTTTAGTCGAAGGGGCGAGCTTAGATCTCAATGCGCTTGAATCCCCACTATTAGAACAAATTAAGCTCCACCAGCTAGCTTTGAAGCATGTCGATATCAGTGATAACAAATGGTCGGCTCGTGGCGTGAATATGCAGATAGAAAACCCGGTGTGGCACAGCGATCAACACGGGCTACCTTATGGCGATATCCAGTTATCTGTTGAGCAGCTTTACATGCAAGGAGAGGCTCTCGATAACTTGCTCGTCGATATGCGTTACCAAGCCGCCGACAGCACAATATTTGGCAGTTCTTTTAATTGGCGCGGAGCGAATATTTCCGGACAAGCAGAGCAGTACCCGCAAGGATGGTCATTGATTAACGTCACCATCGACCAACTAAAGCTGCCACGTTCGAGCCAGATAGAAACGCTTTCAACCACACTGGGTAACCTTAACCTGCCGATCTACCACATCAACAGCTTAGACATTATTAATAGCTCATTTAACTATCGCCATTGGCGTTTTGAACACCTTGATGCCTCGCTAGAGAATCTCGACCTTACCCAGACGATGTGGCAACAACAGACTGGCTATGCCTCATTTAACGCAGAAAGCATTGGCAACGGAGAATTGCAGCTCTTCTCTCCAAGAGCAAAGCTCGCTTTCAATTCCAACCAAATCAATATTGAAGAGTTCGACGCCGACTTCAAACAAGGACGAGTGCAACTCCAAGGCGCAGTTTCACCACAATCTATCTCGCTCTCGCAGCTCAAACTTGACGGCATTAAATGGCTAGAACAAACCGAGCAGCTCATACCCAGTATTAAAAAGGCCACCGCTTCCGTACAGCACCTAGCCATTGGCCAACTAGAGGTTGAAAACGCTCAGTTTATCCAAGTTGAAAAGCAGCCATACTGGCAAGTTTCAGGTTTGAATATTGAAGGCTCTGACCTGACGCTGATTGAGCAAGACCAATACGGTCTGTTAGAAGGAAAACTAGAGATAAGCGCCAATGCGGCCAGCATAGATAAGCTACTCACCACACAGGCCCACTTTACAGCGCATGCTAGCAGCAACAAACTCACTTTAGAGCGCGCCTTTGTTCCTCTAGAACAAGGCTACATAGAAGCGAGTGGTATTTGGGATAGAAGCACCTTAAGTGCGCCGTGGCAGCTAGCACTCCATGCCGATGGTCTGCCCCTAGAACATTATTTACTAGAGCAAGCACTGCCATTTTCTCTCACCGGATTGGCAGAAGCAGAGGTTGAACTTGAAGGCCTATCTGGCGACTATGCAATGCTGTCACATAGCTTATCAGGAAAGATAACCACCTATTTCCACCAAGCCACACTAGCAGCGAAAAGTGTTGATGGTGAACAAGAGTATTCGCACCCACTAGATTTAGGGGCTATAAAAATGATCGCTGATCGAGGAAGAATCTCTGTCAGTAGCTCAACTAGCCACTCACAGGTCGCCGGTGAAATGGATTTGACCAAACCTCAGTTTGCGACCTTGCTGTTTAAGTCACAGCAAGAGTGCGCTGAGCTTTGGTCAGATATCCTCAATGGTGCTAACGTGATTAAGCAGACTTGCAAGGTCGATAAACCTCAGCCCACAACGAACACTCAAGAAGCGAGCAATTACACTGAGACGGAAGAGTCGCTACCCAGCACTGACTTATAATCAGGAATGAGCATATAAGTGCCGATAAACTCTACCGCAGCCTGATCACCACTCTGAATCGTGACATGAATGACAATTCGCGCTTTACGTCCTGACGCCAAACGATCCAAATCACCGCTAATACCATCTAGAGAAGTCGAGGCAACAGGGTTTTGCGTCACTGGATGACGGTAACGAATCTGGCTATCTGCCAACACAATATCACCACTTAAACCGCGTTCTTTCATCAGTAGCCAAGTCATTCCCCAGCCAGTCAGTGTTGCCAAAGTAAACGCTGAGCCAGCAAACATAGTATTGTGTGGGTTGAGATTAGGGTTAAGCTGCGCCCCACATTCAAACTGATAGCCAGTGTATTGGTTTATCTTGATACCCATTTTGTCACTGATTGGGATTTGATGCTCCCATCGCTCTTGAAGCTCAGTACACCACTCTGGTTTACGCAATACATTCGCCATCGGATCAAGCTGCTTGACCATTTGCTGGTGTCTCACCGGGCCACGCTCGTCTGTCAGTTCACCGCGTCGCTCAAAACCATTCTTCTCATAAAACGAGATCGCATCTTCACGAGCATTACACACTAAGCGCTTTGCCCCTTCCTGACGAGCCAAAGACTCAAGCGCCACCAAGACAAGTGAACCCATGCCTTTACTACGGCGAGAGCCTTTAACCGCCATATAGCGGATTTGGCCTTCACTATCTGGCGTGATGTACAGACGCCCGATAGCCATTGGTCTACCACGACCATCAACAATCATACGGTGATGACTCATCGGATCGTATTCATCGCGTTCAGAACCAATCGGCATTCGCCACGGTTCGCGCAGCATCTGCCAACGAAAGTGATAATACTTATTCAGTTGGTTATCTGTTCTTGGCGTGATCAGCTTAAACATAAAAATCCTTTTTATAGAGGCGAGGTCGCCCCTCTACTAGCCTTATAATTATACTTGTAACCAGAAGGTTACGGGGCCGTCATTAACTAACGACACTTTCATATCGGCCGCAAAGCGCCCTCGCTCTGTCGGTAACACTTCTGCGCAGCGATCCGCAAAGTATTCATACAAACGCTCTGCGTCCGCTGGGTGCGCGCCACGAGAAAATCCGGCCCTTGTGCCTTTCTTAGTGTCAGCGGGTAACGTAAATTGGGAGACCACCAGCACTTTACCATCGACTTGTTTCACGTTGAGGTTCATCTTGTCCTCATCGTCACCAAACACACGGTAAGTGGTTACGCGCTCCATCAAACGTTTTGCTTTCGCTTCATCATCGTCTTTTTCTACGCCTAGTAACACAAGTAGACCTTTGTCGATCTCTCCGACCACTTCACCATCTACGCGTACGGCTGCCTCACTTACTCTTTGGATCAGTGCTATCACTCTGCTTTCCTTTGTCTGGCTCAATGTTAGATTGAGTTGAGTTTACCATTTCTTGTTGCTCACTCCACTGCTCTCTTTCACCCAGTGCCGCCGTCACCTCGGCACCGACTAGAACAATTAGCCAACATAAGTAGACCCAAACAAACAGGATAGGAATCGCAGCCAAAGCGCCATAAATCAACTGATAAGAAGGAAACTCGGTAATATATGCGGCGAATCCTTTCTTACTTGCCTCAAACAGCAGTGCGGCGACAATCGCACCGACAACTGCATGAGGGAATCGCACTTTCTTGTTTGGTACTAACAGATATAAACCGACGAAAGCAAAGAATGACAGTAAGAAGGGTAGCCAGCGCAATAACAGGTTATAAACGCCAGATATCGTCTCACTCTCTAAGATTTTCAGCGAAGTCACATAAGAAGTGGCAGCAATACTGGCGCCAACAAGTATTGGGCCTAACGTGAGTACCATCCAGTACATTGAAAAGGAAAACACGGCACGGCGCTTTTCTGTTACGCGCCAAATATAATTGAGGTTTTTGTCGATGTTGGAGATCAGCATTAAAGCGGCAACAAACAAGAAGGCACCACCGACAGCACTCATTTTTCCTGTGTTGGCGACAAACTCCAGCAGAGCGTTCTTAACCGCATCTCCTGCTGCCGGTACAAAGTGCGTAATTACAAAATCTTGCAGCGCAGTACCGGCATTTTCAAAAATAGCAAAAGAGGATAAAACCGATAGCAACACGGTGAGCATAGGCACAATTGATAGCAAGGTAATGTACGCCAGATAGCCAGCATTAACATTGACTCTATCGTGACCCATTCTGGTCAGCAGATAGCGCGCAAATAATACGGTTTGCTTAATCACTGGCTCGATTTTCAACTTGTAACTCCCTACTATCTCAGTCATCCTAACAGTCTAATTCTAAAGGAAAGGAAACCATCATGCCGTACTTACTGGCTATTGTATTGTCGATTTTTACCCTAACAGGGTGTCAATCAGCCTATTACTCTGCAATGGAACAAGTAGGCTACCATAAACGAGACATCATGGTGGATCGCGTTGAAGACGCCAAGCAGTCACAACAAGATGCGCAGCAAGAATTTACCAGCGCACTGGAAGCACTATCGGCCTTGACCAACTTCGACGGTGGAGAACTAGAAACCGTCTACAACCAAATCAACGACAAATACCAAGACAGTGAAAAAGCCGCGCAAGACGTTAGTGATCGCATTGCCGCGATTGAAGATGTTTCTGATGCGCTATTTGCCGAGTGGCAAGAAGAGCTAAAGCTTTACACTAGCACCAAACTTAAGCGGTCGAGTGAACAAAAACTTAAAGAGACTCAGCGCTCATACAATACTATGTTGTCAGCGATGAAACGCGCAGAAGACAAGATGACCCCAGTGCTCAATACACTGCGCGATAATACTCTCTATTTAAAGCACAACCTTAACGCGAGCGCAATTGGCTCCCTACAGGGCGAGTTTGCAAGCTTGGAACAAGATATCCAATACGCAATACAGGATATGAATGCAGCAATTGCCGAGTCAGATAAGTTCCTGCAAAAGCTAAGTCAAAAGTAATATTTTAAAGCCTCCTCCTTATGAGGAGGTTTTACTTTCTGCCCCTGTATCTGAGTCCACTAGTTGGCGAACAAAAGCTACCCTTTCAACCACCGTCCCCCAGGGTACCTCAATGACTTGATAACCTAGCTCAATATAGGTTTCGACCAGCACTTGATGGATTTGAAGCGCCTCTTCAAAACTATGCGGACGGAACTCATCTTGAACATAAATCGAGGCTTCAGGTTGGCACACAAACACTTGGCTATAGTATCCAACACTTTGGTCTAGGAACTCTTGCCCAATCTCACAGCCACCCACTTTAAGATAGCCAACAATATCGGGGATAGCTCGATCCATAAAAGCCACCGGTGATTGCTGGGCGGTGAGCTTTTGGTCACCCATAAACCTTAAGCACAAACGCGCGAATTTAGGTAAATCTGTCCATGGCAAAATACCATCAGGCAGCTGGCTCTGCTGCTCTATTAGCGTGCGTGACCCTTCAGAAAACGTGGCATAACCATATTCTGCCAAAGCAGCAAGCAAGGTTGTTTTACCTGCGCCCGGGCCACCTGTAATAACGATAGGTTTCATGTTCCACCAAAAAACAAAAGCCCCAAGTTGGCATCAACTCAGGGCTTTAAAGCTTAAACAACAACTAAGTGATATTACTTAGCGTTACGTGCTTCACGCTTACGATCGCTTTCCGTTAGGAACTTCTTACGGATACGGATGCTTTCTGGCGTTACTTCAACTAGTTCGTCTTCATCAATGAACTCTAGTGCTTGCTCAAGAGTGTGCTTGATTGGTGGAGTCAGAACTTGAGCGTCATCAGTACCAGATGCACGAACGTTGGTTAGCTGCTTACCTTTCAGTGCGTTTACTGTTAGGTCGTTATCACGGCTGTGAATACCGATGATCATACCTTCGTAAACTTCCACACCGTGACCAATGAATAGACGGCCACGTTCTTGAAGGTTAAACAGTGCGTTAGTCAGAGCTTTACCTGCCGCGTTCGCAATTAGAACACCGTTGATGCGTTGACCAATCTGACCACCTTTGTGCGGGCCGTAGTGATCGAACGTATGGTATAGAAGACCAGAGCCAGACGTTAGCGTCATGAACTCAGTTTGGAAACCGATAAGACCACGAGAAGGCATATCGAAGTCCATGCGAACACGACCTTTACCATCTGGCGCCATATCTTTCAGCTCACCTTTACGTAGGCCGATGTTTTCCATGATGCCGCCTTGGTGCTCTTCAAGAACGTCAATCGTTACTGTTTCAAACGGTTCCATTAGCTGACCATCTTCTTCTTTGATGATTACTTCTGGACGAGATACAGCAAGCTCAAAACCTTCACGGCGCATGTTTTCGATCAGGATAGATAGGTGAAGTTCACCACGACCTGATACGCGGAATTTGTCTGGATCGTCTGTCTGTTCTACACGTAGTGCAACGTTGTGTACCAGCTCCTTCTCTAGACGCTCAAGGATGTTACGTGAAGTCACGAACTTACCTTCTTTACCCGCGAATGGAGAAGTGTTTACTTGGAATGTCATGGTTACTGTTGGTTCATCAACAGATAGCGCAGGTAGCGCTTCAACTTGGTTCTGCGCACAGATAGTGTCAGAGATCTTCAGCTCACCCAGACCAGTGATCGCGATGATGTCACCCGCGTTCGCTTGATCTACGTCGTGACGCTCTAGACCTAGGTAACCCATTACCGTACCGACTTTACCGTTACGAGTCTTACCATCAGCACCGATTACCGTAACTTGCTGGTTTGGCTTAACGCTACCACGAGTTACACGAGCAACACCGATAACACCAACGTAAGAGCTGTAATCTAGCTGAGAAACTTGCATCTGTAGCGGACCGTCAAGGTCAACTTGTGGTGCAGTTACTTCTTCAACGATAGTTTGGAATAGTGGTTCCATGTCTTCGCCGGTTTCGCCCTCTTCTAGAGAAGCCCAACCGTTTAGTGCAGAAGCGTAAACGACTTTAAAATCTAGCTGCTCGTCAGTTGCACCTAGGTTGTCAAATAAGTCGAATACTTGATCCATAACCCAATCAGGACGCGCACCTGGACGGTCAATCTTGTTGATTACAACGATTGGCTTAAGACCGTGAGCAAAGGCTTTTTGCGTAACGAAACGCGTTTGCGGCATTGGGCCGTCAACCGCGTCAACGATAAGTAGCACTGAGTCTACCATCGACATGATACGTTCTACTTCACCACCGAAGTCCGCGTGTCCCGGAGTATCTACGATGTTGATGCGGTAATCATTCCAGTTAATTGCCGTATTTTTAGCAAGAATGGTAATACCACGCTCTTTCTCGATGTCGTTCGAGTCCATGACTCGCTCTTCAGCTTCACCGCGAGACTCTAAAGTACCTGATTGCTGTAGTAGTTTATCAACCAGTGTAGTTTTACCGTGGTCAACGTGCGCGATGATCGCGATATTTCTTAAATTATCAATCTGTGGAGTAGCCATGGATTTTGATTCACTTATAAAAGAAGCAACCCTCTTAAATTGAACATTTAATGAGCACTGCCTATTTGATTAAAAAAACGACCGTAATGTACCAGATTCTAGCGAAAAACCCAGAAATATGTGATCTGATTCGCTCCATTTCGACGAATTTTTTATTGATGAAACGCAATCTCACTCCGAGTAAAGGGAAATCCCCATTGACATGCGGTCGAAAACTCGGCTGAATGAATATCGATTTTGTCTTATCTTGGTGCAATACACCTCAAGTGCACCATTTAAGTGCAAGCAAAGATCATTTTGGTGCAAAGAGCTGCACCAAATTAACACCAAAACCGCTAATTTATTGAAATTAATGGATTAATTTTTTTGGCACACTTTTGGCTTTAAGAGAAATAGCATCGATTAATACGATTGAAACGAAATTAATCAATGCTGGATTTAATAAACCGAATCGAGCTAAACCGCTTTAATAACACTGGAGGTTATCCAAGATGTCAGTAGAAAACGTTCTATCTCTGATCCAAGAAAACGAAGTTAAGTTTGTTGACCTACGCTTTACCGACACTAAAGGTAAAGAGCAGCACGTATCTATCCCTGCACACCAAGTTGACGCAGACTT
Source organism: Vibrio europaeus (assembly GCF_001695575.1). Lineage (GTDB taxonomy): Bacteria > Pseudomonadota > Gammaproteobacteria > Enterobacterales > Vibrionaceae > Vibrio > Vibrio europaeus. The sequence continues at coordinate 11,632 of NZ_LUAX01000004.1, read as the reverse complement.
CTTCGAAGAAGGTAAAATGTTTGACGGTTCATCAGTTGCTGGCTGGAAAGGCATCAACGAATCAGACATGGTAATGATGCCTGACGCATCATCTGCTGTACTAGACCCGTTCACTGAAGATGCAACGCTAAACATTCGTTGTGACATCCTTGAGCCTGCTACAATGCAAGGCTACGACCGTGACCCTCGCTCAATCGCTAAGCGTGCTGAAGATTACTTACGTGCTACTGGTATCGCAGATACAGTACTTGTTGGTCCAGAGCCAGAATTCTTCCTATTTGACGACGTTAAGTTCGCGACTGACATGTCTGGTTCTTTCTTCAAGATTGATGACATCGAAGCAGCTTGGAACACAGGTTCAGACATCGAAGGCGGTAACAAAGGTCACCGTCCAGGCGTTAAAGGTGGTTACTTCCCAGTAGCGCCTGTGGATTCTTCTCAAGACATCCGTAGCGCAATGTGTCTAATCCTAGAAGAGATGGGCCAAGTAGTAGAAGCGCACCACCACGAAGTAGCAACTGCGGGTCAAAACGAAATCGCAACTCGCTTTAACACGCTAACGACGAAAGCGGACGAAATCCAAGTTTACAAGTACGTGGTACACAACGTTGCTCACGCATTTGGTAAAACAGCGACATTCATGCCTAAGCCACTCGTTGGTGACAACGGCAGCGGTATGCACGTTCACCAATCTCTAGCGAAAGACGGTGTTAACCTATTCGCTGGTGACAAGTACGGCGGCCTATCTGAAATGGCGCTTTACTACATCGGTGGTGTAATCAAGCACGCTAAAGCAATCAACGCATTTGCTAACGCCTCTACTAACTCGTACAAGCGTCTTGTACCAGGCTTCGAAGCACCAGTTATGCTTGCTTACTCAGCGCGTAACCGCTCTGCTTCTATCCGTATCCCAGTGGTACCAAGCCCTAAAGCACGTCGTATCGAACTACGCTTCGGTGATCCATCTGCGAACCCATACCTATGTTTCGCTGCAATGCTTATGGCTGGTCTTGACGGTATCAAGAACAAGATCCACCCAGGTGAAGCGATGGATAAAGACCTTTACGATCTACCAGCAGAAGAAGCAGCTGAGATCCCAACTGTTGCTTACTCACTAAAAGAAGCACTAGAGTGTCTAGACGCTGACCGTGAGTTCCTAACAGCTGGCGGCGTATTCTCTGACGACTTCATCGACTCTTACATCGATCTTAAGTCTCAAGATGTAGAGAAAGTAAACATGACAACTCACCCACTAGAGTTCGAATTGTACTACTCTGTATAATCAACTTTAGTACGCGCTAGCGCGTCGGGTTACATAAAACTAAGGCTCACCTCGCAGGTGAGCCTTTTTGTTTCTATGGTATTTGATGCGCCTGATACCATGACTGTGACATGCAATCAGGAACGGTTATGCGCACACTTCAACTCGCTCTCACAACTGCTCTACTCTTCACTGCCATAACAACAGCTCAAACTGTATATACCTGGGTTGATGACGATGGTACTCGTCATTTCAGTGACTCACAGTCCGAAAACACGGCCAGTGCGATTACCTTGCCTCAGCATGAACCACTGACTGCTCCTTCACATCAAGAAGGAGAGACTTTAACTCCTTATCAGCAGGATATTGAGCAACAGCACGCTTCCTCTTCCCCACCCGCTGTGACGACACCACTGGAAATAAACATCACCGCGCCGGAGCCAGACTCAGCGGTAAGAAGCAATAACGGCTCGCTGCAGGTTAAAGCGACGCTCAACCGTAAGCTTGCCCCTAATGAGCAACTACAACTTATTGTCAACGGGGTTAGTTATGGTGCCCTTAAAACTCAGCCTAATTGGCAGTTAGAAAGCTTCGAACGAGGCCAACACTCATTGAGCATTCAGGCATTTAGAGACGGCAAGCTTATTGCATCGTCTCAACCTATTACGGTGCATTTACTGCGAGCAACCATCAAATCAGTGAAACCAAGCCCTAATTCCTAGGACTTTCACCTGTTTTCACTTCAGTTCTCACATTCAATGCGCCATACTTGAATCACTTAACGCACCATATTGGTGCATTGCACAATTCAAGTTCAAGGATGGGGCAAAAGCAGTGGATAGCGAACTCAACGACATTATTTTAAATCATCAAGTCACGGCGATTTTGATCATGAACGAATCGCTGTTAGTCAAATACGCCAACCCAGCCGCAGAGCAGCTTTTTTCCCAGAGCGCTAAGCGAATTGTCGACCACCCTCTTTCTCACTTAATTCAGCACGCCTCAATGGATCTGGCATTGCTCTCTCAGCCGCTGCAAAGCGGTCAAAGCATCACAGATAGTGACGTAACTTTCGTGGTTGACGGTAAGCCTCTAATGTTAGAAGTCACCGTTAGCCCTATCTCATGGAAAAAAGAGTTAATGCTACTAGTAGAGATGAGAAAGATTGGCCAACAGCGTCGTTTATCTCAAGAGCTCAATCAGCATGCGCAGCAACAAGCAGCTAAGCTTCTGGTGCGCGGATTAGCTCATGAAATAAAGAATCCTCTAGGAGGGCTGAGAGGAGCAGCACAACTACTTGAGCGAACCTTGCCAGACCCAAGCTTAGCGGAATATACCCAGATCATTATTGAGCAAGCAGACCGACTTCGCGCTTTAGTCGACAGATTGTTGGGCCCGCAAAAACCCGGTAAGAAACAACCAGAGAATCTGCATCTGATTTTGGAAAAAGTTCGCCAACTTGTCGATCTTGAAGTCAACCAAAGTGTCACGATTGAACGAGACTATGACCCAAGCTTGCCAGAAATCTTAATGGATGCGGATCAGATAGAACAAGCACTGCTTAACATTGTTAGTAATGCTGGGCACATACTAAAAAACCAATCGAATAGCCAAATTACCGTTCGCACCAGAACGGTGCACCAAGCCAATATACATGGCCAGAGATGCAAGTTAGCTGCCCGGATCGAGATTATCGACAATGGACCAGGTATTCCAGCCGACTTACAAGACACGCTATTTTACCCAATGGTCAGTGGCCGCGAGGGTGGGACAGGACTTGGGCTTTCGATTGCACAAAATCTGATCGACCAACATCAAGGTAAAATTGATGTGGAGAGTTGGCCAGGTAGAACAACATTTACGATTTATTTACCTATTTAAACAACATTCGTGGCATTGCTGTAAGGAAAACAATATGAGTAAAGGATATGTTTGGGTAGTCGATGACGACAGCTCCATTCGCTGGGTCATGGAGAAGACCCTATCATCTGCCAATATCAAGTGTGAAACCTTTGCTGATGCAGAGAGCGTGCTGATGGCGCTTGAACGTGAAACACCTGATGTGCTTGTTTCCGACATACGCATGCCTGGTATTGACGGCATTGAGCTCCTTAAGCAAGTCCATGAACGCTCGCCTGAATTACCCGTCATCATTATGACTGCCCACTCCGATCTCGATGCAGCCGTAAATGCTTATCAGAAAGGGGCATTTGAGTATTTGCCTAAGCCATTTGATGTTGATGAAACGCTGACTTTAGTTGAGCGCGCCATTACCCATAGCCAAGAACAAAAACAAGAACAGGCCTCTCTTGCTGACGATAACTACACACCACCAGAAATCATTGGTGAAGCGCCCGCCATGCAAGAAGTGTTTCGTGCTATCGGTCGTTTGTCGCGTTCGTCTATCTCTGTGCTTATCAATGGTGAATCAGGTACCGGGAAAGAATTGGTTGCTCACGCCCTTCATCGTCACAGCCCAAGAGCCAGCAAACCTTTTATCGCCTTGAATATGGCCGCAATACCAAAAGACTTAATCGAGTCTGAGTTGTTTGGTCATGAAAAAGGGGCATTTACTGGCGCGAATAGCGTTCGCCAAGGCCGTTTTGAGCAAGCCAATGGCGGTACTCTGTTCTTGGATGAGATTGGTGACATGCCGCTCGATATCCAAACGCGATTGCTGCGTGTACTCGCTGATGGGCAGTTTTATCGTGTTGGCGGCCACTCGCCAATTAAAGTGGATGTAAGAATTGTCGCAGCTACCCACCAGAATCTTGAAAAGCTAGTGCATAAAGGCGATTTCCGTGAAGATTTGTTTCACCGCCTCAATGTTATTCGCATCCAGATCCCATCCTTAAGAGAGCGCAAACAAGATATTGAAAAGCTCACACTACATTTCCTCGCTCTTGCCGCAGAAGAGCTTGGCGTCGATGTAAAAACACTGCATCCAAGCACAGTTGAAACACTCAATCGCTTAGATTGGCCAGGCAACGTACGTCAGCTCGAAAACATCTGCCGCTGGTTAACTGTCATGGCGAGCGGTACTGAAGTTTTACCTGCCGATCTTCCCACAGAGCTGCTTGAAGAAAAGGCACACAACGATGTTTCCACTTCAGGTTCTTGGCAGCAACAACTCGCGACATGGGCAAAAAGTTCTCTCTCACAAGGCGATACGGAGCTACTTTCTTATGCACTTCCTGAATTTGAACGTATACTTTTGGAAGCGGCGTTGGAGCATACCAACGGGCATAAGCAAGATGCAGCAAAAGTATTAGGTTGGGGACGAAATACACTGACACGTAAGCTCAAGGAGCTCTATTAACACTGGAACAAACGTCACAACTTGATTGAAATAGAGGTGATTTAATCATCACAGCTAAACTCATTAGCTTGAATAATAAGGATAAATCACCTACTTTTTAATCAATATACTCGCTCGCATTTAATACAATAATAAATTCAGAGTACTGTATCAGCAGAAGAACACGGATGTCAGCGACCACTCAAATCACTCTTAGAACCGCCGTAGTACTACCGTTTGTGATGATTTTTATCTTCACCATAGGCGTGATCGTCACTGTTCAAAAAAATAGTTACGAAGAGATGGTGGTTGATATCAGTGACAAGCAACTCACTGCCCTGACCGACAACGTTAACCTCGAACTTCACAGCTTTCTAGACGAACCCTTTCAAGCAAGTTTAGCTTTGAGCCACTCCATAGGTTTTAATCGACTCTATACTCCGGGTGACACTACAGATATTGAGCAGTATTTGCTTACCTCATTTCGCAGTCTTTACAACAATTTCCCACAACTTGATGTGATTGGTTTTGGTGGAGAAAGAGCTGAGTATATCGGCTTTCGCAAGGAGCCGAATAAAGGTTATACCCTAATGGTGCAAGACGATCGCACTGACGGAAAGCTGGTTATTTACCGCGGACAGGTGATCAGTGAAGATATTCGCTCAGTATTTGAAGGTTACGATCCACGGATTCGTCCTTGGTATGCACCTGTTGCCAAAAGTCTAGTGCCGATGTGGTCGTCGATATATGCCAACGCAGATGAGCGACAAGAAATCACTCTCTCGGCATTAACTCCGGTTTTTTACGACCAAGTTTTTCAAGGTGTTGTCGTAACGGACATCAAAATCGATACCTTCAATACCTTTCTAAAAGCTCAACAACAAAAAACCAATGCCGTGCTCTACATCGTCGACGATAAGAATCGTGTTGTCGCCCAGTCGACCAGTGGGCGGATTGTCTCTTGGGGCACACCACAAAGTAAGAAAGGTGAACGGCTGCTTGCGACCGAAAGCTCAGATCCTATCGTCAAAGCTAACGCTGACTATTTCTCATCTCACAAGCTGCATCAGAAAAGCGAGACTCAAAGGTACACGCTTGATATTGAAGGTGAGCGCTACTTCAATCATTTTACCCCTTACACAGACGAACATGGATTGAAGTGGTATATCGGCGTCGCCATTTCAGAAAATCACTTATTGGGTAAACTTCCTGAAAGCCAAAGAAATAGCTGGATTATTGGTGTCATTGCTAGTTTTATCGGCATAGGTTTAGGTCTGGTCGCTTTCAACCGTATTGTCGCGCCCATCACATCGACAGCGGCAGCAGCTAAGCGTTTAGCGAAAGGGGATTGGGATAGTCATATGCCAAAACCCGGGAGTATTTACGAAACAACCATGCTGGTTTACGCCTTTAATGAGATGGCAAATAACCTTAAAGCTTCGTTCAGAGCGCTTCGCTCTCAGCTTCTCTACGACTCTTTAACCAAACTTTATAGTCGAGAAGGTTTAATAGATACCTGTGACAAACTGCCTGCTCTAAATGGCACACTGATGCTGGTTGGTATCAATAAATTTAGAGATATCAATGACAGCCTAGGTCATTATCAAGGTGATCAACTGCTGATTACTATTTCACGACGTCTCAAATCAGTATTCACTGGTGAGCATTACTTAGCACGAATTGGCGGAGATGAGTTCGCCATTTATATACCCGAACAACAAAATGGTGAGAGCTCCCTTCAAACCGCAAATCGAATTCTAAAAACATTCGCGTCTCCTTTTGTCATGGAGCAAGAAAGTGTTGTTGTCAGTGTATCAATCGGTATTGTTGAAAATGGCCCGGATGAAAACATGACTCTGTGGCTAAGAAACGGCAGTATCGCACTAAGTAATGCGAAACAAGATATGACGAGTATTAGCCACTATCGCCCTGAAATGGCAGATATTTCTCGTAACCGCACGCTAATGCAGGTCAAAATTAAAGATGCATTGGAGCACAATGAGTTTGTTCCTTTCTATCAACCCCTTGTTGACCTTAAGACTGGAGAAGTCGTCGGTGCGGAGGCCTTAGCACGTTGGCTCTCTCCCTCTGCTGGTTTGGTATCGCCAATGGACTTCATTCCTATCGCAGAAGAAAGTGGGCTGATTGGCGCAATTGGCGAACAGATACTGCTTCAAGCCTGTAACGACACTGTTCAAGGGATGAAAGAGGGCAAATGGGACGCATCGTTCCATATACACGTCAACCTATCAGTAAATCAATTATCTCAACCAGACTTCATTTCAACGTTGCAAAAGGTTCTCGCTCAGTCGACATTGAGCGCTAACAATCTGACCTTGGAAATTACTGAATCACGAATCGTTGACAACGATCCCGTCACGATTCAGAACATGCAAGCAATACGCGATCTTGGTGTTCATATCGCGATCGATGACTTTGGCACTGGTTACAGCTCGCTTGCCTACTTGCATAAGCTGCCCTTTAACTGCCTCAAAATTGATCGCACGTTCGTTAATAACCTTAATCCTGAAGAGCTTGATACCTCGATTGTCGCTGCGATTGTCAATATGACGAAAGGAATGAAGGTATCGCTTATTGCAGAAGGTATTGAAACGGATGAACAGGCCAAGTTGTTATCAAAGCTCAACTGTCCACTTGGCCAAGGTTTCTTATACAGCAGGCCTGTTCCTTATGAAGAATGGCCAAGCAATCTAGTTAACATAAAATAAAGCCCTTCTTTATAAGCAACGCTCCAAGTTGTATTGATAATCATATCTTTTGAGCAAGTCACGGTTTCTTGATTACCTTCCTCCTAAGATGAAAAGAACAACTTATGGTAAGCAAGGAAGCTTGAAGTGGCAAAGTATGCCTTCATTGTACTGTGTTTCATCTTTTCGGTTCACAGCTATGCATTGAAACCTCTGACTGGTGTTCAAGACGAGTGGCCGCCGTATTTTAATGCTCCGTCTCAACCTCTTGGCTATGCCCATCAGATAGTCAAAGACACACTATGCCTTGCGGGATATGCACTAGAAACGCATTTTCTACCCTGGAAGAGAGCTTATAAGTCAACGCTAGAAGCAAAATCAGACGTCTTACTGGGAGTGTGGAAAACACCGGAAAGAGAGCAAGACTTTCTATTTAGCCATCCCTATTACATCAATCAAATTAAATTAATAAGCCCGAAGTCGGCGCCTATTAAGTACCAAGGCGCTCAGAGCCTTAGCGAGATCAGACTAGGTTTAGTCTCTGGGTACGCTTATGGGGAGGCATTGAAGTCTAAGGCAGGGCTGAATATTCTTGCGGCGAAAGATGTCAAAGAGAACATTCTGTATTTAACTAAACAAAGAGCGGATGCCATCTTGATGGATGAGGCTGTCTTCTCTTGGAATTTAAAAACGATGGGGCTCAAGCAAAAAGACTTTTACGTATCAGATCTAGCGGTAAAGAGAGTTCCCCTACATATCGCTGTAAGTCGTGAACACCCATTAGCTGAAGCTATTATTTCTCACTTCAATTCCGCTTTAAGAAACAGTTCGGTATGCGAAACTCAGTAATATCAAACTAATACAGCAAGAACGAAAAAACCCCAGCATTTCTGCTGGGGTTTAAATAGTGGCGGAGAGATAGGGATTTGAACCCTAGATACGCTATTAACGTATGCCGGTTTTCAAGACCGGTGCTTTCAACCACTCAGCCATCTCTCCACAAATTGTTCCTAAAACTTAGTCTTACTTAATAATGCTATGTTTTAGTTTTGCCTTCAGACCTTCCTTTACAAAAAAGGGCAAAATCTGAAAACATAAAATAAGCCTGGCGATGTCCTACTCTCACATGGGGAAACCCCACACTACCATCGGCGCTAATTCGTTTCACTTCTGAGTTCGGCATGGAAATCAGGTGGGTCCAAATCGCTATGGTCGCCAAGCAAATTCTTAATTCGGAAAGCTGTTATTGTGTTCTCTACACATTCAATCTGTTCTTGCTTTGAGTCCATCAAAACCCTTTGGGTGTTGTATGGTTAAGCCTCACGGGCAATTAGTACAGGTTAGCTCAACGCCTCACAACGCTTACACACCCTGCCTATCAACGTTCTAGTCTCGAACAACCCTTTAGGACCCTCAAGGGGTCAGGGAAGACTCATCTCAGGGCTCGCTTCCCGCTTAGATGCTTTCAGCGGTTATCGATTCCGAACTTAGCTACCGGGCAATGCGTCTGGCGACACAACCCGAACACCAGAGGTTCGTCCACTCCGGTCCTCTCGTACTAGGAGCAGCCCCCTTCAATCTTCCAACGCCCACGGCAGATAGGGACCGAACTGTCTCACGACGTTCTAAACCCAGCTCGCGTACCACTTTAAATGGCGAACAGCCATACCCTTGGGACCGACTTCAGCCCCAGGATGTGATGAGCCGACATCGAGGTGCCAAACACCGCCGTCGATATGAACTCTTGGGCGGTATCAGCCTGTTATCCCCGGAGTACCTTTTATCCGTTGAGCGATGGCCCTTCCATACAGAACCACCGGATCACTATGACCTGCTTTCGCACCTGCTCGAATTGTCATTCTCGCAGTCAAGCGGGCTTATGCCATTGCACTAACCACACGATGTCCAACCGTGTTTAGCCCACCTTCGTGCTCCTCCGTTACTCTTTGGGAGGAGACCGCCCCAGTCAAACTACCCACCAGGCACTGTCCTCAACCCGGATAACGGGTCTAAGTTAGAACATCAACACTACAAGGGTGGTATTTCAAGGACGGCTCCGCCGATACTGGCGTACCGGTTTCAAAGCCTCCCACCTATCCTACACATGTAGGGTCAATGTTCAGTGCCAAGCTGTAGTAAAGGTTCACGGGGTCTTTCCGTCTAGCCGCGGGTACACTGCATCTTCACAGCGATTTCAATTTCACTGAGTCTCGGGTGGAGACAGCGTGGCCATCATTACGCCATTCGTGCAGGTCGGAACTTACCCGACAAGGAATTTCGCTACCTTAGGACCGTTATAGTTACGGCCGCCGTTTACCGGGGCTTCGATCAAGAGCTTCGACTTACGTCTAACCCCATCAATTAACCTTCCGGCACCGGGCAGGCGTCACACCGTATACGTCATCTTACGATTTTGCACAGTGCTGTGTTTTTAATAAACAGTTGCAGCCACCTGGTATCTGCGACTCCCAATAGCTCCATCCGCAAGGGACTTCACCGTCGAGAGCGTACCTTCTCCCGAAGTTACGGTACCATTTTGCCTAGTTCCTTCACCCGAGTTCTCTCAAGCGCCTTGGTATTCTCTACCCGACCACCTGTGTCGGTTTGGGGTACGATTCCTTACAATCTGAAGCTTAGAGGCTTTTCCTGGAAGCATGGCATCAATGACTTCACTACCGTAGTAGCTCGACATCGTGTCTCAGCCTTAAAGAGAGCCGGATTTACCTAACTCTCAAGCCTACGCACTTGAACCTGGACAACCGTCGCCAGGCCCACCTAGCCTTCTCCGTCCCCCCATCGCAATTGTAAGAAGTACGGGAATATTAACCCGTTTCCCATCGACTACGCCTTTCGGCCTCGCCTTAGGGGTCGACTTACCCTGCCCCGATTAACGTTGGACAGGAACCCTTGGTCTTCCGGCGAGGGGGTTTTTCACCCCCTTTATCGTTACTCATGTCAGCATTCGCACTTCTGATACCTCCAGCAGACTTTACAATCCACCTTCAACGGCTTACAGAACGCTCCCCTACCCAATACGATAAATCGCATTGCCGCAGCTTCGGTTTATAGCTTAGCCCCGTTACATCTTCCGCGCAGGCCGACTCGACTAGTGAGCTATTACGCTTTCTTTAAATGATGGCTGCTTCTAAGCCAACATCCTAGCTGTCTAAGCCTTCCCACATCGTTTCCCACTTAGCTATAATTTGGGACCTTAGCTGGCGGTCTGGGTTGTTTCCCTCTCCACGACGGACGTTAGCACCCGCCGTGTGTCTCCCGGATAGTACTTACTGGTATTCGGAGTTTGCAAAGGGTTGGTAAGTCGGGATGACCCCCTAGCCTTAACAGTGCTCTACCCCCAGTAGTATTCGTCCGAGGCTCTACCTAAATAGATTTCGGGGAGAACCAGCTATCTCCAGGTTTGATTGGCCTTTCACCCCTAGCCACAAGTCATCCGCTAATTTTTCAACATTAGTCGGTTCGGTCCTCCAGTTGATGTTACTCAACCTTCAACCTGCCCATGGCTAGATCACCTGGTTTCGGGTCTATATCCAGCAACTCGACGCCCAGTTAAGACTCGATTTCTCTACGGCTCCCCTAGATGGTTAACCTTGCTACTGAATATAAGTCGCTGACCCATTATACAAAAGGTACGCAGTCACACCACGAAGGTGCTCCTACTGCTTGTACGTACACGGTTTCAGGTTCTATTTCACTCCCCTCACAGGGGTTCTTTTCGCCTTTCCCTCACGGTACTGGTTCACTATCGGTCAGTCAGTAGTATTTAGCCTTGGAGGATGGTCCCCCCATATTCAGACAGGATATCACGTGTCCCGCCCTACTCGATTTCACTGATGATGAGATGTCGGTTACGGGGCTATCACCCTGTATCGCTACGCTTTCCAGCGTATTCACCTGTCTCATTAAAAGCTTAAGGGCTAGTCCAATTTCGCTCGCCGCTACTTTCGGAATCTCGGTTGATTTCTTTTCCTTCGGGTACTTAGATGTTTCAGTTCCCCGAGTTCGCCTCATTAACCTATGTATTCAGTTAATGATACGTGCTTATGCACGTGGGTTTCCCCATTCAGAAATCCCAGACTCAAATGGTTGTTACTACCTAATCTGGGCTTATCGCAAGTTACTACGTCTTTCATCGCCTCTGACTGCCAAGGCATCCACCGTGTACGCTTAGTCACTTAACCATACAACCCCAAAGAGTTTCAGATGAAATCTTGAGTTTGTTGTTTAAACAACCAAAGTTGCCTGCATTTTTATACATGCGCAGGCACGATTTTGCCGGACTCAAATATTAAACATCACAACGAATTGTGGTGTTTCCAAGAACACTTGAATGTGTGTTGGTACCTA
>NZ_LUAX01000003.1 GCF_001695575.1 Vibrio europaeus | reverse complement strand
ATTCTAGAATTATGACCAATTTCACTTATCCACTACAACCACTACATAGAATCTCGAAGGTTACATTCGGCGAACAATAGAAAGCATGAAGCTCAACTAACTACCCTATCAATACATGAAAGAAAATTGTCTGTGAGCGATACAAAAAGGAGTCACTTATATCTAGCTGAGGAAACGGTATGTTAGATGCAACTTTGTCGGTCTTGCTTGCCTTGTGGAATCAGGAGTTTTCAATCCTACAGAATCCTGAAAGTGCACTGATAATTTATTGCGTTGTCGGGGCTTTGATTTTCCTTGAAAGTGGCTTTATTCCTGCCGCTCCTTTTCCATGTGATAGTGTAGTGGTTCTTTCAGGGACACTGGCTGCAGTCGGTGTATTGAACCCGATAGCGATATTGCTGTTGATTTGTATCTGTGCCGCTCTTGGCAGTTGGGCTGCTTATTTACAAGGAGCTTGGTTAAACCGACTACCTAAAGTTCAAGGGTGGATAAAAGTAGTACCACAGAATCGTTTAGATCAGGTTGATGCGCTTTTAGGTAAACATGGTTTAGTGGCTTTGTTTAGTGCTCGATTCATCCCAGTTGTACGCTCTTTACTGCCATTAATGATGGGTATGAGGGCTAGAACAGTGGTGAAGTTTCATTATTTCTCTTGGCTTAGTGCTATCTTGTGGACATTACTCCTCTGCTCTTTCGGTATGTTGTTGCCATCGCTTCCTGAATCTATAAGTAAATACATCACAGCGGGGCTTATGGCGGCACCAGTCATTACCTTATGCGCTGCTCTTTCAAGTATTATTGTCATCAAGCTGCGTAAATCGATGTTGAAACCTGTCACGGAAAATACTGAAAAGTAGCTTTAGGTTACCTATGATCCAAAAGTTCTAGATACTAAAAAGGCAGCTTAGTTAGCTGCCTTTACGTTATAGATATTTCGCAAGTCCTATTCTTGCTCTGCCTCTTTGGTAGCGGAGTCCATTTCTTTCTGGGCAAGCTTGGCTTTTTCGATCATTGGCGTGATGGTTGAGCCTTGGACTAAGATTGAGAACACTACTACTGAGTAGGTCATGACTAGGACAATCTCTTTTACATCTATCAGTTTATCTTGAATAACCCAGATACCAGACGGAATTGACAGCGCCATTGCTAATGCCAATCCGCCTCGTAATCCACCCCAAGTAAGAATCTTGACCGACCAAGGGTTATATTGGCGAAAACGCTTAAAGCCAATGTATGACAAGAAAACACTTAGGTAGCGAGCTGACAGGACTAGAGGTACGGAGAAAGCCATTAGAATCCAGTCTTCCTTATGGAATTCAAATAGTAGCATCGACATACCAATCAGCAGGAATAGAACACCGTTTAGGAATTCGTCAACGAGTTCCCAAAAGTGATCGAGGTGATCTTCACTCTCTTTGGAGAAACCGATAAATCTCGTCCAGTTACCAATCATAATGCCAGATACGACCATAGCTAATGGTCCAGAGACATGCAGAACTTCTGCGAAGGCATAGCCTGCTGTTGGTATACCTATGGTCAGTAATAGCTCCATCGAGTGATCGTCGGTAGCACTGATTAAATAGTGGAACAGTAACCCTAAAGCAAAACCATATAAGATGCCGCCGAGCGCTTCTTGGATAAACAGCATAGTAACACTGCCAACGGTAGGCGCTTCGGTGCCAAACGCGATGGTAAAGATGGTGACAAAGATAACGAGACCAAAGCCATCGTTAAATAGAGATTCGCCTTCGATTTGAGTTGAGATACGTTTAGGAGCGTCGAGCTTTTTAACGATAGCAAGAACGGCAATCGGGTCGGTAGGCGAAATCAGCGCACCAAATAGTAGGCAGTAGACTAAGTCGAACTGAATGCCGATAAACTGACAAAAGCCATACAGGACAAAGCCTATAAAGAATGTCGAGAATAACGTGGCGCCAAGTGCTAAGGCTGTGATTTCCCACTTTTGATCTTTTAGGTTTGGCAGTTTGATACCTAGGCCACCGGCAAAAAGCAGGAAACCCAATATCCCTTTAAGTAGAAAATCTTCAAAGTTAATGCTCGCAACCGTGTTTGAAGCGATTTCTGTTAAATGAAACCAATCGTTTTGACCTGCTACAAGAATCAACAGCGACAGCATCATCGAACCTGCAGTAATTGCGATTGTGGTTTGCATTTTACCTATCTTGCTGTTTACAAAAGCAATCAACATAGCAGCAGCTGATAGGAAACAGAGCGTGTAATAGACCGACATTAGAATCTCGACATGTAACAAATTATGAATGGGAATTTTCTGCCTACTATGTACAAATAGCAAACATTTTTTTGTCATAACTAAGTCATCAATTAAGTATTTTGGACGTCTAGACTCCTTTTAAATGTGTGATAGGATGGAGTGATAACTAAAGGAATGAGGCTGTACCGTGGGAAGTAATGTAAGGCAACAGATTGAAGCTCAATTAAAACAACGTATCTTGTTGATTGATGGTGGTATGGGCACCATGATTCAAGACTACAAATTAGAAGAGCAAGATTATCGAGGTGAGCGCTTTGCTGACTGGCATTGCGATTTAAAAGGCAATAATGACTTACTTGTTCTTTCTCAGCCTCAACTTATAAAAGATATCCATTCTGCTTATCTAGAGTCGGGAGCGGACATCCTCGAAACTAACACTTTCAACGCAACCACTATTGCGATGGCTGACTACGAGATGGAAAGCCTAAGTGAAGAGATCAACTTTGCTGCAGCGAAACTCGCGCGTGAAGCGGCTGATGAGTGGACGGCAAAAACGCCAGAAAAACCTCGTTACGTTGCAGGTGTATTGGGCCCAACTAACCGCACATGTTCTATTTCACCCGATGTAAACGATCCCGGTTATCGAAACGTTAGCTTTGATGAGCTTGTCGAAGCGTATTCAGAGTCGACGCGCGCTCTGATTAAAGGCGGCTCAGATTTAATTCTGATCGAGACCATCTTCGATACCTTGAACGCTAAAGCGTGTGCCTTTGCGGTAGAAACGGTGTTTGAAGAGTTGGGTACCAAACTGCCAGTGATGATATCGGGCACGATTACCGATGCTTCAGGTCGAACGCTTTCAGGTCAAACAACCGAAGCGTTCTACAACTCACTTCGTCACGTCAATCCAATCTCATTTGGTTTGAACTGTGCGCTAGGCCCTGATGAACTACGTCCGTATGTGGAAGAGCTCTCACGTATCTCAGAGACATTCGTTTCTACTCACCCTAATGCGGGTTTACCTAACGCCTTTGGTGAGTATGACTTATCACCTGAAGATATGGCGGTGCATGTTAAAGAGTGGGCGGAAAGTGGTTTCTTAAACCTGATTGGCGGTTGTTGTGGTACGACTCCAGAGCATATCCGCCAAATGGCTATCGCGGTAGAAGGAGTAAAACCGCGCACATTACCAGAACTTATCACGGCTTGTCGTCTATCTGGCCTTGAGCCACTGACAATCGAAAAAGAAACCCTGTTTGTTAACGTTGGTGAACGAACTAACGTAACGGGTTCTGCGCGCTTTAAACGTCTGATCAAAGAAGAGCTTTATGATGAGGCGTTAGAGGTTGCACGCCAGCAAGTCGAGAACGGCGCGCAAATCATCGATATCAATATGGATGAAGGCATGCTTGATGCTGAAGCATGTATGGTGCGCTTCCTCAACCTGTGTGCCTCTGAGCCAGAAATCTCCAAAGTGCCTATCATGGTTGACTCCTCTAAGTGGGAGGTTATCGAAGCAGGCCTGAAGTGTATTCAGGGTAAAGGAATCGTTAACTCCATCTCACTCAAGGAAGGTAAAGAGAAGTTTGTTGAGCAAGCTAAGCTGATTCGTCGCTATGGTGCGGCTGTTATCGTGATGGCGTTTGATGAAGTTGGTCAGGCAGAAACGCGTGAACGCAAACTCGAAATATGTACTAATGCCTACAATATCTTGGTTGATGAAATTGGCTTCCCACCTGAAGATATCATCTTCGACCCGAACATTTTTGCTGTTGCGACCGGTATTGAAGAGCATAACAACTACGCAGTAGATTTTATTGAAGCGGTTGCGGATATCAAGCGTGACCTGCCTTACGCGATGATCTCTGGTGGCGTATCTAACGTCTCTTTCTCATTCCGTGGCAACAACTATGTACGTGAAGCAATTCACGCCGTATTCCTTTACCACTGTTTTAAAAACGGTATGGATATGGGGATCGTAAATGCTGGTCAGCTTGAGATTTACGACAACGTACCCGACAAATTGCGTGAAGCGGTAGAAGATGTGGTTCTAAACCGACGTGATGATGGTACAGAGCGACTACTCGATATTGCTGCTGAATATGCAGGTAAAGGCGTCGGAAAAGAAGAAGATGCCTCAGCACTTGAATGGCGTACCTGGTCAGTTGAGAAGCGTTTAGAGCATGCGCTAGTTAAAGGTATCACCGAGTTTATTGTTGAAGACACCGAAGAGGCGCGAGTTAATGCCAGTAAGCCATTAGAGGTGATTGAAGGTCCGTTAATGGACGGCATGAATGTGGTTGGTGATCTGTTTGGTGAAGGTAAGATGTTCTTACCTCAGGTCGTTAAGTCTGCACGCGTTATGAAGCAGGCGGTTGCTCACTTAGAGCCTTATATTAACGCATCAAAGCAAGCGGGCTACTCGAACGGTAAGATTCTTTTAGCTACAGTAAAAGGTGATGTCCATGATATCGGTAAGAACATTGTTGGCGTTGTTCTACAGTGTAATAACTATGAGATCATCGATCTCGGTGTCATGGTTCCATGTGAAAAAATCCTTAAAGTCGCCAAAGAAGAGAACGTTGATATCATCGGACTTTCTGGTCTGATTACGCCATCACTGGATGAAATGGTACATGTGGCGAAAGAGATGGAGCGTCTTGATTTCGACCTACCACTTCTTATAGGCGGCGCGACGACATCTAAAGCTCATACCGCGGTTAAGATTGAACAAAACTACAAGCACCCAGTGGTGTATGTCAACAATGCATCTAGAGCGGTAGGGGTATGTACCTCACTACTCTCTGATGAGCTGCGTCCTGCTTTTGTCGAGAAAGTAGACGCTGATTATGTACGCGTTCGTGATCAGCATAATCGTAAGAAACCAAGAACCAAGCCTGTCACTCTCGAACAAGCGCGAGCTAACAAAGTAGCGATTGACTGGGAGAGCTATACACCTCCAGAGCCTGCTAAGCCGGGTGTTCACGTGTTTGATGATTTTGACGTTGCCACACTGCGTAACTACATAGATTGGACGCCTTTCTTTATGACTTGGTCGCTTGTCGGTAAGTACCCAGCGATCTTAGACCATGAAGAAGTCGGCGAAGAGGCGAAGCGTCTGTTTAAAGATGCCAATGATCTGCTAGACCGAGTCGAGCGAGAAGGGCTGCTTAAAGCTCGTGGTATGTGTGCTCTGTTCCCTGCTGCAAGTGTTGGCGATGATATTGAGGTGTACACCGATGAATCGCGCACTGAAGTGGCTAAAGTGCTGCATAACCTGCGCCAGCAAACAGAGAAGCCGAAAGGCTATAACTACTGCCTATCTGATTACATTGCACCTAAACAGTCAGGTAAGAAGGACTGGATTGGTGCGTTTGCAGTTACAGGTGGCATTGGTGAACGTGAACTTGCTGACCAATATAAAGCGGCTGGTGACGACTATAACGCGATCATGATTCAGGCGGTGGCTGATCGCTTAGCTGAGGCATTTGCTGAGTACTTACATGAACAGGTACGTAAAGAAATCTGGGGCTATTCTGCAGATGAGAGCTTATCGAACGATGAGCTGATCCGTGAGAAGTATCAGGGGATTCGACCTGCTCCGGGTTACCCAGCTTGTCCTGAACATACTGAGAAAGGATCTCTGTGGGAGCTGCTTAAAGTTGAAGAGACAATCGATATGTCACTGACGACAAGCTATGCAATGTGGCCAGGCGCTTCTGTTTCTGGTTGGTATTTCTCTCACCCAGACTCCCGTTACTTTGCGATCGCTCAGATCCAACAGGATCAAGCGCAAAGCTACGCGGATCGCAAAGGTTGGGATATGCTTGAAGCAGAGAAATGGTTAGGGCCAAACCTTAACTAGTTCTAAATTAGAAACAAAAAGCGCAGCCTTAAGAGCTGCGCTTTTTTTCTCTGAAAGAGTTATTAAATCATGATGGTTGCTAAGCCAAGGAAGACCGATAGGCCGATAACATCGGTCACGGTTGTGAGCGCCATTCCCCCCGCCAGTGCCGGATCGATGTTCATCTTCTTGAGTAGAATAGGGATGGTGACCCCAGCTACACCTGCGACCAGTAAATTAGTCAGCATTGCGGCGGAAATAATGCCACCTAACATCCAATTTCCTTTCCAAGCGACAACGATACCGCCAATAATCAGTGCCCACATTATGCCATTGAGTAGGCCGATTGCAGCCTCTTTCATCAGCAGTTCACGTTTGTTGGCATCACCGATATGACCAAGAGCTAAACCACGGATCACAAGAGCGACAGTTTGGTTACCCGCGACACCGCCCATGGAAGGGACTATGGTCATCAAGACAGCAATTGCTGCCATTTGGTCGAGCGTCGCTTCAAACATGTTTGAAACGGATGCGGCAGCAAGGGCTGCGAGAACATTAGCTCCTAGCCAAATACTGCGTTTACGCGCTGACTTTACTACGGGGGCGAAAGTATCTTCGTCATCATCCATACCCGCCATACTCATCATTGAGTGTTCAGCGTCTTCACGGATAACATCAACCACGTCATCGATAGTGATACGACCGACCAAGTGTTGGTTCTCATCAATAACAGGCGCCGAGACCCAGTTACGACGCTCAAACAGACTAGCAATGTCAGAGTCGCTCATGGTGACATCAATGGCTTCATCGGCATCTTCCATGACATCGCTGATTTTTACGTCAGGCTGAGTGGTCAGAAGAGTGGTGATCGGCAGTTCGCCAATCAGGCGGCTTTCTTCATCAATCACGTACAAAGCATCGGTGGCTTCTGGAAGCTCTCCTTTCATACGCAAATAACGAAGCACAACATCGACGTCGACATCACCTCGAATGGTGATAACGTCGGTGTTCATCAAACTACCAGCAGTGTCTTCCGGGTAAGAAAGTGCTGTTTCAACCAATAGACGCTCAGCAGCATCCATTTGCGATAAGACTTCGCGCGAGACGTCATCAGGAAGGCTTCGAAGTACGTAAGCGACGTCATCCGTTTCCATGCCTTCTGTGGCTTCAGCAAGCATCTCCGGTGCCATTTTAGACACCAGATCATCTTTAACATCTTCGTTTAATTCATCAAGAATTTCACCGTAATCTTCCGGATCGGTGAGTTGCCAAAGGACTTCACGACTTTTACGTGGAGAGGCTTCTAAGAGATGGGCAATATCTTCTGGTTCCATGTCCTGAAGTTGGCGACGGACATGGACAAAACGACCATTTTCTAGAGCTTCGGTAACTTCTTGGAGGGCTTGGTGAGCTTGATCGAATTCTATTTGCTCTGCCATTCATTCCCCCTGACTCTCTATGCTTACAATGCTGTGAATAGTAACTTAATTTTAGAATGTATTTAATAAGTTATTGTGAAGGAGGGTTATTTAGTGCTAATTGGTCTGCGAATTACTCGTCTTCGTCAAACTTGTCTTCAATAAGATGACAAACGGCTTCAAGTGCAGGGTGCGCATCGCTACCTTCAGCGCTGATAGTGACATGTTCGCCTTGCGCTGATTCGAGCATTAGCAGCCCCATTACGCTGTCTGCAGTCGCTTCTTTGCCTTCATGGTTTTGAATGGTAAGGATGGCGTCGAACGATTGAGCCAGTTCGACTAGTTTGACAGCAGCACGCGCGTGAAGACCTAAACGATTTTGGATTAAGACAGTACGGCTTTGCTGCTGCATAAACTACTCCTTGTGGTTTTTCTCTAGTGACGCGTGACGAATCTGAACTTGATGTCCCATCTGTGCAAAGTATTCGCCAATTTGCTGAGTGAGATAGACGGAGCGATGTTTGCCGCCAGTACAACCAATCGCAACGGTGAGATAGCTACGATTGTTTTTCTCCAGCATTGGCAGCCAGTGTTCAATGAACTTTTGAATTTGTTGCTTGAGTTCCATCACTTCATGATGACCTTCCAAGAAGGATTTGATTGGGGCATCTAAGCCAGTTAATGGCCTTAAATCAGGCTCCCAGTGCGGGTTGGGTAAGAAGCGCACATCAAACACGTAGTCGGCATCGCTTGGTAGACCATACTTGAAACCAAAGGATTGAAAGACCATCACAAGATCTTTGCGTTCACGTCCTTCAACGCGCATACGTACTGTTTCACTCAGATCATGCAGAGATTGGTTGCTACTGTCGATCACTAAGTCAGCATGCTCTTTGAGAGGAGAGAGGATACAGCGTTCCTTCTCAATTGCCTGCTCTAACGAGGTGTTTTCAATACTGAGTGACAAAGGATGAATACGGCGAGTCTCGCTATAGCGCTTTAATAGCGTCTCTTTGTTGGCATCCAAAAATAGCACGCTGACGTCAGAACTTTTCTTAAGCTTAGTTAACACGGCTTCGACTAAGTTTGGCTCTGTCGGTAGGTTACGGATATCGATGCTAACGGCAACATTCTGTTTGCTGGTTTGTACCGATTGAACAAAAACTTCAAGCAGGTCGACTGGAAGGTTATCTACGCAGTAGTAACCTAAGTCTTCCAGTACGCGTAACGCAACGCTTTTACCTGCACCGGACTGACCGCTAACCACTATAAGGCGCATTATTGATTAACCATAATGTCGTAGAGCTCTTGGTCTGACTGAGCTTTACGCAGTTGTTTGAGTATCTGTTTGTTGTTTAGACGTTCCGCCATACTCGAAAGTGTTTTTAGGTGCTCTTTACATTGTGCGTCTGGCACGAGTAGAGCAAAAAGTAGGTCGACAGGGCGATTGTCAATAGCATCGAACTCAACAGGCGATTCACACTGTAGCAATACCGCGACAGCTTTATCGCTTGACTGCATACGAGCATGGGGAATGGCTATTCCATTTCCAATGCCAGTACTGCCCATTTTCTCGCGACTGAGCATACATTCAAAAAGTTCGGTTGAGTTTTGCCCCGTTTGTTCAGCGACAAGTTCACTGATCATTTCAAGGGCTCGTTTTTTACTAGTACATTGAACTGCACTTTTGGTGCAGTTCAATGTCAGGATTTCGCTTAGTTGCATGGTTTTAGTGGGCGTTTAGCTTTTCTTTGTGCTTGTTAAGCTGTCGAACAAGTTTGTCGACGAGCGAATCGATCGCTGCATACATGTTCTCATCTTCAGAAGAAGCATGAATTTCAGCTTGATTTACGTGAAGGGTAGCTTCCGCGATTTGACGGAGTTTTTCAACTTTTAATACCACATGAATACTGTTGATATGGTCAAAAAAGCGTTCGAGCTTCTGAAACTTTTCGTTTACGTAGTCTTGCATTGAATCGGTTAGATCAACGTGGTGGCCATTAATATTGATTTGCATAGACTTTCCTTCTCGGTTGTAGGCCTAAAGCAGGCGTTTGCGCTGACTTGAAGGGGCTATTCCTAAAGACTCTCGGTATTTCGCTATCGTCCTACGAGCGACCTGAATCCCTTGGTCAGCGAGTAGAGCTGCAATCTTACTGTCACTGAGTGGTTTCGCACTGTTCTCTGCAGCGACGAGCTTTTTAATCAGTGCGCGAATTGCAGTTGATGAGCACTCTCCGCCATTGTCGGTACTGACATGGCTTGAAAAGAAGTACTTCAGTTCAAAAATGCCACGAGGGGTATGCATGTATTTCTGCGTGGTAACCCTAGAAATGGTGGACTCATGCATGTCGACAGCTAACGCAACATCATTAAGCACCATTGGTTTCATGGCTTCTTCACCATACTCAAAGAAATCGCGTTGATGTTCAACAATACACTTAGCA
The DNA here is from genome assembly GCF_001695575.1 of Vibrio europaeus. Taxonomy (GTDB): domain Bacteria; phylum Pseudomonadota; class Gammaproteobacteria; order Enterobacterales; family Vibrionaceae; genus Vibrio; species Vibrio europaeus. The sequence goes on along the minus strand of NZ_LUAX01000003.1, from coordinate 259,262 downwards.
ACTTTGAGTAACGTCTCATTTCTACTTTCTAAGCTTTTAATTAGCCATTTTGCTTCTTGCAGATTACTGCGAATGTACTGGCTATCCGCACTATTACCTTTACCCAGCGCGGCATATTGCTGGTTGACCTTAAGTCTTGGTACTGAATCTGGGTTGATGGTGACTACCCACTTTCCGTGATCCTTAAATACGGACACATCTGGAATAACATATTCAGCATGGTCAGGGGCAATGCGACTTCCCGGTCTTGGGTCAAGCTGTTGAATTAGCTTGAGCACTTCACGTAGTTCTGCTTCTTTTAGCTTAGTCTCTTTTATGACCAGTTTGTAATCACGGTTACCTAACTGATCAATATGGTTAGTCAGTACTAACTTAGCTTCTGTTAGCCAAGGTGTATCTTCTGGGAAGGTAGCTAACTGAAGTAACAAACAGTCTTGGAGATTATTAGAGGCAACGCCGAGTGGATCAAATTGTTGGATACGTTTACGTACCGCTTCAATCTCTTCGATCTCAATCTCTTCGTTATTGAAACTTTCGAGGATGTCCTCGGTTGACACGGTTAAGTAGCCATAGTCATCAATGGCATCAATCAGTGCTAAGGCGATAGTACGATCTGTTTCACTAAATGGGGTAAGATCTAATTGCCAGATCAGGTAGTCTTGCAGAGATTGAGTGGTTTCGCCTTGGTAAACTGGGGCGTCATCATCAAGAGCAATGCCGGTACTGCCCGTGTTCGCACTGTAGACATCTTCCCAAGTGGTATCAATTTCGAGGTCGTTACTGATTTCAGATTTTTCAATCAGCTCTGAGCTATCTTTAACATCAGGTTCTGCTGTTTCGGCAAGCTCAACGGTGGGCTCTTTCTCTTCATTGCGGCTTGTTTCTTCAGCAGACGGCTCCTCACTGGTTTCTTCAACCTCTAGTAGAGGGTTTGAATCCAAAGCTTCTTGAATCTCTTGTTGAAGATCTAGCGTTGACAGCTGCAACAAACGAATCGCTTGCTGCAATTGAGGTGTCATCGCTAACTGCTGTCCTAGCTTGAGTTGTAATGAGGGTTTCATTCAGTATTACTTGCCTTAATGCTGGAGAATCTTACCGTTCTTCCCTTTAATCATAGACGGAATTGTTCGCCGAGATAAACTTGTTTCACTTGCTCATTGTTTAGTACTTGGTCTGGCGTACCTTCTGCGATGAGGTTACCTTGGCTCACAATGTAAGCTTTTTCACAGACATCCAGTGTTTCACGAACGTTGTGGTCAGTAATCAGTACACCTAGTCCACGATCTCTTAAATGTTCAATAATCTTTTTAATGTCGATAACAGAGATCGGGTCAACACCTGCAAACGGCTCATCCAACAGAATGAATTGAGGGTTGGCTGCTAGTGCGCGTGCGATTTCTACACGGCGGCGCTCACCCCCTGATAATGCCATACCCGCGCTGTGGCGTATGTGCTGAATGTGGAATTCTTCTAACAAATCTTCTAGCTTGTCTTGGCGTTCTTCGCGAGTCATCTCTTCACGAGTTTCCAAAACCGCCATAATGTTGTCTTCAACGGACAACTTACGGAAGATAGAAGCTTCCTGAGGAAGATAGCCAATCCCCATGCGTGAACGGCTATGCATCGGTAGGATACTGATGTCTTCACCGTCGATAGTAATCGCACCTTGGTCACGCGCCACTAGGCCGACAATCATATAAAATGAGGTTGTTTTACCTGCCCCGTTTGGACCTAAAAGGCCAACAATCTGCCCCGATTCCACTTGCAAACTTACATCGGTAACAACGGTACGGTTGCCGTAAGTTTTGGCTAAGTGTTCAGCTTTAAGTATTGCCATAATTATTCTTGTACTGCTTGTGGCTGAAGTACGGTAGAGACGCGATCGCCTTTCTGTTTACCGTCAGCAATCAGCTTCTGAGATGAAATTTTGTAGCGAATTTTCGTACCGCGAATCACGCTGTCATCTTGTGAAAGCATGGCTTCATCGATCATGGTCAATTGGTCATCAACCATAACGTAGTAAAGCTCTTTTGCTTCACCGTAAAGCGTTTTTCCATCATCCGTTAACTGAGAAAATGTTGCTAGGTCTCCGTACCCTTCAATCTCTTGGATTGAACCATCTTTGGGATCACGGATAACAATAACTTTGTCAGCATTGATATTGATACTGCCTTGTTTGAGTTTTACGTCACCAAGGAAAGTAACTTTATTGCTCTGCATATCTAGCTGTTGGCTATCTGAGTCGATATAAACCGGTTGGTCTTGGTCGGTCGACAAAGCCATTACTTGGCTAGACAGTAATAAACAAGAAATCAGACTAAGGTGTGAGAGTTTCATATCTACTTTGTACGTGATTGTAGAGGGTAGCGTGATTATCGGCGAAATTGCCCGTCATCGCTTGCCCTACTGTTTCAAATTGAGGCCCAACCATGATTACTTGGTTGTCTGCCCAAAAGTCTCTGCTGTCTAGCTGGATGTTCATAACATCGGTAGACAGGGTATCAAAGCCAGAGTCAGGTAATAAGTTTGTCGCTAAAACATCTTCATAAAGCGTCAAAACATGATCTTTGCTTAAAACACCACGGACTGCTGTCACTTCCCACTCTTGAGTGGTGCCTTCCTTATAAACTTTAAGGACTGGCTGATAAAAAATGGTATCGCCACTTCTTGCGAAGTGGTCAAGATTTACCGATGTGATTACGTAGCTGCGAATGCCTTCCTCATTGTATGAGGTGTTGACTAGACCTTCACCACTGAACATCGGGAGCTCTGTATCTGGCTCTACCTGAATATCATAACCTTGCTGCTTATCGAAAAGATAGTAAGCAGACCAGCATATTATGAAAGTCAGGATGAGATATCCAATACGAGATAGACTCATATACTTAGACCTTTATGAACATCGAGTTCGTTTCGTGCTTGTAGAATTAGGTCGCAGACTTCTCTTACTGCTCCATGTCCACCTCGAATAGAGGTCACGTAGTTTGCTCGACGCGCCAGTAGTGGGTGTCCATCAGCCACACATACTTTTAAAGCAACTTGCTCCATCACAGGCCAATCAATTAGGTCATCACCAATATAGCCAGTTTGTTCAGGTGCAATATCGAGCTTGGTACAAATATCCTGATAGGCTTTGATTTTGTCATCTTGGCCTTGGTAAATCAGCTTGATACCTAATGCTTTCATACGGTTTTCGACGATCTGAGAGCGTCGACCAGTAATAATGGCGATTTCAATTCCTGCATTCATTAGCGATTTTACGCCATAACCGTCACGGGTATGAAATGTTTTCAGTTCTTCACCACCGTTGCCCATGTAAATCAGACCGTCAGAGAAGACGCCATCGACATCACAGATTAACAGCTTAATCTCTTTGGCAATATCTAGAATGGATTGTTCCACTGGTTGATATAAAGTTTCAATCATTTTCGACATTACATCACTCCAGCTTTTAATAAATCGTGCATGTTGAGCGCGCCAACCACTTTGCCGTTGTCACACAGGATTAGGCCATTAATGCTTTTATCTTGCATTAAGTTTAGCCCTTCAGCCGCGAGCATATTTGGCGTAGCGACGGTTGGGTTCAGGGTCATCACATCACCAATCAGCGCAGTGTGAATATCAATGCGCTTATCTAATATTCTGCGTAAATCACCATCGGTAAATATACCAACCAGTTGCTGGTGGTCGTCGACAACAGCCGTCATACCAAGCCCTTTTTGGCTGATTTCGAGCAGCGCATCACGAACAACGGTGTTCGGAGTGACGAGTGGTAAGGCTTCATCCACGTGCATGATATCAGACAGCTTAAGCAGCAGTTTTCTTCCCAGTGCACCACCTGGATGCGATAGGGCAAAATCTTCCGCCGTGAAACCGCGCGCTTGCATGAGTGCCATCGCTAACGCATCGCCCATTACTAGTGTTGCCGTTGTGCTAGATGTTGGTGCAAGTTGGATTGGACAAGCCTCTTTAGGTACTGTTATTTGCAAGTGAATATCAGACAGTTTTGCCATGTTCGACTTTGGCTTACCTGTCATGCTGATGATTTTGATATTCAGACGTTTTAACACTGGGAAAAGCCCGAGAATTTCCCCAGATTCACCTGAGTTGGAAATAGCTAGCACAATATCGCCTGGTTCAATCATACCCAGATCACCATGAGCAGCTTCGCCAGGGTGAACAAAAAAGGATGAGGTGCCAGTACTTGCCAGTGTCGCAGCAATTTTATTGCCGATATGACCGGATTTTCCCATACCCATGACCACGACCTTACCTTCTACATTAGCCAAGATAAGCTCGCATGCTTTGATAAAGTCTTGATTTAAATATTGGTCGAGCTGTTCTAGTGCTGCAATCTCGGTTTTTAGTACTTCTAGTGCCGCAGAGCGATAGTCAAACATACAGAACTCCAACAGGGGTTTAGGCGGTCATGTTCATAATTAAGTAGGCTTGGTAGCCAATAAAGCAGCAAAATAGGGCTGCGCCTTCAAAGCGGTTAATGCTACGAGATTTGCCTAGTGCCATCGCAACCAGCAGTAAAGATACGCCTAGCATGACCCAGAAATCACGCCCCATTGCATACTCACTTAAAATTGAAGGGTTTAGAATGCCAGGGATCCCCATTACCGCAAGAATATTGAATACGTTTGAGCCGATGATGTTACCGACTGCCATGTCATCTTCGCCTTTCATTACGCCAGCGAGAGAGGCCGCCAGTTCAGGTAAGCTAGTTCCGACTGCAATAATCGTCAGACCAATAACGAGATCGCTCATGCCAAAGTATTGAGCAATGATTACGGCATTGTCGACCAATACGCTTGCGGCAAGTGGGAGAACAATCAGGCCAATCACCACCCACATTGCAGCTTTACCATTGCTGACGCCTTCAGGGACCTCTGATTCTTGCTCTTCAATGAATGCATCGCCATTCTTTTTCTCATTGCGGCTAATGCGCAGCATCGTGAGGATGAAAGCGCCAAAAAGTGCAAACAGTAATACACCTTCGTAGAAGCCTAAGTGACTATCCCACAGAAGGACACCAGCCAAAAGGGTCACACCAATCATTAAAGGTAATTCTCGGCGTAGAACGGCTGAACTGATCGAAAGTGGCTTGATTAGCGCCGTTATACCTAAGATTAATGCGATATTGGCAATGTTAGAGCCTAAAACATTCCCTACCGCAGTATCGGTTTTACCGTCTAGAGCAGCAGTGGCAGAAACCATCATTTCAGGTGCTGAAGAGCCCATAGCGAGGATGGTCATACCGATAACAAGAGGAGAAATACCTACGTTACGAGCGAGAGCAGCTGCGCCAAACACCAGTTTGTCGGCACTCCACACCAAAAATACCAATCCAATAATGAGAAACACGACGGCTTCAAGCATGATGATTCCTAATCAATATACAACGAGAGAATTTAACCGTTAATTTTGACGGTTTGGGGGTAAAAAGAAAAGCAGTTCATTCAATTAATTGTTAACCAAATACGTAGTAAAGACGGATAAGGTAGAGTAGGCGGGCGTTAGAGTGATAATTCGAATAACTCACATTTAATTGAACGGTGCTTTAAATTCGATTTGAATGTGCTTATGATTGCCCATTCTTAAAGGAACAAATATGAGTCCAGCATGGAATCTGAAGACCTAGTTACCGTTAAGCAGCTAACGTTTTCTCGTGGCGAGCGCAAGATTTTTGATAATGTCAGTCTACGTGTGCCTAAAGGTAAAGTGACTGCGATCATGGGTCCATCAGGGATTGGTAAAACAACCTTGTTGCGTCTTATCGGCGGCCAAATCTACCCTGAAAGCGGCGATATTTGGTTTGATGGCAACAATATCCCCACTTTAGGCCGACGTAAGCTCTATCAAGAGCGCAAGAAAATGAGCATGCTGTTCCAATCAGGTGCCTTGTTTACCGACTTGTCAGTGTTTGACAATGTCGCCTTTCCATTGCGCGAACATACCGAGTTAGACGAGTCGATTATTCGCACTTTAGTTCTACTTAAATTAGAAGCGGTAGGTTTACGCGGCGCGGCTCAGCTAATGCCAAGCGAGCTCTCTGGTGGAATGGCAAGACGTGCGGCGTTAGCTCGTGCGATCGCACTCGACCCAGAACTGATTATGTATGACGAACCTTTCGTTGGCCAAGACCCGATAACGATGGGCGTGCTGGTGGAACTGATCCGTAACTTGAACCAAGCACTGGGCGTTACTTCTATCGTCGTGTCGCATGATGTTCCTGAAGTGATGAGTATTGCGGACTGGGTTTATATCTTGGCCAACGGCAAAGTGATTGCGAGCGGAGCACCACAAGAGTTGCGAGACAAGATGGATCCACAGGTGCAGCAGTTTCTTAAAGGGGATGCTGATGGTCCTGTGCCATTTCGCTTCCCGTCTCAACCTTTAGCTAAGGAGCTGTTCTTATAATGGGCCTAGCGAATTTTGTAGCTTCGATTGGCCGCCGTACTATGTCGGTGTGTGAAGCATTTGGTAGAGCAAGCTTGATGCTGTTTGGCGCATTGGCGAGTCGACCTCAGCCACTCAAGAACTTACCTCTACTGGTTAAACAACTCTACAGCGTTGGCGTTCAATCCCTGATTATTATTGTTTTGTCAGGTCTTTTCATCGGTATGGTGCTGAGTCTACAAGGCTATGTCATTTTGGTCGACTTTGGCGCTGAAGGTGCTTTAGGCCAAATGGTTGCGCTCTCTTTGCTTCGAGAGCTAGGGCCGGTGGTAACAGCGCTTTTGTTTGCTGGGCGTGCAGGCTCTGCGTTAACGGCTGAAATTGGCTTGATGAAAGCGACTGAGCAGCTATCGAGTCTGGAAATGATGGCGGTCGATCCCCTTAAACGAGTCATAGCGCCTCGGTTCTGGGCTGGCGTTATCTCTATGCCACTGTTAGCGATGATTTTCATGGCTGTCGGTATCTGGGGTGGTCAGTTGGTCGGGGTTGATTGGAAAGGGATTGACCACGGTAGTTTCTGGTCGGCAATGCAAGCCTCTGTCGAACTTGGACAAGATATTGGTAACAGTATGATTAAGAGCTTAGTGTTCGCGATAACTGTTACTTGGATAGCGCTTTTTAATGGATACGATGCGATTCCGACTTCGGAAGGGATCAGTCGCGCGACGACTCGCACCGTTGTCCACTCTTCTTTGGCTGTACTTGGTCTAGACTTCGTACTAACGGCCTTGATGTTTGGTAATTAAATGATGTTTGGGAACTAATCATGCAACAAACTCGCAAGATTGAATTATGGGTTGGTAGCTTCGTTCTCGCTGGAATTTGCGCAATTCTGGTGATGATTTTTCAAGTTGCTGACGTAAAGGGGCTCGGCTCCAACGATACTTATACTCTCAAGGCAGAGTTCGACAACATCGGTAGTTTGAAAGTACGCTCCCCAGTAAAGGTGGGTGGTGTGGTCGTCGGGCGCGTGACCGGTATTGGCCTTAATAGAGAGTCTTTACTTCCTGTGGTTTCCATGGCAATCAGCAGCACCTACAACCAGTTTCCAGAAACGTCGAGTGTGAAAATTTTAACTTCAGGTTTAATTGGCGAGCAGTACATTGGTTTAACGCCGGGCTTTGTATTTGAAGATGAGCAAATGCTGGTGGAAGGCGACTATATTGAAGACACCAAGTCTGCTTTGGTGCTAGAAGATTTGATTGGTCAGGTCTTGTATAGCGTAGGTGGCTCTGAAGAGTAAGGAGAGAATGATGTTGAAAAAGTTAGTACTTACTCTGTTTTCAATGGTTTTAGCGTTTAATGCTTCCGCTGAGTCAATTGATAAGACTCAACCTTATCAGATGATGAAGCAGGTATCAGAGCACGCTTTTGCTCGTTTGAAAGCGGAGCAAGATCAGGTACAGCAAGATCCCAATCATTTAAAAGTGATTGTTGATGAAGAATTAATGCCTTACGTCAACGAAAAGTATGCGGCTTTGAAATTGCTTGGGTCGAATTTAAAAGGGGCTAAGCGTGAGGATGTAGGTACGTTTATCGTTGCATTTCGTGCCTACTTAGTCAGCTCTTATGCGCAAGTATTGACCCAATATACTGACCAGACGATCGAGTTTGGTCCAGAGCCAAAGCTTGACCCTAAAAAAAGCATCACTAGCATTAAGGTCGACATCGTTGATACGCCGCGACCAAACATTAAGTTGGAATTTAAGCTGCGTCGTGACAAGAAGAGCGGCGAATGGCAAGCATTTGACATGATTGCCGAAGGTATCAGTCTTCTTTCTAGTAAACAGTCTGAGTGGAGCACTAAGCTTCGCCAAGAAGGTATTCTGTCAGTCGCTCAAGAGCTAGAAGAGCTTGCCAAGCAACCGATTCGTCTTGAGAGTAAAGCTCAATGATGGAACCCAAGTGGCAGCAAAGTAATGATGGTCAGTACTTACTAACCGGTGACCTGAATCGAGATACTGTCCCTAAGCTATGGCAGTCTATTCAAACATCGCAGCTACCAAGTGAGCAGGTTGAAGTTTCGTTAGAAGCCGTAACAAGGATAGACTCTGCTGGAATGGTGATGCTAATTCATCTAATTGAGAATGCAAAAAAACAAAACTGTCATATAATGCTCAGTTTCGTGCCGGAACAACTGCGCACATTATTTCAGTTGAGCAATGTCGATGAGCTCATTGCAGGGCATTTAAAGAATACTACAGGGGTGAATTGTGGATAGCGCAAAAGTACAACAGATTTTAAACGAAGCACTTAAATTAGAAGAACTGCACGTGAAAGGCGAAGGCAGTCATTATGAAGTAGTTGCTGTTGATGCTTGTTTCGATGGAATGAGTCGCGTTAAAAAACAACAGCTAATTTATGCACCACTGATGGAATACATCCAAAGAAATGACATCCACGCTGTCTCTATCAAAGCATACACTCCAGAGGAGTGGGCTCGTGATAAGAAGTTGATGTCACTGTAAGGTTTAATAATGGAAAAGTTTCGAGTTACGGGTTCTAACAAGCCTCTTGTAGGTGAAGTAACCATTTCTGGTGCAAAAAACGCTGCACTGCCAATTTTATTTGCGTCTATCTTGGCTGAAGAGCCAGTTGAAGTGGCCAATGTGCCTCGCTTGCGTGATATCGACACAACGATGGAGCTACTAGAGCGACTCGGTGCTAAAGTCGAGCGCAATGGCTCTGTTCATGTTGATCCAAGCTGTATTGATGAATACTGCGCACCTTACGATTTAGTAAAAACGATGCGAGCTTCAATTTGGGCACTAGGTCCATTAGTGGCTCGTTTCGGTCAAGGTCAGGTCTCATTACCTGGTGGCTGTGCGATTGGTGCTCGTCCGGTTGATTTGCACATTCATGGTCTAGAGCAGCTTGGCGCGACGATTACGCTTGAAGACGGCTACGTTAAAGCGAATGTTGATGGTCGCCTTAAAGGTGCTCACATTGTTATGGACAAAGTTAGTGTTGGCGCAACGATTACAATTATGTGCGCAGCTACTTTGGCGGAAGGTAAAACAGTTTTGGATAACGCTGCGCGTGAGCCTGAGATTGTTGATACTGCTGACTTCCTTAACAAGTTGGGTGCTAAGATCTCTGGTGCAGGTACAGATACAATCACTATTGAAGGCGTAGAACGCCTAGGTGGTGGTAAGCACTCTGTGGTTGCAGACCGCATTGAAACCGGTACTTTCCTAGTCGCGGCAGCGGTCTCAGGCGGTAAAGTAACGTGTCGTAACACTAAAGCGCACTTGCTTGAAGCGGTACTGGCTAAGTTAGAAGAAGCCGGTGCAATGGTTGAGACAGGTGAAGACTGGATCACTGTCGACATGACGGGCAGAGACCTAAAAGCGGTGACAGTTCGCACTGCGCCACACCCAGGATTCCCAACCGATATGCAGGCTCAGTTCACGCTGCTTAACCTAATGGCCAAAGGCGGTGGTGTCATTACCGAAAACATCTTCGAGAACCGTTTTATGCATGTGCCTGAGCTGATGCGTATGGGCGCTAAAGCAGAGATTGAAGGTAATACTGTTATTTGTGGTGACGTAGATGAGCTAAGTGGTGCACAAGTGATGGCAACTGACCTTCGTGCCTCAGCAAGCTTGGTTATCGCCGGTTGTATTGCGAATGGCGAAACCATTGTTGACCGTATCTACCACATTGATCGTGGTTACGACAAAATTGAAGACAAGCTGTCTGCTTTAGGCGCAAATATTGAACGTTTTCGCGATTAAAGATAGAATCAGCTAACGCTTGTAAGCCGAAACGCGAGTTTCGGCTTTTTTATGAATGATAGATCAGTTAGAGTCTGCTCAACTGATAATTGACTCTCTATTTTGGAGAACCACAATGATTGCACTATTACGTGTATTGGCTGTTGCGATATTTGCAATTGTGATGTTTATTTTTGGCTGTGGCTATTGCTTACTGAGCCCGCGTAATCCAAAGCACGTGTTTACCTTTGGTCGTCTATTTGGAAAGATGTCGAGAGTGTTCGGTATTAAGCTTGAGCTGCGCATTCCTGAAGACGCTTACAAACGTGGTCAGCATATTTACATTGCTAACCACCAGAACAACTGGGATTTGTTTACGGTCTCATCGGCGGTAACACCAAAAGTTGTGACAGTAGGTAAAAAGAGCCTAGCTTGGATGCCTCTATTTGGTCAGTTGTACTGGCTAACGGGTAATATTCTAATCGACCGTGCGAACCGCTCTAAAGCCAAAGGGACGATCGATCAGGTAGTCGATAGCCTGAACAACAGTGACGTATCTGTGTGGATGTTCCCAGAAGGGACGCGTTCGCGAGGTCGTGGTCTACTGCCTTTCAAAACAGGTGCTTTCCATGCTGCTATTGGTGCTAAGCTACCCATCATTCCTATCGTATGTAGCTCAACAGGTGGCGTGAAGCTTAACCGTTTGAACAATGGCCACGTTATCATTGAAATGTTGCCTCCAGTACAAGTCGAAGATTACGGCAAAGAGAATGTTCGTGAACTCGCCAATACATGTCGTGAGCAGATGAAAGCTAAGCTAGAGTCGCTTGATAAAGAGGTCGCTATGCTAAACCAACAGCAAGGTGTGAAAGCCTAGCCTAGAGCAAGCGAATATAGAGCCAGTCCAGAGTGACTGGCTTTTTTGTATCTAACCGTCTACACCGCAATACCCACATCGAGCTCATCAAGCCAAGCTAAGAAGCACTGGACATTATCACCTTTAAAAATCCCACCGTGCTGCGGACAAATCATATCGATATCAAGGTTTCGCACTCGTTCAATCCAAGCGCTCTTGGCCTTATTTGATGGCATCCAACGTCGATGGAAGTACTCCATCTTTGGAATATGAGCTTCAAAGTCTTCGACAAACAAGGGTGCATTGGGCACATCGAGCGCCGCCCCAATATCCCCTGACATTAAAATCTTGGCTTTACGATCATAGACGGAGAAGTTCCCTGATGAGTGCATGTAGTGCGCGGGAATAAATTCGATATCTATGTCAGCAAGAGATAAGCGTCCACCTTCATCTTTAATTGGAGAAAAGGAGATAGACTCCATACCAAAGTGACGGATAAAGCCTTCCCATAGCCAAGGGGAGTATAGGGTCGCGCTCGGCAAAGCTTTATCCCATAAACCGAGAGAGGAGATGATGTCTGGATCTTGGTGAGAAGCGAACAGATACTTAATTTGATCCGTCGGTACTTCCTTGACCACACTGCTGAGCATGGAAGAGAACATCTCTATCCCACCGGGATCAAGCAGAATCGCTTGCTGCTTATTGACGATCATATATTGATTGGTATCGATGATCTTTTCAGGTTTGTGAGGATCGCGGGCAAACATAATCCAACGGTGTTCATCATCTCTAAATAAGACTTTTGATTGCATAGTATTCCTTTACTCGAACAACGAGAATAATTTGAGGGATTGCAGAACATGGCTACGAATAGCTTCCGCAGACTCTTGGACACTGTCGGCAATAGAGTTCAACTGCCCTTTAAAACGCTCTTCGACTTGGGAGGCTTCAACGCTTAGCAAGGTTGAAATAATCAAGGCAACCCTCAATTCACTGTGGAGGGTATTAAGAAGTGTGCTGAGCTCTTTAGAGTCTTGGATAAAGGTCTGACTGAGCTGCTCTGCTTCTTCAAAACATCGAGAGCGGGTAGCATCAAGGCTATGGAGGTAAACAGCGCCTTGTGAGCGCGTGTAGACGGTTTCAAAATGATTTAGAACAGTACGAGAGCGCGCTTCAGCGGTGGCTATCTTGCTGAGCCTCTGCGCCTTTAGGTTGATGCTGCTAGAAGCATTGAGAGTAAGGCGGACAAGTTCGTCAATGGAATCAGTGATAGGGTGGAAACCAGCCGCACTTTCCCCAGCACGTAAAGCCAATGCGCGGGCATTACTTGCAACAAGCTGGAGCTGTTTAGCAATAAGCACACCACGATTAAGTTCTGCAGAGATCTCCGCAGCAATGACAAACAGTTGCTTCCTAGCCATGATATTTCCTTATAAATATTATGGAGTAAATATAGGAAGTGAAGATGGCTTTTGCCAATGAGTGGCGTGGATTTACCGATAATGGGGTAGGTGAGAGAAAGCTAAAAACGAAAAAAGCCAAGTCTTTCGACTTGGCTTCTTAAATATGGCTCCCCTGTCGGGACTCAACGCGGCCGGCTAGGTCTGAGACATTGGTTTGGAACAAACCAGGAGTAGTAGAAACGAAAAAGCCTCATCTTGCGATGAGGCTTTTTCTAATATGGCTCCCCCTGCGGGACTCGAACCTGCGACATACGGATTAACAGTCCGCCGTTCTACCAACTGAACTAAGGGGGAATTATGCTTTAAGAACGAACTCTTAAAATATAATAAATGGTGCCGACTACCGGAGTCGAACTGGTGACCTACTGATTACAAGTCAGTTGCTCTACCTACTGAGCTAAGTCGGCACACTAAAAGTGGCTCCTCCTGCTGGGCTCGAACCAGCGACCTGCGGATTAACAGTCCGTCGCTCTACCAACTGAGCTAAGGAGGAATTGTCCATTAGGAAAAGAAATGGTGCCGACTACCGGAATCGAACTGGTGACCTACTGATTACAAGTCAGTTGCTCTACCTACTGAGCTAAGTCGGCGCACGTTATTTCTTTTCTTGTTGTTGTCTTATTTAGACACCAACAAATAAATTGTGGTGCCCGGAGGCGGAATCGAACCACCGACACGAGGATTTTCAATCCTCTGCTCTACCGACTGAGCTATCCGGGCGACGAGGTGTATTAAACGGCTTTTCGTGCTTTAGGTCAACATTAAAATGCAAAAAAAATATCGTTTGTTGTTTTTCTATACTTAATGGGCTGTTTTTATCCATTTTGGATATTAAATGTATAGAGGACAACAGGCGTTATACGCTCTGATAAGTGAAATAGTCCAGTTTAGACAACAAAAAAGCACGCGAAGAGGCGTGCTTTTTACTACTCCAAGCCGAATTAGTGCTTAACAGTAAACTTGCTTACCCAGTTTTCTAGCTCATTCGCTAATCTTGCTAGGCTTTGAGTGCTGTTATGACTTTCGGTAACGACGCCACTTAATTGGTTGCCGCTCTCTTCAATCATATTGATTCGCTGAGAAATATCATCACTTACTTGAGTCTGCTCAGCCGCCGCAGTGGCAATTTGCTGACTCATCTGGGTAATAGACTCTAGTGCGACCACGATTTGCTGCAATGCCTCAGAAGCATTTTGTGACTCTTGAACAGTGCTTTCACTGGTTTCTGCACAGACTTCCATAGTATGGATTGCGTTGCGTGAGCCTTCTTGCAAGTTGCTAATCATCTGCTGAATTTCTTTAGTGCTGTCTTGAGTTCGACCCGCTAGGTTACGAACTTCATCGGCAACCACAGCGAAACCGCGACCTTGCTCACCTGCTCGGGCTGCCTCGATAGCCGCATTAAGTGCTAGCAGGTTGGTTTGCTCGGCAATATCACCGATAACGTCGAGAACCTTAACGATATTGTTTACATCGTTATCTAGATCTGCCACTGCTTGGCTTGCAGTACCTAGCTGAGTGGCCAAGCCTTGAATGTTATCGACGGTATTGTGAATCAGGTGCTGAGTATGTTGGCTCTGTTTGTCAGCTTCATCTGTGTTTCTTGCCGTATCACTGGCTGAATCGGCAACGTTGCTTGCCGAAGAAGCCATTTCTGTCATTGCCGTAGCGATCATCGCGGTAGATTGCTGCTGAGAATCAGTTAGCTGAGCAATACTTCCCGCGCGATCTTCTACACTTGCCAACTCGCTGCGTAAGTCATGCATTGAACCTTCAAGGTTACTCACTAGCTGAGCCAAAGACTGGCTCATCTGCTGAACAGCTTGATAGATACTGCCATCATCGGCTTGATTTTCGAACGTTGTCTGGATGTTGCCTTTCGCGACTTCTTGAACCGCGCGGCGTACTTCTTGTGGCTCTCCGCCAAGAAGAGTGAGCATGCGGCGGATTGAAACAATTAATGTGGCTAAGATAGCGCCCGCAATACCCAAACAGAGCACCAGCTGCCATTGCGCCGTAGACCAGAAGCGAGCATTGACTTCATTAAAGCCGATACCGGTTCCTACCACCCAACCCCAATGAGGTGTTTTCTCCGCGATAGAAAGTTTCTCTTCGATACTGCCATCTGGCTGTTTCTGCGTCCAAGTATACTCAACCATCTGCCCTGTTTTGCGTCCTAGCACATCGAGAATGAGTTGGCCAACGCTGTTACCATCGCCATCTTTGAAGTCATGGAAACTTGTTCCATGAAGCTGTGGATCAAGAGGGGTGGCAACAAAGGTCATCTTCTCATCGGCAACGTAAACATACTCATTGTCTTTGTAGATGTTGTTGCGCAGCAAGCGCGTTGCCAGTTCTTTAGCTTGTTGCTCTTCAAGCGTGCCGTCAATCGCCATTTGCTCGACTTCAGTAAGGATACTGTAGGCGCTGCGGAACAATTCTGTTACGCGAGCCTTGTTGTCTAAGTTACTTGCTACGCGCAGAGTCCAGAGACCTGTTGCGGTTAACGCAAGCAAGGCGATCAAGATAATTCCTGATAATAAATAAGCTTGTGTCTTAAGTTTCATAAAAATTGCTCATCAATAGGTCGATTTTTAATCGAAATCGAAGTTGGTTCGTTGTTGTAATATGTTTGCCATCTTATTTTAGATGCTCTAAGCCTAATAGCAGACTGAGTTCAAACTATGATTTAGATTAAATTTTTGGTGTGAAATAAGTCGTTTTTTACGACAGCACAAGCATAAAACAGGCTTGGACAACAATTTTAGGGGAGGGCTACATAATCGAGGCAATAAGTAATATATGAAACCAGTGCGGTAAAGGTCTTGTGTTTGGAAAGTTTTTTGGGAGAGAAACGAAAAAAGCCTCATCTTGCGATGAGGCTTTTTCTAATATGGCTCCCCCTGCGGGACTCGAACCTGCGACATACGGATTAACAGTCCGCCGTTCTACCAACTGAACTAAGGGGGAATTATTTGTGTTAACAACAGGTCTTTAAGACCACTATTTGTTAAGCACCAAATAATGGTGCCTCGAGGCGGAATCGAACCACCGACACGAGGATTTTCAATCCTCTGCTCTACCGACTGAGCTATCGAGGCAAAAGAATGGTGCCGACTACCGGAATCGAACTGGTGACCTACTGATTACAAGTCAGTTGCTCTACCTACTGAGCTAAGTCGGCACACTAATATTCTTTTTGCTAACTTATTGATGTCTTAGACACCAACAATCAAATTGTGGTGCCCGGAGGCGGAATCGAACCACCGACACGAGGATTTTCAATCCTCTGCTCTACCGACTGAGCTATCCGGGCAACGGAGCGCTATTAAACGGATTTTCGGTCTTGCCGTCAACTTGTTTTTAGAAAAAAATTCAAAAAAGTGGTTGAGTGCCGATTATTTAGGCGTTTTTGATGATTATGTTTTGCCTGAGTTAAAATCCTTTTTGAATTTGGTAACTTTTTCGAGATAACGACGTGCTTCCGCATTGGGGTGCTTTTTGGTTAATGCCCAATAAACTTGATTAGGTTGCAGTGAGTTAAGATCGCGCATTGCACGTTTACGGTCATTGCGATTGAAAGTATTGAGCACGCCCCCTGTGCCTCCGTTGTAAGCAGAAATCATGCTGTACTCCAATGAAAGCGGATGGCTGACATCCTTCAGGTAGCGATTTTTGAGAATATAGAAATAGGCGGTACCTGTATCTATATTGTTCTCTGGATTAAACAGGTATTCAGGTGAAGGTTGCCCTGACTTTTTCTTTACTAACTTGAAGACGTCTTTTCCGGCTGTTTTTGGCACAACTTGCATCAAGCCATACGCATTCGCCCAGCTAACCGCATATGGATTGAAGCTACTTTCTGTTTTGATGATTGCGTAGATCAGGTCTTCTGGGATGTCATATTTACGTGAAGCGCGCTGAACAATATCGGCGTATTTGTAACTGCGAATCTCAAATTGCTCTTCGACCATCGGAATTTCGACGTAATAGGCTTTTTTAAAGTCGACATTCTTCACTTTTAGCTTATTCGCGATCAGATAATCAGCGAAACGACTGGCGCGCCAAGACCATTGAATTGCCTTTTTGTCTTGATCGACCACTTGTCGGTAGAGAAAAGGTTGCCCTTCAAGTTTGACGTCTTTGGAGGAGAATAGATCGACGTTAGCGGGATCGTCAGGCGTGAGTAGAGTGGTAACGATCGCGTTCTTAAGGTGTCTCTTTGGGTCAGTCGGAGAGACGGTTTCTATAGTAATCAATCCCTTATCAAAGTTAACTTCAGAGCGACTAAGATAGTTATCGATGTACTTTACGTAATTGCTTTTACCCGCAAATTTAATTTCACCTCGTCCCCAACGTTTTTCAATGTTGCCAGAAAAGCTGCTGATGAGCGCGTCGAGAGCTGCAGTATCTTTCTGAAATTGCCCGGGTAGCTCCGCAAGGTTCTTCGCAAATCTATTGGTCGGTTCGTAATTGACATCATAAAGGCTTTCTACAAACTCGCGGCTACAGCCTGTCAGTGTCACTGCAATTAAAAAGTACGCTAACTTTCTCATAACTCTCCTAAAAAAATGACATCACTGCGGGCAATGATGTCATTTCTCTGTTTCAACGTGGGCTGTTCGTTACTCGCTTGGTGGAGTGTAGCCTTCGATATGAACGTCTTTACCTTCAAACAGGAAGTTAACCATTTCAGTTTCGATCAACTTGCGGTGCTCAGGATCCATCATGTTGAGCTTCTTTTCATTGATCAACATGGTCTGCTTGTGTTGCCACTCAGCCCAAGCTTGTTTTGAAATGTTATCAAAAATACGTTTGCCTAGCTCGCCTGGATAAAGTTGGAAATCTAATCCATCGGCTTCTTTTTGTAGTCGAGCACAAAATACAGTGCGGCTCATAACGACTCCTTAACAATAATTAGCTTTGAAGTTCGAATGGTAAGCTTTCCAGTAACTGTTTTACTGGTGCAGCTAAGCCAATCTCTTCAGGTTGCGATAAGTTATACCAAAGACCTTTGCTTCCTTCCATTATCACATGAGGTTGCTTTGATAGGTCTACCAAAATTGGTGTGATATCGAGGTGGTAATGGCTAAAGGTATGGCGAAAGGCAATCAGCTGAGTTTGCTGCTCAATCATTTTCGAAGACACTCCTCGAATATCAAGCTGATGCGCAAGCTCTGCATCTGGATTTTCAGGGAAGCAGAACAAACCACCCCAAATACCGGATTGAGGGCGCTGTTCTAGCCAAACTTGCCCTTGGTAGTGCAGCATGACAAACCAAGTTTCTTTTATTGGCTTGTCTTTCTTAGGTTTTTTACCCGGATAATCGAGTGGGTTACCTTGCTTATTCGCGATGCAATAAGATTCAACAGGGCACAATGTACATTTTGGTTTGCTGCGAGTGCAGACCATCGCCCCCATATCCATCATGGCTTGGTTATACTTATCGACATCGACATCCGGTGTGTGTTCTTCGGCGTATTGCCAAAGTTGGTTTTCGACCTTCTTTTGCCCCGGCCAGCCTTCGACGGCAAAACTTCGTGCAAGGGTTCTTTTGACGTTGCCATCTAAAATAGCATGAGGCTGTTTGTATACGGACGAAAGGACGGCCGCAGCGGTTGAGCGGCCGATTCCCGGCAGGGCATTCATCTGCTCGATATTTAATGGAAACTGGCCATCATATTCTTGCGCGACTATTTTGGCGGCTTTGTGCAGGTTTCTAGCACGAGCGTAATAACCTAAACCTGTCCAGAGGTGAAGAACCTCATCTTGCTCTGCATTGGCAAGATCAACAACGGTCGGAAAGCGCTCTAGAAACCGTTGGTAATAGGGAATCACGGTCGCAACCTGAGTTTGTTGCAACATAATTTCTGATAGCCATACGCTATATGCAGTTTTATCCTGCTGCCAAGGTAGGCTCTTACGTCCATAGTTTTCGTACCAATCTAAGATGGCACTGGCAAATGGGGTCACGATATGCTCGACATTATAGTTGTGTAATTAAACAAAATTGCATCATAGAATGTAGGTAAAGTACAACCGATAAAGAGTAAGGATATAGGCGAACGAAGCTGAAATTCGCTAAAAAACTTGCACCGATAGCAATTCTTTGGATAATCACAATCCCTTTGAGGCGAGACCAATTTTTAAACAGGCAAAATCATGAGTGAAGTGACCACTAACGAGTACAACGAAGACGGTAAACTGATACGCAAAGTTCGCAGCTTTGTTCGACGCGAAGGTCGTTTGACCAAGGGTCAAGAAAACGCGATGAATGAGTGCTGGCCGACGATGGGTATTGATTACCAAGAACAGCTTCTTGACTGGAAAGAAGTGTTTGGTAATGACAACCCTGTCGTTCTAGAAATTGGTTTTGGCATGGGCGCATCGTTAGTAGAAATGGCGAAAAATGCTCCTGAAAAGAACTTCATCGGTATTGAAGTGCATAGTCCTGGCGTTGGTGCATGTCTTTCAGATGCGCGTGATGCAGGTGTTACTAACTTGCGTGTAATGTGTCACGATGCGGTAGAAGTTTTCGCTAATATGATTCCAGACAGCAGCTTAGCGACTCTACAGCTATTCTTCCCAGACCCATGGCACAAAAAGCGTCACCACAAGCGTCGTATCGTACAGTTAGACTTTGCTGAGATGGTTCGCCAGAAGCTTATCGAAGGTGCAGGTATCTTCCACATGGCAACAGACTGGGAGAACTACGCTGAGCATATGATTGAAGTAATGAACGAAGCGCCGGGTTACGAAAATATTGCTGAACAAGGCGATTTTGTCCCTCGTCCAGATGAGCGCCCGCTAACAAAATTTGAAGCACGTGGTCACCGTTTAGGTCACGGCGTTTGGGATATTAAGTTTAAGCGCGTAAAATAACCAAAACGAATGCAATGACTGCTTCCTGAAGACTAGAGCAGCGCATCGAATAGAATTTAAAAGCCAACATGCCTATGTTGGCTTTTTTGACCCTACAAGAAAATAATAATAACTGATTGATTTTTAAGGTTGCTGATGAAACCGACACAACAAATATTACAAGAGATTCTAGAAGAGGTTCGCCCACTTATCGGTCAAGGTAAGGTTGCTAACTACATTCCTGCTTTGGCGAAAGTGCCCGCTTCAAAGTTTGGTATTGCTGTTTTTACCAATCAAGGTGAAGTGATCAAAGCGGGCGATGCTGATGAAGCATTTTCTATTCAATCAATCTCCAAAGCGCTCAGCCTGACGCTAGCGATGTGTTTGTATAAACCTGAAGAAATTTGGGCTCGCGTTGGTAAAGAGCCTTCTGGTCAAGCATTTAACTCTCTTATTCAGCTTGAAATGGAGCAGGGCATTCCGCGCAATCCGTTTATCAATGCCGGAGCCATTGTTGTGGCGGATTTGCTTAATAGCCGCTTGTCGGCTCCTCGCCAGCGTTTATTAGAGTTTGTTCGCCAGTTGTCTGGTGATACTCATATCTGTTATGACAAGGTTGTAGCTGCTTCAGAGATGATGCACAGCGATCGCAATGCGGCAATTGCCTACCTAATGCGTTCGTTTGGTAACTTTGAAAATGAAGTAATCCCAGTACTAAACAACTATTTCCACGCGTGTGCACTCAAGATGAGCTGTGTCGATTTGGCAAAAACCTTTAGCTACCTAGCCAATAAAGGGAGTTCAGTTCAGACCGGAAAGCCAGTGATTACACCAACCCAAACCAAGCAACTTAATGCTTTGCTCGCGACGTGTGGTCTATACGATGGTGCCGGTGAGTTTGCCTACCGAGTGGGTATGCCAGGTAAATCGGGTGTTGGTGGCGGCATTATGGCTGTTGTACCCGGTGAAATGACGATTGCTGTTTGGTCACCAGAACTGGATCCATCAGGTAACTCGCTGGCAGGAACCAAAGCGCTAGAACTGTTAGCAGAGCGCATTGGGCGATCGATTTTTTAGATAAGTTTGGTGCGCTTCGCTGCTAGATAACTGGGTCGGGCTTCGCCCTGCTGGAAAACTAGAGTTGACGTCGGTGTTCAACCACGTGACTCTAGCTCTCTAGCTCTCTAGCTCTCTAGCTCTCTAGCTCTCCATAGGACGAAGTCCGTTCCTTTCTCCCATATCCTATTTACGCTCTACTCTTCCACCATAAAGGCTTCTAGTAAGTCGTTGAGGAACAGTTTGCCTTTCTCGGTGATTTGCCAGTGAATGTCGCTCTCATCGATATAGCCCATTTCAATCGACCAATCTATGGTCTCTTGAATTGCGGCAAAGCCAAGCCCTGTCGTATCTAAGAAGTCTTGCTTAGGACACGCTTCTATCAGGCGGAAGCGGTTCATAAAGAACTCGAATGGGCGATCCTCAAAAGCGACTTCGTGTTCGCTGTTGAGATAAGGCTTAACCATATTGTTGTAAGCGGCAAGGTAGCCTTTAGGGTGCTTAATCTTGGTGGTACGTACAATACGACCGTCAGCAAAGCTTATCTTACCGTGCGAGCCACAACCAATCCCGAGGTAGTCACCAAAACGCCAGTAGTTGAGATTGTGCTGACATTGATAACCGGGTTTGCTGTAGCCTGAAATCTCGTACTGCACATAGCCTGCGTCAGCTAACTTTTTATGCCCTAACTCAAAGATATCCCACAAATCATCGTCGTCAGGCAAAGTAGGCTGCTTGTAGTAGAACATGGTGTTTGGCTCGATCGTCAACTGATACCAAGATAAGTGTGGGGGATCGAGTTCGATCGCCTTTTCCAGGTCGCTTAGAGCTTGATCAACAGACTGATCCGGTAAACCATGCATAAGATCGAGGTTAAAGCTGTTGAGGCCAATTTTGTGGGCAAGCTCAGCTGCATTTACCGCTTCATCTTGACCGTGAATGCGTCCAAGCCTTTCTAGCTTTTGCTGCTCAAAACTCTGTACACCAACAGATATTCGAGTCACCCCCGCTTTTTGGTAACCAGCAAAGCGTTCTGCTTCTATGGTGCCGGGGTTAGCTTCCATTGTGATTTCGATGTCTGACTTGAATGGAATTCGCGCCTCGATGCCTTGCAACAAGTCTGCAATCCCTTGGGCCGAAATCAGACTTGGCGTTCCGCCGCCAATAAAAATCGAGTGCAGTTGGCGCTGATTGTCTGCAATCTGGTAGCGCTCAATGTCTGCATCTAAATCTTGTAACAGGGCAGCAATGTACTCTTGCTCTGGAATATCTGCTTTGAGCGCGTGCGAATTAAAATCGCAATAAGGGCACTTTTGTACACACCACGGGATGTGTACATAAAGGCTCAGAGCTGGTGGAATTAACTGATTCATAGTGGTGAAAAAGATGACCTAGACCGCTTGCTCAGATAGCGTCGCAAAAAGCTGTTTCAATGCTTTGCCGCGGTGCGAAAGCTGCTTTTTACGTGTAGGTTCTAGCTCTGCCGAAGCGCAATTATCTTCAGGGACAAAGAATACCGGGTCGTAGCCAAAGCCATTCTCGCCATGTGCTTTAGTTAAGATGCGGCCTTCCCATTTGCCGTGACAGACGATTGGGGTAGGATCGTTTTCATGACGCATCAGTACTAGCACGCAGTGAAAGCGAGCACTGCGTTGTTCTTCAGGTACATCTTTCATTGCTTGAAGCAGTTTTTCTAGGTTCTGCTGATCACTCGCATCTTCACCTGCATAACGAGCCGAGTAGATACCAGGCGCACCTTTTAGAAAATCAACTTCAAGACCTGAATCGTCGGCGATAGCGGCAAGCCCAGTTTCTTTAGCAGCATGACGCGCTTTGATGATAGCGTTTTCAATGAATGTTGTTCCGGTCTCTGCTACTTCAGACACATTGAACTCGCTTTGAGCAACAACATCAAAACCAAAGTCAGACAGTAAATCTGCCATTTCACGTACTTTGCCTTGGTTACCGGTCGCTAGAACAATCTTATTGCTTTTCATCGTATCGCCTTATCTATTTCTCGACTGTCGATTTCTATTCTTCGACATAAAATTTTTGGGTGAACTTTAATGCCCCTGCGCCTTTATTACCAGCGCTAACGTCAATGTTGAAGGTGAGTCGCTCTTCGTCTGAGATCGGAAACTCAGCAAGATAGTAAATAGCACTGCCTTCTTTCACTTCGCGGAAGCTGAGTTCGCGCGTTTGACCAATCAGGTTTTTCGCGCTGCCAGAAAGCTCTGCGGTGATCGCAGGTTTGCCTACTTGAGAGTTATCTAACACGCTTATATTGAGAATCGCTGAGTAACCGTTACGCTTGAGTTTGTAGCTGCGCGCGACTTGAGGGGTTAAAAACGTTGAGTTAAAGGCTGAATAATGCACTTCAACATCTTTGATGGTTTTAAACTGACCTGCCCATGCAGGTAGGGCTAGGGTTGTAGCAAGAATAAGAGTGATCCATTGTTTCATAATGCTTCCTTTGTATTGGGCGTGTGCTCTACATGAACACAAATAAAAAGCCATCATAGGATGGCTTCTATCTCGTTAGGTATTTGGGATGGAGAGCTGATACGGACTTGTTTATGTCTGCCCAGCTCGCCTTTTTCTATTGTTATTAATCCCTTTGCCACCTTAAATTGCTTGGCGAGATACTTACTCAGATGAGCGTTGGCTTTACCATCGACAGGAGGCGCTGTAATCGCTATTTTCAGCTCCTCGCCGTGTTGACCTACAAGCTTATCTCGACTTGCTTTCGGCTGAATATAGAGCCGAATAACAAGGTCTTCACCATCAAACCAAGCTGCTTGTGACATTATAGTTGGAACCAGATAGGGCCGATCAGGTCACCCATCAAGAAATTGGCAAACTGTAGCGCAATAAACAGCACCAGTACGCTTAGGTCAAAGCCACCCATCGCAGGAATAATGCGACGAATCGGCGCTAGCATAGGCTCTGTTAGCTGATGGAAAACATACTCAATCGGGCTACGGCCTTGGCTCACCCAGCTTAGAATTGCGCGGATTAATAGCACCCAGAATAATAAGCCACCTGCTGCTTTAGCCAATGACAATAGACCTAAGAATAGGAAGTCAGCACTAAATGAAACGGATCCATTTGAAGCGACTAAAATAAGCGCGACAAATTTAAGCACACAAAGCACATAAGCAAATAGCAGAGTAGCTAAATCAATGCTACCGACAGAAGGGATGACACGACGTAGCGGTGCAATCACTGGTTGAGTAGCCTTGACGATAAATTGCGAAAACGGGTTATAGAAGTCTGCACGGGCAGCTTGTAACCAAATACGTAAGATCACCACCATGATGTAGAGATCAAACAGGGTGGAAATCAGAAAACTCATTGAATTCATAGGTTACCCTTATTGTCTAGAGACTGTTGCTCTGGTCATTTAAAATAATTTTTCCATCTCTTCAGCGCGTGAAACCGCGGCTTGCATCGCTTTGGCTACTATATCTGAAAGTTGATGTTGGTTGAATGTTCGCAGTGCTTCTGCGGTGGTGCCACCTTTTGAAGTCACGTTCTCACGCAGGGTTGAAAGTTCGGTATCTGGATTACCTTCAACCATGCTAGCAGCGCCAAGAGCCGATTGTTGCACCAGCAAGCGGGCCGTTTGCTTATCAAAACCTTGAGCGATGGCTTCAGCTTGCATCGCTTCCATAAACAAGAAGAAATACGCAGGGGCGCTTCCGGCCGCCGCAATAATATTGTTGATGCCAGATTCTTGTTCAACCCAGCATACTTTGCCGCATGATTCCATCAGCGCGGCGGCGAAGGCTTTATCTTGCTGCGATACTTTTTCTGGCGCATAAAGACCACTCATTCCTAGCCCGAGTTGCGAAGGCGTGTTCGGCATGACGCGTACAAGGTTAAGTTCACAATCAAGCATTTGGTCAAAGCGGGCACTTTGAATACCAGCAGCAATGGAAATCACCAGCTTTTGTGACCAATCGATGTCTTGCAGTGGTTTACACACTTCTTCCATCATTTGAGGTTTTACCGACAGTACGACAACGTCTGCTTGCTGCGCAGCTTGAAGGTTGTCATCGGTGGTACGAATACCAAATTCTTGCTCTAAAGGCAGTCGGCGCGTCTCTGATGGTGCAGTCGCTGTAATTAGCTCCGCTGGATAACCATCAGCCACTAAACCCGACACTATGGCTTTAACCATGTTTCCTGCGCCGATAAAGGCAATTTTCTTATGTTCCATTACTGTTGTATTCCTTGTGAACCGCTTACGCTTTGTTACTGTAATCTCGCGCGCCAAATATCGCTGTGCCGATGCGTACCATAGTACTGCCAGCTTCAATTGCGGCTTGCATATCGCCGCTCATTCCCATTGATAAGGTATCGATGTTTTGCTCTGGAAAACGCTGCGCAAGCTTATCTTTTAGTTGAGCTAGCTGAGTAAAGGCGTCTAGCTGTGAGGCATAGTCTGAGACGTTAGCCGGAATTGACATCAATCCTCTTAAAGTGAGGTTGGGCAGGCTAGAAATCAACTCTGCTAGCTCAAAGATTTCATCATCATTGATACCTGATTTCGAATCTTCGCCGCTGGTGTTAACTTGGATCAGCACTTGTATTGGTGCCATTCTATCTGGTCGTTGCTCGTTGAGGCGCTTAGCAACCTTGGCTCTATCAACGGTATGAACCCAAGCAAAGCTCTCAGCAACATGGCGTGATTTATTGGACTGGATTGGACCGATAAAATGCCATTCAAGCTCTAACTGCGGATGGTGCTCGGCAAAATACTCGACTTTGTTTGCGCCTTCCTGCACATAGTTCTCGCCAAAAGAGACTTGCCCGGCTTGAGCTGCCTCTAAAATTGCCTCGACTGGCTTAGTTTTACTTACTGCCAGAAGTTGCACTGTGTCTCGACCGCGTCCACACTTTTGTTGTGCGCCCTCAATCTGTGAGGTGATCTGTTCAATGTTTTGTTGAATACTAGTCATAGCAGATTTTACTTAAGGATTTTAAATGGATATCGCCGAATTACTGGATTTTAGTGTAAAGCATAATGCTTCAGATCTACATCTTTCTGCCGGAGTATCTCCAATGGTACGGATAGATGGTGAAGTAAGAAAGCTTGGCGTACCTGCTTTTAGCCATGCAGACGTGCATCGTTTAGTATTCGAAATTATGAATGATGGTCAACGCAGTGAATTTGAAGAGCGCCTTGAAGTCGACTTTTCTTTCGAGCTGCCCAATGTTGGTCGCTTCCGTGTTAATGCATTTAACCAAGCGCGTGGTTGCGCGGCGGTATTTCGTACCATCCCGACCGAGATCCCGACCTTAGAGCAACTGTCAGCCCCGCAAATCTTCGAAAGTATCTCCAATATGGAAAAGGGTTTGGTATTGGTGACTGGCCCTACAGGCTCTGGTAAATCAACCACTTTGGCGGCAATGGTTGACCATATCAACCGTAATCACAATAAGCATATTCTAACGATTGAAGACCCAATTGAATTTGTTCATAGCAATAATAAGTGCTTAATCAACCAACGCGAAGTTCATCGAGATACACATAGTTTTAATAATGCGCTGCGCAGTGCACTGCGTGAAGACCCAGACGTGATCTTAGTGGGTGAGTTACGTGACCAAGAGACAATCAGCCTAGCACTGACAGCGGCAGAAACCGGGCACTTGGTGTTTGGTACTTTGCATACTAGCTCAGCGGCAAAAACCATCGACCGTATTATTGATGTTTTCCCGGGTAGTGATAAGGATATGGTTCGCTCTATGCTCTCTGAGTCATTACGCGCAGTCATTGCACAAAAGCTGCTGAAGCGTATTGGCGGTGGCCGGACCGCGTGTCATGAGATTATGATGGCGACACCGGCGATTCGTAACTTGATCCGTGAAGACAAGGTTGCTCAGATGTTTTCTGTGATTCAAACCGGTGCCGCACATGGTATGCAAACCATGGAGCAAAATGCCAAGCAGTTGATCGCACAAGGTCTCGTTGATCAAGATGAGGTGGCGAAGAAGATCGAACTTGAAACTTCAGTGTTCTAGTTAGGCGGAAAAGAGTTATGGATATTGATGTTTTTTTGCAACAGATGATCGACCAAAACGCGTCTGATCTTTACATCACAGTTGATGCGCCAATTCTTTACCGTGTCGATGGAGAGCTGCGTGCACACGGAGACAAACTATCACACGCTGTTGTGAGCTCTTTGTTGGATGGGATTATGGATCATGATCGCCAACACGAGTTTCATTCGAGCAAAGAAGCGAACTTTGCCATTGTGCGTCACTTTGGTCGATTCCGTGTCTCTGCATTCTATCAGCGCGAATTGCCCGGTGCGGTGATTCGCCGAATTGAAACCAAGATTCCGACCTTTGATGAGCTTAAATTACCGGATGTTTTGCAAGACTTATCGATTGCGAAACGTGGTTTGGTGCTGGTGGTTGGAGCGACGGGATCGGGTAAATCGACAACCATGGCCGCAATGACTGGGTTCCGTAATAGTCAGCGGACAGGGCATATTTTGACGGTGGAAGACCCGATAGAGTTTGTTCATGAGCATCAGCGTTGTATTGTGACACAACGTGAGGTGGGGTTAGATACTGAAAGCTATGAAGTGGCGTTGAAGAACTCACTGCGTCAAGCTCCTGATATGATCTTAATAGGTGAGATTCGTACACGTGAAACGATGGAATACGCAATGACCTTTGCTGAAACTGGGCATCTGTGTATGGCGACCCTTCATGCAAACAATGCTAACCAAGCGTTAGAGCGGATCCTTCATTTGGTGCCTAAGGAGCAAAAAGAACAGTTCCTATTTGATTTATCGATGAACCTACGTGGTGTGATAGGTCAGCAACTTATTCGAGATAAAAATGGCCAAGGTCGCCACGGCGTGTTTGAAGTTTTACTCAACAGCCCACGTGTGTCGGATCTGATTCGCCGCGGCGATCTGCATGAGCTTAAAGCGACCATGGCTAAGTCGAAAGAGGTTGGCATGCAAACTTTTGATCAGGCACTTTATCAGCTGGTTGTGGAAGACAAGATCAGTGAAGAAGATGCCATGCATAGTGCGGATTCAGCCAATGATTTACGTCTAATGCTTAAAACACAACGTGGTGATGTGTCTAGCTCCGGATCACTCAGTGGCGTGAAGATTGATATGGACTAGTCTTCTAGCGGTTGTTAGCGCTAGCTCGATGATATAAATCTAAAACCCAGCCGTGTTGGCTGGGTTTACTATTTAAAGGGAGTTACTTTTTCTTGGCTTGAGAAGCACAATCACCGCCACAGCCACTTCCACAACTGCCTTTCTTTTTCACCAAACGGAAGTAAAGGTAACCCACGGCGATGGCGACAACGAACACTAGGGTCAGGATGTCCCACATTTCTACGTTTTGTTGATACATGGCTATTTCTCAATCATCTGAATGGGGATCGGCTTACCCTGCTTTTTCTGTTGCGCACTATCGCGTAAACCTACCATGAGTAATGCCAATAGAGCGGAGAAGTAAGTCAACGACATGACTTGAATGCCACTGAGTGCGAAGCGAGTCCCAATGGTGTATACCGCTGTTGCAACTGTAAAACCGAGTAAAGTGGGTAAGAAAATCGATAGCAACAGCCATTTATACTGACCCGTTTGGACCTTAATCATCATCACAGTCGCTAAGCAAGGTGGGTAAAGAATGAAGAACAGAATAAGTGCCACTGCCGCAACTTCACCATGGCCCGCTAGCTCATCTGATTCTGCCATTCGTTGCTCAAGCTTTTGATTACTATCTTCTTCTGGCTGG
This sequence comes from Vibrio europaeus, assembly GCF_001695575.1. Taxonomy (GTDB): domain Bacteria; phylum Pseudomonadota; class Gammaproteobacteria; order Enterobacterales; family Vibrionaceae; genus Vibrio; species Vibrio europaeus. Next base: position 231,069 of record NZ_LUAX01000003.1, on the reverse strand, counting down.
AACAGCACCCCTAAGGTTGCGACGCTACTTTCACGCGCAGCAAAGGAAGAGAACAGCGCGACGTTGATTTTCCAATCAAAACCAGCAAATTGCGTCACAGGTTCAATGGAGCGACCAAAACTACCCAGTAAGGAAGCTTCTAAGCGTCGCTCTTTCATTTCGCGACGGATTTTCTTACGTTCGGAAGCAAGCTTGCGCAGTGGTTTGTTAAGCTTCTTGGCATCTTTATCACCCTTACGAGCAGTAATCGAAAAGTAGAGCTCATTGCGGGCTTGAAAATCGGCATTTACCTTTTGTGATGCTTGTGCGCCTTTGGCATTCAGTTTTGCTTGACGATAGTCGGTGTAGAAGTTGACCAGATCAGTCAGAGCATTTTGGTCAAAAGCATCAGCATATTGCGTTTTGTAAGCTGCTTTTTGGAATTGAGCCACTGCTTTTTCTGCGCGTAATTGATAGTCATTGAGCTCTTGTTCAGGAACCCCAGGGAACTGGAGCAGAACGAAGATGATGGTTGAAACCGCAAGCACTATGGTACCCACTTTGCGAACGTACATCCAAGTTCGCTCCATCGCCCGAGTCACCACACTGCGAGCAGTTGGCAGATTGTAGCGAGGCAGTTCCATGACAAAGGGCGCTTGTTCGGTACGACGCAGTACCGACTTAGTTAGCAGTTTTGCAACTAGCAGCGCGGCGATAATGGAAATGGTTGAAATATAAAATGTCATCAACGACTTATCTTCAACAAAGAAGATCCCGAGCAATAGTGTATACAGGGGAACTTTAGCTAAACAGTTCATATAAGGAACCGTTAAGATGGTCGCGATACGGGCTCGGTTATCCGGTATCCCTTTGGTTGCCATAACGCCGGGTACTGCGCACCCTCCGGCAAATACGCCGGCTAATATCATCGGTAGAGTGCTTTGCCCATGAAGGCCAAATCGGTTCAAGACTCGGTCAGAAATAAACGCAATTCGAGCCATATATCCCGAGTCTTCCAATATTGCGATTAGGGCAAAAAGGATCAAAAAGATTGGGATGTAGTTGAGTAGAGTGTTGGCTGAATCGACGATCCACAGCCCTAGTGAGCGAACATAAGGGTCGTGCAAGAAGCCCGCTTCGGGAAGTAGGCTTGCCACCAACTCACGAAATGCCGCAAGGTAAGGCCACCAATAGTTGGTCAGTTCATAGCCGTAGACGATAGAGCTCTGGTAAATGATGAACACAGTGGCAATTAAGAACAGGGGAGCGCCGAACTTATTCAGCACCACTTTATCGATTTTATCCGTGAGTGAAAGCTGATTGCTTTGGTGTTGGGATTGAGTTGTGCAGCGCTCAATAATTGTTGATACACGCTGATGGCGCTGAGCGACGACATAATCGCTGACGGTCCCGTTAAGAGTCTGTGCAATTTCTTCTAAGTGTTGTTCGACTCTAGCATTAAGCTGCTCAAGTTGTTGCTCGGGCATTAAATCATCTAGCCACTTTTCGATGTGGCTATCGCGTTCAAGTAAGCGTAGAGCAAGCCAGCGAGTACTGTAGGTTTGTGGCTCAATATAAGAATCTATCCAATGGGTTAAAGAGGCAAGTTCTGGCTCTAAGAGAGGATATTCAACAGGTGTTGAGCCAATTTTTGCATCAACCAATGCAGTAGTGATGCCTTCTACCCCTTTACCTTTTCGGCCAATACACTCAACGACAGGCACTCCGATCTCCTGACTTAAAGAGTGTGAGTCGATAGTGATTCCTTCGGCTTGTGCGACATCCATCATGTTAAGTGCGAGCGCGAGTGGGAGCTCCATCTCAAGTAACTGCATGGTGAGATGTAAGGAGCGATTAAGGTTGGCTGAATCAACAACATTCAAGACCACATCTGCCGCTTCGTTTCGCAATGCGTCGCGAGCGACCCTTTCCTCAAGTGAAAAGCAGCTTAAGCTATAGGTGCCTGGTAAGTCGATAAGTTGATAAGCGCCATTGTCGTTAGAAAAGTAGCCCGTTTTCTTATCTACGGTCACACCGGGGTAGTTGGCTACGTGCTGTCTTGCCCCTGTCAGCATGTTAAAAATGGTCGATTTGCCAGCATTTTGTTGACCAGCTAATAGTACTTTTGTCCGTTGCATTACTCTGTCCTCACTGCGTGCGCTTAATCTAAACGCACGATTACAGTGTCTGCTTCTGTTGTTCTGATCACGACGCTGGTGGCACCGACGCGAAACTCAAGTGGATCCCCTAGTGGTGCCTTGCGTACAAATTCAATCTTGGTCTGTGGAATAAGTCCCAAATCCAGTAAACGTTGGCGAATCGCGCCATCAGACATGTGAGCTGTGATAGTCGCATGCGCCTTAATTGGTAATTGGCTTAGAGTGGTTTCCATAAAGAACACAAAGAGTTGTTTTTCGTCTCAAGATTGTAATCAATATCCGTTTTGTTAAATCAAAAATAACTCCACTAAATATGATTTAAATCAATGAAGGTGTAGTTAAGAATCATTCTCACTTTCATTTAAATAAATAGATCGTTAGTCTTCCCTTCATCAAATTGAGAGCAAGTCTCAATATCTGTCTATTTGCGTAAGCTCAAAATGGAATTAGCAATGAAAAAATCAACCCTGTTGTTATTGGCTAGCACCGCCTTACCTAGTTTGGCGTTTGCCCATACCCCTCTATTTTCCTGTTATGACTTTGGTGATAACACCATTCTTTGTGAAGGTGGTTTCTCTGATGGTTCATCAGCTGCTGGCGTAGAAATTTTAGTCGTGGATGGCTCAGGAACAGAGCTAATTAAAAGTGAAATAAACGAAGACGGTGAAATTGAATTTAATAAGCCACAAGGAGCTTATAAAGTTTTGTTTAATGCAGGCCCAGGACATTCCATCGAAGTCGATGGCAAAGATATTGTTGAATAGTTATTTATATTTAGGGAAATAAAAAATGAAAAAGCTATCTTTAGCTGTTGGTATGGCAGCACTCTCTTTATCCGCAGTTTCTCAAGCACACTTTCAATTGATGTATACACCAACTTCTCAGCTTGAAAAACCAGCAACTGTCGACATGAAACTTGTGTTTGGTCACCCGATGGAAAATGGTCACGTGATGGACATGGGTCAACCAGAAGAGTTCTTTGTAAGCTTCAAAGGTGAAAAGACAGATCTACTAAAAGATTTGAAGAAAATCTCTTGGGTTGGTCACGATAACAAAGCCGATGCGTACAAGGTAGACTACAAAATCCGTCGTAACGGCGATTACATCTTTGGTCTAGTACCAGCGCCTTATTATGAAGGTGGCGAAGACATTTATATCCAACAGATCACTAAACGCTACATCAACAAAGGTGCCATGCCAACAGGTTGGGAAGAGCCTATAGGCCTTAAGACAGAAATCGTTCCTAAGAACAAGCCTTACCAAGTGTTTGCTGGCAGCACATTCACTGGCCAACTTCTATCTGAAGGTAAGCCAGCAGCTGACGTTGAGTGTGAGATTGAATTCCTAAACACTGATATCGATACTAAAGCAAATTCGTTTGGTAAAGACACTCATCGTGCGACTCCAGCTTCTGCTATCGTTGCGATTACAGACGACAACGGTATGTTCACTTTCGGTATCCCAACAGCTGGCAAGTGGGGCTTCGCTTGTCTAGGTTCTGGTCCAGATACCGAGTTTAAAGGTAAAGAGCTGTCGCAAGACGCAGTACTTTGGATTGAAGCACAAGACCTATAATCAGGTGTCTGCTTGAATTGATATGAATATGAAAGCTGGCCTAATGCCAGCTTTATTTGTTTAAAGTGGCTACAAAGTTCACCCGAGGATAGTCATATGAAGAAAACGATAGTCGTTCTGGGTTTTTTATTACTTCCTGCTAGTTATTCATTTGCTCATACCGCATTACTCTCCTGCTATGACGAAGGTAATGGCTATATTTTATGCGAAGGCGGTTTTAGCGATGGTGCAAGTGCTGATGGTGTCGAATTTCGTCTAGAACAAAACGGAAAAGAAATGATGCGTACCAAGTTAGATGAATTTGGTGAAGTCTACTTTGAAAAGCCATCTACCCGCTTCACGGTTATCTTAAATGGTGGTGAAGGTCATATTGTTTATATAGATGGCAATGATATTTCGGAGTAGATCGTGTCTTGCAATAACCAAGCGGCCATTTCAATCAGAGACCTTTGCCACAGCTATGGCAAAAAGAAGATTTATCACAACCTAAATCTAGACATTGAACCCGGAACCATTTTTGGTTTACTGGGTAAAAATGGAGTGGGTAAATCTACGCTGATTAATTTGTTGATGGGGTATCTAAAACCACAGCAAGGTCAATGTCTTATCTTCGGTGAACATGCCAATTATCTTTCGCCTCAATCTCGTGAAAAAATTGCGCTACTTTATGAAGGTTTTATTAGCTACGACAATATGTCGATAAAGCAAGTCGAGACGTTTTTCTCTTCCTTTTATCCTAAATGGCAAGCCAGACATTTCCACAATCTCATTGAACTTATGGATGTGGATATCAATCAGAAGCTCTCGTCACTCTCATTTGGACAAAAATCTCAGGTTATTTTAGGCCTACTGCTGGCACAAGATGCGGACCTGCTTATTTTAGATGACTATTCGATGGGCTTAGATGCGGGTTATCGACGTCTTTTTATCGACTATCTCGAAGACTACCTAAACGGAACAGATAAAACCGTACTTATCACAACCCATGTGATGAATGATTTGGAGAGCTTGGTCGATCAGATCGCTATCGTTGATAGAACTACTGATGTCTATCAAGCGAGCATGGCGGAGTTTAATCAAGGCTTTCATTGTTACTCTAGTCAGCAGCCTGTTGAACTCGCATCTCTGCCTCAGGGCTTGATTCATCGAGTTGAGAATTACCGCGGACGAAATCTTGTGTATAGCTTTGAACAGCACTCTCAGTTGGAGAATAAGCTAGGTATTAAACTAACCCCGAAATCGCTGACCTTTGAGGAGCGATTCTTAGGCTATGTAGGTAAATATTGATGAGTGCCGGCCCTATTTTCAGTAAAGAGTGGCTTAAACTACGCCAGTTAGCCGTCGTAATGATCGTTTTAGTTGTCGTGTCTGGTGGGTATTTCATCATCGATCTCGTCGGCCAATTCGCCAATATCGAGCCTGAATCCATGATGTGGTATCGCTACTCCCATTTAGGTGACAAGCCGTATTGGTGGGTGATGTACGTTTTCTTGCTAGTCGCTAGTGGTGTCGCTCTTTGTCAGTTTATTCCAGAAGTATTGGGTAAACGAATTCGTATCTTAATGCACCTCCCTATGTCTGTAGAGCGCGTGATTGGGGCACATTTAGTCGTGGGTGGAAGCTTAGTATTAGCGATCAATGCTTTGTTGGTGCTTATCGTATTAACCGCTATTCATCACTACTATCCGGTAGATATTGTTCAAGCAAGTGGTCGTGAACTTTTATTAGGACAATTGCCTGCAATCGCCATGTACCTAGGTTTAATTTCGGTGCTAGTTGAAAATGATTGGCGACGTAAAGCGCTAAAGCTAGTCGTTGCCGCCTCGGTGGTGATTTACACCGCTGAGGCTCGCTCTCATTGGTCTGACGTCGTTGGGATAGTTTTGCTGCTGTGGTTACTGTTTCCAGTAAAAGACAGTTTCTTAAGTGTTAAGACGCGCCGTTTAACCAGTGTTGGTTATACCTTGAGCTTTGTGTTGATTGTAAGTGGTTTACTCGGAGCGATTAGTTTTCGTGTATACAGTCAATATGTGACTTCTCCGGCTAAGTATTATCTTTTCTACTCACATATTTTGCAGGGTTATGTGTATCAGCGTAATGCACCTCACCACAAGTTTTACTATGGCACTGCAACTAAAGAGTTCGATAAGCTTGAGTTTGAAAGTGTGCTGCCTTTTGTATTTTGGAAGAACTTTGATATTCAGGGTAAGTTGCCAATTGAAGTCGAAGGCAAGAGCTACAACAAAAACACAATCCGTCGTTCTAGGATGAGCCTACAGTATAGTCCAGAGCGATTGACGCCAAGCAGTCTTGATTTGTATCCGCTATTTAATCCTATCAGCGATAAGGGCTCCATTCGTTTCCCAGAGAATGCTTTTGCCCCTAATAGAGATGGGTTTCAGATCTATGCAGCAGAAACAGCACAGCTGAATAAGCAGTTGAGTGAGAACTTGAATCAACTGGCAGTTGAACACGGTGTTCAGTTCCCAATTCAGGCAGTCTGGGGTAAAACAACCAATATGAAGCCGTTTGATTGGGGCTATTTTGTCAAAGATAGCACCGGTGAGTTATTTAATCTGCGTAGGGCGGATAATCAATTGAGTTTGACCTCTGTAGCATCTATCTCTGGGGAGGAAATTGATTACTTGCAAGTATCAGAGAATCGCCACAAGAAGTTTTATGGCTATGCAATAACAAAGTCAGACAACATCTATCTGCTTGGCTATCCGGACTATCAATGGATCAAATTAGATGTAAGTAACTTTAACCGTAAATCCATGTCATTTCAGTTGTTAGCTGATCCAATTAGTTATTTGCTGCGCTATGACGATGGCGGTAAGTACTATGCTGTGCGTTTTGATAAGCAATACCGTCGAATAGACGATACTGTATTTGAGTAGAAATCATCTCCGCTAGTGCAGAAACTAGCGGAGCTTGCTAGTTATTCACCCCATTGGGCTTCAAACCAACTTTCTAAAATGACTACCGCAGATTGGCAATCAACATTGCCTTTGCTCAAGGCTTTATAGCCGCCCATCTCGAACAGATCAGCGCGTGCTTCCATGGTAGAAAGCCTTTCATCATGGAGTTCAACAGGCAGACCAAATCGTCCATGCAGGCGGTTGGCGAACTTTTTTGCTCTAGGCGTAATGGTTTCTAAATCTTTGCCATACAGATCGGTAGGTAAGCCAACAACCAGTAAATTAGGTTGCCACTCTTTAATCTGTTTCTCGATATCATCCCAGTTTGGAATGCCATCATTGGCTTTAAATGCTTTTAGTGGTGAAGCTGTGCCTGTGATCTCTTGCCCAATCGCACTACCAATGCTTTTGGTGCCGAAATCAAAGGCCATAATTGTTCTAGACATAAACAGGTATCTTATTTGTTATGCGTGGCCGATATCACTTGAGAGTTGCGAGACGTCAATACCAAGCATTTGCACCGCTTTCTGCCAACGTTCATTGATTGGAGTATCGAACATCACGTTTGGATCCGCTTCTACGGTTAACCAAGAGTTTTCAGAGAGCTCAATTTCTAGCTGACCTGCTTCCCAGCCTGAATAACCTAAAGCGACGATATAGTGGTTTGGTTCAGCCTCTGTCCCAAGTACGCCAAGAATATCTTTAGAGGTGGTGACAGAGATGTTATCCGTCATCTTGATGCTCGATTCATATTCATCTTTAGGCTGATGAAGAATGAAACCGCGATCTTCAGAGACCGGGCCGCCGTTAAGCACTGGCTTGTCTAAACTCTCGGTCACAAGCTTAGGGTGAGAGGGCTCTACATCGACTCGTTCCAACATTTTACCGATGGTGATATCGATAGGAGCATTAATCATTAAACCCATCGCGCCATCTTCATTGTGCTCGCACACATAGATAACACTGCGCTGGAAGTAGGGGTCTTTCATCCCCGGCATTGCCACTAAAAAATGGTTGGTTAAATTCATAAAGACTCCCACTTACAAAAGAAGGGCAACCAATAGCGTTGCCCAAATATGATTAGGCTTTTAAGCGGCGCTCAATGGCATCCATTAGCTTGCCTGTAATTGACACATCGAATGCAGCCTCGATTTCACGAATACATGTTGGGCTTGTTACATTGATTTCTGTCAGCTTGTCACCTATGACGTCGAGACCAACAAAGATCAGTCCTTTTTCTTTAAGTGTAGGCGCTACAGCCTCAGCGATCTTTTTATCTGTCTCACTAAGTGGTCGAGCTTCACCTGTACCACCTGCCGCTAGGTTACCGCGAGTCTCGCCTTTGGCTGGAATTCGCGCTAAGCAGTAAGGCATTGGTTCACCGTCAACGACAAGAATACGTTTGTCGCCATTGCTAATATCAGGAACGAAAGTCTGCGCCATTGCGTAGTTTTGACCATGATTGGTCAAGGTTTCAATGATCACAGAAACGTTAGGATCGTTTTCTTTAACGCGGAAGATAGAAGCGCCACCCATTCCATCAAGAGGTTTTAGGATCACGTCCCCATGCTCTTCACGGAAAGCTTTAATCTTATCTGCTTTACGCGTCACAATTGTTGTTGGAGTTAGCTCTGGGAACCAAGCCGTGAACAGCTTTTCATTACAGTCACGTAGGCTTTGAGGCTTGTTTACGATTAATGTACCTTGCTCTTCAGCGCGCTCTAGAATGTATGTCGCGTAGATGTACTCGGTATCAAACGGAGGATCTTTACGCATCAAAACGGCATCTAGTTCAGATAGTTCAATAGTTTGCTCTGACTTGAACTCATACCAACCGTTTGGATCTTCTTTTAGTTCAACGACTTTGGTATCTGCGATGGCTACACCTTGATCTAGATGTAGGTCATGCATTTCCATGTAGTGAATTTCGTAGCCGCGGCGCTGCGCTTCAAGCATCATGGCAAAGCTAGAGTCTTTTTTGATGTTAATGGACGAGATTGGGTCCATTACGATACCTAATTTGATCATGTATTTTCTCCGTTTACCCAAGATCGCCGAAACGAACTTGCAAGGCTGTAATTGCAGTGAGAGCCGCTGTTTCTGTGCGTAATACGCGCGGGCCAAGCAGCGTCTCTTCAAATTTGTATTCTTCAGTCATACCGATTTCTTCTGCGGACAGCCCACCTTCAGGGCCAATCAACAGGCGCACTTTTTCAACAGGTGCGGGTAGGGTATTGATTGAGTATTTTGCGCGAGGATGAAGGTTGAGCTTCAAGCCGTCATACTCTTCCGCGCACCACTCTTCAAGCTGCATAATTGGGCGAATTTCAGGTACGGTGTTACGTCCGCATTGCTCGCAAGCACTAATAGCAATTTTTTGCCATTGAGCGAGCTTTTTCTCAAAACGCTTTTGATCAAGTTTAACGCCACAACGTTCTGATATGAGCGGAGTAATGGTGTTCACACCCAGTTCAACAGATTTTTGAATGGTGAACTCCATTTTATCACCACGTGAAATGACTTGACCAAGATGTAGGTCGAGCGGTGATTCAGAGCTGCGTTCGATACGCTCTATGACGTCGACCTCTACTGATTTCTTCGACACATTCGCTATGGTTGCTGGAAACTCAGCCCCACTACCATCAAACAGTAAAATATCTTGTCCTTCCTTCATGCGCAGCACGCGGCCGATATGGCCAGCAGCGTCATCACTGAGCATCAAAGAGCCTAACTGAGAAATGGCTTCTGGGTGGTAAATTCGTGGGATTCGCATGGTGTCTCGATTTCCAACAAGAGATTTGAAGTTCTCTCTAACATGGATGCTTTAGGTTTAAAAAACAAGGGTTAGAAAGAGTTTCCAATTAATTACCAGAAACTCTTTTGAGCTAACTTATAACGCTTGGCAAGCTTGATACACAAATGGGTTGTGATTGCCTTGAACCTTGAAGATGCGCTGCTCACGCTCGCATTCCCACAGGTCGACGGGGAATTGCTTATTCCATGCGTTCATTAACTGTGTTTGCTGCTTAGAGAGGCGAAAGCCATACTCTTGGCTCATGTACATATAGGTACGGGCAATGGACCCCTTCGCGCGATCCGGTGGCATCACCTTACGCTGCTTAAAATTGACCTGCATTTCACAGTGACCATAGCTTACGCCATCGACACCATTCCACTGACTGAAGTTATAGTTAGAACGGTCACCGTTAACTTCACCAATCGCAGGAGTCAGGTTGTGTAAGTCAGCTTCCATCATACGGAAGGCTTTATCATTCTTGGTGCAGTTCTTACGCCCTCCATTTTGCCAACATTGACGTTGGTGACCAAACTGCCAGGCCGGTACAACATGTTCCCATTCGATGCGTGATGCTCGTTTTTGCTGTTTACGGACCTGATAACCACATGATTCTAAGTCAGGTATTCCTTTGCGACCTTGCCATGAAATATTACAGCCGCAATAAAAACTGGTTGGATGGTCAGTGTATATCTTTACCGCTTCTTTTTTGGCTTTAGAGAAAGATGAAGGGGGCGCAGCATACACAACAGCAGTGCACAACAAGCTGATAGCAGATAACCAGAGAGATTTGTTCATGATTGAGGGTTAGAAAAGTAGTAATAACTACAGTTTAACACGCAAATCTAGCTATAAATTAGTGATGCTTTACTTATTTATGACAGTTGCTTGCCAGTAAAACTGAGTGGTTGCTGGCACTGCTGGCAGCGATAACTTGCTTGATTGCGTAATACTTTATTGTGACGACGAATGGATAAAGGGTAAGTGCTGCAGCCACAGTAGTACTCAAAAGTTTTCCCTTGTACTGATGCGGTTTCGAAGCTGTGAGTGGTACGTGCTGGCACGTTAAATACTGATTCCATGACTCCTTGCCACTCTTTACCATGTGGTCGAACACGGCCATAGACTTGGTAAGTAATTAAGTGAGCTATTTCATGCGGGATAACTTCCGCTAAAAATGCCTGCTGATTCTCTGTGAACAAAACTGGGTTGAGGCGAATCTGATTCAGTTGCAGGTAGGCTTTGCCCGCCGCTTTGCCGCGTAAATTGAAGTTTAATTGCGGGAGAGGAAAAGAGCGCTTAAATGTTTGTGATGCGGTCTGGATGCATTCCGCCATGACCTTATTTGCTAAGTATTCAAGTTCCAAATCCAACGCACACTCCAAATAAAAACGCCTCTATAGTTAGAGGCGAATCATATACTGGTTCAGCGTAGAGCGCGACTTATGGGTGATGCTTTTTCTTGAGCGTTTCGTGATAGGCATGCCAAGTACCATAACCAAGAATTGGCATGGTAAACAGCATTCCGATTCCGTAGGTCGCAAAGCCGACGAGAATACCGCCACAAATGAGGGCAGCCCAGACAATCATGGCTGGAATATTCGATTTCACGGCATTGAAGCTTGAGAAAACCGCGGTCATCATATCAACTCGGCGCTCCATCATTAATGGAATGGAAAACGCTGAGATACTGAAGACAACACATGCTAGAACCAAACCGACCAGTGAACCTATGACTAAGAAAGGCATAAATTCTGTTAGCGGTGCACCTTGAACCGATGGGTACAAAGCGTGCAATAGGGCAGCGATTCTCATCCAAAAGATCATACATACCGCTAGTAATACGGCAAATGCCCACTGGGAAGTGGAGTTACGACCAATTGCCTTCATTGAGTGAAGCAGACTCGCGTGGTGGCCTTTTTCTCTTTCCCAGCTAGCATCGTAAAGACCAAGCGCCAAGAAAGGACCAATAAGCATATAGACAACGAGACTTGGCATGACGACTAAGTGAGTGCCTTGCCATTGGACAAGTAAAACAATACCTATTGCGGCGGCCATAAAGCACAAACCATAAAAGGCGCTGATAAGTGGCATACGGACAAAGTCATGAAGACCGAGCGACAACCAGTGGAACGGGGCAGAAATACTGACCTTATTACACGGAATCGTGCGGGCGTATTCTGAGTCTTTGACTTCTTTGTTCTTGTCATCGAAGTCGTGTGGATTCACCGTACGAGGCATACATCCTCCTTGATCGATTCTCTACCTACACTGTGCTCTTGAGCGACAGTGAACGAAACTCGATGCCCGGCTTGGCGACCTCTAATAATGTAAGCGGCGCATCAGTTAAACAGTTTACGAAGCAAAGTCGATGTGTGATTTGTTCGTTAACATATTTTTAACTATTGACCGCATGGCAAAAAAATACAAATTTCTTGATGTTTTTTTGCGCATAAAAAAAGAACGTCTGCTAATCCAGACGTTCTTAATATTTTTATAGTGTAATCAAAGATTACTTCAGACCAGCGAACTCGCGCAGTAGAGCGGCTTTATCTGTCGCCTCCCATGGGAATTCTTCGCGACCGAAGTGGCCGTATGCCGCAGTCTTCTTGTAGATAGGCTGAAGTAGGTTCAGCATCTCTTGCAGACCGTATGGGCGTAGGTCGAAGTTTTGACGTACAGCTTCAACGATAACGTCTTGCGATACTTTTTCCGTACCGAAGGTTTCAACCATGATAGACGTTGGATCTGCAACACCGATCGCGTAAGAAAGCTGGATTTCACAACGATCCGCTAGGCCAGCAGCAACGATGTTTTTCGCAACGTAGCGTGCTGCGTATGCTGCAGAACGGTCAACTTTTGATGGATCTTTACCAGAGAAAGCACCACCACCGTGACGTGCTGCGCCGCCGTAGGTATCAACGATGATCTTACGACCTGTTAGACCACAGTCACCCATAGGACCACCGATTACGAAACGGCCAGTTGGGTTGATGAAAAAGTTTGTCTCTTTGTTGATCCACTCAGAAGGCAGTACTGGCTTGATGATCTCTTCCATTACTGCTTCACGTAGGTCTGGCGTCGAGATTGAATCACAGTGCTGGGTAGAAAGAACAACTGCATCAATACCCACGATCTTACCTTGGTCGTACTGGAAAGTGACCTGAGATTTCGCGTCAGGGCGTAACCATGGCAGTGTACCGTTTTTACGTACTTCAGCTTGCTTTTGAACAAGAAGGTGAGAGTAAGTGATCGGAGCTGGCATTAGGATGTCAGTTTCGTTGGTCGCGTAACCGAACATGATACCTTGGTCACCGGCGCCTTGCTCTTTAGGATCTGCTTTATCAACGCCTTGGTTGATGTCTGGTGATTGCTTACCGATGGTATTGAGAACCGCACAAGAGTCAGCATCGAAACCCATGTCAGAGTGAACGTAACCAATTTCACGAACCGTCTGGCGAGTTAGCTCTTCAATATCAACCCATGCTGAAGTCGTGATTTCACCACCAACCATCACCATGCCGGTTTTAACGTAAGTTTCACAAGCAACACGTGCTTTTGGGTCTTGCTCTAGAATCGCATCAAGGACTGCATCAGAAATTTGGTCTGCAATTTTATCTGGATGACCTTCTGAAACAGACTCAGAAGTAAACAGGTGCTTAGCCATGTGAGCTCCACTTTAAATTTTTAGAGAGCGCTCCGTTATCAAAGGGGGAGCACTAATAAATAATACTGATATCTGTAGGTGTATCTACATCTAGACGTCTATTTTAGTTTTGAATGCTCGGATTACAAGCTCTTTTTTATTATTGGCCAAAACCAAACGTTTGCGTTAATCGGTCGAAATATTAGTAACTTTTATCGATTTGCTGCGAAAGCTAGGAAAATTGTGAGCTTTTGACTTGGAAAACGATTGCAGTGCTGGTGGCGCTTTGAGAGAATTATCGCCCATTTTATTTCGATTCGCTTAATGCACTCAGGAGCTGACATGTCTTCTCGTCAACATCTCGCTAATGCAATCCGCGCTCTAAGCATGGATGGTGTTCAACAAGCTAACTCTGGTCACCCAGGCGCACCTATGGGTATGGCTGATATCGCTGAAGTTCTTTGGCGCTCACATCTAAACCATAACCCAGCTAACCCAGAGTGGGCTGACCGCGACCGTTTCGTACTATCAAACGGCCACGGCTCAATGCTGATTTACTCGCTACTGCACCTTGCAGGTTACGAGCTATCAATCGACGATCTGAAAAACTTCCGTCAACTGCACTCTAAGACTCCAGGTCATCCAGAGTACGGTTACGCACCAGGTATCGAGACAACTACGGGTCCACTAGGTCAAGGTATCACTAACGCTGTTGGTATGGCGCTAGCTGAGAAGACACTTGCAGCACAGTTCAACAAAGAAGGCCACGACATCGTCGACCACTTCACTTATGCATTCATGGGTGACGGCTGTCTGATGGAAGGTATCTCTCACGAAGCATGTTCTCTAGCAGGTACATTAGGTCTTGGTAAGTTGATCGCGTTCTGGGATGACAACGGCATCTCTATCGACGGTGAAGTAGAAGGTTGGTTCTCTGACGACACGCCTAAGCGTTTTGAAGCATACGGTTGGCACGTCATTCCAGCAGTAGATGGTCACGATCCTGAAGCGATCAATGCTGCTATCGTTGCAGCGAAAGCTGACCCACGCCCAACTCTAATCTGTACTAAGACGATCATCGGATTTGGTTCGCCAAACAAATCGGGTTCACACGACTGTCACGGTGCTCCACTAGGCGCTGAAGAAATCGCAGCAACTCGCAAAGAACTTGGCTGGGAACACGGTCCATTCGAAATTCCAGCAGACATCTACGCGGAGTGGGATGCGAAAGAAGCAGGTGCAGCTAAGGAAGCAGCGTGGAACACTAAGTTTGATGCATACGCAGCAGCTTACCCAGCTGAAGCGGCTGAGCTTAAACGTCGCCTAAACGGTGAACTACCTGCCGAGTGGGAAGAGAAAGCCAACGCAATCATTGCTGACCTTCAAGCTAACCCTGCAAACATTGCTTCACGTAAAGCCTCTCAAAATGCACTAGAAGCGTTCGGTGCTATGCTACCTGAATTCCTAGGTGGCTCTGCTGACCTTGCACCTTCTAACCTAACTATGTGGTCTGGTTCGAAGTCTGTTTCTGCTGAAGATCCAGCGGGTAACTACATCCACTACGGTGTACGTGAATTTGGTATGACAGCAATCATGAACGGTATTGCTCTGCACGGTGGTTTCGTACCATACGGCGCAACTTTCCTAATGTTCATGGAATACGCGCGTAATGCAATGCGTATGGCTGCACTGATGAAAGTTCAGAACATCCAAGTTTACACGCACGATTCTATCGGTCTTGGCGAAGATGGCCCAACTCACCAACCGGTTGAGCAAATGGCTTCTCTACGTCTAACACCAAACATGAGCACATGGCGCCCATGTGACCAAGTGGAATCTGCAGTGGCTTGGAAACTGGCTATCGAGCGTAAAGACGGCCCAACGTCTCTGATCTTCTCTCGTCAGAACCTTGCGCAGCAAGAGCGTAACGAAGAGCAAGTAGCTAACATTGCACGCGGTGGTTACATCCTGAAAGATTGCGCAGGCAAGCCAGAGCTTATCCTTATCGCAACAGGCTCTGAAGTTGAGCTAGCGGTTAACGCTGCGGCTGAACTAACGGCTGAAGGTAAGAAAGTACGCGTTGTTTCAATGCCTGCTACAGACGCATTCGACAAGCAAGACGCGGAATACCGTGAATCTGTACTTCCATCTGACGTAACGGCTCGTATCGCGGTAGAAGCGGGCATTGCTGACTTCTGGTACAAGTATGTTGGCTTCGGTGGCAAGATCATCGGTATGACAACATTCGGTGAATCTGCACCAGCAGGTGAGCTATTTAAGATGTTCGGTTTCACTACAGAAAACGTAGTAAACACAGCAAAAGAGCTACTAGCATAAGATTTGCTGAAGTCATTAAGTAGAAAACCGAGCCTAGTGGCTCGGTTTTTTTATGCGTTCAATCTGAGGATAAGTAGCGATTACTCAAACTCGTTACCCCAGTTATCCTTCTCTTTGTGGCCGCAGACTTTACACGTGACATATCTGTCCATGTCATAGTAGTGACCGCCATTAATAAAGGCATGAGCCATCAGTTTGACTCTACCTAACAAAGAAGTGTCCGTGTCGTAGCTGCTGGTCTTTCTTACAAGCACTTCACTATGGGGTGTATCTTGTTCGCACTGTTTACAAAAGTGAGTGGCTGGGTACCCAGACATAGTCATTTCCTTTGGTTGATGAAACTAGATAAGAAACAGCCATAAGGAAAAATCGTCTCACACAGCGACTATCTATATTGCTGGCTTACTAATCAAGTTGTGTAATTTCAATTGTTCGGCACACATCACTAACTTAATGCGTTTTGGCCTACTATCGGGTAGTATTTGTGACACGAAAATGATGTAGGGCGATGGATTTATGCTGAAAGTTGCGATCAACGGGTTTGGACGTATTGGCCGTAATGTACTGCGTGCAGTATATGAGAGTGGAAAGAACCAACAGATCAAAGTAGTAGCGGTTAACGAGCTTGCTCAGCCTGATGCGATGGCGCATTTGCTTCAATATGATACTAGTCATGGTCGTTTTGGCAGAAAGGTGACCAACGATCAAGAGCACATCTATATCCACCATGATACTCCTCATCAAGGCACCGGGGAGTTTGACTCCATCCGTATCCTTCATCTTAATGATATTGAGTTACTGCCTTGGCGTGATCTCGAAGTGGATTTAGTTCTCGACTGCACCGGTGTATTTGGCACTCAAGCGGATGGTCAGGAACACATCAAAGCAGGAGCCAAGAAAGTCCTATTCTCGCATCCTGGTGCCAACGACCTTGATAACACCATCATCTATGGTGTTAATCACGAAACGCTCAAAGCTGAGCATAATGTGGTTTCCAATGGCTCTTGTACCACCAATTGTATTGTGCCGATCATTAAAGCGCTTGATGATGCGTTTGAAATTGAATCTGGAACTATCACTACCATCCACTCTTCTATGAACGACCAGCAAGTCATAGACGCCTACCATTCGGATCTAAGACGTACCCGTGCAGCGAGCCAGTCGATTATTCCTGTAGACACTAAGTTGCATAAAGGTATTGAAAGAATCTTCCCGAAATTTTCCAACAAGTTTGAAGCGATTTCTGTAAGAGTTCCGACGGTAAACGTCACAGCAATGGATTTAAGTGTCACAATTAATACAAATGTGAAAGTTAATGACGTAAATCAAACCATTGTTAACGCATCTCAGTGTACATTACAGGGCATTGTTGACTATACTGAAGCGCCGCTCGTTTCGATCGACTTTAATCATGATCCCCATAGCGCGATTGTCGATGGCACACAGACACGGGTGAGTAATGGGCACTTAGTAAAAATGCTCGTTTGGTGCGATAACGAATGGGGCTTTGCGAACCGTATGCTGGATACTGCACTCGCAATGCAGACTGCTCCCCGTCATATTTGACGCTAAAACGCCAACGATATAGGGAAATGCAGATAAGCGGTCATGGAGAAATGTTTATTTTAACCCTTGAAATAAATATTGAGCATCTCCACTATACCAACAGCGTTTGAAGAATTTATAGGTCTGGCAGGGTTGCCGGGCTACTGAAAACTTTACTTATTGAAAATTTGAGAGGACACAACATGTCTGTAATCAAGATGACTGACCTGGACCTAGCAGGTAAACGTGTATTTATCCGTGCGGACCTAAACGTACCAGTAAAAGAAGGCAAAGTGACTTCTGATGCACGTATTCTAGCGTCTCTACCAACAATCAAGCACTGTCTAGAAGCAGGCGCGAAAGTTATGGTTACTTCTCACCTAGGTCGTCCTACTGAAGGTGAATACGCAGAAGAGTTCTCTCTACAACCTGTTGTTAACTACCTAAACGACGCACTAGATTGCGAAGTTAAGCTAGCAAAAGACTACCTAGAAGGCTTAGAGCTAAACACTGGTGAGCTAGTTGTTCTTGAGAACGTTCGCTTCAATAAAGGCGAAAAGAAGAACGAAGAAGAGCTATCTAAGAAATACGCTGCCCTATGTGACATCTTTGTAATGGATGCATTTGGTACTGCTCACCGCGCACAAGCATCTACTCACGGTGTTGGCATGAATGCACATGTAGCGTGTGCTGGTCCTCTACTTGCTGCGGAACTGGAAGCACTAGGTAAAGCAATGGACAAACCAGAGCGTCCACTTGTTGCTATCGTTGGTGGTTCTAAAGTTTCTACTAAGCTGACTGTTCTAGAATCTCTATCTAAAGTTGCTGACCAACTTGTTGTTGGTGGTGGTATCGCAAACACATTCATCGCAGCTGATGGCCACAACGTAGGTAAGTCTCTATACGAAGCAGACCTAGTTGAAACAGCTCAAAAGCTAATGAAAGAGTGTTCTATCCCAGTAGCAACTGACGTTGCATGTGCGAAAGCATTCGACGAAAACGCAGAAGCTGAAATCAAGCACGTTTCTGAAGTGGCTGACGACGACATGATCTTCGACTTAGGTCCAGATTCAACAGCGGCACTAGCTGAAATCATTGGCAACGCGAAAACTATCCTTTGGAACGGCCCAGTAGGCGTATTTGAATTCAAGAACTTCGAAGCAGGTACGAAAGGTATCTCTGAAGCAATCGCTCAGTCTGCAGGTTTCTCTGTAGCAGGTGGTGGTGACACGCTAGCAGCTATCGACAAGTTTGGTATCAAAGCGGACGTTTCTTACATCTCTACTGGTGGTGGTGCATTCCTTGAGTTCGTTGAAGGTAAAGTACTACCAGCGGTTGCGATGCTTGAAGAGCGCGCTAAGTAATTAAACGAAAGCGGGGGAGTTACTCTCCCGCTTTCTTGTTTGCTGCACATCACACTTTTTTGCTAGAATAGCGCGAGTTGTGAGCAAACGTTTGCAAGAATTTAAACTTAACAAGTTTTATTTTTAAAACGACAGATAAATAGGATTAAATCCATGTCTAAGATCTTCGATTTCGTAAAACCAGGTGTTATCTCTGGCGACGACGTACAGAAAGTATTTGAAGTAGCAAAAGAGAACAAATTTGCACTTCCAGCAGTAAACGTTGTTGGTACTGACTCTGTAAACGCAGTACTAGAAGCAGCAGCGAAAGTTAAATCTCCTGTTGTTGTTCAGTTCTCTAACGGCGGTGCAGCTTTCTTCGCTGGTAAAGGCGTTAAACTTGAAGGTCAAGGTGCTCAAATCCTTGGTGCTGTAGCGGGTGCTAAATACGTTCACGCTGTTGCTGAAGCTTACGGTGTGCCAGTAATCCTACACACTGACCACGCTGCTAAGAAACTTCTTCCATGGATCGACGGTCTACTAGACGCTGGTGAAGAGTTCTTCGCTCAAACTGGTAAGCCTCTATTCTCTTCTCACATGCTAGACCTTTCTGAAGAGTCTCTAGAAGAGAACATCGAAACATGTGCTAAGTACCTAGAGCGCATGGCTAAAATGAACATGACAATCGAGATCGAACTTGGTTGTACTGGTGGTGAAGAAGACGGCGTTGATAACTCTGATATGGACGCATCTGAGCTATACACTTCTCCAGAAGACGTTGCTTACGCATACGAGAAACTAAGCGCTGTTAGCCCACGTTTCACTATCGCGGCTTCTTTCGGTAACGTACACGGCGTATACAAGCCAGGTAACGTTGTACTAACTCCAACTATCCTACGTGATTCTCAAGCATACTGTGCAGAGAAGTTCGGTATCGCACCTAACGCTCTAAACTTCGTATTCCACGGCGGTTCTGGTTCTACTGAAGCAGAGATCCAAGAGTCTATCGGCTACGGTGTTATCAAGATGAACATCGATACTGATACACAGTGGGCTACATGGGATGGTATCCGTCAGTACGAAGCGGACAACCGTGATTACCTACAAGGTCAAATCGGTAACCCAACAGGTGAAGATGCGCCAAACAAGAAGTACTACGATCCACGCGTATGGCTACGTGCTGGTCAAGCTTCTATGGTTGCTCGTCTTGAGAAAGCATTCGCTGACCTTAACGCAGTAGACGTACTATAATTCGTCTTTACTAAGTTAAATGAAAAACCGCTCGCCTTGAGCGGTTTTTTTATGTCTGTTATTCAGTGAAGTAATCTGCTTGCGAGCTGAAAGTGATGGCGAAATAGAAATTTGTTGCGTAACCTGTAATGTGCCGATATCAGAGAATTCTGATAAGTTTTTGTTTTTGCTCTCTTTGCAAAAACATAACTTTGAGATTAGTCAAAAATGAGATATCGTGCCAAAAAGCTGACATTGCTTCAGTGAATGTATAGGGATGTCGTTTCTGATTGGTAATTAAAAGCAGTTTGGTTCATAGAATCATTTTATTGAGAGGATAGAAATTATGGCGGGTGAATCAGCAGGGATTGAAACTCCTTTGGTTGATGGTTTAGGTCATGCCGAGCAGTGGTTGACTAACAATTCCGATCTTTTAGTGCAGTATGGCGTGAACATTATTTCCGCTGTTCTGATCTTATTTATCGGTAACATCATAGTTAAAATGGTCGCCAATAGTGTGGCTAAAGTTTTAAACAAGAAGAAGATGGATAAAGCGGTTGTTGAGTTTATCCATGGCCTGGTTCGTTACCTTCTATTTGTTATTGTGTTGATTGCAGCACTAGGTCGTTTAGGTGTGCAAACCGCGTCTGTGGTTGCTGTTATCGGTGCGGCTGGCTTAGCCGTAGGTTTAGCTCTACAGGGTTCACTTTCTAACTTTGCTGCTGGTGTGCTTATTGTTGCTTTCCGTCCATTTAAGTCAGGTGACTACGTGGAAATTGGCGGTGTGGCAGGCTCGGTAGATTCAATCCAGATTTTCCAAACCGTTCTAACTACACCAGACAACAAAATGGTTGTGGTGCCAAATGGTAGTGTAATCGGTAGTCCAATCACTAACTACTCACGTCATGAAACACGCCGAATCGATTTGATTATTGGTGTTTCTTACAGCGCTGATCTACAGAAGACAAAAGAGCTACTAACAACGATTTGTCAGTCAGATGAGCGCATTCTTAAAGAGCCTGGTGTACAGGTTGGCGTGCATACACTCGCTGACTCTTCAGTTAACTTTGTCGTGCGTCCTTGGGTTAAAACCGCCGACTACTGGAATGTCTACTTCGACTTGATGCAAGCGATCAAAGAAGGCTTAGATAAAGAAGGTATCGAGATTCCATTCCCACAAATGGATGTTCATATGAACAAAGTGGATGCGTAATCTCTAGCCGTTGATTGAACAAAGCGAGGCAAACTGCCTCGCTTTTTACATTTCTAGCACTTTATTTTCTAGCGATCTTAAAACGGTTTTTAATTGGTTGGCTGGGATGCCAAAGGTCACCTCTGGTTTACCAGGTGTATATAAGATTTCATCGTGCTGATACAGTTTGCTATCCACAATAATTTCTACTTCAGTAGGCAGACCGAAAGGGCACACCGCTCCCGGTACGCAACCAATCTGCTCAATCATTTCTTCATTGCTGACTATCGAAGGTCGCTTCCCGGTTAGGGCTTTAATCCCCTTAGTGTCTAAACGGCTATCTTTGTCGGTGAGAAGCAACGCATAGCCAGAGCCTTTTAACTTGAGAAACAGGCTTTTACTATGAGTGCCTGTCCAACCTAATTGCTCTGCTACCCTCTCGTCGGTGGCAAAATCTAATATAGGCTCGTGTTGCCACTCTTGATAATCAACATTCAATTGCTCTAAGAGCTGTTTGTTGAACTGATAAATAGCATCCAGCTTGTTCATACATCACCTACATTAACTGATTGAATAACTCTTTTGCCAACAAGGCGGCAATCACGTACATCATAATCGCAACCACAATATCAATACCTTGCTTAACTCGCGGTTGTGACAAAGTGGGACCGAGCTTGGCCGCACCAATTGAAAGAGAGAAGAACCACACTAGTGAAGCCATCATGGTGCCGATGGCAAACGCGATACGATCTTGGCCTTCAAATTGGCCGCCTATTGAACCGAGAATCACCACAGTATCAAGGTAGAGATGAGGGTTCAGCACCGTCACTGCTAAAGCGCCTAGAATGACAGCGCGCTTACCTCTTAGTGTTTGGTTGAGCTGAGTCTCTTCTGCTTGTGGTGTAAAAGCGCTTTTGAGTGACAGCGAACCATACACCGCAAGAAAAGCAATGCCGCCGAGAGTGACTAACATGAGCAAGGTTTCATTTTGTGATAGCAGAGCACCACCACCGAAGATTCCGAGCGAGATAAACACAATATCAAGCACACTGCAGATCGTCGCGGTTGTAAGGTGGTGATGGCGCTTAATGCCCTGATTTAATACGTAAGCGTTTTGGGCGCCAATAGGGATGATCATACTTGCGCCTAGGCCAAAGCCTTGTAGTAGTAGCCAAAAGTTCACGGCTTTCTCTCCAACAAATTAACTGATAGGGCGAGAAGATAAGTAAACTGTCAAAATAAGTATATTTAATAATTTTTATACTATATTAGAATGTCTAATATGGTGGTCGTTAAGAGGAATAAAGATGCGTGGCTTGGATTATCGATGGATAGAGGCTCTAGAAGCGGTGATCAGTAGTGGTAATTTTGAGAGAGCTGCTGAAGCATTGTTTGTCTCTCAATCGGCGGTTTCACAACGACTAAAGCAGCTAGAAAAGTTTCTAGCTCAACCTGTTTTAGTGCGTGAGCAACCGCCACGACCTACTCCGATAGGGCAAAAGCTTCTCGTGCTCTACCAACAAGTCCAATTGCTAGAATCTGAGTTGATTCCAGAGCTAGATAACGAAACGGCTGAGCGTCTACAAACTGCGGCCATTGCGACTAACGCAGACAGCTTAGCGACATGGCTGCTGCCCGCTTTGGCGCCAATTATGAAGTCACGGCGGATTCAGTTTGAACTTGAGGTTTATGGGGAAGCGAGAACGTTAGACAAATTAAAAAATGGCGAAGTCTTGGGCGCGTTAAGCATGGAACCCAAAGCCATGGTCGGCTGTGAGGCGAAATACATTGGTCGAATGGATTATGTGTGTGTGGCGAGCCCAGAGTTTGCTCAGGAGTATTTTCCATCAGGAGTGACGCGAGAAGGGCTAAAACAAGCACCGGCTGTCTCTTACGATCAACACGATGAACTGCATCGTGACTTTCTTAAGCAGCATTTTAATATTTCACCCGATTCCGTGCCGCATCATCATGTCGCAAGCTCTGAGGCTTTTGTCAACTTAGCTTTGATGGGCTGTGCTTATTGCTTGATCCCTAAGCTGCAAATCGAACAGGAACTTGCCTCTGGAAAGTTAGTGGATTTGATGCCGGGCTTTTTTATGAGCTTTCGTATTTACTGGCATCATTGGCAACTTGAAACGGGTTTACTTAAGCAGGTGACACAGGCGATTGTCGAATACACAGAGGACTTACTGCCGAAATAGCGAGTATGTAGCCGCGTAAGTGCTCAGTTAATTCTCTGTCAGAACTGACGGCTAGATCTTGGTATCGATTTATTCCATGCCTATGATGTATTGAGTTAATGGCATATGGTAATTGAGTATGAAAGCTATCCCTACAGTTGTTGCAGCCTTGTCGCTGTCTTTAAGCAGTTTTGGCGTGTTGGCCAATAGTCCCGATTTTCCACATTTATCGACCACAGGTTATGGTGAAGTGATCGCCAAACCCGATATGGCTGAGTTCTCGGTTAAGGTTGTAGAGTCAACCATGACGGCAGAGCAAGCAAAGCAGTCGGTTGATAAAGTTGTCCGTACCTTCCTTGAGGCTTTAAATAAAGAGGGCGTAGAGAAGCAGGATGTGACTAGCTCAAATCTCTACATTACCCCTCAATACCATTACCCTAAAGAGGGTAAACCAGAGTTGGTAGGCTACCGAGCTTCACGTAGTGTCACGGTGACGGTCGAAGATTTGGCTGACTTAAACCAATACTTGGATCTGGCGCTCAACTCAGGCATCAATCAAGTTGATAACATTCAACTTAAGGTTAAAGATCAAGCTAAGTATCAACAGCAGGCACGAATGGCGGCGATCAAAGATGCCAACAGCAAAGCAGAATTTCTCGCTGAGGGTTTTGGTAAAGAGCTGAATGGTGTTTGGCGCATTGATTACAATATGCCTGGTCATCAGCCTGTTTTGATGCGCTCTATGGCTATGGATGCGCGTTCAGAATCGAACAGTTACCAAGACTCTACCATCGTTATCCGCGATAGCGTAGATGTGATTTATAAGATCGATTGATCAATTCAGTGATTTTATTGCTGGTAAAGTCGCCCCTATTCTACTTCTTCCGGTAGGGGCTTTAATCCTATTTCGATTAAATGATATACTGCTCGGCCATATCGACACGAGCCTTCTTCACCTAATGCAGCGTAAATCCGTATTTTCATATCTCGCTATTACTACGCTGGTCTTTTTTTCTCTCGTTTCTTTCTACTATTTCAAGAAACATCAACAACTTGAAAAAGACATCATTGTTCAAAATGCTGAGTTGGCGATTCACCAGCTTGCGTACAGTGAGCGTGAATACCAAAGTGTTCGTAGCCAGTTTATCTCGATTATTGAGCTGCTTTCTCACAGTCGTAACCTCTATGAGTATGTACTAGAGCCGACAAAGACCAATAAAGGCGTTGTTGAAGAGGTTTGGTCGTCAGTTGCAAGCAATCAAAAGTGGTATACCCAGATCCGTTTTTTAGATACTAACGGAATGGAGAAAATTCGTCTCAATTACAGCGACGGAGATGCCGAGGTTGAGAGCGACAAAAATCTTCAAGATAAATCACAGCGAAACTATTACCTGTACGCTCAAACTCTGAATGAGAACGATATTGGCGTATGGGGAATCGATCTAGAGCATGAACATGGCAAGCTTGTCGAGCCTTATCAGCCCGCGCTGCGCTTAATTACACCTGTCTATGTCGCTGGAAACCGCGCAGGTTATTTGGTCCTCAATATTGACGTTCGCTATCTTTCATCGCGTTTAAACTATTCGCCCGATGAGCGATTTAGCCCCGAGCTTATTGGTGAGCAGGGTTTTTATTTAGCTGGTTCAAGCCTCAACGAGCTATATGGTCACCTGGTCAAAGAGCGCAATGAGCATAATTTTGCGCGTACTTTTCCTGTCACTTGGCAGATGATGCAACACAATAAGTCGGGTTACCTGATGGAGAATGAGGGTTTGATTGTCTTTAATCAGATTTACCTTTCTCCACAACAGCCCCTCTATCTGGTGATAGAACTTAATGGCAAAGAGTTAGACGCGATAGCCAAGCATGAGAGCGAAGCTTTAGTGCAAGAAGCAACTTTAGTGTTTGTTTTGATGCTAGCGTTCGTTATCCCAGGTACTTTACTCGTTGTTCACTACCGAAAACGCAGTATCGAAAGCCAATTAGCCCGTGCAGCCTTGAGTGGTATGTCTGCTGTGATTATTTCCGATCGCAACCACCGAGCGATCATGGTCAATGATCAATTTTGTGCGCTAACTGGACTCGCCCACCGCGATATTCAATCGCGCAATATCATTAAGCGCTTGCTTGGCGAAGAACAAATTGAACTGTCGCTAGAGATTTTTGAGCAAGTGGCCCATCAACAGCTGTGGGAAGGTGAAATTAGTATTCAAAGAGCCGGTGATGAACGTACAGCCACTGCGCTACTGCGGGTACAAAGTGTGTTGGCTAAATCAGGTCGGGTCAGCTATTACATTACCTCGGTTGTTGATATTAGTGATCGCAAAGAGTTGGAAGAGCGTCTGCGTATTTTAAGTGAAAGGGATGAGCTCACTCAGCTGTGGAATCGTCGTAAGTTTGAATTAGAGCTGCGCCGTAATGCCCGTCTTATGGAGCGTTATCCTGCCACCTCGAATGCTTGCTTGGCTTTGCTCGATATCGACTTTTTTAAACGCGTTAATGATGAGCTTGGCCACGATGAAGGAGACCGAGTCATTACTAATGTGGCTCAGATGCTTGAGTCCACCTTGCGTGAGACAGACTTTGTGGCTCGAATCGGTGGCGAGGAGTTTGCGATCATCATGCCTCATACCTCAATAACGGAGGCTGAACTGGCTTTGGATCGCTTGCGTATAGCAATTGATTTGGAAGCGAATATCCCCGTCACGGTCAGTATTGGTGTGACCGACTTTATTGCAGATAGCACTCGTTGTTACAAGTGTGCCGATATTGCGCTCTACGAGTCGAAGTCTTCCGGTCGTAACCGAGTCTCGGTCTGTTTTAGCTCTGAAGAGGTGGCATAAAAAATCGAGCCTATTGGCTCGATTCTTATCTCATTTCGTTACGCAGCAACAGCTTGCTCGTCAATGATGGCTTGAATTTTCTGTCTGTTATTCTCTAGGTGATTATCTAACGTCTTAGCTGCTTTTTCTCCATCTTTGGCTAATACTAGCTTCATAATTTGTTCGTAGTCATCTAGACGAGAACTGCCATACTCTAAACCGTTAACGATTGCGTAGTAGCGATAACGTTTGATCTGGGTGATGAGATCACTGAAGAAACCGAGCATGTTTTTCGAACGTGCCCCTTCGAGCAGTGAAATATGGAACTGATGCTGACGCTCTTCCCACTCTTGCCAGTCAAAGCCTTCTTTTGCGTGTTGTACGCGCGACAATTTATGAAATGACGTCAGTACTTCTAGCTCCCAACCTTCATCGCCAGCTTCAATCGCTTGCTTGAGCAGAATGGAAGAGATAAAGCGCATGCTTTCATAGAGATCGTTCAGTTCATCAATAGAGACAGGCGCTACCCAACAACCTTTTTGCGGTTGTAAGCAGACGTATTTGCTCCAAGAAAGTTGTACCAGTGCTTCTCGGATGGGAGAGGCACCGACATCGTATCTCTGTTTAAGCTCAGCAACGACCAGCTTCTCGTCTGGTTGAAGTTGCGCATTCAAAATATCTTGCACAATCATTTTAGCGACTTTGTCTGTTAACGTCGGGCTAGACACGATGTATTCCTCACTACTTACACTGCTACTAAGGCACCACTAATAATTATTAAACGGTATGTGGTACTGAATTCTGGCTGATAATACAGCGTACGGAATGTGTGGGCAAGAAAAATATATAAAAAAAGAGGGCATAAGCCCTCTTTAATAGAATGTGCAATTGTATGCGTTTTATTATAGAACGTGTACAGATGCAGTGTTTGTTGTGCCAGAAGCCACTAGTGCACCTGATACCATAATAACGATGTCGCCTTTGTTACCTAGGCCAGACTCTAGTGCAAGTTCTTTACCTGCTACGTAGAATGCGTCTGTGTTCTCGATAGAATCAACAACAACTGGAGTAACACCTTTAGTTAGCACTAGCTGTGCTGCTGTCTTAGTGTTAGTTGTAAGCGCTAGGATGTTCGCTGTTGGGAAGTACTTACGTACTGAACGTGCTGATTTACCACCTTCAGTTGCAACAACAATTAGAGGAGCTGCTAGTTTCTCAGCTGTATCAACTGCGCCTTTACATACTGCTTCAGTGATGCGTAGACGTGGGCTATCTAGGCGAGAACCTAGCTCAGCTTTTAGTGCTGAATCAGTACGGTTCGCGATTTGAGCCATGATAGTTACCGCTTCAACAGGGTACTTACCTTTTGCAGTTTCGCCAGAAAGCATAACTGCATCAGTACCGTCCATTACTGCGTTAGCAACGTCGCCTGCTTCCGCACGAGTAGGACGTGGGTTGTTGATCATAGAATCAAGCATTTGAGTTGCAGTGATAACCATCTTACGTGCACGGTTACATTTCTCGATCATCATCTTCTGAGCGAAGATTACTTCTTCAGCTGGAATTTCAACACCTAGGTCACCACGAGCAACCATGATGCCGTCAGAAAGCTCTAGGATCTCGTCGAAGTTATCAACACCTTCTTGGTTTTCGATCTTAGAGATGATGTGGATGTTCTCGCCACCGTTTGCAGCAAGTACTTCACGGATTTCTTGAACGTCAGAAGCTTTACGGATGAATGAAGCTGCAACGAAGTCAACGCCTTGCTCACAACCAAACTTAAGGTCGTTCTTATCTTTTTCAGATAGAGCAGGTAGGTTTACTGAAACGCCTGGTAGGTTAACACCTTTGTTTTCACCTAGTGCACCGTTGTTAAGAACTTTACACTTAACTTCAGTTTCAGAAGTAGCAAGTACTTCCATTTCGATTAGACCGTCGTCTACTAGGATAGTGTTACCAACGTTAAGGTCTGCTGCGAAACCAGCGTAAGTCACTGCTACTTTATCTTTGTTACCTACAACTGAGATATCAGTTGTGAAAGTGAACTCTTGACCAGCTACTAGATCAACGTCATCGCCGTTTTCTAGTTTGATAGTACGGATTTCTGGACCTTTAGTATCTAGAAGGATAGCAAGCTGCTTACCAGACTCTTCCATTACTTTGCGGAAGTTCGCGATACGAGTGCCGTGCTCTTCGTAGTCACCGTGAGAGAAGTTCAGGCGCATTACGTTCATGCCTGCGTTTACTAGTTCAGTTAGCTTCTCTACAGATTCAGTTTTTGGGCCAATCGTACATACGATTTTGGTCTTTTTCATGGAAGATACTCTCCGGTCGATAATAGTTACAATTTGAAAGTTGGTTATTGGTCTGAAACCAAGGCTGTCGAATAGGCATTTTGTGCCTGCCAACTCTTCATGACAGCATTACATCTAGTTGGCTCCAGAACTGAAAGTCTTTCACATAGTTTAGTCATTTTATGACCAACTTGATGCCGTTCAACGCCGTATTTTTGTGACAACACTAGGATATAGAGGCTAGATTGCAAAAAAATAACGGTCAATTCTGTAATTTTTTTTCTTTTAGGGTGCGAATTCTACCACCTAATGATTTCAATATCACTGCTTAACAATTGTCTTAGGACAAGGTTTTTGCGCTAAATATTAATTTTTTGGATCGAAATAAATGGACATAAATGTTTCGACTTGACTATAATTTCTTTCAGTTCGAAACTTGAATGTATGAATTAAATGTCGAAACGAAACACTCAGCTAAGAAGACACGCTATTTCCAATCTAGTTAATGAGAAGGGAGAGGTCAGCGTTGAAGCGCTTTCTGTTCAATTTGAAACCTCTGAAGTGACGATTAGAAAGGATCTCGCTTCGCTAGAAAAAAATGGTCAACTTCTTCGTCGCTATGGTGGCGCGATTGCCTTACCGAAAGAAGTGGTAAGCGACGAAATGAACGAAAATGTTTCGATTCGAAAGAACGAATTGGCGGAGGCGGCGGTTAAGCTGATCCGCGAGCATAACCGTATTGTGATCGACAGTGGTAGTACAACTGGCGCTCTGATCAAAATGCTCGATGGTATGCGCGGTTTGGTGGTGATGACCAATTCTCTGAATGTCGCCAACGCGCTGAATGAGCTTGAGAGCGAGCCGACTCTCTTGATGACAGGCGGAACTTGGGATGCACACTCCGAGTCGTTTCAAGGTCAAGTTGCGGAATCTGTTCTACGCTCATATGACTTCGACCAGTTATTTATTGGCGCAGACGGTGTCGATCTTGAGCGCGGGACAACCACCTTCAATGAGCTCGTTGGCCTAAGTAAAGTGATGGCTGAGGTGTCACGAGAGGTCATCGTTATGGTCGAGTCGGAAAAGATCGGCAGAAAGATCCCTAACTTAGAATTAGCTTGGGATGCCATCGATATCTTAATTACTAACAAAGACTTAGACCCAGAGTTAAAAACAAAAATTGAATCTCATGGTGTCAAAGTGCTTTGTGCATAACGTTAAACAAATTTTTTAATCTTACTTCTCCGAATCTGGCCTTTGCTTGCTGCCTATCGGAATCAACAAATTGGAGTTGAATATGTGTGGAATCGTCGGTGCTGTTGCACAACGAGATGTCGCTGAAATTTTAGTAGAAGGATTACGTCGCCTTGAATACCGTGGTTATGATTCTGCGGGTGTGGCGATTGTTGATGGTGAGTCAAACCTAACTCGCGTTCGTCGTCTGGGTAAAGTGCAAGAGCTAGCAGACGCGGTAGACTCGGCACAAGTAGTCGGCGGAACAGGTATTGCACACACGCGCTGGGCAACTCATGGTGAACCTTCTGAAGCGAATGCCCACCCACATATGTCAGGCGATATTGCAGTGGTGCACAACGGTATTATTGAAAACCACGAAGAGCTGCGTGAGCTACTTAAGTCTCGCGGTTACGTATTTGAATCTCAAACAGATACTGAAGTGATCGCTCATATGGTTGAGTGGGAGCTACGTAGTTCTGAAACATTATTAGAAGCAGTACAAAAGACCGCGAAACAACTTGAAGGTGCCTACGGCACAGTGGCACTGGATCGTAAAGATCCTTCACATATTGTCGTTGCTCGTTCAGGCAGTCCAATCGTGATTGGTTTTGGTGTTGGTGAGAACTTCCTTGCCTCTGACCAGCTTGCTCTGCTTAACGTGACTCGCCGCTTTATGTACCTAGAAGAAGGTGACGTTGCGGAAATCACTCGCCGTGAAGTGACGGTATTTGATGCTTCAGGTGAGCGTGTAGAACGTGAGATTACGGAATCTAACGCTGAGCATGATGCGGGTGACAAAGGCCAGTATCGTCACTTTATGCAAAAAGAGATCTATGAGCAGCCAACGGCACTGATCAACACCATGGAAGGCCGTATTACATCAGACTCTGTGGTAACCGAAGCTATCGGTGTTAACGCAGCGGAAATCCTAAGCAAAGTCGAGCATGTACAAATTGTTGCGTGTGGTACTTCTTACAATGCAGGTATGACAGCTCGTTACTGGTTTGAAGATCTCGCGGGCGTAAGCTGCGATGTAGAAATTGCTTCTGAGTTCCGTTACCGCAAATTTGTGACGCGTCCCAACAGTTTGTTAATCACGCTTTCTCAATCCGGTGAAACCGCTGATACCTTGGCAGCTTTGCGCCTAGCCAAAGAGAAAGGCTATATGGCTGCAATGACGATTTGTAACGTTGCTGGCTCTTCGCTGGTTCGTGAATCTGATTTCGCCTTTATGACACGTGCTGGCGTAGAAATTGGCGTAGCGTCGACCAAAGCCTTTACCACTCAACTTTCTGCTTTGCTGATGTTAGTGACTGCACTAGGTAAGCAACAAAATCGTATCAGCAAAGAAAAAGAGCAAGAGATTGTTGAAGCGCTGCATGCACTACCTAAGCAAATCAACGCTGCTCTTTCTTTTGAGAAAGACATTGAAGAGTTGGCGACAGATTTCGCTGACAAGCACCACACACTGTTCTTAGGTCGTGGTGAGTTTTACCCAATCGCAATGGAAGCCTCGCTTAAACTAAAAGAGATCTCTTACATCCACGCTGAAGCCTACGCCGCTGGTGAACTAAAGCACGGCCCACTGGCACTGATTGATGCTGATATGCCAGTTGTTGTGGTCGCGCCAAGTAACGAGTTGTTAGAGAAACTAAAATCGAACGTTGAAGAAGTTCGTGCACGTGGCGGTTTATTATATGTATTCGCCGATGCAGATGCTGGCTTTGAAGCAGATGAGACAATGAAGATCATTACTATGCCGCACGTTAGCGAAATCACGGCACCGATTTACTACACCATCCCGATGCAGCTTCTGTCTTACTACGTTGCTTTGATTAAAGGAACGGATGTTGACCAACCACGTAACCTAGCAAAAGCAGTCACGGTAGAGTAAGAGTCTAAATAAAGATATTAAGCCGAGGCAATGTGCCTCGGCTTTTTGTCATTGGTGAAGATTAAAATGAATCAAGCAACGGGATGAGTTGTTCCAAGCTCTCTACTACGGTTATCTTATCGATGATTTCTGTTTGGGGTGGTAACAGATCTGGCACCATGACCACAGGACAACCCGCTGCCAGTGCTGCTTTTACTCCGTTATTTGAGTCTTCTAAAACTAAGCATTCTTTAGCTTTAAAACCGAGACGAGTGTAAGCCATTTGGTAGCAGTCAGGGTAAGGTTTACCGCGCTCTACATCTTCAGCTGTGATGACTAAATCAAACTGAGGTAGGTAGTCGCTGGTGGCGAAGTTGTATTTGACCTCTGCAAGGTGTGAGGAGGTGACAATGGCTGTTGCGAGTCCACGTCGCTTAATGTCTTGGAATAGTTGGTCAAAACCGGGTTTGAAAGCGATGCCATTGGATCTTAAGCGATGAAAATGGTCGTCGCGAACCTGTTTATAGCGAGATAGATCGAGTGCATCTTGAAAGTATTCCGCGAGAATCCGTTCGCATTCAGGGTCTTGAACACCGATGAATTGTTGATAGAAGTCGTCGCATAAGTCGAGATTTTGTTCACCAGTGGCATACTGCCAGCTCAGTTTGTAGATGGACTCGGTATCAAAGATAAGCCCATCCATATCGAAAAGAACCGCTTTTAACATGATGTCTCCTGTTGTAAGTCAATAGGAGGCTGACAATGGTAAGTCGTCGTTGTTATTAGAATGGGCTCTCTTTGCCGAGTTCATTACATATCTCGACAATTGCCAGTGAGAGCCCTGACTTTATGATCTGTTGTTGACGTTGAAGTTGTAGCTGGTAGAAATCAAGATCTATGTCGTCATCAGGTTCGGCGACTTCAAGCTGTACCATGCCCATTTTTTTAACCAAGTTGAGCTTTTTGATTGGTTGTAAAACGTTAGGGTCAGTGAACTGATAATCAGCTGCGTCACTGTTGAGTTCATTTTTAATTTTGATGATGTCTTCTATGTCGTGATAGACATCATTAGGTAGAACACCTAAGCCAAACAGTAACTTCAAACGGACAGATAAATCGCCTAAAGGACCGGAGTCATGGAGCAACGGACCAACAACCGACTGCACCGCAAAGTTATCTTTCTGAAAGATTCTTTGCATTAGTGCATCAATTGAGTCATTAAATACGTCAACGGCAGCAATAAAAAAGCCGCGTACCGATGGGGCGCTATTTAATCGCTCTATAATGTCGGTTTCATTAATTTTGTCTGCCATATGCTGAACTAAAACTTTTTGTTGATAGAGGAGGAGTACTCCTCCCCGTATTTGTTGTTATAGTGCTGCGAAAAAGGATTCGATTTGCGCGACTTCTTCGCTGTTTTCATCCAAACCTGCGTACCTTGCTAGCGTGTGGCGAATGCCATGTTCTTGCAAAGAGGTTTGTAGCTCAATTGCTTGCGGATCATCCTCACTCTTATACTTGAGAGCTGCGGCGATACCCTTTAAAAGCGTTTGATTTTCAGTGCCATACTCAATTGTACCTAGTAATGGCTTCACTAATCTATCATTTGCGCCTAATTTGCGAATTGGTTGGCGGCCAACGCGGTCGACTTCATCAACCAAATATGGATTAGCGAATCGACTTAGAATTTTTTCGATATAAGCGTTGTGTAATTCGCGATCAAAGCCATAGCGACGAATCAGGACTTCACCACTTTCGAACATTGCTTGTTTTACATCCGCTCTAATTTCTGGGTCTTCAATAGCCTGACGTATGGTTTGGTGGCCTTTCAAGCAACCTAAATAAGCCGTGATGCAGTGACCAGTATTGAGAGTAAACAACTTACGCTCAACGAAGGCCATTAGGTTATCGGTTTTCTCCATTCCAGAAATGTCGGGAATTTCACCTTTAAACTGCTGCTCGTCAACAATCCACTCGCTAAAGCTTTCGACCGTGACTTCAAGTGGGTCATCGTTGGCGGCTTCTGCGGGTGGCACAATGCGGTCAACGGCTGAGTCGACAAAGCCAACCAACTCATCAGCTTTACCATGCAGTGAGTTATCTAAGTGTTTGTATACTTCACCTTTGAGGTGAGTGGTGCCACGAACCATGTTTTCGCAGGCGATAATATTAAGCGGTGATTCATTACCAGATTCAAAGCGCTTTGTGATACCTGTTGCGATCGTTTTCGCAATGATATCCAACACATTTGGACCAACGGCGGTGGTGACCAAATCGGTTTTCGTTATACGTTCAATCACATCTTCACTTGCTGAGTTGACCGCAGTCACGTGAGTAACGGTCTCGATTTGGCACTCAGTGCCCACAACTTTAACCTTGTACTCTTGTTTGTGACTGAGTTGATCGACAAGCGGAGTATCCACATCGGCGAACGTGACTTCAACATCCGCGTCAGCAAGTAGCTTTCCAATAAAACCGCGACCGATATTGCCTGCACCAAAATGAACTGCATTTTTCATAATTTACCTACCAAATAAAAGAATAAAAACTAACGACTCTAGGATGAGGCCAACTGCATAGGGGGTGACAGTCGACCTCGTTTGCTCTCAGGAGCAAAGGTTTTGAGTGAAGGATTAAGCGGCTTGTGGATTCCCTAAAATATTCAGAATCTTGGCCACATCTTGAGTGCTGGTTAGCGTTTCAATCGCTTCAGGCTCATCGAGTGCATTAGTGATGGTAGTGATCACTTGAATGTGTTCATCATTTTTAGCGGCAATACCAATAACCAGTTTGGCGACATCATCTTGGTCATCAGTAAATTGAATACCTGCTGGATATTGGCAGATGACAATACCGGTTTTCTTTACTTTGTCTTTTGCTTCAATGGTACCGTGAGGGACAGCAATAGACTCGCCTAAATAAGTTGGGACCAGTTTCTCGCGCTCAAACATGGCATCAACGTATTCTGGTTCTACGTAGCCCATTTCAACCAGTTTGTTACCTGCAAATCGAATCGCGTCTTCTTTGTTGCTAGCGGTTAATCCTAGATGGATGTTTTCTGGTGCGATTTGGAAAACAGAAGGCTGCTGAGGCTCATAGGCGTCATCATTGGCTGCGAGTACAGAGACTTTAACGTTTTGATCATCATTTGCGGCTGCCCCTTTCTGAGCGGCAAGAAGCTTAGTGACGAGTTGGTTGTACATTTCACTGTCTAAGAAGTTAGTCAGTGAAATATGGTGGGCATTCGGAGCATGCTTGCGAGCACGATCCGTTAGATCTTTGTGGGTAATCACGATATCAGCGCTCTCAGTTAGGCTATTAATGGCTAGATTGTTTACATCAATGTTTAGACCTGCACCTTGGACTTTTTTACGCAGCATACTCGCGCCCATCGCGCTAGAGCCCATGCCTGCGTCACAAGCAACAATAATGCTGGTTACGTTTGCAAGATCGATGTTGCCTTTGTTTTGAGCGTTGACCGCTGAATCTGATTTTGCGCCAGACTTCATTTCTTTCATTTGCGAAGTGGCTTTTTCTAATGCCGCTTTATCGCCATCCTCTTCCGTTGAGGTTTGAGTTTTCATCAGCAAGGCAGCAACTGTAAATGAAACACCAGTAGCGGCTGCAATAGAGGCTAATACACCAACGATAGAGCCTTTCTGCGTCATCAATAGAATGGCAAAAATAGAACCTGGAGAAGCTGGAGAGACGATGCCCGCATTAAACATGACGAGTACGAATACGCCTGTCATACCACCAGCAATTGCGGCTAGGATAAGACGCGGGTTCATTAGGATATACGGGAAGTAAATCTCGTGGATACCGCCAAAGAAGTGAATGATTGAAGCGCCGCCTGCAGTTTGACGAGCAGTCCCTTTACCGAAAACCATGTAAGCCAACAGAATACCTAAACCAGGGCCTGGGTTTGCTTCGATTAGGAAAAAGATCGACTGACCGGCTTCAGAAGCTTGCTGAATACCTAGTGGTGAGAAGATTCCGTGGTTGATCGCATTGTTGAGGAACAGAATCTTCGCTGGCTCAACAAAAATAGAGGTCAAAGGAAGAAGGTGCGCAGAGACTAAGAAGTTAACGCCAGCCGCTAGGCCACCAGAAAGAACTTTGACAAAAGGTCCAATGAACATGAATGCCAAAATTGCACATAGCATACCGATGATGCCAGCAGAGAAGTTGTTGACCAACATCTCAAAGCCGCTTTTCACTTTGCCATCAATGTAGTTGTCAAATTTCTTAATTGCCCAACCACCCAGAGGGCCGACCAGCATCGCGCCCATAAACATTGGTATATCAGTACCAACGATGACGCCCATGGTCGTGATGGCACCAACAACCGCACCGCGATCGCCACCAACAAGTTTACCACCGGTATAACCGATAAGGAGCGGTAGTAAGTAAGTGATCATTGGGCCAACCATAGCTGCTAGCGTTTCATTAGGTAGCCAGCCAGTTGGAATAAAGAGTGCCGTGATAAAGCCCCATGCGATAAACGCACCGATGTTCGGCATTACCATGTTAGACAGAAAACGACCAAAATTTTGTATCTTGATCTTAGCATCTGGTGATATCATAAGAGTTCCCCGTTTGATGTTCTGATGAATATTGTAGTAGTACGGTTCGCCAAAACCGCTTGATTGCTTAGTACCCAATCAATTTACCACACAAATTCACTTTGGAACTGACAACGGGTTTTTTGTGATTAGTCGCAAATAAAACACTTCTACCTAATAGTATTTAAGCGATCTAGTTCAAGTATTTCGTGTGTAACTTTTTTACAAATTAGAACTTACTCTTTTGTCAATAAATATTAATCGATCAGAATCTTGCTTTTGGTTTTTTAACATCCCAACGCTTTGTGATTTAGATCACTTTGTGTCTTCTTTGATTATTCGAATTAACTCTTAATGTGATCTTTGTTTGATTTTGTTGTGGAGTGGTTAGGTGTGTGATTGTGATCGTTGTCACGTCGGGCTTCTTTCTGTAACTAAGTAACACATCACAACCTCAGTCTAGTCAGGCAAGTTTGTATCTATTTAAGGCAGATCGCGTGGCAGAGTCTCCTCTGCCACAAAGTTGAGTTAGTTGGTATCTAGGTAAGCTTTAGAAGAGATATCAGTCCATGCACGTACTTTAGTTAAGTATTGTCTTTGCGACTCAATAATTTCTTTCGCTAATACGTCGCTGCTAGCTTGCTGTTCAAGCAATTCGGTGGTTGCTGTTTTCATCGCTTTTAGCACTTCTGGTGGGAAGTCTCTAACTTTTATATTTGGGTACTCCGCACTCATTGTCGCCCAGCTGCTTGCATTAGCATCGACTGCCTGGGTGTACATATCAAATGCTGCCACTCGGAATGCTGTTTCTAGAATCGTCTGTAGATCTTTAGGTAGTGAATCCCATTTCTTTTTATTCACTAAGAACTGGGTTTCCGAACCCGGTTCATGCCACGCCGTGTAGTAATAAGGCGCGATTTTCTGAAAGCCCATTCTAAGGTCAAATGCAGGACCTACCCATTCCAGTGCGTCAATGGTTCCTCGCTCCAATGAGGTATATAGTTCACCCGGAGCTATGTTGGTCGGTTTTGCACCTACTTTTGCCATCACTTCACCCGCAAAGCCAGGAATGCGAATTTTAAGTCCTTTTAGATCGTCTACTGAATTGATCTCCTTTTTAAACCAGCCGCCCATCTGAATGTCAGAGTTACCGCCGGGGAAAGAAAGAAGATTGTGTGGAGCATAGACTTTTTCCATTAACTCCATACCGCCACCGCGATAAAACCAAGCATATTGCTCAGTAGAGATCATGCCAAATGGCATAGAGGAGAAGTATAACGTGTTGGGTACTTTGCCTTTCCAATAGTAGGAGCTTGAGTGGCCCAAGTCGTATTGCCCAGACTTGACCATATCGAATATCCCTAACGGGGCTTTGTGTTTATTGGCGGAATCAATACGAATTTTTAGGCGACCGTTTGACATCTCTTCGGCAAGCTTGGCCATGTTCTTGGTTGCATCGCCTAAGATGGGGGTATTCGGTCCCCAAGTTTCGGCAAGTTTTAAGCGGTAGACTTTTTCTGCTGCAAGTACAGAGAATGAACTAAGAGCAAGTGATAATGCTAGCGTTCCTGCTAACAGTGAGCGCAGTTTTAGCTTGGATGGCAACATAACTAAGCGACTTCCTTATTGTTGTGTTTTGTTATCTCACCTAGCTTTTATCTTGTTGTTTTTTTCGTCAATCTCATTTTTAGCTGAACCCGAAATTATTCTTGGTTTTAATCTCTATAAATAGATTTCCATTCAGTTTAATTACCTGGTTGCAAAGATCGCGTCGATTGCAATCGATTGATTAGTGAGGTGTTGTAAGCAGATAATCTGGATAACAAAAGTGCTGCCTTGGTCACGCAGCACTTAGGGGATAGGGAGGTGATGATTTTCTAGATCTCAATATGATGGGATTTTAAGTAAGCCTCAGCTTGGTTAGCACCCATATATCTCGCTAAGGTTTTGAGTGGTACATCTCTTAGATCAACCATGATCAAGCCATCAAGTGCGTTATTAAAGGCAGGATCAACATTAAAGGATACTAGCTTTCCATTTAGTCCAAGGTATTGTCTCAACAAGACAGGTACGCCTTTGCCATCATCGACTCTGGCAATGACCCGTGATAATAGCTGCAGATCGGCAAGAGCTGTTAGCATGCTGGTATTCCAACTCGGAGCGCTAGTTGATAATGGGTTAGAAGGGGAGACGTACTCGGCTTTTTCGGAGTCATAGTGATGAAGAGTCATGGTCTCTGCGAGTAATTGTCTTGTTTGTTCACTGTAATCGTTGCTGATACTGACCGGACCAAAGAGATGAGTACACTCTGGGTTCCTATCTACATAAGCGGCAATACCTTTCCAAAGCAGCAATAGTGGCGCCATACTCTTCTGATATTTCTCATCGATTACAGAGCGCCCCATTTCTATTGATTGACTCATGGTATCGATAAAAGGCTGTTCAAAGTTAAACAAAGTTCTTGAGTAAAGCCCCTTAATCCCATGTTTACCAATGAGCTTATCGACCAGTCCTAGTCGATAAGCGCCGACGAGGCATCGATGGTCTCTATCCCAAATAAAGAGATGTAAGTAATCACGATCAAACTCGTCGAGATCAAGATCCAGACCTGTTCCTTCCCCAACTTGGCGAAAGTTATATTCTCTCAGGCGCCCAATCTCATGCAGTATCGAAGGGATATGCTCGGCGGTTGTACAGTAGACATCAAACTCCGCGCTTGAAAGCAACAAATGATCTTCGGGCATGCTGCTTAGATCCGCTTCGAGATCATCAATGGGTAGCTGAGTGGCAATAGGTAGAAATGAGCTAGCGGATGAGCTCTGTTTTTTCTGCGTAAGTGTCTTGCTTTGTAATAAGTAGGTATTTAAGCGCAGGTAATTGACGATTTGGCTATCTGTGAGCCCATTGACTTCTTTGTATTTGATCGCTGAGCCAATTGAGATTCGAATCTTTTGATGCGTTTTATTGAGTAACTCTCGGCCAAGCATCAAGGTGCGCAGTAAAGGATGCACTTTCCCCGCGAGATAAAAGCGTTGAGAGTTTTGACCATCTATAAACACCGGAATGGTGGTTGCTCGTGATTTACGAATCAAACTACTGACTGAACGACTCCACTCCTTGTCTTCAAGGCGCTGCGCTTTTCTGTCGACTAACTGTGAGACTTCGCCCGCAGGAAATAGCAGCAACAGACCACCTTGCTCTAAATGTAGGTGGGCTTTACGAAGTGCTTTTAGATTGGCTTTGTAAGCATTCTGTCCTTCGAATACATCCACACCAATAAAGAGCTCATCAAGTTCAGGAACCGTTTTTAGGTATTGATTGGCGAGGATCTGAACATCACTTCTTATTTGAAGGAGCAGCTCGGCAAGAATCACGCCTTCGACACAACCTAGCGGATGGTTGGCGACAATCACAGTAGAACCCGATTGTGGAATATGGCTTAGCGAACCTTTGCACACCTGATAGTCAATACCGAGTACTTCAAGAGTGAAGCGAAGAAAGGCTTGTGTATCACAGCCAGCAGGGCGCTGAGCATAAAATTTATCGAGCTTATTGAGACCAGTTGCCCATTCAGTCAGGCTCTCTCCTAAGCGAAACGGGGTCTTTTTCGGTAAACGAAACGGACTAGAAACTTCCATAGCATCCTCAAAATGGTAGTGGGTCGAAATGAGGATAGGTATGGGATGTTGCAAAAAGGCTTCAGCGAGATGAGAGTTAGATGATCACCTCATGATGTTTTCATTACCAAAGGCTAATTGGGGAAGGAACTTACCAAAGCATGTAAAAATGAATTATTTAGGTATTCTAAAAAATATATTGCTCACAAAATGTACTAAGGTCATGTCAAAGATCAACCTTTAGTGCTAGGTTTGAATAGCGGGTGAGGTTATTAAAACTTTGGAGCGCAAAGACTCTAAGTATAGTAACCAGTCAAGTTACCTTCGATTTGCTGAGCTGGAACTCTCTCTAATATAGAGAGAAACGGGAACCTAGAGGTTCCCGTTGTTGTATATGCAGCTTATTATCGCAAAAATTAGCTAGTGCGATGAACAGCCATGTGAGCAAGCGTGACGAGTGCTTGCTTATATTCAGACTCTTCTAATACCTTGAGTTCAGCAATCGCTTTATCTGCCTCTTGGTAAGCTTTTTGGCGCGTGTATTCTAAAGAACCGGTTTGTTCCATCGCTGCGAGAATATCGTTCAAGCGCTCCATACCATTGGATTTTTCAATCGCTTCACGAATCATCTCCGTTTGTTCTGCACTACCGTTACGCATTGCATAAAGAAGAGGTAGGGTCGGTTTACCTTCTGCAAGGTCATCCCCAACATTCTTGCCCATCTCTTTGCCATCAGAAGTGTAATCCATCACGTCATCGATTAGCTGGAATGCGGTTCCGAGGTATTTGCCGTAATTCTGTAAGGCAAGTTCTACCTCTTCAGGTGCTTCATTAAGGATAGCGCCAATCTGGGTTGCCGCTTCAAACAAGCGAGCTGTCTTAGAGTAGATTACTTGCATGTAGCTCTCTTCGGTGGTGTCAGGGTCGTTACAGTTCATCAGTTGTTGAACTTCACCTTCCGCAATAACGTTTACTGCGTCACTCATTAGCTTAAGGATCTTTAAAGATCCTAGCTCTGTCATCATCTGGAACGAGCGAGTGTATATAAAATCGCCCACTAAAACGCTCGCGGCATTACCAAAGGCTGCATTAGCTGTGGCTTTACCACGTCGCATGTCTGATTCATCGACGACATCGTCATGCAGTAGAGTCGCGGTATGAATAAACTCAATAAAAGCGGCTGCGGTGGTATGGGCCTCTCCTTTATAGCCAAGTGCTTTAGCTGACAGAACAGCTAAAAGAGGACGTATACGCTTGCCACCACCGCTAACGATGTAGAAACCCAGTTGATTGATTAAAGAGACATCAGAGTTGAGTTGTGCGTGAATTGTTTCATTCACTTTTGCCATGTCATCGGCGGTGAGTGCTTGGATAGCTTTAAAATCCATTGTAATTCCGGCTGAAGTTAGAACTAGTAAGGTATTCTTATCTATTTTAATTGCTGAATAATACACTAAAAAACGTTGATTAATACATGGTTAAAGGGCATCATCTGGGCACTTTTCATTGGCGATTAGCTTTTCGCCAATTTTTTCAAAATATGGCTTGTCATAGGTGCGACCTTTCTGTAGAATCTGCGCCCTATTGATGATTAGTTTAGCGCACACCCTTGATGCTCAAATAGCATACGGCTGTGCGGAAAAAGCGGAGTAAGATATGTACGCTGTTTTCCAATCTGGTGGTAAACAACACCGTGTAAGCGAAGGTCAAACTCTTCGTTTAGAGAAATTAGACGTTGAAACTGGTGCAACTGTTGAATTTGATAAAGTTCTTCTTGTTGCTAACGGTGAAGACATTAAAGTGGGTGCTCCTCTAGTAGAGGGCGGTAAAGTAGTTGCTGAAGTTGTACAACACGGTCGTGGCGATAAAGTTAAAATCGTTAAGTTCCGTCGTCGTAAGCACTCTCGTAAGCAACAAGGTCACCGTCAGTGGTTCACGGAAGTGAAAATCACTGGTATCAACGCTTAATCGATTAGGAGAGTTTAACAATGGCACACAAAAAAGCTGGTGGTTCTACTCGTAACGGCCGCGATTCAGAAAGCAAACGTCTAGGTGTTAAGCGTTTCGGTGGTGAGTCTGTTCTTGCAGGTAACATCATCGTTCGTCAACGTGGTACTAAGTTCCACGCTGGTACTAACGTTGGTATCGGTAAAGACCACACTCTATTCGCTCTTACTGAAGGTAAAGTGAAGTTCGAAGTGAAAGGTCCTAAAAACCGTAAATTCGTTAGCATCGAAGCTGAGTAATTTAAACCTAGTTTAAATCACTTATTAGCTTTTTAGCTGAATTCAAAAGCCCTGCCGATTCGGCGGGGTTTTTTATTTATGGTAGCTGAAGAGATGGCTTCGAAGCATGGAATCTATACTAAGG
Source organism: Vibrio europaeus (assembly GCF_001695575.1). Lineage (GTDB taxonomy): Bacteria > Pseudomonadota > Gammaproteobacteria > Enterobacterales > Vibrionaceae > Vibrio > Vibrio europaeus. The sequence continues at coordinate 189,388 of NZ_LUAX01000003.1, read as the reverse complement.
CACTTTGAAAAAAGTCCCTCAATATGTATTCCTAGTTAGCAGAACGATCGAAGATCAAGGTGATCGATCTGAAAATGGAATCTGCTAGAATTTATATCATTCACTTCTACCTAAGAGATAGGGTGTTTTGAGATGATATTTGCAACGCAGCTACGATAAGTAGCACAAGGGCGGAGTAAGAGATGAAATTCGTTGATGAAGCGGTAGTAAAAGTTCAAGCCGGCGATGGCGGTAACGGTGTAGTGAGTTTCTGGCGTGAGAAATTCGTTGCGAAAGGTGGCCCTGATGGTGGCGACGGTGGTGACGGTGGTGATGTATACATCCAAGCTGATGAAAACCTTAACACGCTAATTGATTATCGCTTCCAGCGCTTCTATGAAGCTGAGCGTGGTGAAAATGGCCGCGGCGGAAACTGTACGGGTAAGCGCGGTAAAGACAAAGTGCTTCGTGTGCCTGTTGGTACTCGTGCTGTTGACATTCACACCAATGAAATCGTTGCTGAAGTTGCTGAACATGGCAAGAAAGTCATGGTGGCAAAAGGCGGTTGGCACGGTTTGGGTAACACCCGTTTTAAATCGTCAGTAAACCGAGCACCACGTCAGAAGACGCTAGGTACTAAAGGTGAAATTCGCGAAGTTCGTTTAGAGCTGTTGCTACTTGCTGATGTGGGTATGCTTGGATTGCCGAATGCAGGTAAGTCGACATTCATTCGCTCAGTATCTGCAGCGAAGCCAAAAGTGGCAGACTACCCATTTACGACGCTTATCCCGAGTCTAGGCGTAGTGAGCGTTGTCCCTGAGAAAAGCTTTGTTGTTGCGGATATTCCAGGCTTGATTGAAGGTGCTGCTGATGGTGCTGGCCTTGGTATCCGTTTCTTGAAGCACTTAGAGCGTTGTCGCGTTCTGCTGCATATGATCGATATTATGCCGATTGATCAAAGCGATCCTGTTCAAAATGCACTAACCATCATTGATGAACTAGAGCAATACAGCGAGAAGTTAGCAGACAAGCCGCGTTGGCTGATCTTCAACAAGGTTGATCTGATGCCTGAAGAAGAAGCGAACGAAGTGATCCAAAATATTGTCGATGCTTTAGGCTGGGAAGAGGATTACTACAAGATCTCCGCAGTGAATAAACAGGGCACTAAAGAGCTTTGTTATAAACTGGCTGACTTTATGGAAAGTCTACCGCGCGAAGAGGAAGAAATCTCTGAAGAAGAGAAAGTCGACTTCATGTGGGATGATTACCATAAAGATGCAATCGCAGGTGACGATGTCATCACTGAAGATGATGACGACTGGGATGATTGGGACGATGAAGAAGATGACGGTCACGTTGTCTACGTCCGCGAATAACAGTGCATAAAAATTTATAGCCGCAATATCTATTGCGGCTTTTTTGTATCTAAATCAAATCACTACAATGGAATTCTCTGCACAATAAAGAACATTCTAAAGGAGTAGGATAGAATCATGGCATCTAAACAACGGGCGGTGTCTCGTTTAATCGCCCAAGCTGGGCAAATGCTTTTGGCGCATGGTGCTGAAAGTACCCTCGTTGGTGATCTTATGCGTCGCTTCGGTTTCGCCGCTGGAATGGATGAAGTTGAAGTTTCATTATCTGCAAGTTCCTTAGTCGTCACTACCGTTTACCAAGAACACTGTATTACTACCGCCCGTCGTTGCCCTGATCGCGGCATTAATATGAGAGCAATCACTCAGGTGCAACGAATCTGCATTATGCTCGAACGTGGCATTATCGATTACTCTTTAGCGCAGCAGCAGTTGGATAAGATTAGCCCTGAACGATACAACCGTTGGTTAGTTGTGTTTATGATCGGGTTGTCATGCGCCGCATTCAGTCATTTAGCGGGTGGTGACTGGGTTGTGTTTGCGATGACTTTTATTGCTTCATCGGTGGGTATGATCGTAAGACAAGAAATTGGTCATCGCCATTTCAATCCCTTGATGAACTTTACCGCAACAGCGTTTGTTACCACTGTGGTTTCAGCACAAGCGGTTATCTATGAGCTGGGTAATTCTCCCTCTCTGGTGATGGCCTCTTCGGTTTTGATGCTCGTCCCCGGCTTCCCTCTAATTAACTCAGTCGCAGATATGCTTAAAGGCTATATCAATATGGGCATAGCACGCTTTGTGATGGCGAGTTTACTGACTCTGGCGACAAGTCTCGGTATCGTTGCAGCGATGAGTTTAGTGGGTGTATGGGGGTGGGTGGCATGATCTCATTTGATCTCATATTGGGCTTACTCAATGACATGTTGTTTGCTGCTATACCAGCGGTAGGTTTTGCCTTGGTGTTTAATGTGCCACAAAAGGCGTTAGTCTATTGCGCTTTAGGGGGCGCTATTGGTCATGGCTCGCGTTATTTGATGATGCATTTTGGTATTCCCATTGAATGGGCAACTTTCTTTGCGGCTATGATCGTGAGTATGGTCGGTATTCATTGGTCAGCGCGATTTTTGGCTCACCCGAAAGTGTTTACTGTCGCGGCCTTGATTCCAATGGTACCCGGTGTGTTTGCTTTTAAAGCCATGATTGCCTTGGTTGAGCTGAATCATCGAGGGTACAGTCCTGAGCTTGTGGCGATGTTGATGGAGAATTTCCTTAAAGCAATGTTCATTATCGCGGGATTAGCAGTTGGCTTAGCCATGCCTGGGTTGCTATTCTATCGCCGCAAACCTATTGTTTAGAATCCAAGGAGTTACTCAATGATCATCAGCATGATCGCCGCAATGGCCAATGATCGCATTATCGGCAAAGACAACCAGATGCCATGGCATTTACCGGCTGACTTCGCTTGGTTTAAGCGCTCGACAATGGGTAAACCGGTTGTGATGGGGCGTAAAACCTATGATTCAATTGGACGTCCGCTACCGGGCAGACAAAATATTGTGATTAGCCGTGACGCGTCTTTGGCGATTGAAGGTGTTGATACTGTGACTTCTATTGATGAAGCACTGCAAGCAGCCGGGGATGTTGAGGAAGTGATGATCATTGGTGGCGGTACTATCTATGAGGCTTGCCTGCCTAAAGCCAATAAGTTATATGTCACTCATATTGAAGCAGAGATTCAAGGCGATACTCAGTTCCCTGCATGGAGTGATGAGTTTAAAGAAACTTACTCCGAGTCTTATTCTGCCGATGAGAAGAATGCTTACGATATGCGTTTTGTCGTGCTTGAGAGAAATTGATAGGAACGGATTAACATTAGTAAAAACTAGAGTTGACTGCTGTTGTAAACTCTAGTTTTCTAGTTTTCTAGTTTTCTAGTTTTCTAGTTTTCTAGTTTTCTAGTTTTCTAGTTTTCTAGTTTTCTAGTTAACGCTTCTTGTGTAAAGAACTGCTTATCTTCCCATCGCAGCATAGTCAGATGACCGCCCCAGACACAGCCTGTATCTAAACCAATCACATCTTCTCCGGCATAACCTTCCAGTGCTGCCCAGTGACCAAATAGTACTGTCTTTTCGAGTTGTACTCTGTTTTTCACCTTGAACCAAGGCACGAGATTATCGTTGCTATTTTCGTTCGGTGGCAGTTTGCAGTCCATATCTAATCGGCTATCTGCATAGCAAAAACGCATCCGGGTAAAGGCATTAATGGTGTAGCGATAGCGCTCAATCCCTTGTAAGGAATCTTGCCAAAGATCAGGTTGATTGGAGTACATGTTCTCAATCAGCCAAGGCCAATTTTCGCTGCGTAATATGGTTTCCACTTCATTTGCCGTTTGGCGTGCTTGATCCAAAGACCACTGAGGGGAAATACCAGCATGACACATAACAAACTCATCGTGTTCTGCCAGTAAAGGCTGAACTCTTAACCAATCAAGCAGTTGTTGTTTATCATCGGCAGCAAAAATAGGTGCCGTTTTGTCTTTGTTTTTAACTTTGAACAACCCTAGCGAGACCGCAAGAAGATGCAAATCATGATTGCCCAAAACGACTTTGGCAGACGAACCTAGAGAACGCACAAAGCGCAGTACCTCAAGCGATTTTGGCCCTCTAGCAACGAGATCGCCAGCAATCCACAGCTTGTCTCGCTTCGAGTCGAAGGCGACTTTATCTAACAGTAATAAGAGCTCATCAAGGCAACCTTGTAGGTCACCGACAATGTATGTAGCCACGGATGTACCTTAGTTAAGAATATTGGGAATCGCGAGCCTAAATGGTTCAACTTCAGCGATGAACTCATTACCATCTTGGTCATGCATAATGTATTGCCCTTGCATTACACCAACAGGAGTTTCGATCACCGTACCACTGTTATAAGTGTACTCGTCACTTGCTGGGATAACAGGTTGTTGGCCAACCACGCCTTCCCCTTCAACGGTCATTTGCTTGCCGTTGGCATCAGTAATGAGCCAGCGTCGGCTGATGAGTTGTACGGTTTGTTGGCTGAGATTTTTGATCGTAATGATGTAGGCAAAAACGTAGCGTTTTGCATCGGGTTGAGATTGGTCGGGAATATATTTGGTATGGACTTGGACTTTAATACAAGGGGTAGCTTCCATGTAAACTCCTATGCAAAGCCAAAAAAGGGTGATAAATCTGCGATTTATCACCCTTAATATATAGCGCTTATTTGTGGTTGGCGTCTAGCCAGTTTGCCATATCGACAAATTGTTCTAGGGTGAGATTCTCTGGACGCATGCTTGGGTTAACCCCTAGCTGTTCAAGAATCTCGGTGCTGAGTAGCGCCTTATAACAGTTGCGAACCGTTTTACGGCGTTGGTTAAAGCCTTCACGACACACACGATCAAGCCACTTTAAGTTTGTTACTGGATGAGGGAGATCTTCGTAAGGAATAAGGCGTACCACAGCAGAATCTACTTTTGGTGGCGGAACGAATGCTGTTGGTGGAACTTCTAGTACAGGAACAACCTTACAGAAGTATTGAGCCATTACGGTTAAACGACCGTAAGCTTTAGTCCCAGGGCCTGCTGCTAAACGGTTAACCACTTCTTTTTGTAGCATAAAGTGCATGTCTTGCACGTCTTTATGAAACTCAAATAGATGAAACATCAGCGGCGTTGAGATATTGTACGGCAAGTTACCAAAAATACGCAGCTTGTTGTTTGGCTTTACTAGCTGAGTGAAGTCGAAGCGCATTGCATCGCCTTCATGAATAGTCAACTTGTCACCTAAGTCAGGGTGGTTGCGCAGACGCTCTGCCAGATCGCGGTCAAGCTCGATAACCGTAAACTTATCGACTTCTTTACCTACTGGTTCAGTAATCGCACCTAGACCAGGACCGATCTCAACTAGGTTTTGGCCAGGTTTTGGGTTAATTGCAGAGACAATTCCATCAATGATGTAAGGATCATTTAGGAAGTTTTGACCAAAGCGTTTTCTTGCTTTGTGTCCTAAGTGGACATCGTTTCTCATAGTATTCTCAAGTTAATTCGATTTTTTATCGACTAGCTCAATCGCATGAGCCAAAGCCGTTCTAAAGCTTCCTGTGTCCGCATTGCCAGTCCCTGCAAGGTCAAGTGCGGTGCCGTGATCAACGGAGGTCCTTATAAACGGCAAGCCTAAGGTGATGTTCACCGAGCGGCCAAAGCCTTTATATTTTAATACAGGAAGTACCTGATCGTGATACATCCCGAGCACTGCATCGGCATCTTGCAAATATTTTTCATTGAAGATGGTATCTGCAGGCAAAGGGCCAATGAGGTCGATACCTTTCTCTTGGCGCAGTCTGTTTAGGGTTGGAGTGATGGTGTCAATCTCTTCCATGCCGAGCACACCATCTTCTCCTGCATGCGGGTTCAAGCCACATACATAGATTTTAGGCGAAGATATCGCGAATTTTTCCACCAAATCCTTGTTTAGGATGTCGATGATCTTCTCTAATCTTTCTTCGGTTACTGCCTGCGATACATAAGCGAGTGGGATGTGCGTGGTGACCAAGGCCACTCTGAGTCCTTCGGTTGCTAACATCATTACCACAAGTGGTGTGTTGGATTTCTCAGCAAAGAACTCCGTATGACCGCTAAATGCCACACCAGCACGGTTTATTACCCCTTTATGCACAGGGCCGGTGACAATAGCATCAAATTCATTATTCATACAGCCTAATGCGGCTCTTTCTAATGTTTTTAATACATATTGACCGTTGGCTTCATCGAGCTGACCTGCAACGGCAGGGTTGGCTACAGGGATATGGTCAACCACTAGTGTTCCAGCTCTTTGAGCTAGCACTTCACTATCGGCTTGATAGTCAATCAGTTCAACACAAATACCAAGCTGAGCTGCTCGCTCAGCTAGCATCTGTTTGTCTGCGCAGACCACGATTTGATGGCTCCAATTCTTTTTGGATAGAGCAAGAACCAAGTCAGGGCCAATGCCTGCAGGCTCACCTGCAGTCACAATGATGCGCTTAACGGTCATCTTGGTCCTCTTTCTCAACCACTTCGACGAAGGCACTGGCACGGATTTCTTGTAGCCAAGCACTCGCTTCTTCATTGAATTTACGGTTAAACAGAATTCGGTAGGCTTTATTCTTCAGTGCTGAGTCAGTACGGTCAACTTCACGGCGATCGATAACTTCAACAATGTGCCAGCCATGAACGGTCTTAAATGGTTCGCTAATCTGGCCGACAGGTATTGTATCAACTTGGTGCTTAAACTCAGGGACGTAAAGATCAGAAGTTTGGTAACCTAGCTCACCATCTTGAGCAGCTGAACCAGGATCTTGGCTGTATTGCTGTGCCATCTCACCAAAGGTTGTTTCACCAGCTTTAATGCGACGAATAATCTCGTTAAGATCGTTTTGTACACCTTCATCGCTAAGAATGACGGTTGGCTTGATAAGGATATGGCGGGCATTGACTTCGGTAACTGCGACGGTTTCTAGACCTTTAACATCTTCGAGCTTGATAATGTGAAAACCAACGCCGCTGCGGAATGGACCAATAATGCTGCCTTTGTTCTGTAGATTAATTTGATCGGCAAAGATGGTTGGCATTTCCTCTTTACGCATCCAGCCCCAATCACCACCTTGCAGTGCTTTAGGACCTTTTGAGTAGGTGTAAGCCATAGTGCTGAAATCAGCGCCGTTTTTTAACTCTTTAACAAGTAGATTAGCTTCAGCTTCAATCGCTGATTTATCATCGCCGTCATCTACACGTAGCTGAATATGGCCGATCTTATATTGAACCGTCGCATTCGTCTCTTGAGCAAGAATATTCGCTAGGTTGTCCACTTCTGCAGGTAAGATATTGATGCGGCGACGTACCAGTGCATTACGAGCTTCACTGGCTGCGATTTCTTTACGTATTTGTTCCCTAAATTCCGCGTAGCTTAAGCTCTCTTCTGCAATCGAAGCGCTAAGCTGTTCAACCGTTTGGTTGTTGTTCTTAGCAATCTCAGTGATTGCTTCATTGAGGCGGTTGTCATCGATGCGTACACCAATACGTTCCGCTTCCTGTTGTTGAATCGTATCAACGATAAGTTTCTCGGTAACTTGCTCGATTAACACTTCTTCATCAGGCAGCTGCTGGCCGTTCTTCTTTGCGTTGGCTTTGAGCGTTTTAATTGAGATATCGATATCACTTTGCAGTACCACGCCTTCATTAACGATCACCGCCACTTTATCTAGAGGTACTGGCTCGGCTTGAACTGTGCTGATTGCACTCGCCGATAGCAAGGTAAGTAAAGTGTGTTTCCAAAATTTCATTGAAAATCCTATAAAAATAAATAGCTCGCTACGGTTAGACAGCGAGCTAAGCAATTAGTTACTTAAAGAGAATGGGCGACCATAGCCTAGAGAGTTACCTGCATCATCGAGACCAGCTAAACCTGAACCTGCGCCAATGCTTGTGCCAAATCCAATAATACCAAAGTTTAAGCTAAAGTTGTTTTCATATAGCGGCTCTGGAGGATTTGATAGCAGTCCACTTTGAAGCTTATTGCTGTAGGTAAAACCGATATACCAGCAGTCTGAGGTATAGTTAATTTGCCCTAGCCATTCAAGGGAGTTCTGAGTGGTTAGATCATAAAAATACTGAGCGCTAGCATGCCATTTACGAGTGAATTGGTACCCGGCTAAGATACCTGCTTGCGAAATCCCATCTTTGGTGAGAGAGGCAAGGTAGCTTTGGTCGTATTCTAATGTACTGCCAATATATTCTTTACTAACATAGCGGTAATTACCTTGGATGTAACCTCCACTAAAGCGATATTCAAGAGTACTATTACCGAGTTGAAGCTCACTAGAGTCAATATCGTATTGAACACCACCATGATAAAATAGATAGTCGTCATAGTTAAAATCCATCTCAATAGCCCATGCAGAATAATTAGATGGAGATGTGTTGGCAGTGCCATTCAATGACTGGTTTTTAGTATCTTTATCTAAATAGAAAATCTGACCAAAGGAGATATTAAGGCGCTCTTTATAGGCGTCATCAAAGAAGCGTGTCGAAGCGCCATAACTAAACTGGTTAGCAGCGGCAATTTCATCAATACCACTAAACTTTCGGCTACGGAATAATCCATAGTAATCGGTCTGTAGCAAGGTGGTATCGTACTTACCGATAGCACTCTGATCCTTGTCTGGTACATAGAGGTACTGAACTTGCGGTTCTAAAGTTTGTGTATAGCTATCAAATACAACTGTATCGCGTTCTAGGACTAGACCAGCGTGGGAGCGAAACTCTGGAATAACCCGAGAAACAGTCTCTTCCAAACCATAGTAAGGGTTTGTTTGTTTGTTTCCTTTGCTTGTATCCACGCCTTCCAAATCTTGCTGGTAGTATGTTCCTAACAGGCGAGCCTCTGTCGTCCACGTGCCCCAAGTTGTTCCGACAGGAATGGTTAAGCCAGGTTCAACATGCACACGAGTTGCGGAAGGTTGACCCTTGGCATCAGTATCAAAGCGTGAAATATGACTGATCATATCGAAGTCTAAATAACGCATTAGTTCCGGTGCATAGTAATTAAAGCTCAGTTGAGGTAACAAGCGATAAGGCGTAGCGCCCGGTGTTAGCGCTTGAAAGTCTCGTGCCAATAGCGATGCATCCCAGTTTTCTGAACGGTAAGATGCACGACCTTCTTGGATAAGTTGGCCATCTTCTTGCTTACCTATGCTAGAGTCCATATCAGCAAAGTAGCTGATATCACTGACTTTTGAGTAGTCAACTTCAAACTTCCAGCTTTGTTGGAAAATGCCTGAGTGTTGCCATTGAAAGCCCCAGCGGTCGCCTAGTTCTGGTTTTTTCTTATCATCAACCAGGTATTCCGACTTAATCGTGCTGTAGCCCAAGTCAGATAAATAGCGGAACTCACTATCTAGTTGGTTACCGCGATTTTGCATGTGTTTAAAGGTGGTTTTTAAATCGTAGTTGGGCGCTAGGTTCCAGTAGACCGGCACCTCCATCTCAAAGCCGTCTTTTGAGCCGTAGGATACTTTAGGATAAAGGAAGCCCGTTTTACGCGTATCACCAATCGGCACGGTTAAGAAGGGTAGATAGAACACAGGAACATTAACAATCTCAAATCTCGGATTGTAGAAAATCGCTTGCTCTTCATTTTGGTCAATGTCGATGCTCGTTGCACGCATCCGCCATGAGCTATCCCCTTCAGGACAAGAGGTGATGGTACCATCTTCAATCTCGTAGACCGCTTTGCCCGTTTTCGCAACGTATACCGCTTCACCGCGTCCCGGTTCACACAGGAACTTATAGTTGGTATTTTCTAGTGTGACTTCTTCGGTGTTGAGGTTATTGGTGGCTTTCTCTGAGATGGTTTTAACTTCACCATCACTAAAGGTTACGTTCCCTTCTGCGACAACAATGTTTTCTTGTTGATGCATGGTGACGTTATCAGCCAACATACGTTTTTTGCCTTGAACGACAACCACATTGCCGCGATAGGTCGCTTTGTCGCCGTTAATGGCTTCTAAGCTGTCTGCTTCAACGTTAACAGGCAGTTGATTTGGATTTTCTGCTTCAGGTTCATTGATCAGACATTGATCTATAGTGGGCAATTCCTGCACACTATCGTCTGACATAGTTTCTGCTTGAGTCTGAGGCACTACGAAAGCAGCAGTGATTGAAGCGGCTAGCAAGGTGCGGGGAAAACGTAACATCGAGTTTTACTATCCTGTTGAACTTGATATATCCGGTGAATAGGGACCGAATGTAAAATAAATCGGCCCTTATAATAAAGTAATTTACAGCTTACGGCACTATCAGACCGCGACGCGAAGAAAAAATTCAGAGATTGAGAGCACATAATGCATATTTTTGGCAAAATTCTCGGCACATTCTTTGGTTTCCTATTTGGAGGCCCATTTGGTGCTGTATTCGGTTTATTTATAGGCCACCAATTCGATAAAGCGCGTCGCTTACGTCAAGCGGGCTTTAATTCTAGCTTTGGCAGTGGACCAAGTCAGGCGGAGCGACAGGAAGAGTTTTTTAAAGCCGCATTTGCAGTGATGGGCCACGTTGCAAAAGCTAAGGGTCAAGTGACGAGAGAGGAAATTCAGCTAGCGACCACCATGATGGAGCGTATGAACTTGCATGGTCAGCAGCGAAAAGCCGCGCAAGATGCTTTCAGAGAAGGTAAAGAAAGCGACTTCCCACTTGAGACGGTATTAGAAAGAGTGCGAATTTCATCTGGTGGCCGATTTGACCTGATGCAATTTTTCTTAGAATTACAAATTTCTGCAGCCTTTGCCGATGGTGATATTCATCCTAGTGAGCGTAACGTACTGCATAAAATTGCTCGCGGGCTTGGTTTCTCATCTGAGCAGCTTGAGCAACGTTTACGTATGCAGGAAGCGGCGTTCCGATTCCAACAAGGTGGATTTGGTGGCCAATCGGGTGGTGGATACTCTCATCAGTCAGGGGGGAGTTGGCAGCAAGCGTCTACCGCAGATCAACTCAGCGATGCCTATAAGCTGCTTGGCGTCGACGGCAGTGCAGATTCTAAAACAGTCAAACGAGCCTATCGTAAGCTGATGAATGAACATCACCCAGATAAGCTGATGGCAAAAGGTTTACCACCTGAAATGATGAATGTCGCTAAAGAGAAAGCACAAGAGATTCAGAACGCTTACGACTTGATTAAGAAAGCGAAAGGGTTTTAATCTCATCGGCTAGCAAATGTAGTAGACAAAAATCTGCTACATATTTGCTACACAGCGGCTGAAAAAGCAAAAGGCCTGAGAAGCGGAATCGCTCTCAGGCCTTTCTTGTTCTTTACCGAACGAATTTGGTGGCCCCTCGCAGACTTGAACTGCGGACCAATCGATTATGAGTCGACTGCTCTAACCACTGAGCTAAGGGGCCATGTAGGGCAATGATTATAGGGGATGCAGATCAGGCTGTCTAGACGCGAACTAGGGTAAATGCGCTTAGATTTTATCCACTTAAATCGATAGGTAATAAAAAAGGTGAGCTAGTGCTCACCTTTTCATCAATCTTAGCAAAGCTGAAGAGTTTACTCGTCTAGGAAGCTTCGCAGAGTTTCTGAACGGCTAGGGTGACGAAGTTTACGTAGAGCTTTGGCTTCGATCTGACGGATACGTTCACGTGTTACGTCAAACTGCTTACCGACCTCTTCTAGAGTGTGGTCAGTGTTCATATCAATACCAAAACGCATACGAAGTACTTTCGCTTCACGCGGAGTAAGCCCTGCTAGAACGTCTTTGGTTGCTACTTTTAGGCTGCCTGCAGTTGCAGAGTCTAGTGGTAGCTCAAGAGTCGTATCTTCAATGAAATCACCTAGGTGCGAATCTTCATCATCACCAATTGGTGTCTCCATCGAGATTGGCTCTTTAGCGATCTTCAGTACTTTACGGATTTTGTCTTCCGGCATTTGCATGCGTTCAGCCAACTCTTCCGGTAGCGGCTCACGACCCATCTCTTGCAGCATTTGACGAGAGATACGGTTAAGCTTGTTGATCGTTTCGATCATGTGTACCGGGATACGAATTGTACGAGCTTGGTCTGCGATTGAACGAGTGATTGCCTGACGGATCCACCATGTCGCGTAAGTCGAGAACTTGTAACCACGACGGTATTCGAACTTATCTACCGCTTTCATCAGACCGATGTTACCTTCTTGGATCAGATCCAAGAACTGTAGGCCACGGTTGGTGTATTTCTTCGCGATAGAGATTACTAGACGTAAGTTCGCCTCAACCATCTCTTTCTTCGCACGGCGAGCTTTCGCTTCACCGATAGACATACGACGGCTGATGTCTTTAATGTTCTGTACCGTCAGTGATGTCTCTTCTTCGATCACTTTCAGTTTCATGATAGAACGGCGGATATCGTCTTCACTGCGACGAATCTTCTCAGCGTATGGCTTATCAGAAGATAGAATTTCGTCTAGCCATGCTCCGCTTGACTCATTACCTGTGAATAGCGTGATAAACGACTTCTTAGGCATCTTGCCGTACTCAACAGACGCTTTCATAATTAAGCGTTCTTGAGTACGTACACGTTCCATAGAAGTACGTAGCTCTTCAACTAGGTAGTCGAACTGTTTAGGCGTTAGACGGAATTCTTTGAAAACATCAATAACCATTTCATGAGCAAGCGTCGCTTTCGGGCTTTCGCTACCATACTCATTACAAGCCAGTTGGAAGTTCTGGAAAGTGTTACGTAAAGCTGTGAACTTCTCTAGAGCAAGCTCAGGATCGATACCTGTATCTTCCTCTTCCTCTTCATCGTCTTCAGACTCTTCTTTCTCTTCTTCTTCAGCGTCTTCATCTTCAAGGTCTGATTCAGCAAGCTCAGAGCCAATGTGTGTTGCTGTTGGTGCAGCAGTTTCATCAGCATCTGGGTCTACAAAGCCTGTAATCAGGTCAGTTAGACGTAGCTCTTCAGCTTGAACCTTGTCAAATTGCTCAAGAATGTATGGGATAGTACCTGGATACTCCGCCACTGAGTTTTGAACTTGGTTGATACCATCTTCAATGCGTTTCGCAATATCGATCTCGCCTTCACGAGTCAATAGCTCAACGGTACCCATTTCACGCATGTACATACGTACTGGGTCAGTGGTGCGGCCGATTTCGTTCTCTACGCTTGAAAGCGCAGCAGCAGCAGCTTCGGCTGCATCTTCATCGGTAATTGTATCGTCATCATTCAGTGCAAGATCATCAGCATCAGGAGCAGTTTCTACTACTCGAATGCCCATGTCGTTAATCATCTGAATGATATCTTCGACCTGCTCTGAATCGACAATTTCTGCCGGTAGGTGGTCGTTTACTTCTGCGTACGTCAGATAGCCTTGTTCCTTGCCTTTAATGACAAGTTGTTTTAGCTGTGACTGCGGATTTTGATCCATAGACGGTATCCAACTTAGTATCTGGTGAAGGAATTAGTATGCGAGTTGCAAACCACACATCTTAACAAATTTATTTATTGCTGACTATTCGAACAGGGTTACGCTTTTAAATCTAGCATCAAAGCTAGTAGCTCCCTTCTTTCTTCGGTTGATAAACCGACACTTCTTTCTCTGGCCTGCAGGTTTTCAATTTGCTTTTCGACGCATTGGGCAAGAATCTTGTCCAATGAATCTAAAAATATATCTTGTTGATTATCTTCGTCGAGGGGGATCTCCCACCCAGCGAGACGAGATAAAAGTGCCTCATGGCTACTATTTCGCCAGCGTTCTAATAACTGACCCGTAGTGATATTGGGATGCTGATGACAATAATCAAGCACCTCAACAAATAAACTTAGTCCTGGTACTGTTAACTCTCTCACAGTAGAGAGGTCCGGTACCATTTCAGCATAGCTCGGATTTTGAATAAGCAAAGCGATCACTTCGCGCATAGGCGTACGTTTGATCTCTTTATGCGGTTGAGGTCGAGTTTCGCTGGTTTTCTTACGTGTTTGACGTAGGCGATTGTCAAAGCCAGTACGCTCATCCAATAACTTTTCTAGCAGTTCTTGGAAGTAAGGATCAGGAATTTTATCAATCAATGCACTGGCATGGGCTCGAAGTGCGGATTTACCTTCATTGCTACCAAGGTTCAAGCTATGGATTTCAATTAAGTTGTCGAACAAGTAGCTCGAAAGCGGCGTTGCTTGTTCTATTTGTTGTTCAAACGCCTCTTTACCGTACTTACGGACATAGCTGTCTGGGTCTTCGCCATCGGGCAAAAACAAAAACTTAAGCGTATTGCCGGTTTTGAGGTATTGCAGCGCGTTTTCTAGTGCGCGCCATGCGGCTTCTTTACCTGCTCGGTCACCATCGTAGCAACATACCACGGTATTGGTCTGACGGAACAACAGCTGAATATGATCACCTGTAGTTGAAGTACCCAGTGAGGCAACTGAATAATCGACCCCATATTGCGCCAGAGCAACCACGTCCATGTAGCCTTCTACAACGAGGACTTGCGCTGGCTCGCGATAGGCTTGCATCACCTCATAAAGGCCGTAGAGCTCTTTACCTTTGTGGAAAATAGGTGTTTCAGGTGAGTTAAGGTATTTCGGTGTGCCATCACCGATGACTCGTCCACCAAAACCAATCACACGGCCACGGCGGTCACGAATCGGGAACATCACACGACCGCGGAAACGGTCGTAGCGGTTACCTTTGTCATTCTCAATCAGCATACCGCCAGAGACTAACATCTCTTGCGTTTGCGGTGTTTGACCAAAATTCTTGCGTACAAGATCCCATTCATCGGCTACATAGCCAATACCAAACTTCTGTACGATTTGGCCGGATAAGCCACGCTCTTTGAGGTAATCAATCGCGACTTTGCTTTTAGGCTGCTTAAGTTGGTCACGGTAGAACTGACCAATGCTGCCCATTAAGTCATACAGATTACGTTTCTGCTCAGAGTTGGCTTTGGGTTGGTTGGATTGAAAACTGCCACCTTGGCGTTGCTCTCGCGGAACTTCTAAGCCGAGGTAAGAAGCCAATTCTTCAATCGCTTCAACAAAATCGAGACGTTCATATTCCATCATAAAGTCGATGGCATTGCCGTGTACGCCACAACCAAAACAGTGATAGAACTGCTTCTCTTGAGAAACGCTAAATGATGGGGTCTTTTCGTTATGGAATGGGCAACAAGCGCCGTAGTTTTTGCCTTTTTTCTTAAGTTTTACGCGAGCGTCAATAATGTCGACAATATCAAGTCGAGCAAGGAGATCATCAATGAAACTTCGAGGGATGTGTCCTGCCATAAAACCTTAGAAAAATGCACTAACAATAAGAAAGGGTAGATACAAACAAGCCGCGCATTCCGAAGGATAGCACGGCTTGTTGCAATTGGGCTGGGTTATTAAGCCAGTTTAGAGCGAACTAAACCGCTAACTTTACCCATATCTGCGCGCCCTTGAATTTGAGGCTTAAGAACGCCCATCACTTTACCCATGTCTTGCATGCCCGCAGCACCAGAATCAGCAATTGCACTATCAATTAGCGCAGCGACTTCTTCGTCAGTAAGCGGTTGAGGCATAAAGTCCTCAAGTACAGTGATCTCAGCCTTCTCAGCATCTGCAAGATCTTGACGACCTGCTGATTCAAATTGAGCCACAGAGTCGCGACGTTGTTTAACCATTTTGGTCAACACAGCAAGAATGTCATCGTCGCCCAGAGTGATCCGTTCGTCGACTTCACGTTGCTTAATTGCTGACAGAGCTAAACGAATAGTGCCAAGGCGCATTTTGTCCTTGGCTTTCATCGCTAATTTTTGCTCTTCTTTGAGTTTGTCAATCAGAGCCATAACTACAATCCTTTAGGACTTAGTTATTAGTACAGGCGAACGCGACGAGCGTTTTCGCGAGCTAGCTTCTTAGCGTGACGCTTTTGAGCTGCTGCTTTAGCGCGTTTGCGAACTGTAGTTGGTTTTTCGTAGTGCTCACGACGACGCACTTCAGAAAGGATACCTGCTTTTTCGCAAGAGCGTTTGAAACGACGTAGAGCAACGTCGAACGGTTCGTTTTCACGTACTTTAACTACTGGCATATGCCTTTCACCTCAGGGGTTAATTCGTTAATGCTGACTTCACAGTACTTAGCTTAGTCGCTAGGTCTACAATCAGCTTGATCAAAAATGGTGCGGAATTTTAATCTGATCACACTGGCTTTGTAAAGTATTTTGTTGGGTAGAGTTTGCACAAAATTTGTTTGAGAAGCGAAGGCGCGGTAAGATTGCGCCAATTTTGAATACTAGACAGAGACATCCAAGGTAAACCATGCGCATTATTGGTATCGAAACCTCTTGTGATGAAACAGGAATTGCTATTTACGATGATGAGAAAGGACTGCTTTCGCATCAATTATATAGTCAGGTAAAACTGCACGCTGATTATGGTGGTGTAGTGCCTGAGCTGGCTTCACGCGATCACGTTAAAAAGACGATTCCGTTAATTAAAGCGGCAATGGCTGAAGCGAATCTGACACCAAAAGATATTGATGGCGTCGCTTATACCGCGGGCCCGGGTCTTGTGGGAGCCTTGTTGGTTGGTGCCACCATAGGTCGTAGTATTGCTTATGCTTGGGGTGTCCCTGCTGTACCTGTTCATCATATGGAAGGGCATTTATTAGCACCAATGCTTGAAGACAATCCACCACCTTTCCCGTTTGTTGCGGTATTGGTTTCTGGTGGCCACTCGATGATGGTTGAAGTGAAAGGGATTGGTGAATACAAGATCCTTGGCGAGTCTATCGATGACGCGGCTGGTGAAGCATTTGATAAAACGGCTAAGCTAATGGGCTTAGATTACCCGGGCGGCCCTTTGCTGTCTAAACTAGCGGAAAAAGGCACGCCTGGCCGCTTTAAGTTCCCACGTCCTATGACGGATCGACCGGGACTTGATATGAGTTTCTCGGGCCTAAAGACGTTTACTGCCAATACGATTGCCGCCAATGGTGATGATGAGCAGACCCGCGCCGATATCGCGTTGGCGTTTGAAGAAGCTGTATGTGCAACTCTAACGATCAAATGTAAGCGAGCGCTTGAGCAAACAGGTTTTAAGCGTATCGTGATTGCTGGGGGAGTGAGCGCCAACCGTCGTCTGCGCGCTGACCTTGAGCAACTAGCAAAGAAAATCGGTGGTGAAGTCTACTACCCACGCACGGAATTCTGTACAGACAATGGGGCAATGATCGCGTATGCGGGTATGCAGCGACTGAAAAATGGTGAAGTGGCCGATCTTTCGGTACAAGCGACACCACGTTGGCCTATCGATCAACTAGAGCCAATTGCCAAATAAATGAAGAGTCGCCTAGCAAGGCGACTTTTTTGTATCTAAGCTCCGAGCTGTTAACGATGCAAAAAGTGCTACGCTTTGGTCTTTATAAAACAAATGGATAAATTGAGATGAATAAGTTTGCGATCGACGGGCGTGAAATGGCGTACCAAGATATTGGTCAAGGCCCAGTGATTGTTCTCGGCCACAGTTACCTTTGGGATAGCGAGATGTGGGCGCCACAAATCGCTGCATTGAGCCAAGATTACCGCTGTATCGTTCCCGATCTCTGGGCGCATGGTCAATCAGACTTTGCACCAGAGTCGACGCGTTCTTTAACGGATTACGCTAAACAAATTGTGGCTTTGATGGATCATCTTGATATCGAAACCTTCTCCATCGTTGGCCTGTCGGTGGGTGGCATGTGGGGTACTGAAGTGGTTAGCCTAGTACCACAACGAGTTCAGTCGCTAGTATTGATGGATACTTTTGTTGGTCTTGAGCCTGAAGTTACCCATGCCAAATACTTCGGTATGCTCGATACCATTAGTCAGTTACAAGCGGTGCCAGAACCATTGGTTGAAGCAGTGACGCCACTGTTTTTTGCCAATAACGCACAGCAAGATAACCCTGAATTGGTCGAGAGATTCACTGAATCTTTGCGCAGCTTAAAAGGTGATAGAGCGGTTGAAGTTGCTCGTGTAGGGCGCATGGTATTTGGTCGTCGCGACCAAATTGAAGAGATCGAAAAATTCGCTCTACCGGTTTTGATTGCGGTAGGCCAAGAAGATAAGCCACGTCCGGTTTTAGAGTCATACCTGATGCACGATACCATTTCAGGTTCAGAACTCATTCAGATTCCGAAAGCGGGTCATATCTCTAATCTAGAGCAAGCGGATTTTGTTACTGAGATGCTGAAGAGCTTTTTAGAGCGCGTATACTCTTAATTAGACTAGAAAACCTCTATAAAGCCTCATAACTATGAGGCTTTATTTAATCCATTCTTCTTTTCACCCACTTTAGGTTCGGTTCCTTCAAACAGGCGCTTAATGTTTTGGTGATGACGGAAAATAATCAAGCAGCACAGCATGGCTACTGGCAGTGTGTATTGCGGCTTAACCATCCACGTATAAAACGGTGCAAGTAACACCGTGACAATCGCGGCCAAAGAAGAATAACGGAACAAAAACGCCACGCTCAGCCAAGTTGCGATGATCATGCCTGTTAGATCTAATCCAATTGGAGCAATAGCGCCCAAGGCTGTGGCTACCCCTTTGCCGCCCTTAAAGTGAAAGAACAGCGGGTACATATGTCCCAAGCAGGCTGCAATCGCGATAACACCGAGAATGATAGGATCAATATCAAGGAAGTAACCACCCCAGACAGGAATGGTGCCTTTCAACATGTCACACAGAAGAACAGCAACCGCTGCTTTTTTTCCGCCAATTCTTAGTACGTTAGTCGCGCCAGGGTTGTTTGAGCCAACACCACGAGGATCCGGTAAACGCAGTACACGACAAATAAGCACAGCACTCGATATCGAGCCTAGCAAATAGGCAGAGATGATCATGATTAGTGCTAGTGGGGTCATAGTAGAGTAACTCGTCCGAAACAGGTGTTAGCCAAGCAAGTAACTGATATCATATCGCGCCTGACGCTCTCAAACTACAAAATCAGTCTAGTTTGAGCTGCAAATAGTACGACTTTTTACTTAAATTGGGTATCCGACCTCTAAAGGAAGCAACAAATGGATAAAGTATTTATTGAGCAACTCGAAGTGATTACTACGATTGGTGTGTACGATTGGGAGCAAGAGATTAAGCAAAAATTGGTGCTTGATATCGAAATGGCTCACGATAACCGCCCAGCGGGTAAAAGCGATGATGTAGTTGATGCGCTTGATTATGCTCAGGTTAGCTTAGCGGTGCTGTCTCATATAGAAGGTGGTCGTTTCCTGTTAGTCGAACGTGTTGCCGAAGAAGTCGCTGAACTGATTATGTCTCGCTTCAATGTACCTTGGATCAAGATTCGTTTAACTAAGCCAGGAGCAGTCCCTCAGGCAGCTGGTGTGGGTGTAGTGATCGAAAGAGGCACCGCATGATCACCACCTATATAGGTATTGGTTCAAACATTGACAGGCGCAAACATATCCAAGCCGCTATTATTGAGCTGGGCACGCTTGGTTGCGATATACGTCTATCGACGATTTATGAGTGCGAGTCGATTGGCTTTGAGAGTCATGCCTTTTACAACCTTGTCGTAGAAATGAAAACATCGTTAACTTTAACGGAATTTTCACGACAACTGCGTAAAATTGAGCTCAAATGGGGGCGAGCTGAGAACGCTGGCAAGTTTGAGCCTCGCACTGTCGATCTCGATATTATCCTGTTTGGTGATCAAACTTGTTCATCGAAGCCTGAGATACCGCGTGGTGATATTTTTAAATATGCCTTTGTTCTCAAGCCACTGTTTGAGCTTTGTCCGCAATTAGTTGTCCCTCATGATGGGCGGACGATTGAGCAAATTTGGCAGCAGACCTCATTTGATACTGAATTAGAAGCCATTCCCTTATGGTTTAACTAAGGTCACAAGACCTGAAGACGTTATGAGACTTTAATGAGTTATTTTGAAGCTTTTGTTCTTGCTTTGATTCAAGGACTAACCGAATTTTTGCCTATTTCTAGTTCTGCGCATTTGATTCTTCCATCGGCCGTTCTGGGTTGGGAAGACCAAGGGTTAGCATTTGATGTTGCAGTGCACGTTGGTACTTTAGCTGCGGTGGTGATCTATTTCCGCAAAGAAGTGATCAGCTTACTCTCAGCATTCTTAGGCTCTATTTTTAAAGGCGAGCGAAGCAAAGAAGCTAAGTTAGCATGGATGATTATCTTGGCGACCATTCCTGCCTGTGTGTTTGGCTTGCTGATGAAAGACATCATCGAACTATATTTACGTAGTGCTTGGGTTATTGCGACGACCACAATCGTATTTGGCTTACTGCTTTGGTATGTCGATAAAAACTCCAAGTTAGCCGATGATGAGTATCAAGCCGGTTGGAAGAAAGCGTTGTTTATTGGTATCGCTCAAGCAATGGCAATGATCCCTGGCACGTCTCGCTCTGGTGCAACTATCACTGCGGCTCTGTATCTTGGTTTTACCCGTGAAGCGGCGGCACGTTTTTCGTTTCTAATGTCGATTCCAATCATTTTGTTAGCGGGGGGCTATCTAGGCCTTAAGTTAGTCACGAGTGGTGAACCTATCCACTTAGGCTTTTTGCTGACAGGTATTGTGACCTCTTTTATTAGTGCCTACATCTGTATCCACTTCTTCTTGAAGCTTATTTCTCGCATGGGCATGACACCATTTGTTATCTACCGTTTGATTTTAGGTGTCGGCTTGTTTGCGTTTTTAATGATGAACTAAGTCTTTCAAACAGATACACAATCTTTACCAAGACCACATAGTCCAATCTCGCGTGAACCGCGACATTGTGATATATATGTGGTCTTTCTTTATCTCTCTTCTTTGATTGACGGTATGCGGATTTTTGCACTGACCCTAACCTTAGTTTTAGGCTGGCTACAATTTGAACTGTGGTTCGGCAAAAATGGTATTTCCGATTTTCAGGCCGTGAATGCTGAAACCCAAGTTCAGCACCAAGTTAATGGCAACTTAAAAACTCGCAATGATGAGATGTTTGCTGAGATTGATGATTTACGCCAAGGGCTTGATGCGATTGAAGAACGCGCTCGCCATGAGCTTGGTATGATCAAAGAAGGGGAAACTTTCTATCGTATCGTTGGAGAGGACAATTAAATGTCTTCGACCCGTCAAATGTCTGTGGTAGCTGTTGTCCCCGCCGCTGGTGTAGGGAGTCGCATGAAAGCGGACCGCCCTAAGCAGTACCTTCAGATCCAAGGTCATACAGTATTAGAGCATACTGTTGAAAAACTTTTGCTCCATCCTATGGTCAATAAAGTTATCGTCGCGATTACAGACGGTGACCCATACTATCCAGAGCTTTCTTTAGCAGAGAACCCGAATGTCATTCGAGTATCTGGTGGTAAAGAACGGGCAGATTCCGTGTTATCCGCTTTGCAGTACATCGAGCAAAATCAACTTGCCGAGTGGGCGTTAGTGCATGATGCGGCGCGGCCATGTTTCGCGCTAGAAGATGTCGATCGTTTGATGACAGAAGCTGATAACAATCAGTTGGGCGGTATTCTTGCGGCGCCGGTGCGAGACACGATGAAACGAGCGGATAATGAGCAAAACATTGATCATACTGTCGAAAGAGAAGCATTGTGGCATGCACTTACTCCACAACTGTTTAAAACTCAGCCGCTAACAGAAGCATTGACGAAGGCGCTCGCAAGTGGTGTTGCTATCACAGATGAAGCGTCAGCAATGGAATGGTTAGGAGACAAGCCCGCCTTAGTTCAAGGGCGCGCTGACAATATAAAAATAACCCAACCAGAAGATTTAGCGTTAGCTGAGTTTTATCTAAATAGAAACAAAGGATAACTCATGATTCGAATTGGCCACGGCTTTGATGTGCATAAATTTGGTGGCGAAGGCCCTGTTATAATTGGTGGTGTTGACGTTCCTTATGAGCAAGGGCTGATTGCCCACTCGGACGGTGACGTCGCTCTGCACGCATTGTGTGACGCACTGCTAGGTGCAATCGCTGCTGGTGATATTGGTCGTCATTTCCCTGATACTGATGACAAGTGGAAAGGAGCCAATAGCCGAGATTTATTACGCGATGTTTACCGTCGAGTGCGAGAACAAGGCTATATTCTTGGTAATGCTGACGTTACGATCATGGCGCAGGCACCTAAAATGGCGCCGCATATTGAATCCATGTGTCAGGTGATTGCCCAAGATCTGGAAACAGATATCGGTAATGTGAACGTGAAAGCAACGACGACTGAGCGTTTGGGTTTCACTGGGCGCAAAGAAGGTATTGCAACTGCAGCGGTTGTGGTGCTGATTAAAGAATAACTAGATTACTGGTTGGCTTGAATTGTTTTGGCTGCCAAGTAACGGAAAAAACTATGTCTGATATTTTATCTCCATTGGCTTACTTAAATGGTAAGCCAGTAGCAAAGGGCAAACTAAAAGTTGAGCCTGAGCATTTTCAAGTCAACGAAAATTTAGGTTTTGACTTCACTGGTAGCGGCGAACACCTTATGGTGCGTATCCGTAAAACGGGTGAAAATACTAGCTTTGTCGCTAACGAATTAGCTAAAGCATGTGGTGTCAAATCTAAAGATGTGAGCTGGGCTGGCCTTAAAGACCGCCATGCAGTTACAGAGCAGTGGCTGAGTGTCCATTTGCCAAAAGGAGAGACACCAGACTTTAGTGTTTTCCTCGCCCAATATCCGAGTATTGAAATACTGGCAACAGACCGACATAACAAAAAGTTGCGCCCGGGTGACTTGGTTGGCAATGAATTTACTCTGACCATCACTGAAGTGAGCAATGTTGAAGATGTAGTGTCACGTTTAGAGTCTGTGGCGAAAACAGGGGTGCCAAACTATTTTGGTAGCCAACGTTTTGGTAATCATGGTAATAACCTAAATGAAGCTCGTCGCTGGGGGAGGGATAACGTCCGTACTCGCAATCAGAACAAACGTAGTCTTTATCTGTCTGCTGCCCGCTCTTGGATCTTCAACACGATACTATCAGAGCGCATTGAGAAAGACCTTTTCGCTCAGCCAGTGATGGGTGACATTGTTTTGCAAGGTGATGAGCGAGTGACTATTACTCAGGACAATCTAGCCAGTGTGACGGAGCAATTGAGTTTAGGCCAAGCGCAAATTACTGCCGCAATGGCAGGCGACAACGCTTTACCAACTTTAGAACAAGCGCTTGAGCTTGAGCAGCCGCATTTGGATGCAGAGCTTGATCTTATGGCTTTGATTCGTGGTAATCGCATGCGTCATGAGCGACGTGAGATTTCATTAATGCCTCAAGATCTCACTTGGGAAGTTATTGGTGACCAAGTGACTTTGAAGTTCTCTTTAGATGCAGGCTGTTTTGCGACAGCCATTGTTCGAGAGCTAATTGAAGAGGTCGAAGTGGAGCGTCACTATCTATGAATGATAAGCCACTAAAAATCCTAATTAGTAACGATGATGGTGTTCATGCTGAAGGGATTCATGCTTTAGCCGATTCGTTAATAGATATGGCAGAGGTGACTATCGTTGCTCCTGACCGTAACCGCTCTGGTGCTTCTAACTCATTAACGTTAGAACAGCCCTTACGTGTGACTGAAATTTCACCAAAGATTTTTTCAGTTCAAGGGACACCAACAGATTGTGTCCACTTTGCGCTCAATGAGTTGATGAAAGATGATTTGCCTGATCTGGTACTGGCCGGAATTAACCACGGTGCCAACTTAGGTGATGATGTACTTTATTCGGGGACTGTCGCCGCTGCAATGGAAGGCCATTTTCTCGGGGTGCAAGCGATAGCATTTTCGCTGGTGGGCAAGCATCACTTTGCAACTGCAGCAGCCATTGCGCGCGAGTTAGTCTCTCAGCATGCAGCCAAACCTATTCCAACCAACAGGCTTCTCAACGTTAATATTCCAGATGTTGAGCTTTCTCAGCTCAAAGGAACTCAGGTGACTCGACTGGGTGCTCGCCATCACGCTGAAGCAATGATTAAGCAGAAAGATCCTCGTGGTCATGATATTTATTGGTTAGGTCCTCCAGGTAAAGAGCAAGATGCTGGAGAGGGGACGGATTTCTTTGCGATTGAGCAAGGCTACGTATCAGTAACACCGCTGCAAGTTGACCTGACTGCGCATGAATCTCTGACAAGTATGGATAACTGGTTAAAGGAACAATAAGAATGGTAAACCCACATGCTGACAGATTAATCGACTTTCTTGTCGCGAGTGGCATTCAAGATCAGAAAGTGCTCGATGCTATTTATCGTTTACCGAGAGAGCAATTTGTCTCTCAAGCGATGATGCATCAAGCATACGACAACAATGCATTGCCTATTGGGCAAGGGCAAACCATCTCTCAGCCTTATATCGTCGCCAAGATGACTGAGATATTGGGTCTAACGAGGCAGAGTAAAGTCCTTGAAGTGGGCACAGGCTCTGGCTATCAAACCGCTGTATTAGCCCAACTAGTCGATCATGTGTTTTCTATTGAGCGTATTAAAGCTCTGCAATGGGAAGCCAAACGTCGCCTAAAACAGCTCGATATCTACAATGTTTCGACCAAGCATGGTGACGGATGGCAAGGATGGGCAGTAAAAGCCCCATTCGATGCGATTATCGTTACCGCAGCAGCAGAATCAGTACCCGCGGCATTACTTGCTCAGTTGGCCGAGGGCGGCGTTATGGTGATTCCTGTCGGCAACGAAGAACAGCAATTGTTGAAGATTACCCGCAACGGTAACGATTATCTCTCCGAAGTGATAGAGATGGTGCGGTTTGTTCCTTTGGTTGCAGGTGATCTGGCATAAAGATGAAGCAGCGGTCTTACTTTCTTCTGGTATTAGCTTTGTGCAGCGTATTGATTGGATGCGCGGCGCATACTCCTGCGCCAGTGACCGGACTGAAAAAAGACTACAGCTCAGTATCAAGAGGTAGCTATCGAGGCAGTTACTACCAAGTTGAAAAAGGCGATACGCTGTATTTTATAGCCTATGTCACAGACAAGGATGTAAAAGAAATCATTAGTTACAATAGTTTGAAAGCCCCTTATACCATCTATCCAGGACAAAAGTTAAAGCTATGGCAGCCCGCTTATACCGCACCGGCGTACGGTGGTACAGGGGCGGGCGCTGTTGTCGCTGCTGCAAGCACGCCATCTACCCCTAGCAATAAGTCAAGTTCGAGCAAAAACTCGAATCAAAAGGTTAGCTCAACTCAGGTTAAGAAAGATCACAAAACGGCGAAAAAAGATCCACCGAAGAAGGTTGATCAATCGAAATCAAAGGAGTATGTTGGTTCTACAGGTAAACAAAATGTTAACAAAACTGTTAGCAAACCAACTACCAACAACAATAAAATTTCCAAGTGGTTATGGCCAACAAAAGGGAGAGTAATCAAAAACTTTTCTGCTGGAGATCAAGGGAATAAAGGTATTGATATCGCAGGACAGCGAGGTCAATCCGTCGTATCGACAGCAGGTGGCACCGTCGTTTATTCAGGCAATGCGCTACGTGGTTACGGTAATCTTGTGATTATAAAACATAACGACAATTACCTCAGTGCATATGCACATAATGATCGGTTGCTAGTACACGAAGGACAAAGTGTAAAAGCAGGCCAAAAGATTGCAACAATGGGCAGCTCAGGAACAAGCAGCGTTCGTTTGCACTTTGAAATT
This sequence comes from Vibrio europaeus, assembly GCF_001695575.1. Classification (GTDB taxonomy): domain Bacteria; phylum Pseudomonadota; class Gammaproteobacteria; order Enterobacterales; family Vibrionaceae; genus Vibrio; species Vibrio europaeus. The sequence continues at coordinate 163,851 of NZ_LUAX01000003.1, read as the reverse complement.
CGCTATCAAGGTAAGTCAGTAAATCCAAAACGCTACTTACCGTAAATTTACTGTTAGGTAAAATAGCGACATTAGACGTAGTAATGTCTTGCTAGCTCGCCAGGGGGAGGCGCTATGAGTATCAGCAATACAGCAACGAAAGTCGAAGAATTCGAAATCGGTCGAGAAACAACGGAAACGTTTCAAGCCGTAGAATCAGCAAAACCCGCACAAGAAACCAAAGAAGAGTTTGATGCATCGACCAAAAGTCTTGATGCTACCCAGCTTTACTTAGGTGAAATTGGCTTTTCTCCACTACTTACCGCTGAAGAAGAAGTTCTGTATGCGCGTCGTGCCCTGCGAGGTGACGAAGCTGCGCGTAAACGAATGATCGAAAGTAACCTTCGCTTAGTAGTGAAAATCTCACGTCGATACAGTAACCGTGGCCTAGCGCTTCTTGATCTTATTGAAGAAGGAAATCTAGGATTGATCCGTGCGGTTGAGAAGTTCGACCCAGAGCGTGGTTTCAGATTCTCCACCTACGCAACATGGTGGATTCGCCAAACCATTGAACGTGCATTAATGAATCAAACTCGCACGATTCGATTACCTATTCACGTCGTCAAAGAGCTTAATATTTACCTGCGTACCGCTCGTGAACTTTCACAGAAACTTGACCATGAGCCTACTGCAGAAGAGATCGCGACTCAGCTAGATAAGCCCGTCGATGATGTGAGTAAAATGCTCCGCCTTAATGAACGCATCAGCTCTGTTGATACGCCAATAGGTGGTGATGGTGAAAAGGCTCTGCTTGATATCATTCCTGATATTAATAACTCAGACCCTGAAGTCTCAACTCAAGATGACGACATCAAAAACTCTCTAATCCATTGGTTAGATGAGCTTAATCCAAAGCAAAAAGAAGTCTTAGCGCGTCGCTTTGGCCTTCTTGGCTACGAGCCATCGACTCTTGAAGAGGTCGGTCGCGAGATTAATCTTACTCGTGAACGTGTTCGTCAAATACAGGTAGAAGGTTTACGTCGCCTACGAGAGATATTGATCAAGCAGGGGCTAAATATGGAAAACCTATTTAGTGTCACTGAAGATTAATCTGCAAACTGATAGCAAAAAGCCTTGGAATTCCAAGGCTTTTTTTGATCTTCTAGCTTTGTACTTGCTACTGAGTTTTGAGAACAGGAAATACTTTTACTAGCTTGATGCGGTTCTCTTCGAGTTCAACGATCTCCATTGGATGACCTGAGACTTGCACACTGAGGTGGCTTTCCGGGATATCTTCTAAATGTTCGAGAATCAATCCGTTCAGCGTTCTTGGCCCATCAGTAGGTAGTGTCCACTTGAGTCCTTTGTTGATGTCTCGAATATTGGCGCTGCCCTCGATAAGGAAGCTGCCATCACCTTGTGGGGTAATTTCATCAGATAAGCTTGGCGCAATAGAAGTTGTAAACTCACCTACGATCTCTTCCAAGATATCTTCTAAAGTAATCAGGCCGATAATATCGCCGTACTCATCAACGATTAAACCAATGCGCTCTTTGTTGCGTTGGAACTTGAGTAGTTGCACGTTGAGCGGGGTACTTTCCGGAATGAAATACACTTCATCGGCAGCACGGAGCAAGGTTTCCTTGGTAAACTCATTCTTCTCGAGCATTAATCGGTATGACTCTCGTAAGCGCAGCATACCAACCACTTCATCAATCTGATCGCGATATAAAACAACGCGACCATGCGGAGAGTGTGTCAACTGACGTACGATAGATTTCCAGTCGTCATTGATATCAATACCAGTAATCTCATTACGTGGCACCATGATGTCATTTACCGTCACATGCTCTAAATCGAGAATCGAGATCAACATATCTTGGTGACGGCGTGGAATCAGACTACCTGCTTCATTGACGACAGTACGCAATTCTTCAGAGCTTAAGTGATCGTCACCACCATGATCGGCTTTGATGCCGAGAAGGCGGATGAAGCCGTTGGTGATAAAGTTAACCAAGATAACCAGCGGAGAAAGAACCTTCATCAAGATAGTCAGTACAACGCTGCTCGCGTATGACACTCTCTCAGGATAGAGAGCAGCAAGGGTTTTTGGCGTGACTTCGGCGAAGACCAGAATGACTAAGGTGAGCGTACCAGTTGCAATGGCGACACCTAAGTTACCAAAAAATCGCATACCCAGAATGGTGGCAATTGCAGAAGCAAGAATATTGACGAGGTTGTTGCCGATGAGGATCAAGCCAATCAAACGATCGGGGCGATCGAGTAGTTTTTCAACACGTTTAGCACCTTTGTGACCTGTGTTGGCTAGGTGCTTGAGGCGGTATCGGTTCAGAGACATCATCCCTGTTTCTGAGCCTGAAAAATATCCTGAAATAACAATAAGACACGCGAGTAGCGCAAATAAGATACCCGTTGATATGTCGTCCAAAGCTTATCTTTTCCTTGTTATGTTTGGTTAATTTATGACCTAATTCTTAGGTTAAGTCAATTTCAAAAAGAGAATTGAATACTGTAAAAGAAAGGTGCATTCGTTGCACCTTTGTTGATACTAGTTAGCTAGCGAAGAATAATTTCTCGTACAAATCGGCTGCCAAAATAAGCTAGGGTCAGCAACGTGGCACCTGCAACGGCAAACCAAGTCACTTTCCTGCCGCGCCAGCCTTTTTGGTAGTGCCCCCAAAGCAGTACTGAATAGACAACCCAAGCAATAAACGAAAGGATGCCTTTATGCGCTTTCCCTTGAGCAAACATATCTTGGACAAAGATAAAGCCAGTCAGTAGTGTCCCTGTCAGTAGTAAATTACCAATTAAGATGATTTTGAATAGCTGACGTTCAACCATTAATAGAGGTGGCAAGTTGGGATTGATCGCTAAGGCCTTCTTCGTTTTGAGCTTATGGTCAAGCCATGCCAACTGTAAGGCGTACAGGGCGCCAATAGTCAAAGTTGAGTATGAGAAAAGTGCCAAGGAGATATGAATTAGCAGCTTAGGATCTTGTTCTAGATGAGTAATAAAAGTACTCGGTAAAAAAGCAGCTGCAACAAGATTCATTGCAGAGAAACTGTAAACCACAGGCAGTAAGAACCAGAGGCGAGTTTTTAACATCGCGCCACTCATGACTAAAGAGATAATAAAGCCGATTAATGAGGCGACATTCAGAATACTGAGGTTTTGCCCGGAGCTGCCTAAAATAAGATCGCTTAGCAACCACGCATGAAAAGCCAGCGCTAGAATGGCACTAACGAAGACTGTTTTTACGCGGATCCCTGTTTGATGTACAAGTCCCGGAACGATGGTTGCAATCGCTAATAGATAAAGTATGGCTGCAACAACGGCGATTAGGTTATCCATTATTCTCTAGAGCTGGTGAATTTTTAACAAATTATACCTTGCATCAACGGCTTGAGCTATGACTTATCTCGCTCATTTGCGTGACTTGAGATATCAAAAGTTATCTAGGCAGTGTCAAGCATGGGTTGGCTAAGGTATACTCATAGTAATTTTTCGCCAATATTGACGGGCGAGCCTCCTTGCACACCGTCTGGGTAAAGAGACTAAGATGTTTGAGAATTTAACGGATCGCTTATCCAAAACGCTGAAAAACATCAGCGGTAAAGGTCGTCTGACCGAAGACAATATTAAAGAGACGCTGCGTGAAGTGCGTATGGCGCTTCTTGAAGCTGACGTTGCGCTTCCGGTTGTACGTGAATTTATTAAGCGTATTAAAGAGAGTGCCGTTGGAGTAGAGGTTTCGAAATCTCTAACACCAGGCCAAGAGTTCATTAAGATCGTTCAAGCTGAGCTTGAAGCGGTGATGGGTGAATCTAATGAAGCGCTCAACCTAGCGGCTCAGCCACCTGCTGTTGTATTAATGGCAGGTCTGCAGGGTGCAGGTAAAACCACTTCTGTTGGTAAACTTTCAAAGTTATTAAAAGAGCGTGATAAGAAGAAAGTACTGGTTGTATCTGCCGACGTTTACCGTCCCGCAGCGATCAAACAGCTAGAAACACTGGCTTCAGATGTAGGTGTCGACTTCTTCCCGTCTTCAGCAGATCAAAAGCCGATTGATATCGCTAATGCCGCCATCGACCACGCGAAGAAGAAATTCTATGACGTACTTCTTGTCGATACGGCGGGCCGATTAGCGGTTGATGAGCAGATGATGGCTGAGATTCAAGAGCTGCATACTGCGATTAACCCTGTTGAGACTCTGTTTGTCGTTGATGCGATGACAGGTCAAGATGCGGCGAATACGGCCAAGGCTTTCGGTGATACGCTACCTCTAACGGGTGTGGTTTTGACCAAAGTGGATGGTGATGCACGTGGTGGTGCAGCGCTGTCTGTTCGCCATATCACAGGCAAACCAATCAAATTCCTCGGTGTTGGTGAGAAAACCGACGCACTAGAACCGTTCCACCCTGATCGTGTTGCATCTCGTATTCTTGGTATGGGTGACGTACTGTCGCTTATCGAAGATCTACAACGTAATGTTGACCAAGATAAAGCAGAGAAACTGGCTAAGAAGTTTAAAGAGAAGAAAGGTTTTGACCTTGAAGACTTCCGTGAACAGCTTGGTCAGATGCAAAACATGGGTGGCATGATGGGGATGATGGATAAGCTACCTGGCATGAGCAATTTACCGGACAACGTGAAAGACAAAGTTGACGATAAGATGTTCAAGCAGATGGAAGCGATCATCAACTCAATGACGATGAAAGAGCGTCAGCGCCCTGAGCTAATTAAAGGCTCACGTAAGAAACGTATTGCCGCAGGTTCTGGTACTCAAGTGCAAGACGTTAACCGCTTACTAAAACAGTTCACCCAAATGCAGAAGATGATGAAGAAAATGCAGAAAGGTGGCATGAAAGGCATGATGCGCAATATGCAAGGCATGATGGGTGGTGGTATGGGCGGAATGGGAGGCGGTGGCTTCAATCCATTTGGACGCTAATTTCACTCGACAACAAAAAAATTCAAGGTGTTAGCTAAGTCACAAACTTAGATCTCCCAAATACCTTCGGGAAGAAAAAAGTATGTTGGTGAAAAAGTAGCTAAATACCTTGCATTGCTCCGGGATAAGAGTAAAATTCCGGAGCTTTATTTTGGCACGAGCCCCAAACTGTTTAGCGATAAATGGTTTCTGGGGTTAATTTTATTTTTGAGAAAGCAAAGAGGACGACATGGTAACCATTCGTTTGGCACGTCACGGCGCTAAGAAGCGTCCATTTTATCAAATCGTAGTAGCGGACAGCCGCAATGCAGCAACTGGCCGTTTCATCGAGAAAGTTGGTTTCTTTAACCCAACTGCTCAAGGTCAAGAAGAAGGTCTACGTCTAGACCTAGATCGCGTTAACCACTGGGTTGGTCAAGGCGCATCTGTATCTGACCGCGTAGCTAAGCTAGTTAAAGACGCTCAAAAAGCGGCTTAATTCTTATTTTAAGAAGTAGAAATTAGCTTATGTCGATGACAGGTAAAGAAACAATGAGCGATGACAAGATTGTTGTAGGCAAGTTTGGTGCTACTTATGGCATTCGTGGCTGGCTCAAAGTTTTTTCCTACACAGACAATACTGAAAGCATATTTGATTACGCACCTTGGTTTATTAAGCAAGGTGAAAAGTGGGTCGAGTACAAAGTTGAAAGCTGGAAGCGCCATAACAAAGGTTTGGTGGTGAAACTTGAAGGTCTTGATGTGCGTGAAGAAGCGCAGCTCATGACTAACTTTGAAATCTCAATAGACCCTGCGGTATTACCAGAATTGCCATCAGACGAGTTCTATTGGCGTGATTTGATTGGTATGCAGGTAGTAACCGACAAAGGTTACGATCTAGGTGTCGTTTCCGACATGCTAGAAACTGGCTCCAACGATGTTCTCGTAATTAAAGCAAATCTAAAAGATGCTTTCGGGCAAAAGGAACGGTTAATCCCGTACCTTGAAGAGCAAGTGATCAAGAATATTGACCGCGAAGCTCAACGGATCGAAGTTGACTGGGATCCTGGATTCTAAACTCCAAATTACCAGAGCGAGATAAACATGTGGGTTGGCGTAATTAGCCTGTTTCCTGAAATGTTCCGTTCTGTTACTGATTTTGGAGTAACAGGTCAAGCGGTTAAAAAAGGTCTTTTGTCGATTGAGACTTGGAATCCTCGTGATTTCACGCACGACAAGCATCGCACTGTTGATGATAGACCTTACGGTGGCGGTCCTGGCATGCTTATGATGGTTCAGCCTTTGCGCGATGCTATCCACGCAGCCAAACAAGCGTCACCGGGTAAGACGAAAGTCATCTACCTTTCTCCTCAAGGTCGAAAACTTGACCAGCAAGGGGTAGAAGAACTGGCAACAAACGAGAACTTACTTCTTATTTGTGGCCGTTATGAAGGGGTAGATGAGCGTATCATCCAATCTGAAGTTGACGAAGAATGGTCAATTGGGGATTTTGTGATGACGGGTGGTGAAATACCAGCCATGACGTTGATTGATTCGGTGTCTCGGTTTGTTCCGGGTGTACTTGGAGATTTCGCGTCGGCAGAAGAAGATTCTTTTGCTAATGGTTTGCTAGATTGCCCTCACTATACGCGCCCTGAGGTGTTAGACGATAAAGAAGTACCTGCGGTACTCAAGTCTGGTAACCATAAGGACATTCGTTGCTGGCGACTCAAGCAGTCGTTAGGCCGTACTTGGCTAAGAAGACCAGAGCTCCTGGAAAACCTAGCTCTGACTGACGAACAGGAACAATTACTGGCCGAGTTTATTAAAGAGACCCGAGCTAAGTAACCTATTAAATTTAGTATCAGTTTATTCTAGGAATATTGAAAATGAGTAACATCATCAAGGCTCTTGAAGAAGAGCAAATGAAAAAAGACCTGCCTAACTTCGCACCTGGTGACACAGTTGTTGTTCAAGTTAAGGTAAAAGAAGGTGACCGTGAGCGTCTACAGGCTTTCGAAGGCGTTGTAATCGCAATCCGTAACCGTGGTCTACACTCTGCATTCACTGTACGTAAGATTTCTAACGGTGAAGGCGTAGAGCGTACGTTCCAAACTCACTCTCCAATGGTTGATAGCATTGAAGTTAAACGCCGTGGTGCAGTACGTCGTGCCAAGTTGTACTACCTACGTGAGCGTTCTGGTAAGTCGGCTCGTATTAAAGAGAAACTTGCTAAGAAGTAATGCTATAACTAGCGTTCTCATAGTATTAGCGGAGGCCAATTGGTCTCCGCTTTTTTTTGCGCTTCGCTTAGAGAGTTTAGAACGGGCTCCGCCCTATGGAACGCTTCGCTTTTGGAAAGCGGGATCGGGCTTCGCCCTGCTAGAAGTGCTTGTTGAGTGTTGACAGAACTTACCCCCTAAAGAGAGACAATCATCCAGCTCTCCAGCTCTCCAGCTCTCCAGCTCTCCAGCTCTCCAGCTCTCCAGCTCTCCAGCTCTCCAGCTCCCAAAAAAGCAAAAAAGCCGATGCTCTAATCACATCAGCTTCTCTTTAATCTCGTAGCGCAGCGTTCCGTATTTTCAGTACTGATCTTCCGACCAACCGTCAGCATCAGACATATCCGGTGCGCCGGGGATCGTATTCTCTTCGTCAGCCCATTCGCCGAAATCAATCATCTGACACTGCTTACTGCAAAACGGGCGGAAAGGGCTCTGTTCGCCCCATGTAACATCTTGGCCGCATTGAGGGCAAGGAACGATGGTAGTCTTAGACATGATGTTTCTCTGAACTTAAACAAAGGTGTGGGCTTAGTATAGCTTGAATATGGAATCTGTAGTTAGCTACACACTGCGAGTTTGAACTCAACGTTAGCTACCGACGCTTGACCCGATTCAAACTCAATGAACTTTATCGCGAAGCGGTTCTTATGCCCTGAAATCATAGGGTAGACGCCAAAGTGCATTGGGATTTCTAAGCGGAGAATATTAGCTTCATCGGCGTCACTTTGATAGAAACCTGAATTGGCTTGAATTGCTCGGAAGTGACCCGTTTCTCGCGTGAGTTTAAGCCAAAGCTTGAGGGCTTCAGCGAGTGGTCTTAGGGTTGAAAGCCACTGAGAAGCATCGGCTTTTTTGTTTTCAAGTGGTAGGTGTAGCCAGTGATGAAGTGCTGGCAGGTCAAAGCAGCACGAACCGCCAGGGAGATTGAAACGTTGCCTAATCGCACTTAGGAAGCGGTCTTCCTTAAGACTTTGCCCGAAACGTTCAGCACCCATTAGGTCACTGTGTACTGCGTCGACTTCATTTAAGATATTTTGCAGCATATCTTGGTCAACGCCCTCGACATTGAGCCAAGAGCGGTATGTTAATCTTTGCTTTTCGATATCTTTGGCTAATTCGCTCTTAAGTTGAATTTGCTCGAAGATCTCAAGCAAATCAAACAAAGAACGATAGAAAATCAGGTGCTGCATATCATCACTAAACTGAGCCGCTACATCCAGTTGATTAAGCAAAGCTTCAACACGGAGGTAGATGCGAGTTTTTTCGTTTAGTGGATGTTCAAAATAATGCGTGGTCATCAATATGCAGCTCTGTATTCTTCAACCTTTATTCTCACCGATTTTCCCTACTGATTTCTAGGAACTTTTTATGTAATTCTGTGATTTGAGGCAAAAGTTTTTGGTTTTCTGTATTATTTTTAATCACATAATCCGCGATAGCTAATCTCTGCTCTCGCGTTGCTTGCGAAGAGAGAATCGCTTTTGCTTGAACGGCATCAACTTGGTCTCGCTCAACCGTGCGCTGAATTTGCGTTTGTTCATCTACATCGACCACCAGAACCTTATCTGCGAGTGCCTGTAGGTTGTTCTCCACCATTAAAGGGATAACCAGTAAGGCATACTCCGATTGTACTTCGGCAAGTTTGGCGAGCATTTGGGCTCTAATCATAGGGTGGAGTAGATTGTTCAGCCACTCCTTTTGGCTCGGATCGCCAAAGATGATTTCTCTCAGTTTTGCCCGGTCTAATGTACCATCTTGCAAAATAACGCTTTGACCAAAATGTTGCTCAATGGCTTGCAAACCTTGGCTTTTGGGTTCAACCACTTGCCTAGCAACAATGTCAGCATCCACAATCTCAATACCAAACTCTTGCTGGAATAGGTCTGCAACCGTTGTTTTACCACTGGCAATGCCACCAGTTACACCAATAACTAGTGCCATGTTAGATTCCTAAAAAGTTGCTTAAATACCAATTGAGAATGTCATTTCCCCACATCATACTCAACCAGCCTGCAATAGCTAAATAAGGGCCAAATGGGAAGGCTTTGTCGATTCCTTGGCTTTTCAATTTGAGCTGTATGAGGCCAAAAATTAAGCCAACTAAAGAAGAGAGCAAAATGATCATCGGCAAATACTGCCAACCAAGCCAAGCGCCTAAGGCGGCAAGCAGTTTAAAGTCTCCGTAACCCATCCCTTCTTTGCCTGTGGCTAGCTTAAACAGCCAGTAAACTGACCATAAAGCAAGATAGCCAGCCATTGCACCGATCACCGCATCTTGCAGAGACACTGGGCTAATCCCAAACAGTGCGAGCGCAATTCCTGCCCATGTTAAAGGAAGAGTGAGTTGATCTGGCAGCAGCATGGTGTCGAGATCAATAAAGGTCGCCGCGATAAGAGTAAAGGTGAAAAACAGCAAGGCAATCGAGAAGTAGCTCAATGCAAACTGATTAGCGATAACAAAACATAAGCCTGCTGATAGGACCTCAATCAGAGGGTAGCGCATGCTTATTTTATTATCGCATTGACGACATTTTCCTTTCAATATCAGCCAACTAACAACGGGAATGTTATCAATTATGCGAATGGGAGTATCACATTTAGGGCAAGTTGAATTTGGAACGCTGAGGTTATAGGTCCCTTCTGGAGGCGATATCTGGTATTCGGGAAAGCTTTCCGCACATTCGGCTCGCCATTCACGTTCCATGATGATCGGCAGGCGATGGATAACCACGTTTAAAAAGCTGCCTACGATAAGACCAAACAATGTTGCTAGTGTAGGAAAAAGCCAAGGGTAATAGTCAAAAACGTCCATAAAGTAGGTACAGCTCTTTAAGTAAAGCATTCAGTTCAATTAGATAAGCCTTGTATCTTATCCTAAGACACTCATCAAATTAAAGATAGGTAAATACATTGCGACAATCAGACCACCGACAACAATACCTAGAAAGATGATAATCGCGGGCTCTATGATCTTACCAAGGTTATCAACCGTGTTATCGATTTCAAATTCATATACATCGGCAATTTTGTGTAGCATTTCTCCGAGTCGTCCTGACTCTTCACCTATCATTATCATCTGCAAAACCATTTCGGGAAAACAGTCAGAGTTGCGCAGTGAAAGATACAGCGGCATACCTGCAGTGACATCAAGCATAGCCGTTTTGATTGCTTGATGATAATGCTGGTTACGAACCGTTTTAGCGGAGGCTCTTATACCTTCTAGAATTGGGATTCCGGCGTTAAAGCTAGTGGCAAGTGTTCGGCTAAATTTAGCAATTGCCGCTTTAGTCAAGATGTTGCCGAGAAGCGGGATCTTGAGTAGGGCACGACTAAACAGTAATTGAAGTCGGTATGATTTTGTTAAACCGAGCTTAATGACCCCTAACATCAGCATCAAACCAATTAAGCTAGCTCCCGAATAGGTTTGTAGCCAAGCGGATAAGGCCAGCACTTGTTGGGTAAGCCAAGGAAGCTCAGCACCAAAGCCTGCAAACATCGCTTCAAATTGAGGTATCACCATTGTTAGCATGAGATAGGTAACTGCGAAAGCCGTGGTCATCACCATAGTGGGATAGATGAGCGCTTTGGTTACCTTGGCGTTAAGTCGTTGCGATTTTTCCCGATAGTCAGCAATACGTTGGAGTACTTCCGCTAAGTTGCCAAACTGCTCTCCAGTGGCAACGAGGTCGGTATAAAGGCTATCGAATAGTGGGCTAGCGGTGCCTAAGCTCTGAGATAGCGGGTTTCCTGATTCTACCTCCTTGCTTATGTAGCTTAAGACCGATTTCATCTCAGCTTTGGGGTGGTTAAGAGTAATAAGCTTCAATGCTTGAATCAGTGGCACTCCAGTCGCGAGCATAGTGCTCAGCTGCCTCGTGAGTAGAGTGATGTCTTTCTTTTTGACTCTTTGTGTTAGGCGAGTAACGAGAGACAGTGACTTTCTTCTTAGAGATTTAACACGGATCGATTGTTCACTCAGCTTATCTTTTACTTCGTTGTCACTTAAGGCGAGCGTAGAGCCAGAGACGAGCTTTCCTCGCTGGTTAACCCCCTTCCAGCGATACTGTTTGAGCTGATGAGATGTTGCTTTCATTTCAGATCACCTACAAGTAAAGAACACGTTGCAACTCTTGGTAGCTGGTCACTCCTGCGAGCAGTTTCTCCGTTCCAGATTCTTTAAGCGTCTGCATACCTTGCTTTATCGCGACGTTTTCGATGACTTTAGCATCTGCCTCTTGATTGATGACGTGCACTAACTCATCGTTTATCTGCATCACTTCATAGATTCCGGTTCGCCCAAAGTAGCCTTGATTGCATTCACTGCACCCTTGCTCATTAGCAGCAAAAACCACGGTGTTGTTTGCTAACTCCAGTTGTTGGCAATGTGTCTCGGGCAAGGTTTGCTGCTGCTTACAATGGTTACACAGCTTTCGTGCCAAACGCTGGGCAATGATTAAGTTCAATGATGAAGAGACATTGAATGGGGAGATGCCCATATGTTGCAAGCGAATGACGCTTTCGGCAGCAGAGTTTGTATGCAATGTTGATAGCACTAGGTGACCTGTTTGTGCGGCTTTGACTGCGATTTCAGCAGTTTCAAGGTCGCGTATCTCACCGACCATGACAATATCTGGGTCTTGGCGTAGAAAGGCGCGCAACGCTTGGGCGAAGTCTAATCCAATTTTTGGGTTGATTTGAACTTGGTTAACGCCCGCTAAATTAATTTCCACCGGGTCTTCTGCGGTGGCGATGTTCACTTGTGGGGTATTGAGCATGTTTAAACCCGCATAGAGAGAGACTGTCTTACCGCTGCCCGTTGGCCCAGTCATCAAAATCATGCCTTGAGGTTTGTTCAGTGCTTTTTGATACAAGGCTTGTTGGTGTTGATTGTACCCTAGTGATTGAATGTTTAACTCGGCAGTGCTGCTATCAAGAAGGCGTAGAACGATCTTCTCGCCCCACAGGGTCGGTAGGGTTGAAATACGAATATCGACAGCGGTACTTGCACTTAGTTGAAGCTTGATGCGCCCATCTTGAGGTAAGCGGCGCTCGGCAATATCGAGTTTGGCGATGATCTTTAGTCTTGCGGATAAACGGCGGCTCAATGTATGGCTAGGTTGTTGAGTCTCAATCAAAATACCATCACAGCGAAAGCGCACACGATAAGAGGCTTCATAGGGTTCAAAGTGGATATCAGAAGCTTGCTTCCTAACCGCATCCAATAAGATTTGATTGATGTAACGACTGACGGGAGAGTTATCACTACTCAGGTTTTCGACTGGGTTAATCTCATCATTAGAGAGCTCGACTAAGCTGACGAGCTCTTGTTCGCTCAGCTCTTTTGCATGACTCGCTTCTTCACCACAGATAGCGCTGCCATACAAGCGACGTACCGCGCCATTGAGCTGCTTTATGTCAGCTAAAACTAGCTCAATCTGCTTTCCGGTCGCAAAGCGAAACTCTTCTTCGATTGCGATATTGGTCGGGTCGGTAATGGCGATAAGCAGTTGGTGTTCACTCTGCCGAATAGGTACTGCGCGGGAGCGGGTGATCAATTCGCGCAGGCCTAAACTGTGGCATACCGTTTGATAATCGTAATTAGCAAAGTCGATGATGGGTAAGGCAAAAATTCGCGAGAGTTGTGAGGATAGCTCTGCATGGGTGAGCCAACCTTGCTCTATTATGACTTCGGCTACGGTAAGGTTAGTATCTTTAACCAACTTAACTAACTGAGCTTCTTGAACAGGGTCAAGAAGCTCAGCTTGGCGCAAAATAGAGGGTAGGTTGGTTAGCATATAGCTTATGAGCATCCATCTAGAGAAGGGACTGCTCCCGCTTTTGCGCAAGACCAACCGGTACTCGGGTCTCGAGAATAGGTAATGGTGTCACTGCTTCCCATTGAGCTGTCGGAATCGAATGTGAACTTTAATGTTGGAACAGCTGCTGAACCTGTTCCAGTTATTGCTGAGGCAATGGTTCCTAAATTATTAGCGCCGCTATCGATGCCTAAATTAGATAAAGCGGCGGCCGATGCGGTGCCGTTTTCTTGATAGAAAACTTCAGCTGGCGTAATCAGGCTTTTTAACGTCGCTAGCGCTGAAGCCGCCTCAGATTTCCTAACATAGTCTTGATAAGCTGGTATTGATATCGACGCAAGCACGCCAATAATTGCTACCACAATCATCAACTCAATTAAGGTAAAGCCTTTGGCTTTGCTGCTTTGTGAACTTTGCATATTTCTCTCCATAGATAAAAGACGATTTGTCCGGAGAGAGTATTGAATGGGGTGCTAAGCAGAAATGTGCGAACAGGTTGTTTCCGAGTAAGTTAGGCAAAAATAGTCCTTAGTTTCATATCAAGTACAATTTGATCCGAGCAAGGGCAAGAGTTGAGGTGGGTAAGCTTAGGGCGAATACAAAAATAGAGGCTTGGAGCCTCTATTTTCTTGAGTAGTACGTTGTTTTTTTCAGCTGGTAGTTACTTAAAGCGCATGGATAAATCCATTGCTTTTAGGTGTTTAGTTAGTGCGCCAACCGAAATGTAGTCCACGCCAGTTTCAGCGTATTCGCGGATAGTCTCTAGCGTCACATTACCTGAGTTTTCTAGCGCAGCGCGGCCTGCGTTAATTTTTACTGCTTCACGCATCATATCGGTGGTGAAGTTATCGAGCATAATGATATCGGCACCTGCTTCAATCGCTTCTTGCAGCTCTTCAAGGCTCTCTGTTTCGACTTCAACCGGTTTGCCAGGGTTGAGCTCTTTTGCCGTTTTAATGGTTTGAGAAATACCACCGTTAGCAATAATGTGGTTCTCTTTGATTAGGTAAGCGTCAAACACACCGATACGATGGTTAAAACCACCGCCACAGGCTACAGCGTACTTTAATGCACTGCGTAGACCAGGAATCGTTTTGCGGGTATCAAGTAGGCGACAACCTGTGCCTTCAATTTTATCAGCATATTCAGCCACGGCCGTTGCACAACCAGAAAGAGTCTGGATAAAGTTCATCGCATTACGCTCACCAGTAAGAAGAGCACGAGAAGGGCCTGAAAGAGTGCACAACACTTGGTTTGGCTCTACTTTATCGCCATCTTCTACATTCCACTCAAGCTGTACTTCGCCACCTAGCTGTTTAAACACTTCGTCAGCCCAAGCTTTGCCGCAAAAAACGCCATGCTCACGAGTGATAATGGTTGCTTCGTTGTGTGCATCTGCTGGGATTAGACTTGCGGTAATATCTGCAGCAGGATCTAGAGTACCACCCAGATCTTCCTTGATGGTATCCGCGACAGCGCGGGAGATCTCTAAAGGAAGTTGCTGTTTCAAATATTCGAGACGTTCTTGGCTATTGTGTGTGTTTTTCATCGCAAATCTAATACGCAGTTGGACAAGAGGTGGGCATGATACGCTGACTGAGTGTGAAATTCAGCCATTAATCTCGCATTTCATCGCCAAAGGGATAAAATCAGAGAGTTAATCAAGATAATGAGCCGCTTATGATCGATGAAAATGGTTGGTACAACAAAGCTAGACATGTGCCTTCACCTTTTTTTGACCACAGAACAGACACTACCGACATTTCTCTTTTGGTTGTGCATAACATCAGCTTACCGCCGGGTCAGTTTGGTGGTCCGTATATTGAACAGTTTTTTACTGGTCAACTAGACCCGAATGAACATCCGTTCTTTGAGGTGATCCATAACATGGGGGTTTCGGCTCATTGCTTGATCAGACGTGATGGAGAGGTAGTTCAGTTTGTACCGTTTACTGCCAGAGCATGGCACGCAGGTGTTTCAAGCTTTGCGGGGCGAGATAAGTGCAATGACTACTCTATCGGTATTGAGCTAGAGGGTAGCGACTTTGTTGCCTACACAGATGAGCAATACCAAGCGTTAACGGAGCTAACCAAGCTGATTCAAGTCAGCTATCCGAAAATCACTTTACCGCGCATTACTGGCCATCAGTACATTGCTCCACTGCGCAAAACCGATCCGGGCTTGGTGTTTGATTGGGTGAGGTTTAGGGGCGGGCTGCGCCCTTAGAAATAGGAACGGACTTCGTCCTGCGGGAACGAGCTCCGCTCTATAGTTCGCTTTGCTGCGGGAAAGCTAGAGTTGATACTTTAAGCAAAGTGGATCAACTTTAGTTATCCAGTTATCCAGTTATCCAGTTATCCAGTTATCCAGTTATCCGTAGGGCGAAGCCCGTTCCCGCATCCCGCTTCTACAGCGTCTCTTGATACTCAACCAAAACCTGCTCAACCCAAGTGGCGATACGTTCATCGCTCAGTTCGTATTGGGAATCTTCATCAAGTGCTAAGCCGACAAATAGACTGCCATCTTCGGTTAATGCTTTTGAGGCTTCAAACTCGTAGTTCTCGTCGTTAGGCCAGTAACCAACAAAGTTAGCTCCGGTCTTTTTCAGCTCGTGGTGCAAGAGTCCCATAGCATCCAGATACCACTCGCCATAGCCTTCTTGATCGCCTAAGCCGAATAGTGCGACGGTTTTGCCATTTAGCGATACGCCATCGATTTGATCCCATAACTCATTCCAGTCTTCTTGGATCTCACCAAAATCCCAGGTCGAAATGCCGATAATCAGAAAATCATAATCTTCCATCAAAGAGAGTGGTGACTCTTTAACGTTGTGAATATCAACAAGGTCTTCACCAATGATAGCGCGGATTTTCTCTGCCGCCATTTCGGTGTAACAAGTCGTTGAGCCGTAAAATAGACCGATTTTCATAGCATTGTTTTATATTTTGAGAATTGATGGTGAATTCTAACCACAAAATGGCGAGCTTTGCAGCGAATATCCACTTTCACTAGCAATTTTTATAGCTTTATTGTTTTGTGGCACTTACATTTGACCGCAGAAAAAATTTTTGAGGTTTGCCGTGTCACAACAAATGTCGCCTGACCAAGGGCTAGTAGAACAGTTTTTAGATGCGATGTGGATGGAGCGGGGCTTATCTGAAAACACCCTTGCCTCATACCGAAATGATCTCTCAAAGCTAATCCAGTGGATGACGACCAATAATTATCGTCTCGACTTTATCAGTTTGTCTGGGCTGCAAGATTACCAAGCGTGGTTGGTTGACGAAGGTTATAAGCAAACTTCACGAGCAAGAATGTTGTCCGCGATTCGACGTCTGTTTCAGTATTTGCATCGTGAGAAAGTTCGCAGTGATGATCCGAGTGCGCTACTGGTAAGCCCAAAATTACCGAAACGCCTACCTAAAGATCTGACTGAAGAACAAGTGGATGCGTTGCTTAATGCGCCGGATCCGAATGATCCGATGGAGCTGCGCGATAAAGCCATGCTTGAACTGCTTTATGCGACCGGATTGCGTGTCACTGAGTTAGTCAGCCTGACAATGGAAAACGTTAGTTTGCGTCAAGGCGTTGTTCGGGTAACGGGTAAAGGTGGTAAAGAGCGTTTGGTGCCGATGGGAGAAAATGCCGTTGAATGGATTGAAACTTTTATCCACCAGGGCAGGTCTGAATTACTTGGAGAGACAACCTCTGATGTGGTGTTTCCAAGTAAACGCGCGCGACAAATGACTCGCCAGACGTTTTGGCATCGTATAAAGCACTACGCGGTGATAGCTGGGATTGATACCGAACTACTTTCTCCTCACGTGCTAAGACACGCTTTTGCGACCCATTTGTTGAACTACGGCGCAGACTTACGTGTAGTACAGATGCTTTTGGGGCATAGTGACTTGTCTACAACACAAATTTATACTCATGTAGCAACTGAACGATTGAAACAGCTACACAGTGAGCATCACCCAAGGGCTTAAGCGCTCATGGTTATAACTAAATCGATTTAAGGTGAATTGAATGAGCGTATTACGCCGAATGACTCTACTTACATTGCCATTTCTACTTGCTACACAAACCGTATCTGCAGGCGATGTGAAATTTGATAAAGCGCAGCTAGAAGAGCATTTTGCCAAGCTTGGATTGGAAGTGAAGAACGTTGTTCCCGCTGATATTGATGGCTTAGTTGAAATACAAACAAGCGGTGGAATCCTGTTTGCTTCACCAACTGGCGATTATTTTATCACGGGTACCCTGTACAAGCTGGACTCAAATGGCAAGTACGAAGATGTGCTGGCTAAACGCCAAGCGCCAATCAATGCGGCGAAAATTGAAGCCTTTAAAGACAGCATGATTGAGTTTAAAGCCAAAAATGAGAAGTACGTGATCTCTGTGTTCACGGATATTACATGTGGCTACTGTGTTCGACTTCATAGTCAGATGAAAGACTACAATGATCTAGGGATTACCATTCGTTACCTTGCATACCCTCGTCAGGGTGCAACGGGCTCAGTGGCTGATCAAATGGCATCGATTTGGGGCGCAGAAGATCCACAATCCGCGATGCACAACGGTAAGGTAAAGCGTGAGTTCCCAGAAAAGAGTGAAGACTTTGCTAAGTATCAGCAGATTATTCAGGATCACTATGCGCTAGGTCGTGAACTGGGAATCAGTGGTACGCCAGCGATCTTCTTACCTAATGGTGAGATGGTAGGGGGTTACTTGCCACCAGAGCAGATGCTGCAACGCCTGCAACAAACTCCAAAGTCGTAACTAAAACGAATCAAGTAACCAAACTAAATATCCTCAGTTTAGTTTGGTTACTGCTATGATTGTCCCACTTAACTTATCATCATCCGATCTATTTGCCATGATTGAAATCCAACGTCGCCCTGAACCTGATTTATCCTCTCTGCCAGATACTATTGCGCCTTTACTTAAACGTATCTACGCCAGTCGAGGTATCACATCGCAGCAGCAACTAGACACCACAGCGCGTGCGTTGCATTCCTATCAAAAACTGCATGGCATTGAAGCGGCGGTTGAGCTGTTATTTGAGTCGATTCAGCACAACAAGCGGATAATCGTAGTGGGCGATTTTGATGCAGATGGGGCGACAAGTTCGGCTTTGTCTGTGTTGGCGCTTAGGATGTTAGGCTCGAATAATGTCGACTACCTAGTCCCGAATCGTTTTGAAGATGGTTATGGCCTAAGTCCTGAGGTTGTTGATCAAGCGATTGAGATTGGCGCTGAAGTGATTATGACCGTCGACAATGGGGTTTCTTCGATTGATGGTGTGCGCTATGCGAAAGAGCAGGGTTTGAAAGTATTGGTGACTGACCACCACTTACCTGGTCATGAGCTGCCGAATGCTGATGCCATGGTCAATCCCAACCTGCAAGAATGTGCTTTTCCATCTAAAGCGTTGGCTGGCGTTGGCGTTGCTTTTTACTTGATGATGGCGCTTTGCGTTCATATGCGTAAAACTGGCTGGTTTGCCGAACAAGGGATGGCAGAGCCTAAGTTAATGGAGCTGATTGACTTAGTGGCACTCGGTACGGTTGCCGATGTCGTGCCTCTAGATGAAAACAATCGTATTTTGGTTCATCAAGGATTGCAGCGAATTAGAGCGGGTAAAGCGCGTCCGGGTATTCAAGCTTTGATTGAAGTGGCGAAGCGAGATTCACATCGTTTGGTGGCTTCTGATTTTGGTTTCGCGTTAGGGCCGCGTATCAACGCCGCAGGTCGTTTGGATGATATGTCGTTTGGTGTTGAGCTGTTAATGGCAAACAACATTCATGCTGCACGCCGTATGGCGAGCGAGTTAGACGGCTTGAACCAAACTCGTAAAGAAATTGAAGAGGGAATGAAGCAAGAAGCGATGGCTTTTTGTGAACGTCTGCAGTTCGGCGATCAAGATATGCCTCATGGCCTAGTACTTTTTCAGCGTGATTGGCATCAGGGTGTGATTGGTATTTTAGCCTCACGCATTAAAGAGAAGTTTCACCGTCCTGTGATTGCTTTTGCAGATGGTGGTGAAGGTTCGATTAAAGGTTCATGCCGCTCAATACCGGGTCTGCATATGCGTGATACTTTAGATCGCATCGATACCCAGAACTCTGGTTTGATACTCAAATTCGGCGGGCACGCGATGGCAGCGGGTCTAACCATTTTGGAGAAAGATTTTGAACGTTTCTCTAAACTGTTTGATGAAGCAGTTAAGCAAGACTTAGATGAAGCGGCACTGAAAGGTGTGATTTTGTCTGATGGAGAACTCAAGCCAGAAGAGTTCTCTATGCATGTCGCCGAGATGCTTCGTGCTGGTGGACCTTGGGGACAAGCTTTCCCAGAACCTCTGTTCGACGGTGAATTTAAAGTGCTTCATCAGAAGCTGGTTGGCGAGAAACACCTCAAGCTTATGCTAGAACCTCTACACAAAGGTCATCCAACCAATATCATGATTGATGGTATTGCATTCAACGTTGATCTGCGCCGCTGGCCTGATGCTTCAGTAAAAACGGTGCGCTTAGCGTATAAGCTCGACATTAATGAGTTCCGCGGCAATCAATCGTTGCAGCTGATGATTGATCATATAGAGGCGAAGTAGTGCCTATGGAGAACTAGAGTGCTCCGCTGCTGGATAATTGGATCGGGCTTCGCCCTGCTGGAGCAGGGTGTTGACAGTACTTGTTCCCTTGAAAATATAGCTCTCCAGCTCTCCAGCTCTCCAGCTCTCCAAACTCCTAATTTCCCATCTTTTCACGACATATTCTGTTCATATTCCTTTAAAACTTACCAATTAAACTGTGATACCTAGCACGGTTTATTCCCATCTGTTTATATTTTGTAATTGGTCAGACCAATTTAATTGCTGTTTTAATCAGCTATTGTTATCAAAGTGTTGGTACATGGCTCGTTCTATGATTTGGGTCAATTTTTGTCTGGAACTTGCGTTTTAATTATGTTAATTTTCTCGCCAACTTAAAATTGGTATTACCAATTGACTGCAAAGAGTAGAAGAAAAACAACTATGGCTTATCAAAGGATTCGTCAGCCAAAACTTTCTGATGTGATTGAACAAGAGTTAGAAAGGCTGATTGTGGAAGGAACATTGTCTCCGGGGCAGCAGCTGCCTCCAGAGCGCGAACTGGCAAAACAGTTTGATGTTTCCCGTCCTTCAATCCGAGAAGCGATACAACGTTTAGAAGCTAAACGTCTTCTTACTCGCCGTCAGGGTGGTGGCACTTTTGTTAGTGAGAACATCTGGACCAGCTTTTCAGATCCTCTGCTAAATTTATTGTCTAGCCACTCCGAAACTCAGCTGGATTTACTGGAAACGCGTCATGCGATGGAAGGTATAGCCGCTTACTTTGCAGCAGTTCGTGGTACCGAGGAAGACTTCGCTCGTATTCAGGCTTGCCTGAAAAACATTAGTGAAGAGCAAACTAAGAAGAATGTCGAAGCAGAATCAGCTGCGGTAATGCAGTTTTTGATCGCTTTAACTGAAGCTGCCCATAACGTGGTACTTCTGCACATTGTTCGCAGCCTTGCGCCTTTGCTAGAGCAGAATGTCTTGCAGAATTTAAAGCTCTTACATCGCCGCGATGAAGTGGTCGAAAAAGTAAGTAAACACCGAGCTAATATCGTGGATGCGATTGTTTCTGGTCAGCCTGAAAAGGCGCGTGAAATGTCTCACTCACACTTAGCTTATATTGAAGAAACATTGTTGGATTTGACTCGTGAAGAGTCTCGCAGAGAGCGCTCTTTGCGTCGAATTCAGCAAGGTAACGATTCTTAAAACAAGAAACGGTTACTTTAAATAAGTAGATCCAACCAATAGAAGGATAGATCGCCATGTCTGATATGAAGCATGACGTAGATGCACTGGAAACTCAAGAATGGCTACAAGCACTTGAGTCAGTTGTACGTGAAGAAGGTGTAGAACGTGCTCAGTTCCTACTAGAGCAAGTTCTAGACAAAGCACGTCTAGACGGTGTTGATATGCCAACAGGTATCACAACGAACTACATCAACACGATTCCTGCAGATCAAGAACCAGCTTACCCAGGTGACACAACTCTTGAGCGCCGTATTCGTTCCATCATCCGTTGGAACGCAATCATGATCGTTCTACGTGCATCTAAGAAAGACTTAGAGCTAGGCGGCCACATGGCGTCTTTCCAGTCTTCTGCTGCATTCTACGAAGTATGTTTCAACCACTTCTTCCGCGCTCCAAACGAGACGGACGGTGGCGATCTAGTATACTACCAAGGTCACATCTCACCGGGTATCTACTCTCGTGCATTCGTTGAAGGTCGTCTAACTGAAGAGCAGCTAGATAACTTCCGTCAAGAAGTAGACGGTAAAGGTATCCCATCATACCCGCACCCTAAACTGATGCCTGAGTTCTGGCAGTTCCCAACAGTTTCTATGGGTTTAGGTCCTATTTCTGCGATCTACCAAGCGCGTTTCCTTAAGTACCTAGACGGTCGTGGTATGAAAGATACTTCGGCTCAGCGTGTATACGCGTTCCTAGGTGACGGTGAGATGGATGAGCCAGAATCACGTGGTTCACTATCTTTCGCTGCGCGTGAGAAGCTAGACAACCTATGTTTCCTAGTTAACTGTAACCTACAGCGTCTAGATGGCCCTGTAATGGGTAACGGTAGCATCATCCAAGAGCTAGAAGGCCTATTCAAAGGTGCTGGCTGGAATGTTGTTAAAGTTATCTGGGGTAGCAACTGGGATGCACTGCTTGCTAAAGATACGTCTGGCAAGCTTCTACAGCTAATGAACGAAACTGTAGATGGTGACTACCAAACATTTAAATCTAAAGACGGTGCTTACGTACGTGAACACTTCTTTGGTAAGTACCCAGAGACAGCTGCACTAGTTGCAGACATGACTGATGACGAAATCTTCGCACTTAAGCGTGGTGGTCACGAGTCTTCTAAGCTGTTCGCAGCATACAAAAACGCGGCAGAAACTAAAGGTCGTCCAACAGTAATCCTAGCTAAGACGGTTAAAGGTTACGGTATGGGTGAAGCGGCTGAAGGTAAGAACATCGCGCACCAAGTTAAGAAGATGGACATGACTCACGTACTACACCTACGTGATCGTCTAGGTCTTCAAGACATCCTAACTGACGAAGCGGTTAAAGAGCTTCCGTACCTGAAACTTGAAGAAGGTTCTGCGGAATACGATTACCTACACGCTCGTCGTAAAGAACTAAAAGGTTACACGCCACAGCGTCTACCTAAGTTCACTCAAGAATTCAAAGTACCTGAGCTAGAAGAGTTCGCGCCGCTACTAAGTGAGCAAAAGCGTGATATCTCTACAACTATGGCTTACGTTCGTACTCTTAACATCCTGCTTAAGAACAAGAACATTAGTAAGAACATCGTTCCTATCATCTGTGATGAAGCACGTACGTTCGGTATGGAAGGTCTATTCCGTCAGATCGGTATCTACAACCCGCACGGTCAGAACTACACGCCACAGGATCGCGACATTGTTTCTTACTACAAAGAAGCAACTTCAGGTCAGGTTCTACAAGAAGGTATCAACGAACTAGGTTCAATGGCTTCTTGGGTTGCAGCAGCAACGTCATACAGCACTAACGATCTACCAATGATCCCGTTCTACATCTACTACTCAATGTTTGGTTTCCAACGTGTAGGTGATATGGCATGGATGGCTGGTGACCAACAAGCTCGTGGTTTCCTACTAGGTGCTACAGCTGGTCGTACAACGCTAAACGGTGAAGGTCTACAGCACGAAGATGGTCACTCGCACATCATGGCGAACACAGTACCTAACTGTATCTCTTACGATCCAACATTCGCGTACGAAGTTGCAGTTATCATGCAAGACGGTATCCGTCGCATGTACGGTGAGAACCAAGAGAACGTGTTCTACTACCTAACTGTGATGAACGAAAACTACGCAATGCCAGCAATGCCAGAAGGTGCTGAAGAAGGCATCCGTAAGGGTATCTACAAGCTTGAATCTTACGCAGGTGACAAGTCTAAAGTTCAGCTAATGGGCTCTGGTACTATCATGAATGAAGTGCGTAAAGCAGCGACGATTCTAAGCGAAGAGTACGGTATTGCTTCTGACGTGTTCTCTGTAACGTCGTTCAACGAACTAACTCGTGACGGCCAAGACGCAGAGCGTTACAACATGCTTCACCCTGAAGGCGAAGCGAAAGTACCTTACATTGCACAAGTAATGGGTGCTGAGCCAGCAATCGCAGCGACTGACTACATGAAGAACTACGCAGAACAAGTTCGTGCGTTTATGCCTTCTGAGTCTTACAAAGTGTTGGGTACAGATGGTTACGGCCGTTCTGATAGCCGTGAGAACCTACGTCGTCACTTCGAAGTTAACGCAGGTTACGTTGTAGTTGCAGCGCTAACTGAGCTTGCTAAGCGTGGTGATGTTGAGAAGTCAGCAGTTGTTGAAGCTATTGCTAAGTTCGACATCGACACTGAAAAAACAAACCCACAATACGCTTAATACAGCGCTTAACTAGAAGGTAAATAAGCAATGGCAATCGAAATTAATGTACCAGACATCGGTGCGGATGAGGTTGAAGTTACTGAAATTCTTGTAAGCGTTGGCGACAAGGTTGAAGAAGAGCAGTCTCTGATCACAGTTGAAGGCGATAAAGCTTCTATGGAAGTTCCTGCTTCTCAAGCGGGTATCGTTAAAGAAATCAAAGTTGCGGAAGGTGACTCTGTTTCTACTGGTTCTCTAATCATGATTTTCGAAGCCGAGGGTGCAGCTGATGCTGCACCTGCTCCTGCGGCAGAAGCAGCTCCAGCAGCGGCTCCAGCTCCAGCAGCAGCGGCAGAGATTAAAGAAGTTCACGTACCAGATATCGGTGGCGATGAAGTTGAAGTGACTGAAATCATGGTTGCAGTTGGCGACAGCATCGAAGAAGAGCAATCTCTTCTAACGGTTGAAGGCGACAAAGCTTCTATGGAAGTACCTGCACCATTCGCTGGTACTCTAAAAGAGATCAAAGTAGCTGCAGGCGACAAAGTAACGACTGGCTCTTTAATCATGGTATTCGAAGTAGCAGGCTCTGGCGCTCCAGCGGCACCAGCAGCAGTAGAAGCTCCAGTGGCAGCGGCTCCAGCAGCATCAGCAGCGAAAGAAGTTAACGTTCCTGATATCGGCGGTGACGAAGTTGAAGTAACTGAGATCATGGTTGCAGTTGGCGATACAGTGGAAGAAGAGCAATCTCTAATCACTGTTGAAGGTGACAAAGCGTCAATGGAAGTTCCTGCTCCATTTGCTGGTACAGTTAAAGAAATCAAGATTGCAGCGGGCGACAAAGTGTCGACTAGCTCGCTAATCATGGTCTTCGAAGTGGCGGGTGCAGCACCTGCTCCAGCAGCAGCCCCAGCTCAAGCGGCGGCACCTGCAGCAGCACCAGTTGCTAAAGCAGAAGCTCCAGCGGCTCCAGCAGCAACAGGCGATTTCCAAGAGAACAATGAGTACGCACACGCGTCTCCAGTTGTTCGTCGTCTAGCTCGTGAGTTTGGCGTTAACCTTTCTAAGGTTAAAGGTACTGGTCGTAAGAGCCGTATCCTAAAAGAAGACGTACAGTCTTACGTTAAAGATGCGCTTAAGCGTCTTGAGTCTGGCGCAGGTGCAGCGGCATCTGGTAAAGGCGATGGCGCGGCTCTTGGTCTACTACCTTGGCCAAAAGTGGACTTCAGCAAGTTCGGCGAAACTGAAGTTCAGAAGCTTTCTAAGATCAAGAAGATCTCAGGCGCTAACCTGCACCGTAACTGGGTAATGATTCCTCATGTTACACAGTGGGATAATGCTGACATCACTGAGCTAGAAGCATTCCGTAAAGAGCAGAACGCTATCGAAGCGAAGAAAGACACGGGTATGAAGATCACACCACTTGTGTTCATCATGAAAGCTGCAGCGAAAGCGCTAGAAGCATTCCCAGCGTTCAACTCTTCTCTATCTGAAGATGGCGAAAGCATTATTCTGAAGAAATACGTGAACATCGGTATCGCAGTAGATACGCCTAACGGCTTAGTTGTTCCTGTATTTAAAGATGTGAACAAGAAAGGCATCTACGAGCTATCTGAAGAGCTAATGGCTATTTCTAAGAAAGCACGTGCTGGTAAGCTAACTGCTGGTGACATGCAAGGCGGTTGTTTCACAATCTCTAGCCTTGGCGGTATCGGCGGTACTGCATTTACACCAATCGTAAATGCTCCAGAAGTTGGTATCCTAGGTGTGTCTAAGTCTGAAATGAAGCCAGTGTGGAACGGAAAAGAGTTCGAACCACGCCTACAGCTTCCACTATCTCTATCATACGACCACCGTGTGATCGATGGTGCTGAAGGTGCGCGCTTCATTACTTTCCTAAATGGTGCGCTATCAGACATTCGTCGTCTAGTTCTTTAATTAAAGATTAGACGATTCTAGAGGCGGCAGTGAGCCGCCTCTGTTACTTAAATATCTGACAATTTGGTCAAGGAGAACGTTTTCCTTACTGAATTGTTGTCTAGCTCACAGGCTAAATTGATTTACTTTTCACTCCATTAACATCTCTGTAAACTGTTGGCGGTCTGAAAAATAACTGTTTAAAACGAAATCGACTTGAACAAATAAATCAATACCCACTCAGCCTGTTAGGGATAATGACTACAAGAGGTCACAATGAGCAAAGAAATTAAAGCCCAAGTTGTTGTACTTGGTTCTGGTCCTGCTGGTTACTCAGCTGCATTCCGTTGTGCAGACTTAGGTCTTGAAACTGTACTTATCGAGCGCTACAGCACCCTAGGTGGTGTATGTCTGAACGTGGGTTGTATCCCATCAAAAGCGCTGCTTCACGTATCTAAAGTAATCGAAGAAGCGAAAGCAATGGCTGATCACGGCGTTGTATTCGGCGAACCACAAACAGATATCAACAAGATTCGTATCTGGAAAGAGAAAGTTGTAAACCAACTGACTGGCGGTCTTGGCGGTATGGCTAAGATGCGTAAAGTTAACGTGGTTAACGGCTACGGTAAATTTACTGGCCCTAACTCTATCCTAGTTGAAGGTGAAGGCGAGTCAACAACGGTTAATTTCGACAACGCGATTATTGCAGCGGGTTCTCGCCCAATTAAACTGCCATTTATTCCTCATGAAGATCCACGTATTTGGGACTCAACTGACGCTCTAGAGCTGAAAGAAGTTCCAGGAAAACTGCTTATCATGGGTGGTGGAATCATCGGTCTTGAAATGGGTACGGTATACCAATCTCTTGGCTCTAAAGTCGATGTGGTTGAGATGTTTGACCAGGTTATCCCAGCTGCCGACAAAGATATCGTTAAAGTTTACACTAAGCGTGTGAAGAATAAATTCAACCTAATGCTAGAAACGAAAGTGACAGCGGTTGAAGCGAAAGAAGACGGTATCTACGTTTCGATGGAAGGCAAAAAAGCGCCAGCAGAAGCAGAGCGCTACGATGCAGTTCTAGTGGCTATCGGTCGTGTTCCAAACGGTCTGCTGATCGATGGTGAAAAAGCAGGTCTAGAAATTGATGAGCGCGGTTTCATCAACGTTGATAAGCAAATGCGTACTAACGTTCCTCATATCTTTGCTATCGGTGACATCGTTGGTCAACCAATGCTTGCTCACAAAGGTGTGCATGAAGGTCACGTTGCTGCTGAAGTTATTGCTGGTAAGAAGCACTACTTCGATCCTAAAGTTATTCCTTCAATTGCTTACACTGAGCCAGAAGTGGCATGGGTTGGTAAGACTGAGAAAGAAGCGAAAGCGGAAGGCATCAACTATGAAACGGCTACATTCCCATGGGCAGCTTCAGGTCGTGCAATCGCATCTGACTGTGCAGACGGTATGACTAAGCTAATCTTCGACAAAGACACTCATCGCGTAATTGGTGGTGCTATCGTTGGTACTAACGGTGGTGAACTACTTGGTGAAATTGGTCTAGCGATCGAGATGGGCTGTGATGCTGAAGATATCGCACTAACAATCCACGCTCACCCAACTCTACACGAGTCGGTAGGTCTAGCGGCGGAAGTGTTTGAAGGTACAATCACTGACCTTCCAAACCCTAAAGCGAAAAAGAAGAAGTAATCGACTCTTCTAGCTGAATTTAAAAACCGCTGAGCTCTCTCAGCGGTTTTTTTATGCTCTGCATATAACAAAGCCTGCTCGTTGAGCAGGCTTTGTCTTAGTGTGCGTCAGACTTTTAGGTTACGCGTTTTTCGCGTGTTTGTAGATGCAAAGCATGTCTAAGTAGCTTTCTGTTAGCTTCTTCATGCCGTCTTCATCTTGAGTACGGTTTGCTTGCACAAACAGTGAGTAGAAGATGCCGTGGAATAGAGTCGCTAGTTCAGCAGGCTCATGCTCTTCACACACTTCGCCACGTTCAATGGCCTTAACAAACATATTCTGAACCAAGAGTTGGTTAGTACGGTTTGTTGAAACAAACAGTGGCCATACTTCATCACGAGTTGATGCACTCCACTCGAACCACACTTTAAGCCAGTGGCAGTCGTTAAGTACCAGTTCAACCATTGCTGAAGTCAGGTTATTTAGATTTTCTTTCGCATGAATATCTAAGTCGATATTGTCTGATAGGAAGTTTGAGAATTGACGAACAACGTAGTTGAGTACGTCATCGACCAGATCTTCGCGTGTAGGAAAGTAGTTGAAGACAGTAGCCACAGAAACCTGCGCAATTTCTGCGATGTCAGCGTGACCACCGCGGCCAATGCCACGACGAGCAAACACTTCCAGTGCGATTTCCATTAGTTGCTGTTTTCGTTTTTGCGGTGAAAGACGCGTACGCGGTCTTTTAGCAATTGAGTCCATAATTAATTTCCTTGCCAAATGAGTTGTTTATATTTGTTTGGGCTTTTTGCCCTATTTATTAATTTATAATTTGCTGACGCCCTATGAGTGTAATGGTGCATATGATTAAGGTCAACGGTTTCAGTCTATTTTATAATCA
This sequence comes from Vibrio europaeus, assembly GCF_001695575.1. Lineage (GTDB taxonomy): Bacteria > Pseudomonadota > Gammaproteobacteria > Enterobacterales > Vibrionaceae > Vibrio > Vibrio europaeus. The sequence continues at coordinate 135,813 of NZ_LUAX01000003.1, read as the reverse complement.
CTTTTGTTAATATCGTGCTAAAGATCAATAAGAAATAATCCTGTGTTTCATGAATTATTTAGGCAAACGTTTTTCCTTGTCGCATGCTGGTGGTAAACTACGCGCCTAAATCTTGAGTGACTATAATTACGCTCTATACAGCTAACGTGAAAAACGAGATTGGTATGAAACATACAGTAGAAGTAATGATTTCTGAGCAGGAAGTCAGTGAACGAGTTAAAGAGCTAGGTAAGCAAATTAGCGAACACTACAAGGGCAGCGAAGATGTGGTTCTAGTGGGGCTTCTGCGTGGATCATTTGTCTTTATGGCTGATTTAGCGCGTGCCATCGATCTGACGCACCAAGTGGATTTCATGACAGCTTCTAGCTACGGCAATACAATGGAAAGCTCGCGAGATGTGCGCATCTTGAAAGATCTTGATGATGACATTAAAGGTAAAGATGTCCTGCTAGTCGAAGACATTATCGATACAGGCAACACTTTGAACAAAGTGAAAGAGATCTTGAGCCTTCGTGAGCCTAAGTCTGTTGAAATCTGTACGCTGCTAGACAAACCTTCTCGCCGTGAAGTTGCAGTAGACGTGAAGTGGATTGGTTTTGAAATCCCAGATGAGTTTGTAGTTGGTGTTGGTATCGATTACGCACAAAAATACCGCCACTTACCTTACATTGGTAAAGTAGTTCCTCAAGAGTAACGCGACTCTTAAAGCTCGATACAGTAAAACGCCCGCTAACTTAGCGGGCGTTTTGTATTAATTAGAAATAGGTTACCGCTTAACGACACAGAAGCTTGTGTTGTGGGTTTAGGACGCTTTCCATTGCTTTTTGGTAAGAGCTTTCTACGCTTTCACGAGAATTAGAACGAGCACCTAAGTACTCTAACTTGCCATCACCGATGCCATAGACCACGCCATGAATCTCAATATCTTGTCCACGTTCCCAAGCGTTTTGCATAATGGTTGAGTTGGCAAGATTATAAACTTGCTCAACGACATTGATCTCGCCGAGTTTATCCGCGCGATCTTGATCTGGCATGGTTTCTAGGTAATCACGATGCTTAAAATAGAGATCGCGGATATGCAGTAACCAGTTGTTGATTAAGCCTAGCTGAGGGTTATCAATTGCCGCTTTGACGCCACCACAGCCATAGTGACCACAGACGATGACATGTTTTACTTTCAGTACGTCTACGGCGTACTGCACCACGGATAAGCAGTTAAGGTCAGTATGAATTACTTGGTTCGCGACGTTCCGGTGAACAAACAGTTCACCAGAGTAGAGTCCGGTCAATCGTTCTGCTGGGACTCGGCTATCTGAACAGCCAATCCATAGGAAACCAGGGCTTTGCCCTTGCTCCAATTTGGCAAAGTATTCGGGACGCTCCGCTTTGATCGACTCGGACCACTTCGAATTGTTCTCAAATAACTGTTTAATTTCCGGCATCTTACTCACAACCCTTAATAAAAACTTGCATCACTATACACAATGTTACAATTCCCTTCCCGTCAAAATTGGGTAATACGGTACTCATCTGACGTGTTCGAGCGCCAAAAATCATAAACTTAGTCGCTATCCTAACAAATGGTTATAACGTATGAGTGATGAGATGTAATTAACACTTATCTCTTTCAAGTAACATTTGTTAAGGTGATGACGTTAGCTACATTTCGCAGCAAATTTATTACATTTCGCGTGATGTTTAGCTACAAAAACTAAGGTTATTTTTTAACTACTCTCAATAACCAGAATAACCTAAAACCAGTGCGTTGTGACTAGGTCCAAATCAAATGTCTGTAGCTCTCTGTCGAGCAGCAGAAGCGTTTTGGGCTATGACGTGTTAGACATGGAGTAACGTTTTGTTTGTTAGTCGTTTTGAAGATATGAATCTCAAAGGAGATTTATTTGGTGGTGTCACCACGGCTATTATCTCGTTGCCTTTGGCGCTAGCCTTTGGTGTGGCTTCCGGTGCAGGAGCTGAAGCGGGTTTGTGGGGCGCGATCATGGTCGGTCTGTTCGCTGCTCTGTTTGGTGGGTCAAACACTCTAATCTCTGAGCCTACCGGTCCAATGACAGTTATCATGACCGCGGTGCTGACTAGCATGATGGCTAAATACCCTGAAACAGGGATGGCAATGACCTTTACGGTTGTCATGATGGCCGGCGCATTTCAGGTTTTGCTCGGGACATTAAAGTTAGGAAAATACGTAACTTTGATGCCATATAGCGTGATATCTGGCTTTATGTCAGGCATTGGCGTTATTTTGATTATACTGCAAATATCACCACTACTGGGACAAGCCGCGCCTGCTGGCGGAGTCATGGGTACCCTGTCAGCGATCCCAGATATTGTCGCTAACATGAAGTTTAGTGAGCTGTTTTTAGGCTTACTAACGCTTGGTATTCTATTTTTCTTCCCCAAAAAGTATCGCCGCTATGTACCTGCTCAGCTGGTCGCTTTAGTCGCGGTTACATTACTATCGGTCATCATCTTCGAGACAGAATCTATTCGTCGAATTGGAGAAATTCCAGCAGGTCTGCCATCACTGGTGATCCCTCATATTGATTCTGCGATGTTTACTGAGATGGTCATTGATGCCTTGGTGCTTGGCACACTGGGCTGTATTGATACCTTGTTGACTGCGGTAATTGGTGACTCTTTGACACGTAAAGAGCACGACTCCGATAAAGAGCTGCGCGGGCAAGGGTTAGCAAATATCATCTCTGGTCTATTTGGTGCTTTACCGGGTGCAGGCGCGACCATGGGAACAGTCACCAATATTCAAGTCGGTGCTCGTTCTCCTCTGTCTGGCGTGGTTCGTGCCTTAATGCTCGCTTTGGTAGTACTGGTTGCTGGTGGGCTCACAGAACCTATCCCAATGGCTGTACTAGCTGGTATTGCGGTGTACGTAGGCTTTAATATCCTAGACTGGAGCTTTATCCAACGTGCTCACAAGGTTAGTTTTGCGGGTATGGCGGTCATGTATGGCGTAATGTTGCTGACGGTATTCGTTGATTTGATTGTGGCGGTTGGCCTTGGTGTATTTATCTCAAATATCATCATCATTGAACGCTTAAGTCGCGAACAAGCTCGTCAGGTTAAAGCCATCAGTGATGCGGACGAAGACGACGTACCGCTCACCGATAGCGAACGTGGATTGCTCGATATGGCGAATGGCAAAGTGCTGTTCTTCTATCTTTCTGGGCCAATGATCTTCAGTGTTTCAAAAGCGATTTCGCGCCAACATACCAGTATTTCAGATTATGAAGTGATGATCTTAGACCTGACCGATGTGCCTATGATTGACGTGACAGTTGGTTTAGCACTTGAGAATGCGATTAAAGATGCACTCGATGCCAACTGCCAGGTCTATCTGCTGTGTCCGAACGAGAAAACTCGCCAGCAGCTAGAGAAATTCCACGTGATTGATTTGGTTCCTCAAGACAATACCTTTAAGTTCCGCTACGAAGCGCTTAGAGCAGCAGTCAAGCACGTTGATACCGATAGCATCAGTTAGAAGCTGTATAAGCAACGATTTAGATAAGATACCTGACGCCACTAGAGGAAACTCTAGTGGCGTTTTTTTATCGCGACAAAATTCATTTCCAAACTATTCGAAAGGTTTAATTGTAATCATCGTTATTCAACGATAAACTGATTTACAAATAAGATGTAGCAATGGCAACCGTAAATAATATGTATGCATTAGAAATTGAGCAGCTGCGTAAAACCTATGCGGGTGGGTTTGAAGCGCTTAAAGGCATTAGTTTAAATGTCGCCAAAGGGGATTTTTACGCCTTACTTGGGCCAAACGGAGCCGGTAAGTCGACCACCATAGGTGTTATCTCTTCGCTAGTGAACAAGACTTCAGGTCAAGTAAAGGTGTTTGGCTATGACATCGACAAAGATTTAGAGCTAGCTAAACAAAATCTTGGCTTAGTGCCACAAGAATTCAACTTTAACCAGTTCGAAACCGTCGAACAGATTGTCCTTCAACAGGCAGGATATTACGGCGTACCCAAACAACTTGCTAAAGAAAGAGCTCAAAAGTATCTAACTAAGCTCGATCTTTGGGAGAAACGTAGTGAACGTGCAAGAAACCTTTCTGGTGGTATGAAGCGCCGTTTGATGATTGCTCGCGCGCTCATGCATGAACCGCAGTTGCTTATTCTCGATGAGCCAACGGCTGGGGTTGATATCGAATTACGTCGCTCGATGTGGGAGTTCTTGAAAGAGATCAACTCACAGCAAGGTATCACCATCATCTTAACTACCCACTACCTAGAAGAAGCGGAAATGCTGTGTCGTAACATCGGTATCATCAACAAGGGTGAGCTGATTGAAAACACCACGATGAAGGATCTGCTCGGCAAGCTCCATGTTGAGACCTTTATCCTCGACTTAGCTGAAGGTAGCTCAGAACCACAATTATCTGGGGTAAATAGCCAAACATTTGCCAACGGATCTTTGGAGATTGAGATTGAAAAGACACAAGGTTTGAATGCGATCTTTACCCAACTTACCGAGCAAGGTGTTCAAGTTTTGTCTATGCGTAACAAAGCGAACCGTTTAGAAGAACTGTTTGTCAGTATTGTCAGAGAAGGAGGGCAGTAAGATGTATCAGCTATATTGGACAGCTTTTTGTAGTCTGCTGACAAAAGAGGTCAATCGATTTACTCGTATTTGGGTTCAGACCTTAGTTCCGCCTGCTATTACGATGACACTGTACTTTATTATTTTCGGTAGCCTTATCGGCTCGCGCATCGGTGAGATGAACGGCTTTAGTTATATGGAGTATATCGTTCCGGGTTTGATTATGATGTCAGTGATCACCAACTCATACTCCAACGTCGCGTCGTCATTCTTCAGTGCCAAATTCCAGAAGAACATTGAAGAGTTGCTTGTAGCACCTGTGCCAAACTATGTGATCATTCTTGGCTTTGTTATGGGTGGCGTAGTGCGCGGTTTGCTTGTTGGTACTATCGTCACCTTCGTTTCACTTTTCTTTGTTGATCTTCAGGTCGATCATTGGGGCATTATTATTGCGACGGTATTTATGACCTCGGTCGTGTTCTCGCTCGGTGGCTTGATCAATGCCGTATATGCTAAGACTTTCGATGATATTTCGATCATCCCGACCTTTGTTCTGACACCTCTGACATACTTGGGTGGCGTGTTTTATTCAATTAGTTTGTTGCCTGAGTTCTGGCAAGGGGTGTCTAAGATCAACCCGATCGTCTACATGGTCAATGCCTTCCGCTACGGTTTCTTAGGGGTATCTGATGTCGGTATTGTGACTTCGTTTAGTGTATTAGGCATGTTTGTCGTTGCTTTGTATGCAGTAGCCCATTACCTAGTGACTCGCGGAATAGGGTTGCGTAGTTAGTAGAACGGACTTCGTCCTATAGAAAGCGGGAGCGCTTCGCTTTTGGAAAACGGGAGCGGGCTTCGCCCTTCGGGAGTACTAAGGTTGATTGTCTAAGGAATTCAATCAATCTTAGTTATCCAGTTATCCAGTTATCCAGTTATCCAAACAAAAAAGGCTTGGTGCAATGCACCAAGCCTTTATTTTTTTCGCTTTTGCTTGTCGCTATTCTGCGCTTTCTGATGGCGCTTCTGCAGTTTCTTCTTCTTTCGATTCAACCACCATTTCGACAACTTGGTTGTCGATCAGGCGAGCTTTACCTAAGAAAGCAGACATCAGAATCACAGCTTGAGTGGTATCGGCAGTGATCGCTTGCAGCGTGCGGGCATCGCGAATAAAGATCTCATCAGGCTGCAGGCCTGCTGCGCGTAGTTGATCACTCGCATCTTCAATCACAGACGCATAGTCGTCGCGTCCGCCTCGCATAGCGCTGCTAATCCAACGCATAGTACGAGCCAACACTGGAGCCCGCTGACGCTCATCAATGGTCAGAAGGCCGTTACGTGAGCTCATGGCTAAGCCATCCATTTCACGCACTGTTGGCACACCGATGATTTCGATATCCATAGCCAAGTCTTCGGTCATCTTGCGAATTACAGCTAATTGTTGGAAGTCTTTCTCACCAAAACAAGCGACATCAGGCTGAACAAGATGGAAAAGTTTGCTCACTACAGTGGCGACACCGCGGAAGTGACCTGGGCGAGAGGCACCTTCAAGGATGTTAGATAGACCCGGAACCTCCACTGAGGTTTGGTTTTCTACCCCGTTTGGATAGATGATTTCAGGCGTCGGTGTAAAGACAACTTCAACACCTTCACCACCTAGTTTGGCAAGATCATCTTCCAAGGTGCGAGGGTAGTTATTTAGATCGTCCGCACGGTCAAATTGCATTGGGTTAACAAAGATGCTCACCACAACAATTTCGGCGTGCTCACGCGCTTTACGAACTAAGGTTAAGTGGCCTTCGTGCAGGTTGCCCATGGTTGGAACAAAAGCCACCTTGCGTCCATCTCGCTTGTACTGCTTAATCTGCTCTCTAAGAGCGGCAATTTCAGCAAAAGTTTGCATGACTATAATCCTTACGCGATGGTATGTGCGTCGCCAGGGAAAGCTCCGCTTTCGACGTCTTCCTTGTATTTAGCGACAGCTTTGCGCATGTCGCCAGTTTCAGCAAGGAAGTTTTTCGAGAATTTTGGCATGTAGTTCGCTGCAATACCGAACATATCGTGCATAACTAGGATTTGGCCGTCAGTGACATTTCCGGCACCAATACCAATCACTGGTACATCACACACTTCGGTGATGCGTGCGGCGAGTTCTTTTGGAACACATTCAAGCAAAATGATCTGCGCGCCTGCTTCTTGCAGAGCAAGTGCATCACGAACCATGCGATCGGCTTTATCTTGCTCGCGACCTTGTACCTTGAAACCACCAAAGATATTCACCGATTGTGGAGTCAGTCCTAGATGGGCACACACAGGTACAGCGCGCTCCGTAAGCATTTTCACAGTGTCGACTAGCCAGTCGCCACCTTCAATTTTTACCATGTTTGCACCAGCACGCATCAGAGTTGCAGCATTTTCACACGCTTGCTCTGGTGTGGCATAGCTCATAAATGGCATATCAGCCATCAATAAACAGTTAGGGCTACCGGCACGAACACAGCGAGTATGGTAAGCAAGCTCTTCAACCGTCACTGGTAACGTTGAAGTTTCACCTTGAAGAACCATACCTAGCGAGTCGCCTACTAGCAGTACTGGCATCTCTTGGCTTTCGAATAGCTGAGCGAAGCTCGCATCGTAAGCGGTAGAAGTTGCAAATTTACGACCTTCTTGCTTCCATTTCATTAGGTCGTTGATAGAAATTTTTTTCATGATTTTTCCTTACAGGAGTTGGCTATGATTGCCAAATACGCAGACCGTTTTGCTCAACGACTTTGAGTAAGTCTTCCAGTCTGGTCCCACATGGGAGGGTTAAATTTGGTGCGATTTCTGCGAGCGGGTAGAGTACGAACTCTCGCTCTTTCATTCCGTAGTGAGGAACGACTAGGCGCTCGGAATCCATCACCTCATTGCCATAAAGCAGAATATCGAGATCTAAGGTTCTTGGACCCCAACGCTCTTCTTTACGGACGCGCCCTTGCTCTTGTTCAATAGCTTGAGTGCTATCAAGCAGTTCAAGTGGCGTTAATTCTGTTTTTACTTCAACCACGGCATTGATGTAGTCAGGTTGGTCTTGAGGCCCCATCGGTGTACTGCTGTACAAGGATGAGCTACGCACGAACTCTGACTTAGGAAGTTGTTTTAATGCATCAATAGCCGCATTGGCTTGAGAAACAGGATCGCTAAGATTGCTGCCTACTGCGATAAAGACCGTGATCATGATGATGCCTTCGGCTTTTTCTTACGATAGTTCTTGCGACGACGTTGCTTTGGTAGGCCTTCAGCTGCAGAATCCAAGTCGGCAACCATCGCTTGACGCATATTGCGACCCGCATTTTGGAAGGTTTCCCACCATTTGGCTAATAGCTCGGTATCACCTTGCTCAATCTCACCACGCATCTCAAGGAAATCAAAGCCAGCACGGAACTTGTTGAGTTCCATTAGACGGAAAGCGCGCTTTCCGTTGCGACGGGGCATACGAAGCTGTAGTTGCCAGATTTCGCGAATCGTCGCCGTGTGGCGGCGTGGAATGGCGATAGTGCGTACCTGATCATCAAGTACGTAGTTGCTGGCTTCCATGATCGCGTCATAGAAAGAGAGCTTACGCTTCTCCATTAACTGCTTAGCTTTCTCTTGCAGTGGGTACCACAGCATAGCAGCGAACATAAACGCTGGGTTAATGCGTTTACCTTCTTCGATGCGCTGATCGGTAGAATCTAATACCAGATCAAGCATCTGCTCGGTTTGCGATGAGTAATCTTCAGTAAAGAACTCTGAAATCGTTGGGAACAACTGTTGGAACAAGTTGTATTCACGCATCAGGTGGTAAGTTTCTAGACCATGACCTGATTGCAGCATCTTTAGTGATTCCTCATAAAGACGTGCTGGTGGAATGTCTTGAAGTAAGGTTGAAAGCTCTTCAATTGGCTCTGCGGTATCTTCTTCAATATCAAAGTCGAGTTTAACCGCAAAGCGAATCGCACGCAGCATACGTACTGGGTCTTCGCGATAGCGCGTTTCAGGATCACCGAGTAAGCGAATCAGTTTGTCTTCTAGATCTTCAATGCCACCAGCGTAGTCGTGAATAGAGTAGTCACCGATGCTGTAATACATCGCGTTGACAGTAAAGTCACGACGTTCTGCGTCTTCATCAATGGTGCCGTAAACATTATCACGTAACAGCATGCCTTCTTTTGATTGCTGAGAGACATTCTTGCTTGGTTCTTGATGGTGACCACGGAATGTTGCCACTTCAATGATGTCGCGGCCAAACATAATGTGGGCTAGGCGGAACCGACGACCAATCAAACGGCAGTTCTTAAATAGCTGCCTGATCTGCTCTGGGGTCGCATTGGTTGCAATGTCAAAGTCTTTAGGTGCTTGACCGAGCAATAAGTCTCGAACGCCACCGCCAACAAGATATGCGTCGAAGCCTGCACCATGAAGACGGTATAGCACCTTCAATGCATTATCACTGATTTTTTTGCGCGAGATGTTATGCTCTTGGCGAGTAATAATATTTAAATCGAGTTCTGTAATTGCCCGAGATTCGCTGGGTGTATAGTCGTTTTTATTCATGTGCATATGGCAACAATTGGTTATCCAATCTTGCTTGAGTTTAGTTTCTTAGGCCCGCTAGGGGCGAATTTGCGGCTAATAATAGCCTACAGCGAGCGGTTTGAGAATAATGGTGTGATCTCAGTCGATGAAGGCAGTTGAGTTAGGTGCCAATTTTGTACCCCCCACTCTATGATTTCATCTATGCTCGAATGTCGAATTTCTTCCTTAATATCAAACCCTAAGAACGTCATCGCATCAAGCAATGCCGGTTTTGGGTTCTCATTATCAATCGCTTTCGCATGGTTTTGTTTGGATAACTTCTGACCATTTGTATCAAGTGCTAACGGAAGATGTAAATAGCCCACTGGGGCTTTGCTTAGCATTTGATAAAGACTGATCTGTCTGCCAGTAGGCTCAATCAAATCTGCCCCGCGTACCACTTCAGTAATTCCCTGCTCGATATCATCCAATACTACTGCAAGGTTATAGGCAAATAACCCGTCACGGCGCTTTATAATAAAATCTTCATCTGCCAAGGCGTTTGGGATGTGCAAAGTACCATGACGTTTATCATCAAACTCGTACACCGGTTTTGTCATGCGTAATCGAATTGCGCACTGCTCATGATTGGTTAGACCAAGGTCACGGCAAGTGCCCGAGTAGAAACCACCAAGCGCTTTAATTTGCTTACGTGTGCACTGGCAGTAGTACGCTTGTCCGCTTGCTAACCAACGCTCAATTTGCGCTTGATATAAGTCGTGTCGTTGACTCTGGTAAACCACTTCACCATCCCAAAAAAGACGGTATGCTTCTAAGGTTTGTAAAATTAAACAAGCAGCACCGGGCATTTCGCGTGGTGGATCTAAGTCTTCAATTCTGACCAACCATTGACCATGATTTGCTTTCGCTTGGAAGTAACTGCCTAAAGCGGCGATCAAGGAACCAAAATGCAGTGGGCCGGATGGAGATGGTGCGAAGCGACCAATATAACTCATACTATTTTTATGCCGTGATACAAACCAAAAAGGGAGCCAAAGCTCCCTTCAATAGTCATTGCAAGAGTGATTAACCCTGCATTTGCTTCTCTTTGATTTCTGCAAGAGTTTTACAGTCAATACAAAGGTCTGCGGTTGGACGAGCCTCTAGACGGCGGATACCGATCTCGATGCCACAAGATTCACAAAAGCCGAAGTCATCGTCTTCGATCTTTGTTAGTGTTTTCTCGATTTTCTTAATCAGACGACGCTCACGGTCACGGTTGCGTAGCTCTAAGCTGAACTCTTCTTCTTGAGAAGCACGGTCAACTGGATCTGGGAAATTTGCTGCCTCGTCCTGCATGTGGTGTACAGTGCGGTCAACTTCTTCCCTGAGCTGGTTGCGCCAAGCTGATAGAATTTTTGTAAAATGAGCCAACTGCTCAGGTGACATGTATTCTTCACCTGCTTTTTCTTGGTATGGCTCAACCCCTGCAATGGCTAGGATGCCTAGCGCTTTTTTCTTTGAGTCTGGCATGCAGCATCTCCTACTAACACCTAGTCAACTGCGCTCGCAGTTATTTTTAAGGCGGGTATCTATAGCAAAAAGAATCTTTGGAGGCAAATACTTGAGGTTAAACTTACTGTCAATGTGAAGGTCACATCATTTTTTGCCATTAATGGCTAAATTCGAGTGACTTGACCAGTTTAATCTCATCGCTTGAAAGCTCTGCCTTGTAGCACAGTACTTCCACCCCTTGTTCTTGAGCGTATTTCAGTAATTGTGAATATTTGGCGTCTATATGGAGTGCTGGAGCGACTTTTTCAATCCCTGAATGTAAAACAGTGAATAAAAGTACTGCTCTGCTTCCAGAATGCACCATTTCTGTGAGCTCTCTCAGGTGCTTTTGTCCACGAGTAGTGACTGCATCTGGGAAATACCCTTGGCCTTGTAAATCCTCATCCAATAAGGTGACGCTTTTAACCTCTATATAGCATTTTGGTTGATTTTCTGATTTGAGCAAGATATCAATCCGGCTATTTTCATTGCCATATTTCACTTCAGTTTGAAGTTGGTCATAACCTTGCAGTTCACCAATCACGCCTGCTTCTATTGCTTCTACAGCTAATTGATTGGCGCGCGCGGTATTTATGCAGATGCGATGACCTTGACTGGTCTCCGATAATTCCCAGCTATTTGGGTACTTACGCTTAGGGTTATCCGATGTTGAGTACCAAACTTTATTTCCTGGCGTTGCGCAGCCTGTCATTGCGCCTGTATTGGCACAGTGGATAGTGCGCTCACTGCCATCCGGTAAGGTAATGTCGGCGAGAAAACGTTTATAGCGTTTGATTAATGTGGCCGATTCTAATGGTAGTTCAAACTTCATTTAGCACTGTTTTTATGTACAATAGTTGCCAACATTACACCACAAGGTTCACCCATTGTCACAATTGCCTATTCAGGGCGTGATGCCAGAGCTCATCTCTGGTGTGCGCAACAATTCACAGCTCATTCTTAAAGCAGCCCCTGGTGCGGGTAAATCAACCCATTTCCCACTGCAATTGATTAAGCACAATGTGGTTAAAGGCAAGATTATTATGCTGGAGCCGAGGAGACTCGCCGCACGTAACATTGCCCGTTACCTTGCCGAGCAGCTTGGAGAGAAGGTTGGGCAGCGAGTGGGTTATCGTGTTCGTGGAGAAAACAAAACCAGTCAACAGACGCAGTTGGAAGTGGTGACCGAAGGTATTCTGACTCGTATGATTCAGTCGGATCCGGAATTGAGGGGCGTCGATCTGGTGATCTTTGATGAATTTCATGAACGCAGTATTCACGCTGACACCGCGCTCGCGTTTTGTTTGGAGATCCAAGAAGCGCTGCGCGATGATCTTAAATTAGTGGTGATGTCAGCGACATTAGATCAACTCGCTCTATCTCGTTTGTTGCCCGATGCTGAATATGTTGAATCTCAAGGTAGAAGCTTTCCAGTTGAGCACAGATATGTCCCAGCTAAGCCAAATGAGCGCTTAGAAGATCAGATGGCGAAGCAGATCACCTCGCTGATAGAAAACGAATCCGGTTCTTTATTGGCTTTTCTACCGGGAGTGGCGGCAATCAAACGTGTTGAAGAGCGATTGCAGCATCTAGCGAGTGGTGTTCAGATTTGTCCTCTCTATGGGCAGCTAGACTTTGCTCAGCAGCAAGCCGCAATCCAACCGGCTAAAAATGGCGAGAGAAAAGTTGTATTGGCCACCAATATTGCAGAAACCTCACTGACCATAGAAGGGATTAGGCTAGTTGTTGACTCAGGTTATGAGCGCGTAGCGAAGTTTGATCTGAAAAGTGGTGTCACTCGTTTGGAGCAAACTCGGATTGCTCAATCATCTGCTGAGCAAAGAACGGGCCGTGCAGGGCGTTTAGAGCCTGGTATTTGTGTGCGTTTGTACTCTGAAGGGCAGCTCAATCAGCAGCCTTATGTGCCTTCACCGGAAATACTGCATTCAGATTTGTCGAATCTCGTATTGGAGCTTGCTCAGTGGGGCGCGCAAACGCCTGAAGATTTAAGTTGGCTAGATGTGCCACCTGAAAGTGCGATTAACCAAGCCAGAGCCTTGCTTGTTCAGCTTGGGCTATTGGACAGCAAAGGCCAGTTAACTGAAGCCGGTAAATTGGCTGCGAAGTTGGGTTTAGAGCCTAGAGCTTGCGCTATGCTGGCAAAAGCGAATGACTCAAGCCAAACCGCTGCGGCAATAATCGCCCTTCTGGAAGAGCCTGAACGAAACACATTGGATTTTATGCATAGCGTACACCGCTTAAAGCTGGGTAAACACAGCAAACAAAAAATGGTGATTGAGCGAGCGCGAACCATTGCCAAGCGCATCGGTAGCGATTTCTCACTGACTGGCATTGACGAGTCATCCGTTGCCTGTTTGTTGGCGCTAGCTTTCCCTGATCGAATTGCTCAGGCTCGTAGCAATCAGCTAGGGCGTTTCTTACTCGCTAATGGACATGGGGCACAGCTAGAAGACAGCCAAAGACTCGCTGCTTGCGATTATATTGTTGTGATTGACTTGATGCGCGGTCAATCGGAATCCTCACAAATATTTTCTGCCTTGGAACTTGATCTTGCGTCGCTGCAGCAGCGTTCACCAGAGCTTTATACATCGATAGAGTTGGTTGATTGGGATGAGCAAAAAGGTCGTCTGATTGCTGAATGTCAGACAAAACTCGGCCGCTTAATTATTGAGAGAAAAGCGCTTCCTGAACCTCCACGTGAAAAAATGACGCAAGCTTTACTTAATTTCGTTCAACGTAAAGGGCTTTCAGTATTAAATTGGACACCGCAAAGCGTTGAGCTTTTAGAGCGTATGCGCTGCGGACAGGAATGGTTGCCGGAACAAGAGTGGCCCCAGTTAGATGAAGCTGGCTTACTGAACCACTTATCTGATTGGCTAGAGCCTTACCTAAATGGTGTGGGTTCGGTGAAGGCATTGGCAAAGGTGGATTTAAGCGGGGCGCTATTGGCTTATCTAGGCTGGCCGCTGAATCAAGAGATAGATAAGTGGCTGCCAACACATTACCAAGTGCCAACGGGCAGCAAAAAGAAAATTCGCTATCAGCAAGGGCAGGATCCAGTCTTGTCGGTGCGTATGCAGGAAGTGTTTGGTGAACAGGCTTCGCCTGAAATTGCTCAGGGTAGCAAGCGTTTGGTGCTAGAACTACTTTCTCCTGCGCAAAGACCGCTGCAAGTAACGCGAGATCTGGCAAGCTTTTGGTGTGGCGCATACAAAGAAGTGCAGAAAGAGATGAAAGGGCGCTACCCTAAGCACGTTTGGCCGGACGATCCAGCTAACCATGTGGCGACAACGAAAACCAAAAGACAGCTAAACTCATGACCAAGAAATCAACGTCGACAGGCACTAAAAAGACCACCAGTAAGCCTGTGCGTAAACGCACGACCAAATCCCCAAAACGGAGCCCGAACAAAAAGCCACAGCGTTCTTGGTTAAAGGCTATCTGGAGCTTGAGCTGGAAGCTTGCTTTAGCCGGTATCGCTGTGTTGCTGGTGGTCGGCATCTATCTTGATACATTGGTGAAACAGCGCTTTGAAGGACAACTTTTCGACCTACCTACAGTGGTTTACGCACGTATTCTCAACTTAGCGCCGGGGGATTCGATTACCATCCAAGAAGTGCGTAACGAGCTGGATGTGCTTAACTATCGCAAGGTGCGCCAACCCCGTTATCCGGGTGAGTATTCATCATCGTCAACTAAGATTGAGCTAATACGCCGCCCATTTGAGTTTAGCGACGGCCCTGAGCCAGATCGCCACGTGATGCTCCATTTCTCGAAAAATAGTCTTGAGCGGATTCAATCGTTAGAGACCAAAGGTGACCTCGGTTATCTGCGCATTGAGCCTAAGATGTTGGGAATGCTTGAGAAAAACCATGATGAGCAACGACTATTTGTTAAACGTGTGCAATTTCCAGAAGTGATGATCGATGCCTTGCTGGCTACTGAGGATCGTGATTTTTATCATCACGATGGCGTGTCACCATTAGCGATAGCGCGTGCACTGGTAGTGAACGTTAAGGCCGGGCGAACGGTTCAAGGGGGAAGTACCCTTACTCAGCAGCTAGCGAAAAACCTATTTTTATCAAGCGATCGCACCTTGTGGCGTAAGATCCGCGAAGCTTATATCGCTCTAATTCTTGATCACCGCTACAGCAAAGATCGGATCTTAGAGGCGTATCTCAATGAAGTGTATCTAGGGCAAAGCCGAGGGCAGGCGATTCATGGTTTTGGTTTAGCGGCTCGGCTTTATTTCGGTCAGCCTATTCAAGAGTTACGTATCGATCAGTTGGCGTTGTTAGTTGGTATGGTGAAAGGCCCTTCATACTACAATCCAATCCGTTTCCCAGAGCGCGCCAAAAAGCGACGTGATTTAGTACTAAGATTGATGATGCAGCAGGGTACGCTAACTGCGAGTGAGTATGATATGGCTGCCAGTCGATCGTTGGATATTCAAGATAATCCACAGATAGCCAGTCGTCAGCCTGCGTACTTCCAACAGTTGAAAATTGAGCTGAGAGAGAAAGTGGGCGAAGCTTTCCAGTCAGATGTTGGCTTGAAAGTATTTACCTCATTAGACCCTGTCTCTCAGCATGAACTAGAGCAGGCAATTGCGAAGAAAATCCCGCAACTTGCTAGCGTCGCGGGTAAGTCCTTAGAAGGTGCTGCTGTCGCTGTTGATCGTCATAGCGGAGAAATTCGCGCTATGGTTGGTGGTAAACGCACTGGCTATGACGGTTTTAACCGCGCGCTAAATGCCAGTCGTCAAATCGGCTCTCTGGCTAAACCTGCAGTGTATTTAACAGCCCTTGAGCAGCCGGAGAAATACAACCTTGCTACGACTTTGCATGATAAGCCAATCAGTTTAAAAGGCAGTAAAGGTAACGTTTGGTCGCCGCGTAATTATGATCGTAAATTCCGTGGTGATGTGCCTCTATATATTGCCTTAGCCAAATCATTAAATGTGCCGACCGTTGAACTGGGCATGCGACTAGGCATTCCAAGTGTGGTGAAAACCCTAGAAAAGCTCGGTGTGGATAAAAATGAAATTCGTCCCGTGCCTTCGATGTTCCTTGGTTCATTCACACTGACGCCCTTTCAAGTGGCACAGATGTATCAAACCCTGACCAACTCAGGTAAGCAGGCGAGGTTGTCTGCGCTCCGTTCAGTCATCAGCTTAGACGGTAATGTCTTGTATCAGTCACTGCCAAGAGTGTCACAAACCGTTGATCAGCAAGCGGCATGGCTGACTACTTATGCGATGAAACGTGGGGTACTTGAAGGGACGGGTCGTTACCTTAATAGCCAATTTGGTTGGGCTGCACTAGCAGGTAAAACAGGCACTAGTAACGATACTCGCGACAGTTGGTTTGTCGGTGTTGATGGGCGCGAGGTGACAACCATATGGTTAGGTCGAGATGATAATAAACCGACCAAGCTGACAGGCTCTAGTGGCGCATTGAGAGTCTATGCTGAGTACCTAAAACACCGAATTCCAGAGAAGCTAACCCTACCTTGGCCGCAAGGTGTTAGCACTTTAGGTTTTGCGAAAACAGCGCAGGGCAGTTTAGATCTTGATTGCTCTAATCAGTTTAAATTACCTGTTTGGGATATTGATGGAAGTTTGAAAAAACAGTGCGAGAATCAACCCAAACAATGGATAAAAGAATTATTTAGTTGGTAGTAATCATTGTGTTGAATATTAATACTTTACGGCGATAACGTCTGACAGTATAAACACAATATAAGCCCCAGAAAGGAACTCGAATTGTGAGAAAACTCGTTGGCTTCCTAGCATGTGTTATTGGAAGTGTGGCATTTAGTGCTATGGCTCAGCCTGAAGCGAAGCAAGAAATTAGACCCAAAGTCGCCCTTGTTTTGGCGGGTGGTGGTGCTAAAGGTGCTGCGCATATCGGCGTGCTAAAAGCATTGGAAGAGCTAAGAGTTCCTGTCGACATCATCACTGGTACGAGTATGGGATCATATGTTGGTGGCTTATACGCCACAGGTATGAGTGCCGACGAAATCGAGTCTTTTATCGACACGGTCGACTGGAATAGCGGTTACCGCGATCGGGTTGATCGCAGTCAACGCAAAGTTCAAGACAAAGAGTACGAAGACAGATACCAACTGACCACCGATCTTGGTTTAAGCTGGGGCGAAATACATGGTAAGCGTGGTATTGTTCAGGGGCAGGGGATGTTGAAACTACTGCGTGAAACTGCTGGCAACTTACCCCCTTTTGAGTCCTTTGATCAGCTCGTTATTCCTTATCGTTCAGTGGCGACAGATATTATTGAGCTCGAACCCGTGGTTATTGATCATGGCTACTTGGTTGATGCCATGATGGCGAGCATGTCTGTACCAGGAGCCCTTCCTCCTTATAACCTTGATGGCCGACTGCTCGTCGATGGTGGTGTCACCAATAACATGCCGGTCGACATTGCGCGTGATTTAGGTGCGGATATTGTTATTGCGGTTGATATCAGTACCGAATATAAACGTGAAGAAGATTTTACTAATCTATTTACCGTTGCTGATCAGCTCTCTAACTACTTAGTTAGGAACACGACCAATCAACAAGTCGAATTACTCACCGATCGAGATCTCTATCTCCGCCCTGAAGTGGGTGATATGGAAACCACTGAATTTGCGAAAATGCCTGAAGCATTCAATAAAGGCTATCAGGTCACCATGGAGAGCAAGGATCTCCTCAAGCGATACAGTCTCTCCTCAGCGCAATATCAAAAGTACGTTGACCATAAAGAAGAGGTGCGTCGTAAGCTGCGATACGGAGACGAGATTAAGGTTCAGAACGTAGTGATCAACAACAATACTCACTATGCCGATGAGCTGCTTGAACAAAGGTTAAATTTAGAACCAGGCAATAAGTACAGCTTGTCTGAGGTCGAGCAAAGTGTTCAAGACTTATATGCGTTAGATCGTTTTGAGCTTATTAAGTACCGTTATGATGTCGTCGATGGTCAAGATACGCTTATTGTTGATGTTAATGAGAAGTCGTGGGGACCAAACTATGTTAACTTCCGCTTTTTCTTAGAGGATGATTTTAGTACCGATAGCCAATATTCGATTGGTGTATCGAGCAACTTTACTGACCTTAATGACTATGGCGCTGAGTTGAGAACCAACTTTGAAATCGGCACAGATAAACGATTTGAAGCCCAGCTGTATACGCCATTTTTCTCTAGCCAGAAAACATTCACGACTTTCGGAGTTACATTTAGTAATGAAAAACGCAATGCACCTGTTTCAGGCTTTGACGATACGACTTTAGCAGCGACAAAAAACTTTCTACCAGTAAATTATGAAGAGTGGATTATTGAGTGGGCTTTAGGGTATCAGGATACTTTGTGGCGTCGATTTAAAATAGGCGCAAGGTATGTTGACGGGGAAGGAGAGTTATCTACTTTACCTTCCTATGGTGACGTTGTTTTTAAACGTCTTGGCGTTTTTGCTAATTATCGAATTGATACCCTAGATAATTACAGCTTACCTCGTAAAGGCTTCTATCTGGATCTAGATTATCTGATTTCTCACGATGAGAGTGATGGACAAACAAAGCTTATTGAAGGCGAATTGGTCAATGGCCAACATGAGGAGGACACTGCCTACGAGTTTGGCGCTAAGATGATCGCTGCTCATACATTTTCTCGCCATACTTTGGTCGCAAATATTGATGTTGGTTTTGTAAACAATAAGAACTCATCTGTCCCGATTGATCCTAAAGAAATTGGTGGTTTTTTAAATTTATCGGGAATTCCGCGTAATAGTTTGATTGGACAGAACAAAGTATTTGGCAGTTTAGTTTATCGCTATCGTTGGTTTGATAACGACTTTGGACTGTTTACTTCACCCTTCTATGTCGGTGCTTCAATGGAATATGGCGGTGTGTGGTCTTCTCCCGACATAGACATTGATGATGCGCCTTTATACGCTGCCGGCTCCGTATTTGCAGGGGTGGATTCTCCAATCGGGCCAATAATGTTTGGCTACGGTCGCACGGAACAGAATTTTGACTCTGTTTATCTAATTATTGGCACAACATTTAAGTAACCAGAGTCTCTTTCAACATCACAATATCCCATTCTCAGAGAGTGGGATATTGGCTGAATTGACATGCAAAATCATAGAACTTTAGTCTTAAGTTGCTATGTTGGTCAAAATGATGAGATTTTAATTTAACGTTAAATTTGCTATTCTACTGCCCACAGTTTGGCCTCTCGGCACTGTTTCTCAGTCAGCATTGAATGAAAAATATGGCAAGGAGAGCCAAGTTTCCAAGGATGTTCACTCCCTTATTCTTTGAATAAATAGCATAAGAGGGAGGAACCGCAATGAGAGGAAAAAGTCGTGCTTGAAGCCTACCGTAAACACGTCGAAGAGCGTGCTGCTGAAGGAGTTGTTCCTAAACCACTAGATGCTGAGCAAGTTGCCGGCCTAGTTGAACTTCTTAAAACCCCACCTCAAGGTGAAGAAGCATTTATTCTTGACCTACTAGAGAATCGTATCCCACCAGGTGTTGATGAAGCTGCGTATGTTAAAGCAGGTTTCCTTACGGCTGTGACTAAAGGTGAAGTGGACTCGCCGCTTGTCAGTCGTGAAAAAGCAGCAGAACTGCTTGGTACTATGCAAGGCGGTTACAACATCGCTCCACTGGTTGATTTACTAGATGATGACGCACTCGCGTCAATTGCCGTTAAAGCACTTTCACACACTCTACTGATGTTTGATGCTTTCTACGATGTAGAAGAGAAAGCAAAAGCGGGTAACACATACGCACAGCAAGTTCTTCAGTCATGGGCTGATGCTGAGTGGTTTACCTCGAAAGAAAAAGTGGCTGAAAAAATCACCGTTAAAGTATTTAAAGTTACTGGTGAAACAAACACCGATGACTTATCTCCAGCACCAGATGCTTGGTCTCGTCCTGATATTCCAGTTCACGCCAAAGCGATGCTCAAAATGGAACGCGATGGCATCAACCCTGATGAGCCAGGAAGCATTGGTCCTATTAAACAAATCGAAGAACTACAAAAAGATGGCATTCCACTCGCGTATGTGGGTGACGTAGTTGGTACGGGTTCTTCACGTAAGTCGGCAACTAACTCTGTACTTTGGTTTATGGGTGAAGATATCCCATTTGTACCAAACAAACGTACTGGTGGTATTTGTTTAGGTGGCAAGATTGCACCAATCTTCTACAACACGATGGAAGACTCAGGAGCGCTACCAATTGAGCTAAACGTTCAAGACATGAACATGGGTGATGTAATTGATATCTACCCATATGAAGGTGTGGTACATAAAGGCGGCGCTGAGATTTCTAACTTCGAACTGAGCAAAGTACTGCTTGATGAAGTGCGTGCTGGTGGCCGTATTCCATTGATCATCGGCCGTGGCCTAACAAGCCGCGCTCGCACCTCTTTGGGTTTAGAAGAAACGGAACTGTTTGCTAAGCCTATTGATCCATCTGCATCAGATAAAGGCTACACACTGGCTCAGAAGATGGTCGGTAAAGCTTGTGGCGTTGAAGGTGTTCGCGCTGGTCAATACTGCGAACCTAAGATGACAACAGTAGGTTCTCAAGATACAACGGGCCCTATGACGCGTGATGAGCTAAAAGACCTAGCGTGTCTTGGCTTCTCTGCTGATCTAGTGATGCAATCTTTCTGTCACACTTCTGCGTATCCAAAACCAGTAGATGTAAACACCCACCATACGCTACCAGATTTCATCATGAACCGTGGTGGTGTCTCTCTTCGTCCGGGGGATGGTGTTATCCACTCATGGCTAAACCGTATGCTTCTTCCTGATACTGTGGGTACAGGTGGTGACTCGCATACTCGTTTCCCGCTAGGTATTTCGTTCCCAGCAGGTTCGGGTCTCGTTGCGTTTGCAGCAGCGACAGGTGTTATGCCGCTCGATATGCCGGAATCAATCTTGGTTCGCTTTAAAGGTGAAATGCAGCCAGGTATCACGCTACGTGACTTAGTCCATGCCATTCCTTACTACGCTATTCAGCAAGGTCTATTAACGGTAGAGAAAGCCGGTAAGATCAATGAATTCTCTGGTCGCGTATTAGAAATCGAAGGTGTGGAGCATCTGTCTGTTGAACAAGCATTTGAGCTTTCAGATGCATCAGCGGAGCGTTCAGCGGCTGGCTGTACAGTGAAACTGTCTCAAGAGTCTATCGACGAGTATCTAAACTCGAACATCACTATGCTTAAGTGGATGATCTCGGAAGGTTACGGTGACCGCCGTACAATCGAGCGTCGTATCACAGCGATGGAAGAGTGGCTAGCGAACCCTGAGTTGATGGAAGCGGATGCGGACGCAGAGTACGCTCACGTAATTGAAATCGACTTGGCTGACATCGATCAACCGATTCTATGTGCACCAAATGACCCAGATGATGCTCGCCTTCTATCTGAAGTTCACGGGACTAACATTGACGAAGTGTTCATTGGTTCATGTATGACCAACATTGGTCACTTCCGCGCAGCAGGTAAACTGCTAGAGCAATTTGGTGGTCAGTTAGATACTCGACTATGGGTTGCGCCACCAACTAAGATGGACCGTGATCAGCTAACCGAAGAAGGCTACTACGGCATTTACGGCCGTGCGGGTGTTCGTATCGAAACTCCGGGCTGTTCGCTATGTATGGGTAACCAAGCACGTGTGGCAGATAAAGCGACAGTAATGTCTACATCGACACGCAACTTCCCTAACCGTTTAGGTACGGGAGCGAATGTATACTTAGCTTCTGCTGAATTAGCGGCTGTAGGTGCAATTCTAGGTAAGATTCCAACTAAGGAAGAGTACTTAGAGTACGCCAAGCAGATCGATGCGACAGCAGCAGATACCTACCGTTACTTGAACTTCCATAAGATGGAAGATTACACCAAGAAGGCGGATGAGGTTATTTTTCAAGAGCCTGTATAATTAGCTCTGGAACACTGAATAGCTGATTAAGCGCCCACCTTACAGTGGGCGTTTTTTTGGTAGGAGCGCCCCTAGAATATCTAGAGCGTTTCGCTGCTGGAAAACTAGAACGGACTTCGTCCTACTAGCGGTAGGTGTAGACAGGAGTTGCTCCTAAAGAGAGATAATAAATCAGCTCTCCAGCTCTCCAGCTCTCCAGCTCTCCAGCTCTCCAGCTCTCCCGCTCTCCCGCTCTCCAGCATCCCGCATCCCAATTCTCGACCCTCGATTCCCGACCCTGTATACTCCCGCCCATTAAGTTAGGCAGAACCACAAGAGGCGCCCTATGGAATTCGAGTTTATTAGAAATACTTTAATGGGCGAATACTATGTGAAGTCCAGTATGGGGCACGAAATTGTTGCACGCTGGCTGCAGGAAGAAATTGGTAAAGATTGGCAGAAAATTGACCGCGTTGATCATTTAATTTGTGAAGCGCGATCTAATCCTCAACAAGAGCATGGCTTAGAAGGCACTGAAATTTCCCTGACTATTCAGGGTGATGAAGTCACGGTTCAAGAGAATGTGCTTGCTCATGGTCAAGAGATGGACGCAGAGAGTGAGTTTGATTTTTATGACAGCGAAAGTACCGCTAACTGCGGATTAGAAGACTTTGAAGATCTTATTGAGCAATGGAAAACTTTCCTTGCGACCAAGTAATGCACTTTTGTGGTGAGTCATCTTAGGCTTGCTTTAATTTTGTGAATAGGGCGCACCAAATTGGTGCGCCCTTTTTGTTTGTGGAGCTATGTCTAAGGCTTGTTTTTATTTAAATCAATAACTTAATAAGTTGGCACGCACCTTGGATTACTAATAAGCAAAAGGATGACAGCTTCAGAGAGGATGCGATGAAACTTATAAATGCGATTATCAAACCGTTCAAATTAGACGATGTACGTGAGGCCCTAGCCGATGTTGGTATTGAAGGGATGACAGTATCAGAGGTTAAGGGTTTTGGCCGTCAGAAAGGTCATACCGAGTTATACCGTGGTGCAGAATACCAAGTCGACTTCTTGCCTAAGGTGAAACTTGAAATAGCGACTCAGGCAGAAAACGTCGACCGAGTGATTGAGGCGGTGTCAAAAGCAGCGCACACGGGAAAAATCGGAGACGGAAAAATTTTCGTTTATGACCTCAGCCAAGCGGTGCGTATTCGTACCGGTGAAATGGACGCTGAAGCGCTTTAAGAATTCAAAGGACTGGAGACAATAAAATGGAATTAACAACTACAGTAACAGAGTTACGTTACGCACTAGACACCTTTTTCTTCCTCATTTCGGGTGCGTTGGTAATGTGGATGGCAGCAGGTTTTGCCATGTTAGAAGCGGGCCTGGTTCGCTCAAAAAACACGACTGAAATTCTAACTAAAAACATCTGTTTATACGCTATCGCTTGTACTATGTATCTGATCGTTGGTTACAACATTATGTATGTTGATAATGGTGAAGGCGGTTGGTTACCATCATTTGGTGCACTGATTGGTACACAAGGCGAGGGTGCTGACCACTCGCTAGAGTCAGACTTCTTCTTCCAGGTCGTGTTTGTCGCAACAGCTATGTCAGTAGTGTCAGGTGCCGTTGCTGAACGAATGAAGTTGTGGTCTTTCCTTATCTTCTCAGCGGTACTAACAGCGTTTATCTACCCAATGGAAGGTTACTGGACTTGGGGCGGTGGTTTCCTATCAGAAGCAGGCTTTAGTGATTTTGCAGGTTCAGGCATTGTGCACATGGCAGGTGCAGCCGCCGCTCTAGCAGGTGTTCTACTTCTAGGTGCACGTAAAGGTAAATACGGTAAAAACGGTGAAATCTACCCAATTCCAGGTTCAAACATGCCTCTAGCGACGCTTGGTACTTTTATCTTATGGTTCGGTTGGTTCGGCTTCAACGGTGGTTCTCAGCTAATGGTTTCTGATTTTGAGAATGCAACTGCAGTGGGTCAAATCTTCCTTAACACCAACGCAGCAGCCGCAGCGGGTGCCATTGCAGCGCTTCTTGTCTGTAAAACAACTTGGGGTAAGGCTGACCTTACTATGATTCTTAACGGCGCATTGGCAGGTCTTGTTGCTATCACAGCCGACCCTCTATCGCCTTCACCACTATACGCAGTAGCAATTGGTGCAGTATCTGGCGCACTAGTGGTATTTAGCATCATCGGCCTTGATAAGCTTAAGATTGACGACCCAGTCGGTGCTATCTCAGTACACGGTGTATGTGGTTTCTTCGGTCTGATGGTCGTGCCGCTAAGCAATGGTGATGCAACATTTGGTGCACAGCTACTCGGTGCCGCAGTAATCTTTGCTTGGGTATTTGGTGCAAGTCTAGTGGTATGGGCTGTGCTTAAAGCGACAGTTGGTATCCGAGTTTCTGAAGACGAAGAGATGGAAGGCATGGACATGCATGACTGTGGTGTCGGCGCGTATCCTGAATTCGTAACAGTGAAGTAATAACACTAGATGTGACGTTACATATAGTTACAAATAAAAGTATCAAAAACCTGCTCTCTAGAGCAGGTTTTTTTGTTTCCTGTCATTGTTTTCTAAACTATGATGAATATAATAACGCAACTGATAAACGTTATCATTACGAAGTTAAAGGACTGAACCAATGAAAAAACTGCTGACTCTTTCTGCATTAGCTTGCGCGACAATCGCACCTACAGCGGCAATCGCTGCAGAAGAAGTGAACGTATACTCTTACCGTCAACCTTTCCTAGTTGAGCCAATGTTCAACGAGTTCACTAAAGAGACAGGTATTAAAGTAAACGTTAAGTTTGCTAAGAAAGGTCTAGCAGAGAAGCTAGCTCAGGAAGGCGAATACAGCCCAGCAGACGTGATTCTAACTGTAGATATCAGCCGTCTATCTGAACTGACTAAGAAAAACCTTGTTCAAGCTGTTGAAAGCGAAGTTCTAGAGAAAAACATTCCAGCTCAGTACCAAGATACTGACAACGAGTGGTTTGCCCTAACAACTCGTACTCGTAGCGTTTACTCTTCACGTGACCGTGTTGGTCGTCTAGGTGAAGACTTCACATACGCTGATCTAGCTAAGCCTGAGTTCAAAGGCAAAATCTGTACACGTAGCGGTAAGCACCCATACAACGTATCTCTAGTATCTGCAATGATTGCTCACGAAGGCGAAGCAGCAACGAAAGAGTGGTTAGAGGGCGTTAAAGCTAACCTAGCACGTAAGCCACAAGGTAACGACCGTGCTCAAGTTAAAGCAATCAAAGAAGGTCTATGTGACGTTTCTCTTGGCAACAGCTACTACCTAGGCAAGATGGTTAACGATGCAGAGCAAAAAGCTTGGGCTGATGCCGTTTACATCAACTTCCCTAACCAGAAGTCAACAGGTACTCACGTAAACATTTCTGGTATGGCGATGGCTAAGCACTCTCCAAACAAAGAGAATGCAGTGAAGCTTATGGAGTTCCTAGCAGGCGATAAAGCGCAAAGCATGTACGCAGAAGTGAACTACGAATACCCAGTAAAAGATGGCGTTAAGCGTTCTGAACTGGTTGCGTCTTGGGGTGATTTCAAGCCAGATACAATTTCTCTAGATGATATCGCAAGCCACCATGAAGATGCGATCAAACTACTAGACGAAGTTAAATTCGACCTATAATAGTTTTTGGTGAGTCATAGACTCATTAAATAAGCACAGCCTCAAGTCGCTCTTTTTGTAGGGTTACTTGAGGTTGTTTGTTTATAAGGGTATAAATACCCTAAACTATTAAAGGGATATGAGATGTATTTGCAAACGCATTTGTATGTCATAAACCCTGGTTGTAAGTAGGCGATGAAAGAAAAAAATTATTTATGGAAAACCAGTAGTGGAGCACTTGCTTTGCTACTGGTTTTGCCGATCTTAGCGATATTCATGACCGCTGTTGGTGAAACCAATGAGCTCTTTACTCATTTGATGTCAACGGTAATGCCGACTTACGCATTTAATACCGTGGTATTAGTTGTTGGTACCATGGTTCTGTCTCTTCTTTTTGGTATCCCTTCTGCATGGATAATGGCGATGTGCCGTATCCCTGGTGAGCGCGTTTTGCAATGGGCGCTGGTGCTTCCTCTTGCGATGCCTGGTTATATCGTAGGTTACATTTTTACTGATTGGTTCGACTTTGCAGGACCTGTGCAAATATTACTGCGTGATTTGACCGGATGGGGACCAGGTGATTATTGGTTTCCAGACATTCGAACTTTAACTGGCGCGATTATTGTTCTCGCCTTAGTGCTTTATCCTTACGTATACCTGCTATGCCGCGCAGCATTTATGGAGCAAAATGTTTCTCTGCTCCAATCGGCGCGACTTCTAAAATGCTCGCCGTGGGAGAGCTTTCGCCGTATTTCTTTACCTTTAGTCAGACCGTCTATTGCCGTCGGGCTTTCGCTGGTGGCAATGGAAACCATTGGTGATTTTGGTACAGTTAGCTATTTCGCGGTTAATACCCTCACTACTGCGGTTTATGACACTTGGCTTGGTTATTCAAGCTTAACTGCCGCAGCGAAAATCTCAGCGATAATGTTGGTTGTAGTCATTCTTCTACTTAGTTCAGAGCGTTATAGCCGCCGTAAGCAGAAACTGTTTCAAAATCAGTTTAGTAGCCGAGAAGACTTCCGCTACCAGTTAGTCGGCTGGAAAAAATGGCTAGCCTTATCTTGGTGTTGGGGGCTTGTTTGCGTTGCCTTTATCTTCCCTCTAGGCCAATTGATTATCTATGCGTATAAATACTTCGCTCAAAGCTGGACGGCGGAATTTCGCGAGTATGCGCTCAATAGCTTGTATGTTTCGCTTACTGCTGCGGTGATTGGTGTTGTGGTCGCATTGATTGTCAACTTCTGCCAACGTGTTAACCTTGGGCGTAAGAGCCTTGCATTTATGCGCTTATCCTCAATGGGATATGCAGTGCCAGGAACCGTTCTTGCGATAGGCGTGATGGTTCCGGTGCTATTCATGGACCACATGGTTAATGACATTGCCAAATTTATGGATTGGGGCCGACCTGGACTTATTTTCTCTGGCTCTATGTTCGCTCTGATCTTTGCCATGGTGGTGCGTTTCTCAGCAGTTGCTATTGGCAGTATTGAAAGCAGTTTAAGTAAAGTGTCTCCTTCATTGGATATGGCATCTAGAACCATGGGGTGCAGCGCCAATATCATGCTTTGGCGAATTCACTTACCACTGGTGCGCAGAGGAGCTTTAATCGCGGGATTGCTAGTGTTTATCGAGTCAATGAAAGAGCTTAATGCGGCGCTACTGCTACGCCCTTTCAACTTTGAGACCCTAGCCACCTATGTTTATAACTTTGCCTCTGACGAGCATCTAGAGCTTGCGGCAATGCCCGCCGTTCTATTGGTCTTGGTTGGCCTAGTACCTTTAGTTATTGTTAACCGTTCACTGGAGCATTCCCACTAATGAGCTGTGCATTATCAATTAAAGACTTAACGTGTAAATACGATGAGCAAACGACAGTGCTTGAATCGCTGTCGCTAGAAGTTGAGCAAGGTGAAATTGTTTGTCTGCTAGGGGCGAGTGGGTGCGGTAAAACAACTTTGCTCAAAGCGATTGCTGGTCTGCTGCCTTTAAGCTCAGGCACCATGAGCCTGAACTGCATGACTATCGATGATGGAGCGAATTGGCTCCCGCCAGAGCAGCGTAACATCGGTATGATTTTTCAAGATTACGCGCTGTTCCCTCACCTAACGGTGGCTGAGAATGTTGCTTTTGGACTACGCAAACTATCGCTTAGTGAGCAAAAAGCTAAAGTTGAAGAGATGCTAGCCTTGGTTCACTTGGATGGTTATGGGGAGCGCTATCCTCACCAACTTTCTGGTGGTCAACAACAGCGCGTCGCAATAGCACGCTCTTTGGCGTATAAGCCAGACCTTTTACTTCTCGATGAGCCGTTCTCAAACATTGATACTCAAGTGCGTCATGAGCTAATTGCTGAGATCCGTAAGATCTTTAAGAAGCAAGGGGTGACGGCGATATTCGTTACTCACAGCCGTGAAGAAGCGTTTGCCTTTGCTGACAAGATGGCAGTCATGAATCATGGCGTGATAGAGCAGTATGGCACCGCAAGTGAGCTCTACTATCAGCCATCAAGCAAATTTGTGGCAGACTTTTTGGGGGGCGGTAGCTACTTAACGGCTAAGCGTTCTTCTGAGTCTGAGTTTGAGACTGAATTGGGCTTAGTTGAAGCGACTGCGCAGCAACATATTCAAATTGGTGAGAGTTGCGAACTCCTACTTCGACCTCAGCATGTACAGATTAGTGCGGCTGAAGAGAGTACGGTGACGGTGCTAGAACAACAGTTTATGGGTGATCACTGCCGTTACGTGATTGATGCTAGTGGCAGTCGATTGTTAGCAAGCTCAGCGGAGCCTTTGACCATAGGCCAGCAAGTATCGGTCAAGGTTGAGACCCAAGGTGTGCTCGCTTTCTAGCTAAAAAAGTGCCCGGCTTAATAGCCGGGCTAATTGTATTCACCTATAGGGAAGTGAATTCATTTCATTATAATTGCAAGAACGCTTTGACTTGTTGTACGACCTGCTCGGCGGTCTCTTTATCTGCCATTTCAGCAAAGATACGCAGTAGCGGTTCAGTACCGGAAAAGCGCGCAATCACCCAACCACCATTCTTGAAGTAGACCTTAGCACCATCTTCATAGTTCACCTTGTCTATCTCAAACTCAAAATCAGGCAATTGTTTTTCAACATAAATGCGATTGTAGAGGAGCTCTTTTTGGGCTGGCTTAAACGTACAGTCTCCCTCAGCGGTATAGGCATAGCCATACTTGCCATATATCTCATCCAGTAGTTCTGACAGTTTCTTGCCAGTCACAGAGATCATTTCAACCAATAGGCTAGAGGCGAAAACGCCGTCTTTACCTTTGATGTGTCCACGGATGGTAAGGCCACCAGAACTTTCACCGCCAATCAGCGAATCATCGGCTTCCATTTGTGAACTGATATGTTTAAAGCCCACAGGTACTTCAAATGATTTTTCGCCATGATCAGCGGCAATCTTATCGAGAATATGCGTAGTAGCAATATTACGAACCACGGAGCCTTTCCAGCCTTTGTACTCTAGTAGGTAGTAGTAGAGCAGGATCAGCACTTCGTTAGGATGAATAAAGTGGCCTTTTTCATCGATGATGCCTAA
This sequence comes from Vibrio europaeus, assembly GCF_001695575.1. Classification (GTDB taxonomy): domain Bacteria; phylum Pseudomonadota; class Gammaproteobacteria; order Enterobacterales; family Vibrionaceae; genus Vibrio; species Vibrio europaeus. The sequence goes on along the minus strand of NZ_LUAX01000003.1, from coordinate 106,952 downwards.
ACGGTCAGCATCACCGTCGGTTCCAATACCAATATCGTAACCTTCAGCCGCCACAAGGTGCTTTAGTCTATACAGGGTCGCGGCACTCGGTGAAGGCATCAAACCACCAAAATCTGGGTTCTTACCATCATTGATCACATCGACATCACAACGGCCGTTAATCAGCACTGTTTGCAACGCGTTTTTCGCCACACCAAACATAGGGTCGATCAAAACACGTAAGTTGGCTTTCTTAATTGATTCAATATCGATGAAGTTAATGATCGAATCGACAAACTCGTTCATTGGATTGATGACATCGATTAGTTTGTCTTCAACCGCTTGGTCGAAATCAACCGATTTAACCTGCTCAGCGCTTAGCTGGCTAATTTGCGTTTCGATTTTTTCAGTGATGATTTCATCAGCGTCACGCCCGCCTTGAATAAAGACTTTAATGCCATTGTAGTCGGCTGGGTTGTGTGAAGCGGTGATACAGGCAGAGTAGGCACAGCCCATATCTTTGGCCTTAAACATCACAATCGGCGTTGGAACGAATTTGTCGATAAAGCTGACGGTAATGCCGTTTGCGGCTAAAACCTCTGTAAACCAGCGACCTGCTTTATCTGACAAAAAGCGACGGTCGTAACCAATTACGAATCCTTTGTCAGCCACTTGTTCTTGATTGATGATGTTGGCCAGAGCTTGAGCCACTAAGCGAACATTGTCTTTAGTGAACTCTTCGCCAATGAATGCGCGCCAGCCACCTGTTCCAAATTTAATCATAGTGATAATCCTTTAAGTAAAAGAGCCTCTCGAAAGAGGCTCATTGCTGGCGTTAACCAAGAACAACCACAACGTCGTTGACACTGCCTTCCGATTGAACCGGAACAGCGCCTGTCACTGCTTGTCCGTTAACCGTGATCGACTTGATACCTTTGCTTACTGAGCTTGGGTTTTCGACCTTGATGTTGTAGGTCGCACCTAACCACTGACGAGTGACTTCAAAGCCAGGCCAGTCAGTTGGAATACATGGATCTATGGTTAAACCATCAAAACCAGTACGTACACCTAAGATGAAGTTGGTTACCGCGAAGTAAGCCCAGCCCGAAGTGCCCGTCAACCATGGGTGATTAGCGCGACCATGATCTTGGTGATCACGTCCCATAATGAACTGCACGTATGAATATGGTTCAGCCATGCGCTTTTCTATGATGTCATTTTGGTTGTATGGGTTGAGCGCATCGTAGAATTTCATTGCGCGGTCACCACGACCAAGTTTCGCTTCAGCTACCCACGCCCACGGGTTTGGATGCGAGAAGATCGCGCCGTTTTCTTTCACGCCTTGGTAAACACGGGTGACAAAGCCGATATCATCGTTAGGTGTTGCAAATGAAGGGGCGTTAAGATGAAGACCGTATTCTGAGAATAGGTTCTCATCTACAGCATCCATCGCTTTTTCACCGCGCTCTTGCGATACCGCGCCCGATAGAACGGCAAGAGTGTTTGACTCTAAGTGGATACGGCCTTCGGCCTGTTGCGCAGTACCGATCTTGTCACCATTTTTGGTCAGGCCGCGGATGTACCAACCGCCTTCATTATCCCAAAGGTGCGTTTCACACGCTTCACGAACATTGGCCGCCATTTCGGTGTATTTCTCTACATCTGTATCGCGACCTAAGTATTTCGCTAGGTCGATGAACTCTTGCAGCGCCCAGAAGTGGAGGAACGAAACCATAGAAGATTCACCGCCGCCTAGGTTTAGACAGTCATTCCAGTCAGCACGTAAACCTTTACAGATACCGGTTTGACCGACATATTCTGCCGAGAAATCGAGTGCGGCTTTCATATGCTCGTAAACTGTTGCGTTTCCGCCGTCAGCGTAAGGAATGACTTCCTCGAAGAAACTATGCTCGCCAGTTTCCATTACGTACTTACAGATGGTAGGGACTAGCCATAGATGATCATCTGAACAAGTGTCTTCGATGCCGTGGATCTTATCTTCATCAGATGGTGTCGGAACTACGGTTGGAGATTTTGAAGGCTCAACATCGGCTTTTTCAGGATCGAACCAATCAGGATCAAATAGGTGCAGACCATAACCAGCTTTAACCTGACCACGTAGAAGATCAACAAGACGTTTACGTGTCATTGCAGCATTTGAATGAGGGACTGAAATCGCATCTTGAGCTGTATCTCGGTAGCCAAGACCAGTACGTCCACCGACTTCAATGAAAGAAGCAAAGCGAGACCAAACCACACAGGTTTCAGCTTGGTATAGAGTCCAAGCGTTGATCATAGTATCTAAGCCTTCGTTCGGCGATTTGACTTGGAACTTAGCACAACGCTCGTCCCAGTGAGCTTTAATGCCTGCAAACGCAGCATCGACATTCGCAAGGTCTTGATACTTTTCACGCAGACGTTCGCCATTACCTTTACCGATACCTAGAATGTAAGCAAAGCGCACTTCTTCGCCAGGTTGGATAGTGAACTGCTTGTGTAGCGAACCACAGTGGTTGTAACAAGTTTGTGCGCTGTTGGTACATTTACCTTGTTCAACGGCAATTGGATTCGCTTCGTCACGGTATAGACCTAGGAAGCTATCACGTTGACCGTCATATGAGTCAGGGTCGAATGTAGAGGCTAGGTAGTAGAAACCTTCAAAGTCGTTGGTGTTGTAGTACAGGTCATACTCAATCACACCATCATTGTACTCAGTCCCTGCTGAGTAAAGTGACATTTGGTGGTTCTGGTTATCTGATTGAATGTGGCTGAATGAGAACTCAACAAATGAGAAGGCACTGATAGTACGCGGCTTATCAGATGTGTTTTTAATCACAACGTCCCACACTTCCGCATCTTCACCTTTTGGTACAAAGAGCGTTTTTGTCGCTTCGATGCCGTTGTAATCACACTTGAACTTTGAATATGACAAGCCGTGGCGCACTTCATAACTTGCTTCATCTAAGCTTTTCGCGACTGGCTGCCATGAGATTGACCAGTAATCGCCAGTTTGATCATCGCGCAGGTAAACATAGTGACCCGGGCGATCGAAAGTTGCGTTAGGGCGGAATTTGGTAACACGGTTATATTCAGGTGAGTTGTAGAATGAGTAACCCCCTGCATTGTGCGAGATGACAGTACAGAACTTCTCTGTGCCTAAGTAGTTAGTCCATGGCGCAGGTACGTCTGGTCGAGTGATGACGTATTCACGATTGTCGTTATCGAAATAGCCGTATTTCATGTTGATTTCCTTTTTACCAAGCTGCCAGTTTGGCAGCCAAAAATTTAAGCTAGTGAAAACCGCGAATGCTCACCATTCGCTCCAGTGTTATTTCCACGGTTGACGGTAGTTAATGTCTTGTCTGTCGAGTAAAGGCAAATGGCCTTTTAACCGTGCTAAATAGTCTTCCCAATCTCGTTCGGATTTCTCTGTCCAACAAGCTTCTGCCATGGCAGTGAGCCTTGGGAAAACCATGTAATCCATGCGATTTTGCTGTGTGACGATTTCGCTCCATAGTGCGCACTGAATACCTAAAATGCGTTTTCTTATTGGGTCGTTATCAGGAACTTGAGCTAGTGGCTCATAGCGATAAGCATTTTCGAGAGGGATAACCGCTGCCCAATCGACCCCAGGTTCCTCTGGGCTGTAGTCTTGGGTCATATCTAAATAGGTCGATTGACCCGGCTGTAAAATGACATCAAAGCCTTGTTTAGCGCAGTTAAGAGCCGCCTCTTCACTGAGCCAAGAGTAGATAACCGTATCTTTGCTGACCTTATTGCCGTGTTGAGCTTCTTCCCAGCCCACCATGCGTTTACCCAGTGAGCGAAGCTTTTTCTCCGCATAACCGAGAAGATGACCTTGGAGTTCTTTAGCGCTCTGATAGCCCTTCTCTTGCATCAGTTTTTGGCAGGATGGGCTTTCTAGCCACACGCCGTCAGGCACTTCATCGGCACCAATATGAACCCAAGGGGAAGGGAATAGCTCAGCGACTTCTTGCAAAACCTTGTCGAGGAACTCGTAAGTGCCAGCAAGGGCTGGCGAGAGCACATTGTCGTTGTAGTGCTGAATGCTGCGATATTGAGAACGATCATTAGGATCTTGTAGTAGCTCAGGTAAGGACTTGATCGCCGCACGGCAGTGGCCTGGAATATCGATCTCTGGAATTACGTTGATTCCGCGTTCGTCTGCATAAGCAATCACCTCTTTGACTTCTTCTTGGCTGTAACAACCGCCATATATGTCAGCTAGGTGGCTGTATTGAGGTTCAAGCGCCGTCCCAACTCCGCGGTAGCCGCCAGTCTTGGTTAACTCTGGTAGCGCTTTGATTTCCAGACGCCATCCTTCGTCATCGGTTAGGTGCCAGTGGAAGGTATTAAATTTGTAATGGGCGAGTTGGTTGATTAAACGCTTCACCATCTCAACTGAGTGGAAGTGGCGAGCACAATCCAACATCATGCCGCGATACTTAAAACGTGGTGCATCAACGACCTTAATACACGGAAGAGATAAGTTGTGGTCGTCATCTTGTTCAATCAATTGCAACAGGGTTGCGCTGGCATGAACAAAGCCAGAGCGAGAACCTGCTTCAAGGCGAACGCCTGCACCACTCACAGTAAGTTGGTACTCACCTTCATCAAGAGTCGGATTATTGCGGTAAACAATCTCGCTATGACCTATGGTTTGAGCTTTAAAATCAAACAGCCTTTCTAGCTCTAGCTGCAACCATGTGGCGGCTTTCTCGGCTAGATTAGCTTGTAAAGTAATTTGACTAGAGCGAGTTAGTTGGAACTTGCCATCAAATAGCTCGACCTTATTTGGCTTAGGAATTAGCGCAATTTCAGGCGTATCAACACTAGGTAGCTCGGCGCGTTCACGATATGGCGAGGCAAGGGCAATAGGGGTCAAGACGACCTGATGCTTTTCCTGACCACCATTAGCAATAATTACCGCGTCTTTTAGCCCGTCGGTGTAGAAACGAAACGGAGCAGTATTGATACTAAACTCGCAGTAGTAGTGCTGATTGGCCTCAAGAATTTCGATATCAGGTTTGACCGTGCAGAAACTACCAACTTGTTTGATTTCTCCATGAGTGAAGCTATCAGGCAAGATAAAGCGATCAATGATGAACTGCAGCTGCCAGTTGTCGAGTGATTGATCGGTGAGGTTATGCAAAGTTAAACCAAAACGGCAAAATTGCTTTTGTTCGGATAGGACAGCAAGTTCGACGCGAAAGCTCATAATCTTATCCTTAATAAAGATTGTGCTCAGGTTTACCGGCAAACATGATTGCGCCTTCAATGGCATCAAATTGCGGTTCAACAATCCAAGACTGTACTGGTGGTGAAAGCCAAGCTTTGATGCGCTCAGCAATGCTGCCCATTAAACAGATGCGAGTGGCACCTTTACGATTAAGTGCCACTAGAAACATTTCAATGTCTGCAGCCGTCTGCTTAAGCATATCGATTGCTAAGCTATCGCCTTGATGAGCGTGTTGAAAAATGGCAGGAGAGAATTGTCCGTAATCTCTTGGCAATGCCGATTTAGACCATTCCACTATTTGGTCGACATCATGGTTGAAATGAGCAAGCACATGCTGAGCAAGTGCGGTCTTTTCGCCGATACCATCTTGAGCAAGAAGGACTTTTTGAATAAGGCGTAGGCCCATAACAGCGCCACCACCTTGATCTGAAATCGGGAATTCGCGACCCCCGACGACGTGTTGTTGACCATTTTCAAGGTAGACACCACATGAACCTGTGCCTGCTATCATAATCGCACCAGCATCACCATTATGAGCGCCAATACAGGCACCGTAAGCGTCGGTGTTTAGCACGATAGAAGCGAATGGGTGTGGTAGATCCATAAAGGCTTGCCATGCTGATTTTTGCTCAGCACCTGCGAGAGCAAGGCCAAGATGCATGCGAGCAAAATCATTGGCATTTAAGCCACCCTGAGCGGCGGCTTCGGTAATGGCTTGAACAATCGAAGCCATTGCAACTTCAACACCTAGCAAAATATTGGCGCTGCCGCTTTTCGCCTCGCCGATTAAGTTGCCTTGCTCATCACGAACTCTGGCGCGGCAGGAAGTGCCGCCACCATCAATACCAACAAATAACTTACTCATTGGTTGTCTCCTCAGTATTGAAGTGAGCGAATTGACTTACTATCGCGAGCAAATACCAAGCACCATGTGGAATCCATTGCTCTCCCCAACGCCAGTTTTGCAACATGTCATCTTTCTGTTTTTCTGGGTTAAAGGCGATGTCGTTTTCGTCTTCAAAGCCTGCGGTAATACCGTTACAAATGCCGCCTTTTGCATTAAAGAATCCAAGCAGTGGCAGGTAATCTGGGTTGTTGATGCCATGCCCATCCAGCATGCACATATGGTAAGGGTTAAGGCCTAAGATCCAGTTGAGACTGTTTTGGGCGAATGCGAGTAGCTGTTGCTTCGTTGCATGATCTTCAATATGCGCTAGGGCTAAAAATGCCATGCTACTGAGAGACCCTAAACGTGCATTCTCTCCTTGCCACCAATAACCGGTTTCATTGTTCTGCGCGACAAAGAATGCATCGCGCTTTTCACCATCAACCGATTTGACGTATTGGCGAGGATAACCAAACGGGTTTGCTACGTTATTGCTAATCGTCAGTTCAAACTTCACCGCTCGATTGAGCACTTCGGTCACTTGTGATTTTCGGTGATTGTTCGGTTCAACATTGAGGTACTCACATAGAGCGATAACGGGCAGGCCGGCTTCAGCGGCGTGATAGTAAGGGCGACTGCCATCTTGGTTGGCTGCCCAGTAATGGTTGAAGTTTTGGTCACTTTGTTGACGAGAGATAAGTTGATCGCTCCAGTAGCGGGACTCTTCAAGATACTGTTCATTTTCGGTTGTTCGCAGCAGCTCAGTCACGGCGAGCAAAGCACAGTACTCATCAATGATGTTCTCTTGGCCGTCATCTAGGTATTGGCGGTTAAACTCTTTAAGGTGCCAATAGCCCTTCTCAGCTGCGGCTAAGTATTCTTGGTGAGTAAACTCACCGGATTCATCTAATCGAGCTGCCTGAGCTAATGCCGCGATAGAGATACCGCCACCTTGTCTAAAACCTGCTTGATGGTCTTCAGACTTGTGGCCTTCTTGAGTCGCGTAAGCACAAATTTCTCGCTGTTTGGTATCTTTCGACCACTTATCAAAGACGGTCATGTAAAAGTAACCGGCTTCATTTTGCATTCGCACTAGGAAATCGGCGCCGAATAGCGCCTCTTCAACTAAGCGAACTTTAGAGAAAGCGGGCAAAGCATCGCCACTGCCTACAAGCTCTAAACCTTTGAGCATGTTCCAAACTACCATCGGAGTTTGCTGTGGGTTTAGGTAATTGGCATACGACAGGTGACTTAGGTATTTGCTGACATCCCCTGAGGCATCATACCAACCGCCTTGAACATCGACGGTTTGATCACTGCCGAGAATAGGAACCTGCTTATCTTGCTTGTCAAAGCGGCCACCACATCGTTGTGATTTGAAGTAGTGGAGCAGGTCGGAGAAGGTTGTTTTGAGCAATAGCCCTTGCTCAATCGCAAATACTTCAGAACGCAGGTTTTCAACTCTTAGGTAGAAGCGTCCTGCTTGTTCAAAGTCAGAGAATTCAATACGAAAAAAACTCCCTTGGTGCCAATTAGCGACTTTTGTGCCTTTCTCAATAGCAAAAGTTGCCACAGTTTGATGACTGTCGGCACAAACTAACAACGCAGTGGTAGATGAAAGTCGTGTCTTGCCGGTCATCAAAACAGCCTGCTTTGGCCCAAGGGCTTCATAACCAATATGGTTAGTAAGTAGCAGCATTAAAATCTCCGAAAATTCAATCTTGTTAGTTGAGCCAAGAAAATCTTGGCTCTTTAGGTTTTAGTTTTCGTATAAGTAACAGCGAACAAAGTGGTTATCAGAGAGCTGAGTCACTTCCGGTAGTTGCTCGCGACATTTATCTGAAGCGTGTTGGCATCGACCGGCAAAAGGGCAGCCTACAGAGACTGGCGTCCAGAGTGGGATCTCGCCTTTGTTGCCTTTGAGTTTCTCGTGAATCGATTTGCTCGGATCAGGTACCGCAGAAACTAATAACTGTGTATATGGGTGCTGAGGGTTATGAATGATCTCTTCCGTATCGCCCCATTCAACCATGTGGCCGACATACATAACCGCGAGATCTTCTGCAATATAGCGTGCAGTTGCGATGTCGTGAGTGATGTAAAGCAGAGACATTTGTTTCTCAAACTTCATCTCTTCCATTAGGTTAAGTACGCCAGCACGAATCGAAACATCCAGCATTGAAGTCGGCTCATCGGCTAACACCACTTCCGCACCTACCGCGATGTTGCGTGCTAAGTTGACACGCTGACGCTGACCACCCGATAACTGATGCGGGAACTTTTGTGCCGTCTCCTTTGGTGGGATAAGACCTACTTGCTCAAGTAGATCGTATACACGCTCTTCCTGCTCTTTCTTGTTGCGAGGATCCACTTTTTTATGGATCAGCAGCGGACGAAGAATGTGGTGGAAGATATTGTGGGTTGGGTTTAGCGAGCCAAACGGGTCTTGCCAAACCATCTGTACACCTTCGCGGTACGCCATTAGGTCAGAACGCGAGTCGATGGTTTGAATATCACGACCTTTGTACTCAATCACACCATCGGTTGGGGCATACATTTTTGCGATCATTTTGGCGGTTGTTGACTTACCTGAACCAGATTCACCAACCACAGATAGGCCGCGGCTTTTGTACATTTTGAATGATACGTCGTTGATGGCACGCATCATGGGTTGTTGTAATGCATTGCTACTGATCGGGAAATCTTTAACTAGGTTTTTCCCTTCTACCAATAGCTCGCCAAATTCTTTGCTCATAATTGTCTCCAGTAATCTTTATAGTTATTTCTCAATGGCTCGCTAGAGTTTGTTTTGAGCTATCGGGTCACCATAAAGGTGGCAATTTGAGAAACGATTAGGCTCGATTTTTCGTAGTTGAGTTGGTACGCGAGTACATGCCTCGTGAACACGGTCACAGCGTGCTTGGAAACGACAACCTTGTGGAATTTCCAGCAGGTTTAGAGGGTTTCCTGGAATACCAGCCAGCTTAGTTTTTGGCCCAGTTAATGGAGGGAAAGAACTACCTAGCCCCTTGGTATAAGGGTGGTAAGGGCTTTCTAGAATCTGTTTCGAAGGCGCAACTTCAATTAACTCACCTGAGTACATGATGCCGATGCGGTCAGAGAACTCGACCATCAAAGAAATATCATGGGTAATGAATAGGATTGAGAAACCAAATTCTTCTTTCAGTGCATAGATCTTTTGCAGAATCTCACGTTGAACCACCACATCCAGTGCTGTGGTTGGTTCATCCATGATGATCATTTTAGGGTTGAGCGCGAGAGCGATCGCAATCACCAAGCGTTGACGCATACCACCCGAGAATTGGTGCGGGTAGTCAGTGAGTCGGCTAGGGTGAATATCGACAATCTCTAACAGACCTTCAGCGCGTTTACGAGCTTGCTCACGAGTCATGTTAGTGTGACGCATAATGACGTCACAAAACTGCTCTTCCATGGTCAGTACTGGGTTCAAAGCATTCATTGCGCTTTGGAACACCATCGACATTTCGCTCCAACGGAACGACTGCATTCGGTCGTCACTGTACTTAAGGATATCTTCACCATTGAAGATAACCTCACCACCGGTAATAAATGCAGGCGGCTTATGCAGGCGCATTAGCGAGAAGGCAACAGTGGATTTACCACAACCAGACTCACCTGCTAGGCCAAAGACTTCACCTGGGGCAATGTCAAAGCTGACATTGTTACAAGCACGGACGTCACCTGCGTCAGTAATATAGTCAACGCAAAGGTTGCGGATAGAAATAAGTGGGCTAGTCATAATTATTTATCTCCGCTCCAAAGTGCATTTTGAGGTGGCATTTCAGGTGTACGTTCTTTCTTGTCTTGAGCTGCAAGCTTCTTCCAACGCTTCATGCCTTTATGTGAACGTAGCTGAGGGTTGGCAATCTCATCGACTGCGAAGTTAAGCAGTGCTAGACCCGTAACCAGTACAGTAAGTGCAATACAAGGTGTTAGAACTTCCCACCATGCGCCGATTAGCATCGCAGATGATTGGTTAACGTTGTAAAGCATGATGCCCCAGCTGATGGTATTCGGGTCACCAAGACCAAGGAACGAAATGATAGATTCCATACCAATTGCGTACATCACTGAGCCAATAAAGCTCGCGCCAACAATTGGGATTAAGTTCGGTAAAATTTCAACAAAGATGATGCGGAAAGAAGACTCACCAAGCACTTCTGCGGCTTTAACAAACTCTTTTTCTCGTAAGGCAAGCGTTTGTGAGCGAATAACCCTCGCGCCCCAAGCCCAGGAGGTACAACCGATAATGATGGCAATGGTTAGTGGCCCTGCCTCACCAATGAAGGCGGCTAAAACGAATAGCAATGGGTATTGAGGGATAACCAGCATGATGTTCATCGCGGCGGTTAACACGTCATCAACACGACCTCCGAAGTAACCTGCTGAAATACCGATGACGGTTGCAAGTAGACACACAGTGATACCTGCGCCAAAGCCGACACCGAGAGAAATACGCGCACCGTGAACAAGCTGAGACCAAATATCGCGGCCCATACGGCTAGTACCAAGAACGTGATCGGCTTTTTTCGACATGATCATTGTGCGGCGATCAGTCGCTAAGTTCTGTGCAATCCAACCATCTGGGTTAGCTTTTGCTGAGGTGACAACAAAACCTGGGTACTCATGTGGATTACCTGTTCTTTTATCTGGAGCATGCTTAGTCAGTACCGGTGCGAAAATCGCGACAAGTAAGAACACTGAGACAATAGCTAAACCGACACGTGCGTATGCGTTACCTAAAATTAGCTTAAATAGTTGTTTCATAATTATTTTCCTCCCTTGCGCAGGCGAGGGTCTAGAACGACATAAGCCATATCTGCAATTAAGTTAAATGACAGCATAAACAGCGTCATAATGATTAATTGACCTTGAAGAACCTGGTAATCACGTGCGTGAATCGCGTTAAGAAGAACCGTACCAAGCCCTGGGTAGTTAAAGATGATTTCTACAATTAGCTGACCGCCAATCGCCATACCGAGTGACATTGAAAGGGCTGTCACACTTGGCAGTAGCGCGTTTCGTGCTGCGTAGTTGAAAACAACACGGTTTTCGCTCAAACCCTTACCTTTCGCCATAGTGATGTAGTCTTCGGCGAGTAGGTTAATCATGTTGTTACGCATGTTGATCAAGAAGCCACCGATCTGAACCACAGAAGCACAAAACAGAGGTAGGATGGCGTGGTACGCGACGTCTTTGATGAACTCCCAGCTTGTCCACTCAGGCACTGTACCTGCTGTGTAGGCATATCCTGTTGGGAACCACTTCAAGCCGATTGCGAAAGTAAAGAGCGCTAGCATCGCGATAACAACTTGAGGGACGGCTTGAATAATGAGCATGCCTGGTGTGACGAAAGCATCGTACTTGCTGCCGCGCTTCCATGCGGCGAAGATGCCTAAGATAGAACCTAGCGAGAATGATAGGATTACGGCTGAACCTGCAAGGAACAGTGACCAACCAAATGCACCACCAAGCAGTTTGTTTACAGATAGCGGGTAGAATTGGATTGAAGTACCCAGTTCCCAGCTAAGAATATTTTTCATGTAAGCAACGTATTGAACAAACAGGCCGCCATCGACGAAACCTAGTAGCTCTTTCATTGCTGCGATACGCTCAGGCGTTACCTGAACCGATGCGTTAGCGAACATCATGGTGACCGGATCACCCGGCATCGCACGAGGAATAATAAAGTTTAATGTCGCCGCAACTAATAGCGCGACCAAATAGAACGACAAACGTCTTAAAAAATAACCCATAACTTATACCTTACTTACCCAGATTTTCCCTGTTTCTGGCTTCAGGTCGCCCTAGCGAAAACGAAATTTAGAGCGAACAATCCCCTGACGACTAGCGCCACATAACAAACCGGTTACAGTGTGGGGGATTTTGCGGCATACGGAATGTATGCCGCATAGTTAGAACAACTACTTATTTAACTGGTTTTAGATCCAGTACGTGTAGTAGACGCTCTGGGATACCAGCCCAAATATTTGGACGGCCTTTTGGATTTTCTTCGTTCCACCAACCAGTAAAGCGAGTTGTGTTGTATTGGAACATGTATGCACCAGACAATACTGGAATCGTTACTTGCTCTTTAGCAATGATTTCCTGAATGCCGTGAGCGATTTCTAGCTGCTCGTTCTTATCAGCTGTTTTGTAGAAGCTGTTAAGAAGACCATCAAGTTTGTCGTTCTTGTAGTAGTGCATTGCAAAGCGCGGCATACCGTCACCAGCTTGTAGCTCAGAGTTGTAGCCACTGTTCCAGTATAGGTGTGGATCTGCGCCGTGGAAGTAGTTGGTGTAAGCAACATCATACGTAGCTTCTAGCATCGCTTGGTTGTACACAGAGAAGTCTGGAGTACGTGCTTTTGCTTTAATACCTACTTCAGCAAGTTGCTCAACCGCTAGCTGAACTGTGTTGTTGAAGTCAGTCCAACCGTTAGGAGATTGAATCAGAAGCTCGAAAGACTTACCTGATGGAGTGTCTACGAAACCGTCATTGTTAACATCTTTAAAGCCAGCTTTTTCTAGCAGCTTTTTAGCGCCTTCAACGTTGTAAGTGTTGTAACCTTGGTATTTCTTATGAGTGCCTTCATCAGACCAAGTCTTAAAAGCATAACCTAGACCTGAAGCGAAGTCATTCACTGTACCGCCGCCGTAAAACGCGATGTCGATGATAGTTTGACGGTCAAGTGCCATTGAGAATGCGCGGCGGAAATCAACGTTTGTTAACGCTTCATTTTTAGCTGCGTCAGGGTGCTTAAAGTTAACAACAAATGCCTGTGTACCTGCTGGCGGGTACCAGTAGTGGTGCTTAGGGCTTGCCGCTGCATAGGTACGATCGATGTCTGGAATGAATGACGAAGTCCAGTCCATTTCGCTGTTTACAACTTTACCAAGGAATTGGTCGTTGTTTGCGATTTGAGGAACTCGTAGACAGTCTACATCTAGGTTATCTGCATCCCAGTAGTTCGGGTTTTCACACTGAATGTAAAGTTGTGGAGTGAAAGTCGCGATTTCAGTAAACGGACCAGAGCCTACAGGATTTTCGTTAGTGAACGTCGATGGATCTTTAATCTTACTCCATACGTGCTGAGGAACTACAGGTACTTTTACAATTTCGTAAGGAGCATTTGAGTTCGCTTCTTTGATATTGAATTTAACTTGGTAGTCATTCAGTTTCTCAACGCTAGAAACCCAAGAGTTGATTCCACTTTGATCAAGTTCTGGCTTCTCTTTCACTAGATTAAATGAGTAGATCACATCATCTGCGTTGAAGGCTTCACCATCAGACCATTTCACGCCTTTACGTAGGTCAAATACAACGCTAAGTAGATCGTCTGCGATCGTGTAGTTTTCTGCAAGACGGAATACAGGTGTATTACCATGCATCTCGTTGAAAACAACAAGAGGCTCGTATAGGAAATCTGTTGTTGTATGTAAGTTCGTTGCACCTAAGTATGGGTTAAAGTTACGTACGAAAGTGGTGAACTCTTTAGGGTGGATAGTTAATTCACTGCGTTCAGCTGCAGCGGCTACTGAAGTAAAACCAGTTGTTGCTGTTGCGATAATTGCTGTTGCTAGTGCTGTTTTTTTAATGTTGGCAAGCATAGCTGTTCCTTACTATTTGCTTTCATTTCACTAATGGATTGGAATGTCATCAATTGAATAACACTCACTAAGGCCTACCTCTGTAGGTAACTTTTTCGCCGAAGGTGACGAGCAGTCTAGAGTGGCCTGTAAGCCTTAGGCACAGTAAGAAAACACCTTAACGTCAATTTTCGCAATTGCTATTCCCGTCAAAACCGTTAAAACCCCTAATTATGACGTCAATAATGTTAAAAAAGCTCGGTAGGAGTGATTTTTGGGTAAATAATTGAGTTTGAACTGAGTCGCATTAAGTCACCTATTCAACTGGTTATGTTAGTGATTACCAACTTGCCAGGCATTTAAAAATAAAAGGTGTTCTTCGATTTATATATCTTGAGATCTTAGTCACGCGCGCTATATATCGTTAATTTTTTCCACTAAATAAAAACTGCCGTCTTGTTGTGATTGGCTTCGCAATATGAGCTTTATTTGTTCAATAGAGACGATAATAAGCGTGTTTTGGTCATTGAGAGTGAGTGAAAGAGCTTAAGAACAACGTCCTAATTGAGTTGTTTTACGCAGCGTATTAACGTCATTTAAAGTTGTTCTTATCATTTTGCTTGGGCAATAAAAAAGCCTGCACAAGCAGGCTTTGTTTCGTTTGTCGCTACGCGTTAGCTAGTGAGTAAATGCTGCAATTTATCGCGTAACCCTTCTATGTGGGTTCTCTCTGGACTTTGTTCATTGCAGTGCTCAAGAATGTAATCGAGAGAGCTTAATACGGTTCTCCAACGCGGAGTCTTCGGGAGGGTTTCCGGTCGGAGGTACTTGTCCAAGGTGCGGGTTTGCAATGTGCTTCGGTCGAGATACACGCGCCATAAACCGCTTTGCTCAGCAAAAGCAAACTTAGTTTGGCCTGTAACCGATTCCCAATAAATAAGCGCGTTAGTCATCGCTTCTACCAATACTTCGCGCATCACCTCTTGTTTTGACTTGTTGTCGCTTGTTGCTCTGTCTGCCAAGCGAGTAAATTCTCCGCCTAGTTCTTTAAGCTCTTGCAGTTTGGCTTTATCCCCTTCAAAAGCGAAGCTAGATAATGCCTCAATTGCGGTCTCTAGGTTGTTAATACGCGCCGCATTGATTCCACCACCGACGTTAAAGATGTACATAGAGCGCAGTCCGGCTCCTTCAGGCAGCTTGAGGATATCTGCCGACAGGTGCTGCCTTACATCTTCTACATAGACATCAATAGTGCCGCAGTAGTGTTCCTGTTCCACGTTAAGGAACTTAGGCGCAATGATTTCGTCTGCGCTTGAACGTTTAAGCTGTTCGGTTGAGCGTTTAAACAGTCTTGATGCCGCCTCGTTAGCGAAGCGAATCTTATTATCTTCCCGTACGCAGACAATGGCCTCTGGAGCGGTCTCAAGTTGCTCAAGTAGTCGGCCTTGTGTCTCAAGTAAACTTGCTTCGACGATCGCCCGATGTTTTAGCTCTTGATGCAGTTGTTGATTTTCGATTCGACGCTGTTCCGCTTTGCTAGCGGTGAGATGAGCGACGATGCGCGCCGCTAGCTCTTGCTTGTTAAATGGCTTGGATAGGTAGTCGTTGGCACCCGCGTTAAAGCCGCGTACCCGATCATCAGTTTGGTTTAAAGCAGTTAGCATGATCACGGGTAGTTGTGCATGATCGTAGGTCTCGCGTAGAGTTTCACACACTTGGTAACCACTCATTCCCGGCATCATTATATCCAGTAGCAGCAGCTCAGGTTTTTCCTTACCGATGGTTTCCAGCGCCTCATGGCCATCTTTCGCGGTTCGAACACGATAGCCTTCTAGGCGCAAGAAACTATCCAATACCCGTAGGTTTACAGGTTCGTCGTCGACGACAAGTAATAGAGGGCCATCTGGATTTTCAGGTAAGCTTGCTGGCTCCTCTAGTTCAATCTCACCGGAGTTCGGCGCTCTAAAATGAGCGGACTCATAATGGTTTGCTTGCTCAATTTGCTCTGTATTGGCGATTGGCAACGTGAAGCTAAAGGTGGTTCCAACCATTGGTTGGCTGCTGACATAGAGCGTACCTTGCATTAGTTCAATTAGCTGACGGCTAATCGACAAGCCCAATCCCGCTCCTTGGCGATAACGACTTGCGTCGCTTCCTGCTTGAATAAGAGGTTCAAAGATGTGGTCAAGTTGATCAGCCGGGATACCTTGCCCTGTATCGACCACTTGAACGCGAATGTTGTCATCTACCACACTAGCTGAAATAACGATCTTTCCTTCGCTAGTGTATTTAATCGCATTGCCGACCAAGTTATATAAAACTTGCTCTAGTCGTTGTGGATCGGCACTAACCCAAACAGGTTCGTCAGGAACCTGATTAATAATCCGCAGAGGCTTGGAGCCTATCAAGTGAGAAGAGAGTTCCAACACCAAGCGAGTAGAGCCTGATAAATCGACGGCACTGGTCTCGATATCTAGATTGCCATAGCGCATCTTATGATAGTCGAGCAGGTCATCAACCAAGGTAGCTAAACGCTGACCACTATTGATGATGATATCGAGCTGATACTTATGCTCAGAGGTGATGGGGCCATTAGCGCCAGAGGCGAGCGCTTCAGCAATACCGACCATACCATGAAGTGGAGTGCGTAGCTCATGGGAAGTGGTGGCCAAGAACTCATCTTTGAGTTTATTCGCCAATTGCAGTTCTTCATTTTGCTTCTGGATCAGTTGAAGATTACTTTCTAGCTCTTCATTTTGCTGTTTGATCAGCAGGATCTTCTCTCTAATGGAGCGTTGCATCCGCTCGAAGCTGATCGCCAAGCGCCCAATTTCGTCTTTGCGCTGAGTGTTGTTCATGTCGGCATCAAGATCACCAGCTGATACTTTCTCTGCTGCCCAAGTCAGTTGTAGCAGTGGTGAGGTGATAAAGTTCGACAAATAATGCGAGGCCATGACAACCAATAGAATGGCAGTGAGCATGGCGAAGATAAATAGGGTTTCGAGCTGGTGGACACGGGCGAAGGCGACACTTTCTGGCACTTCTACTACAATGGCCCAGTCAATACCTTTAAAGGAAATTGGGCTGTAAGCGGCAATAATCGCTTCATTTTCCGTGTTGGTATAAGTGCCTACGTCGCTTGCGCCCGCAAGCGCAAGGTCGACCACTTGACGGCTTTTATCAATATCTTCTTGTTGGTAGGCAAGGGTGCGTGATTGATGATCGGAGCCGACTAGTAGTGTTTTCATAGACACCAGATTGCTCTTGTCGGCGACCAGTTTGGTGATGCCATTGTTTGGCAACCTAAACATCGCATAACTGTGCAAATAGCCTTGCTGGATTATAGGGGCACCAAGCCAAGCTGCGGGTTTTCCTTGCTCGCTAGAGAAGTCGGAAATGATCAGAGGGGTAAAATCTTCATTGGTTTTGCGTTTATCGTTAACCAGATTACGCAGCTTAGCGAAGGTTTTACCTAAGTTATCGTCTTTGTATTTACCCGTCAGCAGGTTAGTACCAAAGTTATCATGCTTGTAGATCGAGTAAGTGACATTACCTTCTCTATCGACAAGTAGAATGTCATCAAAATCAGAGCGCTTTAGAAGCTCTAGATATGCCCAGTGATAACGTTTGTGGAGTAAGCGGTAGCGTTCTGTGCCGTTATAGACACTCGACTGAGGTAATATTGAGGTTTTAATTTGGTCGCCTGAACCTTGGATATAACGACGCTGAGCGTACTCACGAGCTTGCTCAATATCCAAACCTAAGCTGCTAAAGGCGTTGACCAACCCATAGAAACGTCCACCACTGGCATAGGCTAATTCCGAACGGACGAAGCCCATTACCTCAGACTCCTTGGCGTATAAGTAATCGATCACTTGTTGGCGCTTACTATCTCGAACCGAGGTTAGGTGTGAGGTACTTTGCTCTTGAAGATCTTGAGTGTGGGACTGTAAGAAAAAGATCGCAATAACCGTCAGAGGGGTAATACTCAACACTAAAAATGCCAGCATTAAGGTACTCTGAAGGCGTTTAAACTTCTGTTTTCGATAAAACTTAAACATAGCCTGAGTTTAGTTTCCGTAACAATACTGCTTATATGGAAGAGGGCGACCCAGATAAGCGAGACAAAACGTTATTTTCCTAAGATGACAAAATTAACGAGTTTTTTTACTTTGACAAGTAAGTTGGGGGCAAAGCGTGGAGAGTGGCGCAAATTTAATGGTTATAGGCGGGATATTGCCCAATCCAAGTGAGGGATTGGGCGATTAAATTACTTTTTCGCGTGGTAAATAGCGAATTTGTTGGTCTTATTTAGCGTCTCACAATTACCGTAAGCCTGCTCAATAATCGGTGGATACTTCAAAAAGCTATTGGCGACAATGTATAAGTGGCCTTGGTTTGAGCTCTGCTTAGGACCTTCGGCAAGCAAGGTTTCTGTTGCGCTATAGCTAGTATCCAGTCCCGCGTGGAACGGTGGATTACTAATAATAAAGTCATAATCATTGCTGGTGTCAGAATAAACATCAGAGGCAAAGACTTTACCTGTTAATCCGTTGGCTTCTAAGGTCGCTTTGCTCGATGCCACGGCTAAGGCGCTAATGTCACACATTTCTAGTTCAATATCTGAATTCAGTAGTGCCATCACACCGCCGATAACACCCGCACCACAACCAAAATCGAGCACCTTGCCATTTAGTTTAGGTAGCGTATCAAGTAGCAGCTTACTACCGATATCAAATTCACCATGACTAAATACGCCCGGCAAGCTCTTAATCGTTAACGAAGTTTGCTTATATTCGACTTGATAGGTTTTAAACCAAGTTTGCAGCTCAAATGGGGCGGGAGCTTGAGTACACTGTCCCCAGTAGAATGAGCAGCGACGTGCAGAATCATATTTGGTAATCAAGCCATACGGCTTAAACATTTTCTCGATGCTTTTCACACCTGAACGGTTTTCCCCGACAACCACGATCTCTGTGTCTTTGCCTAGCTTTGCCATCAGCATGGCGAGCAAGTATTCCGCTTCGGCTTTTGCTTTCGGCCAGTAGAGCAGCACCATATCGGCTTGAGTCTGCTGGTTAAATTCAGCACCAAAGACACTTGTCACCTGCGAGTATGCGCTCAACTGTCGATGGTAACCATAGTTAGTGGTGAAGACAGTGACAGAGTGGCAGTGTTTAGTAAGTTCGACGGGAAAAAGATCTTCAGCTTCTCCAGCGACCAAAACATGCTTACCTTCGAAGTAGGCAAACTGTCTCTCAGCGATTTGACTTGGTGCAATATAAGCAGACATAGCAAACTCAGTATAAAAAAATGAGGGAGGATTTTCGCATAATCCTCCCTCATCTTGAAGTGATAAACTCGGCCAATAGAGCCTAACTTACAAGCTAGCTGCGATCTTGTTGATCGAGGAAGCCTTGGAACTCTTCTTCATAGATATTGAACAATACCATAGTCACGGCAAAGATTATTGGACCGTAGATTAAGCCAATTAAGCCAAATAGGTGTAGACCACCAAGCAGTGAGAAGAAGATCATTAACGTATTCATTCCCGCACTACCTTGCATTAATAGTGGACGCAGTATGTTATCAATCGAACCAACGATCGCGACGCTCCAAACCGTTAAGAAAATCGCCCATGTGGTATCACCGATTAAGAACAAGTAAATCGCGGCCGGTATCCAGATTAGCGCGGTTCCCACGACAGGGATAAAGGAAGCAAAGCCCATCATAGTGCCCCAGAATAAGCCCGGGAACCCAGCAATCCACATACCAATACCGCCTGCAAAGCCTTGAGCGATGGCCGTTAAGAATGAGCCCATCACGGCAGATTTAGCCACCTGTTCCACTTCATCCAGTAGCTTGTCTTCTTGGCTGCGTGACAGAGGTAAAATGTGTCGAATCGCACTGATGATTTTGTCGTGATCGCGCAGTAAGAAAAACAACACGAACAGCATCAAGAAGAAATCCATTAAGAAGTTAGTCGCATCGCCTAAGATCTTAGCGCTAATACCCACTAGATTACTGCCGAAAGAGGTCGCAAATTGCGCTACTTTTTGGGCAATTTCTTGAGGGCTAATGGTATCAAACGGCAAGTAGGTATTGACCAGTGACAGTCCATTCACAACCCAAGGGTGGTCAAAAATTGTTTGAATACCGCCATGAGTGACCCATTGATAGACATTTTGCGAGAAAGCAGATCCTTGCTGAACGATAGCGGCAAAGACAAATAGCAGCGGGAAAACAATGATGAAGGTGAGCACGATACATGAGAGTAGCGAAGCCAAATTGGTGTGCTTCGGCATGCGTTTTTCAATCCACTCATGAATAGGAAACATCAGTAGTGAGATGATAAATGCCATGACAATTGAGTTGATGTAAGGCTCAACTAGCAAAAAGCAAGCAAGCCCAGCAGCAAGTAAGGCAACAATCAATACCCAATGGCTGGAAGTTAATTTGACTTTATCTGACACTTTTATTGTCCAAGATTTTGATACTGTATCAATATAATGGCGGTAAACGTCTGAGTGTTCAACGTAAAATCAAAATGTTATTTGCGGAGTGGAAGGATTATGGGCTGTTGTGAGAAAGAGAAATGTTGCGATAGTAAGAGCGAGCCTAAGCGAAAAATACCTTGGTTTGCTTTGATGTTGTTAGGTCTGGCGGTATTAGTGGTCGTTAACTGGCAATAAAAAGGCTGCACTCAGCAGCCTTCATTTCGTATCAAGCGCTATAATTATGATTCTGCAGCAATAATTGCGAAACAGCGGTCAGCCGCTTCTAGTGTCGCTTCAATCTCTTTGCTACCGTGAGCAAGTGATGTGAAGCTTGCTTCGAATGCTGACGGAGCCAGGTAAACGCCGTGGTCAAGCATTAGGTGGAAGAAGCGTTTGAAGCGTTCAATATCACATTTCGTCACATCTTCGTAGCGAGTAATGCTTTCCTGGTCAGTGAAGAAGAAGCCAAACATACCGCCAACTTGGTTAACCACTAATGGGATGTTGTGGTTGTCAGCCAGAGCTTTAAAGCCTTCTGCAAGTTGCTTGGTTTTTGAAGCTAAGCGTTTTTCATTGCCTTCTTCTTTTAACAGGTTCAAACATGCAAAGCCTGCTGCCATTGCCACTGGGTTACCAGAAAGTGTTCCCGCTTGGTAAACAGGACCTGTTGGTGCGATATGTTGCATGACTTCTTTACGACCACCGAATGCGCCAACTGGCATACCGCCACCAATAACTTTACCTAGAGTTGTAAGGTCTGGCTTGATGTTGTAGTAGCCTTGTGCGCCGCCTAGAGCAACGCGGAAGCCTGTCATTACTTCATCAAAGATCAACAGTGCGCCTTCTTCATCACAGATTTGACGCAGTCCTTCGTGGAAACCTTCTACTGGTGGAATACAGTTCATGTTGCCAGCCACTGGCTCTACGATGATACAAGCGATCTCACCTTTGTTTGCCGCAAACAGTTCACGTACTGAATCTAGGTCGTTAAATGTTGCGGTTAGCGTGTGCTTCGCAAAATCAGCAGGAACACCAGGTGAGCTTGGTTGACCTAAAGTCAGTGCGCCAGAGCCTGCTTTAACCAGTAGGCTGTCTGCGTGACCGTGGTAACAGCCTTCAAACTTCATAATTTTGTCACGGCCAGTGTAGCCACGCGCTAGGCGAATTGCACTCATTGTCGCTTCTGTACCTGAACTTACCATGCGAACTTGCTCCATTGTTGGGACAAGTTCTGACACAAGCTCAGCCATAGCAATTTCCATTTCAGTTGGAGCGCCAAAGCTTAGACCACGCTGTGCTGCATCAATAACAGCTTCACGGATAACGGCGTGGTTGTGACCAAGAATCATTGGCCCCCAAGAGCCTACGTAGTCGATGTAGGCTTTACCATCAGCATCAAAAATCAATGGGCCATCGGCACGTTCTACGAAGATTGGCGCGCCACCAACGCCGTTAAAAGCACGTACTGGAGAGTTCACGCCACCAGGAATGGTTTGCTGTGCTTTTTGAAATAGATCAGCTGATTTGGTCATGGGATATCCTCTTTTGATTGCTCGGACCAATTTGGCTCGCATTGTACCTGCCCTGCCGGATTCAATAAAACGCTTTGCGCCACATTCTGAATACTTTGACAGCAAATAAACCGCAAATAGTGCAAAAAATGGCTTGAAAAGTGGTGAATACTTGAACGCTTCACTCAGGTATTAGATAATCACTGCAATATTAAAAGATAAGTTCCAGATGGTGAGTGCAGTCTGGATGCAGAAGACTGAGAGAGGTCATCGTGAGCGAAGTAAATATCCCATTAACATTTTCAGATGCAGCGGCTCAGCGAGTAGGCGCTTTAATTGCTGAAGAAGAGAACCCAAACCTGAAGCTACGTGTGTACATCACGGGCGGCGGCTGTAGCGGCTTCCAATACGGGTTTACGTTTGACGAAAGCGTCAATGAAGGTGATACCACGATTGTAAATAGTGGCGTGACTTTAGTCGTTGACCCTATGAGCCTTCAGTACCTAGTGGGTGGACAAGTCGATTACACTGAAGGCCTTGAAGGCTCGCGCTTCTTCGTAAATAACCCGAATGCAACCACTACTTGTGGCTGTGGCGCATCTTTTAGTGTTTAATCACTGACTGTTTTGTCAAAGGCTGCATTGATTGCAGCCTTTGTTTTATCTGCCTCTCAGATTCCAGAAACTGAGACCTACTCTGAAATACTGTCCAACTGTATTTTATTTTTGTTTGGTTAATTTATATCCTGAATAATACTTCTCACGAATGAATCTCGTGAGCCCCTATATCTAAGGCTTACCTAGTCACTGTTACGTAGGTTGTTACGGTTGAACTAGGATGCGATATAGAATTACTAAGGATAGTTATGGCTAGTATCTCTCCGTTGCGTTTTATCGCGACCAGACCTTATCTTGTATCTCTTTTTTTAGTCACTGTACTTACGCTCTGGCTTGGCGTCGGTATGCTAAATGCCGAAGACTCGACACCTCAACACAATGAACAGGAGATCCCTTTAGCTAAGGTTGCTTTCACTTCGTTTGTCGCCAATCCTACCCATAAGAGCATCGATCTCTATGGGCGGACCGCTCCCAATAAGCAAGCAAAACTAGGCGCTGAGATTGCAGGTAAAATTACCCAGCTCAAAGTTTCCAAAGGGGACAATGTTAAGCAAGGGCAAGTGATTGCCCTGATTGATAAAGGTGATCTTGAGATTCAGCTTGAGCGTGCGCAAGCCATGCTTAAGGTGAAAGAGAAAGAGTTTAAAGCGGCCAAGTCACTGCAAAGTAAAGGTTTGCAGGGTGAGGTGGCCTTCACCAACGCTCAGGCGGGATTGGTCGAAGCTAAAGCCATGGTAAGCAATGCCAAAATTGCTTTGCGGAATACCTCCGTGACTGCGCCGTTTACTGGAGTTGTCGATCATCTGTTTATTGAAAAAGGGGACTTTGTCGGTATTGGCGATCCCGTCGCGAGCTTACTTGATTTGAGTATGATCGTGATTGAAGCCGATGTCAGCGAGCGACACATTCAAGATTTAGTGCTCGGTCAACAAGCGCAAGTTCGCTTTATTAATGGCCAACAGGCACAAGGCAAAGTTCGTTACATTTCGCGTGTTTCGTCTGACTCGACCAACACCTTTCCGATAGAAATTGAGCTGCCCAACCCTAAGCAGAGAGTCCCTGCTGGTATCAGTACTGAAGTGACATTGAACTTGCAAGATCAACTCGCTATCAAAGTTACTCCAGCCATGCTCGCTCTAGATGATGACGGGAATCTTGGGGTTAAAACTCTAGTCGCAGATCGTATTAAGTTTGTTCCTATTAACCTCGTTAAAGCTGAGCAAGATGGCGTGTGGCTGACAGGATTGGGCGAGAGTGTTGATATTGTCACTACAGGTCAGGGCTTTGTTCGCGATGGCGATCAAGTTATCGCTGTAGAGCAGCAAGATTAGGAGGCGCGGTTATGTTTGCATTGATTGATGCTGCGCTTTCTCGCACGCGCACCATGATGGTGTTGTTGGTGTTTATTCTTCTTGCTGGCGCTGCGACCTACGTGACGATTCCCAAAGAATCGAGTCCAGATATTACCATTCCAATTATCTATGTATCGGTAGGGCACCAAGGCATTTCGCCATCAGACGCAGAAAGACTGCTAGTACGCCCAATCGAGCAAGAGTTAAGGTCGATAGAAGGGGTCAAAGAGATGACCTCTACCGCATCGGAGGGGCATGCCTCTGTGATGCTGGAATTTAGTGTCGGTGTCGATCTCAATAAAGCGATGGCAGATGTGCGTGAAGCCGTTGATCTCGCTAAGCCTAAGCTACCTAGCGATAGTGATGAACCTACAGTTAATGAAGTGACTTTGGCGTCAGAAGAGCCGGCTTTATCTATCGTGCTTTATGGAACGGTTCCAGAGCGCACTATAGTTCAGATTGCACGCCAACTAAGAGATAAGCTTGAGAGCTATCGTCAGATCCTTGAAGTGGATATTGCTGGTGATCGCGAAGATATTGTTGAGATCGTGGTTGATCCGCTTTTAATGGAAAGCTACGGGCTTGATCAAGGAGATATCTACAATCTGATTGCCTTGAACAACAAAGTGGTTGCGGCAGGCTTTGTTGATACCGGTTATGGGCGTTTCTCAGTGAAAGTGCCATCAGTGTTTGATTCCTTGAAAGACGTGCTTGAACTGCCTGTCAAGGTAGACGGTAAGCAAGTAATCACTTTTGGTGATGTCGCGACCGTACGTCGAGCTTTCCGAGATCCAGAAAGCTACGCCAGACTCGATGGTAAATCGGCTGTAGTGCTTGATGTGAAAAAGCGTGCCGGCGAAAACATCATCGAAACCGTTGCGCTAATTAAAACGGTATTGCAAGAGGCACAAAAACGTCCTGAATGGCCGAATAACCTGTTAGTTAAGTACACTTGGGATCAATCCAAAGACGTTAAGATGATGCTTAACGATCTGCAAAACAACATCCTGTCGGCGATCATTTTAGTTGTTATTGTCATCATCGCGATTTTAGGCGTTCGAACCGCTTTCTTGGTTGGGGTGTCGATACCTGGCTCCTTCCTGACCGGGCTGTTAGTTCTGTCCGTATTTGGCTTGACGGTTAACATCGTGGTGTTGTTCTCGCTGATTATGGCCGTGGGTATGCTGGTGGACGGTGCCATTGTGGTGACAGAGTTTGCCGATAGGCGCATGCAAGAGGGGACGCCACGTAGAGAGGCATATCGAGATGCGGCGAAACGTATGGCGTGGCCTATTACTGCGTCAACGGCGACGACTTTAGCAGCATTTGCCCCACTGCTTTTCTGGCCTGATGTGACGGGTGAGTTTATGAAGTACTTGCCGCTTACCTTGATCGCAACGTTAACCGCATCACTGGCAATGGCGTTATTGCTCGTTCCTGTACTAGGGAGCTTAATTGGCCGACCGCAACACGTAACCAAAGCGCAGCGTGAAAAAATGGTTGCCTTGCATGACGGTGATTTCTCTAAAGCGACCGGTATCACTAAGCTCTATTTCCATACCTTAGATATCGCGATTCGCCATCCACTTAAGATTTTGTTGAGTGCAATTCTGTTAGCCATTGCGGTGGGATTCACTTACGCCAAAGCGGGCTTAGGCGCTGAGTTCTTCCCTGAAGTTGATCCGCCTTTCTTTACCGTTAAAGTGCGCTCTTATGGCGATCTTTCCCTAGATGAGAAAGACGTTATCATGCGTGACATTGAGGCGGTGATGCTTGGGCATGATGAGTTTGAAAGTGTCTACACCAAAACAGGTGGCGATGACGAAATCGGACAAATCCAAATTACACCAGTGGATTGGCAATATCGCCGTAAAGTCAAAGAGATCATCGAAGAGCTCAAGCAACAAACGGATCAATATGCAGGGGTGGAAATTGAGTACAAGTTCCCAGATGCAGGCCCACCTGTTGAGCATGACCTGGTGATTGAAATGTCAGCGAGGATTCCGGATCAACTCGATGGCGCCGCAAAGTTAGTGAGGCAATGGGCAGACAATTACCCTGCGTTTACCAACCTGAGTGATACCTCAAGTAAAGAGGGGATCGACTGGCAAATCGATATTCGTCGTGATGATGCCTCGCGCTTTGCCGCAGACGCAACATTAGTTGGTAATACGGTTCAGTTCGTTACTAATGGCCTGAAAATTGGTGATTATCTACCTGATGATGCAACTGAAGAAGTTGATATTTTGGTTCGTTATCCGGAAGAGAAACGTGATATTGGCCGCTTTGATCAATTACGAGTCAAAACAGCTGCAGGTCTTGTGCCGATTACGAATTTTGCCAACATTGTTCCTGAGCATAAACAAGATACGATTCGCCGTATCGACGGACATCGCGTGATCAATATTATGGCCGACATGAAAGAGGGCTATAACCTCGCATTGGAGTTGCCAAAAATCAATGAGGCGGTTTCCAAGCTCGATCTCCCTTCGAGTGTTGAGTTTAAGATCCGTGGTCAGAATGAAGAGCAAGAAAACTCTTCTGCTTTCCTACAAAACGCTTTCTTGGTCGCCTTGGTAGTGATGGCGCTGATTTTGATAACTCAGTTCAATAGCTTCTATCAGGCATTTTTGATTCTAAGTGCTGTGCTGTTTTCTACAGTGGGGGTATTTGTCGGCTTACTTGTATTCCAAAAACCGTTTGGCATCATCATGTCAGGTATTGGCGTTATTGCTCTTGCAGGGATCGTGGTTAACAACAATATCGTGTTAATTGATACCTACAATCAACTACTAAAACGCGGGCTCGATAAACGTGAAGCAATATTACGTACGGGTGTGCAGCGTTTAAGACCTGTGTTGTTAACTACGGTGACAACCATACTTGGTCTACTGCCTATGGTGCTAGAAATGAACATCGATCTCATCAATCAGAAGATCGAATTTGGCGCGCCAAGCACTCAGTGGTGGTCGCAATTGGCGACAGCGGTAGCGGGTGGATTAGCCTTTGCTACTGTATTGACCTTAGTACTGACACCTTGTCTGTTGATGCTTGGCAGAGTACATAAAGTGGAAGAGCAGGCTAACCAAGTCATCGAAGCTGAATAGAAACACCAGCAAAAAAGAAAGACCCGCATGATGCGGGTCTTTCTTTTTAAGGAGTCGCGAGCAACTCTCCGTAGCGTTCTAGCTTCTCTAATCTTAATTTTGCGTTGGCAATATACGTGGTTTTCGCTTTGCCTGTCAGAGATTTAGATTGTGGTAGCTTAACCGTTCTCGGGTTTTTATGTATTCCGTTTACTAAGAACTCATAGTGTAGGTGAGGGCCAGTGACGCGTCCTGTTCCACCTAGCGTACCTATCGTTTGTCCTTGTTTTACACGTTGCCCTGTTTTGACTTTACGACGCTGCAAGTGGAGGTACTTAGTAATATAGGTATTGCTGTGTTTGATAAACACATAGTTACCATTGAACTGGTTGTAACTCGATTTTAGAACCGTACCGTCACCAGCAGCCCATATTGGTGTGCCAACAGGTGCGGCATAGTCGGTGCCGCGGTGTGCGCGGACTTTTCCTGTTACTGGATGGCGACGAGTTGGGTTAAAGTTTGAGCTGACGCGACGGAAATCTAGCGGAGAGCGCAAGAAGGCTTTCTTCATTGCACGACCATTTTCGTCGTAATAATTGCCAGTCTTGTCGTCGAGAATCGCTTTAAAGGTATCACCTTGGTTTTTGAAGATAGCGGCAATGATCTTGCCTCGGCCGACAACTTCACCCTCAACGACTTTCTCTTGATAAAGAATTTTAAAGTTATCCCCGCCACGAATATCCAAAGCAAAGTCGATATCCCAGCCAAAAATGCCCGCTAGTTCCATGATCTGGTTTGGTGTTAAGCCAGCATTGACGGCCGCGTTCCAGAAGTTTGAGGTGATATCTGCTTCAGCATAGTTGTACTGATAATGGACCTGCTTTTTATCAATCGTTGAGGTGTAGCCAGTCTCTGATTTGGTGACAAGAAAGGTCTCGTACGGGCTAATGACGCGTTTTAGTTGAATCAGTTGGTTGTCAGCATCGAAGCCTAGCTGGAATGAATCACCCGGTCGAACTCGGGTTAACTGCCTTTCAATATCTTTATTGGTTGAAGTCAGTTGATACAGCAGGCGAGAAGAAAGCCCAGCACGTTGAAAAAGGAGTGCCATGCTGTCGCCAGAGCCTATGGTATGTTTTTCCCATCGTAGTACTGCAAGTTTGGGTGCTGACTCTTGCAAAGCGATCAACTCAAGATCAATAGCCAATGGGTAGGCTTTACCTACTTGATAGTTGCTCTCCTCTTGACGGAGATCTTTCGGCGCTGGCAGAAACAAAGCAATGACGATAAAAGCGCTAAATAAGGCGATAAGGGCTCGGTGAATCCATGGCAATCGAGCGAAAAGAGACAACATCTTATGTCCGTTCTAAAAAATTCAGTAAAAAGCTAAGCTGTTTAGTCTAACTGGTTTCAAAAAGCATCGCTATTCAAGTAAGATGACCAACTAACAAATTTTTGCCAAATCTGTGGGAGTGAACAAGAATGGCGAGCATTGAAGCTGCACTAGCCGAGATTAAGCGCGGTGTTGAAGAACTGATTCCAGAAGAAGAACTGATTGCTAAGCTGAAAGAGGGTCGCCCTCTTCGTATTAAGTTAGGTGCCGATCCAACTGCGCCAGATATTCACCTTGGTCATACAGTGATTTTCAACAAGCTGCGTGCATTTCAGGAGCTAGGCCACGACGTTACCTTCCTTATCGGTGATTTTACTGCCATGGTTGGTGACCCAACGGGTAAGAACAATACTCGTCCACCACTAAGCCGTGAAGATGTACTACGTAACGCTGAAACCTATAAAGAACAGGTATTTAAAATTCTAGATCCAGCTAAGACGAAAATTCAGTTCAACTCTGAATGGCTGTCTGAGCTAGGCGCTGAGGGTATGATTCGCCTTGCTGCTAACCAAACCGTAGCTCGTATGCTAGAGCGTGATGACTTTAAGAAGCGTTATGCTGGTGGTCAGCCAATTGCTATTCATGAGTTCATGTACCCGCTGCTACAAGGTTACGATTCAGTAGCAATGGAAACTGACGTAGAGCTAGGTGGTACTGACCAGAAGTTCAACCTACTAATGGGTCGTGAACTACAGAAGTCGAACGGTCAGAAGCCACAGGTTGTACTAATGATGCCACTTCTTGTTGGTCTAGATGGCGAGAAGAAGATGTCTAAGTCGGCCAACAACTACATTGGTATCAGTGAAGCGCCAAGCGAAATGTTTGGTAAGATCATGTCGATCTCTGATGACCTAATGTGGAACTACTACGACTTGCTTTCTTTCCGTCCACTTGACGAAGTTGCTCAACTAAAAGCAGATGTAGAAGCGGGTCAAAACCCACGTGATGTAAAAGTTGCTCTAGCGAAAGAGATCATTGCACGCTTCCACTCTCAGGCAGATGCTGACGCAGCAGAGCAAGAGTTCGTAAACCGTTTTGCTAAGAACCAAATTCCTGATGAAATGCCTGAATTTGCTTTTGACGCAGGTCTACCGGTAAGCAATATTCTTAAAGAAGCGGGCTTGTGTGCTTCAACTTCAGAAGCAATGCGTATGGTTAAGCAAGGCGCGGCTAAGATTGATGGCGAGAAAGTAGCGGACTCTAAGTTTGTTCCTGAAGCAGGGACTTACGTGTTCCAAGTTGGTAAACGTAAATTTGCTCGTATCACGATTCAATAATCACTGAGCATTCCCAATATATATATTAAAAAAGCGTCTTTTTAGGCGCTTTTTTTATACCTCTAGGTACAGGTTAAATATCTAACTTTTTTGCAAATTGGGGCTGTTTTAGTGGATAACTTTTGGTATTATCCTCGCGCTGCCAAAACGGCAGTTTTTTCGGAGACTTTTATGAACAATATCGACCATCCTCCTAGTATGAAAGGGGAAAAATAGTCCGCTTCGGTATTGTCGTCTCACGTCTCTACCATTGCGGTAGAGTGCTTCTTATCTCTTTGTGAATCCTCACGTTTTTCTCCTCTAAATTCTAGAATTCAATACAGCTTTTCTGTGCACTCGTGTACGGATAGACGTATCTATTTTTTGATTCAACATCAGCTGTATTTGATGGTCGTTACCTATTGCCAATCGGGAGATTCGCCATGACGGTAATGAGCAATACTTACATTGAAAACACCCCGCACTTTTCTCAAGAGGAGATCGGTGCCGCTCGCAATGCGTTTTTGCAATACGAGCAAGCCCAGCAGGTTCATTTACTTACGGTTATGCCGGTAGAGGAAGCTGTCGGGATTTTACACCACTGTTCAGTGGGTTATGTCCAGCAATTGATCTCGGCGTTAGAGCTAGATGGACATGATAAGTTGGCACGTCACTATGCGCACCAGCTTGGTTTTATTCATTCGGAAGTTGAGCCTTCGAATGGTTATCTAGAGACGCCGGTTATTGAGCATGTAAAGCAACGTATCGGTTGGATCATTGCGCTCGCATTACTTGGCATAGTTTCAGGTCTAATTATCGCTCAATATGAAGATACTTTGAGCCAGTTGGTGCTATTGGCGATCTATATGCCTGTGATAGCAGCAGCGGGTGGTAATACCGGTACTCAAGCGGCAACTCTGGTCATACGAGCCTTGGCGACGGGGGAGTTGCGTAAACGCCAGTGGTTAGAGGTGTTTTGGAAAGAGAGTCGAGTGGCGATTTGCTTAGCTTTTGCCATAGCCTTGGTGATTATCGGCCGTATCTTACTCTTTAGTGATAGCAGCAGTACGGGGGGCTTTGAGCTGAACACCATCGCACTTGCGATCGCAGTTGCACTGTTTATTCAGGTGACGATGTCGACCACGCTAGGTGGTTTGCTACCTATCCTAGCGCGTGCGTTTAAACTCGACCCGGCCGTACTGGTTAGCCCAGTATTAGCGTCTATTGTCGATATTTCAGGGATGTGGATTTATTTCACTGTAGTCAATTATTTCTTAGGTATCGCCTGACTGAACTGGACAATATCTTTATAGAACAAGGTTTCGAACTTGGTGATCGGGGCGATGGTAGGTTTATCATCGCCCTTTGTTTTTGGCGGGTGGTAGTCCGTCACAAACTGAATAAATAGAGTACTCGGCTTACCAGATTTATCTAACCCATAGCCCGCCATATTATAGCTGCCATATACTGAACCACTCTTGGCAATCAACTCGCCTTTAATTGGCGCTTTACGCATACTGCGACGATATTTCAAAGTGCCGTTGGTGCCTGATGTGGGCATTAAGGCTATCAAGCCTAATTCACTGTCATGTTGCCAAATATAGCGCAGTACCGCTGCCATGTTTTGACTGGTAAAGCGGTTATTGCGTGATAGCCCTGAACCATCAGCCAGTGGGGTATGCTCAATATCAATGCCGGTTTGGGTAAACAAAATTTGCTTGATTGCCTTAGTGCCGTTGGAAAAACTACCAGGCTGAATAAAGAACTTGGCGCCTAAGGTTTTGGTTAGGTTATCGGCAATAAGGTTGTCTGATTTTTTGAGCATGGTTTCAAGCAGCTGAGGCAGTGCTTGTGAGTAATGAGTGGCAATGACTTTGCCTTTCAGTTCGGGAGCGCCAAGCCGAATACTGCCCGCTAGTTCGATATTAAGCTGAGCAAGCAGGGTATTAACAATTCTCTGGGTATATAGCGATGGATCTTGCACTGCAAATTTTAGCGGCAGCGGCTTGCTACGGCTCTGCAAGCATCCTTGGAGTTGATAGTGGTTGTCTGGGGAAGAGAGTAACTCTAAATCGCACTGTGAGCTCTCTTGTTCGATTTTAGATACTGAACTTGCCACCGTCGTGACATAAATAGGTTGGTGCTCAGGCACATAGACACGAGTTTTCCCGTCTTCTTGGGTATAAATTGAGGCTTGAACGCAGTTGCCATCAAGCGAAATCGCGCTGGCTGGCGCGCTGTAACAAACGCCGAGAATATCCCACGGCCACCCAACTGCTCGGTCATAACCGGTAAACGCGCTGTTATCTAACCAGAGATCGCCACTGATTCTTTTCGTGCCGCTATTACGTAGCTGACTCAGTAGTTGCTTTAAGTCTTGGGTGGTTAAAGTCGGATCGCCACTAAAACTCAGTACCACATCACTACCACTCTTCTCAATGCTAGTTGCAAACTGAAACTCATCGCCGAGCTCTAATTTGGCAGCAAGCGCAGTAACAATCTTTAATGTACTAGCCGGCGGGAAGAACTGACTTTGGTTGTCGGTTTGCTTGATTTGATTCTGGCTTTGCAGAGATTCGACTTTAATTGCTGCGCGGCTACCTAAAGGCAATTCATTGAGTGGCGCATAGGCCGAGACAGATACGCTGACTAGAGAGAGTAGGCAAATAGAGGTAAAACGATCAACAAAGCGCAGCATAAGAATTCACGGTTAGCGGTTTTAGAGGGTCAGTATAGCGGGTAAAAAAAACGCCTGCTATAGAGCAGGCGTCTTAGATTCATGACTTAATGTCAGGAAATTAGAAGTCGTAACGTACACCTAGTACTGCTTGATCTTCAGAAGCTAGCTTACCAACTTTATCTTCTTTAAGAAGGTTAAAGTCGTAAGAAACGTATGAGCGGAAGTTGTTCGTGAAGAAGTAAGTTGCATCAACTGCGATAGAATCAGCAGCTTTTTCTGATTGATTACTTACTTTTACATCAGCGCGGTTGTACGTAGAAGTAAACTTAGCTTGACCTAGCGTGTAAGCTGCTGCTAATTCATAGCCTTTTACTTTTGCTGAGTTGCTAGTGTTTACTTCGTCGTATTTAGTATCGTTGTATAGACCAGCAACGTAGAAGTCACCGATTTCGTAAGATGCACCAAGCATGTACTGACCAGCATCTGCATTAATGTTTGTGTTGGTTGCTGAGTCTTTGAAGTTTACGCCGTTTTGTTTAGCGTAAGCAGCAGTTAGACGAACACCTGTGTCACCGATGCTGTAGATAGTTGAAAGTGCGTAACCATTGTTGTCATCGCCAACTAGTTTATCGTTGTTTTCTTTTGAAGATTCAAACGTGTAGTTAGCGCGTAGTTCAAGACCAGAGAATTCACCTGAATATGCAATAGAACGGTCTGGACGGTCAGCTGACTCTACCTTAACAGCTGCTTTAGCACCGTGGTAAGCCATGATATCAGTGAAGTCAGTAACTGCTGCTAGAGAACCTTTAACAGTACCCATAGTTACTTCACCGAAGTTACCACCAAGACCAGCGTACATGTAACGGTGCTCTAGAGAATCACGCGCCGTATCGTTGTCTTTAGTTGCTTTGTACTCACCTTCGTAGAAACCAAGACCGTATAGGTTGTCGTTGATTTGAGAAGTGCCAGCGAAGTTTAGACGTACGCGAGATTGGTCTTCAGCTTTACCATCTTTTACTGCTAGACGTGCTTCAACACGGCCGCCCATTTCGATAGAGTTGCCATCGTTGTTGTAGATTTCTGCTGCGTTTGCGCCTGTAGCTACTGCTGCAGCTGAAACTGCTAGAGCGATCAGAGTCTTGTTCATCTTATTAGTCCTAATTTACTGTCCATAAATAGTTGTATAGCGAGGAGTATCTCCACATCAATTGGGTTACTCCTCTAGTTATCAGCGCTATTAATCCAGTCTCATAACGACGCGTTATAGCAAGTTATTGAGCAATAAAGACTAATCTCGCTGATTAAGTCAGCTAAGTTTTTAACGCAAAGTTCCATGATGGGTTAGTAAAATGATATAAATCTAACTTATGAACAGTGTTTTATTAAACATAAAATAATATCAAGTTATTGATAGTTAAGAAATAAATTGCATTGTTGATAGGTTGGTTTATATCTGAACCTTTATTTTTTTTTAGGTGAAATATGTTTGACGCCGCGATCGGATTCAAAAACAGCGCTGATTTATCAATTGTTTATCGCGTGCGTTTTGAGATAGAGATCACACTTGATTAATTTGAGTGATTTAGCCGCCAAGTTTGTTTACACTAGAGGCAATTGATTAGTAAATGCATCTACCTAGTCCACTGGATTAGGTAGTTTTGTTTTGTCCAAAGATTGCTTTGGAATGAGGTATATAATGGAAAAAGTGCCAATGACACTACGTGGCGAGA
Organism: Vibrio europaeus; assembly: GCF_001695575.1. Taxonomy (GTDB): domain Bacteria; phylum Pseudomonadota; class Gammaproteobacteria; order Enterobacterales; family Vibrionaceae; genus Vibrio; species Vibrio europaeus. The sequence continues at coordinate 73,073 of NZ_LUAX01000003.1, read as the reverse complement.
AAAAGCTACGTGAAGAACTAGAAAGACTATTGAAGCTTCGCCCACAGATTTCTGAAGCCATTGCTGAAGCACGTGAACTAGGCGATCTTAAAGAGAATGCCGAGTACCATGCAGCTCGTGAAGAGCAGGGTATCTGTGAAGCGCAAATCCGTGATATCGAATACAAACTGTCTGTTGCTCAGGTTATTGATGTCACCACAATGGACAACACGGGTAAAGTTATCTTCGGCTCAACCGTCACTTTGATTGACTGTGATACTGAAGAAGAGAAAACTTATCAGATCGTAGGTGATGACGAAGCTGACATTAAAGCGGGTCGTATCTCGGTAAGTTCACCAATCGCGCGCGGCCTTATCGGCAAGATGGAAGGTGACGAAGTGGTTATCTCTACACCGGGTGGTGATCGCGACTTTGAAATCGACAGCGTCGAGTACATCTAAGCAAGTTCGTTGCTCTGAATATCAAAAAAGGTCGCATAGGCGACCTTTTTTCGTGCTCATGAAAGTAAAATTACTTACGTGGCAACTCGATTTTACGTTCTTCCGATTGGCGGAATAGAACTAAAGTCTTACCGATTACTTGTACTTTCTCTGCACGTGTTTCACGTACAATAGCTTCAATAATCAGGTTCTTAGTGTCGCGATCTTCTGATGCGACTTTGATTTTGATTAGCTCGTGGTGGTTAAGAGCAATTTCAATTTCCGCTAGAACAGCTTCAGTTAGTCCGTTTGCGCCCATAAGCACAACAGGTTTTAGACTGTGCGCTAGGCCTTTAAGATGCTGCTTTTGTTTGGTGCTTAGGTTCATTACGCGGCCAATTTTCTTTAATATAAGGGTTGAAAAATACCATTTTAACGCCATCTAACCCTGAAGACTATAATTTATTGGGTTAGTTGTTCCCTCTATCTATTAGGTAACAAATGAGTAAACAGAAACATTCCGCTAGCTCAGGTCGCTGGTTGAAAGAACATTTTGATGATAAATACGCCAATGAAGCCCGTAAAAAAGGCTATCGCTCACGTGCTTATTTCAAGATGGAAGAGATCCAAACTAAGGACAAATTGCTAAAACCTGGTATGACAGTGGTCGATTTAGGTGCAGCTCCCGGTGGTTGGTCTCAATATGCTGCTAAGATAGTAGGTGAGGATGGGCAAATTATTGCATGTGATTTGTTGCCGATGGACCCGATTGCAGGTGTCAGCTTCCTACAAGGTGACTTCCGTGAAGAGGCGGTTTTAGATGCACTGCTTGATCGCATTCAGCCTTCGATGGTTGATGTGGTGATGTCCGATATGGCACCAAACATTGCAGGCAACAATTCAGTCGATCAACCTCGCGCAATGTATTTAGTTGAATTGGCTTTAGATATGTGTCGACAAGTTCTAGCACCTAATGGTAGCTTTGTTGTTAAGGTCTTCCAAGGCGAAGGGTTTGACCAATTTGTCAAAGAAGTCCGAGACACGTTTAAAGTCGTAAAAATCAGAAAACCTGACTCATCGCGAGCTCGCTCACGAGAAGTCTTCGTTGTAGCCACTGGTTACAAAGGTTAACTATTTGCCCTTTGACGGGTTAGTTAACACTATAGCTACAGGTTATAAACTGTAGTACCCTACCTTTAATTACAATTAGTTATCGAGAGGCTGACACCTTGAGTGACATGGCAAAAAATTTAATTCTGTGGCTTGTTATCGCTGTCGTATTGATGTCGGTTTTCCAGAGCTTTGGCCCTGGAGAGAGCAATGGCAGAGCGGTGGATTACACCACGTTTGTACAGGAAGTTGGCCAAGGCCAGATTCAGGAAGCAACTTTTAAAGACGGTGAAATCACTTTCACACGTCGTGGCGGCGGCTCGCGTTATGTTACTTACATGCCGGTCTACGACCAGAAGCTACTTGATGACTTAATTAACCAAAATGTGAAAGTACAAGGCACACCTCCAGAAGAGCAAAGCCTGCTAGGTACTATCTTTATTTCTTGGTTCCCTATGATCTTACTGATTGGTGTGTGGATTTTCTTCATGCGTCAAATGCAAGGCGGCGGCGGTAAAGGCGCGATGTCTTTCGGTAAGAGTAAAGCTCGTATGATGAGCGAAGAACAAATCAAAACAACTTTTGCTGACGTTGCTGGTTGTGACGAAGCAAAAGAAGACGTTAAAGAGCTGGTTGACTACCTACGTGACCCAAGCCGTTTCCAGAAGCTGGGCGGTAAGATCCCAACAGGTGTTCTGATGGTCGGTCCTCCAGGTACAGGTAAAACGCTACTGGCGAAAGCGATTGCCGGTGAAGCGAAAGTACCTTTCTTTACTATCTCTGGTTCTGACTTCGTTGAAATGTTTGTTGGTGTTGGTGCATCTCGTGTACGTGACATGTTCGAACAAGCGAAGAAAGCGGCGCCTTGTATCATCTTTATCGATGAGATTGATGCGGTAGGTCGTCAGCGTGGTGCTGGTGTCGGTGGTGGTCACGATGAACGTGAGCAAACTCTTAACCAAATGCTAGTTGAGATGGATGGTTTCGAAGGTAATGAAGGTATTATCGTTATTGCTGCAACTAACCGTCCAGACGTACTAGACCCAGCATTACTTCGTCCTGGCCGTTTTGACCGCCAAGTTGTGGTTGGTCTACCAGATGTACGTGGTCGTGAGCAGATCCTTAAAGTTCACATGCGTAAAGTGCCGCTAGCCGGTGATGTAGAGCCATCGCTAATTGCACGTGGTACACCAGGTTTCTCAGGTGCAGACCTAGCAAACCTTGTTAACGAAGCGGCGCTATTCGCTGCACGTGGTAACAAGCGCAACGTATCTATGGTTGAGTTTGAGCTAGCGAAAGACAAAATTATGATGGGTGCAGAGCGCCGTTCTATGGTGATGTCGGAAGAGACGAAAGAGTCAACGGCTTACCACGAAGCGGGTCACGCGATTGTTGGTCGTCTAGTTCCTGAACATGATCCAGTGTACAAGGTATCTATTATTCCACGTGGTCGTGCTCTTGGTGTGACAATGTACTTACCAGAGCAAGATCGTGTAAGCATGTCTCGTCAGCACCTAGAGTCTATGATTTCGAGTCTATACGGTGGTCGACTTGCCGAAGAGCTAATCTACGGTGCAGACAAAGTATCAACGGGTGCTTCGAACGATATCGAACGTGCAACTGATATCGCGCGTAAGATGGTGACTCAGTGGGGTTTCTCGGCAAAACTTGGTCCTCTTCTCTATGCAGAAGATGAAGGTGAAGTGTTCCTTGGCCGTAGCGTAACTCAGACTAAACATATGTCTGATGATACGGCGAAACTTATTGATGACGAAGTTCGCCACTTGATTGACAGCAACTATGCGCGTGCGAAACAGATCCTTGAAGACAACATGGATATCATGCACGCAATGAAAGATGCGTTGATGAAGTACGAGACCATTGATGCAGGTCAGATTGATGACCTAATGGAACGTAAAGCAGATATCCGTGAGCCTGCAGGTTGGGGTGATAACCCGAGCAACAAGTCAGACGCGAAACCTGAAGGTAAGTCAGAGGGTAAAGCGGAAGAGGCTCCTGCCACTGAAGCGAAAGCGGACGACGCAGCGACTTCTCAAGAGAGCACGTCAGCGGAAGCGACTGAGAAGAAAGACTCAGAATAATTGTTATGATTAAGAGAAACCCCGAGGCAACTCGGGGTTTTTGTGTTTATGATCCTAAAAGCAAATAATAAAACTCTCGATTTATCTCAGCCACAAGTGATGGGGATTCTGAATGTTACCCCTGACTCTTTTTCTGATGGCGGTCAGTTTCGCGCTCTAGAAGATGCGCTTGTTCAAGCTCAGCGTATGATTGACTCAGGTGTGACCATTATTGATATTGGCGGTGAGTCAACCCGCCCTGGTGCTCCAGATGTTGAATTAGCTGAAGAGCTTCAACGAACCATTCCAGTGATTAAAGCGATTCGTGCGCAATCTGACGTGTGGATTTCTATTGATACCAGCAAAGCAGAAGTGATGCACCAAGCGGCTGAAGCGGGCGCTGATATCATTAATGACGTCAGAGCTTTGCAAGAGCCTGGAGCGCTTGAGGTAGCGGCAGAAACAGGATTACCTATCTGTTTAATGCATATGCAAGGCCAGCCTCGTACCATGCAATCTAATCCGCATTACGATGATCTGGTAAAAGAGGTCGGTGAGTTTTTACAACAGCGTATTGAAGCGTGTGCTGAAGTTGGTATCGAGCGTGAAAAGCTGATACTTGACCCCGGGTTTGGCTTTGGTAAAACACTAGAACACAACTATCAGATGCTGTCTCACCTAGAAGAATTTCATCAATTTGGGTTGCCAGTTCTTGCAGGGATGTCGAGAAAATCTATGATCTTCAAACTCCTCGACAAAGCTCCGGCTGAGTGCGTGTCAGCGAGCGTGGCATGCGCTACAATCGCCGCAATGAAAGGTGCGCAAATCATTCGCGTGCACGATTTTGAACAAACGCTTGATGCTATGAAAATTGTCTCAATGACCAAAGCGAATAATTGAGCAGAATAGAAAGATAAAAAGGAACAACCATGTCTGATAAGAGACGTTATTTTGGTACGGATGGTGTACGTGGCAAAGTGGGCCAGTACCCAATTACTCCAGATTTTGTGCTTAAGCTAGGCTGGGCTGCGGGTCGCGTATTGGCTAAGCAGGGTACAAAGAAAGTAATCATAGGTAAGGACACACGCATTTCAGGTTACATGCTTGAGTCTGCTCTTGAGGCGGGTTTGGCCGCAGCAGGGTTAAAAGCGACCTTTACAGGCCCAATGCCAACACCGGCAGTCGCATACCTGACGCAAACTTTCCGTGCAGAAGCGGGCATCGTGATTTCAGCATCGCACAACCCATATTACGATAACGGCATTAAGTTCTTCTCGTCAGAAGGCACTAAATTACCAGATGATATTGAGTTGGCGATTGAAGCAGAGCTTGATAAAGACATTGAATGTGTGGAGTCGGCACTACTTGGTAAAGCAAGCCGTCTTAACGACGCTGCGGGCCGTTATATTGAATTTTGTAAGAGCACTTTCCCATCAGAACTAAGTCTAGCGGGTAAAAAAATCGTGGTCGATTGCGCCCATGGTGCGACTTACCATATTGCTCCAGCTGTGTTTAGCGAGCTAGGTGCAGAAGTGATCTCCATGGGTATTGAGCCTAACGGTACCAACATTAACGCAGAAGTTGGCGCTACCGATGTACGTGCACTGCAGAAACGTGTGGTTGAAGAAGGTGCAGAGCTTGGTTTGGCTTTCGATGGCGATGGCGACCGTATCATCATGGTTGATCACCTAGGTAACAAGATTGATGGTGACCAAATTGCTTACATTATCGCACGTGATGCCCTGCGTCGCGGTGAGCTAAAAGGTGGTGTCGTTGGTACGCTGATGACCAACCTTGGTATGGAAAATGGCTTAAAACAGCTAGGCATTCCATTTGTACGCGCTGCTGTTGGTGACCGCTACGTTATGGAGCAACTACTAGAAAAAGGCTGGAAAATCGGCGCTGAGAACTCAGGTCACGTTATTCTGCTAGATAAAGTGACGACGGGTGATGCCATTGTTGCTGCGCTTCAGGTGCTTGCATCGGTTGTAGGCAGTGATATGTCTCTCCACGAGCTTTCGCAAGGCATGACTCTTTACCCGCAAGTTCTTGAGAATGTTCGTTTCTCTGGTGATTCTAACCCACTAGAAGCGGATGCTGTGAAAGCGTCAGTGGTTGAAGTGGAAGCAGAATTGGGTGACAAAGGACGTGTATTGCTACGCAAGTCAGGTACAGAGCCTCTAATTCGCGTCATGGTTGAAGGTGAAGATGCAGAGCTAGTTCAGTCTTCTGCGTTGAAGATTGCCGAAGCCGTTAAGTCGAGTTTCTAGATTGCAGCTATTGCTGAGTTTAGAGCGCTGCCTTCGGGCGGCGCTTTTTATTGTGCGTTACCCAGACAAATGCTTGATTGGAACTGGGGTTGTTATGGTACGATTAGTGCGATTTTAAGGGTGATGATTGATATGCCACAGCAAGAGTATTTACAAGAAATGGGAATCCAGTGCTATCAGCTGGCACACCCTGAAAGGTTATTGGGATACCAATCACCACAACTGATCTTGCCTGATAACTGTAAATTGCTGCTTGTTTCTCCTCAACTTCCTCAGGGGAAAACGGCAGAGATGTTTGAGCGGGTAATAAAAAGCATCAAGTTGTCACTTGAACAGGCTCTACATGTTACTCCAGAGCAATTGAGCCAACTCGATAACGATAATCATCATCTAGAGTGGATTTGGTTTGCCGGATGCGATCAGCAAGATCGTCTGGAAGCTAAAGCGCTTGTTTCCCCATTACTGACTCAGGTAGATGGTAACAACGAACAACGCCGAGCCCTTTGGCAACAGATCTGTTCTTATCAGTAATCGTGACCCCCTTATGAGCCAATCTTCAATTTTACCGCTCGCATTAGAGCATCTTGATCAAGTGTGGAATATTGAGCGAAGTGCCCACTCTCACCCTTGGTCTGAAACCATGATCCGTGACCTAAATAGTCGCGGTGCGCGCCACCATGTGTTGGTAGTTGAAAACCAAGTCGTGGGCTATTTCTATGCCCAGAATATCGTTGGTGAAGTCACTTTGCTTAATGTTGCGGTTAATCCTACTCAGCAGGGGCAAGGTTATGGCAAGCAGTTAATGGAAGCTTTCCTAGATATTTGCGAGCAAGATAAGGCTGACAGCGCTTGGTTAGAGGTGCGAGAAAGCAATAGCAGTGCGTTTGGTCTCTACGAATCGATTGGCTTTAATGAAGTTGATCGCCGCATCAACTACTACCCGACAACGTCAGGCAAAGAAGATGCGATCATCATGAGTTATATCTTTTTTTAGACAGCTACTTTTGTACGGCTTTGACGACCGAAGGGCCTTCTACGGGGTAAAAGTTCTTTTCAAACCGCTCATTCAGTTCCGAGGCTGGTAAAGGTTTATCAAACAGGTAGCCTTGGAATTGAGCACAACCGAGTTGTTTAAGCGCATTGAGCTCATTAGCATCTTCGACACCTTCCGCAATCACTTCTAGATTGAGTCTACGAGCGGTCATAATGATGGTATCAACGATCGCTTGGTCACTCTCATCTAAATGCAACTGGGTAACGAAGGAGCGGTCGATTTTTAGTACGTCGACAGACAGGTGTTTCAAATAACGTAGTGAAGAGTATCCAGTACCGAAATCATCGATCGATGTTTTGAGGTTGTGCTCTTTTAATTCTGCCATTTTCTGAATTGCTGCTTCGACATTCTCTAACAGTAGGTTCTCGGTAATCTCTAGCTCAATATGTTCACCATCAATATCCGCTTGGGCGAGGGAGTCAACGATGTGCTCCACAAACGACGGTTGAGAAAACTGTAATGGACTGATGTTAATTGCCAGTCTGCGGAAAGTGCTTGGGAGTATCCCTTCTTTCTTCCAGTGAGAAAATTGATAGCAAGCTTGCTCAATGATCCAATTACCAATTTGCAGGATTTGACCTGTCTCTTCGGCGATAGGCATAAACACCCCAGGAGGTAACACCCCTTTTTGTGGGTGGTTCCAACGAATCAGAGCTTCAACGCCAATGATATTGTGATTGTCATCGACCTGAGGTTGGTAATAAAGCTCAAGCTGCCCTTGGTTGAGTGCTTCATGGAGGCCTTTTTCAATTTCTAGGAAAGATTCTACCTGAGCCTGCATCTCTGGTTCATAGAACATGTATTTGTTTCGCCCTGCTGTTTTGGCGCGGTAAAGGGCGGTATCAGCTTGGCGTAACACATCGATATTGGTGCTACCCACCGATGGGAAGATAGCGATGCCGACACTGACCGTACAGTAGAGCTGATGGTCATCAATAGAGTATGGGTTGGAGATAAGAGCAAGGAGCTGCTGAGCAAACTCATGAGCTTTGTCTGCGCTAGTATTGGGCAGTAAGATAGTAAACTCATCCCCGCCGATACGAGCCGCGGTAAAGTCATCTCGCAGCCAAGCTTCGATCCGTTTTGATATCGCCTTAATTAAGTTATCCCCAATCGTATGACCGAGAGAGTCATTGATGGTTTTAAATCTGTCTAAATCTAAATAGAAAAGTGCACCCGCTTGGTTATTATTATTGGCTTCTTCAATCGAGTCTTTGAGCATTTGCAAAAGTAAACTGCGGTTAGCTAACCCAGTTAGAGAGTCGTAGTAAGCCAGCTGATTGAGCTGTACTGCAGCAGCTTCTCTCTCTTTCCATAGGGTATGGAAGGTTTTAGCTAACTGGCCAAGCTCATCATCTCGATAGAGCGTCGGTGGCGGAAGGTCACTTTTGGTATTTTGTAGTGAACGAACCCACTCTATTAACGTAACCAGTGGTTTGGATAGCTTTTGATAGAAGAACATCAATAGGATTGACGTTAAAAGGATGTTTCGAAACAGGTCAAACAGCAGTATTTGACTGGTTTTGGCAATAAAGTCTTTGGCAATGTTAGCGCCATTGACGGAGAAGCTTAAGGTTCCGACCACAACGTGTGAGTTGGGTTGATGCAAGTCAGTGGTATAAATCGGCGTCGTTGGGGTTAGATAGCTAGACAGAGCTTCAGTAAAATCACCTTGGAGTGACACATTGCGCTCTTTCTCTGTTAGCGTATCGCCAAAGTCATCGACAATTTGCACCTTGTAGACCGCATTGTCCATCATCAAGCTAGACGCAACTTGTTCTGCCAATAACTGATTGAGGTGGTAGGCAGCTTGACTGGCATTAGAATAGTTCTGTAGGAGCTTGAACTGGTAGTGTTCTTCTATGCGCTTTTGCTCCTGATGGAGATCCACCAAGATATGATAAAAGCTAAAGCAGATCCCTAGAATAACGGAAACTAGGAATACTGTTTTCGCTTGACGAAAAGCGAGTGAGTTTATTTTCTTGCTTTTAGGCATAGTTCAGATCGGTTCCCTCTACTCCTTTAGTTATAGCCCAATTTCATTGATATTTTAATAGACAGAGAAATTGACGTTGATTTTGAGTCAATTTCGCTGTTGAAGTTGCCCCACAGTCCATTATAAGCGAAAATACCGCGCAAAATTGAATCGACCATTTACGCTAGGGTATTACTTGCCTTCTCTAGCGCTTAGACAGAAGAAGAACCTTTCATGTCAAATACTCCATTTCTAGGCGAAGTGTCTAAACGTAGAACATTCGCTATTATCTCGCACCCGGATGCGGGTAAAACCACGATTACAGAAAAAGTACTATTGTTCGGACGTGCTATCCAAACAGCGGGTACTGTCAAAGGCCGTGGCTCAGCTCAACACGCAAAATCTGACTGGATGGAGATGGAGAAAGAGCGTGGTATCTCGGTAACAACGTCTGTAATGCAGTTTCCGTTCAACGATTGTTTGGTGAACCTTCTCGATACCCCTGGACACGAAGACTTCTCGGAAGATACTTATCGTACACTGACGGCGGTTGACTCCTGTTTGATGGTAATCGACGCAGCGAAAGGTGTCGAGGACCGTACTCGTAAATTGATGGAAGTAACACGTTTACGTGATACACCAATCGTCACTTTCATGAACAAATTAGACCGCGATGTTCGTGACCCAATGGAAGTCCTAGACGAGGTTGAAAGTGAGCTAGGCATGATGTGTGCGCCTATCTCTTGGCCAATCGGTTGTGGTAAAGAGTTTAAAGGCGTTTATCACATTCACCGTGATGAAACGATTCTTTATGAATCTGGTCATGGTCATGAGATTCAAGAAGTACGCACCATCAAAGGGCTTGATAATCCAGAGCTAGACGAAGCAGTGGGCGCAGACCTTGCTGAAAGTGTCCGAGAGGAGCTTGAGTTAGTTATGGGAGCTTGTCCTGAGTTTGATCTTGAGCTGTTCCTGCAAGGTGAATTAACCCCCGTCTATTTTGGTACTGCACTAGGTAACTTTGGTGTTGACCACATGCTAGAAGGTCTTACTAAGTGGGCACCTGCTCCTCAGACGCGCGAAGCTAACGAGCGTTCAGTAGAAGCTACTGAAGAAAACTTCTCTGGGTTCGTATTTAAGATCCAAGCCAACATGGATCCTAAGCACCGTGACCGTATTGCATTCATGCGTATTGTATCGGGTACCTACAAGCAAGGTATGAAGATGAATCACGTGCGTCTCGGTAAGCAAATCAATATTTCTGATGCGGTAACCTTTATGGCTGGTGACCGTGCACGTGCAGAAAACGCTTATGCAGGTGATATTATTGGTCTACACAACCACGGTACAATCCAGATTGGTGATACCTTTACTCAAGGTGAAGCGCTGAAGTTCTCAGGCATTCCTAACTTTGCTCCAGAGCTATTCCGCCGTATTCGCCTAAGAGATCCACTGAAGCAGAAACAGCTACTAAAAGGTCTAGTACAGCTTTCTGAAGAAGGTGCAGTACAGGTATTCCGCCCACTACAAAACAACGATCTAATCGTAGGTGCGGTAGGTGTACTTCAGTTTGACGTCGTTGTAGCGCGCCTGAAAGCGGAATACAACGTAGAAGCGATCTACGAAAGCGTAAACGTCGCAACCGCACGCTGGGTAGAGTGTGAAGATGGTAAGAAACTGGATGAGTTCCAGCGTAAGAACCAAACCAACCTAGCACTAGATGGTGGTGATAACCTAACTTACATCGCGCCAACTATGGTGAACTTGAATCTAGCGAAAGAGCGTTTTCCAGAGGTTGAATTCCGCGCAACTCGCGAACACTAATCTTCTTCGCCTTTGCTGCGATAGCGGTGTTGACTGCGTAAACTCACCTTGGTCACGTAGTGTACTACGCTCCCAAGGCTGAGTTTACTTGTCGCCTTGCTCTCACAACAAATGCTTTGAAGATGGAGTGATAATCTCAGTTGTATCAATGCCGCCTTAGTTAAGGCGGCATTTTTTTGTCTAGGGGGTTAGAACGGACTTCGTCCTATGGATCGCTTCGCTTATGGAAAACGGGATCGGGCTTCGCCCTTCTGGAAAGCTAGAGTTGACCTTTCAACCATAGCGGAGCAACTTTAGTTATCTAGTTATCTAGTTATCTAGTTATCTAGTTATCTAGTTATCTAGTTATCTAGTTATCTAGTTATCTAGTTATCCATAGGGCGTAGCCCGTTCCCGCATCGATAGCGAAGCATCCACAAACAAAAAGGGTTGATGCTCACACATCAACCCTCCAAAATTTCTCTAGCTCTCTAGCTCTCTAGCTCTCTAGCTCTCTAGCTCTCTAGCTCTCTAGCTCTCTAGCTCTCTAGCTCTCTAGCTCTCTAGCTCTCTAGCTCTTCCGCTACTTCTTCTTAGCGACTTTCTTTTTGCCTTTAGCGACAGACTTTTTCTTGTCGTCTTTTTTCTTCTTCTTGAATGTCGGCTTCTTGTGCTTTGGACGCATTTCTTTAATGAAGCGCTCTTTGATCTCTTCTTTTACGTAGCGAGCAACGCGATCCATCATTGGTTGGTCGTGTGCTTCGACTAATGAGATAGCGTTACCTTTCTTACCTGCACGTGCGGTACGGCCGATACGATGCAGATACACGTCAGCGCTGCGCGGCATATCGTAGTTGATCACGTGGCTAACATCTGGAAGGTCGATACCGCGAGCAGCAACATCGGTCGCTAGAAGAACGTTGACGCTGCCATCACGGAAGCGGGCAATCGCATTGTTACGGCGATCTTGAGGCATTTCTCCTTGGATCCATGCACAAGGGATTTGTGCTTTCTCAAGTTCCACACGTAGCTCAGATAAGCGTTCACGCGTTTTTAGGAACACGATTGAGCGCTCAGCTTGGTCGTTGATGATCTTTTTCAGCAGCTCAAGTTTGTGCGTCATATCGTCAGCACGGTGATACCATTGGGCGATCTTTTTGCGCTCACGACGTGAAGGCTCTGCGTCTATCTCTGCTGGCTCTTTAAGTAGGTCTGCAGTAAAACCTTCAACACCTTTACCTTCTAGCGTCGCTGAGAAGAGTAAAGTTTGTTTACGCCAACGACACTCCGCCGAGAGGCGGTCGACAGTTGGACCAAAGCCCATGTCTAGCATGCGGTCTGCTTCATCTAGGATCAGCCATTCAATCGCTCGACAGTCAAAACGTTCAGCGTTGATGTACTCCATCAAACGTCCTGGCGTCGCGACGACGATATCTTGAGTTTTACCTAAGATTTCAGCGTGCTCTTGATACTGAACGCCACCAGTAATGGTGAAGATATTGAGCTTAGTGTGCTTAGCCAGTGCGCGCGCTTGATCGGCAACCTGCATCGCTAGCTCACGAGTTGGCGTCAATATTAGAATGCGCGCAGGTCCTGGTTTACGGCGAGGAAAATCTTGCAAATATTGCAGAGCAGGCAAGACAAACGCTGCGGTTTTACCTGTCCCCGTCGGTGCAGAAGCTAAAATATCTCGGCCATCTAAAGCTTGTGGAATGGCTTCAGCTTGAATTTGCGTTGGGCGGTCGTAACCCATTTCTTCGATTGCGAGGAGTAAATTAGGGTCTAACTCTAATTCAGCAAAATTTCTGATCACTATGATGTCTCCACAAGCCAGTTGGTGTGAACAATAAATTTAAGGGGACGTATTATAGAGTTTTCGGTGACAAGGATCACACGTTATTTTTACATCTTAAGATAAAAGTCTTTCGTCAACTCGATAAAGGCATTGCTATAACCACCATCTCTATGAATAGTCAGGGATTCTTCAATTGTTGTCGTTGGTGTTTTGGTTAGTTCAATCAAGAGCCTAGTGACCTCTTTACGTTCCGTGGGCTTGATTTGGCATCGTCGACTGATATGCCAGCCTTGTTCTGCTGCTAACCGAATGAACAGATCTCCCTCGACTTTAGGCAGTACAAAGTTTGCCTTACCTTGGTTGGTCAGTAATTGCTGACATCGTGCAAGCAACGCTTGATGGGTTAAGGTATCAGTATGTCTAGCCGTTGCGCGCGAAATATTGCTCGCTTGCTCACCTGTGTTGAAGTAAGGCGGGTTACATATGATGCGATCAAACTGTTCTGGAAATTTATGCGTAAGCACATCTCCTTGATGGAGCGTTAATCTTTGCGACCAAGGTGAGCGTGTGAAATTTATACTCGCCGCTTCGATAGCGTTGTCATCAATATCAATCGCCTTGATGGTCAGTGAAAGATGACGTTGAGCGCACATCAAACTAAGTAAACCTGTCCCCGTTCCAATATCCAATAAAGACGCCGAATTTTCTAAGTTTGACCAAGCACCTAACAGTATTCCGTCGGTGCTGACAGGCATGCCTGAAAGACCGCCATAAATGCTAAATTGTTTGAAATCGAAGTCTTTTGTTTTTTTCATGATTTTTATGTTTGTCGGAGTTAGGTTGGTTTTTGAGTTGATTGATCTGTTGTTACACGTTTGTTTGGTCTTTTGTGCTGTTTGTGTCCAGTGTGGAGTGGATTTTGTATAGTTTATTAAACTGGCATTTTAATTGATCTTGGTGATGTGTGCTGATTTTTAGGTCTGATTATAAATTTTTATGGCGTTTTTAGCCTTGAGCTTGCGAGGTGATAAGGATTTCGTCATCATGCGCGCCTTAATTTTATAGAGTGAGCGCACGTTCGTATCACTCAGCAAACACAACATCTATTAAATTATAAGTAAAGGGTCGACAGTGAATCAGACTTTAAAACTAACAGATATTATCGCGGTAGGCTTTATGCTTTTCGCATTCTTTTTGGGTGCAGGTAACATTATTTTCCCACCTTTGGCTGGCCAGTTAGCTGGAGAAAACTTAATTCCTGCTATGACAGGTTTCCTACTGACGGCAGTAGGTCTACCGCTCATTACTATCGTTGCAATTGCTATTGCTGGTGGTTCTTGGGAGCACTTTACCAAAGATTTGCCAAAGCGCGTGGCGATGACTATTGCGGTACTGATTTTCATCATCATTGGTCCTGCATTTGCAGCGCCTCGTACAGGTCTTGTCGCTTACGAAATGGCAGTTAAACCCTTCTTTGTCGATGCGGCGCAAATGCATTTGACGGTTTTCTCAGTTCTATTCTTTGTTGTCGCGATGTTTTTTGCCTGGTCTCAGGGCAAGTTGATCGATGTGATTGGTAAGATCCTGACTCCAGTTCTTTTCTTGGGATTGATTGTGCTTGCGGCTGCGGTATTTATCGATCCACAAGGCGAAATGATCGCTGCGCAAGGAGAGTACCTGACGCACCCTCTACAAAAAGGTTTCCTAGAGGGTTACAACACCATGGATACATTTGCCTCGCTGATGTTTGGTGGGCTTATCGTAGATGCACTGCGTAAAAAAGGTGTGGCTGATCAAAAAGCGACGGCGAAGTACCTAATTAGTGCGGCATTTGTCGCAGCTGCGGGCTTGGTCTTTGTCTATGTATCACTGTTCTACCTAGGCGCAACCAGTGCCGCAGTAGCTGCCGGTGCTGACAACGGTGGTGCGATTCTTAGCCTGTACGTTCAGTCTCTATTTGGCCCATATGGTCAGGTTGTGCTGTCTGTGATTGTACTGCTTGCATGTTTGACCACGGCTATCGGTATTATCTCTGCTTGTTCTGATTATTTCAGTTCTATCACGCCAGTTTCTTACAAAGCTTGGGTAGTTATTATTGGTGTTGCTTGTGCAACTGTGGCAAATGTCGGTTTATCACAGCTCATTTCTCTATCTGTGCCTGTGCTATTCGCACTATACCCAGTGGCGATTGCCCTAGTGGCACTGGCGTTTGTGCGTAAAAAACTCCCAAACCCGCAAGTGGCTTACCGTGTGGTTATCTTGGTCTCACTACTGTTTGCACTGATTGATGCGGCAAAAGTTGCAGGTGTCGACGTATCAGCACTGAGCATGCTGCCGCTGTTTGATGTTGGCATGGGGTGGTTGATGCCAACGGTGGTTGCGATTGTATGTATGTTTTTTGTCGGCAAATCAGAGCAACAGACGCTAACGGAAGAAGCCGCATAATAAAGCAACTTTTTTGAATCAAAGATCCCCTGTCGCGCAAGGCGTGACAGGGGATTTTTTCTATTCAAGCATTTTTATTCGCTAATAAAATATTCCTGTATCTTCGTCACATTTTTCAGTAGAATTCTTCGGTTAAATTCTACTCATAAATGTTGAGCAAACATGTTTGAAATCAATCCAATTAAAAACCGCCTAAAGGACGTGTCTGAGCGCACAAATGTCCTGAGGGGGTACCTTTGACTATGACGCCAAGCAAGAGCGTCTAGAAGAAGTCAACGCAGAACTAGAACAACCAGATGTATGGAACGAGCCGGAGCGCGCACAAGCTCTAGGTAAAGAACGTTCTTCACTAGAAGCGGTTGTTGAAACGATTGATCAACTTGAGCAAGGTGTTGAAGACGTTGAAGGTCTTTTAGAACTTGCTGTTGAAGAAGAAGATCAAGAAACCTTCGATGAAGTTGAACCAGAATTGGCTGAGCTTGAAGCTAAACTAGAAAAGCTTGAGTTCCGTCGTATGTTCTCTGGCGATCACGATGCTTCAGACTGTTACATCGATTTACAGTCAGGTTCTGGTGGTACAGAAGCACAAGACTGGACTTCAATGATGCTACGCATGTACTTGCGTTGGGCTGAAGCGAAGGGCTTTAAGACCGAAGTTATCGAAGTATCAGAAGGTGAAGTCGCGGGTCTGAAAGGTGCAACGGTTAAGATTTCTGGCGAGTATGCTTACGGTTGGTTACGCACAGAGACTGGTGTTCACCGTCTTGTTCGTAAATCGCCATTCGATTCAAGTGGCCGCCGTCATACATCGTTTGCTTCTGCGTTTATTTACCCAGAGATTGATGACAACATTCAGATCGACATTAACCCTTCTGATCTACGTATCGACGTATACCGCGCTTCTGGTGCGGGTGGTCAGCACGTTAACACCACGGAATCAGCGGTTCGTATTACTCACGTTCCTACTAACACTGTGGTTCAATGTCAGAACGATCGCTCTCAACATAAGAACAAAGACCAAGCGATGAAGCAGCTTCGTGCGAAGCTTTTTGAACTAGAGATTCAAAAGCAGAACGCAGAGAAGCAAGCTAACGAAGATGCGAAATCTGACATCGGTTGGGGTAGCCAAATCCGCTCTTACGTACTTGATGACTCGCGCATTAAAGATTTACGTACTGGTGTTGAAAACCGCAATACCCAAGCGGTTCTAGATGGCGACCTAGACAAATTTATCGAAGCTAGCCTGAAATCAGGTCTATAAGCTTTTCACCGAAAAAACTATCGTTACTAACGAAAACAGGATACATCGAAAATGACTGATGCTGTTCAAAACGAGAACGTACAAGAAGAGAATAAGTTAATTGCTGAGCGCCGCGCTAAATTGGATCATATCCGTAAGAGCTGCAAAGCAAACGGCCACCCAAATGACTTCCGTCGTGAGCACCTAGCTGGCGATCTTCAAGCGGAATTCGGTGAAAAGACGAAGGAAGAGCTAGAAGAGCTAAACCACGTTGTTGCAATCGCTGGCCGTGTAATGGCTAAACGTGGTCCATTCCTAGCAATTCAAGAAACATCTGGCCGTATCCAAGCATACGCTGCAAAAGATGTTCAAAAAGAGCTGAAAGAGAAATACCAAGGCCTAGATATCGGTGACATCATCGGTGTTAAAGGTGCACTTCACAAATCAGGTAAAGGCGACCTTTACGTGAACATGGAGTCTTACGAACTACTAACTAAAGCACTTCGCCCACTTCCAGAGAAGTTCCACGGCCTGACTGACCAAGAGATGCGTTACCGTCAGCGTTACGTTGACCTAATCGTGAACGAAGATTCTCGCAACGCATTTATCGTGCGTTCTAAGCTAGTATCTTCAATCCGCAACTTCATGAGCTCGAAAGGCTACCTAGAAGTTGAAACGCCAATGATGCACGTGATTCCTGGTGGTGCAACGGCTCGTCCATTCATCACTCACCACAACGCACTAGACATCGACATGTACCTACGTGTTGCACCTGAGCTTTACCTAAAGCGTCTAGTAGTGGGTGGTTTTGACCGTGTATTCGAGATCAACCGTAACTTCCGAAACGAAGGTCTATCTCCACGCCACAACCCAGAATTCACAATGATGGAATTCTACCAAGCGTACTCTGACTACAAAGATCTGATGGATCTAACTGAAGAGATGCTAAGCACAGCAGCGATGGACGTTCTTGGTTCGACTTCTATGCCTTACGGTGACGAAACAGTTGAGTTCGGTGGTAAGTACGCGCGCATGAGCATGTTTGATGCAATCAAGCACTACAACCCTGAGCACGCAGAGATTCAAGCACTGACAGAAGCAGACCTACAAGACCGTGAGAAGATGGTAGCAATCGCGAAATCTGTACACGTAGAAGTAGAGACGTTCTGGACTTGCGGCCAGCTTCTAGAAGAGATCTTTGGTGAAACGGCTGAGCCTCAGTTAATTCAACCAACGTTTATCACTGGCTACCCAGCGGACATCTCTCCTCTAGCACGTCGTAGCGATGACAACCCGTTCTTCACAGACCGTTTTGAGTTCTTCATCGGTGGTCGTGAAGTCGCAAACGGCTTCTCTGAGCTTAACGATGCACAAGACCAAGACGAGCGTTTCAAAGCGCAAGTTAACGCGAAAGATGCTGGCGATGACGAAGCAATGTACTACGATGCAGACTACATCACAGCACTTGAGCACGGCCTACCGCCAACAGCAGGCCAAGGTATCGGTATCGACCGTCTAGCGATGCTGTTTACTAACACGCACACAATCCGTGACGTGATCCTATTCCCAGCAATGCGTCCTCAAGCTTAAGCTGTAGGCAGGCAACATAATTTTAAAAGTCACCTTCGGGTGACTTTTTTGCGTTTAGTCACCTACAACTAAAGTTGGTTTTTTCCTCTAGTTTTGGTCTAACTAGTCGATCGATTCACTGCTTGCTAAGCAATTGAGTTACTTAGCAAAGAAAGTTTTTTTCGAGTAGCTTCTCACAACGCATGGAAAAAGTGCGATTCCCCCGCTAGTCTTATGTTTGAGACAGATTATCTCTGTAAGTCTCTATAATGTAACCACATACAATTTTATGTGTGTTTACGCGCACAGCATTTACATTATCAATAAAAAGGAACTAGCTTCATGGGTAGTCAATTCCGGATGGATTCCGTTCCAGGTTCGTTGGTTGTAGTGGGAGGAACCTATGAGCCTTGGCTGTCAGTTTTAGAGCAAGTAGGTTGGAGATGTACTCAGTGTGGTGATTTACGCAAAGCCGATGCACTGTTCACTGAAACGGGCCCTTGTATCGGTATTGTTGATCTCAGCCATGATGAGTTCAGTCTCAATGGTATCGCTAACTTGGTGAGTAAACACAAACAGGTACGCTGGTTAGCCTTTATTCGTGAGTCTCAATTAAGCTCTGATACTATTTGCCAATTTATCGTTAACTTCTGTATCGACTTTTTTACCGCTCCCATTCCCGATGCTCAGTTGCTCAGCACCATTGGTCACCAATTAGGCATGCTGAAACTTGAGAAAAAAGTTTGGCCACATTACGGCAACCAAAGTGACATGGGATTAATTGGTGACTCTATCCCTGTTAAGCGTCTACGTGATCAGATTAAGCGCATTGGTCCTACTGATGTCAGTATCTTAATCTATGGAGAAAATGGCACAGGTAAAGAAACCGTTGCCCGTGCTGTCCATCGTACCTCTGCACGAGCAAATAAAGAGTTTATCTCAGTCAACTGCCGCGCGATGTCAGAGCGTCGAATAGAGAGTGATTTATTCGGAATTAATCGTGATGATATGAGTGAGCCGTCAATTCTAGAGAGAGCGGATGGCGGTACGATATTACTCAACGATATTCTCACCTTACCTCGCTCACAGCAGTTTAATTTATTGCGTTTCCTCCAAGAGGGGATGGTAGATACTGCATCAGGTCGTAAGGAAGTGGATGTGCGCGTTTTAGCTGCGAATTCTGCTGATATTGAAAAAGCATTGATTGATGGCGATTTTAACGAAGAGCTTTATCACTACATCAATGTGCTACGTATTAATGTTCCGAGTCTAAAAGAACGTGCTGGGGACATCTCTATCCTTGCCCGTCACTTCTTGCAGGAATACTCAAAAGAGTACAATGCCCAAGCGCGCAGCTTTACTGAAGAAGCATCACGTGCCATGACCCGTTATCATTGGCCAGGAAATGTCCGCGAACTGATGAATCAGATCAAACGTATCGTGCTGATGTCTGATACCGTGATGCTTGACGAGCCACATCTAGATTTACCTAAGCGTAGTGATAGCCGCCGTAGCTTAAAGAGTATTCGTGAGCGTAGCGAAAGGGATGCTTTGTTGTTGGTGCTTGAGTCTCATTCTGGTCAAGTGTCGATGGCCGCAAAAGAGCTAGGTGTATCGCGTGCAACCATGTATCGATTATTGAACAAACACAATCTAATTTCAGACATACCTGCATAGCTGATTGATTTGTAAATAAAAAGCCGCGCTAGAGATAGTGCGGCTTTATTTATACCTCCGGCATGATCTATTGAGTATGCAATATTCCTTAGCTGAATATCTTATAATCAAAAGCTCAACCCGGTTATTTTTAGGTTAAAAATTTGTTTTGAAAATTTATGCAGAAAGGTGGTTGAAATATCACCTAATATGAATAGAATTTAACCATGAGCTAAGGCTCAAACCCATCAAAAATATTTGGATTAATACATTAGCTAGGAGGCGCACAATGAAACATTTCACTGTTCAATCATTTATCTGTGCGTCTGTCGATCAAACCATTCCCGCAATGGATGCTATTAAGCGCAATACGTTTGTAGCCGATCGAAAACTAGATAAAACCATGTAATTAATCCGTATCCTTTTTTAATTGGCTGCGGAAAAGCAGCGAATTAAAACACTCTTGATCTAATGATTCGTTGATCTTTTCCCAGCTTCTAACTCAACTGGAGAAAACTCATGAGTCATTCTGTATACCTAAAACTTGCCACTCTTTTGGTCAAAGCGGATCTGCGTCGAGAAGAGCGTGATTGGAAACGTAAACTACGTCGTAGTGCTTACGACTTACCTTGGAACAACGAGCATTTGCTACGTGATATCGGTCTCGAACAAGATGGTCGTCCAATCGGATTTACTGAACCAGATAGCGTCAAAGCCGAACGTCGTATTCGTCATCTTCGTCGTGTACTCAGTGCGCGAATACCAACGTAATCTCAGGGGCAGGCGCTTCACCTGCCCCGCTATTTCTGTAACGATAGATTATGGACAAGGGTTGGAGTAAGTCGTACCAATTTCTTGAATCCCTTGAAGCAACTCATCTGTTAATACGACATCTAAACTATCAATATTTGATTTAAGTTGTTCCAAGTTTGTCGCGCCAATGATGTTGGATGCGACAAACGGCCTTTGGTTAACAAATGCCAACGCCATTTGCGCCGGATCTAAACCGTGTTGTCTTGCGAGATCGACGTACGCTTGTGTCGCTTGTTCTCCTTGAGGAGTAAAGTAACGAACAAAGCGTTCAAAAAGAGAGCATCGAGCCCCCTCAGGACGTGCTCCATTTAGATATTTACCGCTTAGGCAGCCAAACGCGAGTGGGGAATAAGCAAGTAGCTGAACGCCTTCGTAATGGCTTATTTCAGACAATCCCACTTCAAAACTTCGATTGAGTAAGTTGTAAGGGTTTTGAATCGAGACAATTCTTGGTAGCTCGTGCTTTTCTGCTAATCGAAGCAGAGTCATCACGCCCCACGGTGTCTCATTAGAAACACCGATATAGCGGACTTTTCCAGCTTTAATTAGCTCTGCGAGCGCTTCGAGCGTTTCAATTAATGTCACCTCTTCCTGAGCGTCAGGGTAGGGGTAGTTCAGTTGACCGAAACAGTTGGTTTGCCTTTGCGGCCAATGCAGTTGGTAAAGATCAACATAATCGGTCTGCAACCGTTTCAGGCTATCATCAATGGCGAGATGGATATTTTTCCGATCTAAACTCATGTTTTCGCGGATATAAGGGACGTTTCTTGGACCCGCAACCTTGGTGGCTAACACCACTTTTTCTCGCTTACCTGATTTAGCAAGCCAGTTTCCAATGTACTGCTCGGTTAACCCCTGAGTATTCGCTTTTGGCGGCACAGGGTACATTTCTGCGGTATCAATAAAATTCACACCGCGCTCAAGTGCGTAATCAAGCTGGCTAAAAGCTTCTTGCTCAGTATTTTGCTCACCAAACGTCATGGTGCCAAGACAGATCTTACTCACTTCCAAAGTGGAATGGGGTAACTTGTTGTATTGCATCGATCTTCCTTGTCGTTACGGGTATGTGATCCCACTATAGGGGATTTGAGTATGATTAGAAAAGAGCGAGGGGTAACAAATTCGCAAATTTTGCAAAGTTGGCTAATACTGATTAATGGAGGTGAACTATGCAAAAAAGTCAGTTAGATAAGTGGATTCATGGTCATCATAAAGACAGCTATCAACCACCAAAGGTGTTTGTGATTGGCTGTTCAGATTTATCCCAGTATCTATTAGCCGTTGAATATAAGCACAGAATAGAGCCAATTAAGATTGATGATGAGCCAGTGCACTTCGACTCGCTAGAGCTAGTCAAAGAGGAGTTATTGAGACTGGGTGTGGAACGCGCATACCTACGTTTACATAACGCTTATGATGAATGTGGTGCGAGTGACGGCCCTCTGTATCATGATTTGGAGCTATCGCTTACCACGCACTAAACATAATGGTTTTCAAGAATACGCGCTGTGAATTGAGTTCTTAGATAGAACCCTCTTGGCAGCGTTTTTATTGGTTTACCGCTTGCTCCATAGGCTTCGGTCAAAACTCGGCTATTCGCCGCTTTAGGTCGTAGCTGCAAAACCTCACCATGACGAGCGTTAATTTGCTCGACTCGCCCTAGTACGATGAGTTCCATCAGCTCTTCCCAGTCAGCTTTAAGTTGTTGCTCTTCTTCGATGCTTGGCGACCAGATCAAAGGTGAACCTACGCAGCGCTCTGCTAATGGGATCTCCCTTTCGCCTTCCACTGGAATCCACAACACTCTCGAAAGCTTGTTGCGAACATGGCTTGTTTCCCAAGTGAGACCATGAACACCAATCAGTGGTGCGACACAGACAAAGGTCGTTTCTAATGGTTTTCCTGAGTATCCAATTGGAATGGTTTTTAGCTCGATTCCTAGCTTCTCAAAATCTTGAGTCGGTTTACTGCCTGCTGTTGCCCCTAAGTGCCATTCTAATAGCTGTCCAACCCAGCCTTTATCACGACGAAGATCCGGCGGAACTTCGATCCCGGCTTCATCTGCCAGATCGGCAAAGCTAACACCTGCGATGCTTTTTGCTCGCTTAAACAGTTCTTGTTCTGTGGTCGGTTCAGGCTTCATTGGTATTGCAACAGTGTGGAAAGTGGGCTCATTGTAACTCAGTGAAAGAAAATTACGACCGTAGAGAGAATGATCGTTGTGAGTGAAAGATCATCAATTAAAAGGTTATCCACAGCTTGGTTGGGGAAACTTGCAAATTGGTGCTGGCATGTATGAATAAACAGGGGTTTGAAGGTGAAAAAACACTTGAAATTTTAGTCGTATAGTTAGGTTTAACTTAAGTGGTGTGGATAAAATCAACTATGGTTGATCTTTGACCGATCTGTGTTGGTGGCTAGAAATTCTTCTATGATACAAACTAATCAAATTTATCTTTACTATAAGTTGTTGTTTTTGTTGCGTGTTGCTTGTGTTGGTTTTATCTTATTACTGCGCCAGAGTGTGAGTCACTTAGCTATTGATCACTTTCACATTGATTCTTCACATAGTTATGCACAGAAAAGGTGAATAAATGTGGTCTATGTCTCACTGTGGTGTGCGTAACCTCGGATTTGATTAAAAGTTATCCATTAGAGGATATGAAAGCAATATTTTCTGCCCTAGTCACACTAGTAAGTTTGCTCCTACTGGGGATATGTGGAAAAATCACTGTAATTAAAGATTTTATTAGAGGTTGGCCAGTGATAGATGGCGATGGTTACCGCTTAAATGTGGGAATTGTAATCTGTAACAGCCATGGTCAGGTCTTCTGGGCTAAACGATACGGACAACACTCTTGGCAGTTCCCTCAAGGTGGAATTGATGAAGGTGAAACCCCTGAGCAGGCAATGTATAGGGAGTTGTATGAAGAGGTTGGTCTTACAAAGAAAGACGTAAAGATCGTCGCGACAAGTCGTCATTGGTTAAGATATAAGCTACCAAAGCGCCTTGTTCGTTGGGATTCAAAACCTGTTTGTATCGGTCAGAAACAGAAATGGTTTCTGCTGCGACTCGATTGTGATGAATCACGAATTGATATGTTGCGTGGCAGTTCCCCTGAGTTTGATGGTTGGCGTTGGGTAAGCTATTGGTATCCAGTCAGACAAGTGGTTTCTTTTAAGCGTGATGTTTATCGTCGCGCCATGAAAGAGTTTGCATCAATGGCGATGCCATTTAAACAGCGTAAAGTAAAAGGCAAACGTAAGCACCGAAGAGGATAGACATGCTTTCTCAACTAAGGGAAATAGTTGAACAAGTTTCTAAGGTAGAAGAAGTTCATCAAGCCTTAGACATCTTAGTTAAACAAACATGCAGTGCGATGAGTACTGAGTGTTGCACCGTCTATCTTGCTAACGAAGAAATGCAGCGTCTTGAGTTAATGGCGACTCAGGGCCTGCGTTTTAAAGGCGATAAAATTCATATCCGATTTAGCGAGGGCTTGGTTGGCCTTGTTAAACGCAGTGCTGAGCCGCTTAATCTAGCGGAAGCCTCCAAACACCCCAATTTTAAATACTTCTCCGAACTGGGAGAGGAGGTTTATCAAAGCTTCCTCGGGACCCCAATTATTTACCGTAAACAAGTGCTTGGCGTACTCGTCGTTCAGCAGAAGACCCCGCGTCAGTTTGATGAGATGGAAGAGTCGTTTCTGGTCACTCTTGCCGCTCAGTTGGCTGTGATTATCGCCCATGCTCAGACTCAAGGTCAGTGGCGACTTGAAAAAAAACAGCAAGCAATTCGTGGTGTTCCGGCCTCTTCTGGTGTTGCGATTGGCGAGTTTTGGTGGGACGACACCCAACCTGAACTGAGTAATGTTTATCCTGCTTCGACCCTCGATATTGATCGTGAGCAGGAGTGGCTGCTACTAGCTATCGAAGAAGCGTTGAATGACTTTCGCCGCATGCGTAAAAAGCTCGATAGCGAGATAAACAAAGACGCTTTAGCGATATTCGATCTTTTTACCCACTTGCTCAACGATCCTATGCTGCGCAAAGACCTTAAAGCGCAAATCCAAAAAGGGGATCGTGCTGATTGGGCATTGCGTCAAGTAGTAGAATCCTACTCCAATCGCTTTGCTCGTATGTCTGATGTTTACTTGCGAGAACGAGCGCAAGATATCCGCGAATTAGGTCAGCGATTGCTGTTCTTTTTGCACAATACCGACCAAGAAAAGCAGTCCTTTGATAAACCCGTCATCTTAGTCGTACGTGAACTCACCGCGACCCTATTGGCATCGATCCCTAAAGATAAACTGTTGGCGGTTATTTCTTTAGAGGGGGCCGCTAACTCTCATGCGGCGATTTTGTCGCGTGCATTAGGTATCCCCGCGGTCATGGGTGTCACGTTAAACCCTAAAATACTGAATGGTAAGAAAGGCGTTGTTGATGGCTATAGCGGTAAAATACTCGTTTCGCCCAATCGACAATTGCTACGTGAGTATCGCGCCCTCGCTAATGAAGAGCGCGAGTTGGCTAATATGGTCAATCAGCGCATTGAAGAACCTGCATTTACCAAAGATGGTCAACGTGTTGAAGTGATGTTGAATGCCGGGTTAAGTGCCGATACCAATATTGCCATCAACCAAGGTGTTGATGGGGTAGGGCTGTACCGAACTGAAATCTCATTTTTGCTTCAGCACCGATTCCCTTCAGAAGAAGAGCAGACTCAGCAGTATCAAGCTGTGCTAAGCAGCTACCCGAGTAAGCGCGTTGTTATGCGTACGCTAGATGTGGGTGGTGACAAAGCTTTGCCTTATCTCCCGATTGAAGAAGATAACCCATTTTTAGGATGGCGCGGTATTCGCTTTACTCTCGATCATCCCGACATCTTCTTAATGCAGATTCGGGCGATGATGAAAGCGAGCTCGAAGCATCAGAATCTAAGCATTTTGTTGCCAATGGTATCTGGAGCCCAAGAGCTTGATGATGCCATTGAACTGATTACGCGCGCCTATGAAGAGGTAGCTGAGCTTGATGATCAGATTGCGATGCCTCAGATTGGTGTGATGATCGAAGTACCGTCGATGATCTACTTGCTGCCACTGATTGCCAGTAAAGTAGATTTTGTTTCTATCGGTACTAACGACTTAACTCAGTACTTGCTTGCGGTTGACCGAAACAATGCGCGAGTGGCCGATGTTTATGAGTCAATGCACCCTTCCGTTATTATGGCTTTAAGTCATATTCACCGAACTTGTCAGCAACTAAACCTACCTGTGTGTATTTGTGGTGAGCTCGCTGGTGACCCAATTGGCGCACTCTTGATGGTTGGCTTAGGTTACCGCAGTTTGAGTATGAACACGTCGAATGTGGCAAAAGTGAAGTACCTGTTGCGTCATACTGAAACGGAAGAATTACGTTCGCTTGCTGACAAAGCCTTGATGCAACCTTATGGCCATAACATTTATGCTATGATGCAATCATTTTTTGAAAGTAAGGGCTTTGCCGGCTTTATTCGAGCGGGCAAAAAATAAGGATTATTGTGTCTATAGAATTACTTGTTTCTTTTATGCTGCTTGGCGCTGTCGTTGGCGTTATGGCAGGATTACTCGGTATTGGTGGTGGCTTAATTGTTGTACCAGCACTGCTTTTTCTTTTACCTGCAGCGGGTATTGATGCCAGCATTAGTATGCAAATCGCGTTAGCGACATCGCTCGCGACCATTATTGCAACCTCAGGCTCATCGGCTCTAAACCATTTCAAACTCGGTAATGTCGATATGTTCGTCGTTAAGTGGCTGATGCCCGGAGTGGTGGTTGGTGGCTTCTTTGGTGCGAATGTTGCTGAGTGGATCCCTGCTCAATATCTACCTAAAGTGTTTGGTGTTATCGTGTTGCTGTTGGCTATTCAAATGCTATTTTCTATCCGCGGTAAGTCACAAAAAACCATGCCTGGCAGTGCCACAACTATGGTTTATGGCACTGGGATTGGCGTCGTTTCGAGCTTAGCAGGTATCGGTGGCGGCTCGTTGTCTGTCCCGTTTCTCAACAGCCATGGCATTGAAATGCGTAAAGCGGTAGGCTCGTCTTCGGTTTGTGGTTGTATGATTGCTATCTCTGGCATGGCAGGTTTTATCTTACATGGCTACAAAGTCGATGCGCTGCCTGATTACAGTATCGGCTATGTCTATCTGCCTGCTTTGGTTGCGATTGCGTCGACGTCTATGTTGACGACGCGCATTGGGGCAAAGTTGGCGACATCCTTGCCTACACCAACTTTGAAAAAAATATTTGCAGTTTTTTTAATGTTTGTTGCTGGAACTATGTTGCTCTAGAGCACTCTCATCTATACAAATAAAATCGTCAGAACTTCAAAAAGAGTAATCCACCTATGTCTCAGGGATATCTAACTTTTCCAAATATCGATCCTGTACTTGTGTCCATTGGACCGCTTTCTATCCGTTGGTATGGATTAATGTATCTAGTCGGCTTTGCTTTTGCCCTATGGTTGGCGAATCGCCGAGCAGATAAAGCAGATAGCGGTTGGACGCGTGAGCAAGTCTCGGATCTTCTTTTCGCTGGATTCTTGGGTGTCGTTATTGGTGGTCGAGTCGGCTACGTTATCTTCTACAACTTTGATCTTTTCATCCAAGACCCGCTATACCTATTTAAGGTGTGGACAGGTGGCATGTCATTCCATGGCGGCCTACTGGGTGTCATCACTGCCATGTTCTGGTATGCGAAAAAGAATGGCCGTACCTTCTTTGGCGTGGCGGACTTCATTGCTCCACTAGTGCCGTTTGGTTTAGGTATGGGCCGACTCGGTAACTTTATGAACAGTGAGTTATGGGGACGCGTTACAGATGTGCCTTGGGCATTTGTCTTCCCTAATGGTGGTCCACTTCCTCGTCACCCATCTCAGTTGTATGAAATGTTCCTCGAAGGGATCGTGTTGTTCTTTATCCTGAACTGGTTTATCAAGAAACCGCGTCCTCTTGGCGCAGTATCAGGGCTATTTTTAGCGGGATATGGTACATTCCGTTTCCTAGTCGAATACGTACGTGAACCGGATGCACATCTAGGTCTGTTTGGTGGATTTATCTCTATGGGACAAATCTTATCCCTACCTATGGTGCTGATTGGTATCCTGATGATGGTTTGGGCGTATAAGCGCGGCCATTACAAAGATGAACTACCACAACAAACGAAGTAAGGAATTGGTGTGAAACAGTATTTAGATCTCTGTCAGCGTATCGTTGACCAAGGTGAGTGGATTGAAAATGAGCGCACCGGCAAGCGTTGCCTAACGGTGATCAATGCGGATCTAACTTACGATGTCGCGAACAACCAGTTTCCATTAGTGACGACACGTAAAAGTTTCTGGAAAGCCGCGGTTGCTGAGTTACTTGGTTACATTCGTGGTTACGACAATGCCGAAGATTTTCGCAAGCTAGGCACCAAAACTTGGGATGCGAACGCAAACCTCAACCAAGCGTGGCTTAATAATCCTTACCGTAAAGGTGAAGATGATATGGGGCGCGTTTACGGTGTTCAAGGTCGCGCTTGGGCTAAGCCAGATGGCGGTCATATCGACCAGTTGCGTAAAATCGTTGATGACTTAACGCGTGGCGTCGATGACCGTGGTGAAATCCTAAACTTCTACAACCCAGGTGAATTCCACATGGGTTGTCTGCGTCCATGTATGTACAGTCATCACTTCTCTTTGTTAGGTGATACCTTGTACTTGAACAGCACTCAGCGCTCTTGTGATGTCCCTCTAGGGCTAAACTTCAATATGGTTCAAGTGTATGTGTTCCTTGCGATTATGGCTCAGATTACTGGCAAGAAAGCGGGGCAGGCGCACCATAAGATTGTTAACGCTCATATCTATGAAGATCAACTTGAGCTGATGCGTGATGTACAGCTAAAGCGTGAGCCACTAAAAGCGCCAACGTTTCATATTAATCCTGAGATTAAGTCACTAGAAGATTTGGAAACTTGGGTAACGCTGGATGATTTCTGGGTTGAGGGTTATGAGCACCACGACCCGATCCAGTATCCGTTTTCAGTCTAACAAAACGTTATGAATGACTAAGCCGCCCAAAATAGGGCGGCTTTTTTGTAGGGAAAAGGAGGCGGGAACGGGCTGCGCCCTATGGAACGATTCGCTTTTGGAGAGCGGGAATGGACTAGGCCTACGGAACGTTGCGCTTATGGATAACTGGAGCGGGCTTTGTCCAGATTGAGGAGACCAACACCATATTGGGTCATTCCATAGAGTGACGAAGGAGCGAGTAGGGAATCTCTCATGGTTTTCAACTTGCTATAAGAGATCCCCAAGTCTCTCGTTCCTCGCTCTTGAGGATGACGGTAATAAAAACAAAAGGCTGATATGTATATTGTGCCAACCCTTTAAGTTCTCTCCAGCTCTCCATAGGGCGAAGCCCGTTCCCGTATCCCTCTTTCCATAGCGCAGCGTTCCCAAACGCAAAAAGCCCGCAACCTAAGTTGCGGGCTTTGTAATAAGCGATGGTCTTTTGTATTAAGCTGTCAGCGCTAGGATTGTGCCAGGCAGTGCAACGAACACTGCTAATAGGTAACCAGCTACAACCGCTTTGTTTTTCACAGCCATGTCAGAGATTATATCAGCACCTTTTACAGGTAGTTCACGTAGGAACGGAATACCGTAGATGAATACTGTTGCCATGATGTTGAACACTAGGTGTACTAGAGCAATCTGTAGTGCGAATACCGCAAACTCACCTGATACTGCTGTCGCTGCTAATAGAGCGGTGATACAAGTGCCGATGTTTGCACCTAGAGTGAACGGGTAAACGTCACGCACTTTAAGTACACCAGAACCGACTAGTGGAACCATTAGACTTGTAGTCGTAGAAGAAGACTGAACAAGTACTGTTACGATAGAACCAGAGAAAATACCGTGGATTGGACCACGACCAATTGCGTTCTTTAGAATCTCACGAGCACGGCCAACCATTAGGCTCTTCATTAGCTTACCCATTACAGTGATTGCTACGAAGATAGTCGCGATACCTAATACGATAAGCAAGATACCACCCATTTGGTCACCGAATGTTGCTAGTGGCTCTTTAACTGCGCTGACTACTGGTTTAGTTAGAGGCTTAATGAAGTTCAAACCTTTAATGCTCATATCGCCAGTTGCTAGGAATGGAGATACTAACCAGTGTGAGATCTTATCAAGAATACCAAACATCATTTCGATAGGTAGGAAGATCGCAACCGCTAATAGGTTAAAGAAGTCATGGATAGTCGCACTTGCAAATGCGCGCTTAAACTCTTCTTTGCAACGAACGTGACCTAGTGAAACTAGAGTGTTGGTTACTGTTGTACCGATGTTCGCACCCATCACCATAGGGATAGCTGTTTCTACCGGAAGACCGCCGGCCACTAGGCCCACGATAATAGAAGTTACTGTACTTGAAGATTGGATAAGTGCTGTTGCGACTAAACCGATCATCAAACCTGCTACTGGGTGAGATGCAAATTCAAATAGAACCTTAGCTTGATCGCCTGTTGCCCATTTGAAACCACTGCCTACCATAGATACCGCTAGAAGTAGCAGATACAACATGAATGCCAAGTTAGCCCAGCGCAACCAGCGAGTAGTGCTCGAAATTGGCGCCGCTGTAGTAGTAGCTTGGTTCATAATCATTTTCTCCGTGGACCGTTAATGTCTTAGTTTTGGTCTGTTGTTGAAACTGAGGGCGATGTTAGAGGGGAAATATTTCAGTAATATTACAGTTGTGTGTAATAGAATTTTTTTTAACTGAGTAGTAAGTTTTTTGCTGTAATTTGAAATTTACGCATCGTTTAAGTAATTGTTTTTATTGGTTTTATATTCGAAAGTGTGAGTTTGTTTAGGATGTGATTAGAATCTAAAAAATCGCAGAAAATTTTCGATTCTTCGTCTGTTTGTGACAACTCATTGTCATATTTATAATTCTGGTTTCGGTAAAAGTTACGATAAATAAGTATAAGGTAGGTTTTGTCGAGTTATTGTTGTCACGCGCTGCATTTGCTATAACCTACACACTAAAATAAGAAGAGTATTTCTCTATGTCGCACTTAAACTACAACCACCTTTATTACTTCTGGATGGTATGTAAACAAGGCTCTGTTACCAAGGCAGCCGATGCTCTGTTTCTCACCCCGCAAACTGTGACTGGGCAGATTAAAGCGCTAGAAGAGCGTATGGATGGTAAGTTAACTAAGCGAAATGGCCGTAGTGTTGAACCTACTGAGCTTGGGCAGCTAGTGTTTAAGTATGCCGATCGAATGTTTGGTCTGAGTTATGAAATGCTAGATATTGTTAACTACAGTCAGCGCTCTAACATTCTATTTGATGTCGGTGTGGCAGATGCCTTATCAAAACGATTAGTGAGCAAAATACTGTTAACCACCGTTCCTGAAGATAACAGTATTCATCTACGTTGTTTCGAATCAACTCACGAGATGCTTTTAGAGCAGCTTGCACAGCATAAGCTAGATATGATTTTGTCTGATTGCCCAGTTGACTCTAGCCAGAGCCCTGGTTTGTACAGCAAAAAGCTTGGTGAATCCAATATGAGCTTCTTCTGTTCGGGTAACGTCGACAATGTCAGCTTTCCTGCAGTATTAGAGCAGCGCAAACTGCTGATACCCGGGAGCCGTACCGCGATGGGACGTAAAGTGTTGCAATGGTTTGACCGTCTAGGGTTACAGCCTAATATCTTAGGTGAGTTTGACGACGTGGCACTAATGAAATCCTTTGCTCGCTACCACCATGATGTGATTTTCTTAGCCCCTTCTATCTATATGTCTGAAGTCGAAAGCGACCTTCCTCTACAGCTTATTGGCCATATCGATGAGCTAAAAGAAGAGTACTATGTCATATTTGCAGAGCGCATGATTCAGCACCCTGCGGTGAAGAATGTTTGTGATGCAGACTTCACAACCCTATTTAATTAGACACCGATCTATTTGAACAAATAGATTAGTTGTTACAATTCGATTAATATTTGAAATAATTCACTCTAATAGAATTAAATACACAGTGAATCTGGTGACTGATCGACAGCGTTACTTATTGTGTAAGGCTGATGTTTGTAGAAGTATTGTTGTAGGAAGAGGTAGTGGCCGATGAATCTACAAGAGATGGAAAAGAACTCTGCTCAGGCTGTAGTACTGCTTAAGGCGATGGCCAATGAGAGGCGTCTTCAGATCTTGTGCTTATTACACAATCAAGAGCTGTCAGTAGGGGAATTGTGCAGTAAGTTGGAGTTAAGCCAATCTGCTTTATCTCAGCACCTAGCGTGGTTGAGAAGAGATGGTTTGGTTAATACTCGAAAAGAGGCGCAGACAGTGTATTACACTTTGAGTAGTGAAGAAGTGAAGGCAATGATTCAATTGCTACACGACCTTTACTGTTCAGAGAAATAGTCATACTAATCACATCAATTATCTGATCATTCTTGCTTGTTAAAACCGCTGATAACTGCGTTAAAGATTTTGTAGGTAGAACAACTAGCTAGCTGCAATCTTTTCCTTGTTCTAAGCGGGTTTTCCTACGCAAATTTCTGAACATCTAATTAATGCGATTGGTATCAATTTATCGAGGTCTGTTGTTTAGCCTCGAAATTTAGATATAAAAAAACCGGCAATTGCCGGTTTTTTCTTTCACTGGGAAATCAGAGTTCTATTAAAGAGCTTTGATTGCAGCAGCGAAACGAGACTTATGACGTGCAGCTTTATTCTTGTGAATAAGGCCTTTAGTTGCCATGCGGTCTAGGATTGGTGTAACTGTAGCAAATGCTTCAGTTGCAGCAGCTTTGTCGCCTGCTTCGATAGCAGCAACAGTTTTCTTCATGTAAGTACGCATCATTGAGCGACGGCTAGCGTTGTGCTGACGACGTTTCTCAGCCTGGATAGCGCGCTTCTTAGCAGATTTACTATTTGCCAAGGGTCTAACTCCCAAAAACTTAGTTCAGTGACAATTTAAGGGCGAGGAATATCCCTCATTTGCGCTTAAATGTCAAATAATTTGTGCAAAAACCAATCGAGCCAAACTAATTTTGGTTTGAAAGGTCTTCACGGTTAAGATGGCGGGGATTCTAACAGTATTTTTTTTTCAATGCTAATACTAATCTGCTCTGGTTATGACATTCCTGTTGTAAAGTAGAGCAAAATTTTTGATTCCCGAGGTAAATGTGAGTAAACGCCTACTCAAGTCAGGCATGATAGTCAGTGCTATGACCTTGATCTCTAGAGTTTTAGGCTTGGTTCGAGATGTTGTTGTTGCCAACCTTATGGGGGCAGGGGCCAGTGCCGATGTCTTCTTCTTTGCTAATAAAATCCCCAACTTTCTAAGGCGTCTATTTGCTGAGGGCGCATTTTCTCAAGCCTTTGTCCCAGTATTGACGGAATACCACGCTGCCGGAGAGATAGACAAAACTCGCCAGCTCATCGCGAGAGCAGCAGGTACATTAGGCGTTATTGTCTCTATCGTTACCGTACTTGGCGTTTTGGGTTCTGGCGTGGTAACGGCGCTGTTTGGTTTTGGCTGGTTCTTAGACTGGCTCAACGGCGGACCTTCCGCAGAAAAGTTTGAGCTCGCGAGCTTAATGCTCAAAATTACTTTCCCGTATTTATGGTTTATCACCTTTGTCGCTTTGTCGGGGGCGATTCTCAATACGTTAGGTAAGTTTGCTGTCTCTTCTTTTACGCCTGTTTTTCTCAATGTGATGATCATTCTATCGGCGTGGTTTATCGCGCCTCAATTATCACAACCAGAAATTGGTTTAGCGATAGGTGTGTTTCTTGGCGGCTTAGTTCAGTTTTTATTTCAGATCCCGTTCCTGATTAAAGCGGGAGTGATGGTGAAACCTAAGTGGGGTTGGCGCGATCCGGGCGTGGTTAAGATTCGTACCTTAATGATCCCTGCGCTATTTGGCGTTTCAGTTAGTCAAATCAACCTCTTGTTCGATACCTTTATCGCCAGTTTCCTTCAGACAGGTTCTATTAGTTGGCTTTATTACTCTGATCGCCTGTTAGAGTTTCCACTTGGTCTATTTGGTATCGCTATCGCGACGGTCATTCTACCTGCGTTGTCTCGCAAGCATGTTGATGATCATAGTGACGGCTTTGCACAAACCATGGATTGGGGCGTACGTATGGTCACCTTGCTCGGTATTCCTGCCATGCTTGGTTTGATGGTATTAGCCAAACCTATGCTAATGGTGCTGTTTATGCGTGGAGAGTTTACTCCCCAAGACGTGAACCATGCCTCGATGTCACTGGTTGCTTACGCGTCAGGCCTACTCAACTTTATGTTGATTAAAGTACTGGCTCCAGGTTACTACTCGCGCCAAGACACCAAAACGCCAGTTAAATATGGCATTATCGCGATGGTAACCAATATGGTTTTCAATGCTATCTTCGCTTGGTTTTATGGTTACGTTGGTCTTGCCATTGCAACCGCACTGTCTGCCTTTGTGAATATGTCTCTTCTATATAGAGGCTTGCACATTGCGGGTGTCTATCACCTGACCAAAAGAACGTTACTCTTTATAGCCAAGCTTGTTATTGCTGGTGGCCTAATGGTTGGTGCTATTCTGTGGCAGCTAGAAGAGATGAATGTGTGGCTAACTTGGACATTGCTAGAGCGAGTAATGTGGTTAACGGCATTGATAGGATTAGGTGCGGCTGTTTACCTGTTGTCACTGCTTATCATGGGTGTTCGTTTAAAAGATCTAAAAGCAGCGACAGAATAAGGGTGATTAGTATATAATCCGTCAGTTTCACGCAACGTTAATTCTTTTTTTGAGAATTTATAATCAATAAACAAGTTTTTAGTAGTCTCCAATGGAATTGATTCGAGGTATTCACAACATCAAACCACACCATCAAGGGTGTGTATTGACGATCGGGAATTTCGATGGTGTTCACCTCGGACATCAAGAAGTTTTACGCCAAGTGTCTGAGCAAGCTAAACAATTAAGTTTGCCTTCAATTGTCATGACATTTGACCCTCAACCATTGGAGTTGTTTGCCAAAGACAAAGCGCCCGCGCGCTTAACGCGTCTTAGAGATAAGTTTGTTCAGTTGAGCAAATTGAATATCGAAAGGCTGCTTTGCGTGAACTTTAATCATCAATTCGCTGATCAAAGTGCTGACGAGTTTATTAGTGACTTGTTGGTGAAGCGTTTGGGTGTTAAGTTTCTCGTCGTAGGTGATGATTTCTGCTTTGGTCGTGGCCGAAAAGGCAATTTTGCCATGCTGCAAGAAGCAGGCAAAAAATACGGTTTTGAAGTGGTAAGCACTCAAAGCTTCTGTTTACAACAATTACGTGTAAGCAGTACTGCGATTAGAGAAGCCTTAGCACAAGATAAGCTTGAGCAAGCCGCTGAAATGCTTGGGCGTGATTACAGTATTAGTGGGCGAGTTTCTCATGGGAGAAAACTTGGCAGAACGATTGGTTTTCCGACGGCGAATATCCCACTAAAACGTTGCGTGTCGCCAGTTTCTGGCGTGTATACCGTTCAAGCTCTGGGCTTGGGCGAAGAACCTGTCGGCGGTGTTGCCAATATTGGTAATAGACCGACAGTGAATGGCGTACGCCAACAACTCGAAGTACATTTATTCGACTTTAAAGCCAACTTATATGGCAAACAGCTAGAAATCGTACTTTTAGATAAGATTCGCGACGAACATAAATTTGAATCGTTCGAAGCTTTGAAACAACAAATTGAATTGGATGCTGAAGCAGCAAGGGTGTGGCTGCGTCAGTATAAAGCCCAAGCGGTTTAGTTCGCTGCTTGGCATAATGTCTAACTGTCACCCAACACAACGGAATTAAGAATCGATGAGTGAGTATAAAGATACCCTGAACCTTCCTGAAACAGGGTTTCCGATGCGTGGCAATCTGGCAAATCGTGAGCCAGAAATGCTTAAGCGTTGGTATAAAGAAGACCTTTACGGTGAGATCCGTAAAGCGAAGAAAGGCAAAAAATCTTTCGTTCTACACGATGGCCCTCCATACGCGAATGGTGACATTCACATTGGTCACGCACTAAACAAGATTCTTAAAGACATTATTATTAAATCCAAAACACTTTCTGGTTTTGATGCACCGTACATTCCTGGTTGGGACTGTCACGGTCTACCAATTGAACTAATGGTAGAAAAGAAAAAAGGCAAACCAGGCCAAAAAATCTCTGCGGCTGAGTTCCGTGAAGAGTGTCGTAAGTACGCGGCAGGTCAGGTAGAAGGTCAAAAAGAGAGCTTCAAACGCCTAGGTATCATGGGTGAGTGGGATAAGCCTTACCGCACTATGGATTTTGCGACTGAAGCAAACATCATCCGTGCACTTGGTAAGATTGCTGATAACGGCCACCTACTAAAAGGTTTCAAACCAGTTCACTGGTGTACAGACTGTGGCTCTGCACTTGCTGAAGCAGAAGTCGAGTACAAAGATAAAGTTTCTCCATCTATCGACGTACGCTTTAAAGCGGCAGATGAAGCAGCGCTTCTATCTAAGTTCTCATTGAACGAAGGCCATGAAGGCGAAGGCGATATCTCAATCGTTATCTGGACAACCACACCTTGGACACTGCCAGCAAACCGCGCAGTATGTCTACGTGATGATCTAGAGTACGTGCTGATCCAAGTAGAAGGTGAGTCGAAGGAGCGTATCATCGTTGCTTCTGAGCTAGCGAAAGACGTGATGGATCGTGCGGGTATCGAGCACTTCCATAACCTTGGTTTTGCAAAAGGTAGCGACCTTGAGCTATCTCAGTTCAATCACCCATTCTACGACTTCACGGTTCCTGCGATCCTTGGCGATCACGTAACCACGGATTCTGGTACTGGTGTCGTTCACACAGCACCAGGCCACGGTCAAGAAGACTTTGCAGTCGGTAACAAATACAACCTAGAAGTGGCTAACCCAGTCGGTTCAAACGGTGTTTACCTGCCGGATACTGAGCTATTTGCTGGCCAGCACGTATTCAAAGCTAATGATGCCGTTGTTGAAACGCTAAAAGAGAAAGGCGCACTGCTACATCACCACGCTTACGAGCACAGCTACCCGCACTGTTGGAGACATAAAACGCCAATCATCTTCCGTGCAACACCACAATGGTTCGTATCTATGGACCAAGCTGGCCTACGTGCAAAAGCACTAGAGTCAATTAAAGGTGTTGAGTGGATGCCAGAGTGGGGCCAAAGCCGCATCGAAGGTATGATTGAAGGTCGCCCAGAGTGGTGTATCTCTCGTCAACGTACTTGGGGTGTGCCAATTGCTCTATTCGTTCACAAAGAAACAGCAGAGCTTCATCCAAACACTTTAGAACTGATTGAGAAAGTAGCTCAGTTAGTTGAAGAGAAGGGCATTCAAGCTTGGTGGGATCTAGAAATCTCTGATCTACTAGGTGAAGAAGCGGATAAGTACGAGAAAGTACTCGATACGCTAGACGTATGGTTCGATTCAGGTGTGACTCACTACTCAGTTGTTGATGCTCGTGAAGAGTACAACGGCGCGTCGGCAGACCTATACCTAGAAGGCTCTGACCAACACCGCGGTTGGTTCCAGTCTTCACTAATCTCATCAATCGCGATGAAAGACGAAGCGCCATACAAGCAAGTGCTTACTCACGGTTTCGTGGTTGACGGTCAAGGCCGTAAGATGTCGAAATCAATCGGTAACGTAGTTGCGCCAAAAGATGTGACTAATAAGCTAGGTGCAGATATCCTGCGTCTATGGGTTGCTTCAACTGACTACACAGGTGAAGTTGCGGTTTCTGATGAAATCCTAAAACGCTCTGCTGATGCGTACCGTCGTATCCGTAACACAGCACGTTTCTTCCTTGCTAACCTAAGCGGCTTTAACCCAGCAACGGATCTCGTTCCTGCTGAAGAAATGGTTGCTCTAGACCGTTGGGCTGTAGGTCGTGCACTCGCTGCACAAGAAGAGATCGTTAAAGCTTACGGTGAGTACAACACTCACGCAGTAACACAGCGCTTAATGCAGTTCTGTTCTATTGAAATGGGCTCATTCTACCTAGACGTAATTAAAGACCGTCAGTACACAGCGAAACTAGGTGGTCACGCTCAACGTAGCTGTCAGACTGCACTTTACTACATTGTAGAAGCGCTTGTTCGTTGGATGGCGCCAATTATGTCGTTCACTGCAGACGAGATCTGGAACGAAATGCCAGGTGAACGTGATACGTTTGTCTTCACTGGTGAGTGGTACGAAGGTCTGTTCGGTTTAACTGAGGGCGAAGAGCTTAACAACGAATTCTGGGCTGAAATCCAAGTGGTTCGTGGTGGTGTTAACAAACTGCTAGAAGATGCTCGTAAAGAGAAGACAATTGGTGGTTCTCTGCAAGCTGAAGTGACACTTTACGCCGATGATGCACTAGCGGCCAAACTAAGCAAGCTTGAAGATGAGCTACGCTTTGCACTACTGACTTCAGCAGCGGTTGTTAAGCCTCTAAGTGAGAAGTCAGATGCGGCGCAAGCAACTGATGTCGAAGGTCTGTTTGTTGAAGTGAAAGCAACAGAAAACGAGAAGTGTGACCGCTGTTGGCACCACACTCCAGATGTTGGCACAATCGCAGGTCATGAGAAGATCTGTGGTCGTTGTGTGTCTAACGTTGATGGTGAAGGTGAAGTTCGCAAGTTTGCATAATTTAGAGCAATCAGAAGTTGAACTTTATTGAAAATTCATAGCCCCAGTATCTACTGGGGTTATTTTTAGGAACTTTATGAGCGAACAAACATTTACTCTAAAGCAATCAGGCGTACGTTGGCTGTGGCTAGCCTTGGTTATCTTCTTTGCGGATATTGGCATCAAGCTATTCGTAATGGATAACATGGGGTATGGCTGGGCGAATAGAATTGAGGTACTGCCTTTCTTTAATTTTTTGTATGTCCACAACTATGGTGCAGCGTTTAGCTTTTTGAGCGACCAAGCAGGTTGGCAACGTTGGCTATTTACCGGTATTGCGTTTGTGGTAACGGGTATGCTGACTTACTGGATGAGCAAGCTTCCGGCACAAGAAAAATGGAATAACGTTGCTTACGCCATGATTATTGGTGGGGCTGTAGGTAACGTGTTTGACCGTGTTGTCCACGGCTTTGTTGTCGACTACCTAGACTTCTTCTGGGGTAATTATCATTGGCCTGCATTCAACTTAGCCGATACAACTATCTGTATTGGTGCAGCAATGATTATTCTTGATGGCTTTCGCAAGAAAGAAGATGCCAAAGCCTAATTCGTGATAAATTGAATAACCCTAGGCGCTGTCGGTTGATTCCGGTAGCGCTTTTTAGTATACCCGTCATATTTGAAGCTGAAACTTCAACTATTTAGGGTATACACCTATAAAAATAACGACCTCAAGGAAGCAGTAACGTGACTATCATTGCCCAAGATTCAGCAGTAACTCTGCACTTTACCATTAAGATGAATGACGGCTCTGTTGCCGATAGTACCCACAATATGGGGAAACCAGCCAAGTTAGTAATTGGTGATGGCAGCTTGAGTGATAACTTTGAACAGTGTCTTCTCGGGCTAAGTACTGGAGAAAAAAAAGCCATTGAACTTAAAGCGCAAGACGCGTTTGGCATGCCTAACCCAGACAATATCCACCATATGGACAGAACTAAGTTTGTTGGTGATGCAGAAGTTGAAGTAGGAACGATTATGGCGTTTTCAGGCCCTGATGGGATGGAAATTCCTGGAATCATTAAAGAAATTGCTGGGGACTCAGTGACCGTTGACTTTAACCACCCTCTAGCAGGACAAGATGTGACTTTTGAAGTTGAAATTTTGTCAGTAGAATAGCGAGCCAAAGCGAAAATATAATCATCATGAGCAATGAAATGAAAATTAAGTTAGCTAACCCACGTGGCTTTTGTGCCGGTGTTGATCGCGCGATCAGCATTGTTGAGCGAGCACTCGAAATGTACCAACCGCCAATCTACGTACGCCATGAAGTGGTTCACAACCGATTTGTAGTGGAAGGGCTAAAACAGCGTGGCGCTATCTTTGTTGAAGAGTTACAGGAAGTACCTGATGACAACATCGTAATCTTCTCGGCTCATGGTGTTTCTCAAGCGGTACGCAAAGAAGCCAAAGAGCGCGATTTAACCGTATTTGACGCCACTTGCCCATTGGTGACTAAAGTTCATATGGAAGTGGCGCGTGCAAGCCGTAAGCATATGGAAGTTGTATTGATAGGACACGCAGGCCACCCTGAAGTGGAAGGAACCATGGGTCAATATGCGAGTGAGCAAGGCGGTATGTACCTAGTTGAAACTCCGGCAGATGTAGTTAGCTTAAAAGAGAAAGTGAAAGATCCAAGTCACTTACACTACGTTAGCCAAACAACGCTGTCAGTGGATGAAACTGCGGACGTGATTGAAGAACTGCGACGTGTATTCCCTGATATTCAGGGGCCTCGTAAAGATGATATCTGCTACGCAACGCAAAACCGTCAAGATGCCGTGCGTGAAATGGCGACCGATGTCGATGTCGTGATTGTGGTTGGCTCTAAAAACTCATCTAACTCTACTCGCCTAAAAGAGCTTGCAGAGAAGCTAGGTACACCAGGTTACCTGACTGATTGCCCTGAAGACATCGAACCACAGTGGTTTGAAGGTAAAGTGAGAGTCGGCGTAACTGCCGGAGCTTCTGCGCCAGAGGAACTGGTTAACAAGATCCTAGATCGTATTAAAGATCTGGTAGGTACGCGCTCTGTCGAAGAGATCCAAGGCCGTGAAGAAAACATGTTCTTTGAAGTGCCTAAAGAGCTACAAATTAAACAAGTAGACTAACCTTGCTTAGTGAATCTAGCCCCTAACTTACTCTTAAGTTAGGGGCTTTTTTGTATCTGCTGTTAAATATCTAGTCTGTTAATAATCATATAAGTTTCAAGATTATCTGTTGTGAGTCGTATTTTCTTGCCATTGCTTGTTGTGTATTACATTTGAGCCACGCGGAACGATATAGTGCGGTTAGTAATTGGACTAGGAGTTGTTCATGCAAGTGATTAAAAAGTGGCTTACTTTTTCTATCGTTTTACTTATCGTCGGTTGCA
Organism: Vibrio europaeus; assembly: GCF_001695575.1. GTDB lineage: Bacteria > Pseudomonadota > Gammaproteobacteria > Enterobacterales > Vibrionaceae > Vibrio > Vibrio europaeus. The sequence goes on along the minus strand of NZ_LUAX01000003.1, from coordinate 32,724 downwards.
ACAGTGATCTTGACGCATCCATTCCAGAAGACGCGAATTGGAGCCAGTATCAACTCGATAATGGGTTGCGCTACCATCTCTACCCAACAGAGGATAAAGAAGTTTCAATTCGCCTGATGATTCACGCAGGCTCGATTCAAGAGGCTGACGATCAACAAGGCTATGCTCACTTCGTCGAGCATATGGCGTTTAATGGTAGCCGTAATTTTACGGGTAACGATGTAATTAAGCTATTTGAGAAAACAGGCGGTAGCTTTGGCGCCGATATTAACGCGTTCACTGGATACCAACTGACAACGTATAAAATGGATCTATCCGATCAAGAGCATCTGACACTCGCTTTGACTTGGATGAGGGATGTCGCAGATGGTATTGAGTTTGCTCCTAAACAGGTTGAGCGCGAGAAAGGCGTTATTCTTGGTGAGTTCCGCGCTACTCGACCAGAGAATGAGCCTTTGTTTACCAAAGCTTATCTAGAAGCAATAAAAGGTACGTTGGTAGAGGGGAAGGATCCTCTAGGGACTCAAGAGTCAGTGAAGCAGGCGTCTGTACAAGGGCTGAAAAGCTACTACCAAAATTGGTACCAACCGCAAAATGCTGAGTTGATAATCTCTGGCAACATCAACAGTGAAGAGCTTTCAAAGCTTATCTCACAGCAATTTTCAACTTGGAAAAGCAACGGCAAGCCAGGGGTTAACAAGCAACGTGATTACAGCATTAACGAAGAGTCATACACCTTATTAGTGGGGGAGATGGAGTCGCCAAGCTTACATTTCCTAGTTGATAGAGGGCCTATCGCCATCACCACTTTTAAGCAGCAGTATCAATACTGGCTAGATGATGTTACTCAGCAGTTAATCTCTCAACGACTTCACGCCGCCTTCAACAATGCTGCTCAAGCGGTGCAATATTCGGGAAGCTACACTCAATGGATTGAATACAACCGATATTCAGCAGCGAGTATCGCTTTTTCGGCTGATAATAGAGAGGCGAGTCAGCAACTGTTTTTGGAGACTTTACGCTCTTTAAGAGACTATGGAGTTAGCCAAAGTGAGCTAGAGAGTATTATGACTGGCTATCGCAATAGTTTGTCTAACTTCGATAGTGAATGGGATAAGCGCAAGCCATTGCAAATCGTGGATGACAAGGTATTCGCTATTGAACAAGCCATGCCAGTACAAAGTCGAGAGACAAATCGCAAAGCCCTGAGTGAGTTTGTGACTCATGTAGATTTGAAGCGAGTCAATGACAACATAGATGACCTGCTTTCGTCTGATCTCGCTTGGCTTCAGGGTTATAGTGCAGACGAATCTTTGAGTGCGTTAGAGCAGCAGTTCAATAAACTCCCTGAGCGGTATGCTCAAGCCGGCTTTAAACCGTTAGCGTTGCAGCAAGTGACCTCAGAACTGAAACAACCAGCGGCACAGGGTGAGATAGTGTCGCAATTGGATCGAGAACGTGACTTCACCGTATGGCAATTGAGTAACGGTGTCGAAGTGTGGTTCCAGCGTGATCCGAAAGCAGGTAAGAGAGCACATATTGTCTATGCCAGCCAAGGCGGTAAAGCAGCCCTTACTCCTGATTTGTACGCAGCAAGTGATTTACTGCCACAGTCTGCTGCCCGAAGTGGGTTAGGAGAGTTTAGCGGCGCGCAATTTGACAGTTACTTGCGTAAGAAAGATGTCGCAGTGTTTCCATTTATTGGTCTGACGTTTCATGGGTTAGAGATAAACACTACGGCGAAAGAGCTACCCTTAGCTCTGAATACTATCTTTAACATTACAACTGAGGTGAAGGTTGAGCCGCGTCAACTCGAAGCTGTGAAGCAAGAGTTTTATGAGAACAATAGCGCTTATTACAACTCCCCTGAAGGGAAATGGTACAAAGCAATTAATGCCGTTACTTATCAACCAGATAGCCGTCACCGTTACGTGTTGAACCCAGATATTGCCGGAGTCACTACCGAGCAACTGCTAGAGGTCCATCAGCGCTTGTTCCGCTATAACCGGGATAATAAGTTGGTCATTATTGCCGATCTTGAGCCTGCACAAATTGCTCCTATGCTGCGTAAGTACATAGCTTCAATTTCGCTGCGAAAAGATAAGCCTTCCCCGTTGAACTTTGACAATGGTTACAACACAGAGTTAGCACCTCTTATTGAAGTTAATGAAGGCAGTGAAAAAGGCACTATGCTGTTAACTCGTCTGATTAACACACAACAAAGAGCGAAAACAGCTAAGGATGTTTTTGCTGAGGATGCACTAAAACGCATCGCAAGTGCACGCCTTCTTGAAGAAGTCAGGGAAAAACGTGGCTTAGATTACTCTCCAGAGATTTACTCTGTGACTCAAGATGGAGAGCAAGTCTCTGATTGGTTTGTAACGGCAAAAGTAGCAAGCGAAGATGTCAAAGAGGTACAGCAAGCTTTAGATACCATGTTTGATGGATTATCTAAGTCTATTACTGAAGAAGAGGTGTCTACTGCGACTAAGCAACTAGCCGTTGCTGTTGAGCCGATTAATGATGATCCAATTCAGCGCGCATGGTTTTATAGCCGCTACCTAATCCATGGCTATGGCATTGATGCACTGCTTGATATTGAAGGTACGACGAATAGCATTACTTTGAATGACATTCAGCAGCGAGCAGCTTGGACATTTGGTACCAACAGTCAAAAAATGACAGCGACCTTATCAGCAAAAAACTAAACAGTGTACCAAGGTGAAACTTGGCCTCTCTGACTTTGGTATTTCTGACTATACAACAAAGGCTCCCGAAGGAGCCTTTTTCGCAAGCAAAGATATTGTTGGTTTACGCAGTTTCAGTGACTGCTTTTGGTTTCTCTTCGTCTGCTAGCTCCGTTTCACCTTTACCTTTCGATGTCTTAATCACGTAACCGGCAACGACAAGAGCAAACAAGATGCCTGAGATGGTTGAAACTTGGATTGGTAGACCAAAGCCTAGTGTGCTGTTGTTCAAAATGAAGGTCGCACACACAGTTGTCATGAAGATAGCAGGAACAGTTGTAATCCAGTGCATCTTATTGTGACGAAGTAGGTAGGCTGAAGCTGTCCATAGCATCATGACGGCCGTTGATTGGTTAGCAAAACCGAAGTAGCGCCAGATAACACCAAAATCTACTTGAGTTAGGATGCCACCAATAATGAACAGTGGAACTGCCATCATTAAGCGGTTACGCAGCGCTTTTTGGTCAACGTTAAAGTATTCAGCTAGGATCAGGCGGCTAGAGCGGAAAGCCGTATCACCAGAGGTAATTGGTAGAATCACTACACCTAGGAAAGCAATTACACCGCCAAACACACCAAGTAGGCCAAATGACGCGCTGTAAACAACATTGCCTGGGCCACCATTGCTTACTGCCTCAGACAGTGCATCTAGGTTACCAAAGAACGATAAAGCAATCGCACACCAAATAAGAGCAATTACACCTTCACCAATCATTGCACCATAGAACACAAAGCGGCCGTTCTTCTCATTTTCCATACAGCGAGCCATCAATGGCGATTGTGTTGCGTGGAAGCCAGAGATTGCACCACAGGCGATGGTAATAAATAGCGCAGGCCATAGCGGCATATCGTTAGGGTTTAGGTTAGTGAACATGTCACTCACTTGGAAATCACCCATCACGGTATGTTCGCTTGAGAAGGCAACCGCAGTCATCAAGCCAACAGACATGAAGATAAGTAGAGCGCCGAACAGTGGGTAGAAGCGACCAATGATCTTATCAACAGGAACAATCGTTGCGATGATGTAGTAAGCGAAAATCGCGATGACCATAGTCGTCATGCTAACCGATAGGCTAGTTTGATCATTGATTAGGTTAGTGATCATGCCTGCAGGCGCTGATACGAATACCACACCAACCAATAGCAATAGAACAATGGCAAAGATATTCATAAAGTGTTTTGCGCCATTGCCTAAGTAGCGGCCGGTAATGGTAGGAACAGAGGCACCGCCGTTACGAACAGACAGCATACCTGAGAAGTAATCGTGTACTGCACCAGCGAAAATACAACCGATAACAATCCACAGCATAGCCGCAGGACCGTATAGGGCACCCATGATAGGGCCGAAGATTGGACCAACGCCAGCGATGTTAAGTAGCTGAACGAGGTAAACTTTCTTAGTAGACATTGGCACGTAGTCAACGCCATCGGCTTTCGTATGAGCAGGAGTTTGACGTTTTTCGTTAATGCCAAAGACTTTTTCTACAAAAGCCCCATAAATAAAGTATCCGCCGATTAGGGCTGCAACACAGGTTAGAAACCACAACATAGCACTTGTTCCTTAGTGAAATTGATTAAGCTCACCATGCATATTATGGGGTTACTTATCTATCATCATCTGGTTATGACGTGAGTGGTCGTATAACGAAGTGAGTGGTTTGCTGAGAAAATAAGTGGTTTTTACGTTTGGTGAGTGGCAATTATTAGAATTTAGTGGTTTGATTAATAGAAGTCTGCAAAAACAAGGAAAAACAATGAGAAACATCGTTATCGCAGCGTTGGTGTCAGTATTGGCGGCTTGTAGCAGTAGCCCAGAGCAGTTAGCTGAGCAAGGGGATTGGTATCAAATCGGTTACCAAGATGGCATCACTGGTCACACTCAACGTTCTTATACTGAACTGGCGAGTTTAGGTAGTGTTAAACACGCGGATTATGAAGAGGGCTATTTAGAAGGGGTAGGCGAGTATTGTAACCCTGATTTTGCTTATCAAATTGGGTTATCCGGTCAGTATTACGAGGGTGTATGTGAAGGCACCGAAACCGCACAAAGGTTCCGTATGGAGTGGCAGCGTGGTTGGAGTGAACACCAAAATTAACGCTTTATAGAGTAAAGGGAGAAGAGTGATCTTCTCCCTTTGTCATTTTTTCTATTCGCCTTGGTGGTGTTGAACTGCCTTACGTAAGAAGCCATCTTGCTTTTCTAGCTGATTCTTAGCTTGAGATAACTCCATACCAGTCAGTAGCATCAAAATCGCCAGTTTCACATCATAATCAGTTTTCTCTAGCGTTTCGGTGGCTAGGCTTTTATCACAATCAGTCGCTTGCATAACGATTCTGGCTGCGCGTGCGACGAGCTTCTTGTTAGTCGCTTTCACATCGACCATCAGGTTCTGGTAGCTCTTACCCAAGCGAATCATACTGGCCGTGGTAAGCATGTTGAGCACGAGCTTTTGCGCAGTCCCTGATTTTAAACGCGTCGAGCCAGTCAGTGCTTCTGGGCCTACAACTGGGCTAATGGCTATTTGGGCAATGTCGGCAATCGTTGAGTCTGGGTTACAAGACAGAGCAACAGTCGTCGCTCCAATGTCATTGGCGTATTCCAAAGCACCGATGACGTAAGGGGTTCGGCCACTCGCCGCAATACCGACCACCACATCTTTAGCGCTAAAGTTAATTGATTTGAGGTCTTCGACGCCAAACTCAGGGGAGTCTTCTGCGCTTTCCTTTGCTTTTAAAATCGCTTCTGGCCCGCCTGCAATCAGGCCAATCACCATTTGGTCTGAAACGCCAAACGTTGGAGGACACTCTGAGGCATCGAGCACACCTAAGCGACCGCTAGTGCCAGCACCCATATAAACAAGTCGGCCACCCACTTTAAATGCAGCAGTGATCTTATCGACCGCTTGGGCTATCTCGGGTAGGACTTTTTCTACCGCTAATGGGACTTGTTGATCTTGCTGATTGATTCGCTTAACAATTTCCAAAGAAGGCAATAAGTCGATATCCATCGTTTCTGGGTTACGTCCTTCAGAAACGAGATGAGAAAGAGCGGCGATTAACGCATCGTTAGTCATAGTGGTCCTTATTTATCAGCAAAGTACATCACACCAAGGGAGACCGCTTTACTGGCTCCGGTGACTTCAGGCAGGTTGCTTGGCAAATTGTGAATACGGCGATAGGCGAGCCAAGCAAAGGCCATCGCTTCCATATTGTTGCTGTCTACACCCTTGTCATCGGTCAACATAACCTGCCAATCAGCTAGCTGCTGGGTGAGACAACGCATTAGAAGAGGATTGTGTGCTCCTCCGCCGCATACCAGTAGTTCAGGTGAGCTACCAACGGCGAACTTACCTACCTCGTTGGCAATTGTTATAGCGGTATACTCGCACAAAGTCCGTTGCACATCTTCAGGCTTAATAGTGAACTTGGCGAGGATAGCTTCTAACCAAGGTAAGTTAAACAGCTCGCGACCTGTGCTTTTAGGCGCGCTGAGCGCAAGATAAGGCTCACTGAGTAATTCAGTCAGCAAATCTTGATTGAGCTTTCCTTGCAGTGCGAATTGAGCATTGCAGTCATAGGCATTGCCAGTGTTTTTAGCACACCATGCGTCCATCAACATATTACCTGGGCCTGTATCATACCCAATAACGGTTTGCTCAGGTCGTAAAACGGAAATATTGGCGATGCCTCCAATATTAAGCACCACCACACTAGACTGTGTAGAGCCAAAAATCGATTGGTGAAATGCAGGAACCAGTGGCGCCCCTTGACCTCCAAGAGCCATGTCCTTGCGTCTAAAGTCCGCAATGGTGTCAATTCCTGTAAGAGCGGCAATAATATTGGCGTCACCTAGCTGGGTGGTAAATGGTGTCTCTCCGCTCGGTTGATGATAGACGGTCTGACCGTGATTGCCGACAGCTGTAATCTGCTCGGTAGCATAACCCGTTTTGTTTAACAGAGCTTGAACGGCTTGTGCGTAGAGCTGCCCGAGCAAATGATCAAGTTGACCAATTTCAACTAAGCTCGTTGCCTGACCTAAACAAACATTTAATAGGCGCTGCTTAAGCGAATGCGGAATGGGATAGTCGAGGCTATCTAGCAAGCGAACTTGATTGTCTTCGATCTCAACCAAAACAGTATCGATACCATCAAGGCTGGTACCAGACATAATGCCAATATATAACTCTTTCGTATTCATGGATAATTTTCGTCGACTCGATATTCTAATCATTGTAAACCTATAGTAATCCTAATACTCTCGTTGACTTAGCGAAATTCATACAGATGTGGAGATAGCATGGGACCGTTATGGTTAGACGTAGCAGGCTGTGAATTGACTGCGGAAGATAAAGAGATTCTTGAGCACCCAACGGTTGGCGGTGTGATCTTATTTGCCCGCAACTATCATGACAGTGAGCAGCTACTGGCTTTGAACAAATCAATTCGTCAAGCGGCTAAGCGCCCAATTCTGATTGGTGTTGACCAAGAAGGAGGTCGTGTTCAGCGCTTTAAAGAAGGATTCTCACTGATTCCGGCTGCTCAAAGATATGCTCAGTTTGATAATGGCGAGCAACTTGCAAAGCAAGGTGGTTGGTTGATGGCAGCAGAGTTAGTTGCCCATGATATTGATTTGAGCTTTGCGCCTGTTCTCGATAAAGGCTTTGATTGTAAAGCGATTGGTAGCCGTGCGTTTGGTGATGATGTCGACACCATTATCCGCCACAGTCTGGCTTACATGAAAGGGATGAAAGCGGTTGGAATGTCGACGACAGGTAAGCATTTTCCTGGTCATGGTGGTGTTGTTGCGGACTCCCACTTAGAAACGCCATTCGATAGCCGAGACACTATATTTGAACAAGATATGGCGATTTTTAAAGCCCAGATTGAATCAGGAATTTTAGATGCAATGATGCCTGCGCATGTTGTCTTCCCTCACTATGATGATCAGCCTGCAAGTGGATCTGAGTATTGGCTTAAACAGATACTGCGTGAAAAACTAGGCTTTAAAGGCATTGTTTTCTCCGATGATCTGACAATGGAAGGTGCATCGATCATGGGCGGCCCAGCAGAGCGTTCACATCAGGCATTGGTGGCTGGGTGCGATATGATTTTGGTGTGTAACAAGCGTGACGCTCAGGTCGAAGTGCTAGACAATCTGCCTGTAATGGAAACCCCGCAAGCAAATGGCTTATTGAAAATACAGAGCTTTAGCTTGTCTGAGTTGCATAGCAGTGAGCAATGGAAACAGGCTTCCGAGGCCATGAAGCGCATTATTGACGCTTAATCCCGTAGACCCACTCAACGAGCCGCACATCAAGTGCGGCTTTTTTGTTATTAGTGAAAACCCAGCATCTCTTTTAAAGTTTTCAAGTAACGTCGACTCACCGGAAGTGGATGGTCACTGACGGTGATAATTTCTGCTAGGCCATTTTCGAGCAGTTTTATCTCTTTGATTGCTCTGATGTTAACCAAAAACTGGCGGTGACAGCGAACTAAAGGCGTTTTCTCTTCAAGTACTTTTAACGTTAGCTGAGAGGTGGCTTTCTGTTCGTGGGTTTGAACATGGACGCCACTGATATCACTGTAGGCAAACTCAACGTCTTGGGTTGGAATAATGACGATGCGGTTTAAGCCAATGCATGGCACTTGAGCTAAGCTCTGTGGCGTAATCGCGGCAAATTGATGGGTGTCGGCTTGTTTTGATTTGAGTAACCGCTTGACGGTTTTCTCCAAGCGACAGGTATCAACAGGCTTTAGCAAGTAATCAAAGGCATTATCTTCAAATGCTTGGACAGCAAACTCATCGTAAGCGGTGACAAACACCACATTAGGCATAGTTTCAGGATCAAGCATCGCTAACAGCTCAATCCCAGTAATCTGCGGCATTTGGATATCAAGAAACACCACGTCAGGCTTGAGTTGATTGATTTTCTTCAACCCTTCAATCGCATTGCTGGCTTGATCTATCACTTCAATGTGACCCGTTTCTTCGAGTAGCTCGGTCAGTTCCTCACGAGCAAAAAGTTCGTCATCTATGACTAATGCCGAAAGCATGTTGATACCTTAGTACATGTTCTTATTTGGGATGATAAAGCTCATCCGAGTAAAATGGTTAGGCTCGACTTCAATATTGAGAGCTGAAACGCGACCAAACTTATTGCTTAGTCGTTTGTCGACAATCTGCATCCCCAGACCCGCATGGTCATTGGCTGGTGGCGTGTAACTGCCAGCATTGTCTTCGACCACTACTTGGAATCCTGACTCACTTATTTGACTGTAGATGTGAATCTTACCGCCTTCCAGAAGATTAGAGATACCGTGTTTAATAGCGTTCTCAACTAACGGCTGGAGGGTAAAGGTCGGTATTTTTCGAGTTAACAATGCTTCATCAATATCAATCGTCACTTCTAAACGGTCGGTAAAACGTGCCTTCTCTATCGTGAGGTAAGAGTTAACATGGGCGAGTTCTTCTTTCAGCGTGACTGTTTCAATATCTTGCTTCAAGTTGCTGCGAAAGAACTGCGAAAGGTGCTGAATAAGTTCCCGAGCTTTAGGTGGATCGCGCCTGATAACCGCACTGATAGTATTGAGTGCATTAAACAAGAAATGTGGATTTACTTGAGCATGCAGCAGTTTGATTTCGGCTTGAGATAACAGCGTTTGTTTTTGCTGATAATCGCCAAACAGGATTTGGCTCGAAAGCAGCTGAGCTATCCCTTCCGCCATCGACATATTGATGGTGGAAAAGAGCTTACGTTTGGGCTCATAGAGTTTAATGGTGCCGATGACCTTGTCCCCTGCACGAAGTGGAATAATCAGCGCTGAGCCTAGCTTGCAATCTGCAGAGATCGAGCATTGATACAGCTTTTCTGCCCCGTCTAGGTAGATGATGTCATCTTGTTGAATTGCATCCAAGGTGCTTTGTGAAGAGATAGGTGTATTGGGTTTATGGTGATCATCGCCGATACCTACAAAAGCAAGAATCTTTTCATCATCGGTAATTGATACCGCACCGACATTGGTTTCTTCATAGACTATACGGGCAATTTTCTCAGCGTTCTGCACATTGAAGCCAGAGGCCAGAATACCAACGGAACGCTCTGCAATGTTCAGCGCGCGGCGAGAAAAGGTCGCTGAGTATTCTTCGAAGATGGTTTTTCTATCCTGCAAAATACTCATAAATAGCGCAGCGCCTACCGAGTTAGCGATGATCATTGGCGCCGCAATCGCAGAAACCAAGGAATAAGCTTGATCAAAGGGTTTGGCGACGATCAAGATGATCAGCATCTGGACAATTTCAGCGACAAGAGTAATGGCGAATACGACACTAGGGTTGAACAGTTGGTCAGATTTGTTCTTACGCACAAAGTAGATATGGAACAAGCCGCCAATCAGCCCTTCTGCTGTGGTCGAGATTGCGCAGGCGAGGTCGGTAAATCCACCTAGAGTATAGCGGTGCAGACCACCGGTTAGCCCGACAAAGAAACCAACGACCGGCCCACCAAACAGTCCTCCCATCACTGCGCCAATCGCGCGAGTATTGGCAATTGCATCATTAATCTGCAAACCGAAGTAGGTTCCCATGATACAAAATAGCGAAAACAGCACATAGACACTCAGTTTGTGACTAAGACGGTTAGAGATGTTTAGCAGAGGCAAAAAGATAGGCGTCTTGCTTAGCATATAAGCTAAAACCAAATAGACACACATTTGCTGAAGAAGAGAGAGGATCAGATCCATAAAGATTCAATTAGCGGGATTTAGGCATATTTTAGTTAAGAATCCTTCTAGAAAACATGCTTATCTCATACTTTGGCAATAAAGAGAGTTAAAATACGGAGTGTAAATTATTTTTTACGTATGTGTTTTTTTATATTTACACCTTGAAATCTACGTTCAGCCTGTTATTTTATGCTTATTCCAACCTAGTAAACACGGATATAGCTAGGTGTAAAAAATAATATACAGGTTAGAGTTATGCAAAAAAGTGAATTGAGCAATATTAACATTAGTGATGAACAAGTTCTTATTACACCTGAAGAGCTAAAAGCGAAACTACCTTTGAGCGATAATGCGCGCCGCTTTCTTCAAGAATCTCGCCAAACCATTGCTGATATCATCCATAAGAAAGATCACCGCTTACTTGTCGTATGTGGTCCATGTTCAATTCACGATGTTGATGCTGCAAAGGAATATGCTAAGCGTCTAAAAGTACTCTCAGAACAACTGAGTGATCAACTGTATATTGTTATGCGTGTTTACTTCGAAAAGCCTCGTACCACTGTAGGCTGGAAAGGCCTGATTAATGACCCACATCTAGATGGCTCATTCGATATCGAGCATGGTCTGCATGTTGGGCGTGAACTCTTGGTTGAACTCGCTGAAATGGAAATTCCACTTGCGACGGAAGCGCTTGACCCTATTAGCCCACAATACCTAGCGGATACCTTTAGCTGGGCTGCTATTGGCGCCCGCACCACGGAATCACAGACACACCGTGAAATGGCAAGTGGTCTTTCAATGCCTATCGGCTTTAAAAATGGTACAGATGGCAGCTTAGCAACGGCAATCAATGCAATGCAGGCAGCTTCTTCAAGCCACCGTTTCATGGGTATCAACCGTGAAGGTCAAGTCGCACTACTGACGACCCAAGGTAACCCAAACGGTCATGTTATCCTTCGTGGCGGTAAGCAGACTAACTACGATTCTGTTTCTGTCACTGAGTGTGAGCAAGATATGGCTAAGCACGGCTTAGAAGCGTCACTGATGGTTGACTGTAGCCATGCGAACTCACGTAAAGATTTCCGTCGTCAGCCGCTTGTAGCAGAAGATGTGATCCATCAGATTCGCGAAGGCAACAAGTCAATCATCGGCTTGATGATTGAAAGCCATATCAATGAAGGTAATCAATCTTCAGATATTCCTCTCAATGAAATGCAATATGGCGTATCTATCACCGATGCGTGTATCAATTGGGATACAACTGAGGCACTATTACGTCATGCACATGAAGAGCTAGTCCCTTTCCTAGAAGACCGCTTGAAAGGGTAAGTAGAGAGCACAAGGAATATCAATGGCAGTTGAATTGAATGAATTGCGTGATCAGATAGACGCAGTCGATAAACAAATTCTTGATTTATTATCCCAGCGACTTTCTTTAGTTGAGAAGGTTGGTGAAGTAAAAAGTGAGCACGGTTTGCCAATCTATGCTCCGGATCGTGAAGCTGCAATGCTGGCTTCGCGTCGTGAAGAAGCCGAGAAAAAGGGTGTGCCACCGCAGCTGATTGAAGACATTTTGCGTCGTACTATGCGCGAGTCATATGCGAGCGAGAAGGATTCTGGCTTTAAGTGCCTCAACCCTGAATTGCGCTCAGTTGTCATCGTTGGTGGTAATGGTCAACTGGGTGGACTGTTTGGTCGCATGTTCACACTGTCTGGCTACGATGTAAAAGTACTTGGCAGCAAAGATTGGCACCGCGCTGATGAACTGCTAGAGAATGCGGGCATGGTTGTGGTGACCGTGCCAATTCACCTGACGGAAGGTGTGATTGAGAAGTTGGGCAAATTGCCTGAAGATTGCATTCTGTGTGATTTAACCTCGATAAAATCAAGACCGTTACAAGCGATGCTGAACGTCCATAAAGGGCCTGTTGTTGGTTTGCACCCTATGTTCGGTCCAGATGTGCCGAGTTTAGCTAAGCAGGTGATTGTCTACTGTGATGGGCGCGGTGAAGAGCATTATCAATGGCTGTTAAAGCAGTTCTCTATCTGGGGCGCGAGCTTATGCCAGATTGATGCGAGTGAGCATGACCACGGTATGACGTTGATTCAAGCGCTAAGACACTTTACGTCGTTTGCTTACGGTCTACACCTAAGCCGAGAAAACCCAAATATCGATAAGCTACTGCAGCTTAGCTCACCTATCTACCGCTTGGAGTTAGCAATGGTTGGTCGTCTGTTTGGCCAAGATCCTAACCTATACGGGGATATTATTCTCTCTTCTCAGGAAAACATCGACATGATCAAGCGTTTCCACCGTTGTTTCGGTGAGGCGTTAGAGGTTCTGGATGGTAATGACAAACAAGCATTTGTTGAGAGCTTTGATAGAGTGAGTGACTGGTTTGGTGATTACTCAAAGCAGTTCCTTGATGAGAGCCAGAACTTGTTAAAACAAGCCAATGACTCAATTCATCGCGGCTAATAAGTCGAGAATGAATAGAGAAAGAGCGACCAAACGGTCGCTCTTTTAGTTTTCTTGAGAAGGCTATTGCACTGTAAGATTATCGACCTGCGGTTCTTGGTCGTTTTTTACCGTGCTGACAGAACTGTCTTGATAAGGGTTGTTGGTCAAGTTAACTTGCAGCCTTACTGTATCATCAATCAGCTTAACCAGTGGGGCCCACTTTACCTTTTTCTCTTTCTCGAACAGATAGTTAAAGTTCTCTGGCGTCCAATCCATGGTGTATTGCGGATTCAGAGCACGTCCGAGGAAGCGCACTTCATAATGCAAATGAGGGCCAGTGGAGTTACCAGAGTTACCACAGGTAGCGATCAGATCCCCTTTACTGACAAACTGTCCGCTACGCACTTTAAATTGATGCAAGTGGGCATAGGAGCTCATAAAACCAAACGAGTGGCGAACGGTTAAGAAGTTGCCAAAGCCCTTTTTACTTGGTCGGACGGTTTCAATCACGCCATCGGCAGGCGCATAAATCTCTTCACCACGCTTACAGGTAAGGTCGATCCCGGTATGGGTATGTCTTTTGCCTGTGATTGGGTTAGTACGACGACCAAAGGAAGACGAAATACGCTCGTAGTTCATTGGTGTGTCGTTTGGAATTAAGCGAAACATGGTAGCGCGAACCGCAGAGTCGACTGCCGCTGCATCAATGCGGTTTTCTAGGCTAGCATCATCCGTTAAGGATTCATCTGCAAGACCAAGAACGGATTCCACATCGTAGACGCGTTTGCCCAATACATGTATTTGATTGCGCTTATCTTCTAGCTCTTGGGAAAGAGAGTGAGTGGTATCAACCTGTTCCTCATAAAGCACTTCAAGCTCGCTGAGCTTATCGACTAGCGCATGGTACTTTTGTTGAGTGGTTTGTTCTTGATGCCACTGGTAGTAGCCATAACCGACACCTGAAACAAGGGTGCCAGCGATGACAGCTATAGAAGTAAACAGAGTCTTTCTTGAAACATCAAAAGTTTGTACCCCCGAGGAATTGGGGATAGAAATGGTAATTTTCTTCGACATAAACTAGTTAGTTTAGGTGTATTCACCTAAATCAGAGAGGTGTTCGATATCCCGATGTAACAGGTCATCATCACCTACATTTAATTCAACTAATCGCTTCAAATGTCCGATACTCTCAATATCAATATGATCTATGCTGACACGAATCACATTGTTATTAAGCCCAACGATATTTCCTACAAGTTGGATCGTGACATCACTTCCTGCAAGCGAAAATTCAACATCTACTTGTTTATCTGTGTCGAGCTGGTCTGACTGTTCGCTGGTGGCTAAGAGTCCATGTAGCGATAAATCACACACTAAGGCAATCACCTCGGTGGATTCTTGAGTCAGTGTGGCTTGAGCTTGATAAACAATGCGCGAAAAACGACGACGTTCGATCATAATCTTCTCTCTATATTTCAACTCATAAGAGTAACAAAACTAAAGTGGCTACTATGCGCGGTTGTTCGCATTCTTCGCTTTAATCAATACCAGAAGTTATCCGTATTGTGAGCTATATAATAAAGGCCGCTAATAATAGCGGCCTTTGCACAAATTTCAAGCGTATTTACTTAGCAATACGTTTGTACTTGATGCGATGCGGTTCCGCTGCTTCAGGACCAAGGGTCTTCTTCAGCCACTCCATGTATTCAGTATAGTTACCTTCGTAGAAGTTAACTTGACCTTCATCGCGGTAGTCGATGATGTGCGTAGCGATACGGTCTAGGAACCAACGGTCGTGCGAGATAACCATGGCACAGCCAGGGAACTCAAGAAGTGCTTCTTCTAGTGCACGTAGCGTTTCAACGTCAAGGTCGTTGGTTGGTTCGTCGAGTAGTAGTACGTTACCGCCAGCTTTAAGCAGCTTAGCAAGGTGTACACGGTTACGCTCACCACCAGAAAGCTCACCAATGATCTTCTGTTGATCTGAGCCTTTGAAGTTAAAGCGTGAACAGTATGCACGAGCCGGAATTTCGAAGTGGTTGATCTTGATGATGTCAGCGCCTTCAGAAATCTCTTGGTAGACCGTTTTTGAATCATCCATCGAATCACGGAACTGGTCGACAGACGCAAGTTTTACCGTGTCACCCATCTCAACCGTACCTGAATCTGGTTGCTCAGTACCGCTTAGCATCTTAAACAGAGTCGACTTACCTGCACCGTTGGCACCGATGATACCCACGATTGCACCTTTAGGCATGCTAAATGATAGGTCATCAATCAGAACGCGACCGTCAAAAGACTTAGATAGATTATTTACTTCGATAACCTTGTCACCTAGACGCTCACCTGGTGGGATGAAGAGTTCGTTGGTTTCGTTACGCTTCTGACGATCACCGCTTTGCAGTTCTTCAAAGCGAGCCATACGTGCTTTAGATTTAGACTGGCGGCCTTTAGGGTTTTGACGAACCCACTCAAGCTCTTTCTCAATCGTTTTCTGGCGTGCTTTTTCTTGAGAGGCTTCCTGCTGTAGACGAGCATCTTTCTGCTCAAGCCAAGAAGTGTAGTTACCTTCCCAAGGAATACCTTCACCACGGTCAAGTTCAAGAATCCAGCCAGCCGCATTGTCTAGGAAGTAACGGTCGTGGGTAATAGCTACAACAGTACCTGTGTAATCGACTAGGAAGCGTTCTAACCAAGCCACAGACTCTGCGTCAAGGTGGTTGGTTGGTTCGTCAAGTAGTAGCATGTCTGGCTTCGAAAGAAGTAGGCGACAGATAGCAACACGGCGACGCTCACCACCAGATAGGTGTTCAATCTTCTGATCCCACTCAGGAAGGCGAAGTGCATCAGCAGCACGCTCTAGAGCATTCTCTAAGTTATGACCTTCTTTCGCTTGGATTAGCGCTTCAAGTTCACCTTGCTCTTTTGCTAGCGCATCGAAGTCAGCATCTGGTTCTGCGTAAGCTGCGTATACTTCGTCAAGACGCTTCATCGCACCTGCAACATCGGATACCGCTTCTTCAACGATTTCACGTACCGTTTTAGATTCGTCCAGTACTGGTTCCTGTGGTAGGTAACCCACATTAAGACCTGGTTGTGGACGCGCTTCACCATCAATATCGGTATCAATGCCAGCCATGATGCGTAGTAGGGTGGATTTACCTGCACCGTTTAGACCCAAAACACCGATTTTTGCGCCAGGGAAGAAGCTTAGAGAGATGTCTTTAAGAATTTGTCGCTTTGGTGGCACAATTTTGCTCACTCGCGACATGGTATATACGTATTCAGCCATTGCCGATCGTTCCTAAATAGTCAATTCACGTAAAAGGTTATTTTATACTAACCGGGCTTAGTTTGTTACCAGAGAAAGCAAGACACTGATATAGATTTCCATTACTGATGATTTACTAACCACTAATTTGCCCAAAGCAAGCTGAATGTCACAGTTGTGTGAATTTATTATTATTTACATCTACGCCCTTTACAGCGCTGATTACAATAAGCATTAATAGGGAACACCATAGATTTCTAATCTCAGGATGAGACTCTTTATGACGCTGACTTTTCTCAAGTCGCTGCATCGTCTTCCTTCATCGATTTTATTTGTATCTTCGATGGTTTGCAGCGCAAGCTTTACCACATCAGTGGTGGCTTCTGATCTTCAACAACAGCGAGACTTATACGATCAAGCTCAGTCATTGCTTGATCGTAAACAGGTTACTGAATACAAAAAATTACGCCCTCAGATTGCGAATTATCCTCTTACGCCTTACGTCGACTATCGTAGTTTTTTAGTTGATATTGGCGATAGAACGCCTAGTGAAGTGGATCAGTTTATTACCACTCATCAATCTTTCCCTTTCTCGAATCGAATGCGGGCTCCTTACATCGATGCTTTGGCAAGGAAAGGAAAATGGCGCGCGCTGCTGGAGTTTCAAACTGAGGAGCCAAGAGGCGAAACGTATCAATGTTACTTCTACAACGCTCATGCGCAGGTAGGAGACAAGCAAGTGGCATATGCGGGGGCTGAAAAGCTCTGGCTATCAGGGCATAGCATCGCCGATGCTTGTGACCCGCTTTTTGACGCTTGGGATAAGGCAGGGATCAAAACCGACCAATTAGTTCTTGAACGTATACTGCTGGCGTTTGAAGCTCGTAATGGCAGCTTGATGAACTATCTGAAAAGGCAGCTCAGTTCGACTCAGGTAAAGCGCCAAGCCGATGAAATGAAAGCACTGTTTAGTAAGCCAGAGTCGGTTCAGGCATTTGCCAAAAAACATAAAGTCACTGAGTTTTACCAAACCCAAACTAAGCTCGCTTTTAAGAAGCTAGCACGCAAAGATGCCGAAATGGCGCAGCAGCAGTTCGATGGGGTGGTTAAGGGCCAGCACTTCGACAAAGCCACGGCGCAGCATCTTGCTGACTATGTTTCGTTTCGTTTAATCAATACAGATTCAGAAACGTTGGCTAAGTGGCGTGATAAGAAAATCACTACCTCTTCAAGTGTGCCTTTGATTGAGCGTCGTGTGCGCCTAGCGATTCAGTTTGCTGACTGGCAAGGGGTTGAAGGCTGGATAGAACAGTTACCGCAAGATAAACAGCAGAGTTTACGTTGGCAATATTGGCTTGCGCGCAGTGAAATGGCGCAAGGTGAGAAGCAGCTTGGTCAGCAACGTTTAGAGGCCTTGATTGGTCAGCGTAACTTTTATAGCGTCGCGGCAGCCAAAGAGCTTAAGCGTTCGATTGAGTATCCAACGTCAGTGATTGCACTCGACCAACAGCAGATAAAACCTTATCGCAGTGAACTGATTCGAATTGAAGAGTTGATCGATCGCGATAAAATTGTCGCAGCTAAGAGTGAATGGCGCTGGCTACTGGCGCGAGCCGACAAAACTCAAAAAGAGATGCTAGCGGCATTCGCTTCATTTAAGGGCTGGCACCATCTGACGGTGACCGCGAGCATTCAAGCAAAGATGTGGGATAACCTTGAGATTCGTTTCCCGGTTGCGCATCGTTGGTGGTTTAACTTCTATGGTGATAAGCACAGCATTGACCCAATAACTCTGATGTCTCTGGCAAGACAGGAAAGCGCATTAGATATTGAAGCAAGGTCACCGGTTGGTGCGCGTGGCATCATGCAAATTATGCCTTCTACCGCTAAGTACACCGCCAAGAAGTACAAGATTGATTATCAGGGCTACAAAGACCTTTACCAAGTGGGTAAGAATATAGAGATAGGTAGTCACTACTTGGATGGCTTACTCAAACGCTACGATAACAATCGAATTTTCGCGTTAGCTGCGTATAATGCAGGGCCTCATCGAGTGAAAACTTGGCGTGAAAGAACGCAAGGAAAACTAGATGCTTATGCGTTTATTGAAGCAATTCCGTTTAAAGAAACTCGTGGATATGTGCAAAATATCCTGATGTTTGAGACCTACTACCGGGAGGTGTTAGGTGTTGATGGCGCTTTCTTAAACCCGCATGAGCTGAACGCGAAATATTAGCGAGCACCAGTAGATGTCTTTAGAACCTGAATATAAAGAGTGGCAACAGATACTAGATCTGATTGAACATAGCACAGAGTCACAGCAACATCAGATGTTGTTGACCATGTTATTGACACCAGATGAGCGCGAAGCTCTTGTTGCGCGCGTTAATATTTTTCGGGAGTTGCTCAAGGGGGAAATGTCGCAACGGCAGATCAGCCAGATGCTTGGTGTAGGTATTGCGACGATTACCCGTGGTTCTAACGAGCTAAAATCAAAGAGTGAAGACGAAAAGCAGCAAATTGCCGCTCTACTCGAAAACAAATAAGGATGCCTCGGCATCCTTAATTTTTATAAGACATATTACAAATTGGCAGGGAAATGCTCTGGGTTAGCGAATGGAATCAAGGCCAATATTAATGCTTGATGGTAGACCGAGCTGCGGGTAAGCAAGTCGTGAGTGAGCAAGCTTATTGCACCACCTTTCTGTTTGATATTCTCTGTACCGAAGACTTCATCCATGACATCACCAAGTTCATTGGCGCGTTGAAGCTTCTCAATAACAACGGGTGGCAACATTAAACTGGCTGAACGGGACTCACCGCGCTGGGTTTGCGATTCCACCACCATCCAAGCAAAAGTAACAGATCCTTCGATGCCCGCCTCTAAGCCTACATAATAGTCTGCATCAGCACATTCAGCTTTTGCATTCACAACACGGTTAAGTGCACCAGTATGTGTTTCTTGATTGGACATTGGCTGATCTGCGACGCCGCTATCAACACTTACACCAGAAAAATTGAATGCTTGCTTAGGGAACGTGGCTTCAAACGCACTCTTTACCGCATTGATTTTGGCGGGATTAAGCGAAGCTACAATAACCGTCTTCACCGACATTGAGATTTCCTTTCGGGTCTATATGGACAAAACTTAACTGCGAAAGTGACAGTGGTGGCGATAGATGATAACCCTGCATGTAATCACATTTGTTATCCGCTAACCAGCGATGCATTTCTTCTGACTCGATCCCTTCCGCGGTCACCATCATAGATTGCGAGTGACAAAGGTCAACTAAAGGTTTTACCACCTGATGATTATTAGTTTTTATCAGAGTTTCTAAGAACTCGCGATCAAACTTAATCTTCTGCACAGGGTATTCGACCAACTGAGTGATAGAGGTATAACCTGAACCAAAATCATCAATGGTTAACTTAAAGCCCATCTGCGCTAGCTCATGAAGGAGTAGGTAGCTTTGTGAATCTGAAGCAAAAGTTTCCGTGATCTCGAAATCGATTAAGTGCGGTTGAACGGGATATAGCTCCATCAAACTTTGAATATCAGCCGCTAGTTGTAAAGAATCCAGTTCTGCCGATGACAAGTTAATTGACAGCTGAATAGGACTCTCAAAGCAACTCTGTAGCTGCTGGAAGTCGATAAAAGCTTGCTTGATGACCCAGCGGTCAATGGTGCCAAATAGACCAATTTGCTCCGAAATGGGGATGAACTCGCTTGGAGTGACTTTGCCTAACTTTGGTGAGTTCCAACGCAATAGTGCCTCGACGCCTTTGATGACCTTGCCATCGCGATCGTAGTAAGGTTGATAGAGCAGAGTGAATTCGTTCTCTAGATCGCCTTTACGTAATGCACGCTCTACTTGAGTTCTGCGACGCACAATTTCATCTAGCTCTTTTGAATAATGAGCAATTTGATTTTTACCCGCGCGCTTAGCTTGATACATGGCGGTGTCAGCATGAGAGAGTAACTTGGCTAAATCCATTCCATCATCAGGATAAGAGGCAATACCAATACTGGCGGTTATTGGGAAACTGCCGATGGAAGCGTTGGTATGGTTTTGAATCGGATCTAACACAGCTTGTGCTAATGTGTCAGCGAAGGTACCCGCTTTATTAGCGGCAATAAAGATTGCGAATTCATCACCAGATAATCGCGACGCGAGTGATTTAATGCTATGTTTTTTCTCGCTCTCTAAACTGAGTTGTTTGATGTGCTCTGCGAAGTTGACCAGTAAGGAGTCACCGACGTGATGACCATACTTATCGTTTACATACTTAAAGTTGTCTAGGTCGATGTAAAGAATCCATGCATGGCTGTAGTTAAACTTATTAGCCAAGATTCGCTCGACATAGACTTGAAATTGATAGCGGTTTGCCAGTTGAGTAAGGTGGTCATTCTCAGCCATCGCTTTGGTTTTTTGATAGCTAGAGTTGAGCTCCTTATACATATCGTAGAAACGGGCAGATAAACGACCTATTTCATTATCACTTTCTAAGCGTTCAATATTCGATCGCTTACGTTGTTCAACTTCTCTTAACTGACGATCAAGGTGGGTAATGGGTTGAATGACATGGCGATAAAGCAGTACCAAAAGAATCAAAACCGTAATCAAGGACGACACGCCAAATGAGAGCATTAAGCGCTGTTCAATCTTGGCGAGTTTCTCTGTTGTAAGATACTGTGCCGGATCTAACACGGCATAGAGGCCTGATTTTAGTTCGACTGATTGAGTGAGTCCTGATTTAAAGATCGGCTCTTCAGAGAAAAAGATGCTGCTGTCGTTGTCAAACTCAAGGATATGCTTGAGTTGATCGAACTTCTCTAGTGACAGCGATACCACAATAAAGAACACTTGATCCTTATTGTAGCTAAGTGGAGAAACGAGCGTGTTGTTGTCTAATACGTCGTAGCGTATCAAGATACTTTGTCCTTGGTAGCTTTTAGCAAACCCCGTATGGCTCATTTGTCCGGTTGTTTCATAGGTTTGCTGCACGTAGTGACGTACATTCTCATCTAACGCGGAAAAGGGGTCGTTTTGATTATCGGCGTAAAAGCGGACTCTGTGCTGGCTATCGACAATAGCGACGGCGATATCATCCTGCTTATTCGGTTGCAGGTTTTCGATGGTGGTTTGCAGGTTTTCAATCAGTTTCATCTCTCGATAAGGGTTCTCTGGCTGCCCAAAGTAGTGATGAATAATGTCACTTTTGGTTAGGGTCAGAGAGTAGCTGTTGATCAATGCCATAGATTGACGAAAGTGACCGGCTAGCTTTTCCATGGAGAGTTGAAGATAACTTTGCTCGCGCTTTATTAAGGCGTCTTTTTGATTGAAGTAAATGCTATAACTAGAGACAGCAGCACTCAACAAAATGACAGGCGCAACGAGTAATAAAACTCTAGTGTTTAGCTTCATGACGTTTAAGTATTTGGTTAATTATTTTTGCCCGTAGGCTTATATTTTCTGCAGAGAGCTCGCTATCTATACGTGCGTTTTTTAGTCTTTCTGCTGGTGGAAATAATGATGCATCATTTAAGTACCATTCGGGCAGTAGTTTCGTAGCACTTAAATTCGGAGTAGCGGCTTTGATATCCATTGCATTTGTTGCAGCCACTTTGGGAGACATGAGGTATTCAAGAAAGGCGATAGCCTGTTGTTTTTGCTCTGAATGACTGGTTACTGCTAAACAATCCACCCAGAGGAAGAGTTCTCCGTCTGGAATAACATAGTCCCATTTATCTTGCTTAAAAGAGCGGTTTAACGAGTATTGATCACCGCTATAGGCGAGGGTCATTAGCATTTGGTTGATGTTTTCTTGGCTACGAACGTAGCTCAAAATGTACTCATACGTGAGAACTTTTTCGCTAAATGTCATCATGGCAGGATATGCCGCTTGTAGCTGTTGAGTGTCTTCCGTTGTAGGCGAAATTCCTAGGCTGTACAAGACTGGCAAAAAACTTTCCACGCTGTCGTTAATCATTCCAATCTTGCCAAACAGCTTTTCGGGCGGATTAACAAATTCTTGCCATGTAACGGGCGGCTGTTCGATTTTATCTTTGCGGTAAGCGACACCTACTGTTCCCCAAAAATAAGGGACCGCATAAGGACCGCATGCCTGGTTCCATTTAGGGTCGTTATTGGAGCGGTTCTTAAGGTTCGATAAGTCTACAAACGATCCTAGGCGGCCGTATATTTGCGCTGAAACATTATCTAAAACAACGACATCAAAAGGCAGCTGGACGCTTCTCATCATCAGTAAACTGCGCTCATCATCATTGTCGAAGTGCGACAATGTTAGCGGTGCACCAGACTTTTGCTCCCAGTCTGAATGGATATTTGGTGAGAGCGTGTCTTCCCACATATAGACATTCAGAGCGGATTCTTGTGCGAAAACAGAGGAGTTGAAAAGGGCGAGTAAAGATAAGAACGAAGCTCTCATACTGACTAGGTGGTACCTTATTAGATAAATCAGAAATGTACTGCTTATCAGAGTCAGTTGGTAAGGGCTGACACAACACTAATATGCAACTAAATATCTGTGATATTAAGAATATTAATAAATTGTGTCAGCTACTAAGTGGTATTTATTTGAGCTATGTAGATATATTTATTGTAGTTTTACTTGTGTTGGTTTCACATTTTCGCTTGGGTAGCAGCCAAGAACTTTCAGATGTTTTGTGATCTTAGTGAGCTCGTTAAGTGCTTGCTGCATAGCCTGAGAGTCGAGATGAGCTTCAAGATCGACATAAAACATCTCTTCCCAAGGGTTGCCCATAATAGGACGCGATTCTAGCTTGGTCATATTGATCCCGTAACGCTGAAGAACCAATAGAGTTTCAACTAGTGAGCCTGCCTCTTGTGACGTCGACATGATCAAGGTTGTTTTTGCTGGAATTTGAGCCGATACCTCGACTGGCTTACGTGCGACGATAATAAAGCGCGTATGGTTTTCTGTCTGATTGGCGATGTTGCCTTGAATCGGCTGCAAGCCATACAGTTTTCCACTTGATGCATTACCGATCGCTGCAACGTCCGAGCGATTCATCTCTTTAACTTTACGCATTGCATCTGCGGTACTAGCGCAAGACTCTAACTTAACGCCGTCTAGTTTGCTTAAGAACTCGCTACATTGAGCATGGGGTTGAGGGTGTGAGTAAAGTGTTTTTATCTCTTCTAAACGTAGCTCTGACGTAGCAACCAAGCAGTGCTCAATTGGCAAGGTTAGTTCACCGACGATATAGAGGGTGGTGTGTTGGAGAAGGTCATACACCTCATTGATTGAGCCTGAGCTGGTATTTTCAATTGGTAACACGCCATAGTCCGCATGACCTGATTCCACAGTGTGCGTGACTTCTCTGAAGTGTTCGCAGTTCAGTTCAATCAGTTCTGTGTTCTTGCGGCTGAAGTACTCTCGGCTTGCGAGATGAGAGTATGAGCCTTTTGAACCGAGGAACGCGACGCGAGCGAGTGGCTTGCGGCTCAATTCTGGGTTGGCCAAGTTTTGTAGATATGACTGCTGAAGGAGGACCGAGTCTTCAATAATAGTATGGAAAAGTTTGGTGATGTACTGGGCATCAAGCTGGTACTTTTGGTGACCATTGTTAATTAGCTTAACCAAAAGTTGCTGTTCACGATCGGCATCGCGAACAGGTTTTGAGGTGTGTACTTTGCTTTTTGCTACTTCAATACTCATTTGGCGACGCTCAGACAGGAGCTGGAGTAGTTGGTCATCCAGTTCGTTTAAACGCAGTCGTATTTCATCAAGTGAGTATTTTTGGTCAGTCATCCTGGTATTCCTTATAAAAAAAGCCTCCCTTTGGGAGGCTTTCTGTTCGTTTTTGACTTATCTTT
Organism: Vibrio europaeus; assembly: GCF_001695575.1. Taxonomy (GTDB): domain Bacteria; phylum Pseudomonadota; class Gammaproteobacteria; order Enterobacterales; family Vibrionaceae; genus Vibrio; species Vibrio europaeus. The sequence goes on along the minus strand of NZ_LUAX01000003.1, from coordinate 8,661 downwards.
CGAAAACGCGAGAGCCTCCAAGCTTAGTGGAGAAAAAAGAAGTCAAAAAAGAACAGAGTGGTTTGGTGCATAATAATCAACTAAGTAGTGAACCCTTGAACACAATAAGCAACACGCTATAGGGCGTCAAGCAAAAAAATAGCGCCCATCGGCGCTATTTTTACAATCCTCTAGATTTGGCTTTATTCAACTTCTTCCTCAAGCTCTGGCTTCTCAGTACGGCGTGCTTCCGGCTTGTGGCGTAGTTTGTTTAGCTGACGTTCTAGTTTTTGTTCTACCTCGTTAACGGCAGCGTATAAATCTTCGTGAGTGGCGGACGCAATAAGCTGTCCTTTTGGTACGGTGATTACAGCCTCAAATTTCTTCTGTTTGTTCGGCTCCTCGCTGAAGCTTGCCTGACAACCGATAATGTCTACTTGCCACTTTTCTAACTTTTTAAATTTGCTCTCAATGTGATTGCGGATTGCAGAGGTGATGTCGATATTCTTACCAGTGATGTTTACTTTCATAGATGCTTTCCTCTGTGTCATCCCTCATGGGTTAACTCCAGATTACTTATCCAAGGCTAAAAAGATGTGATCTAAGTCACTATTTAATGGGTGGTTTGACGCGTTGAAATTAAACGTGATCTATCTCAAATACTAGCTTGATTGTGAGTCGAAAAAACTTGTATCACGAGAAAATCTCATTAGATTGGGAGGGGTAACACGCTAAAATTCAACTGTTTTTTAGGGACTTCCTGCGACCTAATAAAAACACTTGATTGCGAATTAACCACCTGCAAAATGTGAATTAAATTCCATTTTCTTCCCAACTCTCACTTCTGTCTCTTTGCTGTTAGCTTGCCACCTTGTTAAGGCTCTTCTGCAACTCCGTTTAGCGCGGCTTGATTTTCTCTTATTAGTCTCAGCGAGTTGAGTTGCTTGTAGATAATGAAATAGCGATTGATGTTCGAAACGTAATGGACGGGTTCTCGTCCAATGTTTCTTCGAGCCATAATTTCAACATTGCGAAACCATTTATTGGGGTCATAGCCATTCTTCTCTGCTAGGCGGCGCATCTTACGAATATTAGCTGGGCCTGCGTTATAAGCTGCAAGCGCGAAGTAGACTTGGTCTTCGGGTAAGATGTTTTGTTCGCTAAAATAACGGTCTTTAACAAATCGCATGTATTTCACGCCAGCATGGATGTTGTTGTCGACTTGGTAAATATCCGGAATGTTGACGTTAGGGTCTTTCGCCGTACTTGGTAAAACTTGCATCACACCTACAGCCCCTTTGTGCGATACCTTACTTTGATCTAGCCCTGATTCTTGAAAGCCTTGAGCAGAAATCATCAGAGAATCGAAGTTATATTGATCCGAATAGAGCTCGAAGAGCGGAGTCAGGGACTCTAGTTTATTAATGTGGTTAGGATTTAAGATTCGTTTAAGCCATTGAGTGTTACCTAAGTACTTACCATAAATAACATTACCGAGAAGGGTGCCAGAGCGATAATCTTTGAGATATTGATTCACAAAGGCTTCTAGTTTTGGGCTATCTTTACGCATTGCCCAAGCGATCTGTCCTTCTTCACGCAGTGGAATATTGGCGTGAATCTGGATGTTCTCCATCACCTTTAACCATAACTCAGTTTTATGGCTATCTAGTATGGTTGCGGGTATATGTCCTTGGTTGATCATCTCAACCAGCTCGTAATCTTGTAGTGTCTCTTCAATAAATCGAATTGTGATGGGCTGTAAAGATTGGTTATCAAGCTGTTGGTTAAGCTTTTGTAAGCTTTCAAAATAACTGGAGCTTGCACGAACCCAAACTTCTTGCCCGCTTAATTGCTCAAAAGAAAGAATCGGTTCAATGGCATTGTGGGTAACCAGTAGCTCCTGGACGCCTTTTAAAACAGGTGCACTAAAATCGATTATTTCTAGCCGTGATTGGGTAATGGTTAGGTTGGCGACCACTAAATCTCCGTAGCCCTGCTCAAGGGATGGAATTAACTCGTCGCGGTGTACGGGAATAACTTGCAAGTTGAAGTAAGAAGAGCGTTGACGCAGCTCTTTTTCGAAATGATAGAGAAGCTCTGCGAGTATCCCTTTGGGTTTGCCTCCTTCAACATAGTAAAAACCCAAATCAGCAGCGACAAGAACTCGGATGACGCCTTTCTTTTCAAGCGAAGGTAGATCGCCAAAATAAGGCTGTTTCTTTAAGGGCGACAACGAAAGAGCTTGAGCGCACTGGATTGAAAGGAAGATTAATAAAACGGAAACAACTGCTCGCAGCATGACGGACCTCTATACAACATTGATTAAAATGTAGTTGTAAAGTGGTACAGGTGCAAAAATTAGGTGTAAAAAAAGCGCCATACGATAAAGGCGCTTCTTCTATTAAATTAGCAAGTTACTGAGGGTTTAGCTCGATGAGTTCCTCAGTTCGTTTAACCGCATCTTCTAAACCTAGTTGCTGATAGGCTTCAAGTTGAATCTCTAAAGACTTACGTGCTGCTTCTGTATCAGGGTAAGTCTTTTGTAGCTCTTGAGTACGATTAATCGCAGCAATCCAAGCTTCACGACGTAGGTAAAAATCTGCCGTCGCTAGGTCGTAATTCGCTAATCGATTTTTAAGTGCGTACATACGTTTTTGTGCGTCTTCTGCATATGGGCTAGCAGGGTAACGCTCAAGTAGCTTCTTAAAGTCAGCAAATGCTTTTTTCACTGGCTCTGGATCGCGATCGCTACGATCCATGTTAAACACGTCATGCATAAAGTTACGATCTTGCGCCATATGAGTAAGGCCGCGCATATAAAGTACCCAATCTAGTTTTTCATGGGTTGGGTTGAGGCGCATAAAGCGTTCTATTGTTGCTAAGCCTAGCGCTAAGTCGTCATTTTTGTAGTAGACGTAGATAAGATCGAGTTGCACCTGCTCTGAGTAAGCACCAAATGGGTAGCGAGAATCTAGCGCTTCCAGTTTGCTAATTGCAGTCAGCCAGTTACCACTTTGAAGCGAAACCTGTGCTTCTGAGTAAAGCTCAGATGGTGGCACATCTGGCACAACTTCTTCGCTGCTAGAGCAGCCTACCAGTACGGATAATGCCAACAAACCAGATAAAGTATGCTTTTTCATGTCAGGATTCGATTCCTTGAGATAAATATTTCTGTTGCTTCCGTTACTTTCTGTGGCGTAACAGATACAATGTCCAAATAGTATATTTTTCCACAGTAGTGACAATTAGTCTCACAGTTTTTAAAAAAGTTCGATATGGCTCAGCAGATTGAATTAACAAATACAGTAAAAGATAGCCAATTAGGTCAGCGTTTAGACCAAGCTATCGCCGAATTATTCGCCGACTTCTCACGTTCTCGCCTAAAAGAATGGCTTCTGAATGGTAAAGTTCAAGTGAACGGAGAGGTAATCACCAAGCCACGCACCAAAGTGATGGGCGGTGAAGAGATTACCCTACAAGCGGAACTTGAAGATGAAGAGCGTTGGGAAGCGCAAGATATTCCATTAGATATCGTTTATGAAGACGACGACATCATGGTGATCAATAAGCCTCGTGGCTTTGTGGTTCACCCGGGTGCCGGCACGCCAGATGGTACTGTGCTCAACGCATTGCTCCATCATTACCCTGATATCGCGGAAGTCCCGCGTGCAGGTATCGTGCATCGCCTTGATAAAGACACCACTGGCTTAATGGTGGTTGCAAAGACGGTTCCTGCTCAAACACGTTTGGTTCGCGCTCTACAGAAAAAGCGCAACTTCGTTCGTGAGTATGAAGCGATTGCAATTGGCCGTATGACCGCGGGTGGTCGTGTTGAACAACCGATTGGTAGACACTCGACGAAACGCACCTTGATGGCCGTAAGCCCTATGGGTAAACCGGCGATCACGCATTATCGAGTAGCGGAACATTTCCGCGAGCATACTCGTATTCGTCTACGTCTGGAAACTGGCCGTACTCACCAAATCCGTGTTCATATGTCTTATCTGCAGCATCCGCTTCTAGGTGACACTGCATACGGTGGTCGTGCTCGTATACCAAGTGGTGCTTCGCAAGAGTTGGCAGAACACATACGCTCTTTTGACCGCCAAGCTCTGCATGCGGTTATGCTTAAGTTCGAACACCCAATCACGGGTGAAGAAGTTGAGTTCCACGCACCAGTACCAGATGACATGGTAGAAATGGCAGAAGCGCTTCGCCAAGATACCCGTGAGCATGGCTTAGAAGACGAGTACTAAACCTATGGATCTGATCGTTCCTAACTGGCCAGCCGCAAAACAGATTAAAGCTTTTGCTTCGACGCGATGTGACGGCTTTTCGACTGGCGTGTACCAAGGTTTGAACTTAGGTACTCATGTTGGGGACGAACTGGCAAAGGTTGAACAGAATCGTCAATGGCTCACCGAGCAGGCAAACATGCCAAGTGCGCCTGTTTGGCTCAATCAAACTCATTCGGCAGTGGTTGAAGAGGTGAATGCTCCAACTAGTCAGGTGCTAAATGCTGATGGCATTTTCACTACCACTACTAATGTTGTTTGCTCGGCAATGACGGCGGATTGTTTACCTGTTCTGCTAACCAATGTTCAGGGAACGCAAGTTGCTGCTGTCCATGCAGGGTGGCGCGGACTTGCCAGCGGCATTGTTGAAAATGCGGTTGAAAAGTTTGATGGCGAAGTCATGGCTTGGATTGGACCTGCTATCGGTGCTCCAGTGTTCGAGGTAGGTAAAGATGTTGTTGATGCCTTCGTTTCTGTCGAAGCAATGGCGGTAACGGCATTTACTCCACGTACGCAAGAAGGGAAGTGGCTAGCTGATATGAATCAACTGGTTACGCAAAGGTTGCAACGAGCAGGAGTGAATCAAGTTTATTACAGCGAACTGTGTACTTTTGAAGATGCAGAGCGCTTTTACTCCTATCGCCGCGATGGGGTAACTGGACGCCAAGCGACATTTATCTGGATTGAATATTAATCGTCTGTTTTCATAGCGGAAACAGACTCTCTCCCCTTGAAATTCCCGCCTAGCGTATCCATCTTTCATACTGATTAGTTAATTTTTTCTCAGTTGAGGTAGGAAGGTAGGTATGCGTCTTGACAGATTTACTAGCAAATTCCAAATCGCTATATCTGACGCTCAATCATTGGCTTTAGGCCGAGATCATCAATACATCGAACCTGTGCACCTAATGGTGGCACTAATGGATCAAAATGGCAGCCCAATTCGTCCACTTTTGACCATGCTTAATGTTGATGTTACCCATTTACGCTCTAAGTTAAGCGAAATTCTAGACCGATTACCTAAAGTGAGTGGTATTGGTGGGGATGTGCAGCTATCGAGTGCGATGGGCACCATGTTTAACTTGTGCGATAAAGTCGCACAGAAACGTCAAGATGCTTATATCTCATCTGAAGTATTCCTGCTTGCTGCATTAGAAGATAAAGGGGCTTTAGGCGCTCTGCTTAAAGAGCTAGGCCTAACAGAAGCGAATGTTGCTGAAGCAATAGATAAAGTTCGTGGCGGACAAAAAATCAATGACCCAAATGCAGAAGAGTTACGTCAAGCTTTAGAGAAGTTCACCATCGACCTCACTGAGCGTGCTGAACAAGGCAAGCTTGACCCCGTTATCGGCCGTGATGACGAGATTCGTCGTACTATCCAAGTCTTGCAGCGCCGAACCAAAAACAACCCGGTAATCATTGGTGAACCCGGTGTTGGTAAAACAGCAATTGTTGAAGGTCTTGCTCAGCGAATCATTAATAACGAAGTGCCTGAAGGTCTTCGTGGCCGCCGGGTGCTCTCTTTAGATATGGGCGCGCTTGTGGCGGGGGCTAAGTATCGCGGCGAGTTTGAAGAGCGTCTAAAATCGGTACTCAATGAATTATCTAAAGAAGAGGGTAACGTTATCCTCTTTATTGACGAAATTCATACCATGGTCGGAGCGGGTAAAGGTGAAGGCTCAATGGATGCTGGCAATATGCTTAAACCTGCGCTTGCCCGTGGCGAGCTTCACTGTGTTGGCGCGACGACACTGGACGAGTATCGACAATATATAGAGAAAGATCCTGCGCTTGAGCGCCGTTTCCAAAAAGTGATCGTTGATGAGCCGAGTGTAGAAGATACCGTGGCTATCTTACGTGGTTTGAAGGAACGTTATGAGCTTCACCACCATGTAGAGATAACTGACCCTGCAATCGTAGCAGCGGCAAGTTTATCTCATCGTTACGTCTCTGATCGTCAGCTTCCGGACAAAGCGATTGACCTTATTGATGAGGCGGCTTCGAGCATCCGTATGCAGATCGACTCGAAACCAGAATCTCTCGACAAACTAGAACGCAAGATCATTCAGCTTAAGATTGAGCAGCAAGCCCTAACCAACGAGCATGATGACGCAAGTGAAAAGCGTCTAACCATCTTAAATGAGGAGTTGGCAGAGAAAGAGCGCGCTTTTGCCGAACTTGAAGAAGTTTGGAACGCAGAAAAAGCAGCCTTGTCTGGTACTCAACATATTAAGTCTGAGTTAGAACAAGCACGAATGGATATGGAGTTTGCTCGCCGAGCCGGTGACCTTAATAGAATGTCTGAACTTCAATATGGCCGTATTCCAGAACTCGAAAAGCAGCTCGATCTTGCGACTCAAGCAGAAATGCAAGAAATGACCTTATTACGTAATAAAGTCACGGATAACGAAATCGCAGATGTTTTGTCGAAGCAAACAGGCATCCCTGTGTCTAAGATGCTTGAAGCAGAGAAAGAAAAACTGCTGCGTATGGAAGATGTTCTGCACAAACGTGTTATTGGTCAAACTGAAGCCGTTGAAGTAGTGGCTAATGCGATTCGTCGCAGCCGAGCTGGCTTATCCGATCCAAATCAACCTATTGGCTCGTTCCTATTTTTGGGGCCAACAGGTGTTGGTAAAACGGAACTATGCAAAACATTAGCAAGCTTTATGTTTGATAGTGAAGATGCAATGGTACGTATCGACATGTCCGAGTTTATGGAGAAACATTCCGTTGCTCGTTTAGTCGGCGCACCTCCAGGTTATGTTGGCTATGAAGAGGGCGGCTATTTAACAGAGGCCGTTCGTCGCAAACCATATTCAGTGATCTTGTTAGATGAAGTAGAGAAAGCGCACCCAGACGTTTTCAATATACTGCTCCAAGTGCTCGATGATGGTCGCCTCACCGATGGGCAAGGTAGAACGGTCGATTTTCGTAATACCGTTGTTATTATGACTTCCAACTTGGGCTCAACTCGAATTCAAGAAAACTTTGGTTCGCTTGATTATCAGGGAATGAAAGAGCAGGTTATGGATGTGGTCGGCAAGCATTTCCGCCCGGAGTTCCTTAATCGTGTTGATGAAAGTGTTGTCTTCCATCCATTAGGTCAGGACCACATTAAGTCAATTGCCTCAATTCAATTGGATCGTCTATCTAAGAGAATGGAAGAGAAAGGTTATTCACTCGATGTTTCTGATAAAGCGTTAGATTTGATTGCCCAAGTGGGCTTTGATCCTGTGTATGGTGCAAGACCGCTTAAAAGAGCCATTCAGCAGAGTGTGGAGAATCCATTAGCGAAAGCAATTCTGGCTGGAAAGGTAATACCAGATAAACCAGTCAAACTATTAGTGAAGAATGATCAAGTCATTGCTCATCAATGAAAACAGAGAATAAGTAAGGATAAAGGGCTATTTATGGCCTTTTTGTTTTCTTTTTAGACGCATTGATGTTTTGTTGAGCGAACGGGCTGTAAATGTGACTTTTTTTAATTATAGGGGTTGTGCTTAGTTCGGAACTGCCTATAATGCGCCTCCGTTGTCAGGGGAAACTAAGCTGAAAAGCAATGACAACAGAGACGGTGAGAGTTAAGCATTAACTTTCGAAGAAATAACGAAAAAAGTGATTGACACTAAAAGTTATATCGATAAAATGGCCGTCCGTTTTGAGCAGAGCCCAAAACGAAGTTCTTTAAAAATATAGACCTATCAATCTGTGTGGGCACTCGTTGATGATAATCCAATTAGAAACTTCGGTTTCAAATTAGGTTTCAATGATACGAAGTGACCATTGAATCTTCGGATTCAGCACAGTCAATTCATTATCGTTCTGTTGGAACGATAATAGCTTTAAAATTACATTAGTAGTTTTGAAGTCAGTATTCATTGAGCCGACCAAAATCTTAAATTGAAGAGTTTGATCATGGCTCAGATTGAACGCTGGCGGCAGGCCTAACACATGCAAGTCGAGCGGAAACGAGTTAACTGAACCTTCGGGGAACGTTAACGGCGTCGAGCGGCGGACGGGTGAGTAATGCCTAGGAAATTGCCCTGATGTGGGGGATAACCATTGGAAACGATGGCTAATACCGCATAATGCCTTCGGGCCAAAGAGGGGGACCTTCGGGCCTCTCGCGTCAGGATATGCCTAGGTGGGATTAGCTAGTTGGTGAGGTAAGGGCTCACCAAGGCGACGATCCCTAGCTGGTCTGAGAGGATGATCAGCCACACTGGAACTGAGACACGGTCCAGACTCCTACGGGAGGCAGCAGTGGGGAATATTGCACAATGGGCGCAAGCCTGATGCAGCCATGCCGCGTGTATGAAGAAGGCCTTCGGGTTGTAAAGTACTTTCAGCAGTGAGGAAGGTGGTGTAGTTAATAACTGCATCA
>NZ_LUAX01000002.1 GCF_001695575.1 Vibrio europaeus | reverse complement strand
ACCACCTGCATGCGCTTTACGCCCAGTAATTCCGATTAACGCTCGCACCCTCCGTATTACCGCGGCTGCTGGCACGGAGTTAGCCGGTGCTTCTTCTGCAGCTAACGTCAAGTGATGCAGTTATTAACTACACCACCTTCCTCACTGCTGAAAGTACTTTACAACCCGAAGGCCTTCTTCATACACGCGGCATGGCTGCATCAGGCTTGCGCCCATTGTGCAATATTCCCCACTGCTGCCTCCCGTAGGAGTCTGGACCGTGTCTCAGTTCCAGTGTGGCTGATCATCCTCTCAGACCAGCTAGGGATCGTCGCCTTGGTGAGCCCTTACCTCACCAACTAGCTAATCCCACCTAGGCATATCCTGACGCGAGAGGCCCGAAGGTCCCCCTCTTTGGCCCGAAGGCATTATGCGGTATTAGCCATCGTTTCCAATGGTTATCCCCCACATCAGGGCAATTTCCTAGGCATTACTCACCCGTCCGCCGCTCGACGCCGTTAACGTCCCCCGAAGGTTCAGTTAACTCGTTTCCGCTCGACTTGCATGTGTTAGGCCTGCCGCCAGCGTTCAATCTGAGCCATGATCAAACTCTTCAATTTAAGATTTTGGTCGGCTCAATGAATACTGACTTCAAAACTACTAATGTAATTTTAAAGCTATTATCGTTCCAACAGAACGATAATGAATTGACTGTGCCAAGACTAAGTAAACTTAATCTCGTTGGTCACTTCGTTTCATTGAAACCTAATTTGAAACCCCTCTTTATTTAGAGAAATTTCTAATTGGATTATCATCAACGAGTGCCCACACAGATTGATAGGTTTATATTGTTAAAGAGCTTCTCTTCTTTGTGACTCACATCACTTCGGAAGAGGCAGCCATTCTAGCGTTTCAATTTGAAGTGTCAAACACTTTTTTGAATTTTTTGTTTCACTCGATTTGAGTAGAAAACTTAGCTAGTTGGCTTTACTGACTTTCCGCTGAAGCCTTGTGGCGTCTGCCGTGTCAGTGGAAGCGCATTATAGGGAGTTCCATTTTTAAGGCAAGCAAAAAAATGCATTTTTTTCATAAAAAAAGCCTGACTGAACACTTATCAGTCAGACTCTAATTTACACCCACTTTACACTCAGTTTAACCAAGCGTTATCCACAAAACCCTGTGTGTAACTATTCGTCAGAGTCGAAGAAATAAGAAATTCGCGAGCGCGGGTTTAAATACTCTCTTACTTTATCCGGCAACTTGGTCGGTAGTATGGCATTAACTATCTTTATCTCTTTTTCTGCCAAGTCGATAATTGGAGCTTGTGTTCTAGGAACTGACGGATCATAGATCAGTACATTAGGATGAAGAATGTTTTGCGCATTTACCGAGATCACCAAACCGACCATATCATTCGATAACTGCACCACCGTTCCTGGCGGATAGATTCCCATAAACTTGATTAAGAGACTCAGATTCTCATTGTTATAATGATGCTTACAGTTCTTATATAAGTGGGAAAGCGCAACATATGGGATCTTTTGCTCTGAAGGGATATTGCTATGACACAAGTTATCATAAGCATTAGCCACAGAGACAATTTGAGTCAGTTCATCTATTTGCTCTTCTTTAAGACCTTCAGGATAGCCTGAGCCATCATTCAGCTCATGGTGCTGAGCAATCACTGTTCTGGCGCTCTCGGGAAAGCTATCCATATTGGCCGCGATTTCCAAGCCATACTTGGTATGCAATTTAAGATAATTTTTCTCAGGTTCAGTTAAAGCTGTCGGCTTACGTAATATTGCAGTGGGTACTTTTACCTTTCCCATGTCATGGAATAAAGAGGCAAATGCCACCTCTTTAATCTTATCCGCACTTAACTGCTGAGCTTTCGCGATCATCATTGCGACAACTGAAACATTAAGAGAATGAAAATAGATATCTTCAAACTCACTCTTGCCATTCATAAGATGAAGCGTGACGTTATCATCGCTCAACAGTTTATCAACTATGTCGTTTACTAACTGGCTTGCTTCATCAACGGCTTGTTCAGGACGGTTACGAATCTTGTTCATCACCGCTCTCATTCTCGATAGAGAACGCTCAAACTCTTTTTCACAATTTATGACACGTCTACGGTAAGCACTGAGCTTTTCGATTCTGTCTTGCTTTTCTTTCCAGAGTTTTTGCGCTTCAAGATCGATTTCTTCATGCAGAACTTGTTCTACGCCTTCATTCGCTTGTTCTTCAGCCACAGGCAGTGGCTGAGTATCACTCTGAGAAGTGTTAATAAAGACGTGTTTGATCCCCAAATGGCGAATCATGCGAATCTGGTCTTCGTCTTTTATCTTGAAACTATTAAATAAGAAGGGATGCTCATTCCATTTGACCGGAAGTCGAATATGCAACCCTGGCTGTAGTCTATCTACTGTTATCTTGATGTTGGCCACGATCTATATACAACTTATCTTTTACTAACCAATTTATAATTTTAGATGATTAAAAACCGGAATTCATCACGAGTGAATGTTAATGAGAGATCAATAACGCGTCAGTTTGTGTCTTTTTGTTACCTGACTAAATCACAGTTAAGTATCCAGCGAACCCCAAATTTATCCTCAACTTTCCCAAACCGGGCGCCCCAAGGCGCATCGGCAAGTGGCATCATGATATGCCCACCGTGGGACAACTTGTCAAAAACACGCGCCTGCTCATCAAGGTCAGTCATCACAATAGCAAGCGCGATATTATTCCCACTGCGCTCTTGAGCTAATATTCCGTCAGAAAGCATCAGCTTCATGCCAAATGCTTCAAATTCCGCATGCATTACCCAGTTAGGATCCGCCCCTTCTATTTGCTGGGGTGCATCTTTAAAAAGCTGTTTTGTTACAACAACGCCAGCAAAACATTTGTGGTAAAAATCAAGCGCCTCTTCACAACGGCCAGCAAAAAATAAGTAAGGGGTAAGTTGATACATTTTCTATCTCCATGTTGTTATTTTAAAGATAGACAACCTTTTTCTAACTAGCAGAAAATTTTAGCTTTTTCAGTGAAAAGTGTTACTCAATACCAAGAAATAAAGCTCCAAACTTTAAGGTAGGAAAGTCAGGAAAAGACCCATAGCTTTAACAAAGTTTTAATCTCGGGATTAAGAGCAGTTGTGCCGCTGTTATGTTCTAAGAGATGAATAAGAGATTCAAAGAATGCTCAAGAAATCGGGGGCAGGAAAGTAAATTCAGCAACGATAGTCCGACAAAGGTACTTGAACAACGCTGCTCAGTAGATATAAGCCCCAAAACGACGAAAGGCCGCTATATAAGCGACCTTTCTATGTATGGTACCGGTGGGCGGACTTGAACCGCCACGCCCGAAGGCAACGGATTTTGAATTTATCATACCTATACTTTATCCTTCTTTTACAGTAAGTTAGACCTACATATTAATTAGTATAAAAGAAAGTATAAAACTTTATGTCTTACGAGTATCAAAGGCTCCGCTCAGGGCTTGCTATCTATAAACAAAAACGCAGCAAAAATTGGTATATTCGAATGCGAGTTTCTGAAGGAGGAACCTCGTCAGAGTTTGTACAAAGCTTAAAAACGCCCAGTAAGGATGATGCTACTCAAAAAGCTTGGTCATACTTCTTTGCACAAAAAGATAACCTTAACCCTGCGATATTCATAAAGTCGAAAAAATCGAATATTACATATCTAGCAACTCAGTTGATTGAAGTCCTCAAGAACAAACCAAAAAAAATCAATAAAGACTACATAAGAGTACTAGACAAAGAAGTCATACCGATTTTCGGACAGCTAAATATTAGAGACTTAGACCGAGCTGAGATTAGAAAGTATTTCTCTGAATCAGCTAAGTCAATGACGCAACTACGGATTAGGAAAACAGCTTTAAAGCATTTATTCGACATTGCTGTAGACAATAAACTAATTAAAGAATACGAAATACCTTCTATGCCATCGATAGAAGTAACCGAAGATGAAGCGCGCTCTAGTTTTTCTGACAAGGATTTGGAAAAATTACAAGGTATGTGTCAGCTCTTTATCGATTCTTCTAGGAAGGACATTACTAAACAAAGTAGAAAAATGTTCGAACACTATATGTCCTTTCTGTTGAACACAGGAATTAGAGCTGGTGAAGAAGCTTTAAACATTAAGTTCAAAGATATTGGTTTTGACACAACACAGCATATTTACACAATAACCATCAACTCTGGAAAGGTTCATAGCAAGAAAAAAACCTCAAGCCGCACCATACCCATAGGGCTTAGAACAATTGAACTAATTCAAAAAGTACTGTGTCTATTCTACGGGTTTACCTACAGAAATAATCTAGATGAGGTACTACTCTCGTCATTCCCACATAAAGAAAATTACATTTTTCGTTTACCAACCAATCAAACCATAAAACCTCAATATGAAAAAACCTTTGACCAACTATGTAAATTCACTGAAATAGACAAGGAGCATCTAGGCTATACACTCTATAGCTTGAGACATACTTACATTACAAATCAGTTAAAAAGTGGTGTTGACGTCTACTTACTAGCGACTCACTGCGGAACAAGCGTAGAAATGATTCAGCGGTACTACAGTAAACTAACGTCTGTTATGCGTTCAGAGGAGATCGCTGGAGTATTCAAGGGGCACGATAACTATGACCACTTACCATTCTAAAGCCCACTGGTTTCATTCGCTCCACAGGAGCGGCAAAGAAAAAAAGAGACAAGCGAAGGCGCTGTCTCTCTTGGATAATTATCAATAACTGTCCCCTTACATGCCTGCATGTAAGGTAAGGCTGTTATTGAAGCTTATTTTTTAAATTTTTTAGTTAAGTAAGCATAACGATTGAAACATCTAATATAAAAGGCAATTTTCTAATAGGAACATACTAAAAAACATATAAATCCTTGTTTATACAAAGCTTTATATTTGATCTTAAAAATAAAACTATGGCATGGTGTTGAAACAATAACTACAAAAAGAGAGTCATCATGTTTTGCTTACCCTACTCTATCAATCACCTTTTTGATGCAACGCTTAAAGAAGTGAAAAAAATTGGATATCAATTATCTGTTTCAGCAAATAGCTTATATATACAAAATGAACATCAATACGTTACAAAAGTAGAGATTTTTTCACTGTTTCAGCACACAGCTCACGCCCAGTTCTTTTTCTATAACTATGACATTTACTTTCACACAACCCAAAAACTCATCAATCTTGAAAATAAGCTAAGTATTACATCGACTAGAGCAATCAAAAAAAGAGAAACACTCCGACATAAGATTGTACTACTTAACCATCGAGTCAAAGAGTTAGAAGTTGACGCACACAAACGTCTGATGAGTCCGGACTATTGCAAAAGGAAAATCACAAAATTAGTTATGTCTGAGATGCTCTATTCAGCCCAAAGTAAAAAAACTATTGGCGCTAAATCAACAGCCTACGCTCCCAACATTCTCGTTAAATTTCGAAAACTTCAAAAACAATACAATGCTGAGATCCTTGCTAATAAATTCATTATGGTAAAAGGAAAAAAAATCAGCTTAGCTAATTTTGTATCAACGACAGATAAAAAAATTTCCGAACTTTATGCGAAAATTAAAGGCTTTGAAACGATAGCAAATGAACATGATATGGAATGGGCATTCATAACAATAACAGCTCCGGCTAGATATCATCCAAACCCCTCAAAGCCATCGAGAACTGGTTGGAATAACAAAAGTGCTTTGGCTGCACATAAAGAACTAAAGTCTTACTGGAACGCATTTCGAAAATCTCTTAGTAAGAAAGGTATATCCATGGATTCTGGCCAATTCTTTGGCATGCGAATTACTGAGCCACATAAAGATGGATGTCCACATTGGCATCTACTTTGCTTTTTCCAACCTGAATTAAAAGATCTATTGTTTCATGAAAAAGAGGGCTTACTTCCTAAAAAGTTTTCTCACTCAAAATCAGCAGTAAAAACCGTATTTGGAAAAATGGACACTGTAGGGAGTGAAGGTGTAGCTTCCGCTGCCACGTACTGCTTCAAGTACCTAACTAAATCTCTTGGTGGGGAAATGGACGAAGTAGTTACAGCAAACATTGAACAAAAGCCGGATGTGACGATTGATGGAATCGAAAGGATTGAAGCTTGGAGAGCCGCAACTGGAATCCGAGCTTATCAATTATTTGGAATGAAAGGGTTATCAAACGTATGGAATTCTATTAGAAAAATATCCTCTCAAATTCCTTCTGTTGAAATTAACTTCAATAAAGAAGGTAAGAAAGAATACTCAATTTTTGAATCACCTTTTGAAGCTGCTCACTACCAACAAATATTAGATCATGCAGAGAATGGTGATAATGTATTTGAGAAATCATTAGAACAATACGATGCTTTAGATGAAAAAGAAAAAGCATGCTTCGATGGTCAACTTGAAGCTGCATTCACGAACATTGATTCAAACGTCTTAAGCCTTCCATCGGCAGAAAACTCAAAGAAAGAGAAGGAGCTAATGTTATCCATCGAGCTTAATGACTACTCAGATGGATTTGTTAGTGCATATGAAAACGACTATAAATTTAGAACCTTATTGAAGCATGCTATTGCAGGTAATTGGGCTAATTTCTATAAATCTTATGATGAGCTAGCCTTACATAACCAAGACGAATGCATTCCGCCAATTTCACTCGTTTATGAAGAGTATACGAACAAATATGATGAGAGAAAAAGGAAGGTCATTGGCGTTAATACAGGACTATGGGTATACCTATTTAAAAGGTATACCATTCAAAACTAAGTAGGCGGATAATTAAATATCGATATATTTACTAACTTCAAACTGGATAAGATCATCTTGTCTCACAAGATAATCTCTGAATTTTTGATTGTACTCTATAGTACCAAATTCATTTATTTTTAAATTTTCAGTTTGATTGTCCCTATCTAACTTATTAATCAATGAACCGCTCAACCCTATCTTGACGAATTCTGAATTAGACTTGTTTGTAGTCCCATAGATGTGAAGTTCATATTCAGCTTCACTTATTAGCTCTAGTTCAAATAAAATATTCACATACTCATTCAAAGTATATGAGACAAAGTCACTTTCTATTTTAATTTTGACCAAAGCAATATTGACCAGCTCTTTATGGCTCTTTTGAGAAAGATCTATATATACGTTATTACTATAAGAGTCGTACTCACTACTTTTTGGGATTTCACCATAGGAATTACCGACAAACAACTCATTCCCTGCATTAGAATGTCGAATAGAATAAAAATATTTAACGGTGTCAGATATGTGCTCCTTTAGCGTCAACCTATGGAGATTTTCAGTGAACATCTTATAGAAAGCTCTAGCTTTAGGGTGCTTTAATCGAGAGAACTCAGCATTTGAAATATGATCCTCAAATCCATCAATAAAAAATAGGTATATTTTATCTATCACGGAAGCATCAGACCAATTAATATCCTCCACTACTTCACTTATTTTATCCTCTAGCTTATCAAAAATTGATTCAGAGTCATAATATGCAGACGAAAGTGCGGACTCCATCAGAATTCTTTTAATACGAGTGGAGTCATCACCTTCATTGAAAACTAGAAAGTCTTCCCTCTCTATAATCTCTTCCATGGTTCTTATTTTTGACTCAATTCTATCAATATTATGGAAATCTGATTTTTTTTCGGCTCTTCTCAACTCAGTCTTTATATTATCAAAACTAAAATTCGTCAATAATGGATTTTTTACTACATCCTTAAAGATACCACTCTTTAGGTGCTGTATTTTATTTACCATATTCCCATTCTTTCCATTAAACTCAACAGAGTTAACAAAATGAACAGAAGGCAGAAGTTTGCTTAAAGATCTGTTTTTCTCATCAAACACCTCATTAAGCCTATTAACCCTACCGATTAAGTTAGTCAATGACTTAGCATCTAGATTATATGTGTTTAGTATGAATAGGTTATCAACTGGAAGGTTTACACCCTCAAGTATTACCGAGTTTGCAACTATATAGCCAATTTCTTTTGTGTGCGTGAATTTATGCTCTAAATATTCTTTTATAAGATCAGGTAATTTACCATGTAAGTAAACTAAACCTTTCTTCACATAGTCAACACAATAGAAATCACTATGCACATTCTTTGATATTACATCTGATAGTTCAAGGAGCTCTTCCGAATTAATCGCACGCAGTTCACTGTCTAAATATACAGCTAATTGCTCCACTCTTTTGGGAGCTCTAAGGTAAATAAAGTTCTTTTCTTTTTTATTGTCAATTATATATTTAATAAAACTATTACTATTACTTTCAGATGGATAGAATTCATTTAAGAAACGATTATATTTATGCACTTCCCCATTATTTCTATACTCACTAATATCAGCTTCTTTAATGTTATTTATAATTCTACGTTCAAATATCTCTTGTTCATTGGAAACTTTTAAATTCCCTATCTCTGATATCAAAGGAGATAAGTAGTAATTTATCGACTTTGGATTCCTTTGCCTATTTCTTCTAATTAATCTAGTCAAAAGTAAGCTTCTACTATCCATTTCAAACACATTGTGGGCTTCATCAATAATCAATACATCGAATGATATATCTTTATTTTTTAAGAGACGAAGCGCTCTTTCTTGGGTGAAAATGGAAATAAAACTATCTGAGCCATCATACATTTCATCATGAAAAATTATATGCTCAAAAGGAAACTTAGACTTTATTAGCTTATAAGTTTGTATAAGTAATGATTTGGTAGGGACAATTATTGCAACTTTATTTATTTTATCTCTATTGATTATCTCTACTATGAGAGAGCTCTTACCAAAAGATGTAGGGGCTACATAGCAGTTTTCTTTATTTTCACTAGTAACCATCTCTTCTCTAGATTGTCTTTGCTCATACGTTTCAAACACATCACTGTGTTTGAATTTTTCCAACTGATAGTCTAAAGAAAATGTATTATAACTATCATCTTCAGATAATATATTATTCAATATATATTTAGATATAGGGTACAAGCCAAAATTTGCGCTAGCATCTAGTAGTGGTTCATAGTTTTCATTGTTAATAGCACACTTAAGCGTGATGTAATATGCCAATTGGAAATAAGGAGACTTTCTTTTATCCCCTCCATACTCTTTAAAGAACAATATCGCACATGTAAGGACAAACTCCAACTCCTCACTATCAAGTGGTTTATTTAAAGACATCTTCCTCATAGATTCAGAAAATATATCGACTTCCTTCAACCAATTAAAACTTGTTGCCATATCACTTATCCAAATAATTAAAAAATATTTCTATACTTTCCTTGGTAACACATACTGCTTTAACAGTATTTCCTGAAAACTTTGCTATAAACTCATAATCCACTAAAATTTCACTTGTCATTCCGTTATCCCAAGCGCCATCAAGAAATATTGTAGAACAAGGTATTATATTAAAGTCATCAACCTTCGAATAATCACCCAAGTCAAACTTGTCTTGTAGGCTCTTGATTTTTTTTCTTATCGACTTCTTAGTTCCTACATCTGCATGAGAGGCGTGATTGTAAGCATTTTTCCATGGGTTATTTTTACCTTTCTCACTTTTTCCTGAGACATAATTTTCTAAGTCAGAGTAAGCAGATTTCAATTTATCTTTGTGTGATATTTTTTTGCTTTGAATTGAACCAGATTTACTTTCCAATAGATATGTTTCAGAGTTTTTAGAGAAAAAACCATCAAACCCTTTTTTTATAGATCCCTCCTCCAGGTTAAAGAACAAAAATTCTTGTTTATACCCATTCTCTTGCAAGTACAAATGGACAAAAAATTCTGCAATAGCTCCCATTTTTGTGTTTTTTCTTTTATCTTCAAAGAAATTTCTAAGTCTTAGCTTAACTAAGCTCAGCTCACTATCGGAATCACCTTCACATATGGAAACCAAAAACTTATCTAGAAGTTTTTCAAGATTTCCATCAATTTCCGGTATATCGATGACATGAAGCTCACATTGCGGAGACAAATTTTTTATTTCTGATGGAAGCATCTTCAACCTTACAGTTGCATTTAATTTACTGATCTATCAATAAGTTACAGAAGGGATAATAAGATTAAAATACAGGAAGAGGTATTAGCAAACAATGATATATCTCATCAAATGAGATGCATATTGATAAAAAATCTCAAATAAAATATATAATATTTTGTATCCTATTGATTTAAAAGGTCTTTATCTTAACTTTCGTGTGGGAATAGTGTATTATGTAAACATAGTGACAGACTATGTTTATTCATTCTTCATAAACGTCTGCTTAAGACACTAACGTTCTTAAGAATCTAGTTAGACACTAAAAATATAAAAACTAGTTTTCACATTTTTATCGCCCGCATAATAAAAATATAAAGAGGCTAAAAATGGGTTACCAATTTATTCATATAGAGAGTTATGGAAAGGAAAGCTCTCGAACAAATAAAAAACAATCAGCAAAAGCTATTGCAGCAGAATGTGAACGCTTGGAGTTTGATTGTCTGCATGTTGCAAATCCAACACCACCAATAAATATTTTTGGCTGCCGTCCAAGCGAAGCGGTTGAGATTGCTGAAAATCAAGCTTCCATCGCAAATGACTCTATAGGTAGAAAGCTCAGGAAGGATGCTCAGATAATTCTTGCAGGAGTTGTTAGCTACCCTATACCTGTAGCCGAGCTAGACCCTCAATGCCCTAAGTTTAGAAAGTGGCTGACACTTAACCATCATTTTCTTAGACAGAAATATGGTTCTCAATACAAGTCCTTGGAATTTCATCGAGATGAAACTTTCCCACACTGCCATTTCTATATCGTTCCAGCACTAGACTCAAACTCTAGGATGAACATTGGGGATGTACATCAAGGCATTTATGCCAGAGATAACTGTAATTCAACTTCCGCCAAACAAAAGATTCGAGCTTATAAAGAAGCTATGCGCCAGTTTCAGGATGAATACTACCAGAAGGTAGCCAAAGAGGTTGGGCTAACTAGAAGTGGTCCCAGACAGCGCAGGTTGAGCAGAAAAGAGTGGATGACAGAACAAAGCACAGCAAAATTGATTAGCGATACAATAAACGAGCTATCAACAAAACATCGCAAGCTAGCTCACAAAGAAAAGCAACTTAAAAGGTTCTATCAAAAAGCCAACAGATTGAACCTTGATCTTAATAGATCTCAAATAATTACCAAATCAAATAACAATAATAATATAGGGTATAACTATGACTAGCATTACAGAAGAAAACCAAACGATCGACGCACAGTTAACGTATAAATCACAGCTGCGTTCAATCAAACAAGAAGATTCTTACTTTGAAGTTCTGCACAATGAGTATTACGACTTGGTACAAGAAGTATTCAAGCGACTAATTCAGAATGGAGATCTTTCGCGAAAAGAAGAGTTCTTGCAAGAATTTGAGATTTTTAAGTGTGACATGATCAGGAAATATACAACGACATCGATGTACGGTTACAGCCCAAGATCTCCATCAGAAAAGAAAAATATGATTCCTCACGAATCCAGTAAGCTTTCTGCTCTGTTGGAGCTACAGAAACGAAAAGATGAGGAAGATAGTGGTTTTTCATTCTGATTTTTACATGCAAAAAAGCCGCTCCCTTTCGGAAGCGGCTTTTTTAAATAGTGGTAGCGGTAGGCGGATTTGAACCGCCACGCCTTTCGGCACCTGATTTTGAATCAGGCGTGTATACCAATTTCACCATACCGCCACAATGTATAAAAGTGTATAAAACTATATTTATAGAGCTCAACACTAATAAGCTCTTGATTCTAAACCGATAAACTAAAAGGTCAAGTACATACGATGTTTTTTGAATCCGTCGTGTATACCAATTTCACCACACCGGCATCTTAGGATTTCGTCCTTTGATGCTTCGCATTATACGTATGCATTTAAGCTCTGCAAGGAGAAAAACCTTTGATAACCGTTGTTTGCTGATAATTTCGCCACGTTTCTGCATTTTTTGTCTTACTCGTTGCAATAGTTACCAACTCTTGGGCCTAAAAAGCTCCAAACCAATAGATAAAAACCTAACGACTGAAACAGCTCACTGAAGCGCTATCGGTCTCACTTCACGAATTGAAAAGTCTGTAGGCAAACTCTCTTTTCAGGGCTTTGGGGACACTATATTCTGTCGACTTATTTTGTTTTAAGTAAGTGAGTGTTATGTCTGCAACAGAGGCATTGCCACCAGCAGGGCTTTTTCGCCGCCTTGGTGCGCTGTTATATGATGGATTAATTATCATTGCCGTAGAAATGATGGCGGCGGGTGTTGTCGTCGCAATATTACATGCATTGATGGCAATGGGACTATTTGGCCTTGGTGGGTTTGAGGATGTTAGTGATTTCCTAACTAATCATCCAATTTGGAGCCCTGTTTATACTGCTTACTTAGCCTTTGTTTGGATCTACTTCTTTGTCTTTTTCTGGACTCGCGCAGGCCAAACGTTGGGGATGAGAGCATGGAAGCTGCACATGTGCAGTAATGATGGCTCCCCGGTGACTGTGACTCAGGCGTTGATTCGCATTGGTACTTCAGGTTTTGGTCTAGCTAATTTAACGGTACCAATCGACCCTAAAAAACGCGGTTTTCACGATATTTGGGCCAAGACCCAAGTCGTTGTCCTACCAAAAGCTAACTAGCGTCGAGTTAAGAACATACAAAAAAGGGAAAGCTAAATGCTTTCCCTTTTGCTTTAAATCGATCGCTAGTCTATTTTAAGCTCTTTTAGCATCTCTTCCGGCAGCGCTAGCTCATCATTTTTGTTAACCGAAACTCCAGCTGCAAGAATAGCTTCAGCAATCTGTTTCGCTTCATCTAACGAGTGCATAGCCGCTGTACCACATTGGTACTCATTCAGTTCTGGGATTTTGTTCTGGCTTTCTACTTTTAACACGTCTTGCATTGCAGATAACCAAGCGTCAGCAACTTGCTGCTCTTGTGGCGTACCAATCAGGCTCATGTAAAAGCCTGTACGACAGCCCATTGGAGAGATATCGATAATCTCCACCGCATCGCCATTCAAGTGATTACGCATAAAGCCAGCGTAAAGGTGCTCTAAAGTATGAATACCCCTTTCTGACAAGATATCTTTATTTGGCGCGGTAAAGCGTAAGTCAAATACCGTAATGGTGTCACCTTTGGGTGTCGTCATGGTTTTTGCTACACGGACGGCAGGTGCATTCATTCTTGTGTGGTCTACGGTAAAACTATCTAATAACGGCATTGTACTTCTCCATGTTTACTGCTCTTAAAAGAACCAGCTTCTGTTGTCTTCTAATTCTTGTCGGCACTGCTTGAGCTGCCAACCATAATCCTTTGCTTGCTGCTCCACTTTACGAGCAACTTTCACCAACGAGGGCTTACTTTGGTAGCTTTTTCTTTTAAAGCCTCCGCGCCCTTCATGATAAGCGAGATATTGATTGTAGGCATCCCACTTAGATACGCCCAGCTGCTTTTGCGTGGCATCCGTATACCAACCCACAAACATCATCGCGTCTGAAAAATCGGTTCTCGAACCACCATGATTGGTCGCTTTCTGAAAATCTTCCCATGCTGGGTCTTGAGCTTGTGCATAACCATAAGCACTGCTCACTCTCCCCCAAGGAATGATGCCTAAAATATAATCTTTCGGTGGCCTGGCATCATGCCGAAAGCTGCTTTCTTGCTTGATAAACGCCATGGCGACCTGAATAGGGGTTCCCCACTCTTCTTGCATGTCTAGCGCATCATCATACCAATCTGGTTTTTCACGAAATATTTCGCACAGGTTGGTCTGATTTTTTGGTGGTGCAGTGGCGCAACCGCCTAACACCACCAAACTAAGGATGACAACTAACGTCCTTATCACTTTGCTACCTTAAGCTTTTAAGTAAGCGAAATACTCTTCGAGGAATTCGTCAAAGCTCTGTTTGTCTGCTGCTTCTACTTCTGCCTGAGCAATACGAGAACGCTCTACTTCTTGCTCCATCTCAGACTCACTATAGAGACGATACTGATGACCTAGATGCTGTTGACGGTACTCTTTACCAAACTCACAGCCAACTTTACCTAAACCACCAAAGCGCTTGGTATCTTCAAGTAACTGACCGGAAATGGTTTGTTCTGGATTATCAATCCACGAAAGCAGTTTGTAGCAAACCGCCTGATATTCGTTCCCACCATTCGCCGCATCCATTTTCTCAGCGATTTGGGTCAACTCAACAAACACACGTTTTGCCCAATTTTGAAGCGTTAGAATCTCACCTTTACAACCAATTTGCAGCTCTAAGCCATGTTTACGGCCTTCTACGATGACTTTATTCCAGTTCTCGCGCCAGCAAGCCTGTTCGCAGTGATCCATCGGCTCAGATTCTGTTAAGGCTGCCCATGTTAAAAATAGGTCTAAGAAACGAACTTGATCCTCATTGATACCAATTGCGCTATATGGGTTTACATCAAGAGAACGAACTTCGATATATTCCACACCACCACGAGCTAACGCTTCTGATGGTTTTTCGCCTGACTTAGCCACGCGCTTAGGACGAATTGGCGCATAAAGCTCATTTTCGATCTGGAGTACATTACTATTGAGCTGACGATACTCACCTTCAACCTTAACGCCGATTTCCGCAAACTCTGGCGACGGGGTACGAATCGCTTTGTTCAACCCTTCCAAATACTCGTCGAGGCTGTTGAAGCCAATCTTCAAGGCACTTTGCGCGCTGTTGGTGTAACCAAGATCGCTCAAGCGCAATGAAGTTGCGTGAGGTAGGTACAGCGTGCCACCAATACTTTCAAATGGTAGATTGGTTTCGCGCCCTTGGATAAATGAACCACATAGAGCCGGAGAAGCACCAAAGAAATAAGGAATTAACCAGCCGAAACGGTAGTAGTTTCGAATCAGACCGAAATAAGCCTCAGACTTGCTATCTTGTCTGTCCTCTTCGCTCTGCTCACCAAACAACTGATCCCAAAAAGATTCAGGGAATGAAAAGTTAAAATGAACACCTGAGATAATCTGCATCAAGCTGCCGTAGCGATGCTTAAGACCTTCTCGATACAAGGTTTTCATTTTTCCCGAGTTAGAAGAACCGTACTGCGCTAGATTGATGTCATCTTCACTGCCAACGTAACAAGGCATAGAAAGTGGCCACATTTTCTCATCACCCAGCTTAGTTTGAGTAAAGTGATGAATGTCCTCTAGCTGAGCAGTTAAGGTGGAGATGGTGCTTGATACAGGTGTAATAAACTCCAGCAGTGACTCAGAAAAGTCAGTGGTTATCCAGTTATTGGCGTAAGCCGAGCCTAGCTCAACCGGATGAGGGGTCGTTGCGAGATGTCCATCTTGGTGGTATCGCAGCGTCTCACGCTCCACACCACGTCCAAAACTCTTAAATACTTCTTGGTTTTGTGCAACTCGCTCCAGTCGCGCAGCAAATTCAGTCAAAATGAGGGTCGCTTATATTTGTAGTTTGGTTGTGAGACCAAACTGGCTAAACAAATTATAAAGGGTGACCAAAGTCACCCTTTAGCTATGCACTATGTTATGTGTACTCTAGCGGATGATTTCAAGCTCTTCTATCGGAATCTGTAAACTTTCTAGCTGAGGTTTTAACGTTTTAGCATCACCAACGACAATAATTTGGTACTCATCTGGGGCAAACCACTTATTCGCTAGCCCATCTAAGGTCTTCTTATTGACGGTTTCTACGATCTCGTTTCTCTGCTTTAGGTAATCTTCATCTAAGCTGTACGCCAGAATACTATTAAGTAGTCCAGTTTTCTGTGAAGGCGTTTCATACTTTAACGCATCTTGTTGACCGACCGCTAAACGCAAAAATTTCATTTCATCATCGGTCATGCCATTTTTACTGAACTCTTCGAGCTCTTTTTGCATCTCGACAATTGATGGCACCGTTGAGTCTGCACGAACTTGCGCTGAGAAAATTATCGCGCCGACTTCTCGATTTGCCGCGAGATAACCGCTTGCACCATAAGTGTAGCCTTTATCTTCACGCAAATTTTGGTTAACACGGCTATTGAAGTTACCTGCTAAGTTAAAGTTAGCTAACTGCGTTAAATACACTTCCCCTGTCGCATCAAACGGTAACCCTTGACGAACCATACGTACCACACTTTGCGGAGCGCTCGGCTTATCGATGAGATAGATCTTCTGCTGATCGAGTGGTTTCACCAATTGCGGTCTTAACAAGGGAGCAAATTCACCTTGCCAGCTGTCTATAAAGGTCAGTTCTTTTTTCACTTGGCGTTTATTGATGTCGCCGACCACCACAATTTGAGCACCTTGTGGCGTGTAATGCTGCTTATAGAAGTCTTTAACGTCATCTAAGGTTAAGCTCGATACAGAAGCTTCTGTGCCATCATTGGAGCGTTGATAAATCGAGCCAGCGAAAAGGACTTGGCGCGTCGCCTGAGAAGCCATCCAGCTTGGCTTTTGATGCTGATAAACCAAACCTTCTAACATCTGTTTCTTCAAGCGGTCGAAATCCTCTTGACGGAAAGCTGGTTTAAATAACACTTCCTCGACGATCTTCAACGTTTCGGTAAGGTTCTTTTCCAGACTTGAAACAGAAATGCCAGTGGTATAGTTACCCGCATCAATAGAAACCGTACTACCTAAGGTATCTAACCTAGCTTGCAGCTCTTCCAAGCTAGAGTCGAGTGTCGCCTCTTGCATCATTGCCGCAGTGAGATTAGCTAGCCCTTCTTTCCCTTTCACCACATAGCGCTCTCCGGCAGGGAAGCTAATATCCAATTGAACGGTTGGCGTTTCGGAGCTGACCGTACCAAGTAGCTCAGCGCCATTGTCGAAATAAAGGTGATACAGCTCTGGCATTTGAGCTTTCACCCCTTGAGCGACTTCAGGCATCACAGAGCGGTCAAAGGTATCGGTCGCACGACGATAAGTTAGCTGCTCTTCGGTCACTTTTTGATACTCTGGCAGAGTTCTCGGTGGCGTAACAAAGGTAGCCGGTTTAGCCGCTAATTCAGTTTTTCCGCGCGGAACGACACTGAGTGCCACTTTATGGTGACCGTTTACATAGGTTTTGTATGCCGCCATGACAGACTCTGGCGTCACCGCTCGGATTTGCTCTAGTTGGGTTTGAATCCGATCAGGCGTATCGAAGAAGGTTTCGTTGGAAGCAAGTTGAGTTACCTTGCCACGAACACTTTGCAGAGCAAATACTGCGTTAGCTTCCGCCATTCCAGTGATCTGCTCTAGTCGCGCCTCATCGACACCTTTCTCTTCAAATTCATCTAAAGTTTGCATCAACTCCTGATAAAGAGGTTTAAGTGCTCCTTTATCTCCAGATGGCGCCATTGCATACACATAGAAGGTACAGGCAAGCTCTGCACAATCTTGGAAAGCCCCTGCATCTACCGCCTTTTGAGTCTTCACTAGCTTTTGATAAAGCAGGCTGTTTGCCCCACTGCCTAATACGTTAGCCAAAGCATTGATCGACGCCTGCTCTTCAGCCCCGTTGTACTTCGCTGGCCAGCCAATCATCAGCATCGGCTGCTGAATACGATCTTCTAGCGTGATGTAACGGTCTTCGCTCAACTTTGCAGGCTGCTTAGGTGCGCGCTCAACTTCAGGCCCAGCAGGAATGGAACCAAAATATTTGTTTACCCACTCTAAGGTCTGCTCAACGTCAATGTCACCACCTATTGTCAGCACCGCGTTGTTTGGTCCGTACCAACGAAGAAAGAAGGCTTTAAGGTCATTCACATCGACCCTATCTAGATCTTCAACATATCCAATGGTTTGCCAAGAGTAAGGGTGGCCTTCTGGATACATGGCTTCACCCATTCGCTCCCACATCAATCCATAAGGGCGGTTGTCATAGTTCTGCGCTCGTTCGTTTTTAACCGTATCGCGCTGAATTTCAAACTTACGTTGTGAGACAGCATCAAGCAAAAAGCCCATTCGATCAGACTCAAGCCAGAGCATTTTCTCTAGCTGATTCGATGGCACAGTTTCAAAGTAGTTAGTGCGATCTCGGTTCGTCGTCCCATTAAGCGTTCCGCCTGCTTCGGTAATGATCTTAAAGTGCTGTTGGTCACCAACATTCTCACTACCTTGGAACATCATGTGCTCAAAAAAGTGAGCAAAGCCTGATTTACCTATCTCTTCACGCGCCGAGCCAACATGATAAGTCACGTCAAGGTGAACAAGTGGATCGGAATTGTCTGGTGATAGGATCACCGTTAGACCATTATCTAGCTGATATTTTGAGTATGGGATTGTTGCCTTACCAGGTTGAGCGGGTACTTCTTCAACGAGAGTAACGCCTTGTGGCAATGAAGATAAAAATGAAACAGACGAGAGGTTGTTGGAGCTACAACCATAAAGTGCGACAAGAGAAATAGCACCAAGCCAAATCTTTCTCATGACATCCCCTTAGAAAAATCCGTAAAAAATTGCTGCAAGTAATGAGTATCGCAGCGCTTTGCCAATCAATATAAGCCAGAAACATGGCCAAAAGCGCATTCGAAGCCAACCTGCGGCTAAACATAAAGGGTCACCGATTATCGGTAACCAACTAAAAAGAAGCGACCAATAGCCGTATTTATTGAGCCATAATAAAGCTTTATGACCATGTTTTTCATTTTGAGTTCGGTTTGGTAACCATAAACCTATCCAAAAGTTGGTCAAGCCACCGAGCGTATTACCCAAAGTGGCGACAAGAATGATTAGGGGAGTTGAAAACTGATTGAGACTTAATGTGGCAATCAAGCCAGCTTCTGAACCACCAGGCAATAAAGTGGCACTGAGGAAGCCGCTTAGAAACAGAACCCACAGTGCCGAGTCAGAAAACCATAGTGCGAAAGATTCAAAAGCGCTGTTAAACGCTTCTAGCATTGCATATCAAGCAAAACCTTGCCTCTCGTGTGCCCGGTTTCGATCTGTTTATGTGCTTCGACCACTTCAGTCATTGGATAAACCTGTTGGATCTCTGTTTTCACTAAACCAACGCTGACCATATACAATAAGGCATCGAGCTGTTCTGGATTGGGATCAACCAGCATACCTGTTGCTTCAAAACCAAGTAGTTTGGCTTTCTCACAGATAAGCTCGGCGGTAAGTGTTGGAACTGTCACGACTTTAGCGCCGTCTTTTAGACATTTCAGTGCATCAAGCGCTGCATCACCACCAACCAGATCGATCAATACATCGGCTTCCTCTACACGCTCTGAAACAGGTGCAAATTGGTAGTTGACGGCATGGGCACCTAGCGTCGCCATATAATCTAAGTTAGCTTCACTACAGGTGGTAAACACCTCCGCTTTTGCTGCCACAGCGACTTGAATCGCCAGATGACCAACCCCGCCTGCTCCTGCTAAAATCAGTACTCGATCCCCCTCATGCACACCTGCCTTGTCCAATGCTTGAACCGCTGTTTGACCAGCCAAAGGTAAAGCTGCCGCAGCTTCTAAAGTGACGGAATCAGGCACTAGGCTAAGAGCGCTCTCAGGCACACAAATATATTGGCTATAGCCACCACCAATAAGAGGAAAGCCAACAAAGCCCGCAACATTATCACCCACGGAGAATCGCTCACTGGTTTCGCCCAAAGAGGCGACTTGACCAGAGATGTCATAACCAGGCACCCAAGGCAAGTTATCTTTGTTTTCAGACGCGGCCCAGCCTAGCCCTGCTCGTGTTTTCACGTCGATAGGGTTTACGCCAGAAAAATGTACTTTAACCAGTACTTCACCTGCTTGTGGCTGTGGAATCGGTGAGGTCTGAGTAACGAGAACGTCTGGGTCACCAAATTGAGAGATTGCGATTTGTTTGTTTTCCATTTCTTCATTTCCCTATCGGTACAAAAAAGGGATGCGAAAGCATCCCTTTGAATATATACCATTTATTGGCAGCAAGTTAACCACTTGCTCTCAAATTATCCAATTACTAACGCTAAAGGCGATTAGCCAACCAGTGCCAACAGGATACCCGCAGCAACAGCAGAACCAAGTACACCTGCTACATTAGGGCCCATTGCGTGCATCAGTAGGAAGTTTTGCGGGTTGGAATCCAAGCCGACTTTATTCACCACTCGCGCCGCCATCGGTACCGCTGAAACCCCAGCTGCACCAATAAGAGGGTTAATATCCTCTTTAGAGAACTTATTCAATAGCTTAGCCATAAGTACACCGCCAGCAGTACCAATACTGAACGCTACCGCACCTAAAGCCAAGATACCTAGCGTCTCGACGTTAAGGAACTCTTCTGCTTGAAGTTTAGAACCAACCCCAAGACCAAGGAAGATGGTTACGATATTGATCAACTCATTCTGCGCTGTTTTTGATAAACGATCGACCACTCCAGCCTCACGCATCAAGTTACCAAGACAGAACATACCAACCAGAGGAGTTGCTGCTGGTAGGAACAGAATCGTCATCAGCAGTACCGCGAGTGGGAACAAGATCTTCTCAGCTTTACCCACGTGACGCAGCTGCGCCATCTGAATCTTACGCTCTTCTGGCGATGTTAACGCCTTCATAATTGGAGGCTGAATGATCGGAACCAATGCCATGTAGCTGTATGCAGCAACAGCAATAGCTCCAAGCAAATCAGGTGATAACTGGCTCGCCAAGAAGATCGCTGTCGGACCGTCTGCACCGCCGATGATGGCAATTGAAGCCGCATCTGGCATGCTAAACTCCATGCCCGGTACATAGTTAAGCAAGATCGCACCAAACAGGGTGGCGAAAATACCAAACTGCGCTGCGGCGCCCAACCAAAGCGTTTTGGGGTTAGCGATCAAAGCACCGAAATCGGTCATTGCACCGACACCCATGAAGATCAATAGCGGGAAGATCCCTGACTCAATCCCAACGTAGTAGACGTAGTAAAGCAAGCCACCTTCATCGGTAAAACCAGCATTGGGAATATTGGCTAAGATAGCACCAAAACCAATGGGTAGCAGAAGTAGCGGTTCGAAGCCTTTACGAATAGCCAAAAACAGCAGAGCACAACCAACCAAGATCATACAGATTTGGCCAAACTCAAAGTTAGCGATCCCTGTTTCTGACCATAAGATCATTAATCCTTCCATGGTACTCCCTTACGCTAAGCTCAGTAGCGGAGCGCCAACTGTCACAGAGTCACCCTCTTTGACGTGCAGATCTTGAATAATGCCACCGCGTGCTGCGCGTACTTCCGTTTCCATCTTCATCGCTTCAAGGATCAGTAACACGTCACCTTCAGCCACTTGAGCACCACTTTGGACATGCACCTTAAAGATGTTACCAGCAAGTGGAGCTGGCACCGTTTCTGAGTTACCACTTGGTGCTGCAGGCGCTACCACTTGTTGTGGAGCGGCTGCTGAAGGAGCTACCGAGGTTAACTGACCTTGCGGGCCAACTTCAACATCGTAGACCTGACCATCAACTTTAACGCTGTAAGTTTCGATGCCACCTTGAGCAGGCTGAGCTTGAGGAGCAGCAGGCGCTTCTTCTAGCCATGGTGCTGGCTCAAAGGCCTCTGGGTTACGGCGGTTCTTAAGGAACTTCAAACCTACTTGTGGGAAGAGCGCGTAGGTCAGCACGTCATCAACCGTATCTTCTGCGAGAGAAATGCCGTCTTGTTTCGCTTTAGTCAGCAGTTCTTCAGTCAACGAGTTCATCTCTGACTCAAGCAAATCAGCAGGGCGACAGGTAATGGCCTCCGCTCCCTCTAATACTTGGGCTTGTAGCTCTGCGTTCACTTCCGCTGGTGTTGCACCGTACTCACCTTTCAGCAAACCTGCTGTTTCTTTGGTAATACTCTTATAGCGTTCACCAGTCAATACGTTGATCACCGCTTGAGTGCCGACGATTTGAGAGGTTGGAGTCACGAGAGGAATGTAACCAAGATCCTGACGTACGCGTGGGATCTCTTCGAGAACTTCATCGAGCTTATCAGCTGCGCCCTGCTCTTTGAGCTGACCTTCCATATTGGTCAACATGCCACCCGGCACTTGAGCAATCAGGATACGAGAGTCAACGCCCTTAAGTTGACCTTCAAACTTGGCATACTTCTTACGAACATCACGGAAGTAAGCAGCAATCGGCTCTATTTGATCAAGCTTAAGGTTAGTGTCACGCTCAGTGCCTTGCAGCATAGCGACCACTGTCTCTGTTGGTGTATGACCATAAGTGCAGCTCATTGATGAGATAGCCGTATCAAGGATATCTACTCCAGCTTCTACTGCTTTTACAGCAGTCGCTGTTGATAGGCCCGTTGTTGCATGACAATGAAGCGCTAAAGGAATATCAGTAGAAGATTTGATGCGAGTAATTAACTCTTCCGCTTCATATGGCTTAAGCAACCCTGACATATCTTTGATACACAATGAGTGACAGCCAAGATCTTCAAGACGTTTAGCAAGATCCACCCAAGTATCTGTATTGTGTACTGGGCTAGTAGTATAAGAAAGCGTACCTTGAGCATGCGCGCCGACATCGACTGCTGCTTTTACTGCCTTCTCAAAGTTACGCACATCGTTCATCGCATCGAAGATACGGAAGACATCCATACCATTGGCATGGGCGCGTTCAACAAATTTTTCGACTACATCATCTGCGTAGTGGCGGTAACCCAGTAAGTTCTGGCCGCGCAGCAGCATTTGCATTGGCGTATTTGGCATCGCTTTTTTCAATGCACGCAAACGCTCCCAAGGGTCTTCCCCTAGGAATCGA
This sequence comes from Vibrio europaeus, assembly GCF_001695575.1. Taxonomy (GTDB): domain Bacteria; phylum Pseudomonadota; class Gammaproteobacteria; order Enterobacterales; family Vibrionaceae; genus Vibrio; species Vibrio europaeus. The sequence continues at coordinate 247,740 of NZ_LUAX01000002.1, read as the reverse complement.
ATACAGGCATCAAACGTCGCACCGCCCCATGTTTCTAGAGACCAGTAACCGACTTTATCCAGTTCCTCTGCGATAGGTAACATATCCTCTAGACGCATACGAGTCGCAAACAGCGATTGATGGGCGTCACGAAGGACCACGTCCGTTAAAGCTAGTGGTTTAGACATGCTCATTAACTCCTTTTAATCCTGTCAAATGCTACTTAGCGGTAGAGGTACGATACTGATGTACCGCTGCGGAGATCGCCGCAACTACCTTCGGGCTAACAGCAGAAGATGGTGATTGAACTTTGTTATTTTGAATAGGGGTCGCGATCGGCTCAGGTACTTCTTGTGGTACCAGTTTTGACATCAACCGAACGAGATAGACGAGAATAGTGAGGAATATAAATACTACAGCCATCCCTGTAAGCATCAGGGTTGCAGCATCTACTAGCAGGCTTCCAATATTATCCATTTTTGCATCCTTTCTTTGTCTTCCTGACAACAGCATTAGGTATATCGCTAAAAACATCGTGTTTTATCATCGCTCAACGCTAAATTTAGCCAGCATCTTGCTAGCACTCTTGTTGCCAGAACATGCAGTAAAATCCTGACAAGAGGTCTAGGATTATCTCGATTGGTTAAACTTTGTCAATTTTGTTTAAGGTGCTATTGAGGATATTGCACAAATCTAGGGAATTATTCGTCACACAAATCACATAAATCTGCAATACATCTTCATATAAGCATAAATAACTGCGTGTTTTATGACGTTATGCCAAAACATGGTGCATTACTGCGATAGGCTTAAAAGAAATAGGAAAAGAGTCGAAGAAACAATAACTTGTAAATTCACTGTTTCAATAATGTTGCGAGAGTGTTAATAAAAAAGCCCTGCTATTTCTAGCAGGGCTTTAAAATAAGTGGCGCGTCCTGGAGGATTCGAACCTCCGACCGCCTGGTTCGTAGCCAGGTACTCTATCCAGCTGAGCTAAGGACGCGCAGTTTTGATATCAACTCAAGGTCAATATCAGGATGACTTTGATAAAAAGAAACCCTAAAGAGTGGCGCGTCCTGGAGGATTCGAACCTCCGACCGCCTGGTTCGTAGCCAGGTACTCTATCCAGCTGAGCTAAGGACGCGCAATGTTCTCTAAAATAAGAGATGTGAAGTATATCACACTAGTTCTTTGAAACAACAGGGCTTTAAAACAAAAAAATTGGCCATAAGCCAATTAATGGCGGTGAGGGAGGGATTCGAACCCTCGATACGGCTACAAACCGTATACTCCCTTAGCAGGGGAGCGCCTTCAGCCTCTCGGCCACCTCACCGTTTTATTCCCTGGTAAGGAAATTATGGCGCGTCCTGGAGGATTCGAACCTCCGACCGCCTGGTTCGTAGCCAGGTACTCTATCCAGCTGAGCTAAGGACGCGCTATGCTTTCTTGCTAAAGAAAGTTGTTTTAAAGCTGTTCCGAAGAACAATTCTTCCGAAGAAGAAGCAAGAATGGCGGTGAGGGAGGGATTCGAACCCTCGATACGGCTACAAACCGTATACTCCCTTAGCAGGGGAGCGCCTTCAGCCTCTCGGCCACCTCACCGTCTTGCGGAGGCACATATTACGATTTACCAAAAATATGTCAAACATTTTCTTGGCAAAAATAGCAAAAAGTCATTCAACCGTTGGCTATTTAATCAAAGCGATGTTAATTCGCTCTTTTTCCTATGTTTAGTTGCCTTTGTCGCACAAAAAAGGCTGACAAAATGTCAGCCTCTTCGTGTAATTAGTAGTTGCCCGATGCAACGTTACCATTACCTTTTTCTGCCTGAATGCGCATGTAAATTTCTTCACGGTGAACAGACACTTCTTTCGGTGCATTTACACCGATACGTACTTGGTTACCTTTAACACCTAGTACAGTTACTGTTACTTCATCACCGATCATGAGAGTTTCGCCAACGCGGCGAGTTAAAATTAGCATTCTGTGCTCCTTGAGTAATCTCTGATTTATCTTGCTACGCGGCTATTATCCAACAAAAGTTATATTTTCGTAAACTCTATTGTGGCTCGAATCTAGCCTAAAAAGGCATGTTTTTGTCGGCAGTCGACTGCCTCCGCAGAAGTTATGTAAGCATCATGCAGTATGTTAGCCGCTTTGTCGACACATTCTGGTAACAGGACAAGCATCAAAGATTGTGGATTGACTGCGTAGTGCTCAACCTCAATCCCCTGCTCCGTCAACAACGCGTAAGATCTTTCAACCAGTCCTTCGACATGTAGACCAACTGCTGTTAGTAAACTTACTAGATCACTATTACGGATTTTGTCACCGAAAACTAGTTCCAGTTTTGCATAAGCGTCGTGTTTTATCACTACACCTATCCATTCTGCATGCTCGATCACATTCCAAATTGTGACGCCTAGCATCTGACACTGTTTTTTCATACTGGCTAAGGCATCTTTTTCAATTCTGATCAAACACATATCGCGTTGAATAGCGACTCCACACACCGCAGACTGGCACTCTTCACCTTTGACCAAACTGCCAGAGTTCAAATCGAATGTTGATAATACCCGCAAAGGTACGTTGTGTTTCCATGCATACTGGACTGAAGGTAAATGCAGCACTTTAGCCCCTTTACGGGCCATCTCTTCCATCGAAGGAAAATCGATGACATCTAATTTTTGTGCATTGGCGACCACACGCGGATCGCAAGTATAAATACCGTCAACGTCAGTAAAAATCTGACACTCATCCGCTTCAAGCGCCCCAGCAAGCGTTACCGCACTGGTATCTGAGCCACCTCGACCAAGAGTTGTGATATCCCCATTATCATTCACACCTTGAAAACCAGCGACGATAACAACTTGGTCCTGTTCAAGGAGTTGAATTATCGCGGTCGTATCAATTTGCTTAATCGTTGCGTCATTGTGTAGATTGTCGGTCACAATACACGCTTGTGCTCCGGTAAGTGAACGTGCTGCATAGCCTAGTTTATTTAGAGCCATTGCAAGCAGTGCCATCGACACCTGTTCACCAGCAGAGAGCAAAACATCAAGTTCTCTGGCGGTAGGCACTCTGTCTACCTGTTTAGCCAAGTCCATCAATCTGTTTGTTTCACCAGACATTGCCGACACGACTACGACAACTTGATTACCATCATTTTTCGCCTTTATGATGTGTTCAGCAACCTTATGGATTCTTTCTATTGAACCCACAGAAGTTCCGCCAAACTTTTGCACGATAAGGGGCTTTTTCACCAGTCTTCACCTTCCCAAGACCAAAGTCTCATTCGAACCACATTCAATATGTTGAATATTGCTTGCAGTAGTTATAACAAAAACCAAGTGACTTACTTGATGTTCATTGTGAGCATCAATTAAAGCACTTGGTTGTCAGAAAAAAATTACGCTCAATCAAATAACTGATTGAGCGTAAGAATCGTTTAGTTTTTAATTAAAGACGTTCTTCTAGCCATGGCTGAACTGTCTTCATTGCTTCAGGCAGAGCAGCAACGTCCGTACCACCCGCTTGAGCCATATCAGGACGACCGCCACCTTTACCGCCAACTTGCTCAGCAACCATCTTCACTAGGTCACCGGCTTTTACTTTACCGATAAGATCTCTAGTCACACCCGCGATTAAGCCAATCTTGTCACCGTTAACGTTGGCAATCATTACAACACCGCTGCCCATTTGGTTCTTAGCATTGTCGACCATAGTACGAAGGTTCTTAGGATCCGCCCCTTCCATACCTGCGATAAGTACTTTAACGCCGTTGATCTCTTGAGCTTTCGCCATGATGTTGGCGCTTTCAGCTGCCGCCATCTTGTCTTTTAGCTTCTGAATTTCTTTCTCTAGCGATTTTGCTTTCGACGCTGACTCTGCAAGCTTCTCTTCGAACTTAGCTTGTTGAGCTTCGATTGCATCTAGTGCCGCTTCACCTGTTACAGCTTCGATACGGCGGATACCTGCTGCGATACCACCTTCAGAAGTGATCTTGAATAGACCAATATCACCCGTGTTTGATGCGTGGATACCACCACAAAGCTCGGTAGAGAACTCACCCATTGAGAGAACGCGAACCTCATCATCATACTTTTCGCCGAATAGTGCCATTGCACCTTTCTGCTTCGCTGACTCGATGTCCATTACGTTAGTTTCAATAACGTGGTTACGACGAACTTGAGCATTCACTAGGCGCTCAACTTCTTTTAGCTCTGCTGGCGTTACCGCTTCTAGATGTGAGAAGTCGAAACGTAGGTTTTCAGGTTTAACTAGCGAGCCTTTCTGCGTAACGTGTTCACCCAAGACTGAACGTAGCGCTGCGTGTAATAGGTGAGTCGCAGAGTGGTTGAGAGAGATCGATGCACGACGCTCAGCATCAACAGTCGCTTCTACCTCATCACCTTTCGCTAGAACTCCTTCTGCAAGAACACCGTGATGCGCGATTGCATTGCCCAGTTTTTGGGTATCTTCTACTTTAAACAGACCTGATTCAGTCTTCAGCACACCAGCGTCACCACATTGACCGCCAGACTCAGCGTAGAATGGTGTTTCACCAAGGATGATGATCGCTTTGTCGCCTGCTGATAGTGACTCTGCTACTTCACCTTCAACGAAGATTTCAGCAACATTACTCTTACCTTCAGTACCTGTGTAGCCACAGAACTCAGACTCTGCTTCCGTTTTGATCGTTGCGTTGTAGTCAGTACCAAACTGACCTGCTTCGCGAGCACGTTGACGCTGCTCTTCCATCGCTTTCTCAAAGCCAGCTTCGTCAATTGTAAAGTCACGCTCACGAGCCACATCGTTAGTTAAGTCAGCAGGGAAACCGTAAGTATCGTAAAGCTTGAAGACTGTTTCACCGTCTAGCTCTTTGCCTTCAAGTGCATCAAGTGCTTCATTAAGAATAACCATGCCGCGCTCTAGTGTGCGACCAAAGTTCTCTTCCTCGATGCGAAGTACTTTCTCAACAAGCTCTTGCTGTTTCTTAAGTTCTTCTGCAGCGCTGCCCATCACTTCAGCAAGTACACCAACAAGTTTGTGGAAGAATACGCCTTGTGCACCCAACTTGTTACCGTGACGAACGGCACGACGAATAATACGACGTAGGACGTAACCACGGCCTTCGTTTGAAGGCATAACGCCATCAGCGATTAGGAATGAACAAGAACGGATGTGGTCAGCAATAACGCGTAGAGACTGGTTTGATAGATCGTCGTGACCTACAACCTCAGCTGTCGCTTTGATCAGCTTTTGGAATACATCGATTTCGTAGTTTGAGTGAACGCCTTGCATGATTGCAGAAATACGCTCAATACCCATACCTGTATCAACAGCAGGCTTAGGAAGTGGCTCCATCGTGCCATCTGCATGACGGTTAAACTGCATGAACACGTTGTTCCAGATCTCGATGAAACGGTCACCGTCTTCTTCTGGAGTACCAGGACGACCGCCCCAGATATGCTCACCGTGATCGTAAAAGATTTCAGTACATGGACCACAAGGACCTGTATCACCCATCGTCCAGAAGTTGTCAGATTCGAACTTCTTACCGCCTTCTTTGTCACCAATGCGAACGATCTTGTCAGCAGGTACGCCCACTTTCTTGTTCCAGATCTCGAATGCTTCGTCATCTGTTTCGTATACCGTAACCAGTAACTTTTCTTCTGGTAGACCAAGAGTCTTAGTCAGGAACTCCCAAGCAAACGCAATCGCATCTTCTTTGAAGTAATCACCAAAGCTGAAGTTACCTAGCATTTCGAAGAAAGTGTGGTGACGAGCTGTGAAACCAACGTTCTCTAGGTCGTTGTGTTTACCACCCGCACGTACACAACGCTGAGCCGTAGTTGCTCGTGTGTAGGCACGTTTTTCGGCGCCTAAGAAGCAATCTTTAAATTGGTTCATACCTGCGTTTGTAAATAGCAGGGTCGGATCGTTATGCGGAACCAACGATGAACTGTCTACGATTTGGTGTCCTTTGCTTTCAAAGAACTTAAGGAACGCGTTACGAACCTCATCAGTGCTCATGTACATGCAGCTCTTCCTGAAAATAGTCGAGTTAGAATTTTGCGCTATTGTAGATCATGGTTAACGCTACGACTAGTTTTCTCGCAGAAAAGAGCAGATTGATGTGTTAAATCGTCGCAAATCTTTAAATTGATGAGTTATTTGACTTCAGTCCTCATCATTAGCGCTAAGCGCATAACTAATTTGCTCAAAGCTATAGCCACGATATTGAAGAAAACGCACTTGTTTGGCGTACTCTTTTTGGTCTTTCGCTTCAATCCCTTTAAATTTCTTCTCTGCGGCTTGTTTTGCTAACTCGAACCAGTCTTGCGGCTCTTCTTCCATCGCTTTGTCCACCACTGAGTCCGCAACTCTTTTCTGCTGCAATTCTTGTCGGATGCGCCTCTCTCCATGGCCCTTATAGACATGTTGGCGAATTTGGCTTTTGGCATAACGCAGGTCATCAAGGTAGTTGTGATCGATGCAAAAGTTAACAGCTTCTTGAATAGCGTCTACTTCATAACCTTTCAGGCTCAATTTCTGGTATAGCTCGTATTCGCCATGATCTCGGCGACTTAGCAATTGAATAGCAGCTTCTTTGCTCGATAATGTCGGTGGCTTTCTTTGAAACATCTGAAATAAATATCTAGATTCTAAATACAACAAAGCCCCGCACAAAGGCAGGGCTTAAATAATGAGTAGTGAGCTAGCTTATAGCTCTTGCTCTGGCATTTCACCTAGCTCAGCGTCATCTGGCTGAACTTCAGCTGGTGACAGTAGCATTTCACGTAACTTAGCATCAATAGCTTGTGCAGCTTGCGGGTTCTCACGTAAGAACTTACCAGCGTTCGCTTTACCTTGGCCGATCTTATCACCATTGTAGCTGTACCAAGCACCTGCTTTTTCAACTAGCTTGTGCTTAACGCCTAGGTCGATTAGCTCACCTTCACGGTTAAAGCCTGCGCCGTATAGGATTTGCGTTTCAGCTTGCTTAAATGGTGCCGCAATCTTGTTCTTAACAACCTTGATGCGAGTTTCGTTACCAACCACTTCGTCACCGTCTTTGATAGAACCAGTACGACGGATATCAAGACGAACAGATGCGTAGAACTTAAGTGCGTTACCACCAGTCGTTGTCTCTGGGTTACCAAACATCACACCAATCTTCATACGGATTTGGTTGATGAAGATACACATACAGTTAGATTGCTTCAGGTTACCCGTTAGCTTACGCATTGCTTGAGAAAGCATACGAGCTTGAAGACCCATGTGGCTGTCGCCCATTTCACCTTCGATTTCAGCTTTAGGCGTTAATGCTGCAACTGAGTCAACAACCATTACGTCGATAGCGCCTGAACGTGCTAGTGCATCACAAATTTCTAGAGCCTGTTCACCTGTATCAGGCTGAGAAACCAATAGCGCGTCAATATCAACACCTAGCTTCTTAGCATAAACAGGGTCAAGAGCGTGCTCAGCATCGATAAAGGCACAAGTTTTACCTTGCTTTTGCGCTGCTGCAATACACTCAAGTGTTAGCGTCGTTTTACCTGAAGATTCTGGACCATAGATTTCTACGATACGCCCCATAGGTAGACCACCAGCACCCAAAGCGATATCCAAAGAAAGTGAACCTGTAGAGATAGTTTCTACGTCCATTGCGCGGTTGTCACCTAGGCGCATGATTGAACCTTTACCGAATTGCTTTTCAATCTGACCTAGCGCAGCGGCGAGCGCTTTCTGTTTGTTCTCGTCCATCACTTTCTCCAAATGATTCATCTATTTCGTGCTGATGATTATCAATCTAATTCTTCTGTTCAGCTCTATGACTGAACAATCAATGCAAGCCATTATACTGTTGATTCATACAGTGTCTATACCTGTATGGTTTTTTTTTAGCTTTTGGTGATATCCACCTAATTTTAAAAGCCTTTAAATTACAGGGCGGCTCATTTATTTCTTGCCGACAGTTCCACGTATAGTACTTTTAACGCGTGTTCGACGGCCTGTTGGCGAACTTGCGCACGGTCGCCTGAGAAGCGCACTGTCTCTACTTTTTTCCAATCGCCTGAATCAGCCCAAGCAAAACAAACGGTTCCAACTGGTTTTAGCTCAGTACTGCCTCCAGGGCCTGCAATACCGCTGATTGAAACGCCAATATTGGCATTTGAGTTCTGTATCGCTCCTTCAACCATCTCAACTACAGTTTGTTCACTAACCGCACCAAACTGTTCGAGCGTTGCCACTGACACCCCTAGCATCTCCATCTTGGCTTCATTGCTATAGGTGATAAACGCGCGATCAAACCAAGCTGAGCTGCCAGCAATATCGGTAACTGCCGCAGAAACACCACCACCAGTGCAAGATTCAGCAGTAGTCATGACTAATTTATGATGATTTAGCAACTCACCTAACTGTTGAGAGAGATTTTGCTGTGATTCCATATCTAAAACCCTTTATTACACCTTTTCGCTCTTATGCTATTGACGTATCCTAAGCCGCAATAGGAATAAACAAAAGATCTATACCGTGAAAGCGTTACCTGAAAAAGAAAAGCAAAAACACACGCCGATGATGCAACAATATCTCAAGCTCAAAGCTGAGAATCCCGACATCATGTTGTTTTATCGGATGGGAGATTTCTATGAGCTTTTCTACGATGATGCGAAGCGAGCATCTCAATTGCTCGATATTTCTCTGACTAAGAGAGGCGCTTCTGCCGGCGAACCTATCCCAATGGCGGGAGTGCCATTTCACGCTGTGGAAGGTTATCTAGCAAAACTGGTTCAACTTGGTGAATCTGTCGCTATTTGTGAACAGATTGGCGATCCTGCAACCAGTAAGGGGCCTGTTGAGCGCGCTGTTGTTCGCATTGTTACACCGGGTACCGTCACCGACGAGGCGCTGCTATCTGAAAGGCTAGATAACCTGATTGCTGCCATCTATTACCACGATGGCAAATTTGGTTATGCGACTTTGGATGTGACCTCAGGTCGGTTCCAATTAATGGAGCCCGAAACCGAAGAAGCGATGGCGGCGGAGCTGCAACGCACTTCGCCACGTGAACTGCTTTTCCCGGAAGATTTTGAACCCGTTCGCCTAATGTCTTCACGCAACGGTAATCGTCGCCGCCCTGTTTGGGAGTTTGAGATCGATACCGCTAAGCAGCAGTTAAACCAACAATTTGGCACGCGTGATCTCGTGGGGTTCGGAGTCGAACACGCGAAGCTCGGACTCTGCGCAGCAGGTTGTTTGATTCAATATGTCAAAGACACTCAGCGTACGGCGCTTCCACACATTCGTTCGTTGACCTTTGATAGACAAGATCACTCTGTCATTTTAGATGCCGCGACCCGACGCAACCTAGAAATCACTCACAATCTGGCTGGCGGTACAGATAACACCTTAGCTGAGGTGCTAGATCACACTGCAACAGCTATGGGTAGTCGTATGCTCAAACGTTGGCTGCATCAGCCGATGCGCGACATCGACACGCTGAACCATCGTTTAGATGCTATTTCTGAGCTCAAAGAAGTGTCACTGTTTGCTGACCTTCACCCTGTGCTAAAACAGATCGGTGATATCGAACGCATTCTTGCTCGTTTGGCTCTGCGCAGTGCTAGGCCACGTGATATGGCTCGCCTTCGCTTTGCTATGCAGCAACTACCTGAGCTAGCAGAATCAATGAGTTCGTTGACTCATCCATACTTATCCAAACTGGCTCAATACGCTGCGCCAATGGACGAGGTATGTGAGCTGCTTGAGCGTGCAATCAAAGACAACCCACCAGTCGTGATTCGTGACGGTGGTGTGATTGCTGAAGGCTATAACGCAGAACTCGACGAGTGGCGTAAGCTCGCGGATGGGGCAACAGAATACCTTGAGCAAATGGAGCAGGATGAACGCGAACGTCACGGTATCGATAGCCTAAAAGTGGGCTACAACAACGTACATGGTTTCTTCATCCAGGTGAGCCGTGGTCAAAGCCATTTAGTTCCTCCCCATTATGTTCGCCGTCAGACATTAAAAAATGCTGAGCGTTACATTATCCCAGAGCTCAAAGAGCACGAAGATAAAGTGCTTAACTCTAAGTCGAAAGCACTCGCTCTGGAGAAGCAGCTTTGGGAAGAGCTATTTGATCTCTTATTGCCACATTTGGAACAAATGCAAAACGTTGCTTCTGCGGTGTCGCAAATCGATGTGCTGCAAAACTTAGCGGAACGTGCAGACAGCCTAGATTACTGTCGTCCTACCTTAACTAAAGATGTGGGTATCCATATTCAGGGGGGCCGTCACCCAGTGGTTGAGCAAGTAATGGATGATCCGTTTATTGCCAACCCTATAGAGCTAAACCCGCAGCGTAAAATGTTGATCATTACTGGTCCGAACATGGGCGGTAAATCGACTTACATGCGCCAAACTGCATTGATTGCGCTGATGGCACATATTGGTTCTTATGTGCCTGCTGAGTCCGCTCAGATTGGCTCTATTGATCGCATCTTTACCCGTATTGGAGCTTCTGACGATCTCGCCTCTGGTCGTTCGACCTTTATGGTTGAGATGACGGAGACAGCAAACATCCTCCACAACGCTACTGCCAATAGTTTAGTATTGATGGATGAAATCGGGCGCGGTACCAGCACCTATGACGGGCTGTCTCTTGCGTGGGCAAGTGCCGAGTGGCTAGCTAAAGAACTAGGTTCAATGACCTTGTTTGCGACTCACTATTTTGAGTTAACTGAGCTACCCAATCAGATCCCACACTTAGCCAATGTCCACCTAGATGCAGTGGAACATGGCGACAGTATTGCCTTTATGCACGCAGTCCAAGAAGGGGCTGCAAGTAAGTCTTATGGTCTAGCGGTGGCGGGCTTGGCTGGCGTACCTAAGAGTGTGATCAAAAACGCGCGCGCTAAGTTGACACAGCTAGAGCAGTTAGACCAAAAAGGTGAAGGTTCAGCTCGCTCAAGCGCAGTAGATATCGCCAACCAACTTAGCCTGATTCCAGAGCCAAGTGAGGTTGAAGAGGCACTGTCTGCGGTTGACCCTGACGACCTAACACCAAGGCAGGCGTTAGAAGAGCTTTATCGACTGAAAAAGTTGATGTGATAACTAAGGTCTGTTGACCTAATACCATAGAAAATAAAAACGGCAGCCAATTGGATTGGCTGCCGTTTCTTTATTGCGAAAACATTTAGCTTAGAGCTTCCTACGCAGTAGCAACAAGGCGACAGTTAGGAAAACTATACTTGGCATCACAGCACCAAACACTGGCGGGATGTTGTAAACCAAACTCAGTGGGCCAAAGAATTCACTCGATATATAGAAAGTAAATCCAGCAATCACACCCGATAGAATACGCGCACCCATCGTCACACTGCGCAGTGGACCAAAGATAAATGACAGTGCCATCAACATCATCACCGCAATAGAGAATGGCTGTGTAACCTTGCGCCAGAAGGCCAATTCATAACGCGATGGGTCTTGCTCAGACGCTTTTAAGTAAGTGACATAATCATACAGTCCACCTAGAGATAACTCTTCTGGTTTCACCGTCACTACCGCTAGCTTGTCCGGTGCCAGAGAAGTCGTCCAGCTATACTCAGCTAGACTCTGCTTGGAGATTTCTACCTCGTCCACCATTTCGGTTAACTGAACGTCTTTCATCATCCAAGTGTTATCTGACACATACTCCACTTCCGCAGCATAAACGACGCTTTCCAAACGCTTGTCATCATCGTAGCGCCACATGTTCATGCCATAAATTTTGCTGTCTTCAACTTTACCAATAAAAATAAAGTCATTGGCGTCACGCGCCCAAACTCCGGTCCGTACAGACATAATCGCACCACCCGAAGTGGCAAAAGCACGCAGATCACGCGCTGCTTTTTGCGCTTGAGGCGCACCCCATTGACCAAGCAAAGTGACCATAATCATCAAGGGCACAGCAGTTTTTAGTACCGATAGACCAATATCTAGTTTCGAAAAACCCGCTGCCTGCATAACCACTAGCTCAGAGCTAGAGGCCAGCATGCCAAGACCGATCAAGGCGCCAAGCAAGGCGGCCATTGGAAAAAACATTTCAATATCACGTGGAATACTGAGCAAAACGTACAGTAAGGCTTGCACAAGGTCGTACGTCCCCTCGCCCACTTTACGCAACTGCTCAACGTATTTGATGATCGCAGAAAGGCCGACAAAGGTTGCCAATACCAAAGATGAGGTGGCAATAATGGTTCTACCTATGTAGAGATCGAGAATCTTAAACACGACTTACGCTGCCTTTTTTCTTTGTCTTAGTTTGTCTTTGAAGCGGCGAACAGGAATGCTGTCCATCGAGTTAATACCAATCGCGGTCAAGAGTAGCGCAGCATTTATTGGCCACATACCAACGAAAGTAGGAATAGATCCATCTTCAATCGCTGACTTAGTGGCACTAATCGCCAAGAAGTAAGCCAGATAGATTAAAATAGCCGGCCCCATTTTAGCAAAGCGCCCCTGACGTGGGTTAACCGCAGAAAGAGGCACAACCAACATCGTCAGTAGTGGAATACAAACAACCAGTGAGATACGCCATTGAACTTCTGCTTGTGCGCGAGGGTCTGGGTTTTTCATCAATTCAAGAGTAGGAATCGCTTCCCAGTCACGACCTTGAGGCTTAACATCACGCTGACCAATCAAGCCTTCGTACTGATCGAAGTCCGTCACCATGTAATCAACGCGGGTCGGAACACCTTCATAACGAACCCCATCGTACATACGAATCACTTGTCGTCCATCACTGAGTTCTTTCACTTCTCCTGATTGAGAAAAAGAGACACTTGGAAGAATGGAATCACGCGGGCGCATCTGGGCGACAAACACGTGCTTGAGTTTCTTGCCATCAATATCGTCAATGAAAACCACTGAGGAACCATCTGGCGTACCTTGGAAGTGGCCTTTCTTCAGCAAATCGACACTGTTCTCTGCCGCTGTTTCTTCTTGCAGCTTGACCAGTTGGTCTTGGCTGTAAGGAGCAAAAACGAAAGAGTTAAAACCCGCAATCGCACCGGTAATAACGGCTAGGTATAAAGCTGCGCGGATCAAGAACTTATTACCAATCCCCGTCGCATTCATCACGGTAATTTCACTTTCTGCGTATAAACGGCCAAAAGTGAGCAAGATCCCCAAGAAAAGACTCAACGGTAACATCAAAAGTCCCATTGAAGGCATGCTTAAAGCAACATAGTGCATGACCAAGCTGGCAGGAATATCGCCATCCGACGCATCGGCCAAAACTTTGATCAATTTTTGGCTAAGGAACACTAAAAACAGGATAAAAAATATCGCTAATTGGCTTTTGAGTGTCTCGCGGATCAAATATCTAACAATAATCACGCTGAAATTACCTATACAAAACTTGTTTTTTTAATTGAATCACTATAATTTCCCGTTGAACCTTTTATTTTTAAATTTTTGGCTAACTGTTAATGCGCTTATTTAAGAATAGTTCCGAGTAAGGAATCAACAAGTAAGACGGCATTATCTAACATTTAGTTCTATTTGTCTTCAGGATGTAGGAGTACGCATGGAGTTCAGTGTAAAAAGTGGCAGTCCAGAGAAACAACGCAGCGCATGTATCGTTGTGGGCGTGTTCGAGCCACGTCGCCTTTCTCCAGTTGCCGAGCAGCTAGATAAGATCAGCGATGGCTATATTAGTTCACTACTTCGCCGTGGTGACCTAGAAGGAAAACCGGGGCAGATGCTACTGCTTCATCAAGTACCAGGTGTACTGTCTGAGCGCGTTTTACTGGTTGGTTGTGGTAAAGAGCGTGAACTGGGTGAGCGTCAATACAAAGAGATCATCCAAAAGACTATCAACACTCTTAACGAAACAGGTTCAATGGAAGCGGTATGTTTCCTAACAGAACTGCACGTTAAAGGCCGTGATACTTACTGGAAAGTTCGCCAAGCGGTTGAAGCAACAAAAGATGGTCTATACACCTTCGATCAGTTCAAGAGCCAAAAGCCAGAAACTCGTCGACCACTACGTAAGCTGGTATTTAACGTACCTACGCGTCGTGAGCTAAACCTAGGTGAGAAAGCGATCGCACACGGTCTTGCTATCTCTTCTGGTGTTAAAGCATCAAAAGATCTTGGCAACATGCCACCAAACATCGCTAACCCTGCTTACCTTGCTTCTCAAGCGCGTCGCCTAGCTGACGACTACGAGACAGTGACAACCAAGATCATTGGTGAGCAAGAGATGGAAAAACTGGGCATGACTTCATACCTAGCGGTAGGTCGTGGCTCTAAGAATGAATCTATGATGTCTATCATGGAGTACAAGGGCAACCCAGATCCAGAAGCGAAACCAATTGTACTTGTTGGTAAAGGCCTTACTTTCGATTCAGGCGGTATCTCACTGAAACCTGGCGAAGGTATGGATGAGATGAAGTACGACATGTGTGGTGCGGCATCAGTATTCGGTACAATGAAAGCACTGGCAAAACTGAACCTACCAATCAATGTGGTTGCTGTTCTTGCTGGTTGTGAAAACATGCCGGGTAGCAACGCTTACCGTCCAGGTGACATTCTCACTACGATGTCAGGCCAAACCGTTGAAGTACTCAATACAGATGCTGAAGGTCGTCTAGTATTGTGTGACGCGCTGACTTACGTAGAACGCTACGAGCCAGAGTGTGTGGTTGACGTTGCAACGCTAACGGGTGCTTGTGTTATCGCACTAGGTCACCATATCAGTGGTGTTATCTCTAACCACAACCCACTGTCTCACGAGCTAGTGAATGCTTCTGAGCAAGCAAGTGACCGTGCATGGCGTCTACCTATGGCAGACGAGTACCACGAGCAACTTAAGAGCCCATTTGCTGATATGGCAAACATTGGTGGTCGCCCTGGCGGTACTATCACTGCGGGTTGCTTCCTATCTAAGTTCGCCAAGAAATACCACTGGGCGCACGTTGATATCGCAGGTACAGCATGGAAATCAGGTGCAGCGAAAGGCTCAACTGGCCGTCCAGTCTCAATGCTTGTCCAATTCCTGCTTAACCGCAGTGGCCAAGAGACAGAGGAATAATCCTCAAAATCTTAAAAAGGGCCGCGAGGCCCTTTTTTGTATCTTCTAGTCCTGTTGTTTCGACTAAAGGCGAACTGCTATGGCAAATGCAACCTTTTACATTATCAATCCAAACTCTCCTCAGGCTGAAGCTCAGGGGTTTGGTTTGTATGTATTGTTTCTTGCCCATCATTTCGCCAAGCAAGGTGCTAAGGTTTATCTCAATTGCAACGATAAGTCTCACGCTGAACAAATCGCTGAATTTTTCTGGCAAGTCGATGCCAAACAATTTGTTGCGCATAATCTAGTTGGTGAAGGGCCAAGATACGGCACCAATATCGAGATTGGCTACCAAGGGGTTAAACCTTCTTGGAACCGACAACTGGTAATAAATTTGGCGGAAAATGAGACAACCTTTGCGAACAAGTTTGCTGAGGTGGTAGACTTCGTCCCTTGCGAAGAAAAAGCCAAGCAACTGGCGCGAGAAAGATATAAAATCTACCGCCAAGCGGGCTATCAGCTACAAACGATCGAAATCGAACACAGCTAGCAGCAACAAAATATGCAACCGGTCAATCTTTATAGTTAAGCTCTCCACTTAGAGAGTTCACTTATAATGATTGACTACGATTACCATCAACGTATCCAGTAAATGAGTACTATGGAAAAGACATATAACCCAACTTCAATTGAACAAGCTTTATACCAAGCTTGGGAAGAGAAAGGCTACTTTAAGCCACACGGTGACACGACGAAAGAATCATACAGCATCATGATCCCGCCACCGAACGTCACTGGTAGCCTACACATGGGCCACGCGTTCCAAGACACCATCATGGATACTTTGATCCGTGCTGAACGTATGAAGGGTAAAAACACCCTTTGGCAAGTAGGTACTGACCACGCTGGTATCGCAACTCAGATGGTTGTTGAGCGTAAGATCGCGGCTGAAGAAGGCAAGACCAAACACGATTACGGTCGTGATGCCTTCATCGACAAAATCTGGGAATGGAAAAACGAATCTGGTGGAACAATCACTAAGCAGCTTCGTCGTCTAGGTGCATCGGTAGACTGGGACCGCGAGCGTTTCACTATGGATGATGGCCTATCTAACGCTGTTCAAGAAGTATTTGTTCGCCTATACGAAGATGACCTAATCTACCGTGGTAAGCGTCTAGTAAACTGGGATCCTAAACTGCACACTGCGATTTCTGATCTTGAAGTTGAAAACAAAGACAAAAAAGGTCACATGTGGCACTTCCGCTACCCACTAGCAAATGGCGTGAAGACAGCTGAAGGTAAAGACTACATTGTTGTTGCAACAACACGTCCTGAAACCATGCTTGGTGATACTGGTGTCGCTGTTAACCCAGAAGACCCACGTTACAAAGATCTTATCGGTAAAGAGATCCTACTTCCTATCGTTAACCGTCTGATCCCTATCGTAGGCGATGAGCACGCAGATATGGAAAAAGGCACAGGTTGTGTGAAGATCACTCCTGCTCACGATTTCAATGACTACGAAGTTGGTAAGCGCCACCAGCTACCAATGATCAACATCCTAACTTTCAACGCAGATATCCGTGATGCGGCTGAAGTCTTCACCACTAACGGTGAAGCAAGCGATGTTTACTCAACTGATCTACCTGCTAAATACCACGGTATGGAGCGTTTTGCTGCACGTAAAGCGATCGTTGCGGAATTCGAAGAGCTTGGTCTACTAGACGAAATCAAAGATCACGACCTAACGGTTCCTTACGGCGACCGTGGTGGCGTGGTTATCGAACCAATGCTAACTGACCAATGGTACGTACGTGCTGCGCCTCTTGCTGAGCCTGCAGTTAAAGCGGTTGAAGATGGTGAAATCCAATTCGTTCCTAAGCAGTACGAAAACATGTACTTCTCTTGGATGCGTGACATTCAAGACTGGTGTATCTCTCGTCAGCTTTGGTGGGGTCACCGTATCCCAGCTTGGTACG
This sequence comes from Vibrio europaeus, assembly GCF_001695575.1. GTDB lineage: Bacteria > Pseudomonadota > Gammaproteobacteria > Enterobacterales > Vibrionaceae > Vibrio > Vibrio europaeus. The sequence continues at coordinate 230,715 of NZ_LUAX01000002.1, read as the reverse complement.
ACAACGACGGCAATGTTTATGTAGGTCGTACTGAAGAAGAAGTACGTGCAAACAACAACCTTGCACCTGTTGTTGTTCTTCGCCAAGACGACGACGTACTTGATACATGGTTCTCTTCTGCGCTATGGACGTTCGGTACTCAAGGCTGGCCTGAGCAAACTGAAGACCTGAAGACATTCCACCCTTCAGATGTGCTAGTAACGGGCTTCGACATCATCTTCTTCTGGGTTGCACGTATGATCATGATGACCATGCACTTCAACAAAGATGAAAACGGTAAGTCTCAAGTACCATTTAAGACTGTTTACGTAACGGGCCTAATCCGTGACGAAAACGGCGACAAGATGTCTAAGTCTAAAGGTAACGTTCTTGACCCGATCGACATGATCGATGGTATCGACCTTGAGTCTCTAGTAGAGAAGCGTTGTGGCAACATGATGCAGCCTCAGCTAGCGAAGAAGATCGAGAAGAACACACGTAAGACTTTCGAAAACGGTATCGAACCATACGGTACTGACGCACTGCGTTTCACTCTTGCTGCTATGGCTTCAACTGGCCGTGACATCAACTGGGACATGAAGCGTCTTGAAGGTTACCGTAACTTCTGTAACAAGCTATGGAACGCAAGCCGTTACGTACTAATGAATACAGAAGAGCACGATTGTGGCATGTCACTGTCGGTTGAAGAGCGTGCAAACATGGAATTCTCTCTAGCGGATAAGTGGATTGAATCTCAGTTTGAACTAGCAGCGAAAGAGTTTAACGCTCACCTAGACAACTACCGTCTAGACATGGCGGCAAACACACTTTACGAATTCATCTGGAACCAATTCTGTGACTGGTACCTAGAGCTGACTAAACCCGTTCTTTGGAAAGGTACAGAAGCTCAGCAACAAGCGACTCGCTACATGCTGATCACTGTTCTAGAGAAAACACTACGTCTTGCTCACCCAGTACTTCCTTACATCACGGAATCTATTTGGCAGAGCGTTATACCGCTGATTGACGGTGTTGAAGGTCCTGATTGTGAAGAAAGAACAATCATGACTCAAGCGCTTCCTCAGTTTAACCAAGAGAACTTCAACGCTGAGATCGTAGAAGACATCGAGTGGGTGAAGACTTTCATCACAGCTATCCGCAACCTACGTGCAGAGTACGACATTGCGCCTAGCAAAGGCTTAGAAGTGATGCTCAAAGTTGCTAACGAGAAAGACGCTGCACGTATCGAAGCAAACAAAGTCGTTCTGAACTCTCTTGCTAAGCTAGATAGCCTAACGATTCTTGCTGATGGTGCTGACACTCCGGCATGCGCGACTAAGCTAGTGGGTCAGTCTGAACTGATGATCCCAATGGCAGGGCTTATCGACAAAGATGCAGAACTTGCTCGTCTTGATAAAGAAGTGCAAAAAACACACGGTGAAATCAAGCGTATCGAAGGTAAACTAGGTAACGAAGGTTTCGTTGCTAAAGCACCTGAAGCGGTTATCGCGAAAGAGCGTGAAAAGCTCGTTGGCTACCAAGAGACACTAGCCAAGCTTGAAGAGCAAAAGGCGACTATTGCTGCGCTATAAGCAAATAGTCCCATAACCATTACAAAGGCCAGTCATGATGACTGGCCTTTTTGTTTACTTAAGAATCGAGATGTTTTTGAACCTAGGCTTGGTCACTGGTAGATTATCTTCTAACTTTAAAAGAGGATAAATCAGGCAGGATCCTATATGTCGTATTACTTGCTATTATCAAGCACCCTGCTTCTGCTGATCTCTCCTTTGTCTCTTGCCAGTGATGCCTCTAAGGTCATAAAAATAGCCGCAGGCAACTGGGCACCTTTTATCGGTGAGAAGCTTGAAAACTATGGTCAGGTAGGTGAAACGATCCAGCAAGTTTTTGCTAATCAAGGCTACCGAGTCGAATTTGACTTCTACCCTTGGAAGAGGGCTTATAAGAAGGCGAGTGAAGGCGAATACGTAGCAACGGCCGTTTGGATGTATGCAGAAGAACGCACCGAGTTTTTCATGTACAGCGACCCAGTTGCCCAAGAGCAGTTCGTCTTTTTTCACCTGCTTGAGAAACCTTTTGAGTGGCAAACTTTAGCTGACTTAGAAGGAAAACTGCTTGGTGGTGGACTCGGTTACAGTTATGGCTCAGAGCTCGATCTGTTGCTAGAGAATGAATCGATAGCCATGAATCGAGTCGAAAGCCCAGCTAAAGCCTTCCAACTACTTAAATACCGTCGGGTTGAATTAGTTCCTGAGGAAAAACATATTGGATTGTACTCTTTAAGCCAGTTACCATTGGAAACTCAAGCATTGATCACCTATAACCCAAAACCTTTTCTCACCAATGATAGCTACCTAATGTTTTCCAAAGCCCACCCCGAGGCCCAAGCATTGATGAAGGTATTCAACCAAGGCTTGGCAGAGTTAAAGGCTCTTAAGGAAGAACTAGAGAACTAGAGAACTAGAGAACTAGAGAACTAGAGAACTAGAGAACTAGAGAACTAGACTATACGGCTTTTCTCTCTGCCCTCAATAAAGGCTACAATATTATCAATCAGAATATCGGCAAGCTTTTGAATCGAAGAGTCACTGCCCCACGCAACATGCGGAGTAAGAAGTAAGTTTGGTAGGTGCATGTTAGCAATCAAAGAATTGGACTCATCCGCAGGCTCATCTGTAAACACATCAAATCCAGCACCTCTTATCACACCATGCTTAAGAGCATCAATTAGTGCTTCTTCATCGACCAAGCCGCCACGTCCGGTATTGATGACAATACTTGAAGGTTTCATTGATGATAGTTCTTGGCGACCAATAAGATGTTTTGTCTGCTCGTTCAATGGACAGTGCAAAGTCAGGACATCAGACACAGCTAGAACCTGTTCGAAAGGCAAATAGCCCTCACGACACGCCTTCTCTCCTTTGTGCTCAGCAAACAATACGTGCATGCCCAATGCCTTAGCTAAGGCTGCTGTTGCTTGGCCTAACGCACCGCCGCCAATCACACCCATTGTCGAGCCCGCCGTATCACTGATTGGGTGTGTAAAAAAGCAAAACTGTTTATTGCGCTGCCACTCTCCGGCAGCGATATCGTTGTGATAGCCTTTTAAGTTGCGCTTTAATGCGAACATCAAAGCGATGACATGCTCTGGAACGGATTGTGTCGCATAACCTTGAACATTAGTCACCGCGATGCCACGCTCTTTACAACTCAGTGTATCAACATTGTTGAAACCTGTAGCCGAGACTGCGACAAGCTTTAGGTTAGGTAACTGAGCTAAGACTTCTCGATCCAAAACGACTTTATTAGTAATGACGATTTGGGCATCTTTGGCTCTCTCGACCACTAATTCTGGTGCGGTGAAGTCATACTCGATCCACTGATGATCGAAAGGTAGATGAGGCAATTCAATTTGAGTTGGGATCGTAGCACGATCCAGAAAAACAACAGTAGGCAGCGACATAAGATCTCCTTGCGCTGCCGAATCTATCCTTGAATTATTATGGGCGTGGCAGCAATTTATAGTCTGGTAATTCTCGCACAAGTGAAAAATAATTGAAGATCATCGCTTCTGCTTCAAGATAGAAATCACACGGTACAAAGCAAGTTTGCAATAACTCAGTATCCGGATGGTAAAAACTAAGTTCAGCGGCATGAAGTTCTAAGCGTGAAGAAAACTCAAAAGCCTCTCCTTGTGAATAAAACTCGTCACCGACGATCGGATAGCCCAATGCCTGCATATGTACCCGAAGTTGATGGGAGCGACCCGTAATCGGGAGCAATCTAACAATCGTGGTTTTCTCCTCGTGTTTGACCACCTGATACAAAGTTTTTGATGCTTTGCCGTGCTCAAAGCAAACTTTCTGTCTTGGGCGGTTTTCCCAGTCGCAGATCAACGGCAGGTCAACTTCTCCCTCTGACTGATCAACATGACCCCAGACACGCGCGTAGTACACTTTATGCGTCAATCGATATTGAAACTGCTTCTTAAGCGAGCGTTCGGCGTCTTTATGTTTAGCCAACAACATCAAACCCGATGTATCCATATCAAGGCGATGTACCACTTGAATCTCAGGGTAGAGTTCAACTAAGCGCGACCACAAACTATCGTAATGCTCTGCTAAACGACCCGGCACAGACAACAGCCCCGATGGTTTATTAGCCACCAAGATATGTTCATCTTCAAACACCACATCAACCCAAGGGTCTTGAGGCGGGTTGTATTCAGTCATTGCCATAATATCTTTCCAATAAAAACCCAGCTGAATGCTGGGTTTAATACCTACTTTACTGTCTAATCACTAATTATGACTGACGACTATCATACGTAACGAATCCAACTGATACTGAGCTTGGCCGATGTAACCCGTAAGCTCTTTGATTTGCCCATCAATCGCATCAATCTCTTCATCACGAATGTTTGGGTTAACCGCTTTCAAAGCTTGTAGACGCTCTAACTCACTGTTCAAGCTTGCTTGCATCTCTTGCTGAGCCTGATTACGGATCGCATCAACTTTTTCAACAATCAGCTTTTCGCCAGCTTCAACCAACTGGTGAACTTGCGCCTGAACCGAAGCGACTAGCTTAGTTGCGATATGACGACCCACTGGGCTTAGCTGACGGTTGAAGCTCTCGAACTCAACCTGTGAGGATAAGTCGTTACCTTTACCATCAAGCATAATTCGGATAGGTGTTGTCGGTAAGAAACGGCTAATACCACTGCGCTTAGGTGCCTGAGCATCAACTTTGTAGACAAGCTCTAACAGCATTGTACCTACAGGCAGAGCTTTGTTCTTAAGTAGAGAAACCGCCGTCGTGCCCACACCTTCACTCATCAGTAAGTCGATGCCACCCTGAATCATCGGGTGCTCCCAGCTGATGAAGTTCATATCTTCACGAGATAGTGCTGTTTCGCGGTCAAAGGTAATGGTTGCGCCTTCGTATGGTAAGCCAGGATAACTTGGCACTAGCATATGCTCAGATGGCGTCACAACAAGCGCATTCTCACCTTTGTCATCTTGGTCTAAGCCAATCGTATCAAACAGGCTTAAAGCAAAAGTGACTAGGTTAGTATCACCATCGGTCGCTGCAATCTTATCAACAATCGCTTGTGCTTTTTCACCGCCATTTGAGTGCATCTCAAGTAAACGGTCACGACCTTGCTCAAGTTGTGCTTTAAGCTCTTTATTCAGCGCCGCAGATTCCGCAATAACTTCATTAAGATCACTGGTATCACCGGATGCCAGCATCTCAATTAAACGCTCAGAGTACTTGTCATAAACGGTGCGTCCTGTTGGACACGTTTCCGCAAACGCATTTAACCCCTCTTCGAACCAACGCGCCAAAATAGCCTGCGACGTCCCTTCTAAGTAAGGCACATGGATATCAATATCGCGGTTCTGGCCAATACGGTCTAGGCGACCAATACGTTGCTCAAGCAAGTCAGGGTTAAAGGGTAAATCGAACATCACCAGTTGGTTAGCAAACTGGAAGTTACGACCTTCTGAACCGATTTCACTACAGATAAGAACCTGTGCGCCACCTTCTTCTTGTGCGAAGTAAGCCGCGGCTTTATCACGCTCAAGAATCGACATCCCTTCGTGGAAAACTGTCGCACGAATACCTTCACGTTCACGCAACGCTTGTTCAAGTTGCAACGCGGTACTTGCGCGAGAAGCGATTACTAAGATTTTCTCGCTACGCTTCTCTTTAATCTTCTCTAGCAGCCAGTTCACACGGCTATCAAACTGCCACCAGCTTGCATCATCACCTTCAAACTCTTGGAAAATCTCCTCTGGGTAGAGATTCTTCAAGGCGCGAGCTTCAGGGCTAATCTTGCCACCAATCATGCCAGATACACGCATAGAGGTGGTGTACTGCTGCGGGATTGGCATTGGTAGTAGATGAACGTTACGCTGCGGGAAGCCTTTGATTGCCGCACGTGTGTTCCTAAACAGAACGCGACCTGTGCCGTGACGATCCATCAGATTGTCGATCAGTTCCTGACGCGCAGCCGCTTTGGCTTCTTCATCTGAGTCGCTTTCGATAATACGGAACAGTGGTTCGACGTCCTGCTCTGAAAGCAACTCTGTAATTTGGTTCTTTGCTTCATTCTCTAATGACTGACCTGAGAACAAGGCACTCACTGAATCGGCGACTGGTGCATATTGATCTTCTTCTTTGACAAACTCTTGGTAATCAAAGAAACGATCTGAGTCTAATAGACGCAAACGGGCAAAGTGACTTTCACGGCCTAGCTGCTCTGGTGTTGCGGTTAGCAGTAAAACACCTGGTGTGCGCTCAGCGAGTCCTTCGACCACTTGGTATTCGCGACTAGGCTGCTCTGGGCTCCATTCAAGGTGGTGTGCTTCATCTACTACAAGGAGATCCCACTCACCTTCTAAAGCTTGCTCAAAACGCTTACGACTCTTACGTAAGAAATCAAGGGAACACAGCACATATTGCTGAGTATCAAAAGGGTTGTCAGAGTCAGCAAATGCTTCGATACAACGTTCTTCATCAAAGATAGAGAAATGCAGGTTAAAACGACGCATCATCTCAACCAACCATTGGTGCTGTAGTGTTTCTGGTACCACGATTAGGATACGCTCAGCACGACCTGCCAGCACTTGCTGATGAATGATCATCCCCGCTTCGATGGTTTTACCTAAACCTACTTCGTCGGCTAACAGAACGCGAGGTGCATGGCGGCGACCAACTTCATGAGCAATATAAAGCTGATGCGGGATTAAACCTGCACGCATACCACACAAGCCACGCATTGGGCTTTTGTGCTGCTGATATTGGTTCATCAATGCCCGATAACGAAGCACAAAGTTATCCATGCGGTCGATCTGACCTGCATACAGCTTATCTTGTGGCTTGTTAAAACGAATCTGGTTACTCAGCATAATTTCACGCAGAATTACACCTTCTTCACCGCTGTCTTCGCGTATACCGACATAGCTAAATAGCCCTTGGTCTTCGACCACTTGCTCAACTTTAAGAGACCATCCTTCTTGGCTATCAATTACATCGCCAACATTAAAGGTTACTCTGGTTACGGGCGCCTCATTTCGAGCGTAAACTCGGTTCTCTTCAGAAGCTGCAAACATTAGTGTCACAGTACGAGCATCCAATGCTACAACGGTTCCTAAACCTAGGTCGCTTTCCGTATCGCTGATCCAGCGTTGGCCCAAAGCAAATGTCATGAATCGACTACCTCATCTATTAATTCAAAAATGGGTCTATTTATTTTAGTAACTCTTACGCAACTTGAAAGGCAACTGACGAGGAAACAAAGGTGTCAGCCGTTGCGTGGAAAAAGGTCGCTAATCTTACTCGAAGCTGTGACATTGGTCACGTACAAAGGCCTCAAAAACCAACAATTTTTTGTCCAACATGAGGATGACATCAAAGTGTAAGAAATCAGTGGCACTTCTAAACAAGAGTGTTGAAAAACGTGCTTATACTTATTGATGAAAGTGCATCATTTAGCGTCAAGTTTCTGGCTGGCACGAGAGATGCATTTGATAGGATGACGATCAACACGGGTTTGCAGTTTTTGTAGTCAAACCATCAGCGTACTCTGATTGCCAGGCTACATTACTGCAAGCAACCGCAGGTAGACCACTTCATGCAAAAGTATGAGGGGTAAGCAAGCCGCAGCGCGGCAAGGAGACGCTTATGGGTGACACAGACCGGAAGCTTTTTGTCCTCGACACCAATATTCTGCTACACGAACCACTAGCCATCTACTCATTTCAAGAACACGATGTAGTCATCCCGATGACTGTCCTCGAAGAGCTCGACAGGATTAAAGACAGTAAACGCGACGTTGCTCGTGATGCCCGTGTGGCAATACGTGCACTCGAAGCCATGTTTAAAGACGCCACGCCGGACGAGATTTCGGAAGGCATTCCTATCAACAAAGACAAAGAGGCCACAGGTCATATCGCGATTTTGGCTGACTTTGAACTGCAAGAAACCGTTAAAGCCTTTGCCGATAAAGCCGGTGACAATCGCATTCTTAACGGAGTGCTATACCTACAAAATAAACGCGCTCCGCGTGAAGTCATTTTGGTCACCAAAGACATCAATATGCGCCTGCGCGCCAAAGGAGCAGGGGTTCGTTTTGTTGAAGATTATCGTACCGACCAACTGATTGATGATGTTCAGTATCTCACCAAGGGCTTTCAACAGATCGAAGGTGAGTTCTGGAGTAACATTCAGAATGTAGAGAGCAAGAATCTCGCAGGCCGAACCTATCACACCTTAGATAGAGACCCGTTCGAGCCCACTTATATCAATCAATATGTCATTGATGAAGAGAGTGACTTTGCCGGACGAGTTGAAGATATCGAAACGGATAAAATCACCATCAAGGATCTTAGCCGTGAACGTATGATGCATCGCCGAGCTTGGGATATCACACCGAAAAATATCTACCAAGGTATGGCTCTGGATGCTCTGCTCGATCCCGATATTGATCTGGTGATCTTAACTGGTGCTGCAGGTAGTGGTAAGACCCTACTGGCTATGGCCTCTGCCCTAGAACAAACCATAGAGAAAGGCATCTTTGATAAGATCATTGTTACCCGCAACACGCCAGATATTGGTGAAGCGATAGGTTTCTTACCCGGCAGTGAAGAGGAAAAAATGATGCCTTGGCTGGCGGCGGTGACCGATACGTTAGAGGCGCTACATAAGAATGATCATTGTACTGAGGGCTCGCTTAAATATATCTGCGATAAAGCCAATATTCAGTTTAAGTCGATCAACTTTATGCGCGGACGCTCGATCCAAAATGCCTTTGTTCTGCTCGATGAGTGTCAAAACCTGACTGCATCACAGATCAAAACCATCATCACTCGCTGTGGTGAAGGCACCAAGATCGTCTGTTCAGGTAACTTGGCTCAGATAGATTCACATTACCTAACCCCTGTAACATCGGGTCTGACTTACATGGTCGAACGCTTCAAAAACTTTGAAGGCAGTGCCAACATTCACCTTAACGGTGTGGTTCGCAGTCGCTTGGCAGAGTTTGCTGAAGAGAATTTATAATCACATTTGCCGAGATATAATTCATATCCCGGCACTTTATTAAAATAATTATTCACAAGTAGTGGTTAAATATGATTAACTAAAGCCATAATAATGAATGAACATTCAAGGACTGGAGCATGGCTTTTAATCTACGTAACCGAAACTTCCTTAAGCTACTCGATTTCTCCCCTAAAGAGATCCAGTTTTTGCTCGATCTATCGGCTGACTTAAAAAAAGCCAAATACGCTGGGACTGAGCAAAAAAAACTGGTCGGTAAAAACATCGCTTTGATCTTCGAGAAAGCCTCTACACGTACGCGCTGTGCTTTTGAGGTCGCGGCATTTGATCAAGGAGCACAGGTCTCTTATATCGGCCCATCGGGTTCTCAGATCGGACATAAAGAGTCAATGAAAGACACTGCGCGTGTTTTAGGTCGTATGTACGATGGAATCGAGTATCGCGGCTTCGGCCAGCCAATCGTTGAAGAACTTGGCGCTCATGCAGGCGTACCCGTATGGAATGGCCTCACCGACGAATTCCACCCAACCCAGATCCTAGCGGATTTCCTCACTATGCTGGAACACGGTCGTGGCAAGCAACTGCATGAGATTAAATTCGCCTACTTAGGTGATGCGCGCAATAACATGGGCAACTCTTTGTTAGTCGGTGCCGCTAAGATGGGAATGGACATTCGCCTCGTCGCACCAAAAGATTTTTGGCCAGAGCAAGAGTTGGTTGTCACCTGCCAACAGATTGCCCAGCACACTGGCGCTAAAATTACTCTCACTGAAAATGTCGAAGAAGGCGTCAAAGGCTGTGATTACCTCTATACCGATGTTTGGGTCTCAATGGGCGAAGCGCCGGAAGCTTGGGATGAGCGTGTAGCCAAAATGACCCCTTATCAAGTCAACATGGATGTGATTGCAAAGACAGGTAACCCTCAAGTGAAATTCATGCACTGCTTACCTGCCTTCCACAATGACGAGACCGTCATAGGTAAACAGGTCGCGGATAAATACGGCATGAATGGCTTAGAAGTCACTGAAGAGGTGTTTGAGTCAGAGCACTCTATTGTTTTCGATGAGGCAGAGAATCGTATGCATACGATTAAAGCTGTGATGGTTGCCACACTTGGTGCTTAAGAGGCTGAGCTAAACGACACTAAAACCCTCGATGTAATCGCTTGCGTTAACAAATCTTCAGCGTATAATGCTCGGCAATTTGTCTGGAGGTAGTAAAAACAATGCCACGTAATTCGTGCTCTACAAAGCGTCTTACACTGGGTAAGCCAACGTGCTTATCTGGGCTGTTTTTTTCTATTTCCACCGATTTCTAAAGCCTCCCGTAATGGGGGGCTTTTTTGTGCCTAAAATTCATGACTGGGAAGATGATTATGACAAACACGCTTTATAACAAGCATATTATCTCAATTCCTGAGCTTTCTCGTGAAGAGCTGGAATTGATTGTCAAAACGGCGGGAGAATTAAAAGCAAATCCGCAGCCAGAGCTGATTAAAAACAAGGTCGTTGCAAGCTGCTTCTTTGAGCCATCTACCCGTACCCGTTTATCTTTCGAAACTGCGATTCAACGCATCGGTGGTGATGTGATTGGCTTCGACAACGGCGGCAACACTTCTCTGGCGAAGAAAGGGGAAACGCTCGCAGACTCAGTACAAGTTATCTCATCTTATGTTGATGCATTTGTAATGCGCCACCCTCAAGAAGGTGCTGCGCGACTGGCATCTGAGTTCTCTAATGGTGTGCCAGTAATCAACGGTGGCGACGGCGCTAACCAGCACCCAACCCAAACGCTACTTGACCTGTTCTCTATCGCAGAGACACAAGGTCGTCTTGATAACCTCAATGTCGCTTTCGTTGGTGACCTGAAATATGGCCGCACCGTCCATTCTCTGACCCAGGCACTGGCGAAGTTTAATAATGTTCGCTTTTTCTTTATCGCGCCAGAAGCACTCGCAATGCCAGATTACATCTGTGAAGAGCTGGATGAGTCAGGTATCGAATACAGCCTGCACACGGACATGGAGAGTGTGATTCCACAGCTAGACGTGCTGTATATGACTCGCGTCCAGAAAGAGCGCTTCGACGAATCTGAGTATGCGCATATTAAGTCTGCGTACATTCTAAATGCAGCTCTACTAGAAGATGCGCGTGAGAACTTGAAAGTCCTTCACCCACTACCACGTGTTGACGAAATTACAGTTGATGTCGATAAAACACCGCACGCTTACTACTTTGAACAAGCAGAGAATGGCGTTTACGCACGTCAAGCTCTACTGGCCCTTGTCCTAAACGAAACACTGTAATCGAGGTAATCACCATGACTAAAGAAACTCAATTGCAGGTTGAAGCAATTAAAAACGGCACTGTTATCGACCACATCCCTGCACAGATTGGGATCAAGGTGCTTAAGCTGTTCTCAATGCATAAGTCGCAGCAACGTGTCACTGTTGGTCTGAACCTGCCTTCATCGGCTCTCGGACACAAAGATCTCCTTAAGATTGAAAACGTGTTTATTAGCGAAGAGCAAGCGAGCAAACTGGCACTGTATGCCCCGCATGCAACAGTCAATCAGATCGAAGACTACCAAGTGGTAAAGAAACTGCCTCTTGAGTTACCGGAGCAAGTTAACAACGTGTTTGAATGTCCAAACACCAACTGTATTACTCACGGTGAGCCGGTAGAAAGCAGCTTTAAGGTGTTTGAGAAGAAAGAAGATATTCGTTTGAAATGTAAATACTGCGAGAAAGTCTTCTCACGTGAAATCGTCACTGAGCGTTAAACAAACTCGGGTTACTCAATAAGCATAAATTAGCTCTCCTCGCTCGATTTGGGCGAGGATTTTTACTTTACCCAACCGCTATTTCGCGGCACACTGAATCCCCTCAATTCTGTTCACCCCTTAATAGATGGAACATAATAATGACTAAAGTACTTCACACAGAATCAGCTCCAGCAGCAATCGGCCCATACGTACAAGGTGTTGACCTAGGCAACATGGTACTGACTTCTGGCCAAATCCCAGTAAACCCAGCTACTGGTGAAGTATCTGCAGATATCGCAGAGCAAGCACGTCAATCTCTAGACAACGTGAAAGCAGTCGTAGAAGCGTCTGGCCTGTCTGTTACAGATATCGTAAAAATGACGGTTTTCGTTAAAGATCTAAACGACTTCGGTACTGTAAACGAAGTGTACGGCAAGTTCTTTGATGAGCACAACGTAGCAAACTACCCAGCACGTTCATGTGTTGAAGTCGCTCGTCTACCTAAAGATGTGGGTATCGAAATCGAAGCGATTGCAGTACGCAAATAAGCTTTCGCTATAGATTGAAAAAGCGAGCTGATTAGCTCGCTTTTTTGTTGGTGCTTTGGGCACTAGTAGTACTTTTCGCACCCCTGATGAAGTTGAGGGTCTTCCATCAAATCCTTGATGTCTACCTCGAATTTTTGGTGAGAATTCCGCTCTTCGATCACCACGGCTCCGTGTTCCTGATCGACTTCAAGCACAGTTCCGATCCCTTGCTGACACTCAACCAGCATGCCTTTCTCTATTTGACTTATCTCCATTGCGCACTCCTTTGGCTAGAATCTATTGCCTCTCATTAAGTGTACATCTCGATGGGCAAAAAGGATCAAAAAAGCCGACTTAGAAAAGTCGGCTCTCAAATAAATCGTGGGTTTGATTACTTAACGAAATCAACACCTGTTTGGATATCGCCGTTTAGTGTTTCTAGCATGCCATCTAGTGCCGACTTTTCAAAGTCACTTAGCTCACCGTAGCTTAGTACTTCTTCAACACCTTCTTTACCTAGCTTCACTGGTTGAGCGAAGAATGGTGCGTGCTCACCGTCACCTTCAACGTAAGCGTACTCAATCACGTCTTCACCTTGAAGTGCTTTCACAAGAGCAAGACCGAAACGACAAGCCGCTTGGCCCATAGATAGTGTTGCACTACCACCGCCAGCTTTCGCTTCAACAACTTCAGTGCCCGCGTTTTGAATACGCTTAGTCAGTGCTGCAACTTCTTCATCAGTAAACTCAACACCTTCAACTTGAGAAAGTAGAGGTAGGATAGTTACACCTGAGTGACCACCGATAACAGGAACACGAACGTCACCTGGATCTTTGTCTTTTAGGTCAGCAACGAAAGTTTCAGAACGAATAACGTCTAGAGTTGTTACACCGAATAGACGACGCTTGTCATAAACACCCGCTTGCTTAAGAACTTCAGCAGCAATTGGCACAGTCGTGTTTACAGGGTTAGTGATGATTCCCACTAGCGCTTTAGGACATACATCGGCAATTCTTTGCGCAAGAGATTTAACGATACCCGCATTCACATTGAACAGATCAGCACGATCCATACCTGGTTTACGAGCAACACCCGCAGAGATAAGCACAACGTCAGCACCTTCTAGTGCCGGTGTTGGATCTTCACCTGCGTAACCTTTGATTGATACTGGTGTTGGGATGTGGCTTAGATCAGCAGCAACACCTGGAGTAACAGGTGCGATGTCATACAGTGCTAGATCTGAACCAGCTGGAAGACGGTTTTTTAGTAAAAGGGCTAGGGCTTGACCGATGCCACCAGCGGCACCAATAACGGCTACTTTCATCGTAGTTCTCCTTGAGACGATTCTCTTATATATGTTTTGTAGAGCGATATGTAATCAACTAGGTCAAACTATAGTAATCACAACCTGATTACAATCAATTAACGTCAGCTTTGCGACCTTGCGCAATCCGACAAAAACGTGCCACACACAAGGGTGCCATTATGTTCTCCTTCGCCAGTAATGACAAAGGATTAAGCAAGATTTCTGTCAATAATTTCTGCCAAATTTACAGTGATAGACTAGACAGAAATCAGGCTTCACATTGGCACTATTTGCATAGCTATGCGAGAATATTCACTTGCTTTTTATAAAAACCAACATAGAAAGAGAACCATGCGCCATTCTGAAAAACAAGATAACCTCGTTCGCGCTTTCAAAGCCCTGCTAAAAGAAGAACGTTTTGGCTCCCAAGGCGATATTGTGGAAGCTCTTAAAAACGAAGGGTTTGAGAACATCAACCAATCGAAAGTATCACGCATGCTGACCAAGTTCGGTGCAGTACGTACTCGCAACGCAAAAATGGAGATGGTTTACTGTCTTCCTGCTGAGTTGGGCGTGCCAACTGTTTCGAGCTCACTTCGTGAACTTGTTTTAGACATCGACCACAACAGCGCCTTAGTCGTGATTCATACCGGCCCAGGTGCCGCGCAGCTAATTGCACGCCTGCTTGACTCATTGGGTAAAGCGGAAGGTATTCTAGGTGTGGTTGCCGGTGACGATACCATCTTCATCACTCCTACTCTGTCGATCACTACTGAGCAGCTATTTGCCTCGGTTTGTGACCTATTTGAGTACACAGGTTAGTTTCATATAAACGCCAGAATACAAATCACGCCGCCAAATTCGCGGCGTGATTGAGATCACATCTTAAAAAAATCATACCTTAGTTAATCACTCAATATAACCCAATGATTTTAAAAGACTTTAACCTCGAAATATTCCAGATACATTAGGTTAATATTCAGGCATATTGTCTATATTCTTTAACATCCGTGTAATTATGTGCCAATTTTTTGCTATTATTCAGCCACTTTTTCAACATACGGATTGAAAAAGATGCCGTTTCCAGTAATAGGAAACGCCCAAAGCAACTACACTTGCTAGGGGTTAATAATGAATAAGGAAGGGAAATTCATGGCATTGAACAAACTTATTAAAGTTGGTGCGATTGCAGCTGCTGTAATGGGCGCTGGCGCAGTTAACGCTCAAGAGTTCATCACTATTGGTACTGGTTCTGTAACTGGTGTTTACTACCCAACTGGTGGTGCAATTTGTAAGCTAGTTAACAAAGGCCGTAAAGAACACAATATTCGTTGTTCTGTAGAGTCGACTGGTGGTTCGATCTACAACGTGAACACTATCCGTGCAGGTGAACTAGACTTCGGTATCGTTCAGTCTGACTGGCAGTACCACGGTTACAACGGTACAAGTAAGTTTGCTGAGCAAGGCCCGTACAAAAAGCTACGTGCAGTGTTCTCTCTACACACAGAACCGTTCAACATCATCGCGCGCAGCGACGCTGGTATTGAAAACGTTTCTGACCTAAAAGGTAAACGTGTAAACATCGGTAACCCAGGTTCTGGTGACCGCGCAACAATGGGCGTTGTGATGGAAGCTATGGGTTGGACGAACGACGACTTCAAACTGGCTTCTGAGCTGAAAGGTTCTGAGCGTTCACAAGCACTTTGTGATAACAAGATTGATGCGTTTGTTTACGTAGTTGGCCATCCGAATGGATCTATCAAAGAAGCAACAACTTCATGTGATGCGAAACTAGTTTCTGCAACTGGTGCGAAAATCGACGAAATCGTTGCAAACAACCCTTACTACGCATACAGCACAGTACCTGCGGGCATGTACCGTGGTACAGACAAAGACGTAAACAGCTTTGGTGTTGCTGCAACTATGGTAACAACAACAGACGTTTCTGACGAAGTTGCTTACAACGTTGCTAAATCTGTATTTGAAAACTTCGATACGTTCAAGCGCCTACACCCAGCGTTTGCAAGCTTGAAGAAAGAAGACATGGTGAAAGCTGGTCTTTCTATCCCTCTACACCCAGGTGCAGAGAAGTACTACAAAGAGATCGGTCTACTTAAGTAAGTTAAGTAAGCGCTCTTTACCAAGGAGGCAGATGCCTCCTTGGTTCGTAGTCGCAGCAACTAAACCGCTGCATTCAATTTTTGAGTTTCACACTCTTGAAACTCACCCTCGTTTTATACCTAAGAAAACCACACAACTGAGCAATATTTCATCTTTTCGCTACACTAAAAGATGCTAAATAAAGGTTCTCATAATCATAAATATACGGACCATTTATAATAAGGATTAAGTACATGTCGAAGACAACAGCTCCGTCTAAAGATGTGCAAGAAATGGTAGCTCAATCCGATACAGGTGCACGTGCCCCGCTAGGGCTTTCTGGTCGCATCTTATGGTTTGTGCCGCTATGTTGGTCACTGTTCCAACTTTGGTACGCATCCCCTCTGCCGTTCATTTTTAATTTTGGCGTACTCAACGATACTGAAGCGCGTTCAATTCACCTGATGTTTGCGGTGTTCCTTGCGTTTACAGCGTACCCTGCGATGAAAACCTCTCCTAGAGATCGCATTCCAGCGATAGATTGGTTGCTTGCTTTGGCAGGTAGTTTTTCTGCTGCTTATATCTACATTTTCTATACCGAGCTTGCGGGTCGTTCAGGCGCGCCAACAACGCTCGATATTGTTGTTGCCGTAATAGGCATGGTGTTACTCCTTGAAGCAACGCGTCGTGCTCTTGGGCCTCCGTTAATGGTTGTCGCGGCAGTCTTCTTGCTGTACACCTTTGGCGGTCCATACATGCCAGACGTGATTGCTCACAAAGGTGCTAGCCTTAACAAAGCGATGTCTCACCTGTGGCTAACTACCGAAGGTGTCTTCGGTGTTGCGCTAGGCGTATCAACCTCATTTGTTTTCTTGTTTGTCCTCTTTGGTGCCATGCTAGAGCGCGCGGGTGCGGGTGCTTACTTTATTAAAGTGGCGTTCTCGCTTCTTGGACATATGAAAGGCGGCCCTGCGAAAGCTGCCGTTGTCGCATCTGGCCTATCTGGGCTCGTATCAGGTTCTTCAATCGCTAACGTTGTAACTACGGGTACTTTCACTATTCCCCTAATGAAACGCGTTGGTTTCCCAGGAACGAAAGCAGGCGCAGTAGAAGTTGCCGCTTCAACCAACGGTCAGCTAACACCACCTATCATGGGCGCGGCAGCTTTCCTTATGGTGGAATATGTCGGTATCTCGTATGTAGAGGTCATTAAGGCTGCGATTCTTCCAGCTCTAATCTCGTACATCGCGCTGATCTACATTGTTCACTTAGAAGCATGTAAAGCGGGGATGACTGGTCTTCCTCGTCGTCATAACCCGACACTTCTTGCCAGCTTACTTTCATTTACAGGCACCATTCTTGGCCTGTGCGTGATCAGTGCCGTGGTTTACTATGGTGTCGGCTGGACTAAAGACGTATTCGGTGACGCCGCGACTCCTATTGTGACTGTCGTACTGCTGTTAGCTTATGTCGGCCTAGTCAATATCTCTGCTAGGTACGCCAAAGAAGGCGCTATTGAGATTGATTCTGAACTGACTGAAGTACCAGATCCAGGTCCAACGATTAAGTCGGGCTTACACTACCTACTGCCAATTGTGGTTCTCGTTTGGTGTTTGACAGTAGAGCGTTTCTCTCCAGGCTTATCCGCTTTCTGGGCAACAGTATTCATGATCTTTATCTTGATCACTCAACGTCCTCTAATGGCTGTAATGTCTAAGCAAGGCTCCATTGCCGAGCAAACCAAAGAAGGCTTTGTTGACCTGCTAGAAAGCCTTGTCTCAGGTGCACGTAACATGATCGGTATCGGTGTCGCGACTGCGGCGGCAGGTACAGTTGTTGGTGTTGTGACGCTAACGGGTATTGGCTTGGTGATGACGGACTTCGTCGAGTTTATCTCTGGCGGTAACATCATTCTAATGCTTCTATTCACAGCCGTGATCAGTCTTATTTTAGGTATGGGTCTACCTACGACAGCGAACTATATTGTTGTATCGACTCTAATGGCACCAGTTATCGTCACCCTAGGTGCGCAAAGTGGTTTGATCATCCCGCTCATTGCCGTCCACCTATTCGTGTTCTACTTCGGTATCCTTGCCGATGATACACCACCGGTAGGCCTTGCGGCCTTTGCGGCTGCGGCAATTGCTAAGTCAGATCCGATTAGAACCGGTATTCAGGGCTTTACCTACGATATTCGAACCGCGATCTTGCCATTCATGTTCATCTTTAATACTCAGCTCTTGTTGATGGGTATCGACTCATGGTGGCATTTGTTGCTCACGATCATATCTTCTGTGATTGCAATGCTGATATTCTCTGCTGCAACACAAGGCTGGTGGTTTACTAAGAGCAAATGGTGGGAAACTGTCCTACTGCTTGTGTTGACCTTTACCTTCTTCCGTCCAGGGTTCTGGTGGGATCAAATCTACCCAGCCAAAGTTCTTTACCCAGGTACAGAGATCGCACAGATCACTGAAGGCCTAAAAGTCGGTGAAGAGATCGAGTTGCTTGTTGCCGGTGAAAACCTAGAAGGTGATTACATCTCTAAGACAGTTCGCCTACCGTTTGAAGATAAAGCAACAACAGCCGAAGATCGTATTTCTTCGATGGGTCTAATGCTCAACAATGCCAATGGCCGTATGTTGGTCGACATGGTTGAATTTGGTAGCCCTGCAGAGTCAGCCGGTGTTGATTTTGACTGGGAGATTCGTTCAGTCGTTGTTGAAGCGGATCGACCAATGAAAGAGTGGGTGTTTGTCCCGGCTCTACTCATCTTAATTGGCCTTGGCCTCAACCAGAAACGACGAGCTCGAAAGGAACAGATGAGCGCGTAACTTAGTCAGCCCTGCATTGTATGTGGGGCTACACTTAAACTAAGGATGCATTAATATCGCCTGTTGTCAGTAGCAACAGGTGACGAAAAAGAGAAATAACAATGTATAAGCAAATTCTTGTTCCAGTCGATCTCAATGACAAAGGTTTCTCGGATAAAGCGGTCGAGCTGGCCGTTTGGCATGCTAAGCATTCCAATGCTGAAGTACACTTACTTAACGTGCTGCCTGGCATTCATATGTCGATGGTCGCAACCTATTTCCCAAAAGACGCGGCGCTAAAAATGAAAGCCGATGTCGAAAGTCAATTGAAAGATTTTGCGGTTAAGCATATCGATGAAGATGTGGTGTACAAGGTTCATGTTGCGGAAGGTAAACCTTACTCGACCATTTTAGACTTCGCCGAAAAACTAGGAGCGGATCTGATTGTGATGCCTAGCCATAAGCGCTCTAAGATTGATAAAGTCGTGCTTGGTTCGGTTGCCAGTAAAGTGGTACAGAATTCACCGATTAATGTCTTGGTCGTCAAGCCACAGGGCTCATAAAATAGTAAACTTAACAAAAAGGCGCTCGATGAGCGCCTTTTTAATAGGTATTGACTATTAATTGTATTGAAACAAGCCATTTCAATTAGTGCGAATAATTCTCAATAATAACCCTATCGCAAGACATTACACGGGTTATCAAGATGAAGAAAACAATCACATTCGCAACCATTCACTTTACGATTGCATTTACAGTCGCCTACCTACTGACTGGTGATATTCTGATTGGTAGCCTTATCGCTATGATTGAACCGTCAGTCAACACAGTCGCTTTCTACATCCATGAGCGCGTGTGGTCAAAGAGTAAGTTACTGTCCAATTTATCTCGCTCGGCAAAAATTAAAACCACTAGCTTTGCCGTTGTTCACTTTAGTGTTGCTTTTGGGGTGGTTTATATGATGACTGGCGATGCGTTTGTCGGCGGCATTATGGCAGCCATTGAGCCTTCAATTAATACCGTTGCCTACTATTTTCACGAAAAGGTTTGGCTACGCAAGCAGCAAGATACTCAACACTGGGGCTGTGCTCACGCTTAAAGCGGATAATGAGAGACACACATATCTTTACTTAGCCCAATGTGAAAACGTTGGGTTTGCCCATCGAGAGTCACCTCAAGTAAGTACAAATCTTCGAGCTTGGGGTTTTCGTTATCGGCATAGATAGGTGCTTCAATCTGAAACAGGGCACTTGCATGAGAGTCTCGCACATCAATAGGTAGATGATAGGTCATTCCATTAAACTTAACCGATGCGGAAACCAAGCCAGGAGAGTAAGTCTTGTAGTGCAAATCAACCAAAAACTCACAGCCGCCACCATGGTGCCAAATTTGCTCAGTGGTCACGTGCTCTAGGCGGACGTTACGAATGAACTGAAGTCGTGGAGTATGCCAAATGCCTAGGCGTTCATCATGCTTGTGATATTCAGGCGAGCCAAGCTGGCAGAGGTCTTGCCCCTCTTCTTCACCGAGTAACCAATCTTCATCTTCCTGTAGAAAGAGAACTTCAAAACGATTTCGCCCCATTTGCAGATATGGGCGGATATCTTTCTTATATTCAGATTGAGTCTGATCGCAATCGAAAACCGCAACACCATTAATACGAACTTCAGCGTGATAATCGACACCGGACATGATCAGATCAACGGATGGAAAAGCCAGCATAGCTTCATCGACCTCAATGTCATGCATGAGGTGCCATTCTTGCGCAACAATGTCAGATTCAGATAAGGAATCAGGCAGCACGCGACTTAGCGGTGCAGGAAAAGTAATATCATCTTGAGGGATAGATAAATCGGTCAAAGGTGACACCTGCCAAAGGCCTGCGAGAGAGAGTTCCATAGAGCTAAATCTTGTCCTAGATCAAAGTTGCCTGATTATAATGCCAACTCGATAAGAAAAGATATAAGTCGCGTGAGACTAAACAAAAATACCAGCCGATTGGCTGGTATTTAGAAATTCGCTTTAGGAAGAAGCTTACTTACTCTTCATCATCTTCTTCTTCTGGGTATAGAGCGTCTTCACCTTCATAGTAGGTGCCCCAACCGTCATAAATAATATCGAACTTTTCTGCAAGGTGGACAAGCTTTTCTACTTGAGCATCGATTGCTTCAGGGTTTAATGCAGACTCCATCGTTGCATCACAGCAAAGCAGCTTCTTGCCATCTTCATCTTCTGTCTCTTCTGCTTCAAGTACTTCGAAGCCCATCTTGAATGCTTCAACTACCGCTTTTTCTAGCGTAGCAAAATCTTCAGCAAACAGATGGTGCTCAATTTCATACAAAGCATCTGGATCACTGCCGTCTTCCAATAGGGCTTGGATAATTTCGCGAGTCTCTTCCTTTTGAATCTCAATTAATTCTTCAACAGATAGATATTCATCTTCGTGAGACATATGTTGTGCTCCAGATAGTGACAAAGTTGATCATAATTTACCGCGACGAAATATCGCATGGATCCAAGTAAATTACTACCCAGAATGTAGTTCGATCCTGATCTTTCTTTGTCACTTCAACTTAGATCAAGTCAGATTCGCTGCTCAAGTAGAGAAATTAACAATTTTTTATCATTGAAGCGATTCAGCATTTTCTCTCAATTGATACATCTTCTCTTTAATCAAGGTAAGTGCGTTTTTATCTTAAGGCTGTGCATAGAGCTCTAAAGATGGTAATTGCATAAAACCCATACTAATCTCGACTAAAGCGCTGAAATTCTGCATAGCTATGCTTCTCATGATTAAAAATGGGCAAATGAGCAGCAAAAACTGACCGCATAGCGACGCAACTTAGCCTGCTAACATTGATAAATACAAAATAGCGTTTAAATTCGCAATAAATAATAAATATGGAACTTTAAACCAAATTAGTCAAACTTATTAGATTAGTTATCCAATTAATCGACTTGCATCTTTATAACAAACTTGTCATAAATACGCTCTGGAACTAATTGTAAGGATACAAAATGAGTAAGTTGTATGTAGGCTCAGAAGTTGGTCAACTAAGACGAGTACTATTAAATCGTCCAGAGCGAGCACTCACCCACTTAACCCCATCGAACTGTCATGAACTCTTGTTTGACGATGTGTTAGCGGTTGAAGCAGCGGGTGAAGAGCACGACAAGTTTGCCGAAACCTTACGTAGCCAAGACGTTGAAGTTTTACTGCTTCACGACCTACTTGTTGAAACTCTTGCTGTTGATGAAGCGAAAACTTGGCTCCTCAACACTCAGATTTCAGATTTCCGTTACGGCCCTACCTTTGCCAAAGACCTACGTCATTATTTGTCTGATATGGACAATGAGCACCTAGCAACCGTATTGCTTGGCGGTTTGGCATATTCAGAGCTACCGATTCAATCATCTTCAATGCTGCCGCGTATGCATCGCCCATTAGATTTCGTGATTGAGCCTCTGCCTAACCATCTGTTTACCCGTGACACGTCTTGTTGGGTATATGGTGGTGTCTCACTCAACCCAATGATGAAACCTGCTCGTCAGCGTGAAACTAACCACTTACGCGCCATCTACCGTTGGCACCCAGTATTTGCAGGCCAAGATTTCATTAAGTACTTCGGTGATGAAGACCTGCACTACGACAACGCCAATATTGAGGGCGGTGACGTACTCGTTATTGGTAAAGGCGCAGTTCTTGTCGGTATGTCAGAACGTACCACTGCGCAAGGTGTTGAGAACCTAGCCGCTAGCCTGTTTAAACATGGTCAAGCTAAGCAAGTTATCGCTATCGAACTGCCTAAGCACCGTTCATGCATGCACTTAGACACCGTTATGACTCATATGGATATTGATACTTTCTCGGTTTATCCAGAGATCATGCGTAAAGACCTCAACACTTGGCGCCTGACTCCGAAAGATGACGGCGATATGAAAGTTGAGAAAGTGCCAAGCTTTATCCATGCGATTGAAGAAGCATTGGGCTTAGATTACCTTAAGATCATTACTACAGGCGGCGACAGCTACGAAGCTGAACGTGAGCAATGGAATGATGCCAACAACGTATTAACTGTGAAACCAGGCGTTGTGATTGGTTATGAACGTAATGTCTACACCAATGAAAAGTATGATAAAGCGGGCATCAAGGTACTTACCATTCCAGGGAATGAACTAGGCCGCGGCCGTGGTGGCGCGCGTTGTATGAGTTGTCCGATAGAAAGAGATGGCATCTAGGGAAACTGGATTCGGGAACAGGCAAAGCCCTACGGAGAACTAGAGAACTAGAGAACTAGAGAACTAGAGAACTAGAGAACTAGAGAACTAGAGAACTAGAGAAACTTTAAAGGGTTGGTACTGTGTGCCAACCCTTTTTACTTCGGAACGCTTCGCTATGGATTAGGGATGTGGGAACGAAAACTCTCGAAGGACGAAGTCCGTTCCCGACTCTCGCGGGCGAAGCCCGATCTCAAAGCGAAAGCGTTCCATTCTTTCCCCTACTCCGTACCACCTACAGTGATGGAATCGAGCTTGAGCGTTGGCTGGCCAACACCGACAGGGACACTCTGGCCTGCTTTACCACATACACCGACACCACGGTCGATACTGAGGTCATTACCGACCATAGAGACTTGCTGCATTGCTTCAATTCCAGAGCCAATCAATGTTGCGCCTTTGACTGGGCGAGTAATTTTGCCGTCTTCAATTAAATAAGCTTCAGAAGCTGAAAACACAAATTTACCTGAAGTAATATCAACCTGACCACCACCAAAATTAGGCGCGTACAGGCCTTTCTTAACCGTTGAGATAATCTCTTCTGGCGCGTGCTGACCTGGCAACATGTAGGTGTTGGTCATACGAGGCATAGGTAAATGCGCATAAGACTCACGGCGACCATTACCGGTAGGGTTCACACCCATTAAACGGGCATTGAGCTTGTCCTGCATGTAACCTTTGAGTACACCATTTTCAATCAAGGTGTTGTATTGACCATTCACGCCTTCATCGTCAACGTTTAAAGAACCACGCAAATCTTTCAATGTACCGTCATCAACGATAGTACAAAGCTCAGACGTAACTTTCTCGCCGACCTTGCCACTAAATACCGAAGACTCTTTACGGTTAAAATCACCTTCAAGTCCATGACCAACTGCTTCATGTAGCAATACTCCCGGCCAACCAGAGCCAAGAACCACAGGCATCATGCCAGCAGGGGCGGCGTCCGCTTCAAGATTAACGAGTGCCATGCGGATCGCTTCGTCCGCGTAGTGATAAGCGACCTTGGCACCCTCTTCTTCAGTGAGGAAAAAGTCGTAACCAAATCGACCACCACCACCAGAACTACCACGTTCACGACGGTCACCTTTTTGAGCAAGCACGCTAATTGACAAGCGCACAAGTGGGCGCACATCGCCTGCATAAGTGCCATCAGTTGCGGCAACGAGCATTTGCTCATGCACACCGCTTAAGCTGACAGAGACTTCTTTGATCAATGGTTCCTTAGTACGAATATACGCATCAAGTTCTTTAAGCAGTTGTGTCTTCTGCTCTTTCGCCCAGCTATCTAGTGGGTTAGCCGCGGCATAGTAGCTTTGATTATCGCTACGCTTAAATGCGTGTACTTTTCCGTTCTGACCTTGTTGGGCAATACCGCGAGCAGCAATAGCGCTTTGGGTCAAACCTTCGAGTTGGATTTGGTCTGAATAAGCAAAGCCGGTTTTCTCTCCAGTGACAGCGCGAACACCGACACCGCGATCAATGTTGAAAGAGCCATCTTTGATAATGCTATCTTCTAGCACGAGAGATTCATGCCAGCTCGATTGGAAATAGATATCAGCGTAATCAATTTGGCGAGTCGCAATACTCGCTAGCGTATCAGCAATATCTTGTTCACTAAGTCCGGCTGGCTTTAGCAACGCATCTTCTACATGATTTATTGTCATACTTTGCTCTTAATTTTGTAACTGGTTGCTGAATCGAGCATGCAGACCCACTGGCATCGCAGCTCTTAATTCTTGTACTTGGCTGAGGTCGACATCGACCAATAAATTACTTGCTTGATCGGCAAGACTCGCGATCACTTCTCCCCATGGAGAGACCACCATAGAGTGTCCCCACGTTTCTCTACCGCAAGGATGAGTCCCGACTTGGTTAACGGCAATCAGCCAAGATTGAGTTTCAATCGCACGGGCACGAAGTAAGGTTTCCCAATGCGCTTTACCCGTCACCGCCGTGAAAGCAGCAGGTACGAGTATCACGTTAGCGCCTAAGCGAGCTAACTCACTATACAAACTCGGAAAACGTACATCATAGCAGATACTCAGGCCAATATGGGCGAATGGAGTAGGATAAGAAACCACGCTCGATCCTGGCGTAAAGGTTTCTGACTCTCGATAACGTTTGTGACCATCTGCGACATCAACATCAAACATATGCAGCTTGTCATACTCAGCCACTAACTTACCTTCGGGCGAATAGAGCAAGCTGGTTGTCGTCACGCCTTGCTCTCTCTTAATAGGCAGGCTACCGATAACCAACCAAACCGTATTCTCTCGCGCGATCTCAGAGAGTGCAGATTGCAAATCACCGTCACCTATCGGCTCAGCATATTGGTGATAGTCTTTACGACTGCCAAATACTAATGCGTTTTCAGGTGTCACGATAAACTTCGCCCCCTGATCGGCTAAGGTCGTCACTTGTTGACGGATATAGGCCAAATTCTCACTTGGATTTGGCCCTGAGGTCATTTGAATTAACCCTACTCGTTCCATGAGTTCTATTCCTTACTTAGTCGATTCGCGTAGAGATTCCGGTAGTTTAAACTCCCCTTTACTACGTGAGAGTTCTTTAACCACCGGTGAATCAAGCGGCCCTTTTACTTCGTAGTTAACCTGAGTAAAAACTTCAACTACAGGCGAAATAACCGTAGTAATCGCCAGCACATACAGCGCTGTTTGAGGGGTGACCGCAAAGGCGGTTAATACCGGAATACCAGAGGTAATATCTGGCGTAAACTTCACTTCTGCATCAACAGTACGAGAGTTAAGGTTAGCTAGCCCTTTGATATTCATCTCACCGGCAACCGCATCCATCTTGATATCGTTAGTTAAGAAAATACCATTACGGATTGAGCCACTACCTGTAATTGAATTGAACGCCATCCCTTTATCAAATACGTCACTGAAATCGAGCTGCATCTTACGGATAATCGAATCTAGGCTAAATATCCCAAGCAAGCGCGCCGCTCCGCTGACATCAGAAATCATCCCCTTACCTAGCTTAGTCGACACTTCACCATTGAGCGTATCTACCTTGCCAGACCACGGAGAGCCATCCCATTCAAGCTGAGTGCTGATTTCAAACGGGGCCCGTTGAATACCTGATGTAATACCGAAGCGTTCCATTACATCACTGTTATTTTCACCGGACATTTCAACATCGAACTTGGTGTGGCTTTCGCTTTCATTCATCCGCCACCAGCCTTTCATATCGACTTTGTTTGCACCGCTCTCAAATGTCAGCTTCTTCCATTCCAACTTCTCCCCCTGACGTTGTAAATCAAGGTGAGTTTTGCCTACTTTGTATCCTTGTAGCCAAAAATCATTGATTGCTAAAGTGATATTTGGAATTTGCTCATGGAAAGTCCGCTCAAAGTGGCTGATCAGAGGCGCGTCGTTGTTTTCCGGCTCAAACATGCCCTTGTCTTTGTATTCCTTATCTAGCGCGGGAATGTAGACGTGTAAACGCTCTAAAGAAACCGAGAGATCATAAGGCTCAATGTAGCTGGCTTCACCTTTTGCTTCTTGGCTATCTAAACTCAGATACCAACCTAGCCCTTTGCGCTTGGCACTAAAATCGACATCGTTCCAGTCTATCGTGCCGAGAGTCAGTTCTTTGGCATCGAGTTCAACTCGGGTTGGCAGTGGGATCTGTGGCGTGTTCATCTGCGCGACAAGTGCTTCAGAAGGACCTTCTTCAACAGCAAAACGTTCGAACCACTGATCCAAGTCGAGATCATCGACCACCACTTTTGCCTGATGACCAGCCACTGGGCTGATCTTGAAGCTGCCTTTCCCCAATAATAGGTAAGTATCTGTCAGAACAGGGACATCAGGTCGAATATCTATTTCGGTTTGATATTTAAAGTTCGGCAGCTGCAATCGGGCAGTAATGCTTTCTTGGTTCCCAGAGGCTTCAAGGCGAGCCTTACCAGAGACTCCAGCCGATTTATTTAGCGGCGCAGGGAAATCACTAGAAAGAAACTTAAGATCTGCTTCAGTATTGATCTGATAGGTGAATCCAACATCGTTGAGCTGAATGTCCACATCCATACCCCACGGGGCGTGGCCATCCAAAGGTTCTAACCACTGCTTACCTAGATAGGGAACCAGAGGCTCCACTTCCCAGTCACCGACAACATCAATCGCAACGCCATATCCTTGGTCGATATTTTCACCTTGGAAATCGATCGACACGGGTTGGTTTAGCAACCCAGCCGATAAGCCCGCAGCACTGACAATGTCATTGTCAAACTCAACTCGACCCGAGACTTTCTCAAGTGTCATTGGCGGAGCATCAATAGTAACGTGGTTGTCCTTCAGATCCGCGTATCCCCACGCACGTGCTTCTTTGTCTTCGCTAAATGGAATATTAAGCTGGAAGCTGGACTCAACTCGTCCATCGACTTGCACAGCCGTCAAAGCAGCACCAACAGAATCAACCAAAGGAGAGGCTGTCATGTAGTCACGCACTGCATTACCTTGCGCGACAGCCTGCGCTTCTATTTCAATATGCCCGCCTTCCGCTAATTCTGGAATACGACCCGTAATGCGCTTAGCTTTCACATCCATCAGGGTCGCGCTGCGCGAATCAAGATACATGGCGTCATTCTGGAACAACAGATCCAGTTGCAAGTCAGTGATCGGAGGCCAAGCGGTATCAAAGCTAAACTTCGCTTGCTTTAAGCCTACCCATGCTTGGAACATACCGTCATTATTGTGGTACGGGAAATCACCTAATTCTCCGTACCAAAGCAGTTTCGCCGTATTAACTTTACCACCTTGAATCGCAGTGCTTAGGTAATCAGTTAGGTCACGGCCGAGCGCCAAGGTTGGCAAGTAACGCCATGTTTCGGCGGCATTATATAAATCAGCTTCTGCGTAAAAGGATAAGAATGGGCTTTTGTCATTAGGAAAATCTAACTTAAAGGCGCCCAAAACTTGCAAATCTGGAGTCGCTGCGGTGACTTTATCTGCCCACAAGCTCCAACCTAATTCGCTATTTTGCCAAACAATATCTACTTGCCCTTGCTTGATATTAAGTGGTGCTTGAAAAACATCGCCATACGGAAGAACATCGTCAATTAAGGTAACTTTAGCTTTGGCTTGTTGCAGATCGCCAGACACAGAAGCCGATAAATGATTTAGACCAGGTAGTAACTCCCATTGCGTCATCGAAGCACTGGAAAGCTGTGCCGAGTATCTGAGGCTTTCTAGACCGCCCCCCATAGATACTCTGACATCCTCAATCAAACCACCAATAGCAAGCGTTTTAAGGAAATCCGTCGTTGGTTTGGAATTTGGCGCCAACTTAACTAAAGGCGTAATCGCTGCAATATCGAGTTGCGAAACATTTAAGCGCCATTCGTCTGGTTGCCAGTCAAAGGCGATATCAAGTGCGGGCCATTTAGTCTCATCTGTTGTAAAGCTTAGTGAGTGAGCATTTACTTGCCATCCATTTTTATAGGGCTCTAACTCAACAACACCTGAATCTAGCCATAGCTCGTGCTGTTGCCCCTCCTTCCAACTGAGCTCAGATGAATCAAACTCCAAGTAGGCACTGGTAGGTTGGCTGTGCTTTAAGGTAAGCCAGCTACTGAAACTAATTTGTCCCTTGTCGATGCCAGATTCAGTTTTAATAAATTTAGTTAGCCAAGGCGTGATCAGCACATTTTGCACTGAGAGATAAAACTCACCGCTCACTTCTTTTAGCGAGCCGTGATCAATGAAGTTCGCTTTGACTTGCGCCGAATTCAAGTTGCTATGGGCAAGACTAACTTCACCATCTGCAAGGTGATGGCGACCGTTGTTTTGCCAACGTAACTTTTTAATATCGAGTTCGCGGTTGGTGCCATCAATACCTAAGAAATGTATTTTCGACTCTGCTAAAGAGAAACCATCAAGCTGACGCAGTAACAGCTGATCAAGCTGCTGCATTACATCCTTCTGATCGCCCTGAGGCTGCAGCTTAGGGGTTTCATCACTGTCGGTATTTATCCACTCAACAGATGTGATATCTAGATTGAGTTGGTAAATATTGAGATCCGCAACGACAGGCTGTTGTTGCAGCAAAGATTGAATAAGATCGAGTTCAACTTCAACTTTATCGGCTGAAAAATGAATACCACTGCTTTCGGGCGTCTTGGCTTTTACCTGTTGCAGTGAAAGTGATGGGTGTGTATTGCGCCAAAAGCCCTTAATTTCAGCAACCTCAAATTCAAGCCCTGTGCCTTGGTTAATCCAGCTTTGGATTTGAGGCTGAAAGTGGTTGAGCTGAGGCAGCGCAATACGCATCGCCGTTACCGCTATGGCCAGAATGACCAAAGCAGTAACGGTAAGCCAAAGTAGTAATCGAATAAGCCGAGTCGCTGTTGAAATCACAAACAACCTTTACATCATCACAACGTCAAATTGCTCTTGAATATAGAGTGGCTCAGCTTGGATTTTTACCTGCTTGCCAATAAACACTTCAAGTTCAGCGAGGGCGTGAGATTCGTCGCCTTGTAGTGTCTCTGCGACTGCTGGAGATGCATAGACAACGAACTTATCAGCGTCATAGGCGCGATTAACACGTGTAATCTCACGCAAGATTTCGTAGCAGACTGATTCCACCGTTTTGACACTACCTCGCCCTTCACAAGTTGGACAAGTCGAACAAAGAATATGTTCAATGCTTTCACGGGTACGCTTACGTGTCATCTCGACTAAACCAAGCTGGGTAAAGCCATTGATGTTGGTTTTGACTCTATCTTTGTCCAATGCAGCCGCTAATGAAGTAAGTACACGCTCACGGTGTTCATCAGAAGCCATATCAATAAAGTCGATGATGATGATACCGCCAAGGTTACGTAGCCTTAATTGGCGAGCAATCGCTTGAGTCGCTTCAATGTTGGTATTAAAGATGGTTTCTTCTAGGTTACGTCTGCCAACAAACGCTCCAGTGTTAATATCGACCGTCGTCATCGCTTCGGTTTGGTCGATGATCAAATACCCACCAGACTTAAGCTCTACTTTACGCTCTAGAGAACGTTGGATTTCGTTCTCAGTGTCGTACATATCGAAGATGGGTTTGTCACCTTCATAAAGCTCAAGCTTTTCGGTTAGTTCAGGAACATATTCAGAGGTGAACTCTTTGAGGTTTTCAAATTCGAGTCGTGAGTCAACGAGGATCTTGTTTAGCTCGGTGCCAACAAAGTCACGTAAGATACGTTGCGACAGCCCTAGCTCACCATACAGAGTCGCGCGGGTTTTATACTTGCTGCGGCGTTCAATCACCTTTGACCACAAACGTTTCAAGAAAGCGGCATCTTGTGACAATTCTTTCTCATCAGCACCTTCAGCGGCGGTACGAATAATGAAACCACCATTTTCGTCACAATACTCACCCACCACCTTTTTAAGGCGGTTGCGCTCTTGCTCACTTTCAATTCGTTGTGATACGCCGACATGGCTCGCGCCAGGCATAAACACGAGGTAACGAGAAGGTAGAGTGATATCGGTTGTCAGGCGTGCGCCCTTTGTACCAAGCGGATCTTTAACCACCTGAACAACAATATCTTGCCCCTGGCGAACGAGCTCAGAAATATCGCGCACCTGAAACTGCTGTTTTTCATTTTCAGCCACACACTCAGTATGAGGAACGATATCTGACGCGTGAAGAAACGCTGCTTTTTCTAGTCCAATATCGACAAAAGCAGCCTGCATACCCGGTAAGACTCGACTGACCTTACCTTTATAAATATTCCCGACAATTCCGCGTTTTGCTTCACGTTCAACATGGATCTCTTGTAGGGTTCCCCCTTCAATCATGGCCACGCGAGTTTCACTCGGGGTCACGTTGATAATCAACTCTGCACTCATAAGAGTACCTCAAATTTTAATTATAAGAATTTGTGCAAGAGCTGGTCAGTTTCATACAGAGGCAAGCCAACGACTGCGTAGTAACTGCCTTCAATGCGAGTTACAAATCGTCCGCCCAGTCCTTGAATTCCATAACTACCAGCCTTATCGCAAGGTTCGCCCGTATGCCAGTATTGTTCTATTTCTTGCTCTGACAGGATCTTGAACCATACGTCTGTAGATACCACTACAGTTTCTTGAATTTCTTTTGTGGCGACTGTCACTGCAGTCATCACTTGATGCGCTCTGCCCGAGAGTGCCATTAGCATTTGTTTAGCATGCGCTAAATCATCTGGCTTTTCCAATACCTGTTGATCGCAAACCACAATCGTATCAGAACCGATTACCACTGAATTTGGCTCAAGCTCTACTGCTGCCATCGCTTTGTCTTTAGCTAGGCGAGAAACATAGTCAAATGCGCTCTCACCAGATTGGCGACACTCTTCAACATCGGTTTTCACTACCGAAAAGGTATAGCCTAGTTGAGAAAGCAGCTCTTTACGTCTTGGCGAGCCAGAAGCCAAAATCAATGGTTTAGTCATTTTATCGTATATGCCAGTGACGTCTTACACGACGCATTAATAGGAACATCCAAGGCCATAGAATACAGTTAATCAAACCACTCCACAGCGAGACCGGATTAAAGGTCACATCTTGGATTAGATACTCACCACAGAAGATCAGCACATCGAGCAACATCGACATCGCACCAATCAAAATCGCTTGTTGCCACAACGCCATGTTGCGAACCACGAGGAAGTTGAGCGCAACGAGGTAAATCACAATCGACATCATCATACCGCGGATACCCAGTGTCGAGCCAAGCAGTAGATCCCATAGCAAGCCTAAGATCAATGCCGAACCAACATTCACTCGGTGTGGCAGTGCAAGCACCCAGTAACAGGTCACTAACAGCAGCCATGACGGGCGCAATAAATCAAGCATTCCCGGCCAAGGGATTGTCTGTAAAGTCAAAGCGATTAAGAACGAACAAGCAATGACAAACTTTCCTTTTAGTACACTATTTGCCATTTCTATTGTTCCTCTAGACTCTCTGGTGTCACTTGCTGGATTTTCTCCTGACGAGAATCATTCGGCCAGATAAGTAGCAGATATCGTAAGCGTTCAAAGTCGACCACAGGTTCTGCCTCAATAACGGCAAATTCTCGTGCGGTATCACGCTCTACTTCTGAAACGTGTGCAACTGGGAAGCCTTCAGGATAGATACCACCGAGACCGGAAGTCACCAGTAGATCACCTTCTTCGATATCTAAGCTGATCGGGATATGATCAAGGTTTATACGATCTGATTTACCCGTACCGGAAGCGATGATTCGAATATCGTTGCGGATCACTTGTACCGGGATGGCGCTTAAGCTATCGGTAAGCAGCAACACTCGACTGTTGTGCGCCGAAACAAACGTCACTTGACCAACAATACCCTTCTCGTTTGCAACAGGTTGACCAACATAAACGCCATCAATCTGACCTTTATCGATCACCACTTGATGACGATACGGTGACGTATCTACTGCCATCACTTCCGTCACGACTTTGCGCTCATCGCGAATAAATGAAGAGCCGAGTAGCTTACGCAATCTTTGGTTTTCTTCTCGATATTGATCAAGCAGTAGCAGGTCGTTTTTAAGACGCAGCACTTCACGTTTCAGTTTGCGCGTGCTTTCCATATAGTCTTGACGAATATTGAAACGCTCATAAGCGCCATCAAACATCACCCGAGGGACATCCGCCAAGTACTGAATAGGCGCAACCATGCTGTTAAGCAGATAACGAACTTGAGCAAATGTGCCTAAACGACTATCAGCCAGCATAAGGCTGGCTGATAGAATAACGGCAAAAAACAGGCGTAACTGTAGTGAAGGTCCCCGGCCAAAAATAGGCTTCATGGAATATGAGATCCTTATCTTGCCAATCTTGGCACTAGGCCAAGATCATTCAAATTACTCTTCGCTAAACAGATCGCCGCCATGCATGTCGATCATCTCAAGCGCCTTACCGCCACCACGAGCAACACACGTGAGTGGATCTTCAGCGATAACAACAGGAATGCCTGTTTCTTCTGTTAGCAGACGATCAAGATCTTTAAGCAGTGCACCACCACCTGTTAGTACCATACCGTTTTCTGAAATATCAGACGCTAGCTCTGGTGGACATTGCTCTAATGCAACCATTACCGCAGATACAATACCTGTTAGCGGCTCTTGCAACGCTTCTAGGATTTCGTTTGAGTTTAGGCTAAAGCTACGTGGCACACCTTCAGCTAGGTTACGACCACGCACTTCGATCTCTTCAACTTCATCACCTGGATAAGCAGAGCCAATTTCGTGTTTGATCTTTTCAGCCGTCGCTTCACCAATCAAGCTACCGTAGTTACGACGAACATAATTGATGATCGCTTCATCAAAGCGGTCGCCACCGATACGAACTGAAGATGAGTAAACCACGCCGTTGAGTGAGATAACCGCGACTTCAGTCGTACCACCACCGATATCGACCACCATAGAACCTGTCGGCTCTGATACGCGTAAGCCTGCACCAATAGCAGCCGCCATAGGCTCATCAATTAGGTAAACTTCACGCGCACCTGCACCCAGTGCAGATTCACGAATTGCGCGGCGCTCAACTTGAGTGGAACCACAAGGAACACAAACTAGTACGCGTGGGCTTGGTTTTAGTACGCTGTTGTCGTGTACTTGCTTAATGAAATGCTGCAGCATTTTTTCAGTCACGTAGAAGTCAGCAATAACGCCATCTTTCATTGGACGGATAGCAGAGATGTTCCCCGGAGTACGACCCAACATTTGTTTAGCAGCATGACCGACAGCGGCGACGCTTTTACCTGCGCGGTTACGGTCTTGGCGAATGGCGACTACTGAAGGCTCGTCAAGAACGATACCCTGTCCTTTAACGTAGATAAGTGTGTTGGCAGTACCTAAATCGATAGATAGGTCATTAGAAAATATGCCACGAAGTTTTTTGAACATATTCTTCGCTCGTCCTGAAAGAATTAGAAGATAGAAAATTGCACTAAATGTACCAATGCCTTGCCGTCACAGCAAGGCATTGAAGTGTAAACATGGGCTGAAACACGCAATTTCTAACAGATTCCTAACGATAGGCAAAAAAATGACAAAAATTACTGGCCGGTTAATCCAGATTCACCGCGGAAAATCACTCGATCATTACCGCGGAAAATACCAAAAGTAACAACGGTAGAGGGATCTTCTTCCCCGTTAACTTCGGTTCGATTAGCGTCTTGCCAACGGTATCGTAGCCAAGGCGCAATGTTGGTTCCTCTGTGCAAATCTAACCACACTTGCGTTTGTTGTCTGACAGCAGCAGCCTGTGAAACTGTAATGGAATTAGATGCGCCATCATTAACTACACCACCATCCGCTAAGTTAACATTCGCCACTGTAGCGCCGTTGTCGACCCAGATATTATGGTTATCACCAACCACATTGACGCCCGCTATGTTAGTCGTATCGTCACCGCTATGGGTAACAAATCCCGAACCATTCCAGAACTCAATTCTAAGTGGAATATTCATGGTGCTGCTTGTCACTCCGCCGATACTATCAAGCACAGCGCGTCCAAAATAAATAACAGGTTGGCTTGTCAGCAATCTTGGCTGACCACTAGATTGATAATCAATAGGGTCGGCGTTGCCACTCACAGCATCAATAGAAATGGTCGAAGCAGTACCACCAGATGTATTGAATGGTCCATCTTCATAGCCATTAGCAGGTGTCACTTTGGTCCAGCACAACTCATTAGCGCATGTGGTCGAAGGCGAATTTTCCTCTAATTTAAAGGTACCAATACTCTTGCTTGAACTCACCGTCCAAGCCTTACTAGGCGTCCCTGAATGAAAACGACTTGTGTAGGTAGGGTTAGCTTCATATAAAGCAAAGCCTGCGGTATTACTAGCAACAAAATTACCATAGTTTTGTACCGAGTTACCCTGCAGGTTCAGGGCTTCTACATAAAACTCAACCCCATTAAACGGCTGATTCATATAAGCAAAATTTTGCTCACTCGCTCCAACCCCAGGGTAATTCCATATTGGTGTATTAATCACTTGGAAATACTTAGGATAGAAACGCCCAACGTTCTGCGTATCAGGATCAACACTCATTGTCAGGTACGAGGCGCTAGTTTGAAGACTCAATGTCCCAACCTCGGTCCATGAATGGTTGATCGTCTGTGTCGTGCTACCGCTGTTAAAATTAGGGATCACACTTGGTGTGACGGTTCCGATTTGCGGGTTCGTCGTTGGGTAGCTCACGCTATAGGCTAAATTTAAAGGGCCATTATCAAGACTATAATTGCCTGTTAACGGATAATTACACTCATCACTTACTCCTCCATTTGAGTCACTATATACAATGGGTTTGTATGTCGCAGAGAATCCCGTACCTCCTGGCACAAAGCCCGGTGAACCTGTGGTCGTTGCTGGGTTAGCTTTATTGCTACCACCCGTTTCCTTTACATCGCAAATGGCAATCTTCCAAGGCCGAGAGTAGACATCAAACTGCCCTTTCAGCGCCCCACCTTCAACTGGACAGCGAGCATCATTACAGACAAAGCTATTATCTGTAATGGTGACACGTATCTGACCAGACTCTTTAAAAGTAATATCAGCTTGTCGGTTTGAATTGGTCAGATTGGCAGTAAAGCTCAAATCACCAGAGACAACCGCAGCAGAAGTGGGTCTTTGATAGTTAAATGTCGCGGTTGGGCTACCAGCATAACCCAGTGTAATAGGCTGCCCACTATTGCTACACGCTTTTACATTGACCGTGACCTGCTCGTTTTTCCCAGCGACTAGATATTTGTCGGCCACCTCAAATTTATACGGCACATACTTAATCTGGTCGGTATCATTAAAGGTTTGCCCGCCTGTGGTTAGACTCGCTTTTAGATCGTAGTTACCAATACTTGAAGAGGTACTGGTCGTAACTCTGAACTTAGCAACGCCATTCGCTTCAGAGAGATAGGTGATAGTGAGGTTTGAACCATTTTCTTGTGTTAGCGTTGGTGTTAACCCTGCAACCGGAGCTCCATTGCTATCCAGCATATGAACTTCAACAATATTATTTGGTGCTGCTTCACACGTCAGGTGATAGTTAAACGGCTTTATTACAATTGAAGACACTTCTGGCGTCGGTTGAGAGTTACAGTTCAGTGGATAGATTTTATTATTGCGGCCACTAATTGAGATACTTTGTGCGGTAATACCACCTCGTATTTCAATATCGTCACCTTCTATTTCAAAACCATCATCCGAATCTGGATCGATGTAGAAAAAAGCATTGATTCGATAGTTAACGCTATCACCATCTTCCATTTCTATTTCCGCATCTTCATCATGACCAATAAACAGCAGATCATGACTGCTACCACCTTGGTTAATTCGGACCCCTGGTTTTTCAAAATGGATTTTTTTGTAGTGGACAATACTTGGCGCTAAGACCTCTAGCTGCGCATCTTCTTCTGCGAACTTAAGCTCATTTAGCCAATACTCCCCGCCTGTTAACCTTAACTTGGCGTTCTCTTTGATAATAATATCTTTATGTCGGCCACTGTTTAAATTACAAGTCCTGTTCTCATCACAGGTGAGGTCATTGTTGCCATGGCTAAAGTTTGGCGTAGGCATTGGCAAAGTATTGTGAATTTTAGATGCATCGAAACTACAAGAACCTGTACTTCCACTAGGGAAAACACAGGTGTTGCTTGGCTGATTAATTGTCTGAAAAGAATACTTAGGATCGTTACTTTGAGGATAGATTTTGTTATTGCTCCCCGAAATAAACATAGCACCGTGTGCGCGCTTAGGTGAAGAAGACGTATATCGGTTAGTTTGCAAACCATCAGGCACATATGAACAGATATCAATCTCTGTTAGCGGAAGATCGCTGCAGTTACCTGACGTGATACAGTAATCATTTGCATCATCAAACTCACCGCCAACTAGATTTAAGCGTAAGCTAGGGCTAAATTTATCAACCCCTGTAGCCGCCGATAGATGGAAATTGTTAATCGTTTGCTGCAGAACACCATCAATGTAATAAGTCAAAGTCCCTTTGATCCAGCGAGCATTGCGATTAGAGGTTCTTACAAACCTAACTCGAAATGTACGCTCCTTTCTCTCATTTACATATCTACGCTCGTAAAACGCAGGATTATAAAATCGAAAGCGAGTATCATCTGTCCATAAAGGGTAATAAAAGCTTTTTTCTAGCCGAACACGATTCGTACCATCTGAATCAATTCTAAAGGTAAAACAAAAACTATCACGAGCATCGACCCATGTTCCGGGAGTTAGACACTGATTCGCTTGAGCGGCAGTTGGAAGCCAAACGACAACCATCAGAGTTAGCATTGTTAACAGCTTATATAACGCCTTCATCTGTTACTCCCTAATCCAAACTTCTTGGTTGCGCTGCATTTGGTTAATACCACTACCACATATCGCAGTTGAACTGACCACGTACATTTGCGTTCCGTCCGCTAATTGCCCACCACGCGCTTCACAGCTTACCTGCACATCTTGGCAGTTAACCGTGGTTTCAAACACACTCACATTTATCCCATTAATAGTCGTACATGGATTACCTACTGGGGTCGAGCTCGTAATTCCATAAACCAACTCAAGAGCCAACTCATTACCAGAGTGTGCCAATAAGGCAGCCTGAGTACCGACAACATCTTTAGCATGGCTGTCACTGTTCGACCAACTAATCTGGCTTAGTGTGGTAGCAAGAAAACCCATCACTACCAATACAAAGATAATGACTATGTATAAACTACCCTGCTGTTTATTACGGGACATTTAACACCTGTATCTCTTGTATAAAGTTAGTTGATTCATCACCAGCTGCATTATTGAATGTAATATCCACTTGTACTATGCCATTGCGCTGCACTGTGGCAGGTTCATAAGTTAACGTCCCTGTTAGACCGGTATCTGACAACGGTAATGCACTGGCCCCACTGACGCTACGACGCAATTGCCCAGTAACCAAGCAGTAGCTAACCATACCGTTGGGATTATAGATATAGTGGCGATTAGAGATTGAACCACCAATCAGATCAACCGCGGCACTTGGCACCGTAAAGGTATTGCTGGCACTGCTGACATTAGTGAGTGGGAAAACATTGGTGGTAGGGCTTGCCTGAATAGGGTTAATGACCATATTTAGGGTATTAATATCGGAAACGGTGACACCTGTGCGCCCAACTACGAAATTTAAGTCAGCGCCTGATACGGCATAAAAACCTGACTCTACAATCGGATAAAATGAAATGCAGCTTGTCGCTTGCGGAATCGCCAGTGAGCTATTGAGCATATTAGGTACTGCATGGCGCACTTCACGAGACATTTTCTCAAGAATAAATTTGGCTTGAGTCTGTAGCCGCTGTCTATCGACAGTATCGCTGTAACCGCGAGCACCGAGCTCAACAAAACCGGCAATACCAAGCACTAAGATCGCACCAATGATTAAAGTGACGACCATTTCGATCAAGGTAAAGCCTTTTTCTTTCATCAGTAGTTACCTCGGTATGCAAAAAGCACGATTGGCGTTTGACTGGAGGCACTGACTGTTAAGCGTATTCGTTTAAGCCGGTTAACGTCAGCGTATGCAACATCAACATCCACTCGGAAATTCAAGTAGCTATTCCCACCAACAAGCAGGTTTAGATCACGACAGCTATTGGTTGCTAAAGGCTCCCAGCAGCCTTGAAAATCATCAACATCATTATAAGCATCAGGATTATTATTGGTTTCACCGCTATCAATACCAAAGCTCCCAGCAGGAGTACATTGGTTTACCCCGCTAGTGTCACAGGTCACCACACCATTCGGTATATCAATGACATTATCAAAGTTACGAGCAAGAATTTTCGTCATCACGCTTTGCCCCATAGCAGCGGCACGTGTTTGGTAATGGGGGTCAGCGCTGCGTGATACTTGCGGGACTAAAAAGCTAGTAATGGTCAGCATAGCGATACCCATCACTACTATCACAATGACACTTTCGATTAACGAGAAACCACGAGAGATAGTCATTAGCAGCCCCCCGCAGGCGAAACATAACCCACTGCATTGATTTGCACGGCGACGCAAGACCCGTCAGTCGAGGTCATCTGTATATTAATAGGAGTTGCGACGCCATCCGGGTTGCCTAGCAAATCAAAATTAACCAGTGCGCCAACATTGGAAGTGAAAGATACATCATTGAGAGACACCCAATCACTGCGCCCATCATCTCGCGTGGCGCAGGCCGCTTGAGAGCCAATACAGTTACCTAGCAGGCTAAGGGTAAAGTTGGTATTACCACTGATTGCATCCATATCAACATTCGACTGCATGCGATTCACTTGAACTTGGCGAATAACCGAAATCACTTGCTCTTGCGCAGCAAAAGGGGAAAAACCAGAACGGCCTGAATAACGGCTAGCAGCATAAACCGATACTATCGACACTAATAATATAACGACGATCAGTTCAATCAATGTAAAACCAAAGACTCTTGGCCTAGCCATAACCAGTTACCGTGGGACGTATACTTAAAGTCAGTATATAACAGATAAGGTTAGGGCTGTTGTTTTTTAAGGATTTTTGAGAAGGGCTTAGAGGAGAATTTTAGATAAGAAAAAGGCCAGCGTTCGCTGGCCTTCAATCTGTTTTACTGACACGAGCTGACTGTATAAGTCGGTTCAGCATTGCTAGTTGAAGGATTAATAGCGTACGTTACATAACAATTCGTCGCAGCAGCATCAAAGCCATAAGCGATAGAGTTACCACCAGATACAGCTGTAATTTGTTTCCAATCCGTACTCAACCCAGTAACAGCTTTGGTAATACCATCTGTAGATGCTTCCGGATAGCCCCAGACTGTTTCAATGGTGTCGGAACCCGCGGAGATCGCTCCATCTGCTTTAGTATCTTCACCACTAATTGCTGATTTACCATAGATAATACCAGCAGCGCCAGCCATTGCTCCTTTTAAGCCTTGTAAGGACGCATCGCGAGCATCACTTTGCAGGTTTAAAAATCTCGGTGCTGCAGTCACTGCAAGAATACCTAGAATAACAATTACCACCACTAGTTCGATTAGGGTGAAACCGCCTTGTCTTTTCATAGTAAAAATCTCTCTATGTTGTTGGCTGCAGAACTACTGCAAAGTTACGGTCACACGACCAGTTTCAATTTCATAAACAAACTGATGTTCACTATTACCTTCTCGCTGAATATAAGTGCAAGTAGATTGAGCGTTATCAGCTTGTGCTGAATACTTAATATTAGAATCCGCTTGAGCCTGAGTTACCGTGCCCACTTTAGGTGGGTTTTGCAGTAAGTTCTCCATCAGCTCAACACAAATTGTGTCAGTTAATGCGGTAGGGAAATTAGTATCATTGGTGTTAATTGCAAATGGGTAACCATCTCTAAAGTTACCGCCAGATTGACTGGTACTGGTCAGCCAAAACTTAACACCATCATAATTTACAGTATTACGTACAACGGAATCAATGGTCACAGAAGGTCTTGCTTCCGCTTCCCACTGCGCTCGCGCAGAGAGTACCCCTGTCGCGTAGCCGCCCGCTACTCCCTCAACACTGGCTTTTTTCGCTTCATCCGTCACATCCAAGAAGCGCGGTAAGGCAGCAACAGCTAATAGGCCAACCACCACGATAACCACAACGAGCTCAACTAGTGAGAAACCAGACTGTTTGTTTGACATATATTTATCACCTACCGTTATGTACAGTGCATTATACGGAAATTGTACTAATTCGCTATATTGAGAGTGTCAATAACTCTACTGAGCTAAAAAACCCGTCTTAGCTATAAACCTATTATCCATCAAAGTGATAGAAATCAATCTGTCGTTGCTATACAGATAATCACAGTGATAATTGTTCGCTATCGTTTTGTTTTCAATCGCAACGGGCTGATTACCTAAAACTTCATGTTGCGGGTATAAAGTGTCAAGCCACAATACGCAATCTACATGCGGTGCTTCACCCAAAGGTTTAATCCACCCCATACTAGTATAGTTCAACGTGCGACCTTCAATGGTTATCTCATTTTGTTGACCAGATAACAACCACTGCTGTTTATAGTAGCTTGCTCGCTCAACAATTCTTTGACTCGCGAGCAAAAAAGCCGACTGATTGGCTTCTTTCACCACGCTTTGCCACACCAACATAAAGCTCATGATCAAACAGACAATTACCAGTAACCAAATCGCGAGCCGTGAGCGCTCAATGTAACTGATTAAATTAGCCTTTAATGGCATCTAACATTCCCCACATTGGTAGGAAGATACCTAGAGCTAGAATCAAAACCATACCCGCCACAATCACAAGCAGGATAGGTTCGATTCGTGCGGTTAGCGTTTTCAAATCATAATCGACTTCACGATCGTAAAAATCCGCCACTTCTAATAACAGCTCATCAATACGACCCGTTTCTTCACCAACACTGATCATCTGAATCACTAGCGGGGTAAACACACCACTATTTATTGCTGTTGATGAGATGGTTCCGCCCGCTTCAATTGAGGACTTCATCTCTATCAGCCTGTTCTCCAAAAACTTATTGCCTAGAGCTTCCGCTGAGAGCGCCAAAGATTGGTTTAACGGCACGCCAGCCTTAAGCATCAAAGCAAAGGTTCGTGAAAAGCGTGACAACTGGGCGCGGTTTATCAACTCGCCCACTACAGGCATTCGCAAGCGAAACTTATCCCACTTTTCTCTTCCATTTGCAGTACTTAGCCAAGCTCTAAATCCAAACAGAGCCGCCACAATTCCCGCTACCATCATCACCCAGTAATTGACAAAAAACTCTGACGTCGTGATTAATATGCGAGTTGGCAAAGGAAGATCGACGCCAAAACGAGAGAACATACTGGAAAACTGCGGAATCACTTTGACGTTAAGAATAAACAGCGCAATAACAATAAAGCAGATAACAAATGTCGGATAACGCATCGCGGTTTTGATGCGTTTACGCGTCTCTACTTCCTGTTCATAATAGTTCGCTAACTGTAATAACGCTTGATCCAGTCGACCGGTATTTTCACCAACGTGGATCATAGAAACAAACAACGGGCTAAATACCTTAGGGAATAACTGCATAGAGGCCGACAAGCTGCGACCATTAGTGAGCTCTTGAGTCACATCTTCGAGCGCAGTTTGTAGCTGTTTATTGGCGCTATTTTGACTCAAGCCTTTCATAGAGCGCAGCAGAGGAACACCTGCTTTGGTCAAGCTATACAGCTGACGACAGAAAATTACTAACACCTCTAAAGGAATCGCTGGCGTGAATAGCGCCTTAAGGTCAAGATTCAAAGGGCTTTTGCCACTATGAGCCGAGATATTAAT
Organism: Vibrio europaeus; assembly: GCF_001695575.1. Taxonomy (GTDB): domain Bacteria; phylum Pseudomonadota; class Gammaproteobacteria; order Enterobacterales; family Vibrionaceae; genus Vibrio; species Vibrio europaeus. The sequence goes on along the minus strand of NZ_LUAX01000002.1, from coordinate 188,549 downwards.
CGGAATAATACCTTTGCCCATGAGCTGTTCTGCTGCAGCTTCTTGAGTTGGCGCTTCTACCAGCCCTGAAACTGCACTGCCATCAAGATTTCGTCCTTGGTATCGAAAACTGTTCATCGCTTACCTTAGATATAAATCGCTTGTATGTGACCAGATGAATCACCTTCACCCAGACTCATCACTTCACTTAAGCTCACCGTCCCCTGTAAAGCTAACTCCATCGCTGATGCCAGCAGAGGTTTATAGTTTGGTGACTGACGCGCTACCTGAGAAAAGCCAACCGCATCATTGGCTCGCAGCATATCCATCATATCTTGTTCAAGCTCAAGCATCTCAAACACACCGATTCGACCTCGGTATCCAGTGAGATTACAGTTCTGACAACCGCGGCCTTTAACAAAGCTCGCCCCGACTTGATTTGGGAAACGTTGGGCAAGCCACTGCATTCTCGCATCGTCAAGCTGCTCTTCAGTTTTACAGTCGGGGCAAACTTTACGTACCAGTCTCTGCGCAACCACTGCTCGTACCGCACTCGCCACCAGATAACCTGGCGCCCCCATATCCATCATGCGAAGCGCACTATCAATCGCGTCATTGGTGTGCAAAGTACTTAACACCAAGTGACCCGTAAGCGCCGCTCGCAAACCAATTTCGACCGTCTCTTGGTCACGCATCTCACCAACAAGAATGATATCCGGGTCTTGGCGGAGGAAGGTTCTCAGGACCGTCGAGAAATCAAGATCGATTTTAGGGTTAACCTGTACTTGGTTAACGCGTGGTAATCGATACTCGACAGGATCTTCCGCGGTAATAATCTTTTTGCCTGGCTCATTAAGCTCACTCAATGCGCCATAGAGTGTGGTGGTTTTACCTGAGCCCGTTGGCCCAGTCACCAAAATCATTCCGTGCGGACGGCGTAGCTGACGTCTTAATTTATCAAGTAGATGAGAAGGAATGCCCGACTCTTCTAACTTACGTACACCTGAAGATTGGTTAAGCAGACGCATTACTACCGATTCACCATGCTGAACAGGCATAGTCGACATACGAATATCAACCGACTGACCTTTAGAGCGAATATTAAAGCGTCCATCTTGCGGCAAGCGCTTTTCTGAAATATCCAGATTAGCCATCAACTTCAAGCGTAAGACTAGAGCAGAGGCAATATTAACTTCGTTAAGCAATGTCTCGTGCAAAACACCATCTATACGTTGACGTAAGCGCAATACATTCGAATCGGGTTCGATATGAATATCGGACGCTCCAACTTGGATCGCATCCTCAAACAAAGAGTTAATCAGCTTAACAACTGTCACTTCTTCGCTATCATCACCTTCAATACTGAAATCAAAAGCTTCGGTGACTTGGTGCTCAGCCTGTAACTGCTCAGCAAAAGAGGCAATTTCTTTGGTACGACGATAATAACGATCGAACCCTTCCACCAATTGGTTTTCAGGTGCAATCACAAACTCAATACCATATTGAGCAAGCTGACCTAACAAAGCTTCTTGCGCGAAGAGATCAGCCGGATCACTCATCGCAACGCGTAAGGTATCCATATGGCGGCCAATCACTAATGCTCTCAGCCGTCTGGCATGTACTTCAGGAAGAAGTTGCACAGCTTCCACATCGACATCTGCGCGACTAAGATCAATCAATGGAATATCAAGCTGCTGAGACAAAAATGACAACATCTGATGCTCAGTTAAAGCACCAAGCTCTATCAGCGCTGCACCTAGTTTTCTGCCTGTAGATTTTTGCGCGCTCAGTGCCTGCTCTACTTGCTGCTCGGTAATAATACCTTCTTCAACCAGTAAGTCGCCGAGACGTTTTCTTAGTTTAATTTTCACTCGGCTGCTCCTCTAAACTCTCAATCAAAGAAATTCGGTCACGTATAAACTGTTGCGATTGGCTAGATAGACCCAGCTTAGTTAAGGCTTTTGAATAAGATGATTTAGCATCCGCTAACTGGAATGCGCGCTCTTGTTGAATGCCTAACCCCATCCACCAGCGACCACTTTCCGGCTCTCGCTGTACGAGCTGTTGATAGCTTTGCAAGGCTAACTGATCTTGTTTCTCTTTTTGCGCCAATGCCGCGCGAAGAGAGAGATACTCAACGGAAACTGAATTTGGGAGTGTGCTTAATACCGTTAGCGCCACTGCGTTTTGTTGCTCTTTCATTAGCATTTTTGCTAAAGAAAGGCGCAGGGTAGAGTCATTGCTGTCTAATGCAATTCCCTTCTGCAGGATATCTGCCGCCTTGCGTACTTCGCCCTTTCCATAGTAAAGGGCAGCAAGGCGTTTTCTTACCTGTTTATTCGCTGGCGTATAACGCAGTGACTCGGCGTAGTGATTAAGCGCATCGGTGAGGTTATTGCTGTCGAGCGCCTTTTTAGCCCGCTCTTGGGCTTTACCTGAAAGCTGCTCTGGTGTCAGCTCAACTTGCTCTATCACCACTTCACCTTGAGTGGGTGCCGGCTCTAAAACCGAAGCAGGCGTACTTGTGGCCGCTTTGGCAATCGCAACTGGTTTGGTTTGTTGCTTAGCTTGAGGTTGAGCCGATGAAACGGGTTTCGAGCGAGGGGAAACATCCTCTTCGACTAACGCTTGATAAACAGGCTGGTCGACAACAGCAACCTTTGTCGTAGGAGACGCCACAGCTTGTTGCTGGCTGTCAGTAGAAGTGATAGAGCTAACAACCACCTCAGATGGCGCTTGTTGCGAGAGTGCCCAGCCACCAACCGCTAAGCTTAGCGTGAAGCTACCTACCACCCACGGCAATACGGCTCTTTGCTTTACTGGCTGCACATTCGCTTTGCATATACCCTTAGCCAAGTCGGAATTGTCATTGGCTAGTTGTGACAGCGCATTATTAATCGCACTCATGCTTTAACTCCACCCCCATAACAGCGGGCTCTTAAATTTAGGTTTACTACTGTCGTAAGTGTCATGAATCGCATCGAACAAATGACCATTCGCTACCTGAGCTTGTTTGTGGCTACTCGCCAATAGCAGTGCTTTGTGGCAAATCTGGTTGATCAGACGTGGATAACCCTTACTTGCCCGCCATATCGCCTTTTTGTGCGAGAGCAAAAAAAGATTCTCGCTGCCACCCGCTTTTTTCAAGCGACTCTCGATATAAGCGACACACTCATCTAAGGTTAGCCCACGCAGTTTGGCACTGAAGGTAATACGCTGACGAAACTGCCTTAGGTGATGACTGGCTAAACGCTCATCGAATTCAGGCTGACCAAGCAAGATAATCTGTAACAGCTTTTCTTGTTCTGTTTCTAAATTACCAAACAATCTGAGCACTTCTAACGCATCATCACTCAATGCCTGCGCTTCATCGACTAACACCACCACCTGTTTTTGCTCTCTTTTGAGTTCAATCAGGCGCTTTTGAATTTCATCAACAATCGTCGCTTCATTATCAGCCTCAAGACCCAGTTCACTTGCCACGGCTAAACGTAACTGGCTACCATTCAAGGCAGGATTCGGCACAAAAACCAGTTGTACACTCGGTTTAAAATACTTAACCAGTACGCGGCAAATCATGGTTTTGCCAGTACCGACCTCACCTGTCACTTTGATCACGCCTTCGCCCATCTCTAGCGCCGAGTTGACCATTTGAATCGCCTCATAATGTGGCGCTAACCCCAGAAACATCTCCGTATCTGGGGTGAGATGAAAAGGTAAACTTTCAAGACCAAAGTGCTCAAGGTACATAGTGACTACTGCTCGTCAGGGAACCACTCTTGTAATAGATCTCGCGAGCGCTCAAGTTCTTTCTGCCATGTGTTGACGCCGACCACTGAAGGCTTAAGCAAAATAACCAGTTCCGTTTTCTGAGTTAACTTAGTCGTGTTACGGAATAAATGCCCCAATGCAGGTACATCACCTAAAAATGGCACTTTCGATACTTGATCAAAGGTATTGGATTTCATCAAACCACCAATCACAACCACATCGCCATCTTGAGCACGAATCACTGAATCCGACTCACGGATCGAACTGGTTGCTAGAGGTAGCGTTAGGCTGGTATTGCCATAGCTGATTTCTTTACGTTCTTCATTCACGTCAATGACCGCTGGATGAACATGCAATAAGACATTGCCTTGATCATCAATTTGCGGCGTAACATCTAGCGAGATACCGGAAAAGAAAGGAGTAAGTTCAACATCTGTCGAGGTATTGGTAGACGAGGTACTGGTATCGGTATTGGATGAAAAATCAGTCACAAAGTAACTATCTGTACCTACCTTTATGACCGCTTTTTGGTTGTTGGAAGCCGTCACTCGCGGGCTTGAAAGTACGTTCAAATCGCCTTGCGTTGCCATAAAACTCAGTACCGCTTCGAAGCTACCACTAGAAATCACCAAGTTCGACTGACCACCCAATAGAGTGCCAATTGAGTCTAACCCTGGTAGCGCAGCCGGCACGATAGCACCAGCGGCATTCTTAACAATCGAGCCCTGACCAAGTGAGTAGTTGGTGCCATTAGAAGAGAATGCTTTTGACCAGTTGATCCCTTGCTGATAGCCATCACTTAATGTGACTTCTAAAATTTTCGCTTCCAGAATCACTTGGCGATGCATACGCTGCTGAGATACACCCAAAAAGTTACGTACTTCTCGAATTTGATCCGGGAAAGCACGAACCGTAATCACACTGGCTTGTGGAGTGACAACCACACTTTGACCATCACCTGCTCCAATCAACTGCGCGACTGCCGTTTCTAACTGAGGCCAAAAATCACTTTCACTGGTTGTTTCAATCTCAGTGCCGCCCTTCACATTGTTGCCGCTGCGATTGTTTGAGTTAGAGTTCGACGATGATGTCGTACTTGACGAGCTTGAGCTCGACGAGTTGTTATCCGTGTTAGTGATTGTCCCTGTAGAGATAGAGGTGAGGGAGCGACCCGCGCGTTTAAACTGTAGATAGTCGACTGGAATGGTCACCGTTCTAAGACCCGCAGGATAAATCTGAATGACATTGCCTACTTTGTCGATGTCATAGCCATACATATCTTGCACGACTGACAAGACCTCATCTAAAGAGACGTCATTTAGATTAACGGTAATATTGCCACTGACATTGGGGTGGATAGCCGCGCTGTACTGAGTGCCTTTGACTAAGCTGGCGAAAAAGGCTTTAGCATCAACACCATTGGCTTTAATCCTAAAACGTTTAATGGTCTTAGACACCGCCGTCTCATCACCGCTAAGTTCAGGCATAAGATCTGCTTCAACCGAAGGTGGCAGCGTCTCTAGAGTACGGCTATTGTTTTCGTTAATCGCTTGATTAATTGCACCTTTCGCCTCGACAGGATCTCTATGTCCCATCGCACAACCAGCTAATAAGCTTGTAATCGTAATTGCTATCGCGAGTTTACGCATACGTTTCCACTGACCTTACTGTTTCACTTCCAGAGAGAAGAGATTTAATTTCCACTGCTTGCCACCTCTAACTAAGGTCACAACTTCTGGTTTTATTTGACTCACTTTGTAGCCATTCACTTGCTCCCCAGCAAGTACAACCTGACCATTGATAATGGCGCTACACCCCCCTAATTCCTCGCAGACGATACTTTGTAGCTTAGGTACTGGCTTACGCTTTATTATTGTTGCCTTGCTCTGCTGAGGGCTCTGCCAGCCCAGTGGCGCAGTTGGGTCTTGGGATGCCATGACATTAAGAGAGAGCCCAACGGTAAGCAATATAACGATCGTTCTAACCACCAATAAACTCCTGCCTTGTTCCTAAGGTATACACCTCAAGCACTAAACGCGCTGTTGGGTACTCTTCTACTGAGTAATGAAAGCTGCGCCAATAATATTTTACTGGTAGCGCTTCTAGCGCCTCTAAATAGTCGACAATGGCAAAATACTTACCCGTCAGCTCTAATCTGACAGGGTGTACATAGTAACTGGCCAAATTTGAATTGCTTTCATTGCTGACGATAGGCTCTGCCGTTTGAGACTCTAAAGAGACCAAGTGTAAACCTTTAGAGTCTGCCAATACTTGTTCCAATAGCTGAGCCATTTGACTTGGCGCAATCAGGTTTTCGACAATCGCAGCCAATTGAGTTGACAGTTCTTGGCTCTCTACCATCAGCTGTTTTAACTCTTGATTCAGCTCTTGGTTTGGATCTTTTTGCAACTTTGCGGTCATCAGCAAAATATCTGCTTCTAAGCGCTGTACATTAAGCTTAGTCGAGGTAATGCGTTGTGAGGTTGCTCGGTTTTGCTCAAAAGCAGGTTCAATCAGCAATGTCAGCAGCCCAAGGATAATAATCACAAAGCCACAGATTGTGATTAAGCCCTTTTCTCTCGCACTTAGTTGAACAAACCGATCACACCACTGCTGCCAGTACTGCTGCATTATTTACTCTCCTGCTCAGTAGTCTTAAGCTCAAAGGTAATGATGTTCTGCTCATTGCGGCCAATTTTAAGCTTTTCAAACGTTCGCCCAACAAGGTTCAATTCGTTTTTGAACTGATTGACCCAGTTTGGTATGGCTTTCGCTTCACGCGCTAAGCCATGCAGGTCCAACTGAGTGGCATTAATGGTGATGGAGTTTAATGATATATCATTACGGCCAAGTTGAGCTAACGAACGCATCACCCCTGAGTAACCCAATTGTTGTGAATCATCGAACTCACCAACTGCTTGTAATGAATTACGCTTAGCCTCTATCTCTAGCTTAAGTCTAGCGACTGCGGCGACTTTTTCGGGTGTCGGTTTATGCTGAGCGACACGTTGAGTCAAGCTCTCAGCCTGCTGCTTAAACTCAGCTTCTTGCGACAAATAGGTTTTAAGCTCAGAGTCCATTTTACTGTGTTGATATTTTAGTCCGGCATAACCTAGCCCTAACATTAGCGCCGTGACCAGCCAACCTAGCGCAACGTTTTGCAAAGTGAAGTACTCTTTGCTTGGCTTTAAGTCATCAGGAAATAAGTTAATTTCCGCTTGTTCTAGCTTATTAGCACTTTCCGCTAGCACAGCACCGGACTCTTGCTCCACATCGGCAAGCGCGGCCACTTTTACACTTAGGCTATCGCCCAAGTTCTGTATTAGTTGTTGCTGCTGTTCTTCATCACAGCATACTTGCAACTGATGCAGTGAAGCACCCCGCATCTGGGAGGAGAGATAATCAATGGAACGCTGCAACTCTAGCGCAAGACTATCAAGTTGTAGTGCACTAGCTGCCATACCCGTTAAGGGGGCTACAACACCACGAATCGTCCTTTGAAAAGCACATTGAGAATCTACAAACGCGCTAATACGAAATGACCCTTGCTTACTTCTTTGCAATAGTAAGAAGGTCGTCATATCCCCTGCGGAGTGTCCCCATACTTCGTCTTCAACTAATACTTCTGATAACTCAATCTTGAGTGATTGCAAAGACTCATAAAGCCCAACAACTACTGCGCGCTGCAAAACATAAACCTGAAGTTTATTGTTGACAGTAGTAGGGGCAGAATCGGCAACGATCTCCGTGACCTTTTCACTGATCAGATCTTTAACCAAGAACGGTAATGCACTTTTCAGTTCTTCAGCGGGAATGTTAGGCTTATCAATTTGGAAGGTTTGATAAATATTGGCGTGCAAAACCACTTTTAACGAGATATTGCCAATATTCGAGTCACGTAAGGTTTTAAGTAGCGTCTCTTGCCATGATATACCTTCGATTGCCACTTGGGTCGGCAAGGAGAAGTCTGCTGAAGCAGAGAAAAAAAGTGCACTAGGTTGCACCACGACACAAACACCTGCCGTAGCCTGATTGCTGCTTTTAAACTTTCCTATTAAAGATTGAATCTTCATCTTTATATCTACGCTTTGCGCCAACGGTTGCGGCGTCCAATTTGTACTTTGTTCTGCTTAACCTGCACGGGTTCATTGCGCTCAACCACTTTTGGCTTAGGCAACATCTGCTGCTCCGCCGCCAAAAATCGCCCTTGAATGCCATGAACACCAAGCTCAAGTACGGTTCTGTGCTCTTGTTTATTATCGACACCTACGGCGATAACCTGAGTTTTTAGTCCCGCACATGCCCCGAGTAAACTGCGCACGAACAACTGATTTTCGTCACGTTGGTCGATTTTCTTAATTAAACTTCGGTGTAACTTTAGATAGCTAACCGGAAACTCTTTTAGATAGTGAGTGCTCACTATAGAACGCCCCGCTTGACCAACAACAACGCTACTGCCTAAGCCTGTAATCATTTTTGCAACCGGGCGAATATAGTCTAAATGTTTAACCAAACGAGCTTCAGCAAATTCAAAAGATAGCCTAGCTCTCTGTTCGCTAGTCAGTTGCAGCAATTCATCACGAAACCATTTAAAGAAACTCCGTTCGGCAAAAGGTATCACATGCAGGTTAATAGAGTAACTGTTTGAATCATTTGAATGTCTTATATGGCGAATTATTGTTTTCACCACAGCTTTATCTAATGTTGCCTCATAGCCGATAGACTCAACAGCTGAGTTAAAACGCGAGGCCTTTATAACCCCTTTTTCGGGATCATTAATGCGTGCAAACAGTTCAAGATGCTCGACGGAGGGCTCATTCCGTTTATCTAATAAATAGCAGGGTTGGGAGAAGATATAGAGTTGATCAGGTTGTAGCGCGACATCCAGTAGCGTGCGCCAACGAACACTGCCGCGCTCTTCATCTTGATTAACGTGTTTTTGAAATCGGCTCCAAGTATTAATTCTTTGCAACTGGGCACTCTTCAATGCTGTCTCAGCTTCATCAAGAACCCGACCTTGGCTTTCGCCTTCGCGATACATACTGACGCCAATATGCACCCAATTGTCATTTTCCAATGGCGAAGGAGGAGATAACTTGGCAAGTTGCTTGAGACATTGAGCAGCCACATTAGACACTTCTTTACTCGAAAGATTTGGCGCAAAGATTGCGAAATCAGAGCTGTAATAACGCGACAAGATTACATCTGGGTAACGCTGTATCACGTTGCTTAACCCTTCCCCGACACTGATGAGGAAATCATTGGCGACCTGTTTATCGTGGTCTTCTTCAATTTGCTCCCAATCATCTACTCGTAGGATCAGTATTCCACCACGAGATCCGTGTTCAGACAGTGCCGCTTCTAACTTGCTATCAAATAACACTCGGTTTGCCGCACCGGTTAACTGATCAAGAAACGTCTGACTACGAATAAAGGTATCGAAACGGCTACGCTCTTGACGAGCATCTTGCAACTCTTCAATAAGTCGGTCTAGTGCCTGACTTGCGGTAAACGGCCACTCTTTTTCATCTCCAACCGAATGCTCTTCTACTCTTCCGGCGAGAATCATTCTGCCACGCTCTTCAAGTAGTTCGGAGCCATATAACTGCTCTTTTAGCCATTTGAGTCCCCTCACCAAGCAAAATACGATAAAGGCAACCGCTAGAGTGATAGACCACAGAGCTTGGATTGAATAGCCATAACCTATATAAGGTGGTACCGCTTTGAAATGTATCCGATAACCTTGATTGCGCTCCAATGTATACTCAGCTTTGTAGAGCAAGGCGGCGTCAACTTTCGACGAAGTATCTTTAAAACGGTAGATCACGCCAAACTCAGACAGCAGCTCCATCTCAACAATGTTGGACGCTTGAAGCATTTTAGGCATCCATCTTTGCAGCGAGTAGGCAGCGTCAGGATCTTCCATCTCTTTATCAAGCACTTCCACAATGCCTTTGAGAGATTGATCTAGATATTCTTGACCAAGACGTTTAAACGATAAGGTGCCACCTAAGAAAAGGATAAACATTGCGCTAATAACGATCATGGTTACAAAAGCAACCAGTCGAGTACTGAGCTTTAAGGTAGGGGTATACCTCATGAATCGAGAATTCCTTTTCTAAACAGACAATCGGTTTATTTATATTGAAGAAGCTAACAATCAACTTGATAACAAACAGAAGCTGATAACGACATTAGCCTTAGCCCTCTATTTACTATATAAAAAAGCCGCGACTTGCGCGGCTTTTTTTCAATAACAGACACTTAGAATGGGATGTCGTCATCAAAATCCATTGGCGGCTCATTGTACTGTGGCTGAGCTTGTTGTGGTTGTGACTGCGGCTGTTGAGCAGGTTGATGCTGCATTGCAGGCTGCTGAGGTTGTCCCCACCCACCTTGTTGAGGTTGCTGCTGTTGGCCCATACCTTGACCTGGAGCACCGCCTTGAGCACGGCCACCAAGCATTTGCATTACGCCGTTAAAGCCTTGAACTACAACTTCTGTTGTGTAGCGGTCTTGACCACTTTGGTCTTGCCACTTACGAGTTTGAAGTTGGCCTTCAACGTAAACTTGAGAACCCTTACGTAGATACTCACCAGCAACTTCAGCTAACTTGCCAAATAGTGCAACACGGTGCCATTCCGTTTTTTCACGCTGTTCACCAGTGGCTTTATCACGCCACGATTCAGACGTTGCGATAGTAATATTGGCTACAGCACCGCCACTTGGCATGTAACGTACTTCTGGGTCAGAACCCAGATTACCGACTAAAATAACTTTGTTAACTCCACGGCTAGCCATGTTTCGCTCCGTCTAACTTTGGTATTGATTAAGAAATAGCGCAATAGGATAACACGCTTTGCGCTCGGTACAAATCTCTGTCGCTACAATGTCTAGAATCGGGATCTTGCTATATCCTGCACGGTGTAATTTTAGAGAAAACTCAAAACTTATCGAGATTGAGAAATCAGTTAATTACCGAATGATATGAAATAAAACGCAAAGCTTGCACCTCAACTCGCACAAAATTCCTCTTTAAGTCACTCTAAATAAAAACATAATCAATGTCAGTAACGAGGGACTTATGGCTAAAAACATCTATGCACGAACTATTTACTTTCTCACAGAAAACAAGTCTGTAAATCCAATCATTGAACGTTTAGAGAGACGAATGGAGATCGCTATTCCGACAATGGCACCCGATGATTTGTTACTCGCCCTACAGCAGTATAAACACCGCATCTTAATTATTGATTACCAAGAATACACCCAACTCAAAAACGTAATTAGTGAACTTCCATTGGCAGACAAATCATTTGAAACCATCATTTTTAATGTCTCTCATCGCTTGACCACAGACGAGCTATTGGCATTTGGTCACTTGAAAGCAGTCTTCTATCAAGACTTAGACATAGAGCAACTCGTCAAGGGGTATGAAGGGGTTATCAATGGTGAAACCTGGTTACCAAGAAAAGTTACGGCACAGTTACTGTTCCACTACCGTAATGTGGTTGACACCCATACCACTCCCGCAACCGTCGATTTAACCACTAGAGAGATGCAAATCTTGCGCTGTTTAATGTCCGGTGCTTCCAATACCCAAATCGCAGACGATATGTTTATCAGTGAGTTCACCGTTAAATCTCATTTGCAGAAGGTTTTTAAGAAATTAAGCGTCAAGAATCGCGTTCAAGCGGCCGCTTGGGCAAAACAACATATGAGACCACTGTCTTAAATATAAAACCAAACTAGTTTTGTATGTTGTTCTAGTTGTTCATTCATCAACAATTCACCTCCCTTGTGATATTGTTGCGCCAGTTTGAGAATAAGTATTTAAAGCAAAGGGATGAATCATGATTAAAAAATGCCTGTTTCCAGCAGCGGGTTACGGTACACGTTTCCTACCAGCCACAAAATCAATGCCAAAAGAGATGATGCCGGTAGTCAACAAGCCGCTTATTGAATATGGCGTCGAGGAGGCGATTCAAGCAGGCATGGATGGGATGTGTATTGTAACGGGCCGTGGCAAGCACTCGATCATGGATCACTTCGACAAAAACTATGAGCTTGAACACCAAATCAGCGGTACCAACAAAGAAGAACTGCTAGTCGATATTCGCGATATTATCGAGAGTGCTAACTTCACATACATTCGTCAGCGAGAGATGAAAGGCTTGGGCCATGCAATCTTGACCGGGAAAGAGCTAATCGGCGATGAGCCTTTTGCTGTAGTACTCGCGGATGACTTGTGTGTCAACGAACAAGAAGGTGTCTTGGCGCAAATGGTGGCACTGTTCAAGCAGTTCCGTTGTTCCATTGTCGCAGTACAAGAAGTACCACAAGATGAAACCCATAAATATGGCGTCATCTCAGGAGAAATGATCAAAGATGACATCTTCCGCGTCGATGACATGGTTGAAAAGCCAGAACCTGGCACAGCGCCAAGCAACTTAGCCATCATTGGCCGCTATATCCTTACTCCAGATATTTTTGAACTGATTGAAAACACCGAACCGGGTAAAGGTGGTGAGATTCAAATTACTGATGCGTTGCTTAAACAAGCCAAAGCAGGCTGCGTATTGGCATACAAATTCAAAGGCAAACGCTTTGACTGCGGTAGCGTCGAAGGTTATATCGAAGCGACGAACTACTGTTTCGAAAACATGTATTTAAAAGACGCGCATAAATCTGAGTTAGGTAAACAAAAGACAACCAAAGAAAACGCTTAGTCTACTCAGACATTGTAATCACTTCTAAAGGCAGCCTTCATCTCTGCCTTTTTCTTTTACTGTTTTTTTATCCAGTATTTCTTTGCACAATTCTCACACTATGTAATACTTAGCCAACTTGTTGTTACCTAGAGTGTTGAGAATGGATCAGATAGAAGTCCGCGGTGCCCGCACCCATAACCTGAAAAATGTTAACGTAACCATACCTCGTGATAAGTTGATCGTGATTACAGGTCTATCTGGTTCAGGTAAGTCATCACTCGCTTTTGATACCTTGTATGCTGAAGGGCAACGTCGCTACGTCGAATCGTTATCCGCTTATGCTCGCCAGTTCCTCTCTTTAATGGAAAAACCTGATGTTGACCATATTGAAGGCTTGTCTCCAGCGATCTCAATAGAGCAGAAATCAACCTCGCATAACCCACGTTCAACCGTCGGTACCATTACTGAAATCTACGACTATCTAAGACTACTCTATGCTCGTGTTGGTGAGCCTCGCTGTCCTGACCACAAGGCTCCACTAGCTGCACAAACCGTGTCTCAGATGGTAGATAAAGTACTTGAGCTGCCAGAAGGCGCCAAGATGATGCTGTTGGCTCCCATCGTTAAGGAGCGTAAAGGTGAGCACGTCAAAACACTAGAAAACCTCGCGGCTCAAGGTTTTATTCGCGCACGAATTGATGGCGAAACCTGTGATCTTTCCGATCCCCCGACGCTAGAGCTACATAAAAAACACACCATTGAAGTGGTTGTCGATCGCTTTAAGGTACGTGGTGATCTTCAACAACGTCTTGCTGAATCGTTTGAGACTACTCTAGAGCTTTCTGGCGGTATTGCTGTTGTTACTGCTATGGACGGGGATGGAGAAGAGATCGTCTTCTCTGCTAACTTCGCCTGCCCACACTGTGGCTATAGCATGCAAGAACTCGAACCTCGCCTATTTTCCTTCAACAACCCTGCAGGTGCTTGTCACACTTGCGATGGACTTGGCGTTCAGCAATACTTTGACCCTGCACGCGTGATCGTCGACGATTCACTGAGCCTAGCGGAAGGGGCAATTCGAGGTTGGGATCAGAAAAACTATTACTACTTCCAGATGCTCTCGTCTCTAGCAGAGCACTATGATTTCGATCTGAAAGCGCCATTTAACTCACTACCAAAGAAAATTCGTGATGTCATTCTAACCGGTTCTGGACGCACTGAAGTTGAGTTTAAATACATCAATGATCGTGGTGATATTCGGGTTAAACGTCACCCATTTGAAGGGATATTGAATACCCTCGAACGCCGCTATCGTGATACTGAATCCAATGCTGTTCGCGAAGACTTGGCTAAATATATCTCAACCAAAACCTGTTCTAGCTGTGACGGTAGTCGCCTACGTTTAGAAGCGCGTAATGTATTTATTGGTGATACAACTCTGCCCGAAATTGTTGAGCTAAGCATTGCCGACGCATTAGGTTTCTTTGCTTCTTTGCGCCTTGAAGGACAACGCGCTCAGATCGCAGAGAAAGTAATGAAGGAGATCAATGATCGCCTACAGTTTCTGGTTAACGTTGGCTTGAACTACCTTAATCTTTCTCGCAGTGCAGAGACCTTGTCCGGTGGTGAAGCTCAACGTATCCGCTTAGCAAGCCAAATAGGTGCTGGACTGGTTGGCGTTATGTATGTTCTCGATGAGCCTTCAATCGGCCTACATCAACGTGATAACGAACGCCTACTTAAAACTCTGACTCACCTACGTGACCTCGGCAATACAGTGTTAGTGGTTGAGCACGATGAAGATGCGATCCGCATCGCTGATCACGTGATTGATATTGGCCCAGGCGCTGGCGTACACGGTGGTAACGTGGTTGCAGAAGGGACAATGGATGAGATTGTTGCCAACCCGAATTCGGTTACCGGACAGTACCTCAGCGGCAAGAAAGAAATCTCTGTTCCAAACACTCGTACACCTAGAGATAACAAGAAGGTTGTCGAGCTGATTGGCGCTTCAGGCAATAACTTAAAAGATGTCACCTTAGAGATTCCTGTCGGTCTATTTAGCTGTATTACTGGTGTATCTGGCTCAGGAAAATCAACCCTTATCAACGATACTTTCTTTAAGATTGCCCACACTCAGCTAAATGGCGCAACAACAGCTATGCCTGCGCCATATAAGAAGATTAAAGGGCTAGAGCATTTTGATAAAGTAATAGATATCGACCAGAGCCCGATTGGTCGTACACCTCGTTCAAACCCAGCTACCTACACAGGTATTTTTACGCCAATTCGTGAGTTATTTGCCGGAACTCAAGAGTCACGTTCTCGTGGCTATAAACCAGGTCGCTTTAGTTTCAACGTACGTGGCGGTCGTTGTGAAGCTTGCCAAGGCGACGGTGTGATTAAGGTCGAGATGCATTTCCTGCCAGACGTTTATGTGCCATGTGATGTGTGTAAGGGCAAGCGTTACAATCGCGAAACCTTAGAGGTTCGCTACAAAGGCAAGACAATCGATGAAGTGCTGGAAATGACAGTCGAAGATGCTCGTGAATTCTTCGATCCAGTTCCCGTGATTGCTCGCAAGTTGCAAACCCTGATGGATGTAGGCCTATCTTACATTCGCTTAGGCCAAGCCGCGACGACCCTATCCGGTGGTGAGGCGCAGCGTGTTAAACTAGCTCGCGAACTGTCTAAACGAGATACAGGCAAAACCCTCTACATTTTGGATGAGCCAACTACCGGCTTACACTTCCACGATATTCAGCAATTACTGACGGTACTGCATCGTCTACGTGACCATGGCAACACCGTAGTTGTAATTGAACACAACCTAGATGTGATCAAAACCGCGGACTGGATTGTGGATTTAGGACCAGAAGGTGGCCAAGGGGGCGGTGAAATTATCGCTCAAGGCACGCCGGAAGATGTGTCACTCATCGAAGGCTCTCATACTGCCCGATTCCTCAAGCCTATGTTAAAATAGCAATTAATAGTAAAATCCGCAGACCAGTGTAGTACCAATCGGGATAAGTAGATGTCTAGATAACTATTCTGATTGGTATCCGAACGCTGGTCTGTTTGTTTGAGGTATCAAGATTTATGGCGACCACACATGTAGCAGGGACAGAGCTTGAAATTAAGGCGCCAAAGATCCCTTTAACTAGACCTTTCTTAGTCACCATCGGGATACTCTTCCTGTTAGCAATGCACTTTTTTATGCCCAATCCGGGTGGCGCAGGTCTCGCATTAGCCTTTAACCCCACAACTTGGCTTGTGGTGAGTTTCTCCATTGCGATAGGTTTATACCAACTCGGTAGCTATGGCAACCTAAGGTACAACAAGCTCACCATAGGTTTGTTTGTTTGCTGCATAATGCTCACCCTGCCCACGCTCTACTCAGGTTCGAATCTTGAGTTATCGCTAGGGAAACTCACTGGTCTTTGGGCAGGTTACATTCTGTTTGTTGTCTTACAGCAATTTCGCTTCAGCAATAAACAGAAGCAGCGTTTACTCTGGTTTATCACCATTGCGGTCTTTATCGAAGCTATTTTTGGTTGGGTACAGTATTTGGTCTTAGAGCCAGGCAACTTATTTGGCTACAACACAGAGGCAAACCGTCCGTACGGCATCTTTCAGCAACCCAATGTGATGGCAAGTTTTCTCGCCACCGGATTAGCGCTATCTGGCTACTTGCTCACCCGTCATCCGACTAAGTACCAACGTAAAGTCAGTGAAGTGGCACTGCTGTATTTGATGCCCGTTGCGACTGTACCACTGCTGGTTGTATTGGCTTCGCGTACAGGTTGGTTGGCCGCAGTTCTTTCTATTGCCCTCTTGATTCCGTACGTATTTAGATTTGCAACCAAAAAACGCTTTGTCGGTTGGATAGTAGCCATAATTGTGGGAACTGGGCTAGGCTTTTCAACCCCATTAATAACTGGGCAAGATGACTCTTTAGTGGAACAGAAAAGCAATCTAGAAAGCCCAAGAAGGTATACCTTTCCTCAAGCACTGGACATGCTGATCGAAAAGCCGTTTAGCGGCTATGGCTATGGTCGATTTGAGCCAGAATACATGGTGTACACGGCAAGACAACACCAATTAAATCAAAGCTATAAGCCAGGTTTAGCGGCGATGGATCATCCACATAACGAATTGCTCTATTGGGGAGTAGAAGGAGGCTTACTGCCCCTACTCGCGATCATACTCGCGGCGCTGTTTGTTCTCGCGCGACTCTATCAAGCAAAGAAAGGCACGCGCTTGGCTATGTTTGCCTTGTTTGTGCCCATCGTTCTGCACAGTCAGCTTGAATACCCGTTCTATCATTCAGCGATTCACTGGATAACCTTTGTCATTCTGCTCTATTGGGTTGATCAAAGGGCGAGCAGTTATCGCCAAGCGCCATTTAGTCTTATCTCCAAGACGGCACTACGAGTACTCAGCTTAGTCATACCGATTGTGACGAGCTTCTATATGCTGACCACTTTACATACCAATTATGTGCTTACCCAGTTTGAACGCTCACAGCCTAAGGATCCTGACATACTGAGCCAAGTTACCAACCCTGTGGTTTGGAAAGACAGATACGATTGGGATATCTATAGCACCTATCTCAACATTGGCTTATACAAGCAAGATCCCCAGTTTATTCAGCCATACATAGATTGGTCACTGAAGATTATTAAAGATAAGCCTCGACCTGCTTTCTATAACAATTTGATCTTGGCCTATCAAGGATTGGGAGACAGTGTTAAAGCGGAGCAAATTCGCAGCGAAGCGCAGTTCCTATTCCCTGAGCGGGATTTCTCTGAGGTGCAGTACATCCCACCGAATATCGATGCCTTAAAGGCAGACAGTGAAAAAGAGACCAACTAGATTCTGTTGATATAATTAAGGCGACCATCAGGTCGCCTTGTTAATTGATATATTCTTGAGACTGCTATTGTGTCAATGCCTCTTCGAGCGCTCGTAAACATAACGCAACATTTTCAGCACGAGCACCATAACCCATCAAGCCAATACGCCACGCTTTACCTGCTAAAGCGCCTAAACCAGCACCAATTTCGAGATTATAAGTCTCTAGTAAGTGAGTTCTCACTTTAGCCTCATCAATGCCTTGCGGAACATAAATGGCGTTGAGCTGAGGTAAGCGAGAGTCCTGTTCAACAACGAACTCAAAGCCTAGCTTCTCTAAGCCTTGTTTGAGTTTTTCATGCATGTCTCGATGTCGCTGCCACGCATTTTCTAGCCCTTCATTTTTTAGAATTAACAGAGACTCATGCAGAGCATACAAGCTGTTGACGGGTGCAGTATGGTGATAACTACGCTTTCCTTCACCGCTCCAATAGCCAAGCACTAAACTCTGATCTAGGAACCAACTTTGCACTGGTGTGGTACGTGCTTGAATTTTCTCAATCGCAGCGGGAGAAAAGGTCACCGGAGAAAGACCCGGAACACAAGAAAGACACTTTTGACTGCCTGAATAAACCGCATCTAGTTGCCATTCATCGACCTTAAGTGGGACACCACCAAGTGAAGTCACCGCATCCACAATGGATAGTAGGCCATATTGCTTAGCCAACTTACCTAGAGCCTCTGCGTCACTGCATGCACCCGTCGACGTTTCAGCGTGAACAAAAGCTAGGATTTTCGCATCGGGGTTATCTTTTAATGCTTGCTCGACTTTATCGACAGAGACGGGCGCGCCCCACTCATCATCGACAACTTCGGCAATACCGCCTGCACGTACAACATTTTCGCGCATACGCTCGCCAAACACGCCGTTGCGACAAACGATCACCTTTTCACCCGGCTCAATCAGGTTAACGAAACAAGTCTCCATTCCTGCACTACCCGGGGCAGAAACAGCAATAGTAAACTCATTGTCAGTTTGGAAAGCGTACTTGAGCAGTGATTTAAGCTCATCCATCATGCCAACAAATAACGGGTCTAAATGACCAACTGTCGGGCGACTCAAAGCTTGTAACACTTGAGGAGATATATCTGAAGGCCCTGGCCCCATAAGAATACGGTGAGGGGGGATAAAACTTTGAATCGTCATTGGCAGCTCCTTTTTAATATCAATCTAATTTTTGTTGTATCTTTTACTTCCTTAAAACCACCTTAATTCAATTCTTTGTTGGCAGCAATTAGCCCAAAGTATTGAGGTCAAACCAGTGTCACAAGTTTGTTAATTATAAAAAGGCATAAAGTTACAAATTCTCATTGACATAGTTCACAGAAAAACGTTCAATGCGGATATGTGGCGAATATTTATGCCACATAGCAAATTATTTTGCAGAAGAGGAGCACTGCCCAGGTAGACGTGTTGTGGAACCACAAATCCGATACAACACATTGAGGGGGAGTAGTGCCGAGGTAGATCCGAAGTGTCGGTTTGGATCTGTCGGTTGCTAGGGTTGAATCCCTACAACTGTCATCAGCCCAGTCTGATGATGAGCTTCTGAGGAAAGTCATACATATAAAGACCCCCTCTCTTTCGCTCAACTCTCTTCATCAAAGCAAAACACTGGATGTTGGTATAGCTACCAAAAATTTTTATTTTAGGAAGTCGTGGGAGAAATGCTGTGAGCAGTTTTAATGTAGCTAAATTTGGTGGAACAAGCGTTGCTAACTTTGAGGCAATGAGCCGTTGTGCTGCAATTATTGAAAGCAATCCAAAAACAAAACTCGTCGTGAGTAGCGCTTGCTCAGGTGTCACTAACCTTCTGGTTGAGCTCGCGAATGGCGTACAAGACCAAGTACGTCGCAGTGAGATTCTGACCAAACTGGCGCAAATTCATGATGCGGTACTAGAACAGCTTGAAGATGGAACTCAAGCAGCAAGCGATGTCTACGAGATTCTCGATACTGTAACTAGCCTTGCAGAAGCGTCATCGATTCAAGCAAGCCACAAACTGACAGACCACCTAGTCGCATGCGGTGAGCTGATGTCGACCCATCTACTTACACAACTAATGAAAGAGCGCGGTATCAATGCAGTGCGTTTTGATATTCGTGACATTCTACGCACCGACAGCAATTTCGGTAAAGCAGAACCACAACTCGACCAGATCAGCGAGCTTGCTCAGCAGTCGCTAGTGCCGCTATGCCAACAAGCAGTAGTGATTACTCAAGGCTTTATCGGTTCTGACGCCGAAGGCAACACCACTACTTTAGGTCGTGGTGGTAGTGATTACAGTGCCGCCCTAATTGCCGAAGCCGTTGAAGCTTCTGGGCTTGAGATTTGGACAGACGTCCCTGGTATTTACACTACAGATCCACGCATTGCGCCTAAAGCCTCTCCAATTCCTGAAATTAGTTTTAGTGAAGCATCAGAAATGGCGAACTTTGGCGCTAAAATTCTCCACCCATCGACACTTCTTCCTGCCCTACGCCACGATATTCCTGTGTTTGTCGGCTCATCGAAAGAGCCACAGAAAGGCGGTACTTGGATTCGCCATCAGGTAGAGAGCTCACCACTATTTCGCGCTCTAGCTCTGCGCTGCAACCAGACAATGGTGACACTGCGCAGCGCCAACATGTTCCATGCATATGGTTTCCTAGCTAAAGTGTTTGAGATCCTTGCTAAACACAAAATCTCGGTCGACTTGATTACCACTTCAGAGATCAGTGTGTCGCTCACTCTAGACCAAACAGATACTGCTGGCGGCGCACCGCAACTTCCAGAAGCTGCACGCGTTGAGCTTGAAGAGTTATGTACGGTCGAGGTAGAACACAACCTATGCTTGGTTGCTCTGATTGGTAACAATATGAGTGAGAGTAAAGGCTATGCCAAACAAGTCTTCAGCACTTTGGAAGACTTCAACCTACGTATGATCTGCTACGGCGCGAGCCCACACAACCTCTGTTTCCTGGTTGATGAGTCTGTCTCAAAACAAGCGATTCAGAAACTGCATACAGAGTTGTTTGAGGAGTAAAAGGGATTCGGGATTCGGGATTCGGGATTCGGGATTCGGGATTCGGCTGATATTTTAAAGGGTTGGCATTTTTGCCAACCCTTTCGTTTTGGAGAGCTAGAGAGCTAGAGAGCTAGAGAGCTAGAGAGCTGAAGCTTCAATACATCGATAAATGAGTCAAGTCTAGTTCTCCAGCAGCGAAGCGATCTAGCTATCCTTAGGACGTAGTCCGCTCCTTGTTTACTCCCCCGCAACCTTCATTGATTCAAGCAGGATTGAGCCTGTTTGGATCTGCGAGCGAGTCTCGACATCGTTGCCTACTGCAACAATCTGATTAAACATATCTTTAAGGTTACTTGCGATGGTAATTTCAGACACTGGGAACTGAATTTCACCGTTCTCTACCCAAAAACCTGCTGCGCCACGAGAGTAATCGCCAGTCACGACATTAACGCCTTGGCCCATCACTTCTGTCACTAGTAAACCAGTACCTAGCTCTTTCAGCATCTGCTCAAAGTTCTGACCTGTCGATTTTACAAACCAGTTATGGATACCCCCCGCGTGACCAGTTGGCGTCATATCCATTTTACGCGCCGCGTAGCTAGTAAGCAGGTAAGTAGCAAGGACACCATCAGTAATGATCTCGCGATCTTGGGTAAATACCCCTTCACTATCAAATGGGCTTGATGCAAGACCACGCAACACATGCGGGCGCTCAGAGACATTAAACCATTCCGGCAGTACTTGTTTACCTAGGTGATCAAGCAAGAAAGAAGATTTACGGTAAAGGTTACCGCCACTGATCGCCATCACTAGGTGACCAAGTAGGCCAGTGGCTACATCAGCCGCAAACATCACTGGATATTGACCTGTTTTCAGCTTTTGCGCGTCAAGACGACTAACGGTCTTCTCCGCAGCTTTCTGACCGACAATTTCTGGCGTCCAAAGCTCATCTTTATGGCGTGCCACTGTATAGCTGTAATCACGCTCCATTTCACCATTGTTGCCCTGACCAATCACACAACAGCTAGTGCTATGACGACTAGAAGCATAGCTGGTGAGTAGTCCATGACTATTACCATAGACCTTCAAACCATAATGGCTATCGTAGCTCGCGCCATCACTTTGTTTGATCTTATCGCTGTAAGAAAGTGCCTGTTGCTCAGCTGCAATCGCTACTTTCGCGGCATAATCTGGATCTGGCGTATCAGGGTGGAATAGATCAAGCTCAGGTACCTCTTGCACCATTAGCTCTTTTGGAGCAGGACCCGCAAAAGGATCTTCAGAGGTGTATTGCGCAATATCGAGTGCCGCAAGAACAGTTTGTTGGATCGCTTGATCACTCAGATCGGAAGTGGATGCACTGCCTTTGCGCTGATTACGGTAAACGGTAATCCCAAGCGCGCCATCACTATTAAATTCAACGTTCTCCACTTCGCACATACGAGTCGAAACACTCAGGCCGGTGGTCTTGCTGATCGCGACTTCGGCGGCATCTGACTTCTCTGCTGCCATCTCTAGCGCTTTGGCTACTGCCGCTTCTAACTCAACACGCTGTTGAGCAACTTGCTGTCTTACGTCCATATTTTTAATTTCTCAAGATCAATTGTCTTTAGAATAACAAGAATTTCGCTTTCTCCCCACGATTCTTGTTAAAATAGAGAAATAGATATTCAAATTAAGGTAGAAAAATGGCACGTAAGAATCAAAAAGCGCCATGGGAAGAGGAAGAAGAGATCATTTGGGTCAGTAAGACCGAATTGAAACGCGACATGGAAGAGCTACAAAAACTGGGCGAAGAACTCGCTAGCCTCAAGCCTTCTGTGTTGGAGAAATTCCCGCTCAGTGAAGACCTTGCAGAAGCGATCAAAGACGCTCAACGTTTCAAGAACGAAGCTCGCCGCCGTCAACTTCAGTACATCGGCAAGCTAATGCGTTTTGAGGATACCGAACCACTGCAAGCAGCACTGGACAAAGTACGCAACAAGCACTCTCAAGCGACCGCAGAACTTCATAAACTTGAGCAGCTTCGTGACCGAGTGGTAGAAGAAGGCGATAACGCAATCGGCGATGTAATGGAGCTTTATCCGGCAGCCGATCGTCAACGCTTACGCCAGCTCGCTCGTCAGGCAGCAAAAGAGAAAAAAGCAGGTAAGCCCGCAAAAGCATTCCGCGAAATCTTTCAAATACTCAAAGAATTGAACGCAGAAGAGATTTAAGCTGGAGAGCTGGAGAGCTGGAGAGCTGGAGAGCTGGAGAGCTGGAGAGCTGGAGAATTTTGAGGGTTGACGTGCAAGCGTCAACCCTTTGTTTTTCTTCAGCTTAAATAGAGTTTTACCTAAAGAGAACTAGAGAACTAGAGAACTAGAGAACTAGAGAACTTACATTGGCTTGTTTGAACTCGCCAACTTAGTTTTCCAGCAGCGAAGCGCTCCATAGGGCGAAGCCCGTTCTCGTTTCCCGAGGACGAAGTCCGTTCTTTCTCTACTCCCCCGCGCGAACAAAATCACTTAGCGCTTGGTTAGCATGACTTGATGACAGCTGAGCAATGTTATCCGCGACTTCAACTCGACCGTTAGCGACAAAGATAAAATCAGAGGCAATTGCCTTAGCGTCGCTGATATGGTGCGTCACCATGACTACCGTAATTTTTCTCTCTTTGGCTAACTTGCTCACCAAGTTAAGCATCTCTTCACGCAGAATAGGATCAAGGGCAGAGAAAGGCTCATCAAGCAACCATATCTTATGTGGTTGGACAAAGCAGCGTGCTAAAGCGACACGTTGACGCTGCCCACCGGAAAGTTGCTCTGGTAATCGGTCAAGATACGCTTCAACCCCGACTTGCTGCGCGGCTTGCTCAACTAGCCCTTGCTGCTCGGAAGTGAGTTTTAAGCCGGGGTGCAATCCAAGCCCAATATTCTGGCGCACGGTTAGATGAGCAAATAAGTTATGCTCTTGAAACAGCATGGCGAATGGGCGTTGATGCGGCTCTTTACCAACAATATTGCTGCCTTCAACCTCAATAGTTCCTTTGGTCGGTTCAATAAAACCCGCGACTAAAGCCAATAAGGTCGACTTACCTGCGCCACTTGGCCCCATAAGGGCAACAATCGACTGCGGTGAAATCGAAGTATCAAAGTGAAACAGTTCATTGTGATAGTAGTAATCGACGTTACTTAAGGTCAGCATGATTCACCTTCGAGTTAGCTTTTAACAAGGTTTCAATGAGCGTGAAGCAACCGACGCTCAAGAGTAATAGGGTTACAGATACTACTGCGGCAGATTCCATTTGGTAACTACCAAGCAGCTGGAATAGATAAAGCGGCAAGGTACGAAAATCTTGACTGCCAAACAAAGCAATCGCACTTAAATCGCCAATCGCAAACATAAAGCTGATCGCAAAGGCATGAGCCATCGGCTTTTTCAGCGCCTTCCACTCAACCACTTTAAATCGATTCCAACCTTTCATGCCTAAACTGGCACAAACATATTGATATTGCTGCTCGACATGTAACATAGGCTGAGAGAGTGTTTTAATCACATATGGCAGGCCCATTAACGCATTAACGGCTACAACAACCACTAGCGCTAAGCTAAATACATCTGTAAATGAGCGCAGCAATAGAAACAGTCCGGTGGAAATCACAAGGCCGGGTGTGACAAGAATGATGGTGCCAATCAACTCAATATGATCCGCACTCTTCTCGCGATAGTTAAGGCGCAATCTTCGGCTGGTTAACAAGATGGCAATGCCTGCAATCACAGCAATCACACTTGCCATTGTCGCCACTTTCACTGACGCCCATAGCGCCTGCCAAAAGCGCTCATCAGTAAAAACATCAACCGCATGGCTGTTAAGGCCACTGAGCAATACCATAAGTAGCGGAGGTAGCACCAACAACATAGAAAAAGCAATCCAACCCCAATCCCAACACTTAGAAACAAACGAGTCTTTAGACAAGTAAATAATCTGAGTCTGCGAGCCAGAGGAAACTGAAATCGGTTTTGCTAAACGCTGAATGGTCAACGCCATCACACCGCAAAGCATCATCTGCCAGATAGCCAATAGCGCGCCAGCTTGGAGATCGAAATCGAACTTAATTGCTTGATAGATGGCTAGCTCAATCGTGGTTGATTTAGGCCCACCACCGAGTGCCATTACCGTAGCAAAACTGGTGAAACAGAGCATAAACACCAAGCCACTGACATGAGGCAATTGCTGCCGTAGGCGCGGCCACTCTATCCAACGAAACTTTTCCCAGTGTCCCATGCCGAGATGGGCGCACAGTTTGTGCTGCTCTTGTGGAATAGAGTCTAATGCCTGCAACAGCAATCGGGTCGCATAAGGAAGATTAAAAAACACGTGCGCCAGTAAAATGCCATTGAGCCCATATATTGAGAACGGCAACTTACTGTCTAAGCTTTTGAACAGATCAGCAATCAAACCGCTGTTACCATAAATGGCGAGCAGGCCAAACACCCCGACTAAGACAGGCAACACCAGTGTTGTGGCAAACAGTTTGAGTAACAGGGATTTACCCCTAAATCGACGGCGAGATAACGCATGCGCGACTGGGAT
This sequence comes from Vibrio europaeus, assembly GCF_001695575.1. Lineage (GTDB taxonomy): Bacteria > Pseudomonadota > Gammaproteobacteria > Enterobacterales > Vibrionaceae > Vibrio > Vibrio europaeus. The sequence goes on along the minus strand of NZ_LUAX01000002.1, from coordinate 163,590 downwards.
GGCAAGGCCAACACTGAGCAAGGTAGAGAGAAAAGACTGATAGAAACTGAATTTGGTGACATGTCGATAGTATGGATCACTCCACACCTGACTGATATCTAGCGATGGCGCGTTAACCAGTAAAGCACCGAGAGCAGAAACGACAAAGGTCGCGATGAATATCGCGACCCATAAACCAATTTTTGGGGTATTACGCAAAAGAGCCTCTTAGAATGTCAGCGCACTTTGCCATTCGCGAATCCAAGATTTGCGATTTTCAGCCACTTCGTCGGCGCTAAAGGTCAGAGCCTTACTTGGAAGAGTTAGGGTTTCAAAACCTTCAGGTAATGCAACGTCTGTGACTGGGTACATCCAGTTACCTGTTGGCATCGCTGATTGGAACTCATCACTAAGAATAAAGTTCATAAACTCATCTGCTAGCTTTTGATTTTTAGACGCTTTTACTTTCGCAGCAACTTCCACTTGCGTGTAGTGGCCTTCGGCAAAATCAGCGGCTGCATACTTGTTGTCGCTCTCAGCAATCAAGTGATACGCAGGAGATGTGGTGTAAGAGAGAACCAGATCAGACTCTCCTTCTAGGAACATTGAATACGCTTCGGACCAACCTTTAGTCACGGTTACGGTTTTCTTGGCTAGATCTTGCCAAGCCTGAGCCACGTCATCACCGTAAACAGATTTCATCCACAGCATTAGACCTTGCCCTGGCGTTGAGGTGCGAGGGTCTTGATAGATCACTTTCAAGTCGTCACGAGATTCCACCAGCTCTTTCAAGCTCTTTGGTGGGTTAGCTAGCTTCTCTTTGTTGTAAACAAACGCAAAGTAGCCGAAATCATAAGGAACGAAAGTTTTGTCCGCCCACCCATTTGGCAATGCAACCTTGCTGGTGTCTACGCTATGCTCAGCCAACAAACCAGTCTTTTTTGCTTCCGCCATCAGGTTGTTGTCTAAGCCTAAAATGATATCCGCTTTACTGTTATCACCTTCTAAACGCAGGCGGTTAAGGATCGAGACACCATCATCTAGCGCGACGAAATTAACATCACAACCACAATGCGCTTCAAATGCTTTTTCTACAACAGGACCTGGGCCCCAATCGGCGGCAAAAGAGTCGTAGGTATAAACGGTTAAACTGTTTTCTGCGGCTGTCGCTGAGAATGTCGCCAGCGTTGCTAACGCTAGGGTACTAATTGAAATGGTGCTTAGAGTGTTTTTCACTGCTCGCTCTCTCCTTGTCTGAGCGGCACAGGCTTGAGAAGCGGAGTTCAAATCCAAACTCAATTCCTACGCCAGCATTATCTGGTTCAGGTACACGGGTCCCAAGCAATAGCTCGATCTCAGCTGACGCTAACATAAGTTAGATCAATAGCTCCCCGATGAGTAACGGTCGAATTGTAATAGTTATGTGACTCAATAGCTAGCGCCGTTCACATATCAGCTCTGACGGGAGTCATACCCCCAACGAGGGACCAATCCTTGCTCGATTCCTAGATGATCAAGAATACGCGCGACCATAAAATCAACCAGATCCTCTATCGATTTAGGTTGATGATAAAAACCTGGCGCAGCAGGCATGATGGTCACGCCCATTTGTGACAGCTTGTGCATGTTCTCTAGATGAAGAGTAGAAAATGGGGTCTCTCGAACCACTAGCAGCAGTTGACCGCGCTCTTTCATCACCACATCTGCGGCACGTTCAATCAGGTTATCAGACATACCGTGAGCAATCGCAGCAACGCTACCTGCAGAGCAAGGACAAACCACCATCTGTTTAGGCGCAGCGGAGCCTGAGGCCACCGGAGAGAACCAATCATCTTTGCCACATACAACCAGCTTGTCTGGGTCGCGATTGAGGTGTTCGACCAACGCTTTCTTAGCCGAATCAGGATTGGCGGGCAGTTTAAGATCATGTTCGGTTGCAAGCACCACTCTCGCTGCTGATGAAATAAGCAGGTAAACTTGATAGTCAGCAGCCAGTAGACACTCTAACAGGCGTAAACCATAAGGAGCGCCGGAGGCACCAGTAAAGGCTAAGGTGATGGCTTTTTGTTGTTTGGTCATGTTTAAAAATTACACTATTACGCTAGCTTCGCCAGAAGCTTGTTGTGAATACCTTCGAACCCGCCATTGCTCATTACCAGAATCTGGTCACCGGAACTAGCACTAGCAACAATTTGCTCCACTAGCTCGTCGACATTAGCTGAGGTATGCGCAGGTTGGACACATTGAGCGGCGATCTCTTCCACCGACCAATCAATCGAATCAGGTTGATACAAAAACACCTGATCGGCTTTTTGTAACGACGCGGCCAAAGTATCTTTGTGCACACCTCGCTTCATTGTAGCGCTGCGCGGTTCGAGTACTGCGATAATTTTGCTATCGCCGACCTTATTACGTAACCCACCGAGCGTCAGTTCAATCGCGGTCGGATGATGGGCAAAATCGTCATAAACTGTGATGCCATTGACCTCACCTTTAAGCTCAAGGCGACGTTTGGTATTGATGAATTTGGCTAATGATTCACAAGCTAGATCTGGGGTGACTCCGACATGACGCGCTGCAGCTATCGCCATCAAAGCGTTATCTACATTGTGATCACCAACTAGGTCCCAACTCACAATACCCACTTGCTCGCCTTGGAACAGTACTTTGAACTGCGAGCCATCAACGTTTACTTTCTCCGCCTGCCAGTCACCTTGATTACCACTAAATTCGGTTTCACTCCAACAACCGCGCTCAAGCACATCTTGAAGTGCACTATCTTGTTTCGGTGCAAAAATGCGCCCATTGCCCGGCACTGTGCGAACAAGATGATGGAACTGACGTTTTATCGCTTCAAGATCATCAAAGATGTCGGCATGATCGAACTCTAGGTTGTTCATGACTAAGGTACGTGGATGATAGTGGACAAACTTAGAACGCTTATCGAAAAAAGCACTGTCATATTCGTCGGCTTCAACGACAAAGAACATGCTTTCACCAAGACGGGCTGAGATACCGAAGTTACCCAGTACACCACCGACTAAGAAACCTGGCTTATAACCACAGTCTTCTAAAATCCACGCCAACATACTGGACGTTGTGGTTTTTCCATGAGTACCAGAGACAGCTAATACCCAACGGTCATGAAGTAAGAACTCTTGTAACCACTGCGGGCCAGAGGTGTAACGCAGGTTATGATTCAGTACATATTCGACACATGGATTGCCGCGGCTCATCGCATTACCAACCACCACCAAATCTGGCGCAGGGTCGAGTTGTGACGGGTCAAAGCCTTCTATAATTTCAATACCTTGAGATTCGAGTAGAGTACTCATTGGCGGATAAACATTCGCATCACATCCCGTGACTTTATGCCCCAGCTGACGTGCTAATACAGCTGCACCACCCATAAAAGTGCCACAGATCCCCAGTATATGAATATGCATAGAAAAGCCTTGTTCTAAGCGGAAAATATTGCCCTCATTATGGCGACAATATGGCAAAAAGCGAACTACTTTAGACAGAGAATTGACTCGTTGATTACGCTTTGTACACTCTCTTATCTCTCACCGCTGTGAAAACTGTTGAAAGTTTACTAAAAAATTTGAGATCTAAGACAGTTAGTTCATTACCAATAAAAAGATCTAACTTTTACACTTATCTCGGGTAGTCATAAAAGCTCCGTTAGAGAACGAGACATCCCATTCCCCCTATCTATGAGCGACTTTTAAAGGAAAAACCATGTCTGGAATGCGCACCCTTGGCGAGTTCATTGTTGAAAAGCAAGCGGACTTCCCCCACGCTAGCGGTGATCTATCATCCCTACTCTCTTCAATTCGCCTTGCTGCAAAGATTGTTAACCGCGAAATTAACGCGGCCGGTCTAGGTGATATTACTGGTGCCGTTGGTACTGCAAACGTTCAAGGTGAAGATCAGCAAAAGCTCGATGTCTACGCGAACGACAAATTTAAGGCCGCCCTTGAAGCACGAGATCAAGTATGTGGTGTTGCCAGTGAAGAAGAAGACGAGGCGGTAGCGTTTAATAAAGAACTCAACAAAAACGCAAAATACGTGGTGTTAATGGATCCATTGGATGGTTCTTCTAACATCGACGTTAACGTTTCTGTGGGTACTATTTTCTCCATCTATCGCCGTGTATCACCAATCGGTACACCACCAACAGAAGAAGATTTTCTTCAGCCTGGTCACAAGCAAGTTGCTGCTGGCTATGTCATTTACGGCTCTTCAACCATGTTGGTATACACAACAGGTAATGGTGTTAACGGCTTCACTTACGACCCTTCATTAGGCACCTTCTGTCTATCACATGAAAACATGATGATTCCAGAAAATGGTAGTATCTACTCGATCAACGAAGGTAACTACATTCGCTTCCCTATGGGTGTGAAGAAGTACATCAAGTACTGTCAGGAAAGTGCGCCAAGCGACAATCGTCCATACACTTCACGTTACATTGGTTCTTTGGTGGCTGACTTTCACCGCAACCTGTTGAAAGGTGGTATCTACCTCTACCCAAGCACAGAAAGCCATCCAAATGGTAAGCTGCGTCTGCTATACGAATGTAACCCTATGGCTTACATCATCGAACAAGCAGGAGGTGTCGCATCTGATGGTGTTCAACGTATTATGGATATCAAACCAACAGAACTGCACCAACGTGTCCCGTTCTTTGTGGGTTCGAAAAACATGGTTAAGCAAGTCGAAGAGTTTTTAGAGCTGAATCGCGAAGAAAACTAACCTTCAGATGCTGAAAACAAAAGAGTCGCTTAATCGCGACTCTTTTAGGTTTAAAAGGCTGAACCTGCGGTTGAGTGGCGTCCAGATATATAATCTTGCTGGAAAAATGGGTCAATCCGGTCACAGATTCCTGCATAAGGTTTCCCTACAACTCCTAGCATGTACGCATTCTGTGAACAGTATTCTAATCGACCTTGCTCATAGCCATTAGAGTATGCGAGATACAGTTCTTGGCTAAAAACGCCACCTTGATCTAGCTTGGCGAGTTTCGCTTCTGACTGTTTCAAAAAGCCTTGCTCAGCACGGTGTTTACCATAATCAGACCAATCGCCTTCTACACTGCTTAACGGGGGTGGTTGCGTAGCACATCCTGCTAGCATTAATACCACTAGAACAAATTGTAATTTCATCGCTCTCTCCTTAATCAAGTCACCCATTCGCTATCGGTAAGTATTACACCTTTTGGCACCAATCACCGGAGGAAATTAACGTCTCTAGTTGGTGAGCTTGCTGAAAAAGGTACATCCAAGCTAAGCCAAAAGGCGTGTCGATTTGCTCGCGACGATAGGTTATTGGCACTTCTTCCAGTAAGTCTAACTGGCGCAGCGTCTGGTCATCCACCCGATAGACTTCACCATAAATCACACTATGCCCATCGACTACAGCTGGATAAGCGCCAAGATCATAGAGACTGTAAATGGGAGGCGTCGCATACTTCCCTAACCATTCTGAATGCGCTAAAAAATGATGATTACTTTGCCCCTGACGCAATGTGCCATAAACAAATACTAACTGTTGCATGACATCGACTCCTTTCGATGTTTACCGACTAATTGAACTCAAATTGATACAGAAGATCGACGGCGTTGGTCGCACCAGATAATGCCTCAACATACAGATCTTGCATTAAACGGTAACGCACAGTGAACTCACCAACCGACTCAAAAATACCAACGCCATACTTAACTTTTAAGCCGGGTAAAATATAACCGCTTACTGTCACTTGAGAATCATTACCAGACCCTGCGGTATCAACCTGAAGATCTTGTACACCAAAGGCTTCGCCAATTTCCCCAACAACACGACCACTTTTTGCGAGGCTTAAGCCAATTAAGGTTGTCGTCATGGCATTACCACCCGTTTCGCCATCAATATCTTGGCCACGTAATAAATAGGATAACGCGTTCGCCTGCGCCATCGCTGGCTCAGAAAAAATGGTCACTGTCGGTTCACTGACAGGCCCGGTCACTTTTACCCCTGCCGTTACGTCATCTTTGGTGTTATCTGGGTTACGAATAGCGGTAATTTGCAAGTACGGCTGATCCACCGGACCATTCATTAGCACCTTACCTTCTTTAATTAACAGGTCCTGGCCAAACGAGCGATATGAACCATCAACGATATTGACCTCACCAGTAACAAAAGGTCCCTTGTCTCTCTGGGCTACATTGAGATTACCAACTAACTCGCCCTCTAGACCAAACGCAGAGAGCTTGAAATCATCGCCAATCTTAATATTGATATTGGATTGCACTGCAAAAGGCACTTTATTCTTATCGTCAACAGGCTGGAGCTTGTCGTTAAGGATTACCTGATCTTTCGAAACACCTATCGCACTTGGCGGCAACTCTTCCACCACAACGCGTCCCCATGGCAAGGCAATAGTGCCATCGATACGCGCCAATTTAGGTGAAGCAGAGATGGTCATATCTGGTTGTACTTTTATTTTGACCATAGGCGGCACGTTGACTAGCAACTCCTCGGCAAAAACGCGTACGTTGGTACTCCAATCATTCAAGTCATGCCAGTCAGCATCACCCGCCAGCTCTAGCTTTCCATCTGGAGTATGAATAGAGGCAGCTAAGGTCGCGTCATAGCCAGTAAAGTTAATGGTCAAACGCCCCGAGTCCACTTCTACCGGAGAGATTTCACCTTTAAGCAAAATATCATCGACAACAAACTGACCATTTACTTTAGGCTGCATCGCCGGACCACTAATTGCGAGATCGGTGGTGATGTTCGATTTCAGCTTGCTGAACTCTCCGACTAGTGGTGCTAAGAAGTCTAAGTTGAACGTGGTGAGCTTCAAACGCCCATCGATTTGCTTATCGTCACTGAGCACGTCCGGAATAGTGGCATTACCAGAAACATCACCATTATCGGTTACATCAAGCAGCCATTCTGCGCTCAGTTTATTGTCTGCAAGCTGCGCCGTCAGTGTCGCGCTCTCCCAGCCTAACTCTAGAGGTTGTTCGAGCTTTTGAACCACTTCACCTTTGGCTAATTCAATCTTAGCCTTAACTTGAGGTGACTGATTGTCGCCCCACTTGGTCCATACATTGACGTCTGCTTGCCCTTGGAGTTGCGTTGCCTGAGGAATAAAGGTTTTGACCTGATCAAAATTAAACTGACTTAACGCGAGCGCAGCTTCACCGCTTTGTCCAACCTTGATATCTTGCTCTAAACAGAGTGAAGAGTCTTCTTGCAACCAACAGTGGGCAGCAACAGAAACCTGCTCAGTTGCCATTTCAAAACCTATTGCGGTTGGCTGATTCAGTCGCCATTCACCTTGCAGCGAAGAGAGTCGCATCCGCTCAAGCTTGCCTTGCCAAGCGAGTTCAAGTTTATCGGTCAGTGAGCCTGTTAGAGCCAAACTCGTCGACACGATATTCGAACTCACATCGAGGTTAAGTTGGTGCTTTTGCTGAGAGCCAGTAAAGTTCAAGCTCACATCCTCGATCACTTTGTCTTGATACTTAGCCTGATTAACCTTAAGCGCTAACTGTCCACTTGGTGTTGGCAGTGGTGTGATATCTCCCTTCACACTGAGATTGGCAATCTGAGCCTGCTGTTGCCATTCAATCCCTTTAGCGACAAGGTTTAAACCCACATCCGGCGCTTTCAAATCTCCACGTAGGGCCACGTCACCGACAACACGTCCTTTTAAGTCAGGGATCGATTTGATTAAGTCAGGTAAGTTGAGCTCTAGATCCATCTGCCACTGTTTATCTAGCTCCCCGCTGGCTTTGATACTATTTGGACCATGAGAAAGAACTAACTGCGGCGTTTTTACACTGAGCTCGTTGTTGCCAGTCACATCAGCGGCGCTGACGCTACCTGCTATATTCAGCGGGTATTCACGCAGTACACCATCAATATCAAGTTTCGGGACATCAACTTGCCACCCACCTTGATCTGTTAGACTTCCGGTTGTTGACACCGCCCCACTGATATCGCCTTCAGCTTCAGGCCATTGTAATCCGGGCTGAATGTGAGCCAGCGTCAAGTTTGCCGCCCAGTTAATCGGTGCTTGCCAATCCGCCATTACGTCACCAGAGATCGTTCCTCCTAGCGTGGCAATGTTCACTTGACTCAACTTAATATGGGAGAGATCGCCTTTGCCTTGCAGCGAGAGAGAGACATCGGGAAGTTGTGCACCTTTAAGAGCGGTATCTAGGTTGAGGCTATAGCCATTCAGAGAGCCTTGAACTCTAAGCTTATCTATCAAGGCAAAGTAATCCCCTTTTCCTTTAAGTGGCCACTGAAGATCACCTTGAATTAAACTCAAGTCAAAAGGCAATTCAGGTTTGAGTGGCTGCAGTTCGCCAGTAAGGAAAGCTTTGGCTAGCCCTGCTAATTGAGCCGAGAGTTGCAACTTCGCCACACTGCCATCCGCTTTGAGGGAGAGCGTTTGTCCTGCAGCCATCTCTTCTTTGATTGTCGCATCTAGCTGCAAGTCGAGTGGATAATCACCTTGCAGATCAATGTCTGTTCTTAGCTGCGCAGTCGCCTGCGGCATATCTAATTCAAGCGTTTTGACCACCACTCTAGACTCTTTAGCATTGGCCGCTAAGCCTAAATGGTTGACGATGACAGGCGTTGGTTGATCAAGCTTAAAGTCGTAAACGTCAAGGCGTACAAGATCAATTTGCAGCGGCAAAACGATATTGGGTAGAACAATCTCTGTTGGCGTTGATGCTTGATTCTCTGGGGCGGCGGCTTGCTCGTTTTCAGTCGGGCTTGCCGCTAACTTAACCACTGGTGTTTTAAGTTCGGTGGTATTGAGACGCAAGCGATTGCCTTGAAATGAAGCCCCTGAGGTCAATGAGTCCCACGAGATCTGATTGCCTAAAACATCCAACTTGATATCGCTTAGCGCCAATCGACTTAACTTGATAGGAATTGGGGAGGTAATTTTCTCTGATGATGACACCTCCGCTTGCTCTTGAGTAGCAGGCGAACTTGGTGGTAAATCTGGCATCGAAAAAGACAGCCCGTCTATCGCAAGTTCATCGATACAAACACCCGGCTCAGTAAAGCAAGTCGCGTTGACTGCAAGCGTTAGTGATCTTGCCTGAGTATCGACGCGCAAGTTGTCATCTTTAAAAACAACATTACTAAGGGTAAATCGAGGAAAAATCGCGCCTTGACTCGATCCAACGTTAAGCTGAGGTACAAACTTCTCCGCCCCCCACAAAACAAGGTTCAAGCCAGAATTAGTAAACAGTAATCCGCCCAGCGCAACCAAAATACTGAAGAGTAAAATAAGTAAAGTAAGTGAAAGCCATTTTGACCACTTAATCACAACACGGGTCATAGCTCAGGTCCTAAAGTAAAGTGGATTTTAAATTCGTCTCCTTTGTTCGCATCAAGCCCCCAAGCAAAATCAAGACGAATAGGGCCGACAGGGGAAGCCCAGCGCACACCGACACCCGTACCGCGTTTAATATCTGGCTTATCATTAAACGCATCACCGACATCATAAAAAGCGGCGCCCCACCAATCACCATATACGCGATATTGGTACTCGATTGAGCTAGTCAGCATATATTTGGCACCGGTTAATTTATCGTCGGAGTCCTTGGGAGAGATAGACTCATAACCATAACCTCGGAGATTATTATCGCCACCAGCGAAAAAACGTAACGATGGCGAGAGCTTATTAAACTCTTCCGAAAAGTTGGCACCACCATTCAGTTTGAAGATGCCCCTGTGGTTTTGACCGGCACTACGGATCCAAGTTGTCGCACCAATTAAACGAGTGACTCTAGTCTCTGAGAGCGCATTAGGATCGCCATATTCTAAAGTAAAACTTTGTCGATCCCCCCAAGTAGGCATCGCGCCACCTCGAACTCGGCTACGAGAAAAGGTTATCCCTGGCAACATAAATTGAGCCCTATCTTCTTGTTTACCTTGGGTATAGTTCTCTAGCAAGTAACGAACATACAGAGTGCGGTGCCAACCGTTATCTAGCACCCAGTGCCTTTCTAGCGCTAAGTTGGATTCCAAACTTTCTGTGTCGCGCTGATTGAGGTTTTTCATCCCATATTGGATGCGATAGTACTCATTGAGTGCATCTTCGAGTGGAATTCGGTAACCGGCAGTGATGGTTTGCTCTGGCTTTGAAATAGACAAGCTACTATCAAAACTGTGGCCGCGACTGTTCACCCAAGGCTTCTTCCATTTGAGCGAACCTCTAACGCCAACATCCGTTGCGAAACCGATACCAGTTTCAAGTTTATTTCTGGCCTGTGGCGCGAGGGAGACTTTCATAGGTAACTCGCGCCCTTCACCTATTTTGCTCAGATCCGGCTCAACAAATACTGAAGAAAACCAATCTGTATTAGAAAGGTTCTGGTTGTACTCACCAACTTTAGAAGCCTGATACGGATCATTAGCTTGATAAGGCGATAAAGACGCGACTCTATCTTGATCAATTTGGCTGCCCGTTATGGTATTGGCACCAAAGTGATAGCGCATTCCGCTGTCATAGTGAAGGTGGATAAAGGCTTGATTGAGATCGGGAGCGACCTCCAATCGACTCGCGGTAAAATCCCCCTCAAAGTAGCCCTTTTGCAAAGCGAGGTTGCGAATCGAAGATTTTAAAGTGTCATACAAACTATGATTAAGCCGCTCTCCTTGTTTCAGACCACTATTCGCTTTTAGTGCTGTAAACTGAGGATCACTTTTCGCTTCACCCTCAATTTTAATGTCGATCTGCTGCAAAATAACCGCAGGTCCAGGGTTCACATTGACGATCAATTCTGATTCATCTTGTGCGACAGTAAAATCAATCTCGGGGTGGTAGTAACCTAAGGCATTAAGCGCTTCGGTGATATTTTTCTCTATTCGCGCTTGGAAACGTAAACTGGTTTTATACTCGGTTTCTGGAATGGATGATAAGTAAGCTTCAACATTATCATTCAGCTCGCCTTCTAGTCCTTCAATAGAAAGTTCAACACTTTGCGCCCATACAGAGGGAGCAAAAGAAACAAGTGCGATTAGAGCTGGTAAAGGTTTGCTGATCATGCTTAATTATCTGTCTACATCAAGTAAGGGAATAATACCGCCACTAAAAAAATAAGTCTGTACGAAAACAGTTAATTAGGCGGTCTATATAAAAAATACTCCAACAAGGAAATCACGATGCTCGACAAACAAACCATGATTACCGCCCAACAAGCTCTCCCAGGACGAGAGACGCCACTTGCACTCGATGACATTCATTTCGTCAATCAAACCAGTTTGACTGCAGAACCTGAAGAAGGTTGCGAGAAAATTCTACTTGGAATGGGCTGCTTTTGGGGAGCCGAGCGCCTGTTCTGGCAACTTGATGGAGTGGTAAGCACCTCAGTTGGCTACGCAGGAGGTTATACTCCTAACCCAACCTATGAAGAGGTATGCAGTGGACAAACTGGCCATACAGAGATTGTACGAGTCGTTTTCAATCCAAGTATCATTAGCCTGGAGCAACTGTTGCAAGCTTTTTGGGAAAAGCACGACCCGACTCAGGGTATGAGACAAGGCAATGACCGCGGAACTCAATACCGCTCAGCCATCTATGTATACAGCGACGAACAATACCAAGCAGCGCTAGCATCTAAGCAAGCCTATCAAGTGCTACTCGGTGATGGTAATGGCGCCATCACCACAGAGATTTTACCCGCAGGTAAATACTACTATGCCGAGAACTACCACCAGCAATATCTCGCTAAAAACCCGAATGGCTACTGTGGCCTCGGGGGAACCGGTGTGTGTTTTCCACCCAATTGATCACACTAATAATGCTTGTCTAAGCTAAACGACATAAGCAAAGTGATGTTGTTTTTGCTTCTCTAACCCAATCAAACGCTGCAGCATCTCATCATTGAGCATGCTGCCTCGCTTGATCAACACCTGCCCATTGGTCAAGCGTACATCTCGTTTAAGCTCATCACCGACTTTGAGCTCGCGCAGTGGCACAGAGTACTCCATCGTATTGTCATTGTTTTGCAGCTTTGAGGAAACCATTTTTAGGTAAGCTTTTACAATCGCCCCATCGTAGTGAATATCGGATAACTCTTGCAGTTTATGAGCGGCTTGGGCTGGGGAGTAACGACTTTGAGGCTCCGTATGAGTCACTGTTAGAAAATCGTAATCTTTCACCACGCGAACAATTTTTGCCACGAGTGGAATATCTGTGAGCGTCAGATGCTGTGGGTAACCCGTGCCGTTAACGTTCTCATCTTGATGCCGAATTCCCATCACTACCTCTTTCAGATGCGGACTGTCACTCAAAACGTCATACGCGAGCGAACCAAAGCAACACGGTGCTAAATGATGATTAGCGAAATTGGCAGGTGTCTGATTCAAAGATGAGAACAGCAATCCGATCGGATGTAGTTGAGCACAACGATAGACTAAATTAACGACTTTAGGCGGCAAGCTCATTGAGAGCGCTAATTGTTTAGCATGTAAAGCAACGCGTTGTAAGTCACACTCCTCATACCACGAGTGAGCCACGGCTCCGGCCATCAGCACTTTCAAAGAGTCTTGGCTAAAGCTCTGGTAACGCGACAAAAGTTGTTCATATTGCTGTTTCAGCTCAACAAGCTGCATCTGAGTTTCTGTTGCTGAGGCCAGCAACTGACTGTTTTCTTCACTAAAAGTACGATTTTCCCGCTCCAGCTTATTAGCATGTTGTTTTAGACCTATATTCATCTGATGCTGAGTGGTCATCTGAGCAAGTAGCTCTTTTAGCTCATCAGTATCCCATGGTTTAGCAATAACGTGATGAATTTTGCCCTCATTAATTGCACTAACTAAGGTTCGATAATCAACCCCTCCCGAAAAAGCAATCCTCATTGCGTGAGGTTGAATCAACACGGATTCACTTAAAAAACGGGCTCCCCCCATACCGGGCATCCGCATGTCAGACATAATGAGCGCAACTTCATTTTCACCGAGATAAACCAAAGCTTCTAGAGGATTGTTAAAGGCGATAACTTGATACTCTTTTCTCAGTAAGCGGCTAAGAGATTTGGTAATCTGAACCTCATCATCAACAACCAGCAGCTTCGTCAATCCTGTATCAGCCATACACCTTCTCCCTTATCACTCATCAAGTGGCATTGGCAGGCGCAAAGTCACTTTGGTTCCTTTCGCCTGTTTACTCAATAAGCTTAACGAACCCCCATGATTGGTGGCGATTCCGTAGCAAATCGATAAGCCAAGCCCAGCATGACCTTGGTTCCCAAATGTTGTAAAAAATGGCTCAAATACCTTAGATTGGTACTCTTCTTTGATGCCCACTCCACTGTCGATAATCGCAACGACCACATGATTCCCTTCGTTACTAGTGGTGACTTTAATTGCGCCACGATCTTCGCCTATAGCTTGAACTGAATTGGAAAGGACATTAATGCATAACTGTTCAATTTGATGAGGACTACAAGAGACCATAGGCAATTTTGCCTCGTAAGACTCGAGCAATTTGCAGCTCAACGGCAGAGTGGCAGCCACCTTTTCTACCGCAGCAGAAACCAAAACGTTAATGTCTTTAAGCTCAAACTTCTCATCGCCAAACTCAGAGAACGTGCGAACATTTGACAAGATCTTCTCTATTTTACTCGCACCGTCTGATGTAGCATTGATGAGCTCTTCACTGTCTTCAAGAACAAATTCTAAATCTTCCTCTTCACATATTTTGTCAATGCGTTGCAGCACTTCGTTAGCCACCACTGGGTGTTGAGAGACGGTTGCAGCAAACGCTTTATATTCAGTAACCAACAACTTAAAAAATTTATTGTAGTCTTTAAGTGTTTTGATATTACTCAGCACATAACCAATCGGTTCGTTTATCTCCCGCACCAAGCCAGAGCTTATCTGACCGATACTTGAAAGCTTTTCACTTTTTTGTACGCGTGACTCCATCGATTTTAGTCTTTGGTTAGTTTGCAATAATGCACTGTGTTTTTGGGTTGCTTTGACTAATGCCGTTTCGAACCGAGAAAGGACTCGATTGTATTGACGTGCAATCATGCCTATCTCTGACGTTGGGTCATAATCGACGCGTTGGCTGAAATCACCGCTCTCTTCCTGATTTTGCATCACTGTGACCAAGTCATAGAGATCGCTGCTTGCTTGGTGAGACGAAATATTCAACCCGACGATCTCCTCTTCTTGTCCAACGCGAAGAGGAAGCACTTTGTTTATCAGAAAGAAAACCAGGTAACAGAGAGGAAACACAAAAGCAGCGACGACACTAACACCAAAGACCTGGCTCCATAGCAACTCCATTCTATCGCTCATCTGTAAGGTATCTGTAATCACCGATTGAGGAACAAACAGCGCTACAGCGATAGTGCCCCAGATACCACTTGCTAGATGTACAGGCACAGCATCAACCACATCATCAATCTTTTTCAGCACTAATAGTCGACCAACCGACAGTGAAATCAAAGCGCCGAGTGAGCCGATGAGCACCGATGAGAGGCCATCAACAAAATTACAACTTGCGGTAATGGAGACTAACCCTGATAGGATTCCGTTGTAGAAGTTAGGAATGTGTACTCTATTGGTTTTATGTAAAGAGTACATTGCTGACGTAAGGCCACCAGCCGCACCCGCTAGAATGGTATTGAGGACAATATTAAACACATTACTGTCAAAATGCAGCGAGCTACCCGCATTAAAGCCAAGCCAACCTATCCATAGAAAAACCACCCCTGCGACACTTTGTACTAAGCTGCTGTGGTTAAAATTATGTCCTTCGACAAACCGATTCAGCCTAGGTCCAATAATCATGATCGCCGCCAAAGCCGCCCAACCACCGACAGAGTGAACCACTGTCGAACCAGCAAAATCAACGAAGCCTCGTTGTGCAAGCCATCCATTGTCACTCCACACCCAATGCCCAATAACAGGATAAACAACAGCAGCGACGAAAATGGATAATGCGATGTAGCCCTTTAAACTGCCTCTTTCGGCAATTGCCCCAGAAATGATCGTCACCGAAGTTGCACAAAACACCATTTGAAAGACAAAAAACGCTCCCTCATCTAAACCTTCAAAATGACCTAGTAAAAAATGACTAGTCCCTAGATAACCATCCATGGACTCACCAAACATAACACCGTAGCCAACGAGCCAATAAAGGATCAGTACGACCGCTAAATCGATGAGGTTTTTAGCTGCCACATTGGCAGTGTTCTTTTTACGTACCGTCCCTGCCTCAAGGAACAGAAAACCAACCTGCATCAAGAGTACAAGTAGCGTACATAAAAGAATAAAAAGAGGATCCATAGCCACCAGTCACATTTTGTTGTCAAACATTGCCAATAAGCACAATGTTGCTTATTAACAATATAGTCGTAAATTCAAACTGTTGGCGTGTAAATTTTACTCATTGAAGTAAAGCAGTGATAAGTGAGTGGAGGAAGGCTCAGTGATATAGCGGCTATAAACGACAAAAGCCGCCAACTAGGCGACTTTCTATAATTCGTGGCTTGGAAAGGAGCCAAAATTTAGACTGGCAATAAAGCAATTGCCTGATTGATCTCTTTATAGGTGGTTAACTTTTGAGAATCTTTCACATCCGGCAGTAAGACTTTCCCATTATCGAAAGTAAACTTGCCAACCCCAGAGATAACAAACTGTCCTTTGAACAAAGTTTTAACAAAACGAGCAACTTGACGAGGACGATAAATAGTAAATTCACGCAGCATAACGACTCCAATATCCTTTTGTGATGCAATTCGAACTGATTGCTTGGTTCTATTCCTTAGAACTTGTAATTATTATACCGGATGCGTATTTAATGTATAGCATTTTGTTAACATTGTGACGTCAGACCAGTGTTATCTGAGAGAGTTTTCTCCGCATATCAAAATTGGGTATATACTTTTTGCGCACATTCAAAAGGAAATAACATAATGAAAAATAAAACCCTTCTAACTCTGGCAATCGCGTGCTCTCCAGCTTTCGCTTTTGCTCACAACATCACTGTCGGGCAAGCCGTGCCTGAGGTAGCGGTAGCAAGCCACGGTGAAATCGTACTGCAAGGCGACAAAACGGCCTTCCAAGCTTGGGCAACCACCGATATGCAAGGTAAAGTTCGCGTCATTCAAGCCATTGCGGGACGTAGCAGCTCAAAAGAACTCAATGCCCCGTTAATGTCAGCCATCACCGAAGCAAAATTCGCAGAACAAAGTTACCAAACGACATCGATCATCAACCAAGATGATGCAATTTGGGGAACGGGCTCATTTGTAAAATCTTCGGCGGAAGACAGCAAGAAAGAGTTCCCTTGGTCTTCAATGGTGCTTGATGAGGACGGAACGGTAGCCAGCGCTTGGCAGCTGGCCGAAGAGTCATCAGCGATCATAGTGCAAGATAAACAAGGTAAGGTATTGTTTGTAAAAGAAGGCGCACTCAATGAAAGCGAGATTCAACAAGTACTTACGCTAGTCAAAGAAAACCTTTAAACAGAGGTTGGTTTACTTCCCCCTGAAGAGGAGTTGTTATAGTATAACAACTCCTCTTTCTGTATTGTGCTTTCATCGTGCTTCAAAATCGCTTTCTTATCCAACGCACTTCAGCGCTTGCATTTTTAGCAATCGCCCTTGTGCTATGGCTCAACTTTGCGTTTATTGATCACCAGTACGATCTTTCTTCAGCACACCACAAAGAGCATCACTGCCAATTGTTTGCCAGTGGACTACATGGTGCAGCCCCTGCATCCCTTGTTATCACTCCACCAGCTGTCAGTGAATATTTTGCTCCACTAGCGACCTATCACTACACCGAGGCATTGAGCTTTGCTTACCTGCCACGCTCACCGCCACTATCCTGATATTGATTCATCATTTGCAATAAATCGTATTCACATTAAGTGAATAGCACAGCATTACTCAAATTTAAAATCAGGACTTACAATGAAAAATATTACTCCTATCGCCCTTGGAATTACTCTAGCAGTCAGCGGCCTAGCTCAGGCATGTGAAGGCGGCTTTCGCCAACATGGTGCTCATGTGCATGGTGAAGTCGAACTTAACATCGCTCAAGATGGAAAAGAGCTGTTGATCGAAATCACGGCTCCAGGTGCTGATGTGGTTGGCTTTGAACATGCGCCAAAAACGGATGAGCAGAAACACCAACTAGAAGATGCTATCGCCAAGCTGAATAATGCTTCAAGTGTATTTACTCTTGCATCGTCGGCAGGTTGTAAAGTGGTGCATCAATCAGTGAGCCACACGCTAGGAGAGGATGAACACCACGACCACGACCACGACCACGACCACGACCATCATGATGAACATGCTCACGACAAACACAAGCATGAAGATGGCCATGATCACGATAGTCATGAAGGCCACGACCATCACGAAGGTCACGATCATGACCACGATGAACATAAAGGTCATGACCATCATGATGAGCACAAAGGTCATGATCACCAAGAGCATGGTGGCCATGGTGAGTTCACTGTTGAATACCATTACGCATGTGATGACATCAGCACATTAAGCAACATTGATACTCAATGGTTCACTCACTTCCCAAACACTGAGAAACTGAAAATCAATGTACTCACTGAAACTAAGCAAGCATCACTAGAGCTTGGCAAAGGTGACAGCAAGATTTCACTGTAATTCATAAAGTGGCTTAGCAATGGCTAAGCCACCTTTCTCATGATTGGAAACATACAATGAACAATTCCCCTTCTTGTTCTGTCGTTGAGCTTGAGCAAGTCTCCTTTACTTGGCCTGGCAACGAACATCCCACATTAGATATCCCTTCTCTCACGATTAAGCGTGGTGAACACCTATTTATAAAAGGGCCAAGCGGATGTGGTAAATCAACACTGCTTGGCTTACTCACAGGGATAAACACGGCAACTTCCGGACAAGTGGCTGTGCTAGGCGAAAACCTGACGCAAATGTCAGGTAGCCGACGTGACAAATTTCGCGCCAACCATATCGGTTATATCTTTCAGCAGTTTAACTTGCTGCCTTATTTAAGCGTGATTGAAAACGTCACCTTGCCTTGTCAGTTTTCTATCTTACGCCGTCAGCAAGTGGACGGAGATTTACTCTCTAATGCTAAGCAATTGCTCGAAAAGCTGCGCTTACCCTCTGAACTGCTCGATAAACCTGTCGTAGAACTCAGCATTGGGCAACAACAAAGAGTCGCGGCAGCACGTGCCCTGATTGGTAAACCCAAAGTCATCATCGCGGACGAGCCAACCTCTTCACTCGATTACGACAACCGTACTGCCTTTATCGAGTTATTGCTTGATCAAGTGAATCAGGCGGAATCTACCTTGTTGTTTGTCAGCCATGACCCGACATTAGAGCCGCTATTTGATCGCACCATTAATCTTCAGCAATTAAACCAAGCAGGAGGTCACCAATGACACCTACACTTACCCTAGCTTGGAAAAGTGTGCGCAACCGTAAAGTCACCGCCATTCTTACTATTTTAACTGTGGCGATTTCGGTCATTTTGCTGCTTGGTGTCGAACGTATTCGTACACAAGCAAAAGACAGTTTTGCCAATACGATTTCTGGTACTGATTTGATTGTCGGTGGTCGATCTGGCCAAGTAAATTTATTGCTCTATTCGGTTTTTAGAATCGGTAATGCGACCAACAATATTGATTGGAAGAGTTATCAGGAATTTAGCCAACATCGCTCAGTAAAGTGGGCAATTCCAATTTCACTTGGTGACTCCCATAAAGGCTTTCGAGTCATGGGAACCAACCATAGCTACTTTGAGCACTATCGCTACGGCCAGAAACAACACCTAGCCTTTAGTCAAGGTAAAGAGTTTAATGGCTTGTTCGATGCTGTGATTGGTTCAGACGTTGCTCGCACACTGAATTACCAATTGGGAAGTGAAATGATCATTGCCCACGGTATCAGTGATGTCGGTTTCAGCCGCCATGAAAACGCCCCATTTAGAGTGGTAGGAATCCTAGCGCCTACTGGTACTCCAGTAGACAAGACTGTTCACGTTTCATTAGAGGCGATTGAAGCGATACATGTGGGCTGGGAGTCAGGTGCAAACCTAGGCAATAACCCGACCGCAGAACAACTTGAGTCTATGAACTTCAAACCCCAGCAGATTACCGCGGTGTTACTCGGGCTTAATTCAAAAATCCAAACCTTTGCTCTGCAGAGACAAATCAACAACTACTTCAAAGAGCCTCTCAGCGCTATTCTTCCAGGTGTTGCCCTGCATGAACTATGGGGCATGATGTCGGTTGCCGAGCAAGCGTTAATGGCAGTATCGATATTTGTCGTTATTGCAGGTCTACTCGGTATGTTGTCAAGCCTGCTGACTAGCCTGCAAGAGCGCCGTCGAGAAATGGCCATTCTTCGAGCTATGGGCGCAAGGCCAAGGCATGTATTTAGCCTGTTAATTTTAGAAGCGAGTGTCCTGACTTTTATAGGCTTACTTGTGGGGATTATCGGTCTATATGCCATGCTCACCGTTGCAGGACCAATAATTCAACAAAACTATGGTATTAACTTACAGATGAGCGCTTTATCTCACTATGAGTGGATGTTGTTGGCTGCAGTGCAACTGGCAGGTACTATTATCGGCTTTATTCCCGCATTTAGAGCATATCGACAGTCGCTCAGCGACGGTATGACAATAAGAGTTTAGATTATGAAAAAACTAGTCATGATACTGATGACTGTGATGACCTTAGGTCTAGCAAGCGTCAGCAGTCACGCAGAAGACACACTTACTTTGGAGTGGATTGATCTCATCCCAGAAAGTGAGCGCAACCAATTTGATTCTTATGGTATGCCCGCTATCGATCACTCCGGCGGTACTATGGAACAATCTATGGTCGGCAATGTAAGACAAGAGCTGAACGGCAGTAAGGTGAAGATCCCGGGCTTTGTGATCCCTCTTGAAGGGGATGCGAATATGGTGACAGAGTTTCTTCTCGTTCCATATTTTGGAGCATGTATCCACGTGCCACCACCACCACCAAACCAAATTATCTATGTTAACTTCCCTAAAGGCGCGCCAGTGCAGCAGCTTTGGGATGTGGTCTACGTGATAGGAACGCTAAAAACAGAAACGGTTAGCCATGAATTAGCACAAACAGGTTACGTCATACAAGGCACAGAAATCGCCGAGTACGATGACTACTAATTGTTAATAAAAATAAGCAGCCTGTTAATTGCCAATCTTAGGACAAATAGCTAGAAAGATAGCTCAGTACACCTAGGTAAACTAGTAACAGTAGGGCAATTGACAGGTGCTTTTTCAGTTTATTCTCATTGAAATACTTCATAAGCCCCTCAAAATTAACGATAACAATTTTAACAACTTGTTATCATTTATGGTAGCGATATTTTTATAAACTGGCTCACAGTCTTTTTCTGGCAGGCTTATGCGTTCCGAGGTACAGTTAATACTTAACGTTAAGCATCTGATGGCTAAGGAAATAGCATGTCTGAGACGAGCAAGCCGGTGATCATTGAGCACCAATCGGAACAAACTAACCGACACGAAAAAAAGTCGAGTTACATCAAAGATAGCGCCAGTCGTGTGCTTAACATTGCTCAAACCTATGGCTTAGATGCCCTGCTGCAGAGTGAAAAGCCTGAGAAAAGTATGCTTGAGCGGGCTTTGGTTCGTGAGCGTAAGCGTAAAGAGCTAAGGCAGAAAAATCTCGAACAAATTCTTAAGCTTGCTCATATCTCTTGTAAAGATGAGACCGCAGGTGATCCTGACCAAGACTGGCTGTACCGCTTTTTCGATATGGCGCAAGAAGTCCACAATCACTCAATGCAACGCCTATGGGCTCAGGTCTTAAAACGCGAAGTGACTAATCCCGGCTCAACGTCAATGAAAGCGTTAAAAGTCCTGCAAGACATGACACCAAAAGAAGCGCAAATCCTCCAACGCGCCGCCGCACTTGCGTGTAGTTTTGGCGGTGATACCAGCCGCAAGTTACTGGTCGGTTATCGTGCCCAAGGTGGCATCTTCAGCTTTGGCAAGCGCAACATCACCGGCAATATCAACGTCGGCAACTTCCAACTGCCATACTCTAGTCTATTGGTGTTATTTGAACTCGGTTTAATGCACGGTACTGAATTAGAGTCCGGGGAAATTGAGCTCGACTCTCCACTTCCGTTAACTTACCAAGGCAAAAAGCTGTCACTTCAAGCCCACAGCAAAGGCGTACGCTTGCTTTACTATCGTTTCAGCCCAACGGGCAATGAGCTATGTAAATTGCTTGGCAACAAACCCAATATGCAATATTACGATCAAATGGTTGCCCTACTGAGCCAGAAATTTACCGCCAGTACAGACGCACAGCCGAATGTGGATACGACGGTTTAGGGGAGCTGGAGAGCTGGAGAGCTGGAGAGCTATCATTGCTTGAGGTTAGCAGCAAATCAACTCTCGTTTTCTAGCAGGACGAAGTCCGATCCCGTTATCCAGAAGCGCAGCGTTCCCGCTTTCCAAATCTTATTTAAATCAATTGATTTGTCATCCTCGAGAATGAGGAACGAGTGAGTTGGGGATCTCTTAAAGCAAGTCGAATACTCTATGAGATTCCCTACTCCTTCCTTCGTCAGTCTATGGAATGACAGCCTCTCTCTCGAAGGGCGAAGCCCGCTCCCGTTATCCAGGAGCACAGCGTTCCCGCTTTCCAAAACAAAAACGCCAGCCCTAAGGCTGGCGTTTTACATCTAACAAGCGCGAATACTATTATGCTTTGAACGCTTTAAATGCGTTAATCAGACCATTAGTCGAGCTATCGTGTGAGCTGATTGCCGACTCATCCGCAAGCTCCGGCAAGATTTGGTTAGCTAGCTGTTTACCTAGCTCAACACCCCACTGGTCAAAACTGAAGATATTCCAGATAACGCCTTGAGCAAAGATCTTGTGCTCGTACATCGCAATCAAGTTACCTAATGTACGCGGAGTAATTTGCTTCACTAGGATAGAGTTCGTTGGGCGGTTACCTTCAAATACTTTGAATGGTGCTAGCGTCGCCGCTTCTTCTTCGCTCTTACCTGCTTTGGCAAATTCAGCTTTCACTGTTGCTTCATCTTTACCAAATGCTAGCGCTTCTGTTTGGGCAAAGAAGTTAGACATAAGTTTCTGGTGGTGATCGCCTGCTGGGTTGTGGCTTAGAGCTGGTGCAATGAAGTCACAAGGGATCAGCTTAGTGCCTTGGTGAATTAGCTGGTAAAACGCGTGCTGACCGTTTGTACCTGGTTCACCCCAGATGATTGGGCCAGTTTGGTAAGTCACTGCGTTACCGTCACGGTCCACATACTTACCGTTAGATTCCATGTTGCCTTGTTGGAAGTAAGCAGCAAAACGATGCATGTACTGATCGTATGGCAAGATTGCTTCAGACTCAGCGCCGTGGAAGTTGTTGTACCATAGACCAACAAGAGCAAGGATAACTGGAATGTTACTTTCTAGTTCAGTCGACGCAAAGTGGTTATCCATTTCATGAGCACCATCAAGTAGCTCAATGAAGTTGTCGTAACCAACCGCTAGTGCAATTGACAGACCGATCGCTGACCATAATGAGTAACGACCACCAACCCAGTCCCAGAACTCAAACATGTTGTCTGTATCGATACCAAATTCAGATACCGCTGACGCATTCGTTGATAATGCAGCAAAGTGCTTAGCGACGTGCGCTTCATCGCCCGCCGACTCAAGGAACCAATCACGAGCACTGTGCGCGTTGGTCATAGTTTCTTGCGTAGTAAATGTCTTAGATGCGACCAAGAATAGCGTCGTTTCTGGGTTTACTTTCTTCAGTGTCTCAACGATGTGAGTACCATCAACGTTAGAAACGAAGTGTAGGTTTAGGTGGTTTGTGTATGGTGCAAGCGCTTCCGTCACCATGTAAGGACCAAGGTCAGAACCACCGATACCGATGTTCACTACGTCAGTAATCGCTTTACCTGTGTAGCCTTTCCACTCACCGCCGATAACACGTTCAGTGAATGATTTCATTTTTTCTAGCACTGCATTGACCGCTGGCATCACATCTTCGCCACCAACCATAACAGGCTTGTTGCTTCGGTTACGTAGTGCAGTATGAAGCACCGCGCGACCTTCTGTTTGGTTGATCGCTTCACCACTGAACATCGCTTCGATTGCAGCTTTAAGCTCAGTCTCGTTTGCTAACGCGAACAGGTGTTTCATGGTCTCTTCATTGATTAGGTTTTTAGAGTAATCAATTAGAATGTCATTACCGAAACGCGTAGAGAATTTATCAAAACGTGCTGAATCCTGTGCAAACAGAGCTTTTAGATCCATATCTTGTGCAGATTCGAAGTGCGCCGTTAGCGCGTTCCAAGCTTGTGTTTGCGTTGGATTGATATTTTTCAACATGGTTACTATCCCGATGTTACAGTAGGTTTTATTCCATACAGCCTAGCGAAAACTGGTGGAATCCCCGATTAAGCAAAATAATAATATTAGGTATGTTAGGGCAAAATGCCACAAAACAAGACTTTGTAATTTTTTTTCAAGCGCACATTATGACGTAGGCGACTCTCACTCACATTGAGTTAGGTCACGTTCCCTGCTTCAAAACTAAACAAACGTCATATGAGCGATTAGGATTGTATCACTAACCTAGAGCAAGCTTAACGAGAGCTTAAGTTCAAATTGTAAGCAGACATCCATATGTGGACTCAAAAAATCATTCAAATCCCAGCTAAGCAGCGTGGTTTTCATCTTATTACCGATGAAATTGAACAACAATTACCGCAGATTTCTGATTATTCTGTCGGTTTATTACAGCTATTCATTCAGCATACCTCGGCAAGCTTAACCATCAATGAAAACGCTGACCCAACCGTGAGACACGATATGGAAAAGCATTTCAATCACTCAGTTCCAGAGCGCGCACCGTATTACAAACACACCTACGAAGGGGATGACGATATGCCAGCTCATATTAAAGCCTCGACATTAGGCTGTAGTGTGATGATTCCGATTAGTCAGGGCAGACTGGCACTCGGGACATGGCAAGGAATCTATTTAGGAGAGCATCGCGATTACGGCGGCAGCCGGACAATTATCGCGACCTTTCAAGGCGAGCAGTACTAAAAATATAGAAAACGGAGCCATCGGCTCCGTTTTAGGTGTAGGGTGAGTAATTAGAAGTAAGCTATAGAATCGCTTGGAATAAAAGTAGTGAGGCGACGCCACTCACCACGACCCAAACAAGGTCGAATCTTAGGCTAACTAGAGTACATACGATGGCAGCCAATACTTTAGGGTTTTCCAGGTTAAAGGCAATCTCGGATCCTGTACCCAGAATCTCTAGCGCAATAATGGCAGGCAACACGGTGACAGGAACAAAGCGCAGCGTTTTCTTTAAGCGCGGCGACATTTCAAATGAACCCGCAAAGGCAATCACACTAAAGCGAATCGCGACAGTCACAATCGCCATAGACACTGTCAGTAAAATGAACGTTGATGTTTCCATGTTATGCGCCCTCAGTTTGTGCTTTCAATGTAGTTTCAGATTCAAGTTGCTGCTTCTCAGTAGATAGGTCCATTTGATAGCCAGCGAATACACCTAGCGCGGCGGCGATAACAAGACCTAATGAGTGAGGTAAACCAGACAGCAAGATACCCGCAAACGTCGCAACAAGCGCGGCGACAATACACTCGCGGCTTTTCACTTGTGGAATAACAATCGCGATAAAGGCAGCAACCATCGCAAACTCTAATCCGTAGTTGGCAATATCAGGGAAAGAGGCACCAATGAGTGCACCTGCACAGTTCGCCAGCACCCAGTTAGCCCAAAAGCCCCCCATCACCGCTAGGTAAAACCAATGTCGACCTTCTTTCTCTTTTTTCATTTCAGTAATGCTTGACGCATACACTTCATCCGTTAACCCATAAGACATTAAGAAACGGATATGCAGTGGGTATTGTTTGACATGCTCAGACAAAGAAGCGCTATAGAGCACATGGCGTAAATTGATAATAAAAGTGGTCAACGCTATCACGGCAATACTCGCACCATTTTGCAATAGCCCTAACGCCACCATTTGGGCGGAGCCTGCAAACACCGTAAAAGACCATAAAGTACTTTGTACGACATCCATTCCGGATTGAATACTCAGTGCGCCAACGATAAATGAAAATGGGAATGCTCCTAAGCAAAGTGGAGCAATCGAGGTCAAACCCGCTTTGATTAATTTACCTTTCATAACAGTGTCTCTGTGTAAGTTTTGAGCAAATATATTCGACATTAAACAATCTTTCAACACCAAATATGCAAAATTATTTGAAAAGATAATCAAGATCAAAAAATACAACAAACCCAACTAGTAAAAGGGAATTCACAGGGTTAGTTTGACGCAAGTCAATTTTACAGGCTTGTTAAATGCAACTAAATTTGCAATATTATTTGCACAAACAAGATAAAGGTATTGTGTAATACCAAATTTAGGAACAAGTATGAAATCATTAGTGACAGCACCAAGTGCACCTGAAGCCATCGGCCCTTACTCACACGGTACGACATTTGAAAACCTCATTTTTACCTCTGGTCAATTACCGGTATGCAAAGCGCTTGGCGGTGTAGTTGAAGGCGGCATTACTGAACAATCGAAAAAGTCTCTTGAAAACTTAGTGGCTGTTTTAGAAGCCGCGGGTGGCTGTGCTGAAACAGTGCTAAAAACAACTTGCTACCTAGCCAATATTGAAGACTTTGCAGCATTCAATGCCGTCTACGCAGAGGTATTCAAAACCGATTGCCCAGCACGTAGCTGCTTCGCGGTCAAAGACCTGCCTATGGGTGTCTTAGTCGAAGTTGAAGCAATCGCTCACAAAAAATAAGGGTTAAAACTATGTCAGAGCAATGGAACAAATACATCGAGATCATCAAGTCTGTAGTAAAGCCAGCTCTTGGCTGTACTGAACCAATTTCAGCTGCCTATGCTGCTGCAGTTGCTAGCGCTCGACTTGACAACCAACCACTTGAGTCTCTTGAAATCAGTGTTTCCGATAACCTATACAAAAACTCAATGGGCGTTTTCGTCCCACGTACAGGTAAAATCGGTCTACACATTGCGGCAGCCTGTGGCTATGTTGCAGGGGATGCAAACGCAGATTTACAAGTATTAGCCAATATCACTCCAAAAGATGTTGATAAAGCTCAGCACCTTATTGATCAAGAGTTGATTACGGTTAATCGCGTTGAAGCTGATGATTTTATTTTCTGCCGTGCGGTTGCTACAGCCGCTGGGAACACGTCAGAAATTATTATCAGTGGTGGTCACACGCGTATTGTCGAAGAGCGTATGAATGGTGAAATCACTTTTGCAATGCAAGTTGATAGCGAAGCTAGCTGCGCTGGAACCGCTTCTATCTGTGAAGGTGTCGATATCTCAATGAAGCAAATTTATGATTTCGCAGTCAACGTTTCATTCTCTGACATTAGTTTTATGCTTGAGGCGAAAAACCTCAATATGGCGTTATCCCAAGAAGGCATGGTCAACCAATATGGCCTTCAAGTTGGTCGCTCAATGGATAGCGACGAGTTAATGTGCGGCACATCGCTAACAGAAAACATCGTTAAATACACTTCAGCAGCGAGTGACGCTCGTATGGGGGGCGCATCACTGCCGGCGATGAGTAACTATGGCTCAGGTAACCAAGGTATTGCTGCAACCGTACCGGTTGTTTTTATGGCTGAGCATAAAAATGCAGATGACGAAAAAACCTGTCGCGCATTGGTGATGAGCCACTTGGGTGCCATCTACATGAAGTCGTTTTATCCACCGCTGTCAGCATTTTGTGGTAACACAGTGACCAGTTCGGCAACAGCGATGGCAATGGTTTACCTTGCTGGCGGCACTTACGAACAATGCTGCTACGCGATTCAGAACGTCCTTAGTGATACTTCAGGTATGGTTTGTGACGGGGCAAAAGCGACCTGTGCAATGAAAGTTGGAAGCTCCACAACCGCTGCGGTGAAATCTGTAATGATGGCAATGCGTAATCACGCAGCTGCTAACCAAGGTGTTATTTCTGACAACATTGAAACCACGATTCGCAATGTGGGTCGAATGATTAGCCTCGGAATGAACGTTACCGACAACCAGATCATTGAAATTATGTCTGCATAATACGATGATAAACCATCACTAAGTTAAGCCATCACTTTTTGTGATGGCTTTTTTCGAGGACATAATGTTAGTTAATCTTACCGATTCAGATAAGGCCATTATCCGCTCTACTTACAACATTGTTGATGGCATTGCGGCAATGTACGGTGAACACACTGAAGTGGCACTGCATTCACTAGATATCGACAACCCATCGATAGTCAAAATAGCCAATGGCCATGTGACTGGGCGTTCTGTTGGTGCTCCAATTACTAACCTTGCGATAGAAAAACTTAAAGACGGTAACCAAGTCACCGAGCCTTACTTTACTCGCTCAATTTGCGGAAAGATGATTCGTTCAGTCACCACCATTGTTTCTAACGACAACGCCACCCCTATAGCTATGCTATGTATCAACACAAACATGGATGCCCCAATGCATTCAGTGATTAGCTCTATGCTACCTGCCGGGGTTTCTTTTGATGCCATTACCGAATCACCGGAAGTCTTTTCTCCGAGTGCCAATGATATGTTGACCACATCGATTTCTAAGTTTAAGTCACAGGTCGACAGCATGGGGCTAACCAAAGCGAAACGCACCAAAGAAATCGTCCGTAAAATGTATAGTGAAGGATTATTTAACGTCAAAGATGCTGTCTCGATAGCGGCACAAGAGATTGAAATCTCCCCTGATACTGTTTATCGCTACCTACGACAGTTTAAAAAAGAAGCTTAACTAAGCGAAGAAAATAGAAAGGGGCATTCCGTTAACCGCCCCTTGCCTAAAAAGTGATGAATGATCCGGCTAGAAAGGCTGATTAATCATCACTCTGAAAGTGCCTTCATCAGCACCTTGTGCGTACTCTGCACGCACAACGATTCCTTCCACCTGGAAACGAACCGCTCCACCTAGATTCCATTTCATATCTCTATGCAGTGTCTTAAGATCGTATTGATCGGCCACTCGACCTGCTTCGGCAAAAAATACCCATTGCCACCACGGTAAGTCGTAGTAATTGAGCAGTGGGATCTCATCGAGAGGTTGCCACTCAGGGATCACCCGATACTCAGCGGAATAATGCACCGCACTTCGTCCGTGAAATCTCCCACTGGTGTAACCGCGTAATCGATATAATCCACCTAAGCTTACCTGCTCCTGCTCTGGTGGCCTTTCGTTGTTCCAGTTGGGGGTATCAGCGGTGTAAAAATCAAACGCAAGAACTTGTTGATCAAATAACTCACCGAGCGGGCCTAACGCAAAGTATTGGCTGTTTTGAAACTCAACCTTGGTCCAACGGTCTTCGCTTTGCCAACTATGAGCACCCACTGTTGTCGTCAGCGCTGTGTGTGAGCCTTTTGTTGGGTTACGCACGCTGTCACGGTTATCCCAATCAAGGATCAGTTCAAATCCGGTCGATTTTTCAGTGGTGTTGTTGATGTCTAGACGGCGAGAGGAATAGAAAGGCGTCAGGCTAATGGAGCTCACACCAGACTCAATTGGTGAGGCAAAGCTGACATCACGAATAGGCTGAAAGACGCCAAGCAAACCATTCTGTGCAACATTACCCCATGGCAATAAATACTTAAACTCTACCTCGTAGTTTTGCTCTAAGCCATTAGTAACCGTCTTATCACTTGCGACTGAATCGTTGTTACCTTGATCACCGATATAGTAAGGGTTTTGATTAAATTGCGCTTTATACAGCTGGGAGCTAACTAGTAGCTGATCAGTCAGTGCGTAGTTAAAAGCCGAAAGAAACGTCACATAGCTTTGCTTATCTGTGTACAAAGCCGCACCAAACAAGGCAGCTTGTGGTTGCCCTACTCCTTTTGCAACTCCTGCAATACCAACGGTATTACCTAAAGTTTCAGTACTGAAGTAAAACGGCAGGAAAGCCGAATCTTTTTCTTCACTTAATGCAGGGCTTGAGACAAAAAGGCTGGCACTTAAGGCCAGCACTGTCGTGATTTTATGGTACATAGTCAGTTGGAATATTCCATATCAACGCGTGACGTTAACTTAGTCACCAGTTCGTAAGCAATAGTACCTATATGGCACGCCACTTCTTCTGCGGGGAGGTCTTTGCCCCATAGTATCGCTTCATCGCCTACTTTATCTTGTGCATCAGCCCCCAAATCAACGGTAAGCATGTCCATTGAAACTCGGCCTGCAATCGGCACTTTGCGTCCATTGACCAACACGGGCGTGCCATTTGGTGCCGTTCTTGGGTAACCATCACCGTAGCCAATCGCAATCACACCAACTTTCGTATCGCGTTCACTAGTCCAAATTCCGCCATAACCGACACTTTCACCCGCTTTTACATCACGCACCGCAATTAGATGCGACTTCAGTGTCATTACAGGTTGATAGCCCATCTGCTCAGCGGTTTTGTCATTAAACGGCGATACGCCATACATTATGATCCCAGGACGTACCCAATCCAACTGGCTATCAGGCCAAGCAAGCAGTCCAGCCGATGCGGCTAATGAACGCTCCCCTTCACACCCTTCGGTCAGAGTTAGGAACTGTTCTGTTTGCTCATTGGTGGTCACTCTATCTAGCTCATCAGCACAACCAAAATGGCTCATGTAACGTAGCGGCTTAGCCACATTGCGACACGCTTTTAAGCGAGTGACAAACTCTGTGTACTGCTCTGGCCTGACACCCAGACGATGCATTCCGCTATCAATCTTGAGCCAAACAACCACCGTCATCTCAAGTTCAGCTTGTTCTAGCGCTTGTAACTGCTCTTCGCAGTGAACCACAGTTTGAATGTTGTTGGTAACCAGAACAGGCAGGTCGCCTTGAGAGTAAAAACCCTCAAGCAATAAAATGGGCTTAACCACACCGCATGCTCTTAGCTGAAGCGCTTCTTCAATACGAGCAACGCCAAATGCATCCGCGCCTTTGGCATTCTTAGCAATGTGGCGCAGGCCATGACCATAGCTATTGGCCTTCACCACTGCCATCACTTTGCTGTTTGGGGCTTGCTGTTTAATCTGTTTTAGGTTGTGCTCTAACGCTTCGAGATTAATAAACGCCGTCGCAGCTTTCATGTAGCTCATGCGTTATTCGTCATCCATATCAAACGCAGGACCTGCGTAGTTATCAAAGCGTGACCATTGGCCTTGGAAGGTTAAGCGAACCGAACCGATAGGACCGTTACGTTGCTTACCAAGAATGATTTCTGCCGTGCCTTTCATTGAACTATCTGGGTTATATACTTCGTCACGATAGATAAACATGATCAAGTCGGCATCCTGCTCGATAGAGCCTGATTCACGAAGGTCCGAGTTGACCGGTCGTTTGTCAGCACGTTGCTCTAGGGAACGGTTCAACTGCGAAAGTGCCACTACAGGGACATTCAATTCTTTTGCTAGCGCTTTTAGTGAGCGAGAAATTTCGGCGATTTCCAAGGTACGGTTATCGGATAGCGCAGGTACACGCATTAACTGAAGGTAGTCGACCATGATCATTGATAGACCACCGTGATCACGTGCAATACGGCGAGCACGAGAGCGAACTTCCGTCGGAGTTAGACCTGAACTGTCATCGATGTACATGTTCTTCTTCTCCATCAGGATACCCATGGTAGAAGAGATACGCGCCCAATCCTCGTCATCAAGCTGACCAGTACGAATCTTGGTTTGATCGACACGAGAAAGCGATGCCAGCATACGCATCATGATCTGTTCCGCAGGCATCTCTAGCGAGAAAATTAGTACGGGCTTTTCTTGCACCATAGCTGCGTTTTCACACAGGTTCATCGCAAAAGTGGTTTTACCCATAGATGGACGCGCGGCAACAATCACTAAGTCAGAGCCTTGTAGACCAGCGGTCTTTTTATTGAGGTCAGAAAAACCAGTATCAACACCGGTTACACCATCTTGCGGCGATTTGTATAGCAGTTCGATACGTTCGAGGGTCTTCTCAAGAATATTATCGACGTTTTGTGGACCTTCGTTCTCATTAGTTCGCGATTCAGCAATGGCAAAGACTTTACTTTCAGCAAGATCAAGCAGGTCTTCAGAGCCACGTCCTTGAGGATCATAACCGGCATCAGCAATTTCGTTGGCCACACCAATCAGATCGCGAACCAAAGCACGCTCGGCAACAATTTCAGCATAAGCATTGATATTGGCCGCACTTGGTGTGTTTTTAACTAGGTCTGCAAGGTAAGCAAAACCACCTACATCTTCGAGCTGCTCGCGCAGTTCGAGAAATTCTGACAGGGTAATCAGATCGAGCGGTTTATTGTCTTCAAGGATAGCTTTAACGCCCTCAAAGATTAGGCGATGCGGACGACTATAGAAATCTTTAGCAACAACACGTTCTGCTACAGTATCCCAGCGCTCATTGTCTAGAAGAAGGCCGCCAATGACAGACTGCTCTGCTTCTAACGAATGGGGAGGAACTTTTATCGCATCAACTTGTGCATCGTTAAACTTTTTGTTTCGATTATCTACTTTCGCTTCGGCCATGGTTCTGCTCAACAACTTGCTATAGATCGCTAATTATAACGAGAATGCAGCGCTTGTCTTTACTAATGCATTACTTTGTCGAGTTCTAATGTAGAATTAACCTATTGCTGACGGTATTCAGTCAATTAAAATCTACTATTGCGCCATTCGTTTCATCAATATAGAGGTAGTGAGTGTCTAAATTTTGGCTAATGAGTGCAGGTCTAATGAGCTCTATGCTCGCCCATGCCGATGATGAAGGACATAGCAACACGGATATTGAACTTCCTTCCCCTTGGAGCTCAGAAGTTGAGTTTGGCTACCAGTCACACAGCGGAAACTCAGACTCCCGCTCACTGAACTCTCGACTCAGTGCTGAGTATGTCAAAGGCCGCCACCGTACTAACGGTGAGTGGAAGTACTATCTTTTGTACAAAGATGGTGAAGAAGATAAACGCCAATCAAGCTACAGCGCCCAGAGCGACTACAAGTTAGGCCCCAAGTCCTATCTCTATGGCAGTTTCAATGGTGTTGACTCACGTTACAGCGCTTACTTTAAAGATTACACCTTGTCAGGTGGTCTGGGTTATCAATTTGCTAACACAGAAACCTTCTTACTGGAGTTCGAGTTTGGCCCCGGTTTTCGCTATCAGGAGCCCAATAAAGATGAAATAGATGATGACGACATCATCTTCCCTGATACGGTTCAAGAAGGGATATTTCGTGGCAATCTCAACACAAAATGGCAAGCGCTAGAAAATCTTTCGGTGACCGCCTCCGTGACTGTCGTCTCGGGACGAAGTAACACCCGAACAGATACCGACTTTAGCGTGTCCAATAACATTACAGAAACGATTGCACTGAAGCTGGCCTACTCTCGCCAATACCACGATAAAGTACCAGAAGGACTGTTTAAAGCCGACAGCATGTTTTCGGTCAATTTACTGTTTGCCTTCTAGCTTCAAAGGCCCTAACTTTCCTATCCTGCAGATATAAAAAAAGCACCTCTAAGAGGTGCTTTTAAAATACGTCTTGATACTGAATTACTCAGCAGCAACAACTTGTAGGTTCACTGACGCGAAAACTTCAGAGTGAAGTTGAACGCTGATCTCGAACTCACCGATGTTACGTAGTGCGCCTTCTGGAAGACGAACTTCGCTCTTAACCACTTCAACGCCAGCTGCAGTGATTGCATCAGCGATGTCGCGAGTACCGATAGAACCGAATAGTTTACCTTCGTCACCAGCTTTAGACGCTAGAACAACAGCTTCAAGAGCGTTGATCTTTTCAGCGCGAGCTTCTGCAGCAGCTAGTTGCTCAGCAGCTTTAGCTTCTAGTTCAGCACGACGTGCTTCGAACATTTCAACGTTAGCTTTAGTAGCCATAACTGCTTTACCTTGAGGGATAAGGAAGTTACGAGCGTAGCCAGATTTAACGTTTACAGTTTCGCCTAGAGCACCTAGTTTACCGATTTTATCAAGTAGAATAACTTGCATTGTTTAATTCCTCTTTATAAAACGAACCGATTACTGATGCTTGTCAGTGTACGGAAGTAGAGCTAGGTAGCGTGAACGCTTGATAGCGCGAGCTAGTTGACGTTGGTACTTAGCGCTTGTACCAGTGATACGGCTAGGTACGATTTTACCAGCTTCAGTGATGTAGTTTTTAAGAGTTGCTACGTCTTTGTAATCAATCTCTTGTACGCCTTCTGCAGTGAAACGGCAGAATTTACGACGACGGAAGAAACGAGCCATGGGCTATCTCCTGATCTTAAATTTGAGTAATGTTATCGGCATGAAGCACTAATTTACCAACGCCATTTCGGCCGGTTTGATAAGTGACAAAGCCACCTACCTTAATGCTACTGCCTTGTACTAAATTCTGAGTTAATGCTTGTGACCTTTGCCCGCTAACAACAACCGGCATACGACAATAAACTTGTCTCGGTAAGTCAGCTTCGATAACAGTAGAGCGATGCTCTAACCAAAATCGACAGTGTTCTATGCCACCAGGGCTTTTACTACGAATGGGCGGCTTGGCAATGGTGCCAGTGAGCTCCATTCGATTGGTCATAAGATTGATTACTCAGCAGCTGCTTCTGGCTTAGCTTCAGCACGCTCTTCGCGACGAGGAGCACGCTCTTCTTTCTGCTTAAGCATGATAGATTGCTCAGTGATAGCCGCTTTAGTACGCATGATCATGTTACGTAGAACTGCATCGTTGAAACGGAAAGCAGTTTCTAGCTCATCGATTACAGCTTGGTCAGCTTCAACGTTCATTAGAACGTAGTGAGCTTTGTGAAGCTTGTTGATTGGGTAAGCCAGTTGACGACGGCCCCAGTCTTCTAGACGGTGGATAGTACCGCCAGCTTCAGTGATTGAACCAGTGTAACGCTCGATCATGCCAGCAACTTGCTCGCTTTGATCTGGGTGCACCATGAATACGATTTCGTAATGACGCATTGGTTGCTCCTTACGGATTATTCAGCTTCCACAAATGGCTCGGTCGTCCAGAGGAAGCAAGGAACTAAAGAAAATTGACCGAGTTTTAAGGAGCACGAATAGTACAGAAAGAAAGCAGTTTAAGCAAGAAAAAAAGAAGGTCACCAGTTTAACTCGCCAATCTCAATAGCTTAGCCTTACTACCCTATGTCAAATCAACGCCTCAAGAACTGAGATTACTCAATCTGACAACTATTAAGACAAGGTACCTATTAAACAAAAACTACCATTAACCCCTATATCTAATAACTAATTAGCAAAAACTTGACATCAAACCATCTTCACTTTCTATCACTAATATGGATAATGGCGTCAAATTCCATTTGGTACGACATCTTATCTATTGGTGATAATAATGAAGATACGCATGAACAGTGTTACCTACACTCTAGTAATTGCACTATTTTTTACCCTGTTCCAAAACATAGCACTTTGGGAAAGAGTCAATTCAATCTTTGCCACTATGCCTGAGGCCTCATGGGGACTAAAGCTCACACTGCCAATTGTTGTCTTGGCAATCATGAATGTCCTCTTTACTTTACTGACTTGGCCTTTGATCCACCGCCTTGTCGTTAGCTTGATTATACTTATCTCCGCTGCTGCCACTTACGCGATGCACCAGTACGGGATCGTACTCAGCTATGGGATGATTGTTAGTGTTATTGAAACAGACACTCATGAAGCAACTAGCTACCTTTCTATGTCAGCCTTCATTTGGTACTTTGCTCTCGCGATCTTACCACTACTGCTGCTTAGCCGAGTTGAGGTTAAATTCCGCCACCTAGGAAAAGAGCTGCTGCTAAAATTCGCTAGCTTAATAGTGTCTGTTTTAGTTGTTGCTTGTATTGCTTCGGTCTACTTTAAAGACTACGCATCACTGCTACGCAACAACAGCGAACTTGGATCGGCTTTAAACCCAACCAACTATATAACGGCCACAGCGCGCGTTGTGAACAAGCGCTGGTACGAAGCAAATCTACCTTATGTGCAAATAGGTACTGACGCTGTAAACCGTAACCAAGATAATCCGCGGAAAAACCTAGTTGTGCTGGTGATCGGCGAAACCGCCCGTGCAGAAAACTCCTCTTTCAATGGCTACGAAAAAGAAACCAATGCGTTTTTAGCCAAGCAAGAAGGTGTGATCAATTACCCTAACGTCACCTCTTGCGGTACCTGCACTGCGGTATCTGTACCATGCATGTTCTCGAACATGACCAGATCCTCTTACAACGCTTCTAAAGCACGCCGACAAGACAGCGTCGTTGATATCCTTGATCATGCGGGTGTCGATGTATTATGGAAGAACAACAATAGTGGCTGTAAAGGTGCGTGTGACCGTATTACCTATATTGATGGGCACGAACAAGTAGAAGTACAAGAGAAGTATTGCCAGTGGGGAACTTGCTTTGACGGGATTTTACTTGAAGGGTTAGATGAGCACATTAACTCACTAGATACCGACGGAGTTATTGTCCTGCACCTACTTGGAAGTCACGGCCCTACCTACTATAAACGCTACCCTGAAGAATTTAACAAGTTTACTCCAACCTGTGATACGGCGGACATCCAAAATTGTAGCCGAGAAGAGTTAATGAACACTTATGACAATTCTTTGCTCTACACCGATTACCTACTAAGCCAGCTAATCGACAAGCTAAAATCACATGACGACAAGTTCAACACTGCAATGTTGTACGTCTCTGACCACGGTGAGTCTTTAGGTGAGAAGGGTGTCTATCTCCATGGTATGCCTGCATCTATTGCACCCAAACATCAAACTCATGTTCCTATGATTACCTGGATGTCAGACAAATTTGTCACTAAACACCAGCTTGATGAACAATGTATGCAGAAAGTATCGAATGAAAAGCTATCTCATGATAACTTCTTCCACTCTGTGTTGGGCTTGATGGATATTACGACCAGTGAGTACAACGCAGAACTTGATATATTTGCCACTTGTTTAACCCAAGGAGAAAACCAATGAAGCCAGGTGCAACCGGTATCAAACGAATTATTGACGCTACTGGTTACTCAATAAAAGGGTTAACGGCAGCGTGGCGTTACGAAGCTGCATTTCGCCAAGAGGTGATATTGCTGATCATCATGGCTACAGCGACCTTTTTCCTGCCTGTGACAAAACTTGAGCAAGTGGTCATGATAGCAACGCTGTTTATTGTGGTTTTGGTTGAACTGCTTAATTCAGCGATAGAGGCGGTTGTTGACCGCGTGGGTTCCGAATATCACGAGCTCAGCGGACGCGCAAAAGATATCGGCTCTGCTGCCGTATTTGTTGCTCTCTCTTTGGTGGTAGTCACTTGGGGTCTAATCTTAGTTGGCTAACCAAAGTAAAAAACCCTGACTAAATGAAGTGACCCCCAATAGTTGGACAGCAATTATTGGGGGTCTTTTTATCTCTGCAAAGCTGTAATCAATCGTCATCCTCATCCACGTACTGCGCTTGTAGGTAGTTTTGAATACCTGTCATGTCAATCAAGCCAAGCTGTGTCTCAAGCCAATCAACATGCTCTTCTTCGTCTTCTAGGATATCTTGGAACAGGTCGCGGGATACGTAGTCGTGAATATCTTCCGCATAGGCAATAGCGTTTTTCAAATCTGGAATAGCGGCCATCTCAAGCTTTAAGTCGCATTCGAGCATTTCTTTGGCATCTTCACCGATCATCAGCTTACCAAGATCTTGCAAGTTAGGTAGCCCTTCAAGAAATAGTATTCGCTCGATCAAATGATCCGCATGTTTCATTTCATCAATAGATTCGTGATATTCCTTCTCAGCTAAATGCTTAAGACCCCAGTCTTTATACATTCTTGCGTGCAGGAAATATTGATTGATAGCGATAAGCTCATTACCGAGCACTTTATTGAGATGTTGGATTATGATTGGATCGCCTTTCATGACATAAGCCCTCCTCTTTGGCTCTTTTAAATCTAGTTCCAAATAAGAAGGTGTCAAAAAGGCTCAGCGACAAATCAGCTGGCTTGTTTCACTTGTAAGTACTCTGTTTCAGCTAAAATTTCTTTGGTCATCTTAATGCACTTACCACATTGGCTACCCAGCGCGGTGCATTTCTTGATTCCTTTAATATCAGTTACGCCTTCATCAATCGCTAACTTCCTAATTTTCTTGTCTGAAATCCCATGACAAAGACATACGAACATAAAAAATACTTCCACTTACCACTTGCGATAATAAATATAAACAAGAATTGTTATCGTTACTAGTTGTATTGAGAAAATCATCAGAACATTTTGTTATATCTATCTAGCGAGAGGGGAAGAGTATCAAGGACTTAAGTAGCAGATAAATGAGTATAAAAAAAATGGAAGGTCTTTTCAGTAAGTTAGAGAGGGTAAAGCTCATCAATCCTTATAACCAAAAACGAAAAAGGGAAGCCGAAGCTTCCCTTTCTCTAATGCGCGTTCTTCAAAAAGAAGAAGTGTGCAAGATTTCAAATAATTCCGAAGAATTAAGCGAAGATCTTAGCAACAACACCAGCACCAACTGTACGGCCACCTTCGCGGATTGCGAAACGTAGACCTTCGTCCATCGCGATTGGAGCGATTAGTTCAACAGTCATCTTGATGTTATCGCCTGGCATTACCATTTCTACGCCTTCTGGTAGCTCGATGTTACCAGTTACGTCAGTTGTACGGAAGTAGAACTGTGGACGGTAGCCTTTGAAGAATGGAGTGTGACGACCACCTTCATCTTTAGACAGTACGTATACTTCAGATTCAAACTTAGTGTGTGGGTTGATTGACTTAGGAGCTGCTAGTACTTGACCACGCTCTACTTCGTCACGCTTAGTACCACGTAGAAGTGCACCAACGTTCTCACCCGCACGACCTTCGTCTAGAAGCTTACGGAACATCTCAACACCAGTACATGTCGTTACTGTTGTCTCTTTGATACCAACGATTTCTACTTCGTCACCTACGTTTAGGATACCGCGCTCGATACGACCAGTTACTACTGTACCACGACCTTGGATTGAGAATACGTCTTCGATAGGCATTAGGAATGGCAGATCGATTGCACGCTCTGGCTCTGGGATGTAGTTGTCTAGTGCTTCTGCAAGCTCAACAATTTTATCTTCCCACTGCTTCTCGCCGTTTAGTGCGCCTAGTGCAGAACCTTGGATAACTGGTAGGTCATCACCTGGGAAATCGTACTCAGATAGAAGTTCACGAACTTCCATTTCTACTAGTTCTAGTAGCTCTTCATCGTCAACCATGTCACATTTGTTCATGAATACGATGATGTATGGGATACCAACCTGACGGCCTAGTAGGATGTGCTCACGAGTTTGTGGCATTGGGCCATCTGTCGCAGCAACAACTAGGATACCACCGTCCATCTGTGCAGCACCTGTGATCATGTTTTTAACATAATCCGCGTGTCCTGGACAGTCTACGTGTGCGTAGTGACGAGTTGGAGTGTCGTACTCAACGTGAGAAGTTGCGATTGTGATACCGCGCTCACGCTCTTCTGGAGCGTTATCGATAGATGCGAAGTCTTTCGCTTCACCGCCGTACACTTTTGAAAGAGTAGTACAGATTGCAGCAGTTAGAGTTGTTTTACCGTGGTCAACGTGGCCGATAGTACCAACGTTAACGTGCGGTTTAGTACGTTCAAATTTTTCTTTAGACACGATCGTGTTCCTTCCTAGTTATGATTCGCCACGATCCGAATTGATCGAGACGCGCCAGAATTTGCTATTTTATGCGCCAACGCATGTCAGCGCAATATTTGGACGCATTGATCTTTAAAAAAAGCTAGACTTTTTTTAGTTCAATGCGTTTATATGTAACCACGGTCCGCCATGATTTTATCTGCAAAGTTTTTCGGTACTTCAGCGTACTCGTTAAACTCCATAGAGTAAGACGCACGGCCTTGAGTTGCAGAACGAAGGTCAGTTGCGTAACCAAACATCTCAGATAGTGGTACTTGAGCGCGGATGATCTTAATACCAGCCACACCATCGTCCATACCTTCGATCATACCGCGACGGCGGTTAAGGTCACCAACAACATCACCCATCCAATCTTCAGGAGTGGTTACTTCAACATTCATCATTGGCTCAAGAAGAACAGGCTGTGCTTCTAATGAACCCTTCTTGAATGCCATCGAGCCAGCGATCTTAAACGCCATCTCGTTAGAGTCAACATCGTGGTAAGAACCATCAAACAGAGTGGCTTTGATATCTAGTACAGGATAACCCGCTAGAACACCGCTGTTCATTTGCTCCTCGATACCTTTCGCTACCGAGCTGATGTATTCCTTAGGAACAACACCACCCACAATTTCGTCAACAAAGACAAAACCTTCGCCAGGTTCAGATGGCTCCAGTTTGATCCATACGTGACCATACTGACCACGACCACCAGATTGACGTACAAATTTACCTTCAACTTCCGCGTTGCCACGGATTGTTTCACGGTACGCAACCTGAGGCTTACCAACATTACAGTCAACGCTGAATTCACGTTTCATACGATCAACGATGATATCTAGGTGAAGCTCACCCATACCAGAGATCAGTGTCTGACCTGTTTCGTCGTCCGTTTCTACGCGGAATGATGGATCTTCTGCCGCTAGTTTACCTAGTGCAATACCCATCTTCTCTTGATCGGCAACAGAGCGAGGCTCTACCGCGATCTGAATTACCGGATCAGGGAACTCCATGCGTTCCAGAATCACTTTGTGGTTCTGGTCACATAACGTGTCGCCTGTTGTCACGTCTTTAAGGCCGATTGCTGCTGCAATATCGCCCGCGCGAACTTCTTTAATTTCGTCACGCTTGTTTGAGTGCATCTGTACGATACGACCAAAGCGTTCTTTCTTCTGCTTCACAGAGTTGTAGACGGCGTCGCCAGAGTTCACCACACCAGAGTAAACACGCATAAAGGTCAGCGTCCCTACGAATGGGTCTGTTGCGATCTTGAATGCTAATGCTGAGAACGGTTCGTTGTCGTCTGCATGACGCTCAACTTCTTTCTCGTTATCATCCACACCTTTAATCGCTGGAACGTCGATTGGTGATGGCAAGAATTCAACCACTGCATCGAGTACCGCTTGAACACCTTTGTTCTTGAACGCACTACCACAAGTAGCCAGTACGATTTCGTTATTTAGTGTGCGTGTACGCAGTGCTTGCTTGATTTCAGCTTCCGTTAGTTCGCCTTCTTCAAGATACTTGTCCATTAGCTCTTCGCTAGCTTCTGCCGCTGACTCAACTAGGTTGTTGTGCCACTCTTCAGCAAGCTCTTGCATGTCTGCAGGAATCTCTTCGTAAGTGAAGGTTGTACCTTGGTCAGCTTCACTCCAGTTGATCATCTTCATCTTGATTAGGTCAATAACACCCTTGAAGTCATCTTCCGCACCAACGTTAAGTTGGATAGGAACAGGGTTCGCACCAAGACGGTTTTTGATTTGATCAACAACGCGTAGGAAGTCAGCACCTGCACGGTCCATCTTGTTGACAAATACCATACGAGGAACGTGGTACTTGTCAGCTTGACGCCATACAGTTTCAGATTGAGGTTCAACACCCGATGAACCACAGAACACAACAACGGCACCATCAAGTACTCGCAGTGAACGCTCTACTTCGATCGTGAAATCAACGTGTCCAGGAGTATCGATAATGTTGATGCGGTGGTCTTGGAATTGTGCATCCATACCACGCCAGAAAGTTGTGGTTGCCGCAGAGGTGATTGTGATACCACGCTCTTGCTCCTGCTCCATCCAGTCCATGGTAGCAGCGCCATCGTGAACTTCACCGATTTTATGAGAAAGACCAGTATAGAACAGAATACGTTCACTTGTGGTTGTTTTACCTGCGTCTACGTGAGCGACGATACCAATATTACGGTAGCGCTCAATAGGTGTTTTACGAGCCACGATTGAATCCTCTTGAATTAGGGACTATTGCTATTTCTAGGCAGTTTTTATCCATAATAGACCAATTTTCACAGGCCCTAGATATAGCAATAGTTCCTAGGCTTGCGCATAGGAACTAGAGTAGCGCCGCGAGGGTTCCCGCGGCACTGAAAGGTATTACCAACGGTAATGTGCGAACGCTTTGTTTGCGTCAGCCATGCGGTGAACGTCTTCACGTTTCTTAACCGCAGTACCTTTGTTCTCAGACGCGTCTAGCATTTCAGCAGCTAGGCGTTGAGCCATAGATTTTTCACCACGCTTGCGCGCAGCTTCAACCAACCAACGCATAGCAAGTGCGTTACGGCGAACCGGACGTACTTCTACAGGTACTTGGTAAGTTGAACCACCTACACGGCGAGATTTAACCTCTACCGCTGGGCGAACATTTTCAAGAGCTTCTTCAAATACAGCTAAGTGATCTTTACCAGATTTCTCAGCCATAGCATCTAGTGCAGTGTAAACAATTTTCTCTGCAGTAGATTTCTTACCGTCAACCATTAGGATGTTAACGAATTTTGCCAGCAGTTCAGATTTGAACTTTGGATCTGGAAGGATCTTACGCTGACCGATGACGCGACGACGTGGCATGGATTTTCTCCGTTG
This sequence comes from Vibrio europaeus, assembly GCF_001695575.1. Taxonomy (GTDB): domain Bacteria; phylum Pseudomonadota; class Gammaproteobacteria; order Enterobacterales; family Vibrionaceae; genus Vibrio; species Vibrio europaeus. The sequence goes on along the minus strand of NZ_LUAX01000002.1, from coordinate 121,930 downwards.
TCTTCTTCAGGTTATCCAAAACTTTTCAGTTTCTTCAAAAATTAAAAATAATTTAGTGTTTGGCCTTACTTAACGGATACCATTAAGATTTTGGACGCTTAACACCGTACTTAGAACGACCTTGCTTACGGTCGTTAACGCCAGCACAGTCTAGTGCGCCGCGAACTGTGTGGTAACGTACACCCGGAAGGTCTTTTACACGACCGCCACGGATTAGAACAACTGAGTGCTCTTGAAGGTTGTGACCTTCACCACCGATGTACGAAGTCACTTCGAAGCCGTTCGTTAGACGAACACGACATACTTTACGAAGTGCTGAGTTAGGTTTTTTAGGTGTAGTAGTGTAAACACGAGTACATACACCACGTTTTTGTGGACACGCTTCTAGTGCAGGCACGTTGCTTTTAACAACTTGCTTTGCACGAGGCTTACGTACCAACTGGTTAATAGTTGCCATTAACTAGCTCCTGATTTACTTGAAAGTAAGCTTTGTGAAAAATCTATCCCTAACTGCCAGTGGCACTTAGGGACGCAAAATTCTATTCAGAGGTGAGAGGTGTGTCAAGAAATATACGGATCTTTTTTGCTCAATTTTGGCGAAATAAGTGTAAAAGGAAAACGACACGGGATTGCGGGGAAATGAAACTATTCCCACGTAACTGAATTAGGCTCTTCAACGGTCAGTTCAACAAAGCCTTCAAAGTCCACTCGAACAATAGAAGGACTGATTCGATTAGCGATACCACGTGCCTCAATATCGGCCTCTAGCACAGATGTATTGAGCCCTTTCACACGAGGAAAAGCAACATGCTGCGAGTTTGCGGCATAGACGGCCTGCTCCACCAGCAGCACTTTGTCTGTTTCAGTAGCCACTCGGCTCACATCTTCTAGTGCTTGAACCGTTTTAACGATATGTAACATAGAACACCTAAAAGGTAAGGACTTTATCTGCTTGATGAAGTTGAGCACTCAACGCTAATGGATCAAGTGGCTGAGCCGCAATGACTAAATCAGCTTGCGCTAGCCCTCTTTCTGACAACGAGGTCTCGCATACATAGACCTGATCGATGTCGTAAAGATCAAAGAGCTTCAGCATTGGTGAGTAGTCTTTACTAAGAATCTCAGCGGTTTGCTGGCCAAGCAGCAATTGATAAACGCCATCACCCATAAATACCACGCTAAGGTCTTCACAGTACGCTGAAGCAGCAAGCAGTGCATCAACCCCTTCACGTCCTGCTGACGAGCTATGTGGTGCACTACGGAATAGGTAAGTTAGCTGACTCAAAACTGCACCACTCGATCTTGAACTAACATTGCCTCAGCCAAACTGCCAAGCCCTGCTTGATGAAACCCTTCTGCTAAGTTGCTTTGCACCAAGCCATGCTGATTCGCTTCATCTTGGCTTACCACGCCTCGACGCAGAGCCGCCGCAACACAAGTTTCCAAACGCACATTGTGCTCTGTAGCTAAAGTTTGCCATGCCATTACTAAGTCGAACTCATCATTGGCTGGTACTGTGAGCGCACTGCCATTGGTTACGCCATCTTGATAGAAAAACACGCTGACCAATGAATGCCCTTTCGCAATCAGCGCCTTCGCAAACTGATACGCGCTTCTCGCAGACTGACTGCCGTAGACGGGACCATTCACCACCAAGGTGTAAGTCAAACCACTCACTTCTCGTCATCCTCAGTTTTGCGCTGACGAATATAAAGGTAAACGGTGTGCTTAGAGATATTGAGGCGGTCAGCGACACGGTTAATCGCATCTTTAATGTCAAAGATACCCTTGTCGTATAGCTCCATCACAATCTGACGATTCTTAGTATTGTTCGAGACTGATTTGTCAGCATTGATTTCTTCAATGGTGCGTTCAACGGTTTGGTCAACGAGTTCTTCAACATCGCTAGCGAAGTTAACCGATGATGCCGCTTGTTTTGCTTCTTCAGTCGGCATAAATGACTGCAGTACTTGTGAGAATGGTGCGTCAAGATTGACGTTCACACACAGCAGACCAATCACTCGATTCTCACCATTACGGATGGCTACCGTAATAGATTTCATCAGCACCCCACCCTTCGCGCGAGTAAAGTACGAACGAGAGAAGTTTCTTTCCGAGCCTTCGATGTCACGCAGCATTTTCAATGCTAAGTCTGTGATCGGTGAACCAACCTGACGACCCGTATTTTCACCATTGGCAATTTTAATCGCCGATGTATTAAGATCTTCAAGTGAGTGGAGAACGATTTCACAAAACGGGCCAATTAGGCTCGCAATCCCATCAACGACTGCTTCATAAGATCTCAGAATGATTTTGTCATGCTCACTAAATGGCATCACATTGACAGATTCCATTTCGAGCAACATATCCGTGTTTACTGTTTCTGTAGTTGTCACTTCTTTAAGCCTTAGCGCGAAAAATCAACAAATTGGTGTAAGTTTATCAGAAATTTTGATAAGCACACCTAGCTAACCCACTATCTAGTGATTTAGAACAAAAAATTGCTTTATTACATTGTGCAATTTCTCGCAATAAAAAAGGCCTGGTAAAAACCAGACCTTTTAGAATCAGTGATTAAGGCTTACTGAACCGCTTCTTCACCGTTATCGATTTTTAGTAGCTCAACTTCAAATACTAGCGTTGAGTTAGCTGGAATCGTTGGCGTATCTTGTTCACCGTATGCAAGCTCTGGTGGGATGACAAACTTGAACTTAGAACCCACAGGCATTAGTTGAACGCCTTCTGTCCAACCTGGGATAACGCGGTTCAGTGGGAAAGTCGCAGGTTCACCACGGTCGTATGAGCTATCGAACTGAGTACCGTCGATCAACGTACCCTTGTAGTGTACTTGAACCGTATCGGTATCTTTTGGCTGCTCGCCTTCAGCAGGGGTCATCACTTGGTAAAGTAGACCAGTGTCAGTCTTCTTAACGCCTTCTTGCTTTTCAAACTCAGCGCGGAAGTCAGCACCTTCTTGCTTAGCAGCCGCTGCTTTTTCAGCCGCTTGCTTTTGCATAGTTTCAGCAACACGCTTGTCTAGCGCTTCTAGTGCCGCGCGAGTTTCTTCTTCGTTAAGCTCTGGGTTACCAGCAAATACGTGCTCGATACCTTTAAGAACAAGGTCTTTATTTAGCGTGATGCCAATTTCGTTTGGTTTGTCTAGGCTAGTGCTTAGGTAGTTAGCAAAAGAGACACCAATCGCGTATGCCGCTTTGTCATCTTCTGTTGCAAAAGAAACCGTCTTAGCTGTTTCTGCTTGCACTTGCTCTGCCGCTGGTGCTGGTGCTGCTTTTGGTTCTTCTTCTTTTTGACAGCCAACAGCGAGTGCAACAGTTGCAGCAAGCAGTGACACTTTAAAAATCGATTTCATTTAACTCTCCAATTGAGACTTTTGTCTTTGTGCACAAATCTTTAAGAAACACTGGTACACATTTGAATGTTGTACCAATATAACCAATATGCGTCTTAATTAAACGTAAACAAGCGGATATTTGGATTTAATGCGTATAATTTTTAACTCAATAATCATCACTATTGTCATTACAGCGTTAAATGGGTGTTTTTTCTCCGCTCAAGACAGCCAGCGATGGACTATCGAACCTAAAGGCACCACCAGCTTTGCACTAAGCCGCGATGCTCGTTTCGCCCTTCTTTACTCTAAAGAACACCAACTTGTTTTATGGGATCTGGATGAAAGCCAAGAGCTCGCTTCATTGGGCGCTCAAGATCCCCAATCCAGTACCGTTTCACGTATCCGAATTTCAGACAATGGCCGCTTTGCTGTTACGGCAACACAAATCAACTTCGCCGTCTGGGATTTAGCCTGGACGCAAGCTGAGGGGCTGTGGTCAATTTCAGACGGTTTAATCCGCGATGTTGATATCGCCAGTAATGGCGACCAAGTGCTACTTGGCCTATCTAATGGCAAAGCAATCTACGTCAACTTAGTCACCGGTCGCCGCCTAGAGTTCCTTGCCCACAATGAAAAAGTCAACTCGGTGGCACTTTCGCCCAATGGGCGCTTTGCTCTCTCTGGCGGCAATGACTACAAAGCGCACCTATGGGATACCAATACCGGACAGATATTAAAAACCTTTGAACATGAACAGAGGGTGAACCGAGTCGCCTTACAGCGTGATGGTAAATACGCTTTCACTTCCGATGGAGGTAACCAAGCGATTATCTGGGATCTCACCACTGGAGAAGAAATGTCTAGACTACGTAGCTTCTCTCGCCAACTGATTTTCTCAACCGCTCGCTTTTCAGATGATGGTCAATACCTTGTTACCGGAACCCCATCAAGCCGTATCATGGTTTGGGATACTCACACGGGTAAGCGAGTTGATGGATTTGAAGCGGAACCACTAAAAGATACTCGCCCTCCACGTGCAGTGGTGTATGATGCTGCCTTTGATAGCCAAAACCGAGTGATTTCGGGGACATCGGCTGGTATAGCCCAAGCTTGGGATGTGGATTATTAACAGCAAAGATCAGTGAGCCATGACAGAAAAGCGAGTTGAACAATTAGAAAGCCGCGTGAATGACCTAGAGTGTCAATTGGCTTTCCAAGAGCAGACCATTGAAGAGTTGAACGATGCGCTTAGTCAGCAGCAATTGTTGATCTCAAAAATGCAGGATCAAATGAAATACGTGGTGGGTAAAGTGAAAAACATGGACACCTCAAACGTGGAAAACCCTGCCAATGAGCCACCACCACCTCATTACTAAGCTCTACAAACTAGCCAAACACATAGGCAATGACAGCTCCAGCAACCACTAAACAGCCACCAATTCGACGTAACTGATTGTCAGGCTGTTGACTAAGTTGCGCGACCATATTGCGCCAACCATTTGGAGCAATCAATGGGCCTAATCCTTCTACAATAAGCACTAGGCCAAAGGCGAGCCATAAAGAGTTCGACATAGATTTCCTACCATAAAAAATAAAGGCTCCATTAAGGAGCCTTTATACTGTCAGAGATTATTTATTTCGCTTCTGCGCCAGCTGCGTTATTCATGTACTGGAAGAAGTCACTCTTCGGATCCAGTACTAGGATATCGCTCTTATTGCTGAATGATTTCTCGTAAGCTTTTAGAGAACGCATAAAGCTAAAGAATTCTGGGTCTTTATTGTAAGCATCCGAGTAGATTTTCGCAGACTTCGCATCCGCTTCACCTCGTGTTACACGTGCAGTCTTGTCTGCTTCTGCTAGAACTGTAGCCACTTCTAGATCAGCTTGTGCACGAATAACTTCTGCCTTCTCACGACCTTGAGAACGGTGCTTACGCGCAACAGATTCACGCTCAGCTCTCATACGACGGTAGATAGACTCACTGATTTCGTCAGGTAGGTTGATTTTCTTCATACGGAAATCAACGATCTCAACACCCAAGTCTTTCATTGCGCTATCAGTAGTGCCTACAAGAACGTTCTCCATGATCTGGTCACGCTCACCGTCAACTTCTAGCGCTTCAAGAGCCGCTTCGGTTGTCACTTCTTCGCTGTCTGCACTCTCAGGAAGTACATCTTGATTACGAGGACCAGATACAATCTGTTTGATCTCACGAGCACCAATTTCAGAACGTAGTACGTCGGTTACTTTACGTTCCAGTAGCGCTTCTGCCGTCAACGCATTGCCCCCACCTGTGGTTAGGTAGTAGCGACCGAAGTCTGCGATACGCCATTTAACGTAAGTATCGATCAACACGTCTTTTTTCTCAGACGTTACGAAACGGTCAGAACGGCTATCCATTGTTTGGATACGCGCATCTAGCGTCTTCACTCGGTCAAACAGAGGCATCTTGAAATGCAGACCTGGTTCGTAAATCTTAGACACACCGTTGTCATCAAGAACACGACCAAATCGAATCACCAATCCACGTTCGCCTTCTTGAATCACGAATACTGACATTAGCAGTAGAACAATGGTAACGACTAATACAGGGATCATTAACTTACGCATTCTTAATATCTCCCTTGACGTGAACCAGTTGAACGAGATTGCGAGTCTGAAGTTGTCTCATTTGTCTGAGTCTCTAGCTCAATTTGATCGTATGTAGAAGAAGACTTCGTGCTACGTTTTGTTTGAGTTTTGCCTTCACCAGCTAACTTATCGATAGGTAGGTACAGCAAGTTACCGCTTGATTCAGAATCAATCAGAACCTTAGAAGTGCTGCTGTAAACTTCTTCCATCGTATCTAGGTATAGACGGTTACGAGTAACTTCAGGAGCAGCGAGGTACTCAGGAAGTAGCTTCTCAAACTGCGCTACTTGACCAAGAGCTTCGTTAACTACTCGCTCAGAGTAACCCAATGCTTCTTTCTTCAAACGCTCAGCTCGACCTGTCGCTTTTGGAAGAATATCGTTGCGGTAAGCTTCTGCTTCACGCTCAAAACGCTCTTCATCCTCACGCGCTGCGATAGCATCATCGAATGCGTCTTTAACTTGCTCAGGTGGACGTGCAGACTGGAAGTTGACATCAACGATGACGACACCCATATCGTAGCTGTCTACGATTTCATTTAACGTTTCCTGAGTACTTTGACGGATTTGCTGACGACCCGTCGTCAGGATGCTATCCATCAGAGAGTCACCAATCACTGCACGAAGCGCAGAATCGGTCGCTTGGCGTAAGCTGTCGTCTGCGTTGGTTACACGGTATAGGTACTTATACGGGTCAGCAACACGGTACTGAACATCCATCGCAACCGTAACTACGTTTTCATCTTTAGTCAGCATTAGACCTGATGAACGTAGTGAGCGAATCGCCTGTACATTAACCGGTGACACTTCATCAATGAAGCGCGGACGCCAGTTTAGACCAGGATCGACAACGCGATCGTACTTACCGAGACGTAGCACTACGCCACGCTCTGCTTCGCCGATAGTGTAAAAGCCAGCGAAGAACCAAATTGCTATTGCGATTACTGCGATAACACCAAAACCTAGTGCTCCGCCACCGCCAATAGACGATCCTTTACCGCCTTTACCACCACCAAACTTTCCACCCAGTTTCTGACTCAGTTTATTAAACACTTCGTCTAAGTCTGGCGGTCCTTGATCACGGCCACCTTTATTACCACGATTGTTATTACCCCAAGGGTCATTATCGCGGCCATTGTTGCCGTTGTTATTACCAGGCTCATTCCACGCCATTAGAAAGCTCCATCATTTGATATGACGTTATACTGTAGCAGTCATTTAAGTAACTATAAAGTCACGTAAAACTGCCCCTTCTCTTTTTTCAAGTCTAGACCAATCCACTTGTTGCATGCGAACATTAATCAACAAGTTACCTTCCTGGTCATATTCTTCTCGTTGAATACATTTCATCTGGAAGAATGTACTACGAATTCGCCCTTGATGTTGTGGCGGGATTCGCAATTGATACTGAACCATTTGACTTGCGAGACGCTCAGTCAACGCATCAAACAACAGTTCAATACCTATGCCTTCCATTGCAGAAACCCAAACTGCACGAGGAATTCCTTCCTCATCACGTTCTATACGAGGCTTCTGGTCTTCTAGATTATCAATCTTGTTCATGACAACCAGAGACGGTACCTCATGGGCATCGATCTCTTCTAGCACTTCATGAACAGCTTGAATATTCTCACGAAAACGGTCGTCGCTGGCATCTACAACATGTAACAAAATGTCAGCTTCTTGAGTTTCTTGCAGTGTTGCTTTAAATGCAGCAACAAGATCGTGCGGAAGGTGACGAATAAACCCTACCGTATCGGCCAAGATAGCCGGACCAACATCCGCTAGCTCAATTTTACGTAAAGTTGGGTCTAGCGTGGCAAACAGCTGGTCTGCGGCGTAAACGCCTGCTTCAGTAATACGGTTAAATAGGGTCGACTTACCTGCGTTGGTATAACCAACTAAGGAAACAGTCGGGATTTCCGCTCGATTTCGAGCACGGCGACCTTGTTCACGCTGTTTAGCCACTTTCCCTAAACGGCGCAGTATCGCTTTAATACGATCACGCAATAGACGTCGGTCAGTTTCTAACTGAGTTTCACCTGGACCACGTAAACCGATACCACCTTTCTGTCTTTCAAGGTGCGTCCAGCCGCGGATCAATCGGGTTGAGATATGGCGAAGCTGAGCAAGCTCAACCTGCAATTTACCTTCATGAGTTCGGGCGCGTTGAGCAAAGATATCAAGGATCAGACCTGTACGGTCAACCACACGGCACTTACACAACTGTTCGAGGTTACGTTCTTGGGCAGGAGAGAGGGCGTGATTAAAAATCACAATATCCGCTCCAGATAACTGCACAGCCTGTGCAATCTCTTGAGCTTTACCCTCTCCGACATAGTATTTAGGGTGTGGAGACTGGCGACTCCCAGTTACAACTTGTAACGCAGAAACGCCAGCTGAAGAGACCAACATCTCAAATTCGCTGAGATCTTCCCACTCCCCTTCTTGCGTGAAGTTGATATGAACAAGTACGGCTCGCTCACCGGCTTCATAACGGTCAAACAAGCAATCAACTCCTTACAAACAAATATGGTAATTCAGAGAATTAATCTTCTGATTTCTCTTGCTGACGATCACCTTGTGGACGATCACCGCTGTGGTGGCTCACTGGGCGAGCAGGAACTACCGTAGAAATAGCGTGCTTGTACACCATTTGGTTAACAGTGTTCTTCAGCAAGATAACAAACTGATCAAATGATTCGATCTGACCTTGTAGTTTAATTCCGTTTACAAGGTAGATAGATACTGGAATACGTTCGCGACGTAATGCATTTAAGAATGGGTCTTGTAGAGATTGCCCCTTAGCCATTTTTATTTTCCTTATTTTGTAATTTTGTTTTAGTTATTTAGCTAGTGGTGCGCTGCATTAAAAGATGCGGCCTTTGCTCTGAGCTAAACGAATAAAATAACACCCTGTCGCTACTTGTTATGACGGCTTTGAAGCGAAATTTCAAGTAACAGATCCTTTACAGGGCACATTCACGCAAAAGCGATCACATTATACACAGCTAAAACCTTCAGATGCTATGGCATTTGAGACAGTTTCTAGCGCGTGTTCAATGTTTTCACTATCTAACCAAGTTAAGTCATCCCAGCTGCGTAACCAGGTGATTTGTCGCTTGGCCAATTGACGGGTTGCACAGACGCCCTTAAAAATGGCTTCGTCTAACGTGCAGTTCCCATCCAAATAGTCCCACATCTGCCTGTAACCTACACAACGAATAGAAGGCAGATCGGGGTGAAGATCATCGCGAGCATATAACGCACGCATTTCATCTTCAAAACCCGCTTCGATCATCTTCTCGTAGCGTAGCTCAATTCGGCGATGGAGCTCTGCCCTTTCCTTGGGAGCTATTGCAAACTGTTTAACTCGGTACGGCAGGCTTTCACCCTTAGTTTGAGTTAACTCAGTAAGAGTTTTACCTGAAATTCGATAAACTTCCAATGCCCTAGACAATCTTTGTGGATCATTCGGGTGGATTCGCTCTGCTGAGACAGGATCAATCTCTTTTAACTGATCGTGTAATTTATCCCAACCCAAAGCTGATGCTTCTTGCTCTATCTGTTGGCGAATTTCAGTATCCGCGGCTGGAAGTGGAGATAACCCTTCCAGTAACGCTTTGTAGTAAAGCATGGTGCCACCGACGAGTAGTGGGATCTTGCCTTGCTCTACAATTTTATTCATTTCATTCAGCGCATCACGACGAAAATCAGCAACAGAATAGGCTTCACTAGGATCAAGAATATCGATCAAGCGATGCGGCGCTTGGGCTTGTTCCTCGGCATCAGGTTTTGCGGTACCAATATCCATTCCTTTGTAGATCAGTGCCGAATCAACTGAAATGATCTCTACGGGGAATTTCTGGCGTAAACGAATAGCAAGATCCGTTTTTCCTGACGCTGTTGGCCCCATTAAAAATAGAGCTAAAGGTAATTCTGTGTTGTTCATAATTCTAACGCTGCAATCGTTGCAGAAAAGTCTACTGGCTTGACAAAGGTTTGGTCACCAAGTGGAAGTCTGCCTTGCCATAATTGCTCTACATCAGCAATTATCTGGATGGCTTCCGACAAAGTGTAGTCACTTTTTACCTGAGTAATATAATCACTAAGCCATTTTGCTAACTGGGTATGTGACAGCGGCTGTGAAGCAGCTTGACACGAGACCGCGTAAGATAGCAGATCTGGCACCAATTGTTGCAAGTTTTGTTGCCTCAATGGTTGGGGCACGCCCATGACCATCAGTGCCTTATTACTGCGTGCTTTTAGCTCAATGCCGAATGTATCTAGCGTTGGCTGAAGCGCTTGCGCTACTTCGAGCAAAGCGTCATCTAACTTAACCGACAATGGAACCAATAACGGTTGGCTTTTTAAATTGCCTTCGCGAGTCGACAATTGACCATTAACCCTCAGCCACTCCGCTTTAGCAAGGTTGACCAAACGCGTTCCTTGCTTATCTGCCATCACAAGATATCGACCTTGTACGACATGAATTGCTTTTCCTAACGATTCGACAACCTGAACATCAACTTGTTCATTTGAAATTGTCTTTGCCGCTGGGATTGGCGCTTTTTCCGCTTCTGCGATATCCGGAGTTTGGAGTAATTCCTGATAGGCTTTCACTTCCTGCTTACTCGGTGCAGGTTCGCTATAGCGCTCGGTGACTCTTGGCTTGTTTAGCGGGCGAGATTCTTGCCATTCATTTCTTGGCTGCGCTTCACGCACACTCTCACGACTTTCGCCATAATCGGCTTTACCGGGATAAGAAGGCACCGACTCAATTGCGCGATATTCTTGTTGAGAAATACGATTTGCCACTTCACTAGGTGCAGAAATTGGCTCTGGCTCATCCGTTGGATTTGATGGCTGCTCTACATGGAATGCAGATGCAGTTTGTTCTGGCTTATCAATATGGGCACTTTGAGCCAAGGCATCGCTCAGAGCTTGGTAGATAAAGTCATGCACAAGACGCGCTTGATGAAAACGAACTTCATGCTTGGCAGGATGTACATTGACATCGACTTGATGCGGATCGAGTTCGATAAAGAGCACATATGTCGCAAACTGATCGGCGCGCAAGCTAGTCTCATAGCTTTGGCGAATCGCGTGATTGATCAGTTTATCACGCATCATGCGACCATTAACGTAACAGTATTGCAGATCGCTTTGCTGACGCGCACCCTCTGGCGTGGTGATCCAGCCGTGCAGTTTGAGCCCCTGATGCTCTAGCTCTATTTTGAGCATGTTACGCACAAAGGCATTACCACACACAGCTGCAATACGCTTTTCTGCCTGTGCCTCAGTTTTCGCCGCGCGATACTGCTTAATGAGTTTGCCGTTGTGTCTGAGATTGATCGTCACGTCGAAGCGGCTCAGCGCAATCCGCTTCAATAACTCATCAATATGAGTAAATTCGGTTTTCTCTGTACGTAGAAACTTGCGTCTCGCTGGCGTATTGAAGAACAGGTCAAGCACTTCAACCGTGGTACCAATTGGATGAGCAGCAGGCTGAAGCTTAACCTGCATCTCGCGGCCTTCACTGTACGCTGACCATGCCTGCTCTTGCGTTGCAGGTCGTGAGGTCATGGTTAAACGAGCCACAGAGCTGATACTCGCTAAAGCTTCGCCACGAAAGCCTAAGCTAATGATCGCTTCCAGATCGTCAAGGGTGTGAATCTTCGACGTGGCATGTCGACTTAACGCCAGACCTAACTCATCTTTGACGATCCCTTTGCCATTGTCGCGCACACGGATCAGCTTGGCGCCGCCCTTCTCGATATCAATGTCGATGCGTGTTGCGCCAGAATCTAAGCTATTTTCCACCAACTCTTTGACTACAGAAGCGGGTCTTTCTACCACTTCGCCCGCCGCGATTTGGTTGGCAAGGCGCGCAGGAAGGATCTTAATCGTCACGTCTGGCACTCACTTTAGTTGTGGGGAATGATCAACACCTGACCAACCGCCAACTGATCAGAACGCAAGTTATTGGCTTTGCGAATGTTGTTCACACTGACCTGATACTTGCTGGCAATTTTACCCAAGAACTCACCACGCTTAACTGTGTGCTTACGCAGTGGTTGATCTTTCATACTCACAGTAATCTTCAATTTCTGCCCAAGCTTTAGTGTATCGGACTTGAGCTTATTTTCTTTCTTAATCGCAGCAACCGAAACTTTGTACTTTTCTGCGATCTTTCCTAGATACTCACCACGCTGTACCACGTGAGTCAGAGTCTTGGTTTCGACTGGATTCTTAATTTGTGGCACCGAGATAGACTTACTTGAGCCCGGAATCGTCAGAATCTGACCAATGGCTAAGCTGGTACTCTTGAGCTTGTTAGTCTGCATAATCGCTTTCGTCGACGTGCCATACTTACTGGCTATTAACGACAGCGACTCACCGCGTGCCACTTTGTGCTTGGTGGTTTTACCGCGATTAGCAAACAAAGTGCCTTCCGGTGGATTTGCCTCAAAGTACTGGACAATCGCCTTAGCGAGCGAACGCGCCAGTTTGTCTTGGTGGCTACGCTGGAACAACAATCTTTCTTCGGTCGGGTTAGTAATGAAACCCGTTTCAACAAGTACAGAAGGAATATCTGGTGACTTCAATACCGCTAAGCTTGCGTTGACCGGATCTTTCTTGTGCAGTTTAATGCCTACTCGCGTCATTTCTCGCAGGATCTTCGTTGCCAGTTTATAACCCTCTTTTTGTGAGTGGCTAAATTGCAGATCAAGCAGAGTTTGACTGACATTCCTATCATTATTATTCTTTGATAAGACTTCCCCAGCCCCACCTAATAGTTGAGATTGTTCCTCATGATTCTCTACCCAACGCGCTATTTCTGAGTTTGCTCGACGAGTATTCAAGACAAATACCGAACCACCACGTGGTTGAGGCGTATGGAAACCATCGGCATGAATCGAAACCAATAAGTGCGCTTTGTTACGGCGAGCTATCTCTGAACGTTTGTTTAAATTGACAAAGTAATCACCGCCTCGGGTCAGTACGGCCTTCATTCCCGGCACGGCATTGATTTGGGCAACGATCTTCTTAGAAATAGCTAAGGTCGCATGTTTTTCATATTTTTTGCTCGGACCAATAGAGCCGGGGTCTTCACCACCATGACCAGGGTCAATCGCCACAACAATATCTGCCGTTCCGGCCAGTTGAGAAGCATCACGGCTTACTGTCGTCGAGCTGCTTGATTTCGCAGGAGTTGAAGTTGTTTTCTTTTGACTCCCATGAGGCATATCGATCACAAGACGGTGACCATATTGCCCACCCGGAGTGGGTGCGAGCTTAAACAGTTGAGGCGCTACTTTTCTTTTTAGCTCAAACACCAAACGATAAGTGCCTTTATTGGGCGGCGAGCTTTTGCGGATTTTTTTCAAGACTGGACTATCTGTGACGTTGATAGGCAGCTTAGTGCTCAGAGAGGTTTTCTTTAAATCAACCACTAAACGCTCTGGACTAGAGAGCGTAAAATAGCTGTAGTCAGCTTCTGATGAAAGATCGATGACAACACGTGTCTCATCAGGAGAAGGCCAAACACGAATCCCTTCTAGCGCGTTTGCGAATGCAAAACCGGGCGCAAGAGTAAGAGCAAGAAGAAATGGAAAGAAAACTGCTCTTATAAAAGTACTCTTCAACATAACTCCAACTGTTCCAATAATTGACATCCGTACTGATTATTTGCCGTCAGTACAACAACACGTGCCTCTCCGTCATAGCGAAGATCAATATCCAGATCGGCTTCTGGCAGCAGACCTTGCCCTTTCTCAGGCCACTCAACCAAACAGATAGCATCTGAAGTGAAGTAATCACGGATCCCCATAAACTCAAGTTCTTCAGGATCCGCTAAACGGTAAAGGTCAAAATGGTAAACCTGCCACTGAGCCAGTTGATAAGGTTCAACGAGAGTGTAAGTTGGGCTTTTCACATTGCCTTCATGACCAAGCGCGCGAACAAAACCACGACTAAATGTCGTTTTACCTGCACCCAAATCACCGTGTAAGTAAATGGTGGTTTGTTGAGAGCACAAGTGTGCCAATGCTGTCCCTAATTGAATCGTTGCTTGTTCATCTTTAAGGGCAAATTGTTTGGTGGTCATGAAGATCAATCTCTACGCTGTGACTATATAAAAATCAAAAGAACAGGAATAGTAAACTGGGTTGGAATTGAGAGACAAGAGATCTTGTGTAAGTAAAACGAAAAATCAGCGATTTCTTGCCATTTTTCGCTTTTCCTTGGCTAGATCCTGCATATAAGATCCGTTAAGATCCTGCCCCCTTTACCCGGAGCAATCAGAATGAACTACCAAGAGCTCGCAGACAAGATCAAAATTTGGGGCCAAGAACTTGGCTTCCAAAAAGTTGGCATCTGCGATGTAGATCTCTCTGAGCATGAAGCTGAACTACAAAAATGGCTTGATGCAGGGTATCACGGGGAAATGGACTGGATGGCTCGTCATGGGATGATGAGAGCGCGTCCTGCCGAATTGCTGCCGGGTACTGTACGTGTCATTAGCGTACGTATGAACTACCTGCCTCCTGAAGCGCAATTTGCCGCCAATCTATCAGATCCAACACAAGCCTATATAAGTCGCTACTCTCTTGGGCGTGATTATCATAAGTTAATCCGTAACCAGCTTAAAAAGCTCGGGCAAAAAATAGAACAAGAAGTTGGCAGTTTTGGCTATCGACCTTTTGTTGATTCCGCGCCGATACTTGAAAGGCCTTTGGCACAGAAAGCAGGATTGGGCTGGACTGGAAAACATTCACTTATTCTAGATAAAGAGTGTGGCTCATGGTTTTTCCTTGGTGAGTTGCTGATAGACCTTCCTCTTCCAGTCGACGAACCCAGCGTTGATGAATGTGGTAAATGCAAAGCTTGTATTACCTCATGTCCGACGCAAGCCATCATCGGTGACGGTATTGTTGACGCAAGACGTTGTATCTCTTATTTAACCATTGAGTTAGATGGCGTGATCCCGGAAGAGTTTCGCAAAGCCATGGGCAACAGAATCTATGGTTGCGACGACTGTCAACTTGTCTGCCCTTGGAATCGCTTTTCCGAATTAACCGATCAGCAAGACTTTCATCGTAGAGAAGCATTGACCAATGCAAATCTCGTCGAGCTATTTAAATGGGATGAAGCGACTTTCTTAAAAAATATGGAAGGTTCAGCTATTCGCCGTATCGGGCATTTGCAATGGCTAAGAAACCTATCAATCGCTATGGGAAATGCTCCCTACTCTATCGATATCATTGAAGCGCTAGAGAATCGCCTCGGTATAAGTGAAACCCTAGATATACATATTAAATGGGCTTTAGAGCAACAACGAACGCAAATCCCTGCTCAATCAACTACGCTAAATAGGTTGATTCGAATTGTCGAAAAAGGCTTACCACGCGATGCATAATGCTTGCCGAACTTAGCCACTCAGAGTTTGACCTAGCTCCAAAAACCAAAATGTGGAAAAAAGAAAGAACGATTACTCATTTTCTTACAGATGGAGAAGTTAATCACAGTGGTAAGAAATGACTAGGATCAAAAAACAGTGACTTAATGATCGTAAACAACTACTAACCCAACTAAGCATAAATACAAAATTGTCTTAAAAATCAAATATTTACAGTTAATTCAATGTTAGGTAAGAAAGTTTCAACAACAAAAAGATCGTTTTAGTCAAGCGTTATACATGAATAAAAATCAGGTTACCCACCAAGTTATCCACAACCACGCATCTGTGGATAAGTCTGTTGACTAACATACCAAACCCTAGCTCACATAATGCTTGCTATTGATTCTGACTGAGCACATCTCGTGCTGAGATTTAATATTGAGACATAAAAATGCCCACCTAAAAACTAGGAGGACTTTTTACTGATTTGGGTTTCATGCTTCGCAGCATTAGCTAAAGAGCGGTGACCGTAAGGTCTATTCAAATGAAAATCACTTGAAGGAGATTTGGAGCGACACATCGGGTTCGAACCGATGACCTCAACCTTGGCAAGGTTGCGCTCTACCAACTGAGCTAGTGTCGCATCTTTGTCACCGTTAAGTACGATGAAGACTTTTTAATTGGAGCGACACATCGGGTTCGAACCGATGACCTCAACCTTGGCAAGGTTGCGCTCTACCAACTGAGCTAGTGTCGCACATCAACAGCAAGGGCTATTGATTAAATTTGGTTGCGGGGGCCGGATTTGAACCGACGACCTTCGGGTTATGAGCCCGACGAGCTACCAAGCTGCTCCACCCCGCGTCCGGATGCCGTTGTTAAGTACAACGGGAACTTTTCTCCAACTAGACAAGGTCTAACTAGATAATTGGAGCGACACATCGGGTTCGAACCGATGACCTCAACCTTGGCAAGGTTGCGCTCTACCAACTGAGCTAGTGTCGCATGATAAATCGCATCAGCAATTCATCTAAATGTGGTTGCGGGAGCCGGATTTGAACCGACGACCTTCGGGTTATGAGCCCGACGAGCTACCAAGCTGCTCCATCCCGCGTCCGGATGCCATTGTTAAGTACAACGGTAACTTGTCTCCAGCCAGACAAGATCTAACTAGATAATTGGAGCGACACATCGGGTTCGAACCGATGACCTCAACCTTGGCAAGGTTGCGCTCTACCAACTGAGCTAGTGTCGCATAATCAATAGCTTTCGCTATTAATTGAATTTGGTTGCGGGGGCCGGATTTGAACCGACGACCTTCGGGTTATGAGCCCGACGAGCTACCAAGCTGCTCCACCCCGCGTCCGTATTGTGTCACCGTTAAGTACGATGAAGACTTTACTTTCCACTTAAGAAGAAGTGGAGCGACACATCGGGTTCGAACCGATGACCTCAACCTTGGCAAGGTTGCGCTCTACCAACTGAGCTAGTGTCGCATCAACAACGTTTCCGTCGTTCAGGGCTGCGAATTATAAGAGCATTTTTTTGTGATGCAAGTCCTTCATGCAAAAAAAAACCATTTTTTTCCTGTTTGGATGAAAAGCGCACATCAATCATCAAAACAGCTTGAAATTTAAACGAAATGCATTTCGTTAAATAACATAAAAGTAACCTTACCTATGCTCAAATTGGGATATTGACCTGCATTTTAGTGACTTAATGTCGCTGATGAATGCAAAATTTAATATAACTATTGGCTATAAAAGCCTCGTTCCAATGGTTACAAGATTTCTCCTAGTTAAGGTTCAGTGTCCATGTCGTTGCAAAGGATTGTTTTTCGAACGCTCATGCCATTATTTATCGCTGCGTTAATTGTTGGTTGCGGCTCTATGCCTAAGCCCATGCGTAACCTCGGCAAAAGCGACGTTGATTTTGTTATGGATGTTCATGCGAGACAGCTAAAGATACAGATGGTGGAGCTGACACGAAAACTCTACATCCGCAATCCAATTCAACTGCATAAGAATCCGCAAGCAACCATAGAAAGTCGCATTACCCAGATTTTTGGTTCTGAAGAGAGTATCGAACTTCCCTCTTTAGTTTTTGATGAGCTTAATGGCGTCACTGGAATTGATGCAATCTTACTAAGTTTTGATGAGAGCTTTCAGGGAGACCGAGTATTTGCCGCTATCGTCGGCCTATCAGAGATGCTGCGCCGTTCATACAACCACCAGCAAGAGTTCTTTATCATCGATTCATTAGATGAGCAGTCTTTATATAACAGCGCGAGAAACATAGAGATCTTCGTGTGGCGACTCTATCATCGCAAAGACCAATATGGGAACCCGCTAATTTACAGTAATGATACCGATGAAGATGGCGGTGATATCAGCTTTGACCGCCGATTCACTAAGATGGTCATGATTCAAGACATGATGGCACTCATCGTTGCAGACAAAACAAATCGAGGCATCACCAAGGTAGTTCATGGTGTTGCTCAGTTTGCTTTTCTCCCCGTGCCATAAACAAAAACGCCAGCGAATGCGCTGGCGTTATTAAAGTCGATTAAATTGAGATAATCGTTTTACGATAGTACTGAAGTTCGGCTATCGACTCTCGAATATCGTCTAGCGCAAGGTGACTGCCTGTTTTCGAAAAGCCATCGAGTACTTCAGGCTTCCAACGACGAGTAAGTTCTTTCAACGTACTCACGTCAATGTAACGGTAGTGGAAATACTGCTCAAGCTCGGCCATGTGCTTGTACAAGAAACGTCTGTCTTGACCAACACTGTTACCACAAATTGGCGATTTACCTTTAGGTACCCATTTTTCTAAAAACGCAATCGTTTGACGGATCGCTTCTTGCTCATCGATTTTACTTTCGCGTACACGCTTAACCAAGCCACTGCCTGTATGCGTTGTTGTACACCACTCATCCATTTTAGCCAGTTCTTCTTCTGGCTGATGAATGGCAAGTACAGGTCCTTCAGCTAAAATATTCAATTCACTATCAGTCACTATGGTGGCGATTTCGATAACTTTGTGGGTTTCTGGGTCCAGTCCTGTCATCTCAAGATCAATCCAAATTAAATTTTGATCGCTAAAGGACATAAATCGTTGCCTATTGGTTTTGTGCTAAAAGAGGTACTATACCCAAATTCCGATACCCAAGATAGATTGAGATACTCGCTGTCAGACAGGTATCACCCGATAAATTAATCAACTGAAGTAGAGAAACGTGGCTAAAAAGAAAAAGCTAACCAAAGGTCAGGTGAGGCGCGTACGCCATAACCAAAAACGCAAACTTAAGCAGGAAGAGACCATTCAATGGGATGAATCTATGCTTGGAGGGAGTAAATCAGGCCTGGTTATCACTCGTTTTGGACAACACGCAGATATAGAAGATCTAGACAGCGGAGAAGTCCAGCGCTGTAATCTTCGTCGCGGTATCGAATCTCTGGTTTCTGGGGACAAAGTTATTTGGCGCCCTGGCCTAGAGTCGATGGAAGGCATCAATGGTGTGGTTGAAGCCGTCGAGCCAAGAACTTCAGTCTTAACACGCCCTGACTACTACGACGGTCTAAAACCTGTCGCTGCGAACGTAGACCAAATGGTCATCGTTTCTTCAGTTTTACCTGAGTTGTCGCTCAATATCATTGATCGCTACTTGGTCGCCTCCGAAACCTTAAGCATTGCGCCGCTGCTAGTATTGAACAAAATCGATCTTCTTGAACAAGAGCAACTGGCTGAATACAAATCTTGGCTAAACGAATACGAGCGCATTGGCTACAAGGTGCTGTTTGTAAGTAAACAAACCGGGGAAGGTATTGCTGAGCTCGAAGCTGAGTTGAAAGATCGTATCAATATTTTCGTCGGCCAGTCTGGTGTCGGTAAATCAAGTCTAGTCAATGCGCTTATGCCTCAATTTAATGTTGAGGAAGGCGAGATCTCAGAAAACTCAGGCCTAGGCCAACACACAACCACCGCATCACGCCTTTACCATATTCCGACAGGTGGCGACCTAATTGACTCACCGGGAGTTCGTGAGTTTGGTCTGTGGCACTTGGAAGCCGAAGAGGTGACTAAAGCTTTTGTTGAGTTCAGGCCTTATCTTGGCAGTTGTAAATTCCGAGATTGTAAACACAATGACGATCCAGGGTGCGTACTTCGACAGGCTGTCGATGAGGGTAAGATCAACGAAATCCGCTTTGAAAATTATCACCGTATCCTTGAAAGCATGGCGGAAAACAAAGCTAACCGACAATACTCCCGCAGTAAAAAAGCCGATTTGTAGCCGCAAATTTGTAAGCAAACTCTCGCAACAGCTGACTTTTGGGCGCATTTTGAGTAACATCTCGCGCCCAGAATATAGTCAATCATGAAAATAGCATTGGAATTGAAGACAATGGATAAGATTAAAGTTGGACTGCAATATTGGATCCCTCAGCACGGCTTAACCCGCTTAGTAGGTAAGCTAGCTTCAGCAAAAGCTGGCGGTCTAACAACAGCAATCATCAAGTGGTTTATCAAGCAATACAACGTCAACATGGATGAAGCACTTCATTCTGATCCTAAACACTTTAAGACGTTTAACGAATTTTTTGTTCGAGAGCTAAAAGATGGCGCACGCCCAATCACCGAAGAAGCCACTGTTATCACGCACCCAGCAGATGCTTGTGTCAGTCAGTTTGGCCCTATCACTGATGGCAAACTGATTCAGGCAAAAGGCCATGACTTTACGGCGCAAGAGCTATTAGGTGGAGATGCAGAGTTAGCTCAAGAGTTTGCCGACGGCGAATTCGCGACACTGTACCTTTCGCCACGTGATTATCACCGTGTACACATGCCATGTGACGGCACACTTCGTCAGATGATTTATGTACCAGGAGATCTATTCTCAGTTAACCCGCTTACTGCGGAGAACGTACCAAACCTATTTGCACGTAACGAACGTGTCGTGTGTATTTTTGATACTGAATTTGGACCAATGGCACAGGTGCTTGTTGGCGCAACAATTGTTGGCAGCATTGAGCAAGTTTGGGCTGGCACAGTCACACCACCACGCGGCAATACCGTTTACAAATGGGACTACCCGGCTGAAGGTGACAAGGCGGTAATCCTTAAGAAAGGTGAAGAGATGGGTCGCTTTAAGCTAGGCTCAACGGTTATCAACCTATTCGCCAAAGATGCAGTGAAATTTGATGACACGATGCAAAACGGTCAGTCTACAGTAATGGGGACACCTTACGCTCATACCGCTCAAGCAGAACAAGCAGAACAAGCAGCGGAATAATCACCAACGCTCGATTCTGAAGCCTCGCAATCGCGGGGCTTTTTTTGACCCAAAGCAAACCTCCCTCAACAATTTCAACTGTTTATCAAAATTCTAGACTTGGTCTAAGACCTTTAATTCATTGTGAACTAATCTGTGGCTTCACTAATACTTTTGAGGTAAAGGATTGTATGCCAAAGGTAGAATCGGGAATCATCATTAAGCTATTGATCAGTTTTGGTCTGCCAATCGGTGTGCTGTTTATGCCCATTGACTGGATCCCTATTGATGATCTCACCCTGATTCAGCATCGACTATTGGCAATCTTTCTTCTAGCAGCACTACTTTGGGTACTAGAGCCCGTCCCAGTTTTTGCTACTTCAATTTTGATCATAGCCTTAGAACTGGTGATGATTTCCGACAAAGGACTACATTTATTCCGCAATCCTCCTGCAGGACATGATTTGGGGGAGTTGATGAACTACACGGACATCTTCAGCGCCTTCTCTTCACCAATCATTATTCTGTTTATGGGTGGTTTTGCCCTTGCAATCGCAGCCTCTAAATATGAGCTCGACAACAACTTAGCACGCGTCCTGCTCAAGCCTTTTGGCCACCAGCCTAAGTTCATCATGCTTGGCTTAATGTTGATTACTGCCGTGTTCTCAATGTTTATGTCCAACACCGCAACAACGGTAATGATGCTCGCTTTGCTTGGCCCGATTGTCGCTTCGGCACCTAAAGGCGATATTGGTATTAAAGCTTTAGTACTGTGTATCCCGATCGCCGCTAACACAGGCGGCATTGCGACTCCAATCGGTACGCCACCGAACGCCATCGCACTCCAGTACCTCACTGGCGAGAACAGTATCGATTTCTTAAGTTGGATGATGATGGGATTACCTTTCGTGATTGTGCAACTGACTATCGCTTGGTTCCTGCTGCAAAAGCTGTTCCCTTCTTCCCAACAAACTATGAAGCTTAAATTAGATGGGCAATTCCAAAAGAACTGGCGCGCTATGGTGGTTTACGCCACGTTTGCTTCAACCATCCTACTGTGGATGACGACCAAACTGCATGGCATGAACACCTATGTTGTTTCCATTATTCCACTGGCTGTTTTCACGCTCACAGGCATTATGGGTAAAGCTGAACTCAAGCTGATTAACTGGGATGTACTGTGGCTAGTCGCCGGTGGTATTGCGATTGGTATTGGTTTGGAGAAAACAGGATTAGCCGTAGCGCTTGCTCATGCAATTGATTACGAATCGCTATCGCCCATTGCTGTGGTTCTTACTCTGTCGGTTGTTTGCTGGTTAATGGCAAACTTCATGTCTAATACCGCGACCGCAAACCTATTAATGCCAATTGCGGCTGCAATTGGGGCTTCAATGGAGAGTTTAGCGAGCGTCGGTGGACTGCAAGGATTATTGGTCGTTGTCGCCTTCTCCGCATCACTTGGCATGATTTTACCAGTATCAACACCACCAAACTCTCTGGCTTACTCTACTGGCCTTATCGAGAGCAAAGATATGGCTAAAACAGGGCTAATTATCGGTGTGATTGGCTTAGCAATAGTTTACGCCGGAGCACTGCTACTCACCTAATTACCGTATGGTGTTTATTATTTATTGACTGAAGGTCACAGTTCAATCAATATTCGCCTTGAATAGGTAAGTTAGTCGGTGTTCCTGTACATAGATCAAGCAAATTGATCGCTTTGGATTATAAAATCAGTTCAATAATAAGAACATCCATTTCACTTTCAATGTGAGATTTCTATCCGGCGGTAGTGCCCACGAGGTTCGGTTGATGCTCTCCACATAGCAAACACCTTCTCCCAGTGTCTCTCCACTCCGCTTTTCTCAATCTATTGTCTCGTAAATGAAGGAAAGGCAATGAGAAATACAATAAAACTCAAAATGCAGATTGCGATCGCAATCGTTATCGCAGTGGTCAGCGGGGTTCAAGCTTGGATCTCGGTAAGCCAATTAAAGCAAGAAACCACCTCAGCCCTAAACAGTGAAATGGCCAATATCAGCCACGCCACTACTCGCTACATTAGTGATTGGTTAGCCATACGCAGCGATATGATGCTTGCTAACGAGAAAACCATCGTCCAGTCAGATAACTCTGACCGTGAAATGCTGATTACCAAGCGAGCGGGCGATTTTCTTTCCGTTTATGCAGGTTTTGATGACGGCTCCATTGCTTATGGCGATAAAACCGAAGACTGGCCTGCCGATTACGACCCAAGAACTCGCCCGTGGTATCAAGATGCAATGAAATCCTCAGGGCTTATCCTGACCGAACCCTACCAAGATTTCGATGGCAGTATTGTTGTCAGTTTTGCCAAAGCCTTCTCAGGTGAAAGAAAAGGGGTGCTTGCCGCCGACTTAACGGTCACCAACATTATCAGCGAAGTTCTCAACATCACTTTAGATAACGATGGCTTTACCTTCTTAGTGGATGGTAACAACAACATTGTTGCCTATCAGGATGAAAAACTCAGCCAACAGCCTCTAACCGTTCTCAACCCTGATCTTAGCCATAACATGGTCAGTGAGCTTGTCAGCAAATCCGCTTTATCGACCATTAGTTGGCCGGATCAAGGTGACAAGCTTATCTATGTCACCAATGTCCCGACCACAGACTGGTCTTTAGGCATCGTGGTCGATAAAGATCTCGCCTTCGCTTCCGTTACCGAACAAATCCAGTTTACTGCGCTCGCTTCTATCATTCTGTATTTGGTTATTGCCACTTTCAGTACCTACACCATTACTAAACTGCTTAAACCGCTGCAAGACTTGTCAGCATCCCTTTCACAACTGTCTAAAGGTGAAGGCGATTTAACCCAACGAGTCGAGATTAAGCGCCGAGACGAAATCGGTGAAGTTGCGGAGCATGTGAACCAGTTCTTGAGTCAAATGCAGGCAATGATCACTGGCATCATCAACCACAGTGAAAAGCTCGCCAACCAAGCCGTTCAAGCAAATGAACTGTCACAACAGGCTTCTCATCAAGTTGAAGCGCAACAAAATGATGTTAACCAGATAGCGACAGCCATCCATGAGATGTCAGCTACTGCGGCAGAGGTCGCAAGCCATGCCGAACTCACAGCGGCCGCTTCTCAAACTTCATCCACCGCTTGTCAGGACGGCCAACAAGTGATTCAGAAAAACCGCCAAGCGATCGTTGACTTAGCCGATCAGGTCATGGCTGCTGCGGGCGTGATCTCTGAGTTAGAGAGTAATACTCAAAGCATTAATCAGATCCTTTCTACCATTCAAGAGATTGCTGAACAGACCAACCTACTGGCGCTTAACGCAGCGATTGAAGCGGCTCGCGCTGGCGAGCAAGGACGCGGTTTTGCAGTCGTTGCGGATGAGGTTCGCGTGCTGAGCCAGCGTACTCACGGTTCAACCGAAGAGATCCGCAATATGATCGAGACATTACAAAACAATACTCAGTTAGCGGTTAACAGCATGCAGAGCAGCACGTCGCTTGCCGATACAAGTGTCGACTATGCTCAGCAAGCGGCCGATAGCTTGGGTCATATCACTGACGCGATTACTGAAATCAACGATATGGCACTGCAGATTGCGAGTGCGGCCGAAGAACAAAGAGCTGTGAGTGAAGATATCAGTCGCAATACGCAGGGGATTAAAGATGCTTCTGATGTCCTTGCTTCACAAGCGCTTCAAAGCAGTGAAAGTGCCGATAACATGCGTGAGTCGGCTGAAACCATGCGCCGCGAGGTGGGACGCTTTAAGGTTTAACCTATGATTTAAACTTTTTTTAATGCATATTGTCAGCCATTACTCTTCCAAATTCACAAGGATTTCGTGTCAATGGGATATGAATGGCTGGCATTGGCAGCGGCATTTCTTTGGGCGGTAGCCAGTCTACTTTCGGTTGTTCCCGCGCAACATTTAGGAACCTTTGCCTATAGCCGTTGGCGTATGGGTTGTACCTCTGTGATTTTAGGGGGTATGGCCCTGATTACTGGCGGTTGGGCCAGCGTAGAAACCAGCGCTATCTCTGCCATGATGCTATCTGGCGTGATCGGTATCTTCATCGGAGATACTGCCCTTTTCGCCTGCCTCAATCGCATGGGACCAAGACAAGCTGGTCTGCTCTTTTCTTGCCATGCTGTCTTCTCCGCTGTACTAGGTTACTTCCTGTTTAGTGAAACCATGACATCTCGAGAGTTGTTGGGATCAGCATTAGTTTTTTCTGGCGTGTTAACCGCAATCTTTTTTGGTCGTAAAGGGCAAGCTAATAATCAACTTGAGTCAGTCAAAGGCAGTATTTGGGTCGGGGTCGGTTTAGGTCTACTAGCAGCACTTTGCCAAGCACTCGGTGGCATTATTGCTAAGCCTGTTATGCAAACGGCTATCGATCCTGTTGCAGCATCTGCCATGCGGATGATGACAGCGTTTGCTGCTCACTGTCTGTTTTTCCTCACTGGCGCCAAACTTGCGCGAGCTACACAACCCATGAACCTGCGAATTTTCTCCATTACCGCAGTCAATGGCTTCCTCGCCATGGCAGTCGGAATGACGTTGATCCTATACGCCCTTCAGGAAGGAAATGTCGGTATGGTGGCACTCTTGTCTTCCACAACTCCTATTATGTTGTTGCCTATACTTTGGATTTACTCAGGTAGGCGCCCTAACCGTTTTGCATGGATTGGGGCCATCGTTGCCGTTGTAGGGACAGGAATTTTGGTCGCATAGGCTATTAGAGTAATAGGTATTTCCCACTGTTAATTTCCTCCTTACGCGAGAAAATAACGACAACAAAATTTAACCATAAAAGGTCAACAGGCCCTAACACAAGTGGTTGGGAAACATACCCACTGGAAGTAAGGTGAAAGATAACAACAATATTTCACAAACAATATTTGATCTTAACCTACAGTTTTGGTTAAAAAGTGTAGTAAAATTACGCTAATTTAGTTTCCAAAGTTACTTTGAAATTTGACGAGGTCATCACTATGACAGCTAAGAAGCCTATGGCTCTAGTTATTCTTGACGGTTACGGACACCGTGAAGATACAGCAAGCAACGCAATCGCGAACGCAAAAACTCCATTCCTTGATAGCCTGTTTGCTAACAAGCCAAACACTCTAATCTCTGCTTCTGGCATGGATGTTGGCCTACCTGATGGTCAAATGGGTAACTCTGAAGTAGGTCACACAAACATCGGTGCAGGTCGCGTTGTGTATCAAGACCTAACTCGCATCACTAAATCTATTGCTGACGGTGAGTTTACACAGACTCCTGCTCTAGTTGAAGCAATCGACTCTGCTGTTAAAGCTGAAAAAGCAGTACACATCATGGGCCTAATGTCTCCAGGTGGCGTACACTCTCACGAAGATCACATCTACGCAGCCGTTGAAATGGCAGCAGCACGTGGCGCAGAGAAGATTTACCTACACTGCTTCCTAGACGGTCGTGATACACCACCACGTAGCGCAGAGAACTCTCTACAACGCTTCCAAGACCTATTCGCAACACTAGGTAAAGGCCGCGTGGCATCGCTAGTTGGTCGCTACTACGCAATGGACCGTGATAACAACTGGGACCGCGTACAAGTTGCTTACGATCTTCTTACTCAAGCAAAAGCAGAATTTACTTTTGATTCAGCAGTCGCTGGTCTTGAAGCGGCATACGCTCGTGAAGAGAACGATGAGTTCGTTAAAGCGACAGCGATCAAAGCTGAAGGTCAAGAAGACGCAGTTATCGCAGATGGCGATGCAGTCATCTTCATGAACTACCGTGCTGACCGTGCTCGTCAAATCACACGTACTTTCGTACCAGCATTTGATGGCTTCGAACGCGCTGTATTCCCAGCAATCGACTTCGTAATGCTAACGCAGTACGCAGCTGACATCCCACTAGCAATCGCATTCCCACCAGCGTCTCTAGAGAACACTTACGGTGAGTGGCTATCTAAGCAAGGTCAAACTCAGCTACGTATCTCTGAAACGGAGAAATACGCACACGTGACTTTCTTCTTCAACGGTGGTGTTGAGAGCGAGTTCGACGGTGAAGAACGTCAGCTTGTTGCTTCTCCAAAAGTAGCCACTTACGACCTACAACCAGAAATGAGCTCTGAAGAACTTACAGAGAAGATGGTTGCGGCGATCAAATCTGGTAAATACGACACGATCATCTGTAACTACCCGAACCCAGACATGGTTGGTCACACTGGCGTTTATGAAGCAGCAGAGCAAGCGATCGAAGCAATCGATGCATGTGTAGCTAAAGTCACTGCAGCCATCGAAGAAGTTGGCGGCCAAATGCTGATCACAGCAGACCACGGTAACGCGGAAATGATGGTAGACCCAGAGACAGGTGGCACGCACACTGCTCACACTAACCTACCAGTTCCTCTAATCTACGTTGGTGAGAAAGAGGTTGAGTTCAAAGAAGGCGGTAAACTGTCTGACCTAGCTCCAACTATGCTTTCTCTAGTCGGTCTGGAAATTCCAGCTGAGATGACAGGTGAAGTTCTCGTTAAGTAATTAACTTTTACTCCCGCATTTCAAAGCCCGAGCCATTACTCGGGCTTTTTGTTTTCAGAGGTGCTGCAACAAGTTTTGACATTGCGCTTTCTTCTGATCAAAAGGTTTGGGTATACTGGATGCTTCTCAAATAGTTAGGGCAAATTTGTAACATGGCTAGCACCCCACTAAAGACTCTGTTTACCAACAAGGTTTGGCTTACGCTCGGGTTGATGCTTTGTTCTTACTCAATCACTCCTAGCTATGCAGCAAACAACTCCGAGCTAAAGGGTGTCAGCGGTGAGATCTCTCGCCAAAAGCAGTCACTGTCTTCCCAGCAAAAGAAACTCGACTCACTGCAAAAGTCGCTTAAATCCCAAGAAATCACGATCACTCGACTAGAGAAAGAGATCAAAGAAACCAAAGCTTCTTTAGCCAATACGAATAAAAATATCCGTAGCCTAGAATCTAAAGTCGAGCAACTCGAACAGCACAAGAAAGCTCAAAGCGATAAGTTGGCAGAGCTCATTCAAACCTACTACGTCACTCAACGTGCTAAGACATCCTCGAACATTCTTAACCAAGGTGTCGAAGAAGATAGAATTAGCCAATACTTCCAACACCTTGCCAAAGAACGAGCGACTACCATTGCTGAGCTAGAGAAAACGGTTGATGAGCTAGATGATAGCCGCGAACAGCTCAAGCTAGAGAAACAGCAAATCACTAGCTTGCTTAAGCAGCAAACCAACAAACGCGATCAACTGGCAAATACTCAGTCTAAACGTAAAGGGACTGTCTCGCAGATACGTACGAGCATTTCCAATGACAAAGTTTACCTCTCAGAGCTGCAACGCAATGAAACTCGACTGAAAGCAGAAATTGCTAAAGCAGCTAAGCGCAACGCTGTCCCTATGGATGGTTTAGCTCGTCAAAAAGGTAAGCTGCCATGGCCGGTAAAAGGTAAGATACTGCACAACTATGGCTCTCGCCAAACCGGGCAGATTAATTGGAAAGGTATGGTAATCAATGCCAACTACGGTCAATCAGTGAAAGCGGTGTATTCAGGAACTGTCGTCTTTGCTGACTATTTACGCGGCTACGGCTTGGTGGTGTTACTCGACCACGGTAAGGGTGACATGACTTTGTATGGTTTCAACCAGAGCCTGCTTAAGAAAGAAGGTGACAAAGTCATTGCAGGCGAAAGTATTGCTTTAGCTGGCGATACCGGAGGCCAACCACGCCCGTCACTCTACTTTGAGATTCGCCGTAACAGTAAAACTCAGAACCCTAAGAGCTGGCTAACCCGCTAGTCGCAACCAATGTGGCGTTCAAGTTAGTGTAGAACGCCCAATCCATGCGACTTTACCCGCGATAGTATTGCTCAACCGCCTCGATAAACGCATTTAACTGCTCTTTACGTAATGCATTGATCCCCGCAGCGGCTGCTCGTCCTCCGCCACTTGGAAACTGGGTACAAATATCCCCTGCCCCTTGTTTGTTGTTCAGCGGTGCACGTAGTGAAACGGTATATGTCCCATCACTGTTTTCAGTTAATACCGCATGGGCCGAGTTTGGCGCTTTGTTTGCCAAGTGGTTACCATAAACACCACTGATTCTGCGAGATGACGCCTGATTGGGTAATTCAAAGACGGCTAACTTAGCGCTGCGATATTTAGCTTTTATCGCCAGCGCCCCATCCATATCTGCCTGATAAGCCGCACGTAAAAATAAAAATGGGGAGTTTTGATCAGCAATAACAGCAAAAGGATCATCGTAGGCCAAAAGCTCTTGGAACAGTGCTGCAGGATGGAAATGCAGGTCTTCTAACTCTGAACCGTAACCATTGTAGTTAATGAGTGTACCGAGCTGCTTGAGTTGTCGTTTCTGCTCATCGCTCAAGCCCGCCTTGTTAGCCAACTCATCCGCTTTAGCAATCAGATTGTCACCATAGGCAGCGGTTATAGCCCAAGCGTGATATCGTCCACCTAGCAACTCATCGATGATTAAAGCGGTACAGGTATTTGCATCTAAGTCGATATGCGCATCTAAATTGGCATTACGCGGAATATCTCCAGACTTATGGTGATCGGCATAAAAGACACCAGCTCCGATAGCTAAGGCTTTCTCAAGACCGGCTTTGTTCTTGTCCATCGAGATATCTAAAACCGTTAGTGTGTCGTCAGCACTAAGCGATATCTTTTCGAGCAATTGAATGTCACGTTTAACACCAGTGACTAAAGTGGATGGCTTGGGATCGGCTAAGCGCAATTGAAGCAGCGCAATCACTCCATCGGCATCACCATTAAAAACATCGAAGTGCATAAAACAAAACCCATTAAAATATCTCTCAATACTCTAATGGGTTCTCACTGATTGAACAATTTCAATTAGTTATGACTAAGCATGAATTGCTTTAACGCCATCTTCCAACAATTGAAGCTGCTCTAAGCCTTGTGCCGTGGCTTTCGGTTTTACCACAGAAATCATTTGTAGCATGCCTTGATGGATAACCTGCTCAGTGATCTTTGTTTTCGGTGACATTGCCGCTTGGTAGCCCAACCAACTCGAAGCAATCATATGCAGAGTAGTCACCAGTGACTTCATCTCGCTATCTTCGACAGACACTAGATCAAGGTCGACAAATGCGCGCATGATATTGATGAGGTTGGTTTGCAGCTTTTCTTGAACCTGGATGTATTCTTCATGTAGCTGTTCATCGCGCTGAAGAATCTCCGGCAAGTTGGCGTAGAAGAAGCGATACTTCCACATCAAAGTAAAGATCGAATCCAGATAGTGCTTGAGTAGAACTAAGCTCTCTTGCTGGCCCTGAATAGGCGTGAAGCGCTCAAGAAGTTCATTAGAGTATAAAGCGAAGATCTCGCGCACGATTTCTTGCTTGTTACGGAAGTGGTAATACAGGTTACCCGGACTAATATCGATATGTGCAGCAATATGATTGGTTGTGATATTACGCTCACCATGCTGGTTAAATTGTTCCAGTGCAGCTAGCACTATCTTGTCACGAGTTTTCATGAATTATCCGTATTCCTTTCTATATGTCTAACGGCAGTATAGCGGCTAGTGTAACCTATAACAAAAAAGCGCCTGGTCGTATCAGGCGCTTTTCATAAATTACCCAGTTATTTGTGGTACGGTTTGGATAACTCATGCACCGCTTCAACAAATACGCCCGCGTTTTCTGGCGGCACATCTAAGTGGATACCGTGACCCAAGTTAAACACGTGACCTGTGCCTGCATCGCCGAAGCCTTCAAGGATAGTTGAGACCTCTTCACGGATACGCTCTGGAGATGCATAAAGCATAGATGGATCCATGTTGCCTTGCAGTGCTACTTTATCGCCGACACGTTTAACCGCATCTTGGATATTGATTGTCCAGTCTAGACCTACTGCATCACAACCTGTCGCTGCAATTTGCTCTAACCACATACCACCATTCTTAGTGAATAGGGTCACAGGCACACGGCGACCATCGTTTTCACGGATTAGGCCGTCCACGATTTTGTGCATGTATTGCAGTGAGAATAGGTTGTAGTCACGTGGAGTGAGCACACCACCCCAAGTATCAAATACCATCACAGATTGAGCACCCGCTTTAATTTGCGCGTTTAAGTACTCGATAACACTGTCTGCTAGCTTATCCAACAGTAGGTGCAGCGTTTGTGGTTCTGCGTACATCATCTTCTTGATCTTAGTGAAAGCTTTAGAGCTACCACCTTCAACCATGTACGTAGCCAGCGTCCATGGGCTGCCAGAGAAGCCGATTAGCGGTACATCACCATTAAGATCTTTACGGATCTGACGTACTGCGTTCATTACGTATTTAAGCTCACCTTCTGGATCTGGAATACCGATCTTTTCGACGTCCGCTTTACAGGTAATTGGCTTATCAAATACAGGACCTTCACCTGCCGCGAAACGTAGCTCAAGGCCCATTGCGTCAGGAATAGTTAGGATATCAGAGAACAGAATCGCGGCATCAAGAGGAAAACGGCGCAAAGGTTGAAGCGTGACTTCTGATGCTAGCTCTGCATTCTTGCACAAAGACATGAAGTCACCCGCTTCTGCGCGAGTTGCTTTGTACTCTGGAAGGTATCGACCTGCCTGACGCATCATCCATACTGGAGTGTAATCTACTGGCTCTTTTAGTAGCGCACGAAGATAGCGGTCATTCTTTAATTCAGTCATTCCGTTTTTCCAATTTTTAGGCTCATTTTTGTTGCGGCTATTCTAACACTGTTTGACTCGCAAAAGCTGTGTGCTTTGCAACCTAGATCAAGTTATTAACTTTTAAATCAGTGCTTAATTTGCACCCACTAAGTATCAGTGTTAAAAATTTGTTTGCTAGCGAAAACTACAATTATAAACCGAGCACACAGTGCTTGGCATCTCATAACGACATCTTACTTACCCCCTCCTTCTGGAGGGTTTTTTTTACCTATATTTCAGCTAGATAGCTTAATCTCATCCAGCGTATATTCAATCAATTGTCGAGCAATGGTTCCGACTGGGGCAACGGGCGGTAACTCTTCGACACCAAACCAACGCGCATCACTAAGCTCACTGTAATCGGGCTTCAGCTCACCCGATTGGTAGTCGGCAACAAAGCCCATCATCATACTCGACGGAAATGCCCAAGGTTGACTGCCAAAGTAACGGATGTTGGTCACCTCTATTCCGGTTTCCTCCTTGACCTCTCGTGCAACGCACTGCTCTAACGTCTCACCGACTTCTAGAAAACCCGCGATAACGGTGTACATACCATTACGATGCCTTGGGTGTTGAGCCAGTAAGATTTGCTGCTCGTTACGCACAGCAACAATGATACAAGGGAAGATACGCGGATAATGTAAGGTTCGACAATCGCCACACTGCATAGCTAATTGATTGTGATTGAGGTGATTTCGACCACCACACTGAGGGCAAAAACGCAGACTTTGGCTCATATGTCCGTACTGAATTGCCTTACTCATCAGCAGAAATAGCGGCTCTGGAAAATGCAAACAATCACGCAAAGAGGTCAGCTCAAGCTCCTCAGGCACATCCGCTTCATTAAGCCACATCAGCGGGCAATTCTCCCACTGCCCGACTTCAATTGCCTGCTCATAGGGTAAGTTCAAACTCTCAGCATTTCCCTCAGGCAACTGGCCGTTTTGCAGCCAAATATCGCTTCCTGATACAACACACCAATAAGCATTCTTCGTACGGTTTGTGTCACTTTTATTCAACATTGACTCACCTCTTCGCTTGCAGTTCGTCTATTTTACTGGCAATCTAAATTCATACCAGAGTTTGTAGTCAGTCAATTTTGAGACTATAAATTCTAGTAAGGACAAGAGGTTGTACTCTGTACGTGCTTTGGGAGTCAAAGCGTAATGATCACCGGAGAAGTGATCCGATCATGAGGATATGGTCATGCTGAATAAATTCAAACAAACACAAGAACAATGGGGTGGCTCAAGCGAAGTCATCGACCACTGGCTCGAAACAAGACAATCACTGATTGTCGAATATTGTCAGCTGGGCTCCCTTCAACCTGCAAACGGCCACTCTAATGTTGTCGAACTTCCTTCCCCAAAACAGATCAGCTCATTCTGCGATCATGTGGTTGATTACATTTCTGAAGGCCATTTCAAAATCTACGATATGGTGATGAAAAAATGGCAAGCAACAGGCTTTAAGACTAACAATGAAATCGACGCGACCTATGCCAAGATCGTCTTAACCACAGAACCTCTGCTTGAGTTCAACGATAAGTATGTCAGCGTCAGTGCAGATGATGAACTGCCCAGCTTTGAGGCAGATATGTCAAAAATGGGCGAACTGCTCGAAGTACGCTTTGAAGTGGAAGATCAGTTGATTCAACTTATCGCAGATAGCTTGGCGATTCCACCTGGGGCATAAGAGCTAGAGAATCTTGGAGGGTTGGCGTTTTGCGTCGACCCTTTTGCGTTTTGGATAACTGGATAACTGGATAACTGGATAACTGGATAACTGGATAACTGGATAACTGGATAACTGGATAACTGGATAACTGGATAACTGGATAACTGGATAACTGGATAACTGGATAACTAACGTTGCTCTGTAGTGGATGAGAAGTCAACTCTCTTTCCACAAGGGCGAAGCCCGATCCAGTTCTCTAGCAGCGAAGCGATCCAAAGGACGAAGTCCGTTCTAAAATCTCGTAGGGCGAAGTCCGTTCCCACCTCCCACTCTCCAAAAACAAAAAAGGCACCCGAAGGTGCCTTTTGTCATTTCTTAGCTAGCGATTACTCGTCTGCAGAGAAACCTGCGTTTAGTAGTGCTGCAAGGTTGTCAGTCGCTTGTTCAGCTGAAGGACCTTCTTGCTCTTCTACACGCTTAGCTTGACGATCTTGGTGGTAAGCGAAACCTGTACCTGCTGGGATTAGACGACCAACAATTACGTTTTCTTTCAGACCACGTAGCTCATCACGCTTACCAGAAACGGCTGCTTCTGTTAGTACGCGAGTTGTTTCCTGGAACGATGCTGCAGAGATGAACGATTCAGTCGCTAGAGATGCCTTAGTAATACCAAGTAGCTCACGCTCGAAACGAACTAGCTCTTTGCCTTCAGCTTCTAGCTGACGGTTAGCAATCTTAACGTTCGCGTATTCAACCTGCTCACCCACTAGGAACTCTGTAGAGTCACCAGCGTGCGTGATTGTACACTTACGTAGCATCTGACGAACGATAGTTTCGATGTGCTTATCGTTAATCTTAACGCCTTGTAGACGGTATACTTCTTGAACTTCGTTCGCGATGTATTGAGTCACAGCGTGGATACCACGTAGACGTAGAATGTCATGTGGAGACTCTGGACCATCTGCGATCACGTCACCACGTTCAACTTTCTCGCCTTCGAATACGTTAAGCTGACGATGCTTAGGAATCATCTCTTCGTAAGCGTCACCGCCTTCACGAGTGATTACTAGACGACGTTTACCTTTCGTTTCTTTACCGAAGCTTACAGTACCTGTGTGCTCAGCAAGAATCGCAGGCTCTTTCGGCTTACGAGCTTCGAATAGGTCAGCTACGCGTGGTAGACCACCGGTGATATCTTTGTTACCGCCAGATTTCTGAGGGATACGAGATAGAGTATCACCCACGCCCACTTCAGCGCCGTCTTCGATGTTTACGATTGCTTTACCTGGTAGGAAGTAATGCGCTGGCATATCTGTACCAGGGATCATTACATCGTTACCTGCCGCATCAACAAGTTTGATAGCTGGGCGCATATCTTTACCTGCTGCTGGGCGAGCTGCCGCTTCAGTTACTTCGCTCGAAGATAGACCTGTTAGGTCATCTGTTTGACGAGAAACGGTTACACCATCGATCATATCAACAAACTGGATGCGACCTGCCACTTCAGTGATGATTGGCATGGTGTGCGCTTCCCAGTTCGCTACTGTGTCGCCAGCTTCAACTGCATCGTTGTCGCCTTTAGAGAGTAGAGAACCGTATGGTAGTTTGTGTTTCTCTTTCGTACGACCAAACTCATCAATGATAGTTAGTTCAGATGCACGAGAAGTGATTACAAGCTTCTTGTCTTTGTTGATAACGAACTTAGCGTTGTGTAGCTTAACTGTACCAGTCGTCTTAGCTTGAATGCTGTTCTCTGCTGCTGCAGTAGATGCCGCACCACCGATGTGGAACGTACGCATCGTAAGCTGTGTACCCGGCTCACCGATAGACTGAGCAGCGATAACGCCCACTGCTTCACCTTGGTTCACTAGGTGACCACGTGCTAGGTCACGACCGTAACACTGAGCACAACAACCGAAGTCTGCATCACAGGTAACTACAGAGCGCACTTTCATGCGGTCAACTGAGTTCTCTTCCATGATCTGACACCACTTCTCATCAATTAGAGTGTTACGTGGGATCAGTACATCTTCAGTACCTGGCTTAAGAACATCTTCTGCAACTACACGACCAAGAGCCAGCTCAGAAAGTGCAACTTTAACGTCACCACCTTCGATGTGCGGCATCATGTCAACACCTTCATGGGTGCCACAGTCATGCTCGTGTACAACAACGTCTTGAGCAACGTCTACTAGACGACGAGTTAGGTAACCCGAGTTCGCTGTTTTCAGTGCCGTATCCGCAAGACCCTTACGAGCACCGTGCGTTGAGATAAAGTACTGAAGTACGTTTAGACCTTCTTTAAAGTTCGCAGTGATCGGCGTTTCGATGATTGAACCATCTGGACGCGCCATCAGACCACGCATACCTGCAAGCTGACGAATCTGAGCTGCAGAACCACGTGCGCCCGAGTCGGCCATCATGTAGATGCTGTTGAATGACTCTTGCTGCTCTTCTTCACCGTCGCGGTTAACAACAGTTTCAGAAGATAGGTTTTCCATCATCAACTTAGCTACGCGATCGTTGGTCGAAGCCCAAATATCGATCACTTTGTTGTAGCGCTCACCCGCAGTTACAAGACCAGATTGGTACTGTTCCTGGATTTCGCGAACTTCTGCTTCCGCTTCTTCAATCTCAGTGTACTTAGCTGCTGGGACAACCATGTCGTCGATACCAACAGATACACCAGAAAGTGCCGCGTAAGCGAAACCTGTGTACATGATTTGGTCAGCGAAGATTACAGTGTCTTTAAGACCTAGCTTACGGTAAGCCTCGTTAAGTAGGTGAGAGATCTGCTTCTTACCTAGCTTTTGGTTAACGATGCTGTACGGAAGACCTGAAGGCACGATTTGCCATAGCATTGCACGACCGATAGTTGTATCAACCATCTTAGTTTCAGTTGTGCTATTGCCATCTTCGTCTTTAACAGTCTCAGTGATACGAACTTTAACGCGAGCGTGTAGCTCAGCCGTCTTAGTGCGGTATGCCTTCTCAGCCTCAGCTGGGCTAGCAAGGTACATACCTTCGCCTTTCACGTTGATCTTGTCACGAGTCATGTAGTAAAGACCCAATACAACGTCCTGAGAAGGTACGATGATCGGATCACCTGACGCTGGCGACAGAATGTTGTTTGTCGACATCATCAGAGTACGAGCTTCAAGCTGTGCTTCTAGAGTTAGAGGCACGTGTACCGCCATTTGGTCACCATCGAAGTCCGCGTTGTACGCCGCACACACTAGTGGGTGTAGCTGGATCGCTTTACCTTCGATTAGTACTGGTTCGAACGCCTGGATACCTAGACGGTGAAGTGTCGGTGCACGGTTCAATAGTACTGGGTGTTCGCGGATTACTTCGTCTAGGATATCCCAAACGATCGCTTCTTCGCGCTCTACCATCTTCTTAGCAGCTTTGATTGTCGTCGCAAGACCACGAGTCTCTAGCTTGCTGTAGATGAATGGTTTGAATAGCTCAAGTGCCATCTTCTTAGGAAGACCACACTGGTGTAGGCGAAGGTATGGACCTACTGTGATTACAGAACGGCCAGAGTAGTCTACACGCTTACCTAGAAGGTTCTGACGGAAACGACCTTGTTTACCCTTGATCATATCAGCAAGAGATTTCAGAGGACGCTTGTTCGAACCCGTGATCGCGCGACCGCGACGACCGTTATCTAGAAGTGCATCAACAGACTCTTGTAGCATACGCTTTTCGTTACGTACGATGATGTCCGGAGCAGCAAGCTCTAGTAGACGCTTCAAACGGTTGTTACGGTTGATTACGCGGCGGTATAGGTCGTTCAGATCAGAAGTCGCGAAGCGACCGCCATCTAGTGGTACTAGAGGACGTAGATCTGGCGGAAGTACCGGAAGCACAGTAAGGATCATCCACTCTGGGTTGTTACCAGATTGAACGAACGCTTCAACTAGCTTCAGACGCTTAGTGATCTTCTTACGCTTAGTCTCTGAGTTAGTAGACTGAAGCTCTTCACGCATTTCTTCGATTTCAGCAGGCAGATCCATAGACGCAAGTAGGTCTTTGATCGCTTCTGCACCCATCTTAGCCGTGAACTCATCACCCCACTCTTCTAGACGATCCAGATACTCTTCTTCAGTTAGCATCTGAGATTTTTCTAGATCAGTCATACCCGGTTCAGTTACTACATACATTTCGAAGTAAAGAACACGTTCGATATCACGTAGAGGGATATCCATAAGTAGACCGATACGAGACGGCAGTGATTTTAGGAACCAGATGTGAGCAACTGGTGAAGCAAGCTCGATGTGGCCCATGCGGTCACGACGAACTTTAGTTTGTGTAACTTCAACGCCACACTTCTCACAGATAACACCACGGTGTTTCAGACGCTTATATTTACCACAAAGACATTCGTAGTCTTTTACTGGACCAAAAATACGCGCACAGAACAGACCATCACGCTCAGGCTTGAACGTACGATAGTTGATCGTTTCAGGTTTTTTAACTTCACCGAAAGACCATGAACGGATCATGTCTGGTGAAGATAGACCGATTTTGATTGCATCAAATTCTTCGGTCTTATGCTGCGCTTTTAGAAAGTTTAATAAGTCTTTCACAATCAGCTCCTGTAAGGAGTTAAAAGGAGCTCACCCGCAAAAGTGAGCACCTTCTACCAAATAATCGCTTTTCTCAATTAAGAAAGAAGGGATTACTCTTCGTCTTCTAGCTCGATGTTGATACCTAGCGAGCGAATCTCTTTCAACAGTACGTTGAACGATTCTGGCATGCCAGGTTCCATGCTGTGGTTGCCATCTACGATGTTCTTGTACATCTTAGTACGGCCGTTAACGTCATCCGACTTAACTGTTAGCATTTCTTGAAGCGTGTAAGCAGCACCGTATGCTTCTAGTGCCCATACTTCCATCTCACCGAAACGCTGACCACCGAACTGAGCTTTACCACCAAGTGGTTGCTGAGTTACTAGGCTGTACGAACCAGTTGAACGAGCGTGCATCTTGTCATCAACAAGGTGGTTCAGTTTCAGCATGTACATGTAACCAACAGTTACAGGACGCTCAAACGCATCACCTGTGCGACCATCAAACAGCGTTAGCTGACCAGATTCTGGTAGGTCACCTAGTTTCAATAGCTCTTTGATTGATTGCTCAGAAGCACCGTCAAATACTGGAGTCGCGATCGGTAGACCACCACGTAGGTTCTTGATCAGCGTACGAACTTCATCATCGGATAGAGACGCAACGTCTACTTTCTGACGAGTATCACCAAGGTCGTAAACTTTCTGTAGGAAGTCACGGAACTTAGCTAGCTCTTGCTGCTCTTTCACCATCTGGTTGATCTTGTCACCGATACCTTTCGCTGCCAGACCTAAGTGTACTTCTAGGATCTGACCGATGTTCATACGCGAAGGTACACCCAGTGGGTTAAGTACGATGTCAACCGGCTGACCTTTCTCATCGTAAGGCATGTCTTCAACAGGGTTGATCTTAGAGATTACACCCTTGTTACCGTGACGACCCGCCATCTTATCACCAGGCTGGATACGACGTTTAACCGCTAGGTAAACCTTAACGATCTTCAGTACGCCAGGTGCTAGATCATCACCTTGTGTGATCTTACGACGCTTAGTTTCAAACTTCTTATCGAAGTCAGCACGTAGCTCGTCGTACTGCTCTGCTAGCTGTTCAAGCTGAGTCTGTTGAGCATCATCTTCAAGCGTTAGTTCTAGCCACTTCTTACGATCGATAGCGTCTAGTTTCGCTTCAGTGTAACCACCGTCAAGAAGTACAGCTTTAACACGGTTCAGAAGGCCACCCTCAAGAATCTGGAATTCTTCAGTAAGGTCTTTCTTCGCTTCTTTAAGCTGCATCTGTTCAATTTCAAGTGCACGTTTGTCTTTTTCAACACCGTCACGAGTAAATACTTGAACGTCGATGATTGTACCTGAAACAGAGTTTGGTACGCGTAGAGACGTGTCTTTAACGTCTGACGCTTTCTCACCGAAGATAGCACGTAGTAGCTTCTCTTCAGGAGTTAGCTGAGTTTCACCTTTAGGCGTTACTTTACCTACAAGGATGTCACCGCCTTTCACTTCCGCACCGATGTAAACGATACCTGACTCGTCTAGTTTAGACAGAGCAGACTCACCTACGTTTGGAATGTCAGCTGTGATTTCTTCAGCACCAAGCTTAGTATCACGCGCCACACAAGATAGCTCTTGAATGTGGATCGTAGTGAAACGGTCTTCTTGAACTACGCGCTCAGATACTAAGATCGAGTCTTCGAAGTTGTAACCGTTCCAAGGCATGAATGCGATACGCATGTTCTGACCAAGCGCTAGCTCACCAAGGTCTGTTGAAGGACCATCAGCAAGAACGTCACCACGTGCAACTGGTTCACCCGGCATCACACATGGACGCTGGTTGATACACGTATTTTGGTTAGAACGAGTGTATTTAGTTAGGTTGTAGATATCGATACCTGCTTCACCAGGGATCAGCTCGTCTTCGTTTACTTTAACAACGATACGAG
This sequence comes from Vibrio europaeus, assembly GCF_001695575.1. GTDB lineage: Bacteria > Pseudomonadota > Gammaproteobacteria > Enterobacterales > Vibrionaceae > Vibrio > Vibrio europaeus. The sequence continues at coordinate 82,330 of NZ_LUAX01000002.1, read as the reverse complement.
AAGCATCTACAGACTGGATTACACCACCACGTTTCGCTACCGCTGTAACACCAGAGTCAACGGCGATGTTACGCTCGATACCAGTACCAACTAGAGGCTTGTCAGCTTTAAGTGTTGGAACTGCCTGACGTTGCATGTTCGCACCCATCAATGCACGGTTCGCATCATCGTGTTCTAGGAACGGGATAAGCGACGCAGCGATAGATACAACCTGATTAGTTGCAACGTCCATGTAGTCAACATGTTCGCGTGGGTGTAGGCCAGATTCACCTTTCTGACGAGCAGTGATTAGCTCTTCAGAGAATGTGCCTTGTTCAGTAAGAACAGTGTTCGCCTGAGCGATAACGTACTGACCTTCCTGAATAGCAGATAGGTAATCTACTTCGTCTGTTACTACGCCATCTACTACGCGACGGTATGGAGTCTCTAGGAAACCGTACTCGTTACAACGCGCAAACGCAGATAGAGAGTTGATCAGACCGATGTTTGGACCTTCAGGCGTTTCGATAGGACATAGACGACCGTAGTGAGTTACGTGTACGTCACGTACTTCGAAGCCAGCACGTTCACGAGTCAGACCGCCAGGACCCAATGCAGAGATACGACGCTTGTGCGTAACTTCTGATAGAGGGTTGTTTTGGTCCATGAACTGTGACAGCTGTGAAGAGCCAAAGAATTCTTTAACAGCAGCAGAGATAGGCTTAGCGTTGATTAGGTCTTGAGGCATGATTGCATCAAGATCACCAAGGCTTAGACGCTCTTTAACAGCACGCTCAACACGTACTAGACCAACGCGGAATTGGTTTTCTGCCATTTCGCCAACAGAACGGATACGACGGTTACCTAGGTGGTCGATATCGTCCACTTCACCGATGCCGTTACGGATAGCGATAAGCTTCTTCATCACTTCAACGATATCAGTTTCGTCAAGTGTGCCTTGCTCTTGAGCATCTTCACGTTCGATAGAGCTGTTGAACTTCATACGACCAACAGTCGATAGATCGTAACGCTCTTCTGAGAAGAATAGGCTTTCGAATAGTGATTCAGCAGCTTCTTTCGTTGGCGGCTCACCAGGGCGCATCATGCGGTAGATTTCTACCAATGCAGAAATACGATCAACAGTGCTGTCAATGCGTAGAGTTTCTGACATGAACGGACCGTGGTCTAGATCGTTAGTAAATAACGTCTGTAGCGCTTTGTGGCCTGCTTGAGAAAGGTTAGCTAGAGCTTCTAGGCTGATTTCTTGGTTTGCACCAACAATGATCTCGCCAGTCGCTTCGTTGATGTAATCTTTCGATGCAACTTTGCCTACGATGTACTCTACAGGTACTTCGATATGCTCAACGCCATCTTTTTCAAGCTGACGGATGTGGCGTGCAGTTACACGACGACCAGTTTCAACGTAAGTCTTGCCGTTTGCTTCGATATCGAATGACGCAGTTTCACCACGTAGACGATCAGGAACAAGCTCCATTAATAGAGTTTGATCTTTCACTTCGAAGTTCACCTTCTCAAAGAAGATGTCCAGGATCTCTTCAGTCGTCTTACCTAGTGCGCGAAGAATGATAGATGCTGGTAGCTTACGACGGCGGTCAATACGTACGTATAGGTTATCCTTAGGATCAAACTCGAAATCAAGCCATGAACCACGGTAAGGAATTACGCGTGCATTGTATAGAACTTTACCTGAAGAGTGGGTCTTACCCTTATCGCTGTCGAAGAATACACCTGGGCTTCTGTGCAGCTGGGATACGATAACCCTCTCGGTACCATTGATTACGAAGGTACCATTGTCTGTCATAAGCGGAATTTCGCCCATGTAGACTTCTTGTTCTTTAATGTCTTTTACAGTACCTGCTGGCGCGTCTCTATCAAAGATAACTAGGCGTAGTTTAACGCGTAGTGGTTTTGAATAAGTTACGCCGCGGATTTGACATTCTTTAACGTCAAAAACTGGCTCACCAAGACGGTAGCTAACGTATTGCAGCTCGGAATTGCCGTTGTAGCTCTGAATTGGAAATACAGAACGGAAAGCAGCTTCAAGACCGTATTGACCTTCAGGATCCTGTTCGATGAATTTTTCGAACGAATCGAGCTGGATCGATAGCAGGTATGGAATGTCCAACACTTGTGGACGAGTACCAAAGTCCTTACGGATGCGCTTTTTCTCGGTATAAGAGTAAACCATGGGGTTCCTCAGCTCGCTGATAAGTGACCCAAACTGTCTCCAATAGTTATGAGACAGTGACTAACATCTGTTTGATTGTAGTGACATTTCATTAAGAGCTCATGAAATGTTTTTTGCTAGGAATCTGGGTGCTCAAACAGCGGAAAAATCACCCAACCCCTACAGCGCAAAAAGGCCGGTGGTTATAAAACCACCAGCCATTAGCCGTTAGGCTAAGAAACTATGCAATAATTACTTAACAGTAACACTTGCACCAGCTTCTTCTAGCTGAGCTTTAAGAGCTTCAGCTTCGTCTTTCTCGATGCCTTCTTTAAGAGGTGCAGGAGCGCCGTCTACTAGGCCTTTAGCTTCTTTAAGACCTAGGCCAGTTGCGCCACGTACCGCTTTGATTACAGCAACTTTGTTGCCGCCAGCAGATTCTAGGATTACGTCGAACTCAGTTTGCTCAGCAGCAGCTTCGCCACCAGCAGCGCCGCCAGCTACAACAGCAGCAGCAGCAGAAACGCCGAATTTCTCTTCCATCGCTTCGATTAGTTCAACAACTTGCATTACAGACATTTCTGCAACTGCGTCTAGGATTTGCTCGTTAGTAATAGACATAACAATTCTCTTTTAAATCAACAATAAGTTTATTAAGCAACCAGAAAAAAGCAAGGCTTATGCCGCAGCTTCTTCTTTTTGGTCGCGTAGTGCAGCGATAGTACGTACCAGCTTGCCAGCAGAAGCTTCTTTCATGCACATCATTAGGCGTGCGATAGCTTCGTCGTAAGTTGGTAGTGTCGCTAGTACTTCAGCGTCAGTTAGCGCGCCTTCAAATGCAGCAGCTTTGATCTCGAAGTCAGTGTTCTCTTTAGCGAAGTCTTTGAAAAGACGCGCTGCAGCACCTGGGTGCTCGTTAGAGAATGCGATTAGAGTAGGACCAGTGAAAGTGTCAGTTAGACACTCGTAGTCTGTACCTTCAACCGCACGACGCATTAGTGTGTTACGAACAACTCGTACATAAACACCCGCTTCACGAGCTTGTTTACGTAGAGAAGTCATCGCGCCCACTTCAACGCCACGAGAATCAGCTACAACTGCAGAAAGTGCACCACTGGCAGCTTCGTTGACTTCAGCAACAATTGCTTTTTTGTCTTGAAGGTTTAAAGCCATCTTGGATTTACTCCTGGTTGTCGTTACACCACTCACTATTATCACAACAGTGAGAGCTATTGAGGTGCTTCCCAGAAGAAAGGTAACTATTTACATAGAGCTTTCTGTCAGTTCGGGCACCATCTACGTAGGGGAAATTAAGTCATCATTTGTCAAACAAACTCAGACACCTACGGTCTTGGACGGAGACTGGGTCATAATTCAAAGCAAATTCTAGAAGAATTTAAATGAACCAAAGTTCAGCCCCAACCACAAATATTAGGCGCAAAATTATACACTAATTTCACGCCTACGCAAATATTTATGCTACGGTGTTCAGGCTAGCCTGATCAACAGCAACACCAGCACCCATTGTAGTAGAGATGCTAACCTTCTGTAGGAATGTACCCTTAGCAGAAGACGGCTTAGCTTTCTTCAGAGCAACTAGAAGAGCTTCTAGGTTCTCTTTGATCTGCTCAGCAGAGAAGTTTGCTTTACCGATAGTAGTGTGGATGATGCCGTTCTTGTCGTTACGGTAACGAACCTGACCAGCTTTAGCGTTCTTAACCGCTTCAGCAACGTTAGGAGTTACAGTACCAACTTTAGGGTTTGGCATAAGACCGCGAGGACCTAGGATAGTACCTAGTTGACCTACAACGCGCATTGCATCTGGAGAAGCAACAACTACGTCGAAGTTCATTTCGCCTTTCTTAACTTGCTCAGCAAGATCTTCCATACCAACGATGTCTGCGCCAGCTTCTTTAGCTGCTTCAGCGTTTGCACCTTGAGTGAACACTGCAACGCGGATTTCGCGGCCAGTACCGTGAGGTAGTACAGTTGCACCACGTACGTTCTGGTCAGATTTACGAGCATCGATGCCTAGGTTAACAGCAACGTCAACAGACTCAACGAATTTAGCAGTCGCTAGTTCTTGAAGAAGAGTAACAGCTTCGTTGATTTCGTATTCTTTAGTTACGTCAACTTTTTCGCGGATAACGCGCATGCGCTTAGTTAGTTTTGCCATGATCTTAACCCTCTACCACTAGGCCCATTGAACGAGCAGTACCAGCGATAGAACGCTTCATTGCTTCGATATCAGCACCAGTCATATCTGCAGCTTTAGTTTCTGCGATTTCCTGAAGCTGAGCGTCAGTTACAGTACCCACTTTTTCAGTGTTTGGACGACCTGAACCAGACTTAACGCCAGCCGCTTTCTTAAGAAGAACTGCAGCAGGTGGAGTCTTAGTTACGAACGTGAAAGAACGGTCGTTGTATACTGTGATAACAACTGGAGTCGGTAGACCTTTCTCAACAGATTCTGTTTTTGCGTTAAACGCTTTACAGAATTCCATGATGTTCACACCGTGTTGACCTAGAGCAGGACCAACCGGTGGACTTGGGTTCGCCATACCAGCAGCAACTTGTAGCTTGATGTAAGCTTCAACTTTCTTAGCCATGATAATTCCTAATTTTGGGTACAAACGCTAATCGACTGATCAGCTCCCCGTTGATATAAAACTTGTTATTTTGGATGGAAACTTTTGCTTCAGCCAAAATAATAAGGCGCGAAATTATAGTCATAATCCGCGCCTTATACAACCCTAAAAAGGTGATTTTTTATACTCTATAAATGAGAGTCTTAGTCGAGTTTTTCAACCTGACCAAATTCAAGCTCAACTGGCGTTGCACGACCAAAGATCGATACAGACACCTTCACGCGGCTCTTATCGTAATCCACTTCTTCAACAGTACCGTTGAAGTCAGCAAATGGACCGTCAGTAACGCGTACCACTTCACCCGCTTCGTACATAGTACGTGGACGAGGTGCTTCGCTCGCTTTCTCAAGACGGTTCAGAATCGCATCAGCTTCTTTATCAGTGATAGGAGCTGGACGATCAGAGGTACCACCAATGAAGCCCATGACACGCGGCACACTGCGTACTAAGTGCCATGATTCATCGTTCATGATCATCTGAACTAGGACGTAACCAGGGAAGAACTTACGCTCAGACTTACGACGCTGACCTGCACGCATTTCCACTACTTCTTCAGTAGGAACTAGAACTTCACCAAACAGCTCTTCCATGCTGTGCATTTTGATATGCTCACGAAGAGATTGGGCTACACGGCCTTCAAATCCAGAGAAGGCTTGAACCACATACCAGCGTTTTTTTGGAGCTTCACTCATGAATTAAAACCCTCTATACCCCAGTTGCTAGAGCAACAAGACGAACCATAATGCCGTCGATGCCCCATAGCACTAGAGCCATTACAATACTTACAGCTAAAACGATCAACGCAGTTTGCATAGTTTCTTGGCGTGTAGGCCAAACGACTTTACGTACTTCCATACGCGATTCTTTTGCAAACTCGATCGCAGCTTTACCCTTAGTTGTTGTAGCAGAAACACCAAGTGCCCCCGCGATTAGTACAACAACACCTGCAGCGCGAATCACTACAGACATTTCACCATACAGGTAATTACCCACAACAGCGGCAGCTAGCAGAGCAAAAGTGACAATCCACTTGAAGATATCTGCGCCATTTGAGCTATCAGGAGTTTCAGCATTATTTGCTTTCATAAAACCAACCTGTCTAAGTCTTAATATAGACGACAACAACCCCGCTGTTGCAGGGCAAATCCATGAAACGGCAATTTAAATAAATTGACGTACTCTTTTATTGATTGAGACGCAACACCTCAATCAAAAAATCCTGCTCAATGCCATGCTGAATAAGAAAACAACAGACATTTTGTATAGTGCAGAAAAAGGGCATCAAATGATGCCCTTTTTGCTACTGGTTCGTCAAATCTTATTCAAAGATTTTCCGAAGTCTTTAGCTAATTCCGAAGAATTAAGCGAAGATCTTAGCAACAACACCAGCACCAACTGTACGGCCACCTTCGCGGATTGCGAAACGTAGACCTTCGTCCATCGCGATTGGAGCGATTAGTTCAACAGTCATCTTGATGTTATCGCCTGGCATTACCATTTCTACGCCTTCTGGTAGCTCAATGTTACCAGTTACGTCAGTTGTACGGAAGTAGAACTGTGGACGGTAGCCTTTGAAGAATGGAGTGTGACGACCACCTTCATCTTTAGACAGTACGTATACTTCAGACTCAAACTTAGTGTGTGGGTTGATTGACTTAGGAGCTGCTAGTACTTGACCACGCTCTACTTCGTCACGCTTAGTACCACGTAGAAGTGCACCAACGTTCTCACCCGCACGACCTTCGTCTAGAAGCTTACGGAACATCTCAACACCAGTACATGTCGTTACTGTTGTCTCTTTGATACCAACGATTTCTACTTCGTCACCTACGTTTAGGATACCGCGCTCGATACGACCAGTTACTACTGTACCACGACCTTGGATTGAGAATACGTCTTCGATAGGCATTAGGAATGGCAGATCGATTGCACGCTCTGGCTCTGGGATGTAGTTGTCTAGTGCTTCTGCAAGCTCAACAATTTTATCTTCCCACTGCTTCTCGCCGTTTAGTGCGCCTAGTGCAGAACCTTGGATAACTGGTAGGTCATCACCTGGGAAATCGTACTCAGATAGAAGTTCACGAACTTCCATTTCTACTAGTTCTAGTAGCTCTTCATCGTCAACCATGTCACATTTGTTCATGAATACGATGATGTATGGGATACCAACCTGACGGCCTAGTAGGATGTGCTCACGAGTTTGTGGCATTGGGCCATCTGTCGCAGCAACAACTAGGATACCACCGTCCATCTGTGCAGCACCTGTGATCATGTTTTTAACATAATCCGCGTGTCCTGGACAGTCTACGTGTGCGTAGTGACGAGTTGGAGTGTCGTACTCAACGTGAGAAGTTGCGATTGTGATACCGCGCTCACGCTCTTCTGGAGCGTTATCGATAGATGCGAAGTCTTTCGCTTCACCGCCGTATACTTTTGAAAGAGTAGTACAGATCGCTGCAGTTAGAGTTGTTTTACCGTGGTCAACGTGGCCGATAGTACCAACGTTTACGTGCGGTTTCGTACGTTCAAATTTTTCTTTAGACATGAGTTGTCCCTCTAGGTACGGATTTAGGTGGCTTGAATGACCACGCAACCAAAAAGTCTTGGTGATAAACTTCTCTTAATCACTAAACGTAGTTTAGTAAAGAGAAAGTATCAAAAGGAAACATTGCTTAGAGCTGGTGCTGATAGGCAGACTCGAACTGCCGACCTCATCCTTACCAAGGATGCGCTCTACCACCTGAGCTATATCAGCACTCAAATTAGAGTGGAGCGGGCAGCGGGAATCGAACCCGCATCATCAGCTTGGAAGGCTGAGGTAATAGCCATTATACGATGCCCGCAACACGTAACTCTGAGAGCTATTCCTTAAGAATATGGTGGAGGGGGACGGATTCGAACCATCGAAGGCAGTGCCAGCAGATTTACAGTCTGATCCCTTTGGCCACTCGGGAACCCCTCCAAATTTTTAATCCATTTCTCTTGTTCTCCAATTAAAGAGATAAACGGAGAAATGGTGCCGACTACCGGAATCGAACTGGTGACCTACTGATTACAAGTCAGTTGCTCTACCTACTGAGCTAAGTCGGCATAAGTGGTGCGCATTCTATTGAATGATTTTCTGCCTTGCAATAGTAAATTTAAAAAAAAACTTCTTTTTCTACTGAATGGGCTTATTTGTTGAAATTTCGCCCAATTTGTCGGCAAAAAATACGCGAATGTCGACGATGTCGTTTGCAATCTCGTTCGGTTGTTGTATTTTCGCTGCTCTATCGTGAAACCAAGTTAGGATGACTATGACTCCATATCTCTCATTTAATCGTCAACAATGGGCTGAATTACGTAATTCAGTACCGATGACATTATCCGAGACCGATCTGGTTGAACTTCAGGGTGTGAATGAAAGCCTCACGATGGAAGAAGTGGAAGAGATCTACTTACCTTTAGCGCGTCTGCTCAACTTATATGTTGCTGCCAGACAGAGCCGTAATTCCGTGCTCAATAACTTCCTCGGCAATCAAGGCTCTGCGCCTCCTTTTATCATTGGTATTGCCGGTAGTGTCGCGGTCGGTAAAAGTACCACAGCTCGTTTGCTGAAAGCCTTACTGTCACGCTGGGATAACCACCCTAAAGTTGAGCTCGTGACTACTGATGGGTTTCTCTACCCGAAAAAGGTGCTCGATGAACGCGGCATTCTTCATCGCAAAGGCTTCCCTGAATCTTACGATATTAAGCGTTTAGTCGAGTTCGTTTCTGACGTTAAGGCAGGAAAGCCACACCTCGAAGTACCTGTTTACTCGCATATCACCTATGACATTACCGAAGAGCTCAAAACCGTTGACCGACCTGACGTGCTGATCATCGAAGGATTAAACGTGTTGCAAAGCGGCATGGATTACCCACACGACCCACATCGCGTCTTTGTTTCAGATTTCTTGGATTTTTCACTTTATGTCGACGCAAAAAGTGAAGTGATCGAGCAGTGGTATGTCGAACGCTTCTTAAAGTTCCGTCAAGGTGCCTTTACCAAACCTGAGTCTTACTTCAGTCACTACACTCAGTTGACTGAACCAAAAGCGATCGAAAAAGCACACAGTATTTGGCAGTCGATCAATGGGGTAAACCTAGACGCCAATATCCTGCCAACCAAAGGCCGCGCCCACTTAATCTTGAAGAAAGGTCAGGATCATCAAGTGGAAGAAGTTTTTCTTAGGAAGTAGCGAGGAGCGGGACTCGGGAACGGACTTCGTCCTAAGGAGAGCTGGAGAGCTGGAGAGCTGGAGAGCTGGAGAGCTGGAGAGCTGGAGAGTGTTTAGGGTTGGCGTAAGAACGTCAACCCTTTTCGTTTGGAACGCCTTGCTACGGAAACGGGATGCGGGATACAAATAACTGGATAAGCTCGCTTGTCAGACTAGTTTTCCAGCAGCGAAGCGGACCATAGGGCGAAGCCCGTTCTCGCATCTCGGCGCGAAGCATTCTAGCGACTCTCCGGTCCATACTGATTTTCGCAGTCCGTGCCTTTTAAGAAGCCACATTCAACTAAAATCCATAGACCACAGGCTAGAGCAGCAAATGACGTCGCGGCTTGTAACATAGACGGTTGACCGGCTAATGAAGGATCCCCGACTGGCACTGTCATACGTCCGATAACGAGTGGGATGTTAAACAGCAGCCACCAGCTTGATTTACCACGGTCATGCCAACGTTTAGCGGTAATCGCTAGATCAGGAACCAGAATAACAATCAGAAATACAGGTAGAATCAGATGTGCGATAGAGGGCGCTAAAACGTTCATCCCTAACGCAAAACCTACAATCATCAAATAATAAACCACATTCCAAATCCAATAGGTTTTACGCCCTATTCGACCTTGAAACGAAAACAGTAATTCTTTCATCGACATCATTAATACCTAAAAAATAAAAAGTTAGAGCCTGTTTGCCCCAAAAATACTAGTTAATTACTTTCTGAAAACACGCTTTATCCATATCTCGAACGTTAACCGTTAAGCTATGAACATGACTCGCTTGCTCTTGTAAAACAGTCATCAACTGACGAGACAACTCCCTTTTCTGCTCTTCGGTTCTGCCATCAAGCAATTCAAAGCTGATATGAATAAAGTCAACGCTATCTCCCGCTTCGCCTACCAGCCAGTTATGGCAGCGCAAAGAGCGGGATTTTACCGAATCCACATCGAACAACCCGCAAGTTAACGCGACATGATGTAAGTCTTCAAGTAAGCCTTGAACATTAACGCGTTCGTCAACAGAGTTGGAGTATTCCATTACTAGGTTCGGCATAGTATTCCTCAAATGTAAGAGAGTTTCACAATAAACAAAAAATGCACAACACTATTACCAATTTCTATGCTGAATTCCGAGTGGGTTTCCACCAATCTGTTCAATGGATCACTGATAGAAAGCAGATTAAGGCGAGATATGAGCGATCACAGCTCCAACCAATGAGTGATATCCAAATAAGACATGACGGTAATCATGATCTCCCCTATTTTATCTGTTATATTCTTACGAAGATTTTTTACATTAATTGATTAAATACGGAGATATTCCTATGCGTCGTCCTGTAGTGATGGGTAACTGGAAGCTTAACGGCAGCAAAGCAATGGTTAAAGAGCTGCTAACTGGTCTTAACGCTGAACTTGAAGGCGTTGAAGGTGTTGACGTAGCTGTCGCTCCACCAGCACTTTACCTAGATCTAGCTGAACAGCTAATCGCAAAAGGCGGTAACAAGATCATCCTAGGTGCTCAAAACACTGACCTAAACAACAGCGGTGCATTCACTGGTGATATGTCTCCAGAGATGCTAAAAGACTTCGGTGCTACTCACATCATCATCGGTCACTCTGAGCGTCGTGAATACCACAACGAATCTGACGAGTTCATCGCTAAGAAATTCAACTTCCTAAAAGAGAACGGTCTAAAACCTGTTTTCTGTATCGGTGAATCAGACGCTCAAAACGAAGCGGGTGAAACTGAAGCAGTATGTGCACGTCAAATCAACGCAGTGATCGACGCTTACGGTGTTGAAGCGCTAAACGACGCAATCATCGCATACGAACCAATCTGGGCTATCGGTACTGGTAAAGCAGCAACAGCTGAAGATGCACAACGCATCCACGCTTCTATCCGTGCGCTAATCGCAGAGAAAGACGCAGCAGTTGCTGAGCAAGTAATCATCCAATACGGTGGTTCTGTTAAGCCAGAAAACGCAGAAGCTTACTTCTCACAACCAGACATCGACGGTGCTCTAGTTGGTGGTGCATCTCTAGATGCTAAAAGCTTCGCAGCAATTGCTAAAGCAGCGGCAGCAGCTAAAGCATAATTTTTCTTCTTATTTGATGCCGTAGCCTGGGTGACTACTCTCGCTACAGCATCAATTAAATGAAAAACTCTCATTGAGGTCAGCGCAAGCTGGCCTTTTTTGTGTCTGGCACATCAATCAAGTATCCTACGCTTTTCCACACTAACTATAGTTGTACCGAATGCAGGATAAGCATGGCCTTCTAACAGGTTCGATTCCCCTAGTACTTAGACAGATGACCGTTCCCATGACCTTTGGCATGGTGGCGATCTTGATGTTTAACTTGGTGGATACGTTTTTTATCTCGCTGCTAGGTACCGAAGCACTCGCTGCGATTAGCTATACATTTCCCGTCACCTTTGCGGTCAACTGCATCACAATGGGTATAGGTATGGGGCTCTCGACCAATATCGGTCGCTTGCTCGGACAAGGTCAATCGATCGTCGCCGCGCGCTTTTCTTCTCATGGATTACTGTTAGCCGTATTGCTTGTCGCACTCGCTTCTACACTTGGCCTATTTACCATCGAGCCACTGTTTCTATTTCTTGGTGCAGAGCAATCGCTACTGCCACTTATTCATCAATACATGGATATTTGGTACCTGACGATTCCGCTATTAGTCGTTCCTATGGCTGGCAACAGTGCCATTCGCGCAACCGGGGATACCAAAACACCGGCCAAAATCATGATGCTCGCTGGCCTCATCAATGGGGTACTCGATCCGCTACTGATTTTTGGTTACGGGCCTTTCCCAGAATTGGGCATTCAAGGGGCGGCCATTGCCAGTGCAATGAGTTGGTTCGGCGCCTTAATTGGCTCGCTTTACGTACTGATTAAACGAGAGAAACTACTTGCCCTACCTTGCTTTAAAACGCTCTGGCTCGACTGGCAACAAATCCTAAAAATCGGAACACCGGCAGCTTTGTCTAATGCTCTCACGCCCTTGTCGGGGGCTATTTTGATGATGATGCTGTCAACTCATGGCACCGCAGCCGTCGCCGCCTATGGTGCGGCGCAGCGAGTCGAATCGATTCTTATCTTGGTTTTGATGTCCTTAACGTCTGCCCTAACACCATTTATCGCCCAGAACATGGGGGCCAATAACCCTACACGTAGCTTTGCCGGGTTGTTTTTAAGCATGCGCTTCTCGATGGTGTTTCAGGCCGGCATTTTTATCATGATGGTGCCACTGAGCATTCCACTGTCAGCTTTGTTTTCACAGGAACAAGCGGTAAAAGATCTGCTTTGGCACTATTTGTTAGTTGTGCCTTTTAGCTATGGTTTCCAAGGCGTGATGATGATGTTGGTTTCTGGATTAAACGCCCTGCATGAACCGCTTAAGGCATTCCAATGGAGCTTTATGCGTCTGTTTCTCTTTACCCTGCCTTGCGCTTGGTTGGGTGGTCAGCTGTATGATATTGAAGGGCTATTCATTGGTATTGCGGTAGGCAACATTATTGGTGGCACAAGTGGTTACTTATACGCGCTAAAACTCAGAGCTCAGCACCTTTCTCCGGCAGCATAAAACAAAACACCGACTCTTGGAGTCGGTGCTATCTGAAAAGGTAGAGATTAGTCGACAATGGCGATCTCTTCTTCCTCTTCCACTTCTAAATCTACATCTAACGGCTCTTGAGAAAGAATCACACCGGTATTGTCAGCGTAGAGGTAATCTTCAGGAAGGAAGGTCACGCCACCAAAATTGACTGGCACATCCACTTCACCAATGCCTTGGGAGATGGCACCGACAGGAATAGAAGCAATCGCTTGGATACCGATACTCATATCTTCTAGCTCATCGACTTCACGAACACAGCCGTAAACCACAATACCTTCCCACTCGTTTTCTTCCGCAAGCGATGCGAGCTCAGCATCAATCAGAGCACGACGTAATGAACCGCCACCATCAATAAGCAGCACACGGCCTAAACCGTCTTGCTCTAGGATTTCACGAATCAAGCCATTATCTTCAAAACACTTTACTGTTGTGATTTGCCCCGCGAACGATGCACAACCACCAAAGTTACTGAACATAGGCTCTACAACATCTACTTGCTCTAAATAAATGTCGCACAAGGCAGAGGTATTGTATTCCATAGTATTCCTTCCCATACCGTCGTTATCTCCATCGAGTATATAAGGTCATTAAGTCATTGCAATGACATGTATCATTTAACTGACCAGAGTTTGAGCTATAACCACTCCAGCAAACAATAAGTTAGTCACCATAGAGCACTTGACTATCACCGGCATCATTGGGGCGATCTGCGCTGGTTTTTCTGCCTGCCACACCGCTTTACCGTGTTTAAAAGTAACAAGCAGGCTAAGAAGAAATGGCAAACTAATCCAAATAGGGCTCGGTTGATGAATTAAGTAAGCAGCAAAAGCCACGACTGCGCCGCTAAGCAGAGCAAAGTGATATTGCTTAGCTCGCTTTTGCCCGAGACGGACAGCAACCGTTCTTTTGCCACACACCTCATCGTTCTCAATATCGCGCATATTGTTGATATTAAGTACAGCGACAGCCAATAGCCCACAACCAACCGCAGGCAAGATAAGCTGAGGATCGACTATGCCGGTATGAAGGAAATAGGTACCCGCCACGCCCAATAAACCAAAGAAAATAAACACGGAAATATCGCCTAACCCAACGTAACCATAAGGCTTGTTACCCACGGTATATGCGATCGCTGCGACAATGGCTAAGACTCCTAACCCGATGAAAGCTAAAATGCTCTGTAGACTCTCTAGCGCATACATCACCAAGGTTAGACCCGCGATCACAGTCAAGACCACATTAATGATCATTGCCTGCTTCATGTCCTTTTGAGTCACGGCTCCAGACTGGATCGCACGCATAGGCCCGAGACGATTTTCGTTATCGGTACCTTTAACAGCATCGCCATAGTCGTTGGCTAAGTTAGAAAGGATTTGCAGCAGCGTTGCGGTCAGAAAAGCCAGCAAAGCAACCACAGGTGAAAACTGATGCGTGGAGTACGCCAATACACTACCCGTTAAGATAGAGACCAAGGCCAAAGGCAAGGTTTTAGGTCGAGCGGCGTCAAGCCATATTGTTAGAGACTGTTTCATGGATACCAGTTTAGCCACAGTTACTTGAACTAGAATTGTGGCACATCAATCCTATCGGTGAAAAACAAAAAAAGGTCACCGAAGTGACCTTTTTCCAAAACTTGACCTAAGTTAGGTTTATTTTACGCGACCTACGTACTCACCAGAGCGAGTATCTACTTTGATCACTTCGCCAATCGCGATAAATAGAGGAACACGAACAACCGCACCTGTTGATAGTGTTGCTGGCTTACCGCCTGTACCTTGAGTATCACCTTTTAGACCAGGATCTGTCTCAGTTACTTCAAGTTCAACGAAGTTTGGTGGCGTTACTACGATTGGGTTACCGTTCCATAGTGTTAGCATACAAGTGTTGTTTTCTACCAACCACTTAGCGTTTTCGCCTACCGCTTTTACATCTGCAGCGATCTGCTCAAATGTTTCGTTGTTCATAAAGTGGTAGAATTCGCCGTCGTTATATAGATAATCTAGGTCGATATCCATTACGTCTGCAACTTCACAAGTTTCACCAGACTTAAAGGTTTTCTCTAGCACTTTACCAGAAAGAAGCTTACGAATTTTTACACGGTTGAACGCTTGGCCTTTACCTGGTTTAACGTATTCGTTTTCCAAGATAACGCAAGGCTCGTTATCAAGCATTAGTTTCAAGCCGCCTTTAAATTCATTGGTGCTAACAGTAGCCATTTTTTCCTCTTACATTCTTAGAGCTAAATTCAATGCCGCACATCATAACCCGAAAAGTTGTTTCTGTTGAGCAAAACTGGCTCAAACAGCTAGCGAATGGGATCTCTGATCCTGCAAAACTGCTTGAGCAGCTCGAAATAGATCCTAAGCCATGGCAAGACGGATTTGCTGCTCGCAAGCTTTTTGCACAGCGTGTTCCGCAAAGTTTTGTCGATAGAATGGAAAAAGGCAATCCTTACGACCCGCTTTTACGCCAAGTTTTACCGCTCAGCGAAGAGTTTGAAGTCCACCCAGGTTACTCCAATGATCCACTGGAAGAGCAAAACAATGCCATCCCAGGTTTATTGCACAAATACCGCAACCGCGCGTTAATGATAGTCAAAGGTGGCTGCGCGATTAACTGTCGTTACTGTTTTCGCCGTCATTTTCCCTATGACGAGAATAAGGGTTCTAAATCGGCTTGGCAGCAAAGTTTAGAGTATGTAGCCCAGCACCCAGAGATCAATGAAATCATCCTTTCTGGTGGTGACCCGCTAATGGCAAAGGATGAGGAACTTTTGTGGCTTATTGATCATATTGCCGATATCAAGCACATCAAGCGCTTGCGCATTCATTCCAGACTACCTGTAGTCATTCCTGATCGTATCACTCAAACGCTGATTCAGATGCTGAGTGAAACACGCCTGCAAGTGGTTCTCGTCACGCATATCAACCACGCTCAAGAGATAAACCAAGAACTGAGAGATAGATTAAGCCACCTCAAGCAAGCAGGTGTTACTCTTTTAAACCAAGGTGTTATGCTAAAAGGTGTCAATGACAGCATTAAGTCTCAGGTAGACCTCAGCAACGCTTTATTTGATGCTGGCATTTTACCTTACTACATTCACGTGCTAGATAAAGTACAAGGCGCTGCGCACTTTTATATCTCTGACCAAGAGGCGAAAGCCATCTTGGCAGGACTGATGGAGCGAGTCTCAGGTTATCTAGTACCTAAGTTAACTCGTGAGATTGGTGGGCGCACAAGTAAAACCCCACTCGACTTACATTTAGAGTAATGATGAAAAACACACGCGGCTTTACGCTAATAGAATTGGTCATTGTCATCGTCGTACTCGGCATTCTTGCTGTTACAGCTCTGCCTCGCTTACTCGACCTACAAAGCGATGCCCGAACTTCAGCCTTACAAGGCTTAAAAGGGGCAATGCAAGGCGCCAATGATCAGTTAATTGGCGCTTCCGCTGTAGCAGGTCTCGACACCGCCGCCAGTGCCTCTGTCACTGTCGAGGGAGAAAGTGTCAGCATTGTTTATGGTTATGCTAAAGCGGACAATGCCAATGCTTGGGCGAAGATCATTGATGCCAATATAGAAGATGCCACCTTTGGTGCTGATGGTGCCGATTGGTATTTCAGCAATACCAACGCCAATGATGGAACTATTTTGTATATGCCGGGAAGCCGCCGTCAGTCTTCTCTCAATTGCTACCTGCAATATAACGAAGCAACCTCAAACGCCTCACCCAGTATCAATTTAACCACCACTGGCTGTTAAAATTGTCCTTAAGATAAAAATCTTTTGTTCGATAGACAGGTCTAATCTATGCATACTCCGACGTTTTGGAGGTCACGATGCAACCAGACATGCAACCCACTATCGAACAATTTCTCGACCTAGGCCCATTCAGTTGGTGGGCTCTACTCTGTTGTGCCGTTAACGGTATTCTTATTGGCGTAGAGCGACAGACACGCGGCAAACCTGTTGGTATTCGTACCTCGATTTTGGTGATTTCTGGCACCTACTTATTTATGTCGATGGCGGTTTCACTCTCACCCAATACATTAGATCAAGCGCGAGTACTCGGCCAGATCATTACTGGGGTAGGATTTCTTGGCGCAGGGGTAATGATGACCCTAGATGGCAAAATCCATGGTGTCACTTCCGCTGCCGTCATATGGGTATTAGCAGCCATCGGCATGATGATTGGCCTCGGTTATATGCAGCAATCAGTGATCCTCACAGTACTTGCGCTCATCGTGCTACTTGGCGTTGATAAAGCCGAAAACCGGATCAAAGCCCTACGCCGTGGCGTTCACCAAAAATTTCAACAACGTAGAAACAACAAACTAAACTCGTGATCTCTACGAGCAAACCAACACAAAGCCTTTGTTTAAAGTGCAATTTTTGATTCGAAACAAGGAATAGCTCGATAGTTAATCACTGTGGCTAGAGAAGCAAATAGGCTCACGTTTCTATCTACCACTTTTGGGTAGCATGGCTCTATGTTTATACCAATGTAGGGTTTGATTATGTTTTACGTGCATATGCTCCTGCTTCTGACGGTTATATTTATCGGTATCCGCCATGGAGGCATAGCTTTCGGTTTGCTCGGGGGCTTGGGTGTTTCGGTTCTCGCGTTTGTATTTGGTGTCGCACCGGGTTCGCCACCGATCAGTGTTATGCTGATCATTCTCGCCGTGGTCGCGGCCTCTGCGACTCTAGAAGCAACGGGCGGCCTCAAGCTATTAGTGAAGTTTGCTGAACGATTATTACGTAAGCATCCAAGTCAAATTGTCTTTCTTGGCCCGCTTTGTACCTATTCATTGACTGTGTTAGTCGGCACTGGTCACTCTGTCTACCCTCTTCTGCCTGTTATCTATGATGTTGCCTACAAGAAAGGCATTCGTCCTGAACGCCCAATGGCAATGGCAACCGTTGCATCACAAATGGGGATTACGGCTAGCCCGATAGCCGCCGCTGCTGCGGTAGTAATGGCAACGGCCGCCGATAATCACTTGGATATCAGTTTGGTTAACGTTCTACTGGTGACTATACCTGCAACGTTAATTGGCGTACTGGTTGGCTGTTTATGGAGCCTAAAGCGCGGTAAAGAATTGGATCAAGACCAAGACTTTATCCAGCGTTGCCAAGATCCTGAGTTTAAAGCTCAGCTGATTGACGAAGTCCAACAAGATGAAAGCGAGCCTGCTAGCCAGAAAGTGGCTAAACGCGGTTTAGGTATCTTCTTGGCCGGTATCGCAACAGTTATCTTTGTCGCTATGTTTGGCAAAGACCTTGGCCTACTGCCTGACGGCGTTAAAATGTCTGTAGCGATTCAGTTCCTGATGTTATCCGTTGGTGCTTTGATCCTACTAACGACCAAGGTAGAGCCGAAAAAGATCGTCCATAGTAATGTGTTTATCGCTGGTATGACCGCGGTGATCATTATCTTTGGTATTGCTTGGATGAGTGACACCATTATCGGTTTCCACAAGCCTTACTTGATCAGCTTGGTGAGCGATATCGTTGCTGCGCACCCTTGGACATTTGCCATTGCCATGTTCGTGGTGTCGGTGTTCTTGAAAAGCCAAGCAGCTGTACTGACCATTATGCTGCCACTTGGTTTTGCGATGGGCATTCCAGCACCTGTTCTAATCGGTGTGCTTCCTGCATGCTACGCCTATTTCTTCTTCCCATTCTACCCAAGTGACCTTGCAGCGATTACCTTTGATCGCTCTGGTACAACTGAGATTGGTAAGTACGTTCTTAACCACAGCTTCTTGTTGCCTGGCTTTATCGGCGTGATTACTGCGACGACGGTTGGTTACGTACTATCGACTATGCTAGTCAACTAACCTGTTTCAATAAACAAAAAGCCAGTTGGGGAAACCAACTGGCTTTTTTAATTCAACGTTATGCTCGGCTTAGAATAGCTCTTCAGCAACCTTGAATAGATCTTCACGTACAGGGCGCTTCATGTTCTCAATAGCATCGATGATATCGTGGTGAACAAGCTGCTCTTTTTGGATACCTACGCAACGACCACCATGGCCGTCCATCAATAGATGTACCGCGAAATTACCCATGCGAGATGCTAGAACTCGGTCAAATGCAGTAGGGCGACCACCACGCTGAATGTGACCAAGAACGGTAGCGCGAGTTTCACGACCCGTCGCCGCTTCAATCTCTTTCGCTAGCTCGTTAGCATCCATCATTAGCTCAGTGAGGGCAATGATCGCGTGCTTCTTACCTTTAGCGATACCATCTTGGATATTGCCAATCAGCTTTTCTTTATCCAGACCCGTTTCAGGAGTGATGATGTATTCACAACCACCTGCGATTGCAGACATTAGCGTTAGATCACCACAGTGACGACCCATGATCTCAACGATCGAGATACGCTGGTGAGAAGAAGAAGTATCACGTAGACGGTCAATCGCGTCGATAACAGTGTTCAGTGCCGTTAGGTAGCCAATCGTGTAATCCGTACCAGCGATATCGTTATCGATAGTGCCCGGTAGACCGATACATGGGTAACCC
The DNA here is from genome assembly GCF_001695575.1 of Vibrio europaeus. GTDB lineage: Bacteria > Pseudomonadota > Gammaproteobacteria > Enterobacterales > Vibrionaceae > Vibrio > Vibrio europaeus. Next base: position 63,105 of record NZ_LUAX01000002.1, on the reverse strand, counting down.
ATTTCTGTTAGCTTTTTCGCCCCCATGTAAGAGCCGTCACCACCAACAACAACTAAAGCTTCGATACCGTGCTTCTGCAGGTTTTCGATCGCTTTCTGACGTACTTCCACTTCTTTGAACTCAGGGAAACGCGCAGAACCTAGGAACGTGCCGCCTTTGTTGATTACATCAGAAACGCTTGAACGATCTAGCTTTTCGATACGATCTTCGTAAAGACCTAAGTAACCATCGAATACACCGTAAACTTCTAGTCCTTCAGATAACGCCGTGCGAACCACGCCGCGAACTGCCGCGTTCATACCTGGTGCGTCACCGCCACTCGTCAAGACACCGATCTTCTTAATCATGCTCACCCTCGATTTTTGGGAATCTTATTTCAATTTTTACGTCAGCCGCTTTCAACAAGCCACCAACTTAATTCCTTTAACTGCGCAATATGTTACCTTTCCTAATTAGGATTACTACATTTATTTGCGTCAAATTATGTAACTTTTCTACTTATGTAAGAGTATTACAGCTTTGCTCATTGACATCATTGATACACATCAGGATCACAGTTAAAACTAGCATCGCTGAAAAGATAGCCAATAAGTGGCACTTTTGCGTTACCAATCTTGCGACTTCTGTCCTTTTTCTGCCCCTAATACCACCGAATAAGGATCTTGATGGATCAGTACGTCTGAATGTGGATAGAGCTTAAGCAGTTTATCTTCAACTTCGTCAGAGATTCGATGCGCTTCAATTAATCGGATATTGTCTTCCATCTCTAAGTGCAACTGAATAAAACGTGTTGGCCCAGACATTCTGGTTCTTAGTTGATGAACTCCGAGCACCCCTTCCACTTTCACACAGCATTCTCGGATTGCTTTCAGTTCTTCGTCGGGCAGTTTGCGATCGAGTAAGGTTTGAATCGCCTCTTGCACCATTTTGAACGCGCTATAAAGGATGTAGACACCAATTGCGACGGCAAAAACCGAGTCTGCTTGGGTAATACCAAACCAGCTCAAGCCTAGCGCTAGCATAATGGCGGCATTCATATAAAGGTCGGATTGATAGTGCAGTGAATCTGCAGCTATCGCTTGGCTACCCGTTTTCTTCACGACATGCTTTTGGAAGCGAACCAAGGCAAACGTAACTAAGATGGCAAACAAGCTGACGTAAACGCCGTATTCCGGAGACTGCAACTCATGCGGCCTAAAGAAACGTTCAATACCATTTAAGATCAGGAATACAGCGGAGCCCGAAATAAACATCGCTTGTGCCAACGCTGCTAGTGATTCGGCTTTACCGTGGCCAAAGGTATGCTCTCGGTCAGCAGGCTGAAGGGAGTAGCGCACCACAACGAGGTTAACCAAAGATGCAGCGATATCGAGCATTGAGTCAATCAAAGAGGCAAGTAAGCTGACTGAACCCGTTACCCACCAAGCCCCTACTTTAACCACCATTAGCAGTGTCGCGACAATAGTGGCCGTCCATGCAGCCATGGTGACTAAGCGAGCATATTCTTGTTTCATAGTGCTTTGATTATTAAACAAACATCTTCTAAGTATAACCTTACAATTGTTGAATAAAAATGGCATAAAAAAGGCGGCTAAATAGCCGCCTATGATTAGTCATTGATTTTAAGCCTTGTTCAAACGCTGTTGCATTTTCTCTTGGCATTTTGCTGAACGCTCTTTTTGCAGCTCAACAAATTTTGTTTTCTGCTCAGGGGTTAAGATGCTCAGCATCTGATGCTGTTTCTCTAGCATTTTCACCTTACGCTCCGTTTGCTTTTCAACCATAGTCTTAGCGAGCTCGTTTGCCGCCGCTTGGTCAAAGTTATCCGCTAGAACCAATGCCTGAACTTGCTCTTTTTGAGCTTGCATCTCTGTATGGCGAGCTTCAAAGTTCTCTTTGAAGGCCGTCTTCATTTCTTGCTTGCTTGCCTCACGCATCTCTTTCATCTGGTCTTTTTGCGCATCAGTTAAGTCAAGTTGACGCATGATTCCGCGGTCAAAGCCACCACCACACTCGCCGTGACCGCCTTTCTTACCATCTTTGCCACCGAAAGCGAACGCACTCGCTGTGCCAAGAGTTAGAGGAAGAACAACTGCCGCTACTACTAGTTTCTTTGTCATTTTCATAATCGTACCTTTCACTTTATCTATTGGATTGAGCTGTTCTCACAGCGCTTGAGTGTAGAATACGACTTGCTGCGTAAAGCAACGTATTGAGAGAGTAAAGAATCGTAAAGAGCGATAATGACCCTAAATCAATTGGTCATTTAACAGTAATATATAGATATCCAACTTATGTAGAGACCTTGTTATGCCAAATATCTTATTGATTGACGACGATACCGAGCTAACCAGCTTACTTAAAGAAGTCCTATCCTTTGAAGGCTTTGATGTGTCTGAGGCAAATAATGGCGAAGAAGGACTGGCACTGCTCAATGACAAGATTGACCTTATCTTACTCGATGTCATGATGCCTAAGCTCAACGGAATGGAAACCCTCAAAAGACTGCGAGAAAACTGGCAAACACCAGTGTTAATGCTGACGGCTAAGGGCGAAGAGATAGACCGAGTCATTGGCTTAGAGCTGGGCGCGGATGATTATCTGCCAAAACCCTTTAGCGACAGAGAGCTGCTGGCTCGCATTCGAGCAATCCTACGTCGTACGCAAAGCACTGCTGCAAGCAAAAGCTCGAAAAACTCTGACTGCATTGAATATCAAGACATCCAAGTCTATCCCGGTAAACAGGAAGCATACTGTCAGGGAGAGCAAATGGAGCTCACTACCACAGAATTCGCTCTGTTAAGCCACTTTATCCAAAACCCTGGGCAAACCCTAACCAAAGAAGCGCTGAGTTTGGATGTTTTAGGTAAGCGTCTCGCCGCTTTCGATCGTGCTATCGATATGCATGTCTCCAACCTGCGTAAGAAACTGCCAGAGCGAGAAGATGGCAAATCACGTATCAAAACCTTACGTGGACGCGGCTACTTACTGGTTGAGGAGGACTAATGCGCCTACCTAAGATCACTAGCTTATATGGGCGTATCTTCGCCATATTCTGGTTTACCATGTTTTTAGTGCTGATGGCGGTGCTGTCATTGCCACATCTCGATCCACGCAAAGCGCGAGATATTCCAGTTGAACATTACGATCGCATGATCGAACTGAAGCAAAACATCGAAAAACGCTATGCCAAAGATACCAACCTTGCCCGCATTCTATTTAAGCTCGAAGGTGGAAAACGCTCTTCACGAGATCCTCGTCCGCGCTTCTTTGTCACCGACTTAGAAGGCAACTTGCTCACAACTCAAAACCACAAAGACTTTAAGTATCGCGCGCTACAGAACTTTATTACTAGCGTCGAAGTCGATAGCGAACCCAAGCAAAAACTTTATGGTCACTACATGCTTGCCGGTCCACTGCCTGTCACGTTAGCCAAGCAAGACTTGCTGCTCTACATCGGTGTTAAATGGAATCAACCACCGCCATTCCTACTGCGCATGTTTGATAGACCATTCCAGTTGTTGTTTGCAGTAATGCTAGTCAGCACTCCTCTGCTACTGTGGCTTGCATGGGCACTTAGCCAACCGGCACGTAAACTGGAACGCGCAGCCAAACGTGTCGCCAAAGGGGAATTCGTGGTTGACCCTGATCTTGAAAAAGGCACCAGTGAATTTCGTCAAGCGGGGACGAGCTTTAACCAAATGGTAGAAGCAGTTAACCAAATGATCTCGGGTCAGCAGCGCTTATTGTCGGATATTTCCCATGAACTGCGCTCTCCACTGACTCGACTGCGGATGGCAAATGCCCTCGCGACTCGAAAACAAGGTGAGAGCCCTGAACTGGTTCGTATTGATACCGAAGCTCAGCGCTTGGAGCAGATGATCGGCGAGCTACTTGAGTTGTCACGTATGCAGGTCGATAGCCATCTAACCCGAGAACCTCAGCCGATGGGCAGCTTATGGGAAGCCATCCTCTCGGATGCTCAGTTTGAAGCAGAACAAATGGATAAAACCCTCTCCTTCAATGACATTCCTGAACGCGTGATTTCTGGTAATCCAAAGCTATTGATGAGCGCCTTGGACAACATTGTTCGCAATGCTATCTATTATGGTAAAAACCGTATCGAAGTCACTTTCACTGAATCTAGCCAACAAATCATGATTGCGGTTGAAGACAACGGTGAAGGCGTACCTGATTCAGAGCTAGACGCGATATTCAGACCGTTTTATCGTGTTTCAACAGCGCGCGATAGGCACAGTGGCGGAACAGGTCTAGGCCTGACCATCACCGAAAGTGCAATACGCCAGCATAGCGGGACCATCGAAGCTAAACGGAGCAAACTCGGCGGATTAAGAGTCGAAATCGCTCTTCCACTCGGTGCGGAACAATAACCCTACAAAAGAGACAGTTGATAATAGATCTCATTATCATTTAAAGTAAATCCTTCAATTATGGAGGATTTACTATGTCTCACACTTTCCCTGAACTTCCTTACGCTTACGACTCACTTGAGCCATACATCGATGCAAAGACGATGGAAGTGCATTACAGCAAGCACCATCGCACCTATTTTGATAAATTCATCGCCGCAGTTTCCGGTACCGAGTTAGAGTCCACTGCGCTCAAAGATATCTTTGCCAACATTTCTCAGCAGCCACCCGCGGTGCGCAATAATGGCGGTGGTTACTATAATCACATCCTCTATTGGAACTGTATGAAACCAAATGGTGGTGGTGTTCCTCAAGGAAAACTCGGCGAGGATATTGTGTCTACCTTTGGTAGCTTTGAAGCATTCCAACAGCAGTTCACAGATGCTGCAATTAATACTTTCGGCTCTGGTTTTGCTTGGCTGATCGTCAAAGACGGACAACTTGTCATTACGTCAACCAGCAATCAAGACAACCCACTAATGGACGTAGCAGGAGCTCAAGGTGAGCCTATTTTGGCGCTCGATGTTTGGGAGCACGCCTACTACATCAGCTACCAAAACCGCCGCCCTGACTACATTGAGGCTTGGTGGAATGTCGTAAACTGGGATGCCGTAAGCGATAACTACGCAGCCGCTTTGGCCTAGTCGCCTCAAAGTACAATACAAAACTAACAACGTCAGACTTGGCGGCTTTCACGAGTCGCCTTATACTTTCTAGCCTTTGAACAATCAGCGTTAAGAGTCAGTCATGTTTGATATCGCCCTCTACGAACCAGAAATTGCCCCGAATACGGGTAACATTATTCGCTTATGTGCCAACTGTGGTGCCAACCTTCACCTTATCGAGCCGCTTGGTTTTGATCTAGAAGAGAAGAAAGTTCGTCGAGCGGGATTGGATTACCACGACCTAGCGCGCGTTACTCGCCATAAAAATTACCAAGCTTTTGTTGAGTATCTAGAGAAAGAACGCGGTGAGTACCGAATTTTTGCCTGTACAACCAAAACAACAGGCCATCACGTCGATGCTAATTTCCAGAAAGGTGACGTACTGCTGTTTGGCCCAGAAACCCGCGGCTTGCCTGCTGAACTTATTGAAAGTATGCCAATGGCGCAGCGTATCCGTATTCCAATGATGCCAGACGCACGTAGCCTCAACCTTTCCAATGCCGTCGCCATCATTGCCTTTGAAGCTTGGCGCCAAATGGGCTTTGAAGGGGCGCAGTAGCGAGAAGCGAACGCTTCGCTAGGGAAGTGGGATGCGGGACATGGGAACGGACTTCGTCCTACGGAGAGCTGGATAACTGGATAACTGGATAACTGGATAACTGGATAACTGGATAACTGGATAACTAACTTAGCGTTTTTCAACAACCCTGAGAAATCAACGGTTTGTTTTTATATCGCTCAATCTCGCTTTCCCGAAGCAAGGCGTTCCATAGGGCGTAGCCCGTTCCGTTATCCCAAAGTAAAGCATTTCAAATCGATCAAAAAAGCCGATGCTATTGCATCGGCTTTTACAACTCTAGCTATCTAGTTTTCTAGTAGCGCAGCGTTCCATAGGACGAAGTCCACTCTGCCTTACGGGCGAGCCACAAAGCCAACCGCTTCGTATGCTTTCTTAAGCGTTTCTGCTGCACGTGCAGAGGCTTTCTCAGCACCTTGCTTCATCACCTGATCCATGTAAGCACGGTCAGCGCGGATACGGTGGTATTCCGCTTGAATAGGCTCAAGCATTGCAACCAATGCTTCACCGACATCTTTCTTGAATGGGCCGTACATCTCTACGCCTTGGTACTTAGCTTCGATCTCTTCAAAGCTCATACCTGTCGCTGCCGAGTATAGACCCATTAGGTTCGAGATACCGGCTTTGTTGTCCCAGTCATGAGCAATACGCGGTGGCGTTTCTGCATCCGTTTGAGCTTTGTTAATCTTCTTGATGATTGACTTAGGCTCTTCAAGCAGAGTGATTACGTTCTTACGGTTATCATCCGACTTAGACATCTTCTTAGTTGCATCCTGCAGGCTCATCACACGTGCATTCACCGTTGGAATGTACGGCTCTGGTACTTGGAAAATAGGCTGCTCTGGTGAGTAGATGTTATTAAAACGATTAGCAACATCACGAGCTAGCTCCAGGTGCTGCTTCTGGTCACTACCGACAGGCACTTGGTGCGCGCCGTAGAGAAGGATATCTGCTGCCATCAAGACTGGGTAGTCGAACAAGCCCACGTTCACATCACCAAATTGGCTAGATGAGTCTTTCGAATAACGTGCAGACTTGTCTTTAAACTGAGTCATTCGGCCCAGTTCACCCATCTGGGTGTAACAGTTAAGAAGCCAACCAAGTTGAGCATGCTCTGGTACATGTGACTGAACAAATAACGTGCTCTTTTGCGGATCAACACCAACTGCAAGACAGATTGCTAGTGCGTCTAGAGTCGCTTCGTGCAACGCTTTCGGATCTTGGCGAACCGTAATTGCGTGAAGGTCGACAACACAGTATTGGCAATCGTAATCATCTTGCATCTGCTGCCATTGACGTAGAGCACCCAAGTAGTTACCGATACTTAGTTCACCTGATGGTTGAACACCACTCAATACGATGGGTTTGCTCATGGGAATAATTCCTTTGACTTCTTATGCTAAATAATGAAAAAACCGCGTGGTTTCTATCCACACGGTTTACTCAGTGTACTCATTAACGAGTATTTTAAAAGATCTTTTGTCGCTATTAAGCTGAAACCGTTAAGAGTTCTGCTAAATCTGCGATAGTATCTGCGACATAATCCGGTTGAGAGGCCGAAATAGGCTCACCGTGGTTGTAACCATAGGTCAAACCAAACGAATGACATCCTGCGTTTTTCGCCGCTTTAATATCGTTGCTTGAATCACCCACCATCAACATTTCTTGTGGCTGACAACCATGTTTCTCAAGCAGCCAATTCAATGCCATTGGGTTAGGTTTTTTCTCTGGGAAAGTATCGCCACCAATCACATCAACAAAATATTTATCAATGCCGTGCTTCGCTAGAACATCCGGTACGAACTTCGATGGTTTGTTGGTCACTAGCGCCATGGTGAAGCCCGCTTTGTGCAGCTCTGCCAAGGTTTCTTTTACCGCTGAGTAGAGATGGCTGAGCTTGTGTCCGCTTTGCTCGTAGTAGTCATCAAACAGAACACGCGCTTTGGCATGCAGTTCTGGATCTAAATCTGGTGAGACCGTTAAGCTGCGGCTCAACGACCGACCAATAAGAACATCAGCGCCGTTACCTACGTAGTCACGTACTTGCTCTTCTGTCACTGCCGGGTAGCCTAATGCTTGAACTGCTTGATCAGCAGCAACAGCCAAATCAGGCACGCTATCAAGTAGCGTACCGTCTAAATCGAATGCGATTAACTTAATGTTGCTCATTGAATTAGTTAACCTTAGCGAGTTCAGCGCGCATTTCATCGATCACTTGTTTGTAGTCTGGCTGGTTGAAGATAGCCGAACCTGCTACGAACATATCTGCGCCCGCTTCTGCGATCTCTTTGATGTTTTCAACCTTCACACCGCCATCAATTTCCAAACGAATATCGCGACCAGATTCATCAATCATTTTGCGTACTGCGCGTAGCTTATCGAGTGTTTTTGGAATGAAAGATTGACCACCAAAGCCAGGGTTTACTGACATCAGAAGAATCAAGTCTACTTTGTCGATGATGTACTCAAGGTGAGACAGCGGTGTCGCTGGGTTGAGAACGACACCCGCTTTACAGCCATGCTCTTTGATAAGCTGAAGTGTGCGATCAACATGCTCAGAGGCTTCAATATGGAAAGTGATCATAGACGCACCTGCTTTAGCGAAGTCAGGAATAATGCGATCCACTGGCTTCACCATTAGGTGTACATCGATGGGTGCAGTAATACCGTAGTCACGTAGTGCCTGACAGATAGGCGCACCAAAGGTTAGGTTAGGTACGTAGTGATTGTCCATCACATCAAAATGAACCACATCTGCCCCTGCTGCGAGTACTTTTTCTACGTCTTCGCCTAAGCGAGCCATATCCGCAGACAGAATTGATGGAGCGATAAGGAAATCTTTCATACCTGACCTCTAGTATTGATTGGGCATCATTGCACACTGAAGAAACTTTGCGCGCAATTCTACCTAAGCTAGAGGTGAGATGATAGAGAAGTGTGATGAAATGTGATTATTTGCTCTCAACAGGTCTAAATAGCGCAAGAAGTTCATCAACTTTGTTACGCCCTGCACCATTGCGGCTAATCGTGCGTTTCACCTTGACGACATTCAGCTCTGCGCCATGATAAAGGCGACGAGTCAAAGTGGTATCGTGGTTCGAAATCAGCACGGGAATACCGCGTTCAACCGCTGCTCTCTCAGCCACATCAGCCAAAGCAGCTTGGTCATCAAGAGTGAAACCATTACCTGCATACGAGGTGAAATTGGCTGTCGTTGACAGCGGCGCATACGGCGGGTCACAGTAGACAACACTGCCTTTGCGCGCGCGCTTAAATGTCTCGTGGTAGCCTTCACAGACAAACGTCGCTTTCTTGGCTTTTTCAGCAAAAAACTCTAATTCAGCTTCCGGGAAGTAAGGCTTTTTGTACGAACCAAACGGAACATTGAAGCCACCTTTTTTGTTGTAACGGCACAAGCCATTAAAACCAAAGCGGTTCATGTACAGGAACGCTAAAGAGCGATACATCACATCATCTGTGGCATTGAACTGGCTGCGAACATCGAGGTAAGCCTCTTTACGATTATTCTCAGGGCAGAACCAACGCTTCGACTCAGTAATGTACTCTTGCGGGTTTTCTTTGAGGAGGTTGTACAGGTTTATCAGATCAGGGTTGATGTCGGCGAGCAAGTACTGATCATAGTTAGTGTTTAGAAATACAGACCCAGCACCTACGAACGGTTCTACCAGCTTACGAGCTTCTGGCAAGTGACGCTGAATATCTTCGACAAGTCCGTATTTTCCACCTGCCCATTTCAGGAAGGCTCGCTGCTTCTTCATCTACTGCTCTATCTATCAACCACAAATTAAGGCTGCGGAATGTAACATATTTTGTAATTAATCTCAGACAATTTTCAGGATTACACCCAGTTTCTAATTATCTTGATTACCACGGTCAATCTCTCGTTGCACTTGGCTAAGAGACTTGGCCCAAGGCTCTACGTTTTGCAGTTCAGTAGATAACCCTTGTACCGCATCACGCGCCACTTGAATGGTTGGATAGTTTTGGTACGTCACTATGTACCAATCCACCCCATTGCGCTGAGTTGGATAGATAAATACCTGATTGGCGAGCTGGTGACGATCAATAAAATTCTGCACTTCCTCAAGAGATTTCACCGCCGCTAACTGCAAAGTATAGCTACGTGGAGAAAAGCTTTTCAGCTCATCTTTGGTGAAAGAGAACTTAATCACGGTAGGACTTGGCGCCGCTTCCTCTTCAGCAACACTTTCTGCTACGGCTGCGGAATCTGAAGAGACGGCGGCTTGAGGCTCGGCAACCTGCTCAGTTTTCGATTGCTCGACAACTTGTTCGATTTTGCTGGTATCCGCCTGCTCAGGTTTGCCTTCCATCAGAGCATCAACCACATCAGAGGTAATCACTACGCGCTGATGATCTTCATCGGTATCACCAACACTCGATATTTGTTCAGTCACATCCTGTGGTAGCGAGAGCGAATCATCTTCAGCATTCGCCATGGTTGGATCAACCACAGGTTCAGGCTCAATCGTTGCTGCAGTACTTTCTGCGCTCGTGCGCTCTTCCGATAGTGTCGGTATTGCCGTCTGTTCGATAGATTCTGTGATTTGCTGAGCTTTGTCATCTGGCGATGGCTGCGACATCATCCACCAGTAACCACCGCCGATTAACACCAGCAGCGTGATAACCAACAGTGCAATATTGACTGGTGAACCCACAATTGAGCGGATAATGATCCTTTTTTCCACTTTTTGATCCCCTAAAGCCATGATTTCGCCAGGATGACGAGCAACCGTTCGATACGCGTTTCGAACGCGCTTTTCCATGTCATCTTCGACAAACCGAATCACCAATTGTTCAAAGAATCGATCCGCTTCTTCTTGACTAAGTGGTTCAATTTCAAGATCAATCGGCTTGTGTTCTTGACCATAACCCAAACGAGTCAGCAATGCATCTAGACTGTTCGATTGAGCGAACAACAACACATTCACGGTCCAACCTGGATTAACCTGAGCTTCAAGTACCAACATCCACAGTTCAGAAACAAAGGATTCAGTTAGCAGGTGCGCATCATCGATCGCTATCACTACATCACAGGTCTCGCCCTGCATGATGCGTGTGAAAGACTCGACGAGAGAATCAGCCGGATTAAAAAGAGGTTCGGAAATAAGTTGAGAGAGGATAGTTGAGCGACGTTGAGATTCATCTTGGTTGGGGTAACACATCAGTAACGATTGGTTTTTATCTTGCGCCCAAGCTTCTAGATAGTATTGTGCCAGCCAAGTCTTACCCGCACCTGATGCACCACCAAGTGTGACCAAATTCGAGCCAAAATTAGTCAACAGCTGCAAGCGTTCTAGCAGTTCTGTTTGTGAATCTAACTCCAACACACGTGGATCATGCGCCAAGCTCATTACGTTATCCCAATGAAAATACGAGTAATACCAAGCCAACACTTTAACCTCGTAAGGGCAAAGGTCAGATTGGTACTACAAAACAAAAAGATTTAAACAGTGCGCGCGAAGTCGATAGCTTGTTCAATGATCGATTCTGGAACACCTTTAACTACTTCAGCAGTCCCTATACTGGTAGGGAGTACAAGGCGAAGCTCACCAGAGAGTACTTTCTTATCACGCATCATATGCTTCATGAAATCAGCAAATGACATCGTTTCTGGAGTATGTACTGGTAGCTGGGCTCTTTTCAGTATAGAGATAATTCGCTCAACTTGCTGCTCATTGATAAGGCCTTGAAGTTGAGCGGTTTTTGCAGCCATCACCGTGCCTGCCGAAACAGCTTCACCATGTAGCCAATTACCATAACCTAACTCAGCTTCGATCGCATGACCAAATGTATGACCTAGGTTCAGCAACGCGCGAATTCCTGACTCTTTTTCGTCCTGAGCAACCACTTCAGCCTTAATCTCACAGCAGCGAGCAATAGCGTAAGTCAGAGCTTGTTCATCAAGTTGATACAGCTTATCGAGGTTTTCTTCTAACCAGACAAAAAAGTCTTGATCGTAGATGATGCCGTACTTGATGACTTCGGAAACCCCGGCAGCAAACTCCCTTTGTGGTAAAGTTTTTAGACAGTCAGTATCGATAACCACCGCTTTAGGTTGGTAGAAGGCACCAATCATGTTCTTGCCGAGTTTGTGGTTAACCGCCGTTTTACCACCCACAGATGAGTCAACTTGAGACAGCAACGTCGTCGGGATCTGGATAAAGTCGACACCGCGCTGATAACAGGCCGCAGCGAAACCCACTAAATCACCAATCACACCACCACCGAGCGCAACCACCACCACATCACGGGCATAATTGCCTTCGAGTAGGAAGCTCATGATGGTATTAAAGGTGTCTAATGATTTGTACTGTTCGCCATCAGGCAGTTCAAGAACTGTCGCTTCACAGCCTAGTTGATCGATCAGAGAGAGGATTTTATCCGCATACAGTGGTGCTACAGTGACATTTGAAATCACCACCACTTTTTGTTTTGCCGATAAGAAAGAAAGGTGGGCCGGATCATTAAATAATCCGGCACCAATTGAGATTGGATAGCTACGCTCATCTAAGCTGACCGTAATCCGTTCCATGGGTATTCTCCAGTTGCTAAAAAAAGTCTTAACGTTCTTCTAGCATTTTTACGATCTGGTTGGCTACCACTTTTGCACTTTGATCGTCTGTACGTACTGTGTAATCCGCAATTTCTTCGTAAAGTGGGTTGCGATCGCCAGCAAGCGATTCAAGCACGTCACGTGGATTATCAGTTTGTAATAATGGTCGCTTCTTGTCGCGGTTAGTGCGAGCAAGCTGCTTTTCAATCGTTGTTTCTAGGTAAACAACAATACCTCGTGCAGAAAGACGATTGCGGTTTTCTTTGCTCTTGATTGAACCACCACCTGTAGCAAGTACGATACCTTGCTCTTCGGTTAGGTCGTTAATCACTTTTTCCTCGCGATCGCGGAAGCCTTCTTCACCTTCTACGTCAAATACCCAAGCGATATCTGCGCCAGTACGTTCTTCAATAACGGTATCAGAATCAACAAACTCCATATGAAGTTGTTGAGCTAGGTGTCTACCAATTGTACTTTTGCCGGCACCCATAGGGCCAACAAGGAAAATATTGCGTTTCTCAGCCATGTTTAGCAGTAATTTACAACGTTAATTCAATGACATCGCCACAAGAAAAGCCAGTGTAATACTAGCGATGGAGATGCTTGTGGCACCGATTCCTCACAGATAATTCGTGATAAGACCCGAAATTATCTAGATAAGGTGCCATTAATGCAAATTTATTTTTGTCCCTAACCAAAATCTTACTCAATCACTACCTTTGGTGTGACGAAAATTAACAGCTCACTTTTGCCCATTTGTTGGTAAGTACGACGAAATAGCGCCCCTAGCAGAGGCAAATCACCAAAGAAAGGCACTTTGTCGACCGCATCTGTCACGCTGTGTTGAAAAATGCCCCCGAGAACCACGGTTTCTCCATTCTCCACCAGCACTTGGGTACCGATTCTTTGGGTGTTAATCGCTACCGCTTCCCCTGTACCGGTTTTCACCACATCACCTGGCCTATCTTGGGTCACGCTCAAATCTAGAATTAGCCGATTATCTGGGGTAATCTGTGGCGTGACTTTTAAACTGAGCACTGCCTTCTTAAACGAGACGCTGGTTGCCCCGCTTGAAGATGACTCTAGATAAGGAATCTCGCTGCCCTGCTCAATATAGGCTGGCTTTTTATTAGTGGTGATCAAACGCGGGCTTGAGATGACTTCTGCTTTCGACTCTCTTTGTAATGCCGATAGCTCAAGGTCAAGCAACATGTCGGAGCCAAGCTTGGCGACTTGAAATGCAATGGTCGAAGCATTAGCTGAGGTTGTGCCAAGATTCACGTTTAGCATGTCATCGATTGGCACCACATCGAATACATTGTCTTCAATGCTGGCGCCAATAGAAGTACTGCCATTGGTGTTACTAAATCCCCAACGTACCCCAAGCTCATCCAAGTTGCCTTCATTAACCGTGACAATCCTTGCCTCGATTTGCACCTGCTTAACGGGGATATCGAGTGATTCAACAATAGAACGAATAACATCGACATTTTGCTCTAAGTCTCGAATCAACAGTGCGTTGGTGCGCTCGTCCACACTCAAAGAACCCCGCGGAGACAGCATACTAAACTCACCACCAGCATCGATTAAGCCAGCAATATCGGCCGCCTTGGCAAACTTGACTTGGATAATTTCCGACGATAGTTTCCCTAACTGTTGCTTTAAACGCGCTTTCTCCAGCATCTGCTGCTCACGAGCATCCAGTTCCGCTTTTGGCGCGACCAAAACAATGCTTCCTTCGACTCGTTTATCTAACCCTTTGACCTGAAGGATGATATCTAGCACCTTCTGCCATGATACCTCTTCAAGGCGTAAGGTCAGATTGCCAGTCACTGAATCGGAAACAACCAAGTTGAAATCATTGTAATCGGCGATTAGTTGCAACACATTTCTAACCGGAATATCTTGAAAATTAAGTGATAACTTTTTGCCTGGCTTATCGAGAAGACTCGTTTTGTCCACCTGCTGACCATCGCTACTGCTCGCCACGGTGACTTGCAATCGCGTCCCTTCAAGTTGATCGTGATAACGAAAGTCCCCATTAATTGCCGCTATCAGCTCAACCTTGTCAGGATGGCGAAAAACTTCAATGTCACGTACCGCAGTGCCAAACTCGGTCACGTCAAAAACCTTGATTAACGCTTCCGTCACTTGAGTTTGAGGTAGGGTAATACTTAACCCCTGCGCCACTTTTAGTATATCAACCACAGCACGAGAGTCAGACAAGGTTAGAACAATTTGCGCGTTGCGCTGTTCATCGAGTTTGAAATCCAAGCCTTGCAGGAGGTTGTCATTTTGCTCATGGGCATAAACAACACTTGGGAAAAGAACCACAAACAAGCTGAACCATTGCAAACAGCTTCTAGCTAAAGCCACCATTCCTTTTATCCTATTCATCTCAATCCATTCTCTACTTAAGCGCTAGTTTAGTATTACGTAACTGCCAACACCCGAGGCCGTCTGCTATGGCTTCTTGCACAAATAGATAGTCATCCGCAACCTTGGTGACCTTGCCATGATTCAGCCCCAGATAACTGCCTGAGTTAACTTGTACTAAGCGGCCGGTTGGAGCCTCAATAAGCGCTGACTTTCTTCCACCTCGACTCATCACGCCTTTTAGTTGTAATTGGCTTAACGGAAAAGTCGCGAACTGACTCGCATTGCGTTTAGGTTGCCAACAAGCTTTTGCTAACTTTTGCTGGTTAATGGACAGTGCAGCTTTGGGCAGCTCGAATGGCTGCCTAATTTGGTGGGCATCATATTGAGAGCTTTGAACATCAATAATCGGGGCAAGCTCATACACCTCTGCTTCAACCTCACGCTTAAGCTGCGCTAGGTATTCCTCAAGTGGAGCTTGGTTTGCCTTGCAGCCAGAAACCAACGCAATCCAAGGCAATAGCCAATTAACTTTCATCTTTGACCTCTGCTTTAAGCTGATAGGTGTAAGCTCGGACGCGAAAATGCAGTGTGCTGCTTTCTAAGCTGACACGATGCCAATAGACATCATCAAAGTTTATAATTCGCGGTAGCGAGGCAATTGCTGCAGAAAAATCACCGATATCGTGATAATCGCCAGTCAATTCAATGTTGAGTGGCAGCTTGTAAAGAAACTCTTGGTTGTGTTTGTGTCCCCAATCAATTCGGGTAAAGGTCAGGGAATTCTGTAAGCCGACCTGATTAACCGACGCCAACATAGAAGCAAGCTCTTTTTGCGCGGGCAATTGACGCGATAGGTAATCATAACGCTGTGACAGTTCATCAAGCTGGGCCTTTATTCTAGGTAACAACACCACTTTTTTCGTTTTCAATGCTATTGAGGTTTTGTGCTGCTGCTCTTGCTGTTTAAGAAGATCGAGTTGTCCAAGCTTAGGCTGAGCAAATAACCAATAACCGCCTCCCTGTAAAATCGCCATCAACACGGCCATCACGACTAGCTGATAAGTAAGTGGCCACTCGCCTATCTCTTCAATATCAAGGTTAAAGCTATTCACTCTGACCTCCTAAAAGAGAAAAAGAGACGCGATATGATTGGTACTTACTGGCAAATCGAGCCGTACCATGAACAATGGAATGCATCTGGACGTTAGTTATAGCGGGTGATTTTTCGAGGTTATCTAGCATAGAGGCAAGATGAGAAGTTGAATCGCTGATCCCAGCAAGCTCAACCTGTAGGCCATTGATCTTTAACTTGTCGATGTAAACACCAGGCGGAATCAGCTCAGGCAATAAATTCATAAAGTCTGTGGTTTTATTGCGCTCTTTCTGCAAATCCTCAATAACCGACAAGCGGGTCAATAGGGCTTGATGTTCTTGTTCGACGATTTTCAGTTGGTTAAGCTGTTGATCCAACTGTGTGTCATAACGCACAAGATAGTTATTACGTTCAGATTGCCGTTCCTGTTGCTGCTCTATATAACTGCCAATGCCCCACTGGATAACCACAGCAATGATTAACGTAACCATCATCAGCACTCCAAAGCGCTTTTGGCGATAAACACGCAGCTCTTCACGCCACGGCAACAAATTGATGTTATGCAGCATTGCGACTCTCCAACCAAGTGAGCGCGCGCAGAGCAATCCCAGCCGCCGATGTGAACCTATGCCCACTAGCCAACAGATTCGCGGATGGCTGTTGGCTCGTTGTTGAAAAAAGAGTAAGCGGGTTGAGAAGCTCACATTCAATGGCAAGGCGCGTGCTGATTTCATTCGCCAGAACAGGCATGGCAGCCCCAACACCTGACAGCCAAATCCCGTTAACACTCTTGCCGTGCATAGAAACAATAAGCTGTAGATTGCGTTGGATTTTATCTAGTAACTCGGCGCTGAACCCTTCGCGGCTTTGCGCCAGGCTTAAGCGATGGTTTGAATCCGCCTCTTTTTCATGGGTTGCCAAAACGATCTCTTTGCAAAAAGGCGCTTTATCAGCAAGGTCCATACACAACGAAGCGTGGTCAAAACCAACATCTATCAGAAGCCAATCGGTTTTCACCTGCTGTCGTGCAGCAAGCTGCCAAATATGCACTAAAGCATGAGCACGTAAATCAACCACTACGGGTTGAAAGGAAGCGCTTCTGAATACTTCAACTCTAGGGGCAACTAGCTCTTTTTTCGTCGCGTATACTTGGTAGTGAGTTGGCGATGACTGCCCATTACTGGTCAGGGGAACATAATCTAAGTAGAGATCGTCAATTGGAAACGGAGTTTGATGGGAAAATGCATCGGAAATAGCGTACTCAATTTCATTGTCGCTAAGCCCGCTATCTATCTGTAATACCTTACTTATTACCGCATTATCTGGTATCGCTAATGCAACTTTCGTACTAAATCGTGGCAAACTCTTCCTTAGTTCTTTGAGTTTCTTTACAATTTTCTGATAATTTGACATACGGTTATCAGAGAAAATGCCCGCTTCGATTGGCAATTCTTGATAGTCGACAAGAGCAACTGTGCCCTTGTTTGGCTTGAGAACCACCGCTTTAATACTGTGGTGTCCAATTTCAATGCCTGTAACTAATGATTTACCCATGCAGCTTAGCTCCGTACTTTTTGCTTAGCTCATTTGCTTAAATTGATGGTTAAATAAGCACACAGACAAAATGAGCTAGATTTTTAGCTTAAAGTACAAGGGTTTACACTTAGTGAACCCAATCAATCAGGGAATCTCCGGTGAAGTTCATAAAGCGACTACTTATATTCACATTGATTTGCATAATTCTTGGGGTCGGTACGATATTCGGCTTCTACTTGTATGTGAAGCCTGAGCTACCAGACGTAGCAACACTGAAAGACGTAAAACTGCAAACCCCAATGCAGGTGTTTAGCCAAGACGGTAAACTGATCTCCCAGTTCGGCGAGAAACGTCGTGTTCCTGTTGCGTATGACGACATTCCTCAGCACCTAATTGAAGCACTGATCGCAACTGAAGATAGCCGCTTTTACGATCACCCAGGTATCGACCCGATTGGTATTACCCGTGCAGCTGTCGTGGTTGCGCTTTCAGGCTCGGCTAAGCAAGGTGCAAGTACCATTACTCAGCAGCTAGCTCGTAACTTCTTCCTTTCCAATGAGAAGAAGATCATGCGAAAAATCAAAGAAATCTTTATCGCTATCCATATCGAACAACTTCTTAGTAAAGAAGAGATTATGGAGTTGTATGTCAATAAGATCTTCTTAGGCTATCGCTCTTACGGCTTTGGTGCAGCGGCACAAACTTACTTTGGCAAAGAGATCAGTGATCTGACTCTGAGCGAGATCGCTACCCTTGCAGGTATGCCAAAAGCACCTTCTACCATGAACCCAATCTACTCTCTTGAGCGTGCGACTCATCGTCGAAATGTGGTGTTAATGCGTATGCTCGACGAAAAATACATTACTCAGGCGGAGTATGATGAGGCTCGTGGTGAAGAGATCGTTGCTCGCTACCATGGCGCTGAAATCGAACTAAGTGCTCCATACGTAGCAGAGCTAGCGCGCGCTTGGATGGTTGCTCGCTATGGTCAGGAAGAAGCGTACACTTCAGGTATGAACATCTACACCACGGTAGATTCAAAGCTTCAAGCAGCAGCAAACGAATCGGCAATCAACAACTTGCTGGCTTACGATGAGCGTCACGGCTACCGAGGTGCGGAAAAGGTTCTTTGGCAGCCAGGCAAACCAGCCCTTGATGAGCAGAAAATAGATAAAACGCTCGATAACGTTCCAACGTATGGTCAACTCGTTCCTGCTGTTGTCACTAAGGTAGATAACAAGCAAGCCACCATTTGGGTTAAAGACAAGGGGATCAACACGTTAGAATGGGATGGCATCAAGTGGGCACGTAAGTTCCTCACTGACGATCGTCAAGGCCCACCACCAAGCAGTGCCAAAGAAGTCTTAGCTGAAGGCGAGCAAGTTTGGGTGCGTCAAGTTGAAATCACAGTAAAAGACCAAGAACCAACCATTGCTTGGCACCTAAGCCAAGTGCCAAATGCGAACACCGCATTTGTTGCCATGAACCCTGAAAATGGTGCAGTACTGTCGCTGGTTGGTGGCTTTAACTTTGTTCATAACAAGTTTAACCGCGCCACTCAGTCGGTACGCCAAGTTGGTTCAAGTATTAAACCCTTTATTTATGCCGCTGCGATCGATAAGGGACTGACGCTAGCGACACTGATCAATGACGCTCCGATTAACCAATGGGACAAGAGTCAAGGTACAGCTTGGCGACCAAAAAACTCGCCACCAACTTACATTGGCCCTACTCGCCTACGTATTGGTTTAGCACAATCGAAGAACGTGATGGCTGTGCGCGTGTTGCGTGAAGTCGGTCTCGATGAGACACGCCAATACTTAACGCGTTTTGGTTTCGATATAGACCAAGTGCCGCGTTCAGAAACCATTGCTCTTGGTGCGGGTAGCTTAACACCAATGAAAATGGCTCAAGGCTACTCAGTTTTCGCTAATGGTGGCTACTATGTAGAACCCTTCTATATCAGCCGAGTGGAAGGCCCATTTGGTGACCTAGAATTTGAAGCATCGCCGAAAGTCGTCTGTCATCAAGACTGTACCCAAACAGTCACAAGTGACAATGAATTTGCCGAACAAGATGTAACAACAGATATTACTGATGAGTCTCAATATGCTCCTCAAGTGATCTCAGAGCAAACCGCATTCTTGATGCGCGAGATGATGTACAGCAATGTATGGGGTGGTGGTAACTGGCGTGACGGCACTGGTTGGAACGGTACGGGTTGGCGTGCTCAGAAACTACAACGTCGCGACATTGGTGGTAAAACCGGTACTACCAACGACTCTAAAGATGCTTGGTACAACGGTTACGGCCCGGGAATGGTCGCTATCGCTTGGGTTGGTTTTGATAATCACACGCGTAAGCTAGGTCGAACCAAAACGAACAGTAATCTAGGCAAAGATCAGATTACTGGTGCTGAAGCAGGGGCAAAAACCGCTCAGCCAGCGTGGGTCGACTTTATGCGCACAGCTCTTGAGGGTGTTCCTCAGCAAAGTAAAACGATTCCGCAAAATATCGTACGAGTTCGAATTGATCGAGACTCTGGTCTCTTGACCAACAAATTCGACTCTAGCTCTATGTTTGAATACTTCTTAGAAGGTACTGAACCTACCGAGTACGTCACCAGTGAGATTACTGACAGTATCTACACTTCTGATGGCGGCGAAGAGCTGTTCTAGCGCTTTACAGGTAACAAAAAAGAGGTTGATGTTTATGCATCAACCTCTTTTTTTACCTGTAACTTAGCAATTCTCTTCAAGCTGAGTTTTGATTGCTTGCGCTAGCTGTTCAAAGCGAGACCTTAATGGAGAGCCCGGTCGATACGCCAACACGATACTGCGTGAAGGGACCGGATTAGTAGCTGGGACATAACATACCCCATCTTTCTCTTTTTCTTTCGGTAACGACAGCTCTGGCAACAAAGTAATGCCTGCGCCTGCAGCAACCATATTACGCAGGGTTTCTAAGCTGGTCGCTTTAAAGCGCTCATCGTCTTGTGCGCCAGCGGCAAAACAGAAGCCTAATGCTTGATCGCGCAAACAGTGCCCATCGCCAAGCGCTAGTACGGTTTTACCATTGAGCTCAAGCATATCAACTTGGTCTAGCTTGGCCCATTCATGGTCACAAGGCACCGCAATACTCAGTGGCTCATTGTAAACTTCAATCTCTTTGAACTGCGCGGTTTCCGCAACCGACGCCAACACCAAACAATCTAACTTACCGTCTTCTAACTGGCGAACCAGTTGATGAGTTTGCGCTTCATGCAAAAACAGCTCTAGCTCAGGGAAAGCTTCTTTGAGCATAGGAATGATTTTCGGCAGTAGATAAGGGCCGACGGTAGGAATAAAGCCGATATGCATAGGACCCACCATGTCACCTGCTTGACCGCTTGCCATATCCTTGAAGGTTTTCACTTCTGACAGAATACGCTTAGCTTGATCAACTAGCTGCAAGCCCGCATCAGTGAACAGTACTCGGCGACTACTGCGCTCTAAAAGTGCCGTACCTAGTTCATCTTCCAACTTCCGAATTTGACCACTTAGTGTTGGCTGACTGACAAAGCAAGCTTCCGCCGCTTTGCGGAAATGTTTGTGCTCAGCAAGCGCGACCAAATACTCAAAGTCACGAATATTCATTACCTCTACTCCCCACCTTTAATATAGAAATTACCTATCAAAACCATAACATTAAACGATTAGAGCTATCAAAGAATTTCTTCAATAATAAACCCATCGAGACAGAGCACAGTCACTACACTGATAAGACTCCATAATAAAATTACAATAATCCGCTATTAAGGAAACCAATATGTTTGCATCTAAAGAAGGTCAAAACGTACCACAAGTTACATTCCCGATTCGTCAAGGTGACGCATGGGTTAACGTCACCAGTGATGAGCTATTCAAAGATAAAACCGTAATTGTGTTTAGCTTGCCGGGCGCATTCACTCCGACTTGTTCATCTAGCCATTTACCACGTTACAACGAGTTGTTCTCAGTTTTTAAAGACCACGGCGTTGATGAAATCATCTGTATGTCTGTTAACGATACTTTCGTAATGAATGCTTGGAAGTCAGACCAAGAAGCAGAAAACATCACTTTTATTCCGGATGGTAATGGCGAGTTCACTGACGGTATGGGTATGTTGGTTGACAAGAATGACCTAGGCTTTGGCAAACGCTCATGGCGTTACAGCATGCTAGTGAAAAATGGTGTGGTGGAGAAGATGTTCATTGAACCAAACGAGCCGGGCGACCCGTTCAAAGTGTCTGATGCAGATACAATGCTTAAACACGTAGCGCCAGAATTCAAAACTCAAGAATCGATTACCGTATTTAGTAAGCCGGGCTGTCCGTTCTGTGTCAAAGCTAAGCAAGCACTGATTGACAACGACCTTCAATATGAAGAGATCATTCTAGGTAAAGATGCGACAACAGTAAGCCTACGCGCTATTTCTGGTCGCACAACAGTGCCACAAGTTTTTATCGGTGGTAAGCACATTGGTGGCAGTGAAGAACTAGATACTTACTTGGCTCAATAGCAACTAAGCGATTAGTATTAAAGAAAAAAACGAGCTAAATAGCTCGTTTTTTATTCGATATTATCTTGTGGTTACTTTTCTGCAGCAATCACAGAGATTTCAACCAATAAAGCTTCACGTGCCATATCTGCCGTTACACATGCGCGAGCAGGTGCATGACCTTCCGGAACCCAAGCATCCCAAACAGCATTCATTTCTTGGAAATCTTTCATATCCTTGATGTAGATAGTCGCTGAAAGCATATGCTCTTTATCACTGCCCGCTTCTAGCAGTAGCTCTTCAACCTTATCTAGCATTGTTTGAGTCTGTTCAGTAATGCCTTTAGTTGCATCTGCGCAAACTTGGCCACAAAGGTAGATAGTTCCATTGTGCTTTACAATACGGCTCATTCGTTGTTTGGTTTGTTGACGTTCGATCATGTTTATCACTTTGAGGTTAATTGAGATATGCTAAGACCTCGTATGTTACCGAATTAACCGCAATCATGACATGTAAATACTGCAAAAATAGTGACTGGTTCTGGAAGAAAATAGGCCGATGCCAACGCTGCATGGATCAGCTCACTGTCTTATCCGTGTTGTGTTGGAT
This sequence comes from Vibrio europaeus, assembly GCF_001695575.1. GTDB lineage: Bacteria > Pseudomonadota > Gammaproteobacteria > Enterobacterales > Vibrionaceae > Vibrio > Vibrio europaeus. The sequence goes on along the minus strand of NZ_LUAX01000002.1, from coordinate 40,703 downwards.
TGTCTGGTGGTTCGCTTTTCGTGACAACCCTCAGAGCATCGAGTCTATTGCGCTCATTATGGCAGGCTTTGCTTTCAACGGTTTGCTGTTCCTTCACCTCTGGATGCGATTTGTCATCTTGCCATGGCGAAAAAGGAATGGAAAAGAAGATAAGTAGATGACGCCTAATCCGCACGTCTCTATTTGCAAAGCGCTAAAAAGAAAAAAGCCCCAAAACCAACATCTGGTTTGGGGCCTTCTTAGATTCTTCTAAGAAAAAGCAGTGGTACTTTAATAGACCGGGCTTTTTCTTAATAGTTCCCAAAAACTTCGATCTTTTTTGATCTTTTATTTGGATCTTTCTGAATCAGTTACTTAGGCAACGTTAACCCGTGCTATTGCTTGCTCGGCAAGGTTCACTTCTAATGCCACCTCATCACATGCGTGCTGTCTTGGGCACTGATCACAATCTTTAAGCACTTTCTCAGGTAACAAGGACTTCGATGTTGGTAAGAAGGCTTGCTTCATAAAGAACTCAGGAGTACGAGTCAGAACGAATACTTTCTTAATCGCCATCTGACGCGCCTTCTCAACCAGATACTGAACAATTGCGCTGCCCTGCCCCTGACCTTGCCAGCCTGCTTCAACGCCTAGCGAGCGAACTTCTGCTAACCCTGAATCATAAACGTACAAAGATGCGCAGCCAGTAATTTCACCATTGTGCTCTGCTACAGCAAAAGAGCCGATATCACGCACTAACTCACTGCGTGAACGTGGTAGGTTTTCCCCCATGTTCGCCCAATAAGCGACCATACCTTCTAATGATTCGATATCGGTTAAACGAGCCGGACGTACATTCACCGCTGAAGCGTCGCGCTTAATCAGTCGGCCTTCGGCCTGTTCTACTGCGTAAGCAACCTGTTTTGGCGACACACCACCAAGCGCGCTACGTTTCTCTAGGCAAGACTCAATGGTTAATATGTCGTAGACATCCTCTTCAATCACTGGTGAGAACTCTTTCAGTTCAGCAATCGAGAGTTCTTCTAGTGCACAACCTTTAGCTATTGCGCCAACAACCGCTACACCAACTATATGGTGCGCTTCACGGAACGGAATCTTTTTCGCGACGAGGTAATCTGCTAGTTCAGTAGCATTTGCATAGCCTTGCTTAGCCGCCTCTAGAGTACGCTCGCCGTTAACCTTGATACCATCGAAACATAACGCTGCCATTTCCATACAGTCGTTCCAAGTATCTAGGGCATCAAACAGGCCTTCTTTGTCTTCTTGCATATCTTTGTTGTATGCAAGCGGCAAAGCCTTCACCGTCATCATCATGCCAGCTAGAGAGCCATAAACGCGCCCCGTTTTACCACGGATGAGCTCAAGAGCATCTGGATTTTTCTTCTGCGGCATCAGTGAAGAGCCCGACGTTACTGTATCGGCTAACTCTATAAAGTTTGACTCACCCGAATTGTAGAAGATCATATCTTCAGCAAGACGAGACAGATGCAGCATTGAGATTGACGCCACTGACATCAGCTCCATCACATGATCACGATCTGACACTGAATCAAGCGAGTTACGAGTCGCACGGCGGAAGCCAAGGTTATGGGCTACTTTTTCACGGTCGATTGGATACGCAGTACCCGCCAAGGCTCCAGAGCCTAAAGGACACGTATCAAGACGAGTAATAGCATCTTCTAAACGTGAGTAGTCACGCTCAAACATTTCTACATAGGCGAGGCACCAATGGGCAAATGTGACTGGTTGGGCACGCTGCAAGTGGGTATAGCCTGGTAAAACCGTGTCTTGATGCACTTTCGCCACTGACACCATTTGTGCTTGAAGACGATCAAGCGCCATCAAGAGCTGCTGACCTTGCTGACGACACCAGAGTTTTAGGTCGGTTGCCACCTGATCATTACGTGAACGCCCAGTGTGAAGCTTTTTACCAAGATCGCCCACTTTGCCAATTAACTGCTGCTCAACCCAAGAGTGGATGTCTTCCGCGTCTGAACGCAAGATTTGATGCGGATCTTCCATCACTTCGAGCTTAAGCTCATTCAAAGCAAGCTCTAGTTTTTGCTGTTCTTGTTCCGTTAAAACATCAACAGAGAGTAAAGCTTTTGACCAAGCGATTGAACCCACGATATCTTGTTCAGCTAATCGGTAATCGAAGCGCAATGAGTCGTTAAAATCTTTGAATCTCGTATCTGCTGCTTGGGTAAATCTTCCGCCCCATAATGCCATCGCGTTTCTCCTGATTACCTGTGCTCACTAGTCGTGCTGGTTAGTAAAATTGCTTTCGTTAACTCTGAATTAGATTCAGTATTGTTTGATGGTTCAAAGTTACGGCAAATGAGAACAAAAATAAAGTATTAATTCACTTTTTCAACATATTTATTCAAATCTAATTTATTATACTAACTCTATTCTCTGAAAAGCAAAAAGCCCACTTGGCTAACCAAGTGGGCTCTAGATTTCTAACCGTCAGTGATTATTTCTTCTGACTATTCAGGGCACGGATGCGGCTTGATAGCGAGTAAAGACGGATAAAGCCTTCAGCGTGGCTTTGGTCATAAACTTCATCTTCACCAAAGGTCGCAAACTCTTCGCAATAAAGGCTGTTGTCTGAACGCTTCTGAGTCACTGTCGCATGACCTTTGTATAGCTTAACCACGACTTCACCATTCACGTCTTGAGCCAGCTCTTCTGATGCCGCCAGAATTGACTTACATAGCGGAGTAAACCAACGACCGTCATAAACTAGGTGAGAAGCTTTTACACCAAGCTCTTCACGGAACTCAAATGCAGTTTTATCTAGCACAAGCTGCTCTACTGCGCGAAGCGCTTCCATCATGATAGTGCCTCCCGGAGTTTCGTAACAACCACGAGACTTCATCCCTACTAGGCGGTTTTCAACGATATCAATACGTCCAACACCATGCTTCACACCTTTGTCATTCAGGTACACAAGTGCGTTGTACGGTGTCATATTTTCACCATCAACACCGACCACTTCGCCTTTTTCAACTTTTAGTGTTACGTATTCCGCTTCATTAGGTGCTTGCTCTGGATCGACTGTCCATGCCCAGCAATCATCGTTTGGTGCATTCCAAGTGTCTTCTAACACACCACCTTCTGTCGAGATGTGCCAAGCATTCGCATCACGTGAATAAATTTTCGTTAGCGATGCAGTACAAGGGATATTACGCTCAGCTAGGTAATCAAGACACTCTTCACGGCTGACAAGATCCCACTCACGCCAAGGGGCAATCACATGTAGGTCTGGTGCAAGTGCCGCAAATGCGCCTTCAAAACGAACTTGGTCATTACCTTTACCGGTACAGCCATGACAAAGCGCATCTGCCCCAACTTTACGTGCAACTTCCACCTGCGCTTTAGCAATGATTGGACGAGCCATTGAAGTACCTAGTAAGTACTTACCTTCGTAGTAAGCTCCTGTTTTTAGAGTTGGGTAGATGTATTCTGCCACCATCTCTTCTTTCAGGTCAGCAATGTAACACTCCGATGCACCAGACGCTTTGGCTTTTTCTTCAATGCCTTCGAGCTCTTCTGCGCCTTGACCGACATCGGCAACGAAAGCAACCACTTCACAATCGTAATTCTCTTTTAGCCATGGAATAATCACTGATGTATCCAGACCGCCAGAATATGCGACAACTACTTTATTTACTTGAACTTTGCTCATTTTTCTTTCTCCAAATCCCGGCGCTGCGCGTGGCGGTCAGTGCTGCGGGTTACTTCCTATTTAATCTGTTTTTATCGCTCAATGCGCTATGCACTCAGCTCTAATTCTTTACTACCAACTACTGTGGTAAAAACTGGGTTCCAATGCTTTGTCCGGCAAATAGCTCGGCGAGCTTTTCTGGATAACGCCATGTTGCAACTTCAATTGGTCGACCTAAATCATTAGCCGCTTCAAGTGCTGCGTTCACTTTGACAATCATGCCGTCAGTAATCACATGACCATTGATGAGGTTTTGCGCTTCTTTCTCATCAAGGCTTTTAATTAGATGGCCTTTACCATCCAGTACACCACTAACATCCGACAGTAGAACCAGTTCAGCATCTAAGGCTCCAGCCACAGCTACCGCCGCTTGGTCTGCATTGACATTCATCATCTGGCCTTGTTCGGTTAGGCCAATAGAGCTGATGATAGGTAGCGCGCCCGTTTGTAAAATCGCTTGCAGCACAGTTGAGTCTCCCGGCGTCGCCTTACCTACCGCGCCCAGTTCTGGGTCAAGCTCTTTGACATGACATAAGCCACCATCCGCTAAACTCAAACCAACTGCATTAAGACCATCTTTGATCGCTTGACCTTGTAGCATCTTGTTGGCAGTGCCGGCTAGAGCGCCAGCAATCACTGGAATTTGCTCATAAGGGGTTACGCGAAGGCCCTCTTTCTTGATTGTCTCAAGTTGCAGTTTCGCCATTAGATCGTCCACCAGATAACCTCCACCGTGAACGATCACAATTCGTCGCTGAGCTTGCTTTTGGTATTGGGCTATCGCACCAAATACCTGACTTAATGTCTCAGTACACGACAGTGCAGCACCACCTAATTTGATCACTAATGGAGTAAGTTTGTTATCTGTCATTACTTTTCCTTCTCTGCTCAATTAAACAAGAGCAGTCAGCTCTGGAAATCCGTAGTGGATGTTTAAACATTGCATCGCTTGACTTGATGCACCTTTCAGCAAGTTGTCGATCGCTGAAACAACGATGACGTGCTCGCCTTGAACCTTCCAACCTAAATCGCAGAAAGGTGTATTTTCTACATTTTGAATGTTCGGCAACGCGGTCTCGATAAGACGCACTGCCGATTTATTTTCATAAGCGGCTTTAAACGCAGCGTTAACCTGTTGTTCAGATGTGCCAGCCATCAGCTTGAGCGTAATAGTGGCGAGAATGCCACGCTTAAAATTGCCAAGATGCGGGGTAAAAATCACATCTGTGCCTAAGTGGCTGGCGATTTCCGGCTGATGACGATGATTAAAGACACCGTATGGCTGTAAGCTAACCTCACAAAAGCTATTGGTCATCGATGCTTTTCTACCAGCACCGGAAACACCACTAGTGGCATTAATCACAGGCCATTGAGCCGTATCTACTAAACCCGCTTCGAGTAAAGGCTTAACCGCTAACTGTGAAGCTGTTGGATAACAACCGGGCACCGCAATAAGCTGACTCTGTTTAATCGCTTGTGCATTCCATTCAGCCAATCCGTAGGCTGAGTTGTCTAACCAAGCATCATGCTGGTGTTCAAAACCATAAAACGCGCTGTAGAAGTCTTCTTTCTTAACGCGAAAGGCGCCAGACAAGTCAAAGACCTGACAACCTTGCGCTAAAAACTGCGGCGCTAGGTCATGGCTCACTTCATGCGCAGTGGCAAGAAAAACCACATCCGTTTGATTAGCCACAGCTTCAACATCTTTGAGAGGAAGTACTGGTTGACTAATAATTCCGGCTAGCTTGCCGTGAAGCTGTGCGATGTCTTTACCTGCATCAAGGCTATTGGCGGAGACATATAAACCTGATAGCGTAAGTTCAGGGTGTTTATGTACCATCAAAGCAAGCTCTGCTCCGGTATAACCGCTTGCACCTATGATTGTGGTTTTGAGCATCTCAGACATCCATTTTGAGTAAAAAAACGTCATTTCGATAATGACTATAAATTTAAATTATTAAGCTTTTATTGGTTTTTTATTCAATAAAAGTGATTTAATATGTGTTTTACCTTCTTAGCCGAACTCTGTCAACAGGGAATGTAAACTAAATATGCAATTACCAAGTTTTATTGAGGTCTACAGCGGCCTGATATCTACCTCTTCTATAAGCTCAACGGACTCCAGTTGGGATGAAGGCAACGCAAAAGTGATTGAAAAGTTAGCGACTTGGCTGAAAGACGTAGGCTTTGAAGTCAACTTAACTGAAGTAGAAGCGGGCAAATTTAACCTAATCGCCAAAAAAGGCTCTGGTGAAGGCGGACTGCTTTTGGCAGGGCACAGTGATACCGTACCGTTCGATGAAGGGCGCTGGAATTTCGAGCCACACGCGTTGACGGAAGCGAACAACCGATTTTATGGCTTGGGTACAGCGGATATGAAAGGCTTTTTCGCCTTTATTATAGAAGCGGTTAAAAACGTTGATTGGAGCAAACAGACCAAACCTCTCTATGTGCTCGCGACATGTGATGAAGAGACAACCATGCTCGGCGCACGCCACTTCACTGAGACCACCCCATTTAAACCTGATTACTGCATCATCGGCGAACCAACTAGCCTAGTGCCTATTCGAGGCCATAAAGGTCATGTTGCCAATGCGGTGCGAGTGACAGGGAAATCGGGCCACTCATCTGATCCTGCTTTAGGGGTCAATGCTATCGAAATCATGCATGAGGTTCTATTTGCCTTAATGCAGCTACGTGACAAGCTGATTAAAGAGTATCATCATCCAGGATTTGCCATTCCTAGCCCGACGCTAAATCTAGGCCACATTCATGGTGGCGACAGTGCTAACCGTATCTGCGGCTGCTGTGAACTGCATTACGATGTCCGTCCGTTGCCGGGCATCAGCCTAGATGGGCTAGATAACATGCTGCGCGGCGCACTCAAAGAAATCGAAGCCAAGTGGCCGGGTAGAATTTCGATCACGCCACTTCACGAGCCGATCCCCGGCTACGAATGTCAGCATGACCATCCATTTATCGGTGGCGTTGAAGAGATCTGTGGTACTAGCTCTGAGACTGTAAACTACTGTACTGAAGCCCCATTCTTGCAGCAGCTATGCCCAACATTGGTTCTAGGCCCGGGTTCCATTGACCAAGCCCACCAGCCAGACGAGTTCCTTGCCTTTGAATTTATCGATCCGACCATCGATGTATTGTCGAAAGCGATGCATAAGTATTGTTTTTAAGTACAGAGCGAGAACGCTTTGCTGCGTGATGAAGGAAGAGGGATAAAGGAATCGGGAACGGGCTACGCCCTATGGAGAACTGGAGAACTGGAGAACTGGAGAACTGGAGAACTGGAGAACTGGAGAACTGGAGAACTAAAGTTGCTCCACTTTGGTTAAGAATCAAGTCTAGCTTTCCAGAAGGGCGAAGCCCGCTGCAGTTATCCCGTAGCGTAGCGATCCCGCTTTCCATAGGACGGAGTCCGTTCCTCTCTCATTCTGTAAGAAAGTTTCAACATAATTAGTCAATCGGATAGCTCGCAAAGCGTTACATTCATTTGCATAATATTTGCAAACTTAGCCTACAGTATTTGACTCGAAGCGATATTTTTCGCTAGATTGTCTACCTAACAAGGAACATTGGATGTAATTTTTTTACAAGGCAGGATGACAATGAACGAGAAATACTCTGCGCTCAGAAGCAATGTGAGCATGCTAGGACACTTGCTCGGTAACACCATCAAGGATGCACATGGTGACGCACTTCTAGAGAAAGTAGAAACCATTCGTAAACTTTCTAAGTCCGCCCTCGCAGGCAATCAACAAGACAGAGATAGCTTGATTGATGAAATTAAAAGCCTGCCAAATGAGCAATTAACCCCTGTTGCTCACGCATTCAACCAATTTCTAAACCTGACTAACATGGCTGAGCAGTACCATACGATCTCTCGCCACTGTGATGCTCATGTTTGCGAACCAGACGCGATTAACTCCCTATTCTCTAAACTTGCTCAAAATGACGTTAGCAAGTTAGATACAGCGCAAGCAGTGCGCGACCTTAATATTGAGCTGGTACTGACAGCGCACCCAACCGAGATTACTCGTCGCACCATGATCCACAAACTCGTGAAGATCAATAAGTGCTTATCTAAGTTAGAGCTTGGTGACCTTTCAGCAAAAGAGCGTCAGAAAACAGAACGCCGCCTAGAGCAATTGATTGCCCAAAGCTGGCACTCAGACACCATTCGTAAGCAACGACCAACGCCGCTTGATGAAGCGAAATGGGGCTTTGCTGTCGTCGAGAACTCACTTTGGGAAGCAGTACCTGACTTTTTGCGCGAACTTGATCAGCGCCTTGAAGGTTACCTTGGCGAAGGTCTACCGATTGATGCGCGACCAGTGCACTTCTCCTCTTGGATGGGCGGCGACCGCGATGGCAACCCATTCGTCACGCACACCATTACTCGTGAGGTTCTGCTTCTTTCTCGCTGGAAAGCGGCTGACCTTTACCTAAATGACATCAATGAACTGGTTAGCGAACTGTCGATGACTCAGTGTAATGCTGCTGTGCGTGCCCTAGCGGGTGAAGATGAACATGAACCTTACCGAGCTGTACTGAAAGAACTTCGCGCTCTGCTCAATGAAACCAAAGAGATCCTTGATGCGAAGATCCACGGTCAGAAACTAGCAGTAAAAGCGCCACTGCAACGCGTCGAGCAGCTTTGGCAGCCGCTATACGCATGTTACCAATCACTGCACGAGTGTGGCATGGGCATTATTGCTGACGGCTCACTGCTGGATACATTGCGCCGTATTAAAGCGTTCGGTGTCCACCTAGTGCGTCTCGATGTTCGTCAAGAAAGTACTCGTCATTCAGATGTCCTGTCCGAGCTGACTCGCTACCTAGGCATTGGTGATTACGACCAGTGGAGTGAACAAGATAAAGTCGCTTTCTTAACCAATGAATTGGCATCGAAACGCCCTCTACTACCTAGAGACTGGCAGCCGTCAGAAGCGGTTAAAGAAGTGCTCGATACTTGTAAAATCGTTGCTGCGCAGCCGCGTGAAGCGTTTGGTGCTTATGTTATCTCAATGGCCCGTACAGCTTCTGATGTCCTTGCAGTGCACCTGCTATTGCAAGAATCCGGTTGCCCTTACCGCATGGACGTGTGCCCACTGTTCGAAACACTCGATGACTTAAACAATGCCGAATCCGTGATCAAACAGCTGATGGGCATCGACCTGTACCGTGGCTTTATCCAAAACCACCAAATGGTCATGATCGGCTACTCTGATTCAGCCAAAGACGCGGGTGTTATGTCGGCAGGTTGGGCTCAGTACCACGCAATGGAATCACTAGTTAAAGTAGCCGAAGAAGAAGGCGTTGAACTGACTCTATTCCACGGCCGTGGCGGTACTATCGGTCGTGGTGGTGCTCCTGCACACGCGGCACTGCTATCTCAGCCACCGAAAAGCTTGAAAGGCGGTCTACGTGTTACTGAGCAAGGTGAAATGATCCGCTTTAAGCTTGGCCTTCCTGAAGTGGCAGTTAACAGCTTTAGCTTATACGCAAGTGCGATCCTCGAAGCGAACCTGCTGCCACCACCAGAGCCAAAGCAAGAATGGCGTGATCTGATGAACGTGCTGTCTGAAGTCAGCTGTGACGCTTATCGTAATGTGGTACGTGGTGAAGCAGACTTTGTTCCTTATTTCCGTCAAACGACACCAGAGCTAGAACTTGGCAAACTACCGCTAGGTTCAAGACCTGCAAAACGTAACCCGAAAGGCGGTGTAGAAAGCTTACGTGCAATCCCTTGGATCTTCTCATGGAGCCAAAACCGACTGGTGCTTCCTGCCTGGCTTGGTGCCGGTGAAGCGATTCAGTATTCAGTTGATAAAGGCCATCAAGCGCTTTTAGAAGAGATGTGTCGTGAGTGGCCATTCTTCTCAACTCGCCTAGGCATGCTAGAAATGGTTTACACCAAGTGTAATCTAGAGATTTCTCGTTACTACGATGAGCGCTTGGTCGACAACAACTTACTGCCTCTTGGTGACCGCCTACGCGAACAGCTGCAAAAAGATATCAAGTCAGTGCTTAACGTAGAAAACAACGAAAACTTGATGCAAAGCGACCCATGGGGTCAAGAGTCTATTCGTCTGCGTAACATCTATGTTGAGCCATTGAACATGCTTCAAGCAGAGCTACTCTATCGTACGCGCCAAGATGAACAGGCAGCGCCTGAATTGGAAGAGGCCTTAATGGTTACCATTGCCGGCATTGCGGCGGGTATGCGTAATACGGGCTAATTATCCGCTGAATAGTAAGAAGGTTGGTGTGAACTCACCAACCTTTTTTTATATCTTTAGGAGCATTTCTTATAGAAATTAGAACCAGAGGTGAGACATTTATACTCAAATTGCAAAATATTTCTCTAAAAGTGACGCACTATTGAGATTTTTGTCAGTTTTTTGAGATATTTTGTCCTTCTATTCTACTTTATGCTTATTATTTAGATATACTACTTCACCGCTGTGGCGAATTATATAAAATCTACATGCTACAGCTCTTCGATACCTTAACTATCGATCCTAGGTGATAAACGGCTTTTTTAGGTGACATGACCAACATTGTTGGTGCCACTTTTTCTACTGATGATCAGTGCCATTAAGAAGCACGACAGAAATTAAGTGGTTGTATTTAGTAGTTTATTGACCATTTGGATTGAAGACATGTCATTACCACACGTTATCTTAACCGTTCTAAGCACACGCGATGCGACTGGATACGATATCACTAAAGAATTTTCAGCCACTATCGGCTATTTCTGGAAAGCGAGCCACCAGCAAGTTTATCGCGAGTTAAACAAGATGGCTCAAAACAACCTAGTCACCTGTGTACTAGAGCCTCAAGAAGGCAAACCAGATCGTAAAGTATATTCAATTACTGATTCTGGGCGTACTGCACTAGGTGAATGGTTTGACCAACCAACCTCTCACCCAACCGTCCGTGACGAGTTTTCAGCCAAGCTTATGGCTTGTGCCGTTCAACCATCTGCGCCATACCGCGCTCAATTGGCTGAGCTAGTTGAAGAGTCACGAAAACTGGTTGCTCACTACCAAGAAATCGAAAACGCGTACTACTCAACAACTGCGACGCTAGATAAGCAGCAACGTTTAGAGCGCCTAACGCTACGTAGAAACCTACTTATCCGCCAAGCGTGGATTGAATGGGCTGAAGAAGTTCTTACTGAACTAGATGCTCTAGGTTAATAGAAGCGAAAAATATAGAGGGTTGGCACTTAGTGCCAACCCTCTTTGTTTTGGATAACTGGATAACTGGATAACTGGATAACTGGATAACTGGATAACTGGATAACTGGATAACTGGATAACTGAAGATGCTCCTATGTGATTGAGCGGTCAACTTTGTTTTCCATAAGGGCGAAGCCCGCTCCCGTTTTCCATCAGCGAAGCGATCTATAGGACGAAGTCCGTTCTAGCTCTTAAATCCCATCCCCGCCAATAAAGCTTTGTGAACGACCATTAAATTGTTGGTCCATATCCAAAGATGGCTTATCGGTCTTAGGTCTGCCAACAATCTTGGCTGGAACCCCGGCCACTGTGGTATGAGCGGGAACAGCTTGAAGTACCACTGAACAAGAGCCAATCTTAGCTCCCTCTCCCACTTCAATATTACCGAGAATCTTAGCCCCCGCACCTATCATCACGCCTTCACGGATTTTCGGGTGACGATCACCGCACTCTTTACCAGTACCGCCTAAAGTGACGTCTTGCAGAATAGATACATCATTCTCGACAACCGCAGTTTCACCAATCACGATTCCAGTCGCATGGTCTAACATGATACCGCGACCAATCTTGGCCGCCGGGTGAATATCCACCTGACACGCGACGGAGATTTGGTTTTGTAGATAAGTAGCGAGCGCAATACGCCCTTGTTTCCATAGCCAATTAGCCACTCGGTAGCCTTGCAAAGCATGGTAGCCTTTCAAATACAACAATGGCATAGAATACATTGCAACAGCCGGATCTCGGTTAACCGTCGCACAAATGTCACAAGCGGCAGCAGCACTGATACTTGGGTCAGAATTTAGGGCTTCTTCAACCACTTCCCTGACCGCCATTGCTGGCATTGACACAGTGTTCAGCTTATTGGCTAAAATATAGCTTAACGCCGCGCTCAAACTATCATGCTTAATAATCGTGGCATGATAGAAGCTTGCTAACATTGGCTCTTGCTCAGATAGCTCTCTTGCTTCCTTAACAATGGTTTGCCAAACCTTCTGTTTTTCACAATGTTTCATGAATTTTCCTAGTACTGAATCCCTAGTATCTAGATACAAAGTCCAGTGTTACTGTTGTTCTTTATGCTTCCGCTTTCTTATCACGAGCGAGTAAATCTTTCGCTGCTAAGTTTGCATCCTTCCCTTGATACAATACTTGATATATTTGGTCAACAATTGGCATCTCAACACCCATACGCTCGGCTAATAGGTAAACCTCTTTGGTGTTGCGATAACCTTCGACAACTTGACCAATTTCATCTTGGGCAGTATCGACATCTTTACCCTGACCTAGTGCTAAGCCAAAGCGGCGATTACGAGATTGGTTATCAGTACAAGTTAATACCAAATCACCCAATCCTGCCATGCCCATAAAGGTTTCTGGCTGTGCACCTAGCGCAGCACCCAAACGGGTCATCTCTGCTAAACCACGAGTGATCAACGCCGTACGCGCATTAGCACCGAAACCAATACCATCAGACATACCTGCACCAATCGCAATCACGTTCTTAACTGCACCACCTAACTGCATACCGATGAAGTCACTGTTTGCGTAGACACGGAAAGTTTTGCTGCAATGGATTTTTTCTTGTAGATCCGCCACAAAGTCGTTATCTGGTGACGCAACAGAAATCGCTGTCGGCATTCCCATTGCAAGCTCTTTCGCAAACGTAGGTCCAGATAAAACCGCCAGAGAGTAGCCTTCACCTAGCGCTTCATTCGCGACTTCTTTCAGTAGGCGGCCAGTTTCTGGCTCTAGCCCTTTGGTTGCCCAACAAATGCGAGAGTCGCCTCTCAAATGCGGTTTGACATTGTTTAACACAATGCCAAACACATGACTTGGCACTACCACCAGCAGATCGCGGCTGGCTTGCACTGCTTTCTCAAGGTCAGACTCCACAATCAATGATTGAGGAAACTCTATTCCTGGAAGAAACTCATGGTTGGCCCGTTCGGCTTCCAGACGCGCCATATGCTCAGGATCATGGCCCCAAATCACTACGTTTGCGCCATTACGCGCCAAAGAAATAGCAAGCGAAGTACCGTAGGAACCGGCACCAAGTACGGTCATTGCAATTTCTTTCCCGTAGGCATTGTTGGTCTTATTTTTCATTATTCCGCCTGATTGTCATTAGGGTGACTAGAATCTTGCCAGTGATATTTAGCATCGATACCAAATATCAGTGGCAAGAATCCAATCCTATAAACAAAAAATGCACATCGCATCAAATAGAGACGCTCTGTGCATTTTATACCGCACCTCTGTTACACAGAGGAATCAGTCATTACGCTTCAGCTTCACCTTCTTGCTGAGCTTGCTGCTGTAGGTAGTTCATAAACAGAGCATCAAAGTTTACTGGTGCTAGGTTCAGTTGTGGGAACGTACCTTTAACCACTAGGCTTGAGATAGTTTCGCGAGCGTAAGGGAATAGGATATTCGGGCAGAATGCACCTAGACAATGAGCTAGTTGGCCAGCTTCCATCTTATCTGCAGTAAAGATACCACCTTGTTGCACTTCACATAGGAACGCAGTCTCTTCAGCGTTCTTAACCGTTACTGTCAGACGTAGAACGACTTCGTATACGCCTTCACCGAGTTCACGGCTTTGAGTGTCTAGGTCTAGCTTAACATCTGGATTCCACTCTTTTTGGAACATGTCTGGTGAGTTTGGCGCTTCGAAAGATACGTCTTTAAGGAAGATACGTTGAATTGCGAAGTTTTGTGCTTCTTGTTGTGGTGCTGCTTCAGCCATTTTAAAAATCCTTTAATCCTGCGATAAATAGTCTGATTGGAGACTAACTGAGAGAGCTTGCTATGACTAGGGTTCCAATGAATTTCGTGGAACTCTTCACATCTCTCTAAAACAAACGCCGATTTTTCAATCAGCGTTTAAGGCATTCGGTGTTTGAATTACTTCTTACCTTTCACTAAAGGCATGTTTGCTTCACTCCAAGCAATCAAACCATTTTTAAGCAGACTTACATTTTCAAAGCCCGCTTTAGCAAGAAGGTTAGCGCTCTCTTGAGCCGTTTGACCTGTCTTACACACTACAATGATTGGGTCTGATTTGTGGTTTTCAAGGCTTCCGAAGTTACCCGCTTTGATATCAGACGGCAAAATGTGAAGTGCATCGGTAATGTGTCCTTTACGGAACTCATCTTTACTGCGGATATCAACTACTACACCACTTTGATGGTTCATTAGCTGAGTAGTCTGTGCTGCGGTGATTTCTTTGTATGCGGCTGTCGTTGATTTAACAATGTTCATAATTAGGGCGGCTAATAGACCAACCCATACCAGAGAAAGAATCATATTCTCTTGAAAAAATGCGATGTACTCTTGCATGTCCTGTGCTCTTTGATGATAGAGCTGCCACTTCAACAATGAAGGATGTATTCCCAAAATAGTTGGAGTTGCAGCTAGGCGACAAGCCAATTCAGCCCTATGAGCATAGTAGTCCTATGTGATTAGGGTGAATTGGCGTAGTCAACAACGCTGCGGCTTCAACAATGAAGGGAATAGCAGCTCTAGACTAAAATTCAGATTGGAAGTATAGCGAGGTTAAGATGCCTACGCGAGTCAATTACACTCAGAATAAGAATCTGTTGCACATTTCCTTACGCTATCGGAAACGGAAACGCCATGACCTGATCAATATGATCGCAACCGATCGCGAGCATGATTAAGCGATCGACCCCTAGCGCCACTCCGGCACATTCAGGTAAACCTGACTTGAGTGCTGCTATTAAATGATGATCGATCGGTTGAGGACTTAGCCCCATCTCAATGCGCTTGACGTTATCTTGTTCAAATCGCTTGAGTTGTTCTTGCGGATCATCAAGCTCATGGAAACCATTCGCGAGTTCTATGCCTTTAAAATAAACCTCAAAGCGATCAGCAACACGTGAGTCTTGCTTATTGATCTTCGCCAATGCCGCTTGAGAGGCGGGGAAGTCATAAACAAAAGCCGGAGCGCTTTGGCCTATCTTACCTTCGACACCGATGCTAAATAGTAGTTGAAGCAAGGTATCTCGATCTTCCTCTGGCTCTGCTATATCACTTAGGCCTAGCTTCTCGGCAGCAAGCCTTAACTCTGCCATTGTGCCTTCTAATGGGCAGACACCAAGCACATCGATAAAGGCCTTTTGATAGGTCATTCGCTCCGCTTGACCACATTCGAGTACGACTTGAAGTAAAGCGTCCATTTCATCCATCAGTTTATGGTGGTCAAAACCAACTCGGTACCATTCAAGCATGGTGAACTCTGGATTATGGAAACGGCCATTCTCTTCGTTGCGAAACGCTTTGTTAATCTGATAGATACAACCACTACCCGCTGCCAGCAATCGCTTCATATGAAATTCAGGGCTAGTCATTAAATAGAGTTTGCTGCCATCCGCATATCCCGGACCTATAAACTCTGTCTGAAAAGTATGTAGGTGAATATCCGTCACTGTCGCATGGCTCATTGCCGGAGTATCAACCTCCAACACGTTTCGCTCAGCAAAGAACCGCCGTATTTGCGCAAGCACGTTCGCACGCTGTCTAAGTTGCTCTATCGACGCTGTGGGCTGCCACTGATCACTCATAACTAAAATCTCACTGCTTTATCTGGCTGAGAAAATATCAAGTTTACTGCCCTTTGCCTAGCATAATACTCCGTCTAAAAATGGCTTCTAATTGAAGCAAGATTTCAACGTATTACAGAACAAAATATCACCGGCCACCTATTAGATATTACCCAAGCTAATGTCATGTAACAGCGCTTTAACAAACCACTACTGTCTACTGTGCTATCAATCATTTCTTGCCGTGATAGCAATCACATAACCTATATTTTTTATGCTCTTGAATGCATTACTGGAGCAAAAACCTAAATACATCAATTTTTCTGCAAATTAGCTCTTCTACACTAACCCTACCACTTTTGGGGAATTACCCCATTTAACTATAACAAGCGGAACACTCCGCAAATTCACACTGGAGGATAACTGTGCAAACTATCACCACAGATATCGCAGTCATCGGCGCAGGCGGCGCTGGTCTTCGCACTGCTATTGCAGCAGCTGAAGCAAACCCTGATTTAGAAGTCGCACTGATTTCTAAAGTTTATCCAATGCGTTCTCACACGGTCGCAGCGGAGGGTGGCTCGGCAGCAGTTATCAAGGATGAAGATAGCCTAGACAACCACTTCAACGACACTGTTGGCGGTGGCGACTGGCTATGTGAACAGGACGTTGTTGAATATTTTGTAGAAAACGCAACTCGCGAAATGATCCAAATGGAGCAATGGGGCTGCCCATGGAGTCGTAAAGAAAACGGTGAAGTCAACGTACGCCGATTCGGTGGTATGAAAGTTGAGCGCACATGGTTTGCGGCTGATAAAACTGGCTTCCATATGCTTCACACCCTATTCCAGACATCAATGAAGTACGACAACATCAAACGCTTTGATGAGTACTTTGTCGTCGATCTGCTTGTTGATGAAGGCGAAGTGCAAGGTCTTATCGCTATCCATATGTCAGAAGGTGAACTCGTTACGATTAAAGCCAAATCTGTTGTTTTAGCAACAGGTGGTGCAGGTCGTGTTTACCACTGTAATACGAACGGCGGTATCGTAACCGGTGATGGTATGGCAATGGCTTACCGTCATGGCGTGCCTCTACGTGATATGGAATTCGTTCAGTACCACCCAACAGGCCTTCCGGGGACAGGTATCCTGATGACCGAAGGTTGTCGCGGTGAAGGCGGTATCATCGTTAACAAGAATGGTTACCGTTACCTACAAGATTACGGCATGGGTCCTGAAACTCCAGTTGGCCAGCCAAAGAACAAATACATGGAACTTGGTCCTCGCGACAAGGTTTCACAGGCTTTCTGGCACGAACAGCAGAAAGGCAACACCATCAAACATCCTCTAGGTGATGTGGTTCATCTAGACCTTCGCCACCTTGGCGAAGAGTACCTGCAAGAACGTCTACCGTTTATCTGTGAGCTAGCGAAAGCTTACGTCAACGTTGATCCTGCAAAAGAGCCGATTCCAATTCGTCCTACTGTTCACTACACCATGGGTGGTATTGAAACCAACGGCGAATGTGAAACTCGCATCAAAGGTCTATTCGCGGTAGGCGAATGTGCTTCTGTTGGTCTGCACGGTGCTAACCGTCTAGGTTCTAACTCACTGGCTGAGTTCGTGGTATTCGGCCGTGTTGCTGGTGAACAAGCGGTGAAGCGTGTAGCAGAATTCAAAGGCTGGAACGAAGAGTCTATTGCAGCTCAAGTCAAAGATGTTGAGCAGCGTATCGCAGCACTAATGAACCAAGAAGGCGATGAAAACTGGGCTGATATCCGCACTGAAATGGGTCACACCATGGAAGCGGGTTGTGGTATTTACCGCCAAGAAGATCTGATGCAAGCGACGATCGATAAGATTACTGAATTGAAAGCTCGCTACAAAAACATCAGCATCAAAGATAAAGGCAAAGTATTCAACACTGACCTTCTGTACGCTATCGAAGTCGGTTACGGCCTAGAAGTCGCGGAAGCTATGGTGCATTCTGCCATCCTACGTAAAGAGTCTCGTGGCGCCCACCAGCGTCTAGATGATGGCTGTACTGAGCGTGATGACGTAGAGTTCCTCAAACACTCACTGGCTTTCTTCCAATCAGATGCAGCGCCAACTATCGACTACAGCAAGGTGACCATTACTAAGTCACAGCCTAAAGCTCGTCTATACGGTGAAGCCGCTGAGAAAGCAGCCGCTGAAGAAGCAGCACAAGCGGCACAGAAGAACGCAGAGGAGCAAGCATAATGTCAGCAAATCGCATCCAAAAAGTAGAGATTCTGCGTTATGACCCTGAGAAAGACGCAGAGCCGCATTTCCAGACCTTCGAAGTACCATTCGACGAAACTATGTCGACGCTTGATGCACTTGGCTACATCAAAGATAACCTAGACAAAGACCTGTCTTACCGTTGGTCTTGTCGTATGGCGATCTGTGGTTCATGCGGCATCATGGTTAACGGCGTACCAAAGCTAGCATGTAAAAGCTTCCTGCGCGACTACCCTAACGGCGTGAAGATCGAGCCACTGGCGAACTTCCCAATCGAGAAAGACCTGATTGTCGACATGACACCGTTCATTGAGCGCCTTGAAGCTATCAAGCCTTACATCATCGGTAACGATCGTAAACCTGAAGATGGCACTAACCTACAAACGCCAGAGCAAATGGCTAAGTACAAGCAGTTCGCAGGTTGTATCAACTGTGGTCTGTGTTACGCAGCGTGTCCGCAATTTGGTCTAAACCCTGAGTTTATCGGCCCTGCAGCGCTGACTCTTGCCCATCGTTACAATCTCGATAGTCGTGACAATGGTAAAGCAGAGCGTATGGCGATGATCAATGGTGAAAACGGCGCATGGGGCTGTACCTTCGTGGGTTACTGTTCTGAAGTGTGTCCGAAAAACGTCGATCCTGCGGCCGCAGTGAACCAAGGTAAAGTCGAGTCTTCTATGGACTTCGTGATTGCTATGCTGAAGCCTGACGGCACACCAGCAAAAACAGCAGAGGAGGCATAAGAATGAGCAACCGTAAACCTTATGTTCGTGAAGTAAAACGTACTTGGTGGAAAGATCATCCTTTTTACCGCTTCTACATGCTTCGCGAAGCGACTGTACTGCCTCTGATCCTATTTACTGTCTTCCTGACTTTCGGTTTAGGTTCATTAGTGAAAGGTCCAGAAGCATGGCAAGTTTGGCTAGAGTTTATGGCTAATCCAGTGGTCGTAGCGATTAACATCGTTGCGCTAGCGGGCAGCCTGCTGCATGCTCAAACGTTCTTCAGTATGATGCCGCAGGTAATGCCGATTCGCTTAAAAGGTAAGCCAGTGGATAAGAAGATCATTGTGCTGACTCAATGGGCAGCCGTGGCATTTATTTCTCTGATTGTGCTGGTAATCGTTTAAGGAGCTATGACTATGAAACCTAATTTTTCTGTAGATAGAGCCCCTAAGCGTTCTGATGAGCCTATTTGGTGGGGACTGTTTGGCGCTGGCGGTACTTGGTTTGCCATGATTACCCCAGTGACGATTCTGGTTCTAGGTGTACTTGCTCCATTGGGCATCATCAATGCAGAAGCCCTAAGCTACGAGCGAGTGGTTGATTTTGCGACAAGCATCATTGGCGCTCTATTTATCATTGGTACGCTAGCGCTACCGATGTGGCATGCAATGCACCGTGTCCATCATGGTATGCATGACCTTAAGTTCCATACTGGTTTGGTTGGCAAAATCGCCTGTTATGCATTTGCAGGCTTGATCTCTGCCCTCGCAGTGATCTTTATCTTTATGCTTTAATCTAACTAGCACTAATGAAAAATCCCTCGCCTAAGCGAGGGATTTTTTTATCGTACCAATCGGGATAAATCTCTGCTTGGTATCAAACTAATTTCTGTTGCTTGGCCATCTCATGCGCTAACTGCGGTGCCGCCCACAGTGAGGGCAAGATAATAAACGAAGCAGGCACAGCGGTAATGACGATAAAGGATTGCAGTGCGGAGATACCGCCTTCTCCCATAGAGATTAGCACAATCGCAATCGCCCCCATGACCAACCCCCAAAACGTACGAATTAACGCATTCGGTTGACTGTTTCCCGTCATGACCATGCTAATGGTATACGTCATTGAATCGCCAGTAGTAACAATAAAAGTAGTGGTCAAAATCAAAAATAGAATCGACATCAACGTAGGGAAAGGCAGTTGCTGAGTCATCGCTAGCAATGCACCTGGAAGATTAAAACCTTCAAATCCTGCTTTCATACTGCCCGGGTTCGTCAACTCAAACGCTAAACCACTACCACCAACAATGCTAAACCAGAAACAAGTAATCAATGGCGCGGCAATGCTGATCGCTAGAATCAATTGGCGAATGGTACGGCCACGGGAAATTCGCGCAATAAAGATCGCCATCATAGGCGCGTAACCGATGAACCAACCCCAGAAAAACACTGTCCACCAGCTCAGCCAATTTGTATCACCGCGATAGAGCGCCATAGTGACAAAGTTGTCTGCCAAATTGCCTACACCTTGAATATAGCCATCGATGATAAAGCTAGTTGGCCCAGCAAGCAGGATAAAAACGACTAATGCCAATGACAGGATGATGTTGTAACGGCTGACTATCTGAATCCCTCTGCTTAAGCCACTCAGTGCCGACAAGGTATACGTTGCCATTGCCAGTACAACGACAATGGTTTGAGTCATCAATCCATCTGGGATGCCAAACAGCTCGTTCACCGCGTAACTAATTTGCAAACCAAGAAAACCAATAGGACCAATGGTTCCGGCGGCAACCGCGATGATACTTAAAGCATCCACTAAATTACCCAGCTTGCCATCAATCACTCGCTGGCCAAATACTGGGTAAAGCAAGGTGCGCGGTTTGAGCGGTAGTCCTTTGTCATAATGAAGATGCATTAGAACAATTGAAGAGAGCGAGCCTAAAATTGCCCAAGCAAGAAAACCCCAATGCATAAAGGATTGCGATAAGGCATTGATTGCCATGTCACGAGGTTGAGCTTGACCAAAAATCGGCGGCGCAGATACATAGTGAGCAATTGGCTCAGCCGCAGCCCAAAACACACCGCCGCCCGCCAATAAGGTACAGAGCAAAATTGATAGCCATTTAAACGTGCCTATCTCAGGGCTAAGTAGGGACCCTAAGCGCACATAGCCAGTTTGACCAAAAGCTAGATATAGACCGATGAGAAAGTTTGCTAGCATCAGTATCTGCCAATATCCGCCAAAGTACTGCGTGGCATAACCAAAACCACTGTTAACCAGAGACGTCAGTAACTGGGTGTCTATCAGCGCAAGCATGACAAACAAGGTTAGGAAACCACCGCTAAGCCAAAACACTGGATTAGATAGCTCAAGTTGATCGGCAATTTTTGATTTATTCGATAGAGTATATGAAGAAGTCGAATCATCAACATTAGAAGTGCAGGGGTCGCCTGCTGCCAAACTGGCTCTAGACATGTAAGTCTCGCTTTTGCTGCCCGAATAACTCGGGTAGACGAATTTACCTCAACACTTGCATTAGAATGTGAGGACGATCATAAAAGCGCGCCATCATACAGACAATAAAACTAAATTGACACCTCAAGTCGATGCTTTTATATACAAGTCAATGGTAAATGCAGCAGCTCATGCGCTCAAACCTCGAACAGCAATAAGAGAGAACACTCAGTCAAACAGAGAGTTAGATATAAAAAAGCCCGCTCGTATTGAGCGGGCTAAACAACCGGTTAGCGATCTAAAGAATAAAACGGCTTAGATCTTCATCTTCAATGGTATCGCCTAGTTTTCCTTTCACGTACGCAGCATCAATGGTTAGTTTAGAGCCTGATTTGTCTGTGGCTTCAAATGAAATCTCATCCATCAAACGCTCCATTACTGTGTGTAAGCGGCGGGCACCGATGTTTTCTGTTGTCTCATTCACTGTCCAAGCCGCTTCTGCGATCTGAGTAATACCATCTTCAGTAAACTCAACATCGACATCTTCTGTCTTCATTAGCGCAACGTATTGCTCTGTCAGTGACGCTTTAGGCTCTGTCAGGATACGTTTGAAGTCATGACTGGAAAGCGCTTCTAGCTCAACACGAATAGGTAGACGACCTTGCAGTTCAGGGATCAGATCCGATGGCTTAGCCACTTGGAATGCACCTGATGCCACAAATAGAATGTGGTCTGTTTTCACCATGCCGTGCTTAGTTGAAACCGTGCTACCTTCAATAAGTGGTAGCAGGTCACGTTGCACACCTTCACGAGAGACGTCAGGGCCTGAACTTTCACCACGCTTACAGATCTTGTCGATCTCGTCGATAAATACGATACCGTTATTCTCAACGTTAAAGATCGCCTGCTCTTTCAGCTCTTCTTGGTTCACAAGCTTAGCGGCTTCTTCTTCTACCAGCGCTTTGAAGGCATCTTTGATTTTCAGCTTGCGCTTCTTCTTGGTGTCACCCGCTAGGTTTTGGAACATACCTTGTAGCTGGTTAGTCATCTCTTCCATGCCCGGAGGAGCCATGATCTCGACACCCATTTGCGGAGCCGCAACATCGATTTCGATCTCTTTGTCGTCTAACTTGCCTTCACGAAGCTTCTTGCGGAAGATTTGACGTGTATTAGAAGCGCCATCGTCTTGCTGCTCGTTTTGACCCCAAGCATCGCGAGCTGGCGGTAATAGAGCATCAAGAATACGTTCTTCAGCTTGCTCTTCAGCGCGGAATTTAACTTTTTCCATCGCCTGTTGATGAGTCATCTTAATTGCAACATCAGTCAGGTCGCGGATAATCGTTTCCACTTCCTTACCTACGTAGCCTACTTCGGTAAACTTGGTCGCTTCAACCTTGATAAACGGCGCATTCGCCAGTTTCGCTAAGCGGCGAGCAATTTCAGTTTTACCAACACCAGTAGGACCAATCATTAGAATATTCTTTGGTGTTACTTCAACACGCAAGCTCTCTTCAAGCTGCATACGGCGCCAGCGGTTACGCAGCGCAATCGCCACTGAGCGCTTTGCATTCTCTTGACCGATAATATGGCGGTTAAGCTCATGGACAATTTCACGAGGGGTCATTTCAGACATATTCAGTTTCCTTAAATTCTTATAGCCACTATCTTTGCTTGTTCAGCCGTTTACTCAGCTTGAGAGGCTGGGATTTCTAGTTCTGCGATAGTGTGGTGATGGTTGGTGAACACACAGATATCACCAGCAATTTTGAGTGATTTTTCTGCAACTTCACGTGCATCTAATTCAGTATTTTCTAACAGTGCAGTAGCGGCTGCTTGGGCAAAGTTACCGCCAGAGCCAATGGCAATCAGATCGTTTTCAGGCTGTACCACATCACCGTTACCAGTAATGATCAATGATGCAGTTTCATCAGCAACGGCCAATAGCGCTTCTAACTTGCGTAAAGCACGGTCACTACGCCAGTCTTTGGCTAACTCTACTGCCGCCTTAGTCAGGTGACCTTGGTGCATTTGCAGTTTGCTTTCAAACTTTTCAAACAGCGTGAAGGCATCTGCCGTACCACCAGCAAAGCCAGCGAGCACCTTATTGTTGTACAGGCGACGCACTTTACGAGCATTACCCTTCATTACTGTGTTACCCAGAGATACTTGTCCATCACCAGCGATGACGACTTTGTTGTTACGACGTACAGATACAATGGTAGTCACGAGTAGGGCCTCATAGTTGTTTTAATCTCAGTGTTAAAGATTATATGAGGTTATAGCGAGAGGAATTCAAGGGGTAATGCTAGAGAGCTAGAGAGCTAGAGAGCTAGAGAGCTAGAGAGCTAAATAATTTTGAAGGACTGACGTATTGCTTCAATCCTTTTTCATTTTGGATAACTGGATAACTGGATAACTGGATAACTGGATAACTGGATAACTGGATAACTGGATAACTGGATAACTAACGTTGAGCCACACTTCAATAAGGAGTCAACCTAGCTATCTAGCAGGGCGAAGCCCGATCGAGTTTTCTGTAGGACGCAGCCCGTTCCAGCTATCCACACAAAAAACGAACCCATCAGGGTTCGCTTTAATATCTTTACTGCTCTTCTTTCCAGATTGCACAAGGCTCAATTTTGGCGCGCTGAAGTTTGTGCTTATCGCGTTCAGCATCCCGTTTAAACTTGTATGGGCCAAGCACCACACGATACCAACTGCTGCCTTCTTTCTTACGAATTTTACTGTTGATACCTTGGAAAGCGATATCCAGTTTACGCACTTCAGCCTGCTGAGCAGTTTTATAGGCGCCACACTGCATTATGTATGGAATCTCCGACACTACTTGCTCTTTCGCTTTTACCTCAACTTCACGACTTGGCAAGGTATCGACGTAATCCCACTTCTCTTCTGGTGGAGGTGGTAACTTCGCTTGAGGTTTTGGTTTAGGCTTAGGTTTTACCGGTTCCGCTACTGGTGCAGGCGGTTCTGGATCGTTACTCAGAACATACAACCCATAGCCAAATACACTCGCCAATAGAATGGCAAGCAAACCACTTCGCCAAGGTTTGCGTCGTGGAGCAGACTTTTTCTTTGCAGGCTTGCGGCTACTTCCGCCACGGCCTCTTTTTACGTAATCTCGATTCGCCACTAGTAAACATCAATACCATCAATTACCACTGCCGATATGTTAAAGCAGATTGTGCAGTTATGACAGAGTAGAAATGGAAGCGGCGCATCAAAAATACGCCGCTTGCAAAGGTTGGACTCTAAAGTACTCTTGGAGGCGCAGCGCTTTCACGTACCACCAGCTTGGTTTCAAGCAATCTCGACCCTGCGCGAACATCATGTCCACGTAGCAGCTCAAGCATCATAAGCATTGCTTGGCGGCCGATTTCATAGCGAGGCTGAGAAATGGTCGTTAACGGTGGATCGCAGTATTGAGCAAAGTGAATATCATCAAATCCTACAACGGATAGGTCTTGCGGAACACGCAAACCTAGTTTCTTCGCTTCTTGAATCACACCAATTGCCATGGCATCGTTGTGACAGAACACTGCTGTCGGAGCATCTGGCAAAGCTAAAAGCTGGCGGATCGCTTTAGTTCCGGCCTCAAAGGTAAAATCACCTATGGCGCAATAATTCGGGTTCATAGCGATTCCGGCACGTCGCAGGGCTTGTTGATAACCTTGATGACGGAACTGACATAAGGTAGCCGTTTCAGGGCCTGAGATTTGTGCAATACGTTTATGACCCATCTGTGTTAGATAGTTTACCGCTTCAAATGCAGAAGTCAGGTTGTCGATGTGTACCGTTGGTAACTCCAACTCAGGAGCAAACTCACAAGCCATTACCATAGGAGGTAAGTTCTTTTGTTCAGGTTTACTGACGTCAAAAGGAAGATCGGTCCCAAGCAGCAACATGCCATCCGCTTGCTTAGTAAATACTAGGTTTACAAATGAGCTTTCGCGCTTCTTCTGCTGCCCACTATCGCCAAGCAAAACGATGTATCCGTGCTCCATTGCCGCATCTTCAATTCCGCGAATGATCTCGGTGTAGTAGGGATCACAAATATCTGGAATGATTGCGATGATTGTTTTTGATTCGTTACGACGCAAGTTGCGCGCCAACGAGTTTGGTGAATAACCAGCTTCTAAAACAGCATCTTCGACTCTTTTCCTTGTCGATGACGATACCTTTTCTGGATTCATTAGCGCTCTAGACACTGTCGCTGTTGAAACTCCCGCAAGCTGGGCAACATCCTTCATTGTCGCCATATTTAATTAACCCTCTTCATTTCCAAAATGGCAGCTCAAACGCCACCTAAGCCTTTAGTTGAAATGCATCTCATCGGTTGAACGGCCAAATTGATGTCGATTTGTAGGCTAAAATACCTATCTTCTCATTTATTTGCACTGAGCAAACGTTTAACTCACACACTATGGCCTGAGAGCAACATATTGCACAAGACCTAGTTTATTCATTTCAAAACACAAAGTTACGGGAGATTTAACAAAATCGGCAGCCAATAGGAGATCTGAATCACAAATAAATGAAAAAGGTGTGAATATGAAGAAACTCAATAGCTACCCGTCGCAGGAAGTCGCAAAAAATGGGGGGAATTTACCACGTCATTAACTCAGATCTTGTGGCTCAATATCTAAACTCCAGCGCACTTTCTTCGCATTCGGCAACATTTGGATTGCAGGCTTGGCGCTTGCGAGTAGCTTTTGCATTACGGGCCGGCTTTGGGTTTGCAGCAGAAGTTGCCAACGAAACTTACCAGCGCGCTTTGCTAGCGGTGCCGGCGTTGGACCAAGTACTTGGCAATAACCATCAAACAAAGGATGAGCCTCTAGTGTATGACGGACCTGGCGGAGAAATTCCTCAACTGGCTGAGAGTGATTCGCTTCCGCTTTAAATAGGGTCAGAAACGAATACGGTGGTAACTGCGCTAGCTTTCTCTCTTGTAGCGCTGTTTCAGCAAAGTGGCGATAACTCTTCGTTAATAGCGCTTGCAGTAGGGCATGCTCTGGGTGGTGCGTTTGCAGCACCACCTCACCCGGCTTGCTTGCGCGCCCTGCTCGTCCGGCTACCTGTATAAACAATTGTGCTAGACGCTCAGACGCGCGGAAATCGCTGCTGTAAAGAGAGCCATCCACATCTAATAGTGCTACCAAGGTAACGTCTGGGAAGTGATGACCTTTGGCTAGCATCTGAGTGCCAATCAAGATCTGATACTCACCATTACGAATAGCCCCTAACGCACTTTCTAAGCTGCCTTTTCGACGCGTGCTATCTCGATCAATTCGAATGGTATTAAACTCAGGAAAGAGTTCAGCAAGCTGTTTTTCTAACTGCTCAGTTCCTACACCTACGGTCACCAAGTGCGTGGAACCACAGCCCTGACATTGATGAATAATCGGTTGTTGGGAGCCACAGTGATGGCAGCGAATTTCATTGCTGTTCTGGTGATAGGTATAATAAGCATCACAACGTTTACATTCCGCAATCCAGCCACATTCATGACACATCAATGCCGGAGAAAAGCCGCGTCGGTTTAAAAACAGCATCACTTGGTTGCCTGCCTTTAAATGACGGCGCATTTCAGCGATGAGTGGCGCAGAAAGACCACTCTCTAGATATAGCCCTTTAACATCTAAAACTTTGTTGGTCGTTGGCGTCGCCGCTCCTGCGCGAGAAGAAAGCACCAGATGGTGGTACTTACCACTTAAGGCGTTATGCAGAGTTTCTAAAGCCGGCGTGGCTGAACCAAGTACAATGGGGATCTGCTCTTTGTTGGCACGCATCACCGCAACGTCACGCGCATGATAGCGCAGACTATCTTGCTGCTTATACGAAGCATCATGCTCTTCATCAACAATAATAATGCCAAGATTGGCAAAAGGTGTGAGCAGTGCAGAACGAGTACCAATAACAATGCCAGCGGCATTATCACGCGCACTCAGCCAAGCATTAAGTCGCTCTGTATCATTTAAGCCAGAGTGCACCACCTCAACCGGAACATTAAAGCGTTTTCTAAACCGGTTAATGGTTTGCGGCGTTAGCCCTATCTCGGGCACAAGAACCAACGCTTGTCTGCCTTGTTCAAGCACAGGTTTAATTAGGTTGAGGTATACTTCCGTTTTACCCGAACCAGTGACTCCTTCAAGTAAATAACAACCAAAGCCCTCACTACTATTAACGGTCGCAATCGCTACCGCCTGCTCTGAGTTTAGCTTTGGTTTATCTACATCAGCTTCAACGTCTTGTTTCCAATCCCGAATTGCAGGCTTATTTTCTATCGACTCAATCCAACCTTTTTCCGCCAAAGTCTTTAGCACCGATGAACTGATCTCTTCATCGACAAAACGTTGATGAGGAATCGAACCTGACTCCAACATATGCATCACTTTAGCTTGTTTAACCGCGCGGCCAAAACCCGCCATCAGTTGGTCGCGACCACTTGCGGTGAGCTGCCACTCCACCAGCGTCGCGAAATCAGCGTCTTTACCTTTTCGCAGTGCACTCGGCATCGCATTAAACAAAGTGTCACCAAGCGGATACTGGTAAAACTGACTGCACCAAAATAGCAATGAGTAGAGTTTTTCAGGCCACACAGGCTGGTTATCCAACACATGCTTAATCGGCTTAAGCTTATCAAGGCTGAACTCTGACTCATTCACCAATGCAGTGACGATACCAACCAGAGTTTGACGACCAAAAGGGACAGAGACACGCCCGCCAATGATAGGAAACAGGTGGTTAGGGATCTGATAATCAAACTGTTTGTCGAGAGGCACAGGCAATGCCACGCGCGCAATTGTTGGTCGCATAATAGGCTATACAGCTAAGTGAGAGGTTACGTAAGCTAGTCTAAGGGAAAAGCCTAGCAGTGGAAAGAGAGCGCGATTCAAGCCTGAAGAATAACTTAGGCTAAAAAAGTAGCGATTTCGGGTCTAAACTGGTTGATCCTAAGTCAGGTATTCATTACTATATCGCGCCTTAGTGATATGGCTAGCTTTATAGCAGCGGTATCCGAAAAGGTTTTTTATTAACTACGTGTGGTGTCCGGCTTAGAATCGGATAGCGACACGGCCTATATTTAGAGGTTCTCCCATGAAAGCTGGTATCCACCCAGAATACAAAGCAGTAAAAGCGACTTGTTCTTGCGGTAACTCTTTTGAGTTCAACTCAACTCTAGCTAAAGAGTCTATCCACCTAGACGTATGTGACAAATGTCACCCATTCTACACTGGTAAGCAACGTATCGTTGATACAGGCGGCCGTGTTGATCGCTTCAACAAGCGTTTCGGTGCTCTATCAAGCAAGAAGTAATTTCTTCTTAGCCGAATCTAAAAAGGACGCTCAGGCGTCCTTTTTTGTTATCTGTCACTCAGGCAATATCCATTTTGCAGAGTAATCTATTATTAATTTTAATATTCGCTAGCCATATCTCTGTTCATCTGGTCTTATCTCCAGTCAATTACTACTTTTTATTGCTTCCGCTCGCATTCTGACCTAGGCAGCTTGACTTAGTTACTCTAGAATGGATTTCCCCTTTCCATATAATTATTAATGAGTACCTACACCTATGTCAGACGACAATCGCCAAGAAGTATCCGCAGAAGAACAATTTCGTCAGCAAGCATTGGATTATCATGCTTACCCAACTCCAGGCAAAATTGCAGTCGCATTAACAACACCAGCAGAAACGGCAAAAGACCTTGCTCTAGCCTATAGCCCTGGTGTGGCGGAGCCTGTACGTGAAATCGCACAAAACGCTGACAACGTCTACAAGTACACATCAAAAGGCAACATGGTTGCTGTTATCTCAAACGGTACGGCGATTCTTGGTCTTGGCAACTTAGGTCCTCTAGCATCTAAACCTGTAATGGAAGGTAAATCACTGCTTTTCAAACGCTTTGCAGGTTTAGATTCAATTGATATTGAAGTAAAGCACCGCACTATCGAAGAGTTTGTCGATACCGTTGCTAACATCGCCGATACCTTTGGCGGTATTAACTTAGAAGACATAAAAGCACCAGACTGTTTCGAAATCGAAAAGCAGTTGATTGAGCGTTGTGATGTACCAGTTTTCCACGATGACCAGCACGGTACGGCGATTGTTACCGCGGCAGGTATGCTCAATGCCATTGAACTTCAAGGGAAGAAGTTAGAAGACGCAACAATTGTGTGTCTCGGTGCAGGTGCAGCAGCAGTAGCATGTATGGAGCTACTGATTAAGTGTGGCGCGATGCGTGAGAAAATCTACATGCTTGACCGTAAAGGTGTTATCCACACTCGTCGTGACGATCTTAACGAATACAAACAGCTATTCGCCAACAACACCGATAAACGCACGTTAGAAGACGTTATCGAAGGTGCTGACTTGTTCCTTGGTGTATCAGGCCCTAACCTACTCTCTCCAGAAGCTCTTCAGTTGATGGCAGACAAACCGGTCGTCTTTGCGTGTTCTAACCCAGATCCAGAGATCAAGCCTGAACTTGCTCACGAAGTACGTAGTGATCTGATCATGGGTACTGGTCGCAGTGATTACCCTAACCAAGTGAATAACGTGCTGTGTTTCCCATTCATCTTCCGCGGTGCATTAGACGTGCGCGCAAGTGAAATTAATGATGAGATGAAACTGGCAGCGGTAGACGCTATTCGCCTATTAGCGAAAGAAGAAGTACCAGCCGAAGTCCTATCAGCAGCTGGGGTTGATGCACTGTCGTTTGGTCCTGGTTACATCATTCCAAAACCAATGGATTCGCGTCTACTGCCTCGTGTAGCTAAAGCCGTTGCTCAGGCCGCTGTTGACTCAGGTGTTGCTCGCATTGAAATGCCAGAAAATTATATGGCCGAGTAAATTGGCTACGTAGTCTCTTCGAGAACGAAAAAACCGCTGTTAAGACAGCGGTTTTTTAATTTCAATTTCGTCAGCGTGCGAAAATTAGGTGCGACTATTTTTATTATTCGTCGAAAGATTCGAACTCAATTCCCATCTCTGTCATCAGTTTTTTCACTTCAGCAGGAAGATCATCTGGGCGGTCTTTACGTAAATCTTCATCGGTCGGCAGCGGTTGCCCGGTATATGCATGCAAAAAAGCTTCACACAATAGCTCGCTGTTTGTTGCATGGCGCAGGTTATTAATCTGGCGGCGTGTACGCTCATCAGTCAAAACCTTTAATACTTTCAATGGAATAGAAACTGTAATCTTCTTTACTTGTTCGCTTTTCTTTCCATGCTCAGCATATGGGCTAATGTATTCGCCATTCCAATCTGCCATTGCGCACCTTTCGTTATTTTTTATGGTTGAAAATAGAATCCCTAATTTTAGCGGTATTTATAGCCACAAGCAAAGACATATAGACGTCTAGAAGTGTTGACGTCCACAAAAATGATAAGTAAAGTGGAAAGGCATGGGATTGGAATAACATATATCTAACAAGATAAAGGTATAGCGTATTCCCAAATAGAAGTCACTAAAGTTCGAAAGGAAACACTTATGAGCACCCGCAAACCAGCCACAATCGCGGTACGTACTGGTATCGAGTCCGACACTCAACATCACGCAGTTGTTCCACCTATTTACCTCTCGACAAATTATGGCTTCCCAGCCTTTGGTGATGTACCAAAGTACGATTACACCCGATCAGGCAACCCAAACCGCGGGCTACTCGAAACTGCTCTATTTGAA
Organism: Vibrio europaeus; assembly: GCF_001695575.1. Lineage (GTDB taxonomy): Bacteria > Pseudomonadota > Gammaproteobacteria > Enterobacterales > Vibrionaceae > Vibrio > Vibrio europaeus. The sequence continues at coordinate 10,005 of NZ_LUAX01000002.1, read as the reverse complement.
CTTGAGTCAGGTAAAGGCGCGGTCGTGACCAATTGTGGTACTTCGGCACTTAATCTGTGGGTATCCGCTTTCCTTGGCCCAGATGACCTTATCATCGCACCGCACGATTGCTACGGCGGTACTTACCGCCTATTTAATACCCGCGCAAATAAAGGTGATTTCAAGGTTCAGTTTGTTGATCAATCCAACGAGCAAGCCTTTGCCGAGGCCTTAGCTAAAAAGCCCAAACTGATCCTATTAGAAACACCATCTAACCCGTTAGTTCGTGTCGTCGACATCGCAAATATATGTGAGCAAGCCAAACAAGTTGGCGCTCTAGTCGCTGTCGACAATACCTTTTTGACACCCGTGTTCCAAAAACCTTTAGACCTTGGCGCCGACTTTGTTATTCACTCAACCACTAAGTATATCAATGGTCACTCTGATGTTATTGGCGGTGTTGTCATTACCAAAACAGAAGAACACGCTGAAGAACTTGCTTGGTGGGGGAACTGTATTGGTGCAACAGGAACACCATTTGATAGCTACATGACATTGCGAGGCATCCGTACACTGGGGGCGCGTATGAAGGTACATGAGGAGAGCTCTCGCCAAATTTTAGGCTTCTTACAAACCCAAGACTTAGTCGGCAATATCTATCACCCTAGCCTGCCTGAGCATCCTGGCCATGAGATTGCTAAAAAGCAGCAGACTGGCTTTGGTTCTATGCTCAGCTTTGAATTTGCAGGTAGCTTTGAGCAACTTAAATTCTTTGTCGGTGAACTCGAACTTTTCTCACTAGCAGAATCTCTTGGCGGTGTAGAAAGCCTAATCTGCCATCCAGCGTCAATGACTCACCGAGCAATGGGAGAAGAAGCACTTGCCGAAGCCGGGGTTTCCCAACAACTGCTGCGCCTGTCGGTTGGACTTGAAGATGCAGAAGATTTAATTGCTGACCTTGAACAAGCTTTCGCAAAAGCTAAGGAAGCCTTCTAATGTCTACTCAACGTCAACTCCATAAGTTTGGTGGAAGCAGCCTTGCAGATCCTGAATGCTACCGCCGCGTCGTCGGTATCTTAAAAGAATACTCTCAACCTGAAGATCTGATCGTTGTTTCAGCCGCGGGTAAAACGACCAACCGCCTGATTGCATTTCTCGAAGCCCTCAACAAAGATGGCCGTATTGCCCATGAAGAACTTCAAGCATTGCGCCAGTTTCAAATCGAGCTGATTGAAACGCTTATTGAGGGAGAAGTAAAACAGCAGCTACTCGCCACTTTAAATGATGAGTTCAGCACCTTGGGCGAGTTGACTTATCCGCTCAACGAAGCCGAGAAAGCGGCCATTTTAGGTCATGGCGAAGTATGGTCTTCGCGCCTATTGGCAGCGCTGCTCAATCAACACTCCCTAGCTGCTGTAGCTCAGGATGCTCGCGCATTTTTACGTGCTGAAGCTGGCACTCAGCCTGAAGTCGACTTTGGTGCTTCTTACCCACTCACTAAAGAAGTATTAGTGCAACACGTTCACCATAGAGTGGTGATCACTGGCTTTATGGCTCAAGATAGCCAAGGGCATACCGTGTTACTAGGGCGTAATGGTTCTGACTATTCGGCAACCGTTATAGGGGCCCTGGCAGAAGCAAAACGCGTAACCATCTGGAGTGACGTAGCAGGTGTATACAGCGCAGACCCAAGGTTAGTATCAGATGCCTGTCTTCTGCCGCTATTACGCTTAGATGAAGCCAGTGAGCTTGCTAGACTTGCTGCCCCTGTGCTACATAGCCGTACGTTACAACCCGTTGCACAAAGTGCGATGGATTTACACCTTCGTTGCAGCTACCAGCCAGAATCCGGTTCTACACGCATTGAACGTGTCCTTGCCTCTGGTCGCGGTGCGAAAATTATCTCATCCCTAGATGAAGTACTATTAATTCAACTCAATTTCACCTCTGGTCATGATTTCCAACGAGTCGAAAATGAGGTACTTGCAAGCCTCAAGCGAGCACAGCTTGAACCACTGACTTATGAGGCTCAAGCCGACCAACATTGCTTACGTCTCGCTTACACAAGTGAAATAGTGGGTGGCGCTTTAGAGTATCTACAAGACGCAGCAATAGAAGCGGAGATTAAGCTTAAAGAAGGTTATTCGATGGTTGCGGCGGTAGGAGCAGGCGTAACCAAGAATGCTAACCACTGCTATGGTTTCTACCAGCAACTGAAGTCTTCACCTGTCGAGTTTATTTCAGAATCGTTGTCTGGGCTTAGCTTAGTTGCCGTTTTACGTACAACCGATACTAAACCCTTGGTTAAAGCTATTCATAGCCAATTGTTCCAAGCCCAGAAACGTGTCGCTATTGCCCTGTGTGGTAAAGGCAATATCGGTTCAAGCTGGTTAGAACTGTTCACCGAACAAAAAACTGAACTCGAAAAGCGTCATGGTATGAACTTTGAGTTAGTGGCTGTGATTGATAGCCAAACTTACTGGTTCGACCCGAAAGGAATTGATGCAAGCCAAGTCGGTGCTCATTTCGATGACGAAGCGATTAGCCACGAAGGAAGCGACTGGATTGAAAAGCTCGGTGCTATTCAAGGCTATGATGATCTTGTTGTTTTGGATGTGACTGCCAGTCAAACCTTAGCCCAGCGCTACTTAGAAATTGCAGAGCAAGGTATGCACCTGATATCGGCAAATAAAGTCGCGGGGTCAGCCTCTAGTCAATACTATCATCAGGTTCAAGACGCCTTCGCGAAGATCAACCGTCACTGGCTTTACAACGCAACCGTTGGTGCAGGGCTACCAATTAACCACACAGTTCGAGACCTACGTGAAAGTGGCGATGACATTATCGCATTATCAGGTATTTTCTCAGGCACCCTCTCGTGGCTATTCCAGCAATACGATGGCAGTGTTCCTTTTGCTGAGTTGGTAGACCTAGCGTGGCAGCAAGGTTTAACTGAGCCCGACCCTCGCAGTGACTTAGACGGTTCAGACGTTATGCGCAAACTCGTCATCCTTGCACGCGAGTCAGGTCTTGCACTGGAGCCAGAAGCAGTAAAGGTTGAAAGTTTGGTGCCTACAGAGCTCGCTGAACTATCTCTAGATGAGTTTCTTGATAAGAGCGCCCTATTAAGCGAACTGCTCGCAGAACGCCTTGAGAAAGCACAACGCGAAGACAAAGTGCTTCGTTATATCGCACGATTAGAGAAAAATGGCACCGCAACGGTAGGTGTTGAAGCGTTAAGCAAAGAGCATGCTCTAGCGAACTTGCTGCCATGTGACAATATATTCGCTATCGAGAGTAAGTGGTATAAAGACAATCCACTTGTCATTAGAGGCCCAGGCGCAGGTAGAGAAGTCACCGCAGGTGCGATTCAATCTGATTTGAACCTCCTCTCAAGTTTACTCTAACTCACAAAGGCGCTGATCTCCTCAGCGCCTTTTTACTTTATTCTCTTTCAATCCTATATCAATTTACTCCAACTAAACTTGAAGTCAGCTCATGATTAAGTTGAAAAATATTCATAATCACATTATTGACATTAAATCGTATTCAATACATTCTGTAGACATATAGACGTCTAAACGTCGATTGGGAATTTTAGAGTTTTTTGGCACGGAGTGGCCACAGGGAGAGTAAGATGGGATACACGCACGCGAGTCATATCGACGCCTTAAATCAGAATATCGCCGAACTGTCTGACAATATCAATGTGTCATTCGAGTTTTTTCCACCTAGTAGCGAAAAGATGGAAGAAACACTTTGGAACTCTGTCCACCGCCTTAAGACTCTACAACCAAAATTTGTTTCGGTTACCTATGGTGCTAACTCCGGTGAGCGAGATAGAACACACTCGATTATCAAAGAGATCAAAGATCAAACAGGTCTAGTTGCCGCGCCGCACTTAACCTGTATAGATGCCTCACGCGGAGAGCTTATCCAAATCGCCGATGACTACTGGGCAAATGGTATTCAAAGTATTGTCGCGCTGCGTGGTGATATTCCCCCAGGTGGTGGAAAGCCAGAAATGTACGCTTCTGATCTCGTTACGTTACTAAAAGAGCGTCATGACTTCGATATCTCAGTGGCAGCTTTCCCTGAAGTTCACCCAGAAGCAAAAAGCGCTCAAGCTGACCTACTTAACCTAAAACGTAAGGTAGATGCAGGAGCGAGCCGAGCTATCACTCAGTTTTTCTTTGACGTAGAGAGTTACTTGCGATTCCGTGACCGCTGCGTGGCGGCAGGAATTGATGTAGAAATCGTTCCTGGTATTTTACCTGTTTCGAATTTCAAGCAAGCTTCTCGCTTTGCAGCGCAGAACAACGTTAAAGTTCCGGGATGGATGGCTAAGCAGTTTGAAGGTTTGGACGATGATCCAACAACAAGGCAGCTAGTTGGAGCAAGCCAAGCGATTGACATGGTGCGTACATTAAGTCGTGAAGGGGTTAAGGATTTCCATTTCTACACCCTCAACCGAGCAGAAATGACTTACGCCCTGTGCCACACTTTAGGTGTTCGTCCTACAGCATAGGTAATATTCAAAAATGACCAGCTACTGCTTGGTCATTTTTGTACATTGAAAGCAAAAAGGCTGAACCTGAGTTCAGCCTTTTTTAATCGAGTAGTGATTACTCTACTTCATCCATTTTACCAAGTAGGTTACGGATGCGCTCTTGCCAAGCAGAGTGCTCTTGCTGCATTTGCTGAGCTTTTTGTTCTAGCTCTTCACGATTGCCACGCAGTTCATTCGCTTCAGTTGCTAGCTTTTCTTTCTCTTCTTTCAGTTCTTCAACTTCCATTTGTAGAAGAGCAATTGTATCTACTGCAGTTTGGATTTTTGCTTCTAGTTGTTCTAATACTTCAAAAGACATCTTAGCCTACCTATCTATTATTCGGATAAGGTTTTGGTCACCTATGTTCCAAAACCATTTGCAACCATTCTACTCAGCCGAGAGCGGATAAACACGCCCTATATTGTGGTTTTTTTGCCATTCGATTAAAAAAACAGCGTAAATTGACAATGACCTTACATCTCTCGAGCGATCAGCATCTATTTGCTAATTTAACCTGTTAGATTGATCCAGTTCAATGGCTGTTTATGCAAAAAGGCAAACGTTTCCTTTCTGATATGGTAAGATCCTGCCGTTTTTGTTTTTCTCTCTTTCCCAACACTTTGGAGTCTTCATGAAACGCGATTTAGCAATGTCATTTTCTCGAGTTACCGAGGGTGCAGCTTTAGCAGGTTACAAGTGGCTTGGCCGCGGCGATAAGAACGCAGCAGATGGTGCTGCTGTTGAAGTCATGCGCAGCTTACTTAACAAAACCGAGATCAGTGGAGAGATCGTGATCGGTGAGGGTGAAATCGACGATGCGCCAATGCTGTACATTGGTGAAAACGTAGGCATTGGTGGAGACGAAGTAGATATCGCGGTAGATCCTATTGAAGGCACTCGTATGACTGCAATGGGTCAATCCAATGCGCTAGCAGTACTTGCCGCCGGTGAAAAAGGCAGTTTCCTTAAAGCGCCGGATATGTACATGGAGAAGTTGGTTGTTGGCCCTGGTGCAAAAGGCTGTATTGACCTAAATAAACCACTCAAAGAAAACCTAGAGAACATCGCGCAAGCACTGAACAAGACTTTAGATTCACTCGTGGTCATTACCCTTGCTAAACCTCGCCACGACGAGATTATCGCAGAAATGCAGGCAATGGGTGTTCGTGTCTTTGCTGTGCCAGATGGCGATGTTGCTGCTTCTATTCTAACTTGTATGCCTGATAGCGAAGTAGACGCCATGTACTGTATCGGTGGAGCTCCAGAAGGGGTCGTTTCTGCTGCTGTAATTCGCGCACTGGATGGTGATATGCAGGGTCAACTACTGCCTCGCCATGAAGTGAAAGGTGATAGTGAAGAAAACCGTATCTATGGTGCTGCAGAGCTTAAACGCTGCGAAGAGATGGGCGTAAAGGCCAATGTCATACTTAAGATGGAAGATATGGCACGTAGCGATAACGTTGTATTCTCTGCAACAGGCATTACTAAAGGAGACCTACTTGAGGGGATCTCCCGCCAAGGTAATATCGCAACAACAGAGACTCTACTAATTCGTGGCCGATGCCGTACTATTCGTCGTATTAAATCGACTCACTACCTAGAGCGTAAAGATCCTGAAGTAAGAGATATTATTCTTTAATAGGTAAACGTCAAAATCATAGAAGGTCAGCAATTGCTGGCCTTTTTTGTTTGGGATAAGTGGACGGACTTCGTCCTACGGAAAACTGGAAAACTGGAAAACTGGAAAACTGGATGATTCTGTCTTCTAAGAGACAAGTCCTATCAACACCTTCTAAACCATCGGCTCTACCTACTTAATATCAACACTCACCTCTCGTAGGGCGAAGGCATCTCCCGATTTCCATAGGGCGTAGCCCGTTCCAAAAGCGAAGCATTCCCGAGGACGCAGTCCGTTCCCTTCCCCTTAAACGCAAGAAGCCCGTTGCGTCAGCAACGGGCTTCTAAAACGACGAAAGCCTAGTCGTAAGACTAGGCTTTCTAAATAAGTGGCGGGTCGGCCGGGCTTGCGGGACTCGTTGGTCGCAGACCAAAATAGTACCGCACATGCAAAAAGACCCCAGCATTTCTGCTGAGGTCTGGAATAAGTGGCGGAGCGGACGGGACTCGAACCCGCGACCCCCGGCGTGACAGGCCGGTATTCTAACCAACTGAACTACCGCTCCGCACTGGTTAGACTCTTGAGTCTAAATTTAAAGCCTGGCGATGTCCTACTCTCACATGGGGAAACCCCACACTACCATCGGCGCTAATTCGTTTCACTTCTGAGTTCGGCATGGAAATCAGGTGGGTCCAAATCGCTATGGTCGCCAAGCAAATTCTTAATTCGGAAAGCTGTTATTGTGTTCTCTACACATTCAATCTGTTCTTGCTTTGAGTCCATCAAAACCCTTTGGGTGTTGTATGGTTAAGCCTCACGGGCAATTAGTACAGGTTAGCTCAACGCCTCACAACGCTTACACACCCTGCCTATCAACGTTCTAGTCTCGAACAACCCTTTAGGACCCTCAAGGGGTCAGGGAAGACTCATCTCAGGGCTCGCTTCCCGCTTAGATGCTTTCAGCGGTTATCGATTCCGAACTTAGCTACCGGGCAATGCGTCTGGCGACACAACCCGAACACCAGAGGTTCGTCCACTCCGGTCCTCTCGTACTAGGAGCAGCCCCCTTCAATCTTCCAACGCCCACGGCAGATAGGGACCGAACTGTCTCACGACGTTCTAAACCCAGCTCGCGTACCACTTTAAATGGCGAACAGCCATACCCTTGGGACCGACTTCAGCCCCAGGATGTGATGAGCCGACATCGAGGTGCCAAACACCGCCGTCGATATGAACTCTTGGGCGGTATCAGCCTGTTATCCCCGGAGTACCTTTTATCCGTTGAGCGATGGCCCTTCCATACAGAACCACCGGATCACTATGACCTGCTTTCGCACCTGCTCGAATTGTCATTCTCGCAGTCAAGCGGGCTTATGCCATTGCACTAACCACACGATGTCCAACCGTGTTTAGCCCACCTTCGTGCTCCTCCGTTACTCTTTGGGAGGAGACCGCCCCAGTCAAACTACCCACCAGGCACTGTCCTCAACCCGGATAACGGGTCTAAGTTAGAACATCAACACTACAAGGGTGGTATTTCAAGGACGGCTCCGCCGATACTGGCGTACCGGTTTCAAAGCCTCCCACCTATCCTACACATGTAGGGTCAATGTTCAGTGCCAAGCTGTAGTAAAGGTTCACGGGGTCTTTCCGTCTAGCCGCGGGTACACTGCATCTTCACAGCGATTTCAATTTCACTGAGTCTCGGGTGGAGACAGCGTGGCCATCATTACGCCATTCGTGCAGGTCGGAACTTACCCGACAAGGAATTTCGCTACCTTAGGACCGTTATAGTTACGGCCGCCGTTTACCGGGGCTTCGATCAAGAGCTTCGACTTACGTCTAACCCCATCAATTAACCTTCCGGCACCGGGCAGGCGTCACACCGTATACGTCATCTTACGATTTTGCACAGTGCTGTGTTTTTAATAAACAGTTGCAGCCACCTGGTATCTGCGACTCCCAATAGCTCCATCCGCAAGGGACTTCACCGTCGAGAGCGTACCTTCTCCCGAAGTTACGGTACCATTTTGCCTAGTTCCTTCACCCGAGTTCTCTCAAGCGCCTTGGTATTCTCTACCCGACCACCTGTGTCGGTTTGGGGTACGATTCCTTACAATCTGAAGCTTAGAGGCTTTTCCTGGAAGCATGGCATCAATGACTTCACTACCGTAGTAGCTCGACATCGTGTCTCAGCCTTAAAGAGAGCCGGATTTACCTAACTCTCAAGCCTACGCACTTGAACCTGGACAACCGTCGCCAGGCCCACCTAGCCTTCTCCGTCCCCCCATCGCAATTGTAAGAAGTACGGGAATATTAACCCGTTTCCCATCGACTACGCCTTTCGGCCTCGCCTTAGGGGTCGACTTACCCTGCCCCGATTAACGTTGGACAGGAACCCTTGGTCTTCCGGCGAGGGGGTTTTTCACCCCCTTTATCGTTACTCATGTCAGCATTCGCACTTCTGATACCTCCAGCAGACTTTACAATCCACCTTCAACGGCTTACAGAACGCTCCCCTACCCAATACGATAAATCGCATTGCCGCAGCTTCGGTTTATAGCTTAGCCCCGTTACATCTTCCGCGCAGGCCGACTCGACTAGTGAGCTATTACGCTTTCTTTAAATGATGGCTGCTTCTAAGCCAACATCCTAGCTGTCTAAGCCTTCCCACATCGTTTCCCACTTAGCTATAATTTGGGACCTTAGCTGGCGGTCTGGGTTGTTTCCCTCTCCACGACGGACGTTAGCACCCGCCGTGTGTCTCCCGGATAGTACTTACTGGTATTCGGAGTTTGCAAAGGGTTGGTAAGTCGGGATGACCCCCTAGCCTTAACAGTGCTCTACCCCCAGTAGTATTCGTCCGAGGCTCTACCTAAATAGATTTCGGGGAGAACCAGCTATCTCCAGGTTTGATTGGCCTTTCACCCCTAGCCACAAGTCATCCGCTAATTTTTCAACATTAGTCGGTTCGGTCCTCCAGTTGATGTTACTCAACCTTCAACCTGCCCATGGCTAGATCACCTGGTTTCGGGTCTATATCCAGCAACTCGACGCCCAGTTAAGACTCGATTTCTCTACGGCTCCCCTAGATGGTTAACCTTGCTACTGAATATAAGTCGCTGACCCATTATACAAAAGGTACGCAGTCACACCACGAAGGTGCTCCTACTGCTTGTACGTACACGGTTTCAGGTTCTATTTCACTCCCCTCACAGGGGTTCTTTTCGCCTTTCCCTCACGGTACTGGTTCACTATCGGTCAGTCAGTAGTATTTAGCCTTGGAGGATGGTCCCCCCATATTCAGACAGGATATCACGTGTCCCGCCCTACTCGATTTCACTGATGATGAGATGTCGGTTACGGGGCTATCACCCTGTATCGCTACGCTTTCCAGCGTATTCACCTGTCTCATTAAAAGCTTAAGGGCTAGTCCAATTTCGCTCGCCGCTACTTTCGGAATCTCGGTTGATTTCTTTTCCTTCGGGTACTTAGATGTTTCAGTTCCCCGAGTTCGCCTCATTAACCTATGTATTCAGTTAATGATACGTGCTTATGCACGTGGGTTTCCCCATTCAGAAATCCCAGACTCAAATGGTTGTTACTACCTAATCTGGGCTTATCGCAAGTTACTACGTCTTTCATCGCCTCTGACTGCCAAGGCATCCACCGTGTACGCTTAGTCACTTAACCATACAACCCCAAAGAGTTTCAGATGAAATCTTGAGTTTGTTGTTAAACAACCAAAGTTGCCTGCATTTTTATACATGTGCAGACACGATTTTGCCGGACTCAAATATTAAACATCACAACGAATTGTGGTGTTTCCAAGAACACTTGAATGTGTGTTGGTACCTA
>NZ_LUAX01000001.1 GCF_001695575.1 Vibrio europaeus | reverse complement strand
TAGGTACCAACACACATTCAAGTGTTCTTGGAAACACCACAATTCGTTGTGATGTTTAATATTTGAGTCCGGCAAAATCGTGCCTGCGCATGTATAAAAATGCAGGCAACTTTGGTTGTTTAAACAACAAACTCAAGATTTCATCTGAAACTCTTTGGGGTTGTATGGTTAAGTGACTAAGCGTACACGGTGGATGCCTTGGCAGTCAGAGGCGATGAAAGACGTAGTAACTTGCGATAAGCCCAGATTAGGTAGTAACAACCATTTGAGTCTGGGATTTCTGAATGGGGAAACCCACGTGCATAAGCACGTATCATTAACTGAATACATAGGTTAATGAGGCGAACTCGGGGAACTGAAACATCTAAGTACCCGAAGGAAAAGAAATCAACCGAGATTCCGAAAGTAGCGGCGAGCGAAATTGGACTAGCCCTTAAGCTTTTAATGAGACAGGTGAATACGCTGGAAAGCGTAGCGATACAGGGTGATAGCCCCGTAACCGACATCTCATCATCAGTGAAATCGAGTAGGGCGGGACACGTGATATCCTGTCTGAATATGGGGGGACCATCCTCCAAGGCTAAATACTACTGACTGACCGATAGTGAACCAGTACCGTGAGGGAAAGGCGAAAAGAACCCCTGTGAGGGGAGTGAAATAGAACCTGAAACCGTGTACGTACAAGCAGTAGGAGCACCTTCGTGGTGTGACTGCGTACCTTTTGTATAATGGGTCAGCGACTTATATTCAGTAGCAAGGTTAACCATCTAGGGGAGCCGTAGAGAAATCGAGTCTTAACTGGGCGTCGAGTTGCTGGATATAGACCCGAAACCAGGTGATCTAGCCATGGGCAGGTTGAAGGTTGAGTAACATCAACTGGAGGACCGAACCGACTAATGTTGAAAAATTAGCGGATGACTTGTGGCTAGGGGTGAAAGGCCAATCAAACCTGGAGATAGCTGGTTCTCCCCGAAATCTATTTAGGTAGAGCCTCGGACGAATACTACTGGGGGTAGAGCACTGTTAAGGCTAGGGGGTCATCCCGACTTACCAACCCTTTGCAAACTCCGAATACCAGTAAGTACTATCCGGGAGACACACGGCGGGTGCTAACGTCCGTCGTGGAGAGGGAAACAACCCAGACCGCCAGCTAAGGTCCCAAATTATAGCTAAGTGGGAAACGATGTGGGAAGGCTTAGACAGCTAGGATGTTGGCTTAGAAGCAGCCATCATTTAAAGAAAGCGTAATAGCTCACTAGTCGAGTCGGCCTGCGCGGAAGATGTAACGGGGCTAAGCTATAAACCGAAGCTGCGGCAATGCGATTTATCGTATTGGGTAGGGGAGCGTTCTGTAAGCCGTTGAAGGTGGATTGTAAAGTCTGCTGGAGGTATCAGAAGTGCGAATGCTGACATGAGTAACGATAAAGGGGGTGAAAAACCCCCTCGCCGGAAGACCAAGGGTTCCTGTCCAACGTTAATCGGGGCAGGGTAAGTCGACCCCTAAGGCGAGGCCGAAAGGCGTAGTCGATGGGAAACGGGTTAATATTCCCGTACTTCTTACAATTGCGATGGGGGGACGGAGAAGGCTAGGTGGGCCTGGCGACGGTTGTCCAGGTTCAAGTGCGTAGGCTTGAGAGTTAGGTAAATCCGGCTCTCTTTAAGGCTGAGACACGATGTCGAGCTACTACGGTAGTGAAGTCATTGATGCCATGCTTCCAGGAAAAGCCTCTAAGCTTCAGATTGTAAGGAATCGTACCCCAAACCGACACAGGTGGTCGGGTAGAGAATACCAAGGCGCTTGAGAGAACTCGGGTGAAGGAACTAGGCAAAATGGTACCGTAACTTCGGGAGAAGGTACGCTCTCGACGGTGAAGTCCCTTGCGGATGGAGCTATTGGGAGTCGCAGATACCAGGTGGCTGCAACTGTTTATTAAAAACACAGCACTGTGCAAAATCGTAAGATGACGTATACGGTGTGACGCCTGCCCGGTGCCGGAAGGTTAATTGATGGGGTTAGACGTAAGTCGAAGCTCTTGATCGAAGCCCCGGTAAACGGCGGCCGTAACTATAACGGTCCTAAGGTAGCGAAATTCCTTGTCGGGTAAGTTCCGACCTGCACGAATGGCGTAATGATGGCCACGCTGTCTCCACCCGAGACTCAGTGAAATTGAAATCGCTGTGAAGATGCAGTGTACCCGCGGCTAGACGGAAAGACCCCGTGAACCTTTACTACAGCTTGGCACTGAACATTGACCCTACATGTGTAGGATAGGTGGGAGGCTTTGAAACCGGTACGCCAGTATCGGCGGAGCCGTCCTTGAAATACCACCCTTGTAGTGTTGATGTTCTAACTTAGACCCGTTATCCGGGTTGAGGACAGTGCCTGGTGGGTAGTTTGACTGGGGCGGTCTCCTCCCAAAGAGTAACGGAGGAGCACGAAGGTGGGCTAAACACGGTTGGACATCGTGTGGTTAGTGCAATGGCATAAGCCCGCTTGACTGCGAGAATGACAATTCGAGCAGGTGCGAAAGCAGGTCATAGTGATCCGGTGGTTCTGTATGGAAGGGCCATCGCTCAACGGATAAAAGGTACTCCGGGGATAACAGGCTGATACCGCCCAAGAGTTCATATCGACGGCGGTGTTTGGCACCTCGATGTCGGCTCATCACATCCTGGGGCTGAAGTCGGTCCCAAGGGTATGGCTGTTCGCCATTTAAAGTGGTACGCGAGCTGGGTTTAGAACGTCGTGAGACAGTTCGGTCCCTATCTGCCGTGGGCGTTGGAAGATTGAAGGGGGCTGCTCCTAGTACGAGAGGACCGGAGTGGACGAACCTCTGGTGTTCGGGTTGTGTCGCCAGACGCATTGCCCGGTAGCTAAGTTCGGAATCGATAACCGCTGAAAGCATCTAAGCGGGAAGCGAGCCCTGAGATGAGTCTTCCCTGACCCCTTGAGGGTCCTAAAGGGTTGTTCGAGACTAGAACGTTGATAGGCAGGGTGTGTAAGCGTTGTGAGGCGTTGAGCTAACCTGTACTAATTGCCCGTGAGGCTTAACCATACAACACCCAAAGGGTTTTGATGGACTCAAAGCAAGAACAGATTGAATGTGTAGAGAACACAATAACAGCTTTCCGAATTAAGAATTTGCTTGGCGACCATAGCGATTTGGACCCACCTGATTTCCATGCCGAACTCAGAAGTGAAACGAATTAGCGCCGATGGTAGTGTGGGGTTTCCCCATGTGAGAGTAGGACATCGCCAGGCTTTAATTTTCGAAAGAGCCCGTTTGTAAAAACGGGCTTTTTTAGTCCTAAAGGGACATCTTGATGCTGATATAGCTCAGGTGGTAGAGCGCATCCTTGGTAAGGATGAGGTCCCCAGTTCGAGTCTGGGTATCAGCACCATTTACTGTTTGTTTTATGCTTTGTTTAAGAGCCTAAAGCAAAATGTAAAGAATTTTACTTGGCGACCATAGCGATTTGGACCCACCTGATTCCATGCCGAACTCAGAAGTGAAACGAATTAGCGCCGATGGTAGTGTAGGGCTTCCCCATGTGAGAGTAGGACATCGCCAGGTTCCCTTTCTGTTTTTAGATTTTAGAAAAATCTAAAGGCAAAAAACTTAGACTCAAGAGTCTAACCAGTGCGGAGCGGTAGTTCAGTTGGTTAGAATACCGGCCTGTCACGCCGGGGGTCGCGGGTTCGAGTCCCGTCCGCTCCGCCACTTATTCCAGACCTCAGCAGAAATGCTGGGGTCTTTTTGTATCTGTGATATTATTTTGGTCTGTGACCAACGAGTCCCGCTTGCCCGCAAGCCCGGCTAACCCGCCACTTATTCAGAAAGCCTAGTCTTACGACTAGGCTTTCGTCGTTTTAGAAGAAAATGGAACGGGCTGCGCCCTATGGAAATCGGGAGCGCTGCACTGCTGGAACGGACTTCGTCCTTCGAGAATACAGGAGCAGTGACTGTTGATACTAAGTTGATAGAGCTGATGGTTTAGAAGGTGTTGACAGAACTTGTCTCCTAAAAGACACAATCAGCCAGTTTTCCGTAGGGCGAAGCCCGTTCCCACATCCCTAATCCTCTTTCAGCTATTCCCTATCATTCAAATCCCAATCGTACTCATAACTAAACTTGCCGTTCAGGTTTGCTAACTCTGGGCGATATTTAGCTAGGTGTTGAATTAATTCTTGTTTGTTACCAAAGTCCTCTGCAAACCAATCGTAAATTGAAGAAAGCTGAGTTTTCTCCTTGAGTTGAAGGACGCCTTTATCACTGTTAATAAACTCTTTAGCCGCTAGCTCTAAGAGTTGCTCGGCATTATCAGCAGTAAAAGCTTGGGTTTGTAGATTTGGACAGCCTAGGCTGGCACAGTTCACCGCATAGTGAGTACGAGGGTCATTCCAAATTGGGCGAAGAATGCGGTGTTCAATATCATTGAGAGTGAGCTTCTTTCCGGCGACTGTAACCACTGCATCCCCCCATGGACCAAAACTAAATAATCCGCCTAGCTTAGTAATTGACTTTACAGGGTAGTCATCAAGGATTAAATCGACCGTAATCGCATTATAAAGGTTGACCCAATAAGCGTACTGCTCATTTGAGGAGTATTCTCTAGGATCTATAGAAGCTAGTGATGTGATATAACGATTTAACTTTTGCTTATCTTGAGATGAGACAGAACCGTATTTCACTAAGGTATTGTCTCCATCTTTGACCAAGTAGCTATCTAGAAAAGATTGCCAGTCCTGATGAGAAATCGTGGCGGTATTACTTTGATTTGATTGCTGCCAAAAAGACCAAAGCTCTGATTTTGGTGCGGAAAGTGAATGAAAAGAGATAAGAGTCAGTAGCAAAGTAATAATACGTATCATCAGGCTAAATCCTTTGTCGAAAGTGCTTTAATTACTAGACCTAGCGAAAAGCGAGTTTGTTTCACTACAAAATAAAAAAAGGTTAGCCGAAGCCAACCTTTGTTTATCAGAGTTTTAACTTTGCTTATTTTAGGAAGCTTGGAATGTTGGCTTCATAAGCGGCAATTTTATCTTCGTGCTGAAGAGTCAGGCCAATGTTGTCTAAACCGTTTAGTAGACAGTGACGACGGAACTGGTCAATTTCAAATGAGTACTCTTTACCGTTTGCACGAACTAGGTTCGCTTCTAGGTCGACCTCAACTTCAGCGCCTTCGTTTGCTTCGACGAACTGGAAAATTTCATCGACTTCTTGCTCAGTTAGACGAACCGGAACCATCTGGTTGTTGATCGAGTTACCGTAAAAAATATCAGCAAAGCTTGGCGCAATCATCGCTTTGATGCCGTAATCTGCTAGTGCCCATGGCGCGTGTTCACGTGATGAACCACAACCAAAGTTTTCACGAGCTAGCAAAATAGAGGCACCTTGGTAACGCGGAGCGTTCATTACAAATTCTGGGTTTGGCTGCTCACCCGCATCATCAAGGAAACGCCAATCATGGAATAGGTGCTTACCAAAGCCTAGACGAGATACCTTTTGTAGGAACTGCTTAGGAATGATTGCATCGGTATCTACGTTCGCTGCATCTAGAGGAACAACTAAGCCCGTGTGTTGTTTAAAACCTGACATGTGTTTGCTCCTTAGTCTAGTTCACGAATATCAACAAAGTGACCAGCAATTGCTGCTGCCGCTGCCATTGCAGGGCTCACTAGGTGGGTACGGCCATCACGGCCTTGGCGACCTTCAAAGTTACGGTTTGAAGTAGACGCACAACGCTCGTGCGGACCCAAGCGGTCATTGTTCATTGCTAGACACATAGAGCAACCCGGCAGACGCCATTCAAATCCTGCGTCTTTAAAGATCACATCTAAGCCTTCTGCTTCTGCTTGTGCTTTTACTTGTTCAGAACCAGGAACGATAAGCGCTTGAACGTTATCGGCAACCTTACGACCTTTAGCAATTTCAGCGGCAGCGCGCATGTCTTCGATACGAGAGTTAGTACAAGAGCCTACGAATACTTTATCTACTTTGTAGTCAGATAGTGCTTTGCCCGCCTCTAGACCCATGTAAGCCAACGCTTTTTCTGCTGATGCTTTTTCTACAGGATCTGCGAAGCTTTCTGGTGCTGGAATTGGTTCATCTACTGCGATGACTTGACCTGGATTTGTACCCCAAGTGACTTGAGGTTTGATATCCGCTGCGTTTAGCGTGACGACTGCGTCAAACTCAGCGTTATCGTCAGTTTTTAGAGACGACCAGTATTCAATTGCCGCATCTAGGTCTTGACCCTGAGGTGCGAACTTGCGGCCTTTTATGTATTCGAACGTGGTTTCATCTGGCGCGATTAGACCTGCTTTAGCGCCTAACTCGATAGCCATGTTACACACTGTCATACGACCTTCCATCGTCAGATCAGTAATCGCTTCACCACAGAACTCAACTACGTAACCAGTACCGCCCGCTGCGGTCGTTTCACCGATGATCGCTAGGACGATATCCTTTGCAGTGATGCCCGCCGCTACTTTGCCTTTTACTTCGATCTTCATGGTTTTTGCACGTGCTTGTTTTAGCGTTTGAGTTGCTAAAACGTGCTCAACTTCTGAAGTGCCGATACCAAATGCGAGTGAACCAAACGCACCGTGAGTTGCTGTGTGTGAGTCACCACAAACAATCGTCATGCCTGGTAGAGTGATACCTAACTCTGGGCCCATAACGTGCACGATACCCTGGTATTTGTGGTTGATGTCGTAAAGGGTGACACCAAACTCTTCACAGTTTTTCGATAACGTTTCCATCTGGATACGTGCCATCTCACCGGATGCATTGATGTCTTTAGTTTGCGTAGAAACGTTGTGGTCCATGGTTGCAAACGTCTTGCTTACCTGACGAACCTGACGACCTTTTTCACGCAAGCCATCGAACGCTTGTGGAGAGGTGACTTCATGAACCAAGTGGCGGTCGATGTATAAAATTGGGTTTTCACCCTCGGCAGCTACGGCAACGTGTGCGTCGTAGACTTTCTCGTATAATGTTTTGCCCATTATCACTATCCTGTGTATAGCTCCTGACAACGGCTTATCAGGAGCGAATAATTATTATCTGTCTGCTTAAATTAAGAGTTCAAAATATACCCTGCGATCTTATCGCCCATTTCTGAGGTCGATAGTGCTGGTTTGTCACCTGATAGGTCACCGGTTAGCTCGCCTGCTGATAGGGCTTTAGACACTGCTGCTTCAATGTCTTGCGCTGCAGCTTCTTCACCTAGGCTGTAACGCAGCATTAGAGCCGCTGACAGGATCTGCGCTACAGGGTTTGCAATATTCTTACCTGCAATGTCTGGAGCACTACCGCCTGCTGGTTCGTAGAGGCCGAACTTACTTTCGTTTAGCGACGCTGAAGGCAACATGCCCATAGAACCAGTGATCATGGCACACTCGTCAGAGATGATGTCGCCGAAGATGTTTGAACAAAGCATAACGTCAAACTGCGCTGGATCTTTGATAAGCTGCATAGTTGCGTTATCGATATACATATGTGATAGCTCTACATCTGGGTATTCTTTAGCGAGCTCTTCGACCACTTCACGCCATAGAATCGAGCTCTGAAGTACGTTTGCTTTATCGATAGAGCACACTTTCTTGCGACGTAAACGCGCTGATTCGAATGCTATCTTAGCAATGCGCTCAATCTCAAAACGATGGTAAACCTCAGTATCAAACGCTTTCTCGTTTGGACCTTCACCTTCACGACCTTTTGGCTGACCGAAGTAGATACCGCCAGTCAGTTCACGAACCACGACAATATCAAAACCGTTACCCGAGATATCTGCACGTAGTGGTGAGAAAGCTTCTAGACCTTGGTGGATTTGAGCAGGACGTAGATTACAAAACAGTTGGAAGTGCTTACGTAGCGGAAGTAGGGCACCACGCTCAGGCTGATCGTTTGGTGGCAGATGTTCCCATTTAGGTCCGCCTACAGAGCCAAAAAGCACAGCATCAGATTCTTCACACGCTTTCACTGTCGATTCTGGTAACGGGCAACCATGATTATCAATCGCGATGCCGCCTACGTCGTGTTCATCACGAGCAAATTCGATAGCGTGCTTCTTCTCAATCGCATCCAGTACTTTATGTGCCTGAGCCATTACTTCTGGGCCAATGCCATCTCCTGGTAAAACGGCAATTTTGTAAGTTTTGTCTGTCATGTTAGTCCTTGAATGTTTTTATTTCTTTTAAGCTCAAGGGACGACTCGCGTCCCTGGAGTCTTTTAAACCTATACGGTTTCGATTTTTTTCTGTTTGATTTCAGCAATCTTATCTGCACGATGGATGCTATTGATTACGTGCAGTAGTGCTTGACCTGATGCTTCAACGATATCGGTTGAAACACCGGTACCATGGTACTTACGGCCTTTATAGTTGGCGATGATATCGGCTTGACCTAGACCGTCTTCACCTTCCCCTTTTGCCGTTAAATCAAACTTATCTAGCACAATATCATATCCGGTTACTCGATAGATACACTGGTAAAGCGCATCGACAGGACCATTACCCACAGCGGCTTCTGATTGTTCTTCATCACCACACTGAAGTTTGATACTAGTTGTTGCCATGACACTACCTGACTGAACGCTTAGGTAGTTCAATTTGTAGAAATCATCTTCTTCGCGAAGATTTGAGAAATGCATCAAGGCTTCTAAATCGTAATCAAAAACTTGGCCTTTACGGTCCGCTAGCTTCAAGAAGTCTTCATACAACGCATCTAGATTGTACTCATCTTCTTTGTAGCCCATGGTATCCATGTGACTTTTCACTGCTGCGCGACCGCTACGGCTCGTTAGGTTTAGTGCTTGGTTCTTAAGTCCAATAGACTCAGGTGTCATGATTTCGTAAGTGTTTTTGTTCTTTAGCATGCCGTCTTGGTGAATACCTGAAGAGTGGCTGAATGCGTTAGCACCTACGATAGCCTTGTTGTCCTGAATCGGCATATTACAAAGTTGACTGACCAACTTACTGGTACGATGGATCTCATCATGTTTAAGGCCGGTATGAACACCCAATAGCTCTTGGCGAGTCTTGATGATCATCGCGATCTCTTCCAACGAACAGTTACCTGCACGTTCACCGATTCCGTTAATTGTTCCTTCGATTTGTCGCGCACCTGCTTGTACTGCGGCAATTGAGTTAGCAACAGACATACCTAAGTCATCATGACAGTGTACCGAGATTATCGCTTTGTCGATGTTCGGTACGCGGTTAAATAGAGTTTGGATGATACCGCCAAATTCGTTAGGGACTGTGTAGCCAACAGTATCAGGGATATTGATAGTGTTTGCGCCAGCGTCAATGGCAGCTTCAACCATACGACACAAATTGTCGATTGGTGTACGGCCTGCGTCTTCGCATGAAAATTCAACGTCATCGGTGTATTGGCGAGCATGCTTAACCGCTTTAACGCCCATCTCAACCACGTCATCGTAGCTACGGCGAAGTTTGTCTTGGACATGAACCGTGGAAGTAGAAATAAAGGTATGGATACGGAACTGCTCGGCAACTTTTAACGCTTCAGCTGCGGCATCAATATCTTTCGCAACGGCGCGCGAAAGACCACAGATTCGGCTGTTTTTGATGTTGCGCGCAATAGTCTGGACAGATTCAAAATCACCAGGCGATGAAACAGGGAAACCTGCTTCGATCACATCAACGCCGAGCCTTTCAAGTGCGTAGGCAATTTGCAGTTTTTCTTTAACCGTCAAGCTTGCTGACAACGCTTGTTCGCCATCACGCAAAGTGGTGTCGAAAATAATGACTTGATCGTTCATGTTTGCTTCCTTAGTGATTCGATGTTTTTTACATCTGTTAATCGTTTATTTCCGTAACTTAGCGATAAAAAGCTAGGTATAAAAAAACCCGCATCTCAGTGCGGGTTTTGTGTAATTCTGTGTGGTTATTTTTCTTCCACAGCCTACCCGCGCGAATGTGTCACGATAAGGAGGAGGCTCAGCAGGATAGAAAAACGGTTCATCATTGTTAACGGTTCCTTTAAGGGCGTTAAATAATCCACATATTTAAGTTAACAAATTAGTACCGCACTCAAGGGGCAACGTCAACCTTAAAGTTGTTTTTTTATTCAAGTCAGATCAGTTCAACCTAAAAACATGCAAAATCGGCGCTTTTAAGCCCCCTTTATATTGAAGGAGTGAATCTCTTTCTTAGCTACCATATTGAGTTTGTGTAACCGAACTACTGCAAAACATTCACCGAGCTGTCACTAACTCCACTTAGTGTGATCGCAACACCGTCAATAAAAGGAGTCGGTAATGCGTTCAATAGAACCTATTGCCAAGTTTGATCTGGCGTTTTCTCTGTTCTGTCTCCAGCACAGATTTAATCATCCTGTCTCACGTATAAGTAAAGCTGTCTCACATACTGGCGATGGGCACCTATACATTGCCTTTGGTGTACTTGCGTACTTGTTTGCAGGGATTGAGGGCAAGTTGTTTTTGTTGGCAGGGTTGCTGGCATTTGCAATGGAGTTGCCAATCTATTGGGTAGCTAAGAACATGTTTAAACGTCGCCGTCCGCAAGAGTTGTGTGACTTAGTGACCTCGTTTATCACGCCTTCCGATCGTTACAGTCTGCCTTCTGGCCATACTGCTGCTGCTTTTTTAATGGCTTCAATCACAGGTCATTACTTTGCTGATCTTGAAGTCGCCACGCTTATCTGGGCAACCTTGATTGCCAGTTCACGTATTTTGCTTGGAGTGCACTTTCTGACGGACGTTTTATTAGGCGCTTTACTTGGAATTGGTTGTGCTCAATGGGCATTAACCATGATCGGGAGTTGAACAATGAAAATCTTATACGGAGTGCAAGGGACGGGCAATGGGCACATAGCGCGTGCTAGAGCCATGTCAGAATGCTTGGCTGAGGCAGGGTTAGAGGTTGATTATCTGTTTACTGGCCGAGATGAGAGTAAGTACTTTTGTATGGAGCAGTTTGGTGATTATCAAACTCGACGAGGTTTAACCTTTGCAACAGACAAAGGCAGAGTGAACTACTTTAAAACCTGTACTTCTAACAGCTTATGGCAGTTCTGGCGTGATGTCAGTGAACTTGATTTATCTCGCTACGATCTGGTTCTCAACGATTTTGAACCCGTCTCTGCATGGGCGGCGAAAAAACAGAGTGTTCCATCGATCAGTATTAGTCATCAGAATGCGTTCCGATACTCAGTGCCACTAAAAGGGGCCAGTTGGCTTGATAAAAAAGTGATAAAGCACTTCGCTCCCGCGCAGCATCATATCGGTTTGCATTGGTATCATTTCGATCAGCCTATCTTGCCGCCCATTATTCATACTCCAAGCGGTGATACGGTGGAGGAAGCCTTCGTCCTGGTTTACTTACCGTTTGAGAGTATTTCTGATATCACTGAGTTACTACTAAGATTTACCAGTCAACATTTTGTCTGTTATCACCCCGAAGTCATTGAACCGAAGACAATCGACAACATAGAGTTTATGCCGTTAAGTTTATACTCGTTTCAGCTTCACCTTCAGCGCTGCAAAGGGGTGATTGCGAATGGTGGTTTTGAGCTCCCTTCTGAGGCACTTACTCTTGGCAAGAAGCTGTTACTAAAACCATTGACAGGGCAATTTGAACAAGTGAGTAACGTAGCAACTCTGGAAGACTTGGGTTTAGCGACTTGTATGGAAATCTTAGATGCGGCTGCGGTTAGAAATTGGCTGGATGAATCTAGCGCTGAGAGTGTCAATTATCCAGACGTAGCAGAAGCCATTGTCGCTTGGATTAAACAGGGTGATTGGGAAGACAAATCTGTCTTGACGGAGAGTTTATGGGAGAAAGTTGACTTCCCTAGCTACGTCACCAATCTATAGCAAACGTTTTACTTATATCGAATAACAGCATCAATTATTGATGCTGTTTTTGTTTCCACTATTCGAATTATAGCTTTGGCTCATGTCTGATACTGAGTTTTAACAGGGGGTGTTAATATCAAATTTCTATATATATCTATAAAACAGCGTGCTTTATAACTTTTTATAATCTATTTAACTGTTTGTAATTTAATAACTATTCAGGATTATAGGTAAAAAATACTGATTAATTGTCAATCTTATTGCTAATCGCTGAATGATTCGTTGATAGTAATGGTTCGCCGATAAACATCTAACAAATAAATACAATAGATGAGGCGAGAAATGGGTTTTCTATTCCTAACTCAAATTTCAATTTAACGACCATATACGCTGAAGATTAAAGAGGCATCCCCAATGATTGATAAGAAAGAGTCTATGAGTGCTATCGCTAGCTACCGCATGGAAAGTACTTTACGTGGAGTAGATCTAAACCTTTTAACTGTGTTTGATGCGGTTATGCAAGAGCAGAACATCACTCGTGCTGCGCATAACTTAGGTATGTCACAACCAGCAGTTAGTAATGCAGTTGCTCGCCTAAAAGTCATGTTTAACGATGAGTTATTTATGCGTCAGGGTCGTGGTATTCAGCCAACTCAGCGTGCTCGTCAATTATTTGGTCCTGTTCGTCAAGCGCTGCAACTAATCCGTAATGAGCTACCTAGCTCAGTGTTCTCTCCAGAAACATCAACGCGTTTATTTAAACTGGCGATCTGTAGCCCATGTGATATGCGTTTTGCTCCAAAGATCATGTCGACTATTCATGAACTAGCGCCAAATGTTCAGCTTCACCTTGATGCTGAGTTTGATCGTCAGCTAGCTGAGCGTATGCGTTACCAAGAAATTGACTTTGTTATCGATTACGCACGCTTTGATGAGCAAGGCTTCTCAAGTACAGAAATCTTCCAAGACGAGTTAGTTGTTGTGGCTTCTAAAGCTCACCCTCGTATTCAAGGTGTCGTGACACCTGACCTATTGGTTCGCGAGCGTCATGCCAAACTTTCTAAAGTTCATGGTCAGCGTAGCTTCTCTGAACAGGCATACCGCGACCTAGACGTTCAGGCATACTATGAAGGTACAAGCCTAAGCAATGTGCTTTACGTTGTTGGTCAATCAGAGCTTGTAACGATTGCTCCTCGTTGGATGGTTGAGAACGCTGCAAACAAAGAGCAGCTACAAGTGATCGACTTCCCGTTCGAAAACGGCAAGATCAGCGGCTACTTAAGCTGGCACGAATCAAGTGAAAAAGACAAAGGTCACATCTGGCTTCGTGACCAACTGATGATGATTTGTGGCGAAGTTGTCGCACTAGATTAATCATCACATTTTACTGCAATTAAAAAACCTTGAATGGTCCCGCCATTCAAGGTTTTTTTCTAGGGTCTATTGGCCTTTTGAGCTGAATTTTGCAGCTGTGTGTGGGGCTTTTATACAAGGCAGAGGCTTTGATGTGTGGTTGCTCTACTCGATAAGCCGATAACGAAGTAGAAAGGCCCCACAAACGCTGCCCGAAGGGTTCGGCTAAAAGCGTCTTACTCTTTGTTGAGAGTTCTTTTGATTAGAGTGACTAGTCGACAAGCCTCTCGCCTCGATTAAAACGCTTTTGTCTCGAACAAAATTTGACCGCAAAAGGTCAACAGACCCTACTTTAATTGATAACTTTGACGCTCATCAGTTGCCTTTTCTAAAGTGAAATGTACACTTGTGCGCTGATTAAAGCTTACAGGTGTAAGCTAAAGGTAGTAAAGATGGCCAACCTAGATTTTCATATCGTAAAACGTATTCGAGACCAGATTGCAAAAGGCAATGATCGCATCGCGCTTAAGCATAAAGTAGGCGATGTTTGGAATGGCATTAGCTGGAAGCAGTTTGGTCAGCAAGTGGATGCATTGTCACTTGCTCTATTGGCTCACGGGATCCGAATTCAAGACAAGATCGGTATCTTCTCTAACAATATGCCGCAGTGGACAATTGCAGACTTTGCTGCTCTACAAGTCCGTGCGGTTACCGTACCTATTTACCCAACCAACACAGCGGCTCAATCTGCTTATATCTTGCAAGATGCTGACGTCCGAGTGCTGTTTGTTGGTGAACAGCCTCAATTTGATGCTGCCGTGTCTATTTTTGACGAATGTGAGCAGCTTGAACTTATCGTTGCTATGTCTGATGACATCGATGTAGGTGAACATGAGTTTGCTATCAGCTGGCAGCGACTGATTGCCAATGTAGATAAAGTGCATCAGCAAGAGCTCGACATCCGTTTAGAACAAGCGAATCTGGAAGACCTTCTTACTTTGATTTACACCTCAGGTACCACAGGTCAACCGAAAGGCGTGATGCTAGATTACGCGAATATTGGTGCCCAGCTTGAAGGACATGACCAACGTTTAAGCCTATCGCAGAGTGATGTTTCTCTCTGTTTCTTACCGCTTTCTCATGTATTTGAACGTGCTTGGACTTTCTATGCACTATATAAAGGGGCGACCAACTGCTATCTGCAAGATACCATGCAGGTACGAGATGCCTTGAGTGAAGTACGCCCAACCGTGATGTGTGCGGTTCCGCGCTTTTACGAAAAGATCTTTTCTGCCATTCATGAAAAAGTCGCCAAAGCGCCATTTATTCGCAAAGTCTTGTTTACTTGGGCAGTCAACATGGGCGCTAAGATGGCTGTGTGTCATCAAGAAGGACGTAAACCTTCAATCGCACTCAAGAAGTCTCATGCTTTAGCGGATAAATTAGTGCTATCGAAATTACGAGCACTACTCGGTGGACAAATCAACTTCATGCCTTGTGGGGGCGCGAAGCTAGATGAAACCATAGGTCGTTTTTTCCATGCTATCGGGATTAACGTCAAGCTTGGTTATGGCATGACAGAAACCACTGCGACGGTATCGTGTTGGGATGATAAGTGCTTTAACCCAGATTCAATTGGTATGGCGATGCCAGGTGCTCAGGTTAAGATTGGTGAGAACAACGAGATCTTAGTTCGTGGCCCTATGGTGATGCGTGGCTACTACAAGATGCCGGAAGAGACAGCTAAGACATTCGATGAGCATGGCTTCTTAAAAACCGGTGACGCAGGTCATATCGATGAAAATGGTAACCTGTTTATTACCGATCGAATTAAAGAACTGATGAAAACATCGGGTGGCAAATACATTGCGCCGCAGATGATTGAAGGTGCGATTGGTAAAGATCATTTTATCGAACAGATCGCGGTTATTGCAGACACGCGCAAGTTTGTTTCGGCTCTTATTGTCCCTTGCTACGACTCTTTAGAAGAGTATGCAAAAGAACTTAACATCAAATACCACGATCGCGTTGAGCTCATTAAGCACCATCAAGTGGTTGAGATGCTAGAAAAACGCGTCAACGAACTACAGCAAGAACTGGCTAAATTTGAGCAGGTGAAGAAATTTAAACTGCTACCAAAGGCTTTCTCAATGGATGATGGTGAGTTAACACCGACACAGAAACTGCGTCGCAAAGTGATTAACGACAAATATCAGGATGAAATTGAAGAAATGTACAGCGATAAGGCAGAGAAGAAGTAACTTTCTCGATAGTAAATTTCACAACTGTTTAAAAATCCCTCAGAGAGATCATTTGCTTTCTGAGGGATTTTTTTATCCTGTTTTCCCGCTTAATCACCACGATGATTTGCTGAATATTGAAAAGTTAATCTAAAATTATTAACCAAATTTAACTTTATTTCTGGTTTAAGTGTCTGGTTTTGGTTTTATTGTTAGCTGGTTTTTGTAACTTGATGTTGATAAATAGCATATTGTTTAAAGTGAGATGGAAATCGCATTAGACCCATTGATAATAAAACGTTACATTTGTTGCGTGACCTTGCTTTATGTTACCTGTGAGCAAGACATAGCCGAAAAAGTGGAAGTATTTCGATTTAGGCTACGAATAAGACCTAACTATGAAAAACCAGCCACCACGTTGACCTTATGTGGCGGAAAACTGGTTAAGGAGAATAATATGGCAGCAATGTTGTCCGGTGCAGAGATGATTGTGCAATCTCTGATCGAAGAAAACGTTGAACAGATCTTTGGTTACCCAGGCGGTTCTGTTCTTGATATTTACGATGCGCTTCACGCCAAAACTGATCAAATCAAACACGTTCTAGTACGTCATGAGCAAGCCGCGACGCATATGGCTGATGGTTATGCACGTGCGACTGGCAACCCTGGGGTGGTGCTAGTCTGTTCAGGCCCTGGTGCAACCAATACCATCACAGGTATTGCGACGGCATACATGGACTCAATTCCAATGATCGTTATCTCAGGTAACGTACCAAACAACATGATTGGTAACGATGCCTTCCAAGAGTGTGACATCGTTGGTGTATCTCGTCCGGTGGTTAAACACAGTTTCCTAGTTAAGAAAGCAGAAGATATTCCTGAGACAGTGAAGAAAGCTTTCTACATAGCCACTACTGGTAGACCTGGCCCAGTTTTGATCGACTTACCTAAAGATGTCATGAATCCCCAGGTAAAACTGCCGTATGAATACCCGCAATCACTGTCGATGCGCTCGTATAAACCGACAACAACTGGTCACAAAGGTCAGATTAAAAAAGGTCTTAAGACGCTTTTAGAAGCGAAGAAGCCTGTACTCTATGTGGGTGGTGGTGCGGTCATTTCTGAAGCTGAACAGCATCTCACTAAACTGGCCGAAGCGCTAAACTTGCCTGTGGTCAGTACCTTAATGGGGCTTGGCGCGTTTCCGGGAACACATAAGAATTCTTTAGGCATGTTAGGTATGCACGGTGTGTATGAAGCTAACATGGCTATGCATAATGCGGATCTGATCTTTGGTGTTGGTGTTCGCTTTGATGATCGAACCACGAACAATCTAGAAAAGTACTGCCCTGATGCCAAGATCATGCATATTGATATTGATCCTTCATCAATATCTAAAACGGTGAAAGCTGATCTCCCAATCGTAGGTTCGGCTGAGAAAGTTCTTGAGAGCATGGTTAACTTGCTAGAAGAGCAGGGTAGCACTAATGATCAAGAAGCGTTGAGTCGCTGGTGGGATGAAATTCAAGTTTGGCGTGAGCGTCAATGCTTGTCGTACGAAACGTCTCCAGAGCGTATTAAACCGCAGCAAGTTATTGAAACACTGCATAAACTGACCAATGGCGATGCTTACGTTGCCTCTGATGTTGGTCAGCACCAGATGTTTGCTGCATTGTACTATCCATTCAACAAACCGCGCCGTTGGATCAACTCTGGTGGTCTTGGCACCATGGGCTTTGGCCTACCTGCGGGAATGGGCGTGAAATTCGCTAAACCAGATGAAGAAGTTGTCGTTGTTACAGGTGACGGTAGTATCCAGATGAACATTCAGGAACTATCGACAGCAATGCAATACGATATTCCGGTTAAGATTATTAACCTCAACAACCGATTCCTAGGCATGGTAAAGCAGTGGCAAGACATTATTTACCAAGGCCGACACTCTAACTCTTACATGAGTTCTGTTCCTGATTTTGCAGCCATCGCAGAAGCATATGGACATGTGGGGATTCGCATTGAATCACCAGATCAGCTTGAGGCTGGTTTGAAGCAAGCACTAGATATGAAAGATCGATTGGTGTTTGTGGATATCAATGTTGATGAAACAGAGCATGTATACCCAATGCAGATTAAAGGCGAAGGCATGGACAAAATGTGGTTAAGCAAGACGGAGAGAACTTAATATGAGACACATTATTTCACTACTAATGGAAAACCAACCCGGTGCACTTTCTCGCGTGGTTGGCCTTTTCTCTCAGCGCGCTTACAACATTGAATCTCTGACCGTTTCGCCAACCGATGACGAAACCTTATCGCGTCTGAACATTACCACTATCTCAGACGATATGGAGCTAGAGCAGATCCAGAAGCAATTAAACAAGCTGATTGATGTGCTTAAAGTTCAAGAGGTGTCAGAGCTTGACCATATTGAACGTGAATTGATGATGGTAAAAGTGAAGGCGAGTGGCTTCTCTCGTGCGGAAGTTAAGCGTACTGCTGATATTTTCCGTGGACAGATTGTTGATGTCACAGCCTCTCAGTACACGGTACAAATGGCGGGTACTAGTGAGAAACTTGATGCCTTTATTCAGGCATTATCGGAAGTGACAGAAGTGATTGAAGTAGCGCGCAGTGGCGTCGTGGGTATTGCTCGTGGTGAGCGGGCTCTTAAGCCTTAACTTGTTAAAAACGCCAATAAAAAACCACCGACTTGTCGGTGGTTTTTTTGATCTTAAGAGTAAGATTAGTGAAGGATACGTGCGCGGATAGTCCCTTCGATGCTCTTCAGTTTCTTAAGTGCTTCTTCTGAGCGCTCTGTTTCTACATCAATAACCACATAACCGAAATCTGCGGCCGTTTGAAGGTACTGACCGGCGATGTTGATTCCTTCTTCAGCAAAAATGGTGTTAATTTGCGTCAGGATACCCGGACGGTTTTGGTGAATATGCAGTAAGCGCGAGCAGTCACGGTGCTCAGGTAGTGAAACCTCTGGGAAGTTAACACTTGAAAGCGTCGAGCCGTTGTCTGAGTACTTAGCAAGCTTGCCTGCAACTTCAACACCAATGTTTTCTTGTGCTTCTTGAGTTGAGCCGCCAACGTGAGGTGTTAAGATGACATTGTCAAACTTCTGCAGTGGTGACTCAAATGGGTCTGCGTTGGTTTTTGGCTCTGTTGGGAACACGTCAATTGCCGCGCCAGCAAGGTGACCTGCTTCTAGGCTGTGGCACAGCGCTTCAATATCTACCACTGTACCGCGAGCAGCGTTAATGAAGATTGAACCAGGCTTCATTCGCGCAAATTCTTCCGCGCCCATCATGTTCTTGGTCCCTGCGGTTTCTGGTACATGGAGCGTGATTACGTCACATTTGTTGAGTAGCTCACTCATGGTATGAACTTGAGTCGCGTTACCGAGTGATAATTTATTTTCAATATCGTAGAAGTAAACACGCATACCAAGGTTTTCAGCGATAATACCCAGCTGAGTACCGATATGACCGTAGCCAATAATACCTAAACGTTTGCCACGAGCTTCGTATGAGTTGTCGGCACTTTTCTTCCAAATACCACGGTGTGCTAAGGCGTTCTTCTCTGGGATACCACGTAGTAGCAGTAGGACTTGACCAAGAACCAGTTCTGCCACACTTCGCGTGTTTGAGAATGGTGCGTTAAACACTGGAATGCCACGAGTCGCCGCTGCTTTAAGATCGACTTGATTGGTACCAATACAGAAACAACCAATCGCAACCAGTTTCTCCGCTGCATCGATCACTTGTTGAGATAGATTAGTGCGCGAGCGAATACCGATAAAGTGAACGTCTTTCACCGCTTCAAGTAGCTCTTCTTCTGGAAGCGAGCCTTTGTGGTATTCAATATTGGTGTAGCCAGCAGCCTGAAGAACTTCTACAGATGATGGGTGTAGACCTTCAAGCAAGAGGATCTTAATTTTATCTTTTTCCAGTGAAACTTTGGCCATTGTCTTCTTCCTTAAAGTGGGGAAATTTGGGCTTAACGGGCGCACATTAAGCAAAAGCAGGTAAAGCAAACGTTTTTGTAGACGTTATGTGGCACGCAAACGTTTTCCTTGTGCGTCTTCTGACCATTAAGTTAACAAAAAAAATACACTTTGGGTAAGAAAATTACGGAATAAGGCATAATTTTTATAGAGTAAAATGAAAAAACGGCGCCAATAGGCACCGTTTGTAATGAAATGACAAAAATGAAGCGCTTACTCTTCGATTTTTGCGCCTTCTGGCGTTCCGGTAATCACTACGTCTGCACCACGGTGGGCAAATAGACCAACTGTGACTACGCCGGCGATGGCATTGATTTTATCTTCAAGATCTTTTGGATCAGTAATCTGCATGCCGTAAACATCAAGAATTACATTACCGTTGTCTGTGATAACGCCTTCACGGTACGCAGGATCGCCACCTAGCTTAACCAGTTCGCGAGCCACATATGAGCGTGCCATTGGAATCACTTCAACAGGTAGAGGGAAGTTACCCAGCACATCAACCGCTTTCGTGTTGTCGACGATACAGATAAATTTGTCTGAAATAGCAGCAACGATTTTCTCACGCGTTAGGGCAGCGCCGCCGCCTTTGATCATATCGCGAGTCGCGTTGATTTCGTCAGCACCGTCAACATAGATATCTAGGCCCGCGACTTCATTACAGTCGAAAACCTTAATCTCTAACTCTTCAAGTTTCTTCGTTGATGCTTCAGAGCTTGAAACCGCACCTTTAATTTCTTCTTTCATGGTTGCTAGTGCATCGATGAAGTGATTTACCGTCGAACCCGTACCAACACCTACAATGCTGCCTTTTTCGACATACTTAAGTGCTGCCCAACCAGCTTCTTTCTTCATTTCATCTTGAGTCATTGCTCATCTCCTAAAGGCGGTAGTAAAAACGATTGCGGCGCGATTATAGCCCTATCTCTAGCAGACTTGAAGCCAAGCTAACGGATTCTAGCGAACAGGGTTAATCCCATTGCCAAATCTTGGTTGGAGTCACAATTTTAGGTAAAGGGACATCCCAAGACTCGATTGGCAGTTTCTCAACGTGTTGGCAATCATGTGCTAGGCCTATAGGCATAGGGCCTTGACCCGTCTTAAACCAAGGCTCTAACGTGCGGTCGTAATACCCGCCACCCATGCCAAGGCGATGACCTGTTGAGTCAAAACCGACTAATGGCGTGCAAATGAGGTCGAGAGATTTTGCTGGCAGGATTGTGGTTTGATCAAGCTTAGGTTCAGCAATTGAATAGCGATTGAGCTCCATAGGGGTCGAGCTGTCATAGTGCAGAAACAGCAGATGACCTTTGGAAAAGGGATGAATGACAGGTAGGTAAGTCTTTTTACCTTGCTGCCATAGCCACTCAATGAGAGGTATGGTTTCCAGTTCGCCATCGGTCGTAAGATACAAGGCAATATGTTTCGCCCGCGCGAGCTCAGGTAGCTGCGAAAATTGTCGCACCAAATCTAAACCCGCGAGATGTTGCACATCACTGGATAATTGGTTGCGTTTTTGGCGGATGCTTTTACGGAAATCTTGTCTGGAAAGCGTCATGACGTTACCCATGGTTGCAGGGTATCGTGAAAGGGATACCCCAGAGTGCCGTTGGAGAAATGGACCCTTGAACCAGCTGGTTCAAGGCGGATCAGCAGAGATAACCGTAGGCTTCTCGGTACAAGCCGAGCTTGCTCAATAGCTATCAAGTACTAACCCTTAGGTATTGCTTATCGGCTCAGGGACTTAATCCCCTAACGAACACTCCAGGGTAAATTCTTGACGGTGTAAAGGTTTATTGCTGTCCTGGCTTTACTTTACTCATCGCGCTGTCTAGTGATGCCGAAAGGAGTTCCATTCGCTCAAACATGGCATCTTGTTCCTGCTTAGTATTACTATCACGAGCCTCAAGCTCATGACAAAAGTTTAACGCAACAAAGGTCAAAAGTTGAACTTCATTAGTAATCTTGGTTTTGTCTGACATGTCTTGTAAACGTTCTTCAAGACGCTCTGCGGCTTTAATCAATGACTCTTCTTGCCCCGCAGGACAATTTACCCGAGTGAGTTTGCCTAAGATTTCAACTTCTACCGCTTGATTACTCATATCGACTCTATATCTGTTGCCTAAGGTGATAAAGCAGATAATCACCGAGGGAGAAACTATAGAAAAACGCCCATTAAGATTCAAGCTTTTCAGAACAGCGATAAGCAAATCAGGGCGCAATAACACAGTAATTGGGCAATTTGTGTAAAAGCTGCCCACAATTGCTAATCGCTCGTTTTCGCTCGCGGTGGTAAGTGATACGATTGAGGATATTTAGATTTAATTAGGCTAATCCAATGAGCGAAACAAAACTACCTGATTACTTAGCATTTGCCACTGAGCTTCAGTCTGCTGGACTTGCAGTGAACCCTGCCGAGCTGCACGGATTATTAACTGGAATGTTAAGTGGTGGCTTAAGCTTGACTGATAAAAGCTGGCAACCGATGGTTTTTGATTATGTAAGCGAAGGGATGGGCTGGCCAAGTAAAGCATTGCAACTGGCACAAGCTACGTTGGACGCAAGCATTGCTGAATTAACGGGCTCTGGTATGGATCTCGAAATGCTATTACCAGACGAAGAAGCAAGCGCTTCTCTGTTTGATCTTGCCGATGCTCTCGCAGACTGGGTGAACCATTTTATTTCAGGTTTAGGCTTGGTGAATGCTGAACTTAAAAAAGCGTCCAGCGATGTTAAAGAGGCGCTCGCAGATTTAGAAGAAATCGCTAAACTGGGTATCGACGAAGATGATGATTTGGAAGAGCAGGCTCAACTGTTAGAGCAAGTCATTGAGCATGTTAAAGCGTGTGTATTAACTATCCATGCTGAATTTGGGCAAAAAAAAGCTGAGCCTCAGCAAGCACCTACGATTCACTAAAAGGATTTCCCATGAAGCAGTTTGATGTGGTGATTGCTGGTGGAGCGATGGCAGGGATGACTCTGGCACTTGCGATCAATAAGCTTACCCTTCGACCTTTATCTGTTGCTGTCATTGAGCCGTTTCAAGTCGATCACGGGGCTCATCCAGGTTTTGACTCGCGTTCAATAGCACTGTCCTACGGTACGGTTGCGATTTTAAAGCAGCTTGGCTTGTGGCAAGAGATAGCGAAAGTGGCAACGCCCATTGAACATATTCATGTTTCTGATCGCTCTCACGCGGGTATGACGGATATTACTACTGAAGAAGTGGGCGTTGATGCGTTGGGCTACGTCGTTGAACTAGCCGATGTAGGGCGTATTTACCATCAGCAAGTAGAGCAAGATAACAACATTTCAGTCCTACACGCCGCGGTTGAGCAAGTCGAACGCAGTGAAGAAAAGGTGTCTATCACATTAAGTGATGGCAATCTTGTTGAAGGAAAACTTTTGGTCGCCGCTGATGGGGCGATCTCCACTTGTTGTGAGCAAACAGGCATTGAGCTTTGTGAGCATGACTTTGAACAGATTGCTGTGATCGCCAATATTAGTGCTCAGTCACCACACAACGGGCGAGCATTTGAGCGCTTTACTGAGTCAGGGCCTGTGGCGCTGTTACCCATGTCACAAGGGCGGATGTCTTTAGTTTGGTGTGTAAGACCTGATAAAGCTCAACAGATCATCAACTATAACGATGAGCAGTTCCTGTCAGAACTGCAACAGGCCTTTGGCTGGCGACTTGGCAAATTACAAAAAGTGGGTCATCGAGCGAGTTACCCTTTGCTATTGCGTTACAGAGAGCAAAATGTTTCGCACCGTTTTGCCATTGTTGGCAATGCGGCTCAAACTCTACATCCGATTGCTGGCCAAGGATTTAACTTGGGAATTCGTGACGTCGCGACGTTGGCAGAAAGCATTGCCAAATCCAGTGACGACCCTGGTAGTTATTGCACTCTTAAGCAGTTTAAGAACGCTCGTCGTGATGATCGTAATGCGACCATCGCTATGACCTCAGCCTTAGTGCATATTTTCTCAAATGATTACCTATCACTGCGTGTTGGGCGTAATCTTGGGTTGTTCGGTATGGATAATCTGCCTGTGCTTAAGGCTCCTTTGTTAAGAAGAACATTAGGTTTAGTGTCTCGCTAGAGACGCTAAAAAGGATACAAAACTATGATGCAAAGTGTAGATATCGCCATCGTTGGCGGTGGAATGGTGGGTTTGGCACTCGCAGCAGCGTTTAAAGATACTGAATTGCGTATCGCTGTGATTGAAAGTCGTGCGCCAGAGAGTGAGCTCAATGACTTGCCAGATGTACGAGTGTCAGCGCTGAGTCGTTCTAGTGAAACGGTGTTAAGAAACCTAGGTGCTTGGCAAGGCATTACCCAACGTAGAGCTGCACCCTATCAGGCGATGGAGGTGTGGGAGCAAGACAGTTTTGCTCGAATCGAATTTGAAGCTCAGCAGTTAGCTCAGCCGGATCTCGGCCATATCGTTGAAAACCGTGTCATTCAGCTTGCGTTACTTGAGCAAGTTAAGCAGCAAAGCAATGTGACTCTGTTTATGCCAGAGAAATGCGCTTCGATGGCGATAGGGGAGAGCGAAGCTTGGCTAACGTTAGAAAGCGGTCAGGCATTAACGGCTAAGCTGGTGATAGGTGCTGATGGGGCCAACTCTTGGGTTCGTAAGCAGCAAGATATTCCTTTAACCCATTGGGATTATGGCCACAGTGCAATTGTCGCCAATATCCGAACTAAGGAAGAGCATCAACGCGTCGCAAGGCAGATTTTTACTCCGCAAGGACCATTAGCCTTTTTGCCATTAGGTGAAGATAATCTCAGTTCGATAGTCTGGTCGACTGATCCAAGCCGAGCTGAACGACTTGTTAGTATGTCTTCAGGGGAGTTCAACAAAGCGCTGACGGCTGAATTCGATAATCGTTTGGGGTTATGTAAAGTCGAAGGGGAGCGTTTTGCCTTCCCACTAAAGATGCGTTATGCGCGTGATTTTGTTGCAGAGCGTGTGGCTTTAGTTGGCGATGCGGCGCACACCATTCACCCTCTTGCGGGACAAGGGGTAAATCTTGGTTTACTGGATGCAGCAAGTTTAGCCCAAGAAGTGCTTCAGCTTTGGCAAGCGGGAGAAGACATTGGCTCTAAGCGTAATCTACGTAGTTATGAGCGTTGGCGTAAATCTGAAGCCGCCAAAATGATTGCCGCAATGCAAGGATTTAAAGATCTTTTTGAGGGAAGTAACCCAGCGAAGAAACTCATTCGCGGTATTGGAATGAAACTTGCCGGTCAGTTACCGGGAGCCAAGGATGAGATCATGAAACGAGCGCTTGGTTTGAAGGGAAACTTACCTCAATTAGCCCAGCAATCAAGGCACAAATCTCAAACGGTATAAATGCAAAGGGTTGGCAATCGCCAACCCTTCTTGATTCTATTATGCGTAAGCGCAGCGAAGTTTCATCACTTCCTGATTAATTTCTTTTACCGCTTGAAAGTGCTTACGTTCAGCCTTCTCCGGCAAAATCAGCTTACCATTATCAAACTCAAACTTACCAACCCCGTAAATGTAGATTCTTCCCTTAAATAGCCGACTAATGTGTTTAGCAATCATACCTGGTGTATAGCGCTTAAACAGTCTCATACAGTTATCCTTATGTTTAGCAAGCACTGCAAATTATACGTTTTTCCCACCGTGAAAATTGTGATTGTGATGGTGGAAAATGCAGATGAAACTGGTGTGTTTGGATATTTGTGTTGCTGTAGACAAAACCACGGATAAATATCCAATTTATTGTGATAATTACCTCACTTATCTTCTGACAGCGGAACTCGTATAAGAGTTCAATCGCGAAATATTAAGCCTCAGTTATATGACACATTTAAGAATAGTTTAACTTTCAGAGTGGGTGTAAAAGAATTGTAAAATTTTATCAAAAAAAAAGCCCGCTTCATGGCGGGCGAATAGTCACAGATGCATTACACAAAAAGTGGATGTCCTGAAACAATCAGTGGATTCACTTTTTTAGTTGGAGAAGGATTCACATACCTTTCGAGCCACATACCAACTCATTGAAAGGTTGTGTCGCTCAGCATGTATAAGCAACTGAGCGAACTTTAACCAACAGAGACAGCATACTTCAAAAATACCATTGTGACTACTTATGCTTTATTGGTGAATAATAATTTAATTAAGAAAAGGCTAATGATGCGATAACGGTCATGGTTTGATGAAATCGATTGCAACAAGAGAGACTGGTTTCTACCCAGTAATGGGTAGAAACCGTTTAGTCGCGGCAGATATTGCCCATAATAGGCTGGCTGAGTTGAATAAGATCGTCACAACTCAAGGCGATGCCAGCCATATTTGAGCCACTGCTTATCGTGACTTCAGGCTCTGCCAAAAGTTGTTGGTCGAATACAATCACCATTGGCGTGCGCAGTAACAAAGGGACAACTGTGCCAATCTTGTACCCAGTCAAGCTAGCCACTTCTTCCATAGACACACAGGTCATCCGGCGCCACTCTAGAAGCGCACGGACTTTTTTTGGGTCGACCGCCTTGTTTCCGGGGGCGCAGGCAATTGCGTAGCGGTTACTCATATCACGGAGCACAATAGATTTAACCATCTGTTCTGGTCTAATCCCTCGCTGCTTTGCCGCATCTTCTATGGTTGTAGCTGGAGTTTGGTGCGGCAGCAGTCGAAAGTTGATCTGCTGCGCTTCTAGATATTGCGTAATGTGGGTTGAGATAGGATCAGTCATTATCTTCTAGCGAGTAAGGCAGAGCCGCAAATGTCCATTCACTGTTAGGCTGCTCTTTTAAGCGTAGTTTAGTGTCTGCTTCTAGGTTGTTAGGCAAGACAACCAATGCCAACGCTTTATTGTCGCTGTAGCGGTAGCTTGCAATAATTTTGCCCGCACTACGCCAGTTTTCACCGACGGCTCGCTCTAGCTCTGCGTTAGCGTCAATCGCCGCTTCAGCATCGCCCGTAACAATAAACAGTGCACGCTTGTTGATACCGCGATATTTAGCACGAGCGACGGTCTCTTGGCCTGTATAACAACCTTTGGTAAAGCTAATTCCCCCAAGCGCTTGCATGTTTAGAGCTTGTGGAATGTGTTCATTTTGCTGTTCGGCATTGAGCAGTGGCAAGCCCGCTTGTATATCGTGCAATGTCCAGAGTTCTTCGGATACTTTT
Organism: Vibrio europaeus; assembly: GCF_001695575.1. Classification (GTDB taxonomy): domain Bacteria; phylum Pseudomonadota; class Gammaproteobacteria; order Enterobacterales; family Vibrionaceae; genus Vibrio; species Vibrio europaeus. Next base: position 2,184,521 of record NZ_LUAX01000001.1, on the reverse strand, counting down.
TCTGCTTGGCTAGTCGCGACCAATTGCTCGGCGCTAGATTGTTCCATTAAGAGTAGCCAACGCTGTTGGTCAATTTTAACGGCAGTGCCACCTTCAATAGAGCGCACATCACCGGTTTGAGATGAAAGAGAGTCAATAAAGCTTGTCGCAGAATCGCCCATTAGTCCCAGAGCGATATCTTCTGTTTGCTTGATTTCTACCTTAGAAAAAATCGCATACTTTTTCAGCTCGGTTAGCTCTTTATCGATAATAGAGGCTGGTTGAAACATGGCGTAGCCGCCGTTGTGATGAAACAGACGAAACGCGCTCCATACCTTACCTTTAGCTTCACAGTGGGCGCCAAAGGTAGAGTCTTGCTCATCTAATGTCACTACGTCACAAGTCACTTGGCCTTGAAGGTAGGATTTTTTGTCATCGCCAAACATTGTAATCGCACTCCATGATGGGAGTAACGCAACTGAAAGTTGAGGAAGTGCATCGCTTGACGCTAGTTGTAGGGGAGCAAACTCTTTCTGCCAGTTCATGATAGATACCTAATAGAAACTTGATAGCTGTATGTTAGCGCTGAATCCTAGTGATAAACAACCTTTAGAGTTGTAGGCGAATTTTTCATGTCTTGGTATGGAAAATCATGACCTTGCTCGGGAGTGTGACTAGCGCCCTAGTTGTGAGCGAAATTGCTTGTTACACTCGGCGCAAACAACCGATTAGGTGAGGAATTAGAATGTATACCGCAGAAGAAAAAGCGCGTATTAAATGGGCATGTCGTCGAGGAATGCTAGAACTCGATGTTGTTATCATGCCTTTTTTTGAGGAATGTTTTGACGCCCTAAAAGATAATGAGCAACAGGACTTTGTGTCTTTGTTAGAGTGTGATGATCCAGACTTGTTCACATGGATTATGGGTCATGGCCGTAGTGAGAATCTAGGTCATGCGTCTATGGTGGATAAGATTGTCGCGCACAACCTCAGTAAAGTGCGCTAGGTTCTACCTTAGCCCCTCTTATACTGCAACGATGACCAGCATCTTAGTTATGATGCTGGTCTTTTTGATTGTAGTTCTATCATCTATTCCACTCGTCGCCTCTCTAGCCTTGATAGCTATGCTTGTGAAGAGTGCGCTAGTCGGTGACGTCTTGCTGCCGTCAATGCAGGGCGAAGTAGAATTTACCTCTTCGTCTACGTATAAGACCGCGCAAGGGAATGAGCGAATTCGAAGCGTTAATTTTATCGGTATGGCTTTTGGTCTACTTATTACTCGCCAAGATAAGACGCGATTCATTTTATGGCGTGATAGCATGCCTGAAGAAGACTATCGGCATTTAGTCGTGATACTAAAAAGGGAGCATTAAGCTCCCTTTACTATTTTTGTTTTTCCGGTAGCAGTATGGTTGGACCGCTATCTTCAGCAAGCTCTGGGTAGTCTAGCGTGTAGTGCAGACCACGGCTTTCTTTACGCTCCATTGCACATCGAACCATTAATTCTGCAACTTGCAGTAGGTTGCGCAGCTCAAGCAGGTTATTGGAAACCTTAAAGTTGCTGTAGTACTCGTGAGTTTCTTGCTGGAGCAGTTGGATACGACGTAGTGCCCGCTCAAGGCGCTTATCCGTTCTTACGATACCCATGTAATCCCACATAAACAGACGTAACTCGTGCCAGTTATGTTGGATAACGACTTCTTCATCTGAGCAGCTAACTTGGCTCTCATCCCAAGCCGGAAGTGCTGGTGGAAGCGTTGCTTGTTCTATGTTGGCAATGATGTCATTGGCTGCAGCCCAAGCGTAAACAACACACTCTAATAGTGAGTTTGATGCCATACGGTTCGCCCCGTGCAGGCCGGTATAGCTCACTTCACCAATGGCGTAAAGCTGAGATAGATCGGTTTGCCCTGTTTGATCAACCATAACGCCACCGCACGTATAGTGTGCAGCCGGAACAACAGGGATAGGTTCTTTGGTCATATCGATGCCAAGATCGAGTAGACGCATATTAATCGTTGGGAAGTGCTTCTCGATAAAGTCAGCCGGCTTATGGCTGATATCGAGGTACATGCAATCCGCACCTAAACGCTTCATTTCGAAGTCAATCGCGCGAGCTACAACATCACGTGGCGCAAGTTCTTCACGCTCATCAAAATCTGGCATAAAGCGCGAGCCATCAGGACGACGCAAATAGGCACCTTCACCTCGCAGAGCTTCAGTTAGTAAGAAGTTACGCGCTTCAGGATGGTACAAACAGGTCGGATGGAACTGGTTAAATTCTAGGTTCGCTACACGGCAGCCTGCGCGCCAAGCCATAGCAATACCATCACCAGAAGATACATCTGGATTTGACGTGTATTGATAGACTTTAGAAGCCCCGCCTGTAGCAAGAACAACAAACTTAGCCCTAACGGTTTCTACGTGCTCTTGATTACGGTTCCAGATGTAGGCACCAACGATTTTTTTCTCGTCGCCACCGACTTTATCTTCAGTAATCAGATCGAGCGCATTATGACGCTCTAAAACGGTAATATTGGGGTGATTATGAACATTGTCTTGCAGCGAGGTTTGCATTGCCATGCCTGTTGCATCAGCCGCATGCAGAATACGACGATGACTGTGCCCACCTTCGCGAGTTAAGTGATAGCGAGGAGCTTCATCAGTGTCGTTTTCTTCGCGATCGAATGGGACCCCGCCATCGATAAGCCATTGGACACATTCCTTGGCATTTTTAGCAATGAACTCGACAGTATCTTGCTCACAGATGCCAGCACCAGCAACTAAGGTATCTTGAACGTGAGATTCAATACTGTCCGACTCGTCGAAAACAGCGGCGATACCACCTTGCGCATAGTAAGTGGCCCCTTCGCTACGCGGACCTTTACTCAGTACGATCACTTTTCCGTACTCTGCAACACGTAACGCTAAAGAGAGCCCAGCTGCGCCACTACCCACCACTAACACATCACATTGATGTTCACGGTTTGCGTTCATAAAACTTTTAAATTCCCGAGTTAATTTGTACCTGTGCCATTTTCATCCCGAAAACCCGTTTTGGTTCGGCACGGTAGCAGAGCGATTCCGCTCTAAAATATTTCAATGAATTGCAACGTTGACTCTGAAAACAAACGAGTCAACTGACTATAGTACCACTGTGAGAGTGGCTTTGCATAAATGCAATTCTTCGTAAATAGCATTGCTTTTCTCTACCTTGATCCTCACAATCTGAGACAAGAAGTAGATTGGTGCTTCATTGCGCAAAAATAGTTTGAATAATTTTTGAACTTATATTTATTTGCTAGGTCACAATAGTGCTCAAGTAAGCAGTGGTGTCAAGACTACAATTTGCATAATTAATGCTCATGTCTGAGAAGGTAAGGGCGAATAACGATAGGAGTACCCGCTCGAATGAACGAGCAGCTGACCGATCAAGTATTAATTGAGCGAGTTCAGAATGGGGATAAGCAAGCATTCAATTTGTTGGTCACTAAGTACCAAAATAAAGTCTGCAACCTTATTTCTCGCTATGTGAATAATCCTGGTGATGTTCCCGATGTAGCGCAAGAAGCATTTATAAAGGCGTACCGAGCGATACCAAGCTTTCGTGGTGAAAGTGCCTTCTATACTTGGTTATATCGGATTGCCGTTAATACTGCAAAAAACCACCTTGTTGCCCAAGGGCGCAGACCGCCTGCACAAGATGTGGATACTGATGATGCTGAATATTACGAAACAGGAAGTGCATTAAAAGAAATTTCGAACCCTGAGAACTTAACGTTGTCCAATGAATTGAAACGTGTTGTTTTCAGTGCAATCGAAGCACTTCCTGATGATTTAAAAACCGCGATGACGTTGCGCGAGCTCGATGGCTTAAGCTACGAAGAAATAGCAGCGGTTATGGATTGCCCTGTAGGAACGGTACGTTCGCGTATCTTCCGTGCTCGTGAAGCGGTTGAAAAGAAAATTCAACCCCTTCTGCAACGCTAGACCAGTAACATTAATGGTGAAAATAATGGCTGACAAAGAGAAACTTTCAGCACTCATGGATGGAGAGTTGGTTGATAAAGCTCTAATTACTGAATTAGAGAAAGACCAAGATAGCCTACAGACTTGGCAAAGTTACCATTTAATTGGTGATGTGATGCGAGGTGAAGCACCGGAAAAACCGGAGTGGAATATAGCTGAAAGCGTAGCGTTAGCGCTCGATAATGAGCCTGCGCACTCTACGGTAACTCAGTTGGAAGAACGCCGCTTGCAAGAGTCTCAACCGACGCCTTCGCAAGCACGCCGTCAACTGCCCGCTTGGTTGAACCAATTTGGTCAAGTAGCGATGGCTGCCTGTGTTTCTTTAGCAGTAATTTTAGGTGTTCAGCAGTATGGCGGCTCAGACGCGACGACTTCACCTGAAACAGAAACATTGCCTGTTCTCCAAACAATTCCATTTTCTGGTAGCGCAGAGCCAGTAAGCTTGACGCGCTCTTCGGTTGAACAACCAGCAAGTGAGATTAATGTTCAGGAGCAACGTCGCCGAATTAATGCGATGTTACAAGATTACGAATTACAACTACGCTTAAACAGTGAGAAAACCATTGAGTATAGCGATAATCCTGAAACGGTAGTTGAATGAAAAAATTTCTGATCAGTGCGCTGACACTGTTCAGTTTGAATACACCAATAGCCTTTGCAGAAGACAACGCTGCAGAGGCTTTGTTGCATCAAATGAACGAGGCCAGTCAGCAACTTAGTTACGAACTGTCTTACATACTGATAAAGAAAAACAGTATTGAACCTCTGCTGTATCGTCATGCCAAAGCAGACGAACAACAACTCGCTCATCTTGTCTATCTTAGTGGTCCAATACGCGAAGTGATTCGTCGTGGTGACGAAGTGAGCTACATTGAACCTGGTGTTGAGCCTTTTACTATTGAGTCTGGTAATATGGTCGCGCCGACGATACCGCTACTCAACTCTGATGTAGGCCAACTGAGTGATTTTTATGACTTTATCCAAGTAGGTCGTGCTCGTGAAGCGGGGGCAGCTTGTCAGGTATTACGTGTCGTACCAAAAGATGGTCAGCGATACTCTTACGTTCTTTGGGTAGACGAGAAGAGCAAGCTTCCTTTACGTGCTGATCTTGTCGATCGTGATGGTGAGATCTTAGAGCAATACAGAACGATCTCTTATAGCGTCAACGATCGAATCAGTCAGATCCTTGGTGGGTTGAATCAGGTTAAATTGCCTGAAGTCCTATCGCTGCCAAAAGGCCAGATTACTAATCCTTTCTGGACTGTGGGTTGGATCCCTAATGGGTTCGAGCCGAAAGAGCTTAATCGCTATCGTATGACCAATACGGAGCGCATGGTTGAGAGCCAAATGTACAGCGATGGGCTGTTCAGTTTCTCGGTTTACGTCTCAGACAGTGATAACTTGTCACTCAAAGGGCAGCTTGTTCGTCAAGGTCGCCGCACCTTACACAGCTTCGTTCGTGGAGACAGAGAGATTTCTGTGATTGGTGATATTCCGCCAGCAACCGCAAAGCGTATCGCTCAGTCTGTCACTTTTAATACTAGTGAGAGTGCCACACAATGATGACTGCATTAGCCACAGTATCGAGCGTTAAGCCTGTTTCTTCAGGCTTTGACGTTGAGTTGAGCTGCGAACAGCAAACCAGTTGTAGTAGTTGCTCTTCACAGAAGAGCTGTGGTACCGGCATTGTATCTAAAGCGGTAGGTAACAAATCTTTACACTGGCATTTGATTACCCAAAAGTTGGTTAAAACAGGCCAAGTTGTCGAAATTGGTCTGCCAGAAAAGAGCTTACTGCAATCTGCCGCTGTGGTTTATTTGGTGCCTTTGTTTGCCATGATAGTGGGCGCATTGGTTGCTCAGTGGTGGTTGGCACCACTCCTTTCGCTAGGTGAAGGGCTGGTTATTTTGTTCTCTGCGCTCGCAACCACAGCAGGCATTTTCCTCGCAAAACGATTATCCGCGAAATTAGAGCGGCAATCTTCACAACAAGTCATACTATTAAGGGTGTTGGGCGAACCAATTAGCTAGTGCGAAGTGGCTAGAAATTGGGTAGAATCTGCCAACTTGATTGAAATGCCGTCGCTAGCGTTGAATTGAATCAATGGTTAGAGCGGCTTTCTTGTCCTTATTTTAAAGAGTTTAGTCACACCAAATCATGAAGCACATTCGTAACTTTTCGATTATCGCCCACATCGACCATGGTAAGTCGACCCTATCAGACCGTTTGATCCAAGTATGTGGTGGATTGAGCGACCGTGAAATGGCCGCACAGGTTCTGGACTCCATGGATCTAGAGCGTGAGCGTGGTATCACCATTAAATCTCAGAGTGTGACTCTAAACTACACCGCTAAAGATGGTGAAACATACCAGCTTAACTTCATCGATACCCCAGGACACGTTGACTTCGCCTATGAAGTATCGCGTTCTCTCGCAGCTTGTGAAGGTGCTCTGCTGGTGGTTGATGCAGGTCAAGGTGTAGAAGCGCAAACTCTTGCTAACTGTTATACCGCGATTGAAATGGATCTAGAGGTAGTGCCAATCTTGAACAAGATTGACCTTCCTGCAGCCGATCCAGAGCGTGTCGCAGAAGAGATCGAAGAAATCGTTGGTATCGACGCGATGGAAGCGACTCGTTGTAGTGCGAAAACCGGTATCGGTGTTGATGATGTTCTAGAGAACATTGTTTCCGCGATTCCTGCACCAGAAGGTGATCCAGAAGCGCCACTACAAGCACTGATTATTGACTCTTGGTTCGATAACTACCTCGGTGTTGTTTCATTGGTTCGTATCAAAAATGGCGAACTTAAGAAGAATGACAAGATCAAGGTAATGAGCACAGGTCAGGTTTGGGGTGTCGACCGTCTCGGTATCTTCACACCGAAGCAAGTTGATACTGAAACTCTAAGCACTGGCGAAGTAGGTTGGGTTGTTTGTGGTATCAAAGACATCCTAGGTGCACCAGTCGGTGATACGTTAACACTAGCGAAACACGGCTGTGAACAAGCGTTACCAGGCTTCAAGAAAGTGAAACCACAGGTTTACGCTGGTCTATTCCCAGTATCATCTGATGATTACGAAAACTTCCGTGATGCACTTGGTAAGCTTAGCCTAAACGATGCTTCTCTGTTCTATGAACCAGAAAACTCAGCAGCACTTGGTTTTGGTTTCCGCTGTGGCTTCCTTGGTATGCTGCACATGGAGATCATCCAAGAGCGTCTAGAGCGTGAATACGATTTAGATCTGATCACAACGGCGCCAACAGTAGTTTACGAAGTCGAAGAAACAAACGGCAACCTGCTTTATGTTGATAGCCCAGCGAAGCTTCCTGCGGTTAACGATATTGAAGAAATTCGCGAACCAATTGCTCGTTGTAACATTCTTGTACCTTCTGAGTACTTAGGTAATGTAATCACGCTTTGTGTTGAAAAGCGTGGTATACAGGTTGATATGGTTTACCACGGCAATCAAGTCGCAGTGACTTACGATATTCCGATGGCTGAAGTGGTACTCGACTTCTTTGACCGCCTAAAATCAACTTCTCGCGGTTATGCATCGCTAGATTACAACTTCCAGCGTTTTGAAGCATCGAACATGGTGCGTGTGGATGTTCTACTAAACGGTGACACGGTTGATGCGCTTGCAATGATCACTCATAAAGATCAATCGCAAACTCGTGGACGTCAGCTAGTTGAAAAGATGAAAGAATTCATCCCTCGTCAAATGTTTGATATCGCGATTCAGGCTGCGATTGGTAACCACATCATCGCACGCTCAACAGTTAAGCAGTTACGTAAGAACGTAATCGCGAAGTGTTACGGTGGTGACGTGAGCCGTAAGAAGAAGCTACTGAAGAAGCAGAAAGAAGGTAAGAAACGTATGAAGCAGATCGGTAACGTAGAGCTGCCTCAAGAAGCGTTCTTAGCAATTCTGCACGTAGGCAAAGACTAATCCCAGTCATATTTGACGCTACAGCGTTGTTGCCAGCACAAACTCACCCTAATCACATAGACCCTCTATGCTCATAGGGCTGAGTTTGCTTGCCGCCTAGCTGTAACACCAACTATTTATGGGATTACTTGAAATAAATTAAATTGGTAAGTGGAAGGGTTTCGGCTCTTTCACTTTCGTATTTTTGAGATAAGGGAAGTCAATGGCGAATACATTTTCACTCATCCTAGTGATCGTTACTTTGGTAACGGGTGTTGTCTGGGTTCTAGAAAAGCTGGTTTTTGCTAAAAAGCGTCAAGAAAAACTGGCTGAAGTTGAAGCTCAAACAAATGGTTTAGATGCCGCAGTACTAGAGAAAGTGAAGACGCAACCATGGTGGATTGAAAATAGTGTTTCTATTTTTCCAGTGATTGCCGCAGTACTTGTACTACGTTCATTCATCTATGAACCATTTCAGATTCCATCGGGTTCTATGATGCCAACGCTGCTGGTCGGTGACTTCATCCTTGTTGAAAAGTATGCCTATGGTTTGAAAGATCCGGTATGGCGCACTCAACTAGTTGAAACCGGTAAGCCAGAGCGCGGTGATGTCGTGGTGTTTAAATACCCGCCTCAGCCAAGCATTGATTACATTAAGCGTGTCGTTGGTCTTCCGGGCGATACTGTGCGTTACAACAGTAAAAAAGAAATCTGCATTCAGTCTCAAGGCGATACCAGTTGTAAGCCAGTGAAACTATCAAATGTAGAAGAGAGCCAGTTCATTCAAAATGGCATCCCACTGATTCAGCTGGATGAACAATTGAGTGAGCAAGGTCACCAAATTTTGGTTAACCCACTACGTCGCGATCGCGTTGAACTTTATCAACCACGTAACGGCGTTAATGAGTGGGTGGTACCTGAAGGCCAGTACTTTGTGATGGGTGATAACCGTGACAACAGTGCTGACAGCCGCTACTGGGGCTTTGTTCCAGAAGCAAACCTAGTGGGTAAGGCGGTAGGTATTTGGATCAGCTTTGAATTTGAGCGTGGTGCAGATAGCGTTTTACCTTCTTGGATTCCAACTGGTGTGCGTTTTAACCGCATCGGTGGTATTAACTAAATTCTCGTCATATTTGAAGTTGTAGTGTTGTTGACTGCGTAAATTCACCTTAATCACATAGAATATCTATGCTCATAGGGCTGAATTTACTTGTCGCCTAACTACAACTCCAACTATTTTGAGAATGAACACAAATTATTGAGAGAGCATGAATTCTCCTACTGCAAAACTAGAGAAAAAACTCGGCTATCAATTTAACGATGCTGAGCTAATCAGTTTAGCGCTGACTCACCGCAGTGCTAATGGAAAACATAACGAGCGTCTTGAGTTTCTGGGCGATTCAATTTTAAGTTTTGTCATTGCTGATGATCTTTATCACCGTTTCCCTAAAGTGAATGAAGGGGACATGAGCCGCATGCGTGCCACATTAGTACGTGGGAATACACTGGCGGAACTAGGTCGTGAATTCGAACTAGGAGATCACTTAAAATTAGGTCCAGGTGAATTAAAAAGTGGCGGTTTCCGTCGTGATTCAATTCTTGCCGATGCTGTGGAAGCGATTATTGGTGCCATCTACCTTGATAGCGATATCGAAGTAGTGCGCGGCATTATTCTTAGTTGGTACAAAACGCGCCTTGATGCTATCAAGCCGGGTGTTTCACAAAAAGACCCGAAAACGCGTCTTCAAGAGTTCCTTCAAGGGCGAAGAAAACCGCTACCTGCTTACACAGTGACTAATATTAAAGGTGAAGCACACAACCAAGAGTTTACGGTTTCGTGCGAAGTGGCAGGTATTGGACAGCCTGTTATTGGTAAAGGCACCAGCCGCCGCAAGGCAGAACAAGCGGCTGCTGAATTAGCACTAGAGCAATTGACCAATGACTGATTCAACTGACAACAACGAATTTGATATCGATGCGTTTTTCTCATCGAGCGACGAGCAAGCAAGTTCGCCAGAAAACCAACACTGTGGTTTTGTGGCGATCGTTGGTCGTCCGAACGTAGGTAAATCAACGCTTCTTAACCGTATCCTTGGCCAGAAGATTTCGATTACTTCTCGTAAACCTCAGACAACTCGTCACCGTATTATGGGTGTTGATACGGAAGGGGATTACCAAGCGATTTTTGTTGATACTCCAGGTCTTCACATTGAAGAAAAACGAGCAATTAACCGCTTGATGAACCGTGCGGCTAACTCATCACTCAGTGATGTAAACCTTGTGTTCTTCCTAGTGGACGGTACGCATTGGACTGCTGATGATGAAATGGTTCTGACTAAGCTGCAGAAGTCCAACTTCCCTGTCGTACTTTGTGTCAATAAGGTCGATGTTGTTCAAGACCGCAACGAAGTCATGATGCACATGCAAGAGATGTCGAGCAAAATGGACTTTGTTGATGTTGTGCCTATCTCGGCTAAACACGGCAAGAACATTGACGTTTTGCGTAAGCATGTACGTGAGCACCTACCTAAAGCGACGCACCATTTCCCTGAAGAGTACGTGACTGACCGCTCTCAGCGCTTTATGGCTTCAGAGATTGTGCGTGAAAAGCTGATGCGCTTTACTGGCGAAGAGCTGCCTTACTCTGTGACGGTTGAAATCGAGCGTTTCGATTACAACCCAGAGACTGACGGCTTCCACATCAATGCCCTAATTTTGGTTGAGCGTCTTGGCCAGAAGAAGATGGTGATTGGTAAGGGCGGCGAGAAGATCAAAACGATTGGTCGTGAAGCACGCCTAGATATGGAAGAACTGTTCGGCCGTAAGGTTTACCTAGAGACTTGGGTAAAAGTGAAATCTGGCTGGGCGGATGACGAGCGAGCACTACGCTCTCTTGGCTACATTGACGATCTATAAGTCGTGCGAGGCTAAGGCTTCGTTCTGAAAATGACGAAATAAGGAGCCATCTGGCTCCTTATTTTTTATTATAACGATTCATATTGATTTAATAATTCTCTGGCAGATTTTATGTCCTCTGAAGGTTTACAGCGCTGCTTTGTGTTACACCGCCGCCCTTACAGCGAATCGAGCTTAATTCTCGATGTATTTAGTGAGGAGTATGGACGGGTGACTTTAATGTCCAAGGGGGCTCGTAGCAAACGCTCGAACCTCAAAGGCGCGTTGCAACCTTTTACCCCATTGTTACTTAAATGGTCGGGGAATGGTTCAATGAAGACCTTGCGCCAAGCTGAGCCAATAAGTCTTGGGCTACCTCTGACCGGCATCAACCTCTACTCAGGTATGTATGTGAATGAGCTGGTTGGGCGAGTGCTGATGGCAGAAGTGGCCATGCCAGCGCTATTTCATGATTATCTACACGCTTTGACGGAGCTGGCCCAGTGTGAAAATCCTGAACCTGCCCTGAGAAGATTTGAACTCGCACTGCTATCTGCGATGGGCTATGGCGTTGACTTCATGCACTGCGCAGGGACAGGAGAACCGGTAGAGGCCAACATGACTTATCGTTATCGCGAGCAAAAAGGTTTTATCGCTTCTGTGCGCAAGGACAACCTTACCTTCTATGGCAGTGAACTGATAGCAATCAGTGAACGTAGATTTACCACAAAAGAACAACTTAAAGCGGCAAAGCGCTTTACACGTATAGCATTAAAGCCGTATCTTGGCGGCAAACCATTAAAAAGCAGGGAACTCTTTCTTAGCATGGTTCCCAAACGGAGTATTGGAAAATGAGCTCAATCTACCTAGGTGTTAATATCGACCACATCGCGACGTTACGTAACGCTCGTGGTACTAAGTATCCGGATCCTGTCCATGCCGCTGAAATTGCAGAGCGTGCTGGCGCGGATGGTATTACGATTCACCTGCGTGAAGACCGTCGTCATATTGTTGATCGCGATGTTCGTATTCTGCGTGAAACGCTACAAACACGTATGAATCTCGAAATGGCAGTGACTGACGAAATGGTTGAGATTGCTCTAAAGACCAAGCCTGAATACGTATGTCTTGTACCTGAAAAACGTGAAGAGCTAACGACAGAAGGTGGTTTGGATGTTGCTGGGCATCTTGAGAAAGTAAAAGCGGCGACTCAAACACTTACTGAAGCTGGCATTAAAGTGTCTCTGTTCATTGATGCAGACCGCGAGCAAATTGATGCAGCAAAGGCGTGTGGTGCACCGTTTATTGAACTTCACACAGGCCATTATGCAGACGCTGAAACTGAAGAAGATCAGCAAGATGAGCTGAAGAAGATCGCAGCAGGTGCAAGTTACGCTGATGATCTAGGTATAACAGTGAATGCAGGACATGGCTTGACTTACCACAACGTGGCTCCAATCGCGGCGATTCCAGAAATTTTTGAGCTTAACATCGGTCACTCGATTATTGGCCGAGCGGTGTTCGACGGTTTACACAAAGCGGTTGCGGACATGAAAGCTATCATGGTTGAAGCGCGTCGCTAAGCATGGCAATTGTAGGTCTAGGAACAGACATCGCGGAGATTGAACGAGTTGAAAAGGCTCTGGAACGAAGTGGTGAGCCTTTTGCTAAGCGTATCTTGACTCAAGCTGAATTAGAGAAGTATTCGACGCTTAAGCAGCAAGGAAGATTTCTTGCAAAACGCTTTGCTGCGAAAGAGGCCGCATCCAAAGCGCTTGGCACTGGGATTGCGTTGGGCGTGAGTTTCCACGACTTTGAAATAACCAACGACGAGTTGGGAAAACCAGTGTTAAACCTTACAGGTAAGGCTCTGGAAATTGCTAAACAAAAACAGGTGGAGCATATCCACCTGTCTATTTCCGATGAGCGACACTACGCAGTCGCTACCGTTATCCTCGAATCTTAAGCGACCTTAGGTCGCTTTTTTCATTTTTAAGCATAATTTGATCCCAAGTCGGTATTTTAGGCTAATAATTTATAGTGTTGGTAATGAACACTATAAGAAGAAGATACGACTCAAGGTAAGCTGATTTTTACTTGTTAAGGCAGCTCATTATGCACATTCCACCTCTTTCGCTGTATGCAAAAGTCATTGTCTGTACCGCCCTGTCTGTGATTAGCCATAGTGCCGCGGCAGTAGAGTGGCAAGTTTCTGGCTTTGGTACGCTGGGCTATGCGTACGAAAGTGAAGACAACCTTGCTTATCGACGAGATATCACTCATCCCGCAGATATTTCTGACAATGGTTCTTTTGTCGCTGACTCTAATTTTGGTTTGCAGCTTGATGCCAATTTCAATCGTCAATGGTCAGTGACTACCCAATGGCTGATCGATAAAAGTGTTGAAAACGACCTTAATGAAGTCACTGAACTGGCCTTTATTCGTTACGTTCCTAATGAGCATTGGGGATTTCGAGTTGGGCGGATTGGTGTCAGTGCTTATTCGGCTGCCGACAGCAGAGATATCGACTTTGCTCACCTGTGGGTGAGACCCCCGCAGGAGTTGTATGGAGGGATAGTGTTTAACTCGCTCGATGGGGTAGGGCTGAGCTATTTCTCTAATAACTCAGAGTTCAACTGGTCGATAAAGCTTGAGTATGGCCGTAATGAACAAATGGGCGAGGTTCCACAGACGATAGAGGCATATACCGCTGAACTTGAAGATGTACTTAGTGCTTCATTTGAAGTTGAGCAAGGCCATTGGGCATGGCAACTCTCTTACGCTCACGTTAACTCACTCAGCGTCATTCAAGGTGCGACGATCCAAACGCTTCAATCTCAGCTTGGGCAGTTCGCAGCGCTAAATATTCCGATGATCAGTCAGGAAGCGGCTACTGCTAACGAGCTAATGGGGCTAGATGGTGAAGAAATCGATTATTATCAAATGGCTCTTCACTATTTTGATGGCTTATGGACGATTAAAACGGAACTGTTTCATATCCAAGCCAAAAAAGAGTCGATACCTCAAGGTTATGGTGGCTACGCTTTGCTTGGCTACAACATCAACTCACTGACACCCTATGCCATCTATAGTCGGTTTGATCCTGAGCATACCTATTTTTCGACGCAGTCAGACTGGAGCGCAGTTAATCCTTCGTTTGCTTTGTTACAGTCAGGGGCTGAAGCAGGGATCAATTCAGTACGTATTGACCAACAGACTTACTCTTTTGGTGTCAGGTGGGATATCACACCACAAATTGCATTAAAAGCGCAGTTTGATTACGTCGATATTGAAGACTTTGGCTATGGGTTGTGGGCTTCCGATACTGCCATTATCAGCTCAGGAAGAGATGTCCAAGTCTATACTCTCAACCTTAACTTTGTTTTTTAGGGGGAGGTATGAATAAGTATCTCACCCTACTAATCTTGATTTTCACTTTTCCAGCTAACGCTGAACTGTATGTCGTTGTCAGTCAAAACAGCCCGATAACTGAAGATGAAATAAGTGACATCTCTGACATTGCCGATGTGTATCTTGGTCGTAAAAAAGTCTTAGGGAACACATACATCAACGAAGTTCTAGATAGAACGGGCGAGCAGCGGCAACGTTTTTTCCAACGGGTAACCAATATGCGTGAAAACCAAGTGAATGCCTATTGGGCTAAGCTGAAGTTTTCGGGCAGTATGCGTGCCCCTGTGCAAATAGATTCAGAATCAGGGATGTATGACAAGTTGTTATCCAACCCTCAAGCCGTCGGGTATACCACGACACCCCCCCTTCAAGGTTCAGGTGTAAGAGTTGTTTTGGAGATAAATGAATAAGCCCAAAGTTCAATCATTATCAAGCAGAATGCTGAGGATCGTCTCCGTGTTGGCCCTGGCGTATCTTAGTATCGTTTTGGTGGTGATGATCCCTACTGGTCTCAATCAAGCAGATAAAAGTCATAACGAGCTAGAACAAAAGCTAGTGTTGTCTCTGTCAGGGTCCGCAGCAATCGCTATTTACGTCAATAATAGCGAAATAGCCAATGAAGTTATGGACGCTTTGATGCTGCATGAAGAGATCGATGCAGTGATGTTAGAGGGGCAAGATGACGTTTCATTTTCATCGATACGAGTTTTGGTCGATGAAGAGAGCCTATGGGAAACCGCCAACACTTATCGGCTTTATTCACCGACTGATGGTAAACCCATTGGGACCTTGTATATTCACAATAACTCGCAAGTTTTACAGCAGAAAGCCTTAGCGGCGGTGTTTAACCAAGTGTTATTTGTCGTTATTCAGTTTGTTGTCACTGTGGTGGCGCTGATTCTAATTTTTGAACGTATTGTCGGTCGACCATTAACCGCCTTAGCCAAGGCGTTGTATTCCATAAAACCAGGTAATACAGACACCATTGCAACGGATGAGGTGAACCAAAAAAATGAACTTGGAGTTGTGGTACAAAGCGTTAACGCCTTTATCGATAGCTCACGTCAAGCGATTGAGAGAGAGCGTGAACTAAGAGCTCAAATCGAGCATTGGGAGCAGTACTACCGTAACCTTGCCGAGCAAGATATTTTGACTGGATTAAAGAATCGGCTAGGGTGCGAAAAGTATATTCAAGATGCGACTCATTCAAGTCATTACATTGCGCTACTGTTGGTCGATCTTGATGGCTTTAAAGCCGTCAATGATACTTATGGCCATGCAGCGGGAGACTTAATTTTAACGCAAATTGCGATCCGATTTTCTCGGCTACAGTCAAATAGCAATATACCAGGAGTCGTTGGGCGGATAGGCGGTGATGAGTTTGTGATTTATCTTGTGTTGCAGCAACAAGACGACAAGTTACTCGCGAAAATGGCGGCACAAGCTATTCAATTGGCGAGTCAGCCAGTTGTCTACAACCAGCACCCCATTTCGGTGGGGTGCAGTATAGGTGTTGCAGTAGAGCAATCGGCAAAGCTCGATATTGAGAAGCTAGTCCATAAGGCGGATCGGGCTATGTACTCAGTCAAGCAATCGAATAAGAACGACTTCCGATTTTTCCCTTTATCTACTGAAGATTCAGATTAGCTATTCCAAATAAGGCTGAGCGCTCGCAACCACTTTTTCCATCTCATCTTGCAGTTCGAATAACTCAGGTTCAATGTCTTCAATTGCAGCACCTGAACGAAGGGTTTTCTCTATCGTTGCGCAGACATTTTTCAAGCGCGGAACTCCACAATAAGAGCTGCTGCCATGTAGCTTGTGTACGTGATGAATTAGCTGTTCGGTATCGAAATGATCATCTTCAAGAGCGCCTTCAACAATCGCGTTCACTTCAGGAATATAATCGACCAACATCCTGAGCATATCTCGCGCTAAATCTTCTTTATTGGCGGACTGTTTAAGTGCAGCTTGCCAATCAATGATCATATTGCTGTGTTCAATTTGAGTCGCTTCTTCCTCCTGAGCTTCGATAGTCACTGGGCTTGAAGTAATTTCGAGTTTCTCTAGCTCTTGCTCGTTGGTGTGTGGGTTCCAGTGCATCAAGACTTGTTGCAGTACATGCTCTTCGATCGGTTTGGTGAGGTAATCATCCATACCTGCCTGAAGTAAGCGGTCGCGTTCGCCACTCATCGCATGGGCAGTTACTGCTATGACCGGCGTATTCGCGTTGAGCTCAGTTTGCTTGATCTTGCCACACGCGGTCACACCGTCCATATGCGGCATTTGGATGTCCATTAAGATGATGTCAAAGTGTTGAACTTCAGCTTGCTTGACCGCATCGACACCATTGGTGCAAGTAACCACACTGTCGACTCGCTCTTGGAGTAGGGCGCTGATCAGTTTCAAGTTAGCTGGGTTATCGTCGACTGCCATCACTCGCAGTGGCAATGTTTCGCGGTTTTCTTCTGGGCTTTCAAGCAGAGGAATACTCTCTTGATTTGCCGCTAGGGTTTGCAGCAGTTTTCGACGCGATAGTGGCTTGGTAATACAGTGAATGTGGTATTTTTGAATCAAATGATCTGACAGCGCAAGCGTGGTACTTGGTGTGCCCACAACCACATGAGGTGCACAGCGCATGGCTTGCTCAACCATCAATTGAACTGACGTGGTGTCGTTATCTTTGCTTGGTGAAAGGTTGAGAAGCACATAGTCAAAGTTTTCCGCTTCCTCTGGCAAAGATGAGCGATAGGTCACTACCAAGCCCTCTTGTACCAAGGTTTGCTGAATAACTGACGCCGCTTGCATATTTGGCTCGACTAACAGCAAGGTGCGTTGGCGTAGCACTTGCGTTTCAATTAGATCGCTGACTGGCATGTCTGTAGAAGAGAGTCGCAGCGTAAACCAGAACGTCGAACCTTGGTGCAATCGGCTAGTTAGGCTGATTTCGCCACCCATTTGGCTGACCAGTTTTTGGGTGATAACAAGGCCCAGCCCTGTACCGCCATAGCGTCTTGAAATGCTAGCGTCAGCTTGGCTAAAGGCTTGGAATAGCTGCGATTGCTGGCGCTCAGAAATACCGATACCTGTGTCGCGCACCATAAATTGCAGTTCAATCGAGTCGTCTCGTTGTGAGCGTAATTCGACGCTAATATCGATATTGCCGCGTTCAGTAAATTTAATCGAGTTCCCGACAAGGTTAGTCAGAACCTGTTGAATACGTAGTGGGTCACCAACCAGTCCGGTTGGGATCTTAGGATCAACTTTCAGTGTCAGTTCGAGCCCTTTTTCGTGGGCGCTGGTGGCTTGGAGGCTAACCACTTCTTCAAGTGAGCCTTGGAAATCAAATGGGATATTTTCCAGAGCCAGTTTACCCGCCTCAAGCTTCGAAAAGTCGAGAATATCATTGATGATATTGAGTAGGTTATTGGCCGATTTTTCGATCGTTTGTAGATAATCCGTTTGGCTATTGGTCAAGGTCGTTTTCAGCATTTGACGAGTGAAACCAATCACACCATTGAGTGGTGTGCGCAGCTCATGGGACATATTAGCTAAGAACTCCGACTTAACCCGCGCCGCCTCTTGAGCGCGCTTTTTCGCGATATCTAGCTCGACGTTTTGAATTTCTAACTGCTCTAAGGTTTCTCGCAAGTCAGAAGTCGCTTGGTCAATACTGTGCTGCATTTCCACATGGTACTCTGACAGCGACACTGCCATCGCGTTGATACCGTTTTTCAGCGAGTCTAGCTCACCATGCATCTTGCCTTCGATACGCACATCGAGATGACCTCGACGAATCCGGTCAACCATGTTTTTCATATGCGAAATTGGCCTCGTCACGTCGTACATCAAGCGATAAGCAAAGACGGCAGATAAGCCTAAGCCAATCAGCAAGACTAAAAACGCAGAGAAAATTTCTTGATACTGTTGTAAACGCAGCGAGGATAAATCGAGCTCAATAGCCACATAGCCGAGAGCAGGGTTAGCGTTTGGCCCTTTCATCGTCGCGACAAGCCCTGACTCAGCAATGACAGGGGCACGAAGAATGAGAGTGTTTTCTTGTAAATCTGAACTGACTAATAACGGAATAGGCGCATTGCGCGGAAACGTGAGTAATTCAAAGTTTGGATGGAAGTTAGAGGTAACAAACAGTTCGTGGTTGTAGTCAAACACCGCGATACTGCGAACAAATTTAGAATTCTTGCGGTGGGCGTAGCTGATGATACGGCGCACCGATTCGCGGCTGTTATTCTTTAATCCATCTTCACTGGCGATCGCCAGCGGTTCGATAATACTTAATCCTGAATTGATAACCTGCTTTTCTAAGTCGTGATAGCGATTGAAAGAGAAAAAAGCACTCAGAAGCAGTCCGATAATTAGCGTCGGCGCTAAGGTAAGAGTAATAACGCGGGCGCGTAAGCCATATCTTGTCATTATTGTCTAAACATCGTGGTGTGGATATGGGAAAATAACTTCCAAAATAAAAGAAGCCGTCGAATCGATAACCTTAGCTTGGGATAAGAAAGTCATAGAGATTTTCTTCCGTGAGCCCATGTTCTTACAGGCTAGTACGATAATTTTAGATGCATAACGAGGAAAAATCACAAGTCAATAGCTGGTCTATTGCGGTGATTTTGACAAAGTTAGGCGCTAAAAGGAGCGTGCTAGCAGGCTTAGGTTATTCCAAGCTAAGGTTACTAAGCATAATCAACTCAGTCGGCTCAGACAATGATTCAAGCGTAAAAGCTTGGGACACAAGCAGCAATTCGAGCAATAGGCCGTAAGGTCATAAATAGTAGGCACAAATCATGGCGCGTTTTTTCCAACCAAAGAAGAAAACTCAACTGAATACCAAACACCAATCGCTGACGATTGAAAAGTTGGATCATCACGGCGCAGGTATGGCCTACCAGAATAAAAAGCCCATTTTTATAGAAGGTGCTTTGCCAGGCGAACAAGTTCTTGCTCAGCTGACAGAAAGTAAGAGCAAGTTTGCCCGTGCCAAGTTAATTAAGATTCAAAAAGCCAGTGAGCAACGCATAGCGCCATTTTGCCAACATTACGCAGAGTGTGGCGGTTGTAATATGCAGCATTTATCTGTAGAGGCGCAGCAAGAGTACAAGCAGCAAACACTGAGTCAGTTGATGAGTAAATTTGCTGGGCAAAGCGTTGCACTAAGCGCCCCTGTT
Organism: Vibrio europaeus; assembly: GCF_001695575.1. Lineage (GTDB taxonomy): Bacteria > Pseudomonadota > Gammaproteobacteria > Enterobacterales > Vibrionaceae > Vibrio > Vibrio europaeus. The sequence continues at coordinate 2,165,088 of NZ_LUAX01000001.1, read as the reverse complement.
GTGGGAGATGAGCGTGGCTATCGCCGTCGTGCCCGCGTCAGTATCAAGCTGAACAAGAAAACATGCCAGCTTGAGTTTGGCTTTCGCAAGAAACAGAGCAAAGACATTGTCACAGTGACCCATTGTCCAGTTTTAGATACCGAGCTGGATAATTTATTAGCGCCACTTTATGACCTGCTCAGTGGTTTCTCCAACCAAGAGAACATCGGTCATGTGGAGCTAGTTAAAGGCGACAATACCAAAGTGATTGTTCTGCGCCATCTAAAAGCCCTCAAAGAGAGTGAGCAAAAACTGCTGGAGCAGTTCGCGGCAGAAAATCAGGCGAGCTTATACCTGATGCCGGAAAGCGATCAGCTTAATCGAGTGGTGGGGGAGTCGGCTCACTATCTAGAAGCGGGCGTGACAATACCGTTTGAGCCAAACAACTTTATTCAGGTTAACCAGAACGTCAATCAAACTATGGTTGAGCAAGCGTTGTCTTGGCTTGAGTTGAGTGAGCAAGACAGAGTATTAGACCTATTCTGTGGTTTGGGTAATTTTAGTTTGCCAATGGCAAAGCAAGTGGCGAGTGTCGTCGGGGTGGAAGGCGTCGATGTCATGGTTGAAAAAGCCGCCAATAATGCCCAAGTTAACGGTATCAATAACACCGCTTTCTACCAGGCCAATTTGGAACAAGATGTGTCTGGTCAGCCCTGGGCAGCCGAAAATTTTGATAAAATACTGCTTGATCCGGCAAGAGCAGGGGCAAGCGGTATTATAGAGCAGATATCTGCTTTGGGTGCGAGCCGAGTGGTATATGTGTCGTGTAATCCAGCGACGCTTGCCAGAGATTCACAAAGCTTGCTCAATCAAGGCTACAAATTACAAAAATTAGGTATGCTCGATATGTTTCCGCATACAAGCCATTTAGAATCTATGGCGCTCTTTGTAAAGGACTAAAACGAACTTCCCTACTAGTCGGTAGTCTGAACATGGGTAGTTCGAAAATAGAAAAACAACAGGACGAAAATAATGGTTGCGGTAAGAAGCGCACATTTAAATCAAGACGAACAGTTTGAGCTAGATAAGTGGATTTCTAGCTTAGGGCAAGACCCTAAAGTGGCTAAGCGCTTAAAAGAAGTTTACCTCCAGGGTGAGGCGATTTTACAAGATAACGATCAAGGCCAGCTACTCTTGTGGCGCGGGCGAGAAATGATCGAAATCCTTATTACTCTGTCGATGGACAAAGCGACCCTTGTCGCTGCATTGTTGTTTCCGCTCGTGTCGAGCGGCGCGTATAGCCGAGAGCAATTCGAAGAAGATTTCGGTAAAGAGACCGTTAAGCTGATTGACGGCGTTGAAGAGATGGCCGCACTTGGTCAACTGAACGTGACCCTTGAAGGCAGTGCTGCCTCTTCTCAGGTCGACAATGTACGCCGCATGTTACTTGCGATGGTGGATGATTTTCGCTGCGTAGTTATCAAACTTGCCGAGCGAATCTGTAACCTGATTGAAGTGAAGAAAGCGCCAGATGAGGTACGCCGAGCAGCCGCTCAAGAGTGTACTAACATCTATGCACCACTAGCGAACCGCCTTGGTATCGGTCAGTTAAAGTGGGAAATCGAAGATTACGCTTTCCGTTACCAACAACCCGATACCTACAAACAGATTGCTAAGCAGCTTTCTGAGCGTCGCATTGTCCGTGAGCAGTACATCAAAGACTTTGTTGATGACCTAACGTCTGAAATGAAAGGCTCGGCTATTAATGCAGAGGTGAGCGGACGTCCTAAGCACATCTACAGCATCTGGCGAAAAATGCAGAAGAAAGGCCTCGCGTTTGATGAGCTATTCGATGTTCGAGCGGTTCGCATTATCGCCGACAAACTGCAAGATTGTTACGCGGCACTCGGGACTGTGCATACCAAGTATAAACACCTGCCGAGTGAATTTGATGATTACGTGGCTAACCCTAAGCCTAACGGTTACCAGTCTATTCACACCGTGATTCTTGGCCCAGAAGGCAAGACGATTGAGATTCAGATTCGTACTAAAGATATGCACGAAGATTCTGAGTTAGGTGTTGCTGCGCACTGGAAATACAAAGAAGGTGGCGGTGGTCGTAGTGGTTATGATGAGAAAATTACTTGGTTGCGTAAGCTACTCGATTGGCAAGAAGAGATGTCTGACTCGGGTGAAATGCTTGATGAACTACGTAGTCAGGTGTTCGATGACCGTGTGTATGCCTTTACCCCTCGTGGCGATGTGGTCGACCTACCAATGGGAGCGACACCACTCGATTTTGCTTATCACATTCACTCTGAAGTCGGTCACCGCTGTATTGGTGCCAAGGTTGCTGGGCGTATTGTTCCGTTTACCCACAAACTGGCAATGGGTGATCAAGTTGAGATCATCACCTCTAAAGAGCCCAATCCCTCTCGTGATTGGCTAAACCCTTCGATGGGCTTTGTGACTTCAGGTCGAGCACGCGCGAAAATCAATGCGTGGTTCCGTAAGCAAAGCCGCGAGAAAAACGTCGAAGCAGGGCGCGATATTCTCGAAGTTGAATTACAGAAAATTGGTGCGACTTTAAAAGACGCCGAGCAGTATGCGTTGAAGCGCTTTAACGTTAACAGCACGGATGAACTGTACGTTGGTATCGGAAGCGGTGACTTACGTATCAACCAAGTGATCAACCACATCAATGCCTTGGTCAATAAGCCAACCGCAGAAGAAGAAGATCAGCAAGCCCTAGAGAAGCTTCAAGAGGCAGAAAGTAAAGCCCCAGCGCAAAGTCGTCCGAAGAAAGATGCGGTTGTGGTGGAAGGGGTCGATAACTTAATGACCCACCTTGCTCGTTGTTGTCAGCCGATCCCTGGTGATGAGATCGCAGGTTACATCACGCAAGGTCGTGGCATTTCAGTACACCGAGCAGACTGTGAGCAGCTTGAAGAACTGCGTCACCATGCGCCAGAACGTATTATCGACACGGTGTGGGGTAGTGGATTTGTTGGCTCTTACATCCTAACCGTTCGCGTTGAAGCGATGGAACGCGGTGGACTGCTTAAAGACATCACGACTCTGTTTGCTAACGAAAAGATCAAAGTGACCAGTATGAAGAGTCGCGTTGATTATCGTACTCAAATGTCGATCATGGACTTTGACTTGGAAGTGACCAACGTTGAGATTCTGCAGCGCGTGTCTAAACGAGTTGAGCAGATTAAAGATGTTATGTCTGTCAAAAGACTTGGTTGATAGTAACTCGATAAATGTCATTCCCTACAGTGAGGGACGAACGTGATAAGGAATCTCTTAAAACGCTTAGAGATCCTCAACTCGCTCATACTTCGCCCTCGGGGATGACAAAAATGATTTTAAAGGTGAGTGGTTTTGGCTGCTCACCTTTTTATTTAAATGAAAGTTCTTTAGATAGAAAATTTAAAGGAAGAAGGAATATGAGTCACCCGATTGAACAGTTAGAACAGATTATGGCGCAGCTTCGTGACCCTGAAAGCGGTTGTCCTTGGGATCTAAAACAGAGCTTTGACACTATTGTTCCTCACACCATTGAAGAGACCTATGAAGTTGTTGATGCGATTCAGAATCGCGATTGGTCGAACCTAAAAGAGGAACTGGGTGATCTGCTCTTTCAAGTTATCTTCTACAGCCAACTGGCTAAAGAGCAGCAACTGTTTGATTTCTCTGAAGTGGTCGAAACCGTCAATGAGAAGCTGACTCGTCGTCATCCGCATGTTTTCTCTGATGTCGAGTTTGAGTCGGATGAGCAGATTAATGCCAACTGGGAAGCGGAAAAAGCAAAAGAAAAAGCCCAGGTAGGCAAAAAAGAACAAAGTATTCTAGACTCAATACCAAATTCTCTACCTGCGTTATCTCGTGCCACAAAAATACAAAAGAAAGTGGCGAAACACGGATTTGATTGGAACTCGCTTGGCCCTGTGGTTGGTAAGGTTCAGGAAGAGATTGAAGAAGTGATGGAAGAGGCGCTGCAAGTCTCTCCTGATGAAGAAAAAATTGAACTTGAGCTCGGAGATCTGCTGTTCGCCACGGTCAACTTATCGCGTCATTTAGGTAAAGACCCAGAAGTAGCACTGAGTAAAGCCAACCTTAAATTCGCTAAGCGATTTAAAGGGGTCGAGTCATTAGTTGCAGAGCAGGGCAAACAACTGACAGATTACGATTTAGATCAGTTAGATGCGTTTTGGGACAGAGTAAAAGCGCTAGAAGTTAACAAAGAGAGTGGCAACTAATCCATCACTCGAATTTGATTTGAAGCAAAAAATAAAAAATTGCAGTGTGATAGATTTCACGTTGTGGCGGTTAAGGGCTTCTGGTATATTTATATCCCGTCCAGAAGAAATCCATTTTCCCTCATTCAACCAATTTCAGGTTAAACATGACGACAAATTACATTTTTGTTACTGGCGGGGTTGTATCCTCTCTAGGTAAAGGTATTGCAGCAGCATCGCTTGCCGCTATTTTAGAAGCTCGTGGTCTTAAAGTGACTATGATGAAGCTTGACCCTTACATCAACGTTGATCCGGGCACGATGAGCCCAACTCAGCACGGTGAGGTGTTCGTCACGGAAGATGGCGCTGAAACTGACCTTGACCTTGGTCACTATGAGCGTTTCATCCGTACCAAGATGTCTAAGCGCAACAACTTCACCGCAGGTCGTGTTTACTCAGATGTTCTAGCTAAAGAACGTCGTGGTGATTACCTAGGTGCAACAATTCAGGTTATCCCTCACATTACTAACGCAATCAAAGATCGTGTAATTTCTGGTGCTGAAGGCCATGATGTCGCGATCGTTGAAGTGGGCGGTACGGTAGGTGATATTGAATCTCTACCATTTATGGAAGCGATTCGTCAGCTAGCAGTAGAGCTAGGCCGTGAACGCGCGATGTTCATGCACCTAACACTAGTGCCTTACCTAGCTGCAGCCGGCGAAGTGAAAACGAAACCGACTCAGCACTCAGTTAAAGAGCTGCTTTCTATTGGTATTCAACCTGACATCCTAGTTTGTCGTAGTGATCGTATGATTCCTGCGAACGAACGTAAGAAGATTGCACTATTCTGTAACGTTCAAGAGAAAGCAGTAATCTCAATGAAGGATGTAGATTCAATCTACAAGATCCCTCAACTAATCAAAGCTCAAGGTCTAGACGACCTAGTCTGCTCACGCTTTGGCATTACAGCTCCTGAAGCTAACTTGTCTGAGTGGGAACAAGTAATCTACGAAGAAGCGAACCCAACGGGTGAAGTGACGATCGGTATGGTTGGTAAGTACATTGAACTGCCAGACGCATACAAATCAGTCAACGAAGCACTGAAACACGCCGGTCTTAAGAACCGCTTAAGCGTGAAAATCAAATACGTAGATTCACAAGATGTAGAGTCAAAAGGTGATGAAGCACTGGCTGACCTTGACGCAATCCTTGTTCCAGGTGGTTTTGGTGATCGTGGCGTAGAAGGTAAGATCCTTGCTGCAAAATACGCTCGTGAAAACAAAGTCCCTTACTTAGGTATCTGCCTGGGTATGCAAGTAGCACTGATTGAATACGCGCGCAACGTAGCGGGTATGGAAGGTGCACATTCAACAGAATTTAACAAAGAGACTAAGTACCCAGTTGTAGGTCTAATCACTGAGTGGGTTGATGGTGAAGGTAAAGTTGAAGAACGTACTGAAACCTCTGACCTAGGCGGTACTATGCGTCTTGGTTCACAGCTGTGTCACCTAGAAAAAGGGACTAAAGCTCGTGAACTTTACGGTAGCGCGACAATTCATGAACGTCACCGTCACCGTTATGAAGTGAACAACGTTCTTCGTCCTCAAATCGAAAAAGCTGGCCTAAAAGTATCAGGTCTATCTGCAGACAAGAAACTGGTTGAAGTCATTGAGAACCCAGCTCACCCATGGTTTGTAGCGGCTCAGTTCCACCCAGAGTTCACTTCAACACCTCGCGATGGTCACCCACTATTTGCAGGTTTCGTGAAAGCGGCTGGTGAATACCAACGCGACGAATTAGAGAAGTAAAGGATACGGGCAGTAGCGTTAGTAGTGCTGCTGCCCTTAATTTTGACATTATATATTCAACGAGAAGGAAACATTCAATGTCTAAGATCGTTAAAGTTCTAGGTCGTGAAATCATCGATTCACGTGGTAACCCAACTGTAGAAGCTGAAGTACACCTAGAAGGCGGTTTCGTAGGTATGGCTGCTGCTCCATCTGGCGCATCAACTGGTTCACGTGAAGCTCTTGAGCTACGTGACGGCGACAAAGCTCGTTTCCTAGGTAAAGGTGTTCTTAAAGCTGTTGAAGCTGTAAACGGCGAAATCGCTGAAGCTCTAGTTGGTAAAGACGCTAAAGACCAAGCTGCTATCGACGCAGTAATGATCGACCTAGACGGTACTGAAAACAAATCTAAGTTCGGTGCTAACGCAATCCTAGCGGTTTCTCTAGCTAACGCTAAAGCTGCTGCAGCGGCTAAAGGCATGCCTCTATACGAGCACATTGCTGAGCTAAACGGTACTGCTGGTCAGTTCTCTATGCCTCTACCAATGATGAACATCATCAACGGTGGTGAGCACGCAGACAACAACGTTGACATCCAAGAGTTCATGATCCAACCAGTTGGTGCTAAGACTCTTAAAGAAGGTCTACGTGTTGGTGCAGAAGTATTCCACAACCTAGCTAAAGTTCTTAAGTCTAAAGGCTACAGCACTGCAGTTGGTGACGAAGGTGGTTTCGCTCCTAACCTTAAGTCTAACGCTGAAGCTCTAGAAGTTATCGCAGAAGCTGTTGCTGCTGCAGGTTACGAACTAGGTAAAGACGTAACTCTAGCGATGGACTGTGCTGCATCTGAGTTCTTCGACAAAGAAGCGGGCATCTACAACATGAAGGGCGAAGGTAAAACTTTCTCTTCAGAAGAGTTCAACCACTACCTAGCTGAGCTAGCTAACAACTTCCCAATCGTTTCTATCGAAGACGGTCTAGACGAGTCTGATTGGGCTGGCTTCAAGCACCAAACTGAACTACTAGGTGACAAGCTTCAACTAGTAGGTGACGATCTATTCGTTACTAACACTAAGATCCTTGCTGAAGGTATCGAGAAAGGCGTAGCTAACTCTATCCTTATCAAGTTCAACCAAATCGGTTCTCTAACTGAGACTCTAGCTGCTATCAAGATGGCTAAAGATGCAGGTTACACAGCAGTAATCTCTCACCGTTCTGGCGAAACTGAAGATGCAACTATCGCTGACCTAGCGGTAGGTACAGCTGCAGGTCAAATCAAGACTGGTTCTATGAGCCGTTCTGACCGTGTTGCTAAGTACAACCAGCTAATCCGTATCGAAGAAGCTCTAGGTACTAAAGCTCCTTACAACGGTCTTAAAGAAGTTAAAGGTCAATAATTCGTCCTACTTGGCACTCTAGCTGCGTTAACTGCAGAAGATTCACTAAGTCACATAGGAAACTATGCTCCATAGCTGAATCTTCTTTGTTGCCTTGCTATAGCACCAACTAGTTAGAATTATGCACTAATGCTTTTGAATGCCTCGCTTTTGCGGGGCATTTTTTTATGGGAGATGAGAACGGGATCGGGCTACGCCCTACGAGAGGTGATTGTTGATAGTAAGTTGATAGAGCGATGGTTTAGAAGGTGTTGACTGAATTTGTCTCCTAGAGGACACAATCATCCAGTTCTCCAGTTCTCCAGTTCTCCAGTTCTCCAGTTCTCCAGTTCTCCAGTTCTCCAGTTCTCCAGTTCTCCAGTTCTCCAGTTCTCCAGTTCTCCAGTTCTCCAGTTCTCTAGCCCTTTATCGCCTCAACCCGACGCTTTTCCATTTCTTCTTTTATTCCCGCACCCTTAAACCCATCTTTAATAATATCTTGCACGTTGACGGAAAGAGCGGCTTGATAGGCCTGCTCGAAAATGGCTTTTTGCGGGTAGTCGATATCTTCAAATCCAGTGCGTCCACGGCTATCAGCCATACAACACATCAGAATGTCTTGTAAGCGTTCCGGCTTACGCCATACATCAAACTTGTTCAGCACTTTAAGTTTGGTTTCCGGGCGAAGCTCAGCAGCACGATGAATGTTGGAGTGTTGCTCACAGACCATCAATGCGAGGTCACGATACTCATTAGGGACTCTGACGCGCTCGCAAAGTTCTTTGATCAGTTTCAGTCCAGTATGACAGTGCATCTTGTGGCTTGGCCATTCAGACTCTGGCGTGATGCCTTTGCCAAGATCATGGACTTGAGAAGCAAACCTGACTGGAAGAGATTCGCTAAGCAGTGCGGCTTGTTTAGCAACCATCAGCGTGTGGATACCTGTATCAATCTCGGGGTGCCACTTTTCAGGTTGCGGAATACCGAACAAAGCATCGAGCTCAGGCAAGACGACCTTGAGAGCATCACACTGCTGTAAGACGGAGAGAAATACTTGCGGATTTTGGGTTGATAACGACTTATGCCACTCTTGCCAAACCCGTTCTGCGGTTAAGTGCTCTAGCTCACCAGACTTGGCAATGTGGCGCATTAGCTCAATGGTTTCATCGGCAACGCTAAAACCTAGGTGATGAAGCTTAGCGGCAAAGCGTGCAACTCGCAGTACGCGGAGAGGATCTTCAGTAAACGCTTGAGATACATGGCGTAAGATCCGCTCGTTGAGATCTCGCTGACCATTAAAGGGATCGATGATATTGCCATCAGGATCTTGCGCCATCGCATTGATGGTCAGATCGCGTCTGAGCAGGTCTTCTTCTAAGGTGACATCGGCGGCAAAGTAACATTCAAATCCGGTATAGCCAGAGCCGACTTTACGTTCAGTTCTTGCTAACGCATGCTCTTCTTTACTCTTTGGGTGAAGAAATACTGGGAAGTCTTTACCAACCGCGGTATAGCCTTTGTTAAGTAGCTCTTCAGGGGTTGAACCGACAACAACCCAGTCCCTATCATAGACTTCAATATCTAGCAGTTGATCGCGAACTGCGCCGCCAACAAGGTATCTTTGCACCTAGCTCTCCCTTTTCATCAGTTTGGCATTGGCTAATTGTGCCAGCAATGGTACTTTTCTTAGCACTAAATTCCCAGAGAAGAGAGTTATGTATCAACAACATTTTGCACTGACAGAATTGCCATTTTCTATTGTGCCTAATTCTCGTTTCCTCTATCAGAGTCGACGTCATAAAGAAGCCATCTTTCAAATCCAAGCCGGGCTAGGTGAAGGTGGTGGTTTCGCTATGCTGACGGGTGAAGTGGGAACCGGTAAAACGACCATTGCAAAATCGATACTTAAAACTCTAGCAGACAACACGCGAGCAGGGCTGATCTTAAATCCGACTTTCTCAAATATTGAGTTGTTAGAAGCGGTGTGCGATGAGTTCGATATCCATTATCAGGAAAATGCTTCTCTAAAGCAGCTTAATCAGTCGATTCATCAATTTCTATTGGGTAACCATGCTAACCGGGTTCAAACCCTATTGGTGATTGATGAAGCTCAGCATTTATCGGCAGATGTCCTCGAACAACTACGCTTATTGACCAACCTTGAAACGGAAAGCCAAAAGTTACTTAAGGTGCTGTTGATTGGTCAGCCCGAGTTACAACAGAAACTGCAAATGCCACAGTTAAGGCAGTTAGCGCAGCGAATTACCGGTCGATATCATTTGTTGCCTCTCAATCAAGATGAGACCAGAGACTATATTAAGTTTCGTCTCGCTTTGGCTGGTGGTAATCCTGAACTATTCTCGGTTCAATCGATTAAATGTATTGCTCGGCAAACGCAGGGCATTCCACGTCTGATTAACTTGGTGTGTGATGCGAGCCTTAAGCAAGCTTATAGTATTGGAGAACCGCATCCGACACACAATATCGTTGTGGCAGCCTGCGATGATGTGATGAGCTTTCAAACTGGCTCAGTGCCGCCTGCTGCGAGTAGGGCTTCTAGCAAAAAAGTTTCCCTTTCTCCGAGCGTACTTTCTGTTCTCGTCGGGAGTATCTTGTCGATTGGCGCATACTACGCGACGCCGACACTTGTGACACCCGTTGTTGTTAATCAACTACAACAGCAATACCCAGTTGTTGAAAACATACAGCAGAAAAAAAATATCTTCCCCCAGTCATTGAAGACGCAACTTAATCAAGCCAACAATCAAGAAGTAGCGATTGCCGCTTTATATAAAGTGTGGGGATATCGAGCTTCTGTGTTAGACCAGTTGTGCCTTGATAATGGCGAGGCTCTGTTTCGCTGTGCGCTTGAGAGCGGCTCTCTGGAACAGCTCGCTGAGAAAAATGTGCCTGTCGTGCTGACCTTGAATATTGCCCAACAACCTCGCTTCGCAGTGTTGTTAGGGCTATCTGACACCCATGTTCAGCTATTAGCTAACGATCAAGTTTTCGAGTTTGAGCGTGAATGGCTAAGTAGTATTTGGCGGGGTGAATATCGCGAGATATGGCAGGGCTATTGGAACCAAACCTTAAAACCGGGTATGAGTGGCGAAGCTATCACGGTGTTAGACCAGCACCTTTCCCAAGTATTAGGGGAACAGTCTTCTGGAAAAAATCAGTTTAATGAGCAGCTTAAACATAAGGTAGAGCTGTTTCAGCGCTGGCAAGGACTAACTGTTGATGGTATTGCGGGACGTAAAACATTACGCCTTTTGGAAAAACTTTCTCAGCCACAAGCGCCAACATTAACGTCTCTTGAGGTTAATTCTAATGTCTAAAGTTATGCAAGCCTTAGAGCACTCTGAGCGTAGTCATCAAAATCTTTCGTCGTTTTACCAAGCACCTGCTCATGCTGTCGCGAAGCAGAAAGAAGCTCGTCGAGGACGCTATATTGCATTCGCACTTATTCCGCCTCTATTTGTAGCAGGGATAATGGCATTTCAAACCTATCAAGCAGAGAATCAGCGTTGGTTGGAGCATAATGTTGCTGAAACCGTTCTAGTCGAAGTGCCTTTTGAATACACAGCTAGTCATGCTCCTGACTTTGGCCCTTTGGCTGTCACTTATCGCGACAATAGCAGTTCGGCGCAGAGTGATTGGTTAAACCAAATGGAGCAGGATACCAACTTGTTACCTCAAGAGGTTTTAGAGCAAGCGAGTACAGTTGATAGTCATGTTGATGTCAATACGACAGAGAGTCATGTCTCTGAAAGCAGTGATGACCTGCTATCTGGGCTTGATCTGTCGCAGCTGTCGCCGGAGTTGGCGCAACGGTTTGAGTCTGCGCTGAGTAGCAATGCTAAACCAGAATCCAATACACAAAACAGTGAAGCTTCAAATCTATCTCAACAGGCGGAACGTTGGTATGGCAAGCTGCCAGCCTTAAATTTCCAAACTCATGTCTATTCGAGCAAACCAAGCAAGCGATGGGTCAAGATCAACGGCGTTGAGTATAACCAAGGTGATTGGGTGAGTGACAATATCGAATTGGTGGCCATTGAGCAGCAATCTAGCTTGATACGCTTTAACGGCGAGTTAATAGAAGTGCCTGCACTGTATGATTGGCAAGGGTAGGGTTGCAACGGATCAAAAAAGGTCACCTCGGTGACCTTTTTCGTATCTAACGTTTGTTGCAGCGATTACGCCCAACCATTGTGAGAACGCTTTTTACGTGGAATGATGCTCGGCAGAATCAAACCGAATAGTAGACCTAGTCCAGCGACACCGCCGCCGTACATAAAGTATTTAAGTAGTAGGTCATCTTTTTGCGTATCTAGCTTAGCACGTAGTTTACGAACTTCTTCCTGAGATGCAGACAACTGCTTACTCATGTCGTTGTAGCCTTGCTCAAGCTCGCCAATCTGATTGTTGCGCGTTGCGAGAGAATCAATCAGACCCGCTTTCTCTTGGTCTGCATTTGAACGTGCATTGGCAAGCTTCCCTTTTACATCAGCCAGCTCTTTTTCTAGCTTAGGTAGACGAAGTGCCATGCTCTCTTGACGAGTAACGAAGCGGCTCTCTACCCAACCTTTACGACCTTTCGCATCTTCAATTTGAGTGTAGCCAGTATCACGATTCGTTGAAACTTGCTTCACCTTATCACCAGCATCGACACTGCCGATGATGCGGAATTGGTTGCTAGGACCAGAGTGCATGTAGGTAAATAGCTTATCAGAGATGTAACGGTCTTGAGCCATTGCTGCAGGAACAGCAAGCATTGATGCTAGAACGAAGCAAACCAGTTTTTTCACGGTAAATCCTTTAACAGTCTAAGAGGGTCTGCAAACCCATAATCTATTTCTTTGCTAACGCCAAATAGTAAGTAGTTTCTAGGTTGACTGCAACAAAGAAGGGAGGCTGAGCCTCCCTTTATGCGGTTTTGAGTCAATAATGACAGTGAGTTAACACATCACTGACCTTATTGATTAAACGAACATTGCTTGAATTGCATAGAAGAACACAACCGCAAGTAGCGCACCTGCTGGTAGCGTAACAATCCATGAAGCGACGATGTTACGTACCACACCTAGGTTGAGTGCTGCGATACCGCGAGCAAAACCAACACCAAGTACCGCGCCAACTAGAGTTTGCGTAGTTGAGATAGGAAGACCAGTACCAGAAGCTAGAACCACAGTACATGCAGTGGCTAGCTGAGCTGCGAAACCACGGCTTGGAGTTAGCTCAGTAATACCAGTACCTACGGTTGCCATTACTTTATGACCTAGAGTCGCAAGACCCACAACAATACCAAAACCACCTAGTGGTAGAATCCACCACGCGATCGTGCTCTTACCTGTGATTTCACCCATGTGTTCAACCGTTGATACCACCGCTGACAGTGGACCAATCGCGTTTGCTACATCATTCGAACCGTGTGCAAAAGCCATCGCACACGCTGTGATAACCATAAGTACGCTGAAGATACCTTCTACACCAGCAAAGCCGTGATCATCTTCGCGGCTAGCGAATTTCTTCTGAATGTAGAAGTAACCACCTGCCATAACGAGCGCAGAGACAGCGGCCGCCCACATCCAAGCTTCACCGTCTGACAGGTGAAGACCTACGTGCTTAAGGCCTTTCTTGATGGTTACCAGAGCGATAACCATAGTGGTAATAAACATGTACACAGGTACAAAGCGCTTAGCATTAAATAGCGGCTTCTCAGTGTCGAATATCAAACGCTGTGCGCTGACAAAGATGACGTAAGCAAAGAAACCTGAGATAACCGGGGTAATAATCCAGCTACCGACAATGCCTTGCACTGAGTTCCAGTCCACCGCTTCTGTGCCGACAGATACACATGCAAAACCGATGATCGCACCGATAATTGAGTGAGTGGTTGAGACAGGCCAGCCCATGTAAGAGGCGAGTAGTAGCCAAGTACCAGCTGCAAGAAGCGCTGACATCATGCCGTAGACAAGTACGTCAGGCTGATGAGCAAATAGGGACGTTTCAATTACGCCTTTACGGATAGTGTCGGTTACTTCACCGCCTGCAAGATATGCACCCGCAAATTCAAAGATCATCGCGATAATGATCGCTTGTTTCACGGTTAATGCTTTTGAACCTACTGATGTTCCCATCGCATTGGCAACGTCATTCGCACCAATACCAATCGCCATCAGAAAACCGAAAGCTGCTGCAATAATAATCAGGACAGTGCCGTAGTTCGCAAGGATATCCATCGTAATACCTAGTTGTTGATAACAAGCGGAGCAAAAATTCAGCACGACAAAACCCCTTCAGCGCGTCAGTATTTATCGCCTAGCAGGGGTGTGAACTAGTTAGATGCTCTTCGTTATTTGGTTAACTTATGTTTATGAGCGAGACAGCATGACTTCCAGACGCGCACCAACACGTTGCGCCTGATCAGCAATACCACCTACCCACTCTAGAATTTTGTAAAGGAACATCACGTCAATCGGATTCAGATCTGCTTCAATCGCCATTAGGTCTTGGCGAAGTTGAATCTGCATCGCGTCCGTGTCGTCCTCAATCACATCCAGTTGGTGGATCATTTCAGCCACAAGTGTTACTTCACGGCCTTTAAATCCAGTTTCCAATAACTCATCAAGCTCATTGATAACTTTCTGCGCTTGTTCTGCTGCGTCTAAACAACGTTTTACGTACGCAATGAAGTTTTCTTGAAGAGGTGCAGGGATAGTCAATTGACGGCCATAGACTCGGCCAGCAATGTCTTTTGCAAGGTTTGCTAGTTTGTCTTGTTGCGTGAGTAGTTCAAGCATATCGCTACGATCTACTGGCATAAACAAACCGCGAGGAAGTTTAAGACGAATTTCGCGCTTTAGTACGTCTGCTTCTTTCTCTAGGTGAGAAATCTGTGCACGAATTTCTGATGCTTTCTCCCAGTCACCCTTTGAACTTACTTCAAAGAAGTTAACGAGATGCGAGCAACATTCGTTTACACACACAACGTGGCGCTGCAAAGGTTTAATAGGGGACTTTGCAAATAACCCCATAATTGTATTTACTGGCATGGTCATTCAACCCAATTAATATAACCTAAAAACTAACATACACCATTTCATGGCGAAATGTTGAACGATGGCTATAAAGGCGCGCATGTTAACCCATTAAATCACTCATTAAAACTGTTTTAGATCATCATCAGCGCGATATTTCTTTCTTGCCGAGTAAGAAAATAGGCAATATCCTGTCTCTATCTGCTTTGAAAGGTATAGCTATGGAAACCGAGATAGAACTGAAGTTTTTTGTTTCTCCCGAATTTTCAGAGACTTTGCGTCAGAAAATATCAGAAACCAAGGTACTTCAGCACAGTTGTCGAGAGTTAGGGAACACCTATTTCGATACGCCTGACCAATGGTTGCGTCAACACGATATTGGCCTTCGTATTCGTCGTTTTGATGATGTCTATGTGCAAACGGTTAAAACCGCCGGACGCGTAGTTGCGGGTCTACATCAAAGACCGGAATTCAACGCTGAACATGATAGCAACGACCCAGAGCTTACCCTTCATCCACTAGATATTTGGCCAGCAGGCAAAGATATAGCAATGTTACAAGCTGAGCTACAGCCTCTGTTTGCCACTAATTTCACCCGTGAGCAATGGTTGATTGGTATGCCTGACGGTAGCCAAGTTGAAGTTGCCTTTGACCAAGGTAAAGTGGAGGCAAATGGTAAAGAAGATCCTATTTGTGAAGTGGAGCTTGAGTTGAAGTCGGGTCAAACTGATGTCTTGTTTACGTTGGCAAGAAGTTTCTCTGAGCAAGGTGGGATGCGTCTCGGCAACTTAAGTAAAGCGGCTAAAGGCTACCGTTTGGCGATGGATTACCAAGGTGACGAAGTTAAGCCACTGCCTTTGGTTAAGACTGACAAAAGCGATACGGTTGAATCTTGCTTTATCAACTCTCTAGAACATGCGCTATCTCATTGGCATTACCACGAGCAGATTTTTTCTGAGCGTGACTCCATTGAAGCGGTTCATGAAATTAAAAACTCGATCAGTTTTATTCGACAGATCTTGACCGTTTATGGTGGTGTCGTCCCTCGTCGAGCAAGTGCTATCTTACGTCAAGAGTTGAAATGGCTAGAGCAAGACCTCGAATGGCTGCATGACTACGACTATTTAGATGACCTTCTAGATGACAAAGGCCATGCGTTGCGTAAATTGGACGCACGCAAATTCCTTGTTGGTGAGCTTAAGCTGATACAGCAGCAGCTACCAAGTCGCGAACAGATTTTAGAGTTGCTCAACTCTGCCCGCTACACTGGCCTGCTCCTCGATTTGAGCCGTTGGATCCTGACTCGCGGTTGGCAGCCTTTCTTAGATGAAAAATCTCGTGAGAAGATGTCACTTAATATTGAGCATTTTTCGGTTCAGCAATTGGACCGTACTTGGGCTGAGTTGATGGAGGCGTTTCCGCCAGAAAGAAGCCTAACGAGTGCCGACTATATTGAGCAGCAATACCGCTTGATGCGTAACCTTTATACAGGGGTAAGTTTTGCTAGCCTGTTTGACTTTGATGAGCGCGATAGTTTCCGTTTACCGTGGAGTGATTTGCTGCACGGTACTGATGACCTGCTTAAGCTAAAAACCTTAGAGCAACTGGTTGAGAAGCTTGAAGGGGAAGAGCGTGAGCAATTAGAGCGCTGGTTAGCAAGACAAGAAAGCTCAATTTTACATGCGATGGAGCAGACGCGAGTCATCTGTATCGAAGCCGAACCATACTGGCAAGATTAATTGATAACGGGAACCTCAGGGTTCCCGTTTTTGTTTCTCTTGATTTCTTTCCAACTGATCTAAGCGTTCAAGTATTTGATTTTGCTTTTCGACTAACTCAAGCAGCAAGCGTTCTTTATTTTCTGACCGAGTGGTCTGTATTTTAGAAGGGGAGGTAATCATTGAGGTAACTAGGCCAGAAATCATACCAAACAAACCTACGCCACAAATGATCAAGCCTGCAGCTAAAATTCGCCCAGCGTTGGTGACTGGGTAGTGGTCTCCATAACCGACCGTTGAAATCGTCACTAGCGCCCACCACATCGCATCGCCACCATCATGAATATTGGCATCCGGTGAGTGCCCTTCAATAAACAGCATCATGCTTGAACCCGCGGTCAGTAAGATCACCATCAGCAATAGGATCGACGCTAATGTCGTTTCGTGCTTGTTCTTGAGCAGTTGTTTGATCACGCTACGGCTTGATCGAATAACTAAGATCACTCGCAAAATTGAAAATAGCCTTGCATAGCGCAAAGGCTCAATCATCGGGATACTTGCCACAAAGTCTATCCAGTGGCGTTTCATAAATTGCACTCGATCTGTAGAGCGGATCAAATCTACACCGAGTTGCAGTAGGAATATGCTACAGATTATAAAGTCGAGGCCGATAAGAACTTGTCGAGTTTCAGCGCGCAATGGAAAAAACAGTAAGCCAGAGATCACAAATAGCGCCATAAAAGACAAGATTAGTGATAGCAAGCTCATCGGTTTTGTATCGTCTTTGATATTATCTCTATTCATACGAGGCTCGAAATAAATAAAATGCAGTGAAACCAGAGGATTGGGTCTCAGTTACGCTCACTCTAGTACAAAGCGCTGCAAAGATAAAATTGACGAAATGGAGAATGGACAATGACCAAGATGGCATTTAAGCCATGGGAACGCGTGATCACGGATATTCGCCTTGTTCCTAAAATGGTAATGCTGATGGTGTTCAGTACGTTATTGATCATCGGTAAGCAGTTGTGGGATGCGAGCACGTTTTATGAAGCACTGCTAGCAGCAACACAAAATGCGCAAGTAGCACAACAGCACTATGAAGCCTATCTAGTCCAGGTTGTATGGCAAACCGTCATCATGATAGTGGTCTTCGTTGTCCTTCTGTTATTTGCTGCACGCGTGATGCTGCGCCAGACTCAATACCTTAGCGACTCGATTAGAACCATGGCTGAGAAAGACTTATCAGTGCCAATCGAAATGGAATGTAAAGATGAGTACGGTGATGTCGCACGTGAGTTAGAAAAAACCCGAGTTCAACTGCAAGAGATGATTAAATTGCAGGTTGATTCTTCACAGGAATTGGCTGGGTTGACCGAAGTGATGACGCTTAGCATGTCTGAAACCAAAGAGTCGGCGCAGGAAGAATTCAATGAGATCGATCAGCTTGCAACGGCGATGAGTGAAATGAGCTCGACGGTACAGACCGTTGCGGATCACGCACAGAATGCCTCGTCATTGACGGAAAATGCTTCAGGTCAGGCGGAAACTGGTCAGCGCTTTGTTCAAGATACTGTAGTTAAGATTAGTGAGCTGTCACAAGACATTTCGGCTTCTGCCCAAGCGGTGAACCAAGTAGAAGAGAGCGTTGACTCTATCGGTAGCGTGGTCGGCACCATTCAAGGTATTTCAGAGCAGACTAACCTATTGGCTTTGAATGCTGCTATTGAGGCTGCCCGAGCGGGTGAAGCGGGTCGCGGCTTTGCTGTGGTGGCCGATGAAGTGCGTAACCTTGCGCAGCGCACCCAACAAGCGACCGTAGAAATTCAAGAGATGATTACTCAGCTCCAGTCGAGCGCAAACTCGGCAGTTGAGTTGATGGAGAAAAGCGTAGTAGAAGCGGCAGAAGGGGTAGAACTTGTTACTAATGCAGGTAGTGAACTGGATGGTATTGTTGGTCAAGTAAACCAGATCAATGATATGAACTTCCAAATCGCAACCGCAGCAGGCCAACAGAGTAGTGTGGCTGGTGAAATGAACCAAAACTTAACCAATGTTCGTGAGTTAGTTGAAGCCTCGGTTACAGTGGTTTCTGAGCTACTTGAGACGTCTGAAATTATGCAGCAAAACGCGGAAGAGTTAGATAAGAAGATCACTTCATTTAAAGTCTAGCTTCTCAACTTGCTCCTTATAAACGCTCACTGGCTACTAGTGGGCGTTTTTTATTGGTATAAATAAGGGGTTACCCTTCTCTCGATTGGTATTTTTCTACAAGGAAGAATCATGCAACTGCCCGAAAGTCTTACTGCAATTTCTCACTCTGCTCTGGAATCACTCTCTACCTCTCAAGCGTTAAATGGTTGGCCAACGGATCTAAAAGAACAGCTTGGTTATGTGACTGGCTTGAGTAAGTTTATTGGCCAGACTTTAAGTAGCGATGAAGAACTGGTGCAAGCACTTCCAGCCATGTTGGCTGAAGAGTCACATTGCGAACAGTACCGACAACGGTTATCTCAGTTACTTGAATCGTGTAGTGATGAAATGCAGGGGCACCGTGTGTTAAGGCAGTTTCGTAACCGAGAGATGACTTACATTGCCTGGCGAGATTTTACGGCGTCATGGCCATTAGAGCAGAGCTTAGAGCACCTATCACAGCTTGCAGAAGCGATGATTTTCGAAACCTACCAATGGCAGTACAAAGCATGCTGTGAGTTGTGGGGGACGCCGACTAATGCGCAAGGTGAAGCGCAACCTATGTTGATTATTGGTATGGGTAAACTCGGTGGTGGTGAGCTTAATTTCTCATCGGATATCGATCTGATCTTTACCTATCCAGAAAACGGTGAAACTCAAGGTGCTCGTCGCAGTATCGCTAATGCTCAATTTTTTACTCGACTAGGTCAGAGAATTATTAAAGCGCTCGATCAGCAGACTTTCGATGGTTTCTGTTACCGAGTCGATATGCGCCTGCGTCCGTTTGGAGATAGCGGGCCACTGGTGATGAGTTACGCGGCACTAGAAGATTACTACCAAGAGCAAGGGCGCGATTGGGAACGTTATGCGATGATCAAAGCTCGTGTGATGGGGCGTGAGATGTACCCTGAATACCAAGAACTGCGCCAGATGCTACGCCCATTTGTGTTTCGTCGCTACATCGATTTTAGTGCGATTCAATCATTGCGCCGTATGAAATCGATGATCAGTAGCGAAGTGCGTCGCCGCGGACTAAGCAACAATATTAAGCTTGGTGCGGGTGGCATACGCGAAATTGAATTTATTGCTCAAGTGTTCCAGCTTATCCGCGGTGGACGTGAACCAAGCTTACGCCAACGTGGCTTGTTAGATACACTTGATGCGATTGAAGAGTTAGAACAGCTTAGTACCGAAGAAACCGATCACTTACGCAATGCGTACAAGTTTTTACGTCGCTTAGAAAACTTACTGCAGGCAATGGCAGATAAGCAAACGCAGACCTTGCCAGAATCGGACACTGAACAGCTTCAACTAGCGGTGGCGATGGGCTATAGCCAGTGGCAAGATCTTATTGCTGAAGTGCAACAGCATATGGCGAGTGTTCATGCTGTTTTTGCCACTTTGATCGGTGAAGAAGAGGAAGAGCAGCAAGATATTGCCAAGCACTTTACCGAGCTGTGGGATATGGCAGCCAAACAAGATGTAATTGAGCATATCTTAGAGCATGATATTCAAGCCGATGATCCGCAGCAAATGGCGCAAACCATTATCCAAT
The DNA here is from genome assembly GCF_001695575.1 of Vibrio europaeus. Classification (GTDB taxonomy): domain Bacteria; phylum Pseudomonadota; class Gammaproteobacteria; order Enterobacterales; family Vibrionaceae; genus Vibrio; species Vibrio europaeus. Next base: position 2,145,193 of record NZ_LUAX01000001.1, on the reverse strand, counting down.
TTAAGCAAGATCTGGCAAAAAAAACCCTCGGCCCGCGTGGCCGTGAAGTGCTCAACAAGCTGATGCCGAAGATCTTCTCGGCCATCTATAGCCATCAAGATGCTAAGTTTGGCCTGCCGCGCGTGTTGCATTTACTGCATAAGATTGTCACTCGAACAACCTATTTAGAACTACTCGATGAGCACCAAGCGGCTCTAGTCCAGCTAGTTCGTTTGTGTACCGCAAGCCCGATGATTTCTGAGCAACTGGGTCGTTATCCAATCTTGCTTGATGAGCTTATTGACCCGCAGCAGCTATATAACCCAGTTCCACTTGAAAGTTATCGCACGGAACTGCGCGACTTCCTTGCTCGCATCCCAGAAGATGATATGGAGCAGCAGATGGAGGCGCTGCGTCAGTTTAAGCAGATCTGTATCTTAAGAATTGCAGCAGCAGATATTGCGGGTGTTTTACCTGTGATGAAAGTGAGTGATCACTTAACTTACCTTGCAGAAGCGATCGTTGAGTCGGTAGTCAGCCAAGCTTGGCTACAGATGACCGAGAAATATGGTGAACCGACTCATATTAAAGAGCGCGATGGCAAAGGCTTTGCAGTGGTGGGCTACGGTAAAGTAGGGGGGTGGGAGCTTGGCTATAACTCGGACTTAGATATCGTCTTTATGCATGACTGCCCGGTACATGTTTATACCGACGGCAAGAAAGAGATTGATGGCCGCCAGTTCTATTTACGCTTAGCGCAACGGGTAATTCATATCTTCTCTACGCGAACCGCGTCAGGGATATTGTATGAAGTCGATACGCGCTTACGCCCTTCTGGCGCTTCTGGCTTGTTGGTAAGCCCTACTGATGCATTTGACGAGTATCAGCGTGATGAGGCTTGGACTTGGGAGCATCAGGCATTAGTTCGGGCGCGTATGATTTTTGGGGATGCTCCCCTGCAGCAAGCATTTGCACAAACTCGCCACGATATTCTTTGCCTAGAGCGCGATGAAGCTAAACTGGTTAAAGATGTTTCAGAAATGCGGGTCAAAATGCGTGATCACTTGGGCGGTAAGAAAGCAGGGCGCTTTATGCTTAAACAAGATCCGGGTGGTATCACCGACGTTGAATTTTTAGCTCAATACCTTGTCTTACGTTACAGTCATCAAAAGCCTAAGCTTACTCGTTGGAGTGACAATGTACGTATATTTGAAAGCATGATGGCACAAGGCATTATGGATGAAGGAGCTGCCATGGCGCTCACTCATGCCTACACGACAATGCGAGATCAGATACATCACCGCAACTTATTAAACCTCGATGCCGATGTGGCAGACGAAAAATTGGTCAAAGAGCGTGAGCTTGTGACTAAGCTATGGCACGAGTGGTTAGAATAACGTCGAGCCTTTATGCTAAACTCTTGCCCGAATTAGAATTTGGAGAACCACAATGAAGCCAATCCTACCGAACTACAGTGATTCTGGCGTGCTTATTATCGGCGACGTGATGTTAGATCGCTATTGGTATGGGCCGACGGGTCGTATTTCACCAGAAGCACCAGTACCTGTAGTAAAAGTAGAAAACAATGAAGAGCGTCCTGGTGGTGCTGCCAACGTTGCGATGAATATCGCCTCTCTTGGTGGTCATGCTCATATTGTTGGTTTAACAGGGATTGATGAACCTGCCAAAGTACTTAATGAGACGCTTTCTGCTCTAAAAGTGAAGTGTGATTTTGTTGGACTGCCAAACTACCCAACAATTACTAAGCTGCGCGTATTAAGCCGTGGCCAGCAACTGATTCGTTTAGACTTTGAAGACAAATTTGAAAACGTTGATGCTGAGCTGATTCTCGATCGTATGGAACAAGCGTTACCAAAAGTGAAGTCAGTGGTGCTATCTGATTACGCTAAAGGTGCACTAGAGCATGTTCAGCAGTTCATCCAAAAAGCACGCGCCGCTAAAGTGCCGGTATTTATCGACCCGAAAGGTGCAGACTTTGAACGTTACCGTGGTGCGACGCTACTGACACCAAACATGGTGGAATTTGAGCATGTTGTTGGTAAGGTAAAAACGGACCAAGAGCTAGTCGAGAAAGGCTTAGCACTGATTGAAGAATTTGACTTCGAAGCACTACTGGTGACTCGCAGCGAGCATGGCATGACACTACTACGCCGTGGTCAAGAACCTTTCCACCTTCCAACTCAAGCGAAAGAAGTCTACGACGTAACGGGTGCGGGTGATACGGTTATTTCGGTACTGGCTGCCTCTGTCGCAGCGGGTAAACCGTTAGATCAAGCTTGTGCACTTGCTAATGCTGCCGCTGGCGTTGTTGTTGGTAAGCTAGGTACATCAACAGTTTCAACCATTGAGCTTGCCGAAGCGGTACATGGTAGCCAAGATACCGACTTTGGTGTGATTGGTGAGCAGGCGCTGATTGAAGCGGTTAAGAAAGCACAATCAAAAGGCGAGAAGGTTGTCATGACCAATGGCTGTTTTGATATTCTTCACGCAGGCCATGTTTCTTACCTAAACCACGCTGCTGAGCTAGGCGATCGCTTGATTGTTGCTGTCAATACCGATGAATCAGTGAAACGCCTTAAAGGCCCTGGCCGCCCGGTGAACCCTACTGATCGTCGTATGGCCGTATTAGCTGGCCTTGGTGCGGTTGATTGGGTGGTGCCTTTCGGTGAAGACACGCCGCAGCGCTTGATTTCTGAAGTTCTACCTGACTTGCTAGTAAAAGGCGGAGACTACAAGCCTGAAGAGATTGCGGGTGGTAAAGAAGTGATCGCTAATGGTGGTGAAGTTAAAGTCCTTAACTTTGAAGATGGTTGTTCAACAACTGAGATCATCGATGCTATCAAAGGTGGCCGCGGCTAACCGAGAGTCATAAGACCCTAACAACGAATGAAAAATGCTCGCTAATTAGCGAGCATTTTTGTAGGTAGCAGTTTAGCCAGACTAGAAAGTCTAGAAACAAAAAATGGAGCCAAACGGCTCCATTTTAAATTGGTAAGTGCGGTATCACTTATTCTTCTAGATCACCGCAGAAGCGGTAGCCTTCACCGTGAATCGTTGCAATGATTTCTGGTGTACCAGAAACTGATTCAAAGTGCTTACGAATACGACGAATCGTTACGTCAACAGTACGGTCGTGTGGCTTAAGTTCGCGACCTGTCATTTTCTTCAGCAGGTCTGCGCGTGTCTGAATCTTGCCAGGGTTTTCACAGAAGTGAAGTAGAGCACGGAACTCAGAACGCGGTAGCTTGTAGCCATCGCCGCTTGGGCTAACCAGTGAGCGACTGTTGATATCAAGTACCCAACCATTGAACTCATATTTCTCTACGCTACGCTTCTCTTCGCTAACTGCGCTTGAATTCATCGAGCGATTCAGTAGGTTGCGAGCACGGATAGTCAGTTCACGTGGGTTAAACGGTTTAGTGATGTAATCGTCAGCACCGATTTCTAGACCAAGAATCTTATCAACTTCATTGTCACGGCCTGTTAAGAACATTAGTGCAACGTTAGCTTGCTCACGCAGTTCGCGAGCGAGCAGTAGACCATTCTTGCCTGGTAGGTTGATGTCCATAATGACCAAGTTTACTTGGTTATCAGACAGCACCTGGTGCATCTCTTCACCGTCACTGGCCTCAAAAACAGCGTATCCCTCTGCTTCAAAAATACTCTTTAGAGTGTTACGAGTTACTTGCTCATCTTCAACAATAAGAATGTGCGGGGTTTGCATTGGCGGTACCTAAACTTGTGAAAAATTTGTGCTAATAGAATAAATTCTAGGCAAAAACATAACATACAGGTAATGTGATGTTGATAATAAACCAAAGACTGTAAAAATACACTCTCTTTGATCGCCCGCCATCCTTGGTGCTGCTTTTCTACGCTTCTACGCTGAAGAGATCCCTAATCCTCTGCATTCTACTAGTCTTTGAGGCGGATTCTATAATGTTAACAGCATGCTAACAACGTAGAAATGTTAATTCCAATCACTTTGTTGATTTATATCAAGAGTTAGAATGTAACAAATATTAATAGTATCTATTAAATGTATAACTTGTGGTTTTATGGCAATTGATTCTGTTCTCTGGCAGGCCTACTGCGATCCTTACTTTCGTTTCGAGCGACAACTAATGTGCAGCCAGTTTGCTATTATTACAGCTTGGAACCCAAAAAGTATTTGGCTGTCAAAAAGTGATAATGACAGAAATAATCAACACTTAGCTCAAGAAGTGAGCCATACTTGTTGGTGTGGTGTCCAAGTGGGCAATGAGGATTTTTCTTGGCTTGAAGAGAGTTTTGCTGTTCAAATTAGCCAACACGAGGCGCTAGAGTTGGGGCGAAAATACCAGCAAAACGCCATCTATTATGTCGAAGGAGAGAGGCTATTTCTACTTTCCTGCTTAGAAGAACAAAGCAAAGTTGCGTTAGGCAATTGGCGCAGCCGCTGTCGATAGGATTCGATTTTTAATTTTGGAAGTTCATGGAGGAAAAATGAAAGATATAACCCCTGATATTTGTGATAAGCATGAAGATAAGGTCACTCTGTTAGAGTTACCTCTGCACAGCTTTGGTCAAAAGTTTGCCTTTTACGGCGAAATTGTCACGGTGCGCTGTTATCACGATAATTCAAAAGTTAGAGAAATGCTGAGCCAAGATGGTACAGGAAAAGTACTGGTTGTTGATGGACATGGCTCTTGTCAGAAAGCGTTATTAGGCGATCAACTGGCGATCTTGGCTATCGATAACAACTGGGAAGGTGTGATCGTCAATGGTGCCGTTCGAGATGTCGGCATGATGGCCGAAATGGAGTTGGGTATTAAAGCCTTGGGGACTTGTCCATTTAAGACAGAGAAACGTGGTGCTGGGGAAGTGAATGTCACACTGACAATACATAACCAGATGATTCAACCGGGCGATTATATTTATGCGGATTGGAATGGTGTCTTGATGTCTACCGAAATGCTAGATTGGAGCTAGAACCTAAAGCCTAGCCCTACTTCAACTCCTTTTTGCCACTCTTGGTAGTCGAGAGTGGCGTGCACATCTAGATTGTCTGTTAGTTTCATCCGGCTCGATACCTCGGCCGCGATACTGGATTCTTTCCCTTCTGATAAGGTCTCATCGCTGTAAGAGTGCAAGGTACTTTGTACTGAGACTCTTGGTGTCAATTGGTAACTCACGCCACTAAGAAAACCTGTTTCATTGATCTTATCGTTATTGTTAAGTCGCGCGCCGACATAAAGATCGACTTTGTCGAATAGATTGTAAGAGTAGCCACCATCAATTTTCCAAGAATCAAAATCATATTGATCGTTTTCAGTCGATAAAAAGATCTTATGTGGCGAAGTGGATTGCTGAGAAGGTAAGGGAGGCAGCTCGGTTGCAAACAACGGGCATGCGCATAGTAGCGCTGACAGGCTTAGTATTATTTTCATATGCCACTCCTTTGTTATTGTCTGCTTTCCACTGCAAAACTAATTAAAGCATAAAACGAACAAACTAGTTGCAAGTTTTATATAGCAATTAGTTATTATGATATGTGCTAATGGTTTCATTAGTTGTTGCAATCAATGATTAACATGATGAGAGGTTGTGAATGCGAGTGAGCCTGAGTGTGAACAAAAAATAGTAACTTTTCGTTGACGAGAGCAGGAAAAATAAGGTAAACGTATAAGTAAGCAAACACACATCGTAAAGATAATTAAGAATATGCAGCATCAACGCCCAGTAATGACCACAACCATTATTATTACCGACATCGCTATTGTTGGGGCAGGCTGCTAAGCGAAAGAAATTTTAAAAAAGGCCTGTATCCCACCAGATACAGGCCTTTTTTTATGCCAATTTATGACCTATTTGGAGGAAGGGATGCGAGTTTTAAAGTTTGGAGGTTCATCATTAGCGGATGCTGATCGTTTTTTAAGAGCGGCAGATATCATTGCTAATAATGCCCAGCAAGAAGAAGTGGCGGTTGTGCTTTCAGCACCGGGAAAAACCACCAACAAGTTAGTTTCTGTGATTGAAGGCGCGTTAAAAAATGGTGAGGCTGAGCTACAAATTGCTGAGCTCGAAGATTCTTTCCGCGACCTTTTCCAAGATATCAAACAAGTGCTGCCAAATATTGATGGCAGTGGTTACGACAACCAAGTTAAAACTTCTCTAACCCAGTTACGTCAATTCGTTCATGGCATCAACCTTTTAGGCATGTGCCCAGACAACGTTAATGCACGCATTATCAGTAAAGGAGAGCGCGTTTCTATCCAACTAATGAAGGCGGTATTAGAAGCGAAAGGGCAAGCGGCAAGTCTGATTGATCCTGTTCAGTATCTATTTGCTCGCGGTGAGTATTTAGAAGCGATGGTTGATGTTGAAGTTTCAACGCAAAACTTCCGCCAAAACCCTCTTCCTCAAGGTCACGTCAATATCATGCCTGGTTTTACTGCGGGTAATGAAGATGGCGAGTTGGTCACGCTAGGTCGAAACGGCTCAGATTACTCAGCGGCAGTATTGGCTGCGTGTCTACGCGCGGATTGCTGTGAGATTTGGACTGACGTAGATGGTGTCTACAACTGTGACCCTCGCCTAGTAGATGATGCGCGTCTACTTAAATCGCTCAGTTATCAAGAAGCAATGGAACTTTCTTACTTTGGTGCTTCCGTTCTGCACCCTAAAACCATTGCGCCTATCGCTCAGTTCCACATTCCTTGTTTAATTAAAAACAGCTTTAACCCACAAGGAGCGGGGACTTTAATCGGTCAAGATACAGGTGAAGACAACCTCGCCATTAAAGGGATCACGACGCTTAGCGACCTAACAATGGTTAACGTGTCTGGCCCAGGTATGAAAGGCATGGTTGGCATGGCGAGCCGAGTGTTCGGGGCAATGTCTTCAGCAGGTGTCTCTATTGTGCTGATTACTCAGTCTTCTTCTGAATACAGCATCAGTTTCTGTATTGAAGCACAAGACAAAGACATTGCTGAGCAAGCACTGAGCGAGACTTTCGAGCTTGAGCTGAAAGACGGTCTACTAGAGCCTGTCGAATTTATCAGTGACGTGGCTATCGTAACGCTAGTGGGTGACGGCATGCGCACATCACGTGGTGTGGCTTCGCAATTCTTCTCTTCTCTAGCTGAAGTAAACGTCAACATTGTCGCTATCGCACAAGGTTCTTCGGAGCGTGCTATTTCAGCGGTGATTCCGGAAGATAAGATCTCTGAAGCGATCAAAGCGTGTCATGAGAATCTATTTAACTCGAAACACTTCCTTGATGTCTTTGTGGTTGGTGTTGGCGGTGTCGGTGGTGAACTGGTGGATCAGATTCAGCGTCAGCAAGCTAAATTGGCAGAAAAAGGCATTGTCCTTCGAGTATGTGGCCTAGCAAACAGCAAAGGGCTATTGCTAGATAGTGAAGGGTTACCTCTCGATCATTGGCGTGATCGCATGAAAGATGCTTCCGAAGAATTTACATTGGCGCGCCTGATTTCTCTTGTTCAGCGTAACCACATTATCAACCCTGTGCTGGTGGATTGTACTTCGAGTGAATCTATCGCCAATCAATATGCCGATTTCTTAGCCGCTGGCTTCCACGTTGTCACACCAAACAAGAAAGCCAATACGTCAAGCATGGCTTACTACCATCAACTTCGCGATGTTGCTCGTAGTTCACGCCGTAAACTAATGTACGAAACAACGGTCGGTGCTGGTCTGCCTGTTATCGAAAACCTACAGAACCTTATTTCTGCGGGTGATGAACTTGAACGCTTTAGCGGCATCTTGTCTGGTTCACTCTCTTATATTTTCGGTAAGCTTGATGAAGGTATGACGCTAAGCCAAGCCACCAACATTGCCAAAGACAATGGCTTTACAGAGCCTGACCCACGTGACGACCTTTCAGGTATGGATGTAGCGCGTAAGCTACTTATTCTTGCACGTGAAGCGGGTATGAACCTTGAGCTTGAAGATGTGATCGTCGATCAAGCTCTGCCACCTGGCTTTGATGATTCAGGCAGCGTAGAAGAGTTTATGGCTCGTCTTCCAGAAGCGGACGCTTACTTTAAACAGCAATCTGCTCAAGCTGCCGAAGAGGGCAAAGTACTGCGTTATGTGGGTGAAATTTCAGATGGCCAATGCCGAGTAAGCATTGCCGCAGTAGATGAAAACGATCCAATGTTTAAGATTAAAGATGGTGAGAACGCACTGGCATTCTACAGCCGCTACTACCAACCAATTCCGCTTGTATTACGCGGTTACGGTGCGGGTACTGAAGTAACAGCGGCAGGCGTTTTCTCAGACGTGATGCGTACATTAGGTTGGAAGCTAGGAGTTTAAAATATGAGCCGTGGTATGGATGTAGCAGTTTACGCTCCAGCATCAATTGGTAATGTTAGTGTCGGTTTCGACGTATTGGGGGCGGCCGTGTCCCCTATTGATGGCACTCTGCTAGGTGATCGAGTTTTAGTGAAATCTGGTAGCGAGCCATTCAGTTTGAAAACAGCAGGTAACTTTGTTTCTAAGCTGCCTGCGGATCCAAAAGAAAATATCGTTTATGACTGCTGGCGAGTATTTGCTAGAGAGCTAGACAAAAAAGGTGAAGCGCTGCTGGCGTTGGAAATGACATTAGAAAAGAACATGCCAATCGGTTCAGGGTTAGGTTCCAGTGCATGTTCTATTGTTGCCGCGCTTGATGCACTAAACCGTTTTCATGGTGAGCCGTTGAATGAGACTGAACTGCTCGCACTCATGGGTGAAATGGAAGGCCAAATTTCTGGTGGCATCCACTATGATAACGTTGCGCCATGTTACTTAGGTGGCGTGCAGCTTATGCTAGAAGAGCTTGGGGTTATTAGCCAAGAAGTACCATGCTTTGACGATTGGTACTGGGTAATGGCTTACCCTGGGATAAAAGTGTCAACCGCTGAAGCGCGTGAGATCTTACCTTCTCAATATCGCCGTCAAGATATCATTGCTCACGGTCGTCATCTTGCTGGCTTTATCCATGCGTGTCATTCAAATCAACCTGAATTGGCAGCGAAGATGATCAAAGACGTGATCGCTGAACCGTATCGTGAGAAACTGCTACCAGGCTTTGCTGATGCACGTAAATATGCAGCTACAGCCGGTGCTTTAGCTACTGGTATTTCTGGTAGTGGCCCAACATTATTTAGTATTTGTAAAGATAAAGATGTCGCTGAGCGAGTTGCTCGCTGGCTTGAACAGAACTACGTACAAAATGAAGAAGGATTCGTCCATGTTTGTCGCCTCAACAAACAAGGTTCGAACGTAACAGGAAGTGAGCTATGAAGCTGTACAACATAAAAGAAAACGATGAACAAGTCTCCTTTGGCCAAGCCGTTCGCCAAGGGTTAGGTCGTAACCAAGGCCTTTTTTTCCCACAAGAGTTGCCTAAGTTCGATGATATCGATGCCCTGTTAGCAGAAGATTTTGTTTCACGTAGTACAAAGATTCTTTCTGCGTTAATTGGTGATGAGCTTGCGGAAGAGAAAGTGAATTCGCTAGTGGATGCGGCTTTCCAATTCCCTGCTCCAATTAACAAAGTCAAAGAAGGCGTATACGCGCTAGAGTTATTCCACGGTCCGACATTAGCGTTTAAAGACTTTGGTGGTCGTTTTATGGCGCAGTCACTCGCGGCTGTTTCTGATGGCGGTAAAATCACCATCCTAACCGCAACTTCGGGTGACACGGGTGCAGCAGTGGCTCATGCCTTCTATGGAATGGAAGACATCAATGTCGTTATCCTATATCCAAAAGGTAAGATCAGCCCGCTACAAGAAAAGCTGTTCTGTACGCTGGGCAAGAACATTCACACAGTAGCGATTGATGGCGACTTCGACGCTTGTCAGGCTTTGGTTAAGCAAGCATTTGATGATTCAGAGTTACGCGAAGAGATTGGCCTTAACTCAGCGAACTCCATCAATATCTCACGCCTAATGGCGCAAATCTGTTACTACTTTGAAGCCGCTTCTCAGCTAAGCAAAGAGCAGCGTGAAAACCTTGTTGTTTCTGTACCAAGTGGCAACTTCGGTAACTTAACCGCGGGTCTACTGGCTAAAGCACTAGGTCTGCCAATCAAACGTTTCATTGCCGCGACTAATGCCAATGATACGGTGCCACGATATCTAGAAACCGGTAAGTGGGATCCTAAGCCAACAGTGGCGACAACATCGAATGCGATGGATGTTAGCCAACCAAACAACTGGCCACGTATCGAAGAACTATGCCGCGTAAAAGAGTGGGGCTTAGAGACACTTGGCAAGGGTGCGGTCACTGACGCGCAAAGTGCTGAATCAGTCAAAGAGCTACATGAGCAAGGCTATTTGTGTGAGCCACACGGTGCGATCGCTTACCGCGTTTTAGACGAGCAGCTCCAAGAAGGCGAGACGGGTCTTTTCCTATGTACTGCTCACCCAGCTAAGTTCAAAGAAGTGGTCGATGATATTTTAGATACAGATATCGAATTACCAGGGCCACTCGCTAAACACGCTGCAATGGAGCTTCTATCTGAGGACCTAGCTAACGACTTTGACTTGCTAAAACAAGTACTGCGTCGAGTGCAGAAGTAATCATAAAGAATGGAAGATAAGAAAGGTCGCTTTGGCGACCTTTTTTTGTCGGACTTCGTCCTCGGGAAAACTAGAGTTATCCAGTTATCCAGTTATCCAGTTATCCAGTTATCCAGTTATCCATAGGGCGTAGCCCGTTCCCAGTTCCTCTATCCACAAAAAAGGGTTGACGTATCAAGCCAACCCTTTGAAATTTCTCCAGCTCTACCGATTCAAAGCAAATGTCGGCAGTGATAAGTGCCAGCGAATCGCCCCAAGACGAATCAGAAGCGTTGAGAATACGCCTGCTAGAAAGGCTGTGTCGCTGTCTTGTCCCATGGCCAAAGCGGTAGTGTGGAATACACCGCCAATGATACACGCGGTCGCGTACACTTCACTTCTAAGAACCATGGGCACTTCTCGGGCAAGTACGTCACGGATAATACCGCCGCCACAGCCAGTTATCACACCCATAATGATCGCAACTAGTGCTGAGTCTTGATAAGCCATGGTTTTTTCAACGCCAATACCAACAAATACCGCGAGACCAATAGCATCACAGACAGGCAATATCCACCAGGCAAGGCGCTTAGGCCTTCTGATGATAAGCATGGTGAGTAAGCAAGTAATCAGGATGGTCCACAAGTAGTTGGTATCGGTGATCCAAAAGACTGGTGTCGCGCCTAGGGCCATATCACGGATTGTGCCTCCGCCAATCGCGGTGACACTACCAAGTACAGCAACACCAAAAGGGTCCATTTTTAATCGACCCGCTAATAGAACACCTGAAATTGCAAAAACAGCCGTACCGAACAAGTCGACGACATAAAGCAGCATGGAATCCATGACACTAAAATCTCTTACTTAAAAAAGGGAACAGAAAACGAAGAGGGATTGTACGAGATCTCATCGTTTAACTGCTAGCGTTTTCGCCTTACTGTTTCGAAATGCTCACAAACTTGCTCGATAGCTTTGAGCGTTCTTGGCGTTGGGCGATTTATCCAGTCTGAAGTTAAAGACCAAATATAGTTGTTCTTTACCGCCGAAAGCTGCTCACTCCACTGCGCCCAAATATTGCCATTGGCGATGGCATGCTGAGAGGTAAACATCACCTCTGGGTTTTGCAAGATGACTTGCTCTTTCCCTACTTGCGGGTATGGTGCGGCACTGCTCTCAAAGATATTTTCACCGCCACAGAATGAAAAGACCTCACTAGGCCATTTTCCTTGCGCCAAGGTGATAATAGGCTGCTCACTCAGTTGGTAGAAGTAACGAACTTTAGACTCTGTATCGTAGCGGTTTTTGAGTTCTGCTAGCTGATTTCTAAAGTCCTGCGCGTTCTTTCTACCTACATTTGGATCTTCCGCATATTCGCTTAGCTGCTCAATGTTAGCGGCAATATCTTCTAGTGAATGGGTTTGAGAGTAGTAAATATTGAGGCCAAATTGCTTAAGCTTGTCGAGTTCTCCATTAGGATTACCAGAAGGCCACGCAATAATCAGATCAGGCTGAAGGGCGATAATACGTTCGATCTTGATCCCTTGGTAGTTCGCGACTTTTTCTATTTTTTGCGCTTGCTCTGGGTAATCACTTCGTTCACTGACGGCGACGAGCTTGTCACCAAGCCCTGCGGCGAACGCAAGTTCAGTCGCGTGTGGTGCCAAGCTGATCACGCGCTCGGCAGGGGATGCGATAGTAAAGTGAGAAACAAAAGCCGTCAGGAGCAATAAGGTGAAACGCATTTAGATTCCTTGATAGATTAAGCCCATGATAAGACTTTGGATGATAATCCAAGCGAACATTCGCCACGCCAGAGTTTTTTGTACCTGAGCAATATGAATGGCTGAAGGTGCAATACGACCACCAAGTTTAGCGCGTACCGCTTTGTGACCATCATAAATTGCCGGACCACCCAGTGAGAGTTCCAGTTTGGCTCCGACGGAAACCAATAGCCATGCAGGTCCAGGAAGAGGCCACGACTTGGCTTGTTCTTGAAGTAGTTGAGCGGTTGCTTGCGCCCTATGACCTAAGGTGATCATTATGGCAAACAGCCTCAGTGGGATAAAGTCTAATACTGCCACCGCACGAATTGCGGGAATACCAAATGGTGAAAAGCGTTGTCTGCTTGGTGACCACGCCCGAGCCAACTCTACACTCATGCGATACATGAAAGCGCCGATACCACCGCCAATGGCATACCAGAAAAGCACGCCGATGACATTACGGCCGTAAGACATGATCAGAGTTTCTGCGCCCGCTTTACCTAGGCCTAATATTGATAAAGGCGCAGTCGAGCGATTGATGATCGGTTTGATGAGCATTTTGGCATGCTCTTTATCTTCGCGTGCCATCGCTGCGACAAATTGGGCGGTAAATTTGTCTGTATTACGCCAATCAATTGCGAGCAGCAAAAACGCTAATTCGAACAACTCTGGCTGCCAAACAAGCGGTTTTAGTGCGATCAAGACAGCGAGCATTGGGAACAGCATTAATAACCAAGCTAGAGTGCCAGAGATGATGCTTTGCGAATAATTGGCGTTGACATTGACTTTGTCCGCTAACTGCTCAGCAAATTTATGCCATAAGATGGCGGGGTGCGCCTCACGTGGGAAGGGCAGGATTAGATGAAATAACAACGCGCCCCATAATACGAGGAGCGCGCCGTTTGAATAAAATTGATTGAAAATATCTTCCATGATATCGCTTCAGCTTACTTCAGCAGGTCAACCATTTTTACCACCATCTCTGATGAACTCTTAGCGGCTAGCGGTAGGAACTCATCAAAGCTCATGCCCGCTTCTTTGTCGGCTACGTCAGAGATTGCACGCACAACAACAAATGGGACTTTGAACTGATGACAGGTTTGAGCGATAGCCGAAGCTTCCATTTCAACAGCAATAACTGAAGGGAAGTGTGTGCGAATAAATGTTTGACGCTCTGCGGTGCACACGAACGTATCGCCAGTACAGATTAGGCCACGTACCGCGTGTTTGTCTTCCATTTGCGCCAGTGCTTTTTCAGCTACATTCATCAGATTTTCATCAGCTAAGAAAGCTGCGGGTTGCTGGGCCATTTGACCAATTTCATAACCAAATGCCGTTACGTCTGCATCGTGGTGACGAACTTCAGTTGAAATAACAACGTCGCCAAGGTTTAGGCTAGAGTCAAAGCCACCTGCAGAACCTGTGTTGATCACGACATCAGGCTTGTATTCGTCAAGAAGAATAGTCGTGCCTACCGCAGCAGCAACTTTACCGATACCTGATTGAAGGAGTACGATCTCTACACCATTAAGCTGACCCGCGTAGAAAGTACAACCTGCTTTAGAGACTTCTTGGCAGTTTTCAATAGCTTGCTTAAGAATAGAGACTTCTTGCTCCATTGCACCGATGATGCCGATTTTCATAAGGAATCCTGTTAATTCAAATAGGTAGGTTTAGATAGGCTAAGTGTAACAGAAAAGGGAAAGATGGGAACGGGCTACGCCCTATGGAAATCGGGATCGCTGCGCTGCTGGAGCGGACTTCGTCCTTCGGGAACGCTTCGCTTTTGGAACGGGCTGCGCCCTATGGAACACTTCGTTTCGGGATAACGGGATCGGGCTTTGCCCTACGAGACGTGGCTGTTGATACTAAGTTGATAGAGCGATGGTTTAGAAGGTGTTGACTGAATTTGTCTCCTACTAGGAGATATAATCCTCCAGTTCTCCATAGGACGAAGTCCGTTCCCGCTTCCCAACTCCCGCATCCGCCTCGCGCGCAAATACCTATTGCTTAACCTGTGTACATCCCCTATAATTCGCGCTTCTCGTGTCGGCTGAATCAGAGATTGGCTGGCACAAATATCAACCTACTCTTATTTAGGAGAGAATTATGTCTCTGAATGCAGAAACTAAAGCAGCAATCGTTGCAGAATACGCACGCGCTGAAGGCGATACTGGTTCACCAGAAGTTCAAGTAGCTCTACTTACAGCTTCTATCAACCACCTTCAAGGTCACTTCAAAGCACACAAAGGCGATCACCACAGCCGTCGTGGTCTTCTACGTATGGTTTCTAGCCGTCGTAAGCTTCTTGACTACCTGAAAGGCAAAAACCTTTCTCGTTACCAAGACCTAATCAAGCGTCTAGGCCTACGTCGCTAATCAGCGGCTGCATAGAACAGTTTGTCGAAAAAGGGGCTTTTAGCCCCTTTTTTGTTGCCCGTTAGTTATTTTGGTTGCTATAGCTTAGCCAAACCGAATTAATCCCGCTATACTACGGCGGCCGATATCTATCGGCATTTTCTATTTGCTCATTGCATTACAATTACATCGTATGCAGTTATAGAATTTAGTTTCTAGCTTCTCGTTTGATTCCGGTCGAAAGTGGTCGATTGGGAGCTACAAACTAAACTCTAGACTGTTTAAGCATGTAATGCCTTGGGCTAACACAATTGCTCTTGTTTAAAGAGAGCTATCCCAAAAGGAATAACAATGTTTGAAAAACCAGTTGTTAAAACGTTCCAGTACGGTAACCACACAGTTACTCTAGAAACTGGCGTTATTGCACGTCAAGCTACGGCAGCAGTTATGGTTACTATGGACGATACGTCAGTATTCGTTTCTGTAGTGGGTAAAAAAGAGGCGGTTGAAGGGCAAGACTTCTTCCCTCTAACAGTTAACTACCAAGAGCGTACTTACGCAGCAGGTAAAATCCCTGGTGGCTTCTTCAAGCGTGAAGGTCGTCCATCTGAAGGCGAAACGCTAACGGCTCGTCTAATCGACCGTCCGATTCGTCCACTATTCCCAGATGCATTCAAAAACGAAGTTCAGGTTATCGCGACAGTAATGTCTGTAAACCCAGACGTTCAACCAGACATGGTAACAATGATCGGTACTTCTGCGGCTCTTGCTATCTCTGGTATCCCGTTCAACGGCCCTATCGGTGCAGCACGCGTTGGTCACATCGACGGTCAACTAGTACTGAACCCAAGCAACACTGAGCTAGCAACGTCTAAGCTTGACCTAGTTGTTGCTGGTACTGAAGGCGCTGTTCTTATGGTTGAGTCTGAAGCAGACAACCTAACTGAAGAAGAGATGCTTTCTGCGGTTGTATTTGGTCACGACCAACAACAAGTTGTAATCAAAGCGATCAACGAGTTCGCAGCTGAAGTTGCCACTCCTGCATGGGATTGGGTTGCTCCACAAGAGAACACGACGCTTGTAAACAAGATCGCTGAGCTAGCAGAAGCGAAACTTGTAGAAGCTTACCAAATCACTGAGAAGATGGCTCGTTACGACCGTATTCATGCGATTGCTGCTGAAGTAAACGAAGTACTGCTTGCTGAAGATCCAGAAGCAAATACAAAAGAAATCCACACTATCTTCCACGATCTAGAGAAGACTGTGGTTCGTCGTAGTATCATCGCGGGTAACCCACGTATCGATGGCCGTGAAAAAGACATGGTTCGTGCGCTAGACGTACGTACTGGCGTTCTTCCACGTACTCACGGCAGTTCACTATTCACTCGTGGTGAAACTCAGGCAATCGTAACTGCGACTCTAGGTACGCAGCGCGACGCTCAAATCATCGATGAGCTAACAGGTGAGCGTAAAGATCACTTCCTACTACACTACAACTTCCCTCCATACTGTGTTGGCGAAACGGGTTTCGTAGGTTCTCCTAAGCGTCGTGAAATCGGCCACGGTAAACTGGCTAAGCGTGGTATCGCTGCAGTAATGCCATCAGTAGACGAGTTCCCATACACAGTACGTGTAGTATCAGAAATCACTGAATCTAACGGTTCTTCATCAATGGCTTCTGTATGTGGTACATCTCTAGCTCTTATGGACGCTGGTGTGCCAATCAAGTCTTCTGTTGCTGGTATCGCAATGGGTCTAGTTAAAGAAGGCGACGATTTCGTTGTTCTTTCTGACATCCTTGGTGACGAAGACCACTTGGGTGACATGGACTTTAAAGTAGCAGGTACTAACACTGGTATCACTGCACTTCAGATGGATATCAAGATCGAAGGTATCACTAAAGAGATCATGCAAATTGCTCTTAACCAAGCGCAAGGTGCACGTAAGCACATCCTATCTGTAATGGATGAAGCTATCTCTGGTGCTCGTGAAGATATTTCTGAGTTCGCTCCGCGTATTCACACAATGAAGATCAGCGCTGAGAAGATCAAAGACGTTATCGGTAAAGGTGGTGCAGTTATCCGTGCTCTAACTGAAGAGACAGGTACAACTATCGAAATCGAAGACGACGGTACAATCAAGATTGCTGCAACTGAAGGTACAGCTGCAAAAGAAGCAATCCGTCGTATCGAAGAGATCACTGCAGAAGTTGAAGTAGGTCGCATCTACACAGGTAAAGTAGCGCGTCTAGCAGATTTCGGTGCATTTGTAACTATCCTGCCTGGTAAAGATGGTCTAGTACACATCTCGCAAATCGCTGACAAGCGTGTTGAGAAAGTGTCTGACTACCTAGCTGAAGGTCAAGAAGTTCAAGTTAAAGTTCTTGAGATTGACCGTCAAGGCCGTGTACGTCTAAGCATGAAAGAAGCAGTTGAAAAGACTGAAGAAGCAGCTTCAGAAGAGAAGCCAGCAACTGACGCATAATGCGATTTAAGTGAATAGGCAGGTTCTGCGAATTAGCCTATTTTGCTAAAAGCATGTTATAAAGGGAGCATTAGGCTCCCTTTTTTTATGCGGAAGACGCTAGGTAGCAGCCTAGCAACAGGAGTATTTATTTGTGAAATGGTTTCAAACCGCAACGCTTAGCCTTGCCTTGTTAGTGACAGCAGGCTGTGCATCAACATCGAACCAACAAGCTGAGTGGGTGCTGCCGCCTATGGTAGAAGCGCTTCAGCCTAGCTTGCAGCAAGAGGTTCAGATCGCACGTTTAAGCCAACTTCTTGGCAGAACAGATCTCCCTAATGAAACACGCGCTAAAATACTCTACGAACGTGGCAACTACTATGACAGTGTAGGCTTACGTAATCTAGCAAGATTAGACTACGAACAGTCTCTTGCTATTTATCCAGCGCAAGCGGATCTGTTCAACTTACTGGGTGTCTACTTCACTGAAAAGCGCAATTTCGACGCAGCTTACGATGCCTTTGATTCGGCTTTAGAGTTGGCACCAGATAATAGCTATGCGGCACGTAACAGAGCCATAGCGCTCTATTATGGTGGTCGTTTTGATCTCGCTTTAGAAGAGATGCAGCAGCATTATAATCAAGAGCCGAGTGACCCATTCAGCGCGTTGTGGCTCTACATTATAAAGTCAGAAATTTCACCGGATATTGCTCGACAAGAGCTTGAGCAGAGCTACCAAAATCGCAATGACAAGTGGGGTTGGATTATGGTCGCGATTACTTTGGGTGAGATTTCTGAAAAGCAAGCATTCAAAGCAATTGTCGAAAGCACACGCGATAAAGTCGTTCTTGCCCAACACCTGACGGAAGCATATTTCTATCTAGGCAAGCGTTACCAAGAAAGCGACTCAGAGCAAGATATTGCTAAAGCGATCTCGTTCTACCGCCTTGCTATCTCGTTCAATGTTTTCGAGTATGTCGAGCACAGATACGCAATACTAGAATTGACCAATATCTATGAAGATCTGCAAGCACAAGTGATTGCTAGAGCGAAAGCCCAGCGAGCGGCAAATCCAACTCAATAGAACCATTGAGCCTTCGTAAAGAAAAGCGCTGATTCAGCGCTTTTTTATTGCTTGTTAATTAAACTGTCGTTAATATTGTTAGCTTAGCTAACTAAATGAGCTTTCCTATGAATCTAGAAACTAGCCTGATCGAGCTTGAACGATTTTGTTCTAAAGCCTGGCGTATTTATGGAAAAGAAGATCCTTTGTCACTGTTGAGCTTCAATGAGTTCGACTATTTACGTGTCGTTCAAGCTTTTCCCAAAGGGATCCGAATTACAGATTTAGCCGATGAAATGAAAGTGACTAAACCTTCTGCTTCAAACATGGTTGTTAGGTTAGAAAAGAAAGGGCTTGTTAAACGAATCTCATGTAATGAAGATGCCCGCTCAAAGAAAGTCGTCTTAACAGAGAATGCGATACAAGATATGTCTCTTGAACAGGTTGTCTACAAAGAGATAGCCGAGGTGATGACGTCTAAGCTTTCTAAGCAAGAAGCTGAGCAGTTGGTTCGCTTATTGAAAAAATCGTTATCGGCTTAAAATTTTAACTATTTAGTTAGCCTTGCTAACTAGAGTAGAGAAACATGCAAACATCCATTTATAAACAGTTTTGGAAATACACCATCCCAACCGTAGCGGCAATGCTGGTCAACGGTTTGTATCAAGTTGTGGATGGGATCTTTATTGGTCGATATGTCGCTGCTGATGGCCTTGCCGGTATTAATGTCGCTTGGCCAGTCATCGGCGCCATTTTGGGTATCGGTATGCTGCTCGGTGTTGGCACCGGCGCTCTGGTTTCTATTCGTCAGGGCGAAGGAGACAACCAAGGTGCGAAAAAGGTACTCGCAACCGGTTTGCTATTACTTCTCATCTTAGCGCCTATTGTTTCCGGTATCTTGTACTTTTTTTCAGAGCACTTTTTACGCTGGCAAGGCGCTGATGGAAAAGTCTATGAACTTGGGTTGCAATACCTACACGTGTTAATCGGTGCTTGTGTCTTTACCTTGGGTTCGATAGCAATGCCCTTTTTACTGCGCAATGATGACAATCCAAATTTAGCGACGATTTTGATGGTGATCGGTGCTGTGATTAACATCGCTCTAGATTACTTAATGATTGCGGTCTGGGACTGGGAGCTTACAGGAGCTGCGCTGGCAACCACTATTGCTCAGGCTGTAGTGACATTACTTGGCCTTGCCTATTTCTTCTCATCTAAGGCTAATTTGAGACTTAAGTTTAGCGATGTTCGTTTGAGCTTACCTGTCGTTCCACAAATATTTGCCATTGGAACGTCGAGCTTCTTTATGTATGCCTATGGTGCGGTGATGGTAGCGCTGCACAATAATTTATTCGCCCAATATGGCGATGTGATGATGATCGGTGCCTACGCGATTCTCGGCTACATAGTGACTGTTTATTATCTCACTGTAGAGGGTGTGGCGAACGGTATGCAGCCATTGGTTAGCTATAACCACGGTGCACGCAAGACAGAAAACATCCGCGCTCTACTTAAAATTGCCATGGCGACGGCTATCGTAATTGGTGTCGTATTTGTATTGGTGATTAACTTATTTCCTAGAGAGTTTGTTTCGGTGTTTAACTCAACCGATGAGAAGTTAATTGAGAACACAATTCTAGGTTTTAGACTGCATCTATTTGCGCTTTTCTTAGATGGCTTTTTAGTGGTTGCAAGTGCTTATTATCAAGCGATTAATAAGGGCAGTAAGGCGATGTTTGTCAATATTGGCAACATCTTGGTTCAGTTGCCTTTCTTGTACCTAATGCCGAAATTGCTGGGTATTTCTGGAATATGGCTCGCTTTCCCGCTCTCTAATATTGCACTGAGCGCAGTGGTGATAGTGATACTGATGAGAGATCTGCGCCGTTATCAAACACAACAGGTGGAGCCAGCAATCGCTTAATAGAATAAAGGGCTCGTTTGAGCCCTTCGTTGTATCTATGACGTTCGAGATTTAGAGTGTTTTAACTTCTAAACCGGCTAATTGGTGCCAGTAGCCATTACATTGTCTACTTTCTATTTGGCTAGGATTACCACCTAGCTCGTTAGCTCGGAACTTGTCCATTTGTGAGAAGGTATCAAGGCCAAGCGGACTCAAACGAACCACATCGACCAATCCTTGCATACTAGGTAAATCATTGATGAGGTTGTAACAGTAGCCTGACTGAGTCTGGATACCATTGAGATTAAATACCTCTTGCCCTTCTTGGCTGCTGACCTGAATACCCGTTGGATACTTAATACAGCAAGTCTCGCAATCATCCTTAGCTTTATTTTCTGCACGGGCAGTGAAGCAGCGTGCGGAGTAGGCTAAAGGGAGATATCCGTGGCTGAATACCTCGACTTCAAATTTACCTTTAATGCCAATCGCTTCACATTGGTTAAGTACATTACCTAGCCACTCTCGCGAAAGTTCGACTGGCATACACCAACGAGTCATGCCTTGTTTTAAGAATAAGTTCAAGGTGTGCGCATTGTAGGTGTTAACGGCGGGGCCAACAACGAAAGGCACTTTACGTTCAGAAGCAAGTTGAATCGCAGAGACATCGTTGGCTTCAATAGCGAAGTCACCATTGTCGATGTATTTCTTCATCACGTTGACTTCGCTTGGCGCTTCAAGCAGTGCCATCGTCGATAGGACCACTTGCTTACCTGTATTGCTGAGATCCTTCGCTATCTCAAACCAGTGCGCCGGTTTCATCTCGCGGCGTTTGGAACAGACACTTTCACCCAAATAAATAATATCTGCCGAGCTGGTTTTCGCTTGCTCATAAAACGCTTCGACATCTTGCTTTGGCCAGAAATAGAGTAGTGGGCCCAGTGCGTATTTCATGTTGTTTTCCATTGTTATCTCTACAAGTAAAGCTCTACTGCCATTTACGGTGATAAGCACCGAGCGTGGTCTGAGTACCTTCTGACACATTGGCGAGTGTTGCGTTCCAGCTTGGCTCTACTTGATAGCTTTCTGGACTCGCCAAATAACGATCAATAGCTGCTCGCCAGGTGCGCGTCACTTGCTCCACATAGGCAGGACTGCGTTGGCGCCCTTCAATTTTGACCGAAGCAACATTAGCGGAAAAAAGTTCAGGCAACATAGACAAAGTATTTAAACTGGTCGGTTCTTCCAAGGCATGATAAGCCTTGGTCTGATTGTTTAAATCAGTCGTAAAGCGACCCTTACATAAAGTCGGGTAGCCCGCATTTTCACCTTCACTGTAGCGATCAATCAGGATGTCATTTAGGCGAGATTCAAGGCCATTTTCAGTTTCTTGCCAGCGAACGTATTTAGCAGGAGAGCAAGCACCTACAGTATTAGGGGACTCACCGGTCATGTACGACGATAGATAACAGCGGCCTTCCGACATGATACACAGGCTGCCAAAAGCGAATACTTCTAGCTCGACGTCACTGGTGATGTTGCGTGATAGCTGTTTTACCTGATGAATGGAAAGGACACGCGGCAGGACAACACGCTTTACATTGAAATTCTGTTTATAGAAATCAATGGCAGCGACATTGGTTGCCGAGGCTTGCACTGATAAATGAAGTTCAAGCTGTGGGTATTTTCGCGCGGCATATTCGAGTACGGCAATGTCTGCCACGATCAGAGCATCTACACCACTTTGCGCCGCCCGGTCGACTGCCTCTGTCCAGCGTTCGAATCCATCTGGATGAGCAAAGGTGTTTAAGGCAACATGAATCTTCTTGTTGTTGTCGTGAACGTATTGAACGGCTTTTTCGAGTTTCTTACCCGTGAAGTTCAAACCAGCGAAGTGGCGGGCATTGGTGTCATCTTTAAATCCGATGTACACCGCATCAGCACCACAATCAATCGCCGTTTTTAAGGCAGGTAAGTTACCTGCTGGGCATAGGAGTTCCATTGCTCGCACCATGACTGTTTGTTCTAAATTTGCTGAGCATTTTATGAAGAAATATGAACGGCAAATTTGATGTACAGCAGGTTTGCGTGAATTTTTGGCCTAATTACTCAAATAGGGTTAGTTTTTGTGGCGGCGATTTTGCGCAAACAACTCTTCAACCTCTTGTCTAGGCTGAGGACGGTAGAAATGAAACCCCTGAATAGAGTGACAGTTGAGGTTAGACAGCAGGGTGGCTTGCTGCTGAGTTTCGACACCTTCAGCAACCACAGTGAGGTCGAGTGATTTACCAAGGTTGATGATATTCTCGATAACCGTGATTTGTTTAGGAAGCGTATCAATATCAGAGATAAACGCGCGGTCTATTTTAAGTTCATCAATAGGGAAGCGTGCTAAGTAAGAAAGCGAAGAATAGCCTGTACCGAAGTCATCAATTGATAGTGCAAAGCCAAGCTTTTTAATCGCATTAAGCATTTGTACGGTATGTTCGCTGTCACTCATGACCGCACTTTCTGTTAGTTCGAAAGTGATGCAGCTTGGGTCAAGCTCAGTGGTGCGCAGCAGCTTTTCCATATAATCAATAAGCTTAGGATTACCAAACTGTTCCGGAGACAAGTTGATTGCCACGCGCCCAGGTAAGATACCTTGCAACTTCCAACGCTTAACCGTGCTAAATACATCGCGCATTACCACGCGACCTAAGTGCTCAATCAATCCTGCTCGTTCTGCAACCGGAATGAAAGCGCCAGGGCTGATATAGCCTTCGACTGGATGCTTCCAACGGATCAGAGCTTCTGCGCCGTTGATGCTAAAATCACGAGCATTAACTTTCGGTTGATACCAAACCTCAAGACCATTTTGCTGCAGTGCTTTTTGCAGTTCGATTTCAAGCCACAGACGCATGCGGGCTTCTTTGTTCATCTGATCATTGAACTTGATCAGACGGTTACGACCGCGATCTTTCGCTTCATACATGGCCGTGTCGGCATTCTGCAGCAAAATGCGTGCGTCATTACCATCTCCCGGATAAGCGACACTACCAATTGAACACGCTAAGCGCTTGCTAAAGTGGTGTAGATCAAAGGGCTGGTTAATCAGAGAGATAATTCGCTCAGATAGCATTTCTGCCATGCGATTGTTTTCTGGCTCGGGCAAGATAATGCCGAATTCATCGCCACCTAAGTGCCCCAGAACCGCTTGTTGTGGTAACAAACGCTTCAAGCGCGAAGAGACTTCTTTAATCACTTTATCACCAATATGGTGACCTAATGAGTCATTGATATTTTTGAAGTTATCAATGTCGAGGTAGAGCATGATCAAAGGGGTTTCGTTGTGGATCAGTTGTTCCAAACGCTTGGTAAAACCAAAACGGTTGTACAGCCCCGTTAGCGAGTCACGGTGGATATCTTCCTGCTTATTAGTTGCGAGTGTAGTCGGTGCGGCTTCCGCATCATGAATCAATATCAATTGTGAGTCGCTACCCAGAATCATGGCAGCATCAGCCTGAAGTTGAATCTTACGTTCAAAGCCACAGCGAGGACTCGTTAAACAAGTCAGTGGTGTTTCCCCAAGCATACTGGCTAACGATTCAGAAAAGACGGTCTTGGTTTTCTCATCAACAAATAAGCGCGACAGGCTTTCGCCTAGCACATCTTGAATCGAGTCAAAGCCTAGTAATCGCAAGGCGGATGGGTTGGCTGACAGAATACAATCATCTTCAACAAGGAAGATACCTTCTGGCAATAGACTAGTCAGGGTTGAAAATTTGCCTTCAGATTCCTCAAGAGAGCGAATCAGAATTTGTTTTTCAGAGGTATCAAGAGCGTGGAAAATGACATGCTCAATCTTGCCTTCGTTTTCGATAGGCGAGAGGTTGAAATGTAGGCTCGTCTCTAAGTCGAGATCGCCCATGGTCATTTCAGCTTCGATGGATTCGCCTTTAAAGGCTCTATCGTAGTAGGGCTTGAGGTGGTCATAGAACTGCTGTCCCATGATCTGGTTGTCGCACATACCAACAAGTTCAGTCGGAGTTAGCCCTGCGATATCGCAATAGCGGCCATTAACCATTGCATAGTTATGCTGGTTATCCAAAATGGCGAAAAAAAACGGACTATTGGCCGTGATTTTTGTAAACCAGTGCTGTAATTGTTGCGATAGCATCAAGTTTTTTCCGACTCTCCAAAGAGCAACTATCCACTAAGTAGTGAATTTGAGTGATGTATTAACTATAACTGTCCTTGCCCAGACTTTAAAGAGTTAAGGCTTAGCGTAGATTCTTTGATAAATAACAGGAATCTCCAGTTAAACATCCTTTATGATGAGTAATTCTAGCTAACAAAGTAACGGATATCTCGCGTGATTAACAAGATTCGCACTCAACTAGTTCAAAATGCCGCATCAATTTTGCGATCTCCAGTCCACTTCTTACCTCAAACTGTTCAAAAAAAAGTCTTGCTTGAAGGGCTTAAAACTGTGTTTAAAGAAGCACTTGAGGATGGCGACTTTGAGTTTCTCGAAGATAAGTGGTTAAAAGTTGAGGTAAAAGATCTGCAATTAAGTTGGCTAATAAGTTATCAGGATGAACAAATCGTTGTCGCGGGTAAGCCAGTTAAAGAAGATGTCTTGTTTAGCGGCAACCTCAATGATCTGGTATTGATTGCCGGGCGCAAAGAAGATCCAGATACGCTATTTTTTCAACGTCGCTTGACGATTGAAGGGGATACCGAGCTAGGCCTTGAAGTGAAGAACTTGATGGACAGTGTTGAGCTGGAATCTTTACCTAAACCTCTACAAACCTTGTTAAATCAACTAGCCGATTTTGTGCAAAAAGGATTACAATCGTCTGCAACACATAATGAGGTTGTAAATGCTTATTCGAACTGAAGCGCCGGCAGACATACTTGCCATTGATCGATTACTGAAATCAACATTTGAAACGGAAGCGGAAGCTGACTTGGTCATGAAGCTAAGAGAAAACGGTCGTCGCACCTTATCTCTTGTTGCTTGTAATGACGAAGGCGAGGTGGTTGGTTACGTTTTGTTTAGCCCAGTGACATTAGACGGCAATGACTATAATTGGCAGGGGCTTGCACCGTTAACTATCGATGAGAAGTATCGCAGACAAGGGCTAGCGGCTGACATGGTTAAGGAAGGTCTAGCTTCCTTACGTGAGTTTGGTTATCCAGCTTGTGTTGTGTTAGGTGATCCTGCTTATTATGGCCGTTTTGGATTTGTGGATAGCGCAAATCAGCAAATGCATTGCCAATGGGAAGTGCCTCAAGGGGCATTCCAAGTCCTAGCACTAGAAGAGAGCGAGTTTGACGGACGCTCTGGTTTGATTGAGTACAGTGCTGAATTTTCAGAGCTTTAATTTCAGATTCACCAATATAGAGTGCTTAATGTGTGGTTTTGTCCTTTTTTTAACCGCTTAGCTCTCAAGGTGTACTTTTTTGAAAAAATCTACTTGTCAGCGTAATCGGCTTTCGCTAGTATTGCTCGGCCTTCGATAAGGAGGTCGCTAGCCTTGTTCAAAAACATCAACAAAGAGTTTTCGAGCGGCGCTGGCTCAACAATTTGGAACATAGGTGGAAATCATGTTTACAGTTCTACTTGTGATTTACCTGTTGGCAGCGGTTGGTGTAATCGGCCTAGTGCTGATTCAACAAGGTAAAGGCGCAGATATGGGAGCCTCATTCGGTGCAGGCGCATCAAACACAGTGTTTGGCGCAGGCGGCTCAGGTAATTTTCTAACCCGAATGACTGCAATTTTTGCAACAGTATTTTTCATCATTAGCTTAGTGCTAGGCAATATGTCTACTCACAAAACTGAGTCTCAATGGATTGACCCATCACAAGGTCAAGTGATTCAGCAAGCGGATGATGCGAGTGAAGTTCCAGCCCCTCAAGGCGACGAAATTCCTCAATAAGCTATTTTCTAGCTGATAAATAGAATTAGCTGCCGAGATGGTGAAATTGGTAGACACGCTAGCATGAGGTGCTAGTGCCTTAGGTGTGAGGGTTCGAGTCCCTCTCTCGGCACCATTGATTTACAAACTTGTAAAACACCTTGGAGAGCGTATAATGCTCGACAAGTCGGACGCGGGGTGGAGCAGCTTGGTAGCTCGTCGGGCTCATAACCCGAAGGTCGTCGGTTCAAATCCGGCCCCCGCAACCAAATCCCTTTTCTTTTATAGATAGTGGATTAGGACAAGTTTGCGCAGTAGTAATACTGCGAGTTAAGTGGCATCGATATCACTTAACGTATCAGGGTCCAGCAACAAAAAACCCCGACTTTTCGGGGTTTTTTGTTATCTAAATTTTCTAATTAGAAAATTTAGAGCTTTGCTTGGAATTTAAATTGGGCTCTGAGCCCTTTTTTTGTTTCTGGAGTGGTTTAAATGACTGGTTTAGAAAGACAACTTACTGAAATGCTTGAAGCTCCAGTAGCGGCATCAGGTTATGAGTTAGTTGGATTAGAATTTATTCGCGCAGGCGAACATTCAACGTTGCGTATTTTCATCGATCACGAGAACGGCATTAATGTCGAAGATTGTGCTGAAGTTAGCCGCCAAGTAAGCGCGGTAATGGACGTTGAAGATCCAATCACTGTGGCTTACAACCTCGAAGTGTCTTCGCCGGGTTTAGAAAGACCACTTTTCAAAGCTGCACACTATGAACAATTTATTGGTCACGAGGTCAGCATCGTTTTGAAGATGGCTGTTGGCAACCGTCGTAAGTGGAAAGGTGTAATCCACTCTGTTGATGGTGAAACTATCTCATTTATCGTAGAAGGTAATGAAGAAGAGTTTGCCCTAAGCAATATTTCAAAAGCTAACCTGATCCCTAAATTTTAATTAAAGTCTTAGAGGCTATTTAAAATGAGTAAAGAAATTTTAGCGGTAGTAGAAGCGGTATCGAACGAGAAAGCGGTACCTCGTGAGCGTATCTTTGAAGCCCTAGAAATTGCTCTAGCTACTTCTACCAAGAAAAAACACGAAATGGAAATTGATGTTCGTGTTGAGATTGACCGTAAAACGGGCGAGTTTGAAACATTCCGTCGTTGGTTGATTGTTGAAGAGGTTGAGAGCCCAACGAAAGAGATTTCTCTAGAAGCAGCAAAATACGAAAACGAAGAGCTTGAACTAGGCGATTTCGTAGAAGACGACATCGAATCGGTAACGTTTGACCGTATTACGACCCAAACTGCTAAACAAGTTATCGTCCAGAAAGTTCGTGAAGCTGAACGTGCGCAAATTGTTGAGCAGTTCATCGACAATGAAGGTGAGCTAGTTACTGGTGTCGTTAAGAAAGTTAACCGTGAAACTGTGGTTCTTGACCTAGGTAACAATGCTGAAGCGGTTATCCTACGTGACGACCAACTTCCTCGTGAAAACTTCCGTCCGGGTGACCGTGTACGTGGCCTACTTTATAAAGTGGCGCCAGAAGCACGTGGCTTCCAGTTATTCGTTACTCGTTCTAAGCCTGAAATGCTAGCTGAGCTATTCCGTGTCGAAGTGCCTGAAATCGCAGAAGAGATCATCGAGCTGAAAGGTGCAGCACGTGATCCAGGTTCGCGTGCGAAAATTGCAGTTAAAACAAACGACAAGCGTATTGATCCAGTTGGTGCGTGTGTTGGTATGCGTGGCGCACGTGTTCAAGCCGTTTCTGGCGAGCTTGGTGGCGAGCGTATCGATATCGTGCTTTGGGACGATAACCCAGCACAATTTGTTATCAACGCAATGGCACCGGCTGATGTTGCTTCTATCATCGTTGATGAAGACGCAAACGCGATGGATATCGCTGTTGAAGCAGACAACCTAGCGCAAGCTATTGGCCGTAACGGTCAAAACGTGCGTCTAGCATCTCAACTAACTGGTTGGGAACTAAACGTAATGACAGTTGAAGATCTTCACAAGAAACACGCTGAAGAATCTCAAGCTGCAATTGAAAGCTTCATGAAGCACCTAGATATCGAAGAAGACTTTGCTCAACTGCTTGTTGAAGAAGGCTTCTCAACTCTAGAAGAAGTGGCTTACGTACCTGTAAACGAGCTTCTTGAAGTTGATGGTCTGGATGAAGACCTAGTAGAAGAACTACGCAGTCGTGCTAAGAATGCACTAACGACTCTGGCTCTTGCACAAGAAGAATCTTTCGAAGGTGTTGAGCCTGCTGAAGACCTACTTGGTCTAGAAGGTCTAGAGCGCGAGATGGCATTTAAACTGGCAGCTAAAGGTGTTGCAACACTAGAAGACCTTGCTGATCAGGGTATCGATGATATCGAAGGTATTGAAGGTCTAACCGAAGAACGTGCGGGTGAGCTAATTATGGCAGCTCGTAACATTTGTTGGTTCGGCGACGACGAATAATTTTCAGCAAGGAGAAAGCGGATGACACAAATTACTGTTAAGGCACTGAGTGAAGAAATTGGTACACCAGTGGACCGCTTGGTTGAACAACTTGCTGACGCTGGCATGAACAAAGCGAGTAGTGATCAAGTTACTGATGAAGAAAAACAGAAACTTTTGACTCACCTTAAGAAAGAGCACGGCGATACCTCTGGTGAATCGGAGCCAACTCGCTTAACTCTACAGCGTAAAACTCGCAGCACACTGAGCGTTAATGCTGGTGGTGGCAAGAGTAAGGATGTTCAAGTAGAAGTGCGTAAAAAGCGCACATATGTGAAGCGCAGCATTATCGAAGACGACGCGAAACGTGAGGCTGAGGAAGCAGCAAAGCGTGAAGCGGAAGAGCTTGCGAAGCGTGAGGCTGAAGAGCAAGCGAAACGTGAAGCTGCAGAGAAAGCAAAACGCGAGGCTGAAGAGTCAGTGAAGCAAGAAGCGGATGCAAAACGCGATGCTGAAGACAAGGCCAAACGCGCCCAAGCTGATAAGGCTAAGAAAGACATGAATGCAAAAAATGCGGAAGCTAATACGCAAGCGAAAAAAGAAGCTGACGAGCTGAAGCGTCGTCAGGAAGAAGAAGCCCAACGTAAAGCGGAACAAGAAGCAGCTAAGCTTGTTGAAGAAGCTCGTAAACTAGCTGAAGAAAATGAAGCTCGTTGGACTGAAGAAGAGAAGAAGAAGAAAGAGCTTGAAAACTCTGACTATCATGTAACCACTTCTACTTATGCACGTGAAGCTGAAGATGCAGCAGACCGTAAAGAAGAAGGTGGCCGTCGTAAGAAGAAGAAAAAAGCTTCTGGCAACGATGATCAAAACCGTGGTGGCCGTAACCAACGTGGTGGCAGAGGCCGCAACAAAGGTAAACTGGCTAAGCCTGCGTCAATGCAGCAAGGTTTCGATAAGACAGCAACAGTAGCGAAAGCAGACGTTGTTGTTGGTGAAACGATTGTTGTATCAGAACTTGCTAACAAGATGTCTGTTAAAGGCACCGAAGTTATCAAAGTAATGATGAAGATGGGCGCAATGGCGACTATCAACCAGGTTATCGACCAAGAAACAGCACAGCTTGTTGCTGAAGAAATGGGTCACAAAGTTATCCTGCGTAAAGAGAACGAGCTAGAAGAAGCAGTACTATTAGATCGTGATAACAACGCTGAATCGGTTCCTCGTGCTCCTGTTGTTACCATCATGGGTCACGTTGACCACGGTAAAACATCGACTCTTGACTACATCCGTAAAGCACACGTTGCGTCGGGTGAAGCAGGTGGTATTACACAGCACATCGGTGCTTACCACGTTGAAACTGACAACGGTATGATCACTTTCCTTGATACTCCTGGACACGCGGCGTTTACCGCAATGCGTGCACGTGGTGCTCAAGCGACAGATATCGTAGTACTAGTCGTAGCTGCAGATGATGGCGTAATGCCACAAACAATCGAAGCGATCCAGCACGCGAAAGCGGCAGGTGTTCCTCTGATTGTGGCAGTGAACAAGATCGATAAAGAAGATGCAAACCCAGATAACGTTAAGAACGAGCTAGCTCAATACGACGTTATTCCTGAGGAGTGGGGCGGTGAGAACATGTTCGTTCACATCTCTGCGAAACAGGGTACAAACATCGAAGGTCTGCTAGAAACTATCCTTCTACAATCTGAAGTTCTTGAACTGACGGCTGTTGAAGAAGGCATGGCGTCTGGTGTTGTTGTAGAATCTCGCCTAGATAAAGGTCGCGGTCCAGTTGCAACAGTACTTGTTCAGTCTGGTACTCTAAACAAAGGCGACATCGTTCTTTGTGGTCAAGAGTACGGTCGTGTTCGTGCAATGCGCGATGAAAACGGTCAAGAAGTGACAACTGCTGGTCCATCTATCCCGGTAGAAATTCTAGGTCTTTCAGGTGTACCTGCTTCAGGTGATGAAGCAACTGTAGTACGTGATGAGCGTAAAGCACGTGAAGTAGCGAACTACCGTCAAGGTAAATTCCGTGAAGTGAAACTGGCTCGTCAGCAGAAAGCGAAACTAGAGAACATGTTCTCTAACATGGCTGCTGGTGAAGTTGCTGAGCTAAACGTTGTTCTTAAGGCTGATGTACAGGGTTCTGTTGAAGCAATCTCTGACTCGTTACTTAAACTTTCAACTGATGAAGTGAAAGTGAACATCGTAGGTTCTGGTGTTGGTGGTATTACAGAAACTGATGCGGTACTAGCAGCAGCTTCTAACGCTATCATCCTAGGCTTCAACGTTCGTGCTGATGCAACGGCTCGTCGTACTGTTGAAAATGAAAACCTAGATCTACGTTACTACTCAATCATTTACCAATTGATTGATGAAGTGAAACAAGCAATGGGCGGTATGCTTGCTCCAGAATTCAAGCAAGAGATCATTGGTCTTGCTGAAGTACGTGACGTATTTAAGTCACCGAAACTTGGCGCAATCGCTGGTTGTATGGTTACTGAAGGTACGATTAAGCGTAACAACCCGATCCGTGTACTACGTGAAAACGTTGTTATCTACGAAGGTGAACTAGAGTCACTACGTCGCTTTAAAGATGACGTACAAGAAGTTAAGAACGGCTACGAATGTGGTATCGGCGTTAAGAACTACAACGATGTTCGCGTTGGTGACCAAATCGAAGTCTTCGAAATCGTTGAAGTTAAACGTACTCTAGACTAATTGACTAATATTACGGGCTTACTTATTGATAGGTAAGCAGTAATTGGTTGTTGAATACGCCATGGGGGGCTGGAGTTTATCCATCCCCCCATTCTTTCTAATAAGAGAAAAGATATGTCAAAAGAATTTAGCCGCACGCAGCGTGTTGCACAGCAGCTGCAAAAAGAACTCGCAATGATCCTTCAACGCGAAGTTCGTGACTCTCGCCTAGGCATGGTGACTATTTCTGATGTAGAAGTGTCACGTGATTTAGCATACGCGAAAGTTTTCGTTACTTTCCTATGTGTGGGTGAGCAAACTCCAGAGTCTTGTCTTGAAGCACTACGTGAGCACGAAGTTCACATTCGTATGATGCTAGGCAAGCGCATTCGTCTACGTCTGACACCTGAAGTGCGTTTCCACTACGACAATACCCTAGTAGAGGGTATGCGTATGTCGAACCTAGTTTCAGAAGTAGTGAGCGAAGACAAGCGTAAACAGCATGACGCTGGCCGTGAAGAAGATCAGGCAGGTGAAGAGTAATGGCTCGCCGTCGTAAAGGTCGTCCAATTAATGGTGTTGTCCTTTTAGACAAGCCAACAGGCATTTCATCTAATGATGCGCTGCAGAAAGTAAAACGCATTTACTTTGCAGAGAAAGCAGGTCATACCGGTGCTCTGGATCCCCTCGCGACAGGTATGCTGCCAATCTGCCTTGGTGAAGCAACCAAGTTCTCTCAGTTCTTGTTGGATTCTGATAAACGCTACCGAGTGATCGCCAAGTTAGGTGAGCGCACGGATACTTCGGATTCTGATGGTGAAGTCGTTGAGACTCGTCCAGTTGACGTTTCGCTAGACCAGCTTGAAGCATGCATTGATAACTTCCGTGGTGAATCTGATCAAGTGCCTTCGATGTTTTCGGCATTGAAATACCAAGGTAAGCCTTTGTATGAATATGCACGTAAAGGTATTGAAGTGCCGCGTGAATCACGCAAAATTACGGTTTATGAAATCGTCCTGCATCGCTTTGAAGGTGATGAAGTTGAGATGGAGGTCCACTGTTCAAAAGGGACTTACATCCGCACTATCGTTGATGATCTCGGTGAGATGCTAGGCTGTGGTGCTCATGTCACTATGCTACGTCGTACAGGGGTTGCTAAATATCCATATGAGAAGATGGTCACTCTAGAGCAACTTAATGAGCTTTTAGAGCAAGCACATCGTGATGAAGTCGCACCGAAAGAGCTACTTGATCCTCTGCTGTTACCAATGGATACCGCGGTAGAAGACTTACCAGAAGTAAACCTTAATGCTGAACTGACGAATTTGGTTCAACACGGTATGCCAGTGCAAGTATTCGGCGCACCAGAAGGCACACCGCTGCGTATGACTTCCGGTGAAGAGAAGCTGTTCATTGGTGTTGCTGAAGTGAACGATAATGGCAAGGTGGCACCAAAGCGCCTAGTTGTCTTCCGTGAAGAAGCTGAGTAATAGGCTATCGCTACTGAATATTTAAAACCGAAGCTCAATGCTTCGGTTTTTTATTGCCTATAGAAAAGCCTTACTGAATCAGATTGTCTGCTAAAAGAAGCTCTCTAAGTTGTTGTGCGCGTTTTCGGTTTACGCCAAAGTCTGAGTAACCCACGCGCGATTCTGAACGAACCAGTAATTTGTTACCTTCAACACGCAGTTCAAGGTCATCGACAAAACGCATGATTTTAGATGTGCATTCGATTCTTAAATAGCTATCTTCTTTTACCGCGGTTTTCGCCCCTGGCAACTTAAGAGCCACTGTTTCAATAGCGTCAATGGTTGCGCCGTTATTCAACTTAAATGGAGCAAGTTGATGCTTTTCACGCTGATCTTGGGTTGAAACGCAGTTAGGTTTGTCACCACAAGGGGAAGCTGTGCGATCTGACATATCTTGTACTCCTTGGCTACAAGCGGTTAAACCCAATAGGGTGATAGAGAGGAGAGTGGCGTTCTTCATTTTGAATATCTTGTCTTGTTTTTATACCAATCACACCAATTATCTGCTCATTCTTGCTTGTTAAAATCGCTGATAACTGCGTTAAAGATTTTGTAGGTATAACAACTAGCTAGCTGCAACCTTTGCCTTGTTCTAAGCGATTTTTCCTACGCAATTTCTGAGCATCTAATTAATGCAATTGGTATTATTGAATTTAATTATATGTTTTAAATAAAAAAAGGATCCAACTAATGGATCCTTTTGTGAGTTGAGTTAAGGCTATACCTCAAGGTAATCAAGTATACCTTCAGCAGCTTTACGGCCTTCATCAATCGCAGTAACAACAAGATCAGATCCGCGAACAGCATCTCCTCCGGCAAAGATCTTTTTGTGGCTAGTCTGGAACATAAACTCTTGCTCAGATGGTGCTTTGATACGTCCCCATTGATCAAGCTCCACACCGTATGGTTCAAGCCAACTCATTTGATGGGGTTGGAATCCAAATGCCATGATAACGGCATCGGCTTCCAATACATGTTCACTGCCTTCTACAGGTTCAGGACGACGGCGCCCCGCTTCATCTGGTTCACCTAACGCCGTTTTGACCACTTTGACACCGCTGACATTGCCTGAGCTATCGACCTCAAGTCCTAGTGGCTGAAGGTTAAACATAAAGTTAACCCCTTCTTCTTTGGCATTTTTTACTTCACGACGGGAGCCCGGCATATTGGCTTCATCACGACGGTAAGCACAAATGACGTTATCGGCACCTTGACGAATAGATGTACGTACACAGTCCATTGCGGTATCACCACCGCCAAGGACGACCACTTTTTGTCCAGCCATATCTATAAATGGCTGGTCATCTGCCAAATTCATTACCTTATAGGCATTTGATACTAAGAAAGGTAGAGCGTCGTACACACCCGGAGCATCCTCGTTGTCTAGACCCGCACGCATGTTCTTGTAGGTGCCTACGCCAAGGAAGACAGCGTCATACTCATCGACAAGCTCCTGCATTTGGATGTCTTTCCCCACCTCAATATTCAGCTTGAACTCGACGCCCATTTCGCTAAAGACTCGACGACGATTCTCCATCACCCCTTTTTCCAACTTAAACGATGGAATACCGAAAGTGAGTAGGCCGCCAATTTCAGGGTAGCGGTCGAAAACAACAGGCTTGACGCCGTTACGGACTAAGATATCTGCCGCTGCAAGGCCAGCAGGCCCTGCGCCGATAATGGCAACCTTTTTATCTGTCCACTCGACTTTGGACATATCTGGTTTCCAGCCCATCTCAAACGCTTTATCGGTAATGTACTTTTCAATATTACCAATTGTCACGGCACCAAAGTCGTCGCTTAATGTACAAGAACCTTCACACAGCCTATCTTGAGGACATACTCGACCACACACTTCAGGCAAGCTGTTAGTTTGGTGAGAGAGCTCAACGGCTTCTATGATGCGTCCTTCATTGGCGAGCTTTAGCCATTGAGGGATATAGTTGTGAACAGGACATTTCCATTCACAGTAAGGGTTGCCACAATCTAGGCAGCGATCCGCTTGCGCAGTGGCTTGCTGCTTAGTAAAGGGTTCATAAATTTCGACGAAATCAATCTTACGAGTTTTAATCGGCTTTTTCGCAGGATCTACGCGTTGTACGTCGATAAATTGGTATACGTTCTGACTCATGATTCAAACATCCTCCATGAATTATTGGACTTGAACGCGCAGTTCTGCGGCACTGCGGCTTTGATGGCCCAGCAGGGTGTTTAAGTCTGCTGCTTGAGGCTTCACTAAGTAGAACTTTGGAATCCATTCATCAAAGTTCGCTAAGATGTTTTCTGCGTGAGCAGATCCTGTCTCTTCTAAGTGTTCTGCAATTAAGCCACGTAAATGTTCCTGATGAATATAGAGTTCAGAAAGGGCAACTGCCTCTACCGATTCTTGGTTCACGCGACCTTGGAAGTCGTCGTTTTCATCCAAGACGTAGGCGAAGCCGCCTGTCATACCAGCACCAAAGTTCACACCAGTCGCACCAAGAATGGCAACAATACCCCCTGTCATGTATTCGCAAGCATTATCGCCAGCGCCTTCAATCACAGAGATGGTGCCAGAATTACGTACGCCGAAGCGCTCGCCTGCAGTACCTGCCGCAAATAGCTTACCGCCTGTAGCGCCATACAAACAGGTGTTACCTATGATGGTCGCCTCATTACATCTAAAGGCGGTACCTTGGTGCGGCTTGATAACAATCTTACCGCCAGCCATGCCTTTACCGACATAGTCATTAGCGTCACCCGTCAGATAGAGTTCAACACCGCCAGCATTCCAGACGCCAAATGACTGACCAGCAGTACCATCCAAATGAAGTTTAATCGGTGTGGCAGCCATACCTTGGTTACCGTAGCGTTTGGCGATTTCACCAGAAAGACGGGCACCAATTGAACGGTCAGTGTTAATGACGTTATAGAAGAGGTCTGCCCCTTGCTTAGCTTCTACAACCGTTAAAGTATCTTCAACGATCTTTTGGTTGAGTTCTGCCTTGTCAAATGGTGCGTTTGGCTCGGTCCAGTAAAGCGGGTGGTTTTGTGGTGATACTGGTGCTTCAAGAATACTAGATAGATCGAGCTTACTCTGTTTGGCTGTCATCCCTTCTACTGCTTCCAGTAGATCGGTACGACCAATGAGATCAGTTAGCTTTTCAACACCAAGTTCAGCTAACAGCTCGCGTACTTCATCAGCAAGACCGACAAAGTAGTTCATCACCATCTCAGGTAGACCTTTGAAGTATTCTTTACGTAAGGTGTCATCTTGCGTAGCAACGCCTGTCGCACAGTTATTTAAGTGACAAATACGTAAGAACTTACAACCCATCGCGACCATTGGCGCTGTACCAAAACCGAAGCTTTCTGCACCAAGAATTGCCGCTTTGACCACATCTAAGCCAGTTTTCAAGCCGCCATCAACTTGGAGGCGAATCTTGTGGCGTAAGCCGTTCGCAACTAGAGCCTGTTGAGTTTCTGCTAGGCCAAGCTCCCAAGGGCTACCTGCGTATTTAACTGAGGTGAGCGGGCTTGCTGCTGTACCGCCGTCATAACCAGAAATGGTAATAAGATCGGCGTAAGCCTTGGCAACTCCTGTTGCGATAGTGCCGACACCAGGTTCAGAAACCAATTTCACCGATACCAGTGCGTTCGGATTAACCTGCTTAAGGTCGAAAATAAGCTGAGCCAAGTCCTCAATCGAGTAGATATCGTGATGAGGAGGAGGGGAGATAAGGGTTACCCCTTGCACTGAATAGCGCAGTTTAGCGATTTCAGCAGTGACCTTGTGCCCCGGTAACTGACCGCCTTCACCAGGCTTTGCCCCTTGTGCAACCTTGATTTGCAAGACATCAGCATTAGTTAAGTAGTGAGGTGTTACACCAAAACGTCCTGAGGCAATCTGTTTGATACGAGAATTGCGTTCAGTACCAAAACGGCGTGGATCTTCACCACCTTCACCAGAGTTTGAGTAACCTCCCAGTCGGTTCATAGCGGCTGCCAGTGCTTCATGAGCCTCAGGGCTTAAAGCACCAATAGACATCGCTGCTGAATCAAATCGTTTGAACAGTTCGGTGCTTGGTTCGATTTTTTCCAGCGGTAGCGGCGTGTCTGATTTCTTCAGTCGCATTAGGTCACGCAGCATAGCCACAGGGCGATCATTGACCTGTTTGGCAAAACTCTTATAGTCGGAAGAATCACCGGACTTAACTGCGGTTTGTAGTGTACCTACAACATCAGGGTTGTAGGCGTGGTATTCACCACCATGGACATATTTGAGCAGCCCACCATGTTCGATAGGTTTACGTTTCGCCCAAGCTTTGCGAGAAAGGTTGTATAGGTCTTGTTCAAAATCTTCAAAGTTTGCACCTTGAATTCGGGTTGTAACACCATTAAAGCACAGCTCGACGACTTCCTGACTTAGGCCGACAGCTTCAAACAACTGAGAACAACGGTATGAAGCGACCGTTGAA
This sequence comes from Vibrio europaeus, assembly GCF_001695575.1. GTDB lineage: Bacteria > Pseudomonadota > Gammaproteobacteria > Enterobacterales > Vibrionaceae > Vibrio > Vibrio europaeus. The sequence continues at coordinate 2,108,055 of NZ_LUAX01000001.1, read as the reverse complement.
ATGCCCATCTTAGACATAATCTTATATAGGCCTTTGTTGATGCCGTACTGGTAGTTCTGCATCACTTCGCGATAGCTCTTATCGATCGCGCCATCATCAATCACTTTGCCTAAGGCTTCATAGGCCAGATACGGGTAAACCGCGGTTGCACCAAAGCCAAGCAGAACCGCAAATTGATGCGGATCGCGCACCGTTCCTGTTTCGGCAATGATGTTAGCATCACAGCGCAAGTTAGCTTCAATTAGGCGGCTTTGCACTGCGCCTACTGCCATCGCAGCTGGGATAGGTAACATGCTTTTGCGTAATGCTCGGTCAGAAAGAACCACGAGCACAGAGCCATCTTTTACCGCCTGCTCGGCTTGTTCACAAAGATCTAAGATGGCCTTTTCGAGATCTTTCTCTTGAGGATCGTAGTTAATATCCAGAACTGAGTTGCCATAGTACTGATCGTTGAGCTCAAGCAACTGCTTCATATCTGAATAAAGCAGAACAGGCGAATCAAAGGTAACTCGGTGGGCGTGACCATCGGTTTCACAGAAGACATTCATCTCCTGACCAATACTGGTTGCAAGCGACATGACGTGTTTTTCACGTAATGGGTCGATAGGTGGGTTGGTCACTTGAGCGAATTTTTGACGGAAGTAGTCAGTGACAAGACGTTCTTTGGAAGAGAGCACTGCCATTGGCGTGTCATCACCCATTGATCCAACGGCTTCTTGTCCCATATCACCCAGAACACGAAGGATCTGATCGACTTCTTCGTTGCTCATCGCAAACTGTTTTTGATAGGTCTTGAGTTGGTCATCGTCAAAGCTACGTTCCCCTACTTGATCTTCGGCCAATTGCGAGAACGGTGTAAGTTTATGAACATTACTATCCATCCACTCTTTGTATGGATGGCGACCTTTAAGATCATTATCAATTTCGCTTGATTGCCATAGCTTACCTTGGCGAGTATCTACCACGAGCAGTTCACCGGGGCCAACACGGCCTTTTTCCGCAACTTCATCCGGTGCGTAATCCCAAATACCAACCTCTGATGCGAGAGTGATCAGCTTATCTTTGGTGATCACATAACGAGCAGGGCGCAGGCCATTTCTATCTAAGTTACATGCTGCATATCGGCCATCGGAAAGTACGATACCCGCAGGGCCGTCCCACGGTTCCATATGCTTCGAGTTGAAATCGTAGAAGGCGCGTAAATCAGGATCCATATCTGGGTGGTTTTGCCACGCAGGTGGAACAAGCATACGCATAGCGCGGAAGATATCCATGCCTCCGGCTAAGAACAGATCAAGCATATTATCTAAGCTTGATGAATCTGAACCGGTTTCATTGACGAAAGGTGCCGCCGTTTGTAGGTCGGGTAGGAGCGGTGAAGCAAATTTATAAGCACGCGCACGCGCCCACTGCCTATTGCCTTGAATCGTATTGATCTCACCATTATGGGCGAGATACCTGAATGGTTGTGCCAGTGGCCAACGCGGTTGAGTGTTAGTCGAAAAACGCTGGTGGAACAAGCAGATAGCCGATTCCATGCGTAGGTCGGCGAGGTCTAAATAGAACCTCGGTAAGTCTGCTGGCATACATAGACCTTTGTACACCATGACTTGAGTCGACAAGCTACAAATATAAAACTCGTTATCGTCAACGATCTGTTTTTCAATTCGGCGGCGAGCGATATACAGGCGTCGTTCAATGTCGCGCTCACGCCACCCGGCAGGCGCTGAGATAAAAACTTGCTGAATATTGGGCAGTGAATCAGCCGCAATTGGGCCTAACACTGCCGAGTTGGTCGGCACTTCTCGCCAACCTGAGATGGTCAATGTCTCTTTTGCAAGCTCTTGATTAATAATGTCTTTAGCTTGTTGGGCTTTAAGAGGGTCTTGATTGAAAAAAATCATACCCACGGCATATTGTTTGCCGAGGTTGAAACCATTTTCTTCAGCGATAAGACGAAGATATGAGTCGGGCTTTTGTAATAAAAGACCACAGCCATCACCCGTTTTTCCGTCTGCGGCGATACCACCACGGTGGGTCATGCGGTCAAGTGCTGAAATTGCGGTGCGTACCAGTTTATGGCTTGGCTCACCTTCCATATGTGCAATCAAGCCAAATCCACAGTTGTCTTTTTCAAGACGAGGATCATATAAAGCCATTGCAATTCTCCCTTTGCTTCTCTGTCATCCCGACAGAACTACCAACATCAAAAGGGTTGGTATGTATGACTAACTATGCGTTCTAATTGTTATATATCGGATAGATATGCAGTAAATGTTCTTAAAATATTTAACAAAATTGGACGAATTCATTTTCATCGACTTCACAACGTATAGGTTATTGTAAAAAAGGTCAAGTTCTTGGTGGAATATCACGTCAATATGCGATTTACCACTGAATGCGCTGTAATAACCTATATAATTCAGAAGCTTAAGGTTTTTGTTGTTACAATTTTGTAACAAATGGTATTTTGGGAAAATAAAAAAGACCAGCACAATGTACTGGTCAATCGGAAAAGTTTGGAAGGAATGATTGTTTATGCTTAACCACCTAGAATCTACTAAATGAGTTTCTTAGGTGGTTAATCATTATGCTGAGAGCATCAGTGAGTCTGCTTTTGCTTCAAGATTTGAATTACCCATTAGGTAATCATCAATCGCAATCGCACATTCACGTCCCTCATTGATACAGCGTACCACCAGAGATTGGCCTGTACGCATATCACCGGCTGCAAAGACACCTTTTTGGTTGGTTGCAAAGCCTTCAGCGGCTACGTTACCGCGCTCATCAAGTTTGATATCAAGTTGAGCAAGTACACCAGTTGGTTCTGGGTGTAAGAAGCCCATTGCTAGGAAGGCCATATCACATGGGATAACACGCTCCGAGTTTGCCACTTCGTCAAAAGTAGGGCGTTCGCCTGGCGCTGCATCTTTCCATACGATATCTGCGATGCGTAGACCTGTTACCTGACCTTCATCGTTACCGATGAATTCTTTAGTCAGAATGTTCCAGTGACGATCACAACCTTCTTCGTGAGAAGTGGTTGTTTTCATGATCATTGGGTATTGAGGCCAAGGCATGTTCGCTGGGCGTTTTTCTGGTGGGATCGGCATGATCTCAACCTGAGTAACGCTCGCGGCTTTATGGCGATTAGAAGTACCAACACAGTCAGAACCGGTATCACCGCCACCGATAACAACAACATGTTTGTCTTTGGCGTGAATTTCTTCACCTTTAAGATCCATGTCGTTGGCGCGGCGGTTGTTTTGGCCTAGGAATTCCATTGCGAAATGAACGCCTTTTAGCTCACGCCCAGGAACCGGGAGATTGCGTGGAACCGTTGAACCACCTGTTAGTAGCACGACATCATATTCTTGGCGTAGCTGCTGAGCATTTACATCAACACCGATGTGTTGGTTTACTTTGAATTCAACGCCTGCTTCAGCCATTAGATTGATCTTACGATCAATCACATCCATGCCCAATTTGAAATCAGGGATACCGAAGCGTAGTAGACCACCAACTTTCTCGTCACGCTCAAATACTGTCACTGAATGACCCGCACTATTGAGCTGCTCAGCGGCTGCAAGGCCTGCTGGCCCAGAACCAATGATTGCAATAGTTTTACCTGTGCGAGAACGAGGCGTTTTAGGTTTTGCGTACCCTTCACGGTACGCAGTTTCGACAATGGTTTTCTCGATGTTACAGATAGTGATTGGATCTTGGTTGATACCAAGTACACATGCACTTTCACACGGAGAAGGGCAGACACGACCTGTAAACTCAGGGAAGTTATTGGTAGAGCTTAGAATGTTCCACGCTTCTTCCCAGCTATCACGATAAACGGCATCGTTAAATTCTGGAATGATGTTACCAATCGGACACCCGCTGTGACAGAAAGGAACACCACAGTCCATACAACGAGAAGCCTGAGTATTGATCTTGTCGCCAAACTCTTCGTTTAAAACGAACTCTTTGTTGTCTTCAATACGAACCGATGGATCAAGCTTCTTTGGAAGCTCGCGACCATGTTCTAAAAATCCAGTAGGCTTACCCATTATACTGCCTCCGCCTGTTCCGTTTGTGCTTGCTCTGCTTCAGCCTTACGCTTTTGAAGTACCGCTTTGTAGTCACGCGGCATAACCTTAACCATAGAGGCTAGGCTTGCTTCAAAGTTGTCTAGGAAAGACTGAGCAACTTCACTTCCTGTGAACTCAACATGCTTAGTAAGCATCTCTTTCAGTAATGCGCGATCTTCGGCTTCGATTGGATCGAGGTCGACAAGTTCTGGGTTGAGCTTAGTTTCAAAGTCTTCAGACTTGTCCCAAACGTAAGCGACACCGCCACTCATACCTGCTGCAAAGTTACGACCTGTTGAGCCAAGGATAACGGCGACACCACCTGTCATGTATTCACAGCCGTGGTCACCGACACCTTCAACAACCACTTTTGCACCCGAGTTACGAACACAGAAACGTTCACCCGCCATACCGCGAATGTAAGACTCGCCTGATGTTGCACCGTAGAAACAAACGTTACCCACTACGATGTTGTCTTCAGCAACGATCGTTGACTTCGCGTCAGGGTAAAGCACAAGCGTGCCGCCAGATAAACCTTTACCCCAGTAGTCGTTCGCATCACCTTCCACTTCGAACTTCACACCCTTAGCTAAGAAGGCACCGAATGACTGACCTGCAGAGCCCGTGAACTTGACGTTCATCGGTTGTGGTAGACCTGTGTCTTTGTAAACCTTAGAGATTTCGTTCGACAGCATGGTGCCTGCAGAGCGATCCGTATTGATGATAGGGAACTCAGCGTTAACTGCTTCGCCTTTTTCAAGGGCTGGGATAGCTGCCTGAATCAATTTACGGTCTAGAACTTCTTCTAGGTTGTGGTTTTGTTCTGTTTGGTTGAAGATGCCATCGCCTTCACGTGCTTGCTCGATATGAAGCACAGGTGATAGGTCTAGGTTCTTGTATTTCCAATGTTTGATGTCTTCACGAACTTTCAATTTGTGCGACTGACCAACCATTTCATCGATAGTGCGGTAGCCAAGTTCAGCCATCACTTCACGTAGACCTTCAGCCATGTACTGGAAGAAGGTCACTACGTCTTCTACGCGGCCATCAAAGCGCTCACGTAGAGTCTTGTTTTGGGTTGCGATACCAACAGGACAGGTGTTCTTGTGACACTTACGCATCATGATACAACCTTCAACAACCAATGCCGCTGTTGCCACGCCCCACTCTTCAGCACCTAGTAGTGTTGCGACTGCAAGGTCACGAGGTGTTTTCATCTGACCATCAGACTGAACCACGATACGGTTACGTAGACCGTTCTTGATTAGAGTTTGGTGCGTTTCTGCTAGACCAAGCTCCCAAGGCAGACCAGTGTGACGGATAGACGACATTGGTGATGCGCCAGTACCGCCATCGAAACCAGCGATCAGGACAACGTCTGCTTTCGCTTTTGCTACACCTGAGGCGATGGTACCGACACCGGCTTCTGAAACGAGCTTAACGTTGACACGACCTGCGCGGTTAGCGTTCTTCAAGTCGTAGATTAGCTGTGCCAAATCTTCGATTGAGTAGATATCGTGGTGTGGTGGTGGTGAGATTAGACCAACACCCGGAGTCGAGTGACGCGTTGCACCGATCCAGTCATCAACTTTATCACCCGGTAGCTGACCACCTTCACCTGGTTTCGCGCCCTGAGCCATCTTGATCTGTAGCTCATCTGCGTTAGTGAGGTAGTAAGAAGTCACACCGAAGCGGCCTGAAGCAACCTGTTTGATTGCAGAGCGTTCCCAATCACCGTTCTCTTTGCGCTCGAAACGTGTTGGGTCTTCACCACCTTCACCCGAGTTAGATTTCGCGCCAATGCGGTTCATCGCAACAGCCAGTGTCGAGTGTGCTTCGTACGAGATAGAGCCGAATGACATCGCACCTGTTGCGAAACGCTTAAGGATGTTTTCGATTGGCTCGACTTCTTCTAGCGGGATAGAGCCTGCTGGGTTTTTAACAAAGTCTAGCTGGCTACGCAGTGTTGCTGCGTAATCGCCTTGGTCATCGACCGCTTTCGCATACTTCTTAAACTGTACGTAATCTTTATTACGTGTCGATTCTTGTAGCAGTGAAATAGTCTCAGGGTTAAACAGGTGTTTTTCACCACGCTGTTTCCACTGATAAACACCACCGACATCAAGAACCTGTACTGGGATTTCACGTGTTGGGAAACCGATACGGTGACGTACTAGTACTTCTTTAGCGATATCGTCAATCGTTAGACCTTGGATACGCGAAACTGTACCCGTGAAGTACTTATCGACAACAGACTTGTTGATACCTAGCGCTTCGAAAATCTGTGCACCGTGGTAAGACTGTAGCGTCGAAATACCCATCTTCGAGAAGATCTTCAGTAGACCACCATTGATAGATTTACGGTAGTTCTCAAAAAGGTCGCGAATATTGGTTTCAGGGTCAAGCTTCTTAGTTCGCTGCAGCTCAACCATAGTTTCGATAACTAGGTATGGGTTAATTGCGTTAGCACCATAACCGACGAGTGTTGCGAAGTGGTGCGTTTCACGTGCATCACCTGTCTCAACTACGATGTCACACTTGGCACGTAGACCTTTACGGATCAGGTGGTGGTGAACAGCGCCAACCGCCAACATAGCAGGAATCGCGGCGTGGTTAGAGTTAACCGCGCGGTCTGTCAGAAGGATGATTGAGTAACCATCGATGACGGCATCTTCCGCATACTGACAGATACGCTTAAGTGCGCGCTCTAGCTTGCCTTCGTCTTCGCTTGCTTGGAATACGATGTCTAGTGTCTTGGCTTGCAGGTGCTCGTTATCGATCGCACGTAGTTTCTCAAGCTCAGAGTTAGAAAGAACTGGAGACTCAAGCTCTACTTTTTGACAGTGCTCTGGTGACTCAGCAAGCAGGTTCTGATCTTTACCTAGGTAAGTGTTCAGAGACATAACCATACGCTCACGAATCGGGTCGATTGGCGGGTTAGTTACCTGAGCAAATAGCTGTTTAAAGTAGTTTGATAGATGTTGTGACTGGTGCGAAAGAATCGCTAGCGGCCAGTCGGCACCCATTGCAGAAAGTGGTTCTTTGCCATCTTTCGCCATCGGTACGATGATCTCGTTAACTTCTTCAGAACTTACGCCAAATGCTTGTTGCTTGTGCAGTAGCTTCTCTGGCGATGGTTGGTTGAATTCGTTACTTGCATCAGGCAGTTTCTTCAGACTCAGTAGGTTTTCTTCAACCCACTTTTCGTAAGGCTGTGACGAAGCAATACCATCTTTCACTTCTTCATCAGAAATGATGCGACCTTGTTCTAAGTCAGCAACGAAGATACGACCTGGCTGAAGACGACCACGGAACTCAACGTTTTCTGGCTCAATCTCAACCACGCCAGACTCAGAAGCCATCACTAGGAAGTCATCTTTAGTCACTGTGTAGCGAGATGGGCGCAGACCGTTACGGTCAAGTGTTGCACCGACTTGTACACCATCGGTGAAACAGACTGATGCCGGGCCATCCCAAGGTTCCATCACATTGGCGTGGTATTGATAGAACGCGCGACGTGTTGGATCCATGTTTTTGTTTTCTTGCCATGCTTCTGGGATCATCATCATTAGCGCATGTGGCAGGCTGCGACCAGATAGAACTAGGAGCTCAAGTGCCATATCGAAGTTAGATGAATCCGAGCTACCTTCCTGACAGATAGGCAGTAGCATGTCGATCTCAGCCTGAGTGAACAGGTCAGATTCAATGATTGCTTCACGAGCTTTCATCCAGTTCAGGTTACCGCGAACTGTGTTGATCTCACCGTTGTGAGCAATGTAACGGAAAGGCTGTGCTAGACGCCATTTCGGGAATGTATTGGTAGAGAAACGAGAGTGAACCAGTGCCAGTGCACTGACCATGGTTGGGTTCTGTAGATCTAGGAAGTACTGAGGTACTTGTTCTGTGGTTAGCTGACCCTTGTACACCACTGTCTTGTAAGACATAGAGTTGATGTAGAAATCATCACCAATGTTAGAAACGCTTTCTAGACATACGCGAACTGTGTAGTTTCGCAGTACGTAAAGTTTACGTTCTAGTTCTTCAGGTGTGATACCTGGTCCGCCAGAGACAAACACATGCTCAAACTGAGGCTCGGTGCTTAGAGGGTCTGCGCCGATCATTGAGTTGTCTGTGGGTAGAACGCGGTAACCAATAACGTCTAGCTCCAGACGATTTGCATTACGTTCTAAAATATCGCGACATTGCGCGCGTTTATGTTCATCTTTAGGGAAAAGTACAACACCGACACCGTATTTCTCAAAAGAGGGCAGCTTGATACCAAGCTTTACCGCTTCTTCTAACAGAAATTCATGGGGCTTTTGCAATAAGATACCTGCACCGTCACCACTACATGGGTCACAACCTTGACCACCGCGGTGTTCCATACGGGCTAGCATATCCAGTGCCTGAGTAACTACTTCGTGTGATTTACGGTTTTTAAGGTGAGCAACAAAACCGATACCACAAGCGTCATGCTCCAGTTCCGGAGTATATAGACCTTGGGCATTTTGCTCTCTATCTACCATAGATACATCCTTCCAGTTCAGTAGGCGCAAATGTGCTAGTCGAAACTAGTTCTACGTCCTGTCCTTTATAGTTTTGATTCGAAGTCAGCCTAGGTTGGCGACTTTGATTCCTTTCCGTATCTCGCAGAAAAATATTGCGAGAAAAACAATCCTTGGTGGAATCCCGTTGTTTAGTATCACAATCTAGTGATTTATATAGGTGGGAGTGGGATAACACCGACGTTTCACCGAATTTTTATGTAAGTAAAATCACAAAAAACAGCGAAATCTGTAAGTATCCTACAATTTAGTAAGGATGAAATGCAATCAAAACTCGATGCTGTTGCCCACTTTTTTTGGGTTATAAATGAATATTATGTTTAACTTTTGCGTAACAATCTGGCTGAGGCACGTTATTTTTGCATGTTTATTGATATTGATTAATGCTTCGCCTGTTTGAAATCGCTACCTTTCCTCCTCCATTTTTTTCAGAATTGTAATTTAATTACATGAATCTTAATGAGATTCATTTCGATCTAATGAGAGGTTAGTCATGCAGCTTCACGAGTTGGTCAACACCATAGGGCAAGACCTTCAGCGCCGTTATGGAGAAAAAGTCCATAAGCTCACGTTACATGGTGGATTTAGCTGCCCAAATCGAGATGGAACGATTGGTCGTGGCGGCTGTACTTTCTGTAATGTTGCTTCTTTTGCTGACGAAGAGGCGCAGATCAAAAGCATTCATGAACAGTTAACCGATAGAGCGGGAGAAATTGTTCGTGCCAAGCGTTATCTCGCTTATTTCCAAGCCTATACCAGTACATATGCTGAAGTTCAGGTGCTTAAGAACATGTACGAAGAAGCACTTAAAGCGGCTGATATTGTCGGGCTCTGTGTCGGTACTCGACCTGACTGTGTGCCAGATGCTGTCTTGGAGTTACTATCTAGCTACGTAGAGCAGGGATATGAGATCTGGCTTGAGCTTGGACTGCAAACCGCCAACAACCAAACCTTAAAACATATTAATCGCGGTCATAATTTTGAGTGTTATGCTGAAATTACTCAGCGTGCGCGCGAACTTGGTATTAAAGTTTGTACTCACCTTATTGTTGGATTGCCCAAAGAAACGCGTGAAGATAATATCGAGACGCTGAACAAGGTGCTTGACGTGGGAACCGATGGAATCAAGCTCCATGGGCTGCACATCGTTGAAGGTAGCACCATGGCTAAAGCGTGGAAAGTGGGTAAATTGAATGCGCCAGAGCTTGAAGAGTATGTCGCTATCGCGAGTGAGATGATCCGCATGACTCCCCCTGAGGTGGTTTATCATCGAGTCTCTTCTGCTGCTCGTAGGCCGACTTTACTCGCACCGCTTTGGTGTGAGAATCGCTGGTTAGCAATGACAGAAATTGGCCGAGCACTTAATCGTCAAGGTGCACAAGGGGCTTTGTTAAATCAACCCTTTATATATACAAAACCAATATTAAAGGCTGATAATTAAGCAATAAGCTGATATCTTTTATACACTTACAAAAAGCGTGTCAAAGATAGGTTCGAGAAGCTGAATGGAGCAAGTATTAGTTTGGTTGTGGGACACCTCCCATGGGCATGGATTTGATCTTGTTGTCATTCTGCTCTCAATTATTGCGGTCGTGTTTTTTTATACCCGCAGTCAAACACATTTAGTCCAGCTTTTAAAAGACAATCCTACCGCGTTAATTATTGTCGACAGTAAAACTGGCGAGCTTAAGTTAGCCAACGTAGCAGCAAACAAAGTTTTAGGCGTACGTAAAGTGGGCAAGAGTTATATGTTGCCTGAAATGGTGACACCTCAATTCGTCCTGTCTATCTTTTCACCTATCACCGAAAATGCTTTCAAAGAGCAGAAACTAAGTTGGCCGATTTCACAAAGCCGCATCATTAAGTTAAAAGTCAGCGGTCGCAAAACCACTAACCGTAGACGAACCATGTGGTTACTCTACTTTACTCCCTCTCAAGTGACGGATCTTGAACTGAAGCGCGAGGTCGACTCACTTTCAATGATCAAAAGCGCATTCGATAATCTGTCGGAATTGGTGTTTATCAAAAACAACCAAGGTGAAATTATTTCCAGTAATCGCGCCTTTCAACGTTTCTGGAACAACAGGGAAGAGGAAGGGGCGGCAGATATCCAGAGTGTAATTAAAGGCAGGGCCAGTAAACGCCGCTGGACAACCAATCCTGATGGAAGAAGCTGCCTGTTAGAAAGTTACCAAAGGGTATTGATCTCTTCAGATGGCGAAAAGATCGGCACCTTAGGAATTAGCCATGATGTTACGGATTGGCACGATATGCAGCAAAATCTGCGCGATGAAATGGATAAGCGTAAAGACACTGAAGTGGCGTTGGCGCAAAGAGATACCATATTGCAGAACATCCTAGAATCGAGCCCAGACTCAATCGGGATTTTTAATGAGAATATGGTCTATCAAGCGTGTAATCCACCTTTTGTTAAAGCGTTAGGCATCGCCGATGTTGATGAGCTAATTGGTAAGCGATTGCAAGATGTGATTCCCAATGAAACTTATGCTCGTCTTTCTGAGACAGATAAGAAAGTGTTGTATGAAGGTAAGTCACTGCGTTATATCGACCAAGTGATTAGCAGTACAGGACAATGCATTTGGTACGATGTCGTGAAATCCCCCTTTAGAGATCCCGCATCGGGCACCAATGGTGTGTTGGTTATGGCGCGTGATGTCTCCGAGCGTTACCTTGCCGAGCAAAAACTGGAAGAGGCGAACCAAGAGCTTGAAAGGCTAAGTTTTGTTGATGGCTTAACCCAAATTTCTAATCGACGTCGATTTGATGAGCAGCTAGAAACGTTATGGTACCTACATACTCGTGAGCAGCAGCCTTTAAGCGTGATGTTATGTGATATCGACTACTTTAAAGAGTACAACGATGCGTACGGACACCAAAGTGGTGATGAGGCTTTGATCAAAGTGGCTGAAGTGTTTAGAAAAGTACTGACCCGCTCCAGTGATTGTGTGGCGCGCTATGGAGGAGAAGAGTTTGGTTTTATTTTGCCAAACACAACCGTTGAAGGGGCGCTGTTAGTGGCTGAAAAAGTTCATGAGGAAGTGAAAAACTTAGCGCTTGAACACCACACTTCCAAAGTTTCTGATTTAGTGACGATAAGTATTGGCTTGGTGTCCATCATTCCTCAACGTTTGGATCATAGCGATTCAATTGTCGCTTTGGCTGACAGTGCACTGTATCAAGCGAAAGCGGATGGCCGCAACCAAACCTGTGTGCATCACACATCCGAGAATTAAGCTTTTCTTATTTAAGGATTCTTTTAGCTGTCGTTTATGAAAACAGGTAGTATTTAGTCATATGTTTTCGTGCGGAGCTCTCAATGAAGCCGATTAAAAATCTTGCCCAATACTATGTCGATCTACTGGTTAAGTTGGGCATCCTCCGTTTCTCTATTCTTCTCGCTCTTGCCCTCGTTGCTCTCGCTGTTGTGGTGCAGGTTGGTATTACCCTAGTCTTGAGTGGCCATGTCGATGATATTGATATCGTCCGCTCAGTCTTCTTCGGTCTTCTGATTACCCCTTGGGCGGTCTATTTCTTATCCGTGGTCGTTGATCAGCTGGAAGAGTCACGCCAACGACTTTCGAAGTTAGTGTCTAAGCTCAAAGATATGCGCTCGCGTGACCAAGAGCTCAACAATAAGCTGCAGCAAAATATCACTAAGCTCAATCAAGAGATCGAAGAAAGGATCAAGGCGGAAGAAGCTCGCGAAGAAGCGATGAAAGATCTTGAGAATGAGGTTTATCAACGTGAAAAAACTCAAGTCGAGCTTGCAGAAAGAACCGCACTGCTGCGTTCATTTATTGATGCCTCTCCCGATCTTATTTACTACCGTAATGCTGAGGGTGTTTTCTCCGGTTGTAACCGCGCAATGGAAGAGTTGACCGGCAAGAAAGAGAGTCAGCTAGTGGGCTTAACACCTTGGGATGTCTACAGCAAAGAGGTCGCGCAGCAAATTGTAGATACAGACCAAAAGGTATTCTCCGATAACCAAGCCCTTACATATGAACAGTGGCTTGAGTATCCAGATGGTCGCCGCAATTACTTCGAGCTGCGTAAGGTGCCGTTTTACAGCAAAGATGGTCGACATTTAGGGCTGGTTGGTTTTGGTCGCGATATTACCGAGCGTAAGCGTCATGAAGAGTCGCTTGAAAAGGCGAGCCGTGATAAGACCACCTTTATTTCTACAATCAGTCACGAACTAAGAACGCCGCTCAATGGCATTGTTGGTTTAAGCCGTATGCTACTCGATACTCAGTTGACTGCCGAGCAGCGCAATCATATGCAGACGATCAATGTCAGTGCGATTACGCTAGGTAACATTTTCAATGACATTATCGATATGGATAAGTTCGATCGCCGTAAGCTTGAGCTTTTCCCAGCGGCGCTGAACTTCGAAGAGTTTGTCGCTGAAATGGAGAGTATTTCCGCACTTATGGCGTCGCAAAAAGGGCTGAGATTTGACCTTGAGCGCTTGAGCGAACTGCCGACTGCGATTGAAGTTGATGCGACCCGTTTGCGCCAGGTTCTATGGAACTTGATCAGCAATGCTATGAAATTTACTAAAGAAGGTGGCGTTGTGATGACGGTCAGCTCTGAAGTGGATGAAGAGTATGCGCATATCACGATGGAAATCGAGGACAGTGGTATTGGTATCCCAGACGCTGAACTGGATAAGATCTTCGCGATGTATTATCAGGTGAAATCAGGCAAAGATAATCTTCATGCGGTTGGAACGGGTATTGGCTTAGCGGTTTCGAAACAGCTGATCAATATGATGGATGGCGACATTACCGTTTCAAGTGAAGAAGGCTTTGGCAGTACTTTCACTGTCACGATTCGAGTCCCACTGGCAGAAAGTGAACAACCTACTGTGGATGTCGTCAATCAGTCACAAGAGCTGAATATCTTTATGGTAGAGGATATTGAACTCAATATTACCGTTGCTCGTTCGTTGCTTGAGAGTATGGGGCATGAAGTGTCCGTGGCGATGAATGGCGCCGAAGCGATGGAGATGTTCGACCCTGAAATCTACGACCTAGTGTTCCTCGATATTCAGCTACCAGATATGACTGGTTTCGATATTGCTGAGTACTTCAGACGTACCTATTCTGATTTACCGCCACTGGTTGCTCTAACGGCCAATGTGCTGAAAAACAAACGAGAATACCTTGATAGAGGAATGGACGATGCGATCAGTAAGCCGCTTTCGGTGACTGCGGTTCACGATGTGTTAGCTAAGTTTACTCAGCAAGAAATGACTGAACAGGTCACGGAAGTTATCAAACAAGAACCCGTTGTTGAGGGGGGAGAGATCTACTCGCGTTTGCTTGACCTCGATATGCTTGAGTCGTATGTAAGCATTGTCGGCTCTCAGCCCGTGCTAGATAGCATCACTATGTTCGAAGAAATGATGCCTGACTATCTGCAAGTGCTGGACTCGAATATGATTGCTAAGCATCAAGAGGGCATCGTGTCTGAAGCGCACAAGATTAAAGGAGCCGCAGGCTCTATTGGACTAAAGCACATTCAAAGCGTCGCTCAGAAAGCTCAATCACCAGATTTACCTGCTTGGTGGGAAAATATTGATGATTGGGTTGAAGAAATGAAGAATGAATATAAAAATGATATTCAAATACTTAAAGAATGGTTAGGACAACAGTCGTAACGTCAGAGGTGAAAGAGATGAAAAAATTAGCATTGGTGTCATTAAGTGCCGCTCTACTAGCAGGTTGTGCTTCAGAGCCAGTTGGGTGGGAACAAGACAATCAAGTTGTTATTTCTGAGGCGACCGTATCACTGAAAAGTAACCTTTGGCTGAATAAAATGCCAACTATCGGTGAGGTTCAAGATAACACCCTACATGGGGCTCTGTATCTTGAGTCAGATAAAACCCTTCCCGCTGAACTTGATGTAAAAAGCATCTCTATTCAGCAGGGTGAAGAAACGTGGCAGATTGATGGTGACTTACTTGAGCTGCGTACACACAATCAAAATCAGTGGGAAGTCGCCTTTGTATGGCAGTTCCCTATTGATGCAGCTAAACCAGTTAATGTTGCTTTAATGCTGAACAATAACGGCCAAGTGGAATGGTTGGTAGAGAAGAACGTCAAGATTGATACCGTTTATTAGCGATTAACCTGTCCGCAGATAAATAAAAAGGCTTGCTCCATATCGGAACAAGCCTTTTTTCTATTTTATTAGCTCGATTAGTTGCTTGCTGTCTTTAGACCTGCATTCACATCTAGCACATCTTGCTCGCTCAGAGTACCCACGGCTTGACGTAGCTGCAGTACGCTTAGGATGTAATCGTAACGAGCGTTCGATAGGTTTTTGTTCGCATCGTATAGACGGCGAGTTGAATCTAGAACATCAACGATAGTACGAGTACCTACATCGAAACCTGCTTCTGTAGCTTCAAGAGCTGACTGCGCAGAAACCACCGTTTGCTCGTAAGCACGAAGTGCACCGATTGAAGCGCCGATGTTGTTGTTGAATGCGCGAACATCTTTAACGACGCTACGGTAAGTTTTTTCTAGGTCTTGGCTTGCCGAGACATAGTTAAACTCAGCCTGTTTGGTTAGCGAGGTTGTTGCACCACCAGTGTATAGCGGAACATTTAGGTTCAGGCCTACATTGAGGTTGTTTGAATCAAAGTCACTTGCAGCATTACTGCTGTTGCTTTGGTCAGCAAGCGTATAGCCACCGTCCAATGTTAGAGTCGGTAAGTGACCTGAGCTTTGTAGCGTGATTTTGTCTTTGGCGATATCTTGAGTAATACGTGCTGATAGAAGACTTAGGTTCTTCTCCTGGGCTTCATTTACCAGTTCATCAATGCCAGCTGACGTTTTCTGTGCAGAGAAACGTGCAGTATCTAGAATATCTAGCTTTGAGTGCTCTTGACCGGTAATTTCACGTAGTCCTTCGTAGCTATTGACTAAGCTGTTTTGTGCTAGAACTTCATCGGCTAAAACTGAGTCGTATTGAGCTTGCGCGTCATGTACATCGGTAATTGCAGACAGACCTACTTCAAAACGCTGTTTGGTTTGTTCTAGCTGACGGCCAACAGCGGCTTTTTCTGCTTGAACAAAGACTAGGTTATCTTGCGCGCGCAATACGTCAAAGTATGCTGTTGAAACACGTAGAATTAGCGCTTGCTGCGCTGCTGCATAAGAAGCATCGCTTTGACGAGCCCCTTTCTCTGCGGTATCTAATGTTACCCAGCTTGAACGATTGTAAAGCTCTTGCTTAAAGCCAATACCTGCATTCCAAGTATTAGAATCATTGTCATTCTTGCCTGATTGGTTATCTATTTTACCGCGGTTGATGTCATACGCTGCGGTTAAATTAATTTGTGGTAATAGAGCTGCACGACTAGAAGTCACTGCTTCAAAGGCTTCATCACGCTTTGCTGCAGCGCTTAGTAGCGTTGGATCGTTCTCTTTTGCTTGATTGTAGATGTCCGTCAGAGTGTCAGCGAAAGCGCTTGTGCTTAGGCTGCCTAGTGCTGCACTGATAATAAGTGGAAGCAGTTTTTTCATAGGTCCTATTCCTGCCAAATGCGAAAAATATTTGTCTTCAAGAGTTTAACTCAATTGATGGCAATTCACTCAAAAACTTTGCAAAGTTTTACACTTAACTGTCCGCTTGTGCAATAAAAATAATTCATCAATTTAACTTAAACTATAAAAATTGTATAAAAAGTTGAGCCATGTCCTTGGAAGTTAAGCTTTTGTCTGCGTAAACTATAAGATTCACTCAGAGAGGTGCCAAATGCAACAGTCTGACAACCAACATCAGCAGTTTACTCCCCAAGATGTGGAAATAATCTCAAAAGAAACACTGTTTCAGGGTTTTTTTAGAATGATTAAGTATCACTTCAAACATAAATTGTTCGAAGGCGGCTGGAGTGAGCCTATCGAGCGCGAAATGTTCGAGCGTGGACATGCGGCGGCAATGTTACCGTATGACCCGATTAGGGATCAGGTTGTCATTATTGAGCAAATTCGTGTTGGTGCCTTAGAGCACCGCAGTCCATGGCAGTTAGAAATTGTCGCTGGCATGATAGATAAAGGCGAAGAGGCCGAGGATGTTGTAAGGCGTGAAGCCGTAGAAGAAGCGGGCATTGAAGTAGGGAAACTGGAAAAAGTGACCTCTTACTATCCATCTTCGGGCGGCTGCTCTGAAAAATTAGATGTTTTTGTTGGTCAAGTGGATGCGAGTACAGCGTATGGCGTTCATGGTTTAGACTATGAAGGGGAGGATATTCGAGTACACGTTATTTCCCGCCAACAAGCGTATCAATGGGTAGTAGAAGGAAAATTTGAAAATGGTGCCTCTATCATTGCGTTGCAGTGGCTAGAGTTAAACCATCACAGATTACAGGAACAATGGCACAAGTAGCACTAAAGAAACCGTATCATGTTGATCTTGCTGATTTGATGCGGACTTACGAAACAAATTACGCCAAGCTTAACGCTTTGTTGCCCAATCAACCGAGTGTGGGTGATGTACGCTGTTATCAAGCGGCTTATTTAACCTATCAGGTTCAAGTGGTAGAAGTCACAAAGTACACAACTTTGGTCGATATTTGTCAAAGCGATGACGTTCCAGTATTTCCATTACCGACAATGTCTGTCAGGCTCTACCACGATGCTCGTGTAGCAGAAGTCTCTGCTTGTGACCATTTGAAACGTGTCAATGCCCGATATGATTACCCGAACGATAAAATGCTACAACAAGATGAGAAGGTGCAACTTAATCGCTTTTTAGGCGATTGGCTTTCATTTTGTTTAAAGCAGGGTATTAGCCGTACTCCATTGAATATTTAGGTTTTTTGTTTTGAAAGTAACGTCAAGTTCATCAAATAGCGACAGTATTAAGCTACTTCAGATTACTGACACTCATTTGTTTGAGCCAGTGGATGGTAGTCTGCTCAGCGTAAATACATTAGACAGTTTTAATGCTGTGGTAGCGGCGATCGTCGAAGAAAATCAAAGCTTTGATGCGGTTATCTCGACTGGAGATATCTCTCAGGATCACACTGCTGAGTCATATCAGCGTTTTGAGCAAGGCATTGCTCCGCTGAAGAACACCTGTTTCTGGTTGCCGGGAAATCATGACTTTAAACCAAGCATGAACTCGGTATTGCCATCGACTCAAATTAAACAAGTTGAGCATGTCTTGCTTGGCGAACATTGGCAAATGGTACTGCTAGACTCGCAAGTTGTTGGTGTGCCGCATGGACGCCTCAGTGATCAACAGCTAGCTCTGCTTGAAGATAAACTTTCTCAATATCCTGAAAGGCATACACTTGTGTTGCTTCATCATCATCCAATCTTGGTAGGCAGCCGTTGGTTAGATCAGCACACACTAAAAGACGCTCATCATTTCTGGGAAGTGGTTGAAAAGCACAGCAATGTTAAGGCCGTTCTCTGTGGCCATGTTCACCAAGATATGAATGTGTTGCATCAGGGAGTGCGTGTAATGGCGACGCCTTCTACCTGTGTGCAGTTTAAGCCGAATAGTGATGATTTTGCTCTTGATACCCTTTCCCCAGGTTGGAGAGAGCTAGAACTGCATAGTGATGGTCAGTTAACCACTCAAGTTAAACGTCTACCTTATGGCTGTTTTCAACCCGATTTCAATTCAGCGGGCTATTAGGGAAACACAATGAAACCATCATTACTTCTTTATATTCATGGCTTTAACAGCTCACCCTTATCACATAAAGCCAATGTGATGAAGGAGTATTGCCTAGAAAATCGACCTGATATTAAATTAGTGACGCCGCGTTTACCTTGCTTTCCACAGCAAGCTGCCCGGCACCTACTTGATATTGTTAACCAGTATAAAGATGACTATACCATTGGCTTGGTTGGTAGTTCTTTAGGCGGTTACATGTCAATGTGGCTCAATGCACAGTTTGGCTTTAAAGCTGTGGTGGTGAATCCTGCGGTGAAGCCTTATGAGCTGCTTGCGGACTACTTAGGTGAGCAAGAAAACCCATACACCAAAGAGCGCTATGTGCTTGAGGCGAAACATATCGAAGAGTTAAAAACACTCGATACACTCAAAATAGCCATACCATCTGATTTCTGGTTGTTGCAACAAACCGAAGATGAAGTGTTAGACTATAAGCAAGCGGTTGAGCACTTTTGTGGGGCAAAACAGAACGTCGAACAGGGCGGTGATCATAGCTTTGTTGATTTCGAACGCTATCCTGCTCAAATCATAGAATTCTTACAACTCTGACCCTCATTGAGGGAAGAGTCATAATTTTGCTTGTTACTTAGTTATCTCTCTTGACATAATTGGGTCTGTTCCAGACTATGTCTCACCAGTACTTGTGTGGGTTTGACGCAATTAGATAGTGGCCGCATGGACGACTACCAACAGTCACTGCTTCCATTGTGAGCCAACGCCTTATCCATCACCCAACAAGTAACCTTTTTATTCTTTATAACGATATTCCGTATTATGACTGAACAATATAATGCTGGAGCCATTGAGGTTCTTAATGGTTTGGAGCCAGTACGTCGCCGACCAGGGATGTATACGGATACAGCGCGCCCTAACCATTTAGGCCAAGAAGTCATCGATAACAGTGTCGATGAAGCGCTCGCCGGACACGCTTCAAAGGTTCAAGTAATTTTGCATGCCGACCAATCACTCGAAGTGATCGATGATGGTCGAGGTATGCCTGTAGACATCCACCCAGAAGAGAAAGTCTCTGGTGTGGAGCTTATTCTATGTAAGCTTCATGCAGGTGGTAAGTTCTCGAATAAAAACTATCAGTTCTCTGGTGGCCTACACGGGGTAGGTATCTCCGTGGTAAACGCTTTGTCTAAGCGTGTCGAAGTGACGGTTCGTCGTGATGGTCAAGTGTACGAAATTGCATTTGAACACGGCGATAAAGTGTCGGACTTAACGGTGACCGGGACATGCGGCCGCCGCAATAAAGGTACCAGTGTTCATTTCTGGCCTGAGGCGAAGTATTTTGACTCGGCAAACTTCTCGGTTACTCGTTTAGTTAATAACTTACGCGCGAAAGCTGTCCTTTGTCCGGGCTTAGAAATTACCTTTACTGATAAAGTAAATGGCAATGACTACAAATGGCTGTATGAAGACGGTTTAAAAGACTACCTAGTAGAAGGCGTTAAAGGTTATACCGTTTTACCAGAAGAGCCATTTACCGGTGAATTCTCGGCGGAAACTGAAGCCGCTAACTGGGCAGTTATCTGGCAGCCAGAAGGCGGTGAGATGATCACCGAAAGCTACGTTAACCTGATTCCAACTGCGCAAGGTGGTACACACGTTAATGGTCTTCGCCAAGGATTGCTTGATGCGATGCGTGAATTTTGTGAATTCCGTAATCTGTTGCCACGTGGTGTTAAGTTAACCGGTGACGACGTCTTCGACCGCTGTTCTTACGTTTTATCGGTTAAGATGCAAGATCCACAGTTTGCGGGTCAGACGAAAGAGCGTTTGTCTTCTCGCCAAACCGCAGCGTTTGTTTCTGGTGTGGTTAAAGATGCCTTCAGCCTATGGTTGAATGAAAAACCTCAATTGGCTGAGCAGTTGGCCGAAGTGTGTATCGCAAACGCACACCGCCGAATGCGCGCAAGCAAGAAGGTGGTGCGTAAAAAAGTGGCTTCAGGCCCAGCGCTACCAGGCAAACTGACGGACTGTTCTGTTCAAGACCTAAATCGCACTGAAATCTTCTTCGTCGAGGGTGACTCGGCAGGCGGTTCAGCGAAGCAAGCTCGTGACCGTGAGTTCCAAGCGGTAATGCCACTACGCGGTAAGATTCTCAATACTTGGGAAGTCTCTCCTGATCAGGTGCTCGCTTCTCAAGAAGTTCACGATATCTCAGTGGCACTAGGTATTGACCCAGATAGTGAGAATCTTGAAGGCCTTCGCTACGGTAAGATCTGTATCCTTGCCGATGCGGACTCGGATGGTCTGCATATCGCAACGCTACTATGTGCGCTATTTACGCGTCATTTCCGCTCTCTGGTTGAAGCGGGTCATATTTATGTAGCTATGCCTCCTCTCTATCGTATCGACTGTGGTAAAGAAGTGTTCTATGCCCTTGATGATGATGAGAAAGAGGGCATTCTAGAGCGCTTGTCGAAGAAGAAAGCAAAAATCAACGTACAGCGATTCAAAGGTTTGGGTGAGATGAACCCACTGCAACTTCGTGAAACGACGATGGATCCAAATACTCGTCGTTTAGTTCAGCTAACCATTGATGACAACCAAGCCACCATGGAAATGATGGATATGCTGCTTGGTAAGAAGCGTGCTGATGATCGTCGCTCTTGGTTACAAAACAACGGCGACATGGCAGAGGTTTAACGGATGTCTACTGAAATTACATTTGATGGCGTTGAACAGTTGCCAATGCGCAAGTTCACCGAAGACGCTTATCTCAACTATTCGATGTACGTCATTATGGACCGCGCGTTGCCATACATTGGTGACGGTTTAAAACCGGTTCAGCGTCGTATTATTTACGCAATGTCGGAGCTTGGTCTTTCGGCAGCGGCAAAATACAAAAAATCGGCACGTACAGTTGGTGACGTGTTAGGTAAGTACCACCCACATGGTGATTCGGCTTGTTACGAAGCAATGGTGTTGATGGCTCAGCCATTTTCTTACCGCTACCCACTAGTTGATGGCCAAGGTAACTGGGGTGCGCCTGATGATCCTAAATCATTCGCAGCAATGCGTTATACCGAAGCGAAATTGTCTAAATTTGCCGAGGTTTTGCTTGGCGAGCTAGGTCAAGGCACGGTTGAATGGCAGCCTAACTTTGATGGCACGATGAAAGAGCCACAAATGCTGCCTGCGCGATTACCTCACATTCTACTTAATGGTGTGACGGGGATCGCGGTAGGTATGGCAACGGATATACCGCCACACAACGTACGCGAAGTGGCGGAAGCGACGATTCATCTTATTGACAATCCGAAGTCTGAACTTGCTGATGTAATGAACTTTGTTCAAGGGCCTGATTACCCGACCGAAGCAGAGATCATTTCACCTAAAGCAGAGTTAGAGAAGATTTACCGAACTGGTCGCGGCAGCATTAAAATGCGCGCAGTATGGCACAAAGAAGGTTCAGAGATTGTAATCACGTCTCTGCCACACCAAGTGTCCGGCGCTAAGCTGCTAGAGCAAATTGCTAACCAAATGCGCGCTAAAAAGCTACCTATGGTTGATGATCTGCGTGATGAATCGGATCACGAGAACCCAACGCGTATCGTTGTGGTGCCACGCTCGAATCGTGTCGATTGTGACCAGTTGATGAATCATCTATTTGCCTCGACAGACCTTGAAAAGAACTTCCGTGTAAACCTAAACATGATTGGTTTGGACAATCGCCCTCAAGTGAAAGGGCTCGTTCAAATTCTCTCTGAATGGATCGAATTCCGCCGTGCGACTGTACGACGTCGTTTGCAACACCGTTTAGATAAGGTCATGGCTCGCTTGCACATCTTGGAAGGTTTGTTGGTTGCATACCTTAACCTTGATGAGGTGATTGAGATCATTCGTACTGAAGACGATCCTAAAGCGGTGCTTATGGAACGTTTTGGTATTACCGATATCCAAGCAGATGCGATTCTCGATACCAAACTTCGCCACTTAGCGAAATTGGAAGAGATGAAGATTCGCGGTGAGCAAGATGAGTTAGAGAAAGAGCGTGAAAAGCTAGAGCAACTGCTAGGCTCAGAGCGTCGTCTTAATACTCTTCTGAAGAAAGAAATCAAAGCGGATGCTGACAAGTACGGTGATGACCGCCGTTCGCCAATGGTTGAGCGCGCAGAAGCTAAGGCGCTAACAGAGCGTGACTTAGTTCCTAGCGAGCCTATCACTGTTGTGCTTTCTGAGAAAGGTTGGATTCGTCATGCCAAAGGGCATGAGGTTGATGCTGATGGCTTGAACTATAAGTCAGGCGATAAATACCTTGCTCATGCTCGTGGTAAGAGCAACCAGCAAGCGGTATTCCTTGGCAGTGATGGTCGCAGTTACTCGTTAGAGTCGCACTCATTACCCTCTGCGCGTAGCCAAGGTGAGCCAATTACAGGCCGCTTGAACATTAGCGCAGGCACTAATATTCGCCATGTTGTTATGGGTGAAGAAGAGCAATTATGGCTAGTCGGTTCTGATGCGGGTTATGGTTTCGTCTGTAAGGGAAGCGACTTACTGTCGAAAAACCGCAGCGGCAAAGCCTTAGTGACATTGCCGCAGAGTTCGGAAGTGCTTTCACCACAAACAGTCGGTAACTTAGACGCGGATGAAATTTTAGCGATTACCAACCAAGGTCGTATGCTGTTGTTCCCAATTAAGGATCTGCCACAACTTGGTAAAGGTAAGGGTAATAAGATTATCAACATTCCAGCGGCGAAAGCGAAAGAGCGTGAAGAGATCGTCTCTCACTTAATTTCTCTACCGCAGGGAAGCTCTGTGACTCTCTATGCGGGTAAACGTAAGCTTGGTTTAAAACCTGCTGACCTAGAGAACTTCCGTGGAGAGCGTGGACGTCGAGGTGGCTTGTTGCCTAGAGGTCTTCAGCGCGTAACTCGTATTGAGGTTGAGTCTGGTTCAACCCCAGAGCCTGAAAACGAAGTGTCTGAATAGAATAAAAAAACCCATGCCTAGCATGGGTTTTTATTTGTGCAGTGTATCCAATAAAGATTATTCGCGCGTATCTTCTTCAATGGTGACTTTAAGGATTTTTTCGACTCCTTTACGCAGTACTAGCACATCAACCGTCGTGCCTGGTCTTAACTCGGTTACTATGTCCATCACGCTTTGACGACCATTGATCTTCTGACCATCAATTTTCAAGATAATGTCTTGAGCTTCAAATCCAGCATCCGCCGCAGGGCCGTTGGGATCAATACCTAGCACAACGATACCACCGAGATGTTCGTTACCTAATAGACGTGAGGTAACGGAGTTAATGTCTTGCCCGTCGATTCCGATATAGCCGCGAATCACTCGACCATCGGCAATGATTTTCTGCATGATTTTATTCGCGAGTGCATATGGAATGGCAAACGAAATACCGTAAGTTTCTAGCTCAGTCGCTTGTTGGAATGAGGCGGTGTTAATTCCGACTAGCTCGCCACGAGTATTGACCAAGGCGCCACCAGAGTTACCTTCATTGATTGCGGCATCGGTTTGGATAAACGCTGGGTGACCATCGGCACTGATTGATGAGCGGCCAGTGGCAGAGATAATACCGAAAGTGGTGGTTTGACCAAGGTTGTACGGGTTACCAATTGCCAGAACAATATCGCCGACTTTTGGCGAGTATTCAGGATTGAGTGGAATAACAGGTAAGTTATCGCCTTCAACCCTCAGGATGGCGATATCGGTTCTACGGTCTTTACCGACTAATTGAGCTGCAGCTACTCGACCATCTTGCAGCGCAACGATAATCTGATCGGCCTGAGCGACGACGTGGTAGTTGGTAATGATATAGCCTTTGTCACTGACGATGACACCAGAACCTAGTCCTTGGGTAAGCAGTTTGGAACGATCGCTTTCTTGATACTTGCGGCTATAAATATTCACCACAGCAGGAGCGGCTTTTCGAACTGCTTGATTGAATGACACCTGAACCTGTGAATAGTCAGTTGCAGTGGATTGATTGGTTTGAGGAAGGATGTTGGACCGCAAAGACGGTACAGCGATTAATAACAGAGCAGCAGTTGCTAAGCCTAAGCCAATAGAACGCAACAAAAATTGCAGCATGCTTTCCTCGTCAAGGTCATAAAATGGATAAGTTGGTGAAGAATAGCACTAGATGAGAAAATAACAAAAGGACAGCGGGGTCTGCCGCTGTCCTTTCAAGCCAATATCGCGTTTTTATCAATGAGGCTTATCGAATGACAAGATAGATACTACGCTCTCCTCGTTGGATATTGAGCGCAAGTACTCCTGATTGTTTCTCTACCACTTTTCTAAAATCAGCAAGGTTTTTTACTCGTTGGCGGTTAACGCCAATAATGATGTCATCTTTTTGCAGCTGGTAAGCTTCGGCGTTAGAGCCTTTTTCTACTGAGGTGACTTTAACACCTTGTGCAGAGTCGCTCGCATTGGTGTTGGTTAGCTGCGCACCAGACAAGCCTTCATGTAACTTATCAGCGGTCGTCTTGATGTTAGTTTGCTCACCTAAGGTGACATCGAATGATTTTTTCTTACCGTCGCGTACAACGCCGAGTGAGATCAGTTTACCCGCCCCTAAAGTAGCCACTTTAGCTCTTAACTCACTAAATGAATTAATTGCTTTGCCGTTGACAGAAACGATGACATCGCCTGCTTCTAGACCTGCTTTATCCGCTGCGCTGTCAGGCACGACTTGGCTAACAAAAGCACCTTTACTCGATTCGTATCCTAGGGCCTCTGCTAATTCAGAGGTGATTTCGCCACCTTGTACGCCGAGCATGCCCCGTTTTACTTCTCCAAACTCTAGGATTTGCGCGGTCAAATTGGTCATCATGTTGGATGGGATCGCAAAGCCGATACCCACATTACCGCCGTTAGGGCCTAAGATGGCGGTGTTAATACCGATCAGTTCACCATTCAGGTTCACCAGTGCGCCACCGGAGTTGCCGCTGTTGATCGCCGCGTCGGTTTGAATAAAGTTCTCAAAGTTCTCTAGGTTAAGACCACTACGACCTAGCGCAGACACAATCCCAGAGGTCACGGTTTGTCCTAGACCAAATGGGTTACCAATGGCTACGGTGAAGTCACCGACGCGCAACTTGTCTGAGTCAGCGATTTTGATTTCGGTGAGGTTCTTCGCTTCTTCTAGCTTAAGCAGTGCCACGTCTGACATCTGGTCGCCGCCAACGAGTTCAGCATCGTACTCACGACCATCTCGAAGTTTAACGCGGATTTTCTCTGCGCCGTTGATGACGTGATAGTTAGTGACGATGTGGCCTTTCTTGGCGTCAACGATGACACCTGAGCCTAATCCACGGAATGGGCGTTCTTGGAGCTGTTCGGTTGGGAAATCAGGTCCAAAGAAAAAACGGAACTGATCAGGAATTTGTTGTTTGGATACTTGGGTGCCTTCCACTGAGATACTGACAACAGCAGGGGTCACTTTCTCAAGCATCGGAGCCAAGCTTGGTAACTGTTCGCCATCAACCGTAAACGGCAAAGCGGCCGTAGCCTGTATTGGTGTGATGATTGAACTTAGGCTTAATGTCAGGACGGTTAAAGCAAGCAAAGGTTTTTTCATCGGATACTCCTAGTTGGTTAAGGACCTAATACTGACATTTGTACGAAAAATCAGATTTCAATGGTCACTTGTAGGAGTTATGACTTAAAAACCTTTGCAAAGTTCATCAAAGATAGATTTCAATTATGACGCTTTAGCTGAAACAACGTCTTGAGAATCTAAAATTTCTTTCTTCTGCTCTTTTAATAAACCCGTTGAACCTGACGCATAATCTTTAGGCGCTTCGCTTAACGGTTGAATATCAACATCGTTATTTTCAACTGATTCTGAATCAGACTGCTGAGCGATCTTCTTCACGAATGGGTTATCTTGCTCGGGAATGTTTGGCAAAAGCTCTGAAGACGTCTTCGCCATATGTTGATACAGCTTAGTGTACTCTTTACCTAGTGAATCCAACATTTCCGCTGTTTGCGCAAAATGATCTGCAAGATCTTGTTTTTGCTGCTCTAATTCAAATTTTGCGTTGTCGAGATCTTTTTGAACGCTCTTTTGCTTCTTGTATCCTGGTGTTGTCAGGCGAGAAATCGCAACACCCAAAACCATACCAACAAGCAAACCTACGAGGGCATAAATCCAAGGCATAATTGCTCCTTATCATTGTTATTTAACATGTTTTTTACTGGTTAGTTACACATGTTCAAATGACATGGTACTATGAGAACTTAAGCCAATAAAGAAAAATGCATGTGCTCTACATAGCAGTTTGACAGTCTTCTTGAGTAGGTAAAGAAGCAATGACGCCATTAGAAATCTATAACAATGATATAAAACAACATGGTTTTCAAAAGGATGCCGCACAGCTACAAGCGGTCACAGCCTTAGATAATCTCTACCATGAATTCATCGACTACGTTAACACGCCAGTAGAAAAGCCGAGCGGTTGGAAAACTTGGTTTAGTAAAAAAGCGCCTGAGCAACCTCAAGCGCCTCAAGGGCTTTATTTTTGGGGCGGGGTAGGGCGTGGTAAAACCTATCTGGTTGATACCTTCTTTGAGGCTCTACCCACAGAAAAGAAAATGCGTGTCCATTTTCACCGCTTTATGTATCGCGTCCACGATGAGTTAAACGCATTAGGTGACGTGAATGACCCACTAGAGTTGGTGGCTGACAAATTTAAGTCTGAAGCTGAGATCATCTGCTTCGATGAGTTTTTTGTTTCAGACATTACTGATGCGATGATTCTGGGCACTCTGTTCCAAGCTCTGTTTAAACGTGGTGTTATCTTAGTCGCGACCTCGAATATTCCACCGCAAGATTTGTATCGTAATGGCTTGCAACGTGCTCGTTTTCTTCCTGCTATTGAATTGATCGAGAAAAACTGCCGCGTGTTGAATGTTGATAGTGGGATTGATTACCGCTTGAGAACTCTAGAACAAGCCGAGATCTACCACTCTCCTCTAGACGCGCAAGCAGATAAAAACCTTCGCCACTATTATGAACAGCTCGTCGGAGAAGGGAAGAAAGGGGCTCAGAGCATCGAAATCAATCATCGAGAGATTGACGTCATTCAAGCTTCTGAAGACGTGTTACATGCGAGCTTTGCACAGCTATGCCAATCTGCGCGCAGCCAAAATGACTACATAGAGATGTCGCGCATCTATCACACCGTACTGCTGGCGGATGTACAGAAGATGGATCGCACCATAGATGATGCTGCAAGGCGTTTCATTGCTTTGGTCGATGAGTTCTATGAACGTCATGTGAAACTGATTATATCTGCGGAAGTGCCATTGGAAGCGCTTTATGCTGGTGGTCAATTGGAGTTTGAATTTAAACGCTGTCAGTCGCGTTTGATTGAAATGCAAAGCCATGATTACTTGGCGAAAGAACATTTAGCATAACTGGCGGAAGCGAACTGTGCTTAATTGAAAAAAAATGAAATTTTCACGCGAAAAGAGGTGATTTTTTCTACTGACTTCTCTATAATCCTGCGACCCACCGTTACTGCAGACCTTATTATCGAAGGTATTTCGACATAACGGGTCGAGAGTGCCAATCACTCGAAGGGGTGTTAACTGGACTCTTAGTCAGTGGGAGTGAAAGCTCCTTAAGTGTAAATTTAATTATTGAACGGGTTATTATTAGCATGAAAACTTTCGTTGCTAAACCAGAAACTGTAAAACGCGACTGGTACGTTGTAGACGCTGAAGGTAAAACTCTTGGCCGTCTAGCAAGTGAAATTGCATCTCGCCTACGTGGCAAACACAAAGCTGAATACACTCCACACTGTGACACTGGTGATTACATCATCGTTGTTAACGCGGAGAAAGTTACTGTAACTGGTAACAAGGCTAAAGGTAAGATTTACTACCGTCACACTGAATTCCCTGGCGGCCTAAAATCAATCAGCTTTGAAAAGCTAATTGATCGCAAGCCAGAGATGGCTCTTGAGCTAGCAGTTAAAGGTATGCTACCACGTGGTCCTCTTGGCCGTGCTATGTACCGTAAGCTGAAAGTTTACGCTGGCGCTGAGCACAACCATGTTGCTCAACAACCTCAAGTACTAGACATCTAATCGGGGATTTCGAACAATGGCAGATAATCAATACTACGGTACTGGCCGTCGCAAAAGCTCAGCTGCACGTGTTTTTGTTAAACCAGGCAGCGGCAACATCGTAATCAACAAGCGTAGCCTTGATGAGTACTTTGGTCGTCCAACTTCTCGCATGGTTGTTAAACAGCCTCTAGAGCTAGTTGAACTAACTGAGAAACTAGACCTATACGTTACTGTTAAAGGTGGCGGTATTTCTGGTCAAGCAGGTGCTATCCGTCACGGTATCACTCGCGCTCTAATGGAATACGATGAGTCTCTACGTCCTACTCTACGTGCTGCGGGTTACGTTACTCGTGACGCTCGTTGCGTTGAACGTAAGAAAGTTGGTCTACGTAAAGCACGTCGTCGTCCACAGTTCTCTAAGCGTTAATCTTTTTTCGAAAAGATTCGCTTCCAATGTTTACATTGGAATGTGGTACCAAAAGCCTGGCTTCTCGCCAGGCTTTTTTGTTTTTGTCCGTTAAAAAAATCCTTTCCTAGCGCCACTTATCATTTGATTTCTCTTACTTATCCTCCTTTTGTGACCTCACTGGCGATTCGCTTCACAAATGTTACAAAAAGGTAGCTTTATCTTGTCAAAAAGTAGGGTTTTATTTATCATTTGGCATCAAATAAATACAACTAAATTCGTATTTTGTTAGCCATGCTCTTTAAGCGGAATAATAATAAATCCACAAGGAGCAAATGGGAGAATGTTTGGATGAGCAATGCGCCTTTAAATAACGGTCGCAGACGTTTCTTGACTGCTACAACAGCTGTTGTGGGTGGTTTAGGAGCAGCTGCTGTCGCCGTTCCTTTTATTAAATCTTGGAACCCAAGTGAAAAAGCCAAAGCTGCAGGTGCCCCTGTTGAAGTTGATATCGGTAAACTTGAAGAAGGGCAAATGGTACGTGTGGAGTGGCGTGGTAAACCTGTATGGGTTGTACGTCGTGCACAGTCTGTAGTCGAAGGATTAAAAGCTATCGATGGTCAGCTACGCGACCCATCTTCAGCAGAAGAACAACAACCAACTTATGCTCAGAATGCTTATCGCTCAATTAAGCCAGAGTATTTTGTTGCGGTAGGTATCTGTACACACCTTGGTTGTTCTCCAACGTATTTACCTGACAGTTTTAATGAGCAAGTTCAGGGTGTTAAATCAGGTTTCTTCTGTCCGTGTCACGGTTCTAAGTTCGACATGGCAGGTCGTGTTTTCCAAGGCGTACCAGCGCCACTAAACCTAGTTGTTCCAAAACACCAATACTTAAGTGATACCAAGATAATGATCGGTGTTGACGAAGAAGGGGAGGCATAATGCAAGCTCTACTTGATTGGGTAGAAAAACGCATACCCGCAATGAATGCGTACAAGAAGCACCTTTCTGAGTACCCGATGCCAAAGAACTTTAACTTCTGGTATCTATTTGGCTCGCTAGCGATGCTTGTTTTGGTTAACCAAATCCTTACGGGGATCTGGTTAACGATGAATTATGTTCCTTCTGGTGATGGTGCATTTGCCTCAATCGAATACATCATGCGTGATGTAGAGTACGGTTGGTTATTGCGTTACATGCACTCAACAGGTGCTTCGGCTTTCTTCGTTGTTGTCTACCTACACATGTTCCGTGGCCTTATCTACGGTTCATACCAGAAGCCTCGTGAGCTACTGTGGATCTTCGGTATGCTTATCTTCCTAGTGTTGATGGCTGAAGCGTTCATGGGTTACCTATTACCTTGGGGACAGATGTCTTACTGGGGTGCACAGGTAATCATTTCCCTATTTGGTGCGATTCCTGTTATTGGTGATGACCTAACGCTTTGGATTCGTGGTGACTACGTTATCTCTGGTGCAACGCTAAACCGCTTCTTTGCACTACACGTAATTGCACTGCCTATCGTTCTATTGCTGCTAATCGTTCTTCACGTACTAGCACTGCACGAAGTCGGTTCAAACAACCCTGATGGTATCGAAACTAAGTTACCTAAAGGTACAATGGGCGATGACTACAAGACTCAGTTCCCATTCCATAAGGATTACACTAAGAAATACGACATCATCGATTCTATTCCTTTCCACCCGTACGGGACTGTGAAAGATATGGTAGGTGTAGCTGGTTTCCTATTCTTCTTCTGTTATGTGCTGTTCTTCAACCCAGAGATGGGCGGTTACTTCCTTGAGCCACCTAACTTTGAAGCAGCAAACCCACTGAAAACACCTGAGCACATTGCTCCTGTATGGTACTTCACTCCGTTCTACGCGATTCTACGTGCGGTTCCGGATAAGCTACTAGGTGTTATCGCGATGGGTGCATCGATTGCGGTTCTATTTGTACTACCTTGGTTAGACCGTTGTCGTGTACGTTCTTACCGCTACCGCAGTAAGTTCCATTTATTCAATATCATCCAGTTCACGATCAGCTTTATCGCGTTGGGTATTCTTGGTGCGCTACCAGCAACACCAACATACACGCTGTTAGCTCAGATCTTCAGCTTAGCTTACTTCATGTTCTTCGTACTGCTGTACTTCTACAGTAAGAACGAAGCGACTAAGCCACTACCAGAAAGGGTGACATTCAAATGAAAAAATGGATTGTAATTTTATTTGCAATGCTGCCTTCATTGGCGATGGCAGCGGGTGCGAACGTACCACTTGATAAAGCAAACAATGATCTGAGTGACCAAGCTTCACTACAAAACGGCGCGAAACTGTTTATGAACTACTGTTTCGGCTGTCACTCAGCTCAATACCAACGTTATGAGCGTGTCGCGCGTGACATTGGTATCCCACTTGAATTGCTTAAAGAAAACCTAATCTTTGATCCAGAAGCGAAAGTGGGTGACTTGATGGAAAACTCGATTCCTGAGAAGTCAGCAGCAAAATGGTTTGGTGCTCCACCACCAGATCTAACACTGGTTGCTCGTGTTCGTGGTACGGATTGGTTATACACTTACCTGCGTTCATTCTATGAGGACCCAAGCCGTCCATTTGGCGTTAACAACATTGTTTTCCCAAGTGTTGGTATGCCCCATGTACTAGAAGAGCTGCAAGGCATTCCTAAGCCAGTTTTTGAAACTCATGTCGTAGATGGCAAAGAAGTAACAAAAGTGGTTGGCGTTGAAGCTGATGGTACCGGTGAGCTAAACAATGAAGAGTACGACCAAGCAGTACGTGATTTGGTTAACTTCTTGGAGTACTCAGGTGACCCAGTGAAACTAGAGCGTCATGCGCTAGGTTGGTGGGTAATGGCTTTCCTAGTCATCTTCACGATTGTTGTTGTGCTACTGAAGAAAGAGTATTGGCGTGATGTGCACTAATTGTGCTATCATACTGTGCTAATTCCCAATTTTTGAACTTAACAATGGAGGCTTAGCCTCCATTGTTTTTATATTTGTAAGTGTGCTGGAGGGCTCCATGGCTGTAGCTGCCAATAAACGTTCTGTGATGACTCTATTTTCAAGTGCATCTGATATGTATAGCCATCAGGTACGTATTGTTCTAGCAGAGAAAGGTGTAAGCGTTGAAGTAGAACTAGTAGATGAAGCAAATCTACCTGCGGAGCTTATTGAACTTAACCCGTACAAGACAGTACCAACGTTAGTAGACCGTGAACTAGCGCTTTACGATTCAAAGATCATCATGGAATACCTAGATGAGCGTTTTCCTCATCCACCATTGATGCCAGTTTACCCAGTTGCTCGTGGTAACAGTCGTCTAATGATATTCCGTATTGAGAAAAACTGGTACACGCTTGCTGAGAAAGTCGTAAAAGGCAACGCAGAAGAAGCAGAAGCAGCACGTAACAAACTACGTAATGACCTGCTAACTCTAGGCCCTGTTTTTGCTGAGTACGAATATTTCATGAGCGAAGAGTTCAGCCTAATTGACTGTTACTTAGCACCGTTACTATGGCGTCTGCCTCAACTTGGTATCGAGTTAGTAGGCCCAGGTTCTAAAGAGCTAAAAGTTTACATGAACCGCGTATTCGAACGTGATTCATTCCTAGCTTCTCTAACTGAAGCTGAACGTGAAATGCGTCTAGCTCGTTAATTGGCGAGAAGATGGATATAGCAAACATGACACCACGCCGACCATACATGCTTCGTGCATTCTATGATTGGCTGGTGGATAACGATTTAACTCCACACTTGGTCGTGGCAGCAGAATTACCTGGTGTACGTGTACCTTTGGAGTTTGTTCAAGACGGTCAGATTATCCTTAATATCGCTCCAAGAGCGGTGGGTAATTTAGAGTTAGGCAACGAAGCGATTACTTTCAATGCTCGCTTTAGTGGTCGCCCTCACTCAGTGATTGTTCCTTTGTATGCAGTACAAGCTATCTACGCACGTGAAAACGGCGCAGGTACGATGTTTGAGCCTGAAGAGGCTTACATGGCTGAGTACGAGGAAGAAGGCATCGAAGAGGTATCTGACGAGCCTCAACCATTGTCAGTTGCGACAGAGGTGGAGCCAGAACCAGAAACCGCAGATGCGACAGTGGGTGATGACGAGCCACCAAGACCTAAGGGTCGACCGAGTCTTAGAGTCGTTAAATAATAAAAAAGCAGCGCCTAGCGCTGCTTTTTTGTATCTGCGATTCGCTTAGCTTCCTTGATGGAATGCTTTTACCACCTGTTTTACCCCAGAGGTATTGCGGGCGATATCTATCGCTATTTCAGCATGCTCATCTGAGACATAGCCAAGTAGGAAGACTTCTTTGTCTTCGGTGATGACCTTGATTTTGGTTCCACTTAATTCAGAGTTGGCAATTAAAGCGGATTTAACCTTAGTGGTGATCCAACTGTCGTGACTTATTTCGCCAACAGAGAGCGGCGCTTTAACGCGCAGTTGGTTATATATGTTCTCAACACCTTTTATGTCACGAGCACGACTTTCAATCTCACGCTTAAGCTGCTCGGTATTCGCTTGCCCCATTAAAATCACGTTGCCATTGTAAGAGCTAGCAGTAATACGTGCGTTACCTCTGAATGGAGCTTTGTTACCAGTACCTGCAATTTCAAACTCGATGTTGTTGTCGTTCCAGATTTCTTGAGTCGTTCTAGGATCAATCACAATACTGGCAGTTGTTGCCGCACCCGCGACAAACAAGCCTGCACAACCGGTGAGGCTGAGGGCGAAAAATGACAGCAATAAGCCTTTAAATATCTTCATAACTTACTCTTCGTGCGCTGGGAACAATACTTGGTCGATAAGATCGCATAAGCAGTGTAGCGTCACCATATGAACTTCGTGAATTCTTGCGGTTCTGTGAGATGGGATACGAATCTCAACATCATTCTCACCTAACAAGCCAGCCATCTCGCCGCCATCTTTACCCGTTAGGGCAATAATGGTCATATCTCGGGTTACCGCGGCTTCCATCGCTTTGATAATGTTTTTACTGTTACCACTGGTAGAGATAGCAAGTAAGATGTCACCCGTCTGACCAAAAGCACGTACCTGTTTGGAGAATATCTCTTCGTAGTGGTAGTCATTCGCCACTGCGGTTAAGGTGGTGTTATCCGCTGTCAGTGCCATAGCAGGCAAACTTGGTCGCTCGGTTTCAAATCGGTTGAGAAGACAAGAAACAAACTGTTGTGCGTTTGAAGAAGAGCCACCGTTGCCGCAGCAAAGAATTTTGTTGCCGTTGAGCAGACTCGCTACCATAGCTTGTGCCGCATGAGTAATGGCATCAGGGAGCGCTTCGGCTGCTGCGATTTGAATTTGAATACTTTCAGTAAAGCTGTCTTTAATGCTATCTAGCATTGATTATCCTTGAGTAATTGCGTTTTTGATCCACTCGATTTGCTCACCTTGCTGATGGATAGCCACTAAGTCAAAGCGAAAATCGGTTGAATAGATAGATAAGCCATTTTTGCTCAGCCACAGTGTGGCGGTTTTGATGAGCTTTTTCATTTTGTTTGCGGTAACTGTTTCCGCAGCATGTCCATAAGTTTGGCTTTTACGGTAGCGAACTTCGACAAAAACGATCGTCTCGCCATCTTTCATAATCAGGTCGAGTTCGCCTCCTTTGATAAGGAAGTTTCTCTCAATTGGCGATAAGCCGCAACTGATAAGATGCTTTTCAGCTGCAGCTTCGTAATGTTGTCCTTGCGCGCGCTTACTGAGTAGCACTATGTTCCGCCCAGCTGATCTCTCTTTGGACAATACAATCACCATTGATGCTCAATACGCCCGTGTTGCCATCAACGGTATAGTCATGCACAACTTTCATTTGTGGCAGGTGCTCCATTAAGCGGTATGCATCCATTCCTAGTGCTTGAAGGCGCTTTTCTGCGTTGGAATCTTTTGGCCAAAGTTGGTCCATTTGAGCTTTCAATGCGGCATCAGGTTGAATCAGTAATGGGATGTCGCTATACATCACACCCGAAAGATCTTCGTATTGCTGGCGGCCACTGTTACTGCGTGAGTTCGAGTAGAGTTTAGGTGGCACTGTATCAGGGTTAATCGCCACTTCAATAAATGGTTTAATCAGGGTAAGTTCAGAGCCGTTTGCGACAATGTAAACTGCATCGATATCACGACGACTGCGTGGTTGGCTTTCCAGTGGAATGTTGAGTAGTGATTCCATCTGGGCAATGTGTTGTTGGCTACTTTGCAGGCCGAATACTTTGTTGATATCGCGTTGTAGTTGACGCTTGTCGCCGAAGAGGTTTACCGCAACCTTATTCTCACTATGCTTATGCCACTCTTGCTCGAATGCTTCGACAACTCGTGATCCCAAACGGCCTTGTGGCGCAAGGATTAACGGGTATTGGTAGCCTTGTTGCGCTAAATGTTTGGCCGCTTGCGCCACTTCTTGCTCTGGCGATAGGGCTAAGTAGCAAGTGTTGTTACCTGCTTCGACTTCATCTGGAATGTTAAGTGCTAGCGTTGGGAGTGGGTTGGCGAAACTAGCTTGAGCTTGCTGAAGTTTCTCTATGTTGCTTTTTAACAGCGGGCCGACCACTGAATCAATCTGTTTTTCAACCAATGTTGCTTCAAGCTCTTGGATGGAAGTAGCGTTGGTATCAATGACCGTTAGTGTGGCGTTTTCATCGCGCTCACCATCGTTCATCATTTCAAGGATAAACCCATCACGAATTAACTGAGCTTGCTTGGCAAACTTGCCCGAAAGTGGTAGCAGCAAGGCCGTGTTCACTGGCTTGATGATTTCTAAAGCGATAATGTCAGTCACAGCTTGAGGGGTGTAGATAGCACCAGGGTGAGTTGGGTTATCTAATAGCCATTGTTCAAGGCCAGATTTTAGCTGTGGTAGATTGTTCGCCAAACTTTTAGTTAGACCTGTTAACTCTAGCCAGCCGGAGATGACTGGGTCAGACTCTTGCTGTTTTAAGGTTTCTATTTGCGAAGCTGAATACTGACTTAGGTTATTCCAAATTCCCTGTGCTACAAAGGCTTGCTCACTTTCCGGAAGGTATCGACTACTCAAAGAGAGCTCACGTGTCGCGTTGAAGAAGTCACCCTGCTTGGTAAACAGTGAAGCGCGCAACTGGTGGTAGTTAAGCCATTGGTCTTCGCCTAACTGCCATGACGGCTTAAAGTTGAGAATTTGCAATGCTTCGGCATGGTTACCTTGAGTGACTAGCAGTTCGGCACGCCCGAGTTGCCATTCAGCTTGCTGCATGTCGTTTAAAGACTGGCGAGCCAAACGCTTGATCAATAGTTCAGATTGAACAAGGTCACCTGAGTCAATAGAGGCTTTTAGCGCCATGATTAACCAATCATTTTGTAAGCTGCCCTGGCTGCTGTCAGCGCGCATTAAATAGGTTTGCACTGATTGGTTTGGATCTAGGGTAATATCGACACTTCGCGGCGTCTTAGGAGCAGAAGAACACGCTGCCAATGTGACAGCAAGTGCTACAGGAGTCAGTAAGCGTGTTACACTTAGACGCTTGTGGTTATTCATGGCCATGAGTTCTTTATTAATTCCGTATAAGATTGTGTCTATATTAATCGTTGAAGTGATGGTAAACAAATGACAGATAACAAAACCTTACCAACTGAGGTTCCAACTCTCTATATCGTGCCTACGCCGATTGGTAATTTAGGCGATATAACTCAACGAGCGATTGAAGTTTTGTCCAATGTAGACCTCGTTGCTGCTGAAGATACTCGTCATACTGGTAAACTATTGTCTCACTTCAGTATTCAAACTAAAACTTTTGCCCTTCATGATCATAATGAACAGCAAAAAGCGCAAGTGTTAGTCGATAAATTGTTAGCTGGGCACTCGATCGCATTAGTTTCTGATGCAGGTACACCATTAATTAGTGATCCAGGTTACCATCTTGTGACTCAATGTCGTCAGGCGGGAGTAAAAGTTGTCCCTTTACCTGGTGCTTGTGCAGTCATCACCGCATTAAGTGCGTCAGGCCTACCCTCTGACCGCTTTAGCTTTGAAGGCTTCTTACCTGCTAAAAGTAAAGGTCGTAAGGATAAATTCCTTGAAATCGCTAAAGTTGAGCGTACATGTGTTTTCTATGAGTCTCCACACCGTATCTTAGACTCGCTTGATGACATGCTTGAAATCTTGGGTCCAGACAGAGAAGTGGTATTGGCAAGGGAGCTAACCAAAACTTTCGAAACCATCCAAGGTATGCCGCTAGGTGAACTGGTTGAATGGGTCAAGTCGGACTCTAACCAGCAACGTGGTGAAATGGCACTACTGATCCATGGCTACCGCGCATCAGAAGATGACTCTATCCCTGAAGAAGTTAAGCGCACGGTGACCATTTTGACCAAAGAGTTGCCATTAAAGAAAGCAGCAGCGATGGCAGCGGAAATCTACAACCTGAAAAAGAATGCCCTGTATAAATGGGGGTTGGAGAACCTAGACTAAGGTTTGAGAGATTAGAGTCGAGAAGATGTATTCTTGGCTCTAATATCTATTTCTCGACTCTCGAAGGACGAAGTCCGTTCCAGATTCTCGCAGGGCGAAGCCCGATCCCGCTTTCCATAGCGCCAGCGTTCTCGTCTACTTTCTGACCACTTAACCCTTCGTTTGCAGCAAATCTGTGATCTCGCTAGACACTGCTCTCTGAACTCTATACAATCCGCCCTCGGAGTCGACTGGGTAGTCGCTGCTTTGTTGATGTCCTTCGGGAGACTGACGTTGAGGTCCTTTTTTAGGAGACTGACGTTGACGTCCTTCGGGAGACTGACAAAGGGGAGGAAAGTCCGGGCTTCATAGAGCAAGGTGCCAGGTAACGCCTGGGGGGCGCAAGCCCACGACAAGTGCAGCAGAGAGAAGACCGCCGATGGCCCGTAAGGGAACAGGTAAGGGTGAAAGGGTGCGGTAAGAGCGCACCGGACGACTAGTAATAGTTCGTAGCAGGGTAAACTCCACCTGAAGCAAGACCAAATAGGCCTCCACATTGCGTTGCTCGCGTAAGGAGGCGGGTAGGTTGCTTGAGCCAGTGAGTGATTGCTGGCCTAGACGAATGGCTACCGCCGCGCAAGCGGAACAGAACCCGGCTTATGTGTCGGCTCCACCTATTCGAGACCCATCGTAACTTTGTTATGATGGGTTTTTTGCTTTTTATTGACCAAATTTGTTTTCGAACTATTAAACTTAGCGCAAAATCACGTGTTCTCACTCGCTAGTGGTGGCGATAAGCCATTAAATCAGTACACTGGAGAATCTGAATTCGTCAATGCGTCAGCCACATGAGATAACTATGACCGAAGCATTCAAACACATATCTGTACTCCTTCATGAATCGATCGACGGTTTAGCGATAAAACCAAACGGTATTTACATTGACGGTACATTCGGTCGCGGTGGTCACAGCCGTACAATTCTCTCCAAGCTTGGTGAAAACGGTCGTCTTTACAGTATTGACCGCGACCCGCAAGCCATCGCTGAAGCGAACAAAATTGACGACCCACGTTTTACCATTATTCATGGCCCGTTTTCGGGTATGGCTGAATATGCTGTTGAGTACGATCTGGTCGGTAAAGTTGATGGTGTGTTGCTTGATCTTGGTGTGTCATCACCCCAGTTGGACGATGCAGAGCGCGGTTTTAGCTTTATGAAAGATGGCCCGCTAGATATGCGTATGGATCCGACCTCTGGCATTCCTGTCTCTCAATGGCTATTGGAAGCTGACCTTGATGATATCACTTGGGTGATTCGTGAGTTTGGTGAAGATAAACATGCTCGCCGCATTGCGAAAGCGATTGTAGCTTATCGTGAAAATGAAGAGAGCGAACCGCTGACACGCACAGGCCAATTGGCTAAGTTAATCTCTGAAGCGGCGCCAAAGAGCTTTAAAGAGAAAAAGCACCCAGCGACTCGCGCATTCCAAGCATTCCGAATATACATCAATAGTGAGCTAGAAGAGATTGATACGGCGCTAAAAGGGGCTGCGAGCATCTTGGCTCCTCAAGGTCGTCTATCCGTGATCAGCTTCCACTCGCTAGAAGATCGTATGGTTAAGCGCTTTATTCGTAAAGAGAGTAAAGGACCTGAAGTGCCGCACGGTATTCCTATGACGGAAGATCAAATTAAAGCGCTAGGCAGTGCTAACCTGAAACCTGTTGGTAAAGCGATCAAACCTTCTAAGCAAGAAGTGGAAGTGAATGCTCGCTCACGTAGCTCTGTACTCCGCTTAGCTGAAAAACTATAACCCCATGAGTAAGCCCGCTCCTAATCTCGCTAAACTGATAGCACTCGATCTTTTGAGTGTCGGTCGAGTGCCACTGGTTCTATTGGTACTGATTTTTAGTAGCGCGATGGGAGTGGTTTTTACGACCCACCACACTCGTCAGGCAATTACCGATAAAGATCAGGCACTGGTTGAGCGTGAAAGATTGGACAATGAATGGCGTAACCTGCTTATCGAAGAAACAGCTTTAGCGGAGCATAGCCGCGTACAAGCTGTTGCGAAGACTGAGCTAGAAATGAAACGCCCAGATTCAGACAAAGAAGTCATCATCAACCTTCCATGAGCAAAAAAGTCAAACCTGTCGAGCCTAAAACCGAGCAGCCGCCAGCGACGCTAATCCGTTGGCGCTTCTACTTGGTGCTATTTTTCGTTTTCTGTGCTTTCGCGGCTCTTGCTGGCCGTATTGCTTACATCCAAATCGTTGAACCAGACAACTTAATCAAGCAGGGCGATCTGCGCTCAATCCGAGCCAAGACGCTTCACTCCGCACGCGGCATTATTTCTGATCGTAATGGCGAGCCTCTAGCAGTAAGTGTACCGGTTGAAGCCGTTTGGGCTGACCCGGTTGCCATCTTTAAAGCGGGTGGGCTAGTCGACGTCGACCGTTGGCATGCTCTTGCTGATGTTCTTGGTCTTAAGCGCCAAGGCCTAATCGACAAAATAAACCGTAACAAGAGCAAACGGTTTATCTATCTTCAGCGTCAAGTCAGTCCTGCTATGGCGCACTATATTCGTGAGTTAAAGCTATCTGGCGTTGGTCTGAAAGCAGAATCGAGACGTTACTACCCAGCCGGTGAAGTTAGTGCTCACTTAGTTGGGGTGACAGGAATTGATGGCCACGGCCTTGAAGGTGTTGAGCGCAGTTACGATAAGTGGCTCACGGGAGAAGCGGGTAAGCGAATTATCCGTAAAGATCGCTATGGCCGCGTGGTGGAAAATATCTCTCTTGAAGAGCGTGAAGAAGGCAAGCCGTTAGAGCTGACTATTGACCAGCGTATTCAGGCGATTGCTTACCGCGCGATAAAGCAAGCGGTGGCTGACTATCGAGCGACGTCAGGCTCTGCAGTAATTCTTGATGTAAAAACAGGCGCAGTGTTGGCGATGGTTAACGCGCCGTCATACAACCCAAACAACCGCTCAGACCTTCAGTCAGCAAAAATGCGTAACCGAGTGATTACCGATGCGTTCGAGCCGGGTTCAACGGTGAAACCTTTTGTTGTGCTTGCTGCTTTAGAAAATGGCGTTGCTGATGATGAGACGGTGATTGACACCGGCAATGGCATTATGCAAATTGGCGGAAGCCGCGTACGTGATACATCCAAAGTTGGTAAAGCTGACCTCACAACCATTTTGAAGAAGTCGAGTAACATTGGCGTG
The DNA here is from genome assembly GCF_001695575.1 of Vibrio europaeus. Classification (GTDB taxonomy): domain Bacteria; phylum Pseudomonadota; class Gammaproteobacteria; order Enterobacterales; family Vibrionaceae; genus Vibrio; species Vibrio europaeus. The sequence continues at coordinate 2,067,536 of NZ_LUAX01000001.1, read as the reverse complement.
GCGAAACTTGCCCTCGATATGCCGCTTGAAGCTTTGCTCGGTATGTATAGTTCTGTTGGCTTTGGTGAAGTTTCAGGTTTGAACCTCGTCGGTGAAACGCAGGGTATTTTCCCTAACCGTCGCCGCTGGTCGAAGTTTGAGATAGCCACACTGTCGTTCGGCTACGGATTGACCATTACTCCTCTTCAGCTTGCTCACGCCTACGCGACACTAGGTAACCTTGGTGAGTATCAGCCGATTCATATCATCGAAAACAACCAGCAAGATTTATCTAAGCAGGTCATTGACCACGACAACGCGCAAAAAGTACTCAATATGCTTGAGACAGTAACGCAACCGGGTGGTACGGCGACTAAAGCTGCGGTACCTGGCTATCGAGTTGCCGCCAAAACGGGTACTTCGCGCAAAGCAATCGCTGGTGGTTATGGTGACGAGTACTTCGCCTATACCGCAGGAATCGCTCCTGCGAGTGACCCTAGGGTCGCACTGGTGGTTGTAGTCAATGAACCACAAGGTGATAACTACTATGGTGGTTCCGTCGCAGGGCCGGTCTTTGCTGAAATTTTAAAGGGTACGTTGCAAATTCTTAACGTGGCTCCTGATGAGAACAGATTTAAACAAGATTAAGTGAGTTTACTATGTCGAAGGAACTGACCTTAGCCGTGTTACTTTCTCCGTGGTTGGATATCTCTAACCACTCAAGCGCAAGTGTGATTGTTAAGAGCCTAGAACTTGATAGCCGAAAAGTCTCGCAAGGTTCAACCTTTGTGGCGGTAAAAGGCCATACAGTCGATGGGCGACGTTTTATTCCTGTTGCTATCGAACAGGGCGCAAATGCGATTATTGCTGAGGCGTGTGAGTCTCATCCACATGGTCAGATTGAACTGCAAGGTGAGGTCCCTGTGATCTATATTGGTGACTTAGCTCAGCATTTATCAGCACTGGCCAAACGACTTTACCCGTTAACTCACAACAAGCTCATTGGTGTTACGGGCACCAATGGTAAAACCACTATTACTCAAATAATTGCTCAATGGCTTGACCTTGTCGAGAAAAAAGCGGCGGTGATGGGTACCACAGGCAACGGTTTTCTTGCTGATCTTCAAGTGGCGAAAAACACTACGGGTAACGCGATTGAGATTCTTCAAACCTTACATTCTTTGGAGCAACAAGGCGCTGACTATACCGCTTTAGAAGTCTCTTCTCATGGTTTGGTCCAAGGGCGTGTTAGAGCGGTGGAATTTGAGGTTGGGGCTTTCTCTAACTTAAGTCGTGATCACTTGGATTATCACGGTACGATGGAAGAGTACGCAGAAGCCAAGTTCTCACTATTTAGCCAGCATATGTGCAATAAAGCGGTGCTCAATATTGATGATCCAGTTGGCGCTGAGTGGTTCAATCGCCTAGATAACGCCATTGCGGTTACCCTTAAGCCGAGTGAGCATCCACGTGCAGTGTGGGCTGAGCAAGTTAGATACTCTGAATCGGGTATTACCCTCGATTTTGCAGGCGCATTTGGCTCAGGCACGATCAGTGTTCCTCTCATTGGGGAATTCAATGCCAATAATGTCTTACTCGCTATGGTGACTTTGCTTTGTCTTGGTATTGATAAGCAAAAGCTGATTGCAACGGCAAGTTCGCTAAAGCCTGTGATTGGTCGTATGGAGCTGTTTGCTGCCAATGAAAAAGCCAAGGTTGTTGTCGATTACGCTCACACACCTGATGCACTAGAAAAAGCACTGCAAGCACTCCGAGTTCACTGCCAAGGTAAGCTTTGGGCTATTTTTGGTTGTGGCGGTGATCGCGATACAGGTAAGCGCCCGATGATGGCGGAAATTGGTGAGCGCTTAGCGGATCATGTCATTCTTACCGATGACAACCCTCGCAGTGAATCACCGCAACAGATCGTCCAAGATATGCTCGCAGGCATGGCTAATCCTGACAGCGCAATCGTACAGCACAGCCGTTTTGATGCGCTGAAATACGCTTTAGAGAATAGTCAGTCTGATGACATCATTTTACTAGCGGGTAAAGGTCATGAAGATTATCAAGTGATGGCTAATGAAATGGTTCACTACTCGGATCGTGAATCAGCACAGCAACTGTTGGAGAACAATGCATGATTTCTTTAATGTTAAGCCAGATTGCTGAATCGCTAGACGCTGAACTGATCGGCAATGATCTAGTGATAAATTCAGTATCAACTGATACACGCGCCATCGAAACTGGCGCATTATTTATTGCTTTAGTTGGCGAGCGATTTGATGCGCACGATTTTGCCGCTCAGGCATTGGAATCAGGTGCGGGAGCTCTATTGGTGAGCCGCATTGTTGAAGCTGAAGTCCCTCAATTGTTAGTTAAAGATACTAAGCTTGCTCTTGGTCAGCTTGGTTCGCTGGTGCACCATACTTGCTCAACGCCTACCGTGGCTATTACGGGGAGCTGCGGTAAGACCACAGTAAAAGAAATGGTTGCCAGTATTATGGAGCAGAAAGGGCGTGTGTTATTCACGGCTGGAAACTTCAATAACGACATTGGTGTTCCGCTGACCTTGCTACGCTCAACGCCAGAAGATGACTTTGCTGTGATTGAGATGGGGGCAAATCATATTGGTGAAATTGCCTACACCACCCAACTGGTTCAGCCTGATGTCGCACTGGTTAATAATGTCGCCGCTGCTCACCTTGAAGGCTTTGGCTCAATGGATGGGGTAAAGCAAGCCAAAGGTGAAATCTACCAAGGCTTAAAAGCGGGCTCAGTAGCGATTGTTAACCTTGATAGTCACGGTGGTGACTATTGGCAAACTGTATTAGCAGACAAAACCATCAAGACTTTCTCGGTCAAGGACGCTTCTGCGGACTACTTTGCCAGCAACATCTCACTCAATGAAATGGGTGAGGCGCAGTTTACTCTTGTGGCTCCGATTGGCAGCGTTGAAGTTAAGCTTGGCATTATTGGTCGACATAATGTGTCCAATGCGTTATCTGCAACCGCACTAGCGTTAGAGTTAGGTGCATCGCTTGAATTGGTTAAAACCGGATTGGCTCAACTCGGCAAAGTAAAAGGCCGTGTTGAGTTAGTGGAGTTAAGTGAGACGGTCAAGCTTATCGACGATAGCTACAATGCCAGCGTACCTGCTATGAAAGCGGCTGCTGATCTCCTTTCAGGCTTTAGCGGAGCACGTTGGTTAATTTTGGGTAATATGGCCGAGTTAGGTGATGAAAGTCTTGCACTTCATCGTCAAGTCGGGGAACATGCTGCCCCATTCAAATTTGAACACGTGCTTACTTATGGCGCTGACGCAAAAGCGATCAGTGAAGAGTGCGGTGGGATTCATTTTGAAGACCACCAAAGTATGATTGATTATATAAAACAGCAGATTGAACAGAGTCAACAAGCTCAAACACTGTTAGTCAAAGGGGCTAATAGTGCAGGAATGAGCAAAATTGCTACTGCTGTCAAGGAGATGTATACATGATTATTTGGCTTGCTGAGCTGCTACAGCCATATTTTTCATTCTTCCGATTATTCGAATACCTGTCGTTCCGGGCGATTGTCAGTGTATTAACTGCACTAGGCATTTCACTCTGGATGGGCCCGATCATGATCAGACGTTTGCAACTGCTGCAAATTGGTCAGGTTGTGCGTAACGAAGGGCCAGAGTCTCACTTTAGCAAACGTGGTACACCAACTATGGGCGGTATCATGATTTTGACCGCCATCGTGACGACGGTACTGCTTTGGGCTGATTTGTCGAACCCTTATGTTTGGGCTGTTCTTGCGGTACTGCTTGGCTATGGTGCGATTGGTTTTGTCGATGATTATCGCAAAGTGGTACGCAAGAATACCGATGGATTGATTGCCCGCTGGAAGTATTTTTGGCAATCGGCGATTGCGTTGGTGGTAGCCTTTGCACTGTATGCTCACGGTAAAGATACCGCAGCGACTCAGTTAGTGGTGCCCTTCTTTAAGGAAGTGATGCCTCAGTTAGGACTGATGTACATCGTTCTTACCTATTTTGTTATCGTGGGTACCAGTAACGCAGTGAACTTAACCGACGGTCTCGACGGACTAGCGATTATGCCGACAGTTCTGGTTTCCGCTGGTTTCGCCGCTATTGCTTGGGCGACAGGTAACGTGAACTTTGCTAACTACCTGCATATTCCACACATTCCGCAAGCCTCTGAATTGGTGGTTGTGTGTACCGCAATTGTTGGTGCGGGATTAGGATTCTTATGGTTTAACACCTACCCTGCTCAAGTATTTATGGGCGATGTAGGTTCATTAGCCTTAGGCGGCGCACTAGGCACTATTGCGGTATTGGTTCGCCAAGAGTTTGTCTTGGTTATTATGGGCGGTGTTTTCGTTATGGAAACTCTGTCTGTGATTCTTCAGGTTGGTTCATACAAACTACGCGGTCAACGTATCTTCCGTATGGCGCCTATCCATCACCACTACGAGCTAAAAGGCTGGCCGGAACCACGAGTGATTGTACGTTTTTGGATCATCTCTATTGTTCTCGTGCTTATAGGTTTAGCGACTCTTAAAGTTCGATAAGGAAATCATACACAATGACCATTGACCGCTGGCAAGGTATTGAGAAAGTGGTGGTTGTAGGGCTCGGTATTACCGGGCTCTCTGTCGTTAAACACTTGCAAGAATTACCTAAAACACTTGATATTCGCGTTATCGATACTCGAGACAATCCACCGGGCAGTGACGCTCTACCTGAAGGTGTTGAACTGCACTCCGGGGGCTGGAATCAAGCGTGGTTGATGGCCGCGGATTTGGTAGTGACGAATCCAGGCATAGCGCTTGCGCTGCCAGAGATTGAGCAAGTCATTAATGCCAATATTCCCGTCGTTGGTGATATCGAACTGTTTGCTTGGCAAGTCAACAAACCAGTCATTGCGATTACAGGCTCAAACGGTAAAAGCACCGTGACTGATTGGACTGGTCAAGTTGCTCAAGCGGCAGGTTTTAAGGTTGGAGTTGGCGGCAACATTGGTGTGCCTGCTTTAGACCTGCTAAGGCAAGACGCTGACCTATATGTATTGGAGCTGTCTAGCTTCCAACTTGAAACTACTTCATCTCTTGCTCCGAAAGCGGCGGCTTTCCTTAATCTTTCAGAAGACCATATGGACCGCTACCAAGGGATGGAGGATTATCGTCAAGCTAAGCTGCGTATCTTCGATCATGCTAGCGCTTGTATTGTGAATGCTGATGACCGAGCAACCTATCCTGAACAGGCCAATAATTTAGTCGAGTTTAGTCTTAACCAAGCGACGCGCTTCTCGCTAATTGATAAAGACAGTAAGGAATATTTAGCCATTGATGGTAAGCCTATTTGCATGAGTAGTGAGCTTTCCTTGGTAGGTCGACATAACGTCGCCAATGCTTTAGTGGTATTGGCTCTGCTGACTGAAGCTGGAGTCGATGTGGCGAAAGGGCTATCCGCACTTAAGTCTTACAACGGTTTGACACACAGATGCCAGGTTGTTGCCGATAATCAAGGTGTTAAGTGGGTCAATGATTCAAAGGCGACCAATGTTGCTAGCACGATGGCAGCGTTAGCAGGATTAGAGCTTGAAGGTAAACTCTACTTGCTGGTTGGTGGCGTCGGTAAAGGTGCTGATTTCTCTGAACTTGACCCAATTTTGCAGTCGCTCAACGTACAGTTGTGCTGCTTTGGTGAAGATGGTGATCAGTTTATGCCGCTACATAGTAGTGCAAAACGTTTTGATACCATGCACGAAATCATCAAATGGGTTGCCACTCAAGTTTCATCCGGTGATATGGTGCTATTATCACCTGCTTGTGCGAGCTTCGATCAGTTTAATAATTTTATGGCTCGCGGCGATGCCTTTACCGAGCTTGCAAAAGCCTACGCTTAAATTCACCGAGAAATATGCAGATTCAAAACGTCTTTGGCAGTATTAAACGTTGGGTGACTTCAGCTTCACCTGAGGCTTTGTATGACCGTCAATTGGTATGGATTTCATTAGGTCTAATGCTAACAGGCTTAGTGATGGTGACTTCTGCTTCTTTCCCAATTAGCTCACGTCTAACGGAGCAACCGTTCCACTTTATGTTCCGCCACGCGATCTTTCTGGTTCTGGCACTGTCGACGTCTGCGGTAATCCTACAAGTACCCACTAAGCGATGGGCTCAATACAGCACTTGGTTGTTGCTGCTATCGATATTTCTGCTCTTTGTAGTGTTGGTGGCGGGTAAGTCGGTAAATGGGGCATCACGTTGGATTCCCCTTGGTTTATTTAACTTACAACCCGCTGAAGTGGCTAAGCTATCGCTGTTTATCTTTATGTCCGGTTATTTGGTACGTAAAAATGAAGAAGTGAGGTCGAGCTTTTTTGGTGGTTTTATTAAACCTATTATTGTTTTTGCTACCTTAGCCAGTTTACTGCTGTTACAACCAGACTTAGGTACAGTAGTCGTGATGTTGGTGACTCTGTTCGGCATGCTGTTTATTGCCGGCGCTAAGCTCACTCAGTTTCTTGCCTTGATGGTGGTTGGACTGCTCTCGGTTGCCACTCTGATTTACATCGAGCCTTATCGTATGCGCCGCGTCACCTCATTCCTCGACCCATGGGAAGACCCGTTCGGCAGTGGCTATCAGTTGACCCAGTCGTTAATGGCGTTTGGTCGCGGTGAATGGTTTGGTCAAGGTCTTGGTAACTCAATCCAAAAACTAGAGTACCTTCCTGAAGCACATACTGACTTTGTATTCGCTGTTTTGGCCGAAGAGTTGGGCTATGTGGGTGTGGTTTTAGTCTTGATGCTGATTTTTAGTTTGGTGCTGAAAGCGATATTTATTGGTCGCAAAGCGTTTGATAACAACCAGTTGTTTGGCGGTTACCTAGCATTTGGTATAGGTATTTGGTTCGCTTTTCAAACCTTAGTGAATGTTGGCGCAGCGGCAGGTATGGTGCCAACCAAAGGTTTAACACTACCACTGATCAGTTATGGTGGTTCAAGTTTGATCATCATGTCAGTCGCTGTATCGATATTGCTGCGCATTGATTATGAATGCCGTTTAGCTAGCGCAGAAACACAACAAAACACAGATAACGATGAAAAAGAATAAACGATTAATGGTGATGGCTGGTGGTACTGGCGGTCACGTATTCCCAGGTCTTGCGGTTGCTAAACAACTTCAATCTCAAGGGTGGGAGATCCGCTGGTTAGGCACCGCAGACAGAATGGAAGCCGACCTAGTGCCCAAACATGGCATTGAGATCGACTTTATCAAGGTAAAAGGTCTGCGAGGTCAAGGTATTGCTCGCTTGATTAAAGCACCCTTTCAGATCCTAAACGCAATTATGCAAGCTCGGGCGCATATGAAGCGTTGGAAGCCAGATGCTGTGCTAGGAATGGGCGGCTACGTCAGCGGGCCTGGTGGAATTGCTGCTTGGCTACTGGGTATTCCTGTGGTGTTGCATGAGCAGAATGCCGTCGCGGGTTTAACTAACCAGTGGTTGTCTAAGATAGCTAAAAAGGTTTTTCAAGCTTTCCCAGGCGCATTTCCTAAAGCAGAGGTTGTTGGCAACCCAGTGAGGGAAGATGTGGTTGCAATTAGTGAGCCTGAGCAACGCATGGCTGAGCGTGATGGCAAAGTACGTATTCTAGTCATGGGGGGGAGCCAAGGTGCGCAAATACTTAACCGTACCTTACCTGATGTAATGGCGAAGCTAGGTGATGAGTTTGAGATTCGCCACCAAGCAGGCAAGAACAACCGCGACGAAGTGACCCAGGCATACCAAACAAATAATGTGCAAAATGCGCAAGTAACCGAGTTTATTGATGATGTCGCCAAAGCGTATGACTGGGCAGATTTGCTGGTTTGCCGCTCTGGTGCGTTAACGGTATCTGAGGTCTCTGCTGCTGGGGTAGGCGCAATCTTTATCCCATTTATGCATAAAGACCGACAACAAGCTTTAAATGCTGACCACTTGGTAGAATGTGGCGCAGCGAAAATGATTGAGCAGCCTGAACTGACGGTTGACAAGCTAGTGTCTGAGATTAAGGCACTGGATCGGAGCAAACTAAAGGCTATGGCGAGCGAGGCTCGTAGGGCTGCTAAGTTAGATGCAGATAAAGTGGTGGCTGAAGCCATTGTTGCACTGACGAAATAACGAGAAGATTCATGACAATTCAACATACTCAAGATTTAGCTCAAATTCGCGCTATGGTGCCAGAGATGCGCCGCGTGAAATGTATTCACTTTATCGGCATTGGTGGGGCAGGGATGAGTGGCATTGCCGAAGTGCTACTTAACGAAGGCTACCAAATCTCAGGTTCAGATATCGCTGAAAACCCGGTGACAGAGCGTTTAACGCAAAAAGGTGCCACGGTCTTTATCGGCCATGCTGAAGAGAACGTTGCCAAAGCAAGTGTTGTTGTCGTCTCAACAGCGATAAACGAAGAGAACCCAGAGATTATTGCCGCGCGAGCAGCGCGTATTCCGGTCGTTCGCCGTGCGGAGATGTTGGCAGAGCTGATGCGATTCCGCCACGGGATTGCGGTTGCGGGTACGCATGGTAAAACCACCACTACAGCGCTAGTCACGCAGATCTACTCAGAAGCTGGTCTCGATCCAACCTTCGTTAACGGCGGATTGGTTAAGAGTGCAGGTACTAATGCGCGCTTAGGTTCTAGCCGTATTTTGATTGCGGAAGCAGACGAGAGCGATGCATCCTTCTTACACCTTCAACCTATGGTGAGCATCGTAACCAATATCGAAGCCGATCATATGGACACCTATGGTGGGGATTTCGAGACCTTAAAGCAAACTTTCATCGATTTCTTACATAATCTGCCATTTTACGGCCAAGCGATTGTTTGTATTGACGATCCTGTTGTACGAGAATTAGTGCCGAAGATCAGTCGCCAAGTGATCACCTATGGTTTCTCTGAAGACGCGGATGTACGTATTGATAACTATCGTCAAGAAGGCCAGCAAGGTAAGTTCACGGTAATCCGTCAAGGCAAAGCTGACCTCGATATTATGCTCAATATTCCAGGTCGCCATAATGCATTGAATGCTTCAGCTGCGATTGCGGTTGCAACGGAAGATGACATTGCCGACGAAGCAATTTTAAATGCAATGGCTGGCACGCAAGGCACAGGCCGTCGATTTGATCATTTGGGCGAGTTTGACACTGGTAATGGTCAGGCAATGTTGGTTGATGACTACGGACACCACCCGACAGAAGTCGATGTGACCATTCAAGCAGCACGCAATGGTTGGAAAGATAAGCGTCTAGTGATGATCTTCCAACCTCACCGTTATAGCCGAACGCGCGATCTTTACGATGATTTTGCCAATGTATTAGAACAAGTTGATGTATTGATCATGCTCGATGTTTACTCGGCAGGCGAGAAACCAATTGCAGGGGCAGATGGTCGGGCTCTATGCCGTACGATTCGCAGTCGTGGCAAGCTTGATCCAATTTTTGTCCCTGAAAGCAAGGCGTTACCTTCAGTTCTCGCTAATGTTTTACAAGATGGTGACTTAGTACTAACTCAGGGCGCGGGTGATGTCGGTAAAGTAGCTAAACAGCTTGCTGCTTTTGAGTTAAGTATCGATAAGATGACTCAGGCCTAGTTAAAACATCGAATTTTGGGTATTTGCGTCACTTATTACATTTTAAGTAGCGATTTATCACTTTCAGTGTTTGATACTTTCTAGGACGCCAGTATAATCCGAAGGTTAAAGTAAGTGCTTTTGCCTCTATTATACGAATTGGGATAGGGAAAGAATAAGCGAGCTAATGGCAAGGACTATGGACTTTGATTAAAAGTGCTTTTAATGAAGGCCGTCGTTTAACCGCTATGCCACTGGTAAAAGAACATGCCTTCGGTGGCAGTTTTTTGCTGGTGGTCTTGTTGTTAATTGGCTCTCTCCTCTACTCAACGATTACTTGGATGTGGGACGACCAGCGTCTACCCCTTTCAAAAATCGTGCTTCAGGGCGAATTACACTATGTATCTGCTTTAGATGTTCAACGAGCTTTTGCTCGTCTTGAGCATGTCGGTACATTTATGTCTCAGGACGTGGATGTGTTGCAGAACATAGCGGAGTCGATCCCTTGGGTTTCTCATGCCTCTATTCGTAAGCAGTGGCCAGACACGGTTAAAGTTTTTCTGACAGAGCACCATGCACAGGCAATCTGGAATGGTAATGCTTTGCTCAATGATTACGGTCAGATTTTTGATGGTGATATTGGCAAATTGGAAGAAGAACGGGTCAAGCTATACGGGCCACAAGGCACCAGTGAAGAAGTTCTTCAGGTATGGCGAGACATAAGTCCGAGATTTGAAGCACTTAACCTAATGATCACATCGTTAGTTTTAAATGATCGTCGAGCGTGGCAAATCATCCTCGATAATGGAATTCGTTTAGAACTAGGTAAAGAGTCGTTAGAAGAGCGGATAGAACGCTTTATCTCGCTTTATAAAAATTTGGGTAGTGACACTCAGCGAGTGAGCTACATAGACCTCAGGTATGATACGGGAGCATCAATAGGATGGTTCCCAGAACAAGAGTTAGCACAAGAGACTACAGATGACTAAGACCGCTGATGACAACATTATTGTTGGTCTTGATATAGGCACTGCTACCGTATCGGCTCTCGTAGGCGAAGTATTGCCTGATGGTCAAATTAACATTATTGGCGCAGGCAGTAGTCCGTCTCGCGGGATGGACAAGGGCGGCGTTAACGACCTTGAATCGGTGGTAAAATCGGTTCAGCGTGCCGTTGACCAAGCTGAATTGATGGCCGAGTGCCAAATTAGCAATGTTTTTATTTCGCTTTCAGGGCGCCACATTGCGAGCCGTATTGAAAAAGGCATGGGAACTATCTCTGATGAAGAGGTTTCTCAAGAAGATATGGATCGTGCAATCCATACGGCAAAATCGATCAAAATTGGTGACGAACAGCGCATTCTGCATGTAATTCCTCAAGAATTTACGATTGATTACCAAGAAGGGATTAAAAATCCGCTAGGTTTATCAGGAGTGCGCATGGAAGTCAGCGTACACCTAATTTCTTGTCACAATGATATGGCAAGAAATATTATTAAGGCGGTTGAGCGCTGCGGGCTTAAAGTTGAACACCTTGTTTATTCCGGTTTAGCAGCAAGTAATGCTGTGATTACCGAAGATGAGCGTGAGCTCGGTGTATGTGTGGTAGATATTGGTGCCGGTACTATGGATGTTTCCATTTGGACTGGCGGCGCGCTACGCCATACTGAGGTGTTCTCTTATGCCGGTAATGCTGTGACAAGCGATATTGCTTTTGCTTTCGGTACACCAGTGAGTGATGCGGAAGAGATAAAAGTAAAATATGGCTGTGCTCTTAGTGAGCTAGTCAGTAAAGATGACACGGTTAACGTTCCTAGCGTTGGCGGGCGCCCATCACGCAGTTTACAAAGACAGACACTGTCTGAAGTGATTGAGCCTCGTTATACTGAGCTTATGGGACTGGTTAATCAAACCATCGATACAGTTCAAGAAAAGCTGCGTGAAGAAGGGATTAAACATCACTTAGCAGCTGGTGTGGTGCTCACTGGTGGGGCGGCACAGATTGAAGGACTGGTCGAGTGTGCGGAACGAGTATTCCGCAACCAAGTCAGAGTCGGCAAGCCTCTAGAGGTAAGCGGATTAACGGATTATGTAAAAGAGCCGTATCATTCTACGGCAGTTGGTTTACTTCATTATGCAAGAGACAGTCAAATTAACGACGATACTGAGTACAACGAGCCAGCGCGTTCGTCAGTAACGGGGTTGTTTGGTCGTTTGCGTAATTGGATACAAAAAGAGTTTTAACCTGAGCGGCAGGAAAAACGGAGATAACACATGTTTGAACCGATGATGGAAATGTCTGACGACGCAGTTATTAAGGTTGTTGGGGTTGGTGGCGGTGGCGGTAACGCCGTTGAACACATGGTACGTGAATCCATCGAAGGTGTTGAGTTCATTAGTATTAATACTGATGCTCAGGCGCTTCGTAAAACCAGTGTGAATAGTGTTATTCAGATTGGTGGTGATATGACCAAAGGTCTTGGTGCTGGTGCGAATCCTCAAGTAGGACGTGACGCAGCTCTCGAAGATCGCGATCGCATTAAAGAAGAGCTAAACGGTGCCGATATGGTATTTATCGCAGCTGGTATGGGCGGTGGTACAGGTACAGGTGCAGCTCCTGTTATTGCAGAAGTGGCAAAAGAGCTAGGCATCCTAACGGTTGCTGTAGTTACTAAGCCATTTAGCTTCGAAGGCAAAAAGCGTTTAGCTTTTGCTGAGCAAGGTATCGAAGAGCTTTCTAAGCACGTGGACTCGTTAATTACGATTCCTAACGAGAAGCTTCTTAAAGTACTTGGCCGTGGTATTACACTACTTGAAGCCTTTGCTAGCGCGAACGATGTATTAAAGAATGCAGTACAAGGTATTGCAGAACTGATTACTCGTCCAGGCATGATTAACGTCGACTTTGCTGACGTAAGAACAGTGATGTCAGAAATGGGTCATGCCATGATGGGTAGCGGTGTTGCTAAAGGCGAAGATCGTGCTGAAGAAGCGGCAGAAATGGCAATTTCTAGCCCACTTCTAGAAGATATCGATCTTGCTGGAGCACGCGGTGTGTTGGTGAACATCACGGCAGGTCTAGACATGCGTCTAGATGAGTTCGAAACCGTAGGTAACACAGTTAAAGCGTTTGCTTCAGATAACGCAACAGTCGTAATCGGTACTTCATTAGATCCTGATATGGCTGATGAAATCCGTGTGACAGTTGTTGCTACTGGTATTGGCAACGAGAAGAAACCTGACATTACTTTAGTTGCGGGTGGCAAAGCGAAAGTCGCTCCTGTTGCTCAACCGCAGACTCAACCACAAACAGCGCCTGCTCAGCAGACTGTCAATAAAGTGGAAGAAAAAGCGGCACCAACTTTGCAGGAAAAACCTCAGGTAACTCCTCAGCCAACGACATCAACACCGTCTGGTTCGGGTGCGGGTCAAAGTGCAGCAGCGCCTAAGGCAGATAAAGAAAGCGGCTATCTTGATATCCCTGCGTTCTTACGTCGTCAAGCTGACTAAAAAAACTACAATTTGACACTGTTCAATTTTGTGGTAGCATGCACGGTCAATGTCACAGTTGACCGTGATTTGTAGCATTTTTCCTGAGGCAAAGTAGATGATCAGACAACGTACTCTGAAAGAAATAGTGAAAACAACTGGTGTGGGTCTCCACTCTGGTCGTAAAGTCACGCTTACTCTGCGCCCTGCTGCTGCAAATACTGGCATCGTTTATCGCCGTACCGATGTGAATCCTCCAGTTGATTTTCCTGCGGATCCTGCGTCTGTTCGCGATACTATGCTATGTACAGCACTGGTTAATGACGAAGGTGTACGTATCTCTACTGTTGAGCACTTAAATGCAGCTCTAGCGGGAATGGGTATCGATAACATCGTCGTAGAAGTTGATGCACCAGAAATTCCAATCATGGATGGCAGTGCTAGCCCGTTCGTATTCTTGCTCCAACAAGCAGGCATCGAAGAGCAGAATGCACCAAAACGCTTTATTCGTATCAAAAAGCCAGTGCGCTTTGAAGATGACGATAAATGGGCAGAGTTTGTGCCATTCAACGGTTTCCGTATGGATTTCGAAATTGAGTTCAACCACCCAGCGATTGAATCTGATGAACAGCACCTACTGTTCGATTTCTCATCGCAAGGTTTTGTTAAAGATATCTCTCGTGCACGTACTTTTGGTTTCATGCGCGATATTGAGTACTTACAGTCGCAAAACCTATGTCTAGGTGGTAGCTTCGATTGTGCAATCGTACTGGATGAATACCGCATTCTTAACGAAGAAGGTCTGCGCTTTGAAAATGAGTTTGTTACTCACAAAGTGTTGGATGCTATCGGTGACCTTTACATGTGCGGCCACCCAATCATTGGTGAGTTCCGTGCGTATAAATCAGGTCACGGCTTGAACAACCAATTACTTCGTTCAGTGCTTGCAGACCAAGAAGCATGGGAGTGGGTAACCTTCGAAGAAGAAGCGACCTCTCCAGTTGCATTTGCAGAACCAAATATGGTTATGGCATAACAAGATTGATTAAGAAAGCCAGACGAAAGTCTGGCTTTTTCGTTTTCTGGCCTTTCCTAAATAAACTTTAGGTTTTGCTTGCCTGTCTCGGCTAATCTTGATCTTTTTTAGCCAGTTTTGCCAAGCTCTCTAATCTCGCTTTAACTTTAGGCGAGGCACCTGTTGCGATCATTTCTAGATACTGCGCTGCCGTACCGGATATTGGGTCACGAGGTTTTGGCTTATCTTCACTGCGATTCTTACTTCGATACAGTTCAGGGTTGATCTGCACGCTTACCGCAATCAAGCGAGCAAACCCTTTTGATCTTAGCTGATTCAAGATACTCAATCGCTCGTAATCAATTTTCATCTTGATCCCGGCACTTGCCACTTCGAGGATTAACTGGTTATCGCGAATATTTGCCACCCGGCAATGATCTTCCGTGCCTCTTGGTAGGATCGATTTCAGTTCTTTGTTGATCAACATGATCTCTTTAGCATGTTGTTGCAATTGAGATAGTCGTGAATCCCCGATTATCTCATCCCCTAACGTCGGGCGGTGATCTCTCATGTTGAGCCTCTAATCAAATCGACAACTCTATTTTAGTCAATGCTCTACAGTGAAGATAGAGCTTAATGCGAATAAACTTCCATCATATAACGAGAAAAAATAAAGAATGCTTCAAACAAATCACCTTGTTATTGGTTGTAAGAGGCAAAATTTCATAAACTATGCGCCACTTATAGTGATATAAGCCTTGAAATCTATAGTTGTCATCACAATATCTGAGGAAAGTGATTTATCTCAGTATTCTTAGTTCAAAACTGTTAGAGACTGAAGGCATTAAAAGTAGATCGGGCCCGATCTGGATAAAGAGAGATTCATAGCAAATGATAACTAAGCTACTGACAAAAGTGATTGGTAGTCGCAATGACCGAACACTGCGCCGTCTGAGAAAGATTGTAAAAGAGATTAATAACTACGAACCAACATTTGAAGCACTTTCTGATGAAGAGCTAAAAGCGAAAACAGTTGAGTTCCGTCAGCGTTTAGAACAGGGTGAAACTCTAGATAAACTACTACCAGAAGCGTTCGCGACTGTACGTGAAGCGTCTAAGCGTGTTTACGGCATGCGTCATTTCGACGTTCAGCTTATCGGTGGTATGGTACTGAACGCTGGTCAAATTGCAGAGATGCGTACAGGTGAAGGTAAAACGCTAACTGCTACACTTCCAGCTTATCTTAATGCGCTGCCTGGTAAAGGCGTGCACGTTGTTACCGTCAACGACTACCTAGCGAAGCGTGACGCGGAAACCAACCGCCCTCTATTCGAATTCTTAGGTATGTCCGTCGGTGTTAACGTACCTAACATGCCACCTCAAGAGAAAAAAGAAGCTTACCTAGCGGATATTCTTTACGGTACAAACAACGAATTTGGTTTCGACTACCTACGAGACAACATGGCATTCCGCGCTGAAGACCGTGTACAACGCGAACGTTTCTTCGCTGTAGTCGATGAAGTGGACTCGATTCTTATCGATGAAGCGCGTACTCCGCTAATTATCTCTGGTCCTGCAGAAGACAGCTCTGAGCTATATATTCGTATCAATACTTTGATTCCTCACCTGCAAAAGCAAGATCAGGAAGACTCAGAAGAGTACCGCGGTGATGGTCACTACACGGTTGATGAAAAATCAAAGCAAGTTCACCTGACAGAAACAGGTCAAGAGTTTGTTGAAGAGTTGATGATCAAAAATGGTCTGATGGAAGAGGGCGACACGCT
Organism: Vibrio europaeus; assembly: GCF_001695575.1. Lineage (GTDB taxonomy): Bacteria > Pseudomonadota > Gammaproteobacteria > Enterobacterales > Vibrionaceae > Vibrio > Vibrio europaeus. Next base: position 2,051,644 of record NZ_LUAX01000001.1, on the reverse strand, counting down.
TTACTCTCCAACAAACATTAGTCTGCTACATCACGTGAATGCGGCACTTCGCGCCCACGTACTGTTTGAAAAGAACGTAGATTACATCGTTAATGAAGACGGCGAAGTCGTTATCGTTGATGAACACACAGGCCGTACTATGCCTGGTCGTCGCTGGTCTGAAGGTCTTCACCAAGCTGTCGAAGCGAAAGAAGGCGTTAAGATCCAAAACGAAAACCAAACCTTGGCATCGATTACTTTCCAAAACTTCTTCCGTCTATACGAAAAGCTGTCAGGTATGACAGGTACGGCGGATACGGAAGCGTTCGAATTTCAGTCTATCTACGGCTTGGAAACGGTTGTTATCCCAACCAACAAACCAATGGTTCGTAACGATATGCCAGATGTGGTTTATCGTACCGAAGCAGACAAGTTCAACGCGATTATTGAAGATATCAAAGATCGCGTTGCCAAAGGCCAGCCATCTCTAGTGGGTACCGTGTCTATCGAGAAATCTGAGCTTCTTTCTAATGCACTGAAGAAAGCTAAGATTAAGCACAACGTACTTAACGCTAAGTTCCACGAGAAAGAAGCGGAAATCGTTGCAGAAGCAGGTACACCTGGCGCAGTAACGATTGCAACGAACATGGCCGGTCGTGGTACCGATATCGTGTTAGGTGGTAGTTGGCAGGCTCAGGTTGAGAAGCTAGATAACCCAACTCAAGAACAAATCGATAAGATCAAAGCTGACTGGAAAGTGGTTCATGACCAAGTGCTAGAAGCGGGTGGTTTGCACATTATTGGTACAGAGCGTCACGAATCTCGCCGTATCGATAACCAGCTACGTGGTCGTTCTGGTCGTCAAGGCGATGCGGGTTCATCTCGTTTCTATCTATCGATGGAAGACTCACTACTGCGTATCTTCACCTCTGATCGTATGGCAAGCTTGATTCAAAGCGGTATGGATGAAGGTGAGGCAATCGAATCTAAGATGCTGTCTCGCTCAATCGAAAAAGCACAACGTAAAGTAGAAGGTCGTAACTTTGACATTCGTAAACAGTTACTTGAATACGATGATGTTGCCAACGACCAACGTAAAGTGGTGTACGAGCTTCGTGATGAATTGATGGTAGTTGAAGACATCAGTGAGATGATCGAGCAGAACCGTCAAGATGTTCTAACTTCAGTTATCGATGAATACATTCCACCGCAATCTCTAGAAGATATGTGGGATGTTGAAGGTCTCCAAGAGCGCTTGAAGAACGACTTCGATCTTGATGCGCCAGTGAAACAGTGGCTTGAAGAAGATGACAAACTTTACGAAGAAGCACTACGTGAGAAGATCATCGAAACAGCGATCACTGTATACAAACAGAAAGAAGAAGTGGTTGGCGAGCAAGTGCTGCGTAACTTCGAGAAGTCTGTGATGCTACAAACGCTAGATACGCTTTGGAAAGAGCACCTAGCTGCAATGGACCACCTTCGTCAAGGTATTCACCTACGCGGTTACGCACAGAAGAACCCGAAACAAGAGTACAAGCGTGAGTCGTTTGAGCTGTTTGAAGGTTTGTTAGATGCGTTGAAGTCAGACGTGATTACCATTCTGTCTAAAGTTCGCGTTCAGCAACAAGAAGAAGTAGAGCGTATGGAAGAGCAGCGCCGTGCTCAAGCGGAAGAAGCAGCTCGCCGTGCTCAAGCGCAACATGCGTCAGCGCAAAGCCAGCTTGCAGACGGTGAAGAAGATGCAGAAGGCGCGCACCAACCAATGGTACGTGAAGAACGTAAAGTTGGCCGCAACGAGCCTTGCCCATGCGGAAGCGGTAAGAAATACAAGCAGTGTCATGGTCAGATTAACTAATTAGATCATCACTGTATAGAGATTGAAGAGTCGCTTAGGCGGCTCTTTTTATATCTAATGGTTATCTCAAAAATAGTCAGCCACAATGCAGGGCATGACAATGGAAAGTAAATAGGAAGTCTGATGAAACGAATTCATATCGTCGCGGGAATAATCTTCAATCAAGATAAATCGCAGGTGTTTATTACTAAGCGCCCTGATGACAAACATAAAGGCGGCTTTTGGGAGTTTCCTGGCGGTAAAGTAGAGCAGGGAGAAACGATCGAGCAAGCCATGGTTCGTGAGCTTGAAGAAGAGATTGGGATTACAACGACTGAGCAAGCGCTGCTTGAGCATCTTGAATTTGACTACCCTGACAAGTCGTTGAAGTTTGATTTTATGACGGTGACACAATTCGAAGGTCAGCCTTATGGTAAAGAAGGGCAACAAGGAGAGTGGACAGCGATCGCTGATCTCTCTAACTATGCGTTTCCCGAGGCCAATGTACCGATCCTAGAGCGTGTGATTAAAGAGTTTTCTTAAACGATCAAATTTTCTTAAACGATCAAAGCCCCCCTAGCCAGCGGTAGTGAATGCTGTTAGTTTTAACGGATTGGCTAAAAAAACGATTATTCGAAACGGAGATATGCAATGGTACGTATTGCAGTTGCAGGAGCAGCAGGCCGAATGGGCCGTAACCTAGTTAAAGCAACTTACCTAAATCAGCAGGCGCATGTTGGCGCGGGTTCAGAGCGACCAGAATCTTCACTCGTGGGTGTGGATGTTGGCGAGCTTTGCGGCGAAGGTAAGTTTGATGTTGTTCTGACTGACGACCTAGCAAAAGAGATTGAAAACTTTGATGTCATCATCGACTTCACGGCGCCAGCAAGCACGCTTGTTAATTTGGATCTGTGTCGTCAACACGGTAAGAGCATTGTTATTGGCACGACGGGATTCACCGATCAAGAGCGAGAGCTCATCGATACGATTGCTAAAGAAGTGCCTGTAGTAATGGCACCGAACTACTCGGTTGGCGTTAACTTGGTCTTTAAGCTACTAGAGAAAGCGGCCAAGGTGATGGGTGATTACTGCGATATTGAAATTGTCGAAGCGCACCACCGTCATAAAGTGGATGCACCTTCTGGTACGGCTATTGGTATGGGTGAAGCGATTGCCGATGCGATGGGTAACAAGCTCAATGATGTAGCTGTCTATGCTCGTGAAGGTATTACCGGTGAGCGTACTAAAGATGAGATAGGTTTTGCTACGATTCGAGCGGGCGACATTATTGGTGAGCACACGGCTATGTTTGCTGATATCGGTGAGCGAGTTGAGGTGACCCATAAAGCGACTGATCGTATGACCTTTGCTAACGGTGCTGTTAAAGCTGCCGTTTGGCTAAATGAGAAGCCAGCAGGCTTTTATACCATGACCGATGTGTTAGGGCTCAATGAGCTGTAAATCAATAATTATGCGCTGGGCTTGCCCGGCGCTTTTTATATCTGGCTAGTAATGCTTGTTTAATAAACCAGGTGGAGTACGCTAGTTATACGGGTTTTTAGTGCCTGTTTTGTTGGCTCTGATGTGTTTTTTGTTCTAACTGCTCAAAAATGCTGGTTAACCTTGTTTGTTCAACGTTTGCGCAAAAAGTGAAAATAAAACTGTGATCTGTGATGAGTGAAAAATGACACATTTCATAAAATTTTCATCTCATCGTCCCAATGTTCTGACTAAACTTTGTTTTTTAGCCATCTAAAACCCTTTTTTGATTTAACTGCTCTAAATGTCCAACTTATTTTCATGACTCTGTTGACACAAATCACAACCATCATTAGAATACCGCCAATTTGTCTAATTTCCATAAACACGCACTTTTGAGTGTTGCAGGAAGGTAGATTTGCAAATTAAATCAATTTTAATGCATTTTTATTCCGGAGGTTGTCTTGAGCAAGTCAGCACTGCTAGTCCTAGAAGATGGGACAGTATTTCACGGTGAATCCATTGGCGCAGATGGTTCTGCTGTCGGTGAAGTCGTTTTTAACACCTCGATGACGGGGTACCAAGAAATCCTCACTGATCCTTCCTATTCTCAACAAATTGTTACTCTTACTTACCCTCACATTGGCAATACCGGAACCAATTCCGAAGATGAAGAATCCTCTTCAATCCACGCACAAGGCCTTGTGATTCGCGACCTTCCTCTTATCGCTTCTAACTTCCGTAACGAACAATCTCTTTCTGATTACCTTAAATCGCAAAATATCGTCGGCATTGCTGATATCGATACGCGTAAGCTTACGCGTATTCTGCGTGAGAAAGGTGCGCAGAACGGTTGTATCGTAGCAGGTAACAACCTAGACGAGGCTCTAGCGCTAGCTAAAGCGAAAGAATTCCCTGGCCTAAAAGGTATGGACCTTGCGAAAGAAGTTACAACAAAAGAAGCGTATCAATGGAAACAAGGTTCGTGGACGCTTGAGGGTGGACTTCCTGAGGCGAAAGACGACAGCGAGTTGCCATATCACGTTGTTGCCTACGACTTCGGCGCAAAACGCAATATCCTGCGTATGCTTGTTGACCGCGGCTGCCGCCTAACGGTAGTACCTGCAGAAACATCAGCAGAAGAAGTATTGGCTCTTAACCCAGACGGTGTGTTCTTATCAAACGGCCCAGGTGACCCAGAACCATGTACTTACGCGATTGAAGCGACAAAAATATTCCTAGAAAAAAGCCTACCAATTTTTGGTATCTGTCTTGGTCACCAAATCCTAGCGCTTGCTTCTGGTGCTCAAACGGTGAAGATGAAGTTTGGTCACCACGGTGCAAACCACCCAGTTAAAGACCTAGACCGTAACGTTGTAATGATTACTTCTCAGAACCACGGTTTTGCTGCGGATGAAGCAACACTACCTGAGAATCTACGTGCCACTCACGTATCGCTATTTGATGGCTCACTGCAAGGTATTCACCGTACAGACAAGCCAGCGTTTAGCTTTCAAGGTCACCCAGAGGCGAGCCCAGGCCCAGAAGATGCGGCACCGCTATTTGACCACTTTATCGAACTCATTAAACAACACAGCGCTTAATTCGGAGTAGTAGAGAATGCCAAAACGTACTGACTTAAAAAGTATTCTAATTCTAGGTGCAGGCCCGATTGTTATCGGTCAGGCATGTGAGTTTGACTACTCTGGTGCTCAAGCATGTAAAGCACTGCGTGAAGAGGGTTACCGAGTTATCCTTGTAAACTCTAACCCTGCAACCATCATGACTGACCCAGACATGGCGGATGCAACTTACATCGAACCAATCCAGTGGGAAGTGGTTCGCAAGATCATCGAGAAAGAGCGCCCAGATGCGGTACTACCAACTATGGGTGGCCAAACTGCACTTAACTGTGCTCTAGATTTAGAAAAGCACGGCGTACTTGAAGAGTTCGACGTAGAGATGATCGGTGCAACGGCTGATGCTATCGATAAAGCAGAAGACCGTTCTCGCTTTGATAAAGCGATGAAGTCTATCGGCCTTGAGTGTCCTCGTGCGGATACGGCGAAAACCCTGGAAGAAGCTTACGGCGTACTAGAAATGGTTGGCTTCCCTTGTATCATTCGTCCTTCATTCACTATGGGGGGTACCGGTGGTGGTATCGCTTATAACAAAGAAGAGTTCGAAGAGATTTGTCGTCGCGGTCTCGACCTTTCGCCAACCAACGAGCTTTTAATCGATGAATCCTTAATCGGTTGGAAAGAGTACGAGATGGAAGTGGTTCGCGACAAAGCGGACAACTGTATCATTGTATGTGCGATTGAAAACTTCGACCCAATGGGTATCCACACAGGTGATTCAATCACAGTAGCGCCAGCTCAGACTCTAACGGATAAAGAGTACCAGTTGATGCGTAATGCATCTCTAGCGGTACTACGTGAGATCGGTGTAGAAACAGGTGGTTCAAACGTACAGTTTGGTATCAACCCGAAAGATGGCCGTATGGTTATCATCGAGATGAACCCTCGTGTATCTCGCTCTTCTGCACTAGCATCTAAAGCTACAGGTTTCCCAATCGCTAAGATTGCAGCGAAACTGGCTGTAGGCTTTACGCTTGATGAGCTACAGAACGACATCACTGGTGGTGCAACTCCTGCATCATTCGAACCTACTATCGACTACGTAGTCACTAAGATTCCTCGCTTTAACTTCGAGAAATTTGCTGGCGCTAACGACCGTCTAACGACTCAGATGAAGTCAGTAGGTGAGGTTATGGCAATCGGTCGTAACCAACAAGAATCGCTACAAAAAGCACTTCGCGGCCTAGAAGTTGGCGCGACTGGCTTTGATGAAATGGTTGACCTAGACGCACCAGACGCTCTAACTACTATTCGTCACGAGCTGAAAGAAGCGGGCGCTGAGCGTATTTGGTACATCGCTGACGCATTCCGTGCGGGTATGTCTGTTGATGGTGTATTCAACCTAACGCAAATCGACCGTTGGTTCCTTGTTCAAATCGAAGACATCGTGAAACTAGAGCAAGAGCTAAAAGCAAAAGGCTTTGCTGGTCTAAATAAAGAAGAGTTGAACAAGCTCAAGCGTAAAGGTTTTGCCGATGCTCGCCTATCTAAGATTCTAGGTGTAGCGGAAAGCGAAATCCGTCGTCTACGTGACCAATACGACATTCACCCAGTTTACAAGCGCGTTGATACGTGTGCAGCTGAGTTCTCTTCAGATACAGCTTACATGTACTCTTCTTACGATGACGAGTGTGAAGCGAACCCAACAGACAAAGACAAGATCATGATTCTAGGCGGCGGTCCAAACCGTATCGGTCAAGGTATTGAATTTGACTACTGTTGTGTACACGCATCACTAGCACTACGTGAAGATGGTTACGAAACTATCATGGTTAACTGTAACCCTGAGACTGTTTCTACAGACTACGATACATCTGACCGTTTGTACTTCGAACCAGTAACTCTGGAAGACGTACTAGAAATTGCTCGTGTTGAGAAGCCAAAAGGCGTTATCGTTCAGTACGGTGGTCAAACGCCACTTAAACTGGCTCGTGCTCTTGAAGCTGCTGGCGTACCAATCATCGGTACTAGCCCAGACGCAATCGACCGTGCAGAAGACCGTGAGCGTTTCCAAGTTGCTGTAGACCGTCTAGGCCTACTTCAGCCAGAAAACGCAACAGTAACAACAATGGAGCAAGCGGTTGAGAAATCTCGCGAAATCGGCTTCCCACTTGTTGTACGTCCTTCTTACGTACTGGGTGGTCGTGCGATGGAAATCGTATACGACGAGCAAGATTTACGTCGCTACTTCAACGAAGCAGTTAGCGTATCAAACGAATCTCCAGTACTACTTGATAGCTTCCTAGACGACGCTGTTGAAGTGGACGTAGATGCAATTTGTGACGGTGAGCGCGTTGTTATCGGCGGTATCATGGAGCATATCGAGCAAGCGGGTGTTCACTCAGGTGACTCTGCATGTTCTCTTCCTGCATATACGCTAAGCCAAGAAATCCAAGATGTAATGCGTGAGCAAGTTGAAAAGCTAGCGTTCGAGTTGGGTGTTCGTGGTCTGATGAACACGCAGTTTGCCGTTAAGAACAACAAAGTATACCTAATCGAGGTGAACCCTCGTGCAGCACGTACTGTTCCGTTCGTATCGAAAGCAACAGGCGCACCAATCGCTAAGATTGCGGCACGTGTTATGGCGGGTCAATCTCTAGAAGCTCAAGGCTTTACTAAAGAAATCATCCCACCATACTACTCTGTGAAAGAAGTGGTACTACCGTTCAACAAGTTCCCAGGCGTTGACCCACTGTTAGGCCCAGAAATGCGCTCAACAGGTGAAGTAATGGGTGTCGGTGCAACATTCGCAGAAGCTTACGCGAAAGCAGAGCTAGGTTGTGGCAAGGTATACCCAGAAGGTGGCCGTGCACTACTGTCTGTTCGTGAAGGCGATAAAGAGCGTGTTGTAGACCTAGCGTCTAAGCTGTCTAAGCTTGGTTACCAGCTAGATGCCACTCACGGTACAGCGGTTATTCTAGGTGAAGCGGGTATCAACCCACGTCTAGTTAACAAGGTACACGAAGGTCGTCCACACATTCTTGACCGTATTAAGAACAATGAGTACACCTACATCGTTAACACGGCTGCAGGTCGTCAAGCGATTGAAGATTCAAAAGTCCTTCGCCGTGGCGCATTAGCCGAGAAAGTGAACTACACCACAACGCTAAACGCAGCATTTGCAGCTTCTATGGCTCATACTGCTGACGCATGTGCATCTGTAACATCTGTTCAAGAGTTGCACGCTAAAGTGAAAGCGAACGAAGCGTAATAAAAATCAGTAAGCTCAATTTAGAGCTTATATGACAATCTCATAGCCCACTCATCTGAGTGGGCTTTTTTTGTTTCATTGATGAATGACTGGAATGAATTAAAGTCTAATCTTTCTCTAAAAGAATTATTAACTTAGTGATATTTTGACTGATAGAAACTGACAACTGATTGATTGAGAATGGAACTGACACTCGAAATATTAACGATACTTTTCTTCGTGGCGACCGCTGCAGGCTTCATTGACGCGATGGCTGGGGGGGGGGGACTACTTACTCTGCCAGCTCTACTTGCGGTGGGTGTCCCTCCGACTCAGGCGCTCGCAACAAATAAGCTTCAGAGTTCGTTTGGCAGCTTTTCTGCCAGTTGGTATTTCGTTCGCAATGGTATTGTCAGCATTAAAGAGATGCGCCTTGCTATCGTGTGTACTTTCATTGGCTCGGCAGTGGGCGCTGAAGCTGTTCAGTACATAGATGCAGGGTTACTGACGAGCCTAATTCCTATTTTGTTGGTTGCTATCTCGCTCTATTTCCTCATGATGCCAAAAGCGAAACAGCATAAAGGTGAAGCAAAGTTATCTGAAGCTATGTTTGCTTTCTCGGTTGGTGGAGGTGTCGGTTTTTATGATGGCTTCTTTGGCCCGGGCACAGGGTCGATATTCACAGTTTGTTTTGTTGCATTAGGTCACTTCTCGCTAGTGGATGCGACGGCGCGCACTAAGGTGCTTAACTTCACCTCCAATATTGCGGCGCTGCTGTTCTTTATTTTTGCTGGATTACCGATTTGGGAGTTAGGGCTAGTGATGGCCGTCGGAGGATTTATTGGGGCGCGGCTCGGCGCTAAAGTTGTGGTGACTAAAGGACAACAATGGATTCGCCCATTGGTGATTACGATGTCGATGTTGATGGCAGCCAAGTTATTGTGGCAAGAGCATTCACAGTGGCTACTCTCTTTTATTGCTTAATGTTTTAGTTAGCTAGGATTAAGTGATGAGTTTTCTGACTTGGCTACTGAAGCGACCACTTTATCAACTAGGGTTTTGATTCGTTGATTCTTATACGAAGATGCTCGCAGGCACACGTGCAGCGGGCGGTAGAGTGGTTGTAACTGCTCGAAGTGATGGCAGTGCTGTTGCTCGATCTTTAGCGTTTGGAGGACGGATAAGGGCACTAATGCAGGAGCAATACCAGAAAGGGCAAGTTGGGCTGCCGCGGCATAAGAGTCCATCTCCATCACAGGTGTCATAGCAAGGCTTTTGAGGATCTTTAGTTGGTAGGTATTGGCGGTATTGGAAAGATCATTGGTAATGATCTTGCTCGGCAGCTGCTTAAGAGGAGTATCGGCGACAATATAAAACGGCTCGTCGATAAGGTGAAAAGTTTTGAGTCCATGCTGTGGAGGAAGTAAACCCGCGCAAATACCTAGGTGCGCTTTACCAGACTGAACATGCTCAATGATGCGCGGTGTATGGTTAGTGGTGATGCAAATATAAGGATCGGATTTAAAATGCTCACCAAGGATATCTGCAAGGTAACTGGCGACTAAAGTTTCGGAGCAATCAACGCTTATGGTGCTCTGCTCCTCCATCGATTGTTGCTCATAGATACGGCCCCTCAGTTCATTGAAGGTTGGGCCAATACTCTCGATAAGATTGAGTGCATCTTGTGTTAGCTGAACATTTCTTCCATCTGGAACAATCAGCTTTTTACCTAGTTTCTTCTCGAGGTTAGCAATGCGTTTGCTGACCGCCGATTGGCTGATATAGAGTTGGCTGCCAGTACGGCTCATGGTTTTGGCCTTACTGAGCGCTAACAGTGTTTCTATACCTTCTAACAGCATGCCATCGTATCCCTAAGAGTCGAACAGGTGTGATACTGTACCCAATAAAAAAGCGGCGCTCAATGAGCGCCGCTTTTAAAATCGATTATCTGAGAATTATAGAGACTCAGTAAAAGTACGTGCGATTACGTCGCGTTGCTGCTCTTGAGTTAGAGAGTTGAAACGTACTGCGTAGCCAGAAACGCGGATAGTTAGCTGAGGGTAGTTTTCTGGGTTAGCCACTGCGTCTTCTAAAGTTTCACGCTTAAGAACGTTCACGTTTAGGTGCTGACCGCCTTCGATGCGTGGTGCTGTTTCGATAGCAACTTCACGACTTTCGTATTCGCCTAGCTCGTTGATCGCAACAACTTGATCAGCTTCGAAGCCAGAGTTCGCTGCTACACAACGCGCTTCGTTCTTCTCGCTGTCTAGAAGCCAGATTGAGTTCAGTAGATCGTCGTTAGCTGCTTTTGTAATTTGAATACCTTGGATCATCACTATCTCCTAGTCCACTTTAGTGGTTTATTGGTGTTAATTTTCGAATTTTATTGAGCTACGTATTATATAGCGAATATCCCTTATGATAATATTGATTTAAGTCAAAAAACAACCAAAAACACCATTTTTTCAAAGGTTATTTTCTTGTTCTAAATCAATAAAATCTTTGAAAACAATATAGTTACAAAATATTTGATAATATAAAAAATATTCAATAACTAATTTTGTTGTAATTTTACTACAAAATGAGACCAAAAATTGAACTGGGTCATCTAAGTGACTGTAAATAGGTTCATAGTCTGAAAGTATAAAGTGATTAAATGACAATGCGTAAAAATCAGTTTGGTAATAAGTATATCGGAGCCCATGTTTCTGCTGCTGGTGGTGTCGATCAAGCGCCGCTAAGAGCGAGAGAAATTGGTGCGAATGCGTTTGCGCTATTTACTAAGAATCAACGTCAATGGGTGGCAAAACCGTTAGAAGAAAAAACCATCCGAGCGTTTCGGGCAAATTGCCAAATGTTAGGTTTCAGTAGTGAACAGATACTTCCTCACGACTCCTACCTCATCAACCTTGGTGCTCCAGAAGAAGAGAAACTAGCTAAGTCTCGCGCGGCTTTTATAGATGAAATGGAAAGGTGTAATCAGTTGGGTTTAACCCTACTCAATTTTCATCCTGGGAGTCATTTAAAGAAGATACCTGAGAAAGAGTGCTTAGCGCGAATTGCAGAGTCGATAAATATTGCCCATCAGAAGGTGTCTAATGTTATTGCTGTGATTGAGAACACTGCAGGGCAGGGAACGAACCTTGGCTGGCGATTTGAACACCTGGCGGAGATTATCGAGCAGGTAGAGGACAAGTCTCGCGTCGGTGTTTGTATTGATACTTGCCACACCTTTGCCGCAGGCTATGACTTGAGCAGCTTTAATGCCTGTGAGGCAACGTTTGCTGAGTTCGACCGCGTTGTCGGTATGCATTATTTAAGGGCAATGCACATTAACGACTCAAAGATTGCTTTAGGTAGCAAGGTCGATAGGCACCACGCCTTAGGTAAAGGAGAGATTGGTTGGGACTGTTTTGAGTACATTGCAAAAGATCCTCGTTTTGATTCTATCCCGTTGATCTTAGAAACGATTGAGCCTGAGATTTGGCCTGATGAGATCGATCAATTACGTGCTTTTCATGCACAAGCGCAAGAAGAAATAGCTAACTAAGTAAAAGGTGGCATCAATTTTTCATAGTTTTCAATGAAACAGCACTATGAGGATGCCACTATGCCATATTCATATCGACACATTAGTGTACGCCCAGCGCGTTTACCTGCACCTAATCGCCATATTACTGGTCAAGGTCACTATCGCACCCCGCAGAGAAACTAGCTAATTTAGCTCTAAATACCTTGTTCCTTTTACATATTCTGCCAAAATCGAGGCAGGCATACAGTAAGAGGAACAGAACATGGGTGCGTCTTTGACTTGGCAAGATGTTATTGGAGCGGAAAAGCAACAAGAGTACTTTCAGCAAACTCTGGCGTTTGTTGAGAAAGAAAGAGCGACTGGTAAGGTCGTTTACCCGCCTGCGCAAGATGTCTTTAATGCCTTTCGTGCCACAGAGTTTGGAGACGTAAAAGTTGTGATCATCGGCCAAGATCCATATCACGGCCCAAACCAAGCGCATGGACTCTGTTTCTCAGTTCTACCTGGGGTTAAGACACCCCCTTCTTTGGTCAATATGTACAAAGAACTGGCACAAGATATAAAAGACTTTGAAATTCCGCAGCACGGCTATTTACAAAGTTGGGCTGAGCAAGGGGTGCTGCTACTGAATACTGTCTTGACCGTAGAGCAGGGCAAAGCGCATTCACATTCTAAAACTGGCTGGGAGACTTTTACTGATAAAGTGATTGAAGCGCTTAATCAGCATCAATCGGGCGTGGTGTTTTTACTCTGGGGAGCGCATGCTCAGAAAAAAGGGCGCTTTATCGATCGTGACAAACACTTTGTACTTGCAGGGCCTCATCCTTCTCCACTCTCTGCTCACAGAGGCTTTTTCGGTTGTCGTCATTTTTCGCAAACCAATCAAATTTTGCAGCAACAAGGTAAATCAATGATCGAATGGCGACTGCCGTTACATATAGAAGGGTAACTCGCTTTCTATGATGTTTGCCTAAATTTCGAACAACCTCAAAGCACATCAGTGGCTTCTCTTATACACTTAATAAAAGTAGGTGTTAAGGAGAAACGCTATGATGATTGAAAGGATTAGGCGCGAACACGGCTATATGGTGCGTTTACTGGCGCTTCTTCGCCATAAGTTGGCGATGTTAAAGAGTGAACGTCAGGTAAACTACGCGGTTCTAAAAGAGTTGGTTGATTACCTTGCTAACCACTCAGAGAAAGTTCACCACCCTAAAGAAGATATCCTTTACCGTTACTATCTTGAGCACTACGGCCACCACCATGAGATTGACAACCTAGAGTTGGAGCATCAGACATTATCGGAAAAGACCCACGCCTTCTTAAACGTGGTTGATATGGTGCTGCAAGATGCGGTGATCCCGCAGGATATGTTTATTGAGCAGTTGGAGTCATTTCTCGATGCTCAAAAACAGCATTTGGAAACCGAAGAGAAACGAATCTTCCCGTATTTGATAGAGACGTTTACGGTCAAAGATTGGCAAGCAGTCGAAGAGCAATGGAGCGTTTGTGAAGACGACCCAGTGTTCGGTGAAACAATCGCAGAGCAATATGCTCAGCTAGCGGAGCGAGTCCACCAAACTGAGCATGAATGTATCTAGCGTAAACAAAAAAGAGGCGAACAATCGCCTCTTTTCTAAATTCTAGTATTCAAGTTTATCTAGGTCATCAAAGCCGATATCCATGTCCATCAGCTCTTTTTGTAGACGCTGACGATCTTTTATCGCCTCAATTTCACGCCATTTGCGCTTTACGGGTTTAGAACGAGCTGTGCGTCCTTTGGGAAAGTCCTGTTCCAATAGTTCTTCAAAGTTTAAGCCTTCCATAAGCTACCTCTTTATGATTTTTATCCCTCTAAATGGGGCAGGTTTTTAATACCATATTCAAAACAACAGTAACTTTGATTCGTTTCTCATTTGTTACGTTTCAATGAAGTTTTTACGCATATTGTGCGAGCAAGTCACAAATTTTCGTTATCGTATTGGCGCTTTTTTGAACACTTGAACTGACGAAAACGATTAAATTGAACATTTGAGAATGTTAATTCAGTGTGCACATCACTATCACGATGGTAGATATTCAATCAGGCGAGCATCCTTGGTCATCAAGTTAGCTTATTTTACGGGCACTTATTTTGTAATTGAGGTTTGACGCCTTATCTAGCAAGGGGATTCGATTGGTTAACGACGCATATGAAATTATGTTTCGTAATATGCGTGATGTTGTAATTTCTTTTATTGATTGTTTGTGGTTTGTTGGTTTTTTGTGTTGCTGTGTGTTAATTGGCGGTGATGATATGGTGAAAAATAACAATCATGCGCAGTTATTTTCATATTGATTTTTCCACATCTTCACTGCATTATCCGCCCGTCAAAAAATACGCTGACACGTAAAATGGAAGCACGAAGCGAGTTTTACAGGTCTAAACTGCATAAAACAACAAAATCAATGCTAAGCAATCTTGACACTTAGTCGAGCAGTTAGATGGATGGCTTGGACGCAGAGGTCAGCGAAAACTCACTATGAGGATGTTATGACAGACTTAATCAATTTAATGAATGACCTTCTATGGGGTTCTATTCTTGTTTACCTTCTGGTCGGTGTGGGAATCTACTTTACAGTCCGTTTGGGCTTTATTCAGTTCCGCCACTTTGGCCATATGTTCTCTGTTCTAAAAAACAGCCGTAAAGCAGATAAAGCAGGTATCTCTTCTTTCCAAGCACTTTGTACAAGCTTAGCTGCACGTGTCGGTACCGGTAACATGGCAGGTGTTGCTGTCGCTTTAACTGCGGGTGGCCCAGGTGCTATTTTTTGGATGTGGCTAATTGCTATGTTAGGTATGGCAACATCATTCGCCGAAAGTACCTTAGCGCAGCTGTACAAAACCAAAGATGATGATGGCAACTACCGAGGTGGTCCTGCGTACTACATGGAGAAAGGTCTAGGTATGCGTTGGATGGGCGTGCTGTTCTCAGTATTCCTAATTATCGCTTTTGGGCTTGTTTTCAATGCAGTACAAGCTAACTCAATTGCTAATGCAATGAATAACGCCTTCGGTTGGGAAGATACCTACGTTGGCATCGCAGTGGTAATGCTTTCATCGATTGTTATTTTTGGTGGTATCAAGCGCATCGCTCGCGTGGCAGAGCTGGTTGTTCCACTTATGGCGTTGGCTTACTTGTTGCTGGCTATGTTTGTTATGCTGACTAACCTTGAGAAGCTTCCCGCGGTTATTACGCTTATCTTTAAGAGCGCATTTGGTCTGCAAGAAGCAGCAGCAGGTGGTCTTGGCTACGCAATCGCACAGGCAATGATCAACGGTATTAAGCGTGGTCTATTCTCAAACGAAGCGGGTATGGGTTCAGCACCGAACGCAGCAGCTTCTGCAACGCCATATCCTCCACACCCAGCATCGCAAGGTTACGTGCAGATGTTAGGTGTCTTTATGGATACTATCGTTATCTGTTCAGCAACCGTTGCTATCATCCTAATGTCGGGTGAATATGTACCGCACGGTGAAGTAACAGGTATCGAACTAACGCAAACGGCTTTGAGCTCTCAAGTCGGTGAGTGGGGCGGTATTTTTGTTGCTGTGGCGATTTTCTTCTTTGCCTTTACCTCAATCATTGCCAACTACTCTTACGCAGAAACTAACCTAATCTTCTTAGAGCACAACCACAAAGCGGGTCTTGGTATCTTCCGTATCATCGTTTTGGGTATGGTAATGTTCGGTGCGGTGGCTTCTCTACCAGTCGTATGGGCTCTAGCAGACGTTTCTATGGGTCTAATGGCGATTGTTAACTTGGTGGCGATTATTCTGCTTTCAGGCATCGTTATTAAACTAGCGAAAGACTACAACCGTCAGCTAGACGAAGGTAAAGTTCCAACGTTTGATTCAAACGACTTCCCAGAGCTGAAGTCTCAGCTTGAGGATGGTATCTGGGATCAGAGCAAAAAAGATTAATAGTTAACCTCTATTAAAACGATTCAAAAAGCCATGCAGACATTGCATGGCTTTTTTTGTAACCTATATCTAACAACATAATTAAACAGATAGAGTTAAGTCATGCTAATCGTCGTTTCACCTGCGAAAACCTTAGATTATGAATCGCCACTGGCAACAGAGAAGTCTACTCAACCCGATTTAATTGAGTACTCTAAGCAGCTTATTGATGTTTGCCGTAAACTGACACCGGCTGATGTTGCGAGCTTAATGAAGGTTAGCGACAAAATCGCCGATCTGAACGTTGGCCGTTTTCAAGAGTGGAGTGAGACATTTACCCCAGACAACTCGCGCCAAGCGATCTTAGCTTTTAAGGGCGATGTCTACACAGGGTTAGATGCGCAGTCATTATCTGAGCAAGACTTTGATTACGCGCAGAACCATCTACGCATGCTGTCTGGTTTGTACGGTTTACTTAAGCCACTTGATTTAATGCAGCCTTACCGTCTTGAGATGGGCACTAAGCTTGCTAACGATAAAGGCAGCAATCTTTATCATTTTTGGGGCAATGTGATCACCAATAAGCTTAACGAGGCGATTGCCAATCAAGGTGATAATGTATTGATTAATCTAGCGTCGAATGAGTACTTTAAAGCGGTTAAGCCGAAAGGTCTCGATGCCCAAGTGATTACGCCGGTATTTAAAGATTGTAAAAATGGTCAATATAAGGTGATCAGCTTTTATGCCAAGAAAGCCCGCGGCATGATGGCGCGCTACATTATTGAAAATCGCATTTCGAGCGTCGCAGAACTGACTAAGTTTAATACCGCGGGGTATTACTTTGTTGAAGATGAATCGACACCGACAGATTTGGTCTTTAAGCGCGAAGAGCAATAAGTGATGGAGTAGATGATGCTCAAATGGTTTAAGCAATGGCTAGCGAAGTATGACGCTTGGTGTCAGTCAATGGGGCTAACACCAGAAAATAAACGCAGTTGTGTTCCCTATCGTAGCGACTCTACTTCATCAACAAGCAATAACAACAAGGCGCAGCGTTAATGCGCCTTTTTGATACCCACTGTCACCTCGACTTTGACGTATTCGCAAACGGTTTAGAGAATCATATCAAGTCAGCGAATCAAGTTGGGGTTGAGCGCTTTTTGATTCCCGCTATTGGTCCATCAAACTGGAACAGGGTCGAGGCCCTTGCAAAGCAGTACTCCTCGATTTACTACGCATTGGGAATACATCCTTATTTTCTTCGTCCCGACAGCCACGCTTATCGCGATCAGTTAGACGCACTGCTCAGTCAGCGCTCTGTACAATGTGTTGCAGTAGGGGAGTGTGGGCTAGATGCGATGGTTGATGTCGAAAGCCAGATTCAAGAGCGTATTTTTGTTCAGCAGCTTGAGCTGGCGCAAACTTACCAACTGCCACTTATCCTTCATTCTCGGAAAACTCACAATCGCCTACTACAATTGCTTAAACAGAATCGTTTCTCGTATGGAGGTGTACTACACGCTTTTTCTGGCAGTTTTCAGCAAGCGAAACAGTTTACAGACTTGGGTTTTTACATTGGAGTTGGCGGAGGAATCACCTATCCAAGAGCGAATAAGACACGTCAAGCGATTACTCAGTTGCCGCTTGAATACATCGTCTTGGAAACCGATTCGCCAGACATGCCACTAAATGGGTATCAAGGCAAGATGAATAAGCCCAAGATGTTAGCTCAAATATTGTCCTGTCTCGCATCCTTGAAAGGAATGCCAAGGCAAACGATTGCTGAAAACGTTTGGAAAAATAGCAATTCAGCGTTCGGTATTTGTGAATAAATTCTAAATAAATTGTTCTTTTAATGATTACGAAGAGGGTGAATGGTGATCGGCTTCACGTTAATGAGTGAACACATGATGAATCTTATTAGAAACTGTGAGGACGGCATTACTTTATCAATGGACGGATGAGTATAATTGCCTCCGCTTTTGAGCTCCATTTTGTAACACGCCAACAAATAACATATAAGGAAATCATAAACTATGAGCCTGTTTATGAGCCTAGTCGGTATGGCAGTATTGCTAGGAATTGCATTACTACTGTCTGATAACCGCAAAGCTATCAATCTAAGAACTGTGGGTGGCGCATTTGCTATCCAATTCATCATCGGTGGTTTCGTTCTTTACGTACCATGGGGTCGTGACCTTCTAGCTGGTTTCTCAGCTGGTGTACAAAACGTTATCGACTACGGTAAAGACGGTACTGGTTTTCTATTCGGAAGCCTAGTTAACTTCTCAGTTGACGGTATTGGTTTCATCTTCGCGTTCCAAGTACTTCCAACGCTAATCTTCTTCTCTGCACTTATCTCTGTACTTTACTACATTGGTGTAATGCAGTGGGTTATCAAGATTCTTGGTGGTGGTCTACAAAAAGCACTAGGTACTTCACGTGCCGAGTCTATGTCTGCAGCAGCTAACATTTTCGTAGGTCAAACAGAAGCGCCTCTAGTGGTTCGCCCGTTTGTACCTAAAATGACTCAGTCTGAGCTATTTGCAGTAATGTGTGGTGGTCTTGCGTCTGTTGCTGGTGGTGTACTAGCAGGTTACGCATCTATGGGTGTACCTCTAGAGTACCTTGTAGCCGCATCATTCATGGCAGCACCAGGTGGTCTACTGTTCGCTAAAATCATCAAGCCTGAATCAGAAACACCAGATGAAAATCTAGGTAATGATATCGACGGTGGTGACGACAAGCCTGCTAACGTTATTGACGCAGCAGCTGGCGGTGCTTCAGTTGGTCTACAACTAGCTCTAAACGTTGGTGCAATGCTACTAGCATTCATCGGTCTAATCGCGCTAATCAACGGTATCCTAGGTGGCGTTGGCGGTTGGTTCGGTATGCCAGAGCTAACTCTAGAAATTCTACTAGGTTACCTATTCTCACCTCTAGCATTCCTAATCGGTGTGCCATGGGCTGAAGCAACAGTCGCTGGTTCGTTCATCGGTCAGAAACTGGTTGTTAACGAATTCGTAGCTTACCTAAACTTTGTACCTTACGTTGGTGACGGCGCTCAAGTTGTTGCAGCAACAGGTCAAGTAATGTCTGAGAAGACTCAAGCAATCATCGCATTCGCTCTATGTGGTTTCGCAAACCTTTCTTCTATTGCGATTCTACTAGGTGGTCTAGGTGGTCTAGCTCCAAACCGTCGTCACGACATCGCTCGTATGGGTGTGAAAGCGGTTTGTGCAGGTACACTGTCTAACCTAATGGCGGCGACAATCGCTGGCTTCTTCCTATCTTTCTAATTGATTAAGCGAAAGATTATATAGACGCCGTTTTATAAAGCCCCGTAGTTGCATAGCTTGCTATGTACTACGGGGCTTTTTCGTTTTTTCTTTCGTCGTCTTTTGCCCGCTAACTGCGTTAACCGCGAATATTCGCCCCAATCATTTAGTAACACTAAACTCATGGGGACTCATATTCTTGTTGCCTTGTTAGCGAACAAATGACTTAGAAAGAGTCAAACTTAGCCTACGCAAAGTAGAGCTCTGTTTGAGAGGTCTGGAATAAGTTCGGACAACAAGATTCATAACGTTTGTGCCGTCGATTAGATTGAGCAATCGTTAAGCAGAATCTTTTTTGAGATACAAACCGTTTGCGCTCTATGAGCGACTACAGTTCTGCGACAAATATCTATAATGTAGGTATCTATAGAAAGTAGGGTAAAACTCATGAATGAAGTTTTCCTCGCAACCTTAGCTGGTTTCGTCGTTGGAGTCCTGTTTTCCGCTATCAAGTTACCGATACCGGCCCCGCCTGTATTAGCAGGTGTTATGGGCATCGTTGGTGTTTATCTTGGTGGCGTAACTTATCAATGGATTATTGAGAAGTTTTTTAGCTAGCGATAATTAATACAAGGAGTATGATTGGCGCTGGCAGCAACGACACCGTTGCTTGGGCGTTTGCCCATATACGTTAGACACCGCAATCGCAGATTGTTGTGCCATAGACCAAACTGGTACTGTGCGGTGACAAGGATAGCAATTGGCATATTAAAACTCGCTGTATATGCCGAGTCTTCAGGGAACCAAGTCCGTTCATAAATGACTGCAGTTCTAAAAAACGTTTTTAGAACAGTAACTTTTTTGAATATTGATCGGAGATAGAAATGAGCGATTTAAAAGCAGCAGCACTACGTGCACTTAAACTAATGGACCTAACTACGCTGAATGATGATGACACTGATGCGAAAGTTATTTCACTATGTCATGACGCAAAATCAGCAGTAGGTAACACAGCTGCAATTTGTATTTACCCTCGCTTTATTCCTATTGCTAAGAAGACACTTCGTGAGCAAGGTACGCCAGAAGTTCGCATCGCAACTGTAACTAACTTCCCACACGGTAACGACGACATCGAGATCGCTGTTGCTGAAACAAAAGCGGCAGTAGCTTACGGTGCAGATGAAGTAGACGTAGTATTCCCTTACCGTGCTCTAATGGCAGGTAACGAAGAAGTGGGCTTCGAGCTAGTTAAGCAATGTAAAGAAGCTTGTGGTGATATTCTTCTGAAAGTAATCATCGAAACGGGTGAGCTAAAAGAAGAAGCACTAATCAAGAAAGCATCTGAAATCTGTATCAAAGCTGGCGCAGACTTCATTAAAACGTCAACGGGTAAAGTGCCAGTAAACGCGACACCTGAATACGCACGCATGATGCTAGAAGTGATTCGTGATATGGGTGTTGCACAAACAGTTGGTTTCAAACCAGCTGGTGGCGTTCGAACTGCTGAAGATGCAGCGGACTACCTAGCAATGGCTGATGAAATCTTAGGCGATAACTGGGTTGATGCTCGTCACTACCGTTTCGGTGCGTCAAGCCTGCTTACAAACCTACTTAATACATTAGAAGTGACAGACGAAACTGCTGATCCAGCAGCATACTAATTTTCTCGTCATATTTGACGCCGCAGCGTTGTTGACTGCGTAAGTTCATCCTAATCACATAGAACTTTTATGCTCATAGGAATGAACTTACTTGTCGCCTAGCTGTAACGCCAAATATTTAGAGAAATGATAACAACAAAGTCTGTTTGGTGGAGTAGCGAGCTGCTGCTCCACATTACCTCTTTACCTTATAACCATCGCTTGCTAAAGCATGGGAGGATCTAATGTACTTACCTCAAGAAATCATTCGTAAAAAACGCGATGGCGAAGTGCTTACCGCGGAAGAAATTAACTTCTTTATCCAAGGCGTAGCGAAAAACACTGTATCTGAAGGTCAGATCGCGGCGTTTGCTATGACTATCTTCTTTAATGAAATGACGATGCCTGAACGTATTGCACTCACTTGTGCCATGCGTGACTCTGGTATGGTTATCGATTGGAGTCACAAAGAGTTTGGCGGTCCTATCGTTGATAAACACTCAACAGGTGGTGTCGGCGATGTCACGTCCCTAATGCTTGGCCCTATGGTCGCTGCATGTGGTGGCTTTGTACCTATGATCTCGGGTCGTGGTCTTGGTCATACTGGCGGTACGCTAGATAAGCTTGAGTCTATTCCTGGCTACAACATTACCCCAACTAACGAAGTGTTTGGTGATGTAACCAAAGAAGCGGGTGTAGCAATCATCGGTCAAACCGGCGACTTAGCACCGGCCGATAAGCGCGTATACGCGACGCGTGATATTACTGCGACGGTTGATAACATCTCGTTGATCACCGCTTCAATTCTTTCTAAGAAACTAGCAGCAGGTCTTGAATCACTAGTGATGGATGTAAAAGTCGGCTCTGGTGCATTTATGCCAACTTACGAAGCGTCTGAAGAGCTAGCAAAATCTATTGTTGCCGTAGCAAATGGTGCAGGTACTAAGACAACGGCGATCCTAACCGATATGAATCAAGTACTGGCTTCTTCAGCGGGTAACGCGGTTGAAGTACGTGAAGCCGTTCAGTTCTTAACGGGTGAATACCGTAACCCTCGTCTACTTGAAGTGACTATGGCGTCATGTGCCGAGATGTTAGTTCTAGGCAAGCTTGCTGATAACACTGAAGATGCGCGCGCCAAGTTGATGGAAGTGCTCGACAACGGTAAAGCAGCAGAGTGTTTCGGCAAGATGGTTGCTGGCCTTGGTGGCCCTGCTGATTTTGTTGAAAACTACGATAACTACCTAGAAAAAGCGGACATCATCAAGCCTGTATACGCTGATCAAAACGGAACTGTATCAGCGATGGATACTCGTGCAATTGGTATGGCAGTTGTGTCTATGGGCGGTGGCCGACGTGTTGCAACAGACGTTATTGATTATGCTGTGGGTTTCGATGGCTTTATTCGCTTGGGTGAACAAGCGTCTAATGACAAGCCTTTAGCGGTTATCCACGCTCGCAATGAAGAGCAGTGGCAAGAAGCAGCGCAAGCGCTGAAAGCCGCGATCACGATTGGTGGTGAATACACACCAACGCCAGAGGTGTATCGTCAGATTCGCGCTGAAGATCTTTAATCCCGTCATACTTGAAGCTGCAGCTTTGTTGACGGCGCAAATTCACCCTAATCACATAGAGCCTCTATGCTCATAGGGCTGAATTTGCTTGTCGCCTAGCTGCAACTCCAATTATTTAGGGATTAACATAATATTAATTAGATTGGTCGATTGAGCTGTTGTTCTTGACCAATTAAAGGAAGAGAGCAATGAAAAGAGCATTTATTTTAGTCTTAGACTCATTTGGTATTGGTGCGACAGCTGATGCGAAAGACTTTGGCGATGTTGGTTCTGACACTATGGGCCATATCGCAGAGCAATGTGACAAAGGCTTAGCGGACAACGCAGAGCGTAGTGGTCAACTGCAACTGCCCAACTTATCTAAGCTTGGCCTAGCAATGGCGCATAAAGAGTCAACAGGTAGCTTTGCACCAGGTCTTGATGCAGATGCGGAAATCATCGGTGCCTATGGCCACGCAGCTGAGCTTTCTTCTGGTAAAGATACTCCGTCAGGCCACTGGGAGATTGCAGGTGTACCTGTACTGTTTGATTGGGGCTACTTCACTGACAAAGAGAACAGTTTCCCTAAAGAGCTAACTGACCGCATCCTTGAGCGTGCAGGTCTTGACGGTTTCCTCGGTAACTGTCACGCATCGGGTACTCAAGTTCTTGATGACTTGGGTGAAGAGCATATGAAGACTGGCCAGCCAATCTTCTACACCTCTGCTGACTCTGTATTCCAAATTGCTTGTCACGAAGAGACGTTTGGTCTTGAGCGTCTACTTGAACTTTGTCAGATCGCTCGTGAAGAACTTGAAGATTACAACATCGGTCGCGTTATCGCTCGTCCGTTTGTTGGCCCAGGTAAAGGTCAATTTGAGCGTACAGGTAACCGCCGTGACCTATCGGTAGAGCCACCTTCAGCGACTGTTTTGCAAAAACTAGTGGATGAAAAGGACGGTGAAGTTCACTCGATTGGTAAGATCTCTGATATTTACGCTGGCTGCGGTATAACTAAGAAAACCAAAGCAACAGGTATTCCTGCTCTATTTGAAGCAACAAAAGAGGCAATCAAAGAAGCGGGTGACAACACTATCGTATTCACTAACTTTGTTGACTTCGATTCAGCTTATGGTCACCGCCGTGACGTTGCGGGTTACGCAGCGGCGCTAGAGTACTTTGATGGCCGTATCCACGAAGTCATGGAGATGATGGAAGAGGACGATGTACTGATCCTAACTGCTGACCATGGCTGTGATCCTACTTGGCCAGGTACTGACCACACTCGTGAGCATATCCCTGTGATTGTTTACGGTCAGAAAGTACCAGCAGGCTCATTAGGCCTTCGTGAGTCCTTTGCTGATATCGGCCAAACTTTGGCTAGCTACTTTGGTACTTCACCAATGGATTACGGTAAAAACTTCTTGTAATCAAAATCGACTAAATTAGATAGAGGGCTTAGCCCTCTATTATTTTGTTTGCTTAAACTAACGCAGTTTAATAAAAGGAAATTGAATCATGGCAACTCCACATATCAACGCAGAAATGGGTGCATTTGCAGACGTCGTACTCATGCCGGGTGACCCGCTACGCGCCAAATACATTGCAGAAACCTTCTTGGAAGATGTTGTACAGGTATGTGATGTACGCAACATGTACGGCTTCACGGGCACTTACAAAGGCCGCAAGATATCGGTAATGGGCCATGGTATGGGTATCCCATCATGTTCTATTTACGCAACAGAGCTAATCAAAGACTTCGGCGTGAAAAAGATCATTCGTGTCGGTAGCTGTGGTGCGGTAAGTGAAGATATCAAAGTGCGTGACGTAGTCATCGGCATGGGTGCATGTACCGATTCGAAAGTGAACCGCATTCGTTTCAAAGGCCATGACTTTGCGGCTATCGCTGACTATAAAATGGTTCGCGCAGCAGAAGATGCAGCAAAAGCACGCGGCATTGAGGTGAAAGTGGGTAACCTATTCTCGGCAGAACTGTTCTACACGCCAGATCCAGAGATGTTCGATGTGATGGATAAATACGGCATTGTTGGTGTAGAAATGGAAGCAGCAGGCATCTATGGTGTATGTGCTGAGTACGGTGCAAAAGCGCTAACCATCTGTACGGTTTCTGACCACATTAAGACAGGCGAGCAAACCACATCTGATGAGCGCCAAACCACGTTCAACGATATGATGATCGTTGCTCTAGACTCTGTTCTTCTTGGTGACGCAGAGTAAAGAGAAGGAACGGACTTCGTCCTCGGGATCGCTTCGGGAAAATGGGATCGGGCTTCGCCCTTAAAGAGTTTTTCGTTCCCGCTTCCCGAATCCATAGCGAATCGTTCCTAAATAAACAGGGTTGACGCATTCACGTCAACCCTGTTCTATTTTATCCAGTTATCCAGTTATCCAGTTATCCAGTTATCCAGTTATCCAGTTATCCAGTTATCCAGTTATCCAGTTATCCGTAGGACGAAGTCCGTTCCCGCATCTAGGAGCGAAGCGTTCTAAAAATCTCTACATATCCTTGAGCAATAGATTCTCACCTTTACGCTTGTTCGGCTTACGGCGAACAATCAGAGTAAGCAGTAACCCTGCGATAAAACTCAGCCCGACCATGGTATACATGTAACGATCGCTTTTACGGTAATAGTGATCAGAGAAGGCGGTAAGCTTACCGGTTTCAAAGGTGATACGGACAAAGCCAATCACTGAACCATCGTGTAGAACAGGTTCTACCAATTGTTGTTTACCTATCCGCGCTGTCTGTAGCGGGGTATCTAGACCAAGCATCTCTCGTACTGATTTAGCCTCTTTACTGGCTGCCAGTTTTACCCCTTCAGAGTCATAGATGGTGGCATCGATTACTAGCCCATCTTTTGCCAATTGATTCGACAGTTTGAGTAAGCGCTCTTGGTCTTGATTGATGATCATATCACTGGCAGAAAGTGACGCCTGTGAGATCAGAATATTGGTCAGCGTCTCTAGTTGGTTGGCCTGAATCTCTTCGTTACCCTTCGTAATTTTGACGCTGTTAATCCCAATGGTTGCCACCATTGCAATCAAAGAGATAATCGCGAGTACCTTCATCGCAGTACGAAAAGAAAACAGAGATGAGTCCATTTTTCACCTAAATAGAGCTTAATTATATTTTAGAGCATATTGAGACTTGCGCACCCAAATTGCAATAGGTTAACGTGTTGAGAGACTTTTTAGGAATAGTAGACATGGACACGTTAAAGACTCTCTCTATACGTAAACACATCCCTCTCATTAACCGCCTACCAGAATCTCGACTTGCTACCCAGTTTGATAAAGCCAATGCAGGTTGGGTTGTTTTTGGTGAGTACCTCTGCCCAAGTCAGTTTGAAGACATCGACTTCTTCGTTGGTTACTACAATGCTGTGGTCGACGTTTGGAAGGTTGGGCGTTATGAAGTGGCCTTGATGGCTGGTGAGCTAACGGCGGAGCATGAAGAAATTTTACAAGGCTTAGAGCTAGATTACTCTACACTGGTCGATATGCCAGACCTGTCTAAACCCGGTTTGATTGTATTGGATATGGACTCAACAGCGATTCAAATCGAGTGTATTGATGAGATCGCTAAACTTGCGGGTGTGGGTGAAGAAGTGGCGGAAGTCACTGAACGTGCGATGCAAGGAGAGCTCGATTTTGAGCAGAGTTTACGCCAACGTGTGGGCAAGCTTACAGGCGCCAATGAGTCAATATTGAGTGAAGTCCGCGCCGAGTTACCACTTATGCCTGATTTACCCGAGCTGATAGGTACGCTTAAACATTATGGCTGGAAAACGGCGATTGCCTCGGGTGGTTTCACCTATTTTTCAGACCACCTCAAACAGTTGTTAGCGCTTGATCATGCTCAGTCTAACCAGTTGGAAATTGTTAAAGGCAAATTGACTGGTACGGTTCTTGGTGATGTCGTTTCGGCGCAAACTAAAGCGGATATTCTGGTAGAGTTGGCAGAGAAATACGATGTTGAGTCTCACAACACGATTGCTGTCGGCGATGGAGCCAATGATTTGGTGATGATGGAAGCCGCAGGCTTAGGCATTGCTTATCATGCGAAACCGAAAGTTGAACAGCAAGCTAAGAGTGCCGTTCGATACGCTGGCTTAGGTGGCATAGTGTGTATTCTATCGGCACTGCTAGTAAAGCAAAAGCGGGTCAGTTTTAAACCTCAACCATAAGCATAAACACTTAAAGCGAGGCAATCAATGCCTCGCTTTTTATTGGGTTAAGCCCAAACGGATTAACACTTCCTCGGTGATGTCTGTCAGCTCACCATAACCAACAATGTTGTGGATGTCTTTTTCTAGATTACGCGCATGGTGCAAGCTGATATGAGTTAGCTCGTCGAGGTCTTTGCGTACCAAGGCAGTAATAGGGTCAAAGACTGGTGCTCCACAGATTCTAATCGCATAGAACTCTCCCATTGCTTGAGCATTTTTGACGAAGTTCATGCGCTCTTTCAGGCTATCGAAGTCGCTGCTTAATTTTGATTCAACTGATTGGATACGTGTTCCGAACTTAACTGCAGTGAGGTAGAGCTCGTGATACTGAGGTTGAGCCCCTTCAATTCTCTTCATTGGTTGAGCGAGCAGCGTATTGGTTCGGCCTTTATAAATGGGGCCGAGAGAGAAGTTTTTCTCATCACCCAGTTTTGCCAAAATGGTTAAGTAAGGTTTTAGTGGATAGTTAATACCAATGGCTTTAGGTCTTAAGCTATTACCTTTCTTCTCGATAAATAGTGGCGAGCTGACCATTTTATCGAGCAAGATATCATGCAGACCTTCGAGTAGCTCATTGCTTGGTAGCAGCTCTTTTTTTGCGATCAATTTATCTTGGTTATGATCGATCAGAGTGCCAAAGAAAGCGATAGTGCGCATAATCTGGCTGTCTTCAATGATAGCCAGTTGTAACTGCTTACCTCCGGGGCTCACTCTAATGACGCGGTAAGGGACTTCGCCAAGAGGTAACTTCTTGTCATAGAGTTGAAGTTCTTTGAAATTGACCGAGCAAGTATCGCCCGCTTTCAATTTACACGGCGCTGCCAGAGCGACGCTAATACCATGCTTAGAAATATCTACGCTGATGCCTTCATACGTCGTTGTGTCAGGCTCAGAGAGCATTATCGGCGATTTAAATTGGTATCGCGGCTCTCTACGACGCGACTGGGCATCGAAATAGATACATACCGGATTGTTTTCTGGGTTTCTGGCATGTCTAAATTGGTTGAGTTCACTGCTTGCTAGTCGAGGCTTTTCTGCTAATAGATAGTCCTGGCGACTGGTGTCATCAGCGATTTCTTGCAAGATGCCACAATGAGTCAGTGAGGAGGTTTCAAGCCCAAGTTCGTTGGTATGCTCTGAAAGTTCGAGCCTCTCTTCTGCGGATAGCTCAAACACCGATAACCTAAACACTTTCCAACTCTCTTTCTTGGCACCAATGTGCCAAAACAGCTGACGCAGTTCACGCGTCGCTTCCGGCATCATCATGGAAAAGAACAAGGTTTTGTCTTGATGCTCATGAGTGAAGGAGTAGATCACATTACTACTTCCTCTCATGCCTTCCGTAGTGAGCAACGACATTCGTTGGTTGTTGAATAAGTTAGTTAAACTTTGTTGATTGCGCTCATCATGCCAGTACTGCCAGATCTTCTGGTTGTTTTCTGTCATTAGAGCAAGCTTTAACTCGTTGCCACTAAAGAACACGGGTAGATTACAGGTGTGTTTCAGGTAGGTATGCTCAAAGCCTCGTGAACGAGCACGAATAATCTTGTCTTGATTATCGTGGCGAGTCTTTTGTCCTTCACTTTTAAGCAGTTGTTCAATCACCTCATCAATTATATTCGTGGTATCAAGCTTCAGTAGACGTAGGTACTTAACGGCGTCGTTCTCGTAAGATTCATCGATACCAACGATGCGATAAGGAATGACGGAATGTATCCCTTCCACTTCAACGGTTTTACTTAGTTCAACCAGACGAACGTCAATGACTTCACCAAGTTTGTAATTGAACGCAGAGGGTACTTTAAATTTAGCGCCGGAAGGAGAGAGATCGACAGTCACGGCATGGACAACCTGTCCGCTCAGCAGTTCAATCTCGATCTGGGAAGAGATTTTTAGACGGTTCTCTTTTCGTTTCAGGTCATAACCCATCACTACCGCTTCGACATCAATACCATTGATATCGGTGGTGATCTCTGTTCCTAGTGGTTTGCCACGTTTTTGCATCACTCTAAAATTATTATGAGTATTGCAAAGCGCTTCCCAAACCCCTTCGGTGTAACCACCAAATTTGCGCGTGTTCTTGTGGTAGGCATTGAAAGCAACGTCATCGAGCCAATGTTTAAGGCCATCGAGTTCGTATTCTCTACATTCACCTTTGACTCGTCCGCGAAGGTCGATAGGTTTAGTACAGGGTGCCATGACTCGATTAAGTTCCATCTTAACTAAGATTTTGACAGACGGTGGGTCTCCCTCAGTCATTTGACCAAGAAGAAATTCGAAATCTTCCGAGTTGTAAGCAGGAATCAAACGTTCCGCAAGAGAGAGTATTTCTGGCTGCTGCATATTTTTTTGTTAGAGTATCCCTTACTCAAAATATCGACCTTGATATAAAGATCTTTAGTGATATGTTACTGCGAATCAAGTAGAGATGGTGAGATACGCAAGCGTAGACGATGTTTGCGTCACAAATACAATATTTTAAGAGGCCTGAGGTTACATGGCAAAAGCGAAGAGAGCATACGTTTGTAATGACTGCGGAGCAGATTTTCCCCGTTGGCAAGGGCAGTGCAATGCGTGTGGAGCGTGGAATACCATCAGTGAAGTTCGTTTAGCGGCATCACCGACAGTAGCGCGTAACGAGCGTCTTGCAGGTTATGCAGGGGCAAGTACAGAAGCGAAAGTTCAAACGTTATCTGAGATCGATCTGCAAGAGGTTCCCCGTTTTACTAGTGGATTCAAAGAGCTCGACCGAGTGCTAGGCGGAGGTGTGGTTCCCGGTGCTGCGATTCTCATCGGTGGTAACCCCGGCGCAGGTAAATCGACACTCTTGCTACAAACCATGTGCTACTTGGCATCGCAAATGCCGACGCTTTATGTCACGGGTGAGGAATCTCTTCAGCAGGTTGCAATGCGTGCCTCTCGACTTGGCTTACCCAAAGACAACTTGAAGATGTTGTCAGAAACCAATGTCGATCGTATCTGTCAAATTGCTGAAAAAGAGCTGCCTAAGATAATGGTGATTGACTCGATTCAAGTTATGCACGTCTCGGACGTTCAATCCTCACCGGGCAGTGTGGCTCAAGTAAGAGAAGCGGCAACGGCGCTGACTCGTTATGCCAAGCAAAATAACGTCTCGGTATTTATTGTTGGTCACGTAACCAAAGATGGCACTTTGGCAGGACCTAAAGTGCTTGAACACATTATTGACTGTTCGGTGTTATTAGATGGTGGCACAGACAGCCGTTTCCGAACCCTTCGCAGCCATAAAAACCGTTTTGGTGCAGTGAATGAACTGGGCGTATTTGCAATGACTGGGCAAGGACTCAAAGAGGTCAGCAACCCTTCGGCGATTTTCTTATCGCGCGGCGAGGAAGAAACCTCCGGCAGCTCGGTTATGGTGGTCTGGGAAGGTACGCGCCCACTTTTGGTAGAGATCCAAGCCTTGGTCGATTATTCGCAGTTGGCTAACCCGCGCCGAGTTGCAGTTGGTCTAGAGCAGAACCGATTGTCGTTGCTTCTTGCCGTACTACACAAACATGGCGGTCTGCAAATGGCCGATCAAGACGTATTTGTTAATGTCGTCGGTGGGGTAAAAGTAACAGAAACCAGTGCTGATTTAGCCTTAGTGATGGCGCTACTATCAAGCTTTAGAGATAGACCACTACCTAAAGATGTAGTTGTGTTTGGAGAAGTTGGTCTCGCAGGAGAGATTCGCCCTGTACCTAGTGGGCAAGAGCGCTTAAACGAAGCGTTCAAGCATGGTTTTAAAAAGGCTATTGTCCCAGCGGCTAACATGCCGAAAGGCGGTATCCCAGGTATGCAGATCCACGGCGTGAAAAAGCTCTCTGAAGCGATTGAAGCGTTTGATGAGTTATAGCAACTAGGGAGCGGGCGTTGCTCTATGGAACACTTCGTTTCGAGAGAACTGGATCGGGCTTCGCCCTGCTGGAAAACTAGAGTTATCCAGCACTCTGTAGGACGAAGTCCACTCCCAAATCCCAATCCAAAAAAAGGGTTGACGTATCACGCCAACCCTTTGAAATTTCTCCAGCTCTCCAGCTCTCCAGCTCTCCAGCTCTCCAGCTCTCCAGCTCTCCAGCTCTCCAGCTCTCCAGCTCTCCAGCTCTCCAGCTCTCCAGCTCTCCAGCTCTCCAGCTCTCCCGCTCTTGCCTAAAGCATGTCCACCGCTTTCTTAACCGCAGCCACTAATCTCTCTACGTCTTGCATGGTGTTATATACCGCAAAAGAGGCGCGGATAGTGCCTTTTACGCCTAACGCATCCATTAGCGGGTGGGCGCAGTGGTTGCCTGCTCTCACTGCGATACCTTGCTGATCAAGAAGGGTAGCGACATCTTGATGATGTACACCGTCAATCACGAAAGAGATGACCGATGCGCCTTGCTGAAAGCCTAAGATTTGCACATCTTCGATTTGGCTGAGTTTTTGGTGTGCACGTTCGACAAGCTGGTGGATATGCTGCTCTACTTGAACCTGATCTAATGATGAATACCAATTGATCGCGGTAGCTAAAGCGATTGCTCCGGCCACATTTGGTGTTCCAGCTTCAAACTTACCAGGGACTCCAGTGAAGGTTGTTCCGCTGAAAGAGACTTTTTCAACCATCTTCCCGCCACCATGCCAAGGCGGCATGGATTCTAGCAAGCTAAGTTTACCGTAGAGCACGCCAATCCCCGCAGGCGCATACAGCTTGTGCCCTGAAAAGACATAGAAATCCGCACCAAGCGTTTGCACATCGATTCTCTCATGCACGACACCTTGAGCGCCGTCGACAACCACAATCGCATCGTGCTGGTGGGCAAGCTCTATGACTTGCTCGATAGGCTGCCTTGTTCCGGTCACATTGGTGATGTGGGCGAGTGCAACGATTTTGGTTTTATCGGTGATCAGCTGTTGAAAAGCGTCAAAGTCAAACTGACATTCGTGAGCCATCGGTATTTTGACTACTTTGGCTCCGGTCTGCTCAGCAACAATTTGCCACGGCACTATGTTGGCGTGGTGTTCCATCTCACTGACCAGTATCTCGTCTCCTGGGGTTAGTATTGAACGAGCATAAGTCTGAGCAATCAGGTTGAGGGCTTCTGTCGCACCGCGAGTCCAAATAATCTCGTTAGCCGATGCTGCGCCAATAAAGTTAGCTACCGTTTCGCGCGCGCTCTCAAATTCACTGGTTGCTTTAGCGGTTAAACTATGATTGCCACGATGGACATTGGCATTTTGTTGGCTGTAGTAATCAGAAATCGCCCTGATGACACACTGAGGTTTTTGACTTGTTGCGGCGCTATCAAGGTAAACAAGTCTCTGGTCATTAATTTGCTGCTTTAAAGCGGGGAACTGATCAGCAATAAGCTTGGCGTCGAACATTATTCATCACCCAGTTTATGGTATTGCAGGGTAGGGATGGTGACCATAGGCTCTGCGACCGTCCACGCGTGTGCTTTGCCTGATAGATTAATGATAATCTCCATCGCAAATTCGAGCGCGGTGCCCGGCCCTTGGCTAGTGAGCAAATTATGGTTTACATCATAAGTGACGCGTTTTACTCGCCAGTTTTTCTTTTCAATATGACTTTCGAAGCTAGGGTGACAAGTCATTAAAGCTTCTTGGTATAGGCCATGGTGCGCTAACACTAACGCAGGTGCAGCGCAGATTGCCGCAACCAACTTACCTTCGTACATCTGTTGACGTACAATCTCGACCAAAACTGTGCTATCACGGAATACCTCAGCGCCGCCAACACCACCCGGTAAAATGACGGCATCAAACTCATCATCCGCTATGTCGACTAGTTTGCAGTCAGCGTTAAGAGTGACCCCTCGTGATGCTTTCATGGTGAGGTTGCCATCAAAGTCTGCGCTAGCCACAACCACTTCATAGCCCGCGCGAACCATCATATCTATGATGGTAATAGCTTCCATTTCTTCACTACCGGGAGCGATTGGGACGAGTAATTTTTTAGTCATTATGAATTCCAACTTTGTTCTATGTTCTTGATGGCTTGATACAGTTTGTGATTTTTGGGTGTCGAGATGCCATGGTGCTGCGCACGCTCAAGCAAGTATCCTGTAATAAAGTCTATCTCGCTTGGGCGGCGATGGAAAATATCTTGCTGCATAGAAGAGTGATTGGCAGCAGTTGCTGTTATTACCTGATTGACTGTTTGCGACAGTTGCTCCCGTGAAAGCGGGATCTGTTCAGCGGCTAACACTGGCTGGATCTCATTCAGTAGTTCATTTACTTCAAGTTGGTGCTCTTGGGCGGCAAGTTGACCATTTTTGACTTGATAAATGGCCGTGAGGGGATTTATCGCACAATTTATCGCGAGCTTAGTCCATAGCGCGTGGTGAATATTGTTATTCCATGTTGCGACAGGAAGTGCTTGAGTAAAGACTTCCTCTAGAAATGAACATTTATTGCCGAGTGAGTTGAAACCGCCGAGCTGTGTCTGCCCTAAGCCAGTATGCAGAACTTGCTGTTTACTCGGCTTATACGCCCCGTGGGTGGTTGTAGCCAGTAGCAACGGGTTGTTAGGCATTTTCTGCACCACTGATTCAGCTGTTCCCATACCGTTATGCATTAGCATTAGAATGGCATCTGGGCTTACGTGTGGCATTAGCGGAGTCAATGCCGCGTCAACTTGCCACGCTTTTACCGTAACAAGAATCAGATCGGCCTGCTTAACACTGTTGCTGTCGCGGTTTGAAAAGGTTTGCGGCGGTTGCTGCTCAAGTTGAAGCATGAGTCTTGGTTCGATAGAAGTCGACCAGAGAGAAACATTGTGGCCTGCTGCTTGAAACTTGGATGCCCACAATGAGCCAATTGCTCCCGGGCCTAGGATAAGAATATTCACTGAACGCTCGCAAGTAGATAACTTTGCACCAAGGATAATGTCAGTGAAGGGGAAAGCAATAAAAATGGCACCCGAAGGTGCCATTTTTAGTCAATACATCAACAATTAGAAGTTGTATTGTACGCGGTAGATTAGTAGATCTTGGTAATCTTTACGCGCTAGCTTGTTTACAGTGAAACGGTATAGGATACCAGTTGACCAGTTCTTAGTGATGTTCCACATTGCGTTAGCACTACCGTTTAGACCCCAGCTTTCTGGGCTCTCGTTTGCACTGCTTGTACTTTGTGCGCGAGCATATGCATCGTTACGAGCAAATTCAAATTCACCCCAAGAAGCGAAGGTAAAGTTTTGACCCGCGATATCTGTGTTGTAGTAACCTACCCAACCAGCCATACCGCCGTTGTTACCTGAGTTCTTTGAGCTGAAGTTAGTTTTATCGTCAGGGCCTGTTGATGGGTCAGCAAAAGTTGTATTTACTTGGTGTACACCGATAAATGGCGTAAAGCCCCAACCGTCACCTTTTAGGCCAGTGTAACCAAAACCTAGAACACGGTTCTGCTCGTGGAAACCAGAGTCTGCATCCGTGTTATATACCTGTGCGTATAGAGAGATACCAGAATCAGTTAGATTGTAGTGGATTGTCCCTTTGGTAGAAGCGCCACGGTTATCTTGAGCGCGATCAACACCTTCGTAGTCGTAGAAACCGTAGATTTGACCCCAGTCAAATACTGCACCACCTTCGATACCGATTACTGCTTGGTTACGATCTGAGATTTTGTTGCCGTTGTTGTCGTTATCATTACCAAAGCCATGACCCCAGTCTTGGTAATCCATGTACATACCACCAAAACCGAACAAGTATTCTGCTTGTGCAGGTACAGCTGATACCGCTGCAACAACACCTAGAGCTAAAAGTGATTTACGCATAATGGGAACTCTCTATGTTTGTTAATTTAAATATTCAGTAGATATTTACTTGGTTGCACACTCTTAGTTGTGCTTTATGGGAGGGAATAATATCGACAAAAATCTCAAAAGCCATGTGCAACTTATGTAAAAAAACATAAAACAAGTGATCTAGATCTCATTAACAAGCTAAAATTTTAAATGTAACGGAACTTTCATTGCGTTGCATGAATTTTGATGGGGGTATCGTTTACGCAAACGTTGACTTAAAATTATATGCTTATCATGTATTCAACATATTCGGTGAATGATCGGGTTGGTGTGTTGTAACGTAACTGTTAATAAAAAGATTAGGAGTTACATTTATGCCTGAGATTATGCTTTTTCCTTTGAGTTCATTTGTGTTGCCAGAAGGGAAAATGCGCTTAAGGATTTTTGAGCCACGATATAAAAGATTGGTTTCTCAAGCGATGAAAGCCGATGGAACCTTTGGTGTGTGTCTGTTTGAAAAGCGTGATGAGCCGGATGGCAGTGAATTGTCGAAAATCGGAACTCTCGTTAAGGTTATTGACTTTGAGCAGCTTGACGATGGTTTACTCGGGATCTCTGTCACTGGTTTAACTAAGTTCGAGATCAAGCATGTCAGAGTTGAGTACGACGGCTTGCGATATGCCAGAGTCAAATGGTTACCGAGTTGGGAATATTCTTCGGTGGATAAAGACGTTGAGCCAATCTGTCATTATTTAAATCGGGTTTATCAGCAGTTCCCTGATATTGGTAATTTCTACGAGCAAAAGTTTTTTGATGATGCCAGTTGGGTCAGTCAACGTTGGTTAGAAATACTCCCTCTGACCAATCAGCAATTTGATCGTTTAGTCGGGCAAAAAGATTGCACAGGTGCTGTTAGCTTTCTAACAAAAACCTTAGGAGATGAGCTGACACAGTGATCCAAATAGTTTGTCAGACGTATTAAAAATTTCAGGGGCGTTATTAAGGATATCGAAATGGCCAACATAGATACCCAAGCTTTTAAAAAGAATGACTGGGCGTCGTGTATGGAGAAGGTGAAGCAACAAGACAAGCAAGCATTTGCTCTGGTGTTTTCTCACTTCTCCCCACGTCTAAAGCAGTTTACCTTTAGGCATATGGGCAATGAACAGGTGGCTTTAGAAATCGTGCAAGAAGCGATGGCAACCGTGTGGCAAAAAAGTGCATTGTTTGATGGTAGTAAAAGCTCGCTTTCTACTTGGATATACACCATTGCTCGAAACCTCTGTTTCGACACCCTGCGCAAGCAGAAGGGGAGAGAGGCGCATATCCACTCGGAAGATATTTGGCCTAATGACTATTGTCCGCCTGATTTGGTTGAGCACTACTCTCCTGAAACGGAGCGCTTGAAGCAGCAGATTATTAAGTATCTCGATATATTGCCCGAAGCGCAGAAGAAGGTGGTCAAAGCTGTTTACCTTGAAGAGCTTCCCCATCAGCAAGTCGCTGATATGTTCGACATACCTTTAGGCACCGTTAAATCTAGATTGCGATTAGCGGTAGAGAAATTACGCAATTCAATTGAGGCAGAGTAGTATGAGTTTCCATCCACAAACATCAATGTTGCAGGCTTACGCTCAAGGCATTCTTGATGATGTGAGTGCCTTTACAATTGCCACTCATATCGAGAGTTGTCCTAAATGTAGGCAGTTGGTTCAGCAGTTTGAAGCTGAGTGCGGAGAAGAGCTAGTCAGTGAAAGCGTGGATTCCAGCTTAGATTTGGATTCAATGTTTGATCAGATTGTACGTTTAGAGCAAAACAGCGAGCCGCTGAGGCCACCGCGATTACCAACTTTTATCGAAGTAAATGACAAAATGTTCAGGCTTCCTCTATCGTTAACTCGCTTTCGAGACAAAATTGGCGAGTGGAAAAGCTATGGAGGTAAGGTCTATAGCGCTTCGATAGATATCTCCGAGCAAGCGCGAATCAATCTTATGTACATCTCTGAAGGTGTCACCATTCCTCAGCATACGCACAAAGGTTTAGAATCAACACTAGTGTTGCATGGTGGGTTCAGTGATGAGGATGGACATTATGAAGTGGGTGATTACTTACTTAAAGATGGTTCGGTGAAACACAGCCCGTTCACACGAGTCGGCGAAGATTGCTTATGTTTGACCGTGCTTACTGAGCCGATGCTCTTTACCCAAGGTGTAGCCAGAGTGTTTAACCTGTTTGGCAAAGGTATGTATCCTTAAACGCATGTAGAATGAAAAAGGCTTGGTTTTTTGAACCAAGCCTTTTTTGATCAACTATTTTCTGTGCTTTGCTGTTGTAATTCGTGTTTGTCCCGTTCCCTTGCCTTATCCAACATATCGGAGAAATAGTGCCTGAGTGAATAGAGCATAATTAGGCTTGGAATCACCATCACTGCGGTCAAGATAAAGAAGGTTGACCAGTCGTTGAGGTAATCGACCAACTCCCCCGAGAATGAAGCAAGTGTCGTTCGACCAAAATTGCCTAATGAAGCGAGCAGGGCGTATTGGGTCGCCGAGAAAGCTTGCCCTGTCACTACGGTTAAGAAAGAGACAAAGGCGACAGTCGAAAATGCTGAGGTAAAGTTATCGACCACGAGTGTGGCTAAGAACAGCTGCTCATTTGGTCCAACCTTAGCGATCCATGCAAACATCAGATTACTCGACGCCATGGCAATGCCGCCAATCATCAGGCCGCGCACAATACCAAACTTCACATTGACCATGCTGCCAACTAGGGTGAACAGAATTGTTAGTCCCCAGCCGATTAACTTAGAGTAATAACCGATCTGTTCGTTGCTGAAACCAATCTCTTTGTAGAAGGTAATCGACATTCTACCAAGGAAGGCTTCGCCTATTTTAAATAAGAACACAAAAAGCAGCAGTGTCAGTGCAACTTGGAAGCCATTACGCTTGAAGAAATCTAAGAAGGGTTCAACAACGGTTACTGTCAGCCAAGCCACGGCTCGATTACCAACAACCTTGCTATGGCGTTGCTCTGCTTGTGCCTGTAATGAATCGCGCTGAGTTTTTGGCTCACCGACGAGCAAGGTGAAGACCATCAGAATGGCAACAATGGCGGCCATACCGTAGTAAACGCCATTCCAACCAATCGCATCGGCATTGATGAAGGCGAGGTATCCGGGAACCGAGTAGCCCGTCCACCAACCCATTACAGCCATCGCGGACGCTTGCGGCAGTTTTGATGGTTCTGATTTAGGGAAAGTATCGATACGAAACGCGTCGATAGCGATATCTTGCGTTGCGGACGAGATAGCAATCCCCAGAGCTAACATTGAAGTGAGCATCAGGTTTTGAGATGGGTCGACACCGGCAATAAATAAGGTGCAAACGAGAACCACTGACTGACAGAGGAATATCCAACTTCGGCGCTGACCTAGCATTGCGTGTAATAGTGGCAGACGTACCCTGTCGACCAGTGGTGCCCAAAGAAAGTTAATTGCGTAGACAGCGAAAACACTACCAAAATAGCCAATTGCTGCACGAGTCAAGCCAGCATCTTTGAGCCAGCCAGACATGTTTGAACCAATCAATACCCAGGGAAATCCACTGGAACAGCCAAGCATAAACACCCACATCAGGCGTTTATCCATGTAGCTTTGAATTGTTTCTCGCCAAGACAGTGAAGGGGAGTCAGAAGACATACACTATTCCTTGTTTGAGTTTCCGGTATGCAAGAAGAAAGGCTCTAATCGTGGAGATTAGAGCCTAAGAGGATTATTTTAGAAGAGTTGCTTTTGTAATTATGATTGGCTCAACAGGAACATCACGGTAACGCCCTACTGAGTGAGTTGGTTTTTTACCCATCTTTTTAATTACGTCAAAACCTTGCGTTACTTTTCCAAACACAGCGTAACCTGGTGGGCGCTGGCCATAGTCAAGGAAGTTATTGTCTACGAAGTTGATAAAAAACTGACGAGTTGCAGAATTTGGGTTGTTAGTTCGCGCCATTGCAATCGTTGCTGTATTGTTCTTCAACCCATTCGACGCTTCATTCTTGATTGGTGAGTAAGTCGCTAACGGCTTCATCTCTTTATCAAAACCACCGCCTTGAGCCATAAAGTTAGGGATCACGCGATGAAACTGAGAACCAACATAACTGCCATCATCGACATACTTTAAAAAGTTTGCCACGGTGATAGGGGCTTTCTCTTGGTTTAGCTCAACAGTGAAAGAGCCTAGGTTAGTTTCGAATTCTACCTTTGGACCTGCAAATGCGAGACTGCTAACTAACGCAAGTGAGGCAATTGCTGTTTTCCACATTAGAATCGCTCCTGCATGTAGTTTTGAAGCTCACGGTCGTTAGATACTTCTTGCAGCACAAGGTTGATGACATCATTAAGTACTTCTTCGATCTCTTCGTTTGAAGCGCTCAGTGCACCGTTACGTTTTGCTGTACCCGTGTAAGTCTTAACAAGTTTACCTTGTGGTGTTTCTGCGGTAATTTCCAGAACGACTTTTCCATCCATCTGGTTTTCCATTACGGTGTGCTTAACCGAAACTAGCGCTTCTTGTACTTCTACTTCCACGGAGTTTTCGCTGTTGACTGTGCTACGGAAACCTTGTGACTTGAACTGATCCAACAGTGCATTTTCGATTGAAATTCGAACATTTTGCTTAGAGTGAATCGGTTCAATGTTTGAACGCCCACTGTCTATTAAAGCAACATACTGAGCGGAACGCATGTCTTTACTGGTTAGAGTAAAACTTGCATCTTGAACAATGTCGCTGTTGCTCAATACCGCTTTAGGCATGAAGTTGATTTGCTCTTGCTGCGGTGCCGAACACGCAGTGAGTAATGCCATTGACGCGGCTAGAACCAGTTTTCTCATTGTAATTTCCTTTCTTGTTAACTCTGCGAGCCTACTGAAACGTATAGACAGATAATAGTGGACTATTTAGTCGCTTGTAAAATAACAAATTTCTTATTGGAAGCGACAACTTTTACGTTCGACTTGCCAAACAGTCTAGATAGCTTTCCATCGTAGCCGAGGTGACGGTTACCGATAACTAATAATTGTCCACCGACACTAAGAATTTGCTTTGCATCACAGAACATCTGCCATGCAATGTGATCCGTAATCGCTTGTTGCTGATGAAAAGGGGGATTACACATTACCATATCGACATCTTTCGCCGGCATTCCATCGAGGCAGTTGTTAGCGATACAGTCGATTTCTCTCTCTTTTCCTAAGTTTGCGATAAGGTTTTGTTGCGTAGATTCCACCGCCATAAAGCTCTCATCGACGCAGGTCATTTTTATCTGAGGATTCAGTTGGCCCATTTTTACGGATAACACGCCATTACCACAGCCTAAATCGAGTACGTGTTTAAGAGCTGGGTTTTGTGGTAAGTGTTCAAGCATAAAGCGAGCGCCAAGATCTAAGCTCTCTCCAGAATAAACATTGGGCAGGTTGTTAAGCTCTATCTGTTCGTTATCAACGGACCAACGAGTGTCAGGGGAGACTTTGATTGGTGTTTGACTGTTGGCATTACTAAAGACAAGGCGATGTTTTTTCCAAGCCAGCGATGTCTTGGTTTCGCCAAGGTGTTTTTCGAACAGTTTGAGTGTCGAGGTGTGGATCTCTTTGGCCTTGTTGACAGCAATCACGGGAACTGAGCTATCGAGATTATCGCGCAGCTGACTGAGTAGCCAGACTAAGTGACGATTACTCTTAGGTAACTGAAACAGCACCAAATCGACGTTACTTGGAATCTGACTCATCGTGGTCAAGTAAGTAATCGTCGGGCAGCTGTTTGCTTTGAGGTTGGCGCTTGCCCCTTGATAAGAGATAAACGAGTCACTCATCAATGTAACGTTATGTCGTTGACTAAACCAACAGCTTAGAGCGCCGAAGTGATCGTTAATAATCAGAATGTTCTGATTACTTGGTAACTCTAACTCTTCAACATGATTGATGAGATATTCGTCTCCAGCATCCCATGCTTGCAGGGTTTCATTGTTTCTTTTTGGGTATCGGTACAAAGAAAGAGTACGCTCGTGCAAAGTAAGCTCAGTTTTCATATTTGGAATGCTAGCTAGTCGTTAATTGCTAAATTGTCGCAAAACCGGAGAGGAGAGGAAACTAAAACCTTTAGCTTTATGATAGAGGCGATTATTATCTAACCTTATAAAGTTGTTCATATCTGATGGTAAAAACCGATGATACAAGAAGTTATTGAAAACAAGCTGACTGAAGCCTTTAGTCCTGACTACCTTAACGTCGTCAATGAGAGTTACATGCATAATGTTCCGCCTGGCTCAGAAAGCCACTTTAAAGTGGTCATTGTCAGCGAGAAATTCGAAGGGGCGCGCTTGATTGCACGTCACCGTCAAGTCAATCAAGTGCTTGCTGAAGAGCTCGCCAACCAAATTCACGCATTATCGATGCATACCTATACGGCTAGTGAATGGAAAGAACAGAATCAGCTCGCCCCAGATAGCCCGATGTGTTTAGGCGGTTCAAAATAAGTCACAAAAAGGGGTAGCGTTTGCTACCCTTTTTATTGGTAGCGATAGTCTAGATGTTAACAAGGTAGAAACAAATAAATGTAATGGTTAGTTTTAAAACAGAATGTTTCACGATGTGAATGAATTAGAAAAATAGGAAATAGGGTGCGGAATTGTGTTTGTGCGGTGGCTCAAAGTTATGACTATTCTATCGCCTTTTAAACCCTATTCACTCGAAATATCTCTGTTAATCATAGCATTCATCATGGCATCACCTTCTAAAAAAATGATAGACTACCGCACCTGATAAATCCCGCTTAATTCTTGTAGCGAGATTTTTAATAGGATGTTGCGATTTTGGTGTTTAAAACTTCACCAAAACCGGACACTAGTGTCGTGTCTAAAAGTTACGCAAACAAAGAATCTTTTTCCCGATAAAAGTAGTGCAAGTGCGTATGATTACAATAAAGAAGGGTTTGGACCTTCCTGTTGCAGGAACTCCTACCCAGGTGATTAATGATGGTAAGACCATCAAAAAAGTCGCCTTGCTTGGCGAAGAGTACGTCGGCATGCGTCCTACTATGCATGTCCGCGTAGGCGATGAAGTAAAGAAAGCTCAAGTTCTTTTTGAAGATAAAAAGAACCCAGGTGTGAAATTTACTTCACCAGCAGCTGGTAAAGTGATCGAGGTTAACCGTGGCGCTAAGCGTGTACTTCAGTCTGTAGTGATTGAAGTGGCAGGCGAAGAGCAGGTTACTTTCGATAAGTTTGAAGCTGGCCAACTAGCAAGTCTTGACCGTGAAGCGGTTAAAACTCAGCTTGTTGATTCAGGTCTTTGGACTGCTTTACGTACTCGTCCGTTCAGCAAGGTTCCAGCAATCGAGTCTTCTACACAGGCTATCTTCGTAACTGCAATGGATACAAATCCGTTAGCAGCTCAGCCTGAGTTGATCATCAATGAACAACAAGAAGCGTTCGTTGCCGGTTTAGACCTGCTTTCAACCCTGACAGATGGCAAGGTTTACGTATGTAAATCTGGCACAAGTCTGCCTCGTTCTTCTCAGTCAAATGTTGAAGAGCATGTATTTGATGGCCCTCACCCAGCAGGTCTTGCTGGCACCCACATGCATTTCCTATACCCAGTGAATGCAGAAAATGTGGCGTGGAGCATCAACTACCAAGACGTTATTGCGTTTGGTAAGTTGTTCCTAACTGGTGAGCTTTACACTGACCGTGTTATTTCTCTGGCTGGCCCAGTAGTGAATAACCCTCGTTTAGTTCGTACATCTCTAGGTGCATGCCTTGATGACGTAACGGACAGCGAGCTGATGCCAGGTGAAGTTCGTGTGATTTCTGGTTCAGTACTAACTGGTACTCATGCAATTGGTCCTCACGCATACCTTGGTCGTTACCACGTACAGGTTTCTGTATTACGTGAAGGCCGTGAGAAAGATCTGTTCGGTTGGGCAATGCCTGGTAAGAACAAGTTCTCAATTACTCGCTCATTCCTTGGTCACGTATTCAAAGGTCAGTTGTTCAACATGACAACGACGACTAACGGTAGTGATCGTTCAATGGTTCCAATCGGCAACTACGAACGCGTAATGCCTCTAGATATGGAGCCAACTCTGCTACTTCGTGATCTATGTGCAGGCGATACTGACAGTGCAGTAGCACTGGGTGCGCTAGAGCTAGATGAAGAAGATGTAGCATTGTGTACCTTTGTGTGTCCTGGTAAATACGAGTACGGTGAACTCCTTCGTGAATGCCTAGATACCATCGAGAAGGAAGGGTAATTTTCATGGCTCTTAAAAAGTTTATTGAAGACATCGAGCATCATTTTGAGCCAGGTGGTAAGCATGAGAAGTGGTTTGCTTTATATGAAGCAGCAGCAACACTTTTCTACACGCCAGGCTTGGTAACGAAAAAAAGCTCGCACGTTCGTGACAGCGTTGACCTAAAACGTATCATGATCATGGTTTGGTTCGCGGTATTCCCTGCAATGTTCTGGGGTATGTACAACGCGGGTGGCCAAGCTATCTCAGCACTTAATCACATGTATGTTGGTGATCAGCTAGCAGCTGTAGTTGCTGGCAACTGGCACTACTGGCTAACGGAAATGCTTGGGGGCACTTTAGCCGCCGATGCAGGCGTTGGCAGTAAGATGATCCTAGGTGCAACTTACTTCCTACCTATCTACGCAACGGTATTTATCGTTGGTGGTTTCTGGGAAGTACTGTTCTGTATGGTGCGTAAGCACGAAGTTAACGAAGGCTTCTTTGTTACTTCTATCCTATTTGCACTTATCGTTCCACCAACACTTCCTCTATGGCAAGCGGCGCTAGGTATTACCTTCGGTGTTGTGGTTGCTAAAGAGATCTTTGGTGGTACGGGTCGAAACTTCCTTAACCCAGCACTTGCTGGCCGTGCATTTCTATTCTTTGCTTACCCTGCGCAAATCTCAGGTGACGTAGTTTGGACTGCAGCTGATGGCTTCTCTGGTGCAACGGCGCTTAGCCAATGGGCACAAGGTGGTAACGGTGCACTAGTGAATACAGTGACAGGCGCTCCAATCACTTGGATGGACGCTTTCATCGGTAACATTCCTGGTTCTATTGGTGAAGTTTCAACACTAGCTCTAATGATCGGTGCAGCAATGATCGTGTACATGCGAATTGCTTCATGGCGCATTATTGCCGGTGTGATGATCGGTATGATTGCAACAGCAACTCTGTTCAATGTGATCGGTTCTGACACTAACCCAATGTTCAACATGCCATGGCACTGGCACCTAGTTCTAGGTGGTTTTGCATTCGGTATGTTCTTTATGGCAACGGACCCTGTATCAGCTTCATTTACTAACAAAGGTAAATGGTGGTACGGCGCGCTAATCGGCGTGATGTGTGTACTAATTCGAGTAGTAAACCCAGCATACCCAGAAGGTATGATGCTGGCGATTCTATTCGCGAACCTGTTTGCACCTCTATTCGACCATGTAGTTATCGAGAAGAACATCAAGCGGAGACTAGCACGCTATGGCAAGTAATAACGACAGCATTAAAAAGACGCTGGGTGTTGTTATCGGGTTGAGCCTTGTTTGTTCAATCATCGTATCAACAGCAGCTGTAGGTCTACGTGACAAGCAAAAAGCTAACGCTGTACTAGATAAGCAGACTAAGATCGTTGAAGTTGCAGGTATCGACACTACAGGTAAGAAAGTACCAAAGCTATTCGCTGAGAATATCGAGCCTCGTCTAGTTGATTTCGATACCGGTGCTTTCGTTGAAGGTGACGCTGCGTCATACGACCAACGTAAAGCTGCAAAAGATCCTGCAGAGTCTATCAAGCTAACCGCTGACCAAGACAAAGCGAAGATCCTACGTCGCGCAAACACAGGTGTTATTTACCTAGTGAAAGATGGCGATGCAGTATCTAAGATTATCCTACCAGTTCACGGTACGGGTCTATGGTCAATGATGTACGCTTTTGTTGCAGTAGAAACTGACGGTAACACTGTCTCTGCAATCACATACTACGAACAGGGTGAAACTCCTGGACTTGGTGGTGAAATTGAGAACCCTTCTTGGCGTGCTCAGTTTGAAGGCAAGAAACTGTTTGACGAGAACCACAAACCAGCAATCAAGATTGTTAAAGGTGGCGCTCCAGCAGGTTCTGAACACGGTGTTGATGGCCTATCAGGTGCGACACTAACAGGTAACGGTGTTCAAGGTACATTTGATTTCTGGTTAGGCGACATGGGCTTTGGTCCATTCCTAGCAAAAGTTCGTGACGGAGGTCTGAACTAATGTCTAGCGCACAAAACGTTAAGAAGAGTCTATTAGCGCCAGTATTGGATAACAACCCAATCGCGCTGCAGGTTCTTGGTGTTTGTTCTGCATTGGCAGTAACAACTAAACTAGAAACGGCTTTTGTAATGACACTAGCGGTTATCTTTGTAACTGCACTGTCTAACTTCTTCGTTTCAGTCATCCGTAACCACATTCCTAACAGTGTGCGTATTATCGTTCAAATGGCGATCATCGCATCTCTAGTAATCGTGGTAGACCAAGTGCTAAAAGCTTACCTATACGATATCTCTAAACAGCTATCGGTATTCGTAGGTCTAATCATCACGAACTGTATTGTTATGGGTCGTGCTGAAGCATTCGCAATGAAGTCTGAGCCTCTTCCATCACTTATCGATGGTATTGGTAACGGTCTTGGTTACGGTTTCGTTCTTATCACTGTTGGTTTCTTCCGTGAGCTATTTGGCTCAGGCAAATTATTTGGAATGGAAGTTCTACCTTTAGTGAGCAATGGTGGTTGGTATCAGCCAAACGGTCTGATGCTACTAGCACCATCTGCATTCTTCCTAATCGGTTTCCTT
The DNA here is from genome assembly GCF_001695575.1 of Vibrio europaeus. GTDB lineage: Bacteria > Pseudomonadota > Gammaproteobacteria > Enterobacterales > Vibrionaceae > Vibrio > Vibrio europaeus. Next base: position 2,006,666 of record NZ_LUAX01000001.1, on the reverse strand, counting down.
ATCTGGGCAATCCGTATTCTGAAACCAGAGCAAGTAGAAGCGAAGGAGTAAGGACGTCATGGAACACTACATTAGCTTGCTAGTTAAATCGATTTTTATCGAAAACTTAGCACTATCGTTCTTCTTAGGTATGTGTACATTCCTTGCTGTATCTAAGAAAGTTAAGACCTCTTTCGGTCTTGGCGTTGCCGTTGTTTTCGTACTGACTGTTGCAGTACCTGTGAACAACCTACTTTACAACCTAGTTCTTAAAGAGAATGCGTTACTTGAAGGTGTGGATCTTAGTTTCCTAAACTTCATTACCTTTATCGGTGTAATCGCGGCTCTAGTACAGATTCTAGAAATGATCTTAGATCGTTTCTTCCCGCCTCTGTACAACGCACTAGGCATCTTCCTACCGCTGATCACAGTAAACTGTGCGATCTTCGGTGGTGTATCTTTCATGGTACAACGTGACTACAACTTTGCAGAGTCAGTAGTATACGGCTTCGGCTCAGGTGTGGGTTGGATGCTAGCTATCGTTGCTCTTGCAGGTATTCGTGAGAAGATGAAGTACTCTGATGTACCTCCAGGTCTACGTGGTCTTGGAATTACGTTCATCACAGTTGGTCTAATGGCGTTAGGCTTTATGTCTTTCTCTGGTGTTCAACTGTAAGTCGGGTAAACGGCAGCAATTAAAGGAATAGTCATGAATACTATTATTTTTGGTGTAGTGATGTTTACCCTGATTATCTTGGCGCTAGTTTTAGTGATTCTGTTCGCTAAATCTAAACTAGTACCATCAGGTGACATTACAATCTCTGTGAATAACGACCCATCATTGGCGATCGTTACACAACCAGGTAGCAAGCTACTGGGTGCTCTAGCAGGTGCTGGCGTATTCGTATCTTCTGCTTGTGGTGGCGGTGGCTCATGTGGCCAATGTCGCGTAAAAGTTAAATCAGGTGGTGGCGACATTCTACCAACCGAGCTTGACCACATTACTAAAGGTGAAGCGCGTGAAGGTGAGCGTCTAGCGTGTCAGGTTGCAATGAAAACTGACATGGACATCGAACTTCCTGAAGAGATCTTCGGCGTTAAGAAGTGGGAATGTTCAGTTATCTCTAACGATAACAAAGCAACATTCATCAAAGAGCTTAAGCTACAAATCCCAGATGGCGAATCAGTACCTTTCCGTGCTGGTGGTTACATCCAGATTGAAGCACCTGCTCACCACGTGAAATACGCTGACTTCGATGTACCACAAGAGTACCGCGAAGATTGGGACAAGTTTAACCTGTTCCGCTACGAGTCTAAGGTAAACGAAGAAACAATCCGCGCTTACTCTATGGCTAACTACCCAGAAGAAGAAGGTATTATTATGCTAAACGTGCGTATCGCTACGCCGCCGCCTAATAATCCTGACGTACCACCAGGTATCATGTCTTCGTTCATCTGGTCTCTTAAAGAGGGCGACAAGTGTACTATTTCTGGTCCATTTGGTGAGTTCTTTGCGAAAGACACAGACAACGAGATGGTCTTCGTTGGTGGTGGTGCTGGTATGGCTCCAATGCGTTCGCACATCTTCGACCAGCTTAAGCGTCTTAACTCTACTCGTAAGATGTCTTTCTGGTACGGTGCGCGTTCTAAGCGTGAGATGTTCTACGTTGAAGACTTCGATGGCCTACAAGCTGAAAACGATAACTTCGTGTGGCACTGTGCACTGTCTGACCCTATGCCAGAAGATAACTGGGATGGTTACACAGGCTTCATCCACAACGTACTGTACGAAAACTACCTGAAGGATCACGAAGCTCCTGAAGATTGTGAGTACTACATGTGTGGTCCACCGATGATGAACGCGGCTGTTATCGGCATGCTTAAAGATCTAGGTGTAGAAGACGAGAATATCCTACTGGATGACTTCGGCGGCTAAATTTCGGTAAGTTGGGGCTGTAGCTTGATGAGTTAGTCTGCCGAGCTATAACTCCAACTACTTGAAATTACACATATAAGATGGCTGACTGCTTAAAGTCAGCCATTATTTTTTAAAGAGTGGTAATAGTCGATGCGTTCTATATAAAACGTATGTGCTATTCCCGTTTCGAATTTAAGGAGTCTAACAAGTGAAAAAGTGGCTTGTTGCATTTGCTTCTCTACTCGTTTTGGCTGGCTGTGAAAAGCCCGCAGAGCAGGTTCACCTAAGCGGCCCAACAATGGGGACGTCTTACAACATTAAATACATCTCAGCGGAAGGTATCCCTTCACCAGAGGCGCTTCAGCAGGAAGTCGATCGTCTGCTAGAAGAGGTCAATGACCAGATGTCGACCTATCGCAAAGATTCTGAGTTAAGTCGCTTTAATCAACTGCAATCTTCTGAGTCATTCGAAGTGTCGCCTCAAACTGTCACTGTTGTGAAAGAAGCGATCCGTTTAAACGGTCTTACTCAAGGTGCATTAGATGTGACGGTTGGTCCATTGGTTAACCTTTGGGGATTTGGTCCTGAAGCTCGCCCTGAAGTGGTGCCAAGTGACGAAGAGTTAGCAGCACGTAAAGCGATGACGGGTATTGAACATCTTTCTGTTGAAGGCAATACACTCAGAAAAGATATCCCTAATCTTTATGTTGATCTATCGACAATTGCAAAAGGGTGGGGCGTAGATGTGGTTGCAGACTACATCCAATCTCAAGGCGTTAAGAACTACATGGTCGAAGTTGGTGGTGAAATGCGTCTGAAAGGTGTAAACCGTGAAGGCGTGAAATGGCGAATCGCCATTGAGAAACCATCGACTGATGAGCGTGCAATTCAAGAGATTATTGAACCCGGCGATATGGCAGTAGCGACATCGGGTGATTACCGTATCTATTTTGAGCGTGATGGCGTACGATACTCGCACATCATCAACCCACAAACGGGTAAGCCTATTCGTCATAAAGTGGTGTCAGTCACTGTACTGGACAAGTCATCTATGACGGCTGATGGCTTGGCGACTGGCCTTATGGTTCTTGGTGAAGAGCTAGGTATGCAGGTGGCCAATGAAAACAATATTCCTGCGTTTATGATTGTTAAAACCCAAGGTGGCTTTAAAGAGTTAGCTTCTGAAGCTTACAAACCATTTATGAATCAATAATAAAATTACGAGCATGTCATTATGAGTACATTTTTAATTACCTTTGGTGTGTTTATGGCTGTGATTGCCGCTATGTCAATCGGCTATATCATTCAAAAGAAAGTGGTAAAAGGCAGCTGTGGCGGTCTTGGTGCAGTAGGTATCGATAAGGTATGTAACTGTCCTGAACCATGTGATGCACGTAAAAAGCGTGAAGCGCGTGAAGCGGCTAGAGCTGAAAAGCTAGCAGCATGGGAAAAAGATCGTATCGCCTGATGTAAGCGCACTAAATTAAGTTAAACACCGACATTATGTCGGTGTTTTTGTTTTTAGAGAAACTAGCTTTAGCTATAAATAGTGCAATTTCTTCCTGCTGCTTTTGCTTCATAAAGTCTGTCATCTGCCAACTTAATTTGTTCATTCAAGCTCGCGTTACTGTTACATACTCCAATACTGACAGTGAGTTGTATACTCTTGGAGTCATGCTTGATGAGTGTTTTTTCGATACGTAACCGCACGTTTTCAATCCGGGTAATGAAATCATCAAAGGGGATATGAGATTGAATACAAAACTCTTCTCCACCGAATCTTGCCACTACTTCATCTGGGAAATAGATCTTTAGAATATTGGCAATGACTTTCAGTGCAGCATCTCCTCCATCATGACCATAGGTATCATTAACTGCCTTGAAATGGTCAATATCCAGCATGGCGATGCAACGGTCTGTGCACGCAGAGCAAGCTTGAGCAAACAGAAAACGCCGATTCCACAGCCCGGTAAGCGCGTCTTGGTTAGCGAGCTTATACAGCTCTTCCGTAGCCTCTCGCATATTGAGTAGCTGATGCACTCGGCAATAAAATTCTTCTTGATTAAAGGGCTTAGTTAAAAAGTCGTTAGCGCCCGCTTTAAGAAACTGAGCAGTGAGAGTTTTAGAGTCACTGCCCGATAATCCTATGATGCCTAAGCTGTTGTTGTCATGAGACTGACGCATTTCTTGGATCATGGTGATGCCATCTTTTTCAGGCATATCATGGTCAGTAATCACAAACGTGATGGTGGGATCTTGTTTCAACTTTTCTAGCCCTATGAGGCCATTTTCAGCTTGCGTCGTTTTAATGTACTGGTGTTCCAATAGTTGGGTGACATGTCTGCGTACTGTAGGAGAATCATCCACAACTAAGGCGTGATGCCTATCGTTGTTGAGTAAGCGCTTAGCGAGAGGAATAAGGTAAGAGACTGAAGCCATGCTGTTCTTCAGTAGGTAGTCGACAACACCTTTAGCAAAGAAACGTTCGCGCGCTTCATCATTGAAAGTCGCAGTTAGTACGATGACTTTATGTTGATGCTCAAGCACGAGGTCTATAACTTCTCCATCCTCAGCATCCGGTAAGCAATAGTCTAAGACTGCGAATCGGAACTCGCGATGCTGTTGGAGTAGCTGCTTGGCTTCTGCTAATGTTTCCGCGCAGTATACCTGACACCCAATAGCCGTTAGCTGTTGGTTTAGATATTTTTGATACGCACGGCTATCTTCTACAACCAGTACTTTATTGTTCAAAGTCGTGCCTCTTGATCATAGTGCTAGTTTTAATAATAAACCTATCTAGCAATCTTGCTCGGATAATTTGTCGACAACTTTTCCTATGAGAACCAATTAAGATAAATTAAACTGTATTTATATACAGCTTTTTGTCGGGTGTCTTGTCGTAATGTCAGGTGAAAAAGTACGAAAAATCATCCATGTCGATATGGATTGTTTTTATGCTGCGGTAGAAATGAGAGACAACCCTTCTTATCGTGGACGACCGCTTGCCGTAGGTGGACATGAGAAACAGCGTGGTGTACTAAGTACTTGTAATTATGAGGCAAGAAAATTTGGTATTCGTAGTGCTATGCCTACTGCTCGTGCATTGCAACTATGCCCACAGTTACTTGTCGTGCCAGGTAGGATGCAAGTCTATAAAGAGGTTTCAAAACAGATCCGCGAAATCTTTTCTCGTTACACTTCATTGATCGAGCCTTTATCTCTGGATGAAGCCTTTCTCGACGTCACAGAAAGTACTCAGTGTCAGGGTTCAGCCACTCTGATAGCTGAAGCAATACGTCATGACATCTGGCATGAACTTTCGTTAACCGCTTCGGCAGGCATTGCTCCAGTGAAATTCTTAGCCAAAGTCGCTTCTGACATGAATAAACCCAATGGGCAATTTGTCATCCCGCCAGATCGGGTGCAAGAGGTGGTTGATAAACTCCCTTTAGAGAAAATACCAGGCGTTGGCAAAGTAAGTTTGGAAAAATTGCACCAAGCGGGTTTCTATACTGGCGAAGACATTAAAAACAGCAACTATCGCGATTTGCTGCTCAGGTTTGGTCGTTTGGGCGCTTCACTGTGGAATAAGAGTCACGGCATTGATAACCGAGAAGTGGTTGTTGAGCGCGAGCGTAAATCGGTCGGCGTCGAGCGAACCTTTAGCCAAAATATTTCTTCCTATCAGGAGTGCTGGCAGGTTATCGAAGAAAAACTCTTTCCTGAGCTCGAAAAACGTTTAGAAAAAGCCTCGCCTGACAAAGCCATCATTAAGCAAGGTATTAAGCTGAAGTTCGCTGATTTTCAATTAACCACCATTGAGCATATTCACCCGCAGCTTGAACTGGAATATTTCAAGCAGCTATTGAGTGATATTTTGAAGCGCCAACAGGGCAGAGAGATTCGCCTGTTGGGTTTAAACGTTATGCTTAAACCGGAAGAGCAGGCGAAACAACTTAGCTTCTTTTAGTCTTAAATGCCTCTAGTTCTCTATGTGCTCAACTTGCGCTAGGACATCAGCGAATGGGGTCGACTCCAGTTTGGCAAATCCAGACAAAGAGCGAGCTTTGATCTTAGTGAACAGTGGCGTGGTGATACCGCAAAGGAACTTAGTTTTCAGATGAGGTGAGAGTTTTTGTTTGGCTTTATCTTCGAGCGTCTTTAACCACGTCGATACCTGCTCAGGGTTGTACTCTTCTACGACTGGCTGAGGCAAAGTCGCGATAGCGCCACGACAAACACTACAATGACCGCATTCAGCAGGGGCGTTGTAATCTGCGAAATAGTGCGCAAGCCCTGCACTTAAACATTGCTCAGATTGAAAGTAGTTAAGCAGATTGTGAATTCGTTCTACATCGCTACGTTCTTTATCTTTAAACAGTGACCACAAGTTTTGAGAGAACGCATCGAGACTCTGCTCAGGGCTATTTACTGTATAGACCTCGGTCATCAGCTTGCTTTCGAGCTCAATCCATCCTTTTTCGTTAAAGTAGTCGAGGGCAGAAACCGCGCGATGCCGTTCACCTTGGAAGTGGTTCCATAGGGCATCAAAATCAACCTGACACCAGACCTTAGCTTGGCTTGAGCAATCAAACAGAGCGGAGACAAAATGCTGGCGAGCTGGATCAAACTGACTGATGATAAATTGTTTGTCTTTGATGAATTTGAATCGATAATCGGCGAAGTAACTGAACTTGGCTTGTACAAGACCCGCCATCTCCATGTAAACCAATAGGGTTTTTAATGGCAACTGACGAATATTGGTTTCCGAAGATAGTCTCGAAAGGACCACTTCCCACTGTGGACTGTTGTCCAAGGCTTGTTGAAGTACCGAGTGGATATCACCGAGTTCGGGGGTATCACCATAGACAAAGTTTTCTAGCGTGCTGAGACCGTTTTGGTTGGCGAGCAAAATACACTGAGATGGCTTGCCATCTCGACCCGCTCGACCAATTTCTTGAGCGTAGTTCTCGATGGATTTTGGCAGATCAAAGTGGATGACACGGCGAATATCCGATTTATCGACACCCATGCCGAAAGCGATGGTGGCAACAATACAGTCAATCTCGCCACGCATAAATTGGTCTTGGATAGATTCACGAATATCGGGTTTCATCCCTGCGTGATAAGCATGCGCATTGACACCACCTTTGGTCAGCTGTTTGGCAACCGTTTCGGCGGTTTGCTGTAAGGTCACATAAACCACCGTTGGCGCGGTAGGTTCAGGGCCAATAAGGTTGAGCAGCTGCTCTGCTTTGTCATCCTCTTCACAAGGAACAACGCTGAGATCTAAGTTTGCTCGGTAGAAGCCAGTCACAACGAGATCTTGCTCAGCGATCGAAAACTTGTCTCGCATGTCCTCAATCACTGACTGAGTCGCCGTTGCTGTTAACAACAATGCCTGAGGGATACGAAATTCCTTTAAGTACTGAGGCAGCTTTAGGTAATCAGGACGAAAGTTGTGTCCCCATTCTGAAATACAGTGCGCTTCATCGACCACTAACAGCGAGATTGGTACTTGAGAGATAAACTGACGAAAACGCTCGTTCTTCAGTCTCTCAACAGAGATCATAAGGATTTTAATCTCACCACGCCTGACTTGTTCCATCACTTGCAGCGTCTCTTCGCGGCTTTGGCTCGAATCGATCGAAGCTGCGGGGATTTGCTTGCTCTGCAAAAAAGTGAGTTGGTCTTTCATTAGCGCTAGCAAAGGGGAGACGACCAAAGTCAGGTTTGGCAGTAGGGTTGCTGGTAGCTGATAACACAAGGATTTCCCTGAACCTGTAGGGAAAATTGCTGCGCAGGAACGTCCGTCTAAAATGGTTTCAATCGCTTGTTGCTGACCACCCCTCAGGCTATCGAAGCCAAATGTGTGTTGGAGCGTGTGTGCTATGGCTGACTGGTGGGGCGAACTGTCCATTGGGCTATTCCTGCTATTCTCTTCTGCGTTGGTCACAGGTATTCTAATGGCTATCAGAGCAATGGAACACGATTTTAGTATGAATAAATTAGAGCTGCGGCAAGTAATACTCTCGCAACTGCAAAGTAAGTTAGAGATTGCAGTGAGCTCAGCACAAAGAGCGATCGAGTCCGCGACCGACGAAGAGACGGTCCCTGAGCACAAATATGATACGTTAGCGCTAGAGGCGTCTTATTTAGCGCATGGCCAAGCGATGCGGGTGCAGGAGTGCGAACAAGAAATTCAAGCTATGACCAATTTGGTAATACCGCAGGCACCGCAAGTCGTTGGGTTGGGTTGCTTAGTGTCACTGCTTGATGTGGATGACCATCGCCACTGGTTCTTTCTTGCCCCATGTGCGGGTGGCCTGAAAGTCGAATTTCAGCAACATTTAATAGTGTTGGTAACGTTTGAATCCCCGCTTGGGCAGGCTCTAAAAGCAAAACAGGTGGAAGATGAAATCAGTTATAGAATCGCAGACATCGAGCATAGCTACGAGATAGAAACCATCTGCTGACAAACTTTAAGCCGTTTTTGATATGCTCGTGAGCAATCAATTGAGTGGGATGACAATGAAGAAAGTAATACTTGCCTTACCGATACTGCTTTCAAGCCAAGCGTACGCAGCGCAGTGTAAAGTGGATTTAAAAAATGAGATTCACCTCAATGGTGAGCGGATTGAAATCGTGCAGACCAGTGGTAAGAAAGCGGTTGTCGATGCTGACAATAACTTACTTATTCATGGTGAGAAGATAGAGCTGGACAATGAGCAGCAGCAAGCGATTGCTCAGTACCGTGACAATCTTAATGATTACTCACCGCGCGTGAGAAAGATCGCTCAAGACGGTTTAGCGCTTGCCAATGATATCGTTGATGACGTGGCGGTGAGCTTTGATGCCCCAGAAGCGTTCGACAGCGTTAAGCAATCCATGAAGCAATTTTATGCGGATATGGAAGCGCGTTACTATAAGGATGGCGATCTTGTGTTGCCAGCAGACACTTTCGCCTCACTGCGCGAATCATGGGCAGACGATTTTGAAAAAGCGAAAGCGCTGTTTAATGAAGAGTTTATCACCAGTGCGTTCAACGCAATGTCGGCAAAGATGAAGGCGGAAGGCGGTTTAAACTTAACTGAAATGGCGAATGCGATGAGTGAGCTGAAAGAGCGTATCGCGGAGCGCTTAAAGCAACATGCGGTTGAGGTTGAGCAGCAAAGCGAAGAATTTTGTGACTCGTTGGATCAGATGGCTGAACAAGAGCAGCAACTGCATAAGAAGATACCTGAACTTAAGGATTATCAGCTTTTTACGATCTAAGGTAACGATTGCTCAAGGTATGCGATCACATAACAGAGTGCCTATGGCACTCTTGTTATAGACAACTTGGTGAATAATGTGTTTAATTCTGGCTCTTGCTTTTAGGGTATGACGTTTAGATGCAGATATCCCACCTATCTCTCAAACAGTTAACGATCATTGCTTCGCTGATGATGGCGAGTGTTTTTGTTTTTTGTTATCTCTCTTTCCGCTATATCTGGACCTATGATGAGGCGGTTGAGCGTTTTGAATTCCTCCAGGCTGAGGAAGTGAATCGAGTTAAAACAGTCATTGATCTACAAAAATCTGAACTCGCTCGCTCATTGATTAACTACGCGGCATGGGAAAGTATCACTGACTTTATTCATTCGCCTGATCCAGAGTTTACCGATCGCAGTATCAGCCCTCATACCTTTACCTCTCAGCAATTGAGCGGTGTATTCATTTTTGATCCAAATGTTAGTTTAATCTGGGGTCGCCATTACGATGTAAAGGCCCTGCAGGATCGTTCTTACGATGAAATCCGTTATAAATTTGGTGCATTGTTAGCCGATAGTTTGAAATCCAGAACCGACAAGATCACTCCGTTTGTTAAGTTTCTTGTTTTTGATGATCAGCCCGCTCTCCTCGCAACGTCAAGGATCTGTGATAGTGATGGTGCGGACTGTGACCGTGGTTATATGATGTTTATAAAGCCGATTGGCGGTAGCTTTGTACGAATGCTAAAGCAAGCAACGGGCATCAATGTGGAAATTTACACCAAGCAACAAGCAGAAGCTGCGGAGGTTGCTAATCGAGAGAATATAACCATTCTCGAACGGTTGGATTATCAAAACAATTCAACGGTTTGTATTGTGATTAATCACTCGGTCACTATGCCTTCGTTTATCACATGGGGTGAGTTGTCAGCTGTGCTCGCTTTTGCTGTATTTATGTTTGGTTTTAATTTGTGTGTTGTGCATGTGATGATTAAACCAATCAAGCAGGCGAGATTTGCGCTGTGTAATCTCAATAAAGATAGCCAAACTATCACTGAAGAAGATCAGTTTATTTCCCATGAAATGCGTGATTTTGCTAGTCGAATCAATGAGGTTTTTGGTGAGTTAGAGCGAAATCGTAGCGAACTGGAATGGCTTTCGACCCATGATGCTTTGACCAAAGTTGGCAACCGTCGCAGACTCCAAGCCTATTGGCAGCAACTCAAGTCATGCTCGCAAAATCAGTATGTTAGTGTCGTCTTAATTGACATCGACCACTTTAAATCTTTCAACGATAACTATGGTCACCTTGAAGGGGATTTTATCTTAAGTGAAGTGGCGACCCATTTATCTAACGCCAAATCGAGTTGTGACAAGTTTATTGCTAGGTACGGCGGAGAAGAATTTTGTATCCTCCTTTCCTCCGAGCAACCGATTAACAATAAGCACGAAGCGGATGCGTTGCTCTCGGCGATAAATACCCTCGCCATTACCCATGAACATTCGCCTACTGCGCAATATGTCACTGTGTCTGTAGGAGTTGCGGATTGTGCGTGTCAACTTCTCGATAATCAGCACGATATTTTCCTTGTGGCCGACAGTGCGCTCTATGAAGCGAAACACAGTGGAAGAAATAGAGCGAAGATTAAGCCTTACTTAGTAGAGTCAACGCGTAAACTGAACGTTACAAGTTAAATCGGCTATAACTTAACCTTATCTACCTAACGATTCGCTATTTTAATTGTGAGTATTGGCGTTTTGTATTAATGTACTAGTCAACTAGTTCATTGGTGCGATTTAAGTGGTATGGCACAAGTAGACAATTCTCAATCTCGCGAACATTTTGGTTCTCGTCTCGGATTTATTCTTGCCGCAGCAGGCGCCGCGGTTGGTTTAGGCAATATATGGGGTTTCCCTACTCAAGCGGCAAGTAACGGTGGCGGTGCCTTCTTACTGGTTTATCTAGTAATGATCCTAGTGGTCGCTTTTCCTATGTTGGTTGTAGAAATGGCGATAGGTCGCCATGGTCAGGCTAATCCTGTTGACAGTATGCGTTCTCTAACGGCGAACCCGGCAGGAAAACGCGTCGGTGCCGCTGTTGGCTGGATTGGACTAAGTGTGCCAAGTGCAGTGCTTGCTTTCTATAGCATCGTCGGCGGTTGGTTGATTTGTTTCTTACTTGGTGCCTTTACAGATGTTTTAGGTATGGAAGCAGCGACTGCTTGGTTTAAAGGCTTTAGTGTTGAGCGCAACCTTTTCGGTACGATTACTTTTTACGTTCTCACTGTGCTTATTGTTCAAGGTGGTGTTAAGCAGGGGATCGAAAAGTGGTCAACTCGACTGATGCCCGCGCTATTTGTTTTGTTTGCTCTGCTATTCATCTACATCATGACGCAAAATGGTGCGATGGAAGGCTTGAAGCACTACTTGATTCCAGATTTTGAAAAAGTGATGAATCGTAAACTGATCTTAGCGGCGATGGGGCAGGGCTTCTTCTCGCTAACTATCGGTGGCTGTTCGATGCTTATCTATGGTTCTTATCTAAGCAAAAAAGAAAACCTGCCTAAGATGGCAATGAATGTCACCTTGGTAGATACTGCAGTTGCCTTTATTGCAGGCCTTGTGGTTATGCCTGCAATGTTCGTCGCGATGCAAAAAGGGGTACAGATTTACGCTGAGGATGGCTCACTGCTTAGTTCCGATACCCTAGTGTTTACTGTTTTACCACTTATGTTCGATAGTTTAGGCTTACTTGGCCAGTTGTTTGCGATTGTATTTTTCTTACTACTGACCATAGCTGCACTAACATCATCTATCTCTATGCTGGAGTGTCCGGTTGCTTTAGTGAGTGAGCGCTTTAACACCAAGAGAGCACCAACAAGCTGGGTGCTAGGTGGTTTGATTGCATTGTTCAGTATGGTGATTGTCTACAACTTTGCGGCCATGTTTGGCTTGGTGGCGATGGTCGCAACCCAATACCTTCAGCCAGCAGCGGCACTCTTGTTCTGCCTATTTGGCGGTTGGGTATGGAATCGTCACTCTAAGATTAAAGAGCTAAAGCAAGGCTGTCCTGAATTTACTCAAGGTTGGTTTGGCAAACTGTGGCCTGCCTACGTGAAGTTCGTTTGCCCTATCTTAGTCGCCACAGTGATTTGGGCCTCTTTTGGCTAAATGAATCGAATAAAATAAGATAGCCCGCAAAAATGCGGGCTATTTTTTTACTCAATACACAGATTAAGACGGCGAGTGAATCTGACCTGTGGTTAAGGGCTCCAAATCAGCATCGATTACTTCTTCGATAAACTCTTCAACCACCTGCTCAACTTCTTGATCGTCTTGTTCAAAGTAAGCCAAATGGAAGATGGCGTCACCTTCGTTGACTAAAGGTAAAGTTTGCTGACCGATTACAATCCCGCCTTTACGTGCGTTTAGTTCAATCTCACTGTGGCCTAATGGCGCACTGATGTAAGCCAGCACCTGACCTTTTTCTACTTTTTCGCCTAACGTCACCACAGTTCGCAGAATGCCGTCACTTTCCGCGCGCAACCAGCTGGTGGACTTAGCGATCATCGGGGTTGGCAACTTTTTGCGACTTGAACGCAGCATACCAATTGCCTGCATGACACGCTGAACCCCGATGAAGCCTGCACTGATACAAATAGGCTCAAACCTTAGCGCTTCTCCCGCTTCATAGGTTAAAACCGGAATGCCCAGGCGTTCAGCCTCGCTACGCAGAGAACCGTCACGTAGTGGAGCATCAACAATTACCGGCGTAGCGAACGCCTGAGCAATACGAAGTGTTTCTGGATTACTTAAATCTGCACGAATTTGTGGCAGGTTGGTACGGTGAATGGCACCTGTGTGTAAGTCCAAAATGTAGTCACATCGCGTAGCGACCTGAGAGAAAAAGGTGTTTGCCATGCGTGAAGCAAGCGAGCCTTTTTCACTACCCGGGAAACAGCGGTTTAAGTCTCGTCTATCTGGCAGATAACGAGACTTATGAATAAAGCCGAATACGTTAACAATGGGTACAGCAATGATGGTGCCTTTGAGCTTGTTAGCATCAAGGGTGTTGATTAACTGCCTAACAATCTCAACGCCGTTAAGCTCATCACCATGAATCGCTGCGTTGACCATAAGAACGGGGCCAGCTTGTTTACCGTTTATGATCTCGACTGGGATCGATAAGGGTGAATGGGTGTAAAGCTTTGCCGCTTCTAACTCAATCACCTTACGCTCTCCCGGCGAGATAGACTCGCCGAGAAATTCGAATGCGCTATTCTTTTTAGCCTTTGCCACGAGTTTTAGTCCTTTTACTTGCCGCATTTTTCTCAATAAATTCGACAATCATTCCAGCAATGTCTTTACCAGTTGCGGCCTCTATACCTTCAAGACCTGGAGATGAGTTTACTTCCATGACTAATGGACCGCGTTCTGATCTTAGTAGATCAACCCCAGCCACATTTAGACCCATTATTTTCGCAGCCGCGACCGCAGTGCGTCGCTCTTCTGGAGTAATCTTAATTAACGATGCGCTGCCGCCACGGTGGAGGTTAGAGCGAAACTCGCCCTCTGCACCCTGACGTTTCATCGCAGCGATCACTTTGTCACCAATCACAAAGCAACGAATGTCAGCACCGCCCGCTTCTTTAATGTATTCCTGAACCATGATATTGGCTTTCAGGCCCATAAAGGCTTCAACAACACTTTCTGCCGCCTTACGAGTCTCAGCCAGTACAACGCCGATGCCTTGTGTCCCTTCTAGTAGCTTAATAACAACGGGCGCACCGCCAACCATTTCAAGCAGGTCTTTCACGTCATCAGGTTTACTGGCAAAGCCAGTGATTGGCATGCCGATACCCTTGCGAGATAGCAGCTGCATAGAGCGAAGCTTGTCGCGTGAGCGAGTGATGGCTACCGACTCGTTGACTGGGTAAACGCCCATCATTTCAAATTGACGCAGTACTGCTGTGCCATAGAAAGTGACAGAAGCGCCAATACGAGGAATGATGGCATCGAAACCAGACAGCTCTTCACCTTTAAAATGAATTTCAGGTTTGTCAGAATTGATGTTCATGTAGCAACGAAGTGCATCAATGACTTTTACCTCATGGCCACGGTTTTTCGCCGCTTCAATCAAACGCTTGGTTGAGTACAAGCTAGCGTTACGAGATAAAATACCAATTTTCATTATTTGCTTTCCTCGAAAGGGACTAAAAACGATTCAACAGGGTCAACAACGATGCGGTTGTGCATTGCTGTACGGCCTAACAACATACGAAAAGCCATGTTTTCGCGATTGGTTAAAGTAATTTCAATTGGCCAAGCTTCGCCACCGATGCTCAAATTAGAGCTGATCACATAACGCGATTCTTCATGGCCACCTGAGTCGCGAACGATACGCTCATCAATGACTTCAGATTCACACATAATTTCTACGTCCGTATTATGCTGAATTGGGTGGATCCAGAAGCGAACCCATTGAGCTTCGTCCTTCTTAAAGCTCTCTACTTTGAATGCGTGTAAACACGAGGTTTTGGCTCCGGTATCGATTTTTGCATTAATTTTCTCAATACCAAGGCTCGGTAGGCTGAGGGTCTCTCGCCAACCAACAAGTAGTTTTTCTTTCATCGCAGTAATAATAATTTAGAGAGTATTTAAGATGCTCGATTGAAGTGAGCATCCCCAACTTAACACGGTCGTTTTATGCCGAGTGTAGTGCCTGAAGAGGGCAGAGAATTTACCCTTAGGTGCTTCAAGGAGGGCGACTGTAGCAACCATGATTCGCGCTGACTAACGAAAAGAAATCACCGTGACGACAAAAAATATTTATGGTTTAGTGAGGGGTAGAAATAGAAAAGCCAGCTAATGCTAGCTGGCTTTTAGGATTAGATTTAGTAATGGAAATTACGCTTTTTCAGGAATCGCTTCTAGTAGAGCAACCATTTGATCCCAGAATAGGGCAACCGTATCAATTTTCACTTTCTCATCTGGTGAGTGTGGGAACTTGATGGTTGGACCAAATGATACCATGTCCATGTTCGGGTAAGGTTCTTTGAACAGACCACACTCAAGACCAGCGTGAATAACCATGATATTTGGCTTATGGCCGTAGATGCCTTCGTACATATCACGGAAGATAGCCATGATCTCTGAGTCTGCGTCTGGTTTCCAACCTGGGTAAGCACCAGAGAACTCAATTTGAGCGCCTGCCAGTTCAGCAACAGAAGTCAGCATGCCTTCTACTTGTTGACGGCCAGAGTCAATCAAAGAACGAACTAAGCACAACACTTGGATTTGGTTTGCTTCAGTGGTCACGACACCCACATTTAAAGACGTTTCAACTACGCCTTCAATTTCATCGCTCATGCGAATCACGCCGTTAGGGCATGCATTTAATGCGGCGATGAAACGTTGTTGGTCGGCAACTGCAAGTACTTGTGTCTCTGTGTCGATCGCTTGGTTGAATGAAACGATGTCTGTTTCTACTTTACCTAGCTCAGTACGAAGTAGGTTAGTGTAGAACTCGAACAAATCAGCAAGCTTGGCTTCATTTTCCGCGGGTACTGCTACCGTTACGAACGCTTCACGAGGAATGGCGTTACGTAGGCTACCACCACGGAACTCGACAAGACGAAGATCTAACTCTTGTGCGTGACCTGCTAGGAATCGAGCAAGTAGTTTGTTGGCATTGCCACGACCAGTGTGAATGTCACAGCCTGAGTGACCACCTTTTAGACCTTTTAGGATCAGTTGGCGAGTTGTAAAGCCTGCTGGAAGCGCTTCGCGTTTGATATCGAAAGTCATTTCACCATCAATACCGCCAGCACAGCCCATGTAGACTTCGCCTTCTTGCTCTGAATCGGTGTTAAGAAGAATATCACCTTCTAACCAACCCGCTTCAAGACCGAATGCACCTGTCATGCCTGCTTCTTCGTCTACCGTTAGCAGCACTTCAATTGGACCGTGCTTGATTTCTGTTGAAGCCAGTACCGCAAGACAAGATGCCATACCCATACCATTGTCGGCACCGAGTGTGGTTCCTTTCGCTGTTACCCATTCACCGTCAATGTACGGTTGAATCGGATCTTTTGTGAAGTCATGATCTGTGTCTTCATTCTTCTGTGGCACCATATCGATGTGTGCTTGCAGAACGACACCTTTCTTATTTTCCATACCCGGTGTAGCTGGCTTCTTGATGAAAACATTGCCTGTTGGATCACGGCGAACATCTAAGCCTTGCTCTTTAGCCCAATCAACGATGTATTGTGCTAGGGCTTCTTCGTGTTTTGAAGGGTGAGGGATAGAACAGATCTTATCGAAAAATTGCCAAATTGGAGCAGGTGATAAGCTGCTGATTTCAGAATGGAATTCAGACACGGATGACTCCTTAAAAAGAATAACGCCAGATTATGTGTTTGGTTTTCACCATTAATCTGGCACAAAAACCTAAATCCGACCTATTGAGTAGAGGAGCACAGAATAGCACTCCCTGACTAAAGGGTGTAGTGAAAGCGGCAAGCAAATGTTTCGGTGCAATCACAAATTGTAGATTCTGGTTGACAAGGTTTATGCGACTGAGTGGGTAGTGTTTGTACTAAACCCAAACAATAAATTGATATAACTGTAATTAAATTACAGTATTCATTTGATCTAAGTCAGTTTTTAAACTTTTTGTGACTTTTATCACTTTTTGTCTTGTAATTAAATTTCTTTGGGGTATATTTGTAACCAACTTCGAAAGCGAAGAGAAAATGCTCAAAGGATGAGTCCGATTTGTCGCCTCCACGGAACTGAGAAATCAATATTTGTAATCTGTTTTAATTGATTTAGAAGGTGATAGTTATGAAAGGTTTACCAAGTGCAGCGTTCTGGCTAAACAGCTCTGTTTACACAGGCAGCTTTACTTACCCAACAAGCTTCGGTTACTAAACTCTAGCTTGTGACACTCGAACAGTTTGTTCACCCCTATTATTGGAATTTTTTTACAGCCTTTAGTTGCTGACATGATTCAACCGCCACTCAAATTGAGTGGCGTTTTTTTATCTAAGCAAAAGTGCGCTCACAATTTGCCCACAAACTCTGTGGTTTCCTGTCGCTAACTCCTATCTCTCTATTTTATTCGCATAAACACATATTGCGTTAGGCATAAATATTCCAAATGCCATTGAAAGTTTATGACATGGTATAAAAAAACACCTTTTTGAAATTCAAGGCATCAATGATTTTACTTTATGAAATATAAAGTTTTTTTCTTTATGTCATCATCTGGTCCTTGTTTGAAAGCGGCAATGAACAGTAGAAATATTGATTAGAGTCTTAATTCTATCTGGAATTTACTATTTGATGACTTTATAATTCGAGCCAATCGATTACGCAACCGTTTACTTTTCACCCTTTTAGGATTCGATTATGTTCGAAAAACTGTTCAAACTCAGTGAAAATGGCACAAACGTCAAAACTGAGATCATTGCAGGTGTGACCACCTTCTTGACGATGGCTTACATCATCTTTGTCAACCCTGCGATGCTTGCAGACGCTGGTATGGATAAAGGCGCTGTATTTGTTGCAACCTGTCTTGCTGCAGCGATTGGCTGTTTCATCATGGGCTTCGTTGCTAACTACCCAATTGCACTTGCACCTGGCATGGGACTTAACGCCTTCTTTACCTATGGCGTTGTTCTCGGTATGGGTCACTCATGGCAAGTCGCTTTAGGTGCCGTTTTTGTTTCCGGTATCATCTTCATGGCTTTGAGTATTTTCAAGGTTCGTGAGTGGATCATTAACTCGATTCCTATGTCATTGCGTACGGGCATCTCGGCTGGTATCGGTTTGTTCCTTGCGTTTATTGGCCTACAAAACTCAGGCATTGTGGTTGATAACCCGGCGACTTTAGTTGGTCTAGGTCATATCACAAGCCTGCAACCTGCATTAGCGGCATTAGGCTTCTTCCTAACGATTGGCTTGGTTTACCGTGGTGTACGTGGCGCAGTAATGATTGCGATTCTAGCGATCACCGCACTGGGTTTGATCGTTGGTGACGTTCAATGGGGCGGTATTATGTCAGCGCCACCAAGTGTTGCTCCGACCTTTATGCAAATGAACATTGCTGACGTCTTCGAAGTTGGCATGATTTCAGTTGTATTCGCTTTCCTATTCGTCGACCTATTTGATACAGCGGGTACTTTAGTTGGCGTTGCAACAAAAGCGGATCTGATTAAAGAAGATGGCAAACTGCCTCGTCTAAGCAAAGCGCTACTTGCTGACTCGACTGCGACCTCTGTGGGCGCAATGATTGGTACGTCTAGCACCACTTCTTATGTTGAGTCTACGGCAGGTGTTGCAGCGGGTGGTCGTACAGGCCTGACTGCTGTTGTCGTTGGCGTGCTATTCCTTCTGGCTCTGTTTTTCTCACCACTGGCTGGCATGATTCCAGCGTACGCAACCGCAGGCGCACTTTTCTACGTTGCCATCCTAATGATGTCTGGCCTGGTTAGTGTTGACTGGCGCGACTTAACAGAAGCGGCACCGGTTGTTGTAACCTGTCTACTTATGCCACTGACATACTCAATTGCAGAAGGTATTGCGCTTGGCTTTATCTCATACGCTGCCATTAAACTACTGAGTGGCCGCGGTCGTGAAGTGTCGATCAGCGTATGGGTACTATCAGCAGTATTCATCATTAAGTATTTAGTGGCTTAATTTCCGCCTTAGCGAATTCGTTCGCTAAATGTCGGCAGTACACTATTTTTCGCCATAACGGAGTCTCTGTTATGGCGATTATTTTTGCCACAGGGATAAATTCCCCATTGGTATTGTATAGCGCCTGCGTTAAAATAAACGTTTGCGTAGCTTTTCCCCAGACTTGCCTGTTGCAATCGTCCAAACTTCAATGACGTGTTGAGGGGATGCAGATTTTAAAACTATTAGGTTATTACAATGAGTAAAAAATTCATTATCACTTGGGACCAAATGCACACACTTTGTCGTGAGTTGGCGGAAAAACAGATGCCAGCAGAGCAATGGAAAGGAATTTGGGCGGTTAGCCGTGGCGGTCTTGTACCGGGCGCAATCTTGGCTCGTGAGCTAGGTATTCGTCACGTTGATACTATCTGTATCTCAAGCTACGACCATGACCATCAACGTGATATGACCGTTGTAAAAGCGCCAGAGGGTGACGGTGAAGGCTTCCTAATCGTTGAAGACCTAGTAGATAGCGGCGACACAGCACGTAAACTACGTGAAATGTACCCGAAAGCTAAACTGATCGCAGTATGTGCTAAGCCAGCGGGTGTTGAGCTACTTGACGACTACGTGGTTGATATTGCTCAAGACACATGGATCGAACAGCCATGGGATATGTCAATTCAGTACATTGAGCCAATCAATCGCAAGCAAAAGTAACTGATTGAGCAACATAGCGACACTTTCTTGATAAATGACCCTTTCTTGGGTCATTTTTTTTATTACTATTTAATAAACGTAATTATTTAGGTCATCGCCCATGTCTGAGGAAGTCAGTAAGAACCTCTCGGAGTCTCTATTTGCTAATCATAAACAAGCCAAAGAGACTTCGGCGCTCACGCAATATATGCCAACCAGTGAAACCTTCTTAGATCAAAAACGAGAGGAGGATGGCTTCAAGTGGTATCGAAATTTGCGTCGTATGCAATGGGCTTGGCAGGGCCTTGATCCTATCGAGATTGAAGCTGTGCTAGCCAAAATTGCCGCTTCTAAGCATTCACGTACCCATGATGAGTGGCTCGATACCGTCATGGGATACCACAGTGGTAACTGGACTTATGAGTGGATTAAACTGGGTATGCTGCACCAAAATCGCTCTGGTCAGCTAAAAGGCGAAGAGGCCGCTGATGAAATGTTTAATGCCTCTTTGTGCTTTAGTATTGCGGGTTACCCTCACTTAAAGAACGATAACTTGGCGATTCAGGCTCAAGTGTTAGCAAGCAGCGCTTACACCGAAGCGACAAACAAAACCAAGTACATCGTTAAGCGCATTGAAATCCCGTATCAGCGTAAAACCATCGTCGCTCATTTGCACTTAACCAGTACAGATAAGCCTCAACCTGTGGTCATGGTCAGTGCAGGGTTGGATAGCTTGCAGACGGATCTATGGAATCTGTTTAAAAACTATCTCGCTGAAAAGAACATCGCGATGTTGACGGTTGATATGCCCTCAATAGGCCATAACACCCATTGGAATATGACCGAAGACACTTCTTGTCTTCATCAAGTGGTGTTAAATGAGTTGTACAACATTCCATGGGTTGATCATCACCGCGTAGGTTTGATTGGTTTTCGCTTTGGTGGCAATGCGATGGTGCGTCTATCGTTTATCGAGCAAGATAAAATTAAAGCCTGTGTTTCCCTTGGCGCGCCAATTCATGATGTGCTTTCCTCACCAGAAAAACTTAAGAAAATGCCCAAGATGTATTTAGACATGTTGGCATCACGTATAGGTAAGAATGCGGTCGATATTCATAGTTTAGCTGGGCAGCTAATGGCTTGGTCACTCAAGGTGCAAGGCATTCTTGGCAGCCGTAAGACGCGCGTGCCGATTTTGGCGATGAGTTTAGAGAACGATCCTGTGTCACCCTACAGTGATAATCAAATGGTGGCCCTGTTTAGCGACTATGGTAAAGCGAAGAAAATTAGTTCCAAGACAATTACACAAGGATATGAGCAATCCCTCGATTTAGCGATCAAGTGGTTGGAGGAGGAGCTAATTAGATGACATTTCGACTAATTTAGACAACACTTAAATATACGAGCTACCCAGACTTTCTAGTCCTGAGTTGCTCTGTATAAAAATAAGTAAATGAATATGGAGATTCATTATGTCTGAACAGACGAAAAGTCCGACCCATTACCGCTTATTGTCGACACTGAGAGCTATTGGTCCTTACTTACGAGAATCACAAAGTAAGGAAGACGCCTATTTATTTGACTGCTTATCTGTATGCGTCAATGACAAGAAATCACCAGAGCAGCGTGAATTTTGGGGCTGGTGGTTAGAACTGGAGCGCAATGGTGAAGCGTTTGAAGCGCGTTATCGCTCTGGCCTATATGATTCAACCGGTGAGTGGCAAGAGAAGTCTCTGCCTAAGAAAGCGGTTGAAGATGTGACCCGAACTCAAGAGGTGTTTCACCAGAAACTGGTTGATACACTAAATAGCGAGTTTGAAATCTCAGTCAATATGCACGAAGAATCTGTCGAATTCGTCTAAATTTCTTTGCTTATCATTCTTCTTGACCAAAAAGGCGCTTTTTAGCGCCTTTTCTGCTTGTGAATTTATCAGTAGATTGCTAAAACATCAGGTCTAATCAATCTTTCTCGCCAATGAATGCGATTCTTGATTGTGACGATTTTTATTTTTTTCATAGTAGAAAGGCAATGACTAAACAAAGCGGAAAAGCCTCTCAGTCTCAGACTGTGGTGGTTAAACTAGGTACTAGTGTTTTAACTGGTGGCACATTGGAGTTGGATCGCGCTCATATGGTTGAGCTGGTTCGTCAATGTGCTGAACTGAAAAAACAAGGCCACTCAGTGGTTATGGTTTCGTCTGGTGCAATTGCAGCTGGACGTGAACACCTAGGATACCCCGCACTGCCCAACTCTATGGCAAGCAAACAGTTGTTGGCGGCGGTTGGTCAGAGCCAGCTTATTCAAACTTGGGAATCACTGTTTGCTATTTATGGTCTAAAAATCGGCCAAATGTTGCTAACTCGCGCCGATCTTGAAGATCGTGAGCGCTTTTTGAATGCGCGCGATACGATCAATGCACTGGTAGAAAATGACATTATTCCAGTGGTTAACGAAAATGACGCGGTCGCAACCAGTGAAATCAAGGTCGGTGACAACGACAACCTTTCTGCATTGGTTGGCATCTTATGCGGTGCAGACAAGCTGCTGTTGTTAACCGATCAGAAAGGGCTATTCACCGCGGATCCACGCAAAGACCCGAATGCAGAGTTGATCAAGGAAGTAAAAACCATCGACGATACCTTACGCAAAATTGCTGGTGGTAGTGGCACTACGCTAGGTACGGGTGGTATGGCGACGAAACTACAGGCGGCAGATATTGCACGTCGTGCTGGGATTGAAGTGATTATCGCTGCTGGTAGTGCACCAAATGTGGTGTTTGACTCACTGGGTGACAATCCACAGGGCACACGCTTCTTACCTTGTGCTGAAGCATTAGAAAACCGTAAACGCTGGATTCTTGCAGGCCCTGCGGCTTCAGGTGACATCGTGATTGACGATGGTGCGGTTAACGCTGTGGTGGGTAAAGGAAGCAGCTTACTTGCTAAAGGCCTAACCAAAGTCAGTGGACAGTTTGCTCGTGGTGATGTTGTACGCGTGACCGATAACAAAGGCACTTTGATCGCTCGCGGTATTGCAAGCTACTCAAGCCAAGATATGGCGAAGATAGTGGGTAAGCATAGTAAAGATATTATTGGAATTTTAGGCTACGACTACGGCAATGAAGTGCTTCACCGTGATGATATGGTCGTAATCCAAGAGTAAGGAAAGAGAAAGTGGAACTGAATTCAATGGGTAAAGCGGCTAAAGAAGCGGCTTTTCAACTAGCAACAGCATCAACAGCGCAAAAGAACCAAGCTTTGGCAATTATTGCCGATGAACTAGAAGCGAATGCTGAGACTATCTTAGCCGCTAACGCAAAAGATATTGAGAAAGGTCGAGAAGCAGGGCTGACGGAAGCGCTACTTGATCGCCTATTGCTGAATACCGAGCGCTTAACGGGCATCGCGAATGATGTGCGCAATGTGATTAGCTTAAATGACCCTGTAGGCAGTGAGCTAGACAGTAAAGTGCTTGAAAATGGTATGTCCTTGTCTCGCCGTCGCGTGCCACTTGGTGTGGTTGGGGTTATCTACGAAGCTCGCCCAAATGTGACAATTGATATCGCAGCTCTGTGCTTGAAAACCGGCAATGCCAGTATTCTTCGTGGCGGCAAAGAGACGTTCTTCTCCAACATGGAGTTGGTTAAGGTTATTCAATCGGCATTGGCGAAAGCGGAATTGCCAGCGGCTTCGGTTCAGTACATCGAAAAACCAGACCGTGAATTGGTGTCTCAGCTACTAAAACTGGATGACTATGTGGATATGATTATTCCGCGTGGCGGAGCGGGCCTGCACAAGATGTGTAAGGAAAACAGCACGATTCCGGTGATTATTGGTGGTTTTGGTATTAGCCATATCTTCGTTGATGAAAGTGCTGATCTCGCTAAATCTTTAGAAGTGGTCGAGAACGCGAAAGTACAGCGTCCTTCAGCATGTAATGCACTCGATACCTTACTTGTTCACGAGCAAGTTGCGGCAGAGTTTTTGCCTATGTTAGCGGCACGCTTAAATGACAAGGTGGCATTGGTCGCAGAGCCGAAAGCTAAGGCCCTACTTGGCGATGCGAAAGAGTTGCGTGATGCGGCTGAAGGTGATTTCGATACGGAATGGTTAAGTTTCACTTTAGGCGTGAAGGTTGTTTCTGGCGTTGAGGAAGCGATTGATCATATGCGCGTACACAATGCTAGCCACTCTGACGCAATCATGACTAACAGCCTAGAAAACTCAGAGCTGTTTATTAACTCGGTTGGTTCTGCTGCCGTTTATGTTAATGCATCAACGCGTTTTACTGATGGTGCTCAATTCGGTTTAGGTGCTGAAGTTGCGGTATCTACTCAGAAGCTTCATGCACGTGGTCCTATGGGTTTAGAAGAGTTAACCAGCTATAAGTGGGTAGGCAAAGCGAACTACTTGCCGCGCAGTTAACAAATCTTGCGACACATTGGTTGAAAAAGGGGCTATCTAGCCCCTTTTGCTTTTGCTAGCTTTGTTTAATCCGGTAAACTGTCTGTCACTTATATGGAGGTGATATGCATTGTCCTTTTTGTTCCGAGAATGACACCAAGGTGATTGATTCTCGTTTGGTGGCTGATGGCCATCAGGTTCGCCGTCGTCGCCAGTGCTTAGCGTGTAGTGAACGTTTTACGACTTTTGAAACGGCTGAATTAGTGATGCCAAGAGTGATCAAGTCGAATGGAAATCGCGAGCCGTTTAATGAAGATAAAATGGTCGGTGGTTTGCAGCGTGCTTTGGAAAAACGCCCAGTGAGTGCTGATGCTGTAGATGTTGCCATTAGCCTGATTAAATCTCAGCTACGAGCCACAGGTGAGCGTGAAGTGCCGAGTGAAATGATTGGCAATCTAGTGATGGATCAGCTTAAAGAGTTGGATAAAGTTGCTTATATTCGCTTTGCATCGGTATACCGTAGCTTTGAAGATATCCGCGAATTTGGTGAAGAGATCGCCCGACTCGAAGATTAGACACGGACTCTTATGGCACAGTTTACTCCCCAAGATATTCAAATGATGTCGCGCGCGATTGACCTTGCAAAAGGCGGCATTTATACCACTGCACCTAACCCTAATGTGGGCTGCGTGATCGTTAATAATGATCAGATTGTTGGTGAGGGCTTCCACTTCCGAGCCGGTGAACCTCACGCCGAAGTCCATGCAATGCGAATGGCAGGCGAGAAAACAGTTGGTGCAACTGCTTATGTGACTTTAGAGCCTTGTTCTCACTATGGACGTACTCCTCCATGTGCTGAAGGTTTGATCAAGGCGAAAGTAGCGAAAGTCATTTGCGCGATGCAAGACCCTAACCCTGTTGTTGCAGGACGTGGGATCAAAATGTTACGCGATGCCGGTATCGAGGTTGAGGTTGGTCTTTTAGAGCAAGATGCAGTGGCGCTTAACCCCGCTTTTATCAAGAAGATGAAAACAGGCATGCCATTTGTACAGCTAAAAATGGCTGCTAGCTTAGATGGTCAAACCGCTTTGAAAAATGGTCAAAGCCAGTGGATTACATCGCCTCAAGCGCGTCAAGATGTGCAGAAATTTCGAGCTCAAAGTGGTGCTATCTTATCGACAAGCAAAACAGTGATTGAAGATAATGCTTCACTCAATGTTCGTTGGGATGATTTACCTCCTTCTCTCCAATCTCATTATGACCAAGTAAACCTACGCCAACCTGTTCGTGTTATCTTGGATCGACAGCAAACCCTGACTCCCGGTCTTAAACTGTTTAAGGTGGATGGAGAGATCATCACAGTCGCACCAAATGGAGAGCTCACACCTGAGCTTGACGCGAATCAACAGTTGGATTTGAGCGCGACGTTTAAAGCACTTTCTCAGCAGCATAATATCAACCACTTATGGGTTGAGGCTGGGGCAACATTGGCAAGCAGCTTGATTAAACAGAACCTTGTTGATGAGCTAGTTATTTATCTCGCACCTAAAATAATGGGAAGCGATGGTCGTGGTCTATTTGGTGCTCTAGGCTTAGAGTCTATGGAGCATGTCCTTGACCTAAATATTCAAGATGTAAGGCAGGTGGGGAAAGATATCCGCATCATTGCCACGTTAAACAACAAAGAATCGTAATCATGTTTACAGGTATTGTAGAAGCAGTAGGCACTCTAACTGCGATAACGCCAAAAGGCGAAGACATCAGTGTGACGGTTGAAGTCGGCAAACTGGATATGTCAGATGTAAAATTGGGTGACAGTATCGCAACCAATGGCGTTTGCTTAACCGTGGTCGACTATAACGCAACAAGTTATAGCGCTGATTTGTCGCTCGAAACCTTGCAAAAAACAGGTTTTACTGACTATCAAGCCGGCGACAAAGTGAACCTTGAAAAAGCCATGTTGCCAACCACACGATTTGGTGGACACATTGTCTCTGGTCACGTTGATGGTGTGGGTGAAATTGTTGAACGCAATATGGTTGGCCGCGCGATTGAGTTTTGGGTTGCGATGCCAGCGGAAATCGCTAAATACGTTGCCGAAAAGGGCTCAATCACTGTTGATGGTATCAGTTTGACGGTCAACGATTTACGTAAAAACGCATTTAAGCTGACCATTGTTCCACACACTGGCGAAGAGACAACCATTGCGGACTTCCATGTTGGGCGTAAAGTTAATCTAGAAGTAGATGTACTTGCCCGCTACATGGAGCGCCTGCTAACAAGCCAACAAGAACAACCTGATTCCCGTATTACCATGGACTTCTTACAACAGAACGGTTTTGCGTAAAAGTCGTGTAAGTGTCGCCGACAATAAAACTTATTCGCTCAAGCTATAACAATAGGAATACCAAGATGCCAATTAGTACGCCGCAAGAAATTATCGAAGATATCCGCTTAGGGAAAATGGTCATCCTAATGGATGATGAAGATCGTGAAAACGAAGGCGACCTGATTATGGCTGCCGAACATGTTACCCCTGAAGCGATTAACTTCATGGCGACCCATGGTCGTGGCTTGATTTGTTTAACCATGACTAAAGAGCGTTGTGAGCGTTTGGGCTTGCCGCCAATGGTGCAAGACAACAATGCTCAATACACGACCAACTTTACGGTATCTATTGAAGCGGCTGAAGGTGTTACCACGGGTATTTCTGCTGCCGATCGCGCGCGTACTGTGCAAGCTGCAGTCGCTAAAGATGCGAAAGCTTCCGATCTTGTACAGCCGGGCCATATCTTCCCGCTAGCAGCGCAAGAAGGTGGAGTGCTAACTCGCGCAGGTCACACTGAAGCAGGCTGCGATCTGGCAAAGCTTGCAGGTTTGGAGCCATCAGGGGTGATTGTAGAAATCCTTAATGACGACGGTACTATGGCGCGTCGCCCTGACTTAGAGATCTTTGCAGAAAAGCATGACATTAAGCTCGGCACGATTGCTGACCTTATCGAGTACCGCAATAACACTGAAACAACCATTGAGCGCGTTGCAGAGTGTAAACTGCCAACGGAATATGGTGAGTTCGATCTTGTGACTTACCGTGACACTATTGATAACCAAGTTCACTACGCCCTACGCAAAGGTGATGTGGAAAATGAAACGCCGCTGGTACGCGTGCATCTGCAAGACACCTTTACAGACCTACTGCGTAGCGACCGCAATGCTGAGCGTAGCTGGACACTTGATAAAGCGATGACTCGTATTGGCAAAGAGGGCGGGGTATTGGTCATTCTTGGTAATGAAGAGTCAACGGATCTGCTGATTCATCGCGTTAAGATGTTTGAAGCTCAAGATAAAGGCGAAGCGCCAACACTGGCTAAGAAACAAGGTACGTCACGTCGTGTCGGTGTCGGCTCGCAGATTTTGCAAGACCTTGGTGTACACGATATGCGCTTACTATCGTCGACTAATAAGAAGTATCACGCATTGGGTGGCTTTGGTCTCAATGTTGTTGAGTACGTTTGCGAATAACAATTTACTTAAGGGAGCTTCGCGGAATCAAAACTTTAGCCGAAGCTCTCATTTCGTTGCTTCATTGTCAGGCAATGAAGCGAAATTTAATCTCTCGCTTGGAATTATTCGGCAAACCCATTTGTGCTAATTTCTATTAGATATTGCTCACAGATTTGTGCTAGAATCCGGCGATTCTCACTTGATGAACATAGTTAAAGGAAGGCTTATGAAAGTGATCGAGGGTGGCTTCCCAGCGCCAAACGCAAAAATTGCTATCGTTATTTCTCGTTTCAACAGTTTTATTAACGAAAGTCTATTGTCTGGTGCAATCGATACTTTAAAACGTCATGGCCAAGTTAGCGAAGACAACATCACCGTTGTTCGCTGCCCAGGTGCAGTTGAACTTCCACTTGTTGCTCAACGCGTAGCTAAAACAGGCAAATTTGATGCAATCGTATCTCTTGGCACTGTTATTCGTGGCGGCACTCCGCATTTCGACTATGTTTGTAGTGAATGTAACAAAGGTCTTGCGCAAGTTTCACTGGAATACTCACTTCCAGTTGCTTTCGGCGTACTGACTGTTGATACAATTGACCAAGCAATTGAGCGCGCAGGAACCAAGGCTGGTAATAAAGGTGCAGAGGCTGCACTAAGCGCACTTGAGATGATTAACGTTCTTTCAGAAATCGATTCCTAATGGGGGCCAGTGTGAAACCAGCCGCACGTCGTAATGCACGTCGATTCGCTTTACAAGCGATCTACTCTTGGCAAATTACTAAAGAAAATGTTGCTACTATCGAGGAGCAATTTTTGTCAGGTGGTAAGTATGATGAAGAAGAACATCATGCTTCAGAACCGGCACTTTCTACTCCAGACACAGACGTTGCATACTTCCGTGACCTACTAACAGGTGTTGTGCTAAGTCACACAGAGCTAGATTGTAAGATCCGTCCATACACAGCGCGTCCAATGCAAGACTTGGACATGATGGAGCTAGCATTGCTTCGTCTTGCTATGTACGAAATGACTCGTCGTGAAGACGTACCTTACAAAGTGGTAATCAACGAAGCGATTGAACTTGCAAAAGTATTCGCTGCAGAAGAGAGCCACAAATTCGTCAATGGTGTACTAGATAAAGCTGCACCACACGTACGTAAGAAATAGTCGATTCAGATTATGAAAAGGTCAGCATTTGCTGACCTTTTTTATATGCAAAACTAATTCAGAAAAAGAAAGATATGTCAGGTGAGTTTAATTTAATCGACAAATACTTTGTCGGCCGCCAGAGTCAGCGTAAAGACGTCTTGCTGGCCGCAGGTGATGATTGCGCTTTGGTTAAAGTGCCACACAATCTTTCTGTCGCTATTAGTACCGATACTTTGGTGGCAGGAACCCATTTCCTTGCCAACGCAAACCCTGCATGGGTAGCGCACAAAGCACTGGCTTCAAATATTAGTGATTTGGCTGCGATGGGAGCGACGCCTGCTTGGGTTTCATTTGCCCTAACAATGCCTGACCCCGACGAAGCTTGGCTAGCGCCATTTTGTGACGCCTTCTTTGCACTGGCTGACTACTTCGGTATCCAGCTGATTGGCGGTGATACGACCAAAGGCCCACTGAGTTTAACCTTAACAGTACAAGGCTTAGTTGATGCGGATAAAGCACTGCGTCGGGATGGGGCACAAGTTGGTGACTGGGTTTATGTAACAGGACATTTAGGTGATAGCCAAGCTGGCTTAGATGTCATCCTTGATTCTAACCTGCGTAGCAAGCCCTTTGCGCAAGAGCTAGAACAGCGCCATTACCTGTCAGAGCCAAGAGTGCTCGTCGGTCAGGCTCTGCTTGATCTAGCAAGTTCGGCGATAGACATTTCTGACGGTGTAATCTCAGACATCAAACACATTTTGCAACGCTCTCAGGTTGGCGTTAGTCTTGACGTTTCAAGCTTACCTATTTCTAATGAACTTGTTCAATTCTTAAGTTCGGATTCTCAAGCTCAGCAATATGCGCTGTCGAGCGGTGAAGAGTATGAGCTGTGCTTTACCGTACCAGAGCAGAACAAGGGTTCAATTGAGAGTGCTTTGGCTCATTGCGGCGCTAAGGTTACCTGTATTGGGCAAATTCGCCCACAAGGAACATTTGAACTTCATAATAGCGGCCAACCGATTGATTGGGATCTGAGTGGCTATGATCACTTCAAGTAAACAGTATTAACTATGACTAACCCTTTAACTCTTATTTCTCTAAAGAACCCTTGGCACTTATTGGCAACCGGTTTTGGTAGCGGATTATCGCCGGTCGTCCCGGGCACAATGGGCACCTTAGCAGCTATCCCTTTTTATTTGTTACTTGTTCAGCTGCCACTGCCACTGTACGTGATTGCCGTTATTGCCTCATGCCTTATTGGTATCAAGATTTGTCAAATTACCTCTGATGATATGGGCGTACATGATCATGGCTCGATTGTCTGGGATGAATTCGCAGGTTTTTGGATCACCATGTTGGTGGTGCCACTGTTTAACCTTTCTGCGACCGATTGGAAGTGGTTACTGACAGGTTTTGTGTTGTTTCGCTTTTTCGATATGGTAAAACCTTGGCCTATCGGTTGGCTAGACAGGCGTGTCCACGGCGGTTTAGGCATTATGCTTGATGATATCGTCGCAGGCGTGATGGCAGGCGTGGCTCTTTATCTGGTCGGTAAATACGCGGGTTGGTTGGTCTAAGGGAACGGGCGTGCCCTATGGAACACTTCGTTTCGGGAGAACGGGATCGGGCTTCGCCCTGCTTGAAAACTAGAGTTGACTCATCTACCTTCGCGGAGCAACTTTAGTTATCCAGTTATCCAGTTATCCAGTTATCCAGTTATCCAGTTATCCAGTTATCCAGTTATCCAGTTATCCAGTTATCCAGTTATCCAGTTATCCAGTTATCCATAGCGAAGCGTTCGCAAACTAAAAGGGTTGATGCTCTCACATCAACCCTCTGAAATAATTAGACTTCCCGAAGCGCAGCGTTCCTTTACTTCAGCTTATCTAAATCCGCTTCAATCTCTGCAATCTTACTTGAAACAACTTTCTCTAGATGACGTAGGTCAGACAGTATCTTCTCTTTAACATCAACTTCGACCGCTTTTTCAGGTTTCGTCAGTTTATTTAACTCATCGATAACGAGAGTGAGGTTACGGTTAATTTCCGTGACTTCTTTGTACTTGTGACTGCCGCTGTCGACGAGGACATTTTTCACCTGTCGTGGGTACTTGAACTTGACGCTTTTCGCAAACAGCTCACCTTTTTGCTTACGAAAATAGATTTTTAACACATCCTTGTGCGCTTCTTGACGAAGGGAATAGCGCTCAATTTGTTTAGGATCGTGAATTCCTAAACCAGTGAGGTGTGGATACATAGGCTACCTCTATTGTGTTGCAGTAATTATCCCTACCCCAAAAATGAGCAGGGAATGAACAATTCACTATTAATGTAGCAGCCTATGATCGTGGTAGACAGCGCTTTTTGAAACAAGTTAGCAACTTGTGGTCGAGATCGCTTAAGGTGCTAGTTCTGCGATGTTTTTTATGAGCTTATCTCTGAGCTCTTGCTGTTGTTCTTCACTCAACTTACCGCCACTTTCACTAGTAATGATGAATAAATCTTCTGCGCGTTCACCTATGGTGGTGATTTTCGCAGCATGCAGGTGAACGCCAGAGTCGGCAAACGTCGCACCCACAGTGGCCAGTAAGCCCGGCGTATCTAGGGCGACAAACTCTAGTAGAGTACGTTTCTTACTTTTAGTTGGTAAGAAATCGACCTGAGTTTTGACCTTAAAGTGCTGTAGGTTTCGAGGGACACGACGCGTCTTGATTTTGGTTGGTCGACCATCTTCCAGTACATGAGCAAGGTGTTTGATAACCGCTTTATGTCGGCTTTCATCCACCACATCACCATTTTGGTCGAGTACCATGAAGGTATCGAGGACATAACCATCTTTACTGGTCATAACTTGCGCGTCATGGACATTAAAGTTTCTCCGGTCGAGCTCTGCGACCACGGAGGCAAACAGCGCGTGCTGATCTTTGCTATAGACAAACACTTCCGTACCGCCACGGGTTGCCTTCTTTGAAATTAAGATCAGTGGTTGTGAGTGATCGTCGTGGCGCAGTAGATGAGAACAGTGCCAAGCGATTTGCTTGTGAGTATGGCGTAAGAAGTAGTCAGCCTTAAACCTTTGCCACAGCACTTCAATTTCGCGCGCGTTAAAACCTTCTTTGCGTAATAGCGCTGACGCCAAGTGCTGGTTGTGACGAATACGCTCTCTAACATCAACAGGGTTTTCTAAGCCGCGGCGCAGCGCACGTTGGGTTGAATAAAAGAGCTCAGCGAGCAAGGTTCGCTTCCAACTGTTCCACAGCTCAGGGTTGGTCGCGCAGATATCGGCAACAGTTAGACAGACCAAGTACTCTAAGTATTCTTCATCGCGAACTTTCTTGGCGAACTCAGTAATTACCTCTGGGTCGTAGATATCACGGCGTTGAGCGGTCACTGACATCAACAGGTGATGCCTAACCAACCAAGCGACTAGCTTAGCTTCCGGTTTAGATAAACCATGCTCGATACAGAAATCGTAGGCTTCGCCTTCACCTATCACCGAGTGGTCACCGCCGCGCCCTTTACCAATATCATGGAAAATCGCCGCGATGATCAATAGTTCTTTTTTCTGAATGCGTGGGTAGACTTCGCAACAGATAGGGTGCTTACCATGATTGTTCGGATCGCTGAAAGTATTGATGTGTTTTAGCAGTCGAACACTGTGTTCATCAACGGTGTAAACGTGGAACAGGTCGAACTGCATTTGACCGACGATTTGGCTCCACTGAGGAAGATAAGCCGCCAACACACCCAGTTTGTGCATCAGGCTAAAGGCTTTATGCAGCGCATTAGGGTGACGACACAGGTCGAGAAACTTCTCTCTAGCTTCAGGAATAGTATGCAGGAACTTGTTCAGTCTTCGCCTTGCAGTACGAAGTTGGCGCATAGTAGGAGGTGCCACGCCTTCTATGGTGGAGTCGTTGGCGATATGCAGGAACATATCCAATATTGTTTCCGGGCGAGCTTGGAACAAGGCAGGTTTGCGCGCTTCAATCAAGTGGCCGCGGCGCTGAAAATCTTCGCTGAGAACGACTGGTTCAGCCTCGACGCCATTTTCTAAGATCGCTTGGTCAAACAGTTTGAGCAGCATTTTATTGAGCTCTGCCACGCGGCGCAACGTGCGATAGAACTCTTTCATCATCATCTCAACGCCACGGTTGCCTTCGCCAGCAAAACCTAAGCTTTCGGCGACTTGTGCTTGGTGAGCGAAGGTGAGGCGATTATCATAACGTTTTAGCTCAATATGCAGTGCAAAACGGACTCGCCACAGGAAGTCCTGACACTCTACGAGCTCACGATATTCTGCATCGGTCAGAAAACCGTATTGGCTCATCTCAAGTAATGAAGTAGCTCCGAAATGGCGACGTGCAACCCAGCTTAGCGTATGGATATCGCGCAAGCCGCCCGGCGTGGATTTGATATCAGGTTCAAGGTTGTAAGTGGTGTCATGGTATCGCGCGTGACGGTCACGCTGCTCTTTGACTTTCGCTTTGTAAAACACCTCACTTGGCCAAAACGACTCAGAGTGAATAACCATTCTCAGCTGGTGGAAGGTATCTTCGCAGCCACAGAGTAGGCGAGCTTCTTGTAAGTTAGTCGCTACAGTTAAGTCGTCTTTACCAATCTCGGCACACTCTTCAACACTTCGCACGGCGTGACCAACTTCTAATCGCAAATCCCAGAGTAAGGTGATGAACTCACTGACCTTGCCTTTTAGTGAATCAGGAAGTGCTTTACGAGAGACGACAAGAATGTCGATATCAGAAAGAGGGTGTAACTCACCTCGGCCATAGCCACCGACTGCAACAAGACTGATGTTGGGTAGGTTAGAAAAACCAAAGTGGTCCCACAGGCGGTTGAGCAGTAAATCAATATATTCGGCCCGACCGAGTACTAAATTGGTCACAGGGTGATGAGCGAGAAACTCTTGCTTCTGATAGTTGGCAAAATTTTCGAGTTGGCTTTTTAGCTCACTAATTGAAATTTGTTGTTCTTCGAGTGTGAGCGGTGATTGAAAGGGCATACAGCGAATCCATGCAAAATAGTCCTAGTGAGAACTAATCTAACAAAATGGCATCAATAAAAAAATATCCCCGACGATGCGGGGATATTGAAAGGAGGTTAAGCGTTGTTCATCATTCGAGGGATTGTGTCATCGCTACGCAGTGTTAGCACTTCACAACCCGTCTTGGTGACGAGAATAGTGTGCTCATACTGAGCCGATTTCTTACCGTCGCCTGTGTAGACTGTCCAGTCATCTTCAGCATCTACGCTAACACCGAATTTACCTGCGTTAATCATTGGTTCAATGGTAAAGCACATGCCTTCTTTTAGAACGCGGCGGTCGTTGTTCTTGTAGTGAACAATTTGCGGCTCTTCATGGAATTCGTTACCAATGCCGTGACCACAGAAATCTTTAACAATAGAGAATTTATTACGTGGGTTCTTCTTGTTGTTTTCTTTGATGTACTTTTCAATCGCAGTGCCGATATCACCCACAGTTGCGCCCGGTTTTACCTTACGCATACCAACATACAGTGCCTCTTGAGTCACCAGACATAGGCGCTTATCTGCTGGAGAAACATCACCAACAAAGAACATTTTTGACGTGTCGCCGTGGTAACCTTGTGGACGAACGCTTAGGTCTGCGCCTTCTTCATTTGGAATGATAACTGTAATGTCGACGTTGATGATGTCGCCATTTTTAAGGATTGCAGGCTTTAGTTGACCGTTGCTGCCCACTTCGTCCGCAGAGGCAGGGATACCGTGGCAGACGATATGGTTGATCGAAGTACAGATTGATTTTGGAAATCCATGGTAATCAAGTGGGGCAGAGTAGGCGCCTTTTTCAATCCCGTAATCGTGACAAATCTGGTTCAATTCATCTGTAGTCACACCCTCTTTGATGTGAGGTTCGATCATCTCTAGGATCTCAGCGGCCAAAGCGCCCGCGAGTCTCATACGTTCGATTTCTTCAGCTGTTTTAATCTTGATTGACATTGGCTTTCTCTACTTAATTTAGTTGCACTCTAAGGTGCGAATGGGCGCATTCTAGCAGGAACACCTCATAATGAGAATGATTCTTCTAATACGTACCGTGTTGGCAATAGTGCACTCATTAGTGGTGGAAAAGTTTTTTTACTAGCCAGGATGGGTGAAAATATGGTATAAAGCGCGCCGGAAATGTGGTCAGTTCTCTCTGCTAAGTTCATCTTAGTGGCGAAGCTGGTTACTTCCAACTAACTTATATCTTTAAATCACACACATTCCGTCACATATTCCGGGGTGCTGGGCAGAAGCCTAGTCGGAGTTATGGGGGATGTGGAGGCCTAACCCCATAGAGGATTTTAAAATGGCAACTGTATCAATGCGCGATATGCTAAAAGCTGGTGTTCACTTCGGTCACCAGACTCGTTACTGGAACCCAAAAATGAAGCCATTCATCTTTGGTGCTCGTAACAAGGTTCATATCATCAACCTAGAAAAAACTGTACCAATGTTCAACGACGCTCTAGCTGAACTAGCTAAAGTTGGCGAGAAGAAAGGTAAAGTTCTATTCGTTGGTACTAAGCGCGCTGCATCTGAAGCTGTTAAAGAAGCTGCAATCGCAAGCAACCAGTTCTACGTAAACAACCGCTGGTTAGGCGGTATGCTTACAAACTACAAAACTGTTCGTCAGTCAATCAAGCGTCTAAAAGAACTTGAAGCGCAAGCTCAAGACGGTACTTTTGACAAGCTAACTAAGAAAGAAGCTCTAATGCGTACTCGTGAAATGGAGAAGCTAGAGAAATCTCTTGGTGGTATCAAAGATATGGGCGGCCTACCAGACGCTCTATTCGTAATCGACGCTGATCACGAGCACATTGCGATTAAAGAAGCGAACAACCTAGGTATCCCAGTTTACGCTGTGGTAGATACTAACTCTAACCCAGACGGCGTTGACTACATCATCCCAGGTAACGACGATGCGATCCGTGCAGTACAGCTTTACCTAAACGCTGCTGCATCTTCAGTAACTGAAGGTCGCAACAAAGACGTAGCTGTTGCTGCTGAAAAAGATGGTTTCGTAGAAGCTGAATAATAGCGGCTCCGAGTCACACTTAGATTATGTGCAACCCAGTTGTAGCATAAACTGAGTTATAGTTATCAGCAGGGGCCGAAAATGTAGGCCCCTGTTTTTTACCAAATACAGAATCAACTGAGGAATAGAGAATGGCTGTTACTGCTGCTCTAGTTAAAGAACTGCGCGAACGTACTGGCGCGGGCATGATGGAATGTAAGAAAGCGCTTGTTGAAGCAAACGCTGACATCGAACTAGCAATCGAAAACATGCGTAAATCAGGTGCTGCTAAAGCTGCTAAGAAAGCAGGTAACGTAGCGGCTGAAGGCGCAATCATCATCAAAGAAGAAAACGGTGTTGCTGTTCTTCTTGAAGTTAACTGCCAAACTGACTTCGTTGCTAAAGATGGTAACTTCACTGCATTTGCAGAGAAAGTTGCAGCTGAAGCTCTAGTAGCTAAAGCTACTGTTGCAGAACTAGTAGCTAAATTCGAAGAAGAGCGTGTTGCTCTAGTTGCTAAGATCGGTGAAAACATCAACATCCGTCGCGTTCAATACGTTGAAGGTTCTGCTATCGCTTCTTACCGTCACGGCGAGAAGATCGGTGTAGTTGTTGCTGGTGAAGGCGATGCTGAAACTCTTAAGCACGTTGCAATGCACGTTGCTGCTTCTAAGCCAGAGTACGTTAACCCAGAAGACGTACCAGCTGACGTAGTTGCTAAAGAGAAAGAAGTTCAAGTTGAAATCGCTATGAACGAAGGCAAGCCTGCTGAGATCGCTGAGAAGATGGTTGTTGGCCGCATGAAGAAATTCACTGGCGAAATCTCTCTAACTGGTCAAGCGTTCATCATGGAGCCTAAGAAATCTGTTGGTGAAATGCTGAAAGAAAAAGGCGCTGCTGTTGCTACATTCGTTCGCCTAGAAGTAGGTGAAGGTATCGAGAAAGCAGAAGAAATGAGCTTCGCTGAAGAAGTAGCTGCTGCTCAAAAAGGTTAATCCTTAGAGATACGCACAAAGTTTAGACCGTAGCCAAGGCTGCGGTCTTTTTACGACTAAAGGCACTTCTTTAGCTGTGATGGATGCAGACTTTTGATAAGTCTTTATCCATGACTGTTAATCAACAACTCTCTTTTGGAAGGTAAACTCCATGACTACGAACCCTAAACCAGCATATCAACGTATTCTGTTAAAACTAAGTGGTGAAGCACTTCAAGGCGAAGAAGGTTTTGGCATCGATCCAGCAATCCTTGATCGTATGGCCCAAGAAGTAAAAGAGTTGGTTGAGCTTGGTGTTCAAGTTGGTGTCGTTATCGGTGGTGGTAACTTGTTCCGTGGTGCTGGCCTAGCTGAAGCGGGTATGAACCGTGTTGTTGGTGACCACATGGGTATGCTAGCGACGGTAATGAACGGTCTTGCGATGCGTGATGCTCTGCACCGTGCTTACGTAAACGCTCGTGTAATGTCAGCAATCCCTCTAAAAGGCGTGTGTGACGACTATAACTGGGCTGACGCGATTCGTGAACTGCGTCAAGGCCGCGTTGTTATCTTCTCTGCAGGTACTGGTAACCCATTCTTTACCACAGATTCTGCTGCATGTTTGCGCGGAATCGAGATCGAAGCGGACGTAGTTCTAAAAGCGACAAAAGTAGATGGTGTATTTACTGCTGACCCAGTGGCAAACCCAGACGCAGAGCTGTATGATAAGCTTTCGTTCAATGCTGTTCTTGAAAAAGAACTGAAAGTAATGGATTTGGCAGCATTTACACTAGCACGTGACCACAAAATGCCAATCCGTGTATTCAATATGAATAAACCAGGCGCACTACGTCGCGTGGTGATGGGTGAGGAAGAAGGCACGCTAATCAGCGACGCTGAGTAATTCTAATCGCCGCAGCATAAATGAATTTTGCTGCGGTATTGCCTTTTGAAGACTCCCTATTAAGCTTTCTTCAAGAAAGATTTACACATTAAGGTGATATTGTGATTAACGAAATCAAACAAGACGCTCAAGAGCGCATGGATAAAAGCGTTGAAGCGCTAAAAAACAACCTTTCTAAAGTTCGCACAGGTCGTGCACACCCAAGCCTACTTTCTGGCATCTCAGTAGAGTACTACGGTGCACCAACGCCTCTAAACCAAGTTGCGAACGTTGTTGCTGAAGATGCTCGTACGCTAGCAATCACTGTATTTGATAAAGAGCTAACGCAAAAAGTAGAAAAAGCGATCATGATGTCTGACTTAGGCCTAAACCCTATGTCTGCAGGCACTATTATTCGCGTTCCACTTCCACCGCTAACGGAAGAGCGTCGTAAAGACTTAGTTAAGATTGTTCGTGGCGAAGCTGAAGGTGGCCGAGTAGCTATCCGTAATATCCGTCGCGATGCTAACGGTGATCTAAAAGCATTACTAAAAGACAAAGAAATTTCTGAAGATGAAGATCGTAAAGGTCAAGACGAAATTCAGAAAATCACTGACGCAGCTGTGAAACAAGTTGATGATGTGTTAGCAGCAAAAGAAAAAGAGTTGATGGAAGTCTAATTCTCCATAAACTTTCTCAATAAAGAGCGCTGTGCTCGCAGCACCGCGCTTTTTTATGCTACTCTCTGTCCCCTGCTGATTATTAATCAACGTTTTATGCAAAACTCACAACTCTCTCCTGATTTACTCCCGAAACATATCGCAATCATCATGGATGGCAACGGCCGTTGGGCAAAAGCTCAAGGTAAGCCGCGCGTCTTTGGTCACAAGAATGGTGTTGCTGCGGTACGTAAAGCGATTTCGACGTCTGCAAAACTGGGTATCAAAGCGATCACACTGTTTGCGTTTAGTAGTGAAAACTGGCGACGTCCAGAAGAGGAAGTGGGTGTCTTGATGGAGCTGTTCATTACAGTTCTTTCTACAGAAGTTAAAAAACTGCACAAGAACAACTTACGCTTACGCGTTATTGGTGACACTTCGCGCTTTAATGAGCGTTTGCAAAAGAAGATTGCTCAAGCTGAGGCTTTGACCGAAGGCAATACGGGCATGGTGATCAATATAGCGGCCAACTATGGCGGTAAGTGGGATATTATGCAGGCGACGAAAGCAATTTCAGCTAAGGTTGCCGCTGGTGAGCTGTCTCAAGATGAGATTAGTGAAGAACTCATCACAGAGCACCTCACAATGGCAGATTTACCTGAAGTTGATTTAATGATTCGAACCAGTGGCGAATGCCGCATCAGTAACTTTATGCTGTGGCAGATGGCTTACGCGGAGATGTATTTCACACCGATTTACTGGCCCGAGTTCGATGAAAATAGCTTGATAGAAGCTGTGACTTGGTTTGTTAACCGTGAGCGCCGTTTTGGCTGCACCGGTGAGCAAGTTAAAGCTCTAATGGAAAGCGAATAAAGGATCAAAGTTTGAAACAAAGAATTATAACGGCACTTATTTTAGCGCCATTGGTAATATTAGGGATATTCAAACTTTCTCTACCTATGTTTATGGTCGCTATTGGTGCGGTGACTCTGATTGGATTCTGGGAATGGACTCAATTTGTTGATGCTCCTTCGAGAATGATCGCACTGATTCCTACCGTATTAGTGAGCGCTGTGACTATTTGGTTAGTACCGTCAGATACACTGAGCCTGAATCTTATCACTCAACCCCATTACATCATTTTAGCCATAGGCTGCATTTGGTGGTTGGCTGCCAGTGCGCTTGCCATTACCTATCCTAAATCATCGAGCCTATGGCAAAATTCCAACTTGCTCCGCTATAGCTTTGGCATTTTGACTCTATTGCCGTTTTTCTGGAGCGTACTCATGTTGCGTGCAGAAGCGATTGAGGCTGATCCTTATCACGGAGCTAGACTGGTTTTATACGTTTGCTTTATTGTTTGGGCAGCAGACAGTGGTGCTTATTTTGCCGGTAAGAGCTTGGGCAAGAACAAGATGGCACCACATGTGAGTCCAAATAAAACTATTGAAGGTTTAATCGGCGGGATTATTACGGCAATTCTCGTTGGTTGGGGAACGGCTTATTGGTTCGATATTCAGTTTGCCAATGGCTGGGTAATGGTCGGTATTACACTTGTTACTGTCGTGATTTCAGTGCTTGGAGACTTGGTTGAGAGTATGTTCAAGCGAGTGGCTGGTATTAAAGACAGCAGTAACATTATCCCAGGGCATGGTGGCGTTCTTGATCGTATAGATAGTTTAACCGCCGCTTTCCCTGTGTTTGCATTCCTCTACTTCACATTTTAAGGCAAGCTTCGGCTTGCCCTATTCATTAACGGTTTCTTGCTATGCGTAAGTTAACGATTTTAGGTGCGACAGGCTCAATTGGAGCAAGCACATTCAAAGTCATTGAGCAAAACCCTGAAAAGTTCTCTGTGGTAGCGCTTGCTGCTGGGCAGAACGTCGAAAAAATGCGCCAGCTGTGTCAGAAGTGGCAACCTAAGTATGCAGTGATGGCTGATGAGCAAGCTGCATTGAAACTAAAAGCTCAGTTAATCGACCTAAAAATCAACACCGAAGTGAGATCGGGTGTTGATGCCATGTGTGAGATTTCATCTTGTGATGAGGTTGATACCGTTATGGCAGCGATTGTTGGTGCGGCTGGTTTATTGCCGACTATGGCGGCAGTTAAAGCCGGTAAGCGTGTACTGCTTGCAAACAAAGAAGCGCTGGTGATGTCTGGCAAGCTGTTTATCGATGCAGTTGAAAAGCATGGTGCTGAGCTTCTCCCAGTCGATAGCGAGCACAATGCTATTTTTCAGTGCTTACCTAGTGATATACAGACCAATCTTGGCCGCTGTGATCTAAACGCACATGGTATTTCCCATATCTTGCTGACGGGCTCTGGTGGGCCATTCCGCTATAGTGATATTGGTTCGCTGGCTAGTGTGACGCCGGAGCAGGCGATTGCTCACCCTAACTGGTCCATGGGGCCAAAGATCTCGGTGGATTCAGCGACCATGATGAACAAGGGTCTTGAGTACATTGAAGCTAAGTGGTTATTCAATACCGCTCGTGAGCAGCTTAAAGTCTTGATTCATCCTCAGTCAGTGATTCACTCTATGGTGCAGTATCGAGATGGTTCGGTACTCGCTCAAATGGGCGAGCCAGATATGGCTACACCTATTGCACTCACACTCTCTTATCCTGAGCGCGTCAATGCAGGTGTAGCGCCATTAGATTTTACTAAAGTCGGTGAGCTGACTTTCCTTGAGCCTGATTTCGCTCGTTACCCTTGTCTTAAACTGGCGATTGATGCTTGTTACGAAGGACAACAT
Source organism: Vibrio europaeus (assembly GCF_001695575.1). Taxonomy (GTDB): domain Bacteria; phylum Pseudomonadota; class Gammaproteobacteria; order Enterobacterales; family Vibrionaceae; genus Vibrio; species Vibrio europaeus. The sequence continues at coordinate 1,965,749 of NZ_LUAX01000001.1, read as the reverse complement.
GCGACCACCTTGCTCAACGCGGCGAATGAAGTGGCTGTTGAAGCTTTCTTACAACGCCAACTTAAATTTACCGATATCGCAGTGGTTAACGAACAAGTGTTAACCAAGCTGACCGCATCTGTTAGTCCGTCACACTGTCGTGACTTGGAAAGCATTGTTGAGCTAGATAGAATGGCAAGAAAGTTAGCGGCCAATACCATAAGTGAGCGTAAGCTATGACGGGTATCATCTGGAATTTTGTTTCTTTTATCATTGCGCTTGGCATCTTAGTTGCCGTGCACGAGTTTGGTCACTTTTGGGTGGCCCGCCGCTGCGGAGTTAAAGTCGAAAAGTTTTCGATCGGTTTTGGTAAATCCATTTGGAGCAAAATCGGCAAAGACGGTACTGAATACAGTATTTCAGTCATTCCGCTGGGCGGTTATGTAAAAATGCTCGATGGCCGTGTTGATGAGTTGGCGCAAGGCGAGCATGAGTTTGCGTTTGATCGTAAGCCACTTTGGAAACGCACGGCTATCGTTGCAGCAGGTCCTGTCTTCAACTTCTTGTTTGCAATCTTTGCATACTGGCTAGTTTTCTTGATTGGCGTGCCTGCGGTAAAGCCGGTGGTTGGCCAAGTGACCCCTTACTCGATAGCTGCTGAAGCAGGTTTAGAGTCTGGGATGGAACTAAAAGCGGTTTCTGGCGTCAAAACTGCGGATTGGGAATCGGTCAATATGGGTTTGATTTCTCATATTGGCGATAAACAGTTAACTATGACGGTTGCTCCAGCAGACGGTATCGGCGTCGAGCAAACTAGGGTTTTTGACTTAACCAATTGGAACTTTGACCCTGAGAAAGAGTCTGCTATGTCAGCGTTAGGGTTTGTTCCCTTTACACCACAAATAACCGCTAAGCTGACCAATGTTTCAGAAGGCGGAGCGGGTGAAAGAGCAGGGCTGATGAGTGGTGACTTACTGACCAAGATTGGTGGTGTAGAAATCACTCAGTGGCAGCAAGTGGTTGAGAGCATTCAGAACAACCCTAACACGCCAGTAGAGCTTGAAATTGAGCGTGATGGAGAGCGTTTAGTCTTAACGATTACACCAGACCGTCGTGAGCTATCAAACGACCGAGTGATTGGTTTTGCTGGAATCGCTCCTGAGGTCGCAGAATGGCCAGAAAATTATCGCTTCGATCTTCAATTTGGTGTAATTGAATCAATCGGAAAGGCGGTTGAAAAAACTGGGCAAGTCATCGATTTAACCATCAGCATGTTGAAAAAACTGATTGTTGGTGATGTCGGGCTGAATAATTTAAGTGGGCCTATTTCGATCGCGAAAGGAGCCGGAACAACAGCCGATTATGGCTTAGTTTACTTCCTAGGGTTCCTGGCATTAATCAGTGTGAACTTAGGGATTATTAACCTTGTACCGTTGCCAATGTTGGACGGCGGACATTTATTGTTTTTTGCTATTGAGGCTGTAATAAGACGTCCAGTTCCAGAAAAAATTCAGGAAATGGGTTACCGTGTAGGCGGTGCAATTATCTTCTCTCTTATGGCAGTGGCAATTTTCAATGATTTTGCCCGTCTGTAATCGGGTAAAGGTTGAAGAAAGGAATAACTAGAACAACATGGCGATGAAAAATATTCTGTTTGCGACCCTGTTAGCGACAAGCGTGAGCGCAAACGGTGCCGAAAACTTTGTAATTCAAGATATTAAAATTGAAGGCTTACAGCGTGTGGCACTTGGTGCTGCGCTATTGAAAATGCCAGTACGTATTGGTGACTCTGTTGATAGCCAAGATGTCTCTGAGGTGATTAGAGCCCTGTATGCGACGGGTAACTTTGAAGACATTAAGGTGCTTCGTGATAACGATGTGCTTGTCGTACAAGTCAAAGAGCGACCGACCATTGCCAGTATTTCATTTTCGGGCAACAAGGCAATCAAAGAAGAGCAGTTACAACAAAACCTCGATGCTTCCGGTATTCGTGTTGGTGAAGCGCTTGACCGTACAACGCTGTCGACAATTGAAAAAGGTCTAGAAGATTTCTACTACAGTGTGGGTAAGTACAATGCGACCGTTAAAGCGGTTGTGACGCCACTGCCTCGTAACCGTAGCGACCTTAAGTTTGTCTTCACTGAAGGTGTATCTGCCAAGATTAAGCAAATCAACTTTATCGGCAATGAAAAATTTGCTGACGAAGAGCTTCTAAGCCGATTTGAGCTAAATGTAGATGTGGCATGGTGGAACTTCCTTGCTGATGACAAGTACCAGAAGCAAGTTCTTGCGGGTGATATCGAAGCGCTGAAATCCTACTACCTAGACCGCGGTTATCTTAAGTTTCAAATTGACTCAACTCAGGTTGCGATCTCGCCAGACAAGAAAGGTGTTTACATCACGCTTGGCTTGAACGAAGGACTGCCTTACACCGTTGAGGGTGTGAAATTCCGTGGTGAGCTGCTGGGTAAAGAAGCCGAGTTTGAACAATTAGTGACGTTTGAGCCAGGTGAAACCTACAACGGCTCAGCGGTAACGAGCCTAGAAGAGAACGTTAAGCGACTGTTAGGCGAAGCGGGTTACGCATACCCTCAAGTTCGTACTATCCCTGAGTTCGATGATGAAAACCAATCAGTATCACTGGTGGTTAACGTGGAAGCGGGCAAGCGTATCTATGTGCGCGATATTCGTTTTGTGGGTAACAATGCCACCAAAGATGAAGTTCTGCGCCGTGAAATGCGTCAGATGGAAGGCAGTTGGTTAAACTCTAAATCGATCGAAACTGGTAAGAATCGTCTTAACCGTTTAGGTTACTTCGAAACCGTAGACGTACAAACCGTGCGTGTTCCTGGTAGCGAAGACCAAGTAGATTTGGTTTACAACGTTAAAGAAGCTAACTCGGGTAGTATCAACTTTGGTGTTGGTTATGGTACTGAATCAGGTATCAGCTTCCAAGTTGGCCTGCAGCAAGATAACTTTGCCGGTAGTGGTAACCGCGTAGGTATTAACGCGATGATGAACGACTACCAAAAAAATATCAGCTTAGACTACCGTGACCCATATTGGAACCTAGATGGTGTCAGCCTTGGTGGTAAGATCTTCTACAATCAGTTTGAAGCATCTGAGGCAAACATTGTTGACTATACCAACGAAAGTTATGGTGCGAGCTTAACTTGGGGCTTCCCATTCGATGAGCTAAACCGTTTTGAATTTGGTGTGGGCTTGACCCATAACAAGATCGGTAACGTACCAACATACGACCAAGCGCAGCTGTTTGCACAAAGTATCGGTCAACCAAACGGCGATATCATTACCAACGACTTTGATGTGAACGTCTCATGGACACGTAACAACTTAAACCGTGGTTACTTCCCAACAGCAGGTAACTATCAGCGTGCCTTTGCTAAAGCGACCGTACCAAGTTCCGATGCACAGTACTTCAAGCTGCAATATGATGTTAGACAATATGTGCCGCTAACCAAGAAACATGAGTTCACCTTACTGATGCGTGGTCGTTTAGGCTACGGCAATGGTTATGGCAAAACTGATGGCAACGATAACTTGTTCCCATTCTATGAAAACTACTACGCAGGTGGCTTTACTACACTACGTGGTTTCCGTTCCAATAGTGCCGGCCCGAAAGCGGTTTACACGGTTAACGGCAATCCAGGAACTTGTAATACAGACTCTTGTTTGACTGCGACTGATGACTCAGTAGGTGGTAACGCAATCGCATTGGCAAGCATGGAGCTGATTGTCCCAACACCGTTTGTTTCGGATGACTTTAGAAGTCAGATTCGTACCAGTATGTTTGTTGACGCGGCAAGTGTTTGGGATACAGAATTTGTCTACGATCCTAAATACGCAGGTGATCGCTACTATAACGACTACTCAGATCCAACTAACTACCGCGCATCTTACGGTGCTGCGCTACAGTGGATGTCTCCAATGGGGCCGTTAGTCTTCTCGATTGCGAAACCAATTAAATCTTACGAAGGTGATGATGAAGAGTTCTTCACTTTCACCATCGGTAGAACCTTCTAAATTTAAAGGAAAATACAGTGAATAAAACAATTAAAGCGGCTGGTCTTGGCCTTCTAGTAATGACGTCTTCTTTCTTTGCTAATGCTGCTGAAGCTGCGCAGAAAATTGGTTATGTAAACACTGCTCAAGTATTCCAAGCTCTTCCACAACGTGAAGTGGTAGCGCAAAAGCTTCAAGATGAGTTCAAAGACAAATCTTCAGAGCTTCAAGCGATTCAAGCTAAAGGTAAAAGCAAGGTTGAAAAACTAAAGCGTGATGGCGAACTAATGAGCCAAGAGGACATCGACAATCTACGTCTAGAAATTGGTCAATTAGAGAATGAACTTAAGCTAAAAGCACAGTCTTTCGAAAAGCTGAGACAGCGCCGCCAAGCAGAAGAAGAGCAAAAACTGTTTAAAACAATTCAAGATGCAATTAACAAGGTTGCTGAGAAAAAAGGCTTTGATATGGTTCTAGAGCAACAAGCAGTACGCTTCTCTAAACCAGAAAACGATATTTCTAAAGCTGTAATTGACTCACTAAAATAAACGATCTATGACGACTCTTTCTTTGGCCGAATTGGCTACGATTACTGGGGGCGAGCTACATGGTGACGCGACAGCCGTTGTCACTATGGTAGCGCCGATGGACGCAGCGCAGGAAGGTCATGTGACTTTCCTGTCCAATCCAAAATACGCCAAACATCTTACTGAGTGTAAAGCGACACTTGTGATGGTGAAAGAAGCACAACGTGAGCTTTGTTCAGGTAATGTACTTGTGGTTGATGACCCTTACGTTGCTTTTGCTAAAGTAGCGCAAGCTCTTGATACTACGCCATCCCCAGCCGATGCCATTGCTCCTTCAGCAGTCATCGCTGCTGATGCTAAAGTGGGTGACAATGTTTCAATCGGTGCCAATGCCGTAATTGAATCGGGTGTAGAGCTAGGTGATAACGTTGTTATTGGTGCGGGCTGCTTTATTGGCAAGAATGCTAAGATCGGAACTAACACCAAACTGTGGTCAAACGTTTCGGTTTACCATCAAGTGTCACTTGGCTCAGATTGTCTGGTTCAAGCGAACACAGTGATTGGTTCAGACGGTTTTGGCTACGCGAATGAAAAAGGCGAGTGGATTAAGATCCCTCAGCTTGGTTCGGTGCGCATTGGTAATCGTGTAGAAATCGGTTCATGTACGACGATTGATCGCGGTGCGTTAGACGATACCGTAATCGAAGATAATGTCATTCTTGATAACCAACTGCAAATCGCTCACAACGTACACATCGGATATGGTACAGCTATGGCGGGTGGTACGATTGTCGCGGGCAGTACTAAGATTGGTAAGTACTGTATTATTGGTGGTGGTGCCGTGATCAATGGTCATATTGAGATTGCCGATGGCGTGACCATTACTGGTATGGGCATGGTCATGCGTGGCATTGAAGAGAAAGGCATGTACTCTTCCGGTATTCCACTACAGCCAAACAAAGAGTGGCGCAAAACAGCTGCACGTGTTCATCGTATTGATGACATGAATAAACGTCTTAAGGCGCTTGAAAAGCAGCTTGAGAGCGATAAAGACGCTTAGCTCTAGGTTGGATAAAAAAGGCTCGCGTATTGCGGGTCTTTTTCATCTATAATGCCCGCCAGATACAAAATTAGCATTCAATATAGGAATATGACTTTGACTACTGAAAACAAAACGATGAACATCACTGAAATTCAGGAATTGTTGCCGCATCGCTACCCATTCTTACTAATTGATCGCGTGATTGATTTCCAAGAAGAGAAATACCTAACGGCGATTAAGAATGTTTCAGTGAATGAGCCTCAGTTTACAGGTCATTTCCCTCAACTACCTGTATTCCCAGGTGTACTGATCCTTGAAGCAATGGCACAGGCAACTGGTCTATTGGCATTCAAATCATTCGGTGCCCCTTCAGACAACGAGCTATACTATTTCGCAAGTGTAGACGGTGCTAAATTCCGCAAACCAGTGGTTCCAGGTGACCAGCTGGTGATTGAAGTAGAGTTCTTAAAAGAGCGCCGTGGTATTGCTGCATTTAAAGGCACAGCAAAAGTTGACGGTGAAGTAGTATGTTCTGCTGAACTAAAATGTGCTCGTCGAGAGTTTTAATATGATTCATGAAACGGCTCAAATTCATCCTTCTGCTGTCATTGAAGGTGATGTTAAAATCGCAGCGAATGTGACTGTTGGTCCATTCACCTATATCTCGGGAACGATTGAGATCGGTGAAGGTACTGAAGTGATGTCACATGTTGTGATTAAAGGTCATACAACCATCGGTAAAGAGAACCGTATTTTTCCCCATGCTGTGATTGGTGAAGAGAACCAAGACAAGAAGTATGGTGGAGAAGAGACAACGGTAGTGATCGGTGATCGCAACGTAATCCGCGAAGCAGTACAAATCCACCGAGGCACGACTCAAGATAAAGCAACAACCGTGATTGGTAATGATAACCTGCTGTGTGTCAACGCACACATCGCCCATGACGTGATTGTTGGCAACCATACTCACGTTGGTAACAATGCTATCCTTGGTGGTCACGTTACCCTTGGTGACTATGCCGGTGTTATGGCCCTTTCAGCGATTCACCCATTCTGTAATATCGGTGCATACTCATACATAGGCGGCTGCTCTGCCGTTGTTCAAGATGTACTTCCGTATGTACTTGCACAAGGCAACCACGCAACACCGTTTGGCCTAAACCTAGTTGGTCTTAAGCGTAACGGTTTTGAGAAGCCAGAAATCCGAGCTTTGCAGAAAGCGTACAAAGAAATCTACCGTTCGGGTAAAACGCTTGAAGACGCAAAAGCAAGCCTAGTTGAAATGGCGCAAGAGTTTGAATCAATCAAACCTATGCTAGAGATGCTAGAGATTTCTGAGCGCGGTATTATCCGTTAATATCACTTGTGAAGCTGCATAAAAGATCGCAATCTTACGGTTGCGGTCTTTTTTACTTTTTAAAGCAACAAATTAGGTAGGTCATTCAGCAATGGAAAAACCACTACGTATTGGCATTATCGCCGGCGAACTGTCAGGGGATACTTTGGGTGAAGGTTTTATCAAAGCGATAAAAGCCCAATATCCAGATGCAGAGTTTGTTGGCATTGGTGGCCCGAAGATGATAGCTCAAGGCTGTGAGTCTCTGTTCGATATGGAAGAACTCGCTGTTATGGGCTTAGTTGAAGTGTTGGGACGACTACCAAGGCTGTTAAAAGTGAAAGCTCAGTTGGTAAAGTATTTTAGCAATAATCCACCGGATGTCTTTGTCGGTATTGATGCTCCAGATTTCAACTTACGCCTTGAGCTTGATCTGAAGAAAAAAGGCATCAAAACAGTACATTATGTCAGCCCTTCGGTGTGGGCATGGCGTCCAAAACGTATCTTCAAAATTGATGCGGCGACTGATCTTGTACTGGCCTTTTTACCGTTTGAAAAAGCATTCTACGATAAGTATCAAGTGGCTTGTGAGTTTGTCGGTCATACCTTAGCGGACGCTATCCCGCTTGTACCGGATCAACAACAGGCGCGAGCCTTGCTTGACCTAGAGCAAAACAAGCAGTGGTTAGCGGTGCTGCCTGGCAGTCGTGGCGGTGAAGTCGGCCTGATTGCGGAGCCCTTTATCCAAACCTGTCGTGACATCAAGCAAAAGCATCCAGACATTGGCTTTGTTGTGGCTGCGGTGAATGATAAACGTCGTCAGCAGTTTGAAGAAATATGGAAAACAGTGGCACCAGAGCTCGATTTCGTCATCGTTCAAGATACGGCACGTAACGTTATCACTGCCTCAGATGCTGTGTTGCTCGCTTCAGGTACCGTGGCACTAGAATGTATGTTGCTCAAACGGCCGATGGTGGTAGGTTACAAAGTCAACCGCTTAACTGGTTGGTTGGTACAGAAACTGGCAATTACCAAATACGTTTCTTTGCCTAACATCTTGGCAGAAGAAGAGTTGGTGAAGGAATTTATTCTTGATGAATGTGATCCTGAATACTTAGTTCCTGCCGTCGATAAGATGCTAACTAGTGATAACCAAGAACTTATCGACCGCTTTACTGATATGCACAAACTGATTCGCAAAGATGCCGATGTACAAGCCGCTAAAGCCGTACTTAAGCTCATCGGTCGAGATAAACAAGATGACTAAACAAAACAAAGAATTGCCGCCTTTTGAATATCCTGAGGGATACCTTCGTATCGCTGGTGTTGATGAAGTAGGGCGCGGTCCCTTGGTCGGTGATGTTGTGACCGCAGCGGTCATTCTAGATCCAAGTAATCCGATTGAAGGATTAAACGACTCGAAAAAACTGTCTGAGAAGAAACGTCTGGCGCTGCTGCCTGAAATTAAGCAAAAAGCGCTAGCTTGGTCAGTTGGTCGTTGTTCTCCCGAGGAAATTGACGAACTGAATATTCTTCAAGCCACTATGGTCGCAATGCAAAGAGCTGTCGCTGGCTTAGATGTTCAACCCGATTTCGTATTGATTGACGGCAACCGCTGTCCGCAACTACCTATGCAATCGCAAGCGGTAGTTAAGGGAGACTTGCGTGTTGCGGAGATCAGTGCCGCTTCGATTATTGCTAAAGTGGTACGTGACCAAGAGATGGAGGAGCTTGATAAGCTTCACCCTGAGTTTGGTTTTGCTAAGCACAAAGGCTACCCAACCAAAGCGCACTTTGAAGCGATTGAACAACACGGCGTCATTGATCAGCACCGTAAGAGTTTTAAACCCGTTAAGCGTGCGCTTGGCATTGAGTAGCAATGCTGTTTCAGGGGTATATAAGTCGAAGCTTTTCACTTAAAATACCCCAAATATCTCCATCAATTACAACCGTTCCGGACCCTATCCATGTCAGACCCTAAGTTTATCCACCTTCGAGTTCATAGTGACTTTTCCATGGTCGATGGCCTTTCAAAAGTGCCACCCTTGGTTAAGAAAGTGGCTGAGTTGGGCATGCCTGCGATGGCGCTGACTGACTTTACCAACTTATGTGGTCTAGTGAAGTTTTATGGCACGGCCCACGGTTGTGGTATCAAGCCGATCATAGGCGCTGACTTCGTGATGCAGTCACCTGAGTTTGGTGATGAGCTGACTAAGCTGACCGTGATTGCAGCAGATAACGTCGGTTATAAGAATCTGACTTTACTGATCTCAAAGGCCTACCTACGAGGCCACGTTCAGCATCAACCAGTGATTGATAAAGAGTGGTTGGTTGAGCTTTCAGAAGGGATAATCATACTTTCTGGGGCTAAGAGTGGGGAAATAGGCAGGGCACTACTGAAAGGCAACCAGAAAGTCGTCGAGCAGTGTGTTGAGTTCTACCAAACCCATTTTCCTGACCGTTTTTACCTCGAATTAGTTCGTACTGGCAGAGCGGATGAAGAAACCTACCTTCACTTTGCGTTAGAGCTAGCAGAGCAACATGACCTGCCAGTTGTTGCCACCAATGATGTCGTGATTCTTGATGAGACACTGTTTGATGCGCATGAGATTCGTGTTGCGATTCATGATGGTTATACGCTAGAAGATCCCCGTCGACCAAAAAACTACAGCGCTCAGCAATATCTTCGTACTGAAGAGGAGATGTGCGAGCTATTCTCAGATATCCCTGAAGCATTAGAAAATAGTGTAGAGATTGCTAAGCGTTGTAACGTAACAGTCCGCTTGGGTGAATACTTCCTGCCCGCGTTCCCAACCGAAGGGATGGAAGAAACTGAGTTCTTGGTTAAAAAATCTGAAGAAGGTCTGGAAGATCGACTAGAATTCTTGTTCCCCGATCCGGCGGTGCGTGTAGAAAGACGGCCTGAATACGATGATCGTCTTAAAATTGAACTGGAAGTAATCAATAACATGGGATTCCCAGGTTACTTCTTGATCGTAATGGAGTTCATTCAGTGGTCAAAAGATAATGCCATCCCTGTAGGTCCTGGCCGTGGTTCAGGTGCCGGTTCTTTGGTGGCATACGCGTTAAAAATCACTGATCTCGACCCACTAGAATACGATCTTCTGTTTGAGCGATTCCTCAACCCTGAACGTGTTTCCATGCCCGATTTCGATGTCGACTTCTGTATGGATAAACGCGACCAAGTAATTGATCACGTTGCAGAAATGTATGGTCGTGATGCGGTATCGCAGATCATCACTTTCGGTACTATGGCAGCGAAGGCAGTAATTCGTGACGTAGGCCGTGTACTTGGTCATGGTTTCGGTTTTGTTGACCGCATCTCGAAACTGGTTCCACCAGATCCGGGCATGACGCTAGAAAAAGCATTCAAAGCAGAACCTGCTTTACCTGAGTTGTACGAAAACGACGAAGAAATTAAAGAGCTGATTGATATGTGTCGCATCCTTGAAGGGTGTACACGTAATGCAGGTAAGCACGCTGGTGGTGTTGTAATATCGCCAACCACTATTACTGACTTTGCGCCGATTTATGCTGATGCGGAAGGTCACTTCCCGGTGACTCAGTTCGATAAAAACGACGTTGAAACCGCGGGTCTGGTTAAGTTTGACTTCTTGGGCTTACGGACGCTGACCATTATTGACTGGGCACTGGGCTTGATTAACCCACGCTTAGAGAAGGAAGGCAAAGACCCTATCGCCATTGAGTCTATCCCATTGGAAGACCAAGCTTCCTTCAATCTGCTGCAAAACTCAGAAACCACCGCGGTATTCCAGCTTGAATCGCGTGGTATGAAAGAGCTGATCAAACGCCTTCAGCCTGACTGTTTTGAAGATATTATCGCACTAGTTGCTCTGTTCCGTCCGGGGCCGCTTCAGTCAGGCATGGTAGATAACTTTATCGACCGTAAACATGGACGCGAAGCGGTTTCTTACCCAGACGAACAGTGGCAGCACGAATCGCTGAAAGAGATTCTAGAGCCAACTTACGGCATTATCCTCTATCAGGAGCAGGTAATGCAGATCGCTCAGGTTCTTTCTGGCTATACGCTGGGCGGCGCAGACATGCTTCGTCGTGCGATGGGTAAGAAAAAGCCAGAAGAGATGGCCAAGCAGCGTGCGACGTTCGAAGAAGGCGCGGTCGCCAACGGCGTAGGCGGCGAATTGGCGATGAAGATCTTCGACTTGGTAGAAAAGTTCGCAGGTTACGGCTTCAACAAATCGCACTCGGCTGCATATGCTCTGGTTTCTTACCAAACGCTGTGGCTCAAAACTCATTTCCCAGCGGAATTTATGGCTGCGGTAATGACTGCCGATATGGATAACACTGAGAAAGTCGTCGGTCTGGTTGATGAGTGTTTCCGCATGAAGCTCAAAGTGCTGCCACCAGATATCAACGCAGGTTTGTATCGCTTTAATGTCGATGAAGACGGAGCGATTGTTTACGGCATTGGTGCTATCAAAGGGGTGGGTGAAGGCCCAATCGATGCCATTCTCGAAGCGCGCAACAAAGACGGCCACTTTAAAGACCTATTCGATTTCTGTGCTCGCATCGACCTGAAGAAGGTCAATAAACGAGTCATTGAGAAACTCATCTACGCAGGCGCTTTGGATCGCCTTGGACCGCATCGCGCTGCAATGATGGCTTCACTGAACGATGCTGTTAAAGCGGCGAGCCAACATCACCAAGCAGAAGCTTTTGGTCAAAGTGATTTGTTTGGCGTGTTGACCGAAGCACCTGAAGAAGTTGAGCACAAATACACCAAAGCTGAACCTTGGCCGGAAAAAGTGTGGCTCGAAGGTGAACGAGATACTTTGGGCCTTTATTTGACCGGGCACCCAATAAATGCCTACATAAAGGAACTTGGTAAGTACACCAGTTGTCGACTAAAAGACGCAACACCAACCAGGCGGGATCAAAGTGTTACTGTCGCAGGTCTGGTAATTGCGGCTCGTGTGATGACCACTAAGCGTGGAACGCGCATTGGTATTATGACACTGGATGATCGAAGCGGGCGTATGGAGGTGATGTTATTCTCCGATGCGTTAGATCGATATGCAGAATTGTTAGAAAAAGATAAAATTTTGGTTGTTTCTGGACAGGTCAGCTTTGATGATTTCAATGGTGGTCTTAAAATGTCCGCGCGCGAGGTTATGGATCTCGGGACTGCTCGTGAAAAATATGCACGGGGATTATCAGTTTCCATCGATCAATCTCAAATCAATGACCGATTTTTTGAGCGTTTTAGTCAAATACTAGAGCCTCATCGGGCGGGGAGCGTTCCTGTCCATGTATACTACCAACGCTCTGATGCACGAGCGCGTTTGACGTTGGGTACAGAATGGCGAGTAACGCCAAGTGACGCATTATTAGATGATTTAAAACAACTACTTGGGAAAGGCCAGGTAGAACTCGAATTTAACTAAGTTCGGTAAAACGCCACCGAATCATAAAGGATCTATAGATGAGCCTGAATTTTTTAGAATTTGAAAAGCCAATCGCAGAGCTAGAAGCAAAAATTGAAGCACTTCGTGACGTATCTCGTCATGGCGGTGAGTCTGGTGTTGATCTTGAAAAAGAGATTGAACAGCTAGAGAAGAAAAGCCTAGAGCTTAAAAAGAAAACATTCAGCGATCTTGGTGCTTGGGAAACTGCCCAGCTTGCTCGTCACCCACAGCGTCCTTACACGCTTGATTACATCGAGCACGTGTTTACAGAGTTTGATGAGATGGCGGGTGACCGTCACTACGCAGATGACAAAGCGATCGTCGGTGGTATGGCGCGTCTTAATGGCCGTCCAGTGATGATCATTGGTCACCAAAAAGGTCGTGAGACCAAAGAGAAAGTAAAACGTAACTTCGGCATGCCTAAGCCAGAAGGTTATCGCAAAGCGCTGCGTTTGATGCAAACGGCAGAGCGCTTTAACATGCCAATCATTACTTTCATCGATACAGCGGGTGCCTACCCAGGTGTTGGTGCAGAAGAGCGTGGTCAATCAGAAGCTATCGCGACTAACCTAAAAGTGATGGCGGGTCTTAAAGTGCCTGTTATCTGTAACGTTGTCGGTGAAGGCGGTTCTGGTGGTGCGCTTGCTATCGGTGTAGGCGATTACGTCAACATGCTGCAATACTCAACCTACTCTGTTATCTCTCCAGAAGGCTGTGCTTCAATCCTATGGCGTGATTCAGATAAAGCGCCGCAAGCAGCAGAAGCGATGGGTCTGATTGCTCCACGTCTTAAAGAGCTAGAGCTGATCGATGAGATTATCGACGAGCCTCTAGGTGGTGCACACCGTGATCACCTTCAGATGGCGCAGAACATGAAAGCGACCCTAGTTCGTCAGCTTGAAGAGCTAGAAGCGTTTGATAATGACACCTTGCTAGAGCGTCGTTACCAGCGTCTAATGAGCTACGGTTACTGTTAATCGGCACAAATGTTAGAAAAAGGCTGAACTTAGGTTCAGCCTTTTTTATTGCCAGTGATAAACTAGCGTTAATAACTCCAAATGTTACTCGCTATGAAGCTCGAATCTATTTTTCAACACTCTCTAGACCAACACTATCAAACAGGTAGCCGAATCGTCCTTGCCCTAAGCGGTGGGCTTGATTCTCGGGTCATGCTTGAACTGATGGCAAGCTACTGTAAATCGCGCAAGCTCGAATGCCTGGCGGTTCATGTTCATCATGGTTTAAGCGAGAATGCAGACAGTTGGGCTGAGCAATGTAAACATTGGTGTCAGGAGCTGGGTGTCGCATTTGTGTTAGAAAAGGTACAACTTGCAACTCAAGGCAGAAGCATTGAAGAGAGTGCTCGTGAAGCCAGATATACCGCACTTAAAAAACATCTGCAGGATAAGGATTTACTGCTCACCGGTCAGCATGCTGATGATCAGCTCGAAACCTTTTTCCTTGCTCTCAAGCGCGGTAGCGGGCCAAAAGGTTTGTCCTCAATGGCGCAGAGTATGCCATTTGGTCAGGCGAATTTGCTGCGTCCGTTGTTGGCTATCGCACGGCATGAAATTGAAGAGTTTGCCCATGCTAATCAATTGGCTTGGGTAGAAGACGAGAGTAATCAAGACCAGAGATTTGAGCGCAATTTTGTTCGTCACTCATTAACGCCAGCTTTAGTGGAGCGTTGGCCTCATATTAGACAAGCGGTTCAGCGCACAGCCGAACTTTGCTCTGAACAGGAGCAATTGTTGGGTGAATTGTTGGCTGAAAAGTACCAGCAATGTTTATGTGACGATGGTAGCCTGTCTATTGTGATGTTGGGCAATGCGTCAACTCTGATCCGCAGTCGATTAATTAGGATGTGGCTTGAGCAAAATCATCTGCGTATGCCTACTCGTGAGCAGTTGAATAAGGTTTGGTTGGAGGTCGCAAAGGCGAAAGCGGATGCCAATCCCCAGTTGCAGCTTTCTGAGGTGCAAGTGCGCCGTTATTTAAACAAGCTTTACATCGTTAGAGATTGGCAATCACTTGCCGAGTGGCAGCGACCGCTCGATATTGATAAGCCTTGTCCTTTGCCTGAAGGATTAGGAAGCTTGGCGCTCGTCCCTTCAAGTAAGGGGAGATTATCCCAACAGGCGTTAGTTCAAAGTCCGCTGCGCGTCACTTTTAACCCTGAGGGACTAAGTGCGCACCCAGCAGAGCGTGGACACAGCCGCAAACTGAAAAAGCTGTTCCAAGAGTATGGTGTGCCAAGTTGGTTACGGCGTAGAACCCCGATATTGATGTGTGGTGAAAGGGTCGTTGCCGTAGGGAATTTGTTTATTGATCGCCACTTTATAGGTCAGGATTGTGAACTTGTCTGGGACAAGGGATCACGCTTTATGTAAAATTGTATACATAAAAACGTACAACTATCATGGAATTATAAGGAAGAGCAATGAAGAAATTCGCTATAGGATTGGTACTTGGAATGGGCCTACTTAGTGGCAATGCGCTGGCTGCAGGTGATGCTGCAGCAGGTCAAGCAAAAGCGGCAGTGTGTGCGGCTTGCCATGGTGCAGATGGTATTGCTGTGATCCCTGGTTATCCAAACCTAAAAGGTCAAAATGAGCAGTATCTTGTTACCTCGATCAACGCATACAAGAACAAAGAGCGTAACGGTGGTCTTGCGGCTGTAATGCAAGCGCAAGCAGCGATGTTAAGCGATGCTGATGTTGCTAACCTAGCGGCTTATTACGCTAGTTTGAAATAGTCGATAAGATAGATTGCGAGCCCGAGCAACAAAGCTCGGGCTTTTTATTAGCCATTGAACATGGGATAATGACGCTAGTTACAATAGTTTAAGGGAAGAACATGAAAAAGATTGAAGCCATCATTAAGCCGTTTAAGTTAGACGATGTACGTGAAGCACTCGCTGAAGTGGGCATTACAGGTATGACAGTGTCTGAGGTTAAAGGCTTTGGTCGTCAGAAAGGTCATACAGAGCTATACCGTGGTGCTGAGTATATGGTTGATTTTCTACCTAAGGTTAAGCTTGAAATCGTAGTTACGGATGACGTGGCTGATCAATGTGTTGATACCATCATTGAAACGGCACAAACTGGAAAAATCGGTGACGGTAAGATCTTTATCACTGATGTGGAGCGTATTGTCCGTATTCGTACTGGCGAAGAAGACGAAGACGCCATCTAACCCATAAGTATTGTTTAAAAAGAGCCGTAAGGCTCTTTTTTGTTTAGGTAATGCAATGAAGAAAAGCGCTTACTTGATCATCTTGTCTCTGGTCTTATCCTTAGTGGTCGTTGTCGGCTACCAATCGATTTTTAGTTTCACTCAGCAAGCTCAGGTCGCGTCTATTTCGGGCAACAATGTCGCATTATCTTTGCAGTGCTATCGCAATGAACAGGCCACTGTTTTAGATAACCGCGGGCAAATTAAGCTACTGGTCTGGAACATCTATAAGCAAAATAGAGAAAACTGGCAGCAAAGCTTAAATGAACTTTCGGATGGAAAGCAGTTGGTCTTGTTGCAAGAAGCCAGCATGACATCTGAACTCATCGATTGGGTGGCAAAACAGGGGTGGTTTGGTAGTCAGGTAGATGCGTTTAAAGCGTTTGATACATCCGCAGGGGTATTGAATTTGTCTTTGAATACGCCAAGTAAAGCTTGCGCGTACACTGAACTAGAGCCATGGCTACGTTTACCTAAATCAGCACTATACGCCCTCTATCCACTCTCTTCAGGGGAGCAGTTAGCTGTGGTCAACATTCATGCGGTTAACTTCACCTACGGTACTACAGAGTATCATCGTCAGTTAACGGCATTGACTAAAGAGCTGAGTCAGCATCACGGCCCGATAATTGTTGCTGGAGACTTCAATAGTTGGAGTGAAGAGCGTTTTGCTGTGATGTCGAAAGCGCTAACATCGCTAGGATTAGAAGAAGTCGATTATCAACCAGATAATCGCACTCAGTTTGTGACTGGCTTGCCACTCGATCATGTCTTTTATCGTGGCTTAACGCTGGAAACAGCAGAGGCGCCAATTTCTGACGCCTCTGATCATAATCCAATTTTAGTTAGCTTTCGCTTAGCGCTTTAGAATATCAGGATGTACAGCGCCCAGATTAGGTAGTAAGCAAGCCAAGGCAGCGCGGAAATAACCAGTGCCTGGCCGCGTTCAAACTCAGTCCAAGTTCCTACCGCTGCGTAACCTAAGGCTATGTACCAAGGCAGCAACAGCGGGAACGAGCTAGCAAACTGCGACCACTCATTAGTTAGTGGCAGCTTTAACAACCCGTTGAGGCTATTTAAATCAGCGGCGTACACCATGACTTGACCATGTTTTAGTAGCGCACTCACATAGCTTGCCAAGTCACCGATAATCGCAGGGAAAGTGATCACTGCGCTAGCGGCGAACCATTTCCAGAAGCCGTGTTGGTGCTGGCTTGGCTTTGTCGCAAGGTTAAACCAGAAAGCGAGCATCAGAATGGTCAGTGTTCTACCAGCAATGTCACTAATGATTTCACTCGCCATCAGGGTATTGGCATCAAGTAGCTCTAGCTGTTTTGGGTTGGTTTCTGCCAGTTGCGCTGCAAGTCCTTGCCTTAGCCATTCGAAATCAACCATGTCGAAGTAAGCGCCCCAGAAAAGAAACGGCGAGAGTACTAAGAAAATGTACGGCTGCCAGCCCCAAGCTCCACGTTGGTAGAGGGCTAAGAAACAGGCGCTAGGCGAACGGAAAATATCGACTAGCATAATTAACGGGTTACTTGACGGGTTCATACACTTACCTTAGTGACGTCTACATACAGCTTAAGTTTCTGACCTGGCTTAAGGTACTTTTGTCTGCTGAGATCGTTCCATTTAACGATGTCGTTCGATTTGACTTTAAACTTGCTCGCAATGCCACTGATAGTGTCACCAGTGCGTACGTTGTAGAACACAGTGCGGATGATCGCGCCGTCAGAGCTGTTTTTCCAAATCACCAGTTTTTGACCAACACGTAAAGTGTCTCTTGGCCCCATGCCATTCCACTTTGCTAATGACTGGTGTGACACTTTGTTGGCGCGCGCAATCGACCATAAGCTATCGCCAGAGCGGACTGTGTGAGTGAGCTTAAATTGGCCACGAGACTTAGCTTGTGTCTTAGCTAAACGGTTCGACGCGCTAAGCGCATAGGCTTTGTCGTCGCGTGTCGACGTTGGGATCATCAAGTGCTGGCCGACACGAATGTTGTTGCCACTCAGATTATTAGCGGTGCGAATGACGTTAGCAGTGGTGTTGTACTTTTGTGCCAAGACACTGAGGTTATCGCCGGACTTCACCTTATAGCGAACGACCTTCATTCCTTTACCGCGATTTTCTGTTACCGCTTTATTGAACTTAGCGACGCTATGTTTTGGAAGAAGCAATTGGTGAGGACCGTCCGGTGCTGTCGCCCATTGGTTGTATGCAGGGTTAAGGCCTTGTAGCTCTTTAACACTGATACCCGCGTAGTTAGCGGCTATGGCGAGGTCAAGTTGCTCTTTAGGATCAACAAGTTCAACGACAGGCTTGTTAGCAATTTCTGGAATATTGATACCATACTTTTCTTGGTTAGCGACAACGTCTGCTAGCGCAAGCAGCTTTGGTACGTAGCCACTGGTTTCTTTAGGTAAATCAAGTGAGAAGAAATCCGTAGGCTTGCCGAGTTTGGTATTTTTGCGAATTGCACTAGACACTCGTCCGCCACCACTGTTGTAGGCAGCAATCGCGTGTGTCCACTCGCCATCAAAACGTTTGTTGAGATAGGTTAGGTAATCTAGGGCGGCATCGGTTGAAGCAGCGACATCACGACGTCCGTCATACCAAAAGTTTTGCTTAAGGCCTTGCTGTCTACCTGTTCCCGGTACGAATTGCCATAAACCCGCAGCACTACCATGAGAGTAGGCAAAAGCATCAAAAGAGCTTTCTACCACAGGCAAAAGCGCGAGTTCTAACGGCATATCACGCTGCTCGATCTTCTCGGTAATAAGATACAAGAAGGGTTCGGCACGTTGTGAGACAGTTTTTAGGTGGTTAGGATGTTTCAGATACCATGTACGGTAGTAATCAACGAGCTTGTGGTCAGGGATAGGCATCTCTAATTGCATAGCGATACGCTTCCAGACATCTTGTTGTGTCTGTGGAGTCACCAATGGCTCGGGTTTGATGATAGGTTTTGCTGGTTGAGCACTTGGCTCAGTTTGCTTAATTGTTGGATTGTTTGTTTCCGGAGAGACGGCTTCTCCAGAATCCGTCGGCTGGGTAAGCTGACAACCTGATAATACTAGCGCTAATACCCAGCTGTGTTTAACTCGCATTGCACAGCCCTTTTTTTACTTGGCTGCTGATAATACTTGTCCCAATTAGTAGGTGACAAGCAGCAAAACGTTAAAATTCGTTCTTCCACTCACGTAATGCACTAAAAATCGCTAATGAATCGCTTTCAACTGTGCGATTTGCCACAGAACGGATGATAGTTTGCTGATCGGTGCGCAGAAAAGGGTTGATCCATTTTTCGCGTCGAATCGTGGTTGGTAAGGTTGGCTTATTCTGTGCTCTGAGTCGATTAACCTCGTCACGATACTGTTGTAGAAGCTCATTGTCTGGCTCTACCGCAAGAGCGAAAGCAAGGTTACTTGCTGTATATTCGTGTGCGCAGTAGACCTCAGTTTCTTCTGGCAGAGCGGCAAGTTTGGTGAGGGAAGTATGCATCTGTTCCATCGTACCTTCAAAGACACGTCCACAACCTGCTGAGAACAGCACATCACCACAGAAAAGTTTACCATCGCCCACGTAACCGATATGGCCGCGAGTATGACCTTCTAAGCCAAGCACAAAGAATACCTCATCAAACAGCTCTATTTGGTCACCGGCATCAACGGCATGCGTCAAGGTAGGTACGGGCTCGTTAGCTGGGCCGACAACGTCCACATTTGGAAACTGTCTTACTAATTCTGGTACACCGCCGATATGGTCATTGTGATGGTGGGTAATTAGAATCGCTTCTAAACTCAAGTTATGCGCTTTGAGATACGCCAAAACAGGCGCAGAGTCACCTGGATCGACAACAGCACAACGGCGATCGCTATTTTCGATCAGCCAGATGTAATTATCATTAAATGCAGGTATGCTTTTGATATTCAACATGGTTGTGTCTCCAGTATATCGGTCAACAGACGCTTGGGTGAAGCAGGTAACTATGAAGCCAGCACGTAGTAGCAAAAAGCTTGAAAAGCCTCATTCATGGTCTCAGCTAAAAAATGGTCAGTGGGTGAATGAATCGATTCAAACCCGCGTTGACGAATGGTGCCCTAAGCTGTTCGGTTATCATTTGCTAAAGCTGGGAGGCCTGAGCTGCGAGTTAACCAGTTTCAATTGTAATATTCAACATCAAGTTCACCTAGATATCCAGAACCCGTTGCATAATGTCATCGCAGATGGCTACGATTTGCCCTTTTTAGAAAAAAGCTTCGACGCGGTTTTGATGGCACACCAGCTTGATTACTGTAATGACCCGCATCGAATGTTACGTGAAGTGGATAGGGTGATGATTGATGATGGCTATTTGATTATCACAGGATTCAACCCAATCAGCTTGACGGGCTTGGCGAGCTTGATGCCGTGGAGAAGGAACAACCTTCCGTGGAGTGGCAGGATGTTTACACCAAATCGCATTAGAGATTGGCTAGGGTTACTCAATTATCAAGTGATTGAGTGCGATAGTTATGCGCTGTTCCCGATGCAGAAATATCGGACGATGTGGACATGGCTTGAGAACAGCTTGGGTGATTGGGCGTCGCCGATGGGCAGTTTGTATTTTATTGTCGCACGTAAACGAACCTACCCACTTAAGCCGATCAAGCCACATTGGAAGTTAAAAAGAAAATTGACGCCCGTTGGCGTCAATTACAAGATTTCGAATAAGCAAAGCCATTGAGCTTTACTTGTGAAGACTAGTTAGGAACGTAGCCGGTGTCTTCTTCAGTTGGATTTTCTGCGGCTGCTCGCGCTAGCTCGTCACACATTTCGTTTTCGCGGTGACCTGCGTGACCTTTTACCCAGCGCCAGTCAATGGTGTGGCGTTCGCTCTCTTTATCGAGCGCTTGCCAAAGATCGGCGTTTTTCACTGGTTTTTTGTCTGCGGTTTTCCAGCCACGTTTTTTCCAGTTGTGAATCCACTGGGTAATACCTTGGCGTACGTACTGGCTATCGGTAGTGAGAATGACATCACACGGTTCTTTAAGGGCTTGCAGCGCAACAATGGTCGCGAGCATCTCCATGCGGTTATTGGTCGTTAGCGTATAGCCTTTAGCCAAAGTTTTTTCGGTTTGCTTGTAGCGAAGAACGACACCGTAACCACCAGGGCCAGGATTGCCTAAGCAGGAACCATCAGTGAAAATTTCCACCTGTTTCGTCATGATTTGATACTATTGGGTTAAGCACATTATTGGCATAGTCTGACACACATTTTGTTATGAATACTAGCAACAATTCTAAGCAACACCGTATCGTGGTACTCGATACCGAAACAACCGGTATGAACCGCGAAGGCGGGCCTCATTACCAAGACCATCGCATTATCGAGATCGGTGCGGTTGAAATTATCGACCGCAAGCTGACTGGGCGACACTTTCATGTGTATATTAAGCCAGATCGAGACATTCAACCTGATGCGGTAGAAATCCACGGTATTACCGATGAATTCTTGGTCGATAAGCCAGAGTACCAAGATGTTCACGCAGAGTTTCTCGAATTCATCAAAGATGCTGAGCTGGTGGCGCACAACGCGCCCTTCGACGTCGGCTTTATGGATTATGAGTTTGGAATGCTCGATCCGCAGATTGGTAAAACGGTCGACTACTGTAAGGTGACCGATACGCTCGCCATGGCGAAGAAGATCTTCCCAGGTAAGCGAAACAACCTTGATGTGTTATGTGATCGATACGGAATTGATAACTCGCACCGTACGCTCCACGGAGCTTTGCTCGATGCGGAGATTCTGGCCGACGTATACCTACTAATGACAGGTGGGCAGACTTCGCTACAGTTTAATGCCGGAAATGGCAACGAAGAGGGCGGCGATGCGATAAAACGTGCGGCAAGTGGACGAAAAGCACTAAAGGTTTTGCGTGCAAGCGCCGATGAAATAGAAGCCCATCAAAGTAGATTAGATATCGTCGAGAAAAGCGGAAGCTGCCTCTGGCGTCAATAGGAGAAAGGATGTTGAGGATTTGGATTGCCATAGTCGCTATGTTGTTTAGCGCGTTAGGTTATAGCGCTGAAGAGTCCTCAATGTCGTTATTGGATAACCGTTTTAGAGTTGATCCCTCGATCAAACAGATTACCTTCGTTATCTATCGCTCAAAAAGCTCTCAGCCAGTCGTTCTTGTTAGACCTGATGGTAAAAAGTATTACGCGTGGCGTAGCCCAGATAATGTCCGTTGGTATCAAGAGTCCTCAATGGACATCGTCTCGATTGATAATCCAATGCCAGGGCCGTGGCAAGCGATTGGTCGAGTCACACCGAAGAATAAAATTAAGCTCATCTCTCACCTTGAGCTGACTACCGACCAACTCCCGAATCGCCTTTTCCAAGGGGAGTCGATTAAGTTTAACGCCAGATTGACGTCAGATGACCAACCTTTGGTACTGCGTGATTTTCTTGACCGGGTCAAACTCAAAGTGACCTTTACCAAATATATTGAAAATGAAGATGAGCTGATCAAAGAAGCTAAACCTATCCCAGAAGTGATTGGTGAATTTGCCGATGATGGGCAAGGGCTTGATGAAGTGGCGGGTGACGGTATATTCACGGTCTCTTTACCAATTACAAGTGCTCCGGGTAAGTATCGGGTAAGAATTACTTCGGGCAATGGTGTATTTCTGCGTGCTCAAGAGCAAGAAGTATTGGTTTATCCGACACCTTTGCAAACGACCTTTATCCAGTCTCGCGACGCAATGAGCCCCAACCGTATTGTTATGGCGGGTGAGCAGGGAATGATTCTACCTGGTTCAATCGCAGGCCATATCGAACATACTTCCCCTAGTGGTGAGTTGACGTCAGTGCAAGGTTCAGCGCAAGCGGAAAGTAATAAGCTTGAACTGGAAATTCCGTACAGTGAGGCGATTGGCCTTTATTCATGGACTGGCGAAGCATTTGCAACAGAGATGGGTTCTGAGCGACCGCTGATTTTCCCCTTAACAGATCACACCTATAGCGTGGTGGCGGAAGTCGATATGGCAGAGACACGTCGATTGCAGGAAGAAGAACGTCTTAAACAGCAGAAGCTGTTAGAAGAAATGCAACTGATTCAAATGCGCGAAGAAAAGCGTACTCGCACTATGGTAGTTATTGGCGTCGGTAACGTTGTGGTGGTTATTTTCGGCTTAGTGGTCTGGTTCGTTAGACGTAAGCTTAAGGCGAGTAAGCAAGCGATACCTGAGATGCAATTGGAAATGCCGAAGAAGTAATCTGTTTAGCGATCCGAGCGCCGTGTTCAATAAGTAAAATCTGATGTGTTAAGCACGTTCAGCTGAAATGATAATCCTCAGAGCTTGCTCACTAAAAAGGGCTGCAAATGCAGCCCTTGTTCGTATTGATGTGTCCGTCTTAAGTAAAGGTTTACGCGACTTCATCCATTGCTGAAGAAAGCTGCGGTTGAGGCTTTGCTGCTAATTCCTCAGGACTGAAGTCATCAACATTGATGACGTATAGTCGTTGCTCTTCAGCTTCACGCAGCAGTTTCGCTTCGTTAGTATCGATAATCCCTTTTTCTAGCCCAATTGCTGCAACTTCATCTAGGCGCAAGAATGGGCGGCGTTTACCTGTCTCTTTACAAATCTTATCGAAAACAGGCTCTGCTTTAAGGATGATTTCAAGCGCTTGCTCGATACGACCAACGGCATTGAATTCACTGGCTTCAAAGTACTGGTAACGACCAATGCGAGAGCGAGTTTCACTTGGCGTTTGCAGTATTTGAGCGACTTGGCTATCTAGCGTGTCGCTCGGTGCTTTGCGTACTCGACCAAAAGGCATAATTAAAACGCGCAGTGCTTTGCCCATCCATTTATTCGGGAAGTTCGCTAAGAACTCATCGACAGCGATTTCGGTCTGTTTAAGGCTATCTTGTAGACCCCAATGTACAAGCGGAAGATCTTCGACAATACGACCATCACTCTCGTAGCGCTTTAGCGTTGCCGAGCTTAAGTACAGTTGACTTAGAATATCGCCTAAGCGTGCAGACAAGCGCTCTTTACGTTTCAGTGAGCCACCTAGAACAGCCATTGAAATATCAGATAGGAAAGCGATGTTAGCGCTATAGCGGTTCAACTGCTGGTAATAACGAGTGGTTGAGTCTTTCACTGGCGCATCTGAGAAACGACCATCAGTTAGACCTAACCATAGGCTGCGAACGAGATTACTCATAGTGAAGCTCACGTGGCCTGCCAAAGCGCTATCAAACTTATCTAGAGCATCAGAAGCATCTGAGTAGGCGGCATTCATTTCTTCGAGTACATATGGATGGCAGCGAATTGCGCCTTGACCATAGATAATCATAGATCGGGTTAAGATGTTTGCGCCTTCAACAGTAACGGCAATTGGTGCTCCTTGATAGCCACGCGCAAGGAAGTTTGCTGGCCCCATACAGATACCTTTACCACCAACAATGTCCATCGCATCAATTACGCTACGCTGCATTCTGTGAGTACAGTGATATTTGACGATCGCTGAGATAACTGATGGTTTTTCGCCAAGGTCGATACCTGCAACAGTCAAAGTACTTGCCGCATCCATCACGTAGGCATTACCACCTAAACGTGCTAACGGCTCTTCAACCCCTTCCATGTGACCAATAGGTTGTTTGAACTGACGACGAATTCTTGCATAAGCCCCTGTTGCCAATGCGGCGGTTTTAATCCCACCGGTAGAGTTTGACGGTAGAGTGATACCACGACCTACTGACAGACACTCAACCAGCATACGCCAGCCCTGTCCGGCCATTTTCGGGCCGCCAATGATATAGTCGAGTGGCACAAATAGGTCTTCACCGCGTGTTGGACCGTTTTGGAATGGAACGTTAAGCGGGAAATGACGATTGCCGATTTCAACACCTTTTAGATGAGTCGGGATCAAAGCACAGGTGATGCCTAGATCTTGTTGCTCGCTCAGTAATCCTTCAGGATCGCGCAGTTTAAAGGCGAGGCCCAAAACAGTCGCAACAGGCGCTAAAGTAATGTATCGCTTGTTCCATGTCAGGCGCATACCTAACACTTCTTTACCTTCCCATTGTCCTTTACATACCACACCGAAATCAGGAATAGAGCCTGCGTCTGATCCAGCTTCAGGGCTGGTTAAAGCAAAACATGGAATCTCTTTACCTTCTGCAAGACGAGGTAGGTAGTAATCTTTTTGCTCTGTTGTACCGTAGTGTTGCAGCAGTTCGCCAGGGCCTAATGAGTTAGGTACACCAACGGTCGAAGAGAGTACGCTAGATACACCTGTTAGCTTTTGCAGTACCAGAGACTGAGCGTAAGCAGAAAACTCAAGGCCGCCGTATTTCTTCTTAATGATCATGGCAAAGAACTTATTGTCTTTCAGGTATTGCCAAACTTCAGGTGGTAAGTCGGCTAGCTCGTGAGTCACTTTGTAGTCATTGACCATAGCGCAGACTTCGTTCACAGGGCCGTCTAAGAAGGCTTGCTCTTCGGCGCTTAGTTGAGGCTTTTGAATGTCATGCAACTTTTTCCAGTCAGGCTTACCTTTGAACAGCTCTGCTTCCCACCAAACTGTACCGGCATCAAGCGCTTCTTTTTCTGTCTGCGACATAGCAGGAAGCACTTTCTTAAATAGAGTGAGGGCTTTTTTACTGATTAGTGACTGTCTGATTGATGGTACTGCTAGGGTCGCAATGGCAGCGATAAATAAGATCCAGCTAAGAGAGCCAGCACTACCAAACAAAGAGAGCACAACCATTGTGGCAGTTAATGCAGCGATGGAGAGCAGCAGTGAACTGCGGTGGTACAAGCAGATCGCGAGAACTGCGGTAAAGCCAAGTAGAGAGAGCAAGATGTCCATATTTATGTTCCTTATTACGGCGGAATTTAGTCTGTTTTATGCCGATAACATGTAAGAGGTCTAACCAGTTAAGTGTAATCAAAATATTAATAAAATGTAAAACCCGTATTTGCTTAAAAAGTGATCTAAGTAGAGTGAAAAGTCTAAAAATGATGGGCTATGCGGTTTTTGTGAACCAAGATTTGCAACAAAGCGGGAATTGTTATCAGCAAGCTATCGACAGTGAGAATTGTTTGAGTAAACTCTGTAGGTAACGTTTTCTGTATTTCACACAGAACTATTTATTACAAAAATTAGAGATTAACCTATGTACCAGGACCTAATTAAAAACGAATTGACCGAAGCGGCTGACGTTCTGAATAAGTTTTTAAGCGATGAAAACAACATTGCGCAAATTGAAGCGGCAGCGAAGATGCTGGCTGATTCATTTAAGCAAGGTGGTAAAGTGCTTTCTTGTGGTAATGGCGGTTCACACTGTGATGCCATGCATTTTGCAGAAGAGCTAACGGGTCGCTATCGCGAAAATCGTCCAGGTTTACCAGGTATCGCTATATCTGATCCAAGCCACCTATCATGTGTAAGTAATGACTTTGGTTACGACTACGTATTTTCTCGCTACGTTGAAGCCGTGGGCGCAAAAGGTGACGTTCTGTTTGGTCTGTCAACTTCTGGGAACTCAGGTAATATCTTAAAAGCGATTGATGCAGCTAAAGCTAAAGGCATGAAAACCATCGCCCTAACGGGTAAAGATGGCGGAAAAATGGCAGGCCTAGCGGACATCGAAATCCGCGTTCCTCACTTTGGTTACGCTGACCGAATTCAAGAGATTCATATTAAGATCATCCACATTGTGATTCAACTGATCGAAAAAGAGATGGAAAACGCTTAATTGTCGTTACTGTTTTTACTTATAACTATAAGCGCTAGCGAATTCGCTGGCGCTTATGCTATTAAAGAAGAAACTGCACGCAAGGATTAAGGGAGTTTAGTAAACCATGTGTGAACTGCTCGGAATGAGCGCCAATGTGCCAACCGATATCTGTTTTAGTTTTACCGGGCTGATGCAGCGCGGCGGTAATACTGGTCCGCACCGTGATGGTTGGGGTATTACCTTCTACGAGGGCAAAGGCTTTCGTAACTTCAAAGATCCAAACCCGAGCTGCGATTCTAAGATTGCAGAGCTTGTGCAGGACTATCCGATCAAAAGTTGCGCGGTGATCAGCCATATTCGTCAGGCCAATCGTGGTGCAGTGAATCTTGAAAATACCCACCCCTTTACCCGTGAGCTGTGGGGGCGTTATTGGACCTTTGCACATAACGGCCAATTGAGTGATTACCAAGATTTAGTCACAGGAAGGCATCGTCCTGTAGGTCAGACAGACAGCGAACTCTCTTTTTGCTGGTTACTTAAGCAAATGGAAGACAGATACCCTGAACCACCGCAAGATATGGTGGGCGTGTTTCGCTTTGTGGCCGAATGTTGTGACAAACTGAGAGAGAAAGGGGTGTTTAATATGCTGCTTTCAGATGGTGAATATGTCATGACTTATTGTACCAACCACCTGTATTGGATCACCCGTCGAGCTCCATTTGGCAAAGCCTCACTGATTGATGAAGATGTGGAAATTAACTTCCAAGAAGAGACCACACCAAATGATGTTGTCTCAGTGATAGCCACACAGCCACTGACAGACAATGAAACTTGGCATCGCATGAAACCGGGCGAGTTTGGCATTCTTCATTTTGGTGAGTTGATTGATGGTAATGCCGATGAACTGGCTGACGTCGCTTATGCGCCCAAAAAAGTGGCCAGTCAGGCACCGAACGAACCGTTGAAGTGATGGGACGGGCTACGCCCTCGGGAGAGCTGGAACGCTGCGCTGCTGGAAAACTGGATTGGCTTTACCTCGTGAGAAAACAATGGTTGATTCTCTAATTAAGATTAAACAATGTTAGTTATCCAGTTATCCAGTTATCCAGTTATCCAGTTATCCAGTTATCCAGTTATCCAGTTATCCAGTTATCCAGTTATCCAACGCTCAATAAAAAAGGCCGATGTCTCCATCGGCCTTCTGTATTTCTAGGGGCTAACTTACGCTAGCTGAGCTTTAATATGCTCAACGATATCAGTCATCGCGACAGCGGTTTTCTCACCAGATCGACGGTTCTTGTACTCGAAGTTACCTTCTTTCATTGAACGGTCGCCAATGACGATCGTGTGAGGAACGCCGATTAGCTCCACATCAGAGAACATTACGCCAGGGCGCTCTTTACGGTCGTCGAATAGCACTTCAATGCCCATTGCCGTCAGTTCAGCGTACAGCTTCTCAGCCGCTTCTTTCACTTCTTCTGACTTGTGCATGTTCATTGGTACGATCGCAACTTGGAAAGGTGCAAGTGCGTCTGGCCAGATGATGCCGTACTTATCGTGATTCTGTTCAATTGCAGACGCAACAACACGAGAAACACCGATACCGTAACAACCCATCTCTAGGATAACGTTTTTACCGTCTGGACCAAGAACACCACAGTTCATTGCTTGAGAGTAAACGTTACCTAGTTGGAAGATATGGCCTACTTCGATACCACGTTTCAGTGCGATAGTACCTTTACCACAAGGGCTTGGATCGCCTTCAACCACATTACGTAAGTCTTCAACTTGGCCTAGCTCTACATCACGACCCCAGTTGATACCGAAGTAGTGCTTGTCGTCTACGTTAGCGCCTGCGCCAAAGTCACTCATTACAGCAACAGTGCGGTCAACGATGAATGGCAGTTCAAGACCAACAGGGCCTAGTGAGCCAGGGCCAGCGCCGATTAGGGCACGGATCTCTTCTTCTGTTGCCATCTCTAGAGGAGCTGCAACTTGAGGAAGGTTTTCCGCTTTCACTTCGTTCAGTTCGTGGTCGCCACGGATGATAAGCGCGATTAGGTCAGCGTCAACTTCATCTGATGCTTTAACAAATAGCGTCTTAACTGTCTTCTCGATTGGCAACTCAAACTGTTCAACAAGCTCAGCAATTGTCTTTGCGTTTGGCGTGTCAACTAGCATCATCTCTTGAGTTGGAGCGGCAGCTTCGTCAGCCAGAGCGAGTGCTTCGGCTTTTTCGATGTTCGCTGCGTAGTCAGACTCAGTAGAGAAGGCGATTAGGTCTTCACCACTTTCCGCAAGTACGTGGAACTCTTGAGAACCGCTACCACCGATAGCTCCTGAGTCAGCCAGTACAGGGCGATACTCAAGGCCCATGCGGTCGAAGGCTTTACAGTAAGCATCGTGCATTGCATCGTAAGACTTCTGTAGACCTTCTTTATCAATATCAAAGCTGTACGCATCCATCATGCAGAATTCGCGTGCACGCATTACGCCAAAACGTGGGCGACGCTCATCACGGAACTTAGTTTGGATTTGGTACAGGTTTAGCGGTAGCTGTTTGTAAGAGCTCACTTCATTGCGCACTAGGCTAGTGATCACTTCTTCAGCTGTTGGGCTAAGAACAAACGGACGAGTGTGACGGTCAGTAAAGCGAAGCAGCTCAGGACCCATCTTCTCGCTGCGGCCTGTCTCTTCCCATAGTTCAAACGGCTGAACAACGGGCATCAATGTTTCGACTGCGCCTGCATTGTCGATCTCTTGACGAACGATGTTTTCGACTTTACGCAGTACACGTAGACCAGTAGGTAGCCAGGTGTAGAGACCTGAGGCCAGCTTACGGATCATACCTGCACGTAGCATGAGCTGGTGGCTCACTACTTCTGCGTCGTTTGGAGTCTCCTTCAGAGTAGAAAGAAGATAATTACTGGTACGCATTTAACTTATCCGTTTATTAAAGTTAGTTACTCAAGCCGGGATGGACAGGAGTATGGAAGTCCCACGAAGGGAAATTTGTTAGCCGCTTATAATATCAGCCAAATGCCATTGTCAAAAGCCTTCAATCGCAGTAACCGTTATTAAGTTATCGTTAACGGTGAACTTCACATTCAGATCGAACAAATTTACCGCATATTCTTTACTATCAGGTTTGTTTTTTTTGTACGCAGGACGAGGGTCTTGTGCTAAAACCTGCTCAATTACAGTCTTTTGATAGTCAAGATATCCGCGGCTTTCTAACTGCTCTGTGGCTAATGACGAGAATAGGACTTGAGACTTTTCTGGTTCTGCTCCTGCGTAGCTTCCTAGCGCTTGAGGAATAGAGTCTGAATAAGGGATATACGGCTTGATGTCGATGATAGGAGTGCCATCAACTAAATCGACATTGCCCAGATCGAGATAGATCTGATCGCCTTGTTTTGTGATCCCTTTAATTTCAACCGCTGACATACCAATCCCATTGGGTCTAAACGTCGAACGAGAAGCAAATACACCTACACGCTCATTGCCACCTAATCGAGGTGGTCTGACAGTAGGCTTCCATCCTGCCGCTAAATTCTGGTCAAACACAAACAATAACCAAGCATGGGAGAATTGCTCCAACCCGCGCACCGCTTCTGGGCTATTCGCCTCTCCAACTAGCTTTACTCGCGAGCGAGCAGCGGGTACTAAGCTCGGCTGCCGAGGAACAGCGAACTTCTCTTTATATGGGCTTTCAATAAAACCGATCGGCTCTATGGAATACATCTCTTTTCTCTCCATTTGGTGATGAGGAAAAAGTATCACAAAAAAGAGTAGTAAAACTTGTTGATAATGATTATTATTTAAAATGTTATAACATAACAATTTTTATTGAGGTAATTATGCAACCCAACATCCACCCTGAATACCGAACCGTGGTTTTCCATGATACAAGCATTGATGAGTACTTCCTTATCGGTTCAACATTGCAAACTGACCGCACTATTGAGTGGAAAGATGGCAAAACCTACCCGTACTTTACGATTGAAGTTTCTTCTAAATCCCACCCTTTCTACACAGGTAAGCAGCGTGTCATTCATCAGGAAGGTCGTGTCGCTAACTTTAAGCGTCGATTTGGTCAATTTTCTAAAGGGGACAAGTAAATGAAGGTCGTAAAATCTCTTAAAAGTGCTAAAAGTCGCCACCCTGATTGCCAAATCGTCAAAAGAAGAGGGCGTTTGTACGTTATCTGCAAAACCAATCCAAGATTTAAAGCGGTGCAAAAGTAGCTTCCAATCTCAATCGGATAAAGCTCTCATTTTTGACTATCGCAGTTTGAGGCTTTTCCCCTCTCTTAAACCACCAGAGTACTTGGTTATAGATAAGCGTAATTTATGCCTCTCTTTGGTGGTTGAGTTCCCTCCTTATACCAATCAACGACTTAAAGGCCATTAAATAAACAGAATGAATGTATTTATATAAATTATAATTCTGTTATTTGGTTTTGTTTTGGTGATATTTGCTAATTATTTGTGCAAAATGCGTTAAATAATATGATTTGTTACACACTTTGTAACATTTTGCATTTCTAATTGAGTATTTTGTCGAGTACCCTGCGCTGGCATTTGGAACATTTTTGTCACATTTGCACAGGAATAACTACAAGGAGGGAACAGATGAGTTCATCTGCTTCAATTAAACAAAATTCACCTAAGAAGCCGCTATTTACGCGTTTCTTAGACGTTGTTGAATATTTGGGGAACCTATTACCCCATCCTATCACTCTATTCGCCATCTTCTGTTTAGCTATCTTAGTGCTATCTGGTATTGCAGGTTACTTTGAAGTATCTGTTATGGACCCGCGCCCTGAAGGTGCGAAAGGTCGTGCAGCAGACGGCATGATCCACGTTGTCAGCCTTTTAAATGCGGATGGTTTGCAGCTAATCGTTACTAACCTAGTGAAAAACTTTGTTGGTTTTGCACCGCTAGGTACTGTGCTAGTTGCTATGCTAGGTGTCGCTATCGCTGAACACTCTGGTCTATTATCAGCAGCAATGCGCGGTATGGTAATGGGCGCATCTAAGCGCATGGTTACTGTAACGGTTGTATTCGCAGGTATCATTTCTAATACGGCATCTGAGCTAGGTTACGTGGTACTTATCCCGCTAGCGGCAATGCTATTCCACTCTTTAGGTCGTCACCCTCTAGCTGGTCTTGCTGCGGCATTCGCTGGTGTTTCTGGTGGCTACTCTGCAAACCTGCTAATCGGTACTGTTGACCCACTGCTGTCGGGTATTACAGAAACTGCTGCGCAAATGATTGACCCAGCCTACACAGTTGGACCTGAAGTTAACTGGTACTTCATGTTTGTGTCGACTTTCTTTATTGCAATCACTGGTGCTTTTGTTACTGAAAAAATCGTTGAGCCTAAGCTAGGCAAATACAATGATGAAGAAGCGTCAGAAGACCTATCTCAAGATAAGATGGGTGGTCTAACTGCTGTAGAGAAAAAAGGTCTTAAGCTTGCTGGTCTTGCGGTATTAGTTGTTTCAGCGCTTCTTGCTTGGACAGTCGTTCCAGCTGACGGCATCCTTCGCTCTGACGCAGGTACCATTGCTGGCTCACCATTCTTGAAGAGTATTGTTGCCTTTATCTTTGTATTCTTTGCTGTACCTGGCTTTGTTTACGGTAAAGTTGTTGGCACGATGAAGACAGATCGCGATGTTATCGATGCAATGTCTAAGTCTATGTCTTCAATGGGCATGTACATTGTACTGGTATTCTTTGCTGCTCAGTTTGTAGCATTCTTCAAGTGGACTAACTTTGGTCAAGTATTTGCTGTTGCAGGAGCAAGCTTCCTGCAAGAGATTGGTCTAACTGGCCCAATGCTGTTCTTCGCCTTCATTCTTATGTGTGGCTTCATCAACCTAATGATCGGTTCAGCTTCTGCACAGTGGGCAGTTACAGCTCCAATCTTTGTTCCTATGTTGATGCTAGTTGGCTACGCGCCAGAAACTATTCAGGCGGCTTACCGTATCGGTGATTCTACTACTAACATCATCACGCCTATGATGAGCTACTTCGGTCTTATCCTTGCTGTAGCAACGCGATACATGAAGAACCTAGGTATTGGTACGCTGATTGCGACCATGCTACCTTACTCAATCGTATTCCTCGTAGGCTGGAGTCTACTGTTCTACGTTTGGGTGTTTATCTTGGGTCTACCTGTAGGTCCTGGTGCGGCGACGTACTACACGCCTTAAAAACACGTACTTTACGGAACGGTGTGGCCGGAGCTTATTGCTCCGGCTTTTTTGTGCCTAAAGATTTTCCGAACAGCCCGAAGAGTTGACAAGTGATAGGGGTGAACTTTACTTATCGGTAGAGCGTTATGCCTTGGAGGTAAAATGATTCAACAAACTCATCTCTTTCCAATCCCGAGCTTTCTTCAGGCTCATATCATGCCGTAATCCAAGCCCACTAACGTGAGTAAGCATTGGGTTTTGTCACTATTGGTTTGGTTGTGCTCTTTCCCTATAGCGAGTTCAACCACAGTGCAGTTAGTCACGCTTGACTATCCGCCCTATATCGTTCATCACGAAGGGGAGTTATCTGGTGTGGCCGTCGAGCTTGTTGAGGCCGTATTTGATGAACTCGATGTCCCGATATCAATAGAAGTTTTACCTTGGGCAAGAGCC
The DNA here is from genome assembly GCF_001695575.1 of Vibrio europaeus. GTDB lineage: Bacteria > Pseudomonadota > Gammaproteobacteria > Enterobacterales > Vibrionaceae > Vibrio > Vibrio europaeus. The sequence goes on along the minus strand of NZ_LUAX01000001.1, from coordinate 1,932,745 downwards.
TTGAGTAATGTTCAGTTTGGTCGTGCCGATGCTATCTTTACCGCATTTAAAAATCCAACGCGTGAAAAGTTTGCCGATTACTCTAATGAGATTTTGTTTACGCAGAATATCAGCCTAGTGGTAAAAAGAAGTAGTAAGATAAGTAGCTACGATTTTTTATCCCGTGATGTTTCGGCGGTCGCTATCTGCGCTGTCAATCGAGTCAGTTATGGTAAGCAGATGGATGCCTTATTGGCAGATGGACGTTTCAGGTTAGTCTTTTGGCGCAACCGAACCGAAGATTGTGCTCGCTTGGTCAGGACGGGGCGTGCTGATGTGTGGGTAAATAATGATTTTGGTGCGCGAAGCATTCTAGCTAGTGAACAAATGGAACAAGCACTGGAAATACTCTCGCCGCCAATCGAGGCCACACCAAGTTATATCGCGTTTTCTAAGCTGAAAGAGCATCAGTGGCTTAGAGACAGATTCGACAGAGTGCTGAGAGAAATGAAAGAGGATGGACGTTATGAAGCCATCATTGATGACTACTTCGATAGTCTAAAAACTGCGCCATCAAAAGAAAAGGGCTGACATTACGTCAACCCTTGAGAGCTTATATTAGCAAAAGTAAGTGATTACCAACCTTTAACTACGCCACCTTGGAAGATGTCAGAAGCCGCTGTGTAAACTTCTTCAGTCTGGTACGACTTAACAAAGTTTTGTACGTTTTCCGCTTGTGCGTTGTCTTCACGCGACACGATTAGGTTTACGTATGGAGACTCTTTGTCTTCAACAAATATACCGTCTTTTTGTGGTGTTAGGTTGATAGAGCTTGCGTAAGTTGTGTTGATAACAGAAAGCGCAACGTCATCTAGAGAGCGTGGTAGCTGTGCTGCGTCTAGCTCTACGATAGTGATGTTTTTCGGGTTTTCAACGATGTCACGTACAGTTGCTAGTAGACCAACGTTCTCACGTAGTTTCAGCAGTCCTTGTTGCTCAAGTAGAATCAGTGAACGACCTAGGTTTGTTGGATCGTTAGGTACAGCGATACGAGCACCTTCTTGAATTTCGTCGACTGCTTTCACTTGCTTAGAGTAACCCGCGATTGGGTAGACAAACGTGTTACCCGCGATAGTCAGTTTGTAACCACGATCGGCAACTTGCTGATCTAGGTATGGCTTGTGTTGGAACGCGTTGATGTCGATAGAGCCATCATCTAGTGCTGCGTTTGGTGTCACGTAATCAGTAAAAGTAACCAGCTCTACATCTAGGCCGTATTTTTCTTTAGCGACTTTGGCTGCAACTTCAGCAACTTGTGCCTCTGCACCAGCCATAACACCAACTTTGATCTTGCTGGTATCTGCTTCTTTTTCACCACAACCTGCTAGTACTAATGCTGATGCAGCAGCTGCGATAGTTAATAGACCTTTAAGACTGAATTTCATCACTATCTCCTTATAAATTAAATCTGTGAGTATTCTTTATTGTATTCTTAGCGGTGATCGACACGACGGACAATCGCATCACCAATGGACTGAATGATTTGAACTAGCACGATAAGCATTACCACAGTCACGGCCATAATGACTACGTCATAGCGGTGGAAACCGTATCGAATGGCGACGTCACCTAGACCGCCTCCGCCAACCGTTCCTGCCATTGCTGAGTAACTGACAAGCGTGACGAGTGTAATGGTTACCGAGTTAACGATGGTTGGCATTGCTTCAGGAAGCAGTACCTTAGAAATAATTTGAATTGGAGTTGCGCCCATCGATTGTGCTGCTTCAACTAATCCCGTTGGGACTTCAAGTAGAGCACCTTCGATAAGACGAGCAACAAATGGGATCGCTCCAATAGTAAGAGGCACGATGGCTGCTGTTGTACCGATAAACGTGCCGACCAACAGTTTAGTAACTGGAATAATAGCAACCATAAGTACTAGGAAAGGAACAGAGCGACCCACGTTAACGATGGCGCCGAGTACACTGTTAAGTTTCGTGTTCTCAAGTAAACCACCTTTCTTCGAGATATGCAGAATCACACCGAGTGGAATACCGACGGCGAAGCCAACAATCCCTGCCACAGCAACCATGTAGATAGTATCCCAAGTCGCGCCAATAAGTAGATTGCTGTTTAAGCTCAGCCACTGTGAAATTTCATTAAAGGACATAGCCTAGCACCTCTACTTTTACCTTGTGCTCACGCAGGAACTCAATCGCTGCATTGTCATCTTGTTCATTGCCAAATAGTTCAGCGACCATCATGCCGAATTTGACACCACCGGCGTAATCGAGGTCAGAGCTGAGAATGCTGACATCAATGTTGAATTTACGGGCAATTTGCGTCATCAAAGGGGCATCGACCGTTGCGCCAGTGAACTCTAGACGAACCAATGGGTAACTGCCTTCAACACGCGTAGCTTGCAAACGGACTTGGTAATCTTCTGGAATCGACAAGTCGAGTGTAGAACGAATGAACTGATGCGCCAGCTCTGTTTTAGGGTGCGCGAAAATTTCACCGACAGTCCCTTTTTCGACTAGCTCGCCACCACCAATGATCGCCACCTCGTGACAGATGCTTTTAACAACGTCCATTTCGTGAGTAATCAAAAGTATAGTGATGTTCAACTTGCGGTTGATCTCTTTTAGTAGCTCTAGAATCGACTGAGTGGTTGCTGGATCCAATGCGCTAGTCGCTTCATCGCACAGAAGAACCTTTGGATCAGACGCAAGAGCACGTGCGATCGCGACACGCTGCTTTTGACCACCACTTAGGTTTGAAGGGTAGCTTTCATGCTTATCTTCAAGGCCGACCAGTTTCAGCAGCTCAGTCACTTTAGTGCTGATGTGCGCTTTATCTTTGCCTGCCAACTCAAGTGGCAGAGCAACGTTGTCAAAAACAGTACGCGAAGACAGTAGGTTGAAATGCTGGAAGATCATACCGATGTTACGGCGAGCTTCGCTAAGTTGCGATTTACTTAGTGTTGTTAGATCGACACCATCAACAACAATCGAGCCTGTTGTCGGTGCTTCTAACATGTTTACACAACGAATAAGCGTACTTTTCCCTGCTCCCGATGAGCCAATAACACCAAAGATTGTTCCCTGTGGAATATGAAGGTTGATCTCCTTTAAGGCATGTATTTCCTTACTGCCTTGGTAGAACACCTTGTTTACTTGATTAATTTCAATCATCGAGAGACTCGCTATCAGATTAGATGAAGAGCAGCAGATAATGTTGAGCTACATCTCATTTAGTAGATGATGCTATGGTCTTACATGTTTTCTGTCAATAGATATTTTTACGTCTAGACGTCTAAACGTATCTATTGCTCAATCGATTAGTAATTAGATAGTGATGAAAGAAATAAAGCGTGCAATAATTCTTGTAAAGCAAAGTACATAGAGAAGCATATTTTGGCAAAACCAGCAGTCTTTTTAGACCGAGATGGCGTGATTAACATCGATCACGGCTATGTTCATGATGAGCACGATTTTGAGTTTGTTGATGGCGTATTTGAAGCGGCCAAGAAACTGAAAGATATGGGCTACCAACTGGTATTGGTGACAAACCAGTCGGGGATTGCTCGTGGTAAGTTCAGTGAAGATCGTTTCCTATCTTTGACTCAATGGATGGACTGGAACTTTGTCGATAACGGCGTTGAGTTTGATGGGATTTACTACTGTCCGCATCATGCTGAACACGGTCAAGGCAAATATAAGCAAGATTGTGACTGCCGTAAGCCAAAACCTGGGATGTTTATCTCAGCGCGTGACTTCTTGAAAATTGATATGGCGAACTCTGTTATGGTGGGTGATAAAGCCGAAGACATGATGGCAGCCGAAGCCGCCGGTGTTGGCACTAAAATCCTTGTCCGTACAGGCAAACCTGTCACAGAGAAAGGCGAAGCTATCGCGTCTGTGGTACTCGATAGTATTAAACAAGTCCCAGCGTATTTAGCAAAATAAACTGAAAAAGGCTGCCAAGGGCGGCCTTTGTTTTGTTTGGAGGGAATCATGAGATATCGGTTGTTATTTGCAGTCGCAGTAGGGCTGAGCGTATCAGCGTGCTCTTTTACTTCGATGGAACGTGAAAACCACTACCAAGGTGATTTTCTATTCTATCAATGTAGTGGTGGCGAAACCTTCAAGCTAGCCTTAATGCCCAATGATTATACGGCACTGCTAAGGTTACCCAAGAAAGACTATCGCATGATCCAGATTCCATCTGGCTCTGGTACTAAATACATTCTCCACGATGGCACCGCAGAAATACAAAACCCAGTGACCCTCTATACCAAAGGCAAAGAAGCCCGCTTAGAACTTGGCCACTCGGTGTATAAAAATTGCATTACCCAATAGATCTTTTACGATAGCGTGTCTGGAGGCGTATTGCCTCCTTGGAACGTTTAACTACTAGACCCACGATTTTATGAGCAAAAAACTAACCATTCTTGATATTGCCCGGTTATCCGGTGTAGGCAAATCGACCGTCTCTCGTGTTCTGACTAACGATCCTAAAGTTAAGCCAGAAACACGTGCTAAGGTCGAACAGGTGATTCAGGAATCTGGTTATGTTCCTTCAAAATCAGCGCAAGCGATGCGTGGAGGAAGTCAAAAAGTGGTGGGGGTCATTATCTCTCGTCTCGATTCTCCATCAGAAAACAAAGCCGTGGGCAGTATGCTTAATACCTTGTATAGCGCGGGCTATGATGTTGTCATTATGGAGAGTCAGTTCGATCGAGCAAAGACCAATGAGCATTTGGATGTGCTGAAAAAGCGCAATGTTGATGGTGTCATTGTGTTCGGTTTTAGTGACTTTGATATTGCTAAGCTGGCGAGTTGGCATAATCGCACTGTGGTTATCGCGATGGACACAGATAAAGTTTCGTCAATCAACTACGACAATAGACAAGTCATTGTTAAGGCGTTGCAGTTCTTAGAGCAAAAGAGCCTCAAGAACGTCGCATTTATTGGTGTCGATCCTAGTGATAAAACCACAGGTAAATTGCGTTTAGACGCTTACCTCGATTGGTGCCAATCTCACTCTATTTCACCAAACTATCAGACAGGTCAACTAAACCACGAGAGTGCTTACTTGCTGGTGGACGATGTCTTGAACCAAGGCGTTCAAGCGATTGTTTGTGCCAGTGACACCTTAGCGTTAGGGGTCATTAAGCGTTTACAAGAGCTTAATCGTGAAGATGTGGTTGTCACTGGCGTGGGTGGAAATGAACTGCTTTCCTTCCTATTTCCCAAAGTATTTAGTATTGATCCTGGTTACTCTTTAGCCGGTGAAAGAGCTGCTAAGCTGCTGATTTCTCAAATTAATGGTGAGCTTGAGCAAGTTCATATCACGCAAGAACCTATCTCTATCTAAACCATTATTTTCAAAGTGATTTAAAATTATACTGTGATCTCTTTCAATTAATGGGATTGTTCCCATTTTTATCTGTTAATGGATCTGACAATATAATAAGTACGTTTGGGAATGTTCCCATAAATAGAAAAATAACAAGCTTAGTCAGTTTGAATCGTCAACATTGTTGACAACAGATGAATGAGAATCCAATTAGGGTGGACATGGATATGAGTAAGATTGCGAAACAAGAAGTTGAGCGTCTGATTGAGTTAGTTGGCGGTCGCGATAATATTGCGAGTGTAAGCCACTGCCTAACTCGCCTTCGCTTTGTATTGAATGATACCGATAAAGCAGACGAGAAAGCGTTAGAGGCGTTGCCAATCGTAAAAGGTTGCTTTACCAATGCGGGTCAGTTCCAGGTAGTGATCGGTACTGAAGTTGATGAAGTGTATAAAGTGCTGATTGAGCTATCAGGTAAGAGCGAAGCGTCAAAAGACGAATCAAAACAAGCAGCTCGCCAAAATATGAATGTATTGGAACGTGGTATTTCCCATCTTGCTGAAATCTTTGTACCACTACTTCCTGCAATCATCACTGGTGGTTTGATTCTAGGTTTCCGTAATGTGATTGGTGACATCAAGATGTTTGATGGCCAGTCGCTAACTGAGATTAGTCAGTTCTGGGCAACCGTTCATAGCTTCTTATGGTTAATTGGTGAAGCGATCTTCTTCTTCCTGCCTGTTGGGGTATGTTGGTCAACAGTGAAGAAGCTAGGAGGCACACCCATTCTAGGTATCACTCTAGGTGTGACTCTGGTCTCTCCGCAGTTGATGAATGCCTATCTTATCGGTAAGCAAGCCCCAGAAGTGTGGGACTTTGGTCTGTTCGTGATTGAAAAAGTTGGTTACCAAGCTCAGGTGATTCCTGCGATGTTAGCGGGTGTGGCTCTGGCGTTTATTGAAACTAACCTGAAACGTATTGTTCCTTCTTACCTTTACTTAGTTGTCGTTCCTTTCGTTTCTATCATTGTCTCTGTTGTACTGGCTCACTCTCTAATTGGTCCATTTGGCCGTGTATTAGGCGATGGCGTGGCATTTGCTGCTAAAGCGGCGATGACCGGAGACTTCGCTGTTATAGGTTCAATGGTATTTGGTTTCCTATACGCACCACTTGTTATCACAGGTATTCACCACACGACTAACGCCGTCGATCTACAGCTAATGCAAGACCTAGGTGGCACGCCAATTTGGCCATTAATCGCTCTATCAAACATTGCTCAAGCTTCAGCGGTTGTCGGCATTATCATCATCAGCAAAAAACATGGCGAGCGCGATATTTCAGTTCCAGCGGCGATTTCTGCTTACTTAGGTGTAACTGAGCCTGCGATGTACGGTATTAACTTGAAGTACAAGTTCCCAATGCTAAGCGCAATGATTGGTAGTGCAATTGCAGCGGCGATCTGTGGTAGTGCGGGCGTCATGGCGAACGGTATTGGTGTGGGTGGCCTACCAGGTATCTTATCTATCCAACCACAATTCTGGGGCATCTTCGCAATCGCAATGCTAGTGGCAATCGCCGTGCCTGCCGCATTGACCCTGTTCTTCTACAAGCGTGCGCAAATGAAAGGCGAGTTAGAGCCAGCAAACGCGTAACCCATCATTTTTTGGAGCGGCATTTCGTCGCTCCTTTTTCAAAGTTTATTATTTTTTGGTAAGTGAGTTTAGCAATGACAACAATCGCTAATGATGCAAATTGGTGGAAAACCGCCTCGATCTATCAAATTTACCCTAAGAGCTTTAGCGACAGTGGCAGTAAAGGAACAGGGGATATTCAAGGCATTATTTCTAAGCTTGATTACCTGAAACTATTGGGTGTTGAGGCGATTTGGTTAACACCTGTTTATCAGTCACCAATGATTGATAATGGTTACGATATCTCGGACTACTACGCGATCAATCCAGATTTTGGCACCATGGATGATTTTGACCAACTACTAGCTGAAGCTCATCAGCGTGGTATCCGCATTATTATGGATATCGTAGTCAACCACACTTCGACTGAGCATGAGTGGTTCCAGTCTGCGCTTGGTGATAAAAACAGTCCTTATCGTGATTACTATATTTGGAAAGATCCTGTTGATGGCGGAATCCCTAACAACTGGCAGTCAAAATTTGGTGGTAGTGCTTGGGAGCTTGATGAAAAAACGGGTCAGTACTTTTTGCATCTCTTCGCCAAAGAGCAGGCCGACCTAAACTGGGAAAACCCGAAAGTTCGCGGCGAAGTCAAAGAAGTGATCAGCTTCTGGGCTGAAAAAGGCGTGGATGGCTTCCGTCTAGATGTAATCAACCTAATTTCTAAACAGCAGGACTTCCCCAGCGATCAGTTAGGTGATGGTCGACGCTTTTATACCGATGGCCCTCGTGTACACGAATATCTGCAAGAGATCAGCGAAGCAGTATTCCAGAAGTACGGAAGTGTGACGGTGGGTGAAATGTCTTCGACCACCCTTGAGCATTGTCAGCAATATTCATCGCTTGATAATAAAGAACTGTCGATGGTGTTTAATTTCCACCACTTGAAGGTCGATTATCCAAATGGTGAAAAGTGGACCAAAGCGCCATTCGATTTCTCTCAGTTGAAGCAGATTTTTAACCATTGGCAGACAGGTCTAAATGGCAAAGGGTGGGGCGCGCTATTCTGGTGTAACCATGACCAGCCAAGAGTGGTAAGCCGACTGGGTGACGACAAACATTATCGTTTGGAATCGGCCAAAATGCTCGCAGCTTCTGTGCATATGATGCAAGGGACGCCTTATATCTACCAAGGTGAAGAGATAGGTATGACCAACCCAGGCTACACCTCTATCGATCAATATCGTGATTTAGAAAGCACCAATATGTATGACATCATGGTGAATGAGCAAGGCGTTGAACATCAAGACATGATGGCAATTTTGGCTCAAAAATCTCGTGATAATTCTCGTACACCGATGCAGTGGAATGGGGAGCAGTATGCTGGCTTCTCAAAAGCACAGCCTTGGCTTGAAGTGGCAAGTAACTATGCGGAAATTAACGCAGATAAAGCAGTAGCAGATAAAAACTCAGTATTCTACTTCTATCAGCAGTTGATTCAGTTACGTAAAGAGATTGAAGTGGTCACTACAGGTAGCTATATCGATCTCTATCCTGAGCATAAAGCGGTGTTCGGTTATCAGCGTCAGTCACAAAGTCAGACCCTAATTTGTTTGAATAACTATTACGCAGACGAAACAGAGTGTGTCTTACCTGAAGAGTTTGATTGCGATAAAGCACAATACGTTTTGGGTAACTACGAGCTTTCTGGTGATCAGGTATCTCAGCATCAAGTGCTTCGTCCTTATGAAACACGTATTATTCTTTTAAACAACTAACTTCCCCCTATAGATGTTAGTTATCGCCTCGGCTATTCGTCGGGGCTTTTTTATACTTGCGAGAATAGAGAATAGAAGTGCGCTTAGATTTTCGATAGGTACAAAAAAACCAGCTCAATGAGCTGGTTTTTTTGTATATGGTGGAGGGGGACGGATTCGAACCATCGAAGGCAGTGCCAGCAGATTTACAGTCTGATCCCTTTGGCCACTCGGGAACCCCTCCAGGGTGTTTTTTATACTTAATTAGCGTTTTCCCAACACACTATTCAAGTGTTCCTCACAACTTATCGAACGGGTTATCCACTCAAATCGGTCATAAGAAGAAATATGGTGGAGGGGGACGGATTCGAACCATCGAAGGCAGTGCCAGCAGATTTACAGTCTGATCCCTTTGGCCACTCGGGAACCCCTCCAGGGTATTTTTATACTTAATTAGCGTTTTCCCAACACACTATTCAAGTGTTTCTCACAACATATCTAACGGTTTATCCACCGAGCAGACTATTATAAGAAAATATGGTGGAGGGGGACGGATTCGAACCATCGAAGGCAGTGCCAGCAGATTTACAGTCTGATCCCTTTGGCCACTCGGGAACCCCTCCAGGGTATTTTTATACTTAATTAATGTTTTCCCAACACATTATTCAAGTGTTTCTCACAACTTATTGAATGGGTTATCCACTCAGAGCAGTCATAAGAAGAAATATGGTGGAGGGGGACGGATTCGAACCATCGAAGGCAGTGCCAGCAGATTTACAGTCTGATCCCTTTGGCCACTCGGGAACCCCTCCAGGGTGTTTTCCTATCCTCAATTAAGGAATAGGCTTAAGTGATGTTTTCCCAACGCATCTCTCAAGTGCGGAGCGCATCATAGCAAACTCGTAAAAGCTGTAAAGCGTTTTCTTATAATTTTGAATTGAATGATGCCTTTTTGGGCAAAGATGGCAGGAATTAACCATAAAGCTCAAACAATCAACGGCTTTACTTACATAATATTTCTCGCTCTTTACATTAGTTGACGTTCAGAATGCGAATTACCGGATACAATATGTCTAGTTTATCTATGCAGAATCTAATCATGAAAAATAAAATTGTTCTGAGCTTATTGTCTCTGTCTATTTTGGCTGCTGCTCCTGCCTCGTATGCCAAGAGACAAGGTCCATCGAAGGTAACTGTTGTCACTGAGCAAGTACAAACCCATCAAGTATCCCAGTCTCTTGTACTCGTCGGTAAACTGGATGCAGAGCAGTCCGTTGTCATTTCTCCTGAAGTGGCTGGTAAAGTTGACGTTATTGCCGTTAAAGCCAATCAAGTTGTTCGAGAGGGGCAACTGTTAATTCAACTTGATGATGACAGAGCTAAGGCTTCAGTGGCTGAAGCGAAAGCGTATCTGAAAGATGAGCAACGTAAACTTAAAGAATTTGAACGTTTGGTGAAGCGCAATGCGATTACTCAAACAGAGATCGATGCGCAAGAGGCAAGTGTCGACATCGCCAAAGCGCGATTAGATGCTGCTAATGCTGATCTTAACGATTTATATATCAGCGCACCGTTTTCAGGAACTGTGGGATTTATCGATTTTAGCCGGGGTAAGATGGTGAGCGCGGGCACAGAGCTATTGAGCTTAGATGATTTATCGATCATGCGCTTGGATCTTCAAGTGCCAGAGCGTTATTTGTCGCAACTTTCTAATGGTATGCAAGTCACCGCAACGACGGCAGCGTGGCAAGGTCAATCCTTTAGTGGTGAAGTGGTCGGTGTAGACTCTCGCATTAACCAAGAAACCTTGAACCTGCGAGTTCGTATTCACTTTTCTAACCCAGAGCAGCAATTAAAGCCGGGTATGCTAGTTTCGGCTGCAATGGACTTTCCTGCTATTGAAGCGCCCATTATTCCGGTTCAAGCTCTCGAATATTCAGGAACCAAGCGTTTCGTTTATGTCGTAACTGAAGAGGGTACTGCGATACGTACAGAAGTTATTTTGGGTGCGCGCGTCGATAACCAAGTGGTGATTGAAGAAGGGCTTGCTATCGGCGATAAGATCGTTGTGCAAGGTATCGTTAATATGCGCGATGGTGTGGCCGTTTCTGAGTTAGGCAGCGATGGTCGTCCTAAAAACGTGCAAAAGAGCGAAGAAGGGTCTAACTAATGCTGTTATCTGATGTTTCAGTAAAGAGACCTGTTGCTGCGGTTGTACTCAGTCTTTTACTGTGTGTATTTGGTATCGTCTCGTTTAGCAAGCTAGCAGTGCGAGAGATGCCAGATATCGAAAGCCCTGTGGTTTCGATAAACACGCGTTACGATGGGGCCTCGGCAACCATCATAGAAAGTCAGATTACGTCGGTACTTGAAGATCAGCTTTCGGGCATCAGTGGTATCGATGAAATTTCCTCAACAACACGTAATAGTAGTTCGAGAATCACTATCACGTTTGAGCTGGGCTACGATCTGAATACGGGCGTCAGTGACGTTCGAGATGCGGTCGCAAGGGCTCAGCGAGCGTTGCCTGATGAAGCCGATGACCCGGTTGTTTTTAAGAACAATGGCTCCGGTGAAGCCTCTCTTTATATCAACCTAAGTTCATCCGAGATGGATCGGACTCAGCTAACCGATTACGTTGACCGAGTGCTACTTGATCGTTTTAGTCTTATCTCTGGGGTGAGCTCGGTTGATGTTTCCGGTGGCTTGTACAAGGTGATGTACGTCAAGCTTAAGCCTGACCAAATGGCTGGGCGTGGCGTAACGGCATCCGATATTACAACCGCCTTACGCAGTGAAAATGTGGAAAATCCGGGTGGTGAAGTGCGTAACGATCAAATCGTTATGTCTGTTCGTACTGCTCGCAGCTATAACCAAGCTGAAGACTTTGAATATTTGGTCGTCAAGCGTGCTTCAGATAACTCGCCAATCTACCTGAAAGATGTGGCGGATGTTTTCATTGGTGCAGAGAACGAAAACTCGACCTTTAAAAGTGATGGTGTCGTTAACGTAAGTATGGGGATCGTACCTCAATCGGATGCCAACCCGCTGGAAGTTGCGACAAGAGTACACAAAGAAGTCGAGAATATTCAACAGTTCTTGCCTGAAGGAACGCGCTTAGCCATCGATTATGATTCAACGGTGTTTATCGAGCGTTCAATTGCAGAGGTCTACAGTACGCTGTTTATTACCGGTGGTTTAGTTATATTGGTGCTGTATATCTTTATCGGCCAAGCAAGAGCGACATTAATCCCAGCGGTAACTGTTCCTGTTTCTTTGATTTCATCCTTTATCGCCGCTTACTATTTTGGTTTCTCGATCAACCTGATCACCTTAATGGCCTTGATCCTATCGATTGGTCTGGTTGTGGATGATGCGATTGTAGTCGTCGAGAACATCTTCCACCATATTGAGCGTGGAGAGAAACCCCTGCTCGCTGCTTACAAAGGGACACGTGAAGTGGGTTTCGCGGTTGTAGCGACGACCTTGGTGCTAGTCATGGTCTTCCTGCCAATTTCCTTTATGGATGGCATGGTCGGCTTACTGTTCACGGAGTTCTCGGTACTGTTGGCGATGTCGGTGATCTTCTCCTCGTTGATCGCGTTAACCTTGACACCAGTTTTAGGCAGTAAGCTACTAAAAGCCAATGTTAAACCAAACCGCTTTAATCTGTTTATCGACAAAATGTTTAGCCACCTTGAATCAGGCTATCGTAAGGTTCTGAAAGGGGCTCTGAGTTGGAAATGGGCCGCGCCGCTTGTCATCATGGCGTGTGTTGGTGGTAGTTGGGGCTTAATGCAGCAAGTTCCTGCTCAATTAGCACCTTCAGAGGACCGCGGCGTTATCTTTGCTTTTGCTCGCGGTGCTGATGCAACCAGTTACAACCGTATGGCGGCAAACATGGATATCATTGAGGAGCGCTTGATGCCTCTGCTAGGGCAGGGATTCCTCAAATCCTTTAGCATTCAATCACCAGCTTTTGGTGGTAATGCGGGCGACCAAACTGGCTTTGTTATCATGATCCTTGAAGATTGGAATGATCGTGATGTCACCGCACAGCAAGCGTTAGGCGAAGTGCGTAAAGCATTAGCGGGAATCGCTGATGTTCGAATTTTCCCATTTATGCCAGGTTTCCGTGGTGGTTCTAGTGAACCTGTTCAGTTTGTTCTCGGTGGCTCTGATTATGCTGAATTAAAGACGTGGGCGGAAAAACTCGAACAACTTGCTGAAGATTCGCCATTTATGGAAGGCGCAGACATCAACTACTCGGAAAGAACGCCAGAGCTAGTCGTGTCAGTAGATAAACAGCGCGCAGCCGAGCTTGGGATTAGTGTGGAAGCGATCTCGGAAACACTTGAAATCATGTTAGGTGGTAAGAGTGAAACGACCTTTGTCGAGCGTGGTGAAGAGTATGATGTTTATCTGCGTGGTGATGAGAACAGCTTTAACAATGCCGCGGATCTGAGCCAAATTTATATGCGCACCGCTTCCGGTGAGCTGGTCACCCTTGATGCGGTTACTAAGATTGAAGAAGTTGCCTCATCGATTCGTCTGTCGCACTACAACAAGCAGAAGGCTGTGACAATTACCGCAAACCTTTCCGACGGTTATACTTTAGGCGATGCGCTCGATTTCTTGGACCAACAAGCGATAGAGCTGTTACCGAGTGATATTTCGGTGAGCTACTCTGGTGAGTCAAAAGACTACAAAGAGAACCAGTCGAGTATCTTAGTGGTGTTTGGTTTAGCGCTGCTGGTGGCTTATCTCGTTCTCGCCGCGCAGTTTGAAAGCTTTATCAACCCATTAGTCGTTATGTTTACCGTCCCTATGGGGGTATTTGGTGGCTTCCTCGGACTGTTTGTGATGGGACAAGGTCTCAACATCTATAGCCAGATTGGCATGATCATGCTAATCGGTATGGTGACTAAGAACGGTATCTTGATTGTTGAGTTTGCTAACCAACTTCGCGATCGCGGTATTGAGTTTGAAAAGGCTATTGTTGATGCGTCTGCGCGTCGTCTGCGCCCAATCATGATGACGGCCTTTACCACTCTTGCTGGCGCTATACCGCTGATTATGTCGACGGGGGCGGGCTATGAAAGCCGTGTGGCTGTAGGTACGGTGATCTTCTTTGGTATGGGCTTTGCGACTTTGGTAACTCTGTTCGTTATCCCTGCCATGTACCGTTTGATTTCAGCAACGACTCAGTCGCCTGGTCATGTGGAAGCAGAGCTAAACAAAGAACTAAGCCACGATGTGAAAGCGCGTGTTTCGCACGGAGAGTTGGAGTAGAGGCTCCGGAACAGGCGTTGCCTCGGGAATTTGGAACGGGCTTCGCCCTATGGAACACTTCGTTTCGGGAAAACGGGATCGGGCTTCGCCCTTCTAGAGTTTTTCGTTCTCGCATCCCGAATCCATAGCGAAGCGTTCCAAAATAAAAAGGGTTGATACCATGTATCAACCCTCAAAAACTTTCCAGTTTTCCAGTTTTCCAGTTTTCCAGTTTTCCAGTTTTCCAGTTTTCCAGTTATCCAGTTATCCAGTTTTCCAGTTTTCCAGTTTTCCAGTTTTCCAGTTTTCCAGTTATCCAGTTTTCCAGTTTTCCAGTTATCCAGTTATCCAGTTTTCCAGTTATCCAGTTATCCAGTTATCCAGTTATCCAGTTATCCAGTTATCCAGTTATCCAGTTTTTAACCGTAATTCACACTATAACGCGTTGGCTTGTGGTTCATTGCCAGCACGAGGTTTAACGCGATGGCACCAATGATTGAAAGCATGATGATTTGCGGTGACACAAAGAAAAACGATGCGACTAAAATAGTAAAATCGATAGCTAGCTGAGACTTTCCAACCGAAATGCCGAATTTATCTTGGATAAATAGGCACAGTACATTGAAGCCGCCCAAGCTAGAGCGATGGCGGAAGAGAATCAACATCCCCAATCCCATCAAAAGACCACCTGCGACCGCGCAGTAGACTTCGTTGATGGTATCTAAGCTAATCACTAAATAGAGGTGATCGGCAAATACAGAGACCAAGGCGCCAGAAATCGCACTATTAAAAGCAAAACGCGAACCGAATCGCTTCCATGCCAAAAGGTAAAAAGGGCAATTGGCGATAAAGTAGAGTGTACCAAAAGAGAACGAAACAAATTGGCTAGCTAACAGTGCCAGTCCAGTTGTGCCGCCAGTGAGCAATGATGCTGATTGTAAAAAGAAAACCCCTTGGGCAACCAGAAAAGTCCCGGTCAAAATTGCGATCCAGTCTTCTCTTCTTGAGTGTTTTTCCATCAATTTAAAATTTAACTGCTGAATATTGGCGTGCATACTATTTAAAAATTGAGGATTTCGGTAGCTTGAGAGGGAAAATTAAGGTAAACCTATGTAATTATCGTTTTACGGAGTGTAAAGGATAAAATTGACACTTTTCTAAGTCATCATTTGGAGAAATGTTCAATATGACATTCCTTGTAAAGCATTATGAAAAAACTGCATGAGAAAAATTTCAATTTTCTCTTTATGACCTAGATCAAATTATGTAGAATGCGCGTCATTAACTTAATGCAAACGTTTGCGTCAGGTAAAAACGTCGGTATTGAGGTCATAAATCAGTTTTTTTAAAACTTTAAGTCTTAATCTGAGTCAGGAGATACAGATGCTAAAGCGTGATATGAACATCGCAGATTACGATGCGGAACTGTTCGCAGCAATCCAAGAAGAAACTCTTCGCCAGGAAGAACACATTGAACTAATCGCTTCTGAAAACTACACAAGCCCACGTGTAATGGAAGCTCAAGGTTCTCAGCTAACTAACAAATACGCTGAAGGTTACCCAGGCAAGCGTTACTACGGTGGTTGTGAGTACGTAGATAAAGCAGAAGCTCTTGCTATCGACCGTGCATGTGAGCTTTTCGGTTGTGACTATGCAAACGTACAGCCACACTCTGGTTCTCAAGCAAACAGCGCTGTTTACATGGCACTGCTAAACCCAGGCGATACAGTTCTAGGTATGAGCCTAGCGCACGGTGGTCACCTGACTCACGGTTCACCAGTAAACTTCTCTGGTAAGCACTACAACGTTATTCCTTACGGTATCGACGAAACGGGTCAAATCAACTACGACGAAATGGAGCAACTGGCTCTTGAGCACAAGCCTAAGATGATTATCGGTGGTTTCTCAGCTTACTCTCAAATCGTAGATTGGGCTCGCATGCGTGAAATCGCAGACAAAGCTGGTGCTTGGTTGTTTGTTGATATGGCTCACGTAGCAGGTCTAATTGCTGCAGGTGTATACCCAACGCCAGTGCCACACGCTCACGTTGTGACAACAACGACACACAAAACGCTAGCAGGTCCACGTGGTGGTCTAATCCTGTCTAACGCTGGCGAAGAGATGTACAAAAAACTGAACTCTGCTGTATTCCCTGGTGGTCAAGGTGGCCCTCTAATGCACGTTATCGCGGGTAAAGCGGTTGCATTTAAAGAAGCGATGGAGCCAGAGTTTAAAGAGTACCAAGCGCGCGTTGTTAAGAATGCAAAAGCGATGGTTGCTCAGTTCCAAGAGCGCGGTTACAAAATCGTTTCTAACGGTACAGAGAACCACCTGTTCCTAGTTGATCTGATTGACAAAGACATTACAGGTAAAGATGCAGATGCAGCACTAGGTGCAGCAAACATCACGGTAAACAAAAACTCAGTACCAAACGACCCACGTAGCCCATTCGTTACTTCTGGTATCCGCGTAGGTTCTCCAGCAATCACTCGCCGTGGTTTCACTGAAGACGATGCAAAAGATTTAGCGAACTGGATGTGTGACGTTCTAGATAACATCGGTAACGAAGAAGTTATTGAAGCGACTAAAGCTAAGGTTCTTGAAATTTGTAAGCGTCTACCAGTTTACGCTTAATCAGGTTTCAGCTTAATTAATAACACCTCCAGTTTGGAGGTGTTTTTTTATGCACCGCAAATATAAACAAAAACGGCAGCCTTTTTGGGCTGCCGTTTCAAATTTTAGTTCAGCTTATTTGTTTACGCTGATTGTCTCACCAGATTTACAACGGAACTGATAGTACCTAGTGCTTTCGTTGAACTTAGATAGACCTTCACCACTACAGTAGTCTGCGTTGATATCACGCATGGTGTCTAGAGTTGCTTCAGTGCGAAGAGCAAACTTAGAGCCATCAGCACATACAATGCGTACACGACCATCGTCACTGACTGAGTAAGTTTTCACTTCGGTATTACAAAGTTCGAAAGAAGCGTCCATGTAGTTGTCTTGCTGAGTGGGTTCAGATGCACAACCTGCAAGAGTAATAGCCACAACAGCGGCAGCAAAAATGTTTTTCATGCGTCTATCCAATATTTCGAGTATTTAAGCCAATCCCATCATTTACCTGAACATAAAGTTAATGTTATTGGCGGGAACAAAGTTTGATTTAGGTATTATATCAAACCTAGAGTTTCATTCTAGTATCAAAGTTGTTTCAATACTTGATATGGTAGTGGATTGTGGCGGGTGAGTAAAATCGCTACAAATAAAATATGCCTCATGTTCAAAAACGAGAGGCATAGATAAATGATTGTCTTAGCGTAATTTAGTTTACTTCTACGCCTTGAGCTTGTAAGTCAGCATGGTATGAAGAGCGTACAAATGGGCCACAAGCTGCGTGAGTAAAGCCAAGCTCAAGAGCGATTTCTTTTAGCTCATCAAACTCTGACGGTGGAACGTAACGTTCAACCGGTAGGTGATGACGGCTAGGTGCTAGGTACTGGCCTAACGTCAGCATGGTGACACCGTGAGCGCGAAGATCTTTCAATACTTCGACGATCTCTTCTTTTGTTTCACCCAAGCCCATCATAATGCCTGACTTAGTTGGAATGTTTGGGTGCTGCTCTTTGAACTTTTGTAGCAGCTGCAATGACCACTTGTAGTTCGCACCAGGGCGAGCTTTACGATATAGGCGAGGAGCGGTCTCTAAGTTGTGGTTGAAAACATCCGGTGGATTGTCTTTTAGCAACTCAAGAGCCACGTCCATACGACCACGGAAGTCTGGTACAAGCGTTTCAATCTTAATGGTCGGGTTTAGTGCGCGGATCTCACGGTTACAGTCGGCAAAATGCTGTGCACCACCATCACGGAGATCGTCACGGTCAACGGAAGTAATAACCACGTACTTCAGTTTCATGTCTTGAATGGTTTTAGCCAGTTTCTGCGGTTCGTCTGATTCAGGAGTCAGTGGGCGTCCATGAGCAACGTCGCAGAATGGGCAACGACGGGTACAAATCGCACCCAAAATCATAAAGGTTGCAGTACCGTGGTTAAAACATTCTGCAAGGTTAGGGCATGAAGCTTCTTCACAAACGGAGTGTAAGTTATTTTTACGCATTGCCGATTTAATATCTTGAATGCGCTGGCTGTCCGCAGGTAGCTTGATCTTCATCCAGTCTGGTTTACGAAGAACTTCTTTTTGCTCTGTAGGCATGTTCTTTACTGGAATCAGTGCCATCTTATCAGCGTCGCGGTACTTAACGCCTTTTTCCATTTGGATTGGTTTACTCATGCTTCTCTTACTTCTCGTTATTGTTGGTCTTGTGGCCTGCTTGTGTGTCGACATTAACCTGTTCATAGTTAAGTAAATCAACCAGTTCTTCGACTAGTTTTGTCTCTACTTGAGTCATGTCTTCAGGTCCGCCAAGTTGGCTGACTTGAACCATTTCCATTCCAGCATAACCACAAGGGTTGATACGTAGAAATGGCGTAAGGTCCATATTCACATTTAGTGCTAAGCCGTGGAACGAACAACCTTTACGGATTCGTAATCCTAAGGAACAGATTTTCTTCCCATCTACATAGACACCTGGTGCATCAGGGCGCGCAGCTGAGTCGATATTGTATGCTTTTAGGGTATTAATTACGAGATTCTCAATATGAGTAACAAGATCTCGTACTCCCATTTTTTTACGACGAAGGTTAATCAGAAAGTACGCAACGAGCTGACCAGGTCCGTGGTAGGTGACTTGGCCACCACGATCGCTCTGAACAACGGGGATATCACCAGTATTAAGTAGGTGTTCCACCTTACCTGCTTGTCCTTGAGTGAAGACTGGATTGTGTTCAACAAGCCACACCTCGTCAGCGGTGTCTTCTGTTCGGTTATCTGTGAAGTCATGCATTGCTTGCCAAATTGGCTCGTAATCTTGTCTTCCTAGATGTTTCACAACAAGCTGGTTTTGCATTCCGCTTTCCATCGTCGGTTAATAAAGTTAACGGATTATAAACTGCTTCTGGTCAAGGGACTATATACCAGTAACACATTTTTAACCCTAGACTTTTTGCAGGATAATTATCTGTTTGATATCTAAAAAGAAAGCAGCTTTCGCTGCCTTCAAAAAAAATTGAATTAATTCAAATTTTTTATAGCACCATGCGTACAATGTCGATCTCACCGAGTTCTTTGTAAAGCGTTTCAACTTGCTCGATAGAAGTTGCGGTGATATTGACAGACACTGAGTGGTAATTGCCCTTAGCACTTGGCTTTACGGTTGGGCTGTAATCACCTGGAGCATGGCGTTGGATGACTTCAAGAACCTTTTCAGGAAGCTCAGGCTTAGCATAGCCCATTACCTTGAAGGTAAACGAACAAGGGAACTCAAGCAGGTCTTTCAGTTTTGCATCTGAATTAATGTTCAGCATTTTGAAACTCCAAGTTGGGAAGTCGTTGTTAGCAGCGCGGAATAGTACTGTCTATCGAGGATGAACTCAAGATACCCTCTGCGCTAGGTCGAAAGTGTGAAAAACAAAAAAAGCCGCACTAGGCGGCTTTTCAAAGCTAAGTATTCGAATTACAAGAAGCTTTTGAACAGCATTACAATGTAATCCCATAGGCGGCTGAATAGGCTACCTTCTTCCACATCTTCTAGAGCAAGAAGTGGGTACTCTGCAATATCTTCACCTTCTAGTTGGTAGTATAGCTTACCAACTACGTCGCCTTTCATAATTGGGGCTTCTAGCTCTTTTTCAAGGATGAAGCTTGCCTTAAGGTTTTTCGCTTGGCCGCGAGGTAGGGTTACATAAGTATCTTGGTCAAGACCTAGCGCTACCGTATCTTTGTTTCCCATCCAGATCTTTTCTTCAACGAAGGTTTCACCGGCTTTATGAGGGGCAACAGTTTCGAAGAAACGGAAACCGTAACTCAGAAGCTTTTTGCTTTCAGATTTACGTGCATTCGCATTCTTAGTTCCCATGACTACCGCAACTAGGCGCATTTTGCCTTCTGTCGCTGAGCTGACTAGGCTGTAACCTGCGTTGCTCGTGTGTCCTGTTTTGATGCCGTCTACGTTCATACTCTTATCCCAAAGCAGACCGTTACGGTTGTATTGGGTGATGCCGTTGTAAGTGAACTTTTTATCTGAATAGATTCGATACTCGTCTGGCACGTCACGGATCAGCGCGCTACCCAGTAAAGCCATATCGTAAGGCGTTGAGTATAGGTTCGGGTTATCTAGACCATGCACGTTAGCGAAGTGCGTGTCTTTCATGCCGATAGTGTCAGCCCAAGCGTTCATAAGATCGACAAATGCGTCTTCTGAGCCTGCGATGTGCTCTGCCATGGCAACACAAGCATCGTTACCAGACTGAACAATGATACCTCGGTTTAGGTCTTCAACTTTTACCGTAGTACCGACTTCGATGAACATTTTTGAAGAATCAGGGAAGTTTTTTGCCCAAGCGTTTTTACTGATAGTGACATCGTCTTGAAGTGAGATGTTACCACGCTCTAATTCTTGGCCGATGACATAACTGGTCATCATCTTAGTCAAACTTGCTGGAGATAACTTGGTGTTCATTTCTTTTTCAGCAAGTACTTTTCCTGAATGGTAATCCATCAATACGTAGCCTTTGGCTGCGATTTGAGGTGCGTCAGGAACCACAATTGGTGAGGCGAATGCAGAAGATGCGAAAGTTGCAGAAAGCGCAATAGAAGACGCAAAAGCTGATTTAATTAGCGTTGTTTTTTTCATATTGACTACAGAATTATCGTTTACTGTCCATATCTTAACAGAATCAATCTCTCAAGCCAGTGTAGGTGTTTAGATACACTGGATTGAGGACTAGTGGGATTTTATGAAAGCACTGGTGTAACCCAAGTCTTTCACTTGCTCAAGTGCCTTTTGGCTATGCATATAGTCGCTAAATGGGCCTAAAAATACTCGGTGAAGCTTGTTGCCAGAACTGACATAACTCTTAACCGAAAGTTTTTGACTCAAATCTTGCGCTAAAGTTTCAACTCGATCTTGATGTTGTGATGAAACCACCTGAACGACAAACTTTGGCAAGGCCTCTTGTTTGTGTGCTTGGGTCGGTCTATCGACAGTAATGACCTCAATAGCGACGTTGGCGGTACCGGTGCGAATCACGTCGAGTTTTAACGCAGCTGCGTAGCTGAGGTCAATGATTCGACCTTCATGAAAAGGGCCGCGGTCATTAACTCGGACAATAGCAGTCTTGCCGTTATCCTTGTTAGTGACTTTGACATAGCTCGGAATCGGCAGCTCTTTATGTGCAGCCGACATTGAGTACATGTCATAGATTTCGCCGTTAGAAGTTAAGTGGCCGTGGAATTTCTTCCCATACCAAGAAGCGATACCTTGTTGTTGAAAGCCTTTTGGCTCTTTTATGATGGTGTAATCTTTACCTCTTAGGGTGTAATTACTGTTCCCTCCAAGGCTGTACGATTCATACATAGGTGTGGCATCTTCAATATGCTCAACACTGATTGGCGCATCAGGGGCAATGTCGTCGTCAATGGTGTAACGCTTTGACGGTGCTGAAGAGCAGCCAGCCAAGATCAGGCTAGTGGCTGCTGCAGTGAGCAATAATTGCTTGTTTATCATTTATATTGCCTTAGAGAATGCTTTTCTATGGGTATGGATCGACATCAAGATGCCAAAGCCTGCCATGAGGGTCACCATTGAGGTACCACCATAGCTAATAAGAGGCAGTGGGACCCCTACGACGGGTAGTATGCCACTTACCATGCCTATGTTGACAAAAACATAGACGAAGAAGCTGAGAACGATACTACCAGCCATCATACGACCAAAAGCCGTTTGGGCTTTACTTGCGAGCACAAGTCCACGACCAATGATAAACAGGTAGAGGCTAAGGAGAATAAGGATACCGATCAGCCCCCATTCCTCTGCGATCACCGCGAAAATAAAGTCGGTGTGGCGTTCAGGTAGAAACTCCAACTGTGATTGCGTCCCTTGAAGCCAACCCTTACCAGATATACCACCTGAACCTATGGCGATTTTACTCTGGATAATATGGTATCCCGCGCCCAGAGGATCGGATTCTGGGTTGAACAGAGTTCTCACGCGAACTTTCTGATACTCACGCATCAAGAAAAACCATAGGATAGGGAGAAAAGCGCTCAACCCACAGACTGCAGCAAAGATGATTTTCCAGCTAATACCCGCTAAGAAAATGACGAAGATGCCCGATGCAGCAATTAGGATTGAAGTGCCTAAGTCTGGCTGCTTCGCGATCAAGATTGTTGGTACAAATACCATCACCAACGATATGACCAGAGTCTGGAAAGTTGGAGGTAGAGGGCGTTTACCAATGTAGCGAGCGATCATTAGCGGCACCGCGAGCTTTAAGAGCTCGGAGGGCTGAAAGCGAACAAAACCTAAGTTCAGCCAACGCTGTGCCCCTTTGGAGGCTTCACCAAAGAACAGCACGCCGAGTAGCAATACAACGCCACCGACAAACATCAGTGGCGCAAGAGCCTCATAGGTTCTCGGCGGGATCTGAGCAAGGAGCAGCATGACACCAAGTGAAAGCGCCATACGCATCGCTTGTCTGTCCATCATGGCTAAGCTTTGCCCGCTCGCACTGTACATTACGACGAGACCAAAACCCATGACGACCATTATTCCTAATAGCAGAGGGAGATCGAGGTGGAAGCGTTCAAACAGAGCGCGGTTTTGACCGGTTGCTGGGTTCAAATCCATGGTTATTTCGCCTCTTTGTTATCGACGAGAACGTGGTCGAATATTCTTCTGACTACCGGAGCTGCTTGAGAAGAGCCACCGCCGGCGTTTTCCAAAACAATAGTGACTATTAGCTCTGGATCTTCAATAGGAGCGAAGCCGGTAAATAGAGCGTGATCGCGTAGGTGCTCAGCAATTTCATCAGCGTTGTATTCTTCGTCTTCACCTAGACCAAAGACCTGAGCTGTTCCCGACTTTCCACCACTCATATAAGTTGTTTTATAGAACGAGCGACGTGCCGTACCCTTCTTACCATGGTTTGCTAAGCGCATTCCCTCTATGGATAAGTTCCAATAGCGATCTTTAACGCCTTCAATCGGAGGGTAGGTATACGTTTCTAATGTTGACAGTTCGTATTTATCAAACTTTTCACCGTTAACGATGGTCGCTCTTAGAAGATGCGGTGCAACACGTTTACCTCGGTTAACCAAAACAGAAGTGGCTTTGGCTATCTGCATTGGTGTTGCAGTCCAATAGCCTTGCCCGATACCAACAGGAATGGTATCACCTTGATACCATGGTACTCTGTGACGAGCCATTTTCCATTCACGAGTTGGCATGTTGGCCTTGCTCTCTTCGTGAATATCAATGCCTGTATAGTCACCAAAACCAAACATCATCATCCAACGAGATATACGGTCAATGCCCATATCATATGCGATCTGATAGTAGAAGGTATCAACAGACTCCTCGATCGACTTAACGACATCTACCTTGCCATGACCCCAACGTAACCAGTCGCGGAAAGGCCTTGTTTTTGAGTTTGGAATTCTCCAATAACCAGGGTCATTACGTGTCGTGTAAGGTGTGATAACACCCTCTTCCAAAGCCGCAACGGCCATAAACGGTTTGATGGTTGATGCCGGAGGATAAATGCCAAGCGTCGCACGGTTAACTAGTGGTCGGTTTTTATCACTCAAGAGTGCACTGTACGCCTTGCCCGAAATACCATGTACAAACGCATTAGGATCGTAACTTGGGCTAGATACCATAGCTAGCACGCCATTGTCTTCAGGGTCTAAAACGATTGCGCTGCCACGACGATCAGCGAGCAGCTCGTGGATATAGAGCTGTAAATCAATATCGAGGTTTAAAACGATGTCTTTACCTGGAACAGGCGGCACATATTTAAGCGTTCGAATCACTCGACCACGACTGTTGACTTCAACTTCTTGGTAGCCAGCGGTTCCATGCAGTAAGTCTTCGTAGAAGCGTTCAATGCCTAGCTTACCGATGTCACGCGTAGCTTGATAGTTTGCTTCTTTTTCTTCGCGGATTAGTCGTTGAACATCTCGGTCATTGATTCGAGAGACATAGCCAATAACATGAGTCAGAACCTCGCCATAAGGGTAGTGACGTTTGAGGGCGGCATTGATCGAAACACCAGGGAAATTATGCTGATTGACCGAAAACTTAGCCGCTTGCTCTTGGGTTAACTGGGTTAGTATTGATACCGATTTAAAGCGACGTGTCTGACGACGTTCACGCTTAAAACGCTCTATCTGTTCTGGAGTAATGGTTAGGATCTCTTGTAGACGACGGATAGTGTCGTCCATATCCTTAACTTTCTCTGGGGTGATCTCAAGACTAAATACTGGACGGTTTTCTGCCAGTAATTTTCCGTTGCGATCATAGATCAACCCACGGTTAGGAGCGATAGGTACAACCTTAATGCGGTTGTCGTTAGAGCGAGTTTTATAGTCTTGGTATTGATTGATCTGGATGTTGTATAGGTTGGTGATCAACACGCCAACTAATGCCACAATACCTATGAAAGCGACGATTGCACGACTTGTAAAAAGTCGTGCTTCTTCATGGTAATCCCTTATCCGGGTACGCTTCCTTAACATTAATCGTTATTCTCGATGGTAAGGGTGGTTAGCAGTGATGCTCCACGCTCTATATAAACTCTCAGCCATGACAATGCGTACTAATGGGTGAGGCAAAGTTAATGCTGATAAAGACCAGCTTTGATCGGCTGCTGCTTTACATGCTGGGGCTAAGCCTTCAGGACCACCGATTAGAATCGACACGTCTCGTCCGTCAAGCTTCCAGCTCTCTAATTGCTGCGCTAATTGTGGGGTATCCCACTTTTTACCAGGGATGTCGAGAGTAACAATTCGATTGCCTTTTGGCACGGCCGCCAGCATGGCTTCGCCTTCTTTTTGCAGAATTCTTGCAATATCGGCATTTTTTCCGCGTTTTCCGGCGTTTATTTCGACAAGCTCAAGTGGCATATCATGAGGAAAACGGCGGCGATACTCTTGGAAGCCTTCTTCGACCCACTTGGGCATCTTGGTTCCAACGGCAACGAGCTGTATTTTCATCGTTTAGCCCCAAAGCTTTTCCAGTTGGTAAAGCTCACGATGTTCTTCTTGCATCACATGAACAATAGTGCTGCCCATATCCACTACGACCCATTCGCCTTCGGCTTCACCGTCAATACCTAGTGGCTCCAGACCCGCTAGTTTAGATTCTTTAGCAACATGCTCGGCGATAGAAACAACGTGGCGCTTTGATGTGCCAGTACAAACGATCATGAAGTCTGTAATACTTGATTTGCCCTGAACATCGATGGTTTTGATGTCTTGAGCTTTCATGTCGTCAGCTTTGTCAGCAAGGAAGTTGTTTAACTCTTCAAATTGCAAGGTGTTGTCCTCGTTGGTGTTGTGTATATACACAGGGTTGATTGTTTGCGGCGGCGAAGTATATCACGCTTTTTAAAGCTTCACTTGCGGCAAGCAAATCTCAGTACTCAACTGGTGTAATAGTGGCCAGCTAGACTGGTCGTATTGCGTTTTTACCAATAGCTCGACCTTTGCGAGCAACTGGAGAAGCTGCATGATTTTTTCGGGCTGTAAGCGGTTTAAAGCTGACGAGTACAATGGGCGTTTTGATTGCCAAATACGGTAACCTTCAAAAACTTGACCGATTGGCTTAGTTTTTATTTGAGTCGCCATGTTGAGAAGCTGAGTAAGCTCTTTTTGTATCGTACGCGCTAATATAACGCTCTCAGTTCCTTCCGCTTCAAGTTGGCGTAAAATACGCTGTGAGCGCTTGGCTTTACCCGCTAATAAGGCATCTACCCAATGAAAAGCGGTGAAGTGGTTGTGGCGGCTGAGAGATTCCTCTAAACGTACCAAATTCAACACGCCATCAGGGTAAAGTAATGCGAGCTTTTCGAGGCTTTGAGTCAAAGCAAACAGATTGCCCTCATGCCATTGGGCGAGCATCTGTACCGCTTCTTGATCTGGTTTAAGGTTGAGTGCTCGACAACGCACTTGGACGAATTGCGGCAATCTTTGGATATCAGGTGTTAAGCAATTCACCCAACAACCTTGACTTGAGAGAGCTTTAAACCACTTGGCATTCTCTTGCGCTTTGGTCAGTTTGCTACCAATGACAACTAACAACACATCACTATGAAGCAGTTCAGCAACAGCAACTAGCTCTTTAGCAATCGCGGCATTGACTCCTGACTCAGGCAGTTCCAGTTCAATGACCTGTCTGGCTGAAAACAAGCTCATGGCCTGACAGCTGTCATAGACTAGATTCCAGTCAAATGAGTTGTCGATAGCAAAGCGATGTCTTTCTTCGAACCCTTGTGCAAAGGCGGCTTTTTGAATCGACTGGCGAGACTCTTGAATGAGGAATGGTTCGTTGCCAAAGATAAGGTAAGTAGGGTGGAGCTGCTTGTTAAGCTGCTCCACTAAGCGGTCGGCGAAGATTCGCATAATGGTAATTAATTAGCTGGGACTTCAGAAGTGACGTTACCTTGAGCATCTTCAGCGTAAAATGTTTTCACGCGGTATTGCTCTTCTTCCACTTTAAGTAAAGCTTCTTGTTCTTCCTCCAGCTGCTCGTTAGCTTCGATATCTGCTTTCAAGCGCGCCATTTGACGAATGATCTGTGAAGCGGCTAGCTTACGCATTTCATCTTCAATAATGTCTCGTTCTACCGACTTTGCAAGTGCGGTTAACGGGTTATCTAGGTAGCTACGCGTTACACTGGTAGAGAAGGTCTTTGAGCCTAACTCTGGAACCGTCACGCGGTAAGAGGCACGGAAGGTAAGCTCGATTTCCGCTGCGCGAGTGTTTTGGTAAAGCGATAGTGTGCGTTCACCGACACCTTCGCTAAGTAGGTGTAAGTTAGGGATATTAGCGGCT
Source organism: Vibrio europaeus (assembly GCF_001695575.1). GTDB lineage: Bacteria > Pseudomonadota > Gammaproteobacteria > Enterobacterales > Vibrionaceae > Vibrio > Vibrio europaeus. Next base: position 1,905,797 of record NZ_LUAX01000001.1, on the reverse strand, counting down.
GGTGGAACGACATCAATTTCGCTCATACGCAGTTGCCCTTTCATCATACGTGTAAAGCTGCTGTATTGGTCGTAGCTGGTGAGAGACATGGTTTCTAACTCTTCAGGAACCGAGTAGTCACCACGTAGATGGAAACCACAAGCAGACAATAAACTTGCCATTAGAACAACACTGGTGAGTTTTACAGAAGAAAATGAAATAAGGCGCGACGCACTACGAAACATGGATTTAGGGCTCTCGATTATTGGAATACTTATCTTAGGGTTCTAATACCTAGAATAGCTGATAAAACACTAAGATAAGTAAAGCAGGGTAACAATATACCCTGCTTATGACTTAAGAAGCGACGATTAGTTCGCAATCATTCTTTAATTTGCAACAATGTTCAGAAGTTTACCCGGTACGTAAATCACTTTACGAATCGTTTTATCTTCTGTGAACTTAGTAACGTTTTCATCGTTTAGACCTAGAGCTTCAATATCTTCTTTAGAGATATCCGCCGGTACCGTCAGTTTCGCACGTAGCTTGCCGTTTACTTGAACGATGATGAGCTTCTCGTCTTCAACCAGTGCTTTCTCGTCGTGAGTTGGCCATGCTGCGTTGTCGATATCTGACTCACCAAGACCAGCCCACATTTCGTAAGAGATGTGTGGAGTGATTGGGTAAAGCATTGCAACAACCGCTTTTAGCGCTTCATCAAGAATTGCACGGTCTTGTGCGGACTCTTGAGGTGCTTTCGCTAGCTTGTTCATCAGTTCCATGATTGCTGCGATTGCTGTGTTGAACGTTTGACGACGAGCGATATCGTCAGTCACTTTGGCGATAGTCTTGTGAACGTCACGACGAAGTGCTTTTTGGTCGCCAGACAGTGCCGATGCATCAACAGCTTCTGCAGCGCCTTTCGATGCGTGCTCGTTAACAAGTTTCCAAACACGTTTTAGGAAGCGGTTAGCACCTTCTACGCCAGACTCTTGCCACTCAAGCGTCATGTCTGCTGGTGATGCAAACATCATGAATAGACGTACTGTGTCAGCACCGTACTTGTCTACCATCTCTTGTGGGTCGATACCGTTGTTCTTCGACTTAGACATCTTGATCATGCCTGAGTGTGTTACGTCACGGCCTTCGTTGTCTTTAGCAGAAGTGATGCGGCCTTTACCGTCACGCTCTACAGCAACGTCAGTTGGAGCAACCCACTCTTTACCGCCTTTGTCGTTCTCGTGGTAGAACGCATCTGCTAGTACCATGCCTTGGCAAAGTAGTTGCTTGAACGGCTCGTCAGATGTTACGTAACCTGCGTCACGTAGCAGCTTGTGGAAGAAGCGCGAGTACAGTAGGTGCATACAAGCGTGTTCGATACCACCGATGTACTGGTCTACTGGTAGCCAGTAGTTTGCTTTTTCTGGATCTAGAATGTCGTCAGCTTGTGGTGAACAGTAACGTGCGTAATACCAAGAAGATTCCATGAAGGTATCGAACGTATCTGTCTCACGTAGAGCAGGTTCGCCGTTAAATGTTGTCTTCGCCCACTCTTTGTCTGCTTTGATTGGGCTAGTTACGCCGTCCATTACCACGTCTTCTGGAAGAATCACTGGTAGTTGGTCAGCGGGTACTGGATGAACTTCACCATCTTCAGTGGTTACCATTGGGATTGGTGCGCCCCAGTAACGTTGACGAGATACACCCCAGTCACGTAGACGGAAGTTAACTGTTTTAGTGCCTTTGCCTTCTGTTTCTAGCTTGGCTGCGATTGCATCGAATGCTGCTTGGAATTCAAGGCCATCGAATTCACCTGAATCGAACAGTACGCCTTTCTCTGTGTAAGCTTCTTCAGAGATGTTTAGCTCGCTGCCGTCAGCAGGCTTGATCACAGGTACGATATCTAGACCGTACTTAGTTGCGAATTCGTAATCACGTTGGTCGTGTGCAGGTACTGCCATTACAGCGCCTGTACCGTAGTCCATCAGTACGAAGTTAGCCACGTAAACTGGAACTTCACGACCGTTCAATGGGTGAACAGCAGTAAGGCCAGTCGCCATACCTTTCTTCTCCATTGTCGCAAGTTCAGCTTCTGCTACTTTGTTGATCTTACACTCTTCGATAAAGGCTGCAAGCTCAGGGTTGTTCTCAGCTGCGATTGCCGCTAGAGGGTGACCTGCTGCGATACCAACGTAAGTCACACCCATTAGTGTGTCTGGACGAGTTGTGTAAACTTCTAGGTCTTGTTGACCCTTAACTTCGAACTTCAGCTCAACACCTTCAGAGCGACCGATCCAGTTGCGCTGCATGGTCTTAACCATTTCAGGCCAACCATCTAGGTTGTCTAGGTCATCTAGAAGCTCTTGAGCGTATTCAGTGATCTTGATGAACCACTGTGGGATCTCTTTTTGCTCTACTGGAGTATCACAACGCCAGCAGCAGCCATCTTCTACCTGCTCATTGGCTAGAACAGTTTGGTCGTTAGGACACCAGTTAACTGAAGAAGTCTTCTTGTAAACTAAGCCTTTATTGTAGAGCTTAGTGAAGAATTCTTGTTCCCAACGGTAGTACTCGGGTGTACATGTTGCGAACTCACGGTTCCAGTCGTAACCAAAGCCTAGAAGCTTAAGCTGGTTTTTCATGTACTCGATGTTTTCGTAAGTCCATGGTGCAGGTGCCGTGTTGTTCTTAACAGCTGCGTTTTCTGCAGGTAGGCCAAACGCATCCCAACCGATTGGTTGCATTACGTTTTTACCTTGCAGGCGTTGGAAACGAGAGACTACATCACCGATAGTGTAGTTACGCACGTGACCCATGTGCAGTCGGCCACTTGGGTAAGGGAACATGGATAGACAGTAGAATTTTTCTTTATTTGGGTCTTCACTTACAACAAAGGTCTTGTTGTTGTCCCAGTGCTGTTGAACTTTTTGTTCAATATCTTGCGGGTTGTATTGTTCTTGCATCGATGATGTCCGGTTATCTTGGAATTTGTGAGTTCGGTTAGAACAGACTTAAATAGATCGTCATAGAATACCTAAAGGAAAGGTGCACAACAATAGCCAATCCATACTCTCCTTAGCTTTAAATGGTTAGGGAGCGACCTTGAGTCGACATATCGAGTTTGTTTGTGAGATTCATTACGGAGGTCAGCGATGCCAAAAGGAAAAGCAGGTTATGAAGAGATGCTTGAAGATGTTGTGGAAACGCTCAAGCACAGCCCAGATGAGGTTAATAATGTTATTGAAACTTCAGGGAAAGTAGCGCAAGCCGCCAATGATCTCACCAAAGATGAGTTGGCTTTGGTTTCAGCGTACGTGAAGTCGGATTTGAAAGAGTTCGCAGATAACTACGAAGAATCTAAAGGTGGGCCATTCTATTTGATGGTCGCTGACTCGATTTGGCAGGGTCTGTTAGATATTACTGACCGGACTAAAGTGGAGTGGGTAGAGCTATTCCAAGATCTCGAACATCAAGGGCTGTATCAGGCTGGCGAAGTGATTGGTCTAGGGGTATTGGTCTGTGATGAATGTGGACACAAAACCCAATACAACCACCCAACGGTGATCATCCCTTGTACCAATTGTGGGCATAAAGGGTTTAGTCGTCAGGCGCTCAAGCCTTAGGTGGAGCAGGGAACGGACTTCGTCCTATGGAACACTTCGTTTCGGGAAAACGGGATCGGGCTTCGCCCTTCGAGAGTTTGTCGTTCCCGAATCCATAGCGAAGTGTTCCTAAATAAAAAGGGTTGATACCATGTACCAACCCTCAAAAACTTTCCAGTTATCCAGTTATCCAGTTATCCAGTTATCCAGTTATCCAGTTATCCAGTTATCCAGTTATCCAGTTATCCAGTTATCCAGTTATCTGTAGGACGAAGTCCGTTTCCGCATCCATAAGCGGAGCGTTCACTAACTCGCTCTAACTCTCCACCCAACAACCAAACTCAGCACAACCCAAAAATACATCGGCCATGTGCCAAACTGACGGTAAGGTGTTTCGCCGGATGTTGACGGGATCTCGGCGCGCAACACTGCGGTTTCGAATTGCGGTACTTGGGTTGTGATATGACCTTTATGGTCTGTCACGGCTGTGACACCGTTATTGGTGGCGCGAATAACAGGTTTGCCAAGCTCAAGCGCTCGCATACGGGCTATTTCCATATGCTGTAGAGGCCCAATTGAGTGCCCGAACCAAGCGTCGTTAGATAAAGTGAGTATAAAATCCGTGTCTTGATTGACGTTTTGTCTTACCTGCTCATTGAAGATGATTTCATAACAAAGAGCCGGGGCCATTTGTTTGCCATTGGCGTCAATGTTGGGTTGGACAAAGTCGCCACGGCTGAATGAAGACATCGGCAGATTAAAAAACGGCGCGATTGGTCGCAGCACTTCTTCGAATGGGACAAACTCACCAAACGGCAGTAGGTGATGTTTATGGTAACGAAGATTCATATCGTAGCTGTAATCCCCATTCGGGTTTTTACCGAGTGTGAGAATACTGTTGTAGAACCTCTTATCTTCGCCTTGATTGACGATCCCTGTTATCACTGCACTGTTATTCATACGCGCTGCGGAATCGAGATTACTTAGGAACGAGGAAATCTCATATTCAAGCGCTGGTATTGCTGCTTCCGGCCAAATTATGATGTCCGCATCCCAGTTCTCACGAGTCAGGTCGGTGTACTTCATAATGGTTGGCCAGCGTTGGCTTGGTTGCCACTTTAACTCTTGCGCGATGTTACCTTGAATGAGTGCAACTTTGGTCGTTTGCTCTGGGTTTGGTGTTACCCACTGAGCAGACTGCAAGCCAAAACCTGTCATAAAGATGACTGAAGGTATGAGCAGCAGTAACCATTGGCGATGTAAGCTGGCATAAGCGATCGCTCCTGCACTGACAACCATTAATAAGGTTATAAACTCGACGCCGCCAAGTGGAGCGAAATTACCTAATGGGCTGTCTATTTGGCTGTAACCTAGCCATAACCACGGGAACCCCGTCATGACCCAACCACGGAGCCAGTCACAGATAAGCCATAGCGCAGGTGCTATTAACATGTATCGAGTACGTGTTGATACGGGGAAGAAGCGATTAATACTCCAAGTGAACAGGGCTGAGTAGATAGCTAAGTAACCGACAAGCAGCGCCATGAGAAAGACACTGGCGATTTTCGGCATACCGCCAAAATTATCGATGCTGACATGAACCCAGCTGATGCCGGTGGCAAATTGACCAAGTCCCCATGCGTAACCAATCCAAAGTGCACGTTTCGCTGATTGCTGGTGGATAAGGAGCAGAAGAATGGCAGGGCTAACAATCGCTAGTGGCCATAATTGATAAGGTGCAAATGCAAGTGTGGTTAATGCGCCAACAAAAACGGCCGCAAGCGGCCGTTTTAGGCGATGAAAAAGGGAATTTACCATCGTATATATTATCTCTTCCCCTAGGGGAGATTAGCGTTACTCTTGAGTAGAGTCTGCAATGAGCTCTTCGTCAGGAATGGTAACTTGTAGCTGTACAACACGACGGTTATCTGCTGAAGTCACTTTGAAGTTATACCCTTCAATTTCTACCACCTCGCCACGAGAAGGTAGATGACCAAATGCTGTCATAACCATACCACCTACAGTGTCGACTTCTTCGTCGCTGAAAGAGGTTCCAAACGTATCGTTAAATTCTTCGATAGTGGTTAGAGCCTTCACTGCAAAAGTGTGTTTGCTTAGCTTGCGAATATCCAGTTCTTCTTCATCGTCGAATTCATCTTCGATTTCACCAACGATTTCTTCAAGGATGTCCTCGATGGTGACAAGGCCAGATACGCCGCCAAATTCATCAACAACGATAGACATATGATAACGTTCCTCGCGGAACTCTTTGAGTAGTCGATCGACACGCTTACTCTCAGGAACAACGACCGCTGGGCGGATAACTTGCTCGATATCAAATGGCTCGCTGCCAGAACCTAAGTATTTAAGTAAGTCCTTCGCTAACAGAATACCTTCAACATGGTCTTTATCTTCACTGATTACTGGGTAGCGAGAGTGCTGAGCATCAGTGATAAGGTTGATCAGTGCATCTAAATCGTCACTGCGGTCAACCGTAACCATTTGCGAACGCGGTAACATAATGTCACGCACACGCATTTCAGAGATCTCCATAACACCTTCAAGCATGTCTCGGGTGTCGTGGTCGATCAGGTCATTTTCTTCAGAGTCACGGATAACATCCACAAGCTCTTGGCGATCTTTTGGTTCACCTTGAAAAAGTTGACCTAGGCGTCCGAAGAAGGACTTTCTACTCGGACCTTCAGATTTTTCTTTTTTACCTTCTAGAGAAGAGGGCGAATTGTCTTCGTTCATTGTTTCTCATTTAAGTAACGCTATCAGATGTGTGATAGCTCACGTTGGTAAAACCGAGTTGAAAACAGTCTCGATTTTACGCTTTTTCATCAATGTAGGGGTCTTCGAAACCCATACCTTGCATGATTTCTGTTTCGATTGACTCCATCTCTTCAGCTTCGTCATCATCGATATGATCATAACCTAGCAGATGCAGGCTACCATGTACAACCATATGCGCCCAGTGAGCCATTAGAGGTTTGTTTTGCTCTACCGCTTCACGTTCTACAACTTGTCGGCAGATGATCAGATCGCCGAGCAAATCTATCTCAATACCTGGAGGCGCTTCAAATGGAAAAGAGAGCACATTAGTCGGCTTATCTTTGCCACGATAGTCATGGTTAAGTTGGTGACTTTCTTGTTCATCAACCAAACGCACAGTAACTTCAGCTTGAGGTTGGAATTTTGTCACCGCTGAGCTTAACCAAAGATGAATATCATCAAAATTGGGTAAGCCATTTTCATCTTCGACCGCTAATTGTAGATCTAGTTCGATACTCATGACTTACCTTCAGCGGTTTCTGCTTGTACTTTTTTTGAAAGCTCAGCTTTAGCCGTTTCAATCAGCTGTGCTTCACGCTCTTCACGACGTTTCTTTTCGAACTCTTTGCGTTCTTTTTGATCTTTCGCTTCCCACTTCTCATACGCATTGACGATACGTGCGACAACTGGGTGACGAACAACGTCGTCAGACTGGAAAAAGTTAAAGCTGATGTCATCGACTTCGCTCAACACCTCAATGGCATGGCGCAGCCCAGACTTAGCACCACGCGGTAAGTCGATCTGGGTGATATCACCTGTAATCACGGCGCGCGAGTTAAAACCAATACGCGTTAGGAACATTTTCATCTGCTCCACTGTGGTGTTTTGGCTTTCATCCAAAATGATGAAAGCATCATTGAGCGTACGACCACGCATATAAGCCAGTGGCGCAACTTCAATCACGTTGCGTTCAATCAGTTTTTCAACCTTCTCGAAGCCGAGCATTTCGAATAGGGCGTCATAGAGCGGACGAAGGTAAGGGTCGACTTTCTGGCTCAAATCACCCGGTAAGAAGCCGAGTTTCTCACCCGCTTCAACCGCAGGGCGAGTCAGTAAGATGCGACGAATTTCTTGACGCTCTAAAGCATCTACCGCTGCCGCAACCGCAAGGTAGGTTTTACCTGTACCCGCAGGGCCGATACCGAAGGAGATGTCATGAGTCACCATGTTCATCAGGTACTGACCTTGGTTAGGGGTACGCGGTTTGATGACACCTTTTTTAGTCTTGATGAACACTTCTTTGCCGTGCTCGAAGCTTGACTCAAGGTCTTGCTCTAAAACACCTGTTTCTTTGATCGCAAGATGAATTTCATCGGGTTCTACATCAGGAATATTGCCACGAACAGGAGCGGTATTGACGTAAAGCGTTTTGATGATTTCAAGTGCTGCAGCGCTAGTATGTGGCTTACCAACGATAGTAAAGAAGTTACCACGGTAGCTGATTTCGACACCTAAACGGCGCTCTAAGTGCTTGATATTGTCATCGAAAGGGCCGCACAAACTGGCTAATCGGCGGTTATCAGAAGGTTCTAGATTGATTTCTAGGGTAACAATTTTATTGCTCAAAGTTGCCTCTCATTGTTTGCCACTCTAAAAAAGCCCGATTTAGACCGGGCTTTTAGTGACCTTATATACCTTTCTCTAAGATGGTATCAGAGTCGGGTAAATTCAAGCTAATTTGGAACTTAAGGTGTAAAGGTTGCTACACCTAGCTCATCTTCGCGTTTTGTTTTCGCCATCATTTGCGTTGGTGAGATCATAGTACGAAGATCCATGTCTTTTTCAGTTCGAACCAATTCGCCACGTAGTGAGTTAGCGAAAACGTCAGTGATCTTCACATCAACAAACTGACCGATTAGATCTGCGCTGCCTTCGAAGTTAACCACGCGGTTGTTCTCTGTACGTGCGCGAAGTTCCATTAGATTCTTTTTCGATGGGCCTTCAACAAGAACGCGTTGTTCAGTGTCGAGCATCAAGCGTGAGTAACGCATAGCTTGAGCGTTTACGGTTTGCTGCAGTTCGTATAGACGTTCTTTCTTTTCTTGCTCTGGTACGTCACATGGGTAGTCCGCCGCTGGCGTTCCCGGACGAGGAGAGAAGATAAAGCTAAAGCTCATATCAAAATCAACGTCTTTGATCAGCTTCATCGTATCTTGGTGGTCTTTCGCCGTTTCACCTGGGAAGCCAACAATGAAGTCAGAACTGATTTGAATATCAGGACGCGCTTTACGCAGCTTACGAATGATCGACTTGTATTCAATCGCTGTGTGTGGACGCTTCATCATAGTTAGAATGCGGTCACTACCACTTTGTACAGGTAGGTGCAGGAAGCTCACAAGCTCTGGCGTATCTCCGTAGACGGCGATGATGTCGTCAGTGAACTCTAGTGGGTGGCTAGTCGTAAAGCGAATACGGTCAATGCCATCAATAGAAGCAACAAGGCGTAGCAATTCTGCGAAAGAGCAAATATCGCCTTCATGGGTTGGACCACGGTACGCGTTTACGTTCTGACCTAATAGGTTTACTTCACGTACGCCTTGATCAGCAAGTTGCGCGATTTCGAATAGTACGTCATCCATAGGACGGCTAACTTCTTCACCGCGAGTGTAAGGTACTACGCAGTAAGTACAGTACTTAGAACAGCCTTCCATAATTGAAACGAACGCTGTTGCACCTTCAGCACGAGGCTCTGGTAGACGATCAAACTTCTCGATCTCAGGGAAAGAGATATCCATAACAGGCGCTTCATTTGACTGTGACTGTTTGATCATCTCTGGCAGACGGTGCAGTGTTTGTGGGCCAAAGATAACGTCAACAAATGGCGCACGCTCGCGGATATGGTCACCTTCTTGAGTCGCAACACAGCCACCAACACCAATAACCACACCTTCTTTTTTATCTTTTAGCGTTTTCCAACGACCAAGCTGGTGGAATACTTTTTCTTGCGCTTTTTCGCGAATTGAACAGGTATTAAGAAGTAGTACATCTGCCTCTTCTGGTTCTTCCGTCAGCTCATAGCCGTTAGCCGCGTTCAGTAGATCCGCCATTTTTGATGAATCGTATTCGTTCATCTGGCAGCCCCAGGTTTTAATTAGCAGTTTCTTACTCATTTTGTTCGCTCGATCGTTAGTTTAAATTAAGGGAGCAAATCGCCCAATGTTTCCAGTAAGTCATTCATTTGAGTTTAATGTATGACTAAATTTTGTGCCTATAGATTGGCAAGCGGCGTATTGTACTGGTTTAAAAACCTACTGACTAGTGTTGCTGTAAAATCTATTCAAAGCGTTATCAATCAAGGGATTTGCCCATAGTGCGCCCGAGGTTTTTCGTTACATTTTAGTAATGAAAACGTACAATAAAAAACAGCCAAATAATCAATATGATGAAGTATAAATTATGACCAAGTTTGATGTTGCAGTGATCGGTGGTGGCATGGTTGGAGCGGCTACTGCTATTGGGTTTGCCAAGCAAGGTAGGAAAGTCGCGCTTGTCGAAGGTTATGCGCCAAAAGCTTTTTCTCCAGAGCAGCCAATGGATATTCGTGTTTCTGCTATCTCTGAGCATTCTGTTTCCATACTCGATGAACTTGGCGCTTGGCAAAATATCGAACAAATGCGCGTCTGCCCATATCGCCGCTTAGAAACGTGGGAACACCCTGAATGCCGCACGCGTTTTCATTCTGATGCACTAAACATGCAGCAACTTGGCTATATCGTTGAAAATCGACTGATCCAGCTTGGTTTGTGGCAACAACTAGAGCAGTTTGAAAATATTACGCTGTATTGCCCAGATAAATTAGAAAGCATCAAATTTGATGAGGTTAATCGAGTTGAGTTAACGTCTGGAGAGAGCTTCTACGCCGAATTGATCGTTGGCGCTGATGGAGCTAATTCTAAAGTACGTCATTTGGCAGGAATCGGCATTACCGCTTGGGATTACAGGCAGCATTGTATGTTGATTAATGTCGAAACGGAGCTTGCTCAGCAGGACATTACTTGGCAGCAGTTTACCCCGCATGGGCCTCGTTCCTTTTTGCCTTTAGCAACATTAGCTTCTCAATCACAAGAGGCAGGACAAGGTTCATTAGTCTGGTATGACAGCCCGAAGCGCATAAAGCAGCTCTGTTCGCTGACACCTGAACAATTGAGGGAAGAAGTCTTAACCCATTTTCCTGCTGAACTTGGCGATATCAAAGTGCTTCAGTTTGGTTCTTTCCCTTTAACTCGTCGTCATGCGCAAACCTATTCCAATAATAATTGTGTGCTGGTGGGTGACTCTGCACACACTATTAATCCATTGGCAGGGCAGGGCGTCAATCTTGGATTTAAAGATGTCGCAATCTTACTTGCGGAGTGTGACGGTAACACCTCTCTTGATGGCTCCGTACTTAAACAATATGAGCGCAAACGCCGACCAGATAATCTGTTAATGCAATCAGGAATGGATTTGTTCTACAAAGGGTTCAGTAACGATATTGGTCCACTAAAACTGGTTCGTAATGCGGCACTTAAAATCGCTGAGAATACCGGGACTCTTAAAACACAGGTTCTCAAATATGCCTTGGGTTTGAAGTGAACGAATGTGAGAAAGATAGAAAACAAAAACGCAGCCAGTTGGCTGCGTTTTTTGTGCGTTGCTAAGTAGGAATTACTTAGTGACACGTAGTACTGGAGTTTCACCAACAGTTACAGAACCAGAAAGCTTGTTCAACTCTTTGATTTCGTCCATGTTAGAGATAACAACAGGAGTTAGAGTAGACTTTGCCTTCTCTTCTAGTAGCGCTAGATCAAACTCGATGATAGTGTCGCCAGCTTTAACTGATTGACCTTCTTCAGCGATACGCTTGAAGCCTTCACCTTTTAGCTCAACTGTGTCGATACCGAAGTGAACGAATAGTTCAACGCCATCATCAGACTCGATAGAGAATGCGTGGTTAGTTTCGAAGATCTTACCGATAGTACCGTTTACAGGAGCTACCATCTTGTTGCCAGCAGGCTTGATCGCGATACCGTCACCAACGATTTTCTCAGCGAAAACAACATCTGGCACATCTTCGATATTTACGATTTCACCAGATAGAGGTGCGATAATTTCGATTGCACCTGCTTCTGCGCTGTCGTCAGATACTAGCTTCTTAAGTTTGTCAAACAGACCCATTGTGTCATGCTCCTAACGTTTTATTTAATTCTGTCGAATTATAGTATACCAATCTCAGAAGATAGACGACAATTTTTGCCGCCTATCTTATTGGAATTAGCTGATTATTGAGTTTTCTCTGCGATGAATTTTTCCACAACCGCTTCAATCTCTGCTGCTGTTGGTAGTGAAAGTGCTTCTTCAGCCATTGCTTTCACTTCAGCAAAGTTAGAGTTACGGATGACTTTCTTCACTTTAGGGATAGAAATACCGCTCATTGAGAACTCGTCTAGACCCATACCTAGTAGAAGAAGTGTTGCACGCTCGTCACCTGCAAGCTCACCACACATACCAGTCCATTTACCTTCTGCGTGTGATGCGTCGATCACTTGCTTGATTACTGTTAGTACTGCTGGTGATAGTGGGTTGTAAAGGTGAGAGATCATTTCGTTACCACGGTCTACCGCTAGCGTGTACTGAGTTAGGTCGTTAGTACCGATAGAGAAGAATGCCACTTCTTTTGCTAGGTGGTGCGCGATAGCTGCTGCTGCCGGAGTTTCAACCATTACACCAATTTCGATGTTTTCGTCGAATGCTAGGCCTTCAGCGCGAAGCTCTGCTTTGTACTCTTCGATTGCGTTCTTCAGCTCACGGATCTCTTCAACAGAGATGATCATTGGGAACATGATGCGAAGCTTACCGTGTGCTGAAGCACGTAGGATGCCGCGTAGCTGGTCACGAAGGATTTCACGACGGTCTAAGCTGATACGTACTGCACGCCAGCCTAGGAATGGGTTCATCTCTTGTGGAAGATCCATGTAAGGAAGATCTTTATCACCACCGATGTCCATAGTACGGATGATTACTGACTCGCCGTTCATTGCTTCCGCAACTTCTTTGTACGCTTGGTACTGCTCTTCTTCAGTTGGTAGAGCATCACGATCCATAAATAGGAACTCAGTACGGTATAGACCAACACCTTCACCACCGTTACGGATGATGCCGTCACAGTCTTTTACAGTACCGATGTTACCGCAAACTTCTACACGGTGGCCGTCTAGAGTCTCAGCGTGTAGGTCTTTTAGTTTAGCCAGTTCTTCTTTCTCAGCAATGAATGCCGCTTTTACTGCTTTCGCTTCGTCTAGCTCTGTTTCTGATGGGTTGATAACGATCTTGTTGTTCATCGCATCAAGAATCAGCATGTCGCCATTCTTAACTTGCTTAGTGATGTCGTTAGTACCAACGATAGCAGGAAGTTCAAGTGAACGAGCCATGATTGAAGTGTGAGAAGTACGACCGCCGATGTCACAAGCAAAACCAAGAACGTAGTCTAGGTTGATCTGTGCAGTTTCAGATGGCGTTAGGTCGTAAGCGACTAGGATAACTTCTTCATTGATATCGCTTAGAGAAACGATGTTGATGCCTAGTGCGTTCTTAACGAAACGTGTACCGATATCACGGATATCTGTTGCACGTTCTTTTAGGTATTCATCGTCTAGAGATTCTAGAGCAGATGCTTGCTCTTCGATAACAGTGTAAATCGCGTTATCAGCGTGCATCTTGTCTTTTTTGATTAGTGCTAGGATTTCTTCCTCTAGCTCTTCGTCTTCAAGAAGCATGATGTGACCTTCAAAGATCGCTTCTTTTTCTTCACCGAAAGTCTCAAGTGCTTTTTGCTTAACAACTTCTAGTTGAGCTGAAGATTTGTTACGAGCGTCGAAGAAACGGGCAACTTCTGCTTCAACTTGGTCTTCAGTGATAGTGTTAGTGTTTAGAACGATTTCATCTTCTTGAAGTAGTAGTGCTTTACCGATAGCAATACCAGGAGATGCTAGGATGCCTGAAATCATAGCCTTACCTTAAATTGGTCAACTTTAAAACGGGAGAATAATGAGTGCGCTAACGAATATTTGTAGCTTATATTTGGCCCTATTTCCAACAAAGCCATTTTGCTTTCACAAAATGGCTTTGAAAATAGGAGACCGGATTAGTGTAGTTGATCCATTAGAGCAACTAGGTGGTCAACAGCTTGTTGAGCTTGTGGGCCCTCAGCTGAGATAGAAACTACTGTACCTTTTACTAGGCCAAGAGTTTGTAGCTTGAAAAGGCTCTTCGCGCTAGCGCTTTTACCGTTAGAAGTCACAGTGATGTCCGCGTCGAATGCTTTAGCTTCTTTTACGAACTGTGCAGCTGGACGAGTGTGAAGACCGTTTTCTGCAGTGATTTCTACTTGCTTCTCGTACATGTTATATACCCCAATTGATTTATATTTTGATAGTTTCTTAACCAGATTTAGCTTAACGGTAAATGTACTGTTCTGCTAGGCGCATAACGTTCATTTCGTGTCAGAACTGATACTGGTTGTAAATTTAACAATCGCGTCGCCAGTCTATGCTGTTGTTCGCCATTGAGAGAAATTCTCATCTAGCTCTTTATTTTGATGCTAGAAATAAAACAGTCCTGATATTACCAAAGGTGAGGCAGGGATCAACAAAAAAGCCCCTGAATGGGGCTTTTTTAGACGAAAAATTGATTTGAGCACATATTACTGTTCGTTCTCTTTCTCGGTAAAGATGCCCGCAAACAGGGCTGTGCTTAAGTAACGTTCACCTGAACTTGGAAGAACTGTAACAATTGTTTTCCCTGCAAATTCAGGGAGTTCTGCTAAGCGGTTTGCTGCAACAACGGCTGCACCTGATGAGATACCGGCTAGGATACCTTCTTCTTCCATTAGGCGACGAGCCATCGCTATCGCTTCGTCAGAGGTAACCGCCTCAACACGGTCAACAAGCTCTAAATCTAGGTTGCCAGGGATAAATCCAGCACCAATACCTTGGATTTTGTGCGGAGCAGGTTGAATTTCGTCACCCGCAAGCGCTTGAGCAATCACTGGCGACTCTGCAGGTTCTACTGCAACAGAAACAATGTTTTTGCCTTTTTCGCCTTTAATGTATCGGCTTGTACCAGTGATAGTACCACCTGTACCCACACCCGCTACGAATACGTCAACTTCACCGTCCGTTGCATCCCAGATTTCAGGACCAGTCGTCTTCTCATGAATTTGTGGGTTTGCTGGGTTGTTGAATTGTTGTAGTAGTAGGTATTTTTCAGGGTTGCTAGCAACAATCTCTTCTGCTTTAGCAATCGCGCCTTTCATACCTTTTGCCGCTTCTGTTAGCTCAAGGTTTGCACCTAGCGCTTTAAGTAGCTTACGACGCTCTAGGCTCATTGATTCAGGCATTGTTAGCGTTAGCTTATAACCACGCGCAGCAGCAACGAAAGCCAGTGCCACACCAGTGTTACCACTTGTAGGTTCAACAAGCTCTACGCCAGGCTTAAGTGTGCCAGCCTTCTCCGCTTCCCAAATCATGTTGGCACCGATACGACATTTAACGCTGAAGCTTGGGTTACGTGCTTCAACTTTTGCTAGCACTTTACCGTTACTAACTTTGTTTAGGCGTACAAGAGGTGTGTTACCAATAGTTTGAGAATTGTCTTCGTAGATTTTACTCATGGTGTGATCCTTCATCTCTGTTCTGTTTCAAGTCTATTTCAAAGCAAACGCTTCAAATAGATGCAGTTCTAGTGAATTGATTTGTAGGATAGAGATTAGGCTAGGTTAAAAAACGAGAAAAGGATTAAATAGTTATATGATATGAAAGGGTGGTGGCTGGGAACGGGCGTTGCCCTATGGAACACTTCGTTTCTGGAGAACGGGATCGGGCTTCGCCCTGCTGGAAAACTAGAGTTGACTCCTCTGCCATCGCGGAGCAACTTTAGTTATCCAGTTATCCAGTTATCCAGTTATCCAGTTATCCAGTTATCCAGTTATCCAGTTATCCAGTTATCCAGTTATCCAGTTATCCAGCTCTTACTCCTTAAACTCCGCGACCCACATTGAGGTAGCACCGCAGACGGCAATTGGCATCACAAACAAGTTCAAAATTGGAATTGTGGTGAAAACAGAGACCAAAGCGCCAAAGCTATAGGCTTTGCCCTGTTTTTGTTTCAAATTGTTTCGCATGTCATTAAACGGCACTTTGTGATTATCAAATGGGTAGTCACAATATTGAATCGCCAAAATCCACGCTGTGAAGATAAACCATAAAAACGGACCGACGGTTTGACCCAGAGCTGGGATGAGCAGCAACAGGAATAGACCAATGGCTTTAGGTAGAACGTACACCAGTTTGCGCCATTCACGAGCCATGATTCTGGGTGTGTCTTTAATCACGGCCATCATGCCATCTTCATTGACTTTCTGTTGGGTTAGATACTCTTCAACTTTTTCAGCCAGTAATCCATTGAATGGGGCAGCAATAAAGTTAGCCAAGGTACTAAAGAAGTATGAAAAGGTTGCGAGTATCGTCAGGACCAATAGCGGCCAGAGTAGGTAACTAAGCCAAGACAAAAATTCGGGCAATTGCCCCATGAGCTGTCCGATCCACGCATCTAGGTTGGAGAACAAGTAGTAGAGCGCTCCACCAACTAAGATAATGTTGGCCAGTAGCGGTAATATAACAAATTGGCGAATGCCCGGAGTGCGTGCCAGTTCTAAACCGTGGAAGAAGTAGCCAAAGCCAGAACGCTGTCTAATCTGTGTATTCATATTTTGCTTTTGTGGTGTAAAAACGAACGTTTTCTATCTTAACAAGAAAAAAGCGTGTTCAAAATCACAACATTTCAGGAACTTCTCACATTAAGTTGTTCTAAAACAGGGGCGAGTTTTGGTAGAGTAACTCAAAGTTAGGTTTAAACAGATTCGATGTAACTCGCTTATATCGAGCAAATGAGAGCTAAAAATGCAGGAACTGCGATTTGTACTCATAATTGTTGGAGCTATGGCGATTGCCGCTTTGCTGTTCCACGGTTTATGGACGAGTAAAAAAGAAGGGAAAGCCAAGTTTGGTAGCAAACCCATTGGCAAGCTGGACGTCGACAATGAAGACTCGGACCTAGTCCCTGAGCGTGCTTTTGCTCCAGAAGATGATTTTGAGATCATCAAAAAAGAGCGCAAAGAGCCTGGCTTTATAGACCGAGATGAAGTCATCGCAGATCCGCTCATCGATACTTACCAAGAAACATCACCAGAAGTTAATCCATCTACGACTGATAAAGAAGACGTTGACTTGGACGTGCCTTCTTTCTCAAGTAAGTCATTGGATGAAGTTGAAGAGGTCGTCGAAGTCGCACGCGAAGAAGTGCTAGAACCTATTGCCGAATCATCACCAGTGCAAGAGCCTGAGACGCAACCAGCGGAAGAAGAAGCTCCGTTAGAAGTTATTGTCCTCAATGTACATTGCTCCGGTGAAGAGCCTTTTGTTGGCACTAAACTGTTTGACAGTATGCAGCAAAACGGCCTGATTTACGGTGAAATGGATATCTTCCATCGCCACGCTGATCTATCGGGTACAGGCAAAGTCCTATTTAGTGTTGCCAATATGATGCAGCCGGGCACGTTAAAGCATGATGACCCTGCTGAGTTCTCGACCAAGGGTATCTCTTTCTTTATGACCATGCCTTGTTTTGGCGATGCAGAACAAAACTTCAAGCTGATGCTTAAGACTGCTCAGCAAATTGCTGATGACTTAGGTGCTAACGTTTTAGATGATGCGCGTAACTTGATGACGCCAAATCGACTAGACAGCTACCGAGCTCAGATTCAAGAGTTTAAAGCGGCGCAACAAGCCTAATCATTCCTATCCGTTAGAAAGGCTCCGTATGGAGCCTTTTTTCTTTCATTCTCAGTTGCGAACGTTGCAAGGCGTGTTCATACTGCCTGCATTGGCCGCTAAGAACCGAGCCGTTCTTGGCACCGTTAGAAGTAATAATTATAGAGTTAGCTATGTCTACAGAGATTCAAGAGAAGCTTAATCAATTGCGTCAAACGCTTCACTACCACGGGGTGAAGTACTACGTCGAGGATAATCCAGAAATACCGGATGCTGAATATGACAGGCTCATGCGCGAGCTTATGGAGCTTGAGTCTCAAAACCCAGAATTTGTCACCATAGACTCACCAAGTCAGCGAGTCGGCGGCGCGCCATTAGACGGTTTTGGCTCGGTCACGCACGAGATTCCAATGCTTTCATTAGACAATGCTTTTGATGATGGCGAGCTAGAAAGCTTCCATAAACGTATGGGCGACCGTATTCCAAGCGCGGCGTTTGATGTTTTTTGTTGTGAACCAAAGCTAGATGGCCTTGCGGTTAGCCTGCTGTATGAAAACGGTGTGCTCGTCCAAGCTGCGACACGCGGTGATGGTGCAACAGGTGAAAACATCACCGAGAACGTTCGTACTATCAAAGCCATTCCATTGAAGCTTCAAGGTGAAGGTTGGCCAGCACGCATTGAAGTACGTGGTGAAGTGTTCATGCCTAAAGCTGGTTTTGACAAACTTAACGAGCAAGCGCTAAAGAAAGGTGAGAAAGTTTTCGTTAACCCACGTAATGCAGCGGCAGGCAGTTTGCGCCAATTGGATTCACGTATTACAGCAACTCGCCCTTTGAGCTTTTATGCCTACAGTGTCGGTGTGGTTGAGGGTGTTGAACTCTCTTCGAGTCACTATGAACGATTCATACAGCTGAAAGGCTGGGGATTGCCAATGTGCCCAGAGACAAAGCGCGTAAACAACCTCGATGAAGTGAAAGCTTATTATCAAGATATCCTCGAACGCCGTGAGTCCTTAGCGTATGAAATCGACGGGGTGGTGATTAAAGTTGATGAGATCGCTCTTCAAGAACAACTTGGTTTTGTCGCCAGAGCGCCACGTTGGGCGATTGCTTACAAATTCCCTGCTCAAGAAGAAATCACCACGTTAAATGATGTCGAGTTCCAAGTTGGACGTACAGGCGCCATCACGCCTGTTGCTAAGCTGGAGCCTATATTTGTAGGCGGTGTTACCGTCAGTAATGCAACCCTTCACAATGCCGATGAGATAGAGCGCTTGGGGCTTTATACAGGGGATTCAGTAATTATTCGAAGAGCTGGCGACGTAATCCCCCAAATAACTGAAGTCGTATTGAGTCGAAGAAGAGCTGATGCACATCCCATTAAATATGTTAGTCATTGTCCATCGTGTGGTACAGAACTAGTTCGAATTGTAAAAACTAAGCACTTAAAAACTATTAGCCATGAAAAAGAGTTAGCGACTACTAAATGTCCAGCGGGGCTATTGTGTCCTGAGCAGCTTAAGCAGTCGATTAGCTACTTTGTTTCTAAAAAATGTTTCGACATTGATGGACTAGGTGAGAAAGTAGTATCTCAGTTAGTAGATAGAGATATAGTTTCCTCACCTGCTGATTTGTTTAGGTTAGATGATTTAGACTTTTTGCGCCTAGAAGGCTTTGCTGATGTTTCTGCTCGTAAATTGTACAATGCAATACAAGCACGCAAGGATGTCGCTTTACCACGTTTGATTATGAGCCTAGGTATTGCAGAGGTTGGTGAAGCTACGGCAAAAGCGTTATCCAAACATTTAGGTAGTATTAACACAATTGCTTCGTGCCCTCTTTCTGTACTGACATTACTACCTGACGTGGGACACGAAGTAGCTCAAGAAATTAGTAACTATTTTTCTGACTCGCGAAATACTATATATATTATAGATTTACTTACTGTTCTCGGAATTGATGAACCAAAAGAACATAAGATCTCTTCACAAATACATGTCAGATCCAAAATGGAGCACTATGTGGATTTCTTGGGGATCATAGGCATAGGTAAGATTTCTGCTCAAAGGCTTTCGTCCCATTTTGGAACATTAGAGTCTTTTTCTAAAGCTGAGTATATAGATCTAATTTCAGTGCCTGGGTCATTACCAGATAAAGGAAGAATAGGAGTACAAAACTTCTTAGCATTAGAGAGTAATCGTCAAATGCTCGTTGAGTTAGAAAAAAAATTGACGGAGCTAGGTATTCACTGGAATCAAGAAGCGGAGCGCACGGAGTCTGAAACGAAAGTTTCGGATGAGAAATTCTCAGGTAAGACCATAGTATTAACAGGCACATTTATCCGAATGAAGCGTTCAGAGATAAAGTCCTTATTAGAAGATAAAGGAGCTAAAGTTTCTGGCTCCGTTTCAAAAAATACGGATTTTCTCATAGCAGGTGAAAAAGCTGGTAGCAAATTATCTAAAGCAACTAGTTTAGGCGTTGATGTCTGGGATGAAGACAAGCTTTGGAGTGAAGTCGATGAATTATAAAGAAGTTGAAGTTCAAGGTTCGACTGTTGAACCATATACCATTGCTTTAAAGCAGCATGACCACGGAGTTTCTGTTTCATGTAACTGTAAGGCAGGAAGCTTTGGAAAGCTTTGTAAGCACAAAGTTCAAGTAGTCAAAGAGGAGCTCGAAGAATCCAATACTTTTAGTCAACTACTCAGAGATGCAGGGTATGGGGAGCTGATCGGTGAAGTCTCATTATTAGAGAATGAACTTGCGAAAGTAAAAAGAAACTTAGACAAGAAAAAGAAGCTTCTAATTAAAACAATGTCCTAATAAAGCTACCAATTTTTAGGCCCTATGCTCATTAGAGTGTAGGGCTTTTTTTTGTCATAAATAAAGTGCTTTTTTGAACCTCATAATATGCTCAGATCTTCTGTGATGAGGATCTGATTAGATGTAATTATGTGTATTACAAATAAAATTATGCGACGCACTTCAATCTGATTTATAGATTTTTTATGATTAAGTCTTTGTTTTTACTGTTTTAAATATTTTTTGAACTTGTGTGAGGTGCGATTGTCGATCTGGATCACTGGAATTATAAAAATTTGTAGCTGGTCATATTTTTTTACATGAAAATTAAGTTCTGGTTGATGTTTTTTGTCGCGAAGTTAGTCTGAGAAACATGGATACACGGTGTGTATGCAGGAAATCGAAAACTAAGAATTAATGATTAATCCAAGGTTTTCACATAGGAAATGATTTCTCCCTTCGGCGGCCAACTTAAGGTGAGAAAAATAAGAAGACAGCTATATCCATTTTTAGGAGTTTTTTCCATGGACAAAATGTTTAAACGTACACTTTTAGGTGCAGCAGTGGCAGTAGCGTCAACTGGTGTAATGGCTAAGCAAGTTGGTGTTAACAGTGACTTCCAAGTAGAAGCCTACGGTGTAGCAGCTATTTCGGTAGTTAACTACGACACTGATGAAACAGTAATTAGTACTGGTGTGGTAACTGACAAGAGTACTGGTTACGACTACGAAAACGAATCTCGTATCGGTTTCCGTGCAAGCAAAGATATGTTCGATGACTTAAATGTATTCGTGCAAATCGAGTCGGGCTATGTTGGCGAAAACGGTGACGGTGCGACACTTGGTAATCGTGATACTTTCCTTGGGTTGCAAGGTGACTGGGGTAAAGTACGTTTTGGTCGTATGCTTACACCAATGTACGAAATCATTGACTGGCCATACTCTAACCCAGGTCTAGGCGCAGCCTTTGACTGGGGCGCTGATGTTAAATACAACCGCGACCGTCATGGTGATATGGCTCGTTTTGACTCTAAAGATTACAACGGGTTTAGTTTTGCGCTGGCGACAGGTCGTGGCGAATCTTCTGTTAAAGATAACTACTTCTACGGCGCTAATGCTCACTACAAACTAGCAGATAGCTTTACTATCCACGCTGCATTAGAGTCTGAGCAGGATCGTAAGATTTCAGACAGTGTTGCTGAAGCGTACTCCTACTGTGCTACGCCAACGGGCTGTAAAGATGCAGATGGCAGCAGCATTACTCAAGGTAGCAATTACAAATCTGCAAGTGCAGCAGATCAAGTTAATGCTGATACATTTGGTTATATCTTAGGCTTCGAAGCTTCACTTCCAGCAGGTTTCGGCTTGGCCGCAGCATACAAAGCAGGTGAGTCTAAAGATACAACTGGCGTTAAATCTGAGCAAGCTTCTTACTCTATTATCGGTCAATACTGGAGTGGTCCTTGGGGCTTCAAGCTAGGTTATGCGGCTAACCAAGAGTCGAAGAAAGCAGGTATCAAGCAAGATGATGCAGATAGCATTGTTTCTGGCCAGCTAATGTATGTACACAATGGTTTCGTACCTTATGTTCGAGTTGCTCAGCGTGACCTCAAGTCTGACGGCAAAAACAGTGAAATCTTTGTTGTTCGTGTAGGTCTAGAGTACGGCTTCTAATAGAGTACCCGATACCTATTCTCTTTACGCTGGCCTCATAGGCCAGCGTTTTAGTCTCTAATATGTGGAGTTACTCTCTGTCGAAATTAGTTAAATGTTTGTAATATAAAAGAAGTTTTCAAATAGGGAATTAATATGAAAAAATGCGTAATCGCGTCTTTAGTCGCATTGATGGTTGGTTGCACCACACTGGATTCTGAAAGTAGCTTCACTGATGTTGTAGCCCAAGTTGAAACAAAGCAAAACTATTATTTGGTAGAGGGCAAGAGCTTTTCGCCGGATGTTGAGGTTAGCAAAGGGGCTCAGCTTACACAGTCTAACTTAGCATTAAATTATGTTGCCCCGCATCATCAAGCTCAAGTGCCTAGTTCTTTTATTGTTATGGAAGTTAAGTATTTTAAAAACTATAGTGAATACAAATACGTAGAACTAGACGGGAAAGAAATACCTCTTAAGTCTCTAGCACCTACTGCTGAAACATGTAGCGATATCTGTACACAAAGGCAGTTATTTAGATTTGATGTTTCAGAAGCCTCTTTATTAAAGGGAGAGCAACAAGGGCTGAGATTCGCTATAGCATCATCTGAACAGAACAAAGTGTTTTTTGATGTGGCAGCAGGTTATATTAAAGCGATAAGAAATAGTATAGATAATCAGCCAGCACCAAACTCAGCAGCGATTGCTGCGCCAGTTGTTGCGAGCCCAGTAATTTCTCAAAGTATTGCTGAGAAATCTAAACCTCAAGAAATGGCAATGTATTGGTATGAACAGCTTGATAGCAAACAACAAGAAAATGTTACGAACTGGGCGGTTTCGAACCGTAAGAGTTCGGCGGCAAAGCTAGAAACAGCGAATCAGGCAGAGCAAATGTTCTCTTACTGGTTTAATCAGGCGAGTGAAACTGAGAAAAAAATGATCTTGGTTGACCTGATCAGTAAGTAATGTATTAGTTAAAAAAGGAACCTTAACGGTTCCTTTTTAATTATTAACAGGTGGAGTTAACATTCGTCTTTTAATAAGCTTATAAAACCTTTCCACCTTCGGCTCTACAGATCATTATTGGAATATAACGTACCTTACCATCTTTTAATTCGCACTCTACATTTGGTCCTGTTTGGCCGCTTCCATTTCCTGCCAAAACGGCAGCACTAAACAATAATCCGACAAATATTGAAGCTAGTTTTCTCATAACATTTTCTCCATGTGTCTTACAATCTCCTAGTCAGAGATATTGACTAGTATGGCAATAGACCACGAAGGATCAAAAATAATTGCAAGAAATCAAATTTTTTAAAGTTTATTAAGTTGGAGGGGGAAAGAGGGGGCAATTTTTAAATGTATGAAAGGTTTGGTTATTATTTTGAGGGCTTGATGGTTCTGATAAGTGTATTTATGTATTTTGGCAACTAGTTAAATACTTAATTTCTCGAATTAAACTTAAAAAATAGAGTTCCTTTAACTAGTTACCGACTTAATTTTAATTAAAAACGAATAAAACGCGTCAATTGAAGTGATTAGTCTAATTATCACATGGCTTTATGGTTAAAATAATACCGCTCACTTTGGTAATTTCAACCTGTTGACCTGCACTTATCGCGCTTTCTGACTGAGCACTCCATGTGGTGTCACCCACCTTCAAGCGTCCTTTCCCTGCTGGAAAGTCTTCATCGAGGCGTATGAGTTGACCGACCAACTGCTTACTTTTTTGATTAAGTTCGCGGTTGGCATCGGACTTTCTGTCCGACTTAAATTGTCTGCGCCACCACAACCAAGTGGTCACTAAAGAAAATGCTGCGAAAGCAACCCACTGTAGCTGCCAACTCATGGGAATAAATGTGAGTAAAATGCCCACAATTAAGGCTGACAACCCAAGCCATAAAAAATAGCCTGCGGTGCCGAGCAGCTCGATGGCAAGTAAAGCTAGCCCGAAGGCTAGCCAATGCCAATGATTGATACTATCTAGTAATTCAAACACATTAGCCTCTACTTAGTTGACTCTTTCGAGTGCTTAAACATTTCGGCAATTCCTGCGACTGAACCCATCAAGCCAGTCGCTTCAAGAGGCAGCATTATGATTTTGCCATTTTCTGCTTGGCCGATGGACTTAATCGCATCAGTATAGCCTTGAGCAATAAAGTAATTTACAGCTTGCATATCACCCTTAGCGATCGCTTCAGACACCATAGTAGTTGCTCGGGCTTCGGCTTCTGCAGCACGTTCGCGAGCTTCTGCTTGAAGAATTGCCGCTTGTTTATCACCTTCGGCTTTTAGAATTTCAGACTGTTTATGGCCTTCTGCACGCAAAATCTCGGCTTGGCGAACCCCTTCTGCTTCAAGGACTTCTGCACGTTTGTTTCGCTCGGCTTTCATTTGAGCGTTCATCGCTGCTGTCAGGTCTGCTGGTGGCTGTACATCTTTAATCTCGATACGTGTAACTTTGACACCCCAAGGATTGGTGGCTTCGTCAACAATGGAGAGCAGTTTAGTGTTGATCATATCGCGCTGACTGAGCATTTCATCCAGCTCCATGGAACCAAGAACAGTACGAATATTGGTCAGAGTAAGATTGCGAATCGCATGTTCAAGGTCATTGACTTCATAGGCGGCCTGAGCAGCATCAACAACCTGAACGAAACAGACGGCATCAATGGTGACATTGGCGTTATCTTTGGAAATGACTTCTTGGGCTGGGATATCGAGCACTCGCTCCATCATATTGATTTTATGGCCAATGCTGTCAATAAATGGAATGATGATGTTTAAACCCGGCTTTAGGGTAAGGGTATAACGACCAAAGCGTTCGACGGTCCAGTTATTGCCCTGAGGGACGGTTTTTACACCGGCGATTATAAGTGCAATTACAACAACGAGAAAGACACCAATAGTAATCAATGAGTCAATAGCCATATCTGAGTTCCTTATGAGAGTAGTCTATTGATTGTTGCTTATTGAGCCTGCTGTGACAATGGTAGAAGTGAGAACTTCAGCGAAAATTAGACAAAATTAAAGCCGGACAGTGCCGGCTTTAAGTCTATGATTTAAAGTGATCTTAATAAAGGATTGAGTAAAGCTGACGGCGGTATTTACCCGCGATCGGGTTAGCTTGCCCAAGGGCGGCGAGTATATCCATAAAGGACTTTTTCATTTCGCCATCTAGCGCGTTCAAATCGGTGCGCAAGGTGTTCCATAGAATCTCTAACGCTTCTTCGTCGCGATTTACTTGGTGGTAGTTAAGCGCAAGTTCGTTAGCCAGTTTTAGGTCACTTGGGTTTTGTGCCAACGCTTCTTCTAAAGACTGGATCTCAGGACTGTTTGCTGCCTGTGCATGAAGTTCTAATTTAGCGACTAAGCCTTTGTAGTAATTATCTTGGTACTCAAGAGGAATATTTTCTAGCAGCAACTTAGCTTGGTCAAAGTTCTGTGTTTCTAAATAGCAATCTGCTAGAGCAAGTTTTACATCGCCTTTTTGTTTCAATTCCTCGGCGATAGCTTCTAGAAGCGGCAGAGCTTGGGCATGTTGACCTGCTTGGATGAGCTCAAGTGCTTGCTTTAAGTTTAGTTCGTCTTGGCTAGGGAGATGTTTCGCTAGCATTTGTTGAATAACAGCAATTGTCTGTGGGCCACCAAGACCATCGACAGGCTGACCATTTACGAATAGGGCAATGGTAGGCAAGGCTTGAACACCAAACTGGCTTGCTATGGCTTGTTCCTGCTCGCAGTTCAAAAGAGCTAATGTGAAGGCTCCGTTATATTGCTGCGCTAGCATTTGCAGGTCAGGTATCACTTGCGCACTTTCTTCGCTCATTGGCGCCCAAAAGTGGATTAGCACTGGGGTTTGCATTGACCCTTCTAGCACTTGGCGGAAGTTTTGTTCGTTTAGCTCAACAATAAATGGAGATTGCATCTATGAATTCCTTGCGACTTATTCTATGAGTCAAAGATATGGGCTAGGACAGGAGAGTTCAAGGTAAGAGCTTGAATTTGAGATTATATTGTTGGCAGAAACAAAAACACCGCCTGCAATGGCGGTGTTAATGTTCTCCCGAAAGGGTAAGCGAAGGTGTCTATAAAACGATAAACAACGTTAGCGCAACACCCACACTCAGCCAGTTCAACTGGTTTAAAGTCATATTATTATACCGAATGTAGCGCTTGAATTTTATAACTAGGGCTTGCCCTAATTGTTAATCTAACGTCTTATTGTTACGGAATAATTACAAACTTGCAGAAAATATCATGCAGCTTGTCGCAATATTTTGTCTAGTGTCCGGGTTGGCAGTAGGCGTTTTAAGACAGCAAACACCTTAGTCGGCGTAGTAATACGGTAACGAATCTTAGGCCTTTTCGCTTCTAGCGCATGAACAAGGGGATCTATGCATGATTCTGCCGGCAAAACAAACGCATTGCTTGAGGTATCGTTGTTCAGCCTTTCCATTTGCTGACGGTATTGCTTTTCATGGGCGCTGCCTTCAACTGTGATCCATTTCTTAAAGGCGATAAGGGCATTAGAACGAAACTCGGTTTCAATTGGCCCTGGCTCTATCAGGCTTATGTGGATATCGGTATCCATGAGTTCGAGCCTCAACGTGTCACTCCAACCTTCAATGGCAAATTTAGAAGCATTGTATGCGCCGCGATATTTCATTGCTGCAAAACCAAGGACAGAGCTGTTTTGTACGATTCGACCATAACCCTGTTTGCGCATGGTTGGAAGGAGTTCACATACCAATTGATGCCAACCAAAGAAGTTGGTTTCGAACTGTTCTCTTAAACCATCAGTGGGCAGATCTTCTAACGCTCCAGGTTGGCCATAAGCCCCATTATTAAATAGAGCATCAAGCTTGCCATTGGTGAGTGCTAATGTTTGCTCTACCCCTTTGGTAATGCTCTGGCTGTCTGAGAGATCAATCTGGATGCAGGAGAGTCCTTCTGCTTGCAGTCTTTCAACATCTTGTTGTTGGCGACAAGATGCAATGACTTGATAGCCTCGCTTATGAAGAGCGTGGGCACAGACATAGCCAATTCCGCTTGAACAGCCCGTAATTAATATCGATTTATCCATCGCGATCTAACCCATTGATTCTTTCAACTGAAGTTAGGTTACTGGATTATTCGTGGTGTTGTAACAAGTTTTTTAGTGCAGGCTCAAGGCGTGAGTAACTGAAGCGGAATCCGAGTTCAGTTAACTTCTTGGGTTTGGCTCTAATACTATCAAATAGTAGTACTGAGCTTTCTCCCATCGCCACTGACATTACCCATTTAGGCGTAAAAAGAAGGTGTGGACGCTTGAGTGTTTTAGCCAATGTTTGGCTGAACTGCTTATTCGACACGGGGTGCGGCGCACAGAGATTAAACTCTCCGTGAGCATGGGGTGTTTCGAGCAAATAGATAATGCCACGGACCATATCTAACATATGGATCCACGGCATATATTGGCGACCATGGCCCAGTGGTCCGCCTAGCCCTAAACGGTATGGAGGGAGCATTTTTAATAGTGCTCCCCCTTGTGGAGCGAGCACCACGCCAGTACGTAAAATACAGACACGTGTCATCTCAGAACGGGCACGATTCGCAATCTGTTCCCACTTACTGCACACGTGGTGTGGAAAGCCCTGGCAATTTACATGCAGGCTTTCGTCAAAAGGGTGCTCTTGTTGATCGCCGTAGTAGCCTACCGCAGAACCACTGATAAAAACTTCAGGTGGGGTAGTACTGGCATGAATAAGCTCAACTAAGGTTTCAGTCAGTTTCCAGCGACTGTCGCAGATGTTTTTTTTCTGCTTTTTGGTCCAACGCTTATTCGCTATCGGCTCTCCTGCGAGGTTGATGACGGCATCAAAATCGTTGAGGTGATGAAAATCATCCAGTGAAGAAATGTAAGTGACGTTGCCCATATCTGTATGGCTAAGGAGCATTTTGGCATGTCTTGGCTCACGAGTAAGCAAGACTACTTCATGAGTCGTCAAATGCTTTAGCAATTCTCGACCAATAAAGCCGGTTCCCCCAGTGAGCAATACCTTCATTCCTAATCCTCTTATTGTGCAGAGCAGACAAGTCCAATTTTAACCATAGTGAACTATTGTTACTAATTATAGTTACTTAGCAGCAAATGTGATCACTCGTGGCAATATCACAAAATTCACATTTTGTTACGTTTATCCTTATCGACGTTGCGGGTATCACATAAGAAAGTGAAATTGTTTGCCATGCTAGAGAAAAGATTAGCGATTAACTGACTTGCAAGGAGGTTCAGTGGAAGCAGCGACGGCGTTGTTTAAAGCGCTATTAGGAAGCTTACGGGATCTATTACCCATTATTGTTGTCATCGCTTTTTTTCAGCTTGTTGTATTGCAAGAGCCTCTCCCCAATTTATTGTCTATTTTGTTTGGTCTTGTATTAGTTGTCTTTGGCTTAACGTTTTTTATCTTTGGTCTAGAGATG
Source organism: Vibrio europaeus (assembly GCF_001695575.1). Lineage (GTDB taxonomy): Bacteria > Pseudomonadota > Gammaproteobacteria > Enterobacterales > Vibrionaceae > Vibrio > Vibrio europaeus. The sequence continues at coordinate 1,877,654 of NZ_LUAX01000001.1, read as the reverse complement.
GGTTTATTCCCTATAGGTGAAACCATGGCCCAAGCTTTTGCTCGTAAGGGAAGCGTGTTTTGGCTGCTCATATTTGCATTTTGTTTAGGCTTTGGTACCACCGTTGCCGAGCCCGCGTTAACGGCTGTTGCCGATGAAGCGGCAGAAGTGGCCGCAGAAGGAGGGATGATTCTACACAGCGAGGAGTCTATGGAGGAGTATGCCAACGGACTACGCTACACCGTCGCACTGTCTGTCGGGATTGCGATTTTACTCGGCGTGTTGCGTATTCTTAAAGGATGGCCTATCCAGTATATGATCATTGGCGGCTATATCGGTGTTGTGGTTCTTACTATGTTTGCGCCACAGAGCATTATTGGTGTCGCTTATGATTCAGGTGGCGTAACGACCTCAACTATTACTGTGCCTCTGGTGACAGCGCTTGGTGTCGGTCTTGCTTCGGCAATTAAAGGGCGCAATCCGATGATCGATGGATTTGGGTTGATCGCGTTTGCCTCACTATTACCCATGATGTTTGTGATGGTCTACGGAATGGTGGTGGCATGATCGGTTGGACTCATTTCTTAGATACCTTTATTGGCACTATTACCGATGTATTGCCGATCGCTACCATCATTTTTGGTTTTCAGTTTGCCGTTCTCAGGCGACCAGTGACTAATTTGCCAAAAGTCATTCTTGGCTTTTTTTACGTCATTCTTGGTCTATCACTGTTTTTGCTTGGCCTTGATTTAGCACTGTTTCCTCTTGGCGAGGCCATGGCACAGCAGCTTACCGCTCCAAGCTTTATTCAGCAGTTTAAGCTTTCTGCTGGAACCGTGTTCGAATGGGTGGACTACTACTGGGTTTACCTGTTTGCTTTCTTCATCGGCTTTAGTACCACGATAGCAGAGCCCTCCTTGATAGCTGTCGCGATTAAAGCCAATCAAGTTTCTGGTGGGAGTATCAGTGTCAATGGATTAAGGATTGCGGTGGCGATTGGCGTTGCCGTGGGGATTTCTTTAGGTAGCTACCGAATTGTTGTTGGCGATCCCATTCATTACTACATTATCGTCGGTTACATCGTAGTAGTAATACAAACCTTTTATGCACCAAAGCTTATTATCCCACTTGCTTACGACTCTGGCGGGGTGACGACTTCTACGGTCACGGTTCCGTTAGTCGCGGCGTTAGGTTTAGGGTTGGCCTCGACGGTTCCGGGGCGCAATCCAATGATAGACGGCTTTGGACTGATAGCATTCGCTAGTTTATTTCCCATAATTTCTGTCATGGGGTATGCACAAATCACTCAGCGATTAAACAAGGGAGCTGAGCGGGAGGATGAAAATAATGCGCTTTAAATTGTTATTGGCTTTCGTTGAAGATAGTAAAACAGACGTGGTGCTTGATGCTGCTCGTGAAGCTGGGGCGACAGGGGCTACAGTGATCAATAACGCAAGAGGGGAGGGGCTTAATCAAAAGAAAACCTTTTTTGGTCTCACCCTAGATGTACAAAAAGACGTTTTGTTGTTTGTTGTAGAAGAACATTTATCCCGACACATTTTAGAGACGATTGGTGAAGTCGGAGAGTTTGACCAAGAGTCAGGCCAAGGGATTGCGGTTCAGATTGATATTGAAGATGCCGTTGGAGTCGCGCATCAAGTCGAGAAGTTAACCAAAGTGGTAGAGGATGAGTTATGAGCACACACAAAAAGGTTCGAGTTCGGGATGTAATGACCAACAACTATGTCGTCATTGATGGCTTAACAACGGTAAAAGAAGGTATTCAGTTAGCTCGTAGCCATGAAGTAAAAGCGCTGGTGGTTAATAAGCGCAATGAAGATGACGAGTATGGTTTGGTATTGATGAATGACATCGCTAAAAAAGTGCTCGCACAAAATCGTTCGCCAGACCGCACTAACATCTATGAGATTATGACTAAACCCGCGTTGTCGGTCGATCCAGATATGAATGTGAAATACTGCGCCCGCTTATTCGAGCGCTTTGGTATTAGCCGAGCGCCAGTGATTGAAGCAGGTAAAATCATCGGAATGGTCAGTTACAACAACATCGTCATTAACGGCATGGTACATGATGACTAATAGCCGGAGAGTGCGTAGAATCTCCTCATTAATTTGAGGAGATGATGTCGTGAAACTCTTTTTTGCCTCTGACTTGCATGGCAGCTTGCCTGCAACCCAGCAAGTTCTTGCTGAATATGAAAAATCTGGTGCTGAGACGCTAGTAATACTTGGTGACATATTAAACCATGGCCCACGTAATCCTGTCCCTGAAGGTTACAATCCGCCAGCGGTGAGTGAGCTGCTCAATCAATATGCTGACCAAATCATTGCGGTGCGTGGTAATTGTGACAGTGAAGTTGATCAGATGCTGCTCTCGTTCCCAATGATGATGGATTACGCTTGGGTGTTATTAGAGTCCGGACAGCGACTGTTTTTAACTCATGGTCATCTCTACAATTCCAGTAAGCGCCCAGCGTTAAAGCAGGGAGATGTGTTGGCTCATGGTCATACCCATATTCCCGTCGCTCAGCGAGAGGGTGAGCAGTTTATATTTAACCCTGGGTCAATCACCTTTCCGCGCAATGGGCATGCGCCGAGCTATGGCTTACTTGAAGGGAATGAGCTCAAAGTCGTGACCTTCTCTGGTGAAGTACTAGCCTCGACGGCGATTAGTTAGAAGCTCATCAGACAAAAATAGGCAGTGATTGACTGCCTATTTTTCTATTTGCTGTCTGAATGGCCTAAGTCTCGCTGTGGGTCGATGATATCGCGCACTTTTTGCTTCAGTACTTTCGCTTCTGGGAATCCACCGTCGCGTTTGCGCTCCCATATAAGCTGACCATTACAATGAATCTCAAAGCGACCACCCGTGTCAGGGTGGAGAGAAACAGTCTTTATCTCTTCACTAAAAGTATGCAGCAGCTCTTGAGATAGCCAGGTAGAACGTAGCATCCAATTACATTGGCGGCAGTAGTAAATATCTATGATGGCTTTATCCATAAAAATTCCTTTAAAACAAAAGCTTGATACCAACGGCGAAAGTCAGTATTTCAAAACATATCTTGATTAATTGATTGCTGTAACGAGTGGTTAAGTAAGCGCCTAAGCTGCCGCCGATGAATGAGCCTAGCAGCAGAGCCGGTAACCAAGGCCAATAAACCGGAGCGCCTGCTTGAACTATCGCAATGCCGCCAATGCCATTCCAGAACAGACCGACACATAACATGGTGAGCGCGACAGCCTGCTTATAGCTGTAACCGAACCAGCGTACCAGAAATAGCGTGACCAATAAGCCCGATCCTGCCGTCAGTGAACCGTTAACCACCCCGATAAGCATTAAACCTAATCCACCAATTATCCAACCTTTAGTGTCGCGATTTAGTGGCAGTTCTTGTTGTCCAAGCTGCTTTTTAAAACGTGAATAGATACCAAGGCACAATATCATTCCACCCAGCATTTTCTCGGCAAGATCTCCGGGAATCAGTAAGACAATGTTAGCGCCAATAATGACCCCAATGCTTCCCACACTAATAAGATACAAAGCAACTTGGTAGCTGAAGTTTTTCTGTTTGATGTGGGTGTAGGCAGCCCCGAGACCAAGGGCGACACTGGCGATCTTGTGGGTGGCCAAAGCGATAGAGAAAGGCAGGCCAAAGAAAATGAGCAGTGGGAATTGCAGTAACCCTGCGCCACCACCAGAGAGTGAGGCGAGCGTATTCGCTGTAAGTGAGCCCAATAAGAGGCTGAAGGTGTTTATCCAATCCATATGAAAAAAGAAAAGGGGCATCATGCCCCTTTATTGAATTTAGTTAGAAAATAGAACGGTAGAGCCGTGACTTAGGCTCGTCAGTAGCAGTGTCTTTTCGTTAACAATATCGATACGACGGCTTTGCTGAGCATCCATCTTAAAGATCTGAGTAATCAAGTCTAACTGCTCTGCAGTGAAGTCTTTACTTTGCGCAGAAGAAACATCTTTAAACTCTGTCGGAGATACCAACAGGTAGTTATCGCTGATGTCCCACTCGCCAGTCTCAGAGATGTTTATCACGCTCTCTGTCTTAGCATTGAAAGGATACAAACGCACTGTTGCTACACGGATGTAAGTGTTGTTTGGTAAGTACTTAACGTTCGATACCACATCGACTTTGCGAAGTGACCCAACAGACTCTTCTTGAAGCGGCTCGGTGATAACCGTTACCATCTTAGACTGCCACTCTTTTGAAGTAAGAACCTGTTCAACTTTAAGGTCACTGCCCCAGTATAACCAAGCGCTAAATACAGCGGAGATAACAAGTAGGCTAGCTGCAATTTTTTGATTCATCGGTGTACTTCCTACTGGCAAACTTTACTGAGATCTTGTTGCTCTGCGAAGATACGCAACGTGATGTTTTCACCTGAATTATCCAAAGAGTGGATATAGTTCAGGATAAGTTGATTGTTCTGACCGCCTGTTGCGATCACTTCCACTGGAGCCAGTGCTTCTACATGTGTTTCATTGTACTTCTTCACACACTGCTCGATGGACGGATACCACTTGCTTAGATCTGGATGATTCATAGGCGCTTTGACAACCGTGTTATCGAAGACTCCTAACTGTCTGAATTTAGACTCAGCTGGGTTAGTGAATAAGATGACACATAAAGGAATCAAGAACGCTACTACAATTAGTAGTTTAGATAGCAATGAGCTTGGCTTACGAACCGGAACTTGTGTTTCAGCTGTTTCATTGACAGAGCTAACTGCTTTTGGAGCGACAGGCGTTTCAACTGTCTCTTCAACTTTGATTTGCTCGGTAACTTCAACGGCTTCAATCTCTGAGCTTTCTTCCTCAAGGGGTTCACCACTCATTAGTGTGGTTGCACGCTCTACAGAACAAATCAATTGATAACCACGTTTTGGCACCGTTTTAACGAACATTGGTGATTTTGTAGAGTCTTTGAGTAGCTTTCGCAGCGTAGAGATTGCTTGAGTCAAGCTTGAGTCATCAACTTCGAAGCCTTGTTTACGCCAAACAAAGTCATGCAGATCGTTACGAGAGACAATCTCGCTTGGCTTCTCACACAACAACAGCAGGATACGGCTTTCGTTGCTACCTAAACGAATTAGCTCGTTGTTATTCTCTTTGTCGACGAGAGAGTTGGTGTTTGGGTCAAAGGTAAATCTATTATCAAGATTAAACTTAGTACCTATGTTACTCATTAATTGCGGCCACTATATTAGAGGTTTCAGACAGTTAAGTTGTTAAAGCGCTCAACACAACCAATTTCGGTGAAATCAGTTTATATTTTTTGATTTTTTGGCGTGGCAAAGGATAGTCAAAATAAAACAAAAAAAACACTGTTTTTATGATTCTTGACCTTGAATTTACATTTGTCACCCTCATGTTAATTGGCAGATTTAGGCCAAATAGACATCATTATTATGAATCTATTGGCTTGATAAGTATAGAACTTATGGAGTTATCATGAGCGATACAGCAACTCAAAACAAAGAAACTCGTGGCTTTCAGTCTGAAGTAAAACAATTACTTCACCTTATGATTCACTCTCTTTACTCAAACAAAGAGATTTTCCTTCGTGAGCTAATTTCAAATGCGTCTGACGCTTCTGACAAACTACGCTTTCAAGCTTTGTCAAATTCAGAACTGTATCAAGGCGATGCAGACCTTGGTGTGAAGCTTTCTTTCGACGAATCAGCGAATACACTGACGATCTCTGACAACGGTATTGGTATGAGTCGTGAGGATGTGATTGAGCATTTAGGCACCATCGCAAAATCAGGTACGGCTGAATTCTTCTCAAAGCTGTCTGAAGACCAATCGAAAGACTCACAATTAATTGGTCAATTTGGTGTTGGCTTTTACTCAGCATTCATTGTGGCTGATGCGGTTACGGTTCGTACGCGTGCAGCAGGCTTAGATGCTCAAGAGGGTGTTCAATGGCACTCAGCGGGTGAAGGTGAATACACCATCGAAACCATCTCTAAAGAGAGCCGCGGTACAGACATCATTCTTCACATGCGTGAAGAAGGTAAAGAGTTCTTAAATGAGTGGCGCTTGCGTGAAGTGATCAGCAAGTACTCAGATCACATCGGTATTCCTGTGGCGATTCAGACCGCTGAGCGTGATGAAGAAGGCAAAGAAACCGGCGAGAAAAAGTGGGAGCAGATCAACAAAGCTCAGGCACTTTGGACGCGTAATAAGTCTGATATCTCTGAAAAAGAGTACCAAGAGTTTTACAAGCATGTTTCTCATGATTTCGCCGATCCATTGGTGTGGAGTCACAACCGCGTAGAAGGTAAAAACGATTACACAAGCTTGCTGTACATCCCAGCGAAAGCACCTTGGGATATGATGAACCGCGACCACAAATCTGGTCTTAAACTGTATGTGCAGCGCGTATTCATTATGGATGATGCTGAGCAGTTTATGCCTTCATACTTACGCTTTGTTCGCGGTCTAATAGATTCAAACGATCTGCCACTCAACGTATCGCGCGAAATTCTGCAAGACAACAAAGTCACCCAATCGCTACGTAATGCTTGTACTAAGCGTGTGCTTAATATGCTTGAGCGTATGGCTAAAAACGATGAAGAGAAGTACCAATCGTTTTGGAAAGAGTTTGGTCTGGTGCTAAAAGAAGGCCCTGCAGAAGACATGAGCAACAAAGAGAAAGTCGCAGCTCTACTTCGTTTTGCGTCTACTGAAGTTGACTCTGCTGAGCAAACTGTTGGTCTTGCGTCTTATGTTGAACGCATGAAAGAAGATCAAGACAAGATTTACTACCTGACTGCAGACAGCTACGCAGCAGCTAAGAACAGCCCACACCTAGAGCAGTTCGCAGCCAAAGGCATCGAAGTGATTCTGATGTTTGACCGCATTGATGAGTGGCTGATGAACTACCTGACCGAGTTTGATGGTAAGCAGTTTCAGTCAATTACTAAAGCGGGTCTTGATCTGAGCAAGTTTGAAGACGAAGCAGAGAAAGAAAAGCAGAAAGAGACGGAAGAAGAGTTTAAGTCTGTTGTTGAGCGCACCAAAGAGTACTTAGGTGAGCGCGTGAAAGAAGTTCGTACTACCTTCAAGCTAGCCAACACTCCAGCGGTAGTGGTGACGGATGACTTCGAGATGGGCACACAAATGGCTAAGCTACTTGAAGCAGCAGGTCAGGCAGCTCCAGAAGTGAAGTACATCTTTGAGATTAACCCTGAGCATGCACTAGTTAAGCGCATGGCCGACGAAGCAGACCAAGAAGCGTTCGGTCGCTGGGTAGAACTGCTGTTAGGTCAAGCGATGCTGGCTGAACGCGGTTCGATGGAAGATCCATCGCAGTTCTTAGGTGCAATCAACACGCTTTTGACTAAGGGCTAATAGCCTAAATACACCAAAAAGCTCGCATCTTGCGGGCTTTTTGATTTATTTGCATTAATCATGAATAAAACCGCGAGAAGTTGCAGACTTGTGTGAGTGTTTAAGCATTCTTTAGTCGTAATCCGCGCCTTGGTTTGAATTTGTATGATAGAATGCAACCTTGAAACCCAATGAGCAGGCGTGTAATGTGCACGCCTGCTTTATTGTTAACTGTAGAACAGTTATACCGAAACTTACCGTGAGCGCTAGATGTGTTTATTTGGTAACGTCATAGTGAGCTTCGGTATAAATCATTATTATCTTAAGAGGATTCAACATGCGCATCATTCTTCTAGGTGCTCCAGGTGCAGGTAAAGGCACACAAGCTAATTTCATCATGGAAAAATACGGTGTTCCGCAAATCTCTACTGGTGACATGCTACGTGCTGCTATCAAAGCAGGTACAGAGCTTGGTAAACAAGCTAAAGCTGTTATTGACGCTGGTCAGCTAGTTTCTGATGAAATCATCCTTGGTCTAATCAAAGAGCGTATCGCTCAAGATGACTGCGAAAAAGGTTTCCTACTAGATGGCTTCCCGCGCACTATCCCTCAGGCAGATGGTCTGAAAGAGATGGGTGTAGACGTAGACTACGTAATCGAATTTGATGTTGCTGACGACGTCATCGTTGAGCGCATGGCTGGCCGTCGTGCTCACTTATCTTCTGGTCGTACTTACCACGTTGTTTACAACCCACCTAAAGTTGAAGGTAAAGATGACCTAACAGGTGAAGATCTGGTTGTACGTGATGACGACAAAGAAGAGACAGTACGTGCTCGTCTAGGTGTATACCATGAGCAAACTGCACCGCTTATCTCTTACTACGGTAAAGAAGCAGAAGCCGGTAATACTAAGTACCTTAAGTTCGACGGTACTAAGCAAGTTGCTGAAGTTAGTGCAGATATCGAGAAAGCACTAGCATAAATAGCTAACCGCGAATTTTGAAAATTTGCTATAGTGAAGCGATCCTTTTTAGGGTCGCTTTTTTTATGCTCTTAGTTTGATCCATTTCTGAGATAGGTACGTAAAGTGCCCTTTTAGTGTCGATAGGAAGCTATGCAAAATAACAAAAAACAAGGTGTACTCCTAGTTAACTTAGGTACGCCTGATGAGGCCACCGCTCCTGCGGTTAAGCGCTTTTTAAGTCAGTTTCTACATGACAAGCGAGTTGTTGATATGACGCGTTGGTTGTGGTGTCCAATCTTGCATGGTGTGATTTTGCCAATTCGCGCACCAAAAGTAGCGAAGTTGTATCAAACCGTATGGATGGAAGAGGGGTCTCCACTTCTGGTTTACTCCAAGAAGCAAGCTGAAAAACTTCGCCAGCAGCTTGATATTCCGGTTGAATTAGGGATGACTTATGGTAACCCTAGCCTGAAAGTTGGTGTAGAGTCTTTACTAGACCAAGGTGTTGAAGACATCATCGTTTTACCGCTGTACCCTCAGTATTCAGGAACGACGTCGGCTGCGGTATCTGATGGATTAACTAAAGCCTTTAAGCAGATCCCTGTTATACCTAGTTTTCAGTTTATTCGTGATTACCACGAGCACCCTCTGTATATCAAAGCACTGGCTGAGAGTGTTAAGCGTTCTTGGCAAGAGAACGGTCAAGGTGATTACCTCCTTTGTTCATACCATGGCATTCCTAAACGCTTTGCTGACAATGGCGATATTTATCCGCAACATTGTGAGCGAACGACTGCGCTTCTTGGCGAGGAACTCGGTTTGTCACCTGACAAAATTGGTATGACATATCAATCTCGTTTTGGTCGCGAGGAATGGTTGCAGCCTTATACAGACAAAACATTAGAAACCTTACCAGCCAAAGGGATTAAAAAACTCGATATTATGGCGCCGGCCTTCTCAGCAGACTGCCTTGAAACATTAGAAGAGCTCTCTGAACAATGTTGTGAGCTGTATATGGAGAGTGGTGGGGAGAAGTTTACTTATATCCCGTGTCTTAACGACGATGAGCTGCATATTCAAATGATGGTTGACTTGATATCGAGCCGTTAAAGGTATAACTGGACATCTCTAAAGGTCGCAAAAGCGGCCTTTTTTATTGCTCGCCTTTTTATCTGTATCTTCAAACACACATAGTTCCCCGTTAAAACTCTCTAATTAAGTTATTCGTCTGATCGATGTTTTGGTGATCAGGATCGGATTATTATTATCGAAAATTAATAAAAACCTAAAAGCTGTGTGATCTCGATACTGTTAATCTAGTTAATAGGAAGTCTCTCGGTGATAGGGATCACCAATCTCTATTTTATTAATTTTTTTGTTTTTGTAAGAGTATGAAAGTTAAGAATTAAATTACTTTTCTCTTTTTTACGTTGAAGTCCGTCGCACAAAAAATGGATTAATTTTTTATCGTAAATTAAATCCGACATTATGATTGCCAAGCCAGGGAGGCAAACCTATTTAGCGGTAAGTGGTGAAGAATTACCCGAGTGAAAACCGCAGCACATTTTAGTATTTAAAGGCAGAATACAATGAAAAAACTACTAACTCTTAGCGCAATCACGCTTGCTTTCGCATCAACTGCATATGCGGGTTCTTCTTACGTAACAGGTAATGCTCAGTTCCACAGCGAAGACTTACACGGCAACAGCGCAACTTCGACTCTAGAGGCTGGACACACTTTTAATAACTCAGTTGGCGGTTTAACTGTTTACACTGAGCTTGATGGAATTTCTATTGGCGACCCAGTGGTTGAAGGTAAGAATAACTCTGTTGGCGTAACAATCGGTGGTGAGCAGTCTTACAACATTACAGAAAACCTTTGGGTTGCTGCAGGTTACCAGCATCTACTAGTTGATGGTGAAACTTTCCAATACCGTCCTCTTGTTAAGATTGGCTACAACTTTGACAACGGCGTTTCTATTAGCAACAGAACTCGTCTGCATAGCTATGAAGAGAGTGGCAAGAGCAATGATGTTCGTTTCGATAACCGTATTGCTTACAAACTCAATGACGAGATTAGCCTGAGCTATAACAACGTATACGTCATCGAAGGTAACGAGTCAAAGTACAATACTGCTGGTGATATGAAAAAGCAAAATACAATGGATCACGAGTTACGTATGACTTGGACTCGCACAGGTGTTCAACCTTACTTTGAGTTCCGTAGCCAAGCAAATGGTAAAGATAACGAGCAAGGTTCAAGCATCAAAAACAATGCATTCGTATTCGGTGCTTCTTACGGCTTCTAAGCCTGTCTAAATCTACTGTCCTAATATTAAGGCCCAGTTGTTACTGGGCCTTTTTCGTTTCATGCTGTTTTGATTGGAGCGCAGAAGCGTTCTACACCTTGCCAAAGTAAACTATCCGGCATTTGCATGTATTCTATGTTTGATAGGGCGTCTTTCCATAAACCTAAGCAGGCAGCCTGTTTATTATCACTTGTATAGTGGGCTAAGACTTGCCTAGCAGGAATGCTACTGGTGAGTGCCGCTGTCGCTTTTAGGTAGTTACTTAAATATTGCTCTATATTACGTTTTTTACGGCTAATATTGGCTTGCAGCATCAAAATAAGTGCGTTATTCGGAATTTCTGCGACATACTCTCGCTGCAACATTTGTAAGCTTTTCTCTATCTCACCAGAGCGATAGGTAAGTAGTGCTAGCAACATATGCAGTTCTGGAGAAGGTGTCGGAGTGCTTTGTTTAACCTTGTCAATCCAATGGCGAAGCACATCAGAAGATTGGTCGCTAAATAGTAGCTCTCGGGTATAGAAGCTAATCTCTGCGCCACTCATATTTTGCTCAATCAACTTATCGAATTCGGCTTCAGACAATTGAGTGAGACTGGTTTTCAGTTCTTGATCGATGCGCAAAATAGGCGTTGGCAGCTTAAAGTATTCGGTCAAATCAGAGTTTAACTCATTAACGGTTGCAACCAACTCATTGTCTTCAAGCGAATATAAGTTACGCCAAGCAACACGAGCGGACGCCGAATGGTAAAGGATGACCTCTAGTGTATCTGCTGCCATTTTGTCCTTTATCAGGTTAAACGTCAGCTTATAATCCGAATCATTGAGCGCATCTGACCCCGGGAAGTGATGGTGCTCGCTTAAGCTCATCAAGTAGTAACTCGGTGAGCGCATATTGGCTAAGTGGATATAAGGCGAATGGCTGTAAGCATGGAGCAACAATACTTTGAGCTTTAAAGCATCTTCCTGCATTGATTGTCGTGATGAGGAAATTTGATCGAGCAGCAAGCGAACCTGAGGCACGTACAGAGCCTGATCTTTGGATTCGACCTTTACGTCAAAGAATGTATTGACCAAAGTGACTGCCGCTAAAAGGGCCGTAATAACAAAAGCAGAGCTCCAAAAAGCAAACTTTGATGGTTTTAGCTTGAGTTTATGATTTACAGCGGTCTGTTTGGCAGAATCTAGGTTTACGCGAGATGAACTGACCAGTTGAACATGACTATTTGGAATGTAATAGCCTCTTTTAGGATAGGTCACGATCAGTTTGGTCGAGTCAATATCCGGGACATGTTCTCTTAGGAGGTTACGTAGCAAACTGATACGGTTTGTGACCACATTTTTTGAGATGTACTGGTTCTCCCAAACTTGCTCAATAAATTGCTCGATGGAGGTTGGCTCACCGACATTAGACAGCAATACTTCTAACAAGGCGACATTACGCGGCTCTAGCGCGATTTCATTGCTGCCATTGGTTAGCGTTTTATGTTCAGGATCATAGAGTAAGTGAGCAATAGCGATGAGTTGGCCGCTTTGCTTGGCTTGAGCGAGTATATTCATACGAGTCACAGGGGAGCGAAAAGACGCGGCGCATTCTACAAAAATATTCTTCCGACTTATAGATCCCTTCATAAGTTAGCTTACTTGTATCATTTTTGAGAAACTCGGTGCGTTAGGGGAGTACACACCGAGTTCACTTCAATAGTTAGAACTTGTAAGTGGCGTTGATGTAGCCTTGGTTTGAAGACTTAAACTTACCAAGCACTTCGTCACCAACTTTATGCTCGTTGCCGGTAAAGTAGTTGAATCGGTAGCCTGCTTCCATACCAAAGTGGTCTGTAAACATGTAACCCAAACCTGCATTTAGACCATACGTTAAGCCTGAGTTTTTGCTCGTAGTTGAAGCGCTCAAGCCCATAGCTGGTGTCACTTTAGTTTCTAGCTCACTGTTGTAGTAACCTAATGAACCGCCAGCTAGGACATAGAAACTTTTGTCAATGTGATAAACGTAGTCAGAGCCCGCACCAAATTGGTATCCATCTAACTGAAACTTAACTTGAGCATTTTCTTCAGTATCGATGATGCTTAGTTCTGACTCACCGTTGTACTGCAGGTAACCATAAACACGCACATTCTCAGTTAGGTAAGAGCCGCCTTTAATTGCAAAAGAGCCCGCGTTATCCAGTTTATCAACGACAGTTTTGCTTTCGGCATCCGCTGCTGAGGTGCTGTATTTACCGCCAGCAAGTTCAACTGCAATGTAAGGTGAATTAGCGAAAGTGGGTAGTGAAACCACAGCAGCCGTTGCTGCAATCAGTAGATGTTTACGCATAGTACTTCTCAGTTTTGTTAGGTAACGAGTACTCATTTGCTGCGTTTCTATTTAAATAGGCGTTATGCAGCTAGAGTCGATTGAACGCCATTTGCTCGGCGTCGTTTAAGTTGGCGAGAAAGTTATCGGAGAGAGAGAAATAATGCGAAAAACAAAAATAAACGTAGTTACACTTGATGTTAATTTAGATCTATATCTATGATTTAAATGAATCTTTATTGCACTTTAATCTGCCAGAGTGAATCAAAGTGCAATGCAAATAGAATCAACAGAATCCGTTATTTATTACCTTGGTAGTGTCGGTAAGTGAATACCTGACCCTTTTCATTAAATGCATAGACGGAATACTCATCTTTTTCATTGCCATATTCCATGCCTGGAGAACCCATCGGCATACCTGGAACCGTAAGCCCTTTTGCATTACGTGGCGGGTTTTCTAAGAAGGCTTTAATGTCTTCAGCAGGGATATGCCCTTCAAAAACATAGCCATTGATCTCCGCAGTATGGCAAGAAGCAAGTTCGGGTGTAATTCCGAGTTTCTGTTTAATTGGGTTCATGTTTTCATGCAGTTTTTCATTGACGTCAAACCCAGCATCTTGCATGTGTTTGGTCCACTCCGTACAGCAACCACAGTAAGGTGATTTATGGTTGATGACATCAGCAGCTAACGCTTGACCAGACAAGAGCGCAAGGGTAGCCAAAGTTAGAGCTTTTCTATTCATAGTGACCTCTCGGAAGTGTTAAATAGTCTTAGGCGGTTGGCGTTACTCACCACCGTTATTGATGATAGGGCCATCGCTGCACCTGCGATAACAGGGCTGAGCAAAAAGCCAAAAGCTGGATAAAGTACCCCAGCAGCAATTGGGATACCTAGTGAATTGTAGATGAATGCGCCAAATAGGTTCTGTTTCATGTTACGCAGTGTTGCTTTCGACAACTCAATAGCCTTGATGACAGAGACTGGCGATGAGTTGAGCAAGGTAATTTGCGCGCTTTCAATTGCGACGTCGCTGCCGCTGCCCATTGCTATACCGATATCAGCTAAAGCGAGAGCGGGTGCGTCGTTGACACCATCACCAATCATGGCAACCTTACGGCCTTCACTTTTAAGCTGTTCAATATGGCTCGCTTTCTGATCTGGCAATACTTGGGCTATGACGCGTTCAATACCTAATTGAGTCGCGATGGCTTGTGCGACGGACTGGTTATCTCCTGTGAGCATAACAGGTGTAATCCCCATTGCTTTTAACATCGAAACCGCTTGCTTTGCGTCTTCTTTAATCGGATCGGCAATAGCGATCGTACCGATTACTTCAGCGTTCACTGCGATAACAATCGGAGTCCAAGCATTGTCTAAGTAATGATGAATTTCTGTCTCTATTGAGGAAATTTCCCACGACTGCGCCTGAGCATAGTTGAGTGAGACAATCGCAACTTCTTCCTGTTGATACAGGGCAAAAACACCTTGCCCACGGCGATTCTCAAAGTTCGCTACATCAACGAGAGTGAGTTGACTCTCGTTAGCTTGATTAACGATAGCTTTCGCCAGAGGATGCTCTGATTGTTTTTCAACTGAAGCGGCCAAAGCAAGTAAGTAGTCAACATCATTGGAGACTGAATGAACGGATTGAACTTGCGGTTTCCCTTTGGTCAAGGTTCCAGTCTTATCAAATACTACCGTATCTATTTTACTGGCAGACTGAAGCACATCGGCATCTTTGATTAAAATGCCCATTTCGGCAGCTTTACCTATTCCAACTGTAACTGACAGTGGCGTTGCGAGCCCTAACGCACAAGGGCAGGCGATGATCAGCACAGTGGTAGTGACCACTAACATATAGCTGGCTTTTGGTTCTGGGCCAAACATAAACCACACAAGCGCAGAAGCAATCGCGATGGCAACCACAACCGGTACGAATATCGAAGAAATTTGATCGGCGAGCTTGGCAATTGCGGGTTTACTGCTCTGAGCTTCGCGAACCATAGTGATGATTCGCGACAGCATGGTATCGCTACCGATGCCGGAGGCGGTTATCACTAAGCTGCCATCTTGATTGATGGTGCCCGCAGAGACCGTCTCGCCTAATGCTTTGTATACTGGAATCGGCTCACCGGTGAGCATAGATTCATCTAGATAAGACTCGCCACTCTCGACCACACCATCTACGGGTACTTTTTCGCCGGGTTTGACTCTTAGTTTCATGCCTAGTGTGACTTGCTCAAGCGGAATCTCACGTTCACCACCTTCAGTGACTAGAGTGGCGTTCTGCGGTTGAAGGTTCACTAAGGCTTGTAGTGAACGGGTCGTTTTGGCTTTGGCTTTGGCTTCTATATAGTGACCGAGTGAGATTAATCCGACGATCATCGCGCTCGCTTCAAAGTAAACATGCCTTGAAGCAAGTGGAAACCATTCGGGGATAGTGACTACTAACATGGAAAACAGCCAAGCTGCGCCTGTACCAAGCGCGACTAAGGTATCCATCGTCGCTCGTTTGTGAGTAAGCGCTTGCCATGCATTAGTAAAAAAACTTCGCCCTGCTGTTGCTAATAGCCAAAAGCAGATGACACCAATGACTCCCCAAACCAGTTGGTCTTGGCTGTTGCGAATCATCATGTTGCCGCCAAACACTCCCCAGAGCATCAGTGGAGCACCGACAACAATTCCAGCCAACGCACTTTTTCTATGCTGTGCTTGCGCTTGTTCTTGTTGCTCAATCTGTTTTTGTTTCTGCGTTGCTGGGTCATCAATGATTTGGGCTTGATAACCTGCTTCCTTGACTGTGTTAACAAGCTCGGCTGCAATCTGCTCTTTTGATTCTGTACTAAAAACTAACGCGCTTTGCTCGGCTAAATTGACCTGAGCTTTTTGAACGCCTTTAACAGAAATCAGAGCCTTCTCCACGGACGATACGCAACTCGCACAGGTCATGCCGGAGATCATTAAATGGAAGGAGTGAGCCGCCCCTTCTTCTATAGGGCTGACAGGGTTATCTGCCTCAGTGTTAGAAGTCTCAATTTCATCAAGTTCAATTGTCTCTTGGTTGGCTTGATAACCAAGCGATGCAACTAACTGTGTAATTTCATCAGCGGTTCGCAGGGTAGTAATGGCTAATTCTGTTTTCGAAACTGCGAATGTGCCATTGAGTGGATCTTTTGCCAATGCTTGCTCAAGTTTGGCCACGCATTTACCACAATTTAGTCCAGTTAAGAAAAAATGATGCTGATTGCCCGCTGAATAGCCGAGTTTCTCTACGACTTTAGCGATCGATGAGAATGAGCTGTCAGTTTCCAACGAGATAAAGGTTGGGGACAGCTGGTGAATCTGTACTTGGTGTTCTGCGGTAAGGGCTCGCTCTACATTACGTGCGCATCCCATACAGTTTAATCCTGACAATGGAATATCAAACTTAGACATATCAACACCTCGAAAAATGGAACTGTTGCTTAGCCTAAACCTTACCTCAAGGGTAAGGTCAAGCCTTTAAACCAAAACGTCAAAATTAGAATTATTTGAAAATAGTTAGCTCGGATGATTGCGAGAGATTTCAAACTTTTACTGGGAAACTTGTTAATACCTATAAAGGAATAAAAATTTACGGTGATATGCGCCGAAAAATTCCCTGAGTTAACTGGTTGATTTGATTGTAAGAAGGTGTTTTGACGTTTTTGTTTATTGATTTGTAATTTTAACTTGCTGTTTTTAAAGTCTTTATCTTGTTTGTGTTTTTTTTGATTTGAACGTAGTCAGATAATTTTTCGCCTCGTTTTTTGCAGCGAAAAAAGTTTGTCACCATGCCCCTGTCCATAAATAGCCCCCCTCGAACACCAATTGATAAGTGGGAGAGGGGTACTAAGAAAAACGACCAAAATGAAAAAATACTAGGGGTTAATACTATGTCTATGTTCAAAAAGACACTTCTTGGCGCAGCGGTTTCGACCGTTGTATTAGGTTTCTCTGGCATGGCCGCCGCAGATACGAACCTGAATCCCGCAGAAGCTAAATATGAGCAAGGTATCTATGGTTTGATTGCTATGCAGGTAGCAAACCGTGATTACGACAACTCACCACAAAACGATGGTGTTCAGTTCAACAACGAGTCTCGCCTCGGTTGGCGTGGTACAGCGAAGTTCGATAGCTGGGACAACTGGACATTCTTGTGGCAAATCGAGTCAGGCTACGTTGATGAGTCATTTGCAGGTGAAGATGGCGGTAATGGCTATCTAGGTCGTCGTGATACCTTCGTTGGTTTTGAACATGACACGATTGGTAAAGTTCGCCTAGGCCGCGTACTAACTCCCATTTATGAATTGATTGACTGGCCAGCGACCAACCCAGGTATGGGTAATGTTTGGGACTGGGGTGGCAACATTGGTGGTAACAACTTTAATGACCGTCAATCCGACACCATTCGCTGGGACACAAATGAACTGTGGAAAGGCTTCACAATGGATATCGCAGCGGGTGCAGGTCAAGACCGAGCGGGCGGTACAGACAGCACAAAAGCGGGTAGCAACTACTGGCACGGTATGGCTGCTCACCAGCAGTTCAACGGTGACTGGGGTTGGGTTCAGCTCGATTTAGCATATGAAATGAACTACGACACAATGGAAGGCAAGAACGAAAAGTACTGGGATAACCAAACGTACCTATTGGGTTCTCAAGGTGGTTTCTCTAACGGCTTAGGCTACTTCGCTTACTACCGTATTGCTGAAGCGCAAGATACTAAAGGCAGCGATGAGACAGAGCACTCTTACTCTGTGGGTCTAACCTACAACTTTGGTGAAGGTAACAAGTGGCAAGCGAAGATCGCTCGCGCTGAAAACCTTGGCCTAGAAGTTGATGGTAAAGACATTGAAGGCACTAAAGACAACGTGACTTCCATGCAGTTAATGTACTCGGTTGATACTAACGCGGTTGTGTACGCTCGTTACGCCATGAATGACTTAGAAAACACTGGTACTACTGGTGAAGGTTACCAAGGTC
The DNA here is from genome assembly GCF_001695575.1 of Vibrio europaeus. Lineage (GTDB taxonomy): Bacteria > Pseudomonadota > Gammaproteobacteria > Enterobacterales > Vibrionaceae > Vibrio > Vibrio europaeus. The sequence continues at coordinate 1,859,719 of NZ_LUAX01000001.1, read as the reverse complement.
GTTGGAAGTCAGATAGCTTTGATGAAGCGTCTGTCGGTATCGAATACTGGTTCTAATTACTAATTAAAATTATATGGGCGGCTTTATGCCGCCCTTCGTTGTTTACTATTCGCATTGACGTCGAGGAATCTATGAAAAAACTAACAAGCACACTTTTATTCGCTGCGATGGCTCTGCCAGTGGGAGCGACCGAACTTACCATTATTAATGAGATAGAGCCGTTAGTGCTAAACGGAAAAGAGCTGACTCGTAATGATTATAAAAGCGCCCAAGTGATTAACTTGAAAGAGGGTCAAAACCAGCTCTTATTCGCTCTTGACCAACTGGTTGTTGAAGATGGTCGTCGCAACAAACTGGTGTTTCCGTCAGTCGTAATTAAATTTGATGCAGATTCTGCTCCAGTCACCCTTAGCTATCCGGTTTTTCGTCATGTTGATCAAGCAAAAACTTTCCGTAAAGCATTGGATTTCTCACTACTCGATGCTCAGGGTAAGGCTGTGGATTATCAGGTTGATCTGCTACACATTAAAGGCTTTTCTCAGTTCAATGATTATGAAGCGGCAGTGGCGGAGTATAATCAAGTAGGGGGTATTGCCTCTATCTCCAATAAAGATGCAGTAGCACCTCACGCAAGCCACAATGAGGAAATCAAGAGCACAAGTGCTCAAGCAGAGATGAAGGCGGCTATTGCGACGTCAAGCGGTTCAATTAAAAGCGACTTTTTGTCGATGACACCGACTCAGCGCCAAGAGTTTATCTCTTGGGCAGTCAAACACATCAATGAATAAACAAAACATGGTGTAGATGGATTGTAGATTTGCATATCGGTGCTAAAATAACGCGCAATTTTGGCACCATCCTCATTTGATTAGAGTGGTGCGGTCATTTAGACAATCAAGGTATTTTACATGACGGTTAAAACTCGTTTTGCTCCTAGCCCAACAGGCTACCTACACGTTGGTGGTGCTCGTACAGCACTTTATTCTTGGCTTTACGCTAAAAACCAAGGTGGTGAATTTGTTCTACGTATCGAAGATACAGACCTAGAACGTAACTCTCAGGAAGCGGTAGATGCGATCCTAGAAGGTATGCAGTGGATGGGTTTAGAGTGGAATGAAGGTCCTTACTTCCAATCTAAGCGTTTTGACCGTTACAACGAAATGGTTGATAAGCTGCTTGCTGAAGACAAAGCATACAAATGTTACGCATCGAAAGAGTTACTAGATGAGATCCGTGCTGAGCAAGAAGCGGCGAAAGAGATGCCTCGCTACGATGCAAACCATCCGAAAATCGTTGCTGCAAACGCAGAAGCGAAAGAAGGTGATGCGTTTGTTATCCGTTTCCGTAACCCAAAAGAAGGCAGCGTTGTATTTGATGACCAAATCCGTGGTCGTATTGAAATCTCAAACAGCCAGTTAGATGATCTGATTATTCGCCGTACAGACGGTGCACCAACCTACAACTTTGTTGTTGTGGTGGATGACTGGGATATGGGCATTACTCACGTTGTTCGCGGTGAAGACCACATCAACAACACGCCTCGTCAAATCAACATTTATGAAGCGCTAGGTGCACCTGTACCAACATTTGCACACTGTGCGATGATTCTTGGTGATGATGGTGCCAAGCTGTCTAAGCGCCATGGTGCGGTCTCTGTAATGCAGTACCGTGATGAAGGTTACCTACCGAATGCACTGAACAACTACCTAGTACGTCTAGGTTGGTCTCACGGTGACCAAGAAATCTTCTCAGAGCAAGAGATGATCGATCTGTTTAGCTTGAACGCGATTTCGAAGTCGGCATCTGCCTTCAATACTGAAAAGCTACTTTGGTTGAACAACCATTACATCAAGACTTCAGCTCCTGAATACGTAGCTGAGCATCTGCAATGGCACCTAGATAACCAAAACCTAAACGTTGAAAACGGCCCTGCAATCACGGAAGTGATCACCTTAGTAGGTGAGCGCTGCAATACGCTTGTGGAGTTAGCTGAGCAAATCCGTTACTTCTACGAAGACTTTTCTGAGTTCGAAGCGGGTGCAGCCAAGAAGCACCTTCGCGGTGTGGCGAAAGAGCCACTAGCATTGGCACTCGCTAAAGTGGAAGCACTAGAAGAGTGGACGACGGACAACATCAAACAAGGCGTGATCGCAGCGGTTTGTGAAGAACTAGAGATCGGTATGGGCAAGATCGGTATGCCACTTCGTGTTGCGGTAACTGGCGGTGGTCAATCTCCATCAGTTGATGCAGTAATGGAGCTAGTAGGCAAAGATCGCGTCATCGCTCGTATCAAGATGGCGATAGAGTTTATTGCAGAGCGCGAAGCTAACGCATAACAGACTCAACGTTATTATCATAAAAGCCGCAGCAATCGCTGCGGCTTTTTTATTTCCTAAACAGAGCGTGCTCAGAAATAGCCTATACGTGACCGTCTCAATAACGAGACTTATAACGTTACTTGGTTAATTAACTGATTATTAACAGTTAATTTTCATAGCTTGTTAGCCCTTGTGCCACAAAGGCGGAGCGACTTAGTTTATTTTTCTCTGATTTTTAGCTAACTCAATGCTGACAATTCGCCTCTTTTCTCGCGGTAAAAAATCCCTATAGTGCTTTCGCTGGTTACAACGAGTTACGTTTTGTAACAGTAGGGATAATTGCACATTAGGAAGTAGTTTAGCGTTTTGATTGGAGATTTGTCCTATCTAGAAAGTCGTTCTAAACGCACTGGAGTTAAATAGAAAAGCTTAAAAACTAAGGATTTAATTATGAATAAACTAGCAGCGGTCATTTCAGCATCACTTCTTATTGCGTCTGCCCCGACGATGGCAGAAGTTTACCTTGGCGGTAAAGTGGGTAAGTCGTGGTTAGATGACGCCTGTACATCTGCGACTGCCAATTGTGATGATGAAGCTTCAGCGGTAGGTGTCTTTGCGGGTTATCAAATGTGGGACTTCTTGTCGATTGAGGGAGGATACGATTATTTGGGAGAGTTTACCGCGGATGGACTTAACGACGATAAAGTGGAAGCCTTTACACTTGCTCCCAAAGTAAATCTTCCAATCACCGACGGAATTTCGTTGTACGGTAAACTAGGTGGTGCGTATGTAAAGTACGGTAACCAAGATGATTACTCATACTTAGGTGCAGCAGGTATCGAATTTGACTCAGGTGAGAACGTGGCTGTGAGAGTCGAATACCAAACGTTGACAGATATTAACAATAATCAAGTACGTGCTATGGGTAACACTGCGACGCTTGGTTTCGTCTACAAATTTGGCGCCAGCGAACAAAAAGCTGAGCCAGTTGCGGTCGTACAAGAGGAAATGATCGAAGCGGTGGTAGAGGAACAGCCAGCTCAACCAGTCATCGTTAAGAAGGTTTATGAATCACAAGTGATAGGTACAGAGAGCTTTACGCTTAATAGTACCGAGCTTAACCAAGAGAGTGTTGCTAAGTTAGATGAGCTGGTGGATTTTTTAAACGATTATCCGCAAGCTCGCGTTGAGGTTACGGGGTATACAGATACTTCAGGCAGAGCTGAATACAACCAGAAGGTGTCAGAAAAACGTGCAGCCGCAGTGGAAAGTGCTTTAGTTGATAAGGGTATTGATGACACTCGTATCACTGTAGAGGGGAAAGGGGAAAGCAATCCAATAGCATCAAATGAAACGCGCGAAGGGCGTGCGCAGAACCGTCGTGTGGAAATTGTAGTTCCTGCTTTCGAGTATCAAATTGAACAATAACTCTAACGAGAATTAACAGCGTCAGTTAAGCCTCAACCAACGGTTGGGGCATTGTCTTATTTGTAAGACGGTTAAGCCACTTATAATTGATATCGCTATATCTTACAGATTCGTTTTGTGTGCTATATGCAACAGTAATAATGGTGTCTAAATACTAAGCTAGGCTAGCATGGTTAGTCGGCTATATGCATAGACAACATAAACATAATGAAAAATGGGGAAGGACTCATGAAAAAGTTAGCAGTGGTAATTTCAAGTGCGCTTGCACTGGCATCAATGAATGCAAACGCAGATTTCTATTTAGGTGGTAAAGTCGGTAAGTCATGGTTGGATGACGCTTGTACTTCAATCACTGCCAATTGTGATGATGATTCAATGGCAGTAGGTGTTCTAGCGGGTTACCAGTTCATGGATTACCTATCGTTAGAAGCTGGCTATGACTATCTGGGTGAGTTTACAGCAGACGGCTTAGCTGATGACAAAGTAAAAGCCTTCACTATTGCTCCAAAACTCAATCTGTCTTTGACTGAAGATATTTCTCTTTACGGCAAGTTTGGTGGCGCACGAGTTGACTACGGCAACAAGAATGACAATTCATTCCTTGGTGCGGTTGGTTTTGAGATAGATTCGCACAAAAATGTGTCAATTCGTCTTGAGTATCAGCGCCTAACTGACGTTAACAACGATTATGTACGTGCGGCAGTGAATTCAGCTACGCTTGGATTTGTTTATAAGTTTGGGGCAAGTGAACCGCTAGCATCTGAGCCTTATGTGGCAGAAGAGAAAGTGGTTGAAGAAGTTGTCGTTGAAGAGGCAGTTGTTGTAACACCTGTGCTGAAGACATTTGAAACTAAGGTTGTTGATTCTGGTGCGTTTGCTTTAAATAGTGCCAAGCTAAAGCCTGAAAGCTTACCCGTGCTAGAGGAATTGGTGCAGTTTATGAAGCAGTATCCTCAGTCCAATGTTGAAATTACTGGGTACACAGACTCAAGTGGCGCGGCTGCTTACAACCAAAAACTCTCTGAAAAACGAGCTAAATCAATTGAGAATGCATTGCTAGCAGAAGGAATCGACAGCTCTCGAATTACAGCGATCGGTGAAGGTGAGAACAACCCTATTGCTTCAAATGACACCGTTGAAGGTCGAGCTCAAAACCGACGTGTTGAAATCATTGTCCCAGCGTTTGAATACGAAGCAGAGTAACCTCAATAAGATCCAAAAAGCCTTGGCGTTGTGCCAAGGCTTTTTGTTTGACTCAAGTTGGATATCACTTCAAATCGATACTGTTTAAACGCCCCATAAACTCTAGGATTTCTAGATTCTCTTTGTTAGCTGCCAATAAGGCTTTTTTCGTTTTTGAGTAGGCGGCTAATCGACCATGTTTTTTGATTGAACAAACCACGCTCTTATAGATCAGTTTGCCATTTTCATCATAATTACGCCAAGCAGCGATGTAGCACTCGTCTTTCGCCGTTGGGTTCTCTTTCGTTGGTCTAGGTTTAAAGATGATCTTAGGCTCTAGCGAATGCGGCAAGCGAGTCATCAAATAAGGGTCTTTGAGTAACTTACGCCAAAACTTGCCCCACATTTCTGAACCAAGTTCGTTGCGAAGTTTGATCGCTTTCTTTAACCCTTTTTTCTCACCAATACGTACGTATCCCACTGAGCGATGAAGAACTTTGTCATCAGGAGTGTGGATATGAATCTTAAACGCTGTCTTGGCTTTTGAAATAAAGCGGTGACCAGTGTTAGTGGTCAAGTTACTTTTGGTCATTCATTTTTTATAAATAGTTTTATTAATAGCTATTTTAGTTGAATGTCTACAAATGTAGAAGGTTTGATTTTTAATAGCCGCTTTTTTGTATCATCTTAGCTACAAACTTGCTCACAAAAATGTCGTTGCTGAGCCTGAAAAAAACAAAAGGGGCTAAATAATGATTATTTAGCCCCTTATAAAGTCTGGCGCTCCCGACAGGATTCGAACCTGTGACCTATCCCTTAGGAGTATATTTTTCAATTGTTTATGTATATACAGTGATGTACAAGGGTGACCTATAACACCTTGAAATATATAAATTAACTTTAATAATCTTGTTCTTCATTGTTCATCTTTGTCGATGGAACTACGCTTCATCTGCTACATATTTGCTACATGGAATCGCGTAATGCCAGTCACGAAGAAGATAACAGTTTCGACGATTAAGGGTCTTCGTATCGAGGATAGGAGAATTAATGATACAGAAATTCACGGCTTCCATGCTCGCATTTCATTGCAGGGGAAAGTGAAGTATTACTTCTACTACCGTGTCGATGGCAAACAACGAAACTACCTTATTGGCTCTGGTTCTGTACTCTCGCCGAATCAAGCAAGAGACAGGGCAAAAGAAGTGGCTGGGCTTGTGGCTAGTGGTGTTGAGGTTCATATCGACAAGCGACAGCTGAAAACCGCAAAGACAATCAAACTAACACTTGGTACTTATCTTGAAGAAACGTATTTGCCATATCTTGAATCTTTAAACCCCAAAACATCTCGCCATGCTTATCGAGTTATCACGTCTAGTTTCAAATCACTCCTCAAGAAACCGCTGGCTGAGGTTAATGCTTGGGACATACAGAAATGGGTAACGGAGCGGCGTAAACTTGGTCGTTCTCCCGCCACTATCAGTTACGCCGTTAATCGATTAAAATCCGCGTTCAACCGTGCTGTTGAATGGGAGTGGATTGAATCTCATAACTTGAAAAAAGTAAAGTTAGTAAGAGAAGAAAACACACGTGTTCGGTATTTGTCAGAGACGGAGGAACGAACACTGATGCGATCTCTTAGAAATAGAGACGAACAAATTAGAGCTCAGCGACGCTCTGGAAATCGACACCGACAAGAGAGAAGTCAGCGCCTTTACCCCACGTTTGATAACGTTAGATTTGTCGATTACCTAGAGCCCCTTGTAATCACGGCAATAAACACCGGTTTACGCAGAGGAGAATTACTGGCTTTGAAGTGGGACGATGTTGATTTTGAGCAGCAATATCTTTCCGTGAGAGCCCAGAACGCAAAAGCTAAAAAAAGTCGCAATATCCCTCTCAATGATACCGTCTTAGAAGTTCTGGAGTCTTGGCAGCTTCAAAATAAGAAGCGCGAATATGTGTTTGCATCTAGGTCTGATATTCCTATCAAAGATATTAAAAAACCATGGTTAAGGGTTCTTCAGGAAGCAAAAATAACCGACTTTCGATTTCATGATCTTCGCCACCACTTCGCTAGCAAATTAGTCATGGTTGGAGTGGATTTAAACACGGTACGTGAGCTATTGGGACACTCTGATCTGAAAATGACCTTGAGGTATGCCCACTTAGCACCAGAGCACAAAGCCGCAGCCGTTAGCCTTATAGGCTAATCGATTAGGTTGTAATCAATCATGGAAGATAAGCGCGAGTTTATAAGGTTATCCGAGCTAGAAAAGATAACTCCAGTCAGTCATGAGCAATTGACGGATGCGATTGAGTACGACAGATTCTGCTTGAACGCACTAGTAAGTTTACAGGGTGCAGGTGGAGTGTCTAGCGACAATACGTTACTCGCGATTTTTGATTTTAGAGGAATTGTAAAACTCACCAATAAGCAGTCTCTCTCTTTAATCAATGACGGTAGCTTGAAGCTTATAAAGTTGGAAGTCGTTAAGTTTTTGAGTTGTTCAAAACATAGATTAGTTAGCGATGTTTTTCCCAAATGTGCATCGGGTTGTTTTAATCGTATTGCTACTTCCTTAGATGAGCTTGAAGGCCTTGAATACATAGTTTCACGTGTGGCGCTCGGGATTCCTGAACAATCGAGCCTCAAGCATTCCTTTGAGAAAGAAATGGGGTGTAGATTGGATGAAAAGCCAAATGAAGTGGGCTTTGCGGCAGCGCTGAAGATCTTTGACTCAGGGGTCAGTGCTTTTTCTAAGAGTACTCGTAATTTAATGCTGCAACCTATTAGTTTAAAAACAGAGTCTATTAGGTTAAGCCGTCAAGCTCTCTATCAGCATTTCGGTTTAGGTAACCATTTAGATTCGGTTACAGTAACCGAAGCAAACCAAGTGAATACTGGCGCTGTAGGAAGTTATCAATCTCCAGACTCTATGCGGTTAGCTAACCGAAACGACAACCTAAACCTAACCGAGTTTAACCAATCGGTAGAGACACATCCTATAAAAGAAATTCAGAAACGAGTTTTAGAGAAGTATCCAGATGCTCAGTCTAGAGAAGTCTGGAATCGCATTCGTCAGGATATTCGGACAGAAGTCTATGAATTCGATATTGATATGGTTGTAGATGAGATCAGTGATGAAAGGTTGATATACAAAAGTTCTGGAGAAGAAGGGCTGTCCTACCGACGTTTTCAAAATATTTTGAGTGAGGTTAGGAAAAACATGCACGGCTAAATGCACGGTTTTATGCACGTGAAGATAATCCATTTTCTTATTGTTCCGTCACGAACAACGAAGGAGATGAGTGTTATGTCAGTCTACTTAAACAAACGAGCATATACAGAGCAGGAAACCGCAGAATACATTGGAATGAGTCGTTCTTTTCTTAGACAGGCGAGAATGGAAGGACTGAGAGGCAATCGAACTGCAGCACCACCATTTATCAAGATTGGCCGTTCTGTCCGCTATCTAAAAGAGGATCTAGACAGCTGGTTAGATAACCATTCTAAACTGGAGCATGTTCTTCAGGGGGAGCTGAGCAATGTCTAATGATGGGGAAACACTTCAATTTCCCCATGTGAAGTATACGGATTCAGGAAAGCTAATCGTACTCAATACAGCCAGCAACCTGAAGGCGTTACTCGAATATGCGGGATACGAAGCAAAACACAACAAAATGACATTGGAGCAGGATATCTATAGTGGTCAGGAGTGCATAGGCACTCCTGAAGTCATCAGAAGTGAATTGATATCCCTAGCCTCGATTCACTCTCTACCTAGAGCCTCAATTGATGACCACTTTGCAGCAGTGGCACTGGAAAATAGCTATCACCCTATAGAGGAATGGTTGAATGACTCATGGGATGGGAAAAAGCGAGTAGACAAAGTTATCAGTTGTTTGAGAGCTAAAAACAACGGACTTGCTTCAGTTGTCATGAAACGATGGTTAGTTGGATGCGTTGCATCTATATACGTCCCTAACTTTAAGTCGAAGTTAGTGCCAGTTCTACAAGGGGAACAGTCGTTTCGAAAAACAGCGTTTGTAGGGCGCATTGCTACTGTGATGTATGGTGCTTTTTTAGAAGGCTCGGAGCTTAACCCTGACAATAAAGATAACGTCCTTTCGGTAATTCGTTCATGGATTGTTGAACTCGGAGAGTTAGAGCGTTCGACGCGAAACTGTCAGGGAGCGTTGAAGGCTTTTATTACGCGCTCATGCGACACGATAAGACCACCGTATGCGAGAACGGATATTAAGAAGCCCAGACAGACGAACTTAATAGCCACCGTAAATGGTACCGACTTCCTTAAAGATGAAACGGGAAACTCAAGATATGCGGTGATTGAGTTAGTGAAAGAGACAGACATGTCATTACTCAATGAAGTTTTAGGGTGGCGCTTTTCTCGCTCTGGAGAGTTGGTGTTAATCAATCCCGAACGGTTGAAGCAGTTTTGGCTTGAGGTAAAGCATCTACTTTTAAACGAAGGCTATGCTTGGACGTTGACTAGAGATGAGCAAAGGCTTATTGCAGAAGACTCCGAAAAGTATGTTGATAAAGGGGTTTGGTACAACATGCTTTCCGAACATATCAATGTTTGTGAAGACAAAGCGCGAGAGTGGATGACGACCAAACAGATCTGTGAATTTATAGGCATAAATGTCTCTAGAGGTAATGCAGTGGGTAAAGCGCTATCCCTGTTAAGTAAGGAAGGAAAAATAGAAAGGAAATTGCTCAATGGAACGAATAGATATTGCTTTCCCACCGTGACTCCTTTGGAGTATTTATGAAGGTTAGAACTTCAATCCACTTACCCCACTTGTCAGCTGTGGAGTGGGGTAAGTGGAGGAGGTTCAAAGGGAGTTTAGGTGAGAAAAACTGCCTGTCTGAGCAAGTTTTTACCCTGAATATTCGTAGTGTATGCTACGCCAAAACGTTAGTTGAACTGGTATTAAAATCATGTCGTTAGAATATGTAGAGCCAAAAAATAATCAGTCAAAGGAGTCAGACTACCTGACTCTCCAGTCATGGCTTCAAGACAATGAAAAGCATAGTTATTGGCTTGTTGATCATAAGCTACACAAGTCAGCAGTAAATCAGAATGATGGCTTTGGTTTTGATGAGTCTGTGCCTTTGTTTCAAGGGGCAATGTTTAAAGATGTGATGTCGTTGACACCATGGTTAATTCCTGTTTCCGATTCAGTCATATCACTACCAGAAGCCTTGCTCAATCAAGGTTTAGCTTTTTCGAGTTCAGCTAGCGTAGAAGAAGTACTTAGTCACCTTAGAAGTCTATTGGTAGCGGCTATGGATGGGGAGGAAGTACTTTTTCGTTTCTACGATAGAGCAGTGATTTTACCGATGCTAAGTAATATGGATGACTCGGAGGTAAATCAGTTTTTAGGCAAGATACATCAACTAGTCGGGCTAGAAAGCCGTAAAGACTCTCTCACTACCTATACCAATCAATTGCAATCAGAAGTTCACTCCCATCAAGGATGTTGGTGGATAATGAAGCCCCATCACTTTGACCCTCAAGAAAACTTAAAGCTCGTGCAATCTAACCTAGAGTCATGGCTGTGGCAGCATTTCTCGAAAAAAATGAACCAACTTATTAATCAAGGTCGTGATATTGATTCAGTTATTATTTCTACCCTCTCCGAGCCAGATAAAACCTTGACGTACCGAGTGATGAGCGCTGCGCTCGCGATAATTGCAGGCAAAGAGCAGTTAGTTTTACCATCGGCGACTGAGCTGCTCAAGGAGCATGAAAATGATGAGGCTCAGTACGCTCTTTACGTGCTAACTCAACAATTTGGAAGTGAGGTCTAACAATGGATTCATTTAACAGTTGTGTACAGTGCAACCCAGATAAAAACTGGTTAGAGCTAGAGTTTATGAGCGAGAATGATGAGCCTATAGATGGTCTTGTCGTAACGATTACGTTGAATGACTTTTCTGATACACGAACTCAAACTACTAGTGCAGGAAAAGTACACTTTACCAACATTCCAGCTGGTGAGTGGCGAGCATCGGTAACTCAAACGTCTTTACTCACTGAAGTTGAAAAGTACGACAGCCGAGATAAAGAGATAGAGTCACCAGTAAAGGAACGAGTTGATAAGGAGAACGCTGATCCAACTTCTACTGAACAACCACCAAAGCAGTATAAGAACACTACCATAGGCGATTTTTGGGATGAAGCTCCTGAAGATGAGTTCTTAACGGGATATCACACCGCTCTAGATATTAATGCATCTGAGGAAAAAGCAGGTTTCAGACTGAGTCACAACCAAAGCTATGTTTTTGAAGTGAAAGCACTGCGCAGTTATATACCAGTGATTCTCGATACTGATGAGTTTAACCTAGTTAACAGTTACACCTTTGCTTTACTGGCGCAGCTAGCATACGCGAGTGATAAGTTTGGTATCCCAGATGGGGGAAGTCCAAGCTTAGAGCAAGGGGGAATAGATTTTATCGTTGGGCAGATGAAGCAAGGTAATAGGCCGGAATACTGCGCTTCATCTAAAGAAAACTGGTTGTTGCAACAAGTGCCTTACTCTCAACATCTCAAGTATGAATTTTATGCAGATAAGAAAATTGGGTGCGAAGGGTATCTCCTAAGCAACAATAAAACAGTGATAGTGGGAGTTCGTGGAACCCAAACCTATTTTGGTAACGAAGAAATCGTTAAACTGGCAGATAAAAATTATACTAAGCCTGTCAAAACAGTATATCCGGTTGCCTTTAGAATAATTGAAAGCGTTGATGGAGCTAGAGCTTTTTTCCAGTCCCCAGGATATCAAGATGTAATATCGGATTTGGATGCGTCACAAGTTGCTATACCTGAGTTGAGTAATACTTACGTACATCAAGGATTTTATCAATATGCCATCGCATTGATACGTAAAATGGAGAAAGATTTAGATAGCCATAAAAATAAGAAGTTTTATATTTGTGGGCATAGTTTAGGGGGAGCTGGGGCACTGATTATCACAGCGATGTTACAACAAACCTATAACCCTAGTTGTTTACGCTTATTTACTTATGGTATGCCGAGAACAGGAACACATTCCTTTGTTTCAAAGTTTAATAATGTTATTCATTATCGTCATGTCAATAACCATGATTTGGTCCCACAGGTACCTTTTAAATGGACTAACACTAGTGCTGATAAAGAAAGTAATGACTCTTTGCCAACAAAATTAATGAAAGGAGTGACGCCCCTACTGAATGTAGCAGCTGCGCTGTTTGATCGAGTTACTGATGACGACGAAGACAATTACCATCATCATGGTAATTTGATCCAACTATTAACTTATAGCGTTGAAAAACATCAACCAAATGATGTAAAGCAAGTACTACTTACACCTAGGCAGACTCATATTACAAGTATGACGTTCGCAAATGATAAACAAGATGATTCGTTTATTTTAGCTGATTCACTAAGTAAAGAGCATATTGATATTAATGGTTATGCTGGCACCGTTATTGATTCAGGGCTGGATCATATGATGTCCGAATATATTCCCAATCTTAAATCACAACTTAAGATATTACTGAGTGATACTTTATCTACCACATATAATGAAGCGAGTGATGAGTTAGAGAGTACTGAAAATCGATTGACAAAAGCTTATCACCAGCTTTCACACGAACTCGCAGAAAGTTTAGGTATCCCATATCACGTAGGTGAAGCTAAAAGAGTAAGCTTAAAGTTTGAACAAGGTATTACTAAAAAAATTATATTGAACTTACAGCGGACTAAACAAGAGCTTAATAAGCTAAAAAACGACCCTTCAATATTGCCTTCAGAGTCAATAATTTATGGTGACCAGAAAGCCAGAGATTTCGCTATCGAGGAACAACTACAATGAACACGGCACTGAAAGTCTTACTAGGCCTTGTTGGCTTATTCGCGTTATTGTTTTACGTTGTATATCCAATTGCAGAGTGGTCCGAGAGCACTCAAGCTCCTTTTGGTGCATCTTTAGAGGATAAATATATAGTTATTCGGGGTAAGAAACCGATAGATGCGCATGTATCAGCTTACGGTACGTTTTATGGTGGTGAAGAGTGTAAATCATTTTCTTGGAGCGCGTCTGATGGCGAGATAAGGGCTGGTGGAAAATCAAATATATTATTTGACCACAATTTTGCAAAAAGTAACGACACTTATGAGTTGAGATTACCCTACAAGGGAGCTATGTCTTCTGGCTGTGATATGAAATTACACCAGATTACAGTAGATGCTAAAAACACATTTGATACAGTTGGTTTTGCAGAGTTACGTATTTATAGTCCTGTTTCATCAACAGATAGCCCTCTATCGTTTAACTCCTTGATAGAGGCAAAAGATTGTAACGGAGATGTTTTTAAAAGCATTCGGAAAGTATGGGCAGGTGCAATTGGTTGCCATTTTTACATAGATAATAAGCAAAGAACCAAGGATGAAGAGTTTAATGCTTTTACAGTGTACTACGACTTCTCAAAGTTTAATGACGATACAGTTATTCACTATGATATTTCAGCGGGAGAAGGTTATCGAACCGAGCCTGTAGATGAGAACCATGGGACTGAATAGTCTACTGTCTATCCCGGTTCATGAGCGGATACTATACTGTTATTATCGGTCATGATTGAAGCCATGGTTTACCTGAGAATTGTTTTAGGATTTTGGGTTGGTATTTGGCTAATACCGTTCATGTACCAGTCTATACGGACAACATTGGGAGCCTATAAACACATTCTTTTTTTGGATGAACAACTAGCTTCCAAAGAATTTGAAAAACGAAACAATTCTGAGTTAGTTGCTGGCTTGGATTATACCTTTCCAGCTATTGGCTCTAGATTTCATCGTTACTGTTTTGTGTTTCCATTTATTAAGAATAGAGCTACGACTAAAAGAAAAAGCTTTTGGGTTTTAATGTGGCTTAACTCTCTTTGGTTGTGGGGCGTCGTTGGTTTTTTAGTTCTAGTCTTTATTTCTGAGTCTCTCGGAATCTCAAAATCTTTTGGATAATGATAGGTTAACTAATGGACATGATAGTCAGTGTTGTTTTATCTATCCGTTTATCCAGCATAGAGTGAGGACTCGCTCTCAAAGGTTCAGAGTGATAATTTGGTTTAAGACCATTTGGCTTTGGAGCTTCTTTGCCTGTATATGTCTAGCTTTGGTCATACAGACTCATGAACTGAGGTAGTTATGAAGTTAGAGGCTAGTTTAATGTTTCAGTTAGTCGTTGTTTTATTAGGAATTCCTTTTTCCCTAATCGTAGCTCTGTGGCTGGTTTGGGTATTCCCATATACGTTTCAGATTCTCAGAGTTAGTCTTGGGAGCTCTCATCATATTTTTAAGTTAGATGAGGTGTTTGGGTTTGAAGAGACTAAGATGCAAGATTCGTTGTCGTTTGGCCGAGGTTCACGGTTTATCTCATATTCGCGGAAGTATTTATTTAGAAAGACGGAACGCAGGCTAGCGAATCCTATTGAGCATCGTGTAATGCTTATGAACTCTTTGTTCTCTTACACATCTATTGCGCTATTTTTGATTGGTTTTACCTTTAAGCTGATTAACGGGTTTGGATAGTGGCACATAGTTTCTGCAAGGAAGTAGCTACTTTTCCTTCACGTGAGTATCTGATTTGGGTTCATTAGATTTGGTGTTAAAAATAATTGCAGTGGTTCTCTGGGGGTATGTGATTATCTGGACTTTACCTTTTGTGTTTATTTCCGCTAGGACAATACTTGGTGATTCAGAGAGAATGAAGTTCATGGATGAACAGCTATCATTAGAACCCCGTAAACTAGAATCCAGCTGGTTAAGTAAGTCACTTGTATCTGTCGGTGGGAGATACCATCGTTATTGTATCGCTTACCCTTTTATAAAGCATAGAGTCAAGACTGACTCGACGAAATTTAAAGTAATCATGTTCCTTAACTCTTTGTGGTGTTGGAGCTTTTTTGCTTGTATAGCCTTAGCTCTAGCTATCTCACTATAAGCTGTCACTATGTTCGTGATGGTTATCCTAATCGTATTAGTAGCACACCGAAATATAAGTCAAATATCAGACGAACGATAAATGGTAACTTAATGAAAAGAATTATATTGGGTCTTCTTATGTCTTGTTCTGGGCTTTCAATGGCAAGCGGACAAGCGCCAGAAATGACCGATAAAAATGGTTATATAGAACCATTCAAGATGTTCGATAATGTATATTACGTTGGTGACAAGTGGGTTTCTTCTTACGCGGTAGAAACCAATGATGGGTTAGTGATAATTGATTCTCTTGATTTCCCTTATTCTAAGTGGATTCCTATAAACCTCAGAAAGCTAGGACTTGAAGGTAGGGGAGTCACGCATGTTCTAGTGACTCATGGGCACTCAGACCACGTTGGTGGAGCTCAGTATTTACAAGAAATGTATGATGCGAAGGTAGTAATGACAAAGAGCGCCCACGAACTATCTATACAGCAATTGAAGGAAGCAAAGGAACTAAACAAGTTCATCCCCCCCAAGCTAGATATTGAGATCAAAGACGATGTGTTAATGGAATTTGGTGGTAAAGAGTTTAAATTTTACCTTACTCCTGGTCATACTCTTGGCGACTACTCATTGGATTTCACTGTCGAGGATAGTGACAAAGAATATAGAGCCTTCATTGTTGGTGGTCATAGCTACAGTGGTAAAAACCCAGAGATGATTAGCATGTTTTTGAACAGTATGGATAAAGTAAGAAACATTGCGCTTCAGCCACCAATTGTCAGTGTTAACCTTTCCAACCATCCACACAAAAACTATCTGTTTGAGAACAGAGATAAACTTGGCAATAACGGAAATCCATTCATCAGTGAAAGCAGTTTTTTTAAATTCATTGAGCAACAAAAAAGCTTAGCTAAAGGAAAGGTAAATACGCTCAATTAAGCACTAAACCATTCCTATCCAACTTCGACTCAGTAGGATTTATGCTGGCTCATCTTTGCCCCAAAATGAGTTACCAAGCTCTCATGCTTGTGTTTGATGTTGGCAGTACTTCAGCAATACATGCATCTAATTGAGCACAGACTTCCCGGTAGTTGTATTTAGGAATCCAATTCAATTCTTTCTGTGCAAGCGATGAGTCATAAACACGATCCAAGCTAGTAGGCAAACACCAACCTCTAGTGGTGAACTCTTGAGCTAGATCTGGTGCATGTTTTGTAATCACCTTATCAGCCTGAAGATAGAGCTGCTCACAATCGTTTGTATGAAACGGAGAGTCGGCTGATATGATGTAACGATTAAACCCACTGAGTCTGGCCTTAATTGCACAAACATGAGCAGAGGCGACATCCCTAGCATCAATTCCTCTGTTTAGCCTATATATAGCCATCATATCGGCAGGCTCTGGGAAGCAGCGAGATATCTGAAGTACAGTTATCGGCAAACCGATATTCTTTGATATTTTCTCTAGTCGATGTTCTGCTTCAATCTTACTTTTGTGGTATATGGTTTTGGGTAAAGGAGTGGTACTTTCTGTAATCCAACTAGCTTTACCATTCGGTGTGGACGCTGACCCATACAGTGCAGTTGTACTAGTAAATATGATGTGAGATACACCCTGTTCGGCTGCTATATTTGCGATAACTTCAGTGGCATATACATTAATATCAAAAAATTCATCTTCAGTGCGATTACCGACATGTGGTGCATGAAGTGCTGCCGTGTGAACGACGATATCTACACCACGTAAAGCCACTCTCAACAGGTTTGAATCTCTTATGTCACCAAGGTGGTCAACTGTTGAGCACGGTTGGATATCTAGGCCTTCAACATGAAATTGACTCATGAGATGGATGTATATGTTGCGACCAATGCGGCCTCCTGACCCTGTAACTAAAACTCGCATAAGATCACCTGAACTCTTCAAAAATTAAACTACCTAATGATCAGGTAAGCGCCGATAAGCAATAGGGTAAGGCCTATAATTTTGGTGATTTCTAAATCACGAGGAACAGTACCAAAAGCCCCCAAATAGTCGATCGCAAGTCCAGCGACTAGTTGTCCAACAATAATTAGCGTGACACCAGATACGGCCCCTAATTTTGGGATTGTATGGCTAACAGTAAGAAACAGCACTAACCCGAGTCCACCACTACATAACATATACCAAGGAAGTTCTCGCCATTGCTCGATATTTTCCCCACGGCGAGAAAGCAAAAGTACTCCAGATGCCACTAATCCACCTAAATGAACAATAAAGCTGCTGGCTGCACCACCAACTCTTTGCGACATAGCACCTGCAATTGGAGTTTGAGTCCCTACGGCGATGCCACCAATTAGTCCAATCACTACTGTTAGTATGAGTTCCATTATTTTGTTCTCCTTTAGTGCAAAGTTACGAGCACAAGGTTAAACAATTCGTTCTATGAACAAAAATGGAATATATTCAATATAACTATTCCCATTAGGCATAGATGACGAACGAATGAGTATAAAACATTTAGCCAGACTTGATTTAAACCTACTTGTAACTCTGCATGTGTTATTAGAGCAACGAAATGTCACTAGGGCGGCTGAACACTTAAATTTAAGCCAGTCAGCAATTAGCAAAAGCTTGGCAAGGCTTCGGGTATTGTTTGATGATCCACTATTGGAAAGGTCTGGTTATGGGATGGAGCCCACTCTCAAGGCTAAGCATATTCAGTCCGAGTTACAGTGCTTACTGATCGACATAGAGAGAATCACGGCTCCCACAACATTTAATCCCGCTAAAAGTTCTCGAAAGTTTCGCATTGCAGTAGTCGAAAGCTCTTATTCCTTGATTTTCCCAAAGTTCATAGCAGAAGTGCTTTTGCATGCTCCGAATATAACTATCGACTCATGCCGTTGGGGAGCCGATACTTTTGAACGCCTACAACGGGGAGAGTTAGACTTTGTTATAACAGGTAAAGATATGAAACCAGAAGATGAAGCTCGCACGCTGATGCCACCGAAAGGCATTGTTTCTCAAGAGCTATATCAAGATGAGCTTTGTTGTTTAGTAAATAATAATCACCGTTGCTTACATGAGCCTTGGGACCTCGAACACTACATCGCTTACCGGCATATCATGGTAAAAAATTATTCGAACGAGCGTTGGCTGGTTGATTTGAAATTGGCAGAAAAACAGCATGAACGAAATGTTGCTCTATACGTACCAGATTTCAATAGCGCAGCAGAGTTATGTAGTCATACCGAACTTATCCTCACGGCGCCTAAACGATTTGCTGAACATGCCGCTAAGAAAATGGATCTGAAAGTCTTATCATTGCCGATTTGTGTTCCTCCATTAACTTACCCGTTGTTTTGGCATGGAAACAGAAGTCGAGATTTAGCTCATTCTTGGTTAAAACAGTTTATTGTTGAGCAATACGATATTAATTCCACAATCACCACTCGACAGAATTCAGATTAGTATCTTAAGCTAAGTTATCTACTGGTATGATCTACTCCAACTCGCTTTTGTCCAGAACCGTTACAGCCGACACTTTCAAGCTCGAAAGTGCTAAAGTCTCGTGGTTTAACTATATCCGCCCCATGAACCCACTGAGCGATCCTGTTAGTGCTTGAAGTTCCAAGGCAGAAGCGAGTCGATGTCTGGCTCTGGTTTTGCCATTTCAATTCTCCTTTGAGTAGGAGAGTTGATCTTATTCTTCACGCCTAGCTATTTTGAATGCGGGCTTCATGACCCGCTTACAAATTAAGAAGCAAATAGAATAGGAAAGGGATAATATCGATGCTTTTTTGGTTTTGACTGAATGTGCATTACATACACACTCAAAGGACTATGTATCTTAAAGCTGTTACATGGATTACTGCTTTTAAACTCGATACTGGCATTCTCTGACCAAGCTAACACAATCGTTCATTACCTTTTGGCCAAATGGTGTAAGCCTCCCGGATTGTTCAATCACCTCAACGGTTTGAAAAAACTTCTCTGTGAAAGGAAGCTGGTTATTCGCTTCATTATAGTGACTACTAATATCACTCTGTTTGAGCTCAATATCAGGATTGGACAACAAATGGTTAAAGCCATAGATGGTTCGTGCGAGCACAAACATCGCATGATATACCCCACTGATCGGTCTCTCGTCCTTTCGAAATGGGGTATAAAACACTCCGTCATCACTGGTGATAATTGGCTCTTGATACCACAGTTGATAGAGTAAGTTATGGGCTGCTTCATGAATAATGTGTTCTGCTAAACGACTCCAGTGCTCAACATCGCTTTTTAAATAGCGAATATTGAACATACCGAGCATACTCAGGTAGCTACCTGCGTTCACATGCGGCGAGCTCATTATGTGTATTTGAGATACAACCGTGTTTATTTCCTCATACAAAGCAGGGCAGGAGCTCTTTATGTATGATAAACACTTTTGTACTTCCTCTAGGGTATATTGAAACTGGTCTCTATTAGGAGTGGTGATCCCTTGATTTCTTTCCACCAAATGCTCGCCATAACACTCCAGATGATCAGCGGCTATCAATGATTGAATCACTTGGTTTGTAAATACCTGGTATCGCTCGCCAAAAGGGACAATTTCAAGAGAGCTCGAACTCTCAGAACCCAACTCCGTGAACAGATGATCGAATGTGTCCTGAAGTTTGAAATCGGATCGCTCTACATTCCTGGCCATATACTCATGGTATAGGAAGGCTTGTGGCATGTTTTTACGTAAAGCAGAGCGGTTTTGAGTTAGGAATGTCTTAAGCTTCGAATCATCCCGCCCAGAGTATTCATAAAGGTAGTTAAAGCTGTCTGTAATTCCATCCAAGTTAAGGTTGATAATGGTATTGGCATTTTGTGAATTAGGGGTCGCCCAGTTTGTTTTTGTAATGTCCATTTACTTGAAAGCCTTTGGGTAGTTTTGGGTGTAGTAATGCTCAAGGTCGTCATCGCCCTGTTTGAGAGCTTTTACTGATTCCTTTGAGAAAGTGATAAACGCGAGAGATAGGATAATGAGTATACCCATGAACATGACAAGGTTATTGATATCAAGGAGTGTGTTATCCAGTATGTAGCTGAACGTAAAGCTGCCAATCGGAATACTTAGTATACATAGCGTGAAAATAGCGGATTCAATTCGAGCTTTATAGTCATGTGGTACGGCATGACCTCTCAAAGAGCTAAATGGTATGCCTTTTATCGTCAATCCCATCCCAGAGCAGAACAGAGCGAAGGCTTTGAGATAAGCGTGCTCAAGTGAAGCGAAACCGATAACGCCAAGTCCTATCAAACATCCTCCCAATAACACTTGATGGTATCGTGTAAGCCAAGCGGTAGCTCTGATCGATATCGTTCCACCAAGAATCATTCCTATAGCTATCGCTGATTCAAATAGAACGACATAACCCACGTTGTTATTGAGTCCATGTTGAACATAAATTGGGATGATGACCGATACCAAGGGGGTCAAGATGAAATTGCCCACCATCGCAGACAGGCAAAACATGACCTCCGGCTTTAGGCTTCTAAGGCTACGAAACCCTTGAGTGATTTGAGTTGCTTTATTTGGTGTTTTTCCGCTTTCAATGGGTGCTTTAGGGAATGTCATAGACAACACCAAGACCAGGGAAAGAAAGTAAAGAGTCGCGGTAACATACAGAGAAACTTCTACCCCAATGGCATAAATAACGCCCCCACCGATGACCACGCCGATAATGACTTGTAGCGAGTTTAATGTGGAAGAAAGGCCAATGGCCTTTGTTAGCTTCTCTTTACCAACGAGTAAGGGGATAAGACTATTTGGAGCTGCTGAGATAGCACTGTTAAAAATCGAGAGGAGTGAAACAATAAGTATGCAGCTTAGCAGTGATTCATAACAATAGACCAATAGAGCTGAAGCTAAAAGAGAGCCAACGCTAGAGATCAGAATAATGGTTTTTTTTGAGTACATATCCAGTAGAAAACCAGATATAGGTAAGAAGCAGATATTCGCAACCCACATGATCGCGACTAGAGCGCCTACGCTCTCAGCTTGACCGAAAGACTGTACTACCGCCCATATGATGACAATTGTTGTACTACGAAAAGCAACAATGGAGGCTAAGTGAGAAAAAATATATAGATAGTAGTTCATCAAATTGCCTCCATTGACTAGATTAGTTTTCGACGATCTTCAGTACAGGCGAGCCGTTTTTGATTACTGAAAATAGTTTCGATTTGTCTAGCTTCTTCATGACATATTCCTTATGTGATTTATCGATATGTAACAACTGTGTTAATTATTTGTTGTGTTAATTTGTACCTTGAGGGAGGGAGCTGAGGCAAATCATATTATAAGTGATTTTTATATATGCAGTCGCTCTCATATTTTTTCTTTCATGTATTGATAGGGTAGTTAGTTGAGCTTCATGCTTTCTATTGTTCGCCGAATGTAACCTTCGAGATTCTATGTAGTGGTTGTAGTGGATAAGTGAAATTGGTCAATACACTAGACATTTTGCAATAAATGCTCTGAGCAATTCGTTAAACGCTAGTTTAGTAATATCTATGACTCATTTATGTCCAAATTCATGCTAGGTGATTTCCATCAAGTTACAATTATTTGCTACATATTTGCTACACAGAAATAAAAATACTAAAAAGGCCTGACAGCAAAATCTGCTCTCAGGCCTTTATTGATCTGGCGCTCCCGACAGGATTCGAACCTGTGACCTATCCCTTAGGAGGGGATCGCGCTATCCAGCTGTGCCACGGGAGCTCTAATCTTATGATACTGATGTCAAATCATAAGTTAAGCATGAAGTGGTGCTTTTATAGTAGCTTGTGCATGACGTCGCCGATTTGAATACTTCCGGCAAGTTCTGCTTGGTCAACTTTTAGCTCCGCTTCATTCTCATAGACACGTGATACAGTCAGAGTGATATCAGTCTCGGTTACCTTGTTACGTGGCAAACCTCGTTGGTCTATAAATGAACCTGTGTGCCATAGCTGCAGTTTGTCGCCTTCCATTACGCCATGAATGCGCCCGAGATCGATTGTGATGGTGTTATCCCATTTGGCCACCACTTCTGGCAATGTGATTTTACAAGAGACCTCTGACTCTAGGTCCAACATAATATTGCGGCTAACGCGCAGCATCATATCGCCATAGGTCGAAGCCCAAAAGCGTGCACTACGTGTATCGACTTGGCTGGTTTTAGCAAACGGCCAACGTGCGACTTCGCGATAATTACGGTTATAGACTTCGTTGCCTGTCTTTCCGTCAAAGACTTGCATCTCCAAAGCAAACTGGCGATTTATCACGTCATCACTGAGTAAACCACCCGCTTCAATGGTGGCAGTTAAGTCGGTAATGACACCACCAATGATGTATTGAGCACCGGTGTCTTCAGCGATCATCTTTAGCCGCTCTGGATAACGCTTGTTAATTTCAAAATCGGTGGTACCGACAGAGACGAAGTTGGCAGACTGCTGGTCTAGCTGACGATTGATAACATTAGCGAAGTCATCACCCACGCTATAGATTTGCCCCATTACCGCTTGTTGAGGGGAGGCAATATCTATATTGCCGACCAGAAACGTCTTCTTATACTGGCTAACGTGGCAACCCGTTGCCGATGGGTAAATATCAATGCGAGCTTTGACAAACATCACGCCACTGCGAGTTTTCTGCTCATCAACCAAGATATAGCGTACTTCGCTGTTGGTAAATTGATACTCTTTTCTATCACTTTCTAACAGAGGGCGTAGATTAGAGATACTGCCAATATCTGCACCAGAGAAGCTTACAGCTTTGAATAGAGCATCCTCTAAGGCATGAATACGGGCGACTTCTTCTGAAGAGACAACAGTAGCCGTCCCAGTCACTTCAAACCACGCTGCTGTTGCCGTGTTGGCAAGCATGCTTAGGTAAAGTGTGGAGAAGAAGAGAAGAAGCGATTTTTTCATATCTAGTTACCAAGTTGGTTCATTTCTTGCTTATTAAATCTTAGCTGATTTAGGCATTGCTTTCTAAATAGTTGCAAACTTAGAAAAGCAAGGAATGTTCCACTTTTAGAAGAGAGCTAAAAGATCTGACATTTTAAGCCTTAATGTATCGGAGATTTGAGAATGAAAAAATGGCTATCGCTAGTCCCTGTGGTGTTTCTCACTGCTTGTGCCTATGCTCCAATATATAACGGTAAAGAACCGTACCCAGGCTCGCAGTTTATGCTTATGGAGAGCCCGCGTCATACTCTTGACTTCTTTGTAGAGAGTATGACGGAAGACTTAATGGTTTCGAACACCAGTGTGTCTGCACGCACGCCAATTGCGGTTACCTCGTTTGTTGACCTACAAAACATGGATGCGACCAACTGGTTAGGTAACTCTGTGTCTGAAGGTTTTATCCATCAGTTCCAACGTCGCGGTTTTAAAGTGGTAGACTTCAAAACAACGGGGTCTATACAGGTAACGCATCAAGGTGATTTTGCCTTTAGTCGTGATTGGAAAGATTTGGCGCAAGAGCAAGATATTCAATACGTACTAACGGGCACGATGTTACGCCAAGAAGGCGGTGTATTGGTGAACGCTCGTGTTGTAGGCATGCAGTCGCGTGTTGTGGTTGCTACGGCGCAAGGCTTCTTACCAGCGGATCGTATTGGTCGAGATCTTGATACCCTTAATAGTATTCGTACCCAAGATGGTGTATTGATCCGTTCTGATCCAACGATTACTCAGCCTTACACGGTTATATTGCGTCCATAGGAGACAAGATGAAAAAGCTACTACTGTTGATTGTTGCTTTAGTTATGGTCGGTTGCCAACCTCTAACCGATATGCGTAAAGATGACTGGTTAACAGCCGTTGGTTATGCAAGCATCAGCGAACAAAAAGGCCGCAATGAAGAAGAAAAGCAAGTTCGTGCGATGCGTGCATCTAAAATCGATGCTTATCGTGAGTTAGCCGAGCAAGTCTACGGGATGCGCGTAAGTGGTCGAGCGGATCTTCAAGACCAACGTCTGGGCACTGAACTGACCTCTGGTGCGGTTGATGGTGTGATACGTGGTGCCGAAGTTGTACGCAGTTATAAAGTCGGTGATAGCTATGTCACTGAGCTAAGATTGGATATTCAGAAAATGAACAAGCTACGTGATTATGGTGAGGTGCAAACCGTTCCTGAAAAACGTCAACAGACGCTCTTTTAAACCCCCAATCTCCGAACAAACAAAAAGCGGCAACCATCGGTTTCCGCTTTTTTGATTCCCATTGCTAAGCCTTGAGATTAGTGCCTAACGTGGTGACATTCTTGGTTTGGCCTTCAGCAGTATAGGTCATACCTAATTTGCCTTGAGATTGTTGCATTAGGTTATTGAGTTTGTTAAAGCTAAGCTGTGCACGTTGCAGCGCTTGGCCATTTACTTCGTTGGCCTGTTGGCAATCACTGACTAAAGCGCGAATCTGATCAACCAGAGGGCTCAACTCTGGATCACTCGATAAGTTGTCTACTTCAGGGTGGCGACGAAGACGTTCGTCAGTGGTCTGCAACTGCTCAATTAACACTATCTTCTTTTTGGCGATGGCTTCGATATCTTTTGATACTCGATTCGCAATCGCAGCTCTTTCTTGCTCAAGAACTTCAGTCAGCTCTTGGGCATTTTTCAATTGAAATTCGATCAAACTTAGAATTGCAGCCATGGTCAACAATCTCGCAGATTACAGTCCGCCAAGCTCTTTTTCGAACTTAATCATATTGTCGGCGAGTTTTTGAGGATCGACATTGTATGAGCCGTTGGCAATCGCTTCTTTGATTGCGGCGACTTTTGCTTTGTCAAAGCTAGGTTGGCTGGCCATTTGATTATGCATTTCTCCCACCGCCTTGCCGTGTGAGCTGAGTGAAACGGAATCCTGAGCGACATCAGATTTTTTTGCTGAGTCTGAACTGCTTGATGGACTGCTTTCGTTACGAACAGAGCTACGCGTCGAAGTCGATAGCGTTTGCCCTGAGCGTATATTGTCAATACCTGCCATAATTGTTGAGCCTTTTGAAGTTTATCTATTTCTACTGTCAATATCGACGAACACGGTTAAAACTTTAGCTTTTTTTTAAAGTTCTAAAAGATCACCGTCACTTCTGAAATTCCAGTTACACGTCCTTCAATTATACGGTTGGATTTACTATTTTTCAC
Organism: Vibrio europaeus; assembly: GCF_001695575.1. Lineage (GTDB taxonomy): Bacteria > Pseudomonadota > Gammaproteobacteria > Enterobacterales > Vibrionaceae > Vibrio > Vibrio europaeus. Next base: position 1,834,647 of record NZ_LUAX01000001.1, on the reverse strand, counting down.
CCTTATCTGCTCACCATGTGAACCATCTGTGAGCGCAACACCTTTTGTGGTGATCGTCATACCGGACTTTACCGCTTTTATTGTGACGGTTTCATTGCGACATACAACGCATATGTCCCTAGCTTCTATAATGTCACCAGAGCGCAGGTTTTTCTTTGCTTTTGCACCGATTACAGCATCAATTGTGGAAAAGCCTTGCCGCCTAAAGCGTTGTAAGTCTACCATATTAATAGTGATGTCTTGAGCAGCAATAATTTGCCCGCGTGATAGTGGTGTAGTGAGTACAACTTGGGGACCTGTGCGAGTTAAACGCACGGGAACGTAGACTCGCCAGCCATCGTCGGGACATTCCACCAGTACGGTGATATTACTGGCATTGGGGTTAGTCGAGGAAGAAGAACTATTAAGTGCAGTAGGGCAGTCAGTCGCGAAAATTCGGCTATCTAAATTTGCCGCTTTGGCCTCTAGTGTGCCACCAGAAGGCCACTCAATAGTTGCAAGAATGTACTCTTGTGCAGCTTGTTGAATAAGTTGAATTTGGTTTTCTGTTGCAGATGTCGCTGAAAAACTAAAGAAAAACAACAAAAAGCCGATAGACTTATAAAACTTTTTATAGAAAGCTCTACAATTAGTTATGGAAAATGAGCATAAGTGTGATTTAAAGTATGTCATTCTGTTTCTCTAAAGTTTTACATGGCCGTTAGTAGACTACCATTTTTTTTAGCATTAAAGTTTGAGATGGAGATGAGCTTATGTCGGGTATTCTTGATTCTGTGAATCAGCGTACGCAACTCGTCGGACAAAACCGATTGGAACTCCTAACTTTTCGCCTGATGGGGCGTCAACGTTATGGAATTAACGTATTTAAAGTAAAAGAGGTACTTCAGTGCCCTAAGCTTACTTCAATGCCAAACTTACACCACCTGGTTAAAGGTGTGGCTCATATTCGTGGCCATACTGTTTCGGTTATCGATCTGAGTTTAGCGATTGGTGGTCGCCCAACTGTTGATGTCGACAAAGCGTTTGTTGTTATTGCTGAGTTCAACCGATCCATGCAGGCATTTTTGGTCTCTTCTGTAGAGCGTATCATCAACATGCACTGGGAGGAGATTTTGCCACCTCCTGAAGGGGCAGGCAAAGCGAACTACCTAACAGCAGTAACCAACATTGATAATGAGCTCGTAGAGATCCTCGATGTAGAGAAGATTCTTGCAGAAATTGCGCCAATCGATGAAACAATGGATTCTTCAATCGGTGAAGAGATCGCACAGGTTGAGACAGAGAAAGAAATTGTTCGCCGCATTCTCATCGCGGATGACTCGACAGTTGCACGTAAGCAGGTAGAGCGCGCAGTAACTTCATTGGGTTTTGAAGTTGTTTCTGTTAAGGATGGTAAAGAGGCGTACGATAAACTGGTTGAGATGGCATCTGAAGGAAGTATTTACGATCAGATCTCTTTAGTTATCTCAGATATCGAAATGCCAGAGATGGACGGCTATACTCTAACAGCAGAGGTAAGACGCCATCCTGATCTTAAAGATCTGTATGTTATTCTTCACTCATCACTCAGTGGTGTATTTAACCAAGCGATGGTTGAGCGTGTAGGAGCTAACTCCTTTATTGCGAAATTCAATCCAGATGAGCTTGGTAATGCGGTTAAATCCGCACTTACAGAATAAAAAGAGTAGTTAATGACAGCGATAACTATAAGCGATCAAGAGTATCGTGATTTCAGCCGATTCTTAGAGTCACAATGTGGCATTGTGCTTGGTGATAGTAAGCAGTACCTAGTAAGAAGCCGACTAAGCCCACTCGTCACTAAGTTTAAGTTAGCGACTTTGTCTGACTTGCTAAGAGATGTGGTGACTGGGCGTAATCGTGAATTGCGTGTTGCCGCTGTTGATGCAATGACCACCAACGAGACACTGTGGTTTCGTGATACTTACCCATTCGAAGTGTTAGCAAACAAGCTGCTACCCGAAGCGGCGGCAAATAAGCGCCCAATTAAAATTTGGTCTGCGGCAAGCTCTTCCGGTCAAGAGCCTTACTCCATGGCGATGACGGTACTTGAGACTCAACAGCGTAAGCCCGGCATGCTACCAAGCGTGTCTATTACCGCTACTGATATCTCAGCGAGCATGCTTGATATGTGTCGCGCTGGTGTCTACGACAATCTGGCGCTAGGTCGAGGTCTCTCACCTGAACGCCGACGCAACTTCTTTGAAGATGCGGGCGATGGCCGAATGAAGGTCAAAGACAATGTGAAGCGTCTGGTTAACTTCCGACCGCAGAACTTAATGGACAGTTATGCGTTACTGGGTAAGTTCGACATTATTTTCTGTCGTAACGTGCTTATCTACTTTTCGCCAGATATGAAGTCGCAGGTATTGAACCAGATGGCGAATAGCTTAAACCCAGGTGGTTACTTGTTGCTGGGTGCGTCTGAATCTTTGACTGGCCTTACTGATCGGTTTGAGATGGTTCGATGTAACCCAGGTATTATCTACAAGCTCAAATAATCGAGCCTTAATCTTTTAAATGCCCAGCTTTAATGCTGGGCATTTTTGTACTTAATCCCCATTTAACTTGTATACTTTTTACGAGTCATTCCAAACTCTCTAGCATGATGTAGCCATATGAGTTGGCGCACTTATTGCTAAATATCCAATTGAAAGCAACGGCGGAACAGGTTTTTCTAAAGTTGGTACGTTAATTGCTTTTATATTTAATAGTAACGGTCAGTTCTTGAGTAGAGGTTAACATGGCTATTTCTTTCGATAACGCATTAGGTATCCACCAACACACGGTGGGCGTACGTGAGCGCAATGCTGAGGTGATTTCCACCAACATTGCTCAAGCGAACACTCCGGGCTACAAATCGAAAGGAATGGACTTTCAAAAGGCCTTGCAGGCGGCAACATCAGAGGCAAGCATCGGGCTTAGTCGTACTGATAGTCGGCATATTCCTGCCTCTACTAGGGTGACAGGGGAAGTAATGTATCGTCTTCCTACACAACCTGACACAGGTGACGGCAATACGGTTGATGTGGATTTAGAGCGTAACTTGTTTATGCAAAATCAAATCAGACACCAAGCCTCACTTGACTTCTTAGGAAGTAAATTCAAGAACTTAACTAAAGCATTAAAGGGGAGTAACTAGATGAGCTTATTTAACGTTTTCAATGTAACTGGTTCGGCCATGAGCGCTGAATCTGTTCGTCTAAATACGACCTCAAGTAACTTAGCCAATGCGGACAGTATCTCTAGCTCTGCGAAAGATACCTATAAAGCCCGCCACGCTGTGTTCGGTGCGGAGTTAAGTAAGGCAAAGTATGGCCGCGACCATGCGGTGCCAGTGAAAGTGATGGGTATTGTAGAAAGCGATAAGCCGCTTGATGCGGAGTACAACCCTGACCATCCACTCGCTAATGATGAAGGGTATATTTACAAGCCTAACGTTAATGTGATGGAAGAGATGGCTAACATGATTTCTGCTTCACGTTCTTACCAAACGAACGTTCAAGTAGCAGATGCAAGCAAACAAATGCTGCTGCGTACGCTGCAGATGGGTCAATAAGGATAGGAGGTAACTATGGCCGATGGCATTAATAATGTTGGTCAAAGCGGCTTGTCCTATGTAGACCAGCTTAAACAGCTTCAGGACAAGAACAAGCCCAACGAGACAACAGGTAAGCAGGATCTTAAACAAGAAGACTTCTTATCTCTGCTCACTAAGCAACTTGCCCAGCAAGACCCATTTAAGCCGGTCAGCAATGACCAGATGATTGCACAGATGGCGTCATTTGCGACGGTGGACGGAATCGGCAAGATGAACAATCAGTTTGAAACACTGAATGCGTCGATGACTTCTAACCAAGCGCTTCAAGCTTCTTCTCTTGTTGGTCGAGACGTTCTCGTCCCAGGCGCAGCAGGAGTTAAAGCGGATGACGGCTCAATGGCTGCTATGGTGAAACTCCCTCAATCTGTCGATAATTTGATGGTGCGAGTGGAAGATCAAATGGGTCAGCTAATCCGTACCTTTGATGTTGGTTCGAAACCTCCGGGTGACAGCCGAGTTGAATGGGACGGGAAAGATCAAAACGGTAATCCATTGCCGGCAGGTAAATACAATGTGAAAGCATCGGGTTTACTAGATGGCAAAGCCAAAGAGTTTGAGGTTTCGACTTACGCTAATGTAAACAGCGTTCTCTTAGGTAAAGGCGATGGTAACGTACTACTCAACCTGGCTGGCTTTGAGTCGCCAGTTCGACTTGCTGAAGTACTAGAAGTTGGCAAAGCGTAACTCTTAAGTAGATATGCTAGCTAGATAGGAGATTTTGGAATGTCATATGTTGCACTAAGCGGTCTATCCGCAGCTCAGTTAGATCTGAACACAACCAGTAACAACATTGCGAATGCGAACACGTACGGCTTTAAGGAGTCTCGTGCAGAGTTCGGCGATGTTTACTCAAATTCACTTTTTACTCATGCGAAAACAACACCCGGACAAGGTGTTCAAGCGGCTAAGGTTGCTCAGCAGTTCCACGAAGGATCTAGTATTTATACTAACAACCCAATGGATCTGCGTATTAGTGGCACAGGCTTTTTCTCTGTAGCAAAAGATCGTCTAACGCCAACCACCAATGAATTAACGCGTAATGGTGCCTTCCACCTAAACAAAGATAATTACATGGTGACGGCTAACGATGAGTTTTTGTTGGGCTATCAAGTGAACAAAGATACTGGTGACGTTCTCTCTTACGAGCCTTCGCCAATCAACATTCCAAAAGAGTTCGGTAAGCCAAAGCAGACATCAAACATTGATGTGGGTGTCAACCTCCCTGCTGGTGGTGACCTGAAGGATCCGGCGTTGTTTGATTTCTCAGACCCAGAAACGTACAACCGTTCGACTTCATCGACCATTTATGACTCTATGGGGCAGTCGTACAAGCTAACGACTTACTACCTAAAAGATCAAACTCAACCAAACACTTGGCAGACTTATTATACGGTCACTGACAGTGCGGGTGAGAAGCCGATCAATATTGTGGGTGGTGATGCTACATCACCAACAGGCCAAGTTGGTCATACCATGAAGTTTAACAATGATGGTACCTTAGCGAGTCTGAATAATGGTCAGAACATAGTCTCTGAAGCTCTGGGCACAGGAGCGAATCCTGTTGAACTCAATGGTGCTGATGTTAACCAGGTTCTGTCATTTGGATTACAAGATGCGACTCAATTTGCCGCTCCATTTGAATTGACTAAATTTGATGAAGATGGCGCAACAACGGGTTTCTTGACTAAGGTTGACTTCGATGAGAATGGTAGCGTTTTGGGTACATACTCTAACGGTGAAAACATCATTCTAGGGCGTGTTTCATTGGTTCGAGTAGCTAATGAGCAAGGTCTAGATAAGAAGGGTGGTACTCAATGGGATTCGACTCAATTCTCTGGTGATAAGATCTGGGGTGAATCTAACAAAGGCTCTTTCGGTACGATTACTAGTGGTACTTTAGAGCAGTCGAATATCGACATGACGCAAGAGCTAGTTGACTTGATTTCTGCGCAACGTAACTTCCAAGCTAACTCTCGTTCGCTAGAAGTGCATAACCAAACGCAACAGAACATCCTACAGATTCGTTAATCTTTGTAAGGTATTCCTAGCGGGATGTCGCAATCATCTGAATAGCAAGCTGGTGGCAATGATCAGCTTGCTATTGTTGCCACTACGGCAAATCCCTCCGAAAATCCTCTGTAAATCTTGCCGTTTTTTCAATTAACACATTGATATTTAGCCTAAAATAAATTTGGCACGACAATTGCTTTCATTGAACTGAATTGTGATTTTTGGAGCAAATTATGGATCGTGCACTGTTTCTCGCTATGAGCGGCGCCAAGCAAAATATGCAGGCTTTGCAGCTTAGAGCAAACAACTTGGCGAACGTCAGTACCACGGGCTTCCGTGCTGATTTGGCGCAAGCTCGCTCAATGCAAGCGTATGGCGACGGTCTACCAAGCCGTGTGTTTAGCATGACAGAACGTCCGGGACATAATTTCCAACAAGGCAGCGTGATTACCACTGGGCGTGACTTAGATGTCACCATCCAAGGTGATGGTTGGATCTCTGTACTGGATAAAACGGGTAAAGAAGGTCTTACGCGCAACGGTAACCTAAAGATTGATGTCAATGGCTTGCTAGTCAGTGGCAACGGTAATCTTGTTCTGGGTGAAACGGGTGCACCAATCACATTGCCTATCCCAATCAGTAAAGTTGAGATTGGGAACGACGGTACGATTTCTGTTGTTCCTCAAGGCGCTCCAGCCGATGCAATTGAAGTGGTTGACCGTATCAAACTCACTCGCACTAACAATCAATCACTATTCAAAGATATTAACGGCTTGTTCCGTGCAAAAGATCCTAATGCGGCATACGAAGCGGATGCCAGTGTAAAACTGCTCACAGGCGCAATTGAAGGTAGTAACGTCAATGCTATTGGCGAGATGACCAATTTAATTGACTTGCAACGTCAGTTTGAAATGCAAGTAAAAATGATGAGCACAGCAGAAGATATGGACAAAGCGTCTGATTCTCTGCTTCGTATGAGCTAACAGATTCTAGGAGAGAGCTATGCATCCGGCACTATGGGTAAGCAAAACGGGCTTAGATGCTCAACAAACTAACATTTCAACCATTTCAAACAACTTGGCGAACGCTTCAACCGTTGGTTATAAAAAGAGCCGCGCGGTTTTTGAAGATTTGTTCTATCAGAACATCAATCAGCCAGGTGGTCAGTCATCACAGAATACTGAATTGCCAAGCGGTTTAATGCTAGGCGCGGGTTCTAAAGTTGTCGCGACACAAAAAGTTCACACCCAAGGTAACACTCAAACGACCAACAATAGCCTCGATATGATGATTGAAGGTGACGGTTTCTTCCAGATTCTGATGCCAGACGGCAACATTGGTTATTCTCGTAACGGTCAATTTACCGTTAACGACGAAGGGGTCATTGTGACTTCAGGTGCAGGCTATGCCCTTGAGCCTGAAATTGCTATCCCAGAAGATGCTATCAGCATTACGGTCGGTACGGATGGTGAGGTATCTGTTCGCGTTCGAGGTCAGCAAGACAACCAAGTCGTTGGCCAGATTGCAACGGTCGATTTCATTAACCCAGGTGGTTTAGAGCCAATTGGTCAAAACCTTTACCTACCAACAGGCGCGAGTGGTGATCCTCAAGAGGGCGTACCTGGCTTTGACGGTTTTGGTGAAGTCAGACAATCGATGCTAGAAACCTCCAACGTTAACGTGACTGAAGAGCTAGTCAATATGATCGAAGCTCAGCGTGTGTATGAAATGAATTCTAAGGTCATCTCTGCCGTCGATAAGATGATGAGCTTCGTGAATCAGCAGCTGTAATCACTGCTTAGGGTGGAGATAAGAAATGAAACGTATAATCGCACTTTTTACTGTGGCAGTGATGTCTGGATGCTCGATGTTAGAACCACCAATTGAAACCCCAGACGTAACCCAAGGCACAACAACAGTTGATGCGGTGGAAGGGGATAAATCAGAGCAGGAAAGTTCAGGGCTAATTGATTCTCTACGCAGTCGTACAGATCCTGTTTCAGGTGATCCTGCTTGGGCTCCAATTCATCCTAAGCACAAACCTGAGCACTATGCAGCGGAAACGGGCTCACTATTCAATACGGCAAGCACCAATAGCTTATATGATGACTCTAAACCGCGTGGCATTGGAGACATCATCACCGTAACGCTTGATGAGAGCACCAAAGCAGCGAAAAGCTCGGATGCAGATCTATCGAAAAACAATGATGCGTCAATGGACCCTCTAGAAGTTGGTGGTCAGCAATTGAATATTGGCGACTATAATTTCTCGTATAACTTAAGTAATGACAACAAGTTCAAGGGCAGTGCGGCAGCCAATCAGAGCAACAGTATTTCTGGCTCAATTACAGTTGAAGTTATCGAGGTACTGGCCAACGGCAACTTGATTATTCGTGGTGAAAAGTGGCTTACACTTAATACTGGCGATGAGTACATTCGCTTAAGTGGCACTATCCGTCCAGATGACATCAAGTACGATAATACGATTGCATCGAACCGAATTTCTAATGCTCGTATTCAGTACTCAGGAACTGGAACGCAACAAGATATGCAAGAACCGGGATTCTTGGCACGATTCTTTAATGTCTCCCTATAAATCCATCTGATGCCGCTTTTTTGGCAGCGTGTAAAGTGGGCATAGAGATTAGAACAAGGGTATGATCATGAAAAAGTTGTTTCTCCTTTTAACCAGTATGATGTTTATCGCGACGTCGGTTCAGGCCGCGCGTATCAAAGATGTCTCGCAAGTTGCTGGTGTGCGTAGTAACCAATTGGTTGGCTATGGTTTGGTCACAGGTCTACCTGGTACTGGAGAATCAACACCTTTCACAGATCAAAGCTTTAATGCAATGTTGCAAAACTTTGGCATTCAAATGCCACCGGGCACAAAGCCAAAAAGTAAGAACGTTGCTGCCGTGATTGTGACTGCTGAGCTGCCTGCCTTTTCAAAGCAAGGTCAAACCATTGATGTGACCGTGTCTTCGATAGGTTCGGCTAAAAGCCTTCGTGGCGGTACGCTTATGCAGACAATGCTTAAAGGTCTCGATGGGCAAATCTATGCCGTAGCACAAGGCAACCTTGTCGTCAGTGGCTTTAGTGCAACAGGGGCGGACGGATCAAAAATTGTCGGCAATAACCCGACCGCGGGCATGATTTCTAATGGCGCTATGGTTGAACGTGAGATACCCACTCCGTTTAGCCGTGGTGACTACATCACGTTTAACCTTCTTGAATCTGATTTTACCACTGCGCAGCGCATGGCTGATGCGGTAAACAATTTCCTTGGTCCTCAAATGGCATCTGCGGTTGATGCGACGTCTGTGAAGGTTCGTGCACCACGTGATATTACTCAACGCGTGGCTTTCTTATCTGCGATTGAAAATATCGAATTTAATCCTGCCGAAGGCTCGGCAAAAATCATCGTCAACTCACGCACTGGTACGATAGTGGTGGGTAAGCATGTGCGTTTGAAGCCTGCGGCGGTCACCCATGGCGGCATGACAGTGGCGATCAAAGAAAACCTCAATGTCAGTCAGCCTAATGCGTTTGGCGGCGGAGAAACTGTTGTGGTGCCAGATACGGATATCGAGGTAACGGAAGAGCAAGGTAAAATGTTTAAGTTTGAGCCGGGTCTGACATTGGATGATCTGGTTCGAGCGGTGAATGAAGTTGGCGCAGCACCTTCGGACTTAATGGCAATTCTGCAAGCGCTTAAGCAAGCAGGAGCGATTGAAGGTCAACTGATCGTTATCTAAGGAGTAGAGCATGATTAACAATGGTAATGACATCGGCTTTATTCACGATATTGCAGGCTTAGATAAGTTACGTAAGCAAGCAGTGGAAGGTGACGAAGGTAGTGAAAAAGCAGCGCTAACCGCGGCAGCAAAGCAATTTGAAGCGATTTTTACCTCGATGCTGTTCAAATCCATGCGTGATGCCAACTCGACTTTTGAGTCGGGTTTGATGGACAGTCAAAATCAGCAGTTTTATCGACAAATGATGGACGAGCAGATGTCCAGTGAGCTAAGCGCTTCTGGCTCACTTGGCTTGGCTGATATGATTGTCGCTCAACTTTCTACAGGCAGCGTCGAAAATCAGAGTGCCAAAGCGCGCAATGAAGATTTTGAAGCTGTGATGGAGAAAATTGACCGTATTCGCCATGAACGTGCTGATGCAACCAGCGTTGAATTACCTTCACAGTCGCAACCTTCTCGCTTTGAGTCGCCGGAAACTTTCGTCACTTCAATGAAGCCTTATGCTGAAAAAGCGGCAAGAGCGCTTGGCATCGACTCATCGCTTCTATTAGCGCAGGCCGCGTTGGAAACGGGTTGGGGGCAGAAAGTCGTTAATAACTCTCGTGGCAGCAGCAATAACCTATTCAATATCAAGGCAGATCGAAGCTGGTCAGGTGATAAAGTCTCCACTCAAACTTTAGAGTATCACCAAGGCGTACCGGTTAAAGAGAATGCCGCTTTCCGCTCGTACGCTAACTATGAAGAGAGCTTTAACGACTACGTGCGTTTTCTTAATGAAAATCCTCGCTATACCACTGCTCTACGTCATGGCGGCAACAATGAAGAGTTTATTCGCGGTATTCACCAAGCCGGTTATGCAACCGACCCTAGATACGCAGACAAAGTTCTCAGCGTAAAAGCGCGTATTGATCAGATGTAAGGAAGGGGCGGACTTCGCCCTGTGGATCGCTCCGCAGCAGGAAAACTAGTTTGGCGAGCTCAAACAAAGCAATGTAAATTTTCTAGTTTTCCGTTATTCCCTAGACTGACGAAGGAAGAAGTAGGGAATCTCTAGAGGTTTTCTACCTGCTTTTCGAGATCCCCAACTCGTTCTTACCTCACTCTTGAGGATGACAAATTAACCTGTTGAAATAAAAAGGGTTGACACTAATTACCAACCCTCAAAAATTTCTCCAGCTCTCCAGCTCTCCAGCTCTCCAGCTCTCCAGCTCTCCAGCTCTCCAGCTCTCCAGCTCTCCAGTTTGGCACACATATTGCAAATCCTAACTCAGATGTTCAGTTAACGCTGATTTTAAAAGGTTTCTTGGGGGCAATATGTCGTCTGATCTTCTGAATCTTGGTTCGCAAAGCGTTCTCACAGCTCAGAGACAACTAAACACCACCGGTCATAACATCTCTAATGTGAATACAGAGGGTTATAGCCGTCAGTCGGTGATACAAGGCACAAATATGCCACGCCAGTATGGCGGGGAAACCTATGGTATGGGCGTTCATGTGGAAAAAGTTCGCCGCTCTTGGGATCAATTTGCCGTTAATGAACTGAATGTCTCCACAACCAATTACGCCCATAAAGTCGATGACGAAGCCAATTTGGAAATGCTTTCCAATATGTTGTCATCGGTCGCCTCGAAAAAAATTCCAGAAAACCTCAACGAGTGGTTTGATGCCGTGAAGTCATTGGCTGATAGCCCGAATGACGTGGGTGCGCGTAAAGTTGTGCTTGAAAAAGCAAACTTGATTACGCAGAACCTAAATGACTTCCATGAAACGGTTCGTCGTCAGTCGGATGTGACTAACAAGAAGCTTGATTTAGGTATCGAGCGTGTAAACCAGCTTGCTTTAGAGATCAGAGATTTACACCGTCTTATGATGCGTACGCCTGGTCCACATAATGATTTGATGGATACGCATGAGAAGCTTATCGCAGAACTCTCTGAGTACACCAAAGTTACCGTAACGCCGCGCAAAAACGCAGAAGGTTTTAATGTTCATATTGGTAACGGGCATACTTTGGTGTCTGGTACCGAAGCCAGTGAACTAAAAATGATTGATGGCTACCCAGATGTTCATCAACGTCGCTTAGCCATGATTGAAGGTAAGGGCATCAAAGCGATCACGACCAAAGATATTGATGGAAAAATCGGTGCCATGCTAACAATGCGTGACGAGAAGATTCCTCAGTTAATGGATGAGCTTGGTAAGCTTGCAACTTCCTTCTCTTATGAAGTCAATAGCTTACAGTCCCAAGGTCTAGATTTACGCGGAAACATTGGTGGGTTGATGTTCACAGATGTGAACTCCGATTTTATTGCAGAGTCCCGTGTTGTCACTTCTTCTAACTCAAAAGCAGACTTAGCTGTATATATCGAAGACACCAGTCAGCTCATTGGCGGCCAATATTCTTTGCAATATGTGGGGGGCGACTATTATGTCACTCGTCCATCAGGAGAGCAGTTTATTGTTCCGGTTGTCGATAATGCTATCACTTTAGATGGTTTGCGAATTGATATTCGCAACGGTTTAGAGGCCGGCGAAAGAGTACTTATTCGACCTACTCGGAGTGGTGCCGCTCAGATGCAAATGGCGACCAATGATCCTAGTGATATTGCCGCGCAAAGTTATGAAGCCTCTACGACTTTTGCTCAAGGTAGTGCGGAATTTAGCATTGCTAAAGCAGGTGATTTACGAGAGTTTGAAGTGATTATTTCACCTGATGGCCAGCAGTTTGCTGTAACGGATACTAAAGGGAACATTTTACTTCAACCACAAGCTTATCCACCTAGTGGCGCTGTAACGGTTCAGGGTACCTCATTTGAGCTTACTGGAGGCGCTCTGCCGAATGATAAGTTTACGGCAAACCTTGTCCCTTCTGAAGGTGACAACGGCAACCTACTAAAAATGCAAAACATCCAAACGGATAAAAAGCTTAATGATGGTGAGTCGACCATTCTCGACATTTACCACAACCTCAATACCGATGTCGGTCTTCAAATGTCTACGGCTTCGCGTTTAACCGATGTTTCTCGTTTGGAGAAAGAAGCCGCACAAGAAAGAGTTGCATCGGTTTCAGGTGTTAACTTGGATGAAGAAGCGGCCAACATGATGAAGTTTCAGCAAGCTTATATGGCGTCGTCGCGCATCATGCAGGCGGCTAACGACACTTTTAACACCATTCTTGCGCTGAGATAAGGAGGCATAAATGATGAATCGTATTTCTAGCTTCCATAATTATCAGTCGGTGCAGAACGACTTACGTCGCTCGGAAGCAAAAGTGCATCACAACCAAGCGCAATTAGCATCGGGTAAAAAGTTAATGAAAGCGAGTGACGATCCACTCGCAACGCATTACATACAGAACATCGGTCAGCAGAAAGAGCAACTGCGTCAGTTTACCGATGCAATTACTCTTTCCCGTAATCGCCTAGAGCATCATGAAGTCATTATCTCCAATGCGGAAGATTATGCTGATGAAGCAAAACGAACCGTAATGGAAATGATCAATGGTTCATTATCACCGGAAGACCGTTTGGCTAAACGTCGTGAAATGCAGGAAATCGCCAACAACTTTCTGAACTTAGTCAATGTCCAGGATGAGTCTGGTAACTATATATTTGCCGGAACTAAGCCGAAGAATCAGCCTTTCTTTCGTGATAAAGATGGTGACGTGGTATATGCAGGCGATGACTATCAGCGCAAGATGAAAATCTCTAACAGCTTAGAAATGCCAATCAATGACCCTGGTAGCAAATTGTTTATGGAGATCGATAACCCATTTGGTGATTTTGAACCTAAATACAATCTAAACGAGACCTCAGAACTTCTACTTGAACGAGCGATTAATATCAATCCAGATGACAACTCAAGCTATAGAGTGACATTTGTTGATATGCCAGATGGGAAGTACGGTTACCAACTTGAGCGCGATGGTTCAGTGGTGAAGGCCGATACTTTTGATCCGGCCGTGGGTATTAAGTTTGAAGATGTGTCTATTCAGGTTAAAGGGCAAATTACTAAAGGTGACCAAATTACTTTAGAGCCCAAACGTACCTATAGCATTTTTGAAACCTTTAAAGATGCGATGGCGCTGTCACAAGGTTCAGTGTCGGACGTATCTAATACAGCTCAACTACACCGAGTTGTGGAAGAGTTTCATTCTGCCTTCATTCACTTGACTAAAGCGCGTACGGATGTCGGTGCTCGATTAAGTACGTTAGATATTCAAGAAGAGCAGCATGATGACTTCAATATGACTTTAGCCAAATCTAAAAGTAATTTTGAAGATCTTGATTACGCAGAAGCAATCATTGAGTTCAATGAAAACTCACGCGCGCTTCAGGCGTCTCAACAGGCATTTGGAAAGACCAAAGACCTCACCCTATTTAACTATATCTAAGCTCGTTGCCTTATGTGCTATGCCGTAAGTGCGAGATAGAGACTGCTATTGGATAAAGTGCCTGGATACATAGTGGCAATCTGGTGGCAAAAAGGGTGGCAATCGTTTTGCCGGGTTAAGTGGGTAATGTTTGTTCGATACGAGTAAATAATTAGCTTGTTTTTTAAGTTGCTAATAAATAAAGGGAAAAATATTTTTTAGTAACTATTTTAAAATTGGCACATAACTTGAATTGTTTGGTGCAGAGTTAAACAAATTAGTTTTAAGTAGGCAATAGACCTACTTAGCAAGTCATTTACGGTCAGTGCTTCCAAATGAGACAAAGCTGGCCGCTTCGCAAGCACTTGCGAACTCAATAGGAGAGCAAAGTATGACCATTACAGTAAATACTAACGTGTCGGCGATGACCGCCCAACGTTACCTGAATAAGGCGACAGGGGAGCTAAATACCTCCATGGAACGTCTGTCATCAGGTCAAAAAATTAATAGCGCTAAAGATGATGCGGCTGGCCTACAGATCTCAAACCGACTAACGGCCCAGTCCCGTGGTTTAGACGTGGCAATGCGTAACGCGAACGACGGTATCTCTATCGCTCAAACAGCAGAAGGTGCGATGAATGAGTCAACTTCGATTCTTCAACGTATTCGTGATTTGTCACTGCAATCGGCAAACGGCACCAACTCAGCATCTGAGCGCCAAGCTTTGCATGAAGAAGTTTCTGCTCTGCAAGATGAGCTTAACCGAATCGCTGAAACCACTTCATTTGGTGGTCGAAAACTGTTGAACGGTTCATTTGGTGAAGCGTCATTCCAAATCGGTGCGAGTTCTGGTGAAGCTATCATCATGGGCTTAACAAGTGTCCGTGCGGATGATTTCCGTATGGGCGGTCAGTCTTTTATTTCTGCGCCTGAGCAGGCAAAAGATAAAGACTGGGGAGTTCCTCCAACGGCTAAAGATCTGAAGTTTGAGTTTACAACTAAAGGTGGTGAAGCTGTGACGTTAGATGTTATTGCCAAAGAGGGTGATGACATCGAAGAATTAGCAACCTACATCAATGGTCAAACAGACAAACTAAAAGCATCTGTAGACCAAGACGGTAGACTGCAAATCTTTGCCGCGGAACCAAACCTTCAGGGTAACTTGAATATTTCAGGTGGTCTTGCAGGGGAACTTGGTCTGAGTGGTGGGCCGGGTGTTCAAACCTCAGTACAGAACATTGATGTTCGCTCAGTAGGTGGCGCGCAAAATGCGGTCGGCATTATTGATGCGGCTCTTAAGTATGTGGATTCGCAACGTGCGGACTTAGGTGCGAAACAAAACCGTCTGAGCCACAGTATCAACAACTTAGCTAACATCCAAGAAAACGTTGAAGCATCGAATAGTCGAATTCGTGATACAGACTTTGCGAAAGAGACGACGGCGATGACGAAAGCACAAATTCTGCAACAAGCGGGTACATCAATACTTGCTCAAGCAAAACAGTTGCCTAACTCTGCAATGTCACTATTGCAGTAATATTCAAACTTTGCACCGACATTAACCTAGACGTAGGGTCAGTGTGATTTTGACGGCAAACATAGGTGATCAGGTCATGGAGCTCTCTCTCACACCTGCTCCATAACTGGAGTCACTTATGTAGCACGGCAGCCAGGCTGTGATCATTTCTCTCGATCTCCATATTGGCATTGGCTACCAAATAGCCCCGGTTCTCTCAAAGGAAAGGGGCTTTTCTTTTGCCTAAAGAAAATTCTATCTCCTTTTCTACTCCTATCCATTTCAAAATCGCGCATTATCGGCTGAAAGCAAAATATCTTTAGCAATTGATTTCATATCTGTCGGTTGTGTCAATATCTCCTTCTAATCGTTAGGTTTTTAAAATATTTGCCAATTTTGCTCTAAAGATAATCAATTTAACGTCGTTAATAAGGTTACTTTGAGAGAACTAATTGGTTTACCGAGACGTCGGAAACCCTTTACCTCCGGTGTACGGAAATCAATAGGAGAAACCACTATGGCGGTTAATGTAAATACAAACGTTTCGGCAATGACAGCACAACGTTATTTAAACAGTGCGACTACTGCCCAACAAACGTCGATGGAAAGACTTTCATCTGGCTTTAAGATTAACAGCGCAAAAGACGATGCGGCAGGTCTTCAGATCTCTAACCGTTTGAATGTGCAAAGCCGGGGCTTAGATGTCGCAGTACGTAACGCGAATGATGGTATTTCGATGGCACAAACCGCTGAAGGTGCTATGAATGAAACGACTAACATTCTGCAACGTATGCGTGACTTGTCACTTCAATCTGCTAACGGTTCAAACTCTAAGTCTGAGCGTGTTGCTATCCAAGAGGAAGTAACGGCTCTAAACGATGAGCTAAATCGTATTGCTGAAACTACTTCATTTGGTGGTAACAAGCTACTAAACGGCACATTTGCTACCAAATCTTTCCAGATTGGTGCGGATAATGGTGAGGCAGTAATGCTAACCATGAACAACATGCGTAGTGATAACACTATGATGGGGGGTAATACCTACGCAGCGGCTAATGGTCAAGATAAAGATTGGGGGGTGACAGCCGGTTCAAATGATCTAACGATTGCACTTACTGACAAGTTCGGCCAAGCTCAAAACGTTACTATCAATGCCAAAGAAGGTGATGATATCGAAGAGCTAGCCACTTACATCAACGGTCAAACAGACTTAGTTACAGCATCTGTTGACGAAGATGGTAAGCTACAGTTATTCACGGATAACAACCGAGTTGAAGGTGTTGCGACTTTTGGTGGCGCACTTGCTGGTGAGCTAAGCATTGGTGCAGCGCAAGCAGTAACAGTCGACACGATGGACGTGACTACTGTTGGTGGTTCGCAACAAGCCGTAGCGATTGTCGACTCAGCACTTAAGTTTGTTGATAGCCACCGTGCTGAGCTTGGTGCATTCCAAAACCGTTTCAACCATGCGATTAACAACTTAGACAACATCAACGAAAACGTGAACGCGTCTAAGAGCCGTATCAAGGATACAGACTTTGCGAAAGAGACAACGGCACTTACTAAGTCTCAGATCCTATCGCAAGCATCAAGTTCTGTTCTTGCACAAGCAAAGCAAGCGCCCAACTCAGCGTTGGGGCTTTTAGGCTAAAGAGTTAGTCTCTTAGCACAACAAAAGTCATGACTTAATTAAAATCCAGCTTCGGCTGGGTTTTTTATGCTTGCTGTTCTTCAATATGCTTAGTGTAGGAGCAGTGGTGATTGACAGAATCGTGGTGATACCAACCAGAATAAATATCTGCTCACCTATTAGTCCAATAGGCATGAAAAGTAGAGGTGAGTATGCTGCGGATAAAAGAAAACCCAGCTAAATAGCTGGGTTTCTTCAATAATGGTGCGGAAGGAGAGACTTGAACTCTCACACCTTGCGGCGCCAGAACCTAAATCTGGTGCGTCTACCAATTCCGCCACTTCCGCAACAAGTCTGTATTCATATCGCTAATTGGTAAAAGCAATACGAAGTTGTAAATGGTGGCTACGACGGGATTCGAACCTGTGACCCCATCATTATGAGTGATGTGCTCTAACCAGCTGAGCTACGTAGCCAATGGTGCGGAAGGAGAGACTTGAACTCTCACACCTTGCGGCGCCAGAACCTAAATCTGGTGCGTCTACCAATTCCGCCACTTCCGCATAAATATGGCTGTAGTCTTCAAGATGGTGCGGAAGGAGAGACTTGAACTCTCACACCTTGCGGCGCCAGAACCTAAATCTGGTGCGTCTACCAATTCCGCCACTTCCGCATCTTGAAACTACGTGATCATGTGTATAACTACAGACGATCGAAATAAATGGTGGCTACGACGGGATTCGAACCTGTGACCCCATCATTATGAGTGATGTGCTCTAACCAGCTGAGCTACGTAGCCAAATGGTGCGGAAGGAGAGACTTGAACTCTCACACCTTGCGGCGCCAGAACCTAAATCTGGTGCGTCTACCAATTCCGCCACTTCCGCATCAATTCTGTATTCATATCGTTCAATTGGTGAGAACCATATGAAGTTGTATGGCAGGCTACTTATAACCGAACCAGGGACAATAGATGGGGCATCAGATGATGCTTTACTGCTATTGAACCTATAAATAATGGCAGGTCTACCTGGATTCGAACCAGGGAATGGCGGCATCAAAAGCCGCTGCCTTACCGCTTGGCGATAGACCTGCAGTGCTCTAATTAAAGAGACTTCAAATAATGGTGCGGAAGGAGAGACTTGAACTCTCACACCTTGCGGCGCCAGAACCTAAATCTGGTGCGTCTACCAATTCCGCCACTTCCGCATCAATTCTGTATTCATATCGTTCAATTGGTGAGAACCATATGAAGTTGTATGGCAGGCTACTTATAACCGAACCAGGGACAATAGATGGGGCATCAGATGATGCTTTACTGCTATTGAACCTATAAATAATGGCAGGTCTACCTGGATTCGAACCAGGGAATGGCGGCATCAAAAGCCGCTGCCTTACCGCTTGGCGATAGACCTGCAGTGCTCTAATTAAAGAGACTTCAAATAATGGTGCGGAAGGAGAGACTTGAACTCTCACACCTTGCGGCGCCAGAACCTAAATCTGGTGCGTCTACCAATTCCGCCACTTCCGCATCAATTTTGTGTTCATATCGTTCAATTGGTGAGAACCATATGAAGTTGTATGGCAGGTCTACCTGGATTCGAACCAGGGAATGGCGGCATCAAAAGCCGCTGCCTTACCGCTTGGCGATAGACCTGCAGTGCTCTGATTAAAGAGACTTAATAATGGTGCGGAAGGAGAGACTTGAACTCTCACACCTTGCGGCGCCAGAACCTAAATCTGGTGCGTCTACCAATTCCGCCACTTCCGCATCAATTTTGTATTCATACCGCTAATTGGTAAAAGCCATATGAAATTGTAAATGGTGGCTACGACGGGATTCGAACCTGTGACCCCATCATTATGAGTGATGTGCTCTAACCAGCTGAGCTACGTAGCCACTCGTGAGCGAGACAATATAAACTCTCTAGCTCTTAGTGACAAGCCCTTTTTTAATTAGGCTCAGCACTTGAAATAGTGGCAGGTCTACCTGGATTCGAACCAGGGAATGGCGGCATCAAAAGCCGCTGCCTTACCGCTTGGCGATAGACCTGCAGGCATAGCTATAAAAGCTATAAAATATGGTGCGGAAGGAGAGACTTGAACTCTCACACCTTGCGGCGCCAGAACCTAAATCTGGTGCGTCTACCAATTCCGCCACTTCCGCATCAATTCCTAACGACTTTTAAAAGAAAAGTGTTTAGGAATGGTGGCTACGACGGGATTCGAACCTGTGACCCCATCATTATGAGTGATGTGCTCTAACCAGCTGAGCTACGTAGCCATACCATATTTTTGTTCTCTCCGATTCGTTGCCTTATCGTTGGGAACGGCGCGCATTATGCGAAGTTGAGGCAAAGCCGTCAATAGTTTTTTTGAATAAATCCTCAGAAATCAACCGTTCGGTTTCTTTTTAAACAAAGAGGCGTGTTAATGATCGAAAACTGATAACAAATTGACATCACTTGGAAGAGTTAATTTGTTTCTTTGTTAAAGGGTAATAAAAAAGCCAGCGTAAGTGCTGGCTTTTAAAGTCAATGACTTGGGCGTAAATTAAACGTTGAAACGGAAGTGAACAACATCGCCATCTTTTACGATGTAATCTTTACCTTCTAAACGCCATTTACCTGCATCTTTCGCACCGCTTTCGCCATTAAATTGGATAAAGTCATCGTAACCAACAACTTCAGCTCGAATGAAGCCTTTCTCGAAGTCAGTATGGATTTTACCTGCAGCTTGCGGCGCTGTTGCACCTACAGGGATCGTCCATGCGCGAACTTCTTTAACGCCAGCAGTAAAGTAAGTGTGTAGAGTTAAAAGCTCGTAGCCTGAACGGATCACGCGGTTAAGGCCCGGTTCTTCGATGCCCATATCTGCAAGGAACTCTTCACGATCTTCATCGTCAAGCTCAGAAAGTTCTGATTCGATTGCTGCACACACTGCAACAACGACGTTGTTCTCTTTCTCTGCGTATTCACGTACAGCGTCTAGGTACGGGTTGTTCTCGAAACCATCTTCGTTAACGTTAGCGATGTACATAGTAGGCTTTAACGTTAGGAAGTTTAGGTAACCCACTGCTACTAGCTCCTCTTTAGATAGCTCAACGGTACGCGCCATGCCACCTTCAGTTAGAACTGGAAGTAGCTTTTCAAGTACGGTCAGTTCAAACTTCGCGTCTTTGTCGCCACCTTTGGCTTTCTTAGCATTACGCTGAATCGCGCGCTCACAAGAATCTAGGTCAGCCATTGCAAGTTCTAGGTTGATCACCTCGATGTCTTCGATTGGGGATACTTTACCTGCAACGTGAACGATGTTTTCATTTTCAAAACAGCGTACAACGTGACCGATCGCGTCAGTTTCGCGGATGTTTGCTAGGAATTTGTTACCTAAACCTTCACCACGTGAAGCACCAGCAACGAGGCCCGCGATATCAACGAATTCCATTGTGGTTGGTAGTACTTTTTGTGGGTTAACAATCTTTGCTAGTGCGTCTAAGCGCAGATCTGGCACAGGTACTACACCTGTGTTTGGCTCGATAGTACAAAACGGGAAGTTTGCCGCTTCGATACCTGCTTTAGTGAGTGCATTAAACAGAGTTGACTTACCTACGTTTGGTAGACCAACGATGCCACATTTAAAACCCATGATAGTAACCTTATTCAGCTTTGAACGTGTGTAAACGATTTTGCGCTTTTGATAGACCATCTTTAATTAGGATGTCTAAACAACGGACAGATTCATCTGCCGCTGCATCAAGAAGCTCTTGTTCTTTTGCTGGAGCTTTGCCTAATACAAATCCAGCAACTTTGTCTTTGTGCCCAGGATGGCCAATGCCGATCCTAAGGCGATAGAAATCTTTGCAATTACCAAGCTTACTAATGGTATCGCGTAAGCCGTTATGCCCACCGTGGCCACCGCCTTTCTTAAACTTAGCGACACCTGGTGGTAAATCTAGCTCATCGTGCGCAACCATGATCTCTTCAGGCTTGATTTGATAAAACTTTGCCAAAGCAGCAATAGATTTACCTGAGAGGTTCATAAAAGTGGTTGGGATAAGCAAACGGAGATCCTGACCGTTAACCATGATTCTCCCTGTCATTCCAAAGTACTTGGCTTCGTTCTTTAGAGTGACGTTGTGAATTCGTGCGAGTTCTTCTACTACCCATGCCCCCGCATTGTGACGAGTTCTGGCATATTCAGGCCCAGGATTAGCAAGGCCGACAAGAAGTTTAATTTGTTGACTCAAGGTTAGGATCTCTCTTGGAATCTCAAAAAGCGCAGTATGATAGCATACAATTCTTGTCTCGGGCGAGACGAGCAATAGGTGCAAATAAAAAAACACCCCAAGAAGGGGTGTTTTCAATTCGATTTAACCGCAGTGGCGATTAGTTGAACATCGCTGAGATTGACTCTTCATTGCTGATGCGACGGATTGCTTCAGCAAGCATGCGAGAAAGGCTTAGACAAGTCACTTTACCTGTCGCTTCCATTTCTTTTGGTAGCGTGATTGAGTCAGTCACGATAACTTGGTCGAGCACTGAGTTACCGATGTTTTGAGCTGCGTTGCCAGAGAATACAGCGTGAGTTGCGTAAGCGAATACTCGCTTAGCACCGCGCTCTTTTAGCGCTTCAGCTGCTTTACATAGCGTACCGCCTGTATCGATCATGTCATCAACGATCACACAGTCGCGACCTTCAACATCACCGATTAGGTTCATCACTTCAGAAACGTTAGCACGTGGACGGCGCTTATCAACGATAGCAATATCGATGTCACCTAGTGCTTTTGCAGTTGCGCGAGCACGAACAACGCCACCTAGGTCTGGAGATACCACTACAGGGTTCTCTAGGCCGCGAGCTTCCATGTCTTCTAGCAGTACAGGTGTACCGAAGATGTTGTCAACTGGAACATCGAAGAAGCCTTGGATTTGCTCAGCGTGAAGGTCGATGGTTAGAACGCGGTCAACGCCAACGTTAGAAAGGAAATCTGCAACAACTTTAGCAGTGATTGGCACACGAGCAGAACGTACACGACGGTCTTGGCGAGCGTAACCAAAGTAAGGGATAACTGCTGTAATACGGCCCGCTGAAGCGCGGCGCATTGCGTCAATCATCACTACAAGTTCCATTAGGTTGTCGTTAGTTGGTGCACAAGTAGATTGAATGATGAAAACATCACTACCACGTACGTTTTCGTTGATTTGAACAGCGACTTCGCCATCAGAAAAACGAGAAACAGTAGCATCACCAAGAGAGATGTATAGACGATCAGCAATACGTTGGGCTAGTTCAGGTGTAGCGTTACCAGCAAATAGCTTCATATCAGGCACGGTGGAAACCTCAGAGTTGCGTCCAGTTTTTAAATAGATTGTGTGTGGGCTAAGCGATACTTAGCCAGCGTCTCATATAAAGGTGAAATGTTTTTACCTTTAGCGACAAATGCGGAGACAGTGTCTGGCAGTTTCCCGAGGGTAGTTTCAGCTTCATTTTTGCTCGAAAATTCGGCAAAAACGCATGATCCCGTCCCGGTCAACCGCGACGGCGCGTATTGTAGCAGCCAAGAAAGTTGCTTATCAACCTCTTGGTACAGCATTCGAACAATTTTTTCGCAATCGTTTCCGTAATCACCCTCAAGAAGGGCAGCTAGCGTACGTTTTGGCGTGTTTCGCGTTAAATCAGGGTGAGTGAAAATCTCGACAGTGGCAATCGAGACATGAGGCCTGACGACTAAGTACCATTTTTCATCAGGCTGTGCAGGAGTCAGTTCTTCACCGACACCTTCCGCGAAGGCTGCAAATCCGCGTGTAAAGACAGGGACATCCGCCCCAAGCTTTAATCCGATCTCTGCCAGCGCATCTTCAGAGAGGTCTGTTTGCCAAAGGTGATTCAGGGCGACAAGCGTCGTTGCAGCGTTTGAGGACCCGCCACCAATACCGCCTCCCATAGGAAGAACCTTATTAAGTTCAATATGAGCGCCGAAAGGACAACCTGACTTATGCTTCAGCGCGGTTGCGGCTTTCCAGATCAGATTATCTTCAAGCGCAACACCTGGTATCTGTGGGGATAGGGTAATTTCGCCCGTATTGTTGGCGGTGATGGTGAGATCGTCGCCATGATCAAGGAACTGAAATAAGGTTTGCAGTTCGTGATAGCCATTGTCACGGCGTCCGGTGATGTAAAGAAACAGATTGAGTTTTGCTGGAGAAGGCCAGTGAGTGGTTTCCGAGATCATTGGTTTGTATTCCACTTCGAAATAATGATGTTTATAGAGATATCGCCTTGTATGAGCTTCATCTTTTTCGGCAATGGGAGCGCAATACCGTCAATGAGCACATCTTGATAACTGGCATAGTTGAGTTGCCATACTTGAGTGCCAACTTGTTTGGTTAAAGAGGCGAGGGTATTGGTTTGGTTCAATTGGTAGTCATCGGCTTGAGTGGGTTTGCCTAGCATCCAATCATTGAGTTGCTCTACAGGAATATTTAGCCCTGTCAGCTGCTTAATCAATGCTTCTGGGCTTGATGCGTAAAAGGTTTGATCATCATAAGTCTCGACGCTAGCCCCATCCGGAGTGGATCTTAGGTTAAGCGCGGTTTGACCGAGAAAGGTGGTCATTCGTAAATGGGTTAATGTCGGAGAGTGAGCCCATTGGAAGTTAAGTGACTGTCTTTGCTCTGGGGCAATGTAGCCGAGTTTGCCATTGGCTCGGTAATCTTGAATGGTGGCTAAACGTTGTTGGTGAGTTTGCCACTCGACATTGGTGGTGCTGTCAATGGTTGCACAACCATGCAAAAACAGTGTGCCGACGAGCAAAAGAAAAATAGATCTAAAATGTTTCACCATTGCTGATTATTTATCCAGTTTTAACCAAAGTATCTGCTCACTATATCATTGAAATCACGAACTCAAGAAAACATATCCTGATTCCCCTTTCAATAAACGGGGGCATCAAGTAAAATTCCGACCTTATTTGTCCATTGTCTGATTCAGAGAACCAACGATACATGTCTTTGCTTGCTATAGGTATCAACCATAATACGGCCTCAGTCGAACTTCGTGAAAAAGTTGCGTTTGGTCCGGAAAAGTTACCTGAAGCGTTAGACCAGCTCGGCCAAAACCAAAATGTGAATGGAAGTGTGATTGTATCTACATGTAATCGCACCGAAATCTATTGCGATGTGAAAAGTGGTGGCAAGAGCAAAATCATTGATTGGTTAAGTCAGTTTCATCAAGTTAGTCCTGAAGACCTCAAACCCAGTCTTTATATCCATGAAGAGCAAGCAGCGATTCGTCATTTAATGCGAGTCTCGTGTGGCTTAGACTCTTTGGTACTGGGTGAGCCTCAAATCTTAGGTCAGGTGAAACAAGCCTATTCTGACTCAAGAGAGAGCAAGGCAGTGGATGCGGCAATGGAGAAATTGTTTCAAAAAGCTTTCTCGGTTGCTAAGCGAGTTCGCACTGAAACAGACATTGGTGGCAACGCCGTTTCTGTTGCTTATGCAGCATGTACCCTCGCAAAACATATTTTTGAATCGCTAGAGAAGTCGACGGTATTACTGGTTGGCGCGGGTGAAACCATTGAATTGGTGGCCAAGCACTTAGCGGGCAATGGTTGTAACAAGATGATCGTTGCAAACCGTACTAAGGAGCGAGCGCTTCCTTTAGCCGAGCAGTTTGGCGCTGAAATTATTGGTTTACCTGAGATCCCTGAACATCTCCCTCGTGCGGATATCGTGATCAGTTCAACTGCCAGCCCACTGCCTATTATTGGTAAAGGGATGGTCGAAACGGCATTAAAAGCGCGTCGTTTCCAACCTATGCTGTTGGTCGACATTGCTGTCCCTCGTGATATTGAATCGCAAGTGGGTGAGCTAAATGATGCTTACCTTTATTCTGTTGATGACCTGCAAACTATTGTTGATAGCAACATGGAGCAGAGAAAAATCGAAGCGATTCAAGCGGAAGCGATCGTCAGTGAAGAAAGTGCGGCATTTATGTCGTGGATGCGTTCTCTACAAGCTGTCGACAGTATTCGAGAGTACCGTCAGTCAGCGAACGACATTCGAGAAGAGCTTCTCAATAAAAGTTTACAGTCTCTCGCGGCGGGTGCGGATGCAGAAAAAGTTCTGCTAGAGCTAAGTAATAAATTAACCAACAAGTTGATTCATGCGCCAACCCGCGCACTGCAAAGTGCCGCCGAGAAAGGCGAGCCTGCAAGGCTTGCTACTATTAGACAAAGTTTAGGTCTTGATCATTCTTAGCCTTAAGAGTGACAGACTTCATTAGACCCCTGAGTTAAAGAAAACTATGAAAGCCTCTATTTTAACTAAGCTAGAAACCCTGGTTGAGCGTTACGAAGAAGTTCAACATCTACTTGGCGATCCTGATGTGATAGGTGACCAAGATAAATTCCGTGCGTTATCAAAAGAGTACTCTCAGCTGGAGGAAGTCACTAAGTGTTTCCAAGCTTATCAGCAAGCCCAAGAAGATCTGGTTGCTGCTGAAGAGATGGCAAAAGAAGATGATGAAGAAATGCGCGAAATGGCTCAGGAAGAGATCAAAGAAGCGAAAGAGACGATTGAGCGTCTAAATGACGAACTGCAAATCTTACTGCTACCTAAAGATCCTAATGATGACCGTAACTGTTTCCTAGAAATCCGCGCGGGTGCGGGTGGTGACGAAGCGGGCATCTTCGCCGGCGACCTGTTCCGCATGTACAGCAAATTTGCTGAAAAGAAAGGCTGGCGTGTCGAAGTGATGTCTTCAAATGAAGCAGAGCATGGCGGTTACAAAGAGATGATCGCGAAAGTCTCTGGTGATGGCGCATATGGCGTATTGAAGTTTGAGTCAGGCGGTCACCGTGTACAACGTGTTCCAGCAACCGAATCGCAAGGCCGTGTTCATACTTCTGCGTGTACCGTAGCAGTTATGGCAGAGATTCCAGAAGCGGAAATCCCAGAAATCAAAGCGGCAGACCTTAAGATCGATACTTTCCGTGCATCAGGCGCGGGTGGTCAGCACGTTAATACCACGGACTCGGCGATTCGTATTACTCACTTGCCAACAGGTACCGTTGTAGAGTGTCAGGACGAACGTTCACAGCATAAGAACAAAGCAAAGGCGATGGCTGTTCTCGCGGCTCGTATTATTCAAGCAGAAGAAGCGAAGCGCGCGGCTGAAGAGTCTGACACACGTCGTAACCTTCTAGGTTCTGGTGACCGTAGTGACCGTATTCGTACCTATAACTACCCTCAAGGTCGTGTTTCAGACCACCGTATCAACCTAACCATCTATCGTCTAAATGAAGTGATGGAAGGTGAAGTGTCAAGCTTGGTTGATCCAGTTATTCAGGAGCACCAAGCGGATCAGTTAGCTGCGCTAGCAGAGAACAACTAAACCAATGTCGGCTGACAGCAGTGTTGAAAGCACACTAAAAAAGGCCGTACAGCAACTTCAGGAGAGTGGCAGTGATTCGCCCTCTCTTGATGCCGCGGTGCTACTTTGCCACGCCTTAGATAAACCCCGTTCATTTCTGTTGACCTGGCCTGACAAAATTCTTGAGGCTCAGCAGCTCAGTGATTTCCAAAATCTATTGCAACGGAGATTAAGCGGCGAACCGATTGCCTATATCATGGGTGAACGTGAGTTTTGGTCATTGCCGCTGAAAGTCTCGCCAACGACACTGATTCCAAGACCAGATACAGAGCGCTTGGTAGAGGTTGCTTTGGATAAAGCGTCATTAAACCAGGGAGATATCCTTGATTTAGGAACAGGAACAGGTGCGATCGCTTTGGCGTTAGCCTCTGAGCTTCCAAGCAGGAATGTTTGGGGTGTAGACCTCAAAACCGATGCGCAGCAACTCGCCCAGTCTAATGCGACAGCCCTCAATTTAACCAATACCCAATTCTTAGCAGGGAGTTGGTTTGAGCCTATTCCAAGTGGCACAGAGTTTGCTCTGATTGTATCTAACCCTCCTTACATTGAGAAAGAAGATCCACATCTGACTCAAGGAGATGTACGCTTTGAACCGTTAAGTGCCTTGGTGGCTGAAGAGAAAGGTCTTGCAGACATCAGACACATCGCAACACAAGCGAGATCCTATCTTATCGATGAGGGGTGGTTGATGTTCGAGCATGGCTTTGAACAGGGTGAGGCAGTAAGGAATTTATTATTATCACTTGGCTACGACCATGTGGAAACCTACAAGGACTATGGTGACAACGACCGAGTAACCATCGGCCAATACCACCACTGAAGTAAGAGAGATTATCAATGTACGAAGGTTTAAAACATTTTCACCTGCTCACTATCGCCATCAGCGCCACATTATTATCGGTACGATTTGCCATGATGATGGCGAATTCACAACTGTTAGAAAAGAAGTTCTTCAAAGTATTCCCGCATATTAATGATACGTGCTTACTGTTGTCAGGTATTGGCCTGATCTTCATTACTGGTTTTATTCCATTTACCCCAGCTGCACCTTGGCTGACGGAAAAGATCACTTGTGTTTTGGCCTACATCGCACTTGGTTTCTTCGCCCTGAAACTTGGCAAGAATAAGCTGCTAAGAACCTTCTCATTCTTTGGTGCGTTAGGATGGCTAGCGATGGCGGGTAAAGTTGCTGTCACTAAGACACCGATGTTCTTTGGATAATATTTTTTTGGTTAACGAGGTTATGACAACCCATATGCTTGAGTTATTTGATGAAGACTTTGACGCCATGGAGCTTGCCGAAGGCGCACTGGCATTAAATAAAGCGATCAATCCTCAAACCCAAGTTCATTGGGCAGAAGCAGAGTTAAGTCGACTGGTACGAGAGGCTGAACTCGCTCTAGTACATGAATTGAACGACAAGCAGCGCTTTGAATCACTACTGCGTCTCTTCTACTACGAGTGGGGATTCCAAGGCGATAGAGAGAGCTACTTCCATTCAGAAAATGGTTTTGTCGATAAAGTACTTGAAACTCGTAAAGGCATTCCCGTCAGCTTAGGGGCAATCTTACTCTATATTGCCCGTAAACTCGGCTTTCCTTTGGTA
Source organism: Vibrio europaeus (assembly GCF_001695575.1). Classification (GTDB taxonomy): domain Bacteria; phylum Pseudomonadota; class Gammaproteobacteria; order Enterobacterales; family Vibrionaceae; genus Vibrio; species Vibrio europaeus. The sequence goes on along the minus strand of NZ_LUAX01000001.1, from coordinate 1,806,704 downwards.
GGGGTGACTTTCCCAACTCAGTTTCTTGTTAAGCTTGAATGGTATGGTGAAAAGCCGCTGTATATTAATCCATTCAATGGGGAGTATGTGACAGAGCATACGCTTGGTGCTTGGTTAATCGGTCACAAAGGCCCGCTTGCTAAGCTAGAATCGAAGCATCTGTTAGAGACGGACAACCCAACGGTGATTGGCCGATGGTTAGCCTTATTGAAAAGTGCTCTGCTGCGAGAAGAGCGCTATACTTTGGCGTTAAAGTGTACCGATCTTGCGCTGACCTTCGTCCCTGATGACCCGTATGAAATTCGCGATCGCGGATTTATTTATCAGCAGCTTGATTGTCATCAAATTGCATTGAGTGATTATCAGTATTTTATCGACCAGTGCCCTGATGACCCTGCGGCAGAGCTGCTCAAGAATCAAGTGAACGCCATGAGTGAAACTCAGGTGACCTTACATTAAGCCCATCTCTTAGGAGCTGGCACGACATCGAAATAGAGAGAAGAACATGGAACAGAAAATTGTTCACGTTGGTGATATTCCAGTAGCGAACGACAAGCCATTCACGCTGTTTGCAGGTATGAATGTTCTAGAGTCGCGTGATCTTGCCATGCAGATTTGTGAACACTACGTAAAAGTCACAGAAAAGCTAGGTATTCCTTACGTATTCAAAGCGTCATTTGATAAAGCAAACCGCAGTTCTGTGCACTCTTATCGTGGTCCAGGTTTAGAGGAAGGGATGAAAATCTTCCAAGAGCTGAAAGACACCTTTGGCGTTAAGATCATCACTGATGTTCACACAGAAGAACAAGCTCAGCCAGTGGCTGACGTGGTTGATGTTATTCAGCTTCCTGCATTCTTAGCTCGTCAAACTGACCTTGTTGAAGCAATGGCAAAAACAGGTGCCGTGATCAACGTTAAGAAACCTCAGTTTATGAGCCCTGGTCAGGTTGGTAACATCGTCGACAAGTTCAGCGAGTGTGGTAACGAGAACATCATTCTATGTGAGCGTGGCTCTTGCCATGGTTACGACAACCTAGTCGTTGATATGCTTGGCTTTGGTGTCATGAAGAAAGCGTCCAACGGTAGCCCTATCATATTTGATGTAACACACTCACTTCAGATGCGTGACCCTTCTGGTGCTGCTTCAGGTGGCCGCCGTGAGCAAACGGTAGAGCTAGCAAAAGCAGGCTTAGCGACGGGAATTGCAGGTCTGTTTATCGAAGCACACCCGAACCCAGATCAAGCACGTTGTGATGGCCCATCTGCTTTACCGCTAGATAAACTAGAGCCGTTCCTAGCGCAAATGAAAGTACTTGATGATCTGATCAAAGGTTTTGACCAGATCGATATTAAGTAGTGCTCAATATTGAATTTAAACAAGCCAGCTAATTTGCTGGCTTTTTTACTCGATTTTTCACCAATTAATAAACCTTACTCAACTAACTACAATCCAAATATAACCAGATAAAATTGATTGTTATAATATAACAATTATCCGCTCATTTAGATCTTGGTTATTCAATAAAAATTCACATCTTGTTGCCATTCCCAAATTAAATTTTCGATATTTGTTTTGTTATAACATAACGAAAATGGCCGCGTTTGGTTGTTAATATTCGTGAAGTTCGCCTTTCGTGTTGAATAAATAACCCAAGTCACAATAACCCCTAGATGGTTAATTCTCTCAGACAAACGTTTGCTTGTGATCTTATATTTGCGGCGGTGTAATTCGGAGTATTTATTACATGATTAATAGTTATTAAGAGTGATCTAGTCATCATAAATATGAAATACAAGTGTCACTTTCGTCACCTTAATTTAAACTAGTTCAAGTTTTACTGCTCTCTCAGCCTGTTATTTTCCAAGTCTGTCTATTCATAGAGAGTAGTATAAAAAGCAGTGGAAACCCCTAAAAGTTCAAAAGGTATGACAATGAAGCAACGCCTGATCGTAAAAAGCGCAATTAGTGCAGCTATCCTGGCAACTCTCGCTGGTTGTGCAACGGCACCACAACAAGAGTGGGAAGCAGACAAAACTTATAAGTTGACTGTTCTACACACGAATGACCACCACGGTCGCTTCTGGCAGAACAAATACGGCGAGTACGGCATGGCTGCTCGTAAAACACTGATTGATGAGCTTCGCGCTGAGATTGCTGCGGAAGGTGGTAGTTCGCTACTGCTATCTGGTGGTGACATCAACACAGGTGTTCCAGAGTCAGATCTACAAGATGCTGAACCAGATTTCAAAGGCATGAGCAAAATTGGCTACGATGCAATGGCACTTGGTAACCACGAGTTTGATAACCCTCTTGAAGTTCTAATGAAACAGAAAGAGTGGGCGAACTTCCCAATGCTATCTGCAAACATCTACGACAAAGAGACTGGCGAGCGTATGTTCCAGGCTTACGAGATGTTTGACCTACAGGGTATTAAAGTTGCTGTTATCGGTCTAACGACAGAAGATACGCAGAAAATCGGTAACCCAGAATTTATCGGTGGCATTGATTTCCGTGACCCTAAAGAAGAAGCGAAGCAGCTAATCGCTGAGCTTGAGAAAACTGAAAAACCAGATCTTATCTTCGCGGTTACTCACATGGGTCACTACGAAGATGGTAAGCGTGGCGTAAACGCACCTGGTGATGTAGCACTAGCTCGTTACCTAGATGAAGGTTCTCTAGATATGATCGTTGGTGGTCACTCGCAAGAACCTGTATGTATGGAAGCGCCAAACGTTGTTAAGAAAAACTTCAAGCCTTCTGATGAGTGTAAGCCAGACCTACAAAACGGTACTTACATTGTTCAGGCACACGAATGGGGTAAATATGTAGGCCGTGCTGATTACGAATTCCGTAATGGCGAGCTACAAATGGTGAGCTATGACCTAATCCCAGTGAACTTGAAGAAGAAAGTGAAGATTGATGGTAAGAAACAGCGCGTTCTTATCGAAGATGAAATTGCAGAAGATGCAGAACTACTTGAGTTCCTACGCCCTTACCAAGAAAACGGTAAAGCGCAGCTAGACATTAAGATCGCTGAGACTAACGGCAAGCTGGAAGGTGACCGTAACGTAGTTCGTTTCCAACAGACTAACCTAGGTCGTCTAATCGCAACTGCTCACATGGAGCGTGCGAAAGCTGACTTTGCTGTAATGAACTCTGGTGGTGTGCGTGATTCTATCGCTGCGGGCGAAGTGACATACAAAGACGTACTGACGGTACAACCATTTGGCAATATCCTGACTTACACAGACATGTCTGGTCAAGAAGTGATGGATTACCTAAACGTTGTTGCAACTAAGCCAGTAGATTCTGGTGCGTACGCTCAGTTCGCAGGTATCTCGATGACAGTTGCTGATGGTAAAGTTTCAAACGTGTTCATCGGTGGCAAACAGCTTCGCCTAGATGAGACGTACCGCTTTACAGTGCCTAGCTTCAACGCATCAGGCGGTGACGGCTACCCTAAACTAATGGGTCACCCAGGTTTTGTTAACACTGGTTTCGTTGATGCAGAAGTACTAAAAGAGTACCTAGAGTCAAACAGCCCAATCGACGTGAACAAATACGCACCATCAGGTGAGATTGTTTACAAGTAAGTTGACACCAACTTATAACGGTCTTTAAGCTAAAGCGCTGCTCAAATGAGCAGCGCTTTTTGTTTGTCTAAAGTTGGAGGGAGTATGACTCCTGCAATAAATCTCGCTAAGAAGAAAAAAATTGCTCACACCATTCATCAGTACCTTCACGATCCGAGATCTGAAAGCTACGGTTTAGAAGCGGTAGAAGCACTTGGGCAAAACCCTGAGCAGGTCTTCAAAACCTTGTTATTTTGCCTAAATGGAGAGCCGAAAAACCTCGCGGTTGCGGTGATCCCTGTTGATCAGAAGCTCAATCTAAAGCAAGCAGCCAAAGCGGCAAAAGGCAAAAAGGCAGAGATGGCCAACCCGGACATTGCGCAGAAAACCACAGGGTATGTCGTGGGTGGCATCAGCCCACTTGGACAAAAAAAGTCGCTACCAACGTTTATTCATCAAAGTGCAGTTGAACAAGAAACAATTTGTGTCAGTGCAGGTAAGCGAGGTTTGGAAATTGAGTTATCACCGCAAGATTTAGTAAGCCTAACCCGCGGTCAGTTTGCCGAGTTGTGTGGCTAGGACGTAGGGAACGGACTTCGTCCTTCGGGATTTTGGAGCGGGCTGCGCCCTGCGAGAAAATAGGTGTTTACTCTTTAAGCAAAGATGAGCAACGATAGTTTTCCAGTTTTCCAGTTTTCCAGTTTTCCAGTTTTCCAGTTTTCCAGTTTTCCAGTTTTCCAGTTTTCCAAAAAGGGTTGACGCAAAACGCCAACCCTCCAAAAATCAATCCCGAATCCCGAATCCCGAATCCCGAATCCCGAATCCCGAATCCCGAATCCCGAATCCCGAATCCCGAATCCCGAATCTACTTCGTTTCTTCTTCCATTTGCGCATTATCCACGACGTGGTTTTCGCCTAAATCTCTTGGTAGAACGAGGTTAAGTAGAATCGCCACGATACCACACAGGCTAACGCCTTGTAGGCTGAACTCACCGATACCGAAAGCCATACCACCGATACCAAACACTAAGGTAATTGCAACAATAACAAGGTTGCGTGATTTATGCAGATCAACATTGTTCTTAATCAGCGTATTTAATCCGACTGTCGCAATCGAACCAAACAATAGGATCATGATGCCGCCCATCACAGGCATAGGAATGGTTTGTAGCACAGCACCGAGTTTGCCAACTAAAGCGAGAACAATGGCACTTACCGCTGCCCATGTCATGATGACTGGGTTAAACGCTTTGGTCAGCATGACCGCGCCTGTTACCTCAGAGTAGGTGGTATTTGGCGGCGCGCCAACCATTGACGCTGCGATAGTCGCCACCCCGTCACCGGTAATCGTGCGATGTAAACCTGGTTTCTTAATGTAGTTTTTGCCCGTCACATTCGAAATTGCCAGCATATCGCCAACGTGTTCTACAGCTGGAGCAATCGCGACCGGAATCATAAATAGGATTGCGTTGATGTTAAACTCAGGCGTTGTAAAGTTTGGTAGTGCAAACCAAGCAGCCTCATGTACTGGTGTAAAATCGACAATGCCGTAGCCAAGACTTAGTGCGTAGCCAACAACAATACCGCCTAGAATAGGGGTTAGCTTTAGAAAACCTTTAGCGAACACACTTAAAATGATAGTGGTGAGCAGCGAAGCAACTGAAATAACCAGTGAAGCATCTGCGTCAATCACTTGAGAGCCGTCTACTTTACCTAGCGCCATGTTGACTGCGACTGGCGCCAGACCCAAACCGATAACCATGATTACAGGGCCAACAACAACAGGTGGCAGTAGTTTGTGAATGATTTCAACGCCACGTACTTTGATCACTGCACCCATCGCAACGTAAACAAAGCCTGCTGCCATTAGGCCGCCCATGGTCGCTGGCACTCCCCAAGTTTGCACACCGTAAAGGATAGGCGCGATAAAAGCGAACGAAGAAGCAAGGAAGATAGGAACTGAGCGGCGGGTAACAAGTTGAAATAGAAGGGTTCCGACACCTGCACCAAATAGAGCAACACTAGGATCTAATCCTGTCAGCAATGGAACTAATACAAGAGCCCCAAATGCGACAAATAACATCTGCGCACCTTGAATGGCGTTTTTCATGGGTTATTCCTTTATGTGGCAAAGCTAAAAGCAGTATGAAACTACTCAACAAAAATAAAATTCGCGGGATTTTATCATTATGCCAATCGTTTGCAATCTGAACTGGATCAAATAATTTACTATTTATCTATTCGTCAATGTGATGGCTTTGTGAGGGGAAATTTAGAATCAAGCTAAGTTTCTAGACCTTTAGTTGCTCCAGTCTCGATAGTTGCTTATCATCAACGTTTAACGTGTAAGAAACTGATCTTAGGAAGTGTATGCGTCATCTAGCTTTGTTCATTTTGGGTCTGGTCGCTCTCCCTGCATTGGCTTTAACCAATGTCGATCTATACCAAACGGAAGTTGTATTGGACCAAACGGCTGACAATGCCGATGCCAAAGCGCGTGCTGAAGGCATGAAAGAAGTGATAGTACGTGCTTCAGGGGACCGTAATGCGGTGTCTAATGAAGTGGTGCAAAAGGCGCTTAAACAGAGTTCTCAATACGTAGCTCAACTTAGCTACGGTCAAGTCAATGAGCAGCAATCATTACGTATGGTGTTTAGTGCTCCTCATATTCGTTCACTACTGAGTCAAGCTCAGTTACCGATTTGGCCTGCCGCTCGCGCGAATCTATTAGTTTGGTTAGTCGAAGAAGGGCAAGCGGATCGCAACATCATTTGGGAACACTCACCCTCATTGGTGTTAGACCAAATGAAGCTGCAAGCGGTAAAACGCGGGCTGCCACTCACCGTCCCTGTCGGTGACTTCGATGATATCACAGGTGTTGCTGTCTCTGATTTGTGGGGTGGTTTCATTCAACCTGTAGGCCAAGCGAGTCAGCGTTACCCAGTTGATGGTGTGCTGGTGGTGAAAGCGCAAGGCAATAGCTTAAGATGGACGTTATATGATCAGCGTCCTGCTTCAATTGGTGTTACTCGTCAGGCTCCTTTAGCAGGTTCTAATAATGGTATCGACGCTGCGGATAAAATGATCAACCAGATCAGTGACTACTATGCCAAGAAGAGCGCGGTTGTTGTTGCAAGTGAGTCTTCTGAAGCGGTAAAAGTACGATTTACTGAACTCAATGATGCCGTGAGCTTTTTTACTCTGGAGAACCAACTGAAGAAGCTAAGTTCAGTGGCATCGATTGATATCCTTAAAATTCAAGGCAATCAAGTGACATTCAACGTGCACTTGCTGTCGTCTCAACAAGAGTTTGAACAAGAAGTGCGCCGTATGCGTGATGTGACTCAGCTCGAAAGTGTCACGGATGAGCCGCAAGTTGTCGCTCCTGAAGTGATTGAACCTTCTATTGAGACATTACCTGTTGAAGGCGATAACTTAGCTCAAGGCAATGAGATAGTACCTTTTGAGCCAGTGCAGACTATTGAAGCTGCGCCTGAAGTGATTCCTGCGGAGATGATTTTACTGTTTGAGTGGCAAGGTAAGCCGTATGTTGCTCCGGCTGTTGAAGAGGTTCAAACAGACGCCTCAACGGACAGCGAGATTACTGAGCAAGAAGTTACCAGCGAGCAGTAACAAATAGAGAAAGGGTCTGGAAATCCAGACCCTTTTTATATCAACCAGAATATAGACCTGAGTAGCTGTTTATTCCGCTTGGTATTATTCCGACTCGAAGCGTGCTTTTTCTTCTTTCTCGACTTTGGACAATCTTTTCAATTTCATACCTAGTTCTTTACCTCTTTCTCTGGCGTAAAGAATATTGCCAAAGAAAGCGAGCGTAGTAAGAACAAGTTCAACAACCGCTAGCCAACGTTCACCATCATCGACGTACAAAATCGTAAAGCCATGCAGGAAGTAGAGCATTAAAACGAAGTTGGCCCATGCATGAGTGTATGGCTTTCCGGCTAAAATGCCTGGCAATGGAAGCAGAAGCGGCACTGCCCAAGCAATCGCTAGCGTGGTACTACTGATATGTGGATGCGGAGAAAGCGATAGCTGCCAAATCATGATCCAAGCGAGTAGAGCAAGATTACCAAACAGAGCCAATAGGCGATAAAGCTTCGTTGTTGATTGCATCTCTTGCATGTTTATTGATCCTTCAATTTTAAAGCCGTTTGGGCTAAGCGCTTGCCCAGTTGCTGCGATAGTTCAATCTCATCTTCGCTGAGTGTCGAGCCAGAAGAACTTACTGATGTTGCTCCGTAGGGAGTTCCACCGCTTTGCGTGGTATGAAGCTTAGGCTGCGAGTATGGGATCCCCATAATCATCATGCCGTGGTGCAACAACGGAAGCATCATGCTTTGCAGCGTGGTCTCTTGGCCGCCATGCAGGCTTGATGAGGAGGTAAACACACACGCAGGCTTGTCAATTAAGTCTCCAGATATCCAAGCAGAGGTGGTCTTATCCCAGAAATGCTTAAGTGGAGCTGCCATATTACCAAACCAAACAGGGCTACCCATCGCTAGGCCGTGACACCGCTTTAACTCATTGAGTGTGATAATAGGGTCATCCGCACTGTTTTCGCCTTCAATTTCATCAACTGTGCGCAAAACCGCTTCACACTGAGGGATGGACTCCACCCCTCGCGCAATTTGCCTAGCAATAGCTTGTGTCGAACCATGTCGACTGTAATACAAGACGACGATTTGGCAATTCATAGAATGTCTAGTACTTGCTCCGGCGGTCGACCGTGCTTCGCCTTACCATTTGCGACAACAATTGGGCGCTCAATCAGTTTTGGGTTCTCAGCCATAGCTTTAAACAAGGCCTCATCATCGGCAGACTTGAGTTCAAGCTCTTTGTAGATGTCTTCTTTGGTGCGCATCATATCGCGGACTTCTGAAACGCCAAGTTGAACCATTAGCGTTTTTAGCTCATCGATACTCGGTGGTGTTTCCAGGTATTTTACGACTTGTGGTTGAATGTTGTTCTCTTCTAATAGAGCCAGCGTTTGACGGCTTTTAGAGCATCGAGGGTTGTGATAAATCACGACTGACATAGAGTTTTCTCCATTTATTATTGTAGAGCAAAGAAACGATCCCTTTGAACCATGAGCTGGTCAATCCGGGCATCATATCTTGCTTGTTTCAAGCTTCCCAGCTCAGCGATTTGGCTAGCTTGGGTGTAATACTGAATTGCCTTGTTCCAATTTGCTTTTAGCGCGAGAATTTCAGCGCGTGCGGCTAAATCTTCGTCACTGACACCTAGGTGAATGTTGGCTTCAGACAGTAAGTGCCAGCCATTCACGTCTTTTGGATTATCATGGGTATAACGCTGCAGCACTTTAATGGCTTCTTCGTTTCTATCTTGCTCCATCAAAACGTTAGCGTAATTGATCGTCAATACCGCGTTGTTTGGTGCCGATTTTAAAGTGCGTTTCAGCATTTCCTCTGCTTTTTCTGGCTGCTTCATTGCGATATAGAGATCAGACATCGCATCCAGATAAAAGCGGTTATAAGCATCAAGCTTTAATAGGCTTTGTAAAATGGTGTGTGCTTCTTCAAGTTGATTACTGTCTAAGTAAACTAAGGCTTTGCCATATTGAAGAGAAGGCTTGATATTCTCTGGCGCTCTTTTCTCTTTACGATTCATCCAATCGAGAGCGGCTTTACCTTCGATACCCGTATAGCGAGCCACCACACGAGCGCGGGCAAGGTGGTAATTTAACGAAGGGTCGACTCGTCGAGCAGGGTAGTTTTGCGCGCGGGCACGGCTGTCGGTAATACGGTCTTCAGGTAGCGGGTGAGTCAGCAGCATTGGTGGTGGCTTACTCGCGTAGCGAAACTCATCGGCTAGGCGGCCAAAAAATCGTGGCATCGCATTTACATCAAAGCCCGCTTTCGCCATGGTGCTGATGCCAAATCGGTCCGCTTCTTTTTCGTTGCTGCGAGTATAGTTGATTTGACCCTGCATATTACCCGCAGTGGTTGCGGTAATTGCTGCCATACCGGCTTGCGGGGAGGCAATCGCGAGTAACAAAGACCCTGCTAAAGCGGCTAATGTCGCTGGTGAACGCCTCGCTTGCTCTTCCATGCTTCGTGCTAAGTGGCGCTGGGTAACGTGAGCAATTTCGTGTGCAACAACAGAGGCAAGTTCACTTTCACTTTGAGCGTAAAGAAACAGACCGGAATGAAGCGCGACATAACCACCGAAAAACGCAAAGGCGTTGATATTACGGTCGCGAATCATAAAGAAGGTAAACGGTGTTTTTACATCTGACGCATTGGCAACAAGGCGATGGCCTAAGCTATCAATATATTCATTCAGTACCGGGTCATTAATGATCGGCGAACTGCTACGAAGCATACGCATATAGGCATCGCCGTATTGCAGCTCTTGCGCGATAGTCAAGGTGCCGCTAGCCGCCGTGCCGATATCGGGAAGATTGAGGTTGTCTGCTAGAGTTGGAGCCGGAGTGCTTAAAGCGGTGGCGAGACAAAGACAAACGAGTGAGCGCGTATGTTTAAACATATTGGACAGGTAATACTCCGTTGATTTTTTCATCCTTGCTACGCTTATATTAGCAAGACGGGTATACGCTTGGACACCATATCGCAGAGATGGTTTCCAATTCGTTAAGTGATTCATTCAGTGAATATAAAAACAACCATTCACTATTAGGTAACAGTCGTGAGCTTGCCGCCATTATTTGCACTGACGCCTGCAAAAAAACACTATACAATACCTACCCGTAATAATAAGCATCGAGCGAAAGAATGGAACCGAATATTTTGGATTTACGCCAAGAACGTTGCCCTATGGCACTGTTACTTGCTAAGCGTCACACAAAAGATTTGGTTGCTGGAGAGCAAACTCTACTGCTAGTTTCTGATTCAAGTTCTTTCGCAGATATTACTCAGTATCTTCAAAAACACTTATTTGAACTAATCTGTGAAGAGAAGGATGGCTATTATCGAATGCAAGTCAGTCGAGCTACAAAACCAAAGGAAGTATGTTGAATGTTTGAAATGGTAAGTCGCTGGTATAAGCGACGTTTTTCTGATCCACACGCCGTAAGTCTTGTAGCGATTCTTCTTTTCGGCTTTATTACGATCTACTTCTTCGGCAATTTGATTGCACCTCTGCTGGTGGCAATCGTACTCGCTTATCTGCTTGAGTGGCCTGTGGTGCAACTTTCTCGCTTAGGCATTCCAAGAACACTTTCGGTTATTCTTGTTATCCTCGGCTTTAGTAGCCTAATGCTAGTCGCCATTTTCGGTTTGGTGCCGACGATCTGGGAGCAGGTTGGTAACTTAATAAATGATATCCCAACCATGTACGGAGGGTTGCAAGCCTTTATCGCAGAACTGCCGCACCGTTACCCAGAACTAGAAAACTTCCAAATCGTAGAGTCGTTAGTCACCAACGCCAAAAACCAAGTAATAGTAATGGGCGAGACAGTCGTGAAAGGCTCACTTGCTTCCCTCGTTAGCTTAGCAACCTTGGCGGTCTATTTGATTTTGGTTCCACTGTTGGTCTTTTTCTTACTTAAAGATAAAGATGAAATGATGGATATGACCAGTGGTGTCTTACCGCGTAACCGCCGTTTGGCAACCAAAGTATGGGATGAGATGAACGAGCAAATCTCTAATTACATACGCGGTAAGGTGATGGAGATCCTCATTGTCGGTGGTGTTAGCTATGTTACTTTTGCCATTCTTGATCTTCGTTACTCAGTACTACTAGCAGTAGCGGTCGGCTTTTCTGTATTGATTCCTTACATTGGTGCTGCGGCAGTAACAGTACCAGTAGCGATTGTCGGCCTGTTCCAATGGGGCTTAACTCCGCAGTTTTATTGGCTGTTGATTGCATACGGCATCATTCAAGCTCTTGATGGCAACGTTCTGGTTCCGGTTTTATTCTCAGAAGCGGTAAACCTTCACCCTGTGGCGATTATAGTGGCCGTTCTTGTCTTCGGCGGTCTATGGGGGTTCTGGGGGGTGTTCTTCGCTATTCCACTCGCCACTTTGGTTAAAGCGGTATGGAATGCTCTGCCAAGTCACGATGATGAAGTACCGACATAGATAGTCTTGGCAACAGCAAACGATTACATATAAAGCCCTAAAGTTGACCCTTTAGGGCTTTTTGTTTGTGCGCTAGTTGGCATTTTTATCGGTATTGGAATTTACTTAAGCAGAGAATTGTAAGAAATTTCTTAAGTAAACGTTATCTAGGACGATAACTATACTAATTACAATAACAAAAAGCTTGCTGACTAATTGAGGGAAAATATGAAATTTAGCCAAAAGATCGTTGCGGCTTCATCGGCGCTATTGCTGGTAACTGTAACCCTGTTGTCGATTCAACAGCTAAGCACGGTAAAGCAGGAAGTCGAGGCACTCGTCGATACTAGTCTTACAGAGATGGTAAAAGGGGTGAAAAATACAGTGGTGTCAGAGATGGAGAGTAAAAAATCTCTGGCTCAATCTACGACAGAGGTTCTTGAGATCGACCCTCAAAACCGCCAACTTGTTAAACAGATTCTCGAAAAACCAGAATTAAAGGGAAGTTTCCTCGCTGTCGGCTTTGGCTATGAAGCGGATGGTTTCGTAGTAGAAAATGATGACGGTTGGGAAGCCGGGCCTGACTATGATCCTCGTGTACGCCCGTGGTTTAAAGATGCAAAAGCACAGGGTAAGTTAGTTGTTACTGATCCGTATGTGGATGTCTCTTCTAAGAAGGTGATCATTTCTATTGGTACGCCAGTGAAAGAGAATGGTCAGTTTATGGCAGGTATGTTTTACGACATGGAATTGGGTGGCTTGGCTGACCTAGTTAACAGTGTGAACCTTCTCGATGCCGGTTACTTATTCATTGTTACCGCAGACGGTACGACTATTGCTCACCCGAATGCAGAGAACAATGGTGAAAACCTAATCAAATATTTGCCACAAGCGAAAGTACAAGGTGGAAATCAAAGATTTGAGCAAGACGGTCAGCGTCTGTTGGTTCATTTTGAGAAAGTGCCTTCAGAGAACTGGTACATCGGAGCCGTGGTTGACGAAGACATCGCTTTTGCCGCTGTTGATGACATGCGTAACAGCTCAATCCTTTATGTTGTGATTGGTGTGATATTGAGTGTGGTTGTCCTAAGCTTCCTGATTAAAGCGCTAATGAAGCCACTTGCGACACTCAACGACGCGATTCAAGATGTGGCGTCAGGCCAAGGGGATCTGACTAAGCGTTTGGATACTAATACCGACCAAGAGTTTGCTCAGCTAGCAGAAGGATTTAACACCTTTACTGAAACTTTGCAGAAACAGATTCAGCAATCGAAAGCGATTGGTGCAGAAATCTTACGTGGCACTGAGATGACAGTCGTCGGTGCGCAGCACTCTGCTGGCGCAATGCGCAGTCAGCTTGAAGAGCTAGAGCAGTTAGCGACCGCGATGAACGAGATGGCGGTAACCGCAACCGAAGTGGCAAACAACGCGCAAGGTGCGGCGGCGGCGGCAAAAGAAGCGGATGATGCGACTCAAGATGGTTCATCGGTAGTGAGTGACACTAGCAACTCGATTGATATGCTCTCTTCACGCATCGACCAGGCTGTGGAAGAAGTTCAAGGTCTTGAATCGGCAACGGCCAACATTGAGACTATCTTAAAAGTTATCAATGATATCGCTGACCAGACCAACCTATTGGCACTGAATGCGGCAATTGAGGCAGCTCGTGCTGGTGAATCAGGACGCGGATTTGCGGTAGTAGCAGATGAAGTTCGCACCCTAGCGCAGCGTACTCAAGAGTCAACGACAGAAATTCGTAGCATGATCGAACAGCTCCAAGCAGGTGCTAGCTCGGTATCAGCAGCGATGAATGAAAGTAAAAACACGGCGGTTGATGCGGTAGACAAAGCGCAAGCGGCCGATGGTGCATTGCAGCGTATTCGCGAAGCGATTCAACGCATCAGTGACATGAACATGCAGATCGCGTCTGCGGCTGAAGAGCAGAGCTTAGTGGCTGAAGAGATCAACAGCAATACAGTGAAGATTAAAGATCTGTCTACTCAAGTCGCGGATTCAGCAGAAGAAGCGAACATGGCTATGCAGGTTCAAACTGAAAATGTTCGTGAGCAAGATGCCATTCTAAACAAGTTTATTGTTTAGCAAGTCTAATGCTCCCAAGAAGCAAAAACGCCAGCGATGCTGGCGTTTTTTTATATCAGGTAATTTACTTGTTTTCGTTCAAGTAATCCAACACCACTTCATGGTGTGTTTTTGTTTTGAACTTATTGAAGACATGCTCAATGACGCCTTCTTCGTTGATCAGGAAGCTAATACGGTGTAGGCCATCGTAGATCTTACCCATAAACTTCTTTTCTCCCCACACGCCAAACTGGTCTGCAACCGCATGGTCTTCGTCAGAGAGAAGCGTGAAGTTAAGCTCATCGCGTTCAATAAATTTACCTAAGCGTTTAACAGGGTCGATGCTAACACCTAAAACCACAACGTTGTGAGCATCAAGTTCTGCTTTTACGTCACGTAAGCCTTGTGCTTGAACGGTACACCCCGGAGTCATGGCTTTAGGGTAAAAGTAAAACAGTACTTTTTTACCTTTGAAATCACCGAGAGAGACGGTTTCGCCATTTTGATCAAGTAAAGAGAAGGCTGGCGCTGGTGCACCTGCTATGAGCGTGTTCATGGAGATTCCTTTTTATTGGCTGTTTTTTAAGAAATTTAGTGAGCCTTGTACGAATAAGCTCTGACAAAGAGTGTCGAATTCTTCTTGCAGTTGCATCAGGTTACAACCTGAGTCAACGGTCGCAGTAATCGCGATATGGAACTGATCGTTTTCAGAGTTGGTTTTTTCTTTATCAATGGTTTGCGCGCTGAGTGACGAAAGCCCAATGTTCTTCTCGGCGAAAAAATTGGTGAACTTTTCGGTCAGCCCCGGCTTGTCATCTGACTCGACAAACACCTCTAAGGTGTAGGTATTATCAAGATGAGCGTGAGTAGAAGTACGCTTCATTATGGTGATCAGATCATGCTCTTGACCAAGCAGTGGCAAAGTGGTTTCAACGCGAGTTACTGCCGCGTTGTTGCCCGTGAGTAACATGATAAGGGTAAATTCATTGCCAAATAGGGCGATACGACTGTCAACAATATTGCATCCAGACTGAGTGACCAGGTGTACAACTTGATTGCATACGCCTGGGCGATCTGTTCCTACCGCAGTAATCACCAGATGTTGAGTCATAGGGTCACTTCTATCAAAGTTAGGTTTATTAATCAGATAGCTTAGCACAGTTGCTTGGCAGAAAAATGGCCTCTGTGCGCTTTTCTATCTAGCTTTGAACGTATTTTAGTCTAACTCGTCGTACTCGGTTAATTCCTAACTTGATACTGACACGAGCCGAAATGAAAGGAGTAAGTTGCCAAAGTTCTAACATCTGATAAATATTCATTCATTTAGGTGATTTAAGCGGCTTTAAGTGCTTGTCTTCATCAATCGCCTTACAGTACCATGCGATTAGTATCTAAATTAGGGAGAAAGACATGTTTTCAGGAAGTATAGTAGCGTTAATTACACCGTTTAATCATGATGGCGAAGTAGACTACGTGAGCCTGAAGAAACTGGTGGAGTACCATGTAGCAGCGGGCAGTGATGGCATCGTTGCAGTGGGCACCACGGGTGAATCGGCGACGCTGACGATTGAAGAGCATGTCAAGGTGGTAATGAAGACCGTTGAGTTTGCAGAAGGTCGTATTCCTGTTATTGCAGGAACAGGGGCAAATGCAACTCATGAATCGGTGACGTTCAGCCGCCTATTAAACAACTCTGGTATCGCAGGTTGTTTGAGCGTGACTCCTTACTACAACAAACCAACTCAAGAAGGTTTGTTCCAGCATTACAAAGCGATCGCAGAAGAGAGCGATGTACCACAAATTTTGTACAACGTACCGGGTCGAACTGCGGTAGACTTACTGCCAGAAACAGTAGCTCGCCTTGCAGAGATTGAAAGCATTGTTGCTCTTAAAGACGCGACAGGTGATTTAAGCAGAATTGCAATTCATCATGAACTTTGTGGCGAAGATTTTATCTTACTAAGTGGCGATGATTCTTCAGGCCTAGATTTTGTTAAGCAAGGTGGTAATGGCGTCATTTCTGTTACCAACAATATTGCCGCTGAAGATATGGCGAAAATGTTCAGACTTGCGAGTGAAGGCAAGTATGAAGAAGCTGAAATCATCAACCAACGTTTGATGCCGCTGCATAAAAACCTATTCGTTGAGTCAAGCCCAATTCCAGTGAAGTGGGCCGCGCATAAATTAGGTCTAATTGATCACGGTGGTCTGCGTTTACCGCTGACAGAGCTGTCTGAAAATGCCCGCCCAATTGTGGCACAAGCAATGACGGAAGCTTGCATTTACTAAATTTAAAGATGGATTGCCGGAGTGAAACCACTTCGGCATGTATGTATCAGGAGTTTCAATGAAATTGTCTCACCAGCTAGTCGTCAGTTCACTAGCTGTTTTTGTTTTAAGTGCTTGCTCAGGCAGCGCAGCGCAGCGTCGTCAGGCAAAGGATGACTTCGAGTATTTGAACACGCCACCTTTAAAAGAGTGGCAGCTAGCCGATGGTGCTACGCCTCAGTTCTACACCAACTACGATATTCCTCAAGGTAACTTCACTGGAGGAATTGGTACAGAGGTTGATATTCGTTCCCCTCAGCAAATTCTAGAGCTAATCCCAGGCGCGCGTGCTGAACGCAAACAAGGTGAAACAACGCTTTGGCTCCTTCGTGAAGATGAGCTTAATAAAGTTTGGCAAACTGCCTTGAAGATGCTTCAAGAGCAGGGAATAACGATTCGTGAGCAGACTGACACTCGCCTAGAAACGGATTGGGTGACATGGACAGAAGAAGACGAAGAGGTTGAAGTAGGTTCACGTTATGCCATCGAACGAATCTTGGTTGGTGGTCGTCATGGCTTCAAGATTTCCCTGATTGATTGGCGTGAAGGTGGTAAACAGGTGCCTGTTACTGCGACTAACAAAGAGCGTTATAACGCGTTGATGACTAACTTAGTGACTGCACGCTATGACCAAGATCTTCGTGAAGAAGCGGCGCGTAAAGCGCAAGAATTGGTTAAAAAGATCCCTATCTCTATGGGCTCTGACCGCAGTGGCTTCCCAGTAATCATCGCTCGTACACCATACAATGTTCTTTGGTTACGTCTGCCAACGCTACTTCCTGAAATGGGCTTTACTATCGAAGAGCGTAACCAGTCTCAAGGTACAGTGAAAGCGAAGTACGCGGCACCAGACGACGAGTTCTGGACTAAAATTGGCGTTAAACCAATTGGACTTGAGTCGGGAACTTATACTTTCCTACTTGGTGACCTTGGTAACCGTACTTCAATTAACGTTACGGACTCGGCGGGTAAACCGGTAGAAGAGGCGTTACTACAAGATATGGTGCCTGTTATTGCAGCCGTTGCTGAACAAGCAGAATAGTAAAGCGTTGACAGAACCTACAAAAAAAGCTGACACGATGTCAGCTTTTTTTATACTTATGTGCCAGAAGGTGGCAAAAACTAGCTACAGCACCATAGCGGCAATCCAGCCAAATACGATCAATGGAATATTGTAGTGGATAAAAGTCGGTACTACCGTTTCCCAAATGTGTTCGTGTTGGCCATCAGCGTTTAGACCTGACGTTGGGCCTAACGTTGAATCTGAAGCAGGAGAGCCTGCATCACCAAGCGCTGCCGCTGTACCGACTAATGCAATGGTTGCCATTGGTGAGAAACCAAATGCTGCTGCTAGAGGTACATAGATGGTTGCTAGGATTGGAATGGTCGAAAATGAAGAGCCAATCCCCATAGTCACCAGTAGGCCAACAACCAGCATTAACAGAGCCGCTAACGGTTTGTTGTCGCCGATACTTGTTGATAGCGCTTCAACTAGCGACTCCACGCCACCCGTTTGCTTCATTACTGCTGCAAAACCTGCTGCTGCAATCATAATGAAACCAATCATCGCCATCATGTGCACGCCTTTAGTGAAGACGTCGTGCGTTTCTTTCCACGCGATCACGCCACCAAAAGTAAACACCATAAAGCCTGCAAGGCCACCGATGATCATCGAACCAGTAGAAAGTTGTACGCTCAATGCCGCGACAATACCTGCCGCAGCAACAAGAATATTTTTCTTGTTGATTGTTTTAGGGTTCTCATCAACATGGGTGAGTTCCGTTTCTTGATACTGACGAGGCTTACGGTAGCTAAAGAAAACTGCAGTGATTAGGCCGAAAATCATACCTGCGGCAGGAAGCAGCATCGCGAACGGGACTTGGCTAGCGACAACGTTTTCTAGACCGTTCTCATGCAAGTTTTTAAGCAGAATGTTGTTTAAGAAAATACCACCGAAACCAATAGGTAAAACCATATAAGGTGTCACCAAACCGAACGTGAGCACACAGGCGATCATGCGTCGGTCTAAGTTCAGCTTGGCAAAAACGCCTAGTAAAGGCGGAATGAGAATCGGGATAAAGGCGATATGGACTGGAATAACGTTTTGCGATGACATAGTGACTAACACTAATGCAATCAGTACTGCGTATTTTAGGCCAGTTGAAGCTGACGCATTCTCTTTGCCGTGGATACGTTTGATAACGCTATTTGCTAAAAGGTCGGTAATTCCAGAGCGTGAGATAGCAACAGCGAAAGTGCCAAGCATTGCGTAGCTAAGTGCGATAGTAGCACCGCCTCCAAGTCCGCTTTCGAAGGCAGCAACCGCTTGGTTAAGTTCCATGCCAGAAACCAAACCACCTACAATGGCGCTAAATGTCAGTGCAACGACGACATTCACGCGCATCAGTGCTAAGGCAAGCATGACACATACAGAAATGACAACAGGGTTCATATTTTACTCGTGAGTTGTGTTTACATTTATTCTTTTATTTCTTCTTCGCTAGCGTCAATCAAAGGCCAACCACCAAGGGCTTTCCATTTGTTGACGATACCGCAGAAGAGCTCTGCTGTTTTTTGGGTATCGTATAGAGCAGAGTGGGCTTCTTTATTGTCAAACTCCATCCCTGCGACTTTACACGCTTTAGCCAGTACTGTTTGACCATAAGCCAAACCACTTAACGTTGCAGTGTCAAACGTTGCGAAGGGATGAAAAGGGACGCGTTTAAGTTTGCTACGCTCGCTCGCTTCCATCACGAAGCTGTGATCGAAATTTGCGTTGTGAGCGACCATGATTGCACGGCTACAATCTTCGGCTTTTTGCTCTTTGCGTACCAACTTATAAATTTCTTTAAGGGCTTCAGACTCTGTCACTGCGCCACGAAGTGGGCTAAACGGGTCACGAATACCGTTAAATTCAAGGGCTTCTTTTTCTAAGTTAGCGCCCTCAAATGGCTCGACATGAAAGTGAATGGTTGAGGCAGGGACAAGATCACCGTTTTCGTCCATTCTTAAAGTAACGGCGCAGATTTCGAGTAGCGCATCGGTCTTAGCGTTGAACCCGGCAGTTTCTACGTCAATAACGACAGGAAAGTAGCCGCGAAATCGTTTTTTTAGCGTCAATGCTTCGTTTTCAATAGTCATGTGTGCTTAAAATAATGTGACAGGGCAGGCATTATTGCAGATTCTTTAAGCGAGAAAAACCGTTAATGCTGATTGAAAATGAATCATTGGTAATTTGTCCTATACAAATCAGTTGGCGGGATTTTTGCATTACTGCTTGTGAAGGTAATCGGGTGGCAAAATGCAGCAGCCCAAATCGAGTTAAGAGATGAAGTATTGTATGAAGAAGTGGTTGGCTCCTAGTATTGCAATGGCAATAGCAGCGTTTAGTCCCAATGCGTTAGCATTGGAGAAACACTATGTGGCCAAACCTCAGCACTCTATGTGGCAAATGGTTGCCAACACGCCCCTTGAATGCCGTCTTGTTCATCCAATTCCGAATTATGGCGATGCAGTTTTTTCATCGTATGCGAGCAAAAAAATCAATCTCGACTTTGAGCTTAAGATGAAGCGCCCAATGGGGCAAACTCGTGACGTAAGCTTGATCTCCATGCCTCCTGCTTGGAGACCGGGAGATAGTGCCGACAGACTCACCACCATCCGCTTTTTCCAACAGTTTGATGGCTATGTGGGCGGCCAAACCGCCTGGAATATTCTCGGTGAATTAGAGAAAGGTCGTTACCCAACGTTCAGTTATCAAGAGTGGCGTAGTCGTGATCAGCGGGTTGAAGTTGCACTTTCTTCAGTGTTGTTCCAACAATCGTATAATGTGTTTAGCGACTGTATCGCTAACCTTCTTCCTTATAGCTTTGAAGACATAGCCTTTACGATTCTTCACTACGATCGTACTAGTGTTGAACTCAATAAACAGTCACAGAAGCGATTGGCACAAATTGCCGAGTACATTAAGCATAATCAAGACATCGATCTTGTGTTGGTTTCGACCTATACCGACGCCGAAGATGGTAAAAGTGTCAGTCAAAGTCTATCTGAGCGCCGCGCTGAAGTCCTAGAAGAGTACTTTAAATCTCTTGGTTTACCTGACGACCGAATTCAGGTCCAAGGCTATGGTCGTCGACGTCCTATCGATGACAATGCTTCACCAATTGGCAGAGATAAAAACCGACGAGTGGTTATTTCGCTCGGTAGAACGCAAATTTAATGTCTATCGGATATAAGAAAGGCCAGATGTTCTCTGGCCTTTTTTGATTCCGTTTGGCGTGCATATACCAACCCAAATAAATATCTGTTTATTCTTGCTGGTGAAAATCGCTGATAGCGTCGTTATAGATTTTGAAGGTAGATTTACTAGCTAGCTGCAATCTATGCCTTGCTCTAAGCGATTTTTCCTGCGCAATTATCTGAAAACCTATTTATCCTGATTGGTATTAGTTCAAACGGAATTTAGCAATGAGGTTACAGTTTGTAGCGCTATCGATATCTTGCACCAACTGAGCGATCTTAGGATTGGGATGTCTTTTCATAAATTCAATTAGAGCCTTCTTACAGCAGCCCATAGAGTCGATAAACGCGTCGCAGTCTGTGTTCGGACATTGTGGTACTAGCGTCAATACTTTCTCAGAAGCGAGCTGGAGATATTTTAGTTCATACTTTATATCACCAACGTTACGCCAAAACATCGCCATATTGTGGCAAGAAATCACAGAAATCATTAGGCGATCTTCGACATCGACCTCTTCAGTGTCACCAATTCTTTCACTTAGGGTCAGTGCTTGTTGATAATGAAGGATACCTCTTAGGTGATCTTCATCGTTCATTGCCATGTCTGCTAGTAAGGTATGTTTCTCCCACTCTTGGATGCCCATTGTTCTAATCTCCTAACCGCGAATAGGCTTGAGATTAAATGATAATTATTATCAAGTAAAGCTAAAAAAATAGGACAGTGTGATACTGTCCCATTTTCAACATCACTTGAAGTGATGATTAACCTTCTAAGCCCGCAGATGCTTGCTTGTTCTGGATGAGTTCTAACATGTAGCCATCAGGGTCTTTAACGAACGCAATATGAGTTGTGCCGCCTTTAACTGGGCCTGGCTCACGAGTCACATTACCACCCGCTGCTTTGATTGCGTCGCAAGTGGTGTAGATATCATCAACTCCAATAGCGATATGACCAAAGGCACTGCCCAAGTCATACTCTTTTGTACCCCAGTTATACGTTAGTTCAATGACTGCACCGTGAGACTCATCGCCATAGCCAAGAAAAGCCAAAGTATATTCATACTCCTTATTTTCGTTGGTACGAAGTAGCTGCATGCCCATCACATCAGTATAAAATTGAATTGACTTGTCTAGATCACCGACGCGAAGCATGGTGTGCAGGATACGTCCATTTGACATTGTCGTGCTCTCCTAATTTTCTGGATAAACTTTTTCTTTGTATTCGCAAAGGTCTTCAATGATGCAGCTACCACAGCGCGGTTTACGTGCAACACACGTATAGCGACCATGTAGGATTAGCCAGTGGTGTACATCTAACTTAAATTCTTTAGGCACGACCTTAAGTAGTTTCTCTTCTACTTGGTCGACATTCTTACCCATTGCAAACTTAGTACGATTTGAAACGCGGTAGATATGGGTATCCACAGCGATAGTTGGCCAACCAAAAGCAGTATTCAATACCACGTTGGCTGTTTTACGTCCAACGCCGGGTAACGCTTCGAGAGCTTCACGGTTTTCAGGGACTTCGCCATTGTGCTGTTCGAGTATGATCTTACAGGTCTTAATGACGTTCTCAGCTTTTGAGTTAAATAGACCGATAGTTTTAATATACTCTTTGACACCATCAACCCCTAAATCAAATAGACCTTGTGGGGTGTTAGCGACAGGATAGAGCTTGTCCGTCGCTTTGTTCACGCTTACGTCAGTAGCTTGAGCAGAGAGAAGTACCGCAATCAGTAATTCGAAAGGTGTACTCCAATTTAATTCGGTTTGAGGGTTAGGGTTGTTTTCCCTCAGTCGCTCCAGTATTAATCGTCGTTTATCTTTGTTCATTTGAGGCTGCTTTCCAGTGCTCCGTTTGACGCGATACGCTCAAACTGTTGTTATTGATTGGTCACCCGAGCTCGCTCAATGGCTTGTTTTTGTTGTTTCGGTTGGCGAGCTTCTAATTGTTTATCTATGACATTTTTCGCGGCAATGAGCAATCCGACGCCGATGAAAGCACCTGGTGGAAGCAGGGCGAGCAGGAAGCTATTGTCAAACTGAAATACCTCGATTCGTAACGAGGTTGCCCATTCACCGAGTAGTAGGTCTGCACCGTCAAATAGCGTTCCGTTACCAATAACTTCACGCATCGCTCCTAAGACGACCAGTACGCTGGTCATTCCGAGTCCCATCCAAAAGCCGTCTTGTGTAGCAGGAAGTAGATCGTTCTTAGACGCAAAGGCTTCGGCACGACCAATGATGATACAGTTGGTTACGATCAAAGGAATAAAGATACCTAGAGAAAGGTACAGGCCGTAAGCGTAGGCATTCATCAACAATTGAACGCAAGTTACCAGGGCTGCGATGATCATTACAAATACAGGGATACGTACTTCTTTCGGTACATAGTCACGCACCAATGAGACGGTCACATTTGAACCGACCAGAACGAGTAGGGTAGCAATTCCCAACCCAAGTGCATTGGTCACGGTCGAGGACACAGCAAGCAATGGACACAAGCCTAGTAATTGAACTAGAGCAGGGTTGTTGTCCCACATGCCGTTCTTAATTAAGGTCTTATGCTCACTCATTGTTGCCTCCACAGTTTAGTGGCTGTGCCAATATTTGTTCACGATGGGTATTAACGTACTCAACGGTATTTTTAACCGCTTTCACCACAGCGCGAGGAGTAATCGTCGCCCCTGTGAATTGATCAAACTGACCACCATCTTTACGCACTTTCCAATCGGATAGATTATCTTCGCTGACAGTTTTACCTGCAAAACCGAGGATCCAGTCGGTGATACGTAAATCTATCTTATCACCTAACCCCGGTGTTTCTTTATGGCTTAAGACCCGCGTACCGGTAATGGTTCCGTCTTGTTGGATACCGACAATAATTTTGATAGCACCATTATAGCCGTCCGGTGCAATGGCTTCGATGGCTAAAGCCGATGGTTCATTATTGATGGTTGCCATATAGACAGGCATCGGTGAGTCTGTGCCAAGTGCTGGGTCACTGACTAAGGTACAAGCTTGATAAAGATTGTTATCGTGCATTTCGTGAGGAATCACTTGATTGAGCACCGAAAGCAGCTGCTTTTGTTCCTGCAGCTGAATCTGATCTTTAGTTAAATAGTTGGTCAGCGCTACTACACCGGTCGAAGCACAGGCAAACACCGCTAGAACCACACCATTTTTTCTAATCGCATTTAACATGATGAAACCTTAGTGACCGTACGTTCTTGGTTTGGTGTAGTAATCGATAAGAGGTACACACATATTACCCAGCAGTACCGCAAAAGCCACACCATCAGGGAAGCCGCCCCAACTGCGGATGATAAACACCATCGCCCCGATAAACGCGCCAAACACCAATCTCCCTTTAACTGTCGTTGAAGCCGAGACTGGATCAGTGGCAATAAAGAAGGCACCAAGCATGGTTGCACCAGAAAGAAGGTGAATCAGCGGTGACGCAGTCGTCCCTGGAGTCAACATCATGAATAGGCTGCTGATAAGTGTCAGGCTCAGCAAAAAGCTTACTGGAATATGCCAATTGATCACTCGTACTTTGATCAGAATTAGACCACCAATAAGGTAAGCAAGGTTGACCCACTCCCAGCCGATACCCGCAAGGCTACCAAATTGTGGTTGGGTTAAAGCTTCACTGGCCGTGTTGCCCGTGGTCAATGCTGTTTTAAAGGCATCCAGCGGTGTTGCCATGGTGACGCCATCAATACCGGTGCGGATTTGCTGGAGAGAAAGCCCCTCTAGGTTAAATCCGGTAAAAATCAGCGAAAAAGCATCTCCACTCGAAATCGCCGTTGCTTGCAGTTCATTGGGAGAGATCCAGCTCGTCATCTGTACTGGGAAAGAGATCAGCAGTACCACATAAGCGACCATCGCTGGGTTAAATAGGTTTTGACCAATACCACCATAGAGATGCTTGGCAATCACAATAGCGAAAATAAGCCCAATGGTAATGATCCACCAAGGTGACAGCGGAGGAATCGCAATAGCAAGCAGCCAAGCAGTGACTAAGGCGCTGTTATCGCGTAGTGCTGACATCGGGTGACGTTTTCTGGCAAGCATGACCAAGGCTTCTAAACCCAGACCGATCACAATCGCAAGAATAAGCTGGATTATTGTGCCCCAGCCAAAGAAATAGGTTTGTGCTACCAGTCCTGGCAAGGCGCAAAGCGCTACCCACTTCATTAGATCAGGAGTGCTTCTGCGGCTGTGCGCATGGGGTGAGCTGGCAATAAAGAAGGCCACTACTCTTTCTCCTCAAATTGTTTTTGTTGTTCTTTTTCTGCTTTACGTGCTTTCGCTCGTGCAATAGCAGCGGCGACTGCGGCTTTCTTCGGATCTTCCTCAGTTGTTTCTGCAGCTGGCGCTTGTTCAACAGGTTCAGATTGCTCTTGCTGCTTGGCTTTGCGTGCCTTCGCTCGTGCAATAGCGGCAGCGACTGCGGCTTTCTTAGGATCTTCCTCAGTTGTTTCTGCAGCAGGCGCCTGTTCAACAGGCTCAGATTGCTCTTGCTGCTTGGCTTTGCGTGTTTTCGCTCTTGCAACAGCGGCAGCAACGGCGGCTTTCTTAGGGTCTTCGTCAGTTGTTTCTGCAGCAGGCGCTTGTTCTACAGGCTCAGATTGAGCTTGCTGCTCGGCTTTACGTGCTTTTGCTCTTGCAATAGCAGCCGCAACGGCAGCTTTCTTTGGATCTTCGTCAGTTGCTTCTGCAGTAGGCGCTTGTTCAACAGGCTCAGATTGAGCGTGCTGCTCGGCTTTACGTGCTTTGGCTCGTGCAATAGCAGCAGCAACGGCAGCTTTCTTCGGATCTTCGTCAGTTGCTTCTGCAGCAGGCGTTTGTTCAATAGGCTCAGATTGGGTTTGTTGCTCGGCTTTACGTGCTTTTGCTCGTGCAATAGCAGCAGCAACGGCAGCTTTCTTCGGATCTTCGTCAGTTGCTTCTGCAGCAGGCGTTTGTTCAATAGGCTCAGATTGGGTTTGTTGCTCGGCTTTACGTGCTTTTGCTCGTGCGATAGCAGCGGCGACTGCAGCTTTTTTAGGATCTTCGTTTGTTGTTTCTGCAGCAGGTGTTTGCTTAGCAGGCTCAGATTGAGTTTGCTGCTTGGCTTTACGTGCTTTTGCTCGTGCAATAGCGGCAGCAACAGCTGCTTTCTTATCTCCCGCTGGTGGCGCTTGGTCAGTTTCTTCTGTTTGCGCTTTCTTCGCTTTAGCTCGGGCTATTGCTGCAGCGACCGCAGCTTTTTTATCTGTAGCGGATCCTTGAGCGCTGTCAGAGCCTGCTTGCTCCGCTTTTTTCGCTTTGGCTCGCGCTATCGCAGCAGCAACGGCATCCTTTTTGTCTTCTGCTGGCGTGTGTTCAGGTTGCAGGGCTTTCTCTGCTTTGCGCTCTCTCGCTTGACGTTTACGCTCTTCACGCAGCTTGGCCATTTCACTGTTATCAGGTTCAGCTTGGCCGCTTTGCATGGCTTGTGCCTGTTTCGCCTTTGCTCTTGCAATTGCTGCAGCAACAGCAGGTTTAACGGCTTTCTCTTCTGTGGCGGGTTGGGCTTTTTGTGCCTTAACTCGCGCAATAGCGGCTGCAATCGCATCATCGCCACCAGAAGATTTTATCTCTTTACGGCGGTCATCAGCGGCTTTCTTAAAGCGATTTTCTCGGGCGGCTTTATCTCGTTCTAAACGAGCATTCTTCTCTTCAAAACGAATCTTCGCACGTTCTGCTGCTTCCGCTTCTTCTTTACGAGTACGAATTTCAGCTTTCGCTTGGCGATAGTATTGAACCAAGGGAATTTCACTTGGACAAACGAATGCACAAGCCCCACATTCAATACAATCTTTAATGTTCAGCTCTTCACATTTATCAAGTTCTTCTGCTTTGGCATGCCAAACCAGTTGCTGAGGGAGAAGAGAGGCAGGGCAGGCTTCGGCACATTGACCGCAGCGGATACACGCCATTTCATATTGATTCGGTGAAATCTCTTTGCGAGTGGGAGCCAGAATACAGTTAGACGTCTTGGTGATTGGTACCTGCGCATGAGGTAGAGTGAAGCCCATCATAGGGCCGCCCATAATTAGGCGCGGTAATTTCTTATCTGCTTTGTAACTAAACTCATCCAATAGAGCCTGCACTGGTGTACCAAGTAGGGCCCAAACGTTTCTTGGCTGTTTAAAGGTATCACCGGTTAAAGTTACGATGCGTTCTAACAGTGGTTCGCCATCGCAAACCGCTCGTTTGATCGCATGCAATGAGCCAACGTTTTGCACCAATATCCCGATATCTGCAGGAATACCGCCGTTCGGGACTTCTTTGTTGGTCAGGATTTTTATCAGCTGCTTCTCACCACCTGAAGGGTATTTAGTCGGGATAACACGGATGACAATGTCTTTGTGCTCGGCGGCTTGTTGTAGCGCTTTGACTGCTTCAGGTTTGTTATCTTCAATGCCAATAACCGTTAGTTTCGGTTTGAGGATATGCTCAACGATCTCTATCCCTTGAATGATCTCCTCGGCATGTTCACGCATCAACATATCGTCGGCAGTAATGTAGGGTTCACATTCTGCAGCGTTGATGATCAGAATCTCTGTTCTTGCCAGACCCGATTGAATTTTCTTCGCCGTTGGGAAACCTGCGCCACCCATACCGGATACACCTGCTTGGCGAATCTTTTCAATCAGCTCGTCAGGGGTGCGCTCAGTACAATTAGACCAGCCATCGCGTTCGATCCAGTTATCGGCCATATCAGGCTTAATGACAATACAGGTTTCACTTAAACCAGAAGGGTGAGCAGTGGTTCTTGGTTCAATAGCAACCACAGTGCCTGATGTTGGCGCATGGACAGGCAGCATAAAGCTAGTGTCGTACTTAGTCAGTGACTGACCTTTAAGTACTTGCTCGCCAACTTCAACCGTAATGGTGCCAGGCTTACCAATGTGTTGTTTGACCGGCAGGACAATTTCTTCGGCAATAGCCGCGCGCGAAAGCGCATGACTGACCGACTGAGATTTGTTTTCAACTGGATGAACACCACCAGGGAAAGTCCACAAGGAGCCAGTTTTGATTTGTTCGATTAATGACAGCATACCAGTCCTTAACTCCCGCTATTCTGCTTGACGGCAGAATCGGTAATATCAACAACAGGAATGGCGTCCATCTGCCACTTCCAGCTCGCTGTAGTGGTTTCTACAGGAATCATTTCAATACAGTCAGTTGGGCAAGGAGCAACACATAAATCACACCCAGTACATTCGTCCTTAATCACGGTATGAAGTGCTTTTGTCCCACCCACAATGGCGTCTACTGGACAGGCTTGAATACACTTAGTACAGCCAATACACATATCTTCGTGGATAAATGCGACGGTTTTTACTGCGTTTTCAAGGTCGTGTGCCGAGTCTGTTGCTTCGACTCCCATTAGGTCTGCAAGCTTTTCGATTGTTGCCTGACCACCCGGGGGACATTTGTTTATTTCATCACCATTGGCGATAGCTTCAGCGTATGGTCTGCATCCGGGGTAACCACATTGACCACATTGGGTTTGCGGTAGAATACTGTCGATTTGATCAACAATAGGATCCGCTTCAACTTTAAAGCGAATTGAAGCGAAACCAAGGATCGCACCGAAAATAGCGGCGAGAGCCGCGATGGCGATAATTGCGATTACTATTGAGCTCATTACAGTTTCACCAAACCAGTAAAGCCCATGAATGCTAGAGACATTAATCCAGCGGTGATCATCGCAATAGATGCACCTTTGAATGGCATAGGGACGTCAGCAGCAGCAAGGCGCTCACGCATAGAGGCAAATAACACCAGCACCAATGAGAAGCCAACAGCCGCACCGAAACCATAGATGATCGATTCGATAAAGTTATGGTTTTCGTTAATGTTAAGTAGCGCTACACCCAGAACAGCACAGTTAGTGGTGATCAGGGGAAGGAAAATACCCAATAGGCGATACAGAGTCGGGCTAGTTTTATGTACTACCATCTCTGTAAATTGAACCACAACCGCGATCACCAGAATAAAACTCATGGTGCGCAAGTATTGCAGGTTGAGTGGGTCTAAAATGTAGTTCTCTACGAGATAGGCGCACACGGATGCTAAGGTCAAAACGAACGTTGTCGCTAACCCCATTCCTATAGCGGTTTCTAGTTTTTTAGAAACACCCATAAATGGACATAAGCCCAGAAACTTCACCAGTACAAAGTTGTTGACCAGCACAGTGCCGACCAACAACAAAAGATATTCGGTCATAGTTATATAATTTAGAAATTCCGATCCCGACATTATCCTGCTTTGCTTGTTCAATAACAACCAAGGAAAGATAAGGTTTTATATTGTTGAATAAAAATTATACGAGATTGTGCTAAAAAAGTTGAATAAATACGACTTAGTAAAGGAAAACTGGTATTTAGATTTTGCCTAGTGAATGTTTGGCAGAGGAGAGAGAAAAGAGCAACACTAGGTTGCTCTTTTGGGATTGGGTTAGTCCATTGTGATGTGTTCAAGCAAAACCTTGGCGTTAACCCCAATTAAGTATGGTCCAGTTCGGCTGGTTCGCATGTGCTTTTAAACGAGGGCATGGATTGACCAAATACGCGTAATCAGCGTATTGGCACAGTGGTAAGTCATTGATTGAGTCAGTGAAAAAATGCAGTTCAGAATACGACTCTGAACGTTCTTTTAACCACTGCTTTAAGCGAGTGACTTTGCCTTCACGATAACTTGGTACGCCTTGTATCTTGGCGGTGTAATGATCGGCCTCTGAAACGAGATCGATACCAAGTGCGGTGTGAATGCCTAAGTGACGCCCCACCGCTTCAACCAAGAATGTGACACTGGCAGAGATAATCAGCATATCAATACCATCACGAGATAGCTGCTCGATTAAGGTTTTAGACTGAGGAAACTGTTTATCTAGAATACGAGTTTTTACACACTCTTCTACCAACAGATTAACCTGTTCAACAGGCATGTCAGCTAACGGTGCCATAGAGAAGGTTAAATAGTCTTGCATATCTAACTTACCTTCGGCATACAAACTCATTAAACGTCGGTCTTCTTCGATGAAGTTCGGCTCAGTCGCGATACCTTTGTCAACCATAAACTCATTCCAAATCATCGCACAATCAGCATTGATTAGGGTCTCGTCTAGATCGAAAACGTACAAAGGTTTAGGCATGGTTAGGCTCTCACAGGTTGAATTTCATTTAGGTTAAACAGCAGCTCTAGTTGGTTGCCGTTGGCGAGTAAACGCTCTGATGAACGATTGAGTAAATCAACGGTGAGCTCACACTCATCAACCTCTACTTGGTAGCGGATAACATTGCCCAGCAACTGATGGTTTTTGATCGTGCCAGTCTGCGGCGCAGAGATATGACTACCGTATTTTCGGCCTTGCTCTTTGACGTAAATCGACTCAGGTCGAACGGCGACTTTCCACTCCGTGTCTATGTTGAATAGCTGCTTCGCTTTATTGGCGTCGACCAAGTTGTAATGTCCCATAAAGCCTGCCACAAACTCGTTGGCAGGGTGAGTGTAAATCTCTTCTGGCGTTCCCGCTTGTACAATCTCACCTTTGTTCATCAAGAAGATACGATCCGACATGATCATCGCTTCTTCTTGGTCGTGAGTAACAAAAATAGTGGTTAGGTTCATCTCTTTTTGAATGTCACGAATTTGTTGGCGAAGATGTTTACGGATCTTAGCGTCGAGTGCAGAGAGCGGCTCATCAAGGAGTAAAATACGTGGCTTGACGACTAGAGCACGAGCGAGCGCAACACGTTGACGCTGCCCGCCAGAAAGTTGATGAGGGTAGTGTTTTTCTTTGCCCTTTAACTCAACCAGTTCGATAACTTTAGCCACCTCGCGCTGAATCTCGTCACTGCAGAGCTTCTTCATTTTTAAGCCAAACGCGATATTGCCTTCAACCGTCATGTTGGGAAATAATGCGTATGACTGAAACACCATGCCAATGCCACGCTCTTGTGGCACTTGATGAGTGATCTCTTCACCATTAACCCAAATCTCGCCGCCATCCACTGGGTTTAGCCCAGCGAGACTACGCAGCAAGGTCGACTTACCACAGCCACTTGGGCCCAACAAAGTGATGAACTCACCTTGCTCAATGGAGAACTGAATCTGTTCGAAAACCGTGTTATCACCAAAGCGCTTGGTCAGGTTATTTGCGGTTACGTAACTCATTATTTGACTCCTCGGCTGAAACGACTTGCCATCCAAGTCAGTAAGAAAATAAATAGGAAATAGGTCATGACTAATGCGGAGGTAAAGTGACCGCTCGTGCTGCGCATGTTGTACAAGTAAATTTGTAAAGTCTCGTAGCGAGTGCCGACCAATATGTTGGCGAACACAAACTCTCCTAGTAAGAACGAGAATGAAAGGAATAGCGAAGCCATCAAGCCTTTCTTTAGATTTGGCAGTATGATCAATAGGAATGCTTTGCTTGTACTAGCGCCTAGTAGGTGGGCTGCGTCCATTAAGTCATGCAGATTAATTGCTTCGAAGCTGTTCGAAATCGCGCGGTACATAAATGGCAGCGCGATAGTGAAGTAAGTACCAATCAAAATCCACGGGGTTCCGATCAGTGAAATGTCGCTATCTGCATAGAGCTGGAGTAAGCCCACAGAGGAGACCACTGGTGGTACAGCAAACGGAAGCAAAATCATGATATTCATTAGCTTGTCGAGCTTAGGAAAGTAATAAAACACCACGAATATTGCAGGAAGTATCAGAACAACGCTTAACGCTAGCGCCGCGATACAGATAAACAGAGAACGCCCAAATGCTTGCAAGAAGCGAGGGTCAGTCAGTAGCTTGATGTACCAATCAAAAGTAAACCCGTCTGGCAGAATAGTTGCTCCCCAACGTGATGAGAGAGAGTAAACTAAGGTTGCCAAAATAGGAATCAACATGATACCTACAATGGTGTAAACCACAGATTTATGGAATCGAGTATTCACGTTTTGCATTACTTCCTACCTGCGTAGCTTTTTGAAATGAGCCATTGGTTGATGACGGTGATAAAGGCAAGCAAAGCCATAAGAATCACGGAAATGGCAGCGGCTAGGTTTGGCTCAAGGAACAAGTCACCGGATACCAAGCTTGCGATACGAATGGTAATAACGTTGTAGTTGCCCGACGTTAACGCATACACACTGGCGTAGGCACCAATCGCGTTGGCGACAAGGATGATAAAGGTGCCAAATAAGGCTGGAGAAAGGACAGGCAGAGCGACCTTTGTCCAGTACTGTGAGGTGCGAGCCCCAAGCAGTGCAGAAGCGGCTTGCCAATCATCACTTAATGCATCAAACGCTGGGTAGAGAAGTAACACCGCGAGTGGGATCTGAAAATAGATATAAATCGCCAGTAAGCCCCACTTTCCATATAGGTCAAAATCACTCAGCAAACCGTATTGTTTGAGCAGTAAGGTAATGGCTCCGTTTGTCCCCAAGATAATGATGAAAGCAAAGGAGAGTGGTACGCCAGCAAAGTTGCTGCTCATGTTAGTAAAGGCAATAACACCATCGCGAATTTTACAGTCAACGCGGCGCAATGAAGAAACCAATAAGGTCGCAATCGCGAGCCCAACAACGCTTGACCAAACTGCTAACCATAAGCTGTTGCCAAATGCCTGCATCATAAATGCTGAGTCGAGCACTTCGAGGTAGTTATCGAAAGCAAACTCATCGTCATAGATAAAACTATTGATCAAGACCCAAATCATCGGGGCTAGCTGAAACAGATAGAAAAATAGTGCAAAAGGTGCCAACCAAAGAGCCGGCTTATAGCGACTCAGCCATCGTATTGATTTCGGCTTTGCAGAGTTCGATGGGCTCGAACTTGGAGTGAGAACAGAACTGCTCATAAGGCTAACAATTCCTGAGTGTAAGGCTTGGTGTGGTCTAGGTTTAATAGCTGACAAACAAGTCCGCAAAGGTCGGTTTGTTTAACGTGACATTCTTGATGAGTGAACTGAGTGCCAATCACAAACAGAGGCACTTCGCGCTCTTCAGGCAATATGCCTCCATGAGATAGATCATTGTTCATGCCATGGTCACTGGTGATCAAAACTTGATAGCCGTCTGCCAACCAATTCTCAATGTAATTGGAAAGAATAATGTCTGCACCGCGAGCACTATTGCGATACTGGCGAGAATCTAGCCCGTACTTGTGGCCCATATCATCGATGTTCATTGGGTGAATCAGCAGAAAGTCGGGTTGATGAGTACGACGTAAATGCTCTGCATCCAAAAATAGGGCTTCGTCTGGGTAGTGGTCCCAGTGGTAGAAACAACCGTGCTGAATATTGAGCGATTCATCATGAGTAAAGCGATCGGTGACTGGATTAAACGGTGCTCGATTATAGAGCTCACTCACCCAGTGATAAGCGGCAGCAGCTGTCACTTTGCCTTGTGCCTTTGCCAAACTGAAGATTGATTCATGGTTTGATAAGCGCACGATATCATTGTTGACGATGCCACTTTCTACCGGGCGAACACCGGTTAGAATGCATTCATACAATGGGCGAGACATCGACGGTAACTCACTTTGGACTGGATAAAGTGATGCGCGCATCGCTGGATTTGGATGGGGTTGTTCTAGAAGACCATTTAGGTAGCCCATGCAGTCACGGGCTACCTGATAGTTGAGTCCATCTAAAACAACAAGGATAACCTTATTGCTCATGGTAACTGACTCTTATTGCTGGTGGATTAATACGTTTTCTTGCCACTGGCGCGGTAATTTACGGGCTGATTTTTCCCATGCAGAGAAGTCTGTTACTGGGTGTACATTATTGTATTGATCATTGGCAATCAGCTTAGCCTGAACAGACTCGGGCAGGGTAATGCTGCTGCGGATTGGGCGCGCATAGCCTTCAGCAAGGTTGATTTGGCCTTGGTCGCTAAAGATGTATTCACGAGCCAGTTTGGCTGCATTCGGATTCTTCGCGTACTTATTGATGATGGTGGTGTAACCAGAAATTACAGAACCGTCTTGTGGAATGTTAACTGTAAAACGTTGACGATCGATTTGGTCACGATAGCTTAAAGCGTTGAAATCCCACATGATTGCAACTTCAATTTCACCTTTCTCAAGGTTCGCCATGTTAGCGTCAGCAAAAGACAAACGACCTTGTTTGGCTAGCTGAGCAAAATACTTGATGGCTGGTTTTAGGTTCGATTCGTCACCGCCATTAGCGAAAGCGGCAGCAAGAATGGCGTTGTTTGCTTGTGCAGCAACACCTACGTCTCCAACGGTAACTTTGTAGTCACCTTGTAGTAGATCATCCCAAGATTTAGGGGCGTCTTTCACTAGATTGTTGTTGGCGATAAATGAAATGGTGCCAGTGTAAGCTAAAGCCCAGTGACCCTCTTTATCTTTAGCCCAGTCAGGAATATCGCTCCACGTTGTTGGTTTGTATGGTTGAGTGACGCCTTTCTTTACGGCAACGCGTGCAAAGGCGAAACCTACGTCACCGATATCTGCGGTGGCGTTTTTCTTCTCTGCTTCGAACTTAGCAATTTCTTGTGCTGAACTCATGTCTGTATCTTGATGCTTCAAACCGTAGTTTGATTTCAAGTCTACCCATGTATCTTTCCAGTTTGCCCAACTGTCTGGCATACCTACGCTGTATACAGCGCCTTCTTTTTGCGCGGCTTTAATCAGTGTTTCTAGGTCTGCGTCATTCGCCATTGCTGGCATTGACAGTGTTGTGACGATCAGTGCTGCTGGCGCCATTTTCTTTGCAGAAATAGTAGTGGAACGACTTAGCAAAGTTTTCATTGTCTTCATCCTTCTGGACTAGGTCAGTAAGTTCGATTTGTATGCTATGGAGAAAATGTGACGGTTTAGCTCAAGTTATTTGACAGTTTTAATGAGTTTTAATGGCAGTTATGTTTCATTTGGCGATTAGTTCAGCAGATAGGGTATGTCATATTTCTGTTACCTCTACGACTTACATTGCTCATAAACCAACTAATGGACTAGATCAGCAATGAGAGTAGCAGCAACGAGCCAATCCAGAACTCAGCTTGGAAAAATCAAAGCGAGCTTAAGAGAGCAGATTGATTCGGGAATCATGTCTGAGGGTCAAAAGCTTCCTTCAGAAAGAAAACTGAGTGAGCTGTTCTCGACAACACGAATTACGATCAAAGATGCATTAGTCTCTTTGGAAACGGAGGGATTAATCTATCGCGAGGAGCGCCGCGGTTGGTATGTGTCACCGGAGCGCATTTGCTACAATCCATTATCACGCTCGCACTTCCATCAAATGATTCGCCAGCAACATCGCATTGCAGAAACTAAACTTGTCAGTGTTCGTAGTGAGATGGCAGCAGGTGAATATGCCCAAGCATTAGACATCGATCAGATCACCCCGATTCATGTCATTGAGCGCTTACGCTATATAGATGGTCGAGCCATTCTATTTGTTGAGAACGTACTAAAGGCGACTTTGTTTACTGATATTTTGTCGGAGAACTTAACCATGTCACTGACTAGTATTTACCAAGATAAGTACGGTTATGAAACCAAGCGTTCCCGTTTTGATGTGATCCCAACGTCTGCGCCTGCTCATGTTGCAAAAGCACTGAACTTAGCGCAAGGGCAGCCCGTATTGAAAATATGTCGAGTCAACTATAAACAAGATGGCGAGTTAATGGACTGTGAACTGGAATATTGGCGCCCCGATGCGGTGATGATACGCATTGACAGTGTGGGATAGGGAGACTTAACGCGGGCGGCTAGGACGGTCCGACGTTTCGGCTGAGACATTGGTTTGGCACAAACCAGGAGCGTCAGATACGAAAAAGCCGCGTCTTACGACACGGCTTTTTCTGAATTTGGCTCCCCCTGCGGGACTCGAACCTGCGACATACGGATTAACAGTCCGCCGTTCTACCAACTGAACTAAGGGGGAATTGCTTTGAGCGAGGCGAATATTAGCGACCAGCTAGAGTAGTGTCAACACGATTGGTGCGATTGTAACGAAAAAAAACACATAAAAAATACTTTACTTTCCCGAAGCCCTTACCAAATAAGGGGTAGATTTACTTATCCACCAAAATTGTGGATAACCATGTGGGTGAAATTTGAGTAAGTCAGGAGATTGTAAAAATAGCATTCATTCTCATTGAGCTGAAATTGGAATACTGGCTAGTAAAGTGTTGTTATATGGTGATTTAAGCGTGAAAAAGTTGAAAGAATTATCGACTCGAAGATATTCGAATTGTGTGGACTAAATTAAAAACAAGATAAAAATGTGGATAAGCTGTGGGCTTGTTTGGGTTTGTTTTCGAGGTAGATCTCTAGCAGGGCGGAAGATAATATCAGGATTAAAGGTAATGATCTAGCGGCAAAATGCCACTTTATGCAAAACAGAGATTAATTTTTTCGTTATCGCTTGAGTCTGTATATATATACAGCCACAATAGAGTCTACAACGTATGACTAGACAGAGATGAAGTATGAGCAAAGTTTTTGATTTAGTGTCTGATTATAAGCCCTCTGGCGATCAGCCCACCGCGATTGAGCAACTACTTGATGGTCTTGATTCAGGTTTAGCCCACCAAACTTTACTTGGCGTAACTGGTTCAGGAAAAACTTTTACACTTGCCAACGTAATTGCGAGCGCTCAGCGTCCAGCTATTCTACTTGCTCCGAATAAAACGCTAGCGGCTCAGCTTTATGGTGAGATGAAATCTTTCTTCCCTAATAATGCCGTTGAATACTTTGTTTCTTACTACGATTACTACCAGCCTGAAGCCTATGTGCCCACGACCGATACCTTTATCGAGAAAGATGCTTCCGTTAACGCGCATATTGAGCAGATGCGTCTCTCTGCGACCAAAGCCCTATTAGAACGTAAAGATGCCATTATTGTCGCTTCTGTATCGGCGATTTATGGTTTGGGTGATCCTGAATCTTATCTGCAAATGATGCTACATATCCGCCGTGGTGATGTGATGGATCAGCGCGATATTCTGCGTCGCCTAGCTGAGCTGCAATATAGCCGCAATGACGTCGCATTTGAGCGTGGTCAGTTCCGCGTGCGTGGCGAAGTGATTGATATCTTTCCGGCTGAATCCGATCAAGATGCGGTGCGTATCGAGATGTTCGATGATGAGATTGATTGTATTAGCGTGTTTGATCCGCTGACAGGAGCAGTCAAACAGCGAGACTTGGCACGTTACACGATTTATCCCAAAACCCACTATGTCACGCCAAGAGAGCGAATTCTTGATGCGATAGAGAAAATTAAAGTGGAGCTTGAAGGGCGCAAGAAACACTTACTTGATAACAATAAACTGCTTGAAGAGCAGCGTATCTCGCAGCGTACTCAGTTTGATATTGAGATGATGAACGAGCTGGGCTTTTGTTCAGGTATCGAAAACTACTCACGCTATCTAAGTGGTCGTAGTGAGGGCGAGCCGCCACCAACCTTGTTTGATTACTTGCCTCACGATGGTTTGCTGATCATTGATGAATCCCACGTTACCGTGCCTCAGATTGGTGCCATGTACAAAGGTGACCGCTCTCGTAAAGAGACGCTGGTGGAGTTTGGTTTCCGCCTACCTTCGGCACTCGACAATCGACCGATGAAGTTCGAAGAGTTTGAATCCATTTCGCCTCAGACGATATTTGTCTCTGCAACGCCAGGTAATTATGAGCTAGAGAAATCCGATGGTGAAATTGCGGATCAGGTTGTTCGTCCTACAGGCTTGCTCGATCCTCAACTTGAAGTGCGTCCGGTTGCAACACAGGTGGATGATCTGCTGTCAGAAATTCGTATTCGCGCCGCTAAAGATGAGCGAGTTCTGGTGACGACTCTAACCAAGAGAATGGCGGAAGATTTAACAGAATACCTGACTGAGCACGATGTTAAGGTTCGCTATCTACACTCAGATATTGATACGGTGGAAAGGGTCGAAATCATTCGCGACTTGCGTCTTGGAGAGTTTGATGTGTTGGTGGGAATCAACTTACTTCGTGAAGGCTTAGATATGCCAGAAGTATCCTTAGTGGCGATTTTGGATGCTGATAAAGAAGGTTTCTTGCGTTCAGAGCGTTCGCTTATCCAGACGATTGGCCGTGCAGCACGTAATGTGGCGGGTAAAGCGATTCTGTATGCAGACCGCATTACTAAGTCCATGGAAAAGGCGATGGGTGAAACTGATCGTCGTCGCGAAAAACAGCAAGATTACAACGAGAAGATGGGCATTGAGCCCCAAGCACTAAAACGTAATGTTAAAGACATTATGGAACTAGGTGACATTACCAAGAGTAAGAAGCAGCGCGTTAGTAAGACTGTTCCATTGTCTAAAGTGGCTGAGCCTTCGCAGAGCTATGATGTGATGACGCCTCAGCAACTTGATAAAGAGATTAGCAAACTAGAAGCGCAGATGTATCAACATGCCCAAGACTTAGAGTTTGAACTTGCAGCGCAGAAGAGAGATGAGATAGATAAGCTTCGCAAGCAGTTTATTGTTAATAGCTAACACGAATTCAAGACGAAAAAATAGCCAGTAGAAACTTGGTTCTACTGGCTGTAATTTGTGAATACTAAGTTCACTAACAACGTCAGTTGGCTAGGTGACCCATGAGGGTCATAGTAGATTTAGCATATAGCGTGCCAAATTAAATTGGCCTCAAAATGCGTTATTCATCACCCTATTCAAGACTATTTCGTGTTTTAAATTGCATAATGCAAAGCGCAATGCGATTATTTATATAAATGCGAAGAAGGCCTTGGCTAGGTTATGCAATATAATACACAAGAAAAAAACTCAAAGTATTTGTTGATGGTTGAAGATACCGCCTCTGTAGCGGCGCTGTATCGTTCTTATCTCACGCCACTGCAAATTGATATCAACATTGTCGGCACTGGCCGTGATGCCATTGATAGCCTCAATTTTCGAACTCCAGACCTTATCCTGCTCGATCTGCGATTACCTGATATGACAGGTATGGACGTCTTGCACGCGGTGAAAGAAAAGAACCCGGATGTGCCCGTTATTTTTATGACCGCGCATGGTTCGATTGATACCGCCGTAGAAGCAATGCGTCATGGCGCGCAAGACTTCCTAATTAAACCCTGTGAAGCTGATCGACTCCGTGTAACAGTTAACAACGCTCTGCGTAAAGCGAACAAGCTGAAAAACGAAGGTGATAATTCGGGAAGTCAGGGATATCAAGGTTTCATCGGCAGTAGTCAAACGATGCAGGCGGTTTACAGAACCATTGACTCGGCGGCGACGAGTAAAGCCAGTATCTTTATTACTGGAGAAAGTGGTACTGGTAAAGAAGTGTGTGCAGAAGCAATTCACGCAACCAGTAAACGTGGTGACAAACCGTTTATTGCCATCAACTGTGCTGCCAT
This sequence comes from Vibrio europaeus, assembly GCF_001695575.1. Lineage (GTDB taxonomy): Bacteria > Pseudomonadota > Gammaproteobacteria > Enterobacterales > Vibrionaceae > Vibrio > Vibrio europaeus. Next base: position 1,768,013 of record NZ_LUAX01000001.1, on the reverse strand, counting down.
CCCAAAAGATCTGATTGAAAGTGAGCTATTTGGTCACGTTAAAGGCGCATTTACCGGTGCTGCTACGGATCGCCAAGGTGCGGCGGAGCTTGCTGATGGCGGCACGCTTTTCCTTGATGAGCTGTGTGAAATGGACTTAGATTTGCAAACTAAGCTATTACGTTTTATTCAAACTGGTACTTTCCAGAAAGTTGGTTCGTCGAAGATGAAGAGCGTGGATGTACGTTTTGTTTGTGCAACCAATAAAGATCCTTGGAAAGAAGTCGAAGAAGGGCGCTTTCGCGAAGATTTGTACTATCGTTTGTATGTTATTCCTCTTCATTTGCCACCTTTGCGTGAACGCGGTGACGATATCATTGAAATTGCCTATTCACTGCTGGGTTTCATGTCTAAGGAAGAGGGTAAAGATTTTGTGCGTTTGGCGGCTGAGGTCGTCGACCGTTTCGCGCGCTACGAATGGCCGGGCAATGTACGCCAGCTGCAAAATGTTTTACGTAATGTGGTGGTATTAAATAATGGCCGTGAGATTGATTTAGCCATGTTGCCACCACCACTCAATCAGCCTTCAAAAAATGAGATTCGAGTGACTAGGCCGCAAAATGAAACAGTCTCAGTACAAGATATCTTCCCTTTGTGGCTTACTGAGAAAAATGCCATTGAGCAGGCAATAAAAGCGTGTGATGGTAACATACCGAAAGCCGCGGGCTATTTGGATGTAAGCCCATCAACGATTTACAGAAAACTACAAGCGTGGAATGCCAAGGAAGTACAATAGTGGACATTTTAGATCAAAGTAAAATCGACCGACTCGCTAGTGAAATTGGTGCTGAAAATGTCCCTGTTTTGCTTGAGATATTTTTAAACGAGTTGCAAATGTATATCGATAAGCTCTCGCAAATCGAAGGCCAAGAGCAAGAGCAATACTTGAAAGAGATCAGTCACGCATTAAAAAGCAGTGCGGCCAGTTTTGGTGCAGAAGCACTTCGCGCGTATTCTGCAGAGGTGGACTCTAGTGCGAAGTCTGGCACTTCCCTCGAATCAGAAAGCAATAAACAGCAAATGTTATCTCTACTGAGTGAAACCCAGCAGAGATATCAGCAACTATTCAACCAGTAACCACTCAATCGCTTGTTGCAGCTTAGCCCTGTCGTGACGCCAGTCGCGATTGGGTGAGGCTAGAGGCGTTGTGACGCAGTTCCACTCTTCAAGCTCTGGATGAGGTGTTTCACCCAGAACGATATCTATTTTGCGACCTTGGCAAGAACGCTCACACCATTCCAATTTTTCTTGTAATGTCATTTGTCCAGCAGGGCCGTACTCAGGTGAAAGGTTCTCAACAAACACCAGTTTTGCTTTGCGGTTATTGGCAATCGCTCGACCGACCTCTGGGATCAGCAGTGGCGGCATAATACTGGTCAGAAAACTGCCTGGGCCGAGAATAATCGCGTCAGCTTCTTCAACAGCTTGTACACCTTCTTTAGTGGCAGGGACTTCCGGTTCGAGATCGAGCCGAATCAACTTCTCGGGCATCTCGTCAACACTGGTCTCGCCTGTGACCCAACGTCCATCTGGCGCAAGCGCCTTTAAATCTGATGGGTGCTCCGACATCGGGATGATATTGACATCAACCTTGAGCATATTGCGAATCAGGTTTGTGGCATCTAGAGGGCGAACTGACAGGTTGTCGAGAGCGGTGAGCATCAAGTTACCCAGATTATGCCCATCAAGTTCTCCAGCACCTTTGAATCGGTATTCAAACATCATCGAACTGATGGAAGGATCAGTGATAAGCTGATTGATACAGTTGCGTGTATCTCCCCATGCAATGCCGCCTTGGCAATTGCGAATGCGACCAGTGGAGCCGCCGTTATCTGTGGTAGCAACAATCCCCGTTGCATTTGAGCCAAAATCTTTGAGTGCCGCAAGCATACGTCCAAGGCCGTGGCCTCCACCGACAGCGACCACTTTATTGCTAGCGTAAATTGTCATGCTGAGCTTCTTTTTATTCATAACCAACTACAATTTAGATTATTGCATTAATAACCAATACTCAATATTGGGTAAATTGGGCTCCAAGCACGATTTTTTCAATTTGAGGGTAGAATCACACACAATTATTAAGTATTTTATTTATCAGCACTACCGAAAATGATAGGTAGTTGCCATAACTCCGAGCTCTATAAGCTAAGTCCAGAGTGATAAGCCTATTGAGCCAGTGACATGTTGTCACAAGGGCATACTTGGAAATGATTATGCCTCCCGTGTTTGGAAAGGTGTTCCGTGGCGCAACAATTCGAAGATAGATTCCATCGCAAGTTTTATTACTTGCGACTTTCCGTTACAGATGTCTGTAACTTCAAATGCACATATTGTCTGCCTGATGGCTATAAGCCTTCCGGGCAAAAAAACTCGTCTTTTTTAGCTCTGCCAGAGATAAAACGTGTCGTGAGAGCGTTTGCTGACTGCGGTACCTCAAAAGTACGTATTACTGGCGGTGAGCCAAGCCTACGTAAAGATTTCAACGATATTATTCATACCGTTGCTTCAACGCAGGGTATTCGTAAAGTTGCGACGACAACCAACGGCTACCGTATGGAAAAGCAAGTCGCCGATTGGAAAGAGGCAGGGCTGACACATATTAATGTCAGTGTTGATAGCTTAGACCCACGCATGTTCCATCAAATCACTGGTGAAAATAAATTTACCCAAGTGATGGCGGGCATTGACCGCGCTTTTGAAGTGGGTTACGACCAGGTCAAAGTCAACGTTGTATTGATGAAGGATCTGAATGCGCACGAGCTACCCGCCTTTCTAAACTGGATTAAAGACCGTCCAATCCAACTTCGCTTTATCGAGCTGATGCAAACCGGGGAAATGGATGAACTGTTCCAACGTCACCATGTTTCCGGTGTCGCGATTCGCAATCAGTTGATAGCCAATGGCTGGCTACTCAAAGTGCGAGATAAGAACGACGGTCCTGCTCAGGTTTTTGTCCACCCTGATTACCAAGGTGAGATCGGTTTGATCATGCCGTATGAAAAAGACTTTTGTGAAAGCTGTAACCGCTTGCGTGTATCCGCTAAAGGTAAGCTTCACTTATGTCTGTTTGGTGATCATGGCGTTGAGTTACGCGACTTACTTCAACAAGACGCTCAAGAACCAGAACTAATCGAACGAATTCAACAGCAGCTGCAAACCAAGTCGGTGAGCCATTTCCTCCATGATGGAAATTCAGGCATGACTCCGCACTTGGCCTCGATCGGTGGCTGATACACATCATTAATCAAACATCATGCTCGCGTTTGAGTGGGCGTGAACTGACTTTGACAAAACTATAGGTGAACAAATGGGTCACGCAGAAAGCAAATTTCAACCAGCAAATATCGCAGTTCTAACCGTTTCTGATACGCGCACTGAAGAAAACGATACTTCAGGTGGCTACCTAGTTGAGAATGCAAAAGAAGCGGGTCATAACATTGTCGATAAGAAGATTGTTATTGATGATATGTACAAGATTCGCGCTATCGTCTCTCAGTGGATTGCAGACGAAAATGTGCAAGCAGTAATGATTACTGGCGGTACAGGTTTTACTTCTCGCGACAGCACGCCTGAAGCGCTAAAACCTCTATTTGACAAAGAAGTCGAAGGTTTTGGTGAACTATTCCGCATGGTCTCTTATGAAGAGATTGGCACTTCTACCATTCAATCTCGCGCAATCGCGGGTTTTGCTAACCATACTGTGATTTTTGCTATGCCGGGTTCTACGGGCGCGTGCCGTACTGGTTGGACAAAGATCATCAAGCAACAACTTGATGCAAGCCATCGCCCTTGTAACTTTATGCCTCACCTAGCGGTTTAATTTCAGGAGCAGCTAATGAGCGAATTCACTCATATCAACGCTTCTGGTGAAGCAAACATGGTTGATGTCTCGGCCAAAGCAGAGACGGTGCGCGAAGCTCGCGCTGAAGCTTTTGTACATATGGCACCTGAGACTTTGCAATTGATTGTTTCTGGTTCTCATCATAAAGGTGACGTGTTTGCGACCGCGCGTATTGCCGGTATTCAAGCGGCGAAGAAAACGTGGGATTTAATTCCACTTTGTCATCCGTTACTGCTGTCAAAAGTTGAAGTACAGCTAGAAGCAATCGAAGCTGAAAATATGGTTCGTATCGAGTCTGTATGTAAGCTAGCGGGTAAGACTGGGGTTGAAATGGAAGCCCTGACTGCCGCTTCTGTTGCTGCGCTAACCATTTACGATATGTGCAAAGCAGTACAGAAAGATATGGTGATTGGCCAAGTTCGTTTACTAGAAAAAACCGGTGGTAAATCTGGACACTTTAAGGTGGAGTCATGATTAAGGTTCTATTTTTCGCTCAAACTCGTGAATTGGTCGGGATGGATGAACTTCAGCTTGAAGGCGACTTCGCCACTGTAGAAGCGGTTCGTAGTCACTTAGTAGAGCAAGACGGTAAGTGGGATCTTGCTTTAGAGCCAGGCAAATTGCTCGCTGCAGTGAACCAATCTATTGTTCCTCTTGAGCACCCAATTCAGTCAGGTGACGAAGTTGCATTTTTCCCGCCGGTAACAGGGGGCTAGTCATGGACAATCGCGTTGCAGTCCAATTTGAAGACTTTTCTGTTGGCAGTGAATATGAAGCTCTCGCGCAAGGTACGTCAGCAGGCGCTGTCGTCACTTTTACCGGTAAAGTGCGTGATATGAACCTTGGCGATAACGTCACTGGTTTATCTCTTGAACACTACCCAGGCATGACAGAGAAAGCCCTTGGTGAAATCTGTGATGAAGCAGAGCTGCGTTGGCCACTTCTCAATATCCGAGTTATTCACCGTGTCGGCGACTTAGATATTGGCGATCAGATAGTCTTTGTTGGTGTTTCAAGTGCTCACCGAGGTGCGGCGTTTGAAGCGTGTGAATTCGTGATGGATTACCTTAAGACCAAAGCGCCATTTTGGAAAAAAGAGCGAACGACAGAATCGACTCGTTGGGTGGATTCGAGAGATTCAGATGCGAAGGCCGCAGAGCGTTGGCAACAGGAATCTTAAATAAGTTCAAATCAAAAGCTCCTATCAACAGGAGCTTTTTTCATTGTCTGTTAGTTGGTGGATTGAGCCACGCTGACGCCCTTTAGCGTAGAAGAGTGCTTTGTCCGCGATCGAGATAAATCTTTCTGCGTCCATATCTTGCGGAACTAAGTGACAGTGGCGAATGCCTATTGTGATCGAAAATTGCGAGCCGACGGAAGAGGAAGGGTGAGGTATAGCAAGCTGTTTTACCACCTCTTGCAGTAACTCTGCACGCTCAATGCTTTCGCACTCCGCCACGTTGGGCATAAACACCAAAAACTCATCGCCTCCGTAACGGAAGCAGAGATCATCATTTTTTGCCCAAGCCCGAATTGCACGGCTTAGTGCTTCTAGTGCTTTATCACCTTTCAAATGACCATAACTGTCGTTGTATTGCTTAAAACAGTCGATATCGATCATCAGTACAGCTGAACCAATTAGCTTTAGCTTTGCCAGTTCAATCGCCTCAGGCAAAAGTACTTCCAAGGCGTAACGGTTATACATTTGGGTCAGGTGGTCGATGTAAGTCAGTCTTTCGAGCTCTAGCTGCTGGAGAGCCAGTTTATCCAGAGTCCTTTTATATTCAGTGATGTTTCTGACTGTCCATAGCACTAATGAAGTATTCGGCAATGGGATCACAAGCGCGCTAAAGTGTTGCACTTGTTGAGGCCCTTCAACGTCATCAAAGCAGCGTAAATCTTTTGGGTCTAAACTGTATTCAAGTTCGGAGGCGGTTTGGCTGTCAATCACGTCAACAATAACTTGGCTAAACCAAATAGCTTTGTCAGCTGGCAATACTTGGTACTGATTGAGGCCGACCACAGCGGCAGGATCATGGTGGCGTTTTTTATCCCTTCCACCCCAAGCTTCAACATAGGTACCTGATTTGTCAATGAGAAATGTCGGTTCGGGGAGGGATTCAAACACCACATGCATCATATCGGGGTTATTGGCGATCTGAGCTGAAAAAGTTGAGTTCACGTCGTATCCCCCGCGTATTTTATGATGCAACTACTTATAGTTTAGCCAGTTAATCTTGGAACGCATGTCACTAAAGGATAAAAGATGAACTACGTCGTGATTAAAAGAGCCATCGTCATTGCCTTGGTGGTGGGAACCTTACTCAATATCATCAATCAATATGACGCGATTTTTGGAGCCTCAAGCTTAAACTGGTTGAAGGCTTGTCTGACCTACTGCGTCCCTTTTAGTGTCTCATTGTTTAGTAGTTGGTTAGCGAATCGTGATGCTAAGGCGCAATGCGATTAGTGAGGGTTTGTGAAACGTGATAGTCAGCACCTATTGTAAAAATTGTTGTTTTCCATTTAGTAAAATCAAGAAATTAGACAACAATTACAATATATGCAGCGTAGCTTGCACGTTAAGGAGACACAGATGGAATCATTGAAAGTAAAAGACTATATGACATTGCAAGCGGTAACCTTTACGCCGGAGATGTCGCTCAGTGCCGCTTTAGATAAGGTTATGAACTCAAAATATTTGGGTGGTCCGGTTCTCAACGACAAAAAGGAAGTGATCGGTTTCCTCTCTGGTCAGGACTTACTCGATAAACTCATCAAGGTCAGCTATTACTGCCAAGACACCCATATCGTCTCAGACTGTATGCACCCAGAAGTGCTGTCGGTTACTTCAGAGACCTCGATTATCGAACTTGCGGAGATGATGAAAGTAGGCCGACCAAAAGTTTACCCTGTGATTGATTCCGGTAAGTTAGTGGGCATCATCACTCGTAGGGATGTTTTACGTGCTATTGGTAAAAATATCGAAGATTGCTTTAAGCATCCGGTGTAACATATTGATCGACTAAATAGATAAGAGGTGCAAATGAGCACCTCTTCTTTTTTGCTGTGAAGAGCAAAGCGTAACAGGAGAGCCGAATGTCTGACCAAAGTGCCAAATTTGTTGAAGGATCAACCATGCGACATATTTTGGTTATGTCGGGGGCAGGGTCTGTCGGTCTTATGGCACTATTTGTGGTCGACCTTATCGACATGTTGTTTATCAGTATGTTGGGGCAAGTGGAACTCGCCGCTGCGGTAGGCTTTGCAGGAACGTTAGTTTTCTTTTCAACCTCCATCTCGATCGGTACTTCTATTGCGATGGGGGCGCTGGTTTCTAAAGCCATTGGTGCCAAGCAACAGCAACATGCGCGTGAACTGAGCACAAGTATTATGTTCACCGCAGTGACGATCAGTGTAATAGTCGCGGCGGTGATGTTTGCCTATATTCCAGAGCTGCTTCAAGCCATCGGTGCGCATGGTGTCGCTGCTGAAAGAGCGGAAGCCTACTTAAGAATAATCTTACCCAGTGGTCCTGTTATCGCAGTTGCAATGGCTGCGGGGGCGGGGTTACGTGCCGCGGGCGATGCAAAGCGTTCGATGTGGGCAACACTGGCTGGTGGCATTGTTAATGCGATTCTAGATCCAATATTCATCTTCGGTTTTGGTTGGAATGTAGAAGGTGCAGCACTGGCGTCTGTATTTGCTCGCTTTACTGTGCTGTTTTTCTCAATCTACCCACTTATCCGTGTACACAAACTCGCAGCGAAATTTAACTACGCAGTGTGGTTAAGCAACCTGAAAATTATTATTGCCATTGCGATACCCGCCATTATCACCAATATTGCAACGCCAATTGGTAATGCGATTGTTACCTCTGCCATTGCCCAATTCGGTGAGAACTATGTTGCCGGGTTTGCGGTGATAGGTCGACTCACACCAGTCTGTTTTGCGGTAATTTTTGCGCTTTCAGGGGCAGTTGGGCCGATCATCGGTCAGAACTACGGCGCAGAGCGTATGGACCGAGTTAAAGAGACTCTTAATAACTCTTTAATTGTCACCACTCTTTACACCATTGTTGTTTGTATCATTCTCTACTTCGCTCAAGATTTGATTATTCGTATGTTCAGCCTAAACGGTGATGCGCAAGTCATCGTTGCAGCGTTTTGTACCTATGTAGCGGTGAGCTTTATTTTCAACGGTGCGCAGTTCGTTGCCAATACCTCGTTCAACAATCTAGGCAAGCCACTGTACTCAACGGCACTGAACTTAGGCAAAGCGACGTTGGGAACTCTACCCTTTGTCCATTTGGGGGCGTTTTGGTTTGGCGCTCTTGGGGTGCTTTATGGTCAGGCTATCGGTACTGTGGTGTTCGGCTTGATCGCGATTGTTGTGTTGCGTAAACACATTTCTGAATTAATGCGCTCAACCTGCCTTGCGCATGAAGCCTCAGATCCTTCGATTACCAGTGTTAACAGTCAGCCTTTCTGTAGTCATGATGCGGTATTGATTGATGATGTCGCTTCAACAACAGAAATTTCGCAACAAACGGCAGAAAAAGTTTGACCTTGGAGTAGGCTCCAAGGTTTAGACTCATAGTGTACAGTGAATGGAGATAAACATATGTGCACTAAACATCAAGCATGCCGCTCAGACAAAGTCGCGGCGAACCCTTCTCAATCAGGCTCTTGTGCTAGCCCTAAAATCTCAACCATTAAAATGGCAGAGGTTGCCAGTGCCGAGTCGAGTTGTTGTAGCTCAAATAGCTGCAGTAGTGGTGCAGACCCAGCTGACGAAGAGGGCGAGCCCAGTTCCTCTGCGCGTTATACCCAAAGTTGGAAAATTGAGGGGATGGATTGCCCAGCCTGTGCTCGAAAGGTGGAAACAGCCGTTAATCGAGTTGATGGCATTGTTGAGGCTAAAGTTCTTTTTGCAACCGAAAAACTCATAATCACTTCTGATAACGTTGGTGTTGCCCAGTTAGTCGAACAAACAATCCTTGATACTGGATTTACCTTTACCAGCCCTAATTCAAAGTCTTCAAAACAAGTATCCACAGGTTGGAAGTCTGTGCTTCAACAGAATGCGCAGATTATCGCTATTGCTTCTGCTATGGCGATCGCCGCTGCGATTAAACCAGCACTTCCACAAATTAGTGAATGGATGTTTGTTATTACCTGCTTGGCGGGACTATACCCCATAGGTAAAAAAGCCATCAGCCTTGCGCGTTCAGGGACGCCTTTTGCGATAGAAACCTTGATGAGTGTTGCAGCACTTGGGGCGCTCTATTTGGGAGAAACCGTAGAGGCTGCAATGGTGCTGTTATTGTTCCTCATTGGTGAACGACTAGAAGCCTTTGCTGCTTCACGTGCCCGTAGTGGTGTCCAAGCATTAATGGAATTGGTTCCTGAAAATGCGATTAAAATCGTTGATGGTCAGCGCGTTGAAGTCTCGGCAAGTGAGCTACACCCTGGTGATGTCATTGAAGTTTCACCGGGCGCAAGATTACCGGCTGACGGCAAGTTTATCGGTGACGTAGCGAGTTTTGATGAAAGTGCCCTCACTGGTGAGTCGATACCTGTTGAACGCTATCAAGGTGACTCAGTCATGGCAGGCGCTGTGGCGGTCGATAAAGTGGTGAGATTCACCATTACTTCAAAGCAGGGCGAGAATGCCATCGATCGTATTCTCCATTTGATCGAAGAAGCAGAATCTCGTAAAGCGCCTTTAGAACGTTTTTTGGATAAGTTTAGCCGCTGGTACACGCCTTTGATGATGCTGGTGTCACTACTAGTTATCATTACGCCGCCATTGTTGTTTGCTCAGCCTTGGGAAACTTGGGTTTATCGTGGGCTGGCCCTGCTTCTGATTGCTTGTCCTTGTGCACTAGTGATCTCTACGCCAGCCGCGATCACTTCTGGTTTAGCCGCTGCCGCTCGTCGAGGAGCTCTGATTAAAGGTGGCGCAGCGTTAGAGCAGCTAGGCCGCGTTGAAACCATAGCTTTTGATAAAACAGGCACCCTGACCAAAGGCAAGCCTGAAGTCACCGACATTATTGCTTTAGAGGGATGGACAGAGCAGTCGTTATTGGAAAAGGTTGCTGCAATAGAAGTGGGTTCAAGCCATCCACTGGCGGTATCGTTAGTGAATAAAGCCAAACAACTTGAGTTAGAGATTGTTGAGGCAGAAGACAAGCAAGCTCTGGTCGGGAGTGGCGTGCGCGGTGTGGTATCAGGTGTTGAGTATCAGGTGAGCGCACCAAGTAAAGTGGATATCACGTTACCTAGTGCTTTGGTTGAGACTATTGAGCAACTCGAAGGTCAAGGTAAAACGGTTGTCGTTGCTATCGAGGCTAAGCACAAAGCTATCGGCCTGGTGGCGTGGCAAGATACTCTGCGTGACGATTCCGCCAAAGCAGTGAAAGCGCTTAATGAGTTGGGTATTCACTCGATTATGCTCACTGGAGATAATCCGCGTAGCGCGCTAGCCATCAGTTCTATGATTGGCATCGACTATAAGGCGAGTCTGCTTCCTCAAGATAAAGTCAGCTATGTCGAGCAACTTTCTGCAAACGGCAATGTGGCGATGGTCGGTGATGGCATCAATGATGCGCCTGCAATGAAAGCCTCAAGTATTGGTATTGCGATGGGAGGTGGGACTGACGTTGCGTTAGAAACCGCGGATGCTGCGATTACTCACAACCGCCTGATTGAATTAGCAAGCATGATTGAGCTTTCGCGGGCTACCTTGAACAACATTCGCCAGAATATTGCATTAGCACTTGGATTGAAGGGCGTGTTCTTGGTAACGAGTTTGTTAGGTATCACTGGACTTTGGGTTGCGGTGTTGGCTGACAGTGGGGCGACTGCCATCGTGACTCTCAATGCATTAAGACTGCTGAAATTTAAGTCAAAGCAAGATTAGATAAATTTACCCAGTAAAAAGCCCCTGCATTGTTGATATAGGGGCTGTTTTTTATGCAACTAATGATTTGAACTTGCGTAAAAATGTGATGTAAACCGTTTTTATGTGCAATGGTGATGTTTGTTGCGGTTGTTGTTGTGAAGGTGATCACTCTAATGCTTGAAGGAGTTCGCTAGAGTATGGCCTGTACCCGATGAATTTTATAGAGCGTATCGGTTGTTTAATGTGCAACCCAACTACGCCACAATAAGGAGCCCCCTATGTCTCAAGCTGTATTCCACCTTGGTGTTACTGAATCTGATCTTGCTGGCGCAACACTAGCGATCATTCCTGGTGACCCTGCGCGTGTACAAAAAATTGCAGAAGAAATGGAAAACCCAGTATTCCTAGCAAGTCACCGCGAATACACGCTTTACCGTGCTGAACTAGACGGCAAGCCAGTGGTTGTTTGTTCAACAGGTATCGGCGGCCCTTCTACGTCAATTGCAGTAGAAGAACTGGCTCAGCTTGGTGTTCGTACTTTCCTACGTGTTGGTACTACAGGTGCGATTCAACCACACGTAAACGTAGGTGATATGATTGTATCGACGGGTTCGGTTCGTCTAGATGGCGCTAGCCTGCACTTTGCTCCAATGGAGTTCCCAGCTGTGGCTGACTTTGAAGTAGCAACAGCAATGAAAGCGGCAGTAGAAGAGTCTGGTGCCGCGGTTCACATGGGTGTTACAGCATCAAGTGATACCTTCTACCCAGGTCAAGAGCGTTACGATACGTTCTCTGGTCGTGTTGTTAAGCGTTTCCAAGGCTCTATGCAAGAGTGGCAAGACATGGGCGTACTAAACTTCGAAATGGAATCTGCAACGCTACTGACTATGTGTGCGAGCTCAGGTCTTAAAGCGGGCTGTGTAGCAGGTGTTATTATCAACCGTACACAGAAAGAGATTCCAGACCACTCTACGCTAAAAGAGACAGAAGCACGCTCTATTAAAGTGGTTGTTGAAGCAGCACGTAAAATGCTTTAACAATTCGCCTTCTTTAAAAGAACGGCTTTAGATACTAAAAACCTCAATCATAGGATTGAGGTTTTTTGTGCTCTTAGTGTTTCGCTGTTGCTAGATCTAGGCGACAAACTCTTCAGAATCAGGGCGGTTGGTGAACTGTACACCATTTAAGAAATCACATAGCATTTGGTCTTCACACGCTTTGTAGTTCTTATTGTTTGGCTTGCGAAAGTAAGCACCGATTTCATACTTGCTCAGGCTAATACCAACGACTTCAAGCACATCCAAAACATCTTCAGCTTTCATATTTAACGCAATGCGCAACTTCATGAAGATCATGTTGTTGGTTAGCTTCTGTTCTGGCTTAGGCTGTTCACTTTCCTTTTTGCCGCGTTTCAGGTTGATGAAACCATTGAGAAAAAGCGCCAGTTCCTTATCTTTCATTTTAGAGACCGACTTGTCAGAATCGGCTTTCAGCCAGTCGTTTACTTGGTTTGGAGCAACTGCGAAGTCTGCTTGCTCAAAAGCTTTAATAATTTGGCTGTTTTTTAGATTTAGCGAATGCTGGATACGACGAAAGATTTCATTGTTAGTCACTGGATCTGCTCTTTTTACTAGGGTCAAGATTGACCGGATATTGTCGAACGCGACTTTAGCAAATAAGCGCTATCGGTGATAGAAATAAAAACGTCTTTGATCAAATGGCATATCGATAGGCTAAGTAGGTTTATATTAGTTAAGGGCACTTATAGAGTGCCCATTTCAACTGACGACTTTCCTTCATGCTAGGGCGACTTTAGGTAACGGCTGATACAAGCTTTCTGTCATATCTGACAACATCTGATCGTAGACTTGTGAAATGATCAGCGAAATATCTGTCGTGAGCTGATAAAGCTCTTCATTCGTCATTAAAATGTCATCACTAGCATTAATTTCTGAAAGTGCATGCATTGCCTTTGAGCTTATTGGCGAAGCAATAGACAGCGGACTGATGAGTGATAGCTGATTGAGCTTGCGCCTAGTTTTATCGCAATAGTATTTCACTCTCAGCATACCTTCCGGATAGTGGAGGTCCTGAATCGAAATCCTTAGTTGGGTAAGTACCTCCATACTATCGAGTACCTGCTGCCAATTTATATGGTACTCATCGCTGATATCTTCTCGCCCTGACTCGATTAACCAAGCAATAGCAATTTCATCCATTAAGAACATACAGTGTCTGATGGTTTTACCATGAATCACCTGATTGCGAGCCACGGTTCTCTGATCCCATTCCTTGTGTAGCTTTTTGAGCTTCAATTGAAGAATCCGGTACATAGGCTTGTTTTCAAACTGAGCACTGGCGATTAGTTCGTTCGAGCGTTCTATCATAGCGTCATAGCTTTCTTCTAGCTGACTTTGGTGAATGTCAAAGTGGTGGCTAGTCAACGCCTGATGGGTGATTGCCCTGTGTTGACGACACAGTAACAGTAACTGGCGCAGCAGGATTAAAATCTCAAATTTTCTTTCTAAACCTGAATGACGCTTTTTGGAAAAGTAGAATAAAGTCGTTAGCACGACGAATGAAATGATGATTGAAAAGAGCACAAACATAACCAACTCCTTGTTATGGATTACCTATAAAGTGGTAGAGCAGGTTTGGTGCCAGAAATAATCTATATATAATTCAATGGTTTGCTGGTTTTGGGTTGGCGGGTATGAACTCAATTGGTGCAAGATAGCACTGAAAGTGTGAAGAAGGGCACAAAAAAGCCCCGCTGAATCAGCGGGGCTTTCGATAATCGTAATGCTTTTTACATTACACGCATACCTGGCTGTGCACCTTCGTGCGGCTCAAGAATCCATAGGTCGCTACCACCCGGGCCAGCTGCTAGGATCATGCCTTCAGACATACCAAACTTCATCTTACGCGGCTTAAGGTTCGCTACCATGACTGTTAGCTTGCCTTCTAGCTCTTCAGGTTTGTATGCTGACTTGATGCCAGAGAATACTTGACGAGTTTCACCACCGATGTCGAGTTGGAACTTAAGCAGTTTGTTTGCTTTTGGCACTTCTTCACAAGAGATGATACGCGCGATACGCATATCAACGGCTGCGAAAGCGTCAAACTCAATTTCGTCTGCGATTGGATCTTTATCTAGCTCAGTTTGGCTCGCTTTGTTCTTTTCAGCTTCAGCTTTTTCTTTCGCTGCAACTTCTGCTGCTGCATCTTCTTTAGATGCTTCAACCATAGCTTCAACCTTTTTCGGATCGATGCGGTTGAACAATGCTTTGAACTTAGTTATTTCGTGACCAGTTAGCGGTGCAGCAATACCTTCCCAAGTCAGCTCTTCGTTTAAGAATGCTTCAGTACGCGCAGCAAGCTCTGGCATCACTGGTTTCAGGTAAGTCATCAGAACGCGGAATAGGTTAATACCCACAGAACAGATGTCTTGCAGTTCTTGGTCTTTACCTTCTTCTTTCGCTACGACCCACGGTGCTTTCTCATCAACGTATTGGTTCGCTTTGTCTGCTAGTGCCGTGATTTCACGAATTGCGCGACCAAACTCACGAGTCTCGTAAAGCTCAGCAATGCGATCAGCGGCAGCAGCGAACTCGTTGTAAAGTTCAGGCTCTGCGAACTCTGCAGATAGCTTGCCTTCAAAACGTTTAGTGATGAAGCCAGCGTTACGAGAAGCTAGGTTAACAATCTTGTTGACGACGTCAGCGTTTACGCGCTGAGTGAAGTCTTCAAGGTTAAGGTCTAGGTCATCAATACGGCTATTTAGCTTCGCTGCGTAGTAGTAACGTAGACATTCTGGATCTAGGTGATCTAGGTAAGTCGCTGCTTTAATGAATGTGCCTTTCGACTTAGACATCTTCGCGCCGTTTACGGTTACGTAGCCGTGGACGAATACGTTGTTTGGCTTACGGAATCCAGCACCTTCTAACATTGCAGGCCAGAACAGTGAGTGGAAGTAAACAATGTCTTTACCAATGAAGTGGTAAAGCTCAGTGGTGCTGTCTTTCTTCCAGTATTCGTCGAAATCTAGGCCTTCAGTCTTGTTACATAGGTTCTTGAAAGAAGCCATGTAACCAACAGGTGCGTCTAGCCATACGTAGAAGAATTTGTCTTTCTCGCCTGGGATCTCGAAGCCGAAGTAAGGCGCATCGCGTGAGATATCCCACTGTTGCAGACCTGACTCAAACCACTCTTGCATCTTGTTCGCAGTTTCCGTTTGTAGCGAACCTGAACGCGTCCACTCTTGGAGCATGCTTTCGAACTGAGGTAGGTCGAAGAAGAAATGCTCAGAGTCTTTCATTACTGGCGTCGCGCCAGAGACCGCTGATTTAGGTTCAATCAGTTCAGTTGGGCTGTACGTTTCACCACAGTTATCACAGTTGTCGCCGTACTGATCTTCTGACTTACACTTAGGACAAGTACCTTTTACGAAACGATCCGGTAGGAACATCTCTTTCTCAGGGTCAAACAACTGAGAAATCGTACGGCTAGAAATAAAGCCGTTTTTCTTAAGCTCAAGGTAGATGTGCGAAGCCAGCTCACGGTTCTCTTCTGAGTGTGTGCTGTGGTAGTTATCGAAGCTAATATCGAAGCCAGCGAAGTCTTTTTGGTGCTCTTCACTTACTGCAGCGATCATCTCTTCTGGCGTAATACCCATCTGTTGTGCTTTTAGCATGATTGGCGTGCCGTGAGCATCGTCAGCACAGATGAAGTTTACAGTGTTGCCACGTAGGCGTTGGTATCGAACCCAGATGTCAGCTTGGATGTGCTCAAGCATATGACCTAGGTGAATTGAACCGTTAGCGTACGGAAGGGCACAAGTTACCAAAAGTTTTCTTGGATCAGTCGCCATACTTAATATTCGCTTCTAATGATGTATAAAAAAATAGAGAGTAATACTACCTTATCCCACCAGTGACTCCAAGGTGTGAGCGACCGGAATACCTTAGTTTTTTCAGGGTTCAGTATCGGCTGGTGGAGTGTTACGATTAGATGCATAAGGAGGACCTATGCGTCAGTTCACTTCAAAGCAAGATTTTTGTGATTGGTTAAATCAATTTGAGCACCCAAGCCTCGCCCCAGATTGGGCGTCGACGGCGAACTTTGTGTCAGTTGAAGCCAATCAGTTTACTATTGAAATTCCTTTTGCAGCCAATACGTTAACTCAGGATTTGTCTGCTTGGATTGAGGCTTCCCAAAACAAAGGTGAGGTTGCTTCATTCTCGTACAATATTGTTGTTGCGCCGAAGTCTCTCGAAACCCATGTTTCTGCGACAGTGAAAGGGGTTAAGAACGTCATCGCGGTGACGTCAGCAAAAGGCGGGGTCGGCAAATCGACAACCTCGGTCAACTTAGCGCTGGCCTTGTCAAAGTCTGGAGCTAAAGTTGGGCTATTGGACGCTGATATTTATGGTCCTTCAGTGCCACTGATGCTTGGTCAAACCAATGCACAACCTGAAGTTCGCGATAACAAATGGATGCAACCAATTACAGCACATGGCATTTTCACCCATTCGATTGGCTACCTTGTATCAAAAGATGAAGCGGCGATTTGGCGTGGACCGATGGCAGCTAAGGCGCTCGCTCAATTGTTGAATGAAACCGAGTGGCCTGAACTGGATTACCTAGTGATTGATATGCCACCGGGCACGGGTGATATCCAACTGACGCTGGCTCAGCAAGTTCCGGTTACCGGAGCGGTTATCGTGACAACTCCTCAAGACTTGGCTTTAGCCGATGCACGTAAAGGTGCGGCAATGTTTAACAAGGTTGATGTGCCTGTCGTTGGTCTTGTAGAAAACATGAGTTACCACATCTGCAGTCATTGTGGTGAAAAAGAGCATATCTTTGGTGCGGGTGGCGCTGAGAAAATGGCCAATGAGTATGGGCTTGATCTTCTCGCCCAAATTCCACTTCATATTCAGATGCGTGAAGATATTGATAAAGGCATCCCAACGGTTGCTGCAAGACCAGAATCAGAACATGGTCAGCAGTACCTTGCTTTGGCGGAAGCGGTCAGCGCCAGATTGTATTGGCGTGGGAAAACTAAACCCGACTCGATTATGTTTTCCATGGTCGAATAACCACCTTTATGCACTGCAATTAGAGCGCCTGATGAGCGCTCTATTTTATTCTTATTCTGTGTAATCGATTGCGCTGAAATCTTTTATTCCATTTAAGTAAATCAAGCCAATCGCGACTGGCAACCAATGGCTGAACTCCCTATAATCAGGCGGTTTATCTAAATTCATACTAATACGTAGGCCTCACTTCGAAAGGCACTGCTAGTATTAGCATATGACACCAATCTAAATCATCGGGTGCAAGAATAATGTCTGATAATAATCAATGCGTCATCGTAGGTATTGCTGGCGCGTCTGCTTCTGGAAAAAGTTTAATCGCGAGCACTATTTACAATGAACTACGTGAAAAAGTGGGCGATCATCAAATTGGTGTGATTACGGAAGATTGCTACTACAACGCTCAAGACCATCTTAGTATGGACGAGCGTGTAAAAACCAACTACGACCACCCAAGCGCACTAGACCATGATCTATTGTGCGAACATCTAGAGCAGTTAGTTAAGGGACAAGCGGTAGAAGTACCTGAGTACAGTTACACAGAACACACCCGCACTGACAACACAACGACAATGACACCTAAGAAAGTCATTATTCTTGAAGGTATTTTGCTGCTTACCGACCCACGTCTGCGCGATTTAATGCATGCAACGGTATTTATGGACACGCCATTGGATATCTGTCTGCTTCGTCGTGTTAAGCGTGACGTTGAAGAGCGCGGCCGTACTATGGATTCTGTTCTGAAGCAGTACCAAGAAACGGTTCGTCCTATGTTTATGCAGTTTATCGAGCCTTCAAAGCAATACGCAGACATTATTGTTCCACGTGGTGGCAAAAACCGTATCGCTATCGATGTGCTAAAAGCTCATATTGCAAAACTTTTGAAAGCTTAACGTTGAAAAGGCGCTTAAGACTTTATTTTTTATGAGATAAGTGGCACTTTTAGTGCCACTTTTTTTTTATGGTCGCCATAAATATTTACCTGATCATTTATACTTGGAGCTAACCCTTAGCAGAAGAGGCGTGCTCACCAAGCAAGGATAATGCTGATGAAGAAACTGTTCCTAATCATAGCAATCCCAGTGGTTGTTATTATCGGTGCTTTAATTGCACTGGTTACTTTAGTTAACCCAAACCAATTTAAACCACTTATCGTTGAACAAGCGAAAACCCATACCGGTCTTGATCTTGTTATCGATGGTGATATCAGTTGGCAATTTTTCCCGTCGATTGGTTTCGAACTAGGTCAAACCGAGCTTCGTAATCCGAAAGGCTTTGAACAATTGAATATGTTCAAGGTGGAGACAGTCGGTGTCGATGTGTCCGTGATGCCACTGTTCAGCCAACAGCTTGAAATTGGCAACATCACGCTTGATGGCGCAGCTTTCTCGCTGGAAACCTTACCTGATGGCAGCAAGAACATTGACGCGCTAACTCAAGCGCAAGCGGCTCAAGCTGAGGCGACGGTGGCACCAGCGAATTCAGAAAGCAATTCGCAGCCTGTAACGGAAGAAGCACCTCAAAGTAGTGGCGGCGCTTCTGCTTGGACAATCAATTTGGCCGGAGTTACAGTCTCTAATGCGTCGGTCGAAATACAAGATAAGCAAGCGGGTTCATTTACTAAGCTGTATGACGTTTCATTGAATCTCTCTCAGTTTGCTGTCGATACTTGGACTAAAGCGGACTTTGCTGCCAAAGGTGAAGCGAATCAGCAGAAATTTACCGCAAAAGGTGATGCTGAGTTTAAGCTAGCAAAGGGCTTTAAAGAGTACGCGCTACGTAACATTAACCTTGATGCGACATTCAGCGATCCTGCAACAAAAATCGATAGTGCCAAGATTGGGCTAGAAACGTTTGAGTTCGATAAAGCCAATGCGCTGAGCTATGCCGTTGTAGGCAATGCTGCTGGTCTGGATATCGATATGAAGGGTTCGGCTTCATTGAAAGTCGATCAAGCGATCAGCAAAGTGCTAATGAACAAAATGGTGCTTGATGCCACATTCAAAGGAGACTCACTACCTCAGTCACCAATGAAGGTAGATATGGCATCTGACTTGTCGTTTGACCTGACTGAGAGCCACCTAAGTTTTGTGCTAGAAAAGCTGACCGCGAATGCATTGGCGTTTGATGGTAAAGCTGACGTGACGTTAGGTGATATTCCTAAAGTTCGATTTGCTTTGCATAGCCCGAATATCGATTTGGACGAGTTTTTAGGGTTGGGCAAGGCGGCTCCGGCTCAAGCGCCATCTGATACTGCTCCAGCTTCAGAAGCCGCGCAGAAAAAGCCAGCTCAAACCTCGCCACAGAAATCCGCTCAAGAAGTGGAACCAGATCTCTCTGCGCTGAAAATGTTGGATGTGAAAGGTCAGATTACTATCGACAAGTTCACAGCCAATAACGCCAAAATGCAGAACGTAAAGGCGAGCTTCTCAGTTAACCGAGGTGTGGCAGAACTGACGTCATTTACATCAAACCTATATCAGGGCTCTATCAACGCTACGGCGCGTTTAGATGCGCGTAAGTCGCCAGCAAGCTACACCGCGAAAAAACGCATCAAAGGTGTAAAAGTACAGCCTCTGCTGATTGATGTCGCAAACAACGATATGTTGGAAGGCACGGGCAATATTGATGTCGACGTTAAAGGGAGCAGCTTAACGCCAACAGGTATTAAGAAGAACCTAGTCGGTACAATTGTCATTAACTTTGAAGATGGCGCTGTGAACGGCATTAACGTTGCTCAGTTAATTCGTGAGAATTACGCCAAGATCAAAGGTGAGAAGCTTGAAGGTGGCGATGAAGTCCAGAAAACGGACTTTAGTGCGATGAAAGCAACTCTTAAGCTAAACAAAGGCAATGTGTCTACCAATGATCTTCATATGCAGTCGCCACTACTTCGCATCCGTGGTAATGGTAGTGCCAATTACCTCAATGAAACCGTCGATTTTACGGTCAGTACTTCTATTGTTGGTTCACTGAAAGGCCAAGGTGGTGAAGACATTGATGAACTGAAAGATGTGACGATTCCAATTAATATCTCGGGTTCTTGGGCGCAGCCTAAGTTTAAACTCATTTTTGACGATGTACTTAAGCAAAAAGCCGAGAAAGAGCTCGATCGTGGATTGAAGAAGCTCGATGAGAAACTTGGTGAAAAAATCAAAGATGAAAAGACTAAAGAAGCCGTTAATAGCTTAATCAAAGGGCTGTTTAACTAAACGTCTATCCGATTACAACTTCAAACGCGCCATCTGTGGCGCGTTTTTTTTAACTCTCTATTTCTCTGTCAGTCTCACTTGGACAAATCTACGACACATTCATACAGTCAATGGTTTTCGCCATTGATAAGGTGTACTTTCAATAGAGGAGGAAGCATGAAAGCATTCATATATTCATCACTAGTGATGACAGCAGCGTTGACGTTTAGCGCATCGGCCAGCGAGTTTGATACCACATCTGAACATGTCGATGGGTGTCCTGCAGCCTTCTTTACTCATAAAGCGATCGTGTTTGATGCAGTAACTCTATGTGCAACGCAGAAAGTCAATTCACAGAAGCTCGCTTATGCAGCAAATGTTGCAGCGCAATGGTTAGATAATGATCAGGATGGGATTATTGATGAGCCCGCTTTGCTGGATCACCTACGCCGAAATCAAGCAGTTTTGGTCATGAGCAAAAGCGGATTTAGTGAAGAGGCTTTCGATGCAATGGATATTGAAGGGCGCGTCGGTCAAGACCTCTCAGCCGATGAGACCAATCCAAGCGATCGCCGTGATGCCTCGCAAGAAGAAATCCATCATCTAATCGTCAATGCGGGCTGGCAATCTTTGTATCCAAAACTGTTTAGCGATCAAAAGCGAACCAATAGTGCGCTCTACAAACAGTGGAAAATTGCCGATGAACACGGCTACTATCAATATGATGATCCAACGTGTGATAGTGCATGTAAAACGGTCGAGTTTTTCTACCTAAATACCGCAAGCTACTTGGGTTCAAAAGCCGATCTGTATTCCGATGAATTGAGCCTCAAAACAAGAGCAGAGCTCACAGAGAAGCTACCTGGGGTGGTGGCGCTAATGGAATCTAAAGATTATTACTATCCGACGCATAAGTGGCCGGATGGAAACTACCCCCACAAACAAAACATCAATATCATAGGTCAGTAGTATTGGTATAGCCACTAGAACAGTAAGCCTCTAGTGGCTAAAAACCGATTACCAGTCAACACCTTTGAGAGCTTTTACACCCGACTCAAAAGCGTGCTTGACGTTACGGACTTCAGAGACAGTGTCTGCCATCTCCGTCAAGGTGCGATGAGCACCGCGTCCGGTGATGATGACCGATTGCATCTTAGGACGGTTGTTAAGCGCTTCGACCAGTTCATCCAATTCAATGTAGCCGTAGTTGACCATATAAGTCATCTCATCAAACAGGATGACATCAATCGATTCGTCTTGCAGCATGCGTTTACATTCCTGCCAGATTTTTTGAGCAGCTTCAGTGTCTTGTGCCTTACTTTGAGTTTCCCAAGTAAAGCCTGTTCCCATAACCTGAAACTCAACACCCAGCTTTTCAAGTAGATTACGTTCACCGTTGTCCCATGTGCCCTTAATAAACTGAGCAACCGAGCACTTCAAGCCATGCCCAACCGCACGTGCGACCGTACCGAAACCCGAAGTGGATTTGCCTTTACCATTACCTGTGATAACAAGAAACAAGCCTTTCACTTCTTGCGCAGCAGCGACTCGCGCATCGATTTCAGCTTTGACTTTCTGTTGACGAGCCTTATAACGCTCTTCCTTTTGATTATCCGTAGACATGATAACTCCATATAGTAAAACGGTTTTCCGCCATCATAGCGAAAAACCGTGTGCTGAAATACCACTAATCAAAAAGGTTATCGGGCTAGGTTATAACTAGACAGATGTTGGCTAGTATTACTGGCTTGAGAAAATAACTCAGCACTACTGGTTTCGATATTGTGTGAGTCTTCGACAAGGCTATCGATTTGTTGATCAACCTTATTTAATCTTGCAACCAGTTCAGACATGGCATCAATCTGAGATTCAGAAGAACCAGCGATGGTGGAACACATTTGATCGGCTTGAGAGACATCCTTAAGTGCTTTTTCTATGTCCTCTACCGCGTCCTCAATTGAGTTAAGACTTGCTTCACTTGCGCTACTGCCTTCTTCGGTAATTTGAATCAGAGAGTTAGTCACATTGCCAAGCTCAGACAAGATGTTTTCAACTTGGTTGGTGGAATCAGAGGTCTTTTCCGCCAAGCCACGTACTTCGTCTGCAACGACCGCAAATCCGCGACCTTCTTCACCCGCTCGTGCTGCTTCAATCGCTGCATTAAGGGCGAGTAGGTTGGTTTGTTCGGCAATATTGCGAATGATACCCAAGATCTCGGTCACCTTGATCACTTGGCTATTGACTTCGTTGGCGGCCTCAGAGAGGTGAGCGCTCTTTTCGGCCATCATTTTATTGTCGTTAAGTGCGCTAAGTAGGCGTTGCTGACCACCTTTGGCACTTTCCACCGCACGATTGAGAGACTCAGAAGTGACAAAGGTATTGTCCTTAACCAATGAGACCGAGTGCTGAGTTTGTTCACTAAACTCAACGGTAGATTTGATTTCATCTCTTTGAAGATTGATCTTACTACGGATTGAGGCCAAGTGATTGTCGAGATCTTTAGAAATTAGGGTCACCGAATCGGCGCCTTGATGAATGGGGCGCAGCGTTTTCTCCATTTTTTCAATAAAACGATTCATGCTGCGCGCAAGTTGGCCGAGCTCATTGTTGCGCTTGAAGTTGAGCCGTTTGGTTAAATCACATTCCCCAGAACTCAGTTCATCACACAGCAGATTCAGCTGATGTAACGGTCTTCCTAGCATAGTATTAAGTAGCGCCATAAGGAGCGCAGTACATGCCACTACTGACACACTACCAACGATAACAGACTGTTTACTCAACTCGCTACCGAGTCCTTGAGCTTGGGCGAAGTTCCAATCAGTGACTAGGTAACCGACAAGGGTCTGCTTCTTGCCAGATAGCAGTGGAATGCCAATTTGATAGTTGTCGTTTGTGTCAGCCAACACCAGTTTACTTTCAATTGGATTAGCTAATTTTGAAGACTTGGCTGCTTCAGTACTCGCGTACAGAAGCGATAGGTCAGGTAAGTAGATTGCAACACTATTTAAGCTGCCATTTTTAGCTTGGAAGGCAACATCAATTCTCTCCTCGATGTTCGCAATCTTCTTAAACCTTACGGGTGTAGCCAGTTGCTCACCTAAAGCGTGACTCGATTGCATGTACGACGATTTATTCAACTTGTAGATAGCATCTATACTGCTGTTCCAACTAAGAAGTGAAATCGCCGTCATTGCAATTATGGTGAGAATCGACGCACTGATGACAACGAGCCTACTTATCGTAACTCGCATACATTAGGCTCCAATGGGTTATAGTTCTTCGACGTTAACGCCGACAGTAATGGCGCCGATAACTTGGCCAGAACTTGGGTCAGAGATAGCGTAGCTCACTTGGGATTGGAACATCTGAGTTGATTCATCTTCTTCTATTTCACTGATATGGTAGGCATCAGGGCCGACTAGATAGGTTTGTTGCCACTTTGCTTCATCACCTTGCCAATAGTCAGAAGTTACCGCGCTTTGTGCCACATTTAGCCCTTTGTTATCCATAACAAAAATTTCAGTGATGACACCTTGGCTGCTCTCTTGTATTGATGCGAGTTTCTTCGATAACTCACTACTTAACTTACTGGTGATAAGCGGCGCGTTAGATTGACCAACTTGGCTACGCCAATCATTGTCTAGTGAAGTGATTTGGTTTTGATCGAGTTGGCGACTTTCTTGGTTTTGTACCTTGATTGCGGAAACGACATCAGCATCGGAAGCGATGGCTTTTACATCGTTCATTGCAAACTCGGTTAGAGCTGCTTCAAATTCATTAGCAAAAGTAGAGAGGGGTAATAGCAGTGCGATTGCAGTACATAGCCTTTTCATAGTTAAATCCTTTTAAGTCTGACGTTATTCAATAAAAGCGTAGACGCAAATATTATGTTGTGAAACTTGGTTCATATAATTTTAAGGAAGAGTTAGGTGAAGAAGCTGTTAGTGGTGTGTATGGGAAATATTTGTCGCTCTCCTACTGGTGAGGCAATCCTTAGAGCTAAATCTCAGCAACTCGGTATACCCGTTGAAGTGGACTCGGCTGGTACTATTGGCTACCACCAAGGAAACCCACCAGATTCAAGATCAAAAGCGGCGGGGGAGCGCAGAGGATACTCGTTTAAAGGGATTCGTTCACGGAAAGTTGTTAGTGGCGATTTCGAAGATTTTGATTTAATTTTAGCCGCAGATAGAGACAACTTTGCCGATTTAATTCAACAATGTCCTCAGCATTTGCAGCACAAAGTAAAACTGTTTCTCGACTATTCCGATTCTGAATATGACGAAATCCCCGACCCATACTATGGCGGGGATGCCGGATTTGAACTGGTATTGGATCTTATAGAAGAAGCTTCAGAGAATGCGCTGAAGTCGCTTGAATAGGTAAGTTGAATGGCGGTGTGGTTATGCCGCCATGACTCTGCCACTAAAGTAATCATTAGAGACGATGTACTCCGTATTCCGAATCAACTCATCCTGCACTTCCGCCCAGTGCGAGTTATCGTGTTCAATAGCAGGGACAACGCCTCCAACACGAATGTTGAAAGGGGTGAGCTCTTTAGCCCAACTTTGGGTAAACCCTGCCACCATCGAAGTTGCATTGTCGAAGCCTGACATATCCTGATAGTCAGGATGAGAAATCACATTAACAATCACACCGTTTTTCTGTTCTTCACGCATTCTTTCCGCGGTTGCTTGACCAAAGCTAAACAGTGTCGCAGCCATCAAAGAGAGCCTTTGGGTAAACAGGTCACTGCCTTGATGATCAAAAATATTCGGCATCGCTTCTGCGGTGAGCGTGTTGATCAAAACGTCGGGGGACCGCTTGACCGTTTGATCCATGAATGTGAATAAGTATTGGATAGAACTGAGTGAGTGATCATCTATAGGGCACTGATAGACGCTGTCTGATATCTCTTGGCACAGTTGATAGGTTTGCGCGAGCTGAGGTGTTTTTCTGTCACACAATACTAGCGTCGCACCAAGCGAAGCAAAGTGATAAGCGAGCGTACTTCCGATCTGAGAACCGGCTGATGTCACTAAAATTACAGCATTTTTTATATCCATTGGCTTACCCCCATAAGCAATGCATGCTCTAAAAGATGTCCACATAGCATGGTAGATTAGCTGTGTTTTAGTTGTGAATAACGTCAAATAACTCTTCGCTCAGTATGATAATGTTCGATTATTTGGCGCTATTCACATTATGCAGGCCTATTGTTAAGCAAGTCCGAAAAATGAGACACGAAAAATGTGATCAAAAACGATCCTTTAAGCTTGGGTTTGGATCTGGAAGGTGCGCTGAGCTTTTATGAGCTGATTATAAAGATCGATCGGCATCAACTCTTTTGGCTCTTTTTCTCCCATTGCCCGACGTTGGTGACCAGACAGGTTGTGATACACCTCCTCGGGAAGATTATGTGTGTCTTCTGGTAGGTAAGTTAAGGCGTCAGGGGTAAGGTAATGGCTCAGCTTGGTGCTAGGGAGTCCTGAACTGTGAAATAGGGAAGTTTGTGTTGCCGATACTTGGTAAGAGCTTTGATCGGATCGAAGCTGTTGCGGCGCTTGCAGTTCGAACTTTTTACGCAGTGCTTGTTCGCTCGTATCTATCTCATCGACCTTTTCAATCGGGGTATTGTCACGAACATCGTCAGAAAACATCGACAAAATTAGCGCGAAGTCAGCTCGGCGTCCTTCATGTACAGCATGGTTAATACCCGTGCCAAACTGAAGCTCGCTGATAATGGCTGCTTTGTCTAAAGTGTGAATTTGCATGATGTTCCTCGTTCGTTGCTTTTATAGCGACTTAGTACCGAGAAACTTTAGGGAAATCATAGCTTGAAACGAAAAAAAGCCAGCAAAGTGCTGGCTTTTAAAATGACTAAATTTAAATCCTAGGGAGGAGGATTATTTTGCTAGGTTTTCTGCAACGAAGTCCCAGTTAACTAGTGCCCAGAAAGCATTCATGTAGTCTGGACGAACGTTACGGAAATCGATGTAGTAAGCGTGTTCCCATAGGTCAACAGTAAGAAGTGGAGTTGTACCTTCTTCTGTTAGAGGCGTTGCAGCGTTAGACGTGTTAACGATCTCTAGAGAGCCGTCTGCTTTCTTAACAAGCCAAGTCCAAGAAGAACCGAAGTTGTTGATCGCAGAGTCTGTGAATTTCGCTTTGAACTCTTCGAAAGAACCGAATGCAGCGTTGATAGCGTCAGCGACTGCACCTGTTGGCTCGCCACCTGCGTTTGGCGCTAGACAGTGCCAGTAAAACGTGTGGTTCCAGATTTGTGCAGCGTTGTTGAATACACCACCAGTAGAAGATTTGATGATTTCTTCTAGAGATTTGCCTTCAAACTCAGTGCCAGGAATAAGACCATTTAGCTTAACAACGTAAGTGTTGTGGTGCTTACCGTGGTGGAAATCTAGAGTTTCAGCTGAGATATGTGGTTCTAGTGCGTCTTTCGCGTAAGGAAGAGCTGGTAGTTCAAATGCCATTGCTCGATTCTCCATTTATATGAAAGGGTTGCCCCTCTCGATTGCTTCCAGTGTTATTTATAATTCATGGCTCGCAGTGCCAACCATGGTCATTTTGCTGACTTGCGCTCTAGTTTAGCAAGTTTTTACTTTATTAAAAGCTCAGGCTGTAAATTTCTATATGAAAATTCTTTATTAGATAATGACAGTTGATCTCAAAAAAGCACGAAGTCGACTATAACCTTACTCATATTAGGCTTTTTATTCTGTGCTAATGGTTTAGAATGTGCAGAATATTTGCCGTAACTCCATTAAGAGGAAGCAATGGAAACTATCGATAAAATCAAACAGCAGATCGCAGAAAACTCGATCCTTCTTTACATGAAAGGTTCGCCTAAACTACCTAGCTGCGGTTTCTCTTCTCAAGCAGCTCAAGCTCTTATGGCTTGTGGTGAAAAATTCGCTTACGTAGATATTCTACAAAACCCTGATATCCGTGCAGAGCTACCAGCATACGCACAGTGGCCAACTTTCCCTCAGCTATGGGTTGAAGGTGAGCTGATCGGTGGTTGTGACATTATCATCGAAATGTTCCAAAAAGGTGAACTGCAGCCTCTAGTTAAAGAAGCAGCAGAGCGCGCAGGAACAAGCGAAGAGTAATCTTTCTCCATTAGAAGTACTGTTTAAATTTACAGTTTTTCTTGATTTCTAAGGGCCACATTCGATAATGTGGCCCTTATTGTATCTGTCTGACTCTAGGGTCTGTTGACCTTTTGAGCTGATTTTTGCAGCAGTTTGTGGGTTCTTTATGCAAGGCAGAGGCTTTGAGTTGTAGTTGCTCTACCTGAAAAGCCGATAACGCAGTAGAAAGGAACCACAAACGCTGCCCGAAGGGTTCGGCTAAAAGCGTTTTACTCTTTGTTGAGAGGTGTTTTGCTTAGAGTGACTAGGCGGCAAACCTCTCGCCGCGATTAAAACGCTTTTATCTCGAACAAAATTTAACCGCAAAAGGCCAACAGACCCTACTTTATGTCTCGTCTCTTTATCGCTGAAAAACCAAGCCTTGGCCGCGCAATTGCCGCTGCACTCCCTGGACCAAAGAAAAATGATCAGGGTTTTATTCGTTGTGGTAATGGTGACGTAGTGACTTGGTGTATTGGGCACTTACTTGAGCAAGTTGAGCCTGATGCCTACGATGAGCGCTATAAAAAGTGGAATCTAGCCGATTTACCGATTGTCCCTGAACAATGGCAACTAAGGCCAAGAAAGTCGGCGAGTAAGCAGCTGACGGTAGTACGAAAGTTGTTGAAGGACGCGAATCATATCGTTCACGCCGGAGACCCTGATAGGGAAGGGCAACTGCTAGTGGATGAAGTACTCGATTACTGCAAAGTCAGCAAAACAAAAAAAGAGGCGACACAGCGTTTGCTGATTAGCGATTTGAACTTGCCAGCGGTTAAGCGCGCCTTAAGCCAAATGCGAAGCAACCGTGAGTTTGTGCCGCTGTCGGTTTCTGCCTTAGCGCGCTCTAGAGCAGACTGGCTGTATGGTATGAATATGTCTCGCGCCTATACGCTACTGGGGCAAAAGGCAGGCTATCAAGGTGTATTGTCAGTCGGTCGAGTACAAACTCCAGTGCTTGGCTTAGTGGTTCGCCGTGATGAAGAGATAGAGAACTTTATCCCTCGCGATTATTTTACTCTTCATGCTCTTATTCCGTATCAAGATGGCTCAAGCGCGTTTGATATACGCGCTCGTTGGAAACCGAGTGACGCGTGTAAACCATGGCAAGACGAAGAGGGGAGAGTCCTCAATCGTAAGCTGGTGGAAAATGTCGCTAATCGAATCGCTAACCAACCAGCAAAAGTTGTTGAATCAGAGCAAAAGCAAACCAAGCAATCAGCGCCACTGCCCTATTCGTTATCTGCTCTGCAAATTGATGCTGCAAAGCGATTTGGTATGAGTGCGCAGCAGGTGCTTGATACTTGTCAGTCTTTGTATGAAAAGCACAAGCTGATCACTTATCCGCGCTCTGATTGTCGTTATTTGCCGATCGAGCATTATTCCCAAGCGAGTAGTGTTTGTGATGCGATCAGCAACAATGCCAACGAACTGGGCAGTGCAGTATCAGGGGCGAATCTGAGCCTTAAATCCAAAGTATGGAATGATAAAAAAGTCGATGCTCACCATGCGATCATCCCGACGCCGAAAAAGGCTTCAATGAATGGACTATCTGGCAATGAGATGAAGATTTATCAGCAGATAGCGCGCCAATATTTGATGCAGTTCTATCCGGCGGCAGTGTATGCAGAAGCCAAGCTGGTATTTGATATCGCAGGTGGAACCTTCATGGCCAAGGGGCGTCAGCTTGTATCGGCAGGCTGGAAAGAACTGATGGGTAAAGTTGATGATGAAGACGCAAGTGTTGATGCGGTTCCTCCTTTACCTGAAGGGAGCGTTCTAACCTGCCGAGAAGGTGAGATTAAAGACCGTAAGACAGAGCCGCCGAAACATTTTACTGAAGCGACATTACTTCAGGCGATGACGGGGATTGCCCGTTTTGTGGAAGACAAAGAGCTGAAAAAAATACTCAAAGAGACCGATGGCTTAGGGACTGAAGCGACGCGTGCAGGCATCCTGGATACTCTGTTTAAGCGCCAGCTCTTGCTGCGCCAAGGCAAGTCTATTCTCAGTACACCTGCTGGAAGGGGCTTGATACATGCATTGCCATCTGAATCGACCTTTCCGGATATGACAGCAAACTGGGAGCACCAGTTGCAGGGTATGGCGGAGCGTAATCAAGCCTACCAACCTTTTATGCAGGCACTACAGCAGCGAATTGATGGTTTGATGCATCAAGTTCGTAGCGGAGAGGTTCCTGAGTCTTTACGTCACCTACCTAAAGTAGAGCGCCCGGCATACAAACGCAAAAAAGGCGGCTACCGTAAGAAACCTTCCGCTAAGTCGACATCTAAGAAGTCTTAACCTACTTTGCGCCCACAGCGTTTAAACAGCTGTTGCCAATAATCGACGTGACGACGTATAGCTTGACGAAACTCCATATGGTGCTTCTTTAGTGGATACACATAGCTATGAATGTTTGGCTTGGGGTCAAACAGACTTAGGTTTGATGACAGGGTCTGATAATAGCCGTCGAGTTGAGCCATATAGGGTTGCACCTTACCCACAAACTGTTGTTCAAAAACATTGTTTAGATATTTGAACTTAGTGGTATCACGATTTTGAGCGCAGATTATTTGGTGGTCATATTCTGTGAGTTGCTGGGTGACGTGGTTTAGTTTGCTCGTTGCCAACGCGAGAGAGTAACTAAGATTGCCCACAATAAGCTTTTTCTCAAGAACCTCTTGAACGTCAATAGCTTGGTTGCTTACTTTGTC
This sequence comes from Vibrio europaeus, assembly GCF_001695575.1. Taxonomy (GTDB): domain Bacteria; phylum Pseudomonadota; class Gammaproteobacteria; order Enterobacterales; family Vibrionaceae; genus Vibrio; species Vibrio europaeus. Next base: position 1,738,070 of record NZ_LUAX01000001.1, on the reverse strand, counting down.
AGAAGCGAGGTTCAAAGCTGCTAACGCTTGATTGATTTCAACCACTGTTTGGCCAAGGTTAGGTTCTAGCCAGCGAGTTCCGCTAAGTTGTTTCTGCATTGCATCACTCGCAAATATTAGGTTCCAGTGATGCATCTCAAACTGAGACTGCTTTTGTTGTTTAATCTCGACAAGTTTCAGTACTAGATCTGGTTCTAGGGCGTTACTGTTTATGCACCGAGAGAGGCCATCCAATAGCGCTGTTTGGTAGTCATAATTACGAAACTCGTCGGCAACTTTCCCTAAAACAGAGTTCTTCTCCGCTATCAGATTAAACAAACCACACTGCCTTAACTGGTAGCTGTCGAGCAGGCCGATAGAGACAGAAGGCACATCAGCGTATAAATCGCGCTTCCGTGGCAACTTTGCGTAGCTAACTGAATCTTGCTTTACTTTGGGTGCTTCTTGCACTCTTGCAACACGAGTTAAGTAGTCATCAAAATGCTCACCGGGTGCATTGTCGCTACACCCAGTAATTACTCCGATGGTTAGGCCAACAACTAAAAGAGTGCGAAGTGTCTGTTTCATACCTTGATTTTAGTCGGACTTAGATAAAACTATATAGTCCAGTTACCAAGGTAAACGATCACCATTGTAGTTAATAAACTCACCAGAACATGCTTGATCTGTTTGTTCAATCACTTTGATTAAACCCTTTGCGGAAGTGTCGGTATCAATCAACGCATTAGGCCCGCCCATTTCAGTTTGTACCCAGCCAGGGTGAAGTGCTAACACGGTAAAACCTTCAGCTGTCAGATCGTTGCTTAAGCTTTTGACTACAGAGTTGAGGGCCGCTTTTGACGAGCGGTAAATGTAGCCACCACCTGAAGTATTCTCAGTCATGCTGCCGACTTTAGACGAGAGGCAAGCAATTTTCTTTAGCTGTCCTTTTTGCAGGTTAGGGTATAAAGTCTCCACCAGTTTCAACGGCGCAATGGTGTTGATTTCAAGCACTTTTCGCCATTCATCAACATCGGTGTTACCAAAGCCATAACCTTTCGGCCCGTAGTAGCCTGCGTTGTTGATTAGCAGATCGATAGCAGGTAGCGCGTTAGCAAATTCACTCAGTCCTTGGTAATCCGTTACATCTAATGGGTGACAGGTTAGGTTGTTCCCTTCCAACTCCAGAAGCTCCGGCGAACTACTCTCTGAACGATAAGTTGCGTGAACTTGCCAACCTTGAGCAAGATAGTTTTTCGCTAAGGTTAATCCTATACCACGGTTAGCTCCGGTGATTAGAACAGTTTTCATCGCAAGTCCTTTAGATATTCTCAGAGTGTTTGTTGAAGAATATCAGAAAGCTAGCGGTAAAGGGACTTGGTCGATTGCCTGATAATAAGCTCGATAGGTGGCAGGCGAACTTCATGTCTATTGCCACTTAACAAGTTAAGAATTGACTCAGCACAGACAACACCGACTTCTTCAACGGGTTGACGCATCGTGGTGAGCGCAGGGGTAAAGTAAAATGAGGTCGGAAGATCATCAAAGCCTACCACTGAGATATCTTCTGGTACTCGATAACCTTTGTCATGCAGGGCTTTGATAGCCCCATAGGCCGTTTGGTCATTGGCAGTGAAAATGGCACTGAAGTGACTCTTAGATTCAATCAATTCCTTAGTCAGTTGATAGCCACATTCACTGCTAAAATCGCCTTGTTTAATCAGTTTTGGCTGAACCTTGATTCCTGCCTCTTGCAAAGCTTTCTTGTAGCCGACAAAGCGTGCAACCGCATCGGGTTGGTTGAGCAGACCTTTAATATGGGCAATGTTTAAGTGACCTTGTTGAAGTAGGTGTAAGGTCGCCATGTAACCACCAAGCACGTTATCGATGTTAACGCAGCGCACTCGATCGCCAATCACATCATAGCCAACGGCGACAACAGGGATGTTTTCTGCATATTCAAGGATTTGCTTCTCTGTGAGGCTGCCGGTAACAATGATGACGCCATCAACATTACTTTTAGACAAGTAGTCTAAAGCATGAGATTCAAGTTTGTTTTTCCAGTGTCCGGTCGCGATAACCAGAGAGTAGCCTTGTGCATTGAGGACTTTCTCCATGTCATTCAGAATACGGCTTGTATGCGGGCTTTCGGGATTTTGCACCAGAACGCCGATGGTCATGGAGCGTGTGTTGCTACCCTGATTCATGGTGTAGTTAGGCTTATAACCCAGCGTTTTTATTGCTTGCTCAATGTTGTGGCTTTTTTCATCAGAGACGTAAGTTGTCCGATTGAGAAAACGTGAAACAGTACTGGGTGAGACGCCAGCAAGTTTGGCGACATCATAGATAGAGGGGGATTTATTCTTCTTTTTTGATTTCATCGAACCAACAACAAAGCAAGCCAAATACTGAATATAGAAAACACCCAGTCAGAGCTCAATACAGCTGATAGGGAAGTGAGAGGTTTATTAATAAGCCGATGCTAAGTGAGCATCGGCTTACTCATACTTTTAGAAGGTGGCCAGTGAATTTTCACTCAAGGCATCAAACAGGTGAACCGCATCTAAATCGAGATACAGAGTCAGTTCACTGACATCAACTTCCGCCGCTTGCGTTTCTACCATCAGTGGCTGCCCCGCAATTTCCGTTTTTAGCAGTATGCTTGCGCCCAGCAGTTCTTTGTCCTTGATCTTGACCGGCAACGGCAGAACCCGATCATGGTCTACTTGTTCGGCACGCAGATGGATATCCGTTGGTCTAACACCGAAGTGAAGTGCCAAGTTTTTAGAGGCATGTGCGTGGAAACGTTGAGGAAGTGGGATGCGAACATCACCAAGCTCTATCTGCCAATTGCCTTCTTCGCCAATCAATTGTGCGTCAAGCATGTTCATCGATGGGTTACCAATGAACTGGGCAACAAACTTATTAGCAGGCTGCTGGAACACTTGTGTTGGTGTGCCCACTTGTGCGACATAGCCATCCTTAAGAATGACAATACGATCAGCAAGTGTCATGGCTTCAATTTGGTCATGGGTGACGTAGATAGTGGTTGTTTGTAGTTCTCGATGAAGCTGCTTGATCTCTTCGCGCATGGTACCACGCAGCTTGGCATCTAAGTTTGAAAGCGGCTCATCAAACAAGAACACTTTTGGTGTGCGCACCATAGCTCGCCCCATTGCAACTCGCTGGCGCTGTCCACCAGAAAGCTCTTTAGGTTTGCGATCGAGAAGTGGGTCTAGTTCCAACATTTTTGCTGCTTTACGCACTTCAACATCAATCTGGCTTTTTGCCATACCTTTGAGCTTGAGGGCAAACGCGATATTTTCGTATACCGTCATATGTGGGTAAAGTGCATAGCTCTGGAATACCATCGCTAAGTCTCTATCTTTAGCATCGATTTTATTCATCAGCTTATCGCCAACAAGTATCTCGCCAGCAGTGATGCTTTCTAGGCCAGCCAGCATGCGCAGCGTGGTTGACTTGCCGCAACCAGATGGACCGAGGAAAACCACAAACTCACCATCGTTGACGGTGAAATCAAAGTGTTTCACTACCTCGACATCGTCGTAAGACTTCTTGATGTTTTTGAATTCAACTTTAGCCATTACAAATCCTCCTCTCGGCGCTCAAGTAGCATGTTACGGTAAGCAATGGCGCTCTGTTTTAGCGTACGTTTTTGGGTTTCATACTCAACGTGCACGATACCGAAACGCTGCTTGTAACCAAATGCCCACTCGAAGTTATCCATTAGGCTCCATGCGAAGTAGCCTTGTACGTTGACACCAGATTTAATAGCGTTATCCACCGCTTCTAAGTGTGCTTGGAAATAGTTAACACGCTGGGTGTCATTCACTTCACCATTAATACAATTGTCTTCACCAGCCGCGCCATTTTCAGTGATGTAAAGTGGCGGCAGGTTGTCGTAACGGTCGTTAAGACGGAGTAGCAGATCAGTGAGTGCTTGTGGGTAGATCTCCCAGCCGATAAAGGTATGTTCATTTTCTGGTTGAGGCACGTCTTTGATATCACCATTTTCATCAAAGCGAACTACGCAGCGGGTGTAGAAGTTAATACCGATAAAGTCCAAGTCGGTGCGGATAATGTCGAGATCGCCCTCTAAGATCATCGGCATATTGTGAGATTGACGCTCTAGAACTAACGGTGGATATTCGCCTTTCAGTACTGGGTCCATAAACCAGTGGAAACCTTCTGCATCTGAATACTCGGCAGCAGCCACATCACTATCGTTTAATGGATATGCTGGTGTGGCATTGAACACACAACCATGCATGGCGTTAGGGGCATTCTTACGCATGTGAGGAATCGCTAAGCCATGAGCTAGCATTAGGTGGTGAGCCGACAAAAAGCCCTCGCGTTCGCCCTTAATACCCGGCGCATGGATCCCCCAACGATAACCTAGGTACGAAGAGCAAAACGGTTCGTTAAGCGTGGCGTAGGAGTCGATTTTATCGCCGAAGTACTCACTGACTACGTTCGCGTACTGCTCAAATTTGTAAGCGGTTTCTCGGTTCAGCCAGCCACCTTTATCTTCAAGGTACTGAGGAAGGTCCCAGTGATAAAGTGTGACAAAGACTTTTAAACCCCGCGCGTGACATTCATCGATGATCTGTTCATAGAACTTTAGCCCTTCTTGATTGACTACACCGTCTTGAGGAATGATGCGCGGCCATGCCATAGACAGTCGGTATGCGTCGACACCTAACCCTTGAATCATCTCAATGTCTTGTTTCCAAAGATGGAAATGGTCACAGGCAACATCGCCGTTGTCTGCGTTGTCTACTGCACCTGGCTTATTGCAGAAGGTGTCCCAGATAGATGGGCTTCGTCCACCAAGTTGAGCGCCACCCTCAATCTGATAAGAAGACGTGGCGACGCCAAACAAGAACTCTGGGCTGCGTAATTTAGAATCAGTAGGAAGTTGGATTTTATTCATTGTTATTTAAACCTTTTTAGCCTTTAACAGCGCCTGACGTCAGGCCGCTAATCATTTGTTTCGACGCGAATAGATAAGTGACAACCAGTGGAAGAATCGAAATGGTTGTACCTAGCATGACCGCTCCCCAAGGGGTATTTGGGATACCTTGGACGCTGCGTAGCGCTTGGGTAATGACGTAGTTTTCTGGAGTTGTGAGTACAACCAGAGGCTGCATAAACATGTTCCAGAAGAAAACGAATTGAACGATAGCAAGTGTTGCTAGAGCGGGTTTCATCAGTGGCAGAACAACACTCCAGTAAGTTCTAAACTCGCCTGCACCATCGAGCTTAGCCGCTTCTAACAACTCCTTAGGTACTGACGCAACCACATGCTGTCGCATCAGGAAAATACCAAATGGTGTAGTGGTAAACGGTAGCCATACAGCTAGATGGTTATCGAGCAAGCCAAGGAATTTGACGATCATGAAGTAGGGGATCAAACTGAGCACTGGTGGGATCATCATCGAGCCGACCAACATACCAAACAGCAAGGTTTTGCCTTTGAATTTGTAGACAGCAAACGCATAGCCACCCATGCTACAAAACAGCAATGAAATCGTGGTGCCCAAAAACGCGATGTAGATTGAGTTAAACATCGCTTGCCAGAATGGCATGATTTCCAATAGCTTGGCGTAGTTAACCGTTAAGCTGTCGCCGATAGCGAAGCTGATCCCAGAGCCAAAGATCTCCGTTCTATCACGCGTGGATAGCAGTGCAGACCATAGGAAAGGGAACACGGTCATAATCGCAGAAACGATCAGGACTACAGCAAGTAATGCCATCATCAGCTTGGTAAATATCTCTAGGCTACGATCACTTGGTCGCCAGCGAGGAGAAGTTATCGAGTTTGTCGTCATCTTATTGCTCTCCCAGACCTTTTTTACCGAAGAAGAAGAATTGAATTGCGGTACAGCCAGCAATCAACATAAACAGCAGCCAAGAGATCGCTGAAGCGGTGCCCATTTCAAGCCATTCCCAACCCACTTTGTACAAGTACATTGAGATGGTTAAGCCAGATTGGCCGGTACCACCAGTACCACGTGTTAACACGAACGGTTCTTCAAACAGCTGCAGGTTGCCGATGATGGTCATGGTGACTGCAAAGAAGATAAATGGACGAATCATAGGCAGTGAAATGCTCCAGAAGCGACGCCAAGCGTTAGCACCATCCATACGGGCGGCTTCAAGAATATCTTTTGGAATCGTCATCAAACCGGTTGTGTAGAGCACAATGTTGAACCCGGTGTATTTCCAGAACACCATAATTGCGATAGACGGTTTCACCATGGTGGCGTCATCAAGCCAACGAATTGGTTGGTAGTCATTTACCCAAGCAAATGCCCAGCCAAACAAAGAGCTATCCGCTAATGCCATCAAGCTTTGGTTAATGATTCCTGAGTTGGGCGAATACATGTTGAAAAAGATCAGCGATGCCGCAACCGTCGAGGTAATGAACGGCAGAAAATACGCGGATGTTAGCCAGTGGCGAAGACGATCACTCATCGAGACCAAAATGTAGGCTACGGGCAGAGCGACTAAGTGCTGTGCCACACCTGACGTAATCGCAAGCCAGAGTGTGTTTTTTAATGAGCGCCACAACCAAGGGTCGGTTAGGGCAATGTGGTAGTTCTCTAGCCCCACATAGTCCATAGCGCCAAGGCCTTCGACCGGGTTCCACTCATGAAAAGAGAGATAGATAGAAAAAAGCAGTGGGAAAATCCCAAATACCGAGAAAATAATCAAAAACGGCAGTAGGAATCCATACGGTGTAAGCGCTTTCAAACTCAGGCGAGAAAAAAGGCTTTCGCGTTGTGATGTTTCCATAACCTTGCTCGCTGCATGATTCATAGTAACGACCTCTAGTCAGGAAGGCGCAGTACGCCTTCCTTTCTTACCAAATATGTAACCAATTAAAGATTGCGTGTACGACGCTTAATCATGCGTTCTGCTTCTTTGAGTGCAGTATTGATGTCTTTACCTTCATCAAGCACTTCCATCAGAGCATTTTCTAAGATTATCGAGCGAGCAACGTGGTCACCTTTAGCCGGAGCAACAGGCTTGATGTTTTTCGCCACGTCAGCAAACAGCAAACGGGCTTTTTGACCGCCTAGGAATTCCACTTCCTCTTGGAACAAAGCATCATCGTAGGTTTGGGTGTTGGCTGGGAATGCAGCAATGGTTTCAAAGTGCTTAAGCTGAATATCACGACGCGTTGTCATGTATTCAATCAGTTTCCACGCTTCATCTTGGTGTTTTGACTGAGTTGGAATTGAGAGGAAAGATCCACCCCAGCTACCATAGATACCATCTGGCAGGTGAGAAACGCCCCAATTACCTGCGGTTTCAGGTGCGATCCAGTTATTGAGGTGACCAAGCAGCCATGCACCAGACAATTGAGTGGCAAAGGTGCCATTGCGGAAACCTTCATACCATTCGTTTGACCACGCTAAGATTCGCGCATCTAAGCCTTTTTCACGGATCTCTTTTGCCACTTCGAATGCATGCACAAAGCGCTCAGAGGTGACCACAGGGTTACCGTCTGCATCGAAGTAGAGCCCTTCTCCTTCAGGCACTGTAGTGAAGATAATCGCTTGGGCAACGTCGGCCGCAGAAGCAATCAGGTAAACGTCTTTCTTCTTCAGCTCTTCACCCGCTTTGATGTAAGAATCCCAGTCTTTGATCGCCTGGTTTACATCAATGCCCGTTTTAGCAAACACATCACTGCGGTAGTACATTACCCCAGGGCCTAGGTCGACAGGCATACCATAAACATCACCGTCGGCACCTTTACCTTGCGCCCAAGCATAAGGAGCAAAACTCTCGGCAAACTTATCGGCACCATAGTTTTCAGATAGGTTAACTAAACCACCAGAAGCGACAAAAGGGCCAATCTTTTCAACATCAACGACAATAACATCGCCTGCACCTGAGCCTGTCGCAAGGTTAGTGGTCAGTTTGGTGTGGTGGTCGCCATGATTGTTCATCAGATAATCGACCTTGATTCCTGTCTCCTTTTCGAAGTCAGGCAGCAGAACCTTGAGGCTGCTATCGAAATCTGGGAAGCCGTCAAAGCGAATGTTTGAATCGGCGGCGTTGACTGTCGTAGCAAGTCCAAGTGCGGTGACAGTGGCAAGCGTCAAAGTTTTTAGTTTCATCTTCTTGTCCTTAAATGACTTTATTTAGAGTTGTTTTACTGAGCTTCTAGGCACTAGGGTAGGTGACAGTTTGAAGCTCACATCTCGCTTGTTTTTGTTGAGTATTTGAATAACCAGTTGAACCGCTTCGGCACTCATTTGCTCAATGGGAAAATTCACGGTTGTAAGAGGCGGCGAAATATAACGAGCAAACAAAATGTCGTCGAAGCCAATCAGTGACACCTGTTCTGGTACCTGAATGTTGTGCTCTTTCAATACCTCAAAAGCGCCGAACGCCATATGATCATTACTGGCAAAAACGGCGGTAAAAGGGCGTTCACGCTTGAGCAGCTTGCGCATTGCGCTTGTGCCAGACTCTTCGGTAAAACCGGCCTCTGAAATCAGTGCTTCGTCGAACAGCAGTCCCGCTTCTTCAATCGCTTTGCGGTAACCCTGCAGACGCCCCCGTGCATCTGATTTGTCCAGAGGGCCGGTAATACATGCAATGTCACGATGCCCCATTCGCAACAAATATTCGGTTGCCAGTTGGCCCCCTAATTCGTTATCAATTTCGATACAGTTCTGCGCTAGTTCCGGTACGAAACGATTGACCAAAACCAAAGCCACTCCTTTTGCTTCTAGCTCTGTGAGGTAGTCATCTGAGAGGTGCTGAGTGTGCAAAATCATTGCATCGACTCGACGCCCTAGTAGAAACTCCACCGACTCACGTTGGCCCTGTTCGGTATTTGAGCCAGCAGTGACGATTACGTGGTAGCCAAAACGGCGTAGCCTTTTTTCAATACTATGCAGGATGCCAGAATAAAACGGACCACCGAGCTCAGGGACTATGATGCCAATGCTGCCAGTGCGGCTAGATGCGAGTGCTTGTGCAATCGAGTTTGGGCGGTAGCCCAGAACTTGAATGGCTTTCTCTACCTTGAGCTTTTTGTCATGGCTTACTCGACTCGTGCCATTGATGACGCGAGATACTGTCGCTTGAGAAACGCCTGCATACTCAGAAACATCTTTTATGGTTGCCACTACTTACCTCTACAACTGCCTTTCATTTGAACGCATGAACGTTTTAGAAACCGCTTTCATGAGGCTAGTATTAAAGATCTTACTTAAAGCCTATGTGAGAAAAATCACACTCAAATAAGCCCTGAAAAGCCTTATTGGTCAAAGGATGAAGCGGTATGCAGTTTCGATCTACTTCATGAAACTGTTTCATGAAATGGTTGTTTGATGCACAAATGTATTGCTGAGATGATAGAACCTAGGTTTTGCTACCCACAAAAAAGAGCCGCTAAAAAGCGGCTCAAATGGTTTGGAGTTAAGTTGAAGCGGCTAGCGGAATATTGTTAGATTGCTAGCGAAATAGTTGGACAGTATTGTGTTGATTACCACCAGGCTTCCCACATGGCGCCTAGGCTAAAGGTATCTTGCTTAGCGGTTGTTGTTGCGGTTGCTTTATTGTCGACTTCCCCTGCTGTTGCGTAGAAGCGGAGCATTGGACGTGCACCAGATCCCCAATCAAAGGCGATGTTTTGTGAAAGCGTCACTTTCCAACCAGAGTTGTCATCAGAGGCTCTGGCGTAGTCGACTACTTGATAACCCGCTTCCAACCAAGTCGAGTGGACATCATTCCAGAAGTACATAGGGCGAACGATGGCACTGTAGTTGGTTCGCTCATCTTCGACCTTAGAAGAACCATCGACTGAGTAATCATGGTAGGCAAGCAAGTACTCAACAGCGGCACTTTCACCAAGAGTAGAATTACCTTCAAAGCTCGCATAGAGCGTCGTCAGATTATCGGTTTTCCAGAAAACACCATTATCCGCGTTATCAGAGTATCTTAGTACCAGTCGGTTGGAACCATTGTCATTTGGGTGAGAGAAAACCGCTCCTAGTTGGTACGCATTAATGCTCTTTGCATCATCAATCGCTTCTGAGTCAAATCCGTAGTTAGCGTACAGTTCAAGGTCGGCGAAGCCAAGATTGATACCATGCAGTTTAGAAGTGAAAGCGTAAGCGCCACTGTCGCCAGTACCCGCACCACCAGTACAATTGATTGAAGGATTAGCACCTGGTTCTATCGTTGGGCTACAACTGTCAACGGCACCGACTACGCCAAAATCAAGTTTGACCGAGCCAAGTTCTAAGTTGTTGATACCTCCACCTTGGCCATCGTGCATCATCCAGAAGTAATCATTAATGCCTTGTTGTGGACGCTGGTGGAAGTCACGCCCTGCCCATACATAAGCGTTGGGCTGGCTTTCAAATACGTTGGTTGCACCAGCGTAGGCTTTTTTGATGTTTACCTCATCGCCCCAATGGTCGAACATCACGACAACATCCCAGATAGCGCCGTTGTCACTTTGGAAGACCTTTGCCAACTGGAACTCTCCGCCATTGCCTTCGTTGCCTAAACGACCAATCGCTGAAGAGCCATTAAATGAACCATCGACCTGAACATATTTCTGGTCACCGGATTGGTAATGTGCTCCATAGCGAGCATAGCCAGAGAAGACCACTCCAAGAGGAACCTCAATATCAGGTGATAGCACGGCAGGTTGCTGGTCGTTGACGTAATCGGTCTGCATCCGGCTTTCCAGTTCCTGGATGCGTTGTTCGAGAGCCTGTAGTTCAGTTTCAGTGGCAAAAGAGGTGATGGAAGCAAGCGAAGCTGCCACTGCAATTGAAATAGGCAATAGCTTAAGTTTTTTCATGATAATTCCCTATATGACATTGTGTTTTTGTTCTATTGGGAATCTTAAAAAATGAAATGGATGAAAAGGTTTGAGCGCTTCACACCACGCCTAGGAGGAGACTGTCATGAAACTACACTCTAGAATGGTGAGTCGTTTATTAATATTAAAAACAATTGGATATCTATATTTCTCACAGGTAATGAATTTAATGAAATCGCTTTCATTTCATGATTTTCTATAAGGTGTATCACGTTACATTCAAATGCTTTGCGCTTAAAAAAGCTTCTTGCTTTGAATGGTTTCACCATTATGAAAGTTTTCATAGAACGTAAAATTCTTACAGTCTATGACGATCCATACGGCTAGGAAAGAACCATTCGTATCAAAAACCAACTGCTTAATAACATCGCAACAAACAAAAACAGGGCAGATAAAGTTCCAGCCGTTACCCCTAGCAACAAGTAGTATCGAGTATTCAAAATTAGTCCCTTAATATGTATTGATAATCATTATCATTTAACTAGTTTTGCAACCGCAAATCAAGCTGATACCATGAATCCAACCTTATGGACTTTGTGTTGTTATGATTCCTCTGATTTACCACTCTCTCTATTCTGAGTTGCCGCTGCCTGACGGGCATCGCTATCCAATCAATAAATATCGACTCCTGTTTGAAGCAATAGAACAGCAACGAGCTGTAAACCCGATATGGCAGCAGGCTTTTCAATATGTGCAGCCAGCCCCAGTTGATCAGGTGGAAGTGAGTCAAGTTCATTGCCCTGACTACATACAGCTTCTTACGTCAGGTGAACTACCTGCGCCAAAGATGCGTCGTATTGGGTTTCCATGGAGCGAAACACTGATTGCTCGGACGCTGACGTCCGCGGGTGGAACCTGCGAAACGGTTCAACAGGCCGTTAAGCATGGTGTCGCTATCCATTTAAGCGGCGGATATCACCATGCGCACAGGGATTTTGGTAGCGGCTTCTGTTTAGTCAACGATCTGGTGTTGGCAGCCAAAAGGGCACTGACTCTTGAAGGGATAGATAAGGTTTTGATTGTTGACAGCGATGTGCATCATGGAGATGGTACGGCAACATTGTGTGAAGAAGAGGACGCAATAGTTACGCTCTCTTTCCACTGTGATAAGAACTTCCCTGCGCGCAAGCCAGATTCTGATCTCGATGTGCCGTTAAGCAGAGAAACGGGGGATGCTGAGTTTCTTGAGGCATTCACCTCGGTGGTTGAGATGGCTGTTAATCTACATCAGCCCGATCTCATTCTATATGACGCAGGCGTTGATATTCATGAAGATGACGAGCTAGGGTATTTGAGCATCTCTAGTGACGCTATCTACACGCGAGATGTGTTTATGTTTCAACTGGCTCAGCAAAAACAGTTACCCATAGCGTGTGTGGTTGGTGGTGGGTATCGTACAGAGCATCAAGCGCTTGTCCCAATTCATATGCAGCTTATTCGCGCTGCACTGAACGTATACATAAGTTAAAGGATTATCATGGAACACAGAATTCGCGCCGCAGGAATACTGATTAAAGACGGTGCAATGCTACTTGTTAAAGTGAAAGACTTCACCGGTGAGTATTGGATTCCACCCGGTGGTGGTATGGAACCAAGCGATCAAAGCTCGAAAGCCTGTGTGGTCCGTGAGTTTAAAGAAGAGGCGGGCATAGATGTCCAAGTTGGGGAGCTTATCTGCGTAAGGGAGTTTCTCGAAACGCATAAACAGCGCTACCACGCGGAGTTCTTCTATTTGATCGAATCTTATAGTGGTGTTCCGAACCTCGATAACCTATCGGGTTTAAACGATGAGGAATATATTCAAGATGTCGAGTGGCTACCACTCACTGAACTCGCAGATAAAAGAATGTATCCTGCAGAACTCAAAGATAAGCTTATCGAACTGATTGAAAGCCAACGCTTCTCAACTCACCTCGGCAGTTATGTTCAGGGAGAGCATGAAGATATCGATTATCTGTAGAATGGCTTTTTTGCTGAATGGTAGCTGAAAGCCTAGGTTGCGCCCAACTAGGGATTTAATAAATCCCTATCGAGTTTTCCTGCTTAAAAACGAGAAAACCCCAGTCTTTCGACTAGGGTTTTGAATGTGGCGGAGAGATAGGGATTTGAACCCTAGATACGCTATTAACGTATGCCGGTTTTCAAGACCGGTGCTTTCAACCACTCAGCCATCTCTCCGTTGTTGAAGCGAATAATATAGAGGTTGAGAAAAGTTGTAAACCCCTAATTTTACTGTTTGCTTTAATAATGAGCGTTTGGCGGTAAAAACTTGAATAGACGACGATTTATTATACTTTCATGACGTTTGGCAGAGTGAAAACAGCCATTTGCTAGCAAGTCTTTAAGAGGAACGGGAAGGCATTAATTGCTACTAGACACGAACAATTAGACAAAAGAAAAGCCTGTTGCTTATAAAAACAACAGGCTCTAGGTGTAATGGTCGGACTGACAAGATTTGAACTTGCGACCCCCGACACCCCATGACGGTGCGCTACCAAGCTGCGCTACAGTCCGATGCCTTTAATCTAAACGTAAACGAATAGAGGGTCAATCCTATAAAGCTATGATTTAGTTACTTTTTGCGTAAAAACGTTGCAGCTCAGTCAAACCTTGCATCAACACAGGTAGTGTCGGATTTTCATCCTTTAAGCGTTGGTAATTGGAATCGTACAATTTGTAATTGCCAAACTTATCAATCACCGTAGTGTTTTTCGCCGTAATCAAAGCAAGTTCACGAGAGTCACCGGCTAGAATCCAACGACGTTTGCGCTCATCGAATAGATTACGACCGCTGCTAAAGTCTGTTGGGTTGGATGAAACCCCAAGCAAATCTTGCAGTAGGGTGACCGACATATCTAGGTGGCTGGTTCTGTGCTTGTATTCACCGGCAAGTTTACCAGGCCAATGAATAACCATAGGAACTTTTAGCTGGTACTGGCTGTAGTTGGTGTTTGAACCCCAGCTGTTAGTTTTGGTTTCATTAAACTCAGTGGCGTGGTTAGAGGTAATGACAATAACAGTAGACTCATCAAGCTCTAGCGCGTTTACTTGCTCAAGCAAATTGCTTAGCTCTGTGTCTGCGTGGCTAACCGAGTTTTTGTATCCCGCTTTTAGCTTCTCACCAGTCGGTAGCTGTTGGTCGCTGTCGTTGTAGGCGCTGAAATTATCTACGGTTGTTAGTTCAATATAACTAAACCAAGGTTTCTTACCTTGCTGCTGTACCCAATCAGACCACGCGTCTATTGCTTGGTTATCAGCCGATTTAGCATCGTTAAACGCGATACCATTAAAGTTCATGCCGCGGAAAACGGTTTCACCGTATAGAGGCTCGTCGAAGTTATCTGCACTAAACAGACCAAATTGGTACTGTTTTTCAAGCAAGGTATCGATAAGGATAGGCTTTGAACCTTGAGCTTTAATGCTACTAGAGTAGCTGCTTGGTAAACCATAAAACAAGCCAAATACACCAAACGAGTCGTTGCTTGAACTGTAGTGGTTGGTGAAATTCAGGTTGTTTTGAGCAAATTCGTAAGTCGCAGGCATGGTTTGTTCGGTCAGCATATCAGAGCGCAGGTTATTAACACTGACGACTAGGATATTGAGCGGATTAGCGCGGCGATTAAACTCGATGGTTTCGAGCGGGTAGCTTACCAATTCAATGCTATCTTGGCTTTGTTCAAGGCGCTTTAAATACTCTTCGCGATCGAGTAGACCATGTCTCTCCATAAATGACTTCGCCGTCATTGGGTAGGAAAGTGGGAAATTGGCGCGTTGAGCAGTGATCGGATTGTAGAAATAGGCATCCGCCCACACATAAATAAGGTGGCTAGCAATAAAGCTAACGAAAAACAGCGCCGATAATGGGCGGCCGACATGTTTGTGTGACAGTTTACGTTGTTTACGCCATACCCACTCAGACAACGCGAGTTGCAGTAAAAAGATAAGCGGTAAGACAATAAACAAGTGCTGCAGATCGACGCTGATCGTCGAACTCTCATCACTAAACAACACTTCCCAAACAACAGGCGTTAGGTGCAAGTTAATGGTTTGGTAGGCTTGTGTATCGATAAGTAGGATCGTCAATCCTACAGTCGCAAAACAGACCGCCACTAAACGGAACAGTTTTCGTGACGGTATGACAAAGGTGAGTGGGAATAGAACCAGCAGGTATAGGGCGAAAACGAGGAAGCCAAAATGACCAACCCAAGAAATCATCAAGTAGAATTGACCAAGTAGGGTCTCTGGCCACGGAGACTGAGAGATATAACGGGTACCGATCAGCATTGCAGCGATGATGTTGAAAAAGGCGAACCAGTGTCCCCATCCCACTAAACGCGATACGCGTTCACCGTATGTATTTCCGTTATCGACCATGTAAGTGTTCTATTATCCGTTATTATTTTTAGTGTTTTTGATCTTCAATTGAAGAAACAAGCGCTTCTGCAAATTTTTCAGCAATTGCTTTGCGTTGTGAAGCAGCAACATCTTGATTTAAGACATTGGTAGCGATATTTCCAGCAATCATTAACGCAAGCTCTGGACCCGCTGCATGTTTTTCAAGTACCGCAGCTACTTCAGTAAGGATTTGTTCTACTTGCTTGTCGCTGTATTTAGATGTAATCGGCATAAAGACTCTAATGATGATAGTAAAGCGGCTTATGATAACCTACAATGCCACGCAACTGAAACCTACGTGGCGATAAATTTCATCATGAGCCTTCATCTTTCAAACGTTATCCTACATCAATTACAGAAAAACGACGCAGATGAACTAGTTGTTAACTTTCGTTCAGAGTCGCTATCTAATGATAATTCGACCGAAGACCTAGTTGCAGAGCTTCATCGTGTGTTCAACTCGAAAGCCGGTAAAGGCTTTGGTTCTTTTAAGTCTGACAGCGAATTCAACAACTGGTTGCAAGATCTTCGTCAAGGAAATCAAAACTTTTACGATTTCTCACAGTTAAGTGCCAACCGCCTTAAAGATGAATTATCAAAATACCCGTTTGCTGACGAAGGTATCTTAGTCTTTGCTGAGTATCAATCTCTGGCAACAGATTATCTTTTTGTGGCGATTATTCCTTCAAATCAGAGTCTTAAAGTGACAGAAGGTCTAGAGATCAGCGCAACGGACTATCTTGACTTAAGCAAGATGGACATCGCAGCGCGAATCGACCTAACCAGCTTCGAGACTGACAAAGAGTCAAACCGTTACTTAGCTTATATAAAAGGTCGTGTTGGTCGTAAAGTGGCTGACTTTTTCCTCGATTTCCTACAGGCAGAAGTCGGTTTAGACACCAAAGTACAAAACCAAGTGTTGATGCAAGCGGTCGAAGATTTCTGTGCCGACTCTAAGCTAGAGAAAGACGAAGCTATCAGCTACAAAAAGCAAGTCGCTGATTACTGCAATGAGCAAATAAAATCAGGTGATGAAGTTCAAGTTCGTGAACTATCCGGTGAACTGCCTCCTTCTCAAGATGGCACGAGTTTCTTGGATTACACACAAGAACAAGGCTACGAACTAGAAGAGAGTTTCCCTGGTGATCGCACTGCTGTTCGAAAGCTGACTAAATATGTAGGTGCGGGCGGTGGCCTGAATGTAAGTTTTGATAGTTTATTGCTTGGTGAGCGTATTTTTTACGATCCAGAAACCGATACGCTAACAATCAAAGGCACACCACCAAATCTGCGTGACCAATTAACACGTAATAAATAGCCTCTCTAGAATAGGACTGACTGCAACATTTTGCGAGTTAGTCCTCCACTTCTGCTTGATAGTGTATATTCTTGTATTACTAGGGATTTATCTACAGGCAAGAGCATGGATGGGAAAGCGCTGAAAATTGGCTGGGTATTGTTAGCAATATGGGTTGTGAGTATTGCTGTTATCGCGAACAGTTACCGTTCAATAGAAGCTACTAAAGAGCAAGTCTATGAACTAGGCACGAGCATCCAAGAATTGCGTGATGCCTTTTCTTTTGATTCGCCATATAGAGAAAACATGGCGGATTCTCAATCTCTTAACTTGCAGCTTATCTACGCCCTACGCCTTCAGCTTGATGCCCACTATCAAAGCAGTTGGTTATTGCCAGACATTAACCGCTTATTGTTTACCACCGATCGCTTCATCGAGCAGTCTCAAGTCTATTTAGATAACAATCTTGATCTCCTGAGTTTGGTTGATCAGATTGGGACAATGCGCGAGCGCTATCAGGGACAGAGTACAGAAGTGATCTACTTCCGCCTCAGTGCTAATGTGCTTGAAGCTGTGTTTGGTGATAGTGCTTCGAGCCCACAAGTTTATCGAGACCTCGATAATATATACTCTCAATCTAATCAATTATCGGCTAAAGAGCGCCAAGACCTACAACAGGTATTGGCACAAGTCTCTTCTGTCTTAGGTGGCTACGCCCAAGGTCGATATATTGTTGAGAAACTGCAAACTCACGATGTGCTGAATCAGATCAGTGTGCTACGTGGGGAGTTTGATCAACTGCTTATTCGCCATGTTATTCTCGGGGTCTTACTGACATTGATTGTTCTGGGCGGCTATTTATCACTCTTGCGTGCCAGTGAAACTAGACCAACTATCTTGCCGCCTCAACAGGACGATAAAGAGACAAAATCATCAACCCCCGAATCTGAAGAAAGTGCGGTAAGTCCGTCACCAGTTGCCAACAGCGTAGTGGCCTCACCACAAGCACCGATTGAGCCTGTAATCGAGAAACAGACCGCACAAGCCGAGCCTGTGACCACGATTACGGAAACGAGCGAAAGTGAAATTGATTTTGACAAGATGCTTGAGTCGTTAAACAACGATATGGAATCGGTGTGTATGTTGCTTGAGGTCTTTATTGAAGATCACACTGGAGATGCAGATAAAATCGTTCAACTGGTTAACGAATCTCCTGAAGAAGCACAACGAAAAGCCCATAGCTTAAAAGGGGTCGGTGGCAACCTAGGTGCGACTAAGTTACGTGAAGCTGCGGGTAAAGTTGAAGTCGCGCTCAAAGATACCAATAACGTAGAGGCAAGCACGGTTGAAGAGCTAAAAGTTCGCCTAGATCGTGCTATTGAAGAAGCCAGAGTTTTCTTAAAAGAGCGCAATACTATCAATAGTTAACCGTATTCTGACTTTTAAGGTATAGAATATCGCGCGTATTTTATGTCTATCTGAGGTTGAAAATTCAAATGAGCCGTTTTGCTAAAATTTGGCTTCTAACTGCTATCTTGTTGAGTGGTGGCTGTTCATTACTTGAGGTTAAGTTTGATAGCCAAACCACACCGCTAACCCAGCAAGAGCTGAACATGCGTTTGCTGACACGCGAATATACTCAACAGTTTTTCTCTCAAGTTGAGCAAGCCGCTGATGCTATCTCTGCCAGTTATGATTCGCAGGATAAGCTGCATCAATCCTACGTCTTACTGTGGAAAATAAATGCGGAAGAGGGTATCCAGCAATCGACTTACCAAGTGAACCCGACAGCTGCTTTGGTTGATGCTTGGGTGTTTACTGAGCAGATGAATCAGTTTTTCGCATCGGGTGCGGGTAAAGAGCTGTTTAGCACACCCCATGCGCAGCAGGTGTCCAATCAGTTAACCAGTGAAATCGATAAACTGGCGAAATCATTGTTTAAAGGGTCGCACTATAAATCGACGAAGCAGTTTGTGACGGATTTTGCTCGCGCTCACCCATTTGAAGATCTCTCTCTTATCCGCATCCCTGCCTATCGATCTTGGTTACAAGCGCATGAAATTGGTGAAGATGAAGCGGTCTCAACCCTCGGGACTATGCCAGAAGCGCTAGGGGATGTGTCTGATCGATTGAGTTTAGTCTCTGAACAGACTCCTAAACTCATGACTTGGAAGGCACAGCTGATTGCGATGAACAGTAGCGTGAGTGGTGAACAACTGACAGAAACGCTTAAGAGTATTCAGCTCACGTCTGAGTCGTTCCAAGATTTCGTTAACAACAACCCTCAGTATATGGAAGACCTTGCTCGTCAAATGTCGATTCAGTTGCAGCCGCTAGTGCAAGAGATTGACAATCGTACAGCTGATAGGTTGGAGCAATTGAGTTCTGAGCGTCAGGCACTAGAGCAGATGGTCGCCCGCGAGCGTGCTGAAATTGCCTTGATCATCAGTGCCGAACGAGAAAAGTTTGCCCAAGATATTGATAAAGTTTCGCAAGACGTTGTTGCTCTTGCGATGGATAAGCTCGTGGTATTGATTAAGAGCACTATCATCTACTTTGTGCTGTTTATCGTCGCTATTTTCTTCGCACCGTTAGGATTAGGTTACCTGTTAGGTAAACGGAGTGCGGCCAAAAAAGTCGATTAGATCAGCAATAAAAAAGCGCCTCAGTTGAGGCGCTTTTGCTATATGTTGAGTGGTTTAAGCTGTCTGCTTAGTCAACTCTGCGTCTTCTTCTAAAACCTCTGAGGTCGCCGTCGGTTCGCACTTATCAACAAACCAACCCATGTAAGAAGTGATGATGGTGACGATGATACATACGAAGCTCAACCACATAAACGGTGCGTAAGAGAGGGTTGCAACACCAAGAATACTCGCCATGTAGATACCGTTGTCACTCCATGGCACCATACCTGAAGTCAGTGTGCCACCAAACTCTGCGTTACGTGACAAGTTCTTACGTTTGTAACCCAAACGGTCGTAGTTCTTCGCACAGATCTTAGGCGTTAGGATAAGAGATACGTACATCGCTGAGCCAAATACGTTACCCATAAATGCAGTACCAATGGTGCTAGTTGCTAGAGAACCTGCGCTTTGAACGCGACGCTCAAACAGTTTAGCAATCGTTTCTAGTACACCGACTTTATCTAGTAGGCCGCCGAAACCTAAACCAAATACGATAACAGCCACTGAACCAAGCATTGATGACATGCCACCACGGTTAAGAATCGAGTCTATGAAACCAACGCCAGATTCAATCTCAAAGGGTGCCCAAGCGGTATTGAATGCTTGTAGGAAGTCTACGTCTTGAATCATCACTGCCCAGATAATACCCAGCAGTGAACCAAAGCTGATGACCGGGAAAGAAGGCATGCGCATCGCGAGTAAACCGAGCACGATAACCACAGGGACAAAAGAGTAAGGTGTAATGTAGAACTGTTGTTCCATCGCTTGGATAACAGATTGCACCTGAGACATATCGACATTACCTGCGTAGTGGAAGCCAAACGCAGTAAACATGATACCGGTAATAATGTAACTGATCAGGGCAACTGGCAGCATGCCTTTAATGTGCTCAACCACTTCAACGTTAGACATTGATGAAGCCAAGATCACTGAATCTGAAAGCGGAGACATCTTATCGCCAAAGTAACAGCCTGATAGCACTGCACCAGCGGTAATTGGAGCAGGAACACCAAGACCTTGACCGATACCCATCATCGCGATACCAGCAGTACCCGCAGCGCCCCATGACGTACCGGTCGCTAAAGCGGTTAGGGAACAGATGATCATCGTAGCTAAAAGGAAAATCGAAGGGTGAATAGCTTTCAGACCATAGTAGATAATAGTCGGGACGATGCCGCCTGAAATCCAGGTACCAACCAGAGCACCAACGGCAAGTAGAATGAGTACGGCACCCAATCCGTTAGAAATACCGTTCAGAGCTGCTTTTTCTAACTCTTTATACTTGTGACCTAAACGGATACCTAGAGTGATGATAATGAACCAGCCGATGTATAAGGCGAGTTGAATGGGGAGATCAAGCTTGGCGGTGAACGAAAACGCCATCAGCAAGAATAACCCAAGGGAGACAACAACCTGCATCAAACTTGGCAGACGGGGAGTATGTTGCGTCATACGGAGCCTCTTAATTGTTTATTAGCAAATGCAAACAGGGGAACAATTCTGTATGCGAAGGAGTGTTAACCCCTTTTTAAGGACGTAGGGGACTCTACATTAGATGGAATAATATTTCGATAAAATGTCTCTTTCGTGTGAGTTAAGTCTGTTGATTGAAATATTTATAGTTAAAAATATGGTTAAACGTTAAATCTTGTCGATATGTTTGTATCAAAATGTAAATAATATGTGGCACGTTCTTTTCGTTATTGCTCTTTAGAAGTGAGTTTTTATATTGGCAAACAACAACAGGTGAAAAAGGCGACAAAACAAGGCTTTTAGTGGTTATTTATAAAATAAGAAATAAAAGTTACAGGTTTGGTGCAATTTTCTCTTGAGATTTTGCTGCGAAAATTGAATATTGAGCTATACCCTTTTTAAAATTGAATACACGGAGAGTTGAGAATGAGAGTAGGTTTAGTCGGTTGGCGTGGCATGGTGGGCTCTGTGCTAATGCAGCGAATGGTTGAAGAGAAAGATTTTGACCTTATTGAGCCAGTTTTTTACAGCACATCTCAGATCGGTATTCCTGCACCCTTATTTGGAAATAGTAAGGTAGGTAAAGAGGCAGGCCTACTACAGGATGCTTTCGATATTGAGAGCCTAAAACAGCTGGATGCAGTGATCACTTGTCAAGGTGGTAGCTACACGGAAAAAGTTTACCCAGCACTACGCCAAGCGGGTTGGAAAGGTTACTGGATTGATGCAGCATCAACCTTACGTATGGCGCAAGATTCGATTATTACACTAGACCCTGTTAACCAAAACCAGATTCAACAAGGTATCCATGGTGGTACAAATACCTTTGTGGGTGGTAACTGTACCGTGAGTCTGATGCTAATGGGTTTAGGCGGCTTATTCGAGAAAGGTCTGGTTGAGTGGACAAGCGCGATGACTTACCAAGCAGCTTCGGGTGCTGGTGCGCAAAACATGCGTGAGTTGATCTCGCAAATGGGTGTGATCAATGATTCCGTCAGCTCAGAGCTGGCTAATCCTTCAAGTTCAATTCTAGATATCGACAAGAAAGTGGCTGACACCATGCGCGGTGGCTCTTTCCCAACGGATAAGTTCGGTGTGCCACTCGCAGGCTCTCTGATCCCATGGATTGATGTTAAGCGCGACAATGGTCAAAGCAAAGAAGAGTGGAAAGCAGGGGTTGAAGCAAACAAGATCCTTGGTTTCCAAGATGCACCAGTGCCAATTGACGGAACCTGTGTTCGTATTGGCGCGATGCGTTGTCACTCTCAAGCCCTGACTATCAAGCTGAAGCAAAATGTGCCTATGGACGAGATCGAAGAGATGATCGCAACGCACAACGACTGGGTTAAAGTGATCCCGAATGATCGCGATATCACAGCGCAAGAGCTAACGCCTGCGAAAGTAACAGGTACCTTGTCTATTCCAGTAGGTCGTCTACGTAAGATGGCAATGGGAGATGATTTCCTAAACGCGTTTACGGTTGGTGACCAACTGTTATGGGGCGCGGCTGAGCCGTTACGTCGTACGCTACGTATTATCTTAAATGAAAAAGCCTAACCTCAATTAGATTTGCCTTTATCAATCAAGACCCTACTCTTTTAGTAGGGTCTTTTTTATTAAGGGAAACAATGAGTATCCTACGTATCTTTCTTACTGTCGTTGCGGCGATCGCAGCATGGGTTGTTACCCATATGTTGGTTGGCGAGTTAATCTCATGGGCCGCGATACTGTTCTGCCCAGAAGAGTTTGGGAGTGGTGGGGTTTGTTATGTGGACTGGTGGAGAGATGTCGTCTTCATTTCTGATGTGATCGGGGTTGGCTTGTCAGCATGTGCGACCATTTTGGCCGCTGTTTGGACTGCTAATTATCACAGGCAAAGAGTTTCACGGGTGACGTACTACATTGGTATGTTACTGGCGAGCGGTCTTGTGATAAGCACCTGGTTAAGTTGGCTTGCCGTATCGTCATGGTTTAGTGCGCTGGTCTTCGGTTGGTTAACCGTCAGATACTTAGACCAGCGATACGCTATTCAAAACTAAGTTGATTTCTCAACGGGCACCACACGCAGATCAGGGTCTGCTAATTCGCTACCACAGTGCTTACAGTGTAGAGCGTCACTATCATGTCCTGTTTGCATACAATTCGGGCATTTAACCAACGTCTTGTGTGAGCTCATCTCTTGGTTTAGTTCAGCAGTAATAATGCCAGTAGGCACCGCCAGTATTGAGTAACCCAAAAGCATCGTCATCGAGGCGATGGCTTTACCCAAAGCGGTTTGAGGCACTAAATCACCATACCCGACCGTAGTAATGGTCACGATCGCCCAATAGATGCTTTGTGGAATACTGGTAAAGCCGTTTTTAGGCCCTTCAATTACATAAATCAGTGCACCGAAAATGGTGACCAAAATGGCAACTGTGGTAAAGAAGATAAAAATCTTACGCTTGGCCATCAGTAGAGATCTGAGCAAGATATTTGAGTCTTGTAGATATCGTACCAATTTTAAGATGCGGAAAATGCGCATTATCCTCAACGCTCGGATCACACCCATAAACGAAGCTGCCGGGAAGAAGAAGGCTAAATAGGTGGGGAGAATTGCCAGTAAATCAATGACACCGTAAAAGCTTTTCGCATACGCGGCTGGCTTTGGAGAGCAGTAGAGTCTTAACAAGTATTCTAGTGTGAACAAAGCAGTAAAGGTGTACTCAACGTATCTAAGTTGTGTACCCCAGTTTGCTTTAATAGACGGAATGGACTCTAAGACCAGTACGATCAAAGAAGACAAAATCGCCACAATAAGCGCGAGATCAAATGCTCGGCCCGCTTTTGTGTGGGTACCAAAGATAATAACGTAAAGGTGATGCTTTAAAGAGTGTCTCGGCATGATAGAGCGATATTGATTTAGGTCGCTCTATCATACTCGATTAATTTATTTAGGCTAACCCTGGGAAGAGATTGCGTAGGCCGTTAGCAATAAACTCAATGCCTAGAGCGCCCAGAATAAGACCCATAATACGGGTGATGACGTTAATACCTGTTTGACCTAGGAAGCGCACGATAAGTGGTGCAGAGCGAAACAGCAGCCACGTGCACAGTGCGAACAGTACGATGGTAACTATGATTCCAACGGTATCAAACATACCTGGATAACGAGAGCCATAGACAATCGTTGAGCTGATTGCACCGGGGCCTGCCATAAGGGGCATCGCTAATGGCACAACACCAATCTGTTCTCGACTGACGTATTCCGACTTTTCTTGTTTGTTCTGCTTATCTTCACCAAGTTTACCGCTCATCATAGAGAAGGCGATACTTAGCAGCAGCAACCCGCCTGCCACACGAAACGAGTCTAACGAGATGCTAAACATATCGAGCAGCATTTGGCCGGCCATTAAAGAGACAACCAAAATAATAGCCACCGCTAAGTTGGCGGTCACTGCCGTTTTGTTTTTCTCTTCTTGAGTCATATGACCGGTTAAAGAAACGAACACAGGCATGATACCAACAGGGTTAACTGCTGCGACTAAGCCAAGAAAAAACTGCAAAAAGATTGCGATTTCGAACGTTTGCATTCGGTGTGCCTACACAAAATAAAAGAGGGAACGGATTACATGCGGAATATAGTCGAAAATCTAGCCGTGAACGAATGAAAAAAACTAAAGTTAAAACTATTTCATTACTGAGAAAATCTTATTATTGAAAAAAACGTAAATACTAATGACATACTTTGTTACGTAGAATGTAGTTGAAAAAAATGAGCGTTTTACATAAACGTTAACATTCGCACATTTTCAGTAAAAAATAAGTCCGATTATAGAGAGATAGTTAGCTTTGGATATACTCTCAGTAGCACAAAGTTTATGGATTACATGTAAGTCTGTGGTCAGAAAATGAAACTTTTTTACAAAATATGGTCAGATTGCAAATTTAGTTGTTCAATTGATGTAAAATTGCTCAATGGTGTTGTGTGATTTAAGTCTATGATTTTTATTGAATTAAAAAGAAATATGAGATTTGTGTACCACTAAGTGGGTAAATAGTTTTTCAGAACTGATCTGGGTCAATTTTTTTCACAACCTGAAATAATATACTCAGTCCTGAAAGCGATTTACTAAGAACTCTGTTCTGACAATCACAGTGGCCTTACTAAAAAGTTTTTAATATTTATCAATTTAGGAGATTCACTATGCCTGTAACTAATATGGCTGAACTAGATGCAATGGTTGCTCGCGTTAAAGCGGCACAAGCAGAGTTTGCAACGTTCTCTCAAGAGAAAGTAGACGCAATCTTCCGTGCAGCATCTTTAGCAGCTAACCACGCTCGTATCCCGCTAGCGCAACAAGCGGTTGAAGAGTCTGGCATGGGTATTGTTGAAGACAAGGTTATCAAAAACCACTTCGCGTCAGAGTTCATCTACAACAAATACAAAGATGAAAAAACTTGTGGCATCTTAGAAGAAGACGACAACCTAGGTACAATGACTATCGCAGAACCTGTAGGTATCATCTGTGGTATCGTACCAACAACTAACCCAACATCTACTGCAATTTTCAAATCTCTAATCTCTCTAAAAACTCGTAACGGCATCATCTTCTCGCCACACCCACGTGCGAAAAACTCAACGAACGATGCAGCGAAACTGGTTCTAGACGCAGCAGTAGCAGCGGGTGCTCCAAAAGACATCATTGGTTGGATTGACCAGCCATCTGTAGAGCTTTCTAACGGCCTAATGAAGCACGATGACATTGCTCTTATCCTTGCAACTGGTGGTCCAGGCATGGTGAAAGCTGCATACTCTTCTGGTAAGCCAGCAATCGGTGTAGGTGCGGGTAACGTTCCTGTTGTTATCGATGAAACGGCTGACGTTAAGCGTGCAGTTGCTTCTATCCTAATGTCTAAGACGTTCGATAACGGCGTAGTATGTGCTTCTGAGCAGGCAGCAATCGTAGTTGACGAAGTATACGACGAAGTGAAAGAGCGTTTCGCAACTCACAAAGCGGTTGTACTTAGCAAAGCTGACGCAGATAAAGTACGTAAAGTCCTTCTTATCGACGGCGCGCTTAACGCTAAAATCGTTGGTCAGCCAGCAGCGGCTATCGCTGAGCTAGCAGGCGTTAAAGTTCCTGCTGATACTAAAGTTCTTGTTGGTGAAGGTCTTGGTAAGGTTTCTTACGACGACGCATTCGCTCACGAGAAACTATCTCCAACTCTAGGTCTGTTCCGCGCTGACGATTTCGAAGACGCAGTAGCTCAAGCAGTAACTATGGTTGAAATCGGTGGTATTGGTCACACATCTGGCCTATACACAAACCAAGACACAAACGCAGACCGCATCCGTTACTTCGGTGACAAGCTAAAAACGGCACGTATTCTTGTAAACATCCCAACGACTCACGGTGGTATCGGTGACCTTTACAACTTCAACGTAGCGCCTTCTCTAACTCTAGGTTGTGGTTCATGGGGTGGTAACTCTATCTCTGAGAACGTAGGTCCTAAGCACCTTATCAACAAGAAAACTGTAGCGAAGCGAGCTGAAAACATGTTGTGGCACAAACTACCTAAGTCTATCTACTTCCGTCGTGGTAGCCTTCCAATCGCTCTTGGCGACCTAGAAGATAAGAAACGCGCATTCCTAGTTACTGACCGTTTCCTATTCAACAACGGCTACGCTGATGAAGTAGTGAAACTACTGAAAGCTCAAGGCATCGAAGTTCAAGTATTCTTCGACGTAGAAGCGGATCCAACTCTATCAGTAGTAGAGAAAGGTGCTGAAGCAATGAAGAGCTTCCAGCCAGACGTTATCCTAGCGCTAGGTGGCGGTTCTCCAATGGATGCGGCTAAGATCATGTGGGTAATGTACGAGCACCCAGAAACGCACTTCGCTGAACTAGCAATGCGCTTCATGGATATCCGTAAACGTATCTACAAGTTCCCTAAAATGGGTAAAAAGGCTGAGCTTGTTTGTATCACTACCACTTCAGGTACGGGTTCAGAAGTTACTCCATTCGCAGTTGTTACCGACGACAAGACGGGTGCTAAGTACCCACTAGCGGACTACGAAATTACGCCAAACATGGCTATCGTTGATGCGAACCTAGTAATGAACATGCCTAAGTCTCTAACAGCGTTCGGTGGTTACGATGCAGTAACTCACGCACTAGAAGCTTATGTATCAGTTCTTGCTAACGAATACTCAGATGGTCAAGCTCTACAAGCACTTAAGATGCTTAAAGAGTACCTACCATCAAGCTACGCTAACGGTGCAGCAGACCCAATCGCTCGTGAGAAAGTACACAACGCAGCAACTATCGCTGGTGTGGCATTTGCGAACGCATTCCTAGGTGTTTGTCACTCAATGGCTCACAAGATTGGTGCTGAGTTCCACCTACCACACGGTCTGGCGAACGCACTACTAATCTCTAACGTTGTTCGTTACAACGCGAACGACAACCCAACTAAGCAAACTGCGTTCTCTCAATACGACCGCCCACAAGCACGTCGTCGTTACGCTGAAGTTGCTGACCACCTAGGCCTAAGCCAAGCTGGTGACCGTACTGCTCAGAAGATTGAACGTCTACTAGCATGGTTGGATGAGCTAAAAGGTAACCTAGACATTCCAATGTCTATCCAAGCAGCGGGTGTTTCTGAAGCTGACTTCGTAGCGAAACTAGACGAGCTAGCTGTTGAAGCGTTCGATGACCAGTGTACAGGTGCTAACCCACGTTACCCTCTAATCACTGAGCTGAAAGAAGTTCTACTTGCTTCTTACTACGGTAAAGCGTTCGTTGAAGGCGAAACTTTCGAAGGTACTACAGTTATCAAGAAGAAAGCAGACCAAGAAGCAGCGAAAGCAGCACCAAAAGCTAAGAAAGCAAAAGCTGAAGCATAATAAGTAAGATTCAGCATGAGATAAGTTTTCGCTAGCACGACACTTATCTATCGGGAAAAGACCAAAGCCCCAGTCGAAAGACTGGGGCTTTTTTCGTCTACTTCGTTAGGGTGAATTGTTCGATAAACTTTTCATTTATGTCTATACCTATAGTTAAGTAACGCTCCATTTGGAAGAAGATTACTCGTCAAGGATAGAACCATGAATTTTAATAATATTCCCTTAAGGTTCAAAATCGCGCTAGGTACAGGGGCTCCGCTCATTCTCCTCGTGTTTTTGGCCTTTGTTGCAATCACAAGTTCACGTTCCCAGGTCCAAACTAATGCCATGGTTGACCATACTCACAATGTTATTCAGCAGGCGATGAGGATTGAAGCGGCTGCTGTGGATATGGAAACCGGTATGCGTGGGTTTCTTCTCGCAGGTAAAGAGGATTTTTTGGGTCCTTACCTGAATGGTCAACAAAGATTCACTAAGCTAGTGGCTGAACTTAAGAACACGGTTAATGACAACCCAGTTCAGGTCAAGCGTTTAGAGGAGATTGAGCAAACGATCAATGATTGGCGAGTCAATGTCACTGAACCCATCATCGAACTTAGGCGTGAGATTGGGCACGCTAAAACCATGGATGATGTGTCAGACCTCGTCGGTGAAGCGCACGGAAAAGTCTATTTTGATAAGTTTCGCGGACAAATTGCCTTGTTTACAGAGCGCGAGGCTCAGCTCTTAGAGCAGCGACAAAAAAACAACAAAGATAAGTTTGATAATAGCGTTTTTTCCCTTGTTACCTTGAATGAGCAAGGTTATTTAGAAAAATCAGAAACAGAAGAGTTACTTAGCTCGTTTTCGCAACTCAGTGAGTCAACAGATTGGGTCAACCATACTTATAAAGTGATGGCTTCTGCTCAAGACGTACTTGCGGCAGCGGTTGATATGGAGACGGGGATGCGTGGTTATCTTCTTGCGGGCAGAGATGATTTCCTCGCCCCGTATAACCAAGGCAGTGGAAAGTTTAAGCAACTGATATTTAAACTTAAACAAACGGTTAGCGATAATCCTCAGCAAGTTAAGCTGCTAGAAGAGATGAACGATACCATCAGTGAATGGCAAGCTGAGGTTGTTTCGCCAATCATCAATTTGAGGCGTGAGATTGGTGACGCCAAAACGATGAATGATATGGCGAAACTGGTCGGTGAAGCGCGGGGCAAAGTCTATTTCGATCAATTTCGTAACCAAATCACTGATTTTATTGCAATGGAAGACGGTTTGATGGATGAGCGACAAGCAGCAGCCGCGTCGGCAGCCAAAACGACGGAAACGATGTTAATGCTTGGTACGCTTATTGCGATTGGCTTGGGCTCTGTAATTGCTTGGGTGGTGCTTAAAGCGATAACTGTCCCGGTTAGACAAGTAGCAACGGGTCTAGAGCGTTTAGCCAATGGGGATTTAACCAATACAATCGATATTGATTCTAAAGATGAATTAGGGGCGATGGCCGCTAGCTACAATCAGGCTGTGAAAAAAACCAATGGGGCGATTCTCGAAGTATTGCGCACTACGAATGAGGTAGTTGACGGCACAATGTCGATCACGCAGGCCAATACCAATATGTCACATGAGTTAGGGGTTCAATCTGAGAAGATTGCTCAAATTTCATCTTCTATTGAACAGATGAGCCACAGCATTCAGGAGGTGGCGACGAAATCTTCAGAAGCCACGGCAAATGCACAAGCTGCAGGTGTTACCGCTAACTCAGGTGGTGAAGTTGTTCAAAGTACCATTGAGGGAATGAACGCCATTAATGAGGCTGTAACGGCGTCTTCGAATAGTGTTGCAGAACTAGGAAAGCGCGGTTCTGAAATTGGCGAAATTATCAGCGTGATTAATGAAATTGCTGAGCAAACGAATTTGTTGGCACTTAATGCGGCAATAGAGGCTGCGCGAGCTGGCGAAGCTGGGCGGGGTTTTGCTGTAGTCGCGGATGAAGTTCGTGCATTGGCAGATAGAACCACATCAGCAACACAAGAAATCGGACAATCAATTGAAGCGATTCAAAACGAAACCTCACTTGCGGTTGAACGAATGGAAGTAGGGGCGACACAAGTTACTGAAGGACTAGAGTTAGTTAAAAAAGCAGGGGTCAGCCTAGATGAAATCGTCGAAGGTGCGCAAACCGTGGCTAATATGATCGATAGTATTGCGGCGGCTGCCGAAGAGCAATCAGTAGCCAGTGGCGAAGTGTCAAAGAACGTTGAAAGTGTGTCTGAGGTGTCTGTTGTTGCCAATGAGCAAGCAAACTTGGCCGCGAGCTCAGCTCAAACTCTAGAGCAGAAGGCTGAATCTCTGAAACGTCTCGTTAACCAGTTTAAGGTGTAAGAGCGAGGACGGACTTCGTCCTACGAGAGGCTAGAACGCTTCGCTGCTGGAAAGCGGGATCGGGCTTCGCCCTGCTAGAAAACGAGAGTTGAATCTTCAAATAGTTACCAATCTAGTGTCATCCGATAGACTGACGAAGGAAACAACAGGGAATCTCATTGAGTATTCGACCCACTTCAAGAGATCCCCAACTCGCTCTTGAGGATGACCAAGTAATCAATAAGGGTTTGCATTTAATACCAATCCTACAAACTTTTTCCAGTTTTCCAGTTTTCCAGTTTTCCAGTTTTCCAGTTTTCCAGTTTTCCAGTTTTCCAGTTTTCCATAGGACGAAGTCCGTTCCAGCATCACGCATCCATAAGCGAAGCGTTCGCAAATAAAAAGGGTTGATGCTCTCACATCAACCCTCGAAACTTTCCTAGCTCTCTAGCTCTCTAGCTCTCTAGCTCTCTAGCTCTCTAGCTCTCTAGCTCTCTAGCTCTCTAGTTCTCGTCTTCTGGTAACTTAACGTTAAGCTCTAGTACAGAAATATCGTCATCTTTGTGCTCGAATGACAAATCAACCATAGAAGGGTCGATAGCCACGTACTTGCTGATCACCTTAAGAATATCTTCTTTTAGCTGTGGCAAGTACGACGGTGCTGGGTCACCTTGGCTACGGCGCTCGGCAACAATAATTTGTAGACGCTCTTTGGCTAAATTTGCAGAGCTTTTTTTCTGGGGACGGAAAAACTCAAGTAATGACATTTAGCCTCCAAATAGTCGTTTAAAGATTCCTTTCTTCTGTTCAGTCAGGAAGCGGAAATCCACTTGCTGACCTAGCAGACGCTCAACGGTGTCGTTGTATGCCATACCTGCATCAGACTGATCGTCGAAAATGACAGGTACGCCTTTGTTAGAGGCATTTAGTACCGCTTGGCTCTCAGGGATAACACCCAGTAGTGAGATATGTAGGATCTCCTCTACGTCTTCAACGCTTAGCATTTCACCTTGAGTCACTCGCGCTGGGTTGTAGCGCGTCAGCAATAGATGCTGTTTTACTGGCTCTAAACCTTCTTCTGCGCGGCGAGACTTAGAATCTAGGATGCCAAGAATGCGGTCGGAGTCGCGTACAGAAGAGACTTCAGGGTTAGTGGTAACAATGGCCTCATCTGCAAAGTATAGCGCCATTAATGCGCCTTGCTCGATGCCTGCGGGAGAATCACAGATAATAAAGTCAAAGCCCATTTCGTCTAACTCATCTAAGATGCGGCGAACCCCTTCTTTGGTGAGCGCATCCTTATCACGAGTTTGTGAGGCAGGAAGAATGAACAGGTTCTCCGTGCGCTTGTCTTTGATCATTGCTTGGTTCAATGTCGCTTCGCCGTTGATTACGTTGACGAAGTCGTAAACCACGCGGCGTTCACAGCCCATGATAAGATCGAGGTTACGCAGACCAATATCGAAATCGATAACTGCCGTTTTCTTTCCTTTTACAGCAAGGCCTGAAGCGATTGCGGCGCTTGAAGTGGTTTTACCCACACCACCTTTACCTGAAGTGACAACAATAACGCGTGCCATTATGTGTTCCTTATAAGATTAAATCGTTAACAACTCGAACTTTAGCGAGTCGTCTTGCAAACTGAACATAACTTTTTGCTGCCAAAACTCGTCGGCGAACTGCTCGGTGAGCCAGTAGTGTCCTGCGATCGACATAAGTTCAGCATTAAGCTTATTGCAGATGATGACTGCGCCAGTGTTTCCGCTCGCCCCCGCTATAGCGCGGCCGCGTAGAGTACCGTGGATATGAATAGAACCATCTGCAATGACCTCAGCTCCCTCGCTAACATGATTGAGCACCACAAGATCGCTGTCCTTGGCATATATTTGTTGCCCAGAACGTACTGGCGTACGGATAATCTTGGTTGGTGTCATCTTCATAGGAGCTTGCGCTGGAGACTTGCTCGCAGACATGACCGCAAACTTAGCTTCAGAGGCTAAATTCTGTGTGCGCTTGTCTTTGCAGCCTGTGACGCCTACGGGAATCATACCTGCTTGGGAAATACCTTCTTTCAGTCTCACAAAGTCAATATCACCATCGACTTTTGAAATATTAATGACAACGGGCGCATGAGCAAAAAATGCCGGTGCCTGCTCTACCTTTTCTTGTAAGAAATGAATAGTTTTATCAACATTGTTGTCAGAAAGGTGCAAAACTGACAAAGTAAAGCTGCTGCCTTTTAGGTCTGGGGTGTGTGACATCTTTTACTTACAACCTCTTAAGGGCGTTGCCTGAGACTAGGGGTGTCATGTTATATTCCCAGAATAAGCACAGCAAGTTATCTTGCGCTCAATTGAGTGTTTTGCTTTAAAAAATAGCGAAACATTGACGTTCAATGAAATAAATGGATAAAAGGCTTCCAATGCTTTGTGCAATTTACAAAAGTTCTAAAAAAGAAGGCGCTTACCTATATATCCCGAAAAAGGATGATTTTTCACAAGTTCCTGACACTTTAATGCAGATGTTTGGCAAACCTATTATGGTTATGGTGGTCAAACTGGAAGGGCGCACACTGGCACAAGTTGATGTTGAGAAAGTAAAACAGTCTTTAATAGATGATGGCTTTTTCTTGCAGTTGCCACCGCCACCAAAAAACCTACTCGATGAATATAAAGAGCAAAAACAAGCTCGTCAGCAATCTGAAGAGTAAATAATAATTAGATTGTTGGTTTCTATTGCTCAAGGAGGGCAATGTGAAAAAACTACTGTCAGTCGTTCTAGGATTAACACTCTCTACCTCTGTTTATGCAAATGAGGTCAGTTTTGAGCAATATGTTGAAGGCTTAAAACAAGAAGCTCGAACCAATGGTATTTCGGAGCAAATTATCAATCAGGCTTTTGACAATGTGACTCATAAGCCTCGTGCTGTAAAAGCGGATAAGAACCAACCGGAAAAGAAGTTAACACTGGATGAGTACATTCCTCGTGCAGTCCCTGATTGGAAGGTAAAACAAGCGAAAGCGCTATACAAAGAGCACTATGCTGAGTTAAGCCGAATTGGTGAAGAATACGGTGTACAACCACGTTTTATCGTTGCGCTTTGGGGTGTAGAAAGTAACTTCGGTAAGTTCACGGGTAACTACCCAGTGATCGATGCACTATCAACGCTCGCCTACGACGGTCGCCGAGAAGCCTTCTTCCGCAAAGAAACCATGGCCGCACTGCAAATCTTGCAAGAAGGGCATATCTCAGTCAGCAACTTTAAAGGCTCTTGGGCTGGGGCTATGGGGCAATGTCAGTTTATGCCAAGCTCGTTCCTTTCTTATGCTGCTGACGGAAGCGGTGATGGTAAGAAAGACATTTGGAATACAGAAGCGGATGTGTTCGCGTCAGCCGCCAATTATCTGAGTCAATCTGGTTGGAATGACAAGTTCACTTGGGGACGTCAGGTTAAGCTACCGCAAGGTTTCGACATGGACCTAGAAGGTCGTGTTGAAGGTAAAGAGAAAACCCTAGCGGAATGGAATCAACTTGGCATCACTCGTTACGATGGTAGTTCGCTGCCACAAGTGGATGTGGATGCATGGTTGACTGCGCCAGACAATGCCAACGGGCGAGTCTATTTGGTATACAACAACTACAATGTACTGATGAAGTGGAATCGCTCTTACTACTTCGCTTTAGCTGTCAGTCATCTTGCTGATAGAATTACGTTGTAGACAAAAAATTTAAACAAAAGGAGCTCTCTTGAGCTCCTTTTTCTTTTGGAGATCCCGTGCTTTCAGAACGTGCTGCGCAAATGGTAGTGTTTGCCGCTTTGCTCAAACATAAGAATTTTACCTTGGCTGCTAAAAGCTTAGGAGTGTCTGTCTCTCATGTGAGTAAGCAATTAGCTCAGCTTGAATCATCGTTGGGTGTAAAGCTTGTGCAACGTACGACGCGCAGCTTTACGCCAACTGAGGCGGGGCAAAAATTTTACGAACATTGCGCTCAGTTGGTTTCGATAGTGGGGGAGGCTCAGTTAGAGGTTGAAAGCCAGCGTGATGAGGTAGCAGGGCTAGTGAAAATTGGTCTGTCGCAATCTTTTGGTACATTGCACATTATTCCTGCGATTGATGAGCTTCGCCAGCAATATCCTAACCTTCAGGTTGAAGTGCATTTGTTCGACTACAAAGTGGATATGCTTGAAGAGGGGTTGGATCTGTGGATTACCAACAATGAGCATCTACCTGAAGGCTATGTGGCTCAGCGTTTAGCGGACTCGCAGTTTGTGGTTGCAGCCTCTCCTGATTATTTAGTTAAGCACCAAACACCAAGTCACCCAAGTGAGCTGACGGAACATAATTGCCTGATTTATCGAAGCTGGGAACGGGACTATACCCGATGGTCATTTAGCAACCCTCAAGAACAGTTGAGCATTAAAGTCTCTGGGAATTATTCGGTCGACTTAGCAGAAGCGGTCCGTGATGCCGCGGTTGCAGGGTGGGGCATCGCTTATCTAGCGACTTATCTTATCGGCGATGAGTTTAAAACCGGTCAACTTATCCAACTGTTTCCCAATTGGAACGCTTCGCAAAGTATGCCGTTTTACGCTGTCTATCCAAGTCGTCGTTTCTTACCTAAGAAGACAGTAGCCGTGATGGATTTTATTAAGCAGAAAATTGGTAACCCTTGCCATTGGGATAAGAAACTAGCGCCCTATATTCAAAGGCCCTGACCTGTACCACCTTGGCAAGATTAATTTTTCTTACTCCATAAACATCATTTCCACTTGGAAAGTATAGTGATAGGCAAACGTTTATATGTCTAATTATCAATGGGTTATTTGTGTGGCGATATTTTAATCTCTGCAAAATACATCCAGTTAACAACTGTGACTTGCATCTCATTTTTAGAGCGCTAGACTCCGACGCCACTCTTGTTCCCCCTTCTGTCGGATTCATGTTATGAACTCAATTCTTGGTGTTGTAGCCATTCTATTTACCGCTTGGCTGCTCTCTACAAATAGAAAGAAAATTAATTTTAAAACGGTATCGCTCGCGTTTGCATTGCAAATTACCTTTGCGCTATTGGTGTTGTACGTACCAGCAGGTAAAGAAGCGCTGAACAGCGTGACAGGCGCCGTCTCCAACCTGATTAACTATGGTCAAGAAGGTATCGCTTTCTTGTTTGGCGGCTTGGCAACTGGTGGTTTTACGTTTGCAATCAACGTTCTTGGCATCATCATCTTTTTCTCGGCGCTGATTTCAGGTTTGTACCACATAGGGCTTATGCCAAAAGTGATTAACTTTATTGGTGGTGGGCTGCAAAAGCTATTGGGCATTGGTCGTGCCGAGTCGTTGTCAGCGACAGCAAACATTTTTGTCGGCATGATTGAAGCGCCGCTAGTGGTAAAACCGTACTTAAAGCAGATGACAGACTCGCAGTTTTTCGCTGTTATGTGTGGTGGTCTTGCTTCTGTCGCTGGTGGCACCTTGGTTGGTTACGCGTCGCTAGGTGTGGATCTCAACTACCTGATTGCTGCGGCGTTTATGTCGGCTCCGGCAGGTTTGTTGATGGCTAAGATCTTAGTACCTGAAACGGAAACCATCAGCCCGAGCACTGAGCTAGATAATGCCGAGATGCCGAAAGCGACCAACGTCGTTGAAGCTATGGCTGACGGTGCTATGTCTGGTTTGCGTATTGCAGTCGCGGTTGGCGCAACCTTACTTGCGTTTATCAGTGTGATAGCGATGCTTAACGGCATGCTAGGGTGGGTTGGCAGTCTAGTTGGAGTAGAGCTGAGTTTTGAGTTAATCCTTGGTTATGTGTTTGCACCAGTGGCGTGGCTACTCGGCGTTCCTTGGAATGAAGCCATCACTGCAGGTTCGTTAATCGGTAATAAGATCGTTGTGAACGAGTTTGTCGCCTTTATCCAATTAATGGATGTCAAAGCACAATTAAGTGAGCACTCACAAGCTATCGTGACCTTTGCATTGTGCGGCTTTGCTAACATCTCAACCATGGCTATGCTCATCGGTGGCTTGGGAAGCCTAGTGCCTGAAAAGCGTCCATTCATTTCCAAATACGGCTTCCGCGCCATTGCGGCGGGTGTCATGGCAAACCTAATGAGCGCATCAATTGCAGGTGTGATTCTTAGTTTGTAGGGAAGGAGACTGGAACGGACTTCGTCCTTCGGGAACGGGCTTCGCCCTATGGAAAGCGGGATTGGACTTCTTAACCACAACGTAGCAACTTTAGTTATCCAGTTATCCAGTTATCCAGTTATCCAGTTATCCAGTTATCCAGTTATCCAGTTATCCAGTTATCCAAAACGCAAAAGGGCAGATATCACTCGATATCTGCCCTTTGATTATTTATGACGTCTTCGTACTACTTCTTAGTATGAAACTGCTCACAAGCAAGCATGGTGTTCTCAATTAGGCTTGCGACCGTCATTGGTCCCACGCCGCCTGGTACTGGGGTAATAAAGCTTGCGCGCTCTTTTGCGTTGTCATAATCGACATCACCAACCAGCTTGCCTGAATCTAAGCGGTTAATACCCACATCGACCACAACGGCACCTTCTTTGATCCAATTGCCAGGAATAAAGTTGGGTTTACCTACTGCAACCACAACTAAGTCAGCTTGGCGAACATGACCTTCAAGGTCTTTAGTGAAGCGGTGACATGTAGTGGTCGTACAGCCTGCCAGTAGTAGCTCAAGCGTCATAGGGCGGCCGACAATGTTTGACGCACCCACTACAACCGCATGCATACCACGGAGGTTGATGTTGTAGCGCTCTAGTAGAGTGATAATACCTTTAGGTGTACAAGAACGTAGCTTAGGAATACGTTGAGCTAATCGACCAACGTTGTATGGGTGGAAACCATCGACGTCTTTTTCAGGGTGGATACGCTCAAGGACATGTGTTGCATCAATACCAGCAGGAAGGGGCAGCTGGACAAGAATACCGTCAATCTCGGCGTCACCATTAAGTTCATCAATAAGAGCCAGTAGCTCTTCTTCTGTCGTCGTTGCAGGAAGGTCAAAAGATTTTGAGACAAAACCAACTTCTTCACATGCACGACGTTTGCTGCCGACATAAACCTGAGAAGCCGGATCTTCGCCGACAAGAACCACTGCAAGGCCAGGAGCACGTAAGCCAGCTTCTTTACGAGCTTTTACACGGGCTGCAACTTCTGAGCGAACAGTTTGGGAAATTAGGGTTCCATCAATATTTTGAGCGGTCATGACTTTCCTTTAATAAGAATGGCAAATAATTTGCAGCGCATTGTCGCAAATTATTTGACGAACATCTATAAGCAAACGTTTGCTTTGTGGTGTTTTTAATCAAAATAGAATTCTGTGACCTTTTTTTAGTCAGTCAGATCATAATGTTACTAAAAGCCCTTGTTTTAAGAATTCGAACTCGTATAATCCTTTTCCTGTAGCGCGCCCTTAGCTCAGCTGGATAGAGCACGTCCCTTCTAAGGATGTGGTCGTAGGTTCGAATCCTACAGGGCGTGCCATTTATTCTAGAAACCCGATAGCTCATAGAGTTGTCGGGTTTTTTCGTTTTGGTGCTTTTACAACTGTCCATCTCACGTCATTAGGTGGTCAATTACCGCTATTTTCAGTACTTGATATCGAGCCAATGTTGATATGTGAATGATCTTATCTTTTAGTTGTTTGCTCAAGTATTGCTCAACATAAATCCATTTAATGAATGATCTCTGCTTTAGGTTTGGTTTTGTGAATATTTATAAAGCTTTATTGTTATTTGTAATTGGTTGATATATAAGCATAAAATTGTTTTTTATATTGATTAATTTGTAACTGAGTTTTGGCTCGTGTATCTAAGTCTGCGGCTAGTGATAGGCTTTAATGTGTCGGCCTTCTAGCATCCAATCGAAAATTAGATGACAGATGTAGATAGATGGCGGACAAAAAAGATTTAAGTGACAAGCGAATACTTATCGTAGAAGAGAACAGCATGTTGTCCTCGTCGATAAAAAACATGCTGAAAAAAATGGGTGGTGCAGAAGATAATTTGCACAAGGCACAAAATGTCATGACCTTTAAGCAGCTTGTTAACCAGCATCGCTTTGATCTGATCATCTGTTCTTATGCAAGTAAGAAAAAAATAGTCGGCCCTAAATATCACTACCTCTATCAGGAAAGCCGAGCCTACTCGTGTGACTGCTCGTTTGTTGTGATTGCCAACAGTGGCGATGATGATCAAATCCGAGGGGCTGAGGAGTTAGAGCCGGATAATATTCTCGGTCACCCTTTTAACTACAACCAGTTTAAGCACCTTATTGCTAGCAGCTTAATTAAACGTTCGATTTTGGCGACTGTGCATAAGAAGCTCGAAATTGGTTTATATGATGAAGCGATTGAAATCTGCAACCGACAATCAAAGCGTAAGGGGATCGAGTGGCTAGACTTTCACAAAGTCGTAGTTGATTGCTACGTAAAACAGAATAAATATGACTCAGCTCTACTTGTTCTTAAGCAGCTAAGCAAACAAGTAAAACATCGTTGGCCACTTGTAAAACAGATTTCACTTCATAATGAACTGGGAAATGAGGTGGAGGCGCTAACCTTAGCTCAAGAATATGAGCTTCTTGGCTATCCTGACGACCCTTTGGTTTCGCAGATCACCGCTCGTCATTCATTGCTTGATTGTGATTTAGACAAAGCGGTTCGGGTAATGATCAAGCTTTCGATCCGCTACCCACATATTGTTCATTTAACGCTTAAGTGCGTGATGCTATGTATTATGCTCTCCGACTATCGAAAAGCGTCAATGTTTCTCGCCAAAATTGACTATGACTCGGTGCTAGATGACGAAGAGTTGGTGTTTATTGAGGAACTGAGACTGTTTCTCGAAGCACTTATTGCCATCAAAACACGCAACAAAATGAATCCGGCGACATTGAAAACGTCTCTAAAGGGAATTTTGGCTATTCAAGAGAATGAATTAACCGATAGCCATAAGTTTTCAAAAGGTCTGTATCATCTGTTGTTACAAGTTAATGGAGTGAACCCTGTCTGCTCGCCAAAGCGTCTTGAGTTGCTGTACAACCAAACGAAGTTGGAACATCGTAAGTTTGCTCTTCTTGCAGTAGCACTTCATATTGGCTGCTTAGATTTAGCCAGAACTTGGCTAGATGAGTTAAGGCTGCTCAACTCAAGCAAGAAAGATATTGCGATGACGATTAGCTGCATTGTGCTTGATAAAGCCGAAGCAATATTGAGTGTTAAAGCGCAAGCGATCCAGCAAGCGACAGAAAAGGCGTCGCTAGGTCGTGTGATTGATGCTTTAGCGATAAAGGCCAAAGAGGCGCCTTATTTTATCAACCATCACTCTCATTTTATTAACGCCATGCTGAAGTTTAAGGTGTCTGATAGCAGCAATATTGAGTTGCTCAAAGAGCAATTTCCTGTGAGTGTAGGGATTGTTATCGAGAACTTGATAAAGCAAGACCCAATGCACCCGAAGGTCACACAGATCCAAAAGGCAAAGCGTATTGTGCAGAAACGCCTCCAGACTCCGCTTCACGCTTAGTTTTGAGGTTTGGTGAATAGTTGCTCAGACATCGATTGAATACTGTACTTACGTAAGGCTTTTCGGTAGCATGTCGTTCCTTTTACAAATTCTAATAGACTAAGCTCAAGCTTGGCACCTTACGTTCAGAGAACATGCGCAGTATCCATACCAAAATTAAACCTGAATTCGAGCCGCTACTGGCGGAGCTCGCTCTTCATGCTTTACTCCATTTGCGTACTAACCATACTGCGATCGTTTTATCGAGCAAATCTCGCTCTCAAATCAACGATATTCTTTCGGCGTGGCTAAACAAAGCCGCCAACAGCAAGAAATATAAGCCTTTAAAAAAGAAGGTGAAATCGCTTGTCAGCCATGCGCGTTCTCAGCGACTGGACATGGAAGCCATGTTGGGCAATTTGCTGACACCAATCGAAGGGGATGAACTACCACACCTTGATAGCTTCTTGCTGCTAGTCAATACGCTCGAAAAAGAGCTCAACACCACAGTGCTTGTCTCAAGCCCTGAAGCAGTAGACTTACAACACAACTGCAAAGGGTGCTTGCTGTGTGTGCTTTCTGCTGATCTTAATGCCCACTTCAATAATCGTAACCGTTTAGTCGCGAACATTTCGATGTTGTTTCGTGGCACCCATGGTGAGAAGCACTCTTTCCTCCGTACAATATATTCTTCATCTCTGTTTGATCATCATATCGAGTTTGAAGATGGTGACTTTGTCAGAATTACCCTCTCGCTTCGGTAGCACCCAGTTTAAACTTCTCTAGGTGGTCGCTCACTTCACTCACTTCATGGCGATAGCTAGTGACTATTTGGTTCATGCTATCCGCAAGTTGCCCTGTATTTTGCGCAATATCCGATAGGACATCGACATCCTGATCGACCGCTTCGCTGGCTTTGGACTGCTCGACCGTAGAGTTGGCGATACTGGTAATATGTTCATTAACGGTTTCAATCAATACTTCTAGCTGAGAGACGCTGTTGGTGACTTCAGAAACTGAGTTGAACGTTGAGTCAGTCGCTTCTCGGCTTTTATCCATATTACTCACAGCAGTTTGCGTGTTATTGGTGATGTTGGAAAGCAACTGAGAGATATGTTCGGTTGCTTCTTTACTGCGCTGAGCAAGATCTCGAACCTCAGAAGAGACAACCGCAAAGCCGCGACCATGTTCACCAGCACGAGCAGCTTCAATGGCAGCGTTCAATGCTAACAAGTTGGTTTGCTCGGAAATGCCATTAATTGTTTCAACGATTTTGCTGACACTTTGTGCGTCTTGCTCTAACTGCGACATACACTCCTGCGTTTGCTCTATTTGATTGACCAAGGCTTTCACAATCTCATAAGAATCTTGGCTTTGCTTTTGACACGTGAGCACCTTATTGGTCATTTGCTCCGTTTCTTCTAATGCACGCTCAGAAGAAGAGGCGATCTCTAGACTTGATTGAGAGAGCTGAGTCATGGCCGCAGCGATGTTGCCACATTTGTCGGAGGTTGCTCGACTGCTGTCACCAAGATCATTGGCCCCTTGAACCATTTGGTCGAGTCGTTGATGGCTATGCTCATTGGTTTCGGTGACGTTAATCAACAGTCGCTTAATGCTGGATACCAAGCCATTCACACTTGACGATATTTGCGACAGTTCATTTTTTCCTTCATCTTGCAGTACCATGCTAAGGTCGTTAGATTTCGACATATTCGCTAAGTTGTTAGTGAGTTCGCCAACTCGGCGTTTAAGGCTTGAAAGACTGACAACCATTCCCCCGAACAATACAGCACCTAAACAGACAATGGCGGCGAGCATCATGCTGAGTAACCACTGCGCAGAGCTTGCTTGAGTTGAAACCACATCAGTCATTGTGGTGGCCAGTTGGTTGCGAATTTTGTTGACCAGTTTGATTTTCTCTGTCGCCAAACCGAACCAATCTAAAGCGGAAGGCCCTTGCAGATTTTGTAACTGCGTTTTCTGACCCAGATATTGATTCTGAATATCAACAACCTGTTTCCAAGTCGGGCTGTTTTTTGCTGCCTCAAGTTGGCTTGAGAATTCGCTTGGCATGGCAAGACTTGCCAATCTTTCAGCGTATTCACCGGACTTGAGATAATTCTCTATTGCGGTGTACTGACCAAGCGAAGAATTTTTACGAGCAAAAGCCCCGTTAAGTGCGCCGCGAACTTGTCCGGCCCTTTCTTTAATGACCATCACCGAGGTTAAAGAGTTGCCTAGCCTGATAATCTCAGAGTTACTTACGCCAGAAACCAGCAGAACAGCATTGTCAATCGCGAGCTGGTTGAGATTGGAGTAGTAAGCGAATGGAGAGCGTTTAGGGGAAAGCTGATCAACTTGGTTACGGATTTGATTGATATCTGCAAGCTGAGTATCCAAAGACTGTTTCAGCTTGTTCGTCAGTTCTGAAGAGATATATTCAGGTTTAAATGCGTTAAATTCCGCGATGTGCTGATCGGCATTCTTGCGTTGCTCTTTGAGTTTAGCAACTTGCTCTTGTGCGCCTTTACTTCCAAGTACCCCAGCTGTTAACCCGCGCTCTACGGCAAGGTTATGCGCCAAGTTATCGTAGAGCAGTGTCAATTGGATGATCTCCTGATCGCGATTGGCCTGTTCTACGGTGGTCTTTTGAAAAATGGCGAGCTCTACGGCCATTAGCATAGCTAAGATTAAGGGAATGCCAGCTAAGGCGGTAAAGATATGGTGAAGTGAAAAGCGTTTTATGAGCGATCGCATAATTGGCCTCCTGACGTCGAATTTATAATTATGATGTCTTGATAATAGTTGAAATGGCTTTCTTGTTGAGTGACCAAAGCCAGATTGTGTGCGTTAAGCTCAGGGGTTATTGAGGAAAATTGAAATAATGCCAATCGTTGTCATAAAAATTTAATCTAAGTATGCATTGAGAAAGTCTCTAAATTTCATCATATTGTAATGACTATGTAACAAAAAAGAGAGCCTAGCCTATGCAGCACCAAGAAATGATTCAACCTTCCAACTTTGGCCT
Organism: Vibrio europaeus; assembly: GCF_001695575.1. Lineage (GTDB taxonomy): Bacteria > Pseudomonadota > Gammaproteobacteria > Enterobacterales > Vibrionaceae > Vibrio > Vibrio europaeus. The sequence continues at coordinate 1,695,556 of NZ_LUAX01000001.1, read as the reverse complement.
AATCGGCCGTACTTGCTTATTTTCTTTAATCGGTATTGTGAGCATCTTTACCCTGTTATAGAAAAAGCCGAGAGGTATGCCTTGGTTGGTAAGTGATTGCTTACTTGTGCTTTTAAGCATCCAAGGCGCCCTTATTCAATTTCGGTTTTAGCTTCCTTCACAACACTCTTGAACTGGTCACCTGTGCCTCATTTTGTTCTACTCATGCGAAGAATAGCCACTCAACGGGTTTTAGTGTTGATTACTCCACTGCAATAGTTTTTCTTCTAGCAAGGAACGATTGACGGGTTTGGTAAGAAAGTCATTCATCCCTACGTGTTTACAAGCATTGCGGTCATTCTCCATTGCATTAGCAGTCATGGCGATGATGGGGATATTCTTGATACTTTCGCCACTCGCACCACTTCGGATTCGGTGCGTGGCTTCGTAACCATCCATCTCTGGCATCTGACAATCCATTAAAACAATATCGAAGCTGTTTTCATCTGAAAGAGCGCTTAAAGCTTCGCGGCCATTGTTGGTAATCGTGCAGTCCAATCCGAGTTTATGCAGCATGCCAGTAATGACGATTTGATTGACTCGGTTGTCTTCGACCACAAGCAGCTTAAGGTCGCTATCGAGTGAGGTTGGTGTTTGCTTCTCTGGTTGCATTGCCGATAGATAGTTGTGAGTAACGAGCTGTTTACCCGGAGAAAAGTCTGGGCTTGCGATAACCTTAAGAGCATTGACCAGATCGTTGGTAGTGGCCGGTTTGACAAAGTAACCGCTTAGCCCACTTGTTTGAATCGTTTCCGGTTTAGGAACGTTGTCGATCGAAGTCATCATGATCAGTTTCATCGATTGAGTTTTTGGATCGCTACTGAGCTGTTTGCTGAGTTCAAGGCCATCTTTTTCCGCCATTTGCATGTCTAAAAAGGCGATATCGAACATGGGGAGATTATCTTCAGTTCGACGCTGGCATAAACTGATGGCTTCGAAAGCACTAGAGCAGGAGATGGCGTTTGCGCCCCAGTGTTGCAGTTGGCGTAAAATCACCTCTTGGTTAATTGCATTGTCGTCCACCACCAGAATATTGAGTAGCGAGATGTCTACGCTAGGAATGACTTTCTCTGATTGATTTGATTTCTGTACTAATAGGTCAAAACTAAATTCACTTCCTTTGGCAACTTGGCTGGTCGCTGAGACATTACCGCCCATAAGCTGGCATAACTTTTTGACTATGGCGAGGCCCAAACCAGTACCGCCATATCTCCTTGTCGTCGAGCTATCAACTTGACTAAATTTGTCAAACAAAGAGCCTATTCGGTCGGGTGGAATACCAATGCCTGAGTCTTTGACCGAAGCGTTAAGTTGCCACTGGGTGGCATCATATTCTTCGAGGCGCGCGGTGATAATGACTTCACCGTGTTCAGTAAACTTAAGTGCATTGCTGACAAGGTTGGAGAATATTTGCCTGATACGAGTACTGTCACCGATGATCATTGAGTGCTCTACATCAATGGTATCAAGGATGATCTCGACATTTGGATTGGTTAAGCTCGCAGACATCGCCTCCGCAAAATCCCCTAACATATGCCGTAAGTCGAAGTGTTGTTGCTCAAGCTCTAATTTGTCCGCCTCAATTTTTGAAAAATCTAATATATCGTTGAGCAAGGTTAGAAGGGAGAGGGCGCTGGTATGAGCAAGGTAAGCTTGATGAGCTTGAGAATGGTTAAGATCATTATCTTGCAACAGATCAAGCATGCCGATAATGCCGTTCATTGGTGTGCGAATCTCGTGACTCATCACCGCTAAGAACTCACTTTTTGATAGCGCGGCTTGTTCAGCCTCTTCTTTGGCGAAAATAAGATCACGCTCAACCTGTTTCTGTTTAGAAATATCTTTAATGACACCGGAAAAAAGCATGCCTTGGCTCGTTTCGACTTGAGCAATAGAGAGTAAAATGGGAAAACGTTCACCTTGCTTGGTCACCGCTTGGAACTCACGTCCTAACCGACCTTGTTTATCCACGACACCGATAATTTTACTGTGACCCGTTGCAAGATACTGATCGATGTAAGCTTGGTGTAGCGCACCGTGTTTATTTGGCATCAGCTTTTCCACTTGCATCCCAATCGCTTCTTGCTCTAAGTAGCCGAACATCATTTGCGCAGCTTGGTTAAAACTAAGGATCTTTCCTTCTCTGTCTATGGTGACAATTCCGTCAGCCGCGGTGTCCAAAATAGCTTCAAGTTTTTGAGTGACGAGCTTCTGCTGCTGTTCAGACGTTTGTTTCGCTTTAATCTCTTCATCGAGCCTTTCTATCGAAATAGTATTACTGCGTAAACGTTCCAATAGTTGATTAATGGCTTGGGTAATTGAATTGGTTTCTGAAGTAGAGGACGCCGGGAGCCTAGCATCGAGGTTATCCGTATCTAAGCCAATAATGTTCTGGTTGAGAGCTTCAAGTGGATTAATAATCAAGGTTCTTATCGAGAGCCACATAGCCAAAGTTAGCGCTATCGCGGCAATGACGAAGATGAATAACATCCTTTGCTTAATGGCACTTAAACTACTTAGAGCTTGCTCTGCATCGAATGCAACAGACAGCAAGTAGTTAGCCTGACCAAAATACATCTCTTTGCTGGCTTGAAGCACTTGAGAGGGGGTAGCAAGTTTTCCGACCATAAGTGGGCTTGACTCGCTCATTTGGTCAGATAGCCCTAAGTTAGCCACAGGATAGTGGGCATGCTCTAGTCGTTGGTAGGTTGCATTGAGTAGATCAAGCATATTACGCTGCCAATCAAATGAAAGTAGTGACCAGCCGACTAATTGATCGCGAAAATAGATTGGGCTTACCACCCATTGAGATAGCTGTTTTCCTTGCTCAGTTGATAAGAATGGATCCTGATTGGGCGTACTAATAATGGTATCTCGAGTTAACAATTGGCTGAGTTGAGGCTGGGTTTCTAAGTCGTAATTCAGCCACTTCTCTCCAAAAAACTTATTACTTTGGTAGTCGACGGTTGAAGTAGAAAAGACATACCCTTCGTAGTCGATAATAAAAATGTAATTAATGAAGTGACTATTTTTAATCGAGTCATTAAGTTCTTGGGCTATACCCCTATTGATGCCTAAGTCGAGAGCTTTAATGATGTTACGGTTCTGGGCATTGAGTGATGCAATAGAGGTGACTTTCTGGTTATGTCCATCAATGATCCCCTCTGCCAGCTCCAAAGAACCACTCAGTTGCTGATACGCTTTGTACTCTAATGCATGTTCTGAATACTTATAGATGTAGTACCCGGCAGCTAAGAACATACACAGGGTTAGGAGAACAATACTGAGAAGGATTTTTTTGGTTAGCGTCATTGATGATTAAAACCATTGGTAGCTGAAATTTGCCAACTTCTTCTCGTCAAGTTGTAAACGAGAAAAGCTCTCTTTATTGATAAGGAAAGTCGGCGTTTTTTGCAGGCTAGATTCTAGGTGTCTTGGCTGCTTGCCATTAAGGAGTATGTCGGCGGCGAGTAATCCCGACTGTTTTCCCAAAAGGTAGAAATCAGCGACGGGCCCGAAAGTCGCGCCTTGCTGAATGCCAGATTTGTTGGAACTCAATACTGGGATCTGCGCATGCTTGGCGACTTCAATCAGTACCTGCTCACCGCCGTTTTGCAGCAAGGTATCTGTGGTGGTGATAAAAACGTCACTTTTTTGTGCCACGGCTAGGGCTTGTTGTTCTAGCTCTTCTAGATTGCTCACCTCAATATCAAAGACTTGAACCTTTTTCCTTTTCAATAGGCGTATCAAATTCGATGCTTGGATCTTCGAGTTTGGCTCGCCCTTACGATGGAAAATAGCGGCTGTTTTTGTATCGGGAAGCAATGCGTCAAGTAGTTGGATGTAATATTTGAGAGATATGTAGTTGCTGGTACCGACCAAATTGTTTCCCGAGTACTCGAAAGAGTCGATAAGTCCAGAGTCTGCCGGGTAAGTGACGATGGAAAAGACGATAGGTACTGACTCGGGAAAAGTATTTTTTACGATCAAGGTGCCTGGAGTCGTCAACGAATAAACCAGATCAACCCGTTTCTCTTTCATCTGCTGAATCGATTGGGTTTGCGTTGCCTTATCTGCGGATGTCACTCCTTCAATAAAGGTAACTTTACTGAGATCGAGTCCTCCTTCGACGAGTCCATCTTTAAAGCCTCGCACATTGTCAGGATAGCCTGTCCATGCGGCTAAACCGATCGAATAGTTGGCAAAAACAGTAGTTGAGACAGGTAAGATTAATAGCAGCGTAAACAAGCATCTACTTAACATCGATAGAGGGTTTCTCATCAGGGACCTAGCGCTTTTTAATGATTTTTATTGTTTTAGCTTAGACGTAAATCATTACTTTTGTTCGATTGTTGATTTCTGTTTTGTTAATAAGATGTGATGTGTGTCCGCAAGAGGTTCAAATTCTTTGGAATCTTCATTCATCTCGAATATCAGAAGTGATTACACTCGCTCTATCAATACAGAGCAGTAATGGGTAAGGGTATGTCAGCTAAAATTCTCGTTGTCGATGACGATCAAGAAATTTGTGAGTTATTGGAAGAGTATCTGACGAAGCAAAGCTATCAGGTTTCGGCTGTTAATGATGGTGAGCAAATGAAAGCCTATATAGAGCAGCAAGGCTATCCAGACCTTATTTTACTCGATGTGATGCTACCTGGAGACGATGGATTTACCTTATGCCAGCAAGTTCGCCGTCACTCGTCAGTGCCTATTATTATGCTCACTGCGGTGTCCGATGATACTGACCAGATTATTGGTCTAGAGATCGGCGCAGATGACTATATTGCCAAGCCATTTAACCCTCGACATCTTAATGCTCGTATCAAAGCGGTTTTGCGCCGTGTCAATGTGGCTGAAGAGATTCCGGCTAGCGCTAATGCTAAGTCGATTGTGTTTGGTGACTGGCAACTTGATCCGTTAGCGCACCGAATTACTCACTTAGAAACTCACCAATCTCATGATTTGTCTGGGAGTGATTTCGCTTTGCTGATGCTGTTTCTCAAGCGTCCTAACGAAGTGTTAGATCGCGATACCATCTCTTTTGCGACTCGTGGACGTGAAGCGCTCCCATTTGAACGTGGGATAGATGTTCAGCTCAGTCGATTAAGACAGCGACTGGGTGATAGTGCCAAGTTCCCTCACTATATTAAGACGATGCGTGGTAATGGCTATTTATTGGCAGTACCGGTGAGCTATGAGAGCTAGTGTCTGGAACTGGTTTCGACAGTTTAAGCCCAATTCATTAGTCAGCCGAACATTAGGCTTAACCTTACTGGCAGTGATTCTCGCGCAAGGCGTTGCTACCAGCATCTGGTATACGGAATCGAAACACAAAGAGCTAGCAGGGATTCGTGACGCTTCAGAAAGCATGGCCAACATGTTTGCCTCTACGGTGACCTTTTTTCAATCTCTACCCGTTCGCTACCGTCATATCGTGCTGGACCAAATCCGCAATATGGGCGGAACACGATTTTTCGTTTCTTTCAATAAAGAGCAACTTGTTGTTGAGTCGATAGAAAATACGCCGTTGAAGCTAGCTTCAATCGAGGCGATTGAAGGGGTGTTGCAAAACAAACTGCGTAAAGCAGAAAGTATCTCGGTCGATTTTTCCCATCCAGATAACCTACGTTTATTGAAAAACGACATTTACTTGCATGATCTCCCAAAATCATGGGCGCACCATACCCTGACGTTAAATCCTATCGACCCGCCAATTTTAGTGGTGCAGATTGAGCTTGCCTCGCATGAGTGGGTTTATATAGCGGCTCTGTTGCCTGCTCCCTACGTTACGCTAGATGACACCTTAATTGGCCGTGAGCAGATTCTGTTTCTGATTTTCTCGACCACGATTTTGCTTGCTCTGACGTATCTTTTGGTTCGCCGCCAAGTCAAACCGCTTAAGCGATTAGCCAAGGCTGCCAATGAAATGAGCATGGATATTGAACAGGCGCCGCTGCAAGAAGAGGGGGCAAGTGAGCTTATTACTGCCACCCGAGCATTTAACCGCATGCAGCAACGCATCCGACGCTATGTTGCCGATCGTGAGCATCTTTTCTCGGCCATTTCACATGATTTAAAAACGCCTATCACACGCTTGAGGTTGCGTGCTGAGCTTCTAGAAAGCGACACCAAACGCGAGAAGTTTAATCGCGACCTCGATGAGTTAGAGATGATGGTGAAAGGGGCGCTGCAATGTGTTCGAGATACCGATCTGCATGAAAACAATGCGTATATTGATTTAAGTGAAATGATACAGAGCGTGGTTGAACACTATAACCAGTACCAAACCCGAGTAGAGTTCAAATCAAAAGAGATGGAACCGATTGTCGCCAAGCCACTTGCGATGAAACGCGTACTAAGTAATCTGATCGAAAATGCGGTTAAGTATGGTCAATATGCTGAAGTAAACGTGATGGTTGATGATGAATGGATAACAGTGGTCATCTGCGATCATGGTCCCGGTATTCCTGAAGAAAAACTGGAAGCCGTGTTTGAGCCTTATTATCGCTTGGCAAATGACGAAGATGGGCACGGTCTAGGCTTAGGAATCTGTCGCAATATCCTCCATGGACATGGCGGAGATCTCATTATTGACAACTTGCCAAATAGAGGCCTAAGAGCGCAAGTCTTTATTCCACCGAGTCTTGAGGTGTAATGTAACATTGTTGTTACATTGGTTTTACGGTTTGTTTCAATCAAAAAATTCTAATTGGATAGACTCCAGTATGTACAAGCAAGAACGCTTGGGGTCATTAAGCAGTTGGCCTGAATGTCTAATCCAATACATGGAAGATAATAATGAAACTTAATAAAACCCTACTTACCCTCTCTCTACTTTCTGCTGCTAATTTTGCTAACGCTGGTGAAGTTGAAGTTCTTCACTGGTGGACAGCGGGTGGCGAAGCAAAGTCAGCCGCCGTACTTAAAGATATGCTAGAGCAGCAAAACCATACTTGGAAAGATTTCGCGGTTGCTGGCGGCGGCGGTGAGTCGGCAATGACTGTACTGAAAACGCGTGCCGTATCAGGTAACCCACCGTCTGCAGCGCAGATCAAAGGTCACGATATTCAAGAGTGGGGTGGTCTGGGCTTCCTTACATCACTAGACAGTACAGGTCAGCAAGAGAAGTGGGACGAAATCCTTCCTTCTGTTGTGACTAAAGTGATGAAGTTTGACGGCGAGTATGTAGCGGTTCCGGTTAACGTTCACCGTGTAAACTGGATTTGGGCAAACCCAGAAGTACTTAAGAAGTCGGGTGTAGAACTACCAACAACCCTTGATGAGTTCTTCGTTGCCGCAGACAAGATTAAAGCAGCTGGTTACGTACCTTTAGCGCATGGTGGTCAGCCATGGCAAGACGCAACGGTATTTGAAGCGGTAGCGCTAGACGTTTTAGGCAGTGAAGACTACAACAAGGCGTTTGTCGAACTGGATATGGATACGCTATCTGGCGACAAAATGGTTGAAGTGTTCACCAAGTTTAAGAAAATTCGCGACTACATCGACGCCAACTCTCCAGGCCGTGACTGGAACGTAGCCACTTCAATGGTCATCAACGGTGAAGCGGCAATGCAAATCATGGGTGACTGGGCGAAAGGTGAGTTTACCGCTGCGGGTAAAGTCCCAGGTAAAGACTACATCTGTGCACCAGCACCAGGTACTAACGGCCAGTTCACGTTCAATATCGATAGCTTCGCGTTCTTTGAACTGAGCGATAAAGCAAACCAAAAAGCGCAGCAAGATCTAGCGCGCACCATCCTAACCAAAGACTTCCAAGAAGTGTTCAACCTAAACAAAGGTTCGATCCCAGTACGTCTCGATATGGACATGTCGAAGTTTGACCAATGTGCATTGGACTCGATGGCGACCTTCAAAGCGAGTGCTAAGTCAGGCGACCTAGTGCCAAGTATGGCGCATGGTCTATCGACTACAAGTTACGCTCAAGGCGCGATCTATGATGTCGTGACTAACTTCTTCAATGACGACAAAGCGGATCCACAACAGGCAGCACAAAAGCTAGCGAAAGCGGTTAAAGCTGCGATCTAACTTCTGGTAGTTAAATCACACCCCCAAAGGGCGTTCAGGCTTGTGGGGAGCCTGTTCGCCCTTTCCTCTATTTCCGATCAGGATATTGATCGGCGCGTTATGACGTAAGGACTCGTTATGGAGCATGTTGTAAATCGGTATGAAAAGAAGTCGACAACTAAGGCCAGTTTGGCCGACCGACTTCAACATTGGCTGCCGAAAATCGTTCTTGCCCCGACCGTTCTTGTAACTGTGGTTTGTATCTATGGTTATATTTTCTGGACAGCGGCACTCTCAATGACCAACTCCCGTTTTCTACCTAGTTTTAATTTTGTTGGCTTCACCCAATACGAGAAACTGATGGATAACGACCGTTGGATCACTTCTATTACCAACCTAGGTGTTTTTGGCCTGCTGTTCATGCTAGTGGCGATTGGACTCGGTGTCGGTCTAGCGATTCTTCTTGACCAAAATATCCGTCAGGAAGGGGCGATTCGTACCATCTATTTATACCCAATGGCCTTGTCGTTCATTGTCACAGGTACAGCGTGGAAATGGATTCTCAACCCAGGTCTTGGCATCGAAAAACTGATGCATGATTGGGGTTTTAGTGACTTTAAATTTGATTGGCTGGTGAACTCCGATATGTCGGTTTATACCTTAGTGATTGCGGCTGTTTGGCAATCTTCAGGTTTTGTCATGGCAATGTTCCTTGCAGGTCTACGTGGTATTGATTCTTCGATTATTAAAGCAGCGCAGATTGACGGTGCGAACTTACCAACCATCTACTGGCGTATCATTATGCCGTGTTTAAGACCGGTTTTTTTCAGCGCCGTGATTATTACCTCCCACATAGCGATTAAGAGCTTTGACTTAGTCACAGCAATGACAGCAGGCGGGCCTGGGTACTCTTCCGACCTTCCTGCGCTGTTTATGTACGCGCACTCATTTACTCGTGGTCAAATTGGTTTAGGTGCAGCCAGTGCGATGATGATGCTAGCGGGAATACTCGCGATTCTGGTGCCTTACCTCTATTCAGAACTTAGGGAGAAAAAATCATGATGCAAGGAATCAATTTCTCTCGACTGTTTATCTACTCAACGCTGGCATTTTTCTGTGTGGTTTACCTGATGCCGTTGTTTGTGATGGTGATTACCTCTTTTAAAACTTTGCCAGATATTAAAGCCGGTAACTTAATGAGTTTGCCGACCGAGTGGGTGTTCGATGCTTGGTTTAAAGCTTGGGACAGCGCTTGTACCGGTGTTAAGTGTGAAGGGGTGAAGGGTTATTTTTGGAACTCGTTCCAAATGGTGATCCCTGCGGTAGCCATCTCTACCTTGCTTGGCGCGTTCAATGGTTACGTTGTGACCAAGTGGCAATTCCGTGGCTCGAACCTGTTCTTTAGTTTGTTACTGTTTGGCTGCTTCATTCCGTTCCAAGTTGTTCTTCTGCCTATGGCAACAGTACTAGGTAAGCTTGGCTTGGCGAATACAACGGCGGGACTGGTGATTGTTCACGTTATCTACGGTATGGCATTTACTACGCTCTTTTTCCGTAACTTCTATATCAGTATTCCAGATGAACTGGTTAAAGCTGCCAAACTTGATGGTGCCGGCTTCTTTACCATCTTCTTCAAGATTCTACTGCCGATCTCAACGCCGATTATCATGGTGACTGTCATTTGGCAGTTCACCGCAATCTGGAATGATTTCTTATTTGGCGTCGTCTACTCAGGTTCAGAGACTCAGCCGATCACAGTGGCGCTCAACAACTTGGTCAACACCAGTACTGGGGTGAAAGAGTACAACGTTGACATGGCAGCCGCGATTATTGCCGCACTGCCGACACTCTTAGTTTACGTATTAGCAGGGAAATACTTCGTTCGCGGCCTAACGGCTGGATCGGTAAAAGGATAATTATTATGGCAACACTAGAACTTAAACAAATCCGTAAAACCTATCCAAAGGCGGAACAAGAGACGCTGAAAGGTATTGACATTAATATCGACTCAGGAGAGTTCCTGATTTTGGTTGGGCCGTCGGGCTGTGGCAAATCGACTTTGATGAATACCATTGCAGGGCTAGAGAACATCAGCTCAGGTGAAATTGTGATTGATGGCAATGACGTGTCGGAGGTTGAGCCGAAAGACCGTGATATCGCGATGGTATTCCAGTCTTATGCGCTTTATCCCAATATGACGGTGCGTGGCAATATCGAGTTTGGTCTTAAGATACGTAAAATGCCGAAGCAGGAGATTGATGCAGAAGTCGAGCGCGTTGCGGCGATGCTGCAAATTGATCATCTGTTAGATAGAAAACCTTCGCAGCTATCCGGTGGTCAGCGTCAACGTGTGGCGATGGGGCGTGCACTAGCTCGTAGACCTAAGCTCTACTTGTTTGATGAACCACTATCCAACCTTGATGCGAAACTGCGTGTTGAAATGCGTCATCAAATTAAACGTCTGCACCAGCAGCTCAACACCACGATTGTCTACGTGACTCACGATCAGATTGAAGCGATGACTCTGGCAGATAGAATCGCGGTAATGAAAGATGGTGAACTGCAACAGCTGGGCACACCGCAAGAAATCTACAATAAGCCAAACAACATGTTTGTGGCTGGGTTTATGGGTTCTCCTTCGATGAACTTTATTAAGACTATGGTGGATCTCGATGGCGAAGATAAGCCAGTCATTAAGGTTAAGGGCAGTAATGGGCAAGAACACCACATTAATTTACCCGCTTCAATGCGAGAGCAAGATGGCAAAGAAGTGGTGATTGGACTTCGCCCTGAGCATATTACTGACAGTGAAAACCAAGAATCTGATGCGACGACTCAGTTAGATTTAACCTTAGAGGTGCTTGAACCAACCGGACCAGATACTATCGCGATGATTAAAGTGAACGAGCAGGAAGTAGCATGTCGTCTTTCTCCAGAGTTCGATGTGACAGCGGGTCAGGTTGCACCTTTACACTTTGATCTATCCAAAGCGGTATTCTTTGATGCGGCGACCGAGCAACGTATCGAATTTCACTAATGGGTGATTTAATTGATATGTTTATTAGTAACTATGGGTGAAGTCGACTAAGCTTAGAAGCATGGCATGAATTCAGTTTCATGCAACAGTGAGTCGAAGTGGGCAGTCATGTCTCCTTACTGCTCATCTCATCTCTAGTAACGAAAATGGCAGCTATGATAGCTGCCATTTGTTTTGCTATTTTTACATGCTTGTTAAATATGTGTAAATTCACCCGTATTGAAATTTGTGATGGGTGGAATTCCCCCCATTTTAAAAGTCTTAATGTGATCTCGATAACGTCATCGATTTGTTATTAATCTTAACCATTTGAAAAATATGAAATAATACCAAGTATTTCAATTTGGCGCGGTTATTGCCCCTTATTAATGTATCAACACCCATTGATGGGGTTGTTCATTTAACAAGGAGAATAATAATGTTTAAGCCATTGACCCTACTATCTGCATCAATTCTTGCTGTGACCAGTTTTAACGCTGCGGCGAACTGTGATCCGGGCGAGACAGTGATTAAATTCAGTCACGTAACGAATACAGATAAACACCCGAAAGGTATCGCGGCTTCATTACTGGAAAAACGTGTTAATGAAGAGATGAACGGAAAAGTCTGTATGCAGGTTTTCCCTAACTCGACTCTTTATGATGATAACAAGGTTCTAGAAGCACTGCTCAACGGTGACGTGCAACTTGCTGCCCCTTCTCTATCAAAGTTTGAAAAGTTCACCAAAAAGTACCGTATTTTCGATTTGCCATTCCTATTTGAAGACGTAGAAGCGGTTGACCGTTTCCAAAACTCTCAGGCTGGTGAAAAGCTTAAAAACGCAATGCGCCGTCGTGGTTTGCAAGGCCTAGCGTTCTGGCATAACGGTATGAAGCAGATGTCCGCTAATATCCCACTCATCACTCCTGATGATGCAAAAGGTCTTAAGTTCCGTGTTCAAGCCTCTGACGTACTGGTCGCTCAGTTTGAGCAACTAGGTGCTAACCCGCAGAAAATGTCGTTCAAAGAAGTATACGGTGGCCTTCAGACCAAAGTTATCGATGGTCAAGAGAACACTTGGTCAAACATCTATGGTAAGAAGTTCTTCGAGGTTCAAGACGGTATTACTGAAACGAACCACGGTATTCTCGATTACCTAGTCGTAACGTCTAAAGACTTCTGGAAAGGTTTACCGGATGACCAGCGTAAGCAGCTAAGCAAGATCATCCAAGAAGTGACTGAAACGCGTAACTCTGAGTCTTCACGAGTTAACCTAGCGAACAAAAACAACATCATCGAAGCTGGTGGTGAAGTTCGTACGCTAACACCAGAGCAACGTCAGCAGTGGGTCACTGCGCTTCAACCAGTTTGGAAGAAGTTTGAAAAAGACATTGGCTCTGACCTCATTGAAGCGGCTCTAGCTTCAAACAAATAATAACTAAAACCTAGAAAAACATTGGCCCTCTTGTCGGGAGGAGGGCCTTTCTTTACCTGCGATATAGTGAAGTAACTTATGGAACAGTCAATTTTTGCCAGAATTGGGAAGGTGACAGACGCAATTGAAGAGACATTGATTGCGTTCTTTTTAGGAGCAATGACCTTGCTCACGTTCGCCAACGTTGTATTTAGATATGTCTTTAACGACAACATTTTATGGGCACTGGAACTTACCGTGTTCATGTTTGCTTGGATGGTTCTTGTCGGCGCTTCGTACGGCGTTAAAAAGCATTTTCACATCGGTGTCGATGTGGTGATTAACCTCGCTCCAGAGCAACTACGTAAAATCTATGCCTTGATTGCTGCAGCATGTTGTTTGGCTTTCTCTATTCTGCTGTTGATTGGTTCTTGGAACTACTGGTATCCGTTTGCAACCGAGCGTGCTTGGTACGAAACAGACGATATTCCAATGCCAGAAATGCTGCAATTCCTTGCTGATTGGCTTAATGAAGGCGAGCGCTACGAAAAAATGCCTCGTTTTATTCCTTATATGGCGCTGCCGATTGGCATGGCGCTACTCACATTCCGTTTTGCTCAAATTACGCTGCAAATCATCTCAGGTAAGTTGGACCGCTTAATTGCAGGCCACGAAGCGGAAGAAGAGTTAGAAGCGCTAAAAGAAGAGCTCAAGGATGCTGGTGAAGCGATGGAGCCGAAGAACAACAATAACCAGAACAAGGAAAGCTAAACCATGGAAATCCTATTCTTATTCGTCATGGTGATTGGTTTTATGCTTGTTGGCGTGCCAATCGCAATTTCACTGGGCTTATCAAGTATTGTCTTTTTGATGATGCATTCAGACGCGTCGTTAGCCTCTGTCGCTCAAACTCTATTTAATGCCTTTGCTGGGCACTACACCTTATTGGCAATCCCATTCTTCATTCTCGCTTCAAGCTTTATGTCTACCGGTGGAGTAGCAAAACGTATTATTCGTTTCGCTATCGCGATGGTAGGGTGGTTCCGCGGCGGTTTAGCCATGGCTTCGGTTGTGGCGTGTATGATGTTCGCCGCGCTGTCTGGTTCATCACCTGCAACGGTAGTGGCCATCGGTAGTATCGTTATTGCTGGTATGATCAAAAACGGCTATTCAAAGGATTTTGCGGCTGGGGTTATCTGTAACGCAGGTACATTGGGTATCTTGATCCCGCCTTCAATCGTAATGGTTGTCTACGCAGCTGCGACGGATGTGTCTGTAGGGCGTATGTTCCTTGGTGGTGTTATTCCTGGTCTTCTTGCTGGTGTGATGTTGATGATTGCCATTTACATTGCAGCGCGGGTGAAGAATCTACCTAAGCAGCCATTCGTTGGTTGGGGAGAAATGTTTGCAGCGGCAAAAGATGCGAGCTGGGGTCTATTGCTGGTGGTTATCATCCTCGGTGGTATCTATGGCGGTATCTTTACACCAACCGAAGCGGCAGCAGTAGCAGCCGTGTACTCTTTCCTTATCGCCAACTTTATCTACAAAGATATGGGGCCCTTTGCCGATAAGAAAAACTCCAAACCTGCCTTAGTGAAAATCTTCCAAGCGTTTGTCCATAAAGACACCAAGCATACCTTGTATGAAGCAGGTAAGCTGACCATTATGCTGCTGTTTATCATTGCTAACGCCCTGATTCTAAAGCATGTACTAACGGAAGAACGTATTCCGCAAATGATCACCGAGTCTATGTTGTCAGCAGGTCTTGGCCCGATTACTTTCTTGATCGTGGTTAACGTCTTGCTGCTGATTGGTGGTCAGTTTATGGAGCCATCTGGTCTGCTGATTATCGTTGCACCGTTGGTGTTCCCAATCGCTATCGCGCTCGGTATCGACCCAATCCACCTAGGTATCATGATGGTGGTGAACATGGAGATAGGTATGATTACGCCTCCGGTCGGACTCAACCTGTTTGTGACAGCTGGGGTAGCTAAGATGTCGATGATGCAAGTGGTGAAAGCAGCACTGCCTTGGGTCGCAGTGATGTTCCTCTTCCTCATTATCGTGACATACGTGCCTTGGGTTTCGACATGGCTTCCGACCACGCTGATGGGACCAGAGATCATAACCAAGTAACCGAATAACGTATTCAACATAAAAAGCCCCAGATAAGCAGTTATCTGGGGCTTTTGCTTTTAGGACATTTCTATTTATGGACAGTGGAGTTAACAAGATAGTAACTCCATTCATCACTTCCGTTTGATGAGTCCAATATAGGCAGTTAAAGATGAACTAAAGGTGAACAGACCCTAATCACCTTTATAGTTGCTCTTATCTAAGCCATATTTTTGCATTTTGTCGTAAAGAGTTTTGCGGGCAAGTTGCAAATGATCCATCGTCTTCTTAATACTGCCTTCATTTTGGTTGAGTGCTTGTTCAATCAGGCTTTTCTCAAATTCGGCAACTTGTTGGGCTAAGCCTAACTCTCGGTTGGTATTCTCAGCGCTATCAGAACCAAACTGAGACAGTCTACCAAGCAGCACAAACCGCTCGGCTGCGTTCCTTAGCTCACGTACGTTGCCCGGCCAGTCATGGCTCATGAGTTGATGAATTTGCTGTGATTCAATCGCTGGTGCTGACTTACCGTAGCGCGAAGCAGCAACCAGTAAAAAGTGGTGAAATAGAGTAGGGATATCCTCTTTACGTTGTCGCAAGGGTGGTAAATCAAGGGTGACAACATTGAGTCGGTAGTAGAGATCTTCACGAAATGTCCCTTGTTCGGCGGCTTGCTTTAAATCGACCTTAGTGGCAGCGATGACGCGAATATCAATCGGGATAAGCTCATTGGAACCGACTCTCTCAATAACGCGCTCTTGCAATACGCGTAATAAACGAATTTGCGCTTGAAGAGGCATAGACTCTATTTCGTCTAAGAACAGTGTTCCTCCTTGAGCATGCTCAAATTTACCGACGCGTTTAACATCAGCTCCTGTAAAGGCGCCTTTTTCGTGACCGTAGAGTTCGCTCTCAATTAGATTTTCAGGCACCGCACCACAGTTGATGGCGACGAAGTTGTTATCTCTACGTGGGCTTTGCTCATGAATAGAACGAGCGAAAAGTTCTTTACCGGTTCCCGTTTCTCCGAATAGTAGGATGTCTGCATTGGTGTCAGAGATGTGAACTATGGTATCGCGCAGCGCTTGAATCGAGGGCGTATCACCAATAATCCTAGGACCAAGGGTTTGACTCGCTTTCAGGCTACGTTTGAGCTCTTGGTTCTCTATCGTTAAGTCACGTTTCTCCAATGCTCGGCGCGTTGTATCAATCAGGCGATCGATTGGAAATGGCTTCTCGATAAAGTCATAGGCTCCGTTTCTCAGCGCGTTCACCGCCATTGAAATATCGCCGTGTCCAGTGATGAGTATCACCGGAATATTAGGGTCTTGGTGCAAAATACTAGACAGAATATTTTCGCCCGAAAGTCCGGGTAAACAGATATCCGTGATCACGACTTTTGGTAAACCATCTTGTTTAATCGCGAGCAGCGCTTCTTCGGCACTTGCAAAAAAGCGCGCTGGAATTTCTTCTAGTTCAAAACTCTGCTCTATCGCAAGGCGAATATCACTTTCGTCATCAATGAAGATTACATCGTACATCTGCATTCCTCGTTATTCCTTAATTGGCAGAGAGATAGCGAATCGCGCCCCGCCCATTGGGGACGTCGAAACCTGAAGTGTGCCACCCATAGCTTGGGTGATCTGCTGCGAAATCGACAGTCCAAGGCCCAATCCGTTTTTCTTGGTGGTATAGAAAGGCTCGAACAGTGACTGCTGCTTGTTACTGTCAATTCCCGGACCATTGTCATCGACAAATATGGACAGCTCTTTGCCGTCTACTGAGGTAGAAATGGCGACCTGACGCTGTGTTTGGTCTTCGACGGCTTGCATCGCATTGGTCATCAGATTGATAAGCACTTGCTCGAATTGAATGGGGTTCAGCTCCACTTCAGGCAAAGGTTGTTCGAGCTGAATCTCAAGCGCAACTTGTTTAGATTTAAATTGTGGTGCCAGTAACTCTTTAGCGGCGATGATCAGCGGCACAACATCGAGCTGGCTGACCTCGTTACTGTCACTTTTACGTGCAAATGAACGTAGCTGATTGCTGATTTTAGCCATGCGGTCAGTCAAAGCGGAGATGCGCGACAAGTTATCATCAACGCGGTCATACTTATCTCTCTCAAGAAAGCGCCGGCCATTGTCAGCAAAGCTACGAATTGCCGCGAGTGGATTGTTTAGCTCATGGCTAATACTGGCCGACATTTGGCCAAGTACGGCAAGTTTAGCGGCTTGAATCAGTTCATCTTGAGTCTGGCGCAATGCGTACTCAGTTTTGCTGCGCTCATGTATCTCGGCTTGCAGCTCTGAAGTCCTCTCCATCACCAAGAACTCCAACTTTTGCTTTGCTTCTGATTGCAACTGCTCGAACTGGCGTTTCTTAAGCTGGCGTTGATAAGTGAGCTGTAGTGAAAGATAAGCGATGACAAACAACAGGGTCACAACCAAAGAGAAACTCAGTGTTGACCAAAGTAAGGTCGCTTTTGGAGTGAGTACACGCAATGTCAGATCGTGCTTGGTGAGTGGGCGTGATGAAACTAAGTATGAGTTCTCGAAACCAGAAGCGAGCGGGTTGCTAAGCTCGGTATGGGGTAGGTTCAACTCGCCATCTAGGCCAAAAGAGCGTATGGGTGAATCTAAATACTGGCGACTGTTAAGAATGGTTTGTCGCTGCGCCTCTGATAATGTCGTCAGGCTTTTAAATAGCCAATCATCATTGCTCGACATGAAAATTACGTTGTAGCTGTCGGTGGCGACAAAGGTGTTGGTTCTGTTTTGCCAGTTCGCTTCGATAGCGGTGAGATCCATTTTGATAACGATTACGCCAATGATCTCCGCCGCATAAGTGACCGGGTAAGAAAAGTAATATCCTCTCTGCTTCGAACTTGAACCTAAGGCGAAATACTGACTAGGTTTACCTTGAATTGCATTGGAAAAATAGGGGCGCCAAGCATAGTTACGGCCAAGAAACGAACGCTCAAGATTCCAGTTGCTAGAAGCTATGGTATTACCGAACTCGTCTAACAAGTACGCGTCTGTCGACTGAATGATTTCGTTTACTTGCTCAAGGTAGCGATTGGTAAGCTCTATTTGAGCGCTATTGTGTGGGTGTTGCAGCGCTGCAATTAGCTCTTTATCTTTGGCAATCAGCTGCGGAAGGTGAGCGTACTTATCGAGCTTGCTCGAAATAAATTCTGCAAAACGTTCAAGCTGCTCTTTGTGTATTGAAAATTGGCGGCTTTCGCTTGAATTCCATATCCAGCTCGAACCGACAAGAACGGTGAACAGGTAGAGTATGAGCAGATAAAACTTGCTGCGCCTGAACGTTAACATCACTTTTCCTGTGAAACTTCCTTAAACATCCATAGCGTAAAGGTTTTTGTTACAAATGTGTGTACTCTGGAGAACAAACTGAGGGATAAAACCGGACTTAGATCTTGTTTTGATCTTTAAATGAAAAAAAACATTAGTTTCTCTTGAAAAAGGCATTAATGTCCCCATTTCTGGAAACAAAGGCTGCTTTATTGATGTTTTTTTTAGCAGTTAAGTGAGTTTTTAGGGTAATCCCGCAGTGATCGTGGGGATCGGCTCGACAGCTACCGATCTGCTCGGTAGAATGCTGCGTCTAAATTTTTATCCTGAGGCTAATCGGAGATACCTTTACCGGACTAGATTCTAAACAACTAGCTCGAAAGGATATCGCTAATTAGTCCGATAATTGAATTGCTCGATTATCGATACTCGATTTACAAGAGTACTCATAGAGTACAAACAAGGATGGGTCCTTTTCCTATTGAATAGGGCACATACGCTCAGTTATCTGAGCCAGTTTTGAGGTTAATGAATAATGCAAGCTACTGTTGAAACGCTAGAGGGCCTAGAGCGCCGTCTAAACATTACTGTTCCTGCTGCAAACATCGAAGATGCTGTTACTGCAGAACTACGCAACATCGCAAAAAACCGTCGTTTCGATGGTTTCCGTAAAGGCAAAGTGCCTCTAAAAATGGTTGCGAAGATGTACGGCAAAGCAGTACGTCAAGACGTAATGGGTGAAGTAATGCAACGTCACTTCATCGAAGCGATCGTTAAAGAGAAAATCAACCCAGCAGGCGCACCAACTTTCGCTCCAGTTGAGACTAAAGAAGGTGAAGACCTAGTATTCAACGCAACTTTTGAAGTTTACCCAGAAGTTGAGCTAAAAGGCCTAGAGAACATCACTGTTGAAAAACCAACAACTGAAGTTCAAGACGCTGACGTTGAAGAAATGATCGAAACTCTACGTAAGCAACAAGCTGGTTGGGTTGAAGTAGAAGAAGCTGCTGAAGAAGGCAAGCGCGCTACTATCGATTTCGTTGGTTCTATCGACGGCGAAGAGTTCGAAGGCGGTAAAGCTGAGAACTTCCCTCTAGAAATGGGCGCAGGCCGTATGATCCCTGGTTTTGAAGACGGTATCGCAGGCAAGACTGCTGGTATGGAATTCGAAATCGACGTAACGTTCCCAGAAGATTACCACGCAGAGAACCTAAAAGGTAAAGCTGCGAAATTCTCTATCAAAGTAAACAAAGTTGAAGCGCGTGAGCTTCCAGAACTAAACGACGAGTTCGTTTCTAAGTTCGGTGTTGCTGAAGGTGGCGTTGACGCTCTTAAAGCTGAAGTTCGTAAGAACATGGAGCGTGAGCTTAAGCAAGCTGTTAAGAACCGTATCAAAGAGCAAGCGCTTGACGGTCTAGTTAAAGAAAACGAAATCGACGTACCTGCTGCACTAATCGATCAAGAAATCGGTACTCTACGTCAGCAAGCTGCACAACGTTTCGGTGGCAACCCAGAAGCAGCTGAGCAGCTTCCACGTGAGCTTTTCGAAGAGCAAGCTAAGCGTCGCGTAGTAGTAGGTCTTCTACTAGGTGAAGTAATCAAGTCTGAAGAGCTAAAAGCTGACGATGAGAAAGTGAAAGCACTTATCGAAGAAATGGCTACTGCATACGAAGATCCAACAGAAGTTGTTGCTTACTACGAGCAAAACGAGCAGATGATGAACAACATGCGTAACGTTGCTCTAGAAGAGCAAGCTATTGATGCAATCATCGCTAAAGCTCAGGTTTCTGAAACAGAAGTTAGCTTCAACGAGCTAATGAACCAGCAGCCAGCAGCGTAATAAGCAATAAAGTGCTTACAAGGTTGACTTAGCGTTAACTATTCTGCTAACAATGGTCCGTATGATAAGTATCATCCGGGCCATTTATTTTAGGGACATAAGAATATGAGCTACCAAGAAAAAAATGCAATGTCGCCAATCCTAAACGCGCTAGTACCAATGGTGGTTGAACAGACTTCCCGAGGTGAGCGTTCTTACGATATTTACTCTCGTTTGCTTAAGGAACGTATCATCTTTCTGACAGGCCAAGTAGAAGACCAAATGGCTAACCTAGTTGTTGCTCAGCTGCTATTCCTAGAGTCAGAAAATCCTGATAAAGATATCTTCCTCTACATCAACTCACCGGGCGGTAGCGTGACTGCAGGTATGTCTATTTATGACACAATGCAGTACATCAAACCAAACGTAAGCACAGTATGTATGGGACAAGCTTGCTCAATGGGTGCATTCCTCCTTGCTGGTGGTGCTCCTGGTAAGCGTCATGTACTGCCAAACTCTCGTGTGATGATTCACCAACCGCTAGGTGGCTTCCAAGGTCAAGCATCGGATATTCAGATCCATGCGCAAGAAATTCTGACCATTAAGCAGAAGCTAAACAAGTTGCTTGCAGAGCACACGGGTCAGCCTCTAGAAGTGATCGAGCGTGATACTGATCGCGACAACTTTATGTCGTCAGATCAAGCGGTAGAGTACGGTTTGGTTGACTCAGTTTTGACTCATCACAAAGAGTAATACCATATCGCCAAAAGATGCAGGCGAAATTTGGTCAAAATTGATATAAACTCAAAGCAAGACAGTGAAAGCTAATAAGAGGTTAGCGAATGACAGATAAAAGCAAAGAGAGCGGTAGTAGTAAGCTTCTTTACTGCTCTTTCTGCGGCAAGAGCCAGCACGAAGTTCGCAAGTTAATCGCTGGTCCGTCAGTCTACATTTGTGATGAATGTGTCGATCTATGTAACGACATCATCCGTGAAGAAATCAAAGATGTTCTACCGAAAAAACAATCTGAAGCACTACCAGTGCCAAGAGAGATTCGTGAACACCTTGACGACTATGTGATTGGCCAAGATTACGCTAAGAAAGTGTTAGCAGTAGCCGTTTATAACCACTATAAGCGTTTACGTAATGGGGACACCACCAGTGAAGGTGTTGAGCTTGGTAAGAGTAACATTCTACTCATTGGTCCTACTGGTAGTGGTAAAACACTATTAGCAGAGACGCTAGCTCGTTTCCTAGACGTTCCATTTACAATGGCTGATGCGACAACGCTAACTGAAGCGGGTTACGTGGGTGAAGACGTTGAAAACATCATTCAAAAGCTTCTTCAGAAATGTGACTACGACGTAGCGAAAGCAGAGCGCGGCATCGTATACATCGATGAAATCGATAAGATTTCTCGTAAAGCTGAGAACCCATCTATTACACGTGATGTGTCAGGTGAAGGTGTTCAGCAAGCGTTGCTGAAATTGATTGAAGGTACGGTTGCTTCAGTACCGCCACAAGGTGGTCGTAAGCATCCACAGCAAGAGTTCCTACAAGTAGATACTTCTAAGATTCTATTTATTTGTGGTGGTGCATTTGCTGGCCTAGATAAAGTGATTGAACAACGTGTTGCGACAGGCACGGGTATCGGCTTTGGCGCAGATATTCGCTCTAAAGACGAAACACGCACTATCGGTGAATTGTTCTCTCAAGTTGAGCCAGAAGATCTTGTTAAGTACGGTCTGATTCCTGAGTTCATTGGTCGTCTACCAGTTACAACGACACTAACTGAACTTGATGAAGACGCACTGATTCAAATCTTATGTGAGCCTAAGAACGCGCTAACTAAGCAGTATGCAGCGTTGTTTGAGCTTGAAGATTCTGAGCTAGAGTTCCGTGAAGATGCACTACGCGCAATTGCTAAGAAAGCGATGGAGCGTAAAACAGGTGCTCGTGGTCTACGTTCAATTCTTGAAGGCGTTCTACTTGAAACAATGTATGAACTGCCATCAATGGATGACGTGAGTAAGGTTGTCATCGACGAGTCAGTAATTAAGGGTGAATCTGATCCACTGCTTATTTACAGCAACTCTGACAACCAAGCAGCAGGTGCAGAATCATAATCTGATTCACATAAATTAATGTACGTAGAAAGGGGGTAATCAATTACTCCCTTTTTTTTATTCTTTCATTGAATCCAACCAATTAGCCCCCATATACTGCTCATAGGACAAAGCGGAAGAGAGAATAATATGAACTTGGAACGTTCCGAACGTATCGAGATCCCCGTACTACCTCTACGAGATGTAGTCGTTTACCCGCATATGGTTATTCCATTGTTTGTTGGACGTGAAAAATCTATTGCTTGCCTAGAAGCAGCAATGGACAACAACAAGCAAGTATTGTTGGTAGCCCAAAAAGAAGCGGATACTGATGAGCCAACTCAAGCGGACTTATTTGAAGTTGGTACCGTAGCGACAATCCTGCAACTACTGAAACTTCCTGACGGCACAGTTAAAGTGCTGGTAGAAGGTCAGCAGCGCGCGAAAATTAACCACTTTATTGAAAACGAATTTTTCTTTGCTGATGCAGAGTATCTAATCACTTCTGAGTTAGATGAGCGTGAGCAAGAAGTTATCGTGCGCAGCGCTATCAACCAATTTGAAGGCTTCATTAAGCTAAACAAGAAGATTCCGCCAGAAGTTCTAACTTCTCTAAACGGAATTGATGAAGCTGCTCGTCTCGCGGATACCATTGCCGCGCATATGCCGCTTAAATTGGCAGAAAAGCAGAATGTGCTTGAGATTCTAGACGTAACAGAGCGTCTTGAGTTCCTAATGGGACAGATGGAATCTGAAATTGACTTGCTTCAAGTTGAAAAGCGCATTCGTACTCGCGTGAAAAAGCAGATGGAAAAATCTCAGCGCGAGTACTATCTGAATGAGCAAATGAAGGCGATTCAGAAAGAGCTGGGTGAAAGCGAAGATGGTGTCGATGAGTTCGAAACTCTGAAGCAGAAGATCCTCGATTCTAAAATGCCTCAAGAAGCGCGTGAGAAGACAGAACAAGAGCTACAAAAGCTGAAAATGATGTCTCCTATGTCGGCAGAAGCGACGGTTGTACGTGGTTACATCGACTGGATGCTTGGCGTACCTTGGGCTAAACGTTCTAAAGTTAAGAAAAATCTAGCCAAAGCCGAAGAGGTTCTAAACGAAGATCACTACGGCCTAGAGCGTGTTAAAGAACGTATCCTTGAGTACTTAGCGGTTCAAAACCGTATCAATAAGCTGAAAGGTCCGATCCTATGTCTTGTTGGTCCTCCTGGTGTAGGTAAAACCTCTCTTGGTCGCTCTATTGCGGCAGCGACAGGTCGTCAATACACGCGTATGGCATTGGGTGGCGTACGTGATGAAGCGGAAATCCGTGGTCACCGCCGTACTTACATTGGTTCAATGCCAGGTAAGCTTATCCAGAAAATGTCGAAAGTCGGTGTGAAAAACCCGTTATTCCTACTGGATGAAATCGATAAGATGTCTTCAGACATGCGTGGCGACCCATCGTCTGCATTACTAGAAGTTCTCGATCCAGAGCAGAACAATGCGTTTAACGATCACTATCTAGAAGTGGATTACGATCTGTCTGACGTTATGTTTGTCGCAACCTCGAACTCAATGAACATCCCAGGCCCACTACTAGACCGTATGGAAGTGATTCGTCTATCTGGCTATACAGAAGATGAAAAACTAAATATCGCTAAGCGTCACTTAGTTGAGAAGCAAATTAAGCGCAACGGTCTTAAAGTTGGCGAGATAGAGATCGAAGACTCAGCAATTATCGGCATTATCCGTTACTACACGCGAGAAGCAGGTGTACGTAGCCTAGAGCGTGAGATTTCTAAGATCTGTCGTAAAGCAGTGAAAAACATCCTGCTGGATAAAGATCTTAAGAGCGTGACAGTGACGATGGACAACCTGAAAGAATACTTGGGTGTACAGCGTTTTGATTTCGGTAAAGCTGACGACAGCAACCGCATTGGCCAAGTCACGGGTCTTGCTTGGACTGAAGTGGGTGGTGATCTGCTGACGATTGAAACCGAGGCAATGCCGGGTAAAGGTAAGCTAACGCAAACCGGTTCTCTAGGCGATGTGATGCAAGAGTCTATTCAAGCCGCAATGACAGTGGTGCGTTCGCGCGCTGAGAAACTGGGCATTAACTCGGACTTCTATGAAAAACGCGACATTCACGTCCACGTGCCTGAGGGGGCAACGCCAAAAGATGGCCCAAGTGCAGGTATTGCGATGTGTACTGCCCTTGTTTCGAGCTTAACGGGTAACCCTGTAAAAGCCGAAGTAGCGATGACGGGTGAAATTACCCTGCGTGGTGAAGTTCTTCCGATCGGTGGCTTGAAAGAAAAACTGCTCGCAGCACACCGTGGTGGCATCAAAACGGTACTTATTCCGAAAGACAATGAACGTGATCTAGAAGAGATTCCGGATAATGTTATTGCAGATCTGAAGGTTATTCCGGTGCAATGGATCGATGAAGTATTGAAAGTTGCATTAGAAAAAGAGCCGTCAGGTGTCGAGTTTGCAGCCGTAAAATAGTGATGTGCAGCAAAAATAAGTAAAAGATTACGCTGATAAGCATAAAAAGGCTTGTCAGCGTTTTTTTTGGGCGCTAACTTTAGCGACTATAGCTTCAAGCCTTGTAATATAAGGGTTTGTCGCTAAATTGAAATGAAATGGAACGTAAAGCTACCGACAAAAATAAAATCAGGTGGCACAAAGGGGAATCACAGTGAATAAAACACAATTAGTAGAAAAAATCGCAGAAAATGCAGATCTATCAAAAGCGTCTGCTGGTCGTGCTCTAGACGCATTCATCGAAGCAGTAGGTGACACTCTACAGTCTGGTGACCAAGTTGCTCTAGTTGGCTTCGGTACATTCAGCGTACGTACTCGTGCAGCGCGCACAGGTCGTAACCCTAAGACTGGTCAAGAGATCCAAATCGCAGAAGCTAAAGTTCCTGCGTTCAAAGCTGGTAAAGCTCTGAAAGACTCTTGTAACTAATCAAAAAATCGCCAGTTAGGCGGGTTTTTTCGAACCTTTTTAAATTATGCGCATCATACTGATGCGCATTTCTTTTTCTGGTATTATCGCGCTATTCAATTTTTATTTTAATGAAGTGTATCGTGCACAGCTGTAGGGCTTAAGTACGGTGCATAAGCGGAGAGTAGTTTAAGTATGATGGACCGATTACGCGAAGGCGTTAACAGCATCGCGGTTAAAATTATCCTAGGACTTATCATCCTATCTTTCGTATTTGCAGGTGTGGGCAGCTACATTGTGGGCGGTTCAAACAACTCAGCAGCGAAAGTAGGCAATGTGGAAATTGGTCGTGGTGAGTTTGAGCAAGCTTACCAAAACGAACGTAATCGTATGCAAGCGCAATTGGGCGATTACTTCTCAAACCTACTGGCTGATCCAAGCTATGTAGAATCTTTCCGTAAATCTGTTCTTGACCGCATGGTGAATGACTTACTTCTAGAACAACACGCAGAATCTTTAGGTCTACGTGTAAGTGATACGCAAGTACGTACGCTGATTCTAGAAATGCCTCAGTTCCAAGTTGACGGTAAGTTCGACCAAGACATCTATCAAACCGCTCTTCGTCGTGCTGGCTTTTCGGCAGAGAGTTTTGCTGAGTACCTACGTCGTGACCTAGTTCGTAATCAGCTACTGACAGCTATTCAAGGCAGTGACTTTTCTTTACCGGGTGAAGTTGAAGCGCAAAGCAAGCTTCTGACTCAAACTCGTGACATCAAAAAAGTGACGCTATCTCTCACAGATTTTGCAGCGAAAGCAGAGTTGTCTGAAGAAGAAATTAATGACTACTACAAACAAAACCCTGAGCGTTATACGCGCCCAGAACAAGTGAAAGTAGCCTACATTGAGTTGTCAGCCCAGCAGCTTAAAGATTCGATTAAAATCTCAGATGAGCAAGCTAAGCAATACTACCAAGCGCACCTAGATAAGTACTCTTCGGAAGAGCAACGTCGTGTAAGCCATATCCTAGTTGAAGGTAATGACGAAGCGAAAGCTCAAGCAATTCTTGATGAGCTTAATGCAGGTGCTGACTTCGCTACGCTAGCGGAAGAGAAATCGGATGACTTTGGAAGTGCCTCTGAAGGTGGTTCTTTAGGTTGGATTGAACGTGATGTGATGGACCCAACGTTTGAAGATGCGGCGTTTGCTCTGACTAAAGTGGGCGAGACAACAGGTTTAGTTAAGTCTGAGTTTGGTTACCACATCATCAAGCTTGATGAGCTAAAAGATTCTGTAGCTAAGCCTTATCAAGAAGTTGCTGCGGAAATTAAGCAAGAGCTTAAAGATCAGCAAGCGATCGATCAGTACTACGAGCTGCAGAGCGAGCTAGAGAAAGTGGCTTTTGAATACCCAGATTCGCTGGATGATGCGGCTAAAGCTATCAGCGCGAAGATTCAAACTACTGACTTTATTTCAGAGCGTGATGCTCCTGAGCTGCTGAAAACGCCTGCAGTACTGCAAGCGATTGTTAGCCCTGAAGTGAAAGAAGACGGCCTAAACTCAGAAGCGATTGAAGTGGCTCCTGAACATATCGTAGTGGTTCGTGTTGAAGACAGCCGCGATGAAACAGTACTTCCTCTAGAAGATGTTCGTAGTGATGTGGTTAAAGCGCTTGCGAATGTTAAGGGTGAGCAGACGGCTATTGAACTAGCGCAAAATCTGGTTGAAGAATTAAAGCAAGGTAACCAAGAGCTACTGAGTGAAAATGGTTTGGTTTTTGGTGAAGTAGAAACACTTGACCGCAGCTCACCACTTGCTGATGTTGTGTTCTCGATGACGAAACCAGCAGAAGGTACAGTCGGCTTTGCTCAAGCGAAAGATTTGAATGGTGATATCGTTGTGGTTGAACTGACAAAAGTTGCGTCGGATTTTGATCCTCAATACAACCAGCAAATCGGCTCTCAATTGACGCAAGTTAATGCTCAACAAGACCTATCTGGTCTAATCAATATCTTACGTAAGACCATTGATATCGAGTACTACGTTGTGACTCAATAAGTACAGTTTGTGTAACTGATACATATCTTAAAACGGACTGCTTCTGCAGTCCGTTTTGTTTTCGGCGGTCTCCGATAGGCAGGTTGGCGTTTAAACGTATGCTGAGCAAATCCCCCCAATAAACAAGGAAGCCAGTATGCTGAAACAGATCCTTCTCATCGCGGCACTGATATGTGCTGCGCCTTTCTCTTTTGCCAACGATGTTAAATCTGATCCCAAGTATGATGGGATTGAAATCACGGTGAACATAAACACCGCCGGTGCGCAGGAGTTGGCAGATTTACTCAATGGAATTGGCATAAAGAAAGCTCAAGCGATCGTTGAGCATCGAAAGCAACATGGTAAGTTTGCCAGTGCGGAGTCTTTGACCGAAGTGAAAGGAATTGGCGCTGCAATTGTTGCCAAAAATCAATCTCGGATCCAACTGTAATTTACTATTTAGTTACGATAGAGCGCATCAGCGCTCTTTTTTCCAATTACTGTCATTCCCGCCTAGAACCTAATAGCGTTTCCCTCTATAATTTGTCGCCGAATTAAGGTCTACGTTTTGAGCGTTGATCTGCAACCAACACGGAGTAAAACATGTCGTCTCATACACCGGTTGTGACCGTTGATGGACCAAGTGGTGCGGGTAAAGGCACTCTTTGTATGCTTATAGCGAACAAGCTAGGCTTCCACTTATTAGACTCTGGCGCGATCTATCGCGTACTTGCACTTGCTGCAATCCACCATGGCGTGGACTTAGAGTCTGAAGATGCACTTGTTCCGCTCGCAACTCACCTTGATGTTCAATTTGTTGCTGAAGGTGACCTAGTTAAAGTGATCCTTGAAGGCGAAGACGTCTCCGGGGAGTTACGCAAAGAAGATACGGGTATGGCTGCGTCAAAAGTTGCAGCACTACCGCGAGTGCGTGAGGCTTTGTTGCGCCGCCAAAGAGCATTTGCCGAAGGGCAGGGCTTGATTGCTGATGGTCGTGACATGGGCACGGTTGTTTTCCCTGAGGCTGAAGCGAAAATTTTCTTAGACGCTAGCGCAGAAGAGCGTGCTCAGCGCCGCCTTAAACAGTTGCAAGGCAAAGGGTTAGATGTTAGATTTGACGACCTTTTGCGCGAGATCCAAGAGCGTGACGACCGAGATCGTAACCGCCCAGTGGCACCATTACGCCCTGCAGAGGATGCGCTTTTGCTAGATTCTACTACGATGAGTATCGACGAAGTGGTAGAAAAAGCACTACAATATATCGAATCGAAGCTAGTTGCTTAGGCGACTAGGTAAGAGCGTTGGTCGCAAGGATGATGACTGGCGAATTTAATAACCCCACGCGGTAGGATACCCGTGGACGTTTAATTTATTGAAGATTAAATAAATGACTGAATCTTTTGCTCAACTCTTTGAAGAGTTTCTAAACGAAACAGAATTCCAACAAGGCAGTATCGTTAAAGGTACTGTAGTAGCTATCGAGAACGGTTTCGTTCTTGTTGACGCTGGTCTTAAGTCTGAGTCTGCTATCCCTGCTGAACAGTTCAAGAACGCTGCTGGCGAACTTGAAGTAGAAGTTGGTGCTGAAGTAGACGTAGCTCTAGACGCTGTAGAAGATGGTTTCGGTGAAACTCAACTTTCTCGTGAGAAAGCGAAGCGTCACGAAGCTTGGATTGTACTTGAGAAGGCTTACGAAGAAGCTGAAACTGTTGTTGGTATCATCAACGGTAAAGTTAAAGGCGGTTTCACTGTTGAACTAAACGGTATCCGTGCCTTCCTTCCAGGTTCACTAGTAGACGTGCGCCCTATCCGCGACACTGCTCACCTAGAAAACAAAGAGCTAGAGTTCAAAGTTATCAAACTTGACCAGAAGCGTAACAACGTAGTTGTTTCTCGTCGTGCAGTAATCGAGTCTGAGAACAGCGTTGAGCGTGATGAGCTTCTAGAAACTCTACAAGAAGGCGCAGAAGTTAAAGGTATCGTTAAGAACCTTACTGACTACGGTGCATTCGTAGACCTAGGTGGCGTTGACGGCCTACTACACATCACTGACATGGCTTGGAAGCGCGTTAAGCACCCTTCTGAGATCGTTAACGTTGGTGACGAGATCCAAGTTAAAGTTCTTAAGTTCGACCGTGAGCGTACTCGCGTATCACTAGGTCTTAAGCAGCTAGGCGAAGATCCATGGGTAGCAATCGCTAAGCGTTACCCAGAAGGTCACAAACTATCTGGTCGCGTTACTAACCTAACTGACTACGGCTGTTTCGTTGAAATCGAAGAAGGCGTTGAAGGTCTAGTACACGTTTCTGAAATGGATTGGACTAACAAGAACATCCACCCATCTAAAGTTGTTAATGTTGGCGATGAAGTTGAGGTTATGGTTCTTGAAATCGACGAAGAGCGTCGTCGTATCTCTCTAGGCCTAAAACAGTGTAAAGCTAACCCATGGCAATCTTTCGCTGAAGCGCAAGCTAAAGGCGACAAAGTTACTGGTAAGATCAAGTCTATTACTGACTTCGGTATCTTCATCGGTCTAGAAGGCGGCATCGACGGTCTAGTTCACCTATCTGACATTTCTTGGAATGTTGCTGGTGAAGAAGCGGTACGTGAGTACAAGAAAGGCGACGAAATCTCTGCAGTAGTACTAGCAGTAGACGCTGAGCGTGAGCGTATCTCTCTAGGCGTTAAGCAAATGGAAAATGACCCATTCAATGCTTACGTTGCTGAGAAGAAGAAAGGCACTCTAGTTAACGGTACTGTTGTTGCTGTTGACGCTAAAGGTGCAACTATCGAGCTTGAAGAAGGCGTAGAAGGTTACATCCGCGCTTCTGAAGTTTCTCGTGACCGCGTAGAAGACGCTTCTCTAATCCTAAGCGCTGGTGACAGTGTTGAAGCTAAGTTCACAGGTGTAGACCGTAAGAACCGCGTTATCAACCTATCTATCAAAGCTAAAGACGAAGCTGAAGAGCAAGAAGCAATGGCATCACTGAACAAAGCTGACGAAGCTTCATTCGGTAACGCTATGGCTGACGCTTTCAAAGCAGCTAAAGGCGAATAATTAAATCGCTTTTAAGAAAAAGGAGCCGAAAGGCTCCTTTTTTATGTTCGATAGATCACTAGTAGTAATACCAATCTCTTCAAAGTGTTCTAAAAAAAGCAATTTTTCATTACACATATTGCTCAATTATTGTCTAAAATTGAAAGCAAGTGTTTGTTGGAACTGGTATTACTTACTATAATAAGTGATAAATTACTCTACGAGGGCAACTATGACTAAGTCTGAATTGATTGAAAGACTGTGCGCAGAGCAAACGCACCTTTCAGCGAAAGAGATAGAAGATGCTGTAAAAGATATCTTAGAGCATATGGCGTCGACACTAGAAAGTGGTGACAGAATCGAGATTCGTGGCTTTGGTAGCTTCTCTTTACACTTCCGCGAGCCTCGTGTTGGCCGTAACCCTAAAACAGGCGACCGAGTGGAGTTAGAAGGAAAATTCGTTCCTCACTTCAAGCCTGGTAAAGAGTTACGTGAGCGAGTGAATCTCGGTTAGATATTTGTAAAAGACTGATAAAAAAGCGGCATACATAGCGTATGCCGCTTTTTTATCATTGGAATAACCGAGATAACCATGGTTTGTTTGTAGCTTTTACTGCATAATCGTAACGGCAGAACTTATCTTAGGTGATGGACTATGAAAATTATAAAAATCGTTCTTGTACTGGCCCTATTCTTAATTGCATTGGCATTAGGCTCTCAAAATCAGGCAGTCGTTAATTTCAATTATCTAATTGCTCAAGGTGATTTCCACCTGTCTACGTTGCTTGGTGGCGTGTTTATTGGTGGCTTCGCAGTAGCATGGATCATTTTCGGCAGCTTGCACCTTAAATCTAAGTTGCAGGTACGTAAACTGAAGAAGCAGCTTAACAAGTTATCTCCGTCAGTGAGTGAAGCAAGCCAAGGTAAAGCTTAAAGTTGTATTAGGTAGGCTGTTACTTGATGTTAGAAATTCTCTTCTTGTTATTGCCAATTGCCGCCGCTTACGGTTGGTATATGGGTAATCGAAGTGCCCAGCAAGACAAGCAGAAACAATCAAACCAAATATCACGTCAGTATGTGACGGGTTTGAACCTTCTTTTGTCAGATCAATCTGACAAGGCCGTTGATCACTTTATCGAACTTCTTCAAGTTGATAATGAAACGATCGATACCCACTTAGCGCTAGGCAACTTATTCCGTTCTAGAGGCGAAGTTGATCGCGCCATTCGTATCCACCAAAATTTAATTTCCCGATCTGGTTTGACGATTGACCAGAAAAACATCGCGCTTCAACAGCTAGCAAAAGATTATATGGCGTCAGGTTTCCTTGACCGTGCTGAAAAAATCTTTGAGCAGTTGGTTGAAGAGCCTGATCATCGTGAAGCGGCTTTACAACAACTTGTCGCGATTTATCAGCAGACACGTGAGTGGAACAAAGCCATTCATTATGCGTCTTTGTTGGTCAAGATGGGGCGCAAAAGGATGCGAACCAGTATTGGACACTTTTGGTGTGAGCTGGCGATGCAAGAAAAAGCAGACGGCAACCATGCGATCTCGATGCAGAACTTTAAGCGAGCGCTGTCTGAGGATCCAAAGTGTGTCCGTGCTAGCATTGCGTTGGGCAAGTTGTATCTAGATGACGAAGATTACAACAATACCATCAAGTATATGGAGATGGTGTTAGAGCAAGACAGTGACTTTGTTAGTGAGGTATTACCCACCTTAGCAGAGTGTTACCATCATCTAGGTCAAGAAGACGAGTTACTTAATTTCTTGCGCCAGTGCATTGTTAACAAAGCAGGTGTATCTGCTGAGTTGATGCTCGCACAACTTGTCGCACAGCATGATGGCGCTGGTGCTGCTCAGGAGCTGTTGACTCGTCAGCTGGTTAAAAACCCAACCATGAAGGGCTTTTATCGCTTGATGGACTACCATTTAGCAGAAGCTGAAGAGGGTAGAGCTAAGGCCAGTCTTGGCACACTGCAGAAACTGGTCGGGGAACAGCTTAAGGTTAAGCCTCACTATCGATGTCGTAAATGCGGTTTTTCGACCCATTCCATGTATTGGCATTGCCCTTCATGTAAAGGGTGGGGGACGATCAAGCCAATCCGAGGATTGGATGGTGAATAGTTTTTATGGGGTAATCCCATTACAAAATGGCAGCGGCGATCCCGCTGCTTTTTTTCGATTTGATTAAAGTAAGTTAGGAGATGAAATGATCGACCAAAAAGTAATAGTTGCACTTGATTACGATAACCAAGCTGATGCACTCGCTTTTGTTGATAGAATTGACCCAAGCTCATGCCGACTAAAAGTGGGCAAAGAGATGTTTACGCTATTTGGTCCTGATTTCGTCAAAGAATTGCACAAGCGCGGCTTTTCAGTGTTCTTAGACCTTAAGTTCCACGATATTCCAAATACTTGTTCTAAAGCGGTACGCGCTGCGGCAGAGCTTGGTGTATGGATGGTAAATGTACATGCCAGTGGTGGCGAGCGCATGATGACAGCATCTCGTGAGATCCTAGAACCTTATGGTAAAAATCGTCCGCTACTCATTGGTGTGACAGTGCTAACCAGTATGGAACAAAGTGATTTAGCAGGCATCGGCTTAAACATTGCGCCACAAGAGCAGGTTATTCGCCTAGCAAACCTGACCAAAAACTCAGGCCTAGATGGCGTGGTTTGTTCAGCACAAGAATCTTCAATGCTTAAGAGCGAGCTAGGTAAAGAGTTTAAACTGGTGACTCCTGGCATTCGCCCGGCAGGCGCAGCGGTTGGTGACCAGAAACGAATTATGACGCCAGTTGATGCGATTCAAGCAGGGTCTGACTACTTAGTTATTGGCCGCCCGATTACTCAAGCTGCCGATCCTGCAGCGGTATTAGCAGACATTAACGCGACTCTTGCGTAAGTCCCTTTCTAAAGCCAGCGTTCGCTGGCTTTTTTGTACCCGCTATCTCTCTTCGAATATCAATTTGCTGATCTTTATCTCAATCTCATCACTTGCACTGTCTATAAGTTCAAATATCTTCTTTAATCAATGTTATGAATGAGTTGCCGTGCAAACCATGCGCGCAAGCGTAACGTTAGAGAAGGAGTTGGATTAATGGCAGATACATTAGTCGCATCAGTGGGCAGTGAAGCTTTGGGTGGCGCTGTCACCAAGAAAATGACGGTTGGAGATGTCGCAAAAGTTAAAGCTGAAGTTTTAAAAAGAATCAACCAATCCGCCCATCTTTCGCAAGGTTTTCGCCTTGTCAATCAAACCGAATATCAGTCGAGCTTGGCTGAGTTGCGTGCCCAGCTAAAGTCGAAGAGCTTCCAACAGACTGAAGAAGGCAAAATGTGCAAACTCATGCACGATATCCTTACCAACGATGCCCATTTAGTGGAGTACCTTGATGAAGACCTATCTCAGTACCTAGAAACCAATGCAGCAGGTAAACAGGTATTGAATACTAAGGCGATGGATTTCCAAGGTAAAAACCAAGTCGCTAATGCCAAACTGAAACGTAAGCAGCTATTTTTGATGTTTAAAGAAATAATCCAAGCTCAGGTTGAGCTCAATACATTCGCAGAAAGGCTCAAAGTAGCATT
Source organism: Vibrio europaeus (assembly GCF_001695575.1). GTDB lineage: Bacteria > Pseudomonadota > Gammaproteobacteria > Enterobacterales > Vibrionaceae > Vibrio > Vibrio europaeus. The sequence goes on along the minus strand of NZ_LUAX01000001.1, from coordinate 1,662,094 downwards.
CGGCGCTGAGGTGAGCTTTCCTCCTGGCGCCTATGGAGGGATTAAAAGCTACAGTGGAGCATTAGCCAAAATTACCACACGAGTAAGAGCAAATGATGTCGGAGATTTGAAAGACTGCGCGCGCATCACTGTTAAAGTCAAAAGATTCCGCGACCTTCAGAGTGCCAAGTTGTTTATTTGTGGTACGGAAGAATTTCAAGCAGTCGCCACTCACCAAAAAGCGCTGAAAGATCGCTATCAGCTTGCGCGAGGGGGCAGTAATCTAGAACAACACAATGTAGCCCCGGATAGCAGCGGTTACAAAGACATCAAATTCTTCCTCAAAATGAGTAACGGACAAATTGCAGAGCTGCAGCTCAATATTCCCGGTATGCTGATAGCGAAGAAGAAAGCGCATATTGTTTATGATATAGCGCGAACTAATCAGAACTCTTTTGATAACCGCCAACAGTTCGAAGTCGTGAGCCAAGAAGTTATCGACAAAGTGAAGAAGAAAATGGATGAAAACTGGTTCCAGTTTATCCGTTCTAAATTAGATGGCGTTGATAGCGATGCTAACTGTGTTGAAGCCATGATGGATGTACTGAAAAGTAAGGGCACCTTAGTGGTTGAGCCAAAACACGCGGAAGCACTTAATCGGATCAGTAAGAAGTTATACGCGGCGGGATTAGGTGAAGCTCTCCTCGATACCTAATGCCAATCAGTAGTAACAATACAAGGATGCTGATAAGCATCCTTTTTAGTCTGGAGAGGTAAGTTATAAGCTCGTTAAGCTGGAACTCCGCTATGAAACTTAAAGTCACTATCAGGTGAAGAGATTAACTCCGCTTCTACTTTACCGAAGTAGTCAACGCGCTCAGTGATGTCTTTTCCTGCTATATCTTCAGCGAGTGTGAGATAGTCTTGATAGTGCCTCGCCTCTGAGCGCAATAGAGATACGTAGAACTTAGCGATATCTTCATCCATATGTGGTGCTAGTTTAGCAAAGCGTTCGCATGAACGAGCTTCTATGTAGGCGCCGATGATAAGCTTATCAATCAAGGTTTGTGGCTCGTGCGTTGCCATCTTGGCGATCAAGCCTTTGGCATAACGACTGGCTTGAACTGGCTCGTACACGATATCTCTGCTGTCCATGATTTCAAGCACCTGATAGAAGTGGTGGAGTTCTTCTTTTATCAAGAGAACCATTTTGTCGATCAAATCTTGGCTATAAGGCGAGTTAGACTTTGCCATGATCGCTTTAGAGATATTGCTCTTACCTTTCAACGTTTCAAGGCTACCGGTTTTGCGATAAGCAAAGTCTTCATAGGGTTTAAACCAATCAAGTAAGCTATGCGCACTCTCTTTATCTACCGCGTACTTGCGAATCAGGTACATGGCAGACTGGCCAGCCTTAAGTTCACACAGCAAGTGGTCGATTAAAACGACTTTTAGGTTTTCAGGCTTGCGAGCTTCTTCTACCCATTTGTCCGGCGTTGAGCATTGCAGGAAACCATCAATTGGCTCCAGTAAGCTTTGAAATTGTTTTAGTTCAATCATCGTGGTTTTATAGCTAAATTAAAAACAAAAGGCCGCAATTGCGACCTTTTTGAATAGGTTGAGTGGGATTATATTACCACTTTTTCTTTTCGCCAAAGAGCGCATCCATATCGTCTTTGCGTTGATCTTCTTCAATTTGATGAAGTTCTTCGGCATTTCGACTTTGGCGTTTTGTCTCAAGCTCATCGTACATAGTCTGTAACTTCTCGCGAGCTTGTGTTGAGTAACTGTCGTTCTTAGTACTTAACGCATCGAGACCTTTCTTCAGCAATTGAATAGCAGTACCTGGCTGACCACGAACGATGGCATCATTCGAGCGTTTAATAACATTCTCGATATTGATGCGAATCTGAATGGTTTCTAGTCGAGCATTCTCTGCAACAAACGCTTGAGTTTCGAAGCGACCCTTGTTGTGTTCACTACGAATTGTATCGCGTAGACGTTTGACAAGTTTCAGCATTACAATCGCTTGTTTATCACTTGATGGAACCTTAAAAGTCGCACTTTCGCCACCTTTGAAATTCTCTTCAAGCTGCTTAATTTGCTGTTTTACGTGCTCAACCCGCTGCTCTAATTGCTTATTCTTTGGATCGAGTTCATGCATGCTTTGCAATGCATCTAGAATACGGGTATTAAGACACATCAATAGCTCTTTACTATAAGGCATATGATGGGCATGCCCGATGAGGTCTTCGGTTGCGTCTATGATCTGTAAATAGCGGGAACTTTCCTGTTTTCGCGCCGTTTCAGCTTTAACTTTATACTGGAGCATAATGTTATAGCCAAGGATCAAAATGAGTAAGATGGCAACTAAAGCTATGATTAAACCAATATTCATAAATTCCGTATCTTATGTTTTTGTAATGGCTAGCAGGTAAGCATACACGATTCCGCTAAGCTACTGCACCTGTTTTGTATTATCGCCCAATTGATAAATTTTATTAATGAAAACTCTGATTGCAAAGCTCATTCTGAGTATTTGATTGCAAAATGGGCAATCAGGCGCAAAAACGGCCCGTATTTCCTTACCTTAATTGCGATTGGACTATCAATTTAAACCTATAGGCGTTATAACTAAATATTATAAACTATATTTGCTCACTATGGGGCGTCGATAAGGGATTGCGAGGTCGAGAATGAAATTACAACAATTGAAGTATATTGTTGAGGTTGTTAACCATAACCTAAATGTATCAGCAACCGCAGAGAGCTTATATACCTCGCAACCGGGTATCAGTAAACAGGTACGTTTATTAGAAGACGAACTTGGCATTCAAATTTTTGAACGTAGTGGTAAGCACCTAACTCAAGTGACTGGTGCGGGACAAGATATCATCCGCATCTCTCAAGAGATTTTAGCCCGTGTTGAGAGCATAAAAGCGGTGGCAGGTGAGCATACTCATCCAGAAATGGGTACGCTGAATATTTCGACGACTCATACTCAGGCTCGTTACGCCTTACCAGATGTGATTAAAGGCTTTACTGCGCGCTACCCAAAAGTATCGCTGCACATGCATCAAGGTACGCCTTCACAGATGTCTGAGGCCATTGCGAAAGGGACCGCAAACTTTGCTATCGCCACAGAAGCGCTGCATTTGTACCAAGACGCGATTATGCTGCCGTGCTACCACTGGAATCGCTCAATAGTAGTACCTAAATCTCACCCATTAGCGCAAAAAGAGAAGGTCACGATTCAAGATTTAGCGAGCTACCCGCTTGTCACTTACGTGTTCGGTTTTACAGGTCGTTCTGAGCTTGATACTGCGTTTAATAAGTACGGCCTAACGCCGCGAGTGGTATTTACTGCCACCGATGCTGACGTGATTAAAACCTATGTACGCATGGGAATTGGTGTGGGTGTGATTGCAAGCATGGCGATTGACCAAGAACAAGATACCGATTTAGTCGCGATTGATGCGAGCCATCTCTTTGGCGCAAGTACGACAAGTATTGGCTTTAGACGCGGCACTTTCTTGCGTTCTTACATGTTTGATTTCATGGAGCGATTTGCCCCTCATTTGACTCGACCTGTGGTGGAGCAAGCCTTGTCTCTTAAATCAAACGCTGAAATTGAAGAGATGTTTAAAGATATCGATCTACCGGTACGCTAGCATCTCGATTGGCTTCCCTCTAAAATATCCGTTTAGGGGGGAAGTCATGTTAAACCAATTCCAATCACTCAATCATTTCTTGATTGAACATCAAGCCTACTGGCGCTTTGAGCCATTTTTTCTATCTGATCAGCAATCTTTGCCTTGGCTTACTCATAGCTCAGAATTGTGTGGTTGGTTAGAGAGTCTTTCCCCTGAGCAAATTACTTCTTATAAGCAAGACAACGCTTCATTGCTTAACGATATGTCATGCTACCTACCTTGTCTTGAGCAGATTAACGGCTGGACAACACTGCCACAAATTGACAACAAAGGGCTTGAATTAGCACGAGGTGTTGAAAGTGGCGTACCCGGGCGAAAATTAGCGCAAATTCTCTCGATGGGGGAAGCGGCTATTAACAACCATCATGGTGGTGAGTGGCTTGAGTGGTGTTCAGGCAAGGGCTTTCTCGGGAGAATTCTTGCGAGCCAAACTCAGCAGAAGGTCACTAGTTTTGAATACCAGCAAGCACTGTGCGAGTCGGGTCAACGCGAGGCAGACAAGCAGGGCCTCACGATGCATTTCATTCAAGGTGATGCGCTGAGTGAACAGGCCGAGGTGGCATTCAACAGTAATCAACACGCGGTTGCCTTGCATGCCTGTGGTGATTTGCATGTCTCGTTAATCGATCATGCTACGAGTAAGCAACTTCCTGCCGTGACCTTATCACCATGCTGTTATCACTTGGTCAATAGCGATACTTATCAAGCCTTATCTGAGCTTGGCCGAGCTTCGACACTGACTCTAACGCGCCAAGAGCTTAGAATCCCTCTACAAGAGACGGTAACGGGGGGCGAGCGCGTCAAACGCCATCGCATGGAAGAGATGACCTATCGTCTAGGCTTAGACTTACTGATGCGCGACATCACGCAAATCAACACCTATCAACCTATGCCTAGCATCAAAAAATCTCTGTTGGCAGAAGGTTTTGCAGCGTTTTGTCGCTGGGCATGTGAGCAGAAGGGAGTCAGTTTGCCTGAAGTTGATTTTGGCTACTATGAAAAGTTAGGTCAGGATCGATATTGGCAGATGGAGCGCATCAGTTTGGTACAGCAACCTTTTCGCCGCGTGTTGGAGCTGTGGTTGGTGCTAGACAAAGCGCTCTACCTACAAGAACAAGGCTACGAGGTGACCTTATCTGAGTTTTGTTCTAGAGAGACAACCCCGCGCAACTTGTTGATTCATGCCGTGAAACAGTAAACGACAACGCGGCTCTCCTTTTGTTGCTTTAATGTTAAAAGTTGCTTTTCTTTTGAACAGCATGTTGGTAATAATATTGATGTGCACATATTTTGTGCAATAACAACAATACTAAATCTACCCTCACACAACATGATTGCTTATACCAAGTTCAATGAACGGGCTCATACGCTATGTCATCTAAGCAAACAATTGATTAGGCGAGTGCCTATCAAGCTTAGAGATAGATGTTTGAGCGAACAAGGACGTTGGTATTACATCAAGGAGTTAAGATGAAAGCAGCAAAAGTCATTGCAACTGCCGCTCTTGCAGGTGTCACATTACTCTCATCCGCTAGCATTATGGCGAAAACAGCGAAAGTCGCCGTTTCTCAGATTGTTGAGCACCCAGCGTTGGATGCTACACGCCAAGGCTTAATCGATGGCTTAAAAGCTAAAGGTTACGAGCAGGGCAAAAACCTTGAGTTTGACTATAAAACTGCGCAAGGCAATCCAGCGATTGCGGTACAGATTGCCCGCCAATATGTTGGTGAGAAGCCAGATGTATTAGTCGGTATTGCTACACCAACCGCACAGGCTTTGGTATCTGCGACGCGCTCTATTCCCGTTGTTTTTACTGCTGTGACCGATCCAGTGGGCGCTAAGCTTGTGAAGCAGCTAGAGCAACCGGGCAAAAACGTTACTGGGCTTTCGGATCTCTCGCCAGTGAGTCAGCATGTTGAGCTAATCAAAGAAATCTTGCCAAACACTAAGTCTATCGGTGTGGTGTATAACCCAGGTGAGGCGAACGCAGTGACTCTTGTTGATTTACTTAAGCAGAGCGCAGCAGAGCAGGGTATTGAAGTGATTGAAGCAACCGCTTTGAAAAGTGCTGACGTGCAATCAGCGACGCAAGCTATCGCTGCGAAATCAGATGTTCTCTATGCACCAACGGATAACACAGTCGCGAGTGCCATCGAAGGTATGATTGTTGCGGCAAACCAAGCTAAGACGCCAGTACTTGGCGGTGCGACCTCTTATGTCGATAAAGGCGCCATTGCGAGCTTAGGTTTTGATTACTACCAAGTGGGTGTGCAAACCGCTGATTATGTTGCGGCTATTTTAGAAGGTTCAAGCCCTGGTTCGTTGGACGTTAAAGTGGCTAAAGGTTCAGACCTTGTGGTGAACAAAACCGCAGCGACTAAGCTCGGTGTTTCTATTCCTCAATCCGTTCTAGATCGTGCAACAAGCGTGAAATAAACCTCAGCCTCAAGTGTGTGCAATATATGCTTGAGGCGCTTTGATCTCTAGCAGAAAAGGGAGTTGGTATGTCTGCTTTTGCATTTTTTGGCGCTCTAGAAATTGGCTTGCTATATGGCCTTGTTGCTCTGGGCGTTTATCTCACCTTTCGCGTACTTGATTTTCCCGACTTAAGTGTTGACGGTAGCTTCCCTATGGGGGCGGCTGTGGCTGCGACGGCGATAGTGGCTGGGATTAACCCTTGGCTCGCGACGTTTATGGCTATTTTAGCAGGAGCGGCAACGGGGTGGGTAACCGCGTTCTTAGCGGTTCGTTGTGGCATTCTTCATTTGCTTGCTTCTATCTTGACGATGATCGCTGCGTTCTCAATCAACATCAGAATTATGGGTAGGCCTAACGTCGCTTTACTTGGGGAAGAGACCATTTTGACCCCGTTTGAAGCCATCGGTGACCCTATGCTGATTCGCCCTTTGATTGTCGGAATCTTGGTTTTGATATCGGGCTGGCTTGTGGTCAGGTTGCTCAATAGTGACTTTGGCTTAGGGCTCAGAGCGACAGGTGTCAATGCGCGCATGGTGTCGGCTCAAGGGGCGAGTACGGCGTTTTATACTTACTTTGGTTTAGCGTTATCCAATGGGTTTGTGGGTTTTGCAGGCGCCTTGTTTGCTCAAACCAATAGTTTTGCTGATGTAACTTCAGGGGTTGGTACTATCGTTGTTGGTTTAGCCGCAGTGATTCTTGGACAAACTTTGATTCCCGGCAGAAAGATCTGGGTAGCGGTTGTGGCGGTTATCGTTGGCTCCGTTCTCTACCGTTTAGCGGTAGCCTTCGCGTTGAGTACAGGAATGTTTGGGTTACAAGCGTCGGATTTAAACTTAGTGACCGCAGTGTTAGTAGCGGCAGCCCTTATCGCACCAAAGATTAAAGGAAACCTAAAATCAAAAAAGCTTAGCCCTCCTGCTGACGGTCAAAGAGCAATCAAGCAGGATAAAGAATCAGGAGAAGTAGCATGATTCGTTTAGAAGATATTCAGGTGACGTTTAATCCGGGTACTATCTTAGAAAATCGAGCTTTACGTGGTGTGAGTTTAGAAGTACCAGAGCACCAGTTTTTAACCGTGATTGGCTCAAATGGTGCAGGTAAATCCACACTGCTTGGCGCGGTGACCGGAGAAACCCCTATGGTGGGCGGCAGTGTCATTATTGATGATTTAGATGTGACCAAGCGTACCGTTGACCAGCGCGCTCAGCAATGCGCCCGCGTTTTTCAAGACCCATTAGCAGGCACATGTGGTGACCTCACTATTGAAGAGAACATGGCACTTGCTTATATGCGTGGCAAAAAGCGTGGTTGGAGCTTGTCGCTATCAACCAAGCGTCGCAAGTTGTTTCAAGAACGAATCAGCATTTTAGGGCTAGGGTTAGAAGATCGTTTAGGTGACAGTATTGGTCTCCTCTCAGGAGGTCAACGACAAGCAGTGAGTTTGGTGATGGCAACTTTATCGGATAGTAAACTTCTGCTACTCGACGAGCATACCGCCGCACTAGACCCTCGTATGGCTGCGTTCATCATCGATTTAACCAAGAAAATTGTCGCAGAGTTTAATCTGACGGTAATGATGGTGACACACTCGATGAAAGATGCATTGGCGTGTGGTGATCGTACTGTGATGCTCCATCAAGGTGAAATTGTGCTTGATGTGGCGGGTGAACAGCGCGCCAATATGCAGGTGCCTGATTTACTTGAAATGTTCACTAAAGTTCGTGGAGAAGAGTTAGCGGACGATAGTCTACTGCTAAATTAGGTATTTACTGACAGTCATTAACCAACTTATGATGCTGATTTGTGACACAATTAGCGTTAATTTGTCTACTAAGCCTATCTGCTGTTATACAGTATTGATGGGCTTTTTAATTTTCTAGTTTCAATATGAGTGGTAAAGGAATGCAAGTTAACAGGCATTTCAGTTTAAAGTTTGTCTTCTTGATGCCCTTGGTCATCGCTTTGATCGTTTTAGCACTTACGATCAAAAACTACTACGACTCAGTAAATCGAGACATTAATGACGAGTATGAGCGAATTAATGCTGCTTTATCTAGAGCGGCGAAAGTTATTTCGGCTCTTGATTACAGCTTTTCCAACTACTCAAAATCCAACTATATTCTGTTAGTCGAGCATAATCGGCAAATCAAAGGTGATTTATGTCAGATGTGGCCGATTGATGCTGCTTTGCTCTCTGATGGGCGTCATCAAGAAATACCAGCGGTAGATATTAACTACATGTTGGTGGGTGACGTGTCGTTGTGCGATCCCTCAAGTGCTGACTATCAAAGAGTCTCAGGTCAGGTCTCATTAGCGCCTGTACTCTCTTTCTTGCATGATATCGACTCCTATTTGTTGGGAATTCACTACATCGATAAAGAGGGCTATATTATGTCCTCCCCAGACACTTACGCAAAAAGCATTACGCTAGAGCTGCTCCAGACCATTAAAGCTCGTCCATTCTGGCATCAAACGGCTTATAACCGAGACTTGGTGACGCTCACGGGCCCGGCTCCAATTGCCACGACGAGCGATTTAGTGATGAGTATGACCATGCCTGTGTTCAATAAAGGTGTTCATCAAGGGATGCTGTCTGTTGATATCGCTTATGATGAGTTGCTTGATAGCCAAGGAACACTGGCGGGAAATCTGAGTATTATTGATAGTGCGAGAATTTCGCCACCTCAGAATGCACTACGGCTAGAAACGATTGATATTGATGGGGTCGTTGGCGAGCACTCACTGTACTACTTACTTGATTTACCAAAAGAAATTGGCAACTTTTTTTCGTTTGAGCGTTATAGTTTGATCGTTACTCTATTCATCTACGTTTTCTCGGTCATCGTTCTATTCTTCATTAATACACGTGTAGAGCACGGTTACTTTAAGGAGCTTGCTGCTAAAGACCCAATGACGGGTTTACTTAACCGCCGTGGCTTAGAAGATTTTCTGCAGGGTAGCTCCAATGCCTCGTATGCGGTTTTATCCGTGCTCGATATTGACGACTTTAAGGCCATCAATGATACCTATGGGCACGATGTCGGGGATCGTGTGATCACCTATATGGCAGAGACTATCTCACTCAGTATCCGTGATAGTGATGCCGCTGCGCGAATTGGTGGAGAAGAGTTTATTGTCTACTTGTCTGGTAACAATATTGAGGCGTTAAAAAGCAGCATCAGCCGAGTTCATCAGGCCATTTGCTCTCAGTCTCAACAAGCTGTAAAAGGTGGGTTCACTGTGTCTGGTGGTGTCGAAGTGATTCAGCGAGATGTACAAAGCAGCTTTGATAAATTGTTCAAAGCTGCAGACGAAAAGCTGTATCAGGCGAAAACTAGTGGTAAAAATAAACTGGTGTTTTAAGCGGCGAGTTCGTCACGGTAACGAGTGATGTGTTCAACAATCGGCGCAGCCTTGTTAAAAGTACGAATCTCTCTAAACAGTGTATCGGCTTGTGGGTATTGGTGACGTAGGTAAGAGAACCATTGCTTAACGCGGTTTGGATAGTAGAGCCCTTTGTCACCTTTCATCTCATACTGAGAGTAAACCAATAGTAGCTCAACAACTTCGGACCAAGGCATAACGGTGTGATTGTGCTTCACGACGTTTCCTAGATTCGGTACATTAAATGCGCCGCGACATACCATAAGCGAATCGACACCCGTCGTCTCAATACAAGCTTGACCATCTTGGTAATTCCAAATCTCGCCATTGGCAATTAACGGAATTGAAAAGCGCTGACGAATTTGGTTGATGTAATCCCATTTGATTTCACTCGCTTTGTACCCACCGGTTTTGGTACGGGCATGTACAGTTAGCTCATTTGCTCCCGCAGATTGAATTGCGTCGACAATCTCGAAACAATCTTCTGGGTTGTCCCAGCCTAGGCGAATTTTAGCGGTGACTGGAGTGTGTGAAGGGACTGCTTCACGACAAGCTTTAACGACGTTGTGAATCAATTCAGGGTGCTGTAATAGAGCCGCGCCCCCTTTGCTTTTGTTGACTAACTTTGCAGGACAACCAAAGTTAAGGTCGATACCTTTTGCGCCTAATTGTGCTGCTTTAATCGCATTTTCTGCCATCCAATTTGGATCTTGTCCGAGCAATTGAACATGGACAGGTACACCAGATTTAGTTTGCGAGCCTTGCTCTAGCTCAGGACACAAGCGATGAAAAACATGGTCTGGGAGGAGCTGATCAACGACGCGGACAAACTCAGTGACACATAAATCGTAGTCGTTGATATCTGTCAAAATCTCGCGCATCAAATGATCTAACACGCCCTCCATCGGGCCTAGCACTAGTCGCATACTGCTCTACTCACACAATCAGTCTTAAATTAAGAGGCGTGATTTTAGAGATTTCGCGGTAAGAAGTCTAATTAGACGAGGGTCTGTTGACCTTTTGCGGTTAAATTTTGTTCGAGATAAAAGCGTTTTAATCGCGGCGAGAGGTTTGTCGCCTAGTTATTCTAAGCCAAACACCTCTCAACAAAGAGTAAAACGCTTTTAGCCGAACCCTTCGGGCAGCGTTTGTGGCTGCTTTCTGCTGCGTTATCGGCTTATCAGGTAGAGCAACTACAATTCAAAGCCTCTGCCTTGCATAAAGAACCCACAAACTGCTGCAAAAATCAGCTCATAAGGTCAACAGACCCTAAGCATTATTTCTGCCGGTGGTTTTTTCAATCACTCCTGTTAGTGGAGAGTAGAGCAATAGCGGCATTTCTTCACCATCGCTATAACCCGTGGTGTAGTAATAGGTGCATTGGTTGCTAGAGGTGTACCAAGAAACGATATCGGTATCCGATGGCAGTACAGTGCTTGTTAACGGACGAATCGTTAGGTCGACTTGCATCAGCGCATTCCACATTGCGACGCAGTCACTACCACGAACTGGCCCTACTGTTGGGTCAACGGGCGCACTACCGACTGACATTGGGTAACCGGGCGTTGAGGGATAGATAGTGCCAGAGCCATAGCTGACCGGCGTTTCTGGCTCGCCCTGAGTTAACCATTTGGCTTGATAGAATTGTACTGAGTTAGCAAAAGCGCCAAACGCTGCATCGGCGCGCGCAATATGGGCATCACGTTGATAATTGAGGAACCTTGGAGCGGCTGTAACAGCGAGTACGCCCAAAATAACAATGACAACAACCAGTTCAATTAGCGTGAAACCGCGTGTACTAGATCTATTCATATTGATGACAGCAACCTATCAATAGGATGTAAGAAAATGTTTCATTGATGAATGATGCACCTATTGAGCAAATTCTCAAAGTGAAATAAGTGAAATCAAGAAAAAGGCTAGATTCAAATTATGAGCGCTAGCCGTGACGGGAAGAGTGTCGAATTACCACAAGGAGAGGTTATCAAATCAGGGAGTAAAGTATCGAAGTGACCCCAAGCCTTGCTTAGGGGTATAATGCGCCCAAAGTATGGTTAAAACTAGATTAAGATAATGAAGTATCAATTACTGGCACTCGAAGGCTCAATTACTGAAGAGTCCCCACTGTTTATTGAAGGTCTGACACTGGCTGCTAACATGGCAACCAAGCCTCTAGCTCCGGAAACATGGCTGCCGTCTGTGTTTGCCGAGCAGGCTGATAAAGCAAGAGCAGCTGTCGAAACCCACATTAACCAGCAATATAGCTACTTAAAACGTAATGAGTACTCGCTTCTCGCTTTATTGGGTGAGTCGAGTCAGCGTGAGCAGTTAGCCGATTTTGCAGAAGGATTTATGACGCTTTGGCCTACAGTTGAAGAGCAGTGGGTCGAGGTGAACCTTGGCGATGGTACACTGCGGATGCTGCAAGCTCTGTTGACCACGCTAATGTTAGCAATTGATGAACAACAAACTCACGAACAGATGAAAGCGTCGGGTATAGAAACACCACCAACGCTTGAAGAGATGTCTCCGCAAATTGACTTGATGATCTCTGAAGTCGCGCAAGCCGCAGATGAAGCGATGACCGGGGCTAAATCTCAAAGCGTTAACCCGTACAAAGATATTAGCCGTAACGATACTTGCCCGTGTGGCAGTGGTAAGAAGTTCAAACAGTGCTGCGGCTGTTAAGTTATTGAATTCGTTAAATCGAACCAAGTTAACTTTAATCGGTCAAACTCGTTATTCAATCGCGATATAACAAAGCTAAACGTGCACAACTAGGAAGAATGTTAATGAAGAAATTTGCCGCATTACTACTGATGAGCTTTTCAGTGATGGCAGCGCCAAAAGACGAATTAAGCCAACGATTACAGAAAAATGAAGGCTTTAGCGCTGACTTTTCTCAGCAGCTCATTAGCCCAGAAGGCGACATCGTAATGGAAGGGGAGGGCAATGTAGAAATTGCTCGCCCAAGTTTATTTCGTTGGACAACAACAACGCCTGACGAAAATGTGCTTGTCTCAGACGGTAAATCTTTGTGGTACTACAGCCCGTTTATCGAGCAAGTGAGCATTTACTGGCAAGAGCAAGCAACCGAGCAAACGCCTTTTGTTCTGCTGACTCGCAATCGCGCCAGCGACTGGGATAACTACAATGTTGAACAGAACGGCGATACATTCACGTTAACGCCAAGCGCAGTGGACTCTAATCAAGGTCAATTCAAGCTGAAGATTGATGCCAAGGGTGCGGTACAAGGTTTTAGTGTTGTAGAGCAAGATGGCCAGCAAAGTAACTTTGTGTTCAATAACATTGTTCTCAGCAAGCCTAAAGCAGAACGATTTACTTTCGTTGTGCCAGAAGGTGTCGAGGTCGATGACCAAAGGAATTAAATGTGAGTAACTACTCATTGGATTTTTCAGGGGATGAAGATTTTCGTCCCCTTGCCGCAAGAATGCGCCCAGAAACGTTGGACCAATACATAGGTCAGCAACATATTCTGGGAGAGGGCAAGCCACTCAGACGAGCGCTAGAAGCGGGCCATATTCACTCAATGATCCTTTGGGGGCCGCCTGGTACAGGAAAAACCACGCTGGCGGAAGTGGCTGCTAACTACGCCAATGCCGAAGTGGAGCGGGTTTCTGCGGTGACATCTGGGGTTAAAGAGATTCGAGCAGCAATAGAAAAGGCGCGTGAAAATAAATTGGGTGGCCGCCGAACAATCCTGTTCGTCGACGAGGTGCATCGCTTTAACAAGTCTCAACAAGATGCGTTCCTTCCTCATATTGAAGATGGCACGGTGACCTTTATCGGCGCGACGACCGAAAACCCTTCATTCGAGCTAAACAACGCACTGTTGTCTCGTGCTCGTGTATACAAGCTCACCTCCTTATCTACAGAAGATATTCATTTAGCTTTGCAGCAGGCGATATCCGACTCAGAGCGAGGTTTAGGTAAGATCTCGGCGAAGTTTGCCGATAACGTTCTCGATAGACTAGCGGAGTTGGTTAATGGTGATGCGCGAATGTCTCTTAACTATCTTGAGCTTTTATACGATATGGCTCAAGAAGATGACCAAGGCGACAAAGAAATCACTTTGCAGCTACTGGCTGAAGTCGCTGGTGAAAAAGTCTCGCGTTTTGATAATAAAGGTGACATTTGGTACGACTTGATTTCAGCGGTGCATAAATCTATCCGAGGCTCAAATCCTGACGCTGCACTTTACTGGTCTGCAAGGATGATTGCAGCAGGTTGTGACCCGCTTTATATTGCCCGTCGATTACTGGCGATTGCATCAGAAGATATTGGTAATGCAGATCCAAGAGCGATGCAGGTGGCTTTATCGGCCTGGGATTGCTTTACCCGTGTTGGCCCTGCGGAAGGTGAACGAGCGATTGCACAAGCGATTGTGTACCTAGCCTGTGCACCAAAAAGTAATGCGGTCTACACGGCGTGGAAACAAGCGCTGCGCGACGCACATAATGAGCCTGAGTATGAAGTCCCGCCACATCTTCGCAATGCGCCTACCAATTTGATGAAAGATCTCGGCTATGGCGCGGAGTATCGCTATGCCCATGATGAGCCGGGCGCGTATGCGGCAGGAGAGCGTTACTTGCCACCTGAAATGGCAGAAACACGTTACTATTATCCGACAAGCCGCGGCTTAGAAACTAAAATTGGCGAAAAGTTAGATTACTTGGCTAGTTTAGACGCAAAAAGCCCACAAAAGCGCTATGAATAAGCTTCCATTTTAGATACATTTATCCAATTATCCCTTCATACTTGAAGCCGCAGCTTTGTTAACTGCATCAATTCACCCTAATCACATAGAGAACCTATGCTCATAGGGCTGAATTGGTTTGTTGCCGCGCTGCAACTCCAACTATTTTGGGAACTATTTTTGGCGCTTGAGCACGATGCTTAAGCGCAATTTCACTACTAAAAAAGCATAGGATTAACAATGCTGGATTCTAAATTACTTCGTACAGAGCTGGATGATACAGCTGCAAAACTAGCACGTCGTGGCTTTAAGCTAGACGTAGAGACAATCCGTACACTTGAAGAGCAACGTAAGTCGATTCAAGTAGAAGTTGAAAATTTACAATCCACGCGTAACTCCATCTCCAAGCAAATCGGCCAAAAAATGGCGGCTGGTGACAAAGAAGGCGCTGAAGAGATCAAGAAGCAAATCGGTACTCTAGGTAGCGATCTTGACGCTAAAAAATCTGAGCTTGATGAAGTAATGGCTAAACTTGAAGAGATCACGCTTTCTGTTCCTAACCTACCAGCTGACGATGTGCCCGCAGGTAAAGACGAAGATGACAATGTTGAAATTTCTCGTTGGGGTGAGCCAAAAACTTACGACTTTGAACTGAAAGATCACGTTGATCTGGGTGAGCTTGGTGGTGGTCTAGATTTCGCTAGCGCAACAAAAATCACTGGTGCTCGTTTTATCGTGATGAAAGGTCAGTTTGCGCGTCTACACCGTGCAATCGCTCAGTTTATGCTCGATCTTCACACGGATGAGCATGGCTACACAGAAATGTACGTACCTTACCTAGTGAACACTGACAGCCTATTTGGTACTGGTCAGCTACCTAAGTTTGGTAAAGACCTGTTCCACACTGAACCACTAGAAGAGAAAGTAAACGATGAAGAGCCACGTAAACTGTCTCTAATCCCTACTGCTGAAGTGCCAGTGACGAACATGGTTCGTGACACTATTTCTGATGAAGCAGACTTGCCATTGAAGATGACGGCGCATACGCCATGTTTCCGTTCTGAAGCAGGCTCTTACGGTCGCGATACTCGTGGCTTGATTCGTATGCACCAGTTCGACAAAGTTGAGCTAGTACAAATCACTAAGCCAGAAGATTCAATGGATGCACTTGAAGAGCTAACTGGTCACGCAGAGAAAGTTCTGCAACTTCTAGAGCTTCCTTACCGTAAAGTGGTTCTATGTACTGGTGACATGGGCTTCGGCGCGCGTAAGACTTACGACCTAGAAGTTTGGGTTCCAGCTCAAGAGACTTACCGTGAGATCTCATCTTGTTCAAACATGTGGGACTTCCAAGCTCGCCGCATGCAAGCGCGTTTCCGTCGTAAGGGCGAGAAGAAGCCAGAACTAGTACACACACTAAACGGTTCAGGTCTTGCTGTTGGTCGTACAATGGTTGCTATTCTAGAAAACAACCAAGAAGCAGATGGTCGTATCGCAATCCCTGCTGTACTACAGAAGTACATGGGCGGCGCAACGCACATCGGCTAATAGCCAAAGTTAGTAATGAAAGGCGGCTCAATGAGTCGCCTTTTTTGTATCTATTTCATGTTAATTATTCAAATTATCTATTGATAAAACGGTGACAACTTTTCACTACAAACTGATGAGAAAGCAATATTTGTCAATGTTTGAATAATTATTCTAACTTTTTAGGGCTTAAAACCCCTTTGGAGAGGATAATGAAATATTCAAAAACGCTGTTGGCGATGGCATTAACTACGGCATGCTTAAATGCTTATGCAGAAGATAAAGTTTGGATTTCTATTGGTGCCGATGCTGCTAGTACCGTCGCGAAAGCGCAAGCAGAATCCATTCTGCCTCACTCAATTGCGAGCAGTGGTGACGTGTGGGTTGGTCAAGTTGAAACCGCTCAATTGGCTGAGCTTTCGCATAACATGCATGAAGAGCATCACCGATGCGGCGGCTACATGGTTCACGCCTCAGCGCAAAGCGCCATGGCCGCAAGCGCAATGCCACAAAGTAGGGCTCAGTTCATATTACCCAAGCCTTCTCAACAGTTGACCCTCAATGCTTGGCTACCATTGGTCAGTGCATCGCAACTCACTAACACAATCCGCTCTTTAACAAGCTTCAATAACCGTTTTTATACTACAACATCAGGAGCACAAGCCTCAGACTGGATAGCCAATGAATGGCGAAACTTATCTACGTCGATGACAAAGGTTAATGTAGAACAAGTTGCTCACTCAGGATACAACCAAAAATCGGTTGTTCTAACTATCGAAGGTAGTGAAAAGCCAGATGAGTGGGTGATCGTTGGCGGACATCTAGATTCTACAATTGGCTCGCACACCGATGAACACACAATTGCTCCAGGGGCGGACGATGACGCTTCGGGGATCGCTAGTGTGAGTGAAATTATTCGAGTGTTAGCTGAGAACAACTTCAAGCCCAAACGTTCCGTTGCCTTTATGGCGTATGCGGCAGAAGAGGTTGGTTTAAGAGGGTCTCAAGATATCGCAAATCGCTATAAAGCTCAGGGCAAAAATGTCGTCTCTGTACTGCAGTTGGATATGACTAACTACAAAGGATCTGCAGAGGACATTGTCTTTATTACAGACTATACCGATAGTAACCTGACTCAGTTCTTAGCGAGCTTAATTGATACGTATCTTCCAAATCTGACTTATGGATATGATCGATGTGGTTATGCATGTTCAGATCATGCTTCTTGGCATAATGCGGGTTACTCTGCGGCAATGCCTTTTGAATCTAAGTTTAATGACTACAACCCTAAGATTCATACTTCTCAAGATACACTAGAGAATTCTGACCCAACGGGCGGACACGCGGTGAAGTTCACTAAGCTTGGACTATCGTATGTGGTTGAACTAGCGAATGCCTCCGATCTTGAGCCTCCAGTTGATAATGTACTCAAAGATGGCGTGCCGAAAACAGGGTTATCTGGAGTACGCTCAAGTCAGCAAAGTTACACCTTTGAACTTGCCACTCAAAAGAGCTTAACCTTTACAACTCAAGGAGGCAGCGGTGATGTTGACCTCTATGTTAAGTACGGCTCTGCGGCGTCGAAGTCAAATTGGGATTGTCGACCTTATCGCAATGGCAACAGTGAGACTTGTCGCTTTAACCAAGCTGCGCCAGGCACTTACCATGTCATGCTTGATGCATACAGTGCTTATACTGGTGTGACGCTGCAGGCATCTTCTCAATAGCTAAAAAAAGCGTCACCACAAGGTGACGCTTTTTAAATACCACCCAAAATAAATATCTGATCACCTATTTATCCCGATGGGTATCATGTTTGTCGCGTAGCGAGCTTAAATGCTCATTTCACCGCGCAGCACTTGCTGCATCTTCACTTTTACTTGCTCGTAGCTAAGCCCTTGGCTAAGTAAGAAGTGAAGTTTCGCCAGAGCGGCTTCTGGCGTCATGTCGTAACCGCTGATCACCCCTGCCTCTGCGAGAGCACAGCCTGTCGCGTAGCCACCCATATTGACCTTACCTGCCAAGCACTGAGTGAGGTTAACGACAATCACACCACGTTCAGACGCATCTTTCAGGTGGCCTAACAGCTCAGGGTTCTGCGGTGCGTTACCTACCCCAAACGTCAGGAGAATCATCGCATTTACGGGTTGTAGTAACGTGTTACGAATGACTTCATGTGAAATACCAGGGTACATAGTAATAACACCAATTGGCTGCGGCGTGATGTCATGAACCTTGAACTCACCATCAGGCATAGAACCGACCTTAATTTCGCTACTGATTTGGATATTGATACCCGCTTCGAGCAATGGCGGTAAGTTTGGCGAAGTAAATGCGTTAAAGCCATCTGCGTGAGATTTAGTGCTGCGGTTGCCACGCATAAGCTTATTGTTGAAGAACAAGGTCACTTCATTAATTGGGTAGTTGGCAGCAATGTGCAGAGCGTTGAGCAGGTTAGCTTGACCGTCGGAACGAAGTTCCGCTAGTGGAATCTGCGAACCAGTGACGATCACAGGTTTGCCTAGGTTCTCTAGCATGAATGAAAGTGCTGAAGCTGTGTAAGCCATGGTGTCTGTGCCATGCAAGATGACAAAACCATCGTACTTATCGTAATTGTCGCGGATATCGTCAGCAATTTGCTGCCAATCAGCTGGCGTCATATCCGATGAGTCGATAAGTGGGTCATACTCATGAATGGTAAACTCAGGCATTTCTGGACGGTGGAACTCTGGCATGCTGGCTAGTTGTTTTTCCATGAAGCCAGCTACTGGGACATAACCGTGATCATGGGATTTTTGCATACCAATGGTACCGCCAGTGTAGGCGATATAAATATGTTTTCTTGCCATTGCTTTGAAACCAGTTAATTGTAGGGGGAACAGAGCGTGGGATTATATATTAATCCAAGCCAATAAAAAGGGGGCTTCCGCACAGGAATCCCCTATCTTGATACTCAGCATTGTAGTCGCTGCGAAACTAACCTAGGTCTGACCAGAGTTGATCATTCTTTATCACCCTAGCACGTTTAAGCGTCAGATACGCAAAAGCTGACGGGTAAGACCGATGAGCCTAATAGGTTGATTAAACACTAGTGTAAGCACTGTTATGCTTCTACCGGTTTCTGAAGCGTTTGGGCATTGAAACGATACAACACGGTCAATCCTGGTATTGTGGCTATCGCAACGTAAACACCTACATAGGCTGGGCTAAATAACATCGCTTCTGTGACGATCAGTGGTGTGAGCCCACCAAAAATAGACAGCGCGATATTGTAGCCAATGCCTAAGCTCGTGGTTTGGTTGTCAGACTGCTGCCATAAAAGAGCCGCTAAGTTACCGAGTATGATAGCCGCTAAACTGCTGATTCCTAACACCGCCAATGCTTGCCAGACAAATTGATTCGAACCTAACAGAGCAAACAGTGGAACGGCAGAAAACAACATTAGCAGCGCACCGATCTTAAATGCTTTTGTCGGCGAAGAGCGTTTATCAACAAGCATCGCAAAGGCAAATAGCATGACTACGAGGATTGACGAGTTGATGAGGGCAAGATTGTCTATGTTCATTGCTTTACCTAGGATTCCACTCGCTAGGTTTTGTACATAGAAGACCACCGCACCAAGAATTGAGATGCAAAATACTTTGGCAATGATTGCACGGCTAGATTTACTTGCTACGGCTTCTGCTTTAGGCAGCTCAGGTAAAGAAAGGCGCAGATAAAGGCTAACAATGATGTTTGCTACTCCAACCAACAATGGCACTCTCCAGCCCCATTCGCTCATCTCTTTTGCACTTAACACACTCTCTAGTCCCGCGACAATCAAGAGTGAGATGATAACGCCGACGATTGAGCTCGCCACTATCAAACTACTTACGCGTGACCGCTCTGTTTTCTTTGCATCATACAGTAGGTAGTTAATCAGAGTCGGGTACTCGCCACCAAAGCTAAATGATTGAATCATCTGGAAGAACAGAAAAACCACAACCACATATTGTCCAACAATTTCGACAGGGACGAATGCCATGGCCACGGTTGCGATACCAGTGAGCAGGTTACAGAATACTAATGCTCTTTTACGTCCGTACTTATCAGCGTAGCGACCTATGATAATGCCACCAAACGGTCTAACCAAGAAACGTAGGGCAAACACTCCCCAAACTACAAACTCTGAGTGCTCAATACCTTGAGTGGCAAACAACTGGGAAATGTAGATCGATATCGATGCGAATACCGCGATATCGTAGAACTCCATAGCATTTCCAAGTACAGCACTGCTGCGCTGTTTCCAAGTGAGTGACATTCTGTTTTACTCCTCTATAACTTCGATTTGATTTCCATCGGGATCTGAACAGAAAAAGTAACGGAAACTACCTAGCCTAGCGTTGTATATAGTAGTGATGTTGGTGACTTCCGATAATTTTCTATGAAAGGTTTCAAGTCCGCTCACTCGTAAAGCAAAATGAGTAATCCCCATTTTTCTTAAAGTCATGAGTGGCTCGGGTGTTGGGGTAAATACTTCCCCATTAAAATGAAAAAGCTCAATTCTTGAGCCTTGGTTTTCCAACATGTGAATAGTGACTTGTTCATCTTGGAAATTGCGCTCAAGCTGATAACCAAACAATGCGTAGAACTTTTGGCTCATGACCACGTCGCTCACTGTTAGCGAGACATGATGAAACTGTCCAGACATGCGACGGTTACTCCTAGCTCTACCAGTTTGTTAAAAAAGAAGGAATCGGGCTGGTTTTCGCAGCCAAGTTTGTATCGGATAATGTTAAGGCGGTGAGCTTCGTTCGCTTCGGTACAGCCTCTAATGACTGAGACTTCATAGCAGGTTTTCATTTCAAGAAAGTAACCTACGCTGGTGAGCTCGTCTTGAGTCAGGGTAATTTCACCAAATACATACTCTTTTGGCTCAGTAAGCACTGAGTTTGATGTCGATAGATTATCGATAGGAATCTGAATCTCTTTGTCGCTCCAGCACTCCAAAGCAAGTTGATTTATCTTAGATCTGATAGCAATCGTCTGACCGACCAAATCACATGGTTGGGGGGTCGTAGGAAGAGAAATTGAAAGAATGTCATAATCAAAACCGTTCTTGGTGACAATATCCACTCGATTGTGACTTGCTTTACACGAGCCACTAAAATTCTGCACTCTTTGACTGTTCCACATGTTTATCCCGGGTTTGAGCCGCGAATGGAGATTTTTGTACAGTTCATCTCCCCAATAAGCGAGATGCCAAGAATAGTTGGTGGATACGGTTTTGACTTGGTGAAGATGAGTATCAACTCGGGAGAAAGATACGGTCTGATCAACCCCCATATATTCGACGTAGCGTCTGAATACATGGCAGATAGCCTCCATATCGCGATTGCGCACATCCATGGCTTGCGTTCGTTAAGATTAACAATGATATGCGCATTGTATACTATGTAATTTGTTGTATCATTAGAAAAAGCGAGCAGTTGATCTAAAAAGCGCACCTAGTGTTGCCAATAGGTGCGCTTTAAAAGCTCAGTTTAGGGTATTACTGAACCTGACAGTTTAAACAGAAAGCGTACTGACCTTTAGGATCGTTGTAGCTTTGCAGCATATTGGCATCTTGAATCACTTGTGTCGCTACAGGTTGTAATGCGGCTGGCAGTAACGCTGTGGCATTGATACCTAATGATGCGCTAACTTGATTCATAAAGTCTTGGACAAATTGTTGCGCAGGTGAAAGCGGCTCTTCAACCCAGTATAAGTTGTAGTTTTCTACTTCTGCCATTTTTGCTGCTAAGGCAACGGCATCATCGAAGTCACCAATTTTATCAACTAAACCAAGCTCTAACGAATCTTGTCCTGTCCAAACTCGACCTTGAGCAACACCATCTACTTTATCGAGAGGGATTTCGCGCGATTGACTCACTAAGCCGACAAATCGGTTGTAGCCATGTTCAATACCCATCTGGAAGGCTTGCGAAGCACCTTTTGAAAGCCCGGTAGTAACGCCAACGTCAGAGAATGGTGATGTGCCTACTCCGTCAGTGTAGATGCCTAGCTTGTTAAGCCCTTTTTCAAAGGTAGTAATAACACTAAAGATACCAATGGAGCCTGTCAGTGTCGTTGGCTGTGCAACGATGCTGTCAGCGCTCATTGAGATCCAGTAACCACCAGAGGCCGCAAGGCTAGACATCGATACAACAACCGGTTTGCCTGCTTCTTTGAGCGCATCAACTTCATTACGAATCACCTCAGAGGCAAATGCACTGCCGCCCGGGCTGTCTACACGAAGCACAACGGCTTTCACTTTGTCATCATTGCGAGCTTGGCGCAGAAGTGCTGCAACCGTGTCACCACCCACGGTTCCGCGTGGCTGGGAACCATCCATAATAGCGCCACTTGCGACAACAATGGCAATGTCGTCCGCTGCTAAGTCAAAGCTTGGGCTCATGGTTGATTGATACTCGTAATAATCAACGTAGTTGTAGCTGTCTTCCCCGTTGCTACCGAAGACATCGATTAGCTGCTTACGCACTTGTTGGCGTGTTGCGAGCTCATCCACTAAGCCTACGTTGAGTGACAGAGCAGCCAAATCACCTTGGTTTTCTTTGAGTAGAGCTAGGAACTCATCCATATCTGGAGTAAGCGCATCAGCAGGCAGCTGACGATTTGTTGCAACGTCATCTACATAGGCTCCCCAAAGCTGGCCAAGCCAACGTGAGGCTGACTCTTTCGCTTGTTTAGACATGTCGTCGCGGACAAACGGTTCGATAGCGGATTTGTAAGTACCGACTCGGAAGACATGCGTATTCACATCCAGATTTTCTAGCAAGGTCTTATAGTACAGAGTATAAGCACTGTAGCCTTTTAGCATTACTGCGCCGTCTGGAGCGAGGTAGATCTTGTCTGCGTAGCTTGCAAGATAGTACTGGCTTTGGTTGTACATATCGCCCACGGCATAAATAGGTTTGCCAGAAGCTTTAAACTCATTCAATGCTTTCGCAATGTAACGCAGCTTAGTCAGGTTAGTTTCTGGCATATCACGCAGTGCTAAGACAATACCACTCACTTGTGAGTCATCTTTGGCGTGACGAATGGTGTCTACAATGTCGAACAAGACGTTTTCTTTCGGCAGGCTTTGGCCGAAGAAAGAGCCCGTTAGCGAGTCCATAGGGTTAACGTAGGTTGGCTGCTCAACGATTGGCCCTGAAATATTCAGAATCAGTGCCGACTCTTTTGGCACTGTTGGCGTTGGTGTATCTGCACTGGTGTAGATGAAATAGATGACGCCGATACTCGCTAAAAAGATCAGGTTGACGAGGGCAAGACGAATGAAAGTGATGAGCTTCCAAATCCCTTTAAAAAACAGGCCAACGAATTTAAATATTTTTTTCATTTTTTCTCCGCTACGGAAACCGCAGATTAAGGCTTATCCGCTCTATGAGCATTTAAGTTCAGATAAGTTCCATCCTACTTAAACTAGTATACCCAAACAACCAGAAGATTGATCGGTGTTACAAAAATGTAAACAGGTGTTTGATTTTTATTTAAGCTCTTCATATTGTGGTCAGACCACAACAATAAAAGAGTAAAGTGATGTCTACCATGTACCCGAATTTACTTCAGCCACTGGATCTAGGATTTACCCAAATACGCAATCGAGTGTTAATGGGTTCTATGCACACCGGATTAGAAGAACATAAAGAAGGGCTAGGTAAGCTCGCAGCCTTTTACGCAGAACGTGCAAAAGGTGGTGTAGGGCTCATTGTAACAGGCGGATTTTCACCGAATCTACGTGGTCGATTACATCCATTTAGTGCTGAGTTTAGCAAAGCAAAACACGCCAAAGCACATAAAGTCGTTACTGAAGCCGTGCATCAACATGGTGGTAAAATCGCGCTTCAGTTGCTTCATGCTGGCCGATACGCGATGCACCCTTTTGCTCAAAGTGCCTCTTCGATTAAAGCGCCAATTGCTCGTTTTGCGCCAAGTGAAATGAGCACCCGTCAAATCAAAAAGACCATTGATGCATTCGCCAACAGCGCAGCACTCGCTCAGCAAGCGGGTTACGATGGCGTTGAAGTCATGGGCTCAGAAGGTTACTTGCTGAATCAGTTCATTTGTAAGCGCACCAATACACGTTATGACGAATGGGGCGGTAGTTATGAAAATCGCATTCGTTTCCCTCTCGAAGTAGTGAAAGCGATACGCCAAGCAGCAGGAAAAGAGTTCATCATCATTTTCCGCCTTTCAATGCTGGATCTGGTTGAGGAAGGTAGTACTTTTGATGAAGTGGTTATGTTGGCAAAAGAGCTAGAAAATGCAGGTGTGACGATTATCAACACAGGTATTGGTTGGCATGAAGCACGGATTCCAACTATCGCGACTCAGGTGCCTCGCGGGGCTTTTACATGGGTAACAGAAAAGGTACGCCCTCATGTCAATGTACCTATCGTAACCTGTAACCGTATTAACACCCCAGAGGAAGCCGAAAATATTCTCGCCAGTGGCCACGCTGATATGGTTTCTATGGCACGTCCGTTCCTTGCTGACCCTCATTTTGTGATTAAAGCTGAGCAAAATCGCTCTCAAATGATTAATACGTGTATCGGTTGTAACCAAGCGTGTCTAGACAATGTGTTTAAAGGCAAGCGAGCTGGTTGCTTAGTGAATCCACTCGCTTGTCGAGAAACAGAACTAACGGTGACACCGACCGATGTGAAAAAGAATATTGCCGTTGTTGGTGCAGGGCCTGCTGGATTGGCGTGTGCGACAACATTAGCGGAAAGAGGGCATCATGTTGACCTGTTTGAGCGTAATGACAGAATTGGTGGACAGTTCCGTCTAGCGATGCAAATTCCGGGTAAAGAAGAGTTCAGAGAAACGATTCGCTACTTTGCCAATCGTATTGATGAGACAGGGGTGAAGCTTCACCTTGAAACCGATGCTAATTACGACCTTCTTGCTGAATATGATGAAGTGGTGATGGCGTCAGGGGTAGAGCCGCGCAAGGTTAAAATTGATGGTATCGAAACGCCAGAAAAAGTGGTCGATTACCAAACTCTGATTAAAGAAAAAACTTATGTTGGTGACAAAGTCGCGATTGTTGGTGCTGGTGGTATAGGTGTTGATGTGGCGACCATGTTGACTGAACCTGCTGGACACAATTTGGATGATTGGTTGCATGAGTGGGGTATTGATAAAGATATCT
Source organism: Vibrio europaeus (assembly GCF_001695575.1). Taxonomy (GTDB): domain Bacteria; phylum Pseudomonadota; class Gammaproteobacteria; order Enterobacterales; family Vibrionaceae; genus Vibrio; species Vibrio europaeus. Next base: position 1,637,100 of record NZ_LUAX01000001.1, on the reverse strand, counting down.
CTCACCCGGGGGGACTATTCCCTTATCCTGACTCAATGAGTGATAAAACCGTTTGGGTACTCCAGCGACGTAAAGGTCGCGTTGGTAAAGGGCCGGGTAAAACAACGGGCTGGATTCATAAACGTACTTTAGAGAAACGTGGCGTGAATCTACTTGGCGGCGTGAGCTATGACAAGATAGATCAGCAAGGCTTACATATCAGTGTCGATGACAAGCAACAATTGCTAGATGCCGATACGGTTATCATTTGTGCCGGTCAGGAATCGGTTCGACCATTTGAAAATCAATGGCACCTATTAGGCGAGAAACTTCATGTGATCGGTGGTGCTGATTACGCTGGTGAGTTGGATGCGGTGCGTGCGATTAAGCAAGGTGTAGAGCTCGCAGTTAAGTTGTAATTTACGATCTAATTATCATAAAAAAGGTCTCTTTTCGAAGAGACCTTTTCCGTATCTATGTGTCTTAAAGGATTACGGTCTTATTGCCGTAAACAAAGACGTGATCATTGAGTACTTTGTTAAGGGCTTTGCTCAGAACATTTTTCTCAACGTCACGACCCGCTTGCGCCATATCTTGCGCGCTAAAGTTATGATCCACTGGAATAACGTCTTGCTTGATGATTGGGCCTTCATCGAGATCGTTAGTCACAAAGTGTGCTGTGGCACCAATGATTTTTACACCGCGCTCATAAGCTTGCTGGTATGGTTTAGCACCAATGAAAGCAGGCAAGAAACTATGGTGAATATTGATAATCTTGTGGTGGTACTTCTCGACAAAAGAAGGTGTCAGTACGCGCATGTACTTAGCAAGAACCAAGTAGTCTGCTTGGTACTGGTCGATGACTTCCAGCATTTTCTTCTCGTGTTCTTCACGATTCAGCCCTTCATGAGAAACGTGGTGGTAAGGGATATCAAATCTCTCAGTTAGGCTCTGCAAAGTATCGTAGTTACCCACGACAGCTGCGATTTCAACATCCAAGCTTCCGTCGTAGTTCTTCATTAAGATGTCACCTAAGCAGTGCGCTTCTTTGGTGACAAGAATGACGACTCGTTTGCGATTTGAACCTATCAATTTACGCTTGGTACCCTCTGGCAAAGCTTGGTCGAGGTCGGCTAAAAAGGTCTGATCATTGAAGTAACCTTCAAGCTCAGTACGCATAAAGAAGTGACCGCTAGTGTTATCTACAAACTCGTTGTTGTGAATAATATTGAGTTGGTGTTTGTAACAAATGTTGGTGATCTTTGAAATAAGACCTGGGGCGTCAGTGCAGTGTGTCAGTAGTGTTTTCTTTTCCATTAGGTTCAAACTTCCGTGAATTATTTTTTTTGTATTGTGAATTTTTTACGGGCATCCGAACGGTGAGGTCACCCGCAGTATTGAAGCTACAATTAAACTAATATCGAGTTGGTTTCAACAATTAATCTGAGTTAACCGATTGGCTGAGGTTATTTGAAGAGTGTTTGTTCTCTTAGCGTGTCTTTTAGGTGGTATGTATGGATAAAGAGCTACTAGCCCGTAAATTGTATTCTGAACGAGTAAGCGCCTTAACCGGTGGCAAAGAATTAGACGAAGAAATCTTAGATGAAATGTGGGAAAACCGTGCTTCCCCAAGTGAAGCCGCACGTGCCATGATGGATGACCAACAAGACGGCTTTTCTGGTCCTGCTTGGCTAAACCGTTACCTCAATAAACGCTAATTCCTGAGGCTGCTTAGGCGCGAAAATCTCATTCGCGCCTTGGTGCAAAAACTGCCATAATCTCTCCCCCTTTATTAACTCTCTGTTGTGCATGATTTCAAAGACCTTCTCCTCTGAGGGAGCGCTAGGTAAAGCAATACCTGGCTTTCAACCGCGTCAAGCTCAGCTCGATATGGCTGAAGCGGTGGCAAGTGCAATCAAAAGCCAAAGTCAGGTGGTCGTTGAAGCCGGAACAGGGACAGGTAAAACTTTCGCCTATTTGGTGCCAGCTCTGTTAAGTGGTAAAAAAACTATCATCAGCACGGGCTCGAAAAACCTCCAAGAACAACTGTTTCACCGTGATTTGCCGTTAATGACCAATGCGTTAGGTTTTTACGGGCAGGTTGCGCTATTAAAAGGTCGGGCAAACTACCTTTGTTTAGACCGTTTGAGTCGTCAGATGGTTGAAAGCCATAATCAAAGTGCGGATCCGACTTTGCTTAGTCAATTGGTAAAGGTGCGCAGCTGGTCATCAGAAACAAAAACTGGTGACCTTGGTGATTGTGATGCCATTGCTGAAGACAGTCCGGTTATTCCAACCATTACCTCAACCAACGACAACTGCCTAGGTAAGGATTGCCCGAGCTACCAAGATTGCTTTGTACTTAAAGCGAGAAAAAAGGCGATGGATGCTGATGTAGTTGTGGTCAACCACCACTTGTTTCTAGCCGATCTAGCGATTAAAGAAACCGGCTTTGGTGAGTTGATTCCTGAAGCCGAAGTGTTTGTCTTTGATGAAGCGCACCAGCTCCCGGATATAGCCAGCCAATATTTTGGTCAGTCGCTCTCAAGCCGCCAGATTCAAGAGTTATGCAAAGATATTGAGATTGCTTACCGCACTGAAGCAAAAGACATGCGTCAATTGCAAAAAGCGGGAGAAAAGCTTTATCAAACAGCAATGGATTTGAGAATCGTATTAGGAGAGCCGGGTTTTCGTGGTAACTGGCGTGAGGCGGTCACTTCTCCATCTATTGGCCGTGAGCTACGACGCTTAGAAGACGCACTCGATTTTGTTATTGAGGTAGTCAAACTTGCTCTGGGTCGTAGCCAGTTACTTGATAGTGCGTTTGAAAGAGCCAATACCATAAAGGCGCGACTCGATAGGGTATGTGATGTCTCCATTACGGGATATTCCTACTGGTACGAAACTACACCGCGCCATTTCACCTTGCACATTACGCCGCTTACGGTTGCCGATAAGTTCCATGAACAAATAGAGTTGAAGCAGGGAGCTTGGATATTTACTTCGGCGACGCTGGCTGTAAATGATGATTTCGGCCATTTTACGTCCCGTTTAGGTTTGAAACCTCAGGCGCAAATGTCACTGCCTAGCCCTTTTGACTATCAAACTCAAGCGCGTTTATGTGTACCAAGATACCTCCCAGAGCCCAATAGTCCGGGTATGGCGGATAAACTGGTCAATATGTTAACGCCAGTGATTGAGCAAAACCAAGGTCGATGTTTCTTCCTTTGTACGTCTCACAGCATGATGAAAGAGCTTGGAGAAAGATTTAGAGAGCGCTTAACTGTTCCTGTATTGATGCAAGGGGAAACTAGCAAACAGAAAACCCTCGCTGAGTTTATGGAGCTAGGTAACGCCTTGCTTGTTGCGACTGGGGCGTTTTGGGAAGGGATAGATGTTAGAGGTGACGCGCTGAGCTGTGTTATCATCGACAAATTACCGTTTACTGCCCCCGATGACCCGCTGTTAAAGGCGCGAATCGAAGATTGTCAGCTTAAAGGCGGTGACCCGTTTTCTCAGGTACAAATTCCGGATGCGGTCATCACTTTAAAGCAGGGGGTAGGGCGACTTATTCGAGATAAGAACGATAAAGGGGCGCTAATTATCTGTGATAATCGCTTAGTGACCCGTGAGTACGGTGGCGTTTTCCTTGCGAGTTTACCACCGATACCTCGTACCCGAGACTTAGCTTTGGTGCAGGACTTTCTCGAACATAATCAATGATGGTTTGTGACAAGCTAACGACTCGCTAGAGCCGTTTGTGCACACAAGCCGACAACCAATACAAACGAATAACCAGAGATATCAATGAGTGTAAAGATCCTTGCTCTAGATACAGCAACGGAGAACTGTTCTGTTGCTCTTTTAGTTGACGATAAAGTTTACGTGCGCAGTGAAGTTGCACCTAGAGACCACACCAAAAAAGTACTGCCGATGGTGGATGAAGTACTAAAAGAAGCTGGGGTTAACCTTACTGAGTTGGACGCGCTCGCATTTGGTCGCGGTCCAGGCAGCTTTACGGGTGTTAGAATTGGCATTGGTATTGCACAAGGTTTAGCGTTCGGTGCAGATTTACCAATGATTGGTGTTTCTACGTTGGAAGCAATGGCACAAGGTGTAAACCGAAAACACGGTGTAAGCCATGTGGCAACAGCGATTGACGCACGTATGAGCGAGGTTTACTGGGGACGTTTTACTCGTCAAGAAGATGGCACTTGGCATGCTGTAGATGCTGAATGTGTAACCCCTCCTCAAATGATATCGGACAATAGTGCTGCGGATGATCAGCAATGGTTAACTGCGGGTACTGGTTGGGATGCGTACTCTGAGCAACTTGCTGGCGTAAAGTTTACGACAGAGAAGAGCGATGTTTTATTTCCAGATGCAGAAGACATTGTTCAACTTGCGAAGTTTGAGCTAGCTAAAGGCAATACGGTTGACGCGGAAGAGGCAAGCCCAGTTTATCTGCGTGATACGGTTGCTTGGAAAAAACTGCCAGGTAGAGAGTAGTTTAGACAGGACAAATAAGGCATAAGCGGAAAGTATGGTATCAATCAACGGATTACCTCCTTCGGTTCCTGGGCCAAATAGGGCCAACAAAGCCAATAAGAAGAACGAGGTTAAGAAATCTGGCGATAAAGCTGCGGTTAGTCAACCTACTAAGGTGGCTAACGCGGTGGCGCACTCTATCCGTCATGTCAATGAATCTGAGATTCATAAAGCGCAAGTCCAATATGATCTTCCTGAAGGCCGCAGTCGTAAAGCGATGGAGGAGTATATGGACGTGATGAACCAAGCTAAGCGCGAGGAACTTTCACAGCTGCTGGGTGTCGATATCTATATATAAATTAAGACTTTGTGTGACATTATGACTCAACGACCTTTTCGCTTTTTGTGTGCGCTGGCTGGCGCAGTTTTGCTTTCCGCTTGTAGCTCTTTACCTGAAAACCTCAAAACCGAAAACCCAGATGTTGTTACCAGTTATCAGCAGTGGCAACCGGAGGCTCAAGCCAACGCTGAGGTAAGACTTGGCGGATTGATCGCTGATGTAAAGAATCTTAAAGATCAAACCCGCATAGAAGTGGTTAATCTACCGATAAATTCTGTGGGCAAACCAGACATCAACCAAGAGCCACAAGGTCGTTTTGTCGCCTATGTTGATGGTTTTGCAGATCCGGTAACCTTGTCTGAGGGACGTCTTATCTCGTTACTTGGAAAAAGCCAAGGCCGAGAACAAGGTAAAGTTGGTGACTATGCTTATGATTTCCCAGTGATGAAGGCGAGTGGTTTTCATTTGTGGCGTATTGAAGAGCGTATCATAGTCCATGATTTCGACAGCTACCTCTATCCTTGTCGCGGTCTCTACTGTAGCGATGTTCGTTATGGAACCAGGCAGGGCAAAGTGATTCAAGAAGTGAAGTAATGCGCGACGAACGAAAACGCGAGATCCTTAATGGACATATCGCAACGATCGAATATGGATGCAGTGAAACGGCCGAACTTTCGGTCGTTTTTTTACATGGCTGGCTAGACAACGCGGCGAGTTTTGAATCCGTGATGGCCTCTCTCCACACTCTCAATCCGGATTGGCATTTATGCGCAATCGATTTACAGGGTCACGGCCTCTCTAGCCATAAGGAAGCCAGTAATTTCTATCCTTTTCACGACTATATTGACGATGTTTATCAGTTTTTGGCTAACTTATCACCAAACAGACTGGTACTAGTAGGGCATTCTCTTGGTGCTTTGATTGCAAGTTGCTATAGTGCCGCCTTTCCTGAACAAGTCAGTGGCTTGGTTCAGATAGAAGGATACGGACCTTTGGCTGAAAAAGCGCAAGATACGGTTTCTCGTTTAAGAGAAGGCGTGCTGAGTCGTCAAAGAATTCGTAGAAAGCCAACTCGCGTTATGTTGTCCGAACAAGAAGCGATAGAGAGGCGAGCAAAGGTAAATCAGATAGATTCTGAGTTAATTGCTCCAATTATACTGCGTGGGCTTGAAGCTCATCAGTCTGGATGGATATGGCGGCACGATGTAAAGCTGCAAAGCCAGTCTCTTTATCGAATGTCATTTGAACACGCCGAATCTTTTCGCCTACAAGTGACTTGCCCGCAACTTGTCATCCTTGGCGACGAAGGCTTTTCTTATTTGCAGTCTTTTCAGCTTGATACTTCAGATTCCACTCATTTTGAGATGATCGAAGGAGGTCATCACTGTCATCTGCAAGCTCCTTCTAGAGTATCTAACCTAATTTTTGGTTTAGTTAACAAAATTTAAACAAGTGTTTGAGACTTTCGTGCTCAAGGGCTTCGCCTGTGCTGTAATAGACGACGTTGAAAATAGAGCTTTTCACTCAGATGACAGCCAGTTAATTTCGAGGAGTTTTACCGTGGATAAACCTTGGTTATCACGCTATCCAGAAGATGTGCCAGAGCATATCAACCCAGAACAATACCCATCATTAGTGGAAATGTTTGAACAGTCTGTTCAAAAGTATGCCGACCAGCCTGCTTTTATGAACATGGGCTCAGTGATGACGTTCCGCAAACTGGAAGAGCGTAGCCGAGCGTTTGCGGCTTACTTGCAAAATGAACTGAAGTTACAAAAGGGCGATCGCGTCGCGCTAATGATGCCTAACTTGCTGCAATATCCAGTTGCTTTGTTTGGTGTGCTACGCGCAGGTTTAATTGCGGTCAATGTAAACCCGCTTTATACCCCGCGTGAGCTAGAGCATCAGTTAAATGACTCTGGCGCAAAAGCGATAGTTATCGTATCGAACTTTGCCAATACGCTAGAGCAAATAGTTGATAACACGCCTGTTAAACATGTGGTGTTAACCAGTCTCGGGCAGATGTTACCTCGTGCAAAAGGTACCTTGGTCGATTTCGTCGTTAAGTATGTTAAAGGCATGGTGCCTAAGTATGACCTACCTGGCGCAATCTCTATGCGTAAAGCGCTTCACAATGGTCGTCGCTTGCAGTATGTGAAACCATTCATGTCAGGCGACGATATCGCTTTCTTGCAGTACACGGGAGGTACAACAGGCGTAGCGAAAGGGGCGATCCTGACTCACCGAAATATGATTGCCAATATCATGCAGGCAAAAGGCATGTATGGTCCCGTACTACAAGATGGACGTGAAGTCGTTGTAACCGCACTGCCGCTTTATCACGTATTCGCATTAACGGTTAACTGTTTGCTATTCCTAGAATTAGGTGGACGTAATTTATTGATAACTAACCCACGTGATATCCCAGGTTTTGTCAAAGAGCTGAAGAGTTGCCCATTTACGGCGATAACGGGTGTAAATACCCTGTTTAATGCGCTTGTTAATAACGAAGACTTCCATGAGCTAGACTTTAGCAACCTTAAACTCGCAGTTGGTGGCGGTATGGCAGTGCAACGTGCTGTGGCTGAACAATGGAAGAAAACCACAGGCGTTCATTTGCTCGAAGGTTATGGCCTAACAGAGTGCTCACCGTTGGTGACGGTCAACCCATATGACTTGACAGAATACACGGGAGCGATTGGCTTGCCTGTCCCTTCTACTGAAGTTCGTATTGTCGATGATGAAGGCAATCCAGTAGCAAATACAGAGGTGGGTGAACTTCAGGTACGCGGACCACAGGTCATGCAAGGCTACTGGCAACGCCCTGAAGCAACCAAAGAGGTGATCAATGCTGATGGTTGGTTATCTACCGGTGATATTGTTAAGTTTGATGATGAAGGCTTGATCCATATTGTTGATCGCAAGAAAGATATGATTCTTGTCTCTGGCTTCAACGTTTATCCAAACGAGATAGAAGATGTTGTCGCGCTTCACGGTAAAGTGCTAGAAGTCGCAGCGATCGGTCAGCCACATGAAGTGTCGGGTGAATTGGTTAAGATTTATGTGGTTAAGCGCGATCCTAGCTTAACTAAAGAAGAAATTATTGCTCACTGTCGTGAACACCTAACGGGTTACAAGGTGCCAAAAATCGTCGAGTTTAAAGAAGACTTGCCTAAGACCAATGTTGGCAAGATCTTGCGTCGTGTATTGCGTGAAGAAAATGATGCAAATCTTGCTAAGTCAAAGTAACTCGATGAGAGTTACGCACAGTTAAGTGTTTGATGGTAGAATGCCGACTATATCCAGTCGGTATTTTTTATGGCCGCAAGAAATCGCTCATGGTGAGAAGTTAGTGAATTATCAGATTATTACTCAAACGGCGCAGCTTGATATCGTTTGTCAAAGCGCACGACAAGCTGATGTTGTGATGTTGGATACAGAGTTTGTTCGTACGCGAACATACTATCCGCAGCTAGGCCTTATCCAGCTCTTTGATGGACAGAACCTCTCTCTTATCGATCCAACGGTGATAGAAGATATGGCTCCGTTTGTTGAACTGCTTAAAGATACGTCCGTACTTAAGGTGCTTCATGCTTGTGGTGAAGACTTGGAAGTGTTCCATAACAGCTTTGAGTGCTTGCCATACCCAATGGTCGACACCCAACTTATGGCTGCTTTCCTTGGCCATGGTTTATCGACAGGTTTTGCCGCTTTAGTGGAAAGCTATTTAGGGGTTGAGCTAGATAAGAGTGAGTCTCGTACCGATTGGTTGGCGCGACCACTAACAGACAAACAGCTAGAATACGCAGCTGCGGATGTTTATTACTTACAGCCTTTGTATGAGCAGTTATTTGAGAAAATTACTCAAGCTGGCTGGTGGGAAGCTGCGCAGCAAGAGAGTGATTTACTCGCTTCCAAACGTATTAAAACTGTCAACCTAGAGATGGCGTATCTTGATGTGAAGGGCGCTTGGCAGCTTAAGCCAAAAGAGCTTTCAATTCTTAAGCCTTTGGCTACATGGCGTTTGAAAGAAGCATTGCGTCGAGATTTAGCACTTAACTTTATCTTTAAAGAAAACGACCTACTCACTGTGGCGCGTTTGGGTATTCAAAACCATAGCCAGATGGAACAAGAGGGTATGGACTACCGTTCGGTACAGCGCCACAGCGCACGTATTATCTCAATCGTAAAATCGGCCAAGAAGACACCCGTCGACGAGTATCCAGAGAAGATTGAACGCCTAATGGATATGCCGGGTTATAAACAGAAATTCAAAGTGCTAAAAGATGAAGTAAAACGCGCTTCACAGGCTAGCGGATTAGCCACTGAATTTTTAGCCTCTAAGAAGCAGCTTAATCAGCTAATGAGTTGGGTGTGGAAAAAAGACAGAGATCCCGCCAAGCTACCTGACGTTATGCAAAGCTGGCGATTAGAGCTGTTTGGTGAAAAGCTAAACAAGCTTCTCTAGAAAACAAAAAAGCGGGCTTCCAATTGGAAGCCCGTTTTATATTCGGTTTAATTAACCCGCTAGAACGTCGGTCGCTACCTTGTAGCTTGGATCTTCTTTAACGTTAATTTCTACTAAGCTGCCTGCTTTGTCGAGTAGTTTACGACAGTCTGGACTTAGGTGGCGCAAGTGAAGTGTCTTACCTTGAGCTGAGTAGCGTTCAGCAAGTGTTTCAATCGCTTCAATGGCTGAGTGGTCAGTCACGCGAGAATCAGCGAAATCGACAATCACATCGCTTGGGTCTTCGTGTGCATCGAAGATCTCAAGGAAGTTAGCAACTGAGCCGAAGAAAACAGGACCGTGAATTTTGTACTCTTTTGAGCCTTCTTCATTGATGCTGGTATCTGCGTAGATGTGCTTGGCGTGTTGCCATGCAAACATAAGTGCAGAGGCGATAACACCAACGAATACTGCAATCGCTAGGTCAGTCAGTACCGTAACCACTGTTACTAAAACGATAACGAAGAAATCTTGTTTTGGTACGCGGCGAGCGAGTTTGAATGTTGCCCACTCAAATGTGCCGATAACCACCATGAACATGACGCCCACTAGTGCTGCCAGAGGGATCATTTCGATAAGCGAAGAGGCGAACAAGATGAATATCAGCAGTGCGCTAGCGGCAACGATACCAGATAGACGACCACGGCCACCTGAGTTTACGTTGATCATCGACTGACCAATCATCGCACAACCACCCATAGCACCAAACACTGAACAGGTCATGTTTGCCATACCTTGACCGATACATTCACGGTTAGATTGACCACGAGAGTTTGTCATTTCGTCTAGAACGGTTAGCGTCAATAGTGACTCAATCAAACCGATTGCAGCAAGAATAATCGCGTACGGCAGAATGATCTGTAGCGTTTCTAGTGTTAATGGGACTGTAGGGATAGAGAAAGTCGGTAATGAGCCCGCTAATGTTGCCGCTTCGTCACCAGACATAGTGCGTAGGAAGTCAACTACTGTGCGAGTTTCTAGATCTAAGCCAACCACTAGTGCTGTTACAGTCACGATCGCCACAAGAGATGACGGTACAGCCGTCGTGAACTTAGGCAAAAAGTGAATGATTGCCATGGTTAAAGCAACGAGACCAAGCATTAGCATCATTTGATCTGCTGGTAGCCATGTTAATGCGCCAGTTAAGTCCGGTGCTTTAAATTGGCCTAACTGAGCGAGGAAAATAACGATCGCTAAGCCGTTAACAAAACCAATCATAACTGGGTGAGGCACGATACGGATGAATTTACCCAGTTTGAATATACCTGCTGCGATCTGCAGGATACCCGCCAGCATAATTGCGGCAAAGAGGTATTGTACGCCATGTGAAGCAACCAGTGACACCATAACAACAGCCATGGCACCCGTTGCACCTGAAATCATACCTGGGCGACCACCGAAGATTGAGGTAATCAAACCTACAATAAATGCAGCGTAAAGACCAACCATAGGGTCAACGCCGGCAACGAAGGCAAAAGCGACGGCTTCAGGGACAAGAGCGAGTGCAACGGTCAAACCTGACAACACATCGTTCTTCACGGAGTGTTTAGAAAATTGGGGAAATTCAAACATATTTGCTCAGTTTGGCTAAGTGTTTAAAAGTATTCTGAATTGTATTTAGTCGCCACCGGGCAAAAATGCAATGTAAAAGAGCAGAAAGACCAAATTCAACAATTCAGATCGAGTCGGCGCATGCTACCGAAAAGTGTGATTAAGTTCAAGATTGATACAGGTATTGACTAATATTTGTGACAAATAATTACTCTCAACAAAACTAGCAGCATGATAACGGTTTGTTTACCAAATCGTTTTCGATAGGTATAAAAAAACAGCCTCACGAGGAGGCTGTTTTTATTCGAAAAGCGAATGGCTAAAACTGAGGCTTAGTCATTGTCGCGCCTGCTTGGTTGCGAGCAACTTGGCTACCAGCACCGCGAGATTCATAGCGCTGCGCTTTAAAAGGTGCCGCTACTACAGTGATCTCTTTCATCTCTGTGCTGCCAGGTGCTTTTGCCATGGCTGCCGATGCGTGACCTTTAAAGCTCTGTGCAACAACGATGTCAGATGAGTCAGCGGCTACTTCTTCAGTAGGCTGCTTAACGTCAGTTGCTTCAACTTCTGCTTCAGCTTGAACTGGTCGCTCAACGGTTTCAGCAACCACTTCAACAGGTTCAGTGATAACTGCCGCTTGTGCTACTTCTACCTGCTCAGGTTGAGTTGCCACTACAGTTTCTTGTACAGGCTCCTCAATGACAGGCTGCTCACGACGAACAATTACTTTACCCATCGCCATTTCTGGACATGCAAAACCACCTAATGAAGCCACTGTAGTCTCTACAGGCGCTTTTACCTTGTCAGCTTTTGATTGCTGCTTTGGTGCAGGTTTAGTAATACCGTAACTTGGCATCACTTTACCCATCGCCATTTCAGGAGATGCAACACCACCTTTACGTAGGCGGAATGGGTTAGGGCGACGATCACGACCACGACGGCGACGTTGACCACTTGCACGTAGGTGACGTGGAGAACGACGATTGCGGCGTTGTTTCGGCTGTTCTTCGGCGTTATCTGCTTCAGTATCCAGTGCCTTTTCATCAACAGCTTCCGCTTTAGCTTCTACCGCAACTTGCTTCGCTTCTTCATCAGCTTGAGCTTTTGCAGCTTGGTCTTTAACTCGAACCTGCTTAGACAACTTACGGCGTTGACGGCGCTCTTTGACTTTTGCCGCTTTCTCTTCTGCGCGCTCTTTGCGTGCTTCAGGTTTGTCGCCTTGCTGAGCGTCAGCCGCTAACTTAAGACCTTCTTCAGCTACCTTGCTAGGTTTAGCTTCGTCACGCTTATTACGGCGATCTTGCTTAGGTTTGCGATTTTGCTGTTTGCGTTCGTTAGGTTTGGCTTCAGTTGCCGCTTCATCACGTGTGTTCTTACGCTTGTTATCGCGTTTGTCTTCACGGTTATCGTTGCGGTTGTCACGATTGCCACGACGGCGGTTATCGTTACGGTTACGACGATTGCGGTTGTTGCGGTTACCTTCTTTATGCTCTTTCGGTTTTTGCTCTTCTTGCTTCTCTTCTTCTTTGGCAGAACCAAATAGGAAGCCACCTAGAGTTTTGAAGAAGCGGCTAACAAGACCTTCTTGAGGTTCTTGTGGTTCCTTCTTCTTCTCAGGTGCTTTAGGCGCCGGTTTGGCAGGCGCTGGAGCAGAGTTGCTTGGAGACGCAAAGCCTTTTAGAGCAGGCTCTTCAATTTTCTTAGGTTTGGCTTCAGTTTCAACTGCTAGCTCTTTACCTTCAGCTTCCTTCATCGCTTCGAGCTTGTTAGGAAGTAGGTAAGAAAGTAGGTCGAACTCTTCGCCTTCGCGGACACGAATCACATCGAAATGCGGTGTTTCCATGTCTGAGTTTGGTACAACTGTGATCTTAACTTCTTGGATACGCTCAATATGGTTAACCGAACGACGTTTTTCGTTAAGCAGATAAGAAGCAATCGGCACAGGCACAACAGCAAGAACTTGCGCTGTGTTGTCTTTCAGTGCTTCCTCTTCGATCAAGCGAAGTACAGAAAGTGCCAGAGATTCGTTGTCACGAACAACACCAGTACCACTACAACGTGGACAGATGTGGTGACTCGCTTCTGCTAGTGACGGACTTAGACGCTGACGAGACATTTCTAATAGGCCAAAACGAGAAATTCGACCAATTTGTACTCTAGCGCGATCCATACGAACAGAATCACGTAAGCGGTTTTCAACTTCACGTTGGTGACGAACTGGCGTCATATCGATGAAGTCAATAACCACCAGACCACCCAAGTCACGCAGGCGAAGTTGACGTGCAATTTCTTCTGCCGCTTCTAGGTTGGTGTTTAAAGCGGTTTCCTCGATATCGCCACCCTTAGTTGCACGGGCAGAGTTGATATCGATAGAAGTTAGGGCTTCTGTTGGGTCGATAACGATAGAACCACCAGAAGGCAGGCGAACTTCGCGTTGGAACGCGGATTCGATCTGACTTTCTATCTGGTAGTGGCTAAACAGCGGTACTTCACCATCGTATTTCTTCACACGGCTTACGAAATCAGGACGAATTAGGCGGATATGGTCTAGTGCGCGCTCGTAAATTGTGTTGCTGTCGATAAGGATTTCGCCAATATCGCGACGTAGGTAGTCACGAATTGCACGAACAATCACGTTACTTTCTTGGTGAATCAAGAAAGGTGCAGTGTTTGAGTCAGAAGCTTGCTTGATTGCGCCCCAGTGGTTCAGAAGTACGTTTAAATCCCACTCTAGCTCTTCAGCACTTTTACCAACACCAGCAGTACGTACGATCAAACCCATCCCTTGAGGTAGTTCTAATGTACTTAGAGCTGCCTTAAGTTGAGTACGCTCGTCGCCTTCGATACGGCGAGAAATACCACCGGCACGAGGGTTGTTAGGCATAAGAACAAGGTAACTACCCGCAAGAGAAATAAACGTAGTTAGAGCTGCGCCCTTGCTACCACGTTCTTCTTTCTCTACTTGTACGATTACTTCTTGACCTTCAGTTAGCACTTCTTTAATGCTAGGACGGCCTTGGTAGGTGTAACCTTCAGGGAAGTATTCGCGGGCAATTTCTTTAAGAGGGAGGAAACCGTGTCTTTCTGCACCGTAGTCAACAAAAGCCGCTTCTAGGCTTGGTTCGATGCGTGTGATACGTCCTTTGTAGATATTTGCTTTTTTAGATTCATGTCCAGGGCTTTCGATATCCAAATCATATAAGCGCTGACCATCAACCAAAGCAACACGCAACTCTTCTTTTTGAGTTGCGTTAATTAACATTCTTTTCATTGATAAATCTCGTTGTCATTCTTTTGTTTTTCTTGTCACTTCGATCGCTTTCAAGGTGCCTGATCCCATGGCTTAATCGGTGCAGCCTCCCGGCTGGAGGGATGCTCTGGGGCACTTCAGTCTCACAAACTTTTCTCGTTCAGCTTGTGCGCCGCATCGGCGGCGGTAAACACTCAACATGATGAGCGACGAGTAGGGTGACAAGTTTGCTAATCTCGAAAATGTCTTACGCCGTGTGCTGCATTTTGTTAAATTAACGGGCTACTCAATTTATTGCTCAAATATGAGGTGGTTTGTATAAAATGCAACCAAATCATATATTGCAGGTGTGAACTATAGCAGTACCCACTAAACTCAGCAATCTGCTTTATAATAAAACGCTAAAAAAGCTGATTTTATTTATTGTAAGTAACTGTTTTATAGGTTTAATTAGAGATATTTTTTGAAAATTGTAATAAAACTGATGGATTTTTATTCGTAGCAGAATTTGAATCCACTCTTATCGAGCAATTTTCCATTTTGTTGCGAAGAAAATGTGAATCTGCGCAACTTAGAGTGTTAGAATAACTTCATGAGTGAAATTAGAACAAAAGTCCAATTCGTTGATATTGACGACGACATGGCGGGGCAGCGTATTGATAACTTCTTACGCAACCAATTGAAAAGTATCCCTAAAAGCATGGTTTACCGTATTTTGCGTAAAGGCGAAGTGCGAGTGAACAAAAAGCGTGTAAAAGCGGAATATAAGCTGCAGGCCGGTGATCTTGTCCGAATACCACCGGTTACTATTGAAGAGAAACCTGAAGAAGTCGCGCCAAGTACCAAGCTAAATAAGGTCGCACAGCTTGAAAATATGATCATCCATGAAGACGATCATATGTTAATCCTTAATAAACCTTCAGGAACTGCTGTTCACGGTGGTAGTGGGTTAAAGTTTGGTGCGATTGAAGCACTTCGTGCATTACGCCCTCAAGCAAGGTTCCTAGAATTAGTGCATCGTATTGACCGAGACACGTCTGGCATTTTGTTGGTGGCAAAAAAGCGCTCGGCACTGCGTCATTTACAAGCACAGTTTCGTGAAAAAACGGTACAGAAGTACTATTTTGCTTTGGTGATGGGTGAATGGAAAGCAAGCTGTAAAAAGGTGAATGCGCCATTACTTAAGAACGAAGTGAACAGTATTGTGCGAGTAAACCCAAATGGTAAAGCTTCGGAAACAAGATTTAAGATCATTGAGAAGTTTGCCAATGCAACACTGATTCAGGCGAGTCCGATTACAGGTCGAACGCACCAAATTCGCGTTCATACCCAATACACGGGGCATCCAATCGCATGGGATGATCGCTATGGCGACCGACGTTTTGATGCCTACACGGGCAAAGTCGGTTTAGATCGCTTATTCCTTCATGCGGCGAACATTAAGTTCCAACACCCATCAAATGATGAGTGGATGGAAATTAACGCTCCGATGGAACCGAAGTTGGAAAAAGCGCTAGCAGGGCTGCGTAAGCTATAAGGGCAGGCTTCGCCTGAGAAGCGGGAACGGACTTCGTCCTATGGATCGCTTCGCTAATGGAACGGGCGTTGCCCTATGGAACACTTCGTTGCGAGAGTCGAGATCGGAGAGCTCCGCTCTAGGGAAAGCTGGATCGCTACGCTGCTGGAAAACTAGAGTTGCCCCCAACAACAGAAGTGGAGCAGTTTTAGTTCTCCAGTTCTCCAGTTCTCCAGTTCTCCAGTTCTCCCACATCCCGCTAAAGCACCTCAACCCCTTGTGCTGCGAGCATATCAATCAAATCAATCAGTGGCAGTCCAACTAAGGTGTTTGGGTCTTTACCTTCCAATCGTTCAAATAGAGCAATACCTAAGCCTTCACTTTTAAAGCTTCCCGCACAGTAAAAAGGCTGCTCTTTATCTACATAGTTCTCGATCTGCTTTTTGCTTAGAGCTCTAAAGTGGACCGTAAAGGTATCGACCTTGATATCTGTGAGTCCGGTGTGCGTATTGTGCAGGGCTAAGCCGGTATAGAACTGAATAGATTGGCCGCTTTGATCAAGCAGCTGCTCAATCGCCTTTTCGCGTGTATGCGGTTTGCCGATGATGTTGCCGTTGATTACACAAACCTGATCGCTACCGATAACTATACTTGGCTGGCTCACGGAGCAAGACTCGGCTTTACCCTGGGCTAGCCTTTTAACCAACTCAATAGGCGCTTCATTATCTAGCGGAGTTTCATCGAAAGCGGGAGAAGCTGTATCAAATTCTATCGCTAGTTTATTGAGCAGTTGTTTACGATATGGCGATGTAGAGGCTAAAACTAGTTGGTAATTCGGCATTTTTCTTTACAATCAAAACAAGAGTTGGTGAGAGCTTAATCCATATTATGTCTTCTATACTAGCTCTCAAGCTGATAAGGAAAAAAAGTACAATTTTTTGCCCTTTTTCTTTGACTATAAACGATTTGGAAGATAGAATTCGCGCCCTATGCAAAAGGTAAAAATACCGCGTACGATTGATCCGTCACGCGCTGCTCAGAAGCGACTAGATGTTGAAGGTATTATTCAAGTTAGTCTCTTTAAGCGCTTAGATGAATCAGTTGAAGGCGTTAAACGCGACGCCCAAGTGTCACTGTCATTTGACTTAGATGAACAGCGACTCGTTGTTATCTCTGGTAAAGCTAACATCGAAGTCGACTTAGAGTGTCAGCGCTGTAATGAGGTTTTCGCACATGAGTGCGAGGTCCAATTCACTTATACACCTTATAAAGGTGAAAAGACTGAAGAGGAAGCACCGGAAGAGTACGATTTGGTAGATCTGAACGAGTACGGTGAGTTAGACCTAATACAGTTAGTTGAAGACGAGTTCATTCTAAACTTGCCTCAAATAGCAATGCACGATGAAGCGGACTGTAGCGTTGATTCAGATAATATGGTGTTTGGTGAACTTCCAGAAGAAATTGTGGAAGAAGAAAAGAAGCCGAATCCATTTGACGTTTTAAAAAGCTTAAAGAAGTAATTCTTTAATACTTACATAGGAGTAGGGTCAATGGCCGTACAAAAGAGCAAGAAATCTCGTTCAATGCGTGGTATGCGTCGTTCACACGATGCCCTAACTACAGCTGCACTTTCTGTAGACGCAACTTCAGGTGAAACTCACCTGCGCCACAACGTAACTGCTGAAGGTTACTACCGTGGCAAAAAGGTTATCAACAAGTAAGGTTGACCTTTGCAAAATATAACCGTTGCACTTGATGCAATGGGCGGGGATTTCGGTCCTCGCGTCACAGTGCCTGCCGCCGTGCAGGCACTGTCGCATTTCCCAGAGCTAAAAGTGATCCTTATTGGTGATCAAAACGCGATCACATCTCAATTATCTTCTCTTGGTTACCAGCCAGATGCTCGTTTGAGTATTGAGCACGCAGACCGAGTGATTTCCAACACAGAAAAACCTTCCCTCGCACTCCGTAACAATCAAGGCAGCTCTATGGGCATGGCAATTGATCTTGTCGCCGACAGTCAAGCCGATGCTTGTGTTAGCTGTGGAAACACGGGTGCTTTGATGGCCTTATCGCGATTTAAGTTGAAACTGTTACCGGGTATCGAACGTCCTGCGCTTATCTCTGCCTTACCGACAGCTTCAGGTGGTAGAACTTGGATGTTGGACTTAGGGGCCAACGTATCGAGCGATGCTGATTCGTTGTTTCAATTTGCCGTTATGGGCAGTGCGCTTGTAGAGCAGTATGTAGGCAAGCCACCCCGAGTAGCCATTCTCAACATAGGCGCTGAAGAAATAAAAGGTAATGACCTCGTCAAGCGCTGTGCAGAAATGTTGGAAAATACTCGTTCGGTGAACTTTGTTGGCTATATTGAAGGTAACCAATTACTCCATGATGCCGCAGACGTCGTTGTTTGTGATGGTTTTGTGGGCAATGTTTGTCTAAAAGCATGTGAAGGCACTGCACAACTTTTTATCGATAAGTTGAAATCGAGTATGATGACCTCATCTATAAAGGGTTGGATTGCAAGAAAATTGTTTTCCGGACTATTTAATGAACTAAAAACATTGAACCCCGACCAGTATAACGGCGCAAGTTTGCTAGGATTGCGCGGCATTGTCATAAAAAGCCACGGAAGTGCTGATGTAGACGCAGTCATCAATGCAATTGGTGAGGCACTACATGAGGTCAAACGACAAGTACCAAGCCGTATTAGCGATCGTTTGGAAGCGGTTTTACTCGAGAGGCATTATTAGTCTTCATGTATAGCAAAATTTTAGGTACTGGCAGCTACCTGCCATCTCAGGTGCGTTCAAACGCAGACTTAGAGAAAATGGTAGATACAAGTGATGAGTGGATTGTAACTCGTACGGGTATTAAAGAGCGACGCATTGCAGCTGAAAACGAAACAGTTGCAGACATGGGTTATCAAGCAGCCAAAAATGCTATCGAGATGGCAGGTATCGATAAGAACGATATCGATATGATTCTTGTAGCGACGACTAGTGGTTCTCACGCTTTCCCATCAGCAGCATGTCAGGTCCAAGCACTTCTCGGTATTAAGCATTGCCCTGCGTTTGATATGGCTGCGGCATGTTCAGGGTTTGTTTATGCCTTGTCTGTTGCTGATCAGTACATCAAAACAGGCCACTGTAAGAACATCCTAGTGATCGGTGCCGACGCTTTGTCTAAAACCTGTGATCCTAACGACCGTTCAACGATCATTCTTTTCGGGGATGCAGCGGGTGCCGTAGTCATTGGAGCGAGTGAAGAGCCAGGTATCTTATCAACAACAATCAACTCTGATGGTCGTTTTGGTGAGCTATTAAGCCTCAAATTCCCAGACCGTCATGAGAAAGTGCCAAGTGAGTCGGAGCATAGCGAAGATATCAATAGCTGGCTGCATATGGCCGGTAACGAAGTATTTAAAGTCGCAGTTACTCAGCTTTCTCGTTTAGTAAAAGAAACACTAAAAGAGAATGATATGGACAAGTCAGAGTTAGACTGGCTGGTTCCTCATCAAGCAAACCTACGTATTATTTCCGCAACAGCTAAGAAGCTTGCGATGCCGATGGAACAAGTCGTTGTTACATTGGATCGCCATGGCAACACTTCTGCGGCAACAGTGCCAACTGCACTTGATGAGGCGGTGCGTGATGGGCGAATTAAGCGTGGTCAAACACTGTTGCTTGAGGCATTTGGTGGTGGCTTTACTTGGGGCTCAGCTCTCGTTAAGTTCTAAGCTATAGAATTCAAAATTAAGATGCCTTGATAGGCATCTTTTCTTTCTTCTTTTAAATAAAGAAACGGTTTTAAGGAAAAGAAAATGAGCAAGTTTGCTATCGTATTTCCAGGTCAGGGCTCACAAGCTGTGGGTATGCTTGCTGAACTTGGCGAACAATTTGAAGTCGTTAAACAAACATTTGCAGAAGCATCGGAAGCACTAGGCTATGACCTATGGGCTCTAGTTCAGAATGGCCCTGCAGAAGATCTCAACCAAACACATCGTACTCAACCGGCACTGTTAGCATCATCTGTTGCGATCTGGCGCGTATGGCAAGAGCAAGGCCTAGAGCAACCAGCTAATCTAGCGGGTCACAGCTTAGGTGAATACTCTGCACTAGTATGTGCTGGCGTGATTGACTTTAAGCAAGCGATCAAACTGGTTGAACTACGTGGTCAACTAATGCAAGAAGCGGTTCCGGCTGGAACAGGCGCAATGTACGCGATCATCGGTCTTGATGATGACGCTATCGCAAAAGCTTGTGAAGAAGCAGCGCAAGGTGAAGTGGTTTCACCAGTAAACTTTAACTCGCCTGGCCAAGTTGTGATTGCGGGTAGTAAAGATGCAGTAGAGCGTGCGGGCGCATTATGTAAAGAAGCTGGTGCTAAGCGCGCGCTTCCACTTCCGGTTTCAGTACCTTCACACTGTGCACTGATGAAACCTGCAGCAGACAAGCTAGCAGTGGCACTAGAAGAGATCGAGTTCAACGCACCTCAGTTCCCTGTTATCAACAACGTTGATGTAGCTGCGGAAACCGATCCTGCGAAAATCAAAGATGCGCTTGTTCGTCAACTACACAGCCCAGTTCGTTGGACTGAGGGTGTGCAACTGATGAGCGAGCAAGGCGTAGAGAAGTTACTAGAGCTTGGTCCTGGTAAGGTTCTAACTGGCCTGACAAAACGAATTGTTAAGACACTAAGTGGCGCAGCAGTGAATGATACTGCATCTCTAGAAGCTGCTAAGTAATTAAAGAACATAGGAATAAAGAACATGATGAACCTAGAAGGTAAGATTGCTCTAGTCACTGGCGCAAGCCGTGGTATTGGTCGTGCAATTGCTGAACTATTGGTTGAGCGTGGCGCGACAGTAATCGGTACTGCGACTTCTGAAGGCGGCGCAGCTGCAATCAGCGAGTACCTTGGTGAAAATGGTAAAGGTCTAGCACTTAACGTTACTGACGTTGAGTCGATTGAAGCGACACTAAAGACAATCAACGATGAGTTTGGTGCGATTGATATCCTAGTAAATAACGCAGGCATTACTCGTGATAACCTACTTATGCGTATGAAAGATTCAGAGTGGGATGACATCATTGATACCAACCTAACGCCTATCTTCCGTATGTCTAAAGCGGTGCTTCGCGGTATGATGAAGAAACGCGCTGGTCGTATCATCAACGTAGGTTCTGTTGTTGGTACTATGGGTAACGCGGGTCAAGCAAACTACGCTGCAGCAAAAGCGGGCGTAATTGGTTTCACTAAATCTATGGCACGCGAAGTGGCTTCACGTGGTGTAACAGTTAACACCGTTGCACCTGGCTTTATTGAAACAGACATGACTAAAGCGTTAAACGAAGAGCAACGTGCATCGACACTTTCTGCAGTCCCTGCAGGTCGTCTAGGTGATCCACGTGAAATTGCATCGGCAGTGGTATTCCTTGCTTCTCCGGAAGCGGGATACATTACTGGTGAAACTTTGCATGTAAATGGCGGCATGTACATGGTGTAAATCGCTTACCTTGCAGAATTAGTGAACTTTTTCATTAAATTTCATTCAAATTTCTGCGGGCAGAGTGAATTTGCACTTAATGTCACCAACTTGGCTATTTATTGTCATTAAAATGGCCTATAGTTTGAGATTCTTGATATGAACGTGCGCAAGATTTGTGCATGATTTAAGTCAAAAATGTATTGAATTTCGGTTAAAATCGCTAAAATTGTGGTTTGACCAGCAAGGTCCCTCTTGCAACTTTTGGTAGTTCGAATAAACTACTGAATCATCGCATTAGGCGAAATCTGTAAAGGAAAAGAAAAAATGAGCAACATCGAAGAACGCGTAAAGAAAATCATTGTTGAACAGCTAGGTGTAGACGAAGCTGAAGTTAAGAACGAAGCTTCATTCGTTGACGATCTAGGTGCTGATTCTCTAGACACTGTTGAACTAGTAATGGCTCTAGAAGAAGAATTTGACACTGAGATTCCAGACGAAGAAGCTGAGAAAATCACTACTGTTCAAGCTGCAATCGACTACGTAAACAGCGCTCAGTAATATCTCTCCCAGGCGGCCTTCTGGCCGCCTGTGTTCTCTTTAACCCTTCTATCCTTCCATAGAATCATTTCAATTCCGGAGAATAATATCGTGTCCAAGCGTCGTGTTGTTGTCACTGGCATGGGTATGTTGTCACCGGTAGGCAACACCGTAGAATCATCTTGGAAAGCCCTGCTAGCAGGTCAAAGCGGTATCGTGAATATCGAGCACTTTGATGCTGAAAACTTTTCTACTCGTTTTGCGGGTCTAGTAAAAGATTTTGACTGTACTGAATACATGTCTAAAAAAGATGCACGTAAAATGGATCTATTTATCCAATACGGCATTGCAGCTGGTATCCAAGCTCTAGATGACTCTGGTTTACAAATTAACGAAGAAAACGCTGCTCGTGTTGGCGTTGCAATCGGTTCAGGCATTGGTGGCCTAGACCTTATCGAAGCAGGCCACACAGCGCTTGTCGAGAAAGGTCCACGTAAAGTGAGCCCGTTCTTCGTACCATCAACCATCGTAAACATGGTTGCAGGAAACTTATCTATTATGCGTGGTCTTCGCGGTCCAAACATCGCGATCTCGACGGCGTGTACCACAGGTCTACATAACATCGGCCATGCGGCTCGTATGATTGCATACGGTGATGCAGAAGCTATGGTTGCAGGTGGTGCAGAGAAAGCATCTACACCTCTAGGTATGGCAGGCTTTGGTGCTGCGAAAGCACTTTCTACTCGTAACGACGAACCACAAAAAGCTTCTCGCCCATGGGATAAAGACCGCGATGGTTTTGTTCTTGGTGATGGCGCAGGCATGATGGTTCTTGAAGAATTAGAACACGCAAAAGCTCGCGGTGCGAAAATTTATGCTGAGCTTGTCGGTTTCGGTATGTCTGGTGATGCTTACCACATGACGTCTCCAAGTGAAGACGGTTCAGGCGGTGCACTAGCCATGGAAGCAGCAATGCGTGATGCAGGTATCACCGGGACGCAAGTCGGCTATGTGAACGCTCACGGTACTTCTACACCAGCGGGTGATGTTGCTGAAATTAAAGGCGTTAAACGTGCGCTAGGCGAAGAAGGTTCTAAGCAAGTTAAAGTGTCTTCAACTAAGTCTATGACTGGTCACTTGCTTGGTGCTGCAGGTTCTGTAGAAGCGATCGTCACGGTGATGTCTCTGGTTGACCAAATGGTTCCACCGACAATCAACCTAGATAACCCTGAAGAAGGTTTAGATATCGACCTAGTTCCGCATACTGCTAAAGAAGTTTCAATGGATTACGCAATCTGTAACTCATTCGGTTTCGGTGGTACTAACGGCTCACTAGTCTTTAAGAAAATCTAAACAAGCGCCTGAATTAGATTAAATAAACGGCTTAATGCTTTGGCATTAAGCCGTTTTGTTATTTAATGGTCTCTCAAAACTCGGCGCTCAAGCAATGGTGATAAAAAGGAATTCGCATGTTCATAGTCAATGGTGTCTGTTGTGACTCAATCTCGGTGACAGATCGTTCGTTTCAATATGGTGACGGCTGCTTTACTACTATGCTGACGCGAGAAGGGCACATCGCTCATTGGTCAAAGCATGTTGACCGCATGAATGCTTGTTTGGACGCATTATCCATCTCTCGCCCTAATTGGACTCAAGTTGAAAATTGGCTAGCTCAAGCAGTTCGCAACGACCAAAAAGCGGGGTTAAAACTGCATATCAGCCGAGGTGAGGGAGGAAGGGGATATAGCCCTACTCATGTAGCCTCACCAAATGTTACTATTAGCGACTTTATTTATCCTGCTCACTATGAACAATGGAGTGAGCAAGGTTTAGAACTGGGTGTCTGTGAGAGACGGCTTGGTCATAGCCCCTTGCTGGCGGGACACAAACATAACAACCGCCTTGAGCAAGTGTTGCTTAAAGCTGAGCTAGAGCAACATTCCTTGGCTGACGGGATCGCGCTTGATATTGATGACAACGTGATTGAAACCACTATGGCGAACTTGTTTTGGGTAAATGGGTCAACACTGTTTACTCCCGGCTTAGATAAAGCAGGTGTCAGCGGAGTTATACGACGCGTTGTATTGGAATGGGCGCAGTCACAGGGGATTGAAACTCAAATAGGGGAGTATAAACTCTCTGATTTGCTTAACGCTGATGAAGTGTTTATGACAAACTCTATCTTAGGCGCAGCGCCGATTTGTGCTATTGATTCACACCAGTTTGATATTGGAAAAACAACTAAACAAATTCAGGAGATGATCGACTCGTGATTAAAAAAATCACGCTCTTTTTGTTGTTAGTTGCTGCATTGGCAGCGGGCGGCTATGTGTATGTCGTTAAACAAGTAGAGCAGTACGTAAACCAGCCTCTTCAAATCGAGCAGTCACAAATATTTACCATCGCTTCCGGAACGAGCTTTAATCACGTCCTTGAACAGCTTACCGAGTCTAAAATGATCACTGGTAGTGACGTGGTTAAACTTGTTCGTCGATTCCACCCTGAACTGACACAATTACGCGCCGGAACCTATTTACTGGACTCAGGTTCGACTCTGAAATCGACGTTAGAGCAATTTAAACAGGGCAAAGAGCACCAATTTTCGATAACTTTCGTCGAAGGCTCGACGTTTAAAGAGTGGCAACAAATCATCATCAATGCACCGTACTTGGAGCATGAGTTAGACGGATTAAGCGAAGCTCAGATTGCAGAAAAACTCGGAGTGCCACACGACAAGCTAGAAGGGTTGTTGCTTGCTGAAACCTATCACTACACCTTCGGCGCATCTGATCTCGATATTTTGAAGCGCGCTGCCGACAAACTACAAATGGTGCTTGATGAGCATTGGGCAACTCGCCAAGAGAAACTGCCACTAAAATCCTCTTATGAAGCGCTAATCTTGGCTTCAATTATTGAGAAAGAAACTGCGGTAGAATCTGAACGAGAGCGTGTCGCGGCAGTGTTCGTCAATCGCTTAAACAAGCGGATGCGATTGCAAACCGACCCAACCGTCATTTACGGGATGGGCGACAAGTATGATGGTAATATTCGTAAGAAAGATCTTCGAACGCCAACACCATACAATACCTATACGATTTTCGGATTGCCGCCAACACCTATCGCTATGCCGGGGGAAGCTTCAATTCAAGCGGCTCTTAACCCGGAAGACAGTAATTACCTTTACTTTGTCGCAAGTGGTAATGGTGGGCATGTGTTTTCTAAAACATTGGCAGAACACAACCGAGCAGTTCGAGCATATTTAAAGCAATTAAGAAGTAAGAAATGAAAAACGGCAAATTTATCGTTATTGAAGGTCTAGAAGGCGCAGGTAAAAGTACAGCGATTAAGGCGGTACTTGAAACGCTAACAAATGCCGGTGTTGAACGCATCCAAAATACCCGTGAGCCAGGTGGAACGGCCTTAGCTGAACAGTTACGTACTTTGGTTAAACAAGAACACGAAGGTGAAGAACTGCAAGATATGACAGAGCTGCTATTGATGTATGCAGCGCGAGTCCAGTTAGTTGAGAACGTGATTAAACCTGCACTTGCTTCTGGTAGCTGGGTTGTTGGTGATAGACACGATATGTCTTCGCAAGCTTATCAAGGCGGCGGGCGTCAGATCCCGCGTGAAACCATGACTGCGCTTAAGCAAACGACCTTAGGTGAATTTAAGCCTGATCTAACGATCTACCTTGATCTTGATCCACGAGTTGGTCTTGAACGTGCTCGTGGCCGCGGAGAGCTAGATCGCATAGAAAAAATGGACATGAGCTTTTTCGATCGCACACGTGAGCGTTACCTTGAGCTTGCAAAGAGTGACGACTCAGTTGTTGTGGTCAACGCAGAGCAAAATATTGAGCAAGTTGCCGCAGATATCTCTGCTGTCGTGACCAATTGGGTGAGCGCATAGCATGAATGAGTTGTACCCATGGCTTTCTCCGTTATGGACAGAGTGGCAATCAAACCTTCAAGCGGATCGGTTTTCTAATGCCGCTTTATTGATTTCTGATGAAGGTATGGGTTCTGAGCGATTAGTCGAACATTTTAGCCGAGCGGTGATGTGTCAGAACTATCCCGCAGAAGCGTGTGGCTTTTGCCATGGTTGCCAACTGATGGAGTCTGAAAGTCACCCAGATTACCATGTTGTTAAACCAGAGAAGCAGGGTAAGGCTATTACAGTCGAACAGATCCGCCAGTGTAATCGAATCGCCCAGGAGTCTTCACAGCTTTCTGGGTTAAGGCTCTTTGTCATTGAACCTGCTGAAGCCATGAATGAATCGGCTGCGAACGCCTTGCTGAAAACGCTTGAGGAGCCCTCCGCAACCTGTATGTTCTTGCTGGTCACCCACCGTAACAACGCTTTGCTGCCAACTATCACCAGTCGATGCCAGCAATGGCACCTTACTGCGCCTGAGTCCTCATTGGTGGCTAGCTGGCTAAGTGAACAAGCAAACAAGCCTGTGCCTGCTTACGCGTCTCATATAAATGGTAATGCGCCGCTAGCCACGCTTCATTTCGTTAATCAAGACAAAGTGTCGCGGTATCTTTCAATAGAGTCGCAGCTCATCGCACATTGTCAGAATCAAGCGGATGTGACTAAGCTTGGTAAAGAGTTAGCGTCAGAGCCGACTGAATACTTAAGTTGGTTATGGTACCTGCTCACTGATGCGCAGAAAGTGCATTACGGTTTGGCAATGCCATTTTTTACACCCGGCGCTACCCAGTTAGCTGAGGTTGTTGGTTACCAATCTTTGTATGTTCAGGCTCAGGAGTTATTAAAGCTTTCTGAACAATTAAGGGCGCATACAGGGCTAAATGCAGAGCTTCTAATTTTAGATTGGCTTTTCAAATTTAACGGGGAAACATGTTTGTAGATTCTCACTGTCATCTGGACAAATTAGACTATCAAGAGCTTCATCAAGGTATAGAAGATGTGGTTGCTAAAGCCAAAGCAGCCAATGTCTCGGAGTTGCTCTCGGTCGGCGTGACCCTAGACTCATTTCCTAACATGCTGGAAATGATCGAACCTTATGACAACATTTACGCCTCCTGCGGTGTCCATCCACTAGACGTGGAGAGTGATTTCGCTCTCGATCGCTTACACGAGTACGCATCAAATCCGAAAGTAGTGGCGATTGGTGAAACTGGCCTCGATTACCACTACCAGCCAGAAACGGCGGAACTGCAAAAACTGAGGTTTGAGCAACAAGTCGAATTGGCGGTTAAGTTGAACAAGCCACTGATTATACATACGCGCAATGCGCGACAAGATACGCTAGATATTTTAAAAAATGGCAATGCTGAACAATGCGGCGGCGTGATCCATTGTTTTACAGAGGACTTAGCGTTTGCTGAAGCGGCAATGGATCTTGGGTTCTATATCTCAATTTCAGGGATTGTCACCTTTAGACAAGCAACTGAACTGAAAGAGGTGGTGAAAGCACTGCCGCTTGAAAGACTGCTTATTGAAACCGACTCGCCTTATCTTGCACCAGTGCCTCACCGCGGAAAACAGAACCAACCTGCGTATGTTGTCGAGGTTGCCGCCTACATAGCGCAGCTTAAAGGGCGTTCTTTGGGCGAAGTTGGCGAAAAGACTAGCGAAAACTTCAGAAATCTTTTTTTGAGATAGAAAATGAGTTTTGGATAAAAAAGGAGCTTCGGCTCCTTTTTTTTGTAATCAATATCACAGGCAAACGTTTTTTGGCCATTGTTTACTAAAAATGTTGAAGTTGAGAGCTGAAAAAGTGCCGATGTAATTTTGTTACATAAAATAACAACTGTATCTATTTTATTTACCCATCAAAATTAATCGATAGATTTAATATTATCAATAAAAACAGTGTGTTGAAGAATTTAAATGCATTTCAGACAGCGATTTTGATTGTGATCTAGCTATTAGTTTGAAACTAAATTTCGTAACTCGGTAGAAAGATTGATCACCAACAAGATATATTTAGAGGCAGAAAATATAGTGACATAAGTGGTTACATTTTTTCTGGGTGCTAACATTTAAGGCTACGGGGGTGTGCCGTTAGAGCCCAATAATTCTTATAACTTTTCAGGAGCATAAACATGTTTAAGAATCTTTTTGCTAACCTGCAAAAAGTTGGTAAAGCTCTGATGCTACCAGTATCGGTTCTACCAGTTGCAGGTATTTTACTAGGTGTCGGTGCTGCCGACCTAAGCTTCATTCCAGAGATCGTTTCGAACCTAATGGAACAAGCGGGTGGTTCAGTATTCGGTCAAATGGCACTGCTATTTGCTGTGGGTGTTGCACTTGGTTTTACTAACAATGATGGTGTAGCAGGTCTTGCAGCTATCGTTGGTTACGGCATCATGACAGCAACACTAGGCGTTATGGCTGGTGTTATGGGCGTTGAAAAAATCGACACAGGTGTACTAGGTGGTATCCTTGTTGGTGGTGTTGCTGCTTGGGCATTCAACCGTTTCTTCAAAATCCAACTTCCAGAATACCTTGGTTTCTTCGCTGGTAAGCGTGCTGTGCCAATCATCACTGGTTTCACTGCTATTGGTCTTGGTATCGTTCTTTCTATCGTTTGGCCACCAATTGGCGGCGCGATTGCATCTTTCTCTGATTGGGCTGCTCACCAGAACCCACAAGTTGCATTCGGTATCTACGGTATCGTCGAGCGTTCTCTAATTCCATTCGGTCTACACCACGTATGGAACGTACCATTCTTCTTCGAAGCAGGTACTTGTGTTAACGCTGCAGGCGAAACTCAAAACGGCGTACTAACTTGTTACCTAGTTGCTGATGAAGCATCTCGTGCGGCTGGTAATGGCTTCGGTCAGCTAGCGGGTGGTTACATGTTTAAGATGTTCGGTCTACCAGCTGCTGCTATCGCTATCGCTCACTCTGCTAAACCAGAGAACCGCGCGAAAGTAATGGGTATCATGGCTTCTGCTGCACTGACTTCATTCCTAACAGGTATCACTGAGCCAATCGAATTCTCATTCCTATTCGTTGCTCCTTTACTATACGGTATCCACGCTCTACTAGCGGGTTCTGCATATGTTGTTGCTAACACTTTAGGTTTTGTACACGGTACTTCGTTCTCGCACGGTCTAATCGACTTCCTAGTGCTGTCTGGTAACTCTCAGAAAATGGGTCTAATGGTCGCTGTTGGTCTTGTTTACGCTGCAATCTACTACGTAGTATTCCGCGCTGTAATCAAAGCAATGGACCTTAAGACTCCTGGTCGTGAAGACGAGTCTGAAGAAGCAGTTGTTGCTGCTGGTTCAGATATGGCAGGTGAGCTTGTTGCAGCATTCGGCGGCAAAGCAAACATCACAGGCCTAGACGCATGTATCACTCGTCTGCGTGTAGCAGTTGCTGATACAGAAGCTGTTGACCAAGACAAACTAAAACAGCTAGGCGCAGCAGGCGTAGTAGTTGTTGCAGGTGGTGTTCAGGCTATCTTCGGTACTAAGTCTGACAACCTGAAAACAGAAATGGATGAGTGGATCCGTAACCACGGTTAATTCCCACTGACTCATCTAGTTTGATAAAGGAGGCTTCGGCCTCCTTTTTGTTTTTGGAACGGGAGCGCTTCGCTTATGGAACGGGCTGCGCCCTCCGGGAAAGCCGGATCGCTACGCTGCTGGAAAGCGGGATCGGGCTTCGCCCTTCTGGAAAATGAGAGTTGACCACTTAACTCCATTGGAGCAACTTTAGTTATCCAGTTATCCAGTTATCCAGTTATCCAGTTATCCAGTTATCCAGTTATCCAGTTCTCTTATTTTTCCTGATCCTCACCTTTCTCTGACATCTCTTTCTTACAGAACCGGACAATTGCACGCTGTTTTATTTGTATTAGATGGCATTAGCATGAAGAAATATGGAATCTCTGGTTTGGTTGGCGTTTTAGCGGTGGCGAGTGGTGTTGCTGTAGCGGCAGAAGAGCCTAAATCAACAGACTTGTCGCTAGGAATGGCATTGGACCAAGGTTTGAGCGTTGTTGTAGAGCTAGATAACCAGTACCGCTTTATTGCAGGTAATGACGGAGGTGCATTTGATTACATTCTTGCTCGCGGCGAGTTCGATGCTAATACCCCTGTGACTTGGTATGTTGGTGCTGGTGCCTGGAGTGAGTGGGATGGTAAAGAGTTTGGTGCTCGCGTCCCTCTAGGATTGAATTGGAACTTGAGCAAAGGCTGGAATATGTACGGTCAAGTGCACCCAGAGCTAAACCTATATGGTGGCCCAGAGCTGCAAATTGGTGGTGCACTTGGTGTGAAATATTCGTTCTAAGTATTCAAACAAGCGTAGGTTTAACGGTCTGAGCAGAGGAGACTCAAAAACGGACGGTTAAACCTAGGTTTGCTGAAAACTGATTCATCCAATCGGTTTTAAATTTGATGACACACGAACCCTCGCCAGTCGTTGGCAAGTTACATACCCCGCTGGTGTCATTATCAACGACCGTTCCCAACCAACGCAGTTGAGTGTTGAGCGCGACCGTATCGGAAAACTTGTATTCAAAACCGCCAAAGATACTGGCTGAAAATCCTAGCTCCTTATCGACCCAATCTGCATCGATATATGATCCTCCCAACCCAATTCCTATGTAAGAAGAAAACTTATCTTCGATGGGGTAATAGACACTACTCTGAAAGTGTAAGTAATGGATGCTGCTACTCGCATTGGTGTTTTCTACGTCAGTGCTTTGTATTGAGTAGAATAAGCCAAGTCGCCCAGTATCAAAGTCGGTTTCAACCGATAGTGTGAAACTCTCAGAGCCTTTCAGGTCGAGCTCTTGTTGATTTTGGTTTTCAACGCTACCGCCAGCTGTGTAGCCAACCCAAGGAGTGAGATAAACCTCGGCAACTGCCGTAGTGCTAATGGCCGATAAAGCTAACGTTAAAGATATATGCTTCGATGCGTTCATTTTATATCCTTCATTTGGTAACCATATGCTACTAATTGTGACGCTAACGCCATAATTCCGCACGGAAAATAGGTATTAATTGAAGATATCTCACAAGGATGTTATTACTTTGTTACACAATAAGGAGGTGTCTATGGAACACAATCTAAAATTTGCGCTAGTGATTACGGCTGTTATCTTCGCTGTTTTACTAGGTTTTGGCATTACAGCAATTACAACTGCGTAGCCTATCAATGAAGAATTGCGGTGTTATTACCAACGCTGCTGTACAACTTGATGCTCAACGACTAAAAAAGTACACCGGCGGTAAAAATGCATTGGTTGCTCAAGGGGGCGGCCAAAGAGGTATTTTTACGTCTGGTGTGCTTGATGCATTCCTTCTCTCTAATTTTGACCCATTCCACTCTTTCTACGGTACTTCGGCAGGTGCACTTAACTTGTGTGCGTTTCTCTGTCGCCAAAGAGGAATAGGGCAGTCCTTCATTCTCGACCTCACCACTGATCCAGAGTTTTTCCATCTGTTTCGTTATATCCGACATAAAAAATACATGGGGTTAGACTGGGCACTCGATAAGATCTGCGATTATCCCTATCGACTTGATATTGATATGGGTAAGAAAGTACTTGCTAATCGTCAGGCTTATGCCGCAGTCACAGATACCAATAGACTATCTGACCATTACCTCCCGATGTTGCAAGATGACTGGAAAAAAGTGTTGATCGCTACCTGTGCGATCCCCCGTTTGTACGATCAACCTGTACAGTTTGCTCATGGGGAGTATGTCGATGGTGGTGTTTCTGCTTCGATCCCTGTTCAGGAAGCATGGCGCAAAGAAGCCCGTTGTATTGTCGTGATTCGAACCGAGGGAGAGGATTTGACGACGGATACGGTTGAGGTTAATCAAGAGCCTCCCGTCGAGTGGTTGCGTGATTCATTCAATGTGATCCAAGATCACTGGCAAGAAAAGTTAACTCGGTGGAAGCTAGACTGGAGTTCGTTTTTTAGCGATCAAGTGCAGAAGTCTCGGCAGGAAAAAACGGAACAAACGCACTTAGAAGCCCTAAACGGTGGACGCTGGTTATTTGGTGCTGATGATATTTACCGCTTGAGTCATCTGCTGGGAGATAAGTTTGATTCGGGATTAGCAGATATGCTGATGGTGCATTATCAGACTTACTCATTGACTCAAGACTTTTTGCACTCACCGCCGGATGATTGTTTCATCATCCAGATTAAACCCGATCAACCTTTGCGTTCTAGTTCTTTGATGAGTGAACGAGAGGATTTGCTCCATGATTATCAAATCGGGCTCGATGCAGGCTTTCGTTTTGTCGATACCTTTTCCCAATGTATTGCTAAATCCACTTTCTCCCTAAAATGCTAAAGGGAGCACAATGCTCCCTTTGTTGTCTTGAGGCCTTAACTTACGCTGCAAGAATTCGCATACAGTTGGTTGAGCCGACGACGTCCATCACGTCCCCTTGGGTGATGATCACCAGATCGCCGTCATCAAGCAGACCACGCTGTTTGAGTGTGGCGACCGCTGCTTCGGCAGTTTCTAGCCCAATATCTGACTTATCATCAAAGAACACAGGGAAAACACCTCTATAAAGCGCTGAGAGGTTCAGTGTGCTCTCATTACGAGATAAGGCAAAGATAGGTAGCCCTGAACTCAAACGTGACATCATTAGCGCTGTACGGCCTGATTCGGTGAGAGTGACAATCCCTTTCACTCCACGCATGTGGTTAGCGGCAAACATGGTCGACATAGCTATGGTTTCTTCGCCTGTTTCAAACACGGAGTCCATTCGATAACCAGAGCGGTTAACGGCCGACATCTTTTCAGCGCCCAAGCAGACTTCTGCCATAGAACGTACTGTTTCCAATGGGTATTTGCCTGCTGCAGTTTCGCCAGAAAGCATCACGGCATCGGTACCGTCTAATACCGCGTTGGCCACATCCATAACCTCTGCACGAGTCGGCATTGGGTTTTCCATCATCGATTCCATCATCTGAGTTGCGGTAATGACAGTTCGATTGAGGGCGCGAGCGCGGCGAATCAGCTGTTTTTGCACCCCAATAAGTTCAGGGTCACCAATTTCTACCCCTAAGTCGCCACGCGCAACCATAACGGAATCTGAGGCAAGAATAATGTCGTCAATGTTCTCTTGGCTTTCTACGGTCTCTGCGCGTTCTACTTTTGCAACCAAACGCGTTTGTAGCCCGGCATCTGTAGCTAATCTGCGCGCGTATTTCATGTCTTCGCCATTGCGTGGGAAAGAGACGGCCAGATAGTCCACTTTGATTTCAGCCGCGAGCTTAATATCATTCTTATCTTTTTCGGTCAGGGCTTCGGCAGACAAGCCGCCGCCTTTTTTATTGATGCCTTTGTTGTTCGACAAAGGTCCACCAATAATTACCTTAGTTCTTACTTGCGACTCGTTAACGCCCATGACCTGAAGCTGAACACGGCCATCATCGAGTAGCAATATATCGCCCGCAGAGACATCGTTAGGTAGTTCTTTATAGTCGAGCCCGACGGCATCTTTATCGCCTTGACCGGCTTCGAGTTTATTATCAAGGGTGAATATATCGCCAATGCTAAGCTGAACCTTGCCCTCTTTGAACGTAGAGACGCGGATTTTCGGGCCTTGCAGATCGCCGAGAATGGCGACATGAGTGCCTAATTTGGCGGCGATGTTTCGAACTCTCGTAGCACGTTCTCTGTGATCATCAGCGGTTCCGTGAGAGAAGTTCATTCTTACCACGTTGACGCCAGCTTCGAGAATTGCTTCAAGTACACCAGGTTTGTCGGTAGAAGGTCCAAGAGTAGAGACAATTTTTGTTCTTCTTTGGATTGAGGTCATTCGGATCTCCTTGATTGATGTTGCCGCTAGATAAATAAGGTGCGGCAGCTATGATTCGGTTTCCATTCCTAAATGCATTAGCATTAAGTATATACAGGCGTAGCATCTGTGCTGATAATTCAGATGACATTCTTATGTGCGCCTTTGAAAAGGTGATGGAAGACATATTTATTTATGCAAAAAAATAGGAATGGATTTGTGATAAATCCTTCGCTATTTGATTAGGTACACAAACAAACATGTTTATACGTGACACTTGTCACGGCAATCTATCAAAGCTCTTCACAATTACTTCGCAAAGTAAAAAAATTACCAGGTTGTTGATATTCGGAGTACTCCATGTACATGGCTCAACCTGGCCATATTGATCATATCAAGCAGGTCAATGCTGGCCGTGTATATAAACTCATTGATCAAAAAGGCCCAATTTCTCGTATCGATCTCTCGAAGCAGAGTGAACTTGCCCCTGCAAGTATTACTAAAATTACCCGAGAGCTGATTGAGGCACACCTTATTCATGAAACGACGGTTCAGGAAGCGACCAGTCGTGGTCGTCCTGCTGTCGGTCTGCAGGTTAATAACGAAGGTTGGCAGTTTTTGTCGATGCGTCTGGGGCGCGGATATCTGACGATTGCATTGCACGAGCTTGGTGGTGATGTACTGATTGATACCAAGATTGATATTCATGAAGTCGACCAAGATGATGTATTAGCCCGCCTATTGCATGAAATCGATGAGTTTTTCCAAACCTACTCAGAGCAACTTGACCGCGTGACCAGTATAGCGATTACGCTGCCGGGCTTGGTTAACTCAGAAAGTGGGGTTGTACTGCAAATGCCTCACTACAATGTCGAGAACCTACCCCTTGGCCCTGAGATCTATAAAGCGACAGGGCTTCCGGTCTTTATTGCTAACGATACGCGCGCTTGGGCATTAGCAGAGCGCCTATTTGGGCACTCACAAGAAAACGAAAACTCGGTACTGATCTCCATCCACCACGGTTTAGGTGCAGGTATCATTCTTGATGGCCGCGTTTTGCAAGGTCGCCACGGTAATATTGGCGAACTCGGGCATATCCAAATCGACCCGAATGGTAAGCGGTGCCATTGCGGTAACCGAGGTTGTTTGGAAACAGTTGCCAGTTCGCAAGCGATTCGAAATGAGGTCGCTGAGCGCATTGCGCAGGGTGAGGCCTCATCACTGGCTGAATTTGAAGAAATTTCAGTAGAAGATATTTGTGAAGCTGCGGCAAATGGCGATCCTTTAGCAGTCAATGTGATTGAAAAGCTTGGCGGTTACCTTGGTTCGGCAATTGCGATTGTGATTAACCTGTTTAACCCTGAGAAGGTGTTGATCGGCGGTGCGATTAATCAGGCTAAAGATATCCTTTATCCTGCTGTCCAAACCTGTATTGAAGAACAGTGCCTCCCGGTTTACCACAAGGATTTAGAACTAGTAGAGTCTCGTTTTTATAAGCAAGCAACTATGCCCGGCGCTGCTTTAATCAAGCAAGCGCTATACGATGGCCTTCTGTTGATGAAAGTTATTGAAGGATAATGCTTTCTGAGTAGTGGCTCTCCTTTATCTTTCTAGTAAACCCATATAATCTTGAATGATGTATGGGTTTATTTTTATCTTAGCCTAGCTATAGGCTACTTTTGTTATATACACATTTGTTGGGAAGCAGTATGTCTGGAGTATTAAATACCGTCGATCAGCGAACGAACCTTGTTGGTGAAAACCGCTTGGAGTTATTGCTGTTTAGTTTAAATAGCCGACAGATCTTCGCCATCAATGTATTTAAAGTGCGTGAAGTGATCAAGGTTCCGCCATTGACGAAAATGCCCGGCTCACATCACCATATTACTGGGGTTGCCTCATTACGTGGAATTTCCGTGCCTGTTATTGATTTACGGGCTGCAATTGGTTTCCCTCCGTCTCGCCTTGAGAACCAAGAAGAAAACCTCATCATTACCGAGTACAACCGCACGGTTCAAGGGTTCCTTGTCGGTCAGGTACGTAATATCGTCAATACAGCGTGGACGGAGATTCAGCCTCCACCAAAAACAGCAGGGCGAGCAAACTATCTAACAGCGATTACTCACACTAAAGAAGGGAAGAATTCTGAGATTGTTGAAATCATCGATGTTGAAAAAGTATTAGCGCAAATCATCGATTACGATATTTCTATCTCTGAAGGTGTGCTCGATGACAATTTAGTTAATGAAATGGTCGGGCGTAATGTGCTGATCGTTGATGACTCTTCAACGGCTCGTTCTCAAGTGAGAGGAACACTTTCCCAATTAGGGCTCAATATTATTGAGTGCAGAGACGGTCTTGAGGCTCTGAATTTGCTTAAATCTTGGAGTGACGAAGGAAAGAACGTGGTTGAGGAGTTGCTGCTGATGATCACGGATGCGGAAATGCCAGAAATGGATGGTTATAAGTTGACCCATGAAGTGCGCTCAGACCCGAGAATGAAAGATCTCTACATCACGCTCAATACATCACTAAGTGGCAGCTTTAATGAGGCTATGGTGGAGAAGGTAGGCTGCGATCGCTTTATCTCGAAATTCCAGCCAGATTTGCTTGTTGAAGTTGCTCAGGATCGATTGAGAGATATATTATCCTGATAATAATCACTGATACTTATTACTGGTGATTATTCATCTCATTGCTGTTATAGTGACTAAGTTATTTTGCAGAGCGAAATGACTAGAACGATTAAATACAACTGTTCATCAGAATCTTAAGGTTGTTTCTATTCATGATATGGTTTACGTCTAAGGTTGTTATGACCTTATGCATGTTACTGTACAGGGAATACAAGAAAAGAAGTATGGAAGCTGAAGACGAGTTGTAACTTGTCAGCGTTAATTCAAAAGGGAGCCTTCGCTCCCTTTTTTGCTTTTATCGCTCTAGTGAAAGTCGCGAGATTTACTTCTGAGCCCCTGCAATTTATCTGTCATATCAATTAGCCTTCCAGCAATCACATGATGAACTTCGCCTTCTTTTTCCAATATCCCTTTTACCTGTAAGATCTTGGCAGTTAGATAGGCTTGCTTTTGCGCCCGAGCCGTTGCTTTCCACACCACAACGTTGATGTTGCCAGTATCATCTTCTAGCGTGAAAAATGTTACGCCAGCGGCGGTTCCCGGCGCCTGTTTCCCTGTTACTACGCCCGTCACTGTGACTAAAGATTGGTGATCTTTTTGAACCAAATCTTTCATTCGAGTAAATCGTCCAAGCTCACCTGCGTCATCGAGTAAGGCGATAGGATGTTTAGCGAGTGATAACCCTGTGGCTGCATAGTCCTCAAGCAGTGTTTGGCTCTCAGAGGGTGTGGCAATGACGTGGTTTTCAGGCTCTTCGATGTCTTGAAACAGAGGCAAATCTGAAAGTGAATCCATCATTGCCCAGCGAGTCTGATAACGGTTGTGACTGAGTGTATGCATAGCATTGGCTGAGGCGAGCAGTTCTACATCTCGTTTGGATAAACCTATGTGTTTGATTTGCCCTGAGTGAGTAAATTGCCCTTTGTCTCTGGCATGCAATAATTGTTGGGCACTTTGCTGACTGAGCCCTTTTACTTGTCTTAAGCCCAACCGGATGGCCAGTTTACCTTGCTGATGGACAACTTGGTGGTCGTACATGGACGCATTAACACAAACAGGTAACACGATGACCTTATGTCGCCGTGCATCTTGTACAAGCTGTGAGGCGCTATAAAAACCCATCGGTAGGCTATTGAGCAGTGAAGTGTAAAAAGCTTCAGGGTAATAGTGTTTGAGCCATGCGGAGCAATACGCGAGCACGGCAAAGGAAGCGGAATGACTTTCTGGAAAGCCATATTCACCAAAGCCTAAGATTTGGTCAAAGATGCGTTCGGCAAACTCCAATTGATAACCACGGCTGAGCATACCTTCTACCAGCTTGGTTTTGAATTTGATTAGGTCGCCACTCTTTTTCCAAGCCGCCATCGCTCGGCGCAGTTGATCCGCTTCACCGCCGCTGAAACCTGCTGCAACCATGGCAATCTTGATCACTTGTTCTTGGAAAATCGGCACGCCAAGGGTGCGCTCTAGTACGGCACGAACCTCTTCGGAAGGGTAATCGACCGCTTCTTCTCCATTTCTTCGTTTCAGAAATGGGTGCACCATATCCCCCTGAATCGGGCCAGGGCGGACAATGGCGATTTGAATCACTAAGTCATAGTAAGTGGCGGGTTTTAAGCGTGGCAGCATGCTCATCTGCGCCCGCGACTCTATTTGAAACACGCCGACCGTGTCTGCACGTTGGATCATCTTATACACCTGCTCGTCATCTTGGCGGCGGGTAATCTCAGCAATCGTTAGTGTCTGGTTATGCAGACGCTGCACTAAATCAAAGCACTTACGAATAGCCGTGAGCATGCCTAAAGCCAGCACGTCGACTTTAAGCAATTTGAGAGATTCAAGATCATCCTTATCCCATTGAATGACGGTGCGATCGGGCATTGACGCGTTCTCGACTGGAACCAGTTCATACAAAGGCCCAGCAGCAATGATAAAACCACCGACATGCTGTGAAAGATGACGCGGAAAGCCAAGAATCTCGTTTACAAGGTTGATGAACTGCTCGCCTTTAAGAGAGTCAGGTTGCAGCCCGAGTTCGACGATTTGAGCTTGCCAACCGAGTGCTCGGTCACGGCGATTAACATTTTTAATAAAGTAATCGAGCTGACTCTCTTCAATGCCTAGCGCTTTGCCCACATCACGTACCGCGCTTTTGAAGCGATAAGAGATCACGGTTGCTGCTAGAGCTGCACGCTCTCGGCCATATTTCTGGTAAATGTACTGGATGACTTCTTCACGGCGTTCATGCTCGAAATCAACATCAATATCGGGTGGCTCATCGCGTTCGGCACTGATAAATCGTTCGAATAGCACCGAAATTTGTCTAGGGTCTACAGAGGTAATTTCAAGACAATAGCACACCACAGAGTTGGCCGCGGACCCGCGCCCTTGGTAGAGGATACGGCGACGTTTAGCGAACATCACAATATCGTGGATGGTAAGAAAATAAAACGGATAGTTAAGCTCATCAATCAGCTTAAGTTCTTTGTCGATTGTGGCCTGAATATCGCTTGGAACGCCTTCAGGAAAGCGCAATTTCTTGCCATATTCGACCAAGGCGGTGAGGTAGCTCATGGGAGTATAGCCATCGGGAACTAGCTCGCTAGGGTATTCGTATTGCAGATCACCTAAGCTAAATTCGCAGCGCTCGGCTATTTTTACGCTTTCTTGCAGCCATTCAGGTTTAAATAGCTTGGCGAGTTTTTCCTGACTACGTAGGCTTCTTTCTGTATTAGTCAGTCGCTGCTCGCCTAATTCATTGACACTGCACCCAGATTGAATCGCGGTCAGCGTATGCTGTAGAGGCAAACGGGTTGCAGTATGCATGAGCACACCACCACAGGCGCTAATTGGTAGTTGTAACTCTTGGGCAAGTTGCTCACAGTGCTCAAGGTATTGCTTATCATCAGATTTGAGGTGACGCTGAATACCTAGCCACAGTCGGTGTTGATGGTGCTGAGCAAGCCAGTTTCCCCATTTATGGTCACTGGATGTGTGGCTGGGTAACCAGAGAATGAGGCAGTGCTTGGCAGACATTAAGTCCCACTCAGAAAGTTGGTAGCTGCCTTTTTCGGAGCGCCTTCTTGCATTGGTGATGATACGGCAGAGCTCAGCGTAAGCCTCTCGGTTTGGACATAGCAGCACGACTTGGCACTCTTGGTTGAGCCAGAACATACTGCCGACAATCAGCTCAATATTAAGCTGATGCTTCTTACTTGCCGTGTAAGCACGTACCACACCTGCAACCGAGCATTCATCTGTGATCGCTAAGGAGTGATAACGCAGAAAATCTGCTTGCAAGATCAGCTCTTCTGCGTGTGAGGCGCCAGTGAGAAAAGAGAAGTTACTTTGACAAAAAAGCTCAGCGTAAGACATCACATTCGCTCCGGACTAACAAAACAATCCATGGACGAACCAGTGCTTGTCTTGATTACGAAATACCCATAACCAGCGCCCTTGGTCACTACGAGCAACAAAGTAATCGCGGGTCATGTCATCACCGTCCCACCAGCCTGTTACGAAGCGTTCTGGGCCTTGCATGATGGAGACTTTCTCTTGTAAAGGCTCTGGCGCAGGCAAAACGATATTCGGTCGCAATCTTTG
Organism: Vibrio europaeus; assembly: GCF_001695575.1. Classification (GTDB taxonomy): domain Bacteria; phylum Pseudomonadota; class Gammaproteobacteria; order Enterobacterales; family Vibrionaceae; genus Vibrio; species Vibrio europaeus. The sequence goes on along the minus strand of NZ_LUAX01000001.1, from coordinate 1,597,438 downwards.
ACTTGCTGCTTTGGTTGGAATAGGCAAGGTCGGGTCACAGAGAAAGGTGGCTTTTTCTGGGCGAGGATCGTAACTATGCGCCACTTTACGCACCTTATCTTTGCCTAACTTTGCCTGTAATAGGCCAATTAGCTCTAACTCCGTTTGTTCGCCTTGAAAGCCTTTAAATAGATCTGCGCTGGTGGATTCAAGCTCTCCACTGCGAACCAAACGCAGCGTCAGCCCTTGTACGGGGGCATCGAGTTTTAATGATTCCATTGTTAACTGGCAGAGGGTTATCCAACGTGTGGCAAGGTAATCGCCACTGGCAGAGTAAAAAGTCACCGACGCATCGTCTTTGTCTCTTTGGTGTAAGACCAGTTCTAACTCATAGCCGACTTGGTTACGTAGCGTCAGAAACCATTCCAGCTTGTTGAGCAGTTTCGCGAGCGGTTTTTCTAGCCACTGAATGTTTTCAATATCAAAGAGCAATTCTTGATAGTTTTCGAAGTGCTCTGGTGGGTGGTAGAAATCAATAGGGTGCTTAAACTGTCCCATCAACTTGCCAACATAGTTAACCAAATCAATATCAAAGCGGCGAGCGAGATCTTTGATTGGGATCTCGAGCAAATCGCTGAGTGTCGTGATGCCAACCCGTTGGAGCTTCTCCACTGTTTTGTTATCAAGCTCGGTTGCCGTAAGAGGAAAAGGCTTGATGACCTTGATGAGTTGTTCTTTCTCTAGAGTCAGTAGGGCAGCATTGGCTTTTCCTAAGGCAATAGCCGAGAAAGGAGAGAAGCCGCTCGAATAAGAGTAGTTAAGCTGAAGTTGCGTTAAATGCTGTGAAACGCGCTGCCAATAGGGTTCTAGCCCACCGTAGAGTGACAACATATTGGTGGCCTTGAGTAACACGCCTTGCGGTGGCAACAGACAAATATCTGAGGTGACCATATATAGCCATTGGGCAATATCAAGCAGAGTTTGCTGCTCAACCTTTTCATCATAAGGGTGAACTTGAAGCTGGTGACACATCGCACTAGCGCTGCCTAAACCCATGCCCGTTTGTACCCCTTGTTGACGGGCGATCTCATTACATTGGACGATCTTAAAGCGCTTAGATTCAACAATCGCCAGTGGCAAGGATGCCTGCTCTGAGAAAAGTGCATCAAGTTGTAGAGTTGGAAAGTGCAGGTAGATCCAGCTTTGCATAACTACCCTTGCTGACGAATTGGGAAAGGGATAACTACAGGCGGTCTAGGTTGCAACGTAAGGCTTGGCCAAGCTGCACTCATATCAATCACAAAGCTCCCTTGCGGCCAACCCCCTTTACGCTTGGTGATGGTGATTTCTACTCCCAATGCGTGTGGAAGGAGTGTCATACTTAAACTGACAGGCAGTGAAAAGAGACTTTTTTTGGCCGTTTTAAAGATAAAGTGCAGGCAGTTTCCATGTTCACTGGCAACCTGTAGGCGTCTTGCTTGATGAACTTCTAATTCGGGATGCCAAAGCAATACATTGCTGCATGCACCGCTGCGTAAACATTGTTCGGCAGCCCAAAGTGCTTCTTTATCATTTTGTGGGTAGATGAGTAGGACTTTATTGTTATCTAGACCTTCATTATTAAGCTGTTCGGCACACAAGTAACCAGGAGGTTGAATGAAAACAGATAACCTCTCTTGGCTGGTGTTTTTTAGGTGCGGCAAAAGTAGGCGTAATTCACCAATACTGGAGGCACCTTGCAGCTCGACAACCCCATGTCTAGGAAAGCCGCCTTCAAGCTTTTGATCCAAAAGATCATGCCCAGTCGAGTAGTAGTCTCCGCTGTCAGGTGTTTGAGAGCCTGACCAAAGCCACTGTTTTTGCTTAAGATGTTCGATTAATTCATACATAACAAAATACCTGTATATACATACAGTATAAATTATTATTAATTATCGGCAAGGGTGTGAGGACTTGAATGGATAAAAAAACGCCTTGTGTTTCTAATTTAAAACACAAGGCGTTGAATTTTTTAAGGTTTGTAACCTAGATAGTAGGATCTATTTTTTCGGCTGAGCGTCAATACATTCGCCATTGACAGCTTTACCCTCAGGTGCCATCAGGTAAAGATAGAGTGGCATAATATCCTGTGGTGTCTTGAGCAAATCTGCATCTTCAGCAGGGTAAGCTTTAGCACGCATGCCTGTACGAGTCGCACCAGGGTTAATCGCATTCACGCGGATCGTGGTATCGCTAAGCTCATCAGCAAGGATCTGCATCATGCCTTCAGTGGCAAATTTCGACATAGCATAAGTGCCCCAGAAGGCACGACCACTGTGGCCAACCGTTGATGAAGTAAAGACAATACGCGCGTCTTCTGATTTATGCAGTAGAGGCAGTAATGCTTGAGTCATCAAGAACTGAGCTTTGACGTTGACCTGCATAATATCGTCATAAGTGTCTTCACCGATTTGGTCGAATGGGCTAATCACACCAAGTAGGCTTGCGTTGTGTAAAACGCCATCTAAGCGACCACATTGACCTTCAATAGTATCAACCATATCTAGGTAGTGTTGCTTAGTCGCGCCTTTCATATCGAGTGGGATAATCGCTGGCTGAGGGTATCCCGCCGCTTCAATTTCGTCGTAAGTTTGCTCCAGCTTTTTCACTGTACGACCAAGTAAAATCACTGTTGCACCGTGCTCAGCGTAAGAGAGAGCAGCTTGCTTACCAATGCCAGCACCTGCGCCAGTCACCAGTATGACTTTACCTTTCAAGGCATCTGAAGAAACAGCATATTCCACGATGTGTATCCTTATTGTAATGATTTACTTTATGATTCCGTAAGATGGTGGTTACAATACACTAATTCGCATAATAGAGGATGCTCACATTGGAATTTTTGTTGGACTATGGGCTGTTTTTAGCCAAGATTGTGACTGTTGTGGTCGCGATTGTAGCGATTTTAGTGATTGCTAAAGCCGTTGGTGGTAAAAGCGGTGGCGCGAAAAGTGAGTTGGAAATTACGAACTTAACGGATCAACACAAGCAGACTGTGGAGCAGTTAGAGCACCATCTGCATGATGAGGCGTTTATTAAAGCGCGTGACAAGGCAGAAAAGAAACAAGAGAAAGAGAAAAACAAATCTCGCGAGAAAGAGATCAAGAAAGCCTCAAAAGAGGGCGATCTTGATAGTAAGCGTGAGCCTCACCTGTTTGTTCTCGACTTTAAAGGCAGTATTGATGCTAAAGAAGTCGCTTCATTACGTGAAGAGGTCACTGCCATCTTAGCTGTTGCTCGTGAAGGTGATGAAGTGCTACTGCGTTTAGAGTCAGGTGGTGGCATGGTGCATGGTTATGGCCTTGCTTCGTCACAGCTAGATCGTATTAAAGCTGCCAATCTGCCACTGACCATTGCGGTAGATAAAGTCGCTGCAAGTGGTGGCTATATGATGGCATGTATTGCTGACAAGATTGTTTCAGCACCATTTGCAATCGTCGGTTCCATTGGTGTGATTGCCCAGCTACCTAACTTCAATAAAGTGCTGAAAAAGTACGATATCGAGTATGAGCAGCTCACAGCGGGTGAATACAAGCGTACTTTAACCATGTTTGGCGAGAATACAGACAAGGCGCGTGAGAAGTTCAAACAAGAGCTAGAAGAAACACATGGCCTGTTTAAAGACTTTATTCGTGAGCGTCGCCCTGACCTTGAACTGGATAAAGTAGCAACAGGTGAACACTGGTTTGGTACACAGGCTCACGACCTAGGTTTGGTTGATGAGATTAAAACGTCAGATGATCTTGTGGTTGAAGCGTGTAAAGACAAAACCGTACTTGCGATACACTACGTAGAGAAAAAGAAACTGACTTCAAAGCTTGCTGGATTAGCAGGTGAAGCGGCAGACAACGTGCTAATGAAGCTGATTGATCGCGGCCAACGCCCGATTGTCTAATTCTCTGCATACTGAATACTAGAGCGCCCACCTATTTTGGTGGGCGCTTTTGTATCTGATTAAGCTCAATCTTACTTAATATAGGAGTCGAGAACCTTGAGTACGATCTCCATATCTGTTTCACGTTGATCTTTATCTTCTTCGAGCACTACGTGTTCAATTAAATGCCCTTTAATCACTTCCCTCATTAAACCATTTACAGCACCACGAATAGCAGCGATCTGCTGCAAAACATCCTGACATTCATGTTCTTCATCTAGCATCTTTTTTAGACCATTGACTTGACCTTGGATCTTACTCACTCGGGCCTTAAGTTTTTTCTGATCTTTTACTGTGTGTGACATGGCTTATCTTCTTTACGTGTTAGGCGGAAAGATTCTAACCGATAATGTAGCACCTAAATTATACTGGGGGGTAGTATTTTGTACTGGGGGGGAGTATGATTTCGACCAGATTAAAACAACAATAGAGAACAGCAATGGATTTTGTAGCACTTTTACAACAAGGTAACGGCTGGTTTTTTATCCCAAGTGCAATCTTACTTGGTGCTTTACATGGCTTAGAGCCCGGCCACTCGAAAACCATGATGGCAGCATTTATCGTGGCGGTGAAAGGTACTGTCAAACAGGCAGTGATGCTTGGGCTAGCGGCAACACTTTCTCATACCGCTGTCGTGTGGCTAATCGCTGTTGGTGGTATGTACATCAGCCAGAAATTTACCGCTGAAGCTGCCGAGCCTTGGATGCAGCTCATTTCAGGTGTCATCATCGTTGCAACAGGGCTATGGATGTTCTGGAGAACATGGAGTGAAGAGCGCGTATGGCATAGCGCTCACCATCACTCACAGGATTGGAAAACTCAGGTGGTTGATACTGGACATGGTCATGTGGCGCTATCGCTTGTGGGAGAAGGGTTTAACCAGAGATTCCAGTTGAAAACGCTAAACAGTAAGCCGTTAAAGGCTGAGAGCGTAAAATTAGCGCTATTGGGTATGGGTGAACAAGATATTGATAACTATGAATTTATTGAGCGTGATGGCTACCTGGAATCGACCTCATCTCTGACGCAGCGGGATGATGTGAAGGTCAAGCTAATGATTGGACATCACGGTCACACCCATGATTTTGATGTGTACTTTCACTCAAATTCGGATTTGAACAGTGAAGAGAAAGAGTACCAAGATGCCCATGAACGCGCTCATGCAATGGATATTCAAAAACGTTTTGCTGATAGAGAGGTGACTAACGGACAAATACTTCTGTTTGGTCTAACGGGTGGATTAATTCCATGCCCAGCAGCGGTCACCGTTCTCTTGATCTGTTTGCAACTAAAGGCAATGACATTAGGCGCGACCTTAGTTGTGTCATTCAGTATTGGTTTAGCACTGACTTTAGTTGCAGTCGGAGTCGTTGCGGCGATCGGCGTACACAAAGCGACATCGAAATGGAGTGGTTTGAATGATATTGCTCGTCGAGCTCCTTATCTATCAGGTGTTTTGATCAGTGCGGTCGGTTTGTATATGGGGATGCATGGCTACACCTCGCTCATGAACTAAGCTCACAGGTAGCGACGAGTTTGTCTTAAGGCTAATTGTAGGTAGCAACTTTATGATGTGGATTATAACCAAATACGCGCTCACTGCTGGCGTTGTCGTGCTTATTTCCGAGGTCGCAAAAAGAAGCGATAAGGCTGGAGCTTTGATCGCTGCGCTTCCAACCGTAACAATATTGGCTCTGATTTGGATGTATGTAGAAGGGCAAGGTCAACAAAAGCTTGCTAATCACGCGTTCTACACCTTCTGGTATGTGCTGCCTACATTACCGATGTTTCTGGTCTTTCCTTGGCTGCTGACGCGCTATCCATTTTGGATTTCTTTGTCTATTTGTGCCGTTATCTCAATAGCTTGCTTTGCATTTATCGCTATTTTGGTCAGACAGTTTGGAATAGACCTTACATGATGACAAGTACTGCCTGTTGAAATGTTTCTATTGTTATAATATAACAATGTTGTTTTTTAATCTGTCCTCCAATTGATTGTGTGGTTATGGTCTCTAAAGTAACAATAAAATCGGTTAGCTTGCTGATGCTGTTTATCGTTGCAGTATGTATGACCTCGTCTGCAATTGGAGAATTTCGATCTCACGGCTTATTAGCGGTAGAGTCACTGCAAAGCGCTCACTCTCACGAACATGGCCACTACCATGAAATCGATAGCGAGCACTTGTTCCAGCATGATAAAAGTAATCACCACCACAGTTATGATAGTGCCTCAATCAAGGGCAATAGCACCATATCTCTGTCTGATTTGATGGATTACCCTTACACCCTGCAAGTGGATGGAACACCTAGTTACCAACCCTTCAAAATAGAGCGCCCTCCTAGAGCCTTGTTAGTTGTTTAAAAAAACACCGCGATAAGCGGCACATCAACAATTAACAAACAATGGTTTATATATGAATTTATTCGTTTTAGACGAAGTGAATACTATACCTGTAAATTGGGTAACGTCAGTTCGTAAAGGGGCGCTTTATCTCGTTTTAGCCTTGCTGACTATTTTGAGTTCAGATGCCTTAGCTCATGCCGTAGCACAAGGTGACAAAGGTTACATACAAGAAATAACAGGCACTAATATTATTGCTTTCATGTACTTGGGAGCAAAACACATGGTAACGGGGTATGACCATATTCTGTTCCTATTGGGTGTCATTTTCTTTCTTTATAGAATGAAACATATTGCGCTGTACGTCAGCCTGTTCGCTATTGGTCACTCGACGACCATGCTGATTGGCGTGTACTTCAATATTGGAATTAACAGCTACATCATTGATGCCATTATCGGGTTGTCGGTGGTCTATAAGGCCTTAGACAATTTAGGTGCGTATCAGCGTTGGTTCGGCGTTCAGCCCAATACTAAGCTTGCTACCTTAATTTTTGGTTTCTGCCACGGATTCGGGCTCTCTTCGAAGATTATTGAATATGATATTTCGTCTGATGGATTAGTTCCTAATCTATTAGCGTTCAACATAGGTGTAGAAATAGGGCAGTTAATTGCGCTTGGCACCATATTGATTGTAATGGGCTTTTGGCGCAGGCATACAAGCTTTGTCCGTCAAGCTTACTCAGTCAATGTCGTTATGATGAGCTTAGGTTTCATGCTCATTGGGTATCAATTAACGGGCTATGTCGTCGCTCAATAATACAAGGAGCTCATTATGTACAACTCAGATATGCCAAATCGAGCAGAACTACCAACAACCAAGCAACTAATACGTTCAACATTTCTTGCTTTGGTTAGCGCTTTTTTACTTCTTATCACTGTAATTCTTCCTGCAGAATATGCGATTGACCCTACAGGAGTAGGCCGAGTGATAGGTTTAAACGACATGGGGGAGATCAAGACCCAATTAGCCAAAGAGGCCGCTGAAGATCAAGCGAGGTCTGAAGCTATAACGGTAGTGGAGAACGTGGAACAACAACCTTCTCCAGATGTTGTCGACTCCGCGAAGCTAAGCACGGATAGTAATGATGCCGCTGAGGTGGTATGGAAAGACAAGATCCTGCTGTCGCTTAAACCAGGACAAGGAGCAGAGGTCAAACTGGTTATGGGCAAAGGTCAAGTAGCTCAATTTAATTGGTCAGCTAAAGGTGGCCCGGTTAACTTTGATACGCATGGTGACGGTAAAGGTAACTCAATAAGCTATGAAAAAGGGCGTGGAGTTCCCAATGATCAAGGTGAGTTAATCGCAGCATTTACCGGTAATCATGGTTGGTTCTTTAGAAATCGTACTGACAACACAGTGATGGTCATTTTAAGGACCAAAGGAGATTACTCTCAAATGAAGCGCGTGCTTTAACTAAATGTAAGCTAGCCCGAATATGACTAGAGCTAGCTTTTTCCAACTCGATAGAAGTGGCTGTGGGTGTCTTAATTTGATACCAATCAGTATAAGGAAAAATAAACCCCGCCAACTTTGGCGGGGTTTCTATATTGCTCGAAGCCTTTGCTACTGAGCTTTTGGCTGTGAGCCGTTTGGCTTACGATTAGCAGGACGGCGAGGCTTGTTATTCGCGTTACCTGAACGAGGTTTCGCTTTACCCTCTCCGCCTTGACCGTTGCCATTTTTTTTCTCGCCCTTTGGCTTACTGTGGCCAAAGTGACGTTTGTTTTTACTTGCCGGTTTATTACCGCGAGCATTATCGCCAGAGCGTTGACCGTCCTGATGTTCGGCTTTTGGCTTTTTCGGCTTCTTAGGTTTCTTTGGCTTAATTGGGCGAGTGTCTAACTTTGACTCAGGAAGCTCGTTGACGGGTTTGAAGCCTTCTAACTCTAGTCGAGGTAGAACTTGCTGAATTAAGCGCTCAATACCAAATAGCTCGCCTGCTTCAGCGGCTTCGACTAAAGAGTATGCTTTGCCCACTTCACCCGCACGACCAGTACGACCTATGCGGTGTACATAGTCTTCTGATACGTGCGGCAGTTCGAAGTTTACAACTTGAGGAAGCTGAGGAATGTCGATACCACGCGCAGCAATATCGGTGGCAACCAACACGCGAATATCGCCTGATTTAAAATCTGCCAATGCACGAGTACGTGCCCCTTGGCTTTTGTTGCCGTGAATTGGCGCTGCTGTAATGCCTTCTTTATTAAGGAAGAAAGCTAAGCGGTTCGCACCATGCTTAGTACGACAGAAAACCAGTGTCTGTTGCCAGTTACCATCTTTGATAAGCTTAACTAGCATTGGGGCTTTCTGGCGCTTATCGGCAGGGTAGATGCTTTGCTCGATGGTTACCGCTGTTGAGTTTTCTTTGCTAACTGATACTTCTACTGGGTCGTTGACCAAGCCTTTCGCGAGATCACGGATTTCTGGTGAGAAGGTCGCTGAGAACAACAAGTTCTGGCGTTTAGCTGGCAACAAAGCAAGAATCTTACGGATGTCACGAATAAAGCCCATATCCAACATGCGGTCGGCTTCATCAAGTACCAATACTTCAAGTTGGTCGAACTTAATCGCATTCTGTTGGTAGAGGTCGAGTAGGCGACCCGGAGTGGCCACTAATACATCACAGCCTTTACGCAGCTTCATCATTTGTGGGTTAACTTTAACCCCACCAAACACAACTTGAGAGGTCAGTTTTTGGTGGCGACTGTATTTAAATACGTTTTCCTGAACTTGTGCGGCAAGCTCGCGTGTTGGGGTCAATACCAAGGCGCGAATATGATTGCCTTTCACGCGTTGACCATTATCCAAACGCTCAAGGATCGGTAATGTGAAGCCTGCGGTTTTACCTGTACCCGTCTGCGCTGCTGCCATAACATCTTTACCTGCAAGTACGGCAGGAATTGCTTGCTCCTGAATTGGAGACGGTTTGTCATAGCCTTGTTCTTCAATAGCTTTGAGGATTGGGGCAGAAAGGCCTAAAGAGGTAAAACCCATATATTGTACTCTGTAAGTGGTGTGTGATCGGGCAAGACATCAACAAAAGGTGTCGCCACGAAAAAGGGCGCCATTCTGAGCCCTTTAGCGGTGAACATCAACCAAATTATGACTTGGTTGGAGAAAGTACGCCTTTTTTTGTTAGCAGAAAAACCGTCATCGCCAAGACAAGACCAGATAGAGCACCAAATAGGTGAGATTCCACTGCCACGCGCGCATTGATTATCTCACTCGTTGAAGCTGACGCACCCATTGTCATCTCCCAGCCTACTTTAGCAAGTACGCCAACGACCAACAGCCAACTGCTCTTTCTGCCGTTTAAGGCTTCCTGAAGGGCAAAATAAGCAAACAGTCCATGAAGTACTCCAGAGAGACCAACATACCCATTCATGCTGCTAAGAAAGTTCAGTCCGCCGACGGCAAGACTAACGGTAATCAAGCTAAAAAGGAGGGCTTTGGGTGACGGCTTGAAGATAAAACTGATCACCCAAAGACCGGCTAGATTCATCCCTAGATGGGCAAAGTTGGTATGCGTGAAGTTTCCTGTTAGGATTCGCCACCACTGACCTTCAAGAATAAAATAGCGTTGCCAATTCACTTGGGAAGCGAAAGGTTCGAATTGAAGGCCTAGGCAAACTAAGCTGATAGCAATTAACAGAAATAATAAGCGCACACTATGTCCCGATACTGTTCTCAATGTGGAAAGTCACTCAAAGCTTGCATCTGTGAGTGGATACAAAGCCTAACATCGAATGTCGAGTTGGTCATCCTACAACACGACAGTGAAATAAACAGACCAATGGGAACGGCGCGAATACTCAAGCTGTCACTCGCCAATAGCTATTGCTTTGAGGGGGAAGACTTTTCTGCTCATGATAAGCTCAACCAATTGCTGAACGACGAGTCCTATCATCACTTTGTGCTCTATCCGGGAGAAGACTCGGTGAGCCATACACAAGTCGCCGCAAAGTTATCTGCCGAGCAAAAGGTAAGGGTAATTCTGTTAGATGGCACATGGAAAAAAGCCTATAAGATGTGGCAGCTATCTACCAATTTACACGCTCTGCCGTTAATTCACTTACCTGATGACCTGCAAGGTAATTACCGCATTCGCAAGGCTCCGAGCGATAATAGTCTCTCTACGGTCGAAGCGGGCTACCACATTTTATCGCTACTCGAACCAGAGACAGATTTCCTACCTTTAATCGATGCCTTCAACCAAATGATCGAGTTTCAAATTCAGCAAATGCCACCGGGCGTGTTTGAAAAAAACTATCGCGCGGATTGAACAGGCAAACTGGGAATAAGCGGAAAAATTCAGCAAAGCGACTAAACTTGATCCAAGTGCGATGTTGTCAATGAGTACTTTAACCAAGTACAATGCCGCGCAATCGTTTAGTTACTATTAAGCGATGCTTCGTATAATCCCGCTGATAAGGTGCGGGAGTCTCTACCTGAAACCTCAAATTTCAGATTACGAAGAGTTAAGTGCATGGCGCTTTTCTCTTTGTATGCTCACTGATTAGAGAAAAGTGCTTGTTTGCCCTTCATATTTGAAGCTGCAGCGTTGTTGACTGCATAAATTCACCGGAACGCCGGCCGCCCGAATCACATAGAACTTCTATGCTCATAGGGCTGAATTTATTGGTCGCCTAACTGCAACTCCAACTATTTTGGGTATCTCGGTCGAAATGAATGGAGAGACAAGCATGAACCAAACCCAATTTATCCAACAACTTCCAAAAGTTGAGCTGCATTTGCATATAGAAGGCTCCCTTGAGCCAAAGATGATGTTTGAACTCGCTCAACGCAACAATATCGCGTTACCTTTTACTACCCCAGAGGAAGTGAAGGCCGCGTATCAGTTTACTAATTTACAATCTTTTTTAGATATCTATTACCAAGGTGCGAATGTCCTGATTCATGAGCAAGATTTTTATGATCTGACTTGGGCTTACTTGTTACGTTGTCAGCAAGATAGTGTCATCCATACTGAGATATTCTTTGACCCGCAAACTCACACTGAGAGAGGGATTGCGTTTGAGACCGTGATCAGCGGTATTCACCGCGCTCTAGAAGATGGCCGTGAGCAGCTCGGCATTACTAGCCAGATCATCATGTGTTTCCTACGACACTTAGATGAAGAAAGTGCCTTTGATACCTTATTCCAAGCCCTTGAGCATAAAAGCAAGATTGTTGGTATCGGTTTGGACTCTTCGGAGCTTGGTCATCCGCCAGAGAAGTTTGCCCGCGTATTTGCTAAAGCAATAGAAGAAGGGTTCTTAACCGTGGCTCATGCAGGGGAAGAAGGCCCCGTGAGTAATATCTATGACAGCTTAGAACTATTGAAGGTAAGCCGTATTGATCATGGAGTGAGATGCTCAGACGACGAAAACTTATTGCACGCTTTAGCGCAAAGCCAGATGCCACTAACGGTATGTCCACTCTCCAATACTAAGCTCAAGGTGTTTGAAGAGATGCATGAACACAATATTGTTGAACTACTAAGACGTGGTATTTGCGTGACGATCAATTCTGATGATCCCGCTTACTTTGGTGGTTATATGACAGATAATTTCTTGTCTGTCGCCGAAGCGCATTCAATGACTAATCAAGAGCTGGCGAAATTTACTCGCAATGCGATAGCCGCCAGTTTCATCAGTGATGAAGATAAGCAAAAACTAAGAGAAAAGCTGGGCGAATTTATTAGTTCGGTGAGTTAACTCGCTGGTATGAATCAAGAGGGCAGCAATAACGCTGCCTTCTATGTTTAGTGAGAGGAGAACAGTTGCTGGTGGAGCCTTTGGGCATGCCCATCCGTCATCGAAGATATGTAATCAGCAATGACTCGAAAGCCTGCGCTTTCACTCTCTTTGTCTAACCATTTCTGGCGTACATTGATCGGTAATAATCGCTCTGGGTCGGCGCTGAGCGCTTCGAAAACATCCATAATGATCTGCTGGCCCTTGTATTCCACCACCTGTACGTGAGGCACTTGTATTACATAGTCACTGACAAACTTCTTCAATACATCGAGTGCTTTTGCCATCGAGGGTTCCAATACGGCATTGAAAGCCAACAATTCGCTTTGGAACGGGGCATCAATCGGCTTAATAGAAATACTGGTCAGTAGCGCGTTAACCATGCCGCCAATCGCATCTTTGCGCTGGTAATGAGTTCCGGCAAAAAGCATTTCGGTGATCGATGCGATGTGTTTTTCAAACCAAGGGTCACCACATTCTGACAAGTGGCTAGAAGCGCCTTCAATCCACTGGTGGCGATTAACCATACCTAATACAATCGCATCTTCAAGATCATGCACTCCGTAAGCGATATCGTCCGCGAGTTCCATGATAGAACAATCAATCGATTTATAGCGAGTTTTGCTATGTTGGGTGTCACTGATTTTCTCTTCACGCATCTGGCTGAACAGTAACTTATCTTGTTCACTCAAAGGCTCGACAACCCAATCAAACAAGGTTTTATCGCAGTCATACAGCCCTTTTGCCGGCGACCAATCTTTTGCTCTTAGCTTACGCTGGTGGGAAACACTGTCTGGAACCTTTACGGCGCGAGTCTGGCTAATCATCGCAGGGTATTTGATCAACCCTAGTAAAGTACGGCGCGCCAGATTCATACCAAATTGTTCGGTGTAAGGTTCCAGCTTGGTCACGATGCGAAAAGTTTGGGCATTGCCTTCAAAGCCTCCATGATCCCGCATCATATAATTGAGTGCGACTTCGCCGCCGTGACCATAGGGTGGGTGACCAATGTCATGAGCAAGACATAACGAATCGATCAGGCTGTCACTGGGTAATAAATCTCTAAACTCAGGTTGTTTCTTTTTCAACTGGGCGACTATACCTGTGCCCAATTGAGCGGCCTCTAATGAGTGAGTTAAGCGAGTCCGGTGAAAATCGTCGAAGCTGTTACCATGTACTTGGGTTTTTGCCTGTAAGCGGCGAAAAGCGGCAGAGTGAAGGATGCGCGCCCGATCCCTTTGATATGGACTGCGGTGGTCATCACGACGGATTTTATGTTCATCATCGTGGCGTTCATGCCATAAATCGCTGATTTTAAACGTCATAGGCTGCGCTCCCCTGTTTTTTCTTACCGTACACGTATACGCTAGTGACTGCAAGATCAGTCGCGCATCGTCAGAATCAGTATTGCTGCGACAGCGAGAAAGCCCGTCATCATCAGAAACACATCGTTGTAAGCCATAATCGCCGCATCTCTTTGCATTGTAGCCACCAGACTGGCTTGAGCTTGCTGCAACGCTGTTGCGCTATCGCTGCCTGCTTGAATAAAGAAGCTCTGTTGTTGCTGTAGAGTTTGCCAGCCTAACTGACTGACAGTGGGAAGCGATTCTTTGATATGAGCCAAATGTTCGCGCGTTTTGTTATCAAGCAAGGTCGCAATCACCGCGATACTGAAAGCACCGCCCAAATTACGCATAACGTTAGTGAGGGTGGAGGCGTCAGGCGTCTCATGCGTGGCGATGTTCTTCATTGCGACTAAAGATAACGGCACCATAATAAATGGGCTACCAATAGCACGCAGTACCATAGACAAAATCAGTTGCTGACCACCAAAATCAACGGTCATATGAGTGTTGACGTAACAACTTAAGCCAAACATGGCAAAGCCAAACGTGACTAAGTATTTGGGTTTAATGATTTGGGTTAATTTTGGTACGAGCGGAAAAATCAACAGCTGCGGAAAGCCCATCCACATCAACACTTCACCGATCTCCATTGCGTTGTATTGTTGAATCTGGGTGAGGTACATCGGCAGTACATAAATCGAGCCTAATAGCGCCATACCAAGAATCAGATAAGCGATACAAGACATTGCAAACTGCCCATCTCGTAGCAATCGTAAGTTAACCAATGGCTTTTTGTGCTGAAGTTCATTTATCACAAAATAGACTAAGCTCACGGCGGATATGATCGCCAAGGTGATGATAAAGCTAGAGCTGAACCACTCCTCGCGGTTACCTTCTTCAAGAACTACTTCTAGACAACCTAAACCAAGAGCCATCGTGGCTATACCAAACCAGTCGGCATTTTTGAGTGTTGCTAGCTCTAGAGGTTCATCATCCAAACCATAGCGAATCATCGCAATCACTAAGAAAGCGGGCGGAATGTTGATGTAAAAGATGTAGTGCCAAGAGAGATTTTCCGTCAACCAGCCACCAAAAGTGGGGCCAATAGACGGTGCAAAAGTGGCAGTGACACCAAACAGTGCCATGCCCACAGCCCGTTTATTGAGTGGCAAAAGCTGTACCACCAATGAAAAGGCAAGAGGGATCAGTGCGCCACCGCTAAAGCCTTGCATCGCGCGGAACACGATCATCGAGGTCATATTCCATGAGAAAGAACATAGCAGGGACGAAAGGGTAAAGATCGCGGTTGTCCAAGTGAGATAACGGCGTTTTCCCAGTGCTTTTGAAAGCCAACCGCTGAGCGGAATGGCGATCATTTCTGCCACGAGATAAGAGGTTGAGATCCAAGAACTCTCATCCAATGTTGCAGAAAGTGCACCTTGAATATCTTTCAGCGAAGAGTTGGTGATTTGAATATCAAGAATCGCCATAAATGCGCCGATAAGGCCACCAAACAGGGCGATCCAGTGGCGCGTCGGTACTTGTTGCTCTTCAACATTAGGACTAATTGCAGCACTCGCCATGATTAGCCTCGCGTATCAATAGTCGCGACAACAGACAAGCCTGGTAGCAAGCGACCCTTTAGCTCTTTAGCGTTAGGAATAATGATCTTAACAGGAACACGCTGGACGATTTTAGTGAAGTTGCCGGTTGCATTCTCTGGTGGCAGTAGTGCGAACTTAGCGCCAGTGGCGGGAGAGAAGCTATCGACAACTCCTTCTAGAGGCTGACCTGGAAATGCATCCAGCTCAACCTCGACTTTTTGCCCTTTATGAATGCCGCTCAGTTGGGTCTCTTTGAAGTTGGCTTCAATCCACACTGCGTTATTCGGTACTAAGCTCATCAATGGTGCGCCAGCCTGAACTAACAGACCTTCGCGAACGCTTCGTTTGCCTATGATGCCATCTGTTGGTGCGTAAACTTTGGTGTAATCCAAGTTTAATTGAGCTTGTTTGAGCCCTGCTTGTGCTTCGGTTACTGAAGCACGTGCTTGTTCAATTTCACTGGCAAGGACATTCAATTGCTCGTTTGCTGCATCTAGGCTAGCTTTCGCTTCGTCAAGTTGTGCCAGTGTGACTTTTTGCTGAGCGAGCATGCTGTCTACTTCATCTTGAGAAGCGTAGTTGCGTTTTAGTAGGCTGCGTGAGCGTGCCACTTGCTGCACGGCGCGATCGTATTCTGCTTGCGCCGACTCTACTTGGCTTTCAGCTTGGTGAATTTGGCTGTGTTGCAGTTTTTGCTGAGCGATGAGGTTGTTCTCACTCGCCTCGGTGACGACTAGGTGCGCTTCGGCTTGCTCAAGAGCCGCTTGAAAATCGCGGTCATCAATTTGTACTAATAGGTCACCCTGTTTTACCGCTTGGTTGTCAGTGATGTAAGACTTGGCGATATAGCCTGAAACCTTAGGGCTGATACTGGTGATATCACCTTGCAAATAGGCGTTATCGGTAGACTCGAAGTATTGACCATATGTTAGCCAGTAACCACCACCCAGCAAGCCCAGTGACAGCATAATTGCAGTGGCAATTAAAGGGGCTTTGTTGCGTTTGCGAGGCATGGCTGGGGCGTTATGGTTTTCGGTCATAGTGATTCTCGTTGGGGGAATAAGGATGTAACAAATTGTAAAGGAATTGGATTGGTTGATAAGATAGGAAAAAATGAAAACACTGTTGCACAAATCGTTCTAATAAAGAGAGGGGAAATTCAATGGACTTGAACGCAATAACCGTTTTTGCACAAGTGGTTGAGTGCGGAAGTTTCACTCACGCGGCAGAGACATTGAATATGACTAAATCCACGGTCAGTCGAAAATTGGGGGAGTTAGAACAACACCTAGGTGTGAGGTTGATCACTCGTTCGACTCGTAGCCTAATGTTAACCCCGGAAGGAGAACGCTTTTATCAATCTAGCCAACAGATGCTTGAGCTTCTCAATCAGGCAGAGCTAGAAGTGAGTGCTAACCAGGACTTAATCAGAGGGCCGCTCAATGTTGTGTTTCCAGTCGAACTCGGTCAGCAAGTGTTAAGCAAATACATCCACGAATTCTTGGCCGATTATCCTCATGTAACGTTAAATCTGGAGTTGACGAATCGTGAAGTGGACATTATTACCGAAGGTATAGATCTTTATGCGCAAATTGGTGATTTGGAAGATTCGAGTCTTATTTCAAGGTATCTGACATCGTCAAAACGTGTTGTGGTTGCTAGCCCAGAGTATCTTGGAAAATTTGGTTCGATTGATAGCCACCTCGATCTCACTGAGCCTCATCGAGTGATTGAGGTGTTTAACAAAGGTGCACGTTTGCCGAAGTGGCAACTCAGTTTAGAAGATGGATTCTCTTATTTGATCGACTTACCTTATCAATTAAGGGTGAATACCATTACATCTTGCCTCAATGCCTGCATTGACGGATTAGGTATCGCGGTGCTTCCAGAGTTTATCTGTTTAGAGCATTTTAACAGCGGAAAATTAAAACATCTCCTGCCCCAATACTCGATGCCAGAAGTCAGTGTTAGCTTAGTCTATGCAGACAGGCGATTAATGCCAAAGCGTAAGAAGGTGTTCATCGACTACTTGTTAGATGCTTTCCATAAAGAGCATCCACGTACTAGCTGATTTCATCTAATGATAGCTCGAAGCTAGGTGCAAAGGTGTTGAGGAAATAATCCATTTCTGGTGTGAGTCGTTCTTTTAAAGTGACATCGAGACGCTTCTTGGCTAACGCATATTCATGGTTTCCGGCGCTGAGTTCCTCTAGACATTTCAAATAGGCACAGATGGTGTCTGCTTGCTTCACTATGGCGGCATCTTTGGTATGCGCAGACTGAGAGACCAGAAAGGGCGCGAAATCATCACGAAACTCTTCGGGCAACATAGAGAGTAGCTTTTGCTCTGCTGCGGCTTCGATCTTTTTGTATTCTTTGGCGATCTCTGGGTTGTAGTATTTAACTGGGGTAGGTAAATCACCCGTAAGCACTTCACTGGTGTCGTGATACATACCAAGGATGGCGATTCGCTCCGGATTTAACGTTCCACCAAACTTCTTGTTTTTGATTACGGCTAAGGCGTGGGCAACAAATGCGACCTGCAAACTATGCTCTGAGATGTTTTCTGTCGAGACTGAACGCATCAGAGGCCAACGTTGAATCAGCTTCATACGTGCTAGATGAGCAAAAAAGTGACTTTCCTTTGGATTACTGTTTGGCATTTGTTCCTCCCTAAACGAAAAAGGACACTCGATGAGTGTCCTTTAAGCATATGAAAGTTCAGCGCTAATTACTACTGACTATAAGTTGATAAGAAGCGTTCGAAACGACCTATCGCCATTTCCAAATCTTCGACATGCGGCAAGGTCACAATGCGGAAGTGATCCGGTTTCGGCCAGTTAAAGCCTGTCCCTTGCACCAGTAGCACTTTCTCTTGAATCAAGAAGTCGAGTACCATCTTTTGATCGTCTTTGATGTTGTACATCTTGGTGTCGATTTTCGGGAAGAGGTACATGGCACCTTTTGGCTTAACGCAAGAGACGCCAGGAATTTGATTGATTAGCTCAAAAGCTTTGTCTCGCTGCTCTAGCAAACGCCCACCAGGCAAGATCAGTTCGTTAATACTCTGATAGCCGCCTAGAGCGGTTTGGATAGCATGTTGCATCGGCACATTGGCACACAGGCGCATTGATGAAAGCATATCGAGGCCATTGATGTACCCTTGAGCCTGATGCTTAGGTCCTGTAAGGAACATCCAACCGCCACGGAAACCACAAACACGATAAGCTTTTGATAAACCGTTAAAAGTCACGACTAGCACATCTTCTGTTAAGGTCGCTACCGATGTGTGTGTCGCACCATCATAGAGAACCTTGTCGTAAATTTCGTCGGCAAAAATGATCAGCTTATGTTGGCGAGCAATCTCAATGACTTCCAGTAAGAAATCACGACTGTAAACCGCACCTGTTGGGTTGTTTGGGTTGATCAGAACAATGCCGCGAGTTTTTGGCGTGATCTTGCTTTTAATATCGTCTAGGTCTGGATACCAATCGGCTTCTTCATCACACATATAGTGAATGGCTTTACCACCAGATAAGGCAACCGAAGCCGTCCAGAGTGGGTAGTCAGGCGCAGGGACGAGCATTTCGTCGCCATTGTTTAGCAAAGCTTGCATAGCCATAACGATAAGCTCTGAAGCACCGTTACCTATGTAGACGTCTTCGACATCAAGAGAGCGTATACCTTTACGTTGGTAATGCTGAACCACCGCTTTACGAGCGGAGTAGATACCTTTTGAATCACAGTAACCTTGCGAAGTTGGAAGATTACGGATTACATCAACCAAAATTTCGTCAGGGGCGTCGAAGCCAAATGGGGCAGGGTTACCGATGTTCAATTTCAGTATTTTATGCCCCTCTTCCTCCATGCGCTTAGCATGTTTGAGTACAGGACCCCTAATGTCATAGCAGACATTGTCGAGTTTTGACGACATCCCGATATTTTGCATTGATTAAAACCTAAATATTATTGAATTTCTTTATTAAAGTACCTGAAAAAGAGGTTCTTTAGAATAAAAATCTGATTAGATAACAACATTTAATGCCTTGTAGCACGCCCGTTATCACAGGATTTTGCAAAACATTGGTTTCAACCTTGATTTGAGTAGGGTCTATAAATAGAGTAGCGACATATAATGAAATAATAACCCCCATGCATACGAGGCTGATTTGTCATACTTTCATCAAGCCGTAGCTGAACTGATCGAACGCGTAAAGGAAGCAGAAGATGGTGTAAACCGTCTGGTTCAAGTTCTTGAGGAAAAACCTGACTTTGCATTTATAGATTGGTTGGAAGCACAGCCGCTATTTCCAAAGTTTTACTGGCAATCTCGTGACACTAGAGAAGAGGTTGTTGCACTAGGACAGCTGCATACGTTTGTCGAACCAGCGCCTGCCTATACTATTCTCGCCGACGATCAGCGCATTTGGGGAGGTCGCTCCTTTGATGGTCATACGGGTAAAAATCGCCGTTGTATGTCCTCATTTTTCTTCTTACCGCAAATTGAACTGATCCGTTTTGATCAGCAATGGTCACTCGCGGTTAATCTTAACGCTGAAAAACATCGTACTTTGGCGAGCTTATATAAGCTGCAGCTTGAGGTTTCTCCTATTTTGCCAGTCTCTTCTCATATAGAAACGATCCAGCATACGCCTGAAAAAGAGCAATGGTCACAGTTGGTAGATAAGGTACTGACTGGTATAAAAAACGATGAGTTCAAGAAAGTGGTTCTAGCGCGTAAAACCGAGGTGAATCTCGATAGACCACTGTGCGCATCTCAGCTACTGAAGGCTAGCTATCTGCAAAATCATCACAGCTTTCACTTTCTGCTCTCATTAGATAAGAAACACAGCTTTTTAGGCTCGACCCCAGAGCGTTTGTATGCACGTCAAGGTCAGGAGCTTTATACCGAAGCGCTTGCAGGCACCATTGGGCGCGGCAGTAATGCCAGCCAAGATATGGAGCTGGCGAACTGGTTGTCTAATGACATTAAGAATCTTAATGAAAACCAATACGTGGTCGACGATATTGTAGAGCGCCTAACTCCACATTCTGAGCATGTTGAAGTAGAGCAAGAAGCAAGGTTAGTTCGCTTACGTAAAGTGCAGCACTTAAAACGCAGTATTCATGCTCACCTCAATAAGGGTGTTAACGGGGTGCAATTGCTTAGCGCCCTACAGCCAACCGCTGCCGTTGCGGGGTTACCGCGTGAAGAATCCATGGCGTTCATTCAAGAGCATGAACCGTTTGCTCGTGGTTGGTATGCAGGTTCAATGGGTTTTATTAGTCATCAAAGGGCGGAGTTTTGTGTCGCTATCCGCAGTGCGTTAGTACTCAACGATCAAGTCCAGCTTTTTGCTGGAGCTGGAATTGTTCCTGGTTCTATTGCTGAACACGAATGGCAGGAGCTTGATAAAAAAATGTCGACGTTACTGTCTTTAATTTCTGACAACCCTCCATTGGGAGTAGCTTCATAGATGAGTGGCAGTCCATACTCAATTGAGCAGGCGGTGGTAAATCGCATTTGGTGTCAGACAATTTTGGAAGAGCTATCGCGCTTTGGGGTCAGTGAGGTTTGCGTTGCCCCGGGTTCACGTTCAACGCCATTGACCTTAGAAGCCGATGAAAATCCTAACCTGACTCTGCATACTCATTTTGATGAGCGTGGTTTAGGCTTTCTTGCGCTTGGATTAGCGAAAGCAAGCCGAAAACCTGTTGCTGTGGTGGTAACTTCCGGTACAGCTGTCGCAAACTTGTTGCCAGCGATTGCAGAAGCTAAGCTCACAGGTGAAAAACTGGTGGTGTTAACGGCTGATAGACCGGTCGAGTTAGTTGGATGCGGAGCTAACCAAGCGATTAATCAATCGGGGATCTTTTCGTCACATGTTACGGCATCGCTTGAGTTGCCAAGCCCCTCATTGACAACACCTTTGAAGTGGTTACTTACTTCCATTGATAACGTCATGCACAGCCAAGCGAAGGTAGGGTGTGCGGTGCATATCAATTGTCCTTTTCCTGAGCCCTTGTATAGCGCTCGGGACAAATCAATTTATCTAGATTACATAGAAACGGTTTCGAGCTGGTGGCAGAGCAATACCACCTATACTCGCCATTTGCCAGTCAGTGCTAAACCACAGGTTCATTTTAGTGATTTCGCTGATAAAAAAGGTGCGATTGTGCTCGGCAGCGTCACCTTAAGTGAAGCGCGATTGGCAAAGCAGTTAGCCGAAACGTTAGGTTGGCCGTTATTGAGCGATCCTCAATCGGGGGTGACTTCTGCGTGGGCTCATTATGATTTATGGCTCCAAAACAGCGTGTGTTCGGAATTACTCAATCAGTGTGAATTGGTATTGCAGATCGGTTCAAGAATCGTGTCGAAGCGCTTAAACCATTGGCTTGCTGATCAGTTTGAGCAGCGTAACGCTCAGTATCATTACCTTGATCCAAGTGCCGATAGAAACAACCAATCGCATTTGATGCAAACTCATCATGTTGCTGATATTGAAGCTTGGCTACAAGCCTTTATTGAGTCAATACCTGCACTCTGTAATACGGAATCTGGTTGGGCGAATGAGCTAACGGAAGTGTCTCAGCAGGTTGCAAACCTAGCCGCGCTTCATCTCAATACTGATTCCTCACTAGATGAGATCGAGCTTGCGTTAAGTGTTAACCTTCTAGCTAAACAGACACAGGTTTTTCTAGGTAATAGCTTGTTTGTACGCCTGGTCGACATGTTTAGTGGTCTTGATGATTATGCTGTGTATAGCAATCGCGGCGCTTCTGGCATCGATGGGCTAATCGCCACGGCGTCAGGTGTAGTGCGAGCTAACCAACAACCGACCCTAGTGTATATCGGGGATACATCGCTGCTTTATGATATCAATTCACTTGCGCTGCTTACTCACGAAAAAACGCCTGTTGTGGTGGTTGTGACTAACAATGATGGTGGTGCAATCTTTGATTTGCTGCCTGTACCGGAGCAGCAAAAGCAGTCACTCTATCAAATGCCACATGGCTATGATTTTGAATGTGCCGCCAAGCAGTTCAAACTGAGTTACAGCAAGCCAGAAACCTTAGCGCACTATACACATTTGGTGAATGACCACCTATGGAATGGTGAGGGTACATTGGTTGTTGAAGTGCAAACACCTCCAGAGCAAGCGTCATCTCAACTGAAAGAGTTTATCCAACAAGTTCATGCTTTATAGTCTCGCCAGTTCAAACCTCAATTCAACTCGCCCAGTGATCGTTTTTCTACATGGCTTGCTTGGGTCTGTTTTGGACTGGAAAGAAACGCAATCCTATTTATCTCATTATCCTGCGATTTCCATTGATCTGCCGGGACATGGACTCAGCGCTTTAGAAAATTGTTGCAATTTTAGGCACTGCTGCGATCAAATATCTGACACTCTTCTTACCCATGTGACGCCACATCAGCCTATAGTATTGGTTGGCTACTCAATGGGCGGTCGTATTGCGATGTCTGGTGTTGCCAATGGCTACTTTTCTACCCTGAATATTCAGTCACTTATTGTTGAGGGTGGCAACTTTGGTTTGCAAAGCGATTCAGATAAGCAGCAAAGGTGGCAAAACGATAGCCAATGGGCAAATCGATTTCGCAACGAGCCTATTGAGCAGGTATTAAGCGACTGGTATCAACAGCCAGTATTTAGTTCGCTAAACCATGCGCAAAGACAAAAACTGATAGATAAGCGCAGTGCTAATCTAGGCCCATCGGTAGCGAATATGCTTGAGGCTACATCGCTCGCGAAACAAGACTATTTACTTGATGCCCTGAAAGATTCGGGGATCAAAACTCATTATATATGTGGCGAAAAAGACAATAAGTTTAGTCAGTTGGCCAAACAAAGCGGTTTGTCTTTTAGCCAAGTTGCGAAAGCGGGGCACAATGTTCATGTCGAACAGCCACAAGCCTTCGCAAATATTGTTAAAACTCAGCTGAACACCATTCGCTAGTAAGCTGAGCCAATAAGTAAACAAACTAGGAATCACCATGGCAAAAACAGTCGGTATCTCAGAAGAAGAACTATACGCTCCAGTTAACTGGAATGACTGCACAGGTGAATATGAAGATATTCAGTACCACAAATCCGAAGATGGTATCGCTAAGATCACTATCGCTCGTCCTCAAGTACGTAACGCTTTTCGCCCTCAAACTGTTAAAGAGATGATCAATGCTCTGGCAGACGCACGTTACGATGAAGGGGTTGGCGTTATTATCCTTACCGGTTTAGGTGAGAAGGCATTCTGTTCTGGCGGTGACCAGAAGATTCGTGGCGACTACGGCGGCTACCAAGATGATTCTGGTACTCACCACTTGAATGTTCTTGATTTCCAACGTCAAATTCGTACGTGTCCAAAGCCAGTGATCGCATCGGTTGCAGGTTGGGCAGTGGGTGGCGGTCACGTGCTACACATGATGTGTGACCTAACGATTGCTGCAGAAAATGCTCAATTTGGTCAAACTGGCCCTAAAGTAGGTTCATTTGACGGCGGTTGGGGCGCGTCATACATGGCTCGTATCGTCGGCCAGAAGAAAGCACGCGAAATTTGGTTCCTATGTCGTTTCTACGACGCACAAGAAGCTCTAGATATGGGGCTGGTTAATACAGTCGTTGCTGTAGAAGATTTAGAGAAAGAAACCGTTCGCTGGTGTCGTGAAACCCTACAACACAGCCCAATGGCACTACGTTGCTTGAAAGCGGCGCTGAATGCAGACTGTGATGGTCAAGCAGGCCTTCAGGAGCTTGCAGGTAATGCAACTATGATGTTCTACATGACTGAAGAAGGTCAGGAAGGTCGTAATGCGTTTAATGAGAAGCGTCGTCCTGACTTTAATAAGTTTCCACGCAATCCCTAAGTTGTCATAGCTTTCGTCGCCAGAATCCCGATAGCGTTGTCGAAGATGCTCATTTATGCTTATAAACTCCGCGTCTTCTCCTAGCTATCTGCATTCTGGCTTAGAAACCTATCAACAACTTGGTCTATTATCTATTAATTGAAAAAGGGATATTGCTATGAGATCAGCCAAACTGTATCGCTATGAATTGCCGATGGACAGTGGCGTGATACTGCGTGAACAAAAGCTCAAGCAGAGAGAAGGATTTGTCGTTGAGCTGACTCTTGATGGTGAGCTAGGTCGAGGTGAGATTGCCCCTTTGCCTGGTTTTAGTATCGAGACGATGGACGATGTTTACTCGCAATTGATCGAGCAACTGGCCTTGTGGCAACAAGGGCAAGCGTTCAACTTTGATGAGCTCTACCCATCGGTCGCCTTTGGCCTATCAATGGCGGAATTAGAGCTTAGCAAACAGCTGCCAGAACAAGGCTGCTTTCAAGCTGCGCCGTTATGCTCTGGTGACCCAGACGAACTTCTGCCTAAGCTGAATGCCATGACGGGTGAGAAAGTGGCCAAGATTAAGGTTGGTCTGTATGAGCCGATTCGCGATGGGATGTTGGTTAGCCTTTTCTTAGAGTCGATTCCAGATTTAACACTTCGTTTGGATGCTAACCGAGCTTGGACTGCCGAAAAAGCGCAGCAATTTGCTAAGAAGATTGCCCCTTCGTTGCGCGGTCGCATCGCCTTTATCGAAGAGCCATGCCAAGCACCGGGAGACAGCTTCTCTTTTGCCATTGATACAGGCATTGCGATTGCTTGGGATGAAACGCTGCAGCATGCGATTCGCAAAGAAGACTTCAAGTTAGAAGACCTCAATGGCGCGAAAGCGATTGTGATCAAGCCGACTCTGATAGGTTCGGTTGAGCGCTGTATTGAACTGATTGATAGAGCCAAATCACTTGGCATTAAAGCGGTGGTCAGTTCTAGCATTGAATCTAGCCTTGGTTTAACTCAGCTAGCAAGATTAGCGTACTGGCAACTTCCAGAAGAAGTTCCGGGACTGGATACCGTGGGGCTGTTTGCTCAGCAGTTAGAAGTTCCATGGCCGGGTTGTGAACTGCCTGTCGCAAGCTTGTCTGATCAGGCTTTACTCTGGCATTCGTAATGAGTCAATTATCTCCTCTACGTCAATGGGCTCAATCGAGCCCATCTTTATATGCTCTCCATACTCCCAACCAAAGTTACACTTGGGCTGAGCTTGAAACCGCTGTTGATCAAGTGGCAGTCTCGCTAGTAAGCCAAGGTGTTAGCTCTGGAAGCGTGCTTACTTGTGTTGGCAAAAACAGTGTTGAATTGATTTTGGTTTATCTCGCTTGTCTAGAGATAGAAGCAGTCTGCGCGATAACCATGCCGCAAACGAAAGCCGAATTTAACCATAAACTCGCGACATTATATACCGAGCCTAACCAAGCCAAAGTGTGGTTATCAACGGATGTACCTGAACTGCGTAGCTTGCAAAATATTGTGCTGAAACTTTCGGGAACTGAATGTCGTCAGGGTAAGTTTAGCAACGAGGCACTTGCTTCAATTGTATTTACATCAGGTTCAACAGGCGCTCCTAAAGCGGTTGCTCATACCTCAAAGCAACATTTGGCCTCGGCTCAAGGTTTGCTGCAGCGCTTTGCGTTTAAGCAGGCAGACACTTGGTTGCTGAGCTTGCCTATGTATCATGTCTCTGGACTGGCGATTATCTATCGCTGGCTGCATAGTGGCGCTCGCTTGAAAGTGGGCAAAGGGGAACTGGCAGAGGATATTCAGGGCGTCACTCACGCTTCTTTAGTCTCCACTCAACTTAAGCGGCTTCTCGACAATGAAGTGAAGCTGTCACTCAGCCATGTCTTACTCGGTGGCAGTCATGTACCTTTGGCACTCAGTCAACAAGCTGAACAGCTCGGCATTGAAACATGGCTTGGTTATGGAATGACAGAAGCTGCGTCAACCGTGACGGCAAAACGTATTGACGCTGAATACACTGCAGGGGAGTTGTTACCAAAGCGCCAGCTTCGTCTGGAAGGGCAAAGAATCTATATTGGCGGTGAGACGTTAGCCTCCGGTTACTATGTACAAGGGCAACTAACACCAATTACTGAACAGGGTTGGTTTGATAGTAAAGATTTGGGCGAGATGGTTGGGCGAGAGCTAAAGATCATTGGTCGTGCTGACAATTTGTTTATCTCCGGTGGTGAAAACATCCACTGTGAAGAGATAGAACAAGCGCTTAATCAGATTCCCTTTATTAGCCAGTCGGTCATTGTGCCGATACCAGATAGCGAATTTGGCCACAGACCTGTTGCCGTTATCAAGGTAGCAGATGAGATTGATGAGTTAGCAATAACAGAGCATTTAAAAGGGTTATTAACCAAACTCAAATGGCCAGTTGCCTACTATGCGATGCCAGATGAACTGTTACAGGGTGGGATTAAAATCTCAAGACAGAAGGTAAAGCTGTGGTTGTTGGAGCAACTCACTCAATAACTAAAAAGAAGTGCAGACTCGGTGACTAAGCGAAAATGCACTTCAGGGGGATGCGGTGAAGGTGAAATCACCGCAATTCTTTATAAACTATTTTTCAGTAAACATTGGGTTAGCTAGCAAGGATGGTTTTCATCTGCTCTGCCACTTTGTCTACTTTGCCAAGACCAACGATAACTTGCAGACCGCCTTTGCCAACAGGAACTACCCCTGCCGCACCAAGCTTCTTAAGTTTTTCACTGTCTGCGACAGTAGAATCTTTCACTGTTAGGCGTAGACGAGTAATACAGTTGTCCACTTCTAGGATATTTTCAGCGCCACCAATAGCCTGAATATACTCTTTCGCAAGACCTGCGATGTCTTCATTTGACTCACTAGCCATATCTTCGCCTCGACCCGGTGTCTTAAGGTCAAACTTAACGATAGCGAAACGGAAGATAGCGTAGTATAGGCAGAAGAATACCAAACCTTGAAGAATCAGCATGTACCAGTTAGTTGCTAACGGGTTTTGACTTGATAGGACGAAATCAACAAAACCTGCCGAGAAGCCGAATCCTGCCATCCATTCCATTGTTGCAGCGATGTACAAAGACAAACCAGTTAGCACTGCGTGGATTAGGAACAACACAGGTGCAAGGAACATAAAGCTGAACTCTAGTGGCTCTGTGATACCTGTAAAGAAAGACGCCATTGCTGCGGCAAGCATAATCGCAAACACTTGGTTCTTGTTTTTCGCATCAGAGCAGTGGTACATAGCTAGAGCAGCAGCCGGCAGACCAAACATCATGATTGGGAAGAAGCCCGCTTGGTACATACCTGTTTGACCAGGAATACCTGTGCCATTAGCGATCGATTGAGCACCGCCCAAGAAGTTAGGGATATCATTGATACCGACTACGTCAAACCAGAACACTGGGTATAGAGCATGGTGCATACCGATAGACAGGAAGAGACGGTTGAAGAAGCCAAATAGACCAGCACCTACCGCGCCCATGCTTTCCAGTTTAATACCAAATTGGATCAGTGCGTCATATACCGCAGGCCAGATGTAAAGCAACGCGAAAGAGAGCGCCATACCAGCAAGAGAAGTAAGAATAGGGACTAGGCGTTTACCACTAAAGAAAGCGAGAGCTTGAGGGAGCTCAACGCTAGAGTAACGGTTGTAAATCTCAGCAGAGATAATACCGATAATAATACCAATAAACTGGTTACTGATTTTACCAAATGCGGCGGGTACTTCGTCTGCGCTGACACCAATCAACTGAGCCACAGAGCCTGGTGCCAGTAGAGTTGTCACGACCAAGAACATAACAAAGCCCGATAGCGCCGCCGAACCGTTTTTGTCTTTACTTAAACCGAAGGCAACACCGACAGCAAACAACACTGCCATGTTATCAATGATGGCTGCGCCTGATTTAATCAGAAAAGCGGCGAGAATGTTTTCTGAGCCCCAGCCGACGGGATCGAGCCAGTAGCCAATCCCCATCAGTATTGCGGCTGCAGGTAAGGTCGCGACTGGCACCATCAGTGCCTTACCGACTTTTTGCATGTATCCGAGTATGTTCATTTATGCCCCTAGATTTTGATTATTGATTTTTTGATGAGCTAGCACAGTGAGAGTCACTCTTAGCGCTAGGTCACACTTAATAGATTTGGGACTATTTTATGACTTATTTTATGGTGCGAACAAACGAATCAGGTAGTAGGATAAATTAAAAATCTTAATCCATAGGCGCAATATGGCGAATCAACAGCTGCTGCTTAGAAACCTTCACACCTTTGACATGGCGGCAAAAACATTAAGCTTTACCATTACCGGGAAGCAACTTCATCTTACACAAGGAGCTGTTAGCCATAGAATCAAAGTGCTAGAAAAAGAGTTGGGCTTTAACTTGTTTGTCAGAGGAACTCGCCAGCTCGAACTGACTGAAGAAGGTGCCAGATTTCACAGCACCTTGTCGAAAAACCTCCATGGGATCTTCTCTGAAATTGAAGAGATAAAGTCGACAGACATGGTGGGGGAGCTGAACATTGCTACCTCGACAGGCTTTGCAAATGGATGGTTGCTGCCAAGATTGTCCGATTTTAAAAACAAGTATCCCAAATTCAATCTCAATATTTGGGGCTATCAAGAGCAGGAAGATTTTCATAAGCACAATATTGAAGTCGCCATTTACTACGATACAGAAGACACCAAGGATGTGTATCGCAAGCGCCTGTTCGGCGATGAATACATTCCAGTTTGTACGCCGCAATATGCGAAAAAACATCGCGTGTATGAAGATGGCTTAGAATCGCTGAAACGAATTAATTTTATTCATGCGGTCGGTTCAGACGTTTGGCAGCGCTGGCGTGACTATATGCAGCTCGATATTGATATTTTTAATCAGTTTTACTGCGTGAGCCACCGAGAAATGGGCTATATCAGCGCGCTACATAATCTTGGCGTTGGGATGGGGAGATATCAATTTGTCAAAGACCTGATTGAATCTGGCGAGCTTGTGACGCCCTATCCAAGTATGCCGACAACTAAGGGGTATGATCTGCTATGCCCACTGGGAACAGAAGATAGACCGAAAATTCGTACCTTTATTAATTGGATTGAAGGGCAGTTGTAACAGAAAAAGCAACTTAGTTAATTTAGCAATTTCATAGTCCAAATCTGAATTTAGCTTTCTTATAACCCTAACTCATAATATCTCAAGAAAATTAAGAGCTAGGGTATAAGGATATGAGAGCGATTTTGGTTTTAGCGGTGATCTTACAGATCATTGTTGCAGTTCAAACTGAGGGGCTCACACGAGCATTAGCGGAACTTTCGGCATTCTTGCTCGTGTTAGGACTCGTATTTAGCTTTAAGCAGAAAAAGCTATCACAAGCTGCGAAAGATATCGGCCGCTTAGGCTAACAACAACCAAGCTAAAGATGTGGTTGAGATTAGAACCCACAGAGTAACACCAAACATCAAAGGTTTCGGACCTGCTGACTTAAGCTTTTCCACTGAAATTCCGCATCCAATCAAGAACAAACAAACGACGAGCGCTCGCTTGGCAATATCGAATATTCCTTGATATATGACTTCAAATTGCGGTAACAAATCGCTCACAGCAATAGCCATGCAGTAAAACAAGATAAAGTAAGGGATGGTGATTTTTTTCGACTCACTGCGAAATAGGAATGCACTGGCAAAGGCGACAGGAATGATCCATAACGCACGCGCTAATTTGAGTGTCGTTGCTGTAGTGAGCGCTTCCTCACCATAGGCTGAAGCCGCCCCCACCACAGAAGAAGTGTCGTGTATGGCAATTGCGGCCCATGTGCCAAAAGTGTGTTGATCGAGGTTAAGTGCATGTCCAATGACTGGGAAAACAAATAGCGCGATAGAGTTAAGCACAAAAACCGTCGCGAGAGATAAGCCAATTTGCTCGTCGTTGGCTTTAATAGCCGGAGACACCGCGGCAATTGCACTACCCCCACAGATAGCCGTTCCTGAAGAAATAAGATACCCAGTCTGCTTGTTTAACCCTATTGCTCTTGCAAGCCACCATCCAATAACCAGCGTGCCAACAATGGTCGCGATGATGAGGCCAATGCCATCTGAAGTTACGGCTAACGCTTGTTCGAAGTGAATTCCAAACCCTAAGCCAACGATGGAGTAGGCTAGTAGCTTTTTGGTCAGTTTAGCGAGATTGAACTGTTTTGGAACTAAACCAAGAGAGGCGAGTAGAAACCCAATCACCAAAGCGGTGGGCGAGGTGATCAACGGAGTTAAGCAAACCGTGAGTGCAAGCCAAAAAGGGAGTTGCTTATTGAAGTTATTCATTATTTTTATTTGGGGTAGGGGGAGATCAAATAGGAAAGCGCTATTTTAGCGAACCCAAAACGATAAAGAGAGTTGAATGAATTGAACATGCGTTAAGAAAAACCTAACGCATGCAAAAAACACCGTGATTGAGTTTAACGCCAATCGCCTCGTAATGTCGCTACTTTATCATGCATAACGGCAGTCGAAGCATTTTCTGGGTCAACCGGTTCGCCGACTTCAATTTCAATTTTCGACCAAAAACGTGTAGGCAGCCCTTTACATGCAGAGCCTTTATAACGGCTGAAATAACTACCCCAAAGGCCTTTAAGCGCAATTGGAATGACAGGCACAGGACTGCGCTTAATAATGATATCCATCCCGCGCATAAACTCACTCATTTCACCATTTGAAGTAAGGCGTCCTTCAGGGAAAATACACACGATATGACCTTCAGACAGTGCCTGTTCAACATCATTAAATGCTTTAACAATTGAGCGGCGGTTATTGGCAGAGATAGGGATAACTCCAGCACGTTGTAAGAATCGTTTTAGTGGCGGCAAGTTGGCGTATTCTTCTTCCATCACAAAACGGATCAGCCTTGGGCATACCGCGCTGAGCAACAAGGCATCCATATAACTCACGTGGTTGCAAACAAGTAAGGCGCCACTTTTCTCTGGTAAGTTTTGTGTATTTTTATGGCTGACTCGATACATGGTATGAGTGATAACCCACATTAAAAAACGCACCACGAAAATAGGCACTTGTATAAACAAGTAGCCCGCCACTAAAAGGTTAAGTACTGCTAGCAGCAAGAAAAGCTGCGGAATGGTTAGTTCAATAATGGTTAGGCAAACAATGCCTAACACTGCGCTTCCAACCATAAATAGTGAGTTATAGATGTTTAGCGCTGCGATAACCTGCGCTCGTTCAGTGACTTTTGCTCTTTGTTGCATGAGAGCATACAAGGGAACAATAAAGATACCACCTGAAGCCCCAAGTAACAGCAGATAAGCAAACACTGACCACAAGGGTTTGTGCATGACAAATTCGCTAAAGCTTGCAAACTCAGGTAACTGCTGAGGAACGGACGTTGCCATCAGCGCGCCAAAAATGGTGATGCCTAAGCTACCTAGCGGCACAATACCGACTTCAATTCTATGGTTAGACAGCTTGTCACAAGCTAATGAACCAACCGCAATACCGACAGAAAACAGCGCGAGTAAGAAAGATACCGCGCTTTCGCTACCGTTAAGGTAGAGCTTTGTGAAATTCGGGAACTGAGTCAGATAAGCCGCACCTAAGAACCAAAACCAACTGATTGCCATCAGTGCGCGAAAGATAGTTTTATCCGCTTTAGCAATAGCGATGGTTTTTTTAGTTTGCTTAACAGGTTGCCATTTGAATTTAAGATCCGGCGCACTTGCAGGTGCTTCAGGAATAGAACGGCTAGAGATGTAACCAAACACGGCAAACAGTACTACACAAGCTGCTGCAACATACTTGGCGTTTTCAGCGGACGTAATAACGCCGGCGCCAAGCGTACCCAATAAGATTGCTAGGAAGGTACCGGTTTCGACTAACGCATTACCTGGAACCAGTTCGTTAGGCTTTAACTGCTGAGGAAGAAGGGCATACTTCACTGGGCCAAAAAATGCCGATTGTGTGCCCATAAGAAACAGCAGGATCAGCAAGATGACGTAGCTTTCAGTAATAAAGCCAATTGCGCCCAAGCACATAATGCCAATTTCAGCGAGCTTCACCTTACGAATAAACCAAGACTTTTCGTACTTATCGGCAAGAACACCAGCAGAGGCAGAGAAAAGGAAAAAGGGAAGAATGAACAGCCCTGCCGCTAGGTTGATAAATAAGTTGCTTGAAATAGGCAGTGCTCCAGCACCTGCAAATGCAACGAATAGCAATAATACATTTTTGAAAATATTATCGTTAAAGGCACCAAAAAACTGAGTAACGAAGTAAGGCAGAAAGCGCTTCTGTCCTAACAGGGAAGTTTGGCTATTCGACATTCGCAGATCACCAGTTGCTCAAATAATTACAGAGTAGGTTTTCGATCAGCTCTTTTCCATCAATCGGTTCAGCAGCGAAGAATTTATCGTCGACACTTAACAGCGTAATACCATGAACACCAGACCATAATACACGACTTGCTTGAAGCACTTCCGCTTGACTGCGCTCTGGTCCAATCAATTGCAATAGTTGCTCAAGCATGCCTGTCATGGAATCAATGCGCTGGGCTTGCCATTCTGGCAGCGTTTCACCATTCATATTGTGCTCAAAGATTAACTGCCAGCGATGTGGGTGGTGCTGAGCAAAATCATGATAACAGTAAGCGAGTTCATACAGCGCTGATTTAGGGTCTTGGCACTGAGAAACCACTTCTTTCGCTTCTTCCGAAAGTTCATCTAGGGTTTGAGCCACAGCGTGAAGTAGTAATAGGTTATAGCTGCCAAAGACATTCACTAAAGTACTTGGAACATAGCCGATCATTGTCGCTATCTTTCGCAAGCTCAACTCATGATAAGTGTTGCTTGCCAAAAATTCTTTAACAGTGTTTAGCGTAAGCGCGATAAGTTCTTCTCGCGTATGATCGTTTCTTCGGGCCATGGTGAGTAATCTAAAATGAACAATGTTCAATATTCTAATGAGCCTCTACCCATATCGTCAACAACCGCATGGGTTATTTGCAATATTCTGATACATGTGTCGGAGACGTTTTGGTTTGAATATGGGGCTGCTAGAGTTAATATAGTGTAATAAGTATAAGTTTATAACCTTGACAGGAACCTCAAAGGAAGAATATGAAACGACTCTTTTCCCTTGTTGCTCTACTGATGGTATCCGTTGCGATTACGCCAGTAGCAGAAGCGAAGAAGTTTGGCGGCGGTAAATCGTTCGGCAAGAGCTTCAAAACGGCGCCAGCGCCTAAGCAGCAACAGCAAAACACAAACTCTATTGGTAAAGACCAAGCGGGTAAAACGCAAAGCTCAAGCAAAAAAGGTTTGATGGGCGGCCTGCTAGGTGGTTTACTCGCAGGTGGCCTACTTGCTGCCTTCTTTGGTGGTGCATTTGAAGGTATCCAGTTTATGGATATTCTTATCATGGGCCTGATTGCATTTGTTATCTTTAAACTGATGCGTGGCATGCTTGGTGCTAAGCAGGGCAGCATGAATCAGAATCGCCAACAACCTGCGTTTGGTGGTTCTTCTGCGCCTAAGTTTGAACAACCTAATGTTCACAACTTTGAACAGCCACAAAACAGTGGTACTCAAACGGGTGGTTTCGGTTTTGGTGCACAAACAGATGTGCCGCATAACTACCCACCAGGTTTTGACCAAGCGGCTTTCGTTAATGGTTCTCGTGAGCACTACCGTATTTTGCAAGGTGCTTGGAACCACAATCAACTTGAAACGATTGAAGAATACGTATCGCCAAGCTTGTACCAAGATCTGATCTCAGAGCGCGCTAAGCTTGAAGGTGAGCAGCACACTGATGTGATGTATGTTGATGCCGAGATTGTACGTGCGGATCACGATGCGAGCAAAGCTCAGCTAAGCCTTCAGTTTAGCGGACGTTACCGTGACGCAGTTGAAGGTATCGAAGAAGATATTACCGACGTATGGCACTTAGAGCGTGATTTAACTGCACCAAACGCACCTTGGTTAATTGTTGGTATTCAAGCTTAATCAGCTTTGAACACGAAAAACGCCTGAGCATTTTGCTCGGGCGTTTTTGTATTGAGGTTACTCTGAATAGGCTGATACAATCCTAGAACAAAAACAACGAATAAATGATGAGAAGGTAAGTAAAGTGGCTGAATTTAAATACAAAAATCTATCCCAAGAAGAGCAAGATAAATTAGACGCAGCGGTGTTTCGTCGTCTGCTTACACATCTAGATGACAACAAAGATGTGCAAAATATCGATCTAATGATTTTGGCAGGCTTCTGTCGTAACTGTTTCAGTAAGTGGTACAAAGCTGAGGCGGAAACGCAGGGCTTAGAGCTAGACATTGATGATGCTCGCGAACGTGTTTACGGCATGACTTACGATGAGTGGAAGCAAAACCATCAGCCGAAAGCGACGCCAGAGCAATTAGCTGCATTTGAAGCGCGTCAAAACAAGAAGTAATCGTTAGGCCCACAGACCCTAGATAAATAAAAACCGCCCCTCAACGAGTGGCGGTTTTTTGTTAGCCTTATACAGGGTAGGTATCACTTTCAATTAGCTAATTTGGCCTGTCGTTTCAAACTGTTCTAGCTTGATAGAGTATGGCTGCGTGTCACCAATATTCTCTTTAACCCACTCTGCGTTATAGTAAGTATCTAAGTAACGTTCACCGCTATCACATAGCAGAGTAACGATTGACCCTTTTTCTCCACGCGCTTTCATTTCGCTGGCAAGTTGAAGAACACCGTAAAGGTTTGTACCGGTAGAAGCACCCACCTTACGACCTAGAATTTTCTCAAGCCAGTGCGCGGTTGCGACTGATGCAGCATCTGGAATGGTGCGCATCTCATCAACGACGCCAGGAATAAAGCTAGGCTCTACGCGAGGGCGGCCTATGCCTTCAATTTTGCTTCCACTATTACCGGTTAAACTCTTATCACCTGTTTTGAAGTAGTCGTGGAACACCGAGTTTTCAGGATCGACTACACATAACTTGGTATCGTGTTGCTGGTAACGAATGAAACGGCCAATAGTCGCAGATGTGCCACCGGTCCCTGGGCTCATCACGATCCAAGCGGGCACTGAGTGATCTTCCATTTCCATCTGACTGAAAATAGAGTTGGCAATGTTGTTGTTACCGCGCCAGTCGGTTGCTCGTTCAGCGTAGGTAAACTGATCCATATAGTGACCATTTAACTCTTTTGCTAGGTGGTGTGACTCGGCATAAATCTGATCTGAGCGATCTACAAGGTGAGCTTGACCACCGTAAAATTCGATCTGCTCGATTTTCTTACGCGCTGTCGACTTTGGCATCACAGCAATAAAAGGCAGACCAAGTAAGCGAGCAAAGTACGCTTCTGAGACGGCAGTACTGCCTGAAGATGACTCGATGATCGTTGTTTCTGGTCCTACCCAGCCATTACAAATGGCATACAGGAACAGAGAGCGAGCTAAGCGGTGTTTTAGAGAACCCGTTGGATGCGTACTTTCATCTTTCAGATAGACGTCGATCCCTTCAAGGCTTGGAAGATCAAGCTTGATTAAATGAGTATCTGCGCTGCGTTGGTAATCGGCTTCGATTTTACGAACTGCATTGTTAATCCAGTTATGATCAGTACACATAGAGGTTCTCCTTCAAATCGGTATGAGGTTAATTTACCTATTTGTAGAGAGAAAAGCTTTGCCTATTTTATTGCGTTTTGCTTAATATGGAGAAAAATTTTCTATTTTGAGAAGTGTGTGGATATGGATATTGATAAAATTGACCGCAAGATGCTCGATCTATTGCAAAACGATGCGACCTTGTCTCTTAACGACCTCGCAGAAGCGGTTAATCTAACCACGACACCATGTTGGAAGCGGCTGAAAAAGCTTGAGGAAGCGGGAGTCATTCAAAAACGAGTCGCCTTGCTTAACCCAGAAAAGCTCGATCTGTCATTCACTGCGTTTGTGTTAGTTAAGACGAGCGACCATTCTCACGAGTGGTATAGCCAGTTTGTATCCACTGCGTCAGAGTTTCCTGAAGTGATGGAGTTCTACCGCATGGCGGGAGAGTATGACTACATGATGAAAGTGTTGGTTAAAGATATGCAGTGCTTTGATCATTTTTATAAAAAACTGGTGAATTCCGTCGAAGGTATTTCTAACGTGACCTCTACCTTTGCCATGGAACCGCTTAAATACACCACAGCCCTTCCAATATGCCATACGTAAAGAAGTGTATGGCAGGGTAAAGCCAAGTAAAGCTCCTTTTGAAACTTGTTAAGTGTGACTAATCTGACAGTAAATACACATAACAAGGATGAATGAAATGTCAGCATTACCATCAACTCATGTCTTGAGTTTAGCCATTGCAGTGACGCTACTTAGTGGTTGCAATGGCGGAGATGACTCAAGCAGCACCACATCAACGCCTTCGGTATCAGGCAATAACATCACTAACCTTTTATTTACCAATCTTTCAGGTGATTGCCAACAATATCTGGGTACCTTTTTTTCTACCGTGAATGACATCCAACGCTCACTCATCTATACCGGTCAAACGCAGATCACGTCGAGCGGTAGCAAGTGCATTGTTCAGTCGAATGCGATTCCTAACCATGACTTCAATGATGTGACGGCTTCATTTGCCACCAACGTGTCTGAGCAATCTACACATTATGAGTTCACCGCTTCCCCAAGCTTTGCAGGTTCAACTACCGCGTTAAGCTTAGGGACGTCAGAAGCGGTTCTGCTTAACGGCGTGAAAGTCGATCTGTTGGCGGCGGCTTGCTACGGTGTCGGTGATGAACGTACGGGTTGTGGTCAAAGTGAAATCAACAATCCATGGCGCTACGATCCGATGTCGTCTCTAAACGGCTTTGGTACCGATATTCACAATGCACATGTACAGCCTACTGGGGAGTATCACTATCACGGCAATCCTGTCGCTATGTTTGTCCAGGATTGCGCGGGCGGAGAAGCCTCTCCAGTGATTGGCTTTGCCGCTGATGGGTTCCCAATTTATGGCAGTTGTTTTGTAGATAGTTCAACCAGTCAGGTTCGTAAAGCGACTTCCAGCTACCGCTTGAAAACGGGGGCTCGTGTTGATGTAGGAAGTTATACGGCTCCCGTTGTGGGTGGCAACGTTGCGAGCAGCAATTATGACGGACAGTTTCGCGGAGATTGGGAGTACTCAGCAGCGCTGGGGGACCTCGATGAATGTAACGGCATGACGGTGAACGGTCAGTACGGCTATTACGTTACCGACGCATTCCCTTGGGTGATCAACTGTTTTAAAGCTAGTGTTGATACCAGCTTTAGTGGCTTTAGCATTGAACGGTCACATGGACATACACATTGAAAATGCCTCCGTTAGGAGGCTGATCTTGAGAGGGAAGAGTCTACTGAGTAAAGCGCATGACGCCTTCTTGTACCGCAGAGGCGACCAAATCACCATTGCGATTGTAAATCTCACCACGCACTAGACCACGCGTATTGCTCGCAGTTGGGCTTTCAATGACATACAACAACCACTCGTCCATCTTGAATGGGCGGTGGAACCAGATCGAGTGATCGATAGTGGCGACTTGGAATTTCGGAGTCATTAAAGAGACGCCGTGAGGGTGAAGAGCAGTCACTAAGAAACCCCAGTCAGAGGCATAGCCAAGCAAGTACTGATGGATCAATTGATTATCTGGCATCTCTCCGTTTGCTCTAATCCACAGATACTGTTTTGCTTCGACTTTCTGTGGCTTTAGAGGATTAACGACAGTGACAGGACGCATTTCAATTGGCTTTTCACCACAGAAGGTCTTCTTTAGTTTTTCTGGTAAAAAGTCAGCAATACGTTCCGCTAACTCTGACTCTGAGGCATAGTTTTCAGGCCCCGGAATATCAGGCATGGTGTTTTGGTGCTCAAACCCCGGAGCTTCACCGTGGTAAGACGCGGTTAAGTAGAAAATCGGGCGACCATTTTGAATGGCTTTAACACGGCGCGTACTAAAACTGCGTCCATCACGTAGATTTTCTACGTCATAGATAATCGGTTTTTCAGGATCACCAGGGTAGAGGAAGTAACTATGGAACGAGTGAACAGTACGGTCTGCATCAACGGTATAACGCGCTGCTGATAAGGCTTGGCCTATCACTTGACCGCCATAGACTTGAGGAAGCCCTAAGTTTTCACTTTGGCCTCGAAACAGGCCCTCTTCTAGCTTTTCAAGTTGGAGCAAGTCCAGCAATTCACTTAGAGGTTTACTCATTTTCTCTACCTTATATTCTTTGTATCTAGGTGGCATTTTACCCGCTTTAGTGACAAATAAAACAGTTGTTTGATTTCTATGTCAGGCAAAACTCAACATAGTTAAAGTCTTGTCAATAATCATCGAATTGCAATGACAAGCTAATAGAGGCTACTTATAATTCTCGAAAATCGAATAAGTTAAGAGAGTATTCAATGAAGAAAATATTCGCGCTAGTTGCTACAGCAGTACTAGGTTTAGTACTTGTGGGCTGCCAATCTGCCGAGACGACTCAATCACAAAACAAAGTCGAAAGCGTGACAGGAACCGTCTCTTACCGAGAGCGAATTGCATTGCCAAAAGGCTCATTGATTACCGTGACTTTGCAAGATGTCTCTTTGGCAGATGCTCCTGCTAAGGTTATTGCTAAACACCGCTTTGAGACCAATGGCGCGCAATCGCCGTTTGAGTTTGATTTGGCTTACCATACCTCAAAGATTGATCCACGCCACCGTTATAGTGTCAGTGCTCGTATCGAAGTGAATGGTAAGCTGCGCTTTATCACTGATACCATTTACCCAGTGATCACGGATGCTGATAAGACAAGCAAGGTGGATTTACGTCTTGTTGGAGTGCGTCACTAGGTAAGCAAACCTCAATAGACAAGGTGGTAGCGTTACGGCTGCCATCTATATTTTTTTAACTTCACCTTTCCGTCGTTGCTAACTTCGATCCCCTCTGCGATCAGCGCTTCACGTTGGCGTACTAAATCTTGCCCTTTAAGTGAAATCTTACCCTGACTATTAATCACACGAAACCAAGGCAATTTACTGTCAGCAGGTAAGTTTCCCAACGCTTTTCCTACGTGGCGTGCGTAACCGGGATAACCCGCCATTTTTGCGATCTCACCGTAAGTACTGACTTTTCCTAAGGGAATTTGGTGAATTACTGCAAAGATTTGCATTAAAAACTGGTCCATAATGACTGTGTCCTAGTACAGATTTCCAAGGAATGGATAAGGAGAGGGCATGGTATTTTCTACATTTCAGTTCTTAGTGACAACTCTATTGGCTGTAGTTTGTGCTAGAGCTATCAGCATTAGTGAAGGCGATATTCCGGTATTAGCCTTGGTAATCCCTGCATTATGGATTTTCCCTCAAGGCGGTCTTGTTGGCTTGGTATTAATGGCCGCAATGACAACTTATGGATTAACCCTTCCTCATCAACCTATCACACTTTCAGTGAGCTTGTGGGTCTTATTTCCTTTGTTAATGGTGGCCTTCTCAAGACGCAGTAGTCTTGGCGTGGTTCTCACCAGCTTCTTAATTGTTGCGACCTTACTGATAGGTATTATGGTCACACAAGCCGGAGACAAGCTAGCAGGAGAGCCAGTCGTCACATTCGTTCAAACCCTATCAGTTGCCGTGATCTGGTGGGCAGCTTCACATTGGAAGCCATCAAACAAACACAGCTGGTGGGCGCTTGGATTGATTCTACCGCTCTGGATCGCTGACCTCTCTTATGCTGCATTAATTGCTTTGTGTATCACGGGTATCATGGCTTCGATGGAGAGTTTGTCTCAGCTGAAAACCTTTCGTTGGAGTAAGCTGCTTTGCTGGACATTGCCAACGGTTGGCTTTGCCGCCTTGGTTGTTTCACCCAATATCGAAGTACCGAATCCGGTGTTTGTCGTATGGATTTGCCTATTAGGCACAGCTTGGATGACAGACTACATTCTGCGCAGTGTAGAAGAAAATCAAGATATATAATAAATCCATTTTTTTGATTGAACATGCATGCTTGGCATATGTAACTTGTTGTGTCAGAATTGCCGAAAATCTGCTTTAGTCAGTCAAGGAACGGCTTACACCAATAGGGCAGTTTGCTGACCTATCATAACTATTCAAAAGGGATTTTGGGCGAAATGGGCCTTATCTGGCGAACGACTCTTCTCATAATGACTATTTTCAGCGCGCCCGTGGCGATGAGTAGTGTTGCCTATAAAGTAGGGATTGAGGCCGATGATTTTGTTACGCGCACCCTTTTTGATGCGGTTTCTGAACGCTTTGGGATTGAGATTGAATACGTCTATTACCCGAGCTTCAATGACATTCTTGAAGCCGTTAAGTTAGGGAATGCAGACTTTGCTGCTAACGTGACTTTTACCCCAGAGCGTGCTGAGTCTTTTGATTTCTCAAGCCCCACCAATATTGAGTTCACCTACCTATATAGCTTACAAAACGCTACTTTGGCTTCTGCAAAGGTCATTGGTATTCCGCAAGGTACGATCTACGGTGAGCTCATTTCAGTCAACTATCCAGATATCACCCAGATTGAATACACTGGGCATGATCATGCTAAAGCACTCCTTGAACAGAATAAGGTTGATGGCATCGTGGATGCGATCAATCAGTTAAAACCGATGTTGCTGGCGGGTTATGATGCTCAACTGCTTAACAACCAATTGTCTATTAAGCCTGTTTCAATCATTGCGCCCAAAGATGTGCATAGGGACTTACTTGCGACTATCGAAGCTTACATCCACACCGCGGAAATTCAGAAGCGCTTAAGAGAGTCAGTGAAGCAATATCAGTTTGAACTGCGTCAACAAGCCTTGCGCCAGTCAGTTATTGATAGCAATTTGAACATCAATCGAACATACAAAGTTAAGCTTGAGCATGTTGGCCAATACACGGTTTACCATAAAGATGGTCAGGTGACAGGGATAAGCGCCGATGTAGTAATGCAGTCTTGTCAAATATTGATGCTTAACTGCCAAGTGGTGAGTAATGCCGATGAAACGTGGGGGAGCATGTACCAAGATTTTGTTGCCAAGCGGATTGATATCATTGCCCCACTGATTGTTTCGGAGCCAAGAAAACAGATTGCTGAGTTTAGCGACCCGTACTACTTCCCTGAAGTGGTAATGATTAAACGCGAAGGGTATAAGGCTAATGTTTACAGCAATGTGTCGGAACTGATCGTTGAGCAAATCGGTGTTTTAAAAGATGACTTTTTTGCTGATCTGCTTTCTCAGCTCTTACCTAATAAAGAGCTCAAGTCATTCTCGACCTCCCAGCAACTTTATACCGCGCTGCTAAACGGTGACATCGACTTCATGGCAACCAGCCGAGCAAGCTTCAATAAAAAGTTACGCGAATCGAAAGATTTACTCCCGCTCGAAGAGGATCAACTGATTGGCAGTTTTTACCGCTCAGATGTCGCGATTGGTTTTGTTAAGAACGAAGTCGGTGCCGAGCTTGCCCCTTTATTTAGCCGAGCGATAAAAATGCTTGATATCGCATCTACTGTCGAACGGTATGATTATCAACCCAATTGGCGCGCGACACTGCAAGCTGAACAGGCATTCTCACGAAAAAGCCATATTCT
Organism: Vibrio europaeus; assembly: GCF_001695575.1. Classification (GTDB taxonomy): domain Bacteria; phylum Pseudomonadota; class Gammaproteobacteria; order Enterobacterales; family Vibrionaceae; genus Vibrio; species Vibrio europaeus. Next base: position 1,555,884 of record NZ_LUAX01000001.1, on the reverse strand, counting down.
GTTCGTAATGGTGATTGGCTTTATGTTGATCGTCTCTATGTACCTGCACAGTCAATCAAATACTGATCCTTTAACACGCTTAAAGAACCGCCGTGCCATGCATCAAAGATTTAGAACAGGTGTCAGTGCTGATATGACGGTCATCTATCTTGATGTGAACCATTTTAAGCATATTAACGATACCTATGGTCATGAGGTAGGGGATTTGGTGCTGAAAAGTGTCGCCGAACATATTGAGCGAGTATGGAAAGGGCGCTGCTATCGAATCGGTGGCGATGAGTTTATTTTGGTCGGCAAGGTTGAGAAACAAAGTGTGTGTACCATGCTAGAAAAGCTCAAGGTGGTTCCTTTTTCCTCACAAGCGTACAAACTCTCTTTTGATATCTCTATTGCTATCGGTATTTCACTACCGCGACGTACCTTTATGAGCCTGCAAGAAGTGCTTAACGAGGCCGACGAAGCCATGTATCAGCATAAACAGCAGTCAAAACAGTGCGCTAACGAAGACATCAGTGAGGGTAAAAACGTCCATTATCTCAATTAATGGTTACTGACTAAGCAGTTGAAACGAAAACAGGCGTTTTATTCGGTGTTAGACTTGAAATACCCCATCGGATGTTTGATAATCCCCTCACTCCTTAGCGATGCTAAGGAAACAGAATCTATGGAGGCCCTGGTCCTCCCGCAACAATAGCTCGTGAACTCGGTCAGGTCCGGAAGGAAGCAGCCGCAGCGAGTGACTTGTGTGCCGGGATGTGGCTGGGGCTTCCACCCATCTAAAACGCCGCTTTTATTAGCGGCGTTTTGCTATCTGAAATCTGGCAAATTCCCTTTCCTTTAGTTTCTGAACCGTTTTTCTCAAGCACAGCTTCAACTGAATTTTTAAGCCGGAATAGCCGCACTTGAAAAGCTGAGTGACAAGTATTTTGAGGAGATCTGTGAAGGTTATCAGCTTGAGTTTACAGAGAATAATGTTGGTGTGTTACATCAGGGAACTGGTGTGCAAAACTTTGTTTTCAACCGTTTAGACTACTTATTGTCGAAGCGCTTCTCAAACAATGAATCGTTTGTGATGGTATTGGTAAAAATGAACTTGGAAAGCACTTTGACGATTTCCAGTTTTCATTTCGAACATCGGTAGAGCACAACTTCCCGCAAACAGACCCATCAGGTGCTAAGAAAATGGAAGATGCGGATCGATTTGGAAACCTTTGCCTTATTTCGCCAAGCAGCAACTCAAGGCTGAGCAACTACTCACCTCAGGATAAGAAGAAGTTCTATCAGGAGAATAATCGTGCGGAAAGCTTAAAACAGGCGATTATGATGAGTTATGACGAGTGGGGGCCTAGTGGTGTAGGGCGTGAAAATATTCACAATAATGAAAAAGTGATGGTGAGTGTTTTGTGTGGTCAATAACTGCGTAGGATGAACTAATATATGGGGCCTCTAAAGAGGCCTTTTTTGAACTTCCAAAGTAAATCTTTTGTTAGGAATAATCATTATTCCTATTCTGTCGTCTTTCGATTCCCCATAGTGGTGTGCCTTGGAGGTATAATTTAATCATTTCGATTGAGTACCTTTTTAGGTCTAGCCTCCATTCCTGAATTTCTTTGAGTTGATATGAATATTTATATTTGGCGCGAATTTGGTATTTTAAAAAGTGTTAATGCTACAGACTCCACTCTCTATATCACTAGTAGCTGTGGCACTACTTTAAAAATGAGCCTGCGTAAATACAAACAACAAGGCTTGTTGGTTAAAAAGAAAGCGGAAGCAATGCTGGGTTCTCAGGTAATTGTTAGAACTAGCCAAAATACAGCACAGTGGAGCACTAGCGAGTGGTTCAGTGAACTAAAAACTAGTTCGGATGTTAATAATCAAAAAGTGACTGAACCCCAAAAGCGAAATCATAATGAGCAGTGCTTGAGCTGTGAAGGAAAAGGTTTCTACTTGTTTTGTGGGGGCACCAGAAAGCAAACTTGTTCTAATTGTGGAGGTTCGGGTGTACGAGCTGAAGCTTTAAATAGTAAAGCCAATGGTTGGTTCAGGAATCAGAAAGTTGAGTCCGAACCGACTGAAAGAGATGTGCAGCTGAAAGATTATAGTCGATCATATGTTGAAGGTGATCTGGGACATATCAATACGAAATTTTGGAATGGTAAGTAGGTTATAGAACATCAGGTTTCTATGTTGAAGTGTTTTGGTTTTTATCAAATGGCAGTAGAAATGAAGGGTTCTTTTATTGATTACTTCCAATTTGGCTTTGGTGTGGGTATTTATTAGTGGACATAATGCGAGAAAAAATCTCATTAGATACTGAGTTGTGTGAGGTATCTGATTATGAATGGGGTGCAGGAATCAGTTCTGAAGATGGAGCGAAAGGACGAAGATTACTTGAGCAGGAATCTAGGATAACTAATGATGACTTTGATCCAATAACAGACTATGAGTGGTCTAGTGATTCAAGTGAGAAAACGTTACTCAAAAATGTTCTTCTAGATAGTCAATATAGCCCTACCTCCGATACAAAGCCTATGTTCCATTGGCCATCTACAATTGCATCTGAAGCCGATGGCTCACTACCCGAAGTCGAGTGGCCTCAGATAGGTGTTCTAAAAGCTGTGGGGTATACCGTTGGAGTTCAGGGCTTACCTCAATCAGCTCGCCTTTTTATTCTAAAAGATGTTTACAGTGAATCTCTGCCATTCGTCTTCAGCCATGCGCATATGAAGGAATGGGGTGAACCACAATCTTCTACTCGCCTGAAGAAGATGGCGGAAGCGTTAGCTTCTTTTGCTCGAGGAGCTAAGCGCAAGACGCAAGCCAATATGGATAAAGCGATCAGTGATTGGGAGCATGACCTAGCATGGTTAAAAGAAGAGTATTATCTAAAACATAAATATGTTTGGGTTTGGCCGAGTTCTAAAGACAAGAAAGCCTCTAATAAGACGCCTGCTGTTCAAGAGAAGCAGTACCAGTCATCAAGAGATTTTTTGGTTGAGCAATATACCAATAAGGCTAACGAGCTGTGTTGCCAAGTCTGTCAATCTGCTTTGCCATTTAAGCTCGAAAGCGGTGAATATTTCTGGGAAGAAACACCTGTTCTAGAATCAGCCGAGTCATCCCCCTTTAGTGACTTAGTTCTGTGCCCAAATCACAGAGCGATGTACCTTCACGCAAATGCATCTCCGAATCAATTGTTGGAGTGTTTGGGGGATAGCTTTACTAAGAGCATCTCCATGACCCTTGCGGGGGAATCATTCTCTATTTTCGTTTCAGAAATCCATCAACAAAAGTTACGCATCTTGGCTGAATCTTATTTAGCAGATGCGTAAGATTAGTCAGCCATAGATTTTGACATTGATCGATACCTAAATAGCTACAAGGCACTAGAAAACTATACCTTTATGAGAAAGACGGGCTGTGGGTGGTAAGCAGCCGAGCAATGGATATGTTGTCGGAAAAATCTCTGCCAACGCCAAGAACGCCGCTTTTATTAGCGGCGTTTTGCTATCTGAATCATACCAAATCAATGCCTTCGCTTTACAAGCATGTCTTTCTCTGACCTCGCTCATTAGTTTTTGTAGCGAAAAATCTCACCTCTATCTGTGCGTATTAAACTCTTAATTGAATGCTAATTGATCGATCTAAGTCGATTGTGGTGACTTTTTGAGTTAATTAATTTGATATTTTTCTTGCGAAAATTAAGTTTGATATCGTAGTGTCTGTCAAAATTTTGGAATGAGAATCAAATTTTGACACCTAAGAGTTCTGTTCGTGGAGTCGTCAGTATCGAATTTGCCTTGAGTTTCCTAGCGCTTTGGCTGGTTACTATCTTGGTAATGGATATTGGTCTACAAAACTATTCGACGTCAGTAGTTAACTTTGCTGTTTCTGAATCGGCGCGTGACGTTAAAGTTCGTTACTTTAAAACTGAAAAAGAGTTCGAGCAGCACTTTCGCCATATCATCGACAAAAACCATTTCTCACTTTGGGGCTTTCTGCTTAACAAGGGAAGTGTAAGTGTTGATATTAAACGATATGCAAATCTAAAGGCTCTGGCTCAACAACAAATAAGTTCGAGTGTTGATCCTAAAGTTGCGCCCATCGCCCGTTATCAAGTGACCTATACCTACCGACCTTTGCTTGGCGTCAGCTTAATGCCTACCCATGAGGTGGTGCGTAGTGTCATTTCAGTGCAAGAAGGTGTCAAACATGTATAAACATCGAGGCTCAATCGCAATTGAAATGGTCTTGGTTCTGATGGGCTTGTCAGTCTGCCTAGGCTTTGCCGCCGATCTATCGCGTAAAACAAGTTTACAGGGTGAGTTAGATAACCTCAGTTATGCAGCAGTCAACTTGCTTAGCGAAAGAGAGCTATTGTTCGATCATAAAATCGATGTCGTTCAAGACAGACCGGTTAGCTATTCAGATGCCAAAATCATTCACGACATTGTACGCGCGGAATTGGAAAGCCAGATTCCGAACTTCGACGATAGCTGCTATGCGCTAAGTGTTGAAGGGATTACTTTGGTAAATCGTAATAAGAGTACGCAGCAAAATAAACCTGCACTTAGGCGCCAAGCATACTTCCATTTTGGCAATCAAGAGATTCTTGGCAAAAGAAAACCCGTGACTGAGATGGTGAAGCTTGCGCCATTTACCAGTAAGAAGCGATTTGCTCCTATGTATCGAGTGACGATTTACCACCGTTCTCAAGGAATTTTCAATTCAGTGATTGGCAAAGGCAAGCAGGGCGCGGTAATGGTTTCAAGTAGTTTTAGTGTGGGGCGTTAATATGTACAACAAACAACGCGGTGCCGCTTCAATTTGGTTTGTTTTGGTCTTTGTTGCCCTCGCTGGCTTCACGGCTTTGGGTATTGAAGGTTCGCGCTATCTTAACTACAAAGCGCGATTGGGTGACGCGTTAGAAACGTCATCACTGCTTTTAGCGGCTGACCAAGCAGAGAAGGTACTGAAGTTACAAGGTGTTGAGAAACAAGCCCGAGCTGAAGAATCTCAGCAAATTGTTGAAAGGACGATTCATTCTTACCTGCGTGATGTTGCAGAGATACCGCAAACGAAAATAGAGATTGAGCCAACTCCCGACCAGAAGGCGTTTAGCTATCGAGTGGCAGCGATGACACGTCACAATAGTTGGATGCACTACAGCTCTGCGCCTTCGTTTGATGAAACTCAAGATGTGTCTAACTTTGCTGCGGCAGCCAAAACCAGCACAGGCTCAGGCGGAGGAGATCTAGGGGATGTGATTCTGGTTGTGGATCACTCTATGTCAATGAATGAGAATACTTGTACTGAGTATTCTCCAAACAATATTCGCCGTTTGCAGTCAGCAAAGTTAGCAGTGGCTCACCAGCTAACAAGAATGTTTATTGAACAAGTCCGTAAGCCAGGCACGCAAGAGCTAGACAAACTTGGCCGAGTTGCGGTGATTCCTTATGAAAATGCGACTCGTAGCCATATGCGTAGTGGTCAACCTGGGGTCATCAATTGTGAAAACCACCTAGTGTTTAAAGACAAAGGTGTCAATAGCTACGATAAGTTTAATTGGCGCAATGAGTTCGCGGCCTTGCGTCGCCGTGGCATCGGCTCTCCTCAGCAAATTGCTAATAGTGGTTCGGTGATGCAGCCATTTTTTGAAGCAGCGCTATTTACAGAAGGTCACGTTGTACCTGCAACTGGGCAAAAAGTGGTTGATTGGCTGCCTTACAATCAAGAAGAAGTGGATGTAGAAGCAACCAAGCAGCGTATTCTCTCTATGGTCAATACCCGTAATACCAATGCTGACTTGCCTATTGATGACTTTCGCGCGATTACGATGCCATTTAACCGAATTTGTCGTGGCAACATGCGTAGCATTGGATTTAGCGATAAATGGAATCAAGGCGCGTTGAATAAGAACGGCAGCTTCTATGACCCATTTACCGCGCAGGTTCGTTCATTTACTTCTGGTAGTTTTGCCCAGCATGCGATGGATGGGCAAGAGAAGCAGTATTTAGGATCTTGGACCTCATCGTTTCAAGGTATTTTACGTGGTCTACAAGAAATGCGTCACCACTCAGGTGAAAAGCCATTATTGTTCGTGGTTATCGCTGGTGGCCCAGATACGCCGAATGCAGATACGCAGCTAGAACGTTTAAGCAAAGATTATCTTGGGCAAAGTTTTCGTCAGGACTTGTTAACTCAGTCTTTGATCGACGGTTCGAATGGATTATTTGCAAAAGTAAAAGCCGAAGTTCCGCATAGCCGCTTTGTATTGATTAAATTCCAGCCAGATGATCCATCTGAGCAGTTTAAATTGAACTATGAAGGGGCATTTGACGCTGTGGCTGAGGTCAAGTATCAGAAGGCTTCAGGCAACACTATGATTGGCCGCTGTACTAATATTGATGGGCAAATGAATGACTACAAGTTTGATAAAGCTGAAATGGAGGCGATGTCAAAGATGGTCAGTCAGATGTTAAGTGATGCAGGGGACGCTTATGGAGGCACATCTGAAGTGGGAGGTCTTATTGACCGAAGAAGCCGAGTGAAATGTTTATCTAGGTAATTTCCTGTTCGCACCCAACAACTTCGCCTACGAACATATTCGGTTGAACACCACGCCTCATTCGTTGAGCATACGTTAACCCCCGAATAATCAAGACCTAGCTTTATCGCTAGGTCTTTTTTACCAGATAACTGTTATACAAACACAATAAATATCTGCTCATTCTTGATGGTTAAAATCGCTGATAGTTACGTTAGAGAGCTTGCAGGGAGAGCAACTCACTAGCGGCTATCTATGCCTTGCTCTAAGCGATTTTCACTGCGCAATTATCTGAACATCTCCTTATCACGATTGGTACTCATTCCGCATAAAAAGGGGTGTCTTTGGGTTCTTAGTTCATTTCAATATGTCATTTGACGTAGTGCCTGAAATGAGTGAACTCGAGGCCAAACATCATTTCGTAGCGAGTTAAGGTAACGTTATTTGGTAATAAAACAATCAATAATAACGTGATTTTTAAGAGACATAATCTATGAGTGGAATTTGGTGCTACTACTCTAAAAAAGTGGGGCGCTAAGAAGGTGGAATAAGCGATCACTTCTTTCACGTAACCTAAATCACAGATAACTCGAATTAATTCCAGTTTTTGTTGATTGAACTATTTTTACCCCTTAATGTTGTTAACTAATTGTTAATTTCGCCTTTTCTCGTTCTAACGTGATTCTAAGTTGTCAGCGAAATAGTCATCCACAGCCCTTTTAGGGCTCAACTTTAGGGAAGAAGTTATGAGCTTAAAAACAAGTTTATCGACCATTGCTTTGTTGGTTTCCGCTTCGGTGAACGCTGCGGACGAAGTGTACGTAAACGGACAAGTGTACACCGTCAACGAAAACCAGCCTTGGGCAGAAGCATTTGCAGTCGAAGGAGGGAAGTTTGTGCAAGTCGGCAATACAAACGAGATTAAAAAGTTGATGAACTCCAGCACTAAGCTGATTGACTTACAAGGACAGTTCGTTATGCCAGGGATGATTGATGACCATATTCACCCCGGATTTGGCGCAGAAATGGTAATGAACGTTGGTACAGAATACGCGATGACCTACGAGCAGTTTGGGGAAAAAATAGGTCAGTTCCGCAAGAATAATCCAGATACAAAATGGGTTTATGGCGGGCCACTTAACTGGTTGTCTGATGACAATGGCTTGATTGAGGTTTTCAATCAGCCATCCAACAAGTCAATTCTCGATAAGTTTGTCAGCGACAAACCTGCATTTTTTTGGGATGTGGGTGGACACGCTGCACTTGTTAATAGCAAAGCCTTAGAGATGCTTAATATCACGAAGGATACACCTGACCCTAAAGGGGGTGTTTATGTTAGGGATGCTAACGGTGATTTGACTGGGGTTCTGAGAGAAAATGCGGCAACGATTGTTTGGGAATCATTCCTTGTAGACAGGCCTTCAAACAAAGAGTTTGCATACAACGGGTTAAAGCCTGTCTTCGACGTAATGAACAGCTTTGGTGTCACCAGCATTTCTGATGTATGGGCGAGAGAATGGATTCTAAGATCCTACGGAATCTTATCAAAAAATGATGCGCTGAATGTTCGAATTTTTGCCTATATCGCAGACCCAATCGAGTGGAAATCAAAATGGATGCAAGAGCTTGCGACGAAAGCGATCCAAAACTACCAAAGTTACAATACAGATCGCGTGACAGTCTCTGGTGTCAAATTTGTTCTCGATGGTTCGGCTGGTGGTCAAACGGCAGTCATGGTGGACCCATTTGAAGGGACAGACAATAGAGGATATTGGCGTGATGACCCAGACTACTTTATCGAAAAAATAGCAGAGTACGACAAAAAAGGGTTGACCGTTAAAGTCCATGCCGTTGGTGATGGCGCTATTCGTAAAGCGTTAGAAGGGATTGGTAACACAAGGCAGAATGGGAGTGAGCTTCGCCATAGCGTAGCGCACACCGTGTTCGTCAACCCTGCAGACAAAAAACTGTTTAAGCAATATGAGGCTGTCGCAGAGTTTTCTCCATACTTTTGGTATCCAGGTCCTCATACTGAAATGATCAAAGGCGATGTAGGAGAGAAACGTTTATCTTGGGTTTTCCCGTTCCGCTCTTTGGTTGATAAAGGTGTTCATGTTTCGGTAGGTTCTGATTGGCCAGTGGCGGCTAGCCCAAACCCATGGCCAGCAATTGAAAGTATGATGACGCGTAAGCAACCCGGTGGTGAAGGAAGCACTCTTGCTCATCAAGAGGCGATTAGCTTAAAAGCGGCTTTAAAAGCGTACACGCTTGGTGGAGCCTATGCTCAATACCAAGAGCATAATCTTGGTTCCATTGAATCAGGTAAGCTAGCGGATTTTATTGTTACTAATCAAAACCCTTTCGAAGTTTCACCTACTGAAATTCATAAAACTCAAGTCCTGAGCACCGTTCTAGGTGGTGAAGAAGTATATAGAGCACAATAAGAAAATTTTAGGCCCCTTCGTCGTTTAGACAAGGGGTTTTTGCCTTTCATTGATAAGGAGCGTGGCATGTTAAGAGATGTAAGCCAAATTCAACAATTGCACATTGCAACCATGTTTGACCACTGTGGTTATCAAGGGTTTTATGACAAGTTGGCCGATCAATTCGCTGAGGTGGTGGTCCATGATGCCTTTTATGTTTTGCTAGAAAATGATGACCAACTCAAGCTAGTTTATGGGCAAATGCAAGATTCACAGTATGGTCAGTTGGAACAAGAGATCATTTTGCCGAGTCTTGCCCGTCAAACGGTCTCTGGAATGTCGGTTCTGTCGCAATTAGGTCATCAAGATCTGGTCACTCAGCCAATACATCGGAGTCAGTGGTTAAGTTATTGTCAAAGCCATCAGATCAAAGATCAGATTATGCTGTGGATGCAAATAACCCGTGAGCAACGGATCTGGATTGTGGTTGATCTTAAACGCAGCTATCCATTCTTTACCTCTGAGCAAATTAACCGAGTAAAACATTGGTTACCAACGCTTGAGAAACTGCTCTACAAACACCATCGCGATCTTGCTTTAAACAAACCATTGCCAGATTTGATTCACGCGGCAATAGATAGTTTTTCACGTAAACACTTAACGCGTCGTGAAAGCGAATTGGTCAAGCTGATGTTTTTAGGCTATTCATCCAAATTAGCTGCCAAAGCCTTGTCTATTTCTCCTGCGACAGAGCGGGTTCATCGAATTAACATTTACGCCAAACTGGGAATTAGTGGCCAAAGCGAATTGTTGCAGCGGTTGATAAGAGAAGTAGAAAGCGAGCTTGAGCAGCCCGCTTCTTGCTAGTGGTTAGAACATGATGGCGGCACCAAGGTAAAATGCGTTCCCGGTGACCGTGTGATGATGTCCATTGTAATACTCAAGATAGACTTCTCCCCAAGCTACAGGGGCGAATGCTGTACCAACATGGAAGTCATTGAAAATGGTAGAATGTGTGGCACCTGAGGTTGAGTCGCGTACGGTATCGAATCCAGCATAGCTGCGTAAATGAGGTAGCCAGTTGTGCTGGATGCCTAACGTAGCGGTCTGATACTTTGCCTTAGGGTTACCATCTTTATAATCATTGGTCGCATTTTCGTAACGTGCTGCGATCTTAGTTGTGTCGGTTATATCTGCCACGATACCCAAGGCCCAAGCCGTGTGCTGCGCATCTTTGAGGGTCATGGGTTGTTGACTGAGCAAGTCTAAACCTTGGCCTGAAATATCGTTAGCTTGGTTGTAGGCTGCCACAAGCAATAGGCCCTCTGGATTGTAGCTAATGCTCCCTGAGTAGCCATCATTGACTTTAATCGCTGAGATACTTGATGGGTCACCCCCCATAGAAGGTGGTAGAGCATTTTTACCGACAAACAGCGCGCCAGCACTATAACCGTTACCAAACGTGATCTGATCTTCAGAGCGCTTTGCTTGATACTGCAACCCAACCTGAAAATCGCCAAAACTGTTGTTCCAAACGACAGTATTGGCAGTGCGTCGGCTTCCCAATTGATCGGATAGCAATAGCCCCGTGCCTCCAGCCCAGTAACTAAAGTAACCAATGTCGGTCACCATATAGGGGGATTCTTGCTTACCAATCGTGATGCTACCAAAGTCGTCATGCTCTAAACCTACATAGACTTGGCGGCTGATTAGGAAATCTTGTGAGTTGGAAAGCAGTGAGTCGCTGGCAGAGTTAAGCTCAAGGTCTCCCTCTGCTGCTGCATAAAGAGAAAAAGGTGCCAGTGTGTGCGATGCTGACACCCCTAAATAAGAGCCTGGATCTTCGACCAACCAGCCATTTTCAAGCATGATCACTTCTGCTTGGTCAAAGTCATTATGGGTCACATGTAGCGCTATCGCGCCGTAGACATCCAAAGTGGTCCCTTCCGCATTGTAAATTTCCATCGCATTAATCTGTGTTGATAGTGCGATGGAAACTGTCAGAGCCGAAAGTTGTAATCTTCGGCTTCTAGTGGTTACCGTATCCATGGTATTAGCTCCATAACATTTTGTTAACATTCGCTCTAATAACACCATGTGGCTCGTAAGTGATGAATACATCAATTGACGTAACTGTTTATTAGTGTGATATCGCAGTTGAGAAGATTCACTCTAAGCTTGTACAGTGGTTACCTAAGAAGCGATGAGTAGCATCAATGGCTTGCCGCGCCTCGGTATGGGATGGGATAAATTACCATCGGATTGGTATATAGAGAGGTGCCTATTGTGAGCCGTCTGGTCAGGCTGTTCTGCTTTACGTCGAGCAAGTTATGCTTAATATCTTCAATCAGTTAGATAAGTAAGATTGTTAAAAAAGAGCCCCTAAGCATCAAGGCTGCTTAAGGGGCTTTGTTTGTAGAATCGTTCCTAGTGAGTTAACCCGAAGTGAAATAGCTCGCTCGTTCCATCATCATTGTCACTCAGCAATACCCCTTTGATCTTATCGCTACTACTTTCAGTGATAGCGACGGTTTCCACTTTAGTGATGACTCGCTGACCATTTTTCATTGCCGGCATGGTTGTTTTAGTCAGGTCTAGTTTACTGCCATGAACGCCGAGCTGATTTACAGGTACAGTGCCAACAAAGCTACCCAAAATATCGCCGTCATTGTAAGCATCCCCAGTAGCTTCTATCGAAGCGGTAAAAACGAGTTGCTCGGCCTCAGGCCAATATTCCGCACCTGATAATGTCGCTTCGTAATCCTGATAGACAGGGAGCTGAGCATGGGTAACGACAATTTCGTTTACGCTATCGGTTTGACCTTCTAGATATTGGACAAACTCATCGAGGCGCAGGCGGAAGATGACATTAGTTCCAGAATTACCGCGGTTGAGCACGAAAACGTGCTTATTGGTACTTGCTAGCCCTTCAATGTTGAGCTTTTGCTTACCGCTAAAACCACTCTGTTTATAGAGCTGTTGGTAAAGAGGTCTTAATGAGCGCTCAATCTTGGTCTGTTGATCTTGGGTGATCAAAAATGCCCATTCACGTTTATGCGCTTTGCTTCCTGAACCTAAGATCACGAACGCAGGTTTACCGTAAAAGTCCACTTCATCCATGGCTTCAAAATCAGGCTTAACCTTCTTTACGATGCGACCGTTTTTGGCGATAGGATAGTGCTTGATAATCTGCTTGTCTTGAATGGTAAGATCCACGTCTAGTTCAAAGAGGTAGGGAGAATCATCACCAATAGCATAGACTTTACTATTGCTAAATACCGCGCCTGAAGCGGAAGGAAACTCTTTATTTAATATGGGCTCAGACACTTCAAGCTGCATGCCTTTAGCATGAATAGATGAGGTAAAAAATAGCGAAAGTACAGTGGCAGAAAATAGCGACTTCAAAAGGGTAACCTTTATTGTTTGATGTGGAATATTGTCTTTTACGCCAAGATTGCGACAGAAATATGACAAAGGTTAATTCTGTACTGAGGACTCTGTTCTAATTTGCTTTTCTACATCAATGATTTTTTGATACTCACCCGACTCAATCAGTTGTTCGATACCCAAACGTAGCGCTTCTTTGAGTTCTTGGCTGCGGCTTAGGTTTTGCTTTGAAAACATCACATACATGTCATTTTCGATAATGGGTTTTGGATGCACCTTGAGTTGATTGATTTGCATGGCAGGAAGTAAATTTCCGAGCATATAGTAGCCGCGTTCAAGCCCTGCGGGGTAGGCGTCGATTCTATGCTTGCCGAGTTTAATAAAATTCACATCATCAGAGTTTGATATCTCAAGCTTTACCCCGTTTGATTGCATTAAACGCGTTACTTCATATTCTTGAGTCGCACCGATTTGATATTTGTTGAGGTCCGTTATTTCTTGCCAGTCAAATTGGCTATTGCTGTGATAAAAGAACACGATTTTCTGCACAAATAACGGTGATGAGAATAGGAATAAGGCTTTTCTTTCACTGTTTTTAAACCAAGGAAAAGTCCCGTCGTACTTATCCGTTTGCGCATAGCGGTAGGCGCGGCTCCAAGGGTGATAGTCGATATTCACTTGATAACCTTGGGTCGCATAAGCGGCGCGAACTAGCGTTTCTGATATTTTATAGTTGGGATTGTCTTGACTACTGGTGTAGGGTTCCCAATCGCCGACCACAAGGCTAACGGATTTGTTAACAACCTCTGCGCTGCAAAACGATGAGTAACTCAACAACAGTAGTAACGCGACAAGCTTACCCATAGTGTGCACCTTGATTATTCCTACCTACAAATTTAGATGACAATTTGATTAATAAGTAGTTTGGGACCTCAATATGACGTTTTTGTTTTGGTTACAAGCGGTTTAAGCCGCAGAGTTAAGGCTTGGCTTTAAGTACGGACTCAAACTAGCACTGGTATTGGGTAGCACCGATGAATCCCTATTACCAACGTAATAAACCAGGTAAATCGTAGATGGGCATGCTTCTCATCTCTGTCTATGCCTTTGAACGCTTTTGATTTACTGGCGTCTGGTTCTACTTGTCTTAGCTAGGTTGTCGGCTTCCTACTAAGAATACAAGCCATTAAAGTAATCGGCGTATTGCTCTTCAACTCTCTAGTGATGGCTTTTCATTGATTCGTCTTTTGCTCTGCGTTACTCAATACAGAATCCGTCGTCCCATATTCGTTATCTAACTATATATCTCATTAGGTGATTAAGTATTGCGTTTCATTCAGATGTCGGGAGATACATTTTTTTAACAAAGAACTGACTATAACTCACTAAATATTCCCATATGATACGACATCTTACCTTTATTTAACCCGCGTGGAATCCATCTATGAGTGAAAATTTTATCTTGGAAGCCTTACCTGACTGGTTGGTCGCCCCGTTTCTTGGCATGTTTACAGGATTATATGCAGCTGTCACTGCACCCTTTTTGACACTTCAACGCATCTCCTTGGTTTTCTTGTTCACCTCTGCTGTGTTAGCCCTTTTTTCCTACCTCTATTATTCAAAAAAAGACAATAGGGTCACTTCAATTAAAGGTTACTTTTGCTTTTTAGTACCCAAAGAAATTTACTTAAGTAACTCCACTTGGGTCGATCTTAAGGTATATTTGTGTAACAGGCTGATATATGGAGCAATAGCACCGGTAAGGGTTATACTCTCGTCAGCCACATTCAGTTATTTGACAGTCTCAGTTCTATCAGGATTGATAGAATCTCCAGCATTCATTGAAGATGGTCTATATAGCGTGGTCCTCTGGACATTGTTCTATCTGCTGATCACAGATTTCGCGTATTTTATTTCTCATTATGCTGACCATAAAATTCCCTTTTTCTGGGAAATGCATGCATTACATCATTCTGCCAAGACCATGACCCCCCTAACACTCTCTAGGGTACATCCTGCCACAATATTTTTCAGCGGCCTGCTAAGGAAAGCTGTGAACGGTTCGTTGCAGGGGGTTTTCTTATTCTTTATCTTTAAAGAAGCCACGCTGTATCAAATTATAGGATTGTCGTTAGGAGAATGGATATTCAGAACATTCGCTGCAAACCTAAGGCATTCTCATATCTGGCTGCACTATGGGTACGTACTTAATCATATTTTTATCAGCCCAGCTCACCATCAGATCCATCACAGTGCTCGTATGAAACATTGGGGGAAGAACAATGGCCATGCCTTAGCTATATGGGACTGGATGTTTGGTACTCTGGTAGTACCGACTGAAGAACTACGTAAGAACCTAGTTATTGGTTTGTCTATAAATGAGCCCGATCCCCATTCCAGCTTGAAGCTTGCGTATCTAATGCCGCTGCAGAATATGTGGACTATGGCTAAGAAGCGTTTGTTTCCGAATAAAAAGCAAGAGCAGTTCTAATGAACAAGCGAGTATCTCTCTATCTGGACCTATTGAGATTCCTTTCTGCTATCGTTGTAGTGCTTTCCCATGTCGCGATGGAAAGGATAACTGGAGGAAGTTGGGAGTGGATAAGAGCACTAAGAATAGGCAGTGATACGGTTATCGTATTTTTTGTCTTGTCCGGCTATGTCATTGCTTATGTCGCTGATCACAATAAGGAGCGGAAATGCGACTATGTGATAAACCGACTGTCACGGCTTTACTCCGTTGTCATCCCTGCCTTGCTGTTATCCGTGGCCGTGGCCGTGGCCGGATTAGGAACTACCTTAGTACCGGACTATTATCAATCTTTCTGGGATAGCCATCGCCAGTCGAGTGTTTTGCAGAGTTTCTTAGCCCCTATCTTTTACGTTAACCAGATCTGGCTCGTCGATATACGGCCTTTCACCAATGGTCCTTTTTGGTCATTGAGTTATGAATTCTGGTATTACACGTTATTTTTTATGATCTATTATTTTCATGGTGCCATACGTATTTTGCTGGCCTTATTAGTGATAACCATTATGGGGCCCAAGATATTGCTGCTGGCGCCGGTATGGTGGCTCGGTGTATGGACCTATCACAAAAGCAAAAACATCAATCACTCTTCGCTGGTTGGTTGGGCTTTGTTCCTTGGGCCTATATTGGCGTATTCAATGATTAAAGTCAGTGGTGTTAGTGATCTGTTGCTTGACGAGACAAGATCGATCTTGGGGCCGAGAACTGTATTCAGGTGGCTGAGGTTCTCTGATGAATTTGTTATCAGCTATGTATACGCTATATTAGTTTCTATGCATTTTATCGGCTTAGTCACAGTGGTAAAAACACATCTTGCTTGGCTTGAACGCTGGCAAAAACAAATACGTTTCTGGGCTGGCCTGACTTTTAGTTTGTATCTGTTCCACTATCCATTAATGCACTTCTTTGCCGCAGTGCTTCCCGGCCCAGTGGACGCTTTCTCACGGCATATTGCAATGGTTGTGGGCATCATGGCTGTCACTTTACTGCTTGGTCCGTTAGCTGAAAGCAGCAAACATAGCATCAGGGTCCTACTTAGAAGTATTTGGGAAGGTCTATTAAGGAAGCCTATAAAGGCAAGAGCCTAGATAGACCATGACTTCAAAACAGGATGTAACGGTTCAAATAGACATAATGTCGATCAGTTAAGCAGAAAGTAATCGGTTGATTGATTCAACTTTTAGTTTTTAAAGGCTCTAAGCATTCAAACTTGGAGCTTTTTCTTTTGTAATTAACAGCGGTTTTTACATAGGCCGCGCGGACTCGCGTTTCTGAGATTTTATAATTGGGTAGGTAAACAGTGATTGACCCTTCCCCTAGGGTAAGGTTTAGCATAAATGGGATTGTTCATTATTAGGTGTGTTATGACGTTCAGAGTCAGCCAAAAAATCTGGATTGTTGCGATCAGCATGTTTGCGATGCTGTTCTCGACGCTATCTAGCAGCGCGCCTATAATGAGCTTTGAAATGATGGATGCAAGCGCAATGCATCATTCTCAAAGCGCATGCAATATGCCAATGAAATCTAATCTAGAAGATCATTCCCCGGTGATGATGGAGGAGTGTGAGTCCGAACCCAGTCAGCACATGTGCTGCGACGTGATGTGCATGACAGTCTTTGCCCTGCTTAATCACTATCAGCCAGTCCACTCGACTTCTAGTCACCTTGCTCTTATTGTCCGAGACGATAGAAGCGTGCCGATCAACCAAACGTCCTCCCTGTATCGCCCCCCAATAGCGTAACTCGTTTTCTATTACTTCATCTCTTTGCGATTTGTTCGTGAAGAGGCGCCTTTATGCCTTTTTAGGCACATAGAAACGGATTACTACGTGAAGACTAAACCAACCTGTCTGGCACTTACGCTAAGTGCAACGTTGTGGTTTGCCCCGATTGCTGCATTGGCTGAGGCCGATATAGCAGCGCAGCCACCTCGCGATTTACTGGCGCAGATGATTGATACTGCGTTAAACAATGACACCAATCGTAAGCAGCTCTATGCCCAATCACTCGCAATGAGAGAAACGGGTATTGCTAACTCAACCTTAATGGATTCAAAACTGAAAGTGGGGTTTGGCGGACTGCCTACCGAAAGCTTTAAGTTTGATCAAGACCCAATGACCAACATCTCGGTCGGTTTGATGCAGCAGTTTGAACGGGGCTCGACACTCGAACTGCAACGTAAGAAAGCGAACCAACAAGCGGATGGCGTGACACTGCAATTGCAATCGCGTGAGCTTGAGGTCGCAAATGCAATGACTCAGCTGTGGTTAGAGCTGGGTTACTTGCAACAAGCTGAGCTGATTCTGCAAGAAAACAAACAGCTACTCGTCGAACTACAGGGCTTTGTTCAAACCAACTATTCAATTGGTAAGAGTGAATCTCAAGACTTACTCAATGCCCAGCTTCAAGTCAGCAAGCTTGATGAGCAACTGCAATCTAACAGCCAAATGCAAACTCGATTGATCTCTCAATTCTCTGAGTGGCTAGGCATTGACTGGCTCAATCAACACAGTGATTTGCGAGCGAGCAATCAGTTAGATTGGCACAGACTGGCTAATAAGCTAGATAGCAGCGCAAACCAAACCGACCACTTCGAGTTACTTAAACGACACCCAATGGTGCAGATGATCGATGCTTCGATAGCTGTGAATGAAACGCAGGTCAATATCGCCGAACAGGCTTATACACCTCAAGTTGGTGTTGAAGTGATGTATGCCTATCGACAGGCAAACAACATGATGGGCGAACCTGCCTCTGATCTTGTCAGCGCCTATCTGACGGTCGATGTTCCGCTGTTTACGGGTAATCGACAAGATAGAAACCTAGCCGCCGCTCAGTATCAAGTTGGCGCGACGAAGTCTCAGAAAGACACTTTGCTCGCGCAGATGAATGCCAAAGCGAACGCGTTACTGGTTGATGAGCGTAATTTAAATCAACGACTTGAACGCTACCAAACCACCTTACTACCTCAAGCGCGCGCAAGAATACTCGCCGTCGAGCGGGGGTATCAAAACAACACGGCGCAGTTTAGCGACGTGATCGCCGCCACGAGAGATGACCTTGCTTTGCAGTTAGAACAGCAACGCTTATTGACCGATATAAATATCGTCAAGAGTAACTTAGCGACGCTATTTAGCGCTTTCGAGTTTCAGGTCTCGCTACCTGAAATCACTCAGTAGAACAATAAGGAACAATAATGAAAACATTTAAGGTAGCGACGATCGCACTATTGATTGGTGGTGGCATTGGCTTCGGTGTGAGTCAGTTTTGGCCGAGTCACTCGTTGATGAAAATGGCGGATGCTGCGGCTCCAAGTAAGGACTCAAACGAGCCTTTGTATTGGGTGGCACCGATGGATCCAAATTACCAACGCGATAAACCGGGTAAATCGCCGATGGGGATGGATCTTATCCCTGTCTATGCTGAGGGTTTGGCTTCAGATGCTAGCAAGCCGGGCACAGTGACGATAGACCCATCGGTAGAAAACAACCTCGGAGTGAAAACCGCGGCAGTTGATAAGCAGCGCTTGTCACCGAGGATTGAAACCGTTGGTTATGTTGCATTTGATGAAAGTCGTTTATGGCAGACCAATGTGCGTGTTGCCGGCTGGGTTGAAAAGCTCAATATCAATGCGGTAGGAGAAAAAGTCGCGAAGGGTGAAGTGTTATTTACGCTCTACTCACCAGAGCTAATTAAAGCGCAAGAAGAGTTACTTAACGCTTATCGAACAGGTCGAAGTGGTTTGGTGACAGGGGCGACCGAGCGCTTGGTTACCTTAGGGGTAGATCGCGCACAAATTAAAGCAATCAAGAAGCGAGGTAAAGCGTCTCAGTCTATCGAGATTAAAGCGCCAGCGGATGGCGTTATCGCGAGCTTGAACATTCGCGAAGGGGGGTATTTATCGCCAGCGCAAGCCGTGATCAGCGCAGGCCCGCTGGAAGAAGTCTGGGTTGACGCAGAAGTCTTTGAGCGCCAAGCACATTGGATGCAAGCAGGCAGTATTGCCACGATGACACTTGACGCGATACCAGACGGCCGGTGGCAAGGGGAAGTGGACTATGTCTATCCCATTCTTGACCCGAGCACGCGAACTTTGCGCGTACGTCTGAAATTCCCCAACCCTAATGGCGAACTCAAACCGAATATGTTTGCCAATATTGCCCTGCAGCCCGTTACCCAAGAGTCAGTATTGACCGTCCCTAAATCTGCCGTGATTCGTTCGGGAGGCATGACCCGTGTAGTGCTTGCAGAAGGCGACGGAAAGTATCGTTCTGCGCGCATCAATGTGGGTCGAGAAGCAGGCGAGAGTGTCGAGGTACTTGAAGGACTCATCCTAGGCGAAAGTGTCGTGACGTCAGCGCACTTTATGTTGGATTCAGAATCAAGCCAATCTGCCGATCTGTCGCGAATTAATGGCACCGAACCACCAGCTGAAACCGTCTGGGCTCAAGGTGAAATTACCGATGTGATGGCAGGGCATCGAATGCTGACCATCAATCACCAAGCCGTTCCTGAGTGGCAATGGCCGGGTATGGTGATGAACTTTACCGTAACTGAGCAGCTAAACATGCAAGAACTGAAATCAGGTCAAGCCATAGAATTTGAGATACAAATGACGCCGAAAGGTCAGTATCAAATAGTTGATTATCGAATCGGTGACAGTGTTGTCGCCAATGAGGTGTGGGTAAGCGGAGATATCACCATGTTGATGGCGGACTTCGGCATGATTACCTTACAACATCTACCTGTCGCGGAATGGGATTGGCAGGCTGGAGAGATGAACTTCTCGGTGGGTGATGAAGTAGATTTATCTGGGTTTGAGGAAGGTCAGAAAGTTCGGTTTCTAGTTGAAAAGCAAGGGGCGGATTACCTACTTAAGCAAATCACGGAGAGTGAGGAGCCAGTATGATTAGTGCGATTATTCGATGGTCGATCAGTAATCGTTTCTTAGTACTGATTGCGACTTTAGCTTTAACCTTGGGCGGTCTTTATAGCCTGAAAAATACCCCGGTGGACGCTATCCCCGATCTTTCTGATGTTCAGGTGATCATCAAAACCAGCTATCCCGGTCAGGCGCCTCAGGTGGTGGAGGATCAGGTCACCTACCCATTGACAACGGCTATGCTTGCTGTACCCGGAGCAGAAACGGTACGGGGGTATTCTTTCTTTGGCGATTCATACGTCTATATCATTTTTAACGATGATACGGATATGTATTGGGCGCGCTCACGAGTGCTGGAGTATCTTAGTCAGGTAGCGCCCAATCTTCCTTCCGGGGCGAAACCTACGCTCGGGCCTGACGCCACGGGAGTGGGTTGGGTATACAGCTATGTGCTGCAGGACAAAACAGGTCAACATGATCTGGCTGAGTTACGCTCGCTGCAAGATTGGTTCTTGAAGTATGAGTTACAAACCGTTGATGGCGTGTCTGAGGTTGCGACTGTTGGCGGTATGGTCAAACAGTATCAAGTACAAATTGACCCGGCTAAACTCCGTGCCTACAACCTGACGTTGCAACAAGTCAATAAGGCGATTCAGCAAGGCAACCAAGAAACAGGTGCTTCAGTCATCGAAGTGGCGGAAGCGGAACACATGGTACGTACCACAGGTTACCTATCGAGTGTTGAAGATATTCAATCCTTACCACTTAAAGTGACAGAAAAAGGGACGCCTCTACTACTCGGTGATATTGCAGATATTAATCTAGGCCCTCAAATGCGCCGAGGTATCTCAGAGTTTAATGGCGAGGGTGAAGCGGTTGGTGGCGTGATTGTGATGCGATTTGGTGAAAACGCCAGTGAAGTGATCACTAATGTTAAAGCTAAACTCGCAGATCTGCAGCGAAGTCTGCCTCCTGGTGTTGAGATTAAAGCGACCTATGATCGCTCGACATTGATTGATTCTGCAGTAGAGAACTTATGGAAAAAACTGGCAGAAGAGTTCATCGTCGTTGCAATTGTTTGTGCCTTGTTCCTGTTCCATATCCGCTCGTCGTTGGTGATTGCGCTGAGCTTACCAGTGGGGATTTTGTCAGCCTTCATTGTGATGCATTGGCAGGGTATTAACGCCAACATCATGTCGTTGGGCGGTATTGCGATTGCGATTGGCGCAATGGTCGATGGGGCGATCGTGATGATCGAAAATGTCCATAAACACATCGAGCGTACGCCTCTCAATGATAACAACCGATGGGAAGTGATAGGTAAGGCTGCGCAAGAGGTGGGGGCACCGCTGTTCTTCTCGCTGCTGATCATTACCTTGAGCTTTGTTCCTGTGTTTGCGCTAGAAGGTCAAGAAGGCAAGATGTTCTCACCACTTGCGTTCACCAAAACCTATGCGATGGCGGCTTCAGCAGGCTTAGCGATTACGCTTGTGCCTGTGCTGATGGGCTATTTCATTCGTGGCAAAGTGCTGCCAGAGAGCAAAAACCCAGTAAACAAGGCGCTCATTGCGCTTTATCGTCCGCTACTCAACTTAAGCTTAACTTATCCTAAAGCCATGATTGTATTGGCATTAGGTCTGCTTGCCTCTGCTTACTATCCAATGAGCAAACTCGGCAGTGAATTCATTCCGCCTCTAGATGAAGGTGATTTGATGTATATGCCGACCACCTATCCGGGGATCTCCATTGGTAAAGCGCGTGAGCTATTACAGCAGACCAACAAGTTAATTAAGTCTGTACCTGAGGTTGAGACGGTATGGGGCAAGATTGGTCGGGCAGAAACTGCCACTGACCCGGCGCCGTTGACCATGATTGAGACCGTAATTCAACTCAAACCCAAAGCGCAATGGCGGGAAGGGGTAACAACGGAGTCGTTACGTAAAGAGTTTGATCAACTGGTTCAATTCCCTGGTTTAACCAATGCATGGGTTATGCCGATCAAAACGCGTATCGACATGTTGGCGACGGGGATTAAGACACCGATAGGCATTAAGATCGCTGGGCCTGACCTTGAGGTGATAGAGCAAATCGGTGGCGAGCTTGAACCGCTTCTTAATCAAATCAATGGAACGGCGTCAGTCTACGCTGAGCGTGTCGCTGGTGGTCGTTACGTGACGATTGATATTAAGCGTCGTTCGGCTGCTCGTTATGGACTCAATATTCAGGATGTCCAGCAAGTTATCTCGACGGCGATTGGCGGAATGAATGTCGGCGAGACAATTGAAGGGTTAGAGCGTTATCCAATTAATGTTCGCTACCCGCAAGACTACCGTGATTCGGTAGTGAAACTGCAAAACCTCCCACTAGTGACACCTAATGGCGCGCGTATTGCGTTGGCGGATGTGGCTGACATTCGTTATGAAGATGGCCCTCCTATGATCAAAACCGAGAATGCTCGTCCAAACGGCTGGGTGTTTGTTGATATTGATGGTCGAGATTTAGGCTCTTACGTAAACGAAGCACAGGCCATCGTCAGTGAACAGCTCCAGCTACCTGCGGGGTATTCGCTCACTTGGTCTGGTCAATATGAATATATGGAACGTGCTAAGCAGCGCTTGAGCGTAGTGGTGCCAATCACCATTGCCATCATTATGTTGCTGCTCTACTTCAGCTTCCGCCGAGTAGGAGAAGTATTGGTCATCATGTGTACTCTGCCATTGGCGATGGTCGGTGGACTCTGGCTGATGCACTACCTAGGTTACAACTTTTCCATCGCGGTCGGTGTGGGCTTTATTGCTCTTGCTGGGGTTGCGGTAGAGATAGGCGTCATCATGCTGGTTTACCTCAATCAAGCTTGGCACCAACGCAAACTCGATGCCGCACAAAACCTGCAGCTGCTACACAAAGGTGATTTGACGGACGCCATTCGTGAAGGTGCCGGACTTAGGGTTCGTCCGGTGATGATGACAGTACTAACAGTCATTATAGGTTTAGTGCCAATTATGTACGGCGATGGTACTGGCTCTGAAGTCATGCAACGTATCGCAGCGCCGATGATTGGCGGCATGGCATCAGCGCTACTGCTGACTCTGTTAGTACTGCCTGCAATCTTCAAGCTTTGGAAGCAAAGAGAGCTTTCAAAGCCATCTAATGAAAAACAACCGGCTTCAAATCAACAAGTTCCAAACCAATAATTTCAATCGTAGGTGGCAATGGAATTGTTGCTGCCTGCGACCTAATCGTAAGGATATAAAAGATGAAAAAGACATTCGCATTGCTCACAGCAGCCTTGGTTAGTTCATACGCTTTCGCACAGATGGACCATTCGATGATGAATCATGGAGATATGGATCATGGCCAGATGGTGGCAATGGATCACTCCAACATGGATCATTCAAATATGATGAATATGGAAGGCATGTCAGACGTTGGTATGCCTGCCACAGGTGCTAAACCCGACAAGGTCGTACACGTTGTTCTCAGCGATGATATGACCATTCGTTTTAAGAAAGAGGTCAAGATTGAGCCGAATGATGTGGTGCAGTTTGTAGTGATGAATACAGGCAAGATAGGTCATGAGTTTTCAATTGGTTCAGCAAAAGAGCAGCTCGAACACCGCGAGATGATGAAAAAGATGGCGGGTCATGCTCATGATTCTGGCAGCACAGTGACCGTAGAACCTGGAAAAGCCAAACAGTTACTGTGGCATTTCCATGGTGATAATAAAGTGGAATTTGCCTGCAACATTCCGGGACACGCTGAAGCTGGCATGGTAAAAAGCGCCACCTTATAGACCCATTAGCGTAGCAAAAAACGGCCAATTTCAATTGGCCGTTTTTTATTGTCAATTTAGCACGACAAACTCATACAAACTTCATATGTATTATTTGATTTTACATCCTGTATTATCACTGGAACTTTATAATCTTGAGGTAGTCAGATGGCTACGCAAAACAATTTTTGGAAGTAAACCATGGCTAAACGTTGGCTTTTATCTGCTGTCGGTGTCGCATTGCTAGGTGGCGGCGCGTATTTTTATCTGCAATCTTCTTCTGAACCACAAGCGTTTCCTATGCTGGCGGTCGCAAAAGGAACCATTGAGAAACAGGCGGTTGCGGTAGGTAAAATCGTTCCGGCGCACTCAGTATCGATAAAGTCACAAATTGATGGGATTGTTGGAGAAATCTATGCGCAAGTGGGTGAGAAAGTAGAACAGGGACAGCCTCTGATTAAAGTGCGCCCAAACCCAACACCTAAAGCCCTAACGGATGCCTCAACTGAATTAATGCGTAGCGAAGCGGATCTGGAGTCGGCGAAGCAAAAACTCGCCAACTTAGAGAGCTTGGTTAAGCAAGACATTATTCCACGTAATTACGATGAATATGTTACTGCGCGTTCGGTCGTTAAGTCAGCTAAAGCCAATGTGTTACAGAAACGCCAAAACCTTGAGCTGATCCGAAGTGGTGAGGCTTCAATAGGTAATGCTCGCTTAACTTCTACCATCTATGCACCGATTGACGGCACAGTCCTGAATCGAAAAGTAGAAGTCGGTGGGCCAATTATTTCCACCGAATCTAACCAAGCTGCGACCGAGATGATGTCGCTGGCGGACATGAAAAGTCTGATCTTTAAAGGCAGTGTCAGTGAGCATGATGCGGCTCAGCTGTCACCGGGTATGCCCGTGATTCTTACGGTAGCGCCATACCCTGAGGTTGAAATCGAAGGCGTACTGACCAAGGTGGCGATCCAGTCAGAAAACCTCAACTCTCCGGGCGCTACCACGGCCAAGAGTTTCGATAATGGCTTTGGAGTAGAAGTCGGTGAACTGAAAATTCCTCAAGATATTTTGTTGCGTTCAGGGTTCTCTTCAACCGCACAAATCACGCTTAAAAAGTCGGAAAACGTACTGACTCTACCAGAGCGTGTACTTCAGTTTGAGGGTGAGACACCCAATGTCCTGATTCCTGATAATTCGGAGCAAGGTTTCCATAAACAGAAAGTGAAATTAGGTCTTTCAGACGGCATAAATGTAGAAGTGCTCGATGGCGTTGAACTGGATGAAGAGATCATTGATAACAGCATGATGATGGGGGCGGCCCATGGCTAAGTTGCACCTATCTAAAATCAGTGCCGTGTTACTGGCAACAACGCTTAGTTTGCCGAGTTACGCGATATCTATTGAACAGGCATGGCAACAAGCGAAGCAGAGCGATCCTAATTACGAAAAGGCGAAGATAGGGGTTCAGCTAGGTGAAACGGGCATTTCATCTAGCCGTAGTTCGCTACTGCCTTCATTAAGTGCCGATGCTTCTGCTAATTGGAATGAAACGACACACAATACCAACAGCTATGGTGCCAACCTTTCCCAGACCATTTGGGATAGCAGCTTGTGGTCAGATTTAGACCGAGCAGAAGCAAATTTACTAAAAGCCCAATTAGAGCTGTCTCAAACACACAATGAACTGGCGCAAAAACTACTTACAAGTTATCTCGATATGGCCAGTGCTCAGGGTGACCTTGTGTTGGCGCAAAACAAACTAGAAGAAGGGGCTAAGTTACTTAAGATCATAGAGAAGCGATACAAAGCGGGCAAAGTGAAATCCATTGATGTGGAAGAAATTAGAGCCACTCAAGTTTCGGAAAAAGCGGCGATTCTCAAGGCTCAAGCTCAGTTGCAAAGTAAAAAAGCAGAGCTTGCTGCACTGATCAATCAGATGCCTGAAGAGGTAGACCAAGTCCGAACTGACTCGCTTGTTCAGCCGCCAATGTTAGTCGATTCTCAAGATCAGTGGCTCAAGTTAGCTAAAGACAGTAGCCCAGAATTATTGGTTGCCATGCAGAATGTGAAAGCGAGTGAATTTGCTAAAGACTCTGCGCAGGGAGGGTACTACCCGACGGTTAAGGGCAAGCTAGGCTACAGCGACGACGATAGACGCTCAAGCGGTGAATTCAATGCTGGGATTACACTCAGTGTGCCGATTGATCTTAATGGGGCGATGCGCGCTAAAGTTGATGAAGCATCGCTTAATATCTTAAGTGCCAAACAAGATTTGCGTCGAGTAGAAATAGATATCCAGAAGCGCATCATCCAACGCTTTACTCAGGTTGATATCAACTGGAGTCAGGTATTGATGGCGGATGAACTGGTTGAATCACGAGCTAAGGTGCTGCGCAGTAAAGAGAAGCTCTATGATGCAGGCCTTCTTGAAGTGTCGGAAGTGATCAATGCGCACAACAGTCTGTTCGACGCAAAGAACAGCCTACAAACCAACCTATATAACTACTGGCGTCAGAGAGTCGGACTACTGCAAACCGCTGGTAAGTTAGATGACAGCACTATGGCTTTGATTTCTCAGGCTTTTGATTCATGAGCAGTTTGTTACAGCAAACATGGCAAACCTTGATGGCACATAGGCTAAAAAGTATTTTAGCGATCATTGCCATTGCATGGGGCGTGATTTCTGTCGTTGTTTTGATTGCGCTCGGTGAAGGCTTCTATCGCCATCAAACTCAGTCATTGTCGTTTATGGTTAACAACGTGCAAATCGCTTTCCCTTCAAGTACCAGTAAGCCTTGGCACGGTATGCCCTCACGACGAAAAATCACTATTGAGCAAGACAAAGTCGATATGCTCAAACAGTCGGGGTTTGTCGCGCAAGCGTCGACGGTGTACGCAAAATGGGACGCCAGTGTGACCAACGTAAAAGGGCAGAAGTTATCTGGTTTTGTGAGTGGGATAGATCCGTCTTACTTTTCTTTAGTGCAGCGTAAGCTTGAATCTGGCTCGCGCAACATCTCGCCGAGTGATGTCATTAATCATACGCGAGTGGCTGTTCTCGGTGACCAAATTGCCAAAATGGGTAACATCAAGGTCGGCGAACAGGTCAAAGTCAACGGTATTCCTTTCTTGGTCATAGGTGTTATTAAGGATGAAGATGCGGGAATTTCCTTTGGTGATAGCCGCAAGGTCTTTGTTCCGCAAACCACTTATCTCGATTTGTGGGATGCAAAGCCGTGGATGTTATTACTCAAGCCTGTTGAAGGTATGGACAGCGCATCTTTCAGGCAGAGTTTAGTTACCTTCTTTGCCAAACAACTGCATTTTGACCCGAGCGATAAAGAGGCGATAAATCTGCCTGATTTCAGTGAGGGCGGCGCATTGATTACTGGGATTTTCCGCGGTATTCAGATCTTTCTTGGCGCGAGTGGTGCAATGACGATGGCCGTCGGGGCATTAGGCGTGGCTAATATCATGTTCTTATCTGTGACGGAAAGAACGCGTGAGATAGGAGTTCGATTGGCGATTGGGGCAACGCAAAATTCGATATTGGGTCAGTTCATTCTCGAAGGGTTAATCTTAGTAGCCGTAGGGACTGGATTGGGCTTAACCATCTCTTACGCTCTGGTTTCTCTGTTAAGCACCATGACTTTACCTGATTGGTTGGGCTCGCCAGTGATTACGTCAGATTCAATTGCTTGGTCACTGTTGGTGACGCTTGTTTTGGCTCTACTTGCCTCATACTTCCCTGCGAGGAGAGCGTCACGCTTGACTCCGGTTATCGCTTTGAGCGCGAGGGCTTAATGATGCTGTTACCGATGAGACAAATTTTCCAAGAGATGGCAGCAGAAAAACTCAGGTTAGGTCTGACAATTTTAGCGGTTGCTTGGGCGACACTTTGTATCGCAGCGATGTTATCTGTTGGCGAAGGGATCCGTCAGGGTGTATTGAGAACCGCGCAAAATGGCAACGGTAATCTCATCTATCTGACTGGTGGTATGGCTACTGTCGATTACGGCGCTTTTCATCAAGGTAAGTTCTTAACCCTTAAAGCGCAAGATGCCGACGTGGTTCGCGCGTTACCCGAGGTCAAGGGAGTAGTACCCACTGCAAGATGGAATGAGCGTATTAGTGCTGGCGATCGAGGCTCATGGCAAGAGCCGTTAGCGGTGACGACGGAATTTGCTTCTCTGACCAATTTGCAACCTTTAGCTGGTGGTCGCTGGCTAAACCCTCTCGATCAAAAAGAGATGCGTAAAGTTGTGGTTTTAGGTTACTCGTTAGCCGCTGATCTATTTAATCCTGTAGAAGACTTTAGTTGGTTCGCCGCTGTCACACTGCAAGTCAATCCGGTGGGGAAAAAGGTCAAGATTGGCAGTGAAGAGTTTACGGTTGTTGGGGTGCTAAAAAAGAACAGCGCTGAAATTGAGCAGGGCGACCAAATCAATTACTCAAGCTTTGTTCCACTGGCAACTTGGCAGCGTTTTCACGCCAACGGTGAAATTGCAGGTATCAATGTCGAGCCTAAAGCGAATGCAGACAGAAAGGCGTTGGCAAAGACGATTCGCCAAGTGATTGCACGTAAGCATGGCGCAAGCGTCAATGATGAGCAGGTGGTACAAATCGAAGATATGTTCCTGCAACAGAAAAGCATGCAGCAGTTCCTCATTGGTTTGCAAAGTTTCCTTGGCATTATTGGCTTCGTCACGCTCGCTGTGGCGGGGGTAGGCATTGCCAACGTTATGTATGCGACAGTGAAACGCTCGACCCGTGATATCGGCGTGAGAATGGCGGTTGGAGCAACCCCGACCGCAATCCGTTTGCACTATCTGGTGCAGTCACTTATGACCATGATGCTGGGGGGAGTGCTCGGTCTTGGCGTGACTTATGGGCTGGTATCCGCACTGGGTGCAATCAGCTTGGAAGGCAATGTGTTTTACGAGCAGTTAGGCAAACCGGTTCCCGAAATGTCTTGGGTTGTGGTGCTGGTGGTGATCACGACCTTAATCATTATTGGTGTCGCTTCAGCCTGGTTGCCAGCGAATCGAGCAGCGAAAGTCAGTCCGTTGGAGGCGTTACAAAGTGAGTAAAAACAATTGTGGAGAGAACATGTCACACCAAGCGCTCGTCGAGCTGAATAATATCTGCAAATACTATTCGAGTGGAGAAGCGGAAGTTCGCGCGCTTGATGGTGTTGAACTCACGATTAATCAAGGTGAGTTTTTATCCATTTTGGGTCCGTCTGGATCAGGTAAATCGACCCTGATGAATATGCTTGGCTGTTTAGATAAGCCGACAGCAGGTGACTATCAGTTAGCGGGGCAAAACGTGGCGAGTTTAAGTGCAAATGAACTTGCAGGAATTCGCAATCAAAGAATAGGCTTTGTCTTTCAGAGCTTTAATTTGCTCGAATACGCGACTGCACTCGACAATGTGGCGTTGCCTCTTGTTTATTCGGGCGTTAAAGCCAAAGAACGCCGAAGACGAGCAGCAAAATTGCTTGAACAAGTGGGACTGGGTGATCGCCTTGATCACAAGCCCAACCAATTGTCGGGTGGTCAAAAGCAGAGGGTGGCGATTGCCAGAGCTTTAGTCAATGATCCGCAAATTATTCTCGCCGATGAACCGACTGGGGCGTTAGACTCTAAATCTGGCGCAGAGATTGAAGCCCTGTTTAATCAGCTTCATGCTGAGGGACGAACATTGATCATCGTGACGCACGATAATGCGCTGGCAGAACGCACCAAACGCATTATCACGATTAAAGATGGCAAAGTGATTTCTGACCGAAAACCTATTGCACAAGTTGCATGAGTAAGCGAGCCATTTGGCTCGCTTTTTTAGTTCTCGTGAGGTGGAGACATAATGTGGTGATTGGCGTGGTCTTGATGAGCTTTGTGCCACTGTTCCAGTTTTTCCCGTGTCTGATGAGAAGAAGGTTGCTCTAAACAATGCTGAGTCACGCACTGATATTGGTTGGCAAGCTTTTCGCTCGCCTCCGTTGCTTGCTGTGAGACTGAACTTGTCTGCTTTAAGCGTTTCGCCTTGGCTTTGTCGAATACTGATGTCATCACTGACTCCTTAGCTAATCTTATAAACGTTAACTCGGTTAAGAGCGCAGTCGGGTAGGTAGAGGGTATGATTATGTGCGTGAAGTAGGTATGGCATCCATAGCTGACCTTTACTTGGGTCGGCCCCGAAGCCACTAAAACTATCAATGAATTGTCCCTGTTGGTCAAAGACCTTGATAGCTCGATTAACCAAATCAGATACAAATAACTTACCATGGTCAAAGTCTATACTGGTCGGTAGCAGGAAGTTGTTATTGTTCGTTCCGTAACCCTGCTGACCGAAACTGCCAACGTATTGATCATGACGATCGTAAATCACCACGCGATTGTTGTTTTGATCGGTTATGTATTTTTGACCATTCGGTGTAATGGTGATATCGGTTGGTGTGAAAAACTCATTATCACCATCGCCTTTTTCACCAAAGGTAGTGACTAAGCCAGCGATTCCTTGTTGATTGAGCCGCCAGCGACTAATGCGATTATTGCCAGAATCGGCAATATAGATATCGCGGCTTATCGGATCGACGGCGACACCTTGAGGCTTGAATAACTGCCACTCTTGGTGACCCAAACCTCCAAAATAGCTAAAGGGTACTAGCTCGCCAATTAACTCGTCATATTGATAAATCGTCACAATACCGCTGATGTAATTGCTGACAACTAGTAAAGGTATGTCTGGGTTGAGCTGTCCGAGTAATGGCGAAGAAGGAGTTAAAGAACAGATGCCAAGTGAACCTGGTAAAAGGGGCAAGCTGCCCGGTCTCGCTGCATCGGGTTGAGAGCTTTCTGTCGCTTGCAGTTGATAGTTGCCGGCGTCAACCAGCCAAAGCAGTTGGTTTGGGTCATCAAACTTATCGCCAAGGAATATTCGAACCCAGGTTTGTTGCCATTTTTGCGTCCACTCCATCTGGGTACTTAAGGTCATTGAAACCCAGGAAGGCGCATCGATTTGGTGAATAGAATTAAGCCACTTATCTTGCTGTTCAAAGTGGTTTTCCCACCATTCACTGATAATAGGGTAACGACTATTGGAGTTGTTTGTTGGAACCGGAGAGGTATCGCCAGCCACTGAGGTGACAAAGTGTAGCTGTCCTTTTTTATCTCGCTCATCACCCAATTGGTCAACCACTAATGTCGATATAGGCAGTTGAGGTGATAGTTCTGACCAGTCGATCTGATGAATCTGCAGAGAAGCTAGAATAGGCTCGGTAATCAGCAGGCGATTTTGGTCAAGTTTGGTGATTTGTATTGGTGAAAAGAAGCCGGTGAGATTACCTGAAAAATGGCCATCAATATCGTAAACAGACACTGAATACTGCTTGGCTCCCGGGATAAGAATTCGGTTATCAATGATTGAGACATCGCGAGCGAGGTCGATACCATCTAGATAAGTTTTACCATCCGCGAATGGGACTGGGTTTCCCTCCCAATCACAGCGAACTACAGTCGCAAAGCCAGTATTGGCGATGTATAGATGCCCGTCGAGATCGCAACTCAGTCCTTGAGGCCATAAAAAGTGAACCTGCTCTTTGGCTTCGATGACTGTGATGTCTCTTAACCATTTGCCTTCCTCATTGAAAATCACCAATCGACTTTCACCGTTTTCACCTTCGTAAAACTCATCAGCCACACACAGCTTACCCTGAAAGAAAGCCAATCCGTTTGGGCCTTGTAAATTGATGGGTTCACCGCTGCCAAAGTTGCTGATTGAGCGGATGCTGAGCGCGTGATCGTATTCAAGGATATGGATACGTTTGTTGGCAATGTCGCTGACGTAAATCCAAGGTTTATCCGGATGGGGTAACAGGCGAAAGGGCATATTAAACTGTTGGCTACCATTGCCAACACTGCCAAAGCTAGCTAACAACTTGTCCATTTTTCGGTCGAAAACGAGCACGCGATTGTGTGCGGTATCCGCCAACCATATTCGACCAAATTTGTCGACACAGTTGCCGACAGGGGTATTGAGTGAAACATTACCTGCCGCACGACAGGGGAGATTAGGTAAATGCGTTACCTGCTTACCAATATAGGTGTGATATGCGATGCCCATAATAAGCCTTTATGACGTTAATTTATATGTGTTTAGATGTATAAATGTAGCAGGCTTAAATGACAGTTCCACGAAGTGTCATTGTTACATTTAGAATTGTGCGCGGGATTCGGAACTGATTGATAATAAACGGCCTTCTAACTCAGAAGACCGTCTTTTGCATTGGAAAAATTAGAAGGCGTAGTTAAGCTGAATACCCGCTAACCAAGCGCTAGTGTTGACGGTAGAAACAACATTGAAAGGTTCTGGGTTAGCAAGAACCTGCGATTCGTCAATCTTGGTTTGTTCACCTGTTAAGTAGCCTAACGATAAATCGACGCTGAAGTTTTCGGTTGCTTTGTAAGTACCACCAAAAGTAAACCAATGTCTGTCAGTATCAGGAATCGACAGCGAACTGATTTGATCTACGGGTGACAAGTCATACATATAGCCCGCTCTTAGCTCGATAGAACGATTCAGATAGTGAGTAACACCAACTGAAACGTGTCCGGCATCTTGCCATTGGTAGTCTTTAATTGACGCTGAGTAACTTTCTGAGGTTAAGCTATCAAATTCAGACCAAGCGACATACTGCAAGCTGTAGTGCGCTGCCCATTTAGGATTGAGTCGGTGATAACCGGAAAACTCAATAATATCGGGCAGCGGTATATCTAAACTGTCAGTTAATCCTTGGCCTTCTCCCGCTTGGTAGACTTGCCCTTCTGCTCTAAGTTCTGGGCTGTAGCGATAAGATAAACCAAAGCGGTTGTTCTCATCGAGGACATAAGCCACACCTAGATTAAACCCTAAACCAAACCCGTCGGCATCGATAGTAAGCAATGGCGCGTTGTTGTGCTTGCGCGCGATATCGCCTTCTCCATAGATAATATCGAGTCCACCACCAACCGACCATGAGTCATCAACTTGATAACTGGCAGAAAAGCCCGCATTGATGCTACTTAAGTAAGTTTTGCCACCGAAGATTGGCGCAGCAAAATCCTGTTCAAATTCGACGTCGGTACCAAAGTTTGAATGGATGGTAGCGCCAAGCGTCCAAGGGGTTCCTTCTAACGGAAACACCATATTGGCGTTAGGTACTAAGGTATTGTTGTCGAGGCTAGTGTCATCGAGCGATTGAGTGACTGTGTTTGGCGTCGTGTAACGCATATCACTAAACTCAACTTGGCTAGCTATGTTCACTGCACCCACTGATATCATAGGTTGGTCGATTAAACTCATCGCTGCCGCGTTTTTTGACACCACAGAAGCGTTGTCAGCAATAATCGCATCTCCGGCAAATGCACGACCTAAACCCGTCGCAGACTGCGCATTAAGTTGAAAGCCTGCGGCGTGGACTTGTGAGATAGAGACAAGACCTGCCCCAAGAATGATGTATTTTTTCATTGTTAAACCTACCAATTAATTGAAGTCACTGCTGTCGACAAAGTAGTTGTTTCTTATTGTGACTTTCTGATCGATAACCATGCTTGAAATGGCGAGTTGCTGAGCAGCCATCGCTTGCATACCTTCAATTGTGATTTCTTGTTCAGGGACGCCTTCTTCGTTAACGGGCCCTTCATAAGGAAACAGGTAGGTGCCATGTCCGCCTTTGGTTGCTCTTACTGCTCCTCGGATATCGGGTGCTTGGACATTATCAAGAATAGGGTCGAGTTTGAGAGCACGGATAAGTGGTTCAGTTCCGGTCAATTGATTGTTTGGCGCTGAGTTCGGTACGACTGAGTCCGGGATATAGTCGACACCTACTTCACAGTCGTTTTTACAGGTACCGAACGCTTCAAGCAGCAGTGTTGGTTGTTGCTCTGAAACCTGACGGTGGACTTTGCCTGCTGGGTCGGCACTATCAATCGTTCTTTGAACACCTTTTTTCAGCAATGGTAGTACTGCCGCGTAGATCTCTTCCTCTAGCATAGCGATGCTGTCAGGAAAGCTTGATGAATGGTCGTTAAGTGCAGTTATGCAATCTTCATTGCTTACCCCTTCGTAACAAAGGTTGGGAACCAAGGTCTCGGCGATAGCACGCTGAATATCAGGTGAGTCTTTGATTGCTCGCTCCATCTCTGGACCTAAAAGCAATGAGTTAAGCGTTAAGTTAACCAACCCCTGTCCAGGGACAACAAAATTTGCCGTTTTGAGTTGTAAATCATCTCTACCTTGAGTCATTTCAGAAATCATCACAGAGACAATTCCCCCCAGAGATTGGCCGATTAGGCTAACTTCGCGCTGAGCTTGAGGGTTTCCAAAATTTAATGCGTAACGTAACCCAGTAAAATCAGTGACCGCTTGGTGAAGGTTGCTTCTCAAAGTTAGGGGAGAAGTTATATTGATAAAGAAGGCTCTATTGGCATTAGCGCTAATCTCATTACCATTGTTATCTTTCACGATCTGTGAGCCGTGATAGGGCATATCAATTGCAAATACTACATAGCCTTTATTGGTGTAGTCTGCTGCCATCAAGCTAGTCGAAGATTTATCTCCACCTAATCCATGAACAAAAATTACTGCTTTATTATTCTTCATCATCCATTCGGCGGTAGTGTCTGAAGAAGGCGTGTGCTTTGGTTTTGGTAGATAGATATTTACCGGTAATTCCTTAGTTGCATCATGTATCTTAGGCGTAGGGTTGTTTCGAGTTAGATGGTGACCGTTAGTGGTATCCGCTGGCTCAATCCAACGGTACATAGCTTGGCAAGCATTTATTGGGTCATATTCGTCTAGCACACAGCCAGAGGGGTCGTTGTCGGCAGTTTGTTGGTCAAACGGGAGATACTGAGTGACTGTAAGAATCCCTTCTGCTTCGTCAAAATCATTATGTTTAGTGTTTAGGCTACCAAGTACTAGCTCAAGTTTGGCATTCTTGTTGCCTTCAACCATCTCATCAAGAGGAGAGTAGGCATCTTGGGTGGTAAAGGTTGCGGCATAGGCAATACCCGCACTCGCCAACGAGCGGTAATGAGTCACAGCTGGGTCAATTGAGTCTCGTTTTACAACTAGTTCAGAATCATTCAACTGTTCATTTGAGCTGTTCATCAGGCGAGTAAATTCGCTACTCGCACTTAGAGGCTGCCCCGTTTCCGTTTTCACACCGTTAGTTACAACAAGGTGATATCGAGTTGGCGTATCGAGATTTAGAGCATCTCCACACTGAATGGAAAGGCTACGGCCATCATTGTTAGTAACCTTGATATCGAGAGGAGTTGGATCACCTTCTTTAAATAACATCACAGTATCCGTCGCGCTATTTGCTTCTGTGATGATGCTTTGCGGTTCAAGTGCAATAACCTGCTCAGAGCCGACACTGCTCAGCGGAATCTCAATCGGTTCGACACATAAGCCCCAGCCGTCGACAGCGGCGAAACTGGTCTCGAAATTTTGGTAATAAGCGTCATATTCAGCATTGGTTGAATATGCGTTGGGTGAAGAAGGTTCACCCGGCAAAGAGATGGTCCCGTCAGCATCATATCCATAACCGTCATTCGGCATAGGAATACTACTCAACGAAAAAGGTACTTCTACAGCGATATTATCAGAAGTGCTTTCCTCGCTCCCACATCCACTAAGTAGTGTGATAGCCGAAATAGCTAAAGATAGA
Source organism: Vibrio europaeus (assembly GCF_001695575.1). Taxonomy (GTDB): domain Bacteria; phylum Pseudomonadota; class Gammaproteobacteria; order Enterobacterales; family Vibrionaceae; genus Vibrio; species Vibrio europaeus. Next base: position 1,520,621 of record NZ_LUAX01000001.1, on the reverse strand, counting down.
GAATGAAATCCTCTCATAGGAGATACCCGTTTAGTTGCTCAAATTGACCTGATATATCGAGCGAACTAGGGGTTATTTACAAATGTTTAACACTAAAAAAATCTAAAGGCTTGTGGGAATGGTGATTTAGATAGTGTGTCTCAATGAGTTTTCGAATAGAAATTTGTTGTGGGTATGCTTTGTTTTGGGGAGACGATCGCTATTTAAGTGCACCTGAGTGACTAAGTTCACAGAACGTTGTTTTTACGGAGATAAATGTAGCTAACTGTTAGCTAGATTACATTACTTTTGTTAATTTTTCCGCACAATATCTAGCATAAGATGCTAAAAAATGGTGTCTTATTAGATAATTTGGCACTTCAGTCTACTGGTTGAGGGATATGTAAGTTAATTAACTGACTATTTTGTCTTTACTGGTGTTTTTTACCATTTTGTTGAAGTAACCGTGGAATTATACGATTTTTTGCTACATTTTTATGGCAAATTACTTCAATGATTGATACTGTGTGCCGCAATCTTTGTACGGTTTTAGATTTTTATGCTTAAAATTTGAGCTAAACAGATCTAAATCACTGTCCGTTCTAGTACTGTACAAAGAAGTCATGGATGCAAATGAAAAACTTGGAGTTTTACGCATGTATAAGAACAAAATCACACGCGCTCTATTTATAGGCGCGGGCCTTTCTTTAGCTTTAACTGGTTGTGGCGACAAACCAGAAGAAAAGCAAGCTGCACAGCCAGCACCTGCTCCTGAAGCTAAATCAGACTCTCAGAAAACAGAACTTGCTGACGTACAAGAAATTGTTCGTGGTAACGGTACTGAAGTTGCGACAATCGACCCGCACAAATCTCAAGGTGTACCAGAGTCTCACGTAATTCGTGATCTTCTAGAAGGCCTAGTGAACCAAGATGCTGACGGTAACACTATCCCTGGTGTTGCAGAGTCTTGGGAAACAACAGACAACAAAACGTTCACTTTCCACCTACGTAAAGACGCAACTTGGTCTAACGGCGATCCTGTAACTGCTGGCGATTTCGTATACAGCTTCCAGCGCGCAGTTGATCCAAACACGGCTTCTCCATACTCTTGGTACATGGAATACACCAAGATGGCGAACGCGAAAGACATCATCGCAGGCAAGAAAGACAAGAGCGAGCTAGGTGTTAAAGCCGTCGATGACCACACTCTAGTTGTTGAACTAGACGCAGCGGTTCCTTACTTCGTAATGATGATGGGTCACACAACAGTGAAACCTGTTCATAAAGCGACAGTTGAGAAGTTCGGTGACCAGTGGACTAAGCCAGAAAACTTCGTTGGTAACGGTGCATTCGTTGTCGACAACTGGGTTGTTAACGAGCGTCTAGTACTTAAGCGTAACGAGAAGTACTGGGACAACGCAAACACCAAGCTAAACAAAGTAACTTTCCTACCTATCGAAAACCAGGTAGCGGAAATGAACCGTTTCTTAGCAGGTGAAATCGATATCTCTTACGAACTACCTGTTGAGCACTTCAAGCGTCTTAAGAAAGAGCACCCAGAAGAAGTATCGGTTACGGGCAACCTATGTACTTACTACTACATCTTCAATACTAAGAAAGCGCCATTTGATGACGTTCGTGTACGTAAGGCGATCTCTTACGCAATCGACCGTAACATCGTGACTGACGCTATCCTAGCACAAGGTCAAAAACCAGCTTACTTCCTAACGCCTGAAATCACAGCTGGATTCAATCCAGAAATGCCTGCTTACGGTCAAATGACTCAAGCAGAGCGTGATGCAGAAGCGGCTCGTCTTCTAGAAGAAGCAGGTTTCGGTTCAGACAACCCACTTAAGTTTAACCTTCTTTACAACACATCTGAGAACCACAAGAAAGTTGCTGTAGCACTAGGTTCTATGTGGAAGAAGACACTTGGCCTAGACGTTACTCTAGAAAACCAAGAGTGGAAAACATACCTATCTACTAAAGATTCTGGTGACTTCGAAGTGGCACGTGCCGGTTGGTGTGGTGACTACAACGAAGCTTCTTCGTTCCTAACGCTAATGAAGAGTAACAATACCACTGGCGGTATTCACTACGACAGCAAAGCGTACGACGAGATCATGACCAAAGCTATTGCAGCTACTTCTGAAGAAGAGCGTCAAGCTCTATACCTAGAAGCTGAGAAGTTGCTAGCGAACGACATGCCAATCGCACCTATCTACCAGTACGTGAAATCACGTCTACTATCTCCTAAGGTTGGCGGCTTCCCAGCAAACAACCCAGAAGAGAAGATCTACTCTAAAGATCTATACATCATCAAGTAATCCTTGAACTGATATAACCATAAAAATATTGGCCTGCATGTGAGAAATTACATGCAGTGCCTCTATACAATCTAAATTCGTAGAAATTTGATTGATTCTTAATTTTTAATTGTCACAGACTGAAAGAGTGAGTTTATGCTTAAATTCATCGCAAAAAGGATATTTGAGGCGATCCCAACCATGTTGGTTTTGATCACTGTATCTTTCTTTCTAATGCGTTTCGCTCCGGGTAACCCGTTCTCAAGCGAGCGTCCATTACCGCCAGAAGTTATGGCGAACATCGAAGCTAAATACGGGCTTGATAAGCCAGTATTTGAGCAATACACAACATACCTAACCAACGTGATCCAAGGTGATTTTGGTCCTTCATTTAAGTACCTCGATTACTCGGTAAATGAACTGATTTCGGTTGCACTACCAGTATCGGCAAAGGTTGGTTTTATCGCGTTTATCTTTACTGTCATTATGGGGGTCACCGTCGGTACGATTGCTGCTTTGAAGCAAAATACCTGGGTTGACTACACGATAATGTCCACCGCTATGTTAGGTGTAGTTATGCCATCATTCGTTTTGGCACCTGCACTTATCTATTTGTTCTCACTGCATTGGAATATTTTCCCCGCAGGTGGCTGGCATGATGGTGGTTTCAAATACTTAGTACTGCCAGTCATTGGTATGTCACTGCTCTACGTTGCGACTTTCGCTCGTATCACTCGTGGTTCAATGATCGAAACGTTGAACAGTAACTTTATCCGTACCGCGCGAGCGAAGGGGCTAAGTTACCGTTATATCGTCATTAAACACGCACTTAAACCAGCGCTTCTTCCTGTTGTTTCATACATGGGCCCTGCGTTCGTAGGTATCATCACAGGTTCAGTTGTTATCGAAACTATCTTCGGTCTACCGGGTATCGGTAAGCTATTCGTTAACGCTGCATTTAACCGTGACTACTCGCTAGTAATGGGTGTAACCATCTTGATTGGTTTCTTATTCATTCTATTCAATGCGATTGTAGATATCCTACTTGCAATGATTGACCCTAAAATTCGCTACTAACAGGGACGTTTGGTTATGTTAACGAAAAAAGAAAACCTAGAAGCGATTGAAAAGTTCTCTGAAAACTTAGAGATCGAAGGTCGCAGTCTATGGCAAGACGCTCGTATCCGCTTTATGCGTAACAAAGCGGCGATGGTGAGCTTGTTTATCCTATTCCTAATGACGCTAGCGGTAATCGTTTTACCGACTATTGCGCCATTCACTTACGATGATACTGACTGGTACGCGATGCACGTTGGTCCAAATGCAGAGCACTGGTTTGGTACTGATAGCTTAGGTCGTGACCTTTACGTTCGTACCTTAATTGGTGGCCGAATCTCTCTGATGGTCGGCGTGATGGGTGCGTTTGTAGCGGTATTGATTGGTACGCTTTACGGTGCAGCTTCTGGCTTCATCGGTGGTAAAGTAGACCGAATCATGATGCGTATCCTTGAGATCCTTTACGCAGTACCGTTTATGTTCCTAGTTATTGTACTCGTGACCTTCTTCGGTCGTAACATCATTCTTATCTTCGTCGCTATCGGTGCGATTGCATGGCTAGATATGGCACGTATTGTACGTGGTCAGACGCTTAGCTTACGCAGTAAAGAGTTTATCGAAGCTGCGCACGTTTGTGGTGTGAGCAAGTGGAAAATCATCACTCGTCACATCGTGCCAAACGTATTGGGTATTGTAGCGGTTTACTCAACGCTTCTGATCCCAAGCATGATTTTGACTGAATCATTCCTATCATTCCTTGGTCTTGGTGTTCAGGAGCCGATGACAAGTTGGGGCGCACTTCTTCAAGAAGGTGCTCAGACAATGGAAGTAGCAATCTGGCAGCTGGCATTCCCTGCAGCATTCATGGTTGTGACTCTCTTCTGTTTCAACTATGTCGGTGACGGCCTGCGCGATGCGCTGGATCCAAAAGACAGATAATCAAAAAGCAATAAATTACAAAATCTATAAAAAAGATTAAGGAAGCAATGATGAGCTTATTAGATGTCAAAGATCTGCGTGTCGAATTTACCACTCAAGATGGTATCGTCACCGCAGTAAACGATTTAAATTTTTCTCTGAATCAGGGCGAGACTCTAGGTATCGTAGGTGAATCTGGTTCAGGTAAATCTCAGACTGTCTTCGCTATCATGGGACTACTGGCAAAGAACGGTATTATCTCAGGTAGCGCAAAATTCGAAGGTAATGAAATTCTCAACCTTCCAGAAAAAGCACTTAATAAAGTACGTGCAGAACAGATCGCAATGATCTTCCAAGACCCAATGACGTCGCTTAACCCTTACATGAAGGTGAGTGATCAGTTGATGGAAGTGCTTATGCTTCACAAAGGCATGGGTAAAGCGGAAGCGTTCGAAGAGTCTGTACGCATGCTTGAAGCGGTGAAAATTCCAGAAGCGCGTAAGCGTATCACTATGTACCCACACGAGTTTTCAGGCGGTATGCGTCAGCGTGTGATGATCGCTATGGCCCTGCTCTGTCGTCCAAAACTGTTGATTGCGGATGAGCCGACAACTGCACTAGACGTAACGGTACAAGCTCAGATCATGGATCTACTTAACGAGCTGAAATCGGAGTTTAACACCGCAATTATCATGATTACTCATGACCTTGGCGTGGTCGCAGGTTCATGTGACAAGGTACTGGTAATGTACGCTGGTCGTACAATGGAATACGGTACGGTCGATGAAATCTTCTACAACCCAAGCCACCCATACGCTGAAGGTCTGCTAAAAGCGATTCCTCGTCTGGATACAGAAGGTGAAATCCTACCAACGATTCCAGGCAACCCACCTAACTTACTTCGTTTACCACAAGGCTGCCCTTACCAAGAGCGTTGCCACCGTGTAATGGATCGTTGTAAGCAAGAAGCGCCAATCTTGACGCCATTTGGTGATGGTCGTCAGCGCGCATGTTTTTCTGAATGGGAGGCTTGGAGCAAATGAGTGTAGATAAGAACCTAATCCTAGATGTTAAAGATCTTAAAGTTCACTTTAGTATCGCATCAAAATCTGCTTGGCCTTGGTCAAAGCCTGCAAACCTTAAAGCAGTAGACGGTGTTAACGTCCGTTTATATGAAGGTGAAACCTTAGGCGTAGTAGGCGAGTCTGGCTGTGGCAAATCGACTTTCGCGCGTGCAATCATTGGTCTTGTCGAAGCGACGGACGGTGACGTAATGTGGCTTGGTCAAGACCTGACTAAAATGCAGGAAATCCAGCGCCGTGAAACGCGCAAAGAGATTCAAATGATTTTCCAAGATCCTTTGGCATCGCTAAACCCGCGTATGACAGTCGGTGACATCATTGCTGAGCCATTGGAAACCTTCTACCCAGAGCTTTCGAAAGATGAAGTGAAAACTCGTGTTAAAGAGATGATGGCGAAAGTAGGTCTACTACCAAACGTAATCAACCGTTACCCTCACGAGTTCTCAGGCGGTCAGTGTCAACGTATCGGAATTGCTCGCGCGTTGATTCTTAAGCCTAAGATGATCATTTGTGATGAACCAGTTTCGGCGCTAGATGTGTCTATCCAAGCTCAGGTTGTAAACCTACTTAAAGAGTTACAGAAAGAACTTGGCTTATCATTGGTATTCATTGCCCACGATTTGTCGGTAGTGAAACATATCTCTGACCGAGTGCTAGTTATGTATCTTGGTAATGCGGTTGAGCTTGGTGAAGCCGAAGCCCTGTTCGCGGATCCGAAGCACCCGTACACTCGCGCGTTGATGTCTGCGGTGCCGATTCCTGATCCAAAGCTTGAGCGAAAAAAGCACATTGAGATGTTAGAGGGCGACCTTCCATCACCAATCAGTCCTCCTTCGGGTTGTGTGTTCCGTACGCGTTGTCCTCAGGCGACTGAAGCGTGTGCTCAAACGAAGCCTGCTATCGAAGGCAATGACGTTCATGCCGTGTCTTGCTTGCACGTGAGCGTATAATTTCAGCCTGTGACGGGCTTAAGCGCGGCATCCTTACGGGGTCGCGCTTTTTTTGTATTACTACCTTTCTACTATTCAAATAATTCGAACAACTAAGCCAACTGTCTCTAACCACCTATGCTGAGTATTTATTTATACTCAATTTATTCCAAGAATACGGGTTAGGAGACAATAATGGGTAAGCTAGTTGAAGGCGTATGGCATGACGTGTGGTACGACACCAAATCAAGCAATGGTAAGTTCGTTCGCGAGGATGCTGGGTTTAGAAACTGGGTAGAAAACAAACCTGATGCTCAGTTCCAACCGGAATCAGGACGTTATCATCTCTATGTCTCGCTTGCCTGTCCTTGGGCTCATCGCACTCTGATTTTTAGAAAGCTAAAAGGGCTTGAAGACCATATAGATGTCACGGTTGTTTGTCCTGACATGATGGGTGAAGGTTGGCAAATGGGGCTGCCTGAGCCTCTGTTTGGTCATACACGCATGCACCAAATCTATACGCAAGCCAAACCAGACTATACGGGCCGCGTAACAGTGCCAGTACTTTGGGATAAGAAACATAACACCATCGTTAGCAATGAGTCTTCTGAAATCATTCGCATGTTCAACTCTGAGTTTAATCCACTCACGGGCAATAAAGCAGATTACTATCCGCAAGAGAAACGAGAAATCATTGAAGAGTGGAACGCTTATGTCTACCCACATGTGAACAATGGCGTATACCGCTGCGGGTTTGCCACAACCCAAGATGCGTATGAAGAAGCCTACAACCACCTGTTTGAGTCGCTAGACAGATTGGACGCCCATTTAGCGAAAAGCCGCTTCCTTGCTGGTGACAGCATTACTGAAGCTGATTGGCGCCTGTTCACCACGCTGATCCGTTTTGATGCCGTTTATGTCGGACACTTTAAATGTAATAAGAAGCGTATCGCGGATTACGATAGTCTCAACGGTTATATGAAAGAGTTGTATCAGGTACCCGGTATCAAAGAGACAACCGATTTCTACCATATTAAACGCCACTACTACTTTAGCCATACTGGGATTAATCCGACTCAAGTTGTCCCGCTTGGTCCTGAGTTAGATTTAACCTCACCCCACGGCCGAGATTTGGTTAGTGGTGCTTGATAACACGATTTGATCTCTGCCCTGTGCCTTTGCTCGGTATAGGGCTTGATCCGTTTCTGCCATGGTTTGATCGAGCAGAATGCTGTTGTTCACCACGATCAAAGCTCTCAATCCAGCACTGAAGGAGACCCGAATCTGTTGATGGTTGAAGTCAATTTTCAATTCCTTTATCGCTAGTCGAATCGATTCGCTCATCTCCATTGCTTGTTCTTCATTCTTTGCGCACAGCAAGACACAAAATTCCTCACCACCTACACGATAAAAGTATTCAACATTAGGTAGTGAAAGCACGGCTTTGCTGACGGATTTCAGTACTTCGTCCCCACAAGCATGACCGTAGTTGTCATTGACCTGTTTAAAATGGTCGAGGTCAATATGCAGTAGATAGTGATGACTCAGAAACTCACTGTGATGGGAAAAATCATTCTCCATGCACAGTCGGTTTCTCGCACCAGTCAAAGGGTCGAGTAGCGCAGCATTACTGAGTTTTTGCTGCGTTTTGGCTCGGACATCTTCATGCACAAAGGCGATGGCCCAAATCAAAATGTAGGGGATCGCGAAGTTAAACGTCGTGTGTCCGGTTGAATGATTAATCGGTGGATAGGAAAGGAATATAGAGACAACGATAAGGAAAAAAGCGAACGTGACCGCTGAACCGACATATCGATTCAATAAGATGTGGAAGACGGGTGGCATACAAAAAGTCCAGAACACCAGTATCGAATAGCCCTTCGCCACCGCTAAGCTGTAGATCAAAATCAGGCTCAGACCACAGATTAGTAAAGCCGAATACCAAGGTTTGTAATGGCCAAATTGAATTCTCAGATAGATAAACAAGCAGAGTAGGGTATAAGCAAAGTCTATATAGCCAAACTTTGGTACATCCCAGATAAAGAAATTAACGATGGTAAAGCCTGCGCCAGTAATTGCGAGGAAAAAGCTGGTGGTCTTAAGGACGCTTCTTTCAACGGTATCTGTAGTGGAAAATAGCTTGAGTGCCATTTGAATTCCTTTTCAATCGATGAACCTAAAGTGTAGCAACAGGCTGAGAAAAGGTGACGATATCAGTGAGATAACTAAAACCACAGATATAAAAAACCCTCGCAAGGAACGAGGGTTTGAAGTACTCAGGTGAGAGGGATTAGTTAACCACTGTCTCTTCTGCTTGAGCCGCTTGGTCTGCTTGGATTGCAGTTAGCGCAACTGTGTATACGATGTCGTCAACGAGCGCGCCGCGAGACAGATCGTTTACAGGCTTACGCATGCCCTGAAGCATTGGACCGATAGACACTAGGTCAGCTGAACGTTGTACCGCTTTGTAAGTCGTGTTACCCGTGTTTAGGTCTGGGAATACGAATACCGTCGCTTTACCTGCTACTGGAGAGTTTGGTGCTTTAGAAGCAGCAACGTTTTCCATGATAGCCGCGTCGTACTGTAGAGGACCGTCGATCACTAGATCAGGACGTTTCTCTTGAGCAAGTTTAGTTGCTTCACGTACTTTATCTACGTCGGCACCCTTACCAGATTCACCAGTAGAGTAAGAGATCATAGCAACGCGTGGTTCGATACCGAATGCAGCAGCAGAATCTGCAGATTGGATAGCGATTTCAGCTAGCTGTTCAGCGGTTGGATCTGGGTTGATCGCACAGTCACCGTAAACCAATACTTGGTCAGGTAGTAGCATGAAGAATACAGAAGATACGATAGAAGCATCAGGTGCTGTCTTGATGATTTGGAACGGAGGAACGATAGTGTTCGCCGTTGTGTGAACAGCACCAGAAACTAGGCCGTCAACTTCGTCGTTCTCAAGCATCATTGTGCCAAGGAATACTGAATCTTGTAGCTTCTCGCGAGCAACAACTTCAGTCATACCTTTCGCACCACGTAGTTCAACTAGGCGAGCAACGTAGTTTTCACGCACTTCATCAGAGTTGATGATAGTTACGCCAGCACCTAGCTCAACACCTTGCTGCGCTGCAACACGTTTGATCTCGTCAGGGTTACCTAGAAGCACACATTCCGCGATACCGCGCTCAGCACAGATAGCCGCAGCTTTAACTGTACGTGGTTCGTCACCTTCAGGAAGAACGATACGCTTACCTGCTTTACGAGCGAACTCAGTTAGCTGGTAACGGAATGCTGGTGGACTTAGGCGACGAGACTTCTGCGTACCCTCAGTCATAGACTCGATCCAATTGCCATCGATGTTGCCAGCAACGTGCTCGTTGATGAACTCGATACGCTCTTTATCGTCTGCAGGTACTTCGATAGAGAAGCTCTGTAGGTTAAGAGACGTCTGCCAAGTGTTACCTTGTGCTTTGAAGATCGGTAGACCTGAATCAAAAGCAGGCTTACATAGACCTGCGATTTCTTCTGGAATGTCGTAACCGCCAGTTAGAAGTACTGCACCGATTTCAACACCGTTCATTGCTGCTAGAGCCGCTGCAACGATAACGTCTGGACGGTCTGCTGAAGTTACAAGTAGAGAGCCTGGTTTGAAGTGCTCAATCATGTTTGGCAGAGAACGTGCACAGAATGTGATGCTCTTAATACGACGCGTATTGATGTCACCAGCGTTGATAATATCAGCGTTTAGGTGCTCAGCCATGTCGATTGCACGCGTTGCGATTAAGTCGATGCTCCATGGCACACAACCTAGTACACGAATTGGAGAAGTGTTGAAGATTTCCATCACTTTCATTTCGTTTTGCTTCGCGCTATCTGCATCGTCAAAGATTTCAGATAGGTCAGGGCGAGTACGACCCGCTTCATCAACAGGAGCGTTTAGCTTGTTGATGATAACGCCAGAGATGTTTTTGTTCTTAGTGCCGCCGAAGTTAGAACATGCTACTTCGATACGTTCTTTAAGTTGCGCTGGGTTATCTGTGCCAGGGGTCGCGACAAGAACGATCTCTGCGCCAAGTGTTGCCGCAATTTCTGCGTTCACTTGGTTAGCAAATGGGTGTTTACGAGTTGGTACAAGACCTTCGATTAGCGTAACGTCCGCATCTTTGTTGATTTGGTTGTAACGCTCAACCACTGTTTCTAGCAGCTCATCCATGTTGTCGTTACCGATTAGGCTTTCAGCAACAGACATCATCATTGGTTGGCCGATCTTCACATCGCTGTTCGCGCCAACGATAGTTGAAGTAAGATCAGGTTGATCGCCGCCAGAACGTGGCTGACAGATTGGCTTGTAAAAAGAAACTTTAACGCCTTTGCGCTCCATTGCGCGAAGAACACCCATGCTTACGCTAGTAAGACCAACACCAGCACTTGCAGGGATAAGCATAATAGTACGAGACATTCGTAGAGTACCTATAGCTATTGGGATAAAAGCTTAACTGCGTATTCCTTACTGTGTGGAATAGGAGTTAAGCCCCTTAGTTAGAAAACCGGCTGACGATTGTCAGCCGGTTAAGTCAATTAAAGACCTGCTAGTTCTGCAGTGTCTTCAGCGATAACTAGCTCTTCGTTAGTAGAGATAACCATTGCTGGGATACGGCTGTTTTCAGTCGTGATAGTACCTTCGCCACCGAAACGTGCTTTCAGGTTAGCTTCACCGTCAACTTCGATACCGAAGATACCTAGGCGGTTAAGAACCATTTCACGGATAGGGCCAGAGTTTTCACCGATACCACCAGTGAATACGATCGCGTCTAGACGACCTTCTAGAGATGCAGTGTAACCAGCAACGTATTTCGCTAGGCGGTGGCAGAATACGTCCATCGCGCGAGTTGCTTCTTCTTTCTCACCGTAGTTGTCTTCAACGAAACGACAGTCAGAAGTCACTTCAGTAAGACCAGCTAGACCAGACTCTTTAGTTAGCATGTTGTTGATTTTCTCAACAGAGTAGCCAAGAGTGTCGTGTAGGTGGAAGATGATCGCAGGATCGATGTCACCACAACGCGTACCCATTACTAGACCTTCTAGTGGAGTTAGACCCATAGAAGTATCTACTGACTTACCGTTCTTAACAGCACAAACTGAAGCACCGTTACCTAGGTGACAGTTAATGATGTTTACTTCGTCAACTGGTTTGCCAAGGATGTTAGCAATTTCACGTGTGATAAATAGGTGAGAAGTACCGTGCATGCCGTAACGACGGATACCGTGCTCTTTGTACAGGTTGTATGGAAGAGCGTATAGGTAAGACTCTTCAGGCATTGTTTGGTGGAAAGCAGTGTCAAACACAGCAACGTTTTTCAGTGCTGGGAAAGATTTTTGTGCTGCTTTGATGCCGATGATGTGAGCAGGGTTGTGAAGAGGTGCAAGTGTTGCACAGTCTTCGATGCCTTTAAGCACGTCGTCAGTAATTAGTGCAGACTGAGTGAACTTCTCGCCGCCGTGTACAACACGGTGACCGATTGCTGCTAGGTTCTCAGAAAGCTCTGGCTTAGAAGCAAGAATAGTTTCTACCATGAACGCTAGAGCTTCTTCGTGAGCTGCGCCGTCGCCTAGTTGAGCTTCGTGCTTACCATCAAGTTTCCACTTGATGCGAGCTTCTGGAAGGTGCAGACATTCTGCAAGACCTGTTAGATGCTCATCACCGCTTTCTGCATCAACAACAGCAAATTTAAGAGAAGAACTACCGCAGTTTAAAACTAAAACTAGCTTTGACATGAGTGACTACCTGTAATAATCAGTTAGGATAAAAATTAATCACAAGAATAGACGATGCTTTAGAAGCTGCGTACTAATCTTGGTCAAAAAAACTTCGAATTCCGTATAAAAGACAGTGATGATCCAAATCACCACCCTTGCATCCGCTGCAGAAAGGTCTCAAGAGTTGCTTAAATTGTAAATAACGGCAACAATGAGATTGTGGGTCCGCAAAGGATAACGATAATAAGCAATGATAACAAAAAAAATTTGAAAGAATATTAACTTTCATCAATTTTTTGTTCGTTTAGTTGAATCTTTCAACTAAATTTTAGTTTAGGACCCTGTACTGGAGTGAGAGAGCCCTATGAGTAATAAAGCCGGTTTAGTTCATAGTCTACGAGATGGACAAAAGTACATGGATACTTGGCCAATGCGTAAAGAGCTTAATTTGCTGTTTCCAGAGCAGCGGATTATTAAAGCGACGCGTTTCGGCGTAAAAGTGATGCCAGCGATCGCGGCAATCAGTGTTCTAACTCAAATGGCGTTTAACAATTATCAATCTATGCCTCAGGCTGTCATCATTGCACTGTTTGCTATTAGTATGCCTATTCAAGGCATGTGGTGGCTTGGAAACCGTGCCAACACGAAACTTCCACCTGCACTTGCCGGTTGGTATCGCGAAATCTACCAAAAAATAGTTGAAAGCGGCTGTGTGCTAGAGCCAATGAAATCACGCCCTCGTTATAAAGAGCTTGCTCAGATCCTTAACCGTGCTTTTCGCCAGTTAGATAAATCAGCGTTGGAGCGTTGGTTTTAAGAGAGGGAACGGGCTGCGTCTTCGGGAAAACTGGATCGCTACGCTGCTGGAAAGCTAGTTCGGGCTTCGCCCTTCTGGAAAACTAGAGTTGACTCCTCAGCTATAGCGCGGCAACTTTAGTTCTCCAGTTCTCCAGTTCTCCAGTTCTCCAGTTCTCCAGTTCTCCAGTTCTCCAGTTCTCCAGTTCTCCAGTTCTCCAAAACAAAAAAACGCCCACCGAAGTGAGCGTTTTCTCTTATTTAATACTATTCAACATTAGTTGAACATTGCGATAGCGTCAGCTGGGTCTACGTATTCTAGATCGAAGCTTTCTGCTACTTCTTTACACGTTACTTTTCCGTGGATTACGTTTAGACCTTCTAGGAAGCCGTTGTCTGCTAGAAGTGCTTCACGGTAGCCTTTGTTCGCTAGCTTAACGATGTAAGGTAGCGTAGCGTTGTTTAGTGCGAACGTAGAAGTACGAGCAACAGCGCCTGGCATGTTAGCAACACAGTAGTGAACTACGTCATCAACGATGTAAGTAGGGTCTGCGTGTGTTGTTGCGTGTGAAGTTTCAAAACAGCCGCCTTGGTCGATTGCAACATCTACAACTGCTGCACCTGGCTTCATCTTAGCGATGTGCTCTTTTGTCACTAGTTTAGGTGCTGCAGCGCCTGGAATTAGAACCGCACCGATGACTAGGTCAGCTTCTAGAACATGCTTCTCAATAGCATCTTCTGTAGAGTAAACCACTTTTGCACGACCTTGGAATTCTTCGTCAAGACGACGTAGTGTATCAACGTTGCGATCAAGGATAGTTACGTCTGCGCGAAGACCAACAGCCATACGAGCCGCGTTAGCACCAACAACACCGCCGCCAACAACAACAACTTTCGCTGGTTCAACGCCTGGTACACCACCTAGTAGAAGACCACGACCACCGTGAGATTTCTCTAAAGTTTGTGCACCTGCTTGAATAGACATGCGACCTGCTACCTCAGACATTGGAGCAAGTAGTGGCAAGCGACCCATATTATCTGTTACAGTCTCATATGCTATACAGACAGCTTTGCTCTTGATTAGCTCTTCAGTTTGTGGAAAATCTGGTGCTAGGTGCAAATAAGTAAATAAAATTTGCCCTTCTCGAAGCATAGCTCGCTCGACAGCTTGAGGTTCTTTAACCTTTACAATCATTTCTGCTTGCGCGAAAACGTCAGCAGCGGTAGGAAGAATGGATGCGCCTACAGCGATGTAATCATCGTCTGAAAAACCGATGCCTGAACCGGCATTAGTTTCAACAAAAACTTGGTGACCTTGAGACACTAGCTCGCGAACGCTCGCTGGGATCATGCCAACACGGTATTCGTGGTTTTTGATTTCCTTAGGTACGCCAATGATCATCCTGACTCCTCATTTTATTTTGGTTGTATAAACTATATTAGTTGTATTAACTGTGTGTAGGGTAATTCTGTCGAATTAATATCTAGTATAGATATGATTGGATAAAATTTGATACTGAATATTAAAAAGTTGTAGTATATTTTTTTGCAAGGAAGTAATAAGGTGGAATAAAAAATGGCAGACAACAATAAAAAGCCGTCCAAGGATCTAGACCGTATCGACCGCAACATTCTTAATGAGTTGCAGAAAGATGGTCGCATTTCGAATGTAGAGCTTTCAAAACGAGTGGGTCTTTCTCCTACTCCGTGTTTGGAACGTGTACGTCGCCTAGAGCGTCAAGGTTATATTACGGGCTATACAGCGTTGCTTAACCCGCAATACCTAGATGCTTCGCTTTTGGTATTCGTGGAAATCACACTTAATCGTGGTGCGCCAGATGTGTTTGAACAGTTTAATACAGCAGTTCAGAAACTTGATGACATTCAAGAGTGTCATTTGGTATCCGGTGATTTTGACTACCTACTAAAGACTCGTGTATCTGACATGAGTGCTTACCGAAAGTTGTTGGGTGATACGCTTCTACGTTTACCAGGGGTAAATGACACGCGTACTTACGTGGTAATGGAAGAAGTGAAACAAACTAACCAGTTGGTTATCAAAACTCGCTAGTTCAAGCATGAGTTTGGCTTAAAGTCTTAATAGCTTTCCATATTCTGACTTTAAGCAATTGGGTTTTGTCCCTTGATATGGTTAAATCGATAGTCCGAGTAGCATAGCTGCTCGGACTATTTTTTTCCCAACCAATCAGGATGACTTGTGAATCGATTGGTGTTTTATAAAGATAAAGTTGGTTATGTTCAAAGAGACCAAAAATAAAGTAGAAACGATCATCAAGACGGGAGAAGAATCTCAACCGTCCCGACTGAGCGGTCCTCAGCGCCTTCAAGAATGCAGTTTGATCGTTATCGTTCTCGCCTCAATTTTGCTTTCAGTCGCACTTTTCACATTTAGCGCTGCCGATCCGTCGTGGTCTCAAACCGCTTGGGGGGGTGAGATAAATAATGCTGGTGGTCTAGTTGGAGCTTGGCTAGCCGATACACTCTTTTTTACCTTTGGCTCATTGGCGTATGTGATTCCTTTCGTGGTGACCGGTACTGCTTGGGCAATGCTGCGTAACCGCGATGAAGATGACCCAATCGACTTTATGCTCTGGGGAACGCGTTTACTCGGGCTTACGATTCTTATTTTAACCAGTTGTGGCTTAGCGGATATCAACTTCGATGACATCTGGTACTTCTCTTCGGGCGGCGTGATTGGCGATGTGCTGACTAGTCTTGCGCTACCGACGCTGAACGTGCTTGGCTCCACGCTTGTATTTCTTTTCTTGTGGGGAGCGGGCTTCACGCTTTTGACAGGTATCTCTTGGTTATCCATCGTCGATTGGTTAGGTGAAAGTGCTATTGGTTTGTTGACTGGTCTTATCAACAAAATACGCGGACGAGAAGATGAAACGCTAGAAGCTGAACTCAACGACTTTGAGTATGAAGCCGAAACGACGCCAGTCATTACTGAAGAAAAGCTCGAAGCTAACGAATCTGTAGAGCAAGTAGAAGAAGTCAGCGCAGAACGACGTCATTACAATATTCATATGCCTGAAGCAGCGGCCGCCTCAGCGCTAGCGACAAACGCAATGGCTCAACCCACAGTAGAAGAAGTAGCTGAAATTGCTCCTGAGTCCGTTTATGTAAGCGAAGTCCCTAATAATATGGTTGAAGAGTCTCTTGAGCCAGACTTTGAGCGCAGCAAACATCTTGGAGCGACTATTGAAGATCTTGAGCGCGCTGCGATGAACGGTGATGAGCTTCCTCAGGTTGCGCAGCCGCAATTTGAAGAGGTTGTTGTCAGCGAACCACTTGCATCGAACCAGCCAGAGTCAGTTCCTTCACAAGCAGTCGCCGAGGTTGACGTCAATGACTTACCTTGGATTGAAGAGGTCGTCGAAGAAGAGATTGTTCAGCCAAGGATTAATCCATCTGAACTGGAACAGATCTCATCAGATATTGAACCTGAAGATGACTATCAAGAGCCGGTGATTTCATCGTTTGATGTTGCTGAAGAAAGTACAACTGTGACCGAAGAGGTAGAGTTAGGGTTACCTGAGGATGAAGACGCAGCGGCATTACATGACATGGTTGCAGAAGCGCAAGCCAAAGTCGTCGCTCAACAAAATCCATTCTTGGTACAAAAAGAAGCGAATCTGCCAAAACCTGTTGAGCCAATGCCAACTCTTGAGTTGCTGTACCACCCTGAAAAGCGTGAAAACTTTATCGACCGAGAAGCGTTAGAGAATATTGCTCGCTTGGTGGAAGCGAAACTGGCTGACTACAAGATTAAAGCCACTGTGGTTGATATTTTCCCGGGGCCAGTAATAACACGCTTTGAGTTAGATTTGGCCCCAGGCGTTAAAGTGAGCCGTATATCTGGTCTATCGATGGATTTAGCACGCTCACTCTCTGCTATGGCGGTTCGCGTTGTTGAAGTTATACCGGGTAAACCTTATGTCGGGCTTGAGCTCCCAAACATGAGCAGACAGACCGTATTCTTCTCAGATGTTGTCGGCAGTCAGCAGTTTATTGAAGCCAAGTCACCAACAACAGTTGTCCTTGGCCAAGATATTGCGGGTGAAGCTGTGGTCGCTGATTTGTCAAAGATGCCACACGTGCTTGTCGCAGGTACAACGGGCTCAGGTAAGTCGGTGGGTGTAAACGTGATGATCTTGAGTATGCTCTACAAGGCAACGCCTGAAGAAGTACGCTTTATCATGATTGACCCGAAAATGCTTGAGCTATCAGTGTACGAAGGTATCCCACATCTACTATCTGAGGTGGTTACTGACATGAAAGACGCGTCGAATGCGCTGCGTTGGTGTGTTGGTGAGATGGAACGTCGCTACAAGCTGATGTCTGCTCTAGGTGTTCGTAACATTAAAGGTTTTAACGATAAGCTTAAAATGGCGGCTGAGGCAGGTCATCCGATTCACGATCCATTGTGGCAAGCAGGTGACAGCATGGATGAACATCCTCCACTGCTTGAGAAGTTGCCTTACATTGTTGTGATTGTCGATGAGTTTGCTGATTTAATGATGGTGGTCGGTAAGAAAGTTGAGGAACTGATTGCTCGTCTAGCGCAGAAAGCACGCGCGGCGGGTATTCACTTGATCCTTGCGACTCAGCGCCCATCTGTTGATGTTATTACTGGTTTGATTAAAGCGAATATTCCGACGCGTGTTGCGTTTACCGTATCAACTAAGACGGACTCGCGCACTATCCTTGACCAAGGCGGAGCCGAATCGCTACTGGGTATGGGTGATATGCTCTATCTCCCACCGGGTTCTAGCCATACTGTTCGTGTGCATGGCGCATTTGCTTCGGATGATGATGTACATGCGGTAGTCAACAACTGGAAAGCGCGCGGTAAGCCAAATTATATCGAAGAAATTACCAATGGTGACCAAGGCCCTGAAGCACTCTTGCCGGGTGAGAAACCGGAAGGTGAGGAAGAGATGGACCCATTATTTGACCAAGTTGTTGAGCATGTTGTGCAGTCTCGCCGTGGCTCGGTATCAGGGGTACAACGCCGCTTTAAGATAGGCTACAACCGAGCTGCACGTATCGTTGAGCAGTTAGAAGCTCAGGGTATTGTTAGTGCCCCAGGCCATAACGGTAACCGTGAGGTATTGGCTCCTGCTCCTGGGCGTGAGATGAACTAACGGCAAAGCCGTTAGTAACGGGCTGCGCCCCCGGGAAAGCTGGCGCTTCGCTGCTGGAAAGCTAGTCCCGGGCTTCGCGCTTCTGGAAAACTAGAGTTGACTCCTCAAACACAGCGCGGCAACTTTAGTTCTCCAGTTCTCCAGTTCTCCAGTTCTCCAGTTCTCCAGTTCTCCAGTTCTCCAGTTCTCCAGTTCTCCAGTTCTCCAGTTCTCCAGAAATCAAAAAGGGCTGACATCATATGTCAGCCCTTCATTTTTCACGCGGTTCTGCTTCTCGCTACTTGCTCTTCACAAACTGCGCGACCACGAAAGGTACCAGTGCGATTAGGTATGCGGAGAAAATGATCACTAACCACTGTGGCATTGAAAGACCTAAGAACTGCCACACCACCTTGCCACAGTCACCGAACGCTTCAAATAGCCAAGGTGCCCATTGATTTAGAGGTGCCCAATCTGGGAAGTTGACGAACAAGTCACAAGTCTTAAAAGGTGAAGGGTTAAACTGGTAATCAACATGCTCTAGTGAAAGCATAAGACCTTGATAGGCGCTTGCGCCCCAAGCGGCAAAGCCAAGCCAACGAAATGCTGGATTATGCGGAGCGATCAAACCAATTAATGCTGCGCCGCCAACGCTAAACATGGCGACACGCTCGTAGATACACATCACACAAGGTGAAAGCATCATAACGTGTTGGAAGAATAGGGCACATGCTTCGAAGAAAATGATTGAGATAAGGAGCAGCAACCAAGACAGTCGCCCCTGAGAAAATGTTTTTAGAGTGGAAAGAATGTTCACACAGATATCCTGTAATAAAAAAGCTCTGAGTAATCAGAGCTTTTTATCGTGTAAAAGTTTCGGTATCAACAAAAACTTTTAAAAAATTTAGATTAGTGACCGCTAGAAACGGCTGGAGTCAACTCTCCGACGTGGGCTGAAATCCACCCTGCGTCATAGAACCAAGCTGTCATCGGCTCGACAAAGAAAACGATGCCAGCAAGGCCAACCAGAGCCAACACGACGGTATAAGGCAGAGCCATGACAACCATGCGGCCATATGACAGGCGGATAAGTGGCGCTAGCGCAGATGTCAATAGGAACAGGAACGCTGCTTGGCCGTTTGGTGTAGCAACTGAAGGTAGGTTAGTACCTGTGTTGATAGCAACTGCTAGCAGGTCGAACTGGTCTCGCGTGATAACGCCTTCAATCAGTGCTGTTTTCACTTCGTTAATGTATACCGTGCCGACGAACACGTTATCTGAAACCATCGATAGTATGCCGTTTGCGACATAGAACAACGCTAACTGAGTGCCTTTGTCTTCTACGTGGAGGACTGCGTCGATAACAGGCTTGAATAGCTGCTGGTCGATAATGACGGCTACAATGGCAAAGAACACGGCAAGAAGCGCAGTAAATGGTAGCGCTTCTTCAAACGCTTTACCCATTGAGTGCTCTTCGATAACACCGGTAAACGCTGTCGCTAAGATGATAACGGATAGACCAATTAGACCGACGGCAGCAAGGTGAAGCGCTAGGCCTACGATCAACCATACTGCGATGAAACCTTGAACCCAAAGTTTAGCGACATCTTGCTTAGTACGTGTTTTACGCTCTTCACGGTCGAAGTCTACTAGGATTTGACGAACGTTCTCAGGAAGACGGGCACCATAGCCGCATATTTTTAGTTTCTCGACCAGTACACAAGTGATTAGGCCGCAAACAAATACAGGTGCGGTAACAGGCAACATGCGAATGATAAACTCACCAAATTGCCAACCTGCTTGGTCGGCAATAATTAGGTTTTGCGGTTCGCCTACCATGGTCATTACGCCACCGAGGGCCGTACCCACACCCGCGTGCATTAGTAGTGAGCGTAGGAAAGCACGGTAGTCTTCTAAGTCATCACGGGTAAGTTCAGATAAATGGTCATCTTGAGTATGGTCGTGCGAAGAGTTAGGGCCTTGACCAGAAGCGACTTTGTGGTAAATCGCATAGAAGCCAACCGCAACGCTGATAACAACCGCAATGACAGTTAATGCATCTAAGAAAGCCGACAGGAAGGCCGCAGCAAAACAGAATGCAAGAGAAAGCATGCTCTTAGAGCGAATACCTAGCAGTATCTTGGTGAAGATAAACAGCAACAATTGCTTCATGAAGTAGATGCCTGCAACCATAAATACCAATAGAAGCAGTACTTCAATGTTTGCTACAAGTTCATGCTTAACTTGTTCTGGGCTGGTCATGCCGATGGCGATGGCTTCGATGGCGAGTAAACCACCTGGCTGAAGAGGATAACACTTAAGTGCCATTGCGAGGGTGAAGATAAACTCTGCGACTAGCAGCCAACCTGCAACGAATGGATCGACAAAGAAGAAAACAATTGGGTTAATAATTAAAAATGAAATGATGGCAACTTTGTACCAATCCGGAGCCTTACCAAGAAAATTCTTAATAAATGCATTTCCGAGTGACATCGGCATGATTTAGATACTCTTAATGTTGTTATGAATAGACACTGCACGTGCTTGTATCCATTTTATCGGAAAACTGAGAATTTCTGACCAGTGGAAATATACCCGTAGGTAGAAAACAAACCCGATTCAACAGTGACTTAGAAAAACAACATTCCGTTCACGATCATGTGGTCTTGCCAAGTCACTCCCTGAGAAAGACAAGCACTCCTTACTTTGGTCGCCACTGTACTCTTCAAAGCAATTTAGTCAACGAGAAAATTGGTTTGAGTATTCTATTCGCTTACTTTTGTTAAAAAACGCGATCAAAGTTGCGTAAACATATCACGAGAGTTGTGAAAAACAATGGTTAATGCAAGCAAAGCGATGAAAGCATAGAATAAGAAAGAATATGTAATTATATTGAATGGAAATGACAGTTTAATTATGTAATTTTACAAACTTAAATTTTGCGGCTGAAATGCCTTGTAGTGGGAGCTGCGGGATGTTTTTGATTTGCTAAATATGAAAATAAACCTATTTCATATCCCAATATGTTTCAATAAAACCTGCATAGCGTTAGAGTTTATACTCTATTGTGGTTTTGCCGCACGTTTACTGTGTGGTGGTTTCCGATATAGAAAAACTAGTGGTATGATGAGTTCTATTAGACCCATAAAAATACAAGTTTGGATAATATATAAATGGTCATTAAGGCAAAGAGCCCAGCAGGATTCGCAGAGAAATACATTATTGAAAGTATTTGGAAAGGGCGATTCCCACCTGGTTCTATTTTACCAGCAGAACGTGAGCTCTCTGAACTAATTGGCGTAACGCGTACCACTCTACGAGAAGTACTCCAACGTTTAGCCCGTGACGGGTGGCTAACAATTCAACATGGTAAACCAACGCGTGTTAACCAGTTTATGGAAACGTCTGGTCTTCATATTCTTGATACGCTAATGACGTTGGACGCAGATAATGCGACTTCAATTGTTGAAGATTTGCTTGCAGCACGTACAAACATCAGCCCTATCTTTATGCGCTATGCGTTTAAAGCTAACAAAGAAAACTCTGAGAAAACCATTTCTAGTGTGATCAGCTCATGTGAGTCTTTGATTAACGCCGAGTCTTGGGATGTCTTCATGGAGTCGTCACCGTATGCTGAAAAAATTCGTCAACACGTCAAAGATGATGGTGAGAAGGATGAGTTAAAGCGCCAAGCCGTTTTGGTTGCTAAAACATTCAACTTCTACGACTACATGCTATTCCAACGTTTAGCATTCCATTCAGGTAACCAAATTTATGGTTTGATCTTTAATGGTCTAAAGAAACTGTACGATCGCGTTGGTAGTTACTACTTCTCGAACCCTCAAGCTCGTGACCTCGCACTGCAGTTCTACCGAGACTTACTTGAAGTGTGTGAAACCGGTAATCGTGACCAAATTCTGATTGTCGTTCGCCACTATGGTATGGAGAGTGCGCAGATTTGGAATCAGATGAAAACGACTCTGCCAACAAACTTTACTGAAGATGACAGCTAAATAGAGCTTGTCGCTTTTGTATTAAAAAAACCGCCAACTGGCGGTTTTTTATTGTTCAAAATCTGTTTTTAGCAGTCAGCGCATGCTTCATCTCGCCCACCAGCTTCTGTGAACCAGGTCGCCAAGTGCGATTTAAGATCCTTAAGCTCATCTGGGCCTATAAGTGCCAAGCCTAAGTCTTCAGCGCGAGTGATGTCATTGTGGCGAAGAGGGCGGAAGCTAACCAGCATGGCACGGGCTTGTAAGCCACCGAGTAAGTCACGAAGCGATTCAAGTTTATACAAGGTATCGTCACCATCATCGCGCATTCCTTTGGTCTTACACTCGATGATGTGAAGTTTGTTGTTAACGACCGAAGCAACATCCAGTTCGTTACGCACTTCGCGCTCACCAAGCTGACGGTAAACTTGGACATTAAGAGAGCGGTCTTGAATCGTTGGCATATCTTGTTGGATCTGACGAACTGTGCTGTGAACGAGTGTTTCAAGCCATTCACCGTTTGAGAAACGGCGCGCGTCTTCGTTGGCGAAGGTTAATACCCCGCCGTGATAGGTCGCTATTTCAGCTTCTACTAGGTCACTAAGCAGCATGTTTAGCTCGCGATAACCCTGCTGTTTTTCCGAAAGCTCAACATCAAGGCGCTGTTCTTTACGGCAAGTCGTCGCAAGATAGTTGAGTGTCGCGAGACCAGGGCCTAGCTCTAACGCATTGCTCGCCCAACGCTCGCCAAGCTCATACAGTTTTTGATCTAGTTGGGGAGGGAGCTCTTGGTCGCTAAATTCCCCACGAGCACCGAACACGGTGAGATAATCATCAATGGTAATTCTGTCTTGAACCTGAGTATCTTCTTTGCCGTCAGGGTAAAGCCAACATAGACGGTCACTATTGGGTTCAACAACAAAAATAGGCCAGTGATAGGTGCGGAAGATTTCGTAGACTGATAACAGGCGGTGGCGAAGTCCACAGCTCGCATTGAGCTTGACTTCTTCGCCTCTTGCTTTTAGGTCTTCCGCTAGGATTGAAATAGCTTGCTTAATCTTTGATGGATTTGCGACGTTAGGAATTTCAAAAAACTCCGAGGTGATGTTTCTTTTGCTCAAGACGCTGTGAAGACGCAAATACATATCTTCTTGAGCAGGGACTCCAATGAAGACGATATGATCGCTTACGGTGCGATTATCAAGAAGTGGAGTAACCAAGCGAATTGGGTCTTGATCGATGATGCCAACATGAACAGCCATAGTTTTTCCTCATGTTTGGCTTGCGAGAGAGTGAAAGAAAAGTGGGCAAGCCTATAAACCATATAATGACATGGGATATAAAAAACAAGGGCGGCTATAAAAAATAGCCGCCCAATCTCAATAAATTACATTGCTCTGACTTTCTAGAGTTTAAACCTATGGACCAACTCACCTTGTTGATTCGCCAACGAGGAAAGGTTGTCGCTGGTCTGGGCTATTTGTGCCATCGCTTGATAGCTAGAGCCGGCAATCAGGTTGATCTCTTCAATGTTACGAGCAATATCGCCCGTCGTCTCACTCTGCTCAGCCGCCGCTTGAGAGATATGGCCGCTCATTTGGCTAATCTCCATAATAAGTCCTTGGATCTCTTCCATAGCACTATTGGCGTTAGACGCTTGTTCTACTGAAAGCTCCATATCATCCATACAGCTTTGAATCACCTTATTGGCTGACGTTGAGCTGCTTTGAAGATTGCTGATCATATTTTCAATTTCCGAGGTTGATTCTGTTGTGCGTTGAGCCAACACTCGAACCTCATCAGCCACCACCGCAAAGCCGCGGCCTTGTTCACCCGCACGAGCCGCTTCGATAGCAGCATTGAGTGCCAATAGGTTCGTCTGTTCGGCAATATTACGGATAACGTCAAGGATACTACCGATTTGGCTACTCATTGCTTGCAGATCTTTCACCGCATCAACGGACTGAGTGAGGCGCGTTTCAAGTTGGTTGATGGTTGTGATGTTGGTACCCATGATATGGCGGCCAGACTCGGAGGCTTTTTCAACCTGCTCAACCATCTGCTGCGAGCTTTGAGCGCTTTGTGCCACCTCTTGAACAGAGTGCGCCATTTCGGTCATTGCTGTGGCAACATTCGCCGTTTGCTCACGTTGCTGACTAAGCTGTGATTGGGCTTGCGAAGAGGTTTGCTGGTTGGTTGTTGCTGTTTGAGTCAGATCATCGGATGCATCATTAAGTTTAACCAAAATGCCATGGAGATTATCTGCAAGCGAGTTGATGTGGTTGCTAACTCGACTGAACTCATTGTTGTAGCGAATCTCGATACGCTTGGTCATATCACCTTCAGTAAGAGACTCAAGAGTGCCCAGAATGCGAGTGAGTGGGTCACGCACGCTGTGAGCAATGTGATAACCAATCGCAACGGCCATCAAGATAACGATCGCGCCAATAGCGATTGAACGAACCACACCTTGCTCGTATACGTCACCGGCTTCTTTTAGTGACACATTCAAGCCTTGTTTCGCAACTTCACTGAATGAGTTGAGCACTGCCATAGTTGCATCAACTTGCTGGGTTAGACTTGCGATGTTGGCGTATAGGGCATCCTTAGCGATTAAGTAAGCGCTGTGTTGGTCTAGCACACCACCTTTTTTACCGACATCACGCGTAAACTGCTGTACAGAGTCGTCGAATGCCTTTTTGATTTCTGGCATTTGCGTTGTTAGTCCGCGGTATGCGTAGTTAAGGTGGGTAACGGCTTTCTTATTTTTCGCCACCGCTTGAGTTACCAACTCGGTATCGCTACTCGCTAGGGCATCTGAAGTGGTGAGCTCGGCGTCTTTTAACTTGATGAAGTAACTTTTCGCCATCACTTTAACTGAAATACTGCTTTGATCATCAACGTACTCTTTCATTCCGACACTTAACTCAGAATGTAGGCGTTGGAAGCGTCGAGTAGATTGCTGCACTTCTTCTTGTGCGGTAAACATTGCGCGATAATTGCCCATTGCTTGTTCCGCTTCTGCGAAGTAACTCTGCTCCATTTCTTTGAGTTGGACAATTGACTGTTCCAGTTCAGTTTGGCCGACGCTTACTTGCTCCAACGCTGATAGCTGTTGGTTATATGCTTCTTTCATTTGAGCGAATTGCTCTGAAAGTTGATCCATGCGTTCAAAGCTTTGAGTTGTCAAAAAGTCTTTAAAAAGTTTGTCGGCAGACAATAAAGCAACGCTGGTTTGGTTTGATTGTGAAACTAGTGGCAACGAGGTGTTTGAGACACCTTCGAAGTTTTGATGGATTTGTTGCATTCCTCGCATCATCATCAACGTCGTAACGATGAACATAATAATGATCAATGCAAACCCAGCGTACATGCGCCTAATCACTGAGCCCTTCATAGATCTCTCCCTGTAATTATAAAGTCTTAAAAAATTAACAAAAAGAAAGCCATTGTATTGATACCGAGACACACATTTTTTGACGCACAATACAAATTTAGCTAGCGACTAATAACGGATTGTCGAATAAGTGAACTGAACAGCGTTTTTTATTGTGATTTTGCGAAGCTTGACGCATACTCGTTTCAACTTAATCAACAATAAATGTACCAATGGAGCGCTTCATGTCAGAAGAAACCATTTTCAGCAAAATTATTCGCAAAGAAATCCCAGCAGATGTTGTCTATCAAGATGATTTAGTTACCGCATTTCGAGACATCAATCCGCGTGCTCCAAGTCACATTTTGATCATCCCAAATAAACTGATTCCAACCGTCAATGACATCGAAGAAGAAGATGAACTTGTCATGGGGCGTATGTTTACCGTGGCACGCAAACTGGCAAAAGAAGAAGGTATTGATGAGGATGGTTACCGTTTGATCATGAACTGTAACTCTCATGGTGGACAAGAGGTTTACCATATACATATGCACTTAGTGGGGGGTCGTCCGCTTGGCCCTATGCTAATGAGCTAAAAAATTTTTGATATTAATGGAACTTTCTAAAAAGTTTGATGTCGAACGTTAAATTTTTTAAAATGTGAGACATGTCATCGTGTCAAATAATACAAAAATTGGGGTAGAAAGTGCATAAACACATTCGACTCATGTTTGCTTTAGCAAGTAGCTTGGCTCTTTCCGCTTGTGCCAATTTATCTGTAGGCAATCTTTTTAGTCATTACAGTGCGCAAAACAGTGAGTTGCACCAAACCGTTAAGAACGGCCGCTATTACGAAGCTGAAGAGTTGTTACCTGAGGAGATAGCAGGCGACATTCTCGATAATATGGAAATAGGTAGAGTTTATCTGCTAAACCAACAATACCCAGAAAGTAAGGGCGCTTTTGAAGTCAGTGACCGAGCGGTTAGGGGACAGCAAGATCAAGCAACGATCTCGGTATCAGAAACAGCAATGAGCTTGAGTGCACTTGCGGTTAACGATAACTTGAAAACGTATCAACCTGCTGATTACGAACTGGGTTTCTTACATCTTTATTTAGGTCTTAACTATCTTAAAAAGAATGACCTAGAAGGTGCGATTATCGAAATGCGTCGTGCGAACCAAGTGCAAGAGCGTGCGCGTAAAGATAGAGAGAGTGAGCTTGAATCGGCTCAAAGTCAGATGCAGGCACAAGGTGTATCACCAAACTTGGGTAGTATCCTTGCGAATTATCCAGACGCAGGCAAAACGCTGCAAGCGATACAAAGTGGCTACTTACTCTATTTGTCTGCACTGCTGTATGAAGCAGACAACGATCTCAACGGCGCTTATGTTGACTATCGTCGTGCGTTAGCCGTGATGCCGGATAACCAGCAGGTGATTGATGGAACTAAGCGTGTTGCTAAACGTTTAGGTATGCGCGAAGACTTGGTTAAGCTTGAAAAGCGTTATGGTAAAGCGAGCTACCTAGATGCGAACAAAGCTCGGGTGATCGTTATTGATGAGCGTGGTGTGGTCGATGCGATGAACGGGTGGACACAAACACTTCCGATCTCGCGAGGCAGTAACCGTGGTCTCTATACTGTTTCTCTGCCTTATTACGAAAACGTACCAGCAGAGAAATTTAGCCCTGTAATACTTAATGACAGCAGTGTGTCGGGAAGCTTGCTCACAGACGTCAATCTGATGGCGAAGCAGAATCTGACCGAGCGAATGCCATCTATCATCATTCGCCAAGCTCTGCGAGTGTGGGCTAAAGAGGAACTGCGTCGAGAGGCAACGAAGGACAACCCTGACGACTTAGGTAATGCGCTGTTTAACGTGTGGAACACGCTGACGGAGCAACCGGATACACGCAGTTGGATAACATTACCTGGTGAGATTTACAGTGCGAGTTCTGTGGTTGAACCAGGGGAACAATCTGTACAGGTTGCTGGTCAAACTCATACATTCAATGTTGAGTCTGGTCGTACAACGCTTGTTTGGCTTTCGCGCCAAGGTAACAACGCAACCATTTGGCATAAACAACTAGGAAATATACGATGAAAAAATGGCTTATTTCAATCGCGGCAGCATTGACCTTAATGGGATGTGCGAGCAACAGCAACACGGCTGGGCTGCGTATCGATGGTGCCTCTCAAACGGTTCTGTTTGGGGATAACGTTCTAGCAGGACGTGTAAGCATCGAAGATATTTCAACGATTGATGTAGATGGTCGCGCACGAGGCATAGTGCGTTTGGCAAATCAAACCAAAGGCGACCAACACATTCAATACCGTTTCTATTGGTATGACGATCAGGGGCTAGAAGTGAACAACAAGCTTAGCCCATGGCGTCAAACCATTCTTCGCGGGGCTGAAGAGGTTTCTATTTCAGAGATTTCTATCAATCCAAATGGACGCCAATTCCGCGTTCAAATCCGTGAACTAGACAACTAATTTAAAGAAGTAACTAAAGGATATCCTAAGGAACCGACAATGAAAAAAAGTGTAATTGCATTACTTGGTTTGGCTGTAGTGCTTGGTGGCTGTTCTAACCAAGTAAGCTATGGTGACGCTCAGGCTGTGGAAACAACAACAATTGATTTTGGTTCAACAGACTTGCAAAAAATTGCCGGTGAAATGGTCGACAGCATGATGATGTCGGGCTCTGTTGCTGCCATCACGCGTGATTCACGTCCGATCGTTTTTGTTGAACGTATCAAGAACAAGACAAGCGAACATATCGATACTGAGTCAATTACCGATTCTATCAGCACTAAGATGCTGAATTCTGGTAAGTTCCGTTTTGTAGATATGGATCGTGTCGAAGCCGTACGCGAACAGCTAAACTTCCAAAATAATGATGAGCTAGTGAACCAAAGCACAGCAATTCAGTTTGGTAAGATGGTTGGTGCTCAATACATGCTTTACGGTAACCTATCAAGCATTAACAAGAATGCCGGTAGCGACAAAGACGTATACTACAAAATGACCATGCGTCTGATGGATCTAGAAACTGGCCTGATTGAGTGGGCAGATGAGACCGAGATCCGTAAGCAAGAATCAAAAAGCTTTTTAGGCCTATAAGCTAAGCTTTATGTAACAAAAGGAGTGTACTATGGCGCGAATGTCGTGGAGTGAAGCATGCCAACTCGACCGTTCATTATTGTCACTAGAGCACTTCTTTTCTATTCCCCCTGACTATGCTCAAACGCTAACAGGGGGACTGACCAACCGTTGTTGGAAAGTGGTCACTTCAGATGGGCAATCATTTGTCTGGAGGCCAACAACCAACATCACCAAAGCTTTCTCCATCTCTCGCTTTCAAGAGTATCAAATACTCACGGCAATCGAATCTAGCGGTTTATCTCCGCAAGCTGTTCACATCAATGACCAAGGGCTGTTAGTCTCTTGGGTTGAAGGGGAGTCACTCACACAAGGGCTACCATTCGACTCACTACTCAAAACCATGATCTCGATTCACGATATGGACACTCAACGTGTTCCTGTCGCGCCTTTCAATTTCACTGCACGTGTTGATCACTATTGGATGCTGCTCGACGATGAGCACAAAGTTGAACCTTTTGTGTCGATTTACAATCAGTGGCGCTCCTCGCCGAGCTTAGCGGATGTCGGTCAAACCTTGTGTCATTTTGACTTAGCGGGTTACAACATGGTCAAATCTGACGCTGGCAACAAGGTCATCGATTGGGAGTACGCTGCGATAGCGGATCCACGCTTAGATCTGACGCTTTCCATTGATGTCTGCGGTGAAAAGCCATTAGAGGCCGTCTATCGTTATTGTCAGTTAAGAGGAGTGGAAGGCGTTGATGATTGGGTTGAAGGGGTAATGGCTTGGCAACCACGCGCAATGATGATGGCCATGCTTTGGTACCTGCTAGCCCATCAGCTTTGGGGAGATGAACAATATTTAACCCAAGCGCATAAACTGCAAGAAACAATTTGCCGTTAAGATCACTGTTTGATGGTTCAGGGCGCTTAAAGTCACGCAGTGAGCTTTTAAACCTTATTTTTCATGGTAGATTAAAATCACAAGGATCGAGGGATTTACAATGATTATCTATTTACACGGTTTTGATTCGACCAGCCCAGGCAACCATGAAAAAGTACTACAACTTCAGTTTATTGATGATGACGTACGTTTCATTAACTACAGTACTCTCCATCCAAAGCACGATATGCAGCATTTGCTAAAAGAAGTGCACAAAGTGATAGAGCAGTCAGGTGATAAGAACCCTATCATTTGTGGTGTCGGTCTTGGTGGCTATTGGTCAGAGAGAATTGGCTTTTTATGCGGTATTAAACAGGTTATTTTTAACCCGAACTTGCACCCAGAATTAACCATGCAAGGACGTATTGACCGACCTGAAGAGTATGAAGACATTGCGACTAAGTGTGTTTCAGAATTTAGAACAAAGAACAGAGCACATTGTTTGGTGATTTTGTCGAAAGACGATGAAATTCACGACAACAGTAAAACGGCGTCAGAGTTAGAGAGCTATTACAACATTATCTGGGATGAAACTCAGACTCATAAGTTCAAAAAAATCTCTCAACATCTGCAAACAATGAAAGCGTTTAAAGACGCAAACTAAACGCTAGTTTTTATCGATTTCTAATGTATAGGCGACAGAGTAGGCTCTGTCGCTTTTTTATTGTTCAATCAACTCTAGTCCTTACAAAATTTAGTGGGATCACGCGAATCTTTAGTTGCGTGTCATGTTTTGCTCTATATAATGAACTCACTACAAATTTTTTGATAAATATCAAAAAAAAATTGAGAGCGAGTAAAAAACTTGCCCAATAGTGAGCTACGTCAAACCTGTAGCATTGAGTGATTCGGCTCTTTTATCCAATAAGCGTGTCATATTTGTTGGCCCTCTATGTCTAGACTGTGTGCGAAGAAAATCGCCCCTAGACCAAAAATACAGAATTCCATCGAGTCGACTTTCGGCTTGATTCAGTTTTATTTTATTTTTTGAGGAAGTTGCTGTGACACGAATTATCGTAGTAGGCGGCGGTGCAGGCGGACTGGAGCTTGTCACCAAATTAGGTCGTACACTTGGCCGCAAAGGTCGCGCTAAAGTCACTTTAGTTGACCGCAAGGCGAGCCACTTATGGAAACCCCTTCTGCATGAAGTTGCGACGGGCTCTCTTGATGAGGGTGTGGATGCACTTAGCTACCGCGCGCATGCCAAAAACCACCACTTTGATTTTCAAATGGGCAGCCTAGAAGATATCGATCGCGAGCGTAAAGTGATTAAACTGCGTGAGTTGAAAGATGATAACGATGAGCTGCTGATGCCTAGCCGCGAGCTTGAGTATGACATTCTAGTCATGGCAATTGGCTCTACTTCTAATGACTTCAATACTCCCGGCGTTCGCGACAACTGTATTTTCTTAGATAGTCCAGAACAAGCACATCGCTTCCGCACTCAAATGAACAACGAGTTCCTAAAGCTACATGCCAAAAATGGTAATGGCACTGTGGATATCGCGATTGTTGGTGCGGGTGCAACAGGTGTAGAGCTGTCGGCAGAACTGCACAATGCGGTAAAAGAGCTACGTACGTACGGTTTTGGTGACCTTGACTCAAGCAAGCTTAACGTCAACCTTATCGAAGCGGGCGAGCGTATTTTGCCTGCGCTACCACCGCGCATTTCTGGCGCTGCGCATCAGGAACTGACTAAGCTAGGGGTGAACGTCCGCACTGCGACTATGGTGACTCA
Organism: Vibrio europaeus; assembly: GCF_001695575.1. Classification (GTDB taxonomy): domain Bacteria; phylum Pseudomonadota; class Gammaproteobacteria; order Enterobacterales; family Vibrionaceae; genus Vibrio; species Vibrio europaeus. Next base: position 1,489,495 of record NZ_LUAX01000001.1, on the reverse strand, counting down.
AGCTGATGAAGATGGCTTAGTGACTAAAGATGGTGACAAGATCCCTGCTCAGATTATGGTTTGGGCTGCAGGTATCAAAGCACCTGACTTTATCAAAGACATTGCGGGTCTAGAAACCAACCGTATCAACCAGCTTGTGGTTAAAGACACACTGCAAACCACGCGCGATGACGATATCTTCGTGATCGGTGATTTGGCTCAGTGTACTCAAGCGGATGGTTCGTTTGTTCCACCGCGTGCTCAAGCAGCACACCAGATGTCGAGCCGTGCTTTCGCTAACATTGTTGCTAAGCTTAATGGTCGTGAAACAAAGCCTTATATCTACAAAGACAAAGGTTCTTTGGTGTCATTAAGTCGCTTCTCAACCGTGGGTAGCTTAATGGGTAACTTAACCAAAGGTTCTATGATGGTAGAAGGTCGAATCGCACGTGTCGTGTATATCTCTTTGTACCGCTTGCACCAGATGGCGCTTCATGGCGTGTTCAAGACAGGTTTGATCATCCTAATGGGACGTATTAACCGAGTGTTAAGACCAAACCTTAAGCTTCATTAATCAATGAACGAATTCTAAAAAGAGCGCTTCGGCGCTCTTTTTTGGTTTGGGCTACGTCTTGAAACTTAATTAGGTATGACTGAGTATATAAGGCCTGTTTTAGGTTTACCGTTGAAGATAAAGCGATTGCGCGCTTTGGCTTCTAGCAGACCGCCACAAGACTCTATCAACTTTTGGCTAGGCAGGTTATCTGGGTCGCAGACCACTTCTACTCGCGTTAGTTTAAGTTGGGCGAAGCAAAACTCGATTAAAGCATTGACCGCTTTTACACCGAGCCCCTGACCTTGATGTTCATCGGTAATCCAGTAGCCAATACTCGCCATGTTAAAGGTATGGTAGAGCTCATTAATCGCAACCATGCCAAGTAACTTGTCACTCGAACGGCAAAATACACCAAAGCCATAGGCTTCAGATTTCACCCAGTTTAAGCGAGTGGCTAGGATAAATCGTTCGGCGTCATCAATAGAGAAATCGGCATTGCACCAATCAATCCAGCGGTGAAGGCTAGGCGAGTTAATCACACGGCCTTGTAAAGATTCACTTTCTTCACTGGTGATTAGCCTAAGGACTAATTCTCGGGTGATGATTTGGTAATCTGGACTCATAAATAAAAAGCCCTCGTTTGAGGGCTCTCTCGATTATTGATTTACTCGACGGACTTGGATGATCACGCCCATTAAAGGGTGATCGAGGAAGTGCGTTTCCGTACTACGCATACGGCGTTTTTGGTCGAATCGATAGCTTTTCAAGAACTCAACCTTATGGACAGTAGGTGTTACATCTTCCATTAAACCGACCTGAACAACTTGATTGTCAGTGGCAGGCTCTGCCGTCAACAGTTCTGGTTGATGCTCTTGTAAAGTCACTTCTTTTACACTTGGTGCTTTAAGGTCGAGCTCAACATCGGCATACAAATAGTGCTCAACATAGATTTGTAGCTTGCCATCAAGTTGATATAAAGGTTTTGGAATGCTCTCTTCGGTAATGCCTTCTAGGACTTGGCTTTGGCTTTCTTCGATCATAGAGCCGTCAGGATTAAACTTACCTGAATAATCTCGCCCTGCTTGCACGTGGAAGATAGGCGCACCGAAACGGCCTTGATCTCCTTGGCGCCAAGCTTTGTGCATTAACACTTTAAAACCCGCATGCTGATTGAGTTTTTTAACTTCGCCATTCAGGGCATACTCCGAAGCGGGTAGCATTTCGACACCCTTCTTTGCGCGGTAACTCGCATCAGCAAAAGAGCCGGCTCTTTTAAGATCCACTTGAGTGACGTTGGTTGGCCAAGACTCGGCAGTTTGCTCGGCATCCACGGCACGTTTAAAAATGATCACTTCGATATCGAATTGACGCTGCGCCATAGAAGGCATTGCAACAAGCATGAGCAACAGCGGGATCAGTTTCTTCATTACAACTCCATAGTGAGGTGCGAGGCACCTCGATTTGATTTTGGCTTTACGCTTTTGGCAATAAATTTTGCTGGAATTCACCCAACATGTCACTAACAAACTGGATGCGCTTACGTCTATCCACTAATGGTATCGCAAACTTGAACTTAGTGGGCCCATCCATTGCGAATTTTTGTGGCTGAGATTGCAATAGTTTAACCAAATACATAGGGTTAATGTCAGCATCTGGATAGAATTCGATAAAGCCACCTTTGTCGTGAGCTTCAATCTTCTTCACTTTCAGCGCCGCCGCTTGCAGTTTCAACTTGGCTACCGAGAGTAGGTTCTTGGTAGCATCAGGCAATAAACCAAAACGGTCTATTAGCTCTATCTTAAGTTCATCTAACTCATCTTCACTGGTCACACTAGCAATTTGCTTGTACATCGAGAGCCTAGTGTTGATGTCTGGGATGTAATCATCCGGTAGTAGGGCAGGCAAGCGCATTTCGACTTCAGTTTGCTCTCGAAGTAGCTCGTCGAGTGAAGGCTCTTTGCCTTCTTTCAGCGCTTCAACTGCTTGCTCTAGCATCTCCATATATAGAGTAAAGCCAACCGACTGAATTTGGCCACTTTGCTCGTCACCAAGCAGTTCACCGGCACCACGAATTTCCAAATCGTGGGTAGCTAAGGTAAAGCCCGCACCGAGATCTTCCAATGAAGCAATGGCATCAAGACGTTTAACGGCGTCTTTGGTCATAGCTTTTGGATGGGGCGTCATTAAGTAAGCATAGGCTTGGTGATGCGAACGACCGACACGACCACGCAGCTGGTGAAGCTGAGCCAAACCGAGATTATCCGCTCTATCCATAATAATGGTGTTGGCTGTTGGTACATCGATACCTGTTTCAATGATGGTGGTACACACTAGCAAGTTAAAGCGCTGGTGGTAAAAGTCATTCATAATGCGTTCGAGTTCTCTCTCGCGCATTTGGCCGTGTGCGACGGTTACGCGCGCTTCGGGAATCAACTTCTCCAGATCTGCCGCAACTTTTTCTATGGTTTCAACTTGATTGTGTAAGAAGTAAACCTGACCACCACGCATAATCTCACGTAGCACAGCTTCTCGCACTACTGCGTCATCGCTCTGTCTGACAAAGGTTTTGATGGCGAGACGTCTCGCTGGTGGCGTTGCGATAATTGACAGATCACGCATGCCACTCATGGCCATATTCAGGGTTCGAGGAATAGGGGTTGCGGTAAGGGTTAAGATATCGACATCCGCGCGCATCGCTTTCATCTTTTCTTTCTGACGTACGCCAAAGCGATGTTCTTCATCAACGATCAGCAGACCAAGATCTTTGAACTTAATGTCGTTTGATAGAAGCTTGTGGGTTCCGACAACTAGGTCCACTTTACCTTCTTCAATATCTTGCAGTACCTGCTTCTGCTCTTTGGCTGTTTTGAAGCGAGACAAGACTTCGACTCGAATTGGTAAGTTAGCAAAACGGTCGCGGAAGTTCTCAAAGTGCTGCTGGGCAAGTAGGGTAGTTGGGACAAGAACGGCAACTTGCTTACTATTGTCAGTAGCAACGAATGCCGCACGCATTGCAACTTCTGTTTTACCAAAGCCAACATCACCACACACCAAGCGATCCATCGCTTTAGCCTGACACATGTCAGACATAACGGCGTTGATCGCCATGGATTGATCATCAGTCTCTTCAAATGGGAAGCCCGCTTTGAATGTCGCGTATTGACCGCGGTCTAGCTCAAACTTGTAACCCGGCTTAAGTTCGCGTTTAGCGTAAACATCCAAAAGTTCAGCCGCGACGTCACGCACCTTCTCAGCGGCTTTACGTCTTGCTTTAGACCACGCTTCACCGCCAAGCTTATGCAGTGGCGCGCTGTCTTCTGCACCGCCAGAATAACGGCTGATTAGGTTGAGAGAAGCAACGGGCACGTAGAGTTTGGCATCATTCTGGTACTCAAGCGTTACGTATTCTGTTGTCATACCGCCGGCTTCGAGGGTTTGTAGCCCTATGTATCTACCGATACCGTGGTCGATATGCACTACGGGCTGGCCTGGTTGCAATTCCGCTAGGTTACGAATGACCGCATCGCTATTGGTGGTTTTGCGGTCTTTACGGCGGCGCTGAATGACTCGGTCACCAAGTAAATCACTTTCACAGATGAGTGCAACTTGCTCGTCACCGAATACGAAACCATGCTCAGCGGCACCCAGGATCAGATTGAACTTGTTACCACTACTTAGCGCTTGTTGTAAGTCGCTGCTTTCCTGCGGTTTTAACTTAATGCGCTGGAGTAATTCAAGCAAAGCCTCCCGGCGGCCTTCTGACTCAACCGAGAAGACTATCTGACCGGTAAAGGTTTCGCTAAATTGGCGCAGAGCGGCCAATGGTTCTTTGTTTTGGTGCTGTACCGCTAGCTCTGGCAAGGAAGAGATATTAGGATTGCAGCGACCCTGTTTCTCACTGACTGGCTCAACATACAGCTGAACTTGAGGTAACTGTTTAAACTGGCTAAACAGTTCATCCTTCTTAAGCCATAGCTCTTCAGGCGGCAGCAGTGGGCGCAGCGGATCGACTTTGCGTTGATCGTAGCGGTAGCCAACGTCATCCAAGAAGGTGTCTATCGCGGGCTCTAATTGACCAACCGTTAACAGTTGTGTGTTTTCTGGGATGTAATCAAACAAAGTCTCCGTTTGCTCAAAAAACAGTGGCTGCCAGTATTCAATACCTGCTGGCCAAGTCCCTTTAGATACTTGCATGTAAACGGATTCAGGTTCACGGCGCGCCTCGAAACGCTGACGCCAGCGAATACGGAAGTCTTCAATTGCGCTCTCGGAAGTTGGAAATTCATGTGCTGGAAGTAAACGTATCTCTTGTTTATCTTCGATTGAACGTTGATTCTCAGGATCAAAAGTACGAATCGTATCGATCTCATCATCAAAGAAATCGATACGAAATGGATCATTAGAGCCCATAGGGAAGAGATCTAAAATCGAGCCTCGGCTTGCATATTCACCTGGGCCAAATACTTGGTCTACATGTCGATAACCCGACTTCTCAAGTTGAATGCGCAGCTTTTCTAGTGAGAACAGATCACCCACTTTCACCATCAGCGTATGCTGCATTAAATAGTCGCGCGGGGACTGGCGTTGCAACAGCGTATTCACCGGAACGATGGTGAGCCCGCTTGATTGCGTTGGCAGCTGATAGAGTCGAGAAATTCTATCTGAAATAATCTCCTGATGGGGAGAAAAGCTATCGTATGGCAAGGTTTCCCAGTCAGGGAACAAGGCGACTTCTTGAGTGGCAAATTGCTCTAGTTCTTGTTGTAGTTTTAACGCAGTTTGCGGATCAGGAACGGTGAGCAGAGTGTGTGAGCCGTGCTGTTGCGCGAGTTCTGCAATAGCAAGGGCTAAACTTGCACCTTGAAGGTTACCAATCTGCTTTTTGTCTCCGGCGCGTTCTGAGCACGCCAGATTAAGTAATGATGTGTTAGACATAGTTCTGTTTATTTGTCGCGATTAAGTGAGCGCTGACGAAGGAGCTTTTGTTGTTGGAATAGAGCGGCTTTGATAAGGAGATCTTCATCGAGATCACGCAGTAAATCGTATTTCACGGTGACGAGATGAGTGTCCTCGGTCACCTCTACTTGCGATATGTGTCCGTAACAATATATTGCTGCGGCAGGGTGCTCTAAGAATAATTTTATACGAACTTTGGAATCAAGACTCACTGCCGCATCAGAAATGTAGGTAAATTGGCTGGCGCCAAACGAGTGAGTCTTATGGCGCATAGATGGGTCATCTTGCTGAGATAGCAAAAAGGTCAACAGCAGGTTGAGCTTAGAGTTTTGCGTATCTAGCAGTTGAATCACATGCTTAAAGTCACTATTTTTCAATTCATTACGTGCGCTGTCGTTTAATAAATCAAGATTGCTAAACTCGCTAGCAACAATGAAAGGTGCTGGGATTTCTCCTTCAAATTTTTCAAAACTTGGGAAATCCACGCCCTCAGCCAAAGCTTCGACATTGACTGTCATTGTGTGGTTGACGGTAAAGAATTCTTGATCGGCCATGCTTGATTCCTTTTACTTGATAACGTTGATTATCGTTATAGCTGACAAGTAATCAAGCTATCCCTTTGTTTATTACATATTTTAACCACTAATTGGCAATTAAACACTACACGCCAAGGGATTTAATCGGTAGAGTAAGCACCATTACCAGAGTCAACAGACCCTGAGGTCATCAAACCCTAAATTGGTTTCTACTATGTTTCATCCAGTCTCAACCTTCATCGGTTTGCGCTACTTACGAGGTCGCTCCGGTGATAGGTTTAGCCGCTTTGTCTCTTATATGTCGACAGCAGGCATTACGATCGGTGTGATGTCGCTTGTGACTGTGCTTTCCGTTATGAATGGATTTGAGGCGCAGCTTAAAGGGCGCATTCTTGGCGTTCTTCCTCAAGCCATCGTTTCTCAAATTGACGGTAAAACGGCAAAAACAGAACGTGCTCCTGAATTTATCGCGCAACTTTCTTCTGCTGGGCATCCAGAGCCAATCGTGCAGAGTGAAGCCGTGATCCAAAGCCCAAGCCAACTTAACGCTGGCTTACTAATTGGTATTAAGCCTTCAGAGCATGACCCTATTGAACGTCATTTAATTGCGGGTCACTTATCTAACTTACAAGCGGGTGAGTACCAGTTGTTTATTGGTCATTCGCTCGCCCGTTCAATGGACGTATCGGTTGGTGACAAAGTTCGCTTGATGGTCACCAGTGCGAGTCAGTTTACGCCACTGGGTCGAATCCCAAGCCAGCGTTTATTTACTGTGGCGGGTATCTACAATACAGGCTCAGATGTTGATAAACAGCTGATGATCACTCATATCTCAGACGCTAGAAAGTTGATGCGTTTGAAGCAGGACACTATGACAGGGTGGCGTTTGTTCTTTAATGACCCATTTGTGGTTGGCGAACTAAGCCAAAATCCACTGCCTAATGGTTGGCAATGGCAAGATTGGCGCGATCAAAGAGGCGAGCTTTTCCAAGCGGTAAGAATGGAAAAGAACATGATGGGCTTAATGCTCGGTCTCATCGTGGGCATTGCCGCGTTCAATATCATTTCTGCGCTGATTATGGTGGTGATGGAGAAACAATCTGAAGTCGCGATCTTAAAAACTCAAGGTATGACTGACAGGCAGATTCTCTCGATCTTCATTGTTCAAGGCGCAAGTAGTGGCGTGATAGGTGCCATCATTGGTGGTGGATTAGGTGTCTTGCTAGCAAATAATATCAACTCGTTACTTGAAAGTGCGGGTATCGCTCTATTCGCGGTGGGTGGTGAGCTTCCGATATTAATCAACCCTGCTCAAATTTTTGTTGTTGTGGTATTGGCTATTGCGCTAAGCCTTGTCGCCACCTTGTTCCCTTCATACCGCGCATCATCAGTAAAACCAGCCGAGGCTTTAAGATATGAGTAGTCTTCTTCAATGTCACAACGTGTGCAAAACTTATCATGAGGGTGCATTTGATACTCAAGTTCTTAAAGGTGTGAGCTTTGATATCGAGAAGGGCGAGCTTGCCTCGATTATTGGTACCTCAGGTTCGGGTAAAAGTACGCTGCTGCATATCTTAGGTGCTCTAGATGATGCGACCGAAGGTCATGTTGAGTTTTTAGGTCAAGACTTATCAAAACTGAGTTCGAACCGTCAAGCTAAGCTGCGCAACCAGCACCTAGGCTTTGTCTACCAATTTCACCACCTCTTGTCAGATTTCAGCGCGATAGAAAACGTCGCAATGCCTTTGCTTATTGGTGGCGCCAAGGTGAACCAAGCCAAGTCCGCAGCGAAAGCACTGTTAGATAAAGTGGGTTTGAGCCACCGAGTTGAACACCGACCAGCGGAGCTTTCGGGCGGTGAGCGTCAACGAGTGGCGATAGCGCGAGCGCTGGTTAACAGCCCCTCTCTCGTTTTGGCTGATGAACCGACCGGTAACTTAGATCATAAGACGGCATTAGCGATTTATGATCTGATGCGCGAGCTAAATCAAGAGTCTGACACCGCATTTTTGGTTGTTACACATGATGGCGAGTTAGCGGCGAAAATGGATCGTCAGCTGCATATGCAAGACGGTTTGCTACTCAACATTGAGGGGGCGTAAGTGTTTTCATCCCTGTCTCTGTTTATTGGCGGCCGATTTAGCCGAGCCAAGCAACGAAATAAAATGGTTTCGTTTATTTCAATGTCTTCAACCATAGGCATTGCAGTGGGCGTGGCGATGATCATTATTGGTTTGTCTGCTATGAACGGTTTTGAACGCGAGCTTAAAAATCGTGTCTTATCGGTTATCTCTCACGGAGAGTTTGAAGGTGTGAGAGGGCCATTGGTTGAGTGGCAAAATGTCGTGTTACAAGCCGAAAAACATCCTAAGATTGAAGCAGCGGCTCCCTATGTGAAGTTTACTGCCCTAGCTGAAAAAGGCGCGCAGCTCAAAGCCCTTGAAGTAAGAGGTATCGATTCGCAACTTGAAAGCAAGGTTTCTAACTTAAGTGATTTTATTGACTCTGAGGTATGGGGTGGTTTCCAAGCGGGGCAACAACAGGTCATTCTTGGCAAAGGGATTGCAGATCTACTCAAGGTCAAAAAAGGCGACTTTTTAACTTTGATGATCCCTACCTCTGGTGCTACGACAAAAGTTCAGGCGCCAAAGCGTGTGCGCGTAAAAGTTGCGGGCTTACTCTCTTTAAATGGCCAGATTGACCATAACTTGGCGCTTGTACCGCTTCAAGATGCGCAGAATTACGCAAAAATGGGCCAAGGTGTGAGTGGTGTCTCCGTGCGCGTTAACGAAGTACTGAATGCGACTCAAATTATTCGTGAAGTAGGCAACACACTGGATGTCTATGTTTACTTGCGTAGCTGGCAGCAGAAATACGGCTTTCTTTACCGTGATATCCAACTGGTTAGAACCATTATGTATTTGGTGATGGTTTTGGTGATTGGTGTGGCGAGCTTTAATATCGTATCAACCTTGATGATGGCGGTAAAAGATCGTGCCGCTGAGATTGCGATTTTGCGCACGATGGGCGCGACAGATGGATTGGTAAAACGGATATTTGTTTGGCAAGGGGTCTTTTCTGGTGTGCTAGGAAGCGTTGCAGGCAGTTTGTTTGGCGTTTTGATAGCGTTAAATCTTACCCCTATGATTAGCGCGTTAGAAAATCTCATTGGGCATAAATTTTTGTCTGGTGATATTTATTTCGTTGATTTCCTTCCATCTCAAGTCAATCCTAGTGATGTCATTGTTGTCTCTTTGACTGCTATCACTCTGAGCCTTTTTGCTACTTGGTATCCCGCTTCTAGAGCCAGTAAGTTGAACCCAGCTGCTGTGTTAAGCTCTAAGTGATGATGAGGCAAATCCGTTTGCCTCAAATTTGATGTTTGCTCAGCCATATAGTGCCTCTGAGTATTTGGCTGAGAGACAATGCCAATAGAGCAAAAGGAATCAAATCAATGAGAAAAGAGCTTGTTGATCTTGTTGAGCGTGGAATCGTTACTTCCGACACTATAGAACGAGCGAAGGAGCTGGCTGAAATAAAGCCTGCTCCCCAAGCTTGGGTTCATTTTTTTAATCAATTGTTTGTTTGGCTTGGTAGCTTAGCTTTCAGTTTGTCTTTGATTTTCTTTTTCGCCTACAACTGGGCCGATCTAAGTCGATTCGCCAAGTTTTCTCTTATCGAAACTTGCTTAATAGTATCTGTTGGCGTCTATATCAAAGCTGAACGACACAAGTTGGTTGCGAATGCGGCAATGATTACTTCGTGTCTTTTAGTGGGTGCCTTGCTGGCTTTATTTGGTCAAACTTATCAAACAGGTGCCGATACTTGGCAGCTTTTCGCCAGTTGGTTGGTGATTATTACACCTTGGGTTGTGGTCGCACGGCTTATTCCTGCGTGGGTACTGTGGCTTGCTTTAAGTAATATTTCGATCGTTCTCTACCTCAATACCTTTTCAGCCAATCACTTTTTGTTGTTCAGCTTCGCAGATAGTGATTCGTGGGCGCTGTTTTTGTTAAACACGGGCGCCTTGTGCGTGTGGCAATTTCTGAGCGCGTCACATGCTTGGATGCAGAAAAAGTGGATGCTGCATCTACTAGGGACAGCGTCTGGCCTCATTATTACCTATATCGTTTGGACTTCTTTGCTTAACTCTAGCAACGATATTGTTATGCCGATGTTGGTTTGGGGGGCTTCGCTAGCTAGCGTCTACTATTTTTATCGAAGACGTACCTTAGATCTATTTATGCTCTCTGGTGGATGCCTGTCACTGGTTTTGGTTACGGTCACTTTTATCGCACAAAACATTCGAGGAATTGATGACCTGGCTTATTTCTTAATTCTCACTACGGTCGTGATTTTGTCTGGGCTAATCGCCGCGGTTTGGCTCAAAAATGTTCAACGGGAGGAGCGGCGACCATGAGCAACCAGTTAAAAAATCGGCTGATTAATCAGGGCGTGGTATCTGAAAGTACGTTTAATGAGGTACCAAGTAGGTTTGCTTGGCCTATCAAACTATTACTGGCGATCTGTGGCTGGCTAGGCGGACTCTGTTTACTGGGCATCTTCTTCGGCGCTTTTACTCTATTTTTCCAAAGTGCAGTGGCTTCGGCGGTCGTGGCTTTGATCATGTTTGTAGTCGCTCAGCGAATACTCTCTGCCCCTAATAATGAGTTTATTGAGCATCTTGGTCTTGCGTTAAGCTTTTCTGCGCAAGTTCTGTATGGTTGGGCATTGCTGCCACTTGAGCATATACAAGTTATTTTGCTTTCGTTTGCAATTCTGCAAGCTGTACTCGTGCTTATCATGCCAAGTATGACTCATCGAGTATGGTCGACCCTAAGTTGCTGTGCGGCTATGTCTGGGGTGCTGATTTCTTGTGGACTGCCGAGTCTATTAAGCAGTGTTTTACTGCCGCCAATGGTTTGGTTGTCACTGAATGAATTTCGCTTTCCCGCATCCTATCGATTCGTATCAGGCATAAAGTACGGCTTGGTGCTATCGATTGTGGTATTACTGTGCGCTGAGGTTTTTAGAGCTGAAGTTGGCAGTTTATTGGTTTCAAACGCTGACGCCATTTTTACTTTGCCTTATTGGGTTGCGCCTATCGCCTACATGTTGAGTATCTGTATCTCTGTAGGGTACTTGCTTTGCTATCACCAAGTCTGGTTCCGCTCTAAGGTGGTTAAACTCGCAGTCATTTTCACCATTTTAATCGCCGTTTTAACCAGTATGGCTCCCGGCGTAGGAGCAAGTTTGATCATACTCGTCACTGCTTTCGCACAAAGCAACCGGATGATGATCGGGTTGGGGGCGATAGCCTTGCTCGTGTATAGCTCAACATACTATTACATGATGGAAACGACATTGCTGTTTAAATCTGGGGTACTGATGTCGGTCGCCTTGGTCATGTTAGTTAGCTACTTAGTGTTCAACAAAGTACTAAATCAAGCAAAGGGGTAGTCGTATGCGAAGAACTATCTATATCGTTACACTTGTTTTAGCGTTAATTGCGGTCAATTGGTCTATCTATCAAAAAGAGCAGCTTTTGGAGAATGGGCAGATTGTTCTACTCAAGCTAGCCCCAGTTGATCCTCGTTCCCTGATGCAGGGTGACTACATGATACTCAATTTTGAACTAGGCGAAGATGTCATCCGTGAATTAGCTGACAAGGGCATGAAATACAGATACAGTGCGGCAGTCGATGGCTTTGTGAACATCGAACTCGATAGCAATCGTGTCGCGCAGTTTGTGTCGACTTCGACAGAGCGTTCGCCTAGTTCTGAAATCGCGTTGCAGTTTAGGCTGAGGTCGGGGCAAGTTAAATTCGCCACCAACGCGTATTTCTTTCAAGAAGGGAAAGCTGACGAGTTAAATGCCGCTCAGTATGGAGAGTTTAGAGTAGCAGAGAGTGGGGAGTTAATACTCTCAGTACTACGTGATGCTGAGTTTAATCCGCTATGAAACAAGTCATTGTTACCAATAAAAAGGGAAAAGCTGAGGCTTTTCCCTTTTTGGTTTTCTACAGGTGGCTAACCGCGCTTGTCACACTCTCGTTTCATCATTTTTCAAGCGGATATTAACTGAGCCGAAAATGCACGAGCTGGCGTTTTACTTTTTAAGCAGGTTGCCTATTCTGATTTTTCTTTGTTGCCAACTTCGTACTACAGAATAACGCCACAGAGCCCTGATTCCAAAATACCCGATCATTGCTGACAAAACGCCACAGATTAGGCAGCCGAGTAGGAATGGAGGACCTATAGTACTCATTTGATGCAGAATGAACTCCCAAGAAAGCTCAAAGTGGAAGTGCTGAGGAGGTACATGCATGGCCCAAGCGCCAACTTTGTACGCAAAGTAAAACAGCACTGGCATGGTGACAGGGTTACTCACCCAAACAAGTGCAACAGAGAGTGGTAGGTTGACACCGCAGGCGATAGCGAGGCCCGCGGCCATAATCATCTGGCTTGGAAGGGGAACGAAAGCCATAAACAAACCGACAGCGAATGCACCAGACGCGGAGCGACGGTTAAGACACCATAGGTTTGGGTTATACAGCACATTGCCAAAAATCTTTAGTGCCTTTTGACGTTTAATTACTTCGTGGTCAGGCATAAAGCGCTTAATAAATTTTCTTGGCATAGGGAAATGACTCTCTACTTACATTACTGGACGCTAATTTCTTTCTCTTTGTTGATCACAACTAGTCCGTATTGGCCGATAATGCCGAAATTAGACTATTTGCCTTTAGCTTCGGCTGTACTGGTTGTTTCAACCAAGTATAGGAGAGCAAGAGGCTGTCTGGGACTAGCTTTAGCGTGTGTTGTCATCCTGATGCACGGCAACTTATTGCGATATCAAACAGAAGCACTTTTTCAAACTGGTCAGGATATTACCATAATCGCTGACGTTGATAGCCTTTTTAAACCAATAAATTTTGGCTTTCAAGGTATTGTTGTAGTTAGATCAATCAATGGTGAAGCCTTGACCACTTTTCACCAACCTAAACTGCGTTTAACTAGCCCAATCTCTTTGAATTCGGGTGACCAAGTGACGGCAAGTATCTCGGTGAAACCGATTTATGGTTTGATGAATGGCGTTGGGTACGATGCCGAGCAGCATGCACTTTCCCAAGGAGTGGTTGGCTCTGGCTCAATCGATAGAAAGAAAAGCTTCTTCATATCGAGTCAACCTTCGCTTCGAACGCGGCTGATTGAATCGGTTAAAGAGAAAACACAATTACTCGAACATCAAGCGATGATATTGGCTCTTATGTTTGGTATGCGGGAAGGGCTTACTCAGCAACATTGGGAATTGCTTAAAAGTAGCGGTCTTAGCCATCTTATTGCGATATCTGGTCTGCATGTCGGTATTGCATTTGCTATCGGTTGGTTTATTGGGCTTAGCCTACTTAAGCTCCATGTTTTATTTTTGCACGCGCCTGTTTTGTTGGGTTTAGCCTTTGCTATTGGCTATGCGTGGCTCGCTGGTTTTTCTATCCCAACGGAGCGAGCGGTCACTATGTGTTTGCTGTTATGTATTTTAATGCCGCTTGCAGGTCAGCTCCCCAACTTGTTTAAGTGGTTGCTTGTTTTTAGTCTGCTGCTTTTTCTTGATCCTTTTTCTGCTGCTTCTCCTAGCCTTTGGATGTCGATGGTCGCGGTTGGGGTGATTTTCCTTTACCAAGTCAGTGGGAAAACACGCGGCAATCTGGTTGTGCAGGCAGTAAAAATTCAGCTTTTTCTGGTGGTTTTGATGGCTCCCATTGTCATGTATCTTTTTCATGGAGTGAGCCTAGGTGCCATTGCCTACAATCTCGTGTTTGTTCCTTGGTTTACTGTCTTAGTCATACCGCTCGTCTTTTTCTCCTTTGCTAGCCACCTTATATTTCCTTGGTTTGAATTCCCTTGGCAGTTGCTAGAGCTTAGTTTAGGGCCAGTGAATTGGGCGATGGAATATTCTCTCTGGACTTGGTTTGATGTTTCGAGACAAACACTGTTATGGCTTCTTTGCATCTTAGCTGTGCTAGTGATAAGTCGTTTTCTATCAAGGCGATTTACTATGTTACTGACGCTGAGTGCGGGCTTAAGCTTAGTAGAGTGGCAGGATACGCCATTGTGGCAAATTGTGGTGCTAGATGTTGGTCATGGTTTATCTATCCTTGTTCAACAACAGAATAGGGCACTTGTTTACGATACCGGTGCCGCTTGGCAAACCTCTAGTATGGCTGAACAGGTTGTGACGCCATTAATGATCTCAAGAGGCATCACCCAATTAGACTATCTGGCTATCAGCCACTTTGACAATGATCATTCGGGAGGTTTGCAAGCAATCAAGCAGCAGTGGAGTCCTAGCAAGATACTGACTAGTCAGTCAGGGGAGTCTTTTGAACCGTGTGTAGTAGGGCGTTCTTGGCAATGGGGAAAGATCATCATTGAGTCATTATGGCCACCCAAATTGACCAGCAGAGCCTATAACCCTCACTCATGTGTGTTTAAACTCCAACACCAAGAGAGTTCAACAACGCTGCTGTTGGCGGGAGATATTGAATCTATAGCGGAATGGATCTTGGTTAGGGAGGGCGAAAAACTCGATTCAGATATCTTGATTGTTCCCCATCACGGCAGTAAAACCTCTTCAATTCCCGCGTTTATTGCAGCGGTTAGTCCTGAAGTCGCAGTCGCATCTCTGGCTAAGGGGGGACGATGGAAGTTGCCGGATGAAAACGTGGTTAAGCGATACCAAAAAGCAGGGGCGAAATGGTTGGATACCGGGCATTCTGGTCAAGTGTTGCTCGATGTTTATCCGCAAAGTTATCAGGTTAGTGCGCTAAGGGAGCGCAAAGGTAAGACTTGGTATAGGCAGATGCTGCGTAACGGAGTAGAATAGCCGCAATATTGTAAAAGAAAAATAAGCAACTCTATGTCTCTGAATCAAGACGAAACCACGTGGCAAACCTTTCAACGCCTGTGGATTTATATTCGACAGTACAAAGCAGGCCTTGCTGTAGCTGTTGTTGCTCTCATTATTAATGCTGCTGCCGACACTTACATGATGTCATTGGTCAAACCCTTGCTCGATGAAGGCTTTGGCGATGCAGAATCTAACTTTCTAAGAATTCTCCCTTTTATTATTTTCGGCATGATGGTGGTGCGAGGCCTGAGTGGGTTCGTTTCAACATACTGTTTAAGCTGGGTTTCTGGCAACGTGGTTATGGAGATGAGACGCTCTATCTTTAACCAATTCATGCATATGCCAGTTTCTTACTTTGATAAAGAATCCGCCGGTGGTCTGCTATCTCGTATTACCTATGACTCAGAACAGGTTGCGGGGGCAACGAGTCGAGCCTTAGTGAGTATTGTGCGTGAAGGTGCAAGTATTATTGGTCTGCTTATCCTTATGTTCTGGAACAGTTGGCAGTTGTCATTGGTATTGATTGTTGTCGCTCCAATCGTGGCATGGGGAATTGGTTTTGTTTCGAAACGCTTCCGTAAAATCTCCAAAAACATGCAGGAAACTATGGGGCATGTCACCTCGTCCGCAGAGCAGATGCTAAAAGGTCATAAAGTGGTTTTGAGCTACGGCGGACAGCATGTCGAAAGTGAGCGTTTTGATTCAGTGAGCAATCAGATGCGTCAGCAGTCGATGAAAATGGTGGCAGCTCAAGCGATTGCTAACCCGGTGATTCAAGTGATCGCATCTATCGCTTTGGTTGTGGTTTTGTTCTTAGCGAGTGTCGATTCAATCCGCTCGGAACTTACACCAGGTACTTTTACTGTCGTGTTTTCTGCCATGTTTGCTCTAATGCGACCGCTTAAAGCGTTGACTAATGTTACCTCTGATTTCCAACGTGGTATGGCAGCAAGCCAAACCTTGTTTGCTCTAATGGACTTAGAAACCGAGCAAGACAACGGTAAGTACCAAACTGAAAAAGTGCGTGGTGATATTGAAGTGAAAGAAGTGACCTTTACCTATGAAGGTAAAGAAAAGCCAGCTCTGAATAATGTCAGTTTTAAAATTCCTAAAGGAAAGACTATTGCGCTTGTGGGGCGCTCTGGTTCGGGTAAGAGTACCATTGCTAACCTATTTACCCGTTTCTACGATGTAGATGCGGGCAATATTTGTCTTGATGAGCATGACATCCGTGATTACACCTTAAGTAATCTACGTTCACATTTCGCTTTAGTATCGCAAAATGTTCATCTGTTTAATGACTCAATCGCCAACAATATTGCTTATGCGGCAACCGAACAATATAGTCGTGAGCAAATTGAAGAGGCTGCGCGTCTCGCTTATGCCATGGACTTCATCGAGAAGATGGATGATGGCTTAGATACGGTTATTGGTGAAAACGGCGCAAGTTTGTCTGGTGGTCAGCGTCAGCGTATCGCGATTGCACGCGCACTATTACGTGATGCACCAGTACTGATTCTCGATGAGGCGACATCTGCACTGGATACTGAATCGGAAAAAGCGATTCAATCGGCGCTGGATGAACTGCAAAAGAACAAAACAGTGTTGGTCATTGCCCACCGTCTGTCTACGATTGAAAATGCCGATGAAATTTTGGTTGTGGACGAAGGTGAGATCGTTGAACGTGGTAATCACAGCGAGCTCATTGAGAAAGATGGCGCTTACGCTCAGCTTCATCGAATTCAATTCGGTGCCTAGCTTTGATTGAAAAGATCTGGTTCGAGAATCATCCGCTAAAATATTTATTGTGGCCGCTATTGTGGCCAATTAGTGTTGTGTTTGGATTGATCAGTCGTTCTCGCCGTAATAAGTATCAAACAGGTAAAAGCGCAAGTTATCGCGCACCTGTGCCTGTCATCGTTGTGGGTAATATTACCGCTGGTGGTAATGGTAAGACGCCAGTAGTCATTTGGTTGGTTGAGCAACTTCAAGCGCTTGGTTATAAGCCTGGGGTGGTGTCACGCGGTTATGGGGCGAAAGCGCCGCATTATCCGCTACTGGTGGACAGTGAAACGTCAACTAAACACTGTGGTGATGAGCCTAAGCTCATCTTTAAACGCACAAGCGCGCCAGTAGCCGTTTCACCGGTTAGAAGTGAAGCTGTTAAGGCTCTCCTACCGTTAGGTGTTGATATCGTTATTACCGATGATGGCCTTCAACATTATGCACTACAACGTGATATCGAGATTGTCGTGGTTGATGGCGTGAGACGTTTTGGCAGTGAGTCCTTGATTCCATTGGGCCCGCTACGCGAGCCTACTGAGAGGTTAACTGAGGTAGATTTTATCATTACCAATGGTGGTCAAGCGTTACAAAATGAAGCCACTATGGTGTTAAAGCCGACTCAAGCGGTAAATATGAAAACTGGTCAACGCTTGAGTGTCACAGAGCTGAAAGATAATCTCGTTGCGATGGCGGGGATCGGCCACCCTCCACGATTTTTTAAGACACTTGAACAGTTAGGTGCAAAACCTTCTTATCAACAAGGCTTTGCCGATCATAAAGATTTTGAACTGTCTGATTTAGAGGCGCTCGCTGCCAAAGGCGAACACTTGATTATGACAGAAAAAGACGCGGTAAAATGCGCGCATTATGCGAAAGAGAACTGGTGGTATTTACCTGTCAGTGCTGAGTTTGAAGATGCAGATAAAGCGCGCATCTTAAATAAGATTAAAGAGGTTAAGGAACAGTATGGATCATCGTCTGCTTGAGATTGTTGCATGTCCAGTATGTAAGGGAAAACTAACGTTTGATAAGGACAAGCAAGAGCTAGTGTGTAAATTAGACCGTCTTGCATATCCGATCAAAGAAGGTATTCCGGTGCTTCTAGAACCTGAAGCGCGCAAAGTTAGTATGGACGAGGGCAGATAATGTCGTTTACGGTTGTTATCCCCGCGCGTTATCAGTCGACCCGTTTACCTGGTAAGCCGCTGGCGGATATCTGTGGTAAGCCTATGATTCAATGGGTTTATGAACAGGCAATCCAAGCGGGTGCCGATAAGGTAATTGTTGCAACTGATGATAGCCGAGTAGAGCAAGCGGTTGAAGCTTTTGGTGGGCAAGTTTGCATGACTTCACCAAACCATGAATCAGGCACAGAGCGCCTTGCTGAAGTGGTTGAGAAAATGGCCATCCCCGACGATCATATTATCGTCAATGTTCAAGGGGATGAACCTTTGATTCCACCTTCTATCATTACTCAAGTTGCAGAGAACTTGGCGAATAGCCAAGCACCTATGTCCACGTTGGCCGTTGAGATCAGTGATGAAGCGGAAGTCTTTAACCCGAATGCGGTTAAGGTGCTGACGGATAAAGATGGTTATGCGATGTATTTTAGCCGCGCAACGATTCCTTGGGATCGCGACAGCTTCGCGGACGATACGAAAATCATTAAACAACCACTGATGCGCCATATTGGTATTTATGCTTATCGTGCAGGGTTTATAAACACTTATATCAACTGGGAGCCAACAGCGCTTGAAAAGATAGAGTGCTTAGAACAGCTACGTGTGCTTTGGTATGGGGAAAAGATCCATGTTGAAGTGGCGAAGGAGGCACCGGCCGCAGGTGTCGATACGCCAGAGGACCTAGAAGTGGTTCGAAGCATTATCGCCAAACAATAAGATAGACCGTAAAAAAGGCCCCTCGGGGCCTTTTGTCATTGTTGAGTTTTATATTTTGCCATCATAGTCGTTTCGTTTAGGGCAGGTACCGAGAATCTCTCGGCGACCGCTGTCTTTTACCTCTTCAAGAATGACGTCAAATCCCCATAAGCGATAAAGGTGCTTGAGAACTTCATCGTAGCCTTCATCAAGAGGAATGCGGTCATGAGGCACGTACTGTAGCGTGAGCGAGCGATCGCCTCGCACGTCAACGTTAAACACTTGGATGTTTGGTTCTAAGTTACTCAAATTATATTGAGCCGCAAGTTTTTCTCTGATTGCGCGATAGCCACTATCGTCGTGAATGGCACTCACCTCGATGTAGTTTTTACGGTCGTCGTCGACGATGGCAAACAGTTTGAAGTCGCGCATTAGCTTAGGTGACAAGTATTGGCTGATAAAGCTCTCGTCTTTGAAGTTCTGCATAGCGAAATGTACCGCTTCAAGCCAGTCTGTTCCGGCTAAGTCTGGGAACCACTCTTTGTCCTCGTCAGTTGGCTCTTCACAGATACGTCGAATATCGCGGAACATAGCAAAACCTAATGCGTAAGGGTTAATACCGCTGAAGTAAGGGCTGTTGTAGGCCGGTTGCGCAACGACGCCAGTATGACTGTGGAGAAACTCTAAGATGAATCTATCCGTTACCAAACCTTCATCGTACAAGTGGTTGAGAATGGTGTAGTGCCAGAAAGTTGCCCAACCTTCGTTCATGACCTGAGTCTGTTTCTGTGGGTAGAAGTACTGGCTGATCTTACGTACGATACGCACGATTTCTCTTTGCCACGATTCAAGTAAAGGCGCGTGCTTTTCAATGAAGTAGAGTATATTTTCCTGTGGTTCAGTCGGAAAACGTATTTTCTGGCTTTCAGGTTCTACCGTTGATTTCGGAACCGTGCGCCATAAGTCATTAACTTGCGACTGAAGGTAAGCTTCACGCTCTTCTTGACGAGACTTCTCTTCAGCAATCGAGATTTTCTCTGGACGCTTATAGCGGTCGACACCAAAGTTCATTAACGCATGGCAGGAGTCGAGTAGGTCTTCAACCTCTTGAACACCGTATTTTTGTTCACACTCAGCAATGTAGTTTTTAGCAAACAATAGATAATCAATGATAGAACTTGCATCGGTCCAAGTCTGGAATAAGTAGTTACCTTTGAAAAATGAATTATGTCCGTAGCAAGCATGGGCCATTACTAAGGCTTGCATCGTAACGGTATTCTCTTCCATTAAGTAGGCGATACATGGGTTTGAGTTGATGACGATTTCATACGCCAAACCCATCTGACCATGCTTGTAGCCTTGTTCCGTTTGAATAAACTTCTTACCAAATGACCAGTGATTGTAGTTGATTGGCATACCAATGCTTGAATAGGCGTCCATCATTTGCTCAGAAGTAATCACTTCAATTTGGTTAGGATAAGCATCAAGCTTATAGTGATCAGCGACGCGTTTTATTTCGGTGTGGTATTGGTCAAGCAGATCGAATGTCCAATCAGGTCCATCTGGTAGCGCCTTACTCTTTGTTGGCTTTTTCGTTTTCGTTGTCATACAGCCTCCCTAAGCAGTCTCTTTTTTGAAAAGCTCTCTAAAGACAGGGAAGATATCCTCAACGCTGCGAATGTTTTTCATCGCAAAGTTAGGGAATGCTCCCTCAAGCTTTTCGTACTCATGCCACAAGGTTTGATGAGAGCGGCGAGTGATTTCGATGTATGAGTAGTATTGGCAGTTTGGCAATAAGTTTTTGGTGAGAAGCTCACGACATCGCGGTGAATCGTCTGCCCAGTTATCACCATCTGAGGCTTGAGCTGCGTAAATATTCCACTCTCCAACAGGGTAGCGGTCTGCAACAATTTCGTTCATTAGTTTTAGCGCGCTTGAAACTATGGTTCCCCCTGTCTCTTGCGAGTAGAAAAACTCGTGTTCATCGACTTCTTTTGCTTGGGTATGGTGACGAATAAACACCACTTCTACGTTCTCGTAGGTGCGAGTTAGGAATAGGTAAAGAAGCACGTAAAAGCGCTTGGCAATATCTTTGGTTGCTTGGTCCATAGAACCTGAAACATCCATAAGACAGAACATAACCGCTTGGCTAGAGGGCACAGGGCGGCGCTCATAGTTCTTGAATCGTAAATCGAAGGTATCAATAAATGGAACAGTATCTAACTTACGACGCAGAGCTTTTATCTCTTCTTGAAGACGCTTCTCTTCGAGCATTTGTGCAGGCTCAGACATTTTAACGCGGTCGAGCTCTTCTTCGAGTTCACGCAACATGCGCTTTTTGCCTGCCGTCATGGCGGTTCGACGTGCAAGTGACTGTTGAAGCGATTTCACTATCGCGATATTTGCGGGCACACCAGCGGTTTGATAGCCAGCGCGATGGGTTTTCCATTCGGTGATTTTGGCGATTTGGTTTTTTTCCAAATTGGGTAGCTCAAGATCTTCAAATAGAATGTCTAAGTACTCGTCTTTAGAAATCTGGAATACAAAATCGTCTTGGCCTTCGCCATCGGCACTGGCTTCGCCCTCGCCAGAGCCTCCGCCTTGCCCACCACCTTTAGGGCGTTCGATTTTGTCTCCGGTAATGAACTGGTCATTGCCCGGATGGACACGCTCTTTTAAGCCACCTTTACCTTGATGAAAGACGGGCTCTTTGATGTCTTTATGCGGAATGGATACGTCTTCACCGGTTTCAGTGTTGGTGATTGAACGGCGATTTACCGCATCCGCCACAGATTCTTTAATCTGCTCTTTATGGCGGCGTAAAAAGCGCTGGCGGTTTACCGCACTTTTATTTTTGCCGTTCAGTCGTCGGTCAATAAATTGCGCCATGAGTCACCCCTTATCTCTTACGCACCTGCCGTTACATGTCGACAGACACTTATTCATCCAATCTCCTACCAGAGCGTTGTTCTCTGGTAGGGATTTCATGGGCTAAAACACTGCTATTACGAAGATTTACGAACGCGTAGATACCATTCAGATAGCAAGCGTACTTGTTTCTCTGTGTAGCCTTTTTCCATCATACGAGCGACGAAGTCATCATGTTTCTTCTGATCTTCAGAAGAGGTCTTAGTGTTGAAGGAGATAACTGGTAGCAACTCTTCTGTATTTGAGAACATTTTCTTCTCAATCACAGTGCGCAGTTTTTCGTAGCTTGTCCAAACTGGATTGGTGCCATTGTTATTGGCGCGAGCACGAAGCACAAAGTTGACGATTTCATTACGGAAATCTTTCGGGTTGCTTATACCGGCTGTTTTTTCGATTTTTTCTAGTTCATTGTTTAATGCAGAGCGGTCGAATAGCTGACCGGTTTCTGGATCGCGGTATTCTTGGTCTTGAATCCAGAAATCTGCATAGGTTACATAGCGGTCAAAGATATTCTGACCGTACTCGGAGTAGGACTCTAAGTAGGCCGTCTGGATCTCTTTACCGATAAACTCGACGTAGCGTGGCACTAGATAGCCTTTCAAGAACTCTAGATACTTCTCTGCTGTTTCTTGAGGGAATTGCTCACGTTCGATCTGCTGTTCGATAACATAGAACAGGTGAACAGGGTTTGCCGCTACCTCTGTCTGATCGAAGTTAAATACCCGCGATAGAATCTTGAACGCGAAACGGGTTGAGAGACCTGACATGCCTTCATCGACGCCCGCAAAGTCACGATATTCTTGATAGCTCTTCGCTTTAGGATCTGTGTCTTTGAGCGTCTCACCATCGTAGACTCTCATCTTGGAGAAGATCGATGAGTTCTCTGGCTCTTTAAGTCGAGACAGAATACTGAATTGTGATAGCAGTTCTAATGTACTTGGTGAACATGGCGCTTTCGATAGTTCTGAATGGTCGAGCAGTTTTTGGTAGATCTTTACTTCTTCCGCAACGCGTAGACAGTATGGCACTTTGACTATGTAAACACGGTCAAGGAATGCCTCGTTGTTTTTATTGTTGCGGAATGTTTGCCACTCAGATTCATTTGAGTGGGCGAGAATCATGCCATCAAATGGTAGGGCTGATAGGCCTTCCGTACCATTGTAGTTACCCTCTTGGGTTGCGGTAAGTAGCGGGTGAAGCACCTTGATTGGCGCTTTAAACATCTCGACGAATTCCATCAAACCTTGGTTTGCTCGACATAGCGCGCCTGAGTAGCTGTAAGCATCTGGATCGTCTTGCGAGAAATGCTCAAGCTGTCGAATGTCGACTTTACCAACCAACGACGAAATGTCTTGGTTGTTTTCATCACCTGGCTCAGTTTTAGCAATCGCTAGCTGATCTAAAATGGAAGGTCTAACTTTGACTACTTTGAATTTCGAGATGTCGCCACCAAACTCATGGAGTCGTTTTGCTGCCCATGGAGACATGATCGAGCGTAGGTAGCGTTTCTCAATGCCATACTCTTGTTTGAGTAGTTCACCATCTTCACTGACATCAAACAGACAGAATGGGTGATCATTAACAGGGCTGCGTTCACCGTTAGCGGAAAGCACATAAATTGGAACTTGTTGCATCAATGCTTTTAGTTTTTCGGCTAAAGACGATTTACCGCCACCCACCGGACCAAGTAGATAAAGAATCTGCTTACGTTCTTCAAGCCCTTGGGCCGCATGTTTGAGGTAGGAAACAATCTGCTCGATGGCATCTTCCATACCGTAGAAGTCTTTAAATGTGTCGTATCGAGAAATCACGCGGTTGGAGAAAATACGACTCAGTTGTGGGTCTTGCGCTGTATCAATGACTTCTGGCTCGCCAATTGCCATTAATAGTCGCTCAGCTGCGTTGGCATAAGCGCTTTTGTCATCCTTACATAGAGCTAAAAACTCTTGCAGTGATAACTCCTCATCCTTTGAGGCTTCGTAGCGCGCTTGGAAATGGTCGAAAATACTCATAATGAATTCCCCTCTGAACCTGTCAAACTGACAATAAACCCGCATAGAAAAGCAAATCCTTTCTTACTTAAGATTAGTTGGTTTTTAGAATTTTGCTTAAAAAATATGTGTTTAATTACAATTTGTGACCAAGAGCTAGTTGTCAGACCACACTCAATTGTAACGTGCAGAATCAGGTATTTGTGGTAGTTATTATTGAGCGGATTGTGCGACCAAGTGCTTATGCAAATTGATCGTTTTATTGGTTTAAGTGATACAGTTCGATTGTTGTTAGTGTTGGCGTGATTATTGCGGTGAATATGAGTTATTGCGTAAATGTATGCTGTTCCATATAATTGCGCCGTTATTCACTCCAGTTATGTATTAGGTGTTGTTTTGAAATCTCTCTGGCAAAGGTTAGTTCCCGCTGCGATCTTATTGGTTGCCCCACAGGCTATGGCAAAAATCTCCCAGTGGTCAATTGGTGCCGCTGCTTCATACTCGCCGGCTGTCTATAAAGACACGCCATCGAATGAAACCATCATTCCACTTGTTGGTTATGAAGGCGAGCATCTTTTCTTACGTGGCTTTACTGCCGGGTATCGCTTATACCCAATTGGTTCACCGCAAAACATTATCTTTAGGGCCGCATATGATCCTCGGACGTTAAAACCTGAAGATTCAACTAACCCTGATATTAGACTGATGGATGAGCGACAAGCGACTGTGTTGGGCGGGGTAAGTTACCAAGTGATCACATTAGTTGGTTTGTTTGAAGCGACGGCGGGTAGTGACATTTTACATCGTCATAGCGGCATTTATGCAGAGGCCGTTTGGCGGTTGCCTATTCGAAGAAATGGCTGGGGCATCACACCTTCAATGGGCTTTGCTTATAACAGTGAGCGATTAAACAACCATTTATACGGGGTGAGCTCTGAAGAAGCGGCGCGTTCTAACTTCGACGAATTTGATGCAGACTGGGACGGGCAGTTTTTTATTGGCGCTTCTGGTTATATGCATGTCACAGCTAAAATACGCGTTACTGGAGGAGTGCGATACACCAATATTGAAGGCGGTATTGAAAGCAGCCCGTTAATTGAAAGCGGCGTGACGACTTCAGCCAATTTAGGTGTCGCCTACGTATTCTAATCAAGTGCACAAGGTAAAAAGCGCCACAATAGGCGCTTTTTCATTGATAAATAGTGCTTAAGCACGTAACTCTTTTAGCTTGATTGAAATAGCGTCTGCTTGATCTTTACCGTGTTGCTGCATTGCGCGTCGGTAGTCTTTTTCTAAGAACTTACCGTTAACACAGCCATGTTTCTCTACGATGTTACTTTGATCAAAGCTCGCACGCGTTTCTAGCACTTTCTCACCATTAATGTTAAACATTGCGTAGTGGAATGCAGACTTAGAGTAGCATTTTCCGCCGCTGAATAAACCAGTTTGGTCTGTGGCGAAGCCTGTGTCACTCAGTACGATAACAGCATCGACATCAAGTGCACGGGCACTTTTGGCTGCGAATTGCTTGAATGCTTCTGTTTCGTAATAAGGTACGTTCACATTGTAACTGCTTGGTAAGGTAAGGTTTGCATAGTCGGCAGGACCTGCAGTCGCTCTACCAAAACTTGTCAGAGATTTTATTTCATCATTTGCTATTAGATTTGCAGTTTCTGCGCGGTAGGTTGCATTGTTCAGTACTTCCGAAGGTGATTTAACTTTCCAACCTTCTTTTTTGGCGAGCTCGGTCACAAAGTTTGGTAGAGCTAGATTAGCCGCTTCTTGACCGTCGATGCGCTTTTTAATGTGGGCTTGTGTTGCAAAGTCAGTGACATCTTTCGCGACACCACCTACCATGTTTCCTGCTAAACCTAACAGGTCACCAGAGTCAAAACCGCCACCTTGAGAGTGTTCGATCTGTTCAGGCTTTTCAGTATTAGGCTCAATAAACGCAGGAACGTTGTACATAACAACGGCAACAGATTTGATCTGTGCGACTTCATCTTTATTGATGTGATCGTGAGTAGCACAGCCAGCTAGAGTTAAAGAGGCGACAGCGCTCGCAATAATGGTTTTCAGCTTCATAGTAAACACTCAATATAATAGATTTGATATCAAACGATTTGTGAATTGTATGGCATCAAACTATTTGTGAGTACTTTTATTTTGTCAGAGTTTTGTCAGGGAAGTTTTGAGCATAAAAAAACCGCCTCGTCGGCGGTTTCTTATTCATGCATTAATTAAGCGTTAAAAATCTGCTTTAATTCGTTAGCGCACAAGTGGTACTGGCGAGGGCAGTTACGCCATGTATTTAGCATACGGCGATATTTTTCTAGCATTGGCATTTGCGCGTTGAAGTGGTGTTCGCCCTTACTGAATTGAGGGTACAGACCTTCAGAATCGACTAAGAAGCGTACGTAGTTAACAAGTTGCGCTTCAGAAGCAATATCAAATCCTAGGAAGGTTAGACGGCGCTGATCGACCTCGCCTTGTTCTTGTTCAGAGAGCATTTTGTTTGATTCTTGCATCGCATGATACATTTCCATGATGTCGATGATTTCACGGCATTCTGCTTCTACTAAACAACCAAAGTCTTTATTTAGCTCTCGCATTTGCAGCTCATATCCGCGCTCTACAATAGTTTGTAAACGCTGGTATTTCGCCGCGTTTTCTTGGTCAAGTTGCGACATTAGGTAATACTGATTCGAAAGGATCAAACGTTGAGCGTTAGTCATTTCCATGGTGGCCTCACTAAAATAATCTAATACATTTTTAATGTGCTTAGGTTATCTGTTCTTTGCAGGGTGAAACATGATCTCAACACATATTTAATATGAAAAGCACAAAGATTGGACAACAAATTTCGTTACTATTTGTGATGGTGATTGTAGATGTAGTCGCGATCGGAAAATACTCGCAGTAATTCTGGTTTAAACACAGTCAGTACCGATGCTGTCATCCCATTAAGGAGCCCTTCTGGGAAAGCGAGTAGGGGCGTAAACACTAGGTAATTATCAAAAATCGTTTGCCAGTCGTAATCGCTAACGATAAGAAAATAAGCTGAGTTAATGACTAGATGAAAAGTCCCTGTTAGGCCGCCATTGAGAAAACCAGCTACGAAAATAAACACAAATATATTTCTTGGCAGATAGCGATAACTGGCGAGAAACACGCTATAGCTGATAAGGATAGGAATTAAACAGGAGAAGAGTAGGTACTCGGGTAGCACGTAGAAGGTCATCTCACCAAATAGCGCCATGAGCAAAGCAACGACAATAGAGAGAGCAAAAGCACTTTGCCAACCATACATCAAGGTCAGCGCCGTTATGCCGAGAAAGTGGATTGATAACCCCTCTTTCACCCCAGCATCTGCTGACCAGAGTACGAACAAAGCAAATGTGATTGCAAAGGTGATGTGCTGAAACGTACGTTCATTGATTAGTTTTGGTAGGAATACTTCTTTGACATCACGCCATACAAAGAGCAGGGCTATCATCACAATGAAGAGCGCTAGTAGTTCGTTCAACTCCATTTAAACCTCAAAAAAATACCAACCGAGAGGGTTGGTATTTTTTACGAATTAGACATTAAGTGGTATCAGTATTTAACGTTTGAGTGATACTGCTCAAGAATTGATACGATATTATCCATGGTTTCTTTTGAAGGAGGGTTCGTTCCTTCGAGTGGGTACTCTAGGCCAAGTGCTTCCCACTTGTGTGCACCTAACTTGTGATAAGGGAGAAGTTCGATTTTCTCTATATTGTCCATTTCTTTGATGAAGTCGCCTAGCATATGTGCAGATTCTTCATCGTCGGTGTAACCCGGAACAACAACATAGCGAATCCACGTTTTTTGCCCAATTTTATGCAGGTAACGAGCAAAGTCTAACGTTCGTTTATTCGAGACGCCGATAAAGTCATGATGGATCTCATCTTTCATATGCTTAAGATCAAGCATGACTAGGTCCGTCGCTTCAAGCACCTCATCAATAACGTCAGTGTGTTTACGAATATAGCCATTGGTATCAAGGCAAGTATGGATACCTTCAGCATGGGCTGCGCGGAAAAAGTCGCGGACAAACTCAGGCTGAAGCATGGCTTCACCACCAGAACATGTCACACCACCACCTGAAGCATTCATAAAGTGACGATAAGATTTTGCTTCATTAATGATTTCTTCAACGGTCACTTCCTTACCACCGTGAGTATCCCATGTGTCGCGATTATGACAGTACATACAACGCATTAAGCAACCTTGCAAAAAGACAATAAAACGAATACCAGGTCCGTCTACTGTCCCACAGGACTCGAAAGAATGAATACGACCAGTTGTTGACATGTGCTCATCTCGTATTTAGTAATTTGCCTGTTATTTTATTACAAAAAGTGGGGTTTAAATAGGGTTAGAGATTCTGAGAAACAACATTTTGCGAAATAAGAAAAAAAAGCGTACTTGGACTAAAATGTATGTTATAAAATTGTTGCAAATATAAGAACTTCAATAATAAAAAGATAATTGTTGGCTAGGCAAGTATTAACGCATACCACTGATGTTAAGGGATTATTTATGGATATGCTTGCACTTTCGCAAAAGCAAAAGGTGATGCTATTTTTGGTTGTATTAGCATTAGGCTTTGTTGCTTTGGCAGGATTTACTTCATCAAGACTGACCCAAATGAGCGACCAGTATTATTTGAGTAGCGATATATCTACGGGGTCTATGTCTATCTACCAAACGCAGAGTAAGATTCTTACCCTGAGTAGTAACTTGGATAATTTAAGTGGCTCCCAAGTTTCTACGGCAACACAAGAGATCTCGGCAATAGTCGTTGCTGTTAATAAAGATGCTGAATTTCTCTCTAAGCTTGATCTTATCCAGCAAGCAGACAAATTAACGCAAAATGTGAATGATTTTGAGTCAGCGGCTAACCCGTGGCTAAATTTGAAACAAGAACTTGGTTTCACCATTGATGAAGGAAAACTTGGTGAACTAAAACAATTGGCAGATACGATTGAAAAGAAAATCGAAGAGACCGGAATGGTAACGCTCAATTCCGATTTTCAGGCAATGGTGAAGTCTCAACAAAATTATTTGCTGCAACCGAATGAAGAAAATTTGAAATTGTTTAATCGCGCTATGGGCAGCTTTGAAAGCATGTCTAATGTTTATGCGATGTTGGATCTATATGAAAAGGAAATCGAACAATATAAATCAACCTTTGTCAGGGTAAGTGAATTGTCGCAGCAGTTAGGCAGCGTTGAGCAGCAATTGCTGACTTCTAAAGCTCAACTGACACAGTTAATCGCCTCTATTACTGATGAGCTCGGTTCGATTTCTCAGCAGTACCAATCATCAGCCGAAAATACTTCAGAGCAAACCTTGTGGTCAGTGCTGGTGGCTTGTGTATTGTTAGCTGTCTTTACCGTCGCTATTTTTGTTATGCAAAGCACATCTTTGGCTAAATCGCTGGCGAGAACTCGACAGGTATTGCACGGGGTATCGAGTGGTGACTTATCTCAACGAATGGCGTTGAACAAAAACCCTAATGATGAATTTAACCAATTGGCCAGCAGCATTAACGAAAGCTGTGAAAATCTGGGTGGGTTAGTTCGTGGTGTCCAAGACAGTAGCCAAGCGTTGTCGGGTAATGCCGCTGAATTAAACCAAGGCCTAGATATGTTGGCTCATCATCAATCAGAGGTATTAGGGCAGACTCAGCTATTGGCCTCAGCCACGGAAGAAGTGAGTGTCACGACTCAAGAGGTATCCAACTCGTTGGAGTTTGTTTCCGAAATATCACGTTCTTCAACGGACGCGGCTGAAGAAGGGGCCAAAGTTATTGGCGCTGCGATAGGGTCGCTTGAAGAAGTTGGGACGATATTAACGTCTGCTGCAGGACACATTCAATTGCTCGAAGAAGCTTCTTCGAAGGTCGACTCTGTAATGGAGATTATCAATGGTATCGCTGAACAAACTAACTTACTCGCGTTGAATGCGGCTATTGAGGCGGCAAGGGCAGGGGAGCAAGGGCGAGGCTTTGCCGTGGTGGCAGATGAGGTTCGCAGCCTAGCCGTTCGTACCGTCGATGCAGTAACTGAAATTTCTGGCACGATAGACACCATGAAGAAAGAAAGTGCTGAAGTGATTCAATATATTGGTCAATCTGAATCTTCAATGGCAACAGGGCGGGCTCGTGGTCAAGAGGCAATGGACGCGCTTAAGTTGATTACTGCAAAAGCAGATGAAGCATCGCACCAAACAGAAGTCATTTTTTCTTCAATCAAAGAGCTTGCGACAACCAGTCAGTCGATGGCAGATAATATGACGCAAATTTCTTCGGCTATGAAAGAGTTAGAGCAGAACAATGAACAACTACGAAGTGTCAGCGGAGTGGTTGAGGAAAGGTCTGGCAGCTTGAATCAAAACTGCCAGAAGTTCACAATTTAAGGCTTTAGAAGAAAGCATATAAGGCAATCCCACCGGTGCCATACATGCTTTCTTTTGCTTCTTTGTAGTCTGGCGTTTTCGCGGTAGCGGTTAAGGTAGCACCAAAGCTCTGGTTGTACCATGCAAAACCAGCCACTGCAGTTGCTTGGTTATGCTTGAGCGTTACGTCGTAGATGCTCGGGTCGTCGCCTTCTTGAATCGCGTAATCTCTCACGCCAGAACGATCTCCTTCAACGGTAACATCATTGAAGCGATAGCGAGCTTCAATACCTGTAAAGACAAACCAACCGCCTTTAGAGCCTCCAAGCATACCAGCTCGAAACGGATTTTCGTTATCGATATTGGCCGCGCCCATATTTCCACCTAAATCAGAACCCCAACGGAACATAAAGCCAGTAGAAACATCGCTTCGGAAGTTACCTGCGTTAATTTCTGAGACGTTAGAGACCTCCCAATCGGTGTTGGCAATAGATCGCTGACGCCATAGATTGAAGTGAGTAAGGTAACCAACGCTGCCAGCGAAGCTATCATCGACCTGAAATGCCCAACCATTTGGTTCAGAGGATTTGGTGATGGAATGCACCAATTTTTGCGCGTCTTCTGACAATGCTTTATCACCGGTTACACCCAAAGTCAGGTTAAAGCGTTGTGCTTGCTCTGGATGCAGACTGATGTAGTTGAACTCAGAGTGGAGAAAACCTGCATAGGGTCTGTCATTTACCATAGGGGTCGTCGACTCAATGTCTGACGGTGTATACATCTTATGGCCGAGTACAAACTCAAATTTGTCTAATGAAGCGCCGCCCCAAAATGAGAGGCTGAGAGGCTCGAAAATTGGATAGGGCGTAATCGCGCCTGTGGTATAGCTGAGAAACAGGCCGTTAGTGTAGTCTTGATCGACACCGAAAATGCCATCGTTGTCGAGAGAGAATGAAACGGTCGATTTTTCTGAAGCTAGGCCAGTCGTAGAGACCAGCAGTAGAGGCAGAATTAGAGTTCGATTTAACTTCATAGGCTTGCTGCTTAACTCAATTAGAAATCTGATATTACAGGATTAACTGAATTAAACGTTAGCAATAAGTATACCAGTGGAGTGAAATGTGCACCGTATCTCTGAATAAGTAGTAAATGATTGATACAAAAAATAAAGCCCCGCATCAAGCGGGGCTTTTTCAATCATTCGTTAACCTGAGTTTATAGAGACTCAGTGAACGTACGTGCGATTACGTCTTTTTGCTGCTCAACTGTTAGAGAGTTAAAGCGCACAGCGTAACCAGATACACGGATTGTTAGCTGAGGGTAGTTCTCAGGGTGCTTAACTGCGTCTTCTAGAGTTTCACGGTTAAGAACGTTAACGTTCAGGTGTTGGCCGCCTTCGATGCCTTGCTCATGGTGGAAGTAACCATCCATAAGACCAGCAAGGTTAGCACGCTGTGAACCTTCTTCTTTACCTAGTGCATTTGGCACGATAGAGAAGGTGTAAGAGATACCATCTTTCGCGTCAGCAAACGGTAGTTTACCTACAGATGTTAGAGATGCTACTGCACCTTTCTCATCGCGACCGTGCATTGGGTTAGCACCTGGAGCGAATGGAGCACCTGCTTTACGACCGTCTGGCGTAGTACCCGTCTTCTTACCGTATACCACGTTTGAAGTGATAGTTAGGATAGACTGAGTAGGGATAGCGTCACGGTAAGTCTTAAGCTTACGGATTTTAGCCATGAAGTTAGAAACAAGTTCACAAGCCATGTCATCAACACGTGCGTCGTTGTTACCGAATTTAGGGTAGTCGCCTTCGATTTCGAAGTCGATTGCGATGCCATCTTCGTCACGGATAGGCTTAACCTTACCGTATTTGATTGCAGATAGAGAGTCAGCTGCAACAGATAGACCAGCGATACCACAAGCCATAGTACGACGAACGTCACGGTCATGAAGAGCCATTAGAGCTGCTTCGTAGCTGTATTTGTCGTGTGAGTAGTGGATAGCGTTTAGCGCAGTCACGTATTGCTTAGCTAGCCAATCCATCAGGTTATCTAGACCAGCCCAAACTTTGTCGAAGTCTAGAACTTCGTCAGTCATTGCTTCAGTCTTAGGACCTACTTGGATCTTAAGCTTCTCATCTACACCGCCGTTGATAACGTAAAGTAGAGTCTTAGCTAGGTTTGCACGAGCACCGAAGAATTGCATGTGCTTACCGATAACCATCGGCGATACACAACAAGCGATAGCGTAGTCATCGTTGTTGAAGTCTGGACGCATTAGGTCATCGTTTTCGTACTGGATTGAAGAAGTATCAATAGATACTTTCGCACAGAACTTCTTGAAGCCGTCAGGTAGCTGTTCAGACCAAAGTACAGTGATGTTTGGCTCTGGAGAAGGACCCATAGTGTATAGCGTGTTTAGGAAACGGAAGTTAGTACGCGTAACTAGCGTACGACCGTCAACACCCATACCACCCATAGATTCTGTTGCCCAGATTGGGTCGCCAGAGAATAGTTCATCGTACTCAGGAGTACGTAGGAAACGAACCATACGTAGTTTCATTACGAAGTGGTCGATCATTTCCTGAGCTTGTTCTTCAGTGATGATGCCAGCTGCGATGTCACGCTCAACGTATACGTCAAGGAAAGTCGAAGTACGACCTAGAGACATTGCTGCACCGTTTTGAGATTTAACTGCGGCTAGGTAACCGAAGTAAGTCCACTGGATAGCTTCTTGAGCTGTAGTCGCAGGACCAGAAATGTCGTAGCCGTAAGAAGCTGCCATTTCTTTTAGTTGACCTAGTGCACGGTGCTGCTCTTGAATCTCTTCACGCAACTGCATAGTCATTTGTAGATCGTCACCAGACTCTAGCTTCTCTTGAGTAGAGTGGAATTGAGCTACCTTGTCTTTAATTAGGAAATCTACACCGTATAGAGCTACACGACGGTAGTCACCGATGATACGACCACGACCGTATGCATCTGGAAGACCAGTTAGAACGCCAGACTTACGACATTTTAGGATATCAGGAGAGTACACATCGAAAACGCCTTGGTTGTGCGTTTTGCGGTACTCAGAGTAGATTTTAGATACTTGTGGATCTAGTGTACGGCCGTAAGCTTTACAAGAACCTTCGATCATACGTACGCCGCCGTTAGGCATGATTGCACGTTTTAGAGGTGCTTCAGTCTGAAGACCAACGATAGTTTCAAGGTCTTTGTTGATGTAACCAGCATCATGAGAAGTGATGGTAGAGATAACAGAAGTATCGAAATCAACAGGTGCGTGAGTAGAGTTCTCCTGCTTGATGCCTTCCATTACTTTAGCCCAAAGCGTATTCGTTGCTTCAGTACCTTCAGAAACTAGGAAAGATTCGTCGCCTTCGTACGGAGTGTAGTTCTTCTGAATGAAGTCGCGAACGTTAACATTGTTTTGCCAATCACCTTCAGCAAAACCTTCCCAAGCTTTAGCAAATTGCTCTGCCATGACATACCTACCTTTTTAGTAGAAAAAACACGTACCTATCTGATCCGTTGAGCGAGTCAGACTCCCTTGAACAGGGCGGTACACTCTTATGAATAACAATATGTATAGTCTTTAAAATCGATCACTTAAAGGACATAAAACTATAAATATTGTCACTACTTTCTATATGGTGATCTATTAACTTGGTTTCAAGGATAAACTAAAAAATTTTTGCAAACCTTAAACTAAATCAATAAATCGTCCTTTATCTAAAGTTTTTTTTAGTATTAATGTAGAAATTCAAAAAAAGTTGAGAGCCGTTATCGACTCCCAACTTAGTGTTGATTAAAGGAATGCAGGGATGCCGTATTGGCCTTCAAGCATACCTACCGCTAGCATTGCCACTAGACAGATGACAAGTACGCCAACTGGAATCACGATTTTATCGACAAACGATAGGCGTGATGCGCGCTCTTTATCACCAATTAGACCGTTGTTATCCAGCAGCATAGTCAGTGCCCAAGCAAGAACTGGGTTCACAACTGCAGAGCCGAAGATACAGATACCCGCCGCTTGTGAATCCTTTGAGTCTTTCACCATCTGCATACCTGCTTCAAGTAGAGGAAGCGATACACCAACCAGTAGAGCGACGCGCATTACTGGTGGCCATACTGCGATATCCATCGGGAAGCCAAGGATAGCGATGATCATAACCAATAGACCAAGAAGGATAGCACCTGCTGGAATAGGACGTTTCGCGATCGCCGCTGGGATCATGTATGTGCCCCAAGATGACGTGATGTTACCACCACCGACTGCTGTACCAACCATCTGACGGATAGAACACATAGTCATTGTGTCATCAACGTCCATTAGTACTTTTTCAGTCTTTTTAGGGTAGTTCAGTTCTTGGAAGATACGGTGACCTAAGAAGTCAGGAGACCACATAGCTACTGCAAGAATCGCAAATGGAAGAGACGCAATAAAGTGTTCTACGTTTGGTAGACCTAGCATCCAACCTTCTTCAGTGCTGCCCCACCAGTAAACAGGGTTTAGGTTTGGTAGACCTGTTTCAGTTACGAACTTAATGTCGAACCCTGCACCGAGAACTAGAGCAATCACGAGGCCAGTAAAGGCACACACTGGGATTGCTAGCCAACGCTTGTTCACTTTCGCTAGATAGGCGTAAAGCGCAATAGTGACGGCTAGAACGATAAGACCAACATAACCCATGCTGCCAGCGGCAACAGTGTCTGACTGCAGACCGACTGCCCAAGACTGGATAGAGTTAATCTGGCTCATGGTACCCGTTAAACCAAGGAAGATAAGCAAGCCACCCGCGGTTCCTTGTGAGGTCAAGTTAACCAGCTTAGAACCGCCTTTAAGGAAGCTAAGTAGTAGACCGAAGATACCGATTAGGATTGCCAATGCAAGAGGGTGAGCACCGGCTAGAGCGATCGTGCCGATAAGAGGGATCATTGGGCCGTGGTTACCGGCAAGGTTTGCTTTCGGGTTAATGAAACCAGACGCAAGAACACAGAATAGCAGCGCAGGAATAAGCATCTCTACACGCGCGACTTCAATCGCAAATTCTTTACCTAGGTTGATATGGTCCCAAGCGGCAGTAAGCCCCTCAGCCCAAGACATCATTACCGCAGAGTACATCGCGATAATACCGATAGTACCTGCTAGTGCTGGAACTAAGTCTTCAAGCTCGAAACGGAAGTCGCGACCAGGAAGGTTCAAACCAAAGCGACGTGGCTTCATGATTTGTAGTTCGTGGTCTAGGTAGTCTGAACGGCTTTCAAACTCAGAAGCTGGACGATGCAGCTCTTGATAGCTCTTATTTTCGATATCCGAATCAGAGTGCGGTTTATTGACTGCGTCTGACATAGATTCCTCATATTCTAAAAAGTTAATGATTCTTCAAAGAGTGACCCGATTATTATTCTGTGTCGGTCACTCCGCAAAACCCGGCGTAGCTTCCTGCCTTTGATTCCCGGTCTACCTCATGTAGCGTGCACTTGATGTGCTATAGCATAGAGGATTAAAAGACAAAAAGTACGACTATTGAGGCTTTTATCTTTGACGCGAGTTTAACGTGCTAACCCTTAAGAGTGATTGATTTAGATCACTTTATGAAAGGTTGTGAAAGAAAACTACACAACATCGACGAGTCGACGAGACAAGAGAAGTTTTGATTGAAATTTAGTTTCATAATGTGAGTTTTATTAGCGCATAACAAGGAGTTAAATCGTGACTATTATCAAACTTGAGATAGTTTGTTGAGATAGATCTTGTTTTTATAAAATTGTTAATTAATAGATTTGGTTTATTGTTTGGTGGGTGAGGTGTTTTATGCGAATTTTGGAGCTTTTTTGACTACTGAATGCATTATTAGTCATATAAACTGGTTAGATATTGCTGATTTATAGGTTAATAATTTGTTGCAAGTTGGACGGGGTAGTGCTAGTTTGTATCGCAATGTGGGTGGAACCCAGCAGTCAGCCAAGAGCGTTTAGATAATGCAATTGGTCATAATAAATACAGGGAGTAAAAGCGCATGAAAGATGTACCAGCGCTGGACATAAAAGAACTGCACAAAACATTCGGACAAAATGAAGTTTTAAAGGGCATCTCGTTAGAAGCTCACAAAGGGGACGTCATTTCTATTATCGGTTCATCAGGTTCCGGTAAAAGTACCTTTCTTAGATGTATAAACCTTCTTGAAACACCCACTGAAGGCGAGATTTGGGTTAACGGTGAGTTGATTCAAATGAAAAACAATCGCCAAGGTGAGGCGGTTCCTGCCAATGAAAAGCAAGTTCAACGTATCCGTTCGCGTCTTGCTATGGTTTTCCAAGGATTCAACCTCTGGTCACACATGACAGTGCTCGAAAATGTCATCGAGGCACCTGTACATGTATTGGGTGTACCTAAAGCTCAAGCGATCGAAAACGCAGAAATCCTATTAAAGAAAGTGGGTTTGTACGAGCGTAAAGATTATTACCCGGGTCACTTATCGGGTGGTCAGCAGCAACGCGCTGCTATCGCTCGTGCGTTAGCGGTAGACCCTGAAGTCATGCTGTTTGATGAACCAACATCAGCACTTGATCCAGAGCTCGTTGGCGAAGTGCTTGGCGTTATGCGTGACTTGGCTGAAGAAGGTCGAACTATGTTAGTTGTGACTCACGAAATGGCCTTCGCTCGTGACGTATCGAACCATGTGATGTTCTTACACCAAGGTTTAGTGGAAGAGCAGGGTAACCCAGCTAAACTCTTTACTAATCCGGACTCAGAGCGTCTGCAGCAGTTTATCTCATCAATTTATTAATCGCCGCTTAGCGGCAAACACAACCAACAACCAAGTTAAAAAATAAGAATCACAATCACAGGAGTATGGAAATGAAAAAGTGGTTATTAGCAGCAACACTGGCAGCGACTGCGGTATCTGGCGTAGCGCAAGCGAAAGAATGGAAAACAGTTCGCTTCGGTATTGAAGGTGCTTACCCTCCGTTTAGCTGGACAGAGGCTGATGGTTCTCTAAAAGGCTTTGATGTAGACATGGCGAACGCGCTTTGTACTGAAATGCAGGTGAAGTGTAAGATCGTAGCTCAGGATTGGGATGGCATTATTCCTTCACTACTAGCTCGTAAATACGATGCAATCATTGCTGCAATGTCTATTACTGAAGAGCGTAAGAAGAAAGTTGATTTCACTGGCAAATACGCACTTATTCCGAACAAATTCATCGCTAAGAAAGGCGCTGGCTTAGACTTTGACAATCTAGCTGGCCAAAAAATTGCGGTACAACGTGCAACAACTCACGACAAGTACCTAACAGACAACTACGGTGACAAAGTAGAAATCGTTCGTTACGGCTCTTTTGATGAAGCTTACCTAGATCTTGCTAACGGTCGTGTCGTTGCGGTACTGGGTGATGCGTCAGCGCTTGAAGAAGGCGTACTGAACAAAGCAGGTGGTGAAGCATACGAATTCGTTGGTCCATCACTAACTAATCCTAAGTGGTTCGGTGACGGTTTCGGTATCGCTGTTCGTAAGCAAGACAAAGACCTAACTAAGAAGTTAGACGCAGCTATTCTATCTCTACGTGAGAAAGGTGTTTACCAAGACATCGCTGCTAAATACTTCAACTACGACGTTTACGGTCAGTAATCGTTGCTAAGCGACCGTTGGTTCTTGTTCCTAGGAGTAGTAGCCAACGGTCGAATTTTATAAAGTTTAGGGATCAGGAACTTACCTATGCTGGATCTACAAGGATATGAAGCCTCGATATTAAAAGGGGCCGTAGTGACCATCGAAGTCGCGCTGTTATCGCTATTGTTAGCGATGATTTTAGGCATGCTAGGTGCATTAGCTAAAATGGCCCCGTATCGCTGGGCTAGAGCAATCGCGACGCTTTATACCACAGTGATTCGTGGTATCCCCGACTTAGTCCTCATGATGTTGATTTTCTTTGGTGGACAAATTCTTCTTAACAACAGTTTGTATTCCATCAACGAAACATTAAATGAATGGTTTGCTTCAAGCGATCCGAACCATGAATGGACCTCATACTTACCTGACTATATTGATGTCAGCCCGTTTATCGCAGGCGTACTTACCATTGGCTTTATCTTTGGCGCATACATGGCGGAGACCTTCCGTGGTGCAATAATGGCGGTCGATAAAGGAGAGTTGGAAGCCGCTAAAGCCTACGGCATGAGCCCAGTGCTTGCGTTTCGTCGCATCCTGTTGCCGCAGATGATCCGTCACGCTTTGCCAGGCTTTGGTAACAACTGGCTCGTTCTTTTGAAAACAACAGCGCTTGTTTCAATTATCGGCCTTGAAGACATGGTGCGTATGAGCTCGCTTGCTGCTGGCTCGACCAAGATGCCATTTACCTTCTACATGGCGGTTGCAATTATTTTCTTATTCTTTACCAGTGTCTCGACAGGGTTCCTGAAAATGGTAGAGCGCAAATTCAGTATTCATGCGAGGTAAAGAATGGACTTTTCACTGATTTTAGAAAGCTTCCCGATTTATCTAGATGGCTTGTGGACCACCACATGGCTAGTCGGGCTAGCGCTTATTATTGGATTAGTTGTCGCAATCCCACTCGGTGTAGCGCGCAATAGTCATAACTATTTGTTTAACGGACCGAGCTGGGCATTTATCTACTTTTTCCGTGGTACGCCGTTGCTCGTGCAGCTGTATCTGATTTATTACGGTATGGATCAGTTTTTCCCTGTGAAGGATACCCTTTGGGAGAACGCTTGGTTCTGCGCACTAGTGGCATTCGTGCTTAACACTTCTGCTTATACTGCTGAGATTATTCGCGGTGCAATCAACGGCTTACCGAAAGGTGAAGTGGAAGCAGCGAAAGCCTATGGTATGAGTACATTTCAAACCTATCGACGTATTATTCTGCCGAGCGCACTGCGTCGTGCACTGCCAGCTTACAGTAATGAAGTGATCTTTATGCTCCACGGTAGTGCTGTCGCGGGTATTGTTACTATTGTCGACCTAACAGGTGCTGCTCGCCTAGTAAACTCACGCTACTACGCGCCATTTGAATCGTTTTTGACCGCAGGTCTGTTCTATATGGCACTGACTTTCATCATTCTTGCTTGCTTCAAGTTTGCCGAAAAACGTTTCCTAGCTTACCTCAGACCGCTAAGCTAACAGAGCTCAATATGACAAACACAGAAAAGGCTTCCAATCGGAAGCCTTTTTTATTCGCTGAGATTATGAGGTTAGCTCAAGATAATGAGTACGGTACCAGCAAGAGTCATCAGGATATTGGCTATCGCATAAGTACCCGCGTAACCCAATGCAGGAATGGTAGACTTAGCGTAGTCGTTAACAATGTCCATAGCTGGTGCGCATGTACGTGCGCCAATAATTGCCCCAAACAGCAGTGCTCGGTTCATCTTGAGTAGGTAGGCACCGACTAAGTAAGCGACAACAACGGGCACCACACTGATCACGAAGGAGAGACCAATCACCTGTAAGCCAACCTGAGAGAGATGCTCAAACATTTTGCCACCTGCACTCAGCCCGATCCCCACCATAAAGAACATTAAACCCAGATCTTTGACCATGTTTAGCGCCCCCTGAGGTACATAACCAAAGGTCGGGTGGTTGGCACGTAAAAAGCCTAGTGTAATACCGGAAAGCAATAGGCCTACCGCATTACCCAGTCCAAAGGAGACTTGACCGAATGTCATGGTGATCAAACCAAACATAACGCCAAGGATGAAGAAGCTACAAAATGCGAGCAAGTCTGCCATTTGGCTATGGATCGAAATGAAACCAATTTTTTCGGCAAGACCATGCACGCGGCTCTTTTCGCCACTGACCTGTAGGATGTCGCCCTTAGCGAGCACAATGTCCAGATCCATTGGCATTTCGATTTGAGCGCGGACAACGCGGTTTAGGAAACAGCCAAATTCAGATAGGTTAAGATCTGACAGACGTTTACCAGCAATTGAGTCGCTCTTTACTACAATCTCTTCTTCGACAATACGCAGATCAAGAAGGTTGCGATCGAAGACCTCTTTTCCGTTGCGGAAGCTTGGATCAAGACGAGCGTGACTATCAGGGAAACCAACTAGTGCGATTTCGTCTCCTTGTTGCAGAATTGCGTCACCGTCTGGGTGGGCAAGAATGCCATTACGTCGAATTCGCTCGATATAGCACCCTGTTTGACGGTAAATACCGAGTTCACGTAAGTTTTTGCCGTCGATCCAATCGATCAGTTCTTGACCTACTCGGTATGCACGAATGATAGGTAAGTAAACTTTGCGTTGTCCTGAACTACCCAGTCCGCGCTCTTGTGCGATTTGCTGTGCGGAGTCTGATAGGTTTTGCTTTTGCAGTTTAGGCAGAAGCTTGGCGAACATAATCATACTGATCAGGCCAATCAAATAGGCCATTGCATAACCCACCGACAAGTTTTCGATGACTTGGTTAAAGTCCATGTTACGTGGCGTAGTGGCAAGTCCGGAATTGAGAGCGTCTTGCGCACCTACCAGTACGGGCGTTGAGGTTAACGCACCGGCCATCATACCTGCTGATAAACCAAAATCTAAGCCCATATAGTGGCTAGCATAGTAGGTAATACAAAGCGCAGTAGAGAGCACCACTAAGCTTAAGATGAAGTAGTGTTTACCATCGCGGAAAAAAATACCGAAGAAGTTTGGACCTGCTTCGATACCAACGCAGTAGATAAACAGCATAAAGCCGATAGTCAATGCTTCAGCATTAAAACTAAAACCAAGGTGACCCATCACGAGCGAGGTGATTAATACGCCAATGGAGTTGCCTAACTGCAAGTTACCAAAGCGAATTTTGCCGATGCCTAGGCCGATCGCTAGTACAACGAAGATGAGAAGAATAGGGTTTTGTTCGAGCAAGTGTACGACGTCAATGTTCACGGGCAATTCTTGTCTTGGTGCCGAGGGAAAAGGTTAAGTGTGCGAATTGTATCTGAATATTGCAAAAAGATAAGTGAAAATTTTTATAATTTACGATTAGCTGACTTAGGCAATGAAATGAGTAAATTGGTTTAGATTCAGGCACAAAAAAGCCGCTTATTGATAAGCGGCTCTTATAGAATCTGGGCGATTACTCGTCAAATAGACCTAGGTGCTCTTTTGCGTAAGCTTCGAATTCGTCGCAGCCACCGATGTGATCTTGGTCGATGAAGATTTGAGGAACAGTTTCTACAGGCTTACCTACCGTTTTCTCTAGGTCCGCTTTAGAAATGCCTTCTGCGTGAATGTCTACGTAGCGGTAGTTGAAATCATCGCGTTTAGCTTTTAGTGCTTCAGCGTGCTCTTTTGCACGAACACAGTAAGGACAAGCTGGGCGACCAAAGATAACTACGAACATATTCTCTTTCTCCTGTATTTTGTTAAGTGCAACTATGCCCGATTCATGGGCGGAAATAAAGAGCGATTTGCCTCTTGTTTTGATAGGCAAATCCTATTGAACAAAAAGTATCCTTTCACCTTGTCAATATTGCCTCTTGTGTGTGCGGTAAGTCGAGAAAGCCCTATAAAAATAAAGGCTTTTGCTGACAAGTTGCACTACGTCATGTTTATTTCGTTTGATTCAGTGCAAGCTTATTACTCGGTTGTCACAGGGAGTGTGTTGAGTATGTTCCAGTTTATGACCTCGACCCGAATCATTTTTGGGGAGGGTGCATTACAATCCTCGTTATCCGTTATCAACCAGTATGGTTATAGTGTCCTTCTTGTGACTGGTAAAAATACCGACCGCGCTTCATCAATTCTTCACTACATTAAACAGCAAAATATGCGCTATCAACACGTCGCGATCAGTGGTGAGCCTAATATTACCATGATCGAAGAGACTGCCTTGGTGGGGCGAAAATTTAAACCTGACATGGTCATCGCGATAGGTGGAGGTAGTGTTCTCGATATGGGCAAAGCGCTGGCTGCAGTTATCCCTAATCAAGGCGATGTCTATGATTATGTTGAGGTAGTAGGGCGTAACGTACCGCTTAAGTCAAAGCCAATTCCATTTATTGCTATTCCAACCACCGCAAGTACGGGTTCTGAAGTCACGCGCAATGCTGTGCTGCGTTCAGGACAAGACCAAGTCAAAGTCAGCCTGCGTAGTCCTGATATGCTTGCTGACGTGGCAATCATTGATCCCACATTAACTTATGGAACGGATAAGTTAACGTCAGGACGCGGAGCCATGGATGCGTTCACCCATTTAATGGAAGCATATGTGTGCGGCGATCCCAACCCGTTAACTGACATGATTTGTGAAGAGGGATTACGCAGGCTCAGTCAATCGATACTGCCCGCTTGTTTGCAAGATGACTATAAG
Organism: Vibrio europaeus; assembly: GCF_001695575.1. Taxonomy (GTDB): domain Bacteria; phylum Pseudomonadota; class Gammaproteobacteria; order Enterobacterales; family Vibrionaceae; genus Vibrio; species Vibrio europaeus. The sequence goes on along the minus strand of NZ_LUAX01000001.1, from coordinate 1,447,214 downwards.
GCGAGAGCGGATATTTCTTTTGCTGCCATGCTCGGTGGTATGGCGATAACCAATGCGAAATTGGGCGCAGCCCACGGGCTAGCCTCTGCCTTGGGTGGCAAGCTTGATGCTCCGCATAGTGTTATTACAGGTAGATTGGTGCCGTTTGTGATGACTGAAAACATTAAAGCTGCAAAACGGGCAGGAAGAGGAGATGTACTGCATCGATACTCTAAGGTAGCCCAAATCCTAACTGGGAGGGTTAACGCTTGCCGCGACGATGCCATTCTGTGGGTCAATATGATGTTAGAAAAACTGGCGTTACCCAAACTTGATAGTTTCGGCATATGTACGACCTCTTTCGAAAAAGTTGCCGATGACGCGCTTAAATCAGTCGCCATTAAAGGCAATCCACTGCCACTGACCAAAGAACGCTTAACCTATATCTTACGCCAAGTTTGCCAGTGTCAAGAAAGCTGTAGGAAAGCGGAGAATCGCAAGCAAGAGTCAAATGCTAGAGTGGTTTCTGTGGGCGACAAGAAAGATCAAGGTAGTTATCAAGACAGCTGAGCGTGCTTGATGAACAAGTCGCAAAAGAAAAAACGGAGCACTGAGTGCTCCGATTTATTAGAGTTGGGAAAGCTTGTCGTAACGAGAGTCTTTCAAGACATCTTTAACACGCTTGAGGTTTTCGCGAAATCCAGTCCCTCGGCGTAGAGTGAAGCCTGTTGCTAGAACGTCAATCACCGTCATTTGCACAACACGGCTCGCCATTGGCATATAAACGTCGGTATCTTCTGGCACATCGAGTGAGATAGACAACGAACTTGCTTTATCTAGCGGTGAGTCTTTAGCGGTGATGGCGATGACCGTTGCACCGTTCTCACGTGCTAGGTTGGCAATCTCGACTTGGCTCTTAGTTCGGCCAGTGTGAGAAATCAGTACAATCACATCGTTGTCAGTACAGTTGATACAGCTCATGCGCTGCATGACGATGTCTTCAAAGCAAGTAATTGGAATGTTGAAGCGAATGAACTTGTTTTGCGCATCTTTAGCGACAGCAGATGAAGCACCCAAACCGAAAAATGAGATGCGTTTTGCCTGAGTGAGCAAATCGACGGCGCGATTAACCTGCATTGGATCTAAGCTGTTCTTAGCGACATCCAAACACGCCATCGTAGATTCGAAAATCTTATGCGTGTATGCATCAGGGCCATCATCTTCTTCAACATTTCGGTTAACGTAAGGGGTACCGTTAGCCAAGCTTTGAGCAAGATGAAGTTTAAAGTCTGGAAAACCTTTGGTATCCAAACGACGACAGAAGCGGTTAACAGTTGGCTCACTTACATCAGCCATTTTTGCCAGTGTAGCAATACTAGAATGGATAGCAGTTTGTGGCGATGCCATGATGACTTCGGCAACTTTACGCTCAGACTTGCTAAAGTTTTCTAGGTTTTTTTGAATTTTTTCTAATGTGTTCATAGTGTTCACGAGGGTATAGAGAACAACTCACTGGATATACCCGAATATTAGTGATGGGGAACAAAGTGTTGCCCAAAAAGGTAAGTGCAATCCAGCGCCATGGAACCAGTATAAACCTAAGCAAAAGGTTTACGGCAACTTTTCTACAAGGCAATTGGCTATTATATGACAAGCCTCAAACAAAATTTTGTCTAAACTACAGAAATACCGATTCTGTGGTTTGAAATTTCATTTTTGCGGCTCGTCTTGATAGAGAAATTACATTTTTCTAGAAATAAAATTTCAGTTTATAACTAAGGAGTAAGGATACGCTCTGATAAGCTCTCAATTCTAGCCATAAGATTAGGTGCTTGCTTAGCAATTTCTCTTTGTTCTTCTAACACGGCACTTAGAATATCGCAACCAGTCAAAGGGTTAGCCAACACTACTCGGAAGACAATTGTATTCAAACGATCCCACTTTTCCGGGTTTAAGCGGGTACGCGAGACAAAAGACTTGCCCGTTTCGCGCTGGCGTTTCTGGATAAACTTAGTCAGCTCGTTAAGTAATTCGTTGAGTTCTTGCGTCTGTTTGCCTGTTGAGTGTTCGAGCGCAATACGAATTCTTTCAGGTAGATAACGATAAGTTAGGAGGCAAAGCTCTGGTTCGGAGACCAGTTCAAAATCAGGTTGTTGGTCAATGTGGTTAGCAAAGAACTTGGCCTTCTCGATACTTTGATCGATGAGCAGTTCATAACCAGGGCGACTAATGATATGCATTGCCGCGTACACCAACATTGCCATTCCCGAACGAGAGCCTTCAAGAGTATGGCTGCCTAAATCTTTTGAGCCCTTACGCAGAATATACTGAGCATGATGTTCAATGGACTTCATCGCATCAGGCTGTTTGAACAGCACCATGCCGGCGCCCATTGGGATATAGAGCTGCTTGTGCGCATCGATAGTGACAGAGTCTGCCAGCTCAACACCATCGAGTAGGTGGCGATAGTTATTTGACATTAAAGTCGCGCCACCCCATGCCGCATCAACGTGGAAGTGACAATCTTCCTTTAGGCAAATCTGAGCGATTTCTTTGAGTGGGTCGATGCTGCCTGTTTCCGTCGTGCCCGCGACACCAATCACGGCAAATGGTTTGATGTTTTGTGCTTTGAGCTCAGTGATACGCTCTTGTAAAGATTGCGGGCAAATTCGGTTGTTATTGTCTGTTTTGACTGCCACTAAGCCTTCTTGACCAATGCCTAGCACATCGGCCGCTTTCTTAAGCGAATAGTGACCACGCTCGGAAACCAGTACGGCTAAACCTTCATAGCCGTAATATTTCATCGCTTTGAACAAGCCTTCTTTCTCAACGCCCTTGAACTCGCCCGTGGCTTTCAGTGCATTGTTTCGAGCAACCCAAAGTGCAGTGATGTTGGCGATAGTGCCGCCGGAGCAGAATGCGCCTAACGAGTGGTTGGCACTGTGCATCCATTGGCTGTAAAACGTTTCATTTTCACCGTAGATTAAGCGATGAAGCATGCCTAAAACTTGACGTTCAAGAGGTGTGAAAGCTTTAGACGTCTCTATCTTCACCAAGTTCTGGTTTAGCGCAATCATGATTTTCGACAACGGCATTAAGAAGTAAGGCAGTGCCGAAGTCATATGACCAATAAAGCTTGGCGCAGAGGTATGAACGGAATGGGAAACTAATGTATCGAGCAGATGCTGAGTATGATCTGATACGAATTCAGGTTGTTCTGGAATCGACGCATGAGAAAAGTCTTTTTCGATATCGCGCAGCGGTTTTTCTTCTGCCACGATGTGCTCGCGCAAAAACTTATTCAAGTTGCGCGACAGCTTCTCTTCGATCTTGGTTAGCGTTGAGTCTGGTCCTTCTGGGACGGTGAAGATTCGGAGTAAACTCTCGAAACTCACGTCAGCCGTTTTATGTTCCGATGTCATACAGCTACATTGCTCTAATCATTTTTATTGCAGCGGGACAATCTAAACGAAAACGGGAGCAAAGTCCCGTCTTAATTCTCGAATCTTAGATTTTACCGGGCAGAAGTTGGTCGAAAAGTAAATGCCCCTACGAGCCTTGTGATTACTTGCAGTTAATCGCTTCAACTTCTTTGATCGATGCGTTATAGCGTTTTAATGCTGCATCAATTTTAGTCGGATGGCTGAGAAGATCTGCAAATGCAGAGCGAAGTTCGTAGTTCTTCTCATGCGGCTTAGCTTGGCGATCACCAAAAGTGACTTTTGCAAGTTGACCAAGTTCGTCGCTGCGTGAGGCAAGCACTTTAATGTCTTTCTGTTCAAGCTGTAGCCAAGCTTCTACCGCTTGGTTAGTCGCAACTTTTGCTGGATCTTGCTCTAGGTAGTAGTGAACTGCTGCACGATTTAGTTCGAAATGGTTTTTACGTCCTTCTAGGAACCACTTGCTTACTTCTTCAAGCTCTGGGTATTGCTCTGAAGTTAGCGTCGACAAATCTTCGTACCAGTGTAGTGAGGCATCGATGTAAGCGTCGTATTTTTTTGATAGGCAAGCATTGTCAGCAGCGGCCGCAAAGGTTGAGATTGCGGCTAGCAGCATTGCAACGATAGTGCGTTTCATAGTGATTCCTTTTAAAGCTAATTCTTATAGTTTCTAATTATCTAATTTAGCATTCGCTAAATTTGCTGGGCTTGTAAGCGCATAATATAGAGCTTTTGAATAACAATTCCTGCGATCTAGCCTGCAAGAGAGACAAAGAACAACATTAAAACAGGAACTAGTAAGCTCAATATGAAACCGCTAACAATGGCAATAGGGACGCATCGCACCCCGCCTGTGGTTTGGATAACAGGTAGGGTGAAGTCCATCGCGGTTGCGCCGGCATAACCGATAGACGTACAAGGTTTAGTACGGATAAAGAGAGGGATAAGTACCAATGCAACCAACTCTCTCAGTAGCTCTATCATAAAAGAGGCGCCGCCATACACTGGCCCGAAAGCGTCACCCATCAAGATTCCGGCTAAGGAATACCAGCCGAAGCCAGAAGCCATTGCCAAGCCACGGAATACGTCGATATCTAAGATAAGCGCAGCGATAAGGCCACCGAGTAACGAGCTTGCGATAATCACAATCGCAATGACCATACCATGTTTGTTGAGCAGGATCTGACGCAGCGTGAGGCCACTGTTGCGTAGTTGGATACCAATAAAAAACAGCAGCAGAAACAAAATCCATTCACTGGCTGTATCGACCCAGCTCAGATCAAAGGGCACCAATAGCCCAATAATGAGACCGCCACCCACGACTAGGATCAGCTTGGCTGACTCCATAGCCATTTCAGACAGTGGCAACTTGGTATTGCTAGCATCAGTTTTGATTGGTAGCCACTTATCAATGAAAGGCAAAACGGCTAGGTTGGCTAAACTCAAGCAAATAAAAAAGACTGCGGTTGTTTTGAGGATCAATTGTAGATTCTGACCCAGATTATCCAGTGCTGCTAAGCTCAAACCCATCAAGGCCAAAATTACGTATATGAGATTTGATGTGGTTGAGTTTATCGTGTCGAGTAGAGCTTTTTTGGATATAGAAATGAAATACCCCACAACAAGTGGGGCAAAGATAAATAACATCCCTGAAAACATGGTACTTCCTGTCTAGGGTCTGAATCTCCTATGTGGATTTACAGACCACTCGCGCTTATAAGTTCATCTATCTGTGTATTGAACTCAATATCACTTAAATTACTGAGTTTGTACAGTATATCTGCGCCTGTAATGTCAAATTCAACCGTATGTTCAGTGATCTGCTCATCTTGGCGACGGAACATCAGGATATGATTGGCGATGCGTGCGACGTCAAGATAACTTACTGACACGTCTGTTTTGTCAATCACCTGGTTACAAGCGACGGCGAGGAAGTCGTTATCAAATCCCCAGCTCTCTAACACCAGCTTACTAGCGTTTGAGCACTGACGATCGAAAATTTGGAAGGCAATTTCTTCATTGAGGTAATTACCTTGTTCTAAATAGTTGTGGTACTCATTGACTATACAGAACAGGCCAATATCCGCGAGTAGACCTGTTAGTAGTGCTTTATCGGTTTCCAAGTGATTGTAACTTGGCGAGCCCGACTCTTTAAAGCCTCGTACTACTAACACCATAGTGGCAGCCAACTCGCGAGAATTCATTGCACTTTGAACCAAAACTTGATTACACGATTGGCTCAGATTGACAGAGTGTTTGAGCTGCTCTATTGCTTGGGCAGTGACTATGTCTCGCACTCTTAGAATGCCGAGTCGAGATACTGCGGTGACGAGATCGGTACAAGTGATATTACGACGATTGAAAATGACCGAGTTGGCAACACGAATGACGATGGCAGCTAGGCCGGGATCTTCAAGTAAACTGTCTGCCACATCAGAGACAGTGGTAGTGTCTTGGGTGCAAAGTTGTTGAATCTTTAGTACTACGTCAGAAATCGGAGGGAGCGAGATAGTACGTGACTTGATTGAGTGTTCAATCAAGGTTGAAAACTCAGATTCAATACCTTTGATTAATAGCTCGCCATTCTCGGGCAGCCAATAGAAGGATAAGTGGTTCATATACACTATAAGGTTATGCTACTACTGACAGTGTAACGTCTTACACCATATATTAGCAAACAATTGATATTAGTTATTGATAATTCGCGCAGCATTTTATCTCGTTATCTGACTCAGTTTGCAATTAAGTTAATATATTAACTTGTGATAATGTTCACGATATGAGATTGATTGAGTGTCATTGGTGTGACAAATGCACAGACTTATTTTGTTTCGTTAACTATCATTCTTAGTACTTGTTATCAATCAAGCTAAATAATAACTAACACCATAGTTTGGTTGAGTTTTAAATTTTTCGCTTATTACTGCTGCTATCTGGTGATCATAACTAATCGGGGTATTTGATTAAGGATCAATGGATATGACAGAGCAACAATTTATTCAATACGTACAAAAGTTTGGCGACTTTCAAAAACGATCTATGTTTGGTGGTACTGGGTTGTTTAGAGACGAGGCAATGTTTGCACTAATCAGTACAGACAAAATATTCATCAGAGGTGGAGAAGCATTAGATGAAACGCTTAACCAGCTAGGTTGTGAGAAATACCGTCATGTTAAAAAACAGACCACAGCGACGGTAAATTATTACGATATAACCCAGCTTTTTTCGAGCCAACATCAACGACTAAGTGAGCTAGTAGAACAATCTATAAATTTTTCCGTATCGCAGCGTGAGTTTAAGCGTTCATCAGCGAACCGACGCTTGCGTGATCTGCCTAATATGCAACTGACCTTAGAACGTATGGTGAAAAAGGCAGGGGTAGAGGATGTTGATACCTTTTTAGAACTTGGCGCTCCTGCGGTCTTTTCACGAGTCAAACAAGCGTATGGCAGTGATGTGGATGTAAAGCTGCTGTGGAAATTTGCTGGTGCAATCGAAGGTATTCATTGGAAGCTCATTCAAGAGCCACGTAAGCGTCAACTATTGGCGAGTTGCCACTAATCTCTTATCGCTTCGGAGTCAAAATTAAGAAGCGAACTGCTCAAATGCAAAAGGATTTGCAATAAAAAACCGAGGTATTAACCTCGGTTTTTTCGATCTTGGACTCGATTAGAATTTAAAGCGAGTTGTGAACATTAGCTGGTCACCGTAGAAGTCATTGATACGAGCTTCGGCACCTAGTGAGAATAGTTCAGTTGAATGGAAGCGAGCGTATGCTGAGCCTGCCCATTCTTTCTTATTATCGATGGAAATGTAGCTACCTTTACCACCAACCTCTAACTGAGGACCAAGCCATTGACGAACGCCAAGGTTTAGCTCCATTCCCGTTTCTGTACCGCGATCCAAGCCGAAACGGCTTTCATTACCCGTGTCGACAAGACGTAAAAGCATCTCACCAGTGAAATCTGCCCAGTTGTTGATTGGTGCATGGAAGCCAAAGCCGGCTGCTGCGTCGTAATCGCCTTCAAATTCAGAATCGACGCGACCGATTACATGTGCGTTAGGGTGAATAGACTTACTCATCGCGGCACCAAAAGTGACTGGGCTAGCACCGATTCGAGCCTCTACGTAGTCATAATTGAAGTTGCTCATTACAGAAGGACTGTTAGGGTCCGTTTGAGCAATTGTTTGACCAGATGCAAGCACAAGGGCTGCAGCTAAGATTGTTTTACGCATATGGACGATAAACCTATATCTCGTTAATTTCCTTGGTCTTAAGCGACATCAGCGCCATGACATTAGTTACGACATGATAATGCATCATAGCAATAGTCACTATAAAAATGTCATTGTTTTGTCGTTAATTATTGATTTAAGCAATTCATATGCCATATATGGTCATTTACTCACCGTAATAGAGTCGATTTTTAGCCATGGCTTCAAATACTCGCTCGGTTTCTAAAGCCGATGCCCAAGGCATTAAGTCCGGCTCGTGTTCGATCATATAAGTAGTCAGTTGGTTTTTTAGTACCTGGCGAAGCTCATCACCTTGCCAAGGTTTCGCAATATAGAAGTCTAGGCTTGAATGATTAACCGCTTCTACCGTGTCTTCTAATCCTGCTTGTCCGGTAAGAAGGAGTTTTCTAGTGGGCTTTGTCGACTCATCTTGATTCAGTTCGATCAAAAACTGAATACCGGTTTGCTCAGGCATAATGTGGTCGCACAGAATCAGCGCCAATTTTACGTCTTCGCGCTCAGACTCTGCAATGAGCTCCTTGGCTTCTTGGACGGATTCCGCGGCTTCAACAATGAAGTGCTCTTCAAAACAATCAAGATCTTGCATTACGCTGTCTAGCACTTCTCGCTCATCATCGACACATAAAATAAGGTATTTGTTCATTTAGAGCTCCTTGACGATCGGTGGCACTTGGCAAAAGGGTAACCAAACTGACATCTTAGTAAATTGACCAACCACAGAATCAACCTTAATCTGCCCTCCATGTTGGTGGACAATTTGTTGACACACGGAAAGGCCGATGCCTAAACCAAAGTTGCCTTCTTTCTTGGTGGTAAAGTTAAGGGTAAACATTTGCTGTTGAGTGGCAGGTGCAATTCCGCAACCATTATCGGTAAAAGAGACAACCACCCAATCACACCCACAGCGGGACAGTTTTTGAGTTTGGACTTTAAGCTCGCCTTTGGCTGGAAAAGCATCAATGGCATTGGAAATTAAGTTGGTCCACACCTGCTGCAAGGCGATAGGTTGGCACTGTATTTGAGGGATGTCCTCATAAAGACGTTCAACCGTATGAAACTTCAAGCGGTTTTCAAAAATGACTAAGGTATCTTCAATGCCTTCGTGAATATCGACCAGGTGAAGTTTTTCGTCGTCAGGTCGAGCATAACCTTTCAGGCTTTTTACCATATCGGCAATTCGTCCGGCGCAGACGTTAATTGAGCGCAGTGTGGCGCCCGCTAAATGATAATCTTCTAAGCGCTCAAGCGTTTGCTGGGCTTGCTGCGGCTGATTTGTCGCAAGCTCAATCCATTTATTGTCGGTTTCAAGCCCTAGTTTGACCAACTTCTTGGCGAGGCGACGATCTTGTATCTGTCCATCTAATATCTTAGTGAGCTCACGCTCTTTTGCTGTTGAGCGAGGTCTTTGGTTGAGGCCTTCTTTCAGCACTGCAATGCCATCCATGCCGACTTCTTCGATAGAACGATCATCAACCAATTGTTGGATTTTGTTAGTCAGCGTCTCTGTACCTCTTAAGATGGCGGCGATGGGGTTATTGAGCTCATGGGCGACTCCAGCGACGAGTTGACCCAACATAGCCATTTTCTCTCGTTCAATCAGTTGTTGATGAGCCGACTCAAGTGACTCAAGCGTTTTCTGCAGCTCTAGCTTGGTATTAATGCTGCGTTGGAGGCGGCGGTTAAAATGTCTTAGCAGTAAGTTAGTGAAGAGAGGCAGCAACGTCATATTGGAGTGCATGACTTTGGAGAAGACTTCGCGGTCTAGCTTAATAACCTCTGTTTGCGAAAGCGTCACCGCAGTAGAAAAAGAGGGCTCACCTGTGACAAATGACATACCACCAACAATGTTGCCTTGAGTATGTCTCACCACCTCACGTTGCATGCCGACATCGTCTTTCTTATACAGAGCCACCTCGCCCTTGGTAATAAACCAAAGAAATTGGTTCTCTTCGCCTTCGATAGTTAGCAAATGCTCTGGGGAGTATGTGCGACAAGCTTGGGTTTCATCTTCTTGCGCAAAAAAATCGAGCAACGCAGAGGTGACTTTCTCAACAAGTTCTTGGTCAGACAGACTGTGATGATCAGAAATAAATCCTTCACGATAACTTCGCATTTTTTGTTCAATATGAGCCCGAAGCAATCGGTGTTGATCGAGCACTTGGCTATAGGACAGCAAGTTCTCTTTATCATTTTCGAGGATGAAAGTCGTGAGCTCTTTTTGCGCCGTTTTATGCACTAAATTATCTTGCAAGGGCTTGGTTAGACAGTGATCTAAACGGCCTTCATTAACCGCGGACAAAATGGCTTGAATGTCTTGGCCGCAACTTATCAGCACTTTTCGAGCGCTTTGGGTGTGGGTATTTCTGTCGAGTTGAACCAGAAAATCCGCACCATTGAAATTCTCATGATGGCTTGCGATGACTAAGGCAACGGTTTGTTTTTGCTCAAAACAATACTCTAGTGCTGCATGCGCGTCTTCGATGCTATCTGCCGTATGAAGGTCGAACTTGGAAGAGAGCGGGCTTAGCTCTCGCCTAAGCTGTTCTACGCTTATTGGATTGTTATCTAAACAGATTACAGAGAATGGGTTCACGACTAGGCTACAATTTAAACATCGACAATTTCTACTCTACCAAGGAAGGCACAAGAGTATTGGGAGCTAAGTATGAGATTTACGTATGATTTACAGAGAAAGCCAATACTCTGATTTAACTCAATGTTTTTTGGTGTAGACTTAATGAAATCACAATATAAGACGTTATTACCATGGATTTGAAAAAACTTGGCGCCATTGGTGGTGCTATTTCGCTTGCGTTATGTTGGCCACTCGCTGTCGGACAGATAGGACAGACCGTTATTCAAGATGGTGTTGCTCATCTATCCAATGACTCACTACAAGCGGAGATTGTTGAATACGACCGTGGATACCTTTCCTCAACGGTTAAAACTCGCTACACAATTGTTGATCCTGTACTAGCAGAGCAGCTTGCGATTGATGGCTTACCGTCAGAAGTGATTGTGAGTAGTAGTGTTAGTCATGGTCTGTTTAGCCTTTCTGCTGAATCTGTGATGGAAAATGCACCAGACTTACCGCTCACACTTAATACCGTTACTCAGCTAAACGGCAATACCGATTACGTGCTTAGTCTGGCGAATTGGAATCAAGTCACTGAAGGGCCTGATGGCGCGATTGTCTCTGTCACTCCTTCTACTTTGAAAGGGCACGTCAGCGTACTGGGTGATGTTAGCTATGATCTTGATATTCCTTCGGTAGAAATTGATTTCAATTCGGGTGAGAAGATGTTGTTGTCTGGCCTAACAGGGCAAGGTCAAGGCAAGAAGATGAATAGCTTCTGGATTGGTGAACAGACATTTAATCTGGCAGAGGCGTCTGTGTTGAATGTTGATCAATCACCGCTGTTCTCTTTAAGTGACAGCAAGTACACCTTCTTAAGTTCATTTGATGAGATGGCAAAGACCGTAAGTAGCCAACATATCGTTGATATGAATAAACTGGTTATGGAAGACGGTAACGTTGATAGCGTCTCTATCGATCTCTCTTTTGGTGATTTAGACAGTGTTGCTTTTGAACACTTGATGAACCTGTACCAAAATAACCCGATGCCGACCAACGCGGATATCGAAGAAGCGATACCTTACGTAGAAAGCCTATTTTCTAAAGGTTTCTACTTCGCTATGAATAAAATGGCGGTCAAGCTAGGTGAAGAGAGTGAGTTTGAATCTAAATGGAAGATCACTGTCCCACAAGGCACTGACAATGTGACTCAAAACCCGGCGATGATTTTGCCAGCGTTAACGGGTGATCTCGATACTTTCTTCTCCAGTGGACTTGTGACTCAATACCCATTTATTAAGCAGGGCGTCGACGAAGCAATGGCGATGGAACTGGTTCAGGAAACGGATAAGGGGTATCAGATTCAAGCTGAGCTAAAAGAAGGTAATTTGGTGTTTGGCAATGGTCAACAGATCCCTCTAATGGCGCTACTTCTACCCGCGTTAATGCAGCCTTAATTACTGTATTTACTTACTTAACCAAGAAAAGAGGTCTAAAGACCTCTTTTCTTGCTTTTTATCCTCAATAAAACATGCTATTAATCGAGTAATCTCTTAAAAGCATGCGCAAGGAAAGACTAGATGAGCAAGGTTTATAACTTTAGCGCAGGTCCTGCGGGCCTACCTAAAGCAGTGATGGAAAAAGCACAACAAGAATTCGTCGAATGGAATGGCTTAGGCACTTCTGTAATGGAAATTAGCCATCGAAGTAAAGAGTTCATTAAAGTTGCTGAAGAAGCAGAGCAAGATCTCCGTGACCTGCTAAACATCCCAGACAACTATAAAGTGTTGTTCTGCCAAGGCGGAGCGCGTGCTCAGTTTGCCGCGGTGCCACTGAACCTATTGGGCTCATCGAAAAAAGCGACGTATATAGACGCGGGTTACTGGGCTGAAAGTGCGGTCAAAGAAGCGAGCAAGTACTGTGAAGTCGACGCGTTTGTTGCCAAAACAGAACGTGAAGGCAAAACGGCCGTTGTCCCTGCAAGCGAGTGGAAAGTTGCTTCAGATGCCGCTTATGTTCATTTTTGCCCTAATGAAACCATCGATGGCGTTGAAATTAGCGAACTTCCTCAAACAGACAAACCTATTGTCGCGGATATGTCTTCAAATATTCTATCGCGCGAAATTGACGTGTCTAAGTATGGCGTCATTTATGCGGGGGCGCAGAAAAACATCGGCCCAGCCGGGCTTTGCATTGCAATCGTTCGTGACGATTTGCTTGAGCTAGCAAATGACCTAGTTCCTAGCTTTATGAACTACAGAGTTTTGGCAGAGAAAGACTCTATGTTTAATACGCCGCCAACCTTTGCTTGGTACCTCTCTGGCCTTGTCTTTAAGTGGTTAAAAGAGCAGGGTGGGGTAGCTGAAATGGAGAAGATCAACAAAGAGAAAGCATCGTTACTCTACAACCAGATTGATGGCTCAGACTTCTACATTAACAATGTGTACCACGTAAACCGCTCTCGAATGAACGTGCCATTTCAGCTTGCAAAACCTGAACTGGATGCTTTGTTCTTAGAACAGGCTGAACAGCGTGGATTAGTTGCTCTGAAAGGGCACCGCGCAGTAGGCGGTATGCGTGCTTCAATCTACAACGCAGTGCCACTTGAAGGGGTACAAGCCTTGGTTAAATTCATGCAAGAGTTCGAAGCTCAAAACGCGTAATTGACACTTCTTTTTTCAAAGGCTCAACGGGATAAGTTGGGCCTTTTTTATGACTAAATTACGACCACCTAATAATTTTGGACTAGGCTATTAACTAGGTTATTAATAAATGGGTCGATAACTTGGCGAAACCACCACTTTTTATTGGACTCGGTGCTGCCATCTTTCTTATTCAAGCACTTCTTGTTGGCATTAACGTCGCGTCGATGCTGGCAGCCAGTCTTATCATTTTACTCTTGATGCTACTAATGATTGGCATCAAGCATGTTAATGCGCTGCAACCTGAAAAAGTCTTACTTTCGTTAGAGCAGAACATTTTGCCACTCGTACGATGCCAAATCGGTGATTCAGCCAGTTTTTCTCAGCAAGCTCTACATCAGATGACAGCCAAAATAGAGCAGCTAAAAGATGCAACCATACAAGAAGATACGGGTAGCCAAGTGACCTCAAAACATCAAGATCTGCTTAACGACCTTTTGGTGCTATTGCAGTTCGGAGACCGACTCAAACAGCAGCAAAACGGCACTATTGAAAGTGTAGAGGTCATCGAAACTGCATTAAAAGAAGCACATAAGTTAGGTTGGAGCGAGCAAGAAGTCTTAGAAAGCTTAAATCAGATTGAACAAAAGACTCGTATTGAAAACGACAAATCCCCTCAAGATGAGGGGAAAGTGACATATTTTTAGGATGGGGCAATGCAAAAAACAATAATGGTCGTAGATGACTCCGAGTCGCTCAGACAGGTTGTTAACATCGCATTGAGCGGCGCTGGATATCGGGTCATCGAGGCAAAAGATGGTGTGCAAGGGATCGAAATGCTCGACGGGAGCAAGGTTCACTTGATTATCAGTGATGTCAATATGCCCAATATGAATGGCATCGACTTTGTTAAAAAGGTAAAGACCTTACCCAAGTACAAATTTACTCCGGTGATTATGCTGACGACGGAAAGCCAACAGTATTTGATGGATGAAAGTCAAAAAGCCGGGGCAAAAGCGTGGATGGTTAAGCCATTTCGCCCAGAGCAGATGCTCGAAGCCGTTTCTAAGTTGCTATCGTAGAGGCGGATATGTCAGATCAAGTCTATGTATTGCCGAGTGAGTTGACCATCTACGAAGTAGAGGAAACCTATCGTGAGCTACGTAGCTTGGTCAATGAGTCAGACAACGTGGTGTTAGATGGCGCTAATGTTGTAGAAATCGACAGTGCAGGTTTTCAGTTACTGGTTTGGTTTCTCCGTTGTAGCCATCAATCCATCTCGATAAACGCCATTCGTCAGCCGAGCGAGGAAGTGATAAAACTGTTTGAACTTGTCGGCGACTCCGGCCATCGTGAGCGAAATCAAAATGTCTGATCTAGAACGCGCACTGCGGGTATTCATCAACGAATCACTTGAGCTGACCGATGATATTGAGCAGGCGCTGTTGGATAAGGGGTTGTTGAAAGAGAACTTTGCCGAGTGGATAGATGAGCTGTTTCGCGGCGTTCATACCATTAAGGGGAGTGCGGGGCTATTTGGTTTAGACGAAGTGACCACTCTGACCCATATAATAGAATCGCTGCTCGACCAAGTTAGGCAACAAATCACCCCAGTTGATGATGAATTGATCGAGGTATTGATCGAGAGTAACGATGTCGTTAGAAAGCAAATCATTGCTCTCAATGAGAACGCGCCTTTGCCCAATGCGGAGTTGGTAGCACAACGTTTACTGCCTTATATTATCGAGCCCGCCACACCAAGCGCTGTTGATGCCACTAATGTAGAAAAAACGCTGCCCACCGCGGAAGAAAGCCGCGAGGGGATGTGGCATATTTCGTTTCGCCCTCACCAAGGGGTGTTTCAAGATGGGTTAGACCCGATCCGCTTTATTCAATTTCTCTCAACCAAAGGCCAACTCGAACATGTTGAGCTGATGACGGCTGAGTTAGACAAAGTAATTGAAAGCCCAGAAAGCCAGTTTAACCCAGAAAAATGTTATGTCGGTTTTGAACTTCGCTATCGGGCCTGCACGTCAAATGTACAGATTATGGAGGCATTTGAGTTTGTTCAGCATGATGCAGATATTACTGTTATGCCGCCTGATAGTCCGGCCGAAGACTACTTCGCCTTGATTGAGCGCTTACCAGAAGAGAGTCGACATCTCGCCGAATTGTTTACTGCTATGGGCGTATTAACCCAACAAGAGTTCGAACGTTTCCAGTCTCTTTCATTCCACACGCCTCAATCAAATTTTCAACCAAGGATAAAAACCGTCAAAACCCTGAGGGTAGAAGCGGATAAGCTCGATAAGTTGATCGACCTTGTTGGCGAGATGGTGATTATGGGGGCGCGCACTAATTTGCTTGCTCACCAAACCGGCAGTGAACCTTTGGTTGAATCAATGGCGCTATTAGAGCGTTTGGTTGAAAGTATTCGTGACAGCTCCCTTCAGCTACGAATGGTTCAAATAGGAGATACCTTCAGTAAATTCAAACGCATTGTTCGTGATACCGCCCAAGAGCTAGGTAAGCAGGTCGAGCTAGTGGTCAGCGGCGCTGAGACCGAGCTTGATAAAACCTTCGTTGAGAAACTCAGTGATCCACTCACACACCTAGTACGCAATGCTATCGATCATGGAATGGAGTCTGCTGCAGAGCGCATTTCAGCGGGTAAAGCGCCAGTGGGAACGATACGGCTCAACGCTTACCACGACTCTGGCTCAATCGTGATTGAGGTGGTTGATGATGGAAAAGGTATTGATGAAAACAAAGTCTTAGAGCAAGCAAAACGTTCTGGCCTGATCAACGAGCATGACACGGTGACAAAACGCGAGTTATGGAAGCTGATTTTTGAACCTGGATTCTCTACTAGCGAGCAGGTGACCGACCTCTCAGGTCGAGGCGTAGGTATGGACGTGGTAAAGCGCAACATTGAACTGCTAAGAGGCAATATAGAGGTCAACAGTCAAAGCGGCAAAGGAAGCCGGTTTGTGATTCGTTTGCCTCTAACACTCTCAATAGTCGATGGTTTCATGTTCAAAGTTGCGGGAGGGGAGTATGTGATCCCGCTAGACAATGTTGTCGAGTGCCTTGAGCTAAAAGAAGTCATGCAAGACGAACAAGATAGCCAGCGGCGCTTTGTTAATCTTCGCGACGAGGTGCTGCCATTTTTAAGATTGTCAGAGTGGTTTGGTGTCGAGGCGCATAGCTCGCCGGAACAAGAGGCCTTAATTGTGGTTCAACTTGGCTCAATGAGAGCAGGCTTGGTTGTAGACAGTTTAAGTGGCGAGTTTCAAACCGTGGTGAAATCGTTAGGGCCACTGTTTGAAGGTCTACGTGGAGTCAGCGGTGCGACGATTTTAGGCAGTGGTGAAGTCGCAATCATATTGGATATTTTTGCACTGGTTCAAACGGCATTAAGCCCGAGTGAGCGAGTAAATGTAGAGCGCTTTAACTAACAGCGCTAACAGCGAAAGGTTGGATGTTGATTGCAGCAGACCAGCTTAGGGAGAGCAGCATGATTGGTAAGTTATCGATCAGGAGCAAAATTATTGTCGCCATGTGCACCATGGGCTTTTTACTGCTTGTGATTGCGGTCTCTGTACAACTTAAGAATAGGACAATCGAATCCTACGCCATTGATGTGGGTAAGGAAGAGATACCCAAGGTGATTCTTTCATTGAGTATGCTTGATGAGCTAGGCGATATGAACTCGAATGTCTTGGAGTTCATTACTGGTGAATCGGAAGAAAAAGAGGACTTTCATGACAACTACACGGAGTTTGTTACCTTTTTCGAAAGCCTCAAGCAACTCAAATCAATAGACCCTGTCATTGTGCGCCAAATTGATGATCTCTCTAGGCGCTATTACGAAGATATGCAGAACCTAGTGTTTAAGCGTTTTGACCCGACGCTAGAGACTCAAGCGGTAGAGAAATACAACTACTTGATCAGCGAGTTTGCGGAGCCGCTAGAGACTATGCTCGATACCCTCAAAGAAGAAGAAGTGGCTGATGCAGGTCGAACGCAAGATCTACAAGAAGTGCTCAATGACGATCTTCCTGGTGTTCGTTACTACCTTGAATTGATCGATGAAGAAGGGGATATGATGTCCGCGCTGAACGGCTATATGCGTGGTGAAATCGGTGCGGTCAATGCGTTCGAGAAAGAAGCACGCAATTTTGCCCAGTATCTAAATGAAATCAAACCTATTGAAAGAAAGCCAGAAGAGATCAAAAGCTTAGGTTTAGTCGAGCAGATGTATCTTGAACTCTATAATGGAGGTAAAGGCATCTTTGCAACCTATCGCCCAAGGGACAAACTCGAAGCCGCGCA
Source organism: Vibrio europaeus (assembly GCF_001695575.1). Taxonomy (GTDB): domain Bacteria; phylum Pseudomonadota; class Gammaproteobacteria; order Enterobacterales; family Vibrionaceae; genus Vibrio; species Vibrio europaeus. The sequence goes on along the minus strand of NZ_LUAX01000001.1, from coordinate 1,429,986 downwards.
ACAAATCGATCAGCTAGAGCATGAAGTGTTTAGCAAGCTAGAAAAGATACTTGATGATATTAGCTATACCGCAAGCAAGCAGAGTACCGACTCACTCGATGAGTTGGTTATTGCCGCTCGTGACAGTATCACGCTCGTTTGGGCATTGTTAGCGGTTGCGGTATTGCTGGCATTCGTCACCGCTATGTTCCTTATCAAAGGGATTGTGTTGCCGATTAAAGCCCTGTCTGAAGCCGCAGAAGATCTACGTTCTGGTGAAGGGGATCTTACTCGGCGAATTCCAGATTTTGGTAGCGATGAGATTGGTGAAACGGCCACCAGCTTTAATGGCTTCTTGGACAAGTTGCAAAACATTATGTTGGATATTCAACGCTCGGTAGAAGCCATCGCCCACAGCACCAATGAAGTCTCTACCACCTCGCAAATGCTCAGTACTACATCCAGTCAGCTTGCCTCTAGCGTTGAAGAGACCAGTGCGTCACTCGACCAAATGAGTTCATCGATTTCAATGAATACCGAGAACTCCAAAGTGACCAATGGTATTGCCACTCAATCAAGCTCTGAGGCAAACGAAGGGGGCAAGGCGGTAAATGACACTGTGAATGCCATGACGGCGATCGCTGAGAAGATAGGCATCATTGAAGACATCGCTTACAAAACGAACTTACTTGCGCTCAATGCTGCCATCGAGGCGGCGCGAGCTGGAGAGCATGGTAAAGGTTTTGCCGTGGTCGCTGATGAAGTGCGTAAGCTCGCTGAACGCAGTCAAATTGCGGCCCAAGAGATAAGCTCATTGGCAGATAGCAGCGTGAAAGTTGCCCAACATGCCGGAGACATGCTCAATCGCATGGTGCCCAATATCCAGAAAACCGCCGATTTGGTGCAAGAAATCACCGCAGCTTCAACAGAGCAAAGCACCAGTGTGGCGGAAATCAATCGCACCGTTTCTCAGCTGGATGAAATCGCTCAGCAGAATGCCTCGGCTTCGGAAGAGCTTGCCTCAACAGCCGTAATGGTACAGGAACAAACCAATGAGATTCGCAGCACGGTGAGTTTCTTCAAGCTAACGCAATCGAGTGAACAGCGACACAATGTGCGACGTAAACCTAGCCCCCCGAGTCCGCCTAAACAAGAAGATGGCTTCGTGCCTTTTGATGAGTAAGGCGGTACAGGTATGAAGGAGAAATACCTCGAATTTAAGATTGCGAATAAGTACTTCGCTTATCCGATTGAACGTATCCGGGAAATTATGGAATACCCAGTCGTGGAGCCGCTTACGAGTGCGCCAGATAAGGTACTCGGTGTCATGAATCTAAGGGGTAAGTTGGTTGTTGTGTTTGATATCGCCGCGTGTCTAAACGAAGAGACCCATCAGATTTCGAGTAAAACCTGTGTCATCGTCACTGAAGTGCATCGTGGTGGCGAGAGCTTTGTTATTGCCAATAAAGTGGACTTGGTCAGGCAAGTCGTTGATATTTCGCTAACTGAACTGGAGACAGTGCCGAATCTAGGAGGGCGACTTGAATCGAGCTTAATTAAAGGCGTTGCCAAGCTTGAACAGCGGATGCTAACAATTCTTGATGTCGATGAACTTCTGTCTGAAAGTCAATGGCACTGCGTTGTACATGAATCGCAGGTGGAGCAGACACATGGATGAATTGCATAAACAAAGTGGTAGAGAGCTGCTGCTTGTCGATGTGAATCAAGTCGTGGTGGCAATACCAATTGATTCAGTAAAAGAGGTCATCGAATACACGCGGATTACTCAAGTTCCCATGTGTAACAAAGAAATCAGCGGCGTGATTAATGTTCGTGGTAGCGTGGTGCCTGTGATTGATGCAGCAAGTCGCCTTGGTTTTCCATCGGATAACAGATACGACAAATACAGCTGCATCATTCTCTATGAATCGCAACAGACCAAGACCAAAGAGCACATAACCATAGGTCTAGTAGTGACTCGTGTGCGCTCAATCAAGGCCGCTGATGAAGACGCTTTATATGACAAACCTTCGTTTGGCACCCATATTCCGACTGAGTTCATTGAAGGTATGGTGAAAGTTGCGGGGGATACGATGCCCATTTTAGAAATGTCACAACTGCTTGATCCTCAGCAGATCAACCGTCTTATGCTCAATAGCCAAAATGCCCTATTAGCCCAGTGGGAGTCGTAATATGAATGCGACCATAACCTCTGTACAGTTTCGCTCAATTCAGTCGATCATGGAGCATTGCACTGGCATTCATCTTGGTGAGCACAAGCGTGTCATGGTCGAAAGCCGGTTAACATCTCGATTAAAAGCCACACACAGTGAGACGTTTGATGATTACTTAAAGGTGTTAATGTCACAGGAGCATCAAGAGGAACTTCATTGCTTTATTGATCGATTAACCACTCACGAGACGCGCTTCTTTCGAGAGTCGGTGCAATACGATCAGCTAGCGAAACTGCTTGTCGGCTTTCGCAGGGCCAAACCTTTTAAAGTTTGGAGCGCAGCTTGTTCTACAGGGGAAGAAGCTTACAGCTTAGCTATGGTATTGGAACAACAGCTTGGCTCGTCTAAGTGGTCGGTGTTTGGTTCAGATGTGTCTGATGTCGCTATCCACCATGCGATAAAGTGCCAGTATGACATGGTTCTCGCGGAACAAATCCCTAGTGACTATCGCCGCCAATACTGCTTAAAAGGGGTGGGTGCATTCCAAGGAACGTTCACTATTAGCCAAGCGCTGCGCCGATACTGCCACTTTGCTTGCGAAAACCTCCTCACTCCTAAAACAGAATTGAGCTTTGATGCCATCTTTCTCCGTAATGTGCTGATCTATTTTGATGTCGCGCGACAAAAGATCATTATCGATAACGTGATCAAGCACTTATCGGATGGTGGATATCTTTTTTTAGGTCACAGTGAAAACGTGATTAAGGCGCATCCAAGAATGAAGATGGTCGAAAATTGCGTTTATCGTAAGGTGACAGCATGAGTAAGGTAGGCGTTTTTATTGTCGATGACTCCGCCGTGATGCGCCAAGTGCTCGGAGAGGTGATCGACAGAGACCCGCAACTTAAAGTAGTGGGTGTCGCACCAGATCCGATTATCGCCTATCGTAAAATGGAAAAATGTTGGCCCGATGTTATCCTCCTCGACATCGTCATGCCTAAAATGGATGGCATTGTATTTTTGCGTCAAATTATGTCGACGCGACCAACACCTACCATTATCTGCTCGGCTAAAACGGAAGCGGATCCGCATCTGAGTTTAGAAGCCTTATCGTCTGGGGCGATTGAAGTGATCAATAAACCTCAATCTCAACTGACTGACTATCTTCATTCAAAAGAAGTTGACGCGATTCTGTGTGCTTTAAAACAAGCGGCAAAACTTAGAGTTAAACCACTCAAATATTTAGGCGACAAAAGCTACCGATTGAAAAACAGTGCTGATGTGGTGTTGAAGCCTTCACTCTCGCATCCGGTTAAGTCAAAGGACAAGGTGATATTAATTGGAGCATCGACAGGGGGCACTGAAGCGATTCGGCATTTTCTCTCTTTGACACCTGCCGACACCGCACCGATCGTCATCGTGCAGCATATGCCGGAAAAGTTTACCCAAGCGTTTGCATTAAGGCTCAATCACGAAGTATCACAGCATGTTGTCGAAGCAGAAGATGGCGCACAGTTGCAAAGAGGCTGGGTCTACATAGCACCGGGTTCGATTCACACTGTGCTCAAATGTCGAAACCAGCAATATTTCCTAGAATTAAAACAGGGACCTTTGGTCTCTAGGCATAAACCTTCGGTCGATGTTTTGTTTCGCTCGGCGGCGCAAGAAGCGGGGGAAAATGCGATCGGGGTAATTTTGACTGGTATGGGCGATGATGGTGCCCAAGGCATGCTCGAAATGTATAAGACGGGAGCAAAGACGTTTGCCCAGAATGAAGCGAGCTGCTTAGTCTACGGTATGCCTAGAGAAGCGATTGATAGAGGCGGTGTTAGTGCTAGCTACGCGCTAGAGCTATTGCCTTATCAGGTACAGAAATATTTGGAGCAGCGATGAAGAACTTAAATGATCATATAGAAGCAATGCGTATCGCCTACGTGATTGTGGATGAAAGATTAAACGTTTTACAGCTTTCCAAACAAGCCGCCGAGCTGTTTCGTGTGACTCAAGGAAGTTCTCTGTTTGATGCCAATGTCAGTTTTATTGATGAAGCGTTTAATCCCGTGGCGCTAGAGCAGCAACTTATTGATGTGGTGGCCTCAGGTCAAGAGTATGAACTTGAAGTCGGGTTAAGTTATCCAGACAAAAACATTGAGTGGGCGAAACTCTATCTGATTCGCTACAAAGATTACTTTATCCTCTACCTCATTGATGTTGGAGAGCTGGTGGCGGCAAGGCGACTTAACAATCAGCTGTCGATGTTAGACCCTCATACAGGATTACTTTATCGAGAAGCATTTTTGTCGCGCATTAACCAAGAGTATCAACAAGGCACAGTGTGTTGCGTGCGGATTTGCAACTATCAGCGGATCAACGAGATATGGGGTGCAGCAGTGGCGAACCTGGTGTTTATGGAAATCCTGGCACGAGTGGTCAGCGAAATAGACAGTGCAATTTGCAGTAAGCATTCTACCGATAGCTTTAATATTTTTATCCCGCCAGGCACTCCGTTTAACATTGAGCGTTTTTACGCTCTGCTTAATGAACCATTCCACTTCAATCAACGTCATTTTTTCAGCAATGTTGCGCTAGGTTACTACGTAGAAAAAGAAGGTGATTCGCATGAACAGAGCTTAAATAAAGCGGAGATGGCGATACTGGATGTCTTGACTGAGCGAGTCCGTTTAGCTGAGTTTCAAGAAGAGTTAGCCAAACAAATCGAACATCAGAACAATCTAGAAATGGAGTTTCGCGCTGCTTTAAACAAAGGCCAATTAGAGCAAGATTTTCACGTCGTGTTTCAACCGATTCATGATGCTGAGACAGAAGACGTCGCAGGTGCAGAATGCTTAATCCGTTGGACGCCGAACGGCCAGTTTGTTTCACCAGAAGAGTTTATTCCCATCGCGGAAAAAATTGGCGATATAGGCACACTCACGCAGTTTAACATTGTTCAGCTCGGCAAATTAGTCAGCATTTTGGAACAGCAAGGCATAGATACTATGGAGCTACTGTTTGCGCTAAATATCAGCGTAGTAGAAATTCTCGATGTCGAGTTTACTGACAAGTTAGTTAAGGCAATCACTGATAACCACCTTTACCCATCACAAATCAAGTTGGAGCTGACCGAGTCGGCTTTGATCGATAACTTTAACTACGTTAACCAAACGCTAGAGAGGTTGCAAAAACTCGGCTTTAGAGTCTCCATAGATGATTTTGGCACCGGTTTTTCGAGTTTGAGCTATTTATGTCGATTGAGTTTTGATGAAATTAAGATTGACCGCGCTTTTGTGACTAATGTGGTCGAAGACTCTAAATTGCAAACCGTGTTCAATTCCATTGCATCATTAGCAACCAATATGAACAAACCAGTGGTTGCAGAAGGGGTAGAGACGCTTGAACAACTGATTTATGCCAAAGCCAAACAGGTCGAGTATATCCAAGGCTATTACTTTAGTAAGCCGCTACCTGCTCACGAGTTCACGGTTTACTTGGTTGAAGCGCAAAAAAAAATCGCAGCGGATTAGCTGCGATTTTAGATAAGTCATTGGGCGTTAACGGCGTTTAGGTTTGCGTGCCGCTGGTGGCTTGCCCGAACCATTACCCGTTGGCTTCCCGCCGCGACTGTTGGTCGGTTTACCGTTGGGTTTTCCACCACGAGATGCTTGTCCGCCGTTACTTCCTTTAGCGTTGCCGTTTTTGCCTTTACCTTTGTTATCGCCGTGCATTTTTTCAAAACCAGGCTGGCTCTTGGTATGCTTGGTTGCAAAACGTTGTGAGCCATGACGACCAGACTTACGGCGTTGAGCTGGTGTTTTAGCATCGACATCTTCAGCAGGGACTAAGCAGCTAGATTTATCGCCAATAAGGTGCTTTTTACCCATGTTAATTAGCGCTTCACGAATGAGCGGCCAGTTAGCTGGATCATGGTAACGTAGTAAGGCTTTGTGCACTCTGCGCTGGCGTTCACCTTTAGCCACAGGTACTTCTTCACGCTTCTTGTATTTCACACGTTTGAGAGGGTTAGTCTCTGAGTAATACATAGAGGTCGCATTACACATCGGTGATGGGTAGAAGTTCTGTACTTGGTCACACTCAAAGCTGTTCTTCTTCAGCCATAGTGCCAAGTTCAACATGTCTTCATCTTCAGTCCCCGGGTGCGCAGAGATAAAGTAAGGAATTAAGTACTGCTTTTTACCTGCTTCGGCACTGTACTTCTCAAACATTTCTTTGAAGCGATCATAGGTGCCCATGCCCGGCTTCATCATCAGATCCAGTGGGCCTTTTTCAGTGTGCTCTGGAGCAATCTTCAAGTAGCCGCCAACGTGGTGAGTCACCAACTCTTTAACGTACTCTGGTGATTCAATCGCTAAATCGTATCGTACGCCCGAAGCGATCATGACTTTCTTAATGCCATCCACTTTACGTGCTTCTCGATACAGATCGATGGTGTGTTTGTGGTCGGTATTGAGTTTATTACAGATACCTGGGAAGACACACGATGGGCGACGACAGTTTGCTTCTGCTTTTGGATCACTACAGCCAAGACGATACATATTGGCGGTTGGGCCGCCAAGGTCGGAGATCGTGCCAGTGAAGCCAGGTACTTTGTCGCGAATCTCTTCAAGCTCAGTCAAAATCGATTCTTTAGAGCGGTTCTGAATGATGCGACCTTCGTGTTCAGTGATCGAACAGAATGAACAACCACCAAAACAGCCACGCATGATGTTAACCGAGGTTTTAATCATGTCGTAAGCAGGGATCTTCGCTTTGCCATACATAGGGTGAGGCACACGCGCATAGGGGAAGCCAAATACATAGTCCATCTCTTCAGTAGACAATGGGATTGGGGCTTGGTTAACCCACAGTTCGCGATCACCGTGACGTTGAATAAGCGCGCGACCCGAGTATGGGTTGGTCTCTAGGTGCATGATTCGGCTAGCGTGCGCGTAAAGAATCCGGTCGTTGTTCAGCTTTTCAAACGGAGGAATGCGTACCGCGGTTGTTGCTGCATCATGGCGTGACGGGCGAATGGTAATAGGTTTCGCTTCAGTCTCTTCTGCTTTGGCTTTTGTGTCACATTGCTCTTCAACCGCGTAAGGGTTTGGCGGAATAAATGCTTCTTTGCGTGGTTTCTCTATGCGAGAAGAATCAATCACATTGTAGCCTTCTGGAGCCGCTGCGAGATTGACCGCTGTACCACGAATATCGGTTAGGGAGGCAATATCTTCGCCATCTGCTAAGCGATGGGCAACTTCAACAAGCGCTCGCTCGGCGTTACCAAATAGAAGAATGTCGGCTTTTGCATCGAATAGAACAGAGCGACGTACTTTATCTGACCAGTAATCATAATGAGCAAGGCGACGCAGGCTTGCTTCAATACCACCCAATACAATAGGGATGCCTTTGTAGGCTTCGCGACAACGCTGCGAATAAACTAAAGTTGCACGATCTGGTCGTTTGCCCCCTTCATTATTCGGTGTGTAAGCATCATCATGGCGCAACTTTCTATCCGCGGTGTAGCGGTTGATCATTGAGTCCATGTTGCCTGCAGTAATACCGAAGAACAAATTTGGTTTACCGAGGGCGGTAAACGCGTCTTTGTTGTTCCATTCTGGTTGAGAAATGATGCCAACACGAAACCCTTGTGCTTCGAGCAAGCGGCCAATAATCGCCATACCAAAGCTTGGGTGATCAACATAAGCGTCACCCGTTACAATAATAATGTCACAGCTATCCCATCCTAAAGCATCCATTTCTTTACGATTTGTTGGTAGAAATGGCGCAGTGCCATAGCATTCTGCCCAGTATTTTTTATGCTCATGAATAGGAGTGATATTGCTGTACATATTTTGTTCTCTGTTCCAGGGAGCGCGAATTATAGCGGCTTGGACGATGACTATCTACCTCAATATGATTCTGGTTATTTCGACAAAATTTGCCTTAATCAGTGATAGGAAGGATACGTGGTACTAAAGTGTTAAATGAGTAACGATCATATGCCGCTCAATGACCTATAATATGCATATTATTGTTATGGCGTTGGTTGGTTATCATGACAACAGTATTAGAAGAAAGGCTTGATGAGAGGCGGGTCGAAGGGCGCAAACCTAAGTACTCGGTTTATGATTGGTATTTAAATCTTAAAACTCATGAATTTGAATGCGATGACGAAGCAAAATGTTTATTGGTAGGAGAGCCATCAAGTTCTCTAACAGCAAAAGCGTTGTTTGATTTGTTGCCAAAGTCGCAAAGAAAGGTCGTTAAAAACGCTTTTCAAGCTGCGTTGGACTCGGGGGAACGAACGTACACCCATTGCTGTTTGCTAAACTCAGTCAGCTTATTTGTCTATGTCGAAATAGTGATTGAGCGCGTTAGTGCGTTTGAGCTAAAAGGTACAATCTCTCCTTGCTTGAACATTGCTTCGCGCCATGAAGCCGCAGAAGTATTCTATTCTGTGTTTGAAAATCCTCACCACGGAATCATAGTGACGGACTCGGAGACACGAATATTAGCTTGCAATCATCATTTTGAAAATTTGACAGGCTATTTAAGAAATGAGTTGGTCGGTCTCAAAACACAAATCTTTAATGCAGATAAGCACAGCCAAGCCTACTATCAACAACTGTGGCAGAGACTCAGCAACTTTGGCTACTGGAATGGCACAATCCTCTCTCGGCGTTCAGACGGTTCCGTATTTCCACAAGACTTAACAATACATAAAGTTAACCCTGGTAATGGCAGCAATTATTACGTGGGCTTTTCGTCGGATTTATCTGGAGCGTTGGACCGAATTGAGGATATTGAATCTGGAGGCATTGACCTTTTAACGCAACTGCCGAGTAAAGAGACGTTTATAACCCACCTTGCGGAAGTGTGCCGATATACCGAAATAGGGCAAGGAGTGGTGGTGTTAGCGATGCAACCCAATTTTCCTAAAGGCTCTACTCAGGAGGTTAAGCGTCAGTTCGCGAGCTACTTAAAAGACAATACTAAAGTGCTGTGTAGCGGATACATCGGCCATGATTGCTTTGTTGTCACTCTAGCCTATAGTTTTCAGCAAGCGACTCAGGTGGTGACAAATATAGGTCGCTCTATCACCAAGTTGTTCCATAGCTTTAAGCACGCACAAGCACCCGTCGCAACCGCGCTGAAAGAGGGTATTTCTGGCGTGTCTGTGCTTGATGTCGATGCTACTAACCCCAACCAGTTGGTTTCTCACGCCTATCAAGCGTTACTCGAACTGCATTCAGGTCAGTCACGCCGCATTAACTTTTATGACCGCCAGATTCACAATCAAATTGAAAGGAAAAAGGCATTAGAAGAGTACGTTGTTGAAAGCTTAGAAAGTGGTGCAATTGATGTCTATTTCCAACCTATCGTAGATCTACAGAAAAATAGAATCGACAAGTTTGAGGCGCTGTGCCGATTTCCAGCAAGAGAAGGCCTTGCAGCGACAACCCAAGAGTTAGTCGGTGTGGTTGAAGAATTAGACAGAGTTGTCCAGCTTGATGACTTAGTGTTACTTAGCGCTTTGGAGCAGTTAGCAGAGTTGCAAAGGCTGTTTGGTGACCACGTTAAGCTTTCGGTCAATCGTTCACTAAAAACATCGACTGAACTTGACCAAATCCTACAAAGAGCCGCAATGGTGCTCGATAAGGAAGGGGTAAGCCCAGAGTCTATTACATTGGAGTTTACCGAGAGTGCTTATTTTGAGAGTGACAAGAAAAACAAGCAAGTGCTGTCATTACTGAGAGAGGCTGGTGTCAAGATAGCGGTGGATGACTTTGGTACAGGGAGCGCGTCTTTTCGTTATCTCAAAGAGTGTTACTTCGACATTCTTAAAATAGACAGAGCATTTATTCAGAACATCACCTTTGAGTCACGGCAGTACTTTATTGTTCAGGCGTTAATTCTACTCGCCAAGCGCCTTGATTTAGAGGTGATCGCCGAAGGCGTGGAAACTGAGCAAGAGCTGCATATCTTGGCAAGCTTAGGAGTGGACTATATTCAAGGTTACTACTTCTCTAAACCCATGCCTTTGAGAGAGTTAAAACAGGTGACTGACTATTGCCAGTTACGAACGACTATTTCGCAAGTGAAAGCCGATTCCATGGTCCATCTTGTCGAGCATAGCCATCACGTAGATGCTGGTGAGCCTCTATCTTTGGTCTATCAGTACTTCGCAGATGGCTTCAACGACTACTTACCCGTGGTAGAAGACAAGGTGTGTGTTGGCTATATAGATAGAGCCAATATGAATCTTCACTTAACGCCTAATATGGGAACCGATCTCGAATCGAATAAAGAGAACGCTTATTGGCACAAACCTGCAAATAGGCTGATGTTGCCTGTTAAAACAAAGGTTGCTTGGGATACGCCACAATCTGAGATCCCTCGCTTAGTCGCACAAGCAACACCATTTCCTTGGATACTCGTTGATGAACAGGGGTTGTTCAAAGGCATTGTGAGCTCAAAATCTGTGATGGAGTACTTGGCTAATAATAATTCTGTCACTTAAGGGATCTTGTTCTAACTTTAATACTAGGGATTACTAAACTAAAGGATGATCCTATGTATAGGGAGTTAGGTTCCGCTCAGCTTTCATCAAGCCACGGAGATTCAGGTGTCGCCAAGACACTGGATTGGGTGTGGGACATAGAGCATCACCAACTCACTATCGATGAAGCCCTATGCGGGCAGATTTTAAATTCGGAACTTCCCTCGTTAACGGGCAATGCTTTACTGCCTTGTATGAGTTATCACGACCAAACCGAGCTGCTTACTCTGTTAGCGGAGGCGGGGAGACTTCGTAGTAAACAGCGTTTTTGCTGCTGTTTACAACTGAGTGATGACCAGTGTTGCTACGTTGAACTGATTTTCCAAGGACAAGATCGCTACACAGTCACAGGGAGCATCACACCGCTGCTGTTTGTTCATGCCACCACTTCAACGCTGAGTGCTTTGTTTGAACAGCTATTTAATAATCCTCATCATGGGGTAGTGCTTGCTGATAGTTCGCGTAAGATCGTGGCATGCAATGACTACTTTCTTACCCATACCCACTACACCAATAAACAGTTGGTCAATCAACCGATGGACCTGCTTAATTCAGAAAAGCATAGTGATGGGTTTTATCACAAAATTTGGCAGCAAATAGAACAAGAGGGCAGTTGGTCAGGCGTCGTGCTCATCCAAAGTGCCCGAGGTCAAACCTACCCTCAAGATCTAACACTGCAAAAGATAGAGTTAGTAGAAGGGACATTCTATGTTGGTGTCTATCTTGACCTGTCAAACAATCTTTACCGAATCGCGGATGTGGAACTTGGTGGGGTAGAGCTACTCACTCAATTGCCCACAGAGAAGCAGTTTACCCGCACCATAGCCAACCAGTGGATGGATGCCGTAGAGCCTAATATCAGTATGGTGGTTGCGTTTCACCCTAATTTCTCGCAGGTTGATGACTTTGAGTTGAAATCTATGCTCTCTGAACACCTGAATAAGAACAAAGTCGCCAAGTTTGTCGGCTATCTTGGTAGTAACCATTTCGTTGCGTGTTTGGAGTGCGACAAGGTCGTAGGGCCGTCGCAAATCCGGCTCATTCATCAAACTATTCGACGTTTTTTCGCGACGCTTAATCACGACGCGGGTAAAACCATCCACAATGCGATCATAAACGGCCGGGTTGGCGTCTCAGTATTGGGGCACGATACTCACAGTCCGAAGAAATTAGTCTCGCACTCAGTGCAGGCGATGCTTGAGCAATCTAGCGCGCAACGTGGGCAAATTACCTTTTATCATGGCGCACTGCATAAGGAAGTATTACGTCGAAAAGAGCTAGAGGAGTGGGCCGAGAAGCTAATTAAATCTCAAACCGTTGAAGTCTATTATCAGCCGATTGTTGATGTAAAAAACTGGGACATCGTGAAGTTTGAGGCGTTAAGTCGCTTTAAAGATGAGAATGGAAAAATTCTCAATACCCAAGAAATGGTGAGGATTGCCGAGGATCTGGATTTGGTGTCTGATTTGGACTGGTGCGTAGGGAAAAAAGCGTTGCAAGACCTGAAGAAAATTCAAGAGCGTTTTGGCCGTAACTTAGGGATGACCATCAATCGCTCGTTAAATACTAAGCTCGAAGTCGATGAAGTACTGCAAAGTGCAGACTCTCTGGTGCATCAATATGCCTCTAGCCCCGAGACCGTCACCATCGAATTAACCGAGAGCGCGTATTTTGACAGTGAATCACGCCAATCAAGTTTGATCCGAAATATCCGGCGCAGAGGGGTTAGCGTAGCCATTGATGATTTTGGCACAGGCTATAGTTCGTTTGCCTACTTGAGTGATTGTAACTTCGACATCCTCAAAATTGACCGCGAGTTCGTCAAGGATCTCAAAGAAGGCTCGCACAAGTATTATATTGTCAAAATGATCACTCAACTCGCTCATACCTTGAACGTTCAAGTCGTCGCAGAAGGGGTGGAAACTCGCAATGAGCTAGAGGTGGTTTGTGGTTTAGGTGTCGACTACATTCAAGGTTATTACTTTGCTAAACCTCTGCCTTTTGAAGAGTTAGAAAGTGCCTGGGGATACTATGAAAAACTGGAAAGCTTTTTATCGAGCGCAGGGCACGCAAGACAAGTTGGGATATTAAGCATTACTCAAGTCCATATCCCGACGCTGGCACCGGATGATACACTTGATAAAGCGAGAGCCTTGTTCGACTCTGAGCAATACCGACTAGAAGTGATTCCCATCGTCGACCGAAAAGTGTGTGTTGGTATTGTTGGTAGAGAAGAGCTGAACTACCATTTATCACCCACATTAGGCACTAAATTAGAAACAAGCAAAGATCAGTCACTCAGTCGTAAACGGCTCAATCAAGTGATGCGCACCAACGTATTTAGCGTATCACTCCAGTCTAAAGTGTCCAAAGTGAGTGAAATCATTAAATCAGGTATTAAGCCACCTTGGTTAGTGGTGAATGACTCTGGAGAGTACTTAGGCATTGTCACCAATCAAGATATTTTGGATCATTTCGCCAATGGCTAAAATTGCTCAATCTGCTATTATCCGCAACCTATAATCAATTCAAATCAATGACACTATGGTTCAGCAATTACTTACGGTGTTCGCGCCCATGTTACTGGGTGCGCAGCTCATTCTTACTTTAATTCTCGTCAAAGGTGACATTTGCCCTGGGCAAAGAGGCCGTATTCACAAAGTTCTTCCGCCTTTAGCGATTATGTGGCTTGCTGTGGCGTCATTACGCATTGAAGCTATGATGATTGTCTTTGCTATCGCCTATTTTTATTCCCAAGTTCAAACCAAAAAAACACGAGAACAAGGGCCGATCTGGGTGATGTATTTGGCAAATGGTCTGGCGCTAGCCTACGTCGGTATTGAGGTGAGTTCGCAGGCGTCTTTGGCTGGTGGATTAAGTGTGTTGGTACTGATCAGCCTTTTAGGGGCTTTGCTTGCTCATTTGCTACTGACTGTCGCACGCACGCGCCTGCAGGCTTTTCACCGTATCCTCCCTGTTTCTGGCGTTGTTTCTGCGATGCTGATGAGCCTTGCGATATTACTCAAAGCAAATGGTCTAGATAATGAAACTTTAACCGCAATCGTTCAGCCTTTGCTAGTTGGTTTTGCCCTAATGATTAGCTCGGTGCTTGTCTGGTGTTGGCATATGCTAACGGCCAAAGAAATCAATAAGATGCAGCTTGGCATTGCGTTGGCATTTATGCTGATTGCGGCGACATCTAATCAGGCGATTTTCGCTCTGTAAATCGGACAAAGTTTAGAGCTGGCTCACTTCAACAGCGCACATTTGCGTCTAAGCTTGTAAGAGCAACGGCGTTAAAGGAGGCGGTGATGGATCTCAGCAATGTAGGACGCTTAGATAGCGCAATTCTATTGGGAATCGTGAATGAAAAGCTGCGCTTAGAGTGTGATTCTTTTGAAGAGTTAGTCTCTATGTACGAGATGGATGTTGAAGCGGTGATTGGGAAGCTTGATGTGCTCGGTTATCAATACGACCCTTTGACCAATCAATTTAAATCTTATGACAGATAATCAAAAAGAGGCGCTAAGCCTCTTTTTTGATCCTCTATACCGTTTTTATTCCATCTAAGTGGCTTTGAGACTGAACTCTCGCGGTGTTAAAAAATGCCTGCAAGTAGCGTTTACTTTTATCTGTGTTGCGTGTTGCGGCAAACAAACGTCGCCATAAGCCGTTACCGAGAGGAATACTGGTAATCAAGCCTTGCCTTGAAAACTCACTGATTGCCCAGTTGGGTAACGCAGCCACGCCAAGTCCGGCAGACACCATCTGAATCAGCATTAGGGTATTGTCTGCTTGTTTCCATTTTGCTGGTTCAATCCCAGCAGGTTGTAGGAAGTGCTTGACGACATCGAGTCGAGACTTTTGTACTGGGTACGACAGCATGGTTTGCTCTGCGAGATCTTCTGGTTCGATACACTCTTTGTCCGCTAAAGGGTGAGAGGTCGACGTCACCAAGCGCATTTCAAAATCAAACAAGGGTTCATAGTGCACTTCGGAGCGAGGTTGAATATCTGAAGTAATGACCAAATCAAGCTCTCCTGCCATTAGAGCAGGTAAAGGTTCAAATCCAAAACCGGATGAGAAATCGAGTGTGACGCTAGGCCAAGCCACCTGATATTCCTTAAGTGCAGGCATCAGCCACTGGAAACACGAATGGCATTCAATCGCCATGTGCAATCGACCGTTGACATCCTCTTTCAAGCTCGCAATTTCATTTTCCGCTTTAGCAATTTTTGGTAGCACATCGTCAGCTAGTTTTAGAAAGATCTCGCCCTCAGAAGTGAATTTTACCGGGCGAGTTTTACGCAAAAATAGCTGCCCACCAATTCTTGCTTCCAGATCTTTGATCTGATGGGATAAAGCAGACTGGGTGAGATGCAGCGTAGTCGCTGTAGCGGTCAGTGACCCAGTATCTCGTAAAGTGGTCAATGTTCTCAGATGCTTGAGCTCAATCATGAATTTCCCTCAGATGATGTGTGAACAGCATGAATATTCATAACCTACCCTGTTTTTGTAGGAGTGTAAACATCTAGACGTCTGTGATGTTAACTAATTATGTTGATTAGATTGTTGAGACTAGATTTTTCGGTTATGAAATTTTCTAATAAACAAGTTGAATATTTGGAGGTTGTTCGAATCCGTGTTTGGCGAGATAGTTTAGCCATCCAGACATCTTAAAGGTGTTCTGCACAGAATGATTAAGTTACAAAATTAAGAATGACAAGGATCGGCAAGATGACAACGACAACGCATATACTAGGTTACCCTCGCATTGGTGAAAAACGTGAACTCAAATTTGCACTAGAGAAATACTGGCGTGGAGAAATTGACCAAGCTGAACTGAAAGCAGTGGGCGCTGAGCTACGTAACAAAAACTGGAATACGCAATCTGAAGCTGGGTTAGAGTTTGTGACTGCAGGTGATTTTGCTTGGTATGATCATGTGCTTACCACTACCTTACTACTCGGGCACGTTCCAAAGCGACATCGTGATGGTTTCCCTGACCTTGATACCTTGTTCAAAGTAGGTCGTGGTCAATCTCAAGCAGGATGTGGTTGTAGCGGCCATGCGGCTTCAGACATGACGAAGTGGTTTAACACTAACTACCACTATATTGTCCCTGAGTTCAGTCAGGACGATACTTTTGAGGTGAGCTGGCCGCAACTGTTTGAAGAAGTTAACGAAGCAGTGAAAGCTGGTCATAAAGTCAAACCTGTCTTACTTGGCCCTCTAAGTTATTTGTACCTTGGTAAAGAAGTCGAAGAGGGATTTGACCGCCTCTCCTTGCTACCACGTCTGTTGACCGCTTATCAGGCAATCTTAGCTAAGCTAGCGAAACAAGGTGTCGAGTGGGTACAGATTGATGAACCGATTCTCTCTCTTGAGCTGAATAAGCCTTGGCAAGACGCCTTTAAACTCGCCTATCAAGTGATTCGCAGTGATGTGAAGGTTTTGCTCACTACGTATTTTGATTCAGTTAGCGATACGCTTGATAAAGTTGTCGAGCTAGCGGTCGATGGCTTACATATTGATTTGTCGGCAGCGCCTGAACAACTAGACGCGGTTGTCGAAAAATTGCCCGAACATTGGGTACTGTCTGCTGGTGTGGTTAATGGGCGCAACGTTTGGCGCGCAGATTTGAGCGCTCAACTGGCGTTATTGCAACCGCTTAAAGATAAGCTCGGTGACAAGTTATGGGTAGCGAGCTCGTGTTCACTACTGCACAGTCCAGTGGATCTTGAGTTAGAACCTGCTCTGACGGAAGAAGTGCGCAGTTGGTTTGCTTTTGCTAAGCAGAAAGTGACGGAAGTGGCGCTACTGGGTAAGGCGCTAGATGGTAGCCAAGAAGCTATTCTTGCTTGTGATATCTACAGTGCGCCGATCCAAGCACGTAAAACCGCAACTCATGTCAATAAGCCACAAGTTCAAGCGCGTTTAAATAGCATTACTAACTCTTTGGCAGAGCGTAGTGCTCCCTATGCAGAGCGTGCAGCTCACCAAAGTGAAGTACTGGGACTACCATTGTTTCCAACCACGACCATTGGCTCTTTCCCACAAACGAGCGAGATTCGAGTTCAGCGTAGCGCTTATCGCACAGGTAAGTTGTCACAAACGGAATACGATCAAGCGCTAAAAGGCCATATTGCCGATGCGGTGAAACGCCAAGAGGCGTTGGATCTGGATGTCTTGGTTCACGGCGAAGCTGAACGTAACGATATGGTGGAATACTTTGCAGAAAACTTAGCGGGCTTCCAAACCACCAAATTTGGTTGGGTACAGAGCTATGGATCACGCTGCGTTAAACCTGCCATTGTGGTTGCAGATATTGAACGAGAAAAACCGATGACGGTGGAATGGTCTACCTATGCGCAGTCTTTAACATCGAAACAGATGAAGGGCATGCTAACGGGACCAGTAACGATTCTTTGTTGGACATTCCCACGTGAGGACATCACTCGCAAGCAAATCGCGGATCAACTTGCACTCGCACTGCGTGATGAAGTGTCAGACTTACAAGATGCGGGCATTAATATCATCCAAATTGATGAGCCAGCTATTCGTGAAGGTTTGCCACTTAAGAAACGTGATCATAAAGAGTACTTAGAATGGGCAGTGGATGCGTTTAAGATTTCAGCGGCAAGTGCTAAACCAGAAACTCAAATCCACACTCACATGTGTTACTCAGAGTTTAATGAGATCATTGAGTCTGTCGCCGCGCTAGATGCTGACGTGATTACCATCGAAACATCGCGTTCAAACATGGAACTGCTTAAGGCATTTGAAGACTTCAACTATCCAAATGAGATTGGCCCAGGTGTCTATGACATTCACTCACCAAACATTCCGACTAAAGAATGGATTGAAGGCTTACTCAACAAAGCGGCAGAGAAGATTCCGGCGCAGCGCTTATGGGTGAACCCAGATTGTGGCCTGAAAACACGTAACTGGGCAGAAACGGAATCATCATTAGCCAATATGGTGTTAGCGGCTAAAGAACTGCGTAAAAGCTACCAAGCGTAACCTTGAGTTCTAAAACAACGAATGCCGACCCTTTTGGGTCGGCATTTTCGTCTATACCAATCAACATTAATTAGATTGCTTGACCATTTACCGTGACTTCTACGTCGATGTTACCGCGCACAGCGTTTGAGTAAGGGCACACTTGGTGCGCAACTCGCACGAGCTCAAGCGCTTGTTCTTGAGGTAGCTCGATTGATGCAGCAAGGGTTACCGTTAGCGCAAAACCGCCTTGTTCGTTCGGGCCAATCCCAACCTCTGCTGTCACTGGTGCTTCTTTTAAAGCCACTTTACCTTCGCGGGCCACATGCAAAATAGCATTTGAAAAACAGGCAGAGTAACCTGCGGCAAATAGTTGTTCTGGGTTGGTAGCAGCGCCAGTACCGCCCATTTCTTTCGGATAAGCGAGCTCTAGTTCAAGTAAGCCATCGTCTGTTTTAACCAAACCATTTCTGCCTGCTAGTGCTGTTGCTTGAGTTTTGTATAGTGTTGTCATGTTTGCATCCTCATTTAAGTTGTGCGCAATCTAATTGTTTGCAATATTAGATCGAAAGAAAGTTTGAATGCAAGTATATTGTGCGCAACTTAATTTGAAAGGGTGGTGGAATGAGTTACTGCGATAGTGAGAAACAGCTAACTGAAGAAGAGAGTTTATTGTTAGAGAATCAGGTTTGTTTTCCGCTCTACAGCGCTTCCAATGCGGTGATTCGAACCTATCGCCCGTTATTAGATTCCCTAGACCTCACTTACTCCCAATATCTTGTCATGATGGTACTGTGGGAAAGCGATGGGATTAGCGTCAAGGACATAGGTGCAAGATTACACCTTGATTCTGGCACTTTAACCCCTGTATTGAAGAGGCTTGAAGCAAAAGGCTTTGTGGTGAGAGGCAGAAGTGAACTAGATGAAAGGGTTAGGGTGTTAAAACTCAGCGAAGCGGGCAGAGAGCTTAAAGCTAAAGCCCTTACCATCCCCGCTGAGATGAAATGTAAGATTCAACTCGATCTCGATGAATTAATTTTACTGAAGACATTGTGTGAAAAAGTGATGGTTAAGCTTGAGCAATAACGGCAATTCCAACGGATTTACTAAAGGATGAAGGAACATAAATGCTAGAAACAAAAAGACTTCGGTTAAGACAATGGAAAGATTCAGATATTGAACCTTATTGTCAGATAAATGCTAACGAGCAGGTGATGCGTTATTTCCCCTCTGTTATGACCAAGGAAGAAACCACGGCTCAAGTAGGCCGTGCACGCAGCTACATTGACAATAATGGTTATGGCTTTTGGGCAGTTGAACTAATAAGTACCCAAGAGTTTATTGGCTTTGTGGGTCTGCTTGCGCAAAGTGAAGAAAGTGGTTTACCCAATACGCCATTTGTTGAAATTGGTTGGCGATTAGATTCTAAACACTGGGGTAAGGGCTACGCGCCAGAAGCGGCTCAAGCTGCCTTGGAGTTTGCTTTCACGGAATTGAAGCTAGAGCAGGTCTACTCTTTTACTGCTTTGCCAAACCTACCTTCACAAAAGGTGATGGAAAAAATTGGTATGAGCAACACAGGGCAAGACTTTGACCATCCCAAGTTAGCGAAAGGTCACGAACTAGAGCGCCACTGCTTATTTAAAATCACTCGCGAGCAGTGGCAATCAGTTCAATAACTGTTAAGGGCCTATACGCGGTTATCACCCGTGCTAAAGGCAATAGTTTGGCTGATTTCTGTCAGTGAACGTCCGCTTTCTTGTTGCCAGTGTACAAAAGCACTGTTGGCTGCTGCAAGAGAGCGTTTGGTGTCTTTGCCCCCTTCGATGATTTTGTAGTTACGTAGGTAGCTTTCTACGTCACCCGAGAGGATAAAGGTATCGACACCCATCTGGCGCAAACTGTATGGGCCTGTGTTACCACCAAGACGGTTACCATGCTTCTTGAGATAACTCCAAAGCCCCGTAATGTCTTCACTTGGCCAGTTAGCGACCATGTTGGAAAATGAACCATGTTGTAGAGAAGCTTCGTGGAGCATTTGAGCATTCGCTTGAATGGACTTCACTTTGGCATGATGGCGAATAATTCGAGTATCAGACGCTTTGTTGTCCCATTGTTCGTCAGAAAGCATCAGGAGTGGCTCAACCTTAAAAGCAAAGAACACCTCTTCAAAGTTAGGCCATTTGTTTCTCACTACCTTCCAAGAAATGCCACTTTGAAACACCTTCATACTGAATGCGGATAGCCAGCGATCATTGGAAATCTGCCTCAGCTGATCCAATGACAATGGCTTAGATAGTAATGACTCTAGGTTTGCTTCTCCACCTTTACGCTCCGTTGCGCGTTGGTAAATATCGTCGAACTTTTCTAGTGCCACAGTGAGGCTCTCCATAATATCTTTATCCACTTTAGCGAATATACTAACTTTCTAGCTATTATTTGTCTGTAGTAAAAGCGGATTGGAGAGCGTATTTTCAAGGCCTTAAAGCGCTTAACAGATAGTCGGCAAAGGTTCGGTCTTTTAGCGATAACTGTTTGTCTCTATAGACAAGATGAATCGGCTTTGTTGGCAGAGGAGAGCTCACAAGCACTTGTTCAAGTACGCCTGACTTAAGATCTTCCTCAAGTAAAATGCGAGGCTGCATAACAACCCCAACGCCTTTCAAAGCGGCTTGGCGGAGCACCTCTCCGTTGTTCGCCATCAACTTGATATGTTGCCGTGAATCCGATTTCGTACTCGGAGTCTCTGAAATATCGTGATAGCGAAAACCAAGGCAAGAGTGACGAGTCAGATCTTCTGGCTTAACAATCTTGGCTTGCCTAGCAAGGTAATCGGGTGAAGCGCAATAGATCAGCTCATACTCTCCTAGGTATCTTGCCACCAAACTGGAGTCTTTTAACTGACCAATTCTAATAATAAAGTCAGCTTCACTTTTGTAGGGGTCGATAACACTGTTGTCTAGCTCCAAATCAACACTGATCTCTGGGTATTGAATGATAAAGTCAGACAAGATGGGAGCGAGCGCTTGAGTACCAAAGGTGACAGGTGCGTTGATTTTTACCGTGCCTTTAGGTTTGTTCTGCAAATCATAAATAAGGCTTTCTGTATTACTGATATCTTCCAGTATTCTCTGGCACTCTTTAAGATAAATTTTTCCAGAGTCGGTCAAGGTTTGTTTTCTTGTCGTGCGGTGAATCAGCGGTGTGTTGAGTAAACTTTCAAGATGTTTTATGTGTCTGCCGACCATGGTTGCTGACATAGAAAAATAGTCCGCAGTCAGGCGAAAGTTACCTTGTTCAGCGACATGACAAAAAACCTTCATACTTGTGAGCTTGTCCATTAAACACTCTGAGTTGTTAAATAAAAAACTTTGACCCAGTTTAACAATCTGGGCGCTGTAATAACATGGTTTGCTTAACGTGAAGAAAATAAGGTTTACTGAATAATGGATTCAACAATTTTTGTCACTGCGGAGCTAAGAGTAAACTCTGATGTCGACTTAGCCGTAGCAAGGAAGGCAATTGAACAGTTTTGCTCGGATATGGAGTCGGAGTCAGGCTGCCAACAGGCGACAGCAACGTTTGATGTCAATGACCCTAGACGTGTCATATTGTGGGAGCGATACGATGACCAGTCAGCGATTGAGGCGCATTTTGCTATGCCACATACACAAGCGTTTATCGCCCTAGGTATGACAGAATTGGTCAGTGCAACTAACAGCAGTAAGGCGGGAGAAGCATAATGAAGTGGGGCATTCTAGGAACGAGCTTTATCTCTGATGTGATGGCAGCTGCGATTGCAGGAGACAGTGAAAGCGATCTTTATGCGGTTGCAGGCCGAAACCCACAGACGCTTGAAGAATTTGCCAGCAAGCACTCTGTTGCCAAGACGTACCTTTCAATGGATGAGTTGATCGATGATAGTGACGTTGAGGTGGTTTACATTGCATTGCCTAACCATCTTCACCATGACTATGTCATCAAAGCAGCGCAGAAAGGCAAAGCGATACTGTGCGAGAAATCCCTATCTATCGATATGGAAAAAACTCATGCCGCATTAGATGCGGTTCGTGAGCGCGATGTGTTTTTTGCAGAAGGGTTAATGTATCTGAATCACCCGTTGATTCAATCCATTATAGAGACGCTAAAACAGGGTACAATTGGGGAAGTGCGCAGCATCCAAGGCTCTTACGTTGCTGCTATTAGTCAATTTGTTAACCCTGAAAGTAAGGGCGCACTGTATAACTTAGGTTGTTATCCTGTGTCATTGATGCACCTTATCCTGCAAAATCAATTTGGCGACGGTATCTTCAACAATGCTGAGGTTCAAGCCATTGGGCGCAAAGGGCAAGATGGTAACCTTTGTGAATCTAGCGCCATCTTTAAATTTGGCCAAAATGTGACAGCTCAAATGCACACAGCAGAAGATCACGGCTTAAAGCATGGTTTCACCATTCTTGGTTCAAAAGGCGCAATCAATCTTACGACCAACCCTTGGCTACCCACAGAAGAAAACCAATACAGTGTCGAAGTTTATGAAACCTCGCAGCAATCAGTTAAGGTACAAGCTAAAGGGGATGGGTTCTATTATCAGGTAAGAAACATTAGACGGGCGGTGGAGTTGGGCCGCAAGTCACTCGATAGACCGAGTGCTACGCCAGATGACTCGACGCAGATAATGAAACTGCTGACCGATTGGGAGCGAGCAGCGTCTGATTAATGATCGGCACCTGTATGCTAACCGCTAAAGCCAGAGCAACTTGCTCTGGCTTTAGTGTCTCTAAATCACGATTTGGGTAAAAGTGCTTACTCATTGGTAGCGAATCAGAAACGGTATCGAATAACCGTAATGGCAAAAGTTGTTAGTGAGGTCATACAGCTCGATTGGAGAACGCTTTAGGATGAGCCTATATTAAAGATATGGATTCTTAATAGCTTAGTTTGATGATTAGTAGGACTTTATACGCTTGGATATTCGCTTGGCTGTGCTTTGGCAGTAGTTACGTACACGCACAGTATAAAATGCACTTTTTTTGTCCAGATTTTCCACCCTATACCACTGTTGACAGCACAGGCAGTCATACTGGGATTGGGTTAGTTAAAATGAAGTCGATAATGGACTCAGTCGGCGTAGATTACACCATTGAAATTAATTCTAATCACGGGCGAGCATTGGCTGAGCTAAAAACTGGACGCTCAGATGGTTTCTTTATGGCTTCTCAGAACGACGAACGCGACAAATATGCGGTTTTCTCTGAGTCAGTGATGACCAATCGTTGGGTCTGGATTGTATTGACCAGTCATCGTGAAGAGTTTTCCTCTGTCCCCAAGTCAGGATATACAGTCGCTAGCTTACTCAACACCAATACAAATCGTTGGCTGACGAAAACAGGTTTCAACTTAGCACATCCGGCCGAGAGTATTACATCGTTAATTAGTATGTTAGATAAGCAAGAAGTGGACGCCGTATTGGTGGCAGAAGAAGTCTACAATCACAGGTTCAAAAACAATCCCAGATACAAAGTTATCTTACAGCAAGAGAAAGAATTTGGTGTTTACATCTCCAAATCATTTCTTAACCGTCATCCACAGTTCATGGAAAAGCTCAATAAAGCCATACAAGCTAGTCAAACTAAGAGGTGATAAGTGTTGTTGGGGGAAAACCAAAAGCCAGAGCATGGTGCTCTGGCTTTGATTTATCTAGAGATAACGCTTAAAGAGTCAGAAGGTAGTTCACCAACTGATTGTACTCTTCATAAGAGCGAATCTGATCCGCTTTGACGATGTACTTGTTGTTTACGACAACCCCCGGAACACCAGTAAGCGTGCTGTTTGCGAATTGCTTGTCGAATCCGCGTTGCATAGAGTTGACCACAAAGCTGTTATAAGTCGCGTCAAACTTCTCAGCATCAATGCCATTATCAATAAAGATTTGGCGTAACGCTTGCTCATCTTTAGGTGCATTTCGTAATTCGTGGATCTGTTTGAACATAGCTGGAACCATAGTTTCTTCTGCATCTAAAGCAACCATGGTGGCGTAAGACTTCGCCATCGGCACCGCCATGTTTGCGCCCATAAAGGCAACGTGAACTTTTTCCAGTTTGGCATTGTCAGGCAAAGAGGCTTTTAGGTTCTCAACCACAGGTTCAAACTTGTAGCAGTGAGGGCAGTAAAATGAGAAAAACTCAGTCACTTTTGGTGTTGTAGATTTATCTGTGTCCAATACTTTGTAATGTGTCCCTTCTTCAAATTGAGCTGCCTGAACTGAGAAGGCAAAAATTAGAGAAGAGAAAAGAGTAAATAGCTTTTTCATCGCTTATTCCTATATAAATTCCGATTATCAAATAGCGTTAACATTCCCAATGTGAGCAACACAATGAGAGGTGTAATTAGAGTTAGGAATTAAGCAATAGGAGGACGAAACAGAGTACGAGAGCGGGTGATGGCTTTACCAATCGCTTCTAAACCTAATGGCGCGAGGATCAGTAGGGAGATTTGTTCTGTGGAGATAGACTGGCTGTTGGTCAATTTCAGTAGACAACTTGAGCCACAACAGTGATGGGCAGATGCTTCGCTGTAGTCTTGCAATTTCGGACATTCAATTGGGCTAAGTTGGTACTGGTTCTCGCTACTTAGTCGCTGCGGTGAGATCGGCTCGAAAATTTGTTCACTGGCTTGCACGCTCAACGCTGCACAGCTAATAAGCAGCAGGCAGGTTACGGTAAACACAGAAAGTATCGAACGACTAAATAACAACTGAGCAATCCATAGCATTGAAGTAACGACAGCTTAACGGAATTTATCATTGAGATAAATGTTTTGTTATCACTGCGAGATTCCTATGGCTAACCTTTATTTGTGCTTTAAATAGAGATAGAGCGGTAAGCCAAACGAAACACCGGCAGTCAATGTCCCGACAATCGCGACAAAGCGTCCTTTAACATGGTTCTGCTTCCCATCGACAAGAATAAAGCCGATTAAGGCCACCGCAGCAACAACCACGTCAAGCCATGCCATTACGCTAATGGGATTGGCTATTGCCTGCTCAAACAAAAGTGGCAGGTTTAAGCCATTAGTGAAAAGCCAAGGCAGAAACGCCGCGTATGGAGCGACAATCCCCAATACAGTGAGTACAAGATAAAATCGAGACATTGTGAACCTTTCTATAAAATCAAAGACAGAGCTATCGTTGACATGATGATCCCAACTAAGAACTCAAGCACTTTCCAAGCTTTTGGTTTTTTAAATAGTGGGGCTAAAAATCGAGCGCCAAAGCCCAAGGAAAAGAAAAAGACAAACGATGCCGAGATTGCGCCATAAGCAAATAGACTCTGATTGGGTTGATATTGAGTTGATATCGATCCGAGTAGGACAACAGTATCTAGGTACACATGTGGGTTTAGCCAAGTTAAGGCCAAACAGACAGAAACAGCTTTGAGCAGCGAGGTGTCGCTACCGTTACTTGCGCTCATCCCATGGTGAGACGTAAATGCCGATTTAAAGCTAAGAAAAGCGTAAACGGCAAGAAAAATCGCCCCTCCCAAACGGGTGATAGTCTCTATCTGAGGGTACTGTTTAACAATCGCGCCAAATCCCGCAACACCGAAACTGATTAAGATAGCATCTGAAATCGCGCATACTGCGCATATGACAAACACGTGCTGATTTCTAAGCCCTTGTTTCAACACAAAAGCGTTTTGCGAGCCAATGGCTAAGATAAGTGATAAACCTAAAGAGAAGCCTGCTAGATAAGTAGACATTTTCGTTCTGTTCGTCCTTTAGCGAGGAAAAATTATGGCATTGTGGGTTAGGCTAATGCGCTGGAACCTTCTGGCACTATGACAGGTAAGTCGGTACAGCCGAAGTCACAGCCAAGTTGTGCCAGTATTGCGGTAAGTTGACCGCGATGGTGCGTTTGGTGGTTGAAGATATGCTGGCAAAATTCACCGACATTGCGCCGCATTTCTCCCCCTTCGGTGGTGGTATAAACCACCGTTTGCTCGCAAGTCTTGGCAGTAAAAACCTTCGTCATGTCGATGTAAATCTGGTCAACGAGAGAGCGAAGCGCTTTCAATTCTTCGATGTTTGTTACAAAGGTGTCGTCTACGGCTTTCGCGATGGGCAGCGTGTTAACTTGCTGTGGAGTCAATCGATGGATTTGATTGGTGACTAAACGTTGCAGCATGATTAAGTCACCAAATAAAATATGGTTCCAATGTGCCATCACGGATGGAAAAAAGGAGTGAGTCTCTTGGTTAAGTTGCTGTGGGCTAAGCTGCTCACAAACGCTAAGCAACTGTTGGTTCATACGCTGGTTGTAGAGCGCCAGCATTCTAAAATTTGAAGATAAATCCATTTGTCTCTTTCCTTGCTCTAATCCAGTGCAGTAAACCTAATCCTTGGTTCTACTATTTTTGTTTTTATTGGGCCTGATTGCGGCTCTTTAGCAACGGTTTGGGAGATGAAATACCGATCAAATTACCCAACAACATCAAAGCTGCCCCAAGAACCAGACTAATCTCAAAAGGTTCAGAGTAAAGTAAAACGCCGACTAAGGCGATCATTGGCAAGCGCAAAAAGTCCATAGTGACAACAAATGAGACTTCAGCACATTGCATTGCTTTGGTCATGCAATAATGAGCAGACAAGGAGGTAAATCCAATCACCAACAGCCACAGCCATTCAATGCCCTGAGGGGGGTGCCAATTAACAATACTGAAGGAAAAACCAATAGGCAGTTGGATCGCACACATAAAGAACAGAATGGTAAGCGGGTGTTCGCTACGTGCTAAAGACTTGGTTGAGGCGTGGGCGACGGCGTAGCAAAATGCCGCTGCAAGTACAATGAAAGCGGCGGGCGAAACAATATCAAAGCCAGGTCTGACGATAACTAACACGCCACAAAAGCCCAGTAACGCAGCACAAAGTTTGTTGCGGGTAAGACGCTCACCTAAAAAGAGACAAGCGATCAACAGAGTCCACAAAGGAACGGTAAACTCTAAAGCGAACACTTCGGCAAGTGGCAACAAACCAATCCCAAGAAACCAGCCGTATTGCCCGGCAAAGTGAAACAGATTTCGGCCGAAATGCAGTTTGAGACGTTTGGTGCGTAATAGGCTACGCTTCTTAGTTGCTAAAATCACAACACTGATGATTGTCAGTGCAATGATGGTGCGAAAAAAGAGTATCTGGAAGGTGTCTAGCTGCTGACTAAGCTCTCTTGCGCCGATGGCCATCAAGCAAAACGAAACGATAGTGCCAAACATCCAAGTGATTGCATTTATGCTCGCTAGGATAAGCTTCCTCCTTGAAGCAAAATCGATATCAAAAAGGGAGCAAAAGCTCCCTTCAATCTCAAAGAAACGGAAGTTTAACCTTTTCTTTGCGCTGCTTTGCGATCAAATTTCTCCTGTCGACGTTGAGCAATAGTCTGTTTCGCATCGCCGCCTACATGAACATCACCGCGTTCTATGGCTAATTTAACTTGCTTTTCGCGTTCACGGAAGCGTGATTTTTGCTCATCCGTATGTTTGTCTGCACACTTTGGACAACTAACACCTTCTTCATATTCCGCTGAATTGATGTCTTCTTCTGTGATGGGTAAGCGGCAAGCTTTACACATTTCATAACCGCTTTTTTCAAGCTGATGATTGACCGCAACACGATTGTCAAACACGTAGCAGTCGCCTTGCCATAAGCTTTCTTCTTCCGGCACTTCTTCTAGATATTTGAGAATACCGCCCTCAAGGTGATACACATCGTCAAAGCCTTGCTGCTTCATATAAGCGGTCGATTTTTCACAGCGAATGCCGCCAGTACAGAACATCGCAACCTTCTTATGCTTGCTTGGGTCCATGTTCTTCGCGACGTACTCAGGAAACTCACGAAATGTTTCGGTCTGGGGGTTGACCGCGTTTTGGAAAGTGCCAATTTCAATTTCGTAGTCATTGCGTGTATCGACGACAAACACTTCAGGATCAGAAATAAGTTCATTCCAATCTTGAGGCTTAACGTAAGTACCAACAACATGGCGTGGGTCGATACCTTCTACGCCTAAGGTTACGATCTCTTTCTTGAGCTTAATTTTACTTCGATTAAATGGCTGTTTAGTATCGAAAGACTCTTTATAGACGATGTCAGCTAAGCGTTCGTCTTGTTTAAACCATGCAAGAAGCTCATCGATACCTTCTCTGCTCGATGCGACTGTCCCGTTGATGCCCTCGCTCGCAAGCAATAAAGTACCGCGGATACGGTGCTTATCCATAAGAGCAATCAAAGGTTTTTGAAGTTCGGTATAGTTTTCAAGCTGCACAAATTTATAGAGCGCGCAGACTACGTAGTCAGTCATATCTTGCCTTACTTTAACTTTCTCAATCTGAGTTGGCGCCGAGTATAGCGAAGAGTGAGTGCTACAAATACCGACAGAAGATAGGGTTAAGCTCTGGACTGAAAATCGGTGGTGAGTATAGGGCTCGTTTAAATATGGTTTTATATCGAAAAAGCCCTCCAATGTAGGAAGTCTGCTTGAAAAGTGTTTTACTGGTTTACTAAAGTCAAACCACTAGGCAAAACGTCACCAAGATGAGCTTAGATTCGCGTGTTCATGGCACTAGCGATGAGCTAGCGAGAGAACGGAAATCGTTGCCATAGAGAATGCGTCGGCTATGATAGAAACCATAAACCATAAACCATAAACCATAGATCATTTATTCATGTCAACTTGAAAATCTGTCCAAAGTTCTTAGAGTATTTCTACTTTTCGTTTATAGAGCGAGTCGATCGCAAACTGCTTATTATCACTAAGTACTATATTACTTAGTGCAGTATTACTTAGCTGATTCAGTTGCTTGTTCAGTGTAATTTTTGCTTGAGCTTTGTGTTGCCGACGCTCCGAAGAGCTAAGTAAAGAGACTGAGCGCCCACAAAAGGTTTTCTTTGATACGTTATTACTCTCTGTTGACGAGTTTACGGTATAAGCATGAGCGTTGTTTCTGTTGGGTTGAATATCATTTGGCATAGTATTCTTACACCCTTAAGTCTGCGGTATTTGGCAAGCAAAGGCTTTGTTCCGGAGTCTCAAAAGCTGTCAATAGTGACTCCCAAGACTCACACTGTGTAATAAGTTCAGCAAGCGCGGGCTCGAAGTAAGCGTACTCAAGCTTTTCACTACTTAGAAGTTTATGTAGACACAAAACGTTTCTATTGTTGTCGAGACTAAAAAATAGTCCGTACTCCGGCCAATGATGATTGAAAGCTAGCAAAGAACGGCAAAGATCGCTACTTAACACGGTTAGGTTAACCACTTCAGCTTCCAGTTGAAGTGTCTCCTGCTCAGGGTGATATAGAAAGTGAACTCGTATTGTGTCATCAAATGCGAGGCTGAGTTCATCGTCAGTTAAGCGTAGTTCAGGCAAGCCTATCTGATGGGCGAATTGGGTTAACACCTCATCTATTTTTTGGCGCGCTGACATATGTAGGGTCCTTATTTTGTTTTTTCTCATTGAACATAAGCGAGATTGCGAATTAAGTTTGTCATTATCCGCTGTAATTTTTTATATTTTGGTCGTAATAGACTATTTTAAATATGAAATATTCAGCAGTTGTGCACCGAGACTCATTGCTCAGTAAATGATTTCAATGAGTTAACGGGAATTTTTCATCTTGGTATATGAGCTATTATTAATGTACTCTCTATTGGAAATGACTTATTTGTTAATTGAAACTATTTTACTCTAGTACCATTAGAAATTAGGTGTGCCTAGAGTAGTAATATATTTAGATACACAAAGAATTGACAATTACTTATACACTGCATAGCAGTTAAGTTCTTTTAAACGCGTGCACTTTGTTCAAATATACACTCTAAAAGGTTGATTTTAGCTATGCGGCTGTATAAATTTACGCCAATTTATTCTGACTAAGTTAAATTTGGATTTTTTTGAATGAAAAAGACTTTATGGTCCGGTCTAGTATTTTTGGTTGCTTTGAGTGGATGCAGTCAGTCCATCTCAAATACAGACTTTAGTAAGACATCTCAAGCACAGGTGTACGGTTGGATCTCTATAGATGGCTACTTTTCACCTGTCGCAACAAAAGTAGAAGTGGATATGTGCCAAGTTGTTGATAATCAATGTCTAACGTCGGCATCGCAAGAGTATAAAGGGGTGCAACTGCCGATTCAGTATTCATTTTTGATTTCGCCTCTTCAGGCCGGTGACGGAAACATGAAAATACGAGCAAGATTGTTGGATAAAGGAAACGTAGTTGCTCAAACCTTGGTTGAATATCATTTTGAACCAGGTGAAAGGCGTGTTGATATAGTGTTAAATTCAATAAAGAATTAACAACAAAACTGAGAAAATGTGATTCTTTTAATTTGCTTCTCCTTAATTAGGTCCTGCTAAAATAAGGTTTTCTTATAGTTAATATATGGTCATATGACATGACTCTCACTCATCATAGATGATATACATTGAATTTTTCATCTCATCGGGACAGTGAAATTTATCACTTATGATTATTGCCTCAACTGCTATTTTTGTGATTATAATTCAGCTCTCCAATAGGTTGGCTTGACTGGAATGAATGTTCTAGAGCGCACTGGCGTCTGCATACTCTTGCGTCTCAAAATTGAGAATGTGGTGTTAAGTGAATTCATTCTGTTCTAATAATAAATAAAAGTTATTAATATAATACTCATTAGCTATAACTTTAGTAGTTACTAATTAAATACAAAAATTAGCGTTCCCTGTAATACCAAAAATCTAACTCAGGGAACTCGTATATTTAGTTTTATTTACCCCGCTTGAAAGCGGGGGTTTTGAGCATTTTGCTTTAAATACGGGGGGGTATAGTTGGTTACTAACTTACTGTGCTCTTTTCTTTTCTTCTTAAATTACTAATGCATTATTAGGGTGTTATCGCTGATTGATAGTGCTTTGGAACTCTCGCGCTTTAAAAACAGGGAGTGAATATGACGAAGGTTAGGAAATGAATGTGTCAGGCCAATTAAACACGGATAAACTCGGCGCTTGTTTAGAAAAAATTCATAGGTTTTCAACTCAAAATAGTTTTGATGAGGTATTTCATTCAGATCATTCTCAAATTGTTATTGTTCGTAGCGGTCAGTTAAAAGTTCAGACTGGAGATTGTACAGTTAATATTCTTGCTGGCAGTGGTGTTTTTTTGTCTCAGGGCGATTATTTGTTTGAATACTCGGCTCTTGGGGTAGAGTACCAATCGATGATTATAGAATTTGAAAATGAGCTGGTGAGTCAGCTATTGCAAAAACATAGTGATTTGTTGATGACATTGCCTAAGTCGGATAAGGCCATTATGGGACTTTTTCCATTTGACTTAAATATCCTGCTCGAGCAAGTTATTTCAGGCATGCAAGCGTTGGAAGAACAATCTTATCCAAGTGCAATTATGCGCTTAAAATACGAAGAAATGTTGATCTTGCTATTGCATAGTGCAGGAGGAGAGCAACTTTATGCTTTACTCTCTCAACAGATGAATCGCACGTCGGAAAGACTGCGTAGATTTATGGAATTGCATTATCTGAAAGAATGGAAGCTAAATGATTATGCTCAGGAGTTTGGCGCAAGCCTTACAACGTTCAAAGAGCTTTTTAATGAGCATTATGGAATGTCTCCACGGGCATGGATCAGTGAACGACGCCTCTTATTTGCGCACAAGTTATTGCTAACAAGTAAGATGAGCATTGTCGATATTGCAATGGAAGCGGGTTTTTCCAGCCAGTCTTATTTTACTCAGAGCTATCGTCGTCGTTTTGGTACGACACCGAGTAAAGTACGATCAGGTGAAGAAATGGTAGCTATCGCTGAATGAAATGACTTATGACTAAAATTTTCTGACTTTTATTACAAGTGTCGGTTTGCTAGTCATTATATTATCATCAGCATAGAAACTAATACTCAATACTAATTTTACCTCTTTCGTTCAGGAGTGTACGAAAGAAGTGCGGAGAAAGAAGACAAAATGAAAAAGCAGCATTGGCGACGCCGTTCGCTTTTTCCAGACAACTCTGTGACAAAAAGGAAGGTCACGGTCTTGCAGAGAGGGGCTCGATACCAAGATTCCGCTAAGCAAACGCAGGGTAAAAATGTTGTTAATGTCAGTCACCGTCAGCTACTAAGCGAGGGTGTCTTGAGTTCGGAACAGCTATCTTTACTACAAAGGCTGTTGAATAGAGATGTGATTGACGCTTTGTGCTCGAGCCAGTTAGTTAAAACTTATGAGAAGCTTGGTGCGCCGTTAGATAGATTTGCGATGCGCTTGTTTTTAGAAATTGGTTCGAGGCTCGGTGCAAGTCAGGCTTTAGCAACTCACGAACAGCGAGTGGCATATATCAATCAACATGTAGGTTATCGATATAATCTGGCTAGTCCCAAATCGCTGACACTCTGTCTGCACTGCGCTATTTCCGAATGGGTAAATCACCAATCTGACCAAGGTGTGTTGTTGGATGTGGTGGAAATTGAGCAACTGGCGAATCAACTGCAGATTCAAGGTAGCTATTGGGAAAAACTCTTGGGTCAAGAAGCTAGTGCGATATACGTAGAACAGCAACTCGAACTGATAATGTCTCAACAACAACAGGTGAAAGAGCAACTTCGAACCCTAGAGGAAACGCACAAAAAAGCCGCAGAGTCGCATCGCATTTTGATGGAAAAATGGCAACCTTGCCTTAATACACTAAAAGCCTTGTCTGAGTTTGCTCTGACTTCTCCGGAGTTCTTCACGGCCTGGCAGACTTGGTGTGAACAGGCAAGACAACTTGCCCCTGAACTTAGGGAAGTTTGGGAGGCATGTGACCACATATATCGTGATCTAAATGCGGTTGCAAAACTGTGGCAATGGTTCCAAGACATGCAATCGGTAGGTGACGTGGACCTGTATTACTTTGATGTTCAAAGTGGTCAGTTTGGTCAAGCTTACAATCACATGAGTCATATTTAATCAA
Organism: Vibrio europaeus; assembly: GCF_001695575.1. GTDB lineage: Bacteria > Pseudomonadota > Gammaproteobacteria > Enterobacterales > Vibrionaceae > Vibrio > Vibrio europaeus. The sequence goes on along the minus strand of NZ_LUAX01000001.1, from coordinate 1,397,288 downwards.
GGCATAACTATGCTAAATAAAATAATGAAATCTCTAGCAAATACGCTAGAGGTTAGGACTTTTACGCCCGATGAAAATGGCATATACGAGATTGAAGTCGATCAGTTCAATGTCGAAGTTAAACAACATTCGTCTTGGATTTTATGGGAAACCGAATTGCCTTTCCACTTTGACAAAGACTTAGATTATCAAAGTGAACAGATGCTTAAGCGTTGTATGCAGTTATCTTTAAAAACAGTACGTGATGGCCAAGAGACGTTAACTCTAAACAAGGAGCAGCGTTTAGTGTTACAAGGCAAGGCTCCCTTTGACCAAATGTCTTCAGTGATCTTTCCTTCATTGCTCTCCCAACACGTTAATATGTGTGAATATTACAGTGAAATACTAGAGCATGAACGTGTAAACCGCACAATTAACCATACGGTGTGGCTGCCATGAGATCATTGCTTACCAAATTCGGCCTAGTATTTTTTGTTCTATGTGTTAGTTCAACGAGTTTATTGGCTGCTCCTCTCGATTGGCCACAACGTCCGTTTCGCTATTTTGCTGATAATGACTCTCTAAAAGAACTACTAAACAACTTTGGAGCAAACTATGGTGTGTCAGTTGCTGTAAGTGAAAAAGTCAGTGAAAAAATCAGTGGAAGATTCACACCAGAAAATCCTGCCGAGTTCCTAGATTATTTGGCACAGATTTATAACCTGATGTGGTACTTCGACGGTGCTGTACTGCATGTATACAAGGCGACAGAAACACGTTCTCGGCTTCTACAGCTTGAGCTACTAACAGCACGGGATTTACGCAGTACTCTAATTTCAACCGGGGTCTGGGACTCGCGTTACCGCTGGCGCGCTGTAGAGAATAAAGGTCTTATTTATCTCGCAGGTCCACCTCGTTACGTCGACCTCATCGTACAGACAGCAGAAGCGTTAGAGAGCCGCTTGCTACAGAAAGCAAATTCTACCGATGAACTTTATGTTGAGCTGATCCCGCTAAAATACGCTTCAGCCACTGATAGAGAGATCTCTTATCGGGATCAGAAAGTTATTGTACCTGGCATAGCGGCAGTGCTTCGTCGATTGGTATCTGGTGTGCAAACACAAGTTGTTGACTCAAGGGAACAAAACCTCGGAGAAGATAGCGAAGGTCCAGAAGTTATTGCAAAGCCTGCCTCTGTTCATGGTGGCGCAACAGTTGAAGCTGAGCCCGGACTAAATGCGATTATTGTGCGCGACACGCAATCAAGGCTTCCCTTATATCGCAAGCTAATCGCCCAGTTAGATCAACCGCAATCACGAATCGAAGTTGCAGTTTCAATTGTAGATATAAGTGCAAATGACATTAGTCAGCTAGGTGTAGATTGGCGAGCAGGAGTTTCTATCGGCAATAACAGCATTATCGATATAAAAACAACGGGTGATGTCGCTGGTGGCGATGTTACTTTGGGCAGCGGCGCGACCTTTAAATCCCTGCTTGATGCAAGTAACTTGAATTATTTGCTCGCTCAGATTCGTCTATTGGAATCTCAAGGGAGTGCTCAAGTGGTTTCCCGTCCGACGCTATTAACGCAAGAAAATGTAGAGGCTGTACTAAACAATAGCAATACATTCTACGTGAAACTGCTCGGTAAAGAGACTACGGCTCTTGAAGAAGTGACTTATGGAACCTTGTTGAGGATTGTGCCACGTATTGTAGGTGATCGTTTTGCCGAACGTCCAGAAATCAACTTAAGCCTGCATTTGGAAGATGGTTCAGAGATCCCTGATGGAAGTGTTGATGATTTGCCTTCAGTACGAAAGACCGAAATCAGCACCTTAGCGACCGTGAAGCAGGGACAGAGTTTGCTGATTGGTGGTGTATATCGTGACGAAGTCAGCCATCAGTTACGCAAAGTCCCCCTCCTTGGTGATATCCCATTTTTAGGAGCCTTGTTCAGAAGCAATACCAATACGAAACGTCGCACCGTTAGAATGTTCATCATTGAACCGCGCATCGTAGTAGATGGCATTGGCGACAGTGTTCTTATTGGCAATGAACACGATTTACGTCCTCATATTGGACAGCTAAATAATATCTCCAATAACAGTACACAGTTCAAATCTGCTGTAGAGCTATACAGTTGTTCGAAGTTAGAGCAAGCACAGCGTCACCAAGAGTTTTTGTTGGAAAGCGATCAGTCTTCACTACTGTCAGAGTGTAAATTGCCAACTGGACAAGCAGGTTGGCGAGTTAAAGTGACACAGTGTGATATCGAACCACACTGTATGCGTCCAGCTAAGGAGCCTTGATAAGAATGCAACAATGGAAAATTCGTATCTTATCCGGAGTGCATTCCGGAGTGGAGGTCCCTTTACCTCAAGGTACATTGGTACTGGGAAATGACGACTTTGGTGCTGACCTTGTACTTTCAGATGTGGGTGTTGAGAGTCATCACCTGACGCTTGAATGTACGTTAGAGAATGTCATCTTGAAAGGCTGTAGCGAAGCTTCGCTACGGGGTGAGCAGGTTGACGTTGTAAAAGACGGTGTTGAACTAGAGCGCGGCAGTTTGGTGTCTGTCGGGGTAGTTCAGTTTGCTGTCGGACATGTAGATGACGACTTGGCAATCTTGGGCCGTGAAACAGAAGTTGTGACCAAAGATACATCCAACAAGGTGGTGAAATCCTCGAGTTGGAAACGATCTCTATTGATTGGTGTTCTGTGCAGTATGTTGCCGAGCGCGATTCTTGCGGGTATGTGGTACAGCCAGGCGAATAGTAATGCCAATGAGATTACGACCGAAGCGGAACCAATTGTTCAAGTTAGGGATATATTGAAAGAACTTGGGCTAGATGATGTACGTGTCGAATGGAATGCGAACGTTCACCAAGCGGTACTCGAAGGGTATGTGGACGATAGCACCCAAAAACTACAGCTATTGCGTCGAATTGACTTATTAGGAATTAACTACAAAAGCGACTTACGCACGATGGAAGAGATTCGCCGTGGAGTTCGCTTTATCCTCCGAAATTTAGGTTATCACCAGGTCAAAGTCGAGAACGGTGATGAAACAGGGACCGTGCTGCTAACAGGGTACATCGATGATGCGAGCCGTTGGAGTCAAGTAGAACAGATTCTAGAAAGGGATGTCCCCGGTCTCGTCGCTTGGAAGGTTGAGTTACAGCGAGCGGGAGCATATATGGATACGCTGAAGCAGTTGCTTGAGAAAGAATCCTTACTCAAAAAAGTTCAAATCGTCACCAGCGGTGATCGAGTGGAAGTGCGCGGTGAGCTAGATGATATTGAGACGACACGCTTTTACAGTGTCACTCGAGAGTTCAGGGAACAGTATGGTGAAAAACCGTACTTGGTTTTGAAATCCATCCCTAAGGTTAGCAAAGGAAGTAATGTAGACTTCCCATTTCGTAGTGTGAATTTTGGTCAGGTGCCTTATGTCATTTTGACAGACAATGTTCGCTATATGGTGGGTTCCCGAACCCCTCAAGGTTATCGCATTTCAAGTGTAACACCTGACGGAATTGAATTGGTGAAAGGTGGACAGGTCATCAATATTGAACTCGGATATTCAGAAGAGAATAACAATGACAGATCTTGAACAAATTTTAGATAACGATCCAACTGGGGCTGAAGTGAAGAAGCTTAAGGAGACACTTTTTCAGGCACAAAATTCGGTCAAGCGAAAGCTAGATCAGGGGTGTAATCCTCAGCAATATCAATTATTAACCAAGCAACACGAAGCGTATATAGCAGCACAGGCTGTCCTTGAACAGTACGTTTCCCAGCAGAGTTAAGGAGAAATACTATGACATCTTTTTACAATGGTACTAGTACAGTCAATCTCGATGAAGTTAAAAGTAAACTTACGAGTCAGGCTACAACGGCAAATAAAAATGTGACCGACGCTATCGCAAATCTCTCAGCCAATGCCGACGATCCTTCGAAATTAGCTGAGTTGCAGCACACCATCAACCAATGGTCAGTTATTTACAACATCAACTCTACAACGACCAGAGCAATTAAAGATGTGATGCAATCCATTTTGCAAAAGGTATAACTAATGGATAGAGAAATGCGTCAGCTTTTGGCTGCAGTGGCCTTGATGGCTACAGGTATGCACTGCCATAAAGAAGCTCAATCAATCGTCGAATGTCTCGAACAAGAAGAAGGGACTGAAGAGGTGGTCGCGATGATTTTGGCGATGAGCTTAATGAATAGGGGCATGTATGAACAAGCTGAGCAGCATCTAGCTTCATTGTGTTCTGATCATGTATCCCTTATCCCTCTTGCTGCCTTGGCTGCGGGTAAAGCGGGTTTGTCTAGTAAGGCAGAGCTTTGGTTGCAACAAGCAGCGAATGGAAGTTCACAGAGTAAAGCCTTTGCTGAAAGCTTTTGTCATGATCTTAGGAACTTTGGATGATCATTGAGTCAAGCTTGCAAGCTGCTGACCTAAAGAGCAGAAATGAGTTAAGCGTACATCGGCGCCAAGATGAAGTGCGAATGAGTTCATTGATGAGGGAATCAATCCAGCAAGAAATAAACGCCAAAAAAGAAGTAAATCCGCCTGTTGTTAAAGCTTCTAGTGACGTTTCCATGGTTAAAGCTTGGTATGAGAATATTAAGACTCAGCAAAATATTACTCGTCAAGCTTTGATATCGGAACTAAAACAAGCTTTTCCCGAACTTGCTTCGCAGAAAGAAGCTATGTGGTATGCCTACAACAAAGAGAAGTCAATAAAAGGGACAGATGAAGCAAACTCGAATTTACTCGATGTGCTTAAGCAGGAGCTTGTCGGGGATTTCGCAAATGAACTTATAGCTGTACCACCTTCCGATGACGATCAGCTTAGGCAAATGCTATCTGAAAAATATTCGCTGAGTGCTCATAAGGAACAAGCTCTTTGGCATGCTTGGGAGGATCTAAAAGCTGTTCCGGAGATGAAACCCGTTGTTGATTTGGTTCGCCAAGAGTTGAGTCTAGTTATTTCAAAAAATGCCATTGCTAAAAACATGCTCACCCATAGCCATAAGTTAGATTTGTCGTAGGAGGTCATATGATCAACACGCAATACACTGAAGTAGTACAAACAAGCCTAGAACAGGTGCAAGACGCCCAAATAGAAGACGGACTAAGTGAACGTTTCGATCAAGCGATGTCATTACCTGAAAGCAACAATGGTCTTGAAGGTGGGCTGTTGGAAAACATCAGTGAACTAAAGTCAAATATCGACAATGCTAAAAGTTCATTACAAGACAGCATGGAAGCTGTAGGAGATAACCCTGCGAAACTGCTGGAAATGCAATGGGCGCTAACGCGTATTACTTTCCAAGAAGAGTTGATTGCCAAGACTGTAGGCAAAACCACTCAAAATATAGAAACCCTATTAAAGGCTCAGTAAGAAATGATGAATAAATTGCGTGTATTCGCCTTGGCTATGGTTATGTTTCTTGCTGGTTGTCAAACAGAGCTTTACACCAATATAAGCCAGAAAGAAGGTAATGAGATGTTATCTATTTTGCTGTCTGAAGGTGTCGTAGCAACCAAAGAGCCGGGTAAAGACAACACCGTAAAATTGATGGTGGATAGTTCGCAGATTGCGTTTGCGGTGGATGCGCTTAAGCGCAAAGGCTATCCACGCGAAGAATTTTCAACACTAAAAGAAGTATTCCCTAAAGATGATCTAATATCATCACCATTGGCTGAACGTGCTCGTCTTATCTATGCAAAGTCTCAGGAATTATCATCAACACTTTCTCAGATTGATGGTGTTCTTGTTGCTCGAGTGCACGTGGTTCTTGAAGAAAAAGATTTACGTCCTGGAGAGCGTCCAACGCCAGCTTCAGCCTCTGTCTTCATCAAGCATGCTGCCGACGTTGCATTAGACTCTTACGTTCCGCAAATAAAGTTGCTAGTGAACAACAGTATAGAAGGCCTTAACTACGATCGTATTAGTGTCGTAATGGTGCCGTCTGCTGAGGTTCGGATCACTCCTCAGGGGAATCAGTATGAGAGCATCTTGTCTGTTCAACTAACCAAAGACTCGGTAGACAATTTTATTATCATTCTTCTTTTCATGGTGGCGTTAATGATTGGAACGAATGTAGCAACTTATCTTTGGTGCCGTAGGAATGTAAAACGTGGCTAACCCAGAAACATCGCTTAGTCAGGTTGTCCACCAGTTCAACTATTGCCCGTGTCAGTACATGGACAGTAGCTGGCTTACTGACAAGCAGCCTTGGATAGAAAACCTAGATGGTTGGAGACATAGACCAGTGCTTAATAACTGGGTGCTAAAAGAGTGGGCTTTAACGCCTATTTCCGAGTCGACTTTTAACATACCGACAAACAGTGTGGCACTTTTGCCACCTGAATCTCTTAGGAAACTTTTGGTCATGGTTGGCGGTGTGCTGCATTGTATATCGATGCGTCAAGTTATACTCAAGGAGCCAAAGCAACATCTACATACAGCGTTTGGGTCTGAGGGGATGCAATTCTGTATTCAGCAAGGTCCAATGCTACTTTCTGATTGGCCAGAAGGTTGGCAACACAAGTTACCTAGTCAATTCGACAGCGTGAGCCTCCAGGAGCGGGCGCTACAGCTAGGCTTTATTTGGTTTGGCTTCATTCTTAAAAACTCCCCAGGCAATATCCAACAGCGATGGCGTTTTAAGCTCAAACAGTCAGATTTCGTTTTCTCATCAAATGCTGCTTGGCTAGAAGAAAGTCAGCGTGATTTGGCATATCGACTAACTAAAAAAATCGCAAAACAGGTTATCCCCCAATGGTTTCATTTGTTGAAATAAAAACAGATAACTTACAACTCGCACCGGGTTTGAAAGTACTAAAAGCTCGAGAGTACTTGAGCTACTTGGACTCCCAGCACTTGGTTGAAGCTGCGCATGCTAAAGCAGATAGTATTGTTGAGAGTGCTCAACAGGCTTACGAAAGTGAAAAGCAACGTGGTTACCAAGATGGGTTACAAAGGGCGGAAATTGAAAACGCCCAGACCATGATTGCAACCCTAGCCAAATGTAATGATTACTACCTTCAGGTAGAGCAAAAAATGACCGGAGTGGTGCTTGATGCTGTACGCAAGATCATAGACACCTTTGATGATGTCGATACGACGGTCAGTGTTGTTCGTGAGGCTTTACAGTTGGTTAGTAACCAAAAGCAAGTGATTTTGCATGTTCATCCAGAACAAGTCATAGACGTTCGAGACAAGGTTTCATCGGTATTGAGTGACTTTCCAGAAGTCGGATACGTTGAAGTCGTTGCTGATGCTCGTTTAAAAAACGGTGGCTGTATTCTTGAAACGGAAGTCGGAATCATCGACGCAAGTATTGATGGTCAATTGCAGGCACTAAAGCAGGCTATGGAAAAGCAACTCAGTGAACGTCAAAACTCGTTGTAACTAAAACACCTAATTATTGCTCTCGCCAAGTTTGAATATCACGATTTATTGGATTGGATAAGGCTATTCAACCAGAGGGCAAGAGTTGCTTGGTAACAAAATCAGGGACGAAGAACTGTGAGCAAAATAGAGAGTGGTCGTCGCCACTCTTTTTTGTCTATAAAACCAAATAATGCCAATGTTCTTATCATTTAATGTAGCTGCTATCTCTTCACAAACATGATGAATCTTAAGTGCTGCCTACCATAATGTTCGTGTTGCAAAAGAGGTTCAAGTTGTTAAAAAAGGCGACTGATTCTTATATAGGCGTGTAGAGGCTGCGCTTAAACTAATAAAAAAACAGAGGGTATATGCTATGAACAGAGAAGAAATTATTAACCAGTGGCTGTTAGATATATCGGAAGGTCAATGGCAACTATTAAATGATCAGTGCAACTTAGTTGGTGACGATGGCCGCCATTTCGCCACAATCAACCTGCTACAGAGTCGGACATTGATTATGTTTCCGTTGCACCCCTCAGAGCAGCTGGAATCAGACAGTCTTCAGCTCAAGTTATTACAGCTTAACAGCCACCCTGACGTTGTAGGGATGGCCGCTTTTTCTCTTGCTGAAGATAACGCCACTATTGTGCTTAACTTTTCAGTTTCCGATGAAGCCTTGCCGGCAACTGATCTTCAGGCTTTCTGGCAAAGCAGTCTTAATTTGCGCAATTCGCTCTTTGAAGTTCTCTCCCGATAAGCTGAGTGATCAATATGGTTTATACATATAACAATGTTACTCAGCATACATTGGGGGTATCTGTACAACCTGTGCAGGTGCAGGCGAGTACGGCGGCCAATCAGCTTTCGCAGGTTCAGTCCGTCCCGGTAAATCTAGCGGGTCAGAATCTTCCCTCTTTACCGAAAGGTAATCACGAGCCCGTTGCACTCAAGCAGGTTGAAGCTGAGTTTAATAAAGCGGTGATGCGGGTCGCCGAATACGAAGGCAGCGTAGTAGACAGCATTCTCACCAAAGTGAAACAGCAGTTTCCGCAAGAAGCGCCTGCTATGCAGATGCATATTGCTTCCACTGCCGCTGATAAAGTCAAAGCGGCCAACCATAGCTTCGAAATGAATCACCTTGGCAATAAATTACTCACAATGCCCGCGGTAGAGTATATGTCCCAGTCGTATCTCAGGCGTGTTTTAGAAAATGCAGAAAAGCTTGAGAATGCAGGCGTGAAACTTCATCTCGGTGATGAGGGAGGAGCTGGGTTTTTAGCAGGTTGGAATACTAGCGATGATCAGTTGTGGGGCGAGCAGATGAACAAACTGGTTAACGGAAAAGTGAATGCCCGTGTTCTGACAACTGCTGGATATATGTTTCAGGAGAACTTCCGGCTTCATTTCGACAAAATTGCTGACTCGATTAACACACCGCTCTGGAATGAGAAGAACAGCCCTGAAAATGCGCGTGTTGATATTTTCAACGCAAGTAGCCTGAAAAAGGGCCCTCCAGTCACGGTCCAGCCTCACGGTACTGCCTGGTTGAAATACGCCACCTGGAACTTGACTGAAAACATGGGCCATGAACGACATCAGCAGATAGTCGCTTCCCGTAATCATGATACGTACGATACGAGCGAGCTGTATAAACACGTTGAACCTGCCTTGTATCGCGATGAAAGCAGCGGTTTAACAGAGCGCGAGAAGGCTACCCCTGGTTTTTCTGTTTGGGAGGTGCGTGATTCTGAAGTAAAAACCGTCGGTCAGGATAACGAGGTTTCGGTCAACTGGAAGAAGCAGAACCTTGATAAAGGTCTGCCTATGTTTTCTGGGCCATCAAGTACAACCAGTTATATGTATGAGGTAGTGCGCTTACTGGATATACCAGACAATGAAGTACAGTCATTCCGCGCGATGCTGCTAGGTTGGATGATACAAGGCCGAGATCACAGTTTTACCGAGATCATGGGCGCGTTTGATGCTTATGCGCAGGAAAGAGAGGAAGGAGGGGTGGCCACGACAAGGGGCGACGCGAAACTGGCCTGGGAAATGCGTAAAACCAAGCAGTGGGAAACGGCTTACGAGAACCTTTTCACCGAAGACATCAACCTTCCGGCGCAGGAAGCTAAAACAGTCCGGGTCAAAGGCCAGGAGATCCGTTTGCCGGCGATACCCGCGGTGCATATGACAAAGGCTGAGTTCGATCGGAAGATCACTGGTGGCGACGGCTACCCATCGCAGTACGCATCGAGCGATAGCCTTAAAGTTATCCGCGATGATCTCTCGAACAAGGGTTTTTCTACGGTGCGTTCCGGTTTGGCTGCTGAAAAGGTGATGTATGGTGCATACAACCCGGTGACGAATGCTCTATTCGACTCTAGCAGCGAGGCTCGGCCTGTCTCTATCCCTGAACATGCAGGAACTGATATGTCGGCGGCTTTTTTTGATGCCGATAAAGATAAGGCTATGAATGATTGGCTGAGCCAGCAGTCTCCGGATGAGTACGAGAAACTGCTAGATGACGCTGCTTCTCTCTTCGCGGAGTCGTCTCAAGAGCAGTCTTTGGGGCACATATATACACGCGAAAACAGCCCAAATAACTATGTGCTGGAGGCGTTTCTTCTCGACAAGAGAACCAACATGCTGCTGCATAGCGATGCGCTTAATCTAGATAATTCAGGTGAGAGTAACGTGTCAGCTTTGGTTAAACTGGCTGGAAAGGAGGCCACTCAAGAGGCCCGTCAGCAAGCCGTTCTGGGAGCTGTAGGGGATAACCGTACTGCCCAAGATGCACTGATTAAAGGGATGCTGTTAGCAGTTCAGCGCTTCTGGACGGGTGAGCCGACCGAGGCTTTTAACCCAGGCTATTCATCGCAGTACGGTTCACCTAAAGACGACATTGAGTTTAACTTGCGTTTTGAGGGGGCAATGCGCAACCTCAAAGGGGGCCCATCTGTTGATAAGCTTGATGATGTACGTGAAGAGGCTATTAAACTACGTAATATGTTGAGGGCTGCTATCCATTCCCCACTATTTGAAGGAACAACAGAGCCGGTCTACCGGGGTGTTTCTCAATATGTTGGTCAGGAACTACTAGCTCTTAAACCTGGCGAAGAGTACAAATTCCCTGGATTTATGAGCACCTCCAGAGAGCCGGGCGTCGGCTTAGATTATGCTAATGGAGCTTTTGTTGTTATTAATCCGCCCAAAACGGGTTCTCTTGGTGCAGATATAGTGGGTATAAGTAAGGCGCCTGCTGAGAAAGAGGTACTTGTGGCTGATGATACAATTTTGGATCTGGAAAACTCATATACGCTTAAAGTAGAGAAGGATCTACCAGAAAACGCAAGTATGATCCAGAAGATGAGGTATGATCTCGACCCTAAGAAAAAGGTAATAGTCAGCGTTATGAGCCTTGATGGTCAGGCATCTCCTGAAGGCGAAGCCCTTCTTAAGGATGTGATTGCGGATATAAAAGCTAAGCCCAAAGCCAACTACTTTGGTGAGCCGATCAAGGTGGCGGTACTCAATGTAAAAAGCTAGATGAATCATGCTTATAAACGACATCATTAATTTATGAGTCATTAATCGGGCCTGCTCTCATTATCAATTTAATGGGAGCAGGCTCGGCTATTTCATGTCCCTCATAACTTTTAGGGTCTGCTGGCCTTTTGCGGTTATATTTTGCCCGGACTCTACGATCAGCATTTGTATACCTTTTCTACTGCGTTACCCATTCATTGGTTACGGCTGCGCCATTTCAAAAATTTTCCTTGTATAAATAACCTACAAACTGCTGCAAAAATCAGCTTGATAGTTTTGTGGTAAGTATCACAACGCATTGACGAAAGTAACAAAATTAGAGCTATTTACGACATCGTTCAATAAGTAATCGTTGTTCAATAGATTTCAGTGAAACAAAAAGGAAAAACAATGAAATCAATACAACGTTTACTTGATGAATTCTGTTCTCTCAATGAGCTTCCACCACTGCATATTGAAAATAATGGTCGTTGTCAGTTGCTTGTCGACGATCGCACACTGCTCTATTTTATCGCCACAGAAGACAATGAACTTTTGTTATCTGCTCGTGTGGGTGCATTGCCAAAGCAGGGTAGCTTAAGGAGCCGAGGTTTAGAGCTGTTGGCAAGAGCAAATTATTATGGGTTAGGTTGCGGCGGTCTGAATCTCGCAATATCACCAGATGGACGTCAAGTCATTCTGTTTGGTCGAAAAGCTCTAGAAATGTTAGATGCAGCAAATCTCACCCAGTGGTTCGATGAATTCAATCAACAAAGCTCGGAGTGGTCAGCGCGATTTTCCATGTTAGACCGTGATATTCCGCTCAGTGAATCAAACCAACAAACCTTTGCTAAGCAACTACGTGTATAGAGGACAATGATATGGTGAACCCAGTAAAAGTTGGCCAAGCTAGTGTACCAGATTTAGACCAGTTCCGTGCGGTTGCGGCTGCCAAAGATGACCGTGTAATCAGTAAAAAAGGTGAGGTTAAAGAGCCATCGACCTTCCATAAAGGGCATAAATACGCTGCGATTAGCGACAATGTGCTTAAGCAAAAATACAACAAGTACTTTCAAGAGAATATAAAAACCCATTTAGACTTAAAGCAAGCACTGATAAAGGAAGAAAAGTACGACACGGCTATGTTGGCCTACTCTCTTGTTAGCCCTTCAGGGTATCGAGGGGAGCCTCTGACAGAACGAAAAATCTTAGAGGTTGTCAGTCTTTTAGATGAAGTTAAAGTTGATGGCGATACGTACCAAGAGCTCAAAAACAATTTTGATGCAATAAGCAAAGATGCTCGACTTCAAGCGAGCTTAGAGACCCAGTATCCGGGTAAGATGGACGGATTTGGTGCTGAGCTGCTCGAGATGGCGAAAGACAAACTAAAAGGGCCTGGGGTTAATGCGGCTATTAACCTGCTACTACCGGGGGTGGGGTTGATTGTTGCTACCGGTCGAGAACTGCACAAAGCTTCTATCAACGGGGATGCTGAGGCATATCATCACCAATTAGAGCAGGTTTCGCACTTGCCAGGACGAGACCAACGTTTATCTTTACCAATGGAGCAAGCGCTTGCCATTGGTCACGCAAAGCTGTCTGCTGAAGGAGGGATAGGTGCCACGTTAGGAATGGCAACAGGAGGACTAGGCACATTTGGCGTAACTCCGGTGGCTACAGCAGGTGTGCTTCCTTTAGCTAAGGAAGCAATCGGAACTGTTGCTGCGTCGGGTATTATTAGCGGTGGCGGTTTTGTTGCGGGGCAGGCTAGCAGTTATGTTCTAAACAAAGAAGCAACTGAGTCATTGGCTGAGGAGGCCAATTCAGGCGTACTGCCAAGGCTTGAGGTGGCCAACACAAAAGGAAACTTCACTTTTAGTATGCAAGACGCCGCCTCGGTGAGAGCTCTTATGGTTTATCTAGGGCCAAAAGAGGACACGAACTTGACGGGCCCTAACGCTCCGGCAGAAGCTAAGGATATGGAGAATGCTCGGTTAGCATTAAAGAAAATGCTCGGCTCTGCACCTAGTGAACATTTGATCCCAGACACCGATGCTATATTGAAGCTTAGCGAAGAAGATGGACCTAGCGAAACAGAGAAAGTGGCGACGGGCGCATTGAGAAAACTTCTCAACGAAGATTGGAACTGGTTGATGCCAGCAGTACGTTGCTTGGACGAAGGTAAGGCGGAACAGATCAATAAAAAGTTGACCTATAAATTGCCATTAGACGCCCCCAATGGCCGCGTAATGTTAGATAAGAGCCCTAACTTAAAAGAAGAACAAATTGATGCACTGGAGAGATTGGGCTCACCAAGCCAATTAAGGTTGCTCTATTTAGCTGAAGGTTGGGTATAAAAAAGGGAGCGAAAGCTCCTTTTTTAAAATGCGTAACAGTATGTTTTAAATAATTTTATTGATTTATTTTTGCTGAATCTAAAGAAGCTACCCACCTTAGAATCTCTGCTGTTGCCTCAATCAGATCTCCGGGGATGTATTGATCAAGTTGGCCATCTGCGTAAAGTGCCCGAGCTAGAGGAACCTTCTGCATAACCGGTACTCCTTCTTCCTGTGCGATTTTAATCATACGTTTTGCCATGGCATCGGTTTCTTTCAAAGTGATGATTGGAAGCGGGGTTTCGCCTTTTTTGTAGTACAGGCCGATGGCGATGTGGGTAGGGTTCGTTACTAATACATTGGAGCGCTTAACATTTTCACGTTGGTTAGATGCCTGAAGTTCTTGGTGTAATTGACGGCGCTTGCTTTTGATTTCTGGACTACCTTCCATTTCTTTATATTCGCGCTTAACTTCGTCTTTAGTCATTTTCAGCTTCTTGGTGTGATCGTATTTTTGGTAGGCAAAATCCGCTGCAGCAATCACAATAAACCCGACGGAAGAGATAATCATAAGCTGTTTAATCAACACGCCAGCTATGGTTGGAACGCAGTTTAGTCCACAGGTAGGAACTTGTAGCAATGTGTTCAGGTTACCGCGAAGGGTAATCCAAATAATGCATGAAAGCAGACTGACCTTAAGTATCGACTTAATAAATTCGATAACACTTTTTAGTGAAAAAATCCGCTTTGCCCCCTCGACAGGGTTCACTTTTTTGATTTCCGGTTTAATAGATTCTCCGGTAAACAGAAAACCAAATTGGCCCATGTTGGCGAAAATTGCGACGAGCGCTGCGACAAGAATGATTGGAGCCAAGAGGTAAGCCATCTCTTTAGCAATCGAGATGGCGACATCAAGCAACGCATCTTGAAAGCCTTGATAGGCCAGTTCACTGGGAAGTAGCAATAGGGCGGAAATGTGTTCAAGGTAATAATCTGAAAATGCAAACAGTACAGCAATGAGCACAAGTATCAACGAGGAAGATACGATTTCTTGGCTTTTGGCAACCTGGCCTTTTTGTCTCGCGTCACGAAGTTTTTTCGGGGTGGGTTGTTCAGTTTTTTCACCGCTCATATCTCAATCCTAATGGCTTAGCCAAATGGGGTTTAGCAGTTCGACAAACAAGGTGATATTTGGGAACAGGTCTTGATAATGATCCATCATCAAAGCGAGATAAAAGATCAGTAAAACACTCGCAACAGCACTTTTAATTGGCATAGCGAGGAAGAATACGTTGAGCTGAGGGGCAAATCGGCTAATGAGTGCAAGCCCAAACTCTGATAAGAACATCGCTAATACTAATGGTGCAGACATCAAGACTCCAAGCCATAACATTTGCTGGAACTGCCCGTAAAAGAATGTTACCCAAGCGTCGGTTACCGTTGGAAAGAAATCTATAACGGGCCATGAGTTATAACTTTTGAAAATCGCGTACATAAATGCGATATAGCCACCACCAGAAAAGAAAAGGGTTATGAGCGTTTGAGTCAACAAAACGGCTGTCGGTGTCGACTGTGACCCTAGTGTAGGGTTGAACATTCCCGCCATTGCAGCACCGCGTTGGTTATCGATCAAGAAGCCACTGGCTTCCACTGCCCAAAATGGAATCGCTGCTATAAAGCCGATCAAAAGGCCCAATAAGATCTCTTTGCCGAGGATAACCATAATCCATAGCCCATCAATCTCTGCAGGTAAGGCGTGCTGATTTATGATTGGAAAAGTAAATAGCGCCAGTGAGCACAGGACACCATTGCGGACCATAGTGCCACCTAACATCTGCTTACTTAAAATAGGCAAAAAGATAAAACACGCCATCATTCGAGGTAGCGCTAAGCTGTAAACAAATAAAGCTTGATGGAGATCTTCGTAGTTCATCGTATCTGCGGGATCTTATCCATTGTAAGCGCGGCAAATGAATGCAGCTCGGCACCTAACCATTGGGTAGTGACAAACAGAGTAATGATGACCGCGATCAGTTTGACGACAAATCCGAGAGTCTGCTCTTGGACCTGAGTCAGCGCTTGTATCAGTGAGACCAAAGTACCGACAAAGGCAGCAACTAAAATGGGAGGCAGCGACAGTACCAAGACAAGTGTTAGTGCTTGTGTCGTAAAGTGAATGATTTCTGAAGGGTTCATAATTAGATACCTTGTCAACCGTAACTCAACACGAGACCGTGAGTTAACTTGGTCCAGCCATCAAGTAGTACAAATAGCAGCAGTTTAAAAGGTAGCGAAATGGTCATAGGGGATACCATCATCATCCCCATTGCCAACAGAATGTTTGACACAATCAAATCAATGGCGATAAAGGGAAGATATAATAAAAAACCTATTTCAAAAGCACGAGTTAGCTCACTGACGGTAAATGCAGGCAATAAGAGCAATAAGCTGTCAGATTCAAGTCGGTCGACGTACTTTTGCGGCCATAAAGTTCGTGCAGCGTCGGTGAAAAATGCAGCTTCTGTCTCTCGAATATGTTTTTTTAAAAACTCGCGATAGGGCTGCATCCCACTTTCAATTAGTCCTTCAACACTTGCTGAATCCTCTAGAGAAATCTCGTTTGCCTTCACATAGTCATAGGTTTCGAAGCCAACGGGTGCCATGATGAAAATAGATAAAATGATCGCAAGACCATACAACGCCATGTTGGGCGGTATTTGCTGCACGCCTAATGCATTTCGCAACAATGAAAAGACGACCGCAAGTTTGACGAAAGAGGTGGCCATCATTGCTATGAAAGGAATCAACGCCAGTAGCGCAAGGCTGACGATGAGATTGAGTTCGTCTGGCAGCTGAATCATATTAAGCGTTCTCGCCGGTGAAAATTTCTAGTAAGCGAACACCGAGCTTATCGTTAACATCAACAAGCTCACATTGACCTATCACTTTGCCATTGGCTCTTAATGTCACCGGGTTGGTTATTGGTTGGTCTAACTCAAAAATATAGCCCGGTTGAAGCTGAGTAAGTTGCTCTAAGGTTATCGTCTGCTGACCAACATCAAAAGTAAGATCAACTGGAAGTTGCTGATGTTCGGTAATTGGCTCTTGGTTATGTAAATCGTTCATAGTTGGTTCTTTATCCAGTATTTGAATGGTTTGGTCTTCAAGTTTGCATCGCCATAGATTTTTGCCTGAGAGCTGAAAAACAACTTGCTGATCAGCAACATAGCAGTGGTCAAAAAAGACAACGTCGCCTTGTTCAAGTGCAGTGAAATCGCTCACCGCTAATTGAGTGGTGCCAAGGCACAACCAGATTGGCAGAGTGATTTGCTGATTGATTTTAGAGGATAGCGTTGGCAGAGCTTCGACGAGAACGTTCTTGCCTTGGCTCAGCCAAAGGCAAAGTGTATCGTTGTTGCCCTTGGCAGTTAACATCAAGGTTTGTTCTTGATTGCTTTCAATCGTAATAGGTTCCAACTTGCTTAGAACTGGAAGCTGCCCAAACTGCTGTTTTAACTCACGCGCATATGGCTCCAATTGAGCACCCAATAGTTCGAGCTGAAGCGAATCCGGAAGTGAGTCGAAAGAAGTCTCTTTAAGGATATCGCCAAGCCATTGCTGTAAATGTGCTGATGCCAAGTCGGTGTGTAGAGTTTGACTACCAATTATCGCCGTGAGTCGATATCCCGAAAACTGCGGTTTTTCCGCGATAGTGATTGATAAGCTCCCCCCATTATCGCCATGGAAGTAACATTGTTTTGTGCAAAGGCGATTAATCAGTTCAACGTTTTCGGCTTCGATTTTAGGAAATGCTAGTTTCATCAGTTTTCCTCTGGCTGCCATTCATCATAAATACTGCGCTGTTGCCGCGAATGCTGCTGGTCATGTTGTTGGTCTGTTTGTTCTGTCACGGTGATTTTAATCGGTTGATCTAAGTTAAGACGATTAAGCCTTTCGGATAATTCTTGGCGTGCCTGCTGGTTAATGACTGAAAGTGCGTTATCTTGACGGATGGTCACACTATAACCTTGGTTATCTAACTTAATTTGGATCTCTCCACCTTTTAGCTGACCGTCATTGAGAAGCAAGCGCACCTCTTTCGATGTGGTGGCATTCGGTAGTGAGACTTGGATCTGCTCTACAAGCTGTTTGACGAGGTGAGACAGCTCACGTTGAGTTGGCTGAGAAGCTTGATTGGTCATGCTTCTTAATATGAGTTCCCCCTGAGTCATCACATTAGAGGACTGAGTTTGTGTTGCTTCTGTTTTAGGGGTTGAATGTGTTTCGAGTCGTTCAAAAGTGATCTCTTTTACTTCAGTACTGGATGCTCCACGGCCTAGAGCTGAGAGATTTGATTCACTTTTGCTATTGCCCAAAGAAGCAGAGCTGCCTTCTATTGGATTTTTGTGCTTTTTATCCTTTGGTGACAAATCAGAATCTTGTCTTTGACTATTACTTTGAGCAAGTGGCAAGTTCACTCCTTGATTTGACGAGAGCTTTCCCTCATCAGCAGGACGCCTTTCTGCGGCATTCGTTTGTTCTGAATCTTTGTCGCTGGTTTTCTTTTTGCTTAGTTGTTTTTTGTCAGCCATAGCATTTTCGAAGCGAGATTGCAGGCGATTTGGATCCTGCTCTAAAGCTTTTTGATAGTGTGCTTTTTGAGATGGATTTTGGGGCTGGCTGTCAATGTTTTGCTTAATTTGCATTGTTCCCTCTACATTACCGCGACAGTGCGAAATTCTTCTTGTTCTAGTTCTTCTTGATGTTGTGCTAGCAGTTCTTTCTCTGATTGCTCTTGTTCATATAGCTGAATAAATTTTTCGGTGGTTTTGTGTGCTTGTAAGGCAACCTTTTTTTTGTCTTGTAAGAGTCGCTGCTCTTCTTCAAGAGCTTTCTTTGCTTCTGCCGATTTTTGCTTGAGTTCGGCTTCGCGTTCTCGTAACAGGGCAATTTCTTGTCGTAACGTTTCTAATTCCTTGAGCAAGATAGTGCTTTGCGTGGCTTTGGCAAAGCGCCGCTCTTCTTCTTGCTCGCGCCAGTGACGGTATTCTTTTATCGTTTGTTCTGCTTGCAACACGAGCGCGGAAGCGCGGGACACTCGGTATTCTTGCTGCTGGACTGCCTTATCGGCTTTGTCAGCACGAATTCTTTTGATGTGCAGAAGCTGAGCAATCATTGGTTAGCAATCCCTGCAAGTTGTTCGATCGCGCCTGTTAGGTCGCTCGGCTCATGAGTACCCTGACGAAGAAAAGTGCGGATGTCTTCGTTTTGAGCAATTGCCAGATCTGCTCTAAGGTCAGTGCCTTGTTGGTATTCACCAATCTTAATTAGCAACTCGACTTCCTCGTATTTTGCTAACATTTCACGCATATGAGCCGCAGATTCTTTGTGCGAATCGTCAACTATCTGGTTCATTACGCGACTTGCAGAGCGTAGTACGTCAATCGCTGGATAATGGTTGGTTGCTGCGAGCTTTCTAGACAGAATAATGTGACCATCGAGTATTGAGCGAGTTTCATCAGCGACGGGTTCTGTCATGTCGTCACCCTCAACCAACACGGTATAAAGAGCCGTAATAGAGCCTTTGTCTGATTGTCCGGCACGCTCCATCAACTTAGGTAATGCTGCAAACACTGAAGGTGGATAACCACGACGTGTAGGTGGCTCGCCAGCCGCTAAGCCAATCTCTCGTTGAGCACGGGCAAACCGCGTGACTGAATCCATAAGTAGGAGAACGCGCTTTCCTTGGTCGCGAAAGTACTCGGCAATCGATGTCGCCACGAAAGCGGCTTTCGCACGCTCCATTGCAGGGCGATCTGATGTCGCGACGACCAGCACTGAGCGGGCCATGCCTTCTTCACCAAGGTCATGTTCAATAAATTCTCGAACTTCTCGCCCGCGTTCACCTATAAGAGCAAGTACGGTGACATCGACGTCTGCAGAACGAATCAGTTTGGCGAGCAGGGTACTTTTACCGCCGCCAGCAGCAGCAAAAATACCCATACGCTGGCCTTCACCACAGGTAAGCAGGCCATCAATTGACCGGACTCCTAGTGATATGGGCTTTTCTATCAATTTGCGTTGCATTGGTGGTGGTGCATCTTGATAGACGGGATACCAAGAGGTAGGTTCCTGCATCTGCCCACCATCAAACGGGCGGCCGAGCCCATCAAGAATCTTACCTAGCAAGTGTTCACCGACTCCAACTTCATGCATTTTCCCCAATGGACTTACTTCAGTGTTGGACGAAATACCAAACATGTTGCCAAGTGGGGTGAGTAACGCGTGGTGTTGTTGGAAACCGACAACTTCGGCCAATAAAGATAAAGTTTGGTCAGGGTTACGTAGTTCGCAAAGCTCACCCACGCGCACACCAGGGACCACGGCTTTGATGATCGTACCGGTCACTTGAGTAACACGACCCCGGATCTGGATCAGTCGTGTTTGCTTGATAGCTGATTGCTGAATATCGGTGATATAGGAAAACTGGTTCAAACTAAAATTTATGCACAATGATTGATGATTGCGAGAATAGGTTTTAGGAGGTTCTATTTATAGTGACATTTAGTCGGGAGTTTTTAGAAAACTAAAAAAGGCCTAAAAAAACGCGTCTGATTTTGACAGCTTGAAATGCTAGTGCTCCATATAATCGCTCTATAAATTGGGAAAAATAGAGCGTGAGTGAATGAGTACAATCAATAATCAAGTCACTACAAATTCAAAATTTGATGCTTCCGTTAGAGTTAGCCAAGATAGTGCTCGCTCTGATATTACTAGTAGCAAAGGTACTTATCGGGGTGAAACGGTCAGAGTGCATAACGCTACTCAATCGCTATTCGATGCGATGGAGGAGTTGACGTCACTTGGCTCAGAAAAGGCAGAAAAAGACCTTAGCAAGCGTAAAGTCAAAGACAGTGGTTCACGAGTCAATGAAGTTCATGAACTGGTCTCTGAGTATCTAAAAAAAGTTCCTGATTTAGAGAAAAACCAAAAAATAAAAGATCTTGCTGCCAAGATGGCTGGTGGCAATATTTCTACGATTGCGCAGTTGCAAACCTATCTAAATGGTTTTTCAGAAGAGAAAAGCCACCAATACCTAGCCTTAAAAGCGGCAAAGGAATACCTCAAAGCGGGCCCAGATAACAAGCATCTGTTGGCGGTTATTGATCAAGCCTTATTGAAGATGGAGCAAAATCCAGACTCTTGGGATCAGATAGATACCGAAATCCGCGTATCGCAATTTGCAGATGATTTTAGTCGTGAGCAAGAGTTTAGCAGCTTGCATCAGTTGAGAGGTTTCTATCGGGACACTGTGCATAGCTATCAAGGCTTAGGAGCCGCATATCAGGATGTTGTCGAGCGATTTGGTTCGCAGGAAGTATCGACAGCTGTGGAGTTCATGTTGCAAGGCATGAGTGCAGATTTGAGTGTTCAAGGTAGCACGATTGACTCGGTAAAACTGCAACTGCTGATGTCTGATATGCAGAAGCTAAAAACCTTAAACACGCTTCAGGACCAGGTGCGCGGTCTGTTCCAAATGTTTCAACCGCAAGGGATGAGCCATGGCCTATCAGGACTCTGACTTAATGGCAGACATCATCGCTTTGGTTGAACAGCGATGGGTGGCTACCGAAGCAGTCTGGAAGGTAGCAGAATCAATGAGATTAATCTCAATTGAACAGAAAATAAGCTTTTTCCGTGAGTTACACAAGTTGGTTCGACATATACCAGTAGATGTTTTCGCAGACGATGAGCAAAGACAAAACTTAATCCGTGCGGTGCAAATAGCACTTGATGAAGCTGTCGATAAAGAAGAAGAGGATGCGTGGGAAGATGAATTGGATTGACTCGTCAGTGGATGATTTTTGTCGAGGGATGGGGTTAGATACGGTTGATTTTTCATCAACTGGTCGGGTGCAGCTAACATTCCAACTTAGCGGAACTCTCCATATAGAAAGACATCAAGACAACATATTTTTGATGCTTTCAAGAGGGATTTCATGGCATCAATCGAGCGAACTGATTAAAGGCGCATTAGCGCTGTGCAATTTTGAGAATGGTTGGCCGTTTTCGGTTCGGACGGGATTGTTGGGAGAAGAAACTCTCGTGTTCACGGCGCAAATTAATGGTGCGGAGGTAACAATACCATCTTTAGAACAAGCGTTTGCATTGCTGATTCGACTTCACAATGAAGTGGTTGAAAAATGAATAGTATAAGCACCTTAAATGTTGGGATTGAAGCATTTAGTCATCTCACGACTGAGCAAGCTGAACACGACTTTCCACAACGTTTCCAGCTGTTGCCAGATGGCCAAGCGATAGCGACTCATTTGGAACGTTTATATGATCTTCGCCCTTCAGATCAATACCTATTAAAGCTAGCTAAGCCGAAGTTAACGCAATCTGACCTATTAAGGCCAGAAAAGTATCGTGAGCAATTTGATCAAACGTTAGACACCCTCAAGGCGTTGGCAAATCAAAGTGACTCCCAAACACTGACTTCAGCGGCAAGAACGCTAGAGAGTAGCCAATTAGACCAGCGCTATCTAACCATAGCTCTCAACCTTCTAATTCAGGTCTAACGAGCAATGATAAGCAAAAAAGAATCAGAGCTTTTGCTGGTGCATGCAGCGCTTCAAATTCAGTACCAGCAACCTGAGCAGGCTATGTCGCTGCTAGATGCATTACTGGAGCTTAGCGCTGACAATTGGGAAGCAAAACGGCTGCTCGCTGTCGCCTGTCTACAAACTGGGCGCTATACCCGTTCGACCATGTTGTGTGAAGAATTACTACAAGTCGATCTAAAAGACCATGAGCCGGGACTTTGGTTTTGCCTCAGTCAGGCCAGATGGAAACAGAATAATCAAGATGGGGCACGTCAGGCCCACAGACGTTACCTACAATCACTAAATAGTGAATCTAATGAATAAGTTGATTGATATATTAAATAAGGTCGGTCAGCGTAAAGATATAATGCTAGCAGTTATGTTGCTGGCGATAGTCTTTATGATGATCTTGCCTCTCCCTACAGGACTTGTAGATGTCCTGATCGGTGCGAACATGAGTATTGCTGTGGTGCTGCTTATGTTGGCGATTTACATTACCACGCCGCTCGAGTTCTCTGCTTTTCCTGCTGTTCTTCTAATTACGACGCTGTTCCGTTTATCGCTGTCTATCACGACGACACGCCTTATTCTTCTTCAAGGTGACGCAGGCCAAATTGTCTATACCTTTGGTAACTTCGTGGTGGGTGGCAACTTAGTTGTCGGTATTGTCGTGTTCCTAATCATCACCGTAGTTCAGTTTATGGTAATCACCAAAGGCTCTGAACGAGTTGCTGAGGTTAGCGCGAGATTCTCGCTTGATGCTATGCCTGGTAAGCAGATGAGTATCGATGGTGATATGCGCGCAGGGGTGATTGATGTCAATGAAGCTAGGCACCGCCGCTCTCTGATAGAGAAAGAGAGCCAGATGTATGGGTCGATGGATGGCGCAATGAAGTTCGTAAAAGGAGATTCAATTGCGGGTTTGATCATCATCGTAGTCAACATCCTTGGTGGTGTAATGATCGGGGTCACTCAGAAAGGCATGAGTGCATCTGAAGCGTTGGAATTGTTTGCGATTCTGACGGTTGGAGATGGTCTCGTTTCACAGATCCCTGCGCTATTTATCTCCATTACTGCTGGTATCATCGTTACGCGAGTCTCCCATGAAGATTCATCAGACTTAGGTTCAGATATAGGTGGGCAAGTAACTGCTCAACCAAGAGCTTTACTCATTGGCGGTGTTCTTCTAATTCTATTTTCTTTGATTCCTGGTTTTCCGAAGATAACCTTCCTGGTCCTTGCAGCAGTGGTTGGGGGAGGGGGAATGTTTCTCTTTTACCAACAAAAAAAGCAAAACGAGACTGATACATCTGACCTATCTACATTTGTCGCTCAAGGTGCAGGTTCTCCAGCTGCGATGCCACATAAGCCATCTCAGTCACGAGCGAGCAAAGGCAAGTTAACCGAGCAAGAAGAGTTCGCCATGACGGTGCCTCTGCTTATCGATCTTGATTCAAGTTTGCAGGTACACCTTGAGGCGGTGGCACTTAACGATGAACTTGCAAGGGTTAGGCGCGCACTATACCTCGACCTTGGCGTTCCGTTCCCTGGTATCCACCTACGTTTTAACGAAGGAATGAGTAGTGGAGAATATCTAATTCAGTTACAGGAAGTGCCTGTAGCTCGAGGTCGGATAAAGCAAGATAAATTACTTGTAACCGAGGGAACAGAGCAGATTGAGCTACTCGGGATACCTTATGAAGAAGACGATGACTTCCTTCCTGGTGTCAAGACTATGTGGGTGGTAAATAGCCATCGGGAGAAGCTAGAGACAAGTCATGTCGGTTTCTTAACTCCGGATAGAATACTCACATTCCATTTATCACACGTGCTGAAAGACTACGCACAAGACTTTATTGGTATTCAAGAAACTCGTTACTTGCTTGAGCAAATGGAAGGCAGTTTTGGAGAGCTGGTTAAAGAAGCGCAGCGAATTGTCCCTTTGCAAAAGATGACTGAAATCCTTCAGCGTCTGGTTTCAGAGGATATATCTATTCGAAATCTAAGGGTTATTCTCGAAGCTATGGTTGAGTGGGGACAAAAAGAAAAAGATGTCGTTCAACTCACCGAATATATTCGTTCAAGCTTGAAGCGCTACATTTGCTACAAATACGCAAGTGGGCAAAACATGCTCCCAGCTTATCTGCTAGATCAAAGCCTTGAAGATACGATTCGCAATGGCATTAGACAAACATCAGCGGGCAGCTATTTGGCTCTAGATCCTTCGGTTACTCAGCAATTTGTCAGCGATGTAAAGCAGACGGTGGGTGATCTTAGCAGAATGCCTAACAAGCCAGTGCTCGTTGTCTCGATGGATGTACGTCGATATGTCAGGAAGCTGATTGAATCAGACTATTACGAGTTGCCTGTGCTTTCCTTCCAGGAGCTGACACAGCAAATCAACATTCAACCACTTGGTCGGGTTGGAATGTAATGGACAAACTCATTCGCTCTTTGCAAGGCGCAGGGATAGAGACGACGCCATACTACTGGCAAAAAAGCGCCATCAAGCTCGGTGACCGTATTGAATTTGAGGGATTGGAGCTTGTATTTCGTGTTGAAGAGGGCGAGATCGTTATTGTTCTGCTTAGAAGAACCAGCACCAACCAAGGACTTCGAAACCCATTCTCCTGCCTGTTTATGCTTGCTGAACATGCGGTTAGTCTCTACCCACCAGACTGGGTAATTCGAGGTAATGTCGATGTGTTACGTGGAAGTAACATGAGTAACCAACGACTTGCGCAATTTTATCTAACGGCTTGTGGTGCGAGTCATGATGCAGAAGCAGACTGGTATTTACTGCGTTTAGCTGACTATAGGCCGTTGAAAAATATAAAAAAGTAAAAAGTCTCGGCTGTTACTGACAGCGCGCGAGTTTTACTGCCTTTATGATGGAAAACAAGATGAAACAACCCTTTACCGACACGATAGACCAAGCCGAACTAGCGATCCAAAGTGCTGGAGATCGTAGTGATGTATTTAACGAACTTTTGGAAGGGCTTGGGGTCGGGCCAGTAGCCGGTGAAATCCTGCTGGGAGGGATCAATGCCTCTCCACAAACTATGAAAAATGCAGAGCAGGAACTGGTAGAAGAGGTGCTGCGCAGGCGTCAGCAGTTGAATGCTGTTCAGGCACTGGGTGAAAAAGGCAAAAGAAGAAAACGTCCGACCATGATGCGCGGAATGGTGATTTAAGGTTTTTGATATGACAGATATGCGAACAACAACAGACTTAAACGCGGTTGCTACGAGTGGCACTGGTGATGTAGACAACCCTCAGGCTCCCCTTTCCTTTCAGGCTGAACTGGAAGCAAAGCTTAAAAAGAATCTCTCCGAAGAGCAGCATACTCTAATCGCCCCATTTTTTACTCAACTGCAAGATCTGCCTCCTATTAATGGATTAGCGGCAGCAGATGAGATTGCACAACAGTACGCGACAGCCATCGAGACTCTGATTGACAAACAGGCGGCAATTTCTGATATGCCGCTTCAGGGTGCTCTGACTCAGTGGATTGATAACCTCAAAGCCAAAGTTCCCACCGAAGGTGATGCGAAGGGCACGGTGGCGCAAAGTGAGCTGAATACACAACTGAATATTACCCTAGCAACTCAGTTGGAAAGTTGGTTTACCAACCTGTTAAACCAGAGTGTCGGGCCGGGTATGCCGACGGAGTTTATCCGTCAGATTCAGATGGTAGCAGGACCGGACACTCTGTCTTTGGCTGAGCAGATGGCGCGTCTGGATGCCGCTACCCTGAAAGATAAAACAGGTGAGATGAGTACGCTGTTTGCAGGGATCAAAGAGCGGCTTCAAATCTCAGATAGGCCTGTTGTTGCAACTCAGTACCTACGCTCCATGTTTGAACAACTGGGGCAGAGTAGTTTCCCTTTCGCAAATTTGGTCTCTAGTGATATTTTTCTGACAGAGCAGCAGTTTACTACCAAGGTAACGGAGCTTTTACAAAGTTCGCTGCTAATCAGTAAAGAGGATGCAGAAGCGATAGCCGGCCAGTTTATTTGGAGTGGCATTGGTAGTATGTCTTCTACTGAGCTGGCGAAACTCTTTGCCAATCTTGACGGGCAGGTTGAGGGGATATACGCCTATGCTCAGGCAAATGGACAATTATCAACGACAGTGACACTGACCAAAAGTATTGAGGGTATGGTTGCGTTGTTGAAAGACAACCCGACCAGAGATATCTCCATTTCTGACTTTTTTGCTGGTATTGCAAGGCCGTTAACTGATCTTCAGATTCAGAACCTTCTCAATGGCGTTGATGAGAAACAGAAATCTCAGATATCGTCAGGTGATATCTCGAGGATCAAGGCGAGTGCGGCAAGTGACATTCAGGTTCTGTTTCAAGAATACGAGAACGGACAGGACATGTCCGGTCAGAAAAATCTTCAGCAGCGTTACGAGACGTTGACAGGAAACCTTAAAAAACTAGCAGATCGGCTGGGCAATGTTACTCAGAAAGAGCTTGACGATAACAAAATCCTGGCTGAGCACGCTTTGAGCTCACGGGATTTGCTGTCAATTACGGATGCCAGTCTGGCGAACCGCTTTGATGAACAAGTACTACTGGCACTGAACGAACGCCGGGTTAACCGCCTTGAAAAGCGTAATGAGGTAAAAGATGACCTACAGGATCTCACTGCTCGCCTGAAGGTTTTTGGTGAGGTTCAGTCGAAAATTCATACTCAGCAGAGTAATAACGGTGGATACAACCCTGCCAGCTACAAATTTTCTCATAGTGACTTCGGTTACGGTTCAGAAGAGGCATTTAAAAAGTCACATGAATACGCTTATCTGAAAAGCATATCCCCTGATAAACAGGTTAGCGAGATAAGTCATATGGACTTTCTTAAAAAAGAGGGGGTAGATGCTCAGAACAAGACCTACCAGAATGAAGAAGATGAACCCACTTACTTAACCGATTTCTCAAGTTCAATCAGCGATAAGTCCAAATTGCTGAACGACGAAGTCCAGATCAAAACAACCACACTGAACGATCTCAGCTCTCAATATAACTCTACTGTTGAGGCGATGAATAAGTTCGTTCAGAAATATCACAGTATTTTAGAACAAATCCTACGAGCTATTTAAGGATAAACACCATGACTACAGAACACGCGACTAACGATGCATCTCAATTTGAGGCCAATGACTTGTTTTCTTTTCTGGAAGAGGGCGGCACGATTAAGATGCTCCATGACGTGTCTCCTGACACTATTGAGCACATCTATGCAGTGGGCTACAACTTCTTTCAATCCGGTAAGACTGACCAGGCAGCGAAGGTTTTCCAATTACTCTGCATGTTAGATCACTATCAGGCGCGTTTTTTTGTAGGTCTTGGAGCGGCTCGTCAGGAAATGGGTGAGTATCTGGAGGCGATTGACGCCTACAGTTATGCAGCACTGGTGGATATTAATGATCCGCGTCCGCCTTTCCATTCGGCCGAGTGTCACTTAAAGCTTGAACAACTGACCGAAGCGGAAAGTGGATTTTACAGTGCAAAGGAGATGTCTGCCGGGAAATCAGACTATGCAGATTTGCATAAACGTGCAGGCATCATGTTGGAAGCGGTGAGAAATAAAAGGAGTAACTAGAATATGAATTCTATGCTAATTGACCGCTCCCAGGGCACAGGTTATACCCAGGGCCCTGATGAAACGAAGCTGGATAAAACCCAGCAGAAGACCGCCGGACAGACTAATGTTGCGGCAGGAAATGTTCAGAAAAATGGTGCAGAACTGTCAAACTCTGACAAGGTTTTGCCTCAGCTGAATGTTCCACAGGTACAGGTTACAGAAAAAAGTACCCCGCTGACTCTGGCTGAGATCGCAACGCTTCAGCAAGCCGTTAGCGCTTTATCTGGAACCATGCGAGCAACAGATCAGGAGACGACAGCAATTGCTGTAAAGATCATTTCAGGTTCTGCCGATGATTTTGAAGTTGAGCTGGCAGCGTTGACTGACAAGCTGAAAAGCGCACAGAACAAACTCAAAATTGAGGAAGTGAAAGTCGCTAAAGCTAAGCATGAGCAGGAAATGGCTGAAAACCTAGAGAAGATCAAAGAGTCTCAGGAAGCTGCGCAAGAAGCTAAGAAGTCTGGTCTTGCGTCTAAAATCTTCGGTTGGGTCAGTGCTATTGCCTCGATTATTGTCGGTGCCATCATGATCGCGACAGGTGTTGGTGCGGCTGCGGGCGCTCTGATGATTGCCGGAGGCCTGATGGGGGTCATCAGTCAGGTGACGCAAATGCCGGAAGTTCAAAAAGCGATGGAAGCCGCAGGTGTCGATGTAAAGGCTTTTGGTTATGCCATGATGGCTATACAGGGAGCACTTGCTATCGCAAGTGCTGGTGTTGCGATAGGCAATATCGTTAACGCATTGAAAGGCGCGGTGGATGTAGCGGCTAAAACGCTGTCCACAGCTGTCAAGGTAACTCGTACCGTAGCAGAAACCGTCGATACAGCAGCAAATCTTGGGTCAAGTGCTGCAGACATCGCCAACGGGGTGAATCAATCGAAAGTTGCGAACATTCAGGCGGATCTCGCTGACATTCGGGCTGAAATGACTCTCGACCAGTCTGTAATAGACAAACTCAAAGAAGAGATTGAGAACATCCTGCAGGGTTTCCAAGAGCTGATGGAGATGATTATGCAGATGATCCAGGCTAAAGGCGAAACTATGCAGACAGTATTGAACCGTCCGGCAACGGTCTAAGGGGGAATTACGATGGCAAATGAAGTTAATAATATAACTGCCGGTTATACAAAGATATTTGATCTGGTTGACAACTTGAAGACTGAAGCCGGTGAAACGCGGGCTATCACAAAGCAGGAAGCGGCAGAACTGAAAACAACGGTTCAGAGCTGGGCAAACGACCTTAAAAGCTATCAGTTGACGGCTCCGTCAGGCCAGGTAAATGGCCAGATGGCGATGGCTGCAGAAAAGTTAGTTGGTGAATTGTCTACTGCATTGAGTAATATCAACTCGGTTGGTTCTCTGGCTAATGGTACGCTTTCAGGCTCGTTGCTGATAAGTTCGCTCGAAAAAATCAAGCCAGTTGCAGACTTTGTTCTTGGCCGTATTGACACAGTGCTGGCGGGTAATCCTGTGTCTGAAAAGCTGATGGCTCAGATGGCTCCTTTGATGGATGATCTCGTGACTGCGATTGTTCAGAGTGCTGCCGGGGAAGCAAATAAATTAAACAACCTAGACGATATGCTTCCACGCTTAACTCAGGCAGTTGAGTCTATTAAAACAATGCTCAACGGTACTGAAGAAGGCAGGAAGCTAACGCAAGAGCTGAATAGTCTGATTGGAAAAATGACCAATAATGCTGGACAGGTAGCCGACGCAGAAGATAGCTCCAACTCTATCGCTGATGGTCTAGCTCTGATTGTTCTGCTATACACGCTTTCCAAACTTAGCCGTCAACAGCAGGTACAACAGCGTGAAATTGCTGTTGATGCGACAGTGACTAGCCAGAAAAATCAGGCTGATGAGCAAAGAAGCGCCGCTTGGGCGATGATTGGTATGGCGATCGTTGCTGGTGTTATGGCGGGGTTAACTGTAGCTGCGGGCGCGTTTGGTGCTTTTCAGTCCGGCAAGAAGATTGGCAAAGAGATGTCAGCAAATCAGCAGGTGAATGCCCAACAGAAAGGTATGAACCAGGTTGATGAACTGCTGCAGAAACCTGATCTTCCCGAGCAAAAGCGTACTCAATTGCTGAAAGCTAAAGAGGAAGGCACTAAGAACCTGACTGAAGGCAATCAATACTTGCAGAAGAATAACCACAAGTTTGATCGTATGACGGGTATTAACCAAGCGCTGACGGCTTTTGTTCAGACTCTGGGTCAGTTTGGTAACGCGATTGCCAATTATTCACAGGCCGAGTCTCAGGCACGAAGTAAGGAAGACGAAGTTCAGGCCACTCAGGCTCAAGCAGAAAAACAGAAAGCAGACGAAAATGTCAGCTTCCAAGAAGGACTGCTTAAAGAGCTTCGTGATTTGTTCCGTTCTATTGCTGATAGCGAGAACCAGGCATGGCGGGCTTCGGCTCCAACGGTTTAATTTAAAATCGTTCTAACCTCAAGGCGCTACATTGTGGCGCTTTTTTATAAATTTTCTTACTAGTTATGAGCACAAAAAAAGCAAAGCCAGAGTGACTTTGCTTAGGTTCGTAATGGTTCTTTGTTAGTGAATGACAATTATACTCGAAATGCAGCAGGGCTAAAATTAGACTTCTCGTTGGCCTCTGGTTCAACCAACAAACTGTTGGTATTTTGTAAGTCACTTTGCACTTGATCGTAATATTGGCTAAGAAGATCAAGTTGCTGATAGAGGCTATGACGGTCAGCCTGTATCAGAGACTGATGGTTCCAGAGGATCACGTTATTGCTGTTGCTATCAAAGCCGACGACTGGCTTTTTCTCTTCTTGGCTGAACATACCAATCTCAAGCAGCGGTTTCGCATTGTCAGAGGTTAACTCACCAAGATTGCTGAACATAAGTAACCGTCCGGCAGGGTGTTCGGTAATGTGGCATTCCTGCTCTCCTACCTTGAAGCTGACAACGGCATCAATGTTACCAGAAAGTGTTAGGTTTAACTCATGACATAGTATTTCAATTGCCTGAGTGTATTGTTGACTCATTCGTTACTCTTATGTTGGTCTGAAAATCTGACGGCAGTACAACAAAAAGCGTCTAGTTCAACTATCAGTATCGGCAGGAAGTTTTTAGATTGTTTGGTGAGAGTGAATGAGATAGCTGACTGTTATTTGTCAGTTATATATTTCCGACCGATCCTGATATTTTCTCCTGCAGCAAGATCCTAAACTGCTTAGCGTGTTAAACAATAAAGAAAAGCAGTATGACTCATTTAAATGCAACTCACTCTAACGCAACACAGATTGCCAGTGTTTCAAATCATCAGACAGAGCTGTCAACTCAGGCTGGTGTACTTGGTGATAAACCAGTCACTTCAATCGCAACACCAAAAGATGCTCAGCAGTTAGCAAAAAGAGCGGAGAGTAGTCCGAGAACGTCGCTAAAAGACAAAGTTGTTAGCTGGTTAAGCAGTGCGGCAAACGCAATTAAGGGGTTGTTTACATCAAAAGATAAGCCAGTCTCAAGTATGACCCCGACAGGTCAAACACAGCAGCTAACTCGTGAAGAAATGGGTAAAGTCGCCCTAAAAGAGTCTCTAAACGGTTTAACTCAGGTAGATACTTTATCGAGCCTTGATGGAGAATCACTGAAGCAGCAACATAGAGAGCTTGCGACAAACAATGGTGCCCTTCGTTCAACAGTCACAGCACTTCAGACCATCAAACTGTTCGGAACTGAAACCCAGAAAACGGCAGCAAACAACATATTAAGCGATATGGTGGGTGGTCAGCCTTTCCAGCAGTGGGCGACAACAGGTAGTGGCGAGGCTAAAGATGCTTCAACGTTTTTGAACGAGGCCTCATCTGAGGAACTACAAGCAGCTAGCGACAAGATCAATCAACTCTCCGTACAAATCAGCAAGCTTAAAGGTGAACTGATTGATTATTTACAGCCTCAACAGACTGCTTCGGCAAGTGAAGAGAAGCCCGCGAATTCAGTTGAATCTCGTTATGAAGCGGATAACGATCTCGGGATTGGAGGCGGTCGCTCTGCTAAAGATAACAGTGTTAAAACTACACTGGATGCAGTTAGCTTCCTAGCTACCAGAGTGGCACCAAGTACAACCCCAACACTGTCTAGCGAATCGATTAATGCACTGCAAGATGCGATCGCCGACGGGACAGTCTCCTTTAGTATGATACAGCAGGGCGTTCTTAATAAAGGCGACTTAGCCATGATTCGGGAGCTAGCACTTTCAACAGTTTCAAACCAAGATGCATCATATACTGGCGAACTAGGCTCGATTGTAGACTCGTTAAGTCATAGTCGGTCAAATGCAGGAACAGTAATGCAAGGTATTCAGGGCTTTATTGACATGTCAGCTTCTCAGTGGCACGCAAAAACAGCGGATAAGCCGGAAGACGCTATTGACGCCAACGCTCATGCTAAGTTTGACAGAGAGTTAATGAAATCAAGCTTTGATGGTATGTCGCAAAGCGATCTTAAGCAGGCTTTAGCTCAGTTAGAAGGCGATTTTGGTCAGAATCTTAGGGGTATTATGGGCTTAGTTGCTGAAAAAGTGCCGGTTTCTGATGGTGCACAGGAAAATCCGGTGCTGATCTCTAGTGCGATGCGCTATGGTAATGTCATCGAAGGACTTATTACTGCCCTAAAGGAAATATTAGGTGAGCCGACTGATACTCGCTTTGCTGATGCACCAATGATTAGCGATATTTCTGAGCTGACTGCTTTTGATAAAGCTGCGCTGTTAAGAGTGGGGATTACGGAAGAGATGATGGCTTAACCCAAGTCTACGTGCTTTGTTTACACTAAAATATGCCCTTCGATGAGAAGGGCTTTTTAGTTTTAGGGTTGAAAAATTCACTTCAGCCACTAATGGTTTACTAGAGTCAAACCACTTGGCAAAGCATCACCAAACACGCGCTTAGATTCGCTTTCTGATAGCTCTTTCACTTCTTCTACCAAGCACATCCAAGATTCGGGCACCTTGCTTTGTTTTAGCTTAGCGAGAACTTGGCTTCTAAAGTCATCAGAAATATCAAACAGACGATCGCCTGTTTTTCGACAGATCATGACCGCGGCAAAAGCAATCATGGGTTCTTTTTGCCAGTTTTGTTCCAGCAACTTAGGCAGCCATTGTTCTGCTTGTTCACGAGGGGTCACGCTGTGCTGACTGCCATACAGTGGAGTACGTGACGCGAGTCTGCCTAATGCCCACCAATGTGCTTGTTCGAACTGGTTATGGTTGATGGCTTTACTTAAGCACCAAGAAGCGAGCAGCACCTTATCTTCCACTTCAAGGTGCTCTAGTGAAGCGGCAAGTCTCACCATAGACTCATACCCCATATCTTGCGCCGCTTTGGCTGACTGAGGGTTCTTCATCGCCCCTGGGTGAAGGTACTTAGCAATATCGGCGAGGATAGTCTCTTGCTGCTCTTGGCTGAGACCTCCGGCAATTCGACGCCAGAATACCCACCAAT
The DNA here is from genome assembly GCF_001695575.1 of Vibrio europaeus. Classification (GTDB taxonomy): domain Bacteria; phylum Pseudomonadota; class Gammaproteobacteria; order Enterobacterales; family Vibrionaceae; genus Vibrio; species Vibrio europaeus. The sequence goes on along the minus strand of NZ_LUAX01000001.1, from coordinate 1,364,308 downwards.
CCGTCCAACCTTGATGATTTTTAAACTGAATTCCTTGTTGATAGAGCCCCCAAACCTGCTCGATACGCCAAGAATCAGTGGCATCTCCAAACCCCGGACGCAGCGAGAATCCCGCTAAACGTAGCCAGTTTTTTTCATGTGGTTCAGAGCGGCGGCGGCGCTTTCGTCCGAGTGCAAAAGCATCAAACAGCTGACGTAAAGTCGTGAAGTCCCACTCATCACGTTTGCCAAGTTTTCGCTCTAGCTCTTTAGCTAGGGTTTTGATTTCTTTAGAATCCGCGCTTTTCTTGTTGCCACTATAGATACGAGAAATCAGCTCTTTACATTCGGGCAGGCGAGGGTGAAGACTCTCTTCAACTTGGTCTTCTACCTGTTGGTTACGAACTTCGAATTCTAATTCCCAACGCTTTGTGTCGTCTTCGACATGGACACATTCCATTTTCAGCGTTCCGACTTCGGTTAGCTGACAGGCGAGCTGAACTTCAACTCGCTCTTTCTGGTTGGCTTGCAGCCCGATACCTTCACCTTCCAGTGTCGAGATGTAAGGGGGGAGCGGCGCGAATAGGTCTGGGTCAATGTCAACCATGACGCCATTTTGAATTGCGGTGTTGTTAGAAAGTGTGTCGTGTGTCGTCGTTAGAAGATTAAAACGAACAGGTTCGCCCAAAGTTAACGAGAATCGGCGACCGCTTAGTCTAATTTCGTGTCCTTCCTCGGTACCTTTTGATAGCAGGCAGAGTGCTTTGCCCATTTTGTTCTTTTCTTGAAGATGTAAGAAATAAGAACGTGCTGCGCCACCACCGATTTTAAGTTGTGCACCACGGCGAGCTTTACTAAAGGCGACAGCGCCAAGTGCGACTGACCAATCCGGATGTGGGTTATCGAGCACCGTGATATCGTCACCACGCCAGTTGCTAAGCAATTGGGTAACACGCTGAGTGACAAGGTCGCTATTGAACACACCACCGTTGAGCAGGATGCCAACAGGGATAGCGGGTTTGTTGGGATCGTCTTGCTTGAGCGCCGCCATTGAAACTTGCTGATGTTGGCTCAAAAACTCTGCGACGTGTTTACTGACCGCAGGATCAGCCACGTAAGGCAGGCCGAACTCAACGACGGCACTACGTCTCTTATCTGGTGTGTCTGTAAAATCAGACAATGGGAAGAATCCATCTAGGGCAATTTGATGAACTTCTTGCTTTGAAAGACCGATACTCTTCGTCCCGCCTAGCAATTTAGAACCGCTGCCGAGCATAGTGATCTTCACTTCTTCAGGCGCATCGGTCGAGAGCAAGTTTTCTTTTGCTTTTCGCGTTTGCTGAATCAGTTTGGTTAAGCTGGCTGCGTTGAGCTTTTTACTTTGATTGAAGCGCTGCTCTGCCAGATGTGCTAAAGCAAGGTCGAGGTTATCACCACCTAGCATTAGGTGATCACCGACACCGATGCGATCCAAAGAGAGTTCACCTTGATCGAACTTAGCTTCAATCAAACTTAAATCGGTTGTACCACCACCGACATCGCAGACAAGAATTAACGGCAGATCTTTTAGCTCTTCTGCTGCGCTTTGCTGGTGGCGCGCATACCAGTCGTAGCAAACCGCTTGAGGCTCTTCGAGAAGCACAATTTTGTTTAACCCTGCGAGATGCGCGGCTTCAAGGGTCAGTTTGCGCGCCGTTTCGTCGAATGAAGCAGGAACCGTTACCACCACTTCTTGGTCTTCGAGCTTATTGCTTGGATTGCTATAGTTCCAAGCGAGTCGAATATGGTTTAGGTAGCTTGCACTGGCGATAACAGGCGAGACTTTATCAACATCCGTTGCTCCTGCCCAAGGCAATATGTCGGAGCTTCGATCTACTGCTTGGTGTGAGAGCCAGCTTTTAGCACTAGAAACTTGGCGGCCTTCCACTTTGGCACCGAGCTCACGTGCCCATTCGCCAATAATCACTTGGCTAATGTCACCGGCGACGGGTTGATTGTCCCATGGCAGTGTTAAGTCTGATGGAGAGACTTGACCTGCCGCTGGGTGATAACGGAAAGAGGGAAGCAATGGCTTGCGGACGACTTCACCCGGGCCAATCAACTGGTCTATTTCAAATAGGGAAACGGCAGAGTTTTGTAGGTCATCGGTGATTTCACAGAATGCGACAACCGTGTTGGTTGTACCTAAATCAATACCGACTAAGAATCGAGGAGATGCCATAGATAACCTTATTTGCGGACAACTTAAAACAACGGCACCCAGAGGTGCCGTTAATCGTTATACTTGTTCTGAGTTCGAGTTTGCGTCTTCGCGGACATCAAACTCGACATGCCATTTCTGCCCATTGTCAGCAGCGATAGCTTCAAGATACAAAGTACCGAGTTCAGTGACGCGTGATGCAAGAGTCACCGGAACCACTTCACCTTCACGGCGCCCTTCAGAGACAGGCAGCGTGACTTGAATCTCAGGCAGTTCGTCTAGCTCTTCAGGAGCCCAATGGTCTAGATGAGTACCAGCGATGTCGTCACGACGAACGGTAGAACCAAAGAACTGGAAGTTAACTGGTTGGCCAATGATAAGTCCAAACTCTTGGCTTGGAACATCAGCGCTAGAGCCTTCTTCCATACCAAATGGAGCCACACACAGCGCTTCCATCGGTGGTGCCATACCTGGAATAGCGGGCATAGCGCTCTCAATACCTACGTAGTAGCTAGACGCGATACCGCCTCGAATTCGAACGCCTTGTCCTCGGCGAACGCTGCCGTAGTATGAAGCACCGCTCGCCACTGCAAGATCTAGGTCAACGCCTGTTAAACGCTTTGCCATTTCGCTATCTGAATCAATCAACCATTCGTTGAGCGTTTCTTCAAGACGATTAGCAAGCAGGGTTGACTTCAGTACGCCACCGTTAAACAAAATCGCCGTCGGCTTGATGAAATCAGAAGATTGAGCAACGTCACCACCCGGCATGCCTGGCATATTGGCAAATGGGTTGTACTCTTGTTGTGCTTCAGAACCAGAAAGCGCATTGGCTTGTTTGGTTAAGAAAGCAGCAATATGGCGAGTAATACCTGCGTCTTGTGCGTAAGGCAGGCCCATTTGAGTCAGAGCGCCACGGTTACGCTGAACAGGATGCTCGCTAACAGCAACTTTCGGGAAGAATCCATCAACAAGAGTTTGTTGAACTTCTTGCTGAGTAAGCTCTGTTTTAAGTGTCGCACCTAGCAGTTTAGAACCACGGCTCGGTACCACGATAGGCACCGATTGAAGCTCGCTATCGTTTAGTAGGGCTTCTTTAGCATCACGACATGCATGAGTCATTGCCTGAACTTGCCATGGCTGAAGCTCTTTGCCTTCTTGAGCAAGCTTCATCTTGAGACGATAAGCCAACGCAAGATCCATATTGTCGCCACCCAATAGGATATGTTCACCGACAGCAATACGATTAAGCGTTAAGTTACCTTCTTCCTCCGTCACCTCGACAAGTGAAAGGTCGGTAGTACCACCACCGATATCAACAACAAGAACAATATCGCCAACAGAGACTTCATCGCGCCATTTGTCGTTGCTGTTATCAATCCAGTTGTAGAGCGCAGCTTGTGGCTCTTCAAGTAGCGTTAAATGAACAAAGCCGACATTGCGCGCAGCTTCTGCGGTCAGATCGCGTGCTGCAGGGTCAAACGATGCGGGAACAGTGATGGTTACATCCTGTTCGGCTAAAGGATTATTTGGGTTTGAATGATCCCAAGCTTGTTTTAGGTGCTCTAAATAAAGTTCAGTGGTACGCAGCGGTGACACCTTCTCAACTTCTTCAGGACTGCCAGCAGGCAGAAATGCATCGCGTCGGTTTACGCCACCGTGACAAAGCCAAGACTTGGCACTGGCAATCAGACGAATTGGTGTTTTAGCGCCCAAATTACGCGCGATAGCGCCAACAAGAGCCGTTGGTTCAGATGACCAAGGTAAAACACGCGACGCTGGGTTCATTTCGTGTTCGTGCGGTTGGTATAAAAATGAACCGAGTTGGCTGCGGGTTTCTACTGTACCTGGTGCCGTTAATTGAGGAATAGACATTACCTCAACGCGAGCATCTTCAACGCTAGTATCGACGTAAGACAGCACGCAATGTGTGGTCCCTAAGTCGATACCGACGCTAAACTGTGGTGGGTTAGATTCTGTGTTTTGCGCTTGGTTATTCTGGTGTTCCATTACAGCTCAACCTCTGCTGGAGCAATAACAGACGCGTCATAGTTCTTTGCAAGCTTTGGTAGATTCATTGCACTTGCCTTCCAACCTTTGTGAACCAGAGTACCGTTAAACGGTGCATTACCTGTAACGTTACCCGTTAGGCGAACTTGCTGTGGGTTGAAGCCTTCTTCAATAGTGATGCGAGTTTCTTCGTCTTCTTTACGAATGTGCTCAAGCGTTACATAGTCACTTAGTACCTTTTGACCTCCGGTGTGAATAACGCGAGCTGCTGCCCCCACTTCTTCGTCAGAGAATGAGGTTAAGTCTTCTTGTAAGAAGTCAATTAGGCGAGCTTCCTGCTGCATAATGGACAGTAGCTGCATTGCTGAATCGGTAGAGGCCGTTGCCAGTTTTGATTCAACTTCAACCACTTTTTCGATGACTTTTTCTACTTCGACCACTTTTTCTACTTCAACGATCTTTTCGACGGGCTTTTCTACTTCAACGATTTTCTCAACTGGTTTTTCTACCACTTTCTCAATGACTTTTGATTTGCGAGAAGTCGCAATAAGTAGCAGCAATACACTTGAAGCAGCAAGACCTGCGTGAAGCATATCGAACGTTTGAGGGATCATTTGTAAATCGAACGTCATGACAATTCTCTTAATGTTTAGTGTAAGGAGAGATGAAGTAAATCTCTGCTTTGGCTCAGGTGACGGTTTGAGCCTATTTGTTCTGATAAATTGGGGCGAATAGTACCATAATCAAGTCACCATTCTGCTACTAAAAGCGTTTTAATCCGGTGCTATAAAGCTCAAGTGATGAGTTTTTACGCAATTATTCACTCAAAAAGAGGCATACTGCACGGAACGTGAATAGTTTCATATGTAATCGACAATTACGCTTTATGTAACTAAATGGATAACGCTAGAATGTTGCGGTTATTTTAATGCGTCGTTTCCTATATATGCTTTATGCAACAATTGACTAAAAAGAAGTACTTATATCCATTCTTAGTGTTTAATTTCACCTTACTGTTGACCTTGTATGCGGTCTATTTTGTCTATCAATCACAGGTTAAGTACACGGTTTCCTTGGTAGATAAACTTGCAGAGCAACAAGCAGAGAACCTTCAGCAAGTCGTAGAGAGTGACCTACAGTTTATTGGTGCTGGTGCCAATTTCTTCTATGCTACCCAGCCGGAAGACTGGCATCGTTTTCCAGTTTTTGCCGATCAAATCGTTTCCTCTTCTCAAACGCTTATCGCGCTGCAATGGATGCCGCGCATTGAACATCACCAAGTCGCTGCCCATGTTGAAAAGGTTAAGCGAACGTATCCGTTTTATGAGCTCTATACAGTGCCGAAAGACGGACCCAAGACGCTTGGTTACGTCATGCGTAACGATGAACCCATCTACCCAGCTTCCGATGTGTACCCTCGAAATCAGGCGAACTTCAATGCGCTCGGTTACTACTCGTCTCGGTTGCGTTTTCAGTTAGTGCTTGATGGTATTCGTGAAACCGGGCAGCCCAGTGTTTCTGACAAAATTCGTTTGCTGCAAGATGGCTTTGATAGAAGCTTAGCAAAAACAGGATTACTGGTTTATCACCCAGTGTTTAGTGCAGAAAATGCTAAAGAGTTAGTCGGTGTGGTGATCGGTGTCATTCGCTCAACCAAATATTTTGAATCGATTGTAGTACGCACGGCGACTGAACAAGACTTGCTGGTTAAAGTAACGGATATGGGCTTTGACGCTGAAGACGATCCAATTCTTTACGAGAGTAATAACTGGGATGTGACCAACGGTATAGAGATTACCAAACGCGTTGTATTGCCCAATCGCGAGTGGATCGTTGATTTTAAACTCGACAGAAAAGTAACGGATAACGATCGTTTTGTATTGATGGGAATCTTTATGGCGGGGATTGTTATCGCCTGTCTGTCGAGCTACATCGTATTGCTATTAATCCGCGACAAAGAACATCTTGAAGTGTTGCTTGATGAACGAACCGAAGAGCTACAGTTCTTAGTTGATCACGATACACTAACCGGGATATACAACCGCCGAGCGTTCAGTCGATATTTGACCGATAAAGTCAGCAGACAAGAGTCTTTTGCTCTAGTGGGATTTGACGTTGACAAGTTTAAGCTCATTAATGACCACCATGGGCACGTAGCGGGAGACGAAATGCTCTGTCATGTCGCGAGAATTGTTCAAAGTCACTTAGAGCCCGGGGATGTTTTTGTGCGCATGGGGGGCGATGAGTTTTGTATCATCTCTCATATCACCGATCGCTATGAGCTGTTTAATTACCTAGACAGAATTGGTCGCTCAGTCGCAAGTTCAAAGTATGAGTTCGATGGAAGAATGATCCAATGCTCACTCAGTATTGGTGCGGCGATTCGTCGCCTAGAAAACGAAGAAGATATTATGCAAGCGTCTGATGCTCAGCTTTATAAGAGTAAGCAAGCGGGTCGAAACTGCGTTTCAATTGCAGAATAACTCGCCAGTCAGTGTGCTGATATTCGAGTTTTCACGCATTCTATTGTAGAATTTTGCGCTTTCAGATTATTTGGAACAAAGGCGAACCATGAACCATGAACCATAACCGTGTAGTTTGTTTCGATTTAGAAATGTGCTGTTGGAATGAAAACGGTGTCGGTACTACTGGCGAAATTATAGAAGTAGGGCTTGCTGAGATTGATCTTGTTAAAGGAGAGATCGTTAAGCGAGCTCAGTACTATGTAAAACCAGATACAGATGAAGTTTCGCTGTTTTGTTCTCAGTTGACAGGAATCACGCCACGTAAGATCGAAAAGCAGGGACGTCCACTAGAGGAAGTCCTGAAATCTATGGTGAAAAACTTTGGTGGCACAAACAAAATTTACGCGGCTTGGGGTCGCGATGATCTGGTGCTAAAGCAAGAGTGTCTAGATAAAGGCATTGATGCCCCATTCAATGAATTTATTAACTTGGCGACCTTATTCCGAATCCAAAATCGTCTTAAAGACAAACGAATCGGCCATAAAGCAGCACAAGAGAGCAAAGGTATCGAGTGGGAAGGACGTCAGCACTCCGGTTATGTCGATGCCTATAACCTTGCCAAACTTGCCCTGACTATGCTTTAGCGATCTATTTTGTTCAAGGCCCGATGAATAAACATCGGGCCTTGTCATTAAGGTCGAATCTCTTCAAAACTCACTTGCTGTATTTTCTCGCCTGATAGGCTAGTCACTTTTTTAACTTCACCTCGATAATAATACGGTGCGAAGGCTAATGTGCTATTTTTAGGCCTTGCGTAATAGAGCTGCGCCGCTTGGCGACTACTCTGCTGGGCGAACAAATAGCCGATCAGAGCATGTTCAAATTGATGGTAGCCATTACCCCAGTGAAAAGCTTTGGTACTTTTAGGGTCAAGTCCAACCCCACCATATTTATGATCAACCCAAGCGTCATGGTATGTAGGTAAGGTAAACTTAAGTACTTCGTTCATTGAGCTATCAACCATAGAGACTGTCATTGCTGCTTGGTCAAGCTCTGCCCATTCCCATGATGAACAAGCATCGGTATACGGTCGGCTTCGCCATGCGATGATATCTTCTCCCTGCCAATGAGTTGTGAGCGGTTCGTCGAAAAGGTAAGCAACAGAGCTGAAATTACGTGTGTTTTTGGCTTGTTGTAAAGTCTGCTTCATACCATTGAAACCAAAGTCCTTCCATTGGGTATTGCCAAGAGTTTGCCCTGTCAGATAAGTCATCCAGTACGCTTTGATGGTGTGACCGAAGTCATTGTGTTTGGCGTCGGCCATCTTGACGGCTTTATGATGAATAGCACCATAGAAGCGTTGCTCTTGATCAGAATGATAATGGCGTACTAATACCTGAGTGAGCCAAGATAGATCTGCCAACCATTTTGACTTTGCGGGTTCAGGGAGTAGGGGAGCGACTAACAGTAAATAGCCGTTGATTTGGTCAAGTTGAGCGACTAACTCTCGTTGACGTGCACTCTCTCCGTCACCATCCTCTAGTACCCAAGCCAGACCTTGCTCATCCGCCAGTCGATATTTATCAAAGATAAAGGCTTGCTGTTCAATCAGGGCACGCTCAACATTTTTGTCTTGAGTTAGGTAGTAATACATTGCAAGGCCGACCAAAGCATAGGCTTGGTCTTGGGATGTGCGCTGTTTCCAGTTTAATCCTGGGACACCTTGTTTGGTGAAGCTTATGAATCCACCATTTTCTTTATCTTGTAGATGGTTAATTAAGTAGTAGGCCCCTTGCTTAGCGAGCTTTAATGCTTTTGGGTCGCCACTCATGTGAAACAAAACGCCATAAGCATAAGTTTGCCGAGATTTCATCCGCGTGTAGTCACGATCGAAGTTTGGGCGAATCCAACCTCTGTCTAGTTCAGGGCAAACATTATTGACGTCAAGGAGAGCGCCATCATCGCAGCGAAATGTTGGAAAGTTACCTACTGGCTCTCCTTGCGCGGTTGGCATCATCCAATATGGTGCTAAGCCGAACGTGGCGTGATTGATCCAATCTTGTCCAGAAGGTAAATGGGTGTCAGCGTAAGAATTAAAGGCAAGCGCGGTAAGTAAAAGCGCTGATTTGTGTGGCTTCATGTTTAATCAGTATCATATTGAATTTGCTCCAATATAAACAAACACGATTACGCATTGTGCCAACACAATCACAGAGTTTCTTGTCGATTTAAATTGCCGGACTAATCCGCACAAAAACACTTTGTTTCAGAGAGTTAAGTTTCTTTATTGTTGTCTGTATCGTCAATGACAGATAATTTGGCACGTATAAACTCACTGTGGTCGACATAGAGCAATTCTGCTGTTTTCCGTATGACGGAGTCCTCTAGTGGATCAATCTCGCCATCGGCATTCGCGACTTCCCACATCGCTTTGATAAGTGCAAAGCGAGTTTCTTGGCTCAACTCTCGAAGCTGGGAGGTGAAGTCGTAGAGAGAAGCCGAGTCTTTGCTGCGCATTTCAGCACGGCTCAATAAAGTTTTTGCCGCTGTTTCATCTAAATCGAGTAAACGCGTTAACAGGTGACGTTTTGCTTCAATTTCAACCTGTTCTATTTGATGGTCGGCACCAGCGACTTCACAGAGCAGGCATGCGATAGCAAGATTAACATCGGGCTGGGTGTTGTGGCTTAAATCGTGACCTTCAAGTAACTGTTTGAAAAGCGAGGTGATTGTATTGAGCATATTAAAAACCTTTGCGGTAACACTATTTTTATAAATAGTGCTTATCTGAGAACATCTCAAGGGTCTTTACAAAAACCTTACTTTTCTTTTATTGGCGGGAAGTCCCATTCCGCTCCATCTCCCGAGAGAATGGAGATCCGTTCTGGCTTGCCATGGTCATCCAATTTCAGCTCACCGACAGCGCTGGTGTTGACTAAGCGACGTACGCCTTCGGTATTAGGATCGCGCTTTTTGATCTTAAGGCGTTTACGTTTGGTCAAAAAGTTAAGTGGTGAGCGCGGAGAATAGAGCAGCCTATCCGCATGGTCACAAAAGCCAAGCAGTGGTTCGGGGAACTGATTTTTAAACCCACTACAGGTAATTTGGAAAATGTTAGGACTATTGCGTCGGAACCTAAGTTTTATGTCATAGGCGAACGAGTAATGCACATCGCCCGAAAGAATCACAAAGTTGGTCGGTGTTTTGGTATGGGTAAAAATACTCAACAGCGTATTGGCACTGCCGGGATGAGCCATCCAGTTTTCGGCATCAATGAGTAATGGTTGACCAAGCATTGTCGCGCCTTTTTGTAAGGCTTCGATAAACTTAACCCCGAACATAGGGGCAGCAGAGACAATCACCACTTTATCTTGATGCATGAGCTCTTGCTGAAACTCAACCAATGCTTCCCAGTCCATTAAACCCGAAGGTTTGTTCAAACGCGACTCAGAGCGCCAGCGGCGAGTTCGGGTATCGAGTACAACCACTTTAGGTGAACTATGAATCGTGTAGTGCCAGCGCTCAAAGGTATAGAGGTACTGGATAAAGTCGTCTTGCTGTTGGGCGCCGGGTTGGCTTAAGAACCGTTCAGCGATAGCGAGGAACTCTTGATTGAAGTTGTCTGGTTCGTTTCCCCAGCCTTGGCACAGCCAATAAGCAGCCAGTCCATTGCCAATTATGCGGTTAGAGAATGGATTGCCGTAGGCCGCTTTTTCCCAACCTATAGTTAGGTTCCAATCATCAGTCACATCATGATCATCAAAAATCATATAGGTCGGGATGTGAGCAAACAGTCTTTGGACTTGAGGTAATCCCGCGACGAATTCATCGATAATCGCTTTTTCTTCTCGCCACTGTTGTTGAAACAGTGGGGGAATAGGCTTATTCGCGTGGGTAAACTTCTTATCAAGCAAGTTGTTGATATTGAGGTAAGGCCACAGCGTAGGAGACCAGACCAGCAAATACATGGCGAAGAACTCCGAAAAAGTCACTAAGTGGTTTTCGGCTTCGCGAGAACTAAAAATAGGGGTATTGCGGTGTGGGAACAGTTTCGTTAGCCAACTGCCATCGTCAACATAATGCGGCAGAATGTTGTCCCGACCATAATAACAATCAGGATGAGCGTACAATTCTTGGCTTGAACTGATGGGCGCTTGCACAAACTGCTCATGTGGTAGACCAAGCAATTTGATGGTCTGTAAAATAGCATCAAGTGTTGGCCCTGCAACATGATCCGCATAGATTTGATCACCACTCATCATGAGTAGGTCTGGGCGCTCTTCTAAAGTCTGATTCGCCACCTTCGCGTTAATCTGAATCAGTGCATCTTTACTGGGATGATGCGGGTTACGACACGACCCGTGAAGAATATAGTCTGCCTTGGTCGATATCTTAAACGTCAGGCTCTGTTCATCGTTGTAAAGTAGCTCAGGATAGAGTGATGTTAGCGCGCCATGTTGGGTAATAAATTCATAGCTGAGCGCGACATTGGTCGGGAACTTGCCTTTGAACTGGGCAAGCGTTAAATAACAGTGTTTACCTATGGCAAGTTGCTGGCATTCACTGAGGTCTTGCGAAAAAAGCGTCCCTAACTGCGGCTCTAACTTGAGTTCAAAATGACCACTTAGCGGCTCGCTTGTGACGAGCCAAAAAACAATCTCTTCAGAAGTCGTTTTACGTAAGATAGGTCCGGCAATTAGGAAAGGTAAACTGCTATTCATTGACTACTCAGTTGTTGACTCAGGGAGTTCAGGGTCTTCAAGGACTTCGATGATTTCTGAACTAGAAAGTTCATGCCCCATCAAAAATAAAGCCAGCATGGCATCAGCTTTGGTTTTTGTGTCAGATTGCTCTTCTATGATCTGTTCGAATCGATGACGAATCATCTCAATTTCATGTTCGACAAATCCTCTGCCTTCTTCTTCGCCTTGTGCTTCTTCAGGGGCAGTGTCGAAAGAGAGAAACATCATGTCACCGTCGAGACTAGCATCGAGCAGACGTTCAGGCAGCCAACATTCTCCAGTGACAATGTCTGGATCGGTGTTATCTGGCAAGGACTCGATTAATCTTTTTAGTTCTGAGGCTTTCACAATTTTTCGATTTAAGGGATCATATATTTATATTTTAACGACGAATGACCGAGAAACATAAGTATTAACTGTTTTAATTGGTTAGTTTTTGAGTGCTTTAGTCACGTTTGGGCAAAAAATGATAACTAGTAAACGTCTGTCAGCGTTAGCTTTTGCTGTCAGTGGCTTAATGTCAACTTCACTGAGTGCGCAAGAAAATGCTACGTTCGGTGAACAGAATTGGGGCATCGCGGCGGTATATCGAACGGCAACCATACCTTTCGATACTCATGATGGTGACCATACCGTGAGTACATTTGTTCCTATGATGTACTTCAATAATGACTATGTTTTTGTAAATGGTCTCGAAGGCGGAGCCTACCTTCATCAAAGCGAAGACGAGCAGTTTCAGCTTAATGCCCTAATGAGGCTGCGTTTTGTCGATATTCCCGCTGCAGTGCAAAATGCTAATGAAGGTGACTCGGTCGACTTTGGTGGCCAGCTTAGGTACAAGCTTGATGATAAGTGGTGGCTAGACACTGAGTTGATGAGCGATATAGATTTACGTTTTCATGCCAACTTACGCGCTTCAGCAAAGTATGAATATGGCGACTGGGAACTTGAGCCGCATGCAACGTTACGTTACAAAGATGCAGATTTTAACAGTGAGTATTACGCCTTTTCCGAGACAACCAAGCAAACTATTGCTGCCGGGATTGATGCGAAAGTAGGCTTAAAAGCGCGTTACCACGTGCACTCCAATCTATACTTGCTTGGCGTGACGAGTGTGACAAGACTAGACCACAGTGCTTACCATTCCGATGCGATCAAAGATAGGTACCAAGGAGAGTTCTATGTTGGTTTTGGGTTCTTTAATGATAAGACTAAAGCGCCAAAGTCTGAGCTAACCAATAAGCGATATGTTCGCTTTGCACATGGTTGGGCAACGCCATCAAACATTGGTGACATCATCACATTTAATACCGAAAAAGATCCGTACAACAATCAGATGAGTTCGGTGTTTTATGGTCATCCATTAACCGATGAGCTGTTTGGTATTCCTTTAGATATCTACTTTACGCCGGGCATCGTTCATCACTGGTCATCTGAGGTGCAGTCTAGCGCAACAGAATATATTGCAGCGATTAAGGCGTATTATACGTTTGATTGGCCAACCAAGTGGCGTTTTGGTGTTGCAGAAGGGATGTCGTATATCGACAGCATGACTTATGTTGAAAACGAAGAGATGAAATCCAAAGGCTATACACCGAGCCATTTGCTTAATTACTTAGATTTCTCGTTTGACGTGAATTTAGGTGACCTCATCAACAACCGAGACTTCGATAACATGTGGTTTGGCTATTCTATCCATCACCGTAGTGCAATATTTGAAAGTGCTTCCCAATATGGACGCATCAAAGGGGGTAGTAACTTCAACACCCTCTACCTTCAAATTGATTTCTAAGTCTACAAATTAGAGCGGCAATGAAGCCGCTCTTTTATTGAATCAAATAGCGCTTAAAAGCCGTTCGTATAAGCCTTTGTTGGCTATAAATAAAGCGCTTTCAGACTCAACTTATCGCGAATTTCTGTGATACAATTCGCGCGTTTTAGATCAAGATAAGAATAGGAAACGCTTTGACTTCGTCACAGCCAGAAAACTCAAAAGCGGCGGATAGCCAAGTTCAGGCAAACAACGCTGCTTCTCTTCGCAAAGCGCTTAACCAGTGCATGCTGAAAGATAGATTTCGTCTAAACAAACGTATCTCCGGGGCAAATAAAATTAAAAAAGAAGCCTCTCGTAATGCGGTGTTTGATGAGATTGCGCTTGATATTGCCAAATCCATGATGGACGCAGAGCAGCGCACCAACTACATCCCTAAGATTGAATACCCTGAAATTCTGCCTGTCAGCCAGAAGAAGGACGACATTGCGCAAGCGATCGAGCAAAACCAAGTGGTTATCGTCGCGGGTGAAACCGGTTCAGGTAAAACGACTCAGTTACCTAAGATCTGTGCGGAGCTCGGTCGTGGCAAGTTTGGCTTGATTGGTCATACGCAGCCTCGTCGTTTAGCGGCGCGTTCGGTGGCGAATCGAATTGCTGAAGAGATGGAAACCAAGCTCGGCGAATATGTCGGCTACAAGGTTCGCTTTAACGACCAAATCTCAGAGAACACCCAAATTAAGTTGATGACTGATGGTATTTTGCTGGCAGAGATCCAACACGATCGCTATCTCAACCAGTATGACACCATCATTATCGATGAAGCCCACGAGCGTAGCTTAAACATCGATTTTATTTTGGGTTACTTGAAAGAGCTTTTACCTCGTCGCCCTGATCTAAAAGTGATCATCACGTCGGCAACCATCGACCCAGATCGCTTCTCGAAGCACTTTAGCAACGCGCCGATTATTGAAGTATCGGGGCGTACTTACCCAGTGGAAACGCGCTATCGCCCACTTCGCGGTGAGGACGATGTTGATCGCGACCAATTAGACGGTATTTTCGAAGCGGTTGATGAGCTATGCGATGAAGGTCTGGGTGATATCCTGATCTTCATGAACGGTGAGCGTGAGATCCGTGATACTGCAGATGCGCTGGCTAAACGTAATTTAAAGAGCACGGAAATTGTGCCGCTTTACGCGCGATTGTCTGCGGGTGAGCAAAACAAGATATTCCAACCACATGCGGGTCGCCGAATCGTATTGGCAACCAACGTGGCGGAAACCTCGTTAACGGTACCGGGTATCAAGTATGTCATTGACCCAGGTACTGCGCGTATCAGCCGTTACAGCTACCGAACTAAGGTACAGCGCCTGCCGATTGAACCAGTATCTCAAGCGAGTGCTAACCAGCGTAAAGGTCGTTGTGGTCGTGTTGAAGAAGGTATCTGTATTCGCCTTTACTCGGAGGATGATTACAACTCTCGCCCTGAGTTTACCGATCCAGAAATCCTGCGCACCAACCTAGCGTCAGTAATCCTGCAGATGACAGCGCTAGGCTTGGGCGATATTGAAGCCTTCCCATTCGTTGAAGCGCCAGACAAACGCAACATTCAAGACGGTGTAAAGCTGCTAGAAGAACTGGGTGCGATCAACGAAAAAGCCAAAGATCCGAAAAAACGCTTAACGTCAGTCGGTCGTCAATTAGCCAAGCTGCCAATTGACCCGCGTTTAGCCCGTATGGTGCTTGAAGCGCCAAAATACGGTGCACTGAAAGAGCTGATGATTATCGCTTCTGCGCTATCTATCCAAGATCCGCGTGAGCGTCCAAGCGACAAACAGCAATCGTCGGATGATAAGCATCGACGTTTCTTCCATGAAGAGTCTGACTTCCTGACGTTTGTGAACGTGTGGGATTACATTCAGAAAGAGCAGAAGAAGCTATCTGGTAATCAGTTCCGTAAGCAGTGCAAACAAGACTACTTGAACTACTTACGTGTGCGTGAGTGGCAGGACGTTTATTTCCAGATTCATCAAGCGATGCGAGAAATGGATTTCAAACTGAATGATGAGCCAGCCAGCTATCAGGGCGTACACAGTGCGATTCTTGTTGGTCTTCTGTCTCACATTGGTATGAAAGACGCCGAGAAGAATGAATATCAAGGCGCTCGTAATGCTCGTTTTCATATCTTCCCTGCTTCAGGTCTTTTCAAGAAGCAGCCGAAATGGATTATGTCCGCAGAGTTGGTGGAAACCTCAAAGCTATGGGGCAGAGTCATTGCCAAGATTCAACCTGAATGGATTGAACCTTTGGCCAAACACTTGATCAAGCGTAGCTACAGTGAACCGCATTGGTCGAAGAAGCGCTCAGCAGTCATGGCACACGAGAAAGTGATGCTTTACGGGGTGCCAATCGTGCCTAAGCGTCTGGTGAACTACGGCAGCATAGACCAGAACGTAAGCCGCGAAATCTTTATCCGCAGCGCGCTCGTTGAAGGCGAATGGGAGACCAAGCACGCGTTCTTCAAGCAAAATCGCAAGTTGCTGCAAGAAGTCGAAGAGCTTGAGCACAAATCTCGCCGCCGTGACATTCTTGTTGATGACGACGAGCTGTTTGATTTCTACGATCAGCGTGTCGGTACAGAAGTCGTGTCTGGTAAGCACTTTGATACTTGGTGGAAAAAAGCATCTCGCGAGAACGCGGAATTGCTTAACTTCGAAAAAGAGATGCTGTTCAAGGGCGATGCAAGCCATATTACCGACCTCGATTACCCGAACTTCTGGCACCAGAGTGGGCTTAAGCTCAAGCTAAGTTACCAATTTGAGCCGGGAGAAGATAACGATGGTGTGACAGTGCACCTACCGTTACCGATTTTGAATCAGGTTGAACAAGCAGGATTTGACTGGCAGATCCCAGGTTTACGCCATGAGTTAGTGGTGAGTTTAATCAAGTCCCTGCCGAAAACTATTCGTAAAAACTTTGTTCCAGCACCGAACTACGCGGATGCGTTTTTAGCGCGTGCGACACCAATGGAAGCGCCGCTGCTTGATTCGCTAGAAAAAGAGCTGCGTAGAATGACGGGTGTTGAAGTACTGCGTGAAGATTGGAACTTAGAGCAAGTGCCAGACCACTTGAAAGTGACTTTCCGTGCCGTTGATCATCGCAACCGTAAGTTGAAAGAAAACCGTGATTTGCATGAGCTAAAAGAGAGCCTAAAAGACAAGGTGCAAGAAACCTTATCTAAAGTGGCGGACGACGATATTGAGCAGCAAGGGCTACATACGTGGAGCTTCGGCGAGTTGCCAAAAGTGTACCAGCAAAAACGTGGTGGTTATGATGTGAAAGCCTACCCAGCCATTGTTGATACTAAAGACAGCGTTGAAATTAAGCTGTATGAAACCGAGCATGAACAGGTTTCAGCAATGCAAGCAGGGCAACGTAGGCTGATCTTGCTTAACGTACCTTCGCCAATTAAGTATCTGCATTCGAACTTGCCGAACAAATCGAAACTCGGTTTGTACTTTAACCCGTACGGCAAAGTGCTCGACCTTATCGATGACTGTATCGCTTGTGGTGTTGACAAGCTGATTGAAGAGAAGGGCGGATTGGTTTGGCAGCCTGAACAGTTTGAACAGCTCAAAGAGCATGTTCGCGCTGAACTAGGTGACACTGTGGTAGAAATTGCCCAGCAAGTTGAGACAATTCTGACAACGGCATTTAACATTAACAAGAAGTTAAAAGGTAAAATCGACTTTACGATGGCGTTTGCTCTATCGGATATCAAAGCGCAAATCGAAAGCTTGATATTTAAAGGGTTTGCGACTGAGTGTGGATGGAAGCGACTGCCTGATATTTTGCGTTATATGAAGGCGATTGAGCGTCGTATGGAAAAGCTGCCTATCGATCCGAATAAAGATCGCTTACATATGCTGAAAATTGAGTCAGTTACGAATGATTACAAAGAGTTACTGAATAAAATTCCGAAAGGTATGGTCGTGCCTGATGACGTCAAAGACGTACGTTGGATGATAGAAGAGCTACGAGTGAGCTATTTTGCTCAACAGCTTGGTACGCCTTACCCGGTGTCGGACAAGCGTGTAAAAATGGCGATTGATGCTTGTTAGGTATGTAAATTGCATATTTAATTATACAGTTCATAAATTTGACGAATACGGCAGGGACTTGCCACACTGGTTCCTGCACCTTGAAACTAGAGAAGGTTTACTATGAAAAAGACACTACTAGCGCTAGCTCTGATTGGCGCATCTGCTACAGCTTCTGCTGACTCTTGGATCTACGGTGGTGCAAGTGTAGGTCAAGCTGATCTAGCGAATGATTCATCGACTTCTTACAACGTTCACGTGGGTACAGGTATTCTTCCGCTAATTGGTCTTGAAGCGGGCTACCAAAACTTTGGTGAATTCGACAATATCACTTACGGAAACTTTACAGGTAAGCTTGAAGGTTCAGGTGTCTACTTTGCGGCAAAGCCAAGTATCGATTTCGGTCCTCTTCATGTTTATGCGAAAGCAGGCCTGCACTCTTACGAGCTAACAGGTACGAATTTTAAAGAAGACGAAATCGATATGATGTATGGCGTCGGTGCTGAGTACTTCGTGATGGGCCCCATCTCAATGGGCGCAAGCTACAGCGTATTCAGTATGAAAGAAAAAGACGTTAAGAACTTCTCTCTAAACGCGACTTTCCACTTCTTCTAAGCGAGAGAAGATATACAGCTTAAAAGCCTGACTTCAGTCAGGCTTTTTTGTATCCGGTGATCTCTCGGGTTGCTATTTAATCATTTAACCCCAATACCTTATGGGTAAGTAGGCACCTTTGTCACAAGGTGTTAATTAGGAAATATGGTACAACTATGCAATCGACAAACGCTCCAAGCCTTGAACAGCCCAAGCCTGCTAAAGAGTCACCAAAGAAAAATTTTGGGATATTGTTAGAACTGGTCAACTTTATCAAACCTTATAAGTTGAAGGTTGCCGCTGCTTTGATTGCGTTAATTGTCACTGCCTCATTAACACTGTCGGTCGGTCAAGGGGTGAGAATCTTGATTGATCAAGGTTTTGCTCAGCAATCGGTTCAAGAGCTAGGTAGTGCGATTGGATTTATCCTCGTCGTCACATTGCTGATCGCTATTGGGACGTTTTTCCGTTTCTATCTCGTCTCCTCGGTAGGAGAGCGAGTAAGTGCTGATATTCGGCTCGCGGTATTCAACCATGTCATTACTCTTCATCCGAGCTATTTCGAGACTAATGGTAGTGGCGACATTATGTCGAGAATCACGACTGACACTACGTTGCTCCAGAGTATCATTGGCTCATCGTTTTCTATGGCGATGCGCAGTGCGCTGATGTGTATTGGCGCGGTAATCATGTTGTTTGCCACCAATATTAAACTCACGCTTATTGTTTTGGCTTCGGTGCCATTTATCCTAGTTCCTATTCTGTTTTACGGGCGACGAGTACGAGCTTTGTCTCGCCAAAGCCAAGATTCGATGGCAGATGTGGGTAGCTATGCGGGTGAGGCGATAGAGCATATTAAAACGGTACAAAGTTACAGCCGTGAAGCGCAAGAAAAACGCTTTTTCTCCAATGAGGTAGAGCGAGCGTTTGAGATAGGGCGCAAGCGCGTATTACAACGAGCGATACTCATCTCTGGGGTGATTGTGATTGTATTTAGCGCCATCTCAGGAATGTTATGGGTTGGTGGCAGCGACGTGATTAATGGGGTTATGTCTGCGGGTGATTTAGCGGCCTTTGTTTTCTACGCTATCATGGTTGCCTCTTCACTAGCGACAATTTCCGAAGTGCTCGGCGAATTGCAACGAGCGGCTGGTGCCACTGAACGCCTAATCGAAATCCTGCAAGTAGAAAGCCACATTACCGCGCCAGAATCAATAAACCGAAGCACTGATAAACTGAAGGCGGAAGTCTCATTCAATGAGGTTTGCTTTCATTATCCTTCACGACCGGACCAACCTGCGATGCAAGACCTTAACCTTGTAGCCGAAGAAGGAAAAATCCTTGCGCTGGTTGGGCCTTCAGGGGCAGGGAAAACAACTTTGTTTGAACTGTTGCAGAGGTTCTATGACCCTCAGCAGGGCAGTGTTTTATTAGGCGACATAGATGTGAGGGAGTTCGCCCCACAAGATCTTAGAAATCAGATGGCATTGGTACCTCAGCAACCGGCCTTGTTTAGTCATGATGTTTTCCACAACATTCGCTACGGCAACCCAGAGGCGACAGACGTACAGGTGATCGAAGCGGCTAAGAAAGCGCACGCTCACGACTTCATTATGAACCTGCCTGAAGGGTACAACAGCTTCCTTGGCGAGCGCGGAGTCCGATTATCGGGTGGGCAAAAACAACGAATCGCAATTGCTAGAGCGATTTTGAAAGACCCGAATATCCTCTTGCTTGATGAAGCGACCAGTGCCCTCGACAGTGAAAGCGAACACCATGTACAACAAGCACTTGAAGAGTTGATGCGCGGTAGAACGACAGTCATTATTGCGCACAGGCTCTCTACCATTAAACATGCCGATAAAATTGCAGTTTTGGATCATGGTCGGCTAGTCGATGTTGGCGACCACCAATCGCTGTTGAAGAGCTGTGAACTCTATCAGCGTCTAGTCGAATTGCAGTTTAAACACCTTGAGAGCCATCGCTGACCATGTGTGGCACGTTTGTAGGAGAGATGGGATGACACCTGCTGCGTTGCTTGTTCATGTGCCCGATGTAGAAGCGGGCCTTGATTGGTACCAGAAAGCGTTTCCGATGGCTGAGGTTGTCTATTTACCAGATTACGATTTTACTTTGTTGCGCTTAGGGGATTTTGTTATCGAACTGGTACAAGCGGATGCCAAGGTCTCTAATGGGAAAAGTGGTACTGTGCTCTATTGGCTTACCGATAACTTGCAAACTCGAATTGAAGAGCTGTGCGCTTTAGGTGCAAAACTTTATCGAGGCCCACTCGACATTGAAGATGGCATGATGATGCTTCAGCTTGAAGATCCGTTCGGCAACCTTATCGGGTTACGCGGTCGTAAAAACTAAAAAAGCCACTCAATCGAGTGGCTTCAATTTCAATACTATCAGCGACTAAGCTTGCTGCTTTTGCAGTTCGGCTTCTTGCTCTTCTTCTTCAATTAGCGCATCAACAATGACTGCACATGCAGCATCACCTGTGATGTTCAGTGCGGTACGAATCATGTCGAAGATACGGTCAAGAGCGAACAGTAGCGGTAGACCTTCTATTGGGATACCTGCTGCTAGAAGTACGGCAACAACAAGGAAAGATGGGCCTGGAACACCAGCTTGACCAACAGCGCCAAGTGTCGATGTTACGATGATTGCAATGTATGCGCCCATACCTAGATCGATGTTGAACAGCTGAGCAAAGAAGATTGCCACTAGACCATAGTAAATCGCATTACCCGACATGTTGATCGTTGCGCCTAATGGCAGAACGAACGACGCTGTAGAATTCTTAACACCTAGTTCATGCTCAACCGTGTCCATAGTCACCGGCAGTGTTGCCATTGAAGAGGCTGTAGAAAGAGCAACGGCTTGCGGCTTCTTCATTGCTGTCAGGAATTTCTTCGCTGAGGTTTTAGTGAAGATATGTACCATCAGAGGGTATACAACAAAACCAAAGACTAAAATAGCAGCAACGTATACAACGAATAGCTTGAATACGACCATTAGCGCAGCAAAGCCAAATGTACCAACCGCTTCTGCCATAAGGCCGAATACGCCGATTGGTGCAATAATCATCACCTTGTTGATCATCCAAACCATGGCATCAACGATACAGTTTACACCGTTCATGATTGGCTCACGGCGCTCTTTTGCTTGCTTAGAAATAGCAATACCAAAGAACATACAGAAAACTAGGATCTGCAGGATGTTTGCTTCGTTCAGTGATTGGAAAACGTTGGTTGGGATCATACCAGTGATGGTTGCCCAGAAAGTAGGAAGTTCACCTTTAGAAGCGTACTCAGCCGAGAACATGCCTTCGACACCGGAAACATCAATGCCAAGACCAGGTTTAAATACTTCGCCCATGAATAGCGCTAGCGCCACTGCGAGAGCAGAAGTCAAACCAAAGTAGCCTAATGTTACTAGGCCAACTTTACCTGCGGATTGGCTGTTACCTAGGCCAGCAGCACCAGAAATTAGTGCAACGGCAACCAGTGGGATAACTAGCATCTTAATTAGATTAATGAAGATCGCGCCCAGTGGAGCGAACATAGTTGCGCTGTTCCCCATAAAGGCACCAACGGCAGTACCTAGGATCATAGCTATGACAACTTGAACACCAATGTTGTTTAGCAAACTCTTTTCTTTTAACACTTCCATAACCTCTGTGCTAATAAAATTTAAAATCCAAGAATTACCCACCATTTTATTTATTAACAATGGATAATAATATCGTCTTGCTTTGTACACTTTAATTTTACATTTAGCAATATGCGTTATAGATAGTTTGAATGATTAATATTCGATTTATTGATTAATGCTAAGTTATTGCACAAAAGAAAACGTTTGCTATAAATTTTGGTTATCTATTTTCGAGAGCCATTTGTTGAGTAAAGGGGAGTCGAAGAGGCTTGAATAAGCGGAGAGATGTTAAAAAAAAGATCAGCTTCTAACGTTTAATAAGAAGCTGATCTCATAGATGTTTAGTCGGCTAACACGTTACTTCTGTGTTGCAGCCTTCATTGAAGAAACAAAGTTTGCGAGCTGATTTAACATCTCTACTGGATTTTCAGTATTGTTTTCAATGATCTTGACCACGGCTGAGCCAGAAATTGCCCCGGCAGCGCCTGCTTCGAGCGCCTGCGTAACTTGCTCTGGCTGAGAAATACCAAAACCTAGCAGTGCCGGAGGTGCATCGAACTGATTCAGTTTGCTTAGCATATCGCCGACAGGCATATTCGCTTTGGTTTCAGCGCCGGTTACACCTGCACGCGACAGTAGGTAAGTATAACCACCACCAAGCTGAGAAACTTGCTGAAGTGTTTCGTCACTTGCTGTTGGCGGTGCGATGAAGATTGGGTGAATACCGTGCTTTTCTGCAGCCGCGACGAACTCAGCGCTTTCGTTGGTTGGAACGTCTGCGATCAAAACGGAATCAATCCCGGCTTGAGCGCAGCGCTGGTAGAAGTTTTCGATACCGCGAGAGTAAACCAAGTTCGCATACATCAGTAAGCCGATTGGCAGTTCTGGGTATTTAGCACGAATTTTACCGATTTGTTCGAAACAGATATCAGGTGTTGCGCCAGAATCTAGCGCGCGAATATTCGCACCTTGAATAGTTGGGCCATCTGCTAAAGGATCAGAAAATGGGATACCTAATTCAAGCGCATCAGCACCTGATTCAACGAGGGTTTCCATGATCTTGTAAGACTGCTCTGCGTTTGGATCGCAAACCGTTACAAAGGGTACAAATGCGCCTTGGTTTTTCTCGTTTAGGCGCTCAAACATCTTCGCATAACGACTCATTAGATCACTCCTTTTTCTTCTAGGATGGCGTGTACGGTGAAGATGTCTTTGTCACCACGACCGGATAGGTTAACAATCAATAACTGTTCTTTCTCTGGGTTCTCACGAGCCATGCGTAGTGCGTGCGCAAGTGCGTGAGAAGACTCAAGTGCAGGAATAATACCTTCGCTACGCGCAAGCTCTTGGAAAGCGTCTAACGCTTCGTCGTCGGTTATATTGTCATACTCTGCACGGCCAATGGCATTGAGGTGCGCGTGCTGTGGACCAACAGAAGGGAAGTCTAATCCTGCAGAGACTGAGTAAGATTCTTCAACCTGACCATTTGGATCTTGCATCAATGGCGCTTTCATACCGAAGAAGATACCCGTTTTACCATGCTTAAGAGGGGCACCATGTTGGTCAGTATCAATACCTTTACCTGCTGGCTCAACACCAATTAGGCGAACGCTTTCTTCTTCGATGAAATCTGCAAACATACCAATGGCGTTTGAACCGCCGCCAACACAGGCGATAACTGCATCAGGAAGGCGACCTTCGCGAGCAAGGATCTGGTTCTTCGTCTCTTCACCGATCATGCGTTGGAAGTCACGAACTATAGTCGGGAACGGGTGAGGGCCGGCTGCTGTACCTAACAGGTAGTGCGCATCCTCGTATGTTGCTGACCAATCACGTAGTGCTTCATTACATGCATCTTTGAGCGTCGCAGAACCTGAATGAACAGGAATGACTTCAGCACCCATCAGCTTCATGCGGAATACGTTCGGGCTTTGACGTTCAACGTCTTTAGCACCCATGTAGACACGACACTTAAGACCGAGCAAAGCACAAGCGAGCGCCGTTGCCACCCCGTGTTGACCTGCACCGGTTTCGGCGATGATTTCATTCTTACCCATGCGCTTAGCCAGTAGCGCTTGGCCCAATACTTGGTTGGTTTTATGCGCGCCACCGTGAAGCAGGTCTTCACGTTTAAGGTAAAGTTTGGTCTTTGTACCTTTAGTCAGGTTGCGAGTCAGTGTAAGCGCCGTTGGGCGACCCGCATACTCTTGCAGCAATGACATAAATTCGCTACGAAACTCTGGGTCTTCTTGAGCATCAATAAACGCTTGTTCCAACTGCTCAAGGGCAGGGACTAAAATCTGTGGTACGTACTGACCGCCATATTCGCCGAAGTAGGCATCTAGTTTTGCCATGTTAAAATTCCTTTCACTTTGAGCGCGTACACTACGCGCTATACAAATTCTTAATAAGTTCTGATTGCTGCAAAAGCTTGTTCTAGCTTTTCGCCATCTTTTTTACCCGGGGAATGCTCGACACCCGAGTTGAGATCTAATCCTAAGCAGCCTTGAGCCGCCGCTTTTTGCGCGTTAAACGGTGTAATGCCGCCTGCTAACATCACCTTTGAAGGGTCGCCGATCAATGACCAGTCAAATACTAAGCCTGTCCCACCGACTTGAGCGCCGACTTTAGTATCGAGCAAGTGACGGTCAACGTTATTCTCGATAAGTTCAGGGACACTATCGCTTACGCCATAGGCTTTCCAGATTTCAACACCAGAAGGTAAAGAGGCCTTTAATGTGTCAGCAAACGCTAGATCTTCCTTGCCATGCAGTTGAACAGCAGAAAGGCCGAGTTCGTTGACAGCTTCGATGATTTGCTCGTGCTGGTGGTTTTGGAACACACCCACATACTTAAGCGGGGCGCCACTCATTGTGAGTCGTGCGGATTCTAACGACACAAAGCGTTTAGATTGCTCAACAAAAATTAAACCACCAAAAATAGCGCCAGCTTGATAAGCTTTCGCGGCATCATCTGGATGAGTCAAACCACATACTTTGTTTTCGCCCAATGTCACTTTGCGAACCGCGAGTTCAAGGTTATCTTCTGCCATTAGAGAGCTGCCGATGAGGAAACCGTCAGCGAACTCAGCAAGATCTCTCACTTGCTGGTGAGTGTAGATTCCAGACTCAGAGATCACGATTGCATCAGGTGCAAGCTGACGAATGGTCGGTGCCAAATCTTTGGTTCGATTTAGGTCGGTCGAGAGGTCACGTAAGTTACGGTTGTTGATACCAATGACTTTCGCTCCTAGCTCTACAGCACGATGAAGCTCTTGCTCATTACTAACTTCAGTCAGTACGCCCATATCGAGTGAATGAGCCACATCAGCCAGTTCTCGATATTCTTCATTATTGAGTACTGAAAGCATCAGCAGAATCGCATCGGCGCTATAGTGGCGTGCCAAATAAACCTGATAGGCATCAACCATAAAGTCTTTACATAGAATTGGCTGTTTCGCTTGCTTTCTTACCTGAGGTAGGAAGTCGAAGCTGCCTTGAAAGTACTTCTCGTCGGTTAACACCGAAATGGCATTCGCATGGTTGTTGTAAACCGATGCGATGTAATCAAGATCAAAGTCATCGCGAATTAAACCTTTGGAAGGAGAGGCCTTTTTACATTCGGTGATGAAAACAGTGTTGTCTTGTTTTAGCGCTGTATAGAAGCTGCGGTCTGATGGCGTTAAATCACTTTTGAATGTCTCAAGTGGCTGTGACTCTTTACGCTTAGCAACCCATTGGTACTTGTCGCGAACAATCTTAGCTAGGACTTCTGCCATCTTGGCTTCTTTAACAGAAACGTGTTCGGATAATTTTTCTTTTACCTGAGTCATTTTCATAACCTTATTGTTCGAGGTGTTAAGCGTGAGCCGCTAATTTCTGCACTAGCTGATAAGCCTTGCCAGAGTTCATCGCTTCAAGAGCTTGCGCTGCGTTTGCTTTAAGGTCTTCGTGACCAAATAGGCGCATAAGTAGAGCCACATTGACGGCTACCGCACCTGCTTGGGCTTCAGTGCCTTTACCGGTCAAGATATTAGTCGTGATAGCCTTGTTCTCTTCCGGCGTGCCGCCCTTAATTGCTTCGAGTGGGTGCTGGCTTAAGCCGAAGTCCACTGGCGAAACTGTGTATTCATGAATTTGGTTATCTCTGATTTCAGCAACCGTGGTTTCACCGTGAATTGCGACTTCATCAAGCCCACTTCCATGGACAACCGCTGCACGTTTCATACCCATCTTAAGCATGGTTTCTGCGATAGGGCGAACCAACTCTTTGCTGTATACACCCATTAGCTCGATGTTTGGACGGGCAGGGTTAATCAGCGGGCCAAGGATATTGAAGATCGTACGTGTTTTCATCGTTTGACGCACAGGCATAGCATGACGTACACCGCTGTGATATTGCGGCGCAAACAAGAATGCAACACCGATTTCGTCGACCGCATTGCGAGTGTCTTCAGCACTCATCGCTAGGTTAATACCAAATTTATCGAGCAGGTCTGAAGAACCAGACTTACTTGAAACGCTTCGGTTGCCATGTTTCGCGACTTTTAAACCACATGCGGCTGCGACAAATGCAGATGTGGTTGAAATATTGATGGTGTCATGACCGTCTCCGCCAGTACCCACAATGTCAGCAAAGTCATAATCTGGTCGTGGGAATGGGTTCGCATTGGCTAACAACGCTTTTGCTGCGCCAGCAATTTCGTCTGGGGTTTCGCCTTTGATTTTTAAAGCAGTTAAGGCTGACGCCATTAGGATTTGGTCTAACTCACCGCGGATAATAACGTCGAAAAGCTGTTGGCTTTCTTGCTCGCTCAGTGACTCTTGCTCGTAAAGTTTGTTGATAATCTGTTCCATGACCTTGTTCCTTATTTGTCGTTCTTCTTTAGAGCCCACTCAATGGCATTAGCGAGCAGCGTCGCACCGTAGGTAGTCATAATTGATTCTGGGTGGAATTGGAAACCGCACACCTTATCTTGCTCTTGTACTACAGACATCACCAAATCATCAACCTCAGCCGTGATGGTTAAAGACGATGGCACCTCGGTTGCGACTAACGAATGATAGCGAGCAATCGCAAGAGGAGAAGGGAGCCCAGCATAAGTGTCGTGGTTTTGGTGTTCCATCATCGATACTTTACCGTGAATGATTTCACCCGCGCCAGCAACGGTGCCGCCATAGGCTTCAACGATTGCTTGGTGACCTAAGCAAATACCAATCATAGGTACTTTGCCTTTAAGGCGTTGAATAATCTCTGGCATTGAGCCCGCTTCTGACGGAGCCCCCGGACCTGGAGATAGCAGCACCACTGGGTTATCTAAGTTAGCAACTGTCGATTCAATGACCTCTGCCGCGATGTTATTACGGTAAATAGTCACGTCGTGACCTAATGAGCGGAACTGATCCACCAGGTTATAGGTAAACGAATCAAAGTTGTCGATAAAAACGATATTTGCCATCTCGATGCTACTCCTTATGTGCTGATTGAATAGCAGAGATTACTGCTTGAGCTTTACCGCGGGTTTCGTCAGCCTCAGCTTGTGGTTCTGAATCGAAAACAACCCCAGCGCCGGCTTGAACTTGCGCGATGCCCTTTTCTACGTAAGCAGAGCGAATCACGATACACGTATCTAATGTTCCTTCACCAGTAAGGTAGCCTACTGCACCGCCATAGCTGCCGCGGCGCGCTCCCTCTACATCTCGAATCAATTGCATAGCGCGGATTTTCGGCGCACCGGTTAGCGTGCCCATATTCATACAAGCTTGATAAGCGTGTAGGGCGTCTAAGTCATCACGTAATTGACCTACCACACGTGAGACTAGGTGCATCACATGGCTGTAACGGTCGACTTTAAGCAAGTCCGCAACATGGCGAGTGCCTGCTTGAGAGATACGAGCCACATCATTGCGCGCTAAATCGACAAGCATCATGTGCTCGGCATTCTCTTTTTTATCGGTGCGCAGCTCTAGCTCAATACGGCTATCTAGATCAAAATCGATCTCGCCATTGGGTCGTTTACCACGACGGCGAGTGCCTGCAATAGGGTAGATTTCAACTTGGTTTGATTGAGTTTCATACTTAAGGGCACTTTCTGGCGAAGCGCCGAACAGGGTGAAAAGCTCATCTTGCATGTAGAACATGTAAGGACTTGGGTTGCTCTGTTTTAGCTCTTTATAAGCCGCAAGTGGAGAAGGGCAAGGCAAGGTAAAGCGACGTGATGGCACGACTTGGAAAACATCGCCTTTAACCACAAACTCTTTTAGGTCGCGAACAATCTGACAGAAGTCAGCGTCAGAAATGCTTGGCTGTGCGTGGCTATCAGCAACTGGTATTGCCCTTGGCAGCGTTTTTAAATTGGCACAGGCAGCACTGATCTCTTCGATACGAGCAGTTAATTCAGGTTTGCAAGCGTCGGTGGCGAACAGGGCAGCTTGAAGCTCACAAGACTGCTGTTGGTGGTCGACAACCAGTAAGGTCTCAGCAACATAAAAAACGTAGTCAGGACATTGGTTTGATTGAGTTGCATCACCCAAAGGCTCAAAATTTGCTACTAGATCATAGGCAAACAAACCACCGATAAAGATCGCGTGCTTGTGCAGCTCTGCAATATCGAAGCTGTGCTGAATCAAGCGCAGCGCATCAAAGGAAGAGGCTTCGCGTAGGCGAGAGTCTTCATCTAAGGTGTTGCTTGGTGCGCTGTATTCTAGTACTAGTTCGCTGCCGTTAAATGTGTGCTCAATATTTGGATTGATGTTGTGCGTAAGATGAGAAAGCAGGTTTTTACCATTGTCGGTTAACGCGGTCATTGTCACCGTATGTCCGAAACAAACGATGCGCACCGCTGAGTCAACAATAAGAAGGCTTTGTAAGTCCTGCTTTGAGTCGATTTCAGCAGATTCCAATAGCAGGCTGTCGGTTTTGTTTTCACATAGCGTGTGGAACAGCTGCGTAGGATCTTGGGCATACGGGGCCGTGCTTCGAATTAACTCGATGTTACCTAGCTTCTTGATTTCAATGGCCTTGTTCACAAGACCTCCTTTTCTCTAAAATTTTTACTTCCTGCCGTACATAGTCGCATAAAGCAAACGGTCACCCAATCAGGATTTGGTTAAATTTGACGAATGTTTAAGCACTTAGATGTGAGACAGATTACAAAACAAAAAAGCCCGCTTTGGTAGCGGGCTTTTGAAACTTGAATTCTATGAATTAGAAGTACACGTTAGCCCACCAAGAACTTGTCCAAGTGCGCCACCAAGCAAGATCAGCTGAACTATTATTCATAGTGCCAGCAGCAACTTTTGCTTTATGGTTTTGGTTAATGTCTTGTAACATAGTGAGCCTTAAGTCAGGTACTTCGTATTTGTGTACTAGTTAACTAGTGCAGAGGTAAAAAGTCAACTAAAAAAACAAAATTATGAGAATTGATTTACACAGCCATACGACCGCCTCAGATGGAAGACTGCCTCCACATGAATTAATTGACAGAGCGCTTGGTTTTCAGCTTGATGTGTTAGCAATTACCGATCACGATACCGTCGACGCACTAGCGGCCGCGCATCAGTATGTCCAAGACAATAATCTGCCTTTGAAGATCATCAACGGAATTGAAATTTCTACCGTTTGGCAAAATAAAGATATTCATATCGTTGGATTGAATATCGACCCAGAGTCTCAAGTACTCAATGAACTGATCGTAAAACAGAAAAATCATCGAGTAGCACGTGCTGAAATGATCGCTCATCGCCTTGAAAAAGCGACGCAAGAAGGTGTGCTCGAAGATGTAAAAGCAATTGCTGGTGACGCGCCAATCACGCGGGCCCATTTCGCTAAATGGCTGGTCGATAACGGCTATGCTAAAACGATGCAGCAAGTGTTTAAGAAATACCTAACGCGCAATAATCCGGGTTATGTGCCGCCAAATTGGTGCACCATGAAAGACGCCGTCGAGGCAATTCATGCCGCTGGTGGGCTGGCTGTACTGGCTCACCCTGGGCGCTATGACCTAACCGCTAAATGGATAAAACGCCTAATCAGTGCGTTTGTTGAAGCGGGAGGAGATGCGATGGAAGTTGCTCAACCTCAACAAGGGCAACAAGAAAGGCGCAACTTGGCGGATTATGCTATACAATACAATCTATTAGCCTCTCAAGGCAGCGACTTTCATTATCCTTCACCTTGGGTGGAGTTAGGACGAAATTTATGGCTTCCATCGGGCGTTGAACCTGTATGGAAAGATTGGGGTATTGAGCCTTCAAAGTCAGAACCAATCAATACGAGGGTCTGATGACCTTTTGAGCTGACTTTTGCAGCAGTTTGTGGGTTCTTTATGCAAGGCAGAGGCTTTGAAATGTAGTTGCTCTACCTGATAAGCCGATAACGCAGCAGAAAGGAGCCACAAACGCTGCCCGCAGGGTTCGGCTAAAAGCGTTTTACTCTTTGTTGAGAGGTGTTTTGCTTAGAGTAACTAGGCGGCAAACCTCTCGCCGCGATTAAAACGCTTTTATCTCGAACAAAATTTAACCGCAAAAGGTCATCAGACCCTAATTAACTATAGAGTCGTGAGACTCGATAATGAGGAATTACAATGAGCCAGTTTTTTTACGTACACCCAGAAAACCCTCAGGCTCGCTTGATCAATCAAGCTGTAGCAATCATTCGTAATGGTGGGGTAGTGATTTACCCTACGGATTCGGGCTACGCATTGGGTTGTCAGCTTGAAAATAAACAGGCACTGGAGCGTATCTGTCAGATTCGTCGTTTAGATGATAAGCACAATTTTACTTTGTTGTGTCGCGATTTATCTGAGCTTTCTCTTTATGCTCGTGTGGATAATACGGCATTTCGTTTGCTGAAGAACAATACGCCTGGGCCGTACACCTTTATTTTTAAAGGGACGAAGGAAGTGCCGCGTCGCTTAATGAACGCCAAGCGTAAGACGATTGGTATCCGCGTGCCAGATAACCAAATTGCCCTCGATTTGCTCGAAGCTCTTGGCGAGCCGTTGATGTCAACATCGCTTATCTTACCGGGTAACGATATGACGGAAGCCGATCCAGAGGACATTCGCGACAAGTTGGAACATGCAGTCGACTGTATCCTAAACGGTGGATACTTAGGCGAGCAACCAACGACAGTGGTTGATTTCAGTAATGATGAACCAATCATTGCCCGTGTTGGTTCAGGTGATCCTGCTCCATTCGAGTAGTCAAAAGTGCGTGATTTTCACCACACTTTTTGCGATAATGTGCGACCGCGATTTTGGGTCGCACTTGTTTATTCGACGTCTGAGAAGACGACACATAGGTAGATAAATGAACGAAAAACTACAGAAAGTATTGGCTCGGGCTGGTCATGGCTCTCGACGCGAACTAGAAGCTTTGATTAAAGCGGGTCGTGTGAGCGTGAACGGTATCGTTGCTAAACTTGGCGAACGACTAGAAGATGAAAATGCAGTTGTGCGTATCGACGGTCACACGGTTTCTGCTAAAGCGCAGGAAGAAGTGATTTGTCGCGTATTGGCGTACTACAAGCCTGAAGGTGAACTGTGTACTCGTCATGATCCAGAAGGTCGTCGTACTGTTTTTGATCGTCTGCCAAAAATCCGCGGTTCTCGTTGGATTTCAGTTGGCCGTCTGGATGCGAATACTTCGGGCTTACTGCTATTTACCACTGACGGTGAATTGGCTAACCGCTTAATGCACCCGAGCCGCCAAGTGGAACGTGAGTATCTAGTGCGCGTATTTGGTGAAGTGACTGAACAGAAGGTGAAGAACCTAGTTCGTGGCGTTGAACTTGAAGACGGCATGGCTCGCTTCGAAGACGTTGTCTACGCGGGTGGTGATGGTATGAACCACACTTTCTATGTAGCGATTAACGAAGGTCGTAACCGTGAGGTTCGTCGTTTGTGGGAATCTCAAGACACCACAGTTAGCCGCTTAAAACGTGTACGTTACGGTGACATTTACCTAGACAAGAAACTGCCTCGCGGTGGATGGATGGAACTTGACCTTAAAGAGGTTAACTATCTACGTGAGTTGGTTGAGCTTCGCCCTGAGAAAGAGACATTGCTTGATGAAAACAAAGCGAACTCATCTCGTAAGCGCGAACGTTCACGCAGCCAGAAGATTCGCCGTGCAGTTAAACGTCACGAAGAACGCGTAAACAGTGGTGGCGGTCGTAGTAACAACCCATCACGCCGCAAGCCAAAAAAAGGTGCAGGCCAGCCGAACGCGCGTAATAAGCAGCGTTAAGCAAAAGCAAAGTGATTTAAAAAGCAGCCGGTAGGCTGCTTTTTTCGTTTTAAGCTGCTGTTAACTGCAGCGACCCTTTCGCTCAGATTTGCGTTGAGCACACACATCAAGAATGTTCTGCTTTTGCTCATTGGTTGACTGTGACCATCTTAAGATTTCATCCAACGAACGATAGCAGCCCAAGCAAATATCATCCTTATCCAAGCAGCAGTGACGGATACACGGATTCGTAGCGGAAGGTGCTGGCTGGGTTTCAGACTTTCTACCCATAGCTACTTCGCCTCTCTGGTTACTCTAAATATAGAAAATTCTGCGGATGATATTGAACTATTTGTAATGAACTTCCTTGGATAAGAGACGATAAGTTGGAATAAAATGAAACTTTATGCACAAAATTGCCTTTACCGTATGATTGGTTCTCGACATGTGTTAATGAATGTTTAAAATATCAATAAACTTCTAACCACTTTATAGATAGTTTCAAACAAAGGTCACAGTGAATGTCGTTCATTAACAAAAATATTTGGTCAACGTTCTACTTTGTACTCTTCCTTTGGACGGTGATCAGTGCAGCCGCAGCTCAGCATGTCTACATGGAGGTCTATGATGATATTGTTAAGGAGCAACGAAGTGTCACTGCCATCACGGCAAATTCACTGACTTCTTCATTTGAACAGTATGAAACTATCATCGATATTGTCGGCGATGAGTTGTCCCGATTGGGCGCTTATAAATATTCGACATCAAGTGGTGCAATCTTGCAGTCGGTGGCGGACTTAGATGACGCAATCTTAGCCGTTTCTCTTTATGGTGTTACCGGTAACCTTTACGCTGGCGCTTTGGGAAATGGCCGTTATGCAAAAGATGCTAAAATTTTGTCTGATCTTGAACAAATGAGTGCTACTGAAATCGGTGCGAAGGTCGGCCCTGTTTTGGGCAGAACGCAATACAGTGAACCACTCAAAGAAATTGTCATTCCTTTTCGAAAAGCGATTCGAAATGGTGAAGGGGATGTTCTTTTTATCCTTTCTCTCTATGTCAGCCTAAAAGATGGCTTTGATTATTTTGTTAAGAATATTCATCAAGCGAATTTTGTAAACAGTTTTCTCTACCGCGAACAAGACCGTTACTTTCAACTAGCACCTGTAGACAACGTCTACGACCCGAAAATTTATCATTACCAAATTCCCGAAGCTGAAGTAGAGAAGAGTATTGCGAAACTAGAACATCGATATGGTAAAGAATATGACAAGATAAAGCAGAGTGGTTCGGTGTTTATTAATGAGCTTGAGCACCCATCTAGGCAGTCATTATCCGCAAGCCTCTTTTTACCAAACTATGGCTTATGGTTGACCTCAGAAACGAAATTGGATGTGGTCAATGATTGCTTTATCAGGCAGGTGGCGGCAATTATCTCTCTTTACCTGCTTGCCTCAGTTCTTATCTACATGATGTTTGGCAATATCTCTCGAAGTGAGAAGGAAAAAAAACAGGATCTCACTTTCCAAGCCAATCATGATTACCTCACTGGTTTACACAATCGTTTCTATCTAGAGCGTCAGCTGGCCGCGTTGAAACCTGGTAAGCCGCAAAGCCTTATCCGTATAGATTTAGACAACTTTAGATCGATCAATAAACAGTATGGAGATACAGCCGGTGACGCCATTTTAAGTGATGTTTCGCAGCGGCTAAACAAGCTACGCTTCAACGATGAAAAAATAATTCGTTCCGATGGTGATGAGTTTATTATTCTGACTCCAGAGACGAATCAGCGAACCTTACTTGCTCGATGTGAAGATATTAAGCGTGTTATCTCTGTCCCATATCGATACAAAGATATCGATGTGGTCGTCACTTGCTGCATCAGCGTTTCGATGACCAATGAATCCACGCGAGACGGATCAGCGCTGATCCGTAATTCTGATTTAGCAATGTCGATTGCCAAAAGAGAACACAACAAAATCGTTGTTTATCAAGATGCGTTACTTGAGGAGTTTAAAGCGAATAACCTACTGGAGATAGAGCTCAAGAAGGCATTAAGGCGCAATGAGCTATATATGGTTTACCAACCCCAGCTAGATTCGAATGATAAGGTTAAAGGGGTTGAGGCATTATTGAGATGGAACAGTGCCTCTCTAGGTATGGTTCCACCAGACAAGTTTATTCCTATCGCTGAAAAGTGTGGTCTGATGGGGGACATTGGTCGCTTTGTTATTGAGCAGTCACTGTCAGATATTGCGTCGCTAAATCACAACGTTGGCGAGAGCATCGACTTATCTATTAACGTCTCTATCAAACAGTTTCGTGATGAACAGTTTGTAGAGCAACTTAAACTCGCTCTAGACAAGCATCAATTTCCCGCTAAGTCCCTAATATTGGAAGCGACGGAGAGTGTCTTCATTGACGACATTGATGCAGTCATGCTGACCATGAAAGAGATTAAGGAACTTGGCGTTAGCCTATCACTTGATGATTTTGGCACGGGGTACTCATCTCTTAGCTTATTAAAAGCACTGCCTATCGATGAAGTGAAAATAGATAAGAGCTTTGTGTTCGATATGATGGCGGATCAAGACAGCCATTCTATGGTCGAAAGCATAATATTGCTTGCCCATAAGCTCAATATGAAAAGTGTGGCTGAAGGGGTGGAGACGAGAGAAATGAACCAGTCATTGGTCGAATTAGGTTGTGATTTCTATCAAGGGTATTTGCACTCAAAGCCTTTAGACTTCGAGGCTCTTTCTGACTACTTACACAAGTAAAAACAAGGGTGGAAATGTCCACCCTTGTTTATAAATTAAAGCGTTTGATTGAGAGCGAAGTAGCGACCTTGCAGCTCTATCAATTGTTGATGAGTGCCATGCTCAACAATCTCACCTTGCTCGATTAAACAAATTGAATCCATCTTGTCTAAGTTGACTAAACGGTGGGTGATAAACACCACGGTTTTACCGACAAAATGCGCCTCGAACAATTGCATGATTTGCTGTTCTGTCTGCTTGTCTAAACCTTCGGTAGGCTCATCAAGTAATAGGATTGGCGCATTATGTAGCAAGGCACGTGCAATACCAATTCGGCGCTTTTCTCCACCAGACAGCTGTCGACCACCGTCGCCAAGCCATGTGTCTAAACCTGTCTCGTCGAGAAGTTTAGCCAGCCCGACTTTAGACAGAACCTGAGCAAGCTCATCGTCCTCCGCAAGTGGTTTAGCCATGACTAGGTTGTCACGCAATGAGCCATTAAGAATATCAACACGTTGACTCACAACGCTAATGGCTTGGCGAAGCTGACTTTCGCTCCATTCTTGGATTGGCTTACCCGCAATTTCGATGCAGCCTTGTTGAATATCCCAATAGCGGTTGAGCAACTGTAGAAGGGTCGATTTGCCAGAGCCAGTTTGACCGACAATTGCAATTCTATGTTGAGCTGGAATCGCTAACTCGATGTTTTTAATGACATCGTTGTTCGCATCAGGGTAGTGGAAAGAGATCCCTTTATACTCGATTGAGAACTGCTGCCCATGTTCAATATCTTTCTCTGGGAAACAGACATCTGGTTCAGATTGAGTGATATCGTTGAGCCTGCGAGCTGAGGTCAGCGTCTGGCCTAGGTGTTGGAATGCACCAGCAATTGGCATTAACAGCTCAACACTCGCCATTGTGGCAAAAGCGACAAGAGCGATCATAGGATCTGGCGTATTGCCACCGACACCATCCGCCGCCAGCCAAAGCATGAGCACAATCGTCCAACCGTTAGCTAGTAACAGTAAAGCTTGCGCCAATCCAGAAAAGTGAGCATTAAAGAACTGATTCTTTAGTAGCTTTTGCTGTGTATCTAGGATCGCATTGCGATAGCGCTCTTCCGCACCAAACAGCGTGAGTTCACTGTAGCCCTGTAACCAATCTAGGGTAGCGATACGCAAATCGGCTTTGTTTTGAGTGAGCTCGCCACCGTTGCGCTTACCCAGTTTGTAAAACAGTACAGGCCACGTCAGCAGTATTGCGAACAAAATAGCGCCCAATGTTAAGCCTAGCTCTGCATCAAACCAGCTAATAAGAGCAGTAAGACCTAAGATACCTAACGTACCGACAACCATTGGGCTGACCAGTCTTAGGTAGACATGGTCCATAGCATCAATGTCGGCTACGAGGCGGTTGAGTAGATCAGCGTCTCGAAGGTTAGATACGCGACCGGGGATCAGCGGTGCTAGCTTAGAAAAGAAAAAGATTCGCAGATCAGTAAGCAGCTTGAAAGTTGCGTTATGGCTGACCACACGCTCACCCCAACGTCCGGCAGTCCGCCCCATGGCAAATCCACGCACAAAAGCGCCTGGCAGCATATAGTTAAAGGTTTCTCTTGCGATGGTGAGACCAGCAACGGCCGCAGCTGATAAGAACCAACCTGATAAGGTCAAAAGACCAATCGAAGCAGCTAAGGTTAGGAACGCCAATAGCATACCGAGTGAAAGGCCAAACCAGTGTTTCTTATACAGTTTTAGGTAGGGAAGTAATTCACGCATCTAAGTTCCCCTTATTGGTTTGGTTAAGTGCTTGGTTAGCAGAAAGCATTTCTTGGAACAGTCCTTCGCAGTTAGCGAGGTGGTCAAATTGTCCAGACTGAACAATCTCACCGTCTTTCATGACGAGGATCTGCTCGACATTTTTAAGTGGCGTTAGCTGGTGGGTAACCATCAGGGCGGTTTTACCTGTGATCTGGTTTTCTAAACCTTGCATTACAAGACGTTCACTTCGTGCATCCAAGCTTGCCGTTGGTTCATCAAGCAGCCAGAAGCGTCCGTTTTGCACCATAGCACGCGCTAAAGCGAGGCGCTGAGCTTGCCCTACCGATAAACCACCAGAGCGGTCAGAAACAGCGTAATCGAGACCATGTTGATTCACGAATTCTGCTGAGAATGATTCTTCTAACGCTTGATTGATGACTTGGTCACTGACATTTGTTTTGCCAAGTGTGATGTTGTCACGTATTGAGCCGTGAAGCAGCAGTGGGTTTTGACCAACCCAACTGATTTTCTCGCGCCAGCTATCAAGATCGAGCTCAGTGCGTTCAATATTGTTAATCGTTAGCGACCCTTTATAAGGTAAGAAACCCAAGATTGCGTTTATCAGGGTCGTTTTACCCGCGCCGCTTGGGCCAACTAAGGCTGTGGTTTGCGCGGAAGAAAGCTCAAAGCTTATTGGGCCCAATAGCTTTTGCCCTTCTGGAGAGTAAACTTCGAGATCTTTTGCCGTGATGGAGATGGAATCTGTGTCACCCAGCTTGGTCGATCCTGAGCGAACGGTTTCTACGTCTGTTTCAATAAACTCAACAATGCTTTCTGCAGCGCCAACCGCTTGCTGTTTCGCGTGGTAGAAAGTACCTAAGTCGCGCAGTGGCTGATAAAACTCTGGGGCTAAGACCAGAATAAACAATCCTGCAAACAGCGTGACACCCGCACCGTAATCACCAAAGTTAAGTTCTCCAATGAAGGCAAAACCAAAGTAAACCGCTGTCAATGCAATTGAGATAGAAGTGAAGAACTCAAGTACCGCAGAGGAGAGAAACGCTATTTTGAGTACATCCATAGTACGTACTCTGAACACTTCCGATGCACCGCGCATCACTTCAGTTTCTGCCGCGGTTCGGTCAAACAGTCTGATGGTTGTCATTGACTGAAGGCGGTCATAGAAATGACCGGATAAACGCTGCAACGCTTTAAAGTTCTTACGGTTCGCGTCAGCGGCTTTCATACCCACTAATGCCATAAACATTGGAACTAATGGCGCGGTGATCAAGAAAATCAAACCGGCTGCCCAGTTGACCGGGAAAACAACGATCAAGATGACAAATGGCACTAAGACAGAAAGCGACATTTGCGGTAAGTAACGAGCAAAGAAGTCGTGCATATCTTCTACTTGTTCTAGCAACAAAGTTGCCCAAGCACCTGCGGGTTTACCTTTGATGTATGCAGGCCCAAGTTCACGCAGTTTATCGAGAATAAGCTGGCGAATATAAACTCGAATCTGTTCACCACAACGAAAACCAGCGATTTCTCGGCCCCATGAACAAAGAGCACGAGCACCGATAACGGCAACTAAACCAAGGAAGTATGGGACTAATTCATATTTATCGACATGTTCGATAATGAGTTGGTGCAAGATCGTTGCAAGCAGAGCGGCCTGAACTAAAAGGAATATGCTTGAAAGAACACCTAGACCGACAGCAATCATAAGCCAGCGCTTGGCGAGCTTACTTTGCTGCTTGAGCCATTGATTCAAGCTGCGTTGTTTCTTTTTATCCATCGTGAAGGCTTAATGAGAATTATTATAAAGTTTTAGAACTGGGCATTATACAAAAGAAAGCCCCGCGGGAATACCGCAGGGCTTTAAGGTTTTGAGCTAAAAATGAAAAATATTATTTACTATCAGCAAGTGCGTCGAGGTAACGTTCGGCATCAAGAGCTGCCATACAGCCACTACCAGCAGAAGTAATCGCTTGACGGTAGTTGTGATCCATCACATCACCTGCGGCAAAAACACCAGGAACGCTCGTTTGCGTTGCATTACCTTCAAGGCCGGATTGAACGATGATGTAACCGTCTTTCATCTCTAGCTGACCTTCGAAGATTGAGGTGTTTGGCTGGTGTCCAATTGCAATAAAGGCGCCCATTACATCAATTTGTTCGATATTGTCTGACTGAGTATCTTTGATTCGCACACCTGTAACGCCCATGTCGTCACCGACAACTTCTTCCAAAGTACGGTCAGTATGAAGAATGATGTTGCCATTCTCGACTTTATCCATCAGGCGTTTTACAAGGATTTTCTCAGCGCGGAAGCTATCACGGCGGTGAACTAAGTGAACTTCAGAAGCAATGTTCGAAAGGTAAAGTGCTTCTTCAACGGCGGTATTACCGCCGCCAACTACGGCTACTTTTTGATTGCGGTAGAAGAAACCATCACAAGTCGCACAAGCCGAAACGCCGCGCCCTTTGAATGCTTCTTCAGACTCAAGACCTAGGTACTTAGCTGAAGCACCTGTAGAAATAATAAGCGCGTCACACGTGTATTCACTGCTATCACCTTTTAGGCGGAAAGGGCGCTGGCTGAAATCAACTTCATTGATGTGATCAAAAAGGACTTCTGTTTCAAAGCGTTCAGCGTGTTCTTTCATTCGGTCCATCAAATTTGGACCAGTCAAACCTTCCGGATCGCCAGGCCAGTTTTCAACTTCAGTCGTTGTTGTTAACTGACCGCCTTGTTGCATACCAGTCACTAGAACAGGGTTTAAGTTTGCACGGGCAGCATAAACTGCAGCAGTGTAGCCAGCAGGACCAGATCCAAGGATTAAAAGATTGCTATGTTTTACGTCGCTCATTTGTGCTCCATTAGCGGTGACGCTTATTCATCTATTTGATTCGATTGTATGGAATATATGGGGGCATTGAAAGTGTTAGCAAGGGAGGAGAGTGTAATAATTGGTTATAGATTAGAACGCAAACGTTATCTGCTAGTTTGGTATCTATATTTATAACTCATTGATGTTTATGAGAAAATTATTTCGCTCTAGTGAAGTCTTCTAGTTTTTGAACTCTCGGCTTTTTAAACCTGGATTTAATCACTGTTAATTGTGCTTAAGTTGGCTATATGCTCCGAAATATACAAAATGATGGATTGAAATGCTGAAAAAAGTTGATCTGACAATACAAGTGCGCAAATAATGAATGTGAATAAGATGTTAATCATATTATAGGTATGTACATTCATTAAGGAGATGATGATGTTACATCAGCGCGAAACTACCTTACAACTGACCAAGTTAAGTGATGCTGCGATTTTACAACTCGCCCCTTCGTTTACTCAACTACCTCATACCGAGCATGCTGATGGCCAGTATCGTTTAAGACGCTACTCTGTGGTGACATTGCAAGGTGGCAAAGTGGTGGATTTGAATAAGAGTGAATTCGTTCAAAGTGATGATATTAATCATTTTCAGGGTAACGTAGTTCGCCAGTTTGAACCGATTGAAAAGCCGATTATGAATAGTGACGGTATGCGTGAAATGTGTCAGCTATTTGCACATTCTAATCAGCTTACTGATGGTCACGAGATCGAAATTCATCAAATCCGCATCTCGGCTGTTTACGACGAGACTCAGGTAGCGCCAGAAGGTGTTCATCAAGATGGATTTGAACATCTCGCAGTAGTGGGTATGGGGCGTCACAATATTGAGGGGGGCGATATCATGGTTTACAGCAGCTTTAATGAAGCTCCTTTCTTTCGCAAAGCATTGCATAGTGGTGAAGTCGCCATGCTAGCTGACGACAAACTTTGGCATAATGCGACACCAATTCGCTCGGTTATTGAGGGTGAAGTGGGGCATATGGATGTATTTGTGTTAACCGCAAAGGACAGTGTGAATGAGCTTCACTCCTAATTTAGCAAGAGCGCAGTTCAGCGCTCTTGGTCAAACACATAATGATTTGCCAGTTATCTTTTTAGATGGCCCGGGCGGCTCTCAAGTACCAAAGTCTGTACTTGAAGCGATGCAGGCTTATCTAGGTTTCTTTAACTCTAATTTGGGTGGTCATTACTTTTCGAGTCAGCAAACGACGGATTTAATGAAGCAAGCACGTGAGTATGCCCAAGCCTTGGTCAATGCAGAATCAAGCAGCAACATAGTGTTTGGCGCAAATATGACGTCATTAACCTTTCAGTTAAGCCGTGCAATCAGCCGAGATTGGCAAGCCGGCGATGAACTGATAGTTACTGCTCTCGACCATTATTCGAATGTCTCAAGTTGGCAACAAGCCGCAGAAGACAAAGGGGCGGTTGTCCATCAAGCCCGTGTTGACGAAAGCGACTGTGGTCTTGATATCGACCACTTACTTTCGCTGATCAATGATAAGACTGCGCTTGTTGCGTTGACCTATGCGTCGAACACAACCGGCTCAATTGTAGATGTTCAACGTGTTGTCGAAGCCGCTCATAAAGTGGGTGCAAAGGTTTACGTAGACGCTGTTCATTATGCGCCGCATCACTTAGTTGACGTGCAAAAGCTTGGCTGTGATTTCTTAGCCTGCTCTGCGTATAAATTCTTTGGTCCACACGTCGGTATTGCTTACATAGCGCCGAAATGGTTACAAACTTTGAAGCCTTACAAAGTTGAACCTGCGACAAATGAAGGACCGGGACGTTTCGAAACGGGTACACAAAGCTTTGAAGGTTTAGCTGGCGTTATTGCTGCTGTGAAATATCTGTCGCAGTGGGGGAAAAGCAACGCGTCACTAAGAGAAAGACTAGTTGACTCATTTAACCAGTTTAACCAGCATGAATCAGCGATTAGCGAACGCTTTCTTAGCCGATTGTCTGAACTCGAAGGGGTGAATCTGTTTGGTAAGTTGGAAGCCAACAGCGAGCTAAGAACGCCAACCTTCGCCTTAACGTTTGACAACCATTCACCTGAGTTTATTGCTAAGAAACTCGGAGAAAGAAATATCTGTGTTTGGAATGGACATTTCTACGCGCTTGGGTTGGTTCGTCAGCTTGATTTAGAAGCGAGTGGTGGCGTAGTGCGAATTGGCTTTATGCATTACAACACATTAGAAGAAGTGGATATTCTGTTCGATGAGCTGAAGATTATTCTCGACCAGTAACTTCATTAGAAAGACCTCCCAAGCGGAGGTCTTTCTTGTTCACTATTAAGCGCTGACTTCTACTTCATAAGAAGTGAACTTACGAATATTGATTACTCCGGTATCAAAGATCATGTACTGACCTTTAATTCCTTGCAGAATCCCCGTTACTTCTGGGTTTTTGTCAAAGTTATGAGAAGTGATTTTGGTCGGGTGCTGCTCCACTGGATAACTGATTGCAGTGATATTCTCACTTAGGATCTCAATCGCATCCTCGCCGTACTGCTGTTTAATTTCAGCAATTTTGTCTTCAACCAAAGGCAAGAGCTCAGCAAATCGCTCTTCTAGAGCCATTGGCTCTCCATCACCTTTTAGCAGGGTGCGCCAGTTGGTTTTATCCGCGATGTGTTTTGCCAATTCAACCTCGATAAGACCTGAAATATGGCGAGTCTTGACCTTGAAAATTGGTAAGCCTTGAGTTGCGCCTTGATCGATCCAACGAGTTGGGATCTGAGTGTGACGAGTGATGCCCACTTTCAAACTTGAAGTGTTTGATAAATAGACGAAGTGGTCAACCATACAGTTTTCCTCCCCCCATTGTGGCTCACGGCAGGTGCCTTGATCGTAGTGACAGGTTTCAGGTTTCATGATGCACATATCGCAACTGGCAAGCTTCTTCATACATACAAAACAGTGCCCCTGCGAATAGCTCTTCTTGGTTTTTTTGCCACAAGAACTACAGAAGATATTACCAGTATGAGTGAGCGTAATGCTCTTACCAATGAAAGGTGAGAGGTCAACTAACTCATCACCGACTGGAAGTCGATAATGAACGGTATTTTCGAGAGAGGCGCGCATTTTACTTAGCGTACCTTTAGCTAATAAAGACATGACAGTGCTCTTATTCTAGTGAGGGTTAACCCTCTTGTTTTTAGATCGTTATTGTAACACTAATAACAAACAAAACTTGAGCCTCAGACGATAATGAAAATGTAAGACATTTGTTTGATTATATTTAAGTCAATAAGCATCAAGTTTATGAGTCAGATCTAATATTTATCTGCTAGAGCATAAGTAAAACGCGATAAAATGGAACCAACATCGTACTATTAAATGGGATTGGGTTCTGTTTGCTGTTTAGCAGCGCATCAATGGTTGGATTCTAGTATTGAAAATTGTTCATAAGGTCACCTTTTTCATGGTCGTTGTGACCATATTGGTCGTGCAGTTATATTGGATGCATGGAGGTGGTCATGTCTTTAAAATCTTCCCTGGTCAGTTTGTCTTTTTGCCCACCGATGACCAAGCGTTAGGAGGTGTCAGTACTGCTAGTTTGGAGTCATCTGAGTCTGAAGTAGTGCTAAATTGTCAGTTAGACAAATCGGATGCCTACTCTTGGCCTTACTGTGGTGTTGCCATACAGCTTGGTGAAACCATGCAGCATGGCATAAACCTAAAAAACTACCATACGGTTAGGTTGAATATTGACTTTGAGCGCCTTGATAGTACGGATCAACCCACGCTACGTTTCTACCTTCGCAACTTTAATCCGGCTTACTCTTCGGTCGAGGATGAATATACGCAAAAATACAATGGACTGGCATACTCCCCTGGTGTTGGAGAAGGTGTGGTAGATATACCTATCGCTAACTTACAGGTACTGACATGGTGGTTGGCTGATAACGAGATACCAATTGCTCATTCAGCACCGGAGTTCACAAATGTGACTAAGTTGGAGTTAGCGACTGGCTCGGGTCATTTCACTGGTGAGTACAAGATGACTATCAAGAGTATCGAATTCATCGGTAACTATATTGATGGTGAAACACTCATGTTGGCCTTGCTTGTGTTTTGGGTTTCGCTTGCTTTGGTATATAGCATTGTTGAAATTAAACGTAGCCACCAATTGATACTGCAGTCTCAGTTTAGGCAAGACCATTTACGCAAATTAAATAGTGATCTAAAAGAGCAAAACATCCATTTCGCTGAATTGGCAAATCGCGATGCACTGACAGGGGCTATGAATCGTCACTCCATTCGGGAGTGGCTAGAGAAGCATTTTGAAGGAAAATTAGGACGCGAGAAGGCATTAGCGGCGCTATACCTTGATATTGACCATTTTAAGGATGTTAACGACAAATATGGACATGCGATTGGGGACGATATTCTGCGTGAGTTCACTATGGTGATATTAAGTATGCTTAGCCCGAGTGAGCGTCTCGTGCGCTGGGGGGGCGAAGAGTTTGTTGTGTTTTGTCCGGGATTGAGTTTGGATGAGGCTTCGGATCTCGCGGAACGAATCCGCCATCGAGTTGAGTCCCACATATGGGTACACGGTGATCCATTAACAACCAGTATAGGAGTGGCTTCTCGATCTGGAGAGCGAACCAATGCGATGGTTACTCGTGCTGATGAAGCTTTGTATATGGCGAAACGTCAAGGTAGAAATCAGGTCGTAGTTAGCTCTCAGGCTGACTAATCAAAGCTTGCTCCGCTAACTCTGGCTGTATCTCGGGCTCAGGAAGTTGTTCGATCAAGATAGGTTCCTTAGGACCGAGAAACTTTGGCTTTGCATCGGTAATATAAATGTCCAAAACCGCTTTTGCACGAGCAAACACTTCTCTCATTCTTACCTGAAACCCAGAGTGCTTCGAAGGCCCCGCAACCGCGAAACATTTCGCATCGATATTGTGAGAGTTAGCGATAAATATCGCTCTCTCACAATGAAATTTCTGGGAAATAATTAGAAAGTTATTGGTATCAAAAATCTCTTTCGCTCTAACAACAGAATCTAGAGTTCGAAATCCTGCGTAATCCAAAAATATACTCTCTTCAGGTACTTCTGCTTTAAGCAAATCACGTTTCATCGTCCAAGGTTCATTGTAAGAGCGATGTGCGTTATCACCACTAAGAAGGAAGTTGTCTACTTTGCCTTGCTGATACAGTTCAATAGCAGCGTCGATACGATGGGTGTAGTACTCATTGAGAATTTTTCCCAGATATTTACTAGTACCCAGAACAACGGCAACATCGAAAGATTCGATCTGTTCGATGTCGTTAAAGAGCTGGTCTTTGGCTTGGTAAGAGACCCATCGATCGATAGCGAATAAAGAGACGGCAAGGGCTGCTAACGCGACAGGTAGCCACGCTAACGCCCTTAGC
Source organism: Vibrio europaeus (assembly GCF_001695575.1). Taxonomy (GTDB): domain Bacteria; phylum Pseudomonadota; class Gammaproteobacteria; order Enterobacterales; family Vibrionaceae; genus Vibrio; species Vibrio europaeus. The sequence goes on along the minus strand of NZ_LUAX01000001.1, from coordinate 1,319,741 downwards.
GCAAATTTGAGCCAAGTTTTTTGTCTAGTATCGTGGTGAAATAATCTTCGCACTAAATTTGTCGATTCCGCTGCGCCCATAGACCTATAAAAATAAAGCAAAACAATACGATGGAAAACATAATGCCAGCCTCTAGGCCACGCAGTGTCCGAGAGAGGTAAGGTGTTGCTTTGACAATGATTAAGCCGTAACCAAATGCGTTAATCAAGACAAACGCGACAGTTCTGAGGGCGAAGTTGGTGTTTCTTAATAATTTCCTCAGTAATGCGTTAATTTCTCCACCTGCCATGACCAATATACACGCGATCAAAGCTGTCGAAATTTCTGTCAGATAGGGGCGAAGGTATCCACCCAAAAGGTCTAGGTATTCCATGAAAACAAATGTGATTGTCATTGATTGAGTAACGATATCATGAAGTTGACGTGTTAGGCAGAGCAGTATGTCGTCATGAGATCTTAATGGCAGGAATAAAAAACCCAGCGTGTGCTGGGTTTTGAATAAACAGTGCGTTTAGAAAGCGGTGCGCTTGTAGCGGCGATAAACAGGTTGCCAGAATGAAGCATCAATCGCTTCTTCTAGTGCTTCGTTTGTAATCTCTAGTGCGACACCTTGCTCAATGGCTTTTTTCGCAACAGCAAAAGCAATCTTCTTAGAAACAGAATGAATCGCTTCTAGTGGCGGCAATAGTGCACCTTGACCATTAATTGCTAGTGGTGAACATGTTGCCAGAGCGCGGCTTGATTCCATAAGCATTTCGTCAGTCACGCGTTTAGCTTGAACCGCCAATACACCTAAACCGATACCTGGGAAGATGTAACTGTTGTTACATTGTGCGATAGGGTAGGTCTTTCCGTCATGTACCACAGGATCGAATGGGCTGCCTGTCGCAACCAGTGCTTCACCGTTAGTCCAACGAATAATGTCGTTAGGTGTTGCTTCCACACGGCTTGTTGGGTTAGATAGCGGGAATACGATTGGACGAGCGCAGTGTTTGTGCATCTCTTTAATTACGTCTTCGCTAAACAGACCTGGCGCACCAGATACGCCAACAAGAACCGTTGGTTTAGCATTGCGCATTACATCAAGAAGTGAGTAGCCGTTCCCTTCCGCTTTCCAATCTGCTGTGTTTGAATGCTTTTGTACCAAACGTTGTTGGAAATCGAGCAGGTTAGGCATGCCTTCTTGCAGTAGGCCCCAGCGGTCAACCATGAAGACTTGCGAACGAGCTTGCGCATCGCTAATGCCTTCCGAAATCATTTGAGCAATGATGGCTTCAGCAATACCACAACCAGCAGAGCCGGCACCTAAGAAGGTGACACGCTGTTCAGAAAGTTTACTTCCTGCAGCCTGACAAGCCGCAAGTAGCGAACCTACAGTCACAGCCGCTGTACCTTGAATGTCATCATTGAAGCAGCAGAAACGATCTTTGTAACGCTCTAGTAGAGGCATCGCGTTTTTCTGTGCGAAGTCTTCGAACTGAATGAGCGCATCAGGCCAACGGCGCTGAACAGCCTGCATGAATTCTTCTAAGAATGCATTGTACTCTGCACCAGTAATACGTGGATGGCGCCAGCCCATGTACATTGGGTCAGCAAGACGTTGCGGGTTATTCGTACCCACATCAAGTACGATTGGTAGCGTGTAAGCTGGGCTAATACCACCACATGCGGTGTAAAGCGCCAGTTTACCAATCGGAATACCCATACCACCGATACCTTGGTCGCCTAAACCAAGAATACGTTCACCGTCTGTCACTACGATAACTTTCACGTTGTGACTTGAAGCGTTGTTCAAAATGTCATCAATGCGATCGCGGTTAGCGTAAGAAACAAAAAGGCCACGACCACGACGGTAGATGTTCGAGAAGTTTTCACATGCTGCACCAACGGTCGGCGTATAGATGATTGGCATCATCTCAGAGATGTGGTTCTGAACAAGGCGGTAGAAAAGTGTTTCGTTTGTGTCTTGGATGTTGCGTAGGTAAATGTGCTTATCCATATCGCTTTCAAAGTTACGATATTGTTGGTAAGCGCGTTCCACTTGTTCCTGAATAGTTTCAGTGTTTTCTGGTAACAGACCTTCAAGATTGAATGAGCTTCTTTCCTCAGCTGAGAAAGCACTTCCTTTGTTGAGAAGAGGAGTACTGAGAAGCGCAGGGCCTGCATATTGGATATATAGAGGGCGTTTATCGTTATTCATCACATGCCTTAGTAGGGTGTTAGGGTCAACAGACCTTTGGGAACAGGAACATAAAAATGATAGGGATTCGTTGTCGTATTGTAAACTGAATATTCCTGCATTCTGGCAAAGATTGCGTATATAATTTCATGCTTTAGCACTACCCACGCGTAAATCATGACTAGCTTACCTATAGATACCCTGAAAACCGAATTTTTGTCCCAGCTTTCCGTTTATCATCTCATTGTCGAAGCAGAGACAGGATCGGGTAAGTCGACGCGTTTACCCATTTGGGCAGCGCAGCAAGGCAGGGTTCTGGTGATCGAGCCAAGACGCATCGCTTGTACCTCATTGGCTCAGTTTCTCTCTGAGCAAAGTAACCAACCATTGGGACAGTCAGTCGGTTATGCGATTAAGTTGGAAAGCCGCTTTGATGAAAACACGCAAGTCGTCTTTGTGACACCCGGCGTCGCGTTGCGCTGGTTTTCTGAGAACAAGCTTGAGGGTTTTGATACGGTTATCGTCGATGAATTTCATGAGCGCCGCTGGGATACCGATTTGTTGGTCGCTCTGCTTAAAGATAGCCTGACGCATAGATTGGTCGTCACGTCCGCGACCATTGAGGGTGAAAAGCTTGCCACTTACATCGGTGCAAAGCGTATGTATGCCGAGGGGCGTAACTTCGATGTCTCAATAGGGTATCGAGCAGGCGATTCAAGGCAGCTTCCCGATGCAAGAAACCTTGATGAAAAAGTAAAGCAAGAAGTGTTAGCGCTTAGCGATGTTGACGGTGATATTTTGGTGTTTCTGCCGGGTAGAAAAGAGATCAGTCAATGTCAGAGTAAGTTGACGGGAATTGAAGGCTTAGTTGCTGTTCCGCTTCACGCCTCGGTTACCGAAGAGCAGCGAGAAGTCGCACTTAATACCCAAGCTTATAAAAAAGTGGTTTTAGCGACCAATGTTGCAGAGACGTCACTGACTATCCCCAATATCGTCGCGGTCATTGATTCTGGATTAGAACGAAGAACAGAACAGCGTAATGGGCGAACCGCTCTGAGTTTAAAGCATATCTCCAAAGCCAGTGCAAAGCAGCGTAGTGGGCGCGCCGGGCGAGTTATGGATGGTATCTGTATCCGCTTATATGGTGAACACGCCGCTTTATCAGAAGTCACGCCGCCGGAGATGCATCGAGAGTCGCTAACCGAAGCCATGCTAGCATCAGCAAGTTGCGGTAAGGCGTTAGCGCAGCTAAATTTCTTGGAGTTATTGCCCGAGCGCTCCATTAACCAGGCGAATGAAATACTCACCGCGATGGGGGCGATCAATGATGCGGGTACTGCCACCGAACATGGTCAACGGATTTACCCTTTACCTATTGATGCGTTATACGCCGACCTAGTCACTCGAATGCCTTGTAGACCTCTGCAAGAGGCGATGGTTGACCTCACTTCCGTCTTGGCTACGCCAGCCAACTTGTATCGCTTGTCTAGCAATGAAGAAGAAAGAGAAAAGTTAGAGAAAGAAGAGCCTTGGGGCTGTGATGGTCAACTTGCTATCGGAATCCTTAGAGGAGAGCAGTTCTCTGGGATAAAGGTTGACGTTGATGTTGTAAAAGAAGCAAGAGCACTTTCGGCTCAAATGAGAGAAGTATTTGAATTACCTCAGCTCAGTGTTGCCTCTCGTTATTCACATCAAGAACTGGTTGAGGCAATTGCTCGCCTGCATCCAGAACTCGTTTTTGTACGCAGATTGAAGCGAAAAGAAGCAATGGCCAACGGTGAGATGGAAGTTGTTTTAGGTCGAGAGACTCGTTTTCCATCTAAAAACGAAGCCGCGCTTGTCCTCGATACTCATAGCTTGCCGGGCAGAGGCGTGAAGCAAACCCTCAATTTAGCCACCTTTACTATACCCATTGCACTTAACACGCTAAGTGAGGTTGGTTTAGGTGAGTGGCAACTGGGGGATGTGATAACGGTCGACGAACAGCCAATGGTCGAGATGAGACTGAGCTATGCGGGAAGAGTCATTGCCACTCGACATGAACTAGCTCAAGGTGAACTTGCCATTCAGCCAATGCTTGAAGCCGTCATTACCAACCAGTTACTCCCTGGGTTTGCAGAAACTCGTCACAAGCAAATTGAGCACTGGAAACTTTATCTCGCGCTAGGGCTTGGGACATCGAATGATAAGCTTGATGAACTAAACTTTGAAAGTTGGTTTACACAGCAGCTTGCCTTACTTGAGTTGGATGATGTCAGTGAATTAGAGCTTTTTAGTGCCGAGGACTTTGCCTTCGAAGGTATTCCATATTGGGAGTACGAAGATTTCGCCAGTGCGTACCCTTTTGAGCTCGCATTGGGTGATCTCAACCTCGATGTTGAATACCACATTAACAAAAAGCTGATTTATGTTGTACATCGCGATGGACTGCGTAAAGGGTATCCAAAGCGTTGGGAGCTACCGAGCTGGAAGGGTTGGAGAATCCAGTACAAAAAGGCGAGCAAGATTGTTGATATAAAATAGCGTTTAGGGAACACGATATTATTTGGTATCTAAAATATTAAGCAACCGGTTCCTTATATCATTTTATTGTACACATTTTGTTACCGCATTGGTTTTTATATAGCTTTTTAAAACAGAATTAGGGCATAAAAGACCATTGTCTTATATCCTATTGCTATAACCAGTTTGATCTAGGATATTGAGTACACTGTGTTGCCGATATTACGGGGGATGATATGGAACATCTAGGCAAGACAAGTGTTGTATTCGACTATACTTCTTTTCTCGGTGCTTCTTGTAGTAAGAAATGGACTTTCTTGGAAGCGATGAGCACATTTGCTCCGATATTCAGCCTTGCTTGGAAGAATACGATAAAAGATACGCTATCGGTTGAAGATCGCTTGTGGGATCAAGCTATGAAATCGCTATCGGCGAATCGTAGTGATGAATCAAATATTGCTACGCTGCTCCAGCTAGCAAAGAGTGAAGGTGTAGAAGAGCTCAAGATCGTTATGCCTTACGAATTGGATGTAGAGTTACTCGAACGACTGAAAACCAAATCTAAAGCAGACATCAGGCCCTTGTCCCAAGACGAGCTAATTATCAGACTGTAGTAAGACTATTTTTTCACCAAACCTCCACAGTCTCTATTGCGAGTACTTATCTGAAAAAGATCTCACATGAGATCTTTTTCGCTATCTGAGCATTTGAATTCGTACAAGATCATAATTCTCACAATTTATTCAGTAACTTGACGATTACTTGTTCTATATTTTCTTATCAATATAAATCACATACCCAGTCTCTGACGCGGATTCTGGTAGGGAAAATTGGCCGTTAATCTTACCTCGACATAGGAAAGCTTGCCGCCGTTTATATGGACTTAAGAGGTCATAATGGAATTGAAGTACCGTTGGATATTAGCCCCTTTACTCTTTGCTAGCTCGGTGCATGCCGCAGAACCCAATAAAATAAACGAACTAAACTATGATTTCCTCTACGCAGATTTAAGCTCTGGGTCGCTGAATGAAAGTTTGGGCAGTGACAACAATGCTACTGCTCTAGCGGTGGGTGGTAACTATGTATGGAGCGAAAACATTCTATTTACGCTCGATTACGCGGCAAGGTTTATACATCCGAAAGATGTCACGACAGAGCTCTATACTTTGTTACCTGGCGTTGCTTATCGTTACCCTGTTATGGAAAAGCTAGATGTTATCGCGACAGCAAAAGTCGGCTATTTGTGGGCAAAACAGACTCTTGATAGTACCGAAGAAAAGCTGTTTAGCGATAGCAAGCCTTCGATTGGCGCGAGTTTAGAGCTTAAGTATGCGCTGACTGAGAAGTGGGAGTTAGCGGGGCGGGGCGAGTTTAACTACACCGACTTGTTAGAAGAAACACTGTTTAACGTAAGAGCTGACTATCAGTTTGCAGAGCGATTTACGGTTGGCGCTTTTTACACCCATAGAGACGGAGACTTTGAAACCGCTAGAATCAAGGGTAGCGTCACCACCAATGAAGGCGGGATTTCGCTGAGATATCTTTTCTAGAGTCGAGTTGTTTCCTTTGAATAAGCAACCGCAAGAAACATCACTTGCGGCTGCTTGCCTATTGAGGCGTACACACTCCGTTAGTTAATAGTGACTATTCGCTCAATCTCTTCTAAGGAAAATGTTTTAGAAGCAAATATTTTCGGTGAGCCTGCAATGTTCGAGTAAATGCGAAGTTGTAGTTTAGAATCACTTCCTTTCACCTTTTTCAAGTAATCATTGCTGACAGTTATGGCTAAGGGGTGCTGTTCATTGGGTTTCGCTGTAATAGCTTTATATCCACCAGAATGATCACGTGGTCCTGCTGTATGCTCGGTTACATATAAATAGTATTTGCGGCTTGATTCGTAACCAACCCAATTTGCGATGTTAAATCCGACCACAAGATCATTGCCGCTAGCAGCTAATTGAGCATTTTCAAAGCGAGGGTTGAGATCAAGACTCTTCCGAGTAGAGTGCGTATATGGAGTTTCTAACTTGAAGGTCGCACTATACCACAAGTGGTCTGAAGGAAAGTCGGCAACGTTTTCACTATACTCAGGTTCACCTTGAGCATTGACCATTCTTCCTTCGTGGGGTTCAAGGGTTTGATAAACTTCAGGTGAAGAGCCATCAACAGGTTGGAAAAAGTGTGAATATCGTGGGCCAATGAACGCAACTTTATCCAATTCTAGACCAGTGGCATTATCGCTATAATAGATGAAATCGATTCGATCCCTGTCATCAACTGCTCTCCCGCATCCATTGGTGACGGCGCTTGATTTAGTCCAGCTTTCAGCGTTTCGTACTGGCCAAGTAATTCCGGGATAACTAAGCGTGTCGGGATATAGCGTGCGGAATGAATCGAGCAACCCCGCTTCTCGCGTGATCCTATGCGTACTGAAGTCATAATCTGACGCTGTTCGGTCGAACAAGATGTTATTGTGTTGCCAATCAACCCCTGACGGTTCATTAAAGTCTCCGGCAACAAAAACTGGCGTACCGTTAGCTATATACTGCTCCAAGACCTTACTTTGGTGTCGAGCCTGGGCTGGTCGCCTGGAGTGAGCATTGTATGCATCCAACTCTTGCTGAGTAAGTTTGTTGGGGAGGCACAAGTCATGTGGAGCACTGCTATTGCCATCAAGCCCCCTTGGTTCGACCGCAGTATACTGCTTCCAATCAAGATGGTTATTCCAAACAACGACTTCGTGTCCGTTAATATCAATAACCGCACCTATTTGTGCACCTCGGTCTGTATCAAGATCTTCATCCATACCATTGAGGACCTCGACGATTGGAAAGCGGGAGAAAATTCCTACTGATGCATCGCCTTCACGGCCTTGCCAGTAATACATTTCGAGGTCTTCAGCTAACCGTGCATTCACTCCATCAGACTCTTGAGTAAGTATGATATCGGCTTGAGCATGTTTCATTTCAGCTAAGCCTACATCGTAGCCTTTTTCTAGGTCATGCCATAAGTTTGCTGTTAAAACTTTAACAGTGGTTTGATTTAGCGGTGGATTTGGTTGAGGGTCTTTTTTACACCCAAACAATGAAGCTATAACCGTTAATAATACGAGGATTTTTCTCACTACAAATGTTCTCTATTTGGATTATGGAGAAGTGATTCTGAATATGTTTTATGTAATACCTATTTCGTGAGTGTTGTGAAGTGGTTGAGGTTTTATTACCGTATTAGGGGTGGTTATCTTTGGGTTGCAAAAGATGTTTGTTTCGAATGGACGCCTAATCTTGATCCAATGGATTAGGTTGTTGGTTGCTGTCAAACTGATTTGCGGAAAGGGCGCGAACACAAAAAAGCCAGCTAAATAGCTGGCTTTTCGGTATTTGAAGGTGAGCTGTTATAGAACGGCTGCAATACCTTTACATAGTGGAAGCATGTTAGCTTTCGTCATACCCGCTACGCTGATGCGACCAGAACCTACGATGTAAATTGCGAATTCCTCTTTAAGACGGGTCACTTGCTCTTTAGTCAGGCCAGAGAATGAGAACATGCCGTTTTGACGTTCGATGAAGCTAAAGTCAGCGTCAACGCCTTGTTCTTTAAGTGTTGCAACGAACAGTTCACGCATTTCCTGAATACGATCACGCATCTCTTTCACTTCAGCTTCCCACTCTGCACGTAGATCGGCATTGTTTAGGATGTGAGTTACGACTGCGCTGCCGTGTGCTGGTGGGTTAGAGTAGATTGAGCGAATGATTGCTTTCACTTGTGAGAAGGCTGTCGTTGCCACTTCTTCTGACTCTGCGACGAGTGTGAATGCACCTACGCGCTCATTGTATAGACCGAAGTTCTTTGAGAAAGAGCTCGCGACTAGAATCTCTTTGTTGTACTGAGCAAAGATACGAAGACCCGCAGCGTCGTCTTCAACGCCTTTCGCAAAACCTTGGTAAGCAAAGTCGAAAAGTGGAAGAAGTTTTTTGTCTGCAACAAGCTTAGCCAGCGTTTCCCACTCTTCTGCTGTTGGATCGATACCTGTTGGGTTATGGCAGCAGCCGTGAAGAAGAACAACATCGCCTTCAGATGCTTGCTCTAGATCGGCAACCATAGAAGCGAAGTCTTTGTCTTTAGTTTCAGCATTGTAGTAGCTGTACTGTGCTGTCTCGATACCTGCTGCGGCAAACACACCGTTGTGGTTAGCCCAAGTTGGGTTACTGATCCAAATCTTTACTTCACCCAGTTGGCGTTTGATAAACTCACCAGCAACGCGAAGTGCACCAGTACCACCTGGAGCTTGAGCCGTTTTACCACGCTGGTTGGCTACGATTTCTGCATCATTGCCAAAAAGAAGTTTCTGAACTGCTAAAGCATATTCAGCAGTACCTTCGATAGTTAGGTAAGACTTGGTCTTTTCTGTTTCAATAAGTGCCGCTTCCGCTTTTTTAACGGTTGCTAGAACAGGGGTTTCACCTTGTTCATTTTTGTAGATACCCACGCCAAGGTTAATCTTTTCAGCACGAGCGTCTTTCTTAAATTCTTCAGTTAGGCCAAGAATAGGGTCTGCGGGAGCAGCGACTACTTTTTCAAACATAATGGTCATCCATGTTTATCGAAGGGATAGGTATAAGTAACTCGGTTATTTATACCTTTCTACGTAGAGTGAAACAACAGCGAAAGTGAAGAAAATTTAAAAAAGCGTCGTAATTTGGTGAGGATTTTGTTTAAGCCAAGTTTTTTATATGAAAAGTCCCTTTATTTTCGAAGTAAAGGGACTTTAAATGCCGAAAAATGAAGGGCTCTAGTACCGATTAGGCGTGCATCAATTGCTCTAGCTCGTTTTCCTTAGCTTCTAGCTCTCGATATTTATGAGCGATGGCGACAAACTCGTCTTCAATAGCGAGGAATGCTTCAACGATTTGCGGATCAAAGTGGACTTCGTTGCCTTCGAGAATAATAGACTTTGCTTTCTCATGGCTAAACGCTTTTTTGTATACACGTTCAGAAATGAGTGCATCATAAACATCCGCTAGTGCCATCAATCGCCCTGAAAGCGGTATTTCTTCCCCTTTAAGTCCGTTAGGGTAGCCACTGCCGTTCCATTTTTCATGGTGGGTTAGGGAAATCTCTTTAGCAAGTTGTAGGAATGAGTTGCTACCGAGCTGCCCTTCCGCCATTGAGAGGGCTTTGGCTCCGATTTCGGGGTGTCCTTTCATGATTTCAAATTCATCGTCTGTAAGTTTCCCCGGCTTAAGCAGAATGTTATCAGGGATACCCACTTTACCTACATCATGCAGTGGAGCGGATTTGTAGAGTAGCTCAATATAATTTTCAGTCAGTAGAGGTTTGTGCTTCTCGAACTGAGACAGATGTCTCGCCAGCGCGCGGACATACTCTTGCGTACGAAGAATATGCGCCCCAGTTTCATTGTCACGTGATTCGGCTAGTGCCGATAAGCTGACAATGGCAACGTCACGCGTAGTTTTGACCTCATCTTGCGAGGACTCTAAGCTATCAAGCATTTGGTTGGTCAGCGAGGCCATTGAGCCCAACTCATCGTGCTCGAAAATAGGAACACGTTTAGAAATGTTTCCGTTAGCGACCTCTATGAGAGAGCATTCTTGAGCGCTCAACACTTTTCGCATCAGCTTGCTCCATTGAACCATGATAGCGATAACATAAGCACCAAGCACAATGGAAATATAAATAAACTCTTTGATGACGCTGACCTTACCAGTGCCATCCAATATTCGCTCGGGATTGTGCTCAAGCCAAAAGATGTCTTTTACGGCAACCATGGCGAGCATCGAAGTCAATGTGATTAACAGCAGGCTGATGAGAAAAATCATTTGCTTGACCATAGATTGTCGTTCACCACTGAGTTCGAATTGGTAACGTTCCGCGCTGTTTAAGTTATCGAAGCATTGGATTTTGGAATCTAGTTGAAGCAGTAAGCCGGTAAAGAAACCGAACAAGCTCATACCAAATAGAACTTTAAGATTGCTGTCGAGAGGAAAGTCGTAATAGACGTTATAGAAGGTGGCGAGTATTAAGCTGCCAAAAAACATGAGCGTGGTATCTAACTGCGCATGTTTTTGCTCTTTAACAAGTGTGTGGCGCTGAAGCACAAAGTGACGTAACAGATAAACAGCACCGAATGTGATTGCTACATGTGTAAATAGCTCTGTGGACGTCAGCGTTTCCAACATCGGGCAGACGCGACCACCATAAAGACCGAAAACCACAGCTGCAAGTGCATACAGCTTTAGGGTCAAAGACGCATTGTAATGTGAGTTAACCATGTCAAAGCCTTTATATCATTATCAATATGACGAAAACTAGCCTTTAGACAAATATGAAAACGGAGTAATAGATTTGTCTATCTAATAAATGACCGAGCATTCTATCGATTTGTTTCGTCTATTGATACATTTTTGCAACTTTAGTACTAGGTTTAGGATGAGAGCGGGTAAGAAGCAAGCACGCACCCTTCAAGGTGCGCACTGAGGGTTACTTTTTGAGGTTCATCTGAGATTCAATAGCGTTTGTTTCGATATCCGGATTTTTGCCCAGTTTGTCTGCTGCCCATTTATTTAGGTAGGAGAGAATCGCTTTCGCAGCGTGCTTCTCAGTCGCTTGTTCTCCGTCTGTCACTTCAATGTCTTGCTTTGGGTGTGAGCCAGTCGCATCTTCCGCAATGTGTAGCCAATCAGGGTGCCAGTAATACGGTTGGCCAGAAGGTGTTGTCCAACTATGTACACCGTTGCTTTCGCCTTTGTACTCGATATGTGACGAATCGTATTTTTTCATTCTTATCATCCCTTATGTAAGGTTGTTTGGATCACTATTACCCGATAAATGTAACAGAGTTTTTAATATTTAATGTGATTTAACTCTACAAACAGGGTTCGCTAAAAACAAAGCCTTAGAGTGAGAAGCTTGTAAGCCCATGATTCTTCTGACTATGGTATCTTTGCTGAGCAATGATGAGGGAACTATGAATCGCTACCAGCAATTAGCAGAAAAATTAAAGCAACAGATAATCGATAACACGTGGCGTTCCGGGGAAAAAATCCCGTCCCTTCGTGCAGCAAGTAAAAGCTTTTCGGTCAGTTCAGCGACCGTGTTGCAAGCGTATCAACTGCTTGAATCCGAAGGGTGGATCAAGGCGAAACCGCAGTCTGGTTACTTTGTTACGTCAGCCATCGAAAATGGTCAACGAGAAAGATCTCAGCCCACTGTTCGAAGTGAATACAATGACGAGCTCTACGAGTTTCTAAAAAGTAACAATCAAGCCGCGGTCGCATTTGGCTCCGCATTTCCCACACCTGATTTGTTTCCTCTTCAATCGCTCAACCGCCATTTAGCCAGTGCGGGTAGAAAAGTCCCAGCCGAAAGTGTGATACAAAATTTACCACCGGGTAATGAAGCGTTAAGGAGAATGATTGCTCAACGCTACATAACTCATGGTGTTGCGGTATCCCATGAAGATATTGTGCTGACTTCGGGAGCCATGGAGGCACTTAATCTTAGCTTGCAGGTGGTCTGTGAACCGGGCGATACGGTTGTGATTGAAACGCCGACCTTCTATGGCGCTTTGCAAGCGGTAGAGCGGTTGAAGCTCAACGTGATTCAAGTGCCCGTCAATCCCTCAACTGGGATAGATCTACCTCAGCTTGAGCACGCATTTAGCCAAAACGATGTGAAAGCCTGTTGGCTAATGGCGAATTATCAAAACCCGACAGGTGCCTCATTAAGCGATGCGTCCAAACGATCGGTGGTTGAGTTGGCTAATCAATATGGTGTCTACCTGATTGAAGACGATGTCTATGCAGAATTGCATTTTGAGGATCGCAAACCGTATCCACTCAAGTATTGGGATGACCAAGACCAAGTGCTGCTGTGTGGTTCTCTGTCTAAGTCACTTTGTCCCGGCTACCGAATAGGTTGGGTGGTTAATAGGACTCTGAGTGACAGGTTACAGAAGCAACAGCTTACCTCGACGTTATCCGCAAGTTCGCCTATCCAACAAGGAGTTGCTCATTACCTTCAATTCGAAAGTTATGACAATCACTTACGAAAACTTCGCAAACAATTACACGCAAGGCAGAAAGAATATCTCAGCTTGATAGATAGGTGTTTACCGGGTGTTGTTGCCGTGCAGAAGCCCGAAGGTGGGTATTTTCTCTGGCTTGAGTTTGAGTCGGTGATTGATACTTACCTTATCTACCAAGAGCTGAAAAAATCCGATATCTCAATCGCGTATGGCAATTTGTTTGCCGCCAACAATCAATTTCAGAACTGTATGCGTATCAACATCTCCTTCGAACTGACTGATCAGGTTAAGAGCGCGCTCAGCAAAATAGGGCAGTTAGTTAACTGCTAGGGCGTTTTTCGACTCAACTGTACCGTTAGGCATGAAGCAAACTGTGGTGAAATAGCCTCATTGCTATTGCGAGGGGTTAGTTATGGAAAAACGACGTTATAAACATGAGTACCGTTTGGTTTTTGTCGCGATCATTTGCGCGAGTCTACTGGTGTTTGGTCACCTAATTTTGGCGAAGTCTTTTGCCTCTTTAGCGTGGACTGAATACACGGCAGCAGCCATACCATTTGTTATGTTTGCCATCTGTTTATATGGAATTCGATACGCAGCCAAAACCGATAGCATAGAGTGAGTTGTGAAAGGGCTAACCCAAAAATGGTTAGCCCTCTTTTTGACAGTTAGTTTCTGACATTGTCCGGATGGCTAACGGAAGGATCTGAGTCACTAGGATAGATACCCATTAGGTCCTCGGCATTTTGTAGCCAGTCAGGGTGCCAATAATAAGGTTGGCTTCCAGAGGGATGATCCCAATCCATTGAATGTTCGTGTCTTCCGTTATAAGACAAGTCATCGAGTCTGAATACTCTCATAACAATCTTCCTCACTGTGATCATACTGCGTCACAGTATTAATTATGATCCAAGCAGGGAAGGTTTGCGTATTTGATGGATACAAAAAAGCCTCCAATTTCGGAGGCTTTTGCTGTTCTTAACTTCGATTTAGAAGTTTGCAGAGCGCGGTGTACGTGGGAATGGAATCACGTCACGAACGTTGCCCATACCAGTTACGTAAGAGACTAGACGCTCAAAACCCAGACCGAAGCCTGCGTGTGGTACTGTGCCGTATTTACGTAGGTCGCGGTACCAGTTCATGTGCTCTGGGTCGATGCCTACTTCGCGCATACGCTCGTCTAGGATGTCTAAACGCTCTTCACGTTGAGAACCACCGATGATTTCGCCGATGCCTGGTGCGAGTACATCCATCGCGGCTACCGTCTTACCGTCATCGTTCGCACGCATGTAGAATGCTTTGATGTCTTTAGGGTAGTTCTTAACGATTACTGGTGCTTTGAAGTGTTCTTCAGCTAGGAATCGCTCGTGCTCAGAAGACATATCGATACCCCATTCAACAGGGAACTCGAACTCACGACCAGAATCTAGAAGAATCTGGATTGCGTCAGTGTAGTCTACTTGTGCGAAGTCAGAAGTCACAAACTGCTCTAGACGAGTGATTGCTTCTTTGTCGATACGTTGAGCAAAGAACTCAAGGTCATCACGACACTCTTCTAGTACAGCTTTGAATACAAATTTAAGCATATCTTCAGATAGCTTAGCGATATCTTCTAGATCCGCGAAAGCAACTTCAGGCTCAACCATCCAGAATTCAGCTAGGTGGCGGCTTGTGTTCGAGTTTTCAGCACGGAACGTAGGACCGAACGTGTAAACTTTGCTTAGTGCACAAGCGTAAGCTTCACCGTTTAGTTGACCAGATACCGTTAGGAAGGTCTCTTTACCGAAGAAGTCTTCGTTGTAGTCAACATCACCTTTGTCTGTGCGAGGTAGGTTTTCCATGTCTAGCGTAGATACGCGGAACATTTCACCTGCACCTTCAGCATCAGAAGCAGTGATTAGCGGCGCAGATACCCAGAAGTAGCCTTGCTCGTGGTAGAAGCGGTGAATCGCTTGAGACAGGCAGTTACGAACACGTGCAACAGCACCGATTACGTTTGTACGTGGGCGTAGGTGCGCAACTTCACGTAAGTATTCGATAGAGTGGCGTGTTTTTGCCATTGGGTAAGTTTCTGCGTCTTCAACCCAGCCAACAACTTTTACGTCAGTTGCTGCTAGTTCGAAGTCTTGACCTTTCGCAGGAGACTCAACAATCTTACCTGTTACTTCAACAGAGCAGCCAGTAGTCAGCTTTAGTACTTCGTCTTCGTAATTATTAAGATTATTAGGGACCACGGCCTGAATCGGGTCGAAACAAGAGCCGTCATAAATGGCAAGGAATGAGATTCCAGCTTTGGAATCACGACGTGAACGGATCCAGCCACGAACAGTTACTTCACTGTCTACTGCTAGCTGACCTTTCAAAACGTCTGATACAGGCGCGTAAGTCATGTTTTCAATATTCTCCATTGAGGTAAAAATTCAACCCAATGTTGCAATACTCACCGAATAAATAATGAGCAAACATTGGGTTGGATAGAATTCTATAGATTCAATGGAACATATTACCTTTCAAATATTATGCTTCAACCTTTATTGTCATTTAGTCGAACAAAAATACCCATTATTCGCTTATTTCTTTGTCGAAAGGGTAAATTGTGCCAGCAACTGCTCTAGGTGTTCTGAAAGTTGCTCAAGATTCATACTGATGTCTCTTGTTTGCGCAGCTGACTCGGTGGTTTGGTTTGCATGTTGGTTTATCACTTGAACTTTACCTTGAACCTCATGACTTAAGTGCGCAGTGCTAGTCGATTGTTGCTGGATACTGTTTGCGTGGGCAAGCGCTTGTTTCATCTCATCCACTACTTCATTCATCGCTTGTGAAAGAAGCTCGATTTCATTTGAACGTTGATGCGCGGTGTCACAAACGGTGTCGACGGAAGAGAGTGATGCTTCGCTGTCTTTTTGGAACTGGGCGATGATGTTTTCGATACTGCCGGTTGCTTCAGCGGTGCGACTTGCAAGGTTGCGTACTTCGTCAGCGACTACAGCAAACCCTCTGCCTTGCTCACCCGCACGGGCCGCTTCGATAGCGGCATTTAGGGCGAGGAGGTTAGTTTGCTCGGCAACACCCTTAATCACTTCCAAGATACTCGATACTTCAACAGTTTGATCGTTAAGTTCAACAATGCTTTCTTTTACTTGCTCAATATCGGTCACTAAGCTCTTAATCTCGTCACTTGCGCCATGCGCCTGACGGGCACTTTGTTCTGCAATATGAGTGGTGTGTTTGATCAGTGTTGAGGCTTCTTCAGTTGCGGACTCTACTTGTACTTGTTGCGACTGCATCTGTTCAATGTTGCCGTGAACTTCAGCGGTTTCCGCTTGCTGGTTACTCGCAGCAGAGTCGGTGACTTGTGCGACTTGCGTTAACTCACTGGCACTTGCAGCGACTTTGTGAGAAGTCGACTGAACCTGTTCAAGGCTATGGTTAACGGTATCCATAAATGAATTGATGGCACCTGATAGCTGACCAATCTCATCGGTTTGCTTTGTTACGAGTCGTTGAGAAAGATCTTTTGTCTCACTGACGCTTTGCATAAAGCCGGAAGTCTTCTGAATTGGACGAACAATGATCTTTCTAATTAAGCCCATTGTGACTAAAAAGCCGACAAAGCCGAATGCAGACATGATAGCCAAAGCGATAAAGGCGCGTTGGCTAATGAGTTGGTTAACATGAGATAAGTTGTACTCTAGGCGAATCGCCCCTAACACTTCGCCTTCTGGCGCCATATGACAAGCGACGCAGTTAGTTCCACGATAGTTTTCGCTTGATTTCATCGGCAGAGCGACCACGATACCTTTGCCCCATTCAGCGTCGATAGGTTCAATGATCATTTCACCAGCAAGAGCGCGTTTATCGATGTCATCGACAGGGTTTTGATTCTCTTGCCCAGGCCCGTAGAGCTTACTGACTGCGTCTGCTCGAAGAACTTTGACTTGTTCAATGCCATCTTGAGCGAGGGCTTTTTGCCTCAAAGTTTCTTTTTGAGCCATGGTACCCGTCAGCATCATCATGTTTAGGCTGTCAAAATAGTTACTCGCCTTGTCGTGGAGTTGTTCACTCAAGACGGAGTTTATTAATTCGCGTTGCTGCAAGTATTGGTATGTTGTTGACGCTACAAGGACTAAGCCAAAAACCGTTAACAATGTGATGAGCAACTTTGTAGTAATAGTTAGGCGCATTATTGGATATAAATTTATAATATTGGAATAGACATCAACATATTCTCCTATATGCAAATAGGAAGAAAGGCGTCAAATTTTATACTGTGACCGCACTCTCTGTGAGGGTATTGTAAATGTGATGTAAGGTACGTGTAATCAAATCTTTGACGTAGTGACGTAAAATCGACGTGCTTGAGGCTTGATGATAACTTGTTTAAATATAGTGGCTTATAAGCAGTAGTGGTCACGGAATACTTTTGCGTATGTAGAGTCTTTTGATGGGATACAACTTAGGTAAAGCCGGGGCTGGAAAAGAAGGGCTTATGCGCAAAGATTGACGAGGCGAGAGGCGCTACTAGACGATGGTTATTTCGTTGATTCTGAATATTTATTTTCTGATGCGCCGTGCGTATGTTAATTCGACTTAATAAGGCTGGAAAAGTGCAATCATTGTTTTTGAATTTCGCAATGTATAAAAACCTAGCAACAGATTATATTGGCGCGGAAGTCGTATCTGGCTTATTGTTTTGAATCTATCATGGGAGTTTAACGTCACGTGTTAATTACGCCGCCTTAACCATCAATTCTCTCCCAACCTACACATAATCCGAGCGCCCGCTCATCCGAACTACGAGTGAACTTTAAGATGCCTGTATTGGCAGGGTTTACTGTACGCGTTAAAAGAGAATTATATGATCATATGTCCATTTAAAAAAACGTTATGCATAGCTAGAGGAGCCTTAAAACAACACACATCGACACTAGGGTTTTAGTAATGAAGTTATTGATAATTAGTGGTTTATTCATATTGATTGTTGGTGTTAGCGCCTTAGCAAAGTGGAATGAAGACGAACGAATCTGTAAAAAGTATGCCCTTGCTAACCCAGATGTCGATGAACAACGAGCGAGGCTCGTTGCTAAACGCCTTTCACAAATACCTACCGATGAAAGGGGACAGTTAGAATCCGAGTTGGAGCATCTAGAACAGCTTGGTGAACAGTTAACTCCTCAACAAAATGCACGTTGGTGCGATATCTACCTTTATCTACAAGGCGAGTCTAGCCTTAATCCTACTAACAACGACGGTGAACGAGCTTCGACGATTGATGAACTGATCGATGAAGCTAATTTATTAGCTGACTTACTTGAGCGGCAAGTCCATTCCCAAACAATATTAGCAAGGTATCGACAACTTTCGTTCAAGATAGATTTGCTTAGCACTAAGTACAATTCTGAGCTGTAAGAATTATCTGGTAGTCCGATCAATGAAAAGAGGAGTTCAACCCTAGTGTTAATTACGCCGCCTTAAACAACACGATTCTCTAACTTTCACTAAATGAGCTGAGGCTCATCGATTTAACAATCTAACTGATACCTGAAACAGGGTAGGGTTAGCGACACCATTACAAAGAGAATTTCATGATAAAAACACTACAAACACATTGGCTTTCAAACATCAAAGGAGATGGTTTAGCAGGCGTTGTTGTTGCGCTTGCGCTTATCCCAGAAGCGATCGCTTTTTCAATTATTGCAGGGGTCGACCCAAAAGTAGGGTTGTACGCGTCATTTTGTATTTGCGCGATTACCGCCTTGATGGGGAGTCGGCCAGGAATGATATCCGGCGCAACTGGGGCGATGGCTCTACTAATGGTAACCCTTGTTAAAGAACACGGTATTCAATACCTGTTTGCAGCGTCTTTTTTGACTGGGATGATTCAAATTGCGATAGGTTATTTGAAGCTCGGCAATCTGATGAACTACGTATCGAAGGCGGTTATTACGGGCTTTGTCAATGCATTAGCGATTCTCATCTTCTTAGCTCAATTGCCAGAGCTAACAGATGTTTCAAGTAGTGTATACGTGCTTGTTGCGATAGGGCTCGGCGTTATTTATCTCTTTCCTTACATCCCGGGGCTAGGTCGTTCGATTCCTTCTCCTTTGGTCGCGATTGTTGTAGTGACGACCATTGCCTTAGTGTTTGAACTCGATGTAAGAACGATTGGCGATATGGGCAAATTACCAGATTCTTTACCCACTCTTCTCATTCCAGATGTTCCGCTAAGCATAGAAACATTGACTATCATTTTTCCATATTCCATTGCGTTATCTGTTGTGGGAGCACTTGAGTCTCTGATGACAGCAACCATAGTCGATGATTTAACGGATACTGAAAGCAACAAAAACAGCGAATGTAAAGGGCAGGGGATTGCCAACATCGTCTCGTCGTTGTTTGGAGGCATGGCTGGGTGTGCCATGATCGGTCAGTCGGTGATAAACATTAAGTCTGGTGGGTTAACCCGCTTGTCTACTTTGGTTGCAGGGCTAGGTTTACTTTTGATGGTTGTCTTCCTGTCTGGCTGGTTGACTATTATCCCCATGGCAGCGTTAGTTTCGGTAATGATCATGGTCTCTATTGGCACTTTCTCTTGGCGTTCGATAGCTGAGCTAAAAGATCATACATGGCCTACCAATGTAACCATGATTGTGACCGTAATAACCGTCGTTCTGACACACAACTTAGCTATAGGCGTTCTAGTTGGTGTAGTTTTGTCGACTTTGTTTTATGCACATACAAGCAAGTCTATGGTGTTTATTTCGGATTCGGTGATTGTTGAAGATATCCAATCGGTTCATAAAATCAGTGGACACGTATTTTTCGCTTCGTCAGATGCATTTATAGATATGTTTGATTTTAACTCCGCTACACCCCAAATCACCATTGATGCCGCTAACGCCCATTTCTTAGATAACACGGCAGTAGAAGCGTTGGATAAGGTTGTCTTTAAGTTCAGGAAAAAGGGTTCTAAAGTCGAAGTGACAGGGATGAATGAAGTCAGCGAGCGGCTAATTAGAAAACATGCCATGTTCCTCAAGCATGAAGAGTTAATGGCGGTCTCAATTACTCACTAACTTAAAGCCAGCGTATTCGCTGGCTTTTTTTGTATCTAAAACAAGCTATTATCTATATATCCAAACAATATATACGTGTAAGCTCAGCGAATTAAAGCGTAGCGAGTAACAAACGGGGTAGGCATATGGCATCAAAGATAGGTTCGGCAATTCAACTTGTATTGGCGCTTTCAATCTTCTATTTAGGCTATACCATTCATAGCATGACCACTAAGGTCGGTGAAATTGTTGAAACTTACCCTCAAGTCATTGAGGACATCAGTACGCTTTCAGACAACCTGCAGATAAATGAGTGGTTAGCCATCGCAGATACGCTTGAGCAGCTTGTTCCGAATGCATTGAAAAGTATTGATGATGTCACTGCAGCGGTGAATGCAACTAATAAAACCGCCGCTTCTATTGACGCAAAAATTCCGTCGATTGTTGAAGAAGTGAGTTTGTATCGCCAGTCTGTCATCCCTGCAGTGATTGATGAAACCAAACAGTATCGAATTAACGTAATCCCCAAAGTGCTAGTAGAGAGTGAAGGTTACCGACAAGAGACGGTCCCTCTCGTGGTGACTGAATCTCAAGCTCTGCGTAAAGAAATACCGCCAATTTTAGTTAAAGCGGATCAGATTGTTGAGAAAAGCCAAGATATTGCTCAACAAGCTACACAGGGAGCAGTGAAAGGCGTGATTATGTCGCCAATCGATCTGATTCGAGATGCAGGCAATGAGATAAAGGGAAGAGTAGCGCCAACGGAAGAATAATGTTTCTAGTAGGCGTAAACCTAATGAGTGGGTTAGGTTGTTATTTGACCAGTTAAAAACTAACCCATTGCAATCATAGTCTCAGCCTATAAGATGAGGTTATCTCAGTTCGAGATAACATAGCGCAGGATTTGCTATGCTTTTTCCAACGGATGGTCTTTTACTTAGGACATCTTAATGATTTTCAAAATTACTACCCCGATTCTGGAGCCAACAGAAGGGTCGCCTCATAACGCTTCTAACAACCTAACCTCTCTTTTTTCTTCTTTAGCACTCTTCCGCTTTTGTAATACCCTCTTGCAGCCTTATTCATTTTCTCGATTTTATTTTTCGTATTGATTCTCCCTTATTTCAGTACGTCTGCGCACCAAGCGCATAGCTTCAAAATTTAAATAATATTTACGGTTTTAGAGAAAATGAATACAAAACTTCTGGGCAGCGCGCTCATTATTTCTGGTACAGCGCTTGGCGCTGGTATGCTTGCAATTCCTATGGTACTAGCCCAATTTGGCTTATTGTACGGAACCCTTTTAATGGTACTGATTTGGTTTGGTACCACATATTCAGCATTACTTTTGCTCGAAGCAACCATCAAATCTGGTGGCGGGTTAGGACTTAACTCGATAGCTCGCAAAACGTTAGGCAAGGGCGGACAACTTGTCTCCAATGGTCTGCTCTATGCTCTGCTCATTTGCCTATTGATGGCGTACATTCTTGGCGCAGCAGACTTGTTGTCTCAGGGCCTTTCCGCTCTTGGATTGTCGATTAGCTTCACTCAAAGTCAGATTATATTTACTCTGATTGCTGGTGCGATTGTTGCGTGCGGTACAGGCGTGATTGATAAGCTTAACCGAGCGCTTTTCTTTGTTATGATCGCAAGCTTGGCGGTTACTTTACTGGTGCTTCTGCCAGAGTTTTCGACGCAAAATCTTGCGCAAGTGAGCAACAATGATCATGTCGCTCTGATTCAAACCAGTGCTGTACTGTTTACCAGTTTTGGCTTTATGGTTGTGATCCCAAGTTTGGTGACTTACAACAATGAAGCGACAGACAAGCAGCTAAGAAACATGGTCATCCTCGGTTCTTTAATCCCACTGTTTTGCTACCTGTGTTGGTTGTTTGCTGTTGTAGGGAACTTGCCGCCAGAGCAGCTAAAAGAATTTGCTAGCGTTTCTGAACTGATGGCAGGTTTTGAGCATGACGCGCCTTGGATTGGTACAGTGCTGTCTCTGTTCACAGGTTTAGCGCTGCTGACATCATTTTTCGGTGTTGCAATGTCACTGTTCCACCAAAACAGCGATACCTTTAAACAAAATCGTGTCGTGACTTATGTGCTGACCTTCGTATTGCCATTAATCGGCGCAATTATGGCTGCTGACCAGTTCTTATCTGTTCTGGCTTACGCGGGAATCATCTTGGTATTTCTGGCTGTTTTTGTCCCTCTTGCTATGGTGTACAAACTGAGAATAGTGAACACCTTAAGTGAGCGTTATGCTGCTGAAGGCGGTAATGCCATGATGATATTTGGGCTAGCTTTTGGCGGGTTCTTACTTGTATCGCAAGTAATCTAGTCTCTTGTTAGAAAGATGAAAATAGGCGCTTAATAGCGCCTATTTTTATATAGGGATTAGTTTCCCCAAATTTGCGTGACAAACTCAGGATGGTCGATAAATGGGTTTCGATTTCCTTGGAACTCAAATACGGCTTGATTGCGATTCACTTCCTTAGTACTGACAGGATCTTCTTTGTGCCAACGCTTTAACATCGAAAGAAGCCAAGGTTCAAATACCGTAGTGCTGTTACCGTTGAGCACTGCGTCCGCACTAGAGCTATTGTTTTGCCAACTTCCAATCACATTTTCATAGCGAGTTGCCATATAGAAATACGCACGCGCAAAGTCCCCTTTGAACTCATCTATAGGTTCAAACACCGTACCGTTATAGCCTAATGAACTGCTAGCACTGCCAAGTTTTGAGCCATTGCTTGAGACGTATGTTGTACTCGTAACCTCACCAAACGGCCAATTACTGCGTTTCGCATTAACGTAACCGTCGGTAGCGAACAAGTGATGGGCATCGGAGTTCATTGGTTCTACCTTGCCACCAAACCAGCTTTTAGGGAAAGAGTGTTCTCGATTATAGCAATCACCTTCTTTGCTATATTGACCACATTGGTCAGTCACTTTGATGAAGTTGATGGAGTCCGATGTTTCTGGTTTTTCGGAATAGACGTCGAGAATTGAACCATCTTTCTCGTAGTAGTTATCTATATCGGCGTCTTTAACTAGAGTCCAAATGGCGGAATAGCCGCGGCTGTTGTGATCCTTAATGATGTTATACAACGCGGTTTTCAGCTCAAATCCGGACTTTTCTTGTGCCGACTTATAGTAGTCGCTGGTTGGCGGTGGGGTAGTAGTGCCAAGAGTAAAGTTAGTGGTTTGACTGCTTTGGAATTGTCCGCCGGACACTATGACTTCTTGACCATTTTTCAAAGAATAAGAGCCATTACCAGAGTTACAACAAATCCCATCTCCGTAGCTGTCCAGGATTGTGAATTGATAGCTGCCATCGTCGAGACAAACATCCTTGGTATAGGTGGTAGAGTTACTGTAACCCTCTCCGGAAGCGACAATTTCCGAGCTACTGTTTTTGATATTCCAAGACGTCTCTGAACCATATTGGTCGGTAGTCAACGAGAGGGAAAGATTAGTCTTATCACACGTCGATGGTTGAGGGGTAGTGGAGTTTGTTGGTTGGAAATTATCAACGTACACCGCTTCTGAACCGTCAAAACCTGAGATATCGTAAAATCTAAGTCCAACCTGAATGTCTTTATTAGTGGTTGCAGTATACGTATAGGTGAGATCCTGCCATTGGTTTGTTTTGGACGGATCTGAATAATTCTGGTATCCGTCAATGATAAGCCTCGCTTTTACCTTGCCCTCTGTATGAAAGATAGCGGCCGAGAATGGGTACGTTTTTCCTTGCTCCACAGAAATTGTTTGCAAAAAGTCGGTGTTGCTCTGCGTACCGGTATTGATGGTGATATGAGCGGATAAACCACCGCTCTTTATCTGAACACTCGATGGGGCAACAGATAGACCAGAGTCGATAGTTGTCCAGTTAGCGGGTGTGTTTCCATTCCACTGCTCAAAGTCGCCATTTTGTATTTGAGCGAAAGCCATTGGGGAACACATTAATGCGACTAGGGTGAGTTTATTCATTTTTGTTGTCATAGGTTTCTCATTGGATTAAAAAATCACAACTAAGATAGGTATTTACTATGTCAATAAGTTTAAGCTTGGTCGCATTTTTATTTGTTTGAATAAATTGGTGTTGCAAAATTATGCAGAATATCTCACAAACAACAGATTGGGGTGATATTAACGTCAACTCATATCTGCTGGGTTTAAATTGGAAACGCGATTCTTTGCCGGAATATATGCAGAGAACAAAAGGTGGCTAAGCCACCTTTGTTTTGAGCTTTAGGCGAGAGCGTAATAAAAGCCCTGATGTATTTTCGCTCCGAGCTTTGTCAGCAGATGCGCACATTCCGCCGTTTCTACACCTTCAACAATAATCGTACATTGGTAGGCTTTACCCATAGCAATGAGTTGGCGCACAGTTTCAATTTTCTTCTCGTCTTGACGCATGCCAATAACAAAGTCTCGATCAATTTTGAGGTAATCTGGCTTAATTTTTCCGATTAATTCGACGTTGTTGTTCCCAGTCCCGAAATCATCAATGCTAATTTTACACCCAAGAGATTTGATCAGACGGATATTGTTGTATATCTCATTGGTATAATACATCGACGCGTTTTCGGTGATTTCGATGGTTAGATAATGGCAATCGTATTGGCTTAAACATTGGTATAGCGAGCGAAAATTGTCGCCTTTCAATAGAGAAGGGCAAACATTGACACTGACAGGAGCAAGCAAGTTAGTTTCTTCTGCATACAAGGTCTTGATAACCAACAGTGTGTGAGTGAGCAGTAAGTCCCTTGCGATCAGCGTTTCAATAAACTTCTGTGTATTCGAAGTTGTGAAACGAGACAGGACTTCATAGTGCAGATTTACGTGTCCCTCAGTGTCATAAATAGGTTCAAGTTTCATGCTAAATCGCCTAATACCTAAAAAATACTGGCTAATTGCAATCAAGTTTTTGTACCGCAGCATTATGACCATTAACACGGTAAACAGCAGGATATTACGTATAGGGTTGGATATGTAAAAAAGCTCCGTATAACCTGCATCTGTTTCTTTGCTTATTGATGGTCGCCCATCTGTTTTACCCACCTTGAGTGATGTTCCCGTGTTGGTGCAGATCTTAATGCCTTTAAGAAAGAAACTTGATAGATGGCCCTCTATACTTCGAGATAGGTTAATGTTCTTTACTCGCACCACCATAGTCGTTCCTTTCTTTTCGAACTCATGCATGATGTAGTTGCTGTTCTCAAGCCATTGATCATATTGCTGTTTGCTTACAGGCATAACATGTTCTGGCGTCACTAAGCAGCGAGTATTGTATCGATCGATCATCATGCTTGACTCAACTAGCTCTACTTGATCGAACATAGAGCTCAGTGTTGTTTGATCTGTAAAACAGCTTTGCTCAGCGAGAGCATCCGTGAAGTCGTTAACGTCATTGAAGTAGCTTTGCTTAATAAGGGCATTAATAGTGATGTAGCAAATAAAGACGAAACCAAGACTAGATAACATTAAAACAAGCCCGAGATCGAAATAGAGCTTTCGATTGGTTAGGCAGTATTTAAGTGCAGTGACGACGGCATTCTTAGCGACTTTATTGACTCTTTTTTGTTGGTCTGCTCCATTTTTTTGATTGTCGTGACTTTCGAAAGGAACGAAATATCCGACCCGATGGATGTTTTCGATGATGTTTTTTCTTGTTTCCAGGTGAGGCTTGATCAGTTTTTTAAATTTTTTACGCAATGAGGCGATAACATTCTTAAAGCCGTTTTCTGGCAATGTTACCTGATGATTTTGCGCGAGCTTATTCTCGATAGCTCGTTGGCAGATTGGTGAGTTTAACGTTCCGTATGCGGATATAGTGCTTAATATTAGATATTCGTTGTCAGTAATGGAAAGGGATGCATGTCGTTGGTGATCGATCTCGATTAAGAGTTCGTCTTCCGACAGGCACACACAGATTTGACTTCCAAGTTCAAACCTAATCATTCGAATAATAACCCCTGAGTTGAAAAGGGGATGAAGTTATCAATAAATGAAGCGTTTGGATGTGATTAAATGCGGGCATATCCAAAGTATTTGGATATAGCGACATATTTATATTTTTTTATAAACTAAACCAAATGATGTATTTATTTCGTGAATGGTGTTGTTTGAAGTGATAATAAAAAAGCCCGAGTAATAGCTCGGGCTTTATTCTATAAGGTTTGGCACGACTAGCAGATGACTTTAACTGCTAGGCCACCCTGAGATGTTTCACGGTATTTAGCATTCATGTCTTTACCCGTCTCTAGCATAGTTTCAATTACTTTATCCAGAGAAACTGTTGGCGCTGAAGAGCGGCGTAGAGCCATACGAGTCGAGTTGATTGCCTTAACAGCAGCGATACCGTTACGTTCGATACATGGCACCTGAACTTGACCTGCAACTGGGTCACAAGTCAGACCTAGGTTGTGCTCCATTGCGATTTCGGCTGCCATACATACTTGCTCTGGGCTACCGCCCATAAGCTCAGCAAGACCCGCTGCCGCCATAGAACATGCCACACCAACTTCACCCTGACAGCCAACTTCAGCACCAGAGATAGAAGCGTTACGCTTGTATAGACCACCGATTGCGCCAGAAGCGGCAAAGTAACGGATGTAGTCTTTCTCAGTGACTGTTTGAATGAACTTGTCGTAGTAAGCCAATACCGCTGGAATAATGCCACAAGCACCGTTAGTTGGCGCAGTCACCACACGGCCACCCGCAGCGTTTTCTTCGTTAACAGCGAAAGCGAACATGTTTACCCAGTCTACAACAGACATAGGATCGTTGGTTGTTTTCTCTGATGTTAGAAGCTGCTGGCGTAGTGCTGCTGCACGGCGAGGCACACGCAGAGGACCAGGCAAAATACCTTCGGTATTCATGCCGCGATCCATACATTCACGCATGGTTTTCCAGATGTTAGCAAAATAAGTACGAGACTCTTCGTCAGAATGAAGTGCCGCTTGGTTCTTCATTACCAGCGTGCTGATAGAAAGACCACTTTCCTTACACTGATTCACTAGCTCTTCCGCTGTGGTGAATTCGTAAGGTGCTTTTACTGGGTTCTCTTCTTCTTTACCGAAGTTCTCTTCATCAACGATGAAACCACCGCCGATAGAGTAATAGGTCTTAGAGTAAATCTTCTCTTCACCGATCCAAGCATGAATTTGCATGCCATTTTCGTGAAGCTCAAGGTTAGTAGTATGGAAGTTCATACCACCCTCTTTAGGGAACGATACTGTGTGACAGTGCATGCCAACAGGAAGGCGCTCAGTTTCTTCTACGCGAGCGATAAAGCCCGGAATAGAGTCAATATCAACTTTCTCAGGGGTATTGCCTGCAAGACCCATGATGATAGCAATATCGGTGTGGTGACCTTTCCCTGTCAGTGATAGTGATCCATAAACGTCGACGGTAATTTTAGTGATGTCGCGCAATTTTCCCATTGAGCGTAAATCATCAATAAATTCTTTACCTGCTTTCATTGGGCCTACAGTGTGTGAGCTAGAAGGACCAACGCCGATCTTATAGATGTCAAAAACACTAATCATATCGATTACCTCAGAACAAAGCCTCCCAAGGGGTGAGGGAGGCTTATTTATTATCGTTATATTCTTGGTTTAATCAGACTTTATAAAGCCTTAGATTAAAGAGCGCCGTAGATTACAGAAGTAATTGCCGCAATACCACAGATTGCTGTGAAAATCTGTACAGGTGCAGAAGTTTTGTACTTCGCCATAGCTGGTACTTTCTGCATTGCGAATACTGGCATTAGGAACAGGATTGCCGCAATCATTGGCGCACCCATTGTTTCAATCATACCTAGGATACTTGGGTTAACGATAGCCACGATCCAAGTAGTGATAACGATGAACAGTAGAGAACCTTTCTCAATCTTGCTTACTGGAGCTTGAGAGCGAGACTTGAATAGACCTACTAGACCTTCGTGTGCACCAAGGAAGTGACCGAAGTAGCTAGACGTGATCGCTGCGAATGCCACTAGTGGGCCCATGTAAGAGATAAGTGGTGATTCGTGAACGTTCGCTAGGTAAGAAAGAACTGAGATGTTTTGCTCTTGCGCCATCGCTAGTTGCTCTGGAGACAGAGATAGAACAACTGAGAATACGAAGAACATGACAAAACCCATTAGCATCATCGCTGCACCGCCAGTGATAGTGTCAGTTTTCTGAACTGCATTTTCACCGTAAATACGACGTTGCTCTTTAGAGAACTGAGAGATAACAGGGCTGTGGTTGAAAGAGAATACGATGATTGGGATTGCTAGCCAAACAACAGATGGCATAGATGACCAGTCAGGAGCTACTTCTACCATTGAGCTGTTCCAATCTGGAATTAGGTAGAAAGAAAGCGCAAGTAGGATGAACACTAGTGGGTATACCAGTGCAGATGTCGCTTTCAACATTAGCTCTTTACCAAACACTACGCCTGCAGTCATTGCAGCGATCAGGGCACCAGATAGCAACCAACGTGGGATAGATTCCATACCCATTTGGTTAACTAGGAAAGAGTCGACCGTGTTTGTGATACCAACACCGTAGATAAGAACGATTGGGTAGATAGCGAAGAAGTAGGCAAAAGTAATAAGATTTGCGCCAGTCTTACCAAAGTGTTCTTCAACAGTGTCAGTGATATCAGCTTCAGGGTTTTTCGCAGAAAGTACGAAACGAGCAAGAGATTTGTGAGCGAACCAAGTCATTGGCGCTGCGATTAGAGCAAGGATAACTAATGGCCAAAAACCACCTGCACCTGCTTTAATAGGAAGAAAAAGTACGCCAGCACCTACAGCGGTACCGAAAAGTGATAGACACCAAGTGAAGTCTTTGTAAGTAAACTTACTAGACGATTGTGCGGTCGAAGCCGCAGTAGTTGTAGTATTCATTTTGTGATACTCATTTTTGGGAACAGGAAATAAGTCGGGTGCAATTTTGCATAAAATCTTTGCAAAAAAAGTAGATCTAAATCATGAATTCATTCAAGTTATAATATGATAGGTCAAAAACAGGTTTTTGCTCACGAAAATGATGTGCTACTAGTGATTAATGCTAATGTGATGCATTAGTAAATCTAATGTTGTTACGAATTTGTTTAACGTATGTCTCGGAAAATGCTTCTGTTATTGATAAACAATTTAATTAATGTGAGTAAATTTGTTTCATTTACCCAAGTTATTAGTGCTGATGCATAATGTGATTTTGCATCGCCTGTATGATTTGCGCGGTCATACCCCAGATAAAATGAGAATTGTAGGAAAGCCCAAAGACTCGATGTGAAAAATTGTTAACTCGAAATTGCTGACTGTGTAATTTTTCCCTATCTAAAACCACTGAAGCAGGCACCTCAAAAACTTCATCAACTTCATTTTTGTCAATGCGTGTTTGATAATTCGGAGAAATGAATCCCAAGAAGGGGGTGACTGTAAATCGACTTATTGTTACCAGTTCTGGCATTTGACCAAATATTTCAATTTGGCTTTGCTCAATTCCCACTTCTTCATAAGTTTCTCGCAACGCTGTATGGGACAAGTCGATATCGCTAGATTCAAATTTCCCACCTGGAAAGCTGACCTGACCGGGGTGATGTTTCAGATGTTTGGCTCGCCGAGTGAAAAGGACATTAATTCCGTTAGCGCGTTCGACAAAACCAACTAGTACAGAGGCTCTACGTAAGTGAGTTTGATTAAGGTGTGAGACACGGTTGAGAGCTTCCTGATGATAGTCAACGGTTTGATGCATTTGAAATCGCTGGATCAAGTGGTTTTTATTTAGCTCAGACAACACGTTAGCTCCTTTTGATATTTGAAAAAGCCTTCAATATGGCTCATGCTTTCTACTACACCCATTAGCGCAAGGATAGCGTACTTAATGAAAGGCATTATCTTTACTGAGTTTATGGACTTGGTTGAACAAAAATTTGGTTTAGCAGAACTTGATGGTTTGCTTTCCGCTGTGGGCGATGATGGCGTCTATACTTCAGTTGGTAGTTATGACCATCGCAATTTGGTCAAGCTCATCATGCAGCTCAGTGTTCGTACGGGTATCTCACCAGAAGATCTTCAACGAGTTTTTGGCCAATCAGTTTTTAATAACCTTTATAACACCTTACCTGATAATAATAGCTTACAAGAGTGCAAGTCGACGTTTCAATTTATTAATTTGGTCGAAGACTATATCCATATCGAAGTTAAAAAACTTTATCCCGAAGCCAACCCACCTTCCTTCATATTTATCTCTGAAGCGGAAAGCGAGATGGTCTTTGACTATCATAGTGCCCGTTGTATGTCTCATGTCTGTTTAGGTTTAATCGAAGGTTGTGGTGAGTTTTTCGATGAGAAGATAGCAACGACGATGGAAAACTTGGCGGAAGATGGCAGTCAAGTTCGGTTCAAGGTGAGTGTAGTAGGATAGCCTAAATGGATAAGGACACCCCTTTAGAAAGAAAGCTAGCCAGAGAGATAGCGGCACGTAAACAAGCCGAAGCGTTATTGGAGCAAAAAAGTTTAGAGCTGTACGAGTCCAATCAGCATTTGAAGTTGGTGCTAACGCAGCTAAAAAGGCAAACCCATAGTGATCTGCACAAGCTTGAATTCGAACAGCATATCAGTGAAGCGTTGATCCACTTCGGCAGGGCATTTTTAAGCCGAACGCTCGATGATGGCTTGATTGCCAATTTACTCGAACGACTGACGGCTTCTTCGGCGTTATCCGGAGTGGGTTTGTACACTGAGCCTGAGCTGATGAACTCAGTTATCGGTAACGTATTTGGTTCGGCGCAATACAAAGATTTAAGCTTAGTGAAACCCTACGCTATTTGGCACAGCAATTCATTGAAGTTACCGATCGAAGTAGAGCATAGAATAGTCGGTGAACTGACCGTTGACTTGACTGGTGAAGATATCGACCGAGAGTTTGTAGTCAATCAATTATTATTGGTTGCCGAGTTATTATGCAGCGCGATCAGTCGCCAACTGATTGTGACAAGTAACCAAGAAGCGAGAGCAAGAGCTGAAGAATCAGAACGCTCGACCAAAGAGTTTGTAGCCATGATTAACCACGAACTCCGAACGCCTCTCAATGGCTTATTAGGTAGTGCTGAACTGTTAGCCGGAACTCCGTTAGATGAAGAGCAGCAGACCCTGCTAAGCAATCTTTCACATTCGGGCGACCTGCTTCGCCATATCATTAATGACATCCTCGATTTTAGTAAAATGAGTGCAGGGATGATGCAGCTGATCCCATCTCAGTTTTTATGGTCAGAAATGCGTGAAATGGTGTTAGGTATCTTTGAAACGAAAGCGCTAGAGAAGGGAATCGGCTTTGAGATCATTGAAGAAAACACGATTCCAACGGCTCTGATTGGTGACTTTGAACGCATTAGTCAGATTCTGATCAATTTAGTGGGCAATGCGATTAAGTTTACCTCGCACGGAGAGGTGATAGTCAAAGCTAAGTGGGAAAACGAAAACTTGCTCTTCGCTGTCTCTGACACTGGGATCGGGATCAGTGAAGAGTCGCAAACGCAATTATTCACACCATTTGTTCAGGCTGATAGAACCGCGAAGCGAAACTTTGAAGGGACAGGGCTGGGCCTCGCGATCTGCAAAAATCTTGTCGAGTTGATGTCTGGCGAAATATCGCTCTCTAGTGAAATAGGGAAAGGAAGTACGTTTGAAGTGCTTTTGCCGCTTAAAGAAACCGCAGAGTGGACGGTGAGCGCAGGTAAAGCAGAACAGCATCCCCAATTTAAGCCGCTAGAGGAGCTATCTATCCTTGTGGTTGACGATATTCGCATGAACCAAGTCATCATCAATCAAATGTTAAAGAAACTCTCAATCACCCCTGATATGGCAAACAATGGCCTAGAAGCGATCAAAGCTTTTAATTCCTCCAAGTATGATCTTGTCTTTATGGATTGCCGCATGCCTGAAATGGATGGTTTTGAGGCTACCGCTTATTTACGAGAACAAGCCTATACCTTACCCATTATTGCGTTAACGGCGGGAACCACGCTCGAAGAGCGTGAGAAATGCATCCAGTGCGGTATGGATGATATTTTAACTAAGCCCTATACAGCCAAAGATTTGAAACTGATGCTCGAAAAATGGAGCTAGCCTGCACCAAAGTTGCGGGTACTTCTTTAGTTAAATTTGATGGCATAGAGAGCAAGCAAGAAATGCTTTCTTTTGCAATTGTTATGTTATAACATCCCTTGGTGTTCTAGCTTGCAGAGCTTGCTATAAATTAGAGTAAGTTAAGCGAAGAGCAGAATTTCGAATTGTTGCATGGGCTAGTTAATTCTCAGGCTTTGGTGTTGAAGGGGTTCTCACTGCTACGTCTATGGTAAGGCTGCCCATGCGACTCTCTTGTTAAAGAAAACGCTACAGGTTGTCCGCCTGTGCCCCTTATGATTCTTTACTCTAAGATCGGCAGGATCTTACTTAGTTTATCAAGCGTTTCTTGATACTCCGCTTCACACTGGCTATCAGCGACTAGGCCGCCCCCCGCCCATACGTGAATTTTTCCCTTCTCGGCGACTAGAGTACGAATCGTAATACTTGTGTCCATACGACCATGTCGGCTTATATAGCCAATACTTCCGCAGTAAGCGCTTCGACGATGTGGCTCCAGCTCTTCGATAATTTCCATTGCGCGAATTTTAGGTGCGCCAGTGATTGAGCCACCAGGGAATGAGACTTTCAACAAGTCCGCCGCGCTATATTGGTCATTGAGCTTGGCACAAATGGTACTGACTAAGTGATGAACCGCAGGAAAGCTCTCAATGTCAAAAAGTTTGGGTACGTGTACGGTTCCAGGTTTTGCCACTCGACCAACATCATTCCTTAGTAGATCGACAATCATCAGGTTTTCGGCTTGA
This sequence comes from Vibrio europaeus, assembly GCF_001695575.1. Lineage (GTDB taxonomy): Bacteria > Pseudomonadota > Gammaproteobacteria > Enterobacterales > Vibrionaceae > Vibrio > Vibrio europaeus. Next base: position 1,287,058 of record NZ_LUAX01000001.1, on the reverse strand, counting down.
TCTTTTTCTGCGTTAGCAAGTTCATAAGCCGCATTTCGATCTGCTTGTGGATCAGCAGAACGCGGGCGAGTTCCTTTAATAGGCTTTGTTTCTATATCATTGTCTTTCACCTGTAAGAAACGTTCAGGGGAGACACTTAGAATCGCACCGTGCTCCGTTCTAACGAAAGCAGAAAACGGACCTTGGTTTACGCCTTCAAGTTTTTGGTACGCTTGCCATTCACAACCTTGGTAGGTAGCACTGAATCTCTGTGCTAAGTTGATCTGGTAACAATCTCCAGAGCGCAGGTACTCTTGAACTTGAGCAAACTTGCTGCTGTATGACGCTTTAGTCATATTAGATTGCCAATCGTCACGCAGTGCAAATGCTTCGACTTGATCCTCTTGTTGAGTGGTCAGCCATTGCCATTTTTCTTCAGTGCCTGAGCCGACGACATAAGCGGATTTCTCTTTGTGATCGACAATCAATGCCCAATCATAGAGACCAATCGCCATGTCAGGGGTGACGAGATCTTGTTTGGCAAGAGATGGCATTCGCTCAACTCGGCGGCCTAAGTCATACGAAAAATAGCCCAAAGCCCCGCCAATAAAAGGCAGTTCACCAGAGTAGTCGAGATTAGGCAAAATTTGAGCTTGCACTCGCTTAAGCAGTTCGAATGGGTTGTCGCTTGAGGTTTCCTTCACGCCTTCAGTAATGATATAGCTCTCGTCACCAAGGGTGGTAATCGTTGCTTTTGGCTCTGCCACTAGAATATCAAATCGGCTATCAACGTGCGTTCTGGAAGGAGAGCGCAATAACATGGCCCAAGGTCGCTGGTGAATGTTAGCAAAGTGTTGGGCAGCAAGGTCTGGTTGATAATGAATCGGTTTGATTTCTAAGCGATTTGGTTTGATGTTATTCATTTGTTTAATTTGTGACAAAGAGATCGTTGATTACGTGGCGTGTTGAGGAAAGCAAGAGTATCATAATGACCACAAAGGTCGCTACACCAGTGTTTTGCAAATATAAAATCAACAAGCAAACGTTTGTGGCCGACCATAAAAAGGAAGCAAAAATATAACGAGGCATGCAATGACCGTAATTCGCCAGCAGGATGTGATCAGCAGTGTTGCTGATGCACTCCAGTACATTTCTTATTACCATCCATTAGACTTTGTCCAAGCCCTAGAAAAAGCCTATAACCGTGAAGAGAGTCAAGCGGCGAAAGATGCCATTGCTCAAATCCTAATTAACTCTCGTATGTCTGCAGAAGGCCATCGCCCGATCTGTCAAGACACTGGTATTGTGACCTGCTTTGTGAATGTGGGTATGGGCGTCCAATGGGATTCAACCGATCTGACTGTTCAACAAATGGTCGATGAGGGAGTGCGCCAAGCTTACACAAACCCAGACAACCCGCTACGTGCTTCTGTTCTTATGGATCCAGCAGGTAAGCGAATCAATACCAAAGACAATACGCCTGCCGTTGTTCACATCAATATTGTGCCGGGCAACAAGGTTGAAATTCAAATAGCGGCAAAAGGCGGTGGCTCAGAAAACAAGACCAAGATGGTAATGCTTAACCCATCGGATGATATCGCTGAGTGGGTAGAGAAAACATTACCAACAATGGGCGCAGGTTGGTGTCCACCAGGTATGCTTGGTATCGGCATTGGTGGTACAGCAGAGAAAGCGGCGGTATTGGCGAAAGAGTCTCTGATGGAGCACATCGACATTCAAGAGCTGATTGACCGTGGTCCACAAAATGCAGAAGAAGAGCTTCGCCTCGATATTTTCAATCGTGTTAACAAACTAGGTATTGGCGCTCAAGGTCTGGGCGGCTTGACTACTGTTGTAGATGTTAAAATTAAAACGGCACCAACTCACGCCGCTTCTAAGCCAGTGTGCTTGATTCCAAACTGTGCTGCGACTCGTCACGTACATTTCACGCTTGATGGAACTGGCCCTGCTGATCTTCAACCACCTAAGCTTGAAGAGTGGCCGGATATCACTTGGGAAGCCGGTGCGAATACTCGTCGTGTTAACTTAGATGAAGTGACTCAAGAAGAAGTAGAAAAATGGAAAACAGGTGAAACCGTTCTACTTTCAGGCAAAATCCTAACAGGTCGTGATGCGGCGCATAAACGCATTCAAGGCATGCTGCAAAGTGGTGAAGGCTTGCCTGAAGGTGTCGACTTCAAAGGCAAATTTATCTACTACGTAGGTCCAGTTGATGCTGTGGGTGATGAAGCCGTTGGACCTGCTGGTCCTACGACGTCTACGCGTATGGATAAGTTTACCGATATGATGTTAGAAGAAACGGGCATCATGGGCATGATTGGTAAAGCCGAGCGTGGACCTGCAACTGTAGAGTCGATTAAAAAGCATAAAGCGGTGTACCTAATGGCGGTAGGCGGCGCGGCTTACTTGGTTGCTAAAGCGATTAAGAAAGCACGCGTGGTTGCATTTGAAGACCTAGGCATGGAGGCAATCTACGAATTTGAAGTAGAAGATATGCCTGTGACTGTCGCGGTTGACTCAAATGGCGCAAACGCTCACCAGATTGGTCCAGACACTTGGAAAGTAAAAATCCAAGAAATGGAAGACCAAGCTTAATAGTCACGGTTTAGCTTGTGAGAAATCACTGATTTAATTAGTGAAAATTTGACAAAGGTGGAGCGAATGCTGCACCTTTTGTCTATATAGTTTAGAGTTGTAACCCTAAATCAGGAGTAAAAATGCCACGCTTTATTCAAATCTTACAGATCATCATTGCGGTGGTTATTGGTGCTTTCGTCGGATATGACCTTATTCTCCATGGCATCAGTATCTTCGATGAAAAGTATGTCACCATTAGCTGTGCTCTGTTTGTGCTGTTAGAAATCACTCTGTTTGTCATCTACAAATTGATCGAAGACGACTAACGTTTGCCGTTTTCGCTGATACACTAAGCCTCTGATTTTTATCAGGGGCTTTTTTGTTCATCTAGGATTAAGATTAGAGCCGCTAAGCTAACAGTATGATTGAAACAAAGAGAACGTGAATGAAGCAAATTACTCAAGAAGTTAATGATTTACTTAGCCGTACTATGGACTCCCATGTTCGTATTGCCGTGACAGGTCTTTCTAGAGCAGGTAAAACCGCATTTATTAGCTCGCTCGTTAATCAGCTTCTCCATACTTCAACTCATGAAAATCTACCGTTATTTTCTGCAGCGCGAGACAAAAGACTGGTCGGAGCCAAGCGTGAGCCGCAAACCAATATGCTTGTTCCGCGTTTTGCCTATGACGAGGCAATGCAGCATGTACTCTTAGATCCGCCGATCTGGCCGGAACCGACTCGCGACGTGAGTGAGATCCGACTGGCAATAAAATATCGTCCGCTGAAAAAGACCAAAAAGTTGTTCGGCAGCACATCTACTTTGCACATCGATATTATCGATTACCCGGGAGAGTGGTTACTTGATTTACCTCTGCTTGATATGGACTTTCATCAGTGGTCGCAAAGCCAGTTCGAGGCATTGAAAGGTAAGCGAAAAGTACTGGCTCAGCCTTGGCTAGAGCGGCTTAAAAAAATTGATTTAACTGCGGAGTTAGATGAAAACCTTCTTGCAGAAGTGTCTGAGCTTTACACCGAGTTTCTTTATAACTGCAAAGAGCAAGGTTTGCACTGGGTGCAGCCGGGTCGGTTTGTTTTGCCCGGAGATTTAGAAGGTGCCCCTGTGCTGCAGTTTTTCCCTTGCCAGTTTGAACAACAAAGCAAAGTAGAGAAAGGCTCTAACTTAGCCATGCTCAAAGCACGCTATCAAGAGTACCAACAGAAAGTGGTTAAGGCGTTCTACAAACATCACTTTTCAACTTTTGACCGTCAAATCGTGCTGGTGGACTGTTTACAACCGCTTAATGCGGGCTATGAATCATTCCATGATATGCGTCATGCCCTAGAACAGATCATGCACAGTTTCCGCTATGGTCGAAGCAATATCTTGAAGCGCTTGTTTGCTCCTCGAATCGATAAGATCTTGTTTGCCGCAACCAAAGCTGACCATGTCACGCCGGAGCAGCACACCAATTTGGTTTCTTTGCTCCAGCAAATGGTGCATCCGGCATGGCAAACCGCGTCGTACGAAAATATTGAAATGAACTGCATGACCATGGCATCGATACAGGCAACACAAGCAGGTTTTATTAGTAAGGACAACCAATCTTACCCTGCTATTCAAGGGGTAACTATGGATGAGCAAGCAGTTACAGTGTTTCCCGGAGAAGTACCCAAAAAGCTGCCCGCTCAAGATTACTGGCATGAGAAAGGCTTTGAGTTTACTGCCTTTAGACCCCAACAATCTTCACCAGATGAGCCTTTGCCGCATATCCGTATGGATAAAGCACTTGAATACTTAATCGGAGATAAGCTGAAATGACAAACAGTGATAAAGCACAGTTTAAACAAAAACAGGTCTTCGATGATGCTTTGCACAGTGAGCAAGAAGGTGTACGACCGGATCTAACTTCACACATGCAGTTTCAGCGGTCTGAGCAATTCGTGCCTGTTGAAATCGACAATGAGCAGGAAGATACCACCGCAGAAGCTGAGCTAGAGCAGGTCATAAGACCAAAATCCGGTTCGAAATGGCTAGCGACAACTCTGGTCGGTACATTTGCGGGTTTGGTCGGTTGGCAAGCGGTAGACAATGTTGTTACGGCGATTCAAACCGCAGACTGGCTCGCCTTGGGTTGGTCAGGTTTTATCGCGACGGTGTCATTACTTGGTGTTGGTGCGATTGGCAAAGAATTGTTCAAACTGCGCAGGTTGCGTAATCACTTCAGTGTTCAGGAACAAAGTGAAGCGCTCATCCATTCAGACAGTGTGGGGCAAGGCAAAGCTTTTTGTGAATCGGTAGCAAAGCAGTCTGGTATTAAGCGAGAATCACCGAGCTATGACCGTTGGGTTAACAGTATCAATACGTCACACAGCGACGCAGAAATCCTAGATATGTATGACGCTATGGTTGTTGCTGAGCAAGATAAAGTCGCAACAAAAATCGTTTCTCAACATGCAACGGAATCCGCGGCACTTGTCGCCATTAGTCCACTTGCAGTGGCTGACATGATGCTGGTTGCATGGCGAAATTTCAAAATGATCGACAATTTAGCCGAAGTGTACGGTGTAGAACTCGGTTATTGGTCACGCTTGAAGTTATTTAAAGCAACATTGGTGAACATGGCGGCTGCTGGAGCGAGTGAGTTAGCTGTTGATGCCAGTATGGATCTGATGTCTATGGATTTGGCAGGAAAGGTTTCAGCTCGTGCAGGGCAGGGGTTAGGTGTAGGTATTTTGACTGCGAGGCTAGGTCTAAAGGCAATGGCGCTGCTTCGCCCAATTCCTTGGCATAAAGAGAGGCAAGTTAAACTGGGGGCAATACGTAAGCGGATTGTAGAAAAAGTCGCCGCAATAACAATCAAATAGTGCGAATGTGAAGCAGGTAATGTCTGTTTACTTGACGAGGATCTAGGCTTAAGGGAAACTACTGTCAACTTTTCGTGACACCTTATTTAAGGACTTATCCGTGCGTCTTGAAGTTATCTGTGAAGACAGACTTGGTCTGACTCGTGAGTTACTCGATATTCTTGCTTCTAAAAACCTTGATCTTCGAGGCATCGAAATTGATGTCTCTGGGATTATCTACTTAAACTGCCCTGATATTGATTTCGATACTTTTAGTGAATTGATGGCAGAGATTCGCCGTATTTCGGGTGTTAAAGACGTTCGCAAGATCCAGTTCATGCCTATTGAACGTCACAATAATGAACTGATCTCTCTTCTTAATAACCTTCCAGAGCCGGTATTAGCCATTGACCTAAAAGGCAATGTTGATATGGCAAACCATGCAGCACTGTCGCTGTTTGGTTGTGAAGAAGGCGAAATGATTGGTCACCTCATCACCAACTTATTACCTAATTTCAACTTTGCAAAGTGGGCTGAAGGCAACATCGCACGTCAAAGAGAAGAGATCGTGATCGGTGGGCTAGATTACACGATGGAAATCATGCCGGTATACATTTCGGATGAGACCAATGAGTCTGTGTTAGCAAGTGCGGTAATGATTATTCGCTCTACTCAAGAAAAACCACTGTTTGACGACTCGCTTCCTCTGCACAATAACCTTGGGTTTGAACATTTTGTTGGCGTCTCTAACCGTCACAAAGCACTGATCAGTCAAGCAAAGAAACTTTCTATGCTTGATCAGCCTCTGCTAATTCAAGGTGAAACTGGGACGGGCAAAGAGATGCTCGCACGAGCGTGCCACAATCGTTCCCATCGAGCTGCGAACCCTTTCTTAGTATTGAGCTGTGCTTCAATGCCAGATGGTGTTGCTGAAACCGAGTTGTTTGGTCACGCTCCAGGTTCGTTTAACCACGAGCAAGGCCACAAAGGGATCTTTGAGCAGGCAAATGGGGGAACGGTATTTCTCGATGAAATCGGCGAGATGAGCCCGCACCTGCAAATTAAGTTACTTCGTCTACTCCAAGACGGCACGTTCCGCCGTGTCGGTGAAGAAGATGAAATTCACGTTGATGTGCGCGTCATTGCGTCAACACGTCATCAGTTAGCGGATTTGGCCGAATCAGGTTCGTTCCGTGAAGACCTGTTCTACCGCCTAAACGTACTGACCTTGTTAATTCCACCGTTAAGGGAGCGTTCGAATGACATAGCGCCGCTACTGGAATTGTTTGTGGCGAAGTACGTTAAGCAACTTGGCATTAACAAACCTTCCATTGATGAGACTTTGGTTGATCAGTTGGTGAGCTATCAGTGGCCGGGTAACATGCGTCAATTGGAGAACATGGTGCTGCGCGCGTTAACAGAAGTTGAATCCGATACCCTGACCGCGGATTTGTTCCACTTACCGCAACTTGAAAGTGCACCTTCAAATGCACCAACCTTGAATTTAGACGGTTCGTTAGACGAAATCATGAAAGAGTACGAATCTCAGATACTCGAACGTCTTTATCAATCTTTCCCATCAAGTCGTAAGCTAGCTAAGCGCCTTAACGTGTCTCACACATCTGTGGCGAATAAGCTGCGTGAATATGGAATTAGAAAAAACTAAATGGAAAGAATTAGCACGCCCACGTCGGTTTATGAAGTGGATGTCGACATTGTGCTTCGCACTGCGGAGCCAACGGATGGTTACTTAATCTCTGAGTATTTTATTGCTAACCGACAGCACCTTAAAGAGTGGGAACCGAAGCGTGAAGAGGGCTTTTTTACTTTATCAGGTTGGACACAGAAACTGATTAAGCTCAATGAGCTACACAGAATCGGGCTTGGTTACTATCTGTTGATCATCGACAAAGAGAGCAATGAAATGTTGGGGACGGTGTCGTTTAGCAACATCTCTCGTTTTCCCTTTCATGCTTGTAACGTTGGCTACTCGCTGGCTGCGAATGCGCAGGGCAGGGGAGCGATGACACGCGCTCTTAAGCTTGCTGTGAACTACATGTTTAAGGTGCAGAATATCCATCGGGTAATGGCGAGTTATATGCCGCGAAACCATCGTAGTGAAGCCGTTCTTGAGCGTGTCGGTTTTACCAAAGACGGCTTCGCTAAAGATTACTTACTTATCAACGGAAAATGGGAAGATCATAATCTTACCTCGCTCATCAACCCAAACTGGAAGGATGCTTAACCGTGGAGAGATTAGAAAAGCAGCTAGCGTTGCTTATGGAGCTTGATCAACTCAAATCGGTGTTAAGACGTACGCGGGTAAAAAGCGCCGAAGGACGCTTAGAAAACAGTGCAGAGCACAGTTGGCATGTTGCTTTAATGGCTATATTAATGGAAGAACATGCTAATGAGCCAGTGAATATCGCCCGGGTAGTGAAGATGCTGCTGCTCCACGATGTTGTAGAAATTGATGCAGGTGATACCTTTGTTTATGATGTTGCCGCAACCGCTGAACAAGAGAAAAAAGAACTCGATGCCGCTCACCGTCTATTTGGGATGTTACCCGAAGAGCAAGGGCAATCACTGTTGCAATTGTGGTTAGAGTTTGAATCTGCGCAAACTGCCGATGCAAAGTTTGCTAAAGCGCTGGATAGAATCATTCCTATGCTGCTCAACTACCACAATCAGGGACAAAGCTGGCAAGAGCATGGTGTCACAAGGCACCAAGCTTTGACCATTAATCAAAAGATTGAATTTGGCTCGCAGGCACTGTGGGACAAAGCGAAACAAATAATCGACGATGCCACAAATAAAGGTTGGCTAAAAGCGTAATGCTTTAAGAGGAAAATTAATGTCTTACCTAACTTTGGATGAATACCAAAGAAAATGGATTTTCACCCATCAATCTATGCCAGTGCCAGACGAGGATTTGGCGGCGATTAAGCCTATGACACAGGCCCGCGCATCTCAATTGTGGAAAGAGAACATTAGTGCGCAAAGCCCGGACGCCGATCGTTTAAGTTCGAGTGACTGGCCGATGAAAGAGTCTAACTGGAAACAAGAAGTTGACTGGATGGCAGCTTGGGAAGCGGATGATGAAGCGATGCCGTCTGAACTGACAGAGTTTATAGATTGGCAAGATGATGTGACCGTGTATTTTTGTTACGAAAAGTACAACGTCATCGAAACGAAATGGTCTGTGTTTAAAAAGCATTGGAAAAACTTCTTGTTCTACGATGATGGCCCGATCTTAATAGGGCGTCGCCGAAAAGAATCGCTGTGGTTTGATACAAAAGGTACGGTCAAACTGGGCTTTAGAAACTAACTTCTAAAATAGTAGAGAGCGGCATTGTCGCTCTTTTTTATGAGATCTGTGTCATATCTGACCTTGCTGTCTATACTTGCCTTATGAACGTGAGGAGACGGGATAAGTCATGGAAGACAAAATAATCCAATCCGTTGTAGAAATTACTGAGCAGAGGAACTCTGTATCTTTAGGCCATTGCCTTGTTGCCACTCTCGCAGAAATGACTCCCGCCCAATCGATTGAACTAACTTACTTTATCAATAATACCGCCAAGACCGTTGCAAAGGTAACACGCTCATCGGAGCAAAAAGAGTTTGATTGGATCTACGATTCAATCTCTGCCTATAGTGGTCATCGTGATCACCTAAATGACAATGCCACAACATCTGTCGATGAAAAAGGTCGATATGTATCGACACATCCCATTCCTGTCTCCGAAGATAGCTCAGCTGAATTAACTGTAATTCTACAAGATTGTCCAAGCAGTTACGCGTTGTTGATTGATGGGTTTGCGAAAATCTATCGTAATTATTTGGCAGTGTTACACGATAGTGAGCGAGATAAACTGACGGGGTTGTTAAATCGCAAGACACTAGAGGAGCGCTTAGCGCGTTGTTTTAACGTTATGCCTGACACACCAGTCGAAATTACCGCCTGGGTTGCCATCATTGATTTAGACCATTTTAAGCAAGTGAATGATCGTTTTGGCCATATGATCGGAGACGAAATACTGTTGATGTTTGCTCAGCAAATGAGTAACTATTTTATCGGACACGAGCAGTTGTTCCGTTATGGCGGTGAAGAGTTTGTTGTCCTGTTACCTCAACAAAGTACTGAGGAATGCAGAGCAACGCTTGAGGGATTTCGTCGTCATATTGAATCATTCCGATTTCCTCAAATTAACAACCTAACCTTTAGCTGTGGTGAGTACTTGCCCACGATACTAGATCACGCAGACAGTGCGCTCTACTACGTTAAAGAGCATGGAAGAAATCAAGTGCACTTCTTCGATGCAGAATGTCTAGATCGATATGATAACGGAGAAAATGACGTAGAACTCTTCTAAAAGATCAATTTGATCAAGCTAGCTTTAAGAAAAGTAAAGATTAAAACCACAGTAATTATGTGATTTTTAGCCCAATAATGTGTCTATTTTTTGCGACAAATGTGTATTTTGTTATCATTGGTTTGACAAATGCTTCTAACACTTATTTTTTAAAACACTAGAGTCTTAGGGAAAAGCAGTGGCTTTAAACGTATCTCAACTTCGTGATGATTTTTATGCACATCTCAGCGCCGTGCAGGCGTACGCACTTCCGCAAACAAAGCCGACTTTGTCATTACTGACTGATGAAGAATTAAGAGAACTGGAAGCATGTTGGATAGCACTTTCCGTGTGGAAAAACCAACAAGACTAATTGCTTAACCTAGTAAGATAAGATTCAGTAACCTCGATAACTAAGTTCTCGAGGTTTTTTATTGCCTCGGTGTTAAAATGTTATATTATAACATTTTGTGATCTAATCATTGAAAAGATGAGTAATAGTCCCCATAGTTAAGTTCATAGCGGAGCATTTTATGAATGCAGCGACAGAAATAATAAAGACAGAGATTCAAGTGAGTAAAAATATGGCGGAAGTAAGAGCCAGAGTCGACTTCAAAGTAGGTGCAAAGAGTAATATTGATGCGGAGCTACTTTCCTTTCACGGTTTGAAGACTGATAAAGAGCATGTTGCCGTTATCTTCAAACAAGCGGATCAAACCCAAGCGACACCACTTGTCCGCATGCATTCTGAATGTCTCACCGGGGATGTATTCCACTCATCTCGCTGTGATTGTGGCGAGCAGCTAGATGAAACCATCAATCGTATGGGCGAATCTGGCGGCATCATTTTGTACCTACGACAAGAAGGTCGCGGCATTGGTCTTTACAATAAGATTGACGCTTACAAGCTGCAAAGTGAAGGTATGAACACTTATGAAGCAAACAACCATCTAGGTTTTGGTGATGATCTGCGTGACTTTACGGAAGCGGCACAGATGTTAAAAGCCTTAGGTGTCGATAAGATTCGCTTAGTAACAAATAATCCGAAAAAGATTCGCGACCTTAAAGAATACGGCATTCAGATTGAAGAGGTTGTCAATACTCTAGCCCACGTTAAAGATGGCAACGAGAACTACCTTAAAGCGAAAATATCACACGGAAAGCACAATCTTGACGTGTAAGCCATTGAGCTGCCTATGTTGATAAAAGCCTCACTTTTGTGAGGCTTTTTTGTTTCCTGCTTGCAAAAAAAATGTAAGTTTGTATTATTCGAAACTAATAGTGCAAATGAGAATAATTAGCACTAATAATAACGAATAATTATTAAGCTCAACAAGGATGCTTTTTCAATGAATGTAAAATCTCTATTAGCTCAATCGGTAGCAGCTTCACTACTTATCGCTAGCGGCTCAGCGTTCGCAGCAAATGTAACTAAAGAACAAGTTGTTGAGCACTACGCTGATGTTGCTCACGCTGTTTTTGCTGACTCCCTTACGACAGCTAAGGCTCTGGATAAATCTGTAGAGTCTTTCCTAGCTAACCCAACAGCAGCCAAGTTTGAGCAAGTGAAGCAGGTATGGCTTGCGTCTCGCGTTCCTTACCAACAGTCTGAAGTTTTCCGTTTTGGTAACGCGATTGTTGATGATTGGGAAGGCCAACTAAACGCATGGCCTCTAGATGAAGGTCTAATTGATTACGTATCTACAGATTACCAATATGAACTTGGTAACGAAGGCGCAAATGCAAACATCGTTGCGAATCAAAAGCTAACGATTGGCGCTTCAACGTTAGATGTTGCGAAAATCACTCCTGAGCTTATCGCAGACCTAAACGAAGTTGGCGGTTCAGAAGCCAACGTTGCTTCAGGTTACCACGCAATTGAATTCCTACTATGGGGTCAGGATCTAAACGGCACTAATGCTGGGGCAGGCCAACGTGCGTACACGGACTTCGTTGTTGGTGCAGAGTGTACAAACAACAACTGTGACCGTCGTGGTGAATTCCTTAAAGCGGCAGCAGAGCTTTTAGTACAAGATCTAGAGTGGATGGAAAAGCAGTGGTCTTCTGATGTTAAAGGTAACTACCGTGAAGAGCTCCTAAACGAATCGGCAGACAATGGTCTTCGTAAAATGCTATTTGGTATGGGTTCTCTATCTTTAGGTGAGCTTGCGGGTGAGCGTATGAAGGTTGCTCTAGAAGCAAACTCAACAGAAGATGAGCACGATTGTTTCTCTGACAACACTCATAACTCTCACTACTACAACGAGCAGGGTATCTATAACGTTTATACAGGTCTGTACAAACGTGAAGATGGTACGCTACTTTCTGGTCCAAGCATCAATGATCTTGTGGCACAAAAAGACAAACAAGCTGCAAAAGAAATTCAGAAGCAGTTTGATGTAACACGTGCTCAAGTGGGGCAACTTGTCACTTCAGCTGAGAAGAAAGGTCAGTACTTCGACCAACTAATTGCTGCAGGTAATACACAAGGTAACGCACTTGTAAATGACACCATCATGTCTCTAGTCGCTCAAACGACTCAAATTGAGCGTGCAGCTAAAATTGTTGGCATCAGCAGCTTAAATCCAGATACGGCTGACCACGAGTTCTAATCTAGAACAAACAAAAAACAAAGGGCTCAATTGAGCCCTTTTGCCGTTTCTTATTAGTGGTGTTTTTTGAGAATTATTCCCATTTAAAATGTCGGGTTATTCCCTTTTTTGAGAGTCCTCGTATGAAGTTGTACACGAAAACTGTCCTAGCAAGCCTTCTCGCTATTAGCGCCTCTTCTGCCATTGCTTATGATGTTAAATCGGGCGGTGGCACATCCGTTAAAAAAGAGGGCGTGAACGCTTTCTCACTTCCTGCTGGAAATCTCCCTATGTCTAAGCGCTTAGACTTTAGTGTTGGTAACAGCTTCTTTCGCAACCCTTGGGTACAGGCACCAGCGTCAACGGATGCGCGTGATGGTTTAGGGCCTTTGTTTAATACCAATGGTTGCCAAAACTGCCACATCAAGGATGGTCGCGGACATCCTCCAGAAGAAGGTGACATTCACGCGGTTTCCATGTTGGTGCGTTTAAGCATTCCAGCCATGACGCCAGAACAAAAGAAAGCATTTATCAAAGATGGCGTCATTCCCGAGCCAACCTATGGTGGTCAACTACAAGACTTTGCGCTGCAAGATCAAACTCCTGAAGGCACGATTGAAATTACTTATTCTGATGTCCCGGTGACATTTGCTGATGGCACCGTGGTCACGCTACGTAAACCTGACCTGTCGATTACGAACCTCGGCTACGGAGAAATGCATCCGGATACGCAGATGTCGGCGCGTGTTGCGCCGCCAATGATAGGTTTAGGCCTTCTTGAAAGCATCCCAGATGAAACACTGAAAGCTTGGGCAGACGAACAAGACAAGAATAGCGACGGAATTTCAGGCAAGGTCAATGTTGTTTGGGATGTGCGCACCAATGACTTTGCTATTGGTCGTTTTGGCTGGAAAGCGGGTCAACCAAACCTAATGCAGCAGAATGCCGCAGCATTTAATGGGGATGTAGGCTTAACCAGTAACTTGTTCCCCAACGAAAACTGTACCTCTAAACAGACTATCTGTGATGATCTACCTAACGGCGGTTCACCTGAAGTTAGCGACAATATTCTGGACTTTGTAGAGTTTTACTCTCAGCACTTAGCTGTGCCAATTCGTCGTAATGTCGATAAACCAGAGGTGAAACTTGGCCAAGAACTGTTTGCTAAAGTTGGCTGTGATAGCTGCCATAAAACCAATGTGAAAACTGGTAATCGCGAAGGTTTACCTGCCTTGTCTAACCAAACCATTCACCCTTATACAGATATGTTGCTGCACGATATGGGCCCCGGTCTAGCGGATAATCGACCAGAATATCTTGCTAATGGTCAAGAGTGGCGAACTCAGCCACTATGGGGTATTGGTTACACTAAAGAAGTCAATGACCACACCTATTTCTTGCACGATGGTCGAGCGCGTAACCTAATGGAAGCAGTGCTTTGGCATGGTGGTGAAGCAGAAATAGCAAAACAGAAAGTATTGAAGTTCAACCGGAAAGAGAGAGAAGCACTGATTGCTTTCCTCAACTCTTTATAGGATTCAATGATGAAACAAAAGCATTATGTATTAGCCGCTGCGGCTGTAATCGCTATTACTGGTTGCCAAACTTCACAGCCAGAAGGCGCACAGCCACAAAGCACCACTCATCTTAGCCAAGGTGTGTATGAGGTGGAGTTTACCTCAGCGCACGCCTTTAAGAATAAATCGGCTAAGCTAGCAAAGTCTGTTTCAGGCTACTGCGCTTCTAATTCTGATCTGAACATGGTTAAAGAGCAGTGGCATCAAACCATGCTTGCGTGGATGGCGTTGCAAGGGCAAGAGCGTGGACCGGAAGCAGCATTGGCTCAAAGTTGGAATATTCAATTTTGGCCAGATAAGAAAAACACCACAGGGCGCAAGATGAGCAGCTTGATCAAGCAACCTAAGGTTTGGACTCAGCAAGATATTGCTCTTCAGAGTGTGACAGTGCAGGGGTTAGGTTCTATTGAGTGGTTGTTGTATGACAAAGCATCAAACCTGACGGGTAACCCTCAGACATGTGAAACGGCTCAAGCTATTAGCGCTAACATTGAGTTGAATGCGGGGAAAATCGCCCAAGCGTGGGTAACTAACCCTTGGGTCGGTCTTGATGAAAAACAGTGGGAATCAGAGTATATCGCACTGCTATCGAATCAGCTTGAATACAGCATGAAAAAGATGAGCCGTCCGCTGGCTAATTTTGGCAAGCCACGTCCGTACTTTGCTGAGTCATGGCGTTCAGAAACATCGATGCAAAACTTGAAGGCAAATGTTGAAGCGATGCAAGCACTCTATTTTGCCAATGGAAAGGGTTTAGACGCGTTGTTGCGTGATAAAGGCAAAGCGACGCTAGCAGACAGCATTTCCAATCAGTTTGCGATGACAGTTGAAACTTGGCCAAGCGATGAAAGTCTGTTCGACATGTTGCAAACCAAACAGGGCTACCAGAAGGCTTACTCACAGTACAACAAGCTAGAACAGCTTAAGTATTTGATCCACGAGGAAGTCGCGATTGAATTGGGCGTCATTATAGGGTTTAACGCAACCGATGGTGACTGATAACACAAGACGTTCACTACTTAAAGCTGCTCTTTTGGGGGCGGCTTATCCGTTGGCTGGCTGTGTTTCGACGTCGACGCAAAGCGCTACGCCAACGTTAATTGGTTGTTCAATCTCCGGCCGCGACCGTTTTAATGCGGTCGTCGCCGATCAAAATGGGTTGCCGATTCGTCAAGTGCCGTTGCCTGAACGTGGTCATGGTGTTGCTTCGAATTCGGCGCTAAGGCATGCCGTTGCTTTTGCTCGCAGGCCGGGTACTTATTTTCAAGTGTTTGATTATCAGACGGGAGAGTCAATAAAGCTCAGACCTGCCGATAAGAAACGGCATTACTACGGTCATGGTGTTTATTCCAATGATGGCAAATGGCTGTATGCGACCGAAGGTGAACGGGGGACAAGCCGAGGTATTATCGGTGTTTATGATGTCATCGCAGGGTATGAAAAGGTCGCAGAGTTTACTGGGTTCGGTTTAGGGCCCCATGAAGTCATTGTCATGCCAGATGACTCACTCGTGATAGGGGTTGGTGGCGTTCATACCAATGGAAGAGAACCGCTCAACTTAGACTCGATGACCCCGAGCCTGAGTTATCTTGATCGCAATGGAGAGTTAGTTGAGCAAGTGGGTTTGAGTGACCATAAACTGAGTATTCGCCACTTAGCGCATGATGGTTCTGAGACGGTGTTGTGTGGCCAGCAATACCGAGGAGAGCCCGACGAGTATCCTTCTCTACTTGCGATGCATACCAAAGGAGGCAAGTTAGTCTCACTTCAAGCGGAACCAGAACAGTGGGCACGTTTTAATCATTACATTGCAAGTATTGCTGCAACAAAAGACTGGATCTTAGCCACGTCGCCTCGCGGTAATTGCTACGGTATTTGGTCTAAACATACCCGACAGTTAGTTGAGCTTTCTCCGTTGCCTGACGCTTCGGGCGTTGTGGTGCAAGGCGAGACTTTTAAGGTCAGTTCGGGCGCAGGCGGAGTCGTTAGCCAACGCCAACCTGGTGATAAGCAGGTCGTCCGCTCGGGAATTCAGTGGGATAATCATTGGTCGGTAATTAGTTAATAATTAATGTGTTTTTAGAGAGACCAACGAAAGTTTCAAAAACAAGTCATACAGTCACTGTTTAACTCTGCCATACTTTATATTCAGAGTATGGCGGAGGTTGAAGCAATGGGAAAATGGACTTGTTGGTTATTAGTACTGTGCCTAGCACCTTCGACGACCTATGCCTCGCAATACTTTACTCAAATCGGTTGGCTTGAACCTGACAGTCAACTGCATCGCTTACTCCAATACCCCGCTGTCGTCGAAGACATTTACCGCAACAATGATTCTCAGATGATTTGGTTTGATCTCCAGCAGAGCAGCAAACTGGAGTTTCAATTAGAGGTTATTCATCACGCCAGTTTTAGTTCTCTGTTCTCTCGTCAACTTAGCTATTTGCAGTTTTATCGAAAGAGTAATCGTTGGTTTGAATACGATGTACTGGCAACAGACACTTTACTTCTCTACTTAAGTTATGCGGAGAACTCCAAAACCAGTGGCAACAAGTGGTTCTTCGACAAGAAAATGGCCCGCACCTTACCGCTGCCGCCAAATAGTTCATTGATTGCTACCCATCGAGCAATTGCGCAGCAATCATTAGGCGGTCTTATTGACCGTTACACCCCTGATTCTGCTGGCTACCAGTACCTGATCGATACCTATCTCCACCTGATTAAGTTTCAGAAGTTGGATACCCCTTTGTATGCGCAACAAGGGTTTAAGCAAGTAGGGGACAAGCTCACCAATAGAGAAACGTTACTGCAGCGACTAGAGGTAGTCGATGTTAATCTGATTGATGTCCGAAAGGATGTCACTTGGTTTGACAGCACGCTAGAGACCGCAATTAAACAATTTCAGCGACTGCATGGCTTAAAGGAAGACGGCATTATTGGCCCTGATACAATCAAGTGGCTAAATCTACCAATCGAAAAGCGATTATCTACGCTAGCAATTAATGCAGAGCGGATTCGATACTGGCCAAATCAACGCGACACCATCATCGTAGTTAATGTCCCAAGCTTTGAAATGAAGTACTGGGCGCAAGGGGAGCAGCTATTTGAATCGAAAGTGGTGGTGGGGCGCAAAGGTCGACCGACACCTGTTATGAACACCAAATTAGATTCGCTTATCTTGAATCCAACTTGGAATGTGCCGTGGAAAATTATGGTGGAAGATATCATTCCTAAGGTGAAGGAAGACGTTGAGTATCTCACTCGCCAAAATATTAAGATTGTGCCTAAATGGGGTTCTAGCGAGGTGATTAACCCTGAAGAAATTGATTGGGAGAATCTAAGGCCGAGTTCATTCCCGTATCGAATGACACAGCTGTCCGGTAATGTTAATGCGTTGGGGTTGTATAAATTCAATACGCCGAATCGACGTGCCATTTACCTTCATGATACACCGAGCAAAGGGTTGTTTGATGAAACACAAAGGGCGTTTAGCTCTGGGTGTATCCGAGTTGAGAATGCTGATTTATTTGCGGTGACCTTGCTTGAATCTCAAGGGCTAAATATCGAGGAGGAAGAAACAGCGCAAGAGAGTGAGCCAGTAGAGCCTATCCCCAATCATTCGATTCCGTTAAAAAGTCGCATTCCGGTACATATCATTTATCAAACGGCATGGTATGAGGAAGGGAATGTCCACTACAGGGAAGATATTTACCGCCTAGACAGATTTCGTTACACAAAGGGCTAGAATTGACAGACTCTTTACGTTTATTTTCCAAAAATAATTTTATTAATAGGTTCAATAGTTAAGCAAAAAATAGCGAATACAATGCGACTTTGAGCATGTTTTATGCATTTGCACTTCACAATAGAGTTCGGTAGTGTCGCCGTTTGACACGTTAGGGCAACAACATTGTGAAGGAATTTTAAAGTGGCATTATCCCGACGAGATTTTATTAAGCTGGCCGGAAGTGGTTTAGTCGTAGCGAGTTGCGTACCAAGTGTGGCTTGGGCATCTTATCCTGATCAACCTCGCTCATTAGCCTTAACCAACCTACATACCCGCGAAGCGCTTGAAACGTGTTATTTCGATGGCAACAACTATATCGACAAAGAGCTTGGTCGTTTGAATCATCTATGTCGTGACTTTAGACGCAACGAAGTGCACGCGATGGACAAGCGCTTGTTCGATCACATCAGCCAAATTCAAAAAGAGCTCGGCGTCGAAGCTGAAGTACAGATCATTTCCGGTTATCGTTCACCAGCGACAAACGAGGCGCTACGTGGCAAGTCGAGTGGTGTGGCAAAGAAGAGCTACCACATGCTAGGTCAAGCGATAGATTTTCGTCTTGATGGAGTTAACCTAAAACAAGTTCGAGATGTCGCACGTGAGCTTAAGTTTGGCGGGGTGGGCTATTATCCCAAGAGTAACTTTGTTCACATCGATACAGGGCCAGTTCGCTACTGGGCGTAAACTTCTTGCTTAGAGTTGTCAAAATGGCGGGCAAGTGTCATAGTTCAGCCAGTTTAGATTTATATCAAGGTTAAGCTATGTCACTTAAGTACCAAGTCGTTCCTGTTACTTCTTTTTCTCAGAACTGCTCCATTGTTTGGTGTGATGAAACCATGGAAGGCATTGTTGTCGATCCCGGTGGTGATGTTAAACAGCTAGCAATGCTGATCAAAGAGCTTGGTGTGAAGGTTGTTAACCTTGTTTTAACTCATGGTCACCTCGACCATGTTGGCGGAACAGAGCCTTTATCTCGTGAGTTGGGCGGTGTAGAAATCGTTGGTCCACATAAAGATGATAACTTTTGGCTACAAGGGCTAGAAGGGCAAAGCCAGATGTTTGGTTTCCCACTAACAGAAGCTTTTGAACCAAACCAATGGCTAAACGATGGTGACCAAATCTCATTTGGTAATCAGGTTATGGATGTTATTCACACGCCGGGTCACACGCCGGGTCATGTGATTCTATTTAGCGAGGAATCTAAGCTCGCTTTTGTTGGTGATGTTCTGTTTAACGGCTCAGTTGGTCGTACCGATTTCCCTAAAGGTGACTTTGATACTTTGATTGCTTCGATTAAAGGTAAGTTATGGCCGCTAGGTAGTGAAGTTCGCTTCGTGCCAGGACACGGACCAGAGTCAACTTTTGGTCGTGAGCGCGCATCAAATCCTTTTGTTGCCGATGAAATGCCTCTGTATTAAACAGTAGAAATGATACTTCGAACTAGGCCACTTTTTGTGGCCTTTTTTATACCTCAGTTTCCGCCGCTGCGAGATATCGGCGCACTAAGCCAACAAACTCTTCAGGCGAGCGGTCAAGGTCATTGGCTGAAATAAAAATATCATAGTCATAATACTCTCGCTGATATCTCATTCTGTTCGCTAACATAGCGAGCAGCCCTTTAAACTCTTTTCCGTCAGAGTTGCGATAGGCGTGTGAGTCGAGCACGATATCCTCGAACTGTTCTCCTTGCTGATGTTGACGAGCGCCAAGGTATAAAAGCGCTCGCTGACTGAGTAAGATTTCCGTAGCAATACGCGGGCAGATACTAGTTAAGTAGGGCGAGTAGTGTTTGAGTTTAATTCCAATCCAAGGCAAAGGTTGATGCCATCCATCTTGCTCATAGGTACAAATGCCAATCTTTTGCACGTTGCTCCACTGTATGACCCAACCTCCCTTAAACAAGTGTTGCTGAAAATGGGTTGCGGTTAGAGTGAACTTGACGGTGCTTTTTAGAATGAGCACATAGCCAAATCCAATCAATGCTGCGACAGCGACGGCGGTCAGTAGAGCTTGTTGCCAACCAGGTGCGTAAAGCAGCAAAAACAGACAGCCAATCGTGAAAATTCCACTAAGCCATCTCACTGTGATAGATGAAAAAACAAAGGGTTGATTGGTTAGGTGTACGGTTTGCATACAGGCTTTTCTCACAACAACAAATACATCTGTTTATATAATCAGTAGTTGAAGATTCGATCACTTGGGTTATTGATTAAATTGTAGTCGCATGTCTCTGTATCGCGTATTTTTGTGGCATAAAGCCGCTCATACCCTGTAAATGCGAGCAAATTTTTGGTATAAATCGCGCTTCAAATTTTCACCACTGCTCCGTATGCAGTGAAATGGAGAAATACTCGATGAGACTTGCTCATAAGCGTAAGGTGCAGCTTAAACTGCAAAAACGCATTAAAGCGACAGTTGCGAACGTTGAAGCGACAAAGAAAGCTAAGCCTGCAGTTGAGAAGAAAGTAGCTGTAAAACCAGCAGCGGAGAAAGTTGTAGCAGCAGCTAAAACAACTGACGTTGCGCTTACTCCAAAGCAGCAACAAGTTCTAGATATCGTTGTTAACAACGCTGAAGGTATCAACCCGAAAGGTATCGGCATAGCGGCTGGTCAAGAAGACGCTAAAGCAGCATCTTGGGCAACAGGCGCTCTTAAGAAACTTCTAGAAGAAAACCTAGTGGTTAAAGAGCAACTAGCTGGCAACAAAGTTATCTATAAAGCAGTTTAATTGCCACTAGCAAATCCATTTAATTGGATTCTAGCACCTTTGGAGCCTCGACAGTGTCGGGGCTTTTTCATTTCTATAAATTATATTTAATACTTTTGTCACATTTTTCATCAATTCCTTCCTGTGCACATAACTACGTATAATCTGTAAACGTCGACCTTGGTGGTTAATTTTATCTAGCTGATTTATTTAGCTAAAAGATTTATGTGGTCATATTTCCTACGTATTACTACGTAATTCTTTCGTCTATGCGTCATCTTAGTTGTTAAAACCAGTCCGTGTTCGCGCCTATTTCATATTGGTTATTGATGAACCACTCTGTATGAGAAATAAAACATGCCTAAAAAGGTATGACCCGTTAACAAAGGACATGAACATGAGTCTTATCAAACAATCTCTAAAAAGAGTGTTAAAAGGAACCGCGGTGGCGGCTGCTTTGGTTATGGCAGCGACTTCGGCTACTGCAGCTGAAAAAGTGTATCGCTTGAAGCTTGCAGAAACTTGGGGACCAAACTTCCCAGTATTTGGTGATGCAACTAAGAACATGGCTGCAATGGCTGAGAAGATGTCTAATGGTCGATTGCAAATTCGTATCGACTCGGCAAATAAACACAAAGCGCCACTCGGTATTTTCGATATGGTGAAGTCAGGGCAGTACGACCTAGGTCACTCTGGTTCTTACTACTGGAAAGGTAAAGTACCGAACACGCTTTACTTTACTTCTATGCCGTTTGGTATGACCCCTGCAGAGCAATATGCATGGTTCTATCATGGTGGCGGTATGGAGCTGATGGAGCAGGTTTATTCTCCACACAACCTTCTTTCTTTCCCTGGTGGTAACACCGATATCCAGATGGGTGGTTGGTTCCAAAAAGAGATCAATTCGGTTGAAGATTTACAGGGTCTGAAAATGCGTATCCCTGGTTTCGCTGGAGAGATCTTGGCAGAGCTAGGCGCTAAGCCAACCAACATTGCACCGGGTGAGCTTTATACTTCTCTAGAGCGTCGTACGATTGATGCACTGGAGTGGGTAGGTCCATCTCTAGACCTTCGTATGGGCTTCCACAAGATTGCACCTTACTACTACACAGGTTGGCATGAGCCAGGTTCAGAGCTGCAGTTCCTAGTTAACAAGCGTACCTATGAGCGTCTTCCAGAAGATCTTCGTGAAATTCTACGTGTCGCGATGCGCACCGCCGCTTACGATATGTACACTCAAGCGACTCACGAAAGTGGTAAGAACTGGGTATCTATTAAGTCGGAATACCCTGATGTTCAAGTTAAGGATTTCCCACCAGAAGTGATGAACGCACTTCGTGAAGCAAATGATCGTCTGCTAGCGAAACATGCAGAGAAAGATGAGTTAGCGAAAGAGATTCAAAAATCTCAAGCTGATTACCTCAAGCAAGTACGTTCGTGGACTGATATTTCTCACCGCGCGTACCTGAACAGCCAAGCTCAATAACAATAACAGAATAGGTGACGCCGTCACTTACTCTAAAGCCCAAGAAAACTTATCTTATAAAGCGCCACAAATTCATAGTGGCGCATATTCAAAATTCCATGGAGTAGGGAATGAGAAGCCTAATCTATATCGAGCGAGTATTTAATCGCTTTGGTGACTTCCTAGGGTGGTTATCAAGCATATTATTTATTTTGCTACTGGCGAATGTCGTCTATGACGTTGTGATGCGTTA
Organism: Vibrio europaeus; assembly: GCF_001695575.1. GTDB lineage: Bacteria > Pseudomonadota > Gammaproteobacteria > Enterobacterales > Vibrionaceae > Vibrio > Vibrio europaeus. The sequence goes on along the minus strand of NZ_LUAX01000001.1, from coordinate 1,264,898 downwards.
TGTGTTTAACGACGTTTCTATCGCGTTTCAGGAAATGGAGTGGCATCTGTTCTCAGCAGTGTTCCTACTTGGTGTTCCTTACGCAGTAAAAGCAGGCGGCCATGTCCGAGTCGATCTCTTCTATGAACGTCTCTCGAATAAGGCTCAAGCGATTATCGATTTACTTGGAACTCTTATATTTCTTTTACCGTTTTGCTTATTGGTGGCTTACTACGGGATCGATTTTGCTAAAGAGAGCTATGCATTAGGCGAAACTTCAGGTGATCCGGGCGGCCTACCTTACCGTTGGATTATTAAAGCAATGATCCCATTGTCATTCTTCTTTATGGCAATCAGTGGCGTTGGCTTACTGTTACATTCATTAAATAGAATCGTCAATCCACACCTTGTCTACTCGCAAGAACGCAAATAAAGGAGGCTAAAAATGGTCGGTATAGTAATGTTTTTCGTCGCCTTGTTTGCACTGCTACTTGGCTTTCCCGTTGCGTTTACCTTCGGTGGTATCGCGTTAATTTTTGGTGTTTGGGCAGAAGGCATGGATATGTTTGCTTTCATGCCTTACCGTATCCAGTCCATCATGGAAAACACCGTACTTATGGCAGTGCCGCTGTTTGTATTTATGGGCTTGGTTTTACAAAAGACTCGATTGGCGGAACAGTTGCTTGAATCTATGGGCAAGCTGTTTGGTGGCGTAAGAGGCGGTTTAGCCATTTCAACTGTTTTGGTTGGGGCGCTTCTAGCTGCATCGACTGGCGTTGTTGGCGCATCGGTTGTGGCTATGGGGCTTATCTCGTTGCCAGTGATGCTCAAATATAACTACGACAAAGGGTTAGCGTGCGGCACCATTTGTGCGTCAGGGACTTTGGGTCAAATAATTCCGCCTTCTATTGTCCTTATCTTACTCGGCGATGTTCTGGGTGTGCCAGTCGGTGACCTATTTCAAGCGGCGGTTTGGCCAGGGCTAGTTCTGGTTGGTGCCTATGTGGTTTATATCCTAATCTACGCCAAACTTAACCCTGAAGCAGCGCAGCCAATGCCAAGTGATGGCAGTTTAAGCCGCAAGCAAGAAGTGATCACTGCTCTCAAGGCGGTTGTTCCACCATTAGCACTTATTGTCGTGGTACTGGGCTCTATCTTCGCTGGCGTAGCAACGCCGACAGAGTCTGCGGCTTTAGGCGGCGCAGGTGCCATTGTACTTGCGATCTTGTATCGTCAATTTAGCTGGTCGATGGTTTACGAGGCTTCAAAAGAGACGGTTAAAGTGACTGCGATGGTATTCGCTATTCTACTGGGTGCGACGGCCTTCTCTATGGCATTTACCTATACAGGTGGTGACTACTTAGTCGAAGAATGGATGCTACAGATTCCGGGCGAGAAGTGGGGCTTCTTAATAATCACTATGCTTGTGATTTTGATCCTTGGCTTCTTTATCGATTTCGTAGAGATCTGTTTTATTATCGTGCCAATCATTGCTCCAGTGGCTGAGATCATGGGTATTAACATGACGTGGTTTGCGATTCTGATTGCGATGAACCTACAAACTTCGTTCCTGACCCCACCATTTGGTTTTAGCTTATTCTATTTGAAAGGGGTGGCACCAAAAGGCGTGACGACGAGAGATATTTATCGTGGTGTAATGCCATTTATCGCGATTCAGATTCTGGTACTCGCTACGTTGCTCGTGTTCCCTGAATTCTACGGAATGTGATCCTTTAGTTACGTAATATTAACGACTCCTGTTAAAGTGGGGCTGCTTACCATTTGGTGAGCAGCCTCTGTTGTCATTGGGGGAAAGGGATGCCTCTACAAGCCAAACTAATACTACTTAGCCTGCTGCCTTTACTGTTGGTTACTGCGTTAACAAGTTGGATTTCGATTCATCAGGCGAAAACCTTAGGTGAGAAAGAGATCCAAATTTTTGAAGACGGGTTGATTCGCTCTAAGGAAACGGCACTCAAAGATCACGTAGATTTGGCATTTGATGCGATTTCACACATCTACAATGATGAGAGCCTTGATGAAGACACTGCGAAACAGCAAGTCAAAGCGGTGTTGTCGAAACTTCGTTACGGAAAAGACAAAGATGGCTATTTCTTTGCTTATGACGAGCAAGGGATTAACCTAGTTCACCCAATTATGCCAGACCTAATTGGTAAGAATTTGATCGATCTTCAAGATGAAAATGGTGACTTGCTGATAGAGGCGCTTTTGCATCAAGCGCAAAGTGGCGGGGGATTCCATCGCTACCTGTGGCAGAAACCTTCTACTGGGGAAAACGTAACTAAATTAAGTTACGCTGCATGGCTCGATAAATGGAATTGGATGATCGGCACTGGCTTATACATTGAAGACATCACCTATGAAGTTGCTAATCTTAAGTCTGAGGTGAATCGAAACATCGAAACCACCTTCTTCTCCGTAATCGTGATTATGATAGTGACGGTAGGGGTGATCGTAGTCATCACGTTAGCGGTGAACCTGCATGAACATCGTCTGGCAGATAGAAGTTTAAAAGAGTTAGCCCACAAAACAGTGATGTTTCAGGAAGACGAAAAGAAACACCTAGCCCGCGAACTGCATGACGGAATCAATCAGTTATTAGTGTCGAGTAAATGCCACTTAGAGCTGCTATCAAGTAAGATAACGGATGCACCATTGCAGCAGCATTTAGCTAAGTCTCAACAGTCTTTGATGACAGCGATTAATGAAGTGAGGCATATTTCTCATAATCTACGCCCGAGCGCATTGGATGATATTGGCTTAGAAGCGGCGATGAACACCTTGCTGCAAGATTTTAAATCTCATTCAGGCGTTGAGGTGGAAGCCTCTTTGACGACTCAGCCAGGAAAACTAAAATCAGAAGTAGCGACCACTTTGTATCGTGTTGCTCAAGAATCATTGACTAACATCGAAAAACACGCCCATGCCAATACAGTAAGCGTGATATTGCATCAGATGGGTAATATGCTTCAGCTCATTATTCGCGATGATGGTGTGGGCTTTGATGTAAACACATCGCTGCGAAAAAGTGGTATTGGGCTACGCAATATGCGTGAGCGAGTTGAGTTTATCGGTGGTGACTTTGAAATAGAAAGTGAACCGGGCTTTGGTACAGAGATTACCGTATTACTGGAATTGGATGGATTAGTATATGGATGAACCAATTAAAGTAGTGATTGTTGATGATCACCAAGTTGTCTTAGATGGATTTATCGCGCGACTTCAAACAGAGCCTGAGATCGAAGTGATTGGTTCAGCCAGTAATGGCTTAGAAGCGATAGACGTCGTCAAGTCATTGCAGCCGGATGTAGTGCTGATGGATGTCAGTATGCCAATGATGAACGGTATCGATGCAACGCGCGTCATTAAGGAGTCCATGCCTGACGTAAAAGTGTTAATGCTCACCATGCATGATAACCGCGAATACATCATGAAGGTGATGCAAGTCGGGGCTGTGGGCTATATGCTCAAAGAGATTTGCGCTCGACGCATGGTGCAAGCCATTAAGACGGTCTACCAAGGTTCGACTTATTTTTGTGAATCAGTGACTCAAACGCTTTTCTCTCAGGAAGTGGTGCCCGTTGCACAAAAGCCGAATCCGCTTAGCCGTCGTGAAGAAGCGATACTTAAACTTGTTGCCGAAGGAAACAGCAGCAAGAAGATTGCCTCACTACTAGATATCAGTTATCGAACGGTTGAAACTCACCGTCAAAATATCAAACATAAACTCGATCTTCATAGTACCGCAGAGTTAGCAAAATACGCGGTCGAGCACGGGATAGTGGCTTAAAAGTCACCTAACTTTTGTAATGATTGTAAGTAGGCGCGAGTCTTATCCGTGACAGTGATAGGATAGCGCCATGATCCACTCAATAAATCAACTGCCTGTGTCTTATCCAAAAAATATTCATCAAAATTACCATGCTCATGTTTACTTTGATCAACAGACTTGCGAGTTCGCTCGGCAAATCCGCGAGCAAGCGCTGAGTCAGTTCGATTTGCCAGTAGGTAGATTTAACGAGAAGCGCGTTGGCCCGCATACCATGTGGAGTTTTTCAATCACGTTTACGGCAAGTGAATTTGAGTCTGTAGTGTCATGGCTAGATAACAAGCGTGAAGGCTTAACGGTATTGGTTCATGCGCTCACTGACGATGATGTCAAAGATCACACTGAATACGCTTATTGGCTTGGTGAGCCCGTCAAAATTGATTTGTCTCGCTTCTAACGACTAGGTCAGCGCGCCTTCGATTGTCGTCACGACAATTAATCTGATTTGTTGGTTCTTGGTACACTTGTGTATAAGGCGTCTTCTGATTTAATCACTGGACTCCAACACCTATGAACCAATTGATTGACGTCTTGTTTACTCAGGGCTATTACGTTTGGGACGACTTTCTTTCAAGCCAAGAAGTGGCTGAGCTACGCGACTGCATTCCTCAAGATTGGAGCAAGGCGCGGATCGGGCGTAATGAAGAACTGACGCGAGAAAGTGCCATTCGTAGCGATAAAATCCAGTGGTTACACTCTGAGATGGGAGCGCCAGTAGCTAGCTTTCTATCTAGAATGGAGCAGATCCGTCTAGAAGCTAACCGCCACTTTTTCTTAGGCTTGTTCGAATATGAAGCGCACTTTGCTAAGTATGAAAAAGGCGACTTCTATCAGAAGCATTTGGATTGCTTTAGAGGTAACGAAAACCGTCGCCTTACTACCGTTTTCTATATGAACGAAGAGTGGTCGGAGCAAGATGCCGGCGAGCTGGTGGTTTATGATCTAGGCGATAACCATGTTGCGACGATTCCACCAAAGGCGGGACGATTGTTTGTCTTTCTATCCGAGCAGTTCCCACACGAAGTGTTGCCAACCAATACCGAGCGCTACAGTATCGCTGGTTGGTTTCGAGTCAATGGCGTCAAAGACAACTCATTAGATATTGCGCATTAAGAAGGTCGCCTAGTGCGACCTTTGTTGATTTCGAGACGTTACTAATATGGGAAGAAGGCCTTTCACACCAAAGCGATAGACAGACCAGCATTGATAAAGGATAAACATTGCGTATACCACGTTTATCATTAGCTCGTCTCGTTGAATCTCCTCTATGGTTCCATCATAACCCGCGCCAAAAATAGCAATTAAGATGATAGAAATGTAGGCGAGCTCGACGCCTATCAAAAAGTGGAGTACTAACCAACCTAGAGGTTTTAAAGTTTTTACTAGTTTCATACAGGTGGAATAATAGAATGCAGCCCGTAGAGTCTAACATAATTCGTTATTCTTAAGCTTTATAAACAGAAATGACAGTTTTCCTCTGTTAATCCATAGACTCCACCGCGGCTTGCCAGATGTTTATCTCCTTCAAGAACTCCCATTTGGTAGCCTTTGTCGAGCAACTCTCTTTTCATCGTTAAGCGCTTAACGGCGAAATCTTCTGGCGGAGCAATCACTCGTATCGTGACATCTTTCGGTGGACGACGGATAAACTCTAGTGACTTGTTGTAGCTTGTTGCTCGATTTGCCATCGCTTTACCAATCATGGGGTATTTCGCAAGCAGCCTTTTGAGTAACCAAGACGCTCTAGTTTGAGGCATTTCATAGCTTAAAGGATGCGATAAAACCACGGTAATTTCTTTTGCGCCGCGTCGATAAGCTTCCATCACAGGAATAGAGTCCGCGACGCCTCCATCAGCATAGCATCCGCCGGAAAAGCAAGGAGTTTGCTTGTAGGCGATGGGTAACGCGCTGGTTGCCTCAAGAGCCAAGTGGAGGTTATCGCGTGTGACTTGGTAATAATCCGCTTTTCCGGTCTCAATATTTGTCGTTGTTGCAACTAAAGGTGTACTCGAAAATAGTTGTTCTCTATCTAAAGGAAACTGTTTCTCTGATTCTGAAACGAGCCATTTCACATCCACTAAGTTTCCACCTTTGATAAAGCGTTTGGGGTTAAAGAACTCACTATTGGTCGCTAGTGTAGTGATGACCTGATAGCTACGGTTTTGTTGCTGTGCTAAGTAACCCACGAGGTTAGATGCCCCTGCAGAGACACCAATGGCAAAATCAAACGGCTGATAGCCATTTTCAATAAATGAATCCAAAACACCTGCGGCGAAAATACCGCGCATTGCTCCACCTTCCACGACGATCGCTTTCATAACTTTATCCAATTTCTCGATTCGATTGGCATCTTATCGAGCAGAATAAATTGTGAGAAATGGATGTTACAAATAGCTGCAATAGCTCTTATCTATTAATAGGTAAGAGCTATTGAACATATAGAAATTGGCGCTTTTACCTATGGGCGGCTTAATAGTATTGTTATTTATAACAATAGATTAAAGTTATTTCATGTTTATATATACAGTATTTTCTTGATCTAAAACTGTATAGGTCTATACTGGTTATAAATACAGTTAAATGGGAGGTGTATTATGTTGTTGGAAACCATCGAACGAGTTAACCGCCTACGCCAACAAGCGTTGTCCGATCCAGAGTTTATCCAATCGGCAAAAGCTCATGAAAAGGCGCTGAAAGATCAAAGTTATCATTATGCCGCCAAAGCAAAGAGTGCGAAGCAGAGAAAAGATCGCAGTCTGGCAGATATTTATCAACAAGCTGAATTCGGGCACAGGCCTGAAAGCTCTAAACATTAAATCGTAGAATTCTAAAAGCAGCCTCGGCTGCTTTTTTGTTGTTTGCAACATAAGGCCGGCACAAAAAAATGGTCGCCTTTCAGCGACCCCACAAACAGGAAGTAATGGATATCATAGAGAGGTGATGTGCGGAACAATCACCGTCACCTCCTAATAGCTTAGTTGAGTTTACTAGGAATGCTTAGGTTTATGCATAACTTACATGAATTCAGGGATAATTAGTCGTTACTGTTGTTAATTGATATGGATATTATGTGTTTATTATTGTTTAAAAATTAGTGATATATACTGGCTTGGTGTGCATTTATTGGTGCTTGGTGCTGATTTGTTTTCTCTATTAATTGTAAAGATATTATAATGCACACTCTGAATTGATCGGTGACAATGAAATCTACGATTTGCCAATCATATGTGCGACTTAGCTCACATCAGCTCTGCCTTATGAATCTGTTTCAGCGTAGTATTGCACCTCCTAAACGGTTGTACCGGAAACTATAATGGATAATAAACTCGGCTTGAGTTCACTAACTGCGATCGTCATCGGTTCGATGATCGGCGCTGGTGTTTTTAGCTTGCCTCAAAATATGGCATCGGTTGCCAGTCCAGCAGCAGTAATGATCGGTTGGACGATAACGGGTGTAGGTATGATCTTTCTCGCCCTTTCTTTTCAAAAGCTTGCGTCACATAGGCCGAATGTCGATAGTGGCGTTTTTGGCTACGCAAAAGAAGGTTTTGGTGACTTTGTTGGTTTTTGCTCTGCTTGGGGGTACTGGCTAAGTGCTATGCTGGCTAACGTTTCTTATCTAGTCATTGTTTTTAGCACGCTTGGAATGCTGTTTGATACACCAGACAACATCATTTTCGGCCAAGGGAATACGCTTGTTTCAGTTGTCGGGGCTTCATGCTTACTTTGGATGGTTCATGCCTTGGTGCTACGAGGCGTTCAAACCGCAGCACTGATCAACATGGTGACGACCTACGCTAAGTTGGTACCTTTGTTTATCTTTATTGTCTGCGCTGCTTTTGCTTTTCAGTGGAACACTTTTACTTTGGATTTCACAGGGCTTCACTTTGGTGAAGGGCATGATTTGATGTCTCAAGTAAAAAGTACCATGTTGGTAACGGTTTGGGTGTTCATTGGTATTGAAGGCGCTGTCGTTGTCTCGGGCCGTGCAAGAAATCGTAAAGATATTGGCCGAGCGACGATTCTTGGTCTCCTTACTGCGTTAGCGATTTATGTATTTGTGACTTTGCTGTCTATGGGGGTGATAAAACCTGTTGAGCTGGCAGGCTATCAAAACCCATCTATGGCGAAAGTGTTAACCGAAATTTTAGGGCCTTGGGGTCAATACATTATTAGTGTCGGACTACTGATTTCAGTCTGTGGTGCATTTCTTAGCTGGACGGTTCTGGCATCCGAAGCGCCTTACTTGTGCGCGAAAGAGAAGATGTTCCCTAAACGCTATGCTCAGTTAAATAAAGCGGGCAGCCCTGTTAAGCCACTCACTTTGACCAATGTTTGGATTCAAATATCTCTCGTGTTCGTGATGTTTGCTGGCAGTACTTATGACACCTTATTGATCATCGCTTCAGAAATGATCTTAGTGCCGTATTTTCTTGTCGGTGCATTCGTATTAAAGATAGCGATCGAGGAAAAAAACAAAGGAAGCTTATTGCTTGTCGGTGCTGGAGCAACCCTCTATGGTATCTGGTTACTTTATGCGTCGGGTTTAAACTACTTACTGCTTTCTACGATTTTGTATCTTCCAGGGCTCTACTTTTACATACAGGCTAAGAAGGAGCAGGGCATAAATCCATTTGAAGGGCGCGAGAGGCTTGGTGCTGGGGTGTTAGGTGTTATAGCAATGCTGACCGTTGGTATGATTTGGCAAGGCAGCTTGAGCTTAGCTTTCTAAGCTGAGTGTGCGAAGAAATCCCCTACCTATTAAGGCAGGGGATTTTTCTATCTGTACTTGGCGGTATATTTAAAGCGTAAACTGTCAAAAATGGTAAAGATTAGCCCTGCCCATATAAAGCTGAAGCTGATTAACTTCACCTCATCAAAGGCTTCTCCAAACAAGTAAATCGCGAGGAAGAACTGAATAGTCGGCTCGATGTATTGCATTAATCCAATGGTCGACATGGTCGTTAATCGAATCGCAATTGAGTAAAACACCAAAGGAAGTAGAGTGGCAGGGGCTGCACCCAAATAAAGCGCAAGTGTGGTTGCTCCTTGATGTAAAGACTCAGTACCGACCGTCAGTTCTTTATAGCCCATATAGAAAAGCGCGATAGGCAGCAACACCAAAGCTTCAACATACAGTCCGGTACTCCAGTTATAGTTGATTTTCTTTTTACACCAGCCATAAAAGGTAAAGAATATTGCCATTGTTAGTGCAATGTATGGGATCTCGCCATAGTGGATGATTTGATACGTGAGGCCAATACAAGCGAGGACTAGAGCGACTTTCTTGCCAATGGACAGCGACTCCTTCAAGAAAAATACACCAAGTGCCATCATAGTAATCGGACTAATAAAAAAGCCTAGGCTGGCATCGATGACTCGATCATGGGTCATTGCCCATGTAAACGCACACCACGAAATCGACATCATGATTGTAGCCGCAGTGGTATAGGCTAGGGAACGCTTGTCTGCCCAGATCGTGCGTATGTCAGGTAGACGCTTTGTCACGCCTAGTACAATCAACGCTCCGAGCGGTACCGAGGCAATCAGACGCAACGCGAGCAACTCATCCGTCGCCGCGCTGGGCAAAAATTGATAATAAAGTGGCAACAGGCCCCATAGTAAAAATGAAAAAGCGGCCATTCCATTGCCTAAACGCTGCTCAGGCATAGTAGTCTCAAAAAGGGTAATAATTGAGCGAAATCTAAGTCGAAACACTCTAAAAGTAAAGCAAAGAATTTGTTACTCTATTTTATTATTAAAATGCTTATATAACAGAGTATTATATTGATTCTATGTATACATCAGATCTAAGCCAAGAAGCAGCAGGACGCCCACTGTGCACGTTAAAGTTGATAGCACGGTGGTTAAAGCAATGATGTTGGCAGCTAGAGTTGAGTTTCCTCCCATCGAACGGGCCATTACGTAGCTTGCAGCGGCAACGGGGGCAGCATTCATAAAGAACAAAACACCAAGTTCAAGGCCGCGAAAGCCAAGCCAGTAAGCAGCTGCTGTGATGAGTACGGGGGCAATCACTAGCTTATTGCAGCTGGCAAACCAAGAGGGGCCAGGCTCCTTTTTCAATGAACCTAAGTTAAGTGAGCCGCCAGTACATAATAATGCTAGGGGGAGGGTCATTTTAGCGAGGTAGTTACCCGCATCCACTGCGATATCAGGGACAGGAATAGAGAGCAAATAAACGACGAGCCCTAGAAGGATAGAAATGATTAAAGGGTTCTTTGTCAGGGTGGAGATCATCATCTTTCCAACGTTCTCACTAGACTCGGCACCTTTGGGTGTCAAACAGATCACCGCCAGAATGTTGTAGGTGAGAGTGATGGCGGCAACGTAGATCGCGCCCAACGCGACGCCTTGTTCTCCGAAGGCATTAGCCACATAAGCTATGCCAATGATGCCCGTATTGGCTCTGAAACTACCCTGTACAATAACGCCTTTATCTGGCGATTGGGAAAAAAGACCTTTGACGGCAATGGAGGAGAAGATAAAAAACAATACACTTGAGACAACCCCAAAAGCAATAAAGCTACTGGCCGCATAAAAGTCGTGTTCAGAAACCACGATGCTCAAAAACAGCATAGTTGGGAGAGTCACTTTGAAGACCAGCTTTGAGCCGACATCAATAAAGTTATCGTTAATCAAACCAATGCGCTTAAACACGATTCCCAATATAAGCATCAAACAGATAGGCCCGGTAATCGAGAGAGAAAATTGCAATTGGTTAAGAATATCCATCAGTTCCATCTAGTCTAAGCACAACCTAGGTTACACCATACCAGACTGTAAGTGTTTGGTGGATAATAATTAATTGTTGGCTAGCTAACTAATTGGTCTTTCTGAGCAAGAGTTTGCTTGATTGAGGTAATTCGTTGCTCATTGAAGGTCTCGAAGCTACATAAGTTATTGAAACTTTGATAATTACGATTGGTATTAAGTTTGCTTTGTAACTGCTTCGGATAGTTTTCTGTCCAAAGCCTCTAATAGAAGGACGTTACAATGCCAACGCTTAGCTTCAATATTCAAATCGATGGACAAGAGCCAGACACATTGCGTGTTATCGAGTATTCGGGTCGAGACTCGTTCTCGCACACGAAGTTAAGTAATGGTGTTGACAGCAATGGCTTTCGTTTCGAATTTCAACTTGCTAGTCGTCAACCTAACCTATCGGCTAACGATATTGTGGATCGCTGCGTTGATTTTGAAATCGTTCGAGATGGGGTGATTGTTCAGCGGTTAAATGGCATCGTGCGCCAGTTTGGTAAGGGGGACACAGGCCATCATCATACCTTCTATACCCTGACTATGGTGCCAGCACTAGAGCGACTCGCATTACGACGCAATTCACGTATCTTCCAATTAAAAACGGTACCCGAAATCCTGTCTGTTTTGCTCCAAGAAATGGGCATCAATGAATACGCTTTTGTGCTTAAGAACGAACACATTCAGCGAGAGTTTTGCGTTCAATATAGAGAGTCTGATCTCGACTTCCTCCATCGACTGGCTGCAGAAGAAGGTATGGTATATAGCTTTGTCCATGAGCAAGGTAAACATACGATCTTATTCACTGACGCTAACGATGGTCTTCTCAAACTGGCACAGCCTATTCCATACAACAGCATAAGTGGGGGAGTGGTTGAGCAGCCCTTCATCAATACGTTTTCTACTCGGGTGCGCAGCGAAGTAAGTCATAACGACCTTCAAGACTACAGTTTTAAAAAGCCGACATATACGTTTGCCCAAAATGCACGCGGCACTAAAATGGATTACCAAAGAGCAGACGTATACGAACACTTCGATTTTCCGGGGAGATTTAAAGACGACGCATCAGGAACTTTGTTTAATACTGCGCGCCTAGCGTACCTGCGTCGAGACGCAAGAACGGCATTGGGGAAAAGTAACCATGCCGGTATTATTGCGGGCAAAAAGTTCGAGCTGCAAGAACACATTACCGCTGAAGTGAATCGTGAATGGCTAGTTGTTTGTGTAGAACATGTCGGAAAGCAGCCTCAAGCTCTAGAAGAAGAGGGTGGCAGTGGTGAAACTACTTATAGCAATCAGTTTAAAGTGATACCGACAGATTATGTTTGGCAAGCTGAACCAACTGTAAAACCTCAGGTAGACGGACCAATGGTAGCGACCGTTGCTGGGCCCGAAGGGGAAGACATCTACTGCGATGAGTACGGCCGAGTAAAAGTGCATTTCCATTGGGATCGCTATTCGAACAATGATGAAAATAGCTCATGTTGGGTGAGAGTGTCGCAAGGCTGGGCGGGTAATCAATATGGGATGGTCGCGCTACCACGCGTGGGGCATGAGGTTATCGTCTCTTTCTTAAATGGCGATCCGGATCAACCGATCATTACAGGTCGAACTTACCACGCCACGAATGTTCCTCCCTATTCACTCCCGGAACATAAAACTAAAACCGCGATTCGAACAGAGACCTATCAAGGACAGGGTTTCAATGAATTGAGCTTTGAAGATCAAGCAGACAAAGAGCGTATCTATGTTCATGCGCAAAAAGACTTCGACATAGAGGTAAAAAACGATCACTCGTTAGAAATTAAGCATGACAAACATCTCACCGTAGAAAATGACCAGTTTGAACTGACGAATAACAATCGGCACTTAACAGTCCAAGGCGAACTCCGAGAAAGAGTGATCGCCGACAAGTCCGTCAATATTGGTGGTGGACTGCAACAAAAGGTGAAAAGCAAAACGGCTATCGATGCAGGTGACGAAGTACACCTAAAAGCAGGCAATAAGATCGTTCTCGATGCAGGTAGCTGCATCACCATAAAAGCGGGTGGAAGCTTCGTCAAAGTCGATGCAGGCGGCGTCCATGTCGTTGGCTCCGCTATCAACCTTAATTCTGGTGGCAGCGCAGGAAGCGGCAGCGGCTACGGTGGTATAGCACCTGTTTTACCGTTGGGGTTAGAAGCGCCGGTGGCGCCAGAGGAGGTAGTTTTAGCCAACCCGACTCCGACGCTTATTCAGCAGGTGACTGCTGATATTAAAGTTGGCATGCCTATCACTCAATTGTGTCAAAAACGGACAGACGGCAGTTGTCCCTTAAGTGACTGTCCGTGTGGTAACAATTCATGAAGCTCTCACTCTGCGAAAAGCAGCAAAAACAACGAGTCAATTGGTATGCATTAGTGAATCATTACGACAATATGCTGGCAGAAGTTTTTCAAAAAATCTCAGACCACACAGTAGAGCCTTTATATTTAACAACCCCCCTAGAATCATTGCTTGATCGAAGTCCTTTGGTTGTTTCACTTAAGAAAGGTGATGCACTGATAAATTCACTACCGCAGAAAGAAACTCTCTACTTTGCGGCCCCTTTAGATATCAGCTTTAAGCAAGTGCTACAGCAACTAAGAAACCGATTGCAAATACAGTTCGATGGCGATAGAAAAGGGCTCTTTCACTATTATTTACCATCGGTAGCCAGTTACTTCTTTTTCCGAGCTAGTCAAGAGGACTCAAGCAAATGGCTCGGCTGTTTATCCGCTGTCTGCTTCTATAAACAGGTAAAGAGTGAAGTAAATGAATGGGTACATATCGAAGGGGAATTCAGCCCCTTCTCTTCAGCCACTTGGCTACTAGCCCAATCTCAGGAACAAGGTTTAAACGATAAGTTTATCGAACAAGAAATAGATGCTTGGGCACAAGCTGAGGATATACAGGCTTTTGATTGGAAAAATCAGAAAAGCGTAAACTCTTTTTGCACACAACATCAAATTGAACAACCAAAACTATTGTCGAAACTACGCCATTTAGTGCATACCTATAGCATATCTCTAGATAACCGCTACCAGGTGGACACCAACCAAACATCAGAGAATATTGTGAAACAGTTAGAACAGTTGATATCTAGGGAGTATAACTATGTCTGCTAAGTTCGCTTCAAACCCAGCTTGTGAAGGTAAAAAGTTTTATGTTGAAGTTACTGGCATTCAACACGGCTCAGAGCAAGATTTTGAGTTTTACGATCTCACTGACATGTCACAGCAATCTGCTCTTGAAAATAAAAAACTCATCGACCCTGAGTTAGACGACACCACGGTCTACAGCTGGGATTGGTGCGATGAAAGCGAAAACCGCAATGTTTGGCTAAAAATTGAAGCAGAAGACGGCCCAATAAAGCTACCTTTATTCCAAGGCGTTACGGCAATATCTAGAAAGCAAGACGAGCAAGATTACTTGGTTCATTCAGTCTTACCTTTGACTCTTCTTCCTACATATCAAGATGAAGTATCTTATGAAGACAGACTTGCTCCGATTAGAGCTGGTTTTATTTATATATTTTATAACAACAAAGCATGGCGAGAAGTGAATGTTCACCCGGAAGATGATGGCAATATGTCCCTCCGAGATATTCACCTATATAGATACCGGACAGGCAAAGATAAACCTTTCAAAGATGAAGAACGAGTTGCGACGGGGTTACCACTAAAGGAACTATGGATTCCCGCTAAAGATAACAATCAGGGTGCGAGAGTACATATCGCATTCTCAGAATCACAGTGGAGTTCACAGTATCTTAACTATTTGGAAGAAAACGTAAATGAGTTAACTCAACGGGCGATTGCTTTTCATAAGCTCAATATTGAAGGAGATATAGATGTTTTAAGGACAAAAGATCTACCAGAGATGCGAGTTCGGGAACCAGATCTTGAGTTTTTTCTAGCTGAACCCTCCAAACTGAACCGAGACCTAAGTGGAAATTGGGTTAAAAAGACCTATCAGGAAATCAAAGATGAAATAACTTCGGCGAACGCAGACGGGAGCCGAGCATTAGACATACTAAAATACAATAAACCGTTCCAGTATGAATACGGCGTAAAACAATCTGTTTTAAAAGAAATATTAACGCCAGATTTAAATACAGAGAACACATGGTCTACGTCACAAAGCAATGACTTCCTAGAAGATGCGAAACAACGGCAATTGAGAGCGATTGTATTAGACGATCCGCTGTTTGATTTGCGACATCATACGTTCTTAACACTATTCGCAATGGGTTACCTGCAACAAGTATATGTTGATATGAGTACCCAAAAATACTATCAGTGTGCTGAGCTTGTACAAAAAATGGTTATGCCAAAAAGCTTCGGTGAGCAAGGCAATCCATTTTATGAACACAAAGACGATATTGATCAATACTTAGGAGGACGCTTTCATCGAACTCTTAGAACGCTAGAGCGCCAAATATGCTGTAGAGATACGAAACTACTCCAAGAGAAGCTAAATAACAAACTGCAAGACACCCGCATTGCACGAGTGTTACGAGATATAAGCTCACTAAATGATCTAAATGCTGCGGCAGCTCATGTCATAATAGGCAATGCTATTGGTGCATTAAGTGCTAGCGTCGAGCAACTAGATCAAATGTCTAACAACACTGACATTAAACAATCTCAACATTTAGAGACTGTTAGGCAGATCATTTCTTCAAATAGTAACCATCCGTTACATGCCATTCTATTTCCTCCAGAGGGAACTATTACGTTAGACGAAAGCTATACATCACCTACGCCAAATAACCCTGGCTCTGGTTTTGCAACACCAGAATCTTTAGCTATTTGGGCACAAGAAGACTTTCTTATAAATGATGAAAAGCTGCAATTCATGGATCTAGCATTTATGTCCAAGGCTAATGATAATGAAGAAGGAGCATTCAACACAGAAAGACGTTTGGCTAATGTTACTGATGGAATACTTAAAGGTTACTTTGATGCACTGCAAGCACTAAGCAAAGACTTAACTGAACACGCAAAAGTCATAGCGTTCAATAGTGCTTACGCACCTGTATTGGGTTTAATGAAAGCGACTAACTCTAAGTTTTTTGGGGATATATTGTACACTCCAGTGGGTGGTGCTGAGTATAAAGGAACGGTTGTCGGCGTGCACGGGCATGGTCTTAGCTATGGATTGAGTACAACTGACCGTGACTACATTAAAACCCGTAATAAAAAGACACCTATGGGACGCCTCTACGATAAGTCTGGAAAACTGTTTGCTTCCACTGGGAGAAATGCGTTTAAAAGCTCCGACCTCATCACTGGTGTTAGAGCTGATACTGGTCCGAAACTCCCATTAAAAGTTGTGGTGGTATCAGAAAACAACGCTATCACTAACGCATTAAATCAGGCTAATACGAGACGAACATTAGAGGATTTAAACAAGTCTGGATTGACTGCAAGTAACGCCTACGAAAAGTTCAGAGTTCCTTATTTTATCGTTGTAATTGAGATGATTAATCTGAAGAACAACTATATACATGTGGAAAGAATGTTCTCAAAAGAAAGAAGCGCTTATGCTTTCTTAAGCTCAATTAGTGCAGTTACTGACTTAGGTGTAGCCTTAGTCCATGCATCCAATCTGTACACCAAAAACGCTTCATGGTTAGCAACTAATTCACAAAAAATGATACTAAGTGTGCCAGACAAAGTTGTAGAGCTCCTAACATTTAGACAAGGTACAGTTAGGCTAATAAGTAATCTTAGTAGTTTAGGAGTGGTCAGCATCGGCGCAGGTCTATTGACAGCCGGCATTGCAGCATGGGACACATTCAAACTCGCTAAAAATAATGATATTGACGCAAGTATAGCAATGGGAATGGTCGCGACCGGTACGCTAGTGACGACTATAGCAACAGGTCTATTTACGACCAGTGCGCCAGTTTTATTTGGCATGGGGCCTATTGCATGGCTAGGCATAGGGGTTGCTGTTACTGGTTTAGCACTCTATACCTTCTTTAAAGACTCCCCAATGGAAATTTGGCTTAAGAATGGCCCATTTGGCGCTGACCCCTCCTCGAATTACAATCACCTGCAAGATCCAAAAGTCGCATTTAATCGATTTATTAGTTTGTTATTCAACTTGTCAATCAAGTCATATCGCATTGAGGCTGAAACATCTTTCTCTAAAGAAATCACTAATCGGTTTAAAGCACAAGGAGTTACCCATGTTGTTTATCTCAACACTAACCTAGCGTCTCTATTGAACATAAATGCTATCGATATACATTTCCATGCTAGACAGGCTATTCAGCGTGTGACTGAAACAATAAGCCGAACAAGTGTATACGGCCCAGATATTGAGACTAACGTTATTAACCAGAGCAAACATGATCTAGCGGTTATTCATCAGGAAGACGTGGAGGGAGGATGTGCATACTTTATTCAACATAATCTTACAATCCCAGAATCATATAGTGAATATAGTGTTTGGAAAAATCGCTCGTATACGTATAAGTTCTTACCCGTACTTGTTATCCGAGCTCGGCTGCAAGTTGAAGAACTCTACTTACCGGCACTTCCTCTAGAGAAACAAGATGAACCGAGCGTCCCAACAGCTAATCCAGATTTTACGGAAGAGGATAAGCGTTGGATCAAAATGGTGATTCCAGCATCAAGTTAACGTTAGTAACAATATCCCTTATAATCTACTAAAAAATAAAGCACCAAAAGGATAGGCAAATAAGATGGCTTACAACTCAGAACAGTTTGAATCTCAGGCTCCAAATCCTCCTCAAGGCTTTCTACGTCAAGTCCTGACTAAAGGTCAAACTTTCGGATTTAGCAAAGCTAACAATAGTGTTGCGATCTCGTTGGCGAAAGAAACGAAGCCATCTTCGATGAAGACATTCGAAAAAAATCGCGACAAGTCTATATTTTGGAATGAAAAGACATTAACTTGTGAAACATTATCAGCATGGTCACAGTTGTACTTTTTCATAGTTGCAATGGCTAAAGGCGTACTATTATTCTTTTTACCGCTTGGGTATATTTTGCTTTTTGCTACTGCTATCTTTGGTGAAGGAGGATGGCGTCCTAGCGTACCTTTATTCTATGGCCTAACACTTTATGGTTTATTACCGTGTCTATTTATCTATGGACATTTTAAATTAATTGGTTTAGGGCATCTGTTCTTAGCACCTTTCTTAAAAAGTAAAATACTTTTCGAGCTGAATAAACAAACTGGTATGGTCACTTTGTTTAAAAAGGGCAATAGAAAGCGTTTCGAGCATCCATTTATCGAGTTTGATTGCGTACTTATATCGGCCCCTTCTCCGCAAGGGCATCTAAACTACAATTTAGTACTAATTCATCGCTATCATGAATACTCTGTTGGTGTCCCTCTACATAATTTTGTTGGTACCAATCAGACTGTGTCTGAATATCATCGGCTATGGAATATGATCCAAAGGTATATGGACGTTAGCCAGCCAATGCCAGATATTATGATTCTCGAGCCAGCTCGAGAGAAAGACCCTGCCACGGCTGCGTATGATAAATCTACTAATCGTGATCCTAGATATTGGCGTGATATGACGGATGAACAGTTTGAAAAAGAGATGAAACAACTTGAAGAAAAGCAACGTTCACAGCCACCCACAGGGCCTGCAATTAATATTTTTTCCGAAGACGCCAAAGCCATAGCTTCTTAGCTAAAAAGCCGCTCACCCGAGCGGCTTTGTCAAAACTAACCGGCCTCACACCCTCACATCCCCACCTAACACAAAGCTTCAAAAAACCAATTCATTGCCGGTATAGTAAAGTGAAAGTAGAATAACGAGTGGTTATTTACATCATTTATTGCGTAGAAAGGGTATACTTAGGGATTATACCTAGCTATGAGTAGCACGGAGCAGGATCAGGACCATGAGTAGCTTTATACAGAAACGACAGTTTTACCGTTTAAGATACCCAAAACGCGCTAGGCCTTTTGTCAGGTTTGGGGATGATTTGTTTCAGGTCGCGGAAGTTTCTGAAGGTGGTATTAGAATGGTGGTAGCCAACTCTAACACCATGTACAAAGGGCTTGAGATTAAAGGAATGCTTAACCTTAATGACGAAAGTCGTGTGGAAATTGAAGGTGCAGTCTTGCGTTTTGATCGTGATGAAGTGATTGTTCAATTACGTAAAGGCCCGACTTTTAAAATCATGGTTGATGAACAAAGAAAAATCCGTAGCAAGTATCCTGTTTTTTTTGCTCGGCTAAGAGAAGCTGCTGCCTGATCTCACTTGTAATTTTTAAACGGAGCCTGGAGGCTCCGTTTTTTGTTCAAGAGATTATGCATGTTTTGTTGAGTGACTTAATTCCAAAGTAAGTCGCTGAGCTTGATGGAGATTGACCAACATCCGGTTAATCAGTTGTTGCAGGTGTTCAACATTGGGTAGCTCGTTGTTTTCACAACTCTCTTTTGCCACTTTAGCCAGAGCAAGCACTTCTTCGAGTTCAAGCTCTGACGCAGAGGTTTCGATTTGGCTTAAAGCTTCAATTAGCAATTCTAAGCTTGAACTTGAATAGGCTTCAATAAGTTGGTCAGTTAAAGCATTAAGCTTCGTTTTTAAACCGATTAATAGCTCTAGCTTAGTAACGCGACTCAATGACGGGTCATTAAAAGATGAGCTTGCAGACAACTCTTCCTCTGTAAGCGCGAGTTGGCTCGCGGGATGACGAATTAAAGGTACAACCGTGTTTCCCTCAATTTCTTGATGCGAACTTGCCATAATTTCACGGGAAAACTGTTTTAATGCGAGCTCTAGACTCGGTTTTTGAAGGGGTTTCGTGAGTACGAAATTAGCGCCCGCATCAATTAGCGAGTCGTGAGCTTCTTTGAAGACATCTGCCGTATATGCGAATATCACTGTATTGAGTTTTAGTGTCTCTCTTATACGTTTGATGGTTTCAACACCACTTAGATTAGGCATGTGGTTGTCAATAACAATGAGATCAAACTGTCCGTTATCTAAAACCTCAAGGGCTTGTAATCCGTCTTCGGCCCAAGTGATGTCCTGTGCGTAGTCTTTAAGGAAACTTTTCGCGACGACGGCGTTGACTCGGTTGTCTTCAACCAAGAGTATTCGTTTTTTATGTAAAGGTTCAGTGTTGTTCGGAGAGGCCTCTTCGATATTAGTTAAGTCCACGCGGTCGTGTTGGACTTCGAGAGGGAGGAAAATATCGAATTTAGAACCATAGCCAACTCGGCTAGAGACTGAAATATCCCCCTCCATTAAATCGACAAGCTTCTTCACAATCGAAAGGCCAAGACCTGTGCCGCCGAATTTTCGGGTAGTAGAAAGTTCTGCTTGCTCGAAGGGAATGAAAATATTGTTTAGCTTGTCATCCTCAATACCAATACCCGTGTCGGTGACAGTAAACAGCACACCGACTGAGCCTGAATCATTTATTTGGATATTGACCTCGACTTTGCCTTGTTGAGTAAATTTAATGGCGTTTCCAATCAGGTTGAAAAGCAGTTGCCTTGTGCGAGCAACATCCCCAACCAGTTTTAGTTCGTTGGATGGGTAATGTGGAATAGTCAGTGTGATGTTCTTTTTCTGAGCCAGTGGTAGTAAGGTACTTTCTAAAGGCTGAACAAGCTCTCTCAACGAAAATGGGGTATGTTCGAGTTCAAGCTTACCTTCTTCTACCTTTGAAAAGTCGAGAATGTCATTAAGCAATGTGACCAAATGATTACCTGAATTAATAATTATATCAGCATGTTCTTTGGTTCTAGATTCCTTGGTGTCTTCACGAATCATCTGCGCAACGCCGAGTACACCACTCATCGGTGTTCTCAGTTCGTGACTCATAGTGGCTAAGAAAATAGATTTGGCGTGATTGGCTTTCTCCGTTCTATCAATTGCCTCTTGATAGGCGTGATTGTTTCTTTTTAATTCTTGTAGCCGATGGATATATGTGTAGATGACAAACGAAAAAACAACGATGGCTAGAGCCGCGAGTAACTGGAATATTCTCTTCTGAACGC
Source organism: Vibrio europaeus (assembly GCF_001695575.1). Classification (GTDB taxonomy): domain Bacteria; phylum Pseudomonadota; class Gammaproteobacteria; order Enterobacterales; family Vibrionaceae; genus Vibrio; species Vibrio europaeus. Next base: position 1,244,262 of record NZ_LUAX01000001.1, on the reverse strand, counting down.
TTATCGCTTGCTGCCTTAGCTGCTTCTCTGAGTTTTCGACAAACTCAGAATTTTTAGGTGAGAGAAGTGCAGTAAAGAGTGCGCGCCTTTGAGAATCTACCTGCTTAAAGGTTGAAACCGTTGATTTCAATTTGGCGGGTATGTAATCCAGATTCGCGTCTTGATGTATCTTCTTGGCTATGACATCTCGCTCTAAATCAGAGTTCTCGGGGCCGAGTTCCACGTGTTCTATCACTGATGTGAGTAAGGCGTCTTTAACAATAATTAGCCCGACCACTTTATCCAAAGTTTCTGACAGAGCCAGTAAAGATTGGTGGAACTGGGCCAATACTTCGTTCGTCTGCTTGTTGTAAAGACCTAATTTTGGCGTCTTCTGGTAACTAGAAAGCAAATCTTGACTCTCTTTTTCAAGGTTGACGATCTCTGCGTTCAAAAAATAGGGGTCTAACTGAGGAGATAGGGCGTGATTGGTGACTGCGTCGCGAACTTCAATGATCTCATGGCCTAAGGAGCTAATCGAGGAATAGTACTCCGTAATTTGTTTATGCTCCTGATAAAGAAAATACACTATCGTGCCAATCGACAAAGACAAGACTGAAGCGAGTGAAAACAAGATTTTAGTAAGATTCATTTTCAAACTCCTCAAGGATGGCAGGTCTATCGGCCGACAGGGTGTTTAGAAATGCACTTATGGCGTCGATTTCCTTAGGTGTTAATGAAAGTCCGAGCTGACTGCGCGCCATAATTTCAATAGCGTCTTCAAGGTTGCGTGTTTGCCCATCGTGAAAATAGGGTGGGGTCGCCGCGACGTTCCTTAGGCTTGCCACCCTAAAGATGTACATGTCTTCCGGTTTATTAGTATGTATATGACGGCCAGTATCAGCGGAACGTTCTTGCCCATTGTACTCTTGACCATACAAGCCAAATTTCATCACCATACCACCACCGATATTGGTGCCGCGATGGCAGCGGATACAGCCATGTTGCTGGAAAAGTTTCCATCCTTTTATTTGCTGAGTCGTTAGGGCGTTTCTATCGCCAGAAAGATACTTGTCAAAAGGGGAGTTTGGTGTAACAAGGGCGTTCATAAACTCGACGAGCATAGATTTAATCGTCGCTTCATTGATTTCGACTTGCTGCTCATCAAAGAGTCGGGAATATTGAGGAGAGTTTGTCACGTATTCGGTGATGTCTTTCCAATTAGAGTTCATCTCGACGTTGCTGTGTATCGGGCCATCAATCTGATCATCCAAAGTGTTGGCTCGTCCATCCCAAAAAAAACGGTAATTTAATGAAGCATTAAAAACAGTGAGGGAGTTTCTTTCACCGCGTCCTTCGACACCCGTAGAGACAGCGGTTGGTTCTGCGCCATTGCTGCTCAAGTCGTGACAAGATTCGCAGCTAATTTGCCCATTGGAAGATAGCTGAGGATCTTTAAATAGCAGCCAACCTAATTTTGCTTGAGCTTTATCAATGTCACCGCCCGAAGGGATAGGAGAAACTAGACTTGAGCTTAGCAACATTTCCTTTTGAACATTTGTAGAAAGCGTGTGATGTTGGTGCTCATCATTGTGGCTATGATTGTCGCCGTCACTTTGCAGTATTAGCCAAAATAGCGGTGCAATACCTGCCAATGCGATGGCAAGTATTATTACAACTGACCTTTTATTTATTATCATATTTATCAATCCGTACTCTCTAAAGCAAAGATCTTTTGTCTTTTAAATATAAATATAGTTTCATATTTATAATGTGCTATAAGTTTACAAATTTCCCTCATCTATAAGTTTAGATTGAAAATAGGAAAGTGCTTTTTCTGTCTTTACTCTGTTTAAATTTCTATAAAGCTGTTAGCTTCGAAGAGTCTTAATCAGTGAGTGATTTTCATGTCTGAACTAGAAAAAATGATGTCAGGTCAGCAGTTTGATGGTGCTGACCAAGAAATAAATGATCTTCGAACTCATGCCCTAGCTACCTTAAAAGCGTTTAATCAATCCATCGAATCAGATGAAACAGAGGTATTGCAGAACGCTTTATTCGGGTCAGTAGGTCAGAGTATTGTACGACCACCATTTCATTGTGAGTTTGGTAAAACAATCGAAATTGGCGATAACACCTTTATCAACATGAATGTGGTAATGCTAGATGGGGCGAAAATCACTATTGGTGATAACGTACTGATTGGTCCTAGCACACAGTTTTACACTGCGTCACACTCATTAGACTTTAACAAGCGAAGAGAGTGGGAAACGTACTGCAAACCGATTATCGTCGAAGACGATGTTTGGATCGGTGGCAATTGCGTTATCAATCAGGGAGTAACAATAGGAGCTCGTTCGGTGATTGCAGCTAATTCAGTGGTAAATAACGATGTGCCACCAGATTGTTTATATGGTGGGACGCCAGCAAAACTGATACGAAAGTTGAATCGCTGATGTGATTTGCTGTTTATCAACATAAGGAGACGAAGAGCGTTATCTTTAGTACTAAGTATTTGGATGTCACATTTATCCTAGAGTTATTATACTAATTATTTCAATGCTTTAGCGTTTTTTTGGATTGTGGCACGTAGCCATTGTACTGCTTCATTTTATAGAGTGGTCAGGGATTTATACTATTACTTTAAAATCGTTCTACTTCTATTCGGCTTATTGTTTGATGTCGTATTTATGGTTGATTTTCGTGGTGAAATAAGTAGGTTATGCACCAACTCACACACTGTTCCCAAAGTTGAGGATGCATGAACAACTATAAATGGTACTCAAAGGCAGCTTTGCTTGCTTTGAGTCTGACGGCAGCTACGGCAGCTAAAGCTGATTTAGTGATAGAAAATGAATTTGAAATTAAAGAGAAAAATGTTTTCTTTTTGAGCCCACACCCTGATGATACTTTGCTGACATTTGGTGGACTAATCAACAACATGCAGTTGACTAACCAACTAGAAGATAAGAACGTCATCGGTGAAGTATTTTTCTCTATGTCTAACTACACAACTAATCATTTAGATGAGTTGACTAATAAACGTATCTTCGATGTGACAACCATGCGCTTTAATGAAGATCTGGCTGCTCATATCGATATGTTTAAATCGTGGGATAAGTTCCGCTACAAGACAAATGGCTTTGGAGATGCGCCACTTCGCAAATACCAAGGTTCGAAAACAGCAGGCGGTGGCCCTGGTGGTGATTTCGCTGATTTCCGCGAATCTGAAGCGCAGATTTATCTTCGTATGGCAGAAGATATGAAACCTATGCTAAAGACAGAAAACTGCGCGGTTTTTGCTCTTATCGCCAATGGTTCACATATCGATCACTTTATTGTTCGAGAAGCGTTAATCAAAGCTGCCTACGATTTAGGCGATGAGGTTCAATGCCAAATTTATTTTGGAGAAGATCAGCCGTACACGGGTTCAAACCTTAAGAAGCGCGATGATCAATACAAATCATTGAAAGAACGCTTGCCGAAAGGAGCGTTAACTCCGCGTGATTATGGTGTTGATTACCGCTACAAAATGGCTCTGTACAAGAAGCACTACCTAAGTCAGTATGACGCAAGTGGCTATATCCCATCTCTTAAGAAAAACAAGATAGAACGCTTATACACTTGGGATAAAGCAAGCTATAAAAAAATCAAAACTCACCCACATTGTAAAGGTGAGTATTGTGAACTAAACGACTAACTCATATTGAACGCTCCCTTAGTGGAGCGTTTTTTTATATAGTCTATTTCGATATTGAGAGTTAATAGGCATTTTCATTTTGTAGCTATTTATTTAGAGCGCTTTATCGAATCATCGAGGGATTTTATGATTAGTCACGTAGACCATATCGTTTTGACAGTTTCAGATATCGACGCGTCAGTGGTGTTTTACCAGCGTGTACTGCTAATGAAGGAGCTTACTTTTGCTGGTGGGCGTAAAGCGGTTCAATTTGGTAAGCAAAAAATCAACTTTCAATTACTTGGGCAAGAGCCAAGGAATAAGGCAAGAGTTGGCTCTGGAGATCTGTGCTTGATCTCTTCATGGACAATGGAAGAGGTTGTCAATCATCTTAAAGCAGAGCAAGTAACCATCGTTGAGGGGCCTGTTGAGAAGTCGGGAGCGACTGGCGCGATTGAGTCTGTTTACTTTCTCGACCCTGACTCAAACCTGATTGAGGTTAGTATCTACCCATAAAGCGTAGATTAACTGCGGCTTATGTAGGCATTTAAAAGAATGAGGGAACAGAATGATTAGAGAGATGACCAAGGGAGACTTTGCTCAGTTTTGGCCCACTTTTGCGCAAGTCATCCTCGCTCGAGAGACGTATGCGTTCGCAGCCGATATGGATATCGAACAAGCTTATGACCTTTGGTGTAAGCAACCGATGAAAACCTTCGTCTTTGTTGAGGAAGACCAAGTGCTTGGTTCCTATTATATAAAAGCGAATGCACAGGGGCCGAGCGATCATATTTGTAACTGTGGCTATATGGTTGCTGAAGCCACGAGAGGTAAAGGGGTAGCACGGAAAATGTGCATCCACTCGCAAACTGTAGCGGTTGAACTTGGGTTTAAGGCGATGCAGTTTAACTCTGTTGTTTCTACTAACGAGATCGCCGTTAAGCTGTGGCAATCGCTAGGCTATAAAATCATAGGGACAATACCGAAAGCCTATCGGCATCCTATTCACGGCTTGGTTGACAGTTACATTATGCACAAATGGTTAGAGCATAACTCAGCTTAAACCCTGCACTTTATGTAGACCGACATGGAAGTTATTAATCAGCTTTCCCCGTCGCGCCAAGCTCTACTAGACATGACCTTCTGTGAGGAGTTCCAAGCACTAAGCGTTCATCGTGAAGCTGGTCTTGAAGGGCAACTTAACATCGAGACTAGAGTCCCTAAGTAAGGGTGTTGCAGAGAAGTAGCCCAATGTGATTGGGCTACTTGAACGTTTAGTATTCAAACACTTCTAGTTCTCTAACGAAAGGACCGCCCCTTAAGTGGAAGCTGAATTTGTCTCACAGCGTTCTTCACTCTAGGTTTATGCACAGTAGTATGTTTGATCTTTTTAAACAGCCGAGCATCAAACGCGCCTTCTTGCTTTAAGTCTTCACATAGACTGTCTATGAGTTGTTTATCTACATCCCACATCGTAAACAGGTGAACATAGTGTCTAACTTGATCAATTTCCTTACCGTCCTCGTAAGTCGTCACTGTGGTGCTTTCTTTTGCCAAAGAATAGCGGAAGATAATTTCTTCGTTCGGCTGACAAAATATAAGTGACAACGAAAGTGGAGTACGTTGCAACCATAGTCCTTCAGGAAGAGCTGACCCTTTTTCGGCCCAATAATCAGCCACCTTCGCAAGCTGATCCTGAGCGTATTGGGCGACTTCTTGAGCTTTCATTGTCAGCCTAATTTGCTCTTTGTAACTATTGCGGGCGAAGTATTCCCATAACACTAATGGCGACAGCCCATTTCGCGAGCCGGCAAACGTCGTGTCTGGTGAACCTATGTATTCTGGGTCATCTGGAGGAGAGACCATATACTGCTGCTTGGTCATATAGATACCCGTTGGCCACGGTGCTCCCGGAAATTTATGCCCACTGGTTACAATTGAATGCACCATTGGGTTAGTAAAGTCGAAATTTGGGCCAGTATAGTCACCATGCTCTTTGAAGAAGGATTGATACTCATCACAATCTTTCGCCATTTTTATAAAGGGGACATAACTTCCTCCAAGCGCTCCGTCAATATGAAGCCAATAGCCAGTTCGAGTCTCATACCCATGAGTTGGGTCGTCTGGATCAATAGGTACTTCTCTTTTCCACAGTCCATTTATTTCAAGGATTGGTTTTAGTCTGGCGGTAATTGTTGAAACATCATCATATGCGCCTTTAAATGTTGTTCCGCAATTAAGGACTAGAAGTATTGGGTATCCTCTTTCAGCAAAGAAAGTGACGTATTGGATTAGTTTATCTACGTCTATTGCACCAGAGCCAGCAGGAAGCGCAGTGGTTGGTCCTTCTGATTCTACTTCAGCGGGCCAAGGCTTACCCGGACTGACTGGGTTATCATCAGGATAAAGCCGATTACCAAGTTCGCCAAAGGTCTCTATTTTCTCTACGGCCATTGCTTTGACGATGGAGTAGTGAGTGTCTTCAGAAAAAAACGCCACCGGAGTGTATGCATGAGGAGTGTGCATTGGTGGTGAAGGGTGGTGCGCATACACTTGGCAATTTGAAATTGTCTCACCGTCGTCGGTTTCAGCGCGTATTTCCTCTTCTAGCAGCATCACTCCGCTGAGATAGTCTCGGGCATTTAACATGCCGTATAAATTGCCTTCGGTACTACCCATAGTGAGTACATAGCCCCAATAGCTTTCACCTACTCCTTTTTGGTAGTTGCCATCTTCATCTATGTATGGGCCTTGCGATGGCCACTGAGCGTTCCAAAGTGAAGCGTAGTAATCGAGGACAGAACGCTCGACGCACTTTGAGTTGATCGTATAGTTGCCATTGACGAATGGGTCACCGACATTGTTTAAGCTGACGTTAAGAAAAGGCGCTAATCGGGTTTTATAGCTAATATTCTCTTCCGTCTGATAGCCTAAAAACCTCTCTTTCTGTGAATCGACATAGGCTTGTATCTGTTCATAGACATTGTTTTGCTCACCGCAGTTTTGGCCTGTCGGTGGTAATTCGACGTCAAAGCCATTAATTGCCTGCTCAGTATAGTGAAAGTCATAGTTTCTTTCTGCGTATACCTCAATGGGATCAGCAGAAGGTGCGGTTATTTTACCTACAGCGAACTCTGGAACTTGCTCAATCCAAGGTGTTCGCTTCGGTCCATAGTTTATATTGTTATCGTTACTCATAATTTTGCTCCAAGATTTAAGTACTTAGTATCAGGAACAAGCAGCGAGAGTGTTTTTCGCTACCTAGCCAACACGAAAACTCGTGTATAGGTGAATATAGACACTGAGTAGAGACTCTATATTTATAGATCTAAAAGTATCTATGAGATCTCATATATTCAACATGTAAATGAGTTTGTAGTAAATAAGAACGATTATTTATACTTTTTATTGACTAAATATTGAAAATTTCCTCATCTACAACTAGATGTTCTATTGATAACGTAGTTGCATACTGTGTGAGAGGGTTATCGTTGGCTGGGTGATAGGTTGACTGCGCGCATACAATAACAACATGACGCTGCTACATAACAACTAAAACAACCGAACGTCATTCATAATTCCATGTTAGCTCGCTTAGCAAGTGAGGTTTATGATGAACTTAGGCTTTAAATCAAGGATTTACATTGGCGTCGGCACTTTGGTTGCTGTGTCATTGATCGTATTAGGTACGCTGAACATCTTAGCGATGAGAGACAAGATGATTGGCGGACTTGTTTCTAAAACATCAGACAAACTGAGTTTTCATGTATCAGAGCTAGAGCAGATGATGCAATTCAAAACAAATGCCATTGCTCAAGGTGCCAAGAGTTTCAATTCCCAGCTCAGTGATACAGAAAACCAACACCTAGTTACTTTACTGGCAGAGAGCAGTTCCATTTCAAATGTCATTATGACTTACGATGATGGACGCACTTATATGTCATTAGATGGAACCAAGTTTGATTTTCGCACCCGTGACTGGTACCGAGCTGCGAAGAATGCCTCTGGCGTTTCACTAACTGATATATACCAAGATCAAGTCACTAAGCAAAAAGTGGTTAGCGTAACCATGCCAGTGGTTGAGAGTGGTCAGTTTATTGGTGTATTGCTAGGGGATGTCCAGTTAGGTGATGTTGTAACGGCAGTAAGTAATATGCGGTTTGCTGGTGGAGCGGCAACGCTTACCGATAGGAATGCAGTCTTTTTTGCCAGTGATGATCCTAATGATATTGGGCGAACACCTTCTCAAATTAGTCCTAACTTTCAGCAAATGGAGCAGATGTTCTTTGCCGAGCAGTCAGGGCATTTAACCTTTCCATATTTAGGTATTCAATTTGACGGCTACTTTGAGCGAGTGAATCTAGCTTCAGGCATGTACTGGACGTTAATGGTGTTTGTGGATCAGGAGTCTGCACTGACCGATGTTTACAGCGCAATGTACGAATCTTTTGCAACTGGTGGATTATTACTCCTTATCAGCTGTGGCGCTATTTTCCTCATTCTTCGTTATGCATATCGTCCATTACTGAAACTCAAATCCGCTGTTCTCGATCTTTCCCATGGTAATGGTGATTTGACTCAAAGGTTGGATGTTAATGGTGACGATGACTTGGCGCAAATCAGTGCGGGATTCAATAAGTTTGTAGAAAACCTGCAACAAATGATGCTGCATATTTCTCATGCGAGTGAAAACATCTCCGTAAGTGTTGAACAGCTTGGTTCTACAGCGAGAAGCAACGAGTCCAAGCTCATCTCTCATTCGAAAGAGACTGAGCAGGTCGTTACCGCGATTACGGAAATGAGTGAGAGTGCGCGAAATGTGGCTGAGAACGTAAACCAGTCAAATCGCATTACCGATGAAGCCAGTAAAGAAGCCATATCGTCTTTGAAAATAGTAAACAATGCGGTTGATACGGTAAGTGCGCTCGTTTCAGAGGTTGATGAGATGTCCAACAGCATCATGCGCATGAATCAAGATGCAAATAAGATCAGTAATGTACTCAATGTTATCGGTGAGATTTCAGAGCAAACAAATTTGCTTGCTCTAAATGCTGCAATTGAGGCCGCTCGAGCTGGGGAGCAAGGACGAGGATTTGCCGTAGTTGCGGATGAGGTTAGGGCGCTAGCAGCGAGAACCCAAAACAGCACGATGGAAATATCAGACATGCTCAGTCAGCTTCTAAGTGGAACGGAGAGTGTTGTTACTGCAATGGACGCGACTAAGAACCAATGCCAAGAAACGGCAGATAAAACCTCAGATGTTTCTCAAAGCCTCTCTATGATGAGCGACTCGGTCAAAGAAATTGATGATGTGAGTACTCAGATAGCAGCAGCAACGGAAGAGCAAAGTACCGTGGCTGAAGAGCTAAGCAGAAACATGTTGTCCATAAGGGATATTGTCGAGTCTCTTGTCGATAGCGGACAAGAAACGGTACAGGCAGCAGAAAGGCTCAATGATACTAATGACGACCTTAAACGTCAGGTAGCGAACTTCAAACTGAGTTAAATCAAGCTAAATTAAAATAACGCTAGGAGTGTTTTTCCTAGCGTTATTTTGTAGCAAAGCTTGAATGGATAGAATTACTTGAACTCGAACTTACCTTTCATGATTGCCCAGTGACCAGGGAAAGAACAGAAGAAAGAGTAATCACCTCCAGCTTTCATTCTTTCTGTACTAAAGGTAATGGTTGTTGACTCGCCACCACCGATGACTTTTGTGTGTGCATAGACACGCTCGTCGTTTGGCTTAACATAGTCGTTGCTTGCTCCAGCAGACATACCTTCCGTACCAACGGCTTGAAGTGCGGCAGTGTCGGTAATCACAACGTTGTGACCCATTGATTGAGCGGGTAACTTACCTGTGTGGTTAAGTGTCAACTTAACCTCTTTACATGTTGCCGGAACACTTAGTGTAGTGGCAGAAAACTGCATCATATCGTTAGCATCAACAGATACTTCACATTCGCTGTTGGCTTGTGCACCAAAACTTAAACTCGCAAGAGCTAGGGCTGCGGTAAGGATACGAAAAGACATATTTAGATTCTCCATTATAGTATGTTTTGTTTACATCCGACCTTTTCTCAAAAACATCTTATTATCATCGATTGTTGATTGAAAAAGTGTGCGATTCTTTGAATAAATGTCTTCAGATTCAGACTAACTTCAAAGAGTTGCCGTACCTTGTTGGTATGAGTAGGCCAGATTACGAACGGATTTTACGATTGCCTCTAAACCCTGAGTTCGCCCAGGCGTCAGGTGCGATTTAAGATCAAGTTCTTCGAACCAGGTGTGAATATCAAAAGAAAGAACATCCTCAGCGCTTTGGTTGTTATAAGCCACCAAGACCAGTGACAGGACACCTTTAACGATAGAAGAATCACTGGTCGCCTTAAGAGCAATTTTTCCGTGTTCATCTAACTTGCTACACACCCAAACTTGGCTTTGGCACCCCGCTACCAAATGGTCATCATCTAGCTTTTCAGTAGGATAATCCTCTAATCGTTCACCAAGCTCTATGAGGTATAAATACCGCTCTTCCCAATCTACGCAGCGGTTAAAGTTTCGGATCACTTTTTCAGGTGTCATCATATTTATTACCTTAACAGTTGGCTGATACGTTGCAGTGCTTGGCAGAGTTGGTCGATATCATTGGGTTGACTGTACATGCCGATCGATACACGACATACAGAAGTTTGCCCAAGTCGTTTGATTAATGGCATTGCGCAATGGTGTCCGGTGCGAATGGCGATACCGTATCTATCTAAAAAGGTGCCAACGTCAAATGAGTGATGTCCATTGAGGTTAAAAGAAAGCAATCCGGTGCGATTGTTCGGGTCGCCGTAGATCTCGATGCCGGGAACTCGTGATAAGGAATGTTCCATGTACTGCATCAATTGCGCTTCATAGACAGCAATATTATCTAAGCCAATATTGTCTATGTATTCAATGGCAGCGCCTAAGCCTAATATACCTGCAATATTGGGCGTACCTGCCTCAAACTTCCATGGAGCTTGACCGTAAGATGTCCCAAGGGGCAAGGTCACTTGATCGATCATTGCGCCACCACCTTCCCAAGGAACCATGCTATCAAGGTGTTTTGATTTTGCGTATAAAACACCGGTCCCCGTAGGGCCGTAAAGTTTGTGAGCTGAGAAAGCATAAAAATCACAATTAAGGGCAGTGACATCGACTTGTTGGTGCATAACAGCTTGAGCGCCATCAACAAGCACAGGCACGTTCGCTTTATGTGCCAGTTTGACCACCTCGTCAATCGGGTTAATCTGGCCCAAGACATTTGATACATGGCTAATCGCAACTAAGCGCGTTTTACGATTCAGTAGCGCTTTTAGCCCAGATGGGTCAAGTTGACCTTGGCTGTTCATTACCCAGACTCGAATTTTAACCCCACAGATATCAGAAAGAAGCTGCCACGGTACTAAGTTGGCGTGATGCTCCATCTCTGTGACTATGATTTCGTCTTCGGCTTTCACTTTAGGTCTCAGATAACTATTGGCCACTAAGTTGATCGCTTCGGTTGTCCCTTTAGTGAAGACAATATTACTGGCCTCTTTTGCATGTATAAAATCTGCGACTTGCTTGCGTACTAACTCCATATCTTCCGTTGCTTTGGCACTTAAGTAGTGGGCTCCACGGTGCACACTGGCATAATCGCGTTGATAGAATTGAGTCATGCGCTCGATAACAGAGTTTGGTGTTTGTGCTGTGGCTGCCGTATCTAAGTAGACGAGGGGTTTTCCATAGACTTCAGTTGTTAGAGCAGGAAAGTCACCTGCCCATGGGCTTTCAAGAGAACTTAAATCAGCCATGACTGATTTCCCCATGTAGTGAGTTGTTTAGCTGAGAGATAACGTAATTTCGCAAGCTAGGATGGCGAATTTTTTCTGCGACTTCGCAAACGAACGCAGACATCAACATTTGCTCGGCATTAAAGCGATTGATGCCTCTCGCTTTCATATAGGCTATTTGGTTCGGGTCTAACTGACCTGTAGTTGCACCATGGCTACATTTGACGTCGTCAGCATAAATCTCAAGTTGAGGTTTGCAGTTGACCTGTGCTTTGTCGCTGAGCAGTAAACTATGTGTGTCCATTTGACCATCGGTTTTCAATGCAATTGGATCGACGTAAATCATCCCGTCAAATACGGCATTGGATTGGTCACGACCAATAATCTTGTGCATTTGTTCACTTTGACAGTGAGGGGCGTTGTGCTTGAGATAAGTCCTTGTATCAAATGTTTGCTTATCGGTAGGCAGCGAGATACTGTTCATGGCAATTTTACCATTGTCTCCGCAAAGTTCACTGCTGGTTTGATTTCGCAGCAATAAACCTGACAACAATAGCGAGGTTGAGCTAGCTTTTGCATCCCGTTGAAGGCGAATGTCGTTGTGCCCAAAATGATGCTGTTGCGGTGACTCTTCGATTAGCTTGGTGTGATGATAACAAGCACCTTCTCCAACGTAGCTGGTTAAACGTGACAGTGTTACTCCACCACCTTGAGCGAGCGAGATATGATGCTCAATAACCTCAAGTTCTGAAAGCGGTCCCATCTCTAAGTGATGACGATAACTACACACTTCACCTTTCTGACCAGAGCTAATATGCAGAAGATAGATTGGTTTAGTGACCTGCGTGTTTGGCTCAACTTCAATCAAGACGCCTCCGGTTGCAGTGGCATCGTTGAGATGAGTGAAAGCGTCTGGGCGAACTGACCGCGATAGCTCATACGTTTCGACTGAAGTAAGAACGTTTAGAGGAGTGACGCGAACTTTTGGTATCCAATCAGAGCACCTTGCAGAGAAATGTCCATCGAAGAAGACGAGTCGGTAGGCGTCTATACCTAAGCTTAACCCTTCATAAGAGATATTCTCGGCCGATTGAAGCATCGCTAATTGGAGCGGCAAGGCATTAAAATCATTGAGAGAAGTATATTTCCATGCCTCATCTTTTACGGTGGGAATCCCTAACTCAACGGCTTTACCAAACTGCTTTTTTTGCCACTCTTGAGGCTGTACTAGGTGCGCCAAAGAATCAAAACCGTGCTGGTTACTCTTCACCAGTAATCCACCCATAGCCTTTCTCCTCTAGTTCGTGTGCCAATGTATGATCGCCAGATTTAACAATCTTGCCTTTATAAAGAACGTGCACATAGTCGGGCTTAATGTAGTTAAGAATGCGCTGATAATGAGTCACCAAAATAAAAGCACGTTTGCCATCTTGTAGGGCATTTACACCTGACGAGACTGCCTTTAGAGCGTCAATGTCTAGGCCGGAATCAGTTTCATCCAGAATACACAGGTCGGGAGAGAGCACTGCCATTTGTAAAATGTCATTACGCTTTTTCTCTCCTCCTGAGAAGCCTTCATTGACCGAGCGTTGAAGGAGATCGGTTGGCATTTTCAGCAGCTGCGCTTTTTCCTCTAGCAAATCTTCAAAATCGAAGCGGTCTAGCGGAGGTTGGCCTCGATAATCACGAATTTCATTTATGGCAGTATTAAGAAATAGCTTGTTACTTACACCAGGTATTTCTACAGGATATTGAAAGGCTAGGAATACCCCTTCGCCAGCTCGTTCTTCCGGATCGAGTTCAGTCAGATCTTTGTCTTTAAAGACAATCTGTCCAGAGTCAACCTCGTACTCATCTTTACCTGCGAGCGTAGAAGAAAGGGTACTTTTACCTGAGCCGTTTGGCCCCATAATGGCGTGCACTTCACCTGGTTTTACTGACAGGCTGATGCCTTTTAGAATAGGTTTGTCTTCTACACTGACGTGTAGATCTTTAATTTCTAACATTGGATTATCCCACGCTATGCTCGAGGCTGATTGAAAGCAGTTTTTGCGCTTCAACAGCAAACTCAAGGGGTAGTTCTGAAAATACGTCTTTACAAAATCCGTTTACGATCATTGAAATAGCGTCATCTTCGCTGATGCCGCGTTGCACACAGTAAAAGAGCTGATCTTCACCAATTCTTGATGTCGTCGCTTCGTGTTCAACTTGTGCTGAAGGGTTTTTTACTTCGATGTAAGGGAAGGTGTGAGCGCCACATTCTGTGCCAATCAGCATGGAGTCACATTGTGTGAAGTTTCGTGCTCCTTCCGCTGTTGGTAATATTTTTACCAAGCCTCGGTAACTGTTTTCGCTCTTACCCGCTGAGATCCCTTTGGAGATGATAGTCGAACGGGTGTGCTTACCAATATGTATCATCTTTGTACCAGTATCGGCTTGTTGGCTCCCGTTGGTTAAAGCAACTGAGAAGAACTCACCAACGGAGTAGTCACCTTTAAGAATGACGCTTGGATATTTCCAAGTGATAGCGGAACCTGTCTCGGACTGAGTCCATGACATCTTGCTGTTTCGACCTTCGCAAACCGCTCGCTTAGTGACAAAGTTTAAAATACCGCCTTGGCTATCTTCTTCGCCAGAGAACCAGTTTTGTACTGTCGAGTATTTCACTTCTGCGCGGTCATGGATGATCACTTCCACGACTGCGGCGTGCAGCTGATAGGTGTCGCGCATTGGTGCAGAGCAGCCTTCTATATAGCTGACATAGGCATCTTCATCGGCAATTAAAATGGTACGCTCGAACTGGCCTGTTTTGGCTTGGTTGATTCGAAAGTAAGTCGATAGCTCTCTCGGACAACGTACCCCTTTAGGAATGTAAACAAAGGTACCATCAGAGGCGACGGCTGCGTTTAATGCAGCAAAAAAGTTATCTTCGGGTGGGACGACTGTCCCCAAATATTGTTGGACGAGTTCCGGGTGTTCTTGAACCGCTTCACTGAACGAACAGAAAATAATACCGAGCTCTTGTAGCTCATTCTTGTAAGTGGTTGTGACTGAAACAGAGTCAAAAATGGCATCGACTGCAACTTCAGCCCCCTCACGAACTGGAACACCCAACTGCTCGAATGCGGTTTCAACTTCTTTGGTCAGGTATTCATTTGATCCGTCATCACCACAGTCAGAGTCACAACTGGCGCAGCTTGGTGCCGAGTAATAGCTGTAGTCTTGATAATCGAGATTTGGGTAGTCCGCTTTGAGCCAGTGTGGCTCCTCCATTTGTTGCCATTTCCTAAAGGCATCTAGCCTAAATTGAAGCATCCAATCAGGCTCATTACGTTTGGCTGAAATAGCTTTAACAACTTGTTCGTTTATCCCCTTTGATAGCGTGTCGGAGGAAAGCTGTGTATAGAAACCTTCCTTATAGTGACTGGTTTGGAAGAGTTCTTCTACTTCAGGCTGTGTCTCAACTGCACACATGATTAAACTCCAAAGCTTTCACCACATCCGCAAAGATTCTTTACGTTGGGGTTGTTGTAAACAAAAGTGCTGTTTAAGCCCTGACGGACGAAATCGAGTTCTGTGCCGTCTAACATTGGCATCGCGGACAGAGAGACATAAAAAGGCGTGCCATGTGACTCAAATCTCAAATCTTCACTAGAAATCTCTTCTACCAACTTCACTTCATAGGCAAAACCAGTGCATCCAGACGGTCTAACACTGAGGTAAAAGTGATGCCCATCTTGCGTCAAAAGCGAAACTCTTTTGGCTGCGTTTTCGGTCAGCGTGACACCTTGCCACTCCATGTCATGAATAGATATTTGAGTGGAATTTGAACTTGGAATACTCATTACAAAGTTCCTTTTGTTCTTAAATTTACGAGAATGATATTGATTATCATTTCATTATCAACCATGAATTTAGTGTGGGGAATACTGGTCTGCACTACATATTGACAAAGTAAGATCTGGCAATACTATATATGGATGTAATTGATAATGGTTATCATTACAAATTTTAACGAAAGGTAATGAAATATGGATATCATCGTATACTCTAAGCCGCAGTGCGTTCAGTGCACCGCAACGGTTCGAGCACTACAAGCGAAAGGTATTGATCATAAAGTTGTAGACCTAACATTAGATGACTCGGCGATGGAGTCGGTGCAATCTATGGGCTATAGGCAGGCGCCCGTTGTCGTGGCTGGTGCGCGCCATTGGTCTGGTTTTCGCCCAGATATGATCAGTCAGCTCGCGTAATGATTGTTTACTATTCCAGCGCTTCGGGTAATACCCAGCGATTTGTTGAGAGGTTAGACGTTGAAGCGATTCGACTTCCTATCAGCGAAGACGAACCCACTCTGCTTATCGGTCAACCTTATGTTTTGGTATGCCCAACATATGCTGACGGGGAAGGGCGTGGTGCCGTACCAAAATCCGTGATCAAAGTACTCAATCAAGCTGAAAACCGTGCATATCTCAAGGGTATCATCGCTTCCGGGAATCGAAATTTTGGTGAGTTTTTTGCTCAGGCTGGAAAAATAATTGCGAATAAATGCCATGTCCCAGTGCTTTATCGCTTCGAACTTTCGGGAACCCAGCACGATGTCCAAGCCGTGCAGCAGGGACTAGAACAATTTTGGAAACACCATGGATAACCAATTCAGCACCGAGTCGTTGGACTACCACGCGCTCAATGCCATGCTTAATTTACTTGATGATCAAGGCGGTATTCAGTTTGATGCCGACCGACAGGCCGCCCGCCAATTCTTCTTACAACACGTCAACCAGAACACCGTCTTCTTCCACAATCTAGGTGAAAAACTGGATTACCTCGTCAACGAGGGCTATTACGAAAAAGAAGTTTTACAACAATACGATAGAGATTTTTTGCAGCAAATATGGGATCGCGCTTATCAAGTTAAATTCCGTTTCAGAACATTTCTTGGTGCCTACAAATTCTTTACTTCTTATGCATTGAAAACGCGTGATGGAAAACGTTATTTGGAGCGTTTTGAAGATCGTGTTGTGATGACGGCGCTGACACTTGCTCGGGGTGACAAAGAATTCTCTCTCGATCTCATGCAAGAGATCATTTCTCAGCGTTTTCAGCCAGCGACTCCTACCTTTATCAATTCGGGTAAGAAAAGTCGAGGCGAGTTGATTTCCTGCTTTTTGCTGCGCATTGAAGACAATATGGAGAGCATCGGTAGGTCGATTAACTCTTCATTACAACTGTCCCGCCGAGGGGGAGGCGTTGCACTTCTATTAAGTAACCTACGTGAGCAAGGGGCTCCGATCAAAGGCATTCTTAATCAAAGTTCCGGTGTTGTGCCTGTTATGAAGTTGCTAGAAGATAGCTTCTCCTATGCTAATCAGCTCGGTGCTCGCCAAGGTGCTGGGGCTGTGTATTTGAATGTGCACCACCCCGACATTATGCAGTTTCTGGACACTAAAAGAGAAAATGCAGACGAAAAAATCCGTATCAAAACGCTAAGTCTGGGCGTTGTGATCCCGGATATTACTCTAGAGTTAGCCAAACAGAACAAAGATATGTATTTGTTCTCACCACATGATGTCGAACGTGTCTATGGTATGCCTTTCTCTGAAATCAGCGTGAGCGAGAAATACCATGAAATGGTCGACGATCCTCGCATTCGCAAGAGCAAAATTCCTGCGCGAGGCTTATTCCAAACGCTAGCCGAAATTCAGTTCGAATCTGGTTATCCTTACATCATGTTTGAGGATACGGTAAACGCTGCCAACCCGATTGAAGGTCGTATTAACATGTCGAATCTTTGTTCTGAGATTTTGCAAGTTAACGACGCTTCTCACTTTAATGATGATTTGAGTTATCAACATTTAGGGCGAGACATCTCCTGCAACTTAGGTTCGGTCAATATTGCTAAAGCGCTAGATGGTGGGCAATTAGCGCATACGGTTGAGGTTTCAATTCGGGCACTCAATGCCGTTTCTGAAATGAGTGCGATAGACAGTGTACCGTCGATACGCAGAGGGAATGATGAAAGCCATGCTATCGGTCTAGGTCAGATGAACCTGCACGGATTTTTAGCTAGAGAGCAGATTCATTATGACAGCGAAGAGGCGATCGACTTTACCAGTGCTTACTTTGCCACCACTCTGTTCCATTGTTTAACGGCTTCAAACAAATTGGCGCAAGAGAAACAGCAAGTATTTGTTGGCTTCGAACAATCTCAATACGCCAACGGTGAGTTTTTCACTAAGTACTTGCAGAAAGACTATTCGCCTAAGACGGATACCGTCAGAGAGATGTTTGAGCGACTCGATATGCGCGTGCCTACCGTTGAAGAATGGCAGCAATTGCAATCCAAGGTTGTTGAGTTTGGATTGTACAATCGCAACCTTCAAGCAATTCCACCAACAGGGTCAATCAGTTACATCAACGATGCGACGGCTTCGATTCACCCGGTGACAGCGAAAGTTGAGATTCGTAAAGAGGGCAAGATTGGGCGCGTTTACTTCCCTGCACCATACCTCAATAACCAAAACCTTGAGTACTTCAAAGATGCTTATGAGATTGGTCCTAAAGCCATTATTGATGTTTACGCTGCAGCAACAGAGCATGTCGATCAGGGCTTGTCCCTGACGCTCTTCTTCAGTGATGAGGTCACGACTCGTGATATCAATAAAGCGCAAATCTATGCGTGGACGAAGAAGATCAAAACGCTTTACTACATACGTATGCGCCAAAAAGCGCTCGAAGGTACGCAAGTTGAAGGCTGCGTCTCTTGCTCTCTGTAAACAAGGAATCACCATGAGTACTACATACGTTGAACCGGTTCGCGCTATCAACTGGAACCGAATGCAAGATGATAAAGACCTTGAAATATGGAACCGATTAACGGTTAACTTTTGGCTTCCAGAAAAGGTGCCTCTATCCAATGATATTCAGACGTGGAAACAACTGACTGAAGAAGAGCAGACATTAACAATTCGAGTTTTTACTGGCCTAACCTTGCTCGATACGATTCAGAATACGGTGGGTGCCCCGGCATTAATGGCAGATGCCAGAACGCCGCATGAAGAAGCCGTGCTAACGAATATTGCCTTTATGGAAGCTGTGCATGCACGTAGCTATTCGTCCGTTTTCTCGACCTTGTGCACTACACCACAGATCGACGAAGCATTTCGTTGGGCTGAAGAGAATCCGTTACTGCAAAAGAAAGCTCAGTTAGTGCTTGAAGACTATCTGGCGGAAGGCGATCCACTTAAGAAAAAAGTGGCGAGTGTATTTCTTGAGAGCTTTTTGTTCTATTCCGGCTTTTATCTACCAATGCACTGGTCGAGTCGGGCAAAATTGACCAATACAGCGGATTTAATTCGCCTGATCATTCGTGATGAAGCCATTCACGGCTACTACATTGGTTATAAATTCCAGTTAGCGTTTAATGAACTGACGGAGCAAGAGCAAGCGAAGGTTAAGGATGAAGCCTATTCTTTAATGTTCTCTTTGTACGAAATTGAAAGCCAATACACTGAATCCTTGTACGACCAAGTTGGCCTAACCGAAGATGTAAAACACTTTCTACATTACAACGCGAACAAGGCTTTGATGAACCTTGGATTTGAACCTCTATTCCCTGATGAATTATGTCAGGTTAACCCTGCCATTATGGCTGCGTTGTCACCGAATGCAGATGAGAACCATGATTTCTTCTCCGGCTCAGGCTCGTCTTATGTCATAGGTAAAGCCGTCGCTACTGAAGACGAAGATTGGGATTTTTAGATAGGAGAAATCAATCTTGTGAAAGGAATATTGCTACTTGTCTAGGTTGCACTCAAACAAACCAGATTAATAAAGGGAATTAACATTGTATTTCCTTTCGCTACTTCCACTATTACCTGATCTTCGATTAAGAGTGGTGGATGTAGCAAAAACTCAAGTGCCTGATAATTATTGTTGACTATTATGTGATTGCGATTCGGATGTGGCACATATTTTGGCTGGTTTGGTTGAATAAATAGCTATGCATATATAGTTTATGCGAATGTTTATTTATAAAATCAACGGTGAATGTCGTTGATACCTATACTGTTTGTATGCGCTATCGTGCTTTGTTAAATCGAATGTCTGTATTTTCTAAAAAAGAGTCTAAGCCATTGTGGCTTGATATCGTCTTTATATATGCCGTGATTGTTTTGTTTGGGCTTATCGTCTTGAAGCCTCTTGCAGATCGTCACATTGTAAGTACAGCCAAATATGAATTGACAGCGATTGAGCATGTGATAGACCAACTGAGGGAAAAGCTTAATTATCTAACCAGTGCTCGCATTACATCGTTACCTTGTGAAGACGTAACGACTTTGTTGAGAAGTGAGGTATTCAAGTCTGATGTTATCAAGGAAATTGGGCTTTTTCGACCATCTGGTGAAATCTACTGTACCAGTAGTGATCTTGGCAATTCGTTTTACCTTTATAAAACTATCATGGGTCGGCTTGATGAGAATGGAGTAACTCTGTCTTATACCAAAAGTAAAATGACAGATGAGCGTTCAGTGTTTTTGATGTTCTTGGGAGAGTCGAACTATGGGGTTAGCGTTGCGATTCCACCACGCTATATCCAAAGATTATTAGAGCGATCAGAAGACGGTGTTTTTTACGATATTGAAGTGATCTCAAGAAAAATTGTTGAACGCTCAGATGGTTCTGTGGGAATCGATATCTTTACACAAGAATCAAGACATTATCCGCTTGGTATTAAGCTCCATACATACACTGGTTACTATATACATTATTTCGTAACTCATATCTGGATAGGATTGTTACTTGGAGGCGTTGCGAGTGTCATACGTGTCCGTTCTCGACAGAATAAAGTCTCAGATGCGACGTTAGAGTCAGCTTTGCAAAATGCACTTATTGATGGCGAAATTGAAGCTTATTATCAGCCTATAGTGAATAGCCAAGATAGAACTCTAGTGGGGTGTGAGTCCTTGGTGCGTTGGAAAAGCCCTTCGCAAGGGATGATCTCTCCAGTTGTTTTTATTCCTTTAGCGGAAGAATTAGGTCTAATTGATGATATTGCTGACTTAGTGCTCGCAAGTGCCATCGATATGCTGACGAAAAATCCCGAGTTGTTCGAGCAGCGTTACATAAGCATTAATATCAGTCGTAGTCAGATCTTAAGAGAAGAGTTTGTCCATAGGATTTTGCATGAGCTGAAACACCAGCCTCACATAGCGCGAAAGCTTATCTTTGAAATTACCGAGGAAATGAACTTTTCTTCCGAAGAACGGCTAACTCTTAGAAAACACTTAGAACAGATTTCAAAAATTGGTCTTCGAGTTGCGATAGATGACTTTGGGACGGGATATTCGGGTTTAGATTTCATCAGGCAATACACGTTCGATGTGATTAAAATTGATCGAGTCTTCGTCAACAGTTTGGGTTCTGACTCAACACTAATACCTTTACTTCAGTCTATGAAAGGAATTGCGAATAGTTTCAACATGGACGTTATTGTTGAAGGCGTAGAAGAGGAAAGACAAGTCAAGATACTTGCTGAACTGGGTTTTTACTATATCCAAGGGTTTTACTACTTCAAACCTATGTCTAAGCACGAACTGCTCACATTACTCTGTCGGTCGCAAACTAAGTGAAAGTCACAGCAAAAACGCGCCCAATTTGAGAGAAGTAAGTGATCACCTAGACAATCATAATTGTAAGACTATTGTTAGCATCAAAGTTGTTGTTTTAGCTTTGCTGTTTTGTTTGGCCAAGGATCTTCGAAACTTGCACCACTCTTCCACTGTTCAAGCTCGCGCTCATCGAGGAAGCAAGCTTGCAAAGCATCTATGAAGTTATCGACTTCGTTTTCTTGTCCAATTACCGTCAGTCGACAGCGACGATCACCAAATCGACTTTCAACGCTATCAATTTTATCCTGTAGTAATTGTCTGTGTTCTTTGGTGAAGTTCTGAGATTCATCTTCAATGACAGAAGCTCGCCAAAAACCGGTGACTTCAAGTCCAACATTGCCATGTGCTTGACTCCAAAGAAGCGACACGTCATCTCTAGTCGGGAACCAGAAAAAGCCTTTGCTACGAAAAACACCTTTGGTTAAGTGTTTGTGGCAAGTCTCCCACAGACGCATTGGATGAAATGGGCGGTCATCTTTTATCACTTTGGCGGTAAGTTGCTGGTCTTCCTTGCCAGATAAATTAAGTGATTGGTTAACATTATCTTTAAGTTCATTGAGAAGTTGCTCTACCAGATAGAAGTTATAATCACTTTGACTTCTCAACGAACTAATGTTGATGTTTCCCCATGAGGTTTTGATAATTTCAGCGTAGATATTCAGCGGGTGGATAGCTTGCGCGATGTTGCCAATAATTCTATCGTCAACTTTATCTGTTTTGGTCAGAAAAATTCGATTCGAAAACATGATTTGCTCGACTAGCAAATCCTCAACACCTCGATTACCTTGCTGTACGTTTTGCTGCCATTTCGGAATCAGGTCAACCCCTTGTCGGTAGTCATCACGTAACCATGTAGCGTCGACAAGGGTAACGACATCTTTCAATGAAAATCGATTCTGATCCTTGAAGTATTCGACTAAAGGCAAAGGGTGGCTACTACCTGAAGTCTCAATCACTATCCAATCTGGAGACTCTTCTTGGCATAGCTGGGTTAGAGATGCGTCAAGCTGTTTGATACCTTCAGGGCTACTGATACTTTGTCCGCTTAGAGTAACAAAG
This sequence comes from Vibrio europaeus, assembly GCF_001695575.1. Classification (GTDB taxonomy): domain Bacteria; phylum Pseudomonadota; class Gammaproteobacteria; order Enterobacterales; family Vibrionaceae; genus Vibrio; species Vibrio europaeus. The sequence continues at coordinate 1,222,069 of NZ_LUAX01000001.1, read as the reverse complement.
TTGCCTTTATCTTCACTGACGGCATCGGTATTGGCGATGAGTACGCCATCGACATCTAACTCGCTCATATCGTTGACAATGACAGAGAGAGCGATACGTTTAGCTTCTGCTTGTTGAAGAATGCTGCGAAGTAGTGTGGTTTTCCCCGAACCTAGAAAGCCATGCAAAATAGTAACTGGAACCGATGCCATGTAAAAAGCCTATCTAAATAAAAAACACACAGTGTTATAACATAACAATTTCTATTTTTCAGGAAGCTTTTGTTAAGCCACAGAATTTATCAGTCTGAACAGCAGTGTTTAGGTGCGTATGACTTTAATAAACTCACGGCTCTTAAAGGAGTTTGGAGTAGCTGGAGTGGCAACTGGATAGACTTTGTTCTTTTCTTTATAGATAGGAATGAAAAAGGTGGACTTTATATAGTCGTTGATACATTCTGCCACTCCATTTTATTTACCCTAAACAATGAGACGAAGTGCCTGCTGACATGATAATCAGCCTCCCGTATCTCATTAAAGCAGTAAGGAGTTCAACTTGAACCTATTTGTAAGAGATCTCACCGTTATCGATTCTTCATACATCTGTGAACAGAGAGGAGTCGTCGGAGACAGCTGGATAGTCGATGTCATCATGTCTGGTGAGCTTAATGAAATGAGTATGGTGTTGGATTTCGGTAGGGTGAAGAAGCAAATCAAACAACTCGTTGATGAGTTTGTCGATCACCGTTTGCTTATCCCAGTGCAAAACGCGGCTATCGTTTACAAACCAAGTAAAACGGGTTACTCCACACTTGACGTTCTGCGTGGTGAGAAGAGTATCCACCTAAACTGCCCGAATGAAGCTTATTGCTTGATTGATGCTGAAGCCGTCACCATCGAGAGCATTACTAAACACGTATACCAGATTCTGCGAAACAACCTGCCTAGCAATGTGACAGGGCTGGAAATTACCCTGCGTCATGAGAATATTGCAGGTGCCTTCTACCATTACACACATGGTTTGAAAAAGCACGATGGTAACTGCCAACGTATCGCACACGGACACCGCTCACCAATCGAGATTATTGTCGATGGGGAGAGAGATATCGACAAAGAAGTGGCTTTTGCCAAACGCTGGGAAGATATCTATTTAGGTTCAAAGGAAGACCAGGTTTCTGTTTCAATGCTGAATCTAAGTGAAAGTGCTAAGGCAATTTCCGACGAAAGCCATTATGGTTTCCGATACACAGCGCCACAGGGTGAGTTTGAACTTGCCATCGCCAAAAGTGAAACTGAAATTTTGCCAACGGATACAACGGTTGAGCTATTAGCGGTTTACATTGCTGATGAAGTAAAGCCAACGGTTGCAGAAGGTCAATCATTACAAGTCATCGCTTATGAAGGTGTAGGTAAAGGGGCGATGGCTTTTCGATAAAACCTTGAACTAGCGTTGATACTTTTTGCTAGTGACGGACGTATCAACACTTTTGGTCTTTAAAATACATGGAGTAGTAGCGCAATGAGTAATAAAGCAGGTACAGAAACTTCTGCACGCATTCTTGAACTGAATGACCTTGCGAAAGCCGCAGATTATTCGTTGTTGGATTCGCTTGTTCCTGATCCTGATGCAACGAAAGATGGCCTAGACTTTTATCCGAGACAAGTGTTCTCTGGGCATTATGTACCAGTGATGCCCACGCCAATTGCAGATCCTGTTTACATTGCTCACAGCCAAAAGTTGTTTCGTGAGCTAGGTCTTGATGATCGTTTAGCTAAAACTGAAGCGTTCAAACAACTGTTCTCTGGAGACGTAACTAACGTGCCTGCACCGATGAGAACGATAGGGTGGGCGACGGGTTATGCGCTTTCCATATTTGGCAATGAATATATCGATCAGTGTCCTTTCAAAACGGGGAACGGTTATGGCGATGGTCGCGCGGTATCAGTTTTCGAAGGGGTATTGAACGGCAAGCGTTGGGAAATGCAGCTCAAAGGTGGTGGCCCAACGCCGTATTGCCGCGGAGCTGACGGCAGAGCAGTACTGCGTTCAAGCGTTCGTGAGTTTTTGGCGCAAGAATATATGAATGCGTTAGGGATCCCGACATCACGTTCTTTGAGCCTATTTGCATCCCAAACGGAAACGGTTGATCGCCCTTGGTACAGTGAAGGTTCGCGGTCAGAGAATCCAGATATTATGATCGCAAATCCGATTGCTATCTCGACTCGGGTAGCGCCTTCATTTTTGCGAGTAGGGCAACTAGAGCTATTTAGCCGCAGAGCGCGCGTTAATGAACATCCTAACGCGATGGCTGAATTAGAAATGATGGTGTTGCATATCATCGAAAGAGAGTACAAACAGCAAATTGACTCTAGCCTTCCTTTGGCTGAAAAAATACTGTTTCTAGCTAATGAGTTTAGAGACAGGCTTACTTCTCTAATCGCTAACTGGTTACGTGTCGGTTACTGTCAGGGTAATTTTAATAGTGATAACTGCTCAGTGGGCGGATTTACCCTAGACTATGGGCCTTTCGGATTCTGCGAGTACTTTGAACCATTTTTCCAACCTTGGACTGGTGGTGGTCGTCATTTCGCCTTTCTTAATCAATCTCAGGCCGCCGAGAAGAACTTCGAGACATTCTGTGGTGCCTTGAAACCTCTACTGCAATCGCAACCGGATGCGTTAGAAAAGTTGGAACAGGTTGTTGAAGGCTTTTCTTCAGTTATGCAGGCGAAAGCGAGTCGTATGTGGGCATCTAAGCTTGGTTTAGAGGCACTAAACAGCGACCTATTTAACCAACTGCTTGCTTTGATGATCAAAAGCCATGTTGACTACACTATCTTTTTCCGCGAACTTTCTAAGATTCCAACAGAGGTGTCTGATTTGTCAGCATGCTTTTATGCGCAATTAAGTGAGGAGTTAGAACTGGCGTGGAGTCAGTGGCTTAAATCTTGGCGTGAGTTACTGAGCTCGGCTGGGGAGAAAAGCCTTGAGGATGTTTCGCGCCAAATGAAACAGGTGAACCCTAAGTATACTTGGCGAGAGTGGTTGATTGTTCCGGCTTATGAACAAGCGCAGAAAGGGGATTTTAGCCTAATCCAAGAACTGCAAAGCATTCTGGCTAACCCGTATGATGAGCAATCAGAAGAGATTGAAGCTAAGTACTATCAGCTCAGACCGATGGAATATTTTGCCGCTGGCGGTGTTTCTCATTACAGCTGTTCGTCATAGCTGTTTTGAATAGCGCTAGTTATAGCTTAACTAGCGCTGTGGGAACTTTATCAATTACGAAGTTAAGAGAATTTTTCGCGGGCTGGATTATAGGTCATCTTGGCAAGCAGCCCTGCTATTTTCTCACGCATTTCTCGTCTATCAACAATCATATCTAGAGCACCGTGTTCTAGAAGAAACTCACTGCGTTGGAAGCCATCGGGCAGTTGCTCTCTAACCGTTTGTTCAATGACACGACGACCAGCAAAACCGATTCGTGCATTTGGCTCGCCGATATTAATATCGCCCAACATCGCTAGGCTTGCTGAAACACCGCCGAAAGTTTGGTCAGTGAGGACAGAAATATAAGGTAGCCCCTTTTGGGCTAAGCGATCTAATGCGGCACTTGTTTTGGACATTTGCAGTAAAGCCATTAAAGATTCTTGCATTCTAGCGCCTCCGCAAGCGGAAAAGCACACGAGGCCACAATGGGCATTGATAGCCTCATCAATGGCGCGAACAAAACGCGCTCCAGTTACACAGCCCATTGAGCCAGCCATAAAATTAAACTCGAATGCACAGGCAACAACCGGCAATCCAACAAGAGTTCCTTTCATTGCAATGAGTGAATCCTTTTCACCTGTTTCTCTTTGTGCAAGGTCGAGACGTTCTTTGTAGCGCTTTCGATCTTTAAAATTGAGTAGGTCTTTGGGCTCTAAGTCAGCCGCAATTTCTGTGTTGCTGTCACTATCTAGAAATGTCTCTAATCGTCGTCTGGCGCTCATTCTTATATGGTGATGACACTTAGGACAGACGTCCAAATTCGATTCGAGCGCTAAATGGTAGAGAACCTGTTCACACTCAGGGCACTTTTTCCAAACACCTTGTGGAATCGGTGCTTTTTGCGTACCAATAATACGTTTCTTATCGAGTAGCTTGTCTAACCAATTCATAACTAACCTTATTAAGTACTAATCAAGCTAGTATTGTATAAACCTAAATATGGTAATAAAGTGACGATATTAGGATTTAAAATCCAATTAAATGGGACAATCGATGCTCGAGACAATTGACCAGAAATGGCTAAAGAGCTTTCACTGCGTATATGAGAGCAATAGTTTCAAAAAAGCTGCTGAGTTTTTGGACCTACCAACATCAAATGTCAGCCGCCATATTGCTTTGCTTGAGGGAAGGCTCGCCACTCGATTGTTTGATCGAACGACACGTCGAATTTTTCCTACCGAAGCGGGAGAAGCTCTCTACCTACGAACTCAACCACTCTTGGAAAAGTTGAACGATGCTTTAATCGAGGTTATGCAAACGTCTAATGATGTGATGGGGGAACTGAGAGTCTTAATGCCAGATTCACCAATTTTATCTCAGGTGGTGGCATCGTTTTGTGCAGAGCATCCGGCGATTTCACTTTGTTGCGACACGAGCGTCAGTCCAAAAGAAGATTTGCTTGATGGCTTTGATGTGGTGTTAACTTTTAATCGGGGAAAGCTCGCAGACAGCAGCTGGATAGCGAAGGAAATCAAACGTTGGTCAAGTGTCGTTGTTGCTTCGCCGAAGCTGTTACAAAGCCGCACGAGGCCTTACAAAATCACAGACTTAAAACATGTGCCATGTATCAGTAGTTTGTCGGCTCTCAACGGGATGCCTTGGACTTTCAAAAAAGGTGACGGTGACTTGTTAACGCAAAAAGTCCAATCATCATTTAAGGTAAATAGTGGCAACCTCGCTAGAGCAGGGGCGTTGTCGGGATTGGGTTTCGCGATACTCGCTGAAGAATCTTGCACGAGCGAGATCGAATCTGGAGCGCTTGAAGTCGTTGATCTAGAATACGAACCTGAAGATCTTGTGTTGTATGCATTCTACGCGTCTAGAAAACATGTCGCCAAAAAGATCCCTGTGTTTATAGAGTATTTGCAACAACAAGCTAGACTCATTAGCACTGGTAAATCCTTTAGTATACGTGACGAGAATGGTTGATTGTTCCGCCATGTTTACAAGCTGACAATGCAAATCTTACCCATATCTATGAGCTGAAGAGGTTTAAACGAATATTATCACTGAAGACAGATGGTGTTACTTTCTCAACTGTAATTTGGCAATACGTTTGCTCAAAGTGTAAATGCGTTTTAGTGCTTCTACCCACTCCATTTGAACACGGGAAATATCCAACCTTTTCTCCGTAGCTTGAGAAAGTCTTTGTGCTTGAAGTTCGAGAATCGATTCAAGAAGTACATTAATTTCACGTTTAGCGTTGAGCACACTCTCGGCGAGCTGAGTGTCTTCTCGGCGTATCGCATTGACGCTATCGAGGAGTGCTTGATTGACTTTCGGATGGGTACGATCAAGCGTATCGCGCATTTCAGGGCTGGCTTGAATGTTGGCATCCAATGCCTTGTAGCAAAGAGGTAGCATGTTGTTGACCACGAGATCTGCAATACTTTCCAATTGGTCTGTGATGCTGACTAACTTGATTTGATTGCGACTTTCATTCTGACTAAGGGGAGATTGGCGTAACTTACCCAAGTAACAAAGGATCTTGGCGTGCAAGATATCTACTTCATCCTCTACTTTTTCAATCTCGCGTAGTGTTTGCCTAACAGCTTTTTGTCGTTTTCATCTTTAGGTTGGTCTGCCAAAGGAGGAAGACGATTAACCATATTGGTCACGCGACGGCCAAGTCGACCAATTTCTAAGTGTGCCTGCTCTAGGGCAATATCAGGCGTTGCCAAGTACTCCTTTTTTATGTACTTGAGCTGGATTTTTTTGTGTTCCTTTTTTGCAGTGTGGTGCGGCACTAGCTTTTTAACAGCGGCAACAAATAAGGCGCTAAATGGGAGCATGATTAGTGTATTAGCGATATTAAACATAGTATTTGCATTAGCTATCTGACGCGGTGTCTCTGCGGCAAGGCGCTCTATACCGTCCAAATCAAGGTGGCTGGGAGATATGGAGGTAGCCGCGAACGCGATAAGATTGATTACAGGTAGCCAAATAACGATGCCGATAAGGTTAAATAAAAGATGAATCGCGGAAGTTTGCTTTGCTTCTGTGCTTTTACCAATAGCTGCTGGTAGTGCTGTTACACATGTACCGATGTTTGCACCCATAATTACGCCAACTGCTTGGTTTAAGGACATCAAACCAGCACTGACAAAGCCGACGACCAACACGGTTGTCACTGAGGATTATTGAATAACGGCAGTCAGTCCGGCACCAGTTGCAACGGAACTCATTCGGTTTGTAGTCAATGTACCAAGAACCTGCTTCATACGACTGCCTGCGGTTCTTTTTAAGGCATCAGACATTTTTTCCATGCCATAAAGAAACATTGCCAAGCCACCAAATAGCCTCATAAGCATTGAAAAGTAATCCAGTTGATATGGCTCAGTGATGGATGCGTTAGATGAGAAAGGGAGTATTAGTAGAGTAAGCAGAATGCAGAATTTCATAACGACACTTATTATTGTTTTTTATAAGCATAGGTGAAATATTGCTTTCCGTATGTACATCTCCTCTATCTTGTTTGTCCTATATCGGCTAATAAGAACTTCTTATTTGTGCCATCGTGGTAATTGAAAGTTATTGAATCAAAACAACATCTGTTTGTTGTTACCTAGCTTTGTGATAGAAACAGTGCTAGATAACTCAGAGATACTTGGAATAGCAAGTTAGTGTATATTAAACTTGTTTCTTATTGGCGGGTTATTGGTCAACTCAGCTAGAAGTGCTGACAGGCCTTTTACACCGCTTAAACCATTCGCAATAAGGAGACAAACAGCGTATGCGTATAGTCTATAGAGCTGATACTCGTCCCCCTTCAACCATCTTTTCTGTGGGCTTCAAGCCACGCTTTAAAGGGGGGATTCAGATCCAAGATGGGGGACAGATGATAGGGGGTATTTCAACTTCAAAAGATATCACGATAGCGATGAAGTATGCATCTTTGTATGGTGGGTATGTTTATGCTCTATACACCGACGATAAATCGGTCGATGTGGTAGAAGAACTCTACAAGAAAGGGAAGCATGCCGCTTTACCCAATGCTTATACACAAATGGAAATTGCTTGTAACGCTATTCCACCCAATCAGATAGTTATGGCGCGAAAAGTAACGTGTGATGAGGATAAGAATATGACATGGGAAGGTGTGTTTGAAACCAATCCCAAGCATGGACAAAAGCAAGATAGCGACCCAATGTTTAAGACGGCAAACTATCTGTTTAACTTGAACATGTCTTTTAAAGCTCCGGAATAGAATCCTACCTCCAAGCTGTTGGTAATATTGAAAGCTGAGCCAACAGCTTTTAACACCTCCTCACCCTCAGGGCGGCATTTATTACCTATGTCAATGAATGGTGGGCGTTTAGGTTTTCTTCCATCAATACCATGTAATTATTACGTGAATTCATTAATTTAAAACAGATCACACTTTTGCACCCACAGTGAACGTTAGCTAAGCGGAGTAAAGTGTGTCTACTTCCAACTTATCGGCTGTTAGGCAAGAGGTGGCTATCCCTTTTTGGCTATGGCTTTACCTGTAGCACGTCAATGCTGATCTGAAACTCGCACGACCTCATCACTGAGACTGTCTTTCATTCTTAGAAGATTAGATTCCAGTTTCAGCGGGTGAGTTTCTTATTGGAGATCAGCATAATGCGCCAAATGTAACAATGTGTTTCAAAGTGTAACAATTAATCCATATAAATCACAGGGCTTTTAACTCAGTGGTGTGATTGAAAACCCTACATTTTGCTCTTCACAATCTTACATCCTCAACACATAAGCATTCTAATGACTATAACAACCGGCCTTTAGGTACTACCTAAAATCGGTAAAATTTTGAGAAAGTGAATGGAAGTTTCAAGGTACACACGCCTCTTTGCGAGGATAAGTTTGCTTGGTACCATACTTATCCTCTCGGGGTGCAATTCTGCACTACTTGACCCGAAGGGCAGTATTGGCGTTCAAGAAAAAGAACTAATCATTACAGCACTACTACTGATGTTAATTGTCGTGATCCCAGTGATTTTGATGACAATTTACTTCGCGTATCGCTATCGCGAGTCAAACACCAACGAAGAGTACGCACCAGAATGGGCGCACTCAACAAAAATTGAAATTGTGGTGTGGACGATCCCCATTATCATCATCGCTATCCTTGCGACCATCACATGGCGCTCAACCCACGAACTCGAGCCCTCCAAGCCGATCGCCAGTGACGTTACTCCGATGACCATTGAGGTGGTGTCGCTTGATTGGAAATGGCTGTTCATCTATCCGGATGAGCACATTGCCACTGTCAACTACGTCGCGTTCCCAAAAAATGTGCCTGTTCAATTTAAACTGACGTCCGACAACATCATGAACGCGTTCTTTATTCCTCGGCTTGGCACGCAAATTTACGCAATGCCGGGCATGGTGACCAAGCTCAACCTGATCGCCAACCATACAGGGGATTATAAAGGCTTTGGCTCGAGCTACAGCGGAGAAGGTTTTTCACACATGAAGTTCACCGCAACGGCCATGGAAGATCGTACAGCTTTTCTTAACTGGGTGCAGCAGGTGAAAGCCAGTCCTAATCGAATCGAAGACTGGGAGCAGTTTCGTGCATTGGCCGCGCCCTCGGTTGCAGAGCCGAAGACTCTGTTCTCGAGTGTGCCCCCATTTTTATTCACCGACGTCGTGACCCAGCATCCGGGTTCCATGAACTGCTTGCCGGAAAACCAAGGATAATCGCATGTTTGGAAGACTAACACTTGATTCAATCCCTTATCACGAACCGATTATTGTCGTCACACTAGCGATGATTACCTTAGTGGGTTTAGCTATTGTGGCCGCTGTTACCAAAGCGGGTAAGTGGCAATATTTATGGCACGAATGGTTTACCTCAGTTGACCATAAAAAACTGGGATTTATGTACATCGCGGTGGCGATGGTTATGCTGATCCGTGGCTTTGCTGATGCGGTGATGATGCGCAGTCAGCAGCTCCTGTCTGCCGCTGGTGAGAGCGGTTATTTGCCTCCTCATCACTACGATCAAATCTTTACCGCCCATGGCGTGATCATGATTTTTTTCGTCGCGATGCCGTTGGTTATTGGTCTGATGAACATTATTGTTCCTCTGCAAATAGGTGCACGCGACGTAGCTTTTCCTTACTTGAATAACCTTAGCTTCTGGCTGTTTGTGGTCGGGGTGATCTTGACCAACATGTCGCTAGGTTTGGGTGAGTTTGGCCGAACTGGCTGGTTGGCTTACCCTCCGTTGTCAGGGATCGATGCCAGTCCGGGAGTCGGTGTTGACTACTGGATATGGGCTTTGCAAATCTCAGGAGTAGGGACCACACTGACTGGGGTGAACTTCTTTGCTACCATCTTGCGTATGCGTACGCCATCGATGCCAATGATGAAGATGCCGGTGTTCACTTGGGCATCCTTGTGTGCCAATATCCTGATCATCATTTCTTTCCCGATTCTGACAGTAACCATCGCGCTGTTAACGCTTGACCGCTACTTGGGCATGCACTTTTTCACCAACGATCTTGGTGGCAATGTCATGATGTATGTCAACCTGATTTGGGCATGGGGTCATCCAGAAGTGTATATTCTGATCTTGCCTATCTTTGGTGTGTTCTCTGAAGTGACCGCGACCTTCTCACGCAAGAAGTTATTTGGCTATACCTCGTTGGTGTGGGCAACGATAGTGATCACGATTTTAGCGTTTGTCGTTTGGCTTCATCATTTCTTCACTATGGGATCGGGCGCAAATGTGAATGCCTTCTTTGGAATTGCCACCATGATTATCTCCATCCCGACTGGCGTGAAGATCTTTAACTGGCTGTTTACGATGTATAAAGGTCGTATCCGTTTTACAACGCCAATGATGTGGACGGTGGGCTTTTTGATTACCTTTACCGTCGGTGGAATGACGGGCGTATTGATGGCGGTTCCGGGGGCTGACTTCGTGTTGCACAATTCAGTGTTCCTAATTGCCCACTTCCATAACGTTATTATTGGTGGCGTGGTATTTGGCTGTTTCGCCGCTATCACTTACTGGTTCCCGAAGGCGACTGGATTCACCCTTAACGAAACTTGGGGTAAACGCGCGTTTGTGTTGTGGATTGTTGGTTTCCTTATGGCCTTCTTACCACTATATGCTTTGGGCTTTATGGGGATGACTCGTCGTTTAAGCCAAGACCTCAATCCTGAATACTTCCCGCTGCTGGCCGTGGCCGCTGCTGGTACTGCTGTGATCGCCTTAGGTGTGGTGTGCCAGTTTGTTCAGTTCTATGTCAGTGTGCGTGATCGTGAGCAGAACCGCGATTTAACAGGTGATCCGTGGGGAGGACGTACATTCGAATGGGCGACCTCATCACCACCGCCATTCTATAACTTTGCTCATTTACCGAAAGGTGACGTGTTAGACGCGTTCTGGTACCAAAAACAGAACGGGGACTTTGACCCAACCAAAACAGTGGAATATGAGCGTATCCATATGCCGAAGAACACGCCAACTGGCATCTATGTGTCTGCCTGGGCACTGGCGTTTGGATTCGCGATGATTTGGTACATCTGGTGGCTAGCCGCTGCGAGCCTCGTCGGCATCATCGTGACATGTATAGAACACAGTTACAACGAGGATGTGGATTACTACGTGGAAGTTGACGAGATAAAAGCGATTGAAGCGCAGCGTCGGGAGCAATTGGAACAGGCGAAGAAGAAACAAGTGAATGACAATGAAAACAACGATGATCTAGAGGTGACGTATGCAAATTAATGTTGCCGTTCATGACCATGAACACCACCATGATGCTACAGGTAACAAGCTCTTTGGCTTCTGGGTGTACCTGATGAGCGACTGCGTATTGTTCGCGACGTTGTTTGCGACTTATGCCGTATTGGAAAGCGCGTCGATTGCTGGTCCCACAGGTAAAAACATCTTCGAGTTGCCCTTCGTGTTTGCTGAAACCATGCTGCTGCTCTTTAGCAGCATCACGTTTGGCTTTGGCATGATCGCCCTCAAGCGCAATGATGTCGCCGGGTTAAAACGTTGGTTAAAAGTAACCTTCTTACTTGGTTTGGGTTTTATTTGCATGGAAGTGTATGAGTTCCATCATCTGATTGTTGAAGGTTATGGTCCACAGCAAAGTGCGTTTCTATCGGCTTTCTTTACGTTGGTTGGGACGCACGGTTTACACGTGACCTTTGGTTTGATCTGGTTAGCGGTGTGTTATCACCAACTTTCTACCAAAGGCTTGAATGAGAACATGTCGATGCGGTTCCAATGCCTGAGCTTGTTTTGGCATTTCCTCGATATCGTTTGGATTTGTGTATTCACCATCGTTTATCTCTTGGGGGTAATGTAATGGAACAGTATCTAGAAACCGGTGCGTCGGATTACGTGAAAGGCTTTGTGGCATCGTTGATTCTAACCGTCATCCCGTTTTACTTTGTTTGGGCGCAATCTTTGCCTGATGGTGCGACCTATGTGATTTTGTTTGGCTGTGCCATCGTGCAGATCTTTGTCCACTTTAGGTATTTCCTACATATGGAAGCCAAAACTTCCGATGGTCGCTGGAATTTGGTTTCATTGATGTTTACCGCCATTGTCGTGTTGATCCTCATCGCAGGGTCGGTGTGGATCATCTACAACATGAACGTCAACATGAAGTTGTAGGCATGGGTATGCTGAAACGTTATATCTCCATTACCAAGCCTGGCATCATTGTTGGGAACTTAATTTCGGTCGCGGCTGGGTTCTTCCTAGCCGCTAAAACTGAGCCTGCCAGCTTTGTCCTACTAGCAGTAACACTGTTGGGTGTTGGGCTGGTTATTGCGTCCGGCTGCGTAGTGAACAACATATTTGATCGAGATATTGACCAGAAGATGGCGCGAACTCAGCAACGCGATCTGGTTAAAGGTACCATCAATATTGATGTGGCGTTTGTCTACGCGCTAGCCCTGTTACTCAGTGGGACAGTGTTGCTTTATCAGTGCGCGAACCCATTAGCGGCGGTGGTGGTGCTACTGGGTTATGTGTTCTATGTGTTCTTCTACACCATGTGGTACAAGCGAACATCCGTATATGGCACTTTGGTTGGCAGCTTGTCGGGGGCAGTGCCTCCACTGGTTGGCTATTTGGCTGTGACCAACTACATCAGCCTTGAAGCGATGCTGCTGTTTACAATGTTTTGCTTGTGGCAAATGCCACACTCTTATGCAATTGCCATGTTCCGTATGCAGGACTATCGCGATGCCAACATACCTGTACTACCGCTGCAAGCTGGTATCCATAAGGCTCAGCGCCATATGAAAGTTTACGTGGTGGCGTTTGGATTAGTTTCGCTCGCTTTGTTCCTGCTCGGAACCGCTGGATATGAGTACTTGGCGGTCTCTGCAGTGGTGTGCTTGATGTGGACAAGAGTAACGTTTCGCCCAATCGACGAACGCAATTATGTCCATTGGTCTAAATCAGTGTTTAAGGTGTCTTTACTGGTCGTGATGAGTGTCAGTGGTGTACTCGGTCTTGAGCTGATCCCTCTGACTATATAACTTTAACCTCAGAGGCTGATAGGGTGCTATATCAGATATCGACTAAGTAGCAGTGACGTTGTCGCTAACTTCGGTGACTACACATCGAAGTAATCCCTATCGTTGCCGAATCCATTTTGGCACTAAGTATCAAAACCTGTTGTGTGATAGAAGCGAGTCTTGTATCGCACAGCGAAACACTACCTTCTCAATACTCAAAGGGTATTCATTTAAAGGGATTTACTAGGGAAAGTCGATTAGCTTCAGACAGTTGAAGAAAATTGAGAGCGTTTTTGAGGGCTCAAAAACGGTGAAACCCCGATGTTGGTAGCATCGGGGTTTCGAATTTTTAGATGTCTCGGATGGTAAGGCCGATAATCTTTTATGCAAAAGGCTGGATTTAATCCAACTAATTCCTTGGTAGGGAATTAGATGCGGATGAAGTCCATGTGCTCAACTTTTGGCTTGTAAGCGTGACGTTGAACGTCTTGTGGCTTAACTTTAACTTCAGCGCCGTCGATCACTAGAACTAGACCTTCGTAGAACTCAGGCTTGTCCATTTGGTTAACAACGTCATCGTGGTTAAGAACGATAGATACTGCTGCTTCTTCACCACCGTATACAACTGCAGGGAATTTACCAGCGTGACGTAGGCGGCGGCTCGCACCTTTACCTAGTTCAGTACGTACTACTGCTTCAAATTTCATAGTATTACTCTCAAAAATTAAGATATTCATGTTCACACAAACAATGCGACCTTGTTCTGTGTGCTAAACGCTGAAAAGAAATTGGTAGTAACTCTTCAAGCGAGCGCGGATACTATCACTCTATCGATTTTCTAGCAACTCCAAATCATCTAAATCAGCCGACTTTAAGGGCAATTATAATCAATCGGTTAAGATTGATTCAGCAGAGTCAAAACTAACGTTCAAATGGCGATCAAATCGTATGAACCGAATCTGAATAGAAACCTCACTATTGGTTAAGCCTTGCGAGCTTATTCTGTATCTCAAGTTAACAAAACAACGTTATTCATTGAGAGAGGAACACACTATGGGACCAGTAAGCATTGTAGTTATTACGCTAAACGAAGAGAAGCGCATCGGTCGATTAATGGAAGATCTTAGTAAGCAGACTCACAAAGAGTTTGAAGTGATCCTTGTCGATTCAAACAGTGACGATGCAACGCGCGATGTTGCCGCCGCGTATGAGGCATCACTGCCAGCACTGACCATCCATAAAATGGAAACAAGAGGTGTCAGCTTAGGTCGCAATACCGGAGCAAACCTTGCGAAGCACGAGCGTCTATTATTCCTTGATGCCGATGTTCAACTATCGCCAAACTTTCTTGCTAACGCATTAAGCCAGTTAGAAGAAAAGCAACTTGAAGTGGCGGGCGTATACATGGGTGCAAAAGATCTCGCATTAGTACATAAGCTTGGCTACGGCATGTTCAACTTAGGCTTATTTATCACTCAGTTTGTTTTTCCAACCGCAGTCGGTGCATGTATTTTCTCGACCAAGCGCGTACATCAGCAACTGAACGGTTTCGATGAACAAATCGTCCTTTGTGAAGATTGTGACTATGTGAAACGCGCGAGCAAAACATGGCGATTCCGTTTCTTGCCGCTGACTTTTGGTTTTGATCCAAGACGCTTAGATGAAGACGGCGCTTTCAAAATGGGGGCAACCTATCTTAAAGCAAACGTGCGACGTTTCTTTTTTGGCGAAATGCGAAACAACGAAATGGAATACAAGTTCGGTCACTACAAAGAGCAGCAATAACCGAGTAACCCAATATGTTTGAAGGATTCAGCTTATTTGTCGGGGCCCTGCTAGATGCGTTGATTGGCCCCAATTTGTTTGTACCGGGCGAGCCGTTTTTGCTCGCTGCGGGCTATCAACTCCAGCAAGGCATTATTACCGGGGTGATTGCGGTTTTACTCGGTGGTTTTATCGGTGATCAAGTGAGCTACCTTATTGGTCAGAGGCTAGGTAATCCCGCCCAGAGAAAACTGATTCGCTGGCAACCTAAAACACGCCGCCTAATTGCACGGTGTCGACACTTGATGGCCAAAAAAGGTAACTATGTGCTGGCATTTGCGCGTCTGCTTGGGCCCATCGCTTGGGTTGTGCCGTTTATTGCAGGCTCGCAAAAAATCAGTTGGGCACGATTTAGCCTGTATTCCTCCATTGGTTTGTTTCTTGGGGTAGGTCAGTTTGTTGCTTGGGGCTATTTACTTGGTTATGGAATAGATAACTTCCCAATACTCAACGAAGCTAAAGTATTTTTAGTTGAACACAAGGCTATCTTAATCGCTATTGGTGCGAGTGTCGGCTTCTATCTTATCGGTAGAAAATTACGCTGGCGTTTGATGTTTACCAAGTTCAATGCATTTTTATTGGCATCGGTTTTGTACGCTAACTACGCCCATTTCTTTTTCTATTCCGATGATTTTGCGACTAAAGAGGGTGTGTCTGAACAGAAAGCAGGGAGTGAGTTAGTCACAATAAGCGAGCTTCCTCTCAAGGCGTATCCGGGGAAATCTGCCGTGTTTGATGCTCAGGTTATTAACGTTGCTTATGTGGGTGAAGACCCGCGGACCTTAATGGGCGAGTTAGGTTGGATTGAGAACAAAACTTTCTCTAGAAATGATCTAGAGATAAGTGACTACGTTGAACTGCTTAAGCTGAATACTCCGCCAGTTTCAGATCTGTTCTGGAATGGTATGCCGCAAGAGTTAGCATTTCAGCTACCAGGCAATTTATTAAAACGCAGTCATATCCGCTGGTGGCAGGCTGGAGTGGATTCAAACACAAGCCAAAACCTGTGGGTGGGGGCGCTAAGTTACGATGACGGCCTTCAGATAACACCATATTCAGGGATCGTGACGATTCTGCATAGCATCGACCCTAATGTCGACCTTGAGCGAGACAAGCTTGCTGAACAAGTCATAAGTACGACAGCCGATGTATCTATAGACATGGCTGCCTATCATCCCCCAACCATCTTAGATGGGGAACATGACTACTATACCGATGGTCGAGTACTGGTTATTAAGAGTGAGCTAGCTTTTCGGTCAGAAATATAATTATTGCCTACAAGTAAAATGCTGCCTAATTGTGAGCAAAAGTTTGCTTGGTGGTGTTAGCTCGATTCAAGAAACATAGCGGTTATAGGTAGAAAAGTCTTGGCATTAACTTTGCGACAACGCGTAGATTCACGAAATAAACTCATGAGTTTACGAGATAAGTAAAGGAAGCGAAATGCCAACACTGAACTACCTAATTGAGATTGACGGACTCGAAGATGAGTCGCTAGTCGTCCATGAATTCAATGGTTTCGAATCGCTTTCATCCGATGACCAAGACTTATGTATCGGCTATCGCTATGAGATTGATCTTGCGAGTCGTCGGCATGACCTTAGTGAAGACGACATTGTCGACAAAAATGTGCAGTTAAAGCTCTTTCGTAATGGTGTGTTGGAGCGTATCTTACATGGTGTGGTAAGAGAATTTACAGTAGGAGATACTGGTCATCACCATACGTTTTACTCTTTAACTCTTGTCCCCTCATTAGAACGCCTGTCGCTAAGGCACAATAGCCGAATTTTCCAACATCAAACTTGCCCTGAAATCGTCTCTATTCTTCTTCAGGAAATGGGTATCAATGACTACTCCTTTTCGCTAAAGAATCAGTATCAGCAACGTGAGTTTTGCGTGCAGTATCGTGAAACAGACCTTGCGTTTATCAATCGATTGCTAGCAGAAGAAGGGATTATTTATAGCTTCTATCATGAGCAAGGTAAGCACACAGTAGTTTTCTCAGATACGAGTGAATCTCTACCGAAACTGGAAACTGCACTGCCTTATAACGCTTTAGCAGGTGGAGCCAATGATGAGCCTTGCATATCAAGCTTGCTAGAAACTAAACGCGTAGAAGTGAGTCGAGTTGAGCTCAGCGATTACAGCTTTAAAAAACCTTCATATCGATTGATGCAGAAGAAGTTAGGGGTAGAACAAGAGTACCAAAACACAGAGCACTATGAGTATTTTGATTCTCCTGGCCGCTACAAAGAAGATGTTGCGGGTGAACTGATTAGTCAGACAAGGATGGATTACTTGCGCCGCAATGCGCATTCCGCAACCGCGAAATCCAATGTGCTAGCTCTACAATCCGGATTGTGTTTCTCGATAGAAGAGCACATTGATGATGAAATAACAAAGGACTGGCAGGTCATTTTCATCAAACTACGTGGTACCCAGCCTCAAGCTCTAGAAGAAGAGGGAGGTAATGGTGCGACTACCTATCATAATGAACTTGTCCTCGTTCCCGCTAAATACACTTGGCAATCAAAACCACAAAACAAACCAACTGTTGATGGTTCTTCAATCGCAATCATAGTAGGCCCTGAAGGTGAAGAAATCTACTGTGACGAACATGGTAGGGTTAAGCTACATTTTCCATGGGATCGGTATTCTAACGGAGACGAACACAGTTCTTGTTGGGTAAGGGTTTCTCAAGGGTGGGCGGGTTCGCAGTACGGAATGATGGCGCTGCCGAGAGTGGGGCAAGAAGTGATTGTCTCTTTCCTAAACGGTGATCCAGACCAACCAATTGTGACTGGTCGTTCCTACAATGCGAATAATACACTGCCGTACTCGCTTCCTGAAAACAAAACCAAAACAGTAATACGCAGCGAATCCTATCAGGGCTCAGGTTTCAACGAATTGAGTTTTGAGGATCAAGTAGACAAAGAACAGATCTATTTGCACGCACAAAAAAACTTCAACGCAGAAGTAAAAAATGATGCTACAACTCATATCCGCCATGACCAGCACTCGATAGTCGAAAATAATCGATTCAAACAGGTTTTAGGTAGTGTCCATTCTACGACCGAAGGGGAAAGCAGAACCCAGATAAAAGGTACAACGAGTGAAGTCGTTGAAAGTAGGTCCCATCAACAAATCGGTACACTCTTTAGTGCAGATGCAGGGCGCGAAATTACCTTGAAAAGCGGCGCGAAAATAGTGGTTGAAGCAGGAGCCGAAATCACCCTAAAAGCAGGCGGCAGTTTCGTCAAAGTTGATGGCAGTGGTGTTCACCTAGTTGGCCCTGCAATCAATCTAAATGGCGGCGGAAGTGCGGGCAGTGGCAGCGACTACGCAGGACAGCTTGCTGAATTACCAAAAGATGTGGAGTCTCCTCAAGCACCTGAATTATCAAAAGCTGTAAGTTACCAAGCACTACTGAAAGCAGAAGAAGCCAATGTTCCTGCAGTTAAGCCTTGTCCCTTATCTGGAGAAGCCTAATGTTGAAGGATTGGTTTATTGCTAAAGGTGAAGGGGCGGCATTCTGGTTAGTCGATAGTCAGTCACATGCAGAAGCCGTAAAAGAGTTCGGATTTGGTTTTGAAGATTCGAGACCTCTCTTTGAAGGCGAGATGTTTAGTTCTGTCAAAGATTTTTCACCTTGGCTTATCCCTGTGACAGAAGAGGTGCTGTCACTACAAGAAGAAACACTTAATAGAGGTATCGGAGTTCTAAGTGAGCATAAATTCGAGGAAGTTGTAGAGCACCTACAGAGTTTGCTGACGGCATCTCTCGAAGGTGAAGAAGTTCTATTTCGTTTTTACGACTCAAAAGTTGTCCTACCAATGCTTAAAGCTATGGACAAGGGAGAGTTGGCAAGTTTTATGGGCAATATCAGTGAGATTGCCTTTTTTGACGATGACATCAGAGTGTATACAAATACACCTAAACCAGCTTTTAAACCGCAAAGCGAAACTTGGTGGAAAATACTGCCTCATCATCTAGTGGAGCTATACAACATTAAAGCCCACGCTCATGCGATAGAAAGAAGATGGTGGGAGCTGCTTCCACAACTAATGGAAAAGCTAGATACCCCATCAGTTGTCCTAATCGGAGCACTACAAAAAGGGATAGATGCTGGCTTTAAAATTGAAAAGTTAGAGTACGGCGCAATGGTTGAACTGGCCAAAATTACAGGCACACACATTTCAGAGTTTTCTATTCCTTTCCACTTAACATTTGAAGAATTAAAAGAGCTAGAAACCATTAAGGAGAGTTGGGTATGAGCAGCGCCACCGGAGCTAGCCCTTATTGCATTCCATGTGAGAAGAAAACACACTGGATTGAAGTACAAGTAAGGGATGAATTTAATAAACCGTTCCAAGGCGTTAGTGGTGTTCTCATTGATGGAGCTTGCAATGAGTACCCAATTACTTTGGGTGACTCGCCAATCCTTGTAGAAGATATCTGTCCAGGTGAAGTCACACTGAAACTAGACAGTAAGTCTTGGTTAATCGAATCTCAAGGGAAGACGCGTAAGCCAAACTCAGAAGGTAATCCTACTAAAGACTTTGCCGATGAATACCAAGGATATAAAGATTCCAAACCCATTTTCTTTGAGGTTACAGCAGGGGATCTAACTGAACTGACTGAAGATCAAGCATTACCTACACGCCACCAAACAGGAAAAGCCGATACATTAAAACTCGTCGCAGATAAGAGTTATGTACTTAAAGTAAAAGGCTTCAATTTTATTACTCTACGCGTAGGGATGTTCTTTGATGGAACAGGCAATAATACTTACAGCGCTCAATGGGGTAAGAACCAGTTAGATAAGTATTATACGAAATGGCGCAACAAACATGCGGCTAATAAACATAAGGCTGTGACCGAGTGGTCTAGCGATATGTTCAAGTTTCCAGAAGATGAGAAGTTCCATTTCTTTTGGGAAGAAGATTTTGCAGTAGATGGAAGTGCCGCAAATGAATTGACGAATATCCAGAAACTACATGATTTGTATCCTGATGATGTGTTTGATGAAGAGAAAAATGTATTTGTACATCCGGAGTATATTACAGGTATAGGTACTGGTAACGAGCAAGATAACACTAAGCCAGCTGATGAGTCCGTCGTGCCAGGACAAGCATTTGGAACAGGTGACTATGGTGTAATAGCCAAAGTTGATGCTGGAATAAGTACGCTGTGTGATAATCTTAAACAGATTCGACAATCTCGAGTTTATGCGGCTGCTATGGCTGATGGTATATCTAAATTGGAATTCGATGTTTTTGGATTTAGCAGAGGTGCAGCAGCGGCAAGGCATTTTACAAATGTCATAGTGGATGGCAAAAAAGGCCGATTCGCAACCAAGTTTACTGAGGCATGTAAGTCAAATTCAATTAGTCTCAAATCGGGTTTTGATTGGTCGAGTAACAAGTCGATCTGTATAAAATTTGTTGGTGTTTTTGACACTGTTGCTGCTATTTTCGACCCATTTAGCGGTGATTTTACTCCTCATAACGATGATAATGGAGACGTCAGGCTTTGGTTAGATCCAGATCGCATTGAAAACGTTGTTCACCTTACCGCTCATAAGAAGACCGAATATAGATATAACTTTTGCCTAAACAAGGTAAATCCAAATGGTAAGTTCAAAGAATATGTCGTCCCCGGAGCGCACTCTGATCTTGGAGGTGGCTACCAGTCAACGATAGCTTATGACACTGTCGGTGGTCAGACACAGGATAGATATTTATTACCCCTGTTAGAAGTAAAGCCGATTAAACGATTAAGGCGAGATGTTGGACGTTGGAACTACGATAAGGTAAAGGCGTCGCTAGATGAAAAATTCAAAAAAGTCATCGATCATGAAGTGTCTTTAGGATGGAATAAAGACGACTATATTGTTACTTATAAGACCGTAAATCATGGACGCAATGATCAAACTTATTTGCAAGGTACTCTTCAGAAGAAACGAATAGTAGAAGGCGATTTATCACGATTGTATCTTCGGGTCATGTTTGGGCTTGCTGAACATGCAAAAGTCCCCCTAGATGATGAACAAGGCGAGGTTTGGAATGAAGAAGGGGATAGTTATTACTCAGTGCCGAAATTCGTTGGTAATTATGACTTTGGAGAGTTTTGCAAAAAAGCGTTATCTGCTGCCAAAAGTGGAGAGCTTTTAAGCGAGCTTGATGTTAGTAATATTGAAGATGTGAAAGATAGCTCTATCATGGTTAGCCTTATGGAAGCGAACTTAATCCACCATTCTTCAGATTGTTCTATCGCGAACAAACCACACGAGGATGGCGATACGTTTGTTCGAGAAATATTTGAATGCAAAAAGGAAAGCTAAGATGAAGCAACTAATGGCGATATTACTACTGGTAGTTCCGGTAGTGTCCAATGCATTCGCAAAAGTGCCTAGTGTTCCTGAAGACATGCCCAAATGGCGTATCGGCTATGCTATGTCTTCATTATATCCTGCGAAAATTACCGAAGCTTATGGGGTGAATGAAGAGCAAGATTGGACGTCATTTGTTCATAACGATATGCACTTTATGACAAGAACCGAGCTAAGTAAATTGAAGAAAAAGTTACCTGATTACGACGGCTATAGTCTCGTTTTAGGAACTCCAGTAACTATGAAAAGACAGGTTGCTGGTACGAAAACACTACCAGACAGCGTATTTGTATATTGGGCATCAATAAGTAATGCAAGATTCTTTGTGACTAAATTTGACTTAACAAAAGAGGTTAAATCATTGATGGTCACAAAAAGGCAAATGACTACATGGGATGGTGCTGTCCTAGATTGCTATCAAAATGACATTGTTTTTGGATTTTTGCCCAATGGAAACACTAAGGTTTGGTTAGATGGCTGCGGCGAGTATAAATACGTAACAGAACTAATGCCAGATGCCGAGCTTGAAGCAGACTCGCGTGGTAACAATGCCAAAATTTACAAAGCTAACTATGGCGCACGAATTACTAAAAGAGCAGAAGAAGCAGGTGAGACTTTAGACCCAATTCCCTGGGATAAAGTCAATAAAGTCTTTTCAAGCGGAGAAGCGACCGAGCTAAATTAAACAGTCATCGAGCATCGCTTAAATTACTCTGCTCGCTTTGTTTCCCCAAGCATGCACTCTAACAATTTTTCAAAATGCGATTGAAATAATTCACTCTAATGGTCATTACGCCCTTAGAGTGAGCTTGCATGGTTATAATATCACCAAATTGCATATTGCTATTAAACAAATCAGCTATCTCAGTGAGGTTTCATGGATAAGAACCCAATTGAAGAAAATAACCGAAGGCCGCTTTCCGTTCGTGATGTCGCCATCACTCGTAAAGTCGCTATTTGGTTAAGTAAAAAAGACGTCACCCCTAATCAGATATCATTAATGAGCATCGGTTTTGCCGTAGTGGGCTACAGCGTGATGCTTACCTACTACTTTTTGTCAGATAGCTATCTGCTGTTGTTGGCGGCCGTTGCTATACAGATGCGTTTATTGTGTAATCTGTTCGATGGCATGGTTGCGATTGAGGGCGGAAAGAAAACCCCAGCAGGTGAGCTCTATAATGATGTACCAGACCGTATTGCCGACCCCCTGTTTATTGTCGCAGCAGGTTTTGCAACAGAGTCGGTATTTGGTATGCCGTTGGCTTGGACTAGCGCGATAGTGGCGGTGTTGACTGCTTATGTCCGAGTCCTAGGTGTAAGCATGGGGACTCCAGCTGATTTTCGTGGCCCTATGGCCAAGCAGCATCGTATGGCACTCTTAACGGTGACTTACCTACTACTGCTCCTACAGCATGTATCCGGTTGGCTACCGAATATCTTCATTTACAGCATGGACGTAGCACTGCTGATTATGCTGTTAGGTAGTATTTATACCACTTGGCGACGTCTCGCTTTTATTTCTGAATACAAAACGCAAAATGCAATTGAAGAAGAGCAGCCAAAAGAGAGGGAACCGCAATGTTAGGTATCCCTTTGCATTCGTTCTATATCATGGTCGTTATCGTTTCGGTATTGGTGCTAGGAACGTTTGTCTATCTTTGGTTATCGAGGCAGCACAGAGATCGCGATTACTTAGAGTTAAAGCTTCGAATTCGTTCGTGGTGGTGGATGATAGGAATCGTCTTCGTTGTTCTCTATCTGCCTTTGCAATACACGCTCTTTTTTGTCGGCTTTTTGAGTTTTATGGCGCTTAAAGAATTCCTCTCTATTGTTCCCACTCGTATGACTGACCGGCGAGTTATCTTTTGGGCTTACCTGTCGATTCCGTTCCAATATTATTGGCTATCGATTGGTTGGTATGGCCTGTACATTATCTTTATTCCTGTGTACATGTTTCTGTATCTACCTATGGTTGCTGTGTTGATTGGAGATACCAAAGGCTTTATTCGTTCTGCAGGTGTCATTCATTGGGCCTTGATGTTAACGGTGTTTTGTATCAGCCACATGGCTTATCTCTTGGTGCTGCCAAGTTTGAATCCTGATGCAGGTTCAATGGGGATGCTGCTCTTTTTGCTCATATTTACTCAGTTTAATGATGTCTGCCAGTATGTCTGGGGTAAGTCGTTTGGCAAACATAAGATCGTTCCAAAAGTGAGCCCGAATAAGACTTGGGAAGGCTTTGTAGGGGGAGCTTTAACGGTAATTGCTGCCTCCTATTTCGTTGCGCCATACCTAACGCCTTTAACAGGAGCGCAAGGCCTAGTGGCCGGTATTATCATCGCCTTTAGTGGCTTTATTGGTGACTTGGTTATCTCGTCAGTGAAGCGGGACTTAAAGATTAAAGACACGAGTCAGTTTATCCCTGGTCACGGTGGAATTCTCGACCGCATCGATAGCTTGATGTTTACCGCGCCGCTGTTTTTCCACTATATATACTATTTGTACTATTGAGGACTTATGGCGAGAATACTCAGAGCGCTGTTTATATTGTTGTTCGTAAAGCCACTTGTATTTATCGGCTTAGGATTAAACATTATCAACAGACAAAACTTGCCTATGAATGGGCCAGTGGTCGTTGCTGCTAATCATAATAGTCATTTAGATACATTGGTATTACTGGCGCTATTTCCAATTAGTATTATTTATAAGGTTCGCCCAGTAGCGGCAGCGGATTATTTTTTATCTAATCCAATCGTTGCTTGGTTATCGCTCAATGTGATTGGCATTATTCCAATACGCAGATCACCGTCTAAAGAGCAAAAAGAGGCGATCTTTGATGAATGCCATAAGGCTCTAGAACAAGGAGATATATTGATTATATTTCCGGAAGGTAGCCGTGGTGAGCCTGAAGTTATGAGTGGTCTGAAAAAGGGAATATATCATCTAGTGAAAGATCATCCTCAGTGCGCAGTGGTCCCTGTTGTTATGCGTGGATTAGGGGTGTCGTTACCAAAGGGGACTGCGATGTTTGTTCCGTTTAATTGCGATGTTGTTCTGGGTGATAGCGTTAGTGATTTTTCCGACGCTGATGAGTTTATCGAGATTATGCAGGAGCAATATCAAATGCTGAGTGAGCAGTGTATTGTTCAAGTTGAATAGCAGTACGTTTAGAAAGTATGCTCGGATATAAATTAGTTAAGCCCAGCATTACGCTGGGCTCTTCCATTTTATGAATTTTAATATATGGTTAAGGTAATAATATATAGAATTCAGCTTATTACCTATGTTGTTGATAAACAATAAATACATTCTTAACGCTTTAACGGGGACGTTAGAAGAGCGAGACAGTGGTATCAAAGTCGCGCTTGGCAGCAACGAAGTTGCTCTGTTGCAGTTTATGATTGAGCACCCTCATAAGCCACTCTCAAAGGCTCAGCTTCTCGATGAAGTTTGGTACAAGAAAGGCGTGGTGGTAGAAGAAAGCAGCCTGCTCCATGCAGTATCGACTTGTCGTAAAGCATTAGAAGACCGCAGTGGTGAAATCATTACTACAGTCCGTGGTGTCGGCTATCAATTTAATGGTCATGTAGAAAGTTACCAACCGCAAGAAATCGATTCTCCGATTATTACCCGAGAGTCTAGCCCCAGCGAACCAAAACAGCTTAAACGCAATAATACTGCTTACCTCATTGCCTTTACACTTAGTGCGGCAATCGGTTTTACGGCTTATAGTTGGTTGAGCACACCATGGGTAGAGGCTGATTATCAAGAGAGCCGATATGTTGGCTGTGTTATCCCTCAACCTGGCAGTGATAAGTCACTAGTGATGAACAATGTTCGCGCTTTTACTTCTGAAAAACAAACCATCTTGGTCGATCAAGAAGGGAACTCAATCAGCTTTATTCCTTCTGAAGTGGAGGTGGATTGTGAATAAGAAAATTCTAGCAGGTAGTATTACTGCGGGGTTGTTTATTGGCGTGTTGGCTGGCGTGGTAAACTCGCCGACTATCGCTCAAGCGTTGCAAAGTGATACCAGTTTACTGGTTAAATCGGATAACAATACCCACATCATTAAGATGAAATCGGCAATTAATCTCAAGCGTTCTGGTCAGTACGAGATGTTCTTTTTGACGGAGGGAGATGTCGGATTTAACTCGGCGGGAGAATACCACTTCACCCGTTATGGGCTTTCACTGATGCCAACTACATCCGAACAGGTCCTGCCTTCTTCGCAGAAAGTCTCTCTGTTGGAAACGATGTTTTCACAGCGTGGTATGCATTCGTTAGAAGAGCTTAAAATGATTCCTTATTCGCAGGATCAAATGATTTTGGTCGCTCCTAGGTACTCATACTTGTTTTCAAAGCGCGCTGAATAACGTCATTAATCAGATTTAAATCGCCGTAGTACTTTGCAAGTTACTACGGCTTTTTTGTATATAAAGCTTTTAAAAACAAAGGTTTGATTTTCCTTAAGGTTCGTTAAGGATTAATCATTCTCTGGCTGACAAAACGATAACTTTGTCAGAAAAATCTTAGGTATAACAAGCGACAACTTCCATCAATCAGAGTCGCACTATGAAAAATACTAAGACTTTATCCCTGTCTATTTTCTGTATTGGCACCACTATTATCGGTTCAACTGCTTTTGCAGAAACTATGGAAAGTGTCCCTGTTACAGTCGAGATCGCGAAGCAACAAATGACCGCTTCTAGTATAGAAGAAGTCGGTAAGCTGAAAGCGACAGACTCCGCAGCATTAACATTTAGTGCTGGCGAAAAACTAAAGCAACTCAATTTCAATGACGGCGATGTTGTTAAGAAAGGGGAGCTCATTGCTCAACTTGATGACTCGCAAGCGAAAGCTGAATTAGACAAAGCAGAAAGCTCATTGGCGCTCGCTGAATCAAAACTTGCTCGTGTTTTAGCTTTATTAAAAAAACAACCAGACTCAATGTCAGCTCAAGATGTTGAAGAATTGAAACAGCAAGCAAGTTTGGCTAAAGCAGATTTCAGCCAAAAGAAAACTGACCTGCAAAATTACCAACTTGTTGCGCCATTTGATGGGCAACTCACCAACTTCACCCATTCAGTTGGCAGTCGTGTTGAGGCTGCGACCGCTTTGGTTAGCCTTATCAAGCTTGATCCGGTTGAAGTGCACTACTCAATTTCTCAGGCAGAAGTCGGCAAAGCGCAACTTGGTCAGCAAGTGTCGGTAAAAGTGGACGCTTATGGTGAAACAGAGTTTACCGGTACGGTTGATTATATTGCTCCATTAGTTGACGAGAACTCAGGTCGAGTCGAGGTCCATGCGCACTTAGATAACAGTGATAACAAACTGGTACCGGGTATGTTTGCAAAGGTCTCACAAAGTATCGGAGATGCATCAGATGACGTCGTGGTCTCTCAAACTGCTGTGGATACGTCAGGTGATCAGCGATTTGTTTGGGTAATCGAAAACAACAAGGCAACCAAGCGTTCAGTTGAGCTAGGGCAAAATACCAATGATGGTTACGTTGTGATTGTGTCTGGATTAAACGCTGGAGAGCGTGTTGTTGTCACTGGTCGCCAAAACTTACATCAAGACGTTCAAGTGGCAATTCAACAGACCAAGTCTCCCGTGACTTTGCCAGCGAGAACCTTACCGGCTCAGCCTGAGAAAAAAGAACAGCAGGTAAAGCCAGTTGCTGAAACGCCTAACAAAGAAGCAAGCAAAATCGCCGAGCCTAAATCGGACAAGTCGACGGAGGTAACGAATGAAGCTGCCTGAAATATGTATCAAGCATCCGGTACTCGCGTCGGTGCTAAGTATCGCGATTGTGCTACTTGGAATCGTCTCTTACCAGAAACTGGCTATTCAGTACTTTCCTGAGCGCCAAACGGCTTCTGCAACGGTGAGCGCTTCAATCACAGGAGCGAGCGCTGAGTTCATGTCGCAAAACGTAGCGGAAGAACTCATTACTTCCGTCACTGGGTTAGACAAAATCAAAACGATGACAACCGACTGCCAAGAGGGGAGCTGTTCGTTAAAGATTCAGTTCGAAGACGGCATTAGCGAGGTTGAATATGCGAGTTTGATGAACAACCTGCGTAGCAAGGTAGATGGAATCTCTGATTTTCCACCTGCGATGACAGACAAACCAACGGTGACAGATGACTCATCTGATACTTCAATGCCGAGTAACATCATTACGTTTGTTAACAATGGCTCGATGGACAAACAAGAGATGTTTGACTTCATCAATCAGCAAATCTCGCCACAGTTCAAGAATGTTCTAGGTGTGGGTGGAGTATGGGGGCCTTATGGAGGTTCGAGTCGCGCAATTAGAGTGTGGTTGCAACCTGAGCGCATGGCGGCACTGAATGTCAGTGCATCAGATGTAGTGGGAACGCTAAGCACCTATAACGCAACTTTTACTGCTGGTACGATTAAAGGCGAAGTGCGTGACTTCTCCATTAACCCAGTCAATCAAGTCACTACGATTGAAGATGTTCGCGACCTTGTGCTACGTGTCGATAACGGCAAGATTATTCGTGTTAGTGACATTGCTGACATCCAAATGGGTGAAGAAAGTCTAGAACCAAGCATGCTTAATGTCGATGGCGATATGGCGATGTCTCTGCAAGTATTACCGCTTAAGACTGAAAACCCAGTGACAGTGGCTAACCGTGTTAAAACGGCAATGGAAACGATGCAGATACCGGAAGGTATCGAGATGAAGATGGTCTACAATCAGGCCGACTTTATCGAAGAAGCGATCGATCAAGGTTTTATGACTTTAGTTGAGGCTATTGTATTGGTTTCCGCAATTGTCGTGCTGTTCCTTGGCTCGCTGCGTGTAGCGGCGATTCCCCTGATTACCATTCCTGTATGTGTGATTGGTGTATTTGCGGTTATGGCAATGCTTGGTTTCAGCATTAATGTATTAACCATTCTCGCGATCATCCTTGCGATCGGGTTGGTTGTCGACGATGCGATTGTCGTTGTAGAAAACTGTTACCGTCACATTGAAGAGGGATTATCCCCGTTTCAAGCAGCGCTGAAGAGCTGTAAAGAGATCGTATTCCCAGTTATCGCAATGACGTTAACACTTGCGGTCGTTTATCTTCCAATTGGTTTAATGTCTGGCTTAACCGCAGATCTGTTCAGGCAGTTTGCTTATACGCTTGCTGCATCTGTGATTATCTCAGGCTTTGTTGCGCTGACTCTATCTCCGATGATGAGCGCGTACATGCTTAGGTCAGTGACAACGTCACCTAAATGGTTCCAGTGGGTTGAAACCAAGTTAGATGCGATGACTGAAAAGTACATGCTGTATCTTAATGCTTGGTTTAAACGTCCGGGTATGGTGCTAGGTGGCACGGCTGCTCTAATTGTTTTATCAGGTGTTGCTGTATGGTTTATGCCAAAAGTCCTTTTACCGACAGAAGATACAGGCTTTATTGAAGTCTCGTCTCATGGTCCGGCGGGCGCAGGTCGTCTCTATGATCTGGAAAATTCCGAACAGATAAACAACGTGTTCAAAGACAGTGATGCGATTGAAGCGAACCTAGCCTATATCGAGTCTGCGCCAACCAACCATGTTCTGCTTAAATCTTGGGAAGAACGTGACCAAAGTGCTGATGAGATTATTCAAGAGATGATGGCTAAAGCGGGTGAAACGGTTTCAGCCTATTCAACTTCATTCTCTGTACGTTCTGCGGATAACTTAGATGTAGCAAGCAATCTCGTTCTTGAATTGACCACAGTTAACCGTGATCTAGAGGCGTTATCTGATACTGCGGAAAAAGTAGTAGAGCTGTTAGAAAGATATGAAGGCCTTTCGAATGTTGACAACTCGACACACCGAGATCAGTTACGTTTTGATCTCTCCATCGATCGCAATGCAATTGTGCTGTCAGGAGTAGACTACGGCAATGTCACTAGCGCTATTTCTACATTCCTTGGTTCTGTAAAAGCAGCAGATTTGCAGGCAGAAGATGGTTTTACATACCCAATTCAGGTGCAGGTAAACCGTCAGGCATTAGGGGATTTCAAAGTTCTAGATAAGCTGTACGTAAGCTCTGACTCGGGTCAAAGACTGCCGTTGTCTCAATTTGTTTCGATTGAGCCAGTGACAGCGGAATCAAACATTAAGACCTACGGCGGTAAGGATGCAGCAGAAATTACGGCTGATCTCATGCCAGGTTTCAGTGCAAGCGATATTCAGGCTTACATAGATGCTGAGTTACCAAAACTGCTGAAAGTGGGCCAAAACTACGAATACAACGGTGTGGTCAAAGAGCTCAATGAGTCTGAAGCAGGAATGCAGATCCTATTTGGCTTGGCACTGGTGTTCATTTTCTTGATTCTAGCTGCGCAGTTTGAAAGCTTTGTCGATCCGCTAATCATCTTAATTACCGTGCCGCTATGTTTGGTTGGTGCAGTACTGACATTAAGTGTGTTTGGCCATAGCTTAAACCTGTATTCAAAGATTGGATTGTTGACCTTGGTAGGTCTAGTCACTAAGCACGGTATTTTGATTGTCGAGTTTGCCAACATTAAGCGCAAAGAGGGCTACAGTGCGATGACGGCGGCTCTTATGAGTTCGAAATCTCGCTTACGTCCAATTCTAATGACTTCACTTACGATGATTATTGGTTCATTGCCACTAGCACTGGCGGACGGCCCTGGTTCATTAGGACGCACCAACATTGGCTTAGTCTTGGTTGGAGGCTTAACGGTTGGGACTTTCTTCTCGTTATTTATTGTCCCTATGGCGTATGTCGCGTTCGCTAAAGTGACTGAGAAATCGAAACGCTTTGAACTGGTAACTGAGGGGTAAAGACGATGCTGCTAATCAACGGAACTCACATACTTGACGACACTGGCGGATATATTCAAAGCCTAGAGAGCCAGATACGTCACCCAATTGGTATCAACGAGATTTCATTGTTGACCTACATGTTCTCTCATAAAGGAAAAATATTGAGTAAACATGAGCTTATGGAAGAAGTCTGGCATAAACGTGGCATTGTCGTGGAGAGCAGCAGTTTGCTGCACTCCATATCCAGTTGTCGTCGCGGCTTAGAAGATCGCTCTGGTGAAATCATCCGCACAGAGCGTGGCGTGGGCTATGAATTTATCGGTACGGTTAAAAAGATAACATGCCTTTCTGAAGTTAAAGTTTCTCAGAATGAACCATTGGCAACCGAACAGAAGAAAACACCGCAGACTGATAAGCAGCGCAAGCTTTCCCCACCAAAAGTAGGTTCATCAATCAGCTATAAAGCCGCCTCGGTGTTTGCTGCTGCGATTGTGACTGGCTTCTTTGGGACGATGCTAGCTAAAGAGTTACTGATCTCTAGCCAGTATGTTGCTAAAACCTATAACCAGTGTTGGTACGAGCCAACAAACAACGGCGAAAGAATCTATTACCAGAATCCAACGGTATATCAGTTTGATGAGCTTAGTTTAATGCTTGATGAGCAAGGTCGTTCTGTCAGTTTCAGCAACCAAAGTGGGGTAGTGAATTGTGAATAAAGAAATTATCCTTGGAGCAGCGATATTGGGGTTAGGCGTTGGAGTCGGTATTGCTTTGAACACGGGTGACCAACCGAACCGGCATTTTACAAGCAGCACGGTGGCACACATTCATATTGAAGAGCCATCTACTGTCTTCTCTACGTCTTTACCAATGAGGCTTGAACTGACATTAAACGAAAACAACACTTATGGCGTGTTTGCAATGTTACCGCAAAGCCAAGTAGGTTTTTCAGGTAAAGGGCAGTACAGCATGGATTCGGACGGAATATTGTTCATGCATGATACGCACACCCCACTTGACCTAGAGGGGGCGAAAGGTGGGGTGATTGAACAACTGTTTGTTAGACCGGGTTCGTTTGATGGCTTAATGAACCTTATCGATATTGGTGATAAAGGCTCAATATTAGTCGGCAAGAAAGTGGCTTTACATTTGGAATCATAAACATAGTTAAGAGAGAGCAGCGCCCTAGTGGCGCTGTTTTTGTATAGGGCTTAAGTCAGCGTTAAAAATCATAGCTTAAGCTCATCGTACTGTAGATTTCATCCGGTGATTGGTCTTCTGCAACGGTTGTGTTGTAGATGTACTCAACGTCGAATACTAAAGACAGGTTTGCCATTAAGGTATTCTTGATGTATGCCTTAGTGTTGTAATGGGTGTTCTCTTCACCATGTGCCACGTCAAAGGTTGCGCCCATTGAAAGCCTCTCTGAGAAAACAATAGAGCTATCGAGGGTAGAAGAAGCAATCACTTCATAATTCATTTGGTCTGGGTATTCAGAATCGAAAGGCTGTCTTTGCGTGATTCGATAACCCGGACCAAGAGAGATTGAGGTTTTTACGATGTCATTGTTAACCAAATAGACACCAATACCGGTCATTAATATCCACTGCTTACGGTAAGTACCATACAAGTCATTTTCAAATCGGCCAGCACCACGGACAAAGGTTTTCTCTGCAAAGTCATAGGTTGATCCCGCATTGACCGTATAGCGATTTGCTCCATCATCAGCATTGTCGGCATCAGTATAGTAGCTTTCAAATGACGCCTTATGAAGCCAAGACTCTTGCTGATAATTGAGGTACAAAGCAGAATTCACTGAGAGAGAAGAACTGGTGTTCTCTGTGTATATAAAGCCAAGTTTAGTTTGCGCAGTGAAAGGCGACTCTTCAGCTGCAGAGCTTTCCTCGTCTTGTGCAAAAGAGGGGGAAGGCAACAGCAGTAGGCTTAAAATGGATGATAGAGCCGACAAGGTAAAAGGGGCATTTTTCATTTGCTAACAGAGCTGACATGGTTTTTATTCGTCAGTCTATTATCGAATTCGATAACCTTAGTCAGTACTGAATCACTCTAAATCATTCTCAACAACTAAAAAGCGAAGCAGATTGCGTCGCTTTCATTGTCGTCTGATTAAGGTTGGCTTAGTTCGATGTATTAAACGCAAGAACAGCTTTTAATCCACCCATCGAACTTCTTGATAGCGCAAGCTTACCGCGATAACTGTGTGCCATTTCGTTAACGATATTGAGCCCAAGACCGGTTCCTGGCGTAGTTTCGTCTAATCTCACACCACGCTTAAGTGCTTGCTGAATATCTTCATCGTCAATGCCAGGGCCGTCATCTTCGATAATAATCTCAATGGTGCCCGGCTCATTTTCTTGAGAGTGGACACGAATAATGTTGCAAGACCACTTGTAGGCATTCTCTAGCAAGTTACCCACCATTTCGTCTAGATCAGTTGCATCGACGGCAACTTCGATGTCTGAGTCGAGCTCATTAATCAAAGCGACACCTCTCTCGGCGTATACTTTGTCAAACGCCATCGAAATCGCATCTACACGCTCTGCAGGATTAGCTCGAACAGAGAGAATGTTCTTAGAGCCAGCCATTCGTGCACGACCTAAGTGGTAATCAATTTGGCTTTGGATTTGATGAACCGGAGGCAATAGATAATCTCGTGTCTCTTTGTCGAGCGTACCAATTTCATTTCTTAGCACCGACAAAGGGGTTTTTAGCGCGTGAGAAAGGTTGCCTGCATGATGGCGAGCGCGTTCAAGCAACTCTTGGTAATGGAAAACCAGAGCATTGAGATCGGAAACGACCGGAGCCACCTCTTTTGGATACTCTTCATCTAGGCTTGTTTTATCTCCGGAACGAAGCTGGTTCAGCTCTTTTTGCATCTTGTTGAGTGGACTCAGTGACCATTGAACTTGCAACATGATTACCGCCAAAACGCCGAAGTAGAGTAGGGCGAGAATAATCCATAGCTGACTCATTAAATCGCGCACTGTGTCCTCGATGGGTTGCTCATCAATGCCAATGAGAACTTCAATTGGTCCATCATAATCTGGGTAATAGAGCTTAGTTTTTATATAGATGAGTTTTTCGTCGCGAGCGCCAACATATTCTTTACCGTTCTTTTTGCTTTCAATTCGTTGATCCCACAAAGAGCGTGAGCGAAGTAAGTCTGCCTCGGTCTTTGCTGACCAATATAATCCACTGTACGGGCGGTTAAAGCGGGGGTCGGAAAGGTTGGACGTCAGGGTGATGTTGCCAGATTCATCGGCTTCTATCGCTGCGGAAATCTCGTCCATATAAATGGATAACTGAGACTTTGCGTCGTCAGCCATATAGTTGAAGACTTGGTTAGGCACACTCACGCCAACCGCTATTACCATAGCCGTTAGCCAAACTACAGCCGCTAGAACTAAGCGGCTTTTTAAACTCAGTCTTTTAAGTAGTGAGCGTTTGTTATTCGGCATTAAGCTGGTACCCCAAGCCTCTCACGGTTTTGATGACTTTTGGTGCAATCTTTTTGCGAATTCGACCAATAAACACTTCAATGGTGTTTGAATCACGGTCAAAATCTTGTTTGTAAATATGCTCGACTAATTCTGTGCGCGAAATGACCTTCTCAGGGTTATGCATAAAGTAAGCGACAACCTTGTATTCTAACGCTGTCAGGCTAATCGCTTGGCCTTGCCACATCACTTTCGAAGTGCGGGTGTCGAGACTTAAATTACCGACCTGCATAACAGGAGAAGCATTACCGGATGCGCGTCGTAGTTGAGCTCGGATACGAGCAATTAACTCGACCATTTCAAATGGTTTGGTGAGGTAGTCGTCTGCGCCTGCGTTTAAGCCTTCTACGCGTTGAGTTAAGGTGTCACGAGCGCTAAGGATCACTACTGGCGTGTTAATGTTCTCGTCTCGAATGCCTTTAAGTACCGTTAGGCCATCGAGTTTTGGGAGACCCAGGTCGAGCACGATCGCATCCCACTCTTCTGAAGTCGCTCTGTATAGAGCATCGATACCATCTTGAGATAGTTCAGGAACCCAACCGGTTTGTTCCAGAATATCGACAATTTGTTCACCAAGACGCGGTTCATCTTCCACTACAAGAATTTTCATAAGCTTTAATCTTCTATTTTTTTAGTGCTTCTTTAATGTTTCTGCCTTTAATTTGCAGCATTTCAAGGGTTTCGGCGTTGTATTCAACTTTGATGATATTGTTATTGTGGTTCAATTTGAGTTCATAGATCCAAATATCATCATCTTCTTCGAGCTCGACATGAATTATCCGACCGTTTAAGTCACGCTCTACCGCAGCGAACATTTCAGAAAATGGACGGACATAGCCTTTTTGTACAGCATCGTAGACCTCATCTTGGTCTTCTTCGAACTCGATTCGCGCGCCGGGCTTATGTACATCTTGTACTAGCGCGTGTCCATCCTCGTCATGGTGCTTCTTAGCCAATGTTGGAAATGAAACAAAGACGCACGCCAATATGGCTGTAAGACTTACTAACGGACGCTTCAACATAATCTTACCTTCTTGAAATTACTGTGGGTCAGTATACGTGTTGATAGATGAACACCAAATGAATTAACTCTTAGTTGGTTAACTCATCAGCAAAAATCTTATCTCGCATTTTCCAAAAGCGTCCGGATTTCCTTGCAATAACAAACTGAGGTGGGCGGAATCTGTGTTGATTGTTCACCACTTTAGTCGGTGAAGCGTCTTCAAAAGGCCTATGTTTGTCTGCAAGGTGAGGGCGCACAAACTGATCTTTGAAGCGCTGTTTCTGATTCTTCGTCGTCAATGACCAGAATTCACTCACTTGCGCCTGATTATCTCCAATATAAGAGACCTTTAAACTGCTTTTTCCTTTGTCATCTTTGTGAACGCTTAAAGCCATTTCTAGGCACTCAAAGACAAGCGCATCTTTAAGGTTTAACGCCTCCTTAAGCTTCTTGTCTGGGTCAACTAAAGTGGCATCGCATTCATGGCAGATTCTCGCAGCGATATCGTTGTCGGCTCCACACTCTCCGCAATACTTAGCTCTGAAACGGTAGTCGCAGTGTTCACGTTCGCCAGTCTCTTCATCTTCAAAGAACCCTTGGCATTTGCGGCCAAAATGTTCAATTAGAAAACCGTTATTGTCCAGCTTGCCCCAGAAGTTGTTGTTGAAGCCGCAAGCAGGGCAGGGGATGGTGATGATTTCGCTGTCTGAATCGGGTTTGGCATCACCCACTTCAGGTTGATAGAGATCGTAGCTATTACCCGCATAATCCAGTACTAAACATTCCTCTTTACCCGGAGAGAGACGCAATCCGCGCCCAACAATTTGCTGGTAAAGGCTAATCGACTCGGTTGGTCGTAAAATAGCAATTAAATCAACGTGCGGCGCGTCAAAGCCCGTCGTCAGCACTGACACGTTGACCAAGAATTTAATTTTACGCTCTTTAAAGTCTTGAATGATGGCATCACGTTCTGGTGTTGGCGTATCGCCGATCACAATGGCGGTTTGTCCTTCTGGTAACAGCCCGAAAATTTCTTGAGCATGGCGGACAGTCGCAGCAAAAATCATAATACCTTGCTTATCGGTAGACATATCAATGATTTGCTCGACGATTTGCGGTGTTGCACGTTTCGCCTTATCAATCACCATATCCATTTCTGACTCTTTGTAGCGACCAGTATTGGCGGGCTTGAGCTGAGAAAAGTCATAGCTCAGTACAGGCGCATCCATCATGCGCGCTGGAGTAAGAAACTTTTCATCTAATAAGTAGCGAATAGGTAGCTCAAATATGCAGTCGCGGAAGAAGCGCGGTTCCTCACTGCGAACTAGTCCGCGTGTGTGGTATTGGTAAATCCAGCCCATACCTAAACGATAAGGTGTGGCGGTGAGCCCCAGAACTTTTATGCCTGCATTTTGCTCGCGTAAATGGTTGATGACTTTTTGGTAGCTGGTGTTCTTGTCGTCGGGTACGCGATGACATTCATCGATAACCAGTAGTGAAAACTGGTTTTTAAACTGATCGAGGTTGCGCACGACAGATTGCACAGAGGCGAAAACAACTTGCTGATCGGTTTCTTTACGACCCAAGCCCGCAGAAAAAATCGAGCCTTTCAGTCCGTATCCTTCGTATTTTTGATGGTTTTGCTCGACGAGTTCTTTTACATGAGCAAGCACCAATACGCGCCCTTTGGCTAAACGAGCGAGCTCAGCGATGACTAAGCTTTTACCTGCGCCTGTTGGGAGTACCAACACAGCAGGTGTCGAGTGTTTTCGAAAATAATGAATGACCGCTTTGACGGAGTCAGCCTGATAGGGACGGAGTGTATACATAAAATGTGTGAAATAGCTCAACTATTTAGTCTAGTCGCACTATAATACCCCACCTAGCAAAGATGAGGTATTCATGCGTTTAGATAAATATCTATGTGATGCACTTGGGGCAACACGTAAAGAAGCAACAAAAATCATTAAAAGTGGTGATGTCTCCGTCAATGACGTGGTGCAGAAAAGTGGCGCAACTAAGGTGACTGAAGAGTGCACGGTAGAATGGCAAGGTCGAGAGATTCAAAAGCCGGGCCCTCGCTACATCATGCTTTTTAAGCCAGATGGTTTTGTTTGTTCGCATGAAGATGGTTTCAACCAGACGGCATTTATGTTGTTAGATGAGATCAAAATGGAAGACTTGCACTTTGCTGGTCGCCTTGATGTTGATACTACTGGTCTTGTCTTGATTACTGATGATGGCCAATGGTCGCACCGAATCACTTCGCCTAAACACAAGTGTGAGAAAACTTACCGCGTGTGGTTGGTTGACCCGCTCCAAGCGGAATATGCAGAGAAGTTTGCCGAAGGTATTCAATTAAAAAATGAAAAAGGTTTGACCCTGCCTGCCAAATTAGAAGTGGTAGATGAAGACGAGAAAGAAGTGCTACTGACTATCACTGAAGGTAAGTACCATCAGGTTAAGCGTATGTTTGCTGCACTTGGCAATAAAGTTGAGCATCTTCACCGTGAGCGCATCGGTGAAATAGAGCTATGCGAAACCTTAGAGCCGGGTGAATACCGCTATCTAACCCAGGAAGAAATTGACTCTGTCTGGAATTAATTCCTTATTGAGGAAATACTTTATTTCCATCTAGGAACTGGTCTTTTAGACAAAATTGATTGAGTATAGATCGATTCACTTCAGGTCTGTTGAGCGCATATAGGCAGCAGTCCACAGCACTTTTAGTGCTCATTTATTCTGTTTGGTTGCAGCACGGAAGCTGCATCTGATTCGCAACCGAGTAGGAGATTTATGTCTGAGAGAACCTTAGATCAAACCAAGGCCCCACAAATCAGTTTTCTATTATTCCTTGTTTTGGGCGCCATTGGTGCATTAACCCCATTAGCGATTGATATGTACCTGCCTGCCATGCCAACGATCGCCAGAGATCTTGGTGTTGCTGAAGGGGCGGTGCAAATTACGTTAACTGCTTATACCGCTGGATTTGCGTTAGGTCAGTTGATTCATGGGCCATTAGCCGATAGTTATGGTCGTCGCCCGGTTTTAATTCTGGGCGTGCTCTTCTTTGGTCTTGCCGCCGTAGTGAGCGCCACAACAACAGGTATTGAAGCGCTAACTTGGGTCCGAACGGCGCAAGGTTTTGCAGGCGCTGCCGCTGCGGTGATTATTCAAGCCGTTGTTCGTGATATGTTTGACCGCGAAGACTTTGCACGTGCCATGTCATTCGTCACATTGGTCATTACCATCGCACCACTTGTCGCCCCTATGATTGGTGGATACGTTGCGGTGTGGTTTGGCTGGCGCGCAATTTTCTGGATTTTGGCAGCCTTCTCTGTTGTCGTTATATGCTTAGTGCTGTGGAAGATCCCAGAAACGTTAAGCGCTGAGTACAAGCAGCCATTTCGAATTCGCAATACGTTACGTAATTATCTCAAATTGGCGAAAAACCCAGTGGCGATGGGGCTGATTTTTTCTGGAGCATTTTCGTTTGCCGGGATGTTTGCCTTTTTAACGGCGGGTTCTTTTGTCTACATTGATATTTACGGTGTGAGGCCTGAGCAGTTCGGTTATCTGTTTGGTTTGAATATTGTCGCTATGATCATAATGACAAGCATCAACGGGCGACTGGTTAAAAAGGTCGGCTCACATACCATGTTACGTTTTGGACTGATTATTCAGCTCATCGCAGGTATTGGTTTGTTTGTTACTTGGTTGTTTGATGCAGGCTTATGGGGAACGGTTATTTTTGTTGTGATGTTTATTGGTACATTATCGACAATTGGTAGTAACTCAATGGGATTGCTGTTAAGTGGCTACCCAACGATGGCGGGCACAGCGTCTTCGTTGGCAGGAACTCTGCGCTTTGGTACAGGTTCAGTTATTGGTGCTGTCGTGGCAATAATGCCGGGCGGTGTAACATGGCCGATGGTTACAGTGATGACAGCGTGTTCAGTCATTTCTGCGGCTTGTTATTGGATATTTGGAAGAAAGGCGTAATGTCTGAATATACGGTAGAAATACAAAAACTAGTTAATAAGGCTCTAGAAGAGATTACCAATGAGCATAAAGCTGGCAAACTCACTAATGGGCCAACAGCAAACAACCTTTATTTGGTTCGTTGGATCACTAAAGCCATTAAGTCACAACAGTTTCCACGTGTTGTGGCGGACGATTTAATACGTTGGCAAAAGACGGGTCGCTCAAAAGGTAACAATGCGGGTTTAATGCAGACGTTTCAGCGTATTTCCAAGTTTTATGCTCAGTTTTTCCCTCAAGGTCAAGAAGATCGCATTGTTAAAGACTATGAGATCAACAACTTCATCGACATGATGGAAGAGCAGGGTTGGGAAGTAACAACCTCGGAAGAACTGGTTGGCTGCGGGAAAGTGCAAATCTTTACTGAGGGACCAAATTCTCTTGCCATGTGTACAGAGCAGTGTGAAAGCAGCTTTGATGGTGAAGATATGATCAAACCGATGAGTTGGTTTGTGCGTGGTCACCATGCTGATTTTGTTGAGAAAGCGTCTGTGGCCGGTTTTATGGTTCATAAGGTGACGGACTATAAATCCAACGTGAAATATCACGGTGAATACTTAGTTTTTCCAGCCAACCGAGGTGACCGATTAGCTGAGATTCCACTCAGTTTAACGGTGTAAACAACCTGAGAAAATGCATCGACAAGAGCTTCTGTTATGGAAGCTCTTTTGCTTTTTTAACGATGGCTTTGACCATACCTTTAAAAATGAAAAGGTGGGCTGGCATCATCGCAAACCAGTACAAAAGACCTCTAAAGCCTTGCGGGTGCCACCACGCGGTGACTGTTAGTTTTCTTTTCTCTCCCAAATCCTCAATCAAAAACTCTAATCGTCCTAAACCAGGACCCTTCATACCAAACAGCAATGAGATGAATTGATTTTCCTCACAGCGAATCACTTTCCACGAATCGATATGGTCTCCAACCTGTAATTCAGGTCCGGGAGGCGAACGTCTAATCGGTTTTCCACCACCAAAAAAGATATCGAGCCACTCACGGGTACGCCAAAGGATGTTGGCAAAAAAGTAACCCTCTTTTCGACTGCCGATCTGCTTGACGAGTTTCCATAGTTGAGTAGACGAAAGTTCGGTTTCTATTTCGGCACCAGTCTGTTTGGGATAATAACCATAACCCGGTTGCCAACGCGAGAGAGCCGCAGGGTCAAAGCCCCAAACATTACTTCGAACGAATTCACCTTCTTGCTCAATACTGTTAGCAACCATCTCATTAAATGAGACAAGGGATTGGGGATATTTGCTATTGATTGCTTGGCTATCAGCGATGAAGTCATGCTCTAGTCCCGACAGTAACGCCGCGCCAATACTTGAGGGAACGGAAGTTACAACGCCAAGCCATTGAGAAGCCATCTTAGGTGTGAGTAGGGAAGTGGGCCAAATGGAGATAGGCTTATTGATTGTATTCGCGATGACTTTAAACTGTTGGCGATAACTGAGCGTATCTGGCCCGCCCACTTCATAGAGCTGATGCTGCGTCGATGATTCCTCAGCAACAGACAATAAATAGTGATTGAGGTTTTCTAGCGCGATGGGGTTTGCCTTGGACTCAACCCACTTTGGGGTAATGAGAATCGGCATGTTGTAAACAAAGTCACGCATGATCTCAAACGCTGCCGAACCCGGGCCGATGATCACTCCCGCTCGAAGCTCAGTGATTGGTACACCTGACTTACGAATAATATCTCCTGTCATTCGGCGTGCTTTGAGGTGGCTGGAGTCACCAGTTTGCGGCTGAATTGCACTTAGGTAAATCACATGCTTAACGGCGCTCTGGGCTAGGGCATTGTTAAAATTCTCGGCTAAAGACACTTCATAGTCCAAGAAATCGTGCCCATGCGCCATGCCGTGGACCAGAAAATAGATTAGGTCGAAATGAGGGATTAGCTCTTTAGTCGCAACC
The DNA here is from genome assembly GCF_001695575.1 of Vibrio europaeus. GTDB lineage: Bacteria > Pseudomonadota > Gammaproteobacteria > Enterobacterales > Vibrionaceae > Vibrio > Vibrio europaeus. The sequence continues at coordinate 1,181,845 of NZ_LUAX01000001.1, read as the reverse complement.
TCGTCAGCAAGGTCGAGATAGCGTAGCGTTAGGTTTGGATGAGGTTCAACACGGGCTTTAAGGTAGTCAATCTGCCTAGCGGCTGCAGTGACACGATAGCCGCGATCGCATAGCTGAGATAGGAGTTGTGAACCTACGTAGCCAGAGGCACCCAACACCAGCACATTTTTCATCCCTAACCCCTGTGGTTTTTATGGTTTCATATTCCGACTGATCATATAATAGACGACTCATTTTTTCTCTCTTTTCATACTGTTGCATTTTGAGGTGCGCGATTGACAACTCTTTCCCAAGTTTTAACTCATACCCGTGGTGATTTTATTAGACGCTTGATCGCGATTGCTTTGCCGATCACTTTACAAAGTATCATGTTTTCGAGCCGTAGCTTGGTCGATGTTTTGATGTTGGGTCAGCTGGGCGAAGCTGAAATCGCAGCAGTTGGTGTTGCGGCGCGCGCTACTTTTGTGACCACAATCATGTTGGTCGGGGTCACAACAGGGGGCGCTCTGCTTACTGCTCAGTATTGGGGAGCGAGTGATCGTAAAGGGGTTAGGGAAAGTACCGCGCTGACTTGGTTGGTATGCATGGTTTTTGCCGCGATTACCGCTTTGCTGTTTATCTTGTTTCCAACGCAGGTGATGGGCTTAGCCACCAACGATCCTGAAGTTATTCAGTTGGGTGCTGAATACTTAGTGATCACCTCTGTAAGTATGTTTGCAGTAGCGTGCGTTGCGAGTATGGCGGTTGGCCTTAGAGCGATGCATAAACCAGGTCTTAGTACCTTCTTCAGCGGCATCGGGATTCTCTCCAACATCTTTCTTAACTGGGTCTTCATTTTCGGTAAGTTGGGTGTCCCAGCCATGGGTATTAAAGGGGCAGCGATTGCGACTGTGTTAAGTGGTGCCATAGAAGTAGCTACTTTATTTGGCTATTTGTATGCAAAAAAACATTTACTTGCCTTTAGCGCTAACGACCTTCGCCATGTGCTGGAATGGACTCGTGTCATCAAGTTTTTGAAGTTATCGCTCCCAACCACATTTAACTTTCTTGCATGGGCTGGTGGCTTGTTCGCTTACCATGCCATTATGGGGCAATCGGGCGTACAAGGTTTGGCTGCATTGTCAGTGATGTCACCGGTGGAGTCGATTGCACTAGCTCTGTTGATTGGGATGTCAAACGCCGCAGCGGTACTCGTCGGCAACCAAATCGGGGCAAAAAAATACGATGAAGTTTACTATCAAGCGATTGGGGTAACGATACTTAGTGTCCTTGTCGGTGTTGTCGTAGCTGTAGTGCTTTATCTGGTTCAAGGTATGGTTTTAGATGCGTTTAGTGCCCTTACTCCGGAAACACGAGCTCTGTCCGAAAAATTCATGTTGGTGATGAGCGTCGGGATCATTCTCCGCTCCCTTCCTATGATGACCATTGTTGGCGTACTTCGAGCGGGTGGCGACGTTAAATTCTGTTTGTATCAAGACCTCGTCGCGCAGTGGTTGATTGGTATTCCTCTGGCTGCTTACGCTGCGATTGGTCTCGGGTGGAAACCGGAATGGATCTATTTGCTGTTTTTGACTGAAGAAGTCATTAAGTGGTTTGCCTCTCTCTATCGCATGCAAACACGCAAATGGATTAGGAATTTGATCGAAAACTAGACGTTGAACGTATGTTTACAGTGTTTCGATGCATATCTTGTGATCTAGTATCCAAAATACTTTCTTGATTCGCCGATTTAGTGTAGATTCACATTCCTATTTTTAAGGTTTTCGAGAGTATAGATGTTACAACTAACAGACCTATGTAAGGGCTATGTAGATGGTGGTGAATTTCACCCCGTTTTACAAGGTGCTGAGTTGTCATTGAAGCAAGGAGAGCAGGTTGCTTTAATGGGGGAGAGTGGCTCTGGAAAGAGTACTTTACTTAACTTGATCGCAGGCTTAGATACCGTAGATTCTGGTGAGGTTGCTTTCCCTAAGTTCTCAATGCATGAAGTCGCGGAAACCAGACGTACTGCCTATCGTCGAAACAATATTGGTCTCATCTTTCAGCAGTTTAACCTTCTTCCTACCCTAAATATTGCCGACAACATTCGCTTTTGTCGGCAGCTCAAAGGTCTTCCTGAAGATTCTGGGCTTTGGCGACAAATTCTCTCTGCACTTGATTTGATGCCTCTATTGGGGCGCTATCCAGAAGAGGTGTCTGGTGGTCAGCAGCAGAGGGCAGCCATTGCTCGTGCGCTTTATATGGAGCCAAAGATTCTATTGGCAGACGAACCAACAGGTAGCTTAGATGAACGCAACGCAGAAGCTGTGATGCGTCTTCTGACCACATTGACCAAACAGCTCGATTGTACTCTGCTTTTAGTAACGCACAGTGAACGTGTTGCTGAACATATGGAAGGGAAGATAAGGCTACAAGGAGGACAGCTTCATGTTATGGCCCGTAGTTAAAGCACTACTTGGTCACTACAGACGTTATCCTTTTCAAATCATCCTAGTTTGGCTTGGTCTTACTTTAGGTGTCTCTCTTCTTGTTGGTGTTAGCTCAATCAATAGCCATGCTCGTCAGAGCTATGAACATGGCGAAAAATTATTCTCTAATCCTCTCCCTTACCGAATTCGTCCTAAGCACGCAGCAAACAAGATCCCACAAGGTTTCTATGTTCAACTGCGCCGTGATGGCTTCCACCAGTGTGCGCCATTTGAAAGCCTACGCATAAGGACGGCAAATGGAACCGACTTAATGTTGGTTGGAATCGATCCGGTTGCGATGATCGAGTTTGAATCCGGCTCTTTGCTCGATGAGATATCTTCTCTTGCGCTAATGAAGCCGCCATATCCTGTGCTTGTTAGCGCTGATCTTGCACTGCATATGAAATGGAATAATGGCGACTTTATTCGGTTAAACGATGGTAGCGCTCTGGGGCCTATTCGTATTGATACCGAAAGGCGACTGAATGGTACGCGTATCGTCGCTGATATGTCTTTACTCAGGATGATCGAACGTAGCTCAGGAATCTCGGTGATCGCTTGTGCGGATATGCCAGAAGAGAAGATCGCTAAACTCAAGTCTGTTCTGCCTAATGGTATGGTGCTCACTCGAAGCTCTCGCGCTGAACTTGAGTCATTGACCGAAGCGTTCCATTTGAACTTGAGTGCTATGGGGATGCTAGCATTTCTAGTCGGGCTATTTATCTTCTATCAAGCGATGTCGATGACCTTGACTCAACGTCAGCCTCTGGTTGGAAATCTAAGACAGATGGGGGTGTCGGGATGGCAGTTAGCGCAGGCGTTGCTACTTGAACTCTTTGCCTTAGTCTTTGTCGGTTGGTTATGTGGCAACATTTTAGGCATGTTACTGGCTAATCAGCTTATTCCAACGGTATCTGCGAGCTTAGGCGATTTGTATGATACCAATATTGGACTGTCGATAGCGTGGGATTGGCGTTCTAGCCTATACAGCTTTTATCTCTCGTTAGCCGGAGCAATAGTGGCTTGTGCGTGGCCTTTGGTTCGCTTGCTACGGTCTCAACCAAGTCGATTGACGACTAGATTATCCTTGGTTCGATTTGCTGGTGCTGAATTTACTATTCAAGCGCTCATCGCTTGTGCGTGCTGTGTTGCAGCGATTGCTCTTTACCAAGCTCCGCAAACTCAAGAGACAGGCTTTGCGATTATTGCGTTAATGCTGCTAAGTGTGGCGCTCTTCACGCCTTATATTATCTGGAAAGTGTTTGAAAGCTTATCCTACACTTTGCGTTGGGTGAAGGTACGTTGGTTCTTTGCTGACGCAGCGGCGAGCATGAGTTACCGCGGTGTGGCGACGATGGCGTTTATGTTGGCAATGGCTGCCAATATTGGTGTTGAAACCATGGTCGGCAGTTTCCGAGACACAACGGATAAATGGTTAACTCAGCGACTAGCGGCAGATTTATACATTTATCCAAACAATAGTGCAGCGGCACGCATGAGCACTTGGCTGACCAAACAGCCGGAAGTGGACTCAGTATGGTGGCGCTGGGAAAAAGACATCTCAACCGATAAAGGTGCGTTGCAAGTTGTCAGCACAGGAGCATCAGAAGGGGAACTCGACGCTCTGACAGTTAAATTGGGTATTCCTAATTATTGGTATCATTTGCATCACTCAAAAGGGGTGATGATCAGTGAGTCTATGGCCCTTAAGCTTGGAATTCGTCCCGGGGACTATATCGACTTAACCGGTAAACTCGGTTCTGGATGGCAAGTCGTAGGCGTCTATTACGACTATGGCAATCCGTACAATCAAGTACTGCTATCACACCGCAACTGGCTTTATGCCTTTGCCGGCAGCGGTTCTGTAGCCCTCGGTGCTGTCCTAAATGATGGTGTGAATCCGATTGGCCTCAAACGGCGATTAGAAACCATCTTCAGGCTTGATGCCGAACGGATTTTTGATAACAGCCATATCCACAGTCAGGCAATGAGAGTCTTTGATCGCACTTTCTCTATCGCGGATACTTTGGGTAACATTACGCTTGTGATTGCCGTGTTTGGTATTTTCTTTGCCACTGTCGCTGGTGAAGTCTCGCGTCAAAAGCATATCTCTTTGCTGCGCTGCTTAGGTATGTCTGGAAGAGAGTTGATTTTGATGGGTGGTTTGCAGCTGTTTGTGTTTGGTGCGATAGCGATGCTCATTGCCATGCCGCTAGGATTAGCACTAGCGAACTTAGTGGTTGATATCGTCATAAAACAATCTTTTGGTTGGACTTTAGAGGTTCAATTTATTCCGACGGAATATCTACATTCTGGTGCTTTAGCCATGCTTTCATTGATGGTCGCAGGCGCTATTCCAGTGTTAAGAATGGTGCGTAATACGCCGATGAAATCACTAAGAGATTCGTTATAGATGAGCAGTAGAAGTAAGAGAATACTTGGGGTTTTCATTATTACGCTTATCTTAAGTGCGTTTGCTTTGGTTGCATTGTATGAACAGGGTGCAGGTAACAAAATAGCGGCTAGAACGAATGAGGTAAGTTCTGTTCTGGTATCTAAACCGACTCAGGTGTTTGAGCCTGTTCTACCGGATAACCCTGTTGTTATTCCACGAGACTTTGCCTTCCACAATGAATACCAACATGGTTGGTGGCACTTTTTCGCTAATGTTGAGGATCAATACGGCGAAAAATATGGTATCCAGTGGAGCTACTTTAGAATCGCCTCTAATGATAGCAACATGTTGGGTTGGTTGAGCCCTCAGCTGTTTATATCTCATGTTGTTGTCTCTAATAAAGATAAGGTCTGGCGAGAGCAACGCGTCGCTCGTGGCGGAATTGGTCAAGCGGGAATGACGTCTAAGCCATTTCGCATCTGGATAGACAACTGGTTCTGGCGTTCTCTAGGCCGTACCCCATTTCCAGGATTATTGGATGCTCAGACAGATACGTTTAAAGTACGTTTGAAGACAACTACACGTGGTCCATTTGTTATTCCTCGTGAGCGTGGTTATGTTGTCAAACATGATCTACTTCCAATTGCATCCCATAACTTAACAGCCCCGTTTCTAGCAGTTGAAGGGCGGTTAGAGCTCGCACCTGATAGGGTGATTGATGTTAAGGGCACGGGGTGGATGAGCAAAGAGTGGGGCAGTGGGCTACTGGCTGAAGATCAACAAGGTTGGGACTGGTTTGTCTTCCATTTGGATGATGAAACGACACTCTCAATAAACCGTTACCGTCATGACAGTCAATTGCCGTATGTGTTTGGTACACTAGCGACTAACGATGGGAAAGTCGTTACTTTATACAATGAAGATATCGAAGTGGTACCACTTCAAGAGGAAGTATTGGCAAATGGTAAAATCATTCCAACAAGTTGGATGATCAATATTCCTCGTCTCTCGGTCAGCCTCGAAACTCAGGTGATGAATAACAATCTGTGGTTGCCATTCGTACTTCCTTATTGGGAAGGGCCAATAACGACGACAGGTAGTCACAATGCTCAAGGTTTTATGCAACTGACTGGGTATTAAATTGAAAGAGCGTTGAACTTGATGATATAAAAGCCACTTCTTATCTGATGAGAAGTGGCTTTTTGTATTTTATGTGGAATTTCCGGTACTTTGCCTATAATGAAACAGAGAAATGAGGTGAACTTTAAAAAGTGTGTATCGGAAAAACCGAAAGATATAATCTAAACAATCGATTTTTCCTGATGTAGCCAACTCTATAAACTCAACTGTATTCATTGTTAATCGCTTATTAACATAATAAATATAAGGACAATATCATGAGTGATATTATTCGCGATTTTTTCAAATTAGAGTCTGCCGGAGGCATTCTACTAGTTATTGCTGCTGCAATCGCTATGACAATCGCAAACACTTCTCTTAACGATGCATACCAAGGGTTTCTACACACATACGTGTTAGGTATGTCGGTTTCACACTGGATCAACGATGGTTTGATGGCAGTCTTCTTCCTATTGATTGGTCTTGAAGTTAAGCGTGAGCTACTTGAAGGCGCTCTAAAATCAAAGGAAACCGCTATCTTCCCTGCCATTGCTGCTGTAGGCGGTATGGTTGCGCCAGCGTTGGTTTACCTGATGTTCAACTACGGTGATGCACAAGCGGTTCAAGGTTGGGCAATTCCTGCTGCAACTGACATTGCTTTTGCATTAGGTATTATGGCTCTGCTCGGTAAACGTGTACCAGTGAGCTTGAAAGTATTCTTGCTTGCTCTAGCGATTATTGATGACCTAGGTGTTGTTGTTATTATCGCGCTGTTCTACACAGGTGATTTATCTACTACTGCATTGGCTGTTGGATTTGCGATGACCGCGGCACTGTTTATGCTCAACGCTAAGAAGGTAACCAAACTGACGCCATATATAATTGTTGGTGCTATCTTGTGGTTTGCGGTATTGAAGTCCGGTGTTCACGCAACGCTTGCAGGTGTGGTCATTGGTTTCGCTATTCCTCTTAAAGGTAAAAAGGGCGAGCATTCACCGCTTAAGCATATGGAGCACGCACTACACCCTTACGTAGCGTTTGGTATTCTTCCACTATTCGCTTTCGCTAACGCAGGTATTTCGTTAGAAGGTGTGTCGATGGACGGTTTGACTTCAATGCTGCCACTGGGTATCGCGCTTGGTCTACTGGTTGGTAAGCCGCTTGGTATCTACTCATTTAGTTGGCTTGCTGTGAAATCAGGTGTGGCTAAGCTGCCTGAAGGTATTACTTTCCGCCATATCTTTGCAGTCTCGGTGCTATGTGGTATTGGCTTTACGATGTCGATCTTTATCTCGTCGCTTGCCTTTGGCCCAGTGAACGCAGAATTTGATACCTACGCACGATTGGGTATCTTGATGGGCTCGACGACAGCGGCTCTGTTAGGTTACTTCCTACTGCACATCTCGCTGCCAAAGAAGAGCGTAAGTGTTGAGAGTAACGCACAGGTCAAATCTCAGCACTAAAGACCAAATAGGTTAGAACAGAAAGCGCCCAACAAAATTGGGCGCTTTTTTATTTTTCTTAAGCGTATATGGGTGTTTCTCTATTTCTCTATAACAGAGAAGATTGTCCATTCATCGACAACTTCTTCTTTAAGCCCGACCACTGTAGCGGTTACACGCCTATTTAGTGCGTGAGAAGTTTCATCGGTCCCTTCGTCTTCTAGGTCGGTATCACCGTATCCGACGATGGTGACTCTATCCTTAGCTATTCCATACGAGAGCAGTTCATCTTCTACGGCATGCGCCCGCTTTTTGGACAACTCTAAATTATACTCTGCGGTACCCGTTTTACTGGCGTATCCTTGGATCTGAATAGATGCAGATTGGTACTTATCAAGGAACTCGGCCATAGTTTGGATTTGATCAGAGAAAATAGGGTTGATTTCATAGGAGTCGTTAGCAAATAAAATTCTAAGTTGCCGCTCTTCTTCTTCCGTGATGGCGGCTCCACAACCCTCATTATCTACCTGAGCACCCTTAGGGGTTCCAGGACAGATATCGCGAGCATTGACCACTCCGTCTCTATCGTCATCGGTTAAGTCTGAGATTTGTTCGGCTTGGGGCGCTTCAATATAGTCATATTCATCTTCGGCATTCGCCACACCAAAGGGTATGAATGCCACCAAGGTATAGGGGATTAGTTGTTTGATCTTCATATTAATACTCCACGCGGACAGTCCACTCTTTTGGTGTATCAACTAAGAGCGCATCAAGTAGGTTCCCGGTTGCGTTCATTACGCGGTATTTAGCGTATTGCTCGGCATAGTGAGCGTCTAAATAGTCTTTTCTTGCTTCAAACAGTTCGTTCTCTGTATTGAGCAAGTCGAGTAAGGTTCGTTGACCAATCCGGTACTGTTTCTCGTAAGCAATGACAGTTTCAGAAGCCGAATCGACGTGATCGGCAAGAAAGTTTTTCTGTTGTAGCGTGAGGTCAAGAGCACTCCAAGATAAGCGTAAACTTTCTTCTACTTGTCGAAAAGCATTATCGCGTAGGTCTTTAGCTTGGTTGAGTTGGTAAGCTGCTCGTTCGGACAAATCACGATCCGATCCACCGTTGAACAAGTTGTATCTCATACGAAGCATGGCTAGCGTTTCATCACTGCTGCCTCTGTCGCCTCCTGCATCGTCACGCCATGTTTGGCTAGCTTCAATGGAGAGTGTTGGGTAATAGTTCCCTTTGGACTGTTTGTATTGAAAGCGAGCGGAATCTACGTCAACCTGCGACACTTTAATCACAGGGTGATTATCGTAAGCGACAACAAGAGCATCAGAGAGTGATAAAGGAAGTTTAGTTTCATCCGCTCGTGGGTAGATCAGCCCTAACGGCTCTTGCCCAACTAAACGTCTGAACTGAGTGTGAGTGTCGATAAGATTATTTTGGGCAGCGAGCAAGTTACCGTGAGCTTTCGCAATACGCGCTTCCACCTGTGATACATCTGCGGTTGAGCCTATTCCTGAATCAGCTCGGCGTTGAATGTCGCGGTAAATCTCTTTGTGAACTGCAAGGTTACTTTCTGATAAAGCAAGAATTTCAGTCGCTTTAACGGCGTCCAAGTAAACTTGGGTGACCTGTAGGGCGAGGTCGGCTGCGTCTGAAAGAAGTTGGAAGCGAATAGACTCAGCTTCCGCCGCTGTTCTGTCCATGTCATTGATTGTCGCATTGCCATCCCATAAAAGCTGGGTAAGGCTGAGAGTTGCTTCTTTTCTGGTTAAATCTGTATCTGGTCTCCCAGTGGATTCGGCAGGGTTAATTCCTTCGTAGCCTATACCTGCATCTAAGTCCAAACTCGGCAGATATGCACCAGTAGATGCATCAGCTTGCTTCACTGCACTTTGAAATTCGTTATAGGTACTTTTTATCTCAGGGTTGGTAGCAAGAGTGATTGCAACAGCCTGTTCCAGTGTTTGTGAGTATACATTTAAACTCGCCAGAACCACGCAACTTGCTAAGAGTGACTTTTTCAGGTTCAAGGGAGCCTCCTTAATATCTGTTAAGTCCACGTACATGTGCTAGTAGGGCCACCCCCCTACAGTAGGTAACAAAAGCTTAGTCGAGATAATCAGAAATTGAGAATCTTATCCCTAATAAAAGTGCTTAGTCCTTTTAAGGACTTAGAAACTTTCGTTGGTACTTTTTTGCTATTGACTAGATTGTCACTAGTGGCGGGTCTAGCTTTATAGGGTGTGGGAGTATGCGGAAGTTCTAACACCCTGTGTGGGGGTGGGGGGGCTTATACGCTGAAGTGGGAAATTGGTTATGAATGCTAAAAGTTTAGCGCCATTTATGTTGGCTAACACAACAGTAGTAATTGATATAAATGGTGAAATAAGAGAACTACTACCGGGAGAAGTCCCTGGCCCTGGTGAGGTGATCGTTGTTGTAGGTCAAGGTGCTACGGCCTCGGCGGAGCCTCAAATAGAAGCACAGTTGGTAGGGGACGATCAAGCCCTAGACCTAAATTTAGACAATGAAATTGCGTCAATCATTGAGCAAATTGAAGAAGGTGTCGACCCGACTCAAAATGAAGATTTTGCAACCGCCGCAGGTGGACAAAATGGTTCAAGTCCAACAGGGACAGGAGATATAGAGCGTGTCGGCGCTGAGACAATAGCTGAAACCCAATTTGACACTTCTGGTTTAGAATCTCAAGGCCTATCTCAAACACAAAGTTTATCATTACTTGATTTAGTCGCTCAGGCGGTGTTTGTCGGTCTGGATGACTTAGAAGCTTTTGAGACGGATGTGCCGCTACTGCTAACAGGTACAGTGACCGCAACTGAGACGGATATCCCTACCTTCATTCCTCAAGACGGAGTCGCTGGTGATAATGGTGTATTTTCAATCGACGCCGCAGGTAATTGGACCTATATCGCCAATAGTGCCTTCGATGAGTTAAATATTGGTGACTCACTGACTGATGTCTTTCCGATAGAGTCTGCTGATGGAACTGTCGGAAGTGTTACGGTTACGATAAACGGTACGAATGACTTGCCGGAGTTCATCACTACGGATGAAATAGTACCTGATACGGACAACGAAGTTCAGCCAATTACCGAATTTGCCTTTGAAGATGGAGCTTACATCTTTGATTTAGCAGAAAACACTGCGGCAGGCAGCCCGATTGGTCAAGTTGAGGCGGTAGACCCTGATAATGACGTTTTAATCTATAGTATTTCAACCAACCTTCAGGATGGAGAAGGTGAAGACATATTCCAGATTGACCCCGATACGGGAGTGATTAGCCTCACTGACGCAGGTGCTGCCTCATTTGTGAATGATTTTGAAACTCTTGCCAATGCTCACCAAATTGTTGTGACGGTGACTGAAGGTGATGGTATCGGTCCTCCTCAGTCTGTAGACGTTGATGTTTTCTTTAATGAAGTTAATGAGGATGATAATGCCCCAATCTTCAATGAGCAAAATGGGGAAGAGGGCGGCTACGCGTTCAGCTACGACGAAAACTCAACTGACGCCTATGTCATAGGCACGGTATCGGCGACGGATGCTGATGGAGAAAGTGTCACTTATAGCATTGAGACTAACGTTTCAGGAGAAGGTGGCGACTATTTTGAAATTAATCCGACGACTGGTGAAATTAGCTTAACCGTAGCAGGCGTGGCTGCGTTTACCAATGACTTTGAACTTGCAGCGAATGTTCATAACTTAGTGGTGAGAGCGACGGAAGTCGAAGGATTAGGCCCAGTTAAGACCACTGATGTTACTGTCCAACTCAGTGAAATAAACCTCGATGATAATGCGCCTATATTCAATGAGCAAAATGGCGAAGAAGGCGGTTACGCGTTCAGCTATGACGAAAACTCAACTGATGCCTATGTGATAGGTACAGTATCGGCGACGGATGCTGATGGAGAAAGTGTTACTTATAGCATTGAAACTAATGTTTCTGGTGAGGGTGGTGATTACTTTGAAATCAATCCGGCTAGCGGTGAGATTAGCTTAACCGCAGCAGGTGTAGCTGCGTTTACCAATGACTTTGAACTTGCTGCAAATGTTCATAACTTAGTGGTGAGAGCGACGGAGGTCGAAGGATTAGGCCCTGTTAAGACCACTGACGTGAACGTTCAGCTAAGTGAAATAAATCTCGATGACAATGCGCCGATTTTCCAAGAGCAGAACGGTGAAGAGGGCGGCTACGCGTTCAGCTACGACGAAAACTCGACTGATGAGTATGTGATAGGGACAGTGTCAGCCACAGACGCTGATGGTGAAAATGTTACATACAGTATCGAGACCAATGTATACGGTGATAGCGGCGACTACTTTGAGATTAATTCAACAACCGGTGAAATCAGTTTAACGGCGGCAGGTGTTGCAGCTTTTACTAACGACTTTGAGCTAGCAAGTAATATACATAACTTGGTGGTTAGAGCAACCGAAGACCCTGGATTAGGCCCAGTTAAGACCACTGATGTTAGTGTTCAACTCAGTGAAATAAACCTCGATGATAATGCGCCAATCTTCTACCCTGAACCGCCTCAAGATCAGCCACCACAACAGCCTGACATTGATGGAGGAGAGTGGAGTGGTGAGTACAGATTCCGTTACCGTGAGAATGCCTCTGAAGACGATGTGTTAGGTACGGTTTTCGCCTCAGACGCTGATGGAGAGCGGGTTACCTACAGTATTGTGGATAATGTTTATAACCGGAATTTTGACCCCTTGTTTGAAATTGACCCTGTAAGCGGTGAGATAAGCCTCACTGAAGCGGGAGCACGATCATTTGCTAATGATTTTGAGCGAGACGCCAATGTACATCGTATTATTGTACGAGCGACTGAAGATGAAGGGCTTGGTCCGGTTAAAACCACAGACGTCAATGTGACGCTCAAAGAAGTGAATCGCGATGATAATCGCCCTGAGTTCGAAGATACCGGGAGAGGTGGCGAATATAACTTCTCTTATTTCGAAAACAGGGATGGTGACCATATTCTTGGCAAAGTCTCGGCAAGCGATGCAGATGGTGAGGCAGTGACTTACAGCATTAGCCGAAATATTACTGATCCGAATGGTCGCGCAATCTATGAAATAGACCCTAGTACGGGGGAAATTACACTTACTCGGGCAGGTGTTCGCTCATTTGCTAATGATTACGAGCAACGCAGTAATGACCATGAGATTGTCGTCACTGCGACAGAAGTACCGGGATTAGGGCCACAAAAATCGACTAATGTCGTGGTCAACCTTAGCGAAAAGAACAGGGATGATAATAAACCTATATTTGAAGAGACTAACCGCAGAGGCGAGTATGACTTTGAATACAGAGAAAATAGAGATGGGGATGACGTTTTAGGCACAGTGAAAGCGAGTGATGCTGATGGTGAAAACGTTACATACAGTATTAGCGAAAACATACATAACCGTTTTGGTCGCCCACTGTTTGAGGTCGACCCCAACAGCGGAGAGATTACTCTAACCCGCGCAGGTGTTTTCTCTTTTGCCAATGATTATGAGTGGCGAATCAACCGCCATGAAATTAAGGTCACCGCGACAGAAGACCCAGGGTTTGGTCCCGTTAAATCAACTGAAGTGACGGTGAACCTTCGCGAGTTGAACCGCGATGACAACCGCCCTGACTTCAAAGAAACCAACCGAGAAGGTCAATACGAATTCTCCTATCGTGAAAATCGTGATGGTGACGACGTTCTAGGTCAGGTGAGAGCAATAGATGCCGATGGTGAACGGGTGACCTATGGAATAGCAAGAAATGTGTTCAATGATGAAAGAGAACCACTTTTTGAAATTAATCCAAATACTGGTGAAATCACGTTAACTGAAGAAGGGGTTGAGGCTTTTACCAATGATTACGAGTTAGCTCGCAATGAGCACACTATTGTTGTTAGGGCTACAGAGGAACCTGGATTTGGGCCTACCAAGTCGAGTTTTGTAACCGTACACCTTGATGAAATTAACGTCGATGATAACAAGCCGATCTTTAATGACACAGATGATGGCTCTTACAACTTCGAGTACGAAGAAAACTCAAGCAACGAACACGTGATAGGCACGGTCAATGCCACTGATGCAGATGGCGAAAACGTCACTTACAGCATTAAGACAAATGTGTTTAATGATGCCGATAAACCACTGTTTGAAATAGATCCCAATAGCGGTGATATAAGCCTTACGCCAGCAGGTGTCAATGCCTATACCAATGACTTTGAGCGCGAAGCGAATATGCACAATCTCGTGGTCACTGCCACTGAAGTAACGGGATTAGGTAGGGTGAAAACCACGGATGTTGAAGTTGTTCTTAAAGAGAAAGATGTTTGTGAAGATGAAGACCAAGTCATGTATGGCGACATTGGTGGACGATTAACAACGGTTGTACCAGCGGTGGACTACAATATTGCCATTTTAGCCGACGTATCAGGCAGTATGAGATCACTGTTTGATGACGGTAAGAGCCGCTTAGAAGTGATGAAAGACTCGATAATCAACTTTATCGACGGAATTGAGAATCACGAAGGAACGATCAATCTTACCTTCATCAGCTTTTCGTCTAGCGCGTCACTTGCGGTGCCAATTGAGGATCTTACCGCTGATAATTGGGGCGGGTTAGAGTCAGCGATTCTTGCCTTGGATGCGGGTGGCTCAACAAACTATGAAGCGGCATTTACGCGTGCTTCAGAGTGGTTCTCAGGTTTAGATAGTGAACCAGATGCGGAAAACATTACCTTGTTCCTATCGGATGGTAAACCGACGACTTATATTGGTGATGACTCCAGTAGTGGCGGCAGTACTGACCCATTGGACATCAGTAGAGCGTTGGATGCTTACGGGCCAGTTGCTGACATCTCTCATGTTAGGGCGATTGGTATTGCTACTGGCAGCAGTGAAACTGATCTTCTAAGAATGTTTGATAATTCAGATGTGGTTTCTGGTGAATTTTCTACTCAGACCAAACCGATTTCAGATGATACTCAAGAGCTCTCTGTTGATGTCCGAAGACATGAGGCAGCAGAAACGGTAAGAGGAGATCCGATAACACTCACAAGTGGGCAAACTGCTGATATCGATATGGACTTTACCGTAGTGGCAGGGCTTTCAAATCGAGATGAGTTCTCTTGGTCAATTGAGAAACGAGATGGCCCCGGTTGGTCTGTGGTAAATGGGCCAAACAGCTCACGGTCTGATACTTCTTTAGAACTTTCAGATCCGGGTACTTATCGCATTACAATGACATTAGACAACGTCACCAATGACTGGAGGGATGCCATTGACCTCGATGCGAGAATTCAAATTACCGAAGAGTATGACGTACCTTTAGGTGAAGTCGATGTGGTTACCTCTGGTAGCGAGTTAACCGCTGCGCTAATCGGTGAGACGACTCATTCCGAGTTTAGAGAGATGACCGATGACCATTTAGAAGGCGGTTGTGGCGCAGACATTATCATCGGTGATGCAATCAATACCGCAAACCTTCCTTGGGGTGAAGGCGATTACCCAGAGCAGCCTGACTCCATAGATGGTCTGGAGAATCTAGGTGGGCTGATTGAGTTACTGACATTAGCGAACGGTAGTGAGCCAAGCCAAGAATTGATCAATGAGTTTATCTCTGAAAACCACGATGTGTACCGCTTGCATGATGAACCACGAGGAGGTGATGATGTACTCAGTGGGTTGATGGGAGATGATGTTCTTTATGGTCAAGGTGGTAATGATGTATTAATGGGAGGCCAAGGTAGCGATACCCTAATGGGTGGAGCCGGTGAAGATACCTTCAAATGGTTGGATGAAGATATTGATGGCTCAACTGATACCGTTAAAGACTTTAGCGTTGAGGATGACAAGCTGGACTTCTCCGATCTGCTTGATAGCCCGTCTGAACTAGAAATTTCTGATTTTATCGACGATGAAATAGAGATAACTGGCGATGCATCAAGCGCCACCATGGTGGTGACGTCACCTTCTGATAGCGGACGCTCTGTGACGATTGAGTTTGAGGGCATTTCTGCAGCGCACCTAATGGATAATCTAGATGACATTCTCGTAATGCGACAAGATTAACCGATCAGTGTTAATTGAGAGAGAGCGAGTTTAACACCTCGCTCTCTTTATGTATCAACACTCATTGAGGTGATGATAGCTGCAAATAGCACAAGTTATTTCAACTCAAGTGTGAAAACTTATTGCCAGATGATTTCAATTTATGATAATTTTCGCCGCAATCTCGGATAGAAGTCTCAATAAGGACATTCTGGGGGATACGCGTGATGGCATTCGGGCTGAGTGAACATCACGTAGGGTAGGTATCGGCAAGTCCTTTTGTCGATAGACGGGATACTAATGTCGTTAAGCGGCATGTGAATGGGAAACCCAACATTGAACTCACATAATAAAACTACATTAATCAGCTTAGTTCTTCCTCAATGCCCTGTTTTACAGGACAGTTGCATTACTGAACCTTGATCTAATTTCTCGATATGTAATCCATCCATGATGGATCGTTTTCTCGTATGCGCTTTTTAAATAACTCGCGCTACGGCTTGCTATACCCTCAGTTTAGAGTTTGTTCTTACGAGGGGGGAAGAATTACATTTCAAGGGATTAAATCATGAGCACAGCCTTTGAAGTCGATAACACAGTGATGAGCACTGCTATCGCAACTCCTTTTTCAACTCTGATTCCAGTTTTGGAAGGAACCTACGATCTGACTCCAGATCAGATCCTACTAGATCAAGAGCAACATGAATCCGAAGTTCGCTCTTATCCACGACGTTTGCCAATTGCAATTAAACAGGCTTATGGTGCGCTTGTTGAAGACACGCGTGGCCAATTATTTTTAGACTGTCTCGCTGGCGCAGGTACTCTGGCGTTGGGATATAACCATCCAGAAATTAATCAAGCGCTAAAAGATCAGCTAGACAGTGGCTTGCCGTACCAAACACTTGATATCGCGACCCAAGCGAAAACGCACTTCATCAAAACAGTAAAAGAATTTTTGCCACAAGAACTGGCCGACGATTGTGTCATTCAGTTTTGTGGGCCTTCCGGTGCAGACGCCGTTGAAGCCGCGATTAAGCTCGCTAAGCAAACTACAGGTAGAAATACCATGTTTGCATGTCGTGGTGCATACCACGGTATGACAAATGGCACTATGGGCATGATGGGTAACCTAGGGACTAAGGCACGTCGAACTGGCCTAATGTCTGACGTTCACTTTATGCCGTTCCCCTATAACTTGCGCTGCCCATTTGGACTTGGTGGCGATGAAGGGGCAAGAGCGGGTATTCGCTATATCGAACGCCTACTCAACGATGATGAAGCGGGCATCATGAAACCAGCGGCTATCGTTGTTGAACCTGTACAAGGTGAGGGTGGGGTCGTTCCTGCCCCCGCTTTCTGGTTGAAAGAACTACGTCGTATCTGTGATGAGCATGGGATCTTGCTGATTTTTGATGAGATTCAATGTGGTGTCGGCAAATCAGGCTATAACTTCGCATTCGAAGAAGCAGGTATTGTTCCAGATATTCTATGTCTGTCGAAAGCGATTGGCGGAGGTATGCCAATGTCTTTGCTCGTGATTAACAAGCAGCACGACACATGGAAACCGGGCGAGCATACAGGCACATTCCGTGGTAACCAGTTAGCAATGGTCTCTGGCGCTAAAGCGCTAGAAATTATCCAACGCGATAACTTAGTTGAGCACGCCAATATTGCTGGCCAGTACCTACGTCATGGTCTAGAAGCGATTCAGTCACGAGTAAACTGTATCGCAGAAGTACGTGGCAAGGGCTTGATGCTTGGTGTTGAAATTCGCAAGCCGGGTAATGACCTGAACAAGTTCGGTGAGCCTGTCTCAGACGGTGAACTCACATTGAAAATCCAACGCGCTGCGTTAGAACGTGGTCTGATGGTTGAAAAAGGTGGACGTGATGGTTCCGTGATCCGTTTCCTACCGCCATTGATTATCTCTTTTGAACAAATTGACTTTGCTCTGCGCGTACTTGAAGAAGCGATTATTGCCGCGGGCGGTAGTCACCGTGATTCACAAGAGAGCAATGCTGCGTGGAAGCGACATTTCGTTCAAACCGGCGAGTCCGGCAGTGACGAGTTCGCTAAAGCCATGAATCATACTACAGCGAAAATGAAAGCGGTGTTTGAGCAAATTGGTGCGCCATATTCTGGCTTAGAGCCTAACCAGCTTGAGCAGGCAATCAACGCTGTTGATCTCGATAATAAAAACGCTTCGTTGATTGACGTGATTGGTGAGACCGCAGATTTGGTCGCCAAGAATTCTATTATCGTGCAACATCCTGATTGTATAGCACACCTTCATACACCACCATTGATGCCTTCGATTGTCGCTGAGGCAATGATCGCTGCGTTAAACCAATCAATGGACTCTTGGGATCAAGCTTCCGCAGCCACTTACGTTG
The DNA here is from genome assembly GCF_001695575.1 of Vibrio europaeus. Lineage (GTDB taxonomy): Bacteria > Pseudomonadota > Gammaproteobacteria > Enterobacterales > Vibrionaceae > Vibrio > Vibrio europaeus. The sequence continues at coordinate 1,163,960 of NZ_LUAX01000001.1, read as the reverse complement.
AACAGAAAGTGATTGATTGGATGTGCGAGAAGTATGAGTTAGGCACTCAAGCAGATGGTATTTTCACTAGCGGTGGAACACAGAGCAATCTGATGGGATTACTGCTCGCGCGCGATTGGATTGCCGATAAGCTTGATTCACATTCGATTCAAAAACTAGGTTTACCGGAATACGCAAGCAAGTTGCGTATCCTGTGCTCGAAGAAATCTCATTTTACGGTGCAAAAATCAGCGTCTTTGCTCGGTTTAGGTGAAAGCTCAGTTCGCTGTGTCGATGCCAACCCGAATGGAACCATCAAGGTTGACGCCGTAAAGGTTGAAATCGAGGAGTTAAAATCGCAGGGTTTGATCCCATTTGCTGTAGTGGGTACGGCGGGCACAACCGATCACGGTGCGATAGATGACTTAGCATCTATTGCTGATATCGCTGAACAAAACAAGTTGTGGTTTCACGTTGACAGTGCCTACGGCGGCGCGTTGATTCTAAGCAGCCATAAGTCACGTTTAGCGGGTATTGAGCGAGCAGATTCAGTTAGCGTTGATTTCCATAAGCTGTTCTATCAAACAATCAGTTGTGGCGCAGTACTGCTCAAAGACAAAGCGAACTTTAAGTACCTTCTTCATCATGCCGATTATCTCAATCGCGAACATGATGAACTGCCTAATTTAGTCGATAAGTCGATTGCGACGACCAAGCGTTTTGATGCATTGAAAGTCTTTATGACGATGCAAAGCGTGGGTCCAGATACGTTGGGCAAAATGTATGACCATCTTCTTGAGCAGACACAGCAGGTGGCGGATCTGATTGAGAATGATTCGGCATTTGAGCTACTCGCGCAACCTTCACTATCGACTGTGCTGTTTAGAGTTTGTGACTCACAAACCAACGATTTAGATGAACTAAATAAGACTCTAAGACTGCAAGCTCTTACTCGTGGCATTGCTGTACTCGGAGAAACAGTAGTGAATGATAAGGCGGCGCTTAAATTTACTATTCTAAACCCTTGCTTGAAGATTTCTGACTTTGAGTCTTTATTAAACAAAATCAAAACTTTAGCTTCTGAGCTAGCGAAATAAAGGTAACGTATTACTATGGCTATTTTACAAATTGGTGCAGGTGGTGTTGGTTGGGTTGTTGCGCACAAAGCAGCGCAAAACAATGATGTTCTTGGCGATATTGCCATTGCGTCCCGCACAGTCAGTAAATGTGAAAAGATCATCGAATCTATCCAGAAAAAAAACAACCTTAAAGACAGCTCTAAGAAACTGGAAGCTCGCGCCGTGAATGCGGATGATGTTGAAGCGTTAGTTGCTTTAATTAAAGAAGTGCAACCTGATCTGGTTATCAACGCGGGTCCTCCTTGGGTAAACATGGCTATCATGGAAGCGTGTTACCAAGCGAAGGTGAACTACCTAGATACATCTGTGGCGGTTGATCTATGTTCTGAAGGTCAGCAGGTTCCTCAAGCTTACGATTGGCAGTGGGGTTACCGTGAGAAGTTTGCTGAAGCGGGCATTACAGGCATTTTAGGCGCAGGTTTTGATCCGGGCGTAGTTTCTGTATTTGCTGCCTACGCGGTGAAGCATCTGTTTGATGAGATCGATACGATTGACGTCATGGACGTTAACGCAGGCGATCACGGTAAGAAGTTCGCAACCAACTTTGACCCAGAAACCAACATGCTTGAAATTCAGGGCGACTCTTTCTACTGGGAAAACCAAGAGTGGAAGCAAGTCCCTTGTCACTCACGTATGCTTGAGTTCAATTTCCCTAACTGTGGTACGCACAAAGTTTACTCAATGGCGCACGATGAAGTTCGTTCGATGAAAGAGTTTATCCCAGCGAAACGTATTGAGTTTTGGATGGGCTTTGGTGACAAGTACCTAAACTACTTTAACTGTATGCGTGATATCGGTCTGCTTAGCCCAGATCCACTAACACTGCATGATGGTACGGTTGTTCAACCTCTACACGTACTGAAGGCACTGCTTCCAGACCCAACTTCTCTTGCTCCGGGTTACACGGGCTTAACTTGTATCGGTACTTGGGTTCAAGGTAAGAAGGATGGTAAAGAGCGCAGCGTATTTATCTACAACAACGCTGACCACGAAGTGGCTTACGAAGATGTAGAACACCAAGCGATCTCTTATACTACGGGTGTTCCTGCTATTACAGCAGCGCTACAGTTCTTCCGTGGTGAGTGGGCGGATAAGGGTGTGTTCAACATGGAACAGCTAAACCCAGACCCATTCCTAGAAACAATGCCAAGTATTGGTCTTGATTGGCATGTTCAAGAGCTTGAAGCGGGTCAAGGTCTACCAGTAATTCACGAACTTAAAAAGTAACGACTGATTTTTTAGTTTGGTATTAAAAGGGGACAGTAGTGTTCCCTTTTTCGGTCATGGCGATCTATTAGATGTTGGTACTAACCATGTTTATTTTGTAACTCACTTCGTTCAGACAGGACAAAATAAACATACTCAATACCAACTCCATCAGCTATGACGTTTTATCATTAGATTCTGCTTGAGTGCATAAAATGACATTTCAGAAAGAACAACTCAAAACCCCTTACTTTATGATCAACGAAGATAAGTTGATTGAAAATCTAGAGAAAGCAAAACAGCTGAAAGAAATCTCTGGTGTGAAACTGGTGTTGGCACTCAAATGTTTCTCTACGTGGGGCGTGTTTGACATTATTAAGCCTTACCTAGATGGCACCACGAGCTCTGGTCCTTTTGAAGTAAAGCTTGGCCACGAAACGTTTGGCGGTGAAACGCACGCATACAGTGTGGGCTACAGTGAAGATGACGTACGTGAAGTGGCTGACATTTGTGACAAGATGATCTTTAACTCGCAGTCTCAGCTGGCGGCTTATCGTCATATCGTTGAAGGTAAAGCATCCGTTGGTTTACGTTTAAATCCGGGTGTTAGCTATGCGGGTCAAGATCTGGCAAATCCAGCGCGTCAGTTCTCTCGTCTAGGGGTACAATCGGATCACATCAACCCAGAAGTATTCGATGACATTGATGGTGTGATGTTCCATATGAACTGCGAAAACAAAGATGTTGATGCGTTCATTGGTTTGCTTGACTCGATCTCCGAGCAGTTTGGTGAATACCTAGATAAGCTAGACTGGGTAAGCATGGGCGGTGGCGTGTTCTTTACATGGCCGGGTTACGATATTGAGAAATTAGGTTTGGCGCTAAAAGCGTTTTCAGAAAAACATTCTGTACAGATGTACCTTGAGCCGGGCGAAGCTATTATTACCAAAACTACGGATCTTGTTGTGACTGTGGTTGATATTGTTGAGAACGTTAAGAAGACAGCAATTGTAGATTCAGCAACAGAGGCGCATCGCTTAGATACGTTAATCTATGATGAGCCAGCATCGATTCTTGAAGCATCGGATAGCGGTGAGCATGAATATGTGATTGGTTCTTGCTCTTGTCTTGCTGGCGACCAATTCTGTGTAGCTAACTTTGACAAGCCGTTAGAGATTGGCCAACGCCTACATATCATGGATAGTGCAGGTTACACCATGGTTAAGCTTAACTGGTTCAATGGTTTGCGTATGCCTTCAGTCTACTGTGAGAGAAGCTCAGGAGAGGTTCAGAAGCTGAATGAATTCGATTATTCAGACTTCAAACGTTCACTATCTCAATGGTCTGTGAACTAGACAATAAAAAGAGAGCGATTTGTCGCTCTCTTGTTCATTAAACTGAATTTTTAGTTTTCTACCATGACTCTTGTGTCTTCACTTAAAGACTCAAGTTCATTAGCCACGTCGCCAATACTGATTTGTTTGGGTAGTCGAATCGACAGGTTGGCTGTAAACAGACTTGAACTGACACCACCGCCGCCAGCAATGAATACCCTTTGGCAATCCATATCAAGGATGCTAATGCCTTGCCCATCTAGAACATGGGTGATTTCGTTAACGATACCCGCGCGATCATTGGAATCGAGTCTGAGTTGGTAAATAGTATCAACATCGTGAGCCAATTGATCCGAATCTGTAATTTGTACCAGTAAATCAGGATGGGAAGTGAAGGCGTCTTTGACAAGTTGTTCGTTGGCACTTGGGAGCTCAACTTTAATCACCGCAGCGACTTGGTCTTCGATGAAATTGACTTTGCTGATAAGCCATTTACCTCCATTTTCATGGGTAATAGCCGCAAGTTGCTTGATAGTGGCAGGCGTCGCTTTGCCAACGAAATTAACAATAAATGTGCTGTTCATATTGGGCCTCCAAACGCTGAGAAAGGCATGTGCTTTCAATATTTGTTAATAAGGAAAGCGATCTTAATACCTAACTTCAGTTTAGAATGCGCGTAAAGCTTGGGTTTGACCTGAGTCAAGTTTTACACCTATATCCTTGTCACTACTACGGATCTTTAACCGCGAGCACAAAAAAAGCGATGTAAAACATCGCTTTTTCAGTCAGAAGTGGGGTGATTTAAAAGCTGACTTTCATCTCAACGCCATAGAAAACGTTGTCATAGCTAGCACCTGCATCCATAGCGAACTTTGCGGCATCTTGATTGCCAAACCAAGGCTTACTGCTGTACTGGAATTCTGCACTACCGCCCCAAGCTCCGCTCACCCAGCCGTGGATATGACCGACTGGATTGAGGAAAAACAGAGAGACATCACCAACCGTTTCAGAGCCCAATACTTCGCCACCAGATGCGACAATGTTTTGCTCGGCTTCAAACATCATCTCACCCGCGATAGCACCAAAGAATGGGGTGATAAAGATATCCTGCCAAGAAGGCACTTCTGCAAAGGCTTCGACACCGTATTCCCAGAAGAAGGTCGACATCGTTGCAGAGTACAAGAAAGATTCAAACTCGTTAAAGCCAGCATGGCGCGCTGCTGTGTAGTAGACGCCGCCAAAATATGGGTGCATGACATAGTTTAGGAAGTGCTCATCTCGATCCCATGTCGGGCCTGAAGTGACATTGTCTTTCCATTTAGAACCAAGACCACTAAGGTCACGATCTTCTTCATCCCATTTTGTGATTGATTCGGGAAGAAGTGTCATCAAGCCGACTGTGGCAACACTCAGCCCTAAAATCGTGTAGGTTTGCCCCATTAAGTAATCCCAATCTTTACCATCGGAGACAGTCAAATATTTAGGTAAGCCTGGGCCTTCAAGTTTTAGGTCATTTTCCGTTAAACCGAGTGAAAATGGGTCTGATGATTGATATTGATAAGAATGATAGAAAAACGTGTCGGATTCAGCTTGATCTACAGTGTATGAAAACTCAATATGTTGATTAGAATCATGTACATTGGCACTGGCCTGGGCAGAAGCTGACAAAACTAAAGCGGTGATGCTTTTTTTCAACACAGAGTACTCCATCGTTATTATTTTAATGATCAGGGTCACAAGTATCCAACAAAGTTGGCATATTGGGAATCTGAAATTGTCCTAATTAAGAAACTTAGTTGTTTTTTGGCCTAATGCCATAATAAATATCAGTTAAACTCATAAAATATGTGATGTTTTCCCACTAAGGATAAAATAATGTTGAAAATCGCAATGCTGAGCACTGGGGAAGAAGTCCTCCACGGAGACATCGTTGATACGAATGCTGCGTGGTTATCACAAAGATTTTTTGAACATGGCTTTAGCGTAACTAAGCGTTCAACAGTTGGTGACGAGATGTCAGCTCTTGTCGAAGAGTTAATGATGCTTAGCTTTAATAGTGATGTTGTCGTGGTGAACGGTGGGCTAGGCCCAACAAGTGATGACTTGAGTGCGGAAGCTGTGGCTGTCGCTTCAGAAACTGAGCTTGTTTTATATCCAGAATGGTTAGCAAGACTAGAGGCGTTTTTTACCTCTCGTGGATTAGCTATGCCTGAAAGCAACCGCAAACAAGCCATGTTGCCAAAAGATTCGGTTCTACTTGATAACCCAATCGGAACGGCTTGTGGCTTCAAAGTTCGCTTTAATGACTGTGATTTTTATTTCACGCCGGGCGTACCTAGTGAATTTAAGCTAATGGTAGAGCAACAAATTCTGCCCGATATGAAGGTCACTCATAGTAATGTATTAGGGCAGGAGTGCAGTAAGCTTTATACCTTTGGCACTTCTGAGTCGGCTTTGTCAGATAAGCTCGACAAGGTACAACTTCCTGATGGCTATACACTGGGTTACCGTTCGTACCTGCCTTACATCGAAGTGAAGTTGTTTGGCCCTAAGAATGACTTAGATAACCGAGTCAAACTGCTGCAGATTATCTTTAACCTGATTGAAAGCAACGTGGTAAGTGTTGATGAATCTATGCAGGACCATGTCGCCTACCTAATACAAGAGCGTAAACAATCTATCGCGACGGCGGAACAATCGACTTATGGCGCGCTCTCACACTGGCTGCAATCAAAAGAGGTGGCTGCCCAATACTGTGGTCATGGCTGGGTGTTGGGTGAGCGCGTTAATGTTGGTGATGAAAATGACGACCAACTTGCAGCCGCATTTGCCCTTGCTGGAGCGACGAAAGACAAATGCGCGACGGATATTGCCATAGTGACAGCCAAGGTCATTGATAAAACATTTTCAGTTGCACTCGCAGCACCGGAAGGAGAGTGGGGACAAACCCTGACTTTTAACCGTAGTTATTCCCGTGAAGAGCGTACTTTGGTGATCACAACCGTTGCTGCAGATATGCTACGCCGTTACCTCAACGCTAAGCCTATGTTTGTCCAGTACAGTTCATTGAGCAGAAACAAAGAAATGTTTGTGCCACGCAGTGCAATAGACGCATAATTATTCAACTAGGACAGAGGGCCAATTTTGTCAAATTGGCTCAGTCTACTGTTCTGTAATAAGTGAATGATCCTATTTCTTATTACTCATTCATACTCACATTATTTTTATATGCCAAATTCGAATATCGCTTAACTGGATGATTTTCAATAGAAGAGGATTTTGTCTTAGATTTGATACGTGCATTCGGCCAAATAACCTATAAAATGACAATTCAAGATTTCAATTGCTCAGGGAGGTTAGCATGTTTAATCAGTCCAAGATCCTTGTTTGGTATCAAGTGGCGAGCCAAAAAGTCTTTCTAGGTGAAGCACTTAATGGAAAGCATCAAGATGTTATCTCTTTGTGGTTACAAGCGCCGGAAGACAAACCAAGTGGTGAATGTTTGGGCTATCGACTGTCGTTATTTGATGATGATGGAAGGGAGATCGCAGATAAGCCTGTTTCTATGCTGACCGCGGACGAGTTTTTGTCTGGAGAACGAGTTCAGATATAAGAACGGCCAGCATTAAGCTGGCCGTTGTCTATTTCCTGCATACTTATGCGCGTTTTTCTTTAAGCGAATAATTGACACCTTCCACTTCGATGTCTGTTTTCGCTTTACAGATACACGGCAAAATCTCTTTTTCTTGCGTGTACGCCATTGCAAAACCAACGTATTCAACTTCACCTGAGACTAGTTTACAGCGGCAAGCGCCACAGTGCCCATCTCTACAGTTGTATTCAGGCTCTAACCCAGCATTCTCCATAGTTTCGAGAATGGTATTAGAAGGGTGAGACTGAACCGATGTAATAGCGTTGATTTTGATATTAGGCATTACAGTTCGAAATCCTTGAAGTCGTCTGCACGTACGTCACTGTCGATTTGACCAACTAGGTAAGATGAAATTTCTGCTTCCTGTGGCGCAACTTGAACGTTATCTGATGACAACCATGCGTTAATCCAAGGAATTGGATTAGAAGTCGCTTCAGGGTAAGCAGCGTCTAGGCCAACAGCTTGCATACGAATGTTCGTAATGTACTCAACGTATTGGCAAAGGATGTCTTTGTTCAGACCGATCATTGAGCCATCTTTGAATAGGTATTCTGCCCACTCTTTTTCTTGCTCTGCAGCGTCTTTAAACAGCTCGAAACACTCTTGCTTGCATTCTTCTGCGATTAGCATGAATGAGAAGTCGTCTTGACCGTTACGCAGCAAATTAATCATGTGCTGAGTACCCGTTAAGTGCAGCGCTTCATCACGAGCGATAAGCTTGATGATCTTAGCGTTACCTTCCATTAGCTCACGTTCGGCGAAAGCAAATGAACACGCGAAACTGACGTAGAAACGAATCGCTTCTAGTGCGTTCACTGACATCAAACAAACGTAGAGCTTCTTCTTAAGGTCGTGAAGCGTAATCTTCAATTCTTCGCCGTTGATGTTATGAGTACCTTCACCGTAACGATGGTAATCATTGGTCATTTGAATTAGATCGTCGTAGTAGCGAGAAATGTCCTCAGCACGCTTAAGAATGTGATCATTTTCAACGATGTCGTCAAACACTAGGCCCGGATCATTCACGATGTTACGGATGATGTGCGTGTAAGAGCGTGAGTGAATCGTCTCTGAGAAAGACCAAGTTTCAATCCAAGTTTCTACTTCTGGTAGAGATACCAATGGCAGTAGGGCAACGTTTGGGCTACGACCTTGGATAGAATCGAGTAGTGTTTGGTACTTAAGGTTTGAGATGAAGATGTGCTTTTCATGCTCTGGCAGCTTGTTGTAATCGATGCGATCGCTTGAAACGTCCACTTCTTCAGGACGCCAGAAGAAAGACAGTTGCTTCTCGATTAATTTTTCGAAGATCTCAAACTTCTGTTGGTCGTAACGAGCAACGTTTACTGATTGACCCAAGAACATAGGTTCTTTTAGTTGGTCATTTTTGTTTCTATTAAAAGTACTGTAAGCCATGGTGCCTCAATTCCTTTTAAGCCCCTCATGTCTGAGGGGCGAATAATTTGTTAAGCCTTGATAACCCTTTAGTCAGGATTATGGTTTAAATCTTACAACCGCCGCCTGCGCAATCGTCGTCTTGTGGTTGTACTGCGTCTTTTTGATCGTCGCTCGCGCCATCACGTGTGTTGTGGTAGTAAAGTGTCTTCACACCAAACTTATACGCAGTTAGCAGATCTTGTAGCAGTTTCTTCATTGGCACTTTGCCACTTTCAAAACGCGTTGGGTCGTAGTTAGTATTTGCTGAAATCGCTTGGTCAACAAACTTCTGCATGATACCCACTAGGTGAAGGTAACCATCGTTTGAACCGATGTTCCATAGCAGTTCGTAGTTGTCTTTGTACTCAAGGAAATCTGGTACTACTTGCTTCAGGATACCGTCTTTAGATGCCTTCACTGAAACGTAACCACGTGGTGGCTCAATACCGTTTGTCGCGTTAGAGATCTGAGAAGATGTCTCAGAAGGCATTAGCGCGGTTAGGGTAGAGTTACGCAGGCCGTGCGTCATGATTTCTTCACGTAGACCATCCCAATCGTAGTGCAGTTTCTCGTCACAAATTAGGTCGACATCTTTTTTGTAAGTGTCGATTGGCATCAGGCCTTTAGCGTAGTTTGTTTCTTCGAATAAAGGACACTTACCTTGCTCTTTCGCAAGCGCGACTGAAGCTTTCAGCAAGTAGTACTGCATCGCTTCGAATGTACGGTGTGTTAGACCATTTGCACTGCCATCTGAGTACTTCACACCGTTCTTCGCTAGATAGTAAGCGTAGTTGATCACACCAACACCTAGAGTACGGCGATTCATCGTTGACTTGTACGCAGCTGGTAGCGGGTAGTCTTGGTAATCCAGTAGTGCATCTAGTGCACGAACAACAAGATCTGACAGCTCTTCAAAGTCATCAAGAGACTTAATCGCACCAAGGTTGAATGCAGATAGTGTACACAGAGCAATCTCACCAGAGTCATCTTCAACGTTTGTCAGCGGCTTAGTTGGCAGCGCGATTTCCAAACATAGGTTAGATTGACGTACAGGTGCGACTTCAGAGTCGAATGGGCTGTGCGTATTACAGTGGTCGACGTTCTGGATGTAGATACGACCTGTAGAAGCACGCTCTTGCATCAAGATAGAGAACATCTCGATTGCTTTAACGGTTTCTTTCTTAACTGATGGATCGTTTTCGTACTGAACGTATAGACGTTCGAACTCGTCTTGGTTCTCGAAGAACGCATCGTATAGACCCGGTACATCTGATGGTGAAAACAGAGTAATGTTGCCACCTTCAACTAAACGTTGGTACATCAAGCGGTTAAGCTGTACGCCGTAGTCCATGTGACGAACACGGTTCTCTTCAACACCACGGTTGTTCTTAAGAACCATCAGTGCTTGAGATTCACCATGCCATAGTGGGTAGAACACAGTTGCCGCACCGCCACGAACACCACCTTGAGAACAACATTTAACAGCTGTTTGGAAGTATTTGTAGAAAGGGATACAGCCCGTATGGAATGCTTCACCACCACGGATCTCTGAACCTAGCGCACGGATACGACCAGCGTTAATACCAATACCAGCACGTTGAGAAACGTAACGAACAATAGAGCTTGCTGTCGCGTTAATTGAATCTAGGCTATCGCCACACTCAATAAGTACACATGAGCTGAACTGACGAGTAGGGGTACGTACGCCAGACATAATCGGCGTAGGTAGAGAAATTTTGAATGTCGATGTCGCATCGTAGAAGCGCTTGATGTAATCAAGACGCGTCTCTTTCGGGTACTTCGCGAATAGACAAGCAGAAACTAGAATGTATAGGAACTGCGCACTTTCGTAGATTTCACCGGATACACGGTTTTGAACGAAGTACTTACCTTCAAGCTGTTTTACGGCTGCATAAGAGAAATCAAGATCGCGCTTGTGATCAATGTATGCGTCAAGCTCATCAAGTTCTGCTTTGGTGTAATCTACCAGAATGTGCTGGTCATACTTACCCATATCCACAAGGTGAGCAACGTGATCGTATAGCGTTGGTGGCTCATATTGGTCGTACGCTTTTTTACGTAGATGGAATACAGCCAAACGTGCCGCTAGATATTGGTAATCAGGCGTCTCTTCAGAAATCAAATCTGCTGCAGACTTGATGATGGTTTCATGGATATCAGACGTAGTGATACCGTCGTAGAACTGAATGTGAGCGCGTAGTTCTACTTGAGATACAGAAACGTTGTCTAGACCTTCGGCAGCCCAGGTGATAACGCGATGGATCTTTTCGAGATCAATACTTTCTTTGCGTCCGTCACGCTTAGTAACGGTAAGTTGTTGGTTCATTCTGCTTCATTTCCCTAACAAAACTGATAAAAGCCGTATTTTTGTGTAATTCTTGTAAAATTCGTTCCGGCTTTGTGATCAAAGTCTATCTATATATTGTAGTACAAACACAACATATAGGGGTGCACCAAGGTGCGAGTTACAAGATAGTGCTATCCCTAAGGCTTTTCAAGTTACAGATCTTGGATGACTTGTGGATAACTAACAAAATTAAAAAAAACAGTAAGTGGCTACTAACCGATGAGGTTAGAGCGGGTAAGATTGTAATTAATTACCGTTTTTAGATCGGTTTAGAAGTAACCACAAACAAAAAAAAATTCCTTGATCTTTGGTCAAAGTTGTCTTCGATTTTTGCTTTGATTATTTTGGAATCAAACCGACAAAAATTGCTTCAATTGGCACTAAAAAAGGCGATGAGCATGTGCTATCGCCTTATTCTTGACCACTACATCTAGTATGTGACAAATGTTAAAATTTCTGAGTATGAACGATGTAATTTACATCAACATTTTGACCTAGCTTGTAGGTGTCAGTCAGAGGGTTGTAGTGTAGGCCAGTAATCCCGGTTTCGGTTAAGTCAGTTTGGTCAACCATCTTAATTAGCTCAGCAGGGCGGATAAACTTATCGTGATCGTGAGTACCTTCTGGAACAATCTTCAATAGCTTTTCTGCGCCGACAATCGCAAACAGATAAGACTTAAGGTTGCGGTTAAGGGTTGAAAAAAACACATGGCCGCCCGGTTTCACCAAGGCTGCACATGAACGAATCACTGATTGTGGATCAGGGACGTGCTCAAGCATCTCCATACAGGTCACAACGTCATACTTACCTTGATTTTCAGTCGCATGATCTTCAATTGTACTCTGGATGTAGGTGAGCTTAGTGCCCGTTTCTAAAGCGTGTAGTCTCGCCACTTCTAGAGGCTCTTTACCCATATCAAGACCGGTGACAATCGCGCCTTCTTTGGCCATGCTTTCTGCTAGGATGCCGCCGCCGCAGCCGACATCTAAGACTTCTTTTCCAAACAAGCCATCACAGTTATCCAAAACATAGTTAAGGCGCAAAGGATTGATCTGATGCAAAGGCTTAAATTCACCCTCTAAGTCCCACCAGCGTGAGGCCATGTCCTCAAACTTCTTAATCTCGTTCGGATCGACGTTTTGTGATTGGGTCATAACAACTCTATTAATTTAACCGCTTCCTTGAATGAGGGCATTATACCTGTTAACCACGGACACTCCATAGACAGGATCACTTTTCTCAACGGCTGAGTAAAATATAGCCATTTATCAGCGGGATATCAGAAGAGTGTGCAAATTCTCAGCGTTTGATTCACAACCAAGCTCACAACCTGATAAAAGGAGAGGGAAAGTAATGCCGAACCACTGAAATGTATGTTATATTTTTGCACCTTAAGCGTATTGTACATACGATCTATAAATAGAGGGATAATGGCTCTATGAGCGATCTAGCGAAAGAGATCACGCCCGTAAACATTGAAGATGAGCTTCGAGGTTCATACCTAGACTACGCGATGTCAGTAATCGTGGGTCGTGCTCTTCCAGATGTGCGTGATGGCCTAAAGCCTGTACACCGCCGCGTTTTGTTCGCGATGAATGTACTTGGTAATGATTGGAATAAAGCATATAAAAAATCTGCCCGTGTTGTTGGCGACGTAATCGGTAAATATCACCCGCACGGTGATAGCGCTGTGTACGATACAATTGTACGTATGGCACAGCCGTTCTCACTTCGTTACATGCTGGTCGACGGTCAAGGTAACTTCGGTTCGATCGATGGTGACTCAGCGGCAGCAATGCGTTACACCGAAGTTCGCATGGCAAAAATTGCCCACGAACTTCTGGCTGACCTAGATAAAGAAACAGTAGACTACGTGCCTAACTATGATGGCACTGAGCAGATCCCTGCTGTTCTACCTACAAAAATTCCTAACCTATTGGTAAACGGTGCTTCTGGTATCGCAGTAGGTATGGCAACCAACATTCCTCCTCATAACCTGACAGAGGTAATTGATGGTTGTCTTGCGTACATCAATAATGAAGCGATCACTATTGATGAGCTAATGGACTACATTCCTGGTCCAGACTTCCCAACAGCAGCGCTAATCAGTGGTCGTAAAGGTATCGTCGATGCCTATAAGACGGGCCGCGGTAAGATTTACATGCGCTCGAAAGCGGATATCGAAACAGAAAAGAATGGTAAAGAAACCATTATTGTTACCGAAATCCCTTATCAGGTTAACAAAGCGCGCTTGATCGAAAAGATCGCTGAGCTAGTTAAAGATAAGAAAGTTGAAGGCATCAGTGCACTACGCGATGAGTCAGATAAAGACGGTATGCGTATTGTTATTGAATGTAAGCGTGACGCAGTGGGCGAAGTGGTTCTAAACAACCTATACGCACAAACTCAACTGCAAACGACTTTCGGCATCAACATGGTGGCACTGAACAACGGTCAGCCACAGCTGTTCAACCTGAAAGATATGTTGAAGTGCTTTGTTGATCACCGCCGTGAAGTGGTGACTCGCCGCACTATCTTCGAATTGCGTAAAGCGCGTGAGCGTGCACATATCCTTGAAGCACTCTCTCTTGCACTAGCAAACATTGATGAAGTTATTGAACTGATCAAAAACGCGCCAACACCAGCTGAAGCAAAAGTGGGCTTGGTTTCGCGTGGTTGGGATCTTGGTAACGTAGCGTCAATGCTTGAGCGTGCGGGTACTGATGCAGCTCGTCCTGAATGGCTAGAAGATCAGTATGGTATCCGTGACGGTCAGTACTTCCTGACTGAAACTCAAGCACAAGCCATTCTAGAGCTTCGTCTACACCGTCTAACCGGTCTAGAGCACGAGAAGATTCTAGATGAATACAAAGCACTTCTAGATGAGATCGCTGAGCTAATGCACATTCTTGCAAGCACTGAGCGTTTGATGGAAGTGATTCGTGAAGAATTAGAAGCAGTACGTGATGGCTTCGGTGATGCACGTCGTACTGAGATTACAGCGGCAAGCCACGACATTGACATGGAAGAGCTGATTGCTCGTGAAGATGTTGTTGTGACGCTATCTCACGAAGGTTACGTTAAGTACCAAATTCTAAGTGACTACGAAGCTCAGCGTCGTGGTGGTAAAGGTAAGAGCGCAACTAAGATGAAAGATGAAGACTACATCGAACGTCTTCTAGTGGCGAATACCCACGACAACATCTTATGTTTCTCGACTCGTGGTAAGACTTACCGTCTGAAAGTTTACCAATTACCACAAGCAAGCCGTACCGCTCGTGGTAAGCCAATCGTTAACATCCTTCCACTAGAAGAAGGTGAGCGTATTACCGCTATTCTACCTGTTGATGAGTTCTCTGAAGAGAAATTCATCTTCATGGCGACAGGCGATGGTACTGTTAAGAAAACGCCACTGAACCAATTTGCTAACGTACGTGCTAACGGTCTGATTGCTGTGAACCTACGTGACGATGACTCGCTAATTGGTGTCGACATCACTAATGGCGACTGCGACATCATGCTGTTCTCTAAAGCGGGTAAAGTGGTTCGCTTTGCAGAAGACAAAGTACGTGCAATGGGTCGTACTGCGGCAGGTGTACGCGGTATGAAACTAGCCGAAGATGATCAAGTTGTTTCACTGATTGTTCCTTCAAATGAAGGCGACATCCTAACAGTGACGCAAAATGGTTACGGTAAGCGTACCGAACTAGCTGAGTACCCAACCAAAGGTCGTGCGACTCAAGGCGTTGTTTCTATCAAAGTGTCTGAGCGTAATGGTCCAGTTGTTGGCGCGGTACAAGTAGAAGAAGGCGACGAGATGATGATGATCACTGACGCTGGTACTCTAGTTCGCACACGCGTTGCTGAAGTAAGCCAAGTAGGCCGAAATACTCAAGGTGTCACGCTAATCCGTACTGCTGAAGACGAGAACGTTGTGGGTCTACAACGAATCGATGAGGTAGAAGAAGCAGAGTTTTCTGAAGGTGAAGAGGCAGTTGAGGGCGAAGTCGCTCAAGCGGCGGAATCATCAGAAGCACCAAATGAAAGCGACGATACTGAAGAGTAATTCAGTTCATTAAACATCAAAATGCCAGACCTAATGTCTGGCATTTTTTTGCTCTTATCATTCCATACGTTCATTTCTTCGAGTGACTTCAATTACTGAGCATTAATACTTTAGGGGCTTACGTAGGTCTGAGACTTAAGACATGCTTCAAGGTTAGATTGTATTGAAACCTAACTCGGAGGTGTTTATGGGTTACGACACACCTATGGCGATTTCCAACTATCTCGCCGTTTTAATCGCAATAATCTTGATATATCCATTCGCACTGGTGGCTGTGAACATTGCTATTTACTCTCCAGTTCGACGAAAGAAAGTCACTAAATGGTTTAATATCTTCTCCGCACTCTTTGCTGCAATTGTGTTTGCGCTGCATATGCAAACTGAAGTGACATACGGAAAAGATCTGCTCGATAAATATTATCGAGACAATCCGCAAGCGCTCGAAGAGTCTCGGAAGGCGAGTGATGAAACTACCGATGTGACGACTCTCTGACGCCAGAAAAATAACTATATTACAAATAGTTAGTGTAAGTTAATAACTCGATAATATTGCGTGCATATAGAAGAATTTGGCTATAAAATTCGCAACCTCTGTCTGTTCCACAACCAATATTAAATTTATGAACTTATCACTAAAACAAAAACTCATAGGTGCGAGCCTATTAGCAGTAGTGCTAATGGCGAGTGCGTTAACTTGGCTATCCGCCGATCAACTTAAGCAGCAAACGCAAAATGGCGTTTATGCGCGTGCAGAAAGTCTCGCGACGACGGCTTCTTCTGGTATCAAAGACTGGATCAATATTCGTAAAGATATTGCTTCTGCGTTTAATGACTACAGCAATGAAGTCGACGTTGTCCCATACCTACAACAAGCGAGAAAAGCGGGTGGCTTTGATGACATCTTCTTAGGCACGCCAGAAGGTGGTATGTACCGTTCGCACCCAGAGCGTAACCGAGCGGATTACGACCCACGTGTTCGCCCTTGGTATATCGATGCTAATAATGCAGGCCGTCAAATCATCACTACGGCATACAAAGATGCGATTACTAATGCCTTGTTAGTGACGATTGCTGAACCAATTCGCCGTAACGGTCAGTTCGTTGGTGTGGTTGGCGCTGATGTATTGATTGATCAACTAATTAACGATGTGATCAACTTAGATGCGGGCAAAAATGCTTACGCGATGTTGATTGATACGCAAAATGGCACTTTCTTAGCGCACCCAGATAAATCTCTTTCTCTTAAACCTGTCACCACACTTTCAAAAGAGTTTACTCTACGTGCTATCGAAGAGGCAGCTAACGCGGGTTCAATCAAGCTGATTGAACGTAATGGTCAAGAGAAGCTGTATTTCTTTACTAAGGTTCCAGACACTCAGTGGATTTTTGCTATTGAGATGGATCGCGCAACAGAAGAAGCGGCACACACCGAACTGCTACAAAGCCTAATTATTACTGCAATCGTGATTACTTTAATCGTTATTGCGGTGGTTTCTTGGTTAGTGAGCTTCTTGTTCCAAGACTTAGTTCGTGTTTCCAATGCACTTGAGGAAATTGCTTCGGGTGAAGGTGATCTTACCCAGCGCCTTGAACCACGTAGCGATGATGAAGTCGGGCAGCTTGCAACTAACTTCAATACCTTCGTTGGTAATATGCACACTATGGTTTCTAAGCTAAGCTTGGTGTCTGCATCGCTGTCAGAGCAGTCAAAACAAACGGCGCAACAAGCAGAAGAGCGCAGCGCTCGTATTCGCCTTCAACAAGACGAGATCAACATGGTCGCAACAGCGATCAATGAAATGGCGGCTGCAACGCAAGAAATCGCAGGTAATGCTGACAATACAGCTCAGAACTCTTCGGAAGCGGTAACAGCTTGTGTTCATGGTGGTGAGCAGGTCGTTCAGACTCAAGGCTCGATTCAAAACTTAGCAACGGAAGTTCAGGTAGCGACAGAAGTGATTCAAGAGCTTGAAGTTCATGGTAAGAGCATCAGCACTATTCTTTCTACGATTCAGGATATTGCAGAGCAAACTAACTTACTTGCGCTTAACGCCGCTATTGAAGCTGCGCGTGCGGGTGAGCAAGGTCGTGGCTTCGCTGTGGTTGCCGATGAAGTTCGTGTTCTAAGCCAACGTACACACGCTTCAACCCAAGAAATTCAGCAGATGATTGAAACGCTGCAAGGCACAACGGGTAAAGCAGTGGGCATCATGGGTGATAGTCGTCAATTGGCCGATACTAGCGTTGGGGATGCTGATTCAGCTGCGGTTAGCCTGACTCAAATCCAAACAGCGGTAGAGCGTATTAGCGATATGGCGACTCAAATTGCCTCTGCTGCTGAAGAGCAAGCGTCAGTCACCTCTGAAATCACCCGTAACACCGTTGGTATTCGTGATGTTTCGAATGAACTTGCAGATGAAGCGCACGACGCAGCAGCGCAAGCCGCACAGTTGTCTGAGCTATCTCACGAACTAGAGCAAGAGATTCAACGATTTAAACTGTAATCCCAAGACTCGTAAAGCCCCGAAACTTCGGGGCTTTTTCTTGAATGTAAATTTCCAAAATGGACATTGGTCATTAACATAATCTCAATAGTGGACATGGTGGATATTGGTTAGAATCCTTACAAATAATAAGGAAAATAACCATGTCTGATGTTAACAACGCATTTCAGCAACGTGTAACCAATATCGTTACCGATGCCAAGCTCTCTCCAAAACAGAAAAACCAATTCTTAGCCCTAGAAGCGGAAGCCAGTCTTCCCTATATGAAGGTTTCTGAGGGGGTTACAAAAGCGATGGAAGAGGGCGTAATTTGTGACATGTTTGAAGGCCATGCCCCTTTCAAACCTCGCTATGTTTTACCTGACTATGCGAAGTTCCTTAAGCAAGGCTCAGATTACCTAGAGCTAGAACCCGCGACAGATTTTGATGATGCGTTGAATCTACTGACGATCATCTACCACCATGTTCCTTCTGTAACGAATATTCCTGTCTATCTTGGTCAGCTTGATGATGTCTTGTTGCCACATGTAGGAACCTTAAGTGAAGCGGAAATTTACACCAAGCTGAAACGTTTCTGGATCATGCTCGATAGAACGCTGCCAGATGCCTTTATGCATGTGAATATTGGCCCTACAGACAATGTCATTTGCCGAACAATTTTACGAGTTGATGCAGAGTTAAAGCAGATCGCTCCGAACTTAACCTTTATGTACGATACGAACGTCACCCCAGACGATCTGCTCAAACAAGCGACGACTAATATCTGTGAATGTAGCAAACCTCATATTGCTAATTATCCGATGCATGCGGCCGCTTATGGTCAAAACAAGTTCGGCATTGTTAGTTGCTACAACTCTCTGCCTCTTGCTGGTGGTTCGAATACCTTAGTTCGTATGAACTTAAAAGAAGTCGCATTGCGCGCAAAAGATAGAACAGACTTTCTAGACTACGTTTTACCATCCTATAGCGAGCTAATGATTGAACTTATGGATGCGCGAAGCAGTCACCTGCACGAGAAATCGAACTTCTTCAAAGGCTTCTTAACGGTTGAAGGCTTGGTTGAAGAGAATCGATTTGCGCCTATGTATGGTATTTATGGCATGGCTGAAGCGGTCAATATCTTGCTTGATAAAGAAGGCATTGATGAGCAATATGGTCATAGCCATCAGGCAAATCGACTCGCACTCGCCATATCTGAAAAGCTCGCTCACCTTGTCGATAGCAGCCCAGTGAAATACGGCTTAGAGGGCAAGGCGCTGCTTCATGCTCAAGGCGGTATCAGCTTGGACGAAGATGTGACGCCAGGTGTTCGTATCCCTTATGGCACCGAACCTGATCCTGTGTCTTATGTTCAAGCAACCGCCGAGCAGCACAAATATTACATCTCTGGCATCAGTGATATTTTGACCATTGATGAAACGGTGAAATCCAACCCCGAAGCGATGTTCAATTTGTGTAAAGGCGCTTTGAAGCAAGGTTTTAGGGAGTTTACCGCGAACGTTGCGTCTAATGACTTAGTCCGTGTCACGGGCTATATGATTAAGCTCTCTGATATCAACAAGTTTGCTGAGGAAGGCTCGCGCAAAAACACTACTTTCTTGGGAGCTGAGGCGGCGAAGAACACTGGAATACTAGACCGTTCACCTCGTGTGGTCAGTATGGAAACAGAGCCAGTATACAAGTAGTAGGGCACCGCAGTGAGTGAGAAGTCAGCGTTAGTTAGCCGCATTCTTAATTTCTCTTGTGTTGATGGGCCGGGCAATCGCCTGGTCATCTTTCTACAAGGGTGTAACTTTGATTGCTTAAATTGCCATAACCCACATACAATCAATCATTGTAATCACTGTGGCGATTGTGTTGATTCATGTCCTACACAAGCGTTAGCGATGATTGATAACAAAGTGGTGTGGGATGAAGGGCTTTGCACTCACTGCGATAAATGTATCGATATCTGTGGCCACAAATCGAGCCCCAAGATTAAGCGTTACAATGTCACTCAAATCTTGGAACTCATCCGTAGCCAACACTTCTTTATTTCCGGCATCACGGTTTCGGGTGGAGAAGCCACTCTTCAGCTTCCGTTTATCATAGCGCTATTTCGAGCAATCAAAGCAGACAGAGAACTAGGACATCTAACCTGTTTCATTGATAGTAACGGCTATTTACCTATTCATGTTTGGGAGAGAGTCACACCTGTTCTTGACGGTGTTATGCTCGATTTAAAATCGTGGCAGAGTGATACGCATCAGTGGTTAACCAGAAGAGATAACCACAGGGTGATTGATTCGATTCGCTACCTTGCAAGCGCCAAAAAACTGCATGAGCTTAGGCTGCTACACGTTCCGGGTAAAAGCGATTTGGACTCTGAAATCGATGAGGTTGTTAAGCTAATCCGTTCATTGCCAGATGATGTGGTCGTTCGGCTCAATGCGTTTCAACATCACGGGGTGAGCAGGCAAGCATCGGAGTGGGAAAAATGTAGCGAAGATGAGATGAATCGGTTTCGCTCACTCATTGCAGATAAAATTGTCCAACCGATACTTACCCCCGAGATTTATACTTAGTCAGCGGTCGTTAATTGCTGATGGAGCCAGTGTAGCGCAGGGTTGTTTAAGCTTGCTTGGTTCCACACTAAGCTATAGGCGACCTCGCCATACTCAAAAGGAAGAGGTTTAGAAACTAAGCCTTTCGCTTGCGCTGCATTTTCAGCCCACATTTGAGAGCAGGTCAATAGGTGCTCTGAATGATGGCACATGATCGCGGCAGCGCCAAAATCCGCAACGGACATTGCCACTTTACGAGCACCGTATTTTTGTGTCAGGTTTTGCTCGAAGTAGGGCTCAGCGAGGTCTTTGTCTAAAATACCGATATGCTGATAAGAAAGGTAGCCTTGTATATCCAAATCGCTCTTTGCGAGTGGGTGCAGATCTGACATCAAGCACACCATCTCATCTGAATGAATCTGCTTCCACATTAGCTCTCGGCTACGAGTCGGCGGTTGGCTAATATCATGCGGTAAGATCATAAAATCGACTTGTCCGCGCACTAAGGCATCAAAACTTAACTGCTCTTTCGCATAAACATTGATAGCTCGCGCGTTGGCGAGCTGATTTATGATGAACGCGATTTTTGACGCGAACAATTCAAAGGTACTTTCGCGCATAGAGAGAGAAATCGTCCCCTCAAATTCCGCTGGTTTGAAAGCACCTTGGTGCAAAATACCATTCATGCTCGACAATATTTTATGAACTTCAGAACCAATGCTAAGCGCAAATGGCGTTGGAATTAATTGGCCTCCTTCACGGTAGAACAGCTCATCTTTAAGTTGATCACGCAGCTGGTTGAGAGTCTTACTCACACTCGACGGGGTAACGCATAGAACCTTGGCGGCATTGGTCACGCTATGAGTGCTAAGAAGGACATGTAACACGGTAAGGTGTTTAAGGCTGATTCGAGAAAGGGCTAGGTAATCCATAATTCAAAGGGACTTAAATTGGGAATGCTACTTATACCGTTTCGCCGCAATAATTCATAGCCTGTCACTCACATAAGCGACCACCGCGATATCCGCTAGACTTTAATAGAGAGATATGTCAAGAGTGAATTGTGAAGAAATTGCTATTGACTGCTGTCTTGTTAGCACTGGCATTTTCCAATGCTTACGCGGAAGAAGAAGAGGGTGAAGAGACGGGCAGCAACAGAACCAAAACGCCACCAAGTGTTGAAGACATTGACACCGATGGTGACGGATTAGTATCGCAAGAAGAGTTTAATCAGTTCCGTCAGGGTGATGATGATGACGGTAACGAGGAAGAAGGCGATGACTCTGAGCAAGAAGGAGATGGACTCAGTGCGTTTGCTTCGTTCGATAAAGATCGCGATGGATTCGTTACTCAAGAGGAGCTTAATGCTCATGCTAAGTATTCGAATCAGGGTAATGGGACAGGGGAGCTTAAAACGAATCGACAATCGAACAACGTGACGAGTAGCTCATCGAGTTCTCGAAGTCAGGGAAACAGTAACCGCAGCGAAAGCCGAGGTAACAGCGGTAATAGTAATAAAGGTGGCGGAAATCGTGGCGGCGGTGGCAACCGTGGTGGTGGCAATGGCGGTGGAAATAAAGGCGGTAAAGATAAGTAGACATAGCTAGACGAAGTGTTAGGTCTTTCGCGCACGTGAAATACAGCGAGCCCCCTTGATAGTCAGGGGGCTTTCGTTTTTTCTCAGAGCGGAAACACATCTACTAATATAAGCCAGCACACCCTTTAAGTAGATTCCTGACAACAATGCTCACCTAGGGTGAAAACACTCACTTTTGTGGGTGCATTGTTTCAGGAATGACGGTGCGAACAATTGCGTCATCTCGGAATTGAGGAACGAGATGTCCGTGATCTGCTTCCCCGAGGTGCTTGAACAAAAGTCGTTTCAGTGACACTTTTTTGGATAATGGTGTCTGTCCCTTGTATCTTTACAACACTATCCGTTGTTTACTTCTTTTTCGGGCTGCCCTTTATCTCGCTGGTTAGCATCCTCACTTGTTTCTACATCAACCACCGCCAACATATCCCTCTCTCTCTGTTCAAGTTTAGTTTTTTCTTTAGCATTAAGATGCTTAAGCAATGGGCTAACCAAAGGAACGTTATCCAACCTGTTAATAGCATCTGCAAGCTTTGAACTTTTGTCTATTGCATCGATGATAGGATGATCAGAGTTATTGTAATCTGAGATTAATTTACCTGGGTTTTCACTATTAACTTGTAACAAGTTGAATAGTAATTTTGTTCTCAACTCACCACTGGTATCATCTTCACCAATGTTGTTAATCTGATTTGAGAGACCTTCAAAGGTTCGGCTGGATACTTCTTTGTGGGTATATTCTTCAATCAAGCGCTTGCTTAGTTTGTAACTCTTATTGGAAGAGTATGCGACCCAAAGAATTGGTGCATAAACAGGTAACATCATTGAGTACAACATGGGAGCATCTTTGATAACAATATCAAATGGTTCTTTCAAAAATAGAATGCGTAAGATACTAAAAGCGACTGGGATCAAAGAACAAAGAATAAGACCTAGAATTGCTTTATTGAAAGAAGCTTCATGCTTTATAAGCTGTTCTTTTTCAACTTTAATCTTATCGACATATGCGCCAGATAACCCGGCGGTTAATGCATCAGGCAAAAGAGATTTCAGTTGTTCAACCACTGCATTCTTAGATATCTCGGCTTTTTGAATAAATGAATCTAAGCTTTCCTTGTAGTCATTCTCTATTTGGTTTAAAGCGATTATTTGAGTGTTTTTTGTTAATGATAAGTTTTCGTCAATGGAAGCTAAATCGGCTTTGATTTGTTTGTAACTTGATTCGAGTTCATCTTTCAAACCTTCATAAGTGACTTGTTCACCAAACTCATTTTCCTCAGTATAACCAAACACTTCCGAATGAAGTTCGCGGATTTTATTGCGATCAAGGTTAGAGTTCTTAACTAGTAACTTTAGCCTATTACTAATTTCTTCTGATTCGCCAACCTGTTCTGAAAGGGATTCAATTTTTACCGAAAGGACATCTTTTTCGTCAATGAGATTTTTCAACTCATCTATTGCACTTTCGATTTCAGATTTTTTATTTATGTAGTCTTGATGGTCACTAGTTAAAGAAGCTAATGTTTGAGAAGCGGAGACTTCTTGACGTTTAATCTCTTCGATTGATTCAGTTGTCGTCTTAACTAATGAAGAGGCCGTCTCAGCTCCTTCTTTGATGTGAACATAATAGTCTTCAATTTTCTCCATCCTTTCATTGGCTTGGCCTCTAAGCCTCGAAAGATCATTTCTAGCCCCTACGACTTTCTTATGATGTTCGGGGGTGCTGGTCTCCAGAGCTGAAAGAGATTTTTCAAACTGTTCAAGCGATTTCTTGATTTCATTTATATCGTTCCATAGGTACTCTTTTTCTTTATCGATTTTTTTATTTAATCGATCTTCTGCAACTGAAGAGAAAATCATTGCCGCCCCCGGTATTAATATGAAAACCTTTCCCAGTTTCTGGGAAATAAAACTGTAAATCAATGGCTTGATGAGATATAGGTCAAGAATCAGAATAACATACCATCAATTCATGCTATTGGCAGATTCAGCACAAACACCCATTTAGCTTACATACCAAACAAAAATGCCCTCAGAAGCGAGGGCATTTGCAATTGGGTGGGGGAGATTAATCGATCAGGCCGTAATCACGGCTAAGGATATCGATGATCTCTTGCTTCGGATTTTCGCTTAGGTGGATTTTAGCGCCTGTGATTTTCTCAGCAATGCCGAGGTAAGTCTTAGAAATATCCATCAAGGCTTCTAGTGGTAGTGCGTTGTCACGCGCGAGTGCTTCACGCTCATCCATGCGTTCTTTGTTAAGCAGAATGTCTGGATCAGGGAAGTGGTTAAGCAAGAACTGACGGAAACCTTCTTTCGAGTTCTCTACGATATTACCTGCATCGTATTCGCGCTCGTCCCAAATGCGTGATGAATCTGGCGTACCCACCTCATCCATATAGATAAGTTTCTCTTTACCTGCTGCATCGTGAACGTAGCCAAACTCAAATTTGGTATCAACAAAGATTTGCTCGATTTCTGCAAGAGCGTTGCTAATGACAACAAAGCCTTCGCGTAGCAGCTTTTCGTATTGAGCAATGTCGTCTGCTTTAGAGAAGTTGAACGCTGCGAAGTTATCAACGATGTTTTGGCGAGTAATGTTGACGTCATCCGCTTCAGGAACACCCGGAATGCCTTTTAAAATGCCTTTCGTTGAAGGTGTCATCAGCAGCTCTGGCAACGCTTTATCTTTTTCTAGTCCTTCCGGTAACTCAATACCGCAGAACTCACGTTCGCCTTTCTCATAAGAGCGCCACATTGAGCCAGTAATGTACTGGCGGCAGATCGCTTCGATCATAATTGGTTTCGCTTTTTGAACGATCCAAACGAAAGGGTGGGGAATATCAAGGATGTGGCTGTCTGCTAAACCGTTGTCTTTGAACAGCTTAAACCAGTGGTTGGAAATCGCATTGAGCGCCGCGCCTTTTCCAGGAACCCCTTTTAAGCCGCCTTCAGCATGCCAGATACAGTCAAACGCTGAGATACGGTCACTGATTACCATGATAGCAAGTGGCGCATCAGGGGCAACGTCATAACCTTTTTCTTGGATAAGACGCTTGCTGTCTTCTTCAGTTAGCCAGTAAACAGAGCGAACTTTTCCGCTGTGGACGGGTTTATCGGTACGAATTGGAAGATCATCGTTAACAGCTAGAACTTGATCAGCGAGACTCATTTTGACATTCCTATACTTTAGCAAGGTGGTGAAATTATCAACGCAGATAATTTATTTGCTTCGCATAATACCAGAACTATTTTGTGCTGCCATAGAAAAAGCAAACGTTTGCTTTGTTTTTTCTCTATATGGCGAAAAACAGCTCAATAGGGTGCAAAAAAGAAAAAGCCCCACACAAGGTAGGGCAAAAAGACAGTGAATTTGTTGAGCTTGTTAGTGATACTGGTTAACTCTGCCCTCAACGAAAAAGACTTCACACTGGAATTGGATAGCATGGTTGCGGAGTAAGCTTTGCTCAACCATAGGAATATTGTTTGATGCAACAACAGCACTCGCATTACCTGATTCAATCGCTTTCTTAACAATTTCAAACTCAGACTGTTTTTGAGAAGCTTTCATCTGGATAATTTTCTTACAGCTCACACTGAAGGCAGCGAACTGCTCATAGTCAGGGCGAGGACATTCAGCAGTAAATAGGATCCATTGTTTCTGGCCAGAAAGACCAGCTAGGCGACTTAACGTATCATTATCGATGTTCATTGGCGCGGTAGGTTGAGCCAAAACATTGTATTTAGAGAACGTGTGAGTTTGAGTATGTGCCTGAATCATAATTACTGTTCCTTTGTACATGCTGTATGGTTATACAGTAGTTTTTATTGGCTGTGTTGGCAAGCATTTTTGTGCAGCATTTAAACAGAATTAGAACGGTGTGAGTTCAGTTGGTTGTTTAAGATATTGATATATAATATAAATATTAAGATGTTTGGTGTGAGAGAGATTTGACAAATATTTCATAAATAGTGATGCAGGTCACTACGGTTTATACAGTGTTATACAGTAGTACTGGATAACACTGTATGTCAGATTGTCAGTAGTGCTATAAGAATCGCTCGGGGAAGTCGCTAAAAATCGCGTCTAGGTTAGGGAGGTGCTTCAGTGAGTTCGGGTTGTTGACGGTGTAACTCCATACCTGATATCCGTCATGCTTGAGTTGTTCAATCTGCTGCTTGTTAGCCCATCGGTAGTTGATGTTGCAACTAAACGCCTCGACTTCTTTAAGGAGAGCTTTGGTTTTCTTGTCGAGACGGTTACACAAGACACCAAGTCGATATTGAGGGAGCGATTGGCTAAGTTGACGTATCACTGCATGACTGAAACTTGAAAGCACAACATCGCTAGGGTCAACATTACTCTTTGCTAGTTGCTCTTTGAGTAGCTCACACACCTTTTGAACATCATGGCGGTCTACTTTTATCTCAAGGTTAAGTTTTAGGTTGTGTGTTTTAGCTAGAGTGAGAAGTTCCTCTAGTGTGAGAAGGCTCTGATTAGCAAACTCTGCATTAAACCAAGCGCCAAAGTCATACTGCTTTAGCTGCTTCAGAGTCAGTTTATCGATTCGGCCGGAACCGTCACTGCATCGATTAATTGTATGATCGTGACAGATAACAAGTTGGTCGTCCTTTGTGGGTTGTACGTCTACCTCAACCCAATGGAGCCCGAGGTTAATGGCCGCTTCTATACTCGATTTTGTATTTTCAGGGTAGCGACCGGCGACTCCGCGATGTCCAACAATAATCATATTTTCTTCTCAATGATGGAAAGAGAACAGATTACTCCTTCGCTGAAATTTTGGATAGATAATTCATAGCCATTGCAGCCTAAATCTGACACTATCAGTCGGATATTAATAATAAAATAGATAGGTCGCTCGACCTTAGAGAGATGTAATTTGAACGCTGAAAGTAAAGCTGCCTGGATTCTGTTCTTCACCACTGCACTGGCTGGTTTAGGCTGGATCTTCTCAAAAGAAGCAATACAAGGTCTTCCCCCGTTTGGTTTTGTTGGGTTGCGCTTTGTGGTGGCTTCTATTTGCTTGTTGCCATTGTGCTACAAGCGCTTTAGGGACTTAACAACCCAATTGTTAATTCAAGCCATAGGAGGAGGTAGCATTCTGGCCTTGGCGCTACTGACTTGGGTTTATGCAATTTCAATCAGTGAGACGCTCGGTGAAGGGGCGTTTATTGTCAGCCTTTCGATGATCATTGTGCCAATTATCGCATGGGTACTTTATAAAGAAAGACCGAAAAGAGCCTTTTGGGTTTCGATGCCGATTGCAATCGCTGGCTTAGCAATGCTGTCATTAACGGATGGGTGGAAAAGCTCGGCAGGGCAGTTGTGGTTTCTTGCCAATGCCTGTCTTCTTGCGCTTCACTTCAATGTGAACAGTAAGCTTGCGCAGAAAATGCCTGTTTTGATGCTAACTTGCATTCAACTGTTTGTAACCGGAGTTCTGGCACTGGTTGCCTCGTCACTATTTGAAACGATACCTGAAAGTGTTGAAGCGTCTATTTGGGGTTGGTTTGCTCTCAGCGCACTACTTGCAACCAGTCTTAGATACGTAATGCAAACACTAGGGCAAAAGGGGTGTAATCCTGCCAACGCTGCGCTCATCATGCTTTTGGAACCAATCTGGACGGTTATCCTAAGTATTCTCTGGTATGGAGAACAGTTGTCACGCAACAAGTTAATTGGATGCAGCTTAATTCTGCTCGCTCTGATCTTCTACCGAACTGATGGGCGACTGTTTAAAGGAAGAAACTGAGTATTGGTCAACTCACAGTGATAAATGCTGTTATTTATTTTTAGCATAAAATTAAATTGGAATAATTGATGTAATTGTTAGTACAATCCACAGTTAAGAGGTAACGAATACAGGGAAAGTTAAATGAAAATCGGTGTAATTGGAGCAGGTTCAGTCGGGGTTGGGGTGTGTAATTACCTCCTGACACTGGGTAGCATTAGTGAATTGGTGCTGCTTGATAAAGACTTGCAACGAGCAGAAGGAGAGGTGTTTGACTTCAGGCACACCTCAGCACTGACGTTTTCAAAAAATACCCATCTAGTACCCACCGATGATTACTTAACGCTGATTGGCGCCGACATCGTGGTAATTACTGCGGGTGCTCAAATTAAGCAAGGTCAAACTCGTATCGATCTGGCGGAAATCAATAGCCGTATCGGTGTTGATATTGCAAAACAAGTTGAACGAGTCGCCCCTAACGCTACATTGATTATTGTCAGTAACCCTTGTGACTTAGTCGCCCACTTTATTGCCACCAATACCAGTTTTCCGCGCTCGAAAGTCATCAGTAGTGGCTGTGTGATTGATACGGCGCGCTTGATGAGTATTGTCGCTAGCCGTGTCAATTTGGATCCTAAAAACGTGTTTGGTTATGTGTTAGGGGAGCATGGGAGTCATTGCTTTACGCCTAAGAGTCTCATTTCCATCGCTGGGCAGCCCGCCGATTTCTATTGTGATACTCACCATATCGAGCGAATCTGTGCCGATGAGCTACTTGAGTCGGTAAAACAAGCAGGCTACGAGATCTTTAAGCGCAAGCAAAATACCACTCACGGTATTGCCGCCAGTGTTTTCCGTATCATCCAATCGATTATGATTGATGAGCGCTCGGTGCTACCTATTGCTACTTTGCTCGGTGGAGAGTATGGATTGAATGATGTCGTGCTAAGCGTTCCTACCGTGGTAGGAAAAAACGGCGCGGAGTCGATTCTTATCCATCCATTTACCCAGCAAGAGATGGAAGAGCTAGCAAATATAGCGATTGAAGTGAATAAGGTCGTAAAGCAAGTAGCAGACAAGACGGGTCTTGCCATGCACAAAGAATAGGTGGCTGGTGCTATAAACGACCTAATGCGGGTGGTGTTATAGCCACCCGTTTTTAATCCGATTGAACTAGATAAGTTCTATGCTCGCGCTTCAGAAGTCTTCAAAGCTCACAAAATAGAGTGTTTACTCTGTCAATTGCCGCCAAGCTTGTTACATTGAAATGTAAATTATTTGTTAAATTGGTTTGCGTCATGAAAATTCATGCTCTAGACGGGTATATTCAAAAGATCTACCTTGCTGAATATACAGATAAGTTAATGCTGCTCGACGGAGCGTCTAGAGCGGATATCTCCTACATCAAAAAGTTCATTACCCATGAACTTCAAAGACCTTTCACTGATCTGACAACGGTTGTGGTGACCCACATGCATCCCGACCACGCAGGTGCGGCACATAAGTTACGTGAAATAACCGGTTGTAATATCGTCTCGGCAAAAAGGGACAAAGATTGGTATTCCGGTCTCGATGGTTTCCTAATGCATCTGACGGATATTGCGCTGGCTCGATGGGTAGCCAATAGAAAGCGTAAGCCAAAACGTAACCTATGGTACTCAAGAAAGCTCAACGCAGATGTAGAGCTTTCTGACGGGGAGGCGATTCCCAACTTTGAAGATTGGAAAGTACTAGAGACCCCGGGTCACACGGATAGAGATCTCTCACTGCATAATGTTGAGTGCGATATTCTTTATGTTGCTGATCTTATGGTTGAAGTGAAGCAAAGATTGATTTCCCCCTTTCCGATTTTCCATCCAAACAAATACAAAGCGTCGTTAAAGCGCGTTTACAATCTAAACCCAAAAGTGCTGCTGGTGGCACATGGTGGACAAGTAGAGCTGAATGAACAGGTGTACCAGCATTTGGTCGACACTGCGCCTCGTACGCCTTCAACTCATTGGCGAGCGACTAAGGTCAAGCTTAAAAGTCTTGTGGGAGCAGTCTGGCGCTTGGGTGTTAAAAACCGCTAGTAGACAAGTTTTAGCGCATTATCTAGCAACGGAACATTGTGTTGTTTTAGGGTTCAGATTAGAATGCGAACTCTTTTCAATTGTACTGTTGTTCTCATGTCGCGAATTTTAGTTGTCGATGATGATATCGAGTTGTGTGGATTGCTTGCTGATGTGCTTATCTCGGAAGGGTATAGTGTAGAGTGTGTTCACTGTGGGGAGACGGCACTTAAACACATCGAGAAAAAACCGGTCGACTTGGTATTGCTTGATGTCATGTTGCCCAAACTTAATGGTATGCAGGTGGCACGCAAAATTTGCCAACGCTTTGCAACGCCAATTCTAATGCTAACCGCACTGAATGATGAAGAGTCTATGTTAGATGGGTATCAGTCGGGTGCGGATCAATACATAGGTAAACCCTTCAAAGTCCCTGAATTATTAACTCGCATTAAGGCGATCTTTCGTCGCGTGGGTTTAGAAAAACAGCGGCAAAGTCAATGCTTCGATCTTACAGGAGCGGCGAGTCAAGTATCTAACTTACCACTGACTAGCACTGAGGCCGATCTACTCAATTATCTGATCAGCCGTGAAAGTATTGTGGTCTCAAAAGCCGAGTTGCAAATTGAAGTACTCAAAAAAGAGCTAAGTCCATTTGATCGCAACCTCGATATGCACATTAGCAATTTAAGGCGCAAGTTTGTCGAGGCGGGTTTGTCGAAGCAACATATCAAAACCATTAGGGGCAAAGGCTACAGTTTTGTCGATAGTGTTAGGTAGCTTATGGTTTGGTCATGGAGAGTGAAAAGTCTTTCGAAACGTAAAGATTCGCTAGTGTTCCAACTGTTTAGCTACATGTCGACGGTCATTATCTCGATAGTGATTTTGCAAGCGGTCGCTGAACAAGCGCTTATCAAAACGATGCTGAAAGTGCCGCTCGAAGTGAAGCAAGATATTCAAAGTTTAGCACATCAAGCCAATGTGTTAATCGAAGATGGCGATATGGATGAGCTAGCGGACTGGGCGAATGCTCAGCCGTATTATCTATTTGTTCTAAATCCAGAGAACAAACCACTATCACATCGGCAGATGCATCCTCATTTTGAATTCAAGTTACGATTTCTTAGGGAAATTGATGAATTACTTGAAGACAGAGTCAACAAGCCACTTATCGGCGTGCGATTGGATAAAGGGAACACCTTGGTTGTCCAGTTACCGAGTCAGCTTCATCCGGCTCATCGCTTCATCATCTTTTTTGCTGTAAGCAAGTTCATTATCGTTATCGCTATTCTACTGTTGTTCTCATTGATCTTCGCGAGAAAGTTACAGATGCCACTCGACCGTCTGCGAGAAGCTAGCCGTCGACTGGCGTCAGGAGACTTTAAGGTTAAGGTCGTTAAAGAGCTTAGGTCTAACACGAGGGAATTTAACGATCTGGCGCATGATTTCGATAATATGACCAAAGAGATCCACGCTTTAGCGGAAAGGCAGCGTCGCTTGATACGCGATGTCTCTCATGAGTTAAGAACCCCGCTAGCAAGGCAAAATTTAGCACTCCACTTGCTACGTAGCAAAGCTGCTGATTCAGAGTTGCCATTGGTCGAACGGTTAGAAAAAGAAGTCGATGAAATGGACTCTTTAGTTGGAGAGATTCTTGAATTTAGCCGTTTAGAAAATTCACGTTATGAGGCTGACTCGACACCAGTATGCTTGGAAAGTCTTATCTCGACGCAGATTGAACAAAGTCGACTACAACTAAAGGCAGGGCAGTCGCTCTCCATTTCTACAGGTTCAATGATACCTGTGGTTATGACAGATGAACGTTTAGTGGTGCGCTGCATAACCAATTTACTCTCTAACTCGATGAAGTATGCAGGAGAGAATGCGCATATCGAAGTCTCTATCTATGAACTCGATGATCAGCCCGATAAATCAGTCTGCATCGAAGTGGCGGATAATGGCCCTGGGATTGCACAAGCTCAATTGGAAGAGATCTTCAGACCTTTCACCCGACTTGAATCGGCACGGGATAAACAGAGTGGGGGGTATGGCTTAGGGCTCGCTATCGTCAAAGAAGCGATGAAGCTACTTGGTGGAGAAGTGAAAGCCTCTAACCGTAAAGAAAGTGGCTTAAGGGTTCAGCTTATTCTACCTATTTAGTAAGCATATTCCGAAATTAAAGAGGCGAACACATCAGTTGTTCGCCTTTTTTATTGGGCATTTGTTTGACACTAAATCTTTACGAATGCAAAGATTGTAAATTTAATGCAAATGATATTGGTTATCACTTATATTTCGCTCCGTAATAAATAAATCAATAGAACAAGAACGTTCAAAAATATTATTCGGAGAAAAATATGTTCACAAAGAGCCAGTTAGCACTCGTCATCGGTGCTGTATTAGCTGCTCCAGCAGTGGTTGCTGAAAGTGTTGAAACTGACGAACACATGATTGTTGAAGGCCGTGACTATGGCTACAAAGCTGACACAAACTCAACAGCAATGCGTATGGAAGCTTCACAACTAGAAACTCCTGGACAGGTTGCAGTAATCGATGAACAAATCATTGATGAGCAGCGTGCTAGCACTCTTGGTGAAGTTCTAAAGAATGATGCGTCGATTACGGCAGGTTCAACATCAACCAACCGTGAGCGATTCAATTTACGTGGCTTTAGCCTAGATAGTGGTTCGAGCTTCTTGCGTGATGGTGTGCAGCACTGGTCTCACTACCGTCAACCTATTGAACTATTAGAACGTGTTGAAGTTCTGAAAGGCCCTGCGGGCTTACTTTACGGCAAATCGACTCCGGGTGGTCTGGTTAATATGATCACTAAAAAGCCGACTTATGAAACGCAAGTGAATGTTAGCCAAGATATTGGTTCTAATAACTACACTCGCTCAATGGTTGACGTTAGTGGTTCTTTAAATGACGATGAAACACTTCGCGCTCGCCTTGTATTATCGAAGGAAGATCAGAATTCATGGCGCACACGTTTTGACGGTACAGATGTACAAACTGAGCGCTTTGTCGGTGGCTTATTTGTTGATTACGACATCAATGACGATGTAATGCTATCGGTTCACTATGACAGCACGCAAGAGGAAGGCGACTTAGATAACGGCTCTAAGATTGATACAACGACTGGAAAAGTCATTGACCCATCTATTGTCAATGATCAGCGTTTTGCTAAGACTGACAATGACGTAACCAACTACGGCGTAGCAATTACAGCAAACTTAAATGACTCATGGTCTGTGAAATCTGGTATTAATCGCCAGTTCTATGAGCGTCAACGTACTGAGTCTGACAACGTTGTTGATAAAATGTCTAACGGTAACTACGGTTATAAAGCGTCTGATCGTCACGACGAATGGACGTTTGATACGGCATATGTGGATTTTACAGGCGACTTCGATGCGTTCGGTGTTAACCACAGACTGCTAGTTGGCGCGAACGGTCTTCACTACGATTACAAACAGCTTTATTCTCAAGTATATGCTTGTGAAAGTGCAGGTGAAGGTGATGCTCGCCCAAGCTGCGATAATGGCTTCTCTAAACCAAGTAATCTTCACTACAGCAATGATGACTCGCTTTCTCACTCAGATAGCCAACACTATGGATTCTATGTACAAGACCTAGTGACGTTCAATGATCAGTGGCAAGCGCTAGCAGGTGTACGTTTTGCGTACGACAAAACACGTTCAAGCAAGAACGTAGAAGCCAGTTACAACAACATCTTGCCAAAACTTGGCGTGATTTACAGCCCAGCAGAAAACGGTTCGATCTACGCGACTTATTCTGAGAGTTTTGAGCCTGTTGCAGATATCAGCAATGCGAATGACGTGAACAACGGTCAATCTCAAGATCCGAAGAAAGGCAAACTGTACGAGCTAGGCAGTAAGTGGGAACTGTTCGACGAAAAACTGTTTGTTTCTGGTGCGCTATTCCACATCGAACAGTCTAATATGCAGGTAACTGAGAAATTAGGTGGCGATGCGCAACGTACGACTCAGGTCGGAAAGCAGGTACACCAAGGTGCTGAATTAAGTGCTACGGGTTATGTGACAGATGCATTGTCTATCAGCGCTTCAACAATGCTGCTTGATGCTAAATTCAAAAATGATCCTGCCTTAGAAGGCAAAACGCCTGCGGATGTTGCCGAGTTCACGGCAAGCATTTGGTCTACGTATGCATTTAACAATGGTACAGACGTGAACCTAGGTATCTACCACGTTGGTGACCGTTGGGCAGAAAGTGCAAACACATTTAAGAAAGATGCTTACACACGTGTCGATATGGGCGTTTCACATACTATCAAGTACGATGAGAAACTAGACTTTGTCGCACGATTCAATATTGAGAACCTGTTCGATACTGAATATCTAGAAGGTGGTAGCACGAAAGGTGTGGTTGTAGGCGAAGGCCGTAACTACATGGCGACGTTACAAATCAAATACTAATAAGCCTTACTGATAAATATCTACGGCTTTAATAGGGGAAGGGCATAGCCTTTCCCCTTTTTTTGTATAAAGTGTAAGTGCAATTGCAATTTTGCTTAATCGCGGTACTATGTCGCGAGTGAAAATGAGAGTATTTCTCAATAATATTTAGCTTCAGTGAATAATAGACATTATGAATTTAATGAAAACTAGCTTGGCGCTCCTCCTTGCTACGTCAGCTTCAACTACAATGGCGGCGAATAGCCTTGACTCTGCCCAGTCAATTCAGAGTAAAACCAATGCGGCCTCTGCCTCAAGTCAAAAACGTATCGACGTAAGTGCGGAAAAGACACTGACTTTAAAAGCGGAAATTGAACAGCTTGAAGAGGAAGTGAAAAATCTAAAAGTGTATCGCGATCACCTGACAGCCTTGGTTGCAAGCCAAGATCAAGAAGTCGCAAGTTTAGATAGCCAGATAGAAGAGATTAAGTCTACACGTCAAGGTATTGTTCCTCTGATGTATCAAATGGTCGACGGTTTAAAACAGATCGTAGCGGAAGATGTGCCAATCAAATTGGCGCAGCGTCAAGAGCGAACCGCGAAGCTAGAATCAATGATGACCAGAGCTGATGTGAGCGATGCTGAAAAGTATCGTCGTATCTTAGAGGCGTATCAAATCGAGCTAGATTACGGAACCAAGCTTGGTCTGTATCAAGGTCAAATCAGCGTTAATGATGAAAGCAGAGAAGCGGATGTGCTTTACTTAGGCCGAATTTCGTTAGTCGCACGTAGTTTAAATGGCAGCAAATTTTGGTCTTGGGATCAAAAATCTAATCAATGGTTAGATGTCGACGCTTCGCTTAAATCTGAGTTAGACAAAGCGTTTAGTATTGCAGCGAAACAAACCGCGCCAAGCCTAATTACTCTTCCTGTTTCTCTTAAAGTGGCGGAGGCAAAATAATGAAACGCACACTGATTGCTTCTTTAATTGCATTTACCGCTCTTT
The DNA here is from genome assembly GCF_001695575.1 of Vibrio europaeus. Lineage (GTDB taxonomy): Bacteria > Pseudomonadota > Gammaproteobacteria > Enterobacterales > Vibrionaceae > Vibrio > Vibrio europaeus. Next base: position 1,128,888 of record NZ_LUAX01000001.1, on the reverse strand, counting down.
CGTTTAATAGCGTTGCGGCTGATTTAGCTTCTCCGGCCAAAGCTGACGCGAACGTTCAAAAGCAACATAACGTTCAACGTGAATCAGGCTTCAAGCAAACCGAGCGCGAATTGGCAGCACTAAAAGCGCAGCTAATTCAACAAAGAGAAACGTTACAGCAACAAAACGATCAACTGGCAGCCCAGTTTAGCCAAAACGAAGACACACTAGCGCGACTTGAGGAAAAGCTTCGCCTCGAAACGGGTAGCCTAGGCGAAGTGTTTGGTGTCGTACGCCAGCATGCTAAAGAGCTTGAAACTGAGCTTTCTCATTCAGTGACTGGTGCGGGTGCTCAAACCCATTCTGCCACCATTAAAGAGATCGTTGCTGCAACCAAGCTACCTTCTATGCCTCAATTAACCGGTTTATGGTCAGCGTTAGAAGAACAAATTAAGGCGACGGGGCAGGTACAGTCGACGCAAGTTAAATTTGTCGACGGTGAAGGTCTTACTCAAGATGTGACAGCGCAACGCCTTGGTGCTTTCGGTTTAGTTGGCGAGCAAGGCTACCTAAATTGGAACGGTGCTAAACAAGACGCTGCAGCTTACATCAAACAGCCAGAAAACGGACCTACTACGTCATCTTTGACGGGCTTATTAGCCGGTGACCGCACTAACCTTATTATCGATCCTTCGCGTGGCATTATGCTTGAGCAGCTTGCGTTGACGCCAAGCTTGATGGACAGATTCCAAGCAGGCGGCGTGGTAGGTAAAGTGATTATCGGGCTGCTCGTTATTGGTCTGATTATTTCATTGGTTCGAGGCGTTAGCCTTTCATTGGCACGCCAAAAGATTCGCAAGCAACTGAAAACGCCACAAATACCAACGGATAACCCACTTGGTCGCGTTCTCGCTGTTTACAGTAAGGAGAAGAATCAAACCGTTGAAGCATTGGAGCTTCGCCTGCTTGAAGCTGTGGTTGATGAGCAAGCAGAGCTAGAGAAAGGCCTTTCTATGCTTAAGTTGTTGGCGGCGCTTGCACCAATGCTTGGTCTATTGGGTACGGTAACCGGGATGATTGAAACATTCCAAGTGATCACCCAATTTGGTAACGGCGATCCTAAGGTAATGGCGGGCGGTATTTCTATGGCACTTGTGACTACAGTGCTCGGCCTTATTGCGGCTATGCCATTGCTACTTGTACACAATATTTTGAGCTCTCAAGCTGAAAGCATCCGCAATATTTTAGAGAAACAAGGTATTGCGCTTGTCGCTGAGCAAGCTGAGAAAGAGACGTTAACTAGCGAGAATAGCTTGGAGAATGCAGCGTAATGGAAGCGATATTCGCTCTATTTCCTGAGGTGATTGCCACCAGTAACTGGATGACTTCGTTGCAAGACTTCATGCAACAAGGTGGTCAGGTGCTTTGGTGGCTATCCGGTGTGGTGTTGGTTTGCTGGTTGCTAATCATTGAGCGCATAGTCTTTCTGTGGTTTCAATTTCCTAAACAGTGTAACCAGTGGGTAGACGCATGGAAGCAGCGCAATGATCAGCATTCTTGGTATGCACGTTCAATCCGCGAAGGTTGGTTATCGGAAGCGCACTCATTACTAAACCAGAATCTCAATGTGATTAAAGTGCTGGTGGCGATCTGCCCAATGCTTGGTCTACTGGGCACGGTAACAGGCATGATTTCAGTCTTTGATGTCATGGCGAATCAAGGCAGCAGCGATCCGAAACTCATGGCCTCGGGTATTTCCTTGGCAACCTTGCCGACTATGGCGGGTATGGTTGCTGCATTGACGGGAATGTTCTGTCACGCGCGACTAGTCAAAGTGTGCCAAACGAAAGAAATTAAATTGGAAAAATCATTAAGGAGTCAACGATGAGACTCGGTCGACGTCATCATAAACAAGAAGAAGCTCAAGTCGACATGACTTCAATGCTTGATATCGTATTTATTATGTTGATCTTCTTCATCGTGACAAGCTCATTTGTTCGTGAGTCTGGTGTTGAAGTGAACAGACCAACTGCTTCAAATGTCGTCAGTCAAAAAGAAGCGGGTATTTTCGTTGCGATAACCTCAGCAAATGATATCTACATTGATAAACGCATGGTCGATGTAGAGCGAGTGGAAGCGACCTTGGAGCACCTGATGCTCGATAAACCTGATGCTTCTTTGGTCATCCAAGCGGATGAACACGCCTACAGCGGTACGGTGGTGAAGGTGATGGATGCAGCAAAAGGGGCTGGGGTGAAAAACATTGCTTTGGCGGCGGAGAAGATCTAGTGGGTCGATTGCTCATTGCCACACCAATTGCGTTATCGTGCGTTGTGGCTATTTTCAGTTTAATGGCGTGGATGGTCGATATTAGCCACCGCCGTGCGCCTGAACCGAGTGAAGCGCTGAGTTTCAATATGGTGATGGTAGAAAACGAACAAGACGTTCAAAGACGCCAACGCTCTGTACCGGAACAGCCTCAAGCACCAGAAGTGCCAGAGCAGATGCCAACGTCACAGGCGAATACTCAGTTGACTCAAGTGTCGCCAGTTGCTCAACCAATGCTAGGCTTAGATACAGCAATCGATGGACTGGCTATCAGCGCTCCAACCTTCGGTGACTTCGGTGTCAATCAGCAGGCGATGCCACTGTATCGTGTTGAACCTCGTTACCCGACCAAGGCGTTGAAACGGGGTGCTGAGGGTTATGTAGTCATGAAGTTTACGATCGACCCAACGGGTAAACCGATTGATGTCGAAGTGGTTGAAGCTAATCCTAAGCGCATGTTTGAGCGTGAAGCGATTCGAGCGCTGAAGAAATGGAAGTATCAACCAAAAGTGGTGGATGGGGGAGCTATTGCTCAGCTTGGTCAAACCGTAAGACTGGAGTTTAAGATAGCGAAATGATTAAACGATTATTGTTAGTTTCTCTTATATTGGCTTCCAGTACTTCGTTTGCACAGGAGCTAAGCCAATATACCGCGACCAGAGTACAAAAGGCGCATGAGCTTGCCCAAGAAGAGCAAGTGAAGCAAGCCATTACCATGCTTAAAGAGATAGACACCTCGCGCGAATACGATCAAGCTTTTGTTGCTCGTATGCTCGGTGTGTTTTATTGGCAAGATGGTAAGCCTAAACAGGCAATCAAGCATCTAGAGAAAGCAGTAACCAGTGGCTTGCTTGAAGATGAACAAGGTTGGATTACTGAGCGAATGCTGGCCGATCTGTATCTCAATGAGCAGCAGTTTGAGCGCGCTTTAAAGCACTATTATGTGTTGCGAAAGAGCGTCCCGAGCACTCAGAAAGCGGATGATATTTGGCTTCGTATCGCGCAGTCTCACTATCAGCTAGAGCAATGGTCAAAGGTTATCCCTGCTGCAAATGAGTACTTGAAAGTCAGCACAGAGAGCCCGCTCCAGCCGTTATCTTTAAAGCTCGGTGCTCAGCTTCAGCTTAAAAAATGGAAACAGGCGATTCCGACTTTAGAGTTACTGATTGCCTTGCAGCCTGAGAAGATAAATTGGTGGCGACAGCTTGTTGGTTTGCAGCTAAGAATAGGTAAAGATCGTGATGCGCTTGATACCTTGTCATTGGCGAAACTAAACAAGCTCGAACTCAGTCAAAGTGATCGCCGAATGCTCGCTCAGCTTTATGCGAAACGTGGTGTGCCAGAGCGCGCAGCCATTGAGATTAGTCAGCTAGATGGCGCTGATACAGACGTGCAGCTGCTTTCTGAACAAGCAACTTATTGGCAACTGGCTAAGGAGTGGGATAAAGCATTAGATGTGTGGAAACAAGCGGCCAAGCTAGATTCTAAATTCCATTGGAATGTCGCCCAACTTATGGTCCAACAAGGTTACTACCGTCCTGCGCTCAGTGTGTTGGCAAAGGTGAAGGGCAGGAAAGCAGATGTTGCTTTGGCCAAAACCCGTGCGTTTTACAAGTTGGATCAGCTAGACAACGCCTTGATCGAAGCGAAACGGGCCAACAATGTCGAGCCATCAGCGCAATCAAAGAGTTGGATTAAATACCTAACCCAGTTGAGACAAGCTAAAGATCAAACGACAAGTTAACAACAAAAAAGAGGGAAGCCAATTGGCTTCCCTCTTCGTTTATTTAAAGCAGAACTATTTGTTGCCCGAGCATATAAATTCAGCACGCCACAAAAGTCTTTTTGTCTCTTTCATGTTGGTCAGTAACTCTTGACCAGACATTTGCGGGAATGCATGTAATACCGTTACATCCTCGCTTTCTTCAGACCTTTGGTAAGCCCTTACATGCGTAAAAGTGCTCGATAGGTTATTTGACAGCATACCTTTGGACAAACAAATACCAAAAACGTCCCGTTTCATCGTCTTTCCCTCTGACAAGTAGGCCATCATTTGGTTAGTTTAATAATTATCTGGATTCTGACAGCCGATTTAAACGTTCCTACACATTTCAGTGTGCTCAATAATTATACGAAATTTGTGATTGGTTAGTATAAAAAATAATCTAAAATCCATGTGATCTAAATCACTTATTCTACTGGTTTTATATGTGAAATTCCTAATCAGATCTAAAAGCAATCGATTGAAGAATAAGCAGTGGTTGCGTAATAACCGATAGGAATAAATTACCTTTGTAAGCTTCACAAATTACTCAACAAGCAATCGTTGTCATGTTAGACGAATGTTATTCTGCAAGTGTACAAAGGAGAACGTATGAAATGGAGTAGTATCAGCTTTCGCAAGAGAATGCTGATTATCATGACACTATCAGGTCTGATTGAGCTGTTGATTCTTGTTGCGGCAGGATTTATCTATATTAAGCAAGCTCAGGAAGACGAAATGGGGCATCAGGCTCTCGGTGTCGCTTCATTTCTTGCCAAATCTCCCTATGTTATTAGTGCTATTGAGAATGGTGTTGATCAAGAGAGTCAGCAGCGCTATCGAAGTTTAACTAATTTAATTGGCGCAGCCTTTATCGTTATAGGCGACAAGGATGGTATTCGCCTTGTCCACCCATTAGATGAACGTATTGGTAAGCCAATGAAGGGTGGGGACAATGACCGAGCACTGGTGGGCGGAGAAGCCTATATATCTGTCGCAGAAGGCTCGCTAGGTTACTCAGTACGCGGCAAAACCGCAGTCTTCAATGAGCAGGGCGAAATTATTGGTGTGGTTTCGGTCGGTTATCTGATTGATCGCCTGCAAGATCGCATTGAGCCCTTCATTATTTTCCTTGTTTTGATGGCTTTCATTGTTGTTGGCGCTAACGCCATTGTGTCTAGCTACGCATCGCGTCGTTTTCAAAAAGCGATTCTAGGTTTTGAACCAGAAGAGATAGGTCGATTGTACGTAGAGCTTGATGTTACGCTTGAAACCCTTAAAGAAGGCATCATCACTATTGATGATCAAGGGAAGTTGCGTTCAATCAACCGAAGCGCGTGCCAAATACTCAATTTAAACAAAGAGCAAAGTATCAACCGCCCATTGAGTGAGATTCTGCCTGAGAGTGACTTACACACTGTGATACAGACTGCGCGTACTGATCACGATATCAACCTCTATTTAAACAAGCAGCGACTAATTGCCAATCGAAGCCCAATTATTGTTGATGGCAAAGTCGTGGGCGCTGTTTCGAGTTTCCGCCGCCGCGATGATTTAACCGAGCTGACTGAACAGCTAGCGAAAACCAAAGAATATGCCGAAATGCTGCGTTCACAAACCCATGAGCATCGCAATAAACTCAATACCATCAGTGGTATGGTGCAAATGGGAGAACTGGAAGCGGTACAGTACTTAATTGGTCAAGAAACCGCGCACTACCAAGCTTTGATTGAGTTCCTCCGCGAAACAATCAAAGAACCGCTGATCGCAGGTATGCTATTGGGCAAAACTGAACGTGCGCGTGAGCTTGGCTTACAACTTGTGGTCGAAGAGGGGTCGCGTCTTGAACCTCTGCCGCAACGCATTAACCCTGAAGATCTCGTTACGATTCTGGGTAACTTGATTGATAACGCTTTTGATGCAACACGCGATGCAATCACACGAGATCCTCTTTTTCCTGCAGATCGAAGGTTGGTTGAAGTTTCAATCAGTGATTATGGCAACGAAGTGATATTGGAAGTGGTTGATCAAGGTTGCGGTTTACCAGACAACGTCAGTGTAGACTCTTTAGTTGAGCGTGGCGTATCGAGTAAAGACTCGTCAACTCGTGGTGTAGGACTATTTTTAACCAATCAACTTGCCACCCGTTATCACGGCGAGCTTGAGATGATGAATAACAAAGATTGTGGAGCAAGGATGACAGTATATCTACCTAAGGATGAGCAGATATGACGACAGTAACTCGAGTGATGATCATTGAAGATGATCTCGCTATTGCCCAATTGCATCAACGCTACCTTGAACAAATCGGTGGTTATGAAGTGATAGGTATTGCGACAACGAAGCTTGAGGCAAACTTGCAACTCGATATTCTTCAGCCTGATCTGCTGTTACTAGATGTTTATCTTCCTGACGGAACGGGTTTAGAAATACTCCAAGAGTTAAGGACTAAGAATCTCAGTTGTGATGTCATTTTGATTACCGCAGCGAGAGATGTCGATACCTTACAGCAGGCAATGCGTGGTGGTGTCGTTGACTACTTACTTAAGCCAGTCGTCTTCCCTAGATTAGAAGCGGCACTAAAAAAGTATGTACTACAAAAACATCAGTTAAACCATGCTAACGATCTTGATCAGAGTATTGTCGATAAAATGCTTCAAGCGGCGAATAGCAATGATTCACCTAAAAATCGACTACCTAAAGGTATAGATGGTGTGACATTGGAAAAGATTAAAGCTCTGTTTGTCGATAACCAAAACCTGACCGCCGATGAAGCAGGAGAACAAATTGGTGCTAGCCGAACGACGGCCCGTCGTTACTTGGAATACCTAATCAGCACAGGCGAGCTTGAAGCGGACTTAAACTACGGAACGGTAGGTCGCCCTGAAAGGACCTATCGAAAGTCTAATAACTAAACTGTCAGCTACCCTAGATGTAATTGTGATTGACCTCTATATTTGTTTATAGGCTATAAACGAATTGACTAGAGGTCGTCCTATGCGACTCTTAACATTATTACTTTTCATCTTTAGCTCGCTTGGTCAAGTGACGCATAGTACAGAGCTAAATGAACTGAGTTATCTTACAGAACAATACCCACCTTATAACTACGACCAGGGTACAGGCGTTGAAGGCATCGCTATTGATGTGCTTAGGTCGGCCAGTGAGCAAGCCAACAGCCAAGTCTCTTTAGAATCGATACAAGTTCAGCCTTGGCCGCGTGCCTATCGCAGTGCCTTGATTAAACCCGATACTGTGCTTTTCTCAACCACCCGTACCCAACTAAGAGAGCACATATTTCAATGGGCAGGGCCGATTATCGAAACCCGCATTGTTGTGTTGGCCAAGAAGAGCAAAAACATTCGCGTTAGTCAGCCGATGGCTCTTGCGCAGTACCGTATAGGTGTGATTCGCGATGATGTCGGAGAGCAACTCCTGTTAGAACTAGGGGTTCCAAGAGACTCCATGGTTGAAAGCTCAGTACCTGAAACACTCGCCAACCAGTTTGTCAAAGATCGTATAGACTTATGGGCATATGAAGAGAATGTTGCCAAATGGTGGTTGAAACGAGGCGGTTATAATACGCAAGAGTTTGAAGCGGTTTATGTGCTGAGTGAAGGGGACCTTTACTTTGCGTTTAACTTGGAAACTGACACTAGGCTGGTTCAGCAACTTCAGCAGGGTATTGATGCCATCAAGCAAGCCACGAGTGAGGGTGAAGTGAGTGTTTATCAACAAATACTTGGTAAGTACAAATAAGGAGGTTTGATGAGATTTCTGAGTCTGTTTCTGCTTATTGTTGCGAGTCAGTGCTTTGCCAAACATTCAATCACGCTGACTTTAGCTTCACAGATGGATGGTGGACATCACTTTTACCACGAGTTGTTGTTTGAAGCGCTAACGCGAGATGGTTATGACGTCAAAATCATGGTGCCCAGTGAGCATATACCGCAAAAGCGCGTAATTAGAATGGTCGAAAGCGGGCAGTTAAGTTTGACATGGTTGCTCGCGACACCAGAAAGAGACAGTAAGTATCTTGCGATAGATGTGCCTTTGACCAATGGACTCATCGGAAAGCGTGTCATGCTGATCCCACCTCAGCTACAAACTCGATTGAATCATATAAACACCCTCCAAGACCTCAAAGATTCGAATCTCGTCGCAGGCTTAGGGGTTAACTGGTTTGATGTTGATGTTTGGAAGGCAAATGAGTTAAAGGTCTATGAAGAAGATGGAGAGTGGCGAACGCTCTACAACAAGCTTACACCAGATGGTGACGTTAACTACTTTCCACGGGGAATGAATGAAATTGGTGCAGAAGCGGCGCAAAACGAACACTTGGCTATTGAACAAAGGCTTCTGCTTGTTTACGACCGAGATTTTAAATTCTATCTGTCACCTAGCATGGTAAAATACCAACCAGCGATTCAACATGCGTTAGATAAAGCCAAAGCATCGGGTTTAATCGATCAACTGGTTAGAAAACATTGGGGGGAGAGCTTCCAACAGATAAAACCAGACCAAAGAGTCGTCATCAAATTGGAGTTACCGAATCAGACATCTCAAAAACGTTAACGTCTTATTGCCCTCTGCGTATAATATCTAATAATCAAACAATTAAACTCATTTAAGGTTAGTCTAACGTCAATGGAAAGTGTTTTTATCGTCGTCGCCATACTGGTCATTTTCTTTGTTGTGATTCAAAAACGCTATCTCAAGCAAGATGAGTTGAAAGATAGTACATACAAAAAGAAAGGGCCGCTGCTTAATGCGCAAGAGTCAGCTTTCTACAACGCACTGATTACAGCAGTAGGTCAGCACGGCGTAGTGATGAGTAAAGTGAACCTGTCTAACGTGATCACACCACTCGCTACGGATAAAAAGCAGTGGTTTATCGCCAACAATCGTATTTCTAAAAGCTACTATGACTATGTGGTGTGCGACCCCCGCACATTGGAAGTTCGTGTCGCGATTGAGTTAGATGATGGGAAAGAGCTTAATAAAGGCAAAGTCGATCGACAAAAGTTACTGATTCATGTGAGTAAGTCTGCCGGCATTCCTCTGATTGGCGCTAACATCAAACACAGCTATCAAGTCGGGCGATTGCGTCGCCTTCTTGCCGCACATATCGATTTGATTGAACCTGACAAAGAGATTCGCTTTTGTAAGCGCTGTGGTAGCCCTATGACGATCAAGACGGCGAGTCAGGGTGAACATAAAGGCCGACGTTTCTTTACTTGTAGCCGTCAGCCACAATGTACGTATACAGAAAACTACAATGTGGTGTTTGAAGAGGAAGATAACGAAAACTAGATTAAGTAAAACTTAATTCGGGTTTAGAAGGGTGGCTGCATACCATGACTTGGTTGCGGCCGTTTTGTTTAGCGCGATAAAGTTCTTTATCGGCTTCTTTTAATACACATTCCAAATTAGCGTAATGGTCGCACTGATAAACACCAATGCTTGCCGTAAGAGAAATGGGAGTACTGTTATCATTAAATGCGTAGCTTTCTATAGCATTACGAATTTGTTCTGCTTTCTCTTTTGCTTTATGTACATTGGTATTGTGTAGAGCGATGCAAAATTCTTCACCACCAATTCGATAGACAAGGTGTTCATCACTTAGCCCATCAATCAGAGCAGCAGTTTGCACCAATACCTTATCTCCAACATCGTGACCGTGCTTGTCATTAACCGCTTTAAAGAAATCTAAATCTAAGATCAAAAGGGAAAGGGGCAGCTTTATGCTCTCATTGCGGTAACGCTCAAAGTTATGAGTCAGGGCGTGTCGGTTATAGACACCTGTTAACGCATCGCGGGAGGCAAGTTGTCCTAGCGAAGCTTCAGAGACTCGTCTTTTTACCTCAAGCACATGGGAGGTTAGCCAAATAGTAATAAACGCGAGTGAAAAATTGATCGCTAGCTGAGAGTTTCCATCTATGCCATCTGTCCACAGCTTGTAAGAAATAATCCCAATTTGAGTGACAAAGCCGATGCTTGTAGCCAGTACTCCAGCGCGACGACCTAGGATCAAATAGAACATCATCGGAAATAGGCAAGCCCAGATAAAGACGCCAAACTCTATCGGATATTCGTAGGTGGCTAAGCTTGTGACACCCGTTAAGCTGAAAACATAAGCGACAATGAAGGCTTTTGAGATGCTTTCTTGGTATGTGTGATAAGCGATGTAAAGCGAAAACAGTCCAAATGCCGTTTCTATATAGTGATGTGGAGTGTAATGTTGAATTACAATGTAGTATGCGGTAACTGAGGCCGAGATGAATGCTAGTAGCGTACTAAGCCAAAATAACACTGCTCGGCGTAATTGCCGAGAAGGATTAAAAATGTCTAGCTCCATCCTTGTCGCCTTTGTAAATTTAAATATGCCAAAGCTTGAATATGGCTTCATCATATGCTTTTTATAGGTGGAATCAAGGCAAAATCTGAATAGAGATCACGCTATTAAAATGATAGCTTACATTGTGAGCGACAATATTGCGGAATGTTTCAACTAAGTTAATGAATGAATTGATTTTTGAATGTAACTAGCACGGTATTCTAAGAGTTTTCTGGGGGCTATTAGCGGTATAAATATGGAACGAACATCACCTCTATAAACCAAAAGAAGTTAGTCGAGGTGATTTCAACAGCGGCAGCGATTTGAAGGCTGCTGTTGATGACTATATTGAGCTTACTTGAAATAGAATAGAGAACTTGTTCGTCAGTCGGTTTCGAGCGTACGGATTGATATTCAATTGTGTTGCCATCTGCGTCTTTAATTGGTGTAACAAAAGCATCATTACTCATATTTGGTGTTCTCAAAAAGGAGAAATCATTACATTTATTGCCTTGTTTGAGAGGTGTGGAAAGAAATAATCGCCTTAAAAACCTTATGTCTCCAGTTTCCGTAAATACGTTCTTTATAACTATGTGTCCCTAAAAGTGTGGGGTTATTTGATTGTTTCGAGCTAATTTAACTATTAATAATTAACAACAATCTCTTGCTAACAGCTACCAATTACCAAGCGTGCAAAATATAAATTTGGAGGTAATTGGAATGAGCATGTACAGAGAATCTAATTCAACATTAGATAGTCAAACCGAAGATAATATTATTCCGATATGGAGTAGAGAGAAGATAGGCTGTAGGTGTTCAAGAGGGACTTGCCAAACCTCACCGGATAGCACTTCTTTTTGCGAATCATGCTTGTCTGTTCAAACAGTGCTCGATAGCTACCTGAATACACACCCAGATTTAGAGTGCGATGAGCTTGTGGAAGCTATATGGAATCTGCAATGCGCGAAGATGCAGATTAGAAATACATTCTTAATGTTTCCGCAACAGCCACCGGACGATGTAATTGTTACGATGAGTAAGCTCCAGTGTCGGTTGACGACTCTAATCACTAGCCTAGAGAAGATAAAACAAGAAAACCAACTCTACTTGCTTCTCGCCGTTATCGCGAGAGAGACAGATTTGATGCTAAAAAGTAAAAAAGCGCAGTGGTGGATGTCATGAAGTTCAACCATCTACCTATAATGGCTCAAATCGTAGCACCTGTGCTAATCGCGGTCTTTCTATTTGCCGCATCTTCTATCTTGTCAGACGTTCTCCTTAGAGAAGCAAAGTTGAGTGGTCAAGTGTCACTGGTGAGTTCGGATAATGTGTCTAAGCTAATGTCGGCACAGCGCAACGTTTATCGAATACGCATGGCGTCTGCTAGCGCTTTTTATGGCGAAATTACATGGGATGATGCTCGAAAACAATTTGAGCAACGCAGCGAGACGGTTAATCAAAGACTCGCCCAGCTAGATAGTGGCGATGGCGCGTTGACGATCAACACAGATCTGAAAGATAACATAACCAATGAACTTAGAGAGTACGGCCTGACACAAACGGCGTTGGCTGAACGTCTGAGCTCCCTTCACGTATTGTTAGCCTCATTGCCTGATTTGAACTCCGCGTTAACACTGGCGAACAATGAGTTTTATACGTCAAACAAAGTGGTGAGCTTTGAGCAGCGCCAAGAGTGGCGAAACTTGTTGTCAGAGCTTTACTCATTTTCAAGTCAAATCCAGCAACACCTTATTCGCTTAGAGCGCAGTGCAAACACGGAATATCTCAATAAAATCCGCCTTAACTTAGAGAGTTTTGAACAATCCTTAGAGTCGTCCTCCAACTCGAATAGGGCTAATTTAGCCCTCAATAAAGTGCTTATGGACTACGAGAAACAAATTTTGATGTTAGAAGAGGGTTATCTAACACTGACCAACGACATTAATTTAATTAGTAAGCAGGGCACGTTGTTACGAGAAATGTTAGCAACGTTGTCTTCCGAGTTAGAAGCGCAGAACACACAATCTCTTGAAAAGGGGATTTCTCTTACCAATACAACGGAGAAGGCCCTCATATCCTCATCGGTATTAGCGGCACTTATAGCGCTTACATTAGCAGTGTGGATAGCCAAACGCCTTAACCTAAGCATACGTTCACTAAATGAAACCATTGATGGTCTGTCTTCTGGCGTGCTAAGCCATAAGGCAAACCTAAGTGGCAACAACGAAATTGGTCGCTTGGGCGCCAATACCGATAAAACTCTCGAAACCTTAGAGCAAACAGTTAGTGAACTTAGGGGAGTCGGTTCAGATGTTGCCTCTTCAGCGACAGAACTTGCTTCGACTATGGTTGAACTTGAAGGTAATGCTCTGGAGCAAAAGGCGCAAATAGAGAGAATAGCCTCAACCAGCACCGAGCTTGCAGCGAGTTCTGAACAAGTGGCAAGTACTGCAAACGATGCAGAAGCTTACGCTTTGCAGGGAAGAGAAATTGCGAAAGAAGGGGCAGAGTCGGCTCAAACCAGAGCGAGTTTGTCAGATGAACTTATTGTAGAGCTGAATCAAACCTCTCAAGTTGCTAGGAGTTTGGAGCAACTATCTACTAGAGTGACGGAGTTTGTTAGCTTGATTGAGAATGTGGCTGAACAAACCAACTTGTTGGCGCTCAATGCTGCAATAGAAGCTGCAAGGGCAGGTGAAAGTGGTCGTGGTTTTGCCGTCGTTGCCGATGAGGTTCGAGTGCTCGCTCAGAAAACATCGAACAATACTGAATCTATTCAAGAACTCGTTCGTTCTTTGCAGAAAGGCTCACAAGATATGGTGACTTCAGTAAGCGTATGTTTGGAAAAAGTTACTGAGAACGCAACGCTAGCTAAACAAAGCGAAGAAGATATGCGTTCCTTGCTTGAAGGAATAACCAAGATCATCGAGCAAAACAATGAAATGTCCTTGGCCGCCAACGAGCAGAATCAGGCTATCGCGTCTATTAATGATAGTCTCCATCAAGTCGATGATAGTCTTAGCCAAAATGCACAGGGCATTAAGCAAAGTGCTGAAGCAGCCTCGTTTCTTTCAGAATTGTCTGAGAGGCAGCAGAGCAAGCTGAGTTTTTTCAAGTCTATTTAAATTATCAGAGCCTCTTATAAATAGAGGCTTTACGTCTCGGTTTGAAGCCAAAATTTAGGTCGAAGTTGCGACACATATTTGAAAATTGTTAGAACTATAAAAGGATGAGTGCAAATATTGCACTTAAATGAGCTCTCCTCATCAAGAGTGTAAAATAATTACGCTTTGCAATCGGTTAAATTGTGTTCCTACCCCTTTAGGGTAGTTTAAAACTGTAATTGATTTACATCATGTATTAATTTTCTTTCACAATTAACAATTGGCTCAGATAAAGAACCTAACCCTTAGGAAGTATTATGAGCAAGTTGAAGCTGGTCGTTATCGGTAACGGTATGGTAGGACACCGTTACATTGAAGACCTAGTAGAGAAGGCAGATGCATCCCTGTATGACGTTACTGTTTTCTGTGAAGAACCGCGCGTCGCTTACGACCGTGTCCACCTCTCTTCTTACTTTTCTCACCACACAGCGGACGAGTTATCTTTGGTTAAAGAAGGTTTCTACGATAAGCACGGTGTAAACATGCTGATTGGCGAACGTGCGATTAACGTTAACCGCGAGAAACGCATAGTCCATTCTAGTACGGGTCGTGAAATTCAATACGACAAGCTGATCATGGCGACTGGCTCATTCCCATTTGTTCCACCTATTCAGGGCCGTGAAAGTAAAGATTGTTTTGTCTACCGTACCATCGAAGATCTCAAAGCGATCGAAGCTTGTGCGAAAAAGAGCAAAATTGGTGTCGTTATCGGTGGTGGTCTCTTAGGTCTTGAAGCCGCGGGTGCACTCAAAGCACTCGGTGTTGAGACTCACGTTGTTGAGTTTGCGCCTAAGCTAATGGCTGAACAGCTCGATCAAGCGGGTGGTAATCAACTGCGCCAAAAAATCGAGAGTATGGGTGTTAAGGTTCATACAAGCAAAAACACACTTGAAATCGCTCCTGAGGGCAAAACTTCTCGCAACGTGATGCGTTTTGCTGATGGTACTGAACTAGAGACAGACTTCATCGTGTTCTCTGCAGGTATCCGTCCACAAGATAAGCTTGCCCGAGATATGCAGTTAGATGTTGCGCCACGCGGTGGTATCGCCATTAACGACTTCTGTCAGACTTCCGATGAGAACATCTATGCGATTGGTGAGTGTGCTTCTTGGAATGAAACCTTCTACGGACTAGTTGCTCCTGGTTACAAGATGGCAACGGTAGCGGTTGACCACATTGTGGGTAACGACAGCAAATTCGAAGGTGCTGACATGTCTGCGAAGCTAAAGCTGCTAGGTGTGAAAGTTGGCTCTATCGGAGATGCTAACGGTCGTACGCCTGGTTGTAAGAGCTACGTTTACCAAAACGAAGAGCAGGAAGTATACAAACGATTAATCGTATCTGAAGATAACAAGAAGCTTCTTGGTGCGGTAATGGTAGGCGATACCTCTGATTTCGGTGATCTTCTTCAGCTTATGCTCAATGAAATTGACCTACCGGAACACCCAGATGCACTTATCCTACCTGCACATGCGGGTGCTGAGAAACCTACTCTAGGCGCCGATGCTTTGCCTGATTCTGCGGTCATCTGTTCTTGTTTCGATGTGACTAAAGGCAAAATTGCAGAAGCCGTTGCACAAGGTCACCACACGATTGGTGACATCAAAGCGGTAACCGGCGCAGGCACGGGCTGTGGTGGTTGTATCCCACTTGTCACGTCAGTATTAAACGCTGAACTTGAAAAAGCAGGCGTTGAAGTAAAAGCAGACGTTTGTGAGCACTTTGCTTACTCTCGCCAAGAGCTTTTCCACCTAGTACGTATTGGCGAAATCAAATCGTACGAAGAATTACTAGAGAAACACGGTAAAGGCTACGGTTGTGAGGTGTGTAAGCCTCTAGCCGGCTCTATTCTGGCTTCTTGCTGGGGTGACCATATCCTTAAACCGTCTCTAGTTAAACTGCACGATACCAACGATAACTTCCTAGGTAACATGCAAAAAGATGGTACGTACTCTGTTATTCCACGTATGGCGGGTGGTGAAGTAACGCCACAAGCGTTAGCAGCACTGGCTGATGTGGCAGCAGAATACAACCTGTACACCAAGATCACAGGTGCACAACGTATCGGCCTGTTCGGCGCTCAAAAAGACGATCTTCCAGCCATCTGGAAGAAATTGGTTGCAGCAGGTTACGAGACGGGTCAGGCATACGCGAAAGCACTGCGCATGGCGAAAACCTGTGTGGGTTCAACTTGGTGTCGTTACGGCGTTCAAGATTCGGTTGGCCTTGGTGTGATGATTGAGAATCGCTACAAAGGCATTCGTACTCCTCATAAGATGAAGTTTGGTGTTTCTGGCTGTACTCGTGAGTGTGCAGAAGCGCAAGGTAAAGACTTGGGCATTATCGCTACTGACGCAGGTTGGAACATGTACGTATGTGGTAATGGCGGTATGAAGCCACGCCACGCGACACTGCTTGCTGGTGACCTCGACCAAGAGACACTCATCAAATACATCGACCGCTTCATGATGTTCTACATCCGTACGGCTGCGCCGCTACAGCGCACATCGGTATGGTTCGAAAACTTAGAAGGCGGCATTGATTATCTACGTGAAGTTATCATTGAAGACAAACTGGGTATCAATGATCAACTAGAAGCAGACGTTGCCAAGCTAGTGGAAGAGTTCCGTTGCGAATGGACGGATACCATTAACGATGAAACGCAGCTGAAGCGTTTCGCACACTTCGTGAATTCAGTTGAGCGTGATGACAACGTTATGTTCGTAACAGACGGTCGTGAGCAGCATCGCCCGGCAACATTCACTGAAAAACATCCTGAAGCGAAAGGCGACATCCTTCACGTAGAAGTGGTTTAAGGGGAGAAGAAATCATGGCATTTACAAAAGTATGTAACATCGAAGACATCATCCCAGGCACTGGTGTAGTGGCATTGTTTGAGGGTGAGCAAGTCGCCATCTTCCGTCCACGAGCGACTGAAGAAGTGTTTGCAATCAACAATATGGACCCATTTTTTCAGTCAAATGTACTGTCTCGTGGCCTGATTGTTGAGCATGACGAACAATTATGGGTAGCGAGCCCACTGAAGAAACAACGCTTTAACCTAGCAACAGGTGTGTGTATGGAAGATGAGCGCATGAGCGTCAAATCATACACAGCACGCGTTGCAAAGGGTAAGGTTGAAATCGCGGCTTAAATTCACGTTAACAATGAAGGCTATGGAGATTAAATAGCTTAAAGGTTTGCTGTCTCTCAGTTGGGGAACAGAGAAACAGCGAGCCTTTCACTATTCAATTTCAACTTTTAACTTTCAATTTTGAATAAGGACACATTCATGTCTACAGACTTTAAACCTGCTGAATTCGTACAAACAATGATCAATGTTGGCGAAGCAAAAACGAAAACCAGTGCTCGCGATTTGCTTCTTCGCGGTACGATGGCGGGCATCATTCTGTCTCTTGCAGTCGTTGTGGCTATCACGACAATCGTTCAAACAGGTGTCGGTGTGGTTGGCGCATTGGTTTTCCCAGTGGGCTTTGTCATCCTATCCGTTATGGGTTATGACCTAGTGACAGGTGTTTTTGGTCTTGCTCCTCTGGCAAAATTCGAAGGCCGTCCGGGTATCACATGGAACCGAGTATTCCGCTGCTGGGGCCTTGTTGGTCTAGGTAACCTTATTGGTTCATTGATTGTTGCGTACTTAGTGGCTATTTCTCTAACAGGTAACTTCTCGCTTGAACTGAATGCGGTTGCGAAGAAATTCATCGCTGTTTCAACCGCTCGTAGTGCTGGCTTTGAAGCGATGGGCATGGACGGATGGATTACCTGTTTCGTACGTGGCATCTTCTGTAACCTAATGGTTTGTTTAGGTGTGATTGGTAACATGACGGCACGTACGGTTGCTGGTCGTGTAGCAATGATGTGGTTCCCAATCTTCATCTTCTTTGCACTTGTATTCGAGCACACAGTAGTAAACATGTTCCTATTCCCACTAGGTATGATTTTGGGTGCGGATTTTGGTATCGCGACTTGGTTGAACTTCAACCTTATCCCAACCATCCTAGGCAACATCGTTGGTGGTTTGATCATGACATGTATTCCGCTATACCTGACTCACGCAAAAACAGCGCCTTCTCTAAGCGATGAAGAAGAAGTTAATGCGAATCCAGCACTAGCGAAATAATGATTTACAGCCCCACGTTGTTGCGTGGGGCTCCTAACCATCAAATACAGTATTGATTTGAATATAAAAAGTAGTCATTCAGTTATCGCAGTCGTTGAGTATTACTCTTTATATCCAAATTTACGTTGATAGGCATAGCTATGAGCATGACTCCCATCTCTCCATCAAACCTTGGCTTTGTTTCTTTAGTCGGCGCTGGGCCAGGCGACCCAGATCTACTAACAGTGAAAGGCCATCGAGTGATTCAACAAGCAGAAGTTGTGGTCTATGACCGTCTAGTCTCTCCAGAGATTCTAGCGTTAGCCAACAGCGATGCCGAAATGATTTACGTGGGGAAAAAGTTAGATTTTCACTGTGTTCCTCAAGACCAAATTAATCAGATTCTGGTTGAGAAAGCGCAGCAAGGTAAAAAGGTTGTCCGTCTCAAAGGCGGAGATTCATTTATATTTGGTCGCGGTGGAGAAGAGCTAGAAGAGCTTGCCGAACAGGGGATTCGTTTTGAAGTGGTTCCGGGTATCACCGCTGCTGCTGGGGCGACGGCTTATGCGGGGATCCCATTAACGCACCGAGATCATGCGCAAAGCGTTCAGTTCATTACGGGGCATGTACAGAAAGATGGCCGTGAAATCGATTGGCACTCTTTAGCTCAGTCTAATAACACACTCGTGTTCTACATGGGCTTGAAGCAAAGCGGTTACATCACTGAAAAATTGCTGGAAACTGGGCTAGATTCGACTATGTCGTGCGCCATTATTGAAAATGGCACGCGACGTGAACAAAGGGTATTTACGGGGGCACTAGAAGAATTGCCAAACATGGCGAAAGAAGCGGTGAGCCCTGCGTTAATTGTTGTCGGTAGCGTGACCTCTTTGCACGATAAGTTGAAGTGGTTTAACTAATACCCCAATCCTAGCTTGATGATGATTTAGACCTGATGCCATCTGAATGGCATCAGGTCTTTTAGTATTTGCTGAAATTCCGTTGCGCATCTGATACAGTCTCGGCGTCGAAACTAAGGTAATCAATCATGGAAAAAATCGCGATTTTTGTCGATGTTCAGAACATCTATTACACCACTAGAGATAAGTATCGAGCGAATTTTGATTACAACCAGTTTTGGTACGTCGCGACTGAAGGCCAGCAAGTCGTAGAAGCCAATGCTTATGCGATTGCCTCTCATGATCCTAAGCAGCGTCAATTTCACCATATCCTGCGTGGTATCGGCTTTAACGTTAAACTCAAACCTTATATCCAGCGACATGATGGCAGTTCAAAAGGGGATTGGGACGTAGGGATAGCCTTAGACGTCTATGAAGCGGCGTCAAAGGTTGATCGCGTCATACTTCTCTCAGGTGATGGAGATTTCGAGCTGTTAGTCGACCGAATTCAAAAACGTTTTGGTACTAGGGTTGATGTCTATGGTGTGCCTGGTTTAACGGCTCAAGCCCTTATTGATGTGAGTGATAAGTACATACCGATCGAGGAATCACTGCTAATAACGCGCTAGTCATCACACTGCTATGCACAACTTTTCCGATATGACATATTGAAAAAATAAGCATATACAAATACTTACACTGAAATAAAATGCTTAATTGTTCAAAAATTCGGCATGATATGTTAGAGTGAGCACACTATTTATTATGTGTGTTTGATGGGGTTGTATGTTTAATAGTGCCGATCAGGTGACGATTTCTGTTTCGGAAGAGAAGATCCAAATGTTGGATTCACTTCTGGAAACAATTGATACTGATATGGCAGTATCAATGTCGTTTGTTCGTCGCGCTCAAGGCATGTCATTCCGCGATCTGGAACAACGAGTCACTGGAATAAACAACTCTACTCTAAAACGCTACATGCAGCAGAGCTATCGCTCAATCCGACCTATACACATGGTAGCTGCTATGTCGTGGGTAATGATGGTTCCAATGACGAGCTTTTACTATGCAGTGAAAATGCGCGAGTTTTATCGTGGTATGGATGATAAAGCGATTGAAGCCTTATACTGTATTGGTCGACTGCCTACAGAGCAGTTTGAGTTGTATCTCGACCTTGTAACTAACCTAATGGATTGTGCTGATCGTGAAAAATTTGCGACATTCAGACAAGAAACTCAATCTCAAATTGATCCAAACATTAACTACAACGAGCTCCTGCCTCCCAAAGTCCTCGACATTAATGCGTTTGCCATCGATTATTACCGCTCAGTAGCCATCACAGTTAAACAGTTTAGGTTAGAGCATCAGATCCCGGTTGAAATGATTGCTCGGGTACTGGGCCTATCTGATTATCAGTATCTACAATTAGAAGATGTGCATAAAGTACGCGATTATTCAGTTGCAATTGGCTTTAGAGTTAAGTTAGGCTTTGAACTAAACTCGCACGTTAACTTTACCAGTGAAATGCGCCAGTTCCCCCAGTTCCACCATTTAAGGCAAGTCCAGCACATCAGAGATTCGTTGATCGTAGAAGCATTGCGCCCACTCAACGGGGAATGCAAGAAACGCGCAGTAGAAATACTAACTACTTTATCAAAGATTTACATACAAAATGTGATCTAGGTGCGTTGAGTGAAAATAATCAACTCAAATTGCACAGCGCCTTGAGTTGATTATGCTTAGCTAAAATCTAACAATATCCCTGTATTATTTAGGTCAATGCAGCAAGCGTGTGTTGTAACTCTATTGAGGCATTCGCTTGGGCGAGCATTGCGGTAGCGACTTTGTCGGGATGCTGCAAATGCACCAAATGATCGGCATTTTTAATGACAACGAGTCGGCCATTTTTTAATTGGCTTGCAAATTTTCCGGCCGTTTCTTTGGTGACATAGGGATCATATTCACCGACACAAACGGTGCAGGGTACGGAGATATTTCCGATATTGGTAGGGGTGTGAACCAGTAACCTCACTGAGTTTTCGAAGAAGATATCGATCCTATCCTGAGCCATGTTGGTAATGTTTCGCACTGTCGCCTTAATGATGGCTTTATTCCTTGGAATATCGTTGTTACTTACGGTAAGCGATTCGGTGAATGACTGAGCGAAACTGTGTGGATTGTCCATGGCCGCAGCGATCATTTTTTTGGTTGCTAAGCGCCCTGAAGAGGGGATACCAGGGACGCCACCACATATCGACATTGTGAGTACATTCGGCCAGATATCGCAAAGTTCTACAGCAACGGCTGTTGCGTATGAAAAGCCGATAATATGTGCGCTGTTGACGCCTAGATAATCAATTAAATCGAGCAGCATCATCGCTTGAGTACGAATACTGATCGTTGATTCAAGGTTTTCTGTATGACCAGTACCAGGAACTTCGATAGTAATGCAATTGAGTTTAGTAGCGAAGTGTTTCGAAAATGAATCTACGCTTTCTATGTCTTGCAGTGCTCCTAATAAAAATATTGCATACTGATCCGAGCCCGGGCAGTGGTGAAAAGAATAGCGATAGTGGTTGCCGTTTAAGATCGTTTTTATAGTTTCCATTTTTGTGTCCTCTGTTGAATAAGGACTCAACTATAAACGATTGATTGATAACGTTATGGCTGGGTAAATAATGAAAAATCACAATTTAGAAGAACATTTGGCAGATGCAGAACAGCCAGTTAAAGACTTTATGGCTGAACTATTAGAAACTCTTGGTAAGAAAGTGTCTGAAAATAAAGACCCTAAACTTGCCTTAAGTTATTTTGGTGCGCAGCTAGAAATTAAACTGGTCTCATTTGACGGTAGCTACGACTAAATATATTGAATAGACAAGCTGGATTCTAAAAAGCGCCAGTCGAGGTTAACTCGGCTGGCGCTTTTTGCGTTTGTCTATGGAGTATAAAGCTAGTTACTTATCATTGGTCTCAGGTGGCTCTTCTGCTACTTCAGTAGCTTCAACCTGCTGCTGGCTCTGCTCTTCTTCCTCCATTTTCGCTCGCTCTGCTTTAGAGATGTAGCGAGGCTTGTTGCTCTTGTGCAACTTAGAATTCATCTTTTTTTGTTTGGCTTTCAGGATCTGGTTGATCTTCTTTTTACGGTTCATGGGTAGCTCAGTAACAGTTGGAACTCTTAAGAAGCGCATCCTATCAAATTATCTTAATACTTGCACTCTGTAGAACTCCCTAGAACTTACAAAATTATTAATGATAAATTATTTTTTAAGTACATGATTTTTATGATTTAAAATTAATAAATTAAAACCAATTAGTCGTTTGTTGTACGCGGCTTAAATATTCTCACCTCACTTGCTCAGATTTCTGAACAAGCACACATATGTAAAGTCACAGGTGGGAATTAAACATGAGCATGACTAACCCTCAAGCACACAACAAAAACAAAGATATACAAGTTCGTCGGTCAAGACTGTTGGCGTGCGGTTTAAGCTTGATGATTGGCCTTTCCGGTTGCAGTGATAGTGGAGAGCTTACTCAGGCAGGTACCGGAGATACACAAGATACGTCTACAGGGACGACCGAGAATCAAGACAATACAAACCAAGAAACAGGAGATAGCTCAGAGATAGAAGAGAACGCTCCATCTGATGAGATTGGTGGCGGTGGCGACCAAGGAGACTCTGAAAGTCCAGGTAATGGTGATAGTGGTAACTCTGGTTCCGGTGGAAGTTCTGGTAACAGTGACTCTGGTAACGGTGACTCTAGCGAAGACAACACGCCTACGGATACATCCAAATTGCACGTCAAGTTTACTCGACCAGCCCCAGTAGCAAACTCAGCACCACATATACAACGACAACATCAGGAACTATCCGGTCGATTGTTTCAGCTTGAGGTATATACCATTGATGATGAGCTCAACTTGCAAGATATCACGACAGAAGTCACTTGGAATACAATTTCTGAAGAGTGTAATGGAGACCCATGTTACAGACTAAATTCTGACGGGAAACTGGTTGCTGGTGCGAAAGGTAAGTTTAGTGTGCAAGCTGAGTACAATGGTTTGCTATCTTCAGTAGTTCATCTTGAAACACCCAGAAAGTTAGAAACTTGTGGTGTTGAGGGTAATACTAATAAGACGCATCGGGATCAAGATTGTCTGCATATCATTGTTGGGAGTTCTGGTGAAGCCAATGGTAAATGGTTCACTGAGCCAGCTAGACCACAAGTTATGTCTTACATGTATTATACTGCCGATAGAACGCCTTATAACTCTGGTTACACACACTCAGGTTTCGGTGCCGATGGGGGCAGTGGCTCTAACACATTTGCGTTTATGCGTAATGATGGATTTGACGAAAGTATCGAAGATACTTCCACTATTAGTGGTGGTAACTATGGGCAATATGATCGCTATTGTGCTGACCTAGCTGCGATCAATTTTAATGGGCGAGACAACTGGAGAAGAGCACTTGAAGGGGAGCTAAGCGCACTAGCAAGCGACCATTCTATTGGCTCAACATATGATTGGCCAGTTAAGTATTTCTACGCTGCAGCAAATGTCCACATTACTGCTGGAGGAGTAAAGTTGAGGAATGTGCTTATGGACACTGGAAGAGTTGAAAGTCGCTTGCCAAGTGAAAAATCATATTCAACGTGCGTCTCAGAGCCACCGTCACCTTAAAATAAAAAGTGGGGTGGCATTTGCCACCCCAAAACACAGCGAAGTGAAGTTTAGCTAGAAGTAGCTAGTGTGTCGGAAAGTGAAGTTGTGAAGTGAAAACCTAGCCAAAGTTAGGATAGACGCCTGAGTGAGCAAAGAATCCACTTCACATGACCAATCTAAATGTCATCTCGAGTTATTGGCTAGTAAATTAATCATTACTTATCTTTAGTTTTTATCAGTCTTTATTAAATAATAATTAATGAATAAAAACATAATATTAAGTCTTTTAGCCTTTAGAAGGCTTATCGTTGATTCAATCCTGAATATCACAGCCAACTAAATTTAGATTGCCTATTTTCGAAAGCATAAACCTAGTTTCATTAACTAAATGAGGAAAGGAATATGGTTCGGCAACGAAGTCGTAAAAAGTCTCTGCTCGGTAAAGATGTCATGCTCGCGGCGCAAGAGCGGATTTCATATATCTATGACCATTTTGAACACCTCTATGTCTCCTTCTCGGGTGGAAAGGATTCAGGAGTATTACTTAATCTTGCCATTGAAGAAGCTCAGCGTAGAGACCGACTGCCTATTGATACATTAATTGTTGATTTTGAAGCTCAATATAAGGAGACCGAAGGGTTTATTGAACGCATGGTTGCGACCAATAAGATTCGCCCATACTGGATCTGCCTACCTATTGCTTTGCGCAACTCGGTATCTCAGTTCGAGCCCAAATGGGTGTGTTGGGACGAAAGGAAAAAGGTGAATTGGGTCCGTAAACTGCCTGATGTGTTTGGGGTATTTAACGACCCAAACGAGCTCCCTTTTTTCTACCCTGGAATGGAGTTTGAGGATTTTGTGTTTGATTTCGCGCATTGGTATCAACAACAAAAACAAACAAAGATTGCAGTGCTAATTGGCTTAAGAGCCGATGAATCCTTGAATCGCTACAACACAATTAAAAATCAATATAAAGACAAATTCCATCATTTACCGTGGACGACGAAGATGCAGCAAGACGTCTATATGGCTTATCCTATATACGACTGGAAAACACGAGATATCTGGATTGCGAATGGTCGTAGGCAATGGGATTACAACAAAGTCTACGATTTGATGCACAAAGCTGGTGTCTCTATTTCTCAGCAGCGCCTCTGCCAACCGTTTGGCGATGAACAGCGCAAAGGGCTCTGGCTCTATCAAATTCTAGAACCGGACACTTGGCAAAAGCTGGTTGATCGCGTTGAAGGGTGTAACTTCGGCGCGAGGTATTCAAAAGAGCAGGGACGTATCGTTGGTTACTATCGTTTTAAACTGCCTCACGGATTTACCTATCGTCAATATAGTAAACATTTACTCAGTACTATGCCTCCGCATGTCGAGAAGCATTACCGTGAGCGAATCTATAAATTTCTTCAATGGTGGCGCCGCAACGGACACCATAAAGGGATTCGACGTATTCCTGATTTCGCCGATTCTAAGTTAGAGGCAAAAAAACAAGTCCCTAGTTGGAGGAGGATCTGCAAAGTTCTGATAAAGAATGACTATTGGTGCAGAGGCCTTTCATTTGGCTACAACAAAGCGGTTGCTCAGCAATACCATTCTTTGTACAACGATTATGTTGGACGTGGTGGCTTTTATGGAAAGTAAGTTTGTTATGTCGTTACTCAGTTCAGATGGGTTAAAAGACGTTGGGCATCTGGATGCTTCTGTCGCTTTGTATAATCAAGTTACCCACTTATTGTGCAAATTGAACCCAAATCTGCCCCCAGTTTGCAATGTACAGATGTTGAAATTAGAGATGATATCGGCAAATCACTACAATCCGAACAAGATGGCTTCACCGGAGAATCGGTTACTTAAACATTCTATTCAACAAGATGGCCTAACAATGCCGGTTATTGTTAATCAAATCGTAGGTTGTGACCAATACGTGTTAATTGATGGGTTCCATCGATTCGAATTGATCAAATCAAACTCAGAGTTACAACCTATATCAGGATACGTCCCTGCGATTGTGATGAATAAGTCTGAAGAAAAGAGTATGTCTACTTCAGTACGACACAATGTTGCTCGTGGAACACATCAAGTCGAGCTAACCGCGAACCTTGTTATGCAATTAAGAGAGCTAGAGTGGAGCAACGAGAAAATATGCCGTGAACTTGGAATGGATCGCGATGAGGTATTACGAATGCAGCAAGTGACAGGCTTAGCAGCCGCATTCAAAGATCAAGACTTTTCAGAGGCTTGGGAGTAAACATAATATTTTATAATTCGTAGAATGTTAATTTAAAACTATTTATTAAATTATTGTAATAATTGGCGCTAGGGTTACGGCTCTGGCGCTTTTTTTATACGTTAAAAGATTATTTCTAGTAAAAAAGCGATTGGTGAACCCTATAAATATAAAGGTCTATTATATATGGATAATGTGAAACAGAATCATTCTCTAACGACAAAATCGCCTTCGACTCTTGGTGGGTCGTGCATCATTGCATGCGTATGTGTTGGAGCAGGAATGCTTGGTTTACCAAGTGCAGGTGCAGGTGCGTGGGTAGCATGGACCTTGCTTATATTAGTGGTGACTATGCTAATAATGACACTAAGTGGATGCTTTCTATTGGAAGTGTTGAAAAACTATCCCTATAAATCATCTTTTGATTCGATTACAACGGATCTGTTAGGTAAACCAATCAGCTGCTTCAACAACATAATGATCTATTTTGTTGGGGGCGTTTTGCTTTATGCCTATATAACTTCATCGGGTCTAATAATAAATCAGTACATGGGATTAAACCCTAAGCTTGCTTCTATTTTGTTTGTCGCTGTATTTTCTTTTTTTGTCTGGCATTCAACTCGGGTTGTTGACAAGTTTTCAATCGTTTTAATGTTGTTTATGGTCGCTAGCTTCGTGTTTGGTATTACTGGTCTAGTGCTTAACATCGACTTGAGTGAAATGTGGAGAGACATCAATTTGGAGCAAAGTAAGTTTATGTTCGCTTTGGTTCCTGTGGCATTAGCCTCATTTGGTTATCATCATACCGTTTCGACCATGCGAGATTACTACATGGATGAACGGAAAGCGCAAAAGGCAATTGTCGGAGGTACGACAATTGCCTTTTTCATTTATGCAGTTTGGCTGGTAAGTATCTATGGCAATCTACCAAGAATGCACTTTGGCGAAATAATTGAAAAGGACGGTGATATCAATGTCTTACTCAGTAGCTTAAGTGGTGTAATACCGACAGACTTTGTCTCTAATGTCATTAGCGCTTTCTCTGCAGCTGCAATTTTATCGAGTTTCGTTGGTGTCGGGCTTGGGGTATTCGATTTTTTAGCGGACGTCTTCAATTTTAAAGATAACAAGAGAGGCCGATTAAAAACTTGGTCAGTGACCTTTTTACCACCACTCATATTTTCATTGTTACTCCCCTTTGGCTTTCTCGTCGCAATTGGTTTTGCGGCA
Source organism: Vibrio europaeus (assembly GCF_001695575.1). Taxonomy (GTDB): domain Bacteria; phylum Pseudomonadota; class Gammaproteobacteria; order Enterobacterales; family Vibrionaceae; genus Vibrio; species Vibrio europaeus. The sequence continues at coordinate 1,102,164 of NZ_LUAX01000001.1, read as the reverse complement.
TCAGCGGCAGCGATTTGGGCATGCATCATCCCAGCGTTGTTAGTCCGAAAATCTAGGCAAAGCAATCTGAATAAGGCAGACAATTTACTTTCCAGCCACAACGACTACAGAGCCATTGGAGGAAAGTGGTCACTTATTGTCGTTGGAGTATTTGGTGTCAGTGTCATCACTATTCACATCATGACCTTAACGGATTCATTGCCCAAGTTTTTAGGCTAATGAAACTCTAAGGTGAAGTCGAAGTGAGCATAAAACCGGTATTACTTCGACTTTTTTGTCTTCGTCGCGATTTTGATTCAGTTTCTGTTGCAGAAATGGGATAGCGAATACGCTAGAATTACTCCCATGTTAGTCATGCAATGCTTTAGTTAATATGCCAAATCCCACTAATCAGACGCTATTTATTGTTGAAGATGACCCTAAGCTTCGACAAATGCTGTGTGAATATTTCGTCTCTCAAGAGTTCAATGTTACGACTTTTGAAGAAGGTGAAAGTGCCATTGATGCCATTGTTGAAAATCAGCCTGATATAGTTCTCCTTGACCTTATGCTGCCCGGTGTTGATGGGCTGACAATTTGTAGACAGATTCGTCCAAGCTACTCGGGTAAAGTGCTTATGCTGACAGCCAGTGATGATGATTTTGATCATGTCGCAGCACTAGAAATTGGCGCAGATGACTTTGTAACAAAGCCGATTAAACCGCGAGTCTTGCTCGCTCGGATGAGAATGTTGCTGAGAAGAGTTGAGGCGAACACTCAATCTATACCGCAAGTAGCTAATTCGAAAGTGCTAGAGTTCGGTCAGTTGAAGCTTAATGATGCACGTAAAGTTTGCGAATTGGCAGGCGAGGTGGTTTCAATGTCTGATAGTGAGTTTGACTTACTATGGGCATTGGCTTGTTCTCCTGACGAAGTGTTGTCTCGGGATCAACTGACCAAGACGTTAAGAGGCATTGAGTATGATGGTCTAGATAGAACCGTCGACAACAAGATTGTGAGTTTGCGTAAGAAACTCGGTGACACATCTGCAACGCCAAAACGCATCATTACTGTCAGAGGAAAAGGGTATCTGTTTGTGCCAGATACTTGGCTATAGTCGACGAACTTAACCTTAAGAGGGTATATGCGCAGAATTTACTTGGAATCGTTTATCGGTTTATTGATCTTATTTACATTAAGTATTTTTGCGTATGAGTACATTATCTATGAACTCAATCCAGATTATGACTATGTACTGCAGGAGAGAGAAGGCGAAGCGTTTAGGGATATGGTGCTGACTATTTACCAAAACCAAGGTAAAGAAGCGGCCATTAATACTATGGAACGCGTCGTAGAAAAAACGGCCAAAACCCTGTTCATTGTTAACCTGTCTGATGTACCAAAAGACGTCGCCAACTTTTTCACCCACGACCAATCGAATCTCAATATATATTTTGATGAAGACAGACATTTCTGGTTTAAGCTGTTAGAGCCTAATGAGATTTACTATATCTCGCCAGATTTTCAAACTGAACTCCGTCAAGCAATTGAATTTGACGATGATATTGTTTGGGGCTTCATTCTCGGTGGCTTCTTTGTCTACTCACTGTGTTTGATTTTGTTCTTGAGCCGCAGAGTGCGGCTACTAGAAAATGCGACAGTTAAGTTTGCTCAGGGCGACTTTAACGTTAGGGCTCCGACTAAAGGCAGAGATGCCGTCGGGAGATTGAATACCAGCTTCAACGATATGGCAGATAAGATATCCAACTTGATTGCTAGTAACCGTTTCTTAACCAATGCGGTTGCCCATGATTTGCGAACGCCGATTTTTAGAATTCAATGGCAAGCTGAAATGTTGCAAGACCAGAACATGTCTAAAGAGCAGCATGACAAAATAGCGAGCATTATCGAAGATACCGAAGAAATGGAGCGAATGGTCGATGAGCTACTGTATTTCGCTAAGATGGAACGTCCTGAAACCGAGCTGAGCCTAGAGCAGCTTAATTTGAATCATTTTCTACCTGAAGTCGTCCAGCGTTTACCCAACAGTCGCGATATTAGCATTACACTCCATATCGAAAGTAATGTAGAGCTGTGTGCAGACCGCTCATTGTTAAAGCGCGGAGTAGTGAATCTGCTTTCGAATGCCGTTAAGTATGCGAAAGATCAAGTGCAGCTAAGCGTAAAAGAGTCTGATGGACACCTAGTACTCATAGTAGAAGATGATGGCAACGGCATTCCTTCTGAACATTGGTCATCAATTTTCCAGCCATTTTACAGTGCTGACGCGTCAAGAAACAAAGAAAACAGTGGATTTGGCTTAGGGCTTGCGATTGTTGACCTAATCGTTAAACGGCATCAAGGCACTGTTGAAGTCGGTCAAAGCACTTTGGGTGGCGCTCAATTCACTCTGACATTCCCTAATTTGTAATCGAGGCTGACAAAGGCGTGACAAAGTAACGACAAAGTAGATCTACATCTCATTTTTCTGATTTTGTACACTGTGCACTATCGCTTGCCTAACCAATTAATAGGCACCGACTTTAAGAGCAAAGTCCCATACAGAAAATCGAGAGTTCTATATGTCAGCCAACTACCTTAATTTTGTTTTGTCGCTTCCTAAAGTCGCTGAAGCCGTATATCCGGATATTCATGGGCTTAAAAAGCTACGGTATAACGCGCGTTTTTGCTTATGGTCGTTGCTTAAACCAGGCGTTTTAAAACAGATGCAAGAACTCTTCGATCAGCCCGATCTAAAAACCATCACGGACGTTAACCCGCGATTGCTCGAAAAGCCTCTTAAACCTTATGTTTGCTTGAACTGGCGCCCAGAACAACGCGCGAAGAAAATTTATGAGCATTTTAAAACCCTCCATGAAATGTATGGCCGAGGTTTCATAGACTTTTACTCTAATGAAGGTTGGCTTCTCGCTGAAATCATGGATTGTAAGCTGCTGTTGTGTGCGGGGCCTGAAAGAGAAGGCTCATTGGCACTAAAGCTGACAGATGAGAACAACCGTGATCTGTTTACGTTGGCGTTTAATCTCTCGACTACGCCACATAGAGACATCCACATTGGTGCACTACAAGGGCCTGGGGACCACATTAGTGATCGAGGAGAGATTATTAAGTCACTGACTCGCAGTATTCATGGTTTACGTCCAAAAGCGTTAATGCTTGAAGTTTTGCTGATGCTTGCACGCGAATGGCAAGTAGACAATGTATTTGGTATCACAAATAAAGGTCATATTTATCAAGCTCTGAGATACACAGGTTCGAAGCGTTCAAGTATTACCTACAACTATGCCGAACTATGGACTGAGTATGGTGGTGAACAAGTCTCGAAGTTTATGTACAAAATTCCACTTCAGCCACCGCGCAAAGACCCGAGTACACTTAAGAAAACCAAACGTCGTTTGTACACTAAACGTTACGCGTGGATTGAGGAAACACAAGATTTGGTCAAAACTCGTCTGAGTGAACTTTAAAGGTACTTAACGAAACGACGTGTGAACAAAGATTAAGCCTGACATGAGTCAGGCTTTTTTTCTGAGATTGGTTTCAGTCATTGTCTTAAGGAAGGGTTTTTTGAAGATTATTTATCCATAACTTACTCATCGGATCTTTCACCCGACTCTATGTTTTGTCGTAGCGGACATTATGCAATTGGTCCGTTTTACAAATCATAGATAAAAATGAAGGTGAAAAACTATGACTACTAATCCAAATTCCTGTGCTTCGCACTCTACCCATAAAGCTGACACTCGTATGGGCTATTTACCAGAGCCATATCGAATTCGAGTTGTCGAGCCAGTTAAACATACAACGCGTGAAGAACGAGAAGCTGCTTTGGAAAAGTATGGATACAATCCGTTCTTAATTCCTAGTAGCGAGGTGTTTATTGACTTGCTGACCGACAGTGGTACGGGTTCTGTTACCCAAGGTATGCAAGCAGCCATGCTGAAAGGGGATGAATCATACAGTGGTAGCCGCAGCTACTACGTTTTAAAAGATGCGGTCAAAGACATCTTCGACTACGAACATACTATTCCAACCCACCAAGGACGAGGAGCTGAGCAGCTCTATGTCCCTGCGTTAATTGCTAAGCGTGAGCGAGAAAAGGGCTTAAACCGCGAGCAGATGGCCGCAGTTTCAAACTATTTTTTCGATACAACTCAAGGGCATACCCAGCGTAATGGCTGCCGAGTGGTTAATGTGCCTACCGAAGAGGCTTTCGATACATCGGTCAAGTCTGCATTCAAAGGCAACTTTGATATTGAGAAATTGCTCTTTGCTATCGAGGAAATTGGCCCCAACAACGTGCCTTATGTTGTTAGCACGATTACATGCAACTCTGCGGGCGGACAACCTGTCTCACTAGCAAACCTTAAAGAAGTGTATGAAATAGCCAGCTCATACGACATTCCGGTTGTAATGGATTGCGCTCGATTTGCAGAGAACGCGTATTTTATCAAGCAACGAGAGCCTGGTTATGAATGCTGGTCTATTGAAGAAATCACCAAAGAAAGCTTCAAATATGCAGATATTTTGTCAATGTCAGCTAAAAAGGATGCAATGGTGCCTATCGGAGGACTGCTAGCATTTAAAGACCACACGCTTTCCGATGTCTTTCAAGAGTGTCGCACCTTATGTGTGTTACAAGAGGGCTTCCCAACATATGGTGGGCTAGAAGGAGGTGCTATGGAGCGTTTGGCCGTAGGTCTCTACGACGCCATGCGAGAAGAGTGGTTATCTTCACGTATCGATCAGATTCAGTACTTAGTCGATGGACTTGAAAGAGTCGGTATCAAATGTCAGCAGGCTGGTGGGCATGCAGCGTTTATTAACGCGGGTGACTTATTGCCTCATATTCCAGCTGACCAGTTTCCCGGTCATGCAATGGCATGTGAATTGTACCGTGTGGCGGGGATCCGAGGTGCCGAAATTGGCTCTTTGTTGCTAGGTCGCGATCCAAAAACAGGACAGCAATTACCGTGTCCGGCAGAACTTTTGCGATTAGCGGTTCCCCGAGCGACATACACTCAAGCTCATCTTGATTATGTGATTCAAGCCTTTACCGAAATTAAGGAAAATGCCCACAAGATTAAAGGGCTGACCTTTACCTATGAGCCACCCGCTTTGAGACACTTTAATGCCGAGTTTCGAATTCTCGATTAGTTTCGGGTATTAAAATGACAAAGCGCCATCGATGGATGGCGCTTTTGTATTTTTAGTAGCTAATGGTTCTTTTGTTAACTAAAAAACTTTTCCCAAATATCTAATGTACCTGATACTTTGCCTTTATGGACGTAGTACCTAGGGAACGACTGGAAGACATAGATATCGTCGCCATCGCGGATTAAGCGATAGAACAAGAACTTGTATCCTGATGAGATCTGGTTGAAATGATCATTTTCATCTTGCTTGTTATCATCGACTAAAATCTTGCGCGAGTAGACAAAATAGATGGTTTGCTCACCTAATCGAAGTTGTCTTGCCTCTACTTTGTACTTAGAAAGGTAGTTACCTTTGTCATCTTGTTTGGTTTGTAGTGCAACTACCTTGCCTCGATAACACGTTAAAAAAACATCTCTGTCATCATCAGGTACATGCAGTGTCATCGAATATTGGCAAGATGAGCCGTTTAAGAAAGCGTAAGTCGTAATAGATGCAAACAATCCTAAGACGATCATCGCTATTAAAATAATGCGTTTAACCATTGCCTTTTACCTGCATTAAACCGCTCTGATTTGAATAAAAGAATTTACCTTCTTTCCCGTTTACGATTGATGGATCAACGTAGTCTCCTTGTATCGAGCATAGTGTGGCTTTACCAACTGTTTGGCAGTCGACACGAACCCAAGAGAATACAATGTAAAAGGCGGCGTACAGACAAAACAACAAGGCACCAATAGCTACGGCCAGCTTAGCTCTTTCCCACCAAGTTTCGTAAATGGGATTGTTGTCTGGGGGAGGGAGAGTTGTCTCTTGTGAGGAAGGTTCTTGCGGTTGAGCCCATTGAATCTCCGAAAGATCGATTCTATAGCCCTTTCGAGGAACATTGGTAATTTTAATATTGTTAAGGTCAAGGATTTTCCTAAGGTTTGTAATCGCAACGGGTAAAGAGTTCGGACCTATTATGTCAGGTCGTCCCCAAGCATCGACGATTAAGTCATTTCTGCTCACCACTTGACCATCTTCCTCTACTAGTCTCTTCAACACACTACTTTCAGGAATAGTGATAGAAAACGATTTTTCATCATCGAGTTGAATCTGAGCACCAGATTCATTTCTTTTTAGTAAACAGTTGCCGATTCTTAAATCGAAGCATTCAGTCCCGTTTGTCGCCATAGTGCGCCTCCTTTGTAAGTGTAAATAATTGGAGCTGACTTGTTAGTTTGTTGGGCTACTTATAGTTATTAATATGTTAATTGTTCAGTAATTAATGAGTAAATTAGTGAACTCATGGGGTGTTTTCGTGATCTGAGGCACGATAGTAACGTGTTTTAGAGCAAACGCTTTGTAAGGTTTTGTATTGGCTTGTAAGGGGAAAGTAAGTGGAGGTGTCTAAGCAGAAATTAGCAAAAAGCCGGCTCCAAAATTGGGAGGGATGAAGCCGGAACAGAGAGGGAGAGTCGCCTAAGAAACTCCCCTCACAGGCAAATTGTTGAGATTGATTCCTTGCGTTGAAGGAATGGAGTTGCGGTAAGTAGGTAGCCTCCTTTCTTTGTTAATAAATCTTGCATCATTTCCGGCTCGGATAGATGAAATGTGCAGTGTACATTTGCCCTTTCTACCAAGTTATTTTCACAAATATCCATGAATGATTGAAAAGAGCGGCATATTAGCGTGTTAGCCATTCTTGTTTCTCCTGCGTCTCTTTGTATTTACGAGGCCATTCTGAAAGGAAACGCGTACGCAGGGTATTTAATTAAGGTTATTTATCCGTGATGGTTAAGTTGAAGTGATGTTTGATAAAGCACATCAGTTAGATGAAAAATATTTAATCTTGAGTTTAGAAAGGTGTTAGCTCCATTGATTAATATAATTCTGAACTTAACCAACAGCAGGAATAAGATTATGAAAAAACTTACTACACTTAGCATCTTGATTGGCAGCATGGTTGGCTTTAGCGCTATGGCGAACTCAATGGATGACTTTAACAAGGCTAACGTTCTACCTACTATGAGCGCAGAAAAAGCGCTTAGTCAGATTAAAACGCTCAAGCCTGCTAGCTATGATTCTATTGAATTGATTGAACAAGAAGATGGTCGGTTTCTCTACGTTGCCACCGCAAAAAAACAAGCAGAACAAGACACCATTTTCTTTGATGCAACAAGCGGTAAAGACGTTACCCAAACGATTCAAAAAGTTAACTTTTCACTTCAAGAGGTCCTTGCGCAAGTTGGTAAGACGCACCAAGGGCTCATTGTCTCAGCACATTCGGATTTAGTGCCAGAACTGGGAACCATCTACATGGTAGAGCTAAAAGAGAGTTACGATGAGCCTCTATCAACCTTGTTGGTTATCGACGCTAAAACATTAAAAGTGATTGATACTGAAAAGGTTGATATGCAAGAGATGTTTTTCAATGATGAGGGCAATATCGAGTTTGAGTTTGGTATGTATGAAGATAACTTCTACGACAATGCGCATTCTATTAACGCTGCCAATGACTTAGAATTGCTAGAAGTGGGTCCGCAACAACAATCTTAAATGTCATGCAGCTAGGCTGGTCGCTCGGAGTTTGAGTTATGAAAATTTTATTAGTAGAAGACAACGTAGAACAATCGCGTTTTCTGAGTCATAGCTTAGAGCAATCCGGGCACCAGACTGATCGAGCCGAGAACGGAAAGTTGGGATTGATTTGTGCTCTGCAAAATAACTACGACGTTGTTATTTGCGACCGCATGATGCCTGAAATGGATGGTCTTCAAATGATTCAGGCGCTGAGAGCAGGTGGTAACCGAACTCCTGTATTGGTGCTCAGCGCATTGGATAGTGTAGAGGAACGTGTCAAAGGATTAAGAAGTGGGGGAGACGACTACTTAGTTAAACCTTACGCTTATACCGAGTTGCTGGCGAGAATAGAAGTGCTGGCACGAAGACCAAGTGAATCGCAATCTCAAGCAAATAACACCGAGTTAAGGCTAGATTCTCTCTCCTTAGATATATATACCCGAAAGGCAAAGCGAGGAGAGGTAGACATAGCACTCAACACTCGTGAATATCAGATTTTACTCTATTTAATGGAAAATAGAGGCCGCATCGTGACACGAACTATGCTGCTAGAGAAAGTTTGGAATCATCATTTTGATCCGCAAACCAATGTCATTGATGTCCATATTAGTCGATTACGAAAGAAGATTGATCTCGATGGTTACAAGCCCCTATTGCACACCGTGAGAGGGGCTGGCTACGTCATGGAGGAACGTTCGTGAGTTGGCTAAATGATCCTTTTCGCCGTTTTCTAAACTTATATGCCATGCTAGTCGTGGCGGCGATTGTCTTGCTGATCGTGATGCGTACAAGTATCTATGCCTGGTTCATTGATAATAGTGTCTTGCCCATTGTGGCTTCTGAAGCTAACTACGTGTATGAGCTATGGGAAGAGTTGGGCCCAGATGAAACCAAGAAGGTTCTGCGAGCCGATCACGACGCCATCTTTAGTTACGTTTTCAAAGAGCATATCACTGACCAAGAATTGAAAAAGCTAGATGCCTATGAATCCATGGGAGAAATGGAATTTGGGATTGAATTTTATGTTCAGGAGAATGAAGAGTCTGATTACGTCAGCGTTGAAACTTACCTTCCCGAAGGGGATGGGTGGCGGACGCTAGAAGTTCGAGTAGAAGATGCCTTCTTTACTCAACAAAACCAACTGATTAATGGGATTATTTACGCAGTTGGAGCTTTGATGATCGTAGGGTTTGTCATCGCTTACTTTATGATAAACAGCATTAAAACTCGACTGACTGATATTAATGCCGCGAGCAACAGCATAACTAAAGACAACGATTTGCATCTTAGAATCCCCAATGAAAACCTAGAAGGACCGCTGTCAGAGACCATTTCAGAACTGAATATGATGTTGGATCGCCTTGCACAGTCGACTGAGATGACTAAGCAGCAAGCAAACAACATTGCGCATGACTTAAGAACTCCGCTTACGTCGATTTATCATCGAATTCAGCAGCTTTCTGAGAGTCATTCAGAACTTGAAGAAGTAGAGCAAATGGTGGCAAATCTTCTCAATACCTTTAATCAGCTGCTGCGAATAAGCCGACTTGAGTTCAATGGAGAACAGATAACTCAAAGTGCTGTCAATCTTCAACAGTTAGTTGAGTGCGCGGCAGAGCTATACGAGCCCGTTTTAGAGGACAATCAGTTAAACTTAGAGTTGAACATTGCTCCAAATCATCAAATTAACGCCAGCCAAGAATTAATGATGCAGGTAGTGTCCAACTTGATCGATAACGCCTGTAAGTTCAATCAAGCGGGTAATACGATTCGAATATCTTCTGCAGAGAAAGCAGACAACGTAGAACTAACTGTAGCGGATCAAAGTGGCGGAGTAGGAGAAGAGGAATTAACCCACCTATGCCAAAAATTCTACCGCAGCGACAGTAGCAGAAATACAGAAGGCAATGGGCTAGGGTTAAGTCTAGTCGCTGCTGCTACTAAGAGAATGGGAGGCACCTTAGAGCTAAAAGATGAGTATCTATATGATAAGGTGGGTCTTTCAGTCACACTGAAGTTTCCAAAGGTTTAGCTGTTGATTTAGCAAGTTATAGATACAACAAAGCCCGCTTGATGCGGGCTTTGCGATCGTCCTGAAGGACTAAATTTGGTGGGTCCGGGCGAACTCGAATCGCCGACCCCTACCATGTCAAGGTAGTACTCTAACCAACTGAGCTACGGACCCAAATTTTTCGTTCTTTGCAACTGAATGCTTTAAGGAGTGGTGGGTCCGGGCGAACTCGAATCGCCGACCCCTACCATGTCAAGGTAGTACTCTAACCAACTGAGCTACGGACCCATTCCTTAAGAACGAGAGGGATGTTACCGAGAGTTATTCAATCGTGCAAGCGCATTTTCTTCGATTTTTACTCGTTTGCTTTATAACTAATCGAATTGTTGTTGTTTTACGCGTTGCCAGTTAAAAAATGTGCATTAAATCACGTACATATCTCGACCCGTTAACGGCTATTGTCCTCGACCATCAAACATAACCACGATAGTTTTCGTGATAATGCTCATATCCATGCTTAACCATGACTTCATTGAGCACAATGAAAGCGCGTAACTATGGTCATAGCCAACCTTTCTACGAACATCATCAATACAAGTATCGTAGCCTTGGTTTACTTGCGCTAACCCTGTGATCCCAGGCATGACACCGTAAGTTCTATCAGCAAAGTAAGGGATAGCGTTCTCTAGTTTACTGTAAAAGCTTGGGCGTTCTGGACGTGGGCCAATTAGCGACATTTCACCCATAACCACATTAAACAACTGAGGAATCTCGTCTAGGCGCGTTTTACGCAGAAAGCGTCCGACAGGGGTGATTCTTGGATCGTTTTCTGTCGCCCACACGGCACCGGTGCGCTGCTCTGCATCTTGATACATGGTGCGAAACTTTATGATTTCGAAAAATACCATCTTTTCTGGTGTTGATTTACCGACTCTCAATTGCTTGTAAAAAACAGGACCAGGAGAGCTGAGTTTTATCGCCAGTGCAATAAAAGGCATGACTGGAGAAAGCAGTAGCAAGCCAAATAGCGCGCCAAATAGGTCAAACAGACGTTTTGCTAACCAAATTGAAATGTGTGTTGATACGTTGCTCATAATAATCTCCTTATTGGCCTACGCGAGACCATTTTCCTGATTCAAGACCGAATAGGTAACGCATACCACCGATGAAATTTGCACAGTGACCTGCAACGATATAAAGCAGCAGTTTGCAGGCTTTATGACTAAAAATGTATGGCAATTGATGACTAAGTACTGCTAGTGAATAGAGCGCAATTTGGGCGATCAACGCTGCCATGAATATCGGGTTGTCCATCATGACAATTGAGCTGATTAAGCAGAATATCAGCAGGTAAGGGGTGATGAGTCTTAATCCTTTTCCTGAAAAGAATGCAAACGCAACGCCTTTGTACTTAGGTAAAAACATTTCACTAAGTTCGATAGCTTGTTGCATGTTGCCTGCGGAAATACGCAGTCTTCTGCTAAAGTCGTCTTTTCCGCTTGTTGCCTCCATTTCTAGTGCAACCATCTGAGGCTCATACTCTGCAATGTAACCTTGACGTACGATCGACATAGGAATCATAAAGTCATCATTGATAGTGTCAGTACTCATTGATTCAAACAGGTGAGTTCTAAACAGGTAGAAAGCTCCGTGTGCGCCTAGAGTTGAACCTAAGGTCGCTTCGCGCATCTTGAGTTTACTCTGATATTGCCAATAACATGCTTCGCCTTCATTACCCGGTTTGAACAGCTGGTAATGGCCATTGACCACGCCAACTTGTTCATTATGAAAGTGTTTGTTGGCAACCCATAATGCATCAATTGAAATGAGAGCTGAGACATCGCTCAAAGCAGTGATGTCGCTCGTGATTGTTTTCATCTGCTCATTGACGACAGTAACTTTGCCACGATTAGATTCAAATGCTCTGATCTCGAAGTGAGTATCTGAACAAATTGCTTCTTGAATAGTTTGCTCAGAAATTGAGACAGTGTTGTCAGTACAGCCATCGCAGGCAATGATGACCTTGTATTTGTTTTTTGGATAATCAAGCGAAGAAAGATTGCGAATTTTGTCTGCGATCCATTGTTCCTCGTTGAATGCGGGAACCAAAATCGTGATGGTCGCGCAAGCTCTGTCCCCTTTAATACTTTTGAATCCACGACGACGGTGATTTATCGTTTTAAAAGGGTGCTGCTTCGAGTACCAAGAAAGTAGCGCTGGGTAACCAACATGGTGGTAGATAACCAAAAGGCAGCTGACGACAAATAGAATCGTGAGTAGTAAATCGATCATGCGCTTTTCTCCTCTGCCAACATTTCATAAGCTCTCATCATGTCTCTGATGTCATTGTTATGAAGTACAAAGTCACGCGGAGAGTCAGTGTGGTGTTGCTCAAGGGCAGTGAGGACACCAGAAGCGAGTGCTTGTGGGTTTTCACTCTTAAATAGACTCCCTGTATTTGGGCAGAGTGTCTCGCCTGTGGCTCCTACGTTGCTTGCCAAAGTGACAATGTCACACGATTGAGCCTCTAATGTTGAAAGTGGGAATCCTTCACTGCGTGAGGGGAGGCAGAACAGATCTAAAGCTTGATAGAATCGGACCATATCATCGACAAGACCTAAAAAGGTGACTCTATGGCTAATGCCCAGTTCCTTCACTTGTGCTTCGAGTTTTTTCCTCTGACTGCCTTCACCCGCAATCACCAGTTCAATGTGATTCGGCAGTAAGGTCATTGCATCAATCAGCACATCGTGACCTTTTACTTTCTCAAGGCGTCCAGCGCTGCCAATAATCGTGCTGTGTACAGGAAGGCCAACAATTTGGCGAGCCAGATGTTTCGAGCCAATTGTGAACTGCTCACAGTCGATGCCGTTTTTAATCACCGTCACATCTTTATAGTCGAAGTGACGGTGAATTTGTTCTCTGACCAAAGCCGCATCGGCAACAATACTTGGTTTCGCTATTTTTAAAGCAAAGCTTTGTAGAGAGCGATGTTTCTCGTTAGACAAATGCCATGCATCGTGTTCTGTGTGGATTCTCGCCTTAACACCTGCTAGTCGCGCGGTTATCGAACCATAAAGGATGGGGCCAATATGATGAGTGTGAACAACGCTAGGTTTGAGTGTGCGGAATAATCTGAACAGCTGAACCAATGTTTTAACACTGTATCCCGATGGTTTGTTCAAGAAGATAAGTTGGTTCTTAACGGCTTCGAGTTTCGACCATTTTGAGATGGATTCTTGTTTGGTCCCTTCTAGGCTAATGATGAGTACTTTCTGTTGTGGGTTAGAAAATGCAAGCATATTGAGAGCTAACGCCTCCAGACCACCAGGAGAGAGGTGTTGGACCACATGGATGATTGTTTTACAAGGTGTGCTCATACTAACTCCTAAACGAATAATTCCTTTAAGTTAGTAAGAGCACATAGTATGCCAGATTTTAAGTGTTTATATTTCAGTGTCTTATGCGTTTTCTGGGTACGTTCTCAACCTGATAATCAATTTGAAAATCTTTATGATTGATAAGGCTTAATCTTAGGGTCAACGGATCCTAGGTATATGAGTAATCACAGGCGCATTTGTGATCATCTCAATTTCTTCTTTACGTCTAATCGAAGAGTCAAACAGCTCTATAAGGATTGCGACGCCTGCACCCAATCCGATGCCAGCAACTAATCCAGCGATGACAAAAACAAGCGCAGGAAGGTTAGCTGGTCGACTCGGAGTGTAAGGAAGGTCAATAATTTTGACTCGTTTATTTTGCTCGAATACACCTAACGATCCGGTTAATTGCGCCATCTCATAGCGTTGAATCAATTCATCGTAGAGTTGACGTTTAATTTCCGCATTTCTCACTAGTCGGTGCATGGTTTTCGCGTTGTCACCAAAGCTATTGGCTTCCTGTTCCAGTCGGGCGATCATTTCTTTGAGACTTTTGGTCTCTTCAGTCAAGGATTCATAGCGGCCACGGACTAATTGCAAACTTTGGAGTTGGGTTACCAGTAATGGCTGCACTTCACCAAGGTCTTTGAGCTTGTTGCTACTGGCGATGTCCCATAGCTGGTCACTACTGATATTCGGTTGTTCCATTTGTAGCAGGATAGAACGCTCATTCTCCAAGCGTCGCAACTCGCGTTCTTTACCTTGAACGGCACTGTGGCTTTCGGTGTATTTCGCTTTAAGAAGCGTCAACTCGCTGCGAATTTCGATGATCTGATCTTCAATTTTACCGACTACTGGATTTGTCTTGGACAGTTGCTGATCGAGCGAGCCTAAGCTTCGCTTAACACCGGCAAGTTCGGCTTTTTTCTCCGCGTAGCTTTGTTTCAAAGAAGCGAGTCTACCTAGTGCTTGGCTTTGCATTTCTGGCGTGACGGAAGCGTAGCGATTTTTGAAGTCTGCCAACTCATTCTCGGCAATATCCAGCTCCTCTCTGCGCTTTTCAATATGAATCGCGAGGAATTCGGAGGAATCCTCAATCGAAGAGCGTTCAGGAGCAAGGAGTTGCTCTATAAAGTGCTCGCTAATCGACTCCAACAGCTCTTTCATCCCTGTAGGGTTAGGGGCCGTCAACGAAATCTTTAGAAAATCTTTACCAGGTTGAGTCACAGTAAGACTGCTTGAGAGTTTACTTATGATGTAATCACGCTCTGCAGGAGCCATCGAATCATCAATCAAGCCATGCTCTTTCGCGACAGCCGTTAATACATGACGACTTTTAAGCAAGGTGCTGAGCGCATTGAGCCGTTCTTTTAGCATCGTTGAGACTGCGATGTCCTCTAGGAAAGGGTTCATCTTCGCCGTTTCCTGTATCAGCATAGAAGTATGCGATACGTAATTTGTTGGTGCGACTTTTCCAATAAAGTAGCCAACAAAAGGAAGGATGAGAATAGGTACTACGATTACGTAGCGCTGTCGCCATGCTGAGTTGAGTATGACGATGAACCTTATTTTTAACTCATTCATAATGACTCCAACATACTATTAAGCTTAACTGTACGAGCATCCCAGCTTTCCGATGCAAGAGACTGCTGCTCACTATTACTTGGATTTAAATCTAAGCCATTTAAGGCTCTATTAAACTGCTGAGCGTTAGTCACTACGCAAACCTGATCTCTATATGGAGAAAGTGCAGGGAAGGGCGTTGCAATGACTTTGCTACCTGCTGCTAAATACTCAAGCAGTTTTAATGGGCTACATGAGGCGATTTGTCCGTTAGACTTGAATGGAAGCAAGCTCACATTCCAATGTTGGCTGTAACCTGGCAGTTCACTATGAGGTTTTGGGCCAAGGTAGTGAACATTCGGCAATTTTGGCAAAGGATTAGACGGCAGTTCCAATGGACCGATAAATATGAACTGCCACGTGGGATTGGCTAAGCACACTTGCTCAATAAGTTCATAATCTAGCCAATTAGATAAGCTGCCATAAAACCCAGCGATTTTGTTTTCTGCTGAAGGTAAGTCGATGGCACGACTCGCCGGAGTGCTGAACAGATGCGTATCGACCCCGTGAGGAAGGTAATGTGTTTTTGACTGAGGAAATTTAGTCAGTAGTTTTGCACTCGCCGCGAGAATTAAATCTGCATGTTCGACAAGTTTGCTTTCGTGCGTTGCCACTATGTCGTGATCAACACCGGCAAGTGATGAAAAATCATCGCCGCAATAATAAACAATGGCAGATTCACCCAGTGTTCCACACAGATCAGCAGTAGTCGGAAGCGAACTCCATAAGATGGGCTTGTTTAGCCCAAGCTTTTTAATCACGGGTTTCAACTGAAAGCAGATCATCACTTTCGCTATTTGACGTGCAAACCAAGAACGAGGCGCTGGAATTGTCTTTAGGTTTACGACACTGATATTCGACGGTTGTTCGTTATGGCGACTAAAGCCCCCCTTACTCCTACCTAATAGTTTGTTCACTGCTCGCTTGAAATCATGCATCGTCAGTTTAGGCTGACGCAGGCCAATCGAATTCACCCACAGTACTTTACGCTGTTTAGCCAAACGAATTACTAGGTGTTGAGTACTTGATGGCAAACCGCCGAAGTCTTCACCGAAAACAATAAGATCACGCATGACGGTTTTCCTCATTACTAGTTGAAGAGTCAGCAAGTGAACGAATCACTTTTGCTGGGTTGCCCGCTGCTACGACATAGGGAGGAAGATCCTTGGTTACAACACTTCCGGTGCCAACGATAGTGCCTTCGCCAATAGTGACATTTGGGCAAATTGTCACGTTAGTACCAAGCCAAACGTCTTTTTCGAGAATGATATCGCCGACGTCACAATCTAAATCTCCAAAGCCTTTCGCGCGCAAAGCCGCATCTAAAGAGTGACCTGAATAGCCGAATAGAAAAGCTCGACCAGCAATACGAACATTGTCACCAATGATGATTTTCTGACCGATTGCGAATGTGCTTTGCCATCCGATATCAACATTGCTACCAACAATGAGCTGAGGATTGTTAGATTGAGGTCGAGCACTAAAAGTGGTTTGTCCTGAAATACGACAATCATCGCCTAAGGAGATAGTTAAGGGACCAGAAACAAAAGGCACACCACCAAATAGGTAAAGTCCTCTACCGTATTTTGATAGTCGCCCTTTAAAGGCGGGAGTGTGTACTGAAACGCGCAGAAGGTTTCCCCAGACAGAGCTAAATGCAGAGTAGAGTAAACCAACGAACTTGTTAAATAACTTGGGGGTTGGAATATCACATGCGCGAATGGCTTTCAAAATGAGAAACAATTTGCGATACGCAGGATTCTCATTGTGTTGTAGCCAAACTTTGAAGTGGTTTAATTGCTGAGCCAACATGATTTTGTCCCTTACATTTGAATTATGCAGAGACTATTTCACGTAACGTGCCAAAATATAAATTAAGTAAAAACAATGAGATAAGTTTGGTTATTCTTCCGTCTTGTTAAGATTCTCAAATTGAGAACGGTTTTGAGTAATTCGAGAGATGGCAATACATAAGGCAGCGAGTATGTAAATTGGCCAAGTAAAGCCTTGAGTTAGGAATGTACCAGACACAACAGTACCTATTACGCCAGCATAGACGGCAAGCGCAGTTGCAGTCAGATACGGAGACACAGAGCCCTTTAATTCAGACAAAATCGAAAGTGTTTGCCTACTGGTCTTGATTAAAGAAACAATAATGCCGATGAAGACGATCAAGCCTAGGAAGCCCATTTCGGCAAGTACGCCAAACCATGTACTGTGTACTGCGTGATTGAGACCATCCCAATGAGGGCTGTAGTAATAATAGTTAGAGTAAAAGTTGTTTAGGCCAACGCCACTAAAAGGGTTGTCCAACGCCATTTTGAATGCCGCTTCCCACGCGTACAAACGACCCATTGCAGAGGCATCGATTCCTTCTTCTGCGGCACCACCTGATTGTCGATCTGAAATACCAGCAACCGCAAATAAAACCGCTAAACCAATCACTCCTATGAAAATGAGCAGTGACTTTGAGCGGATCAGTCGCAGACCGAAAATGCCAAATACTGCAATTGAACCAAGCAGACCTCCGCGGCTTTGAGTTGCAATCACCGCTGCCATGGCGAGAATCAGCCCTACCACCCCGAGAACTCTCGAAAGCCCAATACCTTTTGTCGTCGCAAAGCTAATGGCGAACGCAAGAGGGAACATTAAAACGAGCGATAAATCATTTGGGTCACCAAGAACAGAGCCAAGTTGGCGGCCTATGGTAACCCTGGTTCCTTCTACTAATCCGATACCTGCCGACGAATTATATAAAGCAACGACGGCGATGAGTCCGCCAGCCAAAATAATTAGCGTCGCTATTTTTCGAACGGCGTCTTCTGTATTAACTAACCAGGCGATTGCCAGTGTCATGACAATGATTTTCCAGTAGATATTCTTAAAGTAGGTAATGGCAATACCGGGATTTGATGAGAGTACAACGCCAACAACCACTAGCCCCCAAAACAGGGCTAACCACGTCATACTTGGGTGCCAGAATGTTTGTAACTGTCTGCTTACCAATGTATGCCACATGAGTGCAGAAAGGGCGCCCAATGAAAGCAATAGCGGGATCTTGAGCGAGTAAAGTGCAGGAATGGCTTCATGAATGCGAAAGAAAGAAAACAAAACAAATAAGCTAACAAGCCAAAATGTTTGATTGAGTACAAACAGAGCACCTAAGGGAACAAAACATAACACCAACACAATCGCAGGGTGAGGCACCACGTACCATAACATTGCTAACCCAAAGCTAAGCAATGTCATGAACAAGATTGGCGCAGTTCTGTTCACACTAGCTCGGTTCACACTATTCATAGTGACTTACCAAGGTAACTATTGACGGTATGAGTTAAGCTCTTCAAAGAAACCCCCGAGATCAATTTAAAGCGAATTGCAAAAGCAACGACACCTAAGGGTTGAAGAAGCAACATTAATGCCGAAACTTCTATACTTTGATGGTAACGGCTGGTCAAAAGAAACAGTGCAGTCAGCGTCAGAAGGGCAAAAATGTTGCTCGATGGATAACCTAGGTAGTGCGCTTGTTGACTAAACCAAATGGTGAGAGCGAAACGGCTAAGCTGCCCAGCAATCAGTCCCCAAAGTATCGCCTCTATACCTGATTCTATGGAAGCGAAGCAAACGATGAAGGCTAAAACTGTTGATGTAACGTTGATATATAACAGTTGAGTGGTATTTTTCTTATACAGAATACCGAAGTTCGTCAGCTCAACGAGCTCTTTGAAAAGCATCATAGTAATGGTCATACCTACCAAAGCAATAGCGGGTTGGTAGGACTCGGGTAGCGCGATAGTGATAAAAATCTGGCTTAACCAAGCGACAGTAACCGAAATGATGCTCAGCAATACCACGCCTTGCGTCGTGACATTGGCGACGTAATGAGGTCCTTTGTTGTCCATTGCCTCAAATCTTTTTGGCATCCACCACATATGGAAAGGTTGAATTAGGATGCCGACAGCCAACGCAAACTTAGCAGCGATAGCATACATACCCAAAGTTTCTAAGTTTGTTGCTCCTGCAATCAACCATCTCTCTGCGCCACTTAATCCGAAAGCAACAACCCCTGATAACATTAACGGTGCCGAGTATCGAGTGTATCGTTTCATGCGTTGTTTGTTAGGCAGCATAAGCGGGAAGTTGATATAGATATGAAGAAACAGAAACTGAACGAATGTGCAAATGACGTTAAGCGCGAATATCACCGTCACATCAGGCTTATGTATCAACGCGATGATAAGTAATGACACTTGGGCAATAACAGTGCTGACACAAACCTTAAAAAACAACCCTGCCTGATTGTGCAGCCTAAGCCACGCTAGACTTATTGCTAAAGGAGCTTCATAGCAGAGGACCAACGCCATAAATAGGACTTGTTCATGAGTGAGCGAATCCGCTTTGAAAGGCATTAAGTAATAACCTATGAGCAACAAAGCGCTAAGAGACATAGAGAGAAGAAGTGTTGCGCTGTACAGCTGAGATGCCTTTCTCTTTCTAACCACTTTACTGCTGACCGTACCAATAAAGCGATAAAGGTTTTCATGCATGGCGAGACCGACGATGAGGCTGAAAAACACGGTCGTGACGCCTAGTAGCTCTAAGTGACCTATTTGAGATGGCGATAAGTAGTGCGCCATCAAAGGCAATGTGAACAGGGATACACCTTTAATTAAGAACAAGCTGACGGCGTATAGGCTAATGCTTTTAATATGTTCTGTGTTCATAGCGAATCTCCAATCTGTCATCCATTGTTCGGTCAACAGATCCTAGTCACAAGCACGAATCATTGATGTGACAATGTCACCGTTTATATGCTGCGCAAATCTCTGATATCGGTATTCAGCTTTGTATTGCTCAGCGACGACTCGTGCATTTGTGCAGCAACGTTCAAATGTTTGACAATCGTTCGTAGCGTAAAGCAGAGCATCACACAATGAATCCGCTTTGTTTGGCTGATACTTGATGCAATTTTCATTGTGCGTTAATTGCTGATCCCAGAAGGAGCCGTCTTGTGGGAGCACTACGCACATACCGGCGGCTAATGCTTCAAGGATTGAAAGACCGAAGGGCTCGTTACAGCTGGTAGAGACAAAGATGTTGGACTGGCTTCTGATTTCATCAAGATTGTCAGGATCTTCGTACCATTCTGTATGTTTTAGTAAAACTGGTGCGTTAGACACAGGTAGACAGGTGTCGACAGGGCGAATAAAGCAAACATTAAGCGCGATAGGTTTACAGCGTGCGGCAAGTTTGCAGGCTTCTATAAGCGTATCGAGACCTTTCCATTTTAAAAGTGATGCGGCCCAGAAGCAGATTGGAACACTCTTTTGACACTCTGTAGGCCAACGTTGCGCGGGGATGCCATTGACGAATGACTGATAGCTTGAGGACTTTAAATAACTTTCAGCCAAGGCGCACGTATCTTCAATCTTGGTTGCGTGTTGAAGATAGGCTTCCAGAGCGAGCTTAAGACTTCTGCGTGAAGAAGGTAAATAGTAAACCGCATCGGCTATTGTCAGGCAGTAGCCGATAGAGCGTGAAAGGCCCACATTTCCGTGGATAAATTGGGTGACTTCAATGTCTAAGAGGGCTTTAAGCAAGTACATTGGCATGTCGATTCCAGGACCGGAAGCGCCCACTATTTTGGCTATACCGCGTTCCATCACCAAGGTTTTGAGCATAATGAGCAAAAGGTAGAGTTGGTTTAACCAGTAGAAGGCACCGTTATGCTTTTTCATCAGCCAAGAAACCGCGAAAACTTTACGTATGGTGACATTGTGTTTGGCATAGAAATCTGTCCCTTTCCAGAACTCAGGGTCGACGGTCAGGACAACAAACTCATTGCTGGCGATTCGGCAAACATTAAGTGCGTCACTGGTCGCAATCTTGGAACCACCTTTGAAAGTGATAGGGTCGAATATCAATGTTTTGTTCTTAGCCATGCTGACCTCCTAGCGAAAGGCGATTCGCAACATAAGTCTTTATTGGCAGTAATGTGTTTAAGTACGAGCGTTTTGGCTGTTGAGGTTGATCAAGAAGCTTCAGATACAAACGCTCAATCTTGGCGCAGCTAACAGAAATGTCGTGGTGCTTAACAATTGACTCGTGAGCTTGGTTTGCAAGGCGTGCACAAAGTTTAGGGTTGTTAACTAAAATACGCATTGCTTTGGCAATCGGCGCGACACCATTATTTGGATACAATACCCCTGTTTGACCGTGTTGGATAAACTCTGGAATGCCTCCTTCAAAAGGGGCAACGATTGGAAGCTTAGCAAGGGCAGCTTCAGCGATAACCAAACCAAAAGCTTCGCTACGTGCGCCACTAATAAACGCATCACAACCTTTTAGCCAGCCAACTACATTAGACTTCTCGCCAACGAAGTGAACGTTGTCTGATAAATGCAGGTAGTCAGCTTGCTGTTGAAGCTTTGATGACATCGGCCCATCGCCAATCACCACTAAGCGTACATTTGGGTACTCCAAGGTGACGTGGCGTAATGCGGTTAGAATTCTATCTACCCCTTTACGATGAATGAGTGAGCCGACCGTAGCAAAAACAAAGTCTTTCTTGGGAATACCAAGCTCAAGGCGGAGATCAACAGGGGATTGATTAGATAGGGCTTGAACGTCAATCCCATTGTGAACAACGGACACTCGTTCTTTTGGGTAGCCATCTCTTACTAAAGATTCACTTACTGATTTGCTGACTGAAATGATATGCGGAGATAAGTGAAGACCAAGCGTTAGTCTATCTCTAGTCGGATAAGAGCAGTGTAACTGGGTGACGACAGGCACATTACTTAGCCTTGCAGCAGCTAGCATCCATTGGCAAGGTGCGCCACTATTAATATGAACCAAGTCAATCTGTTCGCGTTCAATTATCTTGCGTCCATGGTTGATCAGTTCCATCCAACCTGAAACGTTGTATTTAGGTGCTTTCCAACCTAGTAACAATGGAAAGTTATCAAGTTCGTTAGGTACATTGAACAACTCAAGCTGTTTTGAAAGCTCGCGATTATTTGTCCACACGAATGATTCGTAGCGGCGGTTGCGCATGTATTTGATCAGATCCAGTAGGCACTTTTCGCTACCTCGAATCCAATCGTCACCATAATGTACAAATAGAATCTTCTTTTTCATGGCTGACCCCTTACGTAACTTTCTCAAAAAACGGATTAATAGGTTTATTGAGTTAGATAACGCAAATGGAGTGCCAATAAAGAAGTTAATGTAAGTTGCTGTTTTTATGGAGTAATATTTTCCGCCAAAATAAACGGTAGGCTGTTTCTCAATTTGACAATCAGATTGAACAATAGGGGGGTGTTGACCTTTCGAACAAAATTTAACCGCGAAAGGTCAACACGCATTAGAAAAGTACAGCTCAAGTATCTGGGGAATGACCGCTGATTGAGAGTAGCTCTGCTCTACGGTTTCGACCGCCTGTTGCTTTAATTGGGCTGTATGCTTTTCATCTTGGGAAAGGAAAGTGGTTAAAGCTAAGCCTAGCTCATCCATGTCATTGACCAGATAACCGTTTGTTTGATGATTAATCAAGCTGGGCATGTTGCCGACATTGAGGGAAAAAACAGGTATACCACGCGCCATCGACTCTAAAGCCGTCATTGGCAAGCCTTCGAACCGAGAGCAAATGACCAAAACACCAACACTGGGCCAAATGGCATTCATGTTGTTTTGGTGGCCGTGAAAATGAACATTGTCTGTTGCAAGCTGTTTGAGTTCATCTTCGAGAACGCCTGAACCATAGAAGTCGAATTTGAGCTGTCTGTTCGCCTTTGCCAGTTTAATAAATCTGTCGGGACCTTTTTCGTGGCTGAGTCGACCTACAAAAGCGATCTGCTTTCCTTTTGAACGTTGAGTTTCTCGCGTATCAATAAAGTTATTAAAGCACACTGTTCTAGAAACGAGCTTACGAGCAATTTTGTCACTAACAGCAATCGAATGGTTTGAAACAAACGAAGTGAAACGGTCGATAAAGTCATACAACCATACCTTGCCTGAAGGAGTCTCGCCCGCATGATAGGTTGAAATCTGTCGTACACCCGTTAACAAACGAATAAGCTTAGTTGTGATGCTCGCTTTGTATCCATGGGCGTGTAAAAGGGCAGGTTTATGTGTTCGAACAAGATGAAGTAGAGTGCTGAGGTAGTGATTCCCATCACTGTCTAGATGCTTAGTAGGGATTCGATTGGCTTCAAGCTTTTCTTCAAGTAGTTGTCTTTGAGGGTATGAGCAAAGAAATAGTACCGTCACTGGAACTTGAAACTGCTTGAGCCCTTTAGCAAGCTCAAGCACATGAGTTTCAATACCACCAAAAGTTAAGCTATCAATAACCAGCCAAACTTCATTAGACGAGTTGTTGCTCATCTTCTGCTTCCCAAGCTTGTTTCTTGCGATAAACCGTTGATGGGCTTAACTCTAGTAAGACGGCGGCGTTTAGAACGTTACCATCACAATAGTCGATGGCTTGCTGAATGGCTTCTCGTTCTATCTGCCACATTGGTCTGATGGTATTGGGTTTGTCTATGGGAGATTCTGATACGATAGACTGCATTACCTCACCAGCTACTTCGTGTTCCGTAGCCTGCATTACTGGGCTTTGCGATGTAGGGGTTGGTTTAGATGTCGTCGTCGGTTTTGGCTTGCGACTAGCGGTCAACTGTTCTGGTAAATGCTCCAGACGTAGGTGACTATCGTCGTTTAACACGACTATATTGCGCACGATGTTTTGCAGTTGGCGAACGTTACCGGGCCATGCGTAACGCTTTAATGTCGATTCGGCATCGCGATGAATAGCGTTGAACTTTTTCCCGTCTTCCTTGGCGTAAAGTTTAAGGAAGTGCGTTGCCAAAGTAAGAATGTCATTACCGCGCTCCCTAAGAGGTGGCATATCAAGTGGAACGACGTGGACACGATAATAGAGATCTTCCCTGAATCGTCCTTCTTCAACTTCAACCAAAGGATCACGGTTAGTCGCACAGATAATGCGGACGTCGACCTTCATTTCTTTGTTTGCGCCGAGTGGAGTGAAGGTGCCAGTTTGGAGGAACCTTAACAGTTTCTTCTGCATTTCCAATTCCATTTCACAAAGCTCATCTAAAAACAGCGTTCCGCCATTTGCCATCGATGCCGCGCCTTTTCTGTCAGCAGTCGCACCAGTAAACGCGCCTTTGACATGACCAAATATTTCACTTTCCATCAGGTCTTTTGGAATAGCGCCACAGTTGATGGCGACAAACGGCTTGTCTTTGCGTTTACTTTCTTTGTGAATCGCTTCGGCGCAAACTTCTTTACCAGTACCGCTTTCGCCAACAATGAACACACTGGCTGTCGTCGGCGCGACTGAGTCAATGATCTTATAGACGCCTTGCATAGGTAAGCTTGAGCCAATAAAACCGTGGAAGCGGTTGCGATCAAACTTATTTTCAATATCTTCAACAAGGTGTTCGAGCTTAGCTTGTTGCAGGTGCAGCGCGATGGATGTTTTTAAACGGTCTGCATTGATTGGCTTTTCAAGGAAGTCTTTTGCGCCTTTTTGAACAAGGTTAACCGCGAGATCGACAGAGCCATGTGCAGTGGCGATAACAACTGATGTGGGTACTTGGTTATCATTGATCCAATCGAGTATCTGTTCGCCATCCATGTCGGGCAATTTGAGATCTAGAATCACCAGTTGCGGAACGTTTCTTTCTATAAAGGCGATAGCTTCTCTACCTGTCTCGACGTGAAACAAGTCATAAGGCTCATCTTTTACATACTGTTTGTACAAAATCGCCAGCGAAGTCGAGTCTTCAATAAGTAATACTTTTGGTTTCATTACGATGTCCTATCTTAAGCCTTTATAGTTGTGTCGGTTCGCTGAACCCTTGTTGTTTACGCTCTTCGAGTGCTTGCAAAGATTGTTGGGCGAGATATTCCAGCTCTTGTTTAAAGGAGAATGCTTGTTCCTGCTGACCATCCAAACACATGTGTTCGATTTTTCTCGCGAGATTAGACAATGTGCGATTACCCAGAGCGAGTGAAGAACTGCCCAATGTGTGTGCTTCAAACTCTAGCGTCTCTTTGTCTTTGTCATCCATGGCCTGATAAATCTTCGCTAGGCGCTGCTCAGATTCTTCAACGTAGTGATCGATCAGGATAGGGATAACTTCCGCGCTCGTATCTTCGATCATTTGTTGCAAAATTTGTTCGTCTACCAGTTCCAAACCCGTCGTTTCCTTACGTTGATTACTTATGTTCAGTTGTTTCTTTTTATATGTATTATGTTGCTCATTCAATCGTGATGGCTCTATTCTTTGAGCTTCATCTTCAACACTATCGTTATTTAAGAATAGATTAATTTTTTCAATTAGTTGTGACAATCGGAGTGGTTTCGACAAGTAATCGTCCATACCCGCTGCGAGAAACTTCTCTTTATCACCGGCGAGTGAATGAGCCGTCAGCGCAAGAATTGGTAATCCTGCGGTATGCTCGTCTTCAAGATGTCGAATGGCTTGGCAAGCTTCCATACCGTCCATTTCTGGCATGGAAATGTCCATAAATATCAGGTCATATTGATACTCTTGCACCATTGATACGGCGTGTTTACCATTTTCAGCAATATCGATTGAGAGACCAACGCGCTTAAACATTTCGCGAATGACGAGTTGGTTTGCTTTGTTGTCTTCAGCCACAAGAATACGGGCATCTGGACGGAGTAACTCTTGACGTTTTGGCGGTGTAGCCGGCGTAGTAATTAAGTCATCGGCGATCGCTAACGTAATATCAAAAGTAAACGTACTTCCGATACCCGGCTCACTTTCTACGCTGACTTCGCCATCCATCAGATTACACAAACGTCGGCAAATCGCTAGGCCAAGACCAGAGCCTTCTTTACTGCGAGAGTATGTTTGATCAACCATAGTAAATTCATCAAACAGATACTCGATCGCACTTTTGCTAATTCCAATCCCAGTGTCTTGAATCTGACAGACGATTTTCGCTTTGTTTTGTGTAACAGCCTCGGAGCGGACTTTAATTGTGACGCTGCCTTCATGGGTAAACTTGATTGCGTTCCCAATTAAATTAAGCAGGATTTGCTTCACTCGATTTTTGTCACCACTCACCTTACTCGGCACCGCCCCTTCAATATAACAATGCAGTATTAAGTTTTGGTTTGATGCGGTGGGAGAGAAAGAGTCCACGACACTTTCAACGCAGTGACGGAAATCGAACGGTTTATCCTCTAAAATCAGTGTATTAGACTCCATTCTTGTAAAATCAAGAATGTCATTAATGACTGACAATAAGAAATGTCCAGATTCGGTCGCGGTGTTAACCAGTTTTTTCTGTTCATCGGTGAGTTTTGTTTCCTCCAGTATATTTAAAATCCCAAGTACACCATTCATCGGTGTACGTATCTCGTGGGACATTGAAGCCAAGAAACGACTTTTAGAATCATTGGCTTGTTCTGCACCTTCTCTTGCTTCGGTAAGGACTTGATAGTCTCTTTCCAGTTTGGCTGACATTTGATCGAAAGCTTTGGTCACTTCACCAAGTTCATCTTTTGAATGCTCGTTAAGTTGGAATCCGGGACCATGTTCACCGACTCTGTTTGCGGCCGCAGTTAAACGCGAAAGGTTGCGTGTCAGATAGGTTCCGAGGATAAAGGAGAAAATAGCGACTAATACCACTTCAATGGTCGCAATACTAACGATTGCCTTTTGCGCTTCATCCAACATTGCCTTGATAGGGTAGGTCTCAAAACCAATATCCACGTAGCCGTAAACTGTGCCATTGCTTTCAATAGGTGTACGCAGATCGAAAATACCGTCATCTACATCGTTCAAAGAGTTGTCGCTAAGCATTGAGCGCTGAAGGAGTTGTTTATCACCAGCACACGCCATCTCTTTGCCGTTGCGCAGTACGCGCACATAAGCGACATCCTCTAAAGTCATAAACTCTTGAACAAGATCTTCTAATGTTGCGATGTCCGTTGATAATACGGCATCTTTTGCTGCATGAGAAAACATGACAGCGCTTGAGTTAGCACGTTGTAGGAGCTGTTTCTCATTCGAATCAGAGAGAAAGCTCATTGCACTCAACACCAGAATAACGAGCACAGTTATCTCAATAACGGCAATACCCAATATTGTCTTCGAACGCAATGTCATAACTGCCTCCAGTTACTCAAGTATCTTAATATTAAGTGCTCTTACGTCATCCCAATCTGAATCGCTAGCTTCTTCAAACCCTTTTATGTTTAGAGATTTGAGCTGCTGTCCACCTTTGGACGTATTTTGCAGCGAAACTAATGCAGCCTGAATGGCATTTGCTTGATCATTTGTCAGCCTTGGGTGGTAAGCGATAGCATGTGGGGTATAAGGTTTGGTTGTCCAGATTGGCACCAACTGCGACTTAACGACGTCTGGCAATGTGTTGAATGTTCGCATCACGCCGCCACCTGCAGGATAGAAACCTTTCGCTACTGAGAGGTAGACTGAGTCGTGTGAAGAGACATAGTCAGGTTCGAATTCAACATCGGCAGTTTTTAAGTCACTTTGAGTTAGGACAGTAGCTGCAAAAGCTGCAGGGGAGGGAAAGGCAAGAGTTTGACCTTGTAAATCTTCAAGCGATTGATAGTCATTCGACCTTCTCGCCACAATGATTCCTTTTATCCGCTTGTCTTTGGCTTTTGCTATCGCTCTATACCCACTTACCTGGCTAAAAACGGTGTAGTGATAAGGGTTCATGTAAGCTAGATCATATTGACCTTCAGACAAACGTTTCTCAAACTCTGGAATATTTGGCGCTGTACTGAAAGTGATTTCGTAACCAGTTTGCTCTTTGAGAGTGTCTACTAACGGTCCCCATTGCTTGGCAAGCCTACTCGCTGACTGCTGAGGGACAACACCAAATGTGAGTGTGTCAGCTAAGGTAGCCGTTGATAGCAAGAGGGTAGATAGAGCAAGTATCGTTGTTCTCATGGTAACTCCTATGCTGACTGGGCCAGAAACTCGTTAGTTAAGATCTTACTTGCCCACTTGTCACGCCAAGACTTAGGAACAAACTTAAGTCGGTTCAATTCGCGAACCATCTCTTGTGCGAGCGTTGCTTGCTGTTTAAGATTTAGCACTGAGCCAAGTAGTGATATCGATGGGTTGTTTATAAGTTGCATTGCTTTCTCTAGCTGGCCTGAAGAAGTCTTCCCGCCCATGATTACGAGAGCTGTCTGGTCACAGGCACTCGCGACAACTTGCGCAGGAATATTGCCTCTGTTGATATGGAGCAATGGCGACGTATCGCAAATCACGCGGTCGTACTGCGTTAGCCATTGAGTGACGGCGTTTTGTAGTTGCGCTGGATCTTTGTATGCCAACAGGGCAGATTGGTTCTTCGGCACCGTTAACCCGGTAAACATTTGATGTGTTGAGGCATGTTCAACAAGCAGGCCCACGTTGTCGTCATCGCTAGGTGCAATATCTATACATTCGAAAGCGGGATGAAAGGTATTAAGATCGACAATCAAAGTTCTGTGACCAGCAAGTAGATACCTTTCTGCAAGCGCGGCGACGACTGATGTGACGCCGTCACCTGACTGACATGCCGTTATACACAATGAGCGACTTTCGCTCATCTCAGCAGCAAGATAGATCTGCTCTATTTCTGTATGTGTCGCTGGAATAATCATTACAGTGCTCCTATTAGAACGATGGTTGTCGTCAAGCGCAAAATGTCTTCAAGACCAACACGCGCTTTTTCAAGGAAGCTTTCGTTGCGATCCGGTACGTAGATGGTATCGCCAGCACGCAGAACTGGAAGTTGGTAGATGTTTGCCGTTCTACTGAAATCAACCAAGTCAAATGTTCTTGCTTGTCCCTGACAGCAAGACATATTCACAATCGAGATTTTCTCAAGATAGGCGCGCTCTGATGGACCACCAGCCTCTGCGAGTAGGTCGAGCACAGTCATGTTATCGTCAAAGACATATCGCCCTGGCTTATTGACCGCGCCTAACACACGTACGGTTGATTCCTTAGAGCGGTCTAGCCAGATTTTGTCTTTTTCCGGGATGTAAATAGTGTCACCCATAGTTACATTTGGCAGCAGGCTTTCATCTCCGGTTTCAAAGTAGAGTGAAAGGTTAAGCTTGCTCACTTTTGAATAGGTTTTATCGCGATGAGTAATACGGATGTTGTGGATGTCGGCGTCTTTGGTTGGGCCATCGGCTGCTGACAAGATATCGAGGAAGTGCATATCTTTGGTGAATCGGTATCGACCAGGAGCATTGACTTGACCAAATACATAGATAGATGCGTCTGAGCTTTGGCGTACCCATTGAGACTTATTGTCTGATGGATCTTGTGGAAGATCGTGTACGCGAACGATCGCTCCAGCGGTTATATTTGGTAGTTCGCTGTTAAGTGCGCCGTTTAAAATGAATTCATCTAAATTAAAGATGTGTAACTTGTTACCCGATGTGACGACCTCGATTTTTGAGGTGTCAGCGCGTAGTGTAGGGCCACCAACATGAGAGAGAAGGTCCATTAGATCCATTTCATCTGACCATTCGACGCGACCTGGGCGAACTACTTCACCGATAACACTTACAGCGCGGCTAGGTGCGATCTTCAGCCATGATTTCTCATTCATATCGGTTTTTTCAGGGACGAAAATCGCATCACCCGGGCCGATTGCTGGTGGGCTTTTACGAGTTAAACCTTCGGTGAAAGCAGTTAAGTCGAATTTGATCACTTGTCCGCCCGCTTTAATAACACGAATTTGACGAGATTCTGCGTAGCGCGTAGGGCCACCTGCATTGGCAAGAATATCCATGAACGATGCGTTTTTCTTGCCTTCATAAGCACCGGGATGAGCAACTTCACCCATGATGTAAACAACATTGGCGCCTGCTTTGATCTCTTCTTCTTGCTTAGGAACGAAGATAGTTGTGCCAGGTGTTAGTGTTGGTAATAGCGATACATCCCCACTATCAAGGTAGGTTTTAAGGTTAAAAAGCTTAGGTGTGTTGTCTGAAATGACTCGGATTTGTTCAACAGATGCATAGCGAGTTACACCACCTGCACGCATGATGACATCAACTAGATCCGTGTTTGCTTTGAAACTGAATGAACCCGGCGCGTTAACCTCACCAAACACTTTAATTGCCGTTCGACCATCAGCGCTGTCACCTGCATTAGCCAGTTTGTTAGCGTCAAACTCCTGTTCAATATTACCCACTAACGGTGACGCCGGGATAAAGATGGTATCGAGTGACTCTAGTTCAGGGAGCAGGGTTTCATCCCCCGTGTCTAGAAAGGTTTTGTAGTTGAATTTGATCTTATCTTTGCCGCGTTTAATGAATAGGTTGTTTAACTGGGCACCAGCACGAAGACCACCTGCAGCATGAATCGCCATTTGGATATCAGAGGTTTTTGATAAGGTATATTCTCCGGGCGAGTTGACATAGCCTTGCACGGAGATAAGGATTTGCTGCTCAGCGATGTAAACTGAGGCAGAGGAGAGATCACGATACACCTTTTCTAGTGCATCCTTCACCGATTGCTCTAGCTGAGTTTCGCTATAACCTGCGACGTACAGAGCGCCAACTTCAGGTAGTGTAATTCGGCCACGTTTATCAACTTGGAAGCCTTTGTTTAACGATGACTCCCCAGGTAGGTTAACTTGGATAAGATCGCCAATCTGCACACGTTCTTCATTTGCTTGGGCAAAAGAGCAAAGTGAGGATAGTAGGAATAGGGCAATATAGTTAGTCCATTTCATTGTAACCTCCTTGCAAACGCTGCTCAGCTTGTTCTTGTGTATCAACCACTTCAATACTTACTCGGCGGTTGGTTAGGCGTACACCTTCTGACTCGCCATCATAGAGAGGAAGCGTGTCACCAACGGATTGAGTCTCAACTCTTGATGGGTTTAATCCAAAGATGATCAGGTAACGTTTCACTTGTTTAGCTCGACCCATGGCTAGTTTTTGGTTGTATTGAACATCGCCAACAGAATCTGCATGACCAGTGACTTTAAGATTGAGGCTATTGTTTTCATTCAGAATGTTCGCTGCGCGTGCCAAGTGTCCCATGTACTTAGGGTTCACTTCCGTTGAATTGAATGCGAATTGGTTGTCGACATTAAGCAGGTTGTACAACTTGTCTATCAGCGCCAAACGTTGTTGGAATGCGTTTTCATCCATGGGCGGTACACATTTGGCTTGCGAGGTAACGTAGTCGAGTTGCAGCTCAAGCTCATTGAGTCGCTTGCGCTGAATAACGATGTCATTGGCTGCATCTAACAGGAGACCGCCTTCCAGCTCGCGGGCTATTCGGTTTTGTTTTTCAAGCGCTTGCACAACAGCGGCTGGAAAACACCAACGAGCGCCTTCTCGAATCAGCGAATCTAGATGAAGTTTGGTGAGTTGCCAGTCAAAGCGTAGGCCATGCTCTGGGCCCAGTGGCTCATCCGGCATAACCGGAGTGAAATTGGATTGAATGTAATCTTCACCCATTCCGCCACGCCCTTCTTCTGGGTAGCTAGAACATCCAATAACGGATGCAATAGATACAGCTAGGGCTATGTGTTTGATAGAAAAGTTCATGCCAACGTCCTTTGTTAGTGTTTATTATTTTTATTAATGAGTATGGGAATTAACCGGTATAGCTTGGTTAATTCGGAGCAAGTTCATAATCTCTAGCGGTTGACCAGAGACGTTCTCGATACGCATGTTGCGCTGACGTTCTACAAGACGTTTGTATAGATAAACGATAGCACCTACGCCAGAAGAATCGAGAAACTGCACTTGGCTGAAGTCGATTTCAATTTCACGAGAAGAGTTCTCCGCAAGAATCTCGTCGATGTGTGGCTGGGCATGTCGGCTACCGTCTGCATCTAGATTGCCGTTAATTACCCAAGTTACGATTGTATCGTTAGTTTCAATTTTACGAAGTTCCATAATCTTATCTCCTCAGTGTGTTGATATAGTTAGAGCAGATAATGTGCCAGATTTTAATTTGATAAAATTCAATTGCTTATGGGTTTTTCATGAGCTTTTCTCAAAATGAGAAACTCATAATCTCATTTTGACAATCAATAAAATTAAGGTGAAGTAAGTGGTAAGTTGGTCATTTTCCAATGTAATAACGTGTTTCATTATTTAACTCACAGTTAGAGGTCGCTCGTACGGGTCAGTTGCTATTCTTGCTCGTTATACTGCATATCGGTAAATATTTATCCATTGTTGATTATGGGTGATTGATATGAATATCAGACTGTCGCTAGTCGCTGTAAGTGTAATGTCTGCGATGATGGGAACAGCGCAAGCAAGAGACGTCGCTGCGGAGTTTTTACCAGTAACGCTTGCCGCATCATATGAGGCAAACATAGACGTTTCAGATTACTGGAAAAGTGAAAAGCTAGACGGGATTCGTGCGATTTGGAATGGAAATCGGCTTATTACGCGAAATGGGAATCCGATATCAGCCCCGCACTGGTTTACAGAGCCGTTGCCAGATTACCCACTTGAGGGAGAGTTGTGGGCGGGGCGCGGGAATTTTCATTTAGTTCAGCAAACAGTCTTAGATAAGGTTCCCAACGATGCCGGTTGGAAAAAGATCAAGTTTATGCTGTTTGATGTTCCGCACTCTGCTGGTGACTATAAGAAGCGCTACTTCAATCTGGTGCATTTAGTTAACTCACTTCAACGCGATCATATTCGTTACATCGAACACACGCCGATTGAGGATGAGCGAGAGCTGTTTAGTTATCTGGATTCTGTCGATAGCTCAAAAGGTGAAGGGCTGATGCTTCGAAAGATCTGTAGCCGATATCAAGCAGGTCGTAGTAGCGATTTATTAAAACTGAAAAAGCATCAGGATGCGGAAGCGCTCGTTATTGGTTATAAAGTTGGCAATGGCAAATATAAAGGACAGATGGGGGCTTTACTTGTACAGCTCGAATCAGGAGAGCAGTTCTATATAGGCAGTGGCTTTAGTGATGTGCAAAGAATGAATCCACCTGAGATTGGTTCAAAAATCACTTTCCGCTATAACGGCTACAACAGTAGTGGTCTTCCTCGATTTGCGAGATATATGAGAGAGCGTCCAGAGTAGTTAAGCCAACAAAGCGAACATCAGATAAATCAAAGGCCCATTATGTGGGCCTTTGCTTGTTTTATTTTGACGCTAGCTCAAGTTGAACTTCATCACTTAGCCTGTGCATCCAGCGTAAACGAATACCAAGCATAATTGCTGCTGCGGAGAGACCAATTATAAAGCCCATCCAGAATCCGTGAGCGCCCATTGGTTCAACAATCCAATCTGTCATCGCAAGGATATAGCCAAGCGGTAAGCCAAGAATCCAGTAGGCAATGAAAGTACGATTGAATATCGCAGCCATGTCTTTATATCCACGCAGCGCGCCTGCCGCGACAACTTGCACGGCATCCGTCACCTGATAAACGGCTGCTAATAGAAGAAGCTGAAGAGCTAACTCAATGACGGCTTTGTTATCCGTGTATAGTAGAGCGACTTGCTCCCTAAACAGTACAGTTAGTAGGGCGGTGAATAGAGCTAATGCGACTGCAACTAGCAGACCGACCCTTGAAGCAATTGTTGCGCCTTCTACGTTTGCTTCACCAAGGCGGTGCCCGACACGAATGCTGGTGGCAGCACCAACACTCATTGGTAACATGAACACCAAGGATGAAAAGTTTATCGCAACCTGATGCGCTGCAACCACCAATGGCCCCAGTGGTGCAACAAGCAGAGCGACAACCGCAAATAGGGTCACTTCGAAAAACATCGCGGCTGCGACTGGGAATCCAAGCTTAAACAAACGAATCAGAGCTTTAATGTCTGGTTTATGGAATCGCTCAAATACTTTTACTTTAGCAAGACGTTCGGATGTCATGACATAAAACAGTAACATCGCGAACATTACCCAATAAACAATAGCGGTTGCGATACCACAGCCAACACCGCCTAATGCAGGCGCACCAAATTTGCCGTATACGAAGATCCAGTTGAGAGGGATATTAAGCAAAAGACCAATAAACCCAATCACCATCGCGGGTTTGGTTAGTGACATACCGTCGGTTAAGCTGCGCAAAGCTTGAAATAGCAAAAAGGCAGGTACTGCGAAGATCACGGCGTGCATGTAGCCAATGGTTTTCTGACCCATTAATGGCTCAACGTCCATCAAGCCTAAAATGGATTTGGTTTGCAGTAATACCGCGCCAATAGGCACCGAAATAAGCAAAGCCATTGCGATCCCTTGTTGAATCTCAAATGGCACTTTATGTTGCCTACCAGAACCATTAAGCTGGGCAACAACGGGCACCAACGCCATTAATAGCCCGACCCCAAATAAGATAGAAGGCAGCCAAATGCTTGCAGCAATCGAAACGGCGGCCATATCGGTTGCACTCACGCCGCCGGCCATTACTGTGTCGACGAAGCCCATGCCTGTTTGCGCTACTGAAGCGATAAGTACTGGGGTCGCTAATTTTATTAGTGTATTGGCTTCTGTTTTATAGCGATGCAAAGGGGAACTCCAAAACTAAATAGTAATAATGACAAGCTGTTCGAATGAAAATCCTTTGTGATTGAAAACGCGCGAACAAGAGAGAAAATGATTGTGCGTGATGATAAAGAAATGTCACACTAAGCACCATCAAAAACTCGCGGAAATGATTGATGTTCACAGGAATTGTTCAGGGAATGGCGGAAGTCGTTGCCATAGAGAAAAAAGAAAAATTTCAGACTCACACAGTTAAGCTAACGAAAGAAATGGGTGAGGGATTAACCATCGGTGCTTCAGTTGCTCACAATGGTTGTTGCCTTACAGTAACCAAGATTAATGGTGATTTGATCGACTTTGATCTTATGCAGGCAACATTAGCGCTGACCAATCTCGGAGAACTCGAAGTCGGGGCGTCGGTAAACATTGAGCGAGCGGCCAAATTTGGTGATGAGATTGGCGGGCACTCTATGTCTGGGCATATCTCGCTAATGGGAGAGGTCGTTGACGTTATTGATACGCCTAACAACCGAACTATTTGGTTTAGTATCCCAACTGAAATGATCAAATATGTGCTAGCCAAAGGCTACATAGGTCTAGATGGATGTTCTTTAACCATTGGTGAAGTTGAAGAGAACCGTTTCTCGGTTCACCTAATTCCAGAAACGTTAGAAAGAACACTGTTTGGTCAACGAAAAATTGGGGATAAGATTAATGTTGAAGTTGATCCTCAAACTCAAGCAATCGTTGATACTGTAGAGCGAGTATTAGCAACTAGAGCTTGATACTCTTACCAGATCGATATAAAAAAAGCGCCGTAAGGCGCTTTTTTAAAAAATCTGTTCGTCATCGGCATCCACGAGGAGTTCGATTTTATCCATCTGCTCGTCAACCGTCATACTTAAGTGAATTGCGTGACAACACGCTGGGCAGTCATCGTAGAAATTCTGGCTACCGTTTGAAGCATCTAATGTAATTCCAATTGAATGTCCGCAGTGAGGGCATGAAACCATCTTCTCTGTATATTTTCGCATAACTTCTTTCCTTACAACTCATCGAAAACCAGTGCCTAACTGCCTCCTTATAAGAAAGGAGAGCCCCTGTAGACACTTTAATCTTAAGCGGATAAGTTTCTGTTAGGTCTGAATTAAGTACAAAGTTTGACTCAGGTAAGGAAAACAAAAATTCGTTGCCCTAAGCTTCACTATTGATAGTGAAAATATTTGACAACGAATAAATTAAACGAAGGTAACTAATTGTAAATATTGAAATATTTTTATTTAATATGAAAGTATCTGTTTTATTAGTTTCTCTGATTGATCCAAGTAGTGACCACCAAATTGATTGTAATGATTGAGCACATGGTAAAGGTTATAGATGTCTTTTCGTTCGCTGTAGCTAAAGTCTAAAGGAGCGACACTTTCATAACCTTGATAAAACTCCGGTTGGAAGCCTTCAAATAATTCGGTCATTGCAATGTCACACTCACGATCTCCCCAATAGCACGCTGGGTCATAACAAATTGGGCCGAATACAGAATTGGCTGCATTGCCATGCCATAAATCGCCATGGAGTAATGAAGGCTTAGGCTGGTGATTGGCTAATCTGTCATGGACTAGTTGGGTAAACTCATTGATATCGACGAGATTGATGCCTTTTTCTCTAAGTAACTGAAGTTGCCAACCGATTCTTTGCTCTGAGAAGAATCGAGACCACTTTCGGCTCCACTTGTTGGGCTGGAGGGTAGCACCGATATAGTTGTCCTGGTCAAAACCATACTCTTTTTGCTCGCCCCACTGATGCAAGCGAGCCAATTGTTGGCCAAAGGCATAACTATTCTTACTATCGTCGAGAGGTTTGGTAGGTAAATAGTTGAGAATGATAAACGAGTGTTCTTTGGACTTTCCGGTCAGGATCAACTCTGGGACAAAGACAGTATTACTTTCACGCAATATACGGATATTTTCCGCTTCTATATCAAACTTAGGCAAAAAATCTCGCTTGTTAAGTTTTACAAAGTAGCGTTGCTCACCGTCTGAAACCATATAGCAATCACTAATATCACCACCTTGAACTTTTTCTTTCTCTACAATGTCATAAGAAAACATCAAGGTTTCGGATAGCTGCTTAGAAATGGCCTGCCACATAAATCATCCTAGAAATTCGTTGCTTTGCTAATAGTGTAGAAGAAGCTTGGAATGAATACTGATTCATAGTGCAAAAAATTCAATCATTTAGACGTATTAACAACCATCAACGTAAAAATGTGAGCTTGCTCCACTAAGAGTTCACTACTTTGCGCGAGATTATACTTGTTGAGTCATTTATAACGCCAATAAGCTTGAACCTATGCTAGTTTTAACGAAGGTGTTTTGCTGAATTTGTGCAGGAAGTCAGCAACCTATTCGACTTTGGTTGTATATATCGATTGATATGACTTAGTATTAAGATGTTAGTCAGCGACATAATTTATAACGGAGATGGGCTGTGGTTGTTGAAACCGATGGTTACTTGGCTTTAATTGAGCATTTGGCTTTTAATCTGGATGTCTTCGCATCGGAAGATGGCGATATCGGGACAGAAAGCGTGGAAGATGTCGTTACTGATATGGTCGCGAGCAATATTATGGCGATCTTTGAGCAAAACCCAGAATTGCACTCTAGTGTTCGCTTCCAACTGCTAAAAGAGGCAGACTCAGTCGTTGAAGACTTAGGTGAAGTGCTTGCTGGTGTTTGGGCAAAACCAGCGACCAATGAGCAGATTGGCTTTTTGGATGAGTATATCGCTCTAGTTAAGAATTTATTCGACTCAGCGGTTGCTAAATACGATTAATGATTCAATTCATTTCAGGCGAGTAGGCCACTCGCCTGAAATGCCAGTATTTTGAGGCCCAATATGGGTTATCTAATCTCGAAATAATTACCCCTTTCGATGTAGACGCATGCATAAACTGCTTGTTACCTATATACACGCCTACATGCCTCACTTTCGGAGCTGTTCTAAAAAAGACTAAGTCACCCACATGCGCATCTGAGTAATCTATTTCTTTACCTAACTTAACTTGCGCTAATGTTGTGCGCGGCAATTGCAATCCAAGCGCATCTTTGTAGGTGGTTTGAACAAACGCAGAACAATCGACGCCACTTAACGTTGTCCCACCTAAGCGGTAGGGTGCTCCTTTCCACGTCTTATAAACACCCAATAATGAATCTTTTGTGATCTCTTCCTGTGCGGACAGCACTGCGCTGTTCTGTGCGCTAAATTCAGGATCGGGTTGGCTACTGCATCCCGCTATGGCCAGGCATAAAAAAACGGTTTTGAAGTGACTCGCACTAAAAACTATATGCTTCATTAATAACCTTTGGTGAAATCTAAGCGTAACAATACAGACATAATATGCCTCACTGTAAACTTTAGTACTAGGACCTTATTTCCAAATGGACACGCTGAAAAAAGGCAAATTCAAACTATCGCTGATACACACAATCAGTGCGGTATTTATAACGATTACCTTACTGGTGATTTTACTTTCTGTCACGAGCATTAAGGGCTTAGAACGAATTAACTTACAATTTTCTGGCTTATCTGAACAAGCATTACCACTTGCGATGACCAATGCACAGTTAACTCAAAATATATTGGAGCAAGCAAAGCAGCTAAGTTATGTCACCCAAACTCGAGATAACCAAACGCTTGAGGGTATCCGACAACAAATTGTTTCACTAGAGTCGAACATTGCGCAGCTTACCAACCAAGTCCTATATGTATCATCGAGTTTGAGTAAGACCATTTCATCTCAGCAGACCGATCAGCTTTCGGTTTCTATCCAATCGCTCAACGCCTTGAGTGCAAGTGTGATTAGTACTCAGCAAAATATCCTGACTAGACAGGAAAAAATTGACGCAGAAATGGATGGTTTTCGTTATGGGCTTGGATCTGTAGGGCCAGAAATGAATCGGATAAGCTCTTTCCTCGTCGGTGACAACCCTGAGTCAGCTGATGCAGCTAACCGATTCATCGCCAATGTAAGCTCTATGGAAAGCTCCTTTGTTCAGCTTATGATGCAATCTGATCTGTCAAAAGCTAAAGATGAATATCGTGAAATGAAAAATCGCTTAGCTGGGGTGAACTTAGCCTACGATGATTTTAAAGAGTGGCACCCTGACGTTGTTGACTTTGCAAGCTTAACTGCAGGTTACGACATGGTGTTATCAGGCTTTGGTAAAGATGGCATCGTTGAGCAAATCCTTTCAAAACTGCAACTAGTGACGACGCAGTCTAAGCAGGTAGAACAAGTTGTCATCACTGCAAATCAAGTCATCGCAACGTTAAACCAAATCTCGTCGACGGCGGAAGCATTGATTGATGAAAGCCAGAGTGTCGTGACTGACACCATGGAGACAATAACGGTCGTATTATTGGCTAGTGGCGTGCTGTTGGTTATTGTCATAATGATTGCTTGGCTTTCTCTCAAACACTGGGTCAACCGAGGTTTGAGCAACATCTTAGGCAACTTAAATAAGATGACAAATCACGATCTTACTGGTCAGGAGAAATTGCTCGGTCCGTTGGAGATGAAAGAGATTGCTTCAAAGCTTAGCCAAGTGATGGCGTCAACAAACGAGTCGATTTCGACCGTGACGCGTAACTGTGAAACTCTTTATCAAACCGCAGAAATTAGTCACGGGGCTGCGGAACAATCAAACAAAAGCTTAAGTGAACAAAATCATTCTTTGGCAAGTATGGTCACCACCGTTAACCAACTAGAAGCTTCGATTCGTGAAATTTCAACCATTACAACCGAGTCATATGAAGAATCAAAATCTGCAGTGGCACTATCAAGCCAAGGCGTAAACGCGATAGAAGAGAACCAAGCTCGTTTACAAGCTTTGGAAAACACATTGAATATGAATGAGTCTTCAATGGTTGAGCTAGATAAGCGTGTTAGGCAGATTCGTGAAATGGTCGACTTGATATCAGGGATTGCAGAAAACACGAATTTGTTGGCATTGAATGCGGCGATTGAGGCTGCCCGTGCCGGAGAGCAAGGCAGAGGGTTTGCCGTCGTTGCGGATGAGGTGCGCAAATTGGCCAGCGATACGTCGAATCAAACAACCAATATTCGAGATCGTATGAACCAACTGGTTGGGGCTGCAGAGCGTTCTCGTGTGGCGGTTGAAGAATCAAGACAAGAAATGGCGAATGCCTTGGAATCGAGCGAACTGGTAAAAACGACGTTTGCGGATATAGAAACGGCAGTTGAACATATCAAAGCGCGCGTTGAACAAGTCTCTGTTGCAACAGAAGAACAAGAACGCGCAACGGCGCATGTCAGTGAATCTATTACTCGTGTTTCAGAGCAGGCCGAGCATACCAAGCTGCAGCTTGAGTCTATGGTTGAAAGCTCAGAACAGGTGGCTGAAATAGCAGGCCATCAACAGGCGATGCTCCACAAGTACGTCGTTTGAATAGGCTAATTTGAAACAATACCAAAAAGGAGCGTAGTGCTCCTTTTTCTATTCTTGCCTAAATGGTTGAGTTAGCATCTTATCGAGTCTTTGCTCCTGTTTGGACTGAAACAGTGGAATGCCAATCTTGACGGATTCATGCCCAAGAGCGGGTTGTTCACGGTAAGTTCCGAACCCTTGATCCCATACTGATAAGAAGAAACCAAAGTTGGAATGGGTCTCTTTTTCAATGACGGAATGATGAACACGGTGCATGTCAGGGGTGACGATCACTCTCCTCAATAGCTTATCTAGTTTTAATTGCAGATAGGCATTGCTGTGATTGAACATCGCGCTAGCATTAAGGATGATTTCAAACACGATAACGGCAATAGGAGAGATGCCAAGCGTTAACACGAGTCCAATCTTAATCCACATAGATAGGATGATTTCAATAGGGTGGAACCTCGTGCCTGTTGTGACATCAATATCTTGGTCAGCATGATGCATCCGATGTAAGCGCCACAAAATAGGGACGCGATGAAATACCAAGTGCTGCAAGTAAATAGCTAGGTCAAGCAGAACGACTGAAATGATGATTTCAAAGTACAACGGCAACTGGAATTGATTGAGTAACCCCCAATTGTTTTCCACTGCGTAGATTGCAGATTCAAATGCCAGAATTGGCATAAGCACGCTCAAGCAGACTGAATTAAATGCGATTAACCCTAGGTTATTCAACCAACGGTAAAGCTTACTTTGTGTCAGTTTTTTGCGTGGCGTTAGCCATTCCCATAACCCGCATAGAACCAATACGGAAAGAAAGAAGCTCAAGCGAATCATTTCAGGGTTTTGCATCGTGTATTCCTTGCAACTGCTAGTTTGGTGAGTAAACTGGCTCACCCTGTTCATTATCTACGATACGCTATGAGAATCCACGCCTTTCATCACCTGTATCAACAACGTTTAGACCGTTCAACTAAGCCTTTTGTTGCGCGGGGGAGTAAAGTTGTTCGATGCAAGTACTGCCAAGTTGCGGAAAAGGACTGTTTGTGCGCCCATCAACCCGATGTCGAAAGTGGCGTTGCGGCGATGTTGCTGCTGTCTGAAAACGAAGTGTTTAAGCCGAGCAATACAGGTCGCTTGATTCTGGATGTGGTCAAAGATGGTTATGCCTATCAATGGAGCCGCACTGAGCCTTCGTCAGAGATGCTTGCGCTACTCAATAACCCTAAGTATCAACCTATTGTCGTCTTCCCAGACGAATATGTTAACGAGCCAGCCCGATTGATCAAACAGGAAGCATCAAAGTTTTGTGAGGGGAAAACGCCCCTCTTGATATTTTTGGATGGCAGTTGGCGAGAGGCGAGGCGAATCTTCAATAAGTCGCCGTATTTGGATGCGTTACCTGTAATTTCGATTAATCCGGACACAGTATCGCAATATATGATGCGCCGTTCAGACAACGAGCAACATCTTGCTACCGCTGAGGTCGCCAGTTTAGTGTTTGAACAGTTTGGTGAAGTAAAACTGGCTCAAACTTTGTCGAGTTGGTTTGCCGTATTTCGCGAAAGCTATATGAACAGCAAGACAAGAAACAGGCCAGATGAAGCAAAACCTGCGTTGAATCGTTTCATTGACGAGATGAGAAACGAGAAACCCATCTAATTATTGTTATTTGGTTGTATACGAGCTGCGCAGTTGGCTTTGCCTCCGAGCTAAATCTGTTCCAAATCACAGTTTGTAGGCGTAGCTATATGGATAATGAGTCAATTAAACCAATTTTTGAGTTATTTTTCTGGGAGAGAAGAGATGTACTACGGCTTTGACGTTGGTGGCACTAAGATTGAATTTGGTGCATTTAACGAAAAACTAGAGCGAGTTGCGACTGAACGAGTACCAACGCCAACGGATGACTATGCACTTTTGGTTGAAACCATTGCTAGTCTGGTAAACAAATACGATCAAGAATTTGGCTGTGAAGGTAAGATCGGTCTAGGTCTTCCGGGTATGGAAGATGCCGATGACGCAACAGTTCTAACGGTCAATGTGCCTGCGGCAAAAGGAAAACCTTTGCGCGCAGATCTTGAAGCTAAAATTGGCCGTAGCGTGAAAATTGAAAACGATGCGAACTGTTTTGCGCTTTCAGAAGCATGGGACGAAGAACTAAAAGATGAGCCGTCAGTGATGGGCTTGATTCTTGGTACTGGGTTTGGCGGTGGCTTGATTTATAATGGCGCGGTGTTCTCTGGCCGAAATCACGTTGCGGGTGAGTTAGGTCATATGCGCTTGCCAATTGATGCTTGGTTCCACCTTGGTGACAATGCACCGCTATTAGGATGTGGCTGTGGTAAAAAAGGTTGCTTAGATAGTTACCTGTCAGGCCGTGGTTTTGAACTGATCTATGCTCATTACTTTGGTGAAGAAAAGAAAGCGATCGATATCATTAAAGCTTATGAAGCCGGAGAGGCGAAAGCTTCAGAACATGTAGAGCGCTTTATGGAGTTGCTTGCTATCTGTTTTGCCAACATCTTCACAGCAAATGATCCTCATGTTGTTGCGCTAGGTGGCGGTCTTTCTAACTTCGAACTGATCTACGAAGAAATGCCTAAGCGCGTACCTAAATACCTTCTTTCTGTAGCGAAGTGCCCTAAAATCATCAAAGCGAAACACGGTGATTCAGGCGGCGTACGTGGTGCAGCTTTCCTTAACATTAAGTAAGGTAACTGACATTGGATTAAAAAGGGCTGCGATTTCAGCCCTTTTATTTATCCCGTTTGGAGTTACTTATTTTTTTCCAACCCCAAGGTTTTCTTTTTGCTGCAGGGTAATTCGCCCAAAGCCAAGCTTCTTAAAGTGGTTGTCACGGTAATTACGTACCGCTTTAGTATCTGAAATCGCTTCGATTTGTTGCTCCATTTTTAAGTATGCAGAGATATCGATGCCTTCAGCTTCAGCCACCGCTTCATGAATGTTGCGATGTTGCTGGTATGAGAAGGTTAACGTTTTCTCCTCATCTTTGTAGGTATACAGGATTGTGCGAGCCATAAATATTTCCAAATCGATAAAACTAAAGAGGTCAGCATGGCTGACCTCGTCTCTGTGGGCTAGATTCTGCCTTGAAGCGGGATGATTGTCACGCTTTCACCAACTTTAACTGTATCTATCGCTGGTGAAATCT
This sequence comes from Vibrio europaeus, assembly GCF_001695575.1. Taxonomy (GTDB): domain Bacteria; phylum Pseudomonadota; class Gammaproteobacteria; order Enterobacterales; family Vibrionaceae; genus Vibrio; species Vibrio europaeus. Next base: position 1,059,279 of record NZ_LUAX01000001.1, on the reverse strand, counting down.
CAATCAAGCAGTTCGCTTCACTCATAGAGCGTAAAATTCCTGATCCTTGTTTGCCTGTTGTTCGAACCGTCAATTGACCGCGATGATCGAGTTCATAGATGCCACGGCTGAACTCAGTGCGGCCTTGGCGAGAACGCAGGCTCTCTGTGGCTATCGCGTTAACTTTAAGAGGTTGCCAGCCTTGCTCTCCCTGCATTTTTCTTAAAGCAGGTTCTACAAAGTTGATGAACGACACCATGACCGCGACAGGGTTACCCGGTAAACCGAAAAACGGCTTGTTTTGTATTTGACCAAAGGCGAGCGGACGACCTGGTCTCATGTTAATTCGCCAGAAATCGATTTGACCAAGCTTTTCCAACGCAAGTTTAATGTAATCAGCGTCACCGACAGAAACTCCACCAGAAGTCATGACGACATCCGCTTGTGAAGCTGCATTTTCTAACGCTTCTATCATTAGGGCCTCGTCATCTTCGATAATGCCGAAGTCGAGAATCTCACAGCCTAAGGTCTCTAGCATCCCCATGATGGTGAAACGGTTCGAATCATAAATGGAGTTTTGCTTTTGCTCGCTACCTGGGTCTTGAACTTCATCACCAGTAGAGAAAATGGCGACCTTAAGTTTGCGATAAACGTTGCAATCGGCCATTCCCAGTGAAGCGATCATTCCCATCTCTGGTGAAGAGATTCGCTGACCGGTGGTAAACACGGAAGAGCCTATTGTTAAGTCTTCCCCAGCTTGTCGTACATTCTGACCGACTTTGATGCTTGCAGAAAATGTGACAATGTCACTATTGTATTGAGCTTGTTCGCGCATAATAACGGTGTCGCCGCCTTGAGGGGTAGGAGCACCTGTCATGATCTTAACCGCTTGACCTTTTTCTAGCGGATGATCGTAAGCGTGACCAGCAAAAACTTCAGCGACGACTTGAAAGCTATCTAAATCGGCATCTTCGCCACGAATAGCAAAGCCATCCATCGCTGAGTTCGTGTATTGAGGGACGTTGACCGGAGAGATGACATCTTCAAATAGCACGCGACCGGACGCTTTTGTGATAGGGCATAATTCGGATTCTGTTACAGGGTTAACCAGCGAAAGAATCTTCTCGCGTCCTTGCTCGACAGATAGGAAAGCAGGGGAGAGGGTATCACAACAAGCCGCTTCGTTTTTCTTTGGTTCTGCTTGGCTCTGTACATATTCGGTGACAAATCGCGTGATTGCATCTAAATCGTTGATGTTCATTTGTGGTAGGTCGCTATCTTCAACAATTGAGTTTGCTGCAATGGCGATGATGTTGTCATCATTGTTGTATAGCCAAGGTTTACCTACTACTTCACGATGAAGTTCAATCTTAGGAAAGGCGATGTTTTTACAGCCTTCAACTAAAATGACATCAAGCTTATCTGTGTCGAAGCGTGACAACAGATAGGCGAACTCAGATTCCTGCTCAGGCGTTTCTGTCATTAACGCAAAACGATTTCTTGAGGAGATCAACATTTGCGAGGCGCCAGCTTTTCTTAGTCGGTAACTATCTTTGCCTTCTTTATCAACGTCAAAATTATGGTGTGCGTGTTTTAGCATACCGATACGTAGACCCGCTTCTGTTAACTTTGGCAGAAGTGCTTCTAACAGTGTTGTTTTCCCCGTACCTGAATACGCGGCAAAACCTAGAATAGGGATAGGAAGATTTAAAGTCATCAGCTGATGGTTCCGAATTGGGCCAGTTCTTCTGGTGTATTTAAGTTTACAAAGCAGTTTGGTGAGTCGCTGAAATCGACATACTCAGTGTTGCACTCTTTGTACAAAAGAATGATCTTACGATCTCCACGCTCAAGAAAAGCGGTGAGTTTGGGTAATACGCGCTTATGGTACAAGGTGAAAACAGGCTGTTGATGGTCACCGTCATGGGCGACTAAAATGTCGGTGCTATCGGTTACCGATTGGCAAAAACGCTCGACCAAATCACGGTTAATTTGTGGGCTATCGCATGGTACAAAACCTACCCAATCGGTTGGAGCATTGATGAGTCCGGCGTGAATTCCACCCATTGGACCGGGGAAGTCTTGAAATTGATCAGAAAAGACCTCGCCAAATTTTCGGTATGCGTCATGGTTGCGATTGGCATTAATCAAGATGCGTTCAGTTTGAGGTGTTAGTCTTTTGATCACGTGTTGGATCAATGGCTTATCATTGAGTAAGACAAGACCTTTATCTTGCCCTCCCATACGGCTTGCTTGACCACCAGCTAAAATTACCCAGCTCGTTTCTTTTGCTTGAAGCATATTTGTCGTATCTGATGTTATATTGTTATTGGGTTTGCACTCTAGCAAATTTATTTCCGGTTTCAAGCTGAAAGGTTTGATAGCGGTCGTTTAAAGCTTGTTATAGCTAACCTCTGTTACCGACTTTCGACTCTACCGATTTGTCTTTCAAAACAACGACATTGTTTAACTCAAAGTCATTGTTCGAGTATTCTTTCAGCTCAAGGCCACTAATCACCCATTGCTTATTACAAAGCTCAGTCAGTGCATTTTGCTGGTGACTGGTGATGACTAGGCTAGAACCGCGCTCTAAAAGATCTTTCGCCATGACCACTAGACGCTCAATCGACTCCTGGTCTAGTGACGCGCTCGGCTCGTCCATCAAAAGAATCGAAGGCTTAAGTATCCATGCCCGTGCCATCGCCACACGTTGCTTCTCTCCACCGGACAAGACTGAAATATGCTCGTCCGCCAAAGTTTCTAAGCCTACCATGCGAAGAGCAGTGATAACTTGAGCTCGCTTATCTTTTGCTGCATCTTTTTCGAAGCGGATACCGTAGACAACATTTTCATATACCGTTCCGTCGAAAAGATACGGTGACTGATGAAGGTAGATCACGCCTTTACGACCAGAGCGCGGAAACAGTCTGTGTACCCATGTATCGCTTGGTGCACTCACTTTTCCAGTTGATGGTTTCATTAACCCGGACAAGATTTTGAGTAGTGTGGTTTTGCCGACGCCATTATCACCTCTAAGGTAGATTGCGTCGTTTGGACCAATAAAGAGAGTAGGGATGTGGAACAGTACACGCTCTTTAAAGCGCATCGAAAGTTGCTGTGCCGTGATCTTAATTGTCATACAGCGCCCTTAAGTCCTTAAGTAACCTTTGCCACGCATACTAGTCAGCATGAAGTTTAGTACCAGTGCTAATGTAAGCAAGACAATGCCCAAAGCAACGCCTTGAGCAAACGCCCCTTTGTGGCTCTCCATCGCAATCGCTGTGGGGATGTTACGAGTGATCCCCATAATGTTGCCGCCAACCATGGTTGAACAACCCACTTCGGTCACAATGCGAGAAAACGCCGCTATTGCTGCCGCCAAGAGTGGAAAACGTGTTTCCCACACCATTGTGGCAATAATTCGCGGTATAGAAGCGCCCAATGTAATTGAGGTTTCAACTGCTCTTCGATCGCTAGACTGCAATGCGCCGTGCATCATTGACACTAACACCGGAAAACCAATCAGCATTTGACCGACAATCATCGCTTTTTGAGTAAACAGCATTTGCCAGTCGCCTAAAGGACCAGCGCGTGACAATAGCATGTATAGCAATAAACCAATCACAACTGTTGGAATTGCTTGTAGCGTATTAATCAATGATAGGAACAACCATTTGCCTTTAAAATCTGTATAAGCCAATACAAATGAGAAAATTATCGCCGGGAAAAGAACAATTGAAATCGCAGACAAAGAGACACTGAAGGAGACCGCAACGATCTCCCACAGTTCTTTATCAAAGCTCACCAACAAGGTGAGCGCATCTAGTGTTGTTTGCCAAAGGCTCATCGAGTTCTATTTCTCGTTTGCGTTAGCAACAAACAGTTGTTTGCCATTAAGTGTAAAGTCGTTAATCAGTTTTTGCCCACGTGGGTTCACTAGCCAATCACTAAACTCTTTTGCACCTTGGTAATTAATGCTTGGGTAGCGTTCTGGGTTAACCAAGATGACCTGATATGGGTTAAATAGCTTTTTGTCACCTTGGAACAAAATCTCAAGATCAAGTTTGTTGTTGTATGCGAGCCAAGTGCCACGGTCAGTCATGGTGTAGCCTTGCATTTCGTTCGCCATGTTAAGCGTTGGTCCCATACCTTGTCCGACACTACGGTAGCCACCGAAATTTGGCTCCATTTTGGTTTGTTCCCAGATACCTTTCTCTTTTTTATGAGTACCTGAATCATCACCACGAGAGACAAACGTCGCATTCATATTGGCAATGTTTTTAAACACTTCAGCGACATCGTTCTGCTTTGCCACTTTGGCTGGATCGGCGTGAGGGCCGACAATAACAAAGTCGTTGTACATCAGCTTACGAGGTAGAACGCCATAACCCTTTTCAACAAAGTTTGCTTCGGCTTTCGGGGCATGAGTCATGACCAAATCGACATCGCCGTTTTCACCCATTTTAAGCGATTTACCTGTACCGGCTGCGATCACATCGACTTTATAACCCGTGTCTTTTTCAAACTCAGGAAGTAGGTAGTCAAGTAGGCCGGAGTGGTAGGTGCTTGTTGTTGTTGCTAAACGCACGTGAGCGTTATCAGCCGAGGATGCCGAATAGCTAACTAAAGCCAAAGACGCAGTTGCTAATGTAAAAGTGAGTTTTTTCATATTGTTATAAATCCGTTTTCTATAATTTGGGCTATTCAAATTAAGAGATATTGAATCTATGCCATAAGATTCGTGTTATAAGTCGGCATGCATAGAAAGCAATCTTAATGCCAAAAATATGTGATAGTTTTCAAACGAAATATCAATAACTTACCTAACTAAAACTTGATGGGGGACAAAATGTCTCACATTTATTGAGGCGCTAACGGATAAAGTTGGTACACTCTGTCCCAGTTACCTTATATGGAAAGTGGTCATTATGCCTCCATCATTCGATCCTAATAAAGCCTCACAATATCAAGCATTTTCAGTTCTCGTCGTTGATGATGAGATTGGTATGCAAACCATACTGAACAAAGCATTGAGCAAATGGTTTTCAAAAGTAGATTGTGTCGGGAGTATAGAAGACGCTGAACAGCTTCGTAGTGCTAACCATTACGATTTGATTGTTTTAGACATCAACTTACCAGGGCGCTCAGGAATCGAGTGGGAAGAGGCGTTTAATGACCCGGATAAAAAAGCCGACATTATCTTTATGACTGGCTACGCAGATTTAGAAACTGCGATTTCCGCACTTAAGCTTGGGGCGTCTGATTTTATTCTTAAGCCATTTAACCTCGAACAAATGTTGCAAGCCGTACAGCGCTGTATCGATAAGCGCTTAGAAGAACGTCACCAGTTTGCGTTGCGTCATGAATTCAAACGCCATGTCGCGACGGACATTGTAGGAGGCTCAGAAAAGACCGCTCAGTTAAAGCAGCTCATCACACAATTTGCGCCGTCGCGTGCCTCCGTATTAGTAGAGGGCGAGTCAGGAACAGGTAAAGAATTGGTTGCTCGTGGTATTCATGAAGCGAGTCAACGCAGCGGACCATTTGTGCCAATTAACTGTGGTGCGATAGCGCCAGAACTGCTTGAAAGTGAGCTGTTTGGTCATAATGCTGGTGCATTCACTGGAGCGAAGAAAAGTCGTGAAGGTTTGTTCCGCGTTGCAAATGGTGGCACGCTCTTCTTAGACGAAATTGGTGAAATGCCGCTCGCAATGCAGTCTGCCTTATTGCGTGTTTTAGAGCAGCGAACAATCCGCCCTGTTGGTGGTGAAAAAGAGATATCAGTTGACGTTAGAGTTGTGGCAGCAACCAACCGTAACTTACAAGAAGAGGTTAGCAAGGGGCATTTCCGCGCAGACTTATTCTATCGACTCAATGTCCTAAAAATTGATGTCATGCCATTAAGAGAGCGCAAAGCCGATCTGATAGAGCTAGTGCCATTTTTCACCAAAATGCTCGCGTCTGAGCTAGGCATGCCAAACCCAAACTGGGCACATGAAGATATCCTGGCAATGAACGAGTACGATTGGCCGGGCAACATCCGCGAACTGAAAAACCTCATTGAACGTTGCATCTTGCTTGGTAAGCCTCCTGCGCACTACTGGCGAGAGATCCATGGCGATACATTAAAACCATCCGTAACCATGACTGTATCAAGTGGCGCAGAGGTGATTGAACTGACGACGCCGTCTAATCAAGGCGAAGGTTATCCAAACAGTTGGCCGCTAAAGCAAGTCGAAAAAGCGCATATCCAGCAGTTGGTTGATTTTCACGATGGCAACAAATCAGCCGCTGCGCGAGATTTGGGTGTTGCGCGCAAAACGTTAGAACGTAAATTTAAAGAGTGGGATAGCGAGGAGTCGAGCTATGCCGAATAGCACCTCTCTATGGTCAAAGTGGCGGTATCGATTCAAAACCATGGTTCGTTACCGCTTGATGATCTTAACCTCTGCGCCTATCGTTTTAACTTTGGTCGCGCTTATAGGCATCACCATTTATTGGTCGATCCATTACACGTGGCAAAGCGCATTGGTTGATGTGTCTGAAAGACTTGGCGTAGCAGAAAATAGCATCGAACTGATTCAAGAGAAACAGGCGAATCATGTAAAGTCGTTTGCCAGTTCTTTTGAATTCGTATCACGAGTCCGCGGTAAAGAAGTCAGTGAGTTGGATCTTTCAAGTTGGGTATCGGAACAACGAGAAAAATATAAGCTCGATTTTCTGCGTTTCCATCGTGTTGACAGCATGGAGAATAAATTCAGATTTATGGATCTGACCCATCGAGAATCCTTCTTCGATGTGTTAACTCAGCAAGAATTGGCGGAGTTGGGTAGTGACTTAGTCAAGCGTGCTCAAACGCCGATTCTGGAGAACAATTCCGTTGAAAGCAGGGGGCTGGTGAGTCGTACAGTGATCCCTATCCGCAATCAAACCAACGATATCATTGGCTTTTTAGACGGAGGGCTATTGCTTAACAACAGCACGGTGTTGGTTGATACGATTCGCGATCTTATTTATCCGTCGAAGCAAGACAGTTTGCGCCCAGTAGGCACATTGACTGTATTTCTAGATGACCTGCGCGTTAGCACCAACGTCCCTTTAGACAGTAACGACAGATTGGGTAGGGCCATCGGTACTCGCGTTTCAGATGAAGTGAAACAAGCAGTCTTGGTTGAAGGGCATGAGTGGACAAACTTAGCGTTTGTGTACGATGCGTGGTACATCACTGCCTATCAACCTTTATACGACCAGTACAACAACGTGATTGGTATGCTCTACACGGGCTATCTTTTATGGCCCTTTGTCGCTACGTATATGACCAATATCGCCGAGATTTCTATCACAACACTTTTCTTGTTATTGCTCTCTAGCTTACTCGTTTATCGAGGTTCGCGAGATCTGTTCGTACCGATTGAACACATTCACCGCGTAGTAAAAATGATTCAACTTGGCAAAGAGACACGCATTGGCCCTTTAGGCTTAGACGAAGGACATGAACTGGCTCAGCTCGCTAAACAGTTTGATAATATGCTCGATCTACTTAGGCAGCGAAAAAATGAAATTCAACGCGCTGCTAACGAACTGGAGTGTAAAGTTCAAGATCGGACGGCAAGCCTTGAAGAAAAAACGCAAGAGCTAGAGCTACATATCCAACTGTTGAATCAAACGCGAGATAAACTCGTTGTTAATGAAAAATTGGCAGCGCTTGGTGAACTAACCGCAGGTATTGCCCACGAGATCAATAACCCAACAGCGGTGATCTTAGGTAACGTTGAGTTAATGCAATTTGAGTTAGGTGATGAATCTTCTCGCGTCAAAGAAGAAATAGAGGCGATTCATGCGCAGATCGATCGGATCCGCAATATTACGCGTAGCCTGCTGCAGTACAGTAGACAAGGTGGTGTACAGGATGAGATTACTTGGCAGCGAGTGAATCCAATTATTGAAGAGAGCGTTACACTGGTTAAAACAGGTGCAAAGAAACGCGAAGTGATCTTCGAAACAGAGCTAAACGCTCAGGCATCCGTTGAAGTCAATCGCCATCAGCTGCTTCAAATTCTGGTCAATCTACAAATGAACGGTATTCATGCGATGCAGGGGAAAGGCCGGTTAATTGTCTCAAGTGAAGACTGGGTGGAAGAAGGGCAAACTCGTGGGGCGGTCATTCATGTTAAAGATGAAGGGTGTGGTATTAAACCTGAGAACCTAAAACGAATCTTCTCACCGTTTTACACCACGAAGCGTGATGGAACGGGGTTAGGTCTTTCAGTCTCACAAAGTATTCTCAGCCAGTCTGGTGGTGAACTCAGAGTTGACTCTGAATGGGGTAAAGGAAGCCAGTTCAGTGTTTACCTTCCCGAACGTGCCGAACCTCAACTCAAAGTCATGAACCTATAAAAAACGGTCAGCAATAATGCTGACCGTTTCTCTACTTATTTGGCTCCTCGGCTAAGGCGTCTTTACACTGCTGATATTTGAGCTTTTCTGGTAACGACTCGGGAGGCATTCCGCACTCCATGATCACTTCTTTGTCCTAGCACTTATTCGACTTTCCATGTAAGCAGATGATTTCATCATCTTGATAAACGATGTCACCTGTTTGTACATGCCCATAGGTATCGTTTCCCCACACTGGGTTGGCATCAAACGTGTTTTTGGCAATTGCAAAGGGTGCAGTAAAAGGCATCGAGGCTACAAGCAAGAAAAGTGTCTTATTCATGGTTTTGAACGGTTGCTGGAACTGGCAGCGATTATATAGAACTGCAACCTAAATCCAACTTTAATATGTTAGATAAGATGACTGAGACAATCGACTTATTCGATGTCAGAAAAACAAAACTTGAAGTTCGTCTCAGTAAACAGTAGTGTGGCGCGGTTTTTCATATTTTATAGGTAACGACATTGATTTCCACTAACAACATCACTCAGCAATTTGGTGCTAAGCCACTTTTTGAAAACATCTCTGTTAAGTTTGGTGAAGGTAACCGTTACGGCCTTATCGGTGCGAACGGCTGTGGTAAATCAACATTCATGAAAATCCTAAGCGGAGAGCTTGACCCTACAGGTGGTAACGTAAGCTACGACCCTAACGAGCGCGTAGCTAAGCTAAACCAGGATCAGTTTGCTTACGAAGAGTTCACCGTGATTGATACCGTTATCATGGGTTACAAAGAACTGTGGGAAGTGAAAAAAGAGCGTGATCGCATTTATTCTTTGCCTGAAATGAGCGAAGAAGAAGGCATGCTTGTTGCTGACTTAGAAGTTCAGTTTGCAGAAATGGACGGTTACATGGCCGACGCAAAAGCTGGCGAGCTGCTACTTGCTGTTGGTATTCCAGAAGAGCAACACTACGGCCTAATGAGCGAAGTTGCCCCTGGTTGGAAACTTCGTGTTCTTCTTGCACAGGTTTTGTTTGCTGACCCGCACATCATGCTACTAGACGAACCAACCAACAACTTGGATATGGATACTATTCGCTGGTTGGAAGAGACACTTAACCAGCGTAACTGCACGATGATTATCATCTCGCACGACCGCCACTTCTTGAACTCAGTTTGTACTCACATGGCAGACTTAGACTACGGTGAGCTTCGTGTTTACCCTGGCAACTATGACGAGTACATGACGGCTGCTTCGCAAGTACGTGATCGTTTATTGTCTGACAATGCGAAGAAGAAAGCGCAAATTGCCGAACTGCAAACGTTCGTTGCGCGATTCTCTGCTAACGCGTCTAAGGCAAAGCAAGCGACCTCTCGCGCTAAACAGATCGATAAGATCCAACTGGAAGAAGTGAAAGCATCGAGCCGCCAAAACCCGTTCATCCGTTTTGAACAGTCGAAAGAGTTGTTCCGTAACGCGCTTATCATTGAGAACCTAAGTCAAGGTTTTGAAAGTGACCTATATACTGATTTTAATGCCATCTTTGAAGTCGGTGAACGCGTTGCCATCATTGGTGAGAACGGTGTGGGTAAAACAACGCTGTTAAACACACTTGCTGGTGCGTTAGAGCCACGTACTGGTGAATTTAAGTGGTCTGAAAATTCAAACATTGGCTACTATGCACAAGACCACGCTGTAGATTTTGCAGAAGATCTAAATCTAATGGATTGGATGGGGCAGTGGCGCCAAGAAGGTGACGACGAGCAAGTTATTCGTAGTTTCTTAGGTCGTATGCTGTTTTCTCAAGATGACATCAAAAAGTCAGTAAAAGTACTTTCTGGTGGTGAGCAAGGTCGTATGCTTCTAGGTAAGCTTATGATGCATAAACCTAACATGCTGCTGATGGATGAGCCAACCAACCACATGGATATGGAATCTATCGAGTCGTTAAACAATGCACTTGAGCAATACAAGGGCACGCTGTTTTTCGTATCTCACGACCGCGTATTTGTAGACTCGTTGGCAACTCGTATCATCGAGATCAAAGATAACAAGATTATCGACTTTAGGGGTACTTACGCTGAGTTCTTAAAAGCACGTGGAATTGATGGCTAAGAATTAGCTTCAAATCTGAATACTGAAAGCCTCGCATTTCCTATTGCGGGGCTTTTTTGTAACCTCAACAATAGTACTGTTTAAATATACAGACTGAAGGAGTGGGGGATTAAATCATGCTATATAGAACAATTCTGCATTTTGTGATTTGTCAGTTTCTCCGCTTGACGTAAGCTGCTGTTACTTTGGCAGTTAAGTTGCTAAGGTGAGATAAAATCAAGTTTTATTGCAGATTGGTTCTGTAGTTTTTTATAGAATTGTTCTGTCTAAGAACTGTTAGCTAGTGTTTAAAGAAACTAAGGGCTTAAGTGCTCATGAATACTGAGCTCTAGCTTCACACTTGGTAGTCCCAAGGTACAAACTATCTCGCCAGTGGCACTTTTCGAAAAGTGGTTGAATCAACCAAAGTCTGTTTACTGGAGTGGTGCGTTTGTTTAGTTCTTTGGTGTGGTTTCTCTGGTGTTGAAACGTCGCCATATCTAGATCAGTTTCGTGAACTTGGCTGTTAGGTTTATCTAAAGCATTCTTTGCCAAGCAAGTTTCATCAGTTGTATTTTGGTTTGCGAGCTGTCCTATGTACATTGTCATTCAAAACCAATAATGTAATTCAAATTAGGCACTTGGGTGAAAAACGCAACCTTCTGCGTAGCAGCTAACAAACTGCTCAAGACGGACTATCAACGCTCGGCAATTTTAGTTCTAGTCAGGTATAGTGTTTACGGTGGCTGGTTTAAGTATCGTGTTATGCGTTGCTAGCCACTTAGCAGGGCGTTATATTTTCTAAGGGAATTACATCAATTATGAATAAGATTTTTAGTCTGATACTACTAGTAGGGCTAATTGGTTGTAGTCAGAACCAGCTCGTTGAGGATGTGAATGTGGCACACAATTCTTGTTATTCATATAGCTACGGTGAAAATGGATTTGAACAAGACTTCGACAAGGCTTTCGAGTGGTGTAGTATTGCGGCGGGGAAAAATGAACCTAGCTCATTAACACTTCTGGCTGAATTATACCTAGCAGGAAACGGTACAGAAAAAAGCGCCCTAAAAGCCCGTGAATTGTATTTGAAGGCAGCGAAACAAGGGCATCTACATGCGCAACTGATGGTATTCATCGTTACAAGTTCATACTTGTATGAAACTTCTAGTGACGAAGACAAGGTAGAAAGCCTGATGTACTTAAAAGCTGCCAGTAATAGCGGTTATCAAAAGGCAATTGAAGTTCACAATCAATTCTTTGGTCAAAAAATATAACAATCTGCTTAAGACGGACTGCCAACGCTCGGCGAATTTACTTCAAAGCTTGCTCTGTGTTTACGGTGGTCTGTTTGCGTTTTGTGGTATGTTGCCAGCCACTTAGCAGGGCGTTATGTTTAATGGAGGAAACGGTGATTTTAGGGCTAAATCATATCACTGTTGCAGTTAGTGACTTGGAATCCTCTCTCCAGTTTTATAGAGATATTTTGGGGTTCACTGCTCAAGCGAAGTGGGACAAGGGAGCTTACTTATCTGTAGGTGAGCTCTGGTTTTGTCTTTCACTCGATGAACCTTGCCCAAAAGCCGACTATACCCACGTCGCTTTTGATGTTGCATCTGAAGAATTTGAAGCCTTTGCGAAGCGTATCGTTTCATTGGGCGTAGATGTTTGGAAAGAGAACAAAAGTGAAGGGCAATCACTGTACATTTTAGACCCTGATGGCCATAAGCTAGAGATACATTCAGGTTCACTGGAAAGCAGGTTAGAATTTCTAAGAACGAAACCATACAGTGGGCTTGTTTGGCTTTAAACATAACAAACTGCTCAAGACGGACTATCAACGCTCGGCAATTTTGGTTCTAGTTTGGTACAGTGTTTACGGTGGTTAGCTTAAGTATCGTGGTTTGCGTTGCTAGCCACTTAGCAGGGCGTTAGGCTAATTGGTTGAAAAATGCACTTCTTGTCGCAATGTCAGTTTACCTAAGATGATATTAATTGCTTATGGTGTGTGCGGGAATACTATGCCTAGATAAATGCATATTTCTAGTAACAGCAAAGGCACACCTATGAACATAGTAATTTTTCTCGCCACAATTTTTGTAGCAAAGTACATAGGGGCTCAAATAGGCGTAACCTATAATATTGTTTCAGATCCGTTTAACTTTAAGTTGGCTCTATTCGACTTTGCGCTCTACGTAGCGGTTTATCTCGCACTCAACTATTTATATGACAAAGGAAAAGTTGCCTTGAAGAAACTAAGGTAAAACTGAATTAGCCTAACAAACTGCTTAAGACGGACTATCAACGCTCGGCAATTTTGGCTCTAGTCTGGTACAGTGTTTACGGCGGCTAGATTAAGTATCGTGTTATGCGTTGCTAGCCACTTAGCAGGGCGTTATGCGTAGCACACAAAATCAAGCAATTAGAAGGAATTAATGCTCATGATTACTTGCTATGTCAGGTATGTAATAGACCCTAAAAAGGTTAAAGAATTCGAAGAATACGCGAAAATGTGGATTCCATTGGTTGAAAGGTTTGGTGGTCAGCACAATGGCTATTTTCTTCCATCTGAAGGTGCGAACAATATTGCTCTAGCCCTATTCACGTTTGAAAGTTTGTCGGCTTATGAAGAATATCGAGTTAAATCTCTAAAAGATCCAGAATGTATTAAGGCATTCGAATTTGCTGACAAGGTGGACTGTATTATCAGCTATGAACGTAGCTATTTTAGACCAGTGCTAAGCTGAGAAACTACGCATAACAAAGCGTTTAAGGCAGATTCGCAACGCTCGGCATTTTCGGTTTGATTCAGCTTTAGTGATTACGGCACAATAGTTTAAGTATGTTGGTGGTGTTGCTCACTACTTAACGCGGCGTTATGTTTAATGGAGGAAACGGTGATTTTAGGGCTAAATCATATCACTATTGCAGTTAGTGATTTGGAATCCTCTCTTCAGTTTTATAGGGATATATTGGGGTTCACTGCTCATGCGAAGTGGGATAAGGGAGCTTACTTATCTGTAGGTGAACTTTGGTTTTGTCTTTCACTCGATGAACCTTGCCCAAAAGCCGACTATACCCACATCGCTTTTGATATTGCATCTGAAGAATTTGAAGCCTTTGCGAAGTGTGTCGTTTCATTGGGTGTAGAAGTTTGGAAAGAGAACAAAAGTGAAGGGCAATCACTCTACATTTTAGACCCTGATGGCCACAAGTTAGAGGTACATTCAGGTTCGCTGGAAAGCAGGTTAGAATCTCTAAGAACGAAACCATACAGTGGGCTTGTTTGGCTTTAAACATAACAAACTGCTCAAGACGGACTACCAACGCTCGGCAGTTTTGGTTCTAGTTTGGTACAGTGTTTACGGTGGCTAGTTTAAGTATCGTGTAATGCGTTGCTAGCCACTTAGCAGGGCGTTATGTGAATTAGAAGGAATATAGAGCAAATGTTTGAACCTGATGTCTTTGAGCGAAGAGATCGTTTTGAGCGTGAAATCAGCAGCAGAAACTATAATCTTATTATTGGTTTGGTTTTATTATGGGGGTTTAGCGTTAATGGCTTCATGGTCGCTACTATTCCTGTTGAAGCCATAGTTGTTTTCCCTATTTGGGTCATTTTGCTAGGATACTTTCTAAGCTGCTTTTTTGGGGTATTTCTTTTTAGCAGTAGCGAAAGTCCGATAGTTAGCTTTATTGGCTATAACTTTGTCGTAATTCCATTTGGCTTGATAATTAACTTAGTAGTTTCAATATATGACCCCAACCTAGTTCTGAAAGCAATTAAAGTAACGGGTATAGTTACCGTTGTTATGTTAATCGCTGGAATTCTGTTTCCCTCTTTTTTTAAGCGTATCTATAGCGCTCTTACTCTATCGCTTTTTATTGTGATAGTTATCGAAATGATGCTCGTGTATGGTCTTGGATTACGTCAAAACTGGATAGACTGGGCAGTAGCAATCATCTTTTGTGGCTATATTGGCTACGACTGGGGAAGGGCAAACCAAATACCGAAAACAGTAGACAATGCGGTGGATAGTGCGGCTGCACTCTATATGGATATCATTAATCTATTCTTGCGTGTCCTACGCATAATGGGTCGAAAATAATTCACATAACAAACTGCTCAAGACGGACTAACAACGCTCGGTGATTTTGGTTTTAGTTTGGTAAAGTGTTTAAGGTGGCTAGTCTAAGCGTCGTGCTTTGCGTTGTTAGCCACTTAGCAGGGCGTTAGTTGGTATTTGTTTCTTGGTCTAAGGTACGAGTTTTGTGCGCGTGACTTGCGTTCGTTCACTGTATTTCGGCAAGTATCAAATCATCACTCTTGGGTAAGAACTAGGGGTGCTTGCCTAATCAAGTTTGGTGTCTGGTTTGATGAACGGTCGTATCAGGTGTATCAGTTTCAGCTGCTTGGGCATGCAATGAACTAGTTTAGCTTTTAAATTATCTGCTCTAAAGCAGCGGTTGTCGCTAGGCTTTGGTCGTTTACTGCTTTTTAAACCGCACCTGTTTTTACAGTGGAACATCTAAACTTCAGAGTTCGCTAACCAACTAACAATCTGTTAAAGACGGACTGCCAACGCTGGGCATTTTTGGTTCTGGTCTGGTAAAGTGTTTGCGGTGGTTTAGTCGGGCTTTGTGGTAGGTTGGCAGCCACTTAACAGGGCGTTAAGTCACTTTGGTTAGGAATTAATATGCAAGAACAGAAGTACTTAAATTTATTACGTCATCTTGGTACATCAAATTATAGAAATAGAACTCAAGGTTTATCTTGTTTCAGTGCCCAAAGAGGGCACCAATATAACCATAACCTAATGGTTGTTGGGAGAGCTGTAAATGGTTGGTACAATGAGTTTGATCTAAACAGTTTAAGTGCAGAGTCGATGGTTAAAGAAATCTTTGATACATCGGAACATTCTGTTTGTCCATTGGAATGGGTGGAAGAGTCGTGGGGAGATACCGAGGGCTACAACACGAAATCATCTGCATTTTGGCGAGTGGTCAAGCAAGTTACAAACTACTTAAATAAAACAAATTCGTTGAGTTCAGGATGGTCGAGTCAAATCGTATGGTCCAACCTTTATAAGGTTGCTCCAAGCACTAGAGGGAACCCTAGTGACAGTTTGTGCGATAAGCAATTTTCAGCTTGTAATGAACTACTATTGGCTGAAATTAAAGAGTATAAGCCACGGGTAATAATCTTTCTTACAGGACTTAACTGGTTCAATGGTTTTTTAAGCGATCATGTGTCACTGACAAAGAATGATGGTCACAACCTAGTTGAGTCATGTGGCACCCTATTAGTAGACGGTGAGACTATAAAAGTTGTTGTTGCTAAGCACCCTCAAGGCAAGTCAGAATCTACAATGGTAAGTGAAATCATAGACGTAATAAATCAGTGACTTAACAAACAATTTAAGAGTGATTCCTAACGCTTGGGATTTTTGGTTCTAATTTTTAGTGCGGTGTTTACGGTGGTATGTTTGAGTTTCGTGGTAGCGTTACTCACACCTTAATTGGGCGTTAAGCGTCCAGCTATGACAAATTAAATCGGAGGTAAAATGGGTATTTCTTGGAAAAATTTCGCACGAAAATTCGAAAAAGAGCTAGAGCTCGACTCGTTAGATTCTATTCAGGCGTTGGTTACACCCGCTTTGAATAAGCGTAAAAGTAATATTCAAGAAGAATATGGTAATCTCTCTAAAGACCAATTTGAAAGTGAATATGATTTTGAGTCTTATCGAGACTGCATGGCTGATGACTACGCAGAGGCTCAATCTGTAGCAGATACTTTAAATGAAATGATAGTGACCGCTTTATACAAATTGATTGAGTTAAAGAGAAAGAGTTTGTTTAAGCGGTATGTAAATGACGTTAACGAACGACGTTTATCTTACATTGATTATGTAGTTAGTCAGTGCCCATACGACATGTCTAGTCTAAGTGAAAACAGGAAAATTGAAGAATTACGGTTAATTAACAATTGTATAAAACACAATGATAGTGAAGCATCTCAAGAATTAGTCGATTCCAACCCTGCGTATACTATCGGTGAAAAACTATCTATATCTAGTGCTGACATTGATAATTATAAAATAGCTGCAAGATTATACATTTGCGATATGGCTGTTAAATTTCATCAGATTGACGATCAAAACGCTTAACAAACTGTTTAAGAGTGATTCGCAACGCGTGGCATTTTCACTATGCGTTGGTTTTAGTGCTTAAGGTGGTATGCAGGGACTTCGGTATTGCGTTGCTCACACCTTAACAGGGC
This sequence comes from Vibrio europaeus, assembly GCF_001695575.1. Classification (GTDB taxonomy): domain Bacteria; phylum Pseudomonadota; class Gammaproteobacteria; order Enterobacterales; family Vibrionaceae; genus Vibrio; species Vibrio europaeus. Next base: position 1,042,550 of record NZ_LUAX01000001.1, on the reverse strand, counting down.
GTTATGTGCCAGTCTAAAATAGCTTAGAGTGTGGAGTTACGAATGATAGTAACCATTGAAGGACCAAGTTTTTACGGGCAAGACGACGAAGAAGTTTTTTTCGCTTGTTTGTACTCATTACCAGAGTTTGAAAAGGTAGTTGGTGTTGGTCTAAATCTAGAAATTCATTTCAAGTCATCAGTTTCAGGTGATGTCATTAGGCGTTTGTTGGTTATTTGTCGTCGCTGGGGGGTAGATGTCAGTTCTCTGAAGAATCAGATTAGTTGTTTAGAGGTTGAATCTTTGTTCTGGGATAAAGATATATCGTTACCTTAACAATGACTTTTGGCTAGTATAAATTGCTTGAAGTTAACAGAAAAGTATTGGTACCAGTCTTGATATATAGCGGGACATCCAATTGGTAGAAGTTTGCACATAACAATCTGTTTAAGAGTGATTCGTAACACGTGGCATTTTTACTATGCGTTGGTTTTAGTGTTTAAGGCGGTATGCGGAAGCATCGGTATTGCGTTACTCACACCTTAACAGGGCGTTAGGTTTTCGGAGGTTAAATGGCAAATCCACGAGTTTTGAAAGCTCAAGTGACAGATGTTATCTGTGGTGAAGATGTCACTATTATTGAACCTGCTAATGTTTATGGCTGCGAGCTGAGAACAGGCGTGTTTGTTGGACCGTTTGTTGAAATACAGAAAAGCTCAATTATTGGCGAGCGTACTAAAATCCAATCTCATAGCTTTATCTGTGAGTACGTCACTATTGGAAGTGACTGCTTCATTGGTCATGGTGTCATGTTTGCCAACGATCTTTTCAAAAGTGGTCAACCTGACCCAAATCCAGATAATTGGGGACGCACAGTTATCGCTAACAGCGTGACAATCGGGTCAAATGCTACAGTGTTGCCTGTCAACATTTGTAGTGACGTGGTCATTGGTGCAGGTAGTGTTGTAACTAAAGACATAACAGAGAAAGGTATTTACGCAGGCAATCCAGCTAGAAAGTTACGCGACTTGCCTTGAGTACAAACCTAACAAGGCGTTTAAGAGTGATTCCTCACGCTTGGCGGTTTCGCTTCGCTCAAGTATGGCCAAGCGTGCATCACACCTTAACGCGGCGTTATGTTGCGGATTGAATTTACCGTAATGGAAGGAATATATGGTTGTACTTAGGGAAATGCGCCAAGAAGAGTATCCTGATTATTGTCAGTACTTTATTGACGACTATAGCCGAGAAATTGCTCAAAACTATGGGCACTCAATGGAGCTTGCCATTGAGTTGGCAAAAAAAGATCTTCATCGTTGTTTTCCTAACGGGTTGGAGGGGAAAGAGCATTCGTTGCTTTGTATCGAGACCGAGTTGAATGGGCAACAATGCTTAGTTGGTTATTTATGGCATTCCGTTAATGTTACTGAAAAGTCTACTTTTATATACGACTTTTACGTGTCGAGTGAATATAGAGGCTGCGGTTATGGAACAGCCTCCATCTCGGAATTAGAAAAACAGTTGCAAGAATTTGGTGTTGAACAAATTAAGTTGAGGGTTGCTTATCATAATGAACGAGCCCTAAAACTGTACCAAGCTGTAGGTTTTGCCATCACGGGCTTCAACATGTGTAAGAAAATAGGTGTTATAGCCTCAACATAACAAGCTGCTTAAGATGGACTGCCAACGCTCGGCGAATTTACGTCAAAGTTTGTTTTGTGTTTACGGTGGCTTGTTTACGTTATGTGGTAAGTTGTCAGCCACTTAGCAGGGCGTTAGCTATTGTTTAAAGAAACTAAGGGCTTAAGTACTCATGAATGCGGGGCTCTAGCTTCACACTTGATAGTCCTCAGGTACAAACTATCTCGCCAGTGGCACCGTTCGTTAAGTGGTTGAATCAACCAAAGTCAGCTTACTGAAGTGGTGTGTTTGTTTAGTTCTTTGGTGTGGCTTCTTGGGTGTTGAAATGCTGCGCAGCTAAATCTGATTTGCGCGCTTGGTAGTGGGCTTTTTTGAAAGTATTCTCTGCCAAGCATGTTCTAGCAACTGTGTTGGGGTTTTTGAGCTGTCCAATTTACATTGCCACTCGAAAGCAATAATGTATTTCAAATTAGGCGCTTGGGTGAAAAACTCAACCTTCTTCGTAGCAGCTAACAAACTGCTCAAGGCGGACTATCAACGCTCGGCGATTTTGGTTCTAGTCTGGTACAGTGTATACGGCGGCTAGTTTATGTATCGTGTTATGCGTTGCTAGCCACTTAGCAGGGCGTTAGAAAGCGCATGGAATTTGTAGATGCGGTAGGCTTTTCCTACGCCACTTCAGCTTTCATTTTGACGTCAGGTTTAGCGGCTAAGTGGCACAAAGTCTTTTAGGTGAAATGGGGTTTCAGTGGCATATTGCAAAGTAGGGCGGCTCACCATACCACCGACTGCACTTAGCTGGCTTCAAATGGTTTGCCCAGCAATGTTCTTTAATGTGCAGCGGCTCGGTGTTAAAAGGCTTGGTGCAAATCAGTTCAGTGGTTCACTGCAAACAGCTTTCATTTTCTGTCTTTTAGTTTTGTGGTCGTTGCAGTGTTTTGAAGCTCGTTCATTGGTTGTCTCCCATTAGCGCTTATGGCAAGTTGGTACGCAGAAAAGCGCTTGTCTAACAAACAATTCAAGCAGATTCGCAACGCTTGGCAGTTTTATTTCGGTCAGCTTAAGTGGTTAAGGTGCAAAAGGTTAGTTCAAGTGGTAGTGTTGCTCACTGCTTAATTGGGCGTTATATGCAATGGAGGACTAAGTGTTGGAATTTGAAAAACATATACAAGATACTTGCGAGCACCTTGAAGAAATAGTGTCTTTGATGGGCGGACATTTATCGAAAGATCTAGATTCGATATCAACGCTAGAAGAGGTCTTAACTTCTGTTGTAAATGAAAATGATGAAGAGGCAACTTCAGGCGCTAGATACCTGATAGCTGTTTATCTTGGTGAAATCGTAATAAATGCAGCTGGCGGCGAATGGATAAAAAGTACAATTAGTAACAACATAGCACTTAGTATCGATAATCAGCAATCTTTTCCCTTAGAGGCTGTAGAAGAGTTTATTAAAAAACCAAAGAATGGACAGTTGGAGTTTTTTGCAAAAGGGTTAATATCCGCGAATCGCATATAACAAAGCGTTTAAGACGGATTCCCAACGCTTGGCGGCTTCAGTTCAAAGATATGCATCAGTGTTTATGGAATAATGTCTTGAGTGCAGTGGTAGCGTTGCTCACCACTTAACGCGGCGTTAGTAAGCCAGCTGTTTAAGTCCTCAAATTTTATGAGTGGTGGTTCATTTTGTGCTGCTATTCCGCGGGTTTCAAAGCGGATGTAATCGCTGAAATCTTGTAGGTTTCTTTGGTGCAACGCCGCCGCTAGCGAGTCAGGTTTTGTTTAGTTCATTTGTTCGGCGGTCTGTGCCTAACAGTAGTTTCGCTTTTGTGGACGCTCCGGTTTTGGTTACTCTTGAGTGCAGCTGGCCGGGTGTGGATAGGGTGTCATGTTTAGCAGAGATTGGTGATTGCTGAAAGATCAGCGTGCAACGGAACCTCCGTTACTAACAAGTCACTCAAGCAGACGCTGTAACCTATGGCATTTTTGGTTTGAAGTTTTGTGGGCTTGGTAGGTGCATCGTTTGCGCTACTTAGCTCTGCGTTAGGCTTCTAAGCGTATGGTATTTAAACTAGGTAGTAAAAAATGTTGTTAGAATTTGACCGATTCCTCGAAATGATCGAGGATATAGATTCATCTTTAGTTGCGGAACAAATGGATATAGCCGCAAGACCAATGCATGCCACTATTAAGATTATCAACTTACTAGGAATTGATGCTCCTTTAGCAGGGTTTTCTGTCGAGCCAGCCAGTTTACCTATCACAGCAAATAATATAAGTAGTCATGTAAACTCTTGGTATCAAGGTCTATATGAAGATCGGCTAAAGGTAGATTTTTCGATGGCAAAAATACCTTTTATGATTCGTGGCGAAGTATTTGATGTTAAGGTTCCCTTAACATACGGTCAGCATTTAGTCGTTACCAGCAAAGATGCCATGACGGGTGGCAATATACTAAATACCTTAGATATGGTTCAAAACCTACCAGCACCACTTAGAGCTAGGTTTACACCTAAAGAAGAAAATGAACTTCAAGCATACTTTATTACTGCGCATAAAGTAGTCGTTAAGATGTCACGTTTTAAGGGAAATGACTTTGTTGATACAGCACTAAAGGACTCCTTTGTAAGTTGTGAAAACCTAACAATTCGACCAAAAAGTCCTGATTTATCTTCTTGGCATTCGGCTCAGTTTGCAGAGAAAGTGATGAAATTTTATATTTCTCAACATTCTGGAAATGTGAAATTTACTCATAAGTTTAAAGACTTGCTTAAGCAAACTAAAAAACTTGGTTATCAGCCTGACTCACGTATCGACTGGGCGTTGTTGTCATCCGTTACACCGTCAGCAAGATATGAGACAGGCAAAGTAGATGCAGCTACAGCACTAAGCATAAACATCGAAGCTTGGAGAGTAGCCTTTGATATCATGCATCAAGTCAAAGCCTAACAAACAATTTAAGAGTGATTCAGCACGCTTTGCATTTTTGGTTTGGGTTGGGTTTAGTGTTTACGGTGGTCAAATTGAGTGTTGTGGTCGCGTGCTTCACACCTTAATTGGGCGTTAGGTGAAATGAAGTCAGGAGGAGTCTTTGGTTTCTAAAGAAAAGAAATGTTTGGAGTCCATTTTAAAACCAACCTTGAAGAAGGAAGGTTTTAGAAAGAAAGGAAGTACATGGTGGAAACACATAGAAGGCTATATTCAAGTTATAAATATTCAAGGTTCTCAGTACTCTAAACAGTTTTACATGAACTTAGGTGTATACATTAGTGCAGTTGGGGATAAAGAATGGCCTTCAGAAAGTGATTGTCACATTCAAGTAAGACTCGATTCACTAGCTAACCCCAACTTGGTTCATACGCTACTGAATTACGAAACAGCTCTTGAGCACACTGATAGAAAAGAAATTAGTGAACTGGTTTTGGTGAAGGGTTTAAGATAGCTGGATCAATGCTCTTCGTTTGAAGGTGCAAAAGCTGAATACATATTACCCAATAGAGTCGCGGCAAAATGGCAAAGAGACTTACTGAAGAATTATTTCACCTAACAAACTGCTCAAGACAGACTATCAACGCTCGGCAATTTTAGTTCTAGTTTGGTAAAGTATTTACGGTGGCTAGTTTAAGTATCGTGGTAAGCGTTGCTAGCCACTTAGCAGGGCGTTAGAACTATCGCAATAGTCAACAATTATAGGAAAGGAATATATGAGTCAAAGCGGTCAAGGAAGCAATACTTCCGAGCATTCTCTAACTGGTGTTATTAAAATTTTGAGCACACATGGATTGGCTGTGTTTTTGGTTGTGTACTATGCAATGTTTTTGTATCCAGATTCATTTAAAGAGAGAGGTGCTTGGATTGCGAAAATTGAAGAATTACGGAGAAGTATCAACCCTGAGGATAAGCCCCTTACTGTATCTCAAACCGAAAGTATTCTGGATTACGTAACAGACCTATATTTTCTTAATGTACAATCAGAAGTTCCGTTTAATACTTATTCATACTCGACACCTAGTGGTGGAATTGTAGGCGGTAGTATTTTTTTTGGTGGTAGCGGTGCTATGTACAACAATGGTATGAACAGGCCTAAGAACGCAGTCGATCTAAACGGTTTAGGGTTTCACTTCACAATTGACTTAGATAATAAAGAAAATGATATTCAACGAGTTGTCCATACGATGTTGGAGGAGGCACGTCCTTCAGCTAAGGAGACAGTTATTACTCATTATGAGCCACTTCTCAATCGAGGTTTTGATAATGCTTTGAAATCTAGTTCTAGATTACGCTTATTCAATTTTGGGGACGCAACGCTGTATGAACTTTGGACTGATATAGTGACGAAAAATGAACAGACTTTCAAAACCGAGTTATTGCAATCATTAGAAGATGCTCAAGTATCTTTGCAATACGGCTCATTGAATCAATCGCTTAGAGCTCAGCTGAAAATCTCCGACTCTCGATTGAAAGTTGAAGAATATATGCGACCGAATCAGGTACTAAACAAATACCGCAAGAAAATGAAAAATGAGTGGCTACTTAAGATTAAAGGCAGCGAATTAACAGGCAAGTCCCAATAGTTCTAACAATAAATTTAAGCAGATTCGCAACGCTTGGCACTTTCGGTTTGAATCAACTTTAGTGTTTACGGCACAATGCTTTAGGTGAGTGGTAGCGTTACTCACTACTTAATTTGGCGTTATGTTTCCGAGTACCCCACGTTTAGTAGACACTTTACTAAGTTAGATCTAGGGTCTAATTGAGAGGTGATTTATGGCTAAACATCGTAATCCAGCGTACACCGAAGAGTTCCGTAAAGAAGCAGTCCGCTTGGCCAGTCTTCCTGGCCGAACAGCTGTCTCCGTTGCTAAGGAACTGGGCATTAGTGCCCAGCAGATCCGGAACTGGAAGCGCCAGTTCACACGCCTATCTGATAAACAGTTTAACACTTTAGACGGTGTCGATTATTCGAAGAAAGAGTCCGAAGAGCTCCGAGCGCTAAGGCGCGAGAACAAGCGACTCAAAGATGAAATGGAATTTCTAAAAAAGGTCTCGGCGTACTTCGCGAAGCAGCAAGAGTGAAGTACGAGTTCATTGAAAGCTATGTCGGTGAGTATTCCATTAGCTTAATGTGCCGCGCCTTAGAAGTGAGTCGGGGCGGTTATTACAAGTGGTGTCATCATACGCCGAGTGAGCGTTCAAAACGGCGAGAGCGCTTTGAACAGCTCGTCATGTGTACCTTTGCCCAATATCGGGCACGTTACGGCTCAGTGCGAATAGCCGAAGAGCTCAACGAAGCAGGCTATGCCTGCTGCGTGAATTATGTGGCTGATATCATGAGGGAAAAAGGTATCAGGGCACGTAATGGCAAAGGGTTTAAATACAGCAAGGATGTGGCTGCGATGACGAATGTTGCCGACAATTTACTGCGAAGAGACTTTGAGCCTGAGACGCCAAATCAGAAGTGGGTTACGGACATCACGTATATCTGGGTGAAGAGCCGTTGGCTCTTCTTAGCGACAGTGATGGACTTGCACTCAAGGCGTATTGTGGGTTGGTCGCTAGGGACAACGATGACCGTCGAGCTCATCACCAATGCCCTAAAAATGGCGTTTGAGTCACGTAAGCCGCCTAAGGGCGTCATTATCCACTCGGACCGTGGTGTACAATACAGAGCATATAAATATCAGGACTTCATGCGCAAGCATGGAGGTATACCGAGCATGAGTCGGCAGGGCAACTGTTGGGATAATGCGGTGATGGAGTCGTTCTACAGTCGACTGAAAGTCGAGCTGATATACGCAGAAGACTACCAAACGCTTGAGGAAGCCCGAATGGGCATCTTCGAATACATTGAGGTATTTTACAATCGCAGAAGAAGGCACTCAGCGTTGGGGCATGTCAGCCCAGTTGAGTACGAAAGTATGTAGTTATGTACTGTCTACTTTTTGTGGGGTACACCAGTATATACTCAGATACCGAGTTTTCAAAGATAGAAGCAAAACTATGAACTTTCAGACAATCCCCATTATCAGAATTTTCGATATTCAAAAAGCGAAAGAGTTTTATCTAGATTATTTAGGTATGAATCTAGATTGGGAACATAGATTTGAAGAAGGCTTCCCGCTTTATATGCAAGTATCAAAAGGCAATCTAGTTTTTCACTTGAGTGAGCACTCAGGTGATGGTACTCCGGGAAGTAAGCTCTTTGTAAACGTAGATAAGATTCAGCAGCTGTTTTCTGAGCTGGAGCAGAAAGATTACATGTATTGTAATCCTGCTTTGGAATCAGTTCCATGGGGTGGGGAGTGTTTTACAATTACAGACCCATTTTCCAATAGGATCTTATTTAGCGGCAAACAAAACACATAACAAAGTGTTTAAGAGTGATTCCTCACGCTTGGCATTTTCGCTTCGCTCAAGTATAGCCAAGCGTGCATCACACCTTAACGCGGCGTTATGCGTAATTGATGGAGTACAGAATATTAGATGGAAGTTGTAGAAGCGGATAAATCGGATTTAGTTTCATTCTTTGCGTATCTTGAACATCAGCTGTCTGAAAATGGTAATGGCGAAGTTCCTCTTTTTCAGCCAATGTCCAGAGAGCAAAGTGAAGTTCCAGAAGTAACAAAAGAAAAGTTTATCCAAGGTTTTTCCCATGAGTTTGGCGATGTAGGTTGGAGAAAGCTCTGGGTTGTAAAAGACACCTATGGAAGTATCAAAGGTCATATTGATCTTCGCCACTACAATGATGAAAGCCGTTCTCATCGAGTTCTACTCGGTATGGGTGTACATGTTTCTTGTAGGAAGCAAGGTATTGGTCAAAGACTCATTGATGCTGTGATAAGTTTCTGCCAAGAAAAATCTGAAATTGACTGGCTGGATCTTTGTGTATTATCAGAGAATTTTCCAGCAAAGAACCTCTACCTAAAATCAGGGTTCAATGTTGTTGGAGAGTTCAACGATCAATATAGAATCGATGGTTTGTCAGTCTCGGAAACAGCAATGACAAAGTGCGTCAAAAATTACGCATAACAAACTGTTCAAGAGTGATTCGCAACGCATGGCATTTTTCATTCCATCGTTGGGTTTTGTGTTTACGGTAGTATGGTTAGGTTTCGTGGTGGCGTTGCTCACTACTTAACGCGGCGTATGTCACTAGGAGAAAATATGTTTCAGTGGACGAAAAAGAGTATTATCAAATCTGTTGCTAGAGAGCTTCCACCAAGACTTGCGGTTAAGTACGGAAAAAGAGATAGCTACGAACCCGAGGAAATAGATTGGGCACTAGGGGCAATTGGAAAATCTAATGATCTGAACTATAAAAACTACGCCTATGGTATGTTAACTAGCCACAGCTTCTTTATGTCTTTGGGTTTGTCGACATCTTTCGGTGCACACCCTGATTTTCACCGAGAAGTAGGGAATATCTTGTTCAAGCAAGACTGCGACCCAGATATTGAAGCTTACTTGGAATACGCCTCAGTTCATGGCTCTACAGACCAATATGAGGGCAAAAGTACCCAAGAGGAGCTAGGTGGCGGGGACTTTGGTGGTAGTGACGACGTTGGTGGTGTGTAGTGACACAACAAACAATATAAGAGTGATTCAGCACGCTCGGCACTTTTGGTTTGAATTTAGTTAAGTGTAGTGGTCGTGTGCTTCACACCTTAATTTGGCGTTATACCTCAATCAATCATCTAACCTTTTCATGGCTTTACGGTAAACATCGCTACGTTCGCGTTTTCCGACTGCTAAGACGGTTACAATGATGACATCGTCTTGAACTTTGTAGACGAGACGGTAGCCCGATTGACACAACTTAATTTTATACATGTTATCAGCTCCAGAAAGCTTTGAAGCAGGAACATGTGGGTTACCTAAGCGCTCGATTAGCTTTTTCCACTCTTTGAGTGCGCTCTTTTTAAAGTCGAGTTTATAGGTCATCAATATTTACCGAAATGCTCTCTTCAGATTCACGCTCTTTAGCGATAGCGAGTAGTTCCAGATCTTCGAGTCTATCCATCATCATTTCGTACGCTTCGGCAGGTACGCAATAAAATGCTGGCTCATTTCGGTTTAATACAGCAACAGGTTCGCCGTAAGCACTAGCTGCAACTTTCATAGGGTTAGCTTTCAACTCAGTAATGCTTGCAGCAACATCGGCTAAAATTCTAGTGGTCATATAATAGGTCTCTTAAGCGGTCTTTATGTTGGTCATTTTAGCCTCAACCAAGTGTTATAACCACGGCATAAAATGGAGTATTTATGATAGTCAGAGAATGGAAAGCTACTTGCCCTAAAGAGTATGAAGAAGGGTTTATCGCATACCTGTATGAGACAGGGATAAAAGATACATCAACTACACAAGGTTTTCTCGGTGCTCAAATCCTAAATCGAAATTTAGGCGACAATGCTGAAATCACTCTGTTAACTTATTGGGAAGATCTTGAATGTATTAAAGCATTTTCTGGTGAAGATATCAGTGTAGCTAAATTGTATCCAGAAGACGAAAAGTACAAATTGAATCCAGATCGTCATGTAAGCCACTATGAAGTCAGAGAGAACATGCGGTTATAACAAATTGCTTAACCAAAAAATTGGTAATGAAGTTTTACGATGTAGTATTACTGTAAATTTATCTATTACAGCAATCCTTCTTTTATTAGTGAGCTTTGCACTTGTGATGCTAGATTTAGAGTCGGGCACATAGTAGGGCATTCGACTAGGACTGATACGCAATCTGTGAGATACGAACTAACCGTATCTGGAGGCTTATTCTCGAAATTTTCTTGAGTACATCTGTTACGATGTTCGGCAGTAGCCATCTCTACACTTTGGTCAAAGTAATGTTCTAGGAGCTTAGAATGAGTAAGGAAATTTCTGAACGTTTGTTTCGATCTTTAGGTACACACGCTCTTAAAGCTTTTTCATTGTCCGAGAGAGGATTAACGTTAGTTGTTGCACCTTGGGAAAATCTTGAAGATGAAGCCGTAGCTGTCTTTAGTGAACTAGAAGTGAGCTACATTGAAGCCGATAGCGGCACTCAAGATTTCAGCACTGACTTTAACTTGCCCTGGGACATCATTCGGTTTGATTCGTATCAGATAGAAGACAACCTTTGGGAATTTGGTTTATGTTGTAGTGAAATTAAAGTGGGTTTTAAATCCAAAATGCCTGAAATCTCATTCTCGTCGAAATAGAGTTTTAATCGATAGCTAACGTAAGAAATGTTTAAGTCAGATTCCCAAAGCTTCGTGTTTTCTGTTTAAATTCGCCTTAGTGCTTAAGATTTTAGTAGAAGGTATACTAAAGCCTTAATCTAGCGTTAATTTCATGGAGCGAACATTGTGGAAATCTGGAAGCTACTGTTTTTTATACCTGTGTGTTTTGCGCTAAACATGACGCCAGGCCCAAATAACCTATTATCTATGAATAATGCTCGTTGTTACGGCTTCAAGTCTGCTTTCATTGCTGGTCTTGGACGAATAGCAGCATTTTCTGTAATGATTGCGTTAGCCGCTTCCGGCCTGGCAGTCGTTCTATATGCCTCCGAGACCCTTTTTCTGACTATTAAAATAGCAGGAGCAGCTTATTTGTTGTGGATTGCTTTTAACCTTTGGCGTTCAGAATCAAACCCTATAAAGGAGTTTTCAGATGCTCATGACCGGGTGGGTTTAGCAAAGCAAGAATTTTTGCTAGCAGCTGGTAACCCCAAAGCTATTTTGATTTTTACTGCATTCCTTCCGCAGTTTGTTGACGTTTCGGCTAATGTAAAGGAACAGTTTTTCGCTTTAGGTGTGACTTTCCTGATACTAGAAATGGCCGCAATATCTATTTATGCCATATTCGGAATATATTTGAGGCGATGGTTCACTAAACCTAAAATGACAAAGCGATTCAACAGAGGCTGCGCTACCTTTTTGGCGCTGTCAGGGGCAAGTTTGTTGTTTAGTCGCCAACAATAACTTAGCGAGTCAATTAAGACTTCCCTCAAGGTTCAATGAAAAGAGTGTGGAATTGAAGTTTAGCGTTTAGGATGGAAACGTCTGGTTGTTTGGGCGGTGTTACCTCTCAATGCAGTATTGATTTCTTGAAGGAGCATTTTATATGAAACGGTTTATTCTAATACTCAATATTGCATTAGTTGGCTGTGCTTCTTCTCCAAATTTCGAGCAGTTTAACCCAAGTGAACCTAACTTTGATTTAGCTACGGATCTTGAACTCTGTGACTATGTAGGTGCGCAGCTACCGGAAAGTGAATCTGCAACTAAGGAGTTAGTAGCGCGGGGCGCTTTGAGCAACATGGATGTAGTGGCTTTAGGAAAAGGTGAAGTTGTCGTTGGCAATTCAGAGTGCGCCGTTCGAGCAATCTGGGGAAAACGGTACAGTTCAAAACAGATAGAGTCTCTCAACAAACATGGGGATATTCAGTCACAAGCAACTTATTCTTGTGAGTTAAATGGTATTCAGCATTGTCCATTCGCAAAAATTAGCTTTGTAAATGGCCTGATAGTCTCGATCGAAAGTAAGAAGTAAAGCTGACATTACATGAGTTACACGTCAGATTAAAAGCGCTTAGCTCATTCATTTACAGAGGGAACTATATGGAAGTAGTGGAAGCAAATTTAAGCTTAGCGCCTTTGCTCGCGAGTTATGCTAAAGAGTGCTGTGAATCCGGAATTCCTAAATATGCCAATGTAGAGCGTGACCCGGAAAGCTACTTATCTGGTTTAATAACACGTGCTCAACAAACCTCTGAATTGCCAAATGGTTATCTACCCAGTACCACATACTATTGTCTTAAGGATAACAAGATTTTAGGTGCGATTCGGGTAAGGAGAGGAAGTAACGCTAACGTAGAAAATGTGATTGGGCATATTGGTTACGAGACTAGGCCATCAGCTCGTGGTAAAGGTGTTGCTTCTTATTTGCTCGCTTGGGTGCGCGACCATGTTGTGGCCGAGCCCGTTATCGTGACGTGCTCAATCGATAATCCAGCCTCTCAGAAAGTAATTGAAAAGGTCGGTGGACAATATCTAGGTAGTTACGCAGATAAAAGCGAAGGTGTGGTAAAGCGCTATCGATTAGTGCGTTCAGTGTAAACGACGAAATATGTAATCCATAAGGTTCGGTGTATGAAGATAACATTTAAAACGGTTCTATTACTTAGTACGGTTTTCACTTTGACCGCTTGCTTGGGAATGCCAAAGTCAGTGACACCTGTTGGTGATTTTGAACTCACTAACTATCTTGGTAAATGGTATGAGATAGCTCGTTTAGACCATTCTTTTGAACAAGGGCTTACACAAGTTACCGCGGAATACAGCTTACGCGATGATGGCGGGGTAAAGGTCATTAATCGCGGGTATAACAGCGAATCCCAACAATGGAAAGAGGCTGAAGGAAAAGCGTATTTTGTCGATGCGAAGAACCAAGGGTATTTAAAAGTTTCCTTTTTTGGCCCCTTTTACGGTTCCTATGTGGTATTTGAGTTAGAACGTAGTAACTATGATTATGCGTTTGTGTCTGGCCCTAACAATGAGTACTTATGGTTATTAGCTCGAACACCAACAGTTAGTGATAGTGTAATAGAGAAGTTTAAAACCATGTCCAAAGAGCGAGGGTTTAACATTGATGAGTTGATCTTTGTAGAACAGCCTCAAAGTTAGTTAAACCAAGAGCCTCCGAAGAGGCTCTTTTTTAAAAGGCTGCGACTAGTATTTAAATTGCGCGACTATTTTCTCTAGTTTATGGCTAACTCCCGACACTTGCTCGCTGCATCTTACAGAACCTGACACCACCTCAAAGGTGTTGCCCGCCAAATGCGCAATTTCAGTGATGTTACGATCAATTTCAGCAGAGACCATTGATTGCTCCTCAGAGGCAGTCGCAATTTGTGTGTTCATGTCAAACATTTCGCCAATCTGCTCACTGATACCTTCAATGGCTTCCACCACTTTATGAGTGTGTTCGTTGGTCGTTCTTGCTTGATCTGCGCTAGTTGCCATTTGATTGGCCGTTTGCGAAATACCCTGAGTCAGTGATTGAATCGTTGATTCTATTTGATGAGTAGAGTCATTGGTCATTAGTGACAACTGACGCACTTCATCCGCCACCACTGCAAAGCCTCGACCACTTTCACCGGCTCTTGCTGCTTCTATAGCGGCGTTAAGTGCAAGCAGGTTGGTTTGTTCCGCAATGCCTTGAATCGTAGAAACCACCTGATTAATTTCTCGACTTTGCTCTTCAAGTGATACAACGTGGGTTTGAGATTCTTCGATACTTGCCGCTAACACATCAATTCGGTCGCCTGTTGCATGAGTCATATCCAGAGCATTCTGTGCTTCTGTTTTCACGCGCTCGGCATTGTGTGCAGCAGACTCAATATTCGCGGTGATCTCATTCGTCGTCATGACCAACTCATTAACGGCTGTGGCTACCGATTCAGATTCTAGTTTCTGCTGCTCTGCATTCTTCATGCTTTTTGAAGCCGCTTGCTCTGAGCTACATGAGCTTTCACTTAGCACTTCCATCACCGAAGCGACATCTTTTATATGCGTGTGTAGCTGGCTGACAAAGGTATCGAAAGAGTTGGCTAACTGCGCAAGCTCATCGTTACCTTTAGCGTTCATCCTGACCGTGAGATCACCGCTGCCAGATGCGATATCTTTCATTAAGGTGTTAATGATTTTAATCCGCTTAAGGATGCTTCTACCGATCATAAACAGAAGTAAAGAGAGTAGGGCAACCATGACTAATCCGATTATTTGCAGTTGCTGTTTAACTTGTACTGTCGCTAATGATATTTCTTGCACAATAGCAGACTGCAAAGAGGCAATTTCTTCTTCCGTATTATGAACATTACTTCTCAATTGTCCTCTTAAACCTTCATTCGCGCTGTAACCTAATAGCGTTCGAGCATTGATCAGTTGGTCCGCTTTTGCTCGATAGTTAAAGAAGTAGGTGGCTAACGGTGGGTATTGCCCGACAGTCGATTCAAACTGACTTAGCGCGTTGACCAAAAGTGCTTCACTCTCTTTCGAGATATCAGACAAATAGCGAAAATCCGCTTCCATTAACTCAAATAGGGCGACTTTTAAGTTAATGTCACGTTGCTCAACGGCCAATTGTCTAAGGTCAAGGCGAGCTTGCTCCAACTGATTGATATAACTTGTTTCGCTGCCTTTTCCTTCAAGCAGATTGACTTGATTAACCAGTTGATGGAACTGAGCTTGATATTGTTCAAGTGTCTGCGAAATTGTTTTGGTCGAAGAAGTGAAATCAAGATCGTTGAGTACCAAGGTATTAGACAGGTCTGCAAGACGTGCCGTCATTTGATCAAATGTCGAATCGAATCGCTTAGGGTACTTAAGGTCTTTGCGTGCTAAGAAGTCTTTCTCATGGCGTCTTAGCATCAATAGGTCAACTTCACTAGCGAGGTTTTGACTCGCAGCATGCTCTAAGGACTGGAGTCGCTCAAGGCTTGAGTGCTCCACAAAGCCGTAAAGGCCAACAAAAATTAACAACATGGCGTTAATAAGAAACAGTTTTGCGCGAATAGATAAAGCAAAACCTTTAGAATGCTGAGTACCTGGAGAATTGTCCATGAGCACCTCCCTGATAGCCTAGTGACGTCGGTAGCTTACTTATGTGACAATTTTATAAAATATTTATGACACATATATAAAACTAATAGCAGTGCATTGCGTCATTGCAAGTTTCGAGAGATAAAAAAACGCACCCAGGCGATGCGCTTAATATGGGGTAGGAACGATTACTAGATTAGCCTTTTACGTCGAAATCAATCTTGCTGGCACCTGTAAAGACCTGAAAACGTAAACCTTTTGCACGAGCAATCGTGGTAATGCCAAACTTCTCAGCAAGCTCTAATCCCATTTGCGTAACACCAGAGCGAGATAACAGAACTGGTATCCCCATTTGCGCCACTTTAATCACCATTTCAGAAGTAAGGCGACCGGTTGTGTAAAAAATCTTGTCTTCTCCAGACTCTTGATTAAGCCACATTTCACCTGCCAACGTATCGACGGCATTGTGACGACCCACATCTTCAACGAAAGAGAGGACTTCATTACCTTTGCACACCGCACAACCATGAACCGCACCCGCTTTTTTATACGTGTCGTTGTAATGAGTTAATGCTTCCAGTGCGGAATAGATTTCAGATTGCTTGAGAGGGACTTGAGGAACTTGATAACCTTCGAGCTGCTTCATCACATTGCCATACATGGTGCCTTGTCCACAGCCAGAAGTGACGGTTTTTTTCTTGAGCGCGCTTTCTACTTGTTGAATGTCTTCTTTCGTGATTACCGCTGCTGTGTGCGTCTCCCAGTCAATAATGACAGACTCCAACGATTCAGGATCACTGATAAAGCTTTGGTTTTTCAAATATCCGAGAACCAAGGACTCAGGACGAGACCCAAGCGTCATTAAGGTTACGACTTCTTTCCAGTTCAGCATCACCGTAAGAGGGCGTTCACAGGCGATCTGCTTGGTCAGCCTTTCACCGTATTCATCAAACACTTCTACTTCGATGGTTTGCAAAGGGTTCTCACTGGTTTTAATAATGTTTGGTTTAACCACAGACGTTTCCTATCTAAATTCTCAGTATTATTTTTGCTACTTGTTGCTTGCAATTAGCGTTCCTATTTGTCGATCCTCTAATTTTGACAAACCAACGCCATCTCAGTCAGAAATTTCAACTAAATTGGTTGAATATAGAGCAAGTCAGTTATGGGTACAGATATTGCTTGCAGCATGAGCATATAACTCTAATTAAGTGATTTGTGTAAATCCATTAAATATCAAATTCGACGCTGGTGAACCATGTCAAAACATCAAACTGTGACTGAAAAAGTAGAAAAATCTGAAGAGCTATGGCCAATTGAATGCCAACTTGTCGCACATGAAATCGCCACAGGGCTATGGACGACGACGCAATGGCAATTAGCTTCATTCGACCTTACTCCAAACGAAGCAAATACCTCGGTTGCTTTGCTTCAATTACACCGAGATGAGCGCACCGATTATCGATTTAACCTGAGTTCAACTCAGCCAAAACTGTTTTTGGTCTTAGATAATGTCGATTCTGATGAGACACCAAATATCGTTACGCTAACCGCGTCACAAAGTGTCGCTGGCCAGTATATGGATGGTGATTACTTGGTGCTTTCTAATGATATGCCACTCCCTGTTCAAGCGTGGATGGAAGCCTTTATTGGTCGTCACGGGGAGCTGCTCGAACAAAGACGCAAAAAACGTAAAGGGGCAGGTAGAGCAAGTGGCAACTAGTTTTTTTAATCGTTGGTCTAAAAAGAAGTTAGAAGGTGAAAGCGCTTCTCAGGATGAGCCTTGCGTCAATATCGAGCTCGATGTCGTCGAAACTGAATCTGAGACAGCAGGGGAGCTAGAGGCCGCTATAGAACCAAGCAGCCAAGAGGTTGAAGCTACGGAGCAACCTGAGACGAACATAGCCTCACTTATCGCTTCAGAAGCTGAATCTGCGGTAAAAAAAGCCGCATTAAGAAAGCTGTTCCTATCGGGTCAATTTAGTGAAGTCGATGGCTTGAATGATTATGACCATGACTACAAAGCAGTAAAAAGCCTCTCTTCAGATGTTGCTGAAAAGCTTCGCGATTGGATGCAATCTGATGAAGAAGAGATGGAAAGCAATGCTCAGTTGATAAGCAGTGATGAAGACTTAGCTAAGCATGATGGAGTTGAAGAACAAACGATGAGCGATTCTTCGCAATCGGTAGAAAGTACGGAAACAGTGGGACAAAATATACCACACAAAGAATAGGTACATTTTGACTAAATCATCAATTTACGGAGTGGGACAAATTGTCTCACTCCGTTTTTTTAATGTGTAATTGGTCATCGAATTACGATAAGGCATTGATTTAATGGGCATATAAAGTTGGTACAGCAATTGCTTTTACTCGCCTAAGTGAATATTCCGTTCTACTGGAACAGAGCAATGCTAAAAGAACTACTACAAGAATCAACATCGGCAAACGGAAAGGCGCGACGCTATGCGTTTGAGAATACCGTTGAGCTAACCAATCTTATCCCACCAACCGTCAGCTATGAAAGTGGCGGTAATATACTCATCGTTGGCCCTACATCCATTATTGAGAGCGCGGCGGCTCAGTTAGAGCAGTTAAAGAGTGTTACCTTGCTTTCTACTGATGGTGAGAAAGGTGAGTCTAACAATCTCTATTTTGCTAGCTCAGTTCAAGTATCGGGTTTTCTAGGGACGTTTACTGTCGTTACCGAAAACAATGGAACTGAAAGTAATCTTGCGCAGGTCGCTATCAATCATGATTGTTTCGATATCGTTCTAGACTTGTGCCTTAGCAGCTGCATGAGTGAAGAAGTCCCAGTACCTGGTTATTACCCTGTGGGGCGCGGTTATCCAAAACTCGCGGAGGCGCTGGAAGAGATCCCAACTCTGATGGGCACCTTTGATAAACCCAAGTTCTTCCGCCTAGATACAGACTTATGTGCGCATAGCTCTCGTGGCGTGAAAGGGTGCGAGCGATGTGTAGATGCTTGTCCTGCAGGTGCATTATCCAGTGAAGGTACAGATAAAACAGGGCATAGAATCGAAATTAACCCATACCTTTGTCAAGGCGTGGGCACTTGTGCAACCGCGTGTCCGACAGAGGCGATTCATTACGCGCTTCCTACTCCACAAGAAACCCAGAAATTCATAGAGCGCACACTGGCAAACTATGAGCAAGCGGGCGGGCAAGATCCTATTGTTTTAATTTGTAGCTCACGCCATGAACAGTACAACGTGATGGCGCTTAAAGCACTGCCAGATAATGTGGTTCCTGTTGTTGTAGAAGAACTGCCTTCAGTTGGAATTGATTCGTGGTTTGCAGCATTAGTTAATGGGGCAACTCAAGTACTGTTTGCTGCCAGTCGTTTTATGCCAGAAACCATCCTTCGTGTCCTCAACAACGAAGTGGCCACTGCGCAAGAATTACTGATTCAGCTCGGCATTGCAAAAGAGACAGTCGATATTCTTTATCTAGAATCGCTCAGAGAAGGGGCGCCAACACTTTGCACCGAATCGTTTGATTTGGCATTGGGCGATCTTCAAGGGAATAAACGTCAACGTCTTTTCACCGCACTGGACTCTCTCGCACAAGCGCGCATTCCTGTTGAGAACATCGTAGAGCTTCCAGAAAGCGCGCCTTACGGAAATGTCAGCTGTGAAAGTAAAGATTGTACCTTGTGTATGAGTTGTGTCGCCGTTTGTCCTACCAGAGCATTACACACCGATGGTTCTTCTCCTTCACTTCAATTCGTCGAGCAAGACTGCATTCAGTGTGGGCTATGTGCTAAAGCGTGCCCTGAACAAGTTTTGACTCTGACGCCTCGTATGAACTGGGACAAAGAAAGTCGCCAGCAAGCCCAAGTCATTCATCAAGAAAAAGCAGCCGAGTGTGTACGCTGCCACAAACCTTTTGCGCCACAGTCGATGATTGACATGCTGCAAGATAAGTTACGCGGTCACTCTCATTTTGCTGATGAAGCGGCTCTGAATCGCATTGCTATGTGTGAAGACTGCCGAGTGGTAGACATGTTTGAGTCTATGGCAGAAGACCCAACCAAACAATTAAATTATTAAGGTGTGAGTACGATGGATAATCAACAACAAACAATTCGTGCAGATATCTACCTACTGCTGTCGTCGCTATACCGCCAGCAGCCATCAACTGAACTGATCGCTTTCCTGTCCCAACTAGAGACAGAGCAAGCAGAAAGTGCCATGCAACTTGCTTGGCACAAAGTGAAATCAGCAGCAATCGAAAGCAGCCAAGAACAGCTAGAAGATGAGTACCAAGAGCTATTTATCGGCATTGGTCGTGGTGAAGTCGTGCCTTTTGCTTCTTGGCATCTAACAGGGTCGCTAATGGAAAAGCCGCTTGCCTCTATTCGTCATGATCTTGGACTTCTTGGCTTAGAGCGAGAAGAGCAAGTAAAGGAGCCTGAAGATCACTTTTCGGCACTCTGTGAAGTGATGTCGGTACTCACCGAAGAAGAGGAAGAGCTACAGCAAGTGTTCTTCAACAAACATTTAGGTACATGGTTCAACTCTCTAGTTAAGCAAGTAAAAGAGGCAAGAAACGCGAGCTTTTACTTGACTGTAGCCGAACTGACGAACGCTTTTATGACTTTAGAGCAGGTGCGTTTCAGTGCCAACCTACAAAACAGCAAAACCAAATTAAAAATTGATGTGAAAAACGTGACTGAGTATGAGCAGCCTCAGCAATAACGTCTCACGTCGATAGCAATACCTACTAAAAAGGGTAAGGAAGCAATAATGAAAGATAATAAAGAGTTAAATCAAAGCCGTAGGGATCTTCTCAAAGGCTTAACGACCGCAGCAGTCGCTGGAGCCGTAGTCGCTGGCACGACCAAAGTGGCTAGCGCTGCAGAATCTGTAGAAGTGAAGGAAGACGAAAAGAAAACGGGTTATCACGAGACTCAACATATTCGTGACTACTACGAAACGCTATAGGAGCTAACCAATGAAATTAGTCAAACGCTCCGATAACGTGAGCAAAGAACAGAATCAGTTAGGTGTATCGAGACGTGCCTTCATGAAAAACAGCTCGCTTGCTGCTGGTGGCGCTGTCGTTGGTGCGAGCTTGTTTGCACCCGGCATGATCAAAAAAGCAGAGGCCAAAGCTGTTGATCCTAATGCAAAAACAGAGATCAAACGTACCATCTGTTCTCACTGTTCTGTTGGTTGTGGTATTTACGCTGAAGTTCAAAACGGTGTATGGACAGGCCAGGAGCCTGCATTCGACCATCCATTTAACGCTGGTGGACACTGTGCGAAAGGCGCAGCCTTGCGTGAGCACGGACACGGTGAACGTCGCTTAAAGTACCCGATGAAACTTGAAGGCGGTAAGTGGAAGAAGCTTTCTTGGGATCAAGCGATTGAAGAGATCGGTAACAAGGTTCTGGATATTCGCAAAGAATCTGGCCCTGATTCTGTCTACTGGCTAGGTAGCGCGAAGCACAGCAACGAACAAGCGTACATGTTCCGTAAAATGGCATCGCTTTGGGGTACTAATAACGTCGATCACCAAGCGCGTATCTGTCACTCAACAACCGTAGCAGGTGTAGCAAACACTTGGGGTTACGGTGCGATGACTAACTCGTTCAATGATATGCATAACTGTAAGTCGATGCTATTCATTGGATCAAACCCGGCAGAAGCTCACCCAGTCGCGATGCAACATATCCTGATCGCCAAAGAGAAGAACAACTGTAAGATCGTTGTTGCCGACCCGCGTCGCACACGTACTGCTGCAAAATCGGATCACTATGTCTCTCTTCGTCCTGGTTCAGATGTTGCCTTCATTTGGGGTCTTTTGTGGCACGTTTTCGCTAACAAATGGGAAGACAAAGAGTTCATCCGCCAACGTGTATTTGGTATGGATGAAATCCGTGAAGAAGTCGCCAAGTGGGGCCCTGCGGAGGTTGAACGCGTCACGGGCGTGTCTGAAGCGGACGTATACAAAACCGCTAAATTACTTTCAGAAAATCGCCCGGGATGTGTGGTTTGGTGTATGGGTGGTACTCAGCACACCACAGGTAACAATAATACGCGCGCTTACTGTGTACTAGAGCTTGCGCTTGGCAACATGGGTAAATCGGGTGGTGGTGCGAACATCTTCCGTGGTCACGACAACGTACAGGGTGCAACAGACCTTGGTGTTCTATCTCATACACTTCCTGGTTACTACGGCCTTTCTGATGGCGCTTGGAAGCACTGGTCGAAAGTTTGGAATCTAGAGCACAAGTGGGTTCAAGATCGATTCGATCAAAATGAGTATCGCGGCAAGAAACCTATGAATAACATGGGTATTCCTGTGTCACGTTGGATCGATGGTGTTTTAGAAAACAAAGACAACATCGAGCAAAATGACAATATCCGCGCCATGTTCTATTGGGGCCACGCAGTCAACTCTCAAACTCGTGGCGTTGAAATGAAGAAGGCAATGCAAAAGCTGGATATGATGGTCATCGTCGACCCATACCCAACGGTTGCAGCGGTAATGAACGATCGTACCGATGGCGTTTATCTTCTACCTGCAACGACCCAGTTCGAAACGTACGGCAGTGTAACGGCATCTAACCGTTCTATTCAGTGGCGCGACAAGGTGGTTGATCCTCTGTTTGAATCAAAACCTGACCATGAAATCATGTACTTGCTGACCAAGAAGCTAGGTTTTGCAGAGCAGCTGTTCAAGAATGTGAAGGTGGAAAACAACCAACCTCTTATCGAAGACATTACCCGTGAATTTAACCGCGGTATGTGGACCATCGGTTACACAGGTCAAAGCCCAGAGCGTTTAAAAGCACACCAACAGAACTGGCACACATTCCACAAAACGTCACTAGAAGCTGAAGGTGGTGTTGCTCACGGTGAAACCTACGGTCTACCTTGGCCATGTTGGGGTACACCGGAAATGAAGCACCCTGGCACGCATATTCTTTACGATACGTCTAAACCAGTGGCTCAAGGCGGCGGTAACTTCCGCGCACGTTTTGGCGTTGAATTTGAAGGCACTAACATCCTTGCCGAAGATAGCTACTCAAAAGGTTGTGAGATTGAAGATGGTTACCCAGAATTTAGCGACAAACTGCTGAAATCTCTTGGTTGGTGGGATGATCTTACCGCTGAAGAGAAAGCAGCAGCGGAAGGTAAAAACTGGAAGACAGACCTATCTGGCAGTATTCAGCGTGTTGCAATCAAGCATGGCTGTATTCCTTTCGGTAACGCGAAAGCGCGTGCTGTGGTTTGGACCTTCCCTGACCGCGTACCACTTCACCGTGAACCGCTCTACACACCACGTCGTGACCTTGTTGCGGATTACCCAACATGGGACGACAGCGAGTCTATCTACCGTCTACCAACCATGTACAAGTCGATTCAAGACAAAGATGTATCGGGTGAGTACCCAATCATCCTAACCTCGGGTCGTCTGGTTGAGTACGAAGGTGGTGGTGAAGAGACGCGTTCGAACCCATGGCTAGCTGAGCTTCAACAAGAAATGTTTGTTGAAGTGAACCCGAAAGATGCTAATGACCTTGGCTTCAAAGATGGAGAAATGGTTTGGGTTGAAGGCGCAGAGAAAGGCCGCATCCATGTTAAAGCCATGGTCACTCGACGCGTTAAACCGGGTATGGCATTTATTCCATTCCACTTCGGCGGCAAATTCCAAGGTGAAGATCTGCGCGGAAAATACCCAGAAGGCACCGACCCATACGTTATTGGTGAATCTGCCAACATCGCCACGACTTACGGTTATGACCCTGTCACGCAAATGCAGGAAACCAAAGTCACCCTATGTAACATTCGCAAGGCTTAAGGAGTCAACAAATGGCTAGAATGAAATTCCTTTGTGACACCAAGCGCTGCATTGAATGTAACGGCTGTGTCACTGCATGTAAGAACGAAAATGACGACGCACTAGAGTGGGGGATCCAACGTCGCCGCGTCGTTACTTTGAACGATGGTGAGCCGGGTGAGAACTCGATTTCTGTCGCTTGTATGCACTGTACTGATGCGCCTTGTATGGCGGTTTGTCCGGCAGACTGTTTCGAGCACACAGAAGATGGCATTGTGCTACACAACAAAGATCTTTGTATCGGTTGTGGTTACTGCTTGTTTGCTTGCCCGTTTGGTGCTCCTCAGTTCCCTAAACAAGAAGCGTTTGGTGAGCGCGGAAAAATGGATAAGTGTACCTTCTGTGCAGGTGGTCCTGAAACGGAAGCGGGCTCAGTTGAAGAGCGTCAGAAGTACGGTGCGAACCGTATTGCTGAAGGTAAGCTGCCAATGTGTGCTTCACTATGTTCAACCAAAGCTCTGTTAGCGGGTGATGCTGAGAAGGTGTCTGACATCTTCCGTCAACGTGTTGTCGAGCGTGGTGCTAAAGGCGCTGGTTGGACAGACGGCAATGACTTGTCTTACGACGCAACGAAAAGCTAAGACTGGAGAGATTCATGTTTTCAATGTTTAAACGTGCATCTCTTGTAATGCTGTCAATGATGGCAGCATTACTCTTTGCTTTATCGCTGCCTGCGCATGCTGAGCAAAAAGAGTCTGAAGTTGCACAACGTGAAATGACCCAATTGGCAGGAGCCGATTTCTGGCGTCAAGTTCGTCAAGGCGAAGAGGGCTACACGACGTCTCAGTTCCCTGAGCATGGAATGCTAATTAGTACCCCAGGTCAAACTTGGTACATTTTGAAAGAGAAATGGATGTCACCAGCGGGAGCTGTGGCGATTTTCGGTAGTATCGCATTCGTTACCTTAATGTACATTGTGATTGGGCCTCTCATGTTGAGCGCGCCAAGAACAGGTAAGAAGATCAAACGCTGGTCTCGACTGGATCGCGCCTTGCACTGGAGTATGGCGTTTACCTTCTTAACACTCGCATTTAGCGGGCTGATGTTGGTTTACGGTAAACATTTCCTTAAGCCGTACATTCCGTCAGAGCTATGGGGCTTCATCATCATGTTGGCGAAGCAATACCATAACTACATTGGTCCCATCTTCTATGTGTTACTGCTGTGTGTGCTGATTAAGTGGTGGCGTAAATCAATCTTTAAGAAAGTCGATATTGCTTGGTTTATGAAGCTTGGTGGTATGGTTGGCAAACACAAAGGTTCACATCCTTCGGCAGAGTTTTCAAACGCAGGTGAAAAAGCACTATTTTGGTTGCTTATTGTTGTGGGCTCTGTGGTTGCGCTTAGTGGTCTGGTGTTAGATTTCCCAATCTTTGGTCAGACCCGCCGCGATATGGAGCTGTCTAACCTCGTCCATATGTTAGCGGCACTCATTCTGATCTGTGGTTTCGTGTTCCATATTTATATCGGTCTGTTCGGTATGGAAGGTGCACTAGAAGGTATGGTCACGGGTGATGTTGACGAAACTTGGGCGAAAGAACACCACGATCTTTGGTATCAAGAAATGATGGAAAAAGAGCGTCAAGAGCAGGGAGTGAGTGCTACAGCCAATAACTCTGATAACCAAGTAAAAGGAGCGCAGACAAATGAACAAACCTCATAAGGGCATTTGGGTTGCGTACATCCTGAGCTGCTTTACACCGTTTACCTGTTTGATTTCGGGTGTGATAGCCATCATTTATGCGGGATACCGTTTAGATAAGGGCGAGGATGGGGAGATCATTGACTCTCATTATTATGGGTTGATTAGAACCTTCTTCCTCAACCTGACTTACTTCGTTGTGTTGATCATTACGGTCGCGACATCGAATGGTGTCCTTATTGGTGTGAATGACTACTGGTATAAGAGCCATCTGATTGATGACATTGCTTACTATATCCCTTATGTAGGCATGTTATTCGGTTTGATTGCCATCGCGTTCTGGTTTGTTCGTATGTTCCAAGGTATGAATAAGCTTAAAGAGAACCAACCATTTAGTTTCTCTAAAGGCCCAAACCTTTAAATTTGAACTTAATCTAGATAAGCCCTGAACATTCAGGGCTTTTTTTTGCACCACAATAACCCGCCTCAACCTGGTGCGCTTATCCCCATAACCGTGCATTACTTCACCAAAGGTGTGCGTTCGATTCCTTTAGCTGATTTCTAGCTACTAGACAAAATATCTATTATTCATAGGCTTAGTTATAATTTATAGAATCATAAGTTACTGGCATGTTACTTGCCGTATCAGTGCTTCAAACAATATCACCAATGTGGTGAGCAACGTTATATGACGCACAGGAAAAGTGCGCGACAACAAAAATGGAGACTTATACGAATGAGCGTAACAGCAAGTCAGGTTCATGGAGCCGTTCAAACCCTGACTCAAAGTTCAGACACACTTTTTCTTCTTCTTGGCGCCATCATGGTGCTCTTAATGCACGCTGGCTTTGCCTTTTTGGAAGTTGGGACGGTAAGACACAAAAACCAAGTGAATGCGTTAGTCAAAATCCTTGCTGACTTTGGCATTTCAGCACTTGCTTACTTCTTTATTGGCTATTGGGTTGCGTATGGTGCCAACTTTTTCGCAGACGCTCAAACTTTGTCACAGGGTAACGGATACGAGTTAGTTAAGTTCTTCTTCCTACTTACATTTGCTGCTGCTATTCCTGCCATTGTTTCTGGCGGTATCGCTGAGCGTGCACGTTTTTATCCTATATTAGTCGCCACATTCTTTACGGTCGGATTAGTTTATCCGGTCTTTGAAGGCATGATCTGGAATGGCAATTTTGGCTTGCAAGCATGGTTCGAGGCGCAATTTGGCTATGGCTTCCATGACTTCGCAGGTTCTGTCGTGGTACATGGCGTTGGCGGTTGGATAGCATTAGTTGCCGTTATCTTCCTAGGTATGCGCAAGGGGCGTATTAGAGCAGGGAAACACACCAACTTTGCACCTTCAAACATCCCATTTTTGGCATTGGGCGCATGGATTCTCTGCGTCGGCTGGTTTGGCTTTAATGTAATGTCAGCACAAACACTGAATGGTATCAGCGGCCTAGTTGCCATGAACTCATTGATGGCCATGGTTGGCGGTATCGTAGCAGCGCTAATTGCGGGTAAAAACGACCCGGGCTTTATTCATAACGGTCCTTTGGCTGGACTTGTCGCGATTTGTGCAGGTTCAGACTTAATGCATCCAATCGGTTCTCTCATTACTGGCGGTGTTGCGGGTTCGTTGTTTGTTTATCTGTTTACCTACCTTCAAAACAAAACCAAGATTGATGATGTGCTTGGCGTGTGGCCTCTACACGGCGTTTGCGGGGCGTGGGGCGGCATCGCTGCAGGAATCTTCGGTCAAAGCGCACTAGGGGGCTTAGGGGGCGTGAGTTTTACCGTTCAGCTTCTCGGCACCATTGCAGGTATTGCCATCGCAGTGATTGGTGCGCTCATAGTCTACGGAGTTATCAATAAAGTGTCTGGTTTACGTTTATCAGAAGAAGATGAGTTTAACGGAGCAGACTTAGCCATTCATAAGATTTCAGCCACAAACGAAGACTAGTCTTTCGTTCACTCAATAGATGAGGCAGCCAAGTTAGGCTGCCTTTTTGTTTAACCTCACAAAAACTAGGTAAAACATTGCATATTTCGACCATGGTCTAACTTGCAGCGCTAGGGAAGAGGGAGAGTCGATGCTAAGCTAATCTCAAGAACAGTAACAAGGAAGTAGTATGAATTTCCCGTATCGTAATGTCGTTATTTTAACTGGAGCTGGAATCTCTGCTGAGTCAGGTATCCAAACTTTCCGTGCTCAAGACGGTTTGTGGGAAAACCATCGAATCGAGGATGTTGCCACGCCAGAGGGTTTCGAACGTAATCCCGATTTGGTTCAAGACTTTTACAACCAGCGCCGACTAGGGCTGCAAGATCCTTCCATTGAGCCAAATGCCGCTCATATTGCGCTTGGTCAACTTGAAGAGCAGCTTGAAGGAACGGTCACCATTATTACACAAAACATAGACAACCTTCATGAACGTGGTGGGAGCAGTAATGTCATTCATATGCATGGTGAGTTGCTTAAATCGCGCTGTAGTGAATCCAATCAAGTCATTGAGGAAAAGGGCGAGATTAAAACGGGCGATCTTTGTCATTGCTGTCAGATCCCTTCTCAAATGCGACCTCATGTGGTGTGGTTTGGAGAAATGCCGCTAAGAATGGGTGATATTTATGCTTCGCTTGAAGCGGCAGATTTGTTCGTCTCCATCGGTACATCTGGAGTGGTCTATCCTGCGGCTGGCTTTGTCCATGACGCAAAAATGCATGGTGCGCACACGATAGAAATCAATCTTGAGCCGAGTGCCGTTGAAAGTGAGTTTGAAGAGAAGCGCTACGGAAAGGCGAGTATTGAGGTCCCTAAACTAGTAGAAGAGGTTTTAAGCCTACAGCAACCAGACGTAAAACATGCTTAGTGAGTAGTAAAACTCTCAACGTTTTCGTCGGGAGTTTTTCATTTCATACATTGCTTGATCCGTTTTTTCTAATGCTTCACTCAGCTCATTTTTTGATGTCGCCTCAATGCCATAGCTGAAACGAATGCTTTCACCTTCTAACTCTTGTTTGAGTTTATCGACAAACTTTCGTCCTTCAGTTGGCTTAACGACAACAACAAATTCGTCACCACCAATTCGGAATGCTTGTTCATGCCGATCAATGATCTGATTGATTGCCTGTGCAAATCGGATAATCATTAAGTCTCCAACAGCATGGCCTTTATTATCATTAACTGCCTTTAAGCCATCTAGATCTAAATAGATAAGATCAAACGTCTGCATTCTGATATCAGACAATTTTTTTCGATTATAGAGGCCGGTTAGTTCATCTATACAAGCATCATTGTTGATTTGCTTGATCAGTTTAGTAAAGCCAAATGCAATTAAGAGGTAGGCGATTTGAAGGCTGCCATCTTCAATCATGGTATCAACCAGATCGTATTCATCTGAGATTGCATCTAGATAGCTGACTTCGGTTAGGACATCGTATGCTTGATTAAAGATGAGTAACAAGAAACCGTATTTGATGTAGTCATTGTCGAGGATCGTGTTCCTAGAAATAACAAAGATGAAGACCAGAACAAAGAGGGTATTACTTTCAAACCAGACATCATTGCGAGAGTCGATATAGTCGCTATGAGTTAAAAACGCTATGAGAGTAGACGTCGCAAACAGTAGGCATAGTATTATCAGTATGACTTTATACCTTCTTTCCATAGCTCATCCTTAGCTAGCTTTAAGAGGTGTCCCTCAAATACAAAAAAGAGCGGCTTCTTGCCGCTCTTTAAGTATATAACTGATATCTAAAGTTGTTAGTTTTCAACTTTTAGCTTTTGGAAGTACTCATCATAAAGTACGCTTGCTTCACCCACTTCATCTTGCCACGTACCGCTATCCATCACTTCTTGAGGAGGGAAGATGCTTGGATCATTTGCGAATTCTTTAGGCAGTAGTTTGTGAGCTGTCGCTACAGGTGTAGGGTAGCCAATCTCTAGTGCAATCTTAGCTGCGTTTTCTGGGCGAAGTAGGAAGTCGATCATCTTATGAGCCGCTTCAACGTTTTTCGCTTCTGCAGGAATAGCTAGGCTGTCCATCCAGAAGATAGCGCCTTTTTCTGGCCATACGATATCGATCGATGCACCTTCTTGGCGAGCCATGTAAGCAGAACCATTCCAAAGCATACCTAGTGAGACTTCACCTGCTAGATATGGGTTCGCAGGGAAATCAGAGTTGAATACCAATACGTTAGGCATCAGTTTTTTCAACTCTTCGTAAGCGGCTTTGATTTCGTCTGGATTGGTCGTATTTGGCGAGTAACCAAGTTTAGTCAGTGCAATATGGAATACTTCACGTGAGTCATCCATCAACATTAGTTGACCTTCCCACTTGCTATCCCAGAAATCATCCCACTTAGTCACTGATGATTTATCTAGCATGTCGGAGTTGATACCGATGCCTGTCGCACCCCAAATGTAAGGGATCGAGTAATTGTTGTTTGGATCAAAAGGTTTGTTTAAGAAGTTTGTATCCAAGTCAGCAAAGTGAGTAAGTTTCGTCTTATCGATTTGCTGCAACATACCTTCTTTACGCATCTTAGAGACAAAGTAAGTAGACGGTACTACTAGATCGTAACCAGAACCTTGAGTCTTAAGCTTGGCGTACATGCTTTCGTTAGACTCGTAAGTTGAGTAGATGACTTTGATTCCAGTTTCTTTTGTAAAGTCTTCAAGAACTTCATTTGGAATGTATTCAGACCAGTTGTAGAAATAAAGCTCTTGATCAGCGGCCATTGCCGGCGCAGCGAATAGCGTCGCAGCACATAGTGCGCTTGCGTAGAATTTACTTTTCATTGGTTTTCCGTTTTATCTGTGTTTATCAGCACACAGTTACTCCGAACTGAGTACTCTGAAAAAACATGATTATTAAACTTGCTTGTCGTAGCGACAAACCTAGCAACGGGTAAGTATATCAGCCAAAACAAAAATAGGCAGCTACTGCTACCTATTTTTACTTTGGTCATTTACCTAGATGAAGGATTATTGTCCTGCTTTTAGTTTTAAGAAGTACTCTTCATACTTTACGGTTAGATCACCGACCGAGTCTTGCCATTCAACGCGATCCAAATCTTCTTGAGAAGGGAATAACGGCGCGATATCTTTAAACTTCGCATTTGATTCTGCTACTGCTGTCAGATAGCCAGTGTCACGAGAAATTTTCTCAGCGATTTCAGGGCGTAGCAAGAAGTCGATCATTTTATGCGCTGCAGCTACGTTTTTTGCACCAGAAGAGATGGCAAAGTTATCAACCCAACCAATGCCGCCTTCTTTCGGGAAAACCAGTTTAAGGTTCATACCTTCGTTTTGCGCCGCGGCCGCAGAGCCGTTCCACAGCATACCGACGCCCACTTCACCTGACATGTAAGGCGCGCCTGGGTTGTCAGAGTTGAACACAAGCACGTTCGGCATCAGCTTTTGTAGTTCTACGTAAGCTTCATCGATCTGTTTAGGATCGGTTGAGTTACCTGAGTAACCTAGTTTGTGCAGAGCAATATGGAACACTTCGCGCGTGTCATCCATCAGCATCAACTGGCCTTCAAGTTCTGGGTTCCATAAGTCTGCCCAGCTTGTAAAATCGTTGGGGTCGTACATATCTGCATTGACCGCTAGACCAGTAATGGCAACAACATGCGGGATAGAGTAGTCGTTATTTGGATCGTATGGCTTATCAAGATAGTTGGTATCTAGGTTAGCGAAGTTATTTAACTTAGACTTGTCGATCTTCTGTAACATGCCTTCATCACGCATCTTAGCGACGAAGTAAGTGGAAGGAACCACTAAGTCATAACCTTGGTTATGCGTTTTTAGCTTCGCGTATAAGGTCTCGTTAGACTCATAAGTAGAGTAGATAACCTTAATACCTGTTTCTTTGGTGAACTGTTCAAGGATATTACTGTTGATGTAAGGTCCCCAGTTCATAAAGACGAGTTCTTTGTTTTCGTCCGCTGCCACTGAACCAGAGAACAGGGAAAGCGCACATGCACTACCAGCTAATAGAGTAGCCCATTTTTTCATTTACGTTAGCTCCAAACCAAACGTTGCCTTTCGCGCCCATGGTGTCTGCGCTAATCAGCAGTAGATAGAAAAACAGAATGACTAATAGCCATTCTGTTTAGTGAATTACATGCTAAGTCTTATTTTACTTTTTCTCTGGCGAGTAGTTGAGAGGCAACCACCAAGATCAAAGAGACAATCAACATGACTGTTGCAAGGGCATTCACCTCTGGTGAAATCCCCACTTTCACCATCGAATAGATTTTCAATGGTAAAATCTCATAGGTTGGTCCTGTGACGAATGAACTGATTATCACGTCGTCCAGAGACAGGGTAAAGCTCAATAGCCAGCCCGCAGCGACTGCAGGTTTAGCCAACGGTAGAATAATCTGTTTTAGAATGACCCATTCGCTTGCACCTAAGTCTTTAGCTGCTTCTAGCATCTTCACGTCAAAGCCATTCAAGCGGCTGTATACCGTCACTACGACAAACGGCAAACAGAAGGTGATATGCGCGATTAATAGCGTAAAGAAGCCCAGTTGAGCACCAAGTACTAAGAACAACGCTAGCAATGAAATCGCCATCACAATATCCGGTGACATCATGACTACGAACAGCATGCCATTCACCGCGCCTTTTCCTTTAAACGAATAACGGAATAGGGCAACCGCGGTTAAGCTACCAATAATAGTTGCCGCAGTAGCAGAGAACACCGCGACATTCAGCGAATGCCAAGCAGCCTGCATTAAACTGTCGTTGTTAACCAAGGTTTCGTACCACTTAGTGGTAAAGCCACCCCATTTCATTCCAAACTTATTGGCATTAAATGAGTTAACGATCAACACAACGATTGGCAGATACAAAAACGCATATACCAAGGTCATAAAGCTAAATCTAACTGTACGTCCCATCAGTCTAGCTCCACTTTCTTATTCAATAACTTACCTGCACGATAGTAGGCATACAGCATAATCGCCATCGCGATGGTCAGAGCAATACTGGTCGCCGCGCCGAACGGCCAATCTCGGGCATTCAGCACTTGGCTCTTAATCACGTTACCAATCAGCAAGTTCTTCGCTCCGCCAAGTAGATCAGAGATGTAGAACATGCCAAGGGCAGGGAGCAGCACGAGTAAACAGCCACCAATAATACCCGGCATCGTAAGCGGTAGGATAACCTTAGTGAATGTCTGAAACTTGTTCGCTCCTAAGTCCTTTGCTGCTTCTAGATAGGTGTGATCTAACTTTTCTATCGCAGAGTAGAGCGGCAAAATCATAAATGGCAGCAGAATGTAAACTAAACCAATCATTACTGCCGACTCTGTATACATAAGACGAATTGGCTTATCGATGATTTCCATTGCCATCAATGACTTGTTAAGAACGCCTTGTGTTCCTAAGACAATCTTCAAACCGTAAGTACGGATCAGTGAGTTAGTCCAAAATGGTACAATCACCAAAAACAACATCACAGGACGCCACTTCTCTGGCATTTTCGCTACGATATAGGCAAATGGGTAGCCAATCACTAAACATAGCAAGGTCGCAATAATCGCCATGTAGAATGAATGCCAAAGCACCTTGGCGTAGAGAGGATCCATCAAGCGGATATAGTTATCCAACGTGAAGGTCATCTCGATTAAGTTTGCTTCATCACGAGTTAGGAAACTGGTCCCAATAATCATCAGATTGGGTATCAATACAAAAAGCGTTAGCCAGCCGACGATTAACGTGATGATCGCGTTCTGAAGACTAAACTTCTTGGCTTTCATTGAGTACGACCTCCCAACTTTCAATCCAAGTGATCGCCACTTTTTGACCTAGAGAGTGGTCGACATCAGGATCGTCTTCGTTGAAGAATTCGCTCACCATTACTCGCATACCCGATTCAAGCTCAATCACCGAATCCAAGGTCATGCCTTTGTATGTGCGCTCAGTAACGTGACCGACAATGCCTTTCTGCTCAGACTCTTTAATCTCTTCGATACGTAAGTCTTCTGGGCGAAGTAGTACTTGCAGTTTGTCACCGCTAGCGGCAGGTTTGTCGTAGTAAACCACCGACTCAACACCTTCAATCTCAGCACGAATACGTTTCTCATCAATGCGCTCAATCATGGTGGTGTTGAACACGTTGATCTCACCAATAAAGCGCGCAACAAATAGGTTTTTCGGCTCTTCGTAAATCTCACGCGGAGTTCCGTCTTGCTCAACCACGCCGTCACGCATAACAATGATGCGGTCTGACATCGAAAGGGCTTCTTCCTGATCGTGAGTAACAAAGATAAAGGTAATACCTAACTGACGCTGCAATTGCTTTAGTTCGATCTGCATTTGTTTACGCAATTTGTAATC
The DNA here is from genome assembly GCF_001695575.1 of Vibrio europaeus. GTDB lineage: Bacteria > Pseudomonadota > Gammaproteobacteria > Enterobacterales > Vibrionaceae > Vibrio > Vibrio europaeus. The sequence goes on along the minus strand of NZ_LUAX01000001.1, from coordinate 1,009,487 downwards.
CAGCGCAGATAGAGACTCATCAAGCAGCAACACTTTTGGTTTGTTGACAACGGCACGTGCAATGGCAATACGTTGCTGTTGACCACCAGATAATTGGTGTGGTTTACGCTGCGCCATTTTCTCAAGACGAACCATACGTAACGCTTCCATTACGCGAGGTTCAATATCGTCAGATGGCACTTTTTGCATGCGTAGACCAAAAGCCACGTTTTCAAAAACCGTCATATGAGGGAATAGTGCATAACTCTGGAATACAGTGTTTACATGCCTTTGCTCAGCAGGAACTTGAGTTACGTTTTGGTCAGCAAGGATAATTTCGCCTTTATCTGCGGTTTCAAAACCGGCAATCATCCTCAACACGGTTGTTTTACCACAACCAGAAGGGCCCAAAATCGTTAGAAACTCACCATGATTAACATCAAGGTTAAGATTTGCGATGATCTCCTTACCATCGAAACTTTTGCTAATTCCAGTCAGTTTAACTACTGGTCTTCCTGCATCTTGTTTAGCGTTCAACGTCTGTTTTTCTCCCACCTTGGCCACCGATTTGAGATGACCCGTCGTTACACAAATTCGAGGCGCGCATCATAATCACCAAAATTGTGAATTCAAAGCATTTTCTTATTCTGAAACAGAAAAATTTTTGCAGGTAAAAGTAAACATTCCTTACCATACTCTCTGTATGCTAAATAAACCGCGCATTCAGAGGATAATTTCCTTTATTTCTGAGTCAGATATCTATACTGATACGATGCGTTTAGTGGTTAATTATCAACCAAACAGTCGATAAAGCAAGCAGCAAGGCGAGATCCGATTTTAGACTGAGTTTGGTTGACGTATAATGACGCCAATTTTTATCAACAAGTTAGCTTGGTTATTGTCAAATCAGGCACTGGATTCAAGAATGAATAATGACATTGAAAAAGACTTCAACTTAGGTGGCAGCGTAGAGCGCGCACTTTCGGGCGACTACGAACTTAAAGCCGGCGAGGTCTTTAAGGAGGCTTGGCAACACACAGTAAAGCACTTCCTTTCTTTTTCTCCAGCGATAGTGGTGCTGATTGTGCTGCAATTGGCCATTTTCTACATCGCGCTGAAATTGCAATTAGGTAACCCGGGGATCATTATCGATGCCGTTACCAATCCAGACGCATTTGATCCAAGCATCTTCAACGCGATTATGGTGGCAAACTTTAGCTACGAAGTGATTAGCGCACCGATTTATGCAGGGATTTCTTTGATGGCGATGAGCCATGCCGCCGGTCTGATGACCAAACCTCGTCATATTGGTAAAGGCCTGCAATACACAGTGCCAGTCATTCTAGCCACCTTGTTTAGCTTGCTGCTACAAGGTATAGCAGGGATGATCTTCCCGCTGCTGTCTCTATACTTGTCACTAGCATTTACCAACTCCATTCTTCTGATTTGTGAAAAGCAAGTGCCACCGATGCAATCTCTGCTTTTATCGCTTCGCGCTGTAAATAAGAAGATCTTCGTTCTAGCTGGAATATATTCTGTTGTCTCAGTCATGTTTGTTGTTGGTATGATGTTCTACGGCTTAGGGCTGATTTTCGTCCTGCCTTTCTTCTTCCACGTGAAGGGAATCGTATACCGCAATATGTTTGGCATTAAGTTAAAAATTATTGCTTCTGATAGACCAAAAGATGAAGACGACAATGACAACGATTCACAAGTGTTCAATGCGTAAAAGTGAATTCATTGCTATTGCTGCAGCTGGCGTTATTGCCGGCTGTAGTTTTTATGGCTATGAACAAAACCAAGCCGAAGAGCGTGAGCGCCGTAAACAAGCGCAAGCGACCGAGCAACAAGCACCAGAGTTTATTGGCAAGTCTATCGGAGCCGCTCCAGACTTTTCTGCGATTAAAGATGTTAAACAGAAGAAACAAGCATTTTTTGATTATCTAAGACCGGGCATCGCTTTAGAGAATCAGCGAATTGTTTCTGAACGCAAGCGCTTAGATTCGATTAGAGATAATTTCCAAACAGGCTCTATCACTGCCTCTGATACCAGTTATGCTAAGCGCTTAGGTAAATTGTATAAAGTTGAACTGCCTGCAGAGGGTGTCTCTCAAGAGTGGCTAAACAACATGCTCCATCGCGTGGATGTGATTCCTGAAGCCTTGGTGCTTGTGCAAGGTGCCAATGAATCCGCTTGGGGGACATCTCGCTTTGCAACACAGGCCAACAATTACTTTGGCCAGTGGTGTTACAGCTCCGGATGTGGCTTAGTGCCCTTACAGCGTGGAGAAGGCATGACTCACGAAGTCGCAAAGTTTAGTTCTGTTCAGCAGTCTATTCATGGCTACTTCATGAATGTGAATCGAAACAATGCCTACAAAGCGCTACGTGAAATTCGTTACCAACGTCATCTCAATGACCAAAGCTTGACTGATACGGATGCGGCAATGGCATTAACCAATGGATTGCTTAAATACTCTGAACGAGGTGAGGCATACGTCAACGATTTACAAAGCATGATCAGGCACAATCAGCAGTTCTGGGAATTACCCTTAGCCAATCAATAGAAAGCTAAATCAATAAGAAAGAAAGTAATGAAAAAAGTATCGTTAGCGATTTTAGCCGCAGCCCTATCTAGCGCGGCAGTATTGCCTGTTCAAGCTCAAGAATACATGTTTACTTACTCCAAGCTGTTTTCGCACATGAAACAGAATGCCAAAGAAGGACATGATGATGTAAAAGTGGGATTCTTTTTCCTTAACGCGGATACCAAACAACTGTGTGATGTTGAAAAAGCATGGATGGAAAAAGAAGAGCACTACGAAGAGCTAACCATCTCTCCATATAACGAGGTGATTGTCCCGCTCGACAAAAATCTAAAATCTGCCAATCCGCTTGTCTTTGTTCATACACCAATGGATATGCGTTGCGACTTCTCTATGGTTGTGATGACAAGAGAACCGTTTTCAGGAGAGATTAGCTACGATCAAGTGAAAGTGCTTCTACCTCAAATGCAGGCGATCTTAGAGCAGCTTGGTGGGATGTTTGCGAGTTGGTTTACACCAGATGTCGAAGGCGTCACGCTAGAATTCCCGAACAAACTAAACTCGCAAATTCTGTTCTCTAACGGTACGACGAAACAAATTGTTGATGGCAAGGTTCAAGTCGCGCTCGATGAAATAGGTGAGGGTGGCACAATGACCCTTCCTCAGGAAACTTCACGAGTACTTCCGTATTTGCCAAAAGCATAAAACTACAAGGGTCGCAACTTGCGACCCTTTGTTTATACCAATCGGGATAAATAGGTGATCAGATAATTGCGCAGGAAAAATCGCTTAGAGCAAGGCATAGATTGCAGCTATCTAGTTCACCTACCTACAAAAGCTATAACGACGCTATCAGCGATTTTAACCAGCAAGAATGACCATATATTTATTCTGATTGGAATTTTCTACACGATAGCTTGACTAAACTTCTCAGTTGCTACGCGTTGTTGATTGCGTCTGATCACGACGAAGAGTCGTATTAGCATTGCTAAAGCAGCAGTTGAAAGCCCAGTGACGATCCCAATCCAAAAGCCTTTCTCACCCATCGATGGAACTAGGTAGTCAGTTAAACCTAACACCATACCCAGTGGTAATGCCAATCCCCAGTAGGCTAAAATTGCCAGCATCATTGGCACTTTGGTATCTTTATACCCGCGAAGTGCACCATTGGCCGACGTTTGTAGTGCATCACTAAACTGATACATCGCCGTAAACACCAGTAAAGTAGCGGCTGTCGCTGAAACAATAGGATCCGTTGTGTATAAGCGGATGATCCACTCTGGAAACAGCAGAAAGAACGCAACAGACATTAACGACAGTAGTGCAGCAGTCACGACGCCGACATAACTTCGCATCGCAGCAAGTTGATCTTTTTGTTCACCAAGGGCATGTCCCACACGTATCGTGATGCCAAATGAAAGGCTCATTGGAATCATGTATGTCATGCTCGAAATGTTTAGTGCTATCTGAGCCGCTGCCACATTTTCTGCACCAATTCGTCCAATAAGTAAGGCGATCACCGCAAAGATACTACCGCATACCGCAATATTGAGCCCGATGGGAAAACCGAGCTTAAACAGGTGATTGATCTCACTCCAAACTGGCTTTAACTGCCCAAAATGAAGAATACGCTTATAGTGGTGATGATGTTTTATGTAGCTATAAAGTAACGCGGACATCAGCCAATAAACAAGGCTAGTCGCCCATCCACAGCCAACGGCTCCTAGCGCAGGGAAACCAAATTTGCCATAAATGAGTATGTAGTTCACTGGAATGTTTACAAGTAGACCTAGGACAGAAATAAGCATAGGCGCACGTGTATTGTTCATCCCTTCGCAAAAACCGTTCAAGGTATAAAACAGCGCGATGCCTGGAACGCCAAATGCCAAAGCAACGACATAATCACTGGCAATGGGAATAATCTCCTGTGCCACGCCAAGCGCAATAAGTATGTTTTCGCCCAGCACGAGGTACACCATCAAACAAGCGCTCACGAAAGCTGCCAGCCAAAGCATTTGAATGAAGGCGATCCGAACTTTATCTAGCTGTTGAGCTCCGCGATGGAAGGCAACAACAGGGGTAAGCGCCATAATGATGCCTCGCAGAAGCAACGAGACAGGTAACCACAAGCTTGTACCAAGCGCTATCGCCGCGAGATCCGCAGCACTGACTTGACCAGCCATGGTCGTGTCAACAAAGCCCATTGCCTGAGTAGCAAGCTGCATAAAAATAATAGGGATCGAGAGATGCAACAGCGCACCCGATTCCTTAAAAAGGCCAGAAACAGAAAAAGATGTGTTTTGCATGAAAGTAGATAAACACCAATATCAATGCACCAATGGAGGCAGGATGGCGACGTGCATTGTAGGGTGTGCCTGTTAGACATCGGAAATATACGGGCTTTTGTGTTGTGATTCAACTCAAAAAACGCAGCAAGATAAACGTTTGCGCTTGAACAACTGGTATCACAATGAATCGCCTAATTTTTCTATTACCAAATTGCGCGAAGTCATTAGAAGCCAATAATTCATCTTTGAGAATCAATGAAGCATTTAATCCTAGTGAAAAAGCTCGTATAATCCACGCCCCAAATAAAACCACTTAGGAAGTGCTACTGTCGACTTGTTCGGCAATGTGAGAGCCCGCAATGAATCAAAAAGATACACGTAAAGAAACCTTAGAATTCAACAAACTTCAAAAGCGTCTGAGAAGAAATGTTGGAAATGCTATTACAGAATACAACATGATCGAAGAAGGCGATGTTGTAATGGCATGTATCAGTGGCGGTAAAGATTCATTTGCGATGCTTGATATTCTGCTCAACCTACAAAAAGCTGCACCGATCAAGTTTGAAGTCGTGGCGGTTAACTTAGACCAGAAGCAACCGGGATTTCCCGAGCACATCTTGCCAGACTACTTCGAGACGCTGAACATTCCTTACTACATCGTAGATAAAGATACTTACTCAGTGGTAAAAGAAAAGGTTCCTGAAGGCAAAACAACTTGTGGTCTTTGCTCTCGTCTGCGTCGCGGTACTTTATACTCATTTGCAGAAAAAATCGGTGCAACCAAGCTTGCACTTGGTCACCACATGGATGACATCGTAGAAACCATGTTCCTGAATATGTTCCACGGTTCACGATTAAAGGCGATGCCACCAAAGCTGCGTTCAGATGATGGTCGCAATGTGGTAATCCGTCCTTTGACTTACTGTCGTGAAAAAGATCTGATCAAATACGCGGAACACAAAGATTTCCCTATTATTCCATGTAACCTTTGTGGATCTCAGGAGAACCTTCAGCGTCAATCGATCAAAGCAATGCTAATTGATTGGGATAAAAAGACACCAGGCCGCGTAGAAGCAATCTTTAAATCAATTCAGAATGTAAGCCCAAGCCAGCTTGCAGATAAAGAGCTGTTTGATTTCGTCAACCTTCCATTAGACCGTGAAGGCAGCCGTGAAGAATACGAATTTAGCGAAGCGACTGTCTCATCAACCAACATCGACGAGTCTATGTTTATCGACGTTACCAACATCTAAAACGGCATTTCCTCACATTAAAAAAGGGAAGATAGTCAGCTATCTTCCCTTTTCTTTATCTTACTGGTTTAAATCGCGGTCTTGGGATCAAGAGGGCTTATGTAGCCTTGCGGTTTCAACGCCATCACATCGCAATTGATCTTATCAATCACATGTTCTGCGGTGTTACCAATAAACACAGCCGACAGCCCTGTACGACCTGTAGTACCAATAATCACCATTGCCGCGTTTAGCTTTTCGGCAGCATCTGGAATCACATCTTCTGGTAGGCCTTGCTCGACCACGGTTTGGTCCTCATCATAACCATGTTTCTGGCGTAGCGCCTTCATGGCTGTAAGGTGGTGACCACGAACCGCATCTGTGTAAGTAGCAGGATCAAACTCAGGAAGCTCAATCGTAATGTTCGCAGGAGTAACAGGGTAGGCGTTAACTAGATAAGGCTTAGCGCCTAAACGTTCGGTTAAACTGTTTAGTTGCTCAACCATGGCATCATTCAAGCCTAAGTGGGTTTCGTTTTCTGATCCGACATGCACAGAGGCAAGAACACTCGCATCCGCTGGCCATTCTGTGTTCTTAACCAATAATACAGGACAAGGGCATTTACGGAGCAAGTGCCAATCGGTTGGAGTAAAGATGACAGACTCTAATACGTCATGTTTACGCGTCCCCTTAATCACGATGTCATGCTCACCTGCAAACACTTCTGCGATAATCGCTTCATAAGGGCGGTTGTGCCATACAACACGGACATCAAACTCAATCTCATCATTGATGTAATCTTTGGCGATCTTGCGCATCCACTGTTCACGCTGTTGAATCACGCCACGGCGCATCGCATCGCGCTCATCAATCGACAGCATAGACGTCATATCGTAAGAGAAGTCATAGATAGAGAGGAAGAAAGTTACCCGACTAGGCGACCGGCTTTTTGCGGCTAACTGCATCGCTCGCGCAAGCGCAGGCTGTTCGTCTTTGTTAATGTCAGCAACGACTAAAATCTTGTTGTAAATACTCATATTGACTCCTTAGAGACGAGGAGGGGTATATGATTAATGTAGCTTAGATGAGATGAGAGTTTTAGAAATACTTTGCGGAATTTGAGAGAAGTATGATGTAGCTCTATTTCGAAGTGAATTGCGAGCTACATCATTGAAAATTATTACGATTCTGTTGATACGCCTGCCAGTTCCATCAGCGCATCGTGGTCAAGAATAGTAATGTATTTACCCTTAACACTTAGGATCTCTGATTTCTGGAATCGACCAAGTAGACGAGAGATCGTTTCTACCGTTAAACCAAGGTAGTTACCGATATCACCACGAGTCATGGTAAGACGGAATTCGCGTGGGCTAAAGCCACGTTGCGAAAAACGAGTAGACAGGTTGTATAGGAAAGCAGCCAAGCGCTCTTCTGCATTCTTCTTAGAAAGCAGCAAGATCATTTCTTGGTCACCTTTGATTTCGTTGCTCATCAAACGCATGATCTGCTGACGAAGCTTAGGCATTTTACCGGAGAGGTCGTCTAGAATTTCGTAAGGGATTTCACATACCATCGACGTTTCTAAAGCTTGAGCGAAGCTAGGGTGAAGGTCGCCAGTAATTGCGTCAAAACCCACCAAGTCACCCGCTAAGTGGAAAGCAGTAATCTGCTCATCACCTTGCTCAGTGATTGTGTAGCTCTTGATTGTTCCTGAACGAATCGCGTAAAGAGACTTTAGTTCATCTCCTGCTTTGAACAATTCCTGTCCTTTCTGGATTGGCTTCTTACGCTCGATGATTTGATCAAGCTGATCGAGTTCAGATTCATTTAGCGTAAACGGAATACAAAGCTGGCTGATACTACAATCTTGGCAGTGAATCGCACAGCCACCGGATTGAATACGCTTTGTTGCAGGCTTTTCAGAAATCATAACAACCTTTCACTATTTGATATACATCAATATTTTAGCATCCATTAGCCCTAAAGGGTAGCTTAAAAAAATGCATAAAAACAGTTAACTACAAACTAATTGATAAGAGACTAAGTGCGCCGTACGCTGTATACAATCCATAGATTAAGATAGTAAAAGCAACGATATGACGAAATATGTCGGAATTTTGCAGCTTATGGAGTGAGGTCGCAGCGTGACCAACAAGCAGCATCGCTGGTAATGTACCTGCGCCAAACGCCAGCATCACTAAAGCACCGTTGATTGCGCTTCCAGACACCGCAGACCAAGTTAAAGTAGAGTAGACGAGACCACATGGAATCCAGCCCCAAATAAAGCCAAATGGGAGCGCATGTAGCGGAGATTTTAACGGCAGCAAAGACTTACCCGCAGGCGAGACCTTGCGCCAAATCACTTGCCCAAGCTTCTCTATATAGAGCAGGCCATGCCACCATCGACCGATATAGCAAGCGAGTAGAATCATAAACAACGCCGCGGCTAGGCGTAACCAAACCAACACGTTGTTGAGCTGGCTAACTTCTGAAATTGAAGAAACCGCTCCGCCAATCACTGCGCCAATGAGCGCGTAGCTAATAAGACGGCCACCATTATAAAACAAAGGGACTAATTTTGATGGTTGAGACTGGCCTATAGTGAGCATGGAAGCAATACCGCCACACATGCCCATACAATGCCCAGCCCCAACTAGACCGATAAAGAAGGCCCCAATCCAATCAGGGCTCATTTAGGTGGGTTCTCTTTATGATCATCCTCATCAAACAAGATGTTGTGACCTTGACGCTCCAGATCTTCAAACTGTTCGCTTTTCACAGCCCAAAGGAATACAGCCACCGCGAGACAAACCAATACGATAGCGATAGGGATGAGGATATAAAGGCTTTCCATCTATTTACCTTTTTCTTTGAGCAAACGCAGAGAGTTAGATACTACAATAATTGAGCTCGCAGACATACCGACAACCGCAAAATATGGGGCAACAAATCCTGCTACCGCTAAAGGCAATATCAAGAGATTGTAGCCAAGTGACCAGGCAAGGTTTTCTCGAATGATCTTACGCGTTTGTAGCGCTAATTCACGCGCTTCTAAAATACGGTCAAGCCTGTCGCCTAACAGCACCATATCAGCCGATGCTTTTGCTACGTCAGCACCACCACCCATAGCAACGGAAAGGTGCGCACCAGCCAACGTTGGGGCATCATTGATCCCATCACCAATCATCATTGTAATGTCATCAGAGTCTACTTGTTGCAAGTAAGATAACTTATCTTGAGGTTTAGCACCGGCTACGACATCTTCAATACCGATTTGGTTTGCGACGAGATCAGCGTTCTCTTTTGTATCACCAGTTAAAAGAGTCACCTTAACACCCGATTGCTGGAATTTTTCGATAAACTCTTTGGTTTCAACACGGATTGGGTCACGATAGCCAAAGCTCGCGACATGTTGTCCATCAATAGAAAGGAATACTGTATTCGCTTTAGAACGTTGGCCTTCTCCCAGAACAAACTGAGCACTGCCTATCTTAACTTGTTGGTTTTGATAGAGACCTTTGATACCTGAACCGATAACGTTCTCAACATCAGATACCTCGATATTAACATCAGCATAAGGCTTGAATGCACGAGCAATAGGGTGGTTAGCGTGAGATTCAAGTGAGGCAGCAACTGCTAGCAATTTATCTTTCGAGAAGTCTGAGTTAACCTCTACTTCATTGATTTCGATGTCACCGTGAGTCAGTGTACCTGTCTTATCGACAATCAGGTGGTTCACCTTACACAGGGTTTCAAATACATGACTCTTACGCAGTAGAATACCTAAGTTACCCAGACGTGACGTCGCACAAGTTAATGCTGTTGGCGTCGCCAGAGACAACGCACAAGGACATGTCGCAACTAAGACTGACAGCATAATCCAGAACGCATCGTCAGGTCTGCTAGAGTGCCAGAAGAACCAAGTACCCGCAGCGATAATTAGAATGACTGCGACGAAATAGCGCGCAACAATATCGGCGATTTCAGCAATTTTCGGTTTTGATAACTGAGCTTCGTCTTGCAGGCGCACAATGTTAGAGATCATTGAGTCGGCTTTTGACGAGGTGACTTCTAGCTCAAACGACTCTTCACCATTGAGGGTGCCCGCAAAGACATGATCGTCAACTTGCTTAACGACGGGTAGGGATTCGCCCGTCAGCATCGATTCATCAATATGAACGCGACCAGAAATGATCTTACCGTCCGCCGGGATATGTTCGCCCGGTAGAACGCGAATTTGGTCACCAACTTTTAGCGTTTTAACAGGGACTTGGTCACCGTTAAGTTTATTAGCGATCGCAGGGATTAGTTTTAACAGGTTACCGCTTGCCGCAGCGGCTTTGCGGCGTGCGCGCATCTCTAGGAAGCGACCAACCAAAAGGAAGAAGGCAAACATTGAGATAGACTCAAAGAACACTTCTCCTTGCTCTGTAACCGTCGCAACCAAACTTGCACAATAGGCAAAAATCATCGCGATAGAAACTGGGACATCCATGCCTAGAGTACGGCTACGGAGACTGCGCCACGCATTAATATAAAATGGCAGAGCAGAGTAGAGCATCACCGGCGTGGCAAAGATCAAGCTCACCCAGCGGAAGTAGCTTTTAAACTCGGGCTCTAAGTCACCAAATACTTCGAGATAAAGCGCAACAGCCAGCATCATCACCTGCATTGTCGCAAGGCCTGCAATGCCTAAACGATACAGGTACTGCTTCATCTGTTGGTGATAGGCGGCTTCCTGTTTATCCGCTTCGAATGGTGCAGCTTTGTAGCCAAGTTGGTGAATCAGTGAGAGTATTTCACTCAGTCTTGCTTGAGACTTGTCCCATGCCAATAAAGCCCGGTTGGTTGTCGTATTGACACGAATCGACAGAACACCACTTTTGGAAGAGACTTGCTTTTCAATCAACCATGCACAGGCTGCACAAGAGACACCATCAAGTGACAATGTCACCTCTGAACTATCTTTGCTATTGCGGACGAATTCAGACTGTACGTCGTCATTGTCATAATGAATCAGTGCTTGAAGCTGCTCGGGGACAAGGTCTGCTTTTTCTGCAGGAGCAGTACGATATTGGTAGTAAGAGACCAAGCCGCTGTCGACGATAGTCTGAGCTACCGTTTCACAACCTGGGCAACACATCTCACGTATGTCACCCAAAATTTCGACTTTGAAATCCGTGTTGGCTGGTACATCTTCACCACAGTGATAACAGGATTTACACATAGACGCTTCTTAGTTAGATAGTTGTACTGCTGCCGACGTTGGGAACTCGATACGGCCTTGGATTAACCATTTCTCATCATGGGGCGTTAACTCAACAAACCATGGTCCTTGAAGCGCATCATCAAGAGTGAATCGATATACACCACGCGCATCTGAAGTCACCAGTTTTGTGAAATCGTGGTCAGGAAGGGTACGGTGGGCAAACATAGCAGTGATTGCTGGGTAGTGATCTAGTTGACCTTTATCAAATTCAATCACCACTGCGTTCCCTTCAGAGTGGACTGAAGCTTTGAGTCCAAGCTCTTTGGTCACATTGACTCTTGAGATATCGACGTTGATCCCTTTTCCTTTTTTATAGTAATCCTCGGTAACCAAATGAACAGAGTGGTTTGTAAGTATCGCCACTCGAACCAAAGTTAGTATAGATACTCCAACCGTAAGGGAGAGTATAAACCAGGGCCAAAACTGCTTATACCAAGGCTTTTCCATAAAAAAGTTCTCAATTGAAAAATTAAAAAAATTAGGGCTTTAACTGTAAAGAAAAGACAGCCCCTTTACCATCTATAGAGAGTAAGGGGCTGTAATAGAAATGTAACTTATTGTTCCGAGTTGCTTAAGCTCCACACATAAGCTGAAACTAGCTGAACTTTGTCTTCGCCTAGAATGTCTTTCCAAGCTGGCATTACGCCCGAACGACCGTTCATTACTGTTTCTGTTACTTCTGCGCGAGAACCACCAAACAACCAGTCTTGGTCAGTTAGATCAGGTGCACCAACTGCTGGGTTACCTTTACCATCTGTACCGTGACACGCTGCACACACTACGAAACGAGCTTTACCAGCTTCTGCTTCGCGAGCGTTAACAGAACGTCCAGACAGGCTTAGCGTGTAGCTCACAACTTCTTTCACGCCTTGCTCGCCTAACGCGTCTTTCCAACCTGGCATTTGACCGATACGACCTTGCATTACCGTCGTAACAATCGCTTGTGGTTCGCCGCCGTATAGCCAAGCATCATCAGTTAGGTTAGGGAAGCCTTTCTGACCACGAGCATCAGAGCCGTGACACTGAGAACAGTTTTGCAGGAACAGACGCTGACCAACTTTCACTGCTTCACTATCCGCTGCAATCTCAGGGATAGGGCGCAACTCAGTTGAACCATCTACGTATGCGAGCTTCTTGAATGCTTCACCAAAATAGGTGTCTGCGTCATCAAGCTCTTTAGCATACTGTACAAGTTGTTTGTTCTCTTGAGCTCTAGCGATAGATGCTTTTGACTCTTCAAGTGAACGCACTGTTTGGTCAGAACTCTGCCAACCTAGAACGCCTTTGAAGTTACCTAAACCAGGGTACAGAGTTAGGTAAATAGCCGCGAATACAAACGTACTAACAAACAGATAAGTCCACCACTTAGGTAGCGGGTTGTTTAGTTCACGAATACCATCGTATTCGTGGCCCATATCTGCACCTTCTTCAACGCCCATTTTGTCTTTAAGGCACCAAAAAAGGACTGCAGCACAACCGACAAGCGTGCCGACCGTGATGATGATTATCCAAAGACTCCAAAATGTCGTCATTGCTTAGTCACTCCTTGTTCTTTTTCAGGCGCTTTCTGTTCATCAGCAAAAACAAGATTCGCAGCTTCGTCAAAGCGTGATTTGCGACTTTTTCCGTAAGCCCACCAAACGACACCTATAAAACTAACAAACAGAACTATGGTCCAAATACTGTGAATAGTACCGATATCCATATTGTCACCCCTTTTATTATTTCATCGCGTGACCAAGAGACTGAAGGTAAGCGATGATGGCATCCATCTCAGTTTTACCTTCTACATCTTTAGACGCATTTGCGATTTGCTCATCAGTGTATGGAACGCCAAACTGATTACGGAAGATTTCTAGTTTCTTCTGAGTGTTCTTACCATCAAGAACGTTTTCTTCAAGCCATGGGAAACCAGGCATGTTTGACTCAGGAACTAGCTCACGCGGATCAATAAGGTGTACGCGGTGCCACTCATCAGAGTAACGACCACCAACACGCGCTAGGTCAGGACCTGTACGCTTAGAACCCCATAGGAATGGATGCTCGTATACACTTTCACCAGCAACAGAGTAGTGACCGTAACGTTCCGTTTCAGAGCGGAATGGACGAATCATCTGACTGTGACATACGTTACAACCTTCACGGATGTAAACGTCACGACCTTCCATTTCAAGCGCTGTATAAGGACGTAGGTTCTCTACAGGCTCAGTCGTTTGCTTTTGGAAAATCAGTGGAGTGATCTCTACAAGAGCACCCAAGCTGATTGCAAAAACGATAAGAATCGCGAGTAAACCGACATTGCGTTCAACAATTTCGTGGCGATTGTTAGAATTAGAACTCATTCTTTAAATCTCCTTATGCCGGCTGTGGGATAGCTTTTAGGCTATCTTTAGGCGCTGTTACCGTCTTGTACGTGTTGTATGCCATTAGGAACATACCAGCTAGGAAAATAAATCCACCTAGGAAACGTACGAAGTAGAATGGGTAAGACGCTTCAACTGACTCAACAAAGCTGTATGTCAACGTACCGTCAGAGTTAACTGCACGCCACATCAGACCTTGCATTACACCTGAGATCCACATTGCAACGATGTATAGAACAGTACCGATAGTTGCTAACCAGAAGTGAGTATTGATTAGACCAACAGAGTACATACGCTCTTGACCGAATAGGCGAGGGACCAAGTGGTACACAGAACCGATAGATACCATAGCAACCCAACCTAGAGCACCGGAGTGTACGTGGCCGATTGTCCAGTCAGTGTAGTGAGACAGTGCGTTTACTGTCTTAATAGACATCATTGGACCTTCAAACGTAGACATACCGTAGAACGATAGAGATACGATTAGGAAACGTAGGATAGGGTCATAACGTAGTTTGTGCCAAGCACCAGACAGCGTCATGATACCGTTAATCATACCACCCCAAGACGGAGCGAATAGAACCAGTGACATCACCATACCTAGCGACTGCGTCCAATCTGGAAGTGCAGTGTAGTGTAGGTGGTGAGGACCAGCCCAGATGTATAGAGATACTAATGCCCAGAAGTGAACGATAGACAGACGGTAAGAGTAAACAGGACGTTCAGCTTGCTTAGGTACGAAGTAGTACATCATACCTAGGAAACCAGCTGTCAGTAGGAAACCTACTGCGTTGTGTCCATACCACCACTGAACCATTGCATCCACCGCACCTGAGTAAATCGAATAAGACTTACCAAGAGATACAGGGATTGCCATGCTGTTTACGATATGAAGAACCGCAACAGTGATGATAAAGGCACCGAAGAACCAGTTTGCTACGTAGATGTGAGATGTCCTACGGGTTATCAATGTTCCAAAGAACACGATAGCATAAGACACCCAGACAACTGCGATGGCAATATCGATTGGCCATTCTAGCTCAGCGTATTCTTTACCAGAGGTGAAACCCAATGGCAGAGTAATCGCTGCTGCTAAAATGATGGCTTGCCAGCCCCAGAAGGTAAAGGCGACAAGAGGGCCACCAAAGAGACGAGTTTGACAGGTACGCTGAACAACGTAATAAGACGTTGCGAACAGGGCACTTGTACCAAACGCAAAAATAACCGCATTAGTATGCAGAGGACGTAAGCGACTGTACGTCAACCACGGCGTATCAAAGTTTAGCTGTGGCCAAACTAATTGAGCGGCAATCAAAACACCAACGGCCATTCCGACAATGCCCCAAAGAATAGTAACAAGGGTAAATTGACGGACGACTGTATAGTTGTAGTTTTGTTCAAGCTGCTTTTCTTGGCTCATTTGCATGCTTCCAATTTCTAATTAACTACACTTTACTTCCAACACGACACATGTCGTAATGCCACCCAAAACTGTTAAGAAAATCACACCAAAATTCATTGGTTAAATATTCTTGCCAGTTTTTAAAAAAAGTGGCATTTTCAGCCGCCAACTATACTGCATTTAACAATTCAATGACAGCATAGTAACCTTACAGTCGGTCTGGTTTTGGCCTTTTATTTTAAAACTTTGAAGTTTGTTACACGGAGAACCCCACCTAATGGCAGCACAGAAACTCACACGAGGCCGTTTTGTTCAAATAATCATCATGTTAACCCTACTTATTACAGCGTTTATTTGGCGTACGGTCACATTCAATGAGGGGCAAGAAATAGAGTGTGAGTTGAAACCAAATTGTACTTTTAGTGTTAAAAACGACCAATTTTCCGCGTCAAAATCAGAGGGAAAAATCACCCTGAATAAACCCTCAAATAACTGGAAAATTTCAACCGAAAATAAGTCTGTCCAAATCATAGAAAATGAAAATAATTGGCAAATAAAAGGGAAAGAATTCGATAACCTAGAAATTCAATTATCCGATCTACAAGAAAGCCAAATAGTCGGTGTAACGTTTAGAATTTAACCAAAAAGCCATCCCGAATTTTCTTCTTATAATTTCTTTTAATGCGGTGACCTGATTTGATAGGTTTACCGCATAAACTCATTTAACCTGTCATTTATCCGTCTATTTCTTTTGTGAAATCAATCTCATGTTCTATCTTTTTAACTAATGATAGTTAACCAAGTAGTTGCAAGTTTTTCGCAGCTTGAAACGAAATACGAGGGATAGAATGTCTACAGTCACGGTCTTTTTTAGTGGTACCGGCGCAACATCGGAAAATCACGTTCATAAAAGCTATGCTTCCGGTGAGCTCGTTTCTGTACTCGCAAAAAATGTGCTCGGCAGAGACAATATTGACTATATACAGGTTGATGGAGTAGGGAGCGGGAACCTAAGTGAGTGGCGCAAGCAGACCGATGATCAAGTCCATTGGACTGTGTTCGGCCAACTGGCAGGTTGGGGCGTTGCAAGCAATATTTCCCATGTCATCAACCTGTTAAAAGGCAGTGCCACAGAAAAGAAAGACTATAAAGATAGAGCAAGTGCATTGTTAGATGAATCCAAACCTTTTAACCGCCTTAGCTCTGCATACTCGCGTTGGAAACAAGAACGAAACGAGCTAGCTCACGATCTAAAAAGCGGCTTGAATTTACAGATGGAAAACATAAGAAGAGAAAGGCTGAGAGATCCTATAACGCAGCTGAATCTTATCGGTTGGAGCCGTGGTGGCGTAAGCTGCTTCGAACTTGCCAACGAGTTACTTGAGCATCCGCAGCTTGCAAACATAAGTGTCAATATATTCGCCCTCGATCCTGTACCAGGTGGTCTTAACGCCTTTAAGAACTATAAGTCGCTAGGCTCAAACGTAAAACAAATCGTCTGTTTTTATGCCAAAGACGAACGTTCTTTATTCTTCAAGGCTAGAATGCCCAAACTCCACAAGAACACAAAGTTCTACACAACTATGATTCCCGGTAGACATGCGACATTAGTGGGAGCCTCAAGAACAAGTGGCGGCGGCAAGGGTGAGCATAAACTGTTTGGCCCTGGACAAATCACCAGAGACTTTGCTGAAAAGGTTCTAACTAGCTGGGGAACAAACTTTTCGAGCAATTCAACGCTCAATTATTCGAAGGAGCAAATCCTAGAGACATACCAACGCATTGCAAGCAACAAAGCACAGTTCAAAAAAATGCAGAGCAACGTTTATACACTGAAGAATCAGATTTTCACGTCGACACCAGTTCGCATCGCAAAACCATCAGTGCTAATGGGCATTGACGGAATATTCGAAGACGCAGTAAATAGACATCATTACGATGTGTTGAATAACAACATCTTCGCCATTCGTGGAACGGCTTCAGCGCTGTGCTAAACGATCACTAATAAACAGTATTAGAATCGACAGATTATAGATACTGTTTATTAGGTATTTTATGGTAAATCCATTATGTTCAATGAATTAGAGCAAAGTGAGGATTAACAGCCGTAAACAAGCCAGATTTCACGTACACGCATACTTAATTTAACATAATATACATAATGCGCACTTGGCAATGGCTTCGCTAGGGCTGCCAATCCACATCACCAAGCCACCACAAGCCATTGATATGCCTTGTAAACCGCGCCCGTTAAACTTTTTTGCAATGCTGTTCCACATCGCTTTGATGTTGGGATTATCATTGCGGTCAGCGTGACACGCCAATAATGCGAGCTCTGGATCTAATCCTGCACCTTCCGCTAAGAAAATTGCTTCTTCATCAGACACATAGCGAATGCCTTTACGCATTTTGCTAACTTTGTTCGGCTCGATATTCAAATCGTGCGCTATTTGTTTGTCTTGTTGGTAGTTTTGAGCCTTTTTATAGGCATCTAACAATTCATTCGCGTACATGAGCACCTCCGTATTTCTACCATTGTAGCCATAAAGATTCGATTTTTCGCATCTTGTAAATTCGATTAATCGCACTTAGAGTTTCGATAAATCGAATTTAACATTTATTTGTCTTCTGGAGAATTCCATGAGCTTTGCTTCGAAACCCACTCGCAAAAATCCTGTGTACTTTGAGCACCACTCGGATGGCTTCTGGTGTTCGATTGATGGCATGCCTGAATACTTCAAAACCAAACACGAAATGTACCTCTATGCGTGTGAGTCTGACCGTGAACTGATTGAAATTACTCACGAAAACGAATCTGAGCTACGTGCCAATGGCGCTTTTGACCGAGTATTTCACGATGAATAAGACCGTCATTGACTACGTGAGCTTCTCCGGTTCGCCTTTACTCCTTGAGCGCTGCAAAGACATGGCGAAACAACGCTTTGCGCTTGAGCAAATCAATGAGTTTGAATCGATGAACATGGTTGCGGTCGCTCAACGTGAACAAACTAAGATTGCCCACTTTGGTGAAAACCTTGCTCAAGTGCTTGGCTGTATCGAGTCTGAAGACTTCGCCAACAAGGATTTGTACTTTGCGGCTCTGGATAAGGAGCTTATCAATGCTGATGTACGCATTGATACCGATGTGTCTTTTAATGAATGTTATCAGCGTCTTATTAGCAATATCGGCATTGATATGTTGGACACCCTTTGTCATGGCGAAATCGAATCGTTTCTAGAGGTGTTGGCAGACGAAATCAGCTACGAGCAAAACGAATGGACACTTGAACGTCGAGGTGGCTTTTCAGGCTATCGCTACTCGGCAAAACTGCTCTGCAATGGCACTCAAGCCGGATTAGTCGCTTGGGGTGCCGCGAACTTTGGTTACTACGTGTCGTTTTCAGGTAAAGGCTGCGAAGCCATCAACATGGAAGCCCTACACAAGGCACTAAAGCAAATGGTCGGTGCCAAATTGACGCGTGTGGATATTGCCCTTGATGACTTACAGGGTAACGTTTCTATCGAAGACATCAAAGATAAGTACCTTGATGGTCAGTTCATCACTCGTGGTACGCCGCCCAGTGCTGGCGAGTTTCGTGGCTATCAAAGCATGTCACCACAAGACCGCAAGAAATGTGGTTTTGTCGCTGATGCGGGTCATACCTTTTATGTCGGTGCGCGTGAGAACGGCAAAGTGTTCCGCGCTTACGATAAAGCCGCACAAATGAAATGCGAAGCGTATCCCAACTGGAACCGCTTTGAAGTTCAGATTGGCAACCGTTACAGAGTCATTCCTCTTGAAGTATTAATCGACCCTGATCCTTATTTTGCAGGCTCGTACCCTGCCCTTGCCTCTCTGATTGACGATGTCGAGCCGATTGCTATCTCGACCACCAAAATCAAATTCATGACCTCGTTTGAAAACGCAGTCAAACACGCTCGCGTTCAGTACGGCAAATTGGTCAACGCCATGCGCCAACTGTACGACGACGATAAACAGATACTCGAAACCCTCACGAAGGGACTCGAACTCAACGACATCCCCGACCGGATTAACTTTCCAGTCGGTCGGGACTTACATCTAGAAAAAACTGGAGAAATACCATGCCATTAACCGTAGTCGTCATCGGGTGTGAACACTCGCAAGGTCTATCGAAAAAAGATGATCGCCCTTACAACTTTGCTCAGGTCAACTATCTAGCCCCAAATGAGGGTTGGACGTCTGAAAAAGGTCAATGTCAGGCGGTCGGTCTGGACAAAAAACAAATCGCTATGAATCCAAATCCGTCACTGGTGATGGCATTCAAAGAGTTAGAAAACCAATTCCCAATGATGTGTGAGCTGCACTTGGATGCAGACCCGCAGAACCCTGCGCGAAACATCGTGGTCGATATCAAGCCAGTCAAAGGCTAAACCGTGTCTGTTTGTGTCGCTCTCACCCACGGTTTACTCGCAAAGTCCACTGATGGTACATGCGATTACCTTTTACTAACCAAGGTGGAAGCGGCTCAACTGGTCGAAAATGGACAAACAACGTTGTCCTTCTTTCAATTTGACCCTGCGATGTACGAATTCTTTTTAGGTCAATTACTGTTGACCTTTATCGGTGGTCACATCATGGGTCGCGTCATTAAGTATCTAGGTAAAAAATAAAGGTAACACTATGAAATTCTACAACTTTGCTAAACAAACCGTTCAAAACCGTTACGCTCAAATGGGTGTACTTCTGACTGTCTCAGGCTCGGCACTGGCTGACGCTTCGGCTAACGAAGGCGCCATCACAGCAGCCATTACAGGCGGTAAAAAACTGGTTGAATTGACCACAACGGGCGTTATCGGACTTGCTGCTCTGGGCTTCGGTGTGGGCATGGTCGTGTCTTGGCTAGCGCGTAAGTAATGGTGGTCTCTATTGGTATGGCGTCTGTCATGGGACTGGTGTTTTGTTACGGGGTCTATACAGGTGTCATATCAGGATAAGGGGCTTAATCAGCCCCTTTTTTTATAGGTGCGCATATGCGATTTGCTATCAATTTTCTGCTGGGCGTTTTGCTGTTAATGACGCTGATGCTCTCCGTTCCTAGCCATGCACAGCAATGTGAATTCGGATTCAAACCGGATGGAACATGTCGCAATGTCTGTGAATTTCTTCATGCTAAGGCAGGCGCCCGTACCATGTCATGGGATGCCTACATATGGGGACAAGACCCTAAAGCCGCATGTATCGGGGATGGCTTAGAAAATCGTTGTGCTATGTCCATTGCGGGTAGTCAAGCGTGTACTGGTATAGGTGAGGATGGTTCAACGATTGTTGGCACTCGTTGCACAGGCAAATGGAAGTTTACAGGTCAAATCTGTAATGGTCCCGACTTTTCGGGCGGTACAGTACCAACACCTCCAGAACCCAAACCCGACCCTACACCACCACCAATTCCAGATAACGACCACACATCAATCCCTATCATTAGTGTAGTTGGCTTTGGCACGTTAGGTGCTCAAATCGCAGGTGGAGACAACGCCATTAATAACCAGATTAGGCGAGGTTGGGAACGTTTATCAAGCGTGGCTTATGCAGGTTTAACGCAAGACCAAAAGCAGCATGAGCAAACTCGTAAAGATGCAGTCCAAATAGGCTCAACGCTAAGCATGATGACAAATAGTATCTCTAATCTTAATACATTTATATCAACACAAAAACAAACCCCTTGGACTAAAGAAACACTCAAGGAATTGATTGATGGTATCAAGGTGATTAGTGATTGTGTCAAAGGAACGGATAACAACAACGGCTCTGGTGATGGTTCTAACGGTTCGAACAATTCTGGGGGTAGCACTAATGCGACTAAGCCTGCTTGTGCAGGTCTAAGTGGCGGCGGCTCAGGTAACAGTTCGGGGGGCGGTTCCGGTGGAGGCTTTGATGACACCAATATAGTCAACAAACTGAGCAGCATCGAAGAAGCAAGCTTTATGAACGGTGGCTCCCTTTTTCGCGGCTTCAACAACCTTGGTATGGGTATCGGTGAGCTTCGCGAGTCCATCAACAAAATTAAAAAAAGTGGCAAAACCTTTAAAGCTCCAGAAAAACCGACCTTTAAAACTCCATTCAAAGATGGGGTTGAGGGCTTGAAAACGGAGATTGAGCAACTTGAGAAAGACATCGAGGAAAAGCTCACCAAGTCACCGCTTAAGATGGGCACCATGCACTTTAACGGCGGCAGCTATAGAGGCACGCAGTTTGATTTAGACCATCATGGTCATCGTATTTCAGTCGGCTTCAATTTCTTAGACCGGATAGCACCGCACATCGACCTCATCAAAGGGGTCATTATCTTTCTCGCCACACTCATGGCAGCCATCATCGTCTTAAGTTCTGGTCGTAACTCGTAGGGGGAATCATGGATTACATCTATCAAGTATTAGAGTTTCTGTCCGGTGTAGGCAGTGACGTTAAACATTTTGTATTGGGCATCCCTGAGTTCTTAATGAACATCGTGACCTACTTCTGGTACTTCGCCACTAAGTTCTATCTGACGTTTAAGCTTTGGGGTCTGGAGACCGCTTACAAAGTCGCGACCATGCTGCTTCAGAATTACGAGGTGTATACGGTGCTGAATGCCGCGTTTAACAAAATCTCGCCAGACCTACGGGCGATTTGTCATGCGATTGGTGTGGTCGATGCGATACGTGTCATCATTGATGCGTTCGCGACCGCTTTCGTCCTGCGTATCATGGGGTGGTAATCAATGGCTGTTTACTTTCGTCATGGCTCCAATGGGGCGTATAAATCCGCTTATGCAGTATGGTTTGAAATCCTCCCTGCTCTACGTAATGGTCGCTTAGTCGTGACCAATATCGAAGGACTTAAACCTCTGGATAAAATTGAGAAACTGCTCGGTGAAAAGTTTCCTCCAGGGGCGCGTTTGATTCGTGTCTTTTCTCGTAAGTTAACGGGCATTGAGCTTTGGCAGAATTGGTTTAGTTGGATGCCTATCGGGGCTTTGGTGGTCGTTGATGAGTGTCAGGACATCTTTACTGTGGACGCAGGATTCAAGAAAGAAAAGACACACAAGCGCCCGATTGAAGAATTCCTCCCTAACCTGCCAAATGACTTTGCTGACCTGTTTCACAGCCGATGGACAAAGGTCGATGAATCGACACTGGATGAGGGGGATATTGACGACACGGGCGAAACACAGCTCGATGAGCAAGGACGCCTCCTCTACCCTGACCACTTTTACGGGGCGTTCATGCGCCATCGTAAATATCAGTGGGATATTGTTATGCTCACGCCTGACTGGACATCAATACCCACGTGGCTAAGAGGTTGTGCTCAAGAAGCGTATTCCCATCGTTCAACCGATACTTGGTTTCGCAAGCGTAAACCGCGCATTTACAACCATTCCACTAAAGCAACCAAGACGGCTCCAAGCACACGCGAAGACATGGCAAGCACCACCTCAAAGAAAATTCCGGTTGATGTGTTTGCACTCTATAAGTCCACAGGGACAGGAAAATTCAACGAGTCTAAATCAGACGTCACGATGCTCAAATCACCGAAGTTCATCTTAGCCATGCTGATTGGTATCGGTGCGGTGTTTAAATTTGTATGGGATGCTTATGCTTTATTTTATAGCGATACTGAAAATCCAACTCAAGAAACTGCTCAAGTTGCTGAGTCCAATTCGAACAACACTACGACGATTGATAGCCAGAATCTGGATGCGAACACATCGACTACGCAAAGTGGTCATGGCGTGGGTTCTGGCAGTGGTAGCCATCAAAATAGTGCTCAGATTGCTATTGATGCTGTAAACCCTTTCTATCGACATTTCCCTATCTTCAATCAAGCTCGCTCGGTGTATTTAACCAGTGTGGTTCGAGAGCGAATTGAGGGAGACATTACCCTGACCAACTACCGTTTTCGAATTGATAAGGATGACGGCGAATACTATGTCAGTTCTCCCGTCTTGATTGGCTACGGCTATGAGTTCCTTGAGCTTGATGAGTGCCTAATTCAAGTCAAATTGGGAGACACCACCAAGATGCTGACCTGCCCACCAAGACAAGGACTGGATAAGCCCGATGACTTTACTATCCCCGACCGGACGCAAGATCTTAAACAGGTCGACATCTTCAATCTCTCTGGCAATAAGGAAGCGTAACCGTGAGCCGTAATTCAGAATATGAACAACGCCAAAAAGATAAGGGACTCAAGAAAATCACGCTCTGGGTTCCTGAGGATAGAGATTGTGAGGTGAAACAAGCCGCACAAATGATGTGCGACAACGAAGATTTAACTATCAACGTGCTTCGAAGTATCCGGGCAAGCTTGTCTCTATGTCTTCCAAATAAGTGCCGTCACTGGTGACGTTTAGTTTTCAATAAAAGGAGTGACACAATGACAGATGAACAAGTATTGATGTTTGCGGATGCCATTAGCCAAATGATGGCTATCGATGTGTTTATAGGTGTTGTAGCTGGATTTTTGTTTCAAGCTGTTGTCAGGGCTTTACTGTCTAAGCCCCGCAGGGATAAGGAATTGCGAAGCGATGACGAAGCACCAAGCCACTCGACAGACTAGAGTTTATGCGCCCTGCTCAACTGGCGCGGTTAGTCTGCGCAGATGCTTGAGATTGAATACCCCTCCTTCCTGCCAGAATATTCCTCCAAAGATTTACGACACCCAAGGGGCTTAACGCCCCTGCAACCCACATAAGATAGCCACACACGCTATGCGCAGTCGCGAAGACTGAGCAGCGAGCATAGCAGTGTGGGCGTTACGTCATACCCAAATGAAATTGGTTTGATATTCATATGCCTTTCATGTAGAACATCCAAAAAATCAATAAATAGACTATAAGGCTTAAGGTAAACAAAATGATGAGATACGCTATTTTGTTTTTGTCCCTAGCGTCAAATCTGGCTCATGCGGACATAATCGAAAAGAATAAGAATGAACAATGGAATGTTGAAGGGCTTGCTCACTATATTAGGTCTAAGGAAAACAAACGCTTTTCAGCTAACTTAATCGCCGTCGGCAATAATTCATCCATTGTGGCTTTTCACGAGCCCTACACCTACTGCCGTTCTCGCGCAGTCTACAAGAAAGTAAAGATTCAATACCAATGGGTAAACTACGTTTCGCAATGTATTGGTGGCGATAACTTCTGGATGCCTAACTCGCAGAAAGGCAAAGATTTTGTTAAGCAGGAGTTCTCACGCAATGCTGACGTAAAGGTTGTATTTGAAAGTGAAAACTACACTTTCTCAACCAAAAAGTTTGCTTCAGTTAAGCAGCATTGGGAAAGAACTGTTAAAACGAGTGGTAATGCGCTGTAGTCGCACCCCGTATAGTAATACGGGGTGAAAGTCTTATCTCAATCAAATTTTCTTTAATAAATTAGGTGCATATATAGACAACCTAAAGGAGTCAATATAGATTACTCGACATAAAACAATAACCAAAAAATCAGGTAATTCTTAATGAGTGAAAGTTATTTAGATGATGTAAATGATTATGATGATCAAACGGGTGAAGATGAATTAGAACCCGTTGAGATTCCAAAAGAAGTTCGTAATTTAAGAACTCAGTCTTATGACAAAAGCGTTCGAGACTTAGTTGCTATGATAGATGATGGAGATATTGATTTAGACCCAGACTATCAGCGAAATTACCTCTGGGAAAACAAAAAAGCCTCACTGCTAATTGAGTCAATCCTTCTAAACATACCAATTCCAGTTGTTTATGTAGCAGAAAATGATGATGCCGAATGGAATGTTATCGATGGGTTGCAGCGCCTCAATAGTTTGTACCGATTCTTCAAAAATGACTTTAAGCTATCACGTCTTGAGGTACTTTCTGAACTGAATGGACTCACCTACCATAACCTACCTCCTAAGGCTAAGCGCATGTTAGGAAATGGTATGTTCAGGGTCGTTGTTCTACTTGCGGAAACTCATCCAGAAATTAAGTACGATGTATTCATGAGGCTAAATACGGGCTCTGTCCGTTTAAACGAGCAGGAACTACGAAACTGTTTGTATCGAGGAGCATTCAACGATTTCTTGAAGGAATGCCGCTTCAATGAAAAATTCCTGTCTTGCCTAAAACTAAAAGAGACTCATAAAAGATTCGTTGATGCAGAACTAGTTCTTCGTTTTCTAGCTATCAGAGAGAACTATGACCTCACAACATGCAAACTAAACTATCCCGGTCGAATGAAGACGTTCTTAAATATGTTCATGGCAAAACACCAGAACGCCGAGCCTGAAAAGATGGTAGAGTTTGCACGCGTCTTCGAAAGTTGTATGGATAATATTTACAATGTCTTGGGAGACACAGCCTTTAGAAGACCTGATAGAGATGGCAATCACGAGACTCGCATAAACAGATCGCTAATTGATGTAATTATGCTGTGCTTTTCTCATCTAACAGCGGAACAGTGTGAGCAAAACAAAGACCTCTACGCTACTCACGTTATAGAGCTTTGTAACAACGACTCATTCCTTGATGCAATTACTTATGGCACCGCAGACTCTAAACGTATCGCTACGCGACTTGAACTTGGTCTTAAGACATTTGGGATTGTAGATGACGAACCAAACTCACAAATTTGACGCAGTTACTGACTTTAATACATCTCTAGATGAAGTAGAAACATTAGCTAGAGTTGCAAATGGGTTTGATAGACTGAACAAACAAGACAAGCGTTCTCTCATACTACGTTCTGCTGTATTGTTTTTAGGAACACACCTCGAGTGCTTATTTGAAAGCATTGCTGAAGAATATGTTTATAAAATTGAACTAATGCAACTTAATAGGTGCCATTTACCAGAAAAGCTAATTCTTTCATCTTTGCAACACAATTTCACCGATGAATTAATTAAGAAAGTTAAAAGTGGTAATCCAAGGTGTAAAGAGGATTTGGTTCAACTTGCCAAGATAATTGAGTGTGATCAACCTGTTACGGACATAAATCTGGATACTAGTTTTAGCTATGGTAAGCATGGTAGCGGAATTGTCGAGAAGCTTTTTTCACGTCTCGATATCGACGATATTTTCGACAAGTGCATCGTCACAACGAAAGTAGAATCAATCCTATCCGATGAACTAGAAGACCAAGAAGTTAACATCAAGCAAAAGTTCAATGCACTGACTGGTATTAGGAACGGCTTAATACATGAGAACAAGTCTCCGAATTTTGCTACTTTTAACGATATATTGGACGATATCCCCCACTATAGAGCATTTGCAACAGCGTTAGAGAACTTGTTAGATGGGAAATTGAGTACCATCTTAGAAAACTCTAAAACCGCAGCATAACACTAAATAAGGACAACGATAGTTGTCCTTATTTTCTATTTCAACCTAGCAATCGCTCTTGCTAGTTTTAGCAGTTTTTTAGATGTTTTAATTTCTAGTTCTGACTTAATTTCCAATAATGCTATCCCTGTTAGGATTTCTTGTGGTGTTACCAACTGACCTGTTGGCAACTGTAGTAGTTCATTGTTTATACAAAATCCTTTCCATTCATCCTTATATGAAAGTTCTAGGCATCTTTGCTTTCTCATCAGTCGTTTACACTCTTTGGGAATTTCCTTTCCACTATCCCAACCTTTGATCGTTCTCACACTTTTAAAACAAAGTTCAGCAGTGTCTTCTACAGATAACCCGCACTCAAATTCACGAAAAATATAGTTTTTGGTCATTTCGTGATACTTCATGATTCACTCTCTCAAAACCGAAAGAGTTTATAAATCTATAAATTATAGTAATACAAGTTTCATTGAACATAAACGCGCATAATGCGCACTTGGCATGTAAACCCAAAGCGATAATGTCCTAATATTACTAAGTGAATCTGTCCTATGTTTGCTTGGAGGTTTTAGGATGTTAGTTACGATGAACGATCATGAATTGCAACGCTTCGCCATTATCCAAGACGTATTAAACAATAAGTTAAAGCGCCGAGATGCTACACCCATTCTTGGATTAAGCTACCGACACTTGTCTCGCATGCTTAAAGCTTTTAAAGAACTGGGCGTTCAGTCTCTAGCGCACGGCAACCGCGGTAAACCTTCTAGCAATCGCATCAGCGATGACATTAAACTCCACGTGCTCAGACTCATCACCGAACGCTATCTAGATTTTGGTCCCACGCTCGTACATGAAAAGCTTACCGAGGTTCACGGAATTAATCTCTCCTTGGAAACACTTCGTCAATGGATGATCGCTGATGGGCTTTGGGTACCACATTCCAAGCGAAAGCCTCGAATTATTAGAAGATAAGTACTGACCGGCTACTTTTCGCACCTAAAGAAAATAAAGTTCGGGTTGCGCTTGAGGTGTTGGTAGGCCTCTTCAGAGATCGCTTTCGCACGCTCATCAACTTCGCCCTCAGAGATCCTTGAAATAACTAAGCCAGAATAAGTGACGGCGTCACTTACCTCAGTCAAAGAGCGACGATAAAAACTCACTTCTACAGGATCTCCAACAGTGTTCCAATCTTCGGTCACTCGCTCACGCTCAAAGTAGTTACCGCTACTTGTACATTCAAAATCCGCAAATGGATGATGAGTCGAGAATACTATGTAACCACCGGGCTTAAGAACGCGATAGACGTCTTGAAATACCACGTTCAAATCTTCGATGTAATGCAGCACTAAAGGACAAACGATGATATCTGCACTGTTACTCTCTTCATTGGGGAGCCCTTTTGATAGGTCTTGAACATAGGCTGTTATACGACCACCGTATTCAGACTTAACAAGGTCGATCATTTCAGTAGAAAGATCCACACATGTTAGGTTTGAGACTCCATGCTCTAGAAACCATTGGGCGTAAATTCCAGAACCACATCCCATATCCACCACTGCTTTGCCTTTCACATCCCCTAGCAATGCAAGTGTGGAGGGCCTTTCAAGAAGTGCATTGTAGATATTATCCTTTACCACTTCGCTGTATTTAAGAGCGTGCTTGGTATACATCTCAGACATGATTTACTCCGATATAGCAAGTTAATAACAAGATTTATAGACACCAAAGCAGGAATCAATACCACCTTTGCATGAAACTCAAATTGTCTCAGAATGCACAAGCCTACGATACAGCTGAGAAGACGTTTTAGATGATTTTATGAGTAATTAGAAACTCATCTCACTGGCAAAGCGCCCCATAATATAAACGAACTATACCAGTGTAATTTCCACTCTTTCTTTGCCCTTTCCTACATTCTTACGTTTGAGGCGTATTTGCCCTACTTCAGAGGTTCGTTTCAAATGTGTCCCCCCGCATGACACTCTTGCAAAGCCATCAACTTGCCAATAACGTCGCTCGCTTTCAACATCCTCAAAATCACTGACTATCGGCAGCCCGGAGTCGATTATAGCTTGGGATCTCAAAAGCACATCAGGTAACAATGTATTAAGGCTTTCGTGCCATAGAAAATCAATACGACTCTTACTCTGACCAATATGAGCGCCGATTTTGGTTATGCTTGGGTAAGATTGTGTAAACACCTCAAGTACCACTTCCGCGGCGAAGTGCAGCTTCATTAGCGCGTAACGTCTTGGCCAATCAATCTGGCTATTGACCCGTTCACCGGAATCAAAATTGGGAGCGGAAGCTAGCGTATACACAATATCTTTGCCGTGCTTTTCGGCGTTAATCACTTCAATACCATCTATGGTTGCAAAATCACTTTCTTGGCCACCTGATTCAGCATAAATTATCGTGTCGGCAAGCTGTACTTGATTGGCTTTGACCGAACTCACCCGAGAAGTAAGCTCAGTTAAATAAGGGTCCTGCCAAAAAACTTTGTTTGTCATCTGTACCCGCTCTTTAGCGCTGTTTCATAAACGCAACGGTTAATCCAGAAGCAATAAATGTCACCCCTGCCCCAATATTCAAGCCAGAGACAGTGCGAGGTTTATTACGAAGCCAATTGGCTAGCTGAGAAGAGAAAACGCCCATCAAGCTAAAGCCTAACGCCGTAAGGAGCGCAAACCAAGTACCGTAACCCACCATTTGAATTGTCACTGACCCTAAGGTTGGGTTAACAAATTGAGGGACGAACGCCAGCACAAACAAACCTGGCTTTGGGTTGAGTGCGGCAGACAAAAATCCAGTAAGGAATATCTTTGAAAGCGGCAGTTTCTTTGCGGGCTCAAGAGAGAACAGACTACAAGAGCGCAACACTTTTATTCCGAGCCAAATAAGATACCCCGCTCCCACTATTTTGACAGCGTAAAAAGCGAGTTCAGATGTTTGTATGAGTAGTGTCAAACCAAAGGTGGCAGCTAGAACATGAAATAAGATACCGGCTCCCGATGACATACCAGATACAATGGCAGCCCAGCGACCTTGGCTTAAACCTCGCCCAATAGCCAATAGATTATCAGGGCCTGGAGAGATGACTAATAATGCGCAGGCTAATGTATACGTAACAAACACCTCAGCGGGAAACATGAACACTCCTTTGTCGAACATTTTTCAAGCAAAAACTTATCCTTACATGATTCTTCATTTCTCGCAAACCAGCTTAATAAGAGACCCTGTCACTTGTTGAATAAACATTATTTAAAAGGATTTACTCCTAACTTCTCTGCTATTTCGAGCTAAATATGTACATGATATAAACTTATAGTTAGTTATAGTGCATTATATAATACTATTTTGATAATCCAACTCGTCCGGGATTCAAGTCTCTGATCGTTTGCAAGGCATATGGCGGCATTTGAACGTTCGCAAACCAAAAAGGTTTATGTTTTTCGATAAAGGCGTTGCTTCGATCTAAAGTGTCGAACATCGCATAGGCCTGAGCTTGAGCCAACGCAATTCCTGCGTCACCCCTCTCTATTACTGGCACGTTGTTAATGTCTTCCTCAAGTGCATTTTGAATGGGAATGGTAAATGGGGTCCACTCAATTGCCTCTAACACTTTGCGTGTAAGTGTGGCCTCTAGGTTGTGAATGATGTGTGGCAAGACACTTAAATCTGGGCGCACCTCGCCACATGCGTAATACTCTTCTCGCAAGTTGTTTTCCCGATACCATTGCATTTTTGCCACTTGTGCGTCTTCGAACAGTAAACTGAAATGGTTAACTATAGCGAAATGGCTCATGGTTCTTAACACACCAAGCAAAATCCCCTGCTGCGGACACTTCAACCCCGATTGTTCCAGTCGAATTCGAGTCACGTTTGCGGTTAAGACCATATGCTGCCACAATTTAGGGGCAATATTTTTGGTCACTGGGTCATGCCATTTTAGAATCGGCTTTACCATTAAGATGGGCAGTAGAAGCCCGCAGTTGTCTATTCCTATCGATCCTATCGCAACTTTGGGGTCTTGAATGCTGCGCGGAGAACGACCTATGCGTTTGCAGAATTTGGGGTTGTTAACCAGATCAATGACATTCGATTTCAACTGGTTGTCGTTGGTGGTCAGCACTGCAAGTTTACTAAATGTTAGAGATGGTGAGTAAGCAATGCTAGAGAAATAGGAGAAATCTGGAAATCGCCCAAATAGTTGAAGGACAGTCATCGCTTCGAGCTTTTCACAAACATAGCGTTGCGCGTGCTCTGCAATATCAGACACCACAGAAACTAGGATCTTTTGTCGGTCTTCTAGCGCTTGTCTTCGCTCTTGCACCTTCTCTTTCTCGCATTCAAGCAGCAAGCGCTGGTTATGGGTAATACGCTCTTCTTCTTTTAAAATAACGCTATCACAGAACTCGCTTTGCCGACTCAATGTGCTATCAACATCCGATTGATCGAGAATGTACTTTAAACTCACTAACCACTTGGCATGACGCTCTCTCGTCATATGGGTGATCTTTTGAGCTAAAGCGTTCGCTTCCTCATTATATTTCTTGTTAGTGATCAGTGAGCTTTGCATGCTTCAGTCGCCTAACATCATCCATTAATTACAAACTAGTTTTCAATGTGTAACCGGATGTACTTCTCTGGAACAACATAGGTAAAGCGTTGACCTATACGCAGCGATTTTATACTCGGTTTACACAGTTGATAGTCGCCCGTTGACGAAACTCTTTTAACTATAGCTACTGAATCTTGATGGATCATCTCGATAAACAGATCGCAATAGCCGTGCAGATCTTGGTTACTGATTTGCTTTAGAATTATGACTTTGAGTTTTTGAGCCAATGGGTTTGACTCGGCATCGTCAGCGACTGCTGGCAAACTCAATAGAAACAAAAGAAAAATATTGATAGATTTCATAGGTTACCTCCGAGCTCAAAGTAGCAAATCGCGTATTACTTTGAACTTGGAGATAATCGATTTTGGGGTGAGATGATGAACGGTAGAAACTGATAAGTGTATCAGCCAGTATGTTTCTTGCCTTTACTACGAAAACCTTGATGCGGGAACACATTGCGGATTCGTTGTTGCACTTTCTTTGGCACCTGTTTCGACATAACAAGTTTAGTGCCAGTGCGCTGTTGATATACTTTTAACTCGCCACTAAAAGGCGTGCGTTCTGCAATCTCCACTACATTATGTTTAAAGCTCGGTGGAAAATGCCCTTTTTCGCGAGTAATTTTACCGTCAGAAAACGTCACTTTTAGAACCGGCCTATCAACCGCCACTAACCAAAAAATCACGATAGACGCGATAAGAATAACATACAGCATAAACTCTCCTTGTTAGTCGAGTAACTTAGTTAAATCTTCCTTCAAACTGCTTACGGCTTTACTTGCTTTTTCACTACGGGACGCTTCAGACAGCAAGTATTCAATTGCATCTGACAAAGTACAGCCAAGCTCATTCGCTCGGTGGGATAACTTTTCCCATACGCGATAGTCGAGGTCTATCGATTTTTTCTTAGTGTGAATTTGCTCTGCGTTAAAATGACGTTTGCGTTTAGCACGAATAGCTTGCTTAAGCTTGTTTTCAAGCTCTGGCGACATGTGACTCTCAATCCACTCAAGAACTTTCGTTGGCTCGTGTTCTAACTGGCGAAGCTCGTTGACTGCTGCATCCGCCTCACTCGTATCAATGTGACGAGTGATCGCTTCACCCGCCTTCCATTTATTGATCAAGTAATTCCACTTCCAACCACACTCTAAGTTTTCAAGCTGTTGATATTTCATTGCAAAGCCATTCCGTTAACGTTCTAGGTGACAGCGTAACCCTAAGTGATAAAAGTTACAATCCCCATTGTAATCGAAAAGCGATCAAGATCATCAGATAAAATTATCTATATCTCCCGATGGGGTTTTTCTATATAATTTTCATCCATTTTAAGTACATGAACTGATTTAATGAACCAAGAAAGCTGGCACGCTGTCACACCACAATATTCACAATTTGACGCACAGATCCAACGATTCGATGAACTGGATAACGTTGATTTCTTCGATATTCAACCACGCCTTAAGCAATCATTGGAAACGTTAAGTGCTATCAAGGGCTTTAGCCGCTTACTTATCATTAATTCCACTGACAACTCGTTCTACCGCAATCTTATTAAAGATGGACTGAAAAAGTTTATTGGTCAAAAACCAGTCTCTACCACTGAGTCATTGAACATTGCGACGCTTCTGGGCTCATACACTTGCAACGACATGGGTGACACCGTCACTTCTAGTAGTGGCCTGCTTGAGCAAACAGATGGTGGCTATCTGGTGATTCCCGCGACATTGTTGCTCGCTAACCCAGCAAGTTGGCAAACTCTAAAGTCCGTTCTATTAGGTCAAGCCGTTAGCCCAATTAACGCCAATCCACAAAAGATCGCCACCTGTCCACCAGCTAAAACTTATGACATAAAAATCGTCTTGGTTGGTGACCGTCACCAAATTGCTGACTTTGAGTACTTAGAGCCTGAGCTGTATAACGGACTCGCTATGTTTACTGAGATTGAAGATGAGTTCGCGGTAAACAGTCAGACTATTGAACAATATTTAGGGTTTCTTGCGTGGCTTATTAAAAAATATGAGCTGCCTACTCTTTCTTTTGGCGCAATTCACCGTTTAATGAATGCCGGAGCGCGTTACACCGAAGATCAAAACTACATGCCGATCGAGGTTCTTTGGTACCTTTCTCTGTTTCAAGAAGCGTTACTCACATCGAATAACAAGGTACTTTCCGAGCAAGATCTTGAGCAAGCTTTAGATGCCAAATACCATCGCGAAGCCTACCTGCCAGAGCGTGCACTGACAGACATTACTGACGGGCAAGTCATCATCGAAACGCAAGGCGAATGCATTGGTCAGGTAAACGGCCTGACTGTTATTGATGTCCCAGGCCACCCAATGTCTTACGGTGAGCCTGCTCGAATCTCATGTGTTATCCACTTTGGTGACGGCGACATCTCTGACGTTGAGCGCAAAGCTGAACTAGGCGGCAACCTGCATGCAAAAGGCATGATGATCATGCAAGCATTTGTAAGCAGTGCACTACAGCTGGATGAGCCTTTGCCATATTCGGCTTCCGTCGTATTCGAGCAATCTTATAGTGAAGTCGATGGCGACAGTGCAACGTTGGCAGAACTTTGCTCTTTCGTTTCAGCACTCTCTGAATACCCTATCAATCAGCAAATTGCTGTGACAGGCGCTGTTGACCAGTTTGGCCGTGTGCAAGCCGTTGGCGGTTTAAATGAAAAGATTGAAGGTTTTTACCACGTCTGTAAGCATCAAGGTTTAACTGGCGAGCAAGGCGTTGTTTTACCTAAGTCAAACCTCAAACATTTGTCGCTTAACAAAGACGTGGTTGAGAGCATTAAAAAAGACGAGTTCCATATCTGGTCTGTATCGACAGTGGACGAGGCAATTCCTATCATTATGGGTAAGCCTTTCCGCGGTGAAGATGAAGAAAGCGTTATTAGTAAAATAGCGCAACGTATTGAAAACTTTGAAAGACACGAGCACCCGCAAGGAATTGTGGAGCGCATCAAAAACTGGTTCGTTTGAACAAAATTTCGCTCATAAATCGACTGATCGGAGTTGTTTAGCGTACACGTGTTCACTAACATGCTGCTATCAAAAATCGGAGTAATTGATAATGCAAAACAAACGTGATTCTTATAACCGTGAAGATCTTCTAGCGTCTAGCCAAGGCGAATTGTTTGGTCCTGGTTACCCTCAACTACCTGCGCCAAATATGCTGATGATGGATCGCGTCACTAAGATGTCTGAGACTGAAGGTGATTTCGGTAAGGGTCTGATTCTAGCTGAGCTAGATATTACTCCAGATCTATGGTTCTTTGACTGCCACTTCCCTGGCGACCCAGTAATGCCAGGCTGTCTTGGCCTTGACGCAATGTGGCAGCTAGTGGGTTTCTTCCTTGGCTGGGTTGGCGGCAAAGGTAAAGGTCGTGCTCTAGGTGTTGGCGAAGTGAAGTTCACGGGTCAAATCCTACCTACAGCGAAAAAAGTGACGTACGAAATTCACATGAAGCGCGTAGTTAACCGCAAACTAGTTATGGGCCTTGCTGACGGTCGTGTCCTTGTTGACGGTAAAGAAATTTACGTAGCGAAAGATCTTAAAGTGGGTCTTTTCCAAGACACATCTGCTTTCTAAGCACTCTGTATTTTCCAAAAGCGACTCACTTGAGTCGCTTTTTTGTAACCGAAATATTTAGTTATAGTGCATTAAATGCCAACTTAAAAGCCCCTTTCGGGGCTAAGTTCCTTTGTTGTATGTGGAATGAGTGTTATTTGTAGAGACCAGAGTGTTTATCTTCTCTGGCATCGCGCCAACCACCAAGCCAATAAGATCGAGCATCCATCTGCTGGTATGGACATGCCTCCATAGAGCGACCACTCAGGCCTGCTTTATATCCTTGAGATTGAGCTCGCTCTAAGCGGTCACGCTTTTGTCTCTTCATAGTGTCGTCCTCATACATAAAATGTTTCTTAACGTACTACTTTCTTAACCTGCCAACAGCGATCTTTGTAAGATCCTGAAAACCGATTAATGTGAAGCTTTTATGGCTTCCCAATTAAGATTCGATCAAAAGAACGGTGAATTCAAGCTAAAAAAAAGGCACAGATTCAAAACTGTGAACCTGTGCCCTTGTTTACAATTTAACCTATTTTCTACGGAACCCTAGAAGACCTAATACAGTCAATACCAAAATTCCTAGACTACCACCCTGACGCTCAACCGTTGTTTGAGTCACTGGACGTGGAGTAATATCGTTAGCCGTTCTACCTGAAATAGGAACTAGCTTAACGCCAGCCAAAGATGCACCTGCTGTACACTTAGCGTCGATAGCCGTACTATCAAAGCCACCAGCACAGTAATAAGCGGTTGCAGCAATCACGCCCGCATCATTAATATCCGCCGCCTGAATAATACGGAACTGGTTGTTATCGGTGCTCGCTGAACCGTTAGTGAGGTCATCAAGGTAACGCGCTTGACCTCCGATTGGTGCTGCTGAACCTGGAACTGTTCCCGGCGCTGTTCCTAGATTAGTAATGAAGGCTCGTTGAGCACGGGGCTTACCATTAGTTTCAGCGTGCGTTTCAAAATCAACAGTACCAACAACGTCGTTATGGTTGTTAATATTGCCCGCTAGACCATTCGCCCCTTCAAAGAAAATACTTCCACTAAACTCCGTATATTTTGGAGTTGCCACAGATACATCTGGCACATAAAACAGGGTATTGGAATACGCTCCGTTTAGTGCTCTTCGCAGTTTAGCTGTACCAATTGCTTTCTTATTGTTGTTTACTGCTTGTAAAGTCTGATTAACATATTCTTCAGTAGCAAATGGGAAACCATCAACTAGAGTCCCTGTACTCCAAGTGCTTCCACTATCAGTAGATTTAAATACAGCCGCTTTCAACCTAACTTCATTATCCGATGTGTAACCTACGGCATACAATGTAGTTGGAGTAGCACTGTCTTCGATTATATCCCTAACACTACCTTGAGCTTTAGAGTTTCCATTCTCTGTTCTATTGCCCTGCCAGTTAATTTCTGTCGATAAAGGGGCACTATTTCGCCAAATAGTAGGTTTCGAAGTCGAAATGATTTTATTGTTTACCTCTACATTATCGCGAACAATACTTCCGACAGTAAAAGTACCAGCTGTTAGAGTTTTCTGTGTCCAGTAGTTAGCTGAAATAATTTCAGTGTCTGATGTAGTAAAATCAGTCGCGCCAACAAAGCCCTTTAAGCTTCTATAGCTAGTAACAGTGCTATCCTGTGTACTGCCAACTGCTTTGATAGATCCGTCATCAATAACTGAATTAACTACCGCATTTTGCGACTGAACTTCAGTTGCCGTACCATTGCGATTAACATCAAGATAAGCGATAGAGCTATCATAATTACCACCCTGCTCCCTTGCATAACCGTTGGTATACTGCGCAGTCGCCCAGTTTTCACAAAGGGTATCTGCATAGCCTAGATAGTCTCGGCAGTATCGTTTGAACCCATCCCAATTATCATCAAGATAATCCCAACCAAATGGCAAGAAAAATGGAGCTTCATCACGGTAGTTAAACCCCTCACGGTAGCGCTTTACTTCCGTCGCCATTATAGATGTAGTCTTGTCACATGCTTCATCCCAACATGTATTTGTACCACTCTTGACCGTTTCTGGAGAAATCGCTACACCGTACGTAAGGAGATTGGTACTTGTACCTTCTGGGGCTTCCAAATACACATCATACAGAGCCGCATTAGCTGCGAATGAAGCAGCGATCGTTGTCGCTACTGCTGAAATTTTAAAAATCTTGCTACTCATTAGTTGTTAACTTTCCTGTTGCATTGCTTCGAGCTCTTCCCAGCGTTCGAAGGCAATTTCAAGCTCCTGCTCTGTAGCAGTCAGCTTATCTAATACGGGTTGCGTTTGCCCGACGGGTTTTGAAAAGAAATCAGCGCTGTTTACTTGCTCTTGTAAGCTTTCAATGTCTGCTTCTAACTCTTCAAGTTTGGCTGGCAATGCCTCTAACTCTCGCTGCAGTTTATAAGATAACTTCTTAGGCTTGTTCTTTACTGCAGCGGTTTTGGGAGTTTCCTCAACCTGTTTAATGCTTTTTGTTGGTTTTTCAGACGCACGAGCCTTCTGAGTTTGAATGCGTTGCTGCTGCGCATCGTGATAACCACCAACAAATTCCTCAATAACGCCTTCACCTTCAAAAATCCAACTTGTCATTACTGTGTTATCAACAAACTGACGATCGTGGCTGACAAGTAAAAGCGTACCCTGATAATTGGCAAGCAAATCTTCTAAAAGTTCCAAAGTTTCGATATCTAAATCGTTGGTTGGTTCATCGAGCACCAACAAGTTGTTTGGTCTTAGGAAGATTCTTGCTAACAAGAGTCGGTTTTTCTCGCCTCCAGAAAGTGCTTTCACAGGAGTACGAGCGCGTTTAGGTGCAAATAGGAAATCTTGCAGATAGCTCAACGCATGTCGCTGACGTCCGCCAACCATGACTTCTTGTTTGCCATCAGCTAAGTTATCAATCACCGACTTTTCAGGATCAAGCACTTCACGATATTGGTCAAAATAAGCCACTTCGAGCTTAGTACCACAGTGAAGCTTGCCGGACTGAGGCTGAAGCTCATCTAGCAACAGTTTAAGTAATGTACTCTTACCACAACCATTCGGGCCAATCAGGGCGATGCGATCACCACGCATGATGTTGAAAGAGAAATCCTTAACTATCGACTTGCCATCAATGTCATAGTTGATGTTCTTCGCTTCAAAGACAATCTTGCCTGAGCGTGACGCATCATCAATCTGGATATTCGCTTTGCCCTGCACTTCGCGACGGTCACTTCGCTCTTCTCGTAGTTTCTTAAGCGCACGTACACGCCCTTCGTTACGGGTACGTCGAGCCTTGATACCTTGACGAATCCAAACTTCTTCTTGAGCGAGCTTTTTATCAAATTCTGCATTCTGCATCTCTTCGACTCTGAGCATCTCTTCTTTATCAACTAGGTAGTTGTCATAGTTACCCGGGAAAGAAGCCAGTTTGCCGCGATCAAGGTCAACAATACGTGTCGCCATAGATTTGATGAACGCACGGTCATGAGAAATGAAGATAATCGAGCCACGGAAATCTTTGAGGAAGTTCTCTAGCCATTCAATCGTCGTAACATCAAGGTGGTTAGTTGGCTCATCAAGTAATAATACGTCTGGATCGCGAACCAGTGCTCTCGCAAGCGCTGCTTTACGTTGCCAACCACCAGAAAGGTCAGTCAGTTTGGTGTGACCGTCGAGCTTAAGCGCAGCGAGCACGTTCTTAATACGGTCTTCAAAGCGCCAAGCACCAGAGTGTTCAAGGTTTTCTTGGATACGTGCAAGCTTATTGATGTTCTGCTCTGATGGGTCAACCGCAATCAGATCGAGCTGATCTTGATAGATCTTAATCTGCTCGCCGATTTCTGCTAGTCCACCAGCAACATAATCGAACACAGTGCCTTCTTGGTTTCTTGGTGGATCTTGCTCTAGGCGTGAAACGACAACATCTTGGGTAACTGTTAGCTTTCCATCATCGAGTACCACCTCACCGGCAAGCACTTTCATTAATGTGGATTTACCCGCACCGTTTCTACCAACCAAACAAACGCGTTCATTCTCTTGCAACGCAAAATCTGCATTATCTAGAAGAGGATGATCACCATAGGCCAGTAATCCATTATTTATTGTCAGTAATGCCATTTTCGTCTAACCAAAGCTGTAATTGTTGTAAATCAAACGGCCAATTAAGCTCGTTACCTTGATAATTCAGCACCGGAATGGTGACGCCGTAACGAGAAAACAATTCATCGTCGAAAGTAATATCGACAATCTCGACCTGATGAGAAATATTGAGCTGTTTTGCAAGGTCAAATGCCATCTCACATAGATGGCACCCTTCTGTACTGTATAAAGTGATCACGTGTGACCTACTATTCCTTGTGAGTCAAAACCCAGCAGTTATGAATGTGTTTATTGCGAGAAAAATCCATTGGTAAAGTTTGGTGTGAAATATTCTTCGCAGTTAAACCAAGTTCATCCAAACCTTCCATATCCATCTTAAAGTGACGCTTGTTGTTTGAGAACACGATCGTACCGCCATTACGAAGCAGGCGCTTAAGGTTCTTCATTAACTGAATATGGTCACGCTGTACGTCAAAGCTTTGTTCCATACGCTTTGAGTTGGAGAACGTTGGCGGATCGATAAAGATAAGATCAAATTGTGCCGTTGAGCGTTCAAGCCACTGCAGGCAATCTGCTTGCTCGAATCTATGCTGACGACCAACTTGACCATTCAGCTTCATGTTCTCTTTTGCCCACTCTAGATAGGTATTCGACATATCAACCGTTGTTGTTGATTTAGCGCCGCCACAAGCAGCATGCACTGTGCCAGATCCGGTATAAGCAAACAGATTTAAGAAGTCTTTACCTTGAGCCATTTCACCGAGTTTGCGACGAGTAATCTTATGATCTAAGAACAGGCCTGTATCTAAGTAGTCATGCAGGTTTACTTTAAGCTGCACACCATACTCTTGCACATTGAGTGTTTCAGACTCTTGAGACAGCTTTTGGTACTGTGAACGCCCTTTCTGCTTCTCACGAACTTTAAGTACAACTTTATTCGCTTCTGTACCCGTTACTTGAATGGCTGCACGAATGATATCCGTTAGACGACGCTTAGCCTTTTCTTCAGGGATATTCTTTGGTGCCGCGTATTCTTGGATTACTAGGTGATCGAGGTAAATATCAATCGCAACATTGTATTCCGGTAAGTCTGCATCATAGATACGGTAGCAATCGAGCTTTTCTTTACGCGCCCATTTACCAATTTTGGCAATGTTCTTCTTCAAGCGGTTTGAGAAATCAGGGGCAATTAGTGATTCAGTGACATTGTCACCTTTATTTTCAACCGGACGGTCACTAATTGAGTAGTTCTTCTGGTGACACGGTAACGCACCGTTATTCAGTTTGAACTGTTTGTCTGCACGCATGCGCAAACAGCTTAGAAGCTCATCAGAGCTAGAGAAAATAGACGCTTGGCAGCCACCGAATTCGGATTTCAGCTGAGCACCAAATGCCGTGTACAGAGCAATCAAGCCAGGATGAGTACCTAAACGCTCACCGTATGGTGGGTTTGAAACAATAACGCCCGCTTCAAACGCTTGAGGACGCTTAACTTGCGCGGCATCACCAAGGTTAAATTCAATCAGAGAGTCAACACCTGCTCGACGCGCGTTGTCTTTTGCGGTTTTAAGCACTCGCGCGTCGTTATCAAAGCCAAAAAACTTAGTGTCAACTTTTTTGACACCTTTTCTCGCCTGTACTGCGGCTTCCGATTTAATCTCAGCCCAAAGCTCAGGTTCAAAGTCTTCTAGTGATTCAAAGCCCCATTTCTCACGGTTCACGCCAGGTGCCATGTTTGCCGCCATCATGGCCGCTTCAATCAATAGCGTACCAGAGCCACACATAGGGTCTAAAAGCGGCTTATCAGCACTCCAGCCACTACGCAGGATAATGGCAGCTGCTAGTGTTTCGCGAAGCGGCGCACGACCAGATTCAGGGCGATAGCCACGTTGATGAAGGCCGCCACCCACCATATCCACACCAAGAATCGCTTTATCACGATGCAAACGAACATGGATACGAAGATCGGCACGATCTTTACTGATCGACGGTCTTGGCAAGTTCTTTTTCTCGAAACTATCCACTACGGCATCTTTCACTTTCATTGCGCCGTACTGGCTATTGCGGATTTCACGGTTAGTACCATTGAAATCAACAACAAACATCTTCGAACTATGGAATTGATTGACCCAGTTCACTGAAGAAGTTGCTAGGTAGAGATCCATATCATCGTTACAAGTGAACTCAGATAGCACACGGACGAAACGCGACGCTAAGCGACTCCATAAGCAACAACGATAAATTTGCTCATTTGATGCTTTAAAGCGTACCCCTGCTTGAACAGGTTTGGCATTAGTGATCCCTAGCTTAGTTAACTCTTCAACCAACAAGTTTTCCAAACCGTTGGACGTAACCGCAAGATATTGATGCATAGTGGTGTTTTAATTCTGTAGAAAATGACCCCGCATTATACCTGACTCCAATAGTTATCGTTAGCTCAATCAGTTAAATCCCCCATTTTGTCGTTCAATTGAATGAAATATCGACACTTTCAAACTTCGTTGTTCGATTTCAAATCCCGAAAAACATAAAAACCTAATTCTACCAAGCAATCGGCTCTAAAAGCGAAGTGAATACTAATTCACACCCATTCTGGTCTATACCAATTGTGCATTTTCGTGTAATTAAGTTACAAAAATGCCACAAAAGAGGAATAAACCCTGCTTTTCTAGATTCAGTGGCTATGAAAACATGGAAATTAATTGTGCTATGTGATGATAATTTGAACGTATCTCACAGATGAGAATAAAGCTGAGGAGCGTTAGTAGGCTCTCTTTAGCCGAGTTAGGGGCAAAAAAAAGCCAGCAATTATGCTGGCGGGAAATGAAACAAAGGAACGATAATTTGGGTTAGCCGACCAATGCGATTGGTTGGGCGTGAAATAGATGATTCGCTACAGTGAGCCTATCGTGCATCACTTTAATCGCTTGTCCAAATTGGAGCGATTTAGAACCATTGAGCTCGAAACCGTCTAGTGAAACAGATGCGCACAGGCTGGCACACTCACCTACCTCTAAAACAATAAAAAAGCCTTCGCTCAGGGAGTTCGTTAGACGTATCAAGTCGCCTTCTTCTGGAGCAATTTGGCCATCCGATAGACAGTCGAAAAACCAACTTTTCGGCTGAACAGGTTTATGAAAACGCTTCGCGGCAACACAATACAGTGAGAGCTCTGCTTGTCTTGGCTCACTCAGGCCAAGTAAAGCGATTTGCTCTTTATAGGTTTGATAGGCAGAAGCATCATCTACTGAGAATTCATTAACGCCAATCGCGCAGTCGACAATCAGCTTACGAGGAAGGTTGGTCTTAAATACCATATCATCACCCAGATCGAGCATAAGGTGCCCTTCTGAGTCATCATAGTACCAAGTCCATTTGTCACTGGGTTTAAGCATCGTTCCATCTCTGAAATTTGATTTGAAGTTAGGTAAAACGCTTAATTACCTTTCCTAGCAATAATTGGATTTTATTAGCTAATAGGCGAAAAAAAAGAGGAAATGAAAACTCATTTCCTCTTGTTATCAATCAGTTTTAATTAGAAATCTATCGTGTGACAATGTCACACCTATTCAGTTTCTATTTGAATATGGCTTAGATGTTTTTCACGATATCACGTACGAGTGCCGGACCGTGGTAAATAAACCCAGAGTAAACCTGTACTAACTGCGCACCCGCCATCATTTTTTCTTTAGCAGCGACGTAAGAATCAATGCCACCTACTCCAATCACTGGAATTTCGTCTTTAAGCTGTTCATGTAGACAGCGAACCACTTCAGTACTTTTGCTTTGAACAGGACGTCCACTCAAACCGCCCGCCTCGCTCGCATGCTTCATACCTTCAACGATTGAGCGATCCAATGTTGTGTTGGTAGCAATTACTGCGTCGATCTTGTTTTTAAGCAAAGAGTCACAGATCTGTTTGATCTCATCATCACTAAGATCCGGCGCGATCTTTAATGCAAGAGGAACATATTTACCATGCTTTTCAGCGAGCTCCGCTTGTTTCGTTTTTAGCTCTGACAGCAACTCATCTAAAGCTTCACCGTATTGCAGTGAACGCAAGCCTGGAGTATTTGGCGAAGAAATGTTAACCGCGATGTAGCCTGCGTATTGATATACCTTTTCCATACAGATCAAGTAATCTTCCGCACCCTTTTCGATTGGTGTGTCTTTGTTCTTGCCGATGTTAATACCAAGTACACAGTCGTATTTGGCTTTTTTGACATTTTCGACAAGGTTATCGACACCTAGGTTGTTGAAACCCATACGGTTGATAATGCCCTCTGCCTCTACAAGACGGAATAGGCGTGGTTTGTCATTTCCTGCTTGTGGACGAGGTGTCACTGTGCCGACTTCAACAAAACCAAAGCCCATAGCATCGAATGCTTCAATACACTCGCCGTTTTTATCCAGACCAGCCGCGAGGCCAACTGGGTTACGGAAAGTTAAACCCATACATTCGACTGGACGATGAGGAAGTTGCTGACGGTAAAGAAGATCAAGTGGAGTGCCGGTAAAGCGCTTGAAGTTTTGAATTGCGAGATCGTGTGCCTTTTCGGCATCGAGTTGGAAAAAGCCAGTTCTGGCTAGACGGTAAAGCATTGTGCCTCCGAAAGAAAAAAGCCCCGTATAAACGGGGCTGTATTATTCAATGTTTTACCGAATAATTCAACGAATTATAGCAAACGTTTACTCATTCGCACTGCAATTAAGGTTAAGCAGCATGAGTTCACGTAGTGCAACAGAGAATTTCGCAAATTCATGCACTGAACCCACCTTGAATTCGTTGAGAATATTTTCCCAACGATGCAAAGATGTCTCATTGGTTTCAATCCAATCATCCAGTGCTTTCATCACATCGAGCTCTTCTGGCGAACAACCACAGCTCAGCACTTGACCTGTTAGCTGACGCTGTTGCCAATCGAGATCTTCACGGAATGCTGCTCTTGCCAATGCTTGCCAGTTGTTATCCACCGCTTGGCCATTGATTTGCTTCAAGAACCAGTGCAGTGATAAGCGATCGCCCAAGTTGTAGTAAAGCTTAGCCGTTTGTTCAATAGTTTTGCCTTTTTCACGAGATACTGTAGATATATCCAGTACTGAGTATAGGCTAGACAAACGAGCGACATAGCTAGCCACTTCTGCCTTGATGCCCTGCTCAATCCAAGCTTGCGCCATCTCGTTGTGCTCTTCCACTTCTGAAGGAACAAGCATGTCATCAAGATGCGCTTTGATTGTGTCGACATCAGCTTGGTACAGTTCAATAAGATCTTTAACCGACTGACGACCAGTACGATTGCGTAATAGCCAACGCGATAGACGACGTAACGTTCGACGCACGTAGAAGATCATATCGTACTGCGCTTCAGTTGAAGCTTCATTGTCTAGCGAGCGTACTTCTTCAAGTACTTTACCTAATCCAAAGATTTCACGTGACGCCACATATGCATTTGCAATATCTACAACGCACGCGCCCGTTTCTTCTTGGAGGCGAGTGACAAAGTTACAGCCCATTTCGTTAACCATTTGATTCGCAAGGGCTGTTGCAATAATTTCAGCACGTAGTGGATGATTATCCATTTGCGAAGAATAGTTACGGCGTAACTCGGTAGGGAAGTAACTAACAAGTTGCTGCGCATGGAATTCATCTTTTGCGATGTCTTCATGCACCAGCTCTTCTTTCAGAACCATCTTACCGTATGCCACCAGTACAGAAAGCTCTGGACGAGTCAGTGCCATACCCTGCTTTTCACGCTCGAGTAAGGTTTCGTCATCTGGGATGT
This sequence comes from Vibrio europaeus, assembly GCF_001695575.1. Taxonomy (GTDB): domain Bacteria; phylum Pseudomonadota; class Gammaproteobacteria; order Enterobacterales; family Vibrionaceae; genus Vibrio; species Vibrio europaeus. Next base: position 965,007 of record NZ_LUAX01000001.1, on the reverse strand, counting down.
ACTCTAGTGCACGATCAAGGTGACCCGCTTTCTCCATAGTATGAATGAAGCGAATTTGCTCCTTAACTAATGACACACCTTGCTGCTCGGTCACCGAGATAGATTCAGCCTGGCAATATGCATCATCAAGAACGATTTCACCCACTTCGTCTTCCATCGACTCAAGGATCTTATTGCGCTGCTTAACCGTAAGATCACCATTAGTCACTAGACCGTTAAGGAAGATCTTAATGTTGACCTCATTATCCGAACAGTCCACGCCACCTACGTTATCAACGAAGTCAGTGTTGACGCGACCACCAGTCAGTGCATATTCGATACGACCAAGCTGAGTCATACCCAAGTTACCGCCCTCACCGACAACTTTAGCTTTCAGATCTCGACCATCGATACGCAATACATCATTGGCGCGATCGCCAACATCAGTATGGGTCTCATTCGAAGCCTTAACGTAAGTACCGATACCACCATTCCATAGAAGATCAACTTCCATAGATAGGATCATCTTAATCAGATCATTAGGGGCAACTGAAGATTTCTTGGTGCGCAGCATCTTTTGGATTTCTGGCGTTAGAGAAATCGACTTAGCACGGCGAGAGAAAATACCGCCACCTTTAGAAATTAGCTTAGCATCATAGTCTTCCCAGCTAGAGCGAGGAAGATTGAATAAGCGGTTACGCTCTTCCCAACTTGGCGCTGACTCTGGGTTCGGATCAATAAAGATATGCATGTGGTTAAACGCAGCTTGTAGGCGGATGTGCTTAGATAGCAGCATACCGTTACCAAATACGTCACCAGCCATATCACCGACACCAATGGCAGTGAAATCTGTAGTCTGACAGTTAATCCCCATTTCACGGAAATGACGTTTAACCGATTCCCAGCCACCTTTCGCTGTGATACCCATTGCTTTGTGGTCGTAACCGTTTGAACCACCTGAAGCAAATGCATCTCCTAGCCAGAAATTGTATTCCTCTGATACAGAGTTAGCAAGATCTGAGAACGTCGCTGTACCTTTATCAGCCGCAACAACCAAATATGGATCATCTTCATCATGACGAACCACGCTCTTAGGATGAGCCACTTCGCCTTCGATAATGTTGTCTGACACATCAAGTAGTGCACGGATAAAGCGTTTGTAACAGCGTTGGCCTTCAGCGAAGATTTCATCACGGCCACTTAGCAGAGGCTGACGTTTACAGACGAAACCACCTTTTGCGCCTACAGGCACGATCACCGTGTTCTTAACTTGCTGCGCTTTCACTAGACCAAGAATTTCGGTACGGAAATCCTCTTGACGATCTGACCAACGTAGACCACCACGCGCCACTTTGCCGCCACGCAAGTGAACACCTTCAATATCCGGTGCATAAACAAAGATCTCAAACGCGGGTACTGGCTGAGGAATTTCTGGAATATCACTTGGTTTCATCTTAAGTGATAGCCAAGGCTTAGGCTGCTTGTCTTCATTTAACTGATAGTAGTTAGTACGAAGAGTCGCAGTGATCATCTCCATGTAGCGACGGAGAATACGATCATCATCCAGGCTTTCAACATGATCCAGTTGCTCAGTAATCTTAGCGATAAGATCGTTTTGACCTTTTTGGCTGCCTTTGAATTTAGGTTCGAAACGCTTACCAAACAGCTCCACCAGCCCTTTCGCTAGATCTGGGTAATGGTTCAGCGTGTCTTCGATATATTGTTGACTGAATGGGAAACCAACTTGACGCATGTAACGAGCATAAGCACGAAGAATCGAAATCTCACGACCTGTTAATGACGCACCCAGTACCAAACGGTTAAAGCCATCGCTTTCAAGTTCGCCAGCCCAAATTGCTGCAAATGCCTGCTGGAAACGATCGCGAGCTTCACGAAGATCAACGGTTTTCTCGCTCTTATGGAGCATTGAGAAATCTAGGATCCAATAAACCTGACCATTCGCTTTACGTACTTCGTATGGCGATTCGCCAATCACGCGTAAGCCAAGGTTCTCAAGCATTGGCATCACATCAGATAGATGGATTGGCTCATCACGGTGGTAGAGTTTTAGTCTGACTGATTTAGAATCGGCACCCAATTCTTGTGGGCGGTAGAAAAGCATACCCAGTTTGTTGTCATCGCTGAGTTTTTCTAGGCGTTCAATATCTGCAACTGCAGAACCAGGCATTACATCTTCTTTGTACGAACGTGGGAATGCACGTAGGTATTCTTTAGAAAGTGGCAGACCTTTACTTTCACCAAAGTTCGCCACGATCGCTTCTGATAAACGATCATCCCAAGTTGAAGATGCTTCCATTAAGTTTTGCTCAATCATTTTAACGTCTACGTCCATGTTGTTATTATCAACACGAACAATATAGTGAGTTCGAGCTAGTGGGCTCTCAGAGAAGTAAGTAGTAAATTCCACTTCTTGCTTGCAACCGAAATACTGCTGAAGAATTCGTTGTGTTTGTCGACGCAGTTCGGTGTTGTAACGATCTTTAGTCACATAAACCATGCAGCTAAAGAAACGACCAAACGGGTCTTTGCGAACGAACAGACGCAGTAGATCTCGATCTTGCATCTGTACAACACCCATACCGACTTCTAGCAGTTCCTCTTCTTTCGCTTGAAGAAGCTCGTCGCGTGGGTAGTTTTCTAGAATATTGTGAAGTGCTTTGTAAGAGTATGAACCTTCTCGGTAACCGCTCGCTTCAAGAATACGTTCCACTTTCTCACGAATCAGTGGTATCCCTTCAACACTCTGGTTGTATACCGCTGACGTATAGAGACCGGTAAAGCGGTGCTCACCAACAACTTTTCCGTTCTTATCAAACTTCTTAATGCCGATATAGTCAGTGTAAGCTGGACGGTGAATACGAGATGGACGGTTGCCTTTGGTCACAATCAGAAGGAATGGCTTTTTCGCTTCTAAACGTGCAGAGTCAGGGAAATCCGATAGCTTAACAGTGCGCACGCGCTCGCGATTCGCAAATAGCCCTAGACCTTTATCAGCGGTTGGACGAAGTTCTGTATCGCCATCAACTGAAACAAGATCGTACTCTTTATACCCCATAAACGTGAAGTTGTGATTCCCCAACCAACGAAGGAATTGGATCGACTCATCGTAACGATCACGTTGGATCTCCACCTCTCCTTGTTGCGATTCTACCTGAGCAGTTACCTCTTCAAGTTTTTCAACCATCAGTAACCAGTCTTGAACAACTAATCCGGTGTCATTCAGAATGCTTAATAGTTCAGCTTTCAGTGAAGCCATTTCTTCTTTGGAGCTTAAGCGGTCAACCTCAATATGGAATAGAGACTGAAGTGCCCCCTCTCCTTGGTTAATCGCTGTAATCTCGCCTTTTGCGGTACGGGCAATCTGTGTTGGCCCATGCAGCATCAAGTGTGATGAAAGATCCAAACGGCTTAATGCCATTTTTGTTGAGTCAACTAAGAATGGACCATCTGGCACAACAATCTCTACGATTGTGTGGGTAGATTGCCAGCCTTGGCGGCTCACGGTTGGATTAAATACTCGAACAGAAATTTCGTCAGCTTTTTTCTCATTAATATGATGCCATAGCGACACAACAGCACCGTAAAGATCGGATTCGTTACGTTCGACTAAATCGTCTTGAGAAATGTTGCTAAATAAATGTTGAGCTAGTTGGGTGACTAGGGGTTGATGAGCAAGCTCGAGTTTGTCTTGAATAAGTTTATATACTTTTTCAAGCAGAACCGGCATCAGTGTTTCACGCGCGGTCATAATCACACTCCACAATTAGAATTGTATGTTTTTTGGGGGTTGTTGTAAGCATAGTGCTTAACACGGGTAATGCCGCTTTATTGTAAAAGCTTTATTGATAAATAGTTAATTCTTTTGAGAGTGGTAAGAGGTGAAATGTTTGAGAATGTGACTAAGGTTCTATTTAAACTTCTATAAAATCAGTTGCTCACAGCAGTTCTAACTTTAGAAACTTATTATTTTGGTCAGTTGTTAATCTGAAGCGCCCTTTTAGCCCTATTTGACTAAGAAATGGTCTGAAACGCGATGCAGGCAATTGCAGGCGTAAGCCTTTGTCTGTAACCACTAAAACGTTGCTTGCCGTCCCATTGTAGTGAGCCAAAAAAGTTTGATAAGAGATGTTAAGGGTAAAGTGATATTGATTCATGGTTTGGTCAAAAAAGTAACGATTTTTCTGATAAAACAAAACGCCTGTATAAATAAACAGTAGTACTTAAAAGTGCTACTGTTTTAAACAGATTGATTAAGACTCCAACGCTTTCGTCACTTTCTCAAACAAATCTTTCGCTAGGTTGTCCATCGCTTTCAATGTTTCAAGTTCCGCTTTGATAAGCGCCTGACGCTCGTCATCATATTTACGGAATTTCAACAATGGATCAATTAAGCGTGACGCTACCTGCGGGTTACTGCTGTTGAGTTCGCGTAATATCTCGCCTGCAAACTTGTAGCCTTCACCAGATTTTGCGTGGAAACGCACTGGGTTCATATTGAGGAACGAGCCCACTAAGCTACGAGTACGGTTTGGGTTCTTCAAGCTAAACGCTTCATGGTTCAGTGTTTGCTTGATCACTTGTAGAACATTTTCAGCAGGATTTGTCCCTTGCAGAGCAAACCACTTGTCCATCACAAGTCCATCATGTTTCCACTTGTCACTGTAATCAGACATCAGTGCTTCACGACATTCAAGCTGAGCACCATTTGCCGCGCTCATTGCTGCAATGGTATCTGTCATGTTGTTCGCATCAGCATACTGAGCTTTAGCCAATGTATTGCCTTGTTCAGTGTAGGCAAGATAGCCTAATGCCGTATTACGCAGAGAACGTTTACCAATAGCCGCATGTTCAATGGTGTAATCTTGCTGCTTGAGGCTGTGGTAGATAGCGCTTAACTCATCTTCAAGTTCCGTCGCCAAGGTGACTTTGATTGCCTTGAGTACTTTCGCTACCGCATCAACATCAACTTGTTTATACCAACCACTCACTTCGTTGTGGCTTGGCAGAGACATCATTTCAGCAATAAATGCAGGCTCTAACTCGCTTGAAAGTAGTACGCCGCGGAATGCATCAATCACTTCAGCAGCCAACTCTACGTCATTACCCGCCTGAACTTTCTCTACGTTGCTACGGATGTATTTCGCTAACAGCATTTGACCAGCATCCCAACGAGCAAATTCGTTACATGCTTTCACCATTAGGAAGACCAATTCTTCATCGCTGTAGTCGTATTCTAATTTCACCGGTGCAGAGAACTCACGCAGCAGCGAAGGAACGGGACGTTCAGTCACTTGCTCGAAGATAAACGTCTGCTTAAGTTCAGTGACATTAAGAACATTGTCGACCAGCTTACCGTTACGGCGTAACTCAATCACATCACCATTTTGTGCATAGAGCTCAACGTCAAACGGAATATGAAGTGCTTGTTTTTCAGCTTGGTCTTGGGTTGGTTCAGTAGCCTGCTCTACAGTGAGTGCGTAGGTTTTCGCTACTTGATCATATTCACTGCTGACTTTTACAATCGGTGTACCAGACTGGCTGTACCACAAACGGAATTGCTTCAGATCCACGCCAGATGCATCTTCCATTGCCGCGACAAAATCTTCACACGTCGCTGCAGTTCCGTCGTGACGATCAAAGTAAAGTTTCATGCCTTTTTGGAAACCTTCTTCGCCAAGCAAAGTGTGCATCATTCGAATGACTTCACTGCCTTTTTCGTACACAGTTAATGTGTAGAAGTTATTCATTTCAATAACTTGCTCTGGACGAATCGGGTGAGACATTGGGCTCGCATCTTCTGCGAACTGAGGACCGCGAATAATACGGACATTGTTGATACGATTTACTGAGCGAGAACCAAGATCTGAAGAAAACTCTTGATCACGGAATACGGTCAAACCTTCTTTCAGGCTTAGTTGGAACCAATCGCGACAAGTGACTCGGTTACCTGTCCAGTTGTGGAAATATTCATGACCAATTACCGCTTCAATACCGAGGTAATCGGTATCTGTCGCTGTTTTTTCATTCGCGAGGACAAACTTAGAGTTAAAGATGTTTAGACCTTTATTCTCCATCGCACCCATATTGAAGAAGTCGACCGCAACAATCATGTAGATATCAAGGTCGTATTCTAGGCCAAAGCGCTCTTCATCCCACTCCATTGAATTGATCAATGAAGTCATCGCATGCGGCGCACGATCTAAGTTGCCTTTATCAACAAAGATTTCCAGTTCAACGTTGCGACCAGACTGAGTGATGTACTTATCACGCAGTACATCAAAATCACCTGCCACTAAAGCAAACAAGTACGCAGGTTTTGGATGCGGGTCTTGCCACTGAACCCAATGGCGCCCACCTTCAAGTTCACCTTCAGCTACACGGTTACCGTTACTAAGCAGGAATGGATACTCGGCTTTATCAGCAATCACTTTCGTGGTGAATTTCGCAAGTACATCGGGGCGATCCATATAGTAAGTAATACGACGGAAACCTTCCGCTTCACACTGGGTGCAGAACGCGCCACCAGATTTGTAAAGGCCTTCTAGCGCCGTGTTCGCTTCCGGGTCAATCAAGGTTACAATCTTGAGTTCAGTTTGCTCTGGTAACTGATGAACTTCTAGTGCACCTTCTAATTCTTCATAGGCAGTCCAAGCTTCACCATTAACGTGAATGCTTTTCAGTTTAAGGTTTTCACCTTCTAGACGAATCGTTGTTGCGTCTTTTAACTGTTTAACCTGCGACACTGCCGTTACAGTGGTTTCATTATCGAATAGGTCAAACGTAAGATCGATATCAGTAATAGTATGAGATGGAGACTGATAGTCTTTGCGGTATTTGGCTTGGGGAGTCTGAGCCATGTCTAAATCCTTCTGACTAAATTCATTTGAAGAGCCCACTACGTATATACGTCAGTATGGCTAGAACGTTGTAAAATCAACGTTGACGAATTGCGTGTTAGCTTACAACTCTAGATAAAAAAAAACGAGGCTCTGTTAAGAAATACCTCGTTTTTTGTCTATTGTTGACGTCGAACTCAAACTATTTGTCTAGATAGTCATCAAACCTCACACTTATCTCACTAACGTATCCGATTGAGTACTGCGTATAAAGAACCTTCTTCCATTTCTAAAGTAAGGGTATCTTTATTGAGTGTATAACGGGTTTCATGTTCGCCATTTTCGTATAAAAGAACTAAATGCTCACCTTCGGTGTAATACACACCTCTATGAACCGCTTCATCACCGTCATCGTTACTCACTCTGAACATAAACACAAAATCAGGTTGAAGGATAAGATCGAGTTTATGAACATCATTCGACAAAGCTTCATCGCCTTCAAAATGGGCGCTCGACCACATTCCAGCCAGAGAATTTGATAGCGCTTTAGTAAAGGTTACTCCGTTGAGATTCAAAAGATTATGGTTTGCAGCATACTGGTAAACTTGTGGCTCTGAAGTATCCAATCCCAGAATAATGGTATCTTCATTCGCGGTGTAAAACCCTTCCCAATGATCGACCGAATAATCTCGTTTTTGAATATCGATTTTAAAGCTGTAGTTTGAGTCAAGCGTCAACTTAATCGCCAAAAAGTTTTCTTGTGACTGCTCTGGGTTTGGATTTACCAAATACCAATCACCTAGTAAGAATGGGTGGTCAAACTGCGTTAAGTCACTGTTGTCGCGTACCCCATTACCTAGCACTGAGAAGCTAAACATTAGCGATATCAAAACAATCAATCTCATAGCGTGCTCCTTACTCTTTTTCTTTAAGCTTAGGCACACAAAGTTTATTTAGCGAAAAAATTGATCTAAATCACATTAATTATCTATAAAAAAAAAGCGAACCCTACTAGGTCCGCTTTTTAAATCATTGATTAAACTTACGATTTAATCATATCAACCATAATGGCTACAGACTCATCTAGGTAAGCATCGGGTACTTCATAATCTTTCGGTACATCATCCAAAGATTTAAATGGCTCTTCACCTTCTGCTTTCTGACGTTCGTTGATTCGAGCTAAACGTCTTTCATCTGCCTTATCGCTCTCAGCCTGACGAGTTTTCTTATTCAGTGATAAAGTATTATCGTCTTTTTCCGCTTTGTACTTAGCAATATCTTCAGCGATAAAGCCAAATTCAAGATCGTTAGCAATACGAGCTTCATGTTTAGTGGCTAGCTGATTAACTACCTCAGCGTTACGCTGTAACACTTCATATTTGGCTTTGTCGATGCTATCCCAAGGCAGGGCGTTATCTTCAACACTCTCACCTGTTTCACTAGGCTCAACTGCTGTTGGATACGCAATATCAGGCGCTACACCTTTGTTTTGTGTACTGCCACCGTCGATTCGGTAAAACTTCTGAATCGTGTACTGAACATAGCCTAGCTCTTTATCGAACAAGTCATAGATCTTGCCAAGCGTACGGTGTTGTTGAACCGTGCCTTTACCAAAAGAGTTTTCACCAAGGATAACGGCGCGACCATAATCTTGCAGCGCTGCCGCAAAAATTTCGGATGCCGATGCACTATTACGGTTGATCAAGACACTCATCGGACCGTCATAACTGATCTGGTCATCAAAATCGCCTTTCACATTGACTCGGCCGTAGCTGTCACGTACTTGAACCACTGGCCCACTCTTGATAAATAGCCCAGTTAGTGCCGACGCTTCTGTCAAAGCGCCGCCGCCATTATTACGAAGATCGACGATGATACCATCAACATTCTGCTCTTTTAGCTCAGAAATCAACTTGTCAGTATCTTTTGCCAGACCGACATAGAAGCTAGGGACTTCAAGCACACCAATCTTCTTGCCACCTTTCTCGAACACTTCAGATTTAACAGCGCGGTCTTCCAAACGAATTTTGTCACGCTCTAAGGTCACCGTGAATGCTTTCTTATCTTTACCCTCAGGCAAGATTTCCAGATTAACCTTGGTGCCTTTCGGGCCTTTGATCAGCTGCACCACATCATCGAGTCGCCAACCAATGACATCAACAATCTCTTCACCATCTTGACCAACGCCAATGATTCGATCACCTTCGCCCAGTTGCTTACTCTTAGAAGCCGGACCACCAGCGACTAATGAGCGGATAACGGTGTAGTCATCGGTCATTTGCAATACTGCACCAATTCCTTCTAGAGAAAGATTCATCTCTGTTTGGAACTGCTCCGCATTGCGAGGAGAAAGGTAGCTAGTATGAGGATCAACTTCGCGCGCAAAGGCATTCATATAAAACTGGAATACATCTTCACTGTGCGTTTGGCTCAGCCTCTTCAAAGCGTTGTTGTATCGTTTACCAAGAACTTCTTTGACTTCGTCCCACTCTTTTCCCGTTAGTTTCAGGTTTAGAGCGTCATACTTGACTCGCTTTCTCCACAACTCGTCAAGCTCTGCCGTGTCTTTTGGCCAAGTTGCTTCACTACGATCAAGCTCGATACTCTCATCAACATCGAACTTCATTTCTGTATCAAGCAACTTAAGCGCATGAACAAATCGCTCATAACGACGCTTCATCGATAAGTTGTACAGTTCAAATGCAATTTGAGTGTCACCCGACTTCAACTGGTCATCAATAGAGTCTTGCCACTTAGAGATGGTATCGATGTCAGCTTGAGTGAAAACATTCTTGTTGTAGTCCAATGATTCGACATAGCGCCAAAAGATCTTACGCGATAGATCATCATTGAGTTTGATATGTTTGTAGTGAGAGCTGGTAAGCTTTTCTTCGACACGCTTACTTGCTGTAGCGTGTTGTGCTTCCGGAGAAAGGACAGGTAAGTCCTCAAGGGCAATTTTTGCTTCTAGAGCATAGGCTGAAGAAGCTGCTAGCCATAAGCTAGCAGCGATCAGCGACATTTTTGAACGGCATTTCATGCGTAGGAGTATCTCCTTTATGCGCGTAGGTGCTCCGCTTTTACAACCATTTGTAGGCCGTTAGACAGTTGAACACGCACATCTTCCTTATTGATTTCAACGATAGTCGCAGCCATGTTTCCTTTACCCATATTGACGTTTACTTGATTGCCAACTTTTACTTCGTCAGCATTCAAAGCACGCGTTTCTACCGGCTTATTGGCTTTTTGTACTTTATTCTGTTGTGGGCGACGGCCTTGTGGCTTTTTCGCAGCTGGCTTAGCTTTCGCTTTGCCTTCTTCACGAGCTTTTTGCGCTTGCTCTTTACGACGAGCTTGCACTTTCGCTTTGCTCTCAGCTAGTGCTGTCTTCGCGTGTTCTACGTGTTCTTCATCTAGCTCACCTGCTGGGTTGCCATCTAAATCTACACGTACTGCACCAGGCTTCACACCGTGAAGGTAACGCCATGATGAAGTGTATTGTCTTAACGCTGCACGAAGTTGAGTTTTGCTTACTTTTGGATCGTCCGTTAGACGCTCCGCAAGATCTTGAAAAATACCAATTTTAAGTGGCTTTGCTTCACCTTCTAAAGTAAAGCACTTAGGGAAACATTCAGCAATATATGCGATAACTTCTTTGCTGTTTTTTAACTTTTCAGTGTTTTCCATGAGGATTCCTGGTTATTGCGGCTTGCCCGCGAGCATTAAGAATTAAATATTTGAGGTATTATAGTGACCTGCAAGCGAAAAACCACACTCAATAGACAAATTATGCCCCGATAGCGTGTGAATTAAGCAGCTTTTCTACTTCGCTCATCAAAAATGTCAGTCCTTCCTCATCAATTTCATTGAATCGACCCACATTAGGGCTATCAATATCGAGTACCCCAGCAATTTCACCATTAATTGAAAATGGGATAACTAGCTCAGAATTACTCTCTGCATCACAAGCAATATGACCTTCAAACTCATGCACATCGTATATACGTTGTACTGTGTTAGTTGCTACCGCTGTTCCACATACACCGCGACCAACAGGAATACGAACACAAGCTGGTTTACCTTGAAATGGGCCAAGAACTAACTCACCGTCTTTCATTAGATAGAAACCAACCCAGTTTAAGTTGTCTAACTCCATGTTAAGCAAAGCACTGACATTCGATAGATTCGCAATAAGATCGGTTTCAGATTCAATTAATGCCGCAGCTTGCTTGGTTAAGCGGTGGTAATGTTCTATTTTCATTGTTACATCCTTTTGAAAATTCGTGACCTTTGTAAAATTAGAGACTTCTAACATAAATCTGCGTACAATCGCCGCAAAACATTAAATAGTAAGCATTCTCATTATAATGATCGATAATCCCAACACTATTAGCCGTTCTTGGTTGATAACTCAAGTAAAAAAGCACAAGTCGAAACTAATACTTGCCAATGTCATCGCGCTGATTGCGACCTTAATCAGTGTGCCGATCCCTCTATTAATGCCGCTCATGGTGGATGAAGTCCTTCTCAATCAACCGGGTAAAGGGCTAGAGGCGATGAATGCCATGCTGCCTACTTCAATGCAGACGCCAACAGGCTACATCGCGCTGACTCTGTTGCTGGTGGTCATTATGCGCAGTGCGAGCCAAGCACTCAGCATCCTTCAAAGCCGCCAATTTACCTTGGTGTCAAAAACCATTACCTTCCAAATGCGCAGCAAGATGATCGATAAGCTTGGGCGCATTAGCATTCGTCAATACGAAACGCGTGGCAGCGGTGGCATCAATGCGCACCTTATCACTGATATAGAGACTATCGACCAGTTCATTGGCTCTACACTGAGTAAGTTCTTAATTAGCCTGTTGACCGTCATTGGTACAGCGGGCGTTCTCTTGTGGCTAGATTGGCGTCTTGGACTGTTTATATTGCTGGTTAATCCAGTCGTCATTTATTTCTCTCGTAAGCTAGGTAGCAAGGTTAAGCACCTTAAAAAACGTGAGAACCAATCTTTTGAACGCTTTCAAAATCGCTTGGTTGAAACCTTGGACGGTATTTATCAACTGCGCGCCGCCAATAGAGAACGAGAGTTCCTCAATGAACTCAAGGATCAAGCTAACCAGATTCGTGTTGATGCGGATAAATATGCTTGGCAATCAGAAGCGGCAGGGAGAGTGTCATTCCTACTATTTTTGCTAGGGTTTGAGTTATTCCGAGCGGTCGCCATGCTAATGGTGCTGTTTAGTGACCTGACTATCGGCCAGATCTTCGCCGTCTTTGGTTACTTGTGGTTTATGCTTTCTCCAGTGCAGGAGCTATTGGGTATTCAGTTCTCTTGGTACAGCGCGAAAGCAGCGTTAAAACGCATCAATGCCCTACTCGATTTAGAGGAAGAGCATCGACCTGTCAGCAAGGTCAATCCATTTACTCAAGACCGAGAAGTAGATATCGAGATAGAAAATGTAAACTTCTCTTATAATGAAGAAACTCAGGTCTTAACCAATCTTAATCTGTCTATCCCGGCCGGAAAGAAGGTAGCATTAGTTGGTGCCAGTGGTGGCGGAAAATCAACACTCATCCAACTGCTTATTGGAGTTTATCAGGCGAATTCAGGCTCAATACGATTTAATGGTCAAACCACTGACGATATCAGTTTTGACATAATTAGAGACCAAATTGCCGTTGTATTACAACAGCCTATACTATTTAATGACACTTTAAGGCATAATCTGACCCTTGGTTCGACCTACGATGATTTGCAGTTGTGGCGTGCACTTGAAATTGCACAAATGCAAGATGTCATTAGCCAATTAAGTGACGGTTTAGAAACACAAATAGGTCGAAGTGGTATCCGTTTGTCTGGTGGTCAAAGGCAGCGTTTAGCCATTGCGCGAATGATTTTAAGTAATCCAAAGTTTGTCATTTTAGATGAGGCGACATCCGCCCTTGATACGGCAACAGAAGCAGCCTTGCACAAGGCACTAACAGAATTTTTGAAAGGTCGTACTACACTGATCGTAGCGCACCGATTATCTGCGGTGAAACAAGCAGACCTAATTTACGTACTAGAAGATGGGCAAGTGAGCCAAGCTGGTACACACGGAGAGTTGGTTGAACAACAAGGTTTATATCAAACATTATATGGTAATGTGCAATCGCACAGTTAACCAATCCTATCTCGATTTGAACGGAGGGGAGCAATGAGCCCCCCTCAACCTCTCCGCGCCCACTCATCGACCTTAACGTCGATTCGATTATGCGATGGTTGTGAGCTCCCTGTCGACTTAGTGACCGTCGAGCGCGGCAAGAGCGCGTATTGCCCTCGATGTAATACCAAATTATACCGAGGCGGCCGCCCTTCTCTTTCAGGTAATCTCGCGATTGCGCTGACCTGTCTGCTACTGTTTATTCCTTCCCACTTTTTCGATTTTATTAGTATTCGCCTGTTTGGCGTTATGATACCTGCGACCCTTCCAGACGGAGTCTTTACTCTGTTTCAAGAAGGCTTCGTTATGTTATCGCTACTGGTCTTTTTTTGTAGCTCTATCGCCCCGCTGATCGTCTGCAGCTCAGTGGTGACAGCGCACCTAGCATTAAAGTATCATCAATTTAAGCTGTTAAAGATTTCTTTAGCCCTTGTTCAGCACCTTAAGCCTTGGGTGATGATCGATGTATTCCTCGTCAGCATTGCCATCGCCTGTTTTAAGCTACAAGACTATTCAGACATCATTGTTGGGCCTGGTTTGATAGGCCTACTGCTTCTTCAGATATCAACCGTGTTACTTGTCACTCGTGTGAGTGTCCGCAGGTATTGGGAAGTGTATGAGCCAGAAAACAAATACGCGGCAACTGAAAAAACGCTACACTGTCACCATTGTCACCTTTCACAACCTGAAGGGACTGAGTGCAAACGCTGCCATAGCCCTATTCATCACCGCAAACCTCACTCTATCCAAAAGACTTGGGCTTACCTAATCGCCGCTTCTATTGCGATTTTTCCAGCCAACTTAATCCCTATCTCGATTCTTTTAACCAACGGCAAGCGGTTGGAAGATACGATTTTTTCTGGTGTTGCCTATTTGGTAAAAAGTGGTATGACCGGCATCGCTATCATTATATTTGTCGCCAGTATTGTTGTACCCGTCGCGAAAATTCTTGGCCTATCGTATTTACTGTTAGCTATCCAGTTTAAACGTAAGGTCTACCACAGACACAGAATGACCATCTACTTTATTATCAAGTGGATTGGTCGGTGGTCCATGATGGATTTGTTCGTTATCTCCATCATGATGACATTAGTTGATCGAGGCCAAATCCTTGATTTCACGCCCGGGTATGGAGCGGTTGCATTTGGTATTGTTGTCGTCTTGACAATGCTGGCAGCAGAAAGCATGGATCCGAGGTTGATTTGGGATAACTACCCAGACGAAAACAAAAACAAAGAGTCACTAAATGAGTAATCCTTCTCCGACACAAAACTCTTACTCGCCGAATATCAAGCGCAATAAAGGGCTATCGCCATTGTGGCTGCTACCTATATTGACCATGGTATTGGCTGGGTGGTTGGTGTTTAAAGCGGTTCAAGATGCTGGGCAACGCGTGCAGATCTACTTTTCTGATGCACAAGGCCTGATTGCAGGTAGAACAACGATTCGCTACCAAGGTCTAGAAGTGGGTATGGTGAAAGACATCAACCTAGCGGAAGACTTGCAAAGTATTTATGTAGACGCAGATATTTACCCTGAAGCAACTAAACTGCTGACGAAAGAAACTCGATTTTGGATGGTCAAGCCTACCGCTAGCCTATCAGGTATCTCTGGACTCGATGCGCTCGTTTCAGGCAACTACATCGCCATATCACCGAGCAGTAACCCGTCAGAGCCAGAAACAGAATTTACGGCTCTAGAGCGAGCTCCATCTGATCTTATGGCAAGTGAAGGGTTGAATATTTCACTCAAAGCACGTGACCTTGGAGGAATCTCTGTTGGTTCGCAAATTGTCTATCGTAAAATACCAATTGGCGAAGTATACAGCTATCAGCTCCATTCAGATTCGAAACACGTGGTTATTCAAGCATCTATCCAAGATGAATATCGACATATCATCACCGATGACAGTCGCTTTTGGAACGTAAGCGGTATCGGTGCCAATATTGGCTTTGAAGGTGTTGATGTACGCCTTGAAAGCTTCAGCGCTTTAATTGGCGGCTCTATCGCGGTTGACTCTCCTGATGGAGGCGCGCCTGTTGCTGACAACTCTGAGTTTAGACTCTACCCCGACATCAAAACGGCGGGTCGTGGTATTGCAATTAAAGTTGAACTTCCAGATAACAACAACATCAGCGAAAACGGTGCGCCAATCATGTATCGCGGTATCGAAATCGGCCAGATCACAGACTTAGAACTGAGTAATGGCCGCGAAAGTATTATCGCTGCTGCAGCCATTCAACCCGCTTTCAGCGATATGCTTACCACGGGCAGTAAATTTATTCTCGAAGAAGCCAAAGTGTCGCTTTCTGGTGTAGAAAACATTGCCAACATCGTTAAAGGTAACTTCTTAACGATTGTGCCGGGTGAAGGAAATCGCTCACGTAAGTTCAGTGCCGTTCGAAAGGATGAGTTTAATCGCCAGCAAGCTCGCTCGGTGTCGGTTCACTTAATCGCTGACAACTCATTTGGCTTAGATGAAGGTGCTCATATTCTCTACCGCGGAATTAGTGTCGGTAGCGTGACTCAAGTTCGTCTAGTGAACGACAAAGTTCAACTCGACGCTTTAGTTGATAGCGATTACGCCCATTTAATCAAATCTCAGAACCGTTTCTTTGTGACCGGCAGCGCAAGTGCTGAGTTAACAGAATCTGGGCTAAATATCAGCGTTCCACCTGCTAAGCAACTTCTGACTGGTTCAATCAGTTTTGTCAGTGAAGGAAAAGAAAACACACTGGAAGAATATCGACTCTACCCAAGCAAGTCGCTAGCTGAACTAGCGAAGTACAATATGTCTGGATCGACCAAGTTGACGATGTACGCCAACGAATTGCCTCCGATTAGCAAGGGTAGCCCACTGCTCTATCGTAACCTTCAAGTTGGTAACGTGGCTGATTTCTACTTAGTTGATGGTGGCGTCATTATCTCCGCCAGTATCGAAAACCAGTACAAACATTTAGTCACAGAGCAAACCGTATTTTGGAATCGCTCCGGCGTTGAGATTGATGCTAGCCTAGCGGGTATTAATGTTAAGGCCGCGCCACTCAAATCCCTGATTCAAGGTGGCATTGCATTTGACTCATTACCAGGTGTCGACAACAAGCAAAATGACAAATGGCTACTGTATAAAGATTTCAAAACGGCTCGTAAATTTGGCCAAGTGATTACCCTAACGCTTGAAGGCGAGAATACTCTTTCTAAGGGAACGAGCATTAACTATAACGGTGTAAAAGTCGGTGAAGTAACCCTTGTGGTGCCTAACTTTGACCGTACGAGTGTCGAAGTCAAAGCGCGTATTCTTCCAGAATATACTGATACAATTGCCGTTGAAGGCTCTTACTTCTGGCTACCAAAAGCTGAAGTTGGGCTGCGTGGCGTCAAGAATATTCAGAACTTGCTCGCGCAATCCATCAGCGTACAACCAGGTAAGGGTAAAACGAAGAACCAGTTCGCCTTGCATACCAATAAGAAAGCTATCCGTGGCGTTACCTTTACTCTGCAAAGTGAATCTCGCGGCTCAATCAGCGCTGGAACTCCGGTGCTTTACCGCGAGATTGAAGTCGGTGAAGTGACTAAGGTAGAGTTGGGTGAATTCGCTGACCGAGTGGTTTCGACGGTTGTCATTGACCCTAACTACGCCTATCTGGTGCGACGCAATAGTGTTTTCTGGAATACATCAGGTGTCGACGTTTCTATTGGTCTTACTGGGGCGAACATCAAGGCGGGAACATTTGATAGTTTAGTTCGTGGGGGTATCACCTTCTCTACTCCAGAGCAAAAGCAGCTAGAACCAATTGCTGAGCAAGGTCAATCCTTCTATCTTTACGCTAAAGCAGAAGATGGTTGGAAAGAATGGCGAGCGGCTATTCCTAAACCTTAATTCCCAACGATTTCTTCGCTATTCAACCAATAAAACGCAGCCTAACCGCTGCGTTTTTTCTATTATTTGGCTATAATCAGCGACCCTTTAAGCCAGTCGAGACATAGCTTTGCATCATAACGTTTATCTACCAGAAGAGTTCCTGTCTGAAATCGAATCCATTCTTCCTCAAGGTCTGAACATAGACGATTTCGTCGCTGCATGTCAGCGCCCTCTTCGCAAGAGTATTCGTGTTAATACGCTGAAAATAACCGTAGAAGAATTTCTTGAGCGAGCGAAAAGTAAAGGTTGGCAATTAGAAGCAGTACCTTGGTGCGATGAAGGTTTTTGGATCGAGGCAGATGAATCTGAAGTTCCGCTAGGAAACACCGCAGAACATATGTCTGGTCTGTTCTACATTCAAGAAGCCAGTTCAATGATGCCAGTCTCTGCGTTGTTTAAACAAAGCGAAGAGTTTCAAAGCGTGCTCGATATGGCGGCAGCGCCTGGCTCTAAGACTACTCAAATTGCTGCTTGTATGGAGAATGACGGCGTATTGGTAGCGAATGAGTTTTCTGCCAGCCGAGTCAAAGTCTTGCATGCCAATATTGAGCGTTGTGGTGTACGCAATGCGGCATTAAGCAACTTCGATGGTCGTGTTTTCGGCGGCTGGCTTCCAGAGCAATTTGATGCGGTGCTGATTGATGCACCTTGCTCTGGGGAAGGAACCGTCCGTAAAGATGCAGACGCGATGAAAAACTGGACAAAAGAGTCTGTTATCTCGATTTCAGATACTCAGAAAGATCTGATTGAAAGTGCGTTTCATGCCTTAAAACCTGGTGGCGTGATGGTGTACTCCACCTGTACGTTGAGCATTGAAGAAAATCAGCAAGTTTGTCATCACCTCAAAGAGGTGTTTAATGAAGAGGTGAGTTTTGAAAGCTTGAGCGACCTTTTCCCAGACGCGGACAAAGCCCTAACTGAAGAGGGTTTCTTGCACATATTCCCTCAAGTTTATGACTGCGAAGGCTTCTTTGTCGCCCGCATACGAAAGCTAGATTCGGTCGAGGCACCTAAAGTAAAGAAAAGATTGGGCGAGTTCCCTTTCGAAAAAGCCAACGCTAAAGCCCAAGCTGACATTCAAACCCAACTAAAAGAAACCTTAGATATCGACCTACCTAGCGATTGTTCTGTTTGGCTGCGCGATAACGATGTATGGCTGTTTCCACATGCGTTGGAGCCTATGCTAGGCGAATTGCGCTTTTCACGAATGGGTATCAAAATCGCAGAAGCTCATAAAAAGGGTTATCGCTGGCAGCATCAAGTGGCAACAGCACTTGCTAACGGAACTGAGACTACATCTGTAGCACTTTCAGTCGACGATGCTAGAGAATGGTTTATGGGCCGGGATGTTCGACCAGAGGGGCTATCTGGTAAGGGCGAAGTCATCGTAAAGTTGGGTAACGATGTGATTGGTCTAGGAAAATGGGTTGGAAATCGAATTAAGAATGGTTTACCGCGCGAGTTAGTAAGAGATAAAAATCTATTCTAAGTGGTAAAACAATAGTATGAAATTCTATAAGAACCTAGCTAAATCCGGATCTTGAACTACAATTTATGTATGGATAAAGTCGGAAATTCAAACAGTTAGCGCAGGCTCTTTGTGAGCCCTTCCCCTAGGCCCAATGCAGGATCAGCAAAGGGCCTTTTTTTTGGAAGCCACTTCAAGTTTTAACTAAGCAAGGCGAATACCTTCTTTATCGATAACTATTCTGCCTTGTTTGTACAATCCACCGATCGTTTTCTTAAACGTGCCTTTACTGGTACGGAAAGCAGCAAAAATTGCTTCTGGAGAAGATTTGTCATTAAGAGGAAGGAACCCCCCTTTCTTCTCTAGCAAGTCCAGTACCTTCTGACTCAAATCGTCCATTTTGCCAACACCAACCTTTTGCAGAGAAAGATCGATCTTGCCATCTTCACGAACGCTCTTGATGTATCCCTTAAGCTTTTTGCCAATAAACAGCTTACCGAACACGTCAGATTTAAAAATCATACCCCAGTGCTGACCTTCAACAATGGCTTTGAAACCTAAGTCACTTCGTTCCGCGATAATCAAATCCACCTGTTGATTACGTTGGTACTTTGCTGGTGTCTTATCAAGCCACTTGTTAAATTTAGTGGTACCTACGATACGACCGGATGCTTTATCGGTGTAGACATAAACTAAAACAGTTTGCCCCGTTGCAAAACGAGCGCGCTGTTCACTAAAGGGAATAAGTAGATCTTTGCCCTTAATACCCCAATCAGCAAATGCACCCGTAGAGTTCACACCTTCAATTTTCATCAAACCCCATTCACCCACTTGAGCGATTGGCGTTTCAGTTGTGGCGACTAACTGACTGTCAGAATCGAAGTATAAAAAAGCATCTAGGAAATCACCTACTTCTACACCTTCTGGAATAAATCGATTTGGCAACAAGGTCGTACCATAATCGCCAGCATCAAGAAATAGGCCGAAATCGGCTCTTTTTACTACTTCTAAGTGGTTAATCTGACCAACTTTAATCATTTCAACTGTCTCTTGTTAAATTTGCGGTGATTATAGCGAATCTCTGTTATGCTTTCGCCAAGTATTTTGTCTTTTTTCAGGAGCTCTATTTGTTAACCGTTGATAAGCAGGACGGCATTACACTCAAAATTTCCCACTCTATGGCGGCGACCAAGAAGTCTGATTTAGACTTGTACTTTTTTGTACCAGGTGAGCTTGGTTTGTCTCCTGACGTTCTCAAAGAGAGTGAGTTCTACTATGAATCCATCACTCAAAAACGTGCTTATTACAGTGACAAAACGCTTCTCCCTCTCGTTCACAGTCGACTTGCGAAACGTGGCCGACTTTCTACTACCCAATATCGTGTAAGTTTGAGTTTGTTCGCGTATCAGTATGTTATCGCATTAGATAAAGCGGTTAATGAGCTCAACAAACACAACAAAGAAACCGTCACCACTGACGAAGTAGATGAAGTCATCAAGCTATCCCTCGATATACTGAAAAAGCTACGTCGTAGTGCTCCTTATGAAGAAGGACTAAAACGATACTACGCCAATATTGATAACTACCTTTCTTGGTATACGGGCCAGCGCTTGATGTCCTTGATCGCGCACATGCCGCGAGACAGTGAATACAAAAGCTTAAAAGAGAGTCTGCTTGCTATTGTAGAAAAAGAGGCGGCACATCGTAAGCTCAATAACTACAACTCAAAAAGTGTACGTGACGACGTAACGCGATTAAGTAACAAGATGCGACTACTACGTCGTTTGATTGAACACCCCGTCGTTCTGCAAGAGAAAACACAGTCTCTCGGCAAGAATATGAAACGCGTAGTGAAAGGTGGTGCGACTGGCTTTGTCATGGTATTCGTTACTATCACTGCAATTTTGGCGCGCGATTACTGGGGAGAGATTACTGCCTCCTTCATTGTGTTGATGTCTTTCGTCTATGCGCTACGAGAAATCTTCAAAGATGACTTGCGTGACGTGATGTGGCGATGGATTCGTAAAGGTCGCCCTAAATGGCGTAAGCTCTATCTCGATCCAACCACCAAGAAAGCGGTTGGACAAAAGCTCGAATGGCTCGATTATAAGGTCTTGGACAAACTACCAGACAGAATCAAATTGATTCGTAAAAAACGCGTCGTTCAAAGAGAAGAACAAGTCCTTCATTATAGCTCTCAAACTGAAATGTCGACCTCTAAGTTTATGAGTGGTTATGAAGAAACCCGTGAATCTTTGATGGTGAGCATGCGCGCCCTCACCCGATTGATGGACAAGGGCTCGAATAAAGTCTACACCCATAACAACGGGCAAGTCAGTCGCGAATCGGTAGAAAAACGACACCTAATAAACTTAATAGCAAAAGAAGATAACCATGACGGTGAGCCAAAATTCTATCGATGGAAGATCGTGTTAAATCGAAGCAAGATTGTCGCCGTCGAGCAAATGGAAGTGGAAGAGATCAGCCACCCGTTTGCTTCAGTGACAGAGTAAGAAAGAACTCCGCCATTGGTTCGTCGCCGTGAAGAGCTGGGCAAATGGCGGTTATTTTTACCGCTTTGTTAACACGCTCACCTGTCTCAAACGTTTCAGCAAGCATTTCATCTATTAACTTGCCATCTTCACATACGAAATGAACATCACCTTCAGGGCGTTTCAAAAACTGCCCTTCAACGGCTTTAAAGGCTAGCGATACTTTCTTGCCACAATCTTGGGCTTTATTCATCGCCATAAACCCTCCGGCCACATCCGCGCCCACTGCCAGGACGCCAAAATACATACTGTTAAGGTGATTCTTCGTTCTACGCTTTAGCGGAATTTTGATTTCTACGCGATCGGGATCAAGCTGCAGTATCTTTGGTCTTGCCAACCAGATAAATGGGACTTTAAAGAAACCGAAATAGTTAAGATAGAAGTTTGCTTTTGACAGTGCTGACAACATAGATCTAATCCGACCAGTTAAATTTCTTCCAGTTCATAACGAATGTACAATTATGTCAACATTTTGTTAACATCAAGCATTCAAACAGTGATATGAAACAGTTGTTTAGCAACCCAGCACCATCCTGCTAGTCCAAATGATTTAACAGCTTCCTCACGGCCCTCAGCCATCCGTTGAGCGTAATAATCAACACGCTCAGAACAACAAGCTGCTGTTCAAACGGTCGATTTTTCAGTTTTACAGCCCTGTATAAAGAAGAATCTCGATAAGTAGTTTATTCCTAGGTGTGTTTCCGTTATCTTTACCGCTTCGCAATAAAAAGAACAGGCTGTGGTATGCCATTAAAAACCGATGAATTAAGAACCCAACCTTTGGGTCCAATGCCGACACCGGCAGAGTTAGGAAGCGCCCATCCCATTACGGACGAAGTAGCCCAGCGTATTGCACAGTCACGTCGTCAAATAGAAAACATTCTTACAGGGGAAGACCAACGCCTTTTGGTGATCGTAGGCCCTTGTTCAGTACATGATACTGAAGCTGCAATTGACTACGCAGAGCGTCTTGCAGCAATTCAAGACCAATACAAAGATGAGCTTTTCATTGTAATGCGTACGTATTTCGAAAAGCCTCGTACCGTCGTTGGTTGGAAGGGACTGATCACAGACCCTAACCTAGACGGTTCTTACGCACTAGAAGCAGGCCTTAACAAGGCGCGTAAGCTTTTGCTAGACATCAACAAACTTGGTCTTGCGACGGCAACTGAGTTTCTCGATATGATCACAGGTCAATACATCGCCGACCTTATCACTTGGGGCGCGATTGGCGCACGAACAACAGAATCTCAGATTCACCGTGAAATGGCTTCTGCACTTTCTTGCCCAGTTGGTTTTAAAAACGGTACTAACGGCAACATCAAGATTGCCATTGACGCTATCCGTGCATCACAAGCTTCGCACTACTTCTACTCTCCAGATAAAAATGGCCGCATGACCGTCTACCGCACTAGTGGTAACCCTTATGGTCATGTAATCCTTCGTGGTGGTGATAAAGGCCCTAACTTCGATGCTGAGTCAGTGGAAGCAGCCTGTAAGCAACTAGAAGAGTTTGGCTTGCCACAACGCCTTGTGGTTGACTTTAGCCACGCCAACTGCCAAAAGCAACACCGTAAGCAATTGGATGTTGCCAAAGATATCTGCGAACAGATTAAGTCTGGTAAGAACCAAGTGGCGGGTATCATGGCTGAAAGCTTCATTCTTGAAGGCAACCAGTCTATGGCGGATATCAACAACCTCACCTATGGTCAATCCATCACTGACCCTTGTTTAGGTTGGGAAGATACTGCAACCATGCTTGATATGCTGGCCACAGCTGTTAAACAACGCTCATAATAGAAGGAAACCAACATGCCATCATTTGATATTGTTTCTGAGGTCGACACTGTAGAACTGCGTAACGCGGTAGACAACGCAACACGCGAACTTGCTACTCGTTTCGATTTTCGTGGTGTAGAAGCATCTTTTGAAATGCAAAAAGATGAATCAGTACGATTGAACGCTGAAGGTGACTTTCAACTGAAGCAAATGCGCGACATTCTACGTGGTCACTTGGCTAAGCGTGGTGTCGATGCGAACTCTATGGAAGCGAAAGGCGAAGAAGCCTCTGGTAAGAACTGGCACCAGATTGTCATCTTCAAGCAAGGTATTGAAACACCTGTCGCTAAAAAGATCGTCAAACTTATCAAAGATAAGAAAATGAAGGTACAAGCTTCTATTCAGGGCGAAAAAGTACGTGTAACTGGCAAGAAACGCGACGACCTGCAAGCTGTCATCGCTGTAATGCGTGAAGCAGAGCTAGGTCAGCCGTTCCAGTACGAAAACTTCCGTGACTAAGATGAAGTGCTAACCGAAAAAAGCCGATACTGTGTATCGGCTTTCTTGTTTCTATTTCCCAGCGCCTAATCTCAACAACAAGTCTTCACCTTGGAGGAAAGTCACCCCGCTCGATTTAGGTGGGATAAAGACTGCTACCCGAAGATCGTCAGCTCTTGCTTTGTTTAGCATCTCGGCGAGCTCTGCATCATTGTGGTATTCCACTCGTTCCGCATCTCGGCGCACCAGATCGATAAAACTAAACGGACATTTTCCGTCAAAAAGCACCAACTCCGCTTGCTGCATCAGCCTTAGGGCTTTCAAAGTGAGAAGTTCAACATCATCGCCATGTTCAATCCAAGTAATCGAACCTTTTTGATCAAAACCTTCAGACAACAATGCTTGATACGCACGCTCTAGACCTGAGTTAGCCGTTGCCTTATCAACATCAGCGCGAGCAAAGAACGCTTCCCAAAACTTACGACGATCATCAACCGTTGGCAGCTTTTCTTTTATATCCGCACGCTTAGACGCCGCAAACTCGGCTTGCAGTGATAAGTTTTGCGGTAGCACGGCTTCTAACTTTTCGCGTACATTACGAATAAGAACAGGAGCAGCGCCACCACTGGAGATAGCTAACTGAATGCGACCGCGATTAATTATCGAAGGCGTAATAAAATCACAATATGGCTGATCATCAACCACATTAACCAAAATACCTTTGCGCTTCGCGTCATGATGTACTTGATGGTTCAGATTCGGGTTATCAGTTGTCGCCCATACTTGAACATACTTCTGTTCAAGCAGCTCTTCAGAATAGAAGCCCTGCACCCAACGGCACTCTTCATTCGCAACAAGCTTAGCCAGATAATCTTCAACTTGAGGAGAAACGATCGTCACATCGGCTCCCGCTCTGATCAGGCTATCAACCTTTCTACTCGCGACTTCCCCGCCCCCAACAACCAAGACAGGTTTATGGTTTAAATCTATAAATAGAGGAAAATACTGCATTTCATTCCTTGAATAACTGAAAACGTCTTTACCCTCGATACTAACAAAATTGGGGCATTAGATTCATGTGATTTCGATCAAGTCCATAATTTATGACCAAATTTTACACTTTCTTTGGTTTTATCAACCACACTGAGACATTCATTCAAACTTCAAAACTAATTGTATTGATAAATTTATTACACCATCCTGTCGCACCAGTTTTGTGACCTGTTGCACTATTTACATTTTAGCAACATATTGCCATTCTAATGTCTGTCAGGGTTTGTGAGTTCAATCAAAAATCTTTTTAAATTATACATTTGAGAAATCACAGATCCTTTCCTACGCTTATAACTGGTTGATTTAACTACGACTCGAAGACGAGCGATAGCAACCTCATAATTAATGAAACACAACATTATTTAATCGTTTAATCAGGATGAGCCTGAACAAACATGGATCATACAGGAAGGATACAAATGGCACATAAACTAACACTTCTTGCTTCAGTTGTAGCTGCATCTACTGCACTGATGTCTACAAGCGCTTCTGCGGCAGATAGCACGCTGGATAAAGTAACTAAACAAGGTTTCCTAACTTGTGGTGTAAGTACTGGCTTGCCAGGTTTCTCTAACCCGAACTCGAAAGGTGAATGGGAAGGTATCGACGTAGAATACTGTCAAGGTCTTGCAGCTGCAGTATTAGGCGATAAAACAAAAGTAAAATACGTTCCTCTAACAGCGAAAGAGCGTTTCACTGCCTTGCAATCTGGTGAAATCGACGTTCTTTCTCGTAACACAACTTGGACTCTGCACCGTGATACGGCCCTTGGCCTAAACTTCGTGGGTGTAAACTACTACGATGGTCAAGGCTTTATGGTTAAGAAAGATCTTGGCCTTACAAGTGCTAAAGAGCTAGACGGCGCTTCAGTGTGTGTTCAGTCGGGTACCACAACAGAGCTTAACCTAGCCGACTACTTCCGTAACAACGGTATGTCGTACAAACCAGTTGTATTCGATACAGCAGCTCAAACGTCTAAAGGTTTCGATGCAGGCCGTTGTGACGTACTAACCACTGACCAATCTGGTCTATATGCACTTCGCTTGAACCTACAAGATCCATCTTCAGCTCAAGTACTTCCAGAGATCATCTCTAAAGAGCCTCTAGGTCCTGTGGTTCGTCAAGGTGATGACCAATGGTTCAACATTGCTAAATGGACACTAGCGGCGATGGTCAACGCAGAAGAGTACGGTATCTCATCTAAAAATGCAGATGAAATGCTGAAGTCAAAAGATCCAAACATCAAGCGTATCCTAGGTGTTGATGGCCCTAAAGGTAAAGGTTTAGGTATCCGTGACGACTGGGGTTACCAAGTTATCAAACAAGTGGGTAACTACGGTGAAAGCTTCGAGCGTACTGTTGGTGAAGGTTCACCGCTGAAAATCTCACGTGGTGTGAACGCTCTATGGAACGCTGGCGGCTTCATGTACGCTCCACCAATCCGTTAATAACTGTTATTAGCTAGTTACTAAACAAAAATTGGGCGGTTTTGGCCGCCCTTTTTATAAAAATGGATTTGAGGTTATAGCTGTATGAAACCTACTAATGTTGCGGCGAATTCGGATAACGGACCGAATTCAAACGCTAACCTTATTTACAATCCCACCTTTCGAGCAGTTGTTTTCCAGATTATTGCGATAGCAGCGCTTGTCTTTTTCTTTTACACAATTGTCAACAATGCACTTACCAACTTAGAAGCTCGCGGTATCGCCACGGGTTTTGACTTTCTCGATCAAGAAGCTGGCTTTGGGATTGGCCTAACGCTCATTGAATACGATGAAACCTATTCTTATGGTCGTACATTCGTCATCGGCCTACTCAACACCGCATTGGTGTCTTTTTTCGGTATCATTTTAGCGACAGTCGTCGGTTTCGTCATGGGTATTGCTCGCCTTTCGTCTAACTGGTTAGTTAGCCGTTTTGCGGCAGTTTACATCGAGATTTTCCGAAACGTCCCACTGTTACTGCAAATATTCTTTTGGTACTTTGCTGTACTTCAGGCCCTGCCTTCTACAAGACAAAGTTTGAGCCTAGGTGAAGCAATATTCCTCAACGTACGAGGTCTGTACTTCCCTGCTCCAGTCTTCGAATCAGGCTCATCAGTCGTAATCGGTGCGCTGATTCTCGGCGTTATTGCAACGGTATTCATCAATGTTTGGGCCAATAACAAGCAACGACTGACAGGTCAGCAAACTCCAATGGTTCGAATCGGCCTAGGGTTATGCGTTGGTTTGCCTGTTGTGGTGTATTTCTTAATGGGTTCACCAATTACGGCAGAATTCCCAGAGCTAAAAGGCTTTAACTTCCGTGGTGGTGTAAGCATTATTCCAGAGCTTGCGGCACTTTTACTGGCTTTAAGTATCTATACTGCTTCGTTTATCGCTGAGATAGTGCGCTCTGGTATCAACGCAGTAAGCCATGGCCAAACGGAAGCTGCGATGTCGCTTGGTCTACCTCGCTCTCGCACTTTAAAGCTTGTCGTTATTCCCCAAGCGCTAAGAATCATTATTCCTCCACTGACTAGCCAATATCTGAACTTAACCAAGAACTCATCACTTGCGATGGCGATTGGTTACCCAGATTTGGTATCGGTGTTTGCAGGTACAACACTCAATCAGACTGGTCAGGCAATCGAAATTATTGCAATGACAATGGGCGTCTACCTCACGTTGAGTTTGTTAACCTCAGCATTGATGAACATCTACAACCGTAAAGTTGCTTTAGTGGAGAGATAGCATGAAAGTACATCAATTTCAGCCAGACCTTCCACCTCCAGCAAATACAGTTGGTGTTGTCGGTTGGTTAAGAAAAAACCTGTTTAATGGTCCGGTAAATTCAATTGTTACCATTGTTCTCGCTTACTTATCGTTCATGCTACTTTGGAACATTGTCGATTGGGCATTTCTGAAAGCTGACTGGGTCGGAACAACCCGTGACGCTTGTAGCCGTGATGGTGCTTGTTGGGTATTTATCAGCGTACGCTGGGAACAGTTCATGTACGGCTTCTACCCTCAAGAAGAACTTTGGCGTCCGCGTCTGTTTTACATTACTCTAGCGATCTTTACTGTACTGCTAGCGTATGAAAAGACACCAAAACGCCTTTGGATTTGGCTGTTCTTTGTCAACATCTACCCGTTTATTATTGCAGCATTACTGTATGGTGGTGTATTTGGGTTAGAAGTAGTAGAAACTCATAAATGGGGTGGTTTGCTTGTCACGCTTATCATCGCTCTAGTGGGTATTGTTGTATCGCTGCCTATCGGTGTCGCTCTCGCGTTGGGTCGTCGTTCAGATATGCCAATCATCCGCAGTATCTGTACCGTTTACATTGAAGTGTGGCGTGGCGTACCACTGATCACTGTGCTCTTCATGGCATCAGTCATGTTGCCACTGTTCCTTGCTGAAGGTTCGGAGACAGACAAACTGATCCGCGCTCTTATTGGTGTGGTTATGTTCAGTGCGGCGTACATGGCAGAGGTAGTTCGTGGGGGCTTGCAAGCCATTCCTAAAGGGCAATATGAAGCCGCCGATGCTCTCGGACTCACCTATTGGAAGAAGATGGGGTTAATCATTTTGCCTCAGGCACTTAAGATTACCATCCCTTCAATCGTAAACACATTCATTGGTCTATTTAAAGATACCAGTCTGGTACTTATTATTGGTATGTTTGATGTACTCGGTATCGGCCAAGCAGCAAACACCGACCCAGAATGGTTAGGATTTGCTACCGAAAGTTATGTATTTGTCGCGTTAGTGTTCTGGGTATTTTGTTTTGGCATGTCGAGATATTCGATCTGGCTAGAGAACAAACTTCATACCGGTCACAAACGATAATCAGAAAGCTCAAGGACGTATTATGACGCAACAACAAGATTACATGATCCAGCTAAAGGATATGAATAAGTGGTACGGTGAGTTTCACGTACTCAAGAACATCAACCTAGATGTGAAGAAAGGCGAAAAAATCGTTATCTGTGGCCCTTCAGGTTCGGGTAAGTCGACTATGATTCGCTGTATCAACCGCTTGGAAGAGCACCAGAAAGGCGAGATCATCGTTTCTGGTAATGAATTAACCGACGACCTTAAAAATATTGAAGCCGTTCGCCGTGAAGTCGGAATGTGTTTCCAGCACTTTAACCTCTTCCCTCACCTAACCGTGTTAGAGAACTGTACTCTGGCACCAATCTGGGTGAAGAAGATGCCAAAAGATGAAGCAGAAGCGATTGCGATGAAATATTTGGAGCGTGTTAAGATTCCTGAGCAAGCCGACAAATATCCTGGTCAGCTTTCTGGTGGTCAACAACAACGTGTGGCGATTGCCCGCTCATTGTGTATGAATCCACAAGTGATGCTGTTCGACGAACCTACCTCTGCACTCGATCCTGAAATGGTACGTGAAGTACTGGATGTAATGGTAGAACTGGCAGAAGAAGGGATGACCATGCTGTGTGTAACACACGAAATGGGCTTTGCGAAAGAAGTCGCCGATCGCGTTATCTTTATGGATGCGGGAGAGATTATTGAAGAAAACAACCCTGTCGATTTCTTCGAAAACCCTCAATCAGATCGTACGCAAAACTTTTTAGCACAAATTCTGCATCACTAATCAACAATTTACGTAAAAGGGGTGACTTAGGTCGCCCCTTTTTAGTTGTTATATTGTGTTACATCTTTCAAAATACATAAGTTTCTATTTCTATTATTATTTTATCTACTACTACACCAATTGGGGCTTGATCTTTTGCTCATTCAACCTCATAAATGTAGATATAAACATAAAACCTCACGAGGAAGATTATGAACAGTCCTATGTTTACACGCACTTCAAGCCAAGAAAGTGCTCTACAAACCAACAAGGTATTGCGTAACACTTATGCACTACTTTCAATGACGCTGCTTTGGTCTGCAGTCGTTGCTGGTGTTGCTATGGTGATGAACCTTCCTCACCCTGGCCTAATTATCACACTGGTAGGCTTTTACGGCTTACTATTCTTAACTGAGAAGAACCGTAACAATGGAATGGGCCTTGTATTCACATTCCTATTAACAGGCTTCATGGGTTACACGTTGGGTCCAATCCTTAACGCCTACGTGGGCGCAGGTATGGGCGATCTTATCGTAACTGCATTAGGCGGTACTGCGCTTTCATTCTTAGCAGCTTCTGCTTACGCACTGACAACTAAGCGCGACCTATCTATGATGGGTGGCCTGATGCTGTCTCTGTTTGTTGTACTGATTGTTGGTATGATCGCAAGCATCTTTATCCAATCAACAGTTCTTCACCTAGCACTAAGCAGCTTGTTCATTGTTTTCTCTACAATGGCGATTCTTATGACGACTCAAAGCATTGTTCGTGGCGGAGAAACTAACTACATCTCTGCGACAGTGACTCTATACGTATCAATCTACAACATCTTCATTAGCCTACTTCAAATCCTAGGCATTATGAACAACGACTAGTTCGTCATTGTTGTATAGATATGACAAAGCCCGAAAGGTTCTCCTTTCGGGCTTTTTACTTGATATCTTGCCCAGTCAAGGTATGCTGCGCTACCCTATTGAATATCATAAAAATTAGGATCGTAAAATGTTTGACTACAACGGCAAACAAATCGAAACTGACGCACAAGGCTACTTATTAGATCATACCGAGTGGGAAGAAGGCATGATTTCAATCCTAGCAGAACAAGAAGGCATCGAGTTAACTGAGGCACACATAGAAGTGGTTCATTTTGTTCGCGATTTTTACGAAGAGTTCAATACTTCTCCTGCGGTGCGCATGCTCGTTAAAGCGATGGAAAAAGCCCACGGACCGGAAAAAGGTAACAGCAAGTACCTGTTTAAACTATTCAAACAAGGGCCAGCGAAACAAGCGACAAAACTCGCAGGGTTACCTAAACCTGCTAAATGTTTGTAACGATACTAATCCTGTAGGAGCTTCTACAGGATCTTAAACCCTTTATACGGTTTATAAGCGATAGATTCTCGAATCACGCTATCAACTCTCGCACTTCTAGGTCCATGCTCTAACCATTTTGCCATCGCTTCTACTTGCAAACCGCTACCGCAGACCACCACTTCAACGTCCCCATTATCTAAGTTTTTTGCATAGCCTGTCGCTTCAAGCCCAAGACCTTTATATGAAGTATGGTAGCGAAATCCCACTCCTTGAACTAATCCCGATACTGTGAACCTCTCACAACTTTGATCCATTCCGTATACCTCTGCTATTGAGTCAATGATATATTAGGCACGTACTATTCTTACCCATAATGGATATATGGGTCTCTTCATTGGACATAATAATTATGAAAGAAATACCTTTTCGCTGGATTGACAAATATCTCATTCATCTAAAAATCCAAGAGAAGTTTTACTTACTTTTCTTACTACCGGTTACCGCACTAATCATTTTAACCTTGGTTCTTGATAACAGCGCCGACCAAATGCTTCACCAACTCTATCAGGACGAACTAGTTCTAATGCGTAACCTGATTGAAGCAGGAAACCTATCCCAAGATCATGTCGCGGCTATCATCAAGGATTCAAACACCATTCAATTTGGGACTGGCGAAGGTGCTGTAAGCGTCAATAACGGTGCGTTTAGTCTAGCAGCCATTCACGAGCAAAACTTGTGGTCAGCGATGTCTACCACACATATGGTTATAATCCTAGTGACATTGTCACTTATTGCACTAGGTGTTTACTACATCATGACGTTTATTGGCGGTGCAATGTTTACCATGAACAAAGCACTCAACACGTTAGCCGATGGTGATCTCACCAGTAGAATGAACTTCTTTAAAGTACGCGATGAGTTCAGTGAAATAGCCATCACCATAGACAAAGTCGCTGAGCGAGAGCAGAACATGGTGATCTCCATTCAAGAGTCTGTCGCGTTAATGCAACAGATTAGCTCTGACTTGAACCAATCGAATCAGCAGAGTGCTGAAGTTTCTAGCAGCCAACAAGAACACCTAAACTCTCTAGCCAGTGCAACAGAGCAAATGGCTTCAACGATTAGAGAAGTCGCTAACTTGGCCCATGAATCAAGTACCCAAACTGAAGATGCCCGCAGCGTAGCAACACAAGGGCAATCTAAAGTCGGACATACACTCAGCTCAATCTCTAAGCTTTCTCAAGAGGTCCAGTCGGCCTCTGAAGCAGTGGCTGAACTTGACGCAAACGCCGCACAAATTGATGAAGTGGTCACGACGATCAACGGTATCTCAGAACAAACCAACCTACTCGCTCTAAATGCCGCTATCGAAGCAGCACGAGCCGGAGAACAAGGCCGTGGTTTTGCGGTGGTTGCCGATGAAGTTCGTGCCTTAGCAGCTCGTACTCAACAAGCAACGGTAGAAATTCAAACCATGATTGAAGCACTACAACGCAATAGCCAGTCTTTGACTCAGTTGATGGAAACAACGGTTGTTAACGCCTCTGAAGGCCAGCAACGTATGTCAGAAGTTGACATTGAAATTGGCGCGTTAGCAGAGAAAAACCAATCAATCTCAGACAGCAGTATTCAAATCGCGACAGCAGCCGAGCAGCAAGGTGTCGTAGCAGATAATATCGCCGCAAGTGTTGAAGATATACGTGTCCAATCCGACAGCGTATGCAGTATGATCAATGCGACCAATTCCAATATCGCTCAACTGAGGAATCAAAGCGATCAAATGGAAGCCTTACTGACGGGCCTAAAAGCATAAACCTGAGCCGCCTTGAGCGGCTCTTTTATTTGCTTTTCAAAAACACATCCTAGAAAATACCCCTCCTTTCCAAATAAACAATTGAGTAAACCAATGACTCCAGCTATTTATCTAGTCAAAGGACGAGACAAATCCCTTCGCCGTAAGCACCCTTGGGTGTTCTCTCGTGGAATACACAAAGTCGAAGGTGAGCCAAAATTAGGGGAAACTGTCGACGTTTTCGCTCACGATGGTAAATGGCTAGCAAAGGCAGCTTACTCGCCGAACTCTCAAATCCGAGCGCGCGTTTGGAGCTTCGAAAAAGAATCAATCGACAAAGGCTTTTTTGTTAAGCGTATTCAAGACGCTCAATTGTTACGTGAAGATATCATCGAGCGTGATGGACTCACTGGCTACCGCTTGATTGCTGCAGAGTCAGATGGCCTTCCTGGTATCACTATCGATAAGTACCAAGACTATTTAGTGTGTCAGTTGCTAAGTGCTGGCGCTGAGTTCCACAAACAAACACTTGTGGATGCGTTAGTCGAATGTTTCCCTGACTGTAACGTTTACGAACGTTCTGATGTTGCTGTACGCAAGAAAGAAGGCCTAGAAGAGACTGTTGGCGTCCTTCATGGTCAAGAGCCACCTAAGTCTGTGGTTATCGAAGAGAATGGCGTAAAAATCAGTGTCGATATCGTTGGCGGACACAAAACAGGCTTCTACCTTGACCAAAGAGATAGCCGCCAACAAGCAATGAAGTATGTAAAAGATAAAGAAGTACTAAACTGCTTTTCTTACACTGGCGGCTTTGGTCTTTACTCTTTGAAAGGTGGCGCTAAGCGCGTTATCAATGCTGATGTATCTCAGCCAGCGCTTGATACAGCGAAGCACAATGCTGAACTTAATGAATTCGATATTTCGAAAAAGCGTGCTGTCTTCCTAAATGCTGATGTGTTCAAGTTGCTGCGTGAATATCGCGATCAGGGCACTAAGTTTGACGTGGTTATCATGGATCCACCTAAGTTTGTTTCAAGCAAAAACAACTTAACATCAGGCGCTAACGGATACAAAGATATCAATATGTTAGCTATGCAAATTCTAAAGCCTGGTGGAACCCTACTCACTTACTCTTGCTCAGGATTAATGAGTGGAGAGCTGTTCCAGAAAGTGATTGCAGACGCCGCGGTTGACTCTGGCCGTCAGGTGAAGTTTGTAGAACGCTTTGAACAAGCAGCAGACCACCCTACTGACAGTGCATACCCAGAAGGTTTCTACCTGAAAGGCTTTGCTTGTAAGGTGTTGTAGCGAAGCAAGCTCACCCAAAAAACAAAGCCACCTATGTAAGGTGGCTTTTCCACAGGCGCGAAAAAACAGCCGGAGTCATTTCTGACTCCGGCTGTTTTTATTTTAGTGCTTTAAATGTTCTAAGCTATCGACCAGACTATTCGTGATATCAGTCGCGGATGCCCCATCAAAATCAATAGTTAACGTATTGCTACCCTTCTCTATTGTCATCGTGGACGAACCACTTTCCTCACTAACAGATACCTTAACCGTTGAAGTCTCTCCTTCATTCGTCGTTTTCAGCTCTGCCAGTAGCTCTGAAATATCTGCTTTTGATACATCTTCAAACAGGTCAGATAAATCAAGCTTATCTCCCTGATCTTTATCAAAATCAGTGACACGATCATGCTCAGTTGCCATATCTACCCATTTGAAGATATCAGCATCTTCACCACCGGTTAGGATATCATCTCCTAGACCACCGATTAGAACATCTTCACCAGAGCCGCCAATCAGTCGATCTTCTCCAGAACCACCCCTAAGGCCATCATTGCCTTCACCACCATCTAATACATCATTCCCAGATGCACCATAGATGATATCGACACCATCTTGACCATATACATGGTCATCACCAGCGCCACCGTGCCCTAAGTCGACATATGCGTTAGAAGCACCGCTGATGTTGAATGCGCTATCCTCGTCACTGGCATCTTGTAAGAAGCTACTGTCTTTACCCTCAGAATAAGTATCTAATAATTGTTGAGCATTTGTGATTTTAGTTTGAGCAGTTGCATTGTCATCCAATGTGTCATGGCTTTCACCCAAATAAATCACATCATCACCACTGCCCGTATTGACGTTATCACCTGCAGCACCGACATCAATCACAAGTCCAGCTATCGTAGATGCATGGTCAAATGATTCTGTGTCAGCACCAATACTGCCACCCGAACCTGACCAGTATGTATATTCGGCAGCGGTTCCTGGATGAACGGCGAATACGGTATCAACAACGTTTCCTTCTGTCTTAAGATCCGGCGTAACATTTACACCATCAATTTCAAAGGAAAGTAGGCTGCGACTACTATCACCGTCAGAGTCCTTGATCGTGTAATAGAAGTCTAATTCAACGGGCTTATTATCTGCCGCACCAAAGAATTCGTAGTTACCATCATCCAGATCGATTACAAGTGAGTGTTTAGAATCAATGTAAATACTTAATGTGTTGGTCGTCGAGTCAAAACGATGGGATATCTCGTTGTTATCACCCATGGTATTCACAGTAGTTCCAGTGAAACTGAACGTGACTCCCTCAACGGTAATTGAGCTAATAACACTATTATCGGCACCTTGAGAACCAACGAGCAAGTTACCACCCACCGCCTGTATCACTGATTGGAGAATCACAGGAGGCAGTTGGGTAACATCAGGGACAATGACTGCATCGGTATCAGTGGATAAATGTCCATCGTAAGCGATTGGGTTTAAATCTGCAGCAGGCGCTCCATTACCAACTCCATACGCTAATGCGGTCACACTATGGTCGCGTAAGTGTGCTTCCCACTCCAAGCGTTCAGTGTTAGATAGGTCTTCACCACTATTTGGTTGCCCATCCGACAAGAAGTAAGAGATATTGGAACCGCCAGCGATCATGTCACCCGAGTTGTCATCCCAAATATCAGCCCCCATCTCTGTAGCATCATCATAATCAGTACCACCACCGGCATTAAGACCTTTGATGTGAGCAGAGGCCTCATCCACGGTCATCCATTTAGAATTATTAGATGTGTAATACTTAGAATCAGAATGGAACTCAATTAGCTGTACTCGAGTTTCCCCTAATGCCGCATATTGAGCCAGCAATTGTAGAGCCGCTGCTTGCATTACTTGCAATCGAGTTTGACCATTGCCTGCTTGGTAGCCCATTGAACCTGAAACATCGAGAATAAGTTGGACATTAGCACCGACTTTAGTTTCAGCAACAACATCATGATGTACACGCGTTGCTTCAGGAGCATCATCTTCGATAGTAACAGTAATCTTGCCTTGGCTGTTTAATTGACCATCAGACACAGTAACAGGAATATCGAATACCTCAATATCCTCTCCTGCTGTATTTCCGTGTTTCACAGGAGCCAATAGCTCTACATCATAAGAGCCTTGGTTATTTATTGTCACTCTGAGTACGACTTCATCCGGAGTGCTAGAGTTTCCATCAAGATTTGCCACACCTTCGAGCGTTTGCTTGTCTGCACTTAATACCCACGTGATAGGTTGGCTACCTGAGAATAACGTTTCCGATGGGGTGCTTAGTTCAACAGTTAAGACATCGCCATTCTCGTCACCGATGACCAAATTGCCAGAGATAGCCGCCGCATTGGTAGTATCACCACCGAACACAATACTATCATCGTCTAGCAAGCCTTCTAATAAGCCTTCCTCAGAGACTCTGACTGTCGCATTTTCAATAGTTGGAGCGTACTCTGTTCGATGAACAATCAGCTCAAACCCACCGTTAGAAATCTCTTCGGTATCGCCTGTTACTTCATCAGAAATCGCTTTGACCTTAACTTGGTATGTTCCAGGGTTATCAACCTTAATCATGAGCTCAGAAAGAATCGTTTCAGCAGTGCCTTCCGATACTAACCACGCTGAAATATCAGCCTCTCCGTCGGCATTTACAGCCACTGTATGATCACCAAGTTTAACAATTGAACCCTCAGGCAGCCCAGACAACACTAGTTCTAACGTTTCTGAACCATCGGTATCAACGAGTTGTGTGGTGATTTTAGACACATTGATAAAGGTATCTTCTAAGCCTTCATTGATATCAAACGCTGGGTAGTATCCCCCTTCAAGTGACGAATGCTCGACTTGTGGGCCAATGTTAACCTTACCTTCTAGAGCTTCGATGTTAGGAACAATATCGAAATTGTCAGTATTGAGCTCTACAGGAGCAGCATTACCTACCGCAACATTAATACTCGCATCACCCGGTCCCGCTTCGTTATCGTGGAATGCCGTAACGGTATACCAACCAGTTGTAGAAGGTATGAATGCTGATGACTCATAGGAGCCGCCACCGCCCCATGTTTGAGAGGCGAGCGTTTCACCACCAATTTCTAACCTAAATGAATCATCAACCTTACCACTGAACACATAAGACTCACCTGCAA
Organism: Vibrio europaeus; assembly: GCF_001695575.1. Taxonomy (GTDB): domain Bacteria; phylum Pseudomonadota; class Gammaproteobacteria; order Enterobacterales; family Vibrionaceae; genus Vibrio; species Vibrio europaeus. The sequence continues at coordinate 928,539 of NZ_LUAX01000001.1, read as the reverse complement.
CTAGGTAAACCAAGCCAGTCAACTTACTTGAAATATTATCAATAGTAGGACTTCTCTGAGTACCAAAATCTGGCGTCTGAATAACTTGAGAAGAATCCGCTACTCCTGCTGATTCAATCTTTTGCTCAACCACATTTGGATTTACACCCTGACCATAGTTATAGTCGAAGGCAATATTTTCCCACTGTTCTAAAACAAAGCCTTCATTAAGTTGTGGCTCAGGGGTTTCAACGATCAGTTTAGCAAGAGTTGTATCTGGTCTTATGTCAACCGACATTGTCACTGTTGGACTTGAATTGACACCATCAAACCCGTAATAGTTAAACTCAGCGTAATCAGGCTGTTTGTTACCCGTAGAAACGTTGCTTTCATCAGACATCGATGTGCTTGATTCATACAGGGCTGGCGTGAATATTAGCTCTCCCGCCTCTATCTGAGCTTGGCTTACCGTGTATCCTGAACCTATCGCCGCATCGTCTAAATGTATCCAACTATCAGTACCTTGATCGTAAAGATACATATCGCCGGCATCTGGAGCACTAGTAATGACAATCGATAGTGCCGCACTATCAGCATCAGAAACATTAAAGTCAGACCATTTAAACTTAATGGAGAAATCTTGTGATGGCTCTAAGACTTGAGCTTCATCCCCAATCAAATGCGAGTTTTGCGCGGTTGGCGACTCGTCATTATCAACGATAGTAGCTGTACCTTGTTTACCACCCACCTCAATGATGAACTGTTCATTTGGCTCATCAATAGAGTCATCGTTGGTTGGCACGTTGACTTTAAATGACGTCACACCTTCAGGCACAACAAGCTGACCATTTTCTAATTTGACGCCTTCCGTAAAGGTCACGTTATCCGTAAAGTCTTTAGTATCACCTAGCTTTGCTGTCCCTTCATTGAGAGACCAATCGAAACGAGTTTCTTGGCTGCTAGCGTTGCTAAGCGTAACAGTAAAGACTGCTAAATCACCTTCCGTCACGACTGTATTGTCAGGACTAACGGCGTTACTTACTGTGTCGATAGTCGGCGCATTGTCATTGTCGATGATAGTTCCTGCTGCAAACTTATCTTCAACCGTCACTGTATAGGTTTCATCGACCTCATGAACGCTGTCATCAACCGTCGGAATTAAGATCGTAAAGTCTTTCACTCCCACTGGGACAATAACTTCGTCTTTAGCCTCGTCATAAGTCACGCCATTAGTAAACTTAACTTGGCTCAGATCTACGTCGTCTCCATCTGCCGTATCTCCTTGTGCACCAGTGAGTGTCACTTTATAGCGTGCTTCTACCAAGGTGCTTTCATCCAGGGCAACTTTATAAGCAAGACTTTGCCCCTCTTCTACGCTAGAAGAGACCAGCGTAACGTGATCTACAGAGGCTGGTGTTGGATCTGGGTTCACGATAACTTTCACTGTCGCTTCAGCAAACCCGCCGTTGTCATCTGTGATCTGATACTTAAACTCTGTCGTGCCAACAAAGTCATCGTCTAGGTCAAACAGAACTTTGCCATTTTCAATTCGGGCTTCACCATGTTGATCACCAAATACATAGGTGATGCGTATAGCGTCGTTATCAGGATCTGAATCATTCGCTAACAGCTCTGAAACTGGAATTTCAAGTACACCACCTTGATTGACAGCGTAAGCACCAGATTCACTCGAAGCCTCGAAGCCTGTTAGGAAGTAATCTGAAGAATCAGTGCCACGCGCAGGGACATCAACAAAATCGATTGACTCAAATACAATTGAGTCAAAGGCTTTGCCGCCTAGGTCGATTTCGTAAATTCCTGTTGAGTTGCTTTCGTTCGCAACAAAGGTGTCGCTCGCAACGACAACTCCGTCAAGATAAGCAATCCACTTACCTTGTTCATGGTTTCCAGTTCCGCCTTCATTTTCAAATAAGTTAGATACAGTGAACTTAAATGACGTCGCTGGTTTAGCTAAGCTAATTTCAAGTTGCTCTGAAGCACCTTCTTCGCGGTTGAACTGAATTTGTTCTTTAATACCGCCATTTTCGTGGCCACTGACACCACGTTTGATACCCACTTCAGTGATGCTCTTCTCTACACCTTGATATGAAGCCGACAAGGACGCGCCTTCACTTGACCAAGATCCAGAATTGAAGGAACCAAGACTGACGCTAAACCCTTCTGGGTCATCAACAGCGACAGGCGCTGCATTGTTGCCTTCGATAGTAACAGTCGACTCTTCACTGAAGTTACCGTCACTGTCTACCGCTCGGTAGTCAAACGAATCGTCTAGTTCTGTTTGTATATAACGCAATTCCCAGTTACCAGGACCATTCGTAGACAGGTCGATACTGGTAATTTCAACACCATCGGGGAGTGGGAACTCAGAAGAAGGGATCGTTAAGGTTTGGAACAAATCACCATTGCCCGACGAATCTTTTTGATAATCAAAACTCGTACTACCGCCTTCATAGTAGACCGTTATCGCAACGCTAGACTCATTAGCATTGCCTAGCCCTTTTTCAAAATAGCCGCCAACACCATCCAATCCGAGAGTAATCGTGTCTGCTGGTCGAGTATCAAAAGAGATGGTGAGAACTTCGCCTTGGTTGATGCCTTGTCCTCCACCAATCCCAATACCATGACCCACATGATTTGCAGAAGCGTCACCTCGATATTGTGTCAGTGCGCCACCATTGGAGCTGATGGTCACTTTGTCATTCGCACCCAAGTCTAAGACGCGCGTCGTACTGTCAACCTGAGTCCCCCAGTTATAGAAGTCTCCGGTTGAAGGTCCTTGGTCATTCTCGCCAAGAGGTTTGTGTTCCACATTACTGTGTAGCCCTAGAACAAAGCCTTCTGAGTCAGCATCCGGTTGGTACTCAATCAAATCAGGGTCAAACTTATCGTATTGAGTATCTCCTTGACCTGTGTACAGCTGGTCTTCGGTTATCTCAACTCCGTTGTAGTACAAGGTTCCGTGATCTGGTAATTCAGTAATGACGACTTGAAGCTCTTTATTCGCTGCATCATCTTCATCATCGGAAATATGGTCTTTAGCCGAGTCTGCATGGTCAAATACAATTTGCGTCTTGCCTGTACTAGAAACAGTTGCAGAGAAGTCTTCAGACTCTGGTGGGTTGTCTTCCTGATCTTGAATCGTAGCTTGTCCACTCTTCGATTCGTTGTTGTCTACCTGGGTCGAAGTCGCTCCTGATAAAGTGAATGTTTCATCACCTTCATACACAGGATTATTATCGTCATCAAGAGTATCAACCGACACTTTGAAGCTGTCATTCCCTGGCGGTAAATCAAATGTAAATTCGCCGTTTGTAACTGGAACAGTCTTCGTTGTTTCTACGCCTTCGACGTTATACGTAATTTTAACAGACGTTGCGTTGTAGTCTGAACCCGAATTAGCGCTTCCATCAGTTAAATTCATGGTAACTGGTGTAAATAGCTCGCTACTGTTACTTAGTGAGACTTCAAATACCGCTGTATCGCCTTCATCAATTGTTGGGTTACTGATAACATCAATTAGCGGACGATCATCGTTTCCTACCTGCGGGCCTTCTGGACCATCAGGATCGCTACCATCGTCAATAATGGACGCTTTATCCGATGCAGATTGGTTGTTGGTATAACCACTCTCGTCAGTCACAACAAGTGTAAAGTCTTCACTTCCTTCATATACCGAATCATCAGCAGTTGCGACCTCAACAAAAACCTTTGTTGTTCCACTCGGAATAGTAACCTCTGGTTTGCCGCTAACAGGATTGATGATTACGTCAACATCGACGCGCTTATCTTCGCCTGATGGCTGTGGCACTAGTACATAAGCACTATACAGGTCTGTTAGAGGTTTAAAATCAGCCTCTTCTGCAGAAGTAGTAGAGCCATCTAAGGCCAAGGCTAAAGAGAGCGTAATATTCTGTGATGAAGGGTTAGTTAGCGAAACCTCAAATACGGCCTTCGAATCCTCTGCAACATCGCCAAGACTGTTCACTTTGAGAGTTACATCATCATTGTCGATGATAGTTCCTGCTGCAAACTTATCTTCAACCGTCACTGTATAGGTTTCATTGACCTCATGAACGCTGTCATCAACCGTCGGAATTAAGATCGTAAAGTCTTTCACTCCCACTGGGACGATAACTTCGTCTTTAGCCTCATCATAGGTCACGCCATTAGTAAACTTAACTTGGCTCAGATCTACGTCGTTTCCATCTGCCGTATCTCCTTGTGCACCAGTGAGTGTCACTTTATAGCGAGCTTCTACCAAGGTGCTTTCATCCAGGGCAACTTTATAAGCAAGACTTTGCCCCTCTTCTACGCTAGAAGAGACCAGCGTAACGTCATCTACAGAAGCTGGCGTTGGATCTGGGTTCACGATAACTTTCACTGTCGCTTCAGCAAACCCGCCGTTGTCATCTGTGATCTGATACTTAAACTCTGTCGTGCCAACAAAGTCATCGTCTAGGTCAAACAGAACTTTGCCATTTTCAATTCGGGCTTCACCATGTTGATCACCAAATACATAGGTGATGCGTATAGCGTCGTTATCAGGATCTGAATCATTCGCTAACAGCTCTGAAACTGGAATTTCAAGTACACCACCTTGGTTGACAGCGTAAGCACCAGATTCACTCGAAGCCTCGAAACCTGTTAGGAAGTAATCTGAAGAATCAGTGCCACGCGCTGGAACATCAACAAAATCGATTGACTCGAATACAATTGAGTCAAAGGCTTTGCCGCCTAAGTCGATTTCGTAACTTCCCGTTGAGTGACTTTCGTTCGCAACAAAGGTGTCGCTCGCAACGGCAACTCCGTCAAGATAAGCAACCCACTTACCTTGTTCATGGTTTCCAGTACCGCCTTCATTTTCAAATAAGTTAGACACCGTAAACTTAAATGACGTCGCCGGTTTAGCTAAATTAATTTCAAGTTGCTCTGAAGCACCGTCTTCGCGGTTGAACTGAATTTGTTCTTTAATACCGCCATTTTCGTGGCCACTGACACCGCGTTTGATACCCACTTCCGTGATGCTCTTCTCTACACCTTGATATGAAGCCGACAACGACGCGCCTTCACTTGACCAAGATCCAGAATTGAATGAACCAAGACTGACGCTAAATCCTTCAGGGTCATCAACAGCGACAGGCGCTGCATTGCTGTCTTCGATAGTAACAGTCGACTCTTCACTGAAGTTACCGTCACTGTCTACCGCTCGGTAGTCAAACGAATCGTCTAGTTCTGTTTGTATATAACGCAATTCCCAATTACCAGGACCATTCGTAGACAGGTCGATACTGGTAATTTCCACACCATCGGGGAGTGGGAACTCAGAAGAAGGGATCGTTAAGGTTTGGAACAAATCACCATTGCCCGACGAATCTTTTTGATAATCAAAACTCGTACTACCGCCTTGATAGTAGACCGTTATCGCAACGCTAGACTCATTAGCATTGCCTAGCCCTTTTTCAAAATAGCCGCCAACACCATCCAGACCGAGAGTAATCGTGTCTGCTGGTCGAGTATCAAAAGAGATGGTGAGAACTTCGCCTTGGTTGATGCCTTGCCCTCCACCAATCCCAATACCATGCCCCACATGATTTGCAGAAGCATCACCTCGATATTGTGTCAGTGCACCACCATTAGAGCTGATGGTCACTTTGTCATTCGCACCCAAGTCTAAGACGCGCGTCGTACTATCAACCTGAGTCCCCCAGTTATAGAAGTCTCCGGTTGAAGGTCCTTGGTCATTCTCGCCGAGAGGTTTGTGTTCCACATTACTGTGTAGCCCTACGACAAAACCTTCGGAGTCAGCATCCGGTTGGTACTCAATCAAATCAGGATCAAACTTATCGTATTGAGTATCTCCTTGACCTGTGTACAGCTGGTCTTCGGTTATCTCTACTCCGTTGTAGTAGAGCGTTCCGTGTTCCGGTAACTCCGTAATGACGACTTGAAGCTCTTTATTCGCAGCATCATCTTCATCATCGGAAATATGGTCTTTAGCCGGATCTGCATGGTCAAATACGATTTGTGTCTTGTCTGTGCTAGAAACGGTCGCAGAGAAATCTTCGGACTCTGGTGGGTTGTCCTGACTATCGTCAATCGCTACATCTTTATTCGCAGAAGTAGTGTCTAGCTGTTCAAAAACATCTTTGTCATCATGTTTTACCGATACAACGCTAACATTGAACTGTTGACCTTGTTCGAACTCGTTATCCTGTACAGTTTCAACAGAGAAATTGGCGGTTTTTGAGCCCGCATCAATTTCAACTTCAATCACTTCAACTATGTCTTGGTTGTCGGCATTGGTGTAAGTGTATTCAAGAGTAATGACACTCTTCTCAGGTACCGCTTCACTTAGCGTGATGGTAAATGGTGTTGTAGTATCGCCTTCCACTACCGAGCTTGGACCTTCCAAGGTGACCGCAACTGTCTCTTGATCTGTGGTAATGGTCTCATCGACGATCTTAGCGACATCTGAGTCATTTTTAGGCTCTTCAACGTACTCACTACCAGAAGTCACTGTTAAAGTTACCGTTTCTTCACCTTCAAGTAAGCTGTCATCAAGCACCTTAACGAATACTTCAATGCTATCTTTGCCTTTTTCGATAACTAGAGCAGCTAGCTCATTAGGTGTTAGCGCTTTGTAATCATTTCCATCTTTTACATAAATTTTATCTTCGTAATCAACACCTTTTGTCGCTGTATCATTTACATGACCGAGCATCAGGTCAAGGGCAACATCTTCAGTAACAAGTTCATCTAAGCTGACTTCAAAAGATAGGTAGGCATCATCCGCCTCAGTAACAGGCGCACCCGCTTCTACTTGCAATTCTGCAACCGGAAGTACATCGACGTTAACAGTAATGGTATCTGTGCCACCATTGCCATCTGAAACACTGATAACGAATGAATCTTTACCATCGAACTCAGGGTCTGGCGTGTAAGTCCAATTACCGTCAGCATCAATAACCACTTTACCATTGCTTGGTTTGTCAGCGGTGTAGGTAAGCTCATCACCATCCACGTCGAGCGCTTTCACTTTACCAGATACCGAAGCATCTTCTTTGGTTGAGGTATTGATTGTTTCGTTGTCAGCAATAGGCTGGTCTTGGTCATCAACGAACTCAGGATCATCGTTAATTGGTTTAACGTTTATGGTAACCGTTGCTGTGTCTGTACCACCATTCCCATCGGAAATGGTGTATTCAAAAGTGGTTACACCATTGAAGTTTTCCGCAGGCTCGAAGACAACTTTGCCATTAACAAGTTGAACACTGCCGTGAGTAGAATCTGTCATTGAAACAGAGGTAATATTGATATCGTCGCCATCCACATCATAATCATTGGCGAGAAGTTGAGAGTGTGGGATCTCAAGCGTCGTATCTTCATCAGTAGTCAGATCGACCACTATTTCCTGTAACTTGATGTTATCTAGGTAAGTACCACTATTATCACCTTTACCACCAACTTCGACAAAACTAATCGAGTTGTCGCCTGCAGCACCAATCACCTCGAAAACGTGCGTTTCCATTGAGTTACCATCAGGCGTAATTGTTGCGATCACAACGCCATTCCAGACTACTTGCAATTGAGCACTATGGTTACTTCCTTTAGCAGCAATATCGAGTGAGATTTGGTAAGGCTTTCCTTCTTCGACACCGTTGACGGTTTGAGAGAGTGTGACATTGTCGCCCTGTCGTCCTTCACCTTCCATATCAATGTAACGGCCACCATCTGTCGAGACGCCACGATAGCCATCATTAACCACATCGATGTTTCCACTTCGGGCGCTAAAGTCCCAATGCTCAACGTCATTTGCGCGATCACCCCAGCCTTTAGACGCTGTGCTAGTAAACGACTCAAAGCTACCATTTAAAATCAGGTTATCACCTAATGTATGACTATCATCCGTCGCCACAGGAGGATCGTTCACTGGCGTGACATTCAGGGTTACAGTCGCTTCATCTTCGCCGCCATTACCATCGGTCACTTTATATTTGAATGTAGCTTCACCGTTATAGTTTTCGTCCGGCTTGAAGGTAATTGTTTTAGCAACATAATCTACAGTCAGTGTTCCATTAGTTGCCGACGTAATCGAACCTTCAATGATTGATAAGTCATCGCCATCAATATCAGTGTCATTTGCGAGTAACTCATCAAACGAGATAGTGATTGATGTGTCTTCTTCTGTAACAAGGTTAGGTTGGTTAATACCCGTTACCTTAATGTTATCTAGAAGCGCGCCGTAGCTGTCAGAGGCCCCTGCGCCTGCAAACGTTAACTCAGTGCTGTCACCTTGAACATCTAACTCTGCAGTAATTCGATACCAACCATTAGCATCAGGCTGGCCAATTTGAACATTCAGCCCATCAGCACCTGATAACGTTCCGTCCGCATGAACAGTGATTAGTTTGTCACCAACTTTAAACGTCATGTCTGATGATGAATTACCATCTCGGCGAGGGTTATAATCAAACTCGACTCGGATGCTATCTTGAGCGGTTGTGTCGATAGTCGTGGTAATAGCAGTGTTTTGATGCGCGTCTAACTCAGCGATGTATTCGCCATCTGACGCCTTGTTCACCACACTTTCGTGCTGAATTTCAAGTCCCTTAGTTGCATCCCAATCTTCTAGGTGGTCACCACTAATGACAGTCCAACGGCCGGTATTGGTCATGTGTTCAAATGACTCGGAGAACAACAATGTTTCGCTTGTCTGATTATAGGTATCGTCACGAGCTATCGGATCGTCATTAGTACCGGTAACCGTTATGGTCAGTGTACTGGTCTTAGTTACGGTTCCGTCGGTCGCGGTGTAGGTAAACAGTACATTCGCCGTTTCACCGTTAGCTAGAGCCTGCGAAGCATCACCGGTAGCTTCAAAGCTGTAGCTGCCATCCGCGCGAATGGTCAACGTTCCGAAGTCATTGACGAGAACAGAATCACCACTTTCGTTAACCGCTGTTGGTGCACCGCCCTTTCCACTTAAAATGCTCGTTACACTTAATGTATCCCCATCAAGATCAGTATCATTAGATAAAACACCATTGTCCGCATCGACAGTTAAAGTTGCATCTTCATCAACCTTACCGATATCGGCTTTTAGTTTCGGCGCATCGTTAGTGCCGGTGATGGTCACGGTGATAGTGTGCGGCGTGCCGTCTTCTGCCTTCACGGTGAAAGTTTCCACGCGAGTTTGGCCTTCACCTAAGTATTCCACTTTGCTGTTGTCGACGTTGTATGTCCACTCACCACCCGCGCTGATGGTCAGCGTGCCGAGAGGGTCGCCTTCTGTTGGGTGCGCCACTGTCGTGACGGTAGTCTGGAAGGTGTTGTCCGCGTTGTTGCCGTCCACATCGGTCGAGGTCAGAGTGCCGGTGTCGGTCAGGGTGATGTCGCCATCGCCTTCTGTCACCGCACCCGCGTCTTTCCCTTCGATGATCGCTTCATCGTTGGTGCCGGTGATGGTCACGGTGATGGTGTGTGGCGTGCCGTCTTCTGCCTTCACGGTGAAAGTTTCCACGCGAGTTTGGCCTTCGCCTAAGTATTCCACTTTGCTGTTGTCGACGTTGTACGTCCACTCACCACCTGAGGTGATGGTCAGCGTGCCGAGAGGGTCGCCTTCTGTTGGGTGCGCCACTGTCGTGACGGTAGTCTGGAAGGTGTTGTCCGCGTTGTTGCCGTCCACATCGGTCGAGGTCAGAGTGCCGGTGTCGGTCAGGGTGATGTCGCCATCGCCTTCTGTCACCGCACCCGCGTCTTTCCCTTCGATGATCGCTTCATCGTTGGTGCCGGTGATGGTCACGGTGATGGTGTGTGGCGTGCCGTCTTCTGCCTTCACGGTGAAAGTTTCCACGCGAGTTTGGCCTTCGCCTAAGTATTCCACTTTGCTGTTGTCGACGTTGTACGTCCACTCACCACCTGAGGTGATGGTCAGCGTGCCGAGAGGGTCGCCTTCTGTTGGGTGCGCCACTGTCGTGACGGTAGTCTGGAAGGTGTTGTCCGCGTTGTTGCCGTCCACATCGGTCGAGGTCAGAGTGCCGGTGTCGGTCAGGGTGATGTCGCCATCGCCTTCTGTCACCGCACCCGCGTCTTTCCCTTCGATGATCGCTTCATCGTTAGTGCCCGTAACAGTAATTTTCAAAGTCGTTGTATCATTAGCACCTAAGTCATCTGTTACAGTAACAGGAACTTCAAGAACAAGTTCTTCACCTTCAGATAGGCTGTCATAAGATGATGCGTCAAACGTATAGCTACCATCTGGATTTAGGGTTAAGCCTTCCACTTCTGAAGTCGTAGTAAATACCAACGACTCTCCGTCAGGGAGATCCACATCCGTTGCAGTCATGCTACCGGTAATAACTTGGTCTTCTAACAAAGCGCGCTCTTCAGGCTCTGCAACAGGAGCATCATTAACTGGTGTAACATCAATATTAACCACAAGCGTATCAGTGCCACCATTCCCATCGTCAACGATTACGGTAAAGCTGTCTGGACCGTTGTAGTTCTCATTCGGTGTGTACGTCCACGTGCCGTCTGGGTTAACAACAGCAGTACCATTTGTAGGCGTTGAAGTTTGAGAGAAAGTCAGCGTATCGGTTGGGTTTTGGTCTGTGGCTGTAAGAGTGCCGCTAATCACAGTATCTTCATCTGTCGTTACGGCAAGGCTTTCACCAAGCGGATCATTGTTTAAGTCAACGAAAATAGGCGCAAACAGCTGGAATTGATCTAATAGAGTTAAGCTTTGTGTTTGAGACAAGCCTAACGATTGAAAACCTTGAGTAGTAAAGTCGGTGCTGGCTATCGTTTCAGTAGCATCACGGGAAACAGAACCACTTGCAGTCAAGCTTGAACCGGATTGCCCACCAGCGGCCGTTGCGAAATCTTCACCAAGCTGGGTGGGGTCTTGTCCTTCTTCTAAGGCAGCAAAGATATCTTCAATCTCAGCAGTGATATCTTGTGGCTCACCACCATCATCAACCAGCTCGACTTGCAGTTGTTGATTATTGACTACTGCATCAGCGTCCGACTGAACGATAACCTCGCCAGGTCTAGGTAACTCGCCTTCAACCAATACTCTGACATTACCGTTTACATCAATAACGATAACTTGATTGGCTGCTAAATTACCCATTGCAACGTAAGTACCAAAACCCATACTTTAAGTCCTTAATCCTTGACTGCTTTCTTTTGTTATGTTGCCAGTGACAAATAATTGGCAAAATATAAATTCATAATCTTTATAAATTACCATTTTTCATATCTGTGCTAAACCTGTTTTTTACATAAAACACACAACAAACACGACACAAGTTGCATTTCTCAACATTGAGAAGCGGAACCAAGATCTCGATTCTAGCTGCTTTTAAAGGGTATGACGTTCATTTAAACACTAGCATGTGCATAAAACCGACCACCTTGCAAAATAACAAATTTACAACAACTTATTTGTTAAATAGATTAGTTTTATCTGCTTAAGGGTGTTATTTTATTGGCGCTATTAATGGATATATCTCAGTATTGAGACAGAAAAATTGAGTAATATCCTCACCTACGAGCACTTCGAGGAGAGTCAGAGTGAATTGGAATAAGTTGAAAGTACTAAGTTGCGCGGTTGCACTTAGCTTTCCAGCACACAGTCAAACATTAGAGCAAGCCGTCGCATTTACGATTACAACCAATCCAGAAATCAAAGCTTCTTACAACGAATTTCAAAGCAAGTTTTACGATGCGGAAGCTTCTGGCGGCGCCTATATGCCAAAGCTCGACTTGGATGCAGGAATTGGTTTCGAAGCCGTTGATCCAGCCACCACAGCTCCAAAAACTGAGTTAACCCGTAAAGAGGCAACGCTGACGCTTACACAACTGTTGTGGGATGGCTCGGCAACGCTTAACGATATGGATCGCACCGCAGCAGATGCAGAATCTGTCCGCTTCCAACTAATGTCAGACGCTCAAGATATTGCTCTTCAGGTGACTAAAATCTATTTAGACGCAACAAAAGCTTACGAAGTGTTAGCACTATCGGAAAGCAACCTTGCTGTACACAAAGAAATTTACTCAGACATTAAGAAGCGTGTTGATTCCGGTATTGGTTCAACGGCTGACTTATCGCAAGTTGAAGCGCGTTTAGCAAAAGCACATGGTAACTTGCTCGCTGCGCAAAATAATCTATTTGATGTTCACACTCAGTTTAAACGCATTGTAGGTCAGTCACCACAGGGACTTACTTTCCCTCGCGCAGATCAAGCAGCCATCCCATTTACCGTAGACGAAGCTTTAGATACTGCGTTTAACGGCCACCCCGTGATTAAAGTTGCCCAAGCAGACGTCGACTCTGCTCGATTCCAATACGATCAAACTAAAGGCGTGAACTACCCTACTTTATCTATCGAAGCTAACCAGATATGGCGTGATGATGCGGGCGGTATTGAAGGCAGTAGCGATGAGTTTTCCGCAATGCTTCGTATGCGTTACAACTTATACAACGGCGGTTCAGACTCTGACCGAACTGAAAGCGCTGCTTATCAGCTTAACAAAGCAAAAGATTTTCGTGACCGCACCTACCGTAGCGTAGAGGAAGGCTTGCGTCTCTCTTGGAGTGCGCTTGATCTAACGGTACAACAAAAAGACTTTCTTGCAGACCACGTAGACTCGGCATCAGATACCGTTATTGCGTACGAAAAGCAGTACAAACTTGGAAAGCGTACCCTACTTGATCTATTGAACACAGAAAATGAATTGTTTGAAGCACGTAAAGGCTATTTAGATGCTAAATACGATGAGCAATACGCTAAATATCGTGTCATGAACGCGACAGGCAACCTGCTAGCATCACTTCGTGTCGATACACCTCAAGAGTGGAATGAAAAGGTAGAATACTGATATGAATAAATCACTTGTAACTATGATTATCGCGGCTACCGTATTCACTGCTCCGCTCAAAGCCGAAGACGCGTACGAATACATTGACACCCCAACGCCAAATCAAGTGGACGACTTACTTGATGATGATAAAGATGGTGTCATTAATGCTCGTGACCTGTGTCCTCAAACACCCCGTCTTGCTGAAATTGATAATGATGGCTGTGGTACTTACGTAAAGACTGAAGAAGAGATGAGCCTACATATTTTGTTTGCCAATGACTCTGATGAAATTCAACCAGCGTTTCTCGCACAGATCCGCGAAATGGCCGAGTTTCTTGAAAGCTACCCTTCGACGTCTATCGAACTTCAAGGCTTTGCGAGTAAAGTTGGTCAACACGAATACAATATGGCTCTATCTAAACGTCGCGCGACTTCAGTAGAGGACGCACTTCTTGCTAATGGTGTTGAGTCTAACCGAGTTCGCATCGTCGGTTTTGGTGATACCAATCTAAGCGAAACCGGTACAGATGAAATCAGTCACGCCAAGAACCGAAAAGTTGTCGCGACAGTTATCGGCCACAAAGGTAATGTAAAAGAAGAATGGTCTATTTTCACTAAAATAAAAAAATAGCCGCTTTTCCTAGATTAAGGGAGCTTTGGCTCCCTTTTTTATTTTGCTTTGCCCTATTGAGTGTTACCCTAGCAGCGAATCCACGTATGAGATAATACCAATGAGCAAATTAACTGCTGATATTCAAGCAAACCTTGAGTTATTCGTTGCTGAAACGAAGCAATCTAAACTAGTTTGGGGAATGCGTAACGAAGAAGGCTGGCTGTCTTGCGATTCTACAGAATTTGAAAACAGTGAAGTAATGCCTTTCTGGTCTTCTAAACAAGATGCAGAAACTCACAATGTTGAAGAGTGGGCAGATTTCGAAGTGCTTGAGATTCCGCTAGACATCTTTGTTGAAGATTGGCTACTCACTTTAGCAGAGGATGGTGTTCTAGTTGGTACCAACTGGAATGACCAACTGGAAGGTAAAGAGATGGAACCATCTGACCTAGCTAAATTATACCTAGACTAAATAGATTTCAAAAAATGCGCCTCGAAGGCGCATTTTTTAGAGAAATCAAAGCTATCTAAGTCGCATTTATTCAATTCACATTTAGCAACACATTGTACCCTATTAGTGAGTTACTCTACTATGTAACAAACAAAACTAATACTAAATACAATGAAACGTCTAATCGCTTGGTATATCGCTTTTGCTGCGCTCGCGCCTATTTCGGCACTAGCCATTGATACAAATCATCTAGGGAAGTGGGAGGTCGCTTACAGCGAAGCTCTCAAGGTCAGTGAGAACAAAGCACTATCAATGCTACAGGATCGGTATAACTCGTTACCTCCAAATATCGAAAAGCTCTACATTAGCTCCAAACTACATAGTTTCATGACGCAGCGAGGTCAGCCATATTATGGCAATGAGCTCGTCTTCAACCCAGAGTATTCCAAGTTAGAACAAACATTTATTGAAGCTCTCAATAAGGAGCTCAATCTCGACTTTTCAACTGCTCGGTCAAACTACCTCGACTTACTTAAACACTTTAGTACAACTAATAATCTTCAAGGCAAGATTCTGTTTGAGTATCACCTATGCCGTGCGATGAACATGCAGGGTCAATATTACAGTGCGCAGCTGTATTGCAACGCACTTGAAACACACATAAAAGATACCGAACATTCGATCCTTCCCAAACATCTAGCTCTTCGCGTAATTGCGAACAACCAAGAATTCACTGGAGATTATAAGAGTTCACTAGAGACCTACCAAAGCTACCTAGCGGTAATCCCAAGTTACGTTGACCCTTCTGGGGTGTACAATGATGCCGGCCTTTTGCTAAAAACACTCGGTCAGTTTGATTTGGCTAAAGAGTACTTAACGATTTCTCTACGGTTAAGGTCAGCCACTAAATCTCCTCTTAAAATGGCGCAATCTCACCATAGCATGGGCGATATATTGTTAGCGTCTCAGGATTATCATGGCGCTGTGGAACATTTCAAACGCTCAAAACTTCTGCTAGATAGATTCAATCATGCCTATGGATTAACCTTTGTAAAACTCGGTCTGGGTAAGGCTTATACAGCATTAAAGCAATTTGAGCTTGCTGAGCAATTCTTACTAGATTCGCTCAACTCCGCTGAGACTCAAAATAATGAGCAAATTCAGGGCGAGATCTATCTTGCACTCTCCCAACTAGACAATGCAAAAGGTGGCTACAACTCGGCATTGTACTTCGCTCAAAGCGCGAATGATTTAGCGACGAAAATTGGCAGTGAACGATTGCAAGCACGTGCGCTTAGAACAATGGCTCAGCTTGAGGAAGCTAATGGCAATTACGCCGTCGCGCTCAAACACTACCAGCACTATTTTGATTCAGAGTTATCTAAAAGAACCAAGAGTAGTCGCTCAGCTTTTTTGGCGTTAGAGCTCGCGCAGAAAGAGTTTAATCAGAAAGTGAAAGATAATAAGAGTGTTGAAATCATTGAATCTCTTGAGCTAGAAGTGGCGAAATTACTCTCTCAAAGGCAGATGTTCTTATTGCTTATAATCCTCTTGATCGCAACCATCATCGGACAGTTTTTCTTTACCAGAACAAAAAGTAGAAAAGCAGAAATGGATCAGCTGACAGGGGCGCTTAACCGAGCTGCCGCCATCAAACGAATTAGAGCGTTCGATAGAACATCAGCCCAAATTCGTAAACACGTACTTATCTTGCTTGATTTAGATGACTTCAAGCAAATCAATGACAGCTATGGCCATCCGACTGGTGATCGCGCCCTCGCTACCATATCAAAAGGAATCAGTGAAGCTATCAATGAAGAAGATGTATTGGGTCGACTCGGAGGCGAAGAGTTTGTCATCGTATTGAGAAATGTCGATGAGCTTGATGTGCGAGACCGAGTAGAAAACCTCCACCAGATCATCGCGAAAAGTATCTTTGAAGCGGAAAATAGAGAAAAGCTCAACGTTACCGCGAGCTTTTCTTATCTTGCCACATCTAAACCACTATATGACTTTGATGAACTCTATTCAATTTTGGATCAGGCGCTTTATCAAGTGAAACAAAATGGTAAGAACCAGATTATTGATGCCTACAATGAGCCTATTTATCTGCCGAGTTCTGCTTACGTACCAGTTCAGCCATAATAGCCTTGCGATCAGAAAGGTAGTCGTTTAAGCCTACCTTTCTCAGTTCACACGCCGGACAATCGCCACAACCATCACCGATGACACCATTGTAACAGGTCAGTGTCTTTTCTCTGATCAATTGCAACGCATCATACTGATCAGCTAGCGCCCAAGTTTCTGCTTTGTTTAACCACATCAGTGGCGTAGATATCTCAAGCTGGCGATCCATACCCTGAACAAGCGCATTATTCATCGCTTTTACAAAGTCATTACGACAATCCGGATAACCAGAAAAGTCTGTTTCACACACACCAGTAATCACAGTCTGTGCGCCAATTTGATAAGCGTAAATACCGGCAAGGGTCAAAAACAGGATATTGCGTCCTGGTACGAATGAGTTCGGTAAACCGTTCTCTTGTAACTCATGAGAAACCGGAATGTCGTCACGCGTCAAAGAGCTAATGGCAAGCTCGTTTAATAATCCGACATCCATTACTTTATGCGCTTTAACATCCAGTTCTTTCGCCAAGCTCTGTGCGACTTCGATTTCAAGTTTGTGGCGCTGACCATAGTCAAATGTGATGGCATGGACTTCATCAAAATCTTTAATTGCTTGTACTAGGCAAGTCGTTGAGTCTTGTCCGCCACTAAATACGACAACTGCTTTTTTCATTTTGAGTTCCTTTACGCAATGCTTAGATATTTGTGAGTTTGAATCGATAAGCGCCAGTTTCTGGCAACACATACATCAATACAGAGCTGGGTCGCACGAGGCTTCTGACTTATTGGCTGAAGTGCAATCGTTGTATCTTCAGGCACGTTTGCTCTTTCCAAGAGTTCATCTAGGTGGTCGATATCTTTTTGCGTCGCCACCGGATGTTTGATCTCATTCGCTCGAACCAGTGCAGAATCAAGAACGGGGAGCTTACCTTTCATCGCGACTTTCGGTGACACCGTCACCCATGTATTGTCTGTCGCTTTGACCTCAGATGTGCCACTGGTTTCGATCTGACATCGACAACCATGCTCTTCAAATGCTTGAGTCAAAGGAACCAGATCATAGATACAAGGTTCACCGCCTGTAATCACAACATGCTTAGCAGTATAACCTTGCTTTATGTACTCATTAACAATGTCCATCGCCGAAACAGAGCACCAAGTTGGAGAGTCTTCTTTCTTAGCTAAGATCTCATCTAGAGGTCTTTCGTCTTGCGGGGTTGCATCCCAAGTTTGCTTGGTATCGCACCATGCACAGCCTACTGGGCACTCTTGCAAACGAACAAATACAGAAGGAACACCTGTGAAGACCCCTTCCCCTTGGATGGTTTCAAACATTTCGTTAATTTTATACAACTTAATATCAGCCTAATTTATCTTCAAAATTCTGCAGGAACGTGACCTTAAAGGAGACGCCGTGGAAGGTCAACTAAATCATAAATTGATCAATCTTTTCACAGCGATTATTCTGCTTCTTTTTGTTAATTTTGTAGTTAGATTTAAGGTAAGTTATGTATAAGCTAATAGCACTCGATTTAGATGGCACATTACTAACGAGTGACAAAACGATCTCCCAAAGAACAAAGCATACTATCGCTGAAGCGCGTAAACGAGGTGTAAAAGTCGTACTCGCATCTGGCCGTCCACTAGATGGAATGCAAAGTAAGCTAGACGAACTTAAGATTGAAGGCGATAACGAGTTTGTCGTTTTCTTCAATGGCTCAATGGTGAAGGAAATTGGCACAAACAGAGTGATCCACTCAGCGATTATTGACGGAAAGCGAGCAAAGCAAGTCGCGGAACTCGCTAACAAACTGAATTTAGATTGCCATGCATTCAGTAACGAGTTTGGATTAATAACGCCAAAGCTCAACGAGTTCACCGACGTTGAAGCAACCATCAATCAAATTCCAGTCATCGAGAAGAACTTTGATGAATTAGAAGATGACCATCCGATCATCAAAGCGATGATTGTCGGCGCTCCTGACAAACTCACCTCAGCAATCGGAAATATTCCAGCTAGTTATCAAGATGAATTCACAATCGTCCAGAGCGCTCCTATTTTCTTGGAGTTTTTAAACCTTGAAAGTAATAAAGGGGTTGGCATTAAAGCTATTGCTGAACATTTAGGCATTTCATCTAGCGAAGTGATCTGTATGGGCGACGCTGAAAATGACCATCATATGATCGAATACGCAGGGTTAGGAGTAGCAATGCAGAACGCAATGGAGCAAACCAAAGCAATCGCCAATCATATTACATTGAGTAACGATGATGATGGCGTGGCGACAGTAATTGAAGAATTTATTCTAGCTCGCTAGAAGCTCAGAAGTTTAAACTCCGATAAATTGTCGCAATGGTCACGATAAAAAAGTTTATCCAACAAAACCAAACAGTTATACGACATTCCCACCTGTAATTGCTATTATTCCAGCCTTGTTTATTAATTCTACAGGCTGGATATATGTTTACCGATTTATCTGTTAAAAAGAAAATCGTTCTGCCCGTTTTTTTGATCATTTTACTTTTTACTACTAGCTCCATAATCAATATTGTCGCTTCTCAAAAAAGAGCGCAGCTATCTAATTCGATTCAGCAGCACTACCTACCTGCACTGTTTACTCTTGAAGATGCCTACCGAGATTTATACCAAGCGACGTCAGCGGTTCAAGCTCTAGTATTAGCCACATCAGAAAAAGAAATCGAGCACCATCGCTTTGAGTATAAAGACAATGCTTATAAAGCTTTACCTCGTATGGAGCACGCAATGGAGCTTGTGAAACTTGAACTGCTCCCTGACTCACTCAAGCCAGAGATTGAACAACTGGTTCGACTAGGTAACGACTGGCTCTCAAGTTATGAAGTGTTTATTAATGCACCTGAGTCTGAGTGGCAGCTATTCTATGAACAAAATAAACAAACCTTCGACCGTCAATTTGTCGAAGTACGTCAACAACTCAATGTCGTTAAAGATGCGATAGAAGCCGCACGCAGTGAAACTCAGATTGAAAACGAAACCGCGGCTAAGCAAGCCGAACTGGCACTAGAAGTTGGCACATTCATTGTAATTCTTATCGCCCTGTTAACCTGCTGGTTTTTGATCAAAGCGATAGTAAAGCCTATCGAACAGATCACTCAAACCATGCATGATATCGCCTCTGGAGACGGTGATTTAAGTCAACGAATTTCCAGCCAATCAAAAGATGAAATCGGCCAGCTCGCGGAAGGCTTCAATACCTTTGTTTCAAAGATTCAGCACACCATTGAACAGGTTATTGATAGCGCAGCTTCGGTTCGCAGCGAAATGGCACATCTTTCCACTGTGGCACAGTCCATTTCTGATTCGACCAATCAGCAACAGCATGAAAGCGAAGTCGTGGCAGCAGCGGTACATGAAATGCAAACGACCAGTCATTTGGTCAGCGAAAACGCAAGTAGCGCGGCAGATGCCAGTCACGGAGCTAATCAAGAGGTTAAGTCAGCCAACTCAGTATTAGAGTCAACTGTTGAGTCTATTCGTGAACTAGCCGCTGATATAGACAATGCTAGCGGAGTCATTCATACATTAGATCAAGACGTTGCCAACATCGCTTCAATACTGGATGTTATTTGCGGTATTGCTGAGCAAACTAACTTACTGGCTTTAAATGCAGCAATAGAAGCTGCTCGCGCAGGAGAACAAGGACGCGGATTTGCGGTTGTTGCCGATGAAGTTCGCTCTCTTGCTAGCAGAACACAACATAGTACTGGCGAAATTCAAGCAATGATAGAACGATTACAGTCCGGTGCGGAACAAGCGGTCGAGGTGATGCACGCGAGCAAATCGAGCAGCGACTCAACCATCACCTTAGCTCAATCTGCAACGCAATCTCTGTCAGAAATTCTTACTGCTATTAGCAAAATGAATGAGATGAACACGCAAATTGCCACCGCAGCATCTCAGCAAAGTTCAGTCAGTGAAGATGTGAATTACAACGTACAAAAAATAGCAGACAACAGTTCAACCATGGTCAAAATGGTGGGTACAGCAGACCAATCTATCTGTGCGCTAGAAAACCAATGTGAACGCCTAGAAAAACTGGTATCACAGTTTAAGTGTTAGACAGCCATCAACAAAATAGCCGACTCTAGTTCAGAGTCGGCTACAGTCAAAATCACTCTCTAACAGTTAAGCCGCTGTGTCTACCCTGCTCATCTTTCTCACCGAGAAAACAAACAGGCAAATCAATAGCGGGTAACGCAATGCTTCCACACTGAGTGACGCTATACTGCTTGTCGATACATGCTCAGCGGCAACGCCAATCAATCCATTTGCTAAAACAAGCATCACGGTAATCATCAGCAAAGCCTTTCCGGACGCGATATTTGCATCTCGTTCAAAGGTTATCACTAACGCTAACACAGTTAGGATTATCGCCAACCAATAAGTAAATATCGGTGTAGGCCAAAACAAAGTCATCACAGCACAAGCGATAAGCAAAATTACCCAAACCATTTTTGAAGTCATCAGTGCTTTCGCATCCACCTCTGGCTTGGATTCGAGACGAATCAAATGCCAAGAGCAAAGTATGCCTAAAAGAGCCCCACTTACGCTATCAGTCAAGAATGCTGAACCGCTATAAAACTTAGCGGCTGTTAGCCATAGCAGTGCGAAGAACAAAGACAACGACCAACGATTAATCGATAATCTCTCTGTCCCATTCAAGACAAGAACACCCACACACGACCATACCGCAATAGGCAAACTCGGAAGGCTAAAGCCATAACTCTTGGCTAGATCTAGTGCCGGAAGATAAACATGTGGTCTAGGGAACGCAAAACCTTGCTGAGCAACCAAACTAAGCAGTGACGTCATAGTCACGGCAAAAAAGACCTTATAGCTAAACTCTTTACCAAATCGCCAATATAAAAGCGGAAAAAGAATCAGAATTAGAGAAGGCTCCGCTAGCCAGTTTCCGGCCAGCAGTAAAGGTTCTACAATGTTTGCGATACCACTAGGAAGCTTTAGAAATAAGTGCTGAATCTGAGTCATCCAGCTCAGTTCAATTTGATGGAATGCAGGCGCCGCTTCAATAAGATTACCAACAAAAACCACTTTTTGATCGGTCGCCTGGGGCAAAACCGACCCTAGCCACTCAAGTTGATCAGGAAAACGATACTCCTGTATCGGGACAACAGTGGGATCGATTAACATCGCTGAAGAGACTTCAATCCCATAGTGAGGCGCAAACCAAATAGGCAGTTCGTATCCGTCTAGCTTGTTGTTGAACTGGAATGAAACGATATCGGAATCAGAAACGCAATCGTAGAACACCGCTTTCTCGCTACGCCCGAGCTCACCTTTAATCGAAACCACTAGCCCTGTCTCTTCCCACGTTTCTCGTTGGGCAGCGATTTTAGGAGACTCCCCTTTAGCGACGCCTCCTGCGGGGAGAGAAAGCTTGTTGGTGAGGATTTCTTTTACCAAAACAATCTTTTCACCAGAACGTATGACACACGCAGCCCCAGAGATTGTCGAGTCATTCGCAACAGTAAGTGAAGAGGCAAATAGAGAGATAAGCCCGAGTACGAGCGATAATATTTTAGTGTTGAGATTCATTCTAAATTCTTGTTAATTGGTTACGGACTTTCGTAACCAATGGATGTGATGTTCAAAGCCGAAATCTTGGTAAAATTCAATTGCAGATTGGTTAAATTCCCACACTTCAACAAAGACTTCTTTTACGCCATATTCCACAAACCGTGTCTCGATATGCTGACACAGCTCTACTGCATGCCCTTTACCACGGTAGTCCTTAACGATATACAGTTCATCGATGCTGCCCATCTGAACTGGCTTACTTACTGTGGAAATGAGCTCGCAAAAATGACCACTAACAAATCCTATGATTTGTTCGCCTTCACACGCGACGAAGACAAGACACTCCGGATCATCTAAATATCGAGCAATACTCTTTTCCTGCTCGATATCTTCAGCCGTTTTAAAGTGCTCGGGACATTGGCGATGGTGCTCATCATGCAAGTAAAACATGAGATCATTTAACTGCTCTAAGTCTTTGTCATGCGCACTACGAATGGTCACATTGTGCATAAATATTTTTGCGTTACGAATAAAGTAACAGTTTGGCGTTTTCACAGAAATTTTTCAATAAAAAAGCCCCTTTGGTGAGGGGCTTATTTTCATAATAAGAAAAATCTGTTGCTGTTCAATTTACGAATGGAGTGCTTTTTCAATTTCTTCTAGGCTCGTTGGGTCATCAATCGTAGAAGGCACTGTGTACTGCTCACCGTCGGCTATCTGGCGGATAGTACGGCGCAAAATCTTACCGGAGCGCGTCTTTGGCAAACGTTCTACGACGAGCGCATGCTTAAAGCAAGCGACTGCACCGATTTCATCGCGTACCTTACCAACCAGCTCACCTTCAAGCTGGACGTCATCGACCTTTACACCATCTTTAAGTACAACCAGACCTAATGGCAATTGACCTTTCAAATCGTCATGAACACCAACAACCGCACATTCCGCAATAGCCGGGTGGCCGCCAACGATCTCTTCCATCTCACCTGTTGATAGACGGTGACCCGCAACGTTAATCACGTCATCGATACGACCCATAATGAATAAGTAGCCCTCTTCATCGAGATAACCACCATCACCCGATACGTAATAACCCGGGAACTGACTAAGATATCCAGACTCGAAGCGGTCGTGGTTACGCCATACCGTTGGCAGACAGCTTGGTGGCAGTGGACGCTTCAGAGCAACGAATCCCTGTTGGCTGGCTTCTACTGGCTCACCAAGCTCATTAAGGATCTCAACCTGATAACCTGGGATTGGTTTAGTCGCTGAACCGGCTTTCACTGGCATCAGCTCAATTCCGGTAGGGTTACCGGCAATCGCCCAACCTGTTTCCGTTTGCCACCAGTGATCGACCACTGGTTTGTCAGTTTTGCTTTCTACCCACTCTAATGTCGGAGGGTCTAAACGTTCACCCGCCATAAAGATGGTTTTTAGGTTTGATAAATCGTACTGCTTGAGGCACTCACCTTCTGGGTCTTCTTTCTTAATTGCGCGGAATGCAGTTGGGGCTGAGAACAGTACTTCAACTTTATACTCTTCACACACTCGCCAGAAAGCGCCCGGATCCGGAGTACGTACAGGCTTGCCTTCAAATAGGACTGTTGTACAGCCATGAATCAGCGGCGCATAAACAATGTAAGAGTGGCCTACGACCCAGCCCACATCGGAAGCTGCCCAGTAAACACTATCTTGTGGAATGTTATAAATCGCACTCATTGAGTACTTCATCGCAACAGCATGTCCACCATTATCGCGTACTACACCTTTAGGCTTACCAGTCGTCCCTGAGGTATAAAGAATGTAAAGCGGATCAGTTGCTAAGACTGGTACACAAGCATGAGGGAGAGAGCTTTCAAGCGCTGTCGCCCAGTCGACATCTCGTTTCGCCTGTAGCTGCGCTTCACACTGGGCTCTTTGTAGAACCACGACTGTATCAGGCTTCCATCGGCTGTCCATAATCGCTTTATCGACCAATGGCTTGTACGGAATAACTTTGTTGACTTCGATGCCACAAGAAGCGGTCATCACCAATTTAGGTTCAGCATCTTCAAGTCGAACCGCTAGCTCGTTAGCTGCAAATCCGCCAAACACAACAGAGTGAATCGCACCCAGTCGTGCACAGGCAAGCATTGCCATTGCTGCCTCAGGAATCATGGGCATATAGATAACCACTCGGTCACCCTTTTCAACGCCTTGTTCTGCGAGCATACCCGCTGTTTTCGCAACCTGATCTCGAAGCTCACTATAGGTATATTTTTGCTTCGTACCGGTCACTGGTGAATCGTAGATCAATGCAATATTATCACCACGTCCTTGTTCACAGTGGTAATCTAGCGCTAACCAAGAGGTATTAAGCATTCCATCGGGAAACCAGCGCTCTATGCCATTTTCATCCTTGGCTAGAATCGTTTTTGGCTGTTTAAACCAGTCAATATTTTTTGCTTGTTCCGCCCAAAACGACTCAGGTTCTGACAGCGCCCATTGATACTCTTTTTGATATGCAGACATAGTGCTTCCTCCAGTATGTCCTGACATTGTTTTTCTGGTAATTAACCGGTGCTAATTACGCAAAGATATCGGAGGGTACGCGCACAAATCCCTCCATGATGATTCGAGCGCTGCGGCTCATTACAGCTTTTTCAACGACCCAACCTTGTTCATCTAGCGTGGCGGCCGCTCCTACTTTCAGCGTTCCCGACGGGTGACCGAAAGTGACTGACTCCATTTCTCCGCCACCAGCCGCACGGTTGACTATGGTGCCGGGCACACAGGAAGCCGATGCTATCGCTACTGCCGCGGTTCCCATCATGGCGTGGTGTAATTTACCCATCGACAAAGCGCGAACGAGTACGTCCACCTCATATGCTTCGACAGGCTTACCACTAGAAGAAAGATAACTTTTCGGGCTCGCAACTATGGCGATTTTTGGCGTGTGCTGACGAGCTTCAGCCTCTTGTAAAGAATCAATCAACCCCATCTTCAATGCACCATAAGCTCTAATCGTTTCAAAGCGTTGTAATGCAACTTCATCGTTATTGATATCATCTTGAAGTTCCGTCCCTTGATATCTGAGAGCTTCAGCGTCAAGGAAAATCGTCGGGATACCCGCATTGATCATGGTTACTTCAAACGTGCCAACATAAGGAACCTCTAACTCATCAGTCACATTTCCGGTAGGAAACATACTGCCTTCGCCGTCTGCGGGGTGCATGAAATCAACCTGAATTTCAGCAGCAGGAAACGTCACCCCATCGAGTTCAAAGTCACCCGTTTCTTGAACTTGCCCCTCCACTATTGGCACACGGACCACGATGGTTTTGCTGATATTCGCCTGCCACACCCTAACAGTGACCGTACCATTGGTTGGGATACGATCTTCATCGACCAATCCAGCATGAATGGCAAAGGGGCCAACAGCGGCAGATAGATTGCCACAGTTGCCACTCCAATCGACAAAAGGTTTATCAATCGATACTTGCCCGAATAGATAATCGACATCGTGATCTGGCTTATCACTTTTCGATACAATCACGGTTTTGCTGGTACTCGACGTGGCACCGCCCATACCATCAATTTGCTTGGCATAAGGATCGGGACTACCAATCACTCTTAACAGCAACTTGTCTCTCGCCTCTCCGGGAGTTTGAGCTTGTTTTGGCAAATCTTCTAGACTGAAGAATACCCCTTTACTCGTCCCACCACGCATATAGGTAGCTGGTACTTTCATTTGGCTAGATACTGTCATAGCCGCCACCTATTGAGATAAAAAGTCTTGGGCAAAGCGTTGTAGTACGCCGCCAGCGTTATAAACACTAACCTCATCGGCGGTATCCAAACGACAAGTCACAGGAACATCGAACTTTTCGCCATTAGCACGAGTTACGACAAGCGCTAGATCTGCGCCGGGCTTGATATCACCGATGACGTCATAAAGCTCACTACCGTCGAGCTCTAATATTTTACGATTTGTGTCAGATTTAAATTGAAGTGGCAAAACGCCCATTCCAACTAGGTTGGTTCGGTGAATGCGTTCAAATCCTTCGGCGACAATCGCTTCAACCCCAGCTAAGCGAACCCCTTTCGCAGCCCAATCGCGTGAGGAGCCTTGACCATAATCCGCACCAGCAACGATGATTAACGGCTGCTTGCGATTCATGTAGGTTTCAATCGCTTCCCACATTCGAGTGACTTTGCCCTCTGGCTCTACCCTTGCGAGTGAGCCTTGTATCACCTCACCGTTCTCTTTAACCATTTCATTGAACAGCTTAGGGTTAGCAAATGTCGCTCTCTGTGCGGTCAGGTGATCGCCACGGTGGGTTGCGTAAGAGTTAAAGTCTTCTTCAGGTACATCCATAGAGGCGAGATACTCACCCGCAGCACTGCTCGCCAGTATCGCGTTGGAGGGAGACAAGTGATCAGTCGTGATGTTATCGCCTAGTACCGCTAAAGGTCTCATCGCAGCTAACGTTCTTTTACCTGCTAGCGCCCCTTCCCAGTATGGTGGACGGCGAATGTAGGTACTTTTTGATCGCCAGTCATAAAGAGGGTTGCTATTACGCTCACCTTCATCGAGTTTAAACATCTGAATGTAGACCTGATTAAACTGCTCGGGCTTAACATGCTTGCCGACAACCGCATCAATCTCTCCATCACTCGGCCACAAATTATTGAGATAAATAGGATTTCCCTGTTTATCTGTACCCAGCGAGTCGCGTTCAATGTCAAAACGAATGGTTCCAGCAAGAGCATAAGCAACCACCAGCGGCGGCGATGCCAAGAATGCTTGCTTAGCATAAGGGTGAATTCGACCATCAAAATTTCGGTTACCTGATAGCACTGCCGTTGTGTAAACGTCGCGGTCGATGATTTCTTGCTGAATATCTGGATCAAGCGCACCACTCATACCATTACAGGTGGTACAAGCATAAGCGACAATACCAAAGCCAAGCTTTTCTAGCTCTGGTAAAAGACCTGCGTCTTCAAGGTATAACTTGGCGACCTTTGAGCCCGGAGCAAAAGAAGATTTCACCCAAGGTTTGCGAACGAGTCCAAGTTCATTGGCCTTCTTGGCAACAAGGCCAGCGGCGACCACATTGCGCGGGTTACTGGTATTGGTACATGAAGTAATCGCCGCAATAATGACTGCCCCATCGGGTAGTTGCCCGTCACTAGTCTCAGCCCCACTCTCTTTTGCAATACCGCGCTGTGCAAGCTCTGAGGTTGGCAAACGTCTATGAGGATTCGATGGCCCTGCCATATTTCGAGAAACCTTGGATAAGTCGAACTCTAACACTCGCTCGTACTCAGCGGTTTCAAGATCATCGGCCCAAAGACCCGTCTGTTTGGCATATTTTTCAACAAGCTCGACTTGCTGATCATCGCGACCCGTCAGTTTTAGGTAGTTGATGGTCTGCTCATCGATGTAGAACATCCCAGCCGTAGCACCGTACTCTGGCGTCATATTAGAGATGGTTGCGCGATCGCCGATGGTTAGGTCTTTTGCACCTTCACCAAAAAACTCAAGATAGGATGAAACGACTCGTTCGTTACGCAAAAATTCAGTAATCGCCAAGACAATATCTGTTGCTGTAATCCCAGATTGGCGCTTGCCAGTAAGCTTGACACCGACGATATCTGGAAGTCTCATCATGGAAGGACGGCCAAGCATTACTGTCTCTGCTTCGAGCCCGCCAACACCAATCGCAATCACCCCTAGAGCATCGACATGCGGCGTGTGACTATCCGTACCGACACAGGTATCTGGGTAAGCGATACCTTGCTTAGCCTGAACAACAGGAGACATTTTCTCCAAGTTGATTTGGTGCATGATGCCATTACCGGCAGGAATAACGCTGACATTCTCAAACGCGGTTTTACACCACTCAATAAAATGAAAACGGTCTTCATTTCTGCGCTCTTCAATCGCCCTATTTTTATCGAAGGCATCTGGGTCAAAGCCTGCGTGTTCAACAGCAAGAGAATGGTCAACAATCAGCTGGGTTTCTACCACAGGATTGACTTTGGCAGGATCGCCACCTTGCTGGGCGATCGCATCTCTAAGGCCTGCAAGGTCAACTAACGCCGTCTGACCTAGGATGTCATGACACACCACACGAGCCGGATACCAAGGAAAATCTAAGTCGCGCTTTCGCTCGATAATTTGCTCTAGACTTTGAGTCAGAGTATTAGGGTCACAACGTCGAACTAACTGCTCAGCCAGCACTCGTGAGGTATACGGGAGTTTTTCGTAGGCACCAGGGGATAGTGTATTTACGGCTTCTCGGGCATCAAAATAATCAAGATGGCTTCCCGGAAGCGATTTTCTGTATAGGGTATTCATGCTCATATCTGCTTCCATTCAGGTAGATGTTTGCTCCCTTAATCAAAGGGAGCAAAGTCGACAGTGCTATCGTTTTTCGATTGGAACCCAATCTTGATGATCAGGACCTGTGTAATCTGCACTTGGTCGAATAATTCGGTTATTAGCGCGTTGCTCGTAAACGTGAGCTGCCCAACCTGTTAAGCGACTCATGACAAAGATCGGCGTAAACAACTTGGTTGGAATATCCATAAAGTGATAAGCGGAGGCATGGAAAAAGTCCGCGTTACAGAACAAACCTTTCTCTCGCTTCATCACCGCTTCAACGCGCTCAGAAACCGCGTACAAATGGGTATCTCCTACTGCGTCTGACAGCTCTTTTGACCAACGCTTAATTAACGCGTTGCGAGGGTCACTCTCACGATAGATAGCATGACCAAAGCCCATAATTTTGTCTTTGTTCGCCAGCATCTGCATGATGTTCGCTTCCGCTTCATCCGGTGTTTGCCAGTTTTGAATCATCTCCATCGCGGCTTCGTTTGCACCACCATGTAGAGGGCCGCGAAGCGTACCGATCGCTGCTGTAATACAAGAATGAAGATCGGAAAGTGTCGAAGCACATACGCGAGCTGCAAAGGTAGACGCATTAAACTCATGCTCTGCGTATAGAATGAGCGAACAGTGCATGACCTGCTTATGAATCTCAGTTGGCGCTTTGTCGGTCAGCATTTTTAGAAAGTAACCGCCAATACAGGTTTCGGATTGATCGTCTGTATCTATGCGCACACCATCATGGCTAAAGCGGTACCAATAACAAATGATGGCGGGAAATAGAGCGAGCATTCTTTCTGTCGCGCCTAACTGCTCTTCAAAGCTCATCTCTTGCTCTAGATTACCCAGTACCGAACAACCTGTTCGCATCACATCCATTGGATGCGCTGAGGCAGGAATAAGCTCTAAAGCTTGCTTAAGTTCACTCGGTAGGCCTCGTAAACTAATCAGACGCGTTTTATATTCATCGAGCTCTTTTTGATTGGGTAAGTGACCACGTAACAGCAAGTAGGCAACTTCTTCAAATTGAGCATTGTTTGCCAAGTCAGTAATATCGTAACCTCGATATGTCAGACCTGTCCCCGTTTTACCGACAGTACACAAAGCTGTGCTACCAGCGCTTTGGCCGCGTAGACCTGCGCCACCTAACTCTTCATTCTTTTTCGATGATAGAGGCATTTTGAACTCCTTTTCTGTTTGATATTGCTCTCTAGGTGGAGCGTTAGTTACCAAACAATTTCACGTTATTGGATTAATTCCGAATCGGTTTCCTTGGGCTTCCGTTTGATCCTATTTTCCTTCTGAAAACAGCTGATCAAGCTTGTCTTCATAATCATGATATTTGAGGTGCGCATAGAGCTCTTTACGAGTTTGCATCGAATCGGTCAACGCTTCTTGGTTACCCACTTCTAACAGATGCTTGTACACCATCTCTGCTGCTTTGTTCATTGCACGGAACGCACTGAGTGGATACAACACCATATCAACTTTGGATTTTGCCAGCTCTTCACAGCCGTAAAGTGGCGTCTGACCAAACTCGGTAATGTTCGCCAGTATAGGCACATGCTTACCAATAGCACTCTCTAGAGCTTCAGAGAACTGAACATACTGCTCTAGTTTGTTCATTGCTTCAGGGAAAATCATGTCAGCGCCTGCTTCAACGCAAGCAATCGCACGTTCGATAGCACTATCAATCCCTTCAACAGCCAGAGCATCCGTACGAGCCATCACCACAAAGCTGTCATCGTTGCGCGCATCCACCGCGGCTTTAACACGATCGACCATCTCTTGTTGGCTAACAATGGCTTTATTTGGGCGATGACCACAACGTTTCTGGGCTACCTGATCTTCCATGTGAACCGCGCCCGCACCCGCTTTCTCCATTGCCTTGATGGTTCGCGCGATATTAAACGCCCCGCCAAAACCAGTATCGATATCAACCAGAAGTGGTAAATCACACGCATTGGTGATTCGCTCAACATCGACTAAAACGTCATTAAGTGTAGTAATCCCCAAATCGGGCAAGCCGTAAGAGGCATTAGCGATACCGCCACCTGATAAGTAAATAGCTTGGTGTCCCAGATTTTTTGCCATCATGGCGCAGTATGGATTAATGGTGCCCACTATTTGCAGTGGATCGTTTTGCTCAACGGCAAGTCTAAATTTAGCTCCTTGAGATAAACTCATTGCTCTTTCCTCTAGTCCGTTTTGGGCTTTAGTCCCTAAGGATTTGTTGTTCAATTAATGTTCGGCTACCCGAGATATGGCGCCTCATCAGCATCTCCGCTAACTCTTCGTCTCTATTCTTGATAGCTTGTAAGATATATTTATGCTCATCTAGCGCTTCAACGGGTCTCGACTGAGCTCTAGGCGATTGATATCGATACATTCTCAACAAGTGATAAAGCTCATCACACAGCAATGAAATAAGCTTGCTGTTGCGGCTAGCGAGAATAATGCGATAGTGAAAATCGAAATCACCGTGCTGATGGAAGTACGAAGCACCCTCGACTTCATCAATATGTTTAGAATGTGTCGACAATACTGCTTCTAATCCTACTATCTCTTCTGCGGTGATATGCCTAGCCGCAAGTCGCGCAGCCATACCTTCTAGCGCCTCTCTAACCGCGTATAGCTCTATTAGCTTTTCAGGCGAGAAAGTAATCACTCTGGCACCAACGTGAGGGATACGCTCGATTAGGCCTAATCCTTCAACTCGCATTATCGCTTCACGCAGAGGCCCCCTACTTACTTGATACTTCTTAGCTAATTCTGGCTCAGATATCTTGCTGCCCGGCGCAATCTCTCCACCAACAATGGCCTCTACCAATGATTCAGTTAAACTCTCTGATTTGGTATTTTCTTTTTCCGAAGCGCCTTCTTTTAGTCGGGTTTTAAGTTCAATATTCATCTTTATTACACTCGCTACCTGATACCAAACTGTCTACAATTTCATCTTATAAAGTTAAAATAGACCATAACATTGTCGACAATCAAGTAAATTGTCGACAATTTAGACCAAGGTAGTAGTCCAAGTCTTCAATTGATAAATGTAATATCGGTCGCATAACATTCGCTATGTGATGTAGAGCAAGATTATTGTAATCCCAACAATGACTTAGTCGCAGGATGAGATTAGTATTTTAGATATAGAAAGGAATCTTGTTAATATAAGAGGCTTATGCGCTCTCCAACTACTAAATCGATTCTCGCAGGATTGATTGCAACCAATATCTCTGGATGCTCTCTGTACTTTGCTGATGAGCGAGAACCCTACTACCCCTTGCTGAGAGACAGTATTTACTCAGATGAAGAGCTTGCGGTGATTGAAACCGATAATGTTTTAAAATCAGCGGTTAGACACAACGACTTCGTTCTTGTTGAGGATGAAGCTCGTGTCAACCAATCTGTCGACAAAGTTTTTGCCGAAGCGATAAACAACCACGCTGTTTCAGTTGAAGATCTAAAGGGCTCACAATTCCATAAAGGGTTAGAGCAGATTATTAAACAGTTCACTTGCGAACTGTACGCCAGTAAGCAACCCCAAGACTCAGTTCAACTATGCCCACAATCGAATCAAATTGTCGACAATGGATTAGACTACCTGCCTTTTGAGCAAGGTTTACGTACAGCTCAACGTCTAAGTACGATCAAACAAAACAAAAGTGATACGTTGCAGCTCGAATTGTTTCTTAAAAGCACCCATGAACGTCCGTTAGAATCCCTTTGGGGCGCAGTACATGAACTCGGTCACTTTAAGGGCAGCCAGTTACCTCCTGAAAGCTTAGTCCTGACCATCAACTTGAAAGCGTATAAGAAAGACAACACAGAACACACGTGGAGATATATGCATCCTGAGCCACTTATCTTCTTCGTTGTTCTTCCTTCTGTTGATCACCTCGTCAGTCGCCCTAACGAAATCGAAAGTATGGATTTCGCCTACCGGAGTGCCAAGCTACTGGTTGTAGATAGCAGGTAAAATCCAATCTCTCATTTTGCGACAAACATCGGCTAGTAACTATTCTGGCTGGTTCCCAGTGTGTAAAAAATCGCCCCTCAAACACTAAGTTATTGTTTCTGTTGAATATGTGATTGTATATCGATTACATATGTAACTGACAATTTTAATAAATGAAACTAATTTGATATACGTTCATATTTTATAAACTCATTTGAATTTAACATTTTTTTAACCTTGCATTTCAGCAACTATGGCTTCGCTTATTTAATACAAGGAGTCACAAATGCAAGTAAGCGTCACAACAACAAAAACTATACTCGCTACCATTATTAGCTCAACGCTACTATCTGGGTGTTACTGGGATGATCCAGAAAAGGCAGCGAAGTACGTCAGTAGTAAAATTGATCGCGAAGAGGTCGTGGAACACTTAGAAGAGCTTGAAGCGAGAGCATCGAAAACAACTGATGGAGCGTCCGTTACTCGAGCAGCTGGTACGGAAGGCTATGCACAGTCTCTAAACTATATTGTTGATACCATGCGTGCACATAACTACGATGTGGCAATACAAGAGTTTGATTTTCGTGCATGGGAAGAGCTTTCGGGTACAACCCTCAATGTAAATGGAACCGATCTAATCGGTGTGCGCAATGCCAGTGAAGGCGTAGAGCCAGACTTTGCCGCTATGTCATATTCTGGTAACTCAAACGGGTTACTTTCCGCAGCTGCCGTTTTCATTACTCCTGATTTTAGATTCGATGCGCCTGATTATGACAGTACTGACGGCTGTGACTCTTCCGACTTCGCTGGCAAAAATGTGACGGACAAAATTGCTGTCATACAACGTGGCGGATGTAGTTTCAATACCAAAGTTGTCAACGCTCAAAACGCTGGAGCTAAAGGTGTTATTGTCTTCAACCAAGGTAACGCTGAAGGCCGTACAGCGGTCGTAAATGGTACATTAGGTAGCGATAGTACTGCCACTATTCCGGCTCTCGGTGCTCGTTACGCACTTGGTAAGCAATGGTATGAGTTGAGCCAAACCGCTGCAGTACCTATCGCGTTGAATATTAACGTCCAAGATGAAGATGTTCTCACCCAAAACATCATTGCTGAAACCAAAGGCGGTAATGCTAATGAAATTGTCATGCTTGGTGCACACTTGGACTCTGTTCCAGAAGGCCCTGGAATTAATGACAACGGTTCAGGTACGGCAGGTCTACTCGAATATGCGGTAACCCTTGCGAATTTGAAAGCACCGGTTAAGAACAAGGTACGTTTTGCTTGGTGGGCAGCTGAAGAAGCTGGTCTAGTCGGCTCTGAGTACTACACCAACGAGCTCTTCGCACCACTGCGTAATCAAGCTCAGCAGGAAATCCTAAAAGAACTAGGCTTGGAAGACCCTAGCCAGCTAACGCCTGAACAGCTAGACCTAGTCGATGCTCGATACTATGAGTTAAACAAAGTTAAGCTCTACCTAAACTTCGATATGATTGGCTCGCCTAACTACATCTTTGGCGTTATGGATGGAGACTTGTCAGATACGAAAGACAGCCCAGATAACGCTTACACAGGTGATTTCCAACCACCATATGGCACATCACATATCGAGTCTGTTTTTAACAAGTTCTTTACTGAAAAATCAGAGTCAACCGTTCCACAAGCTTTATCTAAACGTTCGGATTATGCTGGTTTTGCTGATTGGGGCATCGCTTTTGGCGGCTTGTTTACTGGTGCAGAAAAAGTGAAGTCCGCGCAGGAAGTCGAAAAGTTTGGTGGCGAAATTGATGTCGCTTATGACAAATGCTACCACCAAGCCTGTGATGACCTAAACAACGTGAGTCAAGAAGCACTGTACGTCAACACTCAATCGCTTGCTTACGTCACTACTTTCTATGCCTTTAGTGACCCTGTGTTCCCAGAACAACAACCGGAAGCACAACAAGTACTTCGCTCTTTAAGCACCGAACCGGCTCCGAGTAATAAGCTCCGCGTGGGCCAGAAACTAAAAGCTGCAGATAGCGTTTCTGATCATGACCATTTCCATGGTGATTTCGATCAAGATCGTGAGTAACTGTTCTAGTTGTCCATAAAACCAAAGCCGCGCGTGAACAATGCGCGGCTTTTTCTAAGACTTTCGCCCATTTTCACGTTAAACGTTCAAAAAACATTCAAATCACCTCTTACCACACCACTCCAGATTATAAATCTCAGTTAATTTGATTTATTTACTAATGAATACCTGCTACTTTTTAATGAATTATTAACAGACATCACAACCCATTGTTTCGAATAGATTTAGTCGAAACATGATCGTCAGTTTTAAAGGAAGTGTTATGGCTGAAAAATATTCGGCGTCGGCGAGCCCTATTTCTGCGAAGGATTACAAAGGGCAAGAACACAAGGTCAGTCAGTTTTCTGTGACTCAAACTCTCTCTGAGTCTTTCGAAGTTTCCGCTACCCTTGTCTCTAGTAACTTCGATGTCCAAAGCCAATTAGGGCAACTTCTCACGATTAACCGGTATTCAAACATAGCGGGTAGCGCGACCCTAACCCGTTCTTTCAACGGCATTCTCACGCGTATTGAAAGCTTAGGGATGGACAGCAACCTACAATACGTTTTGTACCAAGTCACTTTAAAGCCTTGGTTAGACCTTCTCAAACATACTCACGCTTTTCGGGTCTATCAAAACCAATCAACCAAGGATATTGTTAGCGATATTTTCGATAATGCGGGTTTCAAGGGCTGCTATAAAATAGCCAAAATGCCGACGACCAAACGCGAGTACTGTCTGCAATATAACGAGTCCGATTTTGACTTTGTCACGCGTTTGCTCGCAGAAGAAGGGGTTCATTACTATTTCACCCATTCAGATAAAGAGCACGCACTTGTACTGCAAGATGCGCAATCGCCTTTCGATAAAGCTGACAATACAAAATTTGATATGGTGGAAACACCGACAGGATCTTTACCTTTATTAGAGTCTTGGTCGCCAGCCGTCGCATTTCACGGCGCGAGTGTAGAACTCACCGCTTACGACTACAGCCAAACAAAATTGGTAACGAGTAAAGCGCAAAAAAGCAGCAACACGGTAGCAAACAACACCAAACTGACTAATGTCCACTACCCACCTTTAGGTGTTGCGGGAGATAAAACCGATCTTGCTAGCAATCTTGCCAAACGCCGTGCTGAGCATCTAGCGCAGGATTACCAAACTATTGTCGCGACCGCGAAACATGACTTATTCGATATCGCGACATGGTTTTCCCTCTCTAGCCATCTAGACAAGTCGCAGCTGTCCGATTATTCGATTATTTCGATCAAGACGCACTACTCTGAAGATGTGGTGTGCGACACTGAAATAAAAGCAGTACCTAAAACAACCTCTTATTATCCAAATCCGGTCGACAAACAAAGAGTTCATGGATTGCAAAGCGCCACTGTCGCAGGCTCAACGGCAGGTGAAATCAATCAAGATGACCAAGGGCGAGTCAGAATTCAGTTCCATTGGGATACAGAGGCGAGTGGTGACAAAACCAGTTGCTATGTCCGAGTTGCACAAATGATGGCAGGAAGCGGCTATGGATCCCAATTCATTCCTCGGGTAGGCCAAGAAGTTCTAGTGGCGTTCATTGATGGTGACCCCGACCAACCTATCATCACTGGCAGTGTTTACAACAGTAAAAATGCTCCTCCATACAAAGAAGCTAATTCAACGAAGAGTGGTATAAAAACCAAGCTTACCGGGCAATCTAATGAACTCTATTTTGATGATAAAAAAGATAATGAGCTGATTTACCTGCACGCTGCGAAAGACATCACGCAAGAAGTTGAGAATAACCATACGGAAACGGTTAAAGGTGAATTGACGCAAAAAGTCACCAAGCAAATGGCGATCTCTACCGAAGATAATTACAGCCTGACCGTCACTAAGGCGATGTCTGAAAAAGCCAAATCCATCACTATCGAGGCTGACGATAGCATCGACATCAAAGTGGGTTCGAGCAAAATTTCGATTTCTTCTTCTTCGATATCCATCGAAGCAACCAATATTGATATTAAAGCCAGCAGCGGCTTAAACCTACAAGGCACCAATGTGACCAGTAAAGCAACTTCTGCGAACAAGGTGTCTGGTACAACAACGGCTTTAGAAGCGACCAGTTCAAATTCAATCAAAGGCTTGAGCGTAGCGATAAAAGCGGACACAACGCTTTCAGCTGAAGGATCATTAAGTGCAGAGTTTAAATCCGGACTTAAAGCAACATTTAATGGTGGTGTGATGGGTGAAGTGAAAGGCGCTATCGTTAAGGTAAACTAATGAGTTATAAAAAAATCCCTTACCAGACTTGCGGGCAGATCCTGCCTCGATATACGGCTTCAGACGAAGCGAAAGAGTTACTTGACGAAGAGTTGTCCGTAGAACAAACGATTCAGCTACTTCAACAGAACCAACTCAATAATGACCTTGTGCAGTTTCTCGCACACGCTTTGCCCGTTCGCGAGGCCATTTGGTGGGCAAGCCTCTGTATACAGCTACGTATTGACGTTTGGAACTCGACTCAAACACAATGCATTCAAACCGCTCAGCAATGGGTACAAGCTCCGGCGGAAGATCTCAGACGCAAAGCAGAGCTCCTGTCCAATCGACTCGAATTAAACTGCGGGCCTTCATGGTTAGCTCAAGCGATAT
The DNA here is from genome assembly GCF_001695575.1 of Vibrio europaeus. Lineage (GTDB taxonomy): Bacteria > Pseudomonadota > Gammaproteobacteria > Enterobacterales > Vibrionaceae > Vibrio > Vibrio europaeus. Next base: position 891,887 of record NZ_LUAX01000001.1, on the reverse strand, counting down.
TTTGGAATGGCTCCGGCAGTATAGTGGCACCGGATCTGCCAGCAGTACTCCCAGACCCATTTCTTTACGCCAAAGCTGTTGCAGGCTCAATTAATCATGCTGCTGCCCTGCCTAACTGGAAAGGCTCAGAAGAGTACTATACTCAATCATTGAGCTATGCTCTGGATATAGCCAATGGAGGCAATGGAGGAAAAGGATGACCTTAGCAGCCCGTCTAACAGACATGCACGTTTGCCCAATGCAAACCCCTGCCGTACCACCAATTCCACATGTCGGCGGTCCTATTTCAGGCCCTGGTGTGCCAACAGTCCTAATTGGCAGCATGCCAGCAGCTACTTTAGGCGATATGTGCGTATGTGTAGGCCCACCTGATGCCATCATTAAAGGTAGCGCAACTGTACTAATAATGAACAAACCCGCCGCGCGAATGGGTGATAGTACTGCGCACGGTGGCACAATCGTATTAGGTATGCCCACAGTCATGATAGGTGGTTAAAAAACCACCTTGCGAACAAGGGTTTAATAAAAAGTGAGCGTGCTCCGTCCAATTTTCTAGATGTACGTCACCTTTTTACGTAAATAATAAATTTGGGCGAGCCTTTTTCAAAAATAAGCCTAGACTATCAATTGTAAGCAATAGCTAATAAATTACTATTCTAACAATTGCTTACGTTAACCAAATTACAATAATTACGTAACGGAAAATGCATGGTAGATATTGCGCACTTGTTGGCTCCCATTTCAGAAGAATCTCCTACTGGTAATTACCTTAAGCTTGATCGCTCGATCTATCGCGCGTTACGTAATAACTACAATGCCGCACAATCTTCGTTCCGTCAGCTTATTGAAACACCTGACGCTTCTGGCGATGAGGCTTTACTCGAAACCAACCAATCCAACTGGAATCAGCTACGCAGCAGCACACTTGAAGCTTTAACCCAATCTACAAAAGATTTAGAGCTATTAGGTTGGTATATTTCAAGCCAACTGTTTACCGCGCAGCCTTATCAGAACTTAGCTGACTCAACTAAAGTACTAAAGAGCTTCATCGAAGAGTTTTGGGGCAACCTACACCCTACTCTGCCAGACAACAAAATTAAGAGCGACGATGAACAAGGTAAACTAAGAGAGCTCGCAGATTTCCGCATCAAGCCTTTGCTACAACTGGTAGGTGAAAGTAACGACTCAACTGCTCTGTTTATGCCGCTACAGCTTATTGGGTTGATTGATGACATTACTTTTGGTGATTATTTAAGAGCAGAACGCTCTGGTGAGCTTGAAGAACTCAAGAAAAAAGCCCAACAGCAATTCAATGGTGACGTCGAGCAAACGGTACTTTTGCTTTCTGATGCCTATCAGAACTTTACTGAAGCGGAAATCGCCATTGCCAAAGAGTGTCAACAAGTCGGTGTGACACCAATTAGCTTCCGTTTTGCTAAAGCTAATCTTGCTGATTCAATCAATGCAATTCGCTTTCTTACAGAAGACAAGTTTGCTTTCTGGCCATTAGGTGATGACTACCTACCTCGAAAAGAAGAAGTAGCTGAAACGCAACAGGTTGAGATTCCAGTTCAAGACAACAGCGCACCTGCCGAAATTGCTCAGACGGCATCAACTGAGCCTGCCAGAATTACAACTCAGGTTGCGCCTCAAGTGACCTCAACAACAGTTGTTACGCAGATACCGGTAAATGCAGGCCAGATCGCTAGCCGAGATCAAGCTTTTCAGGAGCTGAGAAAGATCTCTGAGTTTTTCAAACAAACTGAACCCCATAGCCCAATTTCGTTCTTGCTAGAGAGAGCCATACGCTGGGGTTACATGAGCCTACCTGAACTAATGCAAGAAATGACAGGCGGCAATAGCGGCGTAATGCAACAAATTAATCAATTAACGGGGATGGATAACTTAAATCAGCTTGAGCTGAGCGATAAAACGTTATCAACCCCTTCTAACGTTATTCCAACCGCAGTTGCTTCAAATGGCGCAGCTGCACCAACTAATCAGACTTCTCCTGTAGAAATACCAACTCAGGAAAAGACCGATACTAATCAATCATCACAAACTGAAGCAAGCTCCACTGAATCATCAGGTAATCTGAATGACTTCGAGTGGTAACCAAATGCTGATCAGCAAAGGAGAATAAAATGGCTTCTATTTTCATGAGAATCGACGGTACAAAACCTAAAGGCGCTGCAACAGTAGAAAAGATTGGTGGTAAAGATGGCTTCTTCGCTATCGACACTATCACTTGGAATGCTGTACGCGGTGTAGGCATTGATGTCGGTAACGCTAACAACGCAGACCAAGGTATGGTTGCACTAGGTGAAGTAAACGTGACACGTGGATGTGACGGTGCGACTCCTCACCTAACAACATTCCTATACGCACCGGGTGGTGAAGGTAAAACTGTTGAGATCGTAATGACTAAGCCTAACCGTGAAGGTTCTGGTGCTGATCCATACCTGATCCTAACGCTTAAAGCTGCTCGTATGTCTAGCTACAACATGGCTGCATCAGACGGCACGCTACCAAACGAATCATTCAGCCTAACGTACACTGAAATTTCTAAAGCGTACTACATCGAGGGTGAAGGCGGTAAGATCGAGAAAGGCCCTGAAGTTGGCTTCGATGCAACTACAGCTAAAGTGACTTCGACTGCAGCGTAATTGAATAAGGAGATCCATTGTGGCACTTAATTCCCAACACAAACGCGTAAGTAAGAACCGCGTAAGTATTACTTACGATGTGGAAACTAATGGCGCTGTAGAAACCAAAGAACTCCCATTTGTTGTTGGGGTAATTGGTGACTACTCGGGTCATAAGCAAGATAAAGAAGATGTTGAAGAGCGCACGTTTTACAACGTCGACAAAGACAACTTCGACAATGTCATGAAGCGCGTCGGCCCAGAACTGAGCCTAAAAGTTGACAACGTATTGGCTGACGATGATAGCCAGTTTGAAGCCAATCTACAGTTTAACTCAATGAAGGACTTCGAACCGGAAGCTATTGTTGAGCAAGTGGAACCACTGAAAAAACTTGTAGAGACACGTAACCAGCTTAAGGTTCTGCTTTCAAAAGCTGACCGCTCTCGTGACCTAGAAAAGCTACTTAAAGAAGTTCTTCAAAGCGCTGACACAATCAACGCACTTTCTGAAGAATTAGGTATCAATAAAGAAGGAGCTGAATAATGAGCACAGAAGCTGAAAATCAAGCCCAACCGGAAGCTGCAGAAGGTGCTCTTAGTTTTCTAGACAGAGCGATTGAAGCAACGACTCAGACTCCGGCTGATACTACAAAAGAGCTTTTCTCTGTTCTTGCTGAGCAAGCGCTATCTGGCACGGTTACTTGGGACAAGAACCTAACTAAGACTATCGAAAATGCCATCTCTGAGATCGATAAGAAGCTTTCACAGCAGCTATCTCAGGTAATGCAGCAAAATGAATTCCAAAAGCTTGAAGGCTCTTGGCGTGGTCTGCAAAAGCTTGTCAAAGAGAGTGAACTTGGCCGCGATCTTAAGATCAAGATGGTCGACTTCAGTCAAGAAGAGCTACTAGAGCAATTCGAAGACGCTCCAGCGATTGATCGTAGCCCACTGTTTAACGCAGTTTACCAAGGTGAGTTTGGTACGGCTGGTGGTGAACCATACGGTACCTTTATCGGCGACTATGAGTTCAGCGCTAAAGATGAAGATGTTGCCCTACTTCGCTATATGGGTGAAGTTGCGGCTGCATGTCACGCACCATTTGTTGCTGCTGCAAATGCACAAATGTTTGAATTCAATGACTTCACAACATTTGATGAAGGTAAACCTGTAGCGGCAGGTTTCGATTCTCCGGCTTATGCGGCTTGGAATTCGTTCCGTGAAAGCGATGACGCTCGCTATGTGACGCTAACGCTTCCTCGCACTATGGCTCGTCTGCCATACGGAGCTAAAGGTCTAAGCACTAACTTATTCGAATACGAAGAGTTAGGTACGGATATGGATGGCAACCCAAATCCAGCAAGCAACGATGAGCTAGTTTGGTCAAACGCTGCTTACGATTTAGGTCTTAAAATGACTCAAGCTTACACCGCGTCAGGCTGGTGTACTGCGATTCGAGGTCTAGATAATGGTGGTAAAGTAGAAAATCTACCTAACCTGACCTACAAAACAGAAGCCGGTGATCTAGTACAACAGTGCCCTACTGAGGTTAACTTGACGGATGAACGTGAAAAAGAGCTTAGTGATCTAGGTTTCCTACCACTCGTTCATTACAAGAACTCAAACTACGGTGTGTTTATTGGTGGTCAAACGACTCAAAAACCAAAAACCTTCACTGATCCTGATGCAACGGCAAACGCTGCAATCTCTGCTCGTCTGCCTTACATCATGGCAAGTGGCCGTATCGCGCACTACTTGAAAGTGATGGGCCGTGACAAACTAGGCTCAAACCTAGAAGCTCCAGACATCCAACGTGAACTGCAACTTTGGATCGACCAATACACTAACGCTGGTGCAATTGGTAATGAGCAGCGTGCGAAAACACCGCTAGCTGAATCTCGTATTGAGGTTGTAGAACAACCAGGCCGCCCAGGTTCTTATTCTGCGGTTGCGCATTTACGCCCATGGCTACAACTTGAAGAGCTGACAACCTCAGTTCGAATGGTAGCTAAGATTCCAGGCTAAATCAGAAATCAGGCCGGACTTGTCCGGCCTATTCTTTCTCTATTCTCAGGACATGATGAATTTGAACATCGATTCAGAATGGCAACGGAATTTTGCCGGATTAGACACCACAGACAACGACTTTTTGAAAGAGTCGCTATCTCTGCTGTCTGAGATTGCTCCGGAAGCACTCACTAGCAAAGGCCGTTTAACGGTTTTTCTCGCCCAATTGATCACCGAACTAGACAGCGGTATTTCAAAGCAGCTTGATGAGATTCTGCACAACAATGATTTTGAGACTCTTCACGGTAGTTGGCTCGGGCTTGAAGGCTTAGCTAAGCTACCCGTCAACAAGCAACGTACTAAACTCAAATTGCTTGATATGGATTGGTCCGAGATTTCAAACGACGTCAACCAAGCCTATACCATCAAAGGGTCTGAACTTTACAACAAAATTGGTAACAAAGAGCTAAACACTCTAGGCGGGCATCCATTTGGTAGCATAGTTTTTACCCACAGAATCTCGCTTGATATGGATTTTGATGCTGACTATGACGACCTATTCACCTTGGAACTGTTGGGTAAGTTAGGGGAAGTCACTCTATGCCCTATGCTTTTTTCTCCTGATGAGCACTTCTTTGTACAACCGACTGCGGATTGGTTATCAGATACCAACCGAATTGAAAAAATCCTTACAGGAGAGGACTACAAGCCTTGGCAGGAGCTTAGACAGAAAGCGTCATCTAAATTCGTTGGCTTAGTCATGCCTTCCATTCGTATGCGTAACTGCTACAAGAATGCCAAAGTGGGCTTTATCTACAACGAGGCAGGTCAAGGACTTTGGGGCAATGCCGCATTCGCTTTTGCGGCAACCATGATGAGAGAACACCACCGAGTAAACTGGTTCGGTTTTTTGAAATCTCGCTGGAACGATAAAGCTCAAGGGGCTTTGGTTAATTTAGAGCATCACGATAGCCAATTTTTATCTCGTCCTGAAACTGATGTGGTTTTGTTTGGTCAAATTTCGACCTTCTATGCCCAAAATGGATTTATTCCTTTAACCAAGAGTGCCTTGAGCGAAAAATTTTACTTCAATGGCAACAATTCGATTTGGCAAAGTCACTCTCAAACCGATAACGAGAAAGTGCTTACACAGCTCCAAACTAGCCTAATGTCCTGCCGCATCGCTCACTACTTAAAGGTACAAGTGAGAGAAATGATTGGTAGCTTCAATACCGCATCAGAATGTGAGCTTTTCTTAACGCATTGGATTGAAAAGTTTTCCAGCAACGTCTCATTTGCCAATGAAGAAACACTGTCTAAATACCCGTTAAGCTTCGCCAAAATCAGTGTTACAGAGTCACCACATCACAAAGGCAGCTTTTCTTGTACTTTACGTATTGTTCCCCAATACCAGTACGACCATTTCACTGGTGAAGTGATCCTGACAACTGAACTGGATGAGGTGGCGTAATGAGTTTCTGGAAAACCTTTGTTCAGCCACACGAAAATTCGGGCCCCAATGATGACATTGAAGACATCAAGTACAACCTGACGAAGCTACTTGAGTCAGAGGCATCTCTACTTGAGATAGACGACCGATTTATTGAACTGCAGCGCTCTAACTTTCGTTATGGTATTGAAGACGTGCAGCTACTGAGCGCTAGCTTAGATCAAGCGCAACTAGCACTTCGATTGGAAAGTTACATCAAACACTTCGAGCCAAGATTAACCAATGTGATGGTTGAACTCGGAGAGCGCAAAGAAAATGAAAACGCCATTGCGTTTAACATCGTTGCAAAAGCCAAAACCACTCAAGGAGAAACCGAGTTGGTATTTGACTCAAAAATTTCACTGAATGATTTAAGAACACTAATGACGGAGGACAGTTATGAGTGATCCGTTATTAAGATATTTCGAACAGGAACTGACTCTTGTTCGACGCGCCTTAGGCCAATTTGGACACCAGCACCCTAGTCATGCTGAACGTTTAAACATCCATCAAGGTCAAATTGAAGACCCGAGCCTTGCTCGACTGCTTGATGGTGTAGCTTTACTCAACGCTACTGTCGAAAAGAAACTATCAGACCAGTTGCCAGAAGTCGTTGAAGGATTACTTGGTGTTTTATACCCAAGCTACATTCAAACCGTTCCGAGCATTGCTTACCTCCAGCTTGATGAAGAGGCCGATCTGGCCGAGTCAGTAACACTGCCTAAAGGTTCGCAGTTCTCTGCCGTAGCGCAAGGTCAAAGTTGCACCTTTACCACGATTGATGAGCTAAAAACCACCTCATTTAAGTTGATGGATACCACGGCCTCTAGTGCGCCATTCAAGTTCAATCGCCCTGCAGGTACAGAACAAACAACGGCGGTTATACAGCTCAGCTTTTCTACGGGTGATCCAGATTTATTTTTCTCATCTTTAGATTGTGAAGACCTCGATTTTTTTGTTCAGGGTTTTGAAAACAATGCAGATTCGCTAGTCGAGCTATTACTTGCTGAAACCCAAGCCATCTCAATTTCTGATGCAGCGTGCGAGAAGCATGCTGTTCTCGAACCCGAGCGTTTAAAAAGTAGAATTAGCGATACCAATTTTCAGTTTCTGCCGCAGAAAGGCAACCAGTTTGCCGGTTATCAACTGATCAGTGAGTTCTTCTTCTTTAAAGAAAAACGTCAATTCTTCCGCCTTAAAGAGTTCGGTCAAGCAATCAAACAATTTGATACATCACAAATAGTATTGAACTTGTTTATGCATAGCTTACCAACGGAGTTTATGCGCTTATTCGACAACCAAGTGTTTAAGCTAAACATCGTTCCAGCGATTAACTTGTTCGAACAAACCGGTGAACCGACAACCTATGACCAACGGAGTCTGAGTATTCCCGTTAATGCCGACGCGCACAGCGATGGTGATATTGAGATCGTTGAAGTCACAGAAGTGTACGAAATCACTTCGATGGGTGAAAAAACACTCACACCTCTGTTCAAAGACAGCTATCGCTCAGATCCGAAAGCCGATCATTGGCAATGCACGCGCGGTAGCGACAACGAGTTCAGACTCGCAATCAGCTTAAATAATCAACAAGACCTCGAATTCAACAAACTGTATGGTACTCGCCTTCTTTGTACCAACGGAAAACGCGCTTGTGCTGTTCAGGGGGATTTCGAGTGTCTAGAGAGCATCGATTTACCGGGCGAGTTTAGCCCGATTTATCCACCCTCTGCGCCTATTTCACGTGAGCAAGATCCACATTTACACTGGCAATTTATCGCCCTGCTCAATGCTAACTTTGTCTCTCTTCTTCATGCAGAGCACCCTGAGGAAGCGTTAAAAAGAATGCTGCGTTTATGTAGTCGGAGTCAGATTTCTGCTGACGAAATCCAGACGATTCGTAACGTCAATATCCGTTCACAAGTGTCTGCGCTAAGAATTCTGGGCAAAAACGTGTTCTCACCGGGAACGGAGATTGAAATTACATTGGATACCACTGGTGGCTTTCTAGTGTTCAGTGACGTTCTTAACCGCTTTTTCCAGCAGTTCTGTAGCTTTGATCGTTACATTCAGCTGTCGATAAAGGTCTATGGCCGTGATGGTTATGTTAAGCGCTACCCCAAAATCCACGGCAGCCAGAGCGCTTTATAGAGTTGGGTGGAAATCATGAAAGTAGTCAATGACCTAACCAATAACGCAGAAAAATACGATTTTGCTCAAGCGATGCGATTGCTATCGCACTTTATCTCTGAATCGGAGCAACGAATTCGCTTGGTGCTTAAAGCCGAAGCAATGCCAACCGGTGATGCAAGTGAAATCCAGTATTTTTCTTTAAAGAACAATAACGCCAAGCTGAGGCTGGCTAAGCAAGCGTTATCGGGCGTTAAAGGTGTAATCCCTTACTACATTTATGAAGAACTTTTAGCAGCACTGCATGACGACGACCATGCTTTAAAAGACTTTCTCGATGTATTCAATCAGAGGTATTTTGAACTTGTCGCTCAGCTTGAGACCTCTCCTTGGTTAGTAGTTCAGAATGAGCTACATCCTGAAAAGTCTCGTCTACTGAACCACATAGCTGCACTTAATGACGAACATGGAAACTTTTTCCAATACTCATTCTTGCTTGGGCAAAATAGCCGTAATCTAAGTAGCTTAGAACAAATGCTGAATGACTACTTCCCGTATGAAATTGAAGTCTCTACAAAGCACCAAGAACGTCGTCAACTCCCAGTAGATTCACTGACCAAGCTTGGTATTAATCGCACTTACAATAGCCGTATTGGACAAGGGTTTCTAATTGGAAAAACCTGTTTAACGCACTTTAATCATTTGGTTGTCTCGATTAAACCGGCCAATGAACAAGACCTTTTAGATATTCAAAACGACCGAATGCTTGCAAGTAGTATGCGTGAACTCATTCAGCATTACCTTCGCGATAACACTCAAGTTTCGATTTATCTCAAGGTTAAACGCGAATACCTTTCGCGACCGACACTTTCCAGCAACATCAACCGTGCAGCGAAACTGGGAGAGGTTGATTGCCTCGCCCCAGAAAGAAAGCCGCACCAAATGATAAGTATCTTGCTCAAATAATGGAAAAACACTCCGTAGCTTCGTTGTTTTGATGCTTCGAAATACAAGGAAAACTGTATGACACAAGTAACACTAACAAATTTAGTCGCCAAGCTTTCTCCCGAGCTAAAACAGGCTCTTGAAGTCTCTGCCGGTGCGGCCATGAACCAAGGCGTTCCTTCTATCGAGATTGAGCATTGGTTGCTGCAATTAATTTCTCAGCAAGATGCCAACTTAAGTAACTTGATGCAATCTCAGAAATTGTCTCAAGATGCAATTGTTAATGAGCTGTCGACCAAGATCGCACGACTTCCAAAAGGAAGCGAAGGGCAGCCGACTCTGAGTCACGGTCTGACTGAACTCATCAAAGATGCTTGGATGATCGCCTCAGTAAACTTTGGTCATGGCGAAGTGATTAGCTTGCATTTAGTTCAAGCTTTATTGCAACAAAACGTATTGGGAGTAAACACGCTTCAACTGGAAAGTTTGCAATCAGTGTCACTTGAATCTTTACAGGGGCTGATCAATAAAACCGCTGTTGCTCGCAGTAAAACTTCAGCAGCAGAAGGTGGCGCTCCAGCAGGTCAACCGTCTGCAAACGACGCGCTAAGTAAATATACGATTAACCTAACTCAGCAAGCCATTGACGGTAATATTGACCCAATATCAGGCCGAAACGCCGAAGTTCGCAAGGCCATCGATATTCTTTGCAGAAAGCGCCAAAACAACCCGATCATGGTCGGTGAACCAGGCGTAGGTAAGACAGCCGTAGTGGAAGGGCTAGCACTTCGAATTGCAGCAGATGAAGTCCCAGGGGCACTTCAAGGCGTGCAAATTCATTCACTGGATTTGGGATTGCTTCAAGCGGGCGCAAGCGTCAAAGGTGAGTTTGAAAACCGACTTAAAGATGTGATCAACGAAGTTAAGAATAGTGAAGTGCCAATCATCGTATTTATTGATGAGGCTCATACTCTAATCGGCGCTGGCGGTGCTGCAGGCCAAAATGACGCGGCAAACTTACTTAAACCGGCATTAGCGCGTGGTGAGTTCAAAACCATCGCTGCAACCACTTGGGCTGAGTACAAAAAATATTTTGAAAAGGACCCGGCCCTAACTCGTCGTTTCCAAGTAGTTACAATCGAAGAACCCAATGCCGAAGATGCAAAACAAATGCTTCGTGGTGTCGCAGCTTCTTTGCAGAAACACCATGGCGCTTTCATCGCTGAAACTGCCATTGATGCTGCGGTCAATCTTTCAATCCGTTACCTGCCTAGCCGTCAGTTGCCAGATAAAGCGATCAGCCTTCTTGATACCGCCAGTGCACGTATTGCCCTAACTCAAGGTGCTAAACCAGAAGTCGTTGAATCTCTAGAGCAGACCATTCGTTATCAAAAGAATGAAAAAGCCGCTCTAGAAAAAGAGAATGCGCTTTTCGGCATTGCTGAAGAAGAGATCAAAGAGATCACAGGAGAAATCGAGGCCAATGAATCAGAGCTTGAAGCCTTGAACGCTCGTTGGAAACAAGAGGTTGAACTGGTTGATCAAATCAAAGCTTTGCAAGAGGAAATTAGCAACGCAGAAGGTGGAGATAAAGGCGATCTAACCAAGCAGACTGCACTCAATGACATGCTAGACAAACTTCATGATTTGCAAGGCGAACTGCCGCTTGTGAACGCGATGGTCGATGACAATACGATTGCCCAGATCATTGCTAACTGGACCGGTATTCCAGTTGGCAACATGATGAGTGATGAGATTGCTCGATTACTTTCACTTGAAGAAGAGCTAGATAAGCGTGTTATCGGCCAAAATGTTGCCAAACAAGAGCTTGCGAAGGCTATTCGTATCTCTCGTGCAGGTCTCACAGACAGCCGTAAACCAATTGGCGTGTTCCTCATGTGTGGCCCAAGTGGTGTAGGTAAGACGGAAACAGCCATGGCACTCGCTGAGCAACTGTACGGCGGAAGCAATGACTTAACAGTAATCAACATGACCGAGTTTAAAGAAGAACATAAGATCTCTATGCTTTTAGGTTCTCCGGCTGGTTATGTTGGTTTTGGTGAAGGTGGCGTGTTGACTGAAGCCATTCGACGCAATCCTTATTCTGTTCTTCTTCTTGATGAAATGGAAAAAGCGCACCCAGGTGTTCACGACTTGTTCTATCAAATATTTGATAAAGGCCATATCAAAGACAGTGAAGGCCGCACGGTTGATTTCAAAAATACCATTATCATTATGACTTCTAACGCAGCAGACCAAGCAATTTGTGATGCCTGTGAAAATCGCGAAGAACGAATGACCAATGAAGAGCTGCTAGAGAGCATTCGTCCTGACTTACAACATTACTTTAAGCCAGCTTTCTTAGGACGCACGACTATCGTGCCTTACTACCCACTTAACGACGAAGAGCTATCTAAAATTACCGAAATTTCTCTTAACCGAATTAAGAAAAAACTGGCTGAACAGTATCAAGCGAGCTTCACTTGGGATAAAGGCTTTGTTGACTTTGTTGTTAACAAAAATACTGACCCAACGACAGGTGGTCGCGCCGTTGAACAGATCATTAACCGCTCTTTGATGCCAAAGCTAGCTGAAGAATGTATCAGTCGCTTGAGTCAGCAAGAGCCTATCTCTCAAGTATCGGTTGTTGCAGCATCAAACCCAGCGGGTTTTGAGCTAACCATTAAGTAACAAGTAGCCAAGGAAAGCAGTAAGTATGAGCAGTAACCACATCACTTCACGTCGTACGTTTTTCTCGTTAAGAGTCAAACTTGTGTTAGCGATTTTCGCCGTCTTACTGTTTTCCAATGGCTTAAACAGCACATTAAACTATCTAAATTTTGAAAAACGACTTACCCAAACGAGTGATTCTACTTATCAAGTCGTCCTAAACGAAACCGACCACGATATTAAGCAGGCAATAAGCTTGGGCCTGCCACTATCTTCTATTTCTAACATTCAATCTCTTCTAGAAAGACGCCTCTCGCTTGTCGATGGAATTAGCCGAATGCAAGTCGTCAACATTAAAGGTGACGTCCTCTACTCTGCTGGTGAAGCTACGGAAAACGAGCGATTGATTACGTCTGACATTACCAATACTTTTGATGTCAAAGAAGGTGCTCTTCAGCTTTACTACTCCACGGGATACTTAGACAGCATTAAGCATAAGCTTCTTATGCAGCAACTATTTGACACCTTAATGTGGGTGTTGATTACATGCTTTATTGGATACATAGCTTTATACACCGGCCTCGACTTTTTGTTGCAGAAGCTGAAAGGCATATCAGAAACACTTGAACAACCTGAGCTGACTGACAAAGAACTTATTGAAAACGCCAATCAACGCTTTTTTGCTAAAAAAGGTAAAAATGGTTGGCAGCGCTTTCGTGATAAGTATTTCCCGCTGCTAATTATTGCACTGGCTATCGTTCTGACTATCGCGTCTAATGTGGGTAGTTCGTATCAGGCTCTCGATAAGTTCTCGACCACTTACGAAACTCAATTAGAACAGAAATCTATCGTCATTGGTGACACTCTTAGCAGCATGATCCAAAGACTGCTCAACCAAGGTGTCCCCCTAGATAGACTCTATGGGCTTGAAGACGAGTTTGCTGAGTATCTTAATCAGCATAAAGAACTGCTCTCTATAGAGCTTCAACAAGCTGAAACGTCTTTGTACCATTACCCGAATAACTTTACGGGTAACGACCATTCGTCTTCGATAAATCTGGAAATCGACCCAGATTCACAAACATCGATTAAGATGACCACTGACATGAACATTATCCCCCAGCTAATCGAAGACAGCTTAATGGATATGTTGACGGTGCTTATCGCGTCTGCCCTTGTGGTCATCGAAATTATACTTTTTGTCTGTAATTTCATGATCATAAAACCGTGGCACCAGATCAAACAATTGCTAACAGACTCAAAAATTGGCGCATCATTGTGGCTCGCGCGTATTTCTGCCAAAGATGAGCTTGGGCGTGTGACTCATAGCATCAACTCTATTATCCAGAGACAACATTCGAACAAAGAACTTAAGGTAAAAAACCTTCAAGATTATCGCTTTATTCGACTACCCCTGTTTATGTTGGTTTTTGCAGAGGCGGCTTCATTAGCATTTTTCCCTAACTTTGTAGCTAGCTTGTCTCGCTCGCAAGATTGGATACCTGAAAGCTTAGTCACTAGTTTGCCTATCTCACTGTTTATGTTTTGCTGGGCGATCTCCCTTCCCTTTGCAGGCTATTGGTCAGATAAAGTAGGCCGTCGAAAATCGTTAATTGTTGGCGGTTTAATTACAAGTACTGGTCTCGCACTAACCGCTGTTTGCCAAACACTTGAGCTTCTACTTATTGCGAGAGCCTATACGGCAGTTGGCTATGGTATCGTCTTCATTTCTGCCCAAGGGTATATCACTGACACAACGACGACCAAAAACCGAACTAAAGGTATGTCTACCTTCTTATCTTCGTTTTTCTCTGGTTCTCTGTGTGGCGCGGCAATCGGTGGAATCTTAGCGGACAAGCTTGGCTATAGCGTAACCTTTATGCTTGCATCTGTCTTAGCCTTGGTAAGCGTTTTATTTGTTATGAGCTTTTTCAGTCGCGGCAGTTCAAACGCTCAAAGTAAGCCAGTTCGGCTCAATGACTTTAAAGTCTTGCTCAGCAACAAATACTTCTCGCTGATCACTTTTTTCAGTGCAATACCAGCCAAAGTCGTTCTTACAGGCTTCCTTTATTACATCTGCCCAGTTTATTTACAGTATTTAGGCGAAAGCAGTGCAGTGTCGGGTCGTGTCATGATGAGTTATGGTATCGCGATTATTGTCATATCACCTTTGAGTGCTTTCCTCGTAGACCGTTGGGATAACAAGATTAAGTTCATTGTATTTGGCGGTCTACTTTCAGCATTAGCCTTAGTCAACATCGTCTTCCTGCCAGGTACTATGGGGCTATTAATGGTCGTGATTCTGATTGGTATCGCACACGGCATCAGTGTTTCACCTCAGATTCCATTGGTCATGGACTTAATGGCCAACGAAGGAATCGATAAAGGAAAAACAATCGGTATTTTCCGACTCACCGAACGCATCGGAAACATCGCAGGACCTATGTTAGCAGGCTTGTGCCTGAGCCTATTTGGTTTCCAAGACACCATCATACTGTTTGGCATCACGCTGTTAATCAGCTCTACGGTGTTGGTGGGTTTCTACGCATTCTTCACTAAAAAAGATAGACAGCTAGAGGTAGCAAAATGAGAGTTTTAATCTTAGTTTTGATCACCTTGGTCACGCAGTTCTCAGTACCAACGTTGGCATTCGCAGCAGAGAAAAAGCATGTTGTCATGATCTTATGGCGAGGTGTCACTGATGCTGAAAAAGGGTTTATGGAATATCTTTCTAGTAAAATGCCCGTCAACTACACCTTGCTTGACGCCAAAAGAGACAGAGAGACATTGTCTAATTATATAGATAACATAGACTCTTACGATGCAGACCTTGTTTATACATTCGGCACCACGACTACCCTCTCGCTCTTAGGAACAGAAGACAAACCAACGTCTTTTAGACAGCACAGCAATACCCCTGTGGTCTTTAGTATCGTGACCGACCCTGTGGGTTCAAAAATAATTTCAGATGACAATACTGAGCATCGTAATTTTACTGGTGTAAGTCATATTGTGCCTCACAAGGTTCAATTTAACGCGATACAAAAACTCCCGAACATTTCGACAATGGGCATCGTGTTCAATCCGTTAGAAAACAACGCGGTGATTACCGCACGTAAAATTCAAATGCTGTCTGCGAAGTTCGGTATGGACGTCTACTTGTATCCTCTTCGAACTAAAGATGGTAAACCAGATCTAAGCTCACTCTCGAAAGTGATCGAAACCATGCTTGAAGATAAGGTCCAGCTTGCTTACTTACCACCCGATTCCTACATCATCAGCCAAGGGAAAGGCATCGTAGATAGCCTTCACGCCCAAGGAATAGCTACTTTTTCAGCAACTGAATCCCCTATTCGCAATCATAACGCGCTATTTGGTATAGTTAGCCGTTATTATAACGTTGGTGAATTTGCCGGACACAAAGCAGAGCAAATATTGAGCAACAAACGTAAAGCCCAAGATTTGCCTATTGAGCCACTTAGCCAGTATTCGTACATTGTCAATGTGGGTGCCGCACGCACTTTGGATTATTATCCCCCTGTTTCAATTTTAAAAATTTCCGAGTTAATTGGAGGAAATGAATGGTCAGAATGATGCCATGTTTTGCTTTCTGCCTAATGATTATGATGGGACTGCTTAGCAGCACCCATGCTTTCGCACAAACTAGCATTGGACCTGCTCGATTACTGTTAACCACTCAAGAGTGGGCGCCTTACCAAGAGTACAAGCACGGACAAATGCAGGGTATAGCACTAGATAAAGTAAAATGCATCCTTGGAAAAATGGGCCAACCATACCAACTCACCATGACCAGTTGGTCTGATGCGCAACTACGCGTACACAGTGGTGCGCAACACGGTTTCTTTGTTGCTACCCAAACTGATGAGCGAGATGAATACGCCACACTTTCGGCACCTATCGCAGAACAAAAACTTATGTGGTATTTCGGCCCAGGTGTCGAGCCTAAAATAGATGAGTTGTCAAAGCTTAACCTTAAGTTCTCGGCTAAATTTGGGTCGAATAAGTGGTTTTGGCTAAAACGTAACGGCTATAACGTAGTCAAACAGCCTAGAGATGCTAAAGTATTACTAAAGCTTTTAAAACAAAGGGAAATTGACATTGCTTTAGAAGATGATTTGGTCTTCAAAAGCGAGCTAGATGAAGCAGGTTTACCGAGCGATTTTTTCCAGTATCAAGTTCTCGAAACTAAACCGATGGGCGTCTATTTTTCAAATCGTTTCCTAACTAAGTATTCTGGTTTCTTGTCTGCATTCAATGCAGCCGTATCTAAGTGTGAGAGGTAACTAGTGGCCGTCAGTATCCATTTGATTTCTGTACCCACTGAAGAGGTTGTAGCCTCAAGAGTTGTGTATCTTCCAGAATCAGGAGGCACTCTTGGTCGTGCCCCTGCGTGTGATATCTGTTTACCCGACCAAAGCAAACGTATTTCCCGTACTCATGGCGAAGTCCGCCTGACTGATCGAGGCTATGTATTGATTAGTCGTGGTCAAAATTGCGCTTCATTAAACGACAAAGTCATGGTGAGAGATAAAGAATACCCACTCAATGACGGAGACATCATAAAAGTAGAAAACTACACCATGCTTGTTTCTACTCTTGTTTCATCAAGTGCTGAGGCACCTCAACAAGACGATGACGACTTTCTCTCTCAACCATTTGAGTTAAATCTTAACGATGACGAAACTGAGTTCTTAGAACAAACAGAAGCGCCAAAGCAAAAACAAAACGGCGCTTCGTTTTCGCATAAAAATGTTCTAAGCGATGATCCTTTTGCTTCAGACCCGTTTGAAGATTTAGATAGCGACGAAATCGCTGCTCATGTCGAAGTTGATGAAGTGGCGCAGACAAAGACGTTCGAACAGGCTACCGATCTTGAGTATCTGCCTGTTGATACGCCAAACAACAATACTCAGCTAGAAGCGTCTATCGAAAAGCTACTTACGCTATCTGAGAAAAACCAACAATATTTGCAAAACCCAATGCTTCACCATGATGCCTTGTTTGATGCATTAGAAAAAACTGTTGATCAATTTTTAAATGAGTTCGCTCCTAAAGAACTAGAAAACCAGTTTAGCGAGTACCTGTCTGGCGGACTGTTCAGCAACAAAGAGAAAAAGTACTGGAAGATCTATCGTAAGCACTTCCAGCACAGACAACAAAATGGAGACTTTCGTCGCCAGTTCAAAGCTTTGTTTTTGGAAAATATGCAGAAACAGCGAGAGGAAGGTTGATGAGGAAGTGGTATTTAGCGGCAGTGCTGTTGTTAGCTGGATGTTCTTCTGATCCAGTCCCTGTCGTTTCTCAATACAACTTAACAATAAAGTCGGATGCTGCAATGAATCCGTCTGATTCAAACACTGCAAACCCTGTCGTCGTTAGATTGTATCAATTAACCGACGTACAGATGTTCAAACAAGTACCGTTTATCGATTTGTATTCAAATGATGTTCAGCTGTTAAGCGCGAACCTAGTGTCAAAACAAGTGTTGCCAGTAATACTTCCAGACACAAGCACTGAGCAGGTATTAGATATTAACAAAACGACGCAGTACGTTGCCGTACTTGTTGAGTTTGTTGATTACCAGAACAGTGAAACAAAGGCATTTTCCACTTTGCCAGTACAAGCAGATCAATATCTGCAGCTCAACATACAAGGGGCAAAAGCCTCGTTAGAAATAGTCACACCTGAATCCAGCTGGTGGCAAGTATTTTAGTCAGTATATAGGGAATTAACGTGGACGCGTTTAAAAAAGTAGTTTGGCAAGAAGGCATGTTTATTGCCCCACAACATTTTCAGCAACAGGATCGCTACGTACAGAACTATGTTCGTCAGAACGTTGAGACTCTTGCTGGATTTGCTCCCTTTTATGGTGTGACAGAACTCACCATCAATCACGAATTATTAAAAATTGGTAAGCTTTCTATCGCTAGTAGCGCAGGTGTGTTTCCTGACGGAACTCAGTTTGAAATGAAGCACGAGGTTGCCCGAGATGTTATCCAAGGCAGCATTGAAACTGTGGTCTACTTAGCACTACCTATCTCTTTGCAAGGCAACAACGACTACGGGCAAGAGCAATCGGATCAAGGCCGTTACCTATCTCGCTCTATCAACGTATTTGACACATCAACATCAGAAAATGCGAGCGTTGAGATCGATGTTGCTCATCTGAATATTTCTATTAAATTGGAAGGTGAAGATACCTCTGGCTTTACGCTTATACCTGTCGCCAAGATTTTAGAATGCACAGAAGCGGGTGAAGTGATTCTTGACCGTGCATTTATTCCAGCATGTCTACATTACGGTGCCTCTCAACTACTACTTGAGCGTTTAAAAGAAATACACGCCCTGACTGCTAATCGTGCGACTACCCTATTGCAGAGAATTCAAGCTGGCCAAGGGCAAAAAAGCCCGCAATCAATGATGCAAGATTACTTGTGGTTGCAAACTTTGAACAGTTGGCTGCCATGGTTTGATCTTTCCATTACCAATCCAAAGCTACAAACGCACCAAGTCTACGGCGAGTTACGTAAGTTTGAAGCCCAAATCATGGCATTGACACCAGCGATTCCAGAACCATGTTTGCCATTGCAGTACCACAAGCTTTACGAGAGCTTTAATCCTTTATTCGCCTCTCTGCGCAACATGCTCACGCTGGTTCAACAAGACTCTGTGCTTGAGTTTGCTTGGGATAGCTCTTTGTTCGAACGTCGTCGATTGCTCAGAACCCTAATCAAAGACACCGCGAGCGTATCGAATCGACGATTTGTCCTCTCTGTTAAGTCGACCATTAGCAGTGCTGAACTCAATGAGTTGTTCCCTATTGCAGCTAAGTTAAGCAACAATGCGCGTATTGTTGAGATCGTACGAAACGGTCTATCCGGTATTGCACTGTCACCATTGCCAGTTGCACCAAGTGAACTTAAACCAATGCAAGGGGTGTCTTACTTTGAAGTCGACACTGCCGACCGCATGTGGTTAGAAATGCTCGAAAACCGTGATGCGATTGCTCTCCATGTCGATACTCGAATCGCAGACCTCGAAGTTATGCTATATGCCCTGAGATAATGCTATGGACTATTTGGATGAAGAAACCCTAGTCTGGGATGCAAAAGAGTCCGAGTTTGTCGCTAAAGAAGACGATGTCAGCGACAGTTCATGGATCTCTGTTGATGCGAGCCGAGGTCGCAGTGAATTTCTGCACTATTTTGACAAAGCAGAGAACCAGCTACTCAACATAAGCAGTGAGCTATTAGCGACCACATTAAAAGTATCTACGCTTCCCGAGCCGGAAGACGTCACTACTTTACGTCATCAGCTAGTTGACGGGATTAATGGCATCAAAACAAAAGGTGCTGAGCTCTCCTACCCTGTCGCAGTGATTGATAAACTCTGCTTCCTCTACGCAGTCGTCTTAGACGAACTGATTATTTACAGTGAGTGGGGTGAGTCGCGAGGCTGGGAAAACAAAACCCTGCTGAGCGAACTTTTTGGTATGCGAAATGGTGGTGAGCTGTTCTTTACTGTCGCTGATAAAGCACTCAGACAGCCGCACAAGATGATTGACCTGCTTGAGATCATCTACATCTTCCTAAACATTGGATTTAAAGGACAGTACCGAGAGACAGGAAATGATCAGCTTAAATCCTTCATACATCAGTTAGAGCAACTGATTAGCCAGTATCGACAAACGAGCGCAATACATTGCCGTACTCGAATTAAACTGCCGAAAGTTCGTAAGCCGACTCGTCGTAAACGCTACTTTATCACCACAGTTTTCTTCCTGTGCCTGATCTTTACCAGTATTGCCCTGACCTATTTTTGGTACAACAAAACGCATTCGCAACGAGCTCGCGACTTTAACAACTTACCGGACTTCAGCGCTCGCTATGTAATGTCAGGCCAAGTGAATGATATTGTCTTTATCAGTGATGACGCTGACTTGGAAACCATGCCCCAACGAGCCAGTAAAGTTGAGCTAGTTGACGCTCCACCACCGCCTAATTTAGGTACCAGTCACTCCTCTTGGTTGGTTCAATTAGCAACGTTCTCTTCGCAGAAAAACGCTGAAAACTTTGTTACTACACTTGCGCCTTCAAAGTACGAGGCAGCTGTTGACGAATTTGATTCCTACTTCCGCGTCATTGTACGCAGCGAATCCTCTGAACAAGCAAGAGAAATTAAGAGTTGGTATGTAGAAAAAGATCAGCTCACACCCATCATCGTGAGAAACACGCAAAACGACAATAAAAACGATAAAGAGGCACAATAACGATGAGTGACGCTAAACCCACACAGAATTCAACAAAGCGTAGCCTTGTCTGGTCTATACTGCTTGCTTTGCTTGTCATGCTGATAGGTGGTGCCTTAACCTGGTGGCTCTATCCAGAGAAACTTATTATCGGTGGTATCGTATCATTCAGCACTGGTCTCGTTATCGGTTTACTCACTTACTGGCTGATGCGACGTAAAGGCGGAGAAAGTAAAACGCCCGATCAACAAAGATTACTGATCCAGAAACGAAGTAAGCTGTTGGCTTCGCACTTTAAGCGCATGATTGGTGTTCAAAAGCGCAAGAAAAGGCTTAACAGTCGTTACGATCAACCTATCTATCTATTGTTGAGTGACGACCCATGTAAAGATAAAAGCATCATTACACAAATGGGATACGAGGCGTACAAAGTTGATGATTTCGGTAATGACATCGAATTTCCGATTCTCTTCTGGTTAAGCGAACACTCAATTCTTATCTCTATTAGCATGGGGGAAGATCAGCAACCTCAGTATCTGAAAACCCTCTCGGATAGCCTCAATAAATGGCGTCCACGTCAGGCTGTAAACGGGTTATTGTTGACGACCGAAATCGCTACACTACTCGGCAACCAAGAGAAACTTACTCAACGAGCTGATGACGTTAAATCGACTATTAAAACCTTCAATGACACATTCGGCCTGAATCTGCCCGTATATAACCTGATCACCAACATGGGTCAGGTTAACGATTTCTGTCAGTTCTTTTCTGCATTTGATGAAGCCAAGCGCAACGATGTATTTGGCGCAACGTCTCCGGTCCTTAAAAATGGTGGGATCGACGCAGATTGGTATCACGAAGAGTATGACCATTTAATCAGCCAATTAATTGCTAACACCAGCAGCGCGCTTTCCTCACAGCTCAATCAAGAATATCGTAACTCTATCTGTGCAGCGCCTTACCAGTTTGGTTTGCTAAAACAAAGTCTGTGGCATTTTTTACAACGGTTGTATAGAGGTGATCAGCTAAGTAATGGTCTCAACTTCCGCGGATTTTATTTCACTCATAGCGGCTCAGGTGAAAAGCAGTATGACCTGCTGGCCAATGTCGTCAATGAATCTTTAGGCAACGAGAAGTTCCAGCAGCACCAGCAAATCCCCGTCACCCAGACCCTGTTTGCTCAGCACATCATGAACCACGTGGTCTTGAATGAAAATGAGCTTGTCGGTGTCAACCGCCGCAAAGAGAATATGCTGATATTCTGGCAAGGTGCTTACACTGTGTTTTGTGCCGTGCTCCTAATTGCTATCTTAGCGATCATTAAGTTAGATTTTGATTACCAAAACGCGCGTGAAACACGTGCTGATAACATGTTAGAGCGCTACAAAGAGGCGATCGCTGCGTCACCTTACGATATTGAGAATATGGCGGACAATATTCCGAACTTATACTCTCTCAATCGTATCTACGCGCTCTACCTTCAGCCCGATCCTTGGTATACCCTGCCCTTCATGCCTAGTTCAAGCATTAAGAAGGAAGTGGAAGCCGCTTATTTCGATGAGCTAGCCCGTGTTCTTATTCCTTCGATGGAAAACACCCTAGAAAAAGATCTGTTTGTCTACGTGAACCTTGAAGATCAAGCTAAGACCTTATCTTTGTTGAATAACTATCGCTTACTGTTCGACCCTAAGCGTACCAACATTGAAGAGCTAAAGAGCTACTTTATGTCATCATTGACTGACCAAGGCGAAGCAGACAGTGTAAACCTTGCTCAGCTTAAAATTTTGCTTGATGACGTATTCACTCAAGATTTGGTGCCAACTAAAGCCAATTTTGATCTAGAGAAACTAGCTAAGAAAGTGATCAACCAAACTGGTGTTGAGACGCTGCTGTATGAGCATATCTTAAACTCACCAACTTACTCTAAGCGTGTCGATGTACGTCAAGAGTTAGGATCAAACTTCTCTCAACTACTCAGTTTCTCACCAAATTATGTGGGGTACTTAGTACCCTACTTGTATACGCCGTCAGGCTTTAATGAGCTTGATCTTTCTGTCGGTTCACCTGTTTTGACTGAGGCATTGCAAGCGTATGAAGGGGTCGCGGGTAGCTCGCCAAGTGCGCTAGAGCTCTACCGTATTAGTCGCGATCTGAAGCAGATGTATCAAAACGATTACATCAATTACTGGCGAGATTTTGCCGCTCATATTCAAGCGAATAACGTTGATAGTGCCGATTCACTCAAGGCAACGCTGTCTGTGCTTACGACGGCATCAAACAACCCATTAGCACAACTGTATGGCACGATCAGCAAATACACGTCAGTCGAAATTGAGGTGCCAAAAGCCAAAGAAGGCGAAGCACAGCCACCGGCTCAAGATGCCGACAAGAAAGAGTCTGCTCGTCAAATTTACATTGCCTTTATGCCTTACCACCAGCAAGTGGAAGCCAATGATCAGGGTACAAAAGCAATAGATACACTTCTGAGTCAGTTTACTGAGCTAGAAACTTATCTGGAGAAGTTTTACTCTTCAGACAAACCTCAGGAGCTTGCATTCTCTACACTGACCGCAGAGCTAAAGGTGAGTAACCCAGTTTCCTCTGTCGCAAAACAAACTGAGAAACAGCCGCAACTATCACTCGACATCATTAATGGCGTGACTACGCAGGCAAATGAAATGGTGATGCTTCTGGCACATGGTTATCTCAACACGGCTTGGCAAAGCGAGGTATTCCAAACCTATCAAGATACGATTGCAGCGTACTATCCATTCAACAAAACCGCTTCAGTGGATGCAACGACGAGCGATGTCGCCTCTTTCTTTAAGAGTAATGGTGTATTGGATAAGTTCTACCAGAGCAAACTAAAAGGTTTCTCTACCGATGAACGTTCTCCTTTCTTGCCGGGGCTGCTACCGAACTCAGGGTTGGCACTTGACCCTAATGTTTGGCAGATGATTAGCAAAGCGACGGACATTCGTAATGCGCTGTTCTTACAAGATCCGCAAAACCTAACGCTTCAGTTCCAACTCAAAGCGATGGAGATGAGCTCGAACCTGACTCAGTTCTCGATCATTGCCGAGAAGTCTCTGTTTAGCTATCAACACGGCCCAAGGCTATGGAGCAAGCAGACGTGGTCAGCAAAAGACGTCGACAAAGACTCGATAGGATTCAAACTACAAGCGCAAGAAACTCAGGTAGCCGATGAGAAGTTCACTGGAAGCTGGGCTTGGTTCAAACTGATTGAACCAAGAGTAGTATCGACAACCTCTCAAGATACTACTGTGAAGTTTGTGTATGACGATAGTCAGGTTGAATTAAGCATTAAGACGCAAGGGCAAAATAACCCATTTGTTCCTAACTTCTTCTCTGCTTTCTCGCTTCCTGCCAGCATTTAAAGATGAAGGATGCGAGTTCTGCACTCCACCCTAGCATCCTAAGCAGTATGCGAGCTTTAGGGGTTTCCTACTGCTCGCGTATTGGTCATCAAGTGTATCTCGTCAACAGCGCCGCACATGGAAAGGTCGCCCTCAAATTTGCTCTTTCCACACTTGCAAAATCGCAACTTCACAACGAAGCGAGTTTTCTCGCGAACTATGCCTCTAGCTATTGGCCCAGCTTTATCGATGCCGATAGCCATCATCAGGCCAGTTGGTTGATGTACGCATTTGTCGAAGGACAATCGCTGACTGATTGCACAGCTCAACCAAATAGCACGTTGATTTCGAAGCTCGAAACTGGGATTAAAACAATTCATGAGACGGGTTTTATCCATGGTGACATCAAGCCTGCAAACATCTTAACTCGCCCAAAAGGTGATCCTGTCTTTGTCGATCTGGGCAGCGTACTTCCAATCGGACGACCTTACTCAGAACAAGCGTACTCGTCGGTTACACCCAGCTTTGCAAGTGTCAACGCGCTTAAGCGTCATGGCCTTATTAGCACCCAAGACGACTATGTTTCTTTAGCTGTGACGCTTCAGACTATCGCTGAAAAACACCCTTACCAAGGGCAATCCATTACCGAATACGTTGCAACAAAAAAGCTCCCTGAATTGGGAGCTCTTCCTGCCAAATATCAAATCCTCTTCAATCAACAACTCAGAATGGCTAAGCGACTCGCTGCTTCGAAAAATACTGGTTGATATCCACATCGTCTATTTGACTCTGTGGCAAAAATGCTTGTGCGTAATCCAAATAAACGCCACTTTCAAGGAAGAGTAAGAACAGATCCATATCAACGTGTTCGTCGAGAGCCATTTTGTACAGAATATCAATCGCTACACTGACAGGTTTGGCTTTCTTATAAGGTCTATCTGCTGCTGTCAGCGCCTCAAAGATATCCGCAATAACTAACACTCTCTCAGGAATTGAAAGATCTTCCGCTGACAGCCTACGTGGGTAACCCGTCCCTTTAAGGGTTTCATGGTGAGTAGAGGCATAGCGAGGGACTCGACTCAGCTCTTTTGGAAATGGCAAAGCCTCAAGCATTTTGATACCGCTGATCATGTGCTCATTTATCTTGAAACGGTCTTCTGCGGTTAAAGTACCGCGCGAAATTGATAAGTTGTAGATCTCACCTAAGTTATACTGATGCTCTGGCACATCCACTTTTATGCCTAACTTCTCGTCAAATTCAACTGGTCTAATCCGCTTTTGTATGTGTTCTGGTTTGTCAGAAAGTAACGGCTCGGTGGTCGGAAGCACAACTTCCTCTTGAGGTTTATTCAAGTCTTCGAATGGTGAAAGCCCTAAGCGATCATCAAAGTTCCTTTGCCACGTTTTGCGAGCAATCTGCTCGATTCGCTCGGCCTCTTTTTGACCCATAAACTCGCCACCGACATTTGAGCGAGCAATAAACTCAAACTCTTCCTGCAGGGTTTGCTTATACCGTTTGAGTTCGGCAAGTGCCGTGTTCTTGTCTTTAGTTGAAGCAAGTTGCGAATTCAAATATTCAATTTCGGCGTCACGCCATAGTACTTCGAAGCGCATACGGATTTCGTGGATGCGATTATAATTCGCTTCAAGTTTAGTGCCTTTATCAACCACATGCTCTGGTGTGGTGATCTTGCCACAGTCATGTAGCCAGGCGGCAATTCTAAATTCTCGCCTTTCATCGTCATTTTCGAACTTAAACTGTTTAAAATTACCTTCCTGGCACTCTTCAGCTGCCTTAGCTAGCATCATGCCTAGCTCAGGAACTCGATTACAGTGCCCTGCGGTGTAAGGGGATTTGTCATCGATCGCTTGCGCGATTAATTTAATGAAAGACTCAACAAAGTCCTCTTGTTGTTTCTCGTGTTGTTTGAGTGCAGCACCCATAGAAGCAATAGACTCAGAGAGTTCAGACACCTCTTTGATGCGTGTGTTAACCAGAGATACTGCATCATAATCTCTTGCTTTTATCTTCTTAGTTTCTGTGCGTAGCGCTTTAATTGGAACAACAATTGGAGCGCTAAATTTCCATGCTAAAGGAAGCAAGACCATCATTATTAAAACGGTCAGCCCAATCGAGGTCATCAGTTTAGGCCAAACTTGCTCATAAATGATGTTTTCAGGCAGCACTACTGCATAGAATTCATTGTGATTTTGTTCAGACAATAGCGGAGTCACATAGATAAAGTACTGTTGCCCTTCAATATCAATTTTAGCCATCGAGTTATGGAGGCTAGGATTACGTGATGCGGAAAAAAGCTCTGGATAAGGTAAAAACGTTCCTCGCCATTGATTGGAATCTAGCCATTTTTCTTGCAAAGCGGTTCGTTGTAGCGGCGTGATAGCGAGCAAAGCTTTATCTAAAATATCTACAACCGATCTATGCTCCCTTTTCATATAGAGATGAAAAAGAAGCATTTCAATACCAGACAGCTTCGATACCTTGGCTTGTTCGGTATTAGACAGTTCATTTAGTTCAGATAACGTATGGAAGGTATCAATAATGTAATCATAGCGTTTTGTTACAAGTCCCTGTTTTGCTTCATCCAAACTCGCTACTTCAGTTAGATTTAGAGTTGGTGCTCGCTTTAGTAACCACGATTTCATTCCATAACCACCGACCACAGCAATTGACTCTTGAGAGAGGTCGGACAGAGACGAGTAAACGGGCTTATCAGGATTGGAAGCTAGCGCCAGTTGACCACTAAACAGAGTAGCGCTTTTGACTCCCTTCACCGCCTTAGTCTCAGGTACAGAGTGAAGTAAATCGATGTCACCTTGGCGATACATCTGTGACAACGTCACTGAATCAAAACCATTAACAAACTCTAGCTCTACCCCTGTCATTTGCGAAAGTAGGTTGAGAAGATCTATCGCATACCCTTTTGGCTCGCCTGATTGAGCATAATCGTAAGGCCCCCAATCATTTTGATTTGAGACCATAAGTGAACCTACCGCTTCTATTTCGGCTTTCTCGCTATCACTAAGAACAAGGGGCTTTGGGCTCGGAATACGCACTTCATGATACAACTCAACGTTAGAGGCAATAACCTCGCCTTTATCATTAAAAACAAAAGACTCTGTTCCACTATCAGGTGAAAGTCCGAGCTGGGCTGGCATCATCTTCTCTTTCATTGCCGAGTGGACAATATCCACCCCTATCACTTTTGATTGAGTGCGAATAGAGTATGTTTGCCCTGTAATCTTTAGGTGCTGAAACAGATAAGGCTCTGTTTTAAACACCTGCTGATGTTTGGGCCCCAAGTACCAAGGCCTTTGAGTAGGAAAATAGTTGCTGACTTCTGTTATTTTCTTAGTCAGCTTAAAGTCTTTTGTAAGGTAATTAGTCGTACGAATACGCTGCTCTTCAGAGCCGGAAATGTTGATAACAACCCAACGGTCATTAAGATCGGCTTCTATTTTTTCCCTTACAATTTGAGAGGATTCCAAATTAATGATCTGATAAAAGTCATCATTGTCACGCCCAACGTACAGGCTATAAAAGAGCGGGTTATCTTCGAGGATCAAAGTAAAAATATTGCGTATCTCGGCTTCAGCAAAAGTGTGAGTCGTTGATTCAGCAACGCTTTTGAGAATCTGAACGCTATTAGTCGCGTTTTTATCGACCAGTTCGAGATAAGAACCAATATCTGAGGAAGCGGAAGTTAGCTTAGCCAGAACATTCTCTTCCGACATCTGTTTGCTGAAATAGTACTGTAGCCCGATGGCGACAGATGCGGTCAACAGCGTAGCGCACAAAAACATGGTGCCGACTGTGAACTGGATAGAGAACTTCTTAGCCTGACGTGTGTGATCTTTCATTCTTTAACGCCCTCCGTTGGCATTGACTGAACGATTCGATTTACCGTAAGTAGTTTGTTTTTCAGTTTTTTTGTTATGTATAGATTATTAGAATATTTCCTCTACTAATCCAAATGTTATTCCATAAAAATATGAGACATCTTGCATTATGATTACACATTTTCTCATAGGTGCACAGACTCATAAACCAATTGCATGAACTTTATGAACAAAACCCCCACAATGACCAATATTCTTTTTATCAACGTATTGGAGACACGAATTTAACAGACCATTAACCTTAAACACATCTAGCAACAAGTTCCCTCCTTGTAACTAGAGAATTGATAACGATAAGCGTGTTCTCAAAGAAGAATATGCCCATACATAAGGAACGTGAATCATGTTTAAGGTACTAAAACCAACCCTAGCCGCTTCTATCATCGCTGCGTCTTTTTCTTTTAACGCATTTGCAGCTGATGTAGAGAAAATCCACTTCTTAATCCCTGGTGGTGCAGGTGGAGGCTGGGACATGACAGCTCGTGGCACAGGTGATGTGTTAGTTAAATCTGATATCGTCGATAACGTCTCTTTCCAGAACCTATCTGGTGGTGGCGGCGGTAAAGCAATTGCCCACCTAATCGAAACGGCAGAGCGTCAAGAAGATACGCTTATGGTGAACTCAACACCAATCGTAGTACGCTCACTAACGGGTATTTTCCCACAATCATTCCGCGACCTGACCCCTGTTGCAGCGACTATCGCTGACTACGGCGCGATCGTGACTTCCGTTGACTCTAAATACAACACATGGGAAGACGTTGTTAAAGAATTCGAATCAAATCCACGTAAAGTGAAAATCGCTGGTGGTTCAGCGCGAGGCAGTATGGATCACCTCGTTGTCGCAGCAGCATTCAAAGGCGAAGGTTTCGATGCTAAGAAAGTGCGTTACATCGCTTATGATGCAGGCGGTAAAGCAATGGCAGCCCTTCTATCAGGCGAAACGCAGCTACTTTCTACAGGCCTAGGTGAAGTTCTAGAAATGTCTAAGTCTGGTCAAGTTAAGATTTTGGCAGTAACGGCACCGAAACGCCTTGACGCAGCACCTGATATTCCAACGCTAACAGAATACGGTAACGAAACTGTGTTTGCTAACTGGCGCGGATTCTTTGCAGCACCTGGCGCTAGCCAAGAGAAGATTAACGAGTGGAACGAAGCTCTGACGAAGATGTACAACACAGACGAGTGGCAAGTAGTTCGTGACCGTAACGGTTGGATTGATAACTACAAAGCGGACAAAGAGTTCTACGCATTCCTAGAAGATCAAGAGAAGCAAATGGGCGATCTGATGCGCGAACTTGGTTTCCTAAAATAGTCGTTAAACCGATTGTATGAGGGTGACTTGCACCACCCTCATCTCTTTTCGCCGTACATGAGCTAACTACACACAATCTCCTCTGTTTATTTATAAACAGTTAAGCCTCTTTGACTAGCAGCAAATGGCTTATTCGTTGGTGAAACATGCTCATTAACTCTCGTGTACGGCTTTTTTCTTTCCTTACCTGTAACGCAAATGGAGTTGGATATGTCGGACTTGCCAACGAACTCATTCAATAAAGGTAATTTTTTCTCAAAAGAAAACCTACTCTGTCGCGACCGTGTTGGCGCGATGATATTTTTGCTTGTCTGCCTTTGTTATGGCTACCAGACAACCCAAATCCCATTATTTCCTGGCGATGAATACGAACCCTTTACGGCTCGCACTCTACCAACGCTATTAACATTCGCAGGTATCGGCCTTTCGTTACTTTTATTGGTAACGGGACAACCTGATGTAAAAAGTGGTGCCGTGGTCGATTTCAACTGGAAACTGCTTATCGGCTTTCTAGTTTTAATGGCGTTTTATGGTGTTGGTCTAACCTACGTCGGCTTCGTCATTGCAACAGGATTCTTTTTGCTTGCAGGTTTCTATCTGTTGGGAGAACGACGTAAGAAAGTGCTTTTGGGTGCATCCTTCCCGTTTGTCATCGCTTTCTACCTGCTGCTCACCCAAGGCCTAGATATCTACTTAGAGCCAGGTGTTATTTTCACCATGTGGTCGTAATTTAAGGAAATAACATTATGTTAGATGGAATTTTACAAGGTCTTTCGACCGCAGTGATGCCAATGAACATCATGATGGTGATTGTTGGTTGTTTTGTCGGTACCTTTATTGGCATGCTACCGGGTCTTGGCCCAATTTCGGCTATCGCCCTAATGATCCCAATTACCTATGGTTTAGAGCCATCTTCAGGTCTTATCTTGATGGCTGGGGTTTACTACGGCGCGGTCTTTGGTGGTTCAACATCATCAATTTTGATCAATGCTCCGGGTTGTTCATCAACCGTTGTTACCGCCTTTGACGGCTACCCTATGGCGCAAAAAGGTCAGGCAGGTAAAGCCCTTGCACTTGCGGCTTACTCATCATTCACGGGTGGTACGTTATCCGCAATCATGCTGTTAGTTGCCGCTCCAGCACTGGCTAACGTCTCACTGAGCTTCCAATCTTCAGACTACTTTGCCTTGATGCTGCTGGGCCTTTCTGCGGTTGCTGGCTTTGCAGGTAAAGGACAAGTGCTAAAAGCATGGATGATGACAATTTTGGGCTTGATGCTATCAACGGTTGGTATCGACAAAGGGGTTGGTGTTGAACGCTTTACCTTTGGCCTTACAGACCTCATGGATGGTTTTAGCTTCCTGCTTTTGGCAATGGCTACCTTCGCCCTAGGCGAAACCTTGATGGGAATCTTAAAGCCAGAGCAAGACACCCGTTCAGACGAACAGGACAGAATGAGCAATATCGGCAGCATGAAAGTCACTAAAGAAGAGGTGAAAGAAGTTGCACCAGTTTCGATTCGTTCATCTATTCTTGGCTTCTTCACTGGTGTACTTCCAGGTGCGGGTGCCACCATCGCAGCTTTCCTTAGCTACGGTATGGAACGTAATCTTGCGCCAAAAGAGAAGAAAGAGGAATTTGGTAAAGGCAGTATCCGTGGTCTAGTTGCACCAGAATCGGCAAATAATGCAGCGTCAAGTGGCTCATTTGTTCCACTTCTAACGCTGGGTATTCCAGGGTCAGGTACCACCGCCATTATGCTCGGTGCTTTGATTGCCTACGGTATTCAGCCAGGGCCACGTCTATTTGTCGAGCATCCTGATGTGTTCTGGTCAGTTATCATCTCTATGTATTTTGGTAACATCGTACTGGTGATCTTGAACTTACCTTTGATCCCATACATCTCCAAACTACTTGCTGTGCCGAGAACGGTTCTACTGCCTATGATCTTGTTCTTCTCAATCACGGGGGTTTACCTTGTCTCTTTCAACACAATGGATGTCTTCATCATGCTGTTGATCGCAATGGGAGCAATCGCGCTCAGGTTAGCTAACTTCCCGCTCGCTCCGTTACTACTTGGATTTATTCTCGGTGGCTTAATGGAAGAGAACCTACGCCGAGCATTAATGATCAGCGACGGTGAGCTGAGCTTCTTATGGGAACGTCCAATTACCATGACGTTCACCATCTTAGCGGTGCTTGTTTTGTTCAGCCCACTGTTTGTCAAACTGTTCCAAAAGTTAAAGCCAACACCACAAAAAGTAGAGCAGTAACGATCACTCCTGTGTAATTTGGTTTGATTTGACCGGAGCCAGTCGTAACCCGACTGGCTTTTTTTGATTGAGTTATTAAGCTTTCTGCGTTAATCCACAATCCATTTTCGGCATGAAACAATCTCTACTAACTAATTCAACGATAAAATTCATTCAAGGTATGAATTCTTAACATAAGTTAATGAGTCAACAACGCAAGTCTTCTATTTTGTTCTCCACGCAGATAAGGAGAAAAATAATGCTAGAGTGGAGAATCAAAAAGTTTGAGCAGCTGAACGTTCAAGAGCTTTACGCTTTTTTACGCCTTCGGGTAGATATTTTTATTGTCGAGATGCAAGAACCCTATAGCGACCTAGACGGCAAAGACGACCACCCTGAGACTTATCATGTCATGGGATTTGACGATGAGGAACTCGTTGCATACAGCCGTATCATGCCGCAACAACTTGGTTACCCAAAAGAAGTGCTTCCCCTACTTGAAAATGACGCTAACGATGTATGTATTGGTAGGGTAATTGTTAGCCTCAAATACAGAGGTAAAGGAGTTGGTAACGAACTAATGCGTGTGAGCTTCGACTCAACAAAAGAGCTTTATCCGCAAGATTCCATTTTTATCTCGGCTCAAGAGCACTTGAAAGATTACTATGGAAGTTTTGGATTCAAGGTCGTCACTAAGCCGTACCTCGAAGATAACTGCAAGATGCTCGGGCTTCGATACACGCCTTAAAACTTAAAAGGCAGCTTGTGATCATTCGTAGACTGCCTTTCATTTTTTCTTCCCTCTGATAATTAACCACTTAGAACAATTAATACGCTTTTATTTCTATCGAATTACCACTTGAATGGCACGCATTTATTACAAGCCCTGATCAATGTCAAAACGCCGTACTTTTTACAATTTAGTGATTGCCCGCACAGAAACTAGAGTATAAACTCTATTTTTTAACAAATAGAGTACATCACTATGTCGTTGCGTCCCATAGCGCTGCTGATCGGTTTTCTTGGCGTCTACTCTCCCCTTTCTAGCGCCGCTGCAATCAGCTTAGATCAAGCTTGGCAAGTCTTACAGCAAGAAAACAACTCATTAGCTGCTCAACGCTCGAATGTCGAACGCTATGAACATCTTAAAAACGCAACGGATAACCTTAACTTACCTTCAGTCACTGTTGGCGCTAACTACACGCGATTAGATACTGACGTAAAGGTTTCTGGTAGCCAGCTTTTTGAAAGTACCGGTCAGCACCTTCCAAACCTTGGACCTGTATTTAACCAACTGCTTGCCGGACTGGGTGGTGTCACTTCGACGATTACTGAAAGAGATATTTTCAGTTCTTCAATCCGAGCGGTTTGGCCGATCTTTACTGGCGGGCGTATCAACGCGGCGCAGTCAGCAGCTGAAGGTCGCAAACAACAAGCGCAAAGTGAGTTGGCTATGGAAACCCAAGCTCGTTTTGAAGATCTCAGCAAATACTACTTTTCGGTTCTTTTAGCTCAAGAGGTGGTGGAAACTCGCCGACTCGTCGAGCAAGGGTTAACAAAGCATAGAGACAACGCTCTAAAGCTAGAGCAACAAGGGCAGATCGCCCGCGTCGAGCGCTTGCAAGCAGAATCTGCGTTAGATAAAGCAGTCATTGAGCGTAAGAAAGCAGAAAAAAGTTTAGAGATCGCTCAGTCAGCACTCAACCAAATTCTAAACCAAACGACCAATATTGAGCCTGCCGACAGCCTATTTATCAATCAAAACTTACCAGAGCAGAGTTTGTTCATTGAACGAACTCTTGACACCTACCCAGGCTTAGCTCTGCTTGAAGCAAAAGAGAAGCAAGCTGCTAGCTTAATCAAAGCAGAAAAAGGGAAATACTACCCAGAAGTGTATCTGTATGGGGATTACAGCCTCCATGAAGATGACTCACTCGCGAGCCAAATGAAACCCGATTGGTTGGTCGGTGTCGGTGTAAATATTCCTTTAATTGAGAATTCTGGTCGTAGTGATCAAGTTAAAGCCGCGCACAGCGCAGTCTCTCAAGTCCGCTACCTAAAAGCGCAAGCAAAACAAGACCTTTCCGTACTGGTTCAGAAAACATACCTTGAAGCGCAGCAAGCCCAAGAGGAAGTTCTGGGCCTAGAATCAAGTATTGAATTAGCGAGCGAAAATCTCAATCTACGTCAAAAGGCGTTTTCTCAAGGGTTATCCACCTCCACCGATGTGGTAGACGCGCAGCTTTACGTGGCTAGCGTTCAGACTCAGAAAGCAGCAGCAAGCTTTAACTATTTAATCTCCCTATCCAAGTTGCTTGCCCTATCAAGTGAGATGGATGCATTCAGCCAATACCAACACAACGCTATCAATATATCGAGTAAATAAGGATCTGAGATGAAAAATGCAAAACCACTTCTACTTACGGCTGTCGCATTGAGCGTTGCATCTTGGGTTGGCTATAGCTTTTACCAAGCCTATCAACCGAAACCGGTTCGCTTGCAAGGTCAGATTGAATCTCAGCAATACAGTATCTCATCCAAAGTACCGGGTAGAATTGATCAGGTAATGGTGCACAAAGGCGATCATGTCGAAAAAGGCGAGCTCATCTTTACGCTCCACAGCCCAGAAATTGAAGCGAAGCTAGAACAGGCGAAAGCCGGTGAAAAAGCGGCGGGTGCGCTTGCAATGGAAGCAGAAAAAGGCGCACGCTTTCAGCAAATCCAAGCGGCGAAAGACCAGTGGAAAAAAGCCAAAGCGGCATCGGCTCTAATGGAAAAAACCTACCTTCGCGTTAACAACCTTTACAAGGAAGGTGTAGTCGCTGAACAAAAACGTGACGAAGCGAAAACCCAATGGGATGCCGCTAAGTACACTGAGAGTGCGGCTTTCCAAATGTACCAAATGGCTCAAGAAGGTGCGCGTAGCGAGACCAAAATAGCCGCGGCCGAAAAAGCACGTATGGCAGCAGGTGCGGTCGCAGAAGTTGAAGCTTATGCCGAAGACACAACTATCGAAAGCTGGTTCGACGGTGAAGTCTCCCAAGTGCTGCTTCAAAGTGGCGAACTTGCTCCGCAGGGCTTTCCTGTTGTAACTGTGATTGATACCGATGATTCTTGGGCAGTCTTGAACGTACGTGAAGACCTACTCAGTCACTTTGAAAAAGGTCAGACTTTCTCCGCTTTCGTCCCAGCGCTTAACAAGCAAATTGAGTTTAAGGTGTCTCACATTGCCGTTATGGGTGATTTTGCGACTTGGCGTTCAACCGATGCGGCTCAAGGCTTTGACCTAAGAACATTCGAAGTAGAAGCAAGACCCACTCAACCTGTCCAAAATCTGCGTATGGGCATGAGCCTAGTTGTTGAGCTAAAAGGGTAATTAGGTCGCGATATGGTTGATCATAGCGTTTCCCAGTTTTCAATTATCCGGCGTGACAAGTGGCTATTGTCTAGTTTGACATGGCTACCTGTCATGCTGGCCGTGATGATTTGGGCAATTTTCTCGCAAAGTATCGCGCGAGATTTGCCCATCGGTGTCGTAAACCTAGACTCTGGCAAAATGTCTCAGCAGCTGATTCGGTACTATGACGCAACATCGGCAATGAAGGTTGATAAACAGTTCGCGAGCGCGCTAGAAGCCAAACAAGCCTTGGTTGAAGGTGAAATATACGCTTATGCCGTTATCCCACCTAACTTTGAACAAGATACGTATAAACAGTTAGCGCCTCAGGTGAGTGTCTTTTACAACAGCCAAATGATCTTAGTGGGTAAGTTGATCAACTCTGCCTTTCTTCAAGCTCAAGGAACGTTTAATGCACAAGTCAGTACTGTCGGCAATTTGAGTCAAGGTAATGCGACGTTAAGCTCTGCGCTCGGAAAAGCAGTGCCGATTCGTACGCAAATCACTCCCCTATTCAATAAAAACTCCAATTACGCCCAGTTCTTAGTTTCAGCAGTGGTCCCCGCGCTTTGGCAGATTGTTGTGGTTGTAACCACCATTCTCGTCTTATCGGCTAATTTACGCGACAGAGGGCTAATTAACTGGCTTGGTAATAAACCTGCTCGTGCTATCTTTCAAACGCTTGCCCCCTACTCATGCGTGTTCGCCATACAAGGTTTCGCTTTCTTGTGTTGGTTCTATTTAGGGTTTAAGTGGCCAATGAATGGTAGCTTTTTGGTTTTGATCGTCGCTCAATGGTTAACCATCATTGCCTGCATGATCATGGGCAGCCTGTTTTTCTTTTTAACTCTCGACGCCGCACGAGCGATGAGTTTCGCTGGCGCATTTACCGCCCCAAGCTTCGCTTTTATGGGGATTACTTTCCCTGTTACCGATATGAATAGCCTTGCTCAAGCGTGGCGCAGTTTATTACCAATCAGCCACTACATCGAAGTACAGGTCAGCCAAGTCAGTTACGGTCAAGCATGGATAGAATCTTTACACCATCTACTGCCTATGCTTGGTTACCTAGTCCCCGCTTTGTTGGTCATTGGACTGGCGAAAAAGCACTTAAACAATCAAAAGTCCAAGGTCGTAAGTGAGGCAACACTATGAGTTTCTTTGAATTGGTCAAAGCGGAACTTAAAGCACTACTGACCAATCCTGTGGTGGTTCTTACCGTATTTGGCGGTGTGGTGTTTTATTCATTCCTCTACCCTTTACCCTATAGCCACCAAACCCCGCAAGAGCAAAAGATCAGTGTGGTGAACTTAGACCGAAGCCAAACAAGCTATCAATTGGAGCGGATGGTTGATGCAACGCCACAGGTCAACGTTGTTCAGCGAGATTACACATTGCAAGACGCTCACCAAGCTTTTCTCAATGGTGACGTGAGCGGAATACTCGTCATTCCAGAGCACTTTTATAAAGACTTGCTGCTTGGAAAAAGCCCTACGCTCTCATACGCTGGAGATGCGTCTTACTTTTTGGTTTACGGCACTATCGTGGAAGGTCTCGCTCAGGCAGGCGGAACCTTAGCGGCGCAAACCAAGGTGGCTAAACTACTCATTGACGGTCAGCCACTATCAAAAGCGGCCAATCAATATGCCGCGACTAAATTGAATCTAAAACCGACGTTCAACCCTCGAATGGGCTATGTGGACTACGTTGTGCCTGCGGTGTTTGTGCTCATTTTGCAGCAAACTCTAGCAATGGCAGCAGGGTTAATGGTAGGAACGCAGAAACACGGAACGGGTTACTGGAGTCATACCTCTCCATTAAAACTCATCTCGGTTCGTATGCTGGTTTTAATCGCGGTTTATTACTTATTAAGCATGTATTACTTTGGTGCTAGTTTTTCTATGCATGGTGTTAACCAATTAGCACATGCAACAGAACTTTTGACGCTCTTACTGCCTTTCTTGATGGCATCTTGTGCGATAGGTATTTGGTTAGGAGCCATCACTCCAAGACGCGAATTAGTGACCTTAGTCGTGTTGGTCAGCTCAATGCCACTCGTGTTTAGCGCGGGCTTTATATGGCCAATTGAAGCTATTCCTGCGCCAATGGTTTGGTTGTCTGAACTCTTTCCAAGCACACCTGCCATTCAAGGGTTCTTAACCTTGAACCAAATGGGCGGCACGTGGCGGAACATTTCAGATAACTATACTCAACTTTGGTTGCAAAGCTTGGTTTGGTTCTCTATTGCTCTGTGGAGTTTAAAAACAAGCTTAAAATCAGATAGCTAGATGCCATTTATTTGCAGCTATAGATAGTTCCATTTTTATAAATTGTGCTAATGTGATTACTAAACTGACTAAATAAGTGATTGACTGATGCACGATTTAACCACGACTGCTGTCACCGTATTTATGGGTTTCTTCGCAATGATGAACCCAATTGCTAACACGGCTGTCTTTGTCGGAATGACCGGACAGCAAACCGCAGAACAACGTAAACAAACAGCATTTAAAGCGCTGGCTACAGCATTCGCTATTGTCGCTGCGTTTAGCTTTCTTGGTAAAGGGATCTTTGAAGTATTTGGCATTACCCTGCCAGCTCTTCGTTTGGCAGGTGGCATTCTCGTCTTCCTCGTTGGTTATCATATGCTACAAGGCAACTCTTCGAAGATGCACAGTCATGACAGTGAAGAGGCCTCCCAAGACGGTGATATTGCCATCTCCCCACTTGCCCTGCCTATCTTAGCCGGCCCAGGAACCATAGCAACGGCAATGAACTACTCTGCCTCAGGCGATATCTTCAGCATTGTGGTGACGATCGCGGCGTTTGCCTTGCTTTGTCTTATCACCTTTGTCTGTTTTTTGTTTGGCCCAAAACTGGTCGATAAACTTGGTGAAAGTGGAATCAATATTGTCACCCGTTTAATGGGACTGATTCTAACGGTCATTGGGATGCAGATGCTGATTCAAGGCGTGCATGACGCTTATATTCTTTTCCAAAAGTAGCGCTGCTTTTTATCCTGAGACGCTAGGTACAACTCTTTGCCTTGCGTCAGCACTCCTGTGACATCACTTTTCCTCCCGTCGTTCCTGCTAAACTTGACCCGTCTATTGGTATAGGGTTTAACTTTAGTGAATCAACCAAGTCTTGGAGTTCCTATGCTCACCGTCACTCAACTTGCTAAACAATTCGGTATATCCCGCACCACTGTTTTATATTACGAGCGAGAAAACCTACTACTGCCATCTCATCGTTCTGAGAACGGTTACCGCTGGTATGGAGTGAAACAAGTTGAAAGGCTCGACACTATCATTTCTTATCGCTCATATGGTCTTTCTATCGCTAGCATCAAGTCTTTGCTAGACAAGCAAGGTCAATCTCAGACTCAACTTTTAAAAGGTCATTTCAGTGACTTAGAGCGAGAGATTCAAGCACTACGTAACCAACAAAAAGCGATTGTCGTATTACTCCAAGAGCCTGAACTACTATACGAAAACATGGTAGACAAACAACGTTGGGTAGAAATCATGTCAGCGGCTGGGTTAAATGAAGATGACATGCTGAAGTGGCATCAAAAGTTTGAAGAGATGGAGCCAGAAGAGCATCAAAAATTTCTAGAATCACTAGGAATCAAGCAAGAGGAAATAGTGAAGATTCGTCAACTGTAGCAGAAGACAAGCCTATTGATTCGCAGCCCTGCTTCATTGCCGTATGAGTAGAGACCTGCCTATCCAACAAGCCCCATATACACATTAAATTAACGACTAAGATTGACTTTCCGAGAGCCCCATTACAGTGTTAGAAACATTTTCGGCCCCTTTATGAATCTCATCCATAACGGTTGAAACCTCAGTTATTTTCGAGTTTCCTTGTTCAGAAATTGTTGAAACCTCACTCATCATTCCTGTCACTTCATTGATTAAACCTTGGTTTTCTTCGACAACTTTTACAATCTCATCAGTAGATTCTGAAGTGCGAGAGGCAAGCTGGCGAACTTCGTCAGCAACGACAGCAAAACCGCGTCCATGCTCACCTGCCCTTGCGGCTTCAATCGCCGCATTCAGTGCTAGCAAATTAGTCTGATCGGCAATACCTTGAATAGTAGAAACAATGTTTTGAATATTTTGGGAGCTGGCATTTAATTGCTGAACTTTCTCAACCGTTTCTTGCGCCTTTTGGGAGACATTCCGTGACACCTCAACTGAGTCCGCTAGTAGTTGGGATCCTTCCTGAGCAATTTGCGCTGTCTCAACTGAAGTCGAATAGGCCACTTCAGAAGCCTCCGCTATTGCCTGGTTGCGTTCGATACGCGCAGTGATATCACTAGCAAATTTTACAACCTTCACCACTTTCCCTGTTTCATCTCTAATAGGGTTGTAAGTGGCTTCAATCCATACACTCGCTCCATGGGAACTACGTCTCTGAAAAAGACCTGATTTGATCTGTCCATCTTCGAGATCTCGCCAAAAATGAGGGTTGTCCTTGTAAAAATCGTCAAAGCAGAATATTCGGTGGTGTTGCCCAACCACTTGGGAAGAGCTATATCCGAGCGTACTCAAGAAATTGGGATTAGCTGAAATGACAGTGCCTTTGGGATCAAACTCAATGATAGCTTGCGACTTATCCAATGCAGAAAACAGTGCATCATTTTTTTGGTTTTTATAAAACATCTCAGTGATGTCTGAAGCAATCTTCGCCACACTAGACACCTTACCTTCAGAATCGTAGATAGGAAAATACGTCGCCTCTAGTATAATGGTTTCCCCCTGCTTGTTCTTTCTCTCAAATGTTCCCTCTTTGGTGACCCCTTTAGCCAAATCACGCCAAAAACTTTGATAGGCGGCAGAGCTAATATAACTGTCAGAACAAAAGATCCGATGATGCTTTCCTTTTACTTCTTCTAACGAGTATCCAACAACACTTAAAAACAGCCTACTCGCATCTTGGATGACCCCCTCAGGACTAAACTCTATCCAAGCCACATGTTTTTTGATTGCAGCATAGACGTGATCAGAATGGTTAGATGTCTGCGTTGGTTCGTTATTTTTAAAAAACAACATAAATTAACCTTCCTTGGGCAATACACTTACTTATAGTGCTGTAATTATAGTCATCACTCAGATATAAATTATCGAATATCACTGTTTATTGGCGCTGCTTTGACCACTTGCCGGCGCTCAGCAATCTACAAGATACGCAAGATACGAATTACTAAGAGAAAAACAACAGCACTCCCTTCCAGTTTGGACAAATTAGATTGTTCCCTTTCGCGCAATGATAATTTAGACTGCTTAGGCAATTGATACATTTGAACCAAGGATAGTCGATGAGCTCAAATAACATTCTTAGTCCGACACTGATTGAAAGTGGTCGTGACATACCATTACAAGAGCTACTGTTTGCCAAGCGAGTGCTAGATAACTATTTGTCTGTGGCGCAGGAATCAAGCCCAATTGAGCTACTGGCGGAAATGCGTGAAGCTGCGCGAGGTGTTGAATACTTCAAAACTGAAAGCAACCCATGCGAAGCTAGAAACGTGATCAGCGAAATGTTTGCTGAAATTGAAGCGTCGCAGTCTTTTGAAGATTTTAAAACTCTGGCAAGTAAGCCGCGCCAAGCCTTGCACGAACTGATTGAAGACCGCGCTCAACTCATTAAACATGAACGCGGTTTATTGCTTGCTGCTGGGTATGACTTCTCTAGTATTTGAGTTGGCAAGCTATGACTCAGGGGCGCCGAACAGGTTTATACACACTGTGCGCCCTTAGATACCCAATGTTTTTCTTCAACAAACCACTAAAAGCCGCGCTTTTTCCAAAACTCACCTTCATCACGTGCATACACATCAAACGTTTTTTCAGCAATAATTCGACCACTCAACGCGATTGTCATGCGCCACTTGCCAATGTTTGATTCAAACCCGTCAACTGGATCAAGTAACTGAATGGTGTCACCTAGATAAAAATCCCAGTCATTACTTCCGACATGCAAATCGCCAGTAAATGGTTCTAAAGTCTGTCCTTTTTTACCTTTCACTCCTGGATGGGCAATACAAAACTCTATCACTTCACCCTTGGCTTTCTTGATGTTGACGATGAAACCAAATTCTATTTCTTCATCGGCGGGCACTTTGGTCGTGAATTCTTGAATCTTCGGCAAGTGCTTAGATTTGGAATCCCACTCTTTATAAATACCGTAAGAAGTTATCTCTACAACTGGGGAACGCTTTGCCATTCTTGCCACCGTTTTTTCATAGATTTTATCGTGTTAGGCGCAACGCCATGAATGTTGCCATAATTGTTATGACATTCGAGAACTTCAAAGTGAGCTTTAACGCGCTTAGCCAGTTTCAGGTAAGGAACAATTTCCCAGCGTTGAACAAATGTGTTTGAAACAACGACACTGTCGCCGCTGAGCAAGGCTTGCTCAGTCATCTGCTGACACCACTGATGAGCCTGTGCGATTTTCTCCGGCTGATAGACATATTCGCCACAGTCGTTGATAAAATACATATCAGCTTCATAGTGTTTGGCATCGATTGTCTTTGCCAATGTACTTTTACCTGATCCAGGCAACCCTCGAATCAAGGTGAGTTTTAAGGTCATAGTGAATTTAACTAGTGAGTTCGCACACGAATGTTAATACAAATTGGACCGAATTGGCTATCGACATCTCATTCTGATTGGGTTAAGTTTAGAAGTATAGACGTCCATAAATACGCTTAGGGAGTAAGCTGTGCCAATTAAGATCCCCGATCAATTACCCGCATCTGACGTATTACGTACCGAGAATATCTTCATCATGCCTGAGTCTCGTGCGTCAACACAGGAAATTCGTCCGCTTAAGGTGCTGATCCTCAATCTTATGCCTAAGAAAATTGAGACGGAAACCCAGTTCCTACGTTTGCTATCAAACAGCCCACTACAAGTGGATATTGAGTTGCTACGCATTGATGATAGACCAAGTAAAAACACACCGACAGAACACTTAGATAACTTCTATCGCCAGTTTGAAATGGTTAAAGGACGTAACTTTGATGGACTCATCATCACTGGTGCGCCATTAGGCTTAGTCCAATTTGAAGATGTGATCTACTGGGAACACTTGCAAACCATCATGAGTTGGGCGAAAGAACATGTCACTTCAACGCTGTATGTTTGTTGGGCGGCCCAAGCAGGTTTGAAGTTACTCTACGATCTGCCTAAACGTACCCGTAAGGATAAGCTGTCTGGGGTCTATCACCATAAAATCCACCAGCCTTATCACCCGGTGTTACGTGGTTTTGATGATACCTTCTTAGCGCCACACTCTCGCTACGCTGATTTCTCTCCAGAGTTCCTTGCCGAACATACTGACTTAGATATTCTTGCAACATCAGACGTGGCGGGTGTGTATCTGGCAGCCACCAAAGATAAGCGAAACGTGTTTGTCACTGGTCACCCTGAGTACGATTCTCATACCTTACACAATGAGTACATTCGTGACTTAGGTGAAGGCATGGAGCCAGTTATTCCAGTCAATTACTACCCGAATAACAACCCAGATAATAAGCCAACCGCAAGCTGGCGAAGCCACGGACACTTGCTGTTTTCGAACTGGTTAAATTACTGCGTTTACCAACAAACACCGTACGACTTAGATCGTTTTAGCGAAGCCAACTTTACTAAAGACGATTAGTACTTGCTCATTTGCTGAGTTTCAGACAACAGGTCTTGGATCTGCTCAGATATTAGAGGGACATTTTGCCAAAGAATAAAATGACCCTCTTTCTCTACCTCAATCAATTGCTTTGATGTGCCGGTTAGTTTTTGAATAGCAAAAGTAGAGTTGTCAGGATCTGCGATGGTATCCTCTTTGCCATGAATGATCGTTACCGGAAGCGTATCCAGTGCGCGCCAATCTTTACCACTCAATTCACTTAACTCTTCAGCCAATGGCATCATCTCCCCATTCGACGTCTGCCAATCATTAGACAATGCCCAATTGATAAGCCAAGTATCAGCAATTACGTTGTACCATTTAGGCTCTTCGAGCTTAGGGTCAAAAGCGGACGCGACCAAAACCATCCCATCAACCCTATCCGGTTGCTGAAGTGCAAGTGCCAAAGCAATAGGCGCACCGAGCGAATGCCCAACCAATACATTCGATTTGTCACTGGTTAGCAGTTCACCGATAGCTTGCGCCTGTCTATCGAGGCTAGAGACCAAATCCGATGTTGATGCTCCATAACCTAAACGATCAACAGAGATCAGCTCTGCTTGCTCCTGTAGTGATTCGTTGGCGAGGTAGTCTGCATACGCGGTATGGCTACCCGGTGAGCCATGAATGAACACCACCCTATGACTCGCACTTGGGTTAGCTTTTCTGACAAAAGCAAGGCCATCTTTTGTTTTCTCAACCTCCAAATTCAACTCAGTTGCAGACGAAGGTTTGACTGCTAAGCCAATGAAAAAACTTATAATAGTTGTTAGAACTGCCGCTTTGTTTCTCACTCTTCACCTCAGTTGATTACACGGTTATCTGCAAAACATGTCGCATACTTTTGTCGTCTCGCTAATCAGACCGGGTGAGTTGAGATATACATTCAATCTCGTCTAAGAACTTATGTATTCCCATGAGATTAATCATTCTAGTTTCACCCCTAATGCTAACTGGCTGTATGACCTCTACCCAGATTCAAAATTCTGACGCCCAACAACGTTCAGAAGCCCGCATTGAACTCGGTATCGGTTATATGCAAAGAGGCGATATGCGCAAAGCGCAAGAAAATTTAGAACAAGCTTTGAAACACTCACCAAACTA
Source organism: Vibrio europaeus (assembly GCF_001695575.1). GTDB lineage: Bacteria > Pseudomonadota > Gammaproteobacteria > Enterobacterales > Vibrionaceae > Vibrio > Vibrio europaeus. The sequence goes on along the minus strand of NZ_LUAX01000001.1, from coordinate 848,674 downwards.
TTATCGAGCTCAACTCTCTATTGCTCACTATTACGAACAAGTTGGAGAAACTCAATCCGCCGAGTACTTCTACAAAAAAGCCTTAAAGCGTCACCCTAGCAACGGAAATGTACTTAACAACTATGGGACATTTTTATGTAAACAAGGCGAGTTCACTCTTGCGGACAGGTACTTTAATCAAGCGATCCAGCAACAGAATTACTATTTAACCTCAACCAGTTACGAAAACGCAGCCCTGTGCGCCATGAAAGCACAACAAACCGAGCAAGCCATCAGTTACTTCAAACGTGCCTTAGACTTTGAACCCGACAGAGTTCGCTCCGCTCTAACACTGGCTGAATTGGAAGTTAGAGTAGGCTCATTGGAAGATGCAAGGTTGAGATTGGTTCGATTCCACCATAAGTTTGGGCCGCGTAAACCATCACTAAGATTGTTGATCGAATTAGAGCAAAAAGCGGGAAACCCAACACTGGCAGAGGAGTACAAGCGTAAACTAGACGGTCTCAGCTAACGCTTTGAGTGGTGTTTCTTGCGACGCGTCCTCACCCGTGATGCGCGTTGAATCTTAAGGTACTCTTTGTAGAGAATGTAAATAAAAGCTGCGATTCCCAATACAACTAAAACCGCAAATAGGATTAGAAAACTTTCACAGATCCAAATTGGTTCGCAGGGCATATAAATTTCAAACTCCATATGCCCTCCGTTAAATTTACGACAAGATTAGCTCTTAAGTTTCAACCACTTTTGGCGTTCAACTTCCGTTTTAAATGTCCAAGCGATAAAACGACTTACTTTTTGTCCTTGGCTCATCTCTACCACTTTCACCTCTGTAGCACCCGCTTTTTCGAGGTTTTTTCGCATCCATCGCACATTCTCTTTTTTGGAGATAAGCGTAGAGAACCACAGGACCTGCTGCGCAAAATCACGGCTTTCAAACGCCATGTTTTTTACAAACGCGGCTTCGCCACCTGGACACCAGAGCTCTGCTTTTTGACCACCAAAGTTAAGTATAGGTGACGACTTAGCTTTCATTTGCTCACTAGGCTGACCACGCTTACTTTTGCTAGCCGATAAATTTTTGATCTTTCTCTCTGTTCCCTGCTGTGCTTCTTCTAGTGACTTATGAAAAGGTGGGTTGCAGGTGGTTACGTCATAAAACTCGTTTGGTTTGATGATACCTTTAAAGAAATGGCGGCTATCTTTTTGCAGTCGAGCTTCAACACGCCCACTCAGTACCTTATTCGACTGGGCAATCTGATTAGAGTTATCAACTGAAACAGCATCAACATCAGAGCCTACATAGTGCCAGCCATATTGAGTCGTACCAACGATAGGGTAAATGCAGTTGGCCCCAAGCCCGATGTCTAACGCACGGACTTGGTTATGTTTAAGGCTTTTACATTCTTTGGCTAATATCTCAGCGAGACGGTGAATGTAGTCTGCGCGCCCAGGAATAGGTGGGCACAAATATCCTTGTGGAATGTCCCACTCGGTGACTCCGTAGTGGTGAGCAAGTAATGCTTTGTTGAGTAGCTTAACCGCCAAAGGATCGGAAAAATTAATGCTCGGCTCACCCTTAGGATTCTTCACTACGTGCTTTTTAAGCTCAGGTAGCGCCGCTGTCAGCTTTGCGAAATCATAGCGCCCTTGGTGCAAGTTGCGCTTATGCAGCCCTTTCTGTCCTTTGAGCGTGACGACTTTCATCTCGCTGGTATTCGGCGTTTCTTGTTTATCGGCTTTCTTAGATTGAAATTGTTTATTTGGGCGCGTCATAGTTTTATTTTTGTTTGGCAGTTTCTAGATAAATCATAAACAAGCGAGCATCTAACTCAAGCTGATGATAGTCAGGCTCCATATGGCAGCAGAGCTGATAAAAAGCTTTGTTGTGCTCTTTCTCTTTTAGGTGAGCAAGTTCGTGAACCACTAGCATACGAAGCAATGGTTCAGGTGCATTCTTAAACACACTGGCAATGCGAATCTCATTCTTTGATTTAATTTTTCCGCCATGAACCTTCGCTACATAAGTATGTAGCCCCAGAGCATTATTGATAAGGTGGATTTTGTTGTCGTAGATGACTTTGCTCAAAGGCGTGGTCTTCTTCATAAAGCGGTTCTTCAGCGCCATTGTATATTCAAACAGCGCTTTTTCACTCTTTATGGTGTGGTTGTCTGGATAACGTTTTTCAAACCACGCTGCCAAACGACCCGAATCTACCATTTGAGTAACGGGAGTAACGATATGTTCTGGGTAACCTTGAATATAACGAAGTGCGGGATTCATAGTGGCTGTCATGGCGTTGCGCGTAAAATAAAGGGGCACAAGTCTACTCTATTCGTACTTGCCATTCACGACCTTTTCATTAAACTCTGCGCTTAATAAACGAGTAGGAACAAACCATGAAACGACTTGTACTGTACGTAAAAGACAAATGCCCACACTGCAAAGATGCACAGCGCTACCTTGATTCAAAGGGATATCAGTACCGATTGACCAACGCTAAAATGCAGCGTGGCCGTAAAGAGTTGGACGCAATTGGTGCTCGTTCACTACCCGTACTTAAGATTGGCGACCAGATTATGATTGGCTGGAACGCAAGTAACTTTGAGAAAATGTACAAGTCAAAGGGTTAGTAAAACAGCTTACTGACAAAGTGTGGATTATTGGTGAGCACTTCAAGCTCCGATAAATCATCGAGCACAACTAGGTGCTCGATTCCACTCATGCACACCTTGATACACTCTTGCTTCTCTTCGTTGCGAGCCGTATCTAATGCTTCCCCTTCAACGTAAACACCAGATTTGAGGTGCAGCCTTACCGGATAACGGTACATGCACACAATTTCGATATAATCGTAATCGTTACAGCTAATCATAATCTTCCTCAAATCATCTATCTTACAAATGCACTTAACGCTCTAGTAACATTAGATGCATGGTTAACCTTATGGTTCAACAGATTTACATAAACCTGACAAAACTATTGATTAACGATTGGAGCGAACATGGGGCTTATAGCAGCTCGCCTCCTGATCATAAACAAACTCAACTTCATTCCTAATGCTCTCAAGCTTATCTTTCTGATAATGCGACACGTAGAGCAGTTGGCTAAGGTTTTCTTGCGCTATCAGCTCTAAGGTGTTTTTAACTAACCTTCTGCCCAGATAATCTAGCCCTTGATATGGCTCATCCAAAATGAGCAAAGCAGGTTGTTTCACAATCGCTCGGGCAATCAAAAGCAGTCTCTGTTGACCGTATTCCAGTTGTCTAAACGAGGTGTTGGCATACTCACTCATGTGAAGTATCTCCAACCATTCTCGCGCCACTTGAATCTCTTTTTTACTTGGCTGTTGATATAGACCGATCGAATCGTAAAAACCTGACAAAATAACTTCAATAGCTTTGCAACTCACTCGATATTGAAGATGCAGCGCCGAAGAAACCATACCGATGTTCTTTTTAATTTCCCAAATCGACTCGCCTGATCCTCGCTGATTACCGAAGATTTGAATGTCGTTGGAATAACATTGCGGATGGTCGCCGAATATGAGACCTAACAGAGTACTTTTTCCGCACCCGTTCGGGCCTTTGATTTGCCAATGTTGGCCGTTATCGATTCGCCAGTTTAAGTCGGTAAAGATGGTCTTCTCGGTATAAGCGACCTTACCATTACTTATCTCGAATACTGGGTTGTCAAAGTGGTGCTCGTGTTGATACCTATGAATCAAATCCAGCATCTGCTCACTTTGTTGTTGGGATTGAGCTTTAATCTGGCTAATAACCGGGTGAGCTTCCCATTCACTTCTACCCATAACACTTTCGAGCTTACCGTGGTTAAACAGTGCGATTTGTTCAATCCAGTCAGGTATATCTTCCTCGCGGTTGAAGGTCACTACCATCTGCGTTGATTTGGCGAGTTGGGTTAAATAATTGGCGAGCGAAGCGCGATGAGCTATATCTAGCCCAGTGAAAGGGTTATCAAGAACAATCAGTTCCGGCTCAACAGCGAGTGCTCGGGCGAGCATGACGCGACGAGTTTCCCCGGTGGAAAGAACTCGAAATCCACTCTGCGCAAGATGTGACAGATCCAAATCGACAATCAGTTGCTCAGTAAGTGAATCAGATTGGCATTGCTCAAAAATCAGTGAATATACGCTTGTGCCTTTATCGACTTTGTCTAGAAAATCGGTGTCATCTTTGGCAATTTCTTCTTCAAGCAGTCTCTGCTGCTCAACTAAAGAGACTTGAGCAATCTTGCCAGAGCCCATTTCCAACGACCCTGAAGAGACTTCATATTCTCCACAGAATAAGCACCCTAACGCCGAACCAATATCCCCTTCGGTACTAAATACCCCCCAAGACTGCCCTTCAGCTATTTTCCATTGAGCAATTGCCAATTGGTTCGTGCCAGATTCAATATCGAGGTTGTTGATGCTTATTTGCATAGAATGGTTTCCCTACCCTTCAGTATAAGTTTATTGAGTAGATCCAAACTACTCCAACTCATGCCCTAGCGCGATAGAGAAACAATAAAATGTGATATTTGCAGAGACTTAGTCACGCTAGGCGTATTGCTTCACAAACTCGATGAAGGTTTTATCGGCTATTGATAGGTATCCATCTTTTCGCCACGCTAACGCCAAATCAAGCCGAACCCTGTCATGAAAAGGGACAGCGACGACATCTTTCTCATGTTGTGTCACTAGCTCCAGTAATGCCGTGATGGCAAACTCATGTTTGACGATACTCAATATCATAGGCAATAAGTTGGTTTCAAACGAAAACTTCATCTCTTTGCGACACTGTGTTGCTTGGTTTTCAATGAAGTCTCGATGGAAGTAACCAGGCTTGAACATCACCAGTTCATGGTCAAAAAACTCCTCAAAGCTGATTGATTCCCGCTGGGCGAATTCATGCTCTTTTGACACCACCGCCACCATTTCTGAATGCAAAAGATGGTCAGTTTCGAGATCATCAGGCACATTTTCATCGTTGATGACGCCAATATCCAGTTCACCATCGAGCAGCATTTGTCGAATTGAACGTGTACCCGCATCAACAAGAGTGAGCTTGAGATTTGGATAACGGCTCTTAAACGCCATCAAGACTTCTGGGAAGAAGTACGAGCCCATCATACTAGGAGCACCGAGCCTAACCTCTCCTTTTTCAAGGCCCTTTAGCTCATTAATGGCTAACTGCGCATCGTCGAGCTGCTGAAGCACCCGCTTTGCATGGTCATATAAAACAGCGCCTTCATCCGTCAATGAGACTTTTCTATCTTCTCGCCGAAATAGCTCTACGCCCAAGCTCTGTTCTAGCTTCTTAATTGAAATACTCAGCGCTGGTTGAGCGATGTGCAATGCTTTTGCAGCATGAGTAAAATTTTCGTGTTCGGCAACGGCTACAAAATGCTTGAGATGTTTCGAGTCCAATCAATCCTCCATATAAAAAATATATCAGGTTAATATTTTTAATATATTTTATATATCATCACCAGACTGATATTTTGCTCACATAACTAGGGTCTGTTGACAAAACCACCTATGATTGAGCTAAAAACCAAACAATATCGGCAAGTTACCTTTAGCCTCGCTTTAGGCTCTTTTCTCGTTTTCTGTAATCTTTACTTGTTTCAACCCATGCTGCCCTACATGGCTCAGCACTTCGAAGTAACAGAAACACAAGTTAACTGGGTGTTCGCAGCAAGTACACTTGCCTTATCTGTCTCTTTGGTCCCTTGGGCGGTAGCTTCTGAATCCATTGGGCGTCGCAATGTCATGCTGCTTGGCCTCATCGCTATGCCCTTTATTGGTTTAGCAATGCTCATTAGCGAATCTATTGTAATGCTTGTTTTACTTCGAGCTTTGATGGGCATTGCACTGGCCGCTTTTGCTTCTGTTGCGGTGGCCTACATGGTGGAAGAGTTGTCAGTCCAAGCGTTTAGTCAAGCCATCGGCGGCTATATTGCGGCGAACTCTCTAGGTGGCATCACGGGGCGTATTGTCGGTGGTACCCTCACCGATGCGTTCGGCTGGCAACAAGCGGTCATCAGCATGGCGGCATTCACTCTGATTGGCGCACTTGTGGTCGCATTTAGCTTGCCTAAACAAAACAATTTCACTCCGCAACGGGGCATGCTTCGCTACCACAATCGCGCTGTGGTTAAGCACCTAAAGAACAAAACAATTTGGATCGCGATGTTGATTGGCGGGGTGAACTTCGCACTGTTTGTTAACCTCTATTCCGTGATGGGGTTCCGTCTCGTCGCAGCGCCACATAACTTACCGATCGGTTTGGCATCACTGATCTTCCTTTGTTACCTTTCTGGAACCTTAAGTTCTAAACTGACTTCAGTGTGGAGTAAACGACACCAGAGCGTCTCTGGCATGGTAACAGGAACCGTAATCAGTTTATTAGGTATGCTTGTCGCCTATGTGGATTCTTTAGCCTTTATGATGATGGGATTGCTGCTCATTAGCTTCGGCGCTTTTTTTACCCATACCTTGGCATACGCGTGGGTCAGCCAAAAAGCCACACACGCTAAAGCAACCGCAACGGCACTGTATCTTGTTCATTACTATGTCGGTGGCAGTATTGGCGGTTTCTTCTTAATCTATTGTTGGCAACACGGTGGGTGGAGTTATGTTATTGCAGGAGGTTCAATACTCTACGCGACTATTTTTACGCTGTGCCGCAAACTATCAAAATGGGAAGAGCACAAGCCACAGCTTGAAGATTCTGCTATTCTTGCGCCAAATTCTAAATTGGAAGCAAAATGACCACCAATAGCTCAACCCGAACTGATGTCGAAGAAGTAAAAAACGCCGTTAATCAATGGCTCAATGATGTCGTGATCGGTCTTAACCTATGCCCTTTTGCTGCAAAGCCACAACGTAATAAGCAGATCAAAATCTTTGTTAGTGAAGCGACCAAAGAAGAGGCATTGCTTGAAGATATCCTAGCCCAACTGATGGAGCTAGACGCAACCGAGCCTGAAGAACTAGAAACAACGCTCGTTGCCGTTCCTAATATGTTGAGCGATTTTTACGACTACAACTTGTTTATTGATTGGATTGAAGCCCTCATCCGACAGCAAGAGTGGGAAGGTATTTTTCAGCTGGCGACTTTCCACCCTGATTACTGTTTTGGCGGTGCAGAACCAGAAGACGATGAGAACCTCACCAATCGCTCACCGTACCCGGTGTTTCACCTTATACGTGAAGAGAGTATGGAAAAAGTCCTCAAACACTACCCTAATCCCGAAGCGATACCGGATACCAACATTGCCCGAGTGGAGTCACTCAACAACCATGAACGTAGGAAGCTTTTCCCTTATTTGTTTCGTTAAACAGCCCCAAACGAAAAAGCGCCACTCGGCGCTTTTTTGCGTTTATCGCACTATTTGAGTACCTCGCTGTAAGCGGTACTGGAATCACACCAACTCGAATGAATTGAGGTATTACGGCCTGCTTCTTTTGCTGCATAAAGATTGTCGTCAGCAACGTGAATAATTTCATCCAGGGTCACTTTGTCACATTGTTCGCTTTGTAAGTTGAAAAAATCAAATTCACACGAGCCAACGGATACCGTAATTGGCTTACCGTCTACTTCTATACTATTAACACAAGTTCGAATTTTCTCAACTAACTCTCGTCTAACTTCAACCTCTCGTTCAGGAAGCCAAACTACAAATTCTTCGCCCCCAAAGCGTGCAATAAAGTCACTTTCAACCAACTGTTCTTTAATTGCGGTTGCGACTTTTTTCAGTACATTATCACCAACTTGATGCCCGTGGGTATCGTTAACACGTTTAAAGTGATCGATATCGATCACCGCTAACGTCCCTTTACCTCCTGCGAGTTTCATACGCTCGATGTCTAGGTGGACGGTTTTGAACATGCTACGACGATTGGCAACGCCTGTAAGTGCATCATGGTAAGCTTGATACTCTAAGCGCGCATTCAGCTGCTGCAAACGCTCTTCCTGCTTCCTTCGAATCAGTTCCACTTCAATCCACGACGCCATCAATTTAAGCGCGTCTATATCAATATCTTTAAACTTTCGCGGGTACGGAATTGCGGAAGAGAAATTAAGCGTGCCAAAAATCTCGTCATCAATGAAAATCGGTACACCAATATAAGACTCTAAACCAAACGCTTGATAGGCAGGGTGTGTTGCATACTTATCATTTTCACCCATATTCTCAATCATGACCGGTGCGTAAGAGCTGCAGGTTATCTCACAATAAGTATGGTCGTATTCAAAAGTGTCACCAACAGCTAACTCGACACCTTCAGGAGTTACACAGTGAAGCACGGTATACTTGTTGCCTTCGATGTGAGACAAAATGCCGATATCAAGGTCGAAGCGCTCTAACCCCATCATAATCAGTTGGCTGACCTGAATATCAAACCCTTTCTGATAGTCATTAGTGATCTGATACAAACTACGTATCACCTTCTCACTTTCACTCTCTGCGACCATAACTTTCCACCAATATAGAACCTTATTATTTAAGATAGAGTTAGCGAAATATTGAATGCAACTGTTTTCTCATTTTGCCGAGCAAATATTTGCCGTTCAGCCCATTAATTTCTATCGCTACATAGCGAGAGCTAAGCGGCTTTGGTAGTATTGCTCAATCTTAAAGACATCCGGATTAATGGATATGCACCTTTCAAAACTGACCAACGAAATTTTTAATCACCTTTACCGCGACATTTCTGAGTTTCGTAGTACTTTCGATTTACCTGTAGCTTCTCCTGATAGTTTAGACGATAAAGCAGACACGCTGCATACTTCTCTGGCTATCGAAGAGCTAACAGAACTTGCGGAAGCGGATAATAAGACAGAACAAGCGGACGCTATCATCGACAGCGTTTATGTTTTGATGGGACGTTTGGTGCACCTAGGCCACGATAAGATTGAAGATAACCTCGCGATCAACTACCTCATCGATTTACTGCTTAATGTGGCTGTAAACCGTGGAATTGAGTTCTTGCCTTGTTGGGATGAAGTGCATTCAAGCAATATGAGTAAAGTATGCCGCAACGAAAAAGAGTACGCGGAAACCGAAGCGCATTATGCAGAGCAAGGCATCAAGCTGATGGCGGTACAAAAAGGTGATTACATCATCGCAAAATGTGCTGAAGACTTTGTTTCAGAAGGCAAGACAATTCGCCAAGGCAAAGTACTGAAATCTGTTTACTACCGCCCTGCGGATTTAGCACCACTGACCAAATAGATAAAAAGACGCCACCTTTAGGTAAACCCCTTAGGTGGCGTAAGCTGCCATAGTCAAAACATGGCTTCATCAAACTTCAGATAAGTTCCCACCTACAGTCACCTACTTCCGCTTGAATCCGCCTAACAAGAACGAGAATGTATCGTTCTTACTGTTGCCAATTGTGTGCCAGTTTTTGAAAAAACTTAACTTGCTGATTTTAAATACAATTTAAAATCACCCATCACAAAGTTCGAGTAGACACGATCGATTTAGGTGCAAGGCGCACCAAACATAACTCTTTAGTGGTAACTAAGGTCTGTTGACACTAAGAACTTAATCAAACAAAAGGACGGGAGAACCTTCGACAACAACGCGCTTGACCTCTGTTCTAAATACGCGCGATAGCTCGGTGACCGATAATACTTCGTCTACCGCGCCAACATTTTGCAGTACCCCTTTCTCTAGCAGCATTGCTTTATCCGCATACTTAAGTGTACGATTGAGATCGTGATTAGACATAAGCACAGTAATGCCCATTTCCGCGACACGTTGTATCAGTTTATACAGAAGCGTTTCTTGACCAATATCCAGGGGAGCTGCGGGCTCGTCAAGGATCAGTAATTTTGCGTGGGGGTTTAATGTTGGCCAGATCTGCAAACAGATCGCACAAAGCCTGACTCTTTGCCATTCACCACCAGACAAATGATGAATCGATCTATTTAGCTTGTCATCAATCTCTAGTAAAGTCGCAAGCTCTTCAATCACAGCTGTTAGCTGAGGAGAATCAGAAGATACTGGCGCTGGTAAAGACAAAGATAGGTAATGCACCACATCAAGGTTGAATGCTGGTCGGTCACTTTGCGCCAGAAATGCGCGAGTACTTGATAAAGCTTCAATAGAGGCACCTTTTACCTTTTGGTCAAAGATCTTCGCCTCGCCTTCAAAGTCCAATAACCCCGCGACGGCAGAAAGCAAAGTGCTTTTACCACTACCGTTAGGGCCAATCACATGTAGGATCTCTCCCGGCATCACCTCAACGGAAAGTGGTAGCAGTCGCGAACCAACAGAAAGGCTATTAACGTGAATCATGATTACTCACCAGCATCCAAATAAAGATAGGGGCGCCTATTGACGTAGTTACGACACCTAATGGTAACTCGGCAGAGTTGAGCGCCGTTCGGGCAATCAGGTCGGCAAACACCACTAAGGTTGCGCCTGCGAGGGCAGAAATTGGCAATAGATAGCGGTTTTCGCTACCGAATGCGAGCCTAAGTAGATGAGGAACAACCAGACCAACAAAGCCGATGACTCCGCCTAGCGCAACCGCACCGCCGACTAAGATAGACACAGCGAAAATCAGCTTCCAACGCGCTTCATCGACATCGACACCAAGTTGCTTAGCATGCTGCTCTCCCATCATCAGCTTGTCTAACAATGTGCCTTTACAACACAGCCAGACAAGTACAGGAACTAAAATCAGCGTTAGCACGTGGTGATACCAACTTGCAGCGCCGATACTGCCCATTAGCCAATACATGAGCTGGCGTAGGCTGAGATCATCACTGAAATAAAATGCCCATGTCACCACTGCACCAGAAAGTATGCCTAGTGCTACCCCAACAAGCAGAAGCCGTGTTGTCGTAAGGCGCATGGTTTTAGCGACAAAAACAAGTAACAAGGTAAATGCCAAAGCACCAACTACTGCCGCTAACATAAAACCAACAGGGGTTGCCAAGGCAGGGATAAAAAATAACACCAGCACCATAAGCACACTGGCGCCTCCGGAGATACCTAACACTCCTGGCTCGGCTAGCACATTACCCAATAATACTTGAAGTACCGCTCCAGAAACGGCCAAAGCCGCACCCACAGCGATTGCGGCAAATAATCTTGGTAGACGAAGCTGAAGAATCAATTGCTCTTGAAGAGAAGAGAGCTCTTGAAAGGGTGAGATAAATATCTCACCAACAACTAAATACAAGCTGCTGATGAGTAATAAGGAGACGATAAACAGTAGGCCAAAGCGCATCCACCTTTGACGCCTACGTTCCAAGAGCTGAGTAAATTCCATGTTGTCGCTAAATAGCCGGGTAAACCCACAAAAATAATGGCTTAACGATACCGTTAAGCCATTAAAATAGAAAGTACATCAACGATAATAGTTGATTAGTCGTATACTATCTGCCCTTCTTCATAGCGAGTTTTCACCGGACAGACCATCAATGCGGCGCGCTGACCAATTGCAACATGTCGGTTTGGAAAAACAATCGCCTCTCCTTCATTTTTCGCCATTATTGGTTTGTCCCCATCATGACCAAACACTTCGCCATGCTTAAATGCGGTAAAGTTTTCGACGTTATCGTCAAATAGGAAATCAAAATCATCGTGAATTCGCACGATAGTGCGGCTGACACGATACATGATCGGTTTACGTGGTAAATGCTCAGATTCGCTGCTTGAGACGAGATCGCGCAACGCTAAGTCAAACGCGACAAGTTTATCTAACTCATTTTCGCCAATTTTAGCCACACGACCTAGCTCCACCGTAAGAGCTTGAGCACCAAAGTTCTCAGCACTGAACCAACTAAAAGTACTTGAAGGTGCGTTAGAGAACATCACCGCTTCTAAATGCGCGCTAGAGACGAACTCCATCAAGGCTTCACTACGAACTGGGTGACGAACTTTAGGGCTGACGACAAATGAGTAATGCTTCGATAAGCGAATCGCACAATGTAAGTCCAAGTGCCAGCGTTTATCTTGCGGTGTATCTTGATAAAACTCCGTGACGACTCGCTTCAGATCCTTCGCGATCTCAAGCTCTTTTGAAGGCTCGTACTCTTTATCATCAAACAGACGATTTAGATTCATCTCAATAAATCGAGTATGAGCATTGGTCGCTTCTGGGTGAGCATTGATAAACAGCAGCCGTTCAGTAACAGGCTGGAAACCAGTTTGAATGTCTGTAATGATTTTATCGACAATTTCCATCGGTGCGGTTTCATCGCCATGAATACCACACGAAATAACGATGTGCTTACTCTCTTCAGAAAGATTCGCTGGAATCACCTCCAGCACACCACGTTGATGTAATTTAAAGACAACTCCACCAGCAACTGTCATCTCACTTGCTGGCATCTCTTGTTCTAAGTCTAAGCTGTCAAAAAGAAAAGATTGGCGAAAGAGGGTTTTCGTCATGCGCTACTCCTTTATTGCACAGCGGGTATGTTAATGAATTGTTCAGACAAATTATGTAGGAGCGATCCCACTTATTGACACAAATCCTGTGCCTCATCGTAATTTATCAAATTCCTCACTAAGGGGAGGAAAGAAGGCTCTCGCTGTACAAATTAGCCGAACTTCCGCCCGGCTAATTGATATTATCATGATTCTAAGCTGTTTATTTTTGATCTAGCAACAATTCAAACTCATCAATCTTCGCTTTTACTCGATCGATGCTCTGTTGCCAGAAATCCGCTTGCGATAAATCCATACCTAAATGTTTATCTACCACCTCTTCAGCCATCATAGAACCGGTGTCGCGCAGCAGGTTAACGTAGTCACTGTAGAAGCGCTCACCTTTGCTTTCACGCTGGGCATAAACGCCGATACTAAATAGGTAGCCGAACAAGTATGGATAGTTGTAAAAGCTCACCTCAGAGATAGAAAAGTGTAGTTTGCTTGCCCAGAAGTATGGATCTGGCTCTGACATGGAGTCGCCATACCACTCGCTCCACGTTTCGCTCATCAGTTCACATAACTGAGGTGCGGTCAGTTCACCGTGACTGCGCTGCTCATAGAAACGTTTTTCAAACTCAAAGCGGACTGGGATATTCACCATTAATGCATAGCAACTCGATAGCTCTTCCCACAGCATTTCTAACTTTTCTTCGCGGCTTGCCACTTGTTCTAACAAGTAATCGCGAACTACGTTCTCAGCAAAAATAGACGCCGTTTCTGCTAACGTCATCGGGTAGCGAGTCTGGCAAAGTGGCATATCGCGCATAACCCAGTTGTGGAATGCATGGCCAAGTTCATGCGCAAGTGTAAGAAGATCTGAGCGGCTGCCGCCCCAAGTCATAAACACTAGGGGTGTGCGTGTCGCAGCGAATTTGGTGCAGTAAGCGCCTAAGCGGCGGTTTTCTGTTGGCTCGGCATCAATCCAACCGTTTTCAACCATCAAATCGACAAATTCTGCCATCTCGACATCAACTTGCGCAAAGGCTGCTCGAATGATCTCAATCGCTTGGTCAAAACTGTAAACCGTAGGTTCTGCCTCAGTTAGGCTCGGCATTCCAGCAAGGTGGTTCCAAGGCCGCATCTGTTGTAGCCCGTGAACTCGCGCCATCAACTGCCCTGCTTTTTGCCCAATATCGCGATTGTCTTTTGCAGTCGACATCATAGCGTCCAGCGTCGCTGCTTGAATTCGGCTACCATGCAAACTTGGATCTAAGAAATGGACATCTTGCTTCGTCGAACGTTTTTGGTATTCAGTGAGTCGCCAACCTGCCAACGCATTTAAAATTGCCGCAAATGACTCTTGGTTGTCTTTCATCGCAGATTGGATACCACGCCAAGCCGGCTCTTGCTGTTCAAAGTCAGTTCCGTACAAAACGCTTGCTGCCTGAGAGAAACCGACTTTGCTTTCTTGCCCATCTGCTAGCGTGACCTGCAGCGACCCGGTGATATTGTCGTACAGTCTGCCCCATGCATCACGTCCATCGACTTCCATAGCAGTAAGCAATTGCTCTTCAGCCACACTAAGCTTGGTAGCCGCGAGCTTACGAGTACAATCAATCTGAAATGCCTGACCAGCAACATCTGGGCTTTCATGACTTAGAACATCATCAATGAAGTCATCTGGGGCGTTAGTCAGCGTATCTTCGTAAGGGGCAAACGCTTGAGATAGCTCAGAGCTTAGTTTTGCTACTCTGCCCACTAGCCCTTTTGCCAGAGCGTCTGTCGCATCAATAGAGGCATGACACTGAGCAAAAGTATTGATTGTCGACAGTAGCTTGCCTGCTGCTTCACTGGTTTGAATGGCATTTTGTGCCACAGATACCGACCCACGATTGTCTACGTGCGATCCAAGAGCTTGAATACACTGTTTGATCAATTCGATATCTTGTTCGATTTTTGGGTCATTAAGATTTTGATAAGCGATGGATAAATTCCAGCTAGGTGCGGTCATGTTGTTTCCTTAGCTATCCGATTAACGGTTTCCCTATCATGCAGACGCGAAAGTAGTCTTGGTCTGCTTTGGTAATTTGTATATGAGTTAAAGATTGATGAGCAATGTTTAACGTCGAGTAGAGAGCGGCATTGCTCCAATCTAACTGGAGTATCTTTGCAAGAATCATTCTAATCGTACCGCCGTGACAGACGATTAATGTGTCTTTGTCGACAGTTTTGGCAAATGCGCTCCAAGATGCTGAAATTCTGAGGTAAAAGTCGCCAAGCGGTTCAGCCTTTGGCAGTGGGTTTTGTTTTGGGGCTTGCCAAAATGCATCCAATAGCTCCCATGACGACTTCGCCTGTTCAAAAGGGACGCCATCTAATTCGCCAAAGTAGGTCTCTTTCCAATCAGATTTAACAGCAAGCTCCAATTCAGGCTTTTTAGCATGGATAAGCTTTGCTAGGTCACTGCAACGTTTGAGTGGAGAAGTTTGCACAACCGAAAAATCCAGCTTCTCTTCGAGTAAACAGCGGCAAATCTCTGCTTGCCTTTCAGGTGCAACCTCAATATCAGTATGACCATAAAGTGCGGGCTCACCGACTGTTTTTCCGTGACGGAGAAGATAGATATTGATCGTTTTAGGCACGTTGTCTCTCATCAGCTTTATTCAAAATCATCGGTTTCTTTCAAAGTCATCGGTAAGCCTGCGGCAACAAATGTCACCTTATCAGCAATCTTAGCAATCGCTTGGTTCATCCAACCTGCATGATCGACAAATAAACGCGAGATTTCGCCCAGAGGAATCACCCCTAACCCAACTTCGTTCGAGACAAGCAGTATGTCTGCATTTGACTGTTGAAGAGCGAGTACAAGCGCCTCTACCCGCTGCTTAATTTCAACTTCAGTCAGCGTTTCACCCGCGTTGTAGATGACATTATTAAGCCATAAGGTCAAGCAGTCTATCAGGATCACATCTGAAGAATTAAACTGCGGGATGAGCTTAACTAAATCAACGGGACACTCATGCTCGACCCAACTTTCACCACGAGAGGCTTGATGATGTGCAATACGATTTTTCATCTCATCATCAAATGCAATTGCAGTCGCCACATAGTGTTTCGTTTTATGCACGCTCATCATGTCAGTCTGAGCTTCTGCAAAACTCGATTTGCCCGAACGAGCACCACCTAATACCAAATGAATCGTCATTAGCTGTTTACCTGTATCGCAATCAAGGTGAGATAAATACACAACTCGGTAATTTGCTGAGCCGCACCTAAGCAATCACCAGTAAACCCGCCGATGCGAGCCGTTAACCAACGCTTAAACAGCATCCTGAATGTTAGTACCACAACCACTAGCCATACTGTTGTGCTTAAACCAAGCATCAAACATGGCAGTAGACCTGTCGTCAGCAGCACCCACAACTCTACTCGTGACTGCTTTTGCGCCAAAGGTTTACTCTTACTGGTGTCTGTGTCACTCACATAGGGCATATCGTAGATAAGCGACGCAGCGACGGCTCGGCTTAACGTATACGCGACCACCACAAACAATAAGATCGACTCAAACTGGATCAGCTCAGACAATAAAACAAACTTACCAAGTAGTACCATGACCAAGGCACTAGCCCCGTAGGTACCGATACGGCTGTCTTTCATAATGGTAAGGCGGCGCTCAATCGTCATGCCTCCACCGATGCCGTCTGCCATATCGGTTAATCCATCCTCATGGAAAGCCCCTGTTAGCAATAAGCTAAACACCATCATTATGAAGATAGAGACGCTCGCAGGAAAAAGTAGTTGAGCACTCCACAACACCGCAGCGCACAAGCTGCCCAATAGTAAACCGACCAAAGCGAAGTATCGCCCTGCTTGGTTCATTCGCTCTTCGCTGTAGGGGATATTTTTCGGTATTGGGATTCGAGAGAAGAACCCTAATGCAAGCATGAATAACTGATATTGATTCTTGAGTGAAGGCATCAGTCGACCACGACTCCTGCTTCTTCAAAGCTTGCCATATGGTTATAAAACTCAGCCGCAGCGTAAACTAACGGCATCGCGAGCACTGCCCCTGTTCCTTCACCTAATCGAAGCGAAAGATCCAATAAAGGTTTGGCATCGAGTTCAGCCAATAAGTGTTGATGCCCCGCTTCATGCGATTGATGAGCGAAAATCATGACATCGCGGCAGTTTGGATTAATCAGTGATGCAGCATAAGCAGCGGCCGAAACAATAAAACCATCGACAATGACTGGTATTTGGCGTTCTGCTGCGGCGAGGAAACCGCCAACCATCTGAACAATTTCAAAACCGCCTACTTCAGCCAGCACTTCGATAATGCCCAATCCTTTACAGCGCGAGACACCTTTTTCAACCAACTCGACTTTCTTTGCTAGCTGTTCGTCGGTGATGCCTGTTCCACGACCGACACACTCTTCGACATTTTTGCCGCTCAGAGCACCAAGAATGGCGGCGGCACTACTGGTATTGCCAATACCCATTTCACCAAACATCACCAAGTTTGAACCAGAATCGATGATATTGGTTACTAGCTGGTTACCCAAATCAATGCCATGCTGCGCCGTTTCAAGGCTCATCGCCGCTTGACGAGAAAAGTTATTGGTACGCTCACCGAGTCGCTGAACAATAAACGCACTGGAGTCATGCTCTACGGGTAACAGGATTCCGGTATCCACCACCGTCAGCTCTACTTTGTTGGTTCGGCAAAAACAGTTAATTGCTGCGCCACCCGCTAGGAAGTTAAGCACCATCTGTTGGGTGACTGCACTCGGTGCAATACTGACGCCTTCGTCGGCAATGCCATGATCTCCGGCAAAGACAATCGCGGCCGGCTTAGTCACTTCAATAGCAGTGACGACGTCACTTCTACCTTGACTCTGAATCAATGCGATTTGATGGGCAAGGTCTTCTAATTGACCCAATGCACCGAGTGGTTTGGTTTTTTGGTTAATACGATGCCAGATAGCATCTGAATGAGTTTGGTCTAGCATGGTATTAATCTATTTAGGTCGAGCAACAGAGAATACGTTATTAAGCGTGGCATACTGGCTACCACCTAAACGCGAGAGAGGGTTCACTTTAAGTGCATCAACCACTAAGCGGTCGCTGCGCTCGCCGATAACCTCTGGCGCAATATATACTTTTTCAATTTCAGCGAAGATAAGGCTTTGTGGTGTTTCACCAATCTCTTTCACTTCATACAGTTTGCACGCAAAAGCAATAGGACAGTCTTTAACCCTCGGTAAATCAAAGCCGTCAAAATCCGTCAGCTCTATCCCTGTTGCTTCAATTTCAGACTCACCATGTTCAAGCGTTGCGGCAGTTTGAGTCACATCATGGGCAGAGTCATGATGAGCGATATGAATAACCATTTTTCCGGTTTCTAACACATTTCTTGTTGTGTCTTTCACCTCTCCTGAAGGCTTTTTACCCACAGAAAACATCAACAAAGGTGGGTTACTTGAAACGGCCGTAAAGTAAGAAAATGGCGCAAGGTTGTAGTTGTCTTTTTCTGAATCGGTCAATACCCAAGCGATAGGTCTTGGAATGACAGTTTGTGTCATCAAATGATAAATTTGGGTGGGGGCCAGCGTGCTGAGCTCGATGTTCATCCCTTTTCCTTTCTGAGCGGTTCCTATTGGCTTGAGTGTAACTTGAAATCAAACAGTTAACACGCTTTATCCATGGTTCATTGACCTCGCCAATTTGCAAAACGATTCCTAATTTGACCACAAAACTGAAATTTTTCGCTAAATAGGCCTATCTTTTAGGTTAGGGAGAGCGTTTATAACGGCACAAACTGTGCATTAAATTTCGTCGTGACATTGTTTTCTCCCGATTGATAGTGCAAGGAGGTTTTATGATTGCCAATCAACATACGAAAAAACAAAAACAGAACAAACCACAACAACGCAACCAAAAGAAAGTCCCTCTATCATTAACATAAACCGTAGAACAGGCCTCGCCCAGTGCGAGGTCTAGTTGTACCGATTACTCTTCCTTACTAAAAACTGCGGGATAAGTTCCACTCTTGGTGTATCAACCTTGTCGCAGATCACAGACTTTCCCGTTTGATTATAAGATGCTCAACCATTCGTCAAATGTGTACTTTGAAGATAGGCTTGTTCACCTTGGATAACTCAAACAACATCACTGTAATTACAGCGGGCAGTACTGGTCTGATCGGCAACGAACTGATTAAGCAGATGTTGGAACGTGAACCAATTGAGCATATTTACGCGCTGACTCGTCGTAAACTTCCCTTCTTCCATTCCAAGCTTGAAGAAATTCAGCACCCAGAACTGCGCGTTCAAGAGTGGGATGAAGACAAACCACGTCCAGAGTTTGGTTTTATCTGCCTAGGCACGACACTCAAACAAGCAGGCTCTAAACAAGCTTTAGAAAGCATTGACTACCAACTGGTGTGCGATGTTGCTCAAGAAATGAAGCTACTCGGTGTAAAGCAGTTAGCCGTCGTCTCAAGTTACGGGGCATCTGCCCGTTCTTTTTCCCACTACTTACGATGCAAAGGACGTATGGAGCTCACCATTGAGCGTATGGGCTTTGATCGTGTTGTCTTCGTTCGCCCTGGTCCTTTAAAAGGGTTACGAGAGCAGCCACGTAAAGACGAAGTCGTCACCCAAACCATGCTGAAGATTTGTCAGCCACTAATGATTGGTCCACTTGCCAAGCTAATTCCGATTGAAGCCTCTGACGTATCATTGGCGATGCAGTATCTGCTTTTTTCCCACTCCAATAGAAAACGAGAAACGGCCGATAGCGTTGCGATGCGAAAAGTGCTTAAAAAGTATCAATAAACTGCTCAATTTCACTGTTATGTGAACACCTTCCACACTGCGAGCCAATGTTAATAACCGTTAGCTATATTTAATACCGTTTTGTAACTTCAATTGAGCATTTCAAATCATTACCCTTCATACCGAATAAAATTCCATAAGATATTAATTCTATCAATATCATCATTAAAAACTAAAGGATATGTAAATATGTCAGTAGTGGTTATCGCTTCGCTAGCGGTATTTGTTGGCATTCTCTTTTTCCTCTATGGACAGCAGAAAAAAGAGAACACTTTATCGCGTCTCGTCTTACTTGGTCTCGTCTTTGGTAGTGCTTTCGGTTTAGCGCTACAGCTCATCTTCGGTGAAGGCAATCCGGTTATCGCTCAAACGCTAGAATGGGTAAATGTGGTCGGTCGTGGCTATGTTGGTCTATTGAAAATGATCATCATGCCATTGGTATTAGTATCGATGATCGCAGCGGTTGTTAAGCTAGAAAAAGGGGGCGCGCTGGGTAAGATCTCGGGTCTAACTATTTCAGTGCTGCTGGCAACAACGGCTGTATCCGCTCTAATCGGTATCCTTGTCACTCAAGCTTTTGGTCTAAGCGCGGAAGGTTTAACAGAAGGTGCCCGTGAAACAGCGCGTATCGCTGCCCTAGAAACGCGTGCCGATCGCGTGAGTGATCTTACCATCCCGCAAATGTTGGTAAGCTTTATTCCAACCAACCCGTTTGCCGACCTGACTGGTGCCCGTTCTACTTCGATCATCGCAGTGGTTATCTTTGGCGTGCTCACTGGTATTGCAGCGCGCAAAGTAATGGCAGAGAAGCAAGAGCTAGAATCACCAATTCGCACGTTTGTCGAAGCAGCTCAATCTATTGTTATGCGCTTAGTTAAGATGATCATGGCCCTAACGCCTTACGGCATCGCTGCGCTAATGGCAAAAGTGGTTGCGACCTCAAGTGCCTCCGATATTCTTAACCTGTTAGGCTTCATCATCGCTTCTTATGTTGCGATCGCGCTGATGTTCGTTGTCCACGGTGTGTTAGTCTCTTTTGTCGGCGTGAGCCCTAAAGAATACTTCCAGAAGATTTGGCCAGTACTGACTTTCGCATTTACTTCACGCAGCTCAGCAGCAACGATTCCTTTAAACGTTGAAGCGCAAATCAACAAACTTCGCGTTCCACCAGCGATCGCTAATCTATCAGCTTCGTTTGGTGCCACTATCGGCCAGAATGGTTGTGCAGGTATCTACCCTGCGATGCTAGCAGTCATGGTCGCGCCAAGTGTTGGCATCGACCCAATGGACATCAACTTCATTCTTTCTTTGATTGCCATTATTGTGATTAGCTCATTTGGTATCGCTGGTGTTGGTGGCGGCGCAACGTTCGCAGCTCTTATCGTGCTACCTGCAATGGGCTTACCTGTTACGATTGCCGCACTATTGATCTCTATCGAACCACTGATCGATATGGCACGTACCGCACTAAACGTTTCAGGCGCAATGACTGCCGGCACCATTACCAGCCGCTTAATGAAGCAAACCGTTAAAGATGAAGAGCTAGAAACCCAACAAGCGTAACGCTCTACGCTCATTAAAACGCAAAATGGTCGACAATAGTCGGCCATTTTTGTTTTTCATTAGACTGAGAGACTGTTACTTGTTTTCAATCAACTTTGGTTAATCTCTACAAGCGATAAATTGAGCGTAAAAGCGGAAAGCTTCAGGTATCCTTTCGGTTAATAACTTGTAAAAGCTCTTATTCAATAGGACTGCCAGAACTTTCACCACAAGCCGCCGCTCTCTCAGAAGAATAGAACCGCGCATCAACCCTAAATCTTAGTTTTTAATAGCGAGCAATATTCGCTTTAACCTAAGAGCTATTTCAATCGCTTCTTTGATTTCAAAAATGACATCAT
This sequence comes from Vibrio europaeus, assembly GCF_001695575.1. GTDB lineage: Bacteria > Pseudomonadota > Gammaproteobacteria > Enterobacterales > Vibrionaceae > Vibrio > Vibrio europaeus. Next base: position 827,537 of record NZ_LUAX01000001.1, on the reverse strand, counting down.
CAAATTGTTGAGCAATAGGATCAATATCTGGTACTCCAGCCTCAATAATGACCGACTTACCTGAAATATACATGGACACGTTGTCATCGGTATGCGGCGCTATTTGTTCAGATATAAAGTCAAATTTGGCGGCCTGATTAAACAGCATGATCTTGACAACGTTGCCATAAATCTGATGTACGATTTGCGTCATTTTGTCGTTTGGAATTGGGTAGAAGCGAATCCAAGTATTACCCGCTGCTCTTGGTTTTGCTTTTTCAGGGTTTAATTGTGGATGGTGCTTTTGTACATACTCTAAATAACGCTGAGCAAAGTTCGTCATCTCATTGCTAACTGTCGACTTGTAACCTCTACGTTGTTTATCGATCGCACTCTTAATCAGCTTCGCTTTATACATGCCTCGTGGATTACTTCCACAGGCGAAGTAAGCCATTATCTCTTCATAGGAGATTTGGCTTTGATAGATTTCTGAGGTTGCCTCTAGGTACTTCTGAGGGGCAACTAAGCAAGTCGAAAAGTCTACCCAATCACCGTTCTCAACTCCTTCCTTTCCACGTTGTTCATATCGAGCCGCTTGTTTGGGCTGAGCGGGTGCATCCACTTTATTCTCAATCAACACAGCTTGATGGGATGAATCATCAGACTCATAGATAAAAACGAGGTCGGACTCACCAAGTACGTTGTCAGACACCGAATGCCAAGCACCGATAGGCTGGTTTTGGCTTGGGATACCCGTGACTCGAGTAACCAACCAGTTGGCAAATTGTTCTGAGGTGTTAAGTTCTTCTAGTAAAACGAAATCGATATCTCTTTCAGTGACTGACGAGAATGTATTCAGGTTTTTCATGTTCTTTCTTATAGGTTATGGAAGGTGTCTGTCTTTTGAGTTTTCAAAGCGTTGACCCTTTTGCTTTATCAATAACAGTATTCAGGCTTGATGAACTTGCTTTAATTTCACTATTTCTACTTTAGGTATCCGGATTTGTTTCCGGTTCTTAAGTTGACCAGCAATACGTAGCGTGCGGACGTCGTGTATATCTTTTTCAACATTTAAGTAGAAGCCAATCAAAAAACCATCAATCATAAAGTAATAAGTCATGCCATCCTGTCCTGTGTCTCCTCTTTCAATGCCGAAGTTCATCATTAGTTTTTTTTATAATGTTGTCATCAAGCTGACCAGAAGAGTCAATAACTCTTAAAACTGAAATTCTAATAAAATGATCCAGTTTTAGGGATGTACCCAACTTTATTGATTTTCTCTTAATGCAGTATGCTAATAGTTCGTCAAATTGAACATTTAATTTAACATTTGAAAATTCAGCAATTGTTGAAACCGATGCACGCCAAAGGATGCTAATTAAGTATAAGTAATACTCTGTATACTTGAACCCATTGAACTCAATATATGACTTTGCCTTTTTAATATTATTTGTTCTTTTAAAGAGCTGAGTACCATATCGCTCATAGTTTACACTAATAAATTGCTCACATTCTCGGCATAGTAATTCTTCTTTCGGATCTATATTTAACCTTTTGGGTTGCGTTTCATCGTCACATACAATTGCAACAAGCTGGCCATTTCCAGACTTCAAGCTTTTAAAGTAAGACTTTGGAATAATGTGTGATTTCTCGAGTTTCCCTTCATTCCCACAAAGTTTACATTTTGAGTTAGACATCATTACCTCAGCCCATTTAGAACGCTTAACAGTTGTTAGATAAGCTAGTTCTACACTGCCCGCCAAACCACATTTACCGTACAGATTACCATCATTTAAATTCTACACAAAATCATAGACAACCATGATGTTTCATCTACATCACAATCATTTATTATCAGCAATTTATGACTATCAACACTCCATAAATGACTCAACTACATACAATATAATTTGACGTCGCATTATTCATACCACTATCAATAAGCACTCCCACTACAACTCCCCACTCGCCCAAAAAATCACCTCTTATCGCCTTATTCCTCTCTCACAATTGCGCTTGGTGGCTGCCAATGGTCTAATACCGAGGTAGATTTCAAACCCTTGGTAATAAAGACAATGCAGCAAGAGCATCAGCCTACGTTTTTCTTTTTTGATTACGAGACGTGGGGAACTAGCCCAGCGAAAGATCGACCGTGTCAGTTTGCGGGTGTTCGAACCGATATGGACTTCAATATTATTGGTGAACCTCTTGTTATTTATTGTCAGCCGCCCGCGGATTATCTTCCATCACCGGAAGCCGCGTTGATCACGGGTATTACTCCGCAAACTGCGGAAAACCAAGGTCTTTCTGAGCCCGAGTTCATCGCTAAGATTCACGAACAACTGGCCACACCAAACACCATTAGCTTGGGCTATAACAGTATCCGTTTCGATGATGAGGTAACGCGCTACACTTGTTACCGAAACTTTATCGATCCTTATGCGTGGAGTTGGCAAAACGGTAACTCTCGCTGGGATTTGCTTGATGTCATGCGTGCTTGCTATGCGCTTCGTCCAGAAGGGGTAAACTGGCCTGAGAACGATGAAGGTTTTATCAGCTTTAAGCTTGAGCATTTATCTGTTGCCAATGGCATTGAACATGAGAACGCACACGATGCTATGGCGGATGTTATCGCGACGATTGAAATGGCTAAAAAGGTGAAAGCGGCTCAACCAAAACTGTTTGATTACTTCCTAAGCATGCGTCACAAGCGCAAGTTGAATGAACTGATCGACATCGTGAACATGACACCCTTGATGCATGTTTCAGGAATGTTGGGTAAAGAGTGTAATTACACCAGTTGGATTGTTCCTGTTGCTTGGCACCCGACGAATCAAAACGCCGCTATTTGTGTCGATTTGGCGAAAGACCCGCAAGCCCTATTGGATTTGGATACCGAGCAACTTAATGAGCGACTGTATACTAAGCGTTCTGAGCTAGCACCTGAGGAGCTTCCAGTTCCTGTTAAGCTTATCCACCTCAATAAGTGCCCTATTCTCGCTCCGGCGAAAACACTTACTGCTGAAAACGCAGAGAAGATTGGCATTGACCGAGAGAAATGTTTGGAGAACTTAGCTCTGCTCCGCAAGCACCCTGAAATTCGTGAAAAGCTGATTGGTGTTTATGGCATTGAGCGGGAATATGAAAAGAGCAATGACGTCGATAGCATGCTCTATGATGGGTTCTTCTCTCCGGCAGATAAAGCAGCGATGAACATCATTCGTGAAACTGACCCTAACAACCTATCCGCGCTTGATATTTCATTTAGTGATGACCGTATTGCTCCACTGCTGTTCCGCTATCGTGCACGACACTTCCCATGGACGCTCGATGAGTCAGAACAACAACGATGGGCAACGCACTGTCGTGACTACTTCGAAAGTCGTATTGAAGACTACATGCTAAATTTGGAAAACTTAGTTCACGAACATGAAAGTGACCAAAAGAAAATCGCTATTTTAAAATCTATCTACCAATACGTACAAAAGCGAGTATCCTAGTAGTCAAAATTAATAATAGTAACCAAGTCCTGCACCCTACAATCTGGCCTAACTCTCTAAATACTAATCAAAACTCTAAGTTAGGCATTTGAATAATTCGAGCCTTCAGCTCTCTGAAGGTTCTGCAGTTGGACGACTCTACACTATGGCGAAAACTTTGCTTCAATACGTCGTATCTATGGGGCTGATATTTTTGTGCCTTGTCGCGGGCATTAATATTCAACACTTATTAGGTATCTCTATTCCTGGCAGCATCATCGGTATGCTGATTTTGTTTGGTTTGCTTGCGAGCGGACTCGTTCCGTCAGACTGGGTAAAACCCGGTGCCTCTCTCTTTATTCGCTACATGGTACTACTTTTTGTTCCTATCAGTGTTGGCTTGATGGAGCACTTCGATATGTTAATCGCTAACGCCTTACCGATTTTAGCAAGTGCTGTGGGTGGTACTCTGATCGTACTGGTCGTTCTGGGTTTAATGCTCGATCGCATGCTTAAAGGAGGACAAAAATAATGTGGTTACTTGTCACTATTGTTGTTTTCTTTGCCGCACGCTGGCTATGCCAAAAAGTAAAAAGCCCTTTTATGAACCCTTTATTGGTGAGCCTAGCAGTACTTATTCCGCTGCTTACTTACTTAAAAGTGCCATTTGAAACTTATTACGCCGACAATCAGTGGATCAATTATCTATTACAACCTGCAGTAGTTGCGCTCGCTTACCCTCTATATGAGCAGTTACCGCAGATCCGAGCGAATTGGCGCATCATCATGTTGGCGTGTGGTGTGGGCAGTATCATGTCAATGTTTACCGCGAGTATGATTGCGGTTTACTTAAAGGCAGATATTTCTCTTATCGCTAGCCTATTAGGTAAATCAGTCACCACTCCGATTGCGATGGAAGTTTCTAGTCACCTAGGTGGTGAACCCGCCATCGCCGCAATACTGGTTTTAATTGTTGGCCTGTTCGGTGCGATTATGGCCTATCCAATTTATAGCTTACTCAACATCACTCATCCTATTGCCAAAGGACTCACCATGGGGACGGTTTCCCATGCGCTGGGGACAGCAACCTGCGCTGAGAAAGATGGTCAAGATGCGGCATTTAGCTCACTTGCGCTTGTTGTGTGTGGCGTGATCACCTCAATCCTTGCACCTTCCTTCTTTACCTTAGCAGTCTGGTTGTCAGCGTAAGTAATTGATGTCGAGCTGCAACTAGCGGCTCGACGCATATCACTAATTTCCCGCCTGTAATCGTTATCATGTGTGACATCACTCAAATAATGCAACAGACAATATCGTTACAATATATTTTGTGATCTTGATCGCCGAATAATTCTCATCTTTACATAAAATGTAATACCAATATCGGAGTTTACACACCAGTATCTGGCTCTAAACTCAAAGATATCAACGATGTTTATTAAAGGACTCACTATGAGAAGCCGCATTGAACAGGCGCTATCTGAAGTGCCACAAAACGTAGCAGATTTCTTATCTCCTATTCTTCTTGCTGACGATTTTGACGCGACGATTTCTTCAGAGCAATTTGAGCAACTCCTCGCTATTTCAGGTCTTGAAGACGCGGAACTACGAGTATTGCTACTTCCATTTGCAGCCGCTTATTCCTATGCTCCGCTTTCAAAGTTTTATGTGGGTGCAATTGTTCGCGGCCTATCTGGCAAACTGTACTTCGGCGCGAATGTCGAGTTTGACGGCGTTCAACTAGGGCAAACCGTTCACGCAGAGCAATCAGCAATCAGCCATGCGTGGATGAAGGGTGAACAAGGCGTTGCTGACATCACGATCAACTACAGCCCTTGTGGTCACTGTCGTCAGTTTATGAATGAACTTTCAACCGCTAACGAGCTTAAGATCCAACTGCCTAAGCGTGAAGGACAACCACTTCATTACTACTTACCAGAGTCGTTTGGCCCTTCAGATCTTGGCATCGAATCAGCATTGATGACCTCTGTTGACCATGGAAAACAAACACAAGAGCAAGATGAGCTACTACAGCTAGCTGTCGCCGCATTAAATCGAAGCCATGCTCCTTATACACACAACTTAAGTGGTGTCGCGATTAAGACCAAAGATGGCAAAGTATATCAAGGCGCATATGCAGAAAACGCTGCATTTAACCCAAGTTTACCGCCACTTCAGGTTGCATTGATCCAACTACTGTTAGACCGCCAAGAACTTGAAAGTATCGATTCAGCGGCTTTAGTGGAAGTCGAAGACGGTACGATTAGCCACCTAGCAAACACACAAGCAACCCTAGAAGCTCTAAACCCTGACATTCCAATTACTTACTTGGAACTGTAAATCGAAAAAGGCGCTATAACAGCGCCTTTTCTTGTATCATTTCTAGCTCAAACATCAAAAAACGGTTTGGGGTCCACTTCTAACTGACTTGGGGCAATAGCCTTCTTAATCGTTAGTTTGGTGGTTTTCATATCGACAAAACTTACATCGACAAACCGACGATACTTACGCGAGTAGAAACATTTAATCTCTGGCTTTAGCGGCTCGTGGGAATTCGAAGTCCAAACAATACCTACACGTCCATCACTCAACTCTACCAAAGCCCCAACAGGGAAAACGCCAATACAGTTGATGAATTTGTACACCAACTCTTTATCTAAATGATTAGGAGTTAAGCTCAAGAGTATCTTAAACGCTTCTGCTGGGCTCATACCTTGCTTGTAACAGCGATCGGCAGTCAACGCGTCATAGATATCAACGATACAGCTCATGCGACCGTGTAGAGGGATTTCATCACCTTTTAGCCCCGCTGGATAACCGTTCCCATCGAGCTTTTCATGATGCATCAAACAAACGTCGCGGCTAACATCACTCAAACCTGTTACCGTTGTGATGATCTCTTTCGCGTAAACCTGATGAAGCTTCATATGCTCAAACTCTTCGGGTGTTAACCGAGCAGGTTTGTGCAGAACTTTATCATCAACCTTAATTTTGCCAACATCGTGAATAATGCCCCCAATCGCCAGTTGTTTTAGCGTCTCTTTAGGCAGGCCAAGATGTTTACCAAAGGTCACGAGCAGAGTCGCAACGTTGACTGAGTGTTCAAGTAAGTACTCGTCTTTATTACGAAGTGCAGAAACACAGTGCAATGCATCGGAATCAAGCAACACAGACTCGATCATGTCGTCTGCGAGGTCATCCAATTCAGAGACATGTATTGGCTTACCTTCAAAAGTTTGCGTCAGAATCCTGTTAGCCAGACCTTTCGCTTCTTTGATTATTTTCTGCGCTTTCTTCTGTTGCGAAAATCGGCTCACCTTCTTCCGCTTCACTGGTGTTGAAGCTTCTTTTTCAGGTTCAACTTCTTCCACAACCTTAACGGGTTTAAAAACACTCCCTTTTACTGACAACTCCTTGTCTACCCAAGCAAATTTAACTCCATTTTTAACAAGCTGTTTGACTGCTTGCTCAGACGGTACACGCCCCGCATTGGCGAGATTGACGCGTTTACTGTCTTCAATTGCAGTCACAAACATACCAACGGTCAGCGTACCGATTGGTATTTTTATGGATTTTTCGGGGTCGAACTGCATTAAGTTGGTAGCCGTATCTTGTTAGAGTTGTTTATTGTTAGTGATTATAACTCTAAAGCTGAGTATTTACGTAATAAGTGATTGCAATTGCTCAATAAACACCCAAAAAGCGGTAAGAAAGTTGAAAATTGTGGGAATTGTAGATTTCATCGCTCTTACCTAGCAGCACTCCCCCACTAAATCTCACCAAACACCACAAGGCAAACGTTTGCTTTTCTTGTTCCAATGAGTATCATGCTCGCAAAACCTTCTATTCCTCTTACATTTTAGGGTTAATTATGTTCGGTACTGCAACAGCAAATCATGCAACTCGCGTTCTGCTTCTTGGCTCAGGAGAACTCGGTAAAGAAGTCGCCATCGAATGCCAACGCCTCGGTCTTGAAGTGATCGCATGCGATCGTTACGAAAATGCACCAGCTATGCAGGTTGCCCATCGCAGCTATACAGTAGATATGCTTGATGGAGACGCGCTACAGGCTATCATCGAAAAAGAACAACCAGATTATGTCGTCCCTGAAATTGAAGCCATCGCAACCGATACGTTAGTAGAATTAGAAGCCCAAGGCTTGAACGTCGTGCCAACAGCGAAGGCAACAAAGCTAACAATGAACCGCGAAGGGATCCGTCGCTTAGCCGCAGAAGAGCTAGGCTTAACGACTTCCCCATATCGTTTTGCAGACAGCTATGAAGAATTTGTTGCCGCAGTAGAAGCGGTTGGTGTGCCGTGTGTATGTAAACCGGTCATGAGTTCTTCAGGCAAAGGCCAAAGTGTCATTAAGAGTGCTGAAGATATTGATAAGGCTTGGAACTATGCACAAGAAGGCGGACGTACTGGAGCAGGTCGCGTTATTGTAGAAGGGTTTATTGATTTCGATTACGAGATCACTTTGCTCACCGTTCGCGCTGTGGATGGCGTACATTTCTGTGCGCCAATTGGTCATCGTCAGGAAGATGGAGACTACCGTGAATCTTGGCAGCCACAAGTTATGACTGATAACGCGCTAAACGCTGCCCAAGACGCTGCGGGTAAAGTGGTGAACGCACTTGGTGGTTACGGCATCTTTGGAGTTGAGCTGTTTGTCAAAGGCGACACGGTTATCTTTAACGAAGTCTCACCTCGCCCACACGATACTGGCCTCGTTACTCTGATGTCCCAAGACAGTTCTGAGTTCGCTCTGCACGTTCGCGCATTTACAGGTATGCCAATCGCAGGGATTACTCAGTACGGGCCTGCAGCCTCAGCCGTTATCTTAGGGCAAGGAACATCAACCGATATTCGCTTCGAAGGCCTAACGGATGCGTTAGCAGCGCCACAAACGCAGCTTCGTCTGTTTGGCAAACCAGATATTGATGGACGTCGCCGTTTAGGGGTCGCGATAACTCGACGTGATTCTGTAGAGCAAGCGATTGAAGACGCCAAAAAAAGCGCAGATAAAGTAAAAATTATTTACTAAGGCGTTCTATCGAAACTAAAAGGCTTGGTCTTTTGAAATGACCAAGCCCTTATTCATTTTAGAATTAAACCGCTTCGATCAAGTAAACTTCTTCAACGAATCGAGCAGACTCATGTTTAGCAATCTTAGGATGCTTTTCAGCGTCTTCATTACTCTCTAGCTTAGCGATCTTGTAACCCTCGTACAGCGCTCTCACCTCAGATTCAGGGACAGCAAATGGAGGCCCTGGCATCAACTCTTGATCATAATCGAGAGTAACCAGCAAAATACGCCCGCCGGGTTTAAGCAGCGACTTAATCTTTTCTACGTATTGCACTCGCATTTCTTTTGGTAAAGCAATGAGCGAGGCACGATCATAGACAATATCAACCGGCTTGATTGGCGCAGTAAAGTAGTCACCGACATAGATTGATAGCTCATCGAACTGAAACAGTTCATGCTGACCATTAATCGGCATCACCATTGGCGTGTAAAAATGTTCTGAAAAGAAAGCACGCACGGCAATATTGCTCAGCTCTACTCCCTGCACATCAGAGTGTTTCGTTGCCAGCCATACCAAGTCTTCTGACTTTCCACATAATGGGACAAATACGTTGTCTTCTTGGCTTGGGTTCGTTTCCTGCCAATATTTAATCAGTAGCGGATTGACGTCCTCTAGGTGAAAACCAATCTGGTTTGCCGCCCATTTGCCGTGCCAAAATTCGGGGTCTTTCATTTTCTTTCTCTGTGACTGACTTGTAGCGCATAGCCTATCGGAAAGTGAAGCGTAGTGGTATCCCTTCTCCAAGAAGGATCTGAAAACTTCATTCAGATTAGGTTCATTTTCTATAGATATACTTGGTTACAAATAGAGGATGAACCTTTAATAAGGGTTGCACTCTAACTAAACGCAAAGGAAATGCGAGACTGTTCAAACTTTTATCAGCAGTCAACGGGAAAGCGATTGGAATCGCACAAATTGCCCCCATTAACTATGTAGAGATGAGTAGCGCTAGTGATTGAAACTTTTTTCGACACCTTTTTAGCTAAGCCCTACACATCTAAGGAGAGTGAATGAGCCTATTTTTGCGAACTACGGCCCTGATGCTTCTAATGCTCAGCCGTGCCCCTGCATTTGCTGCTATTCCAACCGCGCCGGGTAACGAGGAAAACCGTTCTACTAACCAGAACGAAGTGTGTTCCAAAGCATTCAAACATAACCTAAGCGGCCTTTACGGCATTAAGTCAATGTCGACCACTCCACTTCAGCCATACACTGATTTCGACGTGCTGTATAGCAAAGCCCATCAAGCTCAGGCAGAGCTAGAGACCATTTGTAAAAGTACTGCCCTACTGACTTCAACAGAATCTTACTTCGCTGGTGTTAAATCGTCTGACCGTGCTAAAGAAAAGATTGCTTATGAACTTGATGGTCAAACAGAGCGAATTACAGACCTAGCCCGTGCAACTATTGTCGCTGACGACATTGAAAGCCTGATGTCTGCCTATGAAGTACTTAACCGCGAGACAACCATTGTTAAAGTCAAAAACCGCTTTAAGAAACCAGCGGAATCTGGATACCGCGACTTAAACGTACTCGTCCAGCTGCCTAAAACAAATTTAGTTGCTGAAGTACAGCTTCATCTAAAAGCGATTGCAGATGTGAAAAGTGGTCCAGAGCATGACATCTACGAGCGTATTCAGAAAATCGAACGCGCCGCTGCGATTGAAGATCGTGACTACAACGAGTTTGAAATGGCACAGATTCGCAATATGCGTAGTGAATCTAAAGAGCTGTACCAAAATGCTTGGTTGCCATACATCACGACTCACCTAAGTGCCGCTTAACCCTTCTAGGCTTACCTGTAAACTCAGGTAAGCCTTTCGATTTAGCAAAGCCTCGTCTCTTAAACTATATTTCTATCAAATAGATAATAATATAGTTGGAGGCAACAATGGGAGGGAAACTCTGGTTCTTGATCAGCATTATCGTTTTGCTAACGATAAATCATGCCTCAGCCGACGATGGATACGGACCTCTACAAAGTTATACTCAGTCGCCTCTCCATACCAATGTCCACTCTCCTCAGCTCCGTTCTGGATTCTCTTTAGACAGCGATGAATATGAAGTTTATGGGTCAGGAACCATTTCCAGTATTTGGGCAGTGACCGCCACTTATGAACTCGATTATTACCAAAACCAGCTTGCTATTGGCAGTAAATGGCAACTTGACTCAGATTGGCAAATCGACCTCCAGTATCGCTGGAACTTTGCTGCTAACAACCATCTAGATAAGCCAACCATTGCCTTTCATGATTTTGTCGGAATTGACCAAAATGGGCGTGAAGATGTCGAGCGGAATCGATTTGTAATCGATATGCCAGAGTACGGCGTACAAGAAGAAGGGTTTCGTAGCAAAACTTTGAGCAGTGCTGTGACAGGGTATGTACAGTATCAAGCGTTTGCGGACGACCATCACGGTATATCCATTGGAGCTTCACTCTATTACAACGATACCGACAAGGGCCTCTTCAGCGCGTCAGATTTTGAGCAAAGCGTGCAAGTAAATTATGGTTACGTGCGAGAAAAGCATGCACTGGACGCTACCGCAGCCTTAACATTTAGAGATACTCCTACAGACTTTGTTCAAATGCCCTATCGCGACTCTACCTGGACAGTCGGCATCAGTTACCGCTATGAGTGGTTTGAAAACCACACTTTTATTGGTCAGCTGGCATCGCATCAAGGCTTACTGGATGATGGTGGAGAATTTTCAAAACCCTCCACCGAGTTTACCTACGGCTACCGCTATACACTCAAAAATGCAGCGGTTGAAATTACCTTGGTGGAGAACATGTTCCACGCGGATAACAGTACCGACATCGCTTTTGGTGTTGCGTTCCGCTATCGCTTTGGCCCAGCTGCTTAAACCGAAAGAATGCGGTTGACCGCTGCAGCTATCTCCGAATCAGGGGCATTTCGATTCAACGAGAACGAGATGTACTGGTCGCCACGCATACTTAGCGAGCGATCGACCTCTGCTAAACAGTGCACAATCCCACTATCAAGAATAAACGACAGTTCGATTTCTTTTTTGTTAATAAAGCCGCTATTACGGAACTCAATCTCCTGATAGCAACCTGATTTCGAAGAGAAATTACCACCGCGTAAGAAACCTTTTTCAACGTCCGCTTTGACCATACCAAAGCCCGCTTGCTCGATGGCCGATAATATCTTGGCAACCACAGGCAATGGTTTGACTTCAACAAAGTCACGGTCTTTAGGATCAATCGCGAAATCAATGTCTAACGTTGTTTCTAGCCAAACATGGCATTGATTTTTCAGAGCATTAAGTGCAGTGATAGGAGTTTCATCGTCCAAGCGCAACTCAAAAGGAACCTGTTTATTCTCATTGGGTTGGATAACAAATGGTTGGACAGCTTGAAGTTTGGCTAAGATAAAATCTTGGTAGCTGGTGCTTTCGTCGCTCTCAACTTTCATCTCGGTACAAAGCTTTAGATTGATTGCGTCGATCTGCTGTTCAACATCGCCACCTTGAATATGTACGGTTCCCCTCAGAGTCTCCCCCTGAAAGACAGACATACTTTCTAGCACTGTGTCTACTTTTGCCGCGCCAATTCCTAATGAAGCTTTTAACTTTCCAAACATATTTTATCCTTATGATTCCGTTGCATACATGATTTTGCTTGTTACACTCTATTTAGCAAGTCATTTGTAGAGAAATCTGGTTAAAAACGTGCGAACCTCGCCAAATTAGGGTTACATACTGCCTCTAGCCTTGCATTTACCCACTAAATGTATAACCATTTGTATAGTCAAATAAGAAGTTAGAACATTATGAGCAATTCGCCTCTTTACTTACAAATCAAAACTTACATCACTGAACAGATCGAGCAGGGTTTTTGGCCTGTCGGTCATCGAATTACCACAGAACTTGAACTGACCAAGCAGTTTAACGTGAGTAGGATGACTGTAAACAAAGCGATTCGAGATTTGGTTTCTGAAGGAAGGTTGGTGAGGCGACCACGTTTAGGCACCTTTGTTTGCGCACCTGATGATAAGGCAGAATCCCCTCTCCTTGATATCCGTAATATCGCTAAAGAAGTTGAACAGCGAGGTAAGTCCTACAGCAGTAGGGTTATCAAGCAAATCGCCCTATCTGCTGATGACAATGTCGCGATGAAGCTAGGCGTCATGTTGGGAAGTTCAGTTTTCTATAGTGAAATCATTCACTTTGAAGACAAATCCCCTATTCAACTAGAGATTCGTTGGGTGAATGCAAGCTACGCTCCTAACTACCTGCAACAGGATTTTTCACAAATCACACCCAACCAGTATCTTTCTGAAAACTGCCCGTTAAGTGCTATTGAACACACCGTCGAGGCCATTGTCGCAGATGAGTCCGTGCGCTCTGCACTTCGACTAGGAGTCAATGAACCGTGTCTGCTGCTTAATCGACGTACATGGAGTGAAGATAAGCTTGTTAGCACTGCATTACTCTATCATCCTGGGGCGAGATACAAATTAAGCTCTAAGGTTCTTCTCCGATAGAGCATTTCATACTTTTTACTGATCACATTTTCGCAACATTGGACTTGATCAAAATCTATTCTTGAATCTATATTTGTATATACATTTAAATCCGAGTATAGATTATGAGCCTTACAACCGACTTGATATTAGTAAATGCAAAGATAGTCTCAATGACTGAAGGGAGCGACGGCTACTCAGTGTCACCACTTTGCAATATCTATATCAAAGATGGACGCATACAGTCGATTACTCAGGAAACCTTGGACAGTGACGTTGGTAATTCCGTTAATTGTTATGACTGTAAAGGTAAGCTCGTCACTCCAGGCTTCATTGATTGTCATACCCACCTGATCTTCGCAGGCAGCCGCGCCGACGAATTCGAAAAACGCCTCCAAGGTATACCTTATCAAGAAATCGCAAAACAAGGCGGTGGCATCCTCTCTACAGTGCGCGCGACTCGTGAAGCAAGCGAACAACGACTCACCGAATTAGCACTGCCGCGTTTGGACGGTTTAATTCAATCAGGTGTCACTTCGGTCGAAGTGAAATCTGGTTATGGATTGACCCTTAATGACGAACTAAAAATGCTTCGCGCAGCCAAGGCGTTGGAAGCGCATAGAAAGATCCGTGTCTCTACAACGTTACTCGCTGCACACGCTCTTCCCCCTGAGTATTCAGGTCGCGCTGACGACTACATTGAACTGGTCTGCCAAGAAATAATTCCTGCGGCCGCACAAGAGAATCTCGCCACAAGTGTGGATGTTTTCTGTGAGTCCATTGGCTTCAATTTGGCTCAAACTGAAAAAGTTTATCAAGCTGCGATTGATAACGGACTTGCGATTAAAGGGCACACCGAGCAACTGTCTAATTTAGGTGGCACGGCGTTGACTGCAAAATACGATGGTTTATCCGCTGATCACATTGAGTTTTTGGATGAAAATGGCGTTATAGCGTTGGCTCAGTCGAACACTGTTGCCACTCTGCTTCCCGGTGCATTCTACTTTCTAAGAGAGACACAGTTACCACCCATCGAGTTACTACGTCAGCACAAAATACCAATGGCAATTGCTACTGATTTGAACCCTGGCACATCACCATTTGCAGACTTGACTATGATGATGAATATGGGTTGCACGTTATTTGGATTAACACCAGAAGAAACCTTACGTGGCGTAACCAATCATGCAGCTCAAGCCATCGGTCATGGTGAGAGCAGAGGTCAGATAAAGCAAGGGTTTGATGCTGATCTCGCAATCTGGGATCTGACTCACCCTGCCGAGTTTAGCTATTTCCAAGGTGCGCCTAGATTATCGGCTCGCCTTGTCGCTGGAGAGCTCGATCATGTCTAATCAATTAACCACCAACCAAGAATTTCATTGGCAAGGTCGTCACGATGCAGAAGATGGAGCGTTAGGAAAACGTGTCCATCATGTCGTCAAACAGATTCAAGTCGATGAGCTTCAGCCCTATAGAAATGCCGTTACCTTACTTGGTTTCTGCAGTGATGCGGGGGTTGCTCGCAACAAGGGACGCATCGGTGCGAAAAGAGCGCCAGATTTGATTCGTCGCGCACTGGCAAACATGGCTTGGCATAGAGAAAGCGCATTGATTGATCTGGGCAACGTTGTCTGCGATGACGACCAATTAGAACAAAGCCAATCTCACTGTGCCAATGTGATTGCGACAGCACTTAAATCCACACCGGTTATCACCTTAGGTGGAGGTCATGAAGTTGCATGGGCATCATTTCAGGGCTTAGCGCAATATTTTGAATATCTCAATCCCGCGAAGCCACCAAAGATTGGCATCATTAACTTTGACGCTCATTTCGACTTGAGAGCGTTTGAAAGTGAGCAGACGGAAATTAAACCCAGCTCGGGTACACCGTTTAATCAGATTCAGCACTATTGCGCCAAAAAAGAGTGGCCATTCCATTACGCGTGCCTAGGTGTCAGCCGAGCAAGCAATACAGAGGCTTTGTTCCAACGCGCTGACGAACTTGGCGTTTGGTATATCGAAGACAAAGACCTCGCGCACTTAAATCATAATTATCACCTTACTCAGTTGCAGCACTTTATCGACAATTGCGACTACATCTATCTCACCATTGATTTAGATGTTTTCCCAGCTGCAACCGCTCCCGGCGTTAGCGCGCCAGCAGCCAGAGGAGTCAGCATAGATATACTCGCTCCTTTCATCGACAGAATCTTACATTACAAACAAAAACTGGTGATCGCAGATATCGCAGAGTACAACCCGACCTATGACGTAGACAGCCAAACCGCCCGGTTAGCCGCACGTCTTTGTTGGGACATTGCGAACGCTTTCTCCGAAAAATAACTACCCAGAACTCAGTGGCAATGATTGGTGCAAGATAGCGCCCTAACCCTTTGTTTGTCTGGATAACGTGAACCACAAGGAGCCTTACCATGACGTTTAGATACGGTGTTGATCGTTTAGATCTTGATACTGTAAACGGCATCGCGAATGGACACATCAAAGCAAAACTGTGCCCTGAAGCCTTAACAAAAATTAATGTCAGCCGTGCCAACGTAGATAAGATGGCCAACTCTGATAAAGCAATTTATGGCATTAACACCGGTTTTGGGCCGCTGTGCGATACGCAGATATCACCAGAAGAAACGCATTTACTACAAAAAAATCTGCTTATCACCCATGCGGTTGGTGTCGGCAATCCGATCGAAAAAGCAATTTCTAAGTTAATGCTAATCACCAAAGTTCATGCCCTTAGCCAAGGTTTCTCTGGTATACGCTTGGAAGTGGTAGAGCGCATGCTTACTTTTCTCGAATTAGACCTCATTCCGGTGGTCCCTGAGCAGGGCTCTGTGGGTGCATCTGGCGATTTAGCGCCTCTATCACACCTCTTTTTGCCACTGATAGGCGAAGGTGAATTCTGGCAGGATGATCAGATAAGGTCTGCCAAGGCTGTACTTGAGGCCAATGGGTTAGAACCATTGGAGCTGCATGCAAAAGAAGGTTTGGCCTTAATTAATGGTACTCAATTTATTCTATCCCATGCCATTACTGCATTAACAAAAATGCGTTACCTGTTAGATCTTGCAGACGTCGCTGGCGCTATGAGTATTGAAGGTATGCAAGGTAGTGAATCACCGTTCAGAGACGAATTACACCAAACGCGAGCTTTTGTTGGCAACTTAGAAGTCGCTGCACGTATGAGAAGACTGCTTAAAAATTCTCAAAACATGGCCTCTCATGGTAACTGTGGTCGCGTGCAAGACCCTTATTCGCTGCGTTGTATTCCGCAAGTTCACGGCGCTTCTCGTAATGCCTACTATCACTTAGAAGAACTTGTTGAAATCGAGATGAACTCAGTGACCGACAATCCGATCGTCATCAGCAGCGAAGAAGCTATTTCTGGTGGCAGCTTCCATGGACAGCCATTAGCTATGGTTCTCGATTATGCGGCGATTGCGGCTGCAGAACTTGGCAATATTGCTGATCGTCGTTGTTATCTTTTATTAGAAGGGCTTCATGGTTTACCGCGTCTATTGACTGTAGCAGGTGGTCTTAATTCAGGCATGATGATCCCTCAGTATGCAACAGCAGCGCTAGTAACAGAAAATAAATCACTCTGTTTCCCTCCATCGGCTGATAGCGTACCTACCTCAATGGGCCAAGAAGACCATGTCTCGATGGGCAGTATTTCAGGTAGAAAACTCAATCAAATCTTAGGCAACTTGGATAAGATTCTTGCCATTGAGCTCATGTATGCCGCTCAAGCACTGGAATTCAGAAGACCTAATCTTTGCTCTGATCTTATTGAGAAAAACTTCGAATTGATCCGCACTAAAGTCGCTAAGCTCGAAGAAGATAGGCTATTGAAGCCAGATATTGACGCGATGGTGGAGTTAGTGAAATCCCAAGCTTTCACTGTGAGTTTTGACGCTTAATTTTGGAGTAAATGATGACTTGTGAACTTAGCTTTCAAGAACAAATTAAACAGGGGATCCCTGAGCAGCTGCCACCGGCAAAACCTTATCCGGTGAATGTTAACCGTGCGCCCAAGCGTAAAGATATTCTCAGCACAGAAGAGAAACAACTCGCCATTCGCAATGCCCTTAGATACTTTCCCAAGGCATGGCATCAAGAGCTTGCGCATGAGTTTGCGCAGGAGTTAAATGCCTTTGGCCGCATTTATATGTATCGCTTTAAGCCGAATTACTTAATGAAAGCGCGAGCAATAAGCGACTATCCAGCAAAATGCCAGCAAGCTGCCGCCATTATGTTGATGATCGACAACAACCTTGATCCAGCAGTTGCCCAACACCCCGAAGAGCTTATCACTTATGGTGGCAATGGGGCTGTTTTTCAAAACTGGGCGCAATACCTGTTAGCAATGAAATACCTCAGTGAGATGGAGAGCGATCAAACCTTGCACCTGTACTCAGGCCATCCAATGGGGTTATTCCCTTCTTCGTCAGAGGCCCCTCGTGTTGTCGTCACCAACGGTATGATGATCCCGAATTATTCTAAGCCGGACGATTGGGAAAAATTTAATGCGCTGGGCGTGACTCAATATGGTCAAATGACAGCTGGTTCATTTATGTATATTGGCCCTCAGGGAATTGTTCATGGCACAACGATTACCGTTATGAACGCTTTCCGTAAGGTGTTAAAAGCAGGCGAACAAGCGAAAGGCAAAATATTCCTTACCGCTGGTTTAGGTGGCATGAGTGGAGCACAACCCAAAGCAGGTAACATTGCTAATTGTATTACCATTTGTGCCGAGGTTAACCCTAATGCTGCGACTAAGCGCCATCAACAAGGCTGGGTTGATGAACTCATCGATAATATGCCTGAGCTGATTGAGCGCGTCAAAGTAGCACAGGCCAACCAAGAGGTCGTCTCTATTGCTTATATCGGTAATGTGGTTGAAGTGTGGGAATCGTTCCTAGAAGAAGAGATCTTTATTCACTTAGGCTCAGACCAAACGTCACTGCATAACCCTTGGTCTGGTGGCTACTATCCTGTTGATATCAGCTACGAAGAATCTAATCGTTTGATTAGAGAAGAGCCGGACGTATTTAAAGAAAAAGTGCAAGCGACATTAAGACGCCATGGCTCTGCCGTCAACAAGCATACTGAGAAGGGAACTTACTTCTTTGACTATGGTAATGCCTTCTTATTAGAAGCCTCTCGTGCAGGCGCTGACGTTATGGCAGCAAATGGTATTGATTTTAAGTACCCTTCTTACGTGCAGGATATTTTGGGGCCAATGTGCTTTGACTATGGCTTTGGTCCATTCCGTTGGGTTTGTACTTCCGGTAAACCGGAAGATCTCGACCGAACAGATGAAATAGCGGCACAAGTTTTAAGTGATATTATGCAAAGCTCTCCTGCTGAGATCCAGCAACAGATGCAGGACAACATTACTTGGATCAATGACGCTAAAGCCAACAAATTAGTCGTAGGGTCACAAGCAAGGATCCTGTATGCCGATGCTCAAGGTAGAATGGAAATCGCTAAAGCGTTTAATGATGCCATTAATCGTGGCGAAATTGGCCCTATAGTCCTAGGACGAGATCACCATGATGTCAGTGGTACAGACTCTCCATTTAGAGAGACATCAAATATCTATGACGGTAGTCGCTTTACTGCAGACATGGCTATTCACAATGTGATTGGCGATAGCTTCCGTGGTGCCACTTGGGTTTCTATCCATAACGGTGGTGGTGTCGGTTGGGGTGAAGTCACCAACGGCGGCTTTGGTATGCTGCTTGATGGCAGCAGTGATGCGGAGCGCAAACTTCAATCCATGCTTCTATTTGATGTTAACAACGGCATCGCTAGACGTAGTTGGGCTCGCAATGAAGAGGCCAACTTTGCCATTAAGCGAGAAATGGAAAGAACACCTAAGCTAAAAGTAACCCTCGCTAATTTAGTTGACGATCAAATTATTGATGACTTAGCTGTATAACCTTAAAACTAATAACAGACAGCATAAATAGGTGCTCAGATAATTTATGCTGTTTGATATCACATCCTACGCCCCAACTAAGGGCGTAGCATGCTTATCTAATTAAGAAAAACCAAACGTTCACAAAAATGCATGGTCCCCCCTGTCATTACAACGAAAGAGGAATAAGTTGTTCCATAGTGACCATTTCAAGATCATATTGTTGAGGGGAAGGTTCTTGCATTGGGATATCCGCATTTCAATAGCCATAATAGGTCAAAGGTCCAACCTTATAGCTAGACCTTTGTCAGCAGACTGATCCCTACTCATTGGGTAGCGCTGTGAATTACTTTCTCCGACGAGCGACTAAAGCGAGTAAACCGATGCTCAACAAGCCAAGGCTACCGCCACCTCCGCCTCCTGAGCTAGTGGCTGGCGTTGTTGAGGTGGTTGTTGATGCTTTTCTGAAGTTTGAGATGTACACTGCATCTTCACCAGCATCTAACGCTCCATCTTTGACATACTCAAACTTAATACGATTTGAAGATTTGGGCAAAGTAAATTTATGAGTGAAGCTTCTTTCTCCCGTAACACCACCTTTGGACTCACCATTTACATATAAATACAGTTTGTCCGAAGAATGTGCAGACAAACGGACATCAAATTCATAAGTACCAGCAGCAATACCATCGAACATCAATGTTGATTTATCTCCATTTGATATAGGAGCAGACCGTAACATATTGCCTGAATGTACCTGCCAAGGGTTACCATTACTATATACCGACGCCGACGGGATGGACAGCGTACTTGCCAATCCAGTATCAGCAACATTTGCCCCTTCAACTAACACCTCTGAAACGACACGATCTGTCACGCCATTCACAACATACTGTAAAGAGTGATGTAGTGAATGGGCACCATATGAGTGAACATTAAAATCAACACTGACTTCACACCCTTGTCCTGGGCCGATAAGACCATTACAAGTATTAGAGTATATTGCTGTGCTTGCAGGAGCTCCTAAAGAAGTGAAAGTTACTGTATTCTCAGAGTAATTTTTATAAAGAAACGTATGCCTGAAGTTGCTTCCCACAGTTGCATACCCTTCAAATACTTTTGAGTCATAGCTCACCCCTGTAGAGTGTTTCTTAATCCAATCAGAGTAATGACTAACGTTTGCGTATACACCATAAGTACCTTGCTTCCCACAATGTTCGTCTCCAAAGCTTACAATACCGAGCTGTCTACCACTGCTCTTCACCACAATTGGACCGCCGCTATCCCCCCGGCATGAGTCAAAGCCTTCGTTCGACGTGCCTGCGCAAAAGTTAGTACTAGTTGTATTTGCTGTTACGTCACGATATACGCTACTGCAAGTACTTTGATTGACCAGAGGCACATCCAGTTGTTTCAGTTGGACAGGATTAGTTGCATTTCCAAGCTCTGGAGTAGTTGTCCCCCAACCAGCAACTGACAGCATAGTTCCATCAGATGTGTTGTTCCTAGTATTCGCGTCTGCCAACACAACAGCAGTAGCTTCATTACTTGTTATATCTCTCGCCAACTCTAAAACCGCAACATCTCCAAAATTGCTAGAAGCCACGTAGTAGTCATAGGTATAAATTTTATTAACCGCGATCCTAGCCCCTTCGAAAGAAGCGTTGTTTAAGTTATTTATTCCAACAACAGCATCAATTTCATCCGGTTTAAAATCTTCTACACAATGCGCAGCCGTCAAAATATAACGTTGTCCGATAAAACTCGCACCACAAAACTGACCATCGTAAGCGTTCTGATTTTTCTTCACTAAAGCTGTGATATACGGCCAATCGGATTGATTCGCATTGGTGCCATTAATGATATAAGGGGTGATTTCTGTTGCTAAAGCGGAAGCCGTTATTAAGCCAGAACAACTTAGTGCCAACGGAATAGACCAACGTGACATATTAAATACATTCCTAATAGTTATTTTTAATCGAATGGGAATATACACAAAATAAATATGTCACTACACTAATAACAAATAGTTTTATAAAGCAGATCACTTTTCCTGAGCTTTTGCTCAATTTCGAGACATCGAAACTGATGAGAATTCTATATCCAACGCCTAACTCGCTGTTTGTAGTCTAAATATTCTGCGCCAAACAGAGACTCTAAAGCGCGTTCTTCGGGTTGAATTTGAAAGCGATTCATATACCAGACAAAGCCAAAGCTAAACAAAATCGCGAGTAGGTTTTGCTGCCAATAGGCGAAGCCAAATAACAGCAGAAACAAGCCTAGATACATTGGGTTGCGACTGTAACCAAATATTCCTGAGTCGACAACTGATGAAGCGTTTTCGACTTTGATTGGATTGACCGTCGTTTTTGCACGCTTAAACTCATACACTCCACCTAAACCCGCGATACCTGCAGCTAAAAAGCACAGCCCAAAAATGATGGAGTTAAGGGGCAAGCCGATTTTAAAAGTAAGAAATTCATGGCTGATATGATTAATCACCACAAAGAACAACAAAAAGAGAGCAACAGGAGGAATCTTCCTTTCTAGCTTATCCATTGATATTCCTTAACAAATAGAGTTCTACTGTATAAAAAATAGCTCAGCCAAGTAGGCTGAGCTATTTAATTTTAGATAATCTGCAATAGCGCTTGCAGTGGATGCTGAACCTTTACATCTTCGAAACGCTTTACTTGGCTTCGGCAAGAGTAACCGGTAATCAAGCAGCGCTCTTTAGGTAAGTCATGCAGGCGAGGCTTCCAACTCAATCCGTAAATGTCTTTCGACATTTGCAGCTTATCGACTTCATGACCAAAGGTACCTGCCATGCCACAACAGCCTACAGGAACTGTATCAAGCCGAGCACCAAAATGAGCGAATATTGCCCCCCACTCCTTTTCAGCATTTGGCATCTTGGTTTTTTCGGTACAGTGAGCAAATAGATACCAAGGTTCTTGACCATTTGATGGCTGCTTATCCATCTCGCTCAACTTAGGCTCAAGCCATTCATGAACAGTGAGGACTTGGAAATCGCCGCGCTTTTCACCCAACACCTCTTGGTACTCATCGCGATAGCAGAGCACTAAAGCAGGGTCTACGCCTACTAACGGGATACCGATATCAGCTACCTGTTGTAAAAAGGCAGCAGTACTTTTCGCATTTGCGGCGAATTGTTTCAAGAAGCCTTTCACATGCTGCGCTTTACCATTGGGTTTAAATGGTAGCAATACCGGGGTCTTGCCTAACTTAGTCACCAAAGAAGCAAAATCTTCGACAACTTGCGCATCGTAGTAGCTAGTAAATGGGTCTTGAACGATGACAACATGATTCGCTTTGTCATCTTTTGATAGCGCAGCGAGATCTTGCAGATCAAAAGACTTAAGCGAAGTTAGTCTCTTGGCTAAAGTCGGCACTGAAAGTAACGGAGAGTCAACATAACCTACAGATTTAGCGGTTAAGTCTTGCACCCACTTTTGCTTTAACGCACCGTTAACCAGTTTCGGAGCTTTCGCCAATACAGGAAGCATAGACTCAATGTTCGCGACCAAGTAATCCTTAGCAGGACGCTGATAACGAGAGTAATAGATATTAAGGAATCGAGAACGGAAGCTTGGAACATCGACTTTGATGGGACACTGACTTGCACACGCTTTACACGCTAGACAGCCATT
Source organism: Vibrio europaeus (assembly GCF_001695575.1). Classification (GTDB taxonomy): domain Bacteria; phylum Pseudomonadota; class Gammaproteobacteria; order Enterobacterales; family Vibrionaceae; genus Vibrio; species Vibrio europaeus. Next base: position 804,889 of record NZ_LUAX01000001.1, on the reverse strand, counting down.
CATTGCCTCATACACTTCATGAGAAAAGTCATACTCGTGTCGCTTATTGAGATTATTACGCACGCGATCAATCATAGTTTTGATTGATGAACTTTCTTCTAGAGCCTGCTTTTCAAGGTCAAGGATATCGATTCCTTGCTCAGTTAATTGACGTAGCCACTCTCGAACCAGACCTGCTCGCCCTTTTGGCGAATGTCGTCGGTCGGCTGTCACCTTCATTGAAGGACACATTGGAGAAGAAGTGTCGTAGTTAAAGCACAAGCCGTTACCATTACATTCCATGGCTTGTTTAAAGCTATCACGAACTTGAACATCGATCTGACGATCGAAATATCCACGCTTGGTATCCGTTACTTTTACCAGTTCTTCTGTACTTTCAAGCGGTGTACAGATCTTCCCCGGATTCATCTTATTGTGAGGGTCGAAAGCCGATTTTACTCTACGTAACTCTGTAAATAGCTCTTCACCGAAAAACTCTGGCCCATACTCCGAACGATAACCTTTACCGTGCTCCCCCCACATTAAGCCGCCGTACTTCGCCACCAGCTTAACCACTTCATCCGAAATTTCATGCATCAAGCTTTCTTGTTTCGGATCGCACAGATCAAGCGCAGGGCGAACATGGAGAACACCAGCATCAACGTGACCAAACATACCGTAGTTCAACGATTTCGCATCTAGCAGTTCACGAAATTCAGCAATAAAGTCGGCTAAGTTTTCTGGTGGAACACAGGTGTCTTCTGCAAAGGCGACAGGTTTCGCTCGTCCTTTTGCAGCACCTAGCAGGCCAACTGCCTTTTTACGCATATTGTAAATACGACCGATGCTTGTAACGTCGCTACAGACTTGATAACCGATGATGCCCGCTTCATTGCTTTCAAGCATGGTCTCCAAGCGAGCGGTTAGTGCTTTGACCTGCTGCTCGACTTCCTGAACATCTTGACCGGCGAACTCGACCATGTTGATCCCTTGCATATCTTTGCCGGGAACATCGGTTAAAAGGTCACTCACTGTATGCCAAACAATATCTTGCTTAGCTAAGTTCAATACCCGAGAGTCAACGGTTTCCACTGAGAGCGCATTCGCTTGAACCATAAAGGGGGCGTTGCGCAGTGCAGAGTCAAAACTGTTGTACTTAACATTAACTAGAGTTCGAGCTTTAGGGATTGGGGTGAGATTCAGTTTTGCTTCTGTGATAAACGCCAGTGAACCTTCCGCGCCACACAACACGCGTGTTAGATCAAACTTGTCTGCGTCGGTATCGAGCGCGTTTTTCAGATCGTAACCCGTTAGAAATCGGTTGAGCGGAGGAAACTTCTCTTCAATTTGAGAGCGTTTCTCGCGACATACCTTTTCGGTAACACGAAATGCTTCAAAAGCATACTCGCCTTCCTGCGGCATGCCTTTTGATAAGTCTGATTCTAAGCATGAGCCATCAGCAAATACGGCTTGCAACGACAGAACATGATCCGATGTTTTACCGTACTTAAGTGAACCTTGGCCGGAGGCATCGGTGTTGATCATGCCACCCAAAGTAGCGCGGTTACTGGTCGACAAATCAGGAGAGAAGAAGTAACCAAAGGGTCTTATTGCATCGTTAAGCTGATCCTTAACAATACCCGTTTGTACGCGAACCCAACCTTCGTCCTCATTGATCTCTAAAACCTTATTCATATGGCGAGACAGATCAACCACGATGCCTTTAGTTAACGACTGACCATTGGTGCCTGTACCTCCTCCACGAGGAGAAAATTTGATTCGTTCGTACTGCGATTGAGTACTAAGCTTACCTATAAGTGACACATCCTCGGTAGTTTTGGGATGCACAACCGCTTGAGGTAATTGTTGGTAGACGCTGTTATCAGTCGCGACAGCAAAGCGACTTGAAAATTGGCTTTCGATATCGCCGCTGAACCCAGCGGTTTTGAGTTCTTCGAGAAAGGTGAGTACGATCGGATCAACATCCGATTGTGAATGTAATCTTGGTAACATTTGCTTCCTGCCCCCTACTACGCTGATCCAATCAGCAGTGGGTTCACTTCAGTTTAAAAACTATTATTTGAATCAGGTCACTTTACAACATTTAAAAGGGTGATCAAAACAGAAATGCAGTGTCAGAATGGAACTTATCGCATTTTTTTCCCACACTTAGAGTTATTGGACGAAACTTTAAGTGTCTCTTATGAGCGAGTCATCAATGAAAAAAAATAAAGTCATTACAACAGAAGATATTCTTTTGAAATTGTGCCAGTCCGTTTCTGGCGTTTTAACCTCTGCGACAAGCTCGCAAATATCCTATTCAGCAATGGTACAGAAGATTACGAAAACAAGCCTTAAGCCTGATTTCGGCTGCTTTGTACTGTTTGATGGTGGATTTTCAGGTCTAGTCGTTATCAACTTTACTTCTAAAGCCGCGCTTGAGGTATACACAAACTACATGCGCAACATGGGTATGCCTGAAGAAGAACTTGCGGTTCTGCACACTTCTGATGAAGTGGCGGACGTGTTGGGTGAGCTTATGAACCAATTGGTTGGTCACTTTACCAACCAGGTTCGCAAGGATCTTCAAACACACATTACGCAAAACCAACCGAAAATGCTTTCTTTGAATAAGCAAGTAAACCTGTCGGTCGATACCAATCTCGATCGTCCTCAGGCGCGCCGTGTGACCTTCTCTACCGAGCAAGGCAACATATTCTACCTAGAGCTAGCAATGGACAAAACGGAGTTCATTCAGCTAGAAGAGTTTGAAGCGACAGAAGATGAGTGCCCTGATGATATTTTGGAGCAAACTCAACAAAAGATGAAAGCGAAAAACGACAAGAAGGAAGAGAAGCAAGACAGTAACGCGAATGACCTACTGGATGAACTAGGCATCTAACACAACCTCTCCCTTATCTTACCAAAGCAATGCCATCGACAGTTCGATGGCATTCTCTATTCTCATTATCCTGAATGTTCACCTTATAACGACAACTCATTTCCGTTTTTAGCCAGAAAACGGTAAAATGTCCGACTTTGCTAAATTAGTGAGATTTGAAGCGGTCGATGGATAAACAAAAAGCCCTTAAGAAAATTGCGAAATGTTTAGAACTTGGTAACTCTGCTAACGTTAACGAAGCTGCGAATGCGATCAAGATGGCTCATCGCTTGATGCTTAAGTATGGCCTCGATAAAGATGATATTGAGTTTATCAAGATGGGCAAAACCCAATCGACTCACCTCCTGCCAGCCAATGTTGGTTCTAATCTGCTTAGAATAATTCGCGGCATTAACACGAAATTTGGCGTCGAAGCCGTTTTACTCAATCACAAAGGTTTAAAGCGTGTTGAGTTCATTGGTGAAGCCGACCGCGCTATCTTCGCTGCCTTCGCGTTTGATATCGTCTATCGTGAAATGAATGAACAAACGGGTCGATTCCGTAATGGCTTTGCAGGCTCTGGCACCTCAACAGCCGAAGTTACGCGTAGAGTTAACTCATTCTTATCAGGGTGGGTTGAAGGCGCGTTAGAGAAATTGCCAATTATCAGCCCTGATGAAGAATCGGCGAAAAAGATCGATGATTACATCGACAAAGAGTTTAAGAACATCGATCGTGAAACGTTTAAGCAGCAGCTTAGAGAAGCGATGAAAAACCTTACTGCAGACTATGAAGTCGGCTTAAAGAAAGGTCGTACCGTCTCAGTTAACCGTCCTATCGATGGAGCTCAAGCACCAAAAATGCTCAGATAGAGCAAGCTTTGTTCACCCACCGTTAATATTCAGTAAATTAATCTTTTCCGCGTTGACATAACGAATGCCATCGGTTTAATACATGGCATTCGAGACCCAGACTGACCTTGTCTGGCAATAATAATGATACACGGAGATGTTATCGTGAAGAAGATTACGGCTGCTTTGGCCATCGCAATAGCCCTTTCTGGCTGCCAAGCAACACAGCGCCAAAACGCAACCACTGGCGAAACCGAAACCAACTCAGCAACCCAAGGTGCACTTATCGGCGCCATCGCAGGCGCTGCTGTTGGCTTAGCAACCGGTGATGATGCAACAGAGCGTCGACAGCACGCGCTGATCGGTGCTGCGGGTGGTGCCGCTGTCGGTGGCGGTATCGGTTACTACTTTGACCAACAAGAAGCCGCGCTTCGCAAAGAACTTATGGACTCTGGTGTGCAAGTAGAACGCGTTGGAGAAAATCAATTATTGCTTCGACTAGAAAATGGTATTGGCTTCCAGACAAGCTCTTATCAACTTGACCCTAGCATTCATAAAACCTTGCGTGGCGTAGCAAGAATCTTGGTTGAGTACCCAGATACTAGCCTTGTTATTGATGGCCATACTGACAGTACAGGTAGTGATACAACCAACCAAATTTTATCGGAGCGTCGCGCTGAATCAGTACGTTCTTATTTAGTTTCACAGGGTGTTGCCGCTGGTCGAGCAGTTGCTCGCGGTAATGGCGAACGTTACCCGCTTTGTACAAACAGCACTTCGGAAGGTCGAGCTTGCAATCGACGAGTAGAAATTCAGATCTTACCGCTAAAATAGTACCGACCAGGTCGGTGCGAAAATGGCTTCTAAGGAAGCCATTTTTTATTCCTAATATCGATTCAAAACAATAATTGTCTATTTTTTCTGTTCAATTGATATACTTAGCAAATACAACCACTTTTATCCTAGTGACTAGAGGCTGATTTGCGAATCCTATCCCTTCTACTACTTGTTTACTCTTCGGTGAGTTTTGCTCAAACAGTAGAAGAACTCACCCAAAGCGCACAGAATAACAATGTCCATGCTCAGTTGGAGCTCGCTGACAGATACTCGCAAGGGCAAGGTGTTCAACAGTCTAGCTCGGAAGCTTTCTATTGGTACCAACAAGCAGCAAGCAATGGTAGTGATTCCGCCGCAGCAAATTTAGGGCGCGCATACTATAAAGGCCTTGGCACAAAAGTAGATATTGAGAATGCGATTTTTTGGCTAAGCAAAGCCGCCCTCACTGGTGACAAACAAGCCCCATTACTACTTGGCCAATTGTACGAACAAGCTAAAGAACAACCAGACAACCTGGATCTAGCCGAACTTTGGTATGAACAAGCCGCTAAAGAAAACCCAGATGCTGAGAAAGATTATGCTCGGGTACTTGAGCAACAATTTAACAACCGTAGAGCTAAGCAAGTTGCCGCTATCGATCAGTTAGAAGTGGCTTTTGACCACCAAGATATAGAACTAAGCCCGAAAGCCAAATCCATCGCCCATCAAGGTCAAGCGCAGAGCACAACTATTTATGCGCTAATCGGCCTACTCGCTCTGAGTATTGCGGTCATCATTTGGCTTTTACGCACTAACCGTTCACTTCGAGTGCTTACTGACAGCTCCGATTCAGATGCTCAAAGGCAGCAGGTCAAACTCGACCGGGAAATTCGACGTAAGGATGAAACGTTAAAGCAGCAAAAACGTCAGATGGAGGCGATGTATCGCCATATCAAAAAACTTCAATCTCAGCCTAAGCCGACTGCGAAACCTCAATCAGCCGCACAAGATAAACCTATCACGCTCGCGTGCACACTGTTTGGCTTTAACCCAGCCAAGATCCCTGATGAAAAACAGATCAAACTTCGCTACAAGCAATTGTGTAAAATTTACCATCCAGATTTAAAAGGCAGCGAAGAAGAGATGAAACGTCTAAACCAAGCACTTAAAGTTATCCTCAAACACGTTAACAAATAGTTACAAAAACCAAGTAATTAGATTTCCAAGTTTAGACAAGTCTTAAATTACAAGGCTACGCAATCGATCACCCTCCCATTCCACGTAACAAATACTTAACCATTTACCGTTATTCATGTCATAATCCGCACCGAAAATAACACCTAGTCAATAGGGTGGGAGAAATCTATGTTTACGATCGAAGGTGTATGCGATTGGTGCAAAAAACCAAGCATGCTAACCAAACATGAATACGTTGACGGTAAAAGCCATCATTCATGTAAAGAGTGCAATGACTTAGCGACATTGGATGTACGTCAGTTCAACATTGCAGAATTACAACAGCGTGAGCGTCAAATTAGCTCGCTACGTTAATTCGTACTCTTTCTCCAAGGACGACACTGAGGCCACCTTTATAGGTGGCTTTTTGCTTTATTGGCATAAGCATCAGTTTTATTAACACTTCGTTTACAACCAACATTGATTAAGGTAGGTTCAAATTAAGTATTAAGAATTGTGGCCGCTTAATGAACCCTAATATCGCAATAGAAATAGAGCGTAGAAAGCATCTAGAAATGATGGATGCTTTCCCTATGATCGCGATTCTACAAGGGGCTTTAGCTGCATTGGTTTTATGTGTCACCGTTCTCAATTATGGGCTATCAAATCAAACTATTATCTGGGCGGGCTTGTTTGTATGCGTCATTAGCGCGCGCTATATCGTTGATCGTTCTTTAAGACCTCGTATCGACAGTCATAGCATGCACAAGACGCACTGGCTTACTCTACTGACCACTCGTTCTTTAATCGGTTTCGTTTGGTCATTAGGGTCTATTTGGTACATTCAACTTGCTCCAGAACATAACTTACTTTCTACCACGATCTGGTGTACTGCCCTCGCCTTCGCAGGCACGATCTTTCACATCAATTCGATTTCAGCACTGCAAGTTTACTTTTGGTCACTGATTCTGCCGCTGGTTGTCTATTTTTCACTTGGACTAGAACGTCTGTTTGAAGCGTTTATCTTAGTGTTATGTGGCGTCATATACGTCAGTTTATATACCCGTATTTGCACAATAAGGCGATAAAGAGAATCGCCGAAGAGATAGAGAAAGAACAACTAATCCGACAGCTTTCTGAAGCAAACCACTCCATTAAAGCGCTCGCTGAGCAAGATGCGTTAACTGAGCTAAAAAACCGCACCTACTTCAATCAAAAGATAGAAGCCGTCTGGCAGCGTAGCAAAGAGAAGCACCAAGTTCTGTGTGTCATCTTATTTGATATCGACCACTTCAAACCTTTCAACGATAACTATGGGCACGTATCAGGTGATAAGGCTTTACGTAAAGTTGCCAAGCGACTTAAGACAATCGATTTAGAGGCGGAATACAGTTTCTTTGCCAGAGTCGGCGGAGAGGAGTTCGTGGCAGTCTTACCCAATACGAGACTAGATAAAGCAATATCCATCGCAGAGCTGATTCGGCTCGACATTGAAAACGCGGCGATTGCTCACCAATACTCATCTTGTGCAGATGTCATCACTATCAGTGCTGGAGTCGCGATGAGCACTTCAGAAGCAGCCTCTTCGATTATTGAAATGATGGAGCAGGCAGATAAAGCCCTCTATCTCGCGAAAGAGGGCGGCAGGAATCAAGTTGCGATAGCTGAGGATTTAGCTCCTAAAGAACAACCGCATCGGGTTGAGCTTCAGGCGCAGCCCTCTTAAACGCATCCAACTCATTTAGTGACGTTGTCACTCTAACGATATTTGTATAGGGTGTTAAATCAACATCGAAACGCTTGGCGTTGTATACCTGCGGGACAAGACAAGCATCGGCTAAAGTCACTTCATCACCCACGCTATATTCTCCGCTACACGAATCCAACCGTTTTTCCAGCGCTGTAAAACCCTGCTCAATCCAATGCCGATACCATTGAGTTTTGTCTCCCTCGTCGACAGAAAGCTCACCCGATAAATATTGCAGCACTCTTAGATTATTGAGAGGGTGAATATCGACGGCTATATCCTGCGCTAGAGACTTCACGATGTAGCGGCGTTCTTTATCTAGCGGCGTAAGTACAACCTCTGGGTAGGTTTCATCAAGATAGTCGATAATCGCCAACGATTGATTAAGAGTAACGTCACCATCGACTAATACTGGCACTAACTGATTCGGATTGAGTTTTTGATAGTCGGCGGAGTGCTGCTCTCCGCCATTTTTAACCAAATGAATAGAGCGCAGCTGATAACTTAACTGTTTCAGATTAAGCGCGATTCTCACACGGTATGCCGCTGAAGAACGCCAATAGCCATAGAGAATGCGATCATTCATATTTCACCACTTGCTGGTCAATCGCGCCAAAAATGGAGTGACCATCCGCGTCTTTCATTTCCATCTTGATTCGGTCACCAAACTTCATAAAACTCGTTGATGGTGAGCCATCACGAATCGTTTCTATCATTCGTACTTCCGCAATACAGGAGTACCCGACCCCACCTTCAGCAATCGCAGTACCAAAATCAGTACCTTGTTTATTTGACACGGTTCCTGAACCGATGATCGCTCCCGCCGATAGAGGGCGGCTTTTGGCTGCATGTGCAATCAATTCGGGAAACTCGAACGTCATATCAACGCCTGCGTTTGGACATCCAAAGGGTTCATTGTTGTAAAAGCTTAGAAGTGGCAGATTTACTTTACCACCATCCCAATCTTCCCCTAGTTCATCTGGTGTTACCGCTACTGGAGAGAAGACTGAAGATGGTTTGGATTGAAAGAAACCAAATCCTTTCGCGAGCTCATTAGGGATTAATCCGCGCAGTGAAACGTCATTGACCAACATAATCAGCCTGATGGATTTCGCTGCTTCTTCTGTCGTGACTCCCATTGCAACATCACCTGTTACGACAGCGACTTCACCTTCGAAATCAATCCCCCACTCTTCACTCACGACTGGGATATCATCATAAGGTCCGATAAATGCGTCGGAGCCACCCTGATACATCAAGGGATCGGTCCAAAAACTTGGCGGCATTTCCGCACCACGCGCTTTGCGCACCAGTTCGACATGGTTAACATACGCTGAACCGTCTGCCCATTGATAAGCACGCGGTAAAGGAGATTCACTCAAAGCAGGATCAAATGGCATTTCGCTGGTTAGCTCACCATTATTCAGCGCGACATAGACCTCATTGAGCTGAGGTTCAACATGATTCCAATTGTCTAGCGCTTCTTGCATCGTTTGCGCGACTTCAGGCACTGCGACACATTTTGTCAGTGCTTTGTTTACCACAACCAGTAAGCCATCTCGGCTGTCATTCTTTAGGGTTGCTAACTTCATATTCAGTCCCTTTCTATTTTTCTTTCCAACTGTAGACGTATTCTTTGTTTTCCACCTGCTCGGCCTCGTTACTGAAGTTCAGCGCGTGTCTGGTATCAATCATGACCGCAACTTCATCAGTAAACTTCTTCTTGTACTCTTGACCTGCTTTAAAGGCTTTCGGGTGAGGGCCATGAGTAAAGCCTGCAGGATGGAAGGTCACCATTCCCGCTTCAATATTGTCGCGACTAAAGAAATCTCCGGCGTGGTAAAACAGCACTTCGTCATAATCATCATTGTTGTGATAAAACGGCACTTTCAGTGCACCAGGGTCACTTTCAATGGGCCTTGGAACAAAGGTACATATGACAAACCCTTGACCGACAAAGGTGGTATGCGCCGATGGTGGTAAGTGGTAACGGTGTGACATTAATGGTCGGATATCACGCCAGTTCACTCGAACTACTGACAGATCACCATGCCAACCAATCGCATCAAGTGGATTGAATGGATAGGTGACGACACTGACTTGATCGTGACGTTTGATGTGAACCTGCGTAGCATCCTCGGAATACTGGGCTTTAAACTGGTCATCAATTTTTGGTACATCCAACACCGCAGGATCAAACACAGCGTGATTTCCTACCATACCTTTCTCTGGTAGCGTGTAAGCAGCGTCCGTGTTTTCTATCATCAAGACAAACATGGGTTCACGAGGCTCTAAACGCCAACTCGTCGAACGCGGGATCATCACATAATCGCCTTCAACCACTTCTAAGTGCCCATAATCACAATAGAGGTCCGCTGTACCTTGATGAATAAACAACAGCTCATCACCGTCGGCATTTCTGACTAGGTGGGTCATGGCACTCTCTAGCTTCCATACGCGCACTTGACAGTTGGCATTATGGAGAAGATGAGGCACAGACCAAGGCGAAAGCTGATGCGATTCTTCTACGTGATTGAAGTTAAACGCGCGTGGTTTTAAATCGCCTTCCCACTCGATCCAACCAGTAGGAGCATGTTGGTGATGAAAGTGAGCAGCAGGCCCAAAGAACCCACTACGCCCTGCTTCACGTTCGTAAATTGCCTCTTCGGGAAAATCAGCGTGCGCCTGCTTGGAGCACACTCCCTCCCGATGAGGGAATGTTATCCATTTATGCATCGTCTAGTACCCCACGACGGATTTGGTCTTCTTCAATCGACTCAAATAGCGCTTTAAAGTTACCTTCGCCGAATCCTTCATTGCCTTTACGTTGAATGATTTCGAAGAATACTGGGCCAATTACAGTTTGAGTAAAGATCTGCAGTAGGATGCCATCTTTCATTGGTGCGCCATCAATCAAGATTCGTAGATCGCGTAACTTCGACACGTCTTCTTTATGCCCATCCACGCGGCTATCGACTTTTTCGTAGTAAGTATCAGGGGTTGGCATAAAGTCCATACCACGATCACGCAGGGTTTGAACTGTCTGATAAATATCATCTGTGGTTAAGGCGATATGCTGAATGCCTTCGCCGTTGTACTCACGGATAAACTCTTCAATTTGCGATTTGTCATCAGAGGATTCATTGATAGGAATTCGGATCTTGCCACAAGGTGCGGTCATTGCTCGGCTCACCAAGCCCGTCAATTTGCCTTCAATGTCAAAGTAGCGAATCTCACGGAAGTTACCAATGCGTTCATAGAAACCCGACCATACGTCCATATGACCTTGCTTAACATTGTGTGTTAGGTGGTCTATCTCGAAGAGGCCGACATCCATTTTTTCCAGACGTTCCTTCGCGTCTTCATAGAAGCGGAAGTCAACTTCATAAATGCTGCCATCTTGGTAACGATCAACGAAATACAATAAGCTCTCGCCAATACCGTATATCGCAGGGATGCTAAGCTCCATTGGGCCAATTTCAGTAATATACTCTTTACCACCATTGTCTAATGCTTGCTTCATTGCAGCCGCTGAATCATTTACGCGAAATGCCATGCCACATACCGAAGGGCCATGAATTTCAGCAAACGCATGGGCCTGACTATGTGGTTGAGCATTAACGATAAAATTGACATCACCTTGTCGATACAGCCACGCTTCCTTTGAACGGTGTTTAGCCACTTCTGCAAACCCAAGCGAATTAAACAGGTCTTTAAGTGCTTGAATACCTTTCGCGTCTGCCGCTGTATATTCAACAAACTCAAATCCATCTGTACCTAGTGGGTTGTACGCTTCGTTCATTTCTATATCCCTCGTTATTGATCTAACTACCGTGTAACTATCAATAACTTGGCTCAGCTAAGCGCAAATTTGAACCTTACACGCCCAATCCGAAGTTAACGAAATGTAATTTAAAACTGTAAACACGTTTAAATTATATAACTTTAGCCCTTTAAAATCATAAAGTTAAAAGCAAACTCAAAGTAACAATTAGTTTACATACCACAAATAATCATAACTTCCTGCTTATTAACAAGTATAGTTCAGTCTTGCATTTGACTCTGAAGACCAAACAGGTCCAGTTGCCTCATTACATTGAGCAAATCAATTCAATTAATCACATAAAATCACCGAGCAAATCGTTAACCATAAATTGACATTAGGAGTTGCTGATAGATTGATATAGCGCAGACAAATCTCCCCTTCGAGCCGTTATGGTTACCTCCTCTGTTCCTTAACGAGGTATAACAATGACTCAAATTAACCGTGAACGTCTGGTAGAACACTTTATTCAACTAGTGAAAATTGACAGCGAGTCTCGCAATGAAATACAAATTGCGCAGGCGCTAGCAGAACAGTTAGGCGAGCTAGGCTTTACTGTCCATAAACTGCCAGTGCCTGAAGAGGTGTCAAATGGCTTTAACATCTATGCGCGACTAGAAGGTACAATTGACGATAGCGTTGTACTTAGCTGCCATATGGATACCGTAACTCCAGGTATTGGCATTGAGCCAGTGATTGAAGACGGAATCATTCGTTCGAAAGGCAACACTATTTTAGGTGGTGATGACAAGTCGGGTATTGCCGCGATTATGGAAGCAGTTCGCAGCATTAAAGCGCAAAACCTAGCGCACAAGACCATTGAACTTGCCTTCACTGTGCATGAAGAAGGTGGCCTATTCGGCTCTGAAAACTTCGATATGTCATATATTCAAGCCAACAAAGCAATCGTGTTAGATACCGGTGGCCCTATTGGTACTATCGTCAATGCCGCACCAGGCCAGCAAAAGATCGTTGCTAACTTTATTGGTCGCCCTGCCCATGCAGGCTTAGCACCGGAAGAAGGTATCAGCGCGATTCAAGTCGCCTCTGAAGCCATCACCAACATGAAGTTACTGCGTATTGATGAAGAGACAACGGCTAACATCGGTATTGTTCAAGGTGGTAACGCGACCAACATCGTTATGCCAGAACTAAGAGTGGTTGCGGAAGCACGTTCGCTAAACGATGACAAACTGACGGCACAAGTTGCTCATATGGTTGAAACCTTCCAAGCGGCGGCAGATAAACATGGTGCACAAGTTGAGATTGATTCGACCCGTGCCTACAACGCCTTTGTGATTGCAGATGACCATCCACATATTGAATCGGTTAAAGCCTCTTTCGAAGCCATTGGTACAAACCCATACACCAAAGGTACGGGTGGTGGTAGTGACGCCAACAACTTTAACGCAAAAGGGTTGACCACGGTTAATATCTCGACCGGCATGGCAAAAGTTCATACTACTGAAGAATTCATTGCCATTGATGACATGGTGAAAGTGACGGAATTTGTTGAGCACTACCTAACGCATTAACAGAATCTATTAACCAGAAAGGCCGCTTAGTGCGGCTTTTCTATAATTGAGCTTTAAATCACTACTCTTTCGTCAGCTTGACCACTCTCTCCTCGCGTATTTCCTGAGTCATCAATGAGGCAAACTCATCATGGTTAAGGGGTTGTGAAAACAGATAGCCTTGATATTGATCGCAGCCTTCTTGAACTAGTACATCCAACTGCTCCTGAAACTCGACTCCTTCAGCGACAAGTTTTATTCCCAAGCTATGTCCCATTTGAATGATGGTGCGAACAAGTACGCGATCAGAATGATTGATCGAGCACTCATCGATAAAACATTTATCAATCTTGATAATATCAATAGGCAGCTGTTTTAAATATTTAAGGCTTGAGTACTCAACACCAAAGTCATCTATCGCAATTGAAACACCGATGGCTCTCAGCTGACGACAAATATCGGTAATGTTCTCCGGGTCACTCATCAAGGTAGATTCAGTAATTTCTAACTGCAGTAGGTGCGACGGTAATTGTGTCTCTTTCAGCGCCTTACACACCACTTCAAACAGATCCGCATGAGCAAATTGGACGGTTGAAACATTGACTGCAATACAAATCGGTAGATGCTGGTCATAGTACTGCTTCGCTTGGCGACATGCTTCATGGATGATCCAATGACCTATAGGCACAATCTGTGTCGTTTTTTCAGCAATTGGAATAAACTCCGCCGGCGATATTGGGCCAAGTTGTGGGTGGTTCCAGCGCAATAAGGCTTCCGCGCCAACTATCTTAACAGACTCTACATCTACCTTAGGTTGAAACATAAGAATAAACTGGTGGCTAGATAAGGCAGAACGTATCTCTGTCTCGATTTGATGCTGCCTAATTGTTTCCCCAAGCAACTCATCGTCAAACCAACAAACCGCCCCACCACCGACCGAGCGAGCTTTATATAGAGCGAAGTCAGCGTTTTTCTCCCATACTTCTGGGCTTCCAACCGCATCCGCAGCATAGGCAACCCCAATACAATACGAGAGTCGATGAGAAGTATTATCTACATCAAACATGGCTCTTTGATGGCGATTTAACTCATCGACCAGCTGCTCAAGTTTAGGTTGAAGATCCTTGTTCTCGACAACGACAATAAATTCATCTCCGCCAAATCGATATACTTTGCCGACCTCTCCCACAATATCGGTAATATGTTTAGAGAACGCGATGAGTAACTCATCACCATAGCGATAGCCTAAGCGGTCGTTAACGTTTTTAAACCCTTCTAGACCAATGTGTACCATTCCAAAGTGCTTGGCATTCTGCTCGGTTATCTTTTCGATATCCTCTTTATAGGCATTGGCATTGGGCAGTTTCGTCAAGTAGTCTGTCTGACTTTCTGTTTTGAAATTCGCCGCTTGTTGTTGCGTTTTGACAAACAAATAAGTCATTAATGTGGCAAACACCGTCACTGAGGTCATCTCTATTGAGGTATCAATAAACGTCTGAAAATCTGAAATAGTTAACTGGTATAAATAGCCATTGATAAGTGCAGCACATACGGCAATTGGCCACAAAGTTCCCGGGAAAAGCACTATGTAACAAAGCGGTAAGAAGAATAGACACGCTTTGACTAACTCAAATGGGAAAGGTTGAATCAACCCACCAATCAGGAATAAAGCGGTGGCTGAGAAGGCAAATACATGCTTGAGAGATCGATTGGTGCTGTACAATGCAAACAATAACAATACAGGGAATAGGTAGTATGCATATTCCCAAGGGTGCGGTTGCAGCAAAAATGAGTGGGACATGACCCCTACTGCAACGATGTAGGCGATATAAGCGATAACCTGTACGGCTTCGTTTACCTTAAATAGCTGCTGCATTTGATGCCTTGCTTACTTATTTCTTCTTATAAACAGTAGCGCATATTTTGCAACTGTGACGAATATAACCTCGCTGATATATTTATCTCGCCCCATAAAACAATAACGCCTCAAAAGTGAGGCGTTATTACAAGTGAGGGAGTTTTTACAACCCAAGTTCTTCAGAAAGTGCCTTCATTTGCTTTAGGTCCATTTGATGAACCCGAATCATTTGTTCAACTTGGCTCAAGCGAGATTGGGCTTCGTCCTGTTTATCACACGAATCAGATTTCGCATCCCAAGACGTCCCTTCTAAGTAAATATCGCATGCTTTCTTAAGCTCTGAGATCTTAGGTTGGAGTTCTTCCCTCTCTTTCTCTAGGGACTCTAGCTCCATTTTTACTCTTAGCTCTTGTTGAAACAATTCACGAGAACGCTCAAACATAGTCGCCTGCATATCAGCTTGTCGATTTAACTTGTTGTTTTGTGAGTTCGCAGTCTGCAGCTGATCTTTTTGCGTAGCGAGCTGCTCCTCAAGCGACAGGTTAACTTTTTCCAACTCGTTGACTTGCTGTTCTAGTTTACCGACCGCTTCTTGGTGCTCAGCTTGTTGTTGTTCAATCGCTTTTTGTAGCTTGAGTTCCACTTCATCGTCAACCTTAGCCACTTTCTCTTCAACCTGAACAACCATTTTCTGCTTATCTTCGGCCAACGTTTGGTATTGCTGCTCCAAAGTCTGATAAGTCGATTCCCACTTTTTTGCAGTCAGTGATGAGCCAACCAAGCCCCCTAACGCCAAACCTAAAACACCCGCGATGATAATGTAGAGATGCGTTCGCTTGTCTCGTTCTTCAATAACGACGACGTCTTCGTTCTCTTGGTTATCAGTATGTTCGTTCACTTATATGCTCCTGAGGGTTAACGCATCAGCTCTGTAATCATGAGTGTAGTTGTGTAAAGTAAAAAGCCAGAAACCAAAGTAACAACCACGTATTTCTGTAGCTTTTCGCTTGTACGATAACGAATCAAAACAAACGCTAAAGCCACTAAAAATGCAATTGCAAGTAACCTTGTCATAACCTCTCCTTAGGCAGACTTTCTATTCATTACTTTATACCATTTTTACGCTCAAATAGTCAGAAACGCGTAGTTTTACTGGCTAAGAATTTAAATTTAATTGATTCAAATGGTTACTTTGTTATCAAAGTGCAAATCTAAGAGCAAATTAAGAGCATTCTAGCGTCGACCACAGCATTTTGTTTGGTGCTATGGTCGAACTAAGGTATAAAGAGCTAACGAAAAATAGTGAGATAAACGATGAAACCATACAAATTGGACAACAAAAAACGCCGCATCCAAAAGAAACTGTTTTTGGGTGAATTTGCAATGCTTGGATTCGATCTAAGTTGCGAAACCACAATCACCGATTTCGATAAGTATGACGTGTTTGTCGATGAGTTCATCGATTACATTGATGGCTTAGGCCTTTGTTTTGGTGGTGGCGGCCTAGAGCTGTTTGAAGGCTTCTTATGCTGTAATGCTCGCTATGCCGATGTGACTGAAGAGCAAAAAGCGCAGGTTGTTGCATGGCTAGAAGCTCGTGAAGAGGTTAAATCAGTACAAACTAGCGAGTTGGTAGACGCAAACTACTTCTAGTTTCCGCCCCCTTTCTATGCAAATAGCGCCATTTACGGCGCTATTTTTGTATGCTCTATCTCACTTCCATCCCAAGATTATATTGAGCCAAACAGCGCGTTACGTAACTTACTTTTAACAAAGCTGCGATAACAATCGTGCTGATATGTGCAGCGATTTGTTCACCTAAGGTAAATTTGTAAGCGTATGGATAAGAAATAAGTACGCTGACAATTAACGCGGTAAAGGTTAATAGCAGTGCAACATTCGAAAAGTTCAAAAGTTTATTAAAAGTAGTATTTGTTGGTTGAGCAAACATATCGACCTCACTTTGATCATTTTATTGTTTTATACCCTCTACATTGCACATACCTTGCCAACGAATATAAATCTTTTTAAATCTTATACTTAATTAGACACATAAACAAAATGGAGTCAATTTGACACCATTAAAACATGGTCATAATGACACTATAAAAACCATTAGACACCAACAAATCATCACTACAAAAACCTCTCATTTGATGTAAATCAGCTATTGAAATACAAAAAAATAATGATAGAGTTCACACATCGATAGCAACCAGTGTTATCGACTAACTTTTACTCAGTTTATCGAGTAATTGTTCCGATGAAGACTGCAGGAGAGTGGTTATTTACCAAATGTTAACATTTGGTAAGAATAACCTACCGAAGAAGTAAATCTTTCAGGTGCCACTTAGGTGGCGGGGACTGTAGTTGGAGGAGCCTCTGGAGAGAACCGTTAGATCGGTCGCCGAAGGAGCAAGCCTATTCGTAGGTGAAACTCTCAGGCACAAAGGACAGAGGAGTGGAAAGAACAATTCAGCTATTTCGCTTTTCTGCCTGTAGCTAATCGGGATCATTGATCTCTGCACTTTCACTCTTCTCCTTAAATAAGCATTATCACTTAAGGGGAAATCATGGATAACCTTCAATCTTTACTTAAAACAATCGACAGCTTTGTCTGGGGCCCACCACTATTAATCTTATTGGTTGGCACTGGTGTCTACTTCACTTTTCATTTGGGCTTACTACAATTTCGACACCTGCCGACAGCGCTAAAAATGGTCTTCAGTAAAGATGATTCTAAAAAACAAGGCGACGTTTCTAGTTTCGCTGCATTGTGTACTGCCCTATCAGCAACGATCGGTACAGGTAACATCGTAGGTGTCGCGACAGCAATCAAACTTGGTGGACCAGGTGCTCTATTCTGGATGTGGCTTGCCGCCCTATTCGGTATGGCGACCAAATACGCAGAGTGTCTGCTTGCTGTAAAATACCGCAAAGTCGACGACAAAGGCCAGATGATCGGTGGCCCTATGTACTACCTGCAATACGGCGTAGGTTCTAAAGCTCTAGCAGTAATGTTTGCTGTATTCGCATTGGGCGTGGCATGCTTTGGCATCGGTACCTTCCCGCAGGTCAACGCGATATTAGATGCTAGCGAAATATCGTTTGGTGTTTCTCGTGAGATTTCTGCCAGCGTACTGACACTGCTTGTTGCCTTTGTAACACTGGGCGGTATTAAATCTATCGCGAAAGTCGCCGGTAAAGTCGTACCAACGATGGCACTGTTCTACGTATTAGCCTGTTTAAGCGTGATTATTATCAACGCAGATAAGCTACTAGATGCGATAGAGCTAGTACTGGTTTCTGCGTTCACGTCCACAGCCGCAACTGGCGGATTCTTAGGTGCAAGCATCATGCTAGCCATCCAGTCAGGTATTGCTCGCGGTGTGTTCTCGAATGAATCTGGGCTTGGTAGTGCACCAATGGCGGCGGCGGCGGCAAAAACTGACTCATGTGTAAAGCAAGGCTTGATCTCAATGACAGGCACCTTCTTCGACACCATCATTATTTGTACTATGACAGGTCTTGCGCTGATTCTTACTGGTGCTTGGCAAAGTGAATTTGCAGGTGCAGCAATGACCACTCATGCCTTTGCGGTTGGCCTTAATGCCGACACGTTTGGGCCAATGCTTGTCTCAATTGGTTTGATCTTCTTTGCCTTTACCACCATTTTAGGTTGGAACTACTATGGTGAACGCTGCGTGGTTTACCTATTTGGCACCAAGGCGGTGTGGCCATATAAACTGGTGTTCGTTTGCTTAGTTGCTTCTGGCGCATTCTTACACTTAGACATGATCTGGATTATTGCCGATATCGTTAATGGTCTAATGGCAATTCCAAACCTAATTGGTCTTATTGCTTTGCGCCATGTTGTGGTTGAGGAAACAAAGCGTTACTTTGCGCAAGTCTCAACAGTTAAAAATAATCGAGTGACAGTTTAGACTCATTAGACTCTGATTAAGCCCAACCAACTTATGCGAAGCGGCAACGCTTCGCATTTTTGTTTTATCTAACTGAAACAAATACTTCACCCAATCGACCTCCTGCAGTTCTAAACTTGTCTCAAACCCTGTTTGAGCTTCAAAATGATTGGACATACCCCCCGCGACATTCAGCACATTGAACAGCTTTCGGAGCAATTTCCTCAGCATGTACGTTTAAGCCTCCTTGATAAGATCCCGCATCAAGGGAAGTTCCAGCCATTATACGCTTTAGAAATAGGATCAAATATTCGCCAAGCTCCCTGTCTTTTCTTTACAGGCGCAGTTCATGGTGTCGAACGGATTGGTAGCCAGATCATTCTAGCGTTTGTAAAGAGTTTACTACGCAGGCTAGAGTGGGACAGGCAGTTAAAAGAGGCGCTGGAACGAGTTCGAATCGTCGCGGTTCCAGTCGTTAACCCATGGGGCGTCGCTCTTAAAAAGCGAGCCAACCATAATGGTGTCGATTTGATGAGAAACGCGCCAATCAAAAGTTCAAACCCTATTCATCAACTCTATGCAGGGCAAGATTTTAGCTCAGCACTGCCGTGGTATCGCGGTAACCCTAATGATATGGAGCGGGAACTCCAAGTATTGTCACAGTACATTCTCTGCCATACCAAGGATTCCAGCTCAACGATTCTACTCGACCTTCATAGTGGCTTTGGCACGCGTGATAGACTTTGGTTTCCTTATGCCCACAGTAAACAACCGCCAAGTAATTTATCCCAATACTACTTGCTGTATAGGCAGTTTCGCAAAAGCTACCCTCACTACGAGCTTTATCAGTTTGAACCACAATGGCACCAGTACACGACTCATGGCGACTTTTGGGATTGGATGCTTATCCAACATCAAACAAAATCAGAAAACGACTTTTTACCGCTCACTCTTGAACTTGGTTCATGGCTATGGGTGAAAAAGAACCCAATTCAGATGCTGCGATTTAGCCAAATGTTTCATCCGACTAAACCCCATAGGATCAAACGGGTACAACGACGACACAGTACTCTGCTAAGCTATTTAATTCAGGTGCTCGACAACAATTTACTCGCCGATATGTCGATAAGCGATGAAGAAAAGTATAGGGAAAAGGCCAACAATTTATGGTACCGATAGTCTTAGTCAGAGGATTATTAAGAGAAAGCGGTCATTGGCAGGACACAGTCAATGCCATTCAGCAAGCCTCTCCCGAGCTCACGGTCATCACACCTAATGTCCCCGGCAACGGTGAGCTTTACTACCAGGCTAGCCCAAACAGTATCGAGAAAATGCTCGCTCCCGTGCTTGCACAACTCCCTAGGGGCTGCGAACGCTATCACTTAGTCGCGATTTCAATGGGTTCCATGCTCGCCAGTCATTGGGCACATACACTGCCGGGTCAAGTAGCAAGCTTAACCTTGATTAATCCAAGCTTTTCTCGTTACAGTCCTTTTTGGCAACGAATAAATCTTAAGGCACTACTCAGTATTGGCGCTTCAAGTTTAAAAGGAAGTGATGCATTCCAACAGTCCATCATCGAATGGACAAGCCCAATCAGCCTTCATAACTCTGAAGTGATCGAACATCACCTTAATCTTGCACGAAATCACCCTGTCACTGCACGCAATGCGACTCGTCAGTTATATGCGGCAGCAAGATTTAAAGGTCAAAGCACTCCACCAGCAATTCCAACTCAAATCATTGTCAGTGAGCGAGACCAACTAGTAGATTGTCGATGTGGAGAAGCCATAGCCAAGGCTTGGAAAGTAGAAATAAAACGCTTTGATTGTGATGCGCACGACTTGCCGTTAGCCAAACCGCACGCACTGTGTGATCATCTTTTACACTGGTTTGCCAATGTCGAGCTAAGCACAGACTATACCTGAGGCTTTTCAACCAGAAGCTTGATACCAAGGAAGACTAAAACCGCCCCTGTCGAACCTTCCATCCAGCGTGTAAATCGTGGACTTTGGAGCAAGTTTTTCGCTTTCGTAAGCACGCCAGCTAAACCACACTGCCAAACCATGGCTATCACAAAGTGGATCGCAGCCATTAAGCAAGATTGTAGAAATGCTGAACCTTCAGGGTTGATGAACTGAGGCAAAAACGCGAGGTAGAAAACCGCTGTTTTAGGGTTTAGCACGTTAGAGAGAAAGCCTTCACGTAATGATCGTTTTGCATCAAGAGGCGTTGAACCCACAACGGCGTTTGTATTTAAACCTGAACTCGTTCCATTTAAGAGACCTTTCAAGGTCATCACACCTAACCATATTAAGTAGGCTGCGCCAACCATCTTCACCACGTTAAACAGTTCAGCAGATTGCGCCAAAATCGCAGAGATACCCACGGCTGAAAAGGTGGCGTGGACGAACAGACCAAGACATATCCCTAAGCTTGTTAAAAAGCCATCACTAAAACCACCGCGCGAGGAGTTACGAATTACCAACGCAGTGTCTAACCCAGGAGTCAGTGTAAGGATAGTAATAGCGATTAAAAAGGCTTCGATATTGATAATCATGGGTCGTCCTGACTAATTTGGGCTGTTTACAATTTCACCCATGTTATAGGAAGGTATAACCGAGGTTCAACTCTTGATTAAATTCACTTGGTCTCATAATCATTGATTGATAAGCTTTTACCTTTACAAATCAACAGTCACGGAAGGCGACCCATGAGCGCATTCAAAAAACTCAAACAACATTCTAAGAAGATTTCTCATTTCAATCACCTTGCTGCTATCTGTGGTTGGGACCAAGCAGCGGTTATGCCATCAGGCGGAAATCAAGCTCGCTCTGAAGCGATGGCTGAGCTGTCGGTGCACATTCACGGCTTACATACTCAGCCACAACTAGAAGACTGGTTTGCTGAAGCCGAATCTGAACCGCTAAACACTCAAGATAAGGCCACATTGCGCGAGTTAAAGCGTCAATGGCAACAAGCGAACGTGTTACCAGAATCATTAGTGCAGGCCAAATCTTTAGCTGGCTCTAAATGTGAACACGCGTGGCGTACCCAGCGCGGAGACAATGACTGGCAGGGTTTTGAAAAAAACTGGGCAGAGGTAGTAAAGCTATCACAAGAAGAAGCGCAAATTCGCGCTGAAGTAAATGGACTTTCTCCTTACGATGCCATGCTCGATATCTATGAGCCGGGGACTAACTCTGAATCTCTTGACCATCTATTTAGTGATGTAAAAACTTGGTTGCCTGAACTCATCAACCAAGTCATCGATAAGCAAGCCGCTGAACATTTCGTACAAGCAGAAGGCACTTTCGATACCAGTAAGCAGAAAGCGCTTGGCCTCGAAGTGATGAAGCTGCTTCAATTCGACTTCAATCACGGACGCTTAGATGAGAGTGTTCACCCATTTTGTGGCGGCGTACCAACAGATGTGCGTATTACCACCCGTTACGATGAAAGCGAGTTTGTTCAATCATTGATGGGCATTGTTCACGAAACTGGGCATGCACGCTACGAGCAAGGACTGCCAAAAACGCTGTCTGGCTTGCCATCTGGTGAAGCGCGTTCGATGGGTATCCACGAATCTCAGTCTCTATTCTTTGAGATGCAAGTAGGCCGAAATGACGCATTTATCGAACACCTTGCTCGTCTAGCCGGTCAGCATTTCGATGGTCACAGCGCAAAGCTATTCTCGCAATCAAACTTCCAAAAGCTCTACACACGAGTTAAGAAAGACTTTATCCGCGTCGATGCTGATGAGCTAACCTACCCTGCTCACGTCATTTTGCGCTATGAAATCGAACGCGATCTGATCAATGGCAAGATCAAACATACTGATGTTCCAGAGCTATGGAATCAAAAAATGCAACAGTACTTAGGGCTTTCAACTGAAGGCAATTATAATAATGGTTGTATGCAAGACATCCACTGGACTGACGGTGCATTTGGTTACTTCCCGTCATACACATTAGGTGCGATGTATGCCGCTCAGTTTATGGCAGCAATGAAGCATACAGTGGATGTTGACGGCGCGATTCGAAGCGGCGACCTATCACCTATTTTCACTTGGCTAGAAGATAAGATCTGGAGTAAAGGAAGCTTGTTAACCACGGATGAACTCGTGAAGCAAGCGACTGGTGATACACTCAATGCGAAGTTCTTCCAAGAGCATTTGAAGAGCCGCTATTTATAAGCTTAATGCGGGAACAGTCACTCTGGCTGTTCCCGCGCTACTTCAATAGAATGACTACAAGAGTCAAACTTTTGAGGCACGAACACGTTCTAGTAGTTCTTTTCTAGAGTTACTAGTTCTTTTTCAAAACGACTTCAAAAGTCCGGAATGATAATCTGAGATATCCAAGGTAACACCATGCTCTTGAACCCATTGATCGAGTTTCGCTTGAGCTGCATTTAAACTGTTCATAGTGATGGTGTTGTCATCGAGTTGCCAAAGTTGACGAGAGCCGTCGTAGCTAAATTGAAGTGCCAGCATCGCATTAACATTTCCATCTTGTGCCGCTGTTTGGAGTGCTCGATTCTTACGGTGGATCAGGTTTAAGGCCTGTTTAAGATCCCAAACATATGCCACTTCACGCATTTTAGGGTGCGTTTTTAACTTTACTAACGTCACCACTACCCCAATTGCGCTGACGATGACACCAAGTAAGTTCCAGTGAAAATGAGAACCTTGTTCTGCCGGGAATAGGTAAATCAACGTTTGAGAAAGTGCCAAACTAAATGCAGACAAAGCCGCAATACAGGCGACAATGACGATATTTAAGCGTGAACGGTATAGCTGCTTGTCGATATTTTGTAACTGCATCAATAATCCATTTTTAGCGCTGACCAAAGGCATATCAATGGTCTTAAAGAATGAGTAATTATACACATCACGCTCGATTATTAGTAAAGGAACACGAAGAATACTAGAACCTCGTCTATGAGGGTCGATCAACGTCACTACCAAACTTAAATTATTGTGCCGTGAACACTAAAGTTAGAACAAGCCAACAATACCAAGCGTTGGAAATCTACCTTAAACGCTTTTAAGTCACTTTTTCGTAACTCGAAATGATCGTCGTTTGGGATACAGACGCATCAAAGTATTGAGCCTTCACTTTCAAATACTCGCTATCAGAAAAGAAAGCTTCTGCAACTTTTTGGTTTGGGAACTGTATCGTGAAAACGCGATTGATACGTTCATCGACTTCCGAAAGCAGAACCTCAGAAACCACAAAGTCAAAACCGAAACCACCACCGAATGACTTAAGAATGGGTTTCATAGCCGCTCGGTACTCTGAATATATCTCACTATTTGAAACTTCCAGACCAACTAAAAATTCATACATTTCATGGTTTCCTATGATAGTTGTCGGGTGGCATTTAACACATAACTAAGGTGCAACAAGGCCAACATAAAACCTTAACCATCCCACCGTAAACACAAGGCCCTACGATGGAATAAATCGCGATTCACTCTTAAACAGTATGATTGGCCTGTAGTTGCAAAAAGTAATGATACGTCCCTGATTCCCTTTCATAACCTAAAGATTCATACAGCTTCTGGGCATTTTTGTTACTCTCTGCCGTCTCTAGAGCTAGACCTTTAACCTTGTCCTCTAACCCCATGTCTTTTGCCGCATCCATTAGCTTTTTAGCCACTCCTTGCCTTCTTGCTGTATCTGAAACAAATAAGTCGTTAAGGACCCAAGTTCTAGCAGCAGAAACAGAAGAAAAACTAGGATACAATTGAGTAAAACCTAAACCATTGCCTTCATCATCAAGTGCTAGAAATATAACCGATTCATTATTATTTAAACGCGATTCAATAAATTCACGAGCAACACTGAGATTACTCTCTTGACCATAAAACACTCGATAAGCATCAAAAAGAGGAGAAATTACATCTAATTGTTCAATTCTTGCTTTTACTATTTCCATATTCAAAATCCATTTTTTGTAGAAAGGTATAACGCGGCGTTAAGTGGTGAGGCATACTTCCCACCAAGCTTAAACCATAGTGCCATAGGACCTTAAAAAGCGCCGAGAGTTGCGATTCTACCTTGAGCACTTTGTAAGCCGACACTCTCAAGGTCAAACCTCGATGCTTTGAATTGATGCTACTATACGCCATCCGCTACCAACAGAACTAATGAGAAATTATTGATGTCAGCTCAAAAACCACGACTAGATGAAGTAATGCTAGCCTTCCAAGTTATCCCACGAGCTAAAGAAGCAAACAACTTTGAAATCGTCGATAAGGCTATAGCAGTTGTCAAAGCTTCTGGTATTCCGTTCCAAGTGAGCGCAATGGAAACCACTTTAAAAGGTGAGCTCAACCAACTACTTGAAATCGTAAAAGATGCGCAACAAGCTTGTTATGATGCAGGAGCGTTAGAAGTCATTACCAACATTAAGATTCACAGCAAAACTGACGCAGCTACAGACACATTCTGCACTTATGACAGAGGTGTAACCAAAGCTAACCACATGTTTGTAGACAATTAATTGTAATGCCGTCACTGATGTTTTCAACGTGACGGCTAACACCATCTGAAACATTTTGTTATATGCGAACTCCTACCTCACTTAGCTATTGATGATAGACTCCATTAATTGTCCCTAATTCAAAGTAGATACCATGAAAGACTGCAACCAATGTGGGAAATGCTGCATCAAATATGGCGATGGTGATTTAGCTGCCACTCAGGAAGAAATAGATCTGTGGGAGCTGTTTAACCCAGATATATTTGAATATGTGAAAGGTGGAAAAATCTGGTTTGATCCTGAAACCAGGAAACAATTAAGCCGCTGTCCATTTTTAGAGCTAGTGCCAAAAACAAAGCCAGAAGAAAAAGATAAATATACATGCAGTATTTACCTCGATCGTCCAGAAGACTGCCGCCACTATCCTAGTCTTATCAATGAAATGGTTCAGGACGAGTGTGAAATGATAGAAATTATCGACTTAGAAAACCCCAAAAGGGCCCAAAAACATCTAGATAATCTTATGAGTTCCAGTCGACCATCGAGCTATTCCTAGGTTATTTTAGACAATGCACATAGCGCCGCGTTAAGTGATGTTGGTCACTTGCCTATACTTAGCAAAACAAAAACAGTAAGTATTGAGAGCACCTCTTAAACACTTGTTGTGCAACAAACCCGAGGGTTTTCCTAACTTGTCCGCCCTTCAGAATAAGCAACTAACTCTGGCTGCAATTCACACCAATTAGCTTTATAGGCAGTATAAATTTGGGCATCAACTTTCAAGGGAATATCAACGTCGAATGTCGAGATGGCCAACTCAATGTTTTCTAGAGACTCACCTCTTACTCTAAACCCTAAACTTGAACCACAGTTAAAGCAGAATGTCCGAGTTGTTCCATTTGACGCAACAAACTCTTTGAGTAAGTCTTTACCGGAAAGCCAGTTTAAACCTTTAACCCCAACGAGTGTTCCAAACGCCGCACCATGAAACTTACGACACATCGAGCAATGGCAATTGGCTATTTTTTTACTGAATCCATCAACGGAAAATCGAACATTTCCGCACAAACATGAGCCTTCAAATCGTGTCCCCATCCTGAGTCTACCTCCTTGTTGCACAACACCAAATTACCGTATGAGTAACGCTAGCACCTAATCCTAACCATACCATCTTAAACACGAAATCCAACTTTGAACTGAAAATACCATGCGTGGGAATCACTCTTATACGCTTTTGGCGGTGTATTATTTTTTACGATTTGCGATATTTTCTTGGCTTGTTAACCCGTTACCTGCCACACTTAGCCCGCATTTTATATTAGGCAATAACTATGAAACTTTTAGTTCGCAATCTTGAACGTACAACCACTGAACACGAAATTCGAGTTCTTTTCTCTACTCACGGCTCTGTAACTGAGTGCAACTTGGTGTTGGACCAAGAAACAGGCTTATCAAAAGGCTTCGCATTTGTTGAAATGCCTAACGAAGATGAAGCAAATTCTGCCGTTGAAAAGCTAAACCTTTCAACTGTAGCTAAGAGCAAAATCAGAGTTAAATTCGCTCAAAGCTAACGACTTGAAGAGCCAGTACACCTTCTTCGTTACTGGCTCACTATCAAGCGCACAGCATTACCCTTAACGCGCGTTTGGAGTCAATCAAAAATACCCAATTCTTTACGTTTTCGCTTACTTAACCCCAAGGCCACCAAGCGATATGACTCTGATAGGTAGTATTTCAAATCTTCATCTAGCTCGCCTGATGTTTGGGTTTGTTGAATCCATTTCATGCCACGCGAAGCAAAATAAGGCGCGGGTCTATACCCTTCACAATCACTCAGAAACTGGAAGTTCAAATCCGATGTTTTGAAAGTGAATGCTGCTTCTCCGCCGTCGCTCCAACCGCCGATCGCAAAGACTTTTCCACCGACTTTCCATACGTGAGAGTTCCCCCATTGAATAACGTGGCTTGTCGCGGCGAACTCTCCACAGAACTGATTAAACTCTTCGTAGGTCATAGTTTTCAACAATTCCCATGTATGTGAATGACGCAAAAAGTACTACGCAAATGACTGCGCTATAGCCTACATACCATTTCCATCAGTCCATTGTTTTCTGAAGACTTGGAAAAGCCATGTGCCTGGTAGAGTTGTACTGCAGGGTTTTCAACAAACACCCTCAAGATGATTTTTGAGCAGGCTCGCTCCCTAGCATGCTGTTTTATCAAGCTTATAGATTTAGAGCCATAGCCTCGGCCTTGAAACTGCGGCTCTAACTGGAAATCGCGTAGATACGTTGTTTCACCTTGGTCATAACTAAAGCGAACCAAACCAACTCGCTCTTCATCCACACAAATTTCAAAGTTATCTAGCTCTTCCCAGCTTTCGAGAAAACGTTGATGATCCCACTCTATTCCTCTACTTTGATAATACGCTGACATATTTTCAAGGGTCAGAGACTCAGCGTATCGAGCATCCGAAGCCGGATTGAATACTAACTGCATCCAAGAAAACTCCTCTGAACAATCAATAAACTCTACACTTGATAGTCGAATACGATGATGTCATCCAACAGAGGGCGGAACACGTCTTTCAGCGCATCATGTTCTGGATGAGGTAAATAGTTTTGTCGCCCAGCCTCATCTACAAACGTCATCAAGACTGAATGCGTGAATCCTTGATTTTTGTCTTCTGGGCTATCGTTCAGCCCCCACTCAACCTCTGCCACACCTTCCACTTTGCTAGGCATTTGCTCAAAAAGGACTCTAAGTTTTTCAATTTCTGATGACTGAGCGTCTTGCTTAAACTTGATCAGTAGTATGTGCCGAATCATGCTCTTCTCTACTTTTGTCTTTAGTAACGATAACTTAACATCGTTTGACTAGCTTCGACCAGTACAAAGAGCACCACGGAAGATCTATCCCTATGACTTGACTGCGATGTAAATCTCTACCTCGTGAGCACCTTTGTAAAACTCAAAGTCCGTCGTATAAGCACGTTTGTAGGAGCAATCATCGGCTTCAAAGTAATTCCAAATTGCTTCCCATAGGTTGATAACAACTTTAGGAAAGTCTCCCTCAGCAGCAAACACTATATAAGGGCCTTCCTGAATCTGAGTTTTTACGAAACCACCTTCGGTTTCACTTTTTAACGCATCAGAGCACGCAACAACATCGTACGCTCCATGACAATCAGATTCGTAGTTGGTGTACACACCGTAAATACGCGAATCTGGGCTCAACTTTGGTAGCGCTTGATTATAAAAAACTTCCCATAGCTGACCGATTTTTGCAGTTGCTGCGAGTTGTTCTTTTGCATTGGTGGTTCTGACTGAAAAGCCTGCTAACTCAATTTCTCTGATAGTTTGTAATTCCATGTTTAATCTCGTTAACTAAAAAACTCCAACACTTGGGCTTTGGTCATCGTTTTCGTTTGATTTGCAAAGCTATAGTGTTTTGGTTTTTGGTCAATAAAGTACTGAACGTCCATTTCCATAGCCATTCCGTCAGGTAGAAGCCCCACTGGGATGTTATAGCTATCATTCGCAATAAAGCGGCTAAATAGATGCGTGCCACATTCAGTACAGAAAGCCCGAGTTGCCCAAGGAGAAGAACGATACTCTCTAATAAATTCTCGCCCTTCAAAAACGATCTCGGTACCACAGGAAGCCATTAAGAGGGGGCCTCCACTCCACTTCTGGCAGGAGTTACAATGACATACCGTGTATTTCGAATTCTTCCACTTTATCTTCATCTCTACTTTCCCACATAGGCAAACAGCAAAGTTGTTATCAGGCTTCATTTATCTAAAGACTCCGTGTGATATACATTTTGATACATACTAACCACCTTCTACTGACACCTACTGTCAGTAGTTCAACTACTAGTGTTCATAAATGCCATTACACCTAAGATGATGAAAATAGAACCAGCCCAACGAGCGAGGGACTCAACCCATACTTTATTCGAGTTAAACCTAATTTTGAGGTTGTCTGATAACAAGACACTGATGAAATCTGCACTGCTAAAGGAGATATTGGTAACAACACCCAGAATGAGCATTTGTAACCATATGGCAACACTGCCCTGTTCATTAACGAATTGCGGTAGAAACGCAAGATAAAAAATCGCTGCTTTGGGATTGAGCACATCAACGATGACACTATCTATAAACGTCCTCCTCGTTTGAGTAGCTGAACCATCCAAAAGCACCGCCCCGCATACTTGCTTCGTTAGAAAAATGCGCCGAAATCCTAGCCAAACCAAGTACAACGCCCCTAGTTTTTGTACTATCGAATAGAGCTCTGGACGCGCAGTCAGGATGGCTGACAAACCTAAAACTGCCATAACCACATGAAAGTACCCCCCGATATGGAGGCCAAATGCAGCCATTAACCCAACTCGACGCCCACCTGAAATTGTCTGTGCGATGCTGTAAAGCATTGCTGGACCGGGCATAAATGCGTAGAGAAGAGTCGCTAACATAAAAGTTGAAAGCTCTATGCCTGAAGCCATCAGATTTCCTCTTAGTTGAACTTCATCTCGTTCACCGTCTCATTTAATATGAAACCAATGGAAATCAATTATTAATAAATTAGAAAATTATCATTCCGCTTTTATCCAGAACATGCAGCCCGTAAACAAGCTTAGCCTTTCACAGCGACAACCAACCCATGATTACTAGAACCAAGTAATGAAGGCTCGTTGCAGACTTCTAGATGATGCGTCAGCCAAGTTTGATATTGCTCTGAAGTAAAAGTATTGACACTAGTAGAAATATAACGACCAAATCCATCAGTTGCGACATGGTTAAGTAAGTCAAACTGGGCTTTAGAGACAAGTTTCTCAATCTCAAATGGTGTAGCGAAATAGCCTACTTTAAAAAAGCTAGGTGCTGCTTGATTTGAAACTGTCCCTGAGGTAGTTAGCTCTGAGAGGATTTCCGAGGTGACAAGCTCAGGAAACTTCTGAGCAAACATTCCTGCTACGAAAAAACGAGAAATATAGGCCACTGCTAAAATGCCGCCCGGCTTAAGAATCCGCTTAGCTTCAATTATTGCTCTTTCTCGTTCAGGTTGGCTTTTGAGATGATAGAGTGGACCTAGAATGACGCATACATCCTGACTCTCATTTTCCAAAAATGGTATATCGCAAGCATTCCCTTGGTAAACAGCAACATCTAAATTTTCTTGCTGCGCTTTGTGCCTAAGAATATCGACTTGCTCCGGGGCCAATTCTACTGCAGTTACGTCACACCCCATCTTGGCAAATGATAGTGA
Organism: Vibrio europaeus; assembly: GCF_001695575.1. Lineage (GTDB taxonomy): Bacteria > Pseudomonadota > Gammaproteobacteria > Enterobacterales > Vibrionaceae > Vibrio > Vibrio europaeus. Next base: position 774,559 of record NZ_LUAX01000001.1, on the reverse strand, counting down.
ATAGCGCCCCGTCGCAGCACCTAACTCACACACTCTAGCACCGCGAACTAGGTACGATTGTAAGCAATGCATCGTTGTATCAAACTCAATTTGAGCAATGTACTGCCTAGTTAAACGGCTATCTTCATCCGCTCCCGTATATTGAGCAATTAACTCTTCCATAACTCATACCTGTTGAAATCTTCATAAAATTAAAGGGATTTATTGCTCAAAGCTTTCGCGATAGACCACTTTAAAACGCTCAAGAACCAATAGCATCTCTTCACTCGGTGCTATGTTTAACTCTTCGCACTCTAAAGAGAAAAACTTCCAATGAGCCTCACGCCACCAGCGGAGTGATTTATCACCTTCCCCTTCAGATGCAGCAAACTCAGCCGTCACTTGATTGTATGGGCAGGTCGAAACAGAAGTGATTTCAATAATGCAGACGGGCTCACCCTGCCAATTGGTCACCACTTGTAGGTGACCAACTTGTGACATTAGCTCATCTTCATGGCGGTACCAATACTCCATGCTACACGAAGCGGTTTTCTCGCCACGAAAGATCAAATTCGCACATAGGTTGGCATTGTGTTCATCAGCGCAGAAATAATCAGCGCTAAATGAAGTGTATTGCTTGGCGACGCTAGGGGGTAACGTCGCAAGGAATTGAACGAGATACTCTTGGCTTGTTGAGTCCATGTTTGTCGATGATCCTTAAAAATACTCGCATAGAGAGGAGAGCTTTTTCAAACGTTAAGGTGCCATAGGTATTTAATCAAGGTTTTATATCTTTTCGGACAGAACCTCTTTAAAAGCAAACATCCCATTCAACGCAGCGGGAAAGCCTGCGTACACAGACATTTGTAGTATCACCTCTTTGATTTCTTCCTCACTACAACCGACGTTTAAGGCGGCATGTAAATGAACCTTTAGTTGAGGTGCACAATTCCCGAGCGCAGTGAGTGCTGCGACTGTAGCAATCTCTCTGGATTTAATATCAAGCCCCTCGCGGGTGTATATATCACCGAATGGATATTCAATAATGAATTTAGCTAAATCTGGGCAGACATCCTCAAGGCTTTCAACAACGTTTCTTCCGGCCTCACCGTCTATTTTGTCTAACTGTTCTAAACCTAGCTCAAATCGATTACGCTTCATAAGTGTGTTTCCTGTATTAGAGTGAGGAAACACCTTACAAGTTAGAGTTAACTCTAAGTCAAGCTACTTTTCCTGATTGATAACGTTCGATTTTTTCATCCAGAGCCACCAGATGCTGATTGAGCTGTTGAATGTGTGAAAGCAATTTTTCTCGATGTTGTTCAAGTAGTTGCTGGCGTTCTGATAGTGTGCCTGAACCGAGCTCTCTTAGCTTTGCGTAATCCAAGATTTCTTCTAGGGGCATTCCTGTTTCTTTCAAACGTATCACAAAACTTATCCACTCAATGTCGCGTGACGTGTAAGCTCTATGGCCACTTGGACTGCGTTGGACATTTCTTAGTAACCCAATTTTCTCGTAATATCGGAGTGTATGCGCCGAAAGGCCGACTAACTGCGAAAATTCCTTAATGTTCATACACTCCCTCTGATTTATTAGTGACTTTATGCTTTCTTAACAAACTTGGCGGTCACCATCATTTCTCCCGCTCCATCAACTTTACAATCGAGCTCGTGGTCTTTGCCTTCAACGATACGTCTAATCACCGCTTTTGTGCCGATTTTAAGGACCAAAGAGCTGCCTTTGACTTTTAGATCTTTCGCTAGCGTCACTTTATCACCCTCTTCAAGGGCTGTGCCGTTGGCATCTTTCGCGGTAAACACGCTTTCATCAGGCTCGTTTGGGTTCCACTCATGAGCACACTCAGGGCACACCAGATTGATTTGATCTTGATAAACGTATTCAGATTGGCAGTTTGGACAAGGAGGAAAAGACATAGTCAGGTTACTTTTTACTTGATATTAAAGGGATATAGTAGTCTCTCAGCCTTTATGTTGCGAGCCTTTTACGTTTAAAGCTGCCCTCCTCCCTACATCCATTGTTGTGAATAGATAAAAGTTAAAGTAAACCTATACAACTTCGGTACCAAGAACACTAGAACCCGACACTAAATCATAAAAAGCACATATACGAAAGAACAAAATCACTTATGAAACAAAATATTTACAATTCCTAAGTATAAATCTAGAATTCTTTGGCTAACACTTCTTGTTGCAAAACCATAAATCAATAATGACAGGACACATAAATGTTGAAGAAAACTATATTGATCTTAGCCTCAGCTATTTCATTTAACTGCTTCGCTGCTCCTACTGAGCTATTCTCAACCATCAATCAACGTCTAAGCTACATGGAGGATGTTGCCCTTTTTAAAGCTTTAAATCACAAGCCAATTGAAGATATTGAACGTGAGAAAGTGGTTATCCAAAAAGCAAGTCAATCGGCACAAGAACAGGGGTTAGACAAAGGGTCCGTAGCTGGATTCTTTGAAGCGCAAATTTCAGCAGCCAAAGCCATTCAGTATCGTTACAGAGCAGATCTATTAAGCCAACCAACAACTAAAAGCCCTCGTGATCTCACCACTGTCGTGCGACCAGAACTGATTAAGCTAGGCAAAAAAATTAACCAAGATATCGCTGATTACCTTAGCAAACATGGCGAAATTTCAGACTCAGACCTCGCTACGTTTAAAGCGTCATTAGATGTACGCTACCTGAGTGATAACGATAAGGAAGCACTGTTTAAGGCACTTAAAGACATCAGACTAAAGTAGTCGCCAGTCTATTGTTGCGAAATCTAGTGCCTCATTGAGAATGAGGCACTCATCTTTATCGAGGTATAGCTACCCTCTCAGTGGCCAGCGCTATGGTAAATACTAACTCGCCTCTATAGGCTGCGATTTAAGTTGAGAAATAAAAGCGTTCAACTCTGACAAAGAACGAATGATGTGCACTGACTTATTCTCATCAAAGCTCTTTAGGCGCTGTTCAAAGTCCGCGTTCCAAAACTTGGGGCTGAGCCGTAAGAACTTATAGCTGTTTATGGTTCCCTTAACGATGGAGCTACCTTCGGGCCAACCTTCTGGTTTTACCGCTAACCCCTTAAGCATACGTTTAGTCACCAACCAATAACTGACGTAATAAGGCAAATCGATATAGATTAATGTATCGGCAGACTCTAGACGTTGGCTAAAAGAATCCAACGGGCCCAAGCCATCAATGATCCAGTTGTCTTCACTAAGAATATCTCGATGCTTTTTATCAAACACTTCCCTTATCTCAGCCGCTCCATCTTTTCTGAAGGCAATAGAGTCGAGTTGGTGCAATGGTAAGTGTTTAATCAGAGCTAATTGCTTACTCAGAGATGATTTACCACTTCCTGGCTTTCCAAAAACAGCGATTTTCTTCATATTTCCTCCGTCGACCAAATTGGTAAAACCCGAGAGGCAGAAAAACAAAACCCACCTCTTTCGGGTGGGTTAAACGAAAATAAACGCGCAAAAACTCCACCATTCCTATTGAATGATGATAATTCGAGATTCTTGGCGCGTTAGAGTCATTTTCATATCAATATATTTGTATATAAACTGTTCAGTGTCAATGGCAATGGCAATGGCAATGGCAATGGCAATGGCAATGGCAATGGCAATGGCAATGGATTTTAGCTCTATAGCTTTTGCTCACTACTTTTCTTTAGCGTACGTCATTAAGTACTGCTTTGCAGAAAAGCCATAGGTGCGATAGAAACCCATCGCGCTGTCATTATTCGACCAAACATGCAAATCAACCGAAGACGCACCATGAGATTGCGCCCAATGAACAAAGCTATCGACTAACTCCCTCGCAATGCCCTTTCCTCTTGAGGCAGGGCACACTATCAACTCTTCTAGATAAGCATAGAGTCTAGCCTGATTCCAACGACGCTCCGGAGTGTTAGTGATGGAACCTAACAGGGCGCCAACTGCAACACCATCAACCTCTTTTACAACGAGATATTGACTGCTGTCTGCGAGTATCTGCTTTAGCTCCTCAAGCGTTAATACATCTTCAGTCTCACGCACAATATCAGACGCTAACTGTGCATTGTGTTGGTTTTCGAGAATAAACAACCTAACCAAGTCTGAATGGTCAGATTCTCCCGCTTTACGAATCATAGTTTTCTCTTACATTATTGTTTTGCCAACAAGCATCATGAACACAATTAGTTGCACTTCACCGCCACTACGGAAAACGTATGCCAGTGTTTTTGTCTTCCCAGTGCTGTTTCAGCTTTTTCATCGCGTTCAACAAATCGGATAATTTCAAAGTTTGAGAACAGCGCTCTAACTTCTGACTCAGTGAGAGGTGTCGTCGGGCTACGGTAATTATTTGCCCAAGAGTCTTTTGTCCCCATAAAGTCACCAGCAAATACGCCACCTTCCACTAGCGAAGACTCAATCTTTTCCCATGTCCTTAAGAAGCGACTTGGATCAGCGAAGAACAAACTATTGTTGGCAATCACAAGACCACATTGAGGGTAATCATAATCTTCAAATGAAGACTGCGAGATATCGGCCAGAGCATTACGTCCAAATCTGTATCGACAAATTGCTATCGCATCGGGGTTAACATCAAAGCCATGCACTTGGTAGCCTTGCCCGAGCAAATAATCAATATCGCCCCCCGTACCACATCCGCAATCAATCGCTACTTTAGCAGACGACTTGTTTAGCTCAACAACAAACTCCGTTCGCTTGAGATGAGGTTTCGCTAATGCTTTTTCGTAGTATTGACGCCAAATATCGCTGTTTTCATCCATATGTTTTATTCCTTGTCTAACCAAGTCAACTTAGGTGGTTTCTCCATTTTCTATGGCTTCGCGTAAAGAGGCAATAAATTCACGAACCCTCCGGTTGTTGTCGGCATGAAGTTCATTACCGCAAGACTCATCGCGATAAGAGATTGCCGGATCTGAATAGATGGGTAAGAGTAACTTTTCGTAACTCATGATTGTTCCAGCGTTTGCACACTTATATGCTCTCGCATAAGGCTTAACAAGGTGTTTATTTGCTGGCTTGAGGCTACGTTCAAGTTGTCCTTGTAACAATGAAAAGAACAGGGTTTCACTATGATTTGCGTGCATCAAATGCCCGAACTCATGTTCAAGGACATAAGGAGGCGCATCATCCGCTAACAAGATGAAATCACGGTTAAACTCCCAGCGCGTCATGCCATTGATGTCTTCTTCAAATACTGGGTGACGGTAATCAAGAACAAAAACGAAGTAGCTTAGTGGATCATTTTCAATTGAATCTAACCGCTCTTTGCCAATCGCATTGCGACCTTGCAAATAGACTTCTTCTAAATACTCCGTATCTGAAAAACCAAAATCGACATATTGATATGACGCCAATTGACGCTTAAGTGGCAAACAAGAGTTCTCTAGTGTTTGATTTGCAAACTCGATCTGCTTGACGGCGCTATGCTTTCCGAAAAACTCTTGTAGTGAACTATCAACAAAATAGTGCACTTTGGTCGATAAAACTGTCTCGTCATGACGACACGTTACTAATTCCAAATCATCAAAGTCGAGAGGGGTTTGATCGGGCCTATTTAGATAGAAAAGAACCGTAGTGACAAGAACAGATAAGACAACTAGGATTTTTTTCATAGATCTACTTTAAATCCATATAACTCTTGTTCATTGCTTTATCCGATAACCTTCTTAAGACATTCAACTTGTTTCTCTAATAACTGACCGTCGCCTGAAGAATAAGACTTAGCCACATTGATCCATTGAGTCCCTGTTTCATCAATATGTTTAAATTCCACTTGCAAAGCAAAGCGCGAACAGCGGCTTAGGGCAAATAGGAAACCAACAACGCTCAAACTCACAGCGATACCAATCAACCATGAAGGAGCAGGACTGAACTGATTAACTACCAGCCAGGTTGCACCTGAAAATAATGTAAGCCAAAAGATCATTTGACCTAAATTATCCAATAACGACATGCGCTTAAATTTAGCATTGTTAATCTTTGCAAGTGGGTAGCTATCTTTTTTGAAATGAAAACTCTTGGTATCAATTTTGAAATCAGATTCTTTAAACATTTTAGACCTTGTCCTTATTATTGTTCTTCGACTTATGTAAGTACTTCTTTGCGAATTCTCTTAGTACCTTCGCGTTATTCTTTAGATCTTCGGAGCCACACATTTCGCCATTGAAAGTAGTGTCAGGGTTAGAATAAACAGGGATGATATCTCGCTCATACGACATGATTGTGCCGCGCCCAGAGCAAACAGCTCCAAATGCAAACTTTTCACTTTTGGGATACGAACTGATTAGGTACTCGTTAACATCAAAGTTAACCATTTGTTCTTTTAGCGTTTTTATATCGTGTGAAGCGCCGCTTAGATGACCAATTTCATGCTCCATCACATCATCAGGACAATTTAGCGCTATATTAAAAAACAGCGAAGAGCTTGACGCATAACCGCAATTGTTTGATTGAAAGCTGTCATTAGAATTGGCAAACACAATACCTTTAAAAATAGGAACGCCATCATTATTGTGCTCTGGAAAGTCACGCTCTAAAGATAATTTTAGAAACCGCTCAGACACATCAATGTCCTTAAACCAACTACTATCGATCGCTGGGACATATTCAATATGAGTCACTTTGCGAGATATTGGTATACACGAATTCTTTAGGGTCATATTAGCGAAAGCCGTCCAAGCATTTATTTTAGCTTGTACAAACTCTTTAGAATATTCGGCTAGCACATCATCATTAATGTACAAATGCACTTCAGTTTCTAGATGGGTACTGTGAGCACACTGCGGAAGTTGCAGCTTGCTATCAGCCATGACACTCCCATGTACGAAAGCGGAAGCTAACAGTAAGGTTGGTATTTTCATTTCATTGAACCACAGCTATTGGTGCCCTTTTAAGCCCAACAACATCAAGAGATATAGCGAATGCTCGCCTTAACTATATGAAACAAAATACATTATTGAAATTTATAAAACAAGGACAACCAATCATCATAGGTTGGCAATTCATAGTTGGGCAATTTGTGCAGGGTAAATCAGATGGAGTGAAGAGGCAGCCGCACTGCCTCCTAGACGAACACGTTATACCGACTATCCAGCTCTTGAACCGTTTGGCATCGGGGTTTCAGGGCAAGCCAAACACGGTTGAAGTTTATCTTCATAGCCAATGTCAAACAGCATACCTTGGGAGACTTCACCTGCCATTTTCCTCTCAGGTAAATTGACCACAAACAAAGCCTGCTTCCCTTCGATTTCTTTAGGGTTTTCACGTTCTTGCTTAATGCCAGCCAGAATAGATCTTGCATGGTCACCAAAATCGACGGTGAGTTTCATCAGTTTATCGGACTTTACAACCTCACTGACTTCAACGATCGTCCCCACTCGGATATCAACTTTTGCAAAGTCTTCAAATGCGATAGTTTCTTTAATAGGTGCATGATTCATAAACGTTTCCTTAGACTACTTATCAATGTGTTAACGCTAATTACTTTATCTATTTGCCATAGGGTGGTCTGGGTGTAACTGCAGCAAATCCCAAAGATTACCGTACAAGTCTTCAAAAACCGCAACGGTGCCATAGTCTTGCTCCTTGGGTTCTCGAACAAAGTGAATTCCAATCGATTTCATTCGCTCATAATCACGCCAGAAGTCATCGGTACTTAAAAACAGGAACACGCGACCACCAGATTGATTACCAATAAAATTGTGCTGCTCAGGTTTCGATGCTTTAGCGAGCAGTATGGTCGCACCATGTGAATTCGGCGGAGCAACAACGACCCAACGTTTGTCTTGTTCTAGCTGATAGGTGTCTTCAATCAGTTCGAACTGAAGTTTGTTAACGTAGAAGTCTATAGCCTCATCGTAGTCTTTGACTACTAAGGCGATGTGAACGATGTTTTGCTTCATTTTTAACCTAATGAATTGTCTTATTCTGGTTTGTTATATTAACCATTTGAATGATTTAGTTAAGAATTCTCGTGCATTTTCTCTGACTATTTCGCCGTGAGACATCACGAGAACACTTGGATTCCACCTCAACAAACATTCAAGATGTTTACGAGCTTCTACTTTGCCAAACATAAAGCTAAGTCGCCAGTCGGCGGGCATTTGGCCATTGGGAGCCAGTATACCTACTCGCTTCGCGACCACTCTTTGCCAATAGTTAAAATCTCGTCCGGAAAAGTTCTCGACCAAGTCCGTAACGATCAATGTGTGTGATTGTTTATGAAAGAAAACACACTCTTCCATCAATGGAGAACCCGTAAAAAGCACCTGTTCTATACCTGATTGCCACTCCCAAACACGCTCACTGTTTAACGAGGCGTTAAAATGAATGTCTTGGCGTTTCTTAATCACTTCATCAGTACCGAATACTTGAGTTTCGGGGAAAGCACTAATCCAATCTAGTAGAAAAAGATGATGCAGATGATTTGGGGCGATTAGAAATTTTACTGAGCCTAAACTCTCTAATTGGCTCTGGAGTTGCTCGGTCAGCTCGATGGGACTGTGTACCCAAAGCTCTTCGCCAGTGAGCTTAACGACCGTCATTCTAGTGGAAAAAGGCAGTCCGAAGAACGAAACCGTACTGCCATCAAAAATCCATATGTCTTTAGCTAGCTTTTCCATGCCTCGCCCATCTTACTTGTCTATCAGAGCCTTAAACCTAACGCCTTCAACTCGCCTTCTGCCTGCTCAGCCGACAAGAACTGAATCGCGCGCATCCCAACGCTTTTAGCACCTTCGACGTTGTGCGGCATATCGTCTAGAAAAACACATTGCTCGGCGATGAGCTGATTGCTATCGAGTAAAGAGTGGTAGATTTCAGGTTGGGGTTTTAGCAAACCTAAGTCAGCGGATACGGTTGCAGCATCAAACAACGGCCAAAAATCGTATTCTGTTTTTAGGAAGTCTACAATTTCAACGACGTTGTCCGTCAAGGCATAGACACCGTAGCCAGCGGCTTTAACCTTCTTAATTAGATCGACAGACCCGTAAAGCTCAATTAAAGATTGCTTAACGTAATAGAACAAGCGATCACAATCTTGAGGTATAAAATCTAACTCAAGCTGGTATCGATGTTTGGCTTCAACTTCGGTGAGAAACCCTCGATTGAGATCAAGCCAGATATCACTCATAAAGACTTTCTTTGCCAGCGCTTCGGGTTGTTCTACATTGCCAAATGTCAGCCTCACAATCTCCAGTGGTGCCCAACGTACAATCACATTACCGACATCGAAAACAACATTCTTAATTACTGTGTTCTGCATAAGCCCAACCGACCTTTATGTTTATAGTGAAGTAAATTTCATGAGCTGAGGTTAACTCAGTTTTTCTCGTAACAAATGGCGAAAACTCACAAAACCTGTCATACAAATACTCAGTTGATACTTATCGCAGGTTTGCGATCAAAAACGGAGCGATACTCGCTCCGTTGTTTATTCCAATCCTTTAGCGTTCTCTACCAAGATTACGCCTTTCTCGGCCAATGCATTGGCAACGTTATTCGCATTGTCAGGAAACACGGCTCTGGTTGAGGCGAGATTGAGTATTACTTTAAAACCCGCGTCTAGAAGCTGCTCAACCGACTTTTTCACACAAAAGTCTAAAGCGAGCCCACCAACAATAACGGTGTCTATCTGCTTGGCACGTAAAAATTCGATCCCGCCAGTAGAAAGCGTATCAGCCTGATCATGATAGAAAGCCCCATATGGGTGGGCGTCAGGGTCAATACCCTTATTGATTTGGAAATCATAGTCTCGAATGTCAGGTAAGCCCGGTAACAGTTCCACGCCCGCCGTTCCAACGACGCAGTGTGGATTCCACTTAATGTCCACCTCAGGAAGACCAACGGGCTCTAGCATCTTTTCTGGCGTTTCAGCCTCCCATGCTGCACCGGGTGGATGCATGTCACGAGAAACCAAACGCACTAAAGCTTTACTGTGATTACGCTTTAGTTCTTCAACAATCTCTAAAGCACCCTGTACAGGCAGCTCTTTCGGGCATAACTCGCTAAAGCCTTTCTGCGGGTCAACATCAATCGAGGCCGTTGTGGTTTTATCAATCTTAATCGTCTGAAATTGCATTACTCTCTCCTTGCGTCATCATCGCAGGCAGGTTTGGAAATAGGTGACACACTTTTCACCAAGGCTATACACTTGGGCTGGCTTGCCACCTTTACCGCGGTTAGTTGAAGCCATTTTATTCGCACTGATAATGACTCCAGTATCAATCAAACGACGTTTAACCGTCATGCGATTCACCTCTACACCAAATTTTGCGTATGCGGCAATGATGTCTGAAACAAGAAATTCTTTGTCTAAGGCAAACAGCGCGACTGAGGTATATTCAACCGCCGCTCGTAGCTTTTGCCACGCGAGCTTAATCAAATCAGCATGGTCGAAAGCCAGTTCTATATCATCGTCTAGAATACTATTCAGCGGAAACCACCTCAGTTGCTCTTGGCACAAACCACAATTTTCGATTTGCTCTACATTCGCTTGATTGAGCAACGCATAATGAGCAATGGTCACACTCCAACCTTCAGGGTCACGCTTAGGATTACCTTCAACCATCGGTTGGCTGATGTAATGAGGGTAAGTATGTATTTTTTGGCGGCAGATTCGCTTACGAGCAGCATCAAAATCTTGGTCAGCTTGATGCCCTCCCTGATTAGACAAATCCTGCTCAAAGACAAACCCACCAGGTATTGACCATAAGCCATGCTCCGGTCTGTCTAGGTTGTTTCTTTTGATCAGCAAGGTCTCTAACCCTTCATCGCCTAACCTAAGGCATATCATGTCAATGGTGACAATCATCGTACGATCCCTAACTCCTTAATTGTTAGATACATTACCACCGCAACATATAAGGTCAACAGGAAAGTAACCATACGTGACTTACCTTACCAAACTCTTATACCCCTTATATTTCATACCATGTAGTTATTAAACAAAAGTAGGATAGACAGATTTCAATCAAACCAATTATAGTTAATAACATAATTTGACAAACCTTAGGGGCTTATTTAAAGTTCAGTGCAACAATAAAGCCCTAAGATATATAGGATGGCTGAATGACCGCCAAGCTTTTTAACGACAACATCATCCAAAGCGCACTTGATCTCGATGTCTATAAGATCAACATGATGCATGCTGCGCGAAAGTTTTATCCAGCTACCCAAGTTCGCTATGAGCTTATTGTCCGCTCAAACGAAGATTTATCTGGTTTGAAAGACGACGTTAAAAACGAGATTGGTAAACTCGCACAACTCACATTCAGCCAAGAAGAAATCGCTTACCTTGAGGCGAAAGCCCCTTACCTTGATCCAGACTTTCTCGCTTACTTGAGTGAGTTCAAGTTCAAACCTGAGCAACAAGTCAGCGTAAATACACGTGATGGTCAACTTCGTGTTTCGATTTCAGGGCTTTGGCACGAAACCATTCTCTACGAAACGCTCGTTATGAGTATTATCTCTGAAGTGCGTAACAGAACTCGATGGAGTGCCATTCCTTATTCGCAGTTTGCCAGTGTGCTGGAAGAAAAAATCACTTATCTCAAGTCTGAATTGAAACGCAGGAATATTGCTCATTTCCAGTTCTCAGAGATGGGAAGCCGACGCCGATTTAGCGCCCAAGTGCAGCATGACTTAGTCAGCTACCTTCACCAACACGCACCTGACCTGATGAGCGGTACAAGTAACTACCACTTAGCCAAACAATTTGATTTAACGCCAATCGGAACGGTGGCACACGAATGGTTTATGGCCCACCAGCAACTGGTGGAGCCTGCTCAGTCGCAAAAGGTCGCCTTAGACAAGTGGCATCAAGCATTTAATGGCAAATTGGGCATTGCACTGACAGACACCATAGGTATTGATGCGTTTTTGCAAGACTTTACCTATGAACGTGCAAGTGTCTATGCTGGCGTACGACACGACTCAGGCAGCCCATTTGACTGGGGTGACAAAATGATCGCTCATTACGAGTCACTGGGTATCGATCCAAAATCAAAAATGCTGATCTTTACCGACGGGCTGGACTTTGAACGCGCGTTGGAAATTAGCGAATACTTTGCAGATCGCGCTAGTATTAGTTTCGGTATTGGTACGTTTCTAGCGAATGACATGGGCGATTGGTCGGATGAAAACAGCCGTTACCAACCTCTTTCGATGGTCGTAAAAATGACCGAGTGCAATGGCGCCGCCGTCGCGAAAATCAGCGATGAGCCGGAAAAAGCCATGTGTGAAGACCCGATCTTCCTTGCCGATTTAAAACAGAGTTTTGGACTTGAGTCTGAGTACGATAAAGCAAGCTAAGAACACGTCATAAAAAAACGGAGCATTGCGCTCCGTTTTTTGCTTTCTTAGATCTCAAAGGCTCATGATTTTCTTAAACTCTTCTTCGGAGTACTTCTTCTCTGTACTCTTGGTTAAGTCTGTCATCATCTTATATCTAAGCTCCGTTGCCATACTTAACGTACGCTTAAGCTGCCCGTAAGAGTAATCTGCAGCCATATTTAAGGCAGCCTGTTTGTCGGCTTTATACATGCCCGTCAGCGTTTTATCTAAATGCTTCACTTGTTTGTAGAGTTGGGTTTCTTCTTCATCCCACGTCGCTTTTAAGATCGGCAAATATTTATCTGGGTTAGCCGATGCTAATGCCGTTAAGCTGCGGAACTGCCAATAAGCAGAGTCATCACTATAGGTGTCATCACCAACTTGGAAAGCCTTAGGGTATTGTTGCAATGTGGAGTATAAAGGCACTAACACTGACTCTGGCAACACGCCAAAGCTTTGCCAAATCACGCCTTGAAGTTCATCTGGCATGTTAGGACGCAATTGAATAACGTGCGACTCTAGTTGACGCTCTACACGAATTGGGCGTTTCGCTTTGCCTTCTAGAGCCGTTCCGTCATAAGTCGCACTCAAGACTTCCGCGACATCTTTCACCGATATCTTCTCGTCAGGCTTCATAAACAGCGGATACTGTGCAAGTCGACTTTGTTGGTACTTAGATGGAGTCAACATTTTCTGCCCCAACCATTCACGGTCAATATTGTACTCATCCCCTATCACACCGAAGGCTTTGGCAAAGTTGAACGACTTTTTGTCTGCTTTATCGAGAAGCTTATGTTGCTCCACGAACTCAAACATGTCTTTCGAATGCAAAACATCTTTGCTCGCGAGATTCACGCCATGTACGCGCAAACCATTGGCAATCATCGCATAGCTATCATCCGGCACTTTTACCGCAATCCAATGGTGACCAGAACCAATTTCAAACAACCAAGCTTCATTGATGTCTGCAATATAGAGGCTGTTGCCCTCTCCTGCACCATAGGTTTCGATGTATTGACCTAGAAGCTCTACGGCTTGTTTGGCATTTTCAGCCTGAGGAAGAATTAAGGTAGGAATAATCGCTTCGATCACTCCGTTATCGACTAGAGGATCAACCTTAGCGACTTTGTCGTTGATTTCTGCACTGGTTGTCGCGGAGATGGCGACGTTATGCTCGTTGATGCCGCGCTCTTCATAGAACTTGCCATCACTGTCGACGGTTTTCGCATCCCAATCTGGTATCGCGGAGTAGGCATAAAAGTGCTTCGGCATAGGAACAACCAAACCATTGCCAAGTGTCCAGTCGCCTTCTTGGTTGTCTTGTGCTGGTCGATACTCTAAGTATTTGTTCCAGTTATTGATACCAAAGTCTTCGTTACGCGCAATCATTATACTGCCATCGCTAGACGCCCCTTTGCCGACGATTAGACCAGTACAAGCTATCGCATTACCACTTAACGCGACAGCTACAGCAGTTGCTAAAAAGGATACAGACCATGTTTTCATCTTAATTCTCCGCATATGAAACGAGATAGAACCTTAGTTCACGTCAGTTGTATTTGCAGGGTTGTTATTGTCATTCAATGAGAATGTTTTCGACTGAGTGTACTGACCATTCGATGAGAATTTTCTTCTTCTCGTCACATTAATGACAATTTTAATTAAGAATAATTATTTGAAAAGTATGCAGTTTTTGCATAATTTCATTAAGCGTTTCTAGAGATCAACTTTGACAGTACTCCAACTGAACTTTGTGCATAATTGTTTAAGTTCAGCCACTTCAGATTCGGTTTGCGACACTAACCAATCCAAAATCTCATTGGCAATAGGAGTATGGTTTTTCTGATAGCAATAGTATTGCCAATCACTATGCTGTAAAGCAATGGTTTCAGGACATTTAAGGAACTTTCGTTTGAGTTCAGGTAATACCAAAAGCAAATCCGTTACGGTGACACCCTGCCCAGACAAACAGGCACTCAATGCCAAATCTAAACTAAAGAATACCGTGTCACGACCGAGCTTTTTCCCTTTAAGATCCGCGTTAGCAATCCATAGCTTCCAGTCCTGATGATCAAGCGTAGCATGCAAATGAGGAAGCTTGAGCACATCTTCAATCTGAATACTCTTATCTGACAAAAGCTCAGCGTAAACTGGCGCCATGTACTCGGCGCGCAAGAAAGTCACACCTTGTTTACCCAGGTATCTCTCTTTTTGCCGAGTGTTGATGATCAAGAGATCGCTATCTTCTGATTCGAGCACGGGATCTTCTTCGATAGATGGGATGATGACTATCTCATGCTCGGGGTATCTCTCATTGAGCATCGCAACATTGGGCATCAAAACACGCGTGGCATAACTCAATGCACTTTTGATCACAATGCGCTTTTTAGCCGGAGCCTTCCATTGAGCGATTAATGACTCCAGGTTATGGAAGTTTTGCCTCAATACCTCATATAAGTCTTTCCCTTGAGCGGTCAATTCGATACTACGATGTTTGCGAATTAACAGCGATGCATTCAACTCATCTTCAACTTGTTTGATCTGTCTACTAACAGCACTTTGCGTAACGTTTAGCTCATCCGCAGCTTTAGTAAAACTCATCAGGCGCGCCACTGCCTCAAACACTTTTAATCCATTGTGCGAATAGGGAAGACTCGGATAAGGGCTCATATAACTCTCGCATGATCTGAACTCATGTCAGAGTGGCATAAATGTCATTTGAACGCCAGTCCGATAACCCTTACCTTTATGTGATAATGATCACGAGGCTCCCAATGAAAAAAATTCTCTCTCTCGCTATACCACTTATCATCTCGCAAATGATCTCTATGGCATTGGTACTTACCGATGTTTGGATGATGTCGCGATTAAGTGTATCTGCTATTGCAGCGGGAGGTTTAGGGGCTTCAGTCTACTCATTCGTGTTTATCGTGGCGAGCAGCACCGTGGGCTGCGTCGCGAACTTGATTGCCATCGCCTACGGTCAGAGAATTGCTCGTCCAGAGTTTGGCAACCAACAGATCAGACTCGCCGTTAAAGGGGCGGTACTGCTGTCTGTGATTCTAAGTCTAGTACTTAGCATTAGCTTCATGTTTGTACCTCAGCTACTTGCGATCGCTAATCAGCCGAGTGAACTCGCAGCGCCTGCAATGCAATATGTCGATACATTGAAATGGGCGATGCTGCCTTCGTTACTCCTTCTCGTACTGCGAGGGTTAACCAGTGCTTTTGGCAACGTGCGTTCGATTATGGTGATGTCATTGCTGACCGTAACGCTCAACGTCCCAATCAGTTACGTTCTAGCATTCACTATGGACTTAGGGCTAGCTGGCTTAGGGGCAGGGACAGCACTTGCTGCATTGATTGTCATGATTGGCTACACCGTATGGGTATTTAAACGCCCAGAGTATGCCTCTTTTGCTCCTTGGCTTAACAAAGATGAGTACTCCCTATCCTTGCTGACTCCGTTACTGGCAATGGGATTGCCGATCGCTTTGGCTGCATTACTTGAACACGGCCTGATTTATGGCGGCACACTCATGGCTGGCACCATCAGTATCGCAGCGTTAGCCTTACATCAGATCCTTCTACAATGTTTGAGCTTTACGTGGAACATTAACTTTGGTTTCTCTCAAGCCGCCGCCATTCTTGTTGGCCAAGACTTCGGCGCAGAAAACTACGATGGCATTAAACGCACCGCCCTTCGTAGCTTTGGTATTACAACAGTGCTCAGTATCATTCTCGCGGGAGGCTTTATGCTTTGGCCAGAGCTTATCGCAGGCATGTTTAACCTTGATGGTGAACTCACGCACTTGCTAGCAATGGTACTTTGGGTTGTTGCGTTGTCATTCATCGTTGACGCATGGCAGCTGTTGGCTATCAACCTACTACGCGGAATGAAGATTGTTATGGGCCCAACCATCATGACAGCAATTGGCTATTGGGTGTTTGGTCTGCCAGCGGCGTGGCTGTTAATGCCGCACTTCGAACTAGCAGGCATCTGGGGTGGTATTGGGATTGGTTTAGGTGTTACCGGTGTATTGCTGTTGGTTCAACTGCTCATGGCAATCAAGAAGCAGCGTGATACCAATTCCCTTGCGGTGGCAATGGGCTGAGCGTAGACTCTTGCTACTATCATGCACTGTTAAGCGATACATCAAGTCATGACCGATCTGGACATCGAATTTGAACACATCTACTTGGAAGTGAAAGCGGAACGTTGGCCGCAAATAGAGCGCTTTCTGTTTAGCTATTACTGTTATCGAGAAGACTTCGTCACGAGCAAAAACAAACCCGATTGGGAAACCGCTCGTGCGAAGGCTCCACGATCAAATAATGTTCAAGACATTCAAGACTCTGCATTGGAACCAGTAGTCCCACTGAAGGTAGTCATTGGCGAAATCAAACGTTACTGGCGGGATGGAGAGCTAACATCTAACTCCCTAAGGCGTATTCTTGATAGCTTACTTCACTATGCGACCATCTCGAAACAAGAACTCACAGAACTAAAAAAAGCTGGCCTGCAAAACGCAATGCCAGCATGTTGGTATCAGAGTGAAGAAAGAAAAGCCTTAGCTCGTTTTGGCAAAGTAAAGATCTGCATAGAAGACCTTACTTAGCGTCGATAATGGATCTTAGCCGGAAATACGAGCTGTTCGGGTTGTCGATGGGGTTCGTTTAACAGCGCCTTTCCTGATCCAAATAAAGCTTGTGCAATCAAGTCACAATCTTGTTCTACCGAATCTATTTTAATTGGCAGACAATCTAAAATATCGTAGTTATCAAAAGTTGCGATACGAACATCAGACATCAGTAAGTTCTTTTCCGTCAAATAACGTAATACACCTTCTAGCAACGAATATGAGGCGGTAAATACAGATTTTGGTACTCGGCCATTTTGCTCGACCACTTTGGCCATCATGTCGTAACCAGAGCTAGGCTGGTAGTCTTGGTGAAAAACAAACTCTTCTCGAAATTTGATTCCGGCCTGCTGTAATCCCGCTTGGTAACCAGAAAAGCGCTCCCTACTCGGTGAGAGATCCAGTTGCCCACCGATATAAAAACACTCATCAAGACCTTTCACTAAGTTCGCAACGACCTCTTGAGTCGCGCTGGCAGCGTCCGTTTTAATGTTGGTAAAGACGCTGTCTTCAAATACTCGATCAAAAAGAATAACTGGCGTCGTCTGTTCCAGTTTATGTAAGTCACTCTCACTACTTTGAGACGTCGCAATTAATAACAGATCAACCTGCCTATCGACCAAGCTTTGAATCGCCTGCTTTTCCATTTCTGGATCATCGTCTGATGATGCGATTAACAGTTGGTAACCTTCACTACGACAAAGCACCTCCAACCGTTTTGCGATGGTAGCAAAACCCATGTTGGCCAGATCAGGAATGACAAGCCCTGCAGTATAGGTCTGCTTAGACTTCAACGCCCGCGCATAAATGCTTGGCGAATAGTTGTTTGCCACAGCGATAGCTTCTACTTTCTTTACTGTCTCTTCATTTATGCGGTGCTTTTTAGCATGACCATTAAGCACAAAACTTACGGTCGATTTTGAAACACCTGCCAATTCAGCAATATCTGCTAGCTTAAGCTTTTTCGTTGTCATTCTTTACCTGTTAATACTCGTCATCTAAGAGTGGCGTGCCCTAACCTATTCTACTGGCATCAAGCAATATAGCTAACTGTTTGCACGTCTTATCGCTTTGTCAAAAATCTCCTATTACACTTTATGGATAATATCTGTGGATAACTAACAATACTCTTCGGTATTTCCTCGGCTTTTCCTTTCATCTCTTTTCTCGATTAATATTTCTATTTCCATGGTACAAATCGATTAGCAAGTAATAGGCACAGAAAAAGCCCTACAACCGAAGTCATAGGGCTAAGTTCATTTATTAATGATTACCACTTTCGTAATACAATCACTTAGAGGTAGTTGAGTTGACTATACCTTTAGAGGCTCAAGTTTTACACAAGCATTCTTGAGGTAATCAAAAGCAGGTTTAATACCGCGAGCATTGAAGATTGCAGTACCTTCTTTTTTGTCTTTAACCTGAGATGGGCTTACTCCTTTCTCCGCACCTTTGTAGTTGATAGCGGTCAAGCGTACCTTTTCAGCATCAACCAGTAGGTTGTAGGCGTTGCCCATGGTTACCCCTGTGTACTTGCTAATCTCATAGTTTGATTGATGGGTAATAGCAAAGCCTTTCTTATTGTCCTCGTAGCCTACGGTTACGCTCATTCGGTTGAATCGGTCACCTTGGTTAGACTTTTCAAATAGGATTCTGTCTTGGTACGTTTCACTGAATGCAAACGTGTTTATGTCATAGAAGAATCGGGATTCGGTTAGTGCCTTCTTCTTACCTGTGAAATCGTCATAGTGCGAGATGTAGCAACCAGTAGCGAAGTGAGTTAATCCTAGGTCGTTTGGCTCAATAGGTGTAACCATACGCAGGTACTTACCCTCACTAAGGGACTCTACATAAGTACCATGGCTCTCAAATAGGTTAGCGTTAGCAAGTGGGGTTACTAGCACTGCTAGGGAAATAAGTGTTTTCTTAATCATGGCTCTTTCCGGTAGGTGTTAGATAAATAAAAAGCCACTCGTGTGAGTGGCTTAAAGATGATTGGTTATTAATCGGAAGTACTTAGGTCATCTTGATGTACTTACGTCTTATAGTTCGTACAGTTTGAACAGCTATACCGTGAGAGTTAGCAATGTCTATTGGCTCTTTACCCTCTAATAGTTGCTCAATGATATTCACTGTTCGACGGTGTTTAGCATCACCATCAAGAAATAGTTTAATTGCCTTCTTTCTCGTCTCGTTGCTCATCTTTATTCTCTTGTTCTGAACTAGTACCAAAAGCGTTATTAATACCCCCTACAGCCGCACCTGCTACCGCACAACCCGCGACAATTGGGGCAGCAGCACCAACCCCTATAGCAGCACCTGCTGTTAAGCACGCTGCTGTTAGTGGGCTCTCCGTAGCATCTTTTATACAGCCACCAAAAAATTCCCCAGTGTTATACCAGAATCCTCTATCTTCTTCTTACTGGTTTTGTTCGCTCATTGGTATTTCCTTTAATTAGATTAAGTAGTTTACGTAATAGACTAGGGTTATTGCGCTTATACGCCTCTCTAGCCTCTTCGGTCGCAAAGGTAAGGTCTTTGTAAGGGTAACCTTTCTCAGGCATACCCCCTACCGCGTAGGTACGTTTATAGCGTTGGTCTAATGTACCGTATCTGTTCTCACCGGATTTTCTCCGCGAGTTACTACGACATACCCTCATTAGTCAACGTTGCGGTTATTCTTAGTAAGCTGAATCTTACGATTAGCGCACGTATAGCCCTTAGCTATGTACTTAGCTTTGATTGCTTGCATATCAGCCGTACTGGTAACGGTAGTTGTCTCAATACTGAAGTCCTGAGCATTACCGATAGCTTGGATTTGCTCACGTTGTAGCCCTGTTCTGTCCCAACCAGTAGCAACACCTTGTTTTATTGCCTTGGTTGTCATGTCAGCGAACTGAGTGTGAGTAGTGATAAAAAATAGCTTGTAGTGCTCTGAATAGAACACCCAACAATCATAGTTTGCCATGGTTACTTACCTTTAATTGTGGTTACTTAAGTTCTGCCAGTTCTTTGCGGGCATCTTTCCACGTTTGGTCTTCTAGTCTGTCTAATTCTTTAATCTGAGCGCGAATAGCCGCAAGCTGTTCCTTGTTGCTGTCGATTGTTTCTGAGTACTTCTTACCCTCTTTAGCAAGCCAATCATTGAACTCATTGTCTGGTTTAATGGTGACTAGTTGGGTATCAACGGTAGACTCGAATCCGTTACTATCCGTTCTTGTGAATGTGGTCTTAGCAGGGTTATCTGTTAGATGCACATAATAGATACCTGCATTAGGGTATGAGCCGAACGGGTCAACCATCACAAACACCTCACCTGTATTTAGGTTGGTAGCAAGGTAGTTTGCTTTCTCAATCACTCGGTGTAGACGTACTTTGCTTTTTCTAGGTTTAGCTTTGTTAATCGCGCTCTGTGCCTTGTTGATATTTACTTGATGCTCACTCGCTACTTTACGTAATGCTTTAATCTCTGCATTCAGTTCAGCACGTTTAGCGGCATACTTATCGTTGATGGCTTTCGTAGCTTGCTGTTTATCGGTGCGTGCTTTAATTCTTGCCTTATTCTCTGCCGCCACTTCTAGAGTAGTTACATTGCTCTTGTTGTATTCGCTTAGGTATCTACCCAGATTAGCGGCTACCTTGTTGCAGAACTTACTTAGCAATTGCGGTTCATACTCCGTGTAATTACTGTTCTTATTGGTGATGTAGGCGTAAGTGTTTTTAGCTTGCTTACGTGAAACAGGAGAAGATACTTGACCGTGTTTCTTAAGCGTTTTGTACATCGTGTGGCTGTAAAATCCCTCAGTGTAACAATGGTCAGCGGAGGTACGTATAACGTGGTATTGCTCTCTCTCTGTTGCCGCGATAGCACTAAACGACATAAACGAAAATAGGGACGCGATTGCTAATAGCTTTTTCATCTACATTTCTCTTATTAAAAGAGCCTCAAGTGAGGCTCATGGATGACTGAAAGATTAAGAACAGGTTGATTTGACTGAGTTGTAAGTCTTGGTGAAGCCTGTCAGGTTGAACTTGCGTACATGACTATCGCCGTTATAGTTCCAGAATTTAATCACAAGCTCGTTACCTGCTTTCATGTTATCGATTAGGCTCTTTGGTGGTGTGTAGCTGATAAACATCTTTCCGTTACCTAATCCGGTAATCCAATCGGTATGTTCCCCAACTCTCCAATCCATACGTACATTAGATTTGTTGGCTAGATAGTCTCTTGCATGTAGCCCTAGAGCCACATTACCGTTTAGACAAAGCAACATACCTACAGGTCGCTGTGGGTTACCCGCTACACCTGTGTATACAGCTTTACCGCTAAACTCATCGGTAACGTTTCTTGTAGTCCATGCCGCGTTAGCTGCTGTTGCGAGAGTTGAAAGGGCGATAAGCACCATTAGTTTTTTCATTGGTTGGTGTTCTCTTAGTAAATATTGATGTCTTGTTCGGTGTTCTTTTCACCGTACCCGATAACTTTTCCATCCTTGAAAGTGACTTGATACATCCTCGCCCAATCGCTGATAGCATGGCGCATCTTCTTGTATTCAAGTGTCATTAGCCCTGTATCAGGGTTAACTGATTTCGATACTGGTGAGCCTAAGACCTCCATCACTTGGCTTTCACTCATACCAATGTCTATATCCATAAAGTCGCTTGCCGTGCCGTATATAGCAGCCTGACAACCTGTAAGCGAGACAAGCAAGGGAACTATCATCATTAGCTTTTTCATGGTTAACCCCTAGTACATCACGCAACCGCGTAGAGTAATCCAATTGTTGTTAGTGTGGCTTAGTACCTGTGGGTTACGTTCCCCGTTCTTACCTGTGGTTGTGTTCTTGAGGTAAGTTGTGTCTAAATCAGGTGCTTCGTAGTAACGTACTATCTCGTTACCTGACTCGTAGTAGTTGTGTTCCTTTGTACCGTCTTGCGTTGTTACCGTGACCGTACCATCATCAAAAACTAGAGTACTTTTTAGGTCGTCGGTGATGTTGCACTCAAGCACTGCATCAGGCTGACCACAACCTACTAGAGCCAGTGCTAGAGGTATTATTGCAATTAACTTTTTCATGGTGTGTTCTCTTGGTTTATTGAATCGTTAATAGTGCTCACTCTTCAAAGTAAGCACTGTTAATTCGCATCGACGTGTGAGTAAGTGAAAGTACCGCTTAGGGTACAGAAAGCATTAAACTGACCACCCCCCTTATGAATACGTATCACCCTTGCGCTCTTATCCTCGCTCATAAATAGAAAAGTATCCGAGGAAAAACACTTATTGTTATTAGTACCTAAGCAGGTAACTACAACGGTTGCTTTAGTCCATGATGTAAGCTCACAGACTCCAGTGTCCCAACCAGTAGCTGATACCCATCCAGTACGTGCGTCGAGTTGTACCATTTGCTTTGCGCTTACCTTGTCCTTGGTTATGGCATCAACTCCAAAACGTGAACCCTCAAGTGGTGATATCTCAAAGGTGTGAATTGAGTCAGCGTTAGCTTGAACACTTAACAGAGTTAAAAGTAATGCTATGTATTTCATTGGTTAGTTCTCTTGGTTAAGGGCGCTCAATTGCGAACCGATAACCATCCATTTGATGCATTAGCATTAGCATCTGACTATCTCCTTTCGTTGTTAGCCATAGAATGACACTCATTGAATGCCATTGAATTGCTAACATCATTCGTTATCTCTCTAAGCCATTCCGCTTAGGTCGTGAAGTCATTCCACCTCACCGATAACTATCATCAATCCAAATTGTTAAAGAGCAGACCGACTAGGCTTAGTGCCTCACCTCCGTTGGTGCGGTTGCATTATGCATATTCAGGACGCCATACGAAAGAAAAACGTTCGAGAAATAAATCGATTAAAGCCAAGCATTATCCATGATTTAATCGATAAACCGCATACGGTAAAGGTGGAATATTTGGTATATAGAGGGGGCTTTGGTAGGGAGGCGGTATCCCGATTTCTTTCCCTAATCATAAGTATTATTGCTGTCTTGCTAAGTTGCGATGATTCCTTCAAATACAAATGCATAATATTTCATATTCATCTAAAGGTTTTTGGTATGTCCAAGCGCTAGGACAGGTCTGATTGCCTCACAAACCAAATCCATCAACAACCTAGCCAATTAGTGAATCTGACTCATCAATACGAAATACCATATGCTACGTTTAAGCCGGTTAGTTAAGACCTCGCAAGTCATAACCAACAGGTGAACATAGAAGCCGGTAGGTACTCTTTC
This sequence comes from Vibrio europaeus, assembly GCF_001695575.1. Lineage (GTDB taxonomy): Bacteria > Pseudomonadota > Gammaproteobacteria > Enterobacterales > Vibrionaceae > Vibrio > Vibrio europaeus. The sequence goes on along the minus strand of NZ_LUAX01000001.1, from coordinate 751,325 downwards.
TTAGCTCCGTAGTTATGACTCATGTCCAATAGCCCAGATAACCAGTTAAGAGAATCGTTGAAGCCCTTACCGCGAATTTGGGTGAATGCTTGTGAGATTGCGAGTAACAATAGATGTCAGTAGTTGATTTCGCAGTCAGTGAATCCATTGAGCTACGATTATCCGAGGTGACGCGAAAGCCAGAGGTAAGTGAATAGGGGCATTGAGCCAGATGAGAGAGATGTTCACTCTGTTTGATGGTTCGCCCCTGTCCCACAGGAGTAAGGTACTCACATTCTTTAAAGAAAAGAGGTGCGTTAATATCAGTACACTTACTCCTCCAATCACTATGTACGAGTGAAAAAGCCACGATGAGATATCAGAGGTAACTATGTCAGTAAACGACAAACTACAAGCTCAAGGTCAGCCTTTACACCTTAAGCCGATACAACCTACTAAGAAGTAATTACACCTATTACCCGCCCCCTAGAAGCTGTCTAAATGATGGCTATTCTTGTTTCTGTATAACGCAAAAAAGCACTCTAACAAGAGTGCTCTTAATGGTCTTCTCAGCACTAATATTACGTTTTGGAATGCCTACCTGCATTTGACATTCCTAAGAGTACTAGCCTCCAGTTATGAGGACAGTTAATATGTCAGAGCAGTTAACCGCAGCACTCAGTCGAGTGAATCAACGCAATAATCAAGGGACTGACTTGCAGGGTACATCTGTTGAACAGATTCTTAATGCTTCGCAGCAGGTAATACCCTCTCAGGAGCTAAACCTAACCGCATCCAATCCTAATGGCCTAGTCTCTCAAGGATAGAGCACCATTAGTAATTCACTAACAGCAGGTGAGCGTAGAGCAACAGAGCAAGCCAACCTAGACCGAGCTAATTCCTTATGTTTAGAGCAACAGCAATACGAGCGTGGTCAAAAGATTTAGCACGACAAGACCGATTAGATGTACAGGCATTTGAACAACGTATGGAAGAGGCTCGACTAAACCTACAGGAAGAGCAGTTTAATCAAGTAAACAAGAACGCTGACCGTACCTTTAAGCTTCAGGACGATAAGTTCAAGTTTGAACTTGAGCAAGCTAACAATCCCAACCTGATAAGTTCCATGTAGTTACTACGGCGGATGTTGCTTCTCGCGTATTTAATCAAACAGCAGGTGCATTCGTAGACAAGCAGACCGTTAAGGCTCCTGCCGAATTAGACTACGGAGTAATTGAAGGTCAGGACGGCACTCTACGAGTATTTAACCCTGGTACTGGTACTTTCACTGGTGATGACTATCGATGCATCAGCTACTGGTGATGACTTTGCTATCGTAAGCAATAGTGATGGTACTCCTCTTGGCTCGTCGATCCTAGTGGCATCTAAAAGATCGGATTGGATCACAATTCACTCTCTTAGCATTCATTATAACTCGATTTAGCTATTTGCTAAACCGTTTTAGCTTTATAATCGGATCATCGTTATTGAGAGATTAGAGGTGACAACTATGAACAGAGTTTGGGTGACAGGTGACGCCGTCGTTGACCTAATTCCGGATACCGAATCAACCTACTTAAAATGCCCAGGTGGCGCGCCAGCCAACGTAGCGGTTGCGATCGCTAGGCTTGGTGGAAAAAGCGCATTCTTTGGTCGTGTTGGTCAAGATCCCCTTGGCAGGTTTATGAAGAACACACTCGCTGATGAACAAGTAGATACTGAGTTTATGCTGCTAGATGACGCACATCGCACTTCGACAGTGATTGTCGATCTTGATAATGCAGGCGAGCGTAGCTTTACCTTTATGGTCAAACCCAGTGCCGATCAGTTTTTAGCTGAAAGTGACATTCCTCAGTTTAAGGCAGGTGAATGGCTACACGTGTGCTCCATTGCATTGGCTAACGAACCGAGCCGCAGCAGCACTCTTGAGGCGATGCGCCAAATTAAAGCCGCTGGTGGATTTGTTAGCTTCGATCCAAATCTGCGTGAAGAAGTATGGGCTGAGCCAGATGAATTAAAACCTGTTGTGAGCCAAGCCATCGAACTGGCAGATGTGGTTAAGTTCTCTGACGACGAGCTGATGTTTCTTACTGAAACCAATACATTAGCCTCAGGTTTAACCGCCGTTGAAAAGTATCACAATACGTTAGTGTTGATTACTCAAGGTGCAAAAGGCGCACTGGTCGTATTCGATAACGAGCAGCGCTTAATGTCAGGTCAAGCAATGAAGCCCGTTGATACGACTGGCGCGGGTGACGCATTCGTTGGTGGCTTGTTAGCCAAACTATCACAACACAAAGATTGGGCGAACCACTCTAGTATTGAGGCTGCAGTTCAATGGGCGAACGGTTGTGGCGCTTTAGCTACAACTCAAAAGGGTGCAATGACCGCGTTACCAACTCAACAAGCCTTGTTAGAGTATATCTAGATGTAATATGAGAATGAACAGATAAACGAAGACCCCGAGAACTGTACTCGGGGCCATTTTTTTCGTCAGAGACAAGCAATTTTAGTTTGAACTGAATGGCGCATTACTCGCATTTAAGCGTCTGTATATTGCATCAAGTGACGCGCCATTAACTGATATTCCAGTTGCATTTTTCGCTGTAAACACCCGTGACGTCATCACCGCTTGACCACCATTAACAAACACCTCAATTGACGAATTGTCAGCCAAAATACGCAGATCAATTCTGTCCGATATCAGTGGCAGTTCACGAATCGTATCTGGTGCTCGGTTAAGTGTTTTCGAACGGTCCATGACTAGACGTTGGTTATCTGGATCTGCTTTAAGTACCAGAGCTTGATCATCATTTTCAAATAGACGCAACTCACTCCCCCACTCAAGAGAAACACTTAGATCAAATGACTTAGTTTTTAAATCATAGCGCTCTGCGGTAAGTTCAATAGCCTGCTCGGCCTGCGCGAGCAGATCAATCTCTTTGATTGGCCACTGATTCAGTTTCCCATCTTTCACTGTCAATTCACGCATCGCGGTTAGTTGGTGTACCCAACCGTTATCCGAAGAAGGCTGATCAACTTCATCGGGTAGTCCCATCCAACCACACATAACCCGCCTGCCATCGGCAGTTAACAAGGTTTGAGGCGCGTAGAAATCAAAGCCGTAATCAAGATGTGTAAAGTCCGATAACTCGATACCATTTTCGTGACTCAATATCGCGCGGGCAATACCGTTGTGATGTGGAATCGTGTTATGAGCAGAGAACGATTCAATGCCCTGCGGCCCAATGATGGCATAGGTATGCTCTGCAATCGTAAATAGATCTGGACACTCCCACATGTAGCCAAAATCACCCAACTCTTCTCCATACAGCCCTTTGAACTGCCATTCTTTTAGGTCATCTGAAGTGTAAATCGCTAAGCGCCCCTGCAGATCGGTGGTTTGTGCTCCAAGTAACATCACCCACTCTTCAGCGTAACGCACAATTTTAGGATCTCTAATGTGCGGGGTGACACCTTCAGGAAGGCAATCGATCACTGGACCATGCTTGATAAAGTGATAACCGTCATCCGATGTCGCCAAACACTGGGTTGTATGACGATCGCGTTGCTCACCAATTCGAGTGTTACCCGTATAGAACAGCATCAATTGGTTGTCATGGCTAAGTGCATGGCCAGAGAACACACCATGGGAGTCAAACCAATCTGAAGGCGTCAACGCGGTAGATTGCCACTGCCAGTTGACCAAATCAGCGCTTGAGAGATGTGCCCAGTACTTGTCTTTATGCACGCAAGCGTACGGATTCCATTGGTAAAAAAGATGATACTCGCCATTGTGGAAGACAAAACCATTTGGGTCGTTAAGTAGGCCTTGAGGCGGAGAGATATGCCAATTAGGTCGATGCGGGCATATGGTCGGCGATAACCTTGGTGTGAGTGCTGCACGTTGGTTTTCTGCGATGTATCGACCTATTTTCAGCAGGGCTTCACTATCAAATGACTGAGTACGCTTAAACACCACCTGAGACTCACCCAGTATGTCCCTAACATCTACGATAAGATGGCTGTCAGCCACTAACGAAACATCAGCAACCGCTAAAATCAGCTCATCATTAGGAACTAAAACCCGAGTAACATTGTTTTTACCACCACAAAGGGTGAGATAGTGTTCAACAGACATCAAAACTTACCTAAAAATTGGGAACGTTTGCAAAACTACATTATCAGATTAGAAAGTACAAGAGATGTCGTGCTGTTTGGCCGCTATTGTCGTGATCAAGAGCACAAAAAAAGCCTGTTAGCTCAGGCTTTTTCTTAAAGTGAATCAGTTCTGGCTAGCAGGTTTCCCGGTCAATGTTTTGGAACGTTAACACGAGTTTACTCATCACTTGTGGCTTTCCGTCAATTAGCTCCAGCAACATTTTTGCACCATTTTCCCCTGCCTTATCAAAAGCATAGTTAAAGGTAGATAAACTTGGCGAGTTGATGTATCCCAGCTCGTCATTGCCGACTCCAAGAACTTTGATTTGTTTACCCACTTCAATTTCTGCCTCTTGGAGCGCTTTTATTGCTCCGACAGCAATACGGTCAGTGGCACAAAACACGCCATCCACACTTGGGTAACTGGCAACAATTTGCTTCATGTTCGCGTAGCCTGACTCAATGCTAAACTCACCGTGGCAATGGAAGAGCAACTGCTGGTCATTCATCGCTAAAGCTTGCGTTAAGCCGTCTGAACGTAGTTTGTCGACGGCTAAATCAGAATCAGGAACACCTATAAAACCTATCTGCTTGCAACCCGCCGCAAGCAGTCGATTCCCTGCTTCAAAACCAACGCGGAGATCGTCATGGACAACGCTCGGGATATTAAACAGTGAACCATCTTGTCCAACGAGCACAACAGGCGCTTTCGACTGACTTATTGCTTTAACTAATTCGTTGTCGATATGCGTAGCGTAAAGCACAATCCCTTCGACACGCTTCTGGTTAAATAACTGAATATATTCAATTTCTTTTGCACCAGCCAATTGAGTACTCGCCAATAGGACATGTTTACCTGCTTGGTCAAACACTCGGCTTAAACCATCAATCCCTTGCGCAGTCGCATGTGAAGAAACACGAGGTACAATCACGCCAACTAAGTTGGTTTTCTGTGATTTCAGGTCTTTCGCCACCTGATTGACCACATAGCCAACCTCTTCTACCGCTTTCATCACCTTAACCTTAGTGGCCTCTTTTACGCCGTATTCGTTATTAATCACTCGAGATACAGTCGATTTAGAGACTCCAGCCAGTTCTGCGACGTCATGTAAGCTTGCCATTGAGGGCTCTCATAATAAGTTATTGGGATTGTTTGCAAAAAGTACCAGATTTTAGGGCAATTTCCACCTTGCCCAATCGGTTTAGCAAAATATTTTAGCAGATCTATCTCACATAAAACCCCAATATGTTTTGACTCAATCCTATTGATCGCAAAGAATCGATTTTGCAAACGTTCCCAAAAAGTATTCAACACCTTTTTGAACTATTAACTAGATAAGTAGAAGATAACAACCGGGGTTTGGAATGAACTATCCAATTATTGCAAAAGAGCTGCTGGAGCTTCTTGGAGGCAAAGATAACCTTCAAGCGCTCGCCCACTGTGCAACACGCCTGCGTTTAGCGTTAAAAGATGACTCAATCATTGATGAAGAGGCTATCGCTAACCTTGACGGAGTAAAAGGCCAATTTAAAGTTGCTGGTCAATATCAGATCATTTTTGGTTCTGGAATTGTTAACCAAGTCCATGCAGAAATGGCAAAACTTACTGGCATGAGTGAGATGTCAACCAATGACGTCACAAGCGCTGGAGCAGAAAAACAAAACATTGTGCAACGCGCAGTAAAAGGCTTGTCTGATATCTTCGTTCCAATCATTCCAGCCATTGTTGCTGGTGGCCTGTTGATGGGGATCTTTAACTTGCTCACAGCGAAAGGGTTGTTTATCGACGGACAATCCTTGATTGACGCAAATCCTGGACTCGCTGATCTTGCAAGTATGATTAACACCTTTGCTAACGCACCTTTTGTCTACTTGCCAGTACTTCTTGCTTTCTCTGCGAGCAAAAAATTCGGTGGCAACCCATTCTTGGGGGCTGCGTTAGGTATGTTGATGGTTCACCCAGATCTGCTTAACGGCTGGGGATTCGGTGGAGCCAGCGTTGCGGGGACTATCCCGACTTGGAACATCTTTGGTTTTGAAATCCAAAAAGTGGGTTACCAAGGTTCAGTTCTTCCCGTTCTAGTGTCTGCGTACATTCTAGCCAAAGTAGAAAACGGCCTGCGTAAAATTATCCCTTCAGTATTGGATAACCTGCTGACGCCTATGTTCGCCATTTTCATTACAGGTTTCTTAACGTTTACGCTTGTTGGTCCTATCACTCGTGATATCGGTTTCCTACTTGGTGATGGCCTAAACTGGTTATACGATTCTGCAGGCTTCATCGGTGGTGCGCTATTCGGCTTCATCTACGCGCCATTTGTGATTACCGGTATGCACCACAGCTTTATTGCCATTGAAACACAGTTACTCGCCGATATCGCAGTCACTGGCGGTACGTTTATTTTCCCAATTGCCGCTATGTCAAACATCGCACAAGGGGCATCCGCACTTGCGGTTGGTTTTACAACTAAAGATACCAAGCTAAAAGGAATTGCTATGCCATCTGGTGTAACGGCCTTACTTGGTATTACCGAGCCAGCAATGTTTGGTGTAAACCTTAAACTTCGTTACCCATTTATCGCAGCCGTTATCGGAGCAGCCGCATCAAGTGCCTTTATCACTCTATTCAATGTTAAAGCACAAGCTTTAGGAGCAGCTGGACTGCCTGGTGTTATTTCGATTGTGCCAGATAAGCTAGGCTACTACGTGGCGGGTATGGCAATTTCATTCGCTGTTGCATTTGGCCTAACCTTGGTACTCGGCGCACGTGAGCGCATTAAAAACGCAAACGCTGCCACAGCTTAAAGTCGGTTCTTAAAGGACTAGAACCCCCGTAGTCAAAACACGTTTTGACTCCTGCCCCACTTTCGAGTGGGGCTTTTCTGATTGGCGTTATTACATATTGTGCCTTCTAGGATCTAACAGCGGAATGTATCTTTATTGTCAAAGGCAGAAACAAATAAGAAACCAAAGGGACAATAATGGCGACCGACACAATGGTCACCACTTCGTTATTATCTGAAATGTTTTCCACCACAAATGGTGGTATGGCGTAAACTAACGGCAATAAAATGATAAAGGTATACAACGCCACCCAATGCCGCGAGGGTGGCGAGGGATTTCCTGTTTTCATTGTGACTCCCTCACTCATTGCTTGTGGTTAGAATTGTTCTGTAAAAATAAGGATCAGTTGGCTTTCTTCTCGCGCAGTAAAGGTCAGTTCCTCGGCGCGGATTAACGTCCCTGCTTCAACTTCAACCCCATTTATCTCTGCCCGGCCTGTGCTCAAATAAGCCAAAACTTCTCCATGGTGCTGTGTTTGATAACCTTCATCAGCTTGTACCATTTCGATAATGGTGTGGCTGTCAAACGTCGCCGACTGAGTGCTGCGACCGCCATATATTCTTGTTCGTTGGTTCGCTTGCGGGGTATAAGATTTGTAACCCGCGGGTTCTCCCGCTACCTCAGGTAAGACCCAAAGTTGGATAAGCTGGTTTGGGACACCATCTGGATTGGCTTCATTGTGTGCAAAACCTTCCCCACCAGCACGCTGCACCTGAGCCTCTCCAGCAACAAGGCCTTTGCCATGCTCCAGTGAGCCTTTATGGCTGACACGCCCTTTCGCCATAACGCTTATCACATCAATTTCTCGATGCGGGTGCATACCTGTTTCGCCATACGGGACGAAATTGGCATCTGCTAGGTAAACAAAATTGCCAATGCCGTTAGACGTTTTAGGGTGCTTGCGAGCGCCAAATACTCGGTAATCTGTGACTACCTGCTTTTCTTTCAGTCCGGCAAAGCCGCCTTGAGGAAGTTGGTCAAGAGTTAGAATTTCCATCGCTTAATCCTTAATGTTTGCTAAGTGATGGAAGTAGAATAGTTTGGTATTAGATATTGATATATAAGCACTCTGATACAATACTGTTCTATATTTGATAACAATTGACCAGAAAATGCGCAACTGTGATTTAAATGACTTGATGGTTTTTGCCACGGTCGTGGAAAGAGGCAGCTTCACAGCGGCTGCTGAAGCCTACAATACGCCTAAATCGAACATTAGTCGTAAGATTACTCGGCTTGAAAAGCATCTAGGAGTCAGACTATTAGAGCGTTCAACTCGTTCTCTTAACATGACTGAAGTGGGCCAACGCTACTATGAATACTGTCGGAGAATTAAAGAGGAGCTTGATGCCGCAGATAGCGCCGTTGAGGCTATGCTGGAAAAGCCTCAAGGACGATTGCGAATTTGTACATCCTTAGGGGTGGGCCAATCACTACTCTCCGAACACTTGGCTGCCTTTTGCATGCAAAACCCAGATGTGGAGTTGGATCTAACACTAACAAACCGCCGAGTGGATCTAATTGAAGAAGGATTCGATCTCGCTTTTCGAGTCGGTGAGTTGGCCGATTCCACACTCGTTGCAAAGCGTCTTTGTTCCATTGATTTAAGGCTTTATGCCGCCCCCAATCTTGAGTTCGAAAGTCTGTCTCATCCAGATGAACTCTCGGCACAACCATTGATGTTGATGAGTGCGAAAGAGCGAAGTGCTGATTGGCATCTTATCTCTAGAGATGCTGAACATCATCTATCATTTAAGCCAAGTGTTCGTTGTGATGATTTCTCTATGTTGAAACGTATGGCGGTTCAAGGACTCGGTATCACAGAGCTACCCGATTATATGGCTAAAGAGTTTGAAGAAAATGGTAAGCTAATTAACGTTTTACCCGATTGGAAGTTCAAGCCTGTGACCCTTTATGCGCTATACCCTAGTCACAGAGGCGCAACACCTAAAGTTCGGGCATTACTCGATTATTTAAACAACGTATTACAATAAATTGGCTAGTTAAAAAATAATGAAAACCGTCTATCAAATTAGTGATTGTCACCTGAGCGATGAATCAAGCTATGAGAACCTAAAGCAAGCTCTGATTCATGCAGAGCAAGATACCGACTGTGACACACTACTTCTCACCGGCGATATTTGCTGTAACCCAAAGTCCGGAGACTACGCTAAGCTCGTCGCCTTTGTTACTCAGCATGTCACCAATAAAACGATTTTTGCCATCGCAGGGAATCATGATGACTCTCAACTGATGAGGAAAGAGCTTAAAGGTTCAGTCATTCAAGTTGCCGATAAAGCTAAGATTCATGGTCGAGATGTCTTGTTCCTCGACTCAAGCTATAAACCGATAGATGCTCAACATCCGCTTGGATCGGGCCGGCTAGATAACCGCGGCCTGGCTAAACTCAGAAAGCAAATTCGAAAGACAAGCAACCCTATTGTGGTTATCCACCACCCCGTGCTCCCAGTTGGCGCGGACTGGATGCAAGCCATTCGCTTAGAAAATGACACGCAACTCATGGCACTTTTACGCAAGCATCAGGTAAAAGACGTTATTTGTGGCCATGGCCACGATGGCATCGTTGAAACAAGGCAAGATGTAACGCAATATATGGCGCCTGCCACGGCGTATGGATTCGATCACTCTATTAATGAATACAATCGCAGTGAGAAAATCGGGCTTAGTCGCATCACATTAAGTTTAGAAACCATCGACTATCAAGCCATTTATCTTGGCTAATTCTGAGCTTTGCTTACTAGGCGCATCGGAACAAATAAATGCTCCGATAATTGTCCTGATTGGCATTAAGTGAGGCATGATTTTTGGTCCATCTCACATTCTGAAGCATTAAACCTACACCACCAAAAATAGATCCTATATTGATACATTAAGTATCAATATAGGATCTATAAATGTATACCGTTGAAGAAGTAAAGACCATGATTGGTGAATCTCCAATCTGGAACTCAAATACACAATCCTTGGTCTGGGTAGAAGCTGCAGGCAAAGAAGTATTTGAATACTGCACCAAGACTAAGAAGATTCACCACTATCACCTCCCCTTCGAAGTGACAGCCGTCGTCCCGTGCGACAACAACCATTGGATATTTGCCAGTAAGCAGGGCTTATTTTATAGCACTCCACATTTTGATCACTTTACGCCAATTGGGGATCCTTGTGCCAACGCCGCTCATCTCCACTTAAATGATGCTGTTGCTGCTCCAAACGGAGAGTTATGGTTTGGTTCAATGAACTGTCAGCACTTAGAGTCTGCTGACGGCAAGTTGTTTAAACTCAGCGAGCAGCAAATCACCGCGCTCGACGACAGTTTTAGCGTCGCGAACGGCATCGCTTTTAACGCAGAACTAAAGAGAGCTTACTGCTCAAATATGTTCCAGAGAAAAGTCTATGAGTACCAACTCGATGAAAGCATGACGCGAATCTTGGACAAACGTATATTTGTCGAGTTTAGCGACAAGCAAGGTTTCCCTGATGGTCTGAGTGTTGACCAAGCAGGCAACCTTTATGTTTGTCATTGGGAGAATGGTGGTATCTCCTATTATCGCCCATCTCGATTTGAAATAGGTAAAGGCGAGAAATTAGGACAAATTAGCTTACCCGTAAAACACGCGACGCGCTGTACTTTCGGTGGAGATGATTACGCGACCTTATTCGTTACCACAGCGAGCTATGAATTAACGACTTATGAGCAGCAGCTTTACCCACTCTCAGGCCAATTATTTATCCTCAAATCTCCGACTAAAGGCACACCAGAACACAAGGTCAAGGCTGAGTCTTTGATCCCAGCAGTAAGGGAGAGAACAGAGTTAACCAGTTGAAACTAGTTGAAGAGTTTGGGATTATAAAAGCTGTTTCCACCCATTCAGTGGTCAATTGGCTAAATTTAGGGTGAGCTTTTAAAAGGAATCGAAGGTGTCGGATAAAACTAACTCTGTTGATCGATTGATCAGCATTATTGAAAAAATTGGCGAATCGAAGAGCCCTCTTCCTGCGTCCGATATTATCTTTGACACTGGAATTCCAAAGCCGACCTGTCACCGTCTGCTACAACAGTTGGAAGAAGCCAATTACATTCAACCCGACGAACGTGGTCACTTTTATCCCGGTTCGCAAATGCTTTCCATTGCACTCGATGTAAAGTGGACCAATCAACATAAGCTGCAAAGACAAGCGATTCTTCATGGCTTAGCGAATAAGCTCGAAGAAACCTGTGGTTTAGCGTTAGCCAATGATGATCCTGCGCCTCATATGGTGTATTACGATCGCATTCAAACTAACTGGCCACTGCAAATTGTTATTCCTGTCGGCTTCCCTACTCCACTATGGGCCTCAGCAAGTGGCAAACTCTATTTAAGCACACTAACACCGCCTCAATTGCGTCGTGTTCTTAGTAAAATAGAGCTTACTCAATGTGCCAAAAATACGATTACTGACAAGCAATCATTAAAAAAAGAGCTCTCGCAGATCCAGCGCAGAGGCTACAGCGTCGATAATGAAGAATTTATTGACGGAATGGTTGCGATTTCATTACCGCTCTATGATCACGATGGCAATTTTATGGCTGCACTTTTCTGTCACTGTCCAAAAAGTCGTAAGGATGTTGCCGATCTAGAGAGCTTTTTGCCAATTCTACGTTCAGCGCAGCGCAGCTTGGAAACCGTTTATCAAGATATGAAACAGCAGTTTGGCTAAGCGAGCTCTGACAAAGTAAATTCGTGAATCTCTTTCGCCGCAGCCTGCATTTCCGGCAAGAAGGTTTTCAACACTTCGATGGGAGTACGAAAACTCGGTGCATGGCAAAATAGATAACCAAAAATAAAATCATCACTACCTATTGGAACGGACACAGCAACCATACCATCGACAAACTCTTCGTTGTCTTCACCGAACCCTTGTTCACGTATTCGTTTCAACTCTTCAAGAAACAAACCTTCGTGCGTAATGGTTTTAGGAGTGTACTCACTCAACCCCATATTCTGCACTACGTTTTCGAGAATCGATTGTTCTAAACTCGCAAGGTATAGCTTGCCAGATGCTGAGGCTGCAATCGGAACCGGACTCCCTTCGGCTAAGTTAATCTGTAGCGGCCAATTACAATTAACACGTTCAAAATAGGTCATCTCAATCCCGTTGGGGACAGATATACCACACGTCTCGCCTATCTTGTCCGCTAGGCGCTGCAATACGTCACCGCGCTGCTGCGAAAAACGTTGGCTTTTGAGAATATCATGCGAAAGAGATTGAAGTGAAGGACCTGCAATCAGTCGACCGACAATGTTTTCCTGCAGGTGACCTAAAGAAACTAACTGATTGATAAGCTTGTTTGCGGAAGCAATCGGCATTGATAACTGCTCTGCGACAGCCTCTCTGTCTAAGTGACCACGACTACGAGCAACAACCGCGATGACTTGTAATACGCGATCAAGCGTCGAACCTTTTGTTGAACTGGCCGAATGAGATGCTGACATAAGCGATTGTTCTTCCTTGAAATAAGCCGTTGACTACCTATTAGCCTATTGCTTTTGTCTTTAGAGCGCAATATTGGAAGCGGTTTGGCCGTCGAAAAAACAAGGGCTTACTCATGTAAGCCCTTTAATCGTTTACTCAGACAATTTACTGATGCAATTGCGCGTTCCCCCAGCTCGCATGATCATATCCGTTGCCATCGCCACCATCGTTTACCTTTAGGGTAATAGACGTTTTATCACTCGGAATATCTATGGAGACCAGCTCAGCTCCATCCGAACCGGTTAATGTCGCGCTTTGGAAATAAAGAACATCATCAAGCTCGACCTGAAATACGACCGAACCCGAATTTCCTACTTCATCATCAACACCAACGCTCGCGGTAAAACGACTGTATTGCCCCGCAGTAAATGAATAGGTAATTGTAGAGTTTGCGTGTACCCCCAGCCCTTTAGCAAAAGCTTGGCTACCAATAGAAATAGCCGTGCCATCTTGGGCATTACGCTCACCATTACTCATGTTCTTCTCTATTGGCCCCCAGCCATTGGTTGAAGCCTCTTCTTGGATATCACTAAGGAAGACAGTATCTGGAACATTGGGCGCACTACCGGGATTCTCTGTCATAAACAGATTACCGGTTCCATTGTCTGAAGGATGTATCCAATTAGTGCCACCTTCCGGGTCAAAGGCGAACGCAAATCCAGTATGTGGACCACTTCCACCACTGCCATTACTTAGTCTCAGCTCAAACTGATGCCAGCCTGGCGACAGATTTAAGTTAGCGGTAGAAACCCTATCACTCCATAAATCACTGCTTAAGACTAATTGACCATCAATCCACAATCGGGTCTTATCATCATTGTTTTCGCTAAATGAAATTTGACCGTCTGCATCATAGATGTAACCCGTGTACACCTCCGTCGTGTTGCCAGCGATAGCATCTTCTGTCTCACTAAGACTGGTAGTGATCGATGTTTTAGGGTTATCGTCAGTTTCATTGATGTTACCTGACAAAGTGCCATAGAACAGACCGGGAACAGCACTGCTGCCCCCTTCGCTAGGTATACGCAACTTGGCATCACCCCATGAGCCATGATCATTACCAACGCCGTCACCAGCATCAGAGACAATCAACTTCAACTCTTGAGCGCCATTACCTATATTGACGACAACATATTCAGCCACATCAGTTCCACGTAAAATGCTACTTTGGTAAGCCATCACGCCATCGAGCCACACTTCAAATACAACCGAACCCGAGCTGCCGGTTTCATCATCGACCCCAATGAAAGCAGTAAATTGGTCGTAATTCGCGTCAGTCAAACTGTATATGACTTCAGAGTAAGCGTGAACACCAAGTCCTTTGGTAAACTCGCTGCCGCCAATTGAGATGGTTTGTCCATCGCCTGCGGAGTTCTCCCCAACACTGGTGTCTTTTTCGATTGGCCCCCACCCATTTGATGAAGAGGTTTCCGTCAAATCGCTGAGGTAGACATAGGTGGTTGCCTGCGGTGGCTCAGGGACAACAATCGGTGGACCTTCGTACTCTAGTTGCTTGAGATAGGCGACCAATGCAGCACGTTCTGAGTTATCTGAAACCGTATGTTGCGTCCCAATCAGCAAGGCATCGTCTAACGTAGCCGCTTGGCCGTTATGGAAGTATGGAGCACTCCCCCAAAGCCCAATCAAGCTTGGCGTATCAAACCCGACACCTGCTAGTGGCGCGCTAATACCTTGTCCAGAAGAAGCCTGAATAGTTCCAACATCATGTTTTTGCATGTCGGTATAATAGACACCAGAATGACAAGTGTTACAGCCTTTAGACGCGAACAGAGCTTGACCTGTTTGAGCTTCACTGGTTAAAGACCCGTTAGCATTGCGATAAGGGCTACGTGGAAACTTGTTCAAGCTACTGACGTAAAAAGCGAGGTTATCCAAATCTTCACTTTTACCCGACTTTGACGCTCCTAGTGGATTTTCAGTCAATGCGAATAACGCATCAATCATGAAGCCTCGACCACCGAAGCCATAACGGATGTCGTTCTCAAAATCTTGGATTTCATCAAAATTTGCCGTCCAATGGACACGCCCATTACCTGTTCCGGTTTTTCCTAGCAACGAAATGGTATTACGAAGCCCTTCACCGCGATCTGTGAAGTCCCATACTCTATGGTCACTATCACCATCCGCGTGACAGCTTGCACAAGAAATGTAGCCATCCTGCGTCATACGAGCATCTGCAGCGTTGTAGAAGATCTGCTTCCCTTTTAGCACTCTAGGGTGAAGCGACTCACTAGCAACAACAGAAACTTGGGCAAGATCGCTAATCGTTCCGCGACTGGTTAAGAAGCCACTCACATCATGGACCGAGACGGTTCTCGACATAAAGTTATGAACAAATAGCCTTGTACCAGACAATACCAAACCTCGTGGTGCTAAGCCTGTGTCAAAAATTTCTCCTGCTCGATTGAGATTATAAGCGCTGCGAATTTCGATGCTGTTTTGACCTTCAATAGCAATGAAGACTAAGTCACCAATGTCACTGAAAATCGCAGATTTAGGTTGCGCACGATCGTCAATATCGAGCGCGTTAGGCATAACACTACGCGCATTGAGGTCGAGTCGATTGACTACCGCGCGAACCGTTGTTTCAAAAGTTAGCTTCTTAGTCTCATCACCCTCTAGATAAGGTCCACGATCCACATTGGCCTTATTAGACGGTAACCATGCCGTATAACCATCCGGAGAGATAGCAACTGAGCCAAGGTAGTTAGCCACGCCTCTGCTTCGGTCAGGACCATCTATGGTCGCGGTATCTTTGGCAATCTGGTAGCCCTGATCTATTGTCATACTGCCAACATCTACCGCGACAACCTCAGCATATGCCTGCGGCGAGATAAAGCGAGTCACCAACACCTGTGACGACGCACTGTCAATCGCAATACCTCTTGCGCTGTGTCCAACATCAACCGTCCCAAGAACAGACTTACTCGCCGGATCGACCTTAATTAACTGCCCACTCGCTTGAAGGGATACAAAAACACTGCTGCCATCGGGAGTGAACGCTATACCATAGGGTTGGCTACCTCGTGGTAGCGGTATTGTCTCTTGTAACTGACCTTGTGCATTTAACACCGAGATACTGGCGTCTGCCTGATTAACGACCCACAAATGACCATTTGAAGCTTTCGCTAGCGTACGAGGCTGATCGCCGACGGAAGATTCCCACTGCTTCGCGAACGGAGCGACGTTACTAATCGCGCTGACTGTGTCATTGTCTTCATTAACTACAATGATTTGACCATTCGCTTCAATGATGGTCGATGAAGCCGTTGGGGCAATGGAAGTTGGTTGGCGATAAACTGTCACAGGGACCGATTTACTGCTTTCAAACACACCGTCAGAGGTGGTTTCGCGTACCGTTACCACAGCTGCCCAATGGTTTGGGTTACCATACACATGACTCGCACTACCGCTGCTCGAAAACGGTGTAGGATTGCTTCCATCACCAAAACTCCACGAGTATTCAATACTGCCACCTAACAAAGGTGAAGCTGTCGCGTTGACATTAGTACCACTTCCTAGCGTGATTTTGTCACTGGCCGAGACGGAAATATCGTGACCCACTTGTGACCCTGTCGCAAAACGATACTCAGTTCTCCCCATGACGTTCCCAGCAAAGTCCGTAATACCATCAAGGACCACTTGGTAAATACTGTCTGCATCAAGTGACTGTGCTGGAGTGAAGTGAATAAACCCTAAGTTAGCACTGTATTCACCTTGGATAGGTGTCGCACTGCCCAGTTTAGTCACAGTAAACGTATTACTATTAACTGAGTCCATTAGGATACTATCAGACAGCGCTAGCCCAACTCTTGTCGTCAAAGGTTGTAGCGTTGAGTCTATAGCAGGGTTTGCTGCCGAAATATACGGAGGCACAACGTCAGGTGAGCTCTGATGAGCAATCAAACCGCTCCCAGAACCGTGATCGTTACCTACCCAAACGAGGTTACCAAATGGGAACACTTGCCCATGATCGGTATTGCTACTGGTCGCATTGAGCGAACTGCGCCCTAACTCCCGAATGTTATTAATGTCACTAACATCAAGCACCGCTATATCATCTTGGTTACCAAGAAAAAGCTTGTTGTCTTGAACGTTACAGTAAAGGTTTTCAAACCCAGTCAATGTTTCATTGACCAGTTGCATTGGGTTAGTGGTTGTATCATAAACGCGTAGTGAATCACTGGTACTTCTCGCCCCAAAATAGGCGTACTTACCATCCCAGCAAGAGGCGTAATACTTCTCTGGTAGACGATTGACCGTTTTCACCAAACTTGGGTTCACCGGATCATCAATATTAAGGATCGAGAAACCCGCCGTTCCTTCCATACTGGAGATAAACATACGGTTGCCCAGCGCAAAGATTGGGCCGACATTAAAACCGCCTAGCTCTGAGTTAGGCACGGTTTTCACCAAGGTCGGATTACTGATATCGCTGGTGTTGACAATGCTTATCCCGGCATTGCCGCGTGCGACGTAAAGATAGGGTGCCTGCCAGAAAAGTTGCCAAGAAACGTTGTTATAGTCACCGTAATTTACGCCAGAAATAGCAAGTTTTGATAATCGAACCGGATTATTTACATCAGACCAATCCCATATTTCTATCCCTTTACCTGTCTGGATGGCAATGGTGTTGTTGTCACCAAGACCAAATGAATGTGGCTCTCGAAACTCCGCGGTGCGAAGCCCATTACCTGTTCGGTTGAGATTAGCCAGATCTGGCTCATAGACAGTTTTGACCAGCTGCATCGCTTTTGGATTGGATACATCTAATGCAATCCAACCGCCCGGACCACCTCCACTATCGGGGGCAAATACACCCACCATATAGCCATTTAGCATGGTCATGACGTTTACGCCATAATGCTTCCTGCCCGGATAGTCTGGTGGTAAAAAGTTAGTTGAGTCATCCACCAGCGGACTGGAGACATGAGTGAATGCTTCTGAAGAGCTATAGGTCAGGTTTCCCAGACCAGGCCCTTGGGTAGCATTCGCTGAATAAGTAAGCGAGGTGGATACCAACCCCGCTAAGACACTGCTTACAACAGGGCGACGCCAAGTCTTAACAGACTTCATGAAGCTTGTGGCTTTCATCGCCTTCTCCTTGTTTTTATGGTCATTAAACAAAGCTCACTTTTTGCAAAAAGTGAGCACCTAAAAACATGAAGAGGACAGATCGACTTACCCTACTACATCAACTTGACGCGAACCGACTACGCACCTCCCCACGTAACTGGATCATTTCATCGTCGGCATAACAAACTCTGCTTGCGCGTTTGAAGTCGGTGTCGCGTTCGATTTAACACTGGAAGTCGGCCAGCGAGTGGTGATTGCCTTCATTCGGGTAAAGAATCGGACTCCATCTGGGCCATGCATATGCAGTGGACCAAATAGCGAGCGTTTCCAACCACCGAAACTGTGGAACGCCATTGGCACTGGGATAGGCACATTAACGCCAACCATGCCGACTTGAACATTTGCGGAAAAGTCTCTGGCGGTGTCGCCGTCTGCGGTAAATATCGCGGTGCCATTCCCGTATTCGTGGTCATTAATTAACTTCAGAGCTTGCTCGTAGCTATCAACTCGCAATACGCAAAGCACAGGGCCAAAAATCTCTTCTTTATAAATGGTCATTTCTGGCGACACGTGGTCAAACAGAGAACCGCCAACAAAGAAGCCTTCGCTGGTTTTCGCCAATTCATGCTCGCGACCATCGACAACCAAAGTTGCGCCTTCACTTACCCCTTGTTCTATATAACCACAGACCTTCTGTTTATGTTCGTTGGTGATCAATGGCCCCATGTCATTTTCAATCGTCTGCCCATACCCCGCGCCAACCTTTAACGTCGCAAGCTTATCTTGCAAGCGGCCGATCAGCGCATCACCGACCTCATTACCGACGGCAACCGCAACTGAAATCGCCATACAACGCTCACCCGCAGCACCGTATGCGGCGCCCATCAGTGCATTCACAGCCCCATCGACATCCGCATCAGGCATGACAACCATATGGTTTTTGGCGCCGCCCAGTGCCTGAACTCGTTTACCGTATTTCGCGCCTTCCGAATAGATATACTCAGCAATCGGAGTAGAACCAACAAAGCTGACCGCTTGAATTCTTTCATCTTGAAGTAGCGTATCCACCGCCTCTTTATCACCTTGGATCACATTGAATACGCCATCAGGCAATCCTGCTTGTTTAAGAAGCTCAGCGACAAACAGCGGCGCTGATGGGTTTTTCTCTGAAGGTTTCAAGATGAATGTGTTACCCGTTGCAAGCGCAATTGGGAACATCCACATAGGCACCATCACCGGAAAGTTAAACGGTGAGATCCCAGCTACCACCCCCAGTGGCATCATTTGCGAATGAGAGTCTACGCCAGTGCCCACATTTAAGCTGTGCTCACCTTTTTGCAAATGTGGAATACCGCAAGCAAACTCGACAACTTCTAAACCACGAGTGATTTCTCCTAGTGCATCACTGAATACCTTGCCATGTTCACGACTGATAATTTCTGCCAGCTCATTGCGATTCTCTTCAAGCAACGCTTTAAACTTGAACAATACACGCGCTCGGTTGAGCGGCGTCGTTGCCGACCAACTCGAGAAGGCTTCTTGCGCGACACCTATCGCGTCCTCGACTTCACTACAGCTAGAAAGCAGCACTTGGTTGTCCGCTTTACCGGTTGCTGGGTCAAAAACTGGCTGGCTTCTTTCCGACTGGCTTCTGACATATTGATTGTTGATAAAATTGCTGATCATTTTTTCTTCCTTGTCTAAATCTGTTGGGCTAAATCCGTTGGTTATAAACTGGGCTGTATCTGATCACCATGCCGCTTTGTACAAGGCAATCATGGCGGTTTTGTCTGGCACTCTTGGGTTGTTATTCGGGGAACCGGATGCCAATGCTTGTTCCGCCATCGTCTCAAGGCAGTTCAAATACGTTTGATGGTCAATACCAAACTCCGCCATTGATGGAACACCTAGATCAATGTTGAGCTGTTTAAGCTCTTTGAGCAGACGTTCAACCGCTTGGTCATCACTGATTGCTGTATCGGCTAACTCCATCGCTCTTGCACACTCGGCATAACGCGCTTTTGCTGCTGGGATGGAGTATTCCGTTACGGTTGGCAGCAACATGGCATTACTCATCCCATGTGGGACATGAAAATGCGCACCAATAGGTCGACTCATCCCATGCACGAGTGCGACCGAGGCATTTGAAAATGCAATACCGGCGAGCGTCGCGCCGAGCATCATTTGCTCTTTTGCTTGTTGGTTAGCCGGATTGTTTACCGCCTCGCGTAAGTTCGGCGCGATCAATTTCATTGCGTTGAGCGCCTGATGATCAGTAAATAAACCCGCCTTACCACTCACATAGGCTTCTATCGCATGAGTCAAAGCATCAATCCCGGTATCGGCTGTGATTCGCGCAGGGGCAGTCATGGTAAGTTCGAAATCAATCACAGCAGCAGCGGGGATTAAACCGGGCCCCATACAAAGCAGTTTTTCGTCATTTGACTCATCGGTAATGATGGTGACCTTGGTCACTTCTGAACCTGTTCCCGCTGTAGTAGGTATCGCGATCAATGGCATGATCGACATAGTCACTACATTAGGAACGCTATAATCGCGGATACGACCCTGTGACTTGGCAAGCAGTGCAATTGCCTTAGCACTGTCGATAACACTGCCGCCACCAAGAGCCACGACCCCATCGTAATGTCCATCAATGGCTTGAGTCACTGCGGGAAGAATCGAAGCCTCAGTCGGCTCAGGAATGGTGTCGGTAAAGGTTTCCGTTTCTACACCAGCGTCATGGATAATTTTCTGTAAGCGCTCAACTTGCCCTAACGATTGCATAACAGGGTCAGACACTATCATCACTCGTCGACAACCTAACTGAATCGCTACCTCACCGACCGTGTTGAGCGCCCCTTGACCAATTTGCAAAAGCTTTGGTAACACAATTGCTTGACTCATATTTCACCTCAATATCAATACCGATACATTTAGTATCATTATCTAAAATTATTTATTTTGGGCGAGTTAAGCCCTCCACATGACACGCTATGTGTTCGCTCGTGGTTAATTACTCTCGGATTAGGTGCAGCTAACTAGAAACTTTTAACGACTTATTAAGCCGTACTAATAGCACCTTTTAACACCTTGTATTTTTCAAAGCGCGTAGCAAAAAAGTCTACTCGTTCTGGCTTTGGAGCAAAGTGACGACTGGTTAGTGACTCACTGGCAGCATTAGCTGGTTTTGCTGCTCCGCACACACTTTTGAGTGCCATCATTGCGACACCTCTAGCGCCGACTTCGTCAGATTTACTGGCATCGACTTCAACATTAAGCACATCAGCAAAAAGCTGGCACCAATAGTCACTTCTCGATGCCCCGCCACTAATAGCAATAGAATCTATTGGGTAACCGGCTTGGCGTAAACGAGAGATATGTTCAAGATGAGCAAACACGATTCCCTCGTAAAAGGCATAAACAACATGAATATCCTGATGCCAACCTTTTAATCCCAATAGGCTAGCCATCGGCGGCTGTTTATCTGTTGTGCCATAAAGATAAGGCAAAAACATGGGGCACTCAGCGTTGATTTCTAACAGGTTAAGTTGCTGATTAAACTCTTCAAAGACCGAACCACCAGCGCGTTGTGCTCGTTGCTGTTTCTCAGTAAAAAACCGTTGCACGAGCCACTCTAGGTTAGACGCTGAGCATGTGCTCGATTCAATCGCAAGGTATTGTCGCTCATTCATCTTACACGCCATAAAAACCTCTTGTGGCGGAAGTGAATCCGTTACAACCTGATTGATGTTCCAAGTTCCTGCGACAACTGACGTACTTCCTGTGCTATCCGCTTCAGAGCCATACGCACAAGCCACCACATCAAACATACCTGCAATCACAGGTGTGCCGATCGCTAATCCTGTTACCTCAGCCGCTTGAGGTGTTACTGCACCAATCACATCTTGACTGTTATAGATAGGCGGCAACTTAGTTTTGATGTCCGTTATGCCATACGCGGCAAGTAACTCTTCGCTAACCGTATCACTTTCAAAATCAAACAAACCCGAAGCGGTCAGATCGCCCCATTCGGTAGCGCATTCTCCAGTGAGTTGAAAGTTAAGATAATCTTTACAAAACAGTACCTGACCAATGTTCTGATAGACGTCGGCTTGGTGACATTTAAGCCAATGAAGCAAAACAGCAGTTTGAGAAGACCAAACACCTTGCCTGTTTCTTCTAAGTAACGCCTGATAATCTTTCGACGCTTGGAATTGGCTCACCTCATGCTCTGCTCGATTATCAAGTGACTTGATTGCCAACAGAGGTTGACGTTGTTCATCAAGCAAATAAACTCCGTTGCCATGCCCACTGCAACCTAAAGCAGCAATTTGAGTAGCCTCTATACCCGCAGCAGCAATGACCCGACGTATCGCATCGGCGCACAGTTGCCAGCACTCAGCTAAATCCGCTTCTGTGTGATCGGGACAGGGAATACGAGTGGGATAATTGTTTGCTACTGCGGCTACCTCTGTACCATTCTGATCAAAAAGCGCAGCTTTTACCGCCGTATTTCCGCAATCAATTCCTAGCGCGTATAAACTCATATTCCCTCCTTAACCTTTGGGCGTGTTGACCTAGCTACTTATCGCCAACGTAGATATTCATCGCCTGCTGAGTCGAGGCATCATTGTGAATCATCGCCATCAAAGCATCTACTACTCGGCTTGGGTTAGGGTGCTGATAGATATTGCGGCCATACACCATACCCAAGGCTCCTTGATCGAGCAGTGCTCTCGCTTTAGCAAACACCGATTCAATATCTTCTCTGCCGCCACCGCGTACGAGTACCGGGCAACGTGCAGCTTCAACGACTTTATGGAAGTCATCGGCATGTGCGGTTGGGTCAGCTTTGATAATATCTGCGCCTAGCTCACGGGCCATGCGTACCAGCGTGACAATTTTTTCGCAGTCACCATCAACCATGTACGCTTGGCCATGTGTGTTTGGCTGCATCACCAAAGGCTCTATCATCAATGGCATGCCATACTTTTCACACTCTGCTTTTACTTTGCTGATGTTATCTACACATTGCTTAAACAACTCTGGTTCGTCGGGAAGCATAAACAAGTTGACCACCACACATGCCGCATCCATTTGCAGTGCTTGAATCAAAGGCTGCTCGGAATTTTGCAGCAGCGCCCACATATGACGATGACGTTCAGCATTGTAAGGGTTACCCAAATCAATACGCATAACCAATGCAGGTTTGTCTTTACCATCGACAGTTTGCAGTAAATCTGCTTGGCCCGCATTCATCTGAATAGCATCTGGCTTTGCTTTAACCAGCTGGCCTACCACCGAAGACATGTCTTCTAATCCGTCTAGAAACGATGGTTCATTACACACGCCATGATCTATCGCGACATCGAGGCATCGTCCATTGCCGAATAAGCGATTCATCCTCACTTTATTGGTTAAATACATACTCTTCTCCATTTACGAGTTGTTCGTTTTCAATAATCTTTGTTCTCGTGACCGCTGCACTTTGACTTAGGGCTTGATCCAGCACGACTCCGTGTTGATTGAACAGCACCTGTTGAGCGTTTTCACGGTCGGCGATTTTTTCTGTCTCACTCCATTTGAAGTGAGCTGCCACTAGCTCTGAAAGCTCATCAAATACCTGGCTATCGAGCTTGCCTTCAATCGCAATTGAAGTGCGACGTAAGATGACATCTAAGGTGGTGGCGACAAATTCGGTTTGTAAGATGTAATTGATTTCGCCTACGGTGTAGTCTGGCAATGAGCGCAAGGGCTGATCACAATGACTGTCCAAACGACTTAATAGCTCTTCACACTTGGTACCATAACGCTTCAACCAGACATTAAGTTGATGCATCGAGCGGTATGGGTAACTCTCTCTCAGTCGGTACAGGTAGAGTTCTTGTTCGCTCTCGCTCACTGGATAATTAACACCACCACCAATCGCTTTTTGCTTGGTGCTGCATCTTCTTTCGATTTTGAGCGACGCCAACAACTCATCAGCCACTTCTTCACCAAAAGCTCTAAAGGTTGTCCATTTTCCTCCAATCAACGAGTACACTTTTGTCTTACCAATGTTGTCACGTTTGATTGAATGACTTCTAGGAATTTGCCCCGTTGTCGAAGTGTTGACCGATGGCAGAGGACGCACCCCACAAAACTGATACACAATTTGCGAGCGGCTTATTTCTAGCTCCGGTAGCACGCCTTTAAGAGAGAGTAGAATGTAGTCAATCTCTTCCTCGGTGCACTTTACTGACTCGGGGTCACTGACGGGAATGTCCGTTGAACCGATGAGCACTTTGCCAAAATAAGGGAATAAAATGCACACTCGCCCTTCGCTGTTCTCATAAAACAGCATGTTGCCATCTAGCTGATCGACGAGCTGTTGGTTGTCGACAATGATGTGTGACCCCTTAGTGCCCTGCATGTATTGGCTAGGTGCTTGTAGCAAGCCATTGGTGAAATCTACCCAAGCGCCGGTCGCATTGACAATATGCTGAGTACTCACTTGTACCAATTTACCCGACTGTCTCTGGGTAAGGCGCAATTCGCCATCGTTAAATTGGGTCACTTTGCTATAGTTGAGTGCGATTCCGCCCGCTTCAATGCCCTCTTGAATAAGCTCAATCGCCAAGCGTTCTGGAGAGCTAATCCAGGCATCGAAATAGGTCGCGCTACTGCGTACTTGATTGCCCATCAAGGGCCAGCGCTGACGCGTTGATTTAGCAGAGTGCATTTTATGAGCAGGCATAAGCTGATCGCGCTTGGTAAACCAGTCATAAAGCGTCAAGCCTAGCTTAATCACCACTGAGCCCCGCTGTGATGGGCGATCTTTCAAACCTAAGAACTTTAACAACCCATCAAACATTCCTGACCAAGTGGAGTAAATTGGTATCGTTGTTTGCAGTGGAGCAACCAAATGTGGAGCGTTATCCAAAAGGCGGTTGCGTTCAAATAGCGCCTCTTTAACTAAATCAAACTCGCCATTTTCGAGGTAACGTAACCCACCATGGATCATTCGCGAAGGTGCGGCACTGGCTTTGGAGCAAAAGTCATCTTTCTCAACCATCAAGACTTTCACACCTTGCAATGCCAATTCCCTAAACACGCTAATCCCATTGATGCCGCCACCAATCACGACAACATCAAACTCATTCGTCGTTTCTAAACTGTCAAATCCGGTTTTGTTATTTTTCATTGTGCTCCCTGCCAACTATCTGGGTGATCCTGAACTACCCGTACTACGCCAGTTCAAGCTCACCAAAGAACTCGTGCGATTTAGCATCTATAAAATTGACTTCTTCTTGAGTCAGTATCACTTGTCCTGCTGCCGCGTTTTCTATCGCCTGCGCTGCATTTCGAGCACCACATAGTGCATAAGTGATCCCTGGTTGCTGTAATGTCGCCGCAATCACTAATTGAGCAACAGAGATATTCTTCTGACGCGCAATGGGTTCTATTGATTGGCAGAACTGCTGTACCCATCGACGGTTTTCGACAGTAAACATTGGGTCTGTGATACGTTGGTCATCTCCGGTAAATGTGCGCTCTGGAGAGATTTTTCCACTCAATAGCCCCATCGCCAAAGAAGAATAGCTAAGGCAAGACACTTGAGTTGCGATCGTTTTCGGCAGTAGGTTCTCCTCAAGCTGTCTCTCGATCAGGTTGTATTTCTCTTGTACCGCATCCACAGCGCCGCATTGCTGATACGCCGCCAATTCCGCTTGATTGGCATTGCTGATCCCTATTGCTCGGATCTTGCCGGCTTTTTTTAACGCAAGTAACGCGTCCATCGTTTCTTCAACTGGGGTCGTTGGGTCTTGCCAGTGAGTGATGTACAGGTCTAGGTAGTCGGTCTGCAAACGTTTCAAACTTTGCTCAACTTCATAGTGGATAGCATCTGCACCTAAGTAACGATGGACCGGTTTGCCATTCTCGTCGAAGAAATGATTACCTTTGTCGGTGTGCCAAACCAAACCGCATTTCGTCGCCAGTACAACTTGATCGCGCTTACCCTTTATAGCTTTGCCTACCAACTGTTCGGAAACACCTAAGCCATACGCAGGAGCAGTATCAATCAGCGAAACACCACAATCCAATGACGCATGAATGGCTTCAATTGCCGCTTTTTCGTCAGTGCCACCCCACATCCAGCCGCCCATTGCCCAAGTGCCTAAGCCGATCACTGATGCATGAATACCTGATTGTCCAATCTCTCTTGTTTGCATAACTTTCCCCTATTTTGCTTGTTCTAAAACACTGGCTATCGTGTCTTCGTCCGAAACTAATCCGTTAATTAACCCGCCTCTCAGTGCGGCTAGCATTGCTGACACTTTCGACTGAGTTGCCGCAACACCGAAGCTGTGCTCGATATTGCCAAGTTCTGTTAAATTCAAACCCACTAACTTGCTATTGATCTGCTCTGCGCATTCAGCGCCACGTTCGTCATATAAATGCGCGAGTACCTCGCCCTGACACTGGTGGCTGATTTGAGACTCAAATTGCTGGCCACTTAATGATCGCAGGTCGTAGTAACTATCTGTTTCACTGGCGACAGAACCAATACCGACCAAGGCAATATCTGCATTGCGCGCTATATCGAGCACTTCTCTGACGCTACGCATCTCCATTAACATTTCGCGTTGCTCATCAGTATCAACAAACAACGGTGCGTGGAGCTGAGTACTACTGCCACCCAGTTTTTCTGCTAAACGAGAAGCAAGATAATTCACATCCGTAAAGTGATGCCCTTGCACGCCGCCCGTTGCAGGCACCACCTTTACATTAGGGAAGTTCATCGGTTTTATCTGCTCAACAATCATAGACATGGTTTTACCGCCGCTTATGCAAATAACGCTGTTTGGCTTAACCGTCTCTATCAGTAGCTCACCAGCAGATTGAGCGACTTGTTGGGTAACCACTGCTTCATCTTGGCTAAGGCTAGGCTGAATAACAGCGGTTTTCAGTGAGAACATATCAAGTAGACGTTGTTCTAATGTGTAGGTGCGTTCTTGCGGAAGGTTCAAAGTGATTTCAACTAAACCATCATCATGAGCTTGCTTAATGACACGGTTGACCTTAGCTGTCGATAAACCAAGTTGCTTAGCAATATCTGACTGACTGCAGTTCTCCATATAACGTAGTGTGAGGATTTTTGCCGTCTGCCTTAATATGTCGTCTCGCTCACTCATCGCCATATACGCTCTCCTACTTACCTTTCATCGCTTGTTGGACGCTCTTCTTTACCACTCATTTACTCGCCCAATAAAATGTAAACAAATCGTGAAATTTATTTCACTTGAGTAAAAAGTAATCACAAAAAGCGCACCTTGCAAGTTAAAATGATACCAATCGTATCGTTATGACCATTTAGGTGCGATAGATCACAATAATAATCAAAACTGATACGTATTGTATCGTTATGCTATTGACCGGTTACATTTTGTTCACTAACTTTTAACACGTGAAATATATTTCACCTGTCTGAAAGATAATTCACATCATTGAGAACAACGGGTTGTACTGCTTAAGACAAGAATGAGATGGATGTAAGTCAAATTGCAGTTGTTGCTCCGAAGACGAGTGAATACCACATATAAATGGAGAAAATTATGAAGTCAGCGACTTTAAACAAGATGCTAAAAAAAGGACTTATTGCTACGAGTATTCTCGTCGCGTCTAGTTTCTCAGCAACAACACTGGCCAATGAACGCATTGCATTTTTCGTTTCGGACCTTTCCAACGTGTTCCACCAGTCACAAGCGACAGAAGCGAAACGTTATGCGAAAGAGAAGTACGGCGCAGAAGTGGTAATTTTTGATGGCAAAGCAGACTCTGCGGTGATGACGCAAAATGTTGACCAAGTAGCTGCGGGTGCATTTGACGGTGCTTCACTGCATATTTGGGACGGTGAAGCTGCCACCCCTGGTGTAGAAGAAGCGCTAGATGAAAAGATCGCGATGACCTCTTTCTTTAGCCCAATTACCGATACTGGTATCCCAACGGCTCGAAGCGATGAGGCAACCGTCTCTTTTGAAATGGGCGCTCAAATGGCAAAGGCGTGGAAAGAAGCCAACCCTGGCAAACCTATTGTAATGGTTCAGTTAGGCTGGCCAAACCATACAGAAGTAAGCTCTGGTCGCACAAACCCGTTTGCTGAAGGGGTGCTTTCTGTTGACCCAAGCGCGAAGAACCTTGGAGCACTTGACGCAAGTGGCGGTCAAGAAGCAGCCAAACAGATCATTGTCGACCTGCTCACTCAGCAGCCTGAAGTTAACCTCATCTACTCTGAAGCCTCTAACCTGACGGTCGGTACGATGGCGGGTCTTTCTCAACTAGGACGCGGCAAGTTTAAAGATGGTAAACCTGTGACCGAGATAGTCGCGAGTGTGGACTTCGACTCGGTCGAGTTCGAACAGATTTATGATCCAAATTCTAGCTTGAAGGTCTCTATGGGCTTACCGCCAATTGAAACAGCTCGCGGACGCATCGACTTAGTGATGGACGTTATCAATAACAAAGTGGCTTCAAATAGCGATACCGCACAAGAGTTCTTCTACAAAGCTTACACCATCTCTTACTGGACAATGCCTCAACCCGATGCAGAGAAATGGCTAGAAGCACAATTTAGCAACTAACCATTATAACTGGGCGATCTTACTGATCGCCCAGTTATTCAATGAATCAAAACAAGGAAAGAGCGGCTTCATCTGTACCGTCGGCAGTGACTGAACAGTTTTGAAGATCCACCATATTAAGGAGAGATCATCTTGAATACTCACAATTCAACTTCTGTTCTCTCAATTGAAGGACTCGTTAAAGACTACCCTGGCGTCAGAGCAGTCAACAACGTCAGCTTTTCAATTGAACGCAGCACAGTCCATTGCTTAATCGGCGAAAATGGCGCGGGCAAATCCACCTTGGTAAAAATGATCACAGGTGCGATTCAACCAACCCAAGGCACAATGAAGGTCAACGGTAAGCCATATACGCCAAACGGTACACAGAGTGCCCGTGAAGCTGGCATAGCAACTTTGTTTCAAGAACTACACGTTGTTGACGAACTAAGCGTGCTGGAAAACTTAACCCTAGGTATGGAGCAAAGCCGCTTTGGATTTCTGATTAAATCGGATTTAGAGCAGCGCGTTATTGCTACCTTGGCGACTATTGAGCCATCAATCGATCCTTATGCGCGTGTTTCTACCTTAGGGGTCGCGCAAAAACAGATCATCGAAATTGCTCGAGCAGCCTCATCGGGCGCCAATGTCATTATTATGGACGAACCAACCGCAGCTTTATCAGAGCGCGAAGTTGAACGTCTATTTACCGTTATTCGCCGATTGCAAGAACAGCAGGTTACGGTGATCTACATCTCCCATAAGTTGGATGAGATTTTATCACTGGGAGATAGAGTCACTGTGATGCGCGATGGGCAACACATTGCTACCAAGCCTATGGCAGAGGTAAACGGACGCGAAGAGCTGATCGACATGATGATCGGACGAAGTATCCTTCATGACTACACACCACGTGACACCATCAGCGACGAAGTGTTTTTATCCGCTGAGAGACTGAACAATCATAGGCTGAAAAACGTTTCATTTACGATTAACAAAGGCGAGATTGTCGGGTTTTATGGTCTGGTTGGTGCGGGTAAAACTGAAATCGCTCGTGCTATTTTTGGTGCAGACAAGGTCTCTGGCTCGATCAAGCTTAACGGTCAAGAAGTGGGGAAATCTCCTAGAGAGGCGATCGCGGCAGGTATTGCTCTCGTCCCTGAAGAGCGCCGCACACAAGGGCTGTTTACCAACTTAACCATTCGCGAAAACATCCCAGTCATGAACTTACCTAGAATGTCAGATTTCGGTGTATTTAGACAACGCGATGAACTCAATGCCGCGCTCGACTATGTCGATAAACTATCCATCGCCACCAGTTCAATAGAAAAACACACGGAAAAACTCTCTGGTGGTAACCAGCAAAAAGTGGTCATTGCCAAATGTCTTTTCTCGCAGGCCAAACTACTGCTGCTCGATGAGCCTACTCGCGGTGTCGATGTCGGCGCGAAGAAAGAGATCTACGACTTAGTGAAAGAACTCGCGAATCAAGGTAACTCTGTTGCGGTTTTTTCTACCGAACTTGAAGAGATTCTCGGCGTATGCGACCGCATCTTCCTTCTTTACGACGGCTCTTTGGTTTCAGAAATCACTAACGGCTCTGACGTTGACACCAATTTCATTTTGAACGCCGCGACAGGTGGCCTGCAGGAGGCAGTATGATTAACACTACACTGGGTGCTGAGACTTCTCCGCAGCATCTTAAGAATCGGGTCAGCGACCAAATGTACATTACGATGCTAGTTGCCGGCGTCGCTATCGGGCTATTTTTAGTCGCTTCGATATTTGTACCAAACTTTTTCCAAGTGCAGAATATGCTGAACTTGGTAACCAATAACTGGTCAGTGATTGCTCTGGGCGTCGGAGTTTCATTTTTACTTATCTCAGGTAATTTCGACCTTTCCGTCGGCGGCATCGTCGCTTTATCAGGTGTCCTATCTGTTTGGTTCGCCCAAGCTGCGACAGGTGGTTCAGCGCTTTCAACCGGTTTAGGCTTACCATACTGGCTAGCCATTATTGGTGCCCTACTTGGAGCCTTAGCCATAGGTGGTTTAAACGCATTGTTCGTGGTTAAGTTTAAAATCCCATCGATCATCGTTACCTTAGGTACCATGATGGTCGCAAGGGGCATTGCCCAAGTGATCACTGAAGGCTCACAAAGAAATACCAATCTACCCGCTGAATTTGGTTATCTAGGAAACCTAAAGGTGTTTGGCACCTCGATGCAGTTCCCAGTGCTGTTTATGCTGCTTTTGTTAGCTGCGGCGATCTTTATTGAACGCAAAACCGTGTTCGGTCGCATTACCTATTGGATTGGCGCGAATCCAGAAGCGGCAAAGCTTTCCGGTATTAACAACGCTAAGCATATTACCTACCTCTACTTATTCAGCGCTCTTGTTGCGGGAATCGTTGGCGTTTTGCTTTCCTCTGAGTTTAAGTCTGGTTTCTCTAACCGTGGTTTGCTGATGGAGTTTGATGCTTTGGTCATTGCTCTACTTGGCGGCATTGCCATTGCCGGAGGCTTCGGCTCAGTTATTGGTATGTTCTTCGGTGCCATCATTCTTGCAGTGGTGACCTCCGCGGCTACCGGTCTTACCCTGTCACCGGACTGGCAGTTTATCTTGAAAGCCGTCGCGGTCTTTTTGGCAATAACGGCTCAAACCTGGGCTCTATCCCTTAGAAATAAATAGTGATGGTGAATGCAATGTCTGAATCAACAAAAGTATTAAGCACTCCACCAGCCCTAGGTGGTCAGGTTGCTGAATTTATTAGAAATTACTATATCTATTTTGTGTTAGCCGCCATTGTGGTCTTCCTTAGTAGCGTTAACCTCGATCAGTACGCGCTGTTTGAGCGCGGCAATTTCTTGTACAAGAAGAACGTGGTCAACATCCTGCGAGTTTCAGCGCCAATACTGGTTCTGGCCGGCGCCTTTACCTTGCTCATGGTCTCGGGCTACATAGATTTGTCGGTTGGCAGCACAATGGGCTTAACCGCCGTGATCTACGCTATGCTCGCGATTAATGGTGTCCCCTTCATCGCTGCCTTTTCTATCACCGTTATGTGCGGGGTGCTGCTAGGTGCTTTTAACGGACTGTTAGTGGTCAAATTTAACATTACCCCCGTCATCGCCACTCTCATTACATTGAGCCTATACAAGGGCATTGCTCTTCTATTAGTGGAAGATGGTGTCTCTGCCATCAAATCGATGGGCGATATGAAAATGCCAAGTTGGTTTAACGACTATGCCCGTGATGCTGTCTTACTCGGCTTACCAATGGCTTTCTGGGTAGCCGTTGGCGTCACTGCTCTGCTGATTATTCTGCAAAACCGCTCTCTACTTGGTAAGTATGCCGCGGCGACAGGTGGTAACCCAACTGCGGCTAAACTATCTGGTATTAAAACTGGACTGGTGGTATTTGCTCTCTATGCCATTGTTGGCGCTACTGCCTCGTTAGCAGGTATTGCTCGCGCAAGCTTTATGTCTTTAGGTGACCCTTTATCAGGCGATGGTATGGAGCTAACTGCAATATTGGTTGTGCTGATTGGCGGCACTGCATTTAGTGGCGGTGAAGGAAAAGTGCTGCGTTCTTTTATTGGTGCGTTGATCATCATGACTTTGACCGTCGGTATGCTCACGCTCGTTCCTGCTTACTATCAAACTTTAGTAATAGGTGGTGCACTGCTCGCAGCCGCGGCCTCTAACCATTTGGTTAGCCGCAAGCAACATCAGAGTTAAGCTCTGTTTACAAACCATAATAAAAACCTGCCAATTTCGTTTAGAAAGTGGCAGGTTTTTGCTATCTAGTCAGAAGTGATTAGTCGCGTAGCGATGCACCAAACTCTCAGATACGTGAGCAAGGATAGCGTCAACCGCGCCAGCGATGTCGGCATCTTCAAACGTATGCTCATCTGACTATGTTGTCAGCGCGATTGCTAGGCTCTTCTTACCTTATTATCTAACCTCTTCATATTTTCAGGCTAACTCTACGACTAATGTCTAACTCACTGAGACTATTTGTTTTTTTGAGATTGGTTTAAGGTACTAACAACTTAAATGATTACGTTTATTTGTAGGGTAATTTGTTCTTTATCTTTAACAGTGAGCCTCAAGCCTTTTACAACAATACCAACGATATCCTTGCTTGTTTACGACCCTACTCTTAGTCAGTCATCTTCACTTTTTAATAATAACTCAAGTTACACCTAATAGTGATTTATCGCATTCTTTGTAGAAAAACGAATATCACTCACTACTCCGCTACCTCTTAATACCGAGAGTAAATTACGTTTGTTGGAACAACACACCTCAGAGTGTGAACGAAAGGATTCAAAATGAGCAGCACTTTAGAGTCCGCACATATACGAACAGATAAGCCTCAACCCAATGAGGATGAACTCACTTATGAACAACAACACAAACCAAGCTCTGAATTTGAGTCCCGAGAGCAGTATCTAGAGCACGAATTGCAAATCATGTCGCCTAAACGCTGGCGTCCAAACTTGCCGTTTAAAGATTATCGATTTGAGATTGAAGACACCATCCCAGCAATGGCGGCGACCATTGGTAAAGTGGTAATGGTCGGCGCTATTGCAGCAACCTTTGCCGGAGCTCTAGGGCTAAACGAAGGATTTATCCTAGAAAATGTTCGTTATGAATTACTTATCGCATCAGTGTTCATTATTCTTTTCTCTGGTTTTTTATTGCCAACCGCTAACCTTGCAGGTACACACGGCCCACTTATCCCTTTGATTCCGATTGTTGTTGCCGCTGGCGGACACCCGATGGCCTTTGGCTTGCTGATTGGCGCGTTTGGCTTATTATTGGCCATCAGTAAAGGTGGCAGCATGTTGGCAAATCTCACCAGTAAAGGTGTGTGTGGCGGCTTATTACTCTATCTAGGCTTTGTTGGAACCGTTTCTCAAGTCAAAAAGCTATTTGCTTGGGCTGAAGGAATTGGTATGAGTCACATTGCTTTCGTCGTGATCTTTTGTACCATTATTTTGTATGCGCTATTGGAACATTTCCGTAAGCGTTGGCTAGCAGTGCCTCTTAGTTGCTTGCTGGGTGGCACGTTAGCTTTTGCGATGGGCGCACCGTTTTCTTTCCAAACCGAGCCAGGTTTGCCTCATATGAACCCTATGTATTGGTGGGGAGAAGATACGGGTTGGATGCTAGGCCTACCGACAATTGAACATTTCATGGTGGTATTGCCGTTTGCTATTTTAGCAGTGGCTATGTGGTCACCAGACTTCTTAGGCCATCAAGTATTTCAAAAAATTAGCTACCCGAAACGTACCGAAAAAGTACACATGAACATTGACGACACCATGACCACGGCGTCTATTCGTCAGACGTTTGGTTCTCTTCTTGGTGGTACTAACTTTACCTCTTCATGGGGGACTTACATTGTACCTGCTGCAATTGCTAAGCGCCCTATTCCTGCGGGTGCATTGCTGACGGCTCTGTTTTGCATCATCGCCGCTATTTGGGGTTACCCGATGGATTTAGCTATCTGGCAACCTGTACTTTGTGTTGCGCTAATCGTTGGTGTATTCGTCCCATTGCTAGAAGCTGGCATGGAAATGACGCGCGAAGGGAAAACCACTCAATCTGCTGCGATTGTTGTGTTTTCATCAGCACTCGTAAACCCTGCATTTGGTTGGTCGCTCACTATGCTGTTAGACAACTTAGGCTTAGTCGGTTGTAAAGAACGTAGCGGTGAACTGAGTAAAATGAGCCGCTGGGTGTTGCCGGGCATTATGTTTGTGGTGCTAACAAGTGTGATGGCGTTAGTTGGGCTTCTACCAGGGATTCCAGCGATTATCCCAAGCTTTCGATAACCTATAAACAGGAGTTGAAGCTATTGGGTGTTTAACCTCTCGGTTATGTCTGCAATAACTAAGGCCTCGCAATTGCGAGGCCTTTGGTTTTCTATCGAACGGTTACAACCGCCCTACTTCACTGACTTAACCGCTTTCATCAACGTTGTGTTGAACTGCTGTGGTTGCTCAAGCATTGGGAAGTGACCTGAGTCTTCAATGTAGTTAATGCTGTAGTCCTTGATGTGTTTCTTCTTCGTATCTGATTCCGTTGGCCATAAACGAGCGTTGACCACTATTACTGGCACATTCACGTCCTCATACACTTGGTGTGCTCCGCCTGTCACGTATTGGCCTGGATAATGGCGGAATTGGTTTATCGCGATAGCTGGCGGTGCTGATGCCATATCTTGCGTTACCCAGTAAGGTAAACATTTTTCTGAACTAGTGTTTTAACGCGAAATACAAGCGCAATAAACAAACCATACTTAACCTAAGTCACTGACTGGAAGAAACTTATTTCGGTATAATGCCTGTAACAATAAGACCTCAAGAAAGAAACCATGGAACTCATAGAAGAAATAAGCATCAATGATGTTTGGCAACACAACGTCAACCTTCTGATTGGCTCAGGGGCATCCTTCGGACTTTTCCCTACCCTTGCGACCGAGATGGACGGCGAGTCTATTGAAACGCTTGGGAAATACTTTGAGGACACTGGAAGGAGCGAACTTAAAACACTGCTTTTCATGCATTATTATAGAAACTGCATTGAGCCAGTAATTATGTTCGACATCGAGTCTATAAAGATTGGCGTAGACATACTAAACGATGCCGATGACAAGAAAAAACTGGCTGTTATCGAGAACTACAAGCTGTTGCTTTTAACGTTAAGAGCGATTGCTTCAAGAAATAAATCGCAACTCAAGGCAAACATTTTTACTACTAACTATGATTCTTGCTTTGCTGAAGCTTATGAAGAGTTACTCCTAGACCATGCCAATCTCGACTTTACGCTAAATGATGGCGCAAAAGGGTTTCGCCGCAAGTTCCTTGAGGCTCGCAACTTCGATACCTTGGAAGTTCGACACAGCGTATTTGGCAAAAACAAGTGCGAGATTCCGCAGGCTAATCTTGTTCACCTACACGGTTCTGCATTTTGGAATCTAGATGATGCAAGAATCTCCGTAAACTACGACGACAATAAACCAAAATACAATGATGATTTCTTCGATGACATTGAGGGTGAACTAGAAGAGCTAGAAGATATTTTAAACGACGAGCACTCAGATAGAGATGACTTCGACTCCATTGATTTTTGCGCAGAATTCAGCGGCAAAGAAAAGAAGTTCTGGGAGACATACAAGAAACTGCCGATAGTAAACCCTACAAAGTGGAAGTTTCACGAAACCGTATTTGATGAACACTACTATCAAATGCTCAGACTCATGAGCTATGAGCTTGAAAAGCAAGACTCTGTACTTGTTGTTTTTGGGTTTTCGTTTGCGGACGAACACATAACTAACTTAATCAAACGCTCACTAGGAAACAAGTCTCTCACGATGTACATCTGCTGCTTCGACATACCGACAACTGAAGCAATGGAAGAGCTTTTCGGTAGCTTCAATAACGTAAAGCTAGTGTCTCGTGACACATTCCTTGATTTCAATTTGTTCAATACCGAAGTTTTTAAGCTTCCAAACTAGGGGTCTTACATGTCGATTCTAGTTGGCGAAGTGATAGCCGTTCGAGGCGTAAAGGTGTCCATTAAGGTCTTTGAGAGTTCAAATAAAGACACGTTGTTTTATGATGGAACAAAGTACAAGGGTGTGTCCATTCGCGAATACGTTCAAATAGAGCGTGGCTTTAAGAAAATCATTTGTATCGTTGAGGGCGAATACCTAGACGAGAAACGAGTTGACGACGAACAGCAGTGCATAAGGACGGTGGACTTAAAGCCCATTGGTTACTTTGAGTCTGGCAGATTCTTTGAGGGCATTAAGCACCTACCTCTAATCAAAGACCCTGTTTATCTGCTTGAAGAAAATAAGCTTTCTGACATCTATGGCAATATTGGGGGAGATTTTGTGATTGGCAAGCTACTAAAAGAGGAGTTCCCAGTTTCATTACCTTGGCAAAAGCTGTTTAACTCTCACATTGGCATTTTTGGAAACACAGGCAGCGGAAAATCGAACACCTTAACCAATCTGTACACCACGCTGTTTGATAAAAAAATCAAGTCAATTAAAGGCAAAAGTCAGTTTGTTATCATCGACTTTAACGGAGAGTACACCAACGGTCAGCTAACAAGCGAGCAGCACAAACGCATCTATACACTCAACACTCGCAAGGCAAAAAACAAGTTTCCACTGGCCAAGTCAGAGTTCTGGGATACTGACACTTTGAGCTTATTGTTTCAAGCAACTCAAAACACCCAAAAGCCATTCATCAATCGCATAGTCAAAGGAAAGCAGCTCTATGATTCAAAAGCGAACTTTCTAAACTACATAAAAACCACATACGAAAAAGTTTTTACCACAGCAGCACCGCATCCTGAGCTACTTGACCTCATTCGTGACATAACAAGTACACTAGGAAACGAGAAGATTAAAAATACGTTAAAAACGGTTGCGTTCCACGGAACAAATAAAGTCTTCTACACCACTGGTGGTACTTATTTTAATGCTGACGGTGCTGGTTATAGAAACAGACTCAGGGATGACGTTGACGCTATAACCATACCCAAAGGGTTAAGCAATCTAGACCAGTTCAGCATTCGCTGTCACATACAGTTGATTCGCGACCTCATTAGTGGCTATGTGCAGTTTGACTTCATACAGCCACTATTAAAAAGGATTGAATCTTCTCTAACGAACCTAACCAAGGTCATTCAAGTTAC
The DNA here is from genome assembly GCF_001695575.1 of Vibrio europaeus. Taxonomy (GTDB): domain Bacteria; phylum Pseudomonadota; class Gammaproteobacteria; order Enterobacterales; family Vibrionaceae; genus Vibrio; species Vibrio europaeus. Next base: position 714,386 of record NZ_LUAX01000001.1, on the reverse strand, counting down.
AGACATGCCGCCAGCCAATAAAGCTGTAACGGTGATTTCCTTAAGAAAATGCAATCAAGACATAAAAAAGGTCATGCCGCTACTTATCGCTAAGCATTATTACAACCCTCACAAAACAAGCGTAGCCAACCCACCCGATAAGACCATTCACCTTGTTATCGACGAAGCTCATAACATTCTATCTCAGCAGTCGAACAGAGAAAGCGAAAGCTGGAAAGACTATCGACTTGAAACCTTTGAGGAAATCATCAAGGAGGGACGGAAGTTTGGGATGTTCTTGACGCTATCAAGCCAAAGGCCGGCAGACATCTCCCCAACGATTGTGTCTCAGATTCATAACTTCTTCATTCATCGACTTGTTAATGATAGGGATTTATTTTTGATAGATAACACCATTAGCACACTTGATAGCATGTCCAGAAGTATGATTCCAAACTTATCCAGAGGAAGTTGCGTTATTACGGGTACTGCATTCGACCTCCCGATGCTGCTACAGGTTGACGAGCTAGCCAAAGAACAACAACCAGACAGTGAAGACGTTAACCTAGAAAAACTATGGTCAGACGATTGATTAGCCACCAAACAAAAAGGCCTCGCAATGCGAGGCCTTTGGTTTTCTATCTAATCAAAGGTGATTAGTCACGCAGTGACGCACCGAACTTCTCAGATACGTGAGCAACGATTGCGTCAACCGCACCAGCGATGTCTGCATCTTCAAGCGTACGCTCTACTGACTGTAGCGTCAGTGCGATTGCTAGGCTCTTCTTACCTTCTTCAACGCCTTTACCAACGTAAACGTCGAATAGCTTGGCATTTTTCAGGAACTCACCACCTTGCTCTAGACATGCTGCAACGATGTCGCCAGAAGCGACTGCTTCATCAACAACTACCGCGATGTCACGACGGTTTGATGGGAACTTAGAAAGCTGAACTGCTTCAGGGATCACTTTAGTGTTGATTGCAGACCATTCAACTTCGAATACGATAGTACGGCCGTTTAGACCAAACTTACGCTCAAGCTCTGGGTGAACGGTACCAATCACACCAACTTGCTTGCCATCAACGATGATAGCTGCAGATTGACCTGGGTGAAGCGCAGGGTTTGCTGCTTTATCTTCAGCAGAAAGCGCTGCGAAAGAGTAAGCTGCTTCGTTTGCTGTTAGCTCAAGAACCGCTTCTAGATCGCCTTTCAGGTCAAAAAAATCAACGGTGTTGGTTTCGATGTCCCAGTGCTCTTCGCTGCGAGTACCCGCGATAACACCAGCAAGCATAGGCTCTTGGCGCATACCGTTTTCAGCAGACTCACAAGGGATGAAACGTAGGCCGTATTCGAATAGACGAACACGTGGCTGTTGACGTTTCTGGTTGTGAACCACAGTGTTTAGTAGACCTTGGATTAGGCCCAGACGCATTGCTGACATATCCGCAGAGATTGGGAATGGCAGGATTAGCGGCTCAACACCTGGAACAACAAGTTTTTGCTGCTCTGGCTCAACGAAGCTGTAAGTGATCGCTTCTTGGTAACCACGGTCAACAAGTAGGTTACGAACGCGTTTTAGCGGAATGTTCGCTTCAACGTGGTCGTGCATCTTAAGTGCTGCCGCTGGGTTTTGGTTAGGGATGTTATCGTAACCGTAGATACGACCTACTTCTTCAATTAGGTCTTGCTCGATTGCGATATCAAAACGCCATGTTGGTGCTGTTGCTGTCCAACCTGCGTCTGCAGTCTCTACAGTTAGGCCAAGACGCTCTAGGATCTCAACAACATCGCTGTCTGCAATGTGGTGACCTAGTAGGCTGTCTAGCTTAGTGCGACGTAGTGATACCGTATTTGCTTTTGGTAGGTCAGCTTCTGATTCTACTGCAACAACAGGTGCTACTTCACCGCCACAGATCTCAACAAGAAGTTCTGTTGCACGCTCCATTGCGCTCGCTTGTAGTGCGAAATCGACACCACGCTCAAAACGCATTGAAGAATCAGTGTGTAGACCGTAGCTACGTGCGCGGCCACGAATGTGGTCTGGTGCGAAGAATGCACACTCAAGTAGCACGTCTTTAGTCTCAGTGGTTACACCAGACTCTTCACCACCAAAGATACCCGCGATAGCAAGTGCTTTGTTGTGGTCTGCGACAACTAGAGTATCAGCGTTTAGCTCAGCTTCGTTACCATCTAGAAGAGTTAGCTTCTCGCCCTGCTCTGCCATACGCACTACGATACCGCCTTCAATCTTAGCAAGATCAAATGCGTGCATTGGCTGGCCTTGCTCTAGAAGAACAAAGTTAGTGATGTCTACAACTGGGTCGATAGAGCGGATACCACAACGGCGCAGCTTTTCTTGCATCCATAGTGGTGTTTCAGCTTGAACGTTTACGTTCTTAACCACACGGCCAAGGTAACGTGGACAAGCAGCTGTTGCTTTCACTTCGATAGAAACAGTGTCGTCGATCGCTGGAGCAACAGGGTTAACTGCAGGCTCAGTGACGTCAGCACGGTTTAGAACGCCAACTTCACGCGCCATACCACGGATGCTGAAACAGTCCGCGCGGTTAGCCGTTAGGTCTACGTCTACTGTAACGTCGTCAAGACCTAGGAATTCGCGGAAATCAGTACCGATTGCTGCGTCTTCTGCTAGCTCCATGATGCCATCAGATTCAACGTCGATACCTAGTTCAGAGAATGAACACAGCATGCCGTGTGATGGTTGACCACGTAGTTTTGCTTTTTTGATTTTGAAATCGCCTGGTAGAACAGCACCAACAGTCGCAACCGCAACTTTGATACCTAGGCGACAGTTAGATGCGCCACAAACGATGTCTAGAAGTTCTTCAGCGCCAACATCTACTTTAGTTACGCGTAGTTTGTCAGCGTCTGGGTGTTGACCACACTCAACCACTTTACCTACTTTAACGCCGGTGAAAGAACCAGCAACAGGTAGTACGTCGTCTACTTCTAGACCCGCCATTGTGATTTGGTGTGTAAGTTCGTCAGTCGATACCGCAGGGTTTACCCACTCACGAAGCCAAGATTCGCTAAATTTCATAGTGATGTATCCCCTGGATTACTTGAACTGTTTTAGGAAACGAAGGTCGTTCTCGAAGAACGCACGAAGATCGTTTACGCCGTAACGAAGCATAGTCAGACGCTCAACGCCCATACCAAATGCGAAGCCAGAGTATTTCTCAGGGTCGATGCCAACGCTGCGAAGTACGTTAGGGTGAACCATGCCACAACCTAGAACTTCAAGCCATTTGCCGTTCTTACCTTTCACGTCTACTTCTGCTGAAGGCTCAGTGAACGGGAAGTAAGAAGGACGGAAACGAACTTCAACTTCTTCTTCGAAGAAGTTACATAGGAAGTCATGCAGGATGCCTTTAAGCTGTGCGAAGTTTACGTTCTCGTCTACTAGCATGCCTTCCACTTGGTGGAACATTGGCGTGTGCGTTTGGTCGTAGTCGTTACGGTAAACACGGCCCGGTGCGATGAAACGGAATGGTGGTTTGCCATTTTCCATCGTACGGATCTGAACGCCAGACGTGTGAGTACGTAGCATTAGATCTGGGTTGAAGAAGAACGTGTCGTGGTCAGTACGCGCTGGGTGATCTTCTGCGATGTTTAGTGCATCAAAGTTATGGAATGCATCTTCAATCTCAGGACCAGACTCAGTGTTAAAGCCTAGCTCACCAAAGAACTGTTCAATACGCTCAACAGTACGAGTCACAGGGTGTAGACCACCGTTCTCGATACGACGACCCGGTAGAGTCACGTCGATTGTTTCTGCTGCAAGCTTCGCTTCTAGCTCTGCACGTTGTAGTGCATCTTTACGAGCTGCGATCGCTTGTTGAACAACGCCTTTCGCTTTGTTGATCTCTTGACCAGCTTCACGGCGCTCTTCTGGTGGTAGTTTACCTAGGCTTTGAAGTTGAGCCGTTAGCTCACCTTTTTTGCCTAGATACTGAACACGCACTTCATCAAGTGCGACTAACGAATCTGCAGCTTCAATTGCTGCATTCGCGTTAGCAATGATCTCTTCTAGATGTTGCATCGTTTCCTCATCTACCTTTTGGTAGTTTCCATAAGGTTTCCCGCAAGGGAATTTCGGTATTTTCAAGTAGCTGTACATAGTAACGAAAGCAACGTTCAAAGCCAAACTGAAATATCCTTAGAATCGCCTGTTGGACACTTATCAAGCATCTAAATTGGCTAACCACTTTGATACTTGCCGCAAAGGCATCACTTTTTGTTATTCTTAACATAATCTAAAATAATTTTTACTTATTCATCAATAGCGATAAATTGGCTTTCAACAGAGTTAAGAAAGCAATTGAGGTAAACATGAATCTAATAATTACTCCTGTTCTTCCTGAACACGACCAAGCAATATGCGAAATTATTCAGAAGGTTGGCGCGGAATTTGGCGCTGTTGGAGAAGGCTATGGCCCTTCAGATGCGGAAGTACGCAACATGAGCCAACACTATACCCTTGAGAATAAGTCGCTCTATCTTGTCGCTATACTAGACGGAAAAATTGTCGGCGGATGTGGACTCGCCCCATTTTCAAGTAGTGACAAAGTCTGCGAGCTAAAGAAGCTGTTCCTTCTGCCAGATAGCAGAGGGCTCGGATTGGGAAGAAAACTGGTTTCGGCTTGTCTCGATTTTGCTCGTGAACAAGGGTTCGAATCTTGCTATCTCGACACCTTATCCAATATGAATGCTGCGGTGCGAATGTATGAAACGTTTGGATTTGAGCACCTATCCCAGCCACTGGAAGGTACTGAGCACAACAGTTGCGATGTCTGGATGCTAAAAGAGATGTAATTGATGAATAACTACAAACTCCTGCCCGCTTTAAATGCACTGCTTCAAACACAGAGCCTTACTGAAGCGGCTAAAAAGCTGAATGTGACTCAACCGGCAATGAGTCGAACACTGGGTCAGATTCGAGATGCTTTTGGCGATCCCATTTTAGTTCGAGACGGAAAGGAGTTCGTGCTAACCAATAGAGCGCAAGAGCTAAAACAGACGTTGCCTAACCTACTGAAACAGATGGACGCGCTTTATCAAAATTCTGATTTTAAGCTCGAAGATATTGAACGGCGCTTTCACATTGGGTTTGACTCGTTTGTCTCAGGCGCAGCGCTCCCTGAGATCGCAAAACTTGTCGCTACAGACTGTCCGAACGCTTCTATTCTAGGTTCAATTATCGACAACGGACAGCTAGAGGCGCTTGCCACTAGCTCTCTTGATGTCGTTGCCACAATGGCGGTTGATGTACCCAATCATATTCATGGCAAACGTATCGCCAGTGACCATTATGTGGTACTGGGTTCAAAGCAGAATTTGGGACGAAGTAAAACGCTATCTTTGCATGAGTATTTTGCAGCGAAACATATTCAGGTGAGTGGATTAGGTGACAAGACCCGTGAGGTAGATGGCGTGTTTAAGAAACGCGAACACCAAAGAGTCATCTCTGCGATGATGCCTGATTTGCAGAGTGCTGCTCAGCTACTGGAAGTTAGTAACAATATTATGACTGTCCCGAGCCATATAGCAGCTGTGCTGTGCCAACAGTATGCGTTGCAAACAGTTGCGCTGCCTTTTCAACTTCCAGAGCATCATTATTATTTGCTGTGGCACGAGAAACATCATAAAGATCCCGCGCATCGCTGGTTTCGTCACGAGTGTTTTAATCTCATTAAGCAACGCTTTGATAACTAACGGCCTAAAGCACTTACCTGATTTCTGCCTTTTGATTTTGCATCGTACACCGCATTATCAGCCGCTTTGATAAGATCATTGTAGTCATGCATTTCAATCGTCCGCTCACCAACGCCAACGCTGATACTGCCACGCCATACACTTTCTCCCACAGGGACAAGCATTTGATTGACCTTATGACGAGTCAGCTCTGCGATATGGACACCGCCTTGTATGTCGGTGTTCGGGCAAATAACAAAAAACTCATCGCCTCCTAACCGGCAAACTAGGTCGTCACTTCTGAAAGAGTCTGCAAGCGTCTGAGAAAGCTCTGTTAAAAGCCTGTCTCCCGCATCATGGCCGGCACTGTCGTTGACTTGCTTAAAATAGTCGACATCAATCATGATACAAACAAGGGGTTCGTGGTTATGAGTCGATTCTTGCCAATACGCTTTGAGTTTGCGAATTGCACAGCGTCTGTTGGGCAGGTTAGTCAATGAGTCGGTCAGGGAAAGCTCTTCTAGTTGTTTATTCGCTTTAGAGAGCTGCTTGGTTCTTTCCTCAACCTTATCTTCAAGATGTTGGTTAAGCTCTAGAAGCTCTTTATTCCTTTCAGACACCTGTTCAAATAAGCCATTGAGCGCTTTAAGTAGGGGCTCAGTAGAGCTGTCTTGTTGCTTCTCTTCGTTTTCCCACGCGACTTTAGGAAGAACACCTGACTCAATTTGTTTGACCTGACGTGACATGTTCTGGTCGATACCCAAAATATGGTAGGCCAGCCAGTGGATAAGAAAGTTGAGCAGATGTTCCGACGTTTTCTTATTGTCTTCACTAATAAAGGATTGCATGCTGATAATGTCAGTCATAAACGCCCGATGCACTTTAATGTGCTCTTCGATGTGTTTGTCGTAGACACCAACGCGGCGCATTAGATTTTCTTCTTCCTTGAAGTGAAACTCTGCATAACGAGAAAGCTCAAACAGAGCCATTCTAATGTCTTGAAGAGAAATACTGTTTTGCGCGATTAAATCACCATAGCGATTAATCACCTCAACGAGGTATTGATGCTGCTCATCGACTTCATCAAGACCTGTTTCGTAACACGCATCCCATTCAAATGACTTCATCCAATCTCGCCTTTAGTTTATAACACCACATTCCGTAATCCTTGTGGTGCTTTACATTAACCATGATTCGAATAAGGGATTGTACATAGATTTATAGTAATGCTAAGGAGTAGCACAGAAAAAAGGGAGCTTGATCAGCTCCCTCACTTTATTGTTAGTCTACTTTGAAAGCTTGATGCTGGAACAATTGTTCAACAATCTCATTTGAGTTCGCCGACACCGATAAATCGAGGCCTGATATATCGAACTGTTCTAAAGCGATAGAGACTGATTTTCCACCGTCTGAAGTTAGGTCAATATTTAATGTCTCTTTGCCTGCATCGAAGCTAGCCGTTAGATGATTTAGGAGATTTTCCATATCCTTAGCTTCATCACCTAATGGCGCCAAAACATCGGTAAAATCAAGTTTATCTTCATTCAAATGGAAGTCTTTAATGATGTCTTGGTCGGGCGAGATATTTAGTGATTCTGAAGAAAAAGCAAACACATCATTTCCTGCCCCACCCGTTAAGATATCACTTCCTAAACCGCCGATAAGTACATCGTTATCTAGACCACCGATAAGGATATCATCGCCCGCGCCACCATTTAATGTGTCAGCTCCATCATACCCGACCAGTGCATCGTTACCATCCGTTCCATTCAAGGTATTCGCTTGGCTATCACCTTGGATTATGTTGCGCGACGAATCCGGCTGTGATGTATCTTGAACATCGATAGTAATTTGGCTCTCAGCGACATCACCGTCTGCATCTACGACTCTAGCGATAAACTTATCTTGTTGATGACCATCTACATTGTTCGCTTTGTAGTCATAGCGTCCATTTTCAAAGTTAACTGTAAGATGACCATGAGTCGTGTCAATTTTCACTAAAGGACTCTCGGATACTGTTTCTTCGTGACCCGCTACACTCTTGGTCACTTCTCCAGTTAGCTTATCGAAATGGTAGGTATCTCCTTCGACGACTATCGTGTCTATCCACTGTTCCTCGCCCCCTTGATGAGTAATCAAGTCACTCTGTAGTTGGCCTGACACTGTTTTAATCAGTAGTTCTTCTATCTGCGCGTCATCGACCACTACAATCGCTGAGCCCTTGTCTGTCGCTATCGGCTCCAAATACTTCAAATCGGCCCCAGCACCGATCCCTACTGACCAAATATTGTCAATTGTCTGCCCACTCGTCTCAATGCTCTTCTCCATGGCATTTTCGAGGATCATTTTTTCTTCAGCAGTTGTTGGTTTTACTAAACCATCTCGAACTTGCTGGTATCGCTCTGGGCTGGAAAAATCATCTTCGCTACTCCATTTCATTAGACTCTCACGAGCCTTGGTTTCGTAGCTCCCCGACTGATTTGTCCAACCGCCGAAATCTGTCGTGACACCATCAGAAATAAAGTAAAGCTGAGTATTGGTGCTATTGAGTAATGCCTGACTCGTTGGGTCTGTAAGTACTTCATGCACTTGATCAATCGCTTGACTATAAGGTGTCCAAGCTGATGGCTGAACATCAAAGAAGAACTGACGAATGTCTCCTACTGAACTTAGCCAACCAGAAATCTGCCCATCAGGAAGACCACTGTGTGCCGCAATTTTGAACTGTACATCGCCGACATCCTGGTACTTTTCAAACATTGCAGTGATGGAGTCTCTTGCCAGTTCCCAGCGTGTCACCCAGTGTCCGTCAGCATCCAATACCTGATTACTCATCGACTGTGAAGCATCAAGTGCTATTACTACGGTGTTGCTATGCAGCGCGACATCATTGATTACGTGGTGGGCAGAATTCGAACTAGGCACCGAGTCGGTAACATCTAGGTGCAAAATGGCACTCTCAGATTGACCACCTGCGTTCACCTCGACTTTTGCCGAAATATCGATCTTATCTGCACCTTGTTCAGCATGATCTAGAGCAGAATGCTGAACAGCAGAATAGTGGCCTGTTTTAACGTCGATGGTTGCTTCTAGCACTTTAACGCGATCTGAGCCAGCGCCTGTATATCCGGTTAGAGTAGTTTGGTCTGCGCTCACCTCAAACGACACTGGTTTACCGCCACTGGTGAAGCCACTCAAACTCTGGTCTACTTCAAAGTGATATTCGGCATCAGTCGCGGAACCAAGGTCTGCTACCAAATCTCCTTCTGCATGAGCTCCCGTATCTGTACCTAATTCAGATTCATTTAACTCAGCGTGAGCGTCATTTAAGGACATTGGCTCACCCATAACGCTTACAGTAACCTCAGCGGTATCTTTTAAGCCGTCTTCATCTTCGATGGTGTACTCAAAGGTGTATTCCTTCACTTCACCAGTTTTGATGATACGTTCGTTTGCCGGTAAAGATTCAAGATATTTCGCAGCGTCAAAGACCAACTTCCCGTCTTTAAGAGTTAAGAAGTCTTCTTTTGGATAATCGACAATCGTCAAATCATCACCATCAGGATCATGATCATTTGCCAAAACATCTAACTCTAACGTACCTGAGCCATTGGTTTGGTAACTATCGTCAAAAGTAGTCAGGTCTGCGCTAACTTGAGTAACGAAATACTCAGACCCTTTTGGATCAACAACACCGTCTTTGTAGCTGATCGTCGACATCTCAATACTGTCAAAATAGCGACCATCTGCGTCAATGCTGACGACTTGACTGCCTCCGCGAGTACCTTCAAAGACACCAGTCGCGACTAGTTCACCTTTGTAGTATGCCTTCCAGACTCCACGTTCAATACCAGGCTCCCAACTACCATTTTTGGTGTCAGTCCAAAGGTTCTTCACCTCCACTTCGGCGTGATTAGACACTTGTCCATTGGCAAATGAAAAACGCATTGCTTCGCTCTGGCCAGTGACATCATCGTAACCTATCTGTCCATCTTGGACTCGGTCTGAACCTTTATCGAGTGAAGAACTAACCCCGTACTTATGATCGCCATCACCGGTATAATCAGATTTAGACGCGTCAGCGACTTTATTTCCTGTAGTAGTATCAATCACATAGTAATCGACACTAATGTCGGCACTGTTATCCCAATTGTTCTGATCCAGTGTCTTGGTCGTCGTTTCGACGCCCTTATCATCTTCAGCGATTGGCGCTTCGTTAAGATCGTTGATAAGCACTTTAACTTGAGCCGTATCTTTTCCATTAAATTGGTCGCGGGCTTCTACCACAAGTTGGTAACTGTCGATTGTTTCATGATCGAACGTAACACCATTCTTAACACTGATTTCACCAGTTACCGTATTTATCTCAAACAGGCCTGTGTGATTCGTTAGGTGATAGGTTACCTGACTGTTTTGGTCGATATCGAACGCTTCAACCTTGCCAATGACACCTGTTGGAGTATTTTCATCAACACTAAACTGATAGCTATCCGCGTCGATGTTACCTTGCGAGTCACGTCCATGACTGTCATTGCTACCACTGATGAACTCTGGCGCATCATTGGTGCCCGTGATGGTGATTTCAACTTGATGCGGTGTGCCGTCTTGCGAGTACACGGTGAAGGTTTCAATGCGTGTCTGACCTTCCCCTAGGTATTCCACTTTGCTGTTGTCGACGTTGTACGTCCACTCTCCGCCTTCAGTGATGGTCAGGCTGCCCAGTGGCGCCCCGTCACTTGGGTGGTTGTTGGGCGTCACGTCGGTTTTAAAGGTGTCGTTCGCGTTGTTGCCATCCACATCGACAGACGTCAGTGTGCCCTTATCTTCAAGGATCACATTGCCGTCACCTTCCGTTACTGCACCTTTATCGTCGCCGCTGATTTGCGCGGCGTCATTGGTGCCCGTGATGGTGATTTCAACTTGATGTGGTGTGCCGTCTTCAGACTGAACCGTGAAGGTTTCAACGCGAGTCTGACCTTCACCCAAATATTCCACTTTGCTGTTGTCAACGTTGTACGTCCACTCACCGCCTTCAGTGATGGTCAGGCTGCCAAGAGGCGCACCTTCCGTTGGGTGATTAACGGCAGTCACCTCAGTTTTAAAGGTGTCGTTAGCGTTGTTGCCATCCACATCGACAGACGTCAGTGTGCCTTTATCTTCAAGGATCACATTGCCATCACCTTCTGTCACTGCGCCTTTATCATCGCCGCTGATTTGCGCGGCGTCATTGGTGCCCGTGATGGTGATTTCAACTTGATGCGGTGTGCCGTCTTGCGAGTACACAGTGAAGGTTTCAACGCGAGTCTGGCCTTCGCCCAAATATTCCACTGTGCTGTTGTCGACATTATACGTCCACTCACCGCCTTCGGTGATGGTCAGGCTGCCAAGAGGCGCACCTTCCGTTGGGTGATTAACGGCAGTCACCTCAGTTTTAAAGGTGTCGTTAGCGTTGTTGCCGTCCACATCCACAGACGTCAGTGTGCCTTTATCTTCAAGGATCACGTTGCCGTCACCTTCCGTCACTGCACCTTTATCATCGCCGCTGATTTGCGCGGCGTCATTGGTGCCCGTGATGGTGATTTCAACTTGATGTGGTGTGCCATCTTCAGACTGAACTGTGAAGGTTTCAACGCGAGTCTGACCTTCACCCAAATATTCCACTTTGCTGTTGTCAACGTTGTACATCCACTCTCCGCCTTCAGTAATGGTCAGGCTGCCCAGTGGCGCCCCTTCACTTGGGTGGTTGTTTGGTGTCACTTCCGTTTTAAAGGTGTCGTTCGCGTTGTTGCCGTCCACATCGACAGACGTCAGTGTACCTTTATCTTCAAGGATCACATTGCCATCACCTTCCGTCACTGCGCCTTTATCATCGCCGCTGATTTGCGCGGCGTCATTGGTGCCCGTGATGGTAATTTCAACTTGATGCGGTGTGCCGTCTTGCGAGTACACAGTGAAGGTTTCAACGCGAGTCTGACCCTCACCTAGGTATTCCACTTTGCTGTTGTCGACGTTGTACGTCCACTCACCGCCTTCAGTGATGGTCAGGCTGCCCTGTGGCGCCCCTTCACTTGGGTGGTTGTTTGGCATCACCTCAGTTTTAAAGGTGTCGTTGGCGTTGTTGCCATCCACATCGACAGACGTCAGTGTGCCTTTATCTTCAAGGATCACATTGCCGTCATCTTCCGTTACTGCGCCTTTATCATCACCGCTGATTTGCGCGGCGTCATTGGTGCCTGTGATAGTGATTTCAACTTGATGCGGTGTGCCGTCTTGCGAGTACACGGTAAAGGTTTCAATGCGAGTCTGACCTTCACCTAAGTATTCCACTTTGCTGTTGTCGACGTTGTACGTCCACTCACCGCCTTCAGTGATGGTCAGGCTGCCCAGTGGCGCCCCTTCACTTAGGTGGTTGTTGGGCGTCACTTCCGTTTTAAAGGTGTCGTTCGCATTGTTGCCGTCCACATCGACAGACGTCAGTGTGCCTTTATCTTCAAGGATCACATTGCCATCACCTTCCGTCACTGCGCCTTTATCATCGCCGCTGATTTGCGCAGCGTCATTGGTACCCGTGATGGTGATTTCAACTTGATGTGGTGTGCCGTCTTGCGAGTACACAGTAAAGGTTTCAACGCGTGTCTGACCTTCACCTAAGTATTCCACTTTGCTGTTGTCAACGTTGTAGGTCCACTCACCGCCTTCAGTGATGGTCAGGCTGCCCAGTGGCGCCCCTTCACTTGGGTGGTTAACGGCAGTCACCTCAGTTTTAAAGGTGTCGTTGGCGTTGTTGCCGTCCACATCGACAGACGTCAGTGTGCCTTTGTCTTCAAGGACCACATTGCCATCGCCTTCCGTCACTGCACCTTTATCATCACCGCTGATTTGCGCGGCGTCATTGGTGCCTGTGATGGTGATTTCGACTTGGTGAGTTGTTCCATCAACTGATGTGACGGTTAAAATACGGGTAACTGGCTCGCTGTCTGTATTTAAGGCCTGAACATCTGGATGATCATTGTTGAGTTGATAACTCCAATTGCCATTCTCATCAACCGAAAAGCTGCCCCAATTGCCATCTTGTACATTTGTCTGTGGCTGAAAAAAAGCTTCACCAGAGTTGGAATCACTGATGGACAACTGACCACTAGTTTCAAGAACAGTATCCTCTTGGACTGACCCAGAGTCATCCCCAGCAATTATCGCTCGAATCTGTGCAATATCGGTTTGCGAATTGCGGAAAAGATTGAACAACGTGGTACTTTGCTCTGAACTAAAGCCAGCGGTTTCAAAATAAGTGCTAGCAAGAACTTCAGCCCCTATTCTTTCAATAGTTCCTGACTCAGTAAGACTTGAACCGCCCGCACCACCTGCAGCCGTTGCAAACTCATCTCCCAACTCGCTAGGATCCACACCATTCTCAAGTGCTTCGAGTAGTTGAGCTACTTGCTTTGCTGCATCCGGTTCCGGCTGAGGATGCCCAAGTTCATTTAAAACATAGATTTGTTCTGGTTGGATTTCATTTTCCAGAGTGTCAATAATCACTTCACCCGACAGTATTTCATCCATCGAATCTACAATTTTGATACGACCATCTAAGCCAATAACGACATAGGTTTCTGTGATTAATTTAAATTGTCCAACCAAGAGCGATACCTCATTCAGCAACTACCAGAATTTCGAAAAATATGACCCACCACTCGGTAATGAGATTTATTTCCAAAATCCAATACATTCAGGTGACAAATGTATCATTAATAACCACCACTAAAACATGCAGACTTACACCTTCAAAACTGCATGTTTTATTTTATTGCATGGTTATCAAAGGCTTATGACAAGTCAGAATAGGCCACTAACGGTATGTCGGTTTTATGAACAATGAGTATCACTAAAAAGGGAGCATATTTGCTCCCTAGTTTAAATTATCCAGAAACATCTTTGATTACATTCATGTCAGAAATAATATTCTAAAGACATCTGGATAAAGTCATCTTTTCGCGCAAAATAGAGCAAGTCGCTTGGTGTTTCGTTTTCAAACAGCCAAGCATCAAGAGTCCAAGATAAGTGATTGGTGAGTCGACTTGAGGCTTCCAACTTCGCGCTGTAGACATCACTGTTATCGAGATCTTGGGTGATGCCGAATAGAATTTCCGTGCTGTCTTCGTCATTTAGCGCAAGACGCGTTCCTGCAAAGATGTCGTTTTGTCCGATGGTTTGAGCATTATTGCCGCGGCTATCGTAGAGATACTCAGCAATCAAACCTAGATCCCAAACCGTATCAAACACGCCAACAATGGTGTATTCAAAGCCAGACACTAGCCCAGTGTGGTGATCGAAACTGTCTCGGTAGATAGTTTCTAGTTTCCACAGCCAATCGCCCACAATGCCTTGTACATCGAGACCAACCTGTTTCGCTTGTGCATAGTATGGCTTCACTTCTCCACCAGCCAAACGAAAATAGGGATCACGATTAGTACCTTGGAAATAGCTCAATCCGAAATCCCAATCTCCGTACATCTGCGAATACCTCAGCGCAAAATCGACATGCTTTTCTTCCCGCGAAGATTCATAGATGGCGTCTTTAGATACCGGCAACGTAGGACGTAATCGACCATCCTTGCCCGAAAAAGTGCGCTCTCTAAAGTAAGGCAACACCATGGCGTCTATGGTTCCCCACTCTTTGATCGAGGTAAAATGAATCATAGGTTGGCCGAGCTTATCTTCGCCATCAACCGCTTCAATAGCGTCAGTTTGATTAACAACATCGACTAAATGGGCAGATTCAGTTACTCCCCAAAACACCTTGCCAATACCGACTCTGATTTCATAGTCATCCCAATAGTTTAGATAGAGAGCTTCACGGATATCGCCATGGGTTCTTTCATCATCTAAGCTGTCAAAACGGTAAAAAGGCGTAAAGGTAAAATCGGCGTTCTCTCCCAATTGCCAGTAAAATTCAGGTTGCAGAACCAGAGAAGTCTGACCTTTTCCCTGCCCCTGCTCACCGTCTGAGAAAAACTGCCTATGCTCTACATTAGCTTGTCCTGCGAACTCAAAAGCGTGACATTGTAACGCAAGCAAGGTCAATATGGCGCTGGCAGAAAGTCTGCCAGCTGTACTTAATAGATCCTTCATATCGCCTCTTACTTCACGCGCTTAAGAACATTCTTTTCAAAATCCTTTTCTCTCAATCCAGTTTGAAAATCGAGATCGCTCGTGGTCAGCGTAGTACTTTTACCTGTTTGGTGATTCACCATTGCCATAGAATGTGCGCGCCAGTACTGACTGAGGTACTGTTTGTATTCGTCAAACTGCAAGGTTTTTAGTAGTGCGCCTTTGCGATCATAGAACTCAACCTTCAGCGGGCGATAATGCTCTTTCTCCAACCAGACAAGTTGCTTGGTATAACCAGAGTTTTTATCTGTTGGGATCTGCTCAAGCAGATAAGTTGGTGTGCCATTGACCTCTTTATCGCCCAAATAGTTGAAGGTGTACTTCTCCAGTTCAAAAGAGCTTAAATCCTCATAGGCAAACTCACTGCCCATAAAAGGCCCTGACTTATTGCGTGAAGAGATACGTTTAACACGCTTCAAAGCAGGTAAATACAGCCATTGATCATCGGCTTCAATACTGTGCGAATGGTTAAGAAAGGCAGTACCCTTCACATCTCGCGGCAAATCAAAAATGGTGAGACCTTTATCACCATCACCATCGATTTCGAAAGACTTTAAGCGCATTTCACGAGTACTGCTTTCACCCTGAGCGTTCTTTAGAATCATCTTCATTGTGGCAACCGAATCACCCCAACCTTCATCGCGTGCTTTACGCTCAGTCGCTATTTCCAATCCTCGCTCTGGTGAAGCCACGACTTGGCTAGAAAACACAACCATGGCTGAAAGGGCAGCTGCCTTGATCATTGATTTTGTTTGAGTATTCATAATGAAGTCCTTTTAGCTTTGGGTTTGGGTGATTGGGGTGGAACGAGTTTGTTCTGGCTTATTTTCTGTTTCTTCAACGTAGCTAGCGGTATCAAAACGCATCAGCAACGCCGGTAAGAAAACAAAGTCGACCACAAGGGCAATAAAGATCACCATGGCGCTGAGCTGACCCATGTCGGCGTTAAGTCTAAAACTCGACATAGCCAAAACTGAGAAACCAGCGACTAACACAACAGTGGTGATCCATAATGCGCGACCGACAGTGTGGAAGGCATATCGCACCGCTTGTTCGGCAGATTGACCTTGTTTGCGTGCACGTTGATATTTCGATAGGAAGTGAACCGAATCATCGACAACGATTCCTAAGGTCAAGGTCACTACAACCGATAATCCTAGGTTAATTTCACCTGATATAAGCGCCCATAACCCAAAACCAATGATGGCTGGCGCCATGTTAGGCACAATACTGATCAGACCCAAACGGGTGGAACGTAGAGCAAATACCATAAGCGCAGAGATCAAGATCAAAGTAATGGGTAGTGTCGACAGCATGCTAGCCATATTCGTTTCACCGATATGGGCGAACATAAGCGACGGGCTAGACGCAACAACCTGGTACTGAGGAGCATATGTAGCAAACCAGTTGTAGATGCGTTCTTCCAACTCCACAAGCTCTACACTGCCTAAGTTGTCTACGGTCACAACCAACTTGATAGACGACTTGTCGACATTAATCTGGTTGTTGAGGTCTAAACCGTAGGGTAATGACATCTCATAAAGCAGCAGGTACTGAGCGGCCAACTCTCTATCCAGTGGCAACTTATAGTAGCTGTCGTCATCGGCATGCATGTTCTTATTGAGGCGCTTATAAACGTCTGACAAGGTAGCGACATGGTCAGTCTCTGGTTGCAAGCGCAGCCAATTGGTGAAGTCTCCCATTGTTTTTAGGAATGTAGGATCGGCAATACCTTGTGATTCACCGGTTTTGACCGCAATACTGATGTTTGTCATTCCACTGATGCGCTGTTCCATAAAGTCAGCCGCTTGGCGGAAGTCACTGCGTGAATCGAAGTATTTAACAGACTCATCATTCACTTTATTCAGCGGTAGTAAACTTGCAGAAACAGCAATCACTAACGCTGAAATCGGCAATAGCGCCTTACGATATCGAACAACCTTGTCACCTAGCATGTCCATGAAGTCTTGCGATACTGCTGTTTTCTCATCGACAGCTTTGACTTTAATAGGCAGCAGTTTCAGCATAGCTGGCAGCATAGATAACGATAAGAAGCAGGCAATCATCACCCCAAGCGCGGCCAAGTTGCCGAAATCTCGCAATACTGGTGAGTCAGACATGTTCATCATCAAGAAACCAATAGCCGTCGTGACAGAGGTAATCACGATTGGCATAAAGTTGATGGCAACGCTTTGGTCTATCGCGTAAGACTTGCTGTAACCTTTCTTAAGGTTTTGCCTCATGGTCGCTATAACATGCACGCAGTCAGCAACTGCAAGCGTCATCACTAAGGTGGGTATGTTCACGGTTGCGGTACTTAAGAACATTCCGGCCCAGCCAGAGAGCCCCATAGTCGCAGCGACAGAGCCTATGATGATGACTAGTGTCGCCACCACACTTAAGAACGAGCGTAGCATCAGGGTTAGAAATACAAGAATGACCAGTAGCATAGTAGGCACTAGCGTTGAACTGTCTTCTTGGGCAGAGGTCATAAAGGCGTGGTTCATAGCAATGATACCGGCTTTATGAAATTCTACTTGCGGATATTGAGATTGATATTTGGCTAGCATCTGATCGATGTGAGTCACGATTTCAATCACTTCCGCCGTTTCGTCAATTTCAGGCATTTGGACAGTGACGTTAACCACTGTTACATCGCCTTTTTGCGAAATCAGAGAGTCTTTGATCACCGGCTCTGACAGTGCAATACGTTTAACCTTTTCGATCCGCTCTGGCGTTAAAGGGTAATCTTCAAGTAGCAGATCTTCGACGATCAGATCATCTTCATATGCTTCGGTGTGTTGATAGTTTGCGATAGAATCGACACGGCTAGAATAAGGGACTTGCCATGCATCTTGAGTAAGCTGTTGAACTAAGGTTAATGTCTCTGGTTCAAACACATTACCACTCGCAGGTGCAATTACGATGGCGAGATTGTCTGACTTTGCAAATGTCGTTTGAATCTCATCAAACGCCCTTAATTGAGCATTTTGCCCATCGAAAAAGATATTATAATCACCTCTAAAATAGAGATTTTTTCCTCCAATTGTTGAAACAGTGACTATCGCCAGCGTTATGAGTAACACCCACCAGCTAAAGCGAGTCGGCATGGTCAGCCAAGTAGAAGGCTGTTTTGAATTATTAAGTTGAGCAGTCATCACACTCTCCATTTGTGACGTTTCGTCAAAAGCAGTTAATTAAAAACCAGCAAATGCTGGTACTTAAGTAACAACCCCTGAACCTGTTAATTAGATTCTGAGTATTAGTACTTTATGTGACGATTCGTCAAAAATGGTGATTTTAAAAGCCCTTGCGGGCTTCTATGATGAAATGCTTTCAGCTTAACGACCTACAGACTCAAGATAATCTATCTCTTGGGCGAACAACTCTTGCTCTACTCTGCGCCAAGTTTTTCGATAATCCCACTCTGTCGATAGAGGCTTCCAAGCCAATCCATCCAATAACATATTGGCATTATTGAGCACGGTATAAGGATCTTGTAAACGATTGATACAGTGGCTATTTGAAGCATTCTGTGTCAGTGCATTTGAACCAAATGCAATGGACCAGTTTGCAAATACGATAGCATCAGAGCCAATACCAGGAGAGAACTTCAAGTCTCCTTGCTCCACTCCATTGAGAACAAGCAAGTCTGCATGATCAATCACTTGTTCTTCGAGAGCATTGAGCTCTTTCACCCTTTCTGGGGAGGCTTTCTCAAGCACCCAAGGGCTCTTTGCCATAATCGCACACGTTGACAGTACTGGCTCCATGCGAGCGTAAATACGATAACCAACGTGGAGCGCAATCACCTTTTCTCGGGTGTTGCCTTCAAACTCACCAGCACGGGCAAACAGTACGGCCTCACTTTTCAGTGAATGTATGCACAGCGCCATAATCACATCTTCTTTACTGCAAAAATGATTGTAAATCGTGCCCTTAGAGTAAGCACTCGCTGAAGTTAACTTGTCCATCGTCAAGTTACTCCACCCTTGCTCTTGGACAAGCGACTTCGCTAATAAAGTGAGTTCTACCTCTCTATCTGCAATCGCCTGCTGCTTTTTGGTCAAACCAAACGAACAGCTAGAGCCTTCTTTTTTGTCATTTTTACTACAGCCAAAACCAAACATGATTATCTAATCCGTCTCAGTCGTTTACTCCCTAACCTTACTATTGTAACACGAATACCACATACGTTATAAATACCATTAATGACGCTTCGTCATTTTTGACACATCGTCATAATAGCGTATTTATTGATCATATCAAGCAATTATTTGATAAAACATTTATGACAGTAATGTATGAATTCAAATGCTACTATTGCTTGGTAAGCTAATTTCAAAATGGATTTTGTATGAAAAAGCCCCTTACTTTTCTCGCTATCGGTTTACTCTCTATCTCAAGTGCAGTTGCTAATACTTGGTATGCAGAACCTCTGGTAGTTGGCCTGAATGTGCCTTGGGGAATCAGCTATTTAGGTGATAACAAAGTGATTGTCAGTGAAAAAAATGGCACGATTGGTGTACTAGATCTGACAAACAATCACTACCAAGACATTGGTAAAGTACCAGATGTACGAGTTTCTGGTCAGGGAGGGCTTCTCGATGTAGCCGTATCCCCTAAAGACTCAACACAAATCTATGTCACCTATTCAAAATCTATTGGTAAAGCCATAGAAACCACACTAGCCAAAGCCGTTTACCAAAACGGTCAGCTTTCAACGTGGCAAGAGATACTAGTGACACGATCCGGCTCTGATGGCGGACGGCATTTTGGCAGCCGAATCGCTTTTGATGCTGACCACTTATACATGAGTGTCGGAGACCGAGGAGAGAGAGACAATGGTCAAGATCTGACGACACACGCAGGAAGTATTCTCAAGTTGCAACTTAACGGCGATGCTGCTCAAGATAATCCTTTTATCGCTGAAGAAGGCAAACTTGATGAGATTTGGAGCTATGGGCATAGAAATCCGCAAGGGCTGTTTTTTGATAGTAAGCAGAACAGTCTATGGTCTATAGAGCACGGCCCACGGGGTGGTGACGAAGTGAACTTGATAGAGAAAGGTGCAAACTATGGTTGGCCTGTGACATCGCACGGTAAAGAATATTGGGGGCCAATTGCAGTCGGAGAATCCACTGAAAAAGAAGGGATCAGCTCTCCAAAGAAAGTATACATCCCCTCTATTGCCCCTAGCTCGCTGATTCTTTACCGAGGTGATAAGTACCCTGAATTATCAGGTAAACTCTTGGCTGGTGCGCTTAAGCTGACTCATATTAACGTCTTGACTGTCAAAGATGGCGAAATCATTGGTGAAACAAGAATTTTAGAAGAACTTGGAGAGCGAATTAGAGACATTGAAGCGCTTCCCAATGGTGAACTGATTTTCAGTACCGATAGCGGTAAGATTTACCGTTTGATTAAAGAGAGTTAGCCAAAATGAGCACGATATCGTGCTCATTTTATTTATCGAGCTTACTCGGCCAAACCACTTTGTTACGGCCACTTTGTTTACATTCATACAAAGCTTTGTCTGCGACGTTAAACATCGCTTCTTGCAACTCTTGATGGGTGTTGAAACCTTCATACAGATTCTGCCTTTCGGCTAGCGCTCCTCCGACAGAGATGGTCACAATACCATGAGGTTGGTTTCCTTGATGGGTTATGGACATTCCTTCAATCTCGCGCCTTAGACGTTCTGTAAAGTTGGCAAGTTGCTCCGCTTCTGGCCTAGCACAGAAAATAACAAACTCTTCTCCACCATAACGAAAAGCTAAATCTGAGTCTCGCGCCAGTTGTTTGATCTTTTTCCCAACCTGAGATAACGCGTTGTCGCCTTCCGTGTGTCCATAGATATCGTTAAAGGCTTTAAAATTATCAACATCACACACAATCAAGCCAACATAGTTACCTTTAGCAAGATGACGTTTTAAAAACGGCGTCGCAGTCCGGGAATACTTATGTCGCGAGCCAAGGCCTGTCAGTGGGTCAGTATCCGATTTGGTGCGCAGGATATTAAGTTGGTTATCGAGCTTAATCAGCAAGCCTTGATAAGCTCGTGCCAACTGACCAATCTCATCACTTCGGTTCAGTTCGGTAAAATCTTTAAGATCGCTATTCGATTCTCCTGAGCGCATATGTTCAGCGAGAGACTTAAGGGGGGAAACTATCCAATGAGAAACCCAGCCGATTAATATCAAAGAAATGGCAAGCGCGACGATAGCCTCAGCAATAATCTCTTCAATTAATGAGCGCTGTAGTTGCGTCAGATCACTCGCATCAAATACTGCCCATACCTCACCACCGTTTTTATTGATCAAAGGTAAAACGACGTTAAGGGTGCACAACTCCTCGTCAAGGTAGTAGGAGTCTGTGGTTGTTTCTGGCTTACTCCAGGGTATGAAGACATTGTCATTGACGTAAAGGCTTTCGACTAAAGCTTCATGTTCACGTTTAACTCTATTTTCAATAAACACCAGCTTTTTGTGTTTAATAACGTTGTCAGTGCCCGTCGCTTCAATCTGAGCTTTTAGTGAATTGAGCTTTATCTCATGCTCAGCAATCTCTTCCTGTTTTACATCTGCACGCCAGAGATAATCAAAACGTTTAAAAAACCGTATTTGGACTTTTTGATCGGAATAGTCAGAGCGTCCTGCAATCTCCAAAAACTCCAGATCATCAATCGACGCCAGCATCTGTTTAGTGCTTGGCATAGTGAGGTTGGCGTAGTTGATTCCGGCTACGGAGCTCGATATCAAAGGAATATGCGGCGCTAAGGTGAGCTTGGCTATCGACGCAGAATAATCGATGTGGCGGTGCCATTCGCTTTGGTAACGCGTATAGCTAAAGCCAGTGACTAAAATAACGACCAGCAACAGATGCGATATCACCAACATCTGATTAATCGAAAATTTCGCGACGAGCTTAGGTATCATCTTAGTCAAGGTTAGTGCTCGCTATTGACACTGTTCAATGACCCATTCGCGCTAAACAGGTTAAAGATGTTTTGCTGAGCCGAAGTATATGGAGAATATGAAGCAGAACTAAACGACACGCCTAGATAGAAAGCATTGCAAACTAACCATTTTGATCTATCCATTCGGACTCATCCTACAACTCTTGGAGCGACTTCATATAAACGAACGTTTATTTTATTCGAATTATAAATAAATTCACACAATGAATGTTCAAAAATCAATCAGGACTTGAGAGTTGTAGCAAAGCTAAGATTAATAAGGCGTATAACGCAAAAAACCCTAGCATTTCTGCTAGGGTTTTAAACTTGGAGCGACACACGAGGTTCGAACTCGTGACCTCAACCTTGGCAAGGTTGCGCTCTACCAACTGAGCTAGTGTCGCGTAATGAGATAGATTAGATGGTGCCCCGGGCCGGACTTGAACCGGCACAGCGCGAACGCCGAGGGATTTTAAATCCCTTGTGTCTACCAATTCCACCACCAGGGCACACAAATCTAAATTTGTGATGGAGACACCATCCGTGATATCGACCCTTGAAGGAATCGTTATCAAAATAATTTGGAGCGACACACGAGGTTCGAACTCGTGACCTCAACCTTGGCAAGGTTGCGCTCTACCAACTGAGCTAGTGTCGCAAATGGAGGCGCGTCCCGGAGTCGAACCGAGGTCCACGGATTTGCAATCCGCTGCATAGCCACTCTGCCAACGCGCCTCTGTCACACCAAGCTGAAGAGTTATTTACTCAATTCCTCTTGGGTACGGGATGCATTCTACGCATTCGAACTAATGAGTCAACACTAATTTTGAATTTTCGAATCGTTTGTCTATTTAACGTGCAAAACGACTCAAATTAACGAGTTTGTTAGCAAATAATTGAGCAAATCCACTGAGTTAATTGAATTTGTGAGAATGCGATATACAAAAAAGCGGGCTATCGCCCGCTTTCAAAATCAGTGGTGTTCTTCACTCAGTAAATCATCTTTTGCTGCCATGAGATACTGCGCCATCGACCAGTAAGTAAGGAAGGTCGCAATGTACAATGCTGCATAACCTAGCCAAATCATCCAATCATCGTAGCGCCAGATAAGCACCCATAAAGCGAACATCTGGCTTACGGTCTTTACTTTGCCTACCCAAGATACCGCCACACTGGCTCGTTTGCCGATTTCGGCCATCCACTCACGTAGTGCTGAGATGATGATTTCACGAGCGATCATCGTTACTGCCGGAATAGTAATCCAAATGCTGTGGTAATGTTCGGTTATCAAAATAAGCGCGGTCGCAACCAGAACTTTATCCGCGACAGGATCAATAAATGCTCCAAAACGGGAGGTTTGACCCAATTTTCGAGCCAGCATGCCATCTAGCCAATCTGTAAATCCAGCAACCCAAAACACCATTGCGGCGGCAAAAGGAGACCAGCTATAAGGAAGGTAAAACACAACGACAAATACTGGTATCAAGAAAAGTCGCAACAAAGACAATATGTTCGGGATATTTAAACGCATATTTAGTTAAGGCTCTTTTTGTTTGCGTATGGCTCTATTTGGTGCTTCAAACAGCGCCTTATGGTGCGGGATTTTTTCTATTGTTTCAATGCTTGATAAATGTTTTCTGCCAAAGAAACACTAATACCTGGTACTTTGGCGATTTCTTCAACACTGGCACGTTTAAGTTCTTGTAACCCACCCATGTATTTGAGTAGCGCTTGACGACGTTTTGGCCCAACGCCCTCAATGCCTTCTAAGGCACTGGTTCTACGCGTTTTTCCACGTTTTGCCCTATGACCAGCAATCGCATGGTTATGACTTTCATCTCGGATATGCTGCATAAGATGCAGAGCAGGTGCGTCACTAGGAAGATTAAACTCATCCCCTTCCACCGTAATCAAAGTTTCCAGTCCTGGTTTACGAGTTACACCTTTTGCGATACCGATCAAATGCGGGCGCTTTGGCCAGTCTCCCCAATGCTGAGATATAATCTCATGAGCTCGATTGAGTTGCCCTTTACCACCATCGATAAATACGATGTCTGGAATCTTTTCGACTTCAAGTTGTTTCGAGTAACGGCGCTCTAGTGCCTGCCCCATCGCGGCATAGTCATCACCACCAGTAATTCCGGAGATATTGTAACGACGATACTCTTGCTTAACGGGCCCTTCATGGTTAAACACAACGCAGGAAGCAATGGTGCTCTCACCCATGGTATGAGAAATATCAAAACATTCCATACGCGTTATGCTCTCCATTCCAAGTAGCTCTCGCAGCTCTTTGAAACGCTGAGCAATCGTCATCTTATGATTGATCTTGGTCGTAATCGCCGTTAACGCGTTGGTATTAGATAGTTTCAAGTATCTGCCACGTGTCCCCGTAGGGTTGACATGAAAATGAACCTTACGTCCCGCAATACCTGACAGCGCTTCAGCCAACGAGTCAGAATCATCCATTAAGCCAGTGTTGAGTATGATTCGGGTTGGAATGGTCCGCGCCTCATTGTGGCTCAAGTAGTATTGGCTTAAGAAGCTGTAAAACACTTCTTGCTGAGTCGTACTATTGGGGATCTTAGGGAAATGGCTTCGGCTACCCAGCACCTTACCTTGACGAATCATCAAGATATGAATACAGGCAATGCCATTTTCTTGGGCAAAGCCGAGCACATCCATATCGTCCATAGAGTCTTCGGAAACAAATTGCTGCTCTTGCACACGGCGTATTGCTTGAATCTGATCGCGGAATTTAGCGGCCTCTTCAAAACGTAAAGTTTGGCTCGCCTGCTCCATTTTTTCGACCAAAGAGCTCAGAACTTGTTGGTCTTTGCCTTGTAGAAACAAACGTACCAAATCAACCAGCTCGCTATAATCATCATCGGAAATGACACTACTGACGCAAGGCGCAGCGCAACGACCAATTTGATACATCAGACAAGGGCGAGTTCGATTGCTGTATACCGTGTCTTCACATTGGCGAACCGGAAATATCTTTTGGATTAGATGAAGCGTTTCTCGAACGGCACCTGAGTCAGGATAAGGGCCAAAGTACTCCCCTTTGCGCCTTTTTGCACCGCGATGCATCGAAAGCCTTGGATGCTTATGTCCGCTGATAAAGATGTAGGGATAAGACTTATCATCGCGCAACAATACGTTGTATTTAGGCAGGTACTGTTTGATGTAATTGTGCTCAAGGATCAGAGCTTCCGTCTCGGTGTGAGTCACCGTGACATCAATTTTGGCAATATTACTGACGAGAGCACGCGTTTTCTCGCTATCTACTTTGATTCTGAAATAGCTTGAAAGGCGCTTTTTGAGGTCTTTGGCTTTACCAACATAGATAACCACAGCCTCGGCGTTATACATACGATAAACGCCGGGCTGATTGGTTACTGTTTTAAGGAAAGAGGCCGAGTCAAATTGGGTCATACCATTACCATGTATTGGATCTGAAAAACATTGATGGTAATGGCGCCTTATAATGTCTCGGTGTCGATCATTCCGTGTCGAATCGCTAGGTGAGTCAATTCAACATCACCGCTAATGTCGAGTTTATTAAACAAACGATAGCGGTAGCTGTTTACCGTTTTAGGGCTTAGGTTTAACTGCTCTGAAATGTCAGTCACCTTCTCCCCTTTGGTAATCATCATCATGATTTGCAGCTCTCGCTCAGACAGATCGGCAAATGGGTTTTCCGAAGCCGGAGAAAATTGGCTAAGCGCCATCTGTTGAGCAATTTCTGGTGAGATGTAGCGTTGACCACTATTCACCATACGAATCGCGTTGACCATTTCATCTGGTCCCGCGCCTTTAGTCAGGTAACCTGCGGCACCTGCCTGCATCACTTTAGTTGGAAACGGATTTTCCGTATGAACAGTTAAAACGATGATTTTAACATCAGGATTAAAACGCAGGATCTTCTTGGTTGCTTCTAGGCCACCAATACCCGGCATATTCATATCCATTAAAATGACGTCAGCATGGTTGCTACGACACCATTTTACTGCTTCTTCACCGCTTTCAGCTTCCCCTGCTACGTTCATTCCACGGACGTCTTCAATAATACGTCGTATCCCTGTGCGAACCAGCTCGTGATCATCTACAAGGAAAACATTTATCAAACTTGTATCTCCACACTATTTTTACTTGGCTCTGCTTCCACGAACGTGGAATACAGTACAGCTGCCTAGTTTAACTCAAAACACTAATTTCGCTTACTCTGAATATGTGCTGAAACGCAAAGTTTAGCAAGTACTTATTTTCATAACTGCTACTTAAATTGTTATTAATCTAATAATCAATTGCTTAGCTACTATTTGTGGTCATTTTTATACCACATCAGCCTCCCCAAAAGTGGTATTTTAGACCCTTGCTATTTAACTTTACGGGCTTGTGATACCCTACTTCTGCGGAAGTTTACCGCGTCATATCTTTAATAAATTTCTAAATGGCTATTCAAAACGGATTCGTACTTACGCGGCAAGCCCGTGATATTAAAGGCACTACTCAGATAGATCTTTGGTTATCAACACCACAAGGTCCTACCCAACTGTTGATTGAGGGCGAAAAAACCGTCTTCTTTGTCTTTCAAGACCAGTTGGAAAGAGCAAAAGCGCAGACCCAAAACTTGCAGATCGAATGGAAAACCTTACCACTGAAAGACTTTGCCTTACGACCCGTAGCCGCATGTTACTGTCATTCTATCAAGCAAGCTCAATCACTCAGCGATCACCTTAAGCAGCAAGAGATTGTTGTATTAGAAGACGACATTCGCCTTGCTGATCGCTATCTAATGGAGCGCTTTATTCAAGGCAGTCTGGAGTTTACTGGAGTCGTGCAGAACAATGTATCGCACCTACGATTTAAGCAGGTGAAGTGTCGCCAAGGCGATTACACGCCAGAGCTCAAAGTGGTGTCATTAGATATAGAGTGTTCCGAAAAAGGCGTGCTCTACTCCATTGGGCTAGACAGTCCGATGGACAGCCGAGTGATTATGATTGGCGCTCCACAACCAGCTGATACTGACATCCAGTGGGTAAGCAACGAGAAAGAGTTGCTGCTCGCGCTGGTTGATTGGTTTAACCAGTTCGACCCCGATGTTATCGTCGGTTGGAATGTCATCGACTTTGATTTCAGGCTACTGCACAAACGTGCCGAGAGGAATCAAGTCAAACTTATGCTTGGTCGAGGCAAACAGTCGAGTTTTTTCCGCACATCAAACACCACTCAACAAGCCTTTATATCAATTCCCGGCCGAGTCGTTATGGATGGTATTGACACCCTAAAGACGGCAACCTACCACTTCCGCAGTTGGTCTTTAGAAGCCGTATCACAAGAGTTATTGGGTGAAGGTAAGCAGATACACAATGTGCATGATCGCATGGACGAAATTAATCAGATGTATCGCCATGACAAGCCCTCTCTTGCTAAATACAACCTGCAAGATTGTGTCTTGGTTAACAAGATTTTCGCCCACACTCACTTGCTAGAGTTCGCCATCGAGCGCTCTAAACTCACAGGGGTTGAACTGGACCGTGTTGGCGGCTCAGTTGCTGCATTTACCAATCTATACTTACCCCAGATTCATCGCGCTGGCTACGTTGCACCGAATCTACATCCTGAGAACTGGTTGGCGAGTCCTGGCGGTTATGTGATGGACTCGATTCCAAATCTTTACGATTCAGTTTTAGTCCTCGATTTTAAGAGTCTTTATCCTTCCATTATTCGCAGTTTTCTTATCGACCCGATGGGGTTAATTGAGGGATTACAACAAGACATTGGTCTTGAACAAGAGCAAGCGGTTCCGGGTTTCCGAGGTGGACAATTTCACCGCACTCGTCATTTCCTACCAGAAATGATCGAAAATCTCTGGGCGGCGCGCGACGTTGCGAAAAAGAACAACGAAAAAGCCTTTTCTCAAGCAATAAAAATCATCATGAACTCTTTCTATGGCGTGCTAGGTTCATCAGGGTGCCGCTTCTTTGATACTCGATTAGCCTCCAGTATTACCATGCGCGGTCACGAGATCATGAAGCAAACTAAGGTGTTGATCGAAGAGAAAGGCTATCAAGTGATATACGGTGATACTGATTCCACGTTTGTCTCACTTAATGGGCAATTCTCTCAGTCGCAAGCCGATGACGTTGGCCATCAGCTCGTGGACTACATCAATGAGTGGTGGACGAACCACCTACATGAGGAGTACAACCTTAACTCGATATTGGAGTTAGAGTACGAGACGCACTACAAAAAGTTCTTAATGCCAACGATTCGTGGGCAGGAAACAGGCTCGAAAAAACGTTATGCCGGGCTTATTGGTGAGGGAGATAGCGAGCGACTGATTTTTAAAGGGTTAGAGAGCGCTCGAACAGACTGGACACCATTAGCCCAAGAATTCCAACAAACGCTTTATTCAATGGTATTTCATGGCGAGAACCCAAGTGATTATATTCGTGGGTTCGTAGAGCAAACAAAAGCCGGAGATTTCGATGACAAACTTGTTTATCAAAAGCGCTTAAGAAGAAAGCTGCATGAGTATCAGAAAAACATTCCACCTCAGGTACGCGCAGCCAGAATGGCAGATGAAATAAACGGCCAACTTGGTCGCCCATTGCAGTACCAAAACAAAGGCAGAATTGAATACGTGATCACTACCTCGGGTCCTGAGCCGAAAGAGTACCAAAAAAGCGCTATTGACTATCAGCACTACATTGATAAACAGCTAAAGCCAGTGGCAGAAGCCATCTTGCCATTTATTGGGCTAGACTTTGCGACTCTCAGTGAGCCGCAGCTAGGTTTGTTTTAACCTATTCTGAACTCAGTTTTTTTGTACTGTTTTGCAATCCAGTCACCAAATCCATCAAGGATACCGACCACTGAACGCTTGGGAATAACTCTTCCAGACAACAGAATACCGAGCCGCTCTATCTCTATCTGTTTTTCAGGATAGTAGCGAAGAAATACTTGGCCACACTCTAGAGGATCATCAAACCATTGCTTATCTTTGTGCATGATCAATGAATAGCTAGCTCGCAGCAGCTTTTTCGCGATGATTTTTTGTGCTTTCACTTGGTCCTCTGACTTGTCGCAACGAGCAATTCGATTACGATAAACCGCTACCCAATCTTCGACATCCATGTTCCAATGTTTTGCGATTTCCCAACTTGGTTCATAATCGCCAAAGCACTCCGACAAGTCTTCGCCAAAAATGCACACCGAGCAGTGGCGAAGCTGAAAGCCCCACGAGAAAATACTATCGAGACTTGCGACTTCAGAAGCCAAAGCCGTTTTAAAAGAGATTTCCGTGATATGCGGGTAAGATTTTTGAAAGCGCCATTTGATCGAGTTAAATAGCGTTGTTCGCAGATCACTAAACGATGATTGAGTGACCACAATCACATCTAAATTTGACGAACCGGGTTTTGCAGTCTTACGAGCCACACTGCCATATAGATAAATACTATGCAGATTCTGTCCTAGCCCATTTCTAAGAAAGCTGACCAAATCATCAATCGCAGGTTGATAGTTAGGCTGAAAGGCGTGTTTAGGATTGATCGTTGAAAGATGCATTTGATTGATAACACAAAATAATCGAACTGAATGCGTTAATGTTCGCTCACTGAGCAGGATGAATCAAGATATTCCTTCAGCCAGTGAGTCGGTATATAATCGCCAGAACACCTAACACACGAAGGAAATTGTTCATGCCAAAGGCAAGTGAGCTTAAAAAAGGTTTTGCTATCGAATCTAACGGTAAAACACTATTAATCAAAGACATCGAAGTAACCACTCCTGGTGGTCGTGGCGGCGCAAAGATTTACAAACTGCGTTGTACTGACCTAAACACAGGTGCTCGCGTTGATGAACGTTACAAATCTGATGACGTTGTTGAAACGGTAGACATGTTCAAACGTGCCTCGGCTTTCTCATACGTTGACGGTGATGAGTACATCTTCATGGACAATGAAGACTACACTCAGTACACATTCAAGAAAGACGAAATTGAAGACGACCTACTGTTCGTGACCGAAGAAATTCAAGGTTTGCATGTCATCCTAGTCAACGGCAATGCTGTTGGTCTAGAACTTCCTGCGGCTGTTGAACTCGTTATTGAAGAGACAGATCCTTCAATCAAAGGCGCCTCTGCTTCTGCTCGTACAAAACCTGCACGTTTTGCTACCGGTCTTACTGTTCAAGTACCTGAATACATTGCGACAGGTGACCGCATCGTGATCAATACGGCTGAACGTAAATACATGAGCCGCGCGTAATCATGGCTGATCTAATCTCATACGATGACGCCATTGATACGGCTTACGACATCTTTTTAGAGATGGCACCTGATAACCTAGAGCCTGCTGACGTTATTCTGTTCACAGCACAATTTGACGAGCGCGGCGCGGCAGAGTTAGTGGAAACTGGTGATGACTGGGTTGAACACGTAGGCTTTGACGTAGACAAAGAAGTTTACGCGGAAGTTCGCGTTGGTTTAGTCAATGAAGAAGACGATGTATTGGACGATGTGTTCGCTCGCCTGTTAATCAGCCGTGATCCTGAACATAAGTTTTGCCACGCTTTGTGGAAACGAGACTAACGTTTAGTTACAAACACTTAATACAAAAATACCCTAGCCTGTGCTGGGGTATTTTTCTATGGGGATACTAGAATTGCTCCTAGCCCCGATACAGGATGTGTCTCTTAGCGAGCTAAGAATTAGTCAACCTTAATGTTTTCAACGCGGGCTTTTAATTTTTGCCCTGGGCGGAAGGTCACTACGCGACGTGCACTGATTGGAATGTCTTCACCTGTCTTCGGGTTTCGACCTGGACGTTCATTCTTATCACGAAGATCAAAATTACCGAATCCAGACAGTTTTACCTGTTCGCCACTTTCCAGTGCCTTACGAATCTCTTCGAAAAACGCCTCAACCGTTTCCTTGGCATCCCGTTTACTGTATCCGAGCTTTTCAAACAGGTTCTCAGCCAAATCGGCCTTTGTGAGCGCCATAAAACTTTCCTCAAAGCTGTGTTAAACATTGCCGCCGCAAGGCAGCACCTAAACATTTCACCAAGCCAATCAACAACATATCGGCTTTACCTTGGAAAGTGTATGCCAAGCTTATGATTTTCGCCAACTTTTTTCTTCAATGAGTGCAAATTAACCGTCAAAACAACAAGATAGCCCTCTAAAAAGGCAGGATTTCCACCAATTATTGGCATTTATAGATAATTGAAGCCAGAAGATTAGACCACTATTAATAAGATTGTTAGATATTTATCTCAAATCAGAATAGGTATGAAGGTAAAACACTGATATGGGTAACAAAACACGACTAAAAGCAAAAAACAGGGTTACCAGCTCGTTCACCGGAACTGCAATCCTCAAACACAACTCTCCTAAAACAGACTACCCTCTCATTTATTACGTGCCCTGCATCACTAATATTAATATTAACACCCGATCAATTAGCATAAACATACTAATTCAATTGCACAAATAGGCACCTATATGAATACTGGTTAGCCAAAATAAACAAAATAATTATACAAACGTCTATGGCTAACAATTTTGATTCGTCCCTTTTTGAAAAAGAGGACAAGGGGCACGCATGTGCTTTGTTTGAGCAGGTCGAAACACTTTTTGGTGTCGATAGTAATCACTTTTTTAAACATGTGCTTAACGAGCGACTCGCTCAAATAAGTGAACAGGATAGCTCACTTCGCTACAAAAACATCGCAACCAAGCTCCAATCACCTTATTACTTCGTTAACGTCAACTATCCTTTAAAAGATGAGCCACAGCAATGGCATGATTTCGAACAAAGAGCGCTAAACTTGTTTGATAACTGGGCACAGGCTTGGTGTGCTTTTAATATCTGGAAAATCAAAAGCAAGTATCAAA
This sequence comes from Vibrio europaeus, assembly GCF_001695575.1. GTDB lineage: Bacteria > Pseudomonadota > Gammaproteobacteria > Enterobacterales > Vibrionaceae > Vibrio > Vibrio europaeus. The sequence continues at coordinate 682,656 of NZ_LUAX01000001.1, read as the reverse complement.
ATCAGCCTCGTCGTTTGGAACTAGACTCCTTACCCAAACTTACCCAAAATGAAGAAGATTTCGTCGATAGTGTCATCGACAATATCGAAAACCATGCAGAACTCTATTACACGCTGCATAGCGGCTACGCAATGGAACTACCAGATGCCGTAATGCTAATTAACCTAGCAACCTTTGTTTCGGAGCAGCAGTGGTTCGAGATGCTGTATGAAATCGAAGTCTCTGCTCACGGTAGTCATTTCATCCTTGCCCAGCTAGTTTCAGATTTATCTTTCCCAGTAATCGTCTCGACTGCCAAGGTCAACCATCATAAGGAAGCCGACAATTGGCTCTATTTCTCGCCATTTTTTCAAACCTCATGTTGGACATTGCTCAATCAAGTTGAGATGCATCGCCAATTAGTTAACTTAGATCTCTTGTGTTCTGATATCGAGATCAGTGATACTTCGTCGGCAAAATTTGAGAATGCACTTTGGCAAAATATTGCTGTCCAAGAAAAATGTTGTGAGATTGTCCGTTTGACTGTCAGCGGTAATCAAAGCCAGAAAATTTTCAGCCTTTATTTGTCTCAAAAAAGACTGATGGCGCAACTCGAAAAGCTCTGCTTTCAAGTTGCTTTCGTTGTTATAGAGCAACCGTTGATGATTCAGTATTACCAAAGCCTCACCAATGGCGCGTACTTAAAAATGAGCTATTGCCACGTTTCCGATTCTGGATTTGCCACCTATAAGGGACTTTGGTTTATCAAGCCCCTTAGCCAAGCTTTGTCTGAATGCAGTTATCGCAACTACAAAGTCAGTACCATTACTCAATTGAAGCAGCACAGACATCAAGGACAAGAGCTACAATATGCTTAGTTACATTACACAGCAGCTACTCTACCCAAAAGCAGTCGTCCTTATCCTGACTGCTTTGCTTGTTTTTGTCTGGGCGGGGTACTTTTGTTCTACATTAGCGAAAAAACATGGTGCTCAAAGTCTCAAGCAGTATGTCTACTATGTGACCTATACTCTAGGCTTGTTTGTATGGATACTGAGTAACGCCTACTTCCACAGTGGATGGTTGGTTGAGTGGGGGCCGAATGTCGGTGCGACGATGGCGGTGGTTGCGAATCTTTCGGCCCTGTTAGCCTTCAGCTCAGCATACTATTTCTCTGCTAAGTTAAAAAAACACTACACGAGCAGTAGGCCTAGCTCGTGGCAGTTGCTGTTAGCAGGTTTAACGATGATATTTTGCACGATCATCAACATCGTTCCTGATCTAACAATTAAAGGCGTCGTGATAGAAGGCCCAAGCCAGTTTATGCTTGAGTTTGGCGAGTACACTCGCCCATTCTTTATTGGACTTACACTTCTATTTGCTCTGACCTTCTTGAATCTACTGTCAATAAAACGTTGTAGCAGCCGAGTTCGACGCACAAGAATCAACTACATGATTCTTGGCATGACCATATTTATGGCGTCTACTGCAGTGATTCAACTTGGCTTTACCTATTTCTTCAACAACTTTTCACTCACTTGGCTGCCACCAGCACTCTCAATTAGTGAAATGCTGTTTATGGGCTATGCAATACTAGCATCGCGTTTTTATAGTTTTAGGTACCTTTGTCTTGTTGGATGCTCTTTAATTGTCACTGCGGCTGTATACACCTTTGTCGTCACTCTCTTCAAACCATTAGATTATGTAAGCACCGCGACTGGTGTTTTAGCTATTATGGCCATTGGTCTTTCTTGGCCGTACACCTCACGCCTAGTCAGAACTTGCTTAACCTATGCCTTATATGGCTCACCAGTCTCACCTACTGAGAAAATTGCTCAGTTAGAAGATGAGTTCCAAAAATCTCCGAGTCAGGCTATAGAAGCTTTGGCAAGCTATCTTGGAGTACCAAGTGACAAATTAAAACTCCTTGATGACTACCAAGGTGCCAGCATGTACCGATCTTATTTTGAGAACCACACGACGCCTTTGGTCATTGATGAAATCGAAGATGCGATTGAGAAGAACCGTAACAAGGAGCTCTCAACGATTCATAGCAGCATGAACCAAATGGAGTCTGCACTAGTTCTGCCCATCTACGAAGGTAAAAATAAACTCTCTCACGTACTGGTTTCTAGCCATAAACAAGGTGACGTGAACTTTTCTTTTGAAGAGCTCAAAGCACTAGAGAGAGTGATACAAAAAGTCCAAGTTCATATTAATTACGAGCAGAAAGTACGCCAATCACAAGCACTCGCAAACTCAATCGCGCACGAAATGAGAAACCCGCTCGCACAGGTACAATTCGAGTTTGAGTCTCTCAATCAAAAACTGCTGTCGCCTGTAGATTCAAATACCCTTCTGCAGCACGTGGACAAGGGAAAGCAAGCTATCAAACGAGGTAGACAGCTCATCGATATCATACTTCGCGAAGTCAATAGTTCATCACTCGACCAAGAGCCCTCTGAAGCCACTTTGATTCATGGTGCAATTAATAGCGCGATAAACCAATATGGCTTTGACAATGACAGTGAGCTAAATCGTATTGTGCTAGATCTGGATGAAGACTTCGTAGCAAAAATCAATGACACTCTTTTTAACTTCGTGTTATTCAACCTGCTACGCAATGCCATCTACTATTTTGATTCTTATCCAAATAGCCACATCGAAATACGTACCGAGCAAGGTCAGTATGAAAACTACGTGCTGTTCCGTGATACAGGACCAGGCATTCCTGCCGAGCTGCTAACTCGAATTTTTGATGATTTCTTCAGCCATAACAAAAGCGGTGGAAGTGGTTTGGGCCTTGGCTATTGTCAACGAGTCATGGCGTCATTTGGAGGATCGATCAGCTGTCATTCAGAAGTTGGAAGTTTTACTGAGTTTAAGCTTACTTTCCCAGCAACCAATGTCGCGGCTACTCAGGCCAACAAACCTAAGACAGAACTTAGATCGGAAGTTACCACTCCCCCTCTTGCTGTATCCAATGGCGAACTCAACTTTGGCGTAAGCCCTGCGCACATGATCTTAGTCGTTGATGATAAAGAAATTCAACGTACCTTAGTGAAACTCTACTTAGAGCAACTTGGCTACGGAGTTGTATTAGCCAACAATGGTAAAGTGGCTATTGAGATTATTCAAAACAACCCAATTGATCTGGTGTTTATGGATATTCAGATGCCAGTCATGAATGGTTTTGAAGCGGCGAGTATCATTAAACGCTCCTTCCCGACCATACCTATTATTGCTCTGTCAGGAGAATCCGGAGAACGTGAACTCACTATGATCAGTGAACTGATGGATGGGCGACTGTCAAAACCAACAACTAAGGAAGCGCTTGATCAAATGTTGAAATCGGCCTTACCCATGAGTATCCATTAAATCGCATCTCATTAAGTTAGGGCGGTCCCACTCACCGCCCTAGCCTTGTAAGTATATGAAATAAAATATTTTTTGGTTCCCCACCAAATATATCAATAAGTAAAGCCAATATTTTGTCTTCCATCATAGAACGGACTATTCATTCCGAAAAAGTGGGATATTCCTCAGGTGTTCATAAGAAATAAATTGCACAAAACTCCACTTAAGGTAAACAAGACCTCCAAACTCTGATCCGACTTTAGTCGTGAGCTGCTGTAAGTCCACCATAAAACGATAAATCTTAGACTTACCTGTAATGCTTTCACTAGGACCCACCATACAAACAAAAAATATCGGATCAGTTTTAACAACGTCAAATACTGGTAAATCGGAACAATATGTTCAGTTATCTATTGCTTCAAATGATGTATCCCAAAGCGGTCGTATTACTCTCGACCTCTTTTCTTGTCCTCGTTTGGGCAGGTTATTTTTGTACTGCTCTGGCAAAACGTCACGGGACCCTGAGTTTAAAACAGTACACCTATTATATTTGCTATACCGCGGGTGTTTTCTTCTGGACGCTAAGCAACTGCTATTTCCATACGGATCTGCTTGTAAGATTTGGAGATAGTGTCGCGATTAACATGGCAATTGTTGCCAACCTAGCGACACTACTCGCTTTTGTCTCAGCCTACTGTTTTATCTCTAAACTGCATAAGCACTACACGAATAAAAGCGTTGCGTTATGGCAAGATATTCTAGTTGCTAACATTACCTTGTATGGCGTTATCAGCAACTTAATGCCCGGAGGCACAATTCTAGGCATCGACATTATTGGGCCCAGTAATTTTCAGTTGAAGTTTGGTCCTTACACTAAGTATTTCTTTCTAGGCTTCATCATCTTAGTGCTGTTAACTTTCGTTAATCTTCTCTCGCTAAAAAAGAGTCGTAACCGAATACGTAAAACGCGCACCAATTACATGATCATGGGTATCACTATATTCATGTGCTCCACCGCAGTTATTCAGGTTGGCATGACTTTCTTTTTTGACAATTTCTCACTAACTTGGCTTCCCCCGACCTTGTCTCTTAGTGAAATGCTGTTCATGGGGTATGCCCTGCTTACATCGCGCTTTTACAGTCCGAAATACATCTGTTTTATCTTCGTTAGTATCGCCTCTACCGCATTACTATATGCCACAACTGTCGCGTCTTTCGTTCCTATTACACAGCTAGGACTTCCCGATGCTTTATTCCTAGTTCTACTCATAGGAATAACTTGGCAAATACTCCATCGGTTTGTCCAAAAAGCAATCAGCATAATCATGTATCGAGACCCTATCCATCCCGTAGAAAAAATATCTCGGCTAGAAGATGAGTTTCAATCTTCCCCGACTCGCGCTATGGCGAGCTTGGCTGACTATTTGGGCGTACCAAAAGATAAACTTCGCTTGTTAGGCGACTATCATGATGTGAATTTGTATCGAAACTACTTTGAGAGTCATGGAACCTCATTGGTCATTGAAGAGGTAGAAGAAGAATTGCTCAACTCAAATGATCAAACGCTTAGCCTTGTTCACAGCAATATGAGTAAATTCGAATCAGCCTTGGTCGTCCCACTCTTCGAAAGTAAAAATAAGCTGTCGCACATTTTGGTTTCAAGCTCAAAATCTGAAGGGGTTCATTTTTCATATGAAGAGCTCTCGGCACTTGAAAAAGTACTAAACAAAGTTCAAGTACATATAAACTATGAGCGTGAAGTCCGGCAGTCACAAGCTTTAGCAAGTTCAATAGCACATGAGATGCGTAACCCCTTTGCCCAGCTGCAACTTGAATTTGAGCTCATTGAACAAGCTCTCAAACAACCCAACTCGACCGAGCAGCTAAAGTACCATGTCAATAAAGGGAATAAAGCCATCACTCGAAGTCATCAATTAATTGATATCATAACGCGAGAACTGGGCCAAGCTTCACTCGATCAAGCGCCCGTTGTTCCATCACTCGTCTCCTCTGTGGTTTGTTCCGCGATTGATCAATACGGTTTTGAGAATGAAACTATGCGCGATAGGGTCCACCTAGATTTCGAACATGATTTTGTGGTAGAGATTAATGATACTTTGTTTAGTTTCGTCCTGTTTAATCTTGTGCGAAACGCTACTTACTATTTCGATTCGTATCCTAAAAGCAGGATTTCAATTCAACTAAAAAAAGGTCACCACGAGAACTACCTACTCTTTCGTGATACTGGTCCAGGAATACCAGAACACTTGATTGCCCAAATATTTGATGACTTTTTCAGTCATAACAAGAGTGGAGGTAGTGGCTTGGGGTTAGGCTATTGCCAACGCGTGATGACTTCTTTTGGTGGGTCTATCAGTTGCCATTCAGAGATAGATAGGTATACGGAGTTCAAACTGACTTTTCCGGCTGCTAGCCCATCACTTAACGACCTATTAAGACTTAACCCTAAGCCGGGGAGTCTATTAGTGAGCGCTGCTCTGAACTGAGGGGGGGGTGTCACTCTAACAGAACCAGTGCCAGTCAATAGATTGGCAACCCTATTCCCAAATTGACTCGCAGATTGCTTATTGATTGTAACCGCAGTCGCTCAATTCTATTCTCAATCCGAAAAATACTGCGTGTTTTGAATAGCCTATAAAGCCATACCTAGCATTCCGTTTTCAGTGGCACCGAATATGCTTGATTCCCGCATGGTAACAGAAAAGCGGCATTACCACGCTTTGCTAGATGTAAGGGGAACGTTATGGAAGTTCAACGTCACACATATTATCGACTTATTCATCAAGGCATTAAGAGTCTGCTCGTTGACCGTATTGGTCACTTCACTGAGATGGAGTATCACGAATATTTGAATGGTATGACCGGTAAATCAAGTTGCTTCTCAATGAGCGATGAGGAACTGCAATTTGCCGTTGATAGTTTGCGCAGTGAAGGTTATTTGGAAGACTATAAACGCCAGCTACAGCGCTAGAACCTCTCTTTGCAGGGAGGTACTGCTATTATAGTGACGAACCGCTTTGTGATTGGCCGTGTTTTGGTTAGACTGAAGCGAATTAGACTGACTCAGAATACTTCAATGAAACAACTGCTCGATTTTATCCCATTAATCATTTTCTTCGCTTTGTACAAATTGCAGGATATCTACGTTGCGACAGGTGCTCTGATTGTCGCAACAGCCATTCAAATTGTCGTGACTTACTTGGTCTATAAGAAAGTTGAAAAGATGCAAGTCATTACCTTTTTGATGGTTGCCATTTTTGGTGGTATGACTATTTTTCTCCACGATGAAAACTTTATTAAATGGAAAGTCACCATCGTTTATCTGATTTTCGCGATTGGATTAGCAGTGAGCCATGCCATTGGCAAATCGGCGATTAAAAGCATGCTCGGAAAAGAGATCACACTTCCTGATTCGGTTTGGGCAAAAGTCACATGGGCTTGGATTGCTTTCTTTTCACTATGTGCAGGCATAAACGTCTACGTTGCTTTTAATCTTCCGCTCGATGTATGGGTTAACTTCAAAGTCTTTGGCCTACTGGCGGCGACATTTGGATTCACATTGCTGACCGGAGTCTACATTTACAAACACATGCCAAGAGACGAACAGAACGCTAACTCTGGCGGATAAGTTGATAGTTTTGTTACAATCCAATTTTTGCAGCGACCAACTTGGTCGCTGTTTTGTTTGTAACGGATGTCATAATGAGCAAAGAATACACAGCGCCTAAAGGGCAACTCCTTCTAAGAACCCTAGCGATGCCAGCAGATACTAACGCCAATGGCGATATTTTTGGTGGTTGGATCATGTCACAACTTGACCTTGCGGGCGGTATCCTCGCTAAAGAAATCTCATCAGGTCGAATCGTTACTGTTTCAGTATCAAGTATTACATTCAAAAAGCCGGTTCGTGTAGGCGATGTGGTCTGCTGTTACGGTGAGTGTACCAAAATAGGTCGCACTTCAATGAGCATCGATCTAGAAGTCTGGGTCAAGCCTGTCAAAGAACATGGCTTAGAAGATCGCTTTATGGTGTGTGACGCAACATTCAATTACGTCGCTATTGATGCTGAAGGTAAACCACGTCCAATTGAACAGTCTTAATTGGCATTAAATTATCTCGCCGCAACCCTTTTAAATTACGCCATTTAAGGTAGAGTAAACGTCTGAATTTACTCTATTCATATAAGGATATCAGATCATGTGGTACGTCATCTTCTCACAAGATGTAGAGAACTCTTTGGAAAAGCGCCTTAGTGTGCGCCCTGCTCACCTAGAGCGTTTACAAGCACTGCAAGATGAAGGCCGTTTGCTCACAGCAGGACCAATGCCTGCCATTGACTCTGATAACCCAGGAGAAGCTGGCTTTACTGGTTCAACCGTCATTGCTGAGTTTGACTCGTTGCAACAAGCTCAAGAATGGGCTGATGCTGATCCCTATATTGAAGCGGGTGTTTACGATAAAGTTATCGTTAAGCCATTTAAAAAAGTATTTTAACGATGCTTAATTCACTCAAGTCTTTTTCTATCGTCGCACTGGTGGTGCTCGTTGCTGGCTGTTCGTCTGCCTCATCAGACAAACAAAAGCAGCTAGAATTGTTAGCGCAAAGCCGAGCTAATCTACTGGCTACTGAGCTTCCTCTAGAATCAGGGCCACTGTCGATCATGCGTGCGAGCGCAAAAGGAAGCACCATTGAGATTATGATGGTTTACAACGATGATGCGAAAGGGGCAAAGCCGGCTACGCAAGTCTTGAATCAAAGTATTCGAACCTACTGTACTACGCCTGACACAATGAATAATCTTGAGGTCGGTATCAGCTATAGAATTAAGATGCGAAATAGCCGCGGCCAATTAATGGCTGACGAGTTTGTGACTCAGCAACGCTGCATTAGTTTAACCAAATAAATGTATGAGCCTCGAAACTCGAGGCTTTTTACTGCACGTTGCATAGCCAACTGTGATGCCAGTAAAACAGGCTATCAAGAGGTTTCGGCTTACAAATCAAATAGCCTTGCACGTTCATGTCTTTATAGTTTTTGCTCAAATACTCAAGATCTTCATACTCCTCCAAACCTTCAGCAATCAGGGACGCGTCAATTTTCCCTGCAATGTTGACTAAGGTATCAACCACAACTTGGTTAAACTGATCTTGGTGAATATCATTGATCAAGGTGCGATCTATCTTGACCTCAGTGAAAGGTAAGGTTCGCAACTGATTTAGATTAGTAAACCCAGTACCAAAGTCGTCAAGCGATAAGCCAAAACCTCGCATCCTTAAACGGTTTATCGTCTCCAATTGTTCAGTATCTTCTAGCGCGAACTCCTCGGTTATCTCCAAAGTAATATTGTTCTTATCAACGTGTTGAGTATCAATCGTCTCGATAAAATCCCGCGTATAACCGTCAGTAGTTAACTGAGAAGGTGATAGATTAAGGCTTATTTTCACCCCTTCACCAAACTCTTTAACCAATTTTGGAAAATCAGCAAGTACTTTGCCTAACAACTGCTGAGTAAGTTCGTTTAGCAACCCATGCTCAATCGCAGTCGGAATGAACTGTCCCGGCGCTATCGCATTGGTTTGCCCAGATTTTACTATACGAGCCAACACTTCAATACCTTCGACGTTCTTGCTATCTAAGCTCACTTTGGGCTGATAATAAGGTTCGATTAAGTCTTGCTTGATATAGTCACTCAATGTACTTGCCGACAATGGTTCACAGTGCTTCGACTCTCGCAATGAAAGCTGCTGAAGTTTATTGAGCATCCGTTGAAGTTCATTGAGATAGACTGGTTTAGCGATATTACCAACCAAATTGACCTTGTGCTTACGAGCAATATGGGCAGCTAGCTCAATTACTCGATTTTCCATATCTGAAATGATGCAAACCCCACCACGATAGTTCATCTCGCCCAGTTCTTTAATAAGCGTCATACCATCAATGTCTGGCATATTCAGATCTGTAAATACCGCGCTGTACTTCTCTGGAGAGCGTTTGATATTAGCCAGCGCTGAAGCGGGGTGAGAGCATGTCACGACGTTATCATAACCGAGTTCTGACAACATTCCCTTCATCACCAATAGAATCGCTGGTGAGTCATCTACTATGACAATTTGTGAGTTTTTCATTATTAGATTGCCTCTGACGTTAGATCTTAAATATAGACAGAGACCTTTTTATTGCACAAGGTTGCATACGATATAATTAAACTCTATTTGGCTGGAACCTACTCATACAAAACTCATCGCGCTTTGTAATCAACCACTAACACTCTTCTGACAGATAGCAACTATAGTTAACGTGAGTTGTTCGGATCGCTAGACCTTAGTGCTCACACATACAAGTAACTTTGTTTTTGGAGTTAATATGAAAAAAATACTCAAAGCAGTGGCTATCTCGACGTTGGTGTTGTCTCCCGTGACATTCGCCTCTTCTCCGGTAATGTTCTCATCGGTCAACGATTTTAATGCACCTGAAAACTCTCAGGTATCAGGAGTGAGACTGGCGGCCCTTCACGGTAAAGTCGATACCGTCAAAGGGGTCGATTTTTCTATTGTCGGTATGTCAGAAACCAATACCACAACGGGCGTTAACTTCAGCTTGTTTTTGGGAGCTTCCAAAGTTAACCAAGAGATGACGGGCGCTTCTTTAGGCCTATTTAATTGGAATGAAGGTTTAACCACAGGTGTGAACCTAGGAGCCGTTAACGTAACCAATGATGTCAGAGGAGCCAACGTTTCATTCGTGAACTACTCCGAAGGCGACACAATGGTTGATGTTGGTGCAGTAAATATGTCAAACGAGTCGACTGTCCAAGTCGGTGTTTTTAACAAAACAGCCAAAATCGAAGGTGTCCAAATAGGACTCATCAACTGCGCTGACAACGGATTTTTGCCCTGCTTCCCGATTTTTAACTTTGGCAACTGATTCTTTACCAGTAACCCAAGTCGAAAGCTCCAGTTTTGGAGCTTTTTTGTTTTAATAAATCATGAATTTTTTATTTCAACACATGCGCAACCCTAACACCTTCCCTGGCCTTGGTAATCAATACGATAGCGGATTATTGTTAGTGATACATTTTATAAAAGTGACTCACCCCTGAAAAGACAGGTCAAATATTAACCAATTCATATTGACGGTTATCACATCGGCTTCTAACTTTTCATATTAGTGTCATAACCAAGGAGGATCACCAAATGAAACGTGCTAGCAACTCATACCGTCTTCAATTGATTAAAGAGGTAGCGACTCGGCAAGAGCGGCTGAAAGGCGGTGATCCTATGGCAAGTTATATCCAGCATTTACTTGATGAGACGCCTCAAAGTGAAAAAAATACCGAAGTAAACCACCGATTCTCTGGTAATCATTTTGATGAGCATGCCGGTGGTTGGGTGAATGATCGTTGGGGATTGAAGTAATCTAGCTAGATTTCAGATTGAAGCAGAGAGGTTCATTCGATAGTCGGTCTAGAATCTCTCTTTGTTCGATTTCAGACATTTGATACCAAAGATAGCGTTCTTCTCGCGTTCGGCCACAGCCTATACAAACACCATTGATGTTTGATTCGCACAAGCCCACACATGGGTTCGCACTATAATTTCGTATATCCATACTACACCTCAAAATACAGTACACGATAATTAAGATGTAGCCCAATCGGCAGTTAATGTAAAGTTTTGATTTTAAAAAAGATCTTGTTGAGGTGTATTGATTGGGATCTCTTCAGATGAAGTTGCTTGCCCTTTTCGTATCTTACGTAGGTAGCGTTGACGGCAAAGTTTAATCACATGTAGCTGCTGAGCGGGGGTCATATTTAACCAATTAAAACGCTCTTCTCGTTTACGCATACAGCCCTTACAGTAGCCTTTTTCATCTACTGTACAAATGCCAACACAAGGGCTCGGGACGGTAAAAAACTCTAGCTGCTCCAAATAATTTCTCTATATTACGTGATGGTTAATTTTTACTCTACGCGAATTGTAATTGTATGTTTATCAATAAGTTTCAATGTGTGATTCGCACCAAACTATGACCTTATATTGACAAATCATACTCGCAATTAACTATACTGCATTCATCGAAGTCACTACGCTGACTTAACTACTTATTTATCGGAGTTGAATCTATTATGAAGCTTAGTCCAAAAACGCTACTTGCAGCAATTACACTACCTCTTGTTGTAACAGCATGCGCAAGCAATGGAGACGATGTGAAACAAATTACAGCTCAAGATCTACAACACCACAACTGGGAACTGGTTAGCATCGATGGCGAAGCGGTTGTTGCAGATAGCCGTCAAAACCCACCACGCCTTGAAATTGGTGAAAAGATGACAGCTAACGGCAACGCTGGTTGTAACAACTTCTTTGGTCAAGCTGAGTTGAAAGACAACCAGTTCCGTATCGAGAAAATGGGCATGACCATGAAGATGTGTGTCGGCGACGTTATGGATGTAGAGCAAGCGTTTGGTCAAACTCTGTCTGATTGGAGTGACATGACACTAACTCAAGATACTATGGTTCTGAAAAACGACGTACATACGCTGACATTCAAACTAAACGATTGGAAAAACTAATTCTTTTCGTTCGAGTATCGATTAAAAAAGCAGCCAGGTTGGCTGCTTTTTAGTTTCTATCAGACAATTTTCAAACATCTCGTCAACAATTGCGTCAAATAGTTAATAAAACAGCCTTTTTTCAGTCATAATGAATGAATAATTGCATTACTCCGGTCTTTACCATTGGCCGATACAATTATTCAACTTACAGGGAACATTATGACAAGGCTGATCACTCTTCTTTCTTCACTTGTTTTTTCACTTTCTGCTTTTGCAGCAGATACCTGGCAAGAGGTTGTCGAAAAAGCGAAAGGACAAACCGTCTACTTCCATGCTTGGGGCGGTAGCCAAGAAATTAACCGCTATATTCAATGGGCAGGCAATGAGCTTCAGTCCCAATATGGTGTCACCTTAAAACATGTAAAAGTCACCGATATTGCCGAGACAACATCACGTTTAATTGCTGAAAAGGCTGCCGGAAAAAACAGCGGTGGTAGTGTCGACATGGTTTGGATTAATGGTGAAAACTTCAAATCGATGAAAGACAACCAGCTGCTATTTGGTCCGTTTGTCGAAGGTTTACCTAGTTGGCAATATGTCGATAAATCGCTTCCGGTCGACGTCGACTTCTCTGAGCCAACAGACGGCTTAGAAGCGCCGTGGGGTGTTGGCCAGCTGGTCTTTATCCATGATGAAAAAGCGTTAAATAATCCACCGCAATCATTTGCAGAGCTGCAAAGCTATGCCAAAGCTTACCCAAACCGTATTACTTACCCTCGTCCACCAGAATTTCACGGTACAAGCTTTGTGAAAGCACTGCTGATCGAACTGACAAACAATGATGCTTCTCTACAGCAACCTGTTTCTGAGCAGAACTTCGCTATTGTGACCGCGCCTCTTTGGTCGTACCTTGATGAATTCCATAAAGTCGCTTGGCGTGGTGGTAAACAGTTCCCAGCTGGCACTGCAGAAACCGTTCAGCTGCTTGATGACGGCCAAATTGATCTTGCCATTACATTCAACCCAAATGCGGTGTTTTCCGCACAGGTGAGTGGCAATCTAGCTGACACAACAAAGGCATATGCAATGGAAGCGGGTGCACTTTCTAATATCCATTTCTTAGCTATTCCTTGGAACGCCAATGCGAGCGCGGGCGCTCAGGTCGCGATCAATTTCCTACTCAGCCCAGAAGCGCAGTCTCGTAAAGGTGATCTGAATGTATGGGGTGATCCTTCTGTACTAAATAGCCAATTCTTGACTGGTTCTGCGAAGAACACCCAGCAATTTAAGTCGATTGCTGAGCCTCATCCTAGCTGGCAGGCCGCTTTAGAAAAAGAGTGGCTAAAACGTTACGGGAATTAGGGTCTGTTAACCTAGAGTTTGCACATGTTAAGAGCGCTTTATTTAGTCATTATCGTCGTTTGTATAGTGCCTACCCTACCAGGTTTACTTGGTGTGTTGGTTTCTGCGCTCGGGTACATCCCCCCGATTGGCTTAAATCAGTTTTCCATTGATGGCTTTTCCGCTGTTTTTGGGTGGGCTGGTGTTTGGCAGTCAATCGGGTTAACGGTTTATAGTGCGATTTTGAGTAGTTATCTTGCCTGTTTGATCACCTTTGCCATTTTGCAATCTGCATGGAAGAGTTCATTTTGGCGCAAGATTGAATTGAGCTTATCTCCACTACTCGCCATGCCTCACGTTGCCTTCGCTATTGGTTTCGCTTTCTTGTTTGCTCCAACGGGAATGGGCGCGCGTCTCTTACATGAATTGTTTGGTTATGACCCTAACGGGCAAACGGTCGATGACTTGGCGCTATTGGTCAAAGATCCTTATGCGCTTGGTCTAATTGTTATGTTGGCAATCAAAGAAGTCCCTTTCTTGCTTCTAATGAGTATCCCAATTCTCCAACAATTAAATGTTGAACAGACTGAAAAGGTCAGTCACGCTATGGGCTACAGCTCAGCCCAAACTTGGTGGAAATGTCTTTTCCCACAATGGTTTGCTAAGCTACGCTTCCCGATGCTCGCGGTGATTGCTTACAGTTTATCTGTGGTTGACGTTGCCCTTATTGTAGGACCAACCAATCCGCCAACATTTGCCGTCTTGGTTTGGCAATGGTTCAATGACCCGGACTTATCACTGCTTCCTCGCGCTGCAGCGGGTGCCGTCGTTTTATTTGCAATCGCAACGCTACTGATTGGTTTTGCTCGCTTTGTCGAATGGACAGTAACCAAAGGCTTTAAAGCTTGGCAATATTCAGGCAGAAAAGGCATCACATTACCGGGAAAAAGTCTTTTCTCTGCAGTCGCAGCTTTGACCTTAGCGATAATCCCGCTATTGATTATTTGGAGTTTCGCACAGCGATGGCGTTTTCCAGACCTCCTACCTTCAAGGTTTAGTCTGCGGTTTTGGCAGTATGAATGGCAAGGTATTTTAGGCACGTTAGAGCAGAGTCTAGTCATCGCACTTGTCTGTGCGACAGTGAGTTTAGTATTAGCGCTGATCGCTCATGAGTATCGTCTACGTTATCGTTGGCAGGTACCGGGGTATGTCATTGCTATCCCTATGCTCATCCCGCAACTATCAGTTCTGTTTGGTATGCAGATCGTCACTCTGTATTTAAACAGCGAGGCGTATTTGTTTTGGGTCTGTTGGGCTCATGTATTTTTCGCTTTCCCATTCGTTTATCTATCACTCGATGGACCATGGCGCAGCTTTGACGACGGGCTTATGCGCGTTGCCTTGAGCTTAGGCAAATCTCCGTTGCATGCGTGGTTGAAAGTTAAACTGCCATTGCTACTGCCTGCTATCGCGTTTGCTTGGGCGGTAGGCATTAGTGTGAGTCTCGCTCAATACCTCCCTACTCTGGTGTTGGGAGCGGGACGCATCAGCACAATAACGACTGAAGCTGTCGCTCTATCCAGTGGCTTCGACCGCCGCGTCACTGCTATTTATGCAATTTGGCAAGCTATCTTGCCGCTACTGTTTTTCTCTTTTGCGATTCTACTTAGCCGACTGCATGTTAAGTATCGCCGTTTGACTATTAAAGGTTTACTACCAAATGAGTCTTTGTCTCGAAAACCTCGCCATCCATAAAACCAATGGCGATGCCCTTTTCTCTGATTTCAACCTCACCGTCGAGCCGGGAGAAATTGTTACATTAATGGGCCCAAGTGGCTGTGGTAAATCCACCTTGCTTGATGCGATTGCAGGCCATTTATCCTCGGAGTTTGACTATTCAGGCTCTATTACTTTGAGCGAGCAAAACCTTGATAGCATGCCTGCCCACAAGCGTCAGGTTGGTATCTTGTTTCAAGATGACTTGCTGTTTCCCCATTTAACCGTGTGGGAAAACTTAGCGTTTGCGCTTCCTGATTCGATTAAAGGGGCGCAGAGAAAAGGACAAGCACTACAAGCACTCAAGAACATTTCATTATCTAAACTGGCTGAGTCATATCCAGATCAGATCTCGGGCGGTCAGCGTGCTCGTATTGCTTTAACTCGTATGCTGCTGGCACAACCTAAAGTTGCTTTGTTAGACGAGCCCTACAGCAAATTAGATAAAGAATTGCGCGAGCAATTCCGCGCTTGGGTCGTTGACCAATTAAAGGAGGCTAATATACCTGCGCTAATGGTCACTCACGATAACGAAGATGTTCCAGCTGATAGCCGCTGCATAACTTGGCCGTGGGAGGCAAAACATGCTTGATCGTTTTAGTATCAAGGTTATTCGTTGGCCTTTAGCTCAGTCAGCCAAGCTATTGGATAAGCTTGGGGTCACCGCCAACCAGACAACACTGTTTGGCTTTGCTTTAGGTTGTTTAGCTTTTCCTGCTTTAATAGCAGAACAGTACACCTTGGCTCTGATCTTTATCCTCCTTAATCGAATATGTGATGGGCTTGATGGAGCATTGGCACGTATTCAAGGGATTTCGGATGCGGGCGGCTTTCTCGATATTAGCTTAGATTTTCTGTTTTACTCGCTGATCCCATTTGGCTTTGTGCTTGCTAACCCAGAACAAAACGCCATTGCCGGAGCGTTTCTGATCTTTTCTTTTATCGGTACGGGGACAAGTTTTTTAGCTTTCGCAGTGATGGCAGGAAAACGCGGTATCGACAACCCTGTCTACAAGAATAAGTCACTCTATTACATGAGTGGGCTCACCGAAGGAACCGAGACAATAGGCTGCTTTATACTGTTTTGCTTGTTACCACAGCATTTCACTTTTATCGCTTTCCTCTTTGGTGCCGCATGCTGGTTTACAACCTTTACCCGCATTTATTCTGGCTTCCAGACATTAAATGAGGCGCCCTAGCGCCTCACTTGCTGCCTATAAAGTAACTTCAACACGGCGATTTTGTTCGCGCCCTCGTGAAGTGGCATTGCTCGCCTTGGGCTCTGTTTCACCTTTTGATTCAATCTGAGTGTTATCTAGCCCTTGCTCTGTTAAATACGCCTGTACGCTGCCCGCGCGCTTTAAACCCAACTGAAAGTTATACTCCTGTGGCCCTGTGCTATCGGTATGCCCAGTCAAAACGAACTCATTGTTTGATGACTCTGCGATTTTAATAATCCGATCAAGAATTTGCTTCGACACTGGCGTTAGATTCGCACGGTCAAAGTCAAAATAAACACTCGCCAGCAGATCGCCAGACTGACCAGAAACAAGCTGCCCATTGCTGACTAGATACTCGGCACATTCTCGCTCAAGATCAAACTGGCTTGCGAAACGATCGACAAAGTGGCGAGTGTCTAGCTCTTTTTCTTCAGTTTGCACCTGATACATATTTCCTGCATTCGGAATGACAGAAATCGGTGTACCAGACTCAACCTGAATATAAGTCGCTCCTGATTGAGTTCCGCATACTTGCTCAAAGGAAATGTTAGTGTCATTCGCGACGGCTGTTGAGCTAGCAATGAGAGCTGAAACAATAAAGAGCTTGTTGAATTTAAAGATCATTTTAAGTGTCCGATTTCTTCTGAAATTAGGTTAAGGATGATGTCTAAGAGTTCATCAGGGTTAGCGGCGTCATAGACATTGTCTTCGCCAACACATTGAGTTAATGGGTTTTTCCCTACTTTATAGTCAAATCCGATCAAGGCGATTTGGAATGTCACAGGTCGATTGTCCGATGTTTTACGGCTATTTAGCTCTGCGCGAATATCATTGCACAGACCCTGGTTAATAAGGGCTTTGGTTGGCACAGGTTCATGACGACTCATAGGGCCATTGCCACCGTTAGTATCATCACCATCAGATAAAATAACCATAAGCTGGCGTGGGTTAGGATCAGATAACTGTTCAAAGTACTGTGCTGACTTGATGATCCCTTGGTAAGAAGCCGTAGCTCCCCCAGGGCTAAACTTGTTCATCTCAGATCTCAGTAAGTCGAAGTTATCGGTAAATGAAACGTTCTTATATCGAGTAGTAGAGCTACTGTATAAGTTATGAGCACATACCATACTTTTGTCATTCGCTCGGCTTTGCTGCCATCTATCAACCGTTTTCTGCGCATCAAGTTTGTATCTATTGTTCTTTTTTTTGTAGTAGAGCTCATCGACATACTTGGTTGGCTTTGGTTTCCCCCAGCCACAAGAAAAGTTGTCTTTTGGGCGAGCAGTAAACTCAGAGTACGGCACAAGGGAAACCTTGTTGTTAATCTCTTGTATGCCCTGATAGCTTTCTAACTCTTTCAGCACAGAATTGATGATGTCTCTGACATGTTTGTATTTCGGTTTACCCTGCCATCTTTCATCCATTGAACCCGAATAATCCATTACAAACGACACATCAATACTGTCACCTTGGTACTTACGTGCTGTCGCTGCATGTGCAACATCATAGTTATCACCAAAACCGACAAATTCCTGTGTTGGTAGCCAAGCATCTTGGTTAATGGATACTTCTAGCGAATACTGTGAATATCGGTTGGCGCCATCGCAATCGAGATTGTCAGATACGTGACACTCACTTCTTTCAACCTTAGTAATCGAGATATCCGAGTCAGGCACATAAGTGCTAATGTAATCTTCAGCTAGTTTTTTGTTCTCGCTAAGATTTGAGCTATTCTTCGCCGCCAAAGCCAACGCGGCAACTTCAGAGGCATCCCCTAACCTAGCTTTGGTTTGCAGTGCGCGCGACCCATCAATGGCGAGCGTGAAAAATCCCCACATCCCAGGAATGATCAGAGCAAATAATAAAGCAGCATGCCCGCCCTGTTTTCTTTTAGAACTGTGCATGATTAACGCCCCATCATCAAAGAGGATGATTGTATAGTGGTGAACTCTTCATCAAACAAAGGTCCTGCCCAGTTATCGGTTTCGTAACACAACGTCACGCGATAGAGGGTTGCTCGGCGTCCCCATGAAGTCACCATAGATAGGTCTTCCTGCTGCGAGATTGTTTGTCCCAAAGAGCACCCGGTGCCTTTGGAGATTCGCGTCGTAGATGGCTTGCCGTTAAGATCAAAAGTAAGCAGTTCAAACTCGCCACCCACATTACTGGCCTGATAACTGCCCATGGTTCTCTGCATTGAACCTGTGGCTATCTTATAAATATCGGTCACCATCTTGTTATCGATATCGTAATTGTCTTTACCATAGAACTGGGTACGCTCTTTGATCACATTAACTAGGGAATAAGACAATCTATCTAGCTTTCCTTGCACCGAAAGTTTAACGACAATGTCAGCAGTAAAGATCAACATGGTTGAGAATACGACCCCAAGTAAAGCAAACTCTATAGAGAACACACCACGTTGGTTAGATTTTAAATTGGTCACGCTCGAACTCCTGAATTACAACGACTTCTCTTGTCAGGCTGCTGCTCCCTTGCATAAAGAAGGCGAGCATTGGCGTGTAGTCATATTCGACTCTATATATCGCAAGCGCACTGTCTGTTGGATTTCCGCACTCGGCTTCGCTTTGACTTTCGTTCTGCGAGCACGTGTCATCAATCGCTCCATTGTGCTGGCCTAGCTCTTCGATCGAAGCAAAATAATGCACTGTAAGTTTGTATCTATCTGGGTCAATGATATTGCCAAGAACACCAGCTTGCTCACGAATAATTCGTTTGAACTCAGTCATAAACTGGGTCTGCTGTGAGCCTCGACTAGCAGCCATATTGGTCGTTTTAGCACTGCGTGAGGCTTCGGCAATCGCAAGATCATTAGCAGAGGAAACATAAGCTAGGTAGCCCATTTCGGCCCAGAGCATAATCATCAAGAAAAACGCCATAAAACCAAGGCCAAACTCTATAGACGCTACACCGCGCTGTTTACGTAGAATTCGCATGGCTTAAGACTCAAAGTTCGCATTGCTGAAATCACCAACGCGGATTGAGTTTATGATTTGCTGTGTCTGTTTATGATCATATTTCTCTCCAAGCATTTTCTGAGCTTGGTCGAGATCACCTAACTTCACCAAAGCAATAACGAGGTTGGCTTCGGTTTTGGCATCTTTTGGATTCGCCTGATAAACAGAAAGTAATAAGTCGTAACTACGTTTGTAATGACCCTGAATTAAATACAAGGTCGCTAGGTTGTTTTTCACTGCGTCATCGCTGTAGAACAGTTTTCTTGCCTCGATGAAATTCTGCTCAGCTTGCTCAAATTTCCCTTCCACCGCAGCTAACACGCCAGCAAGATTATACGCTTCACCACTCTTAGGGTTTAACGACAGCGCTGCGGATACATTCTCAACTGACGGTTCGATGTCGCCTAACTGAAAGTGAGCTTTGGCTAATATCAGATAAGCATCAAAACCTTTTGATTTTTCATCAAGTTGACTGATAGCAAAAATCGCTGACTCTGGGTCCTCTATCGCTAAATAGGTGCGCGCTAGTTTAATACGAGTGCCAGTACTTTCCTGATCGCGCAACTCTTGTTTGTAAAACTCAATGAGCTTTTCCTGGTTGTTCGCTTCAACGTACATCTGCTCTTTATTCGCATTAATCACAGAACTAGGGTCAGAAGTTTGTGTGGTTGCACAACCACTCAATAGCAACGCTGCTAACAGCATTAATTTATACATGGTCCATAAACCTCATTACAGCAGGTGCTAAGATGATCACCACAATCGGCATCATGATGAATACAATCAATGGCATAGACATTTTTGCCGCCAGTTTGCCAATGCGCTCTTCAGCCGCGAGCATGTTGACGTCACGAATGTCTGACGCAAGCGTGGTCAGCACTTGATAAATGGATGAGCCATATTGCAGGCTCTGTTTTAAGGTCATGACAAAGCTGCGGATCTCAGGTGTCGGCAGTTTTTCATACAGTTCGTCTAGTGCCTTCTCTAGGCTGACAATTTTTGCTCGGTCATCCACTTTAGCCAGTAGCAGAGCAAGTTCTTTATCAAACGCCCTTAGCTCTAAAGAGAGATACTTAATCGTTGCTTCTAGTGTCATGCCGGTTTGAACACATATGGCCATTAGATCAAGCAAATAAGGTAACTGTCCGGAAATACGTTGCTGGCGCGCCTTCTTTCTTGCCGCAAGTAACGAGTCGGGAAAAATAATGCATGCAATAAACCAAACGGCCATACCCGCTATCATTTTTGAAGAAGGCAATGAGTACATATTTGCTACAAGGAAGATAAGAAAAATACCTAGTATTGATACCCCATACTTAAAATGCATGTAGTACTTAGCTAAATTCTGATTGTGTAGACCTGCCTCCTCTAATTTCTCTTTAATGTCATCTTCCTGTGAAGAGAATGAAGAAGTCAGTTTTTCTAATGCCTGCTCTAGATGGCTATCAGTATCGTGTTTCTTTTCTTGGCTTTTATCGTCCAGTAACGCGTAGGTTTTTAGCACCTTACGACGTTTGGCCGTACTCCAGAGCTGGTAACCAACAATCGCGACACCTAGAGTGATTAGCACAAGGGTGATAAAAATGATCAAATGCGCTGACATTATCTTTGCGCCCCTCTCATCAACATCCAAACAATCAACAGCCCGATAAACTCACTGCCAATCAAGTAGTAGAGGATGGGTTTTCCTGCCGGATCAAACAATAGAAACTCAAAATTGTCAGGGCTGACAAACTGGAGTAAGAACAACACAGAAAAAGGGATCACCGCGACGATTTTCGCTGACATCCGCGCTTCTGCGGTCAAAGCATATTTCTTCTTCTCTATCGCTCTCGCATCAAACATCAGTCGATTTAAGCGCGCAATAACATCTTTCAACTGACCACCACGCTGCATGTTTGCGCGCAAGGTTATAACGAAAAAATAGAAAGAAGGATAAGGAAAGCGGTCACAAGATTTACGGAACACATTGTCTGGGGTTTCTCCGAGCTGAAGCCTCTCCCCCATACGCTTAAACTCATTACCAACTTCACCCTGTAGAGTACGTCCAACATAGATGATCGCATGCATAATACTCTCACCCGAACTTACCGCACTAGAAAGCATATTTAACGCATCAGGGAAGGCACTTTCGAAAGCCTGACGCTGACGCTTTTGCAACCATAAATAGCCAAATACCCAGCCAAGCACTAACACGCTTGAAACGACCAACAACAAGTTTGTCTGCAAGTACTTATGGTTGAGTACTACTCCGCCAACCACTAAGATGAGGCTAAAGATCATCAATTTCACCTCAGCCATTTTGCCCAACTGACGCTTTACGTTTTTGCTTCTTGCTTTCAATACATCGATGAAGGTTTTGTCAGAAAGCGCTTTTAGGTCAACGGCTTGTTGAGCCTCATCAATGGAACTGACCATTAGCGATGTGTTTGCTTCTTCCAAATAGTAGTTTTTTTGCTCGCTTTTTCTTGGCCAAAACGCCACCAGCAAGGTCATTCCGCCAAGAATCAAGGCCAACCAGTAGATCATGCAGGTTCACCAACATTAAAGGCTTCGGTTAGCTGCTGCTCTAAACCAAAGTATTTGGCTTTCTCAACCAGAACCGAACGCTGCATAAGGCCTGCGGTGACAAAACGCCCGCGAATTTTTCCATCTTCACTGCCCATTGAAGCGGGCTGAAAACGGAACATTTCTTCCAATACAACGTTTGAGCCTTCGATACCAACAACTTCGGTAATACTCATCACTTTTCGGCTACCATCGTGCAAGCGACTGATTTGCACCACAAGATCGACAGCACTAACAATCGTCCGACGAATCGCTTCTAGTGGTAAACTGCTCGTCGCCATCATCACCATTGACTCTACCCTTGCCAGTGCATCTCGGGGTGTATTGGCGTGAAGAGTAGACATAGAACCATCGTGGCCGGTATTCATAGCCTGAAGCATTTCAAACGCTTCTGCGCCACGACATTCGCCAACAATAATTCGATCAGGACGCATACGCAGTGAGTTGATCACCAAATCGCGCTGATTAATCGCACCAGAGCCTTCGATGCCTGCGGTGCGCGTTTCCAAACGCACAACATGTGGCTGCAAAAGTTTCAGCTCTGCCGCGTCTTCGATAGTCACAATGCGTTCTTTCTCTGAGACGTATTGAGACAAGGCATTAAGCATGGTTGTCTTACCAGAACCCGTACCACCAGATATCAAAATATTGAGTCGGCAGCGAGCAGCAATCATTAAGATGCGTGCCATCTCAGGGCTCATCGCGCCAAATTCAACCAGTTCAGAAAGCTCTATTGATTGCTTTTTGAATTTTCGGATTGAGATTGACGTACCATCAATAGCAATAGGTGGAATAACGATATTAACGCGGCTTCCATCAGGCAAACGGGCATCACAGGTTGGCGAAGATTCATCAACGCGTCTGCCTACTCGGCTAGCAATGCGCTTAGCAATTTGCTGTAACTGGTCTTCGTCAATGAAGGAGACATTGGCTTTCTCAACCAAGCCGTAACGCTCGACAAACACCGCGTCACAGCCATTGATCATGATGTCACTGATCGACTCATCTTCCATTAAAGATTGTAGAGGGCCGAGGCCGTGTAACTCGTCAACAAGCCCTTTGACATACTCGCGACGAATAACACTTGCCACTGAGAACCCAAGTTTGTCGATCAACATATCGACGGCGTTGGATAGCTGAACCGTTAGCGCCTCTTTAGACAAGCTTTGAACAACTTCAGCGTCTAGCGCTTCGAAGATCTGCTTACGGATCTGAACATAAGCTGACTTATTAATGTCCATTACTTGCCTCGCTTCAGCATGCGACGTAGCCAACTGTTTTTGCCGCCTTCATCGGATTGACCGAGCAGCATCGCGGTGAGCTTATGCAGGTTTTGGCTGACTGGATAATCATGCTGGTAGATGTGTTTTTGTTCTAAGACTAACTTACTCATTCTTGGCTCATTCGGCAGAACCACATCAGGCTCACGACCTAAAAACTCTTTGATGTCAGCAGGGCTAATCGTCGCGGCTTTTTCTGCAACGGTGTAGTTCAGAACAAACAAGCAACGAGCACTAGAATCCGCCATTTCCAAGCTACGCATCGTACGCTTAGCTTCGCGAACACTTGAGACCGTTGGCTCAATTAGTAAAACGATCACATCGCAGGACGTTGAGATATAATCGAGATCTTGCTTAGAGTTACTCGCTCGGGACAAATCTTCGATAATAAAGTTGTAGTTGCCGGCAAGCTCTGCCGTTAGCGTGCGAACGTACTCTTTCAGCTCTAGCTCATTAAGGTCATCCGATTCAAGCGACATGACCGCCAACATGTTGTCGACCTTTTTCACCATGCTTGTGGCATAGGTTGTATCGACGCTTGATGCGAGCGAGGCTCTCGTAACGGGTTTCTTCTCAAATCGCTTAAGACCCAAGAAGATATCCAAATTGCCGCCACGAAAGTCATGATCAACCACCAAACTACTCGATTTTTTTAGGTTCGATAGTTCAAAAGCAATTTCAGCGGTCAACATGGTTGCGCCGACACCACCTTTTGTACCCCAAATACCGACTTTTTTTGCTGTGCGATCCTTACCTAAACCTGAGTTTCGTTGGCGGTTATTGTTTACGTTACGAACAAAATCTATCAGCTCTTGTTTAGTGATTGGCCAAAACACATAGTAAAAGCCCATCTCTTTTAAGTTACGAATGGTAGAAATTGCGTCTTCACTACCAATAACAATCACCGAAGCACTGTTAGGCAGTAAATGACTGATTCGCTCCATATCCTTAGTGACGTTTTCGCTAAGGTTCAACTCAACAATGACGATCTCTACCAGAGACTCACGCACATGCTGTTTAATCTTTTCATCGCCATTTGCCACCATAGTGGGAACATTGATGTTCTCGAAACGAAAGGCTTCATCAACCAGCTCGACACACTCTTGGGTTTGATGAAACAATACCGAGGTAATGGTCTCTTTCTTAACCGTATTCTCTAGAGGCTTGCTTTGCAGCTTATCGACTAAGTCAAACATAAATCTGGTCTCCTACTTAGCAACAGGCTGCGAAGACAGCATCTTTTCTGGATTTACCATAGCTTGCCAACGTGCATTTTCAGCAAAGCAACCTTCAGAGTACGCGCCAAACTGGCCGATTTTACTTGGCGTGCACAGTTCCGTGACCACCTTGGTGTAATGAAACCGAACAGCGACATCCTTATTGTTACTTAAGCTCTCTTGGGTGAATGAGATATGCTTTGTATCAACACCGCGCTCGATTAGTTCCTGACGAAGCGAAGTTGCCAGATGCTTACCTCGATTTGTCGACCATTGGAGTTCCAATCCTTTGTTCGCCACTAGCTCCCAGTTCTTATTGATCAGTGTCCGTACATCTTGCTTAGCGCTTTCTAGACCCACCTGTTCAAATGAAGCAGACCAGGTATAAACCATTGGCACAGTGTGAATAGCTTGACCTTCTCGGGTTGAAACCGTTTCTGCGCAGCCACCCAAAACAAATAGCACGCACAAACTGGTCGCTTGCCAAAGAGATTTATGAGTTACCTTCCTCATAGCTTGAAGCCTCCGGTCGCGTAGATTTCATTTGCCCATTTGTTTTGTTCTGAATCAGAACCATTCGGCTCAACATTCAAAAAACGCTCAAGACTCGTGGTTTTCCGCATTGTTGGTAGTTGGATGGCACTTGGTTCAACGGGCTGAACAAGATTGACCGTCGCAACAATCACAAGTTCGGTACGTGTTCTTTCCGTGCCTGAAGAACGGAACAGCGCACCTAACACTGGAATTTCGCCAATAAATGGAATTTGGCTTAATGACTCTTTATCTTCGGTGCTCAACAAGCCACCTAAGACAAAGCTTTTGCCATCAGCAAGTTGAACCGTGGTTCTTGCACGGCGAGTTTTTAAAGCAGGCAGATCGTAAGACTCATTTCTATACTGGGTATCTAAGGAGCTAACCTCTGGGATTAACGACAGTTTGATATTATCGTCGTCGAGTACCTTAGCCATAAGGTCAAGGCGGATACCAAACTCTTTGTATTCAACGTTTGTCGTTCCATCTACTACTGTAACGACAGGTAGTTCACCACCGACTAAGAAATTCGCCGTTTCACCAGACATAACTGAAAGATTTGGCTGGGCGAGAATTTGTCCGACCGTGTCATTACCCATAGCGGTAATAACAGAAATAATATCTGAAGCGCTAAATGAGGTTAGCGGATTAACAAACACACCTGGACTTTGGCCTTGGCTACCGTACTGAACACCAAACTCTTCAAGAAATGAGTGAGACACTTCGGCAATCGACAATTTTACGTTAACTTGCTTTTGAGTCACGACTTCGATCTGGTTAACAACGCCAGTGAAATGAAAACGCTTCATAAATTCCATTTCATAATCGTCATCATCAAGGTTCCACTCAATCGCGAACTCTTTTTTCTCTTTCTCTAACAGCTCACCCACCATCTGATTGATGGCATCTTTGGTTTTTTCGTTTGCAACGGTGCCAGTTAAGACCACATTGTCACCGATATGCGTCAACTTTACATTGGCATTGGGGTACAGCAGCTGGACTTGGCTTTCTAACTCTGTCAGCGATGTATTCACAGTTACCTTGCGTTTAGTGAGTGTCTTACCGCTAGTGCCAAATACGGCGAATCCAGTCTCACCTAAAGCTTTGCCAAACAAAGCAACTTTACGTTTATCAATCACTTGATAGTCAGCCACTTTTGGGTTGGAAATAAAGACTGAGTCTATATCTTCGCCAACTGAGATTATTTCCATCTCACCTTCTGAGAGGTAGGTACTTCTTTGCGCGTTTGAAATAGAAGGTACTAAAAAAAGTAAGGCACAAAGAGAGATAAGTAACTTTTTCATTGAAGCCTCAGTTAATGGTTACATCGCTAGAGCGATATTCGACCACAGATTTGAAGTTAGATAGCACATCACCTGCATCGGCATGGAGATCTGACTTTTGGTATTCACCGATAGATTTATGAACTTCGAGCTCAGAGATTCTTTTTGCCACTGTAATTGTGGCGACTTGCTTACGAGTCAGCTCAAGGATTAAGTTAATTTCACTCGTCGCAGGGGTGGTGCGAGTTGCATCGATTACGCTTTTGTTTACTTGCAACACTTTGACACCAGTGAGTACTGGGGTAACAAACATGTTTCTTTTGCGTGTAGCCTGCGTCTCCGCCGTTTCAATGGAGAATTCAGTGGGTAAAGAGAGCGAGAGAACATCAATCATAGTGCCATGGGTAATCACACCACCAACAATGGATTGCGGCTGCACTTTAATTGCGTAAGGAACGCGATTATCACCAATCACGAGATCAACATAACCTTCTTGATCTGGTGCAACCATACTTTCTGGAAACGCTAAGTCGCCCATACGCATATCTTTCGCAAAGATGGAACCAGAAATGAATTCAAGTGACATGTCCTTTGCTACCCCCAAGGTGTTGGCTTCGCTTTCCAGTAAGCTAACCACCTCAAAATCGGATCTTTCTACAAGTTGGCCTTTCGTCACCGATTTGTTTAGTCGCCAAATCGTGAGATAGGTTTCTTTTTCTTCTATCGGCTGCGTTTCTTGTGACGGTGCTTTAGACAGACTGCCCGCGAGACCATACAAACCAAATAAGATTGCTAGCCCAGCGACGGCCAACAGGATTATTTTTTTCACATTACGTCCTTAGATTGACGCTAATACACCAAGCAAACCACCAATAGCGATAGCAACTCCATAAGGAACGCCTTCAGTAGTCTTATGATTGAACCTGTTTATAACTAAATAAATCACACTAACTAGGCCACCTACAATCGTGGTCATAAATAGTGTTAACGGAATGTTTTGAGGGTCTATCGCAATTGCATAGGCTGCTAATAATTTACTATCACCACCGCCTAACCAACCCAGTTGACTCAAGCAAATACCAAGAAGAAAAATCGTAACGGGAACAATCACACTCACCGAGCCACTAAAGATTAGTGCTACAGCAACTGCATTTAACGCAATAGATACACATAAACCATTGCCAATTTTTCGACTTATAAGGTCACTAATTGCGACGAGAATTGAAAGGGTGGTAAGTAAGAACAACCACCCTATAGTGATAACACTCAAATCTATTTATTAAAGTTCGATAGCTCAGTCTTGATAGAAGTAAAGATAGTGCTGAGTTCGGTACCGATATCACCAACCAACGAAGCGATAACAATTGAGATACCTGCCGCAATAAGACCGTATTCAATTGCAGTTACACCGCGATCGTCATTTTTGTAATTTTCTAGGGCCAATTTAGCATTTACGAATAGTTTAGTTAACATGCTCTTTCCTTTCTGAATAGTGGATTTAAATTCAATTTTTAATCAATTTAAATTCGAAAAAATGAATTTGGATAATTTAGGGAGCGCATATTATTAATTTAAAAATAGGCAATCAATCAAAAAATAAATCTTAATTAAATTAAATAAATAATATAAACAAAGAAAAAATGGATAAATTTATAAATTCAATCAGAAATAGATCAAAAATTTGTCAGTTATATGTAGGGCTTTTCTTATATTTATATTTTTAATTATTAATTCATATAATAATAGATCTTATATAGATCTATTAAATGCCAACGAGAAGCTAAAGTCTTACTTTTGAGACAAAATGAAAGCCGTTACATCCAGTTAGTTCTCTTATAAAACCAAGATCTGTCAGTTCATTGTGTGAAATTTCTCACAACAATCAGTTGTATTAACTTAAATGTGTGAGAAGTTCTTGTTATTGAGATACAAAAAAAGCGCCTAAGTAGGCGCTTTAACATCTCTAGTTCGTTTGGTCTTACTTAAACCTGAGTACTTTCAACGAAGCCTCAGGATCGATGTCTTCAAATTCCTGTGGGTTATCCAAACGTTCAACAAAGCTTAATTGGGGCGCTTCTTCCTGCATGCTGTCGATTAAAAACTGACTTGTGACTTGAGGAGAGTTAACACATGCAATCACTTCACCGCCTTCCGCTAATAGCTCAGGCAACTTTCTAAGAATACGTTTGTAATCTTTAGTTAAAGCAAAGCTGCCTTTTTGAAATGAAGGGGGATCGATCACGATCAGATCATAGCGACCCATTTTTCTGATTTTTCCCCATGAGCGGAAAATATCATAGCCTAAGAACTTAACTTGATTAACGTTGTGACCATTTAATTTATGGTTCTCGCGCCCTTTCGATAATGAAGAGCGAGACATATCCACATTCACCACTTGGTCTGCCCCACCTTCAATTGCAGCAACAGAAAAGCCACAGGTATAAGCAAAAAGATTAAGAACATTTTTATGTTTGGCGTGAGCTTTTACCCAGTCACGACCGAGACGCATATCCAGAAATAGACCAAAGTTCTGGTTACGGCCAATATCAAGCTGATATTTTAAGCCCGACTCTTCGACAACAGGTCGATTGTCCAACTCGCCTAGCAATACTTCTGACGGCGCGCCTTCAGCATACCGATACTGAACAACGATGACTTTCCCTTGCTTCTGTTGCCACAACTCACTTTCGGATAAGGTCGTCAGTCCTTGCTTTAACTCTTCAATAAAATCTTCACTAACCTGTTTAAACAGACTGACAATGAGCTGACCTTGAATCCAATCACAAGTCAGCTGTTCTAAACCTTCGAATCTACGTCCACGACCATGAAACAGGCGACGAACCTCATTCGGTGCGAGTTCTAGTTGAAGTTTCAGTTGTTCAAAAAAGACAGGTAGTTGCTCTGACTGCATAGCTGCAGGCATTACTTGTTGATCTTCGGCCATGATAGCTCCCAAGGTTTTAGCCAAGCCTCAATGCCTTGACTGGTAATTTCATCATTCCACTTCTTGCCAAGCACGTTGTTGTTGCGTGGGTCACAGACAAACTCGTAAGCTTGGTGATTCAGTTCGAAGCGAAGCGCAAACGCGTGTAAATACCCCCGATCGGAATCACTACCGCCGTTGTATATCGGGTCACCAACAATTCCCGAACCAACCGACTTCAATGCGACGCGGATTTGATGCGTTTTACCTGTATTTGGCTTACACAGAAACAGTCTCTCTCCCGGCAAAGAAGCCGTAGAAAAAAACTGGGTTACCGCGGGGTTGTTTTGCGTATTAATCAATTTCCAAGCAGCGCGCCGTGAACGCTCCATATCACCACTCACTAAGCCCTGCTTTTTCTTTGGTTTCTTACTGCCAATGGCAAGATAGAATTTCTCAACGTTACGCTCAGCAAATTGATTCGATAATTCTCTAGCGGCAGGCGAACTTCTTCCAAGCAATAAGATGCCCGACGTCATTTTGTCTAACCGGTGAATAAGAAAAAGCTGCTTATCTTTGGTCTGCTTAGCCACCTCTTGCAGTAGCATGGTATCGCCATCATCTTTATGTACGGAAACATTAGGGTGTTTGTTGATGACGATAAAGTCAGGATGGGTATATAAAATATCAAACATTTGACTGGCTCCACTTCGGAGGCATGAGTATACCCATTCTCCTTGTGAAAGCCAGTCTCGCTTGGCTTAGCTCAGTTTGAATTTACTGACTAAACTCTCTAGCTCCGCGACTTTAGAGTTCAAGCCGTTAACATTATCTGAACTGCTATTGGCTAATTGCAGTGAACGCTCGGAAATATCACTAATGGCGGTGATATCGGCGGCAATCTCTTTAGTAACTGCGGTTTGCTCTTCTGCTGCTGTCGCAATTGAGTTGACCATAGATTGGACATTGGCCGCCCCTGCAACAATTTCTTCCAGCGCGGTGACCGCACCAGTACTACGCTCTACACCAATTTCTACTAGCTTGCAGTTCTCTTGTGTATAGGTTACTGCTTCTTGCGTGCCAGTTTGAATTTGCTGGATTATCCCTGCCACTTCCTGTGTTGCCGTCGTTGTTCGCTCGGCTAAAGCTCGAACCTCATCAGCAACGACAGCAAACCCGCGACCAAATTCACCTGCCCTTGCGGCTTCAATTGCTGCATTCAATGCCAGCAGGTTTGTCTGCTCTGCAATACCTTCAATAACGCGAATAACCGACCCTATCTGCTCACCATGTGCACCAAGCTCGTTCATTTGCGTCGACATCTCCGTCATCTGCAAACTCACCTGTTGAATAGAATCCACCATTTCTGTAATAACGTTACGACCAGATTCCGCGCTTTGCTCAGATTTCTGTGCTTCTTCAAATGTTGCGGAACCTTGTTGCGCCACTTCAGAGATGGTTAAGCTGAGTTCTTCTGCTGCGGTAGCAATCAGGTTAGCCTTATCTGCCTGCGACGATGCACCGGCAACAATATCTTGGCTAACATTCGATAGGTCAGCCGTCACATGCTGAACTTGGTTGGAAACAGACGAGATAGAGCCAATCAAAGTGGTTAATGATGATTGCATCTTATTAATTGAGCTAGCTAGATTCGCTAGTTCATCTCCCGACTCATCCACAATATCATCCGCTGTTAAGTCCCCCCCTGCCACTTTCTGTGCCACGGAATCAAGATTGGTTAATCGAGTTGTTATCGAGTTGGATAGCCAATAGGCAATAATGCAGGTGAGAACTAACGCGATAACAAACAACACAACAATGGTATTTTCAATCGTATCGAACGAATCAGTTAGATAGAGAAGAGAAGCGTCAGTCTCGGTAATTTCAGCTGATGAAGCCTCATCGAGTAATCCTTCGATAGGCGTTAGATACTCTTCATAGAGACTGCGTAGCTCGGTAATCTCTTGCTCTAGCGCATTTTTATCACCAAGAAGTGGCACGATCTCTCTTTCAAAGCCTTGGGTGAAGCCAGTCATTAGGCGCTCTATCTGCTCAATACGTTGATAATCAGCCCCACCAGGAGTTTCCAATTTTTTCACTGCTGCAATAGCGTCCCAAAACTCTTGTTTATTCCTTTGGTAATCGCCTAACGCGCTCGCTACGCCTGTGATAGCTCCTGTCGCATCACGATAAACGTCACCCGCTTCATCAATTAAGATTAGATAACCGACTACTTCTGGTACATCGTCATTACGAATTTCTGACGCGACGTCATGCGACTGAGTCACTTCTGACCAAATAGTCCCTGCCATGATTGTCATGATGGCGAGGACGCAACCAAAGCCAGCATAGAGTTTTTTCCGTACAGACCACTTCACAAAGCACCTTCCTTAACGACTTGTATTTGGATTACATTCTTATACCGAATATTATCGGCTTAGTGATAAGACTCTTTAATAAAAGTAGCTGATAGAAACGAAAAAACCTCCCAGTTGGGAGGTTTTGTTTAACTTTAGTACCACTTCTAGTTTAAAGCTTCTTAGAGAAGACTCCGGCTAGAGCGATGATACCAATACCTAACAGCATGATTTCACCTTTACCGCTATCGAAACCAGACTTAACGCCCATGAATGCTACGATTGCGATTGCTACTGGAATGATGTACTTAACTAGGTTGTACCATAGACCAAATAGTGGGAAAGAAACTTCACCATCGTTAGTAATCTCTTTCTCTAGCTCTGAGCGTGATAAGCGCCAGCCAGCAAAGATACACACCAACATACCGCCAACCGCTAGGAAGATCTTATCTGTTAGTAAGTCGAAGATATCGAACGCACCAGTGCCAAATAGCGTTGGTCCTACACCACCTAGAGAAAGTGACGCGAACACACATAGTGTTGCCATTACCGCACTTGCGCTGATTACCGCTGTAGAGCGCTTCATACCTTTCTCATCGATTAGGTAAGAAACTACTACTTCAAGTAAAGATACAGAAGAAGTCAGTGCCGCTACGGTTAAACCAATGAAGAACATTAGGGCAAACAGAAGACCAATTACGCCACCCATTTCAGCAAATAGCTGAGGTACAACAACGAATACGAGACCCGGACCTGCTGCTGGCTCCATACCGAATGCGAACATTGCTGGGAACATTGCCACACCCGCAAGGATTGCAACGCCTGTATCCATCGCAGTAACCATACCCGTTGTTTGAACTAGGTTTTCTTTCTTCTTCAAGTAAGAACCGTAAGTCAACATACAACCCATACCTAGACTTAGCGAGAAGAACGCTTGACCTAGAGCTGCAAGTACCACGCTGCTGTCTACTTTAGAGAAGTCTGGCATGAACAGGAACTCAAGACCTGCCATTGCACCAGGTAGCATTATACCTTTCACTGATACAACGATCAGGATTAGGAATAGTAGAGGCATTAGGATCTTACCTGCTTTCTCGATACCGCCAGAAACACCTTTCATAACGATAGCGATGTTAAGCATCAAGTAGATACCCATCCACATTAGAGGTTGAACAGGGTCTGAAATAAAGCCACCAAAGCTATCACCGATTGCTTCAGGAGCGCTCAGTAGACCACCACCCACTTTAAATATATATGCCAGTGCCCAACCACCAACCACTGGGTAGAAACCCATGATTAGGAGACCACTTAGCACACCCATAACACCTGTAAATGTCCAACGACGGTCTGTCGTTTTAAATGCACCTACAGCTGATAGACCTGTCTTACGGCCAATAGCGAATTCCGTTAACATGACGCTAAAGCCGATAAAAATTACGAAAAGAAGGTAAATTGCAACGAACGCGCCGCCGCCACTTTCACCCGCCGTGTAAGGAAATTTCCATATGTTGCCCAAACCAACAGCAGAACCTGCTGCGGCCATTACGAAGCCTAATTTAGACCCCCATGTATCACGGGCCTGTGCACTTGAACTTGTAGCCACGGTTACTCCATTAAATCGTTTTCTAAGTTGTGTTTGCTTCTGTTAGGCGTCGTAAAAAGTGGTGTATAATAATTTTTACACTTAATAGAATTATCAGTGACGCTAACGTTATGGCAAGTAAAGCAGTTTAAGATTAAAATTGGAAGCCCAATAAGTTTAATTTCCCACCACAGTTGTGAAAAATATGTTTAAATGCTGCTTTTTTAGCCTTTAACATCCACTATACACCAGATTTTACACTCCCATAACATAATCATACTTTTTATTTCTACTTCCTGTTCGTTACATTCTTTGTAAATTTGTTGCTTGTCGTCCTTCGTCCAGAGTTCTAATATTGGATAGCATTGGATTACCTAGGTTACTGAATGGAAAAGTTTTATCACTTTGTTACGCTCGCTGGGATTGTCTTTTACTGGGTTTTGGTTGCCGGTGTGACAATTCGAGTAGTGCTAAAGCGACGCGCGGTGAGCGTTTCGCTAGCTTGGCTGATGATCATTTACATCATTCCAATTCTAGGTGTTGCCTGCTATTTCCTATTTGGCGAACTCAATCTAGGCCGAAAAAGAGCGGAACGTGCAAAAGAGATGCTTTCTCCCTTTTCTGGCTGGTTTTCAGGCCTAAACGACTGTCACGCGCACTCACCAGAAAGCTTCGGTCGCCATATTTACCGGATTGATGAGCTATGTAATAACCGATTGGGTCTACCAGCGCTCTCTGGAAACTCCCTTTCCCTACAGAGCTCTCCTAACGACATTCTGCACTCAATTATTGAAGATATAGAAAATGCGCAAACCAGTATTCGCATGGTTTTCTATATTTGGCACCCTGGCGGATTAGCCGATTCTGTAGCTTCTGCCTTGATTCGAGCCGCAAAACGTGGCGTAAATGTTAAATTGCTACTTGATTCTGCAGGGAGCCCGCGCTTCTTTCGCAGCGAATGGGCGAAGATGATGCGCAGCGCTGGTGTCGAAGTTGTTCAAGCACTTGAAGTCAGCCCTTGGCGTATCTTCCTACGACGCTTAGATCTCCGTCAACATCGGAAGATCATCGTTATAGACGAAAAAGTCGCCTACACAGGGTCAATGAACCTCGTCGACCCTGCCTACTTTAAGCAAGATTCTGGTGTTGGACAGTGGATCGACATTATGATTCGCGTCACTGGACCAACCGTCAATGTCCTTTCCGCTATTCATTGCTGGGACTGGGAAGTTGAAACGGGGTCACGTGCATTCCCTGCTATTCCAGAATGCCGTATTAACCCTGACGAACCGCAACATCCAGTACAAGTGGTTCCTTCAGGGCCTGGTATGCCGGAACATTTGATTTCTCAAGTTTTAACGCTTGCGATTAATCAGGCTAACCACTCGGTTCGAATCACTACCCCTTATTTTGTCCCGAGCTCTGACTTACTTGAAACTCTTAAGATGACCGCCCAGCGTGGTATTAATGTAGAACTTATCATTCCACACAAAAATGACTCGTTAATGGTTCAATGGGCGTCACGAGCATTTTATAGCGAGCTACTCAGCGCAGGCGTCAAGATCTACGAATTCTATGGTGGATTACTCCATACTAAGTCTGTTGTCATTGATGAGGAGTTTTGTCTCGTTGGGACAGTAAATCTTGATATGCGAAGCTTATGGCTTAACTTTGAACTCACCTTAGCCATTGATGATCTAGCGTTTACCAAAGAGATGTTCTGGCTACAGCAAAGTTATATGCAAGAGTCTCATTTGGTCGACGTAGAACAGTGGGAAAAGAGAACGCTATTCTCTCGCTTTTTAGAGCGTGTATTTTATCTGTTTAATCCTCTGCTTTAATCCCTTGCTATTCATGCTTTGCCATGGTTTAAATAAGGTAAAGTATTCGATAAGGACTTCCGATGTCAGAAAGTAAGCAGACCAAGTTCGTTACCGCTGGTCGCGATGAAAAGTGGACTAACGGTGTGGTTAACCCTTCCGTTCAAAGAGCCTCAACCGTCGTTTTTAATACCGTGGCAGAAAAGCATCACGCAACGGTTAACCGAGCAAACAAAACTCTGTTTTATGGTCGCCGCGGCACCACGACTCATTTTGCGTTCCAAGATGCAATGACAGAGATCGAAGGAGGTGCAGGTTGCGCCCTTTACCCATGTGGCACCGCTGCTATCTCTAATGCTATTTTGTCTTTTGTTGAAACAGGCGATCATATTCTTATGGTCGATACCTGTTACGAACCAACACGAGATTTCTGCGATAAAATCCTCAAGAAAATGGGTGTAGAAACCACATACTACGAACCAACGATTGGTGAAGGGATCAAAGAGCTCATCAAACCTAACACTAAGGTTCTTTTCCTCGAATCTCCAGGCTC
This sequence comes from Vibrio europaeus, assembly GCF_001695575.1. Lineage (GTDB taxonomy): Bacteria > Pseudomonadota > Gammaproteobacteria > Enterobacterales > Vibrionaceae > Vibrio > Vibrio europaeus. The sequence goes on along the minus strand of NZ_LUAX01000001.1, from coordinate 647,314 downwards.
TATCACCATGGAAGTGCAAGACGTACCTACCCTGTCTAGCATTGCACACCAACATGATATCATCGTTATGCTCGATAATACTTGGGCGGCTGGGGTGAATTTCTCTCCATTTGAGCATGGTGTTGATATTTCAATTCAAGCGGCAACCAAATACATTGTCGGACACTCAGATGTGATGCTTGGCACTGCGGTAGCCAGCGAGCAATACTGGGATCAATTACGCGAGCAAAGCTACCTAATGGGTCAATGTGTGTCTCCTGATGATGCTTACTTAGGCTTACGCGGAATTCGCACTTTGGATGTACGCTTGCGTCAACACGCGGAAAACAGCTTGAAAGTGGCGCAGTGGCTTCAAAACAGACCAGAAGTCGATCATGTTCGCCACCCTACCCTTGAAACCTGTCCTGGTCACGAGTTTTTCACGCGAGATTTTACCGGTGGAAATGGCCTATTTTCATTTGTGTTGAAAACCAGTTATCCACGAGCAACGACAGCCCTATTAGATGGAATGAAGCATTTTAGTATGGGGTATTCTTGGGGTGGTTTTGAGAGTCTGATTCTTGCTAATGAACCGAAGAGCTTCAATAGTCTGCGTACTGTTGCTAACCCTAACTTTGAGGGAACCCTGATTCGTGTCCATATTGGACTTGAAGACGTCGATGATCTGATCGCTGATTTAGAAGCAGGGCTAGAACGATACAACGCTCTGGTTCTCGAAAAAGAAGCTACCGCCTAGTACTTTCTAACAATTGATTATTTAGCCTCGCTCGCGAGGCTTTTTAATGCATTGATTTTATTAACAATTAAATCAAAACGGTTTTCTAAAACCTTTTGTTAATTAAAGCTGTTGGTTTTTAATTCAACATCACGTTTTAATCTTTCTTTAACTATTCAGATTTCGTATAGCTCAATTTTTCTTCTACGTTTAAATATCTCATCAGAGGTCATACCAGAAGGAGCTAACATTGAAACTGATCTACTCACTTGTCCTGACTTGCGTACTCGCAATTGGACAACCAACACTCTCCAATCTTGCCCACGCAGGTGGCTATACTCAAACTCAACATCCCATTGTCCTCGTCCACGGACTCTTCGGCTTTGATACTCTCGCTGGTGTCGACTATTTCTACGGAATACCGCACTCGCTAACCCGAGACGGCGCGACTGTCTACGTTGCTCAGGTATCTGCCTCTAACAGTACCGAGGTCAGAGGCGAGCAACTTCTCAAACAAGTAGAAACACTGCTCGCTGCTACCGGGGCGACTAAAGTCAACCTAATAGGCCATAGTCATGGTGGACCAACGGCTCGTTACGTTGCATCCGTGAGACCGGACCTTGTAGCCTCTGTCACGAGTATTGGTGGTGTAAACAAAGGCTCAAAAGTCGCCGATCTGGTAAGAGGAACTGTCCCTGAAGGTTCAGGCTTAGAAGGATTGGCCGTGAAACTTGCTGGGGGTTTAACCACTCTTATCAATCTCCTATCAGGAGGTACAGATCTTGAGCAAGACCCTTTGGCCTCTTTGGAAGCGCTGACTACTGAAGGCTCTCTGGCATTCAATCAGCATCACCCATACGGCATTCCTACTACCGCATGTGGCAACGGGGATCTTCTCGCCAGCAATGGCGTCTATTACTACTCTTGGACAGGGTCTTCCACTTTTACCAACCTTTTGGATCCAACTGATGGGGCAATGGTGATACTCGGCTGGGCATTTGACGAACCCAATGACGGACTTGTCGGTGCGTGCAGTACTCACCTAGGCAAAGTGATTCGTGACGACTACAAAATGAATCATCTGGATGAAATAAACGGACTCTTGGGCATTCACCACCTATTCGAAACTGATCCCGTCACACTCTATCGACAACACGCAAATCGCCTCAAACAACAAGGACTGTAAGGGTTAACCAATGAAAAAGACCGTTCTAATCACCATTTCTGTCATCACTTCAATTGGGCTTGGAGCGGTCTTATATTTGTCCGAGAGGCAACTGGAAACTCCAGCCCCGCTCCTTTCTCAAGCTGATGTAGAGATCGACACAACAACCCCCAAACACTTTTTTGATTTTTCACTCAGCAGCTTAGGTGAACAAAGTCTTGATGACATAAAAAAGAAAGTGAATAAGCGTGCTTCAACAGAGAGCAAGTTGAGTAACGAGGAAGTGTTGTTTGCCACTTATTTGGAGTACAAAGAAGCATTAGCAGAGCTTGAGCCTTTGCAAGCAACCCAACTCACAGCTCTAGATCTAGAGCAGCTTCATGTACAGATCTTAACGTTACAGTCTCGCTACTTCTCTGAGCAAGAAATAAAGCTGCTATTTGAAGAAGAGAATCTAATGCGCCAATTGGCGATTAACAAAGCGAGAATCACTGAAAATGATTTAGATACCGAGCAAAAAAAGAGCTTACTAGAAGAGCAACTCAATGATATGCCTAGCTACATTCAGGCAGCAGAAAAAAACAATCTGCTAGTTGTAGAATTGGACTCTGTCTCAAAGCTTGATGGCCAAGACAAATACATCGCAAGAAGCGAGTTAGTTGGTGAAGACGGGGCTAAGCGATTAGCGGAACTCGATCAACAACGTGATAATTTTCAAGCAACATTGGATTCCTACTTGGAAAGCAGAGATGAGCTACTTACATCTGACTCTCTTTCCGAGCAAGATAAAAAGCTACAGATCGCACAGCTTAGAGAAAAGAGCTTCGATTCAACACAATTGCGACGTGTCGAAGCACTTGAGAGGATTCATGACCAAAGTCGTTAGCCAACATGTTGGCAGCACTAAGTGTGCTGCCCAATGCTATTTAGCCCCTTTCTTTGGGCAGTCAACGAGGTGATCATCAACCATTCCGACCGCTTGCATAAAGGCGTAGCAGATCGTTTCGCCAACAAACTTAAAGCCTTTCTTTTTGAGAAACTTGCTCATTGCTTTCGATTGCTCTGTCGAAGCAGGCACATCACTCATTTGCGTCCAATTATTTACGATCGGTTTACCATCAACAAACTGCCACAAAGCTTTCGATAAGCTGCCATATTCTTCAATCAGTGCCAAAGCCGCACGTGCATTTCCAAATACAGAAGTGATCTTGCCTCGATGTTTGACGACATCATAGTTTTCGATGATTCGCTCGACCTGACTTTCATCGTATTGCGACAGACGAGACAGATCGTAACCTTCAAACGCTGCTCGGTAACCCTCACGTTTCTTTAGAATCGTAATCCAACTCAAGCCTGCCTGAGCCCCTTCTAAAGTTATGAACTCAAACAATACCTTGTCATCATAAACGGGGACGCCCCACTCCGCATCGTGATATTCACGCTCAAGTTCATGATTCATCGCCCAAGCACAAGTTGTATCCTTGCTCATTGATTGTCTCCTTATAAAAACAAACGCCCCCGACAAAGTCAGGGGCGTTTACTTCTAGTTTAGTTAGTTTGGCACTTTTACTTTGTGGAATAGACGATACAACACTGGTACGACAATAAGTGTCAGTACTGTCGCAAAACCTAAACCAAACATGATGGTTACCGCCATCGGCTTGAAGAAAATGTCAGGAAGCAAAGGAATCATACCCAAGATGGTCGTAATCGCCGCCATACAAACAGGACGAACGCGACTTAATGCAGCGTCAACGACTGCCACATATGGGTCTTTGCCCGAGTGCATTTCAATCTCGATCTGATCCAACAACACAATCCCGTTCTTAAGTAGCATACCGGACAAGCTCAAGAAACCAAGCAAGGCCATAAAGCCAAATGGGGTATTCAGTGCCAGTAGGCCCGTCGTTACACCAATGATTGCCAGAGGTACTGTTAACCAGACGATCAACGGCTCTTTCACCGAGTTAAACAAGAACACAGTGACTAAGAACATAAACAGGTAACCCATCGGCATGGTGGTAAAGAGTGACTCTTGGGCATCACCCGAAGACTCATACTCACCGCCCCACTCTAATGAATAACCCGGCGGCAGCTCAATCGCTTCAATTTGCGGCATTAGACGAGCTTGAAGTGTCGCTGCCGTTTCTTCGCCTAACAAATCAGGATCCGCAAAGACTGTTAGCATACGCTTACGGTTCTTACGCACTATGATTGGGTCTTCCCAACGAATATCGTAGCCCATAGTGACTTGTTGCAGCGGGATGTACTCGCTAAGTGCAGGACTCCATATCTTCATACCTTCGATATTTCGAATGTCGACACGTTCATCTTCGGGTAAGCGTGCCACTATCGGCATCAAGGTCGTACCATCTCGATAAACACCAATCGACTTGCCAGAGAATGACATCGCAAGAAACTCATCCACATCAGACTTGCTGATACCGTAACGACGAGCTTGGCTTTCGTTGAACTGCGGCTCAAGCACTTTTGTACGTTCACGCCAATCGTGACGAATGTTGGTTGTACCTGGGTCCGCGTGCATGATGTCTTCAACTTGCTTAGCGATACCACGCAGTACCGTTGGATCTGAACCAATAATACGAGCTTCGATTTTCGCACCGCCGCCAGGACCAAGCTCAATCTGTTTAAGCTTGTAATTAATTTCAGGGAACTTGTCCTCTAGATGCAGCCTAAAGTTTGTCATTAAGCTGTCAAGTTGCTCGTAATCAGCCACCCTAGTCGTGATTTCACCGTAAGCCGCATAGCTCTTCTCTGGCGCATAGGTCAGCATAAAGCGTTGGAGACCTTTACCAGCAGTAGTGGTAATGTGCTCGACACCTTCTTGATCAGATAGCCAAGATTCCAAAGCTTTCAGTTTCGTATTTGTCGCACGAATATCGGTTCCTTCAGGCAACCAGATGTCTGCTTGGAAGATAGGTGTCGTCGAAGATGGGAAGAACGACTGCTTAACTTGGGTAAAGCCAACAATGCTCGCAGCTAAGCCCAGAATAAGAACAACGACGGTTAACCAAGCGCGCTTCATACAGAACTCAAGGAAACCTTTGTACAGCACAAAGATCATTCCATTGTATGGGTCGCTTTCTGCACCATCTTGCTTGAACTTCTGTCCTTTAAAGAAGATATCGGCAAAGAATGGAGTTAGAGAGATTGCCGTAAACCAACTCAACATCAGTGAGATAAGAAGCACACTAAATAAGGTGCCACAATACTCACCTGTTGCATCCTCAGACAAACCGATTGGTGCAAATGCGGTCACCGCAATCACTGTCGCGCCTAGCAACGGCCACTTGGTTTGAGTCACGATATCTGTCGCGGCTTGCATCCGCGTTCGCCCTTTTTGTGTGCCGATCAGTATCCCTTCAACCACCACAATGGCATTGTCCACCAGCATACCTAAAGCGATAACCAGAGCACCTAGGGAGATACGTTGTAAATCGATGGCAAAGTACTTCATAAATATGAAAGTACCCAAAACCGTGAGTAGCAAAATAAGGCCAATCAATAGACCTGATCTCAGTCCCATAAAGAACAGCAGTACGATAATAACGATCGCGACCGCTTGACCTAGGCTGACAACAAAGCCGCTAACTGACTTATCCACTTCTTTCGGTTGGCTATAGATCTCAGAAATCTCAACACCCACTGGCTGCTGGTACTTAAGCTCAGCTAAACGTCGGTCAAATCGTTGACCCACTTCAACAACGTTTACTCCTTGAGCAAAGGAAACCCCTAAATTAAGCGCTAGCTCACCATTGAAAGTGACGATATTGCTCGGAACTTCAACATAGCCACGAGTAATGTCTGCGACGTCTTTCAGGTAGATCAGCCCCTGCGCACCACTCTCAGTAATGATTAAATCGCCGAGCTGATCGACATTCTTGAACTCACCAGTAGGGTGGATTCGAATGTATTCGTCCCCAATCCGAATTGCGCCCGCATCAGAAACCACATTCTGAGTTGATAATAAGTTAAATACCGTGTTCGGTGCGATTCCGAGGGTGCTCAAACGCTTCATCGAAATCTCGATAAAGACCTGCTCTTGCTGTTCTCCGGAGACCGAAACCTTGCTGACTCCGTCAATCAGTTCTAGCTCTCGACGTAGATAGTCCACATAATCGAGTAGCTCTTTGTAACTGTAGCCATCACCTGTTACCGCTAGCAAAATGCCGTAAACGTCACCAAAATCATCAATCACCGATGGGTCATTCACCCCCGGCGGTAGCTGACCTTTTAGATCGTTCACTTTTCGGCGTAATTCATCCCAAATCTGGGGTAAATCATCGGGGCCGTAGTTGTTTTTCATCGAAACCGTTATTTGCGATAAACCGCGGCTTGAAATGGAGTTGACTTCATCGACATAGGTTAGCTGCTGAATCGCCTTCTCTATAGGATAAGTCACCTCTTCTTCAACTTGCTGCGGTGTGGCTCCCGGGTAGGAAGTCACCACCATGGCATCTTTGATGGTAAATGCAGGATCTTCTAGTCGACCTAAGCCAAAGAAAGCCGCAACGCCACCAATCAAGAAGATTAATGCGATCATCCAACTAATGACTCGGTTGCGGATAAAGTAAGCCGCGACACCCGTTACATCATCATCGCTTTGCGGCGAGTTATTCTTATGTTCACTCATTACCCGCCTCCTGCTTAACTACTTGCACCTGCATTCCTTCCCTTAATCTAGAAACACCTGCTATTACAACTGACTGCTCACTACTTAACCCATCTAGAATTTGAATGGCGTCTTTACTCGCCTTACCAGTCACGACTTTTTGCTTAGTGACAGAGTTATCTGGATTGAGTACCCAAACATATTTGCTTTGTCTATCCAGAGAGTCTCCATCACCATTGAAAATGGCCTCAATCGGTACTTGAACGCCACCTTTAAGCTCTAAGCCAACATCTTTACCCTTAGACGTTACTTCTACTGCCATACCATCAAGAATGTACTCTTCTTCAGGCATAGGTAGCGTTAAAGTCACAGTAAATGTGCCGGTCGCTGGGTCAGGCTCAGTGGTAAACTCTTTGATAGACGCATTGTATTCATTGCCACTCGGTACTCGCACAACAGCTTCAATGTTTTCTAACGACTCTTGCGTCGGCTGGCTGGCATGGAGTTGGTCAGGAAGTTGTATCAACACCTCGACGCTCTCGACACTGTGGATATTGACGACTTGTTGACCGACCTGAATGTTCTCAAACTGGTCAACGTTAACGCGTGAGATAATCCCATCAACAGGCGCTTTCAATTTAGTAAAAGATAAACGAAGTTTGGCTAGTTGAAGCTCTGCATAAGCAATCTGACGGTTCGCTGCAATCTCGTCGAATTGAGATTTCGCCAGCAAACCTTTATCGACAAGCGGCTTTGAGCGCTTGTACTGACTATCTACCACGCTATAACGTGCTGAGGCATTATCAACCTCAAGCTTGTAGTCGGTAGGGTCTATCTCTGCAATCAAGTCACCTTGTTCAAGGTGATCACCTTCTTTAACATAGATTTTGCTGATTTCCCCAGCAACACGGAAGCTTAAGTGCGAGCGTTCCGCTGCGTTTGCTACCGCAGGAAAATAGAGACGGTCTTCGTTTACGACTTGGTTGGAAAGAGCCAATACTTTCACTTTAGGTGTACCAAAGTCCACATACTGAGGTTCACCACCACACCCAGCTAACAGTGCGGCCGAAGAGAGCGCACATAGATTTAACCATTGCTTCATCTTACAGCCCTCGCTCTTTGATCCACTCTCGAACCTTAATTCCAGATTCGATGCCATTCACACCAGATACAACGACCTGATCGCCTTCGTTTAAACCACTTTGCACTTGCTGTTTGTCATTTAGTTCAACTAGTGCTTTCGCAACAATGCCTTGTGAATCGACTCGCCAAACGTAAGTCTGGCCGTTTTCTTCCATCAAAGCAGACTGAGGAATTCGAGTAGCCCCCGTTGACTCGACTGCGACATGAATAGAGCCTGCCATGCCTGGCAAAATGCCAACATCTTCAGGTCTTTCCATCACCATAGTGACTTTATAGGAGCCCGTTTTTGGGTCGGCTTCGGTATCAACCTCTTGGAACATGAGTTCATATTGAGTTCCCGGAAAGGCATCAAAGGTCATGTGCGCTGTCAGATTAAGACCACTAGCGAAGCGATTAAGAAGATGATCAGGAAGTTGGAAAATCACTTTCATCAATTGGGTCGTCTGAATGTTCATCACCCCTTCTTTGGCGGCAATGTATTCATGAGCTTCAGCAGGAATAATAGATATAGTGCCGTTGTAAGGTGCTACTAAACGTGTATAGCGCAAGTTGGCTTGTGCTTGTTCCAAAGTGGCTTTGGCAGAATTTCGTTTGGCTTTCGCTTCATCAAAGTCTTGCTCAGACACCACTTTGTCTTTACGGAGTTTTTTATAGCGCTGATATTGCACGTCTGTCAGGCGATATTGAGCTTCCGCCTGCTTGGCCAAAAGAGTGTACTCGTCAGGGTTGAGCGCAGCCAGCACATCCCCTTTATTGACGGATTGCCCCGCAACCACATCAATAGACTGGAGTTGACCGGGAACACGAAAAGCAAGAACGGCTTTATCACCCGCTTCTGAAGTAGCAGGAAAGGTACGTTCAAACTGAGCATTGCCGATGGAAACAGTAAATAATTTAGCTGGCCTTGAATCAGGCTCGGGAACAGGAGGAAGTTCCTTGCCACAACCACTCAATACAGCAGCTGTCGCAAGAAACAAAAAGGATTTACGCATAATCAATCATCCGTTTGTAGCGATTAGTTACAAAGATAGATGAATGATACCGTCTCTTCCATATAATAGGCAGAAAATATTATTAAAATTAATAATTTGCCTAATGAATGAGCGAGTCGTCGCACTTTTAAGCCTTCACTATGTCAGATGCACTTGAAGGCTCAATTTGGCAAGTTCAACTGGGTCGCTATAGCGTTTTAAACTCTTTATCGACTTTAAACGCATCAGAAGTGACGTAAGCTTCAATATCGCGAATTTGGTTTTCTAAGTTATGAAAGTCTTTCTCAATCGTGTTGAGTAACATTTCAGGGGTTTGACCTTGTTGCCACGGCTTGTTTTTAAGCTTGTGCTCTTGCTCGGTTTTGATCGCTTCTACGTAGTTAGGTGGCTGCTTTTCGATCATCAACGTCATCGCGATATAAGCGAGAATAACCAAGAAACTACCACCAAGTAGAGCTGCTGAAATTACCAAGATGCGCACTAACCACACTTCCAACGCAAAGTAGTTAGCCAAGCCTGCACATACGCCAGTGATCTTGCCATTTACAGTATCGCGGTATAACTCACGCTTATTCATAGCGGCGTCTCCAACTCGGTGATTCTGCGTCCAAAATACGCTCTAACGTATCGACACGACTTTGCATACTGGCAGCCTTTTCTGATAAAGACTCCAGTCGCTGTAAATCTTCTTGAGATAAACCTGTACTTGCATTCTTTTTACTTCGGTAGTGTAAAAACAACCATAGAGGAGCAACGAAAATCAAAAATACGATCAGTGGACCAGCAATGAAAAATGACGACATAAATAACTCCTTAATGAAAGGTAGATAAACGGCAATCTTATCTACCTAATTAACTTAACAAAATATAACTGGAATTACTTTTTATCTTCCATTTGCTTTTTAAGCTTTTCTAACTCTTTTTCAATTTCATCTTGAGCTTGCAGCTCAGCGAATTCTTGATCTAAAGATTTAGCGTTGCCCGTTTTCGCATATAAATCGGCTTCTGCTTCCATTTCATCTACTTTGCGCGAGTATTGCTCAAACTTAGCCATGGCTTCGCTAGTACGCGCAGTATGCAGATGTTTTTGAACATCACGGCGATTAGAAGCGGTTTGACTACGAATCGCTAAAGCCTGTTGCTTAGCACGAGTCTCAGTAATTTTAGTTTCTAACTTACTGATTTCACCGGTCAACTTGTCGATCGTCTCTTCAACTAAGGTTTGCTCAGTGTGTAGACCTTTCAGCATATCTTGCAGTTTTTGCTTTTCAATCAATGCCGATCTTGCAAGATCTTCGCGCTGTTTAGTTAGCGCTAAGGTCGCTTTTTGCTGCCACTCATCAATGGCCGCTTCCATTGATTCAACTTTGCGTGCCAACTCTTTTTTATCAGCAATCGCTTTTGCCGAGTTAGTTCTTACTTCAACTAACGTATCTTCCATTTCCTGAATGATTAAGCGGATCATTTTTTCAGGATCTTCTGCTTTATCTAATAGAGCACTGATGTTTGAATTAACGATGTCTGCGAATCGAGAGAAAATACCCATAACTAGGCTCCTTATATTGTTGCAATCAGGTCATGCTAAGCATCACCATCGAATCTGTGTTTGTTTTACCTCGGTAACTGATTGTTAGTATTCCAAGTTGCGTGCCAACTTTTCAATCCATATAAATCAAGCAGTTACGAAATAACTCATTGCAATCCTTTTTAACCTGTGTTGAATTTAACCTACAGTTGGTAAATTTCACCACGGAGCAATCATGCAACAAAACCTTATTGGCGAATCCCCTGCGTTTCTTTCTGTATTGGACAAGGTATCTAAATTAGCCGCGATTGAACGACCAATATTGATCATTGGCGAGCGAGGAACCGGTAAAGAATTGATTGCTCAGCGACTCCACTACTTATCAAAACGTTGGGATCAGCCTTTAATTTCACTCAACTGCTCTACCCTCAGCGAAGGCTTGATTGATTCCGAGCTATTTGGTCATGAACAAGGCTCATTCACCGGCTCTAAAGGGCGTCATAAGGGTCGATTTGAACGCGCTGAAAATGGCACCCTATTTTTAGATGAGTTGGCCACGGCACCATTGCTAGTGCAAGAAAAACTTCTCCGAGTGATTGAATACGGTCAATATGAGCGTGTTGGTGGTCATCAGCTATTGAATGCCAATGTACGCTTGGTCTGTGCCACCAATGCAAATTTACCTCAAATGGCGAGTGAAGGCGCTTTTCGTGCAGATTTACTCGACAGGCTGGCATTTGATGTTATCCATTTACCCCCTCTTCGCGAACGGCAAGAAGATATTCTATTACTGGCTGAATACTACGCAATTAAGATGTGCCGTGAGCTGGGCTTCGAGTACTTTGTCGGCTTTTCGACTCCAGCAGAACAAAGCTTACTTAACTATCATTGGCCGGGAAATGTGCGCGAGTTGAAAAACGTGATTGAAAGAGCGGTTTACCAACACGGCATGCAAGAAGCCCCCATTGAACAACTCATCTTTGACCCTTTCCAATCGTCTTGGCAGAGCTTACGCCCAGAGGAAGAAACAACAGCAGTCCCTGAAGTGCCTGAGTTTCAATTCCCAATCGACTATAAACAGTGGCAAGAACAACAGGACCAACTCATACTTACTGAAGTATTAAAGCAAAGCCAGTTTAATCAAAGGAAGGCGGCGGAACTACTTGGGTTAAGTTATCACCAATTGCGAGGCATGGTTCGTAAGTATGACCTGACTAACCTCAGTTAACCCACCAATTTTGCGGTTTTGCTTTGGTTACAGCGGGTAATTAGTGGTAAATTATTAGGATCTTAAGGCATAATGGTGAGTTCCATTGTGCTTTGTCCCAGACACTTGTTCTTTCTATGAAAGCATTCATTCAGTTTACATTAGGTTTATTCAGCCTCAGCCTATTAGCCGGTTGTGGTGAAGAGATTGACCATGACAAAATTCGCCAGAAGGGTTTTGTCTATTGTGGTCAAGGCGGTCCTTCGACTTTTAACCCTCAATTGGTCGATAGTGGCATTACAACCGAAACGCTCAGTCCTCAGCTGTTTAATACCTTGCTGACTCTCGATAGCCAAACCTACCAGCCTGTGCCAAGCCTTGCGTCTAAATGGTCAGTCAATAAAGAAGGTACGGAGTACATCTTTACGTTGCGTAAAGGTGTCCAGTTCCAAACAACCGCTTGGTTTACACCTTCCAGAGCAATGAGCGCGGAAGATGTGGTCTTTAGTTTTAGACGCATTATTGATACTACCAACCCTTTTCACTATGTCGGAAGCGGGCTTTACCCTTGGTTCAGTGGTATCGACTTTCAAAACCTCGTAGTTGACGTGTCAGCGCTATCCCAACACAAAGTGAAGTTTACCCTTAATCGACCTGACAATAGCTTTTTGTCGAACATTGCGACCAGTCATGCGGTTATCCACTCTAAAGAATATGCAGAGCAACTTGAACTCAGTGATGAGAAAAATATGCTCGATAGTCATCCTGTGGGTACTGGTCCATTCTACCTTGCTGAATATCAAGTCAATGACCTCATCCGCCTTAAGCGAAACAATCACTATTGGCAAGACAGACCAAAGATGGAACAGGTCGTATTCGACATATCTCAACGCGGTACAGGTACTTTGGCAAAACTACTGCGCAGTGAATGTGACGTGCTCAATGCACCACTCTCTAGTCAATTGCCAATTATCGAGCAAACGTCAGATGTAGAATTAACGGCAAAACCCGCAATGAACATCTCTTTCGTCGCCGTGAACACTTCTCACCCTGCTCTTAATGATGCTCGCGTGCGTAAAGCGCTGAACTATGCCATCAACCGTCAGAACATTTTGGATTCGGTCTACTACGGCACAGGCAGTCAGGCGTATTCCGTTTTGCCTCCTTCTTCTTGGGCCTATCAAAAAGATGCGGTACAAATTCGCTATGATCGCAACTACGCTATCGCGCTTCTACGTGAAGCGGGTTATAGCAAAGGATTAGAGCTGACAATGTCGGTTCCATTGGAGCCACGTGCTTACAACCCTAGCCCGAGAAAAACGGCTGAGTTGATTCAAGCAAACCTAGCGGATGTTGGGATTAAGCTCAATTTGATGACAGATGATAGATTCGATCGCAGCAATCTCAATGGCAATACAAACATTGATCTCCACTTGACGGGTTGGATCGCCAATACCGGAGACCCGGATAACTTTTTAAGGCCGCTACTCTCTTGTGAGTCAAAACGGGCTGGCCTAAATGTTTCAAGTTGGTGTAATCCTGACTTCGATTTTCTACTCGACCTTGCGTTAGAAGTCGATAAGCCTCGCTATAGGCAGAACCTCTATAAACAGGCGCAGAACATACTTAATGAAGAGTTCCCTGTGATCCCACTAAATCATGGCATGCAGCTGCAAGCGCATCACACCTCCCTAAGAGGCTTTAAGGTTAGCCCATTCAATGCGCAACCGTTTGATACTGTCGAGAGGTTCAAGTAATGCTGTTGTATTCTGTTCGACGCTTTAATCTGTTTATCATTACCTTACTGATACTCACTATGGTGGGTTTCAGTATTTTAAGGCTAGAACCTAGCTCTCCGTGGGCTATCCATGATTTTTGGAGTGGCTGGATGCTCTACGTTGGTGAGCTAATGCAGCTTAATCTCGGTGTGACCAAGTTAGGGACACCGATCATTGACGAACTCAGCATTGTCTTTCCTGCGACGCTAGAGCTGTGTTTTATCGCCTTTGTGATTTCGCTGCTTGTTGGTATTCCTGTGGGAACATTAGCGGGAATGAAGCAAGGAAAGTGGATCGATACTGTGATTTCGTTTACTTCCATGTCCGGCTATTCTGCACCGCTGTTTTGGGTCGCGCTTTTGATGATCATGGTATTTTCTCTGCACTTTCAGGTATTCCCTGTCGCAGGTCGCTACGATTTACTCTATCAAATTGACCACGTAACAGGATTTGCGATTATTGATGCCTTCTTTGCAAGTGGTGAATATCGCGCCCATGCACTGCAAAGTGTTTTGGAACACCTCATTCTGCCCTGCCTTGTGCTCGCGCTTGCGCCAACCACACAGGTCATAGGTTTGATGCGAGCTTCCGTTGCTGAAGTGATGGGGCAAAACTATATTCGCGCCGCACGAATCAAAGGTTTATCAACACACGAAATCGTGACCCAGCACGTGTTACGCAACGCTATCCCACCCATCATTCCCAAAATAGGTGTGCAGCTTTCTAGCATGCTAACACTTGCCATTATTACTGAATCTATCTTTAACTGGCCGGGCATTGGTCGATGGTTACTTGATGCTCTCTCAAATCAAGACTACGTTGCCATTCAAGCCGGAGTCATCGTCGTGGCGACGTTTGTCCTAACCGCTAACATCTTATCTGATTTGATTGGTGCCATGGTCAATCCATTGGTAAGGAAGGAGTGGTATGCTAACCGATAATGTCTACCAAGAAGAGAGTATCCCTACCCAGTTTGAACGTTTCTGGCGTAGTTTCCGTGCCAACAATCTTGCTATGTTTGGCCTATGGTGTTTACTACTGCTATGCCTAATTACGCTTGTTTCACCTTGGATTACGCCTCATGACCCACAAGCGCAAAGCGGTGAGCTACTCGTACCTCCATCTTGGAACCCAACTGGTACGGTTGAGTACTTCCTTGGAACCGATGATCTAGGCCGCGATATCCTTTCTCGTCTCATAGAAGGTTCACGCCTTACTTTCGGTGCTGCTTTTCTGATAACTGTTATCGCAACAGTGATTGGATGCGTCATCGGCGTACTGGCGGGGATGACCAAAGGCTTACTATCAAGTGTCTTAAACCACTTACTTGATACCGTCATGTCTATTCCATCGCTACTGCTCGCGATTATTTTTGTCGCTTTCCTCGGCTTTGGTGAATTCAATATCTTGCTCGCTATCTGTTTAGCCTTAATTCCAAGATTTGTCCGCTCGGTTTATATCGCAGTGCATACAGAAGTGGAAAAAGACTACATCATGGCTGCGCGTCTTGATGGGGCAAACCAATTCTATCTACTTTGGAATTCCATATTGCCCAACATTCTTGTCGTCATTGCCACCGAAATCACCTTAGCATGGTCTATCGCAATTTTGGATATCACCGCTTTGGGTTTCCTTGGATTAGGCGCGCAAGCGCCTAGTACTGAATGGGGAGCAATACTCGGTGACTCCGTTGAACTCATCTACCTTGCGCCTTGGACTGTTACCCTTCCCGGACTCGCTATCATGTTTACCGTGATTGTCATCAACCTTGTTGGTGAAGGTATTCGCCAAGCGCTTAATGCGGGGATCGAATAATGCCGTTGTTAGATATTCGACATCTCACTATCGAGATAGAAACGCCTCAAGGGATGATGAAAGCCGTTGACCGAATGAGCCTGACCATGAATGAAGGCGAAATTCGCGGCTTAGTAGGTGAATCGGGCTCTGGGAAAAGTTTGGTGGCTAAAGCCATCGTTGGTGTATGTAAAGACAACTGGAAAGTGACCGCAGACCGAATGAGACTCGGAAATGTCGACTTACTGCAGTTGACTCCCAAAGAGCGCCGACGCGTTATCGCCCGCGACATTGCGATGATCTTCCAAGAGCCATCAACCTGCTTAGATCCTTCTGAAGAAGTTGGTAAGCAGCTTATTGAAGCGATTCCTTCACGCTCTTTTGAAGGTAAATGGTGGGAGCGTTTTAAGTGGCGTAAGAAACAAGCCATCGCTCTGCTGCATAAAGTCGGTATTAAAGACCACCAGCAAATCATGGATAGCTTCCCATACGAGCTGACGGATGGTGAATGTCAGAAAATCATGATCGCGATGGCGATCGCTGCCAAGCCAAAGCTATTGATTGCAGATGAGCCAACCAACGATTTAGATCCGATTACCCAATCACAAATTTTGCGCTTGTTGAGTCGAATGAATCAGCTACACAATACATCGATCATGCTAATTGGTCATGACTTAACAACCATTACTCAGTGGGCAACCCGTATTACGGTGATGTATTGTGGCCAGTCGGTTGAGTCTGCTGATACTGCAAAGATCTTAGACAAACCTAAACACCCATATACGGCTGCTCTGCTTAAAGCCATGCCCGATTTTAACGATTGGATTCCGCATAAAGAAAAACTGCAATCCTTACCGGGCTCCATTCCACCACTACAGCATTTGCCGATTGGCTGCCGACTTGGTCCTCGCTGCCCATATGCACAGCGCCAGTGTGTTGAAATACCTATGACACGTCGAATTAAAAACCACAAATTTGCATGCCACTTCCCACTGAACATGGATAAGAAAAAAGCATGAGTGCTCTATTAGAAGTTAACCAGCTATCGAAAACTTTTGTGACTCGCTCAAGCCTGTTTCGCAAGAAGGTTCAAGAAGCCGTCAAGCCGCTTAGCTTTAGCCTTGAAGCCGGGCAAACCATTGGCTTTATCGGTCAAAACGGCTCAGGTAAATCGACATTAGCACGCATGTTGGCGGGTGTAGTAGAGCCTACTTCGGGTGAAATTCGCGTTAATGGCGAGCTATTGGAGCATAAAGACTACTCCACTCGCTGTAAGCTGATTCGCATGATTTTCCAAGATCCAAATACCTCTTTGAATCCTCGAATTCAGATTGGACGTATCTTAGAAGGGCCACTAAAACGTAACACCAATATGCCTCCTGAGGCGCGCATAAAGCGTGTCAAAGAGACGCTTCTCAGAGTGGGGTTGCTACCAGAGCACGCTTATTTCTACCCTCAGATGCTCGCCACAGGCCAAAAACAGCGTGTTTGTTTGGCCCGTGCACTCATCCTTCAGCCATCAGTAATCGTTGCTGATGAAGCTTTGAATGGATTGGACATGGCAATGCGTTCGCAAATCATCAACTTGTTTCTTGAACTTCAAGAAGAGATGGGGGTCTCGTTTATTTATGTGTCACAGCATATCGGCATTGTAAAACACATTACCGATAAAGTGATGGTGATGCATGAAGGGGACCTTGTTGAGAGCGGTGAAACGCATGAAGTGCTCAGTTGCCCAACCCACCCAGTGACACAAAGATTAGTAGAAAGCCATTTCAATAAGGCAACCTGCTTTAAATAGGACTGCTCATGCTAAGGAAAGCAATGCTTGGAATGATAGTGCTCGCCACTTCATTCCACTCTCAGGGGTACACTACACAACAAACTTGGCTCGATATCCAGTTTGTCGAGAAGGCTTTTATCAATGTTGCGCTGCGTAATGAGTACTCGTCTGGAAGGAAGCCATTAGTCAAATGGAATAAGCCTATAAAAATATGGGTCCAGCACAAAGTACCGGACAAAGCGCTTCACGATGAGCTCACAGACGCACATTTGCGTCACTTAGAGCAGATAACTGGACATCGAATTCAAAGGGTAACAACACGTGAACAAGCGAATATCGTCTGGGTGTTTACTAAAGAGTCTAACTGGCGTGAGGATATCGAACGAGAGCTAGGTAAACCAGCGCTTGCGAACGTATATGGGGCGATCTGCAAAGCAGGTTACCAAATCGGTCGTAATGGCGCCCTTTCTCACGCTGCCATCATCATACCGGTCGATCAAGCGAGGGAGCATGGTAAATTGCTTGCCTGCATCGTTGAGGAGATCACTCAAGTCTTAGGCTTACCGAACGACTCAGAGAACGCTTTTCCTTCGATTTTTAATGATGAGACTCCCGAAGACCTGCTCTCTCCTCTTGATGTCGTTCTGTTAAAACTACTCTACGAACCAGAACTCAAACCTGGGATGAGTCAAAAGCAAGTCACACCTATTGTTAGAAAGCTATTATCCAAATATAAAAAAGACGGCACATTAAATCGTGCCGTCTCTACCGCAAAGCAAGGAGAGCTGTTTCAGCTGATAGGCTATTAGTGTCTGCCTAGCCGCGCTTTTTCAGCTCGACTTCAAACTCATCTGGGTATAGCACGACACCTTCTTCGTTGTCGTTAGGAAAAACAACAACAGATAGCTCGTCATCTTCAAGGCCGTGCGTCCAACGACTAAACCATTTTGCCGTCGAAATTGGCTCTGCTTTACAATGCTCCCAGTCTCCGGTAGCCCACTGCTCAGCAAACTCTTGATGAGGCCACACCGGCACACAATCTTCCTCTTCGGTGTTAAGCATTACACAACCATGCTCATCGGTCAGGATCCAAACCTTACGGTTTTTGGCGATTTCTTTAATACAGTAGTTAAAGCGCTCATCAGGGCGCATTTTGTTTACTGTCTCTAGCTGCTCATTTGATAGTGACATATTCACTTCCTCGCAAAGAAAACGCCCATGGCGTGACCATGGGCGTTAAGGTATATGTTATAGAGATAGAATTAAGCTAGTTCAGCTTGAAGCCAAGGCCAACCTTGCTTCTTACGACTTAGCGTATTTTCCATCATTAGCATGCCGTCTTTTTCATGCTTAACAAGTTTCTCAGCCCACTCACCTTTATAAAGTAGACGAGTTTGAGCCGTAGTGATGTCTGTTAGCATTACTGCTGCAAACGCCAAACCTTGTTCAGCACAGCGGCTTTCTAGGTCTGCTTCTAGCGCTTCAATCATGCCGTCAACTTGCTCAAGAGTTGCAAGTTCAACCTGACCAACAACAACATCACGACTATTGAATGGGTAACCTTTCAGGTCTTTTTCAACAAGCTCAGCCGCTGATAGGCCTTCGATGTTTGTTTTAGCGATAAGTAGATCTTTAATGAATGCATCTACATCGCATACGTCAGCGATTTTCGCTAGTTCTTCAACTGCATCTTTATCTTTTTGAGTACAAGTTGGAGAAGCAAAACCGACTGTGTCAGATAGGATTGCTGACATCATTAGCTTAGCGATCTTAGGCGTGATTTCGTGGCCTTCGATTTTAAACATGTTAAACAGTACTGTGTTAGTACAGCCAACAGGCCAGATCCAAGCTTCCATAGGGTTTACCGTCATCACGTCACCTAGGCGGTGGTGATCAACGATACCTAGAATTTCTGCGTCAGCCACATCATCTGGAGCTTGCGCTAGATCCGAGTAGTCTACTAACCAGATTTTCTCGCCCGCTACTGAAGTGCGTAGCTCAGGAACTTCTGCGCCAGCCACTTCTAGAATGTGTTGAGTTTCACGGTTAATTTCACCTTGGCGAATAGGCATTGCTTCAACGCCACGAGCGGTTAGTAGCTCAGTTGCTACTAGTGCACTACAGATACTATCGCTATCAGGGTTCTTGTGACCTACAACTAGAATCATCTTTTTTCCTATCTGACTAAATTTCTTCCCAACAAGGGGCAATTACTCACAAACCCGATATTTTACCGAATTCTGATGATTTGTCATCGGTTGGATAGAGATTATTTGGTCATAAGCCATGACCAATCATCGTTATCAAACCTAACCCTCTCTTAAGTTTAGCACTAATGACATAATGCCCATTAATAATTGGACTCACTTCACAGCTTAAGATGGCAACCAGAATTGACAAAAAGTTATTGCAAATAATTCTCATTAACATATAGTTGAGAATAATACGCATTCTAAAGACCACTGACTCATGAACTCTATACGATTATCACAAGTTATGCCCAACTGGCTTTCATTGGCTCAGTTTCGTCCAGCATATAAGCGACTCCTGCTACCCGTAGCACTACTTGCTCTTATTGTCAGTGATACCACCAGAGATGTCACTGTCAATACTCTATCTGATGCTTTCTGGGCGGTATCTAGCTACGTTGCATTTACGTTGGCGATTTATCACTACGTATCGATTTTCTTCAATAAAGAAAGTCGTATCGTCAACCTTTACCAAAGCTCTCGCAACCATCAGGTGTTCTTCGCCGCATTGCTGGGTGCTTTACCTGGTTGTGGTGGAGCAATAATAGTCACCACGCAGTTCGTCAGTGGTCGAGTTGGTTTTGGCGCAATCGTCGCCGTATTAACCTCAACGATGGGTGATGCCGCATTCCTACTACTAGCGAGTAAGCCTGATATCGGCTTTGCCGTCGTTGGCCTTGGGGTAATGGTAGGCTGCATTTCAGGTTGGATCGTCAATGGAATCCATCGCGATGATTTCCTGCGCCCTGAAGCAAAGTCAGTCGCGAATCGTTTTAGTTGCGCGAGTGAAAGCACAAACAGTCTTGAACAAAAAGCAATCAATCTACAAGGTGCATTTTGGAAATGGCTACTTGTACCTGCAACCATCATTGCTGCACTTGGCTCTTTTCAGGTCGATGTGAATCAATTGCTCCACCTACCTGAAATGACCATTGAATGGACGGGTGCCATTCTGATCATTGTTAGTATGTTGCTCTGGTCTTTAACCAAAGAAATCAAAGATTATGAGTCAACAGTCGCTGAAGACACGAAACAGGTTTCTTCTCATCCGATTCAGAAAGCTGCGCAAGATACTAATTTCGTTACAGCATGGGTGATACTGGCATTTATGGCATTTGAGCTGATTACTTTCTTTGGCCATATTGACCTCGCCGCGACGTTCTCTGGATGGGGAGTTTGGATGCCGCTCATGGGTTTGACTGTTGGTTTACTGCCAGGTTGTGGACCACAAATTCTGGTCACGAGTTTGTACATTTCTGGAGCCGCGCCATTATCTGCGCAATTAGCGAATGCAATATCAAACGATGGTGACGCCTTGTTCCCTGCCATTGCATTGGCACCAAAAGCCGCTTTGGTCGCAACCATCTATTCAGCATTGCCTGCTTTAGTTGTCGGTTACGGTTATTACTTCCTATTTGAAATTTAACAACATTTACGTTGGTAAGAAAAAGCGCCCTCATTTGAGGGCGCTTGCTATTTGGAGGTCCGATATTATTTGTGACGTTCTTTGAGCTTGTTGACCACATCATTCATCGACAGACCTTGATCTTGTAGAAGAACCAGTAAGTGGTAAATCAAATCCGCTGACTCGCATACTAGCTCCGCCTTATCGCCCGACGTCGCCGCAAGCGCGACTTCAACGCCTTCTTCGCCCACTTTCTGCGAAATACGCTTGGTGCCACGGGAATAAAGATTGGCAGTATAAGAGGAATCAGGGTCGGCACTCTTGCGGGCAGCCAATAGCTGCTCAAGTTGATGAAGCCACACCATTTGCGACTCCTCTTGTGGGTCGACATCCCAACAAGTGGTGTTGCCCAAGTGACACGTGGGGCCAATGGGATTCACTTTCACTAGTAGCGTGTCATTATCGCAATCTAGCTGCATGTTCACCAATTGCAATACGTTGCCAGAGGTTTCACCTTTGGTCCATAAACGCTGCTTAGTACGAGAGAAAAAGGTGACTTGACCAGTTTCACCCGTTTTCCCCAGTGCGTCTTGGTTCATGTAACCCATCATCAGCACTTGGCTTGATTGGAAATCTTGCACAATAGCAGGTACCAGGCCATCCACCTTGTCCCAGTTGATACGCTCAGCTATAGAACTTACTTCGGCGGTGTTTACACTCATAGTCGAACCTCAATACCTTGTTGTTTTAAATACTGCTTTAATTCACCAATATTGATGACTTGTTTGTGAAATACCGATGCGGCAAGTGCACCATCCACATTGGCCTTTTGGTAAGCTTCTGCAAAGTGCTCCATAGCCCCTGCACCACCCGATGCAATCAATGGCACGTTACACACTTCTCGCACCATATTGAGCTGTTCGATATCGTAGCCATTACGCACACCATCTTGGTTCATCATGTTCAACACGATTTCGCCTGCACCACGTCTTTGTACTTCTTCCACCCAATCGCGGGTTTCCCATTGGGTCGCTTTGGTGCGTTCTTCATCACCCGTAAACTGGTAAACCTGATACTTGCCCGTCTCTTTGTCATAGTATGAATCGATGCCGACGACGATACACTGAACGCCAAATTTGTCCGCAAGGTCAGTGATTAACAGTGGGTTTGCCAATGCTGGTGAGTTGATAGACACCTTGTCAGCGCCGAACTCAAGAATGCGCGCTGCATCTTCCGCTGATTTAATCCCACCAGCGACACAGAAAGGAATATCGATCACTTCTGCAACGCGAGCTACCCAGCTTTTATCAACCACACGGCCATCGCTTGAAGCGGTAATGTCGTAAAACACTAGCTCGTCTGCGCCTTCTTCTGCGTAACGCTGCGCCAGAGGAACGATATCGCCAATGATTTCGTGGTTTCGGAACTGAACGCCCTTAACTACTTGTCCATCACGTACATCAAGACATGGAATTATTCGCTTTGCCAACATGCAAATGCCTCCTCTGCTGTGAACTTGCCATCAAGTAGCGCGCGACCAACAATCACGCCAGCGACACCAGAACCTTTCAGCGCTTCGATATCCGCTAATGAACCAATGCCACCTGATGATTGGAATTGCACTTGTGGGTATTGTTTACATAGGTCTACATATAGTTCTACGTTAGAGCCTTCTAGCGTACCGTCACGAGAAATATCGGTACAAAGCACATGCTGTAAGCCAACGGTGAGGTAATCATTAATCAGAGCTTCGATAGTCACGCCTGAGTCTTCTTGCCAACCAGAAATCGCTACTTTACGCGTACCGTCTTGATCGATGTTAATATCTAGCGCGAGAACGATTTTTTCCGCGCCGTATTTTTCCATCCAACCTTTTACCAGTTCAGGCTGTTTCACCGCTGTCGAGCCCACCACAACACGCTGGGCACCCGCTTCGAGTAGATCGATTACGTCTTGCTCTGTACGTACACCACCACCGATTTGGATGTTTGCTGGTGTGCTTGCAAGAAGCTTGGCAATCAAATCAAGTTGGCGCGCCGTTGTGTCTTTCGCACCTGTTAAGTCCACTAAATGCAACCAATTAGCACCGGCTTGGTGATACAAGTTGAATTGCTCTGCTGGGTCGACTTTGTACTCGGTTACTTGGCCGTAATCACCTTGATAAAGGCGAACCACCTGTCCTTCAATTAAATCAAGAGCTGGAATAATCACACTAAATCCCTTTTATAATTCTAAGAAGTTTTGAATAAGCTTTGCGCCCGCTTTTGAAGAACGCTCAGGGTGGAATTGCACACCGTAGTAGTTACCGCTTTGCACAGCAGCCGTGAATGGATTTTCGTATTCACATTCTGCAATCGTGTACTCACCAACAGGCATGGCAAAGCTGTGTACGAAATAGAAGTACTCGCCTTCTTCAATCCCTTTGAACAGTGGATTGCCTGTTTTAGCTGATACCGTGTTCCACCCCATGTGAGGCAGTGGTAAGTCACCGGTTTGAAGCAGCTTCACTTCACCATCACAAAGTCCAAGGCACTCAACCAGCTCATCCGCTTTCTGCCCTTTTTCTTGAGATACTTTGCCCAACAGCTGCATGCCTAAACAGATCCCAAGCAGCGGCTTTTCTACCTGTTTTACCAAGCTAATTAAATCGCGCTCTTCAAGGTTCTTCATCGCTTCACTTGCTGTCCCTACACCTGGTAGAAATAGCTTATCTGCTGCAAGCACTACTTGAGGGTCTTTAGAGATCGTTACGTCATAACCTAAACGTTCAATGGCAAACTTCACCGAAGAAACGTTGGCACAACCAGTATCAATGATGACTACTTTCTGTTCTGTCACTGTTTTTCTCCTTGCAACGTTAGCCTTAAAGCACGCCTTTACTACTTGGTAGCTCAGTGCCTTCTACTTTGATTGCTTGGCGTAGCGTACGACCAAACGCTTTAAATAGGCTCTCAATGATGTGGTGATCATTATCGCCAGCTGAAGATAGGTGCAGCGTACACGCTAGAGTATCAGTCAATGAGCGGAAGAAGTGCACCACCATCTCTGTGGATAGGTCACCGACTTGTTCACGGCTAAAATCTGCATCGAACTTAAGGTACGGACGGCCAGACAGGTCTAATGCACATTGCGCCAAGCACTCATCCATTGGCAGGCTAAAGCCAAAGCGACCGATGCCACGCTTGTCACCGAGAGCTTCTTTCAGCGCTTGACCTAATGCAAGAGCGGTATCTTCTACCGTGTGGTGATCATCAATGTGTAAGTCGCCCTCGACCTTGCACACCATTTGAAACCCGCCGTGAGTTGCGATTTGATCTAGCATGTGATCGAAGAATCCAAGACCAGTAGAGATTTGGTTACTGCCCTGCTCATCAAGATTAACGGCAACTTTAATGTCAGTCTCTTTAGTGGTTCGAATCACATCAGCAACACGTGCTTTCACGGTCAGATCTTTGAGGATCTGTTTCCAGTTCATGGTTTCTGGGTTGTATTGAATACCGTGAATTGCCATGTTTTCTGCAAGTTGAAGATCCGTTTGACGGTCACCAATAACAACCGAGTTTTGGAAATCGACTTTGCCACCTTGAAGGTATTCTTTAACCAAGCCCAATTTAGGCTTACGGCAAGAACAGTTATCTTCATCGAAGTGTGGACAAATCAGCACATCGTCGAACTTCACACCTTGAGATTCAAAGATCTCCATCATCATATTGTGCGGCGCATCAAATTCTGCTTGCGGGTAGCTGTCGGTGCCCAAACCGTCTTGGTTAGTCACCATCACTAGACGGTAACCAGCATCTTGAAGAGAGAGTAGACTTGGAATAACAAACGGCTCTAGCTTTAATTTGTCTAATCGGTCTACTTGAAAGTCCACCGGTGGCTCAACAATTAAGGTGCCATCTCGGTCGATAAATAGAATTTTTTGTTGCTTGCTCACTCGAACTTCCTTATTTCAAATTTAGTGGCTCTCGCAAAGGCCAGAGCCAATGATATTTAGCTGTAATAGTTTCTAATAAATCCGAGTGTCTTTTCGCACTCGTCTCGACTACCAATACTAATACGTACACAGTTTTCGATAGGAGAATTGCGTAAAATAATGCCGCTCTCCCATGCTGCTTTAAATAGTTCGTCACCCTGTGGGAATTTAACCAATAGGTAATTACCCCAACCTTCAAATATCTCTAAGCCTTCAATCATTGATAAACCAACTTGTAGGTAAGCACGGTTAGCATTGAGGTCGAGAACTTGAAACTTCGCTCTAGCTAGTCCCGCTTCAGATAACGCCTGAGTCGCGATTTCTGCTACTGGCACTGGCACTGGGTACGGTGCGATAACCTTAAGAAGTACATTAATCAGCTCTTCGTTTGCAAGGGTGAAACCGCAGCGCAAGCCCGCAAGCGCGAAAGCTTTCGACAGAGTACGCAAAATCGCTAGGTTCGGATATTGCGCTAATAAATCGACAGTCGACGCTTCAGGGCAGAAATCGATATACGCTTCGTCCATCACGACAATGGCGCGATCTTTTGTCATCTCAAGCAGAGAGACAATATCTTCACGCTTCACTAGATTGCCCGTTGGATTATTTGGAGAACAGACAAATACCAGTTTGGCGTTATCTAGGTTGGCTTCGATGCCTTCCAGGTCCAGTTGCCACTCTGACGTTAGCGGTACAGTCTTGCGCTCTACGCCAATGGTTTCTGCGCTGATTGCATACATTCCGTAAGTCGGTGGGCAATAAAGAATCGCATCTTCACCCGGCTCACAGAAAGCACGGATCAATAATTCGATACCTTCGTCAGCTCCGCGAGAAGTCAGTGTTTGCTCTGGTTTTACACCCGCATAAGCCGCATACGCTTCAATTAGCTCTTTTGGCTGACATTCGCTGTAGCGATTCAAACGCGCAAAATCTGTTTTGTATTCGTTGTTGTATGGCGATTCATTCGCGTTCAGCCAAACGTCGCCTGTACCACCAATTCGGCGAGCCGATAAATAAGGAGTCAGTTGTTGGACTTGTTTACGCGCTAGCTTTTCCATCTCATTACCCTCTTACTTAGCTGCCAGTTTTTCTACGCGAATCGTCACAGCACGCTTGTGCGCATCCAGACCTTCTGCTTCCGCCATGGTGACAACGGTTGGCGCTAATTCTTTCAAGCCATCTGCCGTAAGCTCTTGTACTGTCATTCGTTTAGAGAAATCAGCCAATCCAAGACTTGAGTATGTGCGAGTGTAACCGTAGGTAGGAAGAACGTGGTTTGTCCCTGACGCGTAATCACCTGCTGATTCAGGGGACCAATCACCTAAGAAAATCGAACCTGCATTATCGAGTAGAGGTAGAAGTTCACGCGGATTCTTAGTTTGTACAATCAGGTGTTCCGGACCATAGTAGTTCGAAATCGACACTGCTTGAGTCAACGACTCAGAGATAATGATTAAACTTGATGCTAAGGCTTTTTCAGCAATATCTGCACGAGATAATTCTTTAAGCTGACGCTGAACGGCATCGGTAACCTGATCAGCGACAATCGGTGATGGTGTAACAAGCACGACTTGTGAATCTGGTCCGTGCTCCGCTTGGCTAAGCAAGTCGGCAGCAATAAAATCTGGGTCAGCGGTTTCATCAGCCAGTACCAACACTTCAGAAGGCCCTGCTGGCATATCAATCGCCGCACCACGGAAGTCATTGCTTACCTGACGCTTTGCTTCTGTCACGTAAGCATTACCCGGCCCGAAAATCTTATCTACTTTTGAAACGCTTTCGGTACCATACGCCATTGCCGCAACCGCTTGACCGCCACCGACATTGTAGACTTCATCAATGCCACATAACTTTGCAACATAAAGGATCTCGTCTGCGATAGGCGGAGGAGAACAAAGAACCACTTTGCGACAACCTGCAATCTTCGCTGGCACCCCAAGCATCAAAACTGTCGATGGCAGTGGTGCACTGCCGCCCGGAATGTACAAGCCCACTTTTTGAATTGGACGAGTGACTTGCTCACACAAGACGCCAGGCTGAGTCTCAACCTTGATAGGCTGGGGTTTTTGCGCCTTATGGAACTTAGAGATATTGGCGTAGGCCTGCTCAAGCGCCTGTTTCATGTTGGAAGACAAGCGTTCACATGCCGCTTCTACTTCTTGCTCAGAAACACGAATCGACTCAGGCTTAACGCGATCAAACTTTTCTGTCAGCTCTAATAACGCAGCATCCCCTTCTTCGCGAACCTTGGCGATAACTTGCGAAACCGCTGCGGTGATATTTGCCCCTTCAGTTATTGCCGGACGCTCCAAGATAGAGTCTTGCTGAGATTCACTTAATGATTGCCAAACGACTGTTCTCATTGCGATTACTCCATCATTTTCTCAATTGGCAATACTAGGATTGAGCTCGCACCCAACTCTTTTAGCTGTTCCATTGTTTCCCAGAACAAGTTTTCAGTACTCACCAAGTGAACCGCGACTTTTTGCTGATCTGCAGAAAGAGGTAGAACCGTTGGATCCTCAGCGCCCGGCAGCAAAGATTTGATTTGGTCTAACTTATCTGTTGGTGCGTGTAGCATGATGTATTTCGATTCTTTTGCTTGCTGTACGCCTTGCATGCGAGTCAGGAGCTTTTCGATTAGCGCTACTTTGTCGGCGTCAAACTCACCAGTACGTTGAATCAGTGTCGCCTTTGATTTGAAGATGATTTCAGCTTCTTTAAGACCGTTCGCTTCGAGAGTTGCACCAGTAGAAACCAGATCTGCAATTGCATCTGCAAGACCCGCTCGCGGAGCCACTTCTACAGAGCCAGTGAGCATACAAGTTGAGAAAGGAACACCTTGCTCGTCCATGTACGCTTTTAGTAGCTGAGGGTAAGTCGTTGCAATGCGTTTACCTGCTAAGTCCTGAGGGCCGTTGTAGTCTTCATCTTTATCAATCGCAATAGATAGGCGACAGCCACCAAAATCTAGACGACGCAACTGAACAAACTCACATGGTTCACCCAACGCTTTACGATCTAAACGTACTTCTTCAAGCTCGTTTTCACCGATAAAACCAAGGTCTACGACACCATCCATGATAAGACCTGGGATATCATCATCGCGTACTAGCAATAGGTCAATTGGCATATTTAGTGAGTGAACAACAAGGCGCTCACCCATGATATTGAATTTAACGCCGCACTTTTTAAGCAGAGTCTGACACTCTTTACTCAGGCGACCTTTCTTTTGGATTGCGATTCTTAGGCGTTGTGTTTGCATTGCTGTATCCCTGTGCAAGATTTTGAAATTTATAAACTTTTTAAGATTCAAATACTGAAAAACCCTCGGAAGAGTTGTTCTCCCGAGGGTTCTAAATCTTGTAGTTTGCGATTTTAGCCTCCGGGAGTTTCCTGTCTCCCGGGTATGCGTGCATCTCCCGAAAGACTAGACTGGGTGATGATGGTGATGAATGTTCATGACTAATTTACGCATACTTAATAAGCTCTTCTGTTCGCTTTGTTGATATCCACACTAACCAAGCCGAAAACATTTTTCAACCATTTATTTAAACTTTTTTCAATTTGTATATGACAAATAAAAAGGGAGCCTGAGCTCCCTTATCTATTAGCAATAACTTCAATCTGTTATGCGTTTTGGCAACTCGCCATCTTTGACTTAGACAGAACAGATAGCAAGACACAAATAGCGATAAATGCTACTGACGCTGCTGCGAATGACATGCCGATAGAAGCGGTCATACCCAGAGTAATGAAACCAATACACGACACGACTGCAACTGACAGTGCATATGGCAACTGAGTCGCTACGTGGTCGATGTGATTACAACGAGCACCTGTCGAAGAAAGTATGGTGGTATCTGAGATTGGTGAACAGTGGTCACCAAATACTGAACCCGCTAATACAGCACTTAGCATTGGTAGCATTAACGCCAGATCCGTTGCACCTGCCATATCACCCGCGATTGGAAGCATGATACCGAATGTGCCCCATGATGTACCTGTAGAAAACGCCATAAGACCAGACAATAGGAACAAAATAACGGGCAGCCAATGTGGGTTGATATTGCCTTGAGCTAAGGTCGACAAGTACTTACCTGTGTTCATGTCGCCGATAACTGAACCAATCGTCCAAGCAAACACTAGGATCAGGATCGCACCAAACATTGATTTCGCACCAATCCATAGCGTACGAGAGATCTCACTTACCGCAATACCTTGTTTAATAACGGTAAACAGCGCAACAGCCAAGCCAACTAGACCACCATAAATAAGAGATGTACCTACATCTGTATTCTCAAACGCACCAAGTAAGTTAAACGCAATGCCGTCAGCAGCAAGAGCTTGGCCGCCAGTGTAAAGCATAGAAGCAACCGTCGCGACAATAAGTAACACGATCGGCAAGATTAGGTCAGAAACTTTACCCTTATCGCTTTCTTCGATATCCAGCTCTTCGTTTAGCTCGTGAGCTTCTTCAGAGTCTTCAGCTTGCTCTTTGGCAAACCCGTGACCACGTGACGCCGCAATTTCATGCTCACGCATCTTACCGATGTCTAGCCCGAACCAAGCAACAGCAAATACCATAAGTAGCGCGAAGATAGCATAGAAGTTCATCGGAATTAGGCGAACGTATGCGCCAAGTGCTGAATACTCAGTAATGCCATGCGAAACTAAGATGCCACCAATGATTGTCATGATGTAGGCACCCCAGCTAGAAGCAGGCATGATCACACACATTGGAGCCGCTGTTGAATCGAGAATATAAGCTAGCTTAGCTCGTGATACGTAGAAACGGTCAGTGACAGGACGAGAGATGGCACCCACAGCCAAGCTATTGAAGTAATCATCAACAAAGATGAAAACACCTAAGAATGCAGCAAGTAGCTTAGAACCACGCTTACTCTTAACGCGAGTTTGCGCCCACTCTGCAAACGCACGTGTACCGCCAGATAGCGTCAATAGCGCTGTCATCATCCCAAGTAATAGTAGGAAGCCGACAATACTCATATTCCAAGTATTGATGCCACCATCTTCAATAAAGACACTTGAAACGGTAGAACCAACATATCCAAGCGCACTACCAAATGAGTAGTCGTTAAGTAGGATTGCGCCTAAAACAATACCGACACCAAGCGAGACAAGTACGCGGCGGGTAATAATAGCAAGACTCAATGCCACAATTGGCGGCAAAAGAGACAAAGGAGATGATGCAAAATCAATTAAATTCATGATCTTCAAAAACCAGTAATAAATGGTTAGAGATCTACTGCAGACTAATTGAAGGAAATCATTTCCAATCAATTAAGTTGAAATTAGCGATAGGTCAGCGAATGCTAAACCCAGCCCTACAGTAGCGCTCCATAGTTTTACAAATTATAGACTATGGCAGTGTTACCCCTTTCGAGTGTAACCCCAGCAAACCTCATTGATGAGAGAATTCACTTCGGCGAAATAACCTTTTATGTTTGCTCATTGGCATCACCCCAACAAACACTACTTATTTATTCCGCGCCTCTACCGCGACTGTTGAAACTTTAAACTACCGAAAAATCATTTTAACAATAATTTAACCAACAAATCGCATTAGGTTGCGCCCATTGTACTCATATCACCACCTCTTTCAACATAATATTCCACTTTATACTGTTAAAAATATCGGTAGCCAACTTCGACTAAGCTTTCAAGATTGATGAATAGTCATCCAATTTGATAGCTTATTGGTTCATTCATTAAACTCGAACGGTCTAATTTCTTAGAAATTCATTCTATTAATGACGTTTTTTCCTAACCACCCTTACATGACAGATACATTTTTTTGATACACCAGACTTGTTTTTTCGCACTGATACATACTAAAAGTCATATACCTCAGGGGTACGGTTATATTTTCGATAACATTTAATATGAAACCGGACTCCAAGATAGGTCTCTGCAAATATAAGAGATAAGCGCGAAAGAAGATCTATTTATTGCAAGCAACTAAATTAATAATTAAACGGCTCTCAAACAACATTGTGATAATTTATTTTACGTAAATTTATGTCAGTGAGATTGTAATATTAAATTTAGAGGTTTATGATTCATACGTCGACAACTTATATTACGAAGAGATGAATAAATGTCGGAACTAACAAAAACACTATTGAACATTCGTAGTTTGCGTGCGCTTTCTCGTGACTTATCACTTGAGCAGTTAGAAGAAGCACTCGATAAACTAACTACTGTTGTTACTGAGCGCAAAGAAGCTGAAGAGGCAGAACGCGCAGCTGCAGCTGAGCAAGATGCTAAGCTAGCCGCTATCGCTGAGCAAATTGCAAAAGACGGTATCGACGTTGAGGCGCTTATTTCTGCATTGGCCGGTGAGTCTAAAGGAAGCAAGCCTAAAGCGAAGCGTGCTCCTCGCCCAGCAAAATATAAATATGTTGATGCTTCAGGTGAAGAGAAAACTTGGACAGGTCAAGGTCGTACACCTTCACTAATCCAAGAGCAATTAGATGCTGGTAAGTCACTCGACGACTTCCTAATCTAATCATTTCTAGTGATTTACAAAAAGCGCCTATATGGCGCTTTTTTATTATTGCTGCAAATAAAAAGCCTCAATTTAATGAGGCTTTGATCGTTCAATAACGGAATTAACGTTCCCAGTACGCTTCTTCCAAGCTATCTTCTCGCTCAGGAAGTCCACGAGATAAACGCGGTGAATGCTGCACTAACACTTCGTAACTGGCGCGATTAGAGTATTTACATACTTGCGAGAACGATGAATAAGTTAAGTATGAATGTGCGTGCTTGCTTGAGTTAGGCACATTTTCTTTATGGTATTTGTTCGCTGCCATATCATGTAATAAAGCAGAAAGAGCTGCATCACCAGCACCATTGGTATTCTTAATTTTCTCTGGGCCACCCATATAAGGTGAAATATGCGAGTAAACTTTAATTGGATTATCGCAAAGCCCTTTTGAAGCAGGTCGGCTAAATTCGTAACGGTTAAATTCTGCAATACTGCCTGGCAATAATGGTAAAGACGTTTCACGTTTTGCAGACTCTTCAGTATAACCCGCCATAAATAGACCTACTGGCCCTGCGGTACATAATACTAAATCAACCCACTCTAGCGTTTTATCAGAAGCTGCAAGAGGATCGGATTCTCCGGTTAGTGCTTCTGCTTCATCTTCATTCATTGCGACTACTGAAACATGATCGTTTAAAAAGTCTTGCCAGAATTTTGGATCATCTTGAATAACGAATTTTGTGCCTAGAGTCAGTACGACAGGTACGTCATGTTTCTTTGCATACTCGATCGCTCTCATCGTCGCTTCAGGCATTGGGTCGCCCTTCTTACAGCGCACCAAATAAGCGGTTAATACCAAAGCAGAAGCATTTTTGAATATTTTCTCAGGAATGCTATCCGGATGGAGCTGATTCATTTGCCCTTCACTAATAGCGAAAGTACGCTCGCCATCTTCAGTAATCAGTGCAAAACAACGACCAATTGCACCATCAACACCTTGAAGGTGGTTTAGATCCATACGGCTTGATGTATTACATAAATAGCGGTAACCATAACTACCAATTTTAATATCTTGGCTCATTACCCCTAAAAGCGTAGAGCGATCATCAGCCAGTACTGAATAGTTGTGAAGCGTATTACCAATCGTGCCACCAGCATATTCATTGGTGATCAATTCACGTTCTTTGAGTTCGTTATACAGTGCTTCAGCAGTCTCATCATCAATAACGAGCGAGTGTCCCTTACTCAGTTGGTATTTTTCGATAAGCTCACTGCTTACTTTGGCCTCAATATCAACAAGAGTTTGATCAATGCCGATAATATGCGTGCGCGACATTTTTTTACTTTCTTGTGATTGACTCACTAATGGATCACGAGCGTGAACAGGAAAGTAATGCTTTGATTTACGTTGACCAGGAAATTTCATAACAATGCTTCTGCAGTAAAGAATCTGAATAAGGGATGAAAGGATGCCGGATTCTACCTTGCAGGTTTTAGGACGGCAACAAAAGGTATTATAGCAAACGTTTGCATCGGCAATTAAAATCTGAGCAGCTCTGAATGTAATAAATAAGTGGGATGGTCGATTGATGAAGCACCCACTTTTAATGAGTGCTCTTATCGCTATAGGCTGGCTGTTTTAACGAAAGGAGTCGTGGCTTATTCACCTTCCATAAAGCTTAGGTCCGGTAAGCGTTCTAGGTTCTCAGCGTAGCGCTTCAAGTTGAACTCACCTTCGTTTTTCATTACATCAAAGATTTCAATCGCTACTGCACACGCCATCATGGCGATAGCGTCTTCACGAGTCGTGCCCGTCATCATCAAACGCATTAAGGTCTCTTTCACCTTAACTGGATTTCCATCTTCTAGCTGGTTTTCGATAACTTCAATCAACTGGGCTTCTTCGATGATTTGGTTTTCTTCGCTCATTAGACTCACTCTGGCTCTCTTGAATTTTCGCCACTATGCCACATATACAAGTTTAATAGTCAAGTTTCCGCGATTTTCACTAAGCAAACGTCTAATAAACGCCCGAAAACGAAGTGTGAGTTCGATCTCGGATCTGTCACCTCGCTATGCTTTCTGATAAAATCTGCGTCCAGTTAAATTAAGTGGTGTTTAGTAATGTCTGACAACAGTCAAAAGAAAGTCATCGTTGGCATGTCCGGTGGCGTTGATTCATCTGTATCTGCGTATCTTCTTAAGCAGCAAGGCTACCAAGTAGAAGGCCTGTTTATGAAGAACTGGGAAGAAGATGACAACGAAGAATACTGTACAGCAGCTGAGGATCTTGCCGATGCGCAAGCGGTCTGTGACAAGCTAGGCATTCACCTGCACACGATTAACTTTGCTGCCGAATATTGGGATAACGTGTTCGAGTATTTCCTTGCTGAATACAAAGCTGGCCGTACACCTAACCCAGATATTCTGTGCAACAAAGAGATCAAGTTTAAAGCATTCTTAGAATTTGCGGATGAAGTGCTCGACGCAGACTATATCGCTATGGGTCACTATGTACGCCGTACATTCCCGACTCCAGAAGAAGTTGAAAATGGCGACAAGCCACGCATGCTTCGTGGTCTAGACAACAACAAAGACCAAAGCTATTTCCTATACACCTTAAGCAGCGATCAGGTTGCACGTAGCCTATTCCCTGTCGGTGATTTAGAAAAGCCAGAGGTTCGCCGCATAGCTGAAGAACAAGATCTGATCACAGCGAAGAAGAAAGACTCTACCGGTATCTGTTTCATTGGCGAACGTAAGTTCACTGACTTCCTAGGCCGCTACCTACCAGCGCAACCAGGCGACATTGAAACGCCGGAAGGTAAAGTGATTGGTAAGCACAACGGATTGATGTACCACACCTTAGGTCAACGTAAAGGCCTGCATATCGGCGGCCAAAAAGGCGGTGGCGGTAATGAAGACCCGTGGTTCGTTGGTGACAAAGATCTTAAGCGCAATGTCTTAATAGCTGTTCAAGGTAAAGATCACCCAATACTCAAATCTCAAGGTTTGGTTGCATCTCAACTACACTGGGTTGCTCGTGAAACGATTAAAGAACCGTTACAATGCACTGTAAAAACTCGCTACCGTCAAACAGATATCCCATGTACTATCATCCCTATCGATGATGAAAACATTAAAGTGATATTTGACGAGCCTCAAATCGCTGTCACACCGGGGCAATCTGCTGTTTTCTATAAAGGTGATGTTTGCTTAGGTGGCGGAATCATCGAAGAACGCATTTAATTTTAGGAGTAGAACTACGTGGCTAACACACTATATGACCGTACCATCGCCTTTGCAGGAATTTGCCAAGCTGTCGCCTTGGTCCAACAAGTCGCAAAAAACGGTCACTGTGACTCTGACGCGTTTGAAACATCCCTAAAAGCGATCTTAAACACCAACCCTAATAATACTGTTGGTGTTTTCGGTCGTGAATCTGACCTCAAGCTTGGTTTAGAGTGTTTGGTTAAAGGGATCGACAGTACTCCTAATGGTAGCGAAATTACGCGTTACATCATTAGCCTCATGGCGCTTGAGCGTAAACTTCAGACTCGAAATGATGCCATGTCTCAGCTAGGCGATCGCATTCAAATGTTGGAACGCCAACTTGAGCATTTTGAGCTACTTGATGAGCAGATGATCAGCAATCTTGCCAGTGTCTATCTCGATGTGATCAGCCCGGTTGGTCCACGTATTCAAGTCACTGGTACACCATCAGTTCTGCAACAGACGTCTAATCAGCACAAAGTTCGAGCGCTTCTTCTATCAGGTATTCGCAGTGCCGTTTTATGGCGCCAGGTTGGCGGTAAACGTCGTCACCTAATCTTTGGACGCAAGAAAATGGTTGAGCAGGCACAAATACTTTTAGCTCGAATCTAACGTAAAATTAATAGCTCGCGCATGACGCGAGCTTCTTCTTTTATACCAAAGCACTTTCTTCCAAAATAAGAGTGAAGCAAACGTTTGCGCAATATTCGTGACAAACACGTTTGTAATTGGTATAAAGCACACAAAATTTAGAAACTCAATTTTCAGGAGAACATCATGGAACTGTCAGCATTGACTGCTGTTTCACCAGTAGACGGTCGTTACGGAAGCAAAACAATCGCACTTCGCAGCATCTTTAGTGAATTTGGACTACTAAAGTACCGCTCTATCGTTGAAATTCGTTGGTTACAAAAGCTTGCAGCTACAGATGCAATCACAGAAGTACCAGCATTCAGCGCTGAAGCAAACAAGTTCCTAGATGAGTTAGCAGCAAACTTCTCTGAAGAAGACGCTGCACGCATCAAAGAGATCGAGCGTACAACTAACCACGACGTTAAAGCGGTTGAGTACTTCCTAAAAGAGAAAGTGGCTGGTGTTCCTGAGCTTCACGCTGTAAACGAGTTCATTCACTTTGCTTGTACTTCAGAAGACATCAACAACACCTCTCACGCGCTAATGCTGAAAGAAGCTCGTGACGAAGTGATTCTTCCTGAAATCAAAAACATCATTGATGCTATCAAAGCACTTGCTGTTGAGTACCGTGACATCCCTCTTCTATCTCGTACACACGGCCAACCTGCTTCTCCTTCTACTATGGGTAAAGAGATGGCGAACGTGGCGTACCGTATGGAGCGTCAATACAAGCAAATCGCTAACGTTGAAATCCTAGGTAAGATTAACGGTGCTGTAGGTAACTACAACGCTCACCTTTCTGCTTACCCAGAAGTAGATTGGCACCAATTCTCTGAAGAGTTCATCACTGAATCTCTAGGCGTAACTTGGAACCCATACACAACTCAAATCGAACCACATGATTACATCGCTGAACTGTTCGATGCGGTTGCACGTTTCAACACTATCCTAATCGACTTCGACCGTGACGTATGGGGCTACATCGCTCTAGGTCACTTCAAGCAGAAGACGATTGCTGGTGAGATCGGCTCTTCAACAATGCCACACAAAGTTAACCCAATCGACTTTGAAAACTCAGAAGGTAACCTAGGTCTTGCAAACGCAGTATTTGGCCACCTAGCACAAAAACTACCAATCTCTCGCTGGCAGCGTGACCTAACTGACTCAACAGTCCTACGTAACCTAGGTGTTGGTGTGGGCTACGCAATCATCGCGTACACTTCAACACTCAAAGGCATCAGCAAGCTAGAAGTTAACCGTGAAGCACTGCTTGCAGAGCTAGACCAAAACTGGGAAGTTCTTGCAGAGCCAGTACAAACTGTTATGCGTCGTTACGGCATCGAGAAGCCATACGAGAAGCTAAAAGAGCTAACTCGTGGTAAGCGTGTAGATGGCGAAGCAATGCGTAACTTTATCGACGGTCTTGAGCTACCAGAGCACGAGAAAGCACGTCTAAAAGAGATGACGCCAGCAAACTACATCGGTCAAGCGATTGAGCTAACTGATAAGCTGTAAGAGCTGGAAAGCTGGAAAGCTGGAAAGCTGGAAAGCTGGAAAGCTGGAAAGCTGGAAAGCTGGAAAGCTGGAAAATTAAGAGGGTTGACGTTAAAGCGTCAACCCTTTTTGTTTGGGAGAGCTAGAAAACTGGAAAACTGGAAAACTGGAAAACTGGAAAACTGGAAAACTGGAAAACTGGAAAACTGGAAAACTAAGGTTGAGTGAGCACGCTAGAGAGTCAACTTTATTTTTCCCGAAGGGCGAAGCCCGATCCCGTTTTCCAAAAGCGCAGCGTTCGATAGGACGAAGTCCGTTCCTTTCCCTTCCCCTCACTGCTTCTGGAAAAACAGCGTAATCTTCCCGACTTCAATGCCAAATTTCTTAATCTTGGTTAGATTAAAGACATGCTTTTCATCTTGGCGGTATAACCAGTCATCAAAGCTTACGACCACGGTAGAGTCTTCCATCTGTAGTTCAAAATCATATTTCCACTGAAGCGCATTGCCAACTTCTCTCCCTGTAGCGACCCCAATGATGTCATCGGCACTTCCTTGGTATCGTCCATCGCCTAAGCGTTCAATGGTCCAAATTCGTTGGGATTTCTCGCCATCATCAAACACGAAATCTTCAATTAGGGTCAGAGTATTCTCTTTTACACTACCGACAATCACTACCTCAAAGCGGCGAGTCTGTTTGTTGGTGTAATCTTGCACCATGCCCCAAGCCATTGACTCGCCTTCAAAGTACTCAAACAAGTTGAATTTAGGTTTGCTGTCTCTGTAGTCATCTAAGTCGCTCGTACACCCTAAAATCAGTAGAGCGGAAAGCAATAGTAAGATCGTCTGCCCCAAGCGTTTAAACATCAGTTTCTCCCAATTAAATGTTCTCTGAGCCCCGGATACTCAGTATTTGGTGATAACCATATTGCGAGAAAAGCATCGTTAAATGCCTCTTCTTCAATAGAGCCGATAAGTTGCTGGTTTGACTGTGGCTTAGAATAGTAGAAGTTGCCTGTGTAACCATCTGTCACGTAGGTCAGGTTGTTGCCTTGTTTAATGTCTGGGAAGATATTCTCAAGCCGAGACGCCCACTTTGTCGTATCAGTTTGCTCGTAGCCAAGCTTTTCCCACTGCTCAACCGTCGCGTCTAACAGTTGTTTTTGGGAAATATCTCTTTGATAAGTAATCGAAAGCGCTAGAGGGTGTGGCGTAATATCTTTATCAACAACGTACCCGCCATTTGGCGTCAACAATTGTGATTCATAAATATCAAAGAAAAACATGGTCAACTGAGCCTGCCCCACACTAGACCAGTTTTTCCAGCTCTCTACGCCATGTCTTGATGGCTCAGAAGCAAAAACATTACCGGTCAGCACTAGGAATGCTGTTATTACTGCTATGCACTTCATGTCCATATACCTTCATAATCAATGCAATGATTAGAGCCCACTCTACGAGCAATATACCTACGATAGTGAAAGTAGAAGCCCCAAATGAAACGGCTCCAAGACTTTCTCCCGCGATGTAGCTAAGTGTTCCTCCAATCCCTCCTACCATTGATACGATGGCTAATGGATACTGGCTCAATATCGGATATAAAAAAAACGCATACCAAGCAAAAATCAGCCACAATCCCAACAGCCAGATGGGAAAGTGTTCATGTTGAAACTGGAACCAACCAATCGTTATGTTCGCAAAATCAACCAACACGCCTATTACAACGATCAAAGCATACTTAAACCAACTCAAGTTCTCTTTAACGGCAGATACAACGAGCGTCAGTACCACAAGTGAAAGCGTCACATATTGCAGGTCATAGCTGCCAATAACCGCGCACAACCATATAACTTGAAACCAAGTCGACACAATGAGTAACCGTTTCATCACGTGCTCCTTTAACTCATCTTCTAAGGGCGCTGAAACGTCATATGAACTGTACTGATCGACTTGGCGCGGAAACCACCTTCACAATAGCAAAAGTAGTAATTCCACATTCGGACAAATCGCTCATCAAACCCCAAGTCAGAAACCTGTTCGCGCGCTTGGTTGAACTTCAGATACCAATCTTTAAGAGTCTTGGCATAGTCTTCCCCAATGTCGTAGAGATCCCTAAGAATTAGATCGCTATGCTTGGTTGTGGCCTGTGTCAATGCGGTAATAGAAGGCAAAAAGCCACCTGGAAATATATATTTTTGAATAAAATCAACATTATTGCTGTAATAATCGTAGCGCTGGTCTGCGATGGTGATGGCTTGGATTGCCATCAGTCCACCCGGCTTCAACAATGACTGGCACTTTTTAATGTAAGAGGTCAAAAACTGCTTGCCGACGGCCTCTATCATTTCAATTGAGACTAGCTTATCAAAAGTCCCCTCCAACAAACGGTAGTCTTGTTTGAGCAAGGTGACTTTATCTTGCAGCCCCTTCTCTTCAATCTTTTGCTTAGCATATTGGAACTGCTGTTCTGAAATGGTTGTTGTGGTAACGTGGCAACCATAGTTTTCTGCCATATAGATCGCCATTGCCCCCCATCCCGTACCTATCTCAATCACGGAGTCATTAGAGGTGAGCTTCAATTGCTTACACAGGCGACCCATCTTGTTGATCTGGGCTTGTTCTAGCGTATCACTAGGCGAGTGGTAAATGCCTGCGGAGTAAAGCATGCGACTATCAAGAAATGTCTCGTAAAGTTCATTACTAAGGTCGTAGTGAGCTTCAATGTTTTTAGCCGAATTCTCAACTGTGTTGCGATTTAACCAGTGCCCTACTTGATACATGAGTTTCGACAAAAAGCTTGAACGGCTTTCGATGGTATCTAAGGTTGATAGGTTCATTGCCATCAACTCCATTAAAGTCGAGAGATCAGGGCTTTCCCACCATCCGTCCATGTAGGCTTCGCCAGCTGCAATGCTGCCGCCCTTGAGTAAGCGAGCATAAAACGCAGGATTTTTAACCTCAATAATGGCACTAGGTTGCCCCTTCCGTGGGCTACCAAAGCTCTCTCTGACTTGAGGAGCACCTTGCGAGCCAAAAGATTCGATGATGGTCAAGGAGCCATACTGAATCTTGTACAAACATGAAAATGCGATGTTTCGCGCTGTTTTTTGCACCGAAGTTAATTGCGTAGGCAAAGGTAGCGTTTGTGAATTAATCATTTCCTAGGCTCCTTGTTATTTTTCTATTTTCGCGCTTTGAATCTGTTCAATTTCATCACCCTGCCTATATTTGGGATGAGAATAAAACGGCGCTCCTTTGATCCAGAGTTTTAATGCGTGCCAATAAATACCCACAGTCACTTTTACTGCCATTATTGGCGTAACGATCAAATGTTTAAGTAGCACTCGCGAACACAGTGGTTCCCTAGCCATTTTCATTGTGGCGTCAAACTCTTTGTGACTGCGATGACACTCCAAATGAATCGAGAGACGCTGGTCAATTGGCTTAATTTTCCAAACATACTCTTGCTCAATCGGATTAAAAGGCGAGACATGAAAAGCTTTTGCGTGCCTCCAAGTGCCTTCGTCATTTGCATCCAATAAATAGTAGTAACGCTCATTCCAAGGTGTGTTACTAACCTCAGCCAGTAAGTAGCGCCACTTTCCGCTCTCATCGTAAATGTAGTAGAAATTAACTGGACTAAAGTAGAGACCAAAATACCTTAGGTGAACCACCGCTTTGACGCTTCCTTTAGTGGCTTCTCCACCGAGATCAACGACCTTATTTAATACCGCCTGTTTTAAGTCCCCAGAGCCCAAATAATCTTCACGTTTAAATCGAGCCCAATGCCACCAGCGAGTACCGAATCCCCACACCTTGTCTTGTAAAGATTCAAGCTCATCTAAGTCGAGGCATGGCATAAACAAACGGTAGTTCAACGCATGTTGGATGGGAGTAAAGCGCCGGTGCCTTACATCCCCAACAAACAGGCAGCTCCCATTCCCTTCAGACATCTTAAGCCGCTCCCTGAGAACGCAGATTAGTATCAAGTAAGTTAATACCTCTCACTATGTCTAGAGCGCTACGTACGCCATCCTCATGGAAGCCGTTGTACCAATACGCACCACAGAACCAAGTTCGAGATAGACCGTTAATTTCGTCACGTCGAGCCTGAGCCTCTATTGATTGCTGGTTAAAGACTGGATGGTGATAAACAAAGCGCTTCAATATCTTTTCTTGCGCAATCTGCTCACTACTGTTGAGTGAGACGCAGAACGTTTTCGGTGCATCAATGTGCTGCAATATGTTCATATTGTAGGTCAAAGTCGGTGCTCTACTCTGTTCACCTTCACTACCTTCAAGCCAATAGTTCCAAGACGCCCAAGCCGCTTTCCGTTTTGGTAGTAAGCTTTCATCGGTATGCAAAATAACTTCATTGGCTTGATAAGCGAGATTGGATAAAACAGATTGCTCAGCTGCGCTCGAATCTTTGAGAAGTTGTA
Organism: Vibrio europaeus; assembly: GCF_001695575.1. Taxonomy (GTDB): domain Bacteria; phylum Pseudomonadota; class Gammaproteobacteria; order Enterobacterales; family Vibrionaceae; genus Vibrio; species Vibrio europaeus. The sequence continues at coordinate 606,594 of NZ_LUAX01000001.1, read as the reverse complement.
GCGCCTGATCGCTATGGCAAGCAAACACAACTTGATCGAATCTCTCTGTTTGCCCATTAAAATGCAGCGTCACACCTGCTTGATCTCTGACGACAGACTCAACGGGAGTGTTAAGACGGATCTTATCTGCAAACCCACGGGTAAGTGGCTTGATGTAGGCTCTTGAACCACCGTTAATGACATACCATTGCGGGCGATTGGTCACATCGAGAAGACCGTGATTGAGGAAGAATCTTGCAAAAAAGGTCAACGGAAACGCTCGCATATCTGCAAGCGTCGAAGACCAGATAGCAGCTCCCATTGGCAAAATATAGTTGTCGCAGAAGTAGTCACTAAAATCACGCGAAGTGAGGAAGTCTCCGAGTGTTAAATCGACCATATTGGGCTGATTGGCTATCTCCTTCACTTCTTTGTTAAAGCGGAGAATTTCAAAGATGAAAGAGTAAAATTTAGGATTTAACCAATTGCGCTTTTGAGCAAACAGCGTCGACACTGTATGGCCATTATATTCAAGACCATTGCTATCGTTTCTCACGCTAAAACTCATTTGACTTGGTCTGCCCTCCACTCCAATCTCTTCCATCAAAGCGATAAAATTAGGGTATGTTCTGTCATTGTAAACAATGAAGCCGGTATCGACAGAATATGAGCGACCTTCTACTTCAACATCGACGGTAGCTGTATGCCCACCGATGTAATCATTCGCTTCAAACAAGGTGACGTCGTGCTCTCTATGTAAATAATAGCCACAAGTTAGTCCTGAGATTCCCGTTCCTATAATTGCTATTTTCATCGTCTTATTCCTATCCTTGAGCGAGTAGCTTGGCAGTCAGTGCGTTTTGCCAGCGATATGGGAGAGCGCCGATCAAGCGTAAAATTGATGTGAACTTCCTAGGGAAATAGATATGGTCTTTTCCTTTCGCCAGTCCGTCTCTAATCTCTTGAGATGCCCGCTGTGGAGTGATCAACATCGGCATTTCAAAGGTGTTCTTGTCGGTGAGCGGTGTTTTGACAAATCCGGGGTAAATAATCGAGACATCTATGCCCTGCGGCTTAAGATCTACCTGAAGTGTTCGTGCTAGATAGCTCACTGCTGCTTTTGATGCGCCATAAGCTTCTGCTCTCGGCAGGGCGACTTCACTCGCTATCGACCCTACGATGGCGAGTCGTTGTCCACGTGCAAAATACTTCTGGCAAGCCTCGATGGCGTTGGTTAGCCCGATAACGTTAATGTCGAAAACACGCTTCATAAGCAGCGAATCAAGCATACCGTCATCGATGTACTCGCAATCCCCCGCATTCAAAATCCAAAGGTCAGGAGTACTGTGCAAGGCGCTGAGTGCAAGACTCGTCGCCTTTAGATCGGTGAGATCAAAAGCAATAGGATGTATGTTGGAAAACGTCTTTTTTAGCTCACTTAATCGCTCTTCATTCCTACCGCAGGCATAGACCTCGAAGCCATTATCGGCGTAATCTTTTGCAAGTTGGAGACCAATCCCTGAAGTGGCTCCGGTTATCAGTACCGTCTTCATTTGCCCAACCTCTGCTTAATCGTTTTAATCACCGAGCCGAGCAAAGGAAGGTTTTCGTAGAGCATCTCACCAAGGTCAAAGTAATCGCGATGATAAATGACTCGACCTTGCGAAAACTTTAGGTGGCTGACGCCATTCACGTATACCACAGTACCTTTTGATAACTTTGGGTGCTCTAGCGCCATCTGCCACGTTAGAAATCCGCTATTTCCCGTTTGTTGGTGCTCTAAAATATTGAAATCGCAACGCGTCACATTGGTATAAAGCGATTCAAAGTAGTTTTCTAACTCTTGCCACCCTTCTAGTCTGTGAGCAGCATCTTCAAACACCACCTCGTCATGATAAACATCAGACAAAAGATGTAGATTTGATTTGTTCAGCTGCTGATAAACCTCGCCTACCGCCTGTACATCCATTTAAAGCACCTCTCACAATCTTGTACATGAATTTATTTTGTACAACAATTTAACCATAGATGATTTGTTAAAGTTGTACAATTTTTTATCTGTTTAATTTTTTGTATAACTTATACGAGAGGATTTTTAAAAGGGATCAAAAAAAGGCTTGGTTATAAACCAAGCCTTTTCAATTAATTAGCGGTTAAAGCTACGAGTTGCGCAGTGCTGAGATACGTTTATCTAGCGGCGGGTGACTCATCAGTAGCTCTGTCATAGAGCGTTTGCCGTTGATGCCAAACGCCATCATAGAGCCTTCTAGTTGAGACTCGTGGCTTACTTTTAGTCGCTCTAGTGCAGCAATCATCTTGTGCTTACCCACTAACTGGGCCGCGCCTGCATCAGCATGAAACTCACGATGACGGCTGTACCACATGGTGATGAAGCTCGCCAAGAAGCCAAACAACAACTCCAATACCATGCTTACACCAAAGTAGACCATCATGTTGCTGCCACCCTCTTCTTCATTGTCGTTAGACGCGACAATGTTGGCGATAAAACGCGATAAGAAGATGACAAAGGTGTTCACCACACCTTGCATCAAAGTCATGGTTACCATGTCACCGTTTGCAATATGGCTCACTTCATGCGCAAGGACCGCTTCTGCCTCATCGCGGGTCATGTTGTGAAGAAGACCTGTTGAGACAGCAACTAAAGAGTCATTACGCTTGGCACCAGTCGCAAATGCGTTGATATCCGCTGAGTCGTAAATCGCAACCGTCGGCATACCAATACCCACTTGCTCTGATTGACGACGAACCGTTTCTAATAACCAATGTTCGGTCTCGTTACGTGGACTTTCAATGACCATGCCGCCAACAGAGCGAAGCGCCATACCCTTTGACATCATCAATGAGATAAATGAACCACCGAAACCAAAAACAGCAGCCATCACAAGCAAGCCAGATAAGCTACCTGGTTGCATTCCCGTCATTGCATAAACAATGTTAAGAACAACACTTAACACCAGAACAACAGCTAAGTTGGTTGCAAGAAATAACATTACTCGCTTCATTACTTTTCTCCAAAAACCGGAAGCATTTTATTATCGCCCCTAAGAATCACTCTTGGGACTGTTCTTTACCTAATAGATATAGTCTATCCCCTTTAATTACAAGGTTAAGAAGTAAATTGAAACATTTGATTTCTAGAAAGTAAGTTTAGATTTAACACTTAACAAACAATAGATATGACAAATAAATAGAGAGCCACAAATAGGGCTACGACTTTTGCGTTAGACTTTGGTCGTATTGTGACTGTTTTCAAACGTGCTAGATTTAGCTGAGATTAAAAATCCATGTAATAAGGGAACAAAATCATGGTTGAAACTAACAACTATCAAATGGCTATTGATCTGTTGTGTTGTCATCTAGGTATTTCTGAGGATGAAGCAAAGCAACAACTTGGAATCTCGGTAGAGGATCAAACTCAAAAACGCATTATCGAAACACAAAGTGCGTTAATGGGTTTAAATCAAGACAAGTAGCAAAGACTAATATTTAAAAGGCTGCCAGTTTGAATTGGCAGCCTTTTGCTTTTTTTATCGATTAAGAAGTGGCGAAACATCGATATACTTCGCCAGATCTTTGCGCTTAACTTTGGGAACATACGGAATTTCACCCAGTTTTGGCGCTGCAATTTTATTTTCAAGCATTTCAATAATTTCAGCGTAGTGCTCTGTGCCTGGGTTAACTCGGTTTGCCACCCAGCCAATCACTTCAACACCATCGGCTTTAATCGCATCGAGCGTTAGCATCGCATGACTAAGACATCCGAGTTTAATACCAACTACCAATACCACTGGCAATTTTTCTTGCTGTACCCAACTCGATAAGCACTCCTGCTTTGAAACCGGTACGCGCCAACCGCCAGCACCTTCAACCAGTACGATATCCGATTTTTCTTTATGCTCAGAGAGTTTATCACTCAGTACCGAATACTCGATTTCCACATTCTCACGAATAGCGGCAATATGGGGAGAAGCAGGAAGCTCCAATGCATAAGGGTTAACGTCATCGTATGCAACACTCACTGTTGCAGCTTCTTGTAGATACAAAGCATCCGAGTTACGGAAACCTTGCTCAGTTTTGTCACTGCCTGCCGCTACTGGCTTATAGCCAATCGTTTTTAAATCCTTTTCAGCAAGCGCATTCAAGATTGCTTTCGAAGCAACCGTTTTTCCAACATCGGTATCCGTACCCGCAATAAAAAATGCATCAATCATAGATTAATAACCCCTAAACAGACCTGATATGTTGCAGGTAGAAGACCCTGATGATTTCGATAAGTTTGATATTCATCTTCGACTCTGAGTAATGCACTACGACTTGTTAGCCCATTGGCTCGCCCATCGATATGGGTTGCGCCGATGCCTTTTAAGTCACGCATTAGTGCAAAAGACGTTTCATACCAAACCTTGATAGGCGCTAAGTCTAGTTGATGCGCATGGCATTCAGATTGCGCTAACGCAATTTTTACCTGATTGAATGGAATAAAGTCGTTGACGTGTTGATATGAGTCAATTTTTGCCCACGCCTGTTTCAGTTCAAGTAACGAGCCATCGAGTAACGTGGATAAATACGCACATCCCTTCGGCTTCACTACACGCTTAATCTCTCTCAAAGGAATACTAAGGTCGTCGCACCACTGTAATGCAAGGCTAGAAAATACGTAATCAAACTCATTACTCTTAAATGGCAAACACTCGGCATCTCCTTGCTGATAGTGAACATTGGTTACTCCGCAACGTAGTTTGGCTTCTGCGAGCATCTTGTCAGATAGATCAAAGCAGACGACCGTCGCACCACGCTTTACAAGCTCAAATGAAAAATACCCAGTTCCGCAGCCGATATCGAGTACAGTTTTTCCAGTAAGGTTTTGGGGCATTTTATCGAGCAGACGATGTCCAACGTCACGTTGAAACGCCGCATGTTGGTCGTAGGTATTTGCAGCCCGGCCAAATGCTTCTGCAATCGCCGTTTTGTCAACCATATCCTTAGTATCTATCACTACAGCTTGATTCATTAACTTACATTCCTTTCACAGCTTGCTTAAGTGCATCAGCTAATTTGATGACATGCTGTTTATCATGTTTAGCAGTGAGCGTAATTCTCAACCGTGCGCTGCCTGCTGGTACAGTAGGTGGACGAATTGCCGTCACCCAGAAACCCTGTTGGCGAAGTTGATTTGATACACTCAGCGCTTTGTCAGCAGAGCCCAATATGAAAGGCTTTATTGGGGTAATCGTCTTTCTGTAGCCTTCACAGCCCTGAAGTTGCTCATCAAAACATCGAGACAGCTCAGCCAGTTTTTCTCTGCGCCACTCTTGTGTCTCAATCATCTCTGCTGCTTTATTTAAAGCTACGGCTTGAGAAGGAGGAATCGCCGTTGAGTAAACATGATGTTTAGCAAACTGGGTTAAGTAGTCGCCAACCGAGTTGCTGCACATAATTGCAGCTCCCGATAGACCAAACGCTTTACCAAAAGTCACCACCAGTATTTCAGGTCGGATCCCTGCGTATTCACAACTGCCCTTCCCCTTGTTGCCCAGTACTCCTACACCGTGAGCATCATCAACCGCTAACCAAGCGTTTTGTTCAATTGCCGATTTAATATCCTTAAGCGGAGAAAGGTCACCATCCATGCTAAACACACCTTCCGTTACGACCAAGGTACTCTGAGTAAGTAAGGTTTTTAAATGTGTAACGTCGTTGTGCTTGAAGCGCTTCATCATTGCGGGAGAAAGCATGCCAGCCTCAATTAGCGAAGCATGATTTAACTTATCTTGTAGCAGAAGATCTTGTTTTGTTAGCAAAGAGAACAGTAGCGCTTGATTGGCAGAAAAACCTGATCCAAACAATATCGCTCGTTCAAACCCAAGCCACTGACACAAGGTCTCCTCTAGCTTTTGGTGCGCAGGGCTAAAACCCGTGACAAGGGGAGACGCGCCACTCCCATTACCATATAGGTCGAGCCCTTCTTGCCATGCCTTAGTTAGCTCCTTGTCTGAAGCTAATCCAAGATAGTCATTACTGGAGAAGTTTAGATACTCTTGCTCATCATGGGTTAAGCAGACGGTGTTACTTGACTCCACAGTGTTAAGCGAGCGAGTTAAGCCCTTAGCTTTTCGCTCACAAAGGGCAGAATCAATACGTTGGTCAAACACTTGCATCGTAGAATAAATCGTCTTTGGTTGGTCTCGCTGCAACACGCTCTACAACGCGATCAAGAAGATCATTTTCTTCAATTTCATCAGGTTTTTGAGAAACTTCTTGGCTGTTAATACCCAGCTTGTTGAATAGCTGCATATCTTTATCTTCTGACGGGTTTGGCGTTGTCAGCAATTTACAGCCATAGAAAACCGAGTTAGCGCCAGCCATAAAGCATAAAGCTTGCATCTGCTCGTTCATGTTTTCACGACCAGCCGAAAGACGAACAGCTGAACCAGGCATCATGATACGGGCAATCGCGATAAGGCGGATAAAGTCGAATGGCTCAACATCATCAACCTCTTCTAGTGGTGTACCTTTCACTTTAACAAGCATGTTAATTGGCACACTTTCAGGATGAGTAGGCAGATTAGCAAGCTCTACCAATAGGCCTGCCCTGTCGTTCGCACTCTCGCCCATACCGATAATGCCGCCAGAACAAATCTTCATTCCCGCATCACGCACATGTGAAAGCGTATCTAAGCGATCTTGGTAAGTACGCGTGGTAATGATGCTGCCATAGAACTCAGGTGAGGTATCAAGGTTGTGGTTGTAGTAGTCTAGCCCTGCATCCGCAAGTGATTTTGCTTGGCCAGAGGTTAGCATCCCCAAAGTCATACAAGTCTCTAAGCCCATCCCTTTGACACCTTTGATCATTTCAGTCAGGTGCGGCATGTCACGCTCTTTTGGGTTCTTCCACGCCGCACCCATACAAAAACGCGTTGAACCAGCGCTTTTCGCTTTTTGAGCAGCATCGAGCACGCGTTCAACTTCCATTAAGCGTTCTTTTTCGATATCTGTGGTGTAACGGGCACTTTGCGGGCAGTACTTACAATCCTCTGGACAAGCACCTGTTTTAATAGAAAGCAGCGTACTGACTTGTACATGGTTATGTTGTTGATATTGACGGTGAACCAATTGCGCTTCGAACAACAGATCCATAAATGGTTTTTCCATAAGGCCGCGAACTTGCTCAATAGTCCAGTTATGACGTACTTCCACGTGCTTTCCTTTGATTATTGTTGGTTTGATTACTTGGCTAGTCTACTGACACCATGTAGACTGTCAACACAACAAAAAATCAAAAGTTTACATTTGATTATTTTTCAATCAATCAAATTTCAGGAACTGGACATGGATCTCGCTTTCGACCGCCGTCATATATGGCATCCTTATACTTCAACGTTAACACCTCTGACCTGCTACCCTGTGACATCAGCAAAAGGGGTTCACTTACAACTCGAAGATGGAAAACAGCTCGTAGATGGTATGTCTTCTTGGTGGTCGGCAATACATGGCTATAATCATCCTCATCTCAATGCAGCGGCTCATACTCAGATTGATAAAGTATCCCATGTTATGTTTGGCGGGATCACGCATGACCCTGCAATCAATTTGTGTAAAAAATTACTCTCATTTGCACCAAGTAATTTGCAGCATGTGTTTCTCGCAGACTCAGGGTCAGTAGCGGTTGAAGTCAGCTTAAAAATGGCACTGCAATATTGGCATGCCAAGGGTGAGTCTCGACCTAAATTCTTAACCCTGCGTGACGGTTATCATGGCGATACATTTGCCGCAATGTCAGTTACCGACCCAGATAATTCCATGCACTCTCTGTACAAGGGCTTCTTGCCTGAGCACATTTTCGCTGCTTCGCCAAAAACAGGCTTTTGGCAAGATTGGGATCAAAGCGATCTTGATGACTTTAGGTCTAAGATCTCTCAGCACCATAAAGAGATTGCTGCTGTGATCATAGAGCCGATTGTTCAGGGTGCTGGGGGAATGCGAATTTATCACCCAGGGTTTCTTAGAGGTGTACGAGAGCTGTGCGATCAATTTGGCGTGTTGTTGATTCTCGATGAAATTGCCACTGGATTTGGACGCACAGGCAAAATGTTTGCTTGCGAGCATGCTGAGATTCAACCAGACATTTTATGTGTAGGCAAAGCATTAACTAGTGGTTATATGACACTGTCAGCTACGTTGGTCTCTAGTGAAGTTGCTAATACCGTTTGCGGAGGTGAAGCGGGCTGCTTTATGCATGGTCCAACTTTTATGGGTAACCCGCTAGCCTGCGCTGTCGCCACTGCAAGTATGAAATTGCTAGAAAAAAATGAATGGCAAAACCAAACCAGCCAAATTGAACAACTGTTCTCAGAACTGCTTCCTAAGCTAAAAAAATATCAATTAGTTAAAGATGTTCGTTGGTTAGGTGCCATCGGCGTCGTTGAGACAACAGCTCCAGTCAATATGGAAAGGATTCAGGCGCTATTTGTCGATCAGGGCGTGTGGATTCGTCCATTTGGCAAGCTTATCTATATGATGCCACCGTATATCAGTGAGCCAGAGCACATCGAAAAGTTAGTTTCTGCAATAGAGTCTGCGCTAAACAGCCCCGAGTGCTTTAGTTAGTTGTTTGTCTTACTCTCGCAAAAACAATACAGGCTTCCAAATGGAAGCCTGTTTTATATTCATTACTTTGTGACCATTACTCTTGGTCAATCATCCAACGGCGGAACGCTTTACGCTCTTCTTTAGACGATTTTAGATACCAAGCTTTTAGCTGTTCAACATTGCTAATCGCCGCTGGTTTAGTAGGGGAGGTTTTCTCTACCTTACTTGAAGTAGAAGTTACGGCAGCTGTCGTCGTTGCTGCAACGGCAATCGCTTGGGCTTCAACAGGCTTGTCAATAAGTTGGCCGTTGTTGAAGTAAATGCCTTTCGATTGGTTGTATTCAGACACTAAATCATCAATGGCGAAGTATGGTAATAGTCCGCCTTTAGAAGGAAGTTTCTCTTGAGAGTAGCTGAGGTTTACATCATCTTGACGTAATACCCATTTAGGCTGTTCATTGTTGAACGCTCTTGTCGCTTCTTGAACACTTCTTGCTTGCGGGTTGCTGATCTTAATCTCGTCCCCCGTCACTTTAAAAGAAAGTACATAAGGCTCAGAAGTAAACACTTTCGCCGAACTGCCTCGACCTAACTCTTTATCCATTTTGATGACTAGTTGAACATCACCGTCAGGGATCTGCTGCTTACCTATTTTCGATTCCGCTTGCTGACCATTGACATACAGTACAGACAGCCCTTTCTCTGGAATTAATGTTGCAGCACCCGCTGACATCGATGAGAAAGCAAATAGAGTTAACATCCATTTCTTCATAATAATACTCTTTATTCCTGCATAGTTTTGCTGTCAATTTTAACAAGGCATGTCGAAAGTGAAAAGCAATAAACATTTGTTATTTAGACAAAAAAAGCCACCCAATGGGTGGCTTCGTATTCAATCATAAAGCTTCAATTAGAATGTAGCTTTGATACCAACGCCGTAACCTACGTCAGTGTTTTTCTTGTCGTTGTCACCAACTTCTACGTAAACTGTAGTGTTTGGAGCAAGAGCGTAACCTGCGTTTAGGAACCACTCGTTGTAATCTTCTTTAGAAGCTACGCTGTTGTCGATTTTAGCGATACCACCAGCGAAAGTAGTCTTGTTCCAAGTGTAGTCTGCAGCGATTGCAACTGTATCAGTGTCAGACTTAGTACCAGATTTTGGCTTAAGTTCTGTCTTGTAGTAACCAACTTCAAGGTTTAGGTTTTCGAAGCCAGCGTAACGAGCTTCAAGAGCTAGTAGAGATTGGTCTGCATCGTAAGTAGTAGTAACACGAGTAGTAGTTACAACACCGTTAGTTACAGTTTCAGTGTCTTTGTTTGAAGTACCTTTAAGCTCAGCAGCACCGTAGAATGCTGTGAAGTCAAAATCAGCTACACGGTAACCAAGTTTAGCATCGAAGTAGTTGCCGTCTTTACCGATTGCTTGAGCATCGTGCTTATCTTGGATAAGACCTAGACCTGCGTAGAAAGAACCGTTGTCGTAGTCGTAACGAACTGCTTCTTCACCACCGAAACCTTGGTCTTCAAAGAAAGAGCTAACACCGAATAGGTAATCAGAACCGATACCAGCGTCGTCTAGTTGAGTATCTAGTTTACCGATTTTAAGTGAACCAACAGTTGTGTGGTAGAAACCTACGTATACGTTACCAACTGAAGTTTTGTCGTTTGCACGGTCGCTGTTATCACCAGAGAACTCTAGGAAAGCGCCAACTTGAAGATCATCGTTTACTGCGTAACGAGTATCGAAGCCGAAATCAGCATCATCGATTTCTTGTTTAGTAGTTTGGTTGTCACCGATCGCTTTTTTGTAACGAACTTCCACGTCACCAGTCATGTTAACTGTTACGCCGTCCTGGTTGTAAAGTTCGATAGCTTGAGCAGACGTCGCTGCCATAAGTACTGAAAGAGCTACTAGAGTCTTTTTCATAATAATCCACTGCCTTTTCTATAGAATGGGAATTCCTTGTCCGGTTCCCTTTATGTTTTTTGATGATGATTCCAATCTCTTAATGGTCAGATATCATCGCCACTTAATTTCGGGGTCTAGATTGCAAAAGATTATGCGACGTGTCAAATGATCTAAAAAACTTTAATAAAAAAACATAAAATACTTTAATATCAATAGCTTACAAATTTTCAAGGTCAAATTTCGAGCGACATCATGGTTTAATGACGACTTTGTTAGTTTCTTCTAATAAAACTAAATTTAGATTTTAATTCCACCATTACGATGTAAACGACTCACTCACAGAATATGTCACTACCAAAATAAATCTATTGGCGTGATATATTTTTTACATTTAGAATTAATTGTAAGTGCCTGAAGGTTCAGTTTTTTTTTGTGAACAAGATCCACATTTGATTAATAAGGATTCTATTTCGTGAACTAAGTAGTACTTAGAGAACTGTGCTATGATGCGACACCCGCAATATAGGTCACAGTATGCTAACCAGTAAAATCCAACAATCCATTCGTACCAGTTATCAAAATCTGCAGTCACAACTCGAAAACTTTGTACCTCGTCGAGCTCAGAACTATCTTGTTGCGGAGATAGCAAAAACATTATGTGGCGAATATCACAAATCGACACGGATGATTGTCGCCGAAGCGGGCACAGGAATTGGTAAATCTCTCTCTTATTTAATGGCAACGATTCCTGTTGCCGTGCTGAATAATCGTAAAGTGGTTATTTCAACCGCGACTGTCGCGCTTCAAGAGCAATTGGTGGGAAAAGATCTCCCTCTATATAGAAGGCTCACAGATAGAGAGTTTTCATTTATCTTGGCGAAAGGTCGCCAACGCTACTGCTGTGCAGAAAAACTGGCTTCAGCGAGTGGTGTAGATGGCGGTCAGCTCGCTATGTTTGAATCGAAACCGAAGAAGAAAGACATTGAGCTACTCGAAACCATGTATAAGTCTCTGGCTCAAGGTAAGTGGGATGGTGATCGTGACAGTTGGCCTAAGCCAATCAAAGATGAGCTCTGGCAACTGATAGTCAGTGATAAGCACAGCTGTAACCTTAGCATGCCTGCTCATAGAGACTGCCCGTTTCAAAAGGCGCGTTCTGAGCTTGATAAAGTCGATGTCATTATAGCTAACCATAGCTTGGTCATGGCCGATGCGGATCTTGGTGGCGGTGTCATTCTCCCTGAACCAGAAAACACCATTTATGTTTTTGATGAAGCCCACCACCTACCGCACGTTGCCCGTGACCATTCTTCTGCAGCAGCGAGTTTAAAAGGTGCTGCAAGTTGGCTAGAAAGACTCAACCAATCAGTGACCAAGTTTGCCAATATGGCTGACGAAAAGAGAGTCGCTCGATTTAGAAATGAATTGCAAGATTCAGTTCAACAGCTCATTCCTTCATTGAGCCAACTAGCAACGCGCTTTGATCCTGCTCATTTTGAAGAGAACATCTATCGTTTCGAAAATGGAGAACTGCCGAGCTGGCTTGAAGAAGAAGCCAAAGAGCTGAAAAAACTCTCCCAAAAAGGCGCACAGGCGGTCGCAAAGGTGGCGGATCTTATCTCAGAGCGAGTTAAAGATGGCGAGCTTGCCAACCGACTCGCAGAGCCCGCTTTAGCAGAATTAGGCTTCTATATTCAACGCATGGATAACCTCGCGCAAGTTTGGAACCTGATGGCGGAGCCATTACGAGAGAAAGGCGCCCCACTTGCCCGTTGGCTAGAAGTTAGCCCAGAGCGTGAAGGTGATTTTGTAGTCAATGTTTCTCCGCTCGAAGTTGGTTGGCAGCTTGACCAACAAATATGGAGCCGCTGCGTCGGAGCTGTGCTCACTTCTGCTACCATGCGAGCACTGAATTCCTTTAGCTTTTTCTGCCGTCAGGCAGGCGTGAGTGAAAAGGCAGAAGATGGTGTAAGGTTCCTCGCGCTGGCTTCTCCGTTTGACTATCAACAGCAAGCGGAGCTGCATATTCCAAAAATGTCCTGTGAACCTTCTGCGCCTCAATTTACCGAGCAGCTGATCGAAAAATTACCTAATCTGATTGAAAGCGATAAGGCGAATCTCGTTCTTTTCTCTTCTTATTGGCAGATGAATCAAGTGGCTGAAGCCCTCTCAACAGATTTTGTAAAAAGAGGTTGGGCCCTGCAGGTACAAGGGCAGGAATCGCGCTCAGAAATACTAAAAAAACATAAAACATTGGTGCAATGCCAAAAAACAAGCGTTCTTTTCGGTACAGGGAGCTTCTCTGAAGGGCTAGATTTGCCAGGAGAGCTATTAGAAAACTTAATTATCACCAAGATACCTTTCGCTGTTCCTACCTCTCCTGTTGAACAAGCTCACGCCGAATACATTGAAAGTCGAGGCGGAAACCCGTTTATGCAAATCACGGTACCAGAGGCAAGCAAAAAGTTGATTCAGTCAGTCGGTCGTTTGCTGCGTAAAGAGCGGGATTCTGGTAAAGTCATCATCCTTGATCGAAGAGTAGTGACCAAACGTTACGGCAGCGCGTTACTAGACTCACTCCCTCCGTTTAAACGTATTATTGAATAACGCAGGTCTACAGGCCTACTCCTACTCTCTATATATAGAATTAAAGAAGAATAACTATATGGAATTTTTTGAGCCAACCATGTTGTTGGTGTTGGCACTGGTCGCTTTCTTAGCAGGATTTATCGATGCGGTGGCAGGTGGTGGCGGTATGCTTACCGTCCCGGCTCTGCTCTCTTTGGGATTACCTCCGCATATTGCGTTGGGCACCAATAAGCTTGCTGCTACATTTGCATCATCCACTGCCGCGTTTACCTACTACCGTAAAAAATTATTTAAACCCCAATGTTGGCTTCGTGCTTTTGTTGCCACTTTAATTGGTGCAATACTCGGTACTCTGTTTGTTGACCTCATCAGTACCCAGTGGCTTGAAAAAATATTGCCACTGGTCATTCTTGCTGCGGCGATTTATACCATTTGGCACAAAACGCCAAGTAATGTGAATAATGAATCCCCACAACCTTGCCCTGTGTTAAACAAAAAGCAGTATGCGCAAGGTTTGACGCTTGGATTCTATGATGGTGTTGCTGGCCCTGGTACAGGCGCATTTTGGACAGTCAGTTCAATGGCACTGTATCGACTCAATATTTTGCTCGCTTCCGGCTTAGCTAAGGCGATGAATTTCACCAGCAACTTCACTTCTTTAGTGACCTTCGCGATACTTGGTCATATAGATTGGGTACTTGGCTTGACCATGGGCGTGTGCTTAATGGCGGGCGCATTTGTTGGCGCGCACTCTGCGATACGCTTTGGCGCAAAATTCATTCGCCCTGTTTTTGTTACTGTCGTCAGTATCCTTGCAGTAAAACTCGCATACGAAGCTTGGTTTGTTAACCTTTAGGCACATTTATGAGTAAAGTTAAGCAGTTACAATCAACGCTTGAACAACTCGCCATCAACGCTGCGGCTTTAGACCGACAGCGTGGTGAGCACCACCTCGCCCTTTTTGATGAGCGGCTGTTTCGGTGTAAAGCCAAGTTGCTCGTTCCATGCGTCAAAGAGACCCAGTCAACACTAGACAATATCATTCGCGAAGAAGATGCAGGAAAGCTAACGGCTATGCGTGCCGAGTATCTGACCGAACGTTTGCTAGCCCAGATTAGTGCTATTCAGCGTGAACTTGCCACCACCACTATTCGAAAGAACGAGCCTAAACACAGCAGCTATTTTAGAAAGTCGATCAACGAGCTTTACCAACATTTGGCACAGCACCAAGACTGGGAGCGACGCTTAATGGAGATGGTGCGAGAAAAAGAACTTGCGCTTCAATACGCCCCTCCTTTTCAGCAACAATCTGCGCAACAAGCGCTAATGGCCACAGAGCAGCGACTTCAACGCTGCCAAGAAGCTAAACTCAAAATAGAAAAGCAAATTACCTACAGAGAGAGAAATCAGTAATGTCTTCGTCGAACTCAGGATTAGACAACGCACCGGATGAAATCAAACTTGCGGTTGATCTTATCTACCTTTTAGAAAGTAATGAGGTTGATCCTAAAATCGCACTCGAAGCCATCAAGATTGTTCAAGCGGATTTAGAAAGTAAGCTGGAGAATTCATGTACCAACTAAGCTTTGATCTTGAGCATTTCCTCGCAGAGTTCTGGCATAAGAAGCCAACAGTCATTAAAGGTGGATTTACCGACTTTATTGATCCTATTTCTCCTGACGAGTTAGCCGGCCTCGCGATGGAAGAAGAAGTGGATTCGCGCTTCATCACCAACAAAAATAACAATTGGACAGCGCAACATGGGCCTTTTGCTGAATCTCATTTCGAATCTTTGGATGAGTCGCATTGGCAGTTGGTCGTGCAAGCGTGTAACCATTGGCACTTAGGTGCCGCTGAGTTAATTGAGCCCTTCAAACCATTACCTAACTGGCTGTTTGATGACTTAATGGTCTGCTTCTCAGCACCTAAAGGGGGAGTAGGTCCCCATATCGACCAATACGATGTGTTCATTATTCAAGGTAGTGGTAAACGTCATTGGCGAGTTGGCGATAAAGACGTTGGCCAATACAAGGAGTCGATTCAAGCAGGCGCTTTAAGACAAATTGAAGGGTTTGATGCGATTATTGATGAGATTTTGGAGCCCGGTGACATTCTTTATATTCCACCTGGTTTCCCTCATGAGGGCGACACGCTTGAACCAAGCATGAGCTACTCAATTGGCTATCGTTCGCCGAAAGAACAAGAACTGCTCAGTAACTTTGCCGATTATGTCTTGGCGCATGATATCGGCGATGTTCATCTACACAACCCAAATATGAAACCCCAAGCAAGTAATGGAGAAATCTTATCTTCAGATACAGATTTGCTCGCTAACATGCTAAAGAACGCTTTAAGCTCTGATGCTGATATTAAGCAGTTCTTAGGTGCGATGCTCAGTCAATCTCGCCACCAGCTTGACGTTGTCGAGCCAGAAGAATTGATGACCTCATCAGAGATCTTCGATCACCTCAACGCTTCGGGCACACTGCGTAAAGTATCGGGAGTTCGCGCTTTATATCATGAGCAAGCTGCTGATACAGCCTATATTAACGGTGAAGCTTTCCAAGTCAGTGAAAAGTGGCTGTTTGATGCATTATGTAATCATGAATGCATTGATATTCATTCTTTTACTAATGTGACCGATGAGCAGGCAGTGAGCCTTCTTACTGAGCTTGTAAACAAAGGCTACTGGTATCTCGACTAACTCGCTAATTGACGCTAGGCACTGATACAGAAAGGGTTTCGTACAACGAAACCCTTTTTTTTAACGGTGAGAATCGATTATCTAAACTTTAAACTGATTCACTAACTGCTGCTGCTTATCGGATAGAGCGGCAATTTGAGCACTAACTGTCTCTGACTCTTCAGCTTGAGTGAGAATTTGCGCACTCAAATCTCGGATATTACTCACACTTTGGTTGACCTCTGCTGAAACCGATTGTTGTTCTTCAGCCGCCTTAACGATTTGAGTGTTCATATCATTGATAGACGCGATGGCTTCAAAGATCTGACTAAGCTCTTTGGCCGCACTTTGCACTTGAGCAGCGGAATCATTGGCAAGATCGTTACCATCTTGAATCGCCTGAACCACATCTCGCGTGCCGTTTTGCACGTTTTCGATTACCTGCCTGATTTCACCAACGGATTCTTGTGTTCGGCTCGCAAGGTTACGAACTTCGTCAGCAACAACCGCAAAGCCTCGTCCTTGCTCACCGGCCCTTGCGGCTTCAATAGCAGCATTAAGTGCAAGTAGGTTAGTTTGCTCAGAAATACCCTCAATGACCGATAATATTTCAGTAATATTGGCATTGTTGGTCGCCAGTTCTTCCACAACAGGTACAGCGGCTGTCATGCGCTCGACCAAACGCATCATCTCCTGCTGAGATTTCTCAATTACATCCTGACCAGATGCAGCCGCTTCATTTGCTTTTTCAGCCTCTCGCACTGCCACTTCAGCGTTTTGAACCACCAAGCCTGCCGTTTGGGTCATTTCTTCAGATGCCGTTGCTACTAAATCAACTTCTTTGAACTGCGAGTCGCTACTGGTACGTGTTTGCTGTGCGGCAACTCGTGATTGCTGCGTCGTTGTTCCTACTTGAATTGTCGTATCAACAACTTCACTGATGATTGATTGCAGTTTATCTAAGAAACGGTTGAAACCGATCGCGAGCTGTCCTATTTCATCTTGCGACTTCACCTCTAAACGTTGGGTTAAGTCCCCTTCACCTGAAGCGATATCATCTAAGCGTGCAACCACTTCTCGAATTGGCTTCACTAAACGCGAGGCAGAGAATGCAATCGTCGCAAGGCCAAGCACTACAAGTACAATACCTGCGATAAGCTCTGTCGTCACGCTCGACTCAACTTGCTGACTGATTATCTCATCTAGCGCTTCTGCATCTGCAAGTACACTAGAGCGAGGCAAATCAAACAGCACACCCCAAGTCTGATTCGCAACCATGATTGGTGCAAAAACATTAAGCCACTGGCCGTCTTCACTCCACTGGGTTTCAACAGATTGGCCAAACAATAGATCCGTTAACTTATCCGCTGAAACAATATTGCTCACAAATGGCTGGCCGACCGAGCTAGATGGATTATCACTGGCAATCAATGAACCATCCAAACTGATCAGATTAACGTTACCACTACCGGAGAACAGCTGTTGATCAGAGTTAACGACAATCCCTGACAGACCATCTAATCGCAGGTCGATGCCAAAGAAACCAATTGTTGTATCATCAATCAAGAGTGGAATTGAAATTGAACTGGTTAAGAAAGCGCCACCATCCTCAATGATTACTCTTGGTGTAGTAATACAAGTTTCACCCGACGCTAATGGACAGTAGAAACGCTCACTGTTGGTTGCGTCTTCTAATACAGCTTCAGATAAAACACTCGAAACAATGTTCTCACCGTTTTGCGCTGTCATCCAATATGGCGCAAATCGACCAATTTCATTGGAGCCAACATACTCCGCGTCAACATAGTTACTATCTTCGTTATCAAGCATATTGGGCCTAAACACCAAGTAGGCACCTTGTACACTGTCAAAATCTATAACCGCTCTGCGTACCATCTCATCCAATGCGGTTCGTAGCTCCTCACTATCACCAAAGTTTTCTTCACTTAGGTTCTTTTGAAACATCACGCTCGATGCGAGCATCTCAGCACGATACATGGCTTCATTGAGAAACTCAGAAACTTGCGTTGCATTAAGCAAGGCGCGAGTCTCTACAATCTGTTCTGACTTGTCGATAACAGACTTTGAACTCTGCTGTTTGATCTGGTGTTGATTAGAAATTGCGTTATAAACGGAAAAGCCAATCAAAGAAAGAGAAGTAACAAGCAGGCAAAAACCTGCTAGGAGAGTGATTTTCCACTGCACTGATAACGTTCGCATAATACATCCTTATAGCAAACTCGGTGTTTCGAATAGACAAATTAATTAATAAGTATCATTGGAATTACACCATAAACGAAGTAGATATCAATCGAAAGTTTAAAAAAATGTTAAATACTGCCAAGTGCGTTCATCGCCTTCGCCGCAAACAATAATTGATGCTAGTATTGCTTTACAAAAATTCGAACAGCCACAAGCAAGGAACGGAAATGAAAGTTATTTCATTTAATATCAATGGTCTTCGTGCCCGCCTTCATCAACTACAAGCCGTGATCGATAAGCATCAACCTGACGTTATCGGCCTACAAGAAATCAAAGTTCACGACGAAGCCTTTCCCCTAGAAGATGTGGAAGCGATGGGTTACAAGGTTTACTTCCATGGGCAAAAAGCACACTACGGCGTGGCTATGCTATGTAAGAAAGAACCTATCTCAGTTCAAAAAGGTTTCCCAACCGATAACGAAGATCACCAAAAGCGTATGATCATGGTGACGTTAGAAGATGACAACGGTGAAAAAGTCACGGTACTCAATGGCTACTTCCCGCAAGGTGACAACATTAGCCACGAAACCAAGTTCCCGTATAAGCGTCAGTTCTATAACGACTTAATGACTTACCTTAACGATCATCACAACAACGATGAACAGCTTATCGTTATGGGCGACATTAACATTAGCCCAATTGACGCAGACATCGGCATTGGTGAACCAAACCGTAAGCGTTGGCTGAAAACCGGTAAGTGTTCGTTCCAACCGGAAGAGCGCGAATGGTTGAAGACGCTATTAGACTGGGGCTTTGTCGACACTTTCCGCCAAATCCACCCAGATGTAAACGATCGTTTCTCGTGGTTTGATTACCGCTCCAAAGGGTTTCCAGACAACCGCGGCCTACGTATCGATGTGGTTCTCGCCACTCCAAAACTTGCCGAGAAATGTATCGAATCAGATGTTGACTACGAATTACGTGGTATCGAAAAACCTTCTGATCACGCACCGATTTGGTCGACGTTTAAGTAGCGAGAACGCTTAAAGGGTTGGCGTTTAGCGTCACCCTTTTGATATTTTACTTTTCCATCCTGATAAAAATCTAAACCTTTCTCGCTATTTCACTTAATGGTGTGGCTTCCTTTAGTCCAGATGCTTGTTTTGTTTCGAGAATAGGTATGGGCTCCTCTAAGAGTAATCAGAAGACGCTATAGAATAGATATAAACAACTAAACAAACTAATGCTAATAAGGCTCGTCCTATCTGATTAGAATAATTTTTAGGGACAAACTCCAAAGCGGAACTTAGTGGCATATCCCTATTAAATAGAAAACAGATGAGTAAAAAAACAAATATAACGGAGGTTAAATGGACAATATTTATCCCATCTAGCAACCAGTATTTATAAACGCCAGTAAAAATCCAGATAATGAGTAGCAATGCTACAAAAACAACTTTAGCTGAATTACTAAAAATCTCATCTGGCCATATAAGAACCCTAAACTTCATAAATAAAAACAACCTCTGCTGATTTTGTATTAATTGTTTCCTTCATCCTTTATGGTGTGTGTCCTTTTAATTGTTGAGTCAGGTGCTTCATCAACAATCCGTAATACACAAAGCTAATACAGCCCAGAGAAACGAAAACGACCTTTGATTCAAGTTCTAATAAAACACAGCCCACCACAACAACTAAACACAACAATGATAAAAGCACAATAAAAAGCCTGAAAGATCTATTATTCATAGCTAGCTTTCTCACATCTATATCGAACAAAAAAAACGTAGACAGTAAGATAAAAACTAGCATAGCTGTCCAGTTCAAACTGAAAGATGAATATATAAATGCGAAAGTAAAAAAGAAGCCTACAGCACATACCTTGGCTTTCAGAAACACACCACTACTCTTCTTGATCATATTCATACGCCTTATCTGCTAAATCATCAAAAGTTTTGCTCAATACTCTTCCGCGAAAACTGCTTACCATTTAGGGTCAACGTGTCTGTACTAAACACGCTCAAGTCACCTTGACTACTAGCATCGCCCAACACAACGACTCCATCAGAGTCTAAGAAAATATCTCCTTGGGATGCCTTTAAGCTCCCTACATTTACTCCAACGCCCTTTTCAGTAGCAACCAAAGAAATTCGACCGGCATACATACCACCAAGAGAAGAAGAATCTATCGCTAATTTGGGTTTATTCGAGACGCTGCCTGAAGACTTCTCTGACGCATTATTCGTTTGATACTCTACCTTGTTTACACCGGTTACCATGGACAAATCATTAGCATGAATATTGGCATTGATTTCCGCTGTACGGCTAATAATGTCGAAATACGTTTGACGAGTCGCATCTAGCCCAAGACCCTCTATGGTGACACTGCCTTCAACAACATCAAATCCACTCACCAAGCCATTTTGAATATCTGGAATACCCGTTGATAAGGTGACTCGCGGCGTATTGATAAACCCGCATCCATCACATGTTATCCCGTATGGGTTGGCTAAAATCACGTTCGCCTGCTGGCCAAATACCTCTGTATAGCCTTCTAGCTGGCTTCGGTTTGCACCCGTCACTTCATTAAGGATCACATTGGCTGCCTTTCCATTTAGGTGCGGGTTACCTTGTAGTATTCCACCAAGTTGAGAACGGGATAATGCTTCCGTGGAGTTGTTTAGGATAAGACCTGAGGGGTCAACATTGAACTGCTGATATTTGTTGTGAGATAGACCTTGGCTATTCGGAGTAGCAATGTTGATGACTTCAACACCATTACCTGCAGCAGTTTTACTGGTATTTCCCGAGCTACCGTCGATGACCACGTTGGCAAAAACAGGTTGCAGAGTAATCACACCACATAAAGCATACGTCAGGCACACCTTGCCTAAAGTGAGTTTCTTATTCATTTAGCCAACCTATATTTTATATTTTTAAGTCAATTCGGTAGTACACAACAAAGTCGTCTTTTTTAGCCTTGAAGGCGCAGCGATAGGCAACCCCAATGTGAAGGAGCTAGACGCGTGTTTTTGTGATTTTCTTAAGGTGAAGCTGGAACCCATCAAAGAGCCACCTTCGTATTGATCTTCTGAGTCCTCGACAATGCTACCCGTGTCAACGGCTACCTGAGCAGAAATGGCACCAACGTACGGCCACTGCCCAATTTGATAAGTCACATCGTTACGCCAGTAATAGCCCTCATCTCCAGAAAGTGAAGTCCCTTTGAATCCACGTACCGAGTATTCACCACCAATACTCACTCTCTCACTGCCATACAAGGTGTCATTGGTCCATTGGCCAAACAGTGTTGAAGTCAGGGTCAGTTTAGGTGTAAACGGGTAGGTATAGCTACCTGTCAGCATGCCTTCACGAAATTGAGCTTTAGCGACACTAGGATCACTGGATAGGTTTTCTTCGCCTCCAAACCAATCCGTTCCTATCGACACATTCGGAGAGACAGTCAAAAAGCCCCCTCCGACGCGAGCACTGTGCTCCCAAGCAAGGTTTAACACTGACAAATTGCGAGAACTCGCCTCGACTAAGTTACCAAGAATATAGTTCTTTTCACGACGATGACTCGCCGTGAGTTTTAGCGCTGATTTACTGGTGCCATCTCGAAAAAATAACCATTTTGAGTCTAAGTAGTGGTTATTGGTTTTTCCTGAAGAGTCAAAAGTAAAGCCTGAGTTTGTAAATGTCGTTTTGTAGGTGCTATAGGATGTTCTGTAGCCAACATTCCAATAACCTATTGGAACATCGACACCTAGATACAAACTATCAGACTGTTTAGAATCAACAAAAGCCGCGCTCTGAGTCGCTGACAGCGTCCATTTATCCAGCCACTTAAAGAAGTTTTCTCCCGACAGATTAATTACTATCTGCTCTTCACCGGTGGACTTTTGACCGCTATTACTGAATCCTACTCCTATAGAACCCAACTGCCCTTCTGCTGTCTGAAGATCGACCACTGAGTACCCCTGCTTAGAAGAAGGTAGTAACTTGATAGTCGCGTTGTAACGGGATAAACGGTTGATCTGATCGAGCCCTTGTTCAATGCCCCTTAGGTTTAATACTGTATCTGCAATCATGGGAAACGCCATCTTTAGCCACTGACGTTCTTCCCCATTCCAAAGTACTTTTTCAACTTTACCTTCCAATATCACAATGTTCAGTACACCACTGGAAAGGTCTTGAGGTGTCATGAAAGCTCGCGACGTCACGTAACCCGATTCAATATAGTGATTGGAGATGAGCCTCAGGTATTCGTTAATCTGGGTAAGCGTAATACAACCAGGTTTAAACTCGGAGATACTCTCTAGTGTGCTGTTGTCATAAATCTTATTTCCCGAGAACGTGATTGCTTCGATTTGTACACATGTGCTGTCGGCATCAAACTCTGGGTCAGGGATGACCTGCGAGGGAATAAGTTTCTGCAGCGATTCGTTGCTTTCGTTTAAGGACTCAAGACGTTCTTGCTGTTGCCTTTCTATATCTTGAGTCGCTAAAGGCCCTAAAGGCCCTAAAGGCGTATTGGCGACAGCAAGCTTAGCCCAAAGCAAATAAACAAAAATACACAGAATATGAGAGAGCTTGAACAGACGTATATACTGCATACGAAAACACCACCAAGAACAATAATGGGATTCTTATCCCAAATATTTATAAATTTGAGACAATAATTACCATATATAAGAATACTGATATACATGAAATACATTTACAGAATCAATACTTTGGTAGCATCACGAAAATGACTACTAATTAAGGTGTAATTTATCAATTAAAAAGAGCTGGAGAGCTGGAGAGCTGGAGAGCTGGAGAGCTGGAGAGCTGGAGAGCTGGAGAGCTGGAGAGCTGGAGAGCTGGAGAGCTGGAGAAAAATTAAAAGGGTTGGCACTATGTGTCAACCCTTTGTTTTATTTCATATAACTATAAAGTATCACTTCTAGTTTTCCAGAAGCGAAGCGGTCTAGACTCTCGGAGCGCAGCGTTCCAAATCTAGATCGCGATGAAATCTGCTTTGCAGTCTGGGTTTACGTCAGCTTCGTAATCTACGCCTTCAACACCAAAGCCGAATAGCTTCAAGAACTCTTCTTTGTACTCAACGTAGTCAGTTAGCTCTTTTAGGTTCTCAGATGTGATTTGAGGCCATAGGTCACGACAGTGTTGCTGAATGTCGTCACGCAACTCTAAGTCATCTAGACGTAGACGGTTTTTGTCGTCAACTTCTGCTGCGCTGCCGTCTTCTTTGTATAGACGCTCACTGAACATACGGAAGATCTGTTCCATACAGCCTTCATGTACGCCTTCAGCACGCATCTTCTTAAATACCATAGCGATGTATAGTGGCATTACAGGAATAGCAGAACTTGCTTGAGTTACAACAGACTTAAGTACTGCAACATTCGCCGTACCACCTGTTGCCGAAAGCTTGTCGTTAAGAGCCGTTGCAGCGCGGTCTAGGTCCATCTTCGCTTTACCTAGTGCACCATCCCAGTAGATTGGCCAAGTCAGTTCAGTACCAATGTAGCTGTATGCAACCGTCTTACAACCGTCAGCTAATACGCCTGCTTCAGATAGAGCGTTGATCCAAAGTTCCCAATCTTCACCGCCCATTACAGTAACAGTGTCTTTGATTTCATCTTCTGTTGCAGGCTCTACGCTCGCTTCGATGATCACGTCTTTGTTGGTATCAACCGCTGTCGAAGTGTAAGTCTCACCGATTGGCTTAAGAGACGAACGAATTAGCTCACCAGTTTCTGGTAGTTTACGTACTGGAGACGCCAGCGAGTAAACCACCATATCAATCTGACCAAGGTCTTCTTTGATCAATTCGATTGTCTTTTCTTTCGCTTCGTTAGAGAACGCATCGCCATTTAGGCTCTTTGCGTACAAACCTTCTTCACGAGCAAGCTTTTCAAACGCTACAGAGTTGTAGAAACCCGCTGTGCCAGGTTTTTTCTCTGTGCCTTCTTTCTCGAAGAAAACACCGATAGTTGAAGCACCGCCACCAAATGCCGCAGCGACACGAGAAGATAGACCGTAGCCACTTGAAGCACCAACAACAAGTACACGCTTAGGTGCATCTTTGATTGGGCCTTGTGCTTTTGTGTAAGCAATTTGTTCTTTTACGTTAGCTTCACAACCCACAGGATGCGTTGTAGTACAGATAAATCCACGAATTCTAGGTTTGATGATCATATTCAACTTCCTTTAAAAAACCCCGCTAGGATAAAAGGTTCATCTGAAGATCGCATCTAATTTCTGTAAAAATGTCGCGAAAATGTAAGTGGTTGGAGCACTTTCAGCGGCTATCGAGATCTTTAGCAAAAAAGAAAGGCACCAGATGGTGCCTTTCGTATCTTTATTGTTACTTCGCTAAGCTGCAGTATTTAGCTTAGCTTTGCCCTTTTTTGGCTTACCATTGGTGTGAATCGCGCTAAAGTCATGGCTAAAGTGGTCCACTTGAATCGCTTTATAGCGAAGCTTGTCTGCCGCGACGATCTGACCCACTTCTTCCTGAGTTAGCACATCCGCCTCTAACGCCTGTGCCAATCGGTCTGTCAGCAACCCTTTGCGAGCAACCTTACCTTCCTTCGCCGCACGCATTAGCTTACGCTCCAGTCCCTTAATGTCATACATAGCTAAGAATGCCGTCTCCATCAGGCCAACACTGTCATTCTCATCTTTGCCAACGTAGCAGAGGTTAGTCAATCGATCGCGCTGCGCACCCGGGGTCATCAAGGCTTCCGCTAGTTTCACCGTTAAGTCGTCACTAGGCTTCTCAAAATGGTTACCTAACGGGAAAATAAGTACTTTCAATAAACGCCCGACGGCTTTGTGAGGATAGTTAGTGAAGGCTTCTTGTAATGCATTCGCCGCATTGTATAAACAGTGCTGAACAGCATAGTGAACAAAGTCTAGATCTTGTTGCTGACGACCTTCATCTTCATATTTCTTAAGTGCTGCTGAAGCCATATATAGATAAGCAAGAACATCGCCTAAACGAGCAGAAATCATCTCTTTGCGTTTCAGATCACCACCTAGTGTCGCCATGGCAATATCAGCACTCACTGCAAGCGCACGGCTTAGGCGAGTCATCTCTTTGTAGTACTTCTGAGTCGCACCGCTCATGTCGGCTTTGATGAAACGAGAACCTGTCAACGCCGCACCAAACGCACCGAAGGTATTACCCATTGCATGTTTGATATGTTTGAACAGCAAGTCATCAAACTCTTTCGCACCTTGCTTGTGATCAGGGTTCGCTGCCGCTTCCATCTCTTTCAGTACGTATGGGTGACAACGTGTCGCGCCTTGTCCAAAGATCATCAAGTTACGAGTAAGAATGTTGGCACCTTCTACCGTGATCGCCACTGGAATACCCAAGTATGGCGATGCCAAGTAGTTCATTGGGCCATCTTGAATTGCACGACCAGAGTGAATATCCATTGAGTCGTTAAGAATGGTACGAGCCATCTCTGTCATATGGTATTTAGCGATCGCGGTGACAATGCCCGGTTTCTCTTTAAGATCGAGAGAGGTTGTCGTCAGGGTTCGACTTGCTTCTAGTAGGTAAGTTAAACCACCAATTCGACCTAGCGATTCTGCTACCCCTTCAAACTTACCAATCGACATGCCAAATTGCTTACGAACATACGCATAAGCACCTGTCGTACGTGAAGTTAGGTGACCAACCGCAGTGCCCAATGCCGGAAGTGAAATACCACGACCTGCCGATAGACACTCAACGAGCATACGCCAGCCTTTACCTGCGTAATCTTGACCACCGATCAGCCAGTCCATTGGAATGAACACATCTTTACCAAAGGTTGGGCCGTTCATAAATGCTAGACCTAATGGGTCATGGCGCTCGCCATTTTCCACACCTTTATGATCTGCCGGGATAAGAGCACAAGTGATACCCAATTCTTTCTTGTCACCCATCAAACCATCTGGATCGTACATCTTGAATGCTAAACCGAGAACAGTCGCAACAGGTGCTAGAGTAATGTAACGCTTGTTCCAGTTAATACGAACGCCTAAGACTTCTTTGCCTTCATGCTCGCCATAACAAACAATGCCTTCATCTGGAATACCACCAGCATCAGAGCCCGCTTCTGGACCAGTAAGCGCAAAACATGGAATATCGGTTCCATCCGCTAGGCGAGGCAACCAGTAATCTTTTTGTTCCTGAGTACCGTAGTGTGACAGAAGCTCACCTGGGCCTAACGAGTTTGGCACCATCACACAAACCGCTGCACTGATACTACGGGTCGCTATTCGCGTTACAATTGTTGAGTTAGCCAATGATGAAAACTCACGACCACCGTACTCTTTTGAAATGATCAAAGAGAAGAAGCGCTCTTTACGCAGATACTGCCAAACTTCAGGTGGCAAATCGCGATCTTCTTTTACGATCTTATGGTCATCTAGCATGGCTAACAGAGTTTCTAGCTCGTTATCCATAAACGACTGCTCTTCAGCCGTTAGGGTTGGCTTTGGATATTGGTGGAGTTTAGTGAAGTCAGGACGACCAGAGAAAAGCTCTCCATCCCACCAAACACTACCTGCTTCCATTGCTTCCTTTTCAGTGCTCGATAGTGGTGGCAGCACTTTTTTAAACATTTTAAAAGCAGGGTCACTTACCCATTTTCTTCTTAGAGAGCCCATAATCAGATCCTTTTGTTCACTATTTTAGTGGTCCAATATTTTTGTTATTTGTAGGTACTAGTTAAAACTTCTATTCTGCAGCGACGCCTGCTGCTAAGAATGGAATCAGTTGGTCAACAACGGATTTGGCATCCATTGCTTTTCCGTAATCATTTTCTGCAATCTCAAGTAACGCTTGGCTAGAAGCCATTGTGAAAACACAAGTCCCGAGCGTGAAATGTAAACGCCAGAACAACTCTTCTTGAGTTAGCTTCGAATTCGCTTTCATTACCGATTCAGTAAAGAGAGATAAAGCATCCGAATAACGAGTGGTGATAAACCAACGTAAATGGCCCTGTACATCGGTGTAACCGCGACCGATTAATAGCATAAAGCGACTGGTTCCATTTGGCCGTACATCATTTAGATTACGTAACGGACCACGTAGAGACTCAAACACGTCTGCCATCTCATAACTCTCATTTAGGTTGAGGTTAATCAATGCATCTTGAACGGCTGGCATAAATGCTTCGAGGTATCGATCCAACACCGCTCTCACCAAGGTTTTCTTATCACCAAAGTGATAGTTAACCGACGCTAAATTCACACCCGCTTTACTGGTAATAGTGCGTAGAGAGGTATCTTTGAAGCCATGTTCTGCAAACAGCGCTTCTGCTACATCAAGAATTTTCTCTTTGGTGGAGTTTCTACTTGCCATTTTAATCACTCGTATTAAACAACTGTTTGAAAATATACATCCGAAACAACAAAGCAACAAGCTGTTAACATCACATTTTTATAGATTGGTCTGACCACCATGTCTGAATTGGGTTCTAAGCGCTTGAAAGAAGAAAATTAAATATTTTTTGAAAAAAGTTGGAACTGTTTTGAAAACGCCGAGTCTGAATAAGTGTAGTTAGCAGAGCATTCGAGGGTTTGGACAACCCACTAAGTTTACAGGCCGTCAAACTTGTTTTCTTACTGAAGCTACTAATTTACGCTGCTTTTTCTTATTAACTCCTATGTTTATTTGTATCCGCCCAGAGCCTGATTGCTCTGGGCTTTTTTTATTCTGCGCGTTTAATACCAACCTGAGCAAAAACCCAACGAGAACTTAGCAAGTAGTTACTCACCATCCCTACCAGTATCCCAGCAACTAAGGCAATCAAAGGCCCACTCCCTGCTTCTCCTAAAACTGATGACAACAGCTTAAACACCAAGAAATTTGGCAAGGCAGAAATGCTGGCTCCACACATAAACTTGATCCATTGCTGAGCCACTTTTTGTTCTGTGTTTTGAAAAGTGAAGATGCGATTACCAAACCATGTCACCGTCGCGGCGCACACAAACGCCATTGCACGGGCAACCATAATTGGCGTGTCTGCCAGATAAAACTGAACCGAAAAAACCAAAGCATCGGCGATAAAGCCGATGCATCCAATCACTGCAAAGCGAAAAAGCTTGCTGTTCATGACTGTTGACCACAACGATACAATGAGCGACGACTCTTTGCGGTAAACTCGATAATGCAGCTTAACTGCTTTTCTTTAACCAGTTTATCGACTGCATTGCGTTCACCAATCAGCTGCACCTGAGACAAGGCATTCAGTTCCGATTCATCACTGAGTAACTTCGCCTGACCAGAACTGTAAAACTGACCGGAGAAAGGACGTGAGCCAACATAGTAGGTAGCAACATCAGGCTGAGCCATTCTAAGAATGACTTTGTCGCTACGTTTATCCCCGACATCTAAGTGAATAAATCCGACTGCAATCACCAGTAACGCGGGTACGATACTCGCGGTGACCTTAAACCACTTTTTATCTTGTTTTAGATCTGAAACCAGAATTGCCATCAACAAACCAATCGCTGGTACGCCCGGAAGCACATAAGCGGGCAGAATGTTTCCAGAGAAGGTAAATAGAACCAAGGGCGCTATCATCCAAAACAGTAAGAAGCTAACAATGCCATGCTTAGGTTTGATCGTTGATTTTAAACTGCGGCGTTTTTTCCACAGCAAAACCGGCAACACAATTGACCAAGGCGCAGCGGAATATAGCCAGAACAACCAGATAGTGCCGCGAACTTCATTGTGTGCCGTCCCGTAGAGGTCGCCTTCCCAACCACTGACAAGAAAGCGCTTAAAATGCTCACCTACGATGAAATAGTCGATAAAGCCCGGAGTTGCACGTTCTGCCAACACATACCAAGGTAAGGCAATGACTAGCATCAGCAGTGTCCCTGTTGCGATCGGAAAACGCTGCCAAAGCACTTTTAGCGACTGAGTAAAACCATGCTGCACAATAAGCCAAGGCACGACAGCAAGCCCCATTAGCACAATCACCAGCGGCCCTTTAGCCAATAAACCAATCGCTAAGCCGACAAAGCCAATGTAGCCCCAACCCCTATTAGGCTTATCTTCCTCATAGCTAAGCCAGCATAAATAGAATCCCAGCATGGCGATGGTCATGCCTAAGGTTAGCGCCATATCCGTCATTACTGCTCCTGCCGCGATAGAGAAGATCCCACAGGTTGCCAAGACCAACGCCGTGATTAAGCCGCTGTAACCTAACCGCTTGGCAAACAGTCCCATAAACAGCAAAATCACTACGCCTGCTATCCAATGGGGGACTCGAACGGCAAACTCGTTGATACCGAACGTTTCGATACCCACTGCACTCATCCATGTAAACAATGGCGGCTTACCCCAGAACGGCACGCCATAGTCAAATTGAGGCGTGATCCAGTTGCCTGTCTCAATCATCAATCGCGCCATTTCACCGTATCTGGCTTCCGTGGTATCCATTAGTGGATAAGCGCCTAAGGTCAGCAGTCGGATCAAAAGTGCCGCGCCTAAAATCGCCCATAAGTGAACTCGATTAAAACTCACGCTCGTTTCTCCGTCTTTTGTACTTGGTGCCTTGCTTGTTTTTCACTGACCGACTGCACTAGGTAGAGTGGCCTTTGTTTGGTTTCAATGAAGATTCGCCCAATGTATTCGCCCAATACACCGATACTGAGAAGCTGAATGCCTCCTAGTGCCAATTGCACAACCATCATTGACGGATAACCGGTGACAGGATCACCAAATAGCAGCGTCTTAATCACGATCATCACGCCATAGATGAATGCTCCCCCTGCAATTAAGCTTCCTAGCACTGTGGCAAGCCTAAGAGGTCTAATTGAGAAAGAGGTAATGCCATCGACGGCTAAACCGATCAGCTTGAGATAGTTCCATTTCGTTTCGCCGCTAAATCGTGCATCGCGTTGAAACTGAATCGTTGCTTGCTTGAATCCCGGCCAAGCGAAGATCCCTTTCATGTAACGATTTCTCTCCGGGAGCCGATTGATATGATCAACCACTTCTCTCGACAAAAGACGAAAATCTCCGACATTTTCAGGGATCTCAGATTTGACCATCGAATTGAGAAGGCGATAAAACACTGCCGCGGACTGACGTTTAAGCCACGTCTCACCGAGCCTTTCTGCTCTCTGCATATTGACGACATCGTAGCCTTCTCGCCATTTATCTAACATTTGAGGAATAAGCTCAGGCGGATCTTGAAGATCGGAATCAATGATAATTACCGCTAAACCATGACAGTGTTCGAGTCCTGCACTCATGGCCGCTTCTTTACCAAAGTTACGGCTTAGCGACACACTCTGAATCGATGAGGAACGACTGGTGAAGCTTTCCACAATCGCTAAGCTATTGTCTGTGCTACCATCATCGATGTAGATGATCTCACTGGTGTCAGCCAAGCTGTCTAAAACAGAGCTTAAACGTTGGTGCAGTTCAGGCAGCACCTCTTGCTCGTTGAAGTAAGGGACAACAACGCTAAGAGTGACTGATGACTGAGTATGATGTGGCACTGAGGTGACAATACCCATATGGCCCCCTATTTAGATTGGATTCTCAAACGCAGCTCAAGTGAACTGCTGTGTTGCGTTCGAATCTATCAGCGAGGGTGTGGAAAGCTTGTTGTTCACGTTTTTTTCACGGCGTCATTGAGAACATAAAGCCCCATAAAATGAGAGTGTGCGATGAACAGAGTATTGCTGGTTGAAGATAACCGAGAGGTTGCGGGTATCTTGTTTGATTACTTCGAGTGTGAAGGAATGGAACTCGATTACGCAGACAACGGCGAACTGGGTCTACAACTGGCACTGGAGGGCACTTTTGACTTAATATTGCTCGACCTCATGCTGCCTAGAATGGACGGCCTGACCGTGTGCAACAAGCTAAGAGAAGCTGGCGTTAACACACCCGTGCTGATGCTGACTGCGCTTGATAATCGTGACGATATGCTTAACGGCTTTCAACATGGCGCCGATGATTATCTGACTAAACCTTTTGATTTAGAGATCCTTGAAGCGCGCATCCACGCTTTGATCAAACGCTACAAGGGCCAAGTCGCTAGCTCCGTTTTGCAATTTGGCAGTTTGAAGATCGACCAGAAAACTCGCCAAGCTTATCGCCAAGACAAGCTATTGGCCTTAAACCCAACCACTTACACGATTTTAGAGATGCTCTGTCAGCGCGCCCCAGAGGTGGTGACTCGACAAGAGATCTCCGAAAAGCTGTGGCAAGAAAGCGAACCCAACAATGATGTACTGCGCAGCCATATTTATCAACTACGCAACCAACTCGATAAGCCTTTTCACGCACCGATGTTAACCACTATCCCTAAAATTGGCTTTCGCTTAGAGGACATCTGATGCCGAACGGTTTTCTCTCCAATACCCAAACGCTCACAGGAAGGCTTGCGGTATTTTTTACTGGTATGTCTTGCGTTATCGGGATTGTTACCTTTCTCATCTTCTACCTAGCGTTGCAATGGTCGGAAGATCGAGTGGGTGAACGCCGCATTCTTATTGACCGCGATAGCGCCGTAGAGCGTTTTCTAGCCGGAGAGCAGGGAAAAATCCGTCTCGACTCACTCACTGTTGCCTACAATGACGCAGATTTAGTCCCTCAAGAATATCGCGGTTATGTTGAAAACCACGAAACCTTTCTTGGAGAAGTGGGCTCTTTGCTTTCTCCTCACGGACATATGGTTTACAAAGGTTACTATTCAGATAATGGCGAGCAAAAAACCATTGTACTGCTCTCTTTGATCGACAAAGTTGAGTTTGGCAACGAGGAAATTCTTTATTCAGGCATCATCGTCATCAGCTTTGTTTCTCTGCTGATGTTTACGTTTGGCGCGCTGTTGTTTCGCCTTTCTAGGCGCTTGATTGAACCGGTTAATGACATCACCAAACAGCTTAATGAGCTGTCAGGTGACACTACCAAAGCCTTTGAAATACATCATGAAGCAGCCGAAGAATTCCAGCTACTGACGACCCACCTCAATCAATATCGTAATGAACTTAACCTTGCCTTAAAGCGCGAACAAGCTTTTGCTCGTTATGCTAGTCATGAACTAAGAACGCCGCTCACTGTGGTCAAAGGGGCAAACAAGCTCCTTACGCGCTCTAAACCGGATGAGTTTCAGCATCGACAGATCTCGCGTATCGAAGACGCGACGTTAGAGATGATTACGATGGTTGACGCTTTACTCTCTATCGTACGCTACGAACGCAATGTCGACGATGCGCCGTTGAGGAACATCGAGCATGAAGAGATCAACAAAGTCGTCACTGCCAACAAGGTACATGCGTCAGAGAAAGATCTCGACATCAATGTCAGCTTCCTTGCGCAGCCTAAACTAAGAGCAACCCCCGCGGTTCTAAATATGGTGCTGGGTAACCTAGTCCGTAATGCGATTGCAGCCTCTGATCATGGAAGAATCGATATCGAAGTTTCTTCCGAGCATATTAAAGTGATTGACGATGGCCCGGGGCTGACGGACTCTCCAGACTCAGAAGGACATGGACTTGGGCTTTTGATCGTCGACGACCTCTGTCGACGCTACCAATGGCACTTTGAACTGACCAATCATCAAAAACGCGGTTGTTGCGCCACTATAGAATTTTGATCTAGATTGATACTCATGGTCGCCAATCCGTTAAGATAGGCGGCCAAGTTTTCACGATCAATTTTTATGAAGCTCGCCAATACGCCCATCACTCAGCACCAGTTTGCTGACATACCGTTTTTCCTAAAACGCGATGATCAACTGCACAGCCATTTTAGTGGTAATAAAGCACGCAAATTTATGGCTGTGCTTGAGCAAGATTATCCGAACATTAAAACGCTGATAAGTTACGGCAGCACTCAGTCGAATTCACTTTACTCGTTGTCAGCGCTTGCTGCGATTAAAGGTTGGCAACTAGAGTTTTACGTTGACCGCATTCCTCATTGGCTAGATGAAAACCCACTTGGCAACTATCGAGGCGCATTAGAGTTAGGGGCTAAAATCATCCCGACTACTGAATACCATCTTCATCCGCTAGAGTATATCGAGCAGATGCGTCAGCCAGACAATTCTTGCCTGTTTTTGCCTGAAGGGGGACGGTCAAAGCTTGCTAAACAAGGGGTTGAGCAACTCGCAAGTGAAATCCTCTCTTGGACAAGGTATGAGTCCAATCACCAATTTGTTGTTGCACTGCCTGCTGGTACGGGGGCAACAGCCCTCTATCTACATAAGTTTCTAAAGCCCCACTCTATCCCCGTATTAACTTGTCCATGCGTGGGCGGAAAAGAGTACTTAATCAAACAATTTGAAGAGTTGGGCGAGAACGATTTTCCACAGATACTAGAGTTAGAAACAAAGCATCATTTCGGTAAACTTTATCAACAAGATTATCGAATTTGGCAGCAATTACTTGAACAGACCGATATCGAGTTCGACCTTCTCTACGACCCTATGATGTGGCAGTGTCTACAATCATGGTATAAAGGCAATCAAGATAAGAGCATCATTTACGTTCATCAGGGAGGTTTGCTCGGTAATGAAAGCATGCTCCCGCGATACGAACGTAAATTTGGTCAACGCTTCGGAGAACAAAAATGAAGTCCTACATGATAGTACTAATTGCTGCGCTGGCTTTCCCTGTGTCTGCCAATGTCATCTCAACTCCTGCTAAACCCATCATCGGAATCAACGCAGGGGAAGTGGGCAAGCGCGTTTGTTACTACCAAGATAAAGCCTACTCTGATGGCGCTATCGTCCAAATCGATGAGTATTACATGATCTGCGCTGCTGCTAACGATTACGAGCTCAATGGGGCATTAAAGTGGCACAGCATTGATCAATACCAAGCAGAACAACCCGCCAACAAAGAACAAAGTGGAAAACCAGTAAAAAGATACTCGGTAAACTAACCCCTTTCCTGATAACAATAGATAGGCATAGATTGATCACTCCAATAGCGGTTCGCCTCACCAAGGGCGATGACCTTAAGCAAAGCATTCAGCACTTGGTCACGGAACATAATATCAGTGCAGGTACCATCGCCTCCTGTGTAGGGTGTTTTACTCACCTAAAGATCCGCTTGGCTGGCGCAACGCAAACTCTCGAATTAAACGAGCCAGTAGAGATCGTCTCCGTCATGGGAACACTTACGGCCGATCATCAACATATCCATCTCTCGGTTGCAAAACAAAGCGGAGAAGTTGTAGGTGGTCACTTGATGGAAGGCTGCTTAATCGATACCACGGCTGAACTCATTCTTCATAAATACCACAACCTGAGTTTTTCACGGCAACATGACGACAATACCGGCTTTACTGAGCTTGTGATTAGCCAGAGAAATTGCGAATAGAAAAAAGCTCCACCAGATGATGGAGCTTGGAGCATAAATAGTTCGGGGGAACTATTTGACTAAATTTCGTTTCGATTTGATTAACGCTGCCGCATTGTGCATGGCATCCTTGGTGCTGACATCGATAATCGCAATATTGCTAAACCTTTCTGGCTCTTTTATTGCCACGTCATGAGCGAAGATAACCAGTTTTGCTCGCGCGATATCTAGCTCGGTGATGCGGTTATTAATGCCATCTGCGCCTTGGGTTTCTACTTTAATTTTGATGCCCATAGAATAGGCTGCTTTCTCTAATGATTTAGCCGCTAGAAACGTATGGGCAACGCCAGAAGGACATGAAGTCACCGCAAGTACATCGGCTTCCCCCTCTGTTTGCACTGATGAGTATGCGCGGCGAAACGAGTCATACTCTTCATCTTCTCGGACCGTTTTTTTCAATAGAATGACAATACACGCCGTCGTGAGTGCGCCCGCAACGGTTCCCACGATATAACCCAACTTGCCATCGACAACTGGAAGTACAATCCAACCTCCCCATGGGGCATGGTTGATGACATGGAACATAAAGCCCGTCACATTACCGACAATACCACCAGCAACAATGGCAGGAAGAACACGCGCAGGGTCAGCGGTTGCAAACGGAATCGCCCCTTCGCTGATCCCAATCATACCCATAATGCCAGCGGCCTTTCCGGCCTCACGTTCGTCACGCTTGAATTTATTGGGTGATATAAGCGTCGCTAAGGCTAAGCCAAGAGGAGGCGTACAAATTGCAATTCCAACGCCTCCCATAAGCCAAGGCTGGGTGTTAACTTGTGTTTGGGCAAAGAGCGTCGCCACCTTATTGACTGGCCCTCCCATATCAAACGCGGTCATCGCACCGAGAACGGTTCCAAGCACCACTTTTCCTGAGCCTGCCATATCGGTCAAAAGCAGGTTCAATGCGTTCATAGTTGCGGATATCGGGGCCCCTATTAGCCACATCACTAACCCACAAGTGGCAAATGTCCCTGCTAGCGGGTAAATGAAGATGCTTCCTAACGAAGTCATGCTATCCGGCAACTTAATCTGCTTGAGCAACAACACAAAGTAGCCGGCAAAAAAACCGACGACAATAGCACCGAGAAACCCGGTATTGTATTGATCAACCGCTACCCAAGAACCAATCATTCCCGGTGCCAGCCCTGGTTTATCGGCAATTGAATACGCGATGTATCCACCCAGTACCGCGGTAAAAAGCGTTAAACCCGCGATTCCCATGTGCGCCATATCAGCCAGAATGCCCTGCTCTGGCAGTGCGGCATGGCCTGTCATCATCACCGACAGTGAAAGTAGAACACCCCCAGCGACAATGAACGGGATCATATGAGAAGTACCAAACAATAAATGCTCTTTCACACGAGCTAAGTGCCTTTTGACAGGACTCATCGGCTCTAAGCGTGCATCTTGCGCGAGGTAATCCTGATCCAAAAATAGCTCGGGGGTACTTTCCGTAATCAGCTGCAACGCCGCCTCTACGCTTTCCGCTTGTTTAAGCTGATGGATAAACTCCTCTTCAATCAGCTTACTGGAAAGCTGCGCCAAAACCTCAATATGATGGTGGTCGTCACCATCGGGGGAAGCGAGCATAAAGAAAACGTCCGAAAGCTCTCCATCCTCGGCACCATAGTCAATCCCATTGCGGCTTATCCCTACCGCAACAGCGGGCTTAGCCACCGCAGAGCTTTTGGCGTGTGGAATCGCAATACCATCTTCAAAACCTGTATTGCCGATTTCTTCGCGCGCCCATAAATCGGCAATAAATTGCGATTTGTTGGCAAGGTTTCCGGCAGCATCGAGTAGCTCCACCAACTCCTTGAGCGCTTCTTCTTTGGTGGTTGCTTTTAGGTCGAGACATATCGTCTCCGACTGAACCAGGTTTGTAATGTCCATTATTTCTTACCTTGCCGTACTCGCGCTCGACTATAGATTAGTCACCTAGCCTTGCCCAATATATAGGACTAAAACGGCTTTAACTGGATTATTGTAACACTCGAATAAAAGTGTGAAGCCCATCTTTCAATTTATCGCTTTGAACTAAGGCAATCTGCCGTTGCTATGCTAATATCCGCGAAAATAGCCACAGAGAATTACTATGAAAATCATTGCTGTCACTGCCTGTCCAACAGGTATTGCACACACCTATATGGCAGCAGATGCACTCAAGAAAGCTGCGCCAAAACATAACGTGCAAATTAAAGTTGAGACCCAAGGTGCAATGGGGATCGAAAACCAACTCACTCCCCATGATATTACTTGTGCCGACAAGGTATTAATTGTCTCGGATATAGAGATTGAACAATCGAACAGATTTGATGGGTTACCTTGTGTAAGAATCCCGATTGAAGACGTACTGATTAACGTTGATAAAGTATTTATCCTCCACTGCCGAGCATAATGGTGCTAATGACAGAGTATCAAATTACCTTTCTTGTTAATGACTCCGGTGCCAGTGCTCACGCCACTAAACCGCTGTGTAGTCTTGCGAAAAAGTTCAAAAGCAACATACGAATTATCAACATCACGCGCAACCGTAGTGCTGACCTCACTAAATCTGTTGCCTTACTGCAAGCGGGACT
This sequence comes from Vibrio europaeus, assembly GCF_001695575.1. Taxonomy (GTDB): domain Bacteria; phylum Pseudomonadota; class Gammaproteobacteria; order Enterobacterales; family Vibrionaceae; genus Vibrio; species Vibrio europaeus. Next base: position 569,642 of record NZ_LUAX01000001.1, on the reverse strand, counting down.
AGTCGAAGGGGATTTGTGTCAGATTACCGCTTTTGGTGTCGATGCCGAGCTCGCCTGCTTTGTACTCAAAGATGTCATCTCTGAGCACTATGCCTTAGTCGGCTCCAACATTAATTATGAGTTTTCCAACCAGTTAGCACAGAGATTACCGCAGCTAAAAACGCCAAGTGCAGTCAATTGGTACTATGCCAAGGCTCATACCGAACTGTCCAAGTTTGAATGCTTAAAAGGGTTGGCTCAGCTTATCTACCCTCAATCAGCCGATGATCTGATCCTTGCCTTCATCAAAAGAGAAGAACGTTCATCAACCTGCGTAACATCAGGCATTGCCTTACCTCATGTGATGTTCGATGACATCAATGAGATAAACATCGCCGTAATAAGCAGTGATACACCGATTGATTGGGCTTCTAAAGTGGGACAGGTTCACTTGGCTATAGCACTGGTGATGCCTTCTTCCCCTACTCGCGATCAAATAATTACCGCAACCAATCTGACCAGAAACCTACTCTGCGGCCAATTTGCAGAACGTCTCTTAATGACAAAAAGCAGTATCGATCTTCAAGCCCTGCTGATGTATTCCATGTCACGCTTAATTACATAACCACTAGATTGATCCGCGATAGTCAGATGGGGTTCTTCCAGTGCGATTTTTGAATACTCGACAAAAGTAGTTCACATCCTTAAAGCCACACCTAACCGAAACCTCATTTAGTTTAAAATTGTATTTCTTGAGCATGAATTTCGCTCGGTCAATTCGGACCCAAGTGATGTAGTCTGCTAACGTCATGTGCCCTTGTTGGCGAAACAATCGCGATAAATGATTGGCAGAGATGCTAAATCGAGCGGCGATACTGTCTCGGGTGATCTGGCGGTGGAAATTCTCCTGAATGTAGATACAGATCCCCTGATAAAGATCCTGAACTCGGTTGTGAGACTTTTCTAATGGCGTATCTAACATGGTTTTGCAGTATTGCAATAACGCTTGCAGCAGCAGCTCATCCATTGGCTTTTTGGCATTTTCTCGCGCAAGCGAACTCAGCGCCTCAAGAATGTTATCGAGTGCGAAGCCCGAACGCGTCTGCATACTGTGCTTTTGGATGTCGTAAAAGTTGGTTTCCCCTTTACGCTTGCTAACTAAACTTAAGCCCAATTGACGTCGGCCAAACAGGATACTCAATACTGAACAATTGGTATCCCAATCTGGCTTGTTCCAGCAGTTAGGTGGAATAAAGATCGCGTCTCCTGCCTTAGCGATAACTTGAGTGACTTTACGCTCATGATCTTCCATTTCATTAATGTATTCGCCATCAAGCACCAACTCCAATCGAGGAAAATTAACCTGATAACTGCATTCCGGTGGCGTGTGAAAATCTCCAGCAAACCATATGTGATGAAAAACTTCTCTCTCACCGAGTACCGAAGAAATTAAGTCATGAAATACCATTTGGATACTCTCAATAAGTCGCGCGTGTGCTACGCGCATAGGTATACCGTGAGTAGAGATTTTGCGCTATTGAGCAAAATCACAATTTAATATTAATGGTACAAAAATCCAGCCATAGCAATAAATTTATAGTTATCCGACTTCTAAGTGATGGAGTACACAGGCCAAGAAACCATCACAAACCATTGTTTTAAATAGGTTATATATGCTCAACTAAGTTTTATGCCTGACTCACCCGACGATCTAAATCACACCTCGAAAATACAGTTACAATCTTCTAGTAAATGCATTTTTTCTTCACTACAGACTCTTTCTCGCAGCTTCCAAAATACCCCTGATACAACAATAAAATTATTAGGGGTTCACAATGATCACCAAACTCATCAATGAGAATTTGATTGCGCTCGATCTTAAAGCGCAATCCAAAGAAGAGGTTTTTCACGAGCTAATCGAGGTACTTTATTCACAGGGTAGAATCACCGACAAGCAGCAATTTCTCACCGACATCAAGGCTCGCGAAGAGCTGGGCAATACAGGGTTTGAAGAAGGCGTTGCCCTCCCTCACGCCAAAAGTACTGCGGTTATTGAACCCGCTGTTGTTATTGGCGTTCACCGTACAGGTATCGATTACGGCGCAGAAGATGGATTGCCATCGAAACTCTTTTTTATGATCGCCTCTCCAGATGGCGGTGACAATCATCACATCGAAGTGCTGGCAGAACTCTCTTCTAAGTTGATTGAAGAGGGCTTTATTGAGCGTTTTTTAAACGCGACATCAAATCAACAAGCGTTAGAGCTGCTGTTGCAAAAACAAACTAAAGACAACGTAGTTAGCGATACCTCCCATGGCTTTGTAATCGGAGTGACAGGCTGTCCTGCGGGCGTTGCACACACCTACTTAGCAGCAGAAGCTCTGGAGAAAGGAGCGGCAAAATTAGGCTACGAAATCAAAGTCGAAACGAATGGCTCTATCGGAGTAAAGAATAGCCCGTCAGCAGAAGAGATTGCCCGAGCAGACGCCATTATTGTTGCCTGCGATAAACAAGTTGATATGGCGCGTTTTGCAGGGAAACGCGTTGTAAAAACCAATGTAAAAGCACCGATTAAAGATGCACTGGGCTTGATCACACAAGCGTTAGATGCGCCAACTTATCACGCTGACACTCAAACCAATGAATCTTCTGTCGCAGATAAAGCTTCTCAGGCTCGCTCTGACTTGTACCGCTTTTTGATGAATGGCGTGTCTCACATGATCCCATTTGTTGTCACTGGCGGCCTATTGATCGCGCTAGCCCTAGCAATAGGCGGTGAGCCAACTGAATCCGGTATGGCGATTCCTGCCGGCAGCATGTGGAACCAAATCCTAGAAGTGGGTGTGGTCGCCTTCACGTTAATGATCCCGATTCTTGCCGGCTATATCGCTTACGCCATTGCAGACCGCCCAGCCCTAACGCCAGGTCTTATCGGTGGCTGGATTGCCAATAATGGATCTTTCTATGGCGCAGAAGCCGGAACTGGCTTCATCGGAGCGATTGTTGCTGGTTTACTTGTTGGCTACTTCGTTAAATGGGTCACCTCGATCAACTACCACAAGTTTATCCAACCACTTGTGCCTATCATGATCGCTCCCATCACTGGCTCGCTATTTATTGCTGGCTTGTTCATCTTTGTTATTGGCGCGCCGATTGCCGGACTGATGGATAGCTTAACTGCCCTTCTGACCTCAATGAGCACAGGTAACGTGGTATTGCTTGGCATTGTATTAGGTGGCATGGCTGGCTTTGACATGGGCGGCCCTTTCAACAAAGTCGCGTTCCTATTCTCTGTCGGCATGATTGCCAGTGGTCAAACTCAGTTTATGGGTGCGATGGCTTGTGCAATCCCTGTCGCTCCTCTTGGCATGGCATTGGCAACTGCTCTGGGTCGCAAATTCGAGCTGTTCGAATCTTCAGAAATTGAAGCAGGTAAAGCAGCTGGCGCAATGGGCTTGGTTGGTATCTCTGAAGGCGCGATTCCATTTGCAGCTCAAGATCCCATGTCGGTCATCCCTGCCAACGTTCTTGGCTCTATGGTCGCCGCTGTTATGGCGTTCTCGTTTGGCATCACCAACAGCGTCGCACACGGCGGTCCGGTCGTCGCGCTTCTTGGTGCAATGAACTACCCGCTTCTTGCACTTGTGAGCATGGCGGCTGGTACTGCTGTTACCGCACTGACGTGTATCACGCTTAAAAAGCTACGCAAAGAAAAGCTGGTTACCGCAGCAGCCTAACCCTTCTTCTTTAACGCTAAGTGGTTTGAGCTCCCTCAAGCCACTCTTTCCCTATGGTGAACGCAATGCCAGAACTCACTACATCTGTTGCCAATGAACAGTACACTTCAACCACAGCGGTTCCTGCTTTTGACCAGACTGAAAATCTTAATTTAGAGCCGCGCCAAGCTTTTTTTCCAATGAAGAACGTGATTCAAAACTACGCTTGGGGCAGTAAGACATCACTGAATCAGCTGTTTGCAATCAGCAACCCAGAATCTGCTCCTCAAGCAGAAATGTGGATGGGCGCCCATCCAAATGGCTGCTCGTTGGTTACGAGCCGAGGTATTTCAGTCAAGCTTTCTGAACTTATTGCCAATAACCCACAGCACTACCTCGGGGAACATACCGCCAACGCATTTGGCGAGCTTCCGTATCTATTTAAGATCCTAGCGGCAGAGCAAGCTCTATCAATACAAGTCCACCCGAGCAAAGCCCAAGCAGAATCTGGTTATGCCAAAGAGCAACAGCTAGGGGTACCATTGACCGCGAGCCATCGTAATTACAAAGATCCCAACCATAAACCAGAATTGGTGTACGCCCTTACCCAGTACCAAGCCATGAATGGCTTTAGGTCAATCGAAGAGATCATTGAGAACTTCACCCAGTTAGCGATTCCAGAGCTTAATTGGTTGCTTGAAGCGTTCACCGAAGAGCCAAATTCACACGGATTGGCGAGCTTCTTCTCTGGGATACTGTCCTTACACGGTGAACAAAAAGAGATGGCACTCACCATGTTGATGATCAAAGCCAAGCTCTCTATAGAACCTGTGTATGCGCTTATTACCGAACTGGAAAAACAGTACCCGAACGATGTTGGGTTGTTTGCACCTTTGATGCTTAATGTCATTACCTTACAGCCGGGTGAGGCGATGTATCTTGATGCGCAGACACCTCACGCGTATTTGCATGGCACCGGGCTAGAGATCATGGCGAATTCTGACAATGTACTTCGAGCAGGACTGACACCTAAACATATCGATGTCGAAGAGCTTGTCTCGTGTACTCAGTTTGTTTCGAAACCAAAGCATAGCCTAAAACTAGTGCCCTCAATTGACGCAGGAATTGAAAACTTTGAGGTGCCAGTTGATGACTTTAAGTTCTCGATCCTTCATGACTCTGACAACCGTCACCTAACAACGACCAGTGCTGAGATTCTTCTACCACTCGACAAACCGATGACCTTAACGCATAGCAATGGAGAAACATGCCAAATAGCTATTGGGGACTCGGTGTTTGTAGCGGCGAACACTGACAATTATACGCTCTCCTGCCAAGGACGAGTGGCACGAGCATACAGCTAAATTAATCCAATCACTTTATTGAGCCTCACCATCGTGGGGCTTTTTTCTATCTGGAGAAATAGGCGTTTATCGAAATAATAATGACGCTAATCACAATTAAATTTAGCCGATACAAAAGTATAGCTATAGCCTTATTTTTGCTATTTCTACGATAGCAGCAATGGATTAATTTTAACTCATCGAAAAGCATTCGTGAGTTTAGAAATGATTACACAATTAACCAATGTCAATTTAATTAAAAAGCAATTATCCGCGACAAATAAACAACAAGTATTCGAAGAGCTTGCTCAATTACTGGCAGACAACCAGCGTATTAATAATCTCGATAACTTCCTAGCAGATATCCAGGCTCGCGAAGCACTTAGCGTCACATCGATGGATGGCATCGCCTACCCTCACGCGAAAAGCAGCGCTGTATTGGAGCCTGCCATTGCTGTTGGCATTAAACCGACTGGCATTGATTACGATGACGAAGACGGTATTAATCCGACCCTGTTTTTTATGATTGCCTCACCAGATAATGGTGCTGACCATCATATCTACGTTCTTCAAGAGCTATTTGGCAAGTTCAGCGAAGAATTTATAGAAAATATTATAAAAGCAAAAGATGAACATCAGATCTTAGATATTTTAATTAATTCATAAGGTAAATTAGATATGAGTACAATAACCGCTCAAGCTGCTAATAGTAGCGATCTTAAAAAAAACCTCAGTACCCTAAAGCAACACCTTCTATTTGGTACCTCACATATGCTGCCATTTATTGTCGCGGGCGGTGTTTTGCTCGCACTGGCAGTAATGGCATCAGGTAAGGGAGCAGTGCCAGCAGACGGCTTACTCGCTGACATTTCAAACATCGGTATTAAAGGTCTAGTCCTGTTCCCGATTATTCTCGGTGGTTTCATCGGTTACTCTATAGCCGATAAACCAGCGCTTGCGCCTGCGATGATCTCTTCTGGCATCATGGCGGATATGGGCGGTGGTTTCTTAGGCTGTATTGTGGCAGGTTTTATCGCAGGTGGTGTAGTTTTCCAACTTAAGAAAATCCCTCTTTCTGCCAATATGACCGCGCTAGGTGCCTACTTTATCTACCCTCTTATCGGCACATTAATCTCTGCGGGTATTGTTCTTTGGGGCATTGGTGAGCCAATCAAGATCTTTATGGCATCAATGAACGAGTTCTTGGCTTCAATGGCGGGCGCTTCTAAAGTTGTACTTGGTACCATTCTTGGCGGCATGACGGCATTTGATATGGGCGGCCCAATCAACAAAGTAGCGACCCTATTTGCACAAACACAAGTTGATACTCAACCATGGCTAATGGGCGGCGTTGGTATTGCTATTTGTACGCCTCCGCTGGGCATGGCACTAGCCACTTTCCTATTTAAGAAGAAATTCACTAAACAAGAGCAAGAAGCGGGCAAAGCTGCCGCAATCATGGGCTCTATAGGTATCTCTGAAGGGGCTATCCCATTCGCTGCCAACGACCCAATGCGCGTACTTCCTTCTATCGTAGCTGGTGGTATCGTAGGCTGTGTATTTGGATTCTTAACTGATGTTCTATTGCACGCACCTTGGGGCGGTTTAATCACTGCACCTGTATCAAGTAACATCCCAATGTATGTGGTGGGCATTGCTCTTGGTTCATTAACAACGGCTTTAATTGTTGGCTTCTGGAAACCAGTAGCGGAAGAGTCAGAAGACGAAATCGAACAAGAAGAAGCACCAGCGCAAACTCAAGCAGCTCCACTAGCAGGCGAAGGCGAGTACGATATTGTTGCGGTCACTTGCTGCCCATCAGGTGTTGCACATACCTTTATGGCAGCCAAGGCACTAGAAAAAGCAGGCGCTGCGGCAGGTGTTAAAATTAAGGTAGAAACCCAAGGCCAAAACGGCATTCAGAACCGCATAACAGACCTTGATGTTGCTAATGCCAAACTGGTTATCTTAGCTCACGATATACAAGTAAAAGATGCCCATCGTTTTGCCAACGCTAACGTGGTGGAATGCTCTACCAAAGAGGCTATGAAGAAAGCAAGCGAACTTATTCAAAACTAGATGTTTTGTAAAAATCAGAAACGAAAAAGCCCCAGCATTTCTGCTGGGGCTTTAGAATGTGGCGGTGAGTGAGAGATTCGAACTCTCGATACGTAAAGCTACGCTTTTAGCATCACCTAACGGCGATGTGCCGTATATAGGTCAATAACTTATCTGCACTGATACAATGCGGTGTGAGTAATTTGTACTTCATTGTGTACTCTCATGCAAGGGGAAATTAGACGTCAAAACTTTCTATGACCACTTTACTTCCTCTTCTAGTCATGAGAGATTCCACTTGTCTTTTCAAAGCAATAACCGAGATGTTAAGAGGCTAAACATAAAGGGCTAAAGGATTGTCCATCTCCTGATTTTTTTAAAATTAAGGAGTAATTATGATTAACTACCTTGCTGGCGTATGTGGTACAGGTAAAACTGAACAACTCATTAACAATATCGAGCTAGTAAAAAACACTGAAACACGCACCATTCTATGGGCAAGTTTAACGAATAAACTCTCAGAAGCGACATGTAGCAGATACATGGAACAGTATCCCGATCACGATGCAAGGTTAGTTTCTTCTGATAACTGTTCCAGTGTTCAGCGTGAAATATTGCAAGCTATTGAAAACACAAGCTCTTTAATAACTCAAATTTTGTTCATAAGCCATACGGCTCTTTCAATGTTGCCACTTAATGCGCTACGCCAATGCACCGTCATCATTGACGAAATTCCAAATCTAATTGGTAACTATCAGCGCCTTAAAGTTTCACTACAAGACAAATCAGTGCTAGGCCTAACACCTTACATTGACTATCAAGACTCCCCCTTTGAAGGGTTTCAGAAAGTTGTGGTGAAAGAAGAAGTAGTAGATGAAGCAAAGCAATTTGCCTATAACCTACTCTACAATGGCGACCCTAACAGTGACAGTGTCAAAGCTGGCAAAATACTAATGGGAGGGATTCACAGCTTGAGCGGATTGTATGTTAGTACAACCGATGATTGGAGGTTGTTTGAGTTCTTTGACGGTTTGGATTTCCTTTTCAAACTTTGTCGATTAGATAGCGTATGGCTTTTATCTGCTAATCTATCTGGGTTGTTTGTAGAAAAGTTATTAAGAGCGGTAGGATGTACCATCTGTACCGAACACGCTTTATCACACTTAGATTTACCGACCACCCATCCCAATACATCGAATGTTGAGCTTCTACCTTTTCTGAGAAATGGTAGCCATACTCGTTCTTCAAACTTTAGTAGTTACTTTGCTAGTTCACCATCTAACAAGGTGATTCGAGAGTGTGAGGAAAGCTTCGATGTACATCAACTATTCAATCAATGGATCACTGATAAGTTTGAAGGCAATAAGTTTATCTATTGTAAGAATAAACATACTAGCCCTATCAGTGCTTCTAATGCGATTGAACTTCCACCAATGGCGCAAGGCTTGAATAGCTATAGTCACCTCAACGAGGTTGCATTTACGCCTCATTTAAGGCCTGCTCCCGAGCACGAATCTGCTATCAAAAGACTAGCCAATGATTTGAGTATCTGTCCTCTATTGCTGGTGGACTCATACTTGCGTCAAACAAGCTATGAAGCGGGATATCAGTTCGTTTGTCGTATCTCTTTTCGAAACTTAGATAGAGATGAAAGTGGAGGGTTATCAGTGGAACAGCATCAGCCAAGGTGTCGCATCATAGTCCCTGATATGGCTCACGCAGAGTACATTCACGGTATGATGCCCACTGCCTCCATCAATACTTCTTCCAGTTATGAAAGGATTCCAGTGCAATTAACAGGTGAAGAGTTAGCCAAACGTCAAATTGTCAAGGTAGCTCAAAAAGCTGTCAGAGATGCACGGAAACAGCAGCAAGTATTCAATACTCTATCCACCATCCATCAATTTATGGAAAGCGGACTCACAGCTAAAGATGCCTGCGAAGCTGTCAACATTACCCCGAGAACTAGAAGAAACTGGCTGAAGCAGTACGCTGAAGAGTGGGAAGATTGGCTAAAAGAACAAGAAATGAGTAAAGAGATAGAAGGGGAAAAAGAACCATCATAGACTTCTATGACTAGTTAATTCCCCTTTCACTGAACAGCCCCTTCATTGGGGCTTTTCTTTATATAACAACAAATTAAGTGGAAATTTTAAACTACAAAGCCTTCATCTTTTTGATTGAATCATCAATAAAATCTTTAAAATGACTAGTTCCTATTTCTGGCTCAACTACAAATGTATCAAGATATGGAGTGTCAAACTCAATTGTTAAGCCTTTACCCTCAAGTAATTGACCCAAGAAGTACATTTTTCCTTGATGTGAGTCAGGCTGAACCTCCGCATTCCAAAACAAATTATCTCCTGTTGAGACATCAGTTGAATCTGCCAAACACACAGCTGCCATTTTGACATAAGTGCCATTAACGTTAGCTAATCCTAGTTGTACCTCTTCATAATCACCCAATAGATTAGGGCGCTTTTTACCATAAGGTAGCATGCGTTCACATACATTATTGTGTTGTGAGTGCCCCGAAATTCCTAATACAATACCAGGCTCAGGGTGATACATCATCTCTAGCTTTCGCCCGTCATCAGATTCATACGACACATAATTTTTCTTAGAAAACCATTCTCCTGCAATTGATAGGTTCGCCACTAAACACAAAACAAAGCCAATTTTTAACCTGTTCAAAACAACTCCAAAAATTTAATGTCTTATAATACAAGGAAAAATAGGTGTCATTAATTATCCCTTGCCAAATAAATTAAGCATTGACCTACTATTATTTCCCTTCAATAAACTTTAAAATTTGAGAGACATTATTTATGAAAATCTTAAATGGAAGATCATATTTATCATCCATTTCTTTAGAGCCAATGTAATAAGCATTTGATATGATGCTAGGCTCGGAATTATCTCCATATACTATGGTATTCACATAAATAACTTTATCATCGATCACTCGAAAAAGCGCAGCACTCAGTGAGACCTCTGCCAAAGCGCACCCATCTCCGGCAATACTGCCATGCCAAATTGACCTATTAGGGGCACCTTCAAAATTATCTCTCTCAGCACCACCATTAACATCTATCATCACATGAGTTCCCTTAGTAAACCCCTTTAAGCTTGGATTGCATGTATAAACTATGCTTTGGGGACTTTTTGCATCAGATTGATGTAAAAGGAATGCTGTAGCTCTACTTGCTTCTTGCCCAAACTCTAGAACTGGTGTCGTTTTATCTTCAATAAATGTTGACATTTCACCTGTTTGGTTTTGGTAAAAGTCATCTATAACATGAGGCAATTTTGTTACGTCAATCGCTGCGAGAGAAGGCGTACAAAACAAAACTAAGCATATATGGAACAATCTGATCATGATTTACTATCTTTCGTTGATTTGGTTGTAAATTACAAGATTTAAAGAATAAGCTTGTAGGTTATTAAAAGGGCATCTGTTATGATTTTTCTATTGAAAAAGTACAAGTAATAAAAAAATGCCAAACGCAAAAACCGCCATTCCCGCAGCAAAGGCAAAGACTATTCCAATACCAGCGTAAATAAACGGAGAAAACAGTATAAAAAGCCCAACAACAATAACTCCGACTAACACCCACCCTATACCAGTAGCTAAAAGTTCAATACCGTACACTGCAACACTGAAAAGCTCAGGAGCAAAACAAATAAAGGTTATAAACAATACTGGATATCCAACCGACCTAACGAAAACAGAATCCCACATGATCTTACTCTCTCTAAGAAATAGCATTAACTCTGCACGGAAATCACTACTCCCAATGATTTAGCATGCTTTAGCAAAAATCTACACTGTTCTTAGAACAGCCATAAATTTATGCTTTCAGGCTTGCGCTTTCCTTTGAGAAGCCAACAATTGATTTATGGAAACAGTTGGCAATGATACACATTCATAATGTTTAATGTCAAACAATTGAGTTTATTTACCATATAACACTTCCCCTTTTCTACTTCACAGACACGCACCGTTCACACATACCTTAAACGGCGAAATCTATAATTCATGTATACACATGACAAAAAGGGAAACTTCATTTTCATAACGGCTATGACTCGCTGTTTTCCTCTAGATACTCAAATGCGGATAAACGTTGTTGGTAGCTAAAGCCGTTCATATAAACTTTACCACTGGTCGTTTTCCCTATAACGTGCCCCATAAGAGAGCCTATCAACTCTTCTCTAACCCCTGAATTGAACAGCTTGGTGACAGCGTAATGACGTAGGGAGTGGAAGGAGACACCACTAACCCCACTTTTCTTAAACAATGCTGAGAAGAACTTGCTTGGCTTGTTCACATAGCCATTCTGCTCACTGTAAGGTAAATCAAACAAGAGAGCCTCTTTTCCCTTTCCTTTGGTCAGAGCTTCAAACAATTGCTTCAAACTGTCAGTGAGAGGTAACAAGCGATTACTACTAGCATTTTTTAGTTTCTTATCAGGCTGGTTATCATTGATGCTTAAAGTCGGTGCATCACCTAACTCGATATCCCCTACCCTTAGTTGAGCTATCTCATTGAGCCTACAACCTGTCATAGCAACTATTCTAGGTAGGTAATACTTCCAATTCTCTTTGTCATCTTTGAACTTGCTAGTGGCTTGTAGAAGCTGTTTCAGCTCGGTATCGCTTAAGGCTCTCTTTGGTCTAACTGGCTTCTTCTCCACCTTCAATTTAAACCAATCTTGGTCAACCTTCTGACCTAACTTACTAAAACAGCTAGAGATAAGACGTAGCTTTTTCTTCATAGTAGTAAGGCTACAGGTTTGAGTTTCTTTCCACTGCTCGATATGAGCCTGCCTGATACTCTCTAAAGTCGATGAAGGAGATAGACTAGAGACAAAGCTAACCCAGCAATTTCGGTACTCTGCTTGACTCTTAACGCTTAAATCAGACAAATAGTTGGTGATATCAATCCCTTTTAACAAGGTGCTTTGCTTCTTCTGTTTACCAGAAAAATCGCTATAGATTGCCCTAATATCTTCAATGGTAGGATTGTGTAGAGATGAGATTTGAATAGCTAACACAGATGCCTGCTTCATCGCTTCCAAGTAGTTGCGAGTTTTGAGACTTAGTTTGGGCTGATAGTGCTTGTTATCCGTTCTTAGATTCCAGCGGAAGGTATAGATACCCGTATTAGAAAGAACTAAATAATTGGCTTTTCGATAGAGTGGTGCTTGCATCGTGTGTACTCTTTTGTGTACTTCCCAAGATGCATTGCTTTAGTGCAGATATGAAAAAAGGCCTGATAAATCAGACCTTTTAGAATGTGGCGGTGAGTGAGAGATTCGAACTCTCGATACGTTGCCGTATACACACTTTCCAGGCGTGCTCCTTCAGCCACTCGGACAACTCACCGAATCAAATTGTGGTTGGTTTCGTTAACCAACGAGGCGCTAATTTAATGATTCTATTAGGTTAGGTCAAGTCTAATCCCTAAAAAAACCGCACCATTGAGACTGTTTGGTTACTAACTGGCTAATTCGATCATGAATCAGTCAGTTTAGGCTTCTTGATAGTAGCCAGGTACGCGGAACCACTTACGGCACATATCTAGGAAGTAGCCGTACAAAACACCCATTCCACATGAAACCACTGCATTGGATGTTACGGCAGTAATGATCTGATCAGTCGATGCACCCACAACCAATAGAATTGCTGCGTACACCGGAGACTGGAACAGGACATAAGCCAAAAGATCAGAGATGTTTTTCATGACGCCAGTGTCAGATAAGCGAGCGCCTTGGCGTAATACGTAGTCACGGAACAAACCGTATGGCCACGCAATGGCGATGTTAACTGGGATTGAAAGCGTTCGTGAAGCTAGCGATTGCTCGAAAGTCATACCGGATACAAAAATTTCAATGAACATTCCGGAAATAAAACAAAACACAACCATTGCAAACGTATCAGCAGCAGCGTTACGAATACAGAAAGGCCCACGAGACTTCATTTTCACCTCAACACAAATAACTAGAAATAAAACCAAAAAGCAAAACGAAAAACTAGTCAAACAACAACCAACCAGTCAATATCGCTATTAGAGCATTATTTTTTCAGTTTTAGGTTTCAAAATTATTTAGTAAAGGTAAATAAACAACCAAATTTCGTAGTAAAACTAGATTAAGTCGCTACCATCTCGCACAGAGGTTATTATTTAAGCAAGATCTCGTAATTTAGTTACAGTAATCTTTTACTTGTACAGCAAGGAGATCCAACTCTTCTTGCTGAGGGAATTCCCCTGCAATCAATCTAGACTCAATGTTAAATAAATTATCGTCTAGAATCGGAACCTGAATACCATCAAGGCTTTGCTTTATCTGGGCGAACTTACTTTTAGCATGAGGTAAGTCTTCGTTTTCTATCGCCATAAAGAACATCATCAACGGCTCTTCCAGTTCAATCTTGATCTCACTAGAGTTAGTAGAGCTATTTAGAAGGTGGGGCTGAAACTGATACAGCTTGTCAGAATAAGTGATTAAAGCATCATCCAACTCAGTTTCATCGATCGGTTTCGAGATTATGTAATCAACGCCTGCGCCAAGCATTCGCTCTCTGGTATCTTTAAACACATCAGCAGTACAACCAAAGATCAACATATTGGATCTTTCGTCAGCCAAACTACGAATCGCTGTTGTGGCTTCGACGCCATCCATCACTGGCATATGGTTATCCATTAAAACAAGGTCAAACTCACCTTGTGCAATCGCCTCAACGCCAAGCTCTCCATTTTCGACACACTCACAAGAGAAGCCTTTGTTGGTCATAAACGTATTTAGGATAATCGCATTGGTGCGGTTATCTTCAACGATCAAAACTCTTAAGCCGTTATAATTGAGCTTTCTGAGTTCGCGGTATTCCGCAAAAGCAGGTTGGCTAACTTCGGTGCGAATGGCTGCCTCAAAGCTCGAACCAATCCCGAGCTCACTTTTTACCGTGACAGTGCCTCCCATTAGCTCACATAGCTGTTTTACAATCGCAAGGCCTAAGCCAGTTCCGCCGAAACGGCGCGTTGTGGAAGACTCAGCCTGCTCAAATGGCTTAAATATTTTGCTTTGGGCATCACGAGCTATCCCTATACCGGTATCTCGTACTCGAATAAGCAGGAAGTTTTCGCCATTTCGAATTTCTTCTTTAAAGTACACTTCCACATAGCCACGCGAGGTGAATTTGACGGCATTATTAAGTAGGTTAAACAGAATCTGCCTTAGTCGCGCTTTGTCACATAGGTACCAACGCTCATGGGGAACTTCAGAGTAAACTTTGAACTGCAGCCCTTTCTCGGAGCAGAGAGTAAAGTAAACACTGTTGATGCTGCCGATAATCGACTCTAACGGGAAAGGTGATGATTCAAGCTCTAAATGCCCTTGCTCTACTTTCGAGAAGTCGAGAATCTCATTGAGCAAGGTCATCATGTGCTCTCCAGATTCATACAATGTTCTAAGATGCTTTATCTGCTCTTCGTTTAAGTCAGTTTTAAGGAGTATTTGGGCGGTTCCGAGCACCCCATTCATTGGTGTACGGATCTCGTGAGATAGCGTGGCTAGAAAAGCACTTTTCGCTTTGGTTGAGGCCTGAGCTTTCACTTTCTCCTCTTCAAGATAAACCGTTTTTTCATTTAGGGAATCGATGAGGTATTTGATTTCATCGTGGCTATTGTAATCAATCTCTATTGCCCCTCCCTCTTTAGACTCATCGAGATTACGTGCAATAACAACAATTGGAGAAATCAGAAAACGGTTAATCAAAAAATAACCGAGCATTACACAAGCAAGCATGATCGGGACAATAACGGCTTCTACTTTAGAAACCAGATCATACACCTGCTCGGCAACCAATCGCTTCGCGTTAACAACGTCAACGCTCCATTTAAAATCACCAAAACCATTTTGGCTAATATAGATATCTTTAGCGAGTTGGAAGTTGTGCTCTGTAATGACATCTCCATAACCGTCACGAAGAATCACCCCTAAGTCATACTCTTCAGCGTGCAGGCGAACAAATGCAACCAAGGTTTCTAGTGAGATATCAATAGTTGCCACGCCAGCAAAATTACCATCAATGTAATAAGGTGATGAGGCTGTGATCATTTGCACATGAGTAAAAGGGTCAATGTATACGGGAGACCAAGACACCGTTCCGCTTGGCTTTTTCACAACAGAGGTATACCAAGACTCTTTATCATACCCACCTGATTCTGGATTGTTCCAAGATTGCACTTGATCCACTCTTCCATCACTGGCGCGGTTAAAGAACAAACTTTGGTAGGGAGTTTGTTTATCGATGGAATAAGGGATAGGCCAAAGACCGCCACTGACTGCGACGCCTTCCACCAACGAGAAGAGGTTAAACAACAGTGTAGCCTGGTGTTCTTGAGTCTCATGGTTGCTACCAATGCTGACCACCGCTTGTAGTATACCGAGTGAGCTATTGAGCGGCTCTTCGATCTGAGAAGAAATAAGCTCAGTTCTAAGGTCGAGGTTTCTCTCAAGTTGAGCTCTTGTCGGTGGCTCTACGACTAAATAGCTTACCGTACCGATAAGGGCGACAGCCATAGCTAGATAAATAGCTAAAGCAAAAATGCTCTTCCTTTTTAGCGATGAACGAATATCCATAAATCTTTGAATTTTGACCGTTTATAAAAAATTATAGCGAATATATCGATGCAGCAACCTTTTTCTCACTTCTGTTGGCTGTTACCATTGCGATATCACAACTCACTATTGATATAGGACGTCTATTTTGACCCTACAAGAACTTCTATCTTTACCTGAACTTGAAGGTAAGTTGATTGGTGAAGCCAAAACTCATGGTTTTGTTACCGCTATGGCTGCCGCGCCTCACACGTTAACTCCCCACGAATGGCTACCATTCCTTTGGGGCGGTGAAGAAGTTGCCCCTTTTAGTGACGGTGAGCAGTTAGAAATATACATTGAGCATATCATTGCCATTTGGAACGAATCACGCCCTGCCCTACTTGAAAATCGTTGGCAATGGCCAGAAGGCTGCGCTCTAGACGAAGAAGAGATCGTGACAGAAGCAACACGTGACTTCTGTGAAGGTGTACTTCAAGGTTGGCAGCTTGCGCGTGACGATTGGGAAACCATCATGCCAGAAGATAGCGAAGATAACGCTTTACTCGGTGGTGTGCTGCTTTCTGTAAGCATGCTTTATGATCCAGAAACGTCAATCGCGACGCTTGCTGAACAGGGTATTGAAGGCCTTGAACAGTTTGAAGAGATCTTTAACGCAATGCCAACTATGCTGTGCGGCTTGACGATGCGTGGCTCAATGCTGGTAGAGCAAGATCAATAAAACAAAAAATCGCAGCTTATCAGGCTGCGATTTTTTCTATGCTTTGTAGACCTTAATATTCTTACTCAACTCTTCGCCAATCGAAATCTTCAATACGTTCATCGGCAATGTAAAAGATCTTCGCCCCCGGCAGTATCTCTTTCTCTAGTTCTGGGTTGAGCTCAATCCCTTGTCCAACGTCCAATGCGATCAGCGTCGCTTGATAGTCGCGTTTCATAAATTGAAAAGCATCTTCCACTTTTATCGTTTTCTGCTCGCTCGGATAAATCGTCGAATATTGAGTCATGCCCCGAGTTGAAGCCAATAACTCTTGGTGCAGAGCACTCGAACCCGGGTCTACCGCGGCTTTAGCAAGCATCTCAGCCCCTACTGCTGGAATACACTCAGCATTTGGGCAATGTTGGCTTAAAAGGTTACTGAGAGCCTCATCTTTAAAGTAGGCGAGTAGATGGGCATTTGGGTTGATGTTGGCGCTATAGAGCGCAGCTGACAAAGTAATGTCGTCTTCTAGGTTATCCACCACAATACAACTGGCTGTTTCAATTGCCGCTTTCTCCATCTCTTGCGAGTCGGTATAGCTGTTCACTTTTACGAAACCAATTTCGCCAGGAAGCGGGTTTTCAATATCTGAACGACTACATAGTACGATAGGACGTTTTCCGTCTTCCTCGTGCTGTAACATGCGAATCAAATGCATGGTACGTTGCCCATTCCAACCTAATAGTACGATATGATTTTCCACACCAATTCTCCGCTTTCCTAAAATACCTGCGCGCCAATACTCGACCATCCCTGCTGCTAGCCGACCAATCAAGGCTGCAAAAAGTGACAAGCCCCCCGGGATGACAAACAAGATAACGACCCACTTGCCCATTGCCGTTTCAGGCGAGTGATCACCGTAGCCGACGGTTGAAGCCGTCACCATCAAGAAATAGAGAAAAGTTGAGGGGTTATCGGTAAGCGCGTGCTCACTACTCGCTCTCAGTAGAATCCAAGAGGCAGCAACATAGATAACCAACAGCAAAGCTAAGTTACGATTACTAAGATTAAATATATTTGAGTTCAACCACTTTCTAAATGTTAGCCAAATAGACATAGTGCTCCTTCACTTGATTGCTTAAGGGTATTTAAGCCTAAGTGCTAAAACAAAAAAACCAGCCAATGAGGCTGGCCTTGATAACTGTGACAAATATCCGCTTAAGCGTTGCCTTTTACCTGCATGTTTAGTTGCTCAGCAAAATCTAGCATGCGGTTCAATGGGATAAGCGATTTAACACGTAGCTCTTCATCAACAAAGATTTCGTGCTCTTCACCACCTTCACGTAAGGCCGCTTCAATCGCTTTTAGGCCGTTCATTGCCATCCAAGGGCAGTGTGCACAGCTACGACAGGTTGCACCTGCACCCGCGGTTGGCGCTTCAATTAGCTCTTTCTCTGGAACAAGCTGCTGCATTTTAAAGAAGATGCCTTTATCGGTCGCAACAATCATTTTCTGCTGTGGAAGCTCTTTTGCCGCCTTAATTAGCTGACTTGTAGAGCCGACAGCATCCGCTAGTTCAACAACGCTAGCTGGTGACTCAGGGTGAACAAGAATGGCTGCATCTGGGTATAAACCTTTCATCTTACGCAGCGCATCAGCGGAAAACTCATCGTGAACCACACACTCGCCTTGCCATAACAGCATGTCTGCACCAGTTTGGTTAGCAATGTACGAACCTAGGTGGCGGTCAGGGCCCCAAATGATTGGCGTATCTTCAGAATCTAGGTGTTCAACGATTTCTAATGCGATACTCGATGTTACAACCCAGTCAGCACGTGCTTTTACCGCAGCAGAGGTGTTTGCGTAAACAACGACTTTGTGGTCCGGGTGAGCATCACAAAACTCAGAAAACTTGTCAGCAGGACAACCAAGGTCTAGAGAACACTCAGCCTCTAGCGTTGGCATAAGAATACGTTTTTCAGGCGTCAGGATCTTAGCTGACTCACCCATAAAGCGCACACCACCGATGATCAGTGTGCTGGCTGGGTGGCGGTTACCAAACTTTGCCATTTCAAGTGAATCACCGACAAAACCGCCAGTCTCTTCTGCCAAAGCTTGGATCTCAGGATCGGTGTAATAGTGAGCAATCAATACCGCGTCTTTTTCTTTAAGCAACACTTTGATGTTTGCAATGTGTGCTTGTTTTTCTTCTTCTGTTAGCGGGATTGGTTTTGGTGGGAATGGGTAAACTGTCTCAATTGTATCTAATATGTGGCTCATTGCTTTTGCGCTACGCTACTTCCAGTAATCCGAGTATTGTAACCTTAACGCCATTGCAGATTCCAGCGTCGACACAAAGGAAAACAAAAAAGGAGCGCGTTGCACTCCTCTTTAATACCAATTAAGAACGGTTAAAGACGCTCTTTTGCCAACTTAGCTGACGCACTATTTGGATACTCATCAACCACTTGCTGATAGTATTTTGTCGCTTGCGCTTGGTTATTATTGCGAGCTGCGATATCACCAAGTTTCACCAAAGCATCTGCACGCTTGTTGGATTCTTTATAAGTGATCACTGCTGCAAAACTCTTCACGGCTTCTTTATCTTGCTTCTTAGCAAAATAGAGCTGCCCTAGCCAATAATGCGAGTTTGGCGTGAAGCTTGAATCCGGGAAGTCTTTTTGGAACTGCTGGAATGCAGCAATAGCGCCCGTGTAATCACGCTTCTTAAGAATTAAGTCTACCGCATTCTGATACTCAGTCTGCTCATCTACATTGGAACTAAACGTTCCACCTGCAGGTTTCGCTGAGTCTTCCGGTGTCGTTTGAGCAACGGGTGTTGATGCTTGGCTACGAACCTTATCTAACTCAATGAAGAGCTCTCTTTGACGCTGCAACATCTGCTGCATGTCATAAGTGCTTTTTTCTAACTGACCGCGAAGCTCACTGATTTCAAGAGCCATGTCATCGAGCTGTTGCTGCATTTGCAACTGGACGCGATTGCGGTTTTCCAATAGGCGCTCTAAGCGCTGAACATCAGTTTCGTTACCACGAACTGACGATGAAGAAGTGGCAGTATTGCTACCGCTTAGATCGGATACTGGAGCTGGTGCAGCGAGTACACTACTCGCTGCACTTGCCAGTAACGTAAGCGTAACAACGCGCTTAAGGTTACTGAACATGAGGCAATTCCTCAATTAGTACACTAGAACTGCGCGGCGGTTCTTAGCGTAAACATCTTCTGATTGACCTAGAAGAAGTGGCTTCTCTTCACCGTAGCTTACAACTTCGATTTGATCCGCTTGAACACCTAGAGCTTGTAGGTATTTCGCTACAGCTTCTGCACGGCGCTCGCCTAGTGCGATGTTGTACTCTGGAGTACCACGCTCATCTGCGTGACCTTCGATTTTAACTTCTAGAGATGGGTCTTTGCTTAGGTAAGCTGCGTGAGCTGCTAGCATCTCTTCGTAGTCACCCGCGATAGTAGAGTTGTCGAAAGCAAAGTAGATTGTTGAAGTTTCGCGTAGTGCTTGCTCTTTAAGCTCTTGCTCAGAAAGCTGGCCATTTGCTTCTAGTGGAGAAACAGCTGTGTTGTCTGTCGTTTGAACTTGGTTAGTTTCAGTAGAACCAGTAGAGTTCGCTGCGTCATCACTTGAGCTACATGCTGTAACCGCTAGAACTGGTAGCGCAATTAGAAGCCCTTTAAGAACTTTGTTAAGTTGCATTGTTATAGTTTCCTTTGTTATTGATACTTACTTGCTACAAAAACGGTGACCATGCAGGTGCACGAACTCGACCATTTGTTGCCGGTAACCTTGCTTTAAAGCGTCCGTCAATGGAGACCATTGAGAGAACATTGGCCTTGTTATAGATCGAGCTATAAATGACCATACCACCATTTGGCGCAATACTTGGTGATTCATCCAACAATGTTTTGGTTAGAATCTGCATCGCTCCGGTTTCCATATCTAGCTTGGCTAGATTGAACCCTGTATTGCTGCGATTCACCATCACTAAGAAGCGACCGTCTGGTGTAATTTGTCCACCAAGGTTCTGGCTGCCTTGCCATGTTAAACGCTTGGTCGAATTACTTGCCAAATCTACTTGATAAATTTGAGGTTTTCCACCCCGATCCGAGGTAAAGATCAGAGATTTACCATCTGGATGCCAAAATGGTTCGGTATTATTCGATCTACCGCGGGTAATTTGAGTCAGTTTTCTGGTGTTCAGATCCAACGTATAAACTTGCAAGCTACCGGTTTTTGATAAAACCAAAGCCAGCTTACTGCCGTCTGGAGAGAATCTTGGCGCTCCATTGTGACGAGGGTATGACGTTACTTTCTCACGTTCACCCGTGTAGATATTCATAATGAAGATCTCAGCTTGGCCGTTTTGGAAACTCACATAAGCAAGCTTTTTACCATCAGGAGACCAAGCTGGAGACATCAATGGCTGCTTAGAACGCAGAACTAGGCGCTCATTGTAACCATCGTAATCAGATACGCGTAACTGGTATGGGAAAGAATCTTTATCGTTAACCACGACATAAGCAATTTTCGTTTCGAATGCGCCTTTCTCACCTGTAAGCGCTTCAAACACACGATTCGAAATGCGATGACCTGCCGCTCTCATCTGCTTAGGTACGATAGTCATTTTCTTATTAAGCAAGATGTGATCATGCGATAGCACTAACTGACCATCAGAGCTCAATGATTTAGCTTGACCGCTCGTTAACTGCCCGCGGACAACATCAATCAGTTGGTAGTTAACAACGTATTTTCCAGTCGCTGGGTCTAATGTAACAGTACCTGTTACCATGGCATCGACACCTAGCTTAATCCACTCTTCAAAGTCGATGTTTGACGCTGAATATGGCGTTTCTGGCATAGCAGAGACTTCGACTGGCTTAAATTTGCCACTACGGAGTAGGTCTGAAGCGACGATCGCAGAAAGATCCTGCGGTAACTTGCCAGCACCTTCCCATTTAAATGGTACAACCGCAATTGGTCGCGCCGAATCGATACCATCTGTAATTACTAGTTCCAACGCCGCATTTGCCATTTGGAACACGCTCATTACAGTGAGCACACATCCTATTACTAGTCGCTTTAACACAAGCTTTTCCTTATCACTCAGGTACTACGGTTAAATTGATATTCTTAATTTTGTTAACAACGTCTGGATCTTTAGGCAGCGGGAAGCTGTTTACTTGCGCCACGGCACGCTTCGTTGCCGCGCACAATCGACTGTCACCATCAAGAACAGAAAGATTGCCAACAATTGCGTCTGCTCCCGTAGGAATCAAACGCAGGTTAACTCGACAAGACTTTCCCCGAAAGCTGTCCTCCAGCAACAATTTTTGTTGAATGAGCTGAGTGTAAATGGCGCCGTAACGATCAGCCTCGCTAGAGACGTGGCTAGAACGCGCCGACGTATTCGCCTCAGCTTCCGTTTCTAAGCCTGCAAAGATATCGTTAAGCGCTGCTTCTTGCTCTTTACGCTCGCGTTCAATGCGCTCTAAACGTTCTTTCTCTTTGCGCGCCTTCTCAGCCGCCTCTTTGGCTGCTTTTTCTTTCGCTATGCGTTCTTTCTCAGCTTTTGCTGCCGCTTCACGTTCACGTCGCGCTTTCTCTTCCGCTTCTTTTGCTGCTTTTTCACGAGCAATACGCTCCTGTTCCGCTTTGGCAATGGCCGCTTCTTTCGCTAGACGTTCTTGTTCAGCTTTCTTAATCGCTTGCTCTTTCGCTTTACGTTCCGCTTCAAGTTTGGCTACGCGTTCTTTTTCTTTTTTCACACGAGCTTCTTCAGCTTTACGCTCTTTCTCTTTAGCAACACGTTGTTTTTCCGCTTCACGAGCCGCTTTAGCCTCTTTCACTTGCTGCTCTTTGAGCTTACGGATACGTTCTTCTTCGGCTTTGCGATTCTTTTCAAGCTGTTCACTTTCACGGCGGAGCTTATCTAAACGATCTTGCTCTTTCTTCGCCGCTTCTTCGCGTTTGCTACGAATCTGTTGTGCTTGCTGCCTGACAAGATCTGGGTCGATGACGACCGCTTGAACCAAACGCCCAGCCGGCTCTGGCTTAGACATTGTAAAGTCAGTCCCCCAAATCAAAGCCGCAATAAGAAGTCCATGCAAAGCAGCCGATATGATAATCGGCTTCTTGAAATCGTTCTTTTTAGATTTGTTCTCTTTCATCGCAGCGACGATTATTCCTTAATATCTGTCAGCAATCCGACTTTCGGAATGCCTGCACGACCTAATTCGTCTAATACCAAAACAACTTCTGCATAAGGCGTAGCGGCATCACCACCTACAGCGACAGGTGAATCAGGATCGACAGCTATCGCCGCTTTTACTCGGACAATCACATCTTGTAACGACATGCCACGCGTGACTTCTTCATCGTTAATGCTCAGACCAAGGTTTCCGTCTTTATCGATTTCAACAATGATAAAGCTTGCGTCACTGTCTCCAGCCAGTTCGGAAGCAGGCTTGGCAGTCGCAGTTTTCGGCAGTTCAACGTCAACCCCTTGTGTGACAAAGGGTGAGGTCACCATGAAAATGATCAACAGAACCAACATAACGTCGATATAAGGTACAACGTTGATCTCGGCAGTCATTTTGCGCTTTTTAGGTTGGTAACCAGCCATAGCAACTATTCCTTACTTGCAGTATCTCGACCAGCCATTGCCTGGCGGTGCAAAATACTGTGGAACTCTTCTGAGAAGGTTGCGTAGCTGTGCTCTAGCTTACCCACTTTACTGCTGAACCGGTTGTATGCCATTACCGCTGGAATTGCCGCAAATAGACCCATCGCCGTTGCAACTAGCGCTTCTGCGATACCGGGAGCAACCATTGCGAGTGTCGCCTGTTTTACTTCACCCAAGGCAATGAAAGCATGCATGATGCCCCAAACGGTACCAAACAGACCAATGTAAGGGCTGATAGAGCCAACAGTGGCTAGGAATGGTAGGTTGGTTTCAAGCTCATCCACTTCACGCGCCACAGCGACACGCATAGAACGGCCAGTCCCTTCCATAATGAAATCTGGAGAGTCAGCGTTAGATTTGCGCAGACGGGCAAACTCAGTAAAACCGGAGTAGAAGATCTCTTCTGTACCCGCTAAGTCATCCTTACGTTTTTTGGCATTTTGATAAAGAATCGACAGATCGGTACCTGACCAAAACTTATCTTCGAAGGATTCCGCATCTTTTGACGCCTGAGAAAGCACTTTACTTCGCTTAATGATCATTGCCCAAGAAACAATCGACATGCCTAAAAGGATCAGCATAACCATTTTAACCAACAGGCTTGCCTGCAAGAAAAGGTCTAGCATCGAAATATCAGCGGTCACTATTCGTTAACTCCATAACTATTGATTGAGGCATTGCTTTTGGCCTCATTTTTATATTGTCGATACATGCTACCTTAACCATTGCCTTACACAATGACTTACCCTCAGGATTAACGATCTCCTGACAGAAAGTAAATGAAGCTTTTTTAAGGTCAGCAATTTGCGTCCTAACGGTAAGGTGATCGTCAAGACGAGCACCCTGTAAAAAATCGATATCCATGTGTCGGACTACGAAACCGATGTTTTGTTCCAAAAGGACCTGTTGAGATACACCAATTGTGCGAAGTAGTTCGGTTCTCGCCCGTTCAAAGAACTTGAGGTAGTTAGAATGATACACCACGCCACCAGCGTCGGTATCTTCATAATAAACCGTCACCGGCCACTCAAATGTCATTGCCTGATCTTGCACTTTAGCGTCCAAAACTTGTTTTCTAGACAGTTACTATAACGCAACTCGTTACTATCTATGCAAGACTTAATAATTGAATTCAAAGCTTGAAACAAAAAAAAGCGCAACCCATTCAATGAGTCGCGCTTTTTTTAAACAAAATGAGCGGAGTTTAGCCCTTACATCAGTCGAAGTACCGTTAGGTAGATAAGAACCGTCAACGAGCAATACGGACTAAACAGCACCTGCCAATACCAGTTGCGAGGTTTAAAACTCAAACCAAACACCATGCTAGAGCATATTGCCCAAATCAGCAGAGGTGAAATAATGGCATTGAAACCGCCAATTGAAGCAGAATACAGTTCAGGGTCCCACATAACCATAGCTACGTGGTAAAAACCAAGAACCAGTGATAAGGCTCGGAATAGAGCCTTATCAACAGGTGCATGTAGCTTAGCTACCTGCGCAGCGAGGTTACTCACTGTCTTTGTCCATCATTTCAGAGTGCTCTAACCAAAGAGCGTTGATGATGCCGAATGCACAAGCGAGTAATACACCCAGAATCCATGCGAAATACCACATAATCGTTACTCCTTAGTAAGCTGAAACATCGTTGTCTTCGATGTGTTTCTTATCAAGACGACCAAACATTTTGTAGTATGTCCAAGTCGTGTAGCCAAGAATCACAGGCACCATTACCGCAGCAACAAGTGTCATCAGACCAAGTGTCAGTTCACTTGCCGTTGAGTCCCACATCGTTAAGCTGTGGCTAGGTACTAGGCTTGAAGGCATTACGAATGGGAACATCGCAAAGCCAGCCGTTAGAATCACACCAGCGTTAGCAAGGCTTGAGAACAAGAAAGCAAAACCACCGCGTTCAATGCGAGACGCTAGTGCAGCCAATAACGGCATTAGTACACCAACAACCGGTGCTGCCCACATTGCTGGGTAAGTTTCAAAGTTCTGCATCCATGCACCTGCTTGGATTGCTACCTCTTTATTTAGAGGGTTTGATGCCGCCATCGTATCGATAGTGCTTGTAATCACGTAGCCATCGATAGACTGGACCCAGAACCCACCAAGAACAAACAGCACTGTCACAATCAAACCCGCGATTTGAGCAACATTACGAGCACGTACGTGCAGCGCTTCTGTTGTTTTCATCTGCAGCCAAGTCGCACCTTGAAGTACGAATAGCATTAAGCTAAGCACACCACATAACAGAGCAAATGGGTTCAGTAGCGCAAAGAATGAACCTTTGTACTGAGACATTAACAGATCGTTTAATTCAAATGGCACACCTTGAAGCAGGTTACCAAATGCAACACCGAAGATGATTGGCGGCACAGTACCACTAAAACAAAGTGCGTAATCCCAAGCTTGACGCCATTTTGGATCTTCGATCTTTGAACGATAATCTAGTGCAAGTGGACGTAACCAAAGTGCCGCTAAAGTCACGTACATTGCTAAATAGAACCCAGAGAACGACGTTGCGTAAACTAACGGCCATGCTGCAAACAATGCACCACCCGCTGTGATTAACCAAACTTGGTTGCCATCCCAGTGAGGAGCAATAGTGTTGAGCATAATACGACGTTCAGTGTCGCTTTTACCGATAACAGGCGAAAGCGAAGCAACACCCATATCGAAACCATCTGTGACAGCGAAACCAACTAGCAGAACACCAATCAGAACCCACCAGATAAGTCGTAAGATTTCGTAATCAAACATAATATTCCCTCACTTAAACTTCGACTGAACGGCCGACTTTGTCTTCAACAGAGTTAGCTTCTTGTTCGAAGTGGTAGCGACCAGTTTTCAGGCTGCTAGGACCTTTACGTGCAAATTTAAGCATTAGGTAAACTTCAGCGATCAGGAACACTGTGTACAGTGCAATGATAGCGAATAGAGAAGTCCATAGTTCACCAATGGTTAGTGCTGAAGCAGCAACATGTGTCGGAAGGATTTCACCTACCGCCCATGGCTGACGACCATACTCGGCAACAAACCAACCTGCTTCAATTGCAATCCAAGGCAGAGGAATGCTGAATAGCGCCGCTTTAAGAATCCAAGGTTTTTGCTCGATTTTCTGGCGACATGTTTGAACGAATGCAGCGCCGAATACGAATAGCATAATAAAGCCACACGCAACCATGATACGGAACGACCAGAATAGAGGCCAAACCGTTGGGATAGAATCATCCGCTGCCGCTTGAATTTGCTCTTCTGTCGCATCGACAACGTTTTCAGTGTAACGCTTCAGAAGTAGGCCATAACCTAAGTCACCTTTCACTTCATCAAACGCTGCCATGTTTTCTTCTGACTTATCACCAGCACGTAGCTTCTCGAGAAGCTCATACGCGTACATACCAGTACGGACACGTTCAACGTGGTCATCACGCAGGTCACGCAGACCTGTTACTTGCTCATCTAGAGAACGCGTCGCGATAATACCCATAACGTAAGGGATCTTAATCGCGTAGTCTGTGTGCATTGTCTCTTGATTAGGCATACCAAACAGCGTAAATGCCGCAGGAGCTGGCTCTGTGTGCCATTCCGCTTCGATCGCAGCAAGTTTCACCTTTTGAACTTCACCAAGCTCGTAGCCAGATTCATCACCAAGAACGATAACAGACAAGATAGCTGCCATACCGAAAGAGGCTGCGATAGCAAATGAACGACGAGCGAATGCGATGTCACGACCTTTTAATAGGTAGTAAGAGCTGATGCCTAGAATGAACATTGCGCCAGTCGTGTAGCCAGATGCTACAGTATGAACGAATTTAACCTGAGCAACTGGGTTTAGAACAACCTCAGCAAAGCTCACCATTTCCATACGCATGGTTTCAAAGTTAAATTCAGCGCCAACTGGGTTTTGCATCCAGCCGTTTGCTACCAAGATCCAAAGTGCAGAGAAGTTAGAACCTAGCGCAACTAACCATGTAACAACAAGGTGTTGACGTTTTGAGAGACGATCCCAGCCAAAGAAGAAAAGACCTACAAAGGTGGATTCTAAGAAGAAGGCTACTAGGGCTTCAATCGCTAAAGGTGCGCCGAAAATATCACCTACGTAATGCGAATAGTAAGACCAGTTAGTACCAAACTGGAACTCCATGGTAAGGCCAGTAGCCACACCAAGTGCAAAGTTAATACCGAATAGCTTACCCCAGAACTTTGTCATGTCCTTATAGATTTGCTTGTTCGTCATTACGTACATTGATTCCATGATAGCCAGTAAGAAGGCCATACCTAGAGTCAACGGTACGAATAGGAAGTGATACATCGCTGTCAGTGCAAACTGCAACCGCGATAGATCAACAACATCGATCATGATTACTCCTATGTGTCGGCTGAAGACACTTTCTACATTAATGCATTGTTATTAAGCGTTGAGCAAACTTAAACAGTGTTATAAAAGATAGCCAACCTGTTGCAAAAATGTACCGTAATGGTTAGTTAATTGTTAAGCATCAGCTAATATAGCTGGCGCTAATACTACTGCTAAAAACAGGTTGTTTCAAAAGGTTTATAGCCAGAGTTCGCTTTGATTTGTATCAAGTTTTGTACGGCATTTTTGACCAAAAAACCATCACATTGATCTACATCAACAGTTTGAAGGGTGTTTTGTTACGAAGGGGTTATTAGTGACAGGCCGTTAAGTATTTATGCAAAACAAGCAGTTAACAAGTCACTCAATTGCGCTACCTATTAAGTAGTAAGTAAATTATATTAGTGTGATGTAGATCACCAAAAGAAAAAGCCAGCTTCTGAGGGCTGGCTACTGAAAACTTATTTTTCAATTCCGAAATGAAGATAAGCGCGGTCTGTGGCAATTCTTCCGCGCGGTGTTCGTTGTAGGTAGCCTTGCTGAATCAGATAAGGTTCAAGAACATCTTCAATAGTATCTTTTTCCTCACCGATTGCAGCCGCCATGTTGTCTAAGCCGACAGGACCGCCACCAAACTTCTCCATAATCGCCAGAAGAAGCTTTCTATCCATATAATCGAAACCTTGCGCGTCAACGT
Organism: Vibrio europaeus; assembly: GCF_001695575.1. Taxonomy (GTDB): domain Bacteria; phylum Pseudomonadota; class Gammaproteobacteria; order Enterobacterales; family Vibrionaceae; genus Vibrio; species Vibrio europaeus. The sequence goes on along the minus strand of NZ_LUAX01000001.1, from coordinate 541,454 downwards.
CCAACATATTAAGTGCTTTGTCTGCCACTTCTGCGCAGATGTGACCGTTGCCTTTCACCTCTGCGTAGTCTCGAACTCGTCGCAATAGACGGTTGGCGATTCGCGGTGTACCACGGGCACGTCTTGCCACTTCCAACGCCCCCTCAGACTCCATCGATAGACCTAAACAGTCAGCACTGCGCTGAACAATATTTTGCAGGTCAGGGATTTTGTAGTACTCCAAGCGCTGAGTAATACCAAAGCGATCGCGCAGTGGCGAAGTTAACGAGCCTGCGCGCGTCGTTGCACCAATCAAAGTAAATGGCGGTAAATCGATTTTTATAGAACGAGCCGCCGGGCCTTCACCAATCATGATATCAAGTTGGTAATCTTCCATCGCCGGATAAAGCACCTCTTCAACCATAGGGCTAAGTCGGTGAATCTCGTCAATGAAAAGAACGTCATTCTCTTCGAGGTTAGTGAGTAGCGCCGCTAGGTCACCAGCCTTTTCAAGTACCGGGCCAGAGGTAGTACGAATGTTCACGCCCATCTCGTTGGCAACAATATTGGCTAGTGTTGTTTTACCCAAGCCAGGAGGGCCAAATATCAATAGGTGATCGAGCGCTTCATTACGCAGCTGCGCTGCTTTGATGAAGATCTCCATTTGATCACGAACATGATCCTGGCCTTTGTAATCTTCCAGTTTCTTCGGACGTATCGCTCGATCGATAACATCCTCTTCTTTATACACCGTGTTGTCTGGTGCGATTAATCGATCCGCTTCAATCATTGTTCAAGCCTTTCTATACCATCGACTTCAGCGCTTCACGAATAAGCTGTTCGCTGCTCATTTCGTCCGTCTTCACTTGTGAAACCACTTTAGATGCCTGAGTCGGCTTATAGCCTAATGCAAGTAGCGCACTGATCGCTTCTTCCTCAGCATTTGACTGAGCGGGTTGCGGCGCTGAGTCTGCAGGAGCAGCATCAGTAAACGGAGTAAATAGGTCACCCGCGCTCCAACCTTTTAGTCTGTCCTTCATTTCTACTACAAGGCGTTCTGCTGTTTTCTTACCCACACCCGGTAGTTTAACTAAGGTCGAAACATCTTCACGCTCAACACTGGCGACAAACTGACTCGCTGTCATTCCCGAAAGAATCGCTAAACCGAGCTTAGGACCGACGCCATTGGCCTTAATCACCTCACGGAACAACGCACGCTCTTTAACGGTATTGAAACCATACAGTAACTGGGCATCTTCACGGACAACAAAATGAGTATAGATGATCGCTTCTTCACCGATACTCGGTAGCTCATAAAAGCAGCTCATCGGCATTTGTACTTCGTAGCCAATGCCATTAACTTCAATCAGTAGTTCAGGGGGTTGTTTCTCAATAAGAATGCCGCGCAGACGTCCAATCACGGTAGTTACTCTTTGGATATGAATTTGCGACAGGATAATAAAGAACTGGATAGACATCCAGTCCTTTATGATTTAGAGCTAGATTTTTGAGACAACTTGATCAAGTTGCGAAGTTAAGGTTCTTACTGCGTCTACCTGTGAGGTCAGTTGCGCACCATTTTGCGCTACGTTCTCGGAAATTGTTTTCGTTTCAACCACACCATTCGCCACTTCACTGCTCGCTTGGTCGAGCTCTTTCAGTGCCATCATTTGATTGGACATGATATTGGCAAGTCCGTTGACGTCTTGTGAGATGGCAGAAACTTCGGCAATCATCGACTTCATTTTTACCGCACTTGAATTGACGACATCCTGTCCATGTTTCACTTCCTGCTCGCTGCGATCGAGCAAGTTTCTAATCTCTATCGCCGACTGGCTACTTTTAGCGGAAAGGTCACGCACTTGCTCCGCCACTACGGCAAAACCGCGACCTTGCTCCCCTGCCCTCGCCGCTTCGATTGCAGCATTGAGCGCCAATAGGTTAGTTTGTTCGGCAACAGAGGTGATCAAGTCTGCCACTTTCATGATCTCTTCATGGCTACCAATAATTTGGCTAATTGCTGAGGTCGAGTCTTCTAGCAACTGCGAACTGGTTTCCGCTTGTTGGTGAACGGCATCACTGCGCTCTCTGAGCTCATCGACAAAACGGGTTGAACCTTCTATTCCTTCGGCAAGTTGGTGAACTTGCTGGCTCATCTGCTCTGCCGCGCTTGCCTGAGATTCACAATTGATGTTCAGGTTCGAGACCTGATCGTCTAGCGTCAATGACTGAGATTCCAGCGTTTGAGAGACATCTTTAAGCTGAATTGAGTTTTGATTGGCTTGCTCTAGCACATGGGATAGATTCTGTTCACCGAGTGTGGCTTTCTCTGCAATCGCTTCACTGTCACTTTTAGCCCGCTCGGCGATCTCTATCGCTTTATCTCTTTGCTTAGCGGTGAACGCCTGAGCAATACAGATCACCACTAAAGGCAATACCGTTCCAGACCAAATTTCAACACGTTGCGCTGATTCAGAGAGCTCTAACACCGGAAACGAACGGCCAGAAACATGCATAAAGGTCATGATGGCGGAACACAAGATAACCGTAACACTCCAACTGATGGCTACCATTCGCGTACCAGATAAGAAGAACGCTACCACGAGTAAGGGAACCCAATAAGTTTGGGTTGACTCTACAACACCGCCGCTTTGGTAAATGATATTAAGGGCATGCACCGACATACCGATAAAACCGAGGTTGAGTGCAATTGTCGGGTTCTTTAACAGTTTTAGGCAAACGGCAGCAAAGAGCTCGAATCCAATCAGCAGTACCGAAGTCATAATTAAGCCATCATGACCGTGCTTAGACCATTTAAGCAAGCTATATACGCCGACGAGAAAGGCGATGAAAGTAAATAGAGAGAGGGTATCCGCCTGACGTTGTTGATTTTTCGTCCATTGAGGTTGAGCGGGCATACAGAGTTGCCGCCACACGTTGACAGGGTTCATGTTCAATCTTCCTTGATTGATATCTTGTTAGACCTCTGACCACTATATTAATGCAACATTTTTATAACAAACCCAGTAATCAGATCTGTTTTATATGTCTCAGTTTTGCACCAATAGGAAGTAAATAGTGTGGAATGGTTAACGGTAACGTCCGCGTCTCGCGCTGGTCGCTTTGCCTGCTAACGCTACCAAGGTTTTGTTGGTGTTGGCGTGACAGATTGCGACACCGAGGGCATCGGCCGCATCAGCTTGAGGCTTAGATGGGAGTTTAAGCATATGTTGAACCATATGCTGCACTTGCTCTTTATCCGCAGCACCAGTACCAACCACGGCTTGCTTAATCAGACGCGCTGCGTACTCGTAAACGGGTAAATCAGCATTCACCGCGGCAACAATTGCGCTACCGCGAGCTTGACCAAGTTTGAGTGCAGAGTCTGCATTTCGTGCCATAAAGACCTGCTCTATAGCAAATACGTCAGGTTGAAACTGAGTGATGATCTCTGAAACGCCCGCGTAGATTTGTTTAAGGCGACCTGGTAGCTCCTTTTCGGAAGTACGAATACAGCCGCTACCAAGATATTGCAGATGGCGACCCGTTTGACGAATCACACCATAGCCTGTGATACGAGAACCCGGGTCAATACCAAGTATGATTGACATTGTTTTCTTTATTATCGCGTGAATCTAGCTCGACATCTTAATCTAGCTAAGAGGCTATAGCGAGGTAATTATCGCTCGGCTAAACAATCCCGATTCAAAACCCACCTCTAATACTTGGGTCGGTTCATGAACTAGCTTTTCGCCTGTCCAGTAATCGTACCAATAGACAGGGAAGTTGGCGGTTAAGGTTACTTCTCTGGCGGTATTTTGATAATTGAACAAACAGTGGAGGTCATTTCGCTCAGTCAGCTGAAGAAAAGCATGATGAAGATTCAGCGCCGTGAATCTTGCTGCCTCCTGATTGTGTCTATGTCGAATGGTTAGTTTAGCCAACGTTTTTTTAGCGAATGGCGTGAGTTCCGGTAACGGATCACCAGATAATAACAAGCCACCACTCGCCAACAACGCATCTCGATGGAACTCGTAATACTTCCTCTCGGTTGCCTGATTGGCTAAAGAGACAAACGTTGCGCAGTCTGGATCAATTTGCCATAGTTTTCGATGCTGCCAACTGCGGTAAAACGTCTCTTTGGCTATCTGTTCAAACCTTGTCGCGCAGCGTTCTACGTCATCAGACACTCGCATGGCATCCACCAGCCCCAGCGATGGCCACATTGGCGCATTGCATCCAAGCACTAATGCATCCCCCGCCCCTTCAATAATGGCTTGCATGCCTAAACGATAGGCTTCGACACCTGTGACACCTGACTGACTGCGAACCCCTTTCAATGTGCCCCAATAGTTAGCGTCAAGCTTAAACATTTCGACGCCCCACTCTTCACGCATGGTACGAACGACACGCGTTAGGTGTTCTTGGACTTGTATGTTAGTAGTATCAAGAATGTACCATGGGGTGCAGCGCCAACCAGCATAAGTGACATCTTCAGCTTTGAGCAATCTTCCATCTTCATGGCGAACAAACCAATCAGGATGATTGCGAAATATCTCAGACTCGGGCTGCGCAATGAAAGGCGCAAGCCAAATGGCTGGCTTCTTACCATTTGAGCAGATTTCTCTAAGGACAGATTTAATACCAGAAGGGAATTTGTCCGATGGTGTTAACCAATCTCCCATGAATGCTTGGTATCCATCATCAAGCAGGACATAGTCAAACGGCTTTAGATGCTCGCGCATTTGTTCAACATTGGCGTGTATATTTTTCTCGGTCACTTCGGCGTAGTAGGCATACCATGAGCACCATCCTAGAGGCGAATCTTGTGTCACGCCTTTCCGTACCGGATGCTGCCCTTGAATCAAACGACTGTATTGTAGATAGAGCTCAGATAAAGACTCTCCCCTTAAAACCACAACGGATTCTAAACGGTTAGTTGACCAATCTTGCGGGGCAGTTTGTTCCCCATCTATGTAAGCATTAATCTTAACTCGGCCATCCTCATCACTCACAGTGAAATACCCGGCAAAACGATGACAAGAGGTAAAGCCAAACAACGCATAGCCTAACGAGTCTTCTACCACTAGGTAATTGTAGTAACGTTTAGGAGCTTTAGAAGCGTAGAGTCGATAGCTAGAGCTGTTGTCTGGGCAGCGACCAATATCAACTGGATCTTCGTAAGTACCTGTGGTTTGAGCCAGCATTTGAAAACCGTCACCCAACAAGGTGGCGCGACGTTCAAAATCAAAATCTGTCTGAAAAAGTAGAAACTGATCATCGACAGGGTCATTGGATAAACCCCGATAAGTAAAGCTAACCTGATTACCGACAACTTCAGCACTAAGATCGCTGTTGGGAATAGTAAGGATACGCTCGTGGGCTAAACGCAGGAGTTGCGACATATCACGCTCTGCTTTGTCGTTATTTTTCTCAATTAGAGCATTGGTACAATTCGTTGTCTATTTGGTCATCAACGCATTACGTAACGGCGATCACGTTTCTATCATCCTTGAAGGTAAGACAGCCCAATTTTTCTCATTAAGTGAAAAACGAAAAAACCCTCCAACTCCGGAGGGTGAAAAGGCAGTGGATTATGCGTTAAGCGTCCTGCTTATAAAAGCCCACCGAAGTGGGCTACAAACGTAGAGGTGAAGAGAATCTTAGAATGCGTAAGCCAGTTTTAGGAATGACTCGATATCACCTTTCTGCAGACCCGTTCCTTTTGCAGAATCGTAGCCTTCGTCAGATACGTGGTATGCGATATCAACCAGTGCCGTAAAGTTATCCGTGAACGCGTAAGAACCACCGAAGTTAACCGCTTCGCGTGTCTCTTCAATCGTTACGTAACCTGCTGCTAGGTATAGAGCGTCAAGAGTGTAGCCAACTGACGTGTTGTACATTTTAACTTTTTTACCGTCAGCAAATTCTTCTTCAGCAACGGTTGCACCAATACCTACGGCGCCAAGATTAACTGCACCGTTAACTAGGTATAGCTTATCTGTCTCACCTTCAGTTTCATCGTTATCTTCGTAACCAAGGTTAACCATAAATGTTTCGTTTTCGTAACCTAAGTAGCCGTTGTAACCACTTTGACGATCGGTGCCTTCATAGTTACGGTCACCAAAGTAAGAGATACCGTATTTAACACCTTCTTTGTCGCCTTCAAACTTCACCACTTGGCGCGCATCTGACGCATCGTTTGGCGACCATAGGAACTCGATAGTTTTGTCTGCTGCACCGTCAACTGCATCTAGTGCTGTGTCGTTTGCGTAACCGATAGACGCAATGCCAGCACCCGTTTTGTAACCAACCCATGTGTCAGTGATCGTGAATGTAGAATCGGAAGTTCCGTAGTCGTCTTCAATATCAAACTCACCACCAAACTTACCTACAATGTTGCCATTTTCGTAGTCAGCGAAAATATCAAAACCCGTTACGCCACCGTTATAGAACTCTTCGTCTTTAGCTGATGAGTCATTGTTAACCTCACCACCTTCTTTACGGTTTTCTTGGTAATAACCACCGATAGCAAACTCACCTGATACAGTGAACTGCTCACCTGAAAGTGCTTCTGCCGCTACTGCTGACCCGGCTACAAGAGATAGTGCTACTGCTAGTGCTGTCTTTTTCATTTCTTTGTTCCTATAGATTTTTATTTATGAGCGTCAAATGCCGTCTGCACGCTCTGAAAACAAAAACTATTGGCGCTAGTAATGATTCACAAATGAATCAATAAAAAAGCCGCTCTGCGATTGTGATTAAGGGTAAATGAAAAAACTAAATTCACCTGAATATCAGTAGCAGAGGCCAGTTAAAATAAGGCATTACTGAGCATTCAAGCGATAAGTCCACGCGAGCTATTTTGTAAAAGAAGGCCGCATACAAAGTTCAAAACCTCAACGAAAAATTCCTGCGATGGGCGCATGTAAACACACATTTTTATCTTTCTGTGCCTAAACTTAAGGGTGAGTTGATAGTTGGACATATCAGGTGAAAATAGACAGATCGAACAAACTCATCCTTCTTATCTGTTGGCTTTGGTGTAGCCTCTCCTTCGCTGCGCCATTGAAAGTCGCTCAAGACTTGTGGCCTCCTTATGTAATGAATTCTGCCCTCGGCAGCGGTATTGCCCATGATCTCGTCATTGAAGGGTTGATTTCTGCGGGGTTTGAAGTCGACTACTCGGTTAAGCCTTGGACGCGGGTACTTAAAGAAACGATTAATGGCAAAAATGACGTCATCATCGCGATTTGGAAAACGGAGCAACGAGCTCGCGATTATATTTTCACCGATCTCTATATGCACAACAGAATGGCGGTCGTTTCACGCCAAGAAGCTAATTTCGAGTTTTCCTCTCTCCATAGCTTGGCGGGAATTCGAGTAGCGATGATCGATAACTATGCCTACGGAGCAAAACTTGTAGATTACCAAGAACTAATTCCAGTTAGCTCGATTCATTTACCCAATAGTATTCGCCTTATCCTGACGGATAGAGCAGATGTCCTAGTCACCGACGAAGCCGTTGGTCGCTGGACAATTAAAGAAATGAGAGTAGATGCTTCGAAACTGAGTTTCAGTTCAGTCTATCTCGATACGACCCCACTCTATGCGGCAGTGAGAAAAAGCCACCCTCAAGCACAACAGATCGTCGCTGCACTCAATGCTTATTTCAAAAATCATGGTGAACAGAAGCTTGAAGCACTTAAAATTAAGTATGGCCTGTCCAGTCAGTGATCCCTATTTTTACTCTTCTAAAACCTAGCTCACTCTAATCCTAATAGTTAGACTTAAAGGTGCTAACTACCACCTCATAATCAAATCTCTTAAAGTACAACCCATACGCAGGAGCGACCAGAAATCAACGGATAGCAACTTATCTTTTTGGAGATTCAGATTATGAAAAAACAAGTATTAGCACTCGCTCTTGCGGCAACCACAATGGGTACAATTTCTGGCGTAGCTGAAGCTTGTACACGAGCTTTGTACCACTCTAGCGCTTTAGACACGACAATGGTCACTCGTTCGATGGATTGGGAAGGTTACGATCAAGCAGTCGTCCGCGGTGTCCCACGAGGAACCATCCTTGATACACGAGCGCCAACGGTGTACGGCGTTGACCTCAACAAATCGGGCGTTGCCAATCAAGCATACAAGTCAAAACATGCCATGATTGAAATTGCGAGCTATGACGCTGAATTCGTATCCGAAGCCATCAATGAACATGGATTGCTTGGTCAGGTTCTTTACCTCAATACCGACTGGCAAGACGAAAAAACACTAGAAAAAGGCAACAAAAACATCGATGGTCAGCAATTTATGCAATACGTTGTGGCGAATGCAAAGAACCTTGATGAAGTGCAAGCCATCATTGAAAACACCAATATTCGAGACCAAAAATTTGGTGGAGTCCCTGGCAAATATGACGCAGAAAGTACTGTTGATCATTTACCAGGTCACTATATGTTCGCCGACAATTCCGGTGAAACCATCCTAGTTGAAATGGTCAATGGTGAAAAAAGATTTTACCGTGGTACAGGATCTTTAAATGCTATTTCTAACAATCCGACTTTTGAAACTATGGTGGAAATGGACAAAGAGCTACTGGGTGAGAAACGTTTTCCAACCACTTCTATCCATGCTTGGGATCGCCGCCATCGTGCTCAATACGCACTTGAGGAACTAAAAAATTACGAAGAGCGTTTTGGTATCCAAAATACCAAACAGCTCTCTAGCATTATGAAGGGTGTTGCATCAGAGTTTCGCAGTGGTTATGCAAAATGGGATGTTGCCTACGATGCAAACTTCCCTAGCTTATGGGTTACTCAGGTTGATTTGAATAACAAAACGCTTAAGTTAGACCGTTGGGACACTGACCAAATTGAGACCTACGATTTTGCAATGTTTGATGTTAACGGAAAGGAAGTCGTTGAGTTAGGTCGCAACCCAAATAAACTTGAAGACCAACCTTGTACGAACATTAATAAAAATCAGCCATACTGCACAAACTAAGGCTCGATCTTATCGCTCATTAGAAGACTTCAAATTGAAGTCTTCTTTTATGTTGAAACAAACACACTTCTCAAACTGCATCATCTGCATGTTTGAAACGAGAACAGAGATAGCTAGAATTTGTGTTAATCCATCGAATTAGCCAGTGAGGTTGCATGCTAATCACTCCAGAAAGACTCACGTACATGATCGCTGTCGCGGAAACAGGCTCTTTCTCAGCGGCGGGTAGAAAGTTTGGCGTTACAGCTTCTGCGGTCGCACAAGTCATACAGAACATGGAAATTGATCTTGATGTTGTCTTATTCGATCGTGTTGCAGGTAAAGCACCTAAACTGACAGAAGTTGGTAAAGCCTTATATCTACAAGCTCTAGAAGTCGCACCAAGACTCCAAGCGATGGAAAAACGAGCTCAAGCTTATCAAGCTGGTGTCGAAGATAAACTGACGATTGCTGTGTTTGGCTTCACGTTATTTCCCGAATATGTTGAATCGATCAATGCCCTTTCCAGAGAATTTCCTGAACTCAAAATTAATCTGATAGATGTGGAAGAAACCCAAGGGCTTGCTCCGAACCATGATGATGCAGCAGACATTATTATTGCCCCCGCAAGATTAGAAGTTCGTACTGGTTATGATGCTCATATTTTTGATCAGATAGACTGGCGTTTCGTTGTATCCCCAACTCATTTATTAGCGAACAAGAAGGGAGAACTATCTCGCCATGATTTGCTCGACCATACTCAAATCATACCGTCAGAAAACGCTTTCGCTGACAAAACGCTAATAGAGTCTATACGGCAAAGTCCTTCTCTTATCCACTGTTCACGGTTCTATCAACTAAGAGCGTTACTTTTACAAGGCGTTGGTTTTAGTTTGCTTCCGGCACAGTTATCAGAACCATTAGTTTCGACAAATCAGCTCGTAGAGCTAAAGCTAGACTTCGACGACAAAAATACTCGATGGCCAATAGAGATCGCTTGGAGCCCCTCCTTAGGGCCTGCAGGAAGGTGGTTTGTCGAACAGTTTGTGGAGATTTGATGAAATGCTCTCTAGCGATGTAACCCTAAACTGAAGACAAAAAAATACCAGCCGCTTGGCTGGTATTTTTCGTTCTAGTGTCGATTATGCCACTTCGATTGGGCCACCGAATGACGTCACTGGCGGTACTTTACCGCTGAACTTCTCGAAGTCCACGATACAAGTGTTTGCCGATGTCGCCTGTGCTAGCTCTGAAGAACCGATATCTTGAGTTAGCGTGTTTGGATCGCCATAAGTACAGATTGCGCCTTCTTTCTCGTTTAGAGGACCATACCATGCACCTTCCTCGATACGGATAACACCGCGAGGGTAGCTGTCAGTAACCACTGCACCTGCTAAAAGCTGACCACGGTCATTGAAGACGCGTACTAGGTCACCATCTTTGATGCCCTTCGCTTTCGCATCCACAGGGTTGATGTAAACAGGTTCACGACCTTGTACCGCATACGTTGCGCGGAACTCTTCAGATTCACACATCTGAGAGTGCAGACGCTTATCTGGGTGACAAGATTGTAGCCAGTACGGGTGTTTGTCTGAACCAGGACCACCGTGTGAACGTTCTGATTTCTCGAACCACATTGGGTGCTCTTGACAGTGCTCGTAACCGTAACGGCCTATCTTACGAGAAGTGATCTCGATGAAGCCAGACGGCGTGCCTAGAGCGTTGATTTCTGGGTCTTTACGGAAGTCCGCATGACGTACCCAAGGTTTGCCCTGACCGAAGTCTAGTACGCTTTTCTCCCAGAATTCAGCAAACTCTGGCATCTCAAACTTGCCGTCATTGGCTTTCTTACAATCGTTATACAGGCTTTCGATCCATTCCATCTCACTCATACCACGAGTGTACTCGTCACGACGACCAAAGCGTTGAGTTAACTCACTCATGATCTGGAAGTCTGGCTTAGATTGGAACAATGGATCGACAAGGCGATGCATTGCGATCAAACCTTTGCTTGAGTACGAACCGTATACGTCGATGTCGTTACGTTCCCACTGAGTACAAGCAGGCAGTACGATGTCGGAGAAACGACACGTTGCAGTCCAAGCAAACTCAACAGTCACAACCGTTTGAAGTTTCTTGAATGCTTTCTTCATACGGTTACGATCTTGGTGGTGGTGCCAAGGATTGTTACCTGAGATCACCATCATCTTGAAGTCAGGCAGTTTAACTTTACCACCGTTGTAACGGATCTCTTTACCCGGATCCAATAGACAGTCGATCCAACGCGCCACAGGAATAGTGCGGCTATAACCGTTAAAGTCATTGTTGTCCCATTTAGGCTTCATACCCGTATCTAGGTTACGAGGGAAACCACCAGGGCCCGCAAAGCCCGTCGAAGGAACACCGATACTTGAGTAGTGGTGACCGTAAGAAATACCACCACCCGGTAGACCAATTTGACCAACCATTGCAGCGACGACAGCGCCAGCCCAGTATGGCTGTTCACCATGCTCTTGGCGTTGGATACACCAACCCATTAGGATCTGAGTACGGCCGCTTACAAGCATACGTGCAAACTCACGAATCTTGTCCGCTTTCACGCCACAGATTTCCGCAGCCCATTCAGGTGTTTTCACCACCTTATCTTTGGTTTCACCCTGAACGTACTGAATGAACTCATCAAAACCTAGACAGTAAGTCTCGATAAACTGCTTATCGTATAGATCTTCGTTATAAAGCACATGAGCAACCGCCAGCATGAACGCCACATCTGTCAACGGGTTGATGTACAGATGGTCGTTCTCTAGATAGCGCTGAGTTTTGTTCTTCACTGGGTCAACAGAAAGGACGTTGATCTCACCTTTTGCTACTTTCTCTTTTAGCTGAGCTAAGTAGTCAAATGACTCGTGGGTTTCACAGTTCCAGCCTACTTGCAGGTTCTTCACTGGATCATTTGCCCAAAGAACGATGTTGTCTGCATTTTCTAGAATTTCAGACCAAGAAGTACCTTGTGCGTATACCTCTGTTGAACCTAGTACGTACGGCAGAATCGTTTGACCAGCACCTGTCGAGTAGTCACCTACTTTAGTGATGAAGTTACCGTGCATACCAACCGCGCGCTGCATGTGCGCAGTACAGTTGTTGAAAGCACCAGTTTGGTTCCACCCCGTTTGACCTGCATGCAGTGCCCACGGACCATAATCTTTCTGCACACGCTCAAGTTCACGGTAGAACAGGTCTAAAGCTTCATCCCAAGTCACACGGATGAAACGGTTGTCACCGCGTGTCTCTGCGCTGTATTTATGTTTCTTCAGCCAATCTAGACGTACCATCGGGTAACGCACGCGTGATGGGCTGTAGATAATACCTTTGATGCCGTTCAGCATCTCTGTCGGGTTTTTATCGGTTTCTAGCGGTTTGATTTCTTGAACTTTACCCGCGTAGATGTGGGCGCGGAATGCGCCCCAGTGTGAACCAGTTACCTTCCAAGTCCCTGTCGTTTCCGCAGCGCTTGCAGAAGCAGATGCCAATAAGCTTGGACCGATGACTGATGCTGCGCTCGTAGTCGCTACACCTTTAAGAAAACTTCTTCGTGTAATAGCCATTTAAAATACTCCGTCTAACGCTTATTAGTGGTGGCCTTCAGCATAATCTGAAGAGTGCTTCTGTAGGTACTTCAAGATCAGTGCTTCACTGTCGGTGTCTAGGTTAACGAATGCAAGCATACCGTCGAACATACCAGGCCAAGTGTTTGCGTCAAAGTGCGCTTCATCTGGTTGAGTGTGACATACAGAACAGTTTGTCTTATACGCTTCCGCCGATTTTTCCCATACTGGAGTAATATCGTTCAACGTAGACTCTTTCTTCAGCCATACTGTTGCCGCCACTTTCTCCCATGGAAGGCCCGTCAGCTCATCCACTTTCTTCTCACCAGTGGTGACAATGCTGTCATCTGTCGATGCTTCTTTAAGAAGTGAAGCAACCGCAATGTTTTTACCAAAGTCTTCTTGGATTACGCGACCAAAGCCTTTCGCTTTGCGCCAGCCATCAATTTCAATTTCAACGAAGTCACCCTTCTCTTCAATTACTTTCACTGAAGAAGCTGGGTTTAGAAGGCCGGCCTCTTTCTTACCTTCTGCATCAAAGTAAATCGGCAGATGACGTACACTGATTAGTGTTTGGCCTACATCGTAGCTCGTGTTAGACGCCAGTGACTCTAGATCGCCGACGATACCACCAATGCTGTCCATACCTGCTGGCAGTTTGTGGGCAATACCTTTGTGACAATCAACACAGCTCTGATCTTTCTCAGCAGCTTGCTTCATCTGGATACGAGCCGTTGGAGACATTTGCTCGAAGTCCATTGATTCGTAGTTGTGACAGTTTTTACACTCTAAAGATTTGTTGGCCGAGAAACGATCCCATTCGTGCTTAGCAAGCTCGATACGACGCTCTTCAAATACACCGGGTTCATCATAATTACCAAATACTTGAGCGAATACTTCTTTAGAGGCCTGCATCTTACGTGCAATTTTATCTGTCCAGTTGTGTGGAACGTGACAGTCAGGACAAGTCGCGCGCACACCAGAGTGGTTTTTCCAGTGCACCGTTTCTTGCAGTTCAACGTATACGTTGTCACGCATGGTATGACAGCTAATACAGAATTCTTCAGTGTTAGTCGCTTCTAACGCGGTGTTGAAACCACCCCAGAAGATAACACCCGCGATAAAGCCGCCCATGGTCAGCACACCTAGGCTGATATGGACCGCTGGGCGCGTCATGGTGCGCCACAGTTTAACAATCAATGATTTCATGGTTTGCTCTCTTAAAATCTTTATAAAAATGTGGAATTGAGCTTAATGGCTTACATGCCATGTGCGCCTGGTGGTCCAAAGAAGAACACTTGTAGTGCCCATACAATGAATCCGTAGCCGCCTACGAAAGCCACACTTAAAATTGGGAAGAGAACAACCGCGATGAAGAGGAATGACTTCCACTCCAGAGAGCGTTTTTCACCACTCTCGATTTTGTTAACATCACTCATACATTTGCCTATTTTGTATCTAGTGTTTTTGGCTAGCTCTTGTCATCGAGCCAATTATTTTTCTATCTCTAAGAAGAAATGTTAGACCATACTAATCGTAGGGTTCAATCAAATCCGACCTTTCCAGCCTTGTTATTCAACACTTTTTTGAGCTCATCCAGAGATGTGTTTGATCGTGTTTTTATATATAAATTTGCCACTAAATATGAATAATTGTTAACGGAAACAACTAGGTAAAATCCAACCATATTACGCAACATTTCAATGGAAAATGGAAACATCTACCACTTTAGTGGCACACATATTACGTGGTAATTCTAGTTCAAATGTAACTAATTTGTTACAGATTAAGACGATTTAGTCAGTCGTTTTCGACGTTCGAGATGGGGTGACTGAACAACAAATTCGCGTACAATATGCGGTGTTTACGAGGGGGATATATGGATAGCGTGGTAGATATTTCGTGGTCAGTATTGGCACTGTTTTTTAGCCTACTCGTTATTCCGTTGCTCATCAGCCAACATTACAAACTGAAGATCGGCAACGAAATCATTGCAAGTGTCACTCGAATGACACTGCAATTACTGATGGTAGGTTTCTATCTGCAATACCTATTTAAATTGAATAGCTTAGCCATCAATGCGCTTTGGTTGGTCTTAATGACATTGATTGGTGCCAGCGCTATTATCGGTAAAGCCAAATTGCCCAAGAAGGCCTTGTTGCTGCCAGTCACAATCGCCCTAACTACTGGGCTATTCCCCATGCTTACTGTTATCTCAGTGCTTGTGATTCAGCCACAGCCTCTATACAGCGCTCAATACATGATCCCACTGGCGGGGATGCTGCTGGGCAACTCTATGAGTGGAAACATTGTTGCACTGCAGAACGTATTTACTGCATTAGATGAGAGAAAAAGTGAATACGAGGCCGCCATATCACTCGGAGCCTCTCCTAAATATGCCACGCTACCTTTTGTGCAGGATGCAATGCGACGCTCACTCGCCCCGACTCTAGCCACCATGAGCACCACAGGATTAGTGACCTTACCTGGCATGATGACAGGACAAATTTTAGGCGGTGCAAGCCCATTAGTTGCTATCAAATATCAGATTCTGATTATGGTGGCGATTCTGGTTATGATGTCTCTCTCTGTCATGCTCTCCTTACAACTAACGATCAAGAAATGCATTAACAACGAAGGAAGAGTGCTGGTTAAGATCAAATCAGTCGACTGATCTTTACTCGTCGAACTGCTGCCTACAAGATCTTATCCACAGATTCTGTGGATAACCGTGGTGATACATAGGAAACAACTGGTCTAGCCAGAGTTCAAGTAAAATCTTGATAGAAATTTTCTTTGCATTCATACGCATATAATTTAATTCGCATAGCGTAATAAAACTGTCATTCAAAGCGTCTAGGTTCAAACTAGCTAACCTAAGGAGGGCGTTATGCTGAACCTAACCAAGACCCATTGTGTGGATGTTGCAGAGATCGAGCTGAGCAATGCCCAAGATTGGCTGATCGACGAACCAGAACAGATCGTTGCGATAGAAGAGATTTTTAGTGCTGAAGTAGATAGCTGGCATTAAAAAGGCCCACATTAAGTGAGCCTTCAAATAAGTAGAGAGTGACCTAGTCGCGTAGGTAGATGAGCCAGTACCACATACCAACGAAAACGCCACCGCCAATGATATTGCCAAGTGTCACTGGGATTAGGTTGTGGGTAATAAAGTCGATCATATTTAGGTCGGCGTAATCGGCAATGTTAGTACCTGTCATCTGCCAGAATTCCGCCGGGGCAAAATTCTTTATGCCGATAGCCATAGGCACTTGGAACATGTTAGCAATACAGTGTTCAAAGCCTGCGGAAACAAACATGGCGACAGGCAGAATCATCACCGCGATTTTGTCAGTTAACGTACGGCCACTGAAGGTCATCCACACCGCGATACACACTAGAACATTACACATGACGCCAAGCGCAACCGCAGAAAGGAAGGTGTGATGCAGTTTGTGCTGGGAGATCGCCATTGCATTCAAACCCACTTGGCCATGATCGAACATGTATTGCTTGGTCAGAAGCATACAGATAACGAGTAGTAAAGCGCCCACTAAGTTACCGGCATACACGACTGCCCAGTGCTTAAACAGCGTTTTCCAAGAGATTTTGCCACTTGCGCGCGCGACTAAAGTCAGCACCGAACTAGTAAACAGTTCACCGCCTGTCACGACCACTAGAATCAACCCCAAGCTAAAGGCTAACCCACCGAGAAGGCGAGTAATTCCCCAAGGTAAATCACCAGCACCTGTCGTCACGATGGTATAAAAGACGAAAGCGATACCAATGTGAATACCTGCTGAAATAGCCAATAAAAAAGATTTAACCGGATCTTTGGTTGCTTTGCCTACGCCGATTTCAGCAGCGCGCTCAGCCATTTGTGGGGGAAGTAGAGAATCAAACTGGTGGTTTAAGTTCATCATGGGTGAAACATTTTGCAACAAGTGGATTAGTGGAGGCGGATAATTACTCGATTTTTATTCAAATACAAGCGTTAATTAACCTGACAGAACAAAATGTTATTAATTGAAAGAAAACTCGTGTCAAACTCTAAAAATCAACGACTAAAAATCACTAAATTAGTTTTCAATAATGAGAACAAGGTTCTTTTATATCAACAGCTTAAAAAACAAATCAGTCTCGATTTTTTGTTCTCATACGACTTTAGTCCTATTTTTCATATTAATAGCCATTATTATTCATTATCGGCATTAAGACATACTCTACGTGCTACTAACCAACAAAATCAGATAAGAATCTTTGATTCTGATCTAATCACAATGCGATTGAACAACTCCTAATCAATCCTATCGATTCCTATAGCGAAAGTAAGGCTTAGCTAACACTTCTCAACTTGTAACATTGCCGATTTGTAACTTCATGATTAAGTTGAAATCAGTACTTTCGAAAAGGATTCAAATATGAAATTTACGCCTGAACATATGTCTGAACTAAACCTTTTACTCCAGTTTGACATCAGCAGTGCTGCGACGGGTATTAAGGTTCATCATGAAGCGACTGAAGAGATGCAGGCAGCAGTTCAACGCCTTTACGAAAAAGGGTTGTGTACCTTACCTGACGGCGGCTACCTGACCGATGAAGGTATCGAAATGGCGGAACACGCAGATAAAGCGCTAAGAGTCCTTTCTAGTTAGCGCGAAAAGGCAAAATTGGAGAATGGATGCCTTCAGTTGTCGAGAGATAGCGGTTGTATCTCTCAACAATAGACGAAACATCAATTTTCTTTAAACCCTCATTAAATACATCACGCCAGTTGTGTCCCTCTGGCGTGTTTTTGAATGCCAAATACAGCTCTTTACTCTCAAGCAAACGGCCATTCATTTTAAGGCGATTACCTAGCATGTCTGACCTAGGATCAATGCCAATAAGATAGTCGAGTACATTTGAGTCGATAACCGCGGCATCGAGTCGTCCTTTAGCCACTTTATAGATATTACGTATATCATTAGCTGAAGCTTCTACCTGAATCATTCCTTCTTCAACCAACAAGTCAAACTCAGCCGTGTTCACATACCCTTGAACAACACCAATTCGGTATAAGGTTAGATCTTCCAGTGAGCTCCACTTAATCGGAAATTTGATGTTTTCAACCAGTCCTAACGGTCCACTGCCAATAGAGTCAGAGAAAACAAAATCGTCGGTTTTAAAGTAATATTCAGGAAAGTAGCCAACATACTTATCGCTTTTGCTAGCAAGCGCGACAGCACGTACCCAAGGTTTGAATTCAATAATAAGCTCATACCCCATTGCAGCAAACGCTTCACGTGCAACTGCAACAGACAGGCCATACCCTTCGAGTTCTTCTCCTGAATACGGGGGCCACTCAAGTGACGTCATATAGACTCGCTGAGTCGCCCCACTAGGAAATACGCTGACAATGAGTACTACCGCTAACAACCACTTCATGCACACCTCTAACTCGCAGGCAGACACCACCTACATAGTTAATAATAGGCATAGTGGTTTATTTATCTAGGCGCGCTCAAAGCACCATTTGTATGGTTGAAGACGATCGTAGAGCCAGTTGAAGCCAGTCGCGTAAAAGAAAAAGAACACGAGAAACCCTGCTTCAAGCATAAGTGCCTGGAAGTAAGTAATATTTAAGAACCAAGCTATCGTCGGTAAGGTAATGAAAATCAACCCTCCCTCAAAGCCGACCGTATGCCAAATACGGGTTGATAGTGATCGTTCAGATCTAGGCGTTTGGCATAGACGGTCAAAGCCAATGTTGTAAAAATAGTTCCACACTACGGTAAACAAACTCAGCCCGACGCCAACCACAACCAACTCACTCGCCCCTTTTCCTGAAAACATAGACGCTACGGGAATAATGAGTGCTAAGGCAATCAGCTCAAAAAATAGTGCGTGGAAGATACGTTCTTTAGTTTGCATAATATTTTCTCTCTTTAATCACAAACAGTGGGCGTATATTCATCTATAATCGAGATACTTAAAAGTTAGATACCATCAGTAAAAACGATATGTTTAGTATTGAGCAGTTAGAGGCTTTTGTTGCCACCGTTGAAACTGGCTCCTTTTCAGCAGCCGCACGAAAGGCGGGTAAAGTTCAATCCGCCATCAGTCAGCATATTATGAACCTTGAGCTCGATTGTGGCGTCGAACTGTTTAATCGAGACGGGCGCTACCCTGCGCTAACCGAAGAAGGTAAAAAGCTGCTTCCTCATGCCAACGCCACCCTAAAGCAGCATAAGCGCTTAGTAGAGTGCTCAGCCTCACTGTTTAAGGACGAAGAGTCGAGCATCAGCATCGCCATCGATGAAGGTATACCAGTAGAGAATTTCTCGCACGCACTTGAGACCGTATCCTCGACGTTTCCAAATCTAAAAGTAGAAATTCTCGTCGCTTCCAGTATCGATATTATCGAATTGGTCGCCGAGAAGCGTGTCACGACTGGTCTGGTATTTTCAGAGATAGAGCTTCCACCCAACATCGACTTTGAATCCGTCGGTCACATTGAATTTGACCTCTATGTTGGTCAGACACACCCACTTGCAAATCAGCTCTCCGAAAACATCGACCAACTCTTGCTTCATAGGCAGTTGTTGTTACGCTCAAGAAATGCCAAAGTAAGTGGATTCCAGCAAGCTCATAGTCCAGAGCTATGGTATGCGGACAGCTACTACGTACTATTGGAATTAATCAGTAAAGGATTTGGATGGGGATTCTTACCTACTCATATCGCTTCTGCGTATGAAGAGAGTGGAAAAATCACCCGAATTCCAGTGCGCTACGAACAGCTTTGCTGGCAAGCGAATGTCGACGTAATACAGCATCAAGGCTACGGCTTTAAGCCGATACACCAACTCTTACGCAGTGAACTACGTAAGCTACTATCAAGGACGCAGGAATGAAAACACTCTCAATTGTCGGAGGCGGTTGGCTTGGAAAGCCTTTAGCTCAGTATTTGACGTCTATTGGTCATAAAGTGTATGTAAGCAAAACCACTTCTGGGGGCGTTGACGCGCTAAAAAAAGCGGGGCTCGAAGGTTTTAAATGCGATCTCAATAATGGGGAAGCAGAACTTAGCACACACCTGATTAATGCCCCTTGCGAAATTGTTATAGGCTGTTTTCCTCCCGGGTTTCGTAAAGGCGGTGGGCAGCAATACGTCACTCAATGGAAAGCGCTGATTGAAGCTGCAAAACAGAACGGTGTGTCTCGCGTAATCATGGTTAGTTCAACCACTGTATACCCTAGCCTTGCCACTGACATGGCTGAAGAAGACGCCTCCCTTGCCATCGCTGAAGGAAACCCTGATTTTAGTGACAACGCCACCATTATGCTTCAAGCCGAGAATGCACTGATAAGCTCAGGACTGAAGTTTGCCATTGTGCGATGCAGCGGATTGGTTGGCCCAGACCGTCACCCTTCTCGGTTTACTAGCAAACTAAAACAAGTCAGCGAGCTGGCCCCAGCCAACATGATTCACTTACAAGACGCGATTGGTGCAGTCAGTTTTATGGCTTTGAACAATACTTCTGAAGTCGTTAACGCGACGACGCCTAACACGGTGAGCAAAGCAGAGTTTTATCAAGCGGCTTTAGATAGTGTCGGATCGACTGAACCTCTGCCGACCATTACCCAGCATCCGGACAAAAAAATTATCTCCAATAAGTTGGTGAACCTAGGCTATCGCTTCCACTACCAGCACACATTAGAGTTGGTTTAACGACCAGAGGGCAATTCATGAGTCAGCTAAAACTATATCAACACATTGAACGGCTTTGGTCTTATATGCAGCTCAGCCACACGCTAAAAAAATCAGACTGTATTTTTGTGTTGGGTAGCAATGATATAAGAGTCGCAGAGTATGCCGCTCAATTGTTTCTACAAGGATGGGCCAAAAAGCTTGTTTTCTCTGGAGGTGTAGGACGCCTTACCGAAGGTGTGTTTGAATCATCCGAAGCCCAAACCTTTGCCAACGTGGCACGTGATATGGGCGTGCCTGCGGACAGCATCCTTATCGAAGACAGAGCAACCAATACTGGCGAGAACGTTCAGCTTACTTATCAGCTAATGAAGAAATCAGGTGAAGAATTTCAGTCATTTATCTTAGTTCAAAAGCCCTATATGGAAAGGCGTACGTACGCAACGTTTGCGAAACAATGGCCAGCCCCTTACCAACACGTTTGCGTAACATCGCCAAAAACTCCATTTTGTGACTATTTCAATGACGAGATCGATTTGGATATGGTCGTCACAGCTATGCTTGGTGACTTCGAAAGAATCAAAACTTATCCTGCCCTTGGATTCCAAACCGAACAAGCCGTTCCTTCAGAAATTGATGAATCATATGCCATACTAAAAAAAGTGTTTTGTTAGACACCCTCTGACTTTCTAAAATTACACAAATAAAAAAGCCGGAGCAGTTGCTCCGGCTTAGGTTTACCTATCTAAGATGGTTAATGAATAGCGGCTTCTTTCTCACTTAAGTATTTAAACTTAAGCTCATCGCCTTTGAGGTCAACTTTCACCGTACCGCCATCAATCAAAGAGCCAAACAGCAGTTCATTAGCCAGAGGCTTCTTAACCTGATCTTGAATCACTCGACCCATTGGGCGAGCACCCATCGCCTTATCATAACCTTTCAGCGCTAACCAGTGGCGAGCATCATCTGATACTTCAAGCGACACGCCACGTACATCAAGTTGAGCTTGCAACTCTACGATGAACTTATCGACAACTTGGTGGATTACATGCTCATCTAAGCTATTGAACCAGATGATGTTATCCAGACGGTTGCGGAACTCTGGGGTAAATACCTTCTTGATTTCAGACATAGCATCGTGACTATGATCTTGTTGGATCAAGCCGATCGATTTCTTCTCTGTCATCTGAACGCCCGCGTTCGTCGTCATCACGACAATAACGTTGCGAAAATCCGCTTTACGACCGTTGTTGTCAGTCAGTGTACCGTTGTCCATGACCTGCAATAGCAGATTAAAGATATCTGGGTGAGCTTTCTCAATTTCATCAAGTAGCACAACAGAGTGAGGATGTTTGATCACCGCATCAGTGAGCAGACCGCCTTGGTCATAACCAACATAGCCAGGAGGCGCACCAATCAAGCGGCTAACTGAGTGACGTTCACCATACTCAGACATATCGAAGCGAAGCAGTTCGATACCTAGTAATTTAGAAAGCTGAACAGTGACTTCAGTTTTACCCACCCCTGTAGGTCCTGCAAACAGGAATGAGCCTACTGGTTTATTGTCTGCGCCAAGACCCGCACGAGTCAGCTTGATCGCTTCACTCAGTACATCAATCGCATCATCTTGTCCAAACACCAGCATCTTCATCTTCTCATCAAGATTTTGCAAAATCTCTTTGTCTGATGATGAAACAGATTTCTCTGGGATACGAGCCATTTTAGCGACCATCGCCTCGATATCGGCTACGCCAACTGTTTTCTTACGACGACTCGCTGGAGCTAGACGACTACGTGCCCCCGCTTCATCAATCACATCGATCGCTTTATCAGGCAAATGACGTTCATTGATGTATTTGGCAGAAAGCTCAACCGCAGCGCGAAGTGCTTTATTGGTGTAGCGCACTTCATGGTGAGCTTCATACTTAGGTTTCAGACCGATCAAGATCTTAGTGGTGTCATCTAGAGATGGCTCAACAATATCAATCTTCTGGAAGCGTCGAGACAGCGCTCTCTCTTTCTCAAAGATGTTGCTGTACTCTTGATAAGTTGTCGAACCGATACAGCGTAACTTACCGCTACTTAATAGAGGTTTAATTAAATTGGCAGCATCAACTTGACCACCAGAAGCCGCACCCGCACCGATAATGGTGTGGATCTCGTCGATAAATAGAATCGCATCTTCTTCCTTTTCAAGCTGCTTCAAAATGGCTTTAAAGCGTTTCTCGAAATCACCACGGTATTTAGTGCCCGCAAGAAGTGAGCCGATATCTAACGAGTAGATAACGCTATCGGCGATAATGTCAGGGACTTGGCCTTCTACAATTCTCCAAGCAAGACCTTCAGCGATCGCTGTTTTACCCACACCGGCTTCACCAACAAGTAGCGGGTTATTTTTACGGCGACGACACAAGACCTGAATAGTGCGCTCTAACTCTTTATCACGCCCTATCAGTGGGTCGATCTGGCCTTGTTTAGCGAGCTGATTCAAGTTGGTTGCGAAACTTTCTAGACGTTCTTCTGAACCAGTTTCTTCGACGCTCTCACTACCAAAGGAATCTGAAGAAGATGGTTCGTCGCCTGAGCTAGAGGCTTTGGTAATACCATGAGAGATAAAATTAACAATATCTAGGCGGCTAATATCATTTTTCTTAAGAAGGTAAGCGGCATGAGATTCTTGTTCACTAAAAATGGCCACTAGCACATTTGCGCCTGTGACTTCACTGCGTCCTGATGACTGAACATGGAACACAGCTCTTTGCAAAACGCGTTGGAAACTCAAAGTGGGTTGCGTTTCGCGAGTTTCGTCGTTTTCTGGGATAAGAGGTGTAGTTTGATCAATGAATACATCGAGTTCACCGCGAAGGGCCTCGATATCTGCCTGACACGCTTGCAGGGCCTCTCGCGCAGCATCGTTTTCTAGCAATGCTAACAGGAGGTGCTCGACGGTCATAAACTCATGTCTTTTGTCTCTAGCGCGAGCAAATGCGCCGTTCAGACTCGACTCCAATTCTTTATTCAGCATAAGTACCTCCTTTAAGAACAACTTAGGTTGCTCGAACAAGCGTTATGCTTGTTCCATTGTACAAAGCAAAGGATGCTCATTCTCTTTGGAATACATAGTAACTTGCGCTACCTTCGTCTCAGCAACTTCTGCAGTATACGTGCCACAAATTGCCTTGCCTTCATAATGCACCTTGAGCATCACTTGTGTCGCCTTGTCGATATCCATAGAAAAAAAGCGCTCTAGGATTTCAATCACAAAGTCCATCGGAGTGTAATCATCGTTGTTTAACACGACGTTATACATAGATGGTGGCTTAACTTTTGTTTTTTCTAACTCCAGCAGATCGGATCCGGGAGTGACCCATTCAAAATGTTTGCTCATGACTAATCGTTGTTAATGTTTTTGTCTCTGTTAATTTTACCACTTCATGGAGCGAAAGTTTTGAATTTAGTTCTTACTATTTAGAACAAAATACTTCTAAAAAATTTTGTCCTTACTTAGAGACTAATGCAGCATTTGAGTCGCTGCAAATAAAAGATTTCACTTATCGGAAGAGCTGTATCTAATTGATTAAAAAGAAACCAAAAACCATTCACAACGTCTATACTTGGGCTCAATTGAGTAGTTTGCAAGTTGCAAAAATGTAAATCTCAAAAGTGATTTGTTTGCAAATATGTAGACTATAATACCTTTTTCCTATTGACTGTGACCAATCATTGGCTACATTGGTCAAATAGTGACTAAAAATTTGGCAGCGGCTGAATGATAATTCACTTTCTGTTTACAAGGATTCAATGTAAGCACTTAAACAACATCAGTAACAATATGCATGAGGGATGTATAGCATGGCTACAGGTACAGTAAAATGGTTTAACAACGCCAAAGGATTTGGTTTTATTTGTCCAGAGGGAGAAGATGGTGATGTGTTCGCGCACTACTCCACCATTAAAATGGACGGTTATCGTACTCTGAAAGCTGGCCAACAAGTGAGTTTTGAAGTCGAAGAAGGACCTAAAGGCTACCACGCTAGCTCTGTGGTTCCGGTTGAGGCTCAACCAGCAAAATAACCGCTGCCTACTTAAACAAAGTTTAAATCGTTTAAAAACTAAAAAACCCGCCAGATGGCGGGTTTTGTTATTTATGCAGCTTGGATTAGCCGTTGATAACACCATTGAGTGTCGCACTCGGACGCATCAGAGGCGCAGCCTTATCAAACTCAGGTGCGTAGTAACCACCTAGTTCACCAGCAACACCTTGTGCACCGTTTAGCTCAGCAACAATCTTCTCTTCGTTTGAAGAAAGTGCTTGTGCAATCGGAGCGAACTCAGCAGCAAGATCAGCATCCGTTGTTTGCGCAGCAAGCGCTTGTGCCCAGTATGTTGCTAGGTAGTAGTGGCTACCACGATTATCTAGCTCACCCACACGGCGTGATGGCGACTTGTTGTTGTCTAGGAAGTCACCCGTCGCTTTATCTAGGGCGTCAGCCAAAATTTGCGCTTTCGCGTTACCAGTTACTGTGCTTAGGTGCTCTAGAGAAGCCGCTAGCGCTAGGAACTCGCCTAAAGAGTCCCAACGTAGGTGGTTCTCTTTTTCAACCTGCTGAACGTGCTTAGGTGCAGAACCACCAGCGCCCGTTTCAAATAGGCCGCCACCATTCATTAGTGGAACAATCGATAGCATCTTAGCCGAAGTACCAAGCTCTAGAATTGGGAACAAGTCGGTTAGGTAGTCACGTAGTACGTTACCTGTCACTGAAATTGTATCCTGACCTTGCTTGATTCGAACAAGAGAGAACTGACACGCTTCTAGCGGCGCTAGGATCTTAATCTCTAGACCTGAAGTATCGTGGTTCGGTAAGTAGGCATTCACTTTCTTGATTAGCTGAGCATCGTGTGCGCGGTTTTCATCTAACCAGAATACTGCTGGTACACCTGTTGCACGAGCACGAGTTACCGCTAGTTTCACCCAATCTTGAATCGGTGCGTCTTTAACCTGACACATACGGAAGATATCGCCTTCCTCAACAGATTGCTCAAGTAGTACTGCGCCAGAAGCGTCAACCACACGAACAGTGCCTGCAGTATCTTGAATGAATGTCTTGTCGTGTGAGCCGTACTCTTCTGCTTTCTGAGCCATTAGGCCCACATTCGGTACACTACCCATAGTGGTAGGATCGAACGCACCATTTTCTTTACAAAAGTCGATAACGGCTTGATAGATACCAGCGTAGCTACGATCAGGGATCATCGCTTTCGTATCTTTCTGCTTGCCATCTGGACCCCACATTTGACCAGATGAACGCAGCATTGCAGGCATAGATGCGTCAACAATGATGTCACTTGGTACGTGTAGGTTGGTGATACCGCGGTCTGAATCAACCATTGCTAGCGGTGGCTGAGTTTCGTATACCGCCTGTAGTGCAGCTTCGATTTCTTCTTTTTGAGCAGCAGGAAGCGCTTGAATCTTCGCGTAAACGTCACCAATACCGTTGTTGACATCAACACCTAGTTTCTCGAATACATCACCGTACTTCGCGAAAACGTCTTTGTAGTAAACCTTAACCGCGTGACCGAAGATCACAGGGTCAGACACTTTCATCATGGTCGCTTTCATATGCAGAGACAGCAGAACGTCTTGCTCTTTTGCTTCGGCGATTTGTGCTTCGAAGAACTCAACCAGTGCTTTCTTGTTCATTACTGAACAATCGATGATTTCTTTGTCTTGCAGTGGGAAAGCGCCTTTTAGCTCTTTCACTGCGCCGTCTGCTGCAACAAACTCGATCTTAACCTCTGTCGCGCCTTCTACCGTGTGCGACTTTTCGCTACCGAAGAAATCGTTACCAGACATGCTAGAAACATGCGACTGAGAATCCGCAGACCATGCACCCATTGAATGTGGGTTCTTCTTCGCATAGTTCTTTACAGAAAGTGGAGCACGACGGTCAGAGTTACCTTCACGTAGTACTGGGTTTACTGCACTACCTTTGATCTTGTCGTACGTTGCTTTAATCGCTTCTTCTTCGTACGTGCTTGGCTCTTCAGGGTAATTAGGTAGGTTGTAACCTTTGTCTTGAAGCTCTTTGATTGCGGCTTGCAATTGGGGAATCGAAGCTGAAATGTTTGGCAGCTTAATGATGTTTGCTTCTGGTGTTTTTGCTAATTCACCTAGCTCAGCTAGTGCGTCACCAATACGTTGTTCTTCTGTTAGATGTTCTGGGAAGTTGGCAATAAGACGCCCAGCTAGAGAGATATCACGAGTGTCAACATTGATACCTGAAGAAGCAGTAAATGATTGAATAATCGGTAGTAGTGAGTAAGTTGCTAGCGCAGGTGCTTCATCAGTAATAGTGTAAATAATTGTAGGTTTTTCTGTAGGCATGAAATTTCCCTATTGTTCTAACCGGACCTGTTGAGTGTAGGTCCTATGTGTGTGTCCGCTAACAAGTTATGAATAATCCCCTCACTTGTTGCGATTTGTCCGTCTCTTTTTGTTTTCGTCACTTAGTCAGCGACATCCTTGAGAGCGATTAGTTATAATTAAACAAAATTGAAAGAATAGTCTATTATCTTGTTCGCCAATCCTGTTTTCGGGCGCGCAAATGGTAGCTTATTCCGCATCTCGTTAAAAGTTTTACCCACACTTCGTTTACATTTTTGCAAGGTAGTTAACATGTCGCCACGTTCACAACGTGACTCTAAACCCTCTTCATCACGTCGCGGGAATTCCGGTTTTAAACGTCCCTCTTCAGCGAAAGGAGTGAATAAACATTCCTCTAAAAATCGTAGCAAACCGACGAGCAATAAACCCAAGATCGCTCCTGAAGATCGTAAGGTCATCGTGTTCAATAAACCTTTTGACACCCTAAGCCAATTCACTGACGGTGACGGCAGAAAGACCTTAGCCGACTTTATTACCGTCAAAGACGTTTACGCCGCAGGTAGACTTGATAGAGACAGCGAAGGCCTATTGGTTCTGACCAATGACGGCATCTTGCAAGCCAAACTGACGCAACCTAAATCTAAATCGCCAAAGACTTATTGGGTGCAAGTTGACGGCGCACCATCAGAGTCGGACTTAGACAAGCTCCGCAAAGGCGTAGAGCTAAAGGATGGCATGACACTTCCGGCCAAAGTTGAAGTGATGGAAGAACCTCAAGTGTGGGCGCGTAACCCGCCTGTTCGCTTCAGAGCCAACATTCCAACCACGTGGCTATCAATTACCATTATTGAAGGCCGTAACCGCCAAGTACGCCGCATGACCGCTAATATTGGCTTCCCTACTCTACGATTGATCCGCTATTCGATGGGAGACATGATGCTAGGTGACTTACAGCCAGGTGAGTGGAAAGAGATTGAAATTTAAAAGCTGGAGAGCTGGAGAGCTGGAGAGCTAAATCTGATCCACTTTGATTAAGAAATCAACTCTCGTTTTCTAGCAGGGCGAAGCCCGATCCCGAGCGAAGCGTTCCATAGGGCGTAGCCCGTTCTTAATTCCCATAGGACGCAGTCCGTTCCTCCTCAAACAAAAAACGGCGCTTCATTGAAGCGCCGTTTTTAATTAGCTATTCGCTAGAACAAAGAATTAATCTTCTTTCTTCTCTGCTGCTTTTACAGCAATCGCTAGCTCTTCAAGTGATGCTGGGTTTGCAAGACTTGGTGCGTCAGTAAGAAGACATGAAGCGTTTGTTGTTTTCGGGAACGCGATAACATCACGGATGTTCTCTGTACCACATAGCAGCATCACTAGACGGTCAAGGCCGAATGCTAGACCTGCGTGAGGAGGCGTACCAAATTTAAGTGCATCTAGCAAGAAGCCAAACTTAGCCTGCTGTTCATCAGCCTCGATACCTAGGATATCGAATACTGCTGATTGCATCTCAGCATTGTGGATACGCACAGACCCACCACCGACTTCATAGCCGTTTAGAACCATATCGTATGCGTTTGAATTCGCCGCTGCTGGGTTCGCTTTTAGCTCTTCTGCCGTCACACCAAGAGGCGACGTGAACGGGTGGTGCATTGCATGTAGGTTACCTTCGTCATCTTCCTCGAACATTGGGAAGTCAACAACCCATAGCGGTGCCCAGGCGTTTTCGTTTGTTAGCTCTAGATCTTTACCTAGTTTCAGACGTAGCGCACCCATTGCTTCCGCAACTGTGTTCGCTTTATCTGCGCCAAATAGGATAATGTCGCCTGACTCAGCTTGAGTGCGGTCTAGAATGCCGTTGATAACGTCTTCACTTAGGAATTTAGCCACTGGAGATTGGATACCTTCCATACCAGCTGCACGGTCATTAACCTTCATCCAAGCTAGACCTTTCGCGCCGTAGATACCTACGAACTCACCGTAGCTGTCAATTTGCTTACGAGTTAGCTTAGCACCACCTGGTACGCGGATTACTGCAACACGACCTTTCTCATCGTTTGCAGGACCTGAGAATACTTTGAATTCTACGTCTTTCACTAGGTCAGCAACATCAACGAGCTCTAGTGGGTTACGTAGGTCTGGCTTATCGCTACCGAAACGACGGATTGCTTCAGAGAATGGCATTACCGGGAAATTACCTAGGTCTACATTCAGTAGCTCTTGCCACATATCGCGAACCATCTTCTCAGTCGTTGCACGAACTTCGTCAGCCGTCATGAATGACGTTTCGATATCGATCTGAGTGAATTCTGGCTGACGGTCTGCACGTAAGTCTTCATCACGGAAACACTTAACGATTTGGTAGTAACGATCAAAACCAGACATCATTAGCAGCTGTTTGAATAGCTGTGGAGACTGAGGAAGTGCGTAGAAACTGCCTTTGTGAACACGGCTTGGTACCAAGTAGTCACGTGCGCCTTCTGGCGTCGCTTTAGTCAGTACTGGCGTTTCGATGTCTAGGAAACCATTGTCATCTAGGAAACGACGAACAAAGCTAGACGCTTTAGCACGCAGCTTAATGCGATCGCTCATTTCAGGGCGACGAAGGTCTAGGTAACGATACTTTAGACGCTGTTCTTCAGAGTTCTTCTGATTGAAGTCTAGTGGTAGAACGTCTGCGCGGTTGATGATCTCAAGACCTTTGGCAATGATTTCAACTTCACCCGTTGCCATATCTTTGTTTACTTGGCTATCTGGGCGAACACGTACTTCACCAGCTAGCTTGATACAGAATTCATTACGCAGCGTGTTAGCCACTTCGTACGCATCAGCCATATCTGGATCGACAACAACCTGAACAACGCCTTCACGATCTCGCATATCGATAAAAATAAGACCGCCTAAATCACGACGACGGTTAACCCAGCCGCAAAGTTCTACAGTTTGTCCTGCAAGGGACTTGTTCAGGTGACCACAGTAATGGGTACGCATAATGAATTTCCCAATCTCTTAAAATTTGTTGATTACTATCTATCGGTGTTAAATTTACCGATAGAGCAAAGTTCCATTTATACGCTGAAAGTAGGTCGAGATCGACTACCTAGCGTACAATTTATTGCGATTTATCATCTATTGATGCTTTTTAAACCAACAAAGGCGTAAAACAGCAGCAATATGAAAAAATTGGCGCTGATTATAGCCCTAATCTGGGTGGTTCGGCAAAACTCTCATTCAACCGATTCAAACTAGAGAATGTAGCAGCGAATATGGACAGTTTACCCATCAGGCTCGGGCTCACTATGTGGTCACACAACAATTGGCAGCAGAGCTTTTATGGCAGTGGCACTAAACCCAATGAAAGATTGGAAAAATACGCCAGTGTTTTCCATACAGTTGAGGGAAACACGACCTTTTACGCCACACCAAACAGTGTCACGGTCAACAACTGGCGAGCGGTAACGCATGATGATTTTCGTTTTACCTTCAAACTGCCGCAAAGCATCACCCACCAGCAAATGCTGCGTGGTTGTCAGGCTGAGCTAAAAAGCTTTATGGCGATTATGGAGCCACTGCATGAGCGTATCGGTCAGTGGACAATACAACTGCCTGCTGCCTTTGGTCCTGAAGACCTAGAAAACCTCAAACAATTTTGCGCTCTGTTTCCACCCCACTACCCTATTGGTATTGAAGTTCGTCATCCCGTTTTTTTTGCTAAAGGCGATGCCGAAAAAGCGCTCAATGCTTGGCTCATTGAGCAAGGCTACGATCGCATCATCATGGACAGTCGCCCTGTCTTTGCTGCTAAGCCAGACAATGAAGCCATTATCGACGCCCAGCAAAAGAAACCCAAAGTGCCCGTTCATGCCATCGCAACGTCAGACAATCCTATGATTCGCTTTATCGGCCATCCTCAGGAAGAGAAGAACTACGACTTCTTTACTCCTTGGCTGAGTAAAATTCCTCAGTGGATCGAGCAAGGTAAACAGCCCTATGTAATGATTCATACTGCGGACAATATCGTCGCACCCGAACTTGCCGCTAATCTCTATAAACAGTTGCAAGAAAAGGTAAAACTGCCCGACTTAAATGACTTTCCAGCGGTAGATGGCAACACACAGATACAGATGTTTTAGTCCATCTATGCTCAATACATGACAGAGGCGCGAAATTCACATAAAATACGCGCCTTTTTAATGGCTGTAGACTTGAGATGTAAGCATCTCACGTTGAGAGAACTGAGTTATGAACCCTAAGAGCAATCCAGATACTATTTTTTCGGCTCCAATCGATAAAATTGGGGATTTCACCTTCGATGAACGTGTTGCGGAAGTTTTCCCAGACATGATTCAACGCTCAGTCCCTGGCTACAGCAATATTATTTCTGCTATCGGCATGCTTGCAGAACGCTTTGTAAAGCCACATTCCAATATCTATGACTTAGGCTGTTCTCTTGGGGCGGCGACACTTTCTATGCGTCGTCACATCAATCAAGAAGGCTGTCAGATTATCGCCGTCGATAACTCTTCGGCTATGGTTGAACGATGCAAGCTGCACGTTAACGCTTATCGTAGCGATACACCTGTTGATGTCGTCGAAGCAGACATTCGTGATATCGAAATCGACAATGCTTCTGTCGTCGTACTTAACTTTACGCTTCAGTTCTTATCGCCAGAAGATCGCTACACCTTGCTCAAAAAAATCTATGCTGGCCTTCGCCCTGGTGGGATCTTGATTCTTTCAGAAAAGTTTGTCTTTGAAGATCAAGTGTCGAATGAGCTGCTGATCGATTTACATCACGACTTTAAACGTGCCAATGGCTATAGCGAGCTAGAAATCAGCCAAAAGCGCAGCGCGATTGAGAATGTGATGCGCCCAGACTCGAAAAAAGAGCACAAAGAGCGCTTCGCTGAAATTGGCTTTAGCAGTTACGATGTCTGGTTCCAGTGCTTTAACTTCGGTTCGATGTTCGCGATAAAATAGCGAGAAGCGAGAAGCGAGAAGCGAGAAGCGAGAAGCGAGAAGCGAGAAGCGAGAAGCGAGAAGCGAGAAGCGAGAAGCGAGAAGCGAGAAGCGAGAAGCGAGAAGCGAGAAAAGTGTTGGTTAGCGCTCATCTCGGGTCAAATTATCAATTTATTATCAGTGAAAAACTATGTTTAACTTTGCCAATTTTTATCAGTTAATTGCCTCAGACACACGTCTTCAACCTTGGCTGAATGTCTTACCTCAACAGCTAACAGATTGGCAAAACGCAGAACATGGTGATTTTGGTCGCTGGCTAAAAGCGCTTAACAAGATCCCAGAGGGCCATCCAGACCAAATTGATATCAAAAATGCAGTTGTGCTGGCTAACGATACCCCTTTTCATAGCGGCGAACTAAAAAAGCTCGAAAGTCTACTGCGCACTTTCCATCCTTGGCGTAAAGGCCCTTACACGGTTCATGGTATTCATATTGATACTGAATGGCGCAGTGACTGGAAGTGGGATCGAGTGCTACCCCATATTTCGCCACTCAAAAATCGCAGCGTGTTGGATGTTGGCTGTGGTAATGGCTACCACATGTGGCGCATGCTAGGTGAAGGTGCTCGACTTACTGTGGGCATTGATCCTTCACACCTGTTTTTGATCCAATTCGAAGCCATTCGTAAATTAATGGGGGGCGACCAGCGCGCACACTTGTTGCCACTTGGCATCGAGCAACTACCTAAGCTCGAAGCGTTTGATACTGTATTTAGCATGGGTGTGCTTTACCACCGCTGTTCACCGCTTGATCATCTTATCCAACTGAAGAACCAATTGGTTTCTGGTGGCGAACTGGTACTTGAAACACTGGTCATTGAAGGTGATGAAACTTCAGTGCTTGTTCCAGTGGACCGCTATGCTCAAATGCGCAACGTCTACTTCTTCCCATCAGCGAAAGCACTCAAGGTCTGGCTAGAAAATGTTGGCTTTGAAAATGTGCGTATTGTGGATGAGAACGTGACAACCACAGGTGAACAAAGAACGACTGAGTGGATGACACACAATTCACTGCCTGACTACTTAGACCCGAACGACCCGACAAAAACAGTCGAAGGTCACCCAGCTCCTCGCCGAGCGGTATTAGTAGCAACTAAGCCATAAAATAGTCGCGAATTGACAGAGAGTTAACTCAACTCACACGGGAAATCATTTCGCGGACACGCAATCCCCAATACAATACCAAGGATGCATCGCATCCTTGTTTTTTTAAGCGTAATCCTCTTTAAATCATTTTATTGAGAATCTGACACAATTCGCTGCTTGTTTGTGACAAATTTATTACGCTAAACTTCTTATTTATCTATTGTTTTAATTACTTTCAGGTTTATCAATGTTGACAAGATTTACCCCTATCGTGGCACTTATATTGCTGTCTGGTTGTACGCTGACAAATAGTGAGCAATACCACCAAGAAACGTTAGCCGCCATTCAAGCTTCAGAAGCAAATCTCACCAACCAATATACAAACCTAAACTTGCAGTTAAGTAACCAATCTGACTATATAGAAAGCCTTGAGAACCAAGTTCATGATCTTGAGAGCCAACTTGTCGCATTTAAATCAGAAGCATTAGAAGAAGTACGCAAAAAGCCAGACCCAGTAGTTATCCCTGCCGCCGCTCCTATCGAAGCGACGCCAAGCCATGAGATTGTGCTAGGCGAAGTTGAAAAAGTCATCATCGACTCAATAAAACAATCTTTTGATGCTCGCATCGATACTGGGGCAGCAACGTCTTCATTAAACGCTGTCGATATTGAGCAATTTGAGCGCAATGGCAAAAACTGGGTGCGTTTCCACCTTTCTGATGGAGAGAAAGAGCTTAACGATACAAACTGGATCGAAGCACCAATCGTACGCTTTGTGAAAATTCGTCAATCGACCAACGAAGAAGTTGAACGCCGTGCAGTTGTTGAATTGTGGGTCAAACTCGGAAAAATCCATGAAAAAGCGCAATTTACCTTGGCAGATCGCTCGCAGATGAGTCATCCTGTACTCTTAGGTCGCGAGTTTATCCGTGATATCGCAGTGGTTGATGTAAGTAAAAAATACATACACACGGAAGTTCCTCAGAAACAATAAGGTAGCGTAGGCTTATGACGTCTAAAATCCCTTTCTACATATCAGTTGCGTTAATCATTGCAGCTGGTATCGCTTTAAGTATCTTTCGTCACCAAAACTACGGTGTTCCATGGACACCGGGTGAAACTCGACAAGTGTGGGACATTGAAGCACGTGTCGAGTTTAATGGCCAAGGCAAGCCAGTAAAAGCCTCTTTGGCAGCTCCTCACACCCAAACTGGTTTTACCCTGATTAACGAATCTTCTTCTTCGCCAGGTTATGGTGTCTCTTACCTTCAAACGGATACAGGACGCCGAGCGGAGTGGTCTATCCGCAATGCGACGGGACCACAAACCATCTACTATAAAACGCAATTCCTCGTTGACCCTCAAGCTAACGTAGAGCCAATAGCCCCTAACAAAGATATCAACCCTCCAACTTTTGATGGTCCAGTTGAAGCAGCGGCTATCGCTCTTATTGAACGTGCCAATGAACGATCTGCAGACGACATCACTTTCACACGTGAGCTAATTAAATCACTCAATGACTCAGACAGCCAAAACGCTTCTCTGATACTTAACCGTATGTCGAAAGTTGATGCTGTCGATAAGATCCTTGCTTACGCGAAAATCCCAAGCAAGGTGGTGGGTGTTATCGAGCTAGAAGATGGTCGTCGTCGCCAAACAATTCAGCAAATGAACCACGTATGGGACGGCAAAAACTGGATTCTATTTAATCCAAACAATGCTAACCAAGTCATCGAAGAGAACATCTTAGTGTGGGATGAATCTAACGTATCCCTTCTTGACTTGATCGGTGGTCAAAACAGCCAAGTACACTTCTCTATGATTGCCCAAGAGGTGACGCCATCTCAGGCGACTCAAGATAAAGTAGAAGCTGACGGGCTACTTAACTTCTCAATCCATAGTCTGCCACTTGAAGAACAAGCCATGTTTAAAACCATCATGCTTATTCCAATTGGTGCGCTTATCGTTGTTTTCTTGCGAGTGATTATTGGCTTGAAAACATCTGGTACCTTCATGCCAGTACTGATTGCTGTCGCGTTTGTCCAAACACAACTTGTCACCGGTATCGTGGGTTTCCTGCTGATTGTCGGCACTGGCTTGGTTATTCGTAGTTATCTCTCCAAGCTTAACTTGTTACTCGTGGCGAGGATCTCGGCGGTCATCATCACCGTTATCATGATCATTTCCGTCTTTACTGTTGTGGCATTCAAGATTGGTCTGACAGAAGGTCTATCGATTACCTTCTTCCCTATGATCATTCTTTCATGGACGATTGAGCGTATGTCGATTCTGTGGGAAGAAGAAGGGGCTAAAGAAGTTGTGTTACAAGGTGGCGGTTCGCTCCTAACCGCTGTACTCGTATACTTGGCAATGACCAACTCATTTATACAGCACCTAACATTTAACTTTATTGGACTACAATTGATTGTCTTAGGTGGCATTCTACTGCTAGGTACTTACACAGGTTATCGCCTAACAGAGCTACGTCGCTTTAAACCACTTGCGGAGGACTAAACATGTTTTCACGTTTTACCTCGCAATTTACAACTCCTGGTAAGCTTCACCATAAAGGTATTATGGGGATGAACCAGCGCAACCACAGTTACATTGGGCGGTATAATGACCGCTCAAAGTACCCACTGGTTGATGATAAGCTCAAAACCAAGATCATTGCCCAACAACATGGCGCAACCACACCAGAATTGATAGGCGTGATCAGTAGCCAAGTCGAAGTAAAAACCATTCATAAGATGGTAAAAGATTGGCCGGGTTTTGTTATCAAGCCTGCTCAAGGGAGTGGCGGTAAAGGTATTCTGGTTATCACTTCACACAAAGATGGTGTTTACACCAAACCATCCGGTGCGACCATTAACCAAGAAGATGTAGAGCGCCATATTAGTAACGCGTTAGCTGGCCTGTTTTCACTTGGTGGCAAAAATGACGTAGCCGTAGTAGAAAACCTAATTAAGTTCGATAGCTGCTTTGATGGTTTTAGTTACGAAGGTGTCCCTGACGTGCGTATTATTGTTTTCAAAGGCTACCCAGTGATGGCGATGATGCGTTGTTCGACTGCCGCTTCAGACGGTAAAGCCAACTTGCACCAAGGCGCGGTGGGCGTTGGTATTGATATCGCCACAGGACGCGCGGTTAGAGCGGTTCAATTTGACCAACCAATTACGCACCACCCAGACACTGGCAAAGAGCTGGCTACACTCCAAGTGCCTCATTGGGAGCGTTTACTCGTGCTCGCATCTAGCGCTTGGGAAATGACCGGGCTTGGTTATATGGGTACCGATATGGTACTCGATCAAGAAGAAGGGCCAATGGTACTTGAACTCAATGCCCGACCAGGATTAGCGATTCAAATTGCTAACGGGGCTGGCTTGTTGCCAAGGCTTCATCACATTGAAAGCTTAGGTCTGGGTATTGAATACCCCAAACCTGCTGAACGTGTCGCGTATGCGGCGAGGCAATTTGGTATATTTGCCAAAGAAGTGACCAGCTAAACCTCTAATAACAAAAACCCGCAACATGCGGGTTTTTTAATCGCTTAAGTTCAACTATTAAGCTAAACGCTCGCCAATGTAATCTTTGCACAAGCCGTACTTTAATTTAATTTTATCAGCCACTTTTTCGGCAATCATTATCGTCGGCGCATTGGTGTTTCCGCCAATGAGAGTTGGCATAATCGAGGCATCAACCACTCTTAAGCTCTCTAAGCCATAAACAGAAAGATCATTGTCGACAACCGATAATGGGTCTTGTTCCATCCCCATTTTACAAGTTCCAACCGGGTGGTACTGAGTGTCAGCGCGATTACGAATATCTTGCTCTATCGCTTTATCATCACTTGCATCGACTGGATAGAAGCTTTCTCCTCGCACATCATCAAACGCCTCACTTTCTAACATTTGATGCTGTTTTTTCCACGCCTTAATCATGACAGGCATATCGTCTGGATGACTAAAGAATGCAGGGTCAATACTTGGAGAGTCGTACGGATCCCCGCTTCTTAGTTTCACCGTGCCTTTGCTCTTAGGGCGCAGCAAGGTGACATGACTACTGAATCCATGACTTAAGTGGATTTTCCGTGCATGGTCGTCAACCACAGCGACCACGAAAACAAATTCCACATCCGGAATTTTCACATCATCATCAGAGCAAAAGAACCCTATTCCCTCAGCATAATTGCTGGTTAGTTTTCCGCTCCGGTGACGCCGCCATTCAGGAAGCGCCCTGCTCATCTCTGTGGCCATTTGTAGTGATATACCAAACGTCGACTTCTTTGCACTGCATTTGTAGGAATGGATAAGATCAATATGATCTTGTAAGTTCTCACCGACTCCAGCCAGTTCATGAACCTGATAAATGCCGTGTTTGTCCAACTCTTGTTTGGGACCCACCCCCGAAAGCAATAGGATTTGAGGCGAACCAAATGCGCCAGCCGAAAGGATCACTTCTTTGCGGCACTTAATCTGGAATCTTTTTCCCGCCAAGCCATACTCCACTCCAATTGCTCGCTTATCTCGAAACAAGACTTTATGTGTCGTGGCTTTAGTCATGACTGTTAAGTTAGAGCGAGATAAATTAGACGTGAGATAAGCCTTTGCTGCGCTGCACCGTTCACCATTAATCTGCGTCACTTGTGTTGCCATCGCGCCAAGCTGCTCTGAACCATTGATATCTTTGTTACGCGGTACGCCAATAGACTCACAAGCTTGAAGATACTTCTCTAGCATCTCACTTGGGCTCCGCAAGTCAGCCACATTCAGCGGCCCACCTTGACCATGAAACTCGTCATTATGGACTTCGTTATGCTCGGCTTTTTTGAAGTAAGGTAAACACTCATCATAGCTCCAGCCTTGGTTGCCTAAGCTGGCCCACAAATCATAGTCATAGCGGTGTCCACGGGCATACATCATGGCGTTAATTGAGCTAGAGCCGCCCAAAGTCTTGCCCCGTGGCTGGTAACCTTTACGTCCATTAAGGCCAGCTTGGGGCACCGTCTCAAAACCCCAATTATTGTATTTGGTTGGTAGCATCGCTACCGCGCCTACTGGAGTATGAATAAAGGGGCTGGTGTCTTTACCACCAGCTTCCAACAGGCAAACACTAGTGTTGGGGTCTTCGGACAGACGAGCTGCTAGTACGCAACCCGCGGAGCCACCACCGACAACAATGAAATCATAACTGTCCATCCACCAGTTCCTCGACACTCAGTGGGTGTAGCTCGCGTTTAAGAATCTTTCCGGTCGCCGTCATTGGCAACGAAGCTCGAACAAAGACGCGGCGTGGATACTTGTAATCGGCCAGCTGCTCTTTAGCCCACGAAACTATCTGCTCTCCTTTAAGGTCGGAGGTATCCTTTAACACCACGTGTGCATGTATCTCTTCTCCTAGACGATCATGGTGCTCACCAACGACAGCGACCATTTCAACATCAGGATGACACATCAAGACTTCTTCTATCTCACGCGGATAGACGTTGTAGCCGCCGCGAATGATCATATCTTTGACTCGATCGACTATGAACAGATTACCGTGCTCATCAAGTCGGCCAATATCGCCAGAGAAAAACCAACCATCCTTCACAGCTTCTTCTGTCGCTTTTTCCCTTTGATAGTACCCTTTCATCACACTTGGGCTCTTAATACAAATCTCTCCAAGCTCGCCAGTATTCAGTGACTGACCTAGACTGTCGACAATTTTGATCAGGTGGCCACACAGTGGCTGTCCCACACTTCCCGGTAGACGATCACTATCGATATGATTGAAGGTTGCCACTGGCGCTGTTTCCGATAAGCCATAGCCCTCTAGGATTGGTACGTCAAAGCGGGATTCAAACTGGCGCAGAACCTCTACAGGTAGCGACGCGCCGCCCGATGCACTCAGTCTCAAACTATTTTTCACCCGTTCGCACTGCTCGGGAAGCTGCTCTGCCACTTTAAGGAGTGCAATATACATGGTAGGGACACCAGCAAAAATGCTAACGCCATGCTCTACAATCTCATCCACTACTAATTTTGGTTCAAATCGTGGAACTAAAACCATATCAGCACCACACAAGACCGCCGCATTCATCATCACGGTTTGTCCAAAGCTGTGGAAAAGGGGTAAGGTGATCATTGTGGTGTCACTGTGCTCTAGTCGCAACAGATACTGTGATGACATCGCGTTGGTCATCATATTGGTATGTGATAGCTCAGCACCTTTGGGTTGGCCTGTCGTACCCGAGGTATATAAAATAACGGCCGTGTCGTCACCATTACACGAGACGGACTCAAAATCGCTCGGTTCACTTTGAAGCCATTGATTGAAGGAGTATTCACTCGTTTGCTCATCTCCAGGCATAGCCACAAAATGCTGGCAAGTCTCGACCTGCTCAAACCCAGCTCGACCATATTCACCAATGGGTAAATCTGGAGTGCCATCAAAGCAAAGATACGCTTTGGCATCGGAGTCTTTGAGGTGATAA
Organism: Vibrio europaeus; assembly: GCF_001695575.1. GTDB lineage: Bacteria > Pseudomonadota > Gammaproteobacteria > Enterobacterales > Vibrionaceae > Vibrio > Vibrio europaeus. The sequence continues at coordinate 502,238 of NZ_LUAX01000001.1, read as the reverse complement.
GCCACCTCTCTAGACTTAAATAACACATTCAGAGGTACCACAACACAACCCGCTTTTAAGATCCCATAATAGGCAATTGGAAAGTAAAGTATGTTCGGACAGGAAAGCGCAACTTTATCGCCTTTTTCGAGCCCCAACTGCTTCAGTTGCAGCGCAACTTTATTCGACAACTGATTGAGCACTTGGTAGCTCATGGCTTGAGTACCCATCTGTAGCGCACGTTTATTAGGAAACAGCGCAGCACTGCGCTCTAGGTTAACAGCAAGGTTATGCATCCATGTTCTCCTCTAGGTGGTTAGCCTACTGATCTGATGTTATTTAGTTTGGTTCTTTAACGTAGGGTCTGTCTTACCGACAAAAAGTCGTACCGCCAGTTTTTGAATGGGATTGCCGTATGGGGGAGCAAACAACTCAATTGGAAACCACTTACGCATCTGAAATACACTGCGTGCATGGCTAAGCTCTCTAAATCCTTCTTCACCGTGATAGTTACCGATGCCAGAGTTGCCCACTCCACCAAATGGCACCGAGTGATTCAGTACATGCCATCCCCAATCGTTGATCGTTACACCACCACTGTGGGTTTGAGTAAGCAAGATTTCACGCTGTTGCTTATCATGACTAAACAAATAGCAAGCCAGAGGCCTTGGACGCTGCGTAATATAATCGATGACTTGCTCTATGTTCTGGTAGCCATGCACAGGCAGCAGAGGGCCAAAAATCTCTTCTTGGCAGATGCGCATATCGGGAGTTAAGTGGGTGGCGATGTACAAAGGTGTTTTGCGCCCTTCCCCATCCTCTAAGCATTGAGTAATAACCGCCCCCTTTTGGCGGGCGTCATCTAGCAATTCATGAAACCTTTGATGTTGCGCATCGTCCACCAATGCTGTGTAGTCTTGGTTGTTATTTAGCTGCTGATACATCTCTTTGTGCACATGAGAGACCGCCGCGACAAAGTCATCGACTTTTCCTTCCGGCACAAATGCGTAATCCGGTGCGATACAGATCTGCCCAGAGTTAAACCCTTTACCATGTGCGATACGTTGTGCTGCTTGCTCGATATCGTAATCATCAAAAACAACAACTGGAGACTTGCCACCTAGCTCCAAAGTAACCGGAGTTAGGTTCGCAGCTGCGTTCGCCATAATGACTTTGCCACTCTTCGGAGAACCAGTAAAAATAAGATGATTGAAAGGGAGGTTCGAGATTTCCATCGCTTGAGGGTGGCAGCCCTCTACAATACGGACGATGTCGGTTGTATAAATCTCACTGAGGAGCTGAGTGAGCACTTTAGTGGTTGCAGGGCAGTTCGGCGGCATTTTGATCATGCAACGGTTGCCTGCCGCGAGCGCAGTAATCAGTGGGCCAACGGAGAGATAAATTGGAAAGTTCCAAGGACAGATTATCCCCACTACACCTTTTGGCTGGTATCTCACCTCTAGCTTATTACCTTTGAATAACCATTCCGTTGGACGCCTGCTCGGCTTCATCCACTTGCTGATGTGGCTTAATACATGATTAATATCCAGTATCGGCGCGAGAACATCCGCCATAATCGATTCGGTGTGACTGCGTCCGCCAAAGTCTTCACTCATCGCGTCCGCTAACACATCTTGGTAGCGTGAAAGCTGTTTCTTAAGGTTTTTTAAACGCTGTTTTCTTACTGCTAAACTTGGCAGTGGTTCTTTTTTGTATCCCAGTTGAAGTTCATTAAACCAAGCTGTCAGTTCACTCTCCGCACGATCGCAGTGTTGTGTTTTTTGCTCGGCTAAATTGGGTGTCATCATATTCATCTGAGGTACCTCACTTATCTCAATAGCTCATTACAACATTTCATTAACATCATGCACAGGTGTGAGAAAGACATAAATCGGTGAAATTCGGACACGAATAACAGACCTAGTCAAACCATTGCGCTATAAATAAGCCTGAAGCTCGCATCACATTAAGGAAGGGAAATGGAGTATAGCGCGGTTTATGAACCCGACATGCAGGCATTTGGTATTCTTGACGTGCAACTACTGACAAGATATCTAGAGAACCAGATCCCGGTAGAGGAACTGCTTGAAGGAAGTGGTATATCGCTTGCCGAGCTTTATTCCCCTGAAACGCATATCACCCTCGCCCAGAAGTTGATCATTTTTAGCAATGCTGTGAGCCTATCTAATGAGCCTGATCTGGGCTTAAAAGTCGGTCAACAGGCGCGTTTCAGTGATTTTGGTGTTCTGGGTTATGCCGCCTTTAGTAGCAGCACCTTGCTCGATGCCTTACTGCTTGGCTTCAAATATCTACGCCTTGCCGGCCCCGTGCTGAGAAAGAAAATGTGGATTGAACAAGACCGTGGTTACTTTCGCGCCGAGCAACTGATCGCTCTCGATTCACTACTACCTTTTTGCTGTGAATATTGGTTTGCCGCAATTCAAAATCTGTGTGAAGAAGTCATGCAGCAGCCCTTCCCTTCCTATGTGCTTAAATTCCCATACCCTAAGCCAGAATATGGCGACGCCTACAACGAACTGTTTCGCTGCCAAATCGAGTTCGATTGCCAAGAGCTAGAATGGGAGTTTGACGCAAGTAGCTTGCGCGACCCGCTACCATCAGCGAATGCTATGACACTACAGATGTGCTTGAAGTCTTGCGATGAGATGTTAGCGAAAGTCAGCAGCACACCAAGCTTAAAAGAGAAGATTACTCAGATGTTTGTCGAAAGCCCGGGCAGCTACCCTTCCATTGAAGCACTTTCCGCGGAGCTCGGTATGTCATCTCGAACACTGAGACGACACCTAAAAGCTGAACAGACAAGCTATCAGCAACTTCTCGATCACGTCCGCTTCCAATTGGCAAAGCACTACCTTGCTTCAACAGGTTTAAACATTGAAGAAATCTCCGAGCGAGTAGGCTTCTCTGACAGTGCCAATTTCCGCCATGCGTTTCGTAGATGGAGTGGTTACTCACCAAAACAGTTTCGAAACCAAGCAATTACCACTAAATAAAAATGCCCGCTAAGTTAGCGGGCATTTTCCATTTGGCTTGTGTTTACAGCTCTTCGACTAATTGTTGAACTTCGCTAGTGGCCTTTTTCTCCTGACCAAAGCCTCTCAAGCCCACTACGTGTACATGCTCGTGATCTTTAAACACTTTACGTACTAGCTTGTAGGTGGTGCCTTTTTCAGGGCTGATATTCTCTGGTGCCGCAATCAGAAGCTGCATGTCTAGACGATCACACAGTTCAAACAGGGTCGATATCGACTTAGCATCCAGACGAGCGGCCTCATCAAGGAACAACAGACGACAAGGCACAATGTCTTTACTACGTAGACGACGTGACTCTTCTTCCCAGCTTTGTACCACCATAAGAAGAATCGATTGACCTGTACCGATCGCTTCACCCGTAGATAGCGCGCCGGATTCTGCTTGTAGCCAACCATCTGAGCCACGGTTAACTTCAACGCTCAGCTCCAGGTAGTTACGGTAATCGAGAAGCTCTTCACCCAATACCTGTGGAGAGCGCTGCCCCATATCAATATGTGGGTTAACACGCTGGAACAGCTTAGCCATGGCTTCCGAGAAGGTATAGCGAGGCGATTCGAACAAGTCTTTGTGCTGCTCTTGTTGCGCTGACAAGCCATTGAGAAGCACTTCGTGACTTTCACGAATCTTAACGTTGAGGCGTACACCTTTCACCTGACCAAACGAGATGTTTGACAGACCTTGGTTAAGCATGCGAATACGGTTTTGCTCTCGCTGAATCGTCTTCTTAATAATGCTAGCGACAGATTCTGAGCTGATTGCTAATCGGTTTTCACGCTGAGTCAGCTCTTCGGTAAGTCGAGCCAGCTCAACTTCCATCTCTTCAATCGCTTCAACCGGGTCATCGGTACGGATGATATCCTGACGGATACGTTCACGTAGATGTTGGTAAACGGCAATATAGAACAGAACTTTGCGCTCTGGTCGTGCATTATCTTCAGAGAGACGAAGCGCATCACGGAGGTCTTCGTTATCGGCTACAGCCAGACGAAGCGCACCGAGTGATTTATCTGACATCGAACGTAATTCGTTATCAGACATGTAAGCCAATTCGCGTTTATGCAGGCGACGTTCAACATCGTTCTCACGCGCCAAACGCAGCACCGAGCACCAACCCGCTTTCGCAGCTACTACGAAAGTACGCAGTTCAACGTACTCTTTCTGAACCTTCTTCAAACGCTTAGCGAGCGACTTCATCTCAAGTTCTGTAGATGTAATCGTACGCTCATATTCACTCTTACGTGAACGAGACGTATGCAGTCGCTCCTGAAGCTCATCACGGCGACGCATCGCGCGTTCTGCAGCACCTTCATCAGCCGTCACACCGTATTCTTGAAGCTCTTGTTTGAACTCCTGAACCGTTTCTAGTTTGGCCTGATGTGAGCTTTTCAGTGATGCCAATACTTGGTTGTATTGGTTCATTTGACCTTGTGCTTGCTTAAGCTCATCACGAGAGCGAGTACGCGCGCGTTCTGCTTCAACCAGTTTCGCTTTTAGCTGTTCACTTAGTTCACTGCTTTGGTTAAGCAAATCTACTGAGTCTGAATAAGCAAAGTAGTGACGACGCTCGACAAGATCAGACAGGGCAAAGATCTGTTTCTTCAACTGCTGAAGTTTTTGGTCAGCCGCTTGATACTCAGCTTCTAGCGCATCAAATTGCTCTGGGTCAGCATCCAGTGCTGAAACGATCTTCTCTAGCTCAGCAATGGCTTTGCCGTGATTGGTAACAAAAGACTTGGCTTCGGTTAACTTGGCAAGATTCTGTTCCAACTCTTCAAATTGAGCCGATAGTGCATCATCTTCAATCAGCGCCATGTTCGGTGCAATTTTATCCAGCGACGCTAAGGCTTGTTTGCTGCCGAGTAGTTGGCTGCGCTGCTGTTGCTCTTTAGCATCAAGATCAGCTAAAACGCGTACTAGCTGATTACGCTTGTCACGAATGGTCGCCAGGGCTTGTTCAGGGTCAGCTTCAAATGCCACCTGAATATGTTTCGCGACAAAGCTGTTGAACGCTTGGTACATACGCTGAAGTTTTTGCGAGTCGAATGCCGCTTTAGCATGCTCTTCAACCACTTCTTCACGTTCATTACGCAGTAGCTCTAAACGCTGTTCTCGCGCAGCGCGACCAAACAAAGGAATTTCTGGTAAACGAGAGTAACGCATTTGGCGGTCGTTCATACGAACACATACTGCGCCTTCCAGCTCTTCGGCATCGAACGAACTGTCATCAAAGGCATCTACATCACCTTCGATGATGTAAAGATCTTCAGGACAGTCATCCAATTCCACCAGCTTTTCTTCGATGTCTGATAGATCAGACACGACAATGGCATGACGTGCAGGACCGTACATTGCACTGAAATATGGCGCATCACCAATGGTGATATCATCATAAATTTCAGACAACAATACACCACCAAGCGTATCGGCTAACCCTTTTAGGCGTGGGTCATTAGAGCCACCAGGAGACGCTAAGCGCTCAATTTCACCTTCAAGCTGAGTGCGGCGTTCTGCCAACTTATCTTTAGCAACAGACTGCGTCTTCTCTTCTTCCAGCACAACCTGCATATGACTCATAACAGACTGGCTATCGTATAGGTCAGCACCACTTTGCTCGCGAAGAGACTCAAGCGCATCGTGCGCCGCAATCCAAGTTGGCGCAATCGCCTCTAGCTTTTTGATTTCAGCGGAAGCGTCTTGCTCTAGGCGGCGCTGTTCGCTGCGCTGCTCGCGAACCTCTTCTTGAGACATCTCTAATGATTCAATTTGCATCGCATGGCGTTCACGCTCTTGCTCAAACGTCAGTTCATCAATCAAGTCAACATGGTGCTGCTTTTGATATTCGCCCACCAGTTCTTGGGTCTGACGTTGCTTATGCAAGCGACGTTCAACATCACGATGCTGCGCGCGCCACTGTTGTTCGTTTTGTACCAGTTGCTGCGCTTCTCGACCTTGAGCGATGGCCGCTTTCGCTGACTGGGACGCTTGATTACGTTCCACATCGCCAACAATGCTCTTAACCAGCTTTAATGCCGTTTCAAACTGCTCTGCAGCGGCAGATGACATATCAAGCTTGTGCTTAGTGGACAGTAATTCATTGGTGCTTTGCGTTTCGTTATCTTTTAGCTGTGCAACCAACGCCTGCGCTGATTCAGCGGTGAGCTCTTCGTTTTGTAAAAGCTGCTTGGCTTTTTCTAGTGCCTGCACCGCTTGTTGGTATTGCAGCGCACGAGTCTGCTGCACATCCAATGCCTGTTGGTAATCAGCAAGCTGAGTTTTCAAGCTATCGACTTCTTCCTCAGAAACCGTCGCTTGTTCTTCAACCATAAGCACGCGTTCTTGTGCTTCTTCCACCACCATCATCTGCTCTTCAAGACGTTCTTGCAGCTCTTCAAGATCTTCTTGGTAGCGTTCAATTTTCTCTTGCTGACGCAGTGCGTTTTGAACTAGCTGTAAGTGGTCTGAAGCCGCCTGATAGTCTTGCTCTAGCGACGACTCTGACTCAACCAGTAGCTCTAGCTCTTCTTGCACGCGGTTGAGCAGGTTGTTTTGTTCTAGCAGGGTCTCACGCGAGCTAAACAGCTCAGAGCGCAGTGACAAGGTCTGTTCAAGCTTGTTACGACGATCATTGGCATGGCGCATGTAATCCGCCGCCACATAGTTAGTCGATTCGGTGATTAAATGCTTAAACAGATCGCGGTCAGCCTGAGTGGTTTTAATCGCTTCAAGTGTCATGCGGTTTTCGCGCAGCGCTGATTCCATATCTTGGAACGCTTTTTTAACACCGCCGTTTTGTGGCAAGAGGTAGTCGCGAAGTGAACGAGTAATCGCGCTTGAGATGCCACCGTATAGCGATGCCTCGATCAGACGATAGAACTTAGAGCGGTCACTAGAGTTACGTAGTTTCTTCGGAATAACGCCGAACTCAAACATTTGAGAGTGGTAATCGACAATCGAAGAAAAGGCTTTGAACTGTACGCCTTCAATTTGACCTATCGACTCTTTCACCTCGTTGATCTGGCGAACACGAGCTTGAGTATCTGAAACGCTTTCGATCAACACATCAGTCGGTTTGATATGACTTGGTAAGCCTTGAATCACAAACGGCTTGATGTCGACTTTTTTGTCTCGACCGGCGACCTGTTGCAGCTTAACTGCAAACAGCAAACGTTGATTGCGTGAATTCACGACATCGAGAGCGGCGTAACAAGCGCCGGCTTGTAACTTACCGTACAGACCTTTATCGCGAGAAGATTGGCTACTGCCCGCTTCTGTTGTGTTACGGAAGTGAAGCAAGGTTTGATCGGGAATCAAAGCAGTAATGAAAGCTGCCATAGTCGTCGACTTACCCGCACCGTTACCACCCGAAAGCGTGGTGACTAGCCCATCGATATCAAAAGTACGCGCAAAAAAGCCGTTCCAGTTGACCATGGTTAGCGATTGATATTTACCTCTTTCAATCATGCTTCACCCTCTTCCATCATTTCTTGTTCAGCGTTATCGTCGCTGTCTGTTTGTTCTAGTAAGCTACCTTGGCTTGGCTCTTTGGTATGCACTACCGCTTCACCGTCACGGATTAGGCGCAACTGCGCTTCACGCATATCGTCACCAACTCGTACGTCAGCACCAAAGCGGAAAACCGACTCACTGATGCTAAATTTACCCGTTTCACCAATGTTGATGATCATACCTAGGCGGCGCAAACGGCGCAGCGAAGTGCGGACCTTTTCAAAAAGCTTCTCTTTGTCTAAATCAGAGCCTGTTGCACGATTGGTCACTAGCTTCATGAGCTTTTCTTCGTCGGCAAGGGCCAATAGCTCTTCGTACAACTCTTGGTTAGTAAAGATACCTTCATGCGCCAAACGCTCTGGGCTTAGGTAAAGGAAACACAATACCTTACCCACCAACATATCAAGCTCTGAAAGCACACTACGACCAATCAGTGACGTAGAACGCGGTCGCAGATAGAAAAAGCCTTCAGGCGCTTTCACGAGTTCCGTGTTGTAGCGTTGGTAGAAAGAGGACAACTCAACTTCGAAGTCTGACAACAGTGCGTGGTTATCAAGATCTTCGCTTGAGATATGACGCCCTGCTCGCAACATACTGTCTAGCGCTGGGAACAGAGGGTTTGAAATTGCTTTTGCCAGATTATCTGACATGTATTCATTAATATCGGTCGATGACATTTGCTTGTACCTTTGCACCAAATTCGTTGATCGCTTGCCAGTCCGGTTGAATGGCTTGGTAGTCAGACTCTGAGTAGCCTAAACGTACCGCTTGGTCGATAACAATTCGTGCTAAATCAAAATGATGAGTTTGCGGATGCTGTGCTAGGTAGTCACGTAGCACTAAGCCCAGATCGATAGGTGCGCCTTGCTCTTTATGAACTTTAAGCATGCCTGCAATACGATCTGACAATTCATCATTGACCTGTTGGAACTCTTCGTACTCCACTTCTAGTGGTACTTGGCCGGTAACTTCATCATCTCTCAGTACCAAGGCCTCATCACGAAGATCGGTTAAGCGCTCGGCATCTGCGTAAGTCAGATACCAAGGCATATCGAAATACTCTTTGACGGATTGACGTAGACGAGCACTGAATGCTCGGTTCTTATCCATATCAATCGCGGTTCGAATAAATTTGTGAACGTGGCGGTCATAACCGATCCAAAGATCGATCGCTTGCTGACCCCAACTGGTGATGCGATCAAGCTTCATTTGCAGACCAAATAGGGTTTCTGCGATGAACTCCAGCTCATCATCACCATAAACCAGTTCTTGAATATCAAGAATCTGTGTCTGTAGCTCGTCGCCCGCGGCTTGAAGCGTATCTTGCAACTCTTTGAGGGTATTGGATGTCTCAGAAAGCAGCGCTTCACAATTGTTGATGGCGTCGCGCCAGTCTTTGTTTAACAATTCAGCAATCTGAATCTTAACTGACTGCTGCTGCTCATCCATCACACGCTGGTTAAGATCGATCTGATCAAAGATCTCTCCCACTGAGTACTTAAGCACACCATAGACGTTTTTACGCCAGTGACCCGGCGTTCCGCCTTGACGCGCAGACTCAATCGCCTTCGACATTTCGTCAGCAACCATTGAAAGCTGGATCGAGAGCTTAAGTTTAGAGAACTCGCGATGTCGGACGTAGTAATCGGTAATCCCTATCGCAAGAGGTGACAGACGATAGATACTGGCTCCATCGGTCACTTCACTGGTAAAACGGCTAATCAGTCGTTGTTTGACCATTTCGTTAATCGCGTTGTTAGCGCGAAACGCCGACGCGTCACCCGTTTCTTCAAATAATCGGGTAACAATGGTAAACGCATCATGCAATTCACCTTCACCCAATTCTTCATCGAACCTTTCATTACTGAGCACAGCAATAGCGATTAGAAATGCCAGTCGCTCTGTTGTCAGGTTCAATGAGAAATCATGCTGCTTTACCCAACCGACCAATTCATCGATCGGCTGTTCAGCATTTAGAGTCATCTCACTCATTGTTAGTCCTGCTTATCTTTCTTTTGTGCCCATACATGTATGTATCGGCCTAACGAGAGGTATGGCTCTTCTCTGCACAGTTGTCTTTCTAGTGCCAACACATCTTCATACTGGTAATCGCCCATGTACTCCATATTGCCTATGTAGTCACTAAAGCAGCGAATACCAGATTTGCCACAAATTGAAAAACCAGCGTCTTCAATCCACTGGTAGACCTCTTCAGGTTTTAAGCCTTTTTGTGGCTGTAATTTAAATCTTTTGCGATGCGGCATTCCGTCTAATACATGAGGAATGTTGCCGCACACGACATTCTTGTAGACCAAACCATGGTGGTTATAGAACATAATTGAAGCCATACCACCCGGCTTTACTTGTTCTAGTACTTTCTCTAGCGCAGGTTTAGGATCCGCTAACCACTCCATCACCGCATGAAACAGGACCACATCCACTTGGGATTCTAGGTGCTGGTCAAGCGATTGGACTGGCGAATGAATGAAGCGATACTGCTCAAGCAGGCCATTTTTTGCAATATCCTGCTCTGCCAATAGCAACATTTCAGAAGATAGATCACATAACGCGACATGATGTCCGAGCTTAGCTAGCTTTTGCGACATTTGTGCCAAACCGCCACCCGCATCTAGCACATTGAGTTGCTGATTTGCCCCATCAACAGTATTAAGTATCTGTTGAAGATCTTCCCAAACAATGACTTGGCGAATCTCTCCTTTGTCAGAACCGTAAATATTTTTTGCAAATTTGTGGGCAATATCGTCGAAATTGCGGTCTTCAGTCACAGCAGCTTAGGTTATCATGTCTAATCGTGCTGCTATTCTGTCATAAGAAAAGCAGGAATAAAGAGGCTTTCTCTTAATTTATAATCAATTGATGTTTTTTCGGACTATTTAGTATGTTTGAGCTGAAAAAAGTTGTGTCTTCTCTACTTATGCCGCTTCCCGCGATGTTAATCATCGGTCTATTCGGCTTAATGTTGATCATGTTTACCCGTAAACAGAAGACAGGCTGCTTTGTTGTTCTATTCTCTTTCATCGGTATCTTCCTCATCGCTTTTCAACCCGTTTCTTCTCGTTTGTTGATGCCGCTTGAACGCCAATACTCTGCCTTTTTTCCGGTCGACCAATCGATCGATTACGTTATGGTGCTCGGCAGTGGTCATGTCGTAGACGATAAGATCCCACCCACCTCTGAATTAAGCCGCACCGGTTTAATGCGTCTTGCCGAAGGTATTCGCATCATGCGTATTTACCCTGGTTCTAAATTGATTTTGTCTGGCTATGCGGGCGGCTCTGAAGTGAGTAATGCGCGTATGATGGCGAAAGTGGCTCTCGCCCTTGGCGTCTCGAAATCTGACATTATCCTGTTAGAAACCGCGAAAGATACTTGGGAAGAAGCGAGACAAGCGGCAGCATTCGTTAATACCAAAAAGCTGGTTGTGGTGACTTCAGCAAGTCATATGGAGCGTGCACTAAATGAGTTTCATTCGGCAGGGCTAAAACCTTACCCAGCACCGACCAATTATTTAGCGCACAGCAACATCTCTCAAGCATGGGAAAAATACACACCGAAAGGGAAATACCTAGAGCAAACTGAACGTTACTGGCATGAAACTCTTGGTAGAATCTGGCAAAAGCTTAGAAATTGGGCGTCAGATTATGAAGAGCAAGCGCTGCAAGCTTCTGAAAGCAAAGTTTGATACCAAGTTGAATAAGATTAGTATAAAACCTAGATAGAAAAATACCGAGGCAAGCCTCGGTATTTTTATGTCTGTTGACTTGGTGTTAGGGTCTATTGACCTTAGTCACCGGCAAACATATAGCCTTCGCCATGAACGGTGACAAAGATTTGTGGGTTCTTTGGGTCGAATTCCATTTTTGCTCGCATGCGACGAATCAAGACATCGATTGTGCGATCGTTTGGCGCATCAACACGGTGGCTGATCATATTCAAGATACGTTCGCGGCTGAGAACCTGATTCGGATAAGAGGATAAAGCCACTAACAGTTCATATTCTGCTTTAGTTAGCTTAACCGGCTCACCGTTACGACTCAGTGCACGGCGCTGAACGTCAAACGTCCACTCACCAAAGCGAACAACATTATCATCTTGCTTCGCTGCGCTGTCAGAGCCTGACGAGTTACGTGCAGCGGAAATTCGCCACAGTAAATTCTTAACTCGAACCAATAGCTCGCGTAATTCAAAAGGTTTAGTGACATAGTCATCGGCGCCCATTTCGAGGCCAACGATTTTGTCGATGCTGTCCGTGCGTCCTGTTACCAGGATAATTCCAATGTCTGATTGACTGCGAAGTTCGCGAGTTAGCATTAATCCATCTTCACCGGGTAGATTAATATCCAACATAACCAAATCAATCGCGTTGCTTTGTAGCATGTCTCGCATCTGCTCGCCGCTTTCTGCTTCGCTGACTTGGTAACCTTCATTCTGAAAGTAGCCAACGAGCTTGCTGCGAGTCACTACGTCGTCTTCTACTACTAGTACGTGATAACTCATCTGCACCACTTAATTTGCATTGGGAATAGTTCTATCATTTATTCTATTCATAAATAGTAACATTTCTAGTATTTATCACTTTAAAAACGAGAAAGATGATTTTTTATTGATTCAAGACAAAACCGCCGCCCCTGTTAATAAATGGTCATAATTCGTCTTTTATTGTCACGTAAGCCATTACCGCTATTCATTTTTATTAGTTACACTAATAGGTAGTTATTTTGGGAGTGATACCTAATGCAAGAAATCAAAGCATTCAACGAGAAACGTGCGGAAATCTATTGGTGGCTTTCAAGCCTTTACGCCAAAGAATTAACGGAAGAGAACCTTGAGCAGTACCATTCAGCTCAAATCCGCTCTTTCCTTACTAGCCTTGGCGAGAATTCCGATCTAAAGCCGTCGATTGATCGTGTCATTGACTCACTCAATCGCTTGATCGATCGCGAAGATGCACAACTAGAGCTTGCCGCTGACTTTTGTGATCTGTTTTTGAAGTCTGACCGCGACTCTGCACTACCTTACGCTTCAATGTACATAGGAGAGACTGGTCTGCTTAATGACAAACCAGCGAAAGAGATGGAAGCGTTAATGCTAGAGCATGGTGTTGCTGTCGATGAGGGCTTAAATGAACCTGCTGACCATATTGCCATTGAGCTGGATTTTCTAGGCAACCTCATCATTCGCTCTAATGAACTTGAGCAAGAGCGTCATATTGAAGAAGCGCTTATCGAGCAAGAGAGCTTCATTCGTCAGCACCTGCTAAGCTGGACTCCTAAGTTTACAGCTAAGTGTCAAACACTCGATGAGTTCGGTTTTTACTCGGCGATCGCGTCTCTCACAGTGGCATTCTTAGAGTTAGATTGCACATACTTAATCGGTGAATAGAGTCTGACAATGTGAACTGACACAGGTCTGCTAGAAGAAATGTGTTTGCCCTAAGTCGGATTGCGGTCTAAAATCGTGACCGCAAACGATAAAAATGAACTATTCAAATACAAACCGCTAAATAAGAGCGGTTTTTGTGTTTCTGATACTTTCTGCCAACTTATTCTAAACTGAATATATTCTCGTGGCAGTCATCGACAGGACAAAATTTATGGCCACTATTAAAGACGTTGCTCGCCTTGCTGGTGTTTCAACAACCACTGTGTCTCACGTGATTAACAAAACACGCTTTGTTGCCGAAACGACACAAGAAAAAGTGATGGAAGCGGTAAACGAGCTTAACTATGCACCTAGCGCGGTTGCTCGTAGTCTTAAGTGCAACACGACTCGTACAATCGGTATGTTAGTGACACAATCGACTAACCTATTTTTCTCAGAAGTTATCGACGGCGTAGAAAGCTACTGCTACCGCCAAGGCTACACCTTGATTCTGTGTAACACAGGCGGCATCTATGAGAAACAGCGCGACTACATTCGAATGCTGGCTGAAAAGCGTGTAGATGGCATCCTAGTGATGTGTTCAGATCTAACTGAAGAGCTGAGCGAAATGCTCGACCGCCACAAAGACATTCCAAAAGTGGTAATGGACTGGGGCCCAGAGAGTTCTCAAGCCGATAAGATCATCGATAACTCTGAAGAAGGCGGCTATCTAGCGACAAAATACCTGATTGAACGTGGTCATACTGACATTGCTTGTTTAAGTGGTCACTTCGAGAAAGCGGCGTGTGTTGAGCGCATTGGTGGCTTTAAGCGTGCAATGGCTGAAGCTGATTTATCAGTAAACGAAGATTGGATTCTTGAAGGTAACTTCGAATGTGATACGGCGGTACTGGCTGCGGATAAAATTGTTGCGATGGATAAAAAGCCAACGGCAGTATTCTGTTTTAATGACACGATGGCGCTGGGTTTAATGAGCCGCCTGCAGCAAAAAGGCATTCAGATACCACAAGATATTTCCGTAATTGGTTACGATAATATTGAACTGGCCGAGTACTTCTCTCCACCACTAACAACGGTTCACCAACCAAAACGTCGTGTTGGTAAGAATGCCTTTGAAATTCTTCTTGAGCGAATTAAAGACAAAGAGCACGAAAAACGCGTGTTTGAAATGCACCCAGAGATTGTTGAGCGTAATACCGTTCGTAATCTAAATAAATAACCTTAAGTCAGACGCTTAGCTAGTAGCCGTACTATTGGCTAAGCGTATAATCCCCCTCTATTTATTGAACCAATGTCACATTTATCTCATACAAACGTGATGTTCTGCGCAGAATTTATTTATTCTTAAAGTGTTCGATTAATGCCACGAACAGGGCAAACCATTCCGAAAGGATGGGACGCAAAGCCTCCGGCCTTAAACAATTTATTGTCTGGTAGCGGGGTTGCCGATGGCGAATATGCAAACTGTCATACCGCTTTTACTTGCACTCGTATGACACCTTACTGACAATGTCTCTGCATAATTTTGCTAATCTCTCGGACCTGCATTGGTGGCGTATACTTATACACCGAGAAAACACAGCATGGATAAACCAATACTAAAAGACTCAATGCGTTTATTTGAGCAGCTAGGACATATCAAGTCTCGCTCAATGTTTGGTGGCTTTGGCATTTTTGCTGATGACACTATGTTCGCACTTGTCGTCAACGATAAGCTTCACGTACGCGCCGACGCGGCTCTCGCTAAACAATTTAGGTCTCAAGGGCTAGAACCTTACGTATACAAAAAACGCGGTTTTCCCGTCGTGACGAAGTATTTTGCGCTTTGTGATGACTGGGCTGCAGACGCAGGTAAAACGTTAAAGATTGCTAGCGTTGCGTTAAAAGCAGCAAACCAAGAGAAACAAAGCCAATCGCAAGCGAAACCGAATCGCTTGAAGGATCTTCCTAACTTAAGGCTAGCGACAGAACGCATGCTTAAGAAAGCAGGTATAGACACTGTCGAAAACTTAGAAGAGGTGGGTGCCGTACATGCGTTTAAAGCCATTCAGTCCACACACTCTGCCGATGTAAACATCGAACTTCTCTGGGCTCTAGAAGGTGCTATTAAAGGTACGCACTGGTCGGTTATCCCACAGAGTCGACGTCAGGAGCTGTTAACGCAAGTTAGCTAACCTACAATTGTATTTATTGAAGAAGTCAGCCTTTGCGCTGGCTTTTTTATTGCTTTTTATCTGTCACCTTGAAATTTGTCGCTTGCTTTCCCTGTCTTGTCTAGTAACACTAATATTTGATATCCATGAAATTAAATGGAGCTGCTCAACATGAATAAAAAGATCATCCTAGGAATTGTTTTCGTCGCATTGATTGTTTTACTTGGCGTCAATTTTGGCCAGTATCTCACGCTAGACAACGCCAAAGCTCAGCAAGCTGAGCTTGCGGCATTTATTGCTGACAACTTTACTATCGCCGCGGCGAGCTACTTCATCGCCTATGTTGCCATCACCGCTTTCTCGATTCCTGGCGCTGCGGTCGTGACTCTCTTAGGTGCCGCCCTTTTTGGTTTCTGGACAAGCTTACTGTTGGTTTCTTTCGCCAGCACCATAGGTGCAACACTCGCATTTTTGAGCAGCCGATACTTGCTGCGTGATTGGGTACAAAGCAAATTTGGTGAAAAGCTCAATGCCATCAACCAAGGCGTTGAAAAGGATGGTGCATTTTATCTGTTCTCACTGAGATTAATTCCAGTGTTCCCATTCTTCCTCATCAACTTGTTAATGGGTTTAACACCTATCGCGACAGCTCGATTCTATTTGGTTAGTCAACTCGGTATGTTGCCAGGAACTGCGGTTTACCTGAATGCTGGGACTCAACTCGCTCAAATAGACAGCTTGTCGGGTATCGTCTCTCCAACTGTTTTGGCCTCTTTTGCACTTCTCGGCTTATTCCCTGTGATCGCAAAATGGGTCATGGCTAAAATTAAGAGCTCCCCTTCAACTTCAAATGGAAATGCTTAATGAGGATCTATTCCGCCTCGACACCTACCGAAGCTCACATTGTTTGTGAGCTTCTTAAGTCTCAAGAGATTGGATGTGAAGTGCGCGGTGAAGGCGTGTTTGGACTCCAAGGTGAAATACCTTTTGGCGAGAGCAGCGAACCTTATGTCTGGTTACTTGACCCAGAGCAAGCAAAGCATGCCAATACGGTTATCGAGCAGTTTAACAATGCGGATGTTGGCAGTAACTGGCTTTGCAACCAATGTGGGGAAATGAACGAGCCTCAATTTGGCGCATGTTGGCAATGCGGGCAAGTAGCGCCTTAACCGATTTTGGGCGCTTCAATTTGTTGCTGAATGAATGAAATCGAGTGGTGATTGAACTCTTCTGGGCGTTCAACGTTACATACATGGCCGCAATCGGCAATCTCAAGTAACTTGCTCTTGCGATGTGCTGCAACCATCTCTTTCACAGGCTGAATAAACATATAGTCTTTCTCACCCATCAAATAGAGCGTCGGGATCGGCAGTTCCCTATCTTTAAAATACTTCATCAGTGGGTTAACTTCCGAAGTGAGAATAAACCAGCGCTTAAATTCTTTCTGGCACAGCTTCTTTGCTTCGCGGATAAACAAGTGCCTTGATTCTCTTTGTGTACGCTGCGGCATCACAATATAAGCAAATAGGCTGTACAGCCACATGTAAGGGATGACGTGTTTGCACATGCCACCTAGCCTAACCAGTATCTGCGAACGGACGTTAAATCGCGTTACAGCGCCACCTAGCACCATCGACTTGACTCTATCTGTTGCGAGTTCCGCTAGGTTTCGAACAATAATCGTGCCGAGAGACATACCAACAAAATGAGCCGAACGTATCTTTAAGTGATCAAGCACCTTAAGAATGTCCATTGTCACCGCTTGAAACGTATAGCGGTTTGCCATTAACTCTTTGATCAATTGATTCGACTTACCATGACCACGAAGATCGATAAGTAATAGATTAAAGTGCTGTTTATACGCTTTGATTTGCTTAAACCAAATTGAGGAACTTCCCCCAGCGCCATGCACAAAGACTACCCATTCATCACTTGTAGGATGGGTAAAGGTTTTGTGAAATAGCAAGGTGTCGCTCATATCGAAAAGGGTTTAATCAGCAATAAAATTGGTTACGGAGAGTACCATAAACATAGGGGGATTTACGTCAATTTACCTCAATTCTTAATTATTCTTTTATTAAAAGTGTAAGTAACCATCAAAAAAGGCGCCCTAAAGACGCCTAATTTCATATTAATTTTTTCTCAACGCGCTGTGATACAAGGATAGGTATTCATCCGCCGACTTGTTCCAACAGAAATTCTGCTCCATCGCATACAGTTGAACACGTTTGACTTCATTAGGTTGCTGCGCATATAGCAGTAAGGAACGCTGCAACACGTTAAGCAAGGCACTTGGCTTTGGTTCATCAAATACAAAACCTGTTGCATTTTCAGGTTCAGCATCATAGTCATTGACACTGTCGCGCAAACCACCTACACCGCGAACAATAGGTAACGTTCCGTAAGCCATGCTGTAGATTTGATTCAAACCACAAGGCTCAAACTCAGACGGCATAACAAAGAAGTCCGATCCTGCTTCAACCAAATGCGCTAACTCATTGTCATACGCCTCAACAAAAACAAACTTGTCACTATGCAGCGCTGCAATTTCTTTTAGCTGTGACGCTAGAACAGGGTCACCTGTGCCGACAACCACAACCTGAACCTGATACTTAAGAAAATCACTTAAGATCGGCAATAGATAGTGAACACCTTTTTGGTGTGTCAAGCGACAGACCATGCCATAGACTGCCACCTCTTGAGTTTCTAGCCCTACCCTTTGCTGTAACTCTCGTTTACACGCTTTTTTACCTCTAACCATACTTTGGCGAGTCGCCTTGTAGTTCACAGGTAGGTAAGCATCACTTTGAGGATTCCAAGCGGTATAGTCGCACCCGTTAAGTATGCCAACTAAATCGCCTGAACGCTGTTGAAACTCTGCCGCCATGCCATGACTACCTAGCTCTGTTTTTAGCTCTTCAGCGTAAGTCGGACTGACAGCATTAATCTTATCTGCATTCATTACTCCTGCTCTTAGCATAGTAACGTGTGTCGCACTGACTGCCGCATCCGGTGCATAACGCGTGTGCATCTCTGGCAGAGACTGCAGTTCGTCGTAACTAAATACTCCCTTAAACACTGCGTTGTGTACCGACAATACACTCTTGGTATGAGTGAAGAAATCATGCGAATCATAACGGTGTTTAAGCAGGTACGGGACGAACCCGGTATGCCAGTCGTTGGCGTGAATAATATCTGCTTTGAATCCAAGCTTAGGTAACATATCTAGACTAGCGGCACTAAAAAACGCGAAGCGTTCGCCGTTATCGGCGTACGCTTGATTGTTTTCTGCGTACATCTCTGGCCTATCGAAATACTTCGGGCAATCGATGGCATACACAGGCACACCGACGATCTCTAGCTGCTTTACACGATATTCAGTGTGAGGCCAATACTCTAACTGAGTTTCCAGAACCACTTGGGCTTGATCAATACCCGCCAACTTTTGGTAAGCAGGTAAAGTAATACGAACATCTTGCTGCAGTGCGAGTAGTGCTTCAGGCAGTGCCTTGGCAACATCTGCCAAGCCACCGCTCTTGATTAACCCTTCAACTTCCGATGCTACAAATAGAATAGATAAATTCTTAGTAGCCAACTCTTGCTCCTTTAGGAATAACAACGATGCCATCTTCCGACACATGGAAGTGCTTTTTATCTTCCGACAGGTTTACACCAATTTGGGTGCCCGGCGCAATATCTGCATCCTTATCAATAATTACACGGCGTAAGACACACCCTTCACCGACTTTAACGTCTCCGAGCAAAATACACTCACTGATGTCACATGCAGACGCAATGTTACTACGGAAACCAAGCACCGACTTCTCAATGCGTGAGCCACGTACATAACTACCGTTACAGACTAAGCTATCAATAATCTGCACACGACCATTTACCGAGTCTGTAAAGGTTGCCGGAGGTAACGGTGGGTAAAATGTATGCAGTGGCCACTTACGGTTGTACAGTGAAAATGGCGCGTCTTTTTCAAGCAGATCCATATGCGCCTGCCAATAAGCGTCTATCGTACCGACATCACGCCAATAGACTTCTTCTTTTTCACCAGTAATTCGGTTTGTGCTGAAATCATAAACGAACACATCACCACGTGGGAACATTTTTGGAATGATGTCCTTACCGAAATCATGTGAGGAATCTGGGTTATCAGCATCTTCGATTAACTCTGAAAACAGTGGTTGAGCTTCAAATACATAGTTGCCCATCGAAACAAGCGCGTGTTCAGGATCTCCTGGAATCGATTTAGGATTCGCTGGTTTTTCTTCAAAACCAATCATACGTCCGTCTGCATCGACCTCAATAACGCCAAACTCTGAAGCTTCCGTCAAAGGCATACGCAAAGCGGATACGGTTAATGACGCCTCTTTCTCTTTATGGAAATCCAGCATCTGCTTGATGTCCATTTTATAGATATGATCCGAGCCAAAAATACAAACTTGATCAGGCTCTGCTAACTCCATGAAACGTAGGTTTTGGTAGATAGCATCTGCTGTGCCCTCGTACCAGCGCTTACCAGTGCGCATTTGCGCTGGAATGGGGTCAATGAATCGGTCGGTAATGCCACTGATGTTCCAACCTTTTTTCAGGTGATGGAAGAGTGATTGGGATTTAAATTGAGTAAGTACGTAAACGCGCATCAAATCGGCATTTACAAAGTTGTTGAGAGCGAAGTCTATAAGACGGTAACTACCGCCAAAAGGAACCGAGGGTTTACTGCGAGATTCTGTAAGAGGACGAAGGCGTGACCCTTCTCCACCAGCAAGGATCATTCCCAAAACACCAGCCATTTAAATTTCTCCATTTTATTTATTGTGTGTGACAAGCCCATTTTTAGGGGGCGGACTCATCAATATTTTTTATAGATATGCCAGTCCTATTTGGCATAACATGCAGCAAGAATAACTCTGCCAACGCCTTTTGTGGCGATAGCTAAACGCTACTTTACCTTGTGCAAAAGGTTTATTATAACTTATCGTATTTCAGCAAGATTACAATTTAAAATATGCTGTACTATCGAGCTCACACTTATTACTTTTTCGCCCCCTGCGATAGCTCACAGAATCCCAGGAACAAGACACATATCGATAACATACCGTCTACATTAATGTGACCTTGCTCGCAAAGAGGTACGATGACTTACCATAGAAAGGTGTAGAAAGTTGAGAACTAACTGTTAAGCAGCATTCGATGCTTCGTGGATATAGATCGCGTCTTTGGTTTCTGATTTAGCAATATATAAGGAGCTATCTGCTAGTGCTAACGCTTGTTGCATGGTGACGTTTGGTTTAATCAATGTCCCGCCCACTGATAGCTCATTAACTAAAACGGAGTGGTTTGAGTCACTAGCCTGAGCTTGTTCCACATACTGTTTAATACGACACGCGATCTGTAACAAAATCTTATTACTATCGGTGCGAACAAGGAGTAAAAACTCACCTTCGTCCCATCTTGCTGCTACATCATATTCTCGAATAGCTTTGGTCAAACATGACGCGACAGCTTTAAGTGCATTCTGATGCTTTTCATTATCAAACACGCCACCACTTCGAGGTGACAGTCCAGCATCAATCCATATAAGGCCAAATTGGTGCTGTTCGCGTGATGAGCGCGCGAGCTCCGCGCGCAACTCGCGCTCCAATCCTCTTCTGTTGTGCAGACCTGTAATGAAATCAAATATGGCAAGCTTATCTATTTGCTCTGTACGTGAAGTCACTAACTCCTCTAGCCCTGTTCTCGCAGAAGTGAGTTCATGCTCAATCAAGTCGACAGCCTCATCAAGGTTTTGACTCACGGACTTAAACCTAGTGAGTTTTCCGAGTCGTTTGCTCACGCGTTCGACAGGTAAAATCCAATGCTTAACCAGATAAAGATAACTCATCAGGGCACACAGAAATACCAAGCTCGTCAATGGTAAATAAAGGCTCGTCGCAGCCCAACTAGGAACCATGGCGTCAATACTGACAAAGGTCAGCTCATACCACCCCAAAGCTTCAATATAATGAATCGCTACTACGGCTTTTCCTGATTCTTGCTGAACCATCAAGATTTCAGCCTCTTCACCAGATTTCTGACGCTGCATTAACGTTTCTATAGCAGAGTATTCATCAGAGTTAGGAATGTAGTCACTCAACGTGGGCTTGGTATTCTCACTGTCTCTCAGAGGATAATGAAATTTGTGGGAATCGACTGAAAATTGGATTCTTCGCCCTTCGTCGACGAACAATGTTTTTAACGCGTGAGAGTGATGCTCATCGAAACGTTCAAACAGCAGATTAGTGTCGATTCCTGTTCCAACAACACCAAGGAAGCGACCACCGTCGACAATACTGTGATTGATCCAAACCCGAGTTAGGTTGAGATGCGCATCTCTAGCGATATTAACGCTAAATTCTACGCCACTCTCTCGCTGCTCAAAATACCAATTGTCTTGTGCTGAAGCAGGGTCGAGGTAATAACGAAGAAAGTCTTGTTCACGTACGCTTTGTACATCGTTGTAGTGGTAGGCCAAATTTTCATCCAGCACGATGAAGAAGTTTTTAGATTTTAATTGCCAACGAAATCGATCGAGGGTTTCCTCAGCGACAGCACGGTACACGTCATCATTACTGTTCATTCCCCATGAGGTCACATTCGGGTGTTCCGCTAGCTCACTGATGAGGTTCACTTCTTTGATAATTGGCGCGAGCAATGTTTCAGCATCATGGTGTGCAGAGATCTGTGCGTATTTCCACAGTAGTTCCTTAACGATACCGTCAACAACTTGTTTGGAGATGCTATGCGCAGCAAATAGAAAGGTAGCACTGACACAGGCTAAAAAAGTCAGCAGCTTGAGTCTCTGTTTCATGATGTCCTTCCGTGGGTCATCTAAATCAATAGAAGCTACTTACTATATTGTCAAAAATGCAATTGAGAATCTTTACATTCATTACACGAATATGTAAATAATTTTATATACCTCTCATCAAAATGAAAACGGATGATCATTCGGCTCATAAAAAAAGCAGCCTAGTTAAGGCTGCTTTTTATCCAGTGAAGGACTTACTTTTTCTTGGCTGGCTTTTTACGCTTATCGGTAATTTCCCATTTACCGTCTACGTATAGCGCCGTATATCCAGAAGGCTTACCATCCACCTCTGAGCGGACGTAGTTCTCTTTCGACTTACGACTAAAGCGCACTACCATAGGCAGACCATCAGGATCTTGCTGAGGGGCGTCAGTCAAGTAGTGGAACTTAGGAGAGATACGCTCCTTAAAGCGCACAAGTTCTTCAACCAAAGGTGCACGAGTTTCGCGCGATTTCGGGAATGTGCTTGCTGCTAAGAACAGACCAGAAGCGCCATCACGAAGAACGAAGTAAGCATCCGAGTTTTCACATGGTAGCTCTGGCAAATGCACAGGATCTTCTTTTGGCGGAGCAACTTCGCCGTTTTTCAGGATCTTACGAGTGTTCTTACACTCTTCACTCGTACAGTCCATGTACTTACCGAAACGACCGTTCTTAAGCACCATGTCACTACCACACTTGTCACATTCGACAACTGGGCCATCGTAACCTTTAACTTTGTACTCACCGTGTTCAACAATGTAACCTTCACAGTTCGGGTTATTACCGCAAACATGCAGTTTACGTTTGTCATCGATTAAGTACGCGTCCATCGCCGTTTCACAGATTGGACAACGCTTTTTCGCACGCAGTGCCGCCGTCTCAACATCTTCTTCAAGAACGTTGATAACACCATCTTCATCACCCAAGTTGATGGTCGTCTTACAACGCTCTTTAGGAGGCAATGCGTAACCTGAACAGCCTAGGAAAACACCTGTAGAAGCAGTACGGATACCCATCTCACGGGAACAGGTCGGACACTCGATATCGGTATAGACAATATGGTTTGGCTTCATGCCGCCCTGTTCTTCGTCTTGTTCCGCTTTCTCTAAATCACCTGTAAAGTCTTTAAAGAAGTCATCTAGCACACCTTTCCAGTTGGTATCGCCTTCCGCAATTTGGTCTAGCTTTTCTTCCATGCGAGATGTGAACTCGTAGTTCATTAGCTCATCGAAACTGCCATCTAGACGGTCAGTGACGATTTCACCCATTTTCTCAGCATAGAAGCGACGCTGTTCGACTTTCACATAACCACGATCTTGGATGGTTGAAATGATTGACGCGTACGTTGAAGGGCGACCAATACCACGTTTTTCAAGCTCTTTGACCAAGGCTGCTTCGGTGAAACGCGCTGGCGGCTTAGTAAAGTGCTGTTTAGGGTCAAGAGTAACAAGCTCAATCGCATCACCCACCTGTACTGCAGGTAGAATCTGATCTTCGTTTTTACCTAAAGGACGCTGAACACGAGTCCAACCGTCAAACTTAAGGATACGACCTTTCGCTTTAAGCGTGTACTCAGCAGCTTTTACGCTCACGGTAGTTGAGTCATATTTTGCTGGTGTCATCTGACACGCCACAAACTGATTCCAAATTAGCGAGTAAAGTTTGTGAGCATCCGCTTCCATACCATTGAGGTCGTCGGCTTTCACCGCCACATCGGATGGTCGAATCGCTTCGTGAGCCTCTTGAGCGCCCTCTTTGCTACCGTAAACAATTGCTTTGCTAGGCAGGTAAGCGTCGCCAAATTCAGTCGCGATAAAACCGCGAGCAGCTTCTACCGCTTCCGAACTCAAGTTAGTCGAGTCGGTACGCATATAGGTGATGTAACCCGCTTCATAGAGACGCTGAGCCAACATCATGGTTTTCTTAACGCCGTAACCTAAACGAGTACTCGCTGCCTGCTGCAGTGTCGAGGTAATGTAAGGAGCTGAAGGTTTGCTTGAAGTCGGGCGGTCTTCGCGCTTACAAACTTCATAACGTGCTTTTTCAAGCACTGCCATCGCTGATTTTGTCTCAGCTTCATTGACTGGTTTAAACGCAACGCCTTCTTTCTGCGCCACCTGCAAACGGAAGTCAGTTTTATCTTGAGTCTTAGTGTCTGCGTGGATATCCCAGAACTCTTCTGGAATAAACGCTTTGATTTCACGCTCACGCTCTACTAGCAGCTTCACCGCTACAGACTGTACACGACCAGCAGATAGGCCTCGTGCAACCTTCTTCCAAAGCAGTGGTGACACCATAAAGCCAACCACACGGTCCATAAAACGGCGCGCTTGCTGTGCATTAACACCATCCATACTTAGCTCGCCCGGTTTCTCGAACGCCTGCTGGATAGCATTTTTAGTAATCTCGTTAAATACGACGCGTTTGTATCGCTCTTCATCGCCACCGATGATCTCACGAAGGTGCCAAGCAATAGCCTCTCCCTCGCGATCCAAATCGGTTGCGAGATAAACGCTGTCTGCGTCTTTCGCAAGCTTTTGCAGCTCTGCCACTACTTTTTCTTTGCCTGGCAAAACCTGATAGTTCGCTTCCCAACCATGGTATGGGTCGATACCCATTTTTTTGATCAGTGACTTGCGATCTTTTTCTTTTTTGATTCGTGCTTTTTCTTCAGCACTTAAGCCCTTGGTTGATACCGCAGCAGCTTTCTGACCAGTGCTTTGGCCAGCAGTCGGTAGATCACGTACGTGACCTACACTGGACTTTACAATGAAGTCCTTACCTAAATACTTATTGATGGTCTTCGCTTTGGCTGGCGACTCCACAATAACCAGTGACTTACCCATAATTGACTCAAGTGTCCTTTATCGAGTGCGAAAATAACGCACGACATACTTAATACTTTGCTTCTTTTTTTACTATTGAGCGAGATTACAAGAAGATCAATATCTTTTTTAAATTTCTATCTTGACTGCTCGACAATTCAGCGATGTTTCTACTTCTGATAATTAATTGTGGCATGCTGAACACTTCGTGCTTCTTACCGAGTCAGAAAACGCCACATACTAAACGGCACAATATCTTTGACGCTAATGAAAGATGATGTTTTTTGCCACCAGTCACAAAACCCACACACTCACGCCTGCGTTAGATTTTATACGATTGATCTAACGCAATTGAAATTACGTGTGAACTGCCTACAATTCCACTCATCGCTTCTTTTAGACAGAAGATAAATTTAAGAAAGGTACTTCCATGAGTGACAAAAAGGCCATCTCTCAGTTCGAATTATTAATGATCGCCAACCAAATCATCCAAGACCACGAAGATTATCTCGAAGGCATGCGCGCAGAAAGCGTCGAAGAGAAAGACGATGTGTTGGTGTTTAAAGGAAACTACTTTCTCGATGATAGCGGCTTACCAACAGCAAAAACGACAGCCGTGTTTAATATGTTTAAGTATCTAGCACACCATTTGTCGAAAGAGTTTACGATTGAAGGATAACTGGATAACTGGATAACTGGATAACTGGATAACTGGATAACTGGATAACTGGATAACTGGAAATTAGCAAGGGTTGGCATATGGAGCCAACCCTTTTTAATTTTGGGACGTTTCACTGCGGAAAACGGGTGCGGAAACGGACTTCGTCCTACCGAGAACCAGCTATCTAGCAGTGCAGCGATCTGTAGGGCGAAGCCCGTTCCAGATTCCCGCGGGCGCAGCCCGATCTCGAAGCGCAGCGTCCTCTACGAACTCAAGCCTTCCAACTTATCGAAGTAGTCAGGGAAAGTCTTTGAGGTACACTTGGGATCGTTGATGGTCACAGGTGTGTCGCTTAGAGCAACGAGCGAGAAACACATCGCCATGCGGTGATCGTCATAAGTGTCAATCGCAGCGTGAGTAAGTTTCGCCGGCGGGGTTACAATAATGTAATCCTCACCCTCTTCAACTTCTGCACCGACTTTACGTAGTTCGGTCGCCATTGCTGCTAATCGATCCGTCTCTTTAACACGCCAGTTGTATACGTTGCGAATCGCGGTAGTACCTTCTGCAAACAGTGCGGTAGTGGCAATCGTCATCGCTGCATCTGGGATGTGGTTAAAATCCATATCAACCGCTTTGAGCTCACCGACGCGAGAGACAACGTAGTCGTCGCCCCACTCGATTTGTGCGCCCATTTTCTCTAGTGCGTCTGCAAATTGAATATCGCCTTGGATACTCTTTTTACCGATACCGGTTACTTTAATCTCGCCACCTTTTATCGCTGCTGCCGCTAAGAAATAAGACGCTGATGAAGCGTCGCCTTCAACTAGGAAATCTCCTGGAGCAACATACGTTTGGCCTTTACGAACCACAAACTCTTGGTAGTTGTTGTTTTCAACTTCTACGCCAAACTCAGCCATGATATGCAGCGTGATATCAATGTAAGGTTTCGAAACCAGTTCACCGATAATCTTAATCGTCACATCATCTTGCGCGAGTGGCGCTGACATTAGAAACGCCGTTAAAAACTGGCTTGAAATAGAACCATCGATTTCAACGGTACCGCCTTTAAGGCCTGTACCTGAAATCTTGAGTGGTGGGTAATCTTCGTTTTCGAGGTATTCAACCTCGGCACCTGCTTGACGCAGCGCATTGACTAGGTGACCAATTGGGCGCTCTTTCATGCGTGGTTCACCCGTCAGAATATATTCACCACCACCTAAACATAAAGCGGCAGCAAGTGGACGCATCGCAGTACCTGCGTTACCCAAAAAGAGTTCTAACGCTTGTGGCGCATCAAATGGCTTTCCTAGGCCTTCAACTTCACATACTGTTTTATCTTCAGACAGTGAATAAGACACTCCAAGTTGAGTCAGTGCATTCAGCATATGACGGATATCGTCACTGTCGAGTAAGTTAGTAAGTCGAGTTTTCCCACTTGCTAGTGCTGCAAGAAGTAAAGCTCGGTTAGAAACACTTTTTGAACCAGGTAAGTTGACCTCACCATTGACTTTGTTGATAGGTTGTAACGTAAGGCTTTCCATTTAAATTGATATTCCTTGCTCACCCCGCCTTCCTAAGCGGGACGATAAAAAATTCTTCGTACTTGCAGCCTATCTAAATTCCCTGTGTAAAACCAGACCCAAATCACGAATAGCGCTGAATAATTATCTCACCCAACCGCTGTAAACAAACCCTATCAATATTCCTTATCGACGCGTACCCCATCATCGAAATAGAGAATACGAACTTTGTCCCCTCGCTCAAATAACATCGTGTTATCAACATCTTGGATAACGTCAATCAGCTTACCGTTATCTGTTTCAATCAGTATTTCTACCAATTTATACTCCACGGAGTACTCTTGATTGGCTTGGCTTCGCGCAATGCCTGCCCCTGCAACAGCTCCAACGGCTGTCGCGACTTCTTTACCGCTGCCACCGCCAAACTGGTTACCAACTAAACCACCCACTACGGCACCTAACAACGTTTCCCATCCTGAGCCTTTCGACTTAATAATATCTTGCTGGGTGATGTATCTCACCGTCTCTACCTGACCAAACACCACTTCGTTGACTGGGCGAGCTGTATTTCTTTGGTAGGCTGCATTGGCAATTAAGGGAAAAACCAATATGATCCAAAGTAACTTCTTCATTTTCTTTCCTCATTTCATTCATGGCGATTTATCTCACTGAACTTGATCCCGACAAACTTTGGTTCCCATCCACCTTTGATGCGTTACCTGACCCCAATGGTTTACTCGCCTTTGGTGGAGACCTCAGTGCAAAAAGGCTAATACTCGCCTATCAAAATGGTATCTTCCCATGGTATGGGCCCGGAGAACCTATTCTTTGGTGGAGTCCATCGCCACGTGCTGTCTTTGATCCTAAGACATTTCAACCGGCCAAAAGTCTCAAAAAATTTCAAAGAAAACTGGCTTACCGGGTGACGATTAACCATGCGACTGAACACGTCATCGACTACTGCGCCTCGACTCGAAGCGAAGAAGAGACATGGCTTAATCAAAAAATGCGCAGTGCCTACAAAACGTTGGCTCAACAAGAACGCTGCCACTCGGTAGAGGTCTGGCGAGGAGATGAATTGATAGGTGGTTTATACGGAATCTCAATTGGGCAAGTTTTTTGCGGTGAGTCGATGTTTAGTTTGGAAACTAACGCATCTAAGATCGCACTATGGTATTTTTGCCGCCATTTTGAACAACACGGCGGTAAGCTAATCGATTGTCAGGTACTAAACCCTCATCTTGCTTCTCTTGGCGCAATTGAGCTCAATCGTGAGGACTTTATCCAAACACTGCTATCCTATAATAATGAACCGCTACTGGAGAACTGTTTCTCAAAACAGCAATTAACCAGTGAATCATGGGGAGAATAATGAGTTCGGATCTGCAACAAATTCGCATAGGATTAACCGATTGCCACCCTTGTAGTTATCTGGCAGATAGACAAGAGCGCGTTGCGGTCGCTCTCGATCCGACTATGCATTGCGGTTCGAGCTATGAGGTGCTACTTGCCAATGGATTCAGGCGCAGTGGCGATACCATCTATAAACCGCACTGTGACCTTTGCAGCGCGTGCCAAGCTATTCGAGTGTCTATCCCTGATTTTGTCACATCTCGCAACCAGAAACGACTGTTGAACAAAGCAAGAGCTTTCTCATGGCAGCTTAAAGAGCAGATGGATGAAAAATGGTTTGAGCTCTATTCCCGTTACATTGAAACAAGGCACCGCAACGGGACTATGTACCCACCGAAGCAAAAAGAGTTCGCCAGTTTTTCTCAATGTGCCTGGCTCAATACTCAGTTTTTGCATATCTACGACCAAGACAAACTTATTGCCATTGCGGTCACCGATATTCTGTCTAATAGCGTGAGTGCTTTCTACACCTATTTTGACCCGGACTATGCACTTTCACTCGGTACATTGGCGGTATTATTTCAAATCCAATACTGCCAAGAGCAAGGTAAACAATGGCTTTACCTAGGCTATCAAATCGATGAATGCCCAGCGATGAACTATAAAGTCCGATTTCAGCGTCATCAAAGGCTAGTAAATCAGCGTTGGCAAGGGTAGAATACGCCCCAACTTTACTTAATTCATTTTTATCGGCATTATGCGCCGGTTGAAATCGTCCATTTTTAAAAGAGGATTAAATGGCTAAAGAAGACGTAATTGAGATGCAAGGCACTGTCCTTGATACTCTACCAAACACAATGTTCCGTGTTGAGCTAGAAAACGGTCACGTAGTTACTGCTCACATCTCTGGTAAAATGCGTAAGAACTACATCCGTATTCTTACTGGTGACAAAGTAACTGTAGAGATGACTCCATACGATCTATCAAAAGGTCGCATCGTCTTCCGTGCTCGTTAATCTCTGACTGCCTCGCGCATTCCGAATTATTCGAATACAGACAAAAAAGCGAAGCTCCTGGCTTCGCTTTTTTGTTTTTTTAAAGCTGAGTAAATGACATCAAGTTCGCCATAGAAGGCAAGTGGGGCTTAGGCAAAACTACTTACCTAATGCCTCTTTATAGTGCTCGCGACAAACGGATACATAGCGGTCATTGCCACCAATCGCGACTTGGTCGCCCTCTTTAATCGCCACACCATGTTCGTCAGTACGAATCACCATGTTAGCTTTACGTCCACAGTGACAAATGGTTTTTAGCTCGATCAATTTATCCGCCCAAGACAGTAGGTATTTGCTCCCTTCAAACAGCTCACCGAGAAAGTCTGTTCTCAACCCGTAGCAAAGCACAGGAATATGCAGCTTATCTACGACTTCGGTCAATTGGTACACTTGCTCTTTACTCAGAAACTGACATTCATCGACCAAAATACAATGGCGCTTTTCAACTTCATTTAACGCTGAGATCGCTTGATACAGGTTTGTCTCAGCATTGAATAGCTGAGCATCTGACTGCAAACCAATACGTGAGCTCACTTTACCAATACCGTAACGGTCATCTAGAGCGGCAGTGAAAATCACTGGGTTCATGCCGCGCTCTTGGTAGTTAAAAGAAGACTGAAGAAGAGTGGTTGATTTACCCGCATTCATTGCTGAGTAATAGAAATACATCTGTGCCACTGTTTGTTACCCGTATAAAAATAATAAAATTTAAAGAAAAGGGCTGAATTAACAGCCCTTAAATATTTGTATTCGTATCGCTTACTAACGACGCCACGTTGTCCCTTCAGGACCGTCTTCAAGAACAATGCCCATTTCTGTCAGCTTATCGCGTGCCATATCGGCATTGGCCCAATCTTTAGCTGCGCGAGAATCGTTACGTAGCTTAATCAGAGCTTCGATTTCTGCCACTTCGTCGTCACTGCCAGAATCACCTTTTAAGAAGGCTTCTGGATCTTGGTGAAGAATACCGATCACATCTGCTAGTTCACGCATTAGAGAACCCATTGCACTTGCGGTGGCGACATCTTCTGTCTTCACGCGGTTAATTTCACGCGCCATCTCAAACAGCACAGAGTAAGCTTCTGGTGTGTTGAAATCATCGTTCATCGCTTCAGTGAAACGCTTAACGTACTCTTCACCACCAGCGGCTGGTGTTGATAGGTCAAGACCACGTAAAGACGTGTATAGACGCTCTAGAGACGCGCGCGCTTGGTTTAGGTTCTCTTCACTGTAGTTTAGCTGGCTACGGTAGTGACCTGACATGAGGAAGTAACGTACAGTTTCTGGATCATAATGACCAAGCACATCGCGAATAGTGAAGAAGTTACCGAGTGATTTCGACATCTTCTCGCGATCGACCATAACCATGCCACTGTGCATCCAGGTGTTCACGTAATCTGTTCCGTGCGCACAGCATGATTGAGCGATTTCATTCTCATGGTGCGGGAACTGCAGGTCTGAACCACCACCGTGAATGTCAAAGTGGTTTCCAAGAATCGAAGAGTTCATCGCAGAACACTCGATATGCCAACCCGGACGGCCTGGGCCCCATGGAGATTCCCATGTTGGTTCTCCTGGCTTAGACATCTTCCAAAGTACAAAGTCTAAAGAGCTACGCTTAGCACTTTCAATCTCTACGCGAGCACCTGCTTGTAGCTGCTCTAGGTCTTGGCGTGACAGTTTGCCGTAATCGTCATATTTCGCGATTTCAAACATAACATCGCCATTGTCAGCAACGTAGGCAAAGCCACGTTCAATAAGCTTTTGAACCAGTTCGATGATCTCAGCGATGTATTCCGTCGCACGAGGCTCGATGTCAGGACGCTTCATGTTTAAAGCATCAAAATCGTTGTGCATTTCACCGATTAAGCGCTCGGTCAACGAATCACAAGTTTCGCCGTTTTCATTCGCACGTTTGATGATCTTGTCGTCGATGTCCGTGATGTTACGAACAAACGTTAAGTCATAGCCTAAGTAGCGCAAGTAACGTGAAACAACATCAAAAGAAACGAATGTACGACCGTGTCCAATATGACAGAGATCATAGATGGTTACCCCACAGACATACATGCCAACTTTGCCAGCATTGATTGGTTTGAATTCCTCTTTCTGTCTTGTGAGTGTGTTATATATCTTTAACATGATCTCTTTCTAATATTTGGGTGAAACAAAATAGTGGCTCAGTATATCAAGTCACGCTCTATTAGGTAATCCCCGATTCGAGCAAAAAGCCATCATTAACACCTATACTCAGGTCTCAACCCTTACTTTTCACGTATTAATGTCTGAAAAGTTAAGTTAGAATCTTGGGCTCAAAGCAAAAAACACAGCTAAAGGAAAAAATCATGATCACCCTTCACACAAATTTTGGTGACATCAAAATTCAACTAAACGAAGAGAAAGCACCTGAAACAAGTGCAAACTTCCTACAGTACTGCCGTGATGGTTTTTACGACAACACGTTATTCCACCGTGTTATCGACGGTTTCATGATTCAAGGTGGTGGCATGGAGGCTGGCCTAAAAGAGAAGGCAACTCGTGCTTCTATCAAAAACGAAGCGAACAATGGTCTAAGCAACAAAGTGGGTACGCTTGCTATGGCACGTACTATGGAGCCGCACTCTGCTAGCTCTCAGTTCTTCATCAACGTGAATGACAACACATTCCTAGATTTCCGTAGCGAAAGCCTTGATGGTTGGGGTTACTGTGTGTTCGCTGAAGTTATCGAAGGCATGGACATCGTGAATAAGATCAAAGGTGTGAGCACAGGTTCTTACGGCATGCACCAAGATGTACCACTAGAAGATGTACTGATCACTGGTACAACAATCGAAGAATAATCTATAAAAAAGAGCGCGTTATGCGCTCTTTTGCTATTTAACTATGACCACACTTTTTATATCTGATTTACACCTCTCCCCGACAACTCCCGACATCACTCAGTGTTTTGTTCGATTTATGCGTGAAGAAGCAATCCATGCCGATGCTCTATACGTCCTTGGTGATTTGTTTGAGTTTTGGATTGGTGATGATGACCGTTCGGATTTCGCTTCATCTATCCGTGCTGAATTTAAAACTCTTACTGACAAAGGTATTCCTTGTTTTTTCACCCAAGGCAATCGCGACTTTCTTGTTGGCAAACAATTCAGTCGACAAACAGGGGTGACATTACTTGGCGATGAAACCGTCATAGACCTTTATGGGCGTAAAGCAGTTGTCCTACATGGAGACACACTCTGCACCCAAGATGTGAAGTACCTCGAATATCGCGCTAAAGTTCACCAACCTTGGTTGCAGTGGGTATTCAATCGTATTCCAATGTTCGTTAAAAAGAAAATTGTCAATAAAGTCCAGTCTGATATCAAAACGGATAAACAGACTAAATCACTCGATATTATGGACGTGACTCAATCTGAAGTCGAAAACGTTATGCAGCACCACAATGTTGATCTAATGATACATGGGCATACGCATCGACCTAAGGTTCATTCCTTCCAAATTCTAGAAACGGACTATACTAGAATTGTGCTAGGTGACTGGTACACACAAGGCTCGGTCTTGGTGTACGATAAAAATGGGTTTGAGTTACAGCAGCGGCCTTTTGCAGGTTAAGTCACTTATTTTTCACGTTATTTAGTTCATTCTTAATGAAGGCTAATTTTCCTCAACTTGAACATGGAACGTGGTATAGATCTTGACTTACTCATATATAGCTAGGCAACCAATACTCAACAGAGATAAGCAAACTATTGGGTATGAACTTCTTTTTAGAGATGGGCCACAAAACACTTTTCCTGAAATCGATCCTGAACACGCGACAAGCCGTCTACTGTCTGATCACTTTCTCTCAACACACTACGAAACACTGGGAGATAAACTAGGGTTCGTTAACTTTCCTTACCAAAGCCTATTAAATAAGGTGCCTACCCTATTCCCTGCCGATAACCTTGTTGTCGAGATATTAGAAGATTGCCCACCGACAAAAGAACTACTCGATGTGGTCAAAGAGATGTCTGCCGCCGGTTATAAAATTGCGTTAGATGACTTTATTCCGAGTAAAGAGTGGCGAGCCTTCTTACCCTATATCTCAATCATTAAATTTGATATTCGCCAAGTGCCAATAGAAAAAGCTCGCAACTTTATTCTTCGCCTAGCGGGTACCAACATAAAGTTTCTTGCTGAAAAAGTAGAAACCTATCAAGAGTTTGAACAATCGAAGCAAGCCGGCTTCGAATATTTTCAGGGTTACTTCTTTAGTAAACCAGAGATGATAACGCGTAAGTCACTTGAGCCTTCATTTATGACAGTTATTCAGTTGCTTACCGAAATTTCCAAGCAAGATATGGATTATGAGTCGATTGAGTCGTTAATCAGCAAAGACGTTACCCTTTCTTATAAGCTACTGACATTTGTTAACTCATCCTCGATAGTTCAAACCAAGATCCAATCGTTCAAGCAAGCTTTGGTTTATTTAGGTGAAGATAAGCTACGCAAGTTCATTTCTCTCGTATCTCTCGCTTCGAGCCAAGAGAGCAAACCAGATTATCTTTATGGATTGTCGATCCAACGAGCAAGATACTGTGAGTTACTTGCCTCACGATTGGGCGCCAAGCTTGAGTCCGGGCAAGCATTTTTAACTGGCATGTTCTCGCTGCTTGATAGCTTGTTAGATAGGCCACTAGAGCAAATCGTTGAAGAAATCTCTGTCGATGAGTCAATAAAACTCGCAATCACAAAGAATGAAGGCATACTAGGCGAAATTTTGATGCTGACTAAAGCATATGAACAAGCCCAATGGGAAGAAGTTCGCCGCCACTGTGACTCAATCGGTGTTGATGAAATTGTTTTGAGTGAATGCTATGACTCGTCAGTTAAATGGACGGCTGACCTTCTTTCTGTAAAAACGAATTAATCGGAGTTTTTATGAATTCGTGTCCTTGTGGAAACCCAAAGGATTACAGTGAGTGCTGCGAGCCAATCCATCATGACCATTCAAAGGCTAAAACACCTGAACAACTTATGCGTTCTCGTTACTCAGCTCACGTAAAGGGCTTGGTCGAATACGTGATCAATACCTACCACCCAAGTTGCCATGCACAGCAAGAGCGCGAAGCCATCACCGACTCAATCAATAGCGACTGGTGTGGCTTAGAAGTTATAGGCGCTGAGCCCGGTAGCCATGACAACGAAGGGTTTGTTACTTTTAAAGCATACTTTAAACAGGATGGGAAAGAGTATTGTCTTGAAGAACGCTCGCGCTTTCTCAAGGAGCAAGAGCTTTGGTACTACATTGACGGCACATTCCCACAAACGCAGGGACCTGAGCAGCCACTTGATCCAAGACTGTCACAACCTGTC
Source organism: Vibrio europaeus (assembly GCF_001695575.1). Lineage (GTDB taxonomy): Bacteria > Pseudomonadota > Gammaproteobacteria > Enterobacterales > Vibrionaceae > Vibrio > Vibrio europaeus. The sequence continues at coordinate 467,527 of NZ_LUAX01000001.1, read as the reverse complement.
GCTAGCCTAAAAGTTGGCCGCAATGATCCTTGTATTTGCGGCAGCGGCAAGAAGTTTAAAAAGTGCTGTGGTTAAGATAAACAAAAGGCAGGATTGAATCCTGCCTTTTTACTTATTGAACTAATCGTTTGGATTTACTCGAACGATATCTTCTTGCCCCTGCTGAAACTGTTTTTTTAGTTCAGCTTTCGACTTGAAGCTAATTTCTCCACCTTGAGCAACTGTCATATGTTGCGCTTCTGCATTATGCTTAGATTGATACAACATCACAGCTTGCATACAAGAGTCTCGCTGCTCTTGAGAAAGTGGGGTACCCTCAGGCCACTTACCTGTTTCTACAGCAAAAAGTAGACGCTCATAAGCCTCAGGTGTGATGGCATTAATTAACTGCTCTGCGTCCATGGTCTATCCTTAAAATCAGTCGCGATAAGCGAACCTTAACTGGCCAGTAGACTCAGTCAAGAAAACTACAATAAATAAGTGTAACGGATCACAAGCAACGACAGTATGAAATCAATCAAGCTACTTATTCTATTCGGTCTCAGTGTCACCTTAGTCGGGTGCTTTGAAGGCAACAAAAACACCGAACAACTATGTGAGAGCCAACCTGCTCTGCAATGTGAGCGCCTAAACATGGGCGATGGTCAATGTCGAGTTCCACGGACTGATTTGGTATGGCACCGATTCGAAGTACTAAAAAACCCAACCGACAGCAACAGAATTAAAGAATATGAGTACGTAGCTGAATACAAAAAATGTTTAGAGTTAGCTTCCCAGATACAGCCGCTAGACCAAAAAGGGGTCAAGCAGCAGCGTTTTACTGCTCTGGTTAATTCCGGGGAAGATTTAGACAGCATTGTCGCGATTCTCAAGAAGTCAGACTCACCACAATCACTTTACTTTTTGTGGAGCCAAATTGGCAGCGATGATGCGCGCCGAAGCTTTCTTCAGCTTGAAGGGACGAAAGCATTAGAAACCGCAGAAATGCAATATGCCCTTGCGACCTTTTACACCAGCCGGGACCAAACAAAAACGCGTCAACTTCTGATCCATACCCTAGAACTTACTAACCAAAGCAACATAAATAATGAAGTGTTTAAGTCCCTAGCCAGCACCACTTATCGACTAGGAATGAAGAAAGAAGCTTACGTTTGGACTATGGTTGCGCAAAAATTTGAGGTTCCTATTGCCTCGGAAAGTGAACTTCAACTTCTTTATGGGTTTGATAGCAGTATTTATAAGCAACTCGACGAGATTGCTGATGAGTTTGAAGATGCCATCATGAGTGGCACCTTCAACGCGGCGATGATCCCTAAGTTTAAGCAATCTTAAACACATGTAAGGATGAAACAGAGAGCGGTGGTTAAATCACCGCTTTTTTATGAATTGTTGAAAATTAACGACACTGAGTTAACACAGAATCTCTCACCTGTTGTCTTCGGTCCATCAGGGAAAACGTGACCTAAATGGCTATCACAAGCTGCACATCTTATCTCTGTACGCACCATTCCGTGACTTAGATCTTCTAAATAGCGAATAGCCTCATTCGATGCAGGGGCATCAAAGCTCGGCCAACCACACCCAGAGTCGTATTTATTGTCAGAGCTGAAAAGAGGCGCTTGGCAACAGGTACATGAGTATGTGCCTGTCTCTTTATTATGCAATAACTTACCACTAAAAGGGGCCTCCGTACCTTGCTCTCGACACACACGATACTCTTCATCTGATAGCACTTCACGCCAGTGTTCATCAGGCTTCATCATTTTTTCTTTGTTTTGTTCCACGGCAACAAATCTCCATATTCTCATTTTTAACTATGACTTTTTTTTTGAAAAACTTGCACTCAAATACTTTTGTAGCACATACTTTGAAACCATAACAGGATGGTTAAACTTTCAGCATTGCTGTCAACATCTGAACTATTTTACGTCAACTGGTTAGGGAAAAAATCAGTTTTCCGTTCAAAACATCGCCAATTAAGACTAATTGTGAAAAAAAGCGACGCTTTTTTTTGACTTTAAACAAGTTAAGTCCGATTATCTGTTGCAGATTTTGACTGGATTCTGTAATTTTACTACCAGTTATCTTTAATCAGAAATTAAGTTGTGGAGCAACTATAATGACTATCAAAGTAGGTATTAACGGTTTTGGCCGTATCGGCCGTTTCGTTTTCCGTGCAGCGCAAGAGCGTAACGACATCGAAGTTGTAGGTATTAACGACCTTATCGACGTAGAGTACATGGCATACATGCTTAAGTACGACTCAACTCACGGCCGTTTCAACGGTACTGTTGAAGTTGAAGGTGGTAACCTAATCGTTAACGGTAAGACTGTACGTGTTACTGCAGAACGTAACCCAGAAGACCTTAAGTGGGATGCAATCGACGTAGACGTTGTTGCTGAAGCAACTGGCCTTTTCCTAACAGACGAGACTGCACGTAAGCACATCACTGCTGGCGCGAAGAAAGTTGTTCTAACTGGTCCTTCTAAAGACGCAACTCCAATGTTCGTTATGGGCGTAAACGATTCAACTTACGCTGGTCAAGACATCGTTTCTAACGCTTCTTGTACTACTAACTGTCTAGCACCTGTAGCTAAAGTTCTTAACGACAAGTTCGGTATCGAATCTGGTCTTATGACTACAGTTCACGCTACTACAGCAACTCAAAAGACTGTAGACGGCCCTTCAGCTAAAGACTGGCGCGGTGGTCGTGGTGCTTCTCAGAACATCATCCCATCTTCAACTGGTGCTGCTAAAGCTGTAGGCGTTGTTCTTCCAGAACTAAACGGCCTTCTAACTGGTATGGCTTTCCGTGTACCAACTGCTAACGTTTCTGTAGTTGACCTAACTGTTAACCTAAAAGAAGCTGCATCTTACGAAGCAATCTGTGCTGCGATGAAAGAAGCTTCTGAAGGCGAACTAAAAGGTGTTCTAGGTTACACTGAAGATCAAGTTGTTTCTCAAGACTTCATCGGTGAAGTTCAAACTTCAGTATTTGATGCTAAAGCTGGTGTTGCTCTAACTGACAAGTTCGTTAAAGTTGTATCTTGGTACGACAACGAAATCGGTTACTCAAACAAAGTTCTTGACCTAATCGCACACATCTCTAAGTAATTAAATTACTTAAGATGAGCGTTTAGCGCAGAATCTTGTAAAAAGGCGACTCTTGAGTCGCCTTTTTTGTATCTGAAATTTGAACACTGTCTCTGTGAAATAGGAAACAGCACATGGATTTACATACTCTCCCTGCCCTTACAGTTCTCTCTGACAACGTGACCATCGTTGAAATCGATCAAGTGAAGGTCGTCCGCATAATACATGATAAAGCCAGCGCGGGTATTGCCCTTCATGGTGGGCATGTCCTTTCATTTAAACCCCAAGGTCAAGAAGACCTCATCTGGATGAGCAAGCAAGCCGCCTTTGATGGTAAAGCGGCACTGCGTGGTGGTATTCCAGTTTGCTGGCCGTGGTTTGGTCGTATCGCTGCACCTGCACATGGCTTTGCGCGCAACAGTGAATGGACATTACTTGAACATCGCGAGAATGAAAATGGTGTCATCATTGAGCTTGGTTTATTGCCATCCGCATCAACACTAGCAGTCTGGCCTCACCAGTTCCAAGCTCACCTACTGGTTGAGATTGGCGATGAACTCAAAATCACCTTAGATGTGACTAACACCGATGACCAGCCTTGGACATTCTCTGGTGCTCTACACACGTACTTAACCGTCGGTGATATCGAGCAAGCGAAAACAACTGGCATGGGTGCAGAATACATTGATAGCCTGAAAGGTGGCGATATCTGTCAAGGCGGAGATGTACTGCAACTGACTGACACCATTGACCGCGTCTACACTCAACCGTCAAAGCAGATTGCCGTTGAAGACCCGGTGCTGAATCGCTCAGTCGTCGTTGAAAACCTAGGCCACAATTCCGCTGTGCTGTGGAATCCGTGGGCGGAAGGTGCTCAAGGAATGGCGGATATGCAGGACGAAGGTTACAAGACCTTCCTGTGTGTCGAATCAACTCTGCATGCACCTTCAATCGAACAAGGTAAAACACTGCAACCCAATGAAAGTCATCAACTGATCACTAAGATTTCCACCAAGTAGATGAATTGTCACGGGTAGCGATGCCCGTGGCTTTGCCTTTCTGCCGAAATTTCTTCTTGCTCCGTCCGGTCTTTTGCTTCTAGGCGTGCAGCCTTTATACCTTCGACTCCATTATCTTTAAAATCATTAATACGAATCAATTATAGGCATTTTATAAATCGCTATTATTGTTCCTGATTTTTTGCTGCTGAAAGATTCATTTTTCAATGATAACAAGAGTCTATTAAAGACAGGATAACTAGAAATGTTCGAAAAACTCAAAAACCAAAGCGTCGGTTTTCAGTTGAAACTGGTCATACTGCTTTGTTTGCTAATTTCATTCGCGGGTACAGCGACACTCGTTTACCGCAATGCTTCCAAAGTACTACTCGATACTACTCTGAAAGGACACCAGTCAGAAGTCGAAGCCATGGCGATGACGATCGCAGGTCAATTTGATGCCTATTTACATACTGCTAAAGTGCTCGAATCTACCTTTAGAAATGGCTATCTCGCCGGTGTTTATGTCGAGGATTACAGCGTCGATTTTAAAGGCAAGTCGATCCCCAATATTACCCAATATGGCGAGAGCTTAATTGGTGACACTAAGCTTGTAGATAGTTTTACTCGTGACACAGGTGCGGTAGCCACTATCTTTGCTCCCTTGAACGGTGATTTCATTCGCGTTGCGACTTCTTTAAAGAATCCTTCTGGACAACGCGTTGTCGGCACCACTTTAGGCAAAAACCATCCAGGCTATAACCAATTAATGAACGGTCAGCCCTACTACGCGCAGGTCAAACTGTTTGGTGAAAGCTATATCACCTATTACGCTCCAATCAAAAATGCCTCTGGACAAGTGAACGGCCTTTCTTTCATTGGGCTACCTGTCGAACAAGCAACACAAGATCTCTATAAATCTTTGGAATCCATAACATGGGGAGACACTGGATACACCATTGTGGTCGACAACCGAGAAGATAACCTTGGTAAATACTTGCTGCATCCTGTCCATGATGAGAGTGCCCCGTCAATTATTGAGGTATCTGACTACAACGGTAATAAACCCTTCCACCAAATCTTTGAGCAAAAAAGTGGTTTGATTCGCTACCCTTATGAATATCAAGGTACGGTTGGGGAAAAGTATCTTGTTTATACCGAAGTCCCTGGTTGGAACTGGAAATTGCTAGGTGGCACCTTCATCAAAGAGGTGACCAAAGGAAGTGACACACTGCTTAAGCTCATTATTACCATTGCTACTATTGTCGCGATTGCTACGTTTATCATTCTAACCGTTTTCCTCAATCGTAATCTAAAGCCACTGACCGTATTAAATGGCTACATGACGAGACTGGCAAAAGGAGAAGTTAGCCTAGATATTCCTTCTACGGGTAAAAAGTCAAACAACGAGATTATTAACCTCAGTAACGGGGTTGCGAATATGGCAACCCAGCTAAACACCTTAGTGGGTGAAATCCGTTCGACCAGCGATTCTGTTCAGACTGCCTCACAAAGCGTGTCGAGCGACGCCGAGCGCAATTTAAGCCAATCTGATATTCAACAGCAACAGGTAGAACAAGTTGCGACAGCAATCGAAGAGATGGCCTCTTCTGCACAAGCGGTTGCTCAGCAGGTGGAAGCAATTGCTGAAAATGTCCGCTTGACCAATCAAGACAGTCAATCAGGGCTCGATGTTGTTGAAACCGTCTGTATCGATGTCGCCCAACTCAACGACCAGTTAGACAACTCAGCCAAGGCGATTGAGCAAGTCAACCTTGACAGCGAAGCGATTCAAACCGTCACAAAAATGATCGATGAGATCGCCGAGCAAACTAACCTATTGGCGCTTAATGCTGCCATCGAAGCGGCGCGTGCGGGCGAGCAAGGCCGCGGATTTGCAGTCGTTGCTGATGAAGTGCGAACTCTCGCCCACAGGACTCAAACATCAGTAAAAGACGTGGTGTCTATCATTGATAAGCTTAAAGGCTCAACCAGTAATGCGGTGAATATGATGAACAAAAGCCAAGTCAATGCCAATCAAGTGTTAGACAAGGCACAGGAAGCGGGCATAGCACTCGAAACGATTGCCTCTCAAGTTCAGTCTATTGCAGGTCAGGCGGATACCATTGCCGCGACTTCTGAAGAACAAGCGAATGTCTCCCAAGAGATTGCCTCTAATGCAAATTCAATCAGTGAATTGAACCGAGAAAGTCGTGAGACAAGTGCTAAAACGACGCAAAGTGCCGAGCATTTAATTAAGCAAGCCGCGTCATTGAAACAACAAGTGGACTTCTTCCACTAAGTTTCTACCTTTTACAATCATAAGCAGTGCTGCGGCGCTGCTTTTTTGTTGAGTCAGTACTTAGCTTGCTAGTTTGATTTTACGCTTCCTGATAAACTTCGCCTTGTTAGTTTTCACCAGAGCCTGTTATGTCTTACACCTGCCCTTTATGCCACGAAAATCTTACGCTGTCAGAGCGCACATATCGTTGTCAGAATAATCACTCCTTTGACCTCGCGAAGGAAGGTTATATCAATCTGATGCCTGTTCAGCACAAGCGTTCTAAAGATCCCGGCGATAATAAAGAAATGATGCAGGCGCGTCGTCGCTTTCTTGAAAAAGATCACTATCGTCCACTCAAAGAGCGTGTGGCTCAAATGTGTGCTGAGCTCCTTTCTGGCTCACAACATCGGCTTCTAGATATTGGTTGCGGTGAGGGCTACTACACGACAGAAGTGGCCTCCCATCTAACAAACCAATATGCACAGTCCAAAACCTACGGATTAGATATCTCCAAAGTTGCGATTCGCTATGCCGCTAAGCGCCACTGTAACTGTCATTTTTCGGTTGCTTCAAGCCATCGACTACCGTTTGAAAACGGCAGCCTAGATGCGGTACTACGTATCTACGCGCCATGCAAAGCAGAAGAGCTATCTCGTGTGGTTGCTGATTCGGGCTTTGTTATCACTGTGACCCCCGCAGGACGCCACCTCTACCAGCTCAGAGACGAAATCTATCCTGATGTTAGGCTTCACAGTGAAGACGCTGAAATCATTGCAGGTTTTGAGTTAGAACAGCAAGAGAAATTGTCATACGTAATGCAGCTCAGCGATGGTGATGGTTACGATCTGCTCCAGATGACGCCATTCGCATGGAAAGCGCCTGACACTCTTCGTGACAAGCTAAAGTCAGCTACACTTTTTGAGTGTGAGGCTGATTTTATGATACGCATGTATCGTAAGAACTCATCTCAATAGATAATAATTCTCATTTTTATTGAACTCTATTCTGGCCTCCATTACTATTGCCGAACAATCTAATGGAGGCCATTTATGTTTAGGCTCATTGCCACTTCTTTAAGCTGCTTTGCTCTTGCCGCTTGTTCAAGTTCCCCTCTTTCTTCCGAACAACAAACAATTAGCAGCTACTACGACTACCAGCTCTACACCCCTGAAAAACAGTTAATTTCTATTGATTCGCTTCCAGAGCCACTAAAAACTGCCGATGTTATTCTTGTTGGTGAATGGCACACCCATGCAGGTGTGCATCGCTTCCAAGTCGACCTTCTGAAACAATTAGTTAGTCAAGGCAAAGACGTTGCGCTCTCCATGGAGCAATTCTCGCGTGATAAACAAAGTGTTGTTGATGCTTATCTAGCAAGTGAGATTGGTGAACAAGTCCTGATCAAACAAGGGGCTGCTTGGCCAAACTATGAAAGCGACTACCGCCCTTTAGTTGAGTTCGCTAAAGCAAATCAGCTAGATGTTATTGCAGCGAATGCCCCTAAACCTATCGTGCGCTGCCTCGGACGGCAAGGGGTTGGCTACCTAGACAAGCTAGCTTCCAGTGAACGACAGAAATTGGCTGCAACCATAGATACGTCTAACAGCGCCTATAAAGAGAAGTTCATGGCCTCTATGCACCATGGCAAGCCAGAACAAACTGAACGCCAATTTGCCGCTCAAGTGACTTGGGATGAAACCATGGCGGAAAGCATCGTTAATTACTTGGCAAGTAATCCAAGTAAACAAGTCATCCACATCGCAGGTAAATTTCATACAGAGCAAGGATTTGGCACAAAGGCGTCGATTCTTAAGCGCAACCCGAACCTTAATGTCGTCGTCATCACTCCAACAGATTTGCCAGTAGAGTTAGAGGGGCAAGATTACCCACTTGAAGTCTTAGCACCACCTGTTCGCTATGTAAAAATTGAAAATAGAATGGCGGCTTATAAGCATCTGTCTAAGAGAAACGATGATCTAGAGTGTAAATAGGCACTGTAATTGCTCTTCTTACTATCAAGTCCCATCAAATGAGAAATGATGGTTTGAAAGTTATAAATTAGGCACGATTTATGCTTTGTTATTTTTAATTCAAATTTTAAATAATTTGCACAAGTTTTTAACCAAGCGGTCGATATATTGTCTGAGGATGATGTAAGGAGAGCATTATGACACCAGTAGGAATGGAGGCGGCAAAGCTGTCACCAACCCAGCAGGTAAAGCCTCAAGAAGCGGCGCCCAATAGCAATTCGGGCCCTGCCCCACTTAAGGTTGAACAAAATAAAGTCACGCTTTCAGATGAAGGAAAAGCGCTTTTAGCTGCGCTTCAGGAAATTGAGAAAGAAGGCAAAGTAGCGAAAGAAGGAGATAAAACCGTTGGTGATAAAGTCGAATCTTTCGCTCACGGCGCATTAGGTATTGACCACCCTGATAAAATTGAAGAAGAAGATGGATCCTATTCTGCAGGGCAATATCTTTCCGCTGCGGCAACAGTCGGAGGTATTCTTTTAGCCATCTTATAGTTTTCTAGTAACACCTCGACAATAAACGCCTTTTCTCCTCACGACAAAGGATGTCATTTGTCGTAGATAGCATACGCATTCCATAATTTTGACTTTCAAGATTATGGACTTTACGCTGTGCGAAACACCTTTTCACTTATCGATAAGCCTACCTTTTTTGGCGCTATTGCACTGCTTGTTGCCATTGTTTTCCCTTTGATTTTGTTCCCCCAACAAGGGGCAGATTGGATAGCAATTGCTAAAAGCTTTATGACCGATAAACTCGGTTTCCTCTACCTTGCTCTTGGCCTTGGTGCTTTCTTCTTTATGATTTATGTCGTGTTCAGCGATATGGGTCAAATCAAGCTTGGTGACCCTGATGAAAAACCCGAGTTTGCCACGTCGTCTTGGGCGGCAATGCTCTTTTGCGGTGGTATTGGCGCGAGTATTCTTTACTGGGGATGTATCGAGTGGGCCTACTACTATCAATCCCCGCCTTTTCAACTAGAGCCAGGTAGTGAAGAAGCTGTTCGATGGGCAGCCACTTACGGGATTTTCCACTGGGGCCCGATAGCTTGGGCTATCTACCTCATTCCTGCACTCCCTATCGCTTATTTCTTCTATGTGCGAAAGCAGCCTGTACTTAAGGTGTCTAGTGCTTTAATGCCTGTGCTAGGAGAAGAACGCGCTAAAGGAGCGGCTGGCAAAATCGTCGACGTTTTGTTTATCTTCGGTCTACTAGGCGGAGCAGCAACAACATTGGGCTTAGCCGCTCCTCTTATTAGCGAAGGGTTAAACTTTCTGTTTGGCATCCCGCAATCTACCTTAAGTCAGGTAGCGGTGTTGTTAGTTTGTACCGCCATTTTTGCTTACTCTTCCTATGCGGGGATGGAAAAAGGCATCAAGGTGCTCAGCAATATCAACTTCTGGGGCGCAATGGGGCTTTTGGCTTTCGTCCTTATCGCTGGCCCTACCATTTTCATGCTTGAGACTGGCTTAGATTCTATCGGTCGCATGCTGTCTAACTTCTTCGTGATGGCAACTTGGGCTGAACCTTTTGGTGGATACGGCAGTTTTGAGAATACTCACTTCCCACAAGATTGGACCATCTTCTATTGGGCGTGGTGGCTCGTCTTTGCGCCAAGCATGGGGCTGTTTGTCGCGCGTATCTCGCGCGGAAGAACAATCAAACAAATGGTGTCAGGTTCGATCTTCTTTGGTTCGCTAGGCTGTTTCCTTTTCTTTATGATTCTTGGTAACTACGGTCTGTCGCTGCAACTCTCTGGTGAAATGGACATCGTAGGCATTCTTAATACACAAGGTGCCACCAAGGCGATCTTCTCCATGCTCAGCACTCTGCCTATGGGCACGTTAGTCATTGCTGTGTTTACCATTCTGTGCGTAATTTTTACCGCCACGACTTTCGACTCAATCTCCTACATCTTGGCGTCTGTGGTCCAAAACAATGTGACCGAAGAGCCAATGCGTTGGAATCGTATGTTCTGGGCATTCACCTTATCGTTTCTGCCAACCGTATTAATGTTCCTAGGCGGACTTAGCACATTACAAACAGCTGCTATCGTTGGGGGGTTACCTTTATTGGTGATTTCAGTGATGTTGATGATTTCAGCTGTTCGCGCCACAAGCCTAGATCTGCGCCACCAAGAGGACTACGTTGAACCGACGATTAACATTGAAGACTTACCCGAAATGGATCCTTGGTCATCTGAAGGTATTGCACTGGCAAGATTCGAACGTAGTCGTGACGCCGCACAAGAAGCAGCAGAATTAGAGCGCGAGGCATTTGCTGAAGTGCACAAAGTGAAAAAGCGCATTCGCGCCTTTGCGCTTGAGCACGATGGTGAAGAAGAGTTCGGTGCTCACCAAATTCCACAAGACCTACAAAATGAGCTGCAAGCAGCCCTAGATGCGGTAGCTAAGGCGCAAGATAAAAAACAAGAAGCCTCCGAGCAAGCACAACTTGCGCGCGGAGAGTTTAACCAAGCCGTCACGGCCGCCTCAGTTTCTTAGCCTTTGCTCAACTCTCCACGATGATAAAAGCTCACCATTGGTGAGCTTTTTTTCAACGTTCAATCTAGCTATAAACACAATCAATTATTGACGGGTGAGTAATAAAAAGACCAGAATGCTCGCTTTAAGCCTAGCGTTCCCCAATGTTATGTGTGAAGTATTTTCCAATCAACCGAAAGAAAACTATCAGACTGTTGCCCGTTCAATTCGTATCGATGGTCATGCAACAAGCATCAAATTAGAGTCGAGCTTCTGGCAAATCCTTGAAGAGATGGCCACGCAGCAAGATATGACTCTGCCACGCTTTATCAGCAATATCTATCTTGAAGCGTTAAACTACAATGGTGAGATAAATAACTTCACCTCACTGCTTAGATGTGCCTGCCTTATCTATCTACGCCAACCCAATCCAGCGATGGAAATTGTTAAGCAGCAAGCGGCTGAGTAATAAAGCAAACGACGCTGTCGTACTCTAGTACTACCAACAGCAATTTAAATCCCTTTAAGCTAGCGAAAAATAGCTAAGGGATAACTCATGCCTAAAATGATTCACAGCATGGTGAGAGTCAGCGACCTCACCCGTTCGCTCGACTTTTACCGTGCCGCACTGCAACTGGAAATCAAAGACCAATTCGTTTTTGACAGCTTTACGCTGACCTACCTTGCCAATCCAGACACTGAGTTTGAACTAGAACTGACCTGTAACCACGCTCAAACGCAAGCCTACACACATGGCACTAGCTATGGGCATCTTGCAGTTAGCGTCGATGATATTGAATCGAGTCATGCGCAACTACTCGCCCTAGGTATTGAGGCGTCAGATATCAAAGCAATCAGCCATCAAGACACCCCGCTCGCGCGCTTCTTTTTTATTACCGATCCGGATGGATACAAGATCGAGTTTCTTCAACGTCAAGGAAGATACCTTTAACACAACAAAAACAGAGCAAACACAATGATCAATTTAACCGCAAAATTTCACGCAACAGCTGGACAGGAAGCAAGCTTAGAGAAGCTCCTCGTCGCTATGATAGCGCCAACACGCAGCGAACCTGGCTGTATCAAATACACACTTCTACGCGACAAGGCAAACCCTAGCGTGTTCCTTTTCCAAGAGCAGTTTGCCAGCCAAGCTGATTTCGATTTTCACTGTGAGCAACCTTATTTCAAGCAGTTGCTTGAGGACTTAACCGGACTACTTACCACAGAACCTGAGATCCATTTCTACAGCGAGCTATCAGCAAGCTAAAAAAAAGAGCGCCACGATTGGCGCTCTTAACTAATCTTTTAGATTATTGCTCTGAAGATTCTTTAACCATATGCAGATGAACGTCTTGTTGCGGGAACGGTATCGAGATGCCTTCGCGATCAAATCTAAGTTTTACCTCTTTAGTCACATCCCAGTACACATCCCAGTAGTCGTCTGTTTTGACCCAAGGGCGAACAATAAAATCTACTGAAGAAGTGTTTAGTGTATGGACACGAATATTAGGCTCAGGAGTGCGCAGTACCGCAGGGTGCGTAGTGACAATTTCGGTAAGAATGCTTTCTGCCTTTAGCAAATCGTCGCTATAGCCAATGCTAAATACCATATCGACACGTCTTACCCGTTCATGGGTCACATTCTTAATCACATCTCCCCAGATCTTACCGTTAGGGATAATAATGATCTGGTTGTCGAAGGTCTTAATCGTGGTGTTCACTAAGCTCATATGGCTAACTTTACCGTCTACGCCACCAGCGAAGACAAAGTCACCGACATCAAAAGGCTTGTATATCAATAACATCATACCAGCGGCAAAGTTAGATAAGGTATCTTGCAACGCAAAGCCGATAATCACACCCGCAATACCAAAACCAGTCAACACAGGTGCAAGGTTCAAGCCTATCTGCGACAAACCAACCAAAATACCGATAACCCACACAACATTGCCCGACATGCCAATAAAGAAGTCTTGCATCAATTGGGACAACTTAAGGTTCTTTGACACTACCGTTTTACTGGTGATTTTACGTACAAGCTTCGCGAGTAAGCTAGTTGAGAAAATGATCAGGGCAAAGATAAATAAGTGGAATACATGTTGAGGGGCGTTGTTGGCAACCCAATCCCAAAGTTTGTCTGACCAATGCGAAATGATAGAGAGGATGACTCTACCCTCGAGCAAGTCTTGAGTGATGCTCCCGGTCACTTCAAAAATTAGGCGTTTGTATTCTGCCGTATCTAGTCCGACTTGGTCTGCAATAGAAATCAGCGAACTAAGGCTATCAACCGTTATGTTCATACGCTGCTGAATAATCAGTTGGCCTAACTGTAAAGAAGCAAGTTCCGATTCCGGGCTCACGGCTAGCTGACGCCCTACCACACTGATTTGTTGGTTAAAATACTCTACCGATGCAGACATCAAGCGCAGGCGTTTGTTTAATGAATCTTTAAATTGAGCTTGGGCGATAGATTCGTCCTGGCCAAGCTCGTTTAACCACTCAATGTTTTCCCACGCAGACTCCATCACAATATCAAAGTAGTGCTGCAACTCTTGGTAATCATTGAGCATTGTGAGTTTGTCTTCACTCTTGGCCGAGTCAATTTTATTGTTGACTGCTTTAATTTTCTCTTCAAGGTATTCAGACGCACCACTGACGTAAGTTTGCTGCATCCTTATGTAGCTGATAAGTTTATCGTCGGGAATACTACTTGAATTGACCGCTGATTCTAGCGCCGTTCTTAAGCTTTCATTTTTTTGGAAAAGCTTAAGCTGCAGGGCATCTTTAGCCCCCCCTGTCGCAGTTTCAATCGAATCGACTAGCTCAATAAACTCATTAGTGATCTTTTCAACTTCTCTTTCCTGCTTCGAAAGCTGTTCGCCCTCTTGTGCGGCATAAGCACTAGCACCGAAGAGAAATCCAAAAGAGATAACTAACCCTACGACCAACGCACGTAGTTTTTTTAAAGACATTAAGTCCATGATGACCTCAAAAGAATGAATACAAGTCTTTGTTTCTTATATTGATGCCCTTAATTGTACACCACAAAACTCAAACGTTTGCATATTGTGTGTTAGCTAGGCGCAAATACAAAAACAGCCGCCAATGGCGACTGTTTGTAACGAAAAGAAATCAAAAGGTATGGGATAAACAAATATATACCAACTTTATACTATATACTTCAGTCATAGATGGTTATCTAGTAAGATAATTTTACGCTCATCTCATCGAGAATCAAGCTTACTGCGTAGTTAGACAAGTGCGTCCCATTATTAAACAAAGGGCCATTTTTTTCATCTACTAACGGACATATATTATCCTTACATAAAATATCTAATGGCTTTATTTTGTATAGTCCTTCTCTGTCTAAAAGAAGTGAATCCAACTTACTTTCCAGCTTCAAAATACTATCAATTTCTCGTTGAGGGGCATTTACCCTTTCAAACGTAATCTTCTGCAGAGTCTTATTTTGTGTCATCTTTTTCCTAACTAGAAGGAATCCATTCACATTTGTATTATACATGGGGTAAACAACAACAACACGATGACCCATATCAATTAATTTATTTATATTTCCTACAAAACTTACCCACGCCAATTGAGGATCTGCTTTTATCCCTTGAGAAAGTCTATTTTTTTGTTTTTCGTAAACATTATCTTGTTCTCTAACCTTAACTTCTGAAAACAAAAAATAAGGGGCATTAATAAAAAATGTCTTAGGTCGATTCATTTTTTTTATAACTTGCCACCTTTTTTCATTAATAATCGGGCATATTGGAGTAGATTCCATCCATAAATCAGTCGAAAAGAAAGGGCAAGAATAATAGGTCAAAGAAACTAACCCTTTGCCAATCTGATCTAAACGCTGTTGGAGTTCATATTCAAACATCCCAACATAGCTACTGCCTAGGGTTACCCATGACTCATCCCCGAACCTACAAGCTTTAGATGGCTCACGTAAAATACACGGTTCATGGGGTTTCCCTAAAGGATACCACTCTCCAATTTCTTTTCCTTTCAGCCTTGTTTCTTCTGTTTGCTTAAAGTTCTCAAACAACAACCTATTTTCTGGGGGTATTCGTTCAGGGTAACCTTCATTCTTTTCTACCAATAAGAAAAAAGTACAAAGTAGCACAACAGTTACAATCATTAAGCACCACTGCCAAAGAGCCCACCTTCTCTTTCGAAAAGGCCTCTCAACTCCAAAATAGAGTGCTGTTGCAAATACCATTGAAATAAATAGCATTAATATAAATTGTTCATTTCTAAACTCTTCATATTTTAAAAAACGAAACATCACAAACAGCGGTTGATGAATCAAATACAAGGAATATGATATTAGTCCAATTCCAACAATGGGCTTCCAAGATGAAAAATCACTATATAACTCACCTTCGTTCGAAAATAAAATAAAAAAGCCAGCTCCTAACACAGCTAATAATGTCACAAATGAAGGGTGTATAGAGGTGTCACTCACAAAGAAAAAGCCATAAAATATAATATACAACCCTATTGCTGGAAGTATTTTCGATGCAAAACTTACAATTGGATTTTGCATATTACTTAGCATTAGATCTCTTTTAAAAAACACCAATGCAGCACCAAACAAAAGCTCCCAAGCTCGTGATGTAAGTGAATAAAAAGCCATATCTGGATATTTAGGCGCTAAGACTACCGAATATTGAAAAGACAAAAGAGCGGATGATAGAATAAAGCCAAATAAATATTTCCTGAAATATCGACATAAAAACCACATAAACAAAGGAAAAATAATGTAAAATTGCCATTCAACAGATAAACTCCATGTATGTAAAAGTGGTTTATAGAGGCTAGAATCCGCAATGTAACTGTCTTCTCCTAGAAAGAATAAATTCGAACCAAAATAGATTGCAGATTTCAAAGATTTCGAGTATGACAATAGGTCATTTGGCAGAAATATAAAAAATGAAATCAAGCTAGTAAAAAGCAAGACCACTAAAAACACAGGAACAATACGCTTAAATCTTCTCCAATAAAAATCCATTATTTTAAATTTATCAGAATTCATTTCACTCAAAATAATGGAAGTAATTAAATACCCCGATAATACAAAGAAAACATCAACTCCAAGAAAGCCGCCTTGGAATATTTTCATTCCATTAATTTCAATTCCAGCGTGATAAGTAATCACAGCAAAAACGGAAAGAGCCCTCAACCCATCAAGTTCTTTCTGTATGCTAGTTTGAAGTTATTATCCATGCTTATATTTATTTTTTCTAAACCCTAAGCAAGTAATTATATGGATAGTAAAACAAATAGTCTATAATTAACGTATTAAATCTAAGATGAAGCTGCAATTTTGCCAGTTAACTCGAGGGGCGACAACTCATGCGTTTAAGGACAATTATATTGCCCATCTTCTTAGCAGCCTGTGGTACAGAACAGAGCAACATTAACCAGTCAAGTCAATGGCTTGCAACTACCAGTGTAGTTGGTAACTCAAACATAACATCAATTACAGGTTTTCAAGGCCCATATGGTCTTCTCGTTTCACATGACTTTAAACTATATGTACCTGATATTGTCGAAGCCAGAGTAGTAAGATTTTCTAGTGAGTTAGCTTTTGAAAAATGGCTTGGTTATTCTTCTGAAACCAATACATCTGGATGGTTTGATGAAGATCTATCCCCTAGCGTCGATAGCCTAGAAGCTCCCATTGGTGCTCATTCTATTTCATTTAGTTCTCACGGATATATGGTAGTGTCTGCATATTATAATCTATCAGTACATATCTATGACGATAGTGGGAATTTTGTTCAGTTCCTAAATAGCTCCCCTAATGATTCATCTCTAAAGTTTAAAGGGCCAGCAAACGCTTACGTAGATCCAACTGGAAATATTTGGGTTTCTGACTATGGCTCGCATAGAGTATTTAAGTTTGATTCAAACTATAACTTCATTGGTTGGTTAGGCGCGACATCATCCGGACCTACAAATGGATTTGCTCAATCCGGGGAACCAGTGAGCAGTAGTGCCCTTGGAGGGTTTAACAAACCTCACATGGTTAAAGTCGATAAAAATGGTTTCGTTTATGTGGTAGAGGTGGGAAACAATCGAATACAAAAATTTGACCAAAATGGGCAACCACTTGGATGGATTGGGGCAAAAAAAAACGGAGGAACGACCCTTAAATTTGAAGTAGGAGGAGAAGCTGTACCGACATCTTTACCTGGAGGTTTCAACAAGCCTGCCTCGATCTTCATCCATAATAACCAGTCTATTATTGTTTCAGACTTCGGGAACAATCGGATTCAAAAATTCAACTTAGATGGAACATATGTTGGATGGCTTGGGGCCAGTGAAAGTAACATTTATGTCAACTGGAGTAATACGGTTGAGCCTGCGATTCGGGGGGACTCCGTAGGTCATTTAAGCTCCCCTTTTGACGCAATTATTGCCAACGAAAAACTTTTTATAGCTGATGGACTTAACAAGAGAATAAAAATATACCCTATTAGGTACTAGCACTCCTTTCTTGGTTCATCGCGAATTAGCAGGAACTAAAAACAAAAACTGTGGCAAGTGATGCAGTTTAGTCTTCAATCGGCTTTGTTGCATAAATCGATGGAACTGAATCAAGAAACTACGATCTGACCAACGTTAATCGTCGCAGTCTCATGCTAAAACTACGTCACAAAACAAAGAATTGGAAACAGTTGAATCAAGTACTAATCAAACGATAGTCTCTAACTTTTTGAATTTATGAAGAAGAAAAAAGTGAATGGAAGTAAAACAAGTATAGGTAAACTTCGTGTTTTCAGTGATTTAACCATCACAGCCACTCTGCTAGCAAACCAGCTTTTTTAATTCCATTGAAAGATGCGCAAGGGCTTTTTGATTAGAGTCTCGAATAACGAAGGTTCCACTGCACTGCCCACACCGCAATAGACACAAGCACCCACGAAATAGCCACAGGTGAGCTTATCTAAAACAACTGATGCTGTTATATTTCCCAACTTACTTAGGCAAGCGCGTCGGAAAACTCTGATGACATCAGGCGATGGTGCCAACAACACAACTTAGTTGCCGTGAGGCTATACAAATCAAGCAAGCGGTTCCACTCATCCCATCTTAAAAAAGGCAATCTTCTCGTAGCAAGGACACCCCAAAATTACTCGGTAGACTGTCAAAAGCTCTACGACTCCAATAAGAATTAAAAAAGCGATATGGTGATCATAACCGCTCGCTATCACAAATAGCTATATATCGGGCAAACAGTTGTTAGGTGGGAGTTTTATGCCTAGCAAATTATCATGCTCAAGTTTGCGAGACTTACATAATGAGCAAAGCGCTGAACAAACTTACAGGGTGAAAAATCAGTGAATCGTTTAAGAATCAAGTATAAAGGACTATCATGTATTCTCTCTGAATTAAGCATCAAAGCTTCCACACGCCTAAAAAAACGGATTACTGAGCTGGAAGAGAACGACCAAATCATAAAAAGTTACAGCTCTGTTGATATCGGACCCACCGAAAAACTCTCGATAATCGAGAGACTCAAGAAGAGCAGCTACATTTTAAGTTGAGGCTCTAGGCTGAAATTACTTAATGTATCAACTTAACACAGCAATGGCCTAGAGCTGCTTCTGAGGTTCGAACTATAAACTAGATACCGTTAAGTTTGGAAAAATAACTATGGCTACATCGCGAATGATTTCATTTCTTGGTTGCAGCGTACTGCTACTAACCTCGCAGCAAGGATGCTCTTATTCGCGTCAGGTTGAGACTAAGTACGAAATTTTCATCGCTGCAGAGGAAGCAGGTTTTAAGCATTTGTATCAATTTGCAACTAACTATGTAGAAGTGAGATACCAATCCAGCTTTCTGGCGCTACCAGATAACTCATATGATGATGTAGTGTTTTGTGTTCACGATGACCTACAGAAGAAAGATGTCCTAAAATGTGTACTGCTTGTCCTCTATTACTCAAAAAGCTACTGTAATGACGTTACCAATATGGTTACAGGTGTGTTTAAATCAGAGTTTGGAGAAACTTTAATCGTAAGCCCTGAGAATAAAGAAACGTGTGATAGAGGTGAATACTCTATTTTTGACGAAGGTGATAGATTCAGATCAAAGTTGGACTTTTCTGGAACTAAGGTTGAAAACAATTATGATTGGGGCCAAATAAGAACGGATTAGGGAAGAGCGCTTTATACCGGCAATTGTTATTCACCGAATGATAGAGCTGCTGATGGTTCAAGATGCGGTAAGAGATCGGCTCTATTGAGGCCAGGAGGCTTTTAAAACAAAAAAACATTTGATTTCAATACCGCCACTAATATGGCGGCAAAATTTCGTAACACTGGTAAATATTGGTGGTTATTGACTAAGATGTATTAGTTCCGACTAGATCTGACACTTCAATTTGAAAAGAAGAGAGTTACCCACTTTGATTAAAGGTGCTGAATCCGTAATCAAAGACAATAAAAGGTAACTCTCATGCTTCATACTAGCAATCCAATCACCAATCACAAAGCTGGTATTCTCAATCTTGCAGAAGAGCTTGGTAATGTATCTAGACCCTGCAGGGTTATGGGTGTCTCACGAGACACGTTCTATCGCTATCAAGAACTGGTTGAAAATGGTGGCATTGATGCTCTGATTAATCAAAGCAGAAGAACACCAAACTTGAAGAATCGAGTTGATGGTGAAACTGAACAAGCCGTTCTCAAATACACTATTGATTTTCCTGCTCATGGGCAAGTTCGAACAAGTAACGAGCTGCGTAGGCTAGGTGTGTTTATTTCCCCAAGTGGCGTGCGTTCAATCTGGCTTCGGCATGACCTAGAAAACTTCAAAAAGCGCCTTATCGCCTTAGAAAAACAGATAGCTGAAAACGGTATAATTCTAACGGACGAACAAGTTGCTGCTCTTGAGCGTAAGAAGCACGATGATGAAGCTTGTAGTGAGATAGAAACAGCCCATCCAGGTTATCTAGGCCCTCGGGATACGTTTTATGTCGGTAACCTTAAGGGGATTGAACGCATCTATCAGCAGACGTTCGTTGATACCTATAGCAAAGTGGCTTTCGCTAAGCTCTACACAACCAAAACATTAATCACGGCAGCAGATATGCTTATTGACAATAACCTTATCATTCTTCGAGACTCACGCGCTACCTATGCTCAAAATCTTAACCGACCGAGGCACTGAATACTGTGGTCGCGTTGAACAGCACGACTATCAACTCTATCTAGCCATCAATAATATCGATCACACCAAAACTAAAGCGATGTCGCCACAGACAAATGGCATCTGCGAGCGCTTCCACAAGACCATATTGAATGAGTTTTACCAGTGACGTTCAGAAAGAAACTTTATGGTTCAATAGATGATCTGCAGAAAGATCTGGACGAATGGATGGACTACTACAACAATCATCGTACTCATCAAGGAAAAGTGTACTGCGGCAGAACGCCGATAAAAACATTAGAGGATGGGAAATCAACCTGGACAGAAAAGAATCTAGCCCAGATATAATCTGACAGACACCGAGTCAAAAAGTGGGTAACTGTCAGATCAGGTCTGAATTAGTACAACTAAAAGGCGACAAATAACCTCTTGATATACGTTACTACGCCTAGCTTCGGTTAGGATGATTTAAAATGTGATCTTCCCAATCCACAACATCAATTTCGTATACCACTTTGTTGCGAACACTTTCGCCAGCGGCATGCATGGCTGACTTTGAGCCTGTAATGAGTGGGTGCCACTCTGGCAGAGGCTGTTTTTCCGCAAGCAAGCGGTAAGCACAGGTGTGCGGTAGCCAAGTAAAATCATCGATATCATCACGAGTTAACTTGGTGCATTCCTCACCTGAGGTAAAACGATTTGGGTAATCCTTACACGAACATGTTTTGCTGTTTAGCCAACTACATGCAACATTGGTGTAATAGATCTCGTCGGTATCCTCATCCATAAGCTTGTGCAGACAACATTTACCACAACCGTCACAAAGCGATTCCCATTCGTTTTCGGTCATCTCTTCGAGAGCTTTTTGCTGCCAAAACTGCGTCATGTGGTAACCCCAAGTGTTCAAATATCAGTGTGGAAAAGGAAAGCCGAATTTATATAGATCCTTTCTCCAAAGTGCAAGTGATTCTACAAGGAGTCCCCCGATAAAAATAAGCTCAACACAAGCTTTATTCTTCAAGCATCTGATTTAGCTGAGCAACTTTCCAACTCAAATTGTTAAGGCGCCTTTTTAGCTCTTCAAATTCTTCATGTGCTTGTTCGTACTGCTTCTTCTCAATCAAGTTTTCTACGTAACCAACACGACCGTAAATAGGCGACAAGCTAACAGCAAAATCCTCTAACGATTTGGTTTCATTGGCGACCTGTGTCCAGCGGCGCTTTTTAG
Source organism: Vibrio europaeus (assembly GCF_001695575.1). Lineage (GTDB taxonomy): Bacteria > Pseudomonadota > Gammaproteobacteria > Enterobacterales > Vibrionaceae > Vibrio > Vibrio europaeus. Next base: position 446,236 of record NZ_LUAX01000001.1, on the reverse strand, counting down.
CAAGCAGCGCAATATTCGCCATCTTGGTTCGAATTTCACCAAACCGAGCAACAAATTCATCGGCCTGTTCAAGCGCCAGTTGTTGGTCTTGATGTAACGTCTGACCAATTTGAATAACTTCGTCATCTCCCTGATAAAGCTTTTGCAATACGTTTAGCTGTTCGATTGCCTTTAAATAAGGTTGCTCAATCGATACGTGCGTTTTCTCCTCAATCGATGACTGATACATAGGCACCAGTTCAGACTGAATAGAAGCCAGCTTAGAAGGTTTAGTATGCTCTACATAATTGTTGAGGTTTCTAGCTGTCAGCACTGGCACCTCTATTGATTGCTTGAATTGATACTCATTGAGTACGCTCGGATTATAGTAAAGCCACAAGCTTGTCAGACTCACGATAGCAGTCGAGATACACACTGCAGCCAAGCTCCAACGGTGGCGCTTAACCGTCACTCTGTTTTCACTTTCACGTTGCTTTTCTTGACGCTTTATCGCGGTGTGATAGCGGGTTTCAATTTGGTCAATATGTTCAAACAAAACAAACCCAACCCCTTCAAAATCTACGTCAACTTCTGGTTGTTGAAGTGTTATCCAGTGGTGGATTCTTTCACATATTCTTTCACTTCGATAAAGGTCGCGTAGCTGCTCCTGAGAAGGTTTCATCTTCTTTAGTTCAGGAATTGCCTTGCTATTAAGCCAATCCAAAACCTCTTTACGCATTTTCGCCGACTTAGAGTCAGGCTTAGCTAACAAACTCAAACTGTTCATTATGAGCTCTAGGCCATTGGCATAACCGGGTAAGCCCTCAATTTTAAGTTTAGCAATAGTGAGATAGCTACTCATGAGTAGATCAACGCCCGGCCCCTTAGCAAGTAGCTCACAAGCATCGTACACCTCTTGCCAGTTGGTGCCTCCAGACAAGGGGTTGAAACGGCTATTAATTTCGTCTCTGACTTTTTGGTAGCTTTCTAGGTGTCTGATTGAGTCAGAATCAGACGTAATATGGTAGACAACTTGGTCAAGCAAAACTGTATTGGACATAGATACTTCGTCCCGATGAAAGGAGCGAGTCACCTCGCTCCTTTGATTGTTTTAATAAAGAGTCTTAGAGAGTTTGAACGATTTAAATAGGCGTTCAGTGAATGGGTTCGCATCTGATTCGGCATTGATGCGATAGATCATGTCACCACCATCCACGGCAAATCGATAATCAACGGAAGTCTTGCTTGCCGACATTACGTTGCCTTCTTCTAATAAGCGGAAGAATGCCCAAGGCCCTTTTATATTAATGCTTCTAGGTGACAAGTTCGATTTAGTCGGAACCAAGGTCACCTTAGACACCGCAGAATCACGCAACGTATTTGGCCAAATCAACTCCACACCTTCACGAGGACCATGACTGTATGTGAGGTACTGGCCGTCAACATTCAGAACACTTCGACGCTTATTACCACTCAACTGAAGCGGTTCAACCGAGAAATTGACGTCCAAAATCCCTTTGCGATTGAAGAATGCCTGACGAATTCTTTGTGCTTGTTCGATCTGAGCCAAAACCTCTGGACGGATGATCGATTGGGCAGTGTCGTATTCATCAACCGCGATGTTTTCTTCAATAAACACCTTCAACTGGTTGTTGTAGAAGTTATCTAGCGTCCCTTTTGGTGCAAAGAAGGACTCAAAATCTTCCAGTGCCACATCTTTCTTCGATTGCGTGTTAAACGGATATCGACTCGCTAACTTAGTGTAGTACGGCTTATAAACATCCTCATACCAACGAACTTCTAGGTGTTTAATTGCCTCTTGCTTCACCACATACCAGCTCTCATCCGCAAGCTTAGCGACCATACTATCGAGTGGCCTTGGTAAACCAGAGGAGATTCGTTTCAGCGTATAAATTGGGTCAGCACTGACTAACTTGACCCGAGCCTTGGTCGCATCGAGCGCTGCCATCCCCACATCCGGTGATTCTTGAATCGCTTTTAGGTATGTTTTTAACTCATCGACAGAGGCGAGTACTTCATTGATGTAAGCAGGTTGGTCTCCCACGGGTTTCAACATCAAATTCAACTCGGCAAATGGAGATTGAATGCTTGAAGCTACTTTGTATTTGGCGCTCTTTAGTAGTTCTTCTCCTGCATCGCTATCAGGGTCTAGACCAGCGATAACCTGAGTATTGTTCTCTAGCGTTCGAAGTAAGCGCTGCATCGGCTCAACGTTTCCGGTTAGGTTCTCTAACACCATTACCGCATCGTTAATATCACCGAAATACTTCATATCGATATCATTCAATGCCGCTCGCCATGTATTTACATAGTCGGCGACATACAAATTACGGATCTTTTCACGCAGCACTTGTTTATCTGCTTCGCTAAACTGCGCCGTTTTCGACTGACCTAATACCCAGCTATCAATCAGGGCTAGCTCAGAGACTGACTCTGAACGCGGCATAAAGTAACTTTCAAAACCTTCTTTGGTCAGCATCTGTGGAATATACAAACTGCTGTTCGCGACTCGCTCTTCAAAAACGATATCAAAGATAGGGCCGACAAGATTACGAATGCTAATCGCAGGACCGAGTACCGTTTGCGCATTCAACTTAAGGTTTCGATAAACACGTTGATCGTTAGGCATAGTACTTAGCTCAGCTTGTACATTGGCAATCGTACGGTCGTAAGGCTTCATCACCCGCTCTGCGAACTCATCACCTTGCTCTCTTGCACCTGCAAGATCGGTATGACGCATGGCATAATCTAGGTGATCCAATAACTCACCTTGCACCTGTTTTTGACCGGCAAACGCGCTCTGCCAGTATTTGCCAAAATAATCCAATACATAGTCTTTGTAGCGGCCACTCTTATCAACCATCATTCGATAGACACGCAGAACGGCGAGCTTTTCTTCTTCATTGTCCGCCTGCTCAAGGGCAACAACCACATCAGCCATAAGCAGAGGTAAGAATCGATTCTCTAGTAAATTTAGATAAGTATCTTCAACCATTGGGCCAATCGTATGCCCTTGATAGAGACCAAAATCGGAGATGTAACGAGGCTTTTCGCGGAAGAAACCAAATTCCAACGTCGCCTGTCGAATCTTGTTTAACGGCTCAAGAATGTCTTTCTGAGAAGCCAAAGAAAGGTTCGATGGGTACTGCGCTTTATACTCATTCACCTTGGCCAATACGGCATCTGATTGGTTGACGTTGGCCAAGTAGTAACGGTGCCAAGTGCCGACTAACAGCACAGTTGCCACCATACAAGCCGTGAATGAAAGCCCCATTAAACGGCGTTTATGTTTGGCAACACGGAAGTTATCCGAGGCCAAGCCAGCCTCTGGATAGATGATGTTACTGAACAGTTGTTGAGTAAAATAAACCGTCGAATTTTTTGCATTTTGCGCTTTATTTACCGCGTGTGTTAAACCGTATCGACGTGATGCAGAATCACCAAATACATTGCTCGGAACCCCTTGCTGATAAACCGACGTAAAATAAGCGCCACGGACTAACGCAGAGGTAGAGAATTGATCACTCGATAAAGCGTCTTGGAAAAACTCTTTAAGGATATCTTGTAAGCCAGACATCTGACGCGTAAAGCTATAGACGGCATCACGCTCTTCCTGTTCTAGCGGCTCAGCGACAGCATGCGGGAAAAGCTCGTTGATCTTTGACACAAACTGCCCGTAATCTTTCGAAAACTCTTCTAACCAATGATCTAAGTTATCAACAGATTCCAACGAGAAAGTGAAACCCAACACCTCATCGCGCTGTGACTTTGAGTAATGCTTGAAGAACGGTTCAAACCCATACAGTAAATCAAGCTTGGTTAAAGTAATATAGACTGGCAATCGAGTTGCTAGTGTTTCCATCAGTTCACGAATACGCGCGCGCAGAAGGTTCGCATAAGCTTTACGCTCGGATGCAGTTGACGTTGCTAGATGAGAAACATCAAGCGCGAGAACAATACCGTTTAAGGGTCGTCTGCTGCGTGTTTTTTCTAACCAGTTAACGAAGTTGAGCCACAAACGACGCTCTAGTTCGCCATCATTGTCTTCGTTGCGATTTCCCTGAGTAAGCAGTTCGCCATCAGGATCGATCAATACTGATTCGTCACCAATCCACCAGTCAAAAGAGTATGGGTTCTCGCTCTTCTGCCCAGACGCACGCATAACCGACGAAAGTGCAAAGTTCTGGCCTGAACGGTTGATCAAACTTGTTTTGCCTGCATTCTCAAGACCAAGCACCAAATACCAAGGCAAGGAATAGAGGTAATTACGAGTATTAAGGCTTTGCTTCATCTCTTGCATCACATCATTAAGCTCAGCTTCCTGACGCTCTTCATACACCGTGATTGGGTCGAGTTTTAGCTGCTCTTCACGCTTTTGCTGACTTTTGAAACCCTGCAGCTTGCGCCACTGCCAAATTCCCCACCCAGACAAGGAGAGCAAGACAAATAGTGCACTCGCCGTACCGCGAGCCATCAGAGTTTCAAGCGGTTTGGTGCCTCTGATTTCTAGCCAAGGGCCCGCCCACCAGATGGCAACGTTGAGTAGTATAAATAGAGTGAACAGCAAAATAGGAAGGGCAGCTGCTATACCCGGCTTCAATTTTTTAACAATCCCAATGATACTTTTCCACATGGATAGTCCCTTTGCTTAATCTGACGCTGTATTTCGTTCTAGTTGTTCTATTAAAGACGGCTCCCAATCGGTGACGCTCGTCTGCATAATTTCTTGTTTCAATGTTTGATACTGTTCTTTGGCCATGGCATCCAAATGGTTGTGTTGCAGAAGGTCTGCGCTCAACAAACGCCAATAAAAACGATCGCGAGGCTCAGTTGCTGCGACAAGCCCGTCATTAAGCATCGACATTGCAACCGCAATCCCGCCATCTTTAGCAAGACTAAAGGCTTCCTCTCGCTGTTCCTGCCAACTACCCGAAACGCTGCTACCAAAAGAACTCATCTCACTGCTACCTAGCCAGTCACGCACTGAGTCAGTCAAAAATGGCGCGCCATCTTTAAACTTGAGCTCAGAGACACTTGGAAAGCGTTGGATAAATGATTGAGTTTCTTCACGAATAGCCTGACACCAGCTCTCTTGGCCGAGCGCTTTAGCAATATCGTGACTCATTAACTGACCATCGAACCAATACGGGGCAATCGTCAAACTTTGTTCAACCTTTCTCCATAACGCGAGGTCGGGTTGCTTTAACTGATCTTGATACTCTTTCTCTCGCTCCGTTTGCATACCGCGAAGCAAGGTCTTTCCGTGGTGATCATGGTCAGGTAATGTTGTAATAGCGCCCCATAGCGCATGTCGGCGAACTCGAATTGCCAAAGCGCTTCCCGACTCTTGTTCAGAAAGATACTCTGCCACTTTCAACAAAGTTTGCTTCGCTGCTTTATCACTTGAGTTGTCAACGGCTAGAGCAGGTGCAGTGGTTGCCGGCGTTTGTGATGAAGCAGAATGAGACGAGGCAGGCTGTGCCGTGCTTTGTTGCAGTTTCTCCCGCTCTTGCGCTCTTTTGAGCTGATTGACTATCGTCAGCACAACAGACTCCGCGACGTCAGAAGAGAGTTCATTGGCTTCTATCGTTTTCTGCCAAAATTCAACGGCTTGCTGGAGCTCTTCTCTGTCTTGGCTGTCTAGGCTGGCAAAATCAAATTTATCAACGGCCATTGAGAATCGCTGACACATTTGGCTAAAGAATTTTCTGCGCGGCAGGTTTCCTCTTGTGCCTGGCGCTGGAAAGCAATCATTCCAGTAGTGCTCAATAAAGTCGCTCATCACTCCAAATGAGGTAATAAAACGGTTAGGCGTCAGCTGGTTATGCAAACACTGAAGTAAATACACCAGCAGTTTGATGTCTTTGCTCTTCTCATTTAGAAGGGTAATTGCGCTGTGCTCTACTTCTTGCCATTGAACACTTGCATGAGAAAGAGAACCCACCTTCATCATTTGATCTTCAACAAAATCAAACAAAGGCTCATCTAATAGCCTCTCTCCCACACGAGATTCGCTACTAATCGGTCTAACTATGCTTGTTCGGTATTGGGTCAATTCCATTGTTACCACCCACACCTTGAACGCAGCGGTTTTAAAGCTTGACTTAAACCTGTGGTATCGAATTGTAATCCGTCAACTACCGGTGAGTTTGAGCGCAGAGTCAACCTTGATTCCCTAGACATCACTTTCATCATCGATATCGCCGGAACTCCTCGTGCTGAAGAGAACAGAACACCAATATCATCACTTCTCCAACTTTGATTAGGTCCACCAGCCACAGAGACTCGAATTCGAGCGTCTTCCATCGCTTGAGGAAGCGCCAGTTCGATACGACTAATTTTGTTGATACAACTCATCATTAGAACGGGGGAAGGTACTCCATCAGCATGCTTAGCCGTTACAGTGACCCAAGCATCCCCTTCTTTCTCGGTGCCCTTCTCAACAACATTCAAAGGTTCATTCCCTTTCGAGCTCTCAAACGCGGTATGCCAAGCGGGCGGTCTATCATCGGACTTTACCGCAAGATTCGACACTGTAGGCGTTTGAAACACCTCGTCAAAACAGCTCAAGCGTTCTAATCGCTCTGATACAGAGGTGCATTGCTGCGCTTTTTCCCATTGCATATTAGTGGTTGTATCCGTAGCACTAGCTCCTGCTACAAAGAGACTGGCAGTGAGCACCAAAGCGGGTGAGTTCAGCTTCTTCATACAGCTTTTATCTCCAGCTTCTGGCATTTGTAAGCAAGCGTGCGTTTGGGAATACCCAAGCTTTTTGCAGCCTTACCTCTATCTCCGGAGAACTGATTTAAACGCTCGCGAATGATACTTTCCTCATAGTCATTCATGGCTTGTTTCAAATCGTTGATAGCCGAGAAATCACCTTGTTGTGTTGGGTATGGGTTATCAGTAATAAACGTAGGTTGAGAAAGCGCTTGAGGCATGACTGGCTGCGCCGCACTTTGTAATTCAAAGTTGAGGCAGGCAATACGATTGGCAAAGCTTCCTTCACTGACTTCTAACTCGTCCCGACATTGAGCACAGCCAAATTCAATTAAGTGCTTTAGCTCACGCACATTACCTGGGAAAGTGTATTGCTTCAGGCAATCTAACGCTCGATAGTGCAAACCACGAATTTGCGTACCATGTTGTGTATTGAACTCTTTGACAAAGTGCTGGCTTAAAAGATCAATATCCTCTAGACGCTCAGATAGCTTAGGTAACGTCAATGGATACTGGAACAAGCGGTAGTATAGATCTTGCCTAAACTGTTTGTTTCTCACCTGAGCAAGCAGGTTGACGTGAGTTGCAGAAACTAGGCGAAAGTCCGAACTTTGCTCCTCTTTACCGCCAATAGGTCTGAACCGTTTAGTTTCCAGAACACGTAATAACTTCGCCTGAAGAGACAGCGGCATATCACCGATTTCATCCAAGAACAGTGTTCCACCATCTGCCTGTGCAATTAAGCCTTTTCTATCCGACTCTGCCCCAGAGAATGCTCCTTTGCAGTACCCAAACAGTTCACTTTCTAGCAAATTTTCTGGAATAGCAGCACAGTTGATCGCCACTAAAGGCTCTGAATTGCGGTTCGATAGCTGGTGAATAGCTTGAGCGACTAACTCTTTACCTGTCCCCGTATCACCTTGCACCATAACGGAGAGTTGAGACTCTGCCGCACTGACTATCTGCTGACGTAACCTCTGCATCACAGGGCTCTGACCAATCAGGGACTGAGAAAGTTGATCTGCTTGATCTCTTTGCTTGGTATCTCGCTGCATGTCATTCAATGACTCAGTAAGCACTTGAATATCTCGTTGCTCACGCTCCATCTCCTCAAGCAAGTTCCATTGCTTTGTAAAGACATCCATAAACTTGACACCATCAGCACAGTTAAACGCTTTCGAAACTGCCCTATCATCACCCAACATAAACAACACGAGCTGAACCTGATTGGAACGCAGTGGTAAAGGTTGGATGCAGACACTTTCAAACATGCCAACATTTGACACTAATTGAGCAAATACTCGATCGGATTGCCAAAACAGAAGTTCATCGGCGGTAAGAGACATGCTCTTCGCGTTTTGAAGTACGTGTGCAAAGGGATTATTTAGGTCATTCACAGCCCAAGAGGCGTTCATTTGCCTATCGTGTGGCACAAGTCGACGACCATCTGAGGTCGGCATTAGAATCAAGCATTGTGATAGATTGAGTTCGTCACTAAGAATCAACGCAAACTTCGCCGTAAGCTCATGTTTAGTTTTGATGCCGATGAGATCAGTCACTCGTTCTAGCCAATTAGACATAGCTACTCTACCTCTCCGATAAACTCACCGTCTTGAGCCGCTAAATAAATCCTTGTGACTGGTTGTTGCTCAGAAAGCTTGTTCAATAGAGCCAGTGAAATTGGTGGAAGTAATTGGCCTTCAATAATGGCTTCAAGCATACGAGCACCATTTTCTGAGCGTGTCGCTCTCGACAGGATTTCATCGATCAACGAGTCTTCGATAACCACTTCAGCATCGTAACGTTCTCTGAACAGCTTCTCTAGACGAGTCAGTTTGCCACGCACAATTTGCTCCAGAACTTCTGGATTGAGTGGCATGTAAGGGATCACTTCCATACGAGCAAGCAGTGCAGGTTTGAAGAAGGCTGCTAGCTCTGGATAAAGCGCGTCATCAAGTTCATCTAGCTTCTCTTCATGATCAACAATCGTCTGGAAGCCTAGGTTTGAAGTGAGGAAGAAGACAATGTTTTGACAATCAATTAAGCGACCTTCGCCGTCGGCAAGCTCACCCTTATCGAACGCTTGATAGAAAAGGTTAAGTACTTCCGGATGCGCTTTTTCAACTTCATCAAGCAGCACGACAGAGTATGGCATCTTGCGGATTGCTTCGGTTAGTACGCCACCTTCACCATATCCAACATAACCCGGAGGAGAACCAATCAAACGCGATACGGTATGCTTCTCTTGGTACTCAGACATATTAATCGTCGTCAAGAATTGCTTACCTCCGTAAAGGTTTTCAGCGAGTTGAACAACGGTTTCGGTTTTACCAACCCCACTTGGCCCGACAAGTAAGAAAGCCCCCTTCGGACGACCTGGTCGACGCAAGTCAGCACGAGCCGTCAAAAGATGTTTATGAACACGTTTAATCGCTACATCTTGCCCTTTGATGGCTTCACCAAGAATAGAAGTCAGGTGAGTGATCTTGTGTAGCTCATCACTGTTCATCTGGTCGACAGGTACACCAGTCCAGTCAGCGATCACCTCAGCCACCTGCTGGGCGTCCACTTGAGGATGGATCAAACGCTCATCATGAGGAATCGCTTCTAGCTCTTCATACTTAGTACGAATTTGAGCCAGAGTTTCACTACGCTGCTCGTCAGTAAGTGGCTCTTCTTCGTTGACGTCATTGAGTGACGCTCTAAGTCCAATAATCTCTTCAACTAATTGCTTTTGTTGCTGCCACTGCTCGGTTAAACGCTCACGCTCTTGCTCATCGGCGACTTCTTCTGTTTTGAGTTCATCAAGTCTTTGTTGATTCACATCTTTGCCCAGTAGCTGAGCGCGTTCGAGCATATCGATTTCGAGTTGGCGCTGATGACACGCCGTTTCAATAAATGCCAAACGTTTTGGCGGTGCCGTTAGGTTAATAGCAATGCGTGCACATGCCGTATCAAGAACATCAATCGCCTTATCCGGTAACTGTCGGCCTGAGATATAACGCACAGAAAGCTCAGCGGCTGCTTTTAACGCATCATCGGTAATAAGAACATCATGGGTTTTCTCGTATACCGAGTTCAACCCACGCAGAATGTCCACCGCTTGCTCTACACTTGGCTCATCAAGCTTAACCAATTGGAATCGGCGCGTTAACGCAGGGTCTTTTTCAAAATACTTCTTGTACTCTTTCCATGTGGTAGCAGCAATGGTTGACAGCTCACCACGAGCCAACGCAGGCTTAAGCAAGTTTGCTGCGTCGCCACCACCTTCTTGGTTACCGGCACCAATCAAGGTATGCGCTTCATCGATAAATAGGATGATTGGCTTTGGAGAGTGCTTAATGGCATCAATCACCCCTTTTAAGCGCTTTTCAAATTCGCCTTTCACAGAGGCGCCTGCTTGCAGTAAACCTAAGTCCAATGAATAAAGCTCAACACCTTGAAGCTGCATAGGTACTGTTCCGGCTACGACACGAAGTGCTAATCCTTCGATCATGGCACTCTTACCAACACCAGCATCACCGACCACAATAGGGTTATTTTTACGACGACGACAGAGGATATCAATCATTAGATTGATTTCATTTTCACGGCAGAGAACAGGGTCTAACTCATCCTGACGCGCTTGTTCAGTCACATTTGTACAGTATTTTGCTAAGACAGAAGTATCTGCATTAGTGTTTGACGGCAAAGCGCCCTTAGTTTGTTCAACCACTTGGGTTTCTGAAGATTCTGACAGAATCACATCGAAGTGCTTTTTCAAACTTTCTCGGTTGATCACATCTAATAGACTAACCAGCTTCTGCTCCATGTAGCGATCCGCACGGATTAAAGCGGCAAGCAGAATTGCGCCAGAACGAAGTTCCGTTTGATTCAGTTCTGTCGTTGAAAGCAACCAAGCTTCTTGAAGAAGCTCAACAAGTAATGGAGAAAACGCTGGGTAGCTATCTAAAGACTGATCACGCACAAAGCTACTGGATATGGCTTGCTTAACATCGTCTATCGCCAGTTCAGACTGCTTGAATATGACTCGAATATCAGAGAGAGGATTGTCTAGAAGAACCTCAAGGTAATGTTCAAACGTAATTTCACTGTGCTGGCGCTCCATGCACACGGTCGCCGCTTGTTCTAGTGCAAGCTTACTCTGTTCATTTAGTTTTGAGATTAGTGTCGGTAGTTCAATACGTATCACGGCAATCACCTAGCCTTTAATTATTCTATTTATAAAATTTGATTTAGTTGTTCGATAACGTCACTGGTCTTGACGTGTAGTAGGTAGCTATAACCAAGGAAGGTGCCGACCCAAAACAAGACGAAACCAGCAAAAATAGACCATAATGGGATTTGCTTGCTTAGCTTGTATTTCGAACGCACAACGTGTTCAGTCGCACTGGTTAAATGAGCGATATCAACTTCTTGATCTTGATTAATCAGTTTATGTAAGTGAGCAATGACTTTTTCTCGCTCTAACTTGCCTGACTCTATGACGCGATACTTGCCTTCAAAACCCAAAACTAGACACTGGTAGATAAACTCAAGCAGTGGTTTGTATTGCTGCGGTTCCGCTTCTAACCGTTTCAGAATGGTAAAAACTTTTTCTCCACCCCATGTTTCATTGTGAAAGCGTGACAGCATAGAGTGCTCAGCCCATACCGTAGAGGAGCCCCACTCAGTTCCCATCACCGCTTCATCTAGAAACGTACATAAGATGTAGCGGTAAGCCATCAATACTGCATGTTCGAAGCCCTGCTCAGTGAGCTCAATTTCGATGGTTTTAATCTCTTCAATCGTTTGCTCGTAAATCGCTTCAATGTTTTCGCACTCAGACAACTGTCTAACGCGCAGCGACAAGCCTAGCAGTGGCGTCGCTGCATCAATTAAAGGGTTAGACAAACTCCCTCTAAGTTGAAACCAATAATCCTGATCATGGTTTATTTTTTCTACATCATCGAAAAGTAAGCTACTGTACTTACTCTCTTTTTTATTGATATCCATGGATTAACTCCTAATGGCCCAGAACTGGAGGTCTAGTTCTTCAAAGGCAGCAGCAACGTGGAAAGCGAATCCACTAGAGTGCGTTAGCATCTCCCACTCACTGCTCGATTTATCAAGTTGGTAATAGGTATAACCTGCGTGGTATGGCAATTGACGAGGAGCAACTGGTAACACCACCAAAGGGATACCCGGTAATTGCAGTGAAATAAGCTCACGAATTTTCTCAACTGAAGACACTTTCGTTTGTTGAGTAAACTGACGGCGCAACTCATCCATTGGCATACGAGCCTTAACAGCAATAATGAAATCTGCCGTCTCCATTAATTGAGGGTCTTGGATCGGTGCAACCATTAAGCCGTACTTACGTTTATCTAACTGAATAGATACGGCTCTAGGCTCAAGAACCACACTGAGAGACTGACGCAAATTACGAATTAGAGGCCAGAAAGACTCTGTCGGCATGTCGTGGTTGTAGCTTATCGACTTCGGTGGCAAACGACTTTCATCAGTAAAGGTAGCTAACTCACCTGCAATGGTAGACAAGCACTCAAATAAACGCTCAGGGTGTAGGCTTCTAAGCTCTGCCAAATGCTGAATTTGCGGCTGTAAACGATTTAGCGCTTGCAGCAACATAAAGTCCGACACATCAGCAACACCACCTTGAGATGGAGAGCTAATACGTTGAGCGATGTTTTTGGCTCGCTCACGCATCAAACCAGATATCTCATTAACGAAACGGTGCAACGCCAAATTGCCAACGACATTGAGATGACATGGGATAAAATCAGGATCCATGACCACACTTCCATCCGGTCGCTTCTCTAGAATGCGTCCCACTGCCATCGATGCATAAGCACTTCTGTCCTCTTTTTCCAACATCAGTTGGATTCGCATTGGTGACACATCTATAGTCGTCATATCGCCTTGCACGGTATGGACATCGCGCACTTCAAGGCGGCGGCTTTCGTAACGACCTGTACCTTGAGTATCTGGCCAGTTGATTTCCATTAGTGATTCACTGCGTAGAGGAATCGCTAAATAAACCAGTTGGTTAGCCAGCGACGCGTCATCAATTTCTAGCGCGTCAGGTAGCGTATCTTCTTGAGGAATACGAAAAGCCGTTCCATCAGGCATGATGCCAACGGCGCGCTCAATAGCGATACGACCAAACGATAGATATTCTGGGTTGAGAGAAAACTCTGAAACACCATACAAGTAACGGCTGACGGAACTTAAACGCTCATCTATGTAGTATTCCGTATAGCGTTGCTGTTGTTGAAAATGCTGTGGTTTGATGAACAAACCTTCGTTCCAAATAACACGATTTCGTGAAAACATCTTGTTTATTCCACCTTTTCCAACTTGACGTCATAGTCGCTAAGAAGCATCAACAGGTGATACTCCCTGCCTGTGTTCAACACTTTGACGGCTTTTTTCCATTCACTCAGTTCGATATCAGAGAAGTTAGCCATAATCCCGATATAGTTAGTCTCTTCATCGACTTCGATTTCATTAACGAACTTGAACTGACCTGGAGTCAAAACATAGTCGTAACTTTTGACAAAGTTACTTTTGAGCGCTTTCTTATAATCTTCTTTCATCTGGTCGTAGCTCGATGACATAAACATCGAGTCATCCACCAGCTCAAACACCTGAATTTCTACCGGAGATGCCTGGCCCCAGATACTTGGGTTCACCCCCTCTTGCGCAACGATGCTAAAGGTCACTTTTGTTGGCAATTGAGTCGGGTCATAGGGTTCAGGCTCACTGCTACAAGCACTAAGAAAAATCGAGAGAAAGCACATCCATAGCAAATTTCTCACGTTTAAAACTCCAACTGTTTCTCGCGGATTTTTTTGTCGTAAGCTTGCTCAAAAATCTCCCAGAACAACTTTTCAAAACCTTGTTGACGATGTGACGTAAGCTCTTGGTAGTAGTTGCAGTACATATTCCACGCCCACTCATCACTGTTTTGTGAGACGTCTTGGTGTGAACGCTTATAATTTTGGAATCGACGCAGAAGTACTTGTGGCGAGAATGCCCCTAGAATTTGAGTCAACGCCTCGCCTGTTGCGTGCTGCATCGCTTCGTTATGAGCCTGTACATTCTTCAAACTCTCTTCAATCGCAGCTGGAGCAGAAAGGTGTACTGCACTTTTCTCTGAGTCATAGAGGGTTTTGATGGTTTCTTCATAAGACAAACCAAGGCGAAGAGGATTGTCTTCAATCGGTTGAAGGTTTCGATTTAAGGTGCCAAAACGCCCTTCGCTTACCTGTTGATGAAGATCTAGAATTCCTTGAATACAGGCTTGTAGTGATTCGCCCATTTCCTGCGATAGCATATGCATACGCTCAATGTCGTCGGTATGGTTAACATTGGCCCCTAAGCCATTCAGCATTGGTCCTGTTAGCAGATGCCCACCTGTTGTCGCAACACTGTTAACTGCCGTCTGCTCTGGTTGAATACTCTTCGCTACTTCTTCCTCTAGCAAATCTAGTGTTTGCTCATCCATTTGAAAGCCCTCTGAATCGTTGTTTATTGTTTGTTGAGACTCAAGCTCTTGTGCTCGGTCTGAATTGAATACTTGTTGTTGTGATTTTTCGCTTTGCTGCTTAGGCTGCGTTTTGCTACCAAAACCAAAGCCTAGAATTCGTTTTAGTGTCATGGACGATGAAATTTCGTTATCACTGTCAGCTTGCACGGTAAAATTCGGGTCTCTTAGCGTGAGATCTTCTTCAGGTACTAACCCTTGAGGCTCTGACTCTTCAACGGCTCTAGAGTTTTCATCATCAATCAGCGACTCTTCTTCGTTGTTCGCCATCAACTCATCTAAGGCCGCCAAGGGTTCTGCGTTTTCAACCTGTTCATTGTTGTCATCTTGTTCGATATCGAGCACTTCATCTGAAAGCAGGTCATAGTTGGTGGTTTCAAACAAACTCGTTAATGACCCCATAGCACTGTCATCTTCGAGATCACCTAGCGCGACACGTATTTCATAAGGACCTATTTGGATTTGGTCTTTGTGAACCAGTTTGGCAAGTAGCCCTTTTCCGACTGGCATTTCTGTACCATTGATATAGGTTTCACCACACAAATCTCTTAGGCAGAAGGCGCCATCGAACATGACGATTTCACAATGTTGTGGGTAAATACGGCCGCTGGAATCTTTAAGCGTCCATGTAGAAGCCGAGGACGAACCTATTACGCCACCTTCAGCATCCCACTGCATGAGCGCAGTCAACCCAGACTCCAACTTTTGCGCATTGATAACCAAAAGGTTTAAATTAAGTGTTTCAGTCGTTTCCATCTTTACTGCCTTACCTGAATTAATACGCTTTTTTGTTGCTCACTGGTTCCAAGAAATGATGTCCACCCAAGGGCAATATCCGCCGAACTGCCTAATACAAAATCTGGCGCTTCGTTATCGTCCATCGTCAGCTCTAGGTCATAAGCCATTTGCTCACGTAAGATTAATTCAACCAATTTGCACAAAGGTCCGTACTCTTGGCCTGACGGTAAGAAATCAGAGAACTTCTTTCTCGATAACTGTTTGATACAGATAGTGAACTTGCCATTGCAGTCGACCACAGACTCCCCAACCATTGAGGTCACACCTAGCTGGGAGTTTGCACCTCCGACGCGAGATTGCTGTGAAGGGTCAATTTTCACGGTGCGCCTCGTCCATTGCCGGATCTCTACTTCTTCGAGATCAAAGCAGTGCGCAATGATCCCCGATACCACTTGTGGAGAACGGCTACGACCAGCTAAAGTTCCCGAGTAAGCCAACATCTTGCACCAGTTAATCGGGGTATCTCCGCGCAATTCTGGTGAGCCCAAACCGACTAGCGAAAGCAACTGCGCTGAGAAATCATCCTGTGCATCCGGCTGAAAACGTACAAAGTAGCGGTACTTACGCCAGATTCGATAAACTAAGTTGATCAGCCGATTGTTGAAGAAGTCAAAAAACGGCTGCTTGAAGCCACCTGGCTCTTCATTTAATAGTTGCTCTACCACATAACCCGGCAGCGGTGACTGCGCGCCCGACAAACCAAAAAAGCTAGTCATCATGACCATTCTCTCGTCGTTGAGCGTATCTAGGCGATTCACATCTGATGGCGAAAAGCCTAAGCTTGGGTTAGCACTAAACACCAATCTGCATTGACGTTCCCAATCGTCATCTTCTGGGTTCATCTCATTGAGTTTTTGCAGTAACTCAACCAGTTGATAAAAATTGTATTCATGGACGTCACTTGGCATAACAACCTCCTCTGGCTGTTCTGCTTGGTCCACTAAATCAGTGGCTGCATCCCCGCCTGAGTTCCCCATGTATACCTCTCTTGATTAGTGACATTGACCACACTCAGTTCATGGAATGAGTTAATGCTCGCGTACAGCGCAAAGAAATGGCTTAAAACCGTACCAAATAGAAACAAATCGCCTTCAGAACCAAACCCTGACTGATCAATATATAGAGTCGATTGAAGGCCACGTACGGGTAGACCTCTAAGAATTTTGTCCACAGGTTTCGATTCGATTTTTTGAATCGCTTCAAGGCGCTGCCTAGAGACTCTTTCAGCCTGTCGATCAACCAGAGCCTTAAAGTCGTAGGCTCTAAGTACGCTGCTAAGGGCATCTTTTGATAAAAGTGACAAATAGTTGAGAGACAAGTTAGAAATCAATGTCCATAGCAAGCTGCCGTCCAAAACGGGCCTAAGCGACTGAGAAGGCACTGAGATATTCGCAAATGTCGCGAACGGCGGTGACGTATCAGTTGGCTCACAAATATCTCCCACCCCTAACTCCAGCGGAAGCAGTCGATTGGTACAATTCAGCTTTATGGATACGGCTTCATCAACATCAACAGAAGTTGTTTCATCACTTCGCACAAAGGAGATAAAAGATTCAAAGCCATCACCTCGGATGCTCTGCTTTACTCTTGCTCGGTAGTAAAGTGCGGTTCTATTTCTGACTCTTTCAACTTCATGCTGGAAGCTTTCAAACGAAGAGTAAACACGCTTTGAGCCACGAATTCGCTTCCCTTGTGAAGCGGTATCTTGCCAGCCTGTCACACTTTCTATATTGAACACTTCATAGTGAGATGGATAACGGCTTGAAGGGACAACTCGATACTCTGACTGACGACCAGAGAGCGAGATCGGGTCGGCATCGTGCTCAAACAAGTTAATGATGGGCGTACAGTAGAGCTGGAAGTTCTCTTTGGTTACTCGCACATCTACAGGCAAAGTCTTCGAAAAATGAAGCTTAAGAGTGAAGCACCCAGTTACACTTTTTGGAATCGCTTTATCAAGCCCTGACAAATCAAAGAAATGAAACGCCTCTGAAAATGACAAGTACTCTTGCAAGATGCGATAACCTTCATAAACATTGCTTGGATAAGGAAGCAAAGCGTCTTCACTATCAAACCCCACGGTCTTAAAGTTGCCAGCCGCTAACGGAAATTCCGTACCATTGACATCAATACTGACTTTATCAAGGTAGTGATTTAGCCATAGATAAAGCATCTGAGAGCTGTACTGGTCCCCTCCTAAGTAGAAGCGAAGGTTATCAAGCAGTGAGCTGCCAATATTGATATCACCATGCAAATCTAAGCTCAGATCAATGGTTGTCGCCTCGCGGGTATGTTGTGCCTTAACATCGTTACAACTCAGGGGATAGAGCTCTACTTCACGGCATGTTTGGAAATGACACTTAGTACCAAAAACAGGTTTACTATCTACTTGCGTTCCTTTAAGGATAACCTGTTTTTCACTCACACTTTTATCTGGAGAAAACGCTAGAATACTCATGCTAGGAATTGGCCTTAAATAATTCGGCCACAACATGTTGATCATTGAGTGAGTGAGTTCAGGGAACTCATCTTCCACTTTTTCTCTGAGCCTCGCGGTCAGAAAAGCAAAACCTTCAAGTAGACGCTCTACATCTGGGTCCATGGTTCTGCCGTGGAGAAAACGAGATAGCTGTGGGTGAATTTCAGTAAATTCACGCCCCTGCTCCTTTAAAAAAGCGAGCTCCTCTCTGAAGTACTTATCTTGAGTCATAATCCCTAAATCACTCGATATTTTCTATTTTGATCCAGTAACAAACTGATCTGAACGCGATCATGTATCGCTTCACTGTTGATTTGCGCTGTAATTTTGAACTGCAAAGACAAGGGGCTGAAGCTATCGGTATGAGCAGAAACTTCTATATTTTTCAACCTTGGCTCAAAGTTAGATAAGCAATCCTGGATAGCAAGTTTGACCTTAAGAGACAAATCAAGCGTATCTAGCGTCGCATCATTAAAATCGATTAACCCTAACTCCGGTGAGCTTTGAGAACCACCAACACGAGTGTTGAGTATTTTGGAGACGTTGAGCTTAATCGACTCCAGCACATCCCTCGGTTCAGGGCCTTGAGTTAAAGAAACGTTATTGGAATTGGCTTCTAAGCGTTCAAAGAAGCCAACGCCAAACGTACTTTCTTCAGGTGCAAAGTACGTCATATCAATTAGGCCTGATCTAAACGGCCAACCAGAGACAGCTCAAAATTCGCACCCATGTACTTAAAGTGAGGACGTACAGAAAGTGAAACCTGATACCAACCTGGATTTCCGTCAACATCAGCAACTTCAATCTTCGCTGCGCGAAGTGGGCGACGACTACGTACATCTGCTGGCGGGTTCTCTTGATCAGCAACGAACTGCTTAATCCAAGTATTTAGCTCACGTTCCAGATCTTGACGCTCTTTCCATGAACCAATTTGCTCACGCTGCAATACTTTGATGTAGTGCGCTAAGCGGTTGATGATCATCATGTAAGGCAACTGAGTACCAAGTTTGTAGTTGGTTTCTGCCTCTTTACCTTCTTTGGTATTCGGGAAGATTTTTGGTTTCTGAATAGAGTTCGCAGAGAAAAATGCCGCGTTGTCACTGCCTTTACGCATTGTAAGTGCGATGAAACCTTCTTCTGCAAGTTCAAACTCTTTACGGTCAGTGATCAGCACTTCAGTAGGAATCTTAGCTTGCAACGCACCCATAGATTCAAATACGTGTACGGGTAAATCTTCCACTGCACCACCGCTTTGTGGGCCAATGATATTTGGACACCAACGGTATTTAGCAAAGCTGTCAGTCAAACGAGTCGCAAATGCAAACGCCGTGTTACCCCATAGGTAGTGTTCATGTGACTGAGCCACACTCTCTGAGTAGTTGAACGATTTGATTGGGTTTTCTGTTGGATCGTACGGTACGCGCAGAAGGAAGCGTGGCGCTGTAAGACCAAGGTAACGCGCATCTTCTGACTCGCGCAGTGAACGCCATTTAGTGTATTTAGGGCTTTCGAAGATTGATTTAACATCTTTAATATTTGGTAGCTCTTCAAATGAGTCAATACCAAAGAACTCTGGACCGACACTAGAAAGGAACGGAGCATGAGCCATCGCACCTAACGCTCCCATGTATTGCAGCAGCTTCATGTCTGGTGTAGAAGGCGTAAATGCGAAGTTACCTACAATTGATCCCGTAGGTTCACCACCAAACTGACCATAGCCTGAAGAGTAAACATGCTTGTATAAACCTGACTGAGTGGTTTCAGGCGCGAATTCGAAGTCTTCTAATAGTTCTTCTTTGGTTACGTGGAGAAGATCAATCTTGTTGTTTTCGCCAAAGTCAGTGCGATCAACAAGTAGCTTAAGACCTCGCCAAGAAGATTCCATTTGTTGGAATTTGCTATCGTGCAGGATCTCATCCATCTGCGCACTAATTTTTTTATCTAACTCAACCAGCATTTGGTCAACAAGAGATTTGTTCACCGCTTCTTCAGCTTGCTCAGAGCCAATTAAATTCTCGATGAAGGCTGCAACACCTTTTTTGGCAATATCGTAGCCATCTTCACTTGGCGCGATTTTCGTCTGCGCCATGATTTCATCCAGTAAGCCGCCTTCAGCCAGCTGGGGTCTTTCAAGTACCGTTTCTGTAGACATCAGGGTTTTCCTAATCCATTAAATGACGAATGTTATTAGTCAGTTTTTGTTCTATTTAGCGTCTTCACTGACAAGGTTTAGCTCTTCGAGAAGCTTGTCGCGCGAATCTTGAGAGTGAAGTAGCTCTTGCAAGCGATCTCGGAACGCTGGAATGTTGCCAAGTGGACCTTTCAAAGCAACCAAGGCTTCTCTAAGCTCAATAAGTTTGTTGAGTTCTGGAACTTGGTTCGCAATCGAGTCTGGTGAAAAGTCAGCTAAAGAGTTAAAACGCAATTCAATAGGCAGCTCTGCGTTTTCATCTTCAGTTAGTTTGCTTTTCACTGAAGTTGATAGGCTCAGTTCACTTTCACGCATCACAGATTCAAAGTTGTTTTTATCAACTGAAACGGTACTACGCTCTTCGACAGGGGTTTCTTCGGTATGACCTTTAAAGTCGCCAACCACTAGAGTTTTTAGTGGTAGTTCAACTTCAGCCTGAGCGTCACCAGTGGCAGGAATATATTTAATATTAATCCGCTCTTTAGGAGCAACGCTTCCTTCCTTAGACATAATCAAAGTTCTCCGATATTTAAATTTAAACAGGATGGTGTTTATATTGATAATAAAACAACGCTCCCTATTACTCGCTTAGAGTAAGGGTTAATTGACTTTATTGTCAGATATTCTTTCTAGATATTTCTAGCAATTATCAAATGATCAATTAATAAAGAATAGGAATTTATATTTTAAAAATATTACCCTCTTGAATCAATATCACACTTAAATGATTAATATAATTAATAAGTCTAATTTAATACGTTCTATTGTTGAGACCGACAATAAATAATGAACAGTATGAATCTGGCCACAAAACTGTGTTCAGATTTCATACTTTGTTAATGCTCAATAGGTGTTCCAAAGGTAATCATAGTTATAGAAGTAGGTGACTTCTGCTAATTCATCCTTCAACGCTTGAGATTGAGGTAGTTGTACCTCTGCTATTTTATCTACTGCCTCTTTGTAATTTGCTTCAGCCTGTTGGTACACGCTGCTCAATCTGTCTTGACCTGCATTTTCAAGATAGAGCTCAAAGTATGCTTTAGCTTTAGGCAGATCTGTCTTTACAAAGTGATATCTAGGGCTGTTGCCACTATAGATATTGCCTAGGGTAACCAAAGATGTGATGTCACCTTGAACAACACCGACTTCTCTCCACTCTAGTGCTTCTTGAAACTTACCTCGCGACTCCAAAATGGCAACGTATCTCTTGATTGCAGGAATATACCCTTCTACAGCGGCATGCATATATCGCTCGCGGGATAAGGCTACTCTTTCACTTTCAAAGAAATAATCTCCCTCACCATTTTCTAATCTTTCAGCGCTTGTCATATAAGCACTGGGGAGTTCGAACTCCATTGCCTTATCTAGGTAATACTCCGAAAGTTTTCGATCTGATTCATGAAAGTAGTCGGATAAGTGCAAATAAGCTAAGCCAGGAGAGACAGCACCCAACTCAATCAGGCTGTTGTAGTAGTCTCGCTTATATTTATTGCGCTTGGCATGACTTAACCAATCTCCGTTGCTATATAGGTATTTAAGCGCGGGCCGATTACCGCTTTCTGCTGCTTTTACCAAATATTCTCTAGCGTAACCCGTTGCACGAACCTTATCGTGGTTGCCCATCGTTTCCATCGCGTAGGCATAGGCTCCGTCAGGGTAATTATTATCAGCAGAATATTTAAGGTACGCTCGTGCCTCTGTGTTTTTGAACTGTGCCCGCAGCAGTTTTCCATACTTATAAGCGTCTTCGACAGACATCTTCTCGACATCGTAATTATCGTTTGAGTAAGCTGCACTGCTTAATGCAACCATCGTAATAATCGTTAGCAATCTAACCGATATTGACACTACTACCACCTTGCAATACACCGCCACAACTTACAGAATCCCCAGCTCTCGCTGCTGGCTTTCCGTCAATTTTTACCGTACCGGAGCCTGC
This sequence comes from Vibrio europaeus, assembly GCF_001695575.1. Classification (GTDB taxonomy): domain Bacteria; phylum Pseudomonadota; class Gammaproteobacteria; order Enterobacterales; family Vibrionaceae; genus Vibrio; species Vibrio europaeus. The sequence goes on along the minus strand of NZ_LUAX01000001.1, from coordinate 424,563 downwards.
AGCAATGGCACGGTCATGCTTTGGGTGTTTAGGCTTATCGTGAGGTTCCAAAGGATCGCCTTGTCGTGCTGCAGGTATACCATCAATTTTTACAGTACCTGAGCCCGCGGTGACAGGTGTCGGCGGAAATCCATCATGTTCAGTTCCTATGTGTCCAACAATAATCCCATTTCCCATAAAAACCTCACTTAAAATAGGAATTAAAAGTTAACCCTATAAGCAATTATTGAACCAAATCCTTAGCCCCTTAAATACCGCATTATATCCACAATAAATATATCACGGAGCAAGTAGTTGCGAATTCTAGGCAAAGAGTCGCCTATGAATCAAGCAATTTTTTGCTCACCAATTAAGCTTTAAAATTATCATTAGTATTTTGATAAAATAATAAATAAATAATACCCTACAAATACCGATTGGCATCCTAAATGCTATTTATAGATCTGATATTAATATAATTAATTTAATTGTTATTTAAATAACTAAAAATCGATACACCCATTCCGATAAACGGGCATATTTGGCAACAGTCAATCAATAACGATTAACGAAGCTCTAAATTAGTAATCATTAAATAAGCTAGGTATTGAAGCGTACGGCAATAGGATTCTTGGAAGAAAAATTCACAACAGAGCAGAAAAATGAGCACAATATTTTTTTCATACCGGATAGTTCAGTGATAACTATCTAGGTTCAACATTGAAAATTTTAGTGATATAGATCACGCACACTGCTAACATGCGAAAAAATTTCATGAGAGAGTGATGAATGGAATGTCGTTTAGGCTGCGGCGCATGCTGCATAGCCCCTAGTATTTCTTCACCTATACCCGGCATGCCTAAAGGGAAGCCCGCAGGACAACGTTGTATTCAGCTAAATGAAGATAATCTTTGCAAACTGTTTGGGAAACCAGAGCGGCCAAAGGTCTGTCACCAATTTAAACCATGCCCTGTGGTGTGTGGCACCAGTAATTCTGCTGCGCTTAAAAACATTGCTGAGTTAGAATCGCTCACTTAGTCGCATAAGGGCATAAAAAAAGTCGCATTTATATGCGACTTTATCAATTTGGCTTAGAGCTTCTGCCTACCAAGTAATGAATGCGATAGTGTTGTGCCATCAACGAGCTCTAGCTCACCTCCGACAGGAACACCATGCGCGATACGGCTCGCTTGAACTTGATGCTCTCGGCATAGCTCAGCAATATAATGAGCCGTTGCTTCGCCTTCAACTGTCGGGTTAGTGGCAAGAATCACTTCACTGATATCTCCGCGGCGAAGGCGGAAGTCCAGCGTATCTAAACCTATATCACTAGGACCAATCCCATCGAGAGGTGAAAGGTGTCCCATCAGTACGAAGTAACGACCAGAAAATTGGCCGGTTGCCTCAACCGCTGCAATATCTGCAGGGCTTTCTACCACACAAATCTGACCATTTTCCTGTCTTTTAGGGTTGGTACAGATATGGCAAGTTTCTTCTTCAGTGAAAGTACGGCACTCGCTACAGTGACCAATTTCGGTCATCGCATGGCTTAACGCATCTGCGAGCTGCAAACCGCCTTTTCTATCACGCTGTAACAAATGAAAGGCCATACGCTGCGCCGACTTGGGGCCAACCCCAGGTAGACAACGTAAGGCCTCCATCAATTGCTCCAGCATATGACTGGTGCGCATTAATTCTTACTCTATTAGAAAGGCATCTTCATGCCTGGTGGAAGTTGCATACCACCAGTTACACCAGCCATTTTCTCTTTTTGAGTTTCTTCAACACGACGTGCTGCGTCATTGAAAGCTGCTGCAATAAGATCTTCAAGCATTTCTTTGTCGTCTTCCATTAGACTCTCGTCAATGTCAACGCGACGAACACTGTGGCTACCTGTAATAGTCACTTTCACTAGGCCAGCACCAGACTCACCTGTTACTTCCATATTAGCGATTTCTTCTTGAAGCTTTTGCATGCGATCTTGCATTTGCTGGGCTTGCTTCATTAGATTGCCCATACCGCCTTTACCAAACATGTTTATCTCTCTGGTTAGTTAGCTTGTTTCGTTATTAGATGGGGCTCAATTAGTAAAACTCAACCCCGACTATTATATTGGTCTAACGCTCTCTTTATCGAGCTGAGCAGCAAAGCGCTTCTCGATAAACTGAACATTCTGATCTTGCTCTAAGCTGGTGAAAGCTTGCTTTAAACGCCCTTGATAGAGCTTATCTCGCAGCTCCAGTGGCGTTTCACCACTTTCTCCTACTTCGACACTCAGGTGGCACTCTTCTCCAAGAACGCGATTGAGCTCACCAAGCAGTTCACTTTGCGCTTTGTCGGTATTCAGATGCGCCTGTGTCGCTCTTAGCGTCAATGAGATAGACGCGCCACTTTTCTCATAATATGAGTTTAGCGCAAGCTGCTCCGTTAGCTTCGCTGTTGTTAGCTGGCTAATCAGTTTCGCCCATTCATTTTTTTCTAAGCTCTCATCTACAAGCTTTTGCACCATTTCTGGTGTTTTCTCATGTTCTAACGCCTTTTTGAGTAACGTTGGCGTTAGCTCTATCGATTCTTTCTGAGTCTGAGGTAAGGTCGGTTTCCATTGATATGGTTCATCCTTAGCTGGCTCAGGTGCTGCATTGAAGTTAGGTTGTGACAATGGCGACACCTGCGCTGATCCACCGTGTTTTTTTGCTACACGGTCTAAAACAGACTCTGGTTTTGCAGATGTCGCGTTAGCCTTTTTTGGCGTATTATCTTGCCCCGGGTTTAACCCTTTTCTTTGCGAACGTAACTGATGACGTAGACCACTCAAAGACGAAGAAGTTCGTTCACTCGGCTGCGATGATGACTGTCTTTGCGGCTGAGCTGATGACTGCCCCATATCTGGCTGAGGGGGTACAAACTGCTCACTTGGTGGTATGTATTGCTCAATCGGTGGCTCATCATATTGCGGCGGCTCGTAGCCATAATCCACAACAGGAGGTACTGAGTTTGCGCTTGGATCAGGTTGAGATTGAGGAATTGGTGCCTTAGGCTGAGCACGCAGTGCTGGGTTGACCACAGGAACCGTATTCACAGGCTTAGGTTCAACAGGAGCAGACGCTTCAACTTGAGTGCTAATGGCATTCGCTTGCGGCTGGGAGACAGGTCTAAACGCCATCATGCGCAAGATAACCATCTCTAATCCCACTATTTCCGAAGGCGATAGAGGGAGGTCTTGTCGTCCCTTTAATGCAATTTGATAATAAAGCTGCACATCTTGTGGGCTCAGCGCACATGCAAGCAATTCAACTTTTTCCGCATCCGGCTGGTTTTGGTCTAATGTCGCTGGCAGTGCCTGATACATAGCAAGTCTATGCAGTTGTGTCGCTAATTGTTGTAACAGCCCATCCCACTCGACGCCATTTTGAGCGAGAGTTGCAATGCACTCCATCGCCGTTTGAGGTTGCTTAGAACTGATAGCTTCAAGCAGGTGTAAAGCTTGGTCGGTATCTAAGGTTCCGAGCATATGCGCGACGCTGTCCGTCAGCACTTGACCATTCCCTAGAGCGATCGCTTGGTCAGACAAGCTTAGCGCATCACGCATACTGCCATCGGCCGCATGTGCGATCATACCTAATGCTCTCGCTTCAGCATTAACGCTCTCGTGCTGAAGGATGTGATCAAGCTGCTCATGAATATTATCGACACTGATTGGTTTCAGATGGAACTGAAGACAGCGAGATAAAATAGTCACGGGAAGTTTTTGTGGGTCTGTGGTTGCCAGTAAGAATTTCACATACTCAGGTGGCTCTTCCAATGTTTTCAACAAAGCGTTGAAACTATGACGTGAGAGCATGTGAACTTCATCGATCAGATAGACCTTGAATCGACCACGTGCAGGTTTGTACTGCACGTTGTCGAGAAGTTCACGAGTGTCTTCAACCTTAGTTCGAGATGCCGCATCGATCTCTAGTAAATCAACAAAACGACCTTCATCGATTTCTTTACAGGTATCACAGACGCCACAAGGTGATGCGGTAATGCCGGTTTCACAATTCAAACCTTTGGCGAACAGACGACCGATAGTGGTTTTACCCACACCACGAGTGCCGCTAAACAAGTAGGCATGATGAAGACGATTTTGCGCTAACGCATTTTCAAGCGCGGTGAGAACATGGGCTTGACCAACCACTTCGTTAAATTTGGTTGGTCGCCACTTTCGCGCTAAGGCAAGATAACTCATGAAACGATACCTATATAACCTACCCGATTAGTGACCTTCAAATTCACAGATGCTGTAAACGTTAAGGCCAAGACCTTCAAGACGTTTATCACCACCAATCTCAGGAAGGTTGATAACGAAAGCCGCGTGTTCAACTTCACCACCAAGCTGACGAATCAGCTTTGTCGTTGCTTCAATCGTACCGCCTGTAGCAAGTAAGTCATCAACAACAAGCACTTTGTCACCTTCACTGATCGCGTCAACGTGGATTTCAAGCGTGTCTGTGCCGTATTCTAGCTCATAAGACTGAGCAACAGTCGCACGTGGTAACTTACCTGGTTTACGTACTGGTACAAAGCCAAGGCCAAGCTCTAGAGCCAATGGTGCGCCAAACAGAAAACCGCGAGCTTCAGTACCAACGATTTTGGTAAAGCCCATATCTTTGTACTTATCAACTAACAGCTGAATCGTTGCCTGATAAGCGGCTGCGTCTTCCATTAGGCTTGTTACATCACGAAATAGTATGCCTGGCTTAGGGTAATCAGGGATGCTTTTGATGCTTGATTTGATCTGTGAGATTGTTTCAGTAGTCATAATTCATTCTTAGATTGGCTAGTTGGCGCATTTTTCTAAACGCTTACCCATTGACTAGCGTAATTCTGAGCACAACCTAACCTCTGGAAATGACTAAAGTAACTGCCACGGTTCATTGTGCCTAAAAAACAAACGCCCACTTCAAAAGCGGGCACACTTCTTCACAATCTTAGTGATTTTCTTCTCTATCGGCAAGGTACTCAGTCACAGGCAGACGAATAAACCAACTAAGTAAAATGATGAGCATCAATACAAGAGCAATCTTTAACCAGAAGTGAGGCACAACCCAAATTGAAAAGGCAAAACTGATGAGTATGCATATCACACCACGCTTTTTGACCTTAGCGGTCACAGAGCCGTTTTGATGCCAATTAGTGAGAATAGGACCAAATATTTTGTGCTGATGCAGCCAGCGATGAAATTTGGGGCTACTGCGCATAAAGCAAGCGCTAGCAAGAAGAATGAACGGAGTGGTCGGTAGGAGAGGTAAGAAAATACCTATAAAGCCCAGAATTAGGCTGAGCACACCAACAAAATTAAGAAAGAGTCTGCGAATTAAGATGGTATGCTCCGAGCGCTATTTAGAAGCCTGCATACCCATTAAGCACGCGAATCCAAGTCAAGGTTGCTGGTAGCGTTGGGATAAGCAGTACTGCTATGAATCCAAGAAAGTAATAAATATTATAAGGTTCTTTAAAATCGTTGTCTGCCATGAGCTTGCTTCTCTAATTATAGATGTTGACTTTACTCCCATGAGATTAATCAAATGTTAATAACTTGGGTTGTTTTTGTTTTATGGCGGACTATACCCTAATCGTTAGTCGACAAACACCGACTAACAAAAGGGTTATTTGAAATGTGTCTGTTGAGCCTTATACCCATCGGGATGAGTCATGCTCAGATAATGATTCTAGCTGTTGTGGCTAGGCGTTGCTGCCACAATAAATATCTAAGCTAAAACTGCTTGAGCCCAAACGACTTAGCGTTAACTGACAAGCTGACTGAATGGGCAAGTCAGTGGTAATAAAGTTTTTAACGCAATTTTCTCCTAGCATAACCCCTGCTGGTATATGTTGAGAGAAATACCCGTTAGCCCATTGAGCATCTAATCCTGCTGGGAGAAGTGATAACGTCCCCTCTGATAAATCAGCGATACCAAATATGGCTTTAACAGGTGTACTGCAATCGGAGCACTTAATCCCCTTCTCAAGCAAGCTTGCGATGTCTTTAAGGTCGGCATTAAAGCACTTGAGGTTACGTAGATAATCATGGAAAAGTGCCCGAACCAGCAAGGTGGTGGCTGCTCCATGCTGCCCTTCACTGTCAGAATCAACGAGATAAAAAGCAAACTGCCCGTTAATGAGCCATGCGTAATCAAACACGAGTGGCATCACATCCGTAGACTGGAGCAAACGATAGCTACATTTCCAATCTCCTTGAGAGGTGTCCTTATCTGGTAACAGAGCATGCAGCAAATCTTTAGCCGCGCTTGGATTCTCGTCAAGGTACTCTAAATGCCAATGCAATTCTTGCTCTTCTGGCATATCACCGCTATCGACTCTGAACCATTGACTGGAAAAATCACGTTGATCGCTTAAATGGTTATCCGAGTCATCAAGGGTGTTTTCAATAGCGCACGCTAGGTGCTCATGATTTCTGATTGGTTTAGGCAGAAAGTCTTTAATACCAAAACGTAGCGCTTTCGCCACATCTGAAATTTCATCAGTGGCAGAAACGACGATTAGCGGCAATGACGGATATTCGAGGCTCACTTCTTCAACGAACTCTATACCATCTAAAATCGGCATCGACAGATCACACAGAATCAAATCCGGTTCATTTGAACGCAATTTTTGCAATCCATCGAGTCCATTCTCCGCCTCTACAACCTTGTAGCCTTGAGATTCTAGAAAGCCGAGTGTGATTCGGCGGAAGATCGGATCGTCATCCACCAGCATGATCACCTTTTGCCCAGCGGCGACAGGCACAGCCGCACTGGTTCCAACTTCAACTGTTTTATGCATAAATCTTTGCCTCACACAAACTAATGTTACTGCTCTTTATTGTTATTGTTGTATTTAGTTCTACACACTCCTTAAAAAGTAGTCTCGAACTGCGATTTATACAAATCTTCCACTTTGAAGCCTTGTTGCATACTATATGTATGGAATAGCAAATATCGATAAACTTGTTGATGTGACTCAAACTTTGACGTTTGATATACATATAAATTAACCAAATTCGTAAAAATGTGTGTCTGATACAATGAAATTAGATGATCTAAACCTATTTAGACTGGTAGTCGAAAACGGGAGTTATACCGCAACTTCTCGTAAAACGATGATTCCTGTGGCGACCATAACGCGACGTATTCAGGCTCTAGAAGATTCTTTGAACCTACGCCTTCTCAATCGCCATGCTCGTAAACTTTCCCTTACAGAAGCAGGTGAACGTTTTTACAGTGAATGTTCCCCTCTACTTAGCCGCCTAGCCTCAGCCGCAGAGGAGTTAACCGATGAGTGCCGTGGTGCTGCGGGTAAAATTCGCATTACCGCGCCTTCAAACCTGACTAAGCGCATGATGATGCCTATGTACAACGCCTTTATGGCGAAGTACCCAGACATCAATATTGAGCTAACGACCAGCAACCACGCCGATCAATTGGACCCAACTGAGTGGGATGTCATTTTTCGCGTTGGTCCGCAGCGTGACTCAAGTCTCATCGCGCGTAAAATCAGTTCAGTGGCTGACATTCTGGTCGCTAGCCCTGAATATTTGAAATTAAATCCAGAGCCCAAGCACGCAGAAGATCTGCATCACCACTCTTTGCTTAAAGGCTCGCCACTGCTTAAATGGCAGCTGTCGAACAATAGCGGTGAAACGGTTATCAATAACGATAAAGGCCGCTTCCAAGCAAACACCTTAGACGTAGTAAGAAGTTCATGTTCTTCAGGTTTAGGGATCACTCTTATGCCTGATGTCATGCTGAGGGAGTACATTGAGGATGGTAGCTTAGTACGGGTGCTCGAAGACTGGAGTGCCAACCCACGCGATATCTATATGTTGTACAACCATAAAGATCATCTGCCAGAAAAAGTACGTTTGTTTATTGATTTTGTTATTGCTTACAACCTTCACTAGGGTCTGTTGACCTAATCAAGCGCCAAAAGTAAAAAAGCTTGGTAATCACCAAGCTTTTTTTAATTCTTACAGATACTCGACGAACTTACTCAAATCCCGCTCTGGTACTTTCATTGGTGTGCAACCTGGCGTACCAAGATAAAGGAAACCAACAATTTCATCGTCACCTTCAAGATTAAACGCTTGGTGCACTTCTTGGTGGAACATCCACTTGCCAGAACGCCAGAATCCCTGAAACCCTTGAGCAACCGCTGCCATCTGCATCGCTTGAACGGCGCAACCTGCTGAAAGGTATTGCTCTAGGGCCGGCACTTTCTCGTGTTCAGTCACTTTAGCAATAACAGTAATCACCATTGGGGCACGAAACGGCGCATTCTTCACCTTGTCCACAACGGCTTGTTCACTGTCCTCAGCTTGTGCAGCTTTGACTAGAATGTCAGACAACTTGTTGAGCCCCTCACCTTGCGCAATAACAAAGCGCCACGGCGTCAAACCTGCATGATCTGGCGCTCTGAGGCCTGCGCGAATAATGTTTTCAAGCGCTTTCCCTTCTGGAGCAGGCTCAGATAACTTTGCGATTGAGCGACGGTTCAACAATAAATCTAGAGCATCCATGAGACTTCCTTTTTAGTTTCTTGTTTTTCTTGATAATAACGCCCATAAACGAAAAAGGCGAACCCATTGGTTCGCCTTAGTAGAGCTTTAGTTTTAGTCGTAGAACTTAGCGCCAATGCCTGCTCGCGTGAGTAGACCATCACATGGAGCAAATCGATCGCCATATTTCTGCGCATGTTCGTTCATGATTCCCACCAATTTTTCGATTCCAATTTGATCCATATAACGGAATGGACCACCTAGGAATGGAGGGAAACCGATACCGAAAATAGCGCCAATATCACCATCTCTTGGGCTGCGAATGATGCCTTCGTCTAAACAACGGACCGCTTCATTGAGCATTGGTAGAACACAACGCATAGCGATGTCTTTCTCAGCAAGCTTAGACTGTGGGCTCAAACTGAGTAATTTATACACTGACTTGTCGACTTCTTTCTTTTTGCCTTTGTAGGTATAGAAACCTTTACCGCTCTTACGCCCTTTACGGTCATCGTTGAGCAGCTTGTCAAACACATCAGGCCCTTGGAAACGTTCGCCAAGCTCAGCGACTAAGATAGGCATAATTTTAGCACCAATATCAACACCGACTTCATCAAGTAAGGTGATTGGACCGACAGGAAAACCAAAATTAAGCAGCGCGGTATCAAGCTGTTCGATCGGCTCTCCAGTCAACAAAACTTGCGCCGCTTCATTCATGTAGGGCGCTAAGATTCGGTTTACGTAGAAACCCGCACAATCTTTAACCACAATCGGTGTTTTGCCTTGCTTGCGCGCAAATTCCACAACCGTTGAAATCGTTTCATCCGAAGTGCCTTGATGAGGAATCACCTCAACCAGTGGCATTTTCTCTACTGGACTGAAATAGTGTAGACCGACGACGTTTTCCGGGCGCTCCGCTTTCTCTGCAATCTGATGGATTGGCAAAGACGAAGTATTGGTCGCGAAAATGGTGCTATCTTTGGCGTTACTCTCGATATCTGCCACCATTTGTTGCTTAAGGTTGAGATCTTCGAATACCGCTTCAATAGCAATATCGGTGTGATTGAAGCGAGTAAAATCTGTCCCACCAGATAGCTGCAACATTTTGCTTTGCAGTTGCGCTTTAGAGAGGATTCGACGTTTTCTTTGCTTCTCAAACAGTTTGTAATTGTATTTGAGCGCGTTAAGTACACCGTCGTTAGACACATCTTTGATTCGAACAGGCACTTTTGCTTTAGCCACACTGACATGACTAATCCCTGCGCCCATAAGGCCGCCACCTAGAACCGCTGCTCTTGCAATAGGTTTAGGTTGAGCATCACCGCCGTGCTCTTTTTTCATCTCTGTGGTTGCGAAGAAGATCGAACGTAGCGCTTTTGACTCGGAGGTCATCACTAGCTCACCAAAACGCTCAGCTTCTTTCTTCTGACCTTTTTCAAAGCCCTTTTCGAGACCAAAGCGAATCACTTCTAAAATGGCGTCTGCTGCCGGGTAGTTACCCCTTGTCTTCTCTTTTGTCTTTTTAGCGGCTTGCTCAAAAATCACTTTTCGGCCTAAGCCTGTATTAGATATAAGTTTCTCTTTAGTCGAAACCTTACGCTTGCCTTTCTTCTTATTAGAATTCTTTTCGACAAAGCTTTTCGCAACATCAAGCAGAACCGTGTGTGGGACGACCGCATCTGCCACGCCCAGTTTTTTCGCTTTCTTTGCTCGAAGTTGTTTGCCAGTAAGAATCATATCGAGTGATGGCAACAAACCAATCAAACGAGGTAGTCGCTGAGTACCACCCGAACCTGGCAATAGGCCGAGCTGTACTTCTGGTAAGCCTAAGCGGGTTTTATCTGAATCAGTACACACACGGTAATCACAAGCCAGTGCGAGCTCTAGTCCACCACCCAGACAAGGGCCGTGAATAGCAGCTACCACCGGATAAGGCAAGTCTGAAAGCTGCTGGAACATTTGCTGACCTTTTTCTGCCAATGCTTGCGCTTCGTTGGCACTGGTACAAGCGTCAAGCATACGTACGTCGGCACCCGCGATGAAGTTATCTGGCTTTAGCGAATGAACCACCAACCCTTTAATTGCCGCACCTTTCTCAGCAAGTTGAGCGAAGATCGCTTCCATTTCATCAGCAAACGCGGCTTGAAGGGTATTCATTTTCTCGCCTGGAACATCGATAGAGAGCCACGCGATATCTTGATCATCAATGGATAAGTTAAATGCAGTTTTGTCGCTCATTATTCTACCTCCAATACCATAGCTGCGCCTAAACCACCTGCGGCACAGGCTGTATTCAATGCTAAACCGCCTCCTCTACGTTGCAATTCACGCAACGTCTGAGTAATCATACGAGCACCGGTTGCAGCAAATGGGTGACCATAGGCAAGTGAGCCACCTAACACATTGAATTTATCCATATCAATTTCGCCAATCGCTTTTGTTCGACCGAGCTTCTCTTGCGCGAACTTGTCACTTGCGAACATCTTAACGTTAGAAAGCGCCTGCGCGGCAAAGGCTTCATGCATATCGATTAACGTCAGATCTGAGAGCTCGATACCCGCACGATCGAGCGCCATCGGTGTTGCGTAAGAAGGCCCCATTAGCATGTCCTTCTCAACACCAATTGCAGAGAAAGCGTATGAGCGAATGTAACCCATGATATCTAAGCCCAGCTCCTTCGCTTTGCCCTCGCGCATCAACATAATGGCCGCAGCGCCATCGGTAAGAGGCGTACTGTTGGCCGCGGTTACACTGCCGTACTGGCGGTCAAATGCAGGACGAAGTTTTGCGTACCCCTCAATCGTTGAGTCTTCACGAATATTGTTATCTTTCGAAATCCACTTTTTGTAGGGTTCAGGGAATGCCGTCATCACTTCCCCTTCAATTTTGCCATCATTCCAAGCTTGAGCAGCAAGGGTATGAGAGCGGTGAGCAAGTTCATCTTGCGCCTGACGAGTTATGCCATGCGATTTCGCCATTTGCTCCGCCGTTTGTCCCATTGATAAGCCAGTAGAATACTCAGCGACTGCAGGCGGTACTGGCATCAAATCTTTCAATGACAGAGTTTTAAGAATATTGAGCTTTTGACTGAGCGTCTTGGTTTTACTCAGTGCTAGCAGGTTTGCCGCTAGTTTCTTCGAAACACCAATTGGCAGAACAGAGGAGGAGTCCGCACCACCAGCGATACCGACATCAATGGTTCCCGCCATAATGCTTTCAGCAACGTTTACGGCCGATTGGAAGCTCGTCGCACAAGCACGTGTAACGCTGTAAGCATCGGTATTAATGTCCATCCCCGTTCCAAGCACGATCTCTCGCGCAATGTTTGGTGCTTCAGGCATTTGTACAACCTGACCAAACACAACTTGCTCAATCAGCTTTGGATCGATTTCAGTGCGAGCAAGCATATCACTTACGACCATTTTTCCGAGGTCTACCGCCGGGACTTGACTAAATTCTGTACTTTGACGTGCAAACGGTGTTCGCAATCCTGCGACAATCGCTACACGTTCTCCTGAGCGAGTTTTCACTTCCTGCTTGCCCATTGTTGCTCCTTAATAAATAGAGGTCTGACCAGAATCATTGTAACGAGAATGTTAATTCAATCAAACGGTCGTTTGAATAAACGTGACTTACAACAGATTACGCTGCTTATCAGCCAATGGCGATAAATAACACTGGGCTAAGAGATAACTTGATAAAATAGGTGTAACTTATAGGTAGAATGGTTGTCGTAGAGATTGCAGGCAAAAAAAAAACCACACAAAGCTGTGTGGTTGGAATATATAAAGCAATTAACTTACGCCAATTGAAATAATCAGTTTCCTGATTAGGAGAAAGTAAAGTCAGCCTTCAAAAGGAAGTGTCATCTTGCTCAACTTGTCAGTGTAAACACCGACTAGATGACAGGTGTTACTATAACCTTTCGAGTTGGCCAGATTTTGAAATAGATCAATTTTAAGTGGAATACTGGCTAACAGATGCTGTTATATTTCACTTAACCTATTCACAGCATCAATAACTACGCTTTTATTGCGGCTTTTATACAAGCGATAACTTTAGCTTGCTAAGAAACGAATGAGTACCACTGCACCACTTATCGCAGTGACAACAACAATAAATTCACAGAGCAACGAGGGAGGCTCCTGTGTCAATCATCAATTTTTTTGGAAAGAAAAAGTCCAATGATCCGGTCAACTCGGATATGGACAGACAAAGAAAATACGAAGCGCTCGTCAGGGCTTATCACAGAGACTTATACAGGTACGCCTATTGGTTGTGTAAAGATCCAACCATTGCAGAGGACTTAGTACAAGAAACTTGCCTGCGTGCATGGAAATCTCTCGATAGCTTGCAAGACGAAAAGGCGGCTAAATCTTGGCTTATCACCATATTAAGACGAGAAAATGCCCGCCGCTTTGAGCGCAAACAGTTTGATCTTGTTGATATCGACGATCACGGTAATGATGCTAAAGTTTCCGATGATCCTCACCATCAGACTCAATGGGTTCAAGCTCAAATAATGAAACTTGAGGAAGATTATCGAGAGCCACTGTTCCTCCAAGTTGTGGGGGGATTCAGCGGCGAAGAAATCGGTGAGATACTCGGTCTTAATAAAAATACGGTAATGACTCGGCTGTTTAGAGCGAGGAACCAATTAAAAGAGATGTTAGATTCAGAGAATACACATAGGGGGCAGCAAAATGGATGAATTAGAATTTCGCCGACGCATCATGTCCGATCCTAAACAAAGAGATAGTGAGATAAGTGCGGCAATAAAAGAGAGTGAACAAAACGCGCAGTTCGCTGATGAAATCCTCGATCTCGATAAACAGATTGCAAAAGCAATGGCTGTCGACGTACCTGAAGATCTGGCTGATAAGATTTTGTTTAATCAGACGTCTGTTGCCAGAGATAACGTCGTGCGACCTAACTTTGCTCGCAGAGCAATGGCAATGGCAGCTTCGGTAGCCTTTGTGGCAGGTTTGCTGGTTGGCCAGCTAAATTGGAGCAATCTGGTTGTATCTCCGGCGCAAGCGAGCTTGGCAACGACGGCGCTTCAGCATGTTGTTGATGAGAAGCCATTTGTCCAAAACCTCGATGAGCAGGTTAAATCATCGCAAATCAACGCCAAAATGATGCCATTTGATCACCAGCTTTCGGAAACCTTTCCGTACCATGTGTATTACTTAAATCACTGTGGTTTCGGCAAGTCGAATGCGCTACATATGGTATTCAGAGGCGAAAAAGGCAAAGTCACATTGTTCTTAACCGGGATTCCATCTAACCAAACGGTCGACTTCAATGAAGATGGTATGACTGGGGTTGTGGAACCAATGGGAGACACCAGTATGATCATCGTCGGTGACGAAGGTGAAGATGTGGCTAAGATCGCTGAAAGCATATCTAAAATCATCAAACCGATGACTTAACAAAATAGCAACAATTTGTGACATACATCATGGCTTGAACAATCTGTTTGAGCCATTTTTTTAGCATAAAATTAGAGTCAAGACTCTAAAAAGACGTTTTTTGCAGCATTTTCCTGCCAGATAACCATCATTTCCATAATTTTATCACCCAGATCGGCAATGGTCGGATTTCTATATCATATACTTGAGTCTAGTATCAGCCACCACTGAGCTTTTGCTCAAATTTTATCGTCCACTTAGAGACGAACAAAAAGGAAAAAGCAAAAATGAACAAGACGCGTCTGTTTAAAAAATCACTATTAGCAGTGACAATTGCAACAACTTCTCTAGCTTCGCAGCAAGCTCTCGCTGCCGGTTTCCAACTTAACTCTCAATCAGCAACTGGTCTAGGCCGTGCATTTGCAGGTGATGCAGTTATCGCGGATAACGCTTCAGTTATGTCGCGTAACGCAGCTGCAATGTCGCTATTTGACCGTACAGAAATTTCTGTTGGTTTCAACGTTATTGACTCAAAAGTTGAGATCAAAGACGCTACTTACACTTCGCCACTACCAGGTAGTACTCCAACTTCACTAGACAACACAACAAATGACGCAACATCTGTTGTTCCAAACCTATATGTTGTTCATCCAGTAAATGAGCAGTTTGCTGTTGGCCTAGGTATTTACTCTAACTTTGGTACTACCAATGAGTTTGATAGCAACTGGGGCAAAGGCACGGGCTCTGTTATTACAGGTGGCGCGCAACCGGTTGTGGTGCCTGGTGCAGACGGATTTGGTGGTGTTACTAACGTAACCACTACAAACATTGCATTACTTGGTTCATATCGTATCAACGAGCAATGGAGTGTAGGTGGTGGCCTTGATATCATCTACGGTGAAGGTGAACTGAAACGTCAATCTGAAATGAATGTGTTCGTCGGTGCAACACCGACAGGAACGACAAGCACTCAGCAACTAATGGATATCGATGCATCAGGTTGGGCTGTTGGTTTTAACCTGGGCACTGTGTTTGAAATGGATGAAAACAACCGTTTCGGTTTAAGCTACCATTACAGCCCAGAGAAAGAAGTAAGCGGTACAGTTTCTTACGGCGGTAATTCAAATATCGGCGATCTTAAAATCCCACTACCAGATATGTTTGAGTTCTCTGGTTACCACCGCATTGAAGACACCAAATTCGCGGTTCACTACAGCGTACAGTGGATTGGTTGGAGTGCATTTGACCGCCTAGCAACGACTAATGGAACTGAAATTAAAGAGTACAAATGGAAAGACACTTTCCACTACGCTATCGGTGGTACTTACTACGTCAATGAGAACTGGGAAGCTCGTATCGGCTACATGTTTGATGAAGGTGTACAGGATGAGCTAACTTCGGTATCTGTACCAGATTCTGATCGCCAATGGTTCTCAGCAGGTGCGACTTATCACATCAACAAAGACCAAGCACTTGATGTAGGCTTCACTTACCTAGTAGGTAAAGATAAGCAGGTTAACGATACGATTGGCACTGTTAAGCTAGATACTACAACTAAAGCAACAGCTTTCCTATTTGGTATGCAGTACACGCATAAGTTCTAAGCTAAGCTTACAATATCTATCCAAAGGTCAGCATTCGCTGACCTTTTGCTTTTCGGTTAACTCGCTTAACACCCTAAGCTTCTTCAACTTAAATAACTTTACCATTCCCAAGTTTTAGCTTACACCCGTACTCCATAAGCGATATTGGTGCTACAAATGTTCGCTGAAATTTCAAAACATTACATTAACATCCAGTATTTATATCTATTAAATGGATTAATGGCTATATAAAGCTCCAAATAGTATCGGTACAGTGTTTTTAATTTTTAAAGTAATAGCTCTAACCCTATGATCGCTCGACACAAATACAATCAGTTCAGCGAACATTACAATGAAAACGAATAAGACTCTTCTATCACTTGCTGTTACATGCGGCCTAGTAGCTACCTCTTCAAGCGCAAACGCAGCAGGCTTTCAGTTGGCAGAATACTCAGCAACAGGCCTAGGTCGTGCCTACGCTGGTGAAGCTGCGATGGCAGACAACGCAAGTGCACAGTGGCGTAACCCTGCCATGCTGACTCACCTTGAGGGTACTCAAATCTCTACTGGTGCAATTTATGTTGATCCAAACATAGACATCAACGGCGAAGTAACAACGAATTCTGCTACGGGTGATCGCCGCGGTGCAACCTCCTCTAAAGATATTGCTCATAGTGCAGTTATCCCTAACCTTTACCTCTCACACAAGTATAATGACAAGCTAGCTATTGGTTTTGCCCTTGGCACTAATTACGGTATGGAAACTGAGCTAGAATCAACCTTTACGGCTCTTCATTTTGGTGATAAAGCCAGTGTGAAAACAGTTGAAGCCGTAGCGAGTCTTGGCTACCAAGTCATTGATAGCTTCAGTGTAGGTGCTGGTATTCGTTACGTGACAGGTGAAGGTCATTTTGGAGCAAGCCTTAAAAGTGTGGCTGATGGCTCAGTGACTACCCTAAAATATATGGAGGGTGACGATACATCATGGGGTTACCAACTAGGTGCCGCATGGGATATTAACGAGTACAACCGAATAGGCGTAGCTTACAAATCGGAAGTAACCATGGATTTTGAAGGTACGGCATCTGGGTTGTCTTACACACCATCTAAACCAGGAACACTTTCTATTCCGTTACCCGCGACATTAGAAGTTGCAAGCTTCCACCAACTAACGGATACAGTCTCTATTCATGCTAGCATCAACTGGACAGATTGGAGCAAATTCAAGAAGCTTCAAGCGCAATTCGCTACTGGCCCAGATACGATAAAAACGGAAAACTGGAAAGACAACTACCGCTTTGCTGTAGGTGCAACTTATCAATACAACGCTAAGCTAGCATTACGAACTGGTGTTGCTTATGACACTTCAGCTGTTGATGATAAAAACCGTACCACAACAATTCCTGAAACTGACCGCACATGGTTGAGCCTAGGAGCTAGCTACCAGTTCACTGACCAATTTTCACTAGACGGTGGCTTTACTTATATCCTAGCGAAAGATGCACCAATTAAAGAACCACGTGATGCCTCTGATCAAACTGCTGCATTGACTGGTGGTAACTTTGAGGGTGAGATTTCAGGCAATGTATGGCTAATCGGCCTACAAGCGAACTACACGTTCTAATCACCTCCCCCAATTAAACGCAAAAAGGCTTGGTTCATCACCAAGCCTTTTTTATATCTGATTATGGTTGACTAAAACTCTTCCAAATACTCGTCTAGGTATTCTTCTTCTTCGTGGTTATAGTCATCTTTCTCTATCTCTGCCTTGTAGTCTTGACGCTGTATGTAAGCATCACGAGCGACCGCATAAGGATCTGGTGAATTTTCGAGTAGAGCTTCTTGATTGACTAAAGCCGCTCGTGTTTCCATCCCCTCCAGTGCCCACTTACCTAGACCTGCCCAGAAGTTAAGAAATGCAAGTGGTACATAGGTTTTATCAACAAGATCCGTTGACTCTCGCACCGTCCAAGGGCCGTAACCTGGCACCATCACATAAGGGCCATTACCGACACCATAATGCCCTACTGCATCACTAAATGATTTCTCATTATGATCTGTAATGCCTGCCTCAGAGGCAATATCAATTAAACCCGCAAGGCCAATAGTGGAGTTGATCCAAAAGCGATTAAAGTGATCGAGCGCCTTTTCGCCATTACCCATAATCAGATTATTGACCATACTGGATGGCTCATCGAGGTTCCCTAAAAAGTTGCTGATACCGGTTCGAATCGGTGTAGGGACATAATTTACGTACGCTAGAGAGACAGGTCGTACAAAATAGGGATCGAGGTAATCGTAGTTGAATGTCCACATAGAGCGATTGAAGCTCTCCATTGGGTCATAGACGTCGGGTTCGCTAAATGCAGATTCGTCTTCGGGCGCTGACGCACACCCGGCCAACCCAAGGGTTAGCAACAATATCCATATCTGCAGCTTTATTTTTCTCATTATTATCAATCCATAAAAAAGGCCGGTAATGTTACCGGCCTTCGTCAACTCATAATCAATAACTATTAATATTGACTATCAATCATAACTTCAACTGGTTCGCCTATTCTAACGGCTTCGCTCTCACCAAACCAGTCCCCTTGTTTGGTTGCAACGTTGCCATCACTATCTATACGTACGCGCACCATCAAAGATTCAAGAGAAGAGAGCTTTCTATCTTCTATCATGCTATTGCCATCATCTAAGACAACGGTACGTGGGAAAGTTCCAAGCGGGTATCTTGCTGCCGCTACTGGCATTGGTGAACCATCTGCAGTATGAACCGAAACGATCAGAGAAGCGTTAGGATCGGCCTTTACCGCATCACTTAGTGTGATGCTTACCGAGACAGATTTACCTGTGCCGACTTGCTGACCCATTTGCTTCTGTGCGTTTTCGATACTTCTCGATAGCATCTCGTAACGGCTATCCTGAGGACCAATCATTTGCTGCATAATACTCCAGTAACGGACCGCTGCAGGATAATCTTTTCGCTCATAAGCATCAAATGCCAAAAGTGAGAATACTCGCAAATCAACATAATCTTGCTGTACCAGCTGACCGAGTAAACGGCGAGCCTTATCTTGGTCGGTATCGTCTTGTGATAGCATTAGCGCTTGAGCATAACCAAGCATCACATCTGGGTTGTCTGACTCAAGGTTGTAAGCCTTTTTCATTGCTCCCACAGCTGTACCAACATCACGATTAGCCAGTGCGATGCGACCTAGCAATAACCATCCTGTTGAATCGTCAGGTTGATAGTGTAGACGAGTTCTCAACGCTAACGTAAGGTCTTGCATCTCATCTTCGCTCAGTGCAGCACCTTCTGGCGACATTAGCTTCTTCGATAAAGCAGGTAAGTTAGCACTAACTTCTTGCCATTTCTGAACATCTTCCGACGCACCAAACTTGAAGTATAATCCGTAAGACAGGCCTACCACCAATAACGCCGAAGGCACGAGCACAGCCATAGTAGAAATACTGCTCTCTTGCTTTTGCTGCGCTTGGGTCGGAATATCATCAAGCAGCGATTGCTTTAAATCTTCAATTAACTCTTGTTGGTCTTCAACTAGACCTTCATCAGTCTCTTCTTCGAGCTCTTCTAAACGGTCTTTGTAAAAAGCTTTGTTGAGTTCATCACGCAGCTCTTCGTCGTTGTTTGTTTTCTTCTTGATAAAAGGTAGTGCAATAAGCAAAACGCTCACCACAACTAGAATGACAGAAGCTATCCAAAATAGTGTCATTACTGCTTATCTCCATCATTCTTTTCGTCAAGCAGCGCTTTTACGCGTGCTTCTTTTTTGGCATCCCACTGCTTAGTGTCTTCGGTAACCGTTACTTTGCGTTTACGGCTGCGAACTAAGATAAACCCAAACCCAAATAACACGACAGAAAGAGGGCCAACCCACAAAATAGCGGTTGCCATCGTAAATGGCGGATTGTAAGTCACAAAGTTGCCGTAACGAGCAATCATGTAATCTATGATTTCTTGCTTTGATTTACCCTCTTTAGTCATCTCATAGACTTTTTCGCGCAAATCGACCGCAAGTTCGGCATTAGAATCAGCAATAGTGTTGTTCTGACATTTCGGGCAGCGCAGCGTATCGCCTAGCTCCTTAAACTGAAGTTCTTGTTCTAGCGAATCAAACTCGTGAATTTCTATCGCAGCGTGTGCAGACATAGCGAAGCTCAAGCTCGCCATTAGCGCTATCATCCATTTTTTCATGACTTCGCCTCCGCTAGCATCGCTTCGTACATAGGTTTAAGCTTTTCATTCCAGTTACGATCATTCACATCACCGACATGACGATACCGAATGATGCCATTGGCATCGATCAGGAATGTCTCCGGCGCACCATACACCCCTAGATCAAGCCCTAGCATACCGTTGCCATCAAACAAGCTGATAAGGTAAGGGTTACCAAGATCAGTCAGCCAACCAACCGCTTTGTCACGTTGATCTTTATAGTTCAAACCGATGATTTTTACCCCTTGTTCTGCAAGCTCATTTAAATATTGATGCTCCGCATAACAAGTTGGACACCAAGTAGCCCAAACATTAAGTAGTAAAGGCTCACCTTTAAAGATCGCTTGGTCATACAGCTTACCCGGCTCGGCTAAGTCTTCCAGGCGAAACTCAGGGACATGCTTGCCAACCAATACCGACTCAAGCTTTGTTGGGTCGTCTCCGTGTTGGTTTTTAACTAGCTGAGTCGCAAATACAGCGACCAAGCCCAAAAATGCCACTAAAGGAATAAACAGAAACTTCTTGTTCATTATGCCTCCTGCGTCTTCACATTTTTTCTAAAGCGATAGCGCTTATCACTAATAGAGATAACACCACCCAATGCCATCAGGAGGGAGCCAGCCCAAATCCAACGCACGAATGGCTTATGATAGATACGGACCGCCCACGATTTGTTGTCATCAAGACGTTCACCTAACGCGATATACAGGTCACGTGTCACACCGCGGTCAATCGCCGCTTCTGTCATCATAGAACGTGCTGTCGTATAAAAGCGCTTCTCTGCATGAAGAGTATTAATATATTTGCCATCACGGGTTATTTTGATGTCTGCAATGTAGCCATCGTAGTTAGGGCCGTCTTTATCACGCAGGCCTTCGAAATGGAAATCGTAACCCTTGATCTCAATAGTCTCTCCTGGAGCAAGGCGTACATCACGCTCAATACTGTAGTTTTGCACCATCGCAATACCGATGACGCTCACCGCTAGGCCAAGGTGACCTAACATCATTGCCCAGTGACTGCGTTGTAGCTTTTTAACACCTTCCAAAAATGGATGACGGTGAGTCGCACGCTCGTATAGTTCAAAACCGTGTAAGCAAATGATCCACAGTGACATGACCCAACCTAGATAAGCCATAAATAGGAAGTGCTCAGAGAAAATAGTGACAAATACACCTGCAAGAACAAGCGATACAACGCCTGAAATCAGCATCGGCTTTTTGAGATCAGATAGATTGTCACGCTTCCAACGGATAAGTGGACCGATACCTAATAGGAATGCAAATGGGATCATCAACCACGCAAACAGCATGTCAAAAAACGGTGCACCGATAGAGACCGAACCTAAGCCAATCTGCTTGTGCACAAGTGGTAGCAGTGTACCGACTAGCACAACAACCAGTGCTGCAATCAATAGAACGTTGTTGGCAAGCAACGCATTTTCACGTGATACCAAGTCGAAGTTACCGCGGACTCTAACCGAGGCACCTTTCAATGCGAATAGTAATAATGAGCCGCCAATAACAAACACAAGGAAGCCAAGGATAAACATGCCTCGTGATGGATCAGAAGCAAACGCGTGTACCGAGACTAAAATACCTGAACGTACCAAGAAGGTACCTAACAAGCTTAACGAAAATGCGGAGATAGCCAGTAGTACCGTCCACGCTTTAAACGTGCCGCGTTTTTCGGTAACTGCTAAAGAGTGCATCAAGGCGGTACCGGCAAGCCAAGGCATAAATGAGGCGTTTTCTACTGGATCCCAGAACCACCAACCACCCCAGCCAAGCTCATAATATGCCCACCAAGAGCCAAGCGCGATACCTAAGGTAAGAAATAGCCAAGCTGCGGTTGTCCAAGGACGAGACCAACGTGCCCATGCAGTATCTAAACGACCTGTCATCAGAGAAGCAATCGCAAATGAGAAAGCGACCGAGAAACCAACATAGCCCATGTACAGCATTGGTGGGTGGATGATTAAGCCCGGATCTTGAAGCAGTGGGTTTAGGTCGCGACCATCAACCGGGAAAAACGGCAAGGTACGCAGGAATGGGTTCGATGTTAGAATGATAAACAGTAGGAAGCCAACTGTGATCATACCCATAACGGCAAGCACACGTGCAACCGATTCTTGTGGCATACCACGACTGAATGTCGCAACCGCGACAGTCCATGCTGCTTGGATCAAGACCCAAAGTAACAATGAGCCTTCATGCGCGCCCCAAACCGCGGTTAGACGGTAATACCACGGCAACTGACTATTAGAGTTACTCGCAACATAGTTAAGCGTGAAGTCGTTGGTATAAAAAGCCCATAGCAAAATTGCAAATGAAACGGCAAGTAGCAAGAACATGCCCCAAGACAAAGGTCTGGCGCTGTTCATAAGTAAAGTGTTGTTTTTAGACGCTCCAACCAATGGCAGAATACTTAGCAATACAGCTAATGCCAGTGAGATGATCAGTGCAAAGTGACCAATTTCAGCAATCATTGACCGCTTCCTTGTTTTTGTTGTTCTGAGTATTGCAATGGTTCATGGGTTTTCTTCATTGCTTCTGCGATTTCTGGTGGCATGTACTCTTCGTCGTGCTTAGCTAATACTTCAAAAGCTTCAACTGTCGTTGCATCTTTTAACACGCCCTGAGCAACAATACCCTGCCCTTCACGGAACAAATCTGGAAGAATGCCGTCGTAAACAATCGTCACTATTGGGCCGACATCATGCAAGTCGAACGATACACGTAGGGATTCAGAGTCACGCTTAACTGAGCCAACCACAACCATACCACCGATACGAAGGCGCTGACCCACTTCAGGTTTAGTCCCATCAGGTTTACCATTCACAAGCTCTGTCGGGGTGTAGAAAAGATCCATGTTTTGATTCAGTGCATATAGCATCAAACCAATCGTGGCACTGATACCGATAAAGATCGCAAGAACAATGCCGAGCCTCTTTTTACGTCTTGGGTTCATAATGTGTTCTCCAAATTTTTCGCCGCATCAATTCGCGCTTGTCTGTCTATTTTCGCTTGTACCTCGCCGAGTAGAGATTGACCTCTTCTCACACTCAATACCAACAAGACAATCATCACACCGAATGTGACACCAAATGCTGTCCAGACATAACCGGCATAGCCGCCCATGGCAAAGAAATCACTCAAAGATTCAAAATGCATGTCTAACTCCCTCTCTGAGACTTATCTGCTGCTAACTTGATCACCCAAGGGCGATGGCTCTCTTTGCTAATAATTTCGTTACGGAAACGAATCATGGTGACAGAGGCAAAGAAGAAAGCGAAGCCAAAAATGTTCAGTAGCAAAGGCCACAACATATTGCTTGAGATAGATGGTTTCTCAAACTTAGTAATGGTTGCGCCTTGGTGAAGGGTGTTCCACCACTCTACAGAGAAGTGAATGATAGGTAAGTTCACCACACCGACGATCGCCAAAATACCCGCCGCTTTTGCCGCTGTTTTTTGGTCATCAAAGGCATGGTAAAGAGCAATCACACCCAAGTAGAGGAAAAGAAGAATAAGTTCAGAAGTTAAACGCGCATCCCATACCCACCATGTACCCCACATAGGTTTACCCCAGATCGCTCCCGTTAGTAGAGCAATAAAGGTGTAGACCGCACCAATAGGTGCCATGGCAGACGCTGCCATATCTGACAAACGAACTTGCCAGACGATACCAATGAAAGCTGCGATAGCCATAGACATATAAACGCCCATAGACCAAATAGCAGAAGGCACATGAATATAGATGATTCGAAAGCTATCACCTTGCTGATAATCAGAAGGTGCGAAAGCTAACCCCCATACTGTGCCGACAGTTAAACACACCAGCGCCAGTATAGAGAACCAGGGCAGAAGCTTACCACAAAGCTGGTAGGCTGATTCGGGCTTGGCATAAGGATGGAGCCATTTCCACATCGTCGTTCTCACTCTTACTTCAAGTTCGTTTAAGTTTTTCGTTAAACAATTATTAGTTTTGTAATTTATAGAAAGGGGAATTTTCGTGCTTGATCAAAAACAACTAATTGACACTTACTCGCAGTGCAGCACTAATTGCAAACGGCGTGAGGGTCATTGCCCCCATAAACATAGCGCCGAGAATTGCTAGCTGTCCGTTGTACGCCATCCCCAGTGACGCAGCATCAATCGCCGACGTCGCAAAAATCAAAATTGGGATATACAGCGGTAAAACGAGCAAACTAAGCAACACGCCCCCTTTTTGTAACCCTACTGTCAGGGCAACACCAATTGCACCAATAAAACTGAGTGTTGGCGTGCCGACAAGTAGCGTCAATACCACGGCTAACCAAGTATTGAAGTCTAAAGACAGCAATATGGACAACAGTGGGCTTATCAAAATCAATGGCAAACCTGTCAAAAGCCAGTGTGCAATCACTTTTGAAATGACCACTATCGGCAATGGGACAGGCATCAGCATCATTTGCTCCAATGCACCATCTTGAAAGTCATCACGCAGCAAACGTTCAAGAGACAGTAAAGCAGAAAGTAACGCAGCGACCCACACTATCCCCGCCGCTATCCTAGCGAGCAGGTTGGGTTCAGGGCCAATACTTAATGGGAACAGCGTAATAACAATAATAAAAAACCACAGAGGGTTAAAAATATCCGCTTGGCGACGAAAGGCAATCAGTAGCTCGCGTCTTATAATACTATTTATGGTGCCGAGCATGATTAGTTACCTAACTTAATTTTTCTGAGTTTAGGATTATCCGCAAACATATCTTGGTGCGTGGTAAGCATGACTATGCCACCGTTTTCTGCATGTTGAAGAAACAGTGATTCCAACACTTTCACACCTTGCTTATCAATCGCAGTCAAAGGCTCGTCAAGGATCCACAATTTGTGATCACTTAGCCACAAACGCGCTAAAGCGACTCGACGTTGTTGCCCTGCAGATAGCTGAGCCACAGGTACGTCTTCACGACCTGCAAGCCCTACCTTAGTTAATGCGTTAAAAATGGTTTGCTTGTCGACAGGCTGACGTGAATGGATACTTAAATAGAAACGCAAATTTTCATAAGCGGTAAGCTCACGTTTCACTCCAGTTTGATGACCAAGGAACAGTAGATCTTGGTGGAAAGCATCTCGATTGGATTCAATGTTTTCACCGTTCCAGTAAATCTCGCCATTGTCGCGGTCACCAAGTCCAGTGATGATGCGTAGCAACGTTGTTTTACCTGTTCCGTTACGTCCTTCGACTTGAACTAATTCACCAGAATCTATGGTAAAAGAAAGGGATTCAAAGAGAATTCTTTCATCTCTTATTGCTGTCAGTTGAGATACTTCTAACATTTGCGATCACTAGGTAAACTTCGAGCTAGTATCTTACCACAGCCTTTTAACCACAAAATAGAATTAGACCTATACGAATCACGAAACTAAGTAAGAATCTGTTAATATTCAAACATAAATCTTATTAACTACCACTAAATAGTTACATTCAAAAATAAAAAAGTGTCCGAAGACACTTTTTAAGCAACCTATCTTTTGGCACTTCGTTTTTTTGCAGCAAATTTTTGCTGTGGAGGACGAGTTTCTAGAGGAGGGACTTTCTCTTTACCAGAGATTTTGTTTTGCAAAGACATCATCAGCTCAGCTTCGGCTTTTGGTAACTCACACTCTTGAATAAGCTCGTTGACGTCAGCGCCTAGCTGAACCATCTTACTTGCCCTTGAGTAAAGGCGACCATCACTATCAGCTTGTTCTAGTTCTGTAATGCGCTCATTTAAATGCTGAATGATATCTTGCTGTTCACTGACCTTTTGACCAAGCCCAACAACCACTGAGCGTACTTCAAGTAATTGTTTATTCGCTTTTTGTAGCTCTTTGTCTAGATGACGATTTTGTTGGCGTAAATGCTCTGCTGAACGAACCTGACCTCGTTTAAGTCGAAACATGGCTAAACAGATAAACAAAAAAACTAACGCGACTGCTCCAGCCATAACTGGAGCACTGGTCATCCAACTACTGTCCATTATAGGTGAGCCATCTCATCCCACTCTTCATCAGTCAGTAGCTTGTTAAGATCAACCAAGATAAGTAGCTTACCATCACGGTTACTAACACCTTGGATAAACTTAGCACTCTCATCGGTACCCACACTCGGTGTGGTATCGATTTCTGATGAACGTAGGTAAACCACTTCTGCAACGCTATCAACTAGAATACCGATCACTTGGTGTTCAGACTCGATCACGATGATACGAGTATTATCAGTGATTTCACCTTCCATCAAACCAAAGCGCGAACGTGTATCGATAACCGTCACAACATTACCACGCAGATTGATGATGCCGAGTACGTAGTCTGGTGCTCCAGGAACTGGCGCAATTTCAGTGTAACGAAGTACTTCGCGAACCTGCATTACATTGATGCCATAAGTTTCTTCTTCTAGCTGGAACGTCACCCACTGAAGCACTTCGTCGTTCGACTGCTCTTTTCTTACTTCTACTTCATTTGTTTGAGACATACCTTATCCTCTCTAAGCCAAAATCGGCACAAATGTTCTATTTATCTAATGCTTTAACATCAAGTCCTGCATTAAGCATAGCTATCAATGCTTCAACGTGGATCAAAGCACACATTTTTTCTTTTACCATACCGGCAAGCCAAGGGCGTTTCCCTGCCGTTTCTCGCCAGCGTACCATTTCTGGATTTAATGCTTCAGTACCCATTAGCTGCGTGGAAGCCAAGCCCCACATGCTCGCACCTAACATGACAATATACTGGTACTGCTCTTTGTAACTGTCATCTTGCAGCTTCTCTGCCATCACCCACTTTGCAGTGTCAACGACATCAAGCTGAACTTCACGACTGGTTTGTAAACCTAAGTACCAATCTGGGCGACCGATTAAATGGTTTAGTTCAGCGATTCTATGGATACCACCAAGCTCATCAAGCGGGACGGCAAACGTCACGCTATTAACATCAAAATAGAGCACTTGAAAGTCGACATCTCTTTGCGTTGAGTGCCAAACACCGATATCGCTGCCACCGGTTTGTGTCTCTAGGCTTGTCTCGGTTTCGATGCTGGTATCGATTTCTACTTCTGGCTCAGCAATCGCTGGTTCAGTGATGACTTCATCAAGATCGGGAACTTCGACCTTAAGTTCGGGCTCTTCGACCAAAATTTCAGGTTCTTCAACAACCCACTCTTGAATCTCTTCTTCTTCAACGGCAATTTCTGTCTGAACTTGAGCAATATCAACCGTGTTTTGCTCCATCACCTCTTCCAGTTCAAGCTCTGCAACTGGGTTGGTGCTTTCTAACTGCTCTAGAAGACGTTCGACATCTTCTAAATTGGGTACTTCGATTTCTGTTGTTGGTGCTTGGTAATAGCTCTTCTCCGCGACGGTTTGAACCATAGGATCTAAATCATGCTCTCCATGTTCGTCTTGAGCTTCAGCAACCAACTCCAATTCAGGCGCTTGTTCTTGGTCGAGGTCGTTCACTTCGGCTTCAAGTGACTCCTCTAACAAAGCAGAGAAATAATCATCTAACGCTTGTTCACTTGAAAGCAAAGATTGGTTAGTCATCTATCGCTAACCTCTCTAGATAAATCAACAACTGCTTATATGCAAAGACGCCGCGACTACCCGATGCGAAGTGAGATACAGGCAAATGCTTTAAGCTCGCATCTCTAAATTTGGTGTCGATTGGTACCGCAGATGACCACACCTGATGAGGATAATCTTTCTTAAGCTGTTGTAAGGTCTGCAACGACGCTCTTGTTCGTTTATCGTACATCGTCGGAACAATCGTTACATTGAACGATTTATTGCGTGACTTCTGCATGATAGCCAAGGTACGGATCATTCGCTCAAGACCTTTCATCGCCAGAAACTCTGTCTGCACTGGTATCAATATTCGGTCGCTTGCGGCCAACGCGTTGACCATCATTACACCGAGAATCGGTGGACAATCGATCAAAACATAATCGTAACGCTGTCTAATTGCCATCAACGCACGTTTGAGAATTAATCCCATACCACTTCGATTGCCCATCACTCTGTCTAGTGTCGCCAGTGACATATGCGCAGGGATCAAATCGATCCCTTCGATATCAGATTGCATCACAAGTGGCATCACGGTTTGCTCGGTATATTCCTTAAGCTGGAAAAGATCAAACAAACTCGCTGGCACATTGTCAGAATCATAGCCAAGATAGGTAGTCAACGAAGCATGAGGGTCGGTATCCACCAATAAAACACGCTTACCTTGTTTACTTAGCAATCCTGCTAAAGTAATTGTTGTAGTGGTCTTTCCAACCCCACCTTTTTGGTTTGCGATGCTCCAAACAATCATGGGTTACCTCTATGCTAGACCGACTTCGACTAACATACGTTCAGCAATTCTTTCTAGCGGCAGATCCTCTGTTGAGATCCCCGCTTTTGCAACTGCTTGTGGCATGCCGTAAACAACACAGCTTTCTTCGTCTTGAGCCCATATCGTAGAGCCAGCACCTTTCAGCATACGTGCTCCTTCTCGGCCATCTGCTCCCATTCCTGTCAGTACCATTGACAAGACTTGATCAGAATAGATTTTTGCTGCACTACCAAAAGTGACATCAACACACGGCTTGTAGTTCATGCGTTCTCCGCCATCAATAATGCGCAGTTTTGCCGAACCAGGACGACCTTCAATCATCATCTGCTTGCCACCCGGTGCTAAGTAAGCCACACCAGGTTTCAATGGGTCACCGTCAGCCGCTTCCTTAACCTGAATCTTACACAAGGAATTTAATCGACTTGCGAATGCCGCCGTAAATGTAGCTGGCATATGCTGAATAAGCACAATCGGATGAGGGTAATTCGCAGGTAACTTGGTGAGAATTTTCTGTAGTGCTACTGGCCCACCCGTAGAGGTACCAATTGCAGTCAGTTGATACTTTTTGCCACTCGATTTAAAACGTGTGGCTACCGCAGGCTTAACGGTAGGAGCCGCTGGCGCTGGGCGAAGAGAAGAGCGAGTTGTCGCAGGTTGTGATGCAGGACGACTTGGTGCCGCAGGTTTTGGCATACTGCGGCGCATCATTGCACGCTTTGACGCAATTTGAATTACGCGCTGCTGAAGTAAGGTTACTGCCTCATCGCGATTGCGCGCAATATCTTCAAATTTCTTTGGCAAAAAGTCCAAAGCACCTGCATCGAGTGCATCTAATGTTGCCTTCGCCCCATCATGGGTAAGCGAAGAAAACATCAAAATAGGTACAGGGCTTTTTGCCATGATTTCGCGAACTGCGGTAATGCCGTCCATAACCGGCATTTCAATATCCATGGTGATGACATCAGGCTTGATTCGCAAGGCTTTATCTACCGCTTCCTTACCGTTAGTCGCAACATCAATAACTTCTAATCGCGCTTCAGAGTTAATGATTTCACTCACTCGGCGGCGGAAAAAACTCGAATCATCGACAACTAATACTTTGATCGCCATATTTGTCCTTCTATATTTCGCGATTTAGATTCGAGAAGCAGCGGCATACTGCTTAAGCAAATCTGGCACATCTAGTATCAGTGCGATGTGGCCATCACTGGTAATGGTTGCACCAGCCATACCTGGTGTACCTTGTAGCAAGTTATCGAGTGGTTTGATCACCACTTCTTCTTGCCCAATGAGTGTATCAACGACAAAACCAACACGTTGGCTGCCGATTTGCACAATCACGACATGACCATGTCCTTTACGTAACTCGACTTGACCTGCTTGAGGCGCTAGCCAGTTTTGTAAATAGAACAGTGGAATCGATTTCTCACGTACGATAATGGTCAGCTGACCATCAACTACGTTAGTTCGGCTCAAGTCTAAGTGGAAAATCTCGTTCACACTTGCCAATGGAAGGGCAAATGGGTGATTTGCAACCCCAACCATTAGAGTCGGTAAGATAGCCAGTGTTAGCGGTACCTTGATGGTAATCTTGGTTCCTTTGCCCATTTCCGAGTCAATATCGATTGAACCATTTAGGGTGTTGATGGCGGTTTTCACAACATCCATACCCACACCACGGCCTGAGATATCTGAGATTTGCTCTTTGCTAGAGAAACCAGGCATGAAGATCAGGTTAAAACACTCTTTATCCGTCAATCGAGAAGCAGCATCTTCATCCATGATACCGCGCTTAACGGCAATACCACGCAATTTGTCAGGATCCATGCCACCACCATCATCGACGATGGCTAGTTCGATATGGTCACCTTCTTGAGAGGCTGAAAGGATCACTTTACCTGTCTTAGATTTGCCTGTAGCAACACGGTCTGCAGGCATTTCAATGCCATGATCAACCGAGTTACGCACCAAGTGAATCAATGGATCGGCCAACGCCTCAACAAGGTTTTTATCTAAATCGGTATCTTCACCGCGCATCTCGAGGTCAATGTCTTTATTCAAGCTACGCGCAAGATCTCGTACCACGCGAGGGAATCGCCCAAAAACCTTTTTAATCGGCTGCATACGCGTTTTCATTACCGCGCCTTGCAAATCAGCCGTCACCACATCAAGGTTCGCGACCGCTTTTTCCATTTCCTCATCGTTGCTGTTTAATCCCAAGCTAAGCAGTCTATTACGTACCAATACCAACTCACCGACCATATTCATAATCGTATCTAGGGTTGACGTATCAACACGTACTGTTGCTTCCGCTTGCGGTTTCTTAGCCTGAGTAGCAGGTACAGCAGCCTCTTTCTTCGCTGGCGGCTTAGGCTCTGCTTTTGGAGCCGCTTTCGCCACTGGAGCAGGTTTTGGTGCTGGTGCAACCTTAGGTTCAGGTACCGGCGGAGGCGTTGGATTAGCCGCAGCAGGCTTAGTCGCTGCATCGAGCTCTTCGATTGACGGCCCCTTACCCGACCCATGCAGATCATCGAGCAATTTCTCAAATTCCGCATCTGTCATTAGATCACTGTCAGCAGCGCCCGCAGCTGGAGAAGGTGGCGCAGTAGCAGCTGGAGCCGCAGGGGCTATCGGTGCAGCATCGCCTTTGCCTGGACCTTGACCAGCGCCATGAAGATCATCAAGCAGCTTCTCAAATTCATCATCGGTAATATCACCACTCATATCTCCACCTACTGCTGGCGCAGATGGCGGTGGTGTCGCTGCAGCGGGAGCGGCTTCGCTTGATGCTGCTCCAGGCGCAGAGCCTGAACCATGCAGTTCATCAAGCAACTTCTCAAATTCGTCTTGGGTGATTTCATCAATAGAGCCCGCTGAAACTTCCGTTTGAGGAGCTTCAACTGGCGCAGGCTCTTCGATAACAGGCTCATCAACCACAGGCGCTTCTACCGCGGCTGGGGCATCTGCTACGGCTTCGTCTTCGGACTCAGGCTTACATAGTCGATGCAATTCGTCTAAAAGAGACTGCTCCGCTTTAGGAAGTGGCTCATGATCTTGAACTGCTTGGAACTGTTCATTTACCGTATCCAATGCTTGGAGCATGGTATCCATCAGACCAGCACTAACTGAGCGTTGTCCATTTCGCAAAATATCGAACACGTTCTCTGCACCATGACAGGTATCAACGAGTTCTGTTAACGCCAGGAACCCTGCACCACCTTTCACCGTGTGGAAACCACGGAATATGGCATTGAGGAGATCTTTGTCTTCAGGATTGTTTTCTAGCTCGACCAACTGCTCAGAGAGAAGTTCTAATATCTCCCCTGCTTCGACTAAAAAGTCCTGTAGGATGTCTTCGTCTAAATCGTAGCTCATATGTTACCTCTAAAACCCAAGACTTGAGAGTAAGTCGTCGACTTCGTCTTGTGATGAAACGGCATCATCTCTTTCTTGAGGGTTAAGAATAGGCCCCTCTGGATCCGTCGATGCTTTGTTCTTGTTATTCGTGCTTTCTTCCAACTGACTCGAACCAAACGCTGTTAGTATTTCGACTAACCTACCTTCGACTTCGTCGACTAAGGTAATCACGCGGCGGATGATTTGACCGGTCAGGTCTTGAAAGTCTTGCGCCATTAGAATCTCGGTCAATTGCCCACGAAGTTCTGAGCTGTCTCCTTCAACCTCACCGAGTAGATCATCGATACGGTGACAGAGTGCTTTAAACTCAGCGAGTTCAATTCGACCATGCATAAGCTCATTCCATTGAGGGCGAACTTGCAGCAGCCCTTCATGGAGGTTATCCGCAATAGGCATACAGCGATCGACTGCATCCATAGTTTTATTTGCAGCAACCTCAGTTTTGTCAATGACGTATTGGAGGCGATCCCTTGCATCTGGGATTTCGTCATTGGCAATCTCACTCATGCGATCATCCACGCTGAAATGTTTGATTGACTCATGCAAGTCACGAGTCAATTCTCCAATTTCTTGAAACATTGGATTCGAGGTATTTTGGTAGATGTCTTTAACAAGAAGATCCGCTTCTTGCTGCTGACCTGCTTCCAACATCTCTACGAGTTGCTTTGCCTGTTCTAATGAAATCATTCTGAATTGGCCTTTAACGTCTTAAGTCAATACCTTGACTTATAAACGTTCAAATATTTTATCTAGTTTTTCTTTTAGTGTTGCAGCAGTGAATGGTTTTACGATGTACCCATTCACACCTGCTTGCGCAGCTTCAATGATCTGCTCGCGTTTCGCTTCTGCAGTGATCATTAACACTGGAAGATGCTTAAGCTCTTCGTCTGCACGAATATGCTTTAGAAGGTCAATTCCTTGCATACCTGGCATATTCCAGTCTGTCACGACAAAGTCGAACTCCCCTTTTTTGAGCATAGGTAACGCCGTTAAGCCATCATCCGCTTCTTGAGTATTGTTGAACCCAAGATCGCGAAGTAGGTTCTTAACAATACGACGCATTGTTGAGAAGTCGTCAACAATAAGGATTTTCATGTTTTTATTCAAAATTGCCTCCACTGAGTTCGAGATCAGTGATGTTTACTCATTATTTGTCCAAGCACTTAACTTTGTACGTAGACGCTGCATTGACTGGCTTAGTATTTGGCTAACGCGTGACTCGCTAACACCAATCACTTCACCGATTTCTTTTAAGTTTAACTCTTCATCATAATAAAGCGAAAGTACTAGAGCTTCACGTTCTGGAAGCGATTTAATTGAATCTACTAGCGCTTTTCGGAAAAACTCATCTGCTACACCTTGGAATGGAAGGTTCTCTTTGTCGGTATCTTCGGGTGAAATAGCATCTTCTGAAACGCCCAGATCTTCGATTCCGACCAAACGAGAGCAGTTAATATCCGTTAAAATTGTATGGTATTGGTCTAGGCTAATCCCCAAATGCTGTGCAACCTCTGCATCAGTTGGATCTCTATTCAGTAAACCTTCTAGAGTAGATATCGCCTGACTAACCTCACGATTATGTTTATGTACAGAACGAGGTACCCAATCACCTCGACGTATATCGTCAAGCATAGCACCTCGGATGCGAATGCCAGCATATGTCTCGAAACTTGCGCCTTTGCTACCATCGTAGTTTTTTTGCGCTTCGAGCAATCCAATCATGCCCGCTTGAATAAGATCTTCTACTTGGACACTTGGCGGCAGACGTCCTAGCAAATGGTGAGCAATACGCTTCACCAACACCGAGTATTTCTCTAAAAATGCTCGTTGGCTATCTTGATTCGCATACTGTTCATAGGTCAAAGCCTTATTCACCAAATGGTTCCTCTAGCATCTCAGGTCTATTTAGTAAGCGTTCTACAAAAAACTCAAGATGTCCACTCGGTGTTTTCGGAATTGGCCATGTCAGCGCTTTATTCGCTAAGGAGCCAATTGCGAGAGCCGCCGGAGATCTTGGGAACGCGTCTACAACAATCTTTTGTTTCTTAACAGATTGTCTAACTTTATCATCCAACGGAATACATGCTACGAGCTCTAGGCTCACATTCAAGAATCGCTCTGTGACCAAGGTCAACTTTGCGAACAATTCTCTGCCTTCTCGATAGCTTCTGACCATATTTGCAACGATTTTAAAACGTTGCACCTGATGTTCTTTGCTCAACAATTTAATTAAAGCATATGCATCAGTGATTGACGTAGGTTCGTCACAAACTACCACAACAACATCTTGCGCAGCTCTAGAGAAACTCACTACCATGTCTGAAATACCCGCCGCTGTATCAACCAGCAACACGTCCATTTCATCTTCTAAGCTACCAAACGCTCGGATCAAACCGATATGCTGAGCATGCGAGAGCTCGGTCATCGACTGGGTTCCGGATGTCGCTGGAATGATCCTAATACCATGCGGACCTTCTACAATCGCATCTTTAAGTTCACATTCGCCTGCGAGCACATGGCCTAGGTTCCGCTTCGGCCGTATACCGAGCATTACATCGACATTTGCCAATCCCAAATCGGCATCTAGCACCATGACTTTTTTGCCTTGGCGAGCCATTGAGATAGCCATACCCAACGTTACGTTTGATTTACCAACACCGCCTTTACCACCTGTTACAGAAATAACCTTGGTCAATGATGGCTGTGTTAAGCGGCGTAATCCGCTTGCTTGGTCTTGTATCATATCTTTAGTCATAATCGTCCGCCGCCTAGAACCTCTCCGCTTCACTATTCCAGTAGTGAGGTTCATCATCTGTCGACTTCTCTAATAATTCGTTTGCTTTAGCGACCATGTACTTCGGTTGCGCTATTACAATATCTTCCGGAACTCGTTGTCCATTCGCTATGTAAGCAACGGGCAGAGAATTCTGTACAACGACACTGACAAATTCACCGAGACTCAGCGACTCATCCAGTTTAGTCATAATGCACCCTGATAGCGGTATGCGTTTAAAGTGATCAATGGTCTCTTGCAGTACTTTTCGTTGAGCCGTTGCAGGCAAAACCAAGTAGCTGTGAATCATTTCTCCACTTTCGTGCATAAGCGTATCTAATTGTTCAGACAGCCTTACATCACGCTGTCCCATACCTGCGGTATCAACCAGAATTAGGCGACGATTTCTTAATTGATATATTACATCGGCTAACTCATTGGAATCTTTAGCGACTTTTACAGGACATCCCATAATTCTTCCATAAATCGCCAATTGTTCGTGTGCACCAATACGATAGGTATCTGTCGAAACCAGTGCTACGTTGTCTGAACCGTACTCCATCGCCGCACGTGCCGCCAGTTTCGCAACCGTTGTGGTTTTACCCACTCCTGTTGGGCCTAACAGTGCAACCACACCACCACGTTTTAAGATATCTTGGCGAGAAATAGGGATCTGGTCTGAAACCAAACCAAGCAGCGCTTTCCACGCTTTTGTCGGTGGCGTATCTTCAGGAATATAACAAGCGAGCTGATCAGCAAGGTCGGAAGAGACGCCCATACGCTCTAGGCGCTTGATAAGCATCGCGCGCAATGGCTCACGACGCTCCACCTCTTGCCACATTAAGCCTGAAACCTGATGTTCTAGAAGCTGACGAATCGACGTCATCTCTTCTTTCATCTCTTCTAGGTCTTCATTCGAGACTGAAGGGTCTTCACGGCGTTGACGCTCATAACGCGTTGGATCAAGTTTAGCTGCCGGTCTTTCAACTCGGCGGTCTTCAGCGATTAAACGCGCTAATGGGGAATCTTCTTTAATCTGGACGTTTTCACGCGATTGGTCACGTGTCGCCGACTGCCTCTGAAGTAAGGCAGACAGTGAATCAGGGTTTTCATCGCGTTCCCGCTGCGAACCGTCTGCGTCATTGCTGTACTGTTTAAGCATACTCGCAAAGCGCTTGGTCATAGAGCGACCTGAATCTGCTTGGGATTGCAAGCTCACACGGTCATCATCCAGTGCGCGTTGATTTGGTGTAGGAATACTAGCAGGTGCCTGGCGAGTATTATTGTGGCGAGGGTTTGAGTTATATCCGTTGCTTTGACGTTTTGCACCTTCAGCACCATCAACCGCAGCGACAATTTCTACACCACCCGCGACTTTTTTGTTTGACATGATCACCGCATCATCGCCTAACTCCCCTTTCACTTGGAGTAAGGCGGTGCGCATATCCTTGGCAAAAAATCGTTTAATCTTCAAATTAAGTACCGTATATCAACGCATTAGACTTAGTTTCCAACAGCCTGAACAATGCGAATTTGTTTCTCGTCAGGGACTTCTTGATAAGAGAGAACTCTTAGTGAAGGAATCGTGTTCTTAACAAACTTGGCAAGCGTAGAACGTAACACACCAGATGTCAGAAGCACCGCAGGTTCACCTTTTAGCTCTTGCTCTTGAGTCGCTTGGCTTAATGATGATTGTAGTCGCTCTGCTAAGCCTGGCTCAATTCCCGCTGATTCCCCGCCAGAAGCCTGCATTGTTTGATGCAATATTTGTTCCAACTCAGGGATAAGAGTAATTACTGGCAATTCAGGCTCTATCCCATTGATTTCCTGAACAATTAATCGTTTAAGTGAGATGCGAACCGCAGCAGTTAGAATGTCGGGTTCTTGACTCTTACTTGAGTACTCGGACAAGGTTTGAACAATGGTGCGGATATCTCGGATTGGTACCGCTTCATTAAGCAGATTTTGCAACACTTTCACTACTACGCCCAATTGCAGCTGATCTGGTACAAAGCTTTCCACCAATTTAGGTGTGCTTCGACCCAGCATCTCAAGCAGATTTTGCACTTCTTCGTGACCAATAAGTTGTGAAGCATTGTTGGTCAGCAATTGACTTAAATGGGTCGCCAGTACCGTCGATGAGTCGACCACGGTATAACCGAGCGCCTGAGCATGCTCGCGTTGCTCTTCTCGAATCCAAACCGCTTCTAGGCCGAAGGCAGGGTCGATTGTTGGTTCACCTTCGATCATCCCGTAGACCTGCCCTGGGTTAATCGCGAGTTCCATATCTGGTCGAATTTCTGCTTCACCGACGGCCACCCCCATCAGGGTAATACGATAGCTATTTGGTGTGAGCTCTAGGTTGTCACGAATATGTACTGCTGGAATTAAGAATCCGAAATCTTGCGATAGTTTTTTACGTACCCCTTTGACACGTTCCAATAGCTCGCCACCTTGGTCTTTATCAACCAGAGGGATAAGCCGATAGCCAACTTCTAAGCCGATGATATCGACGGGTTGCACATCATCCCAAGAGAGCTCTTTAGGTGTCGCCGTTTCTTGTTCGGTCGTTGCAGGAGTCGCTGGTTGCTCTGCTGCTTTCTTCTGCTTGCGGTAAATCCAGTAAGCACCGCCACCAGCAATAATGGCTAACAACAAGAATGCAAAGTGTGGCATTCCCGGGACTAAGCCCATTACGCCAAGAATAGCAGCGGTGATCATCAAGGCTTTCGGGTTGTCGAACATTTGGAAGACAACCTGTTGTCCCATATCTTCATCAGTGTTTTGGCGAGTTACCATGATCGCCGCACCGATTGAAAGTAGTAACGATGGGATTTGAGCAACCAAACCATCACCAATCGTCAATAAAGTGTAGATTTGAAGCGCTTCTTGAAAACCAAGGTCATACTGAGCCATACCGATGGATAGACCACCGATGATGTTGATAAATAGGATCAAGATACCGGCGATGGCATCACCTTTTACGAATTTTGAAGCACCATCCATCGAGCCGTAGAAATCCGCCTCTTTGGTCACTTCTTCACGACGCGTTCTAGCTTGGTCTTGGTCAATCAGCCCCGCATTTAAGTCGGCATCAATCGCCATCTGCTTACCCGGTAAGGCGTCCAAGGTAAAACGTGCGCTAACTTCAGAGATACGTCCTGCACCTTTGGTCACAACCATAAAGTTAATGATCATCAAGATCAGGAAGACCACAAGACCCACCGCATAGTTACCACCAATAACGACGCTACCAAAGGCTTCAATTACTTTACCAGCCGCTCCCGAACCTTCATGACCATAAAGCAGTACCACACGCGTTGACGCTACATTTAACGCCAGACGTAAAAGTGTTGATATCAGTAGTACGGTAGGAAACGCTGCAAAGTCGAGTGGTCTTCGGGTGTATACCGTCACCAGCAAGACAACCATGGCTAAAGCGATGTTGAAGGTAAAGAATAAGTCGAGCAAGAATGCTGGAATTGGCAAGATAACCATTGCCAATGTAGCCAATACCATGATCGGCGCGCCAATCGCAGGCATCGCTCTTTGAGGAATTGGTGGTAACTTGTCCGCAAACGGCAAAGAAAACTTCATAGTTGAGTAGCTACAATAGTCGGAAAAAAGAAGAACTTGGACTAGCTATGCAATATCTAGTCCATCTACTCTGTCAAATTAATGGCTGACTGAGGGTTCAGCGTAGTGAAGAGTGGCTTAGCAGAGATGTCGTCTTTCCCTGCCAAACGCAGTAATTAGGGTTGAATATTGAACAAAATCTCTCCAGAGCGTTTTTCTGGCGAATATTCAATGCAGTTTAAGCCTGAGGTTGGAAACATAGGCGGATGAATGTCAGCAACAAACTCGGCGGTAAGGTAGCCGACTAACGGAAGATGCGACACCAACAAGATCGTTTGGTATTGGTGGACATCGATCAGCGCCGATACATAATCCGCAACCTGCTCTGACTCACCGTAAGGCGTAATGTCTTCACATGTTTCTACTTGCTCAGATTGAAAACAGTGCGATATTTCTTGCCAGGTCTGTTGAGCGCGAACATAGGGGCTAACTAACACTTTATCGAACTGTGAAAAACCTCTATCCGCACAAGCGCGAGCTACGGCAACAGAGGCACTTCTACCATTTTGAGTGAGCTCTCTTTCGGCATCTGATTGGGCAAAATGCTCGGCTTCTCCATGACGCATGATGAAAATTTTCATGGCATATTCCTAATACTATCCGCTGTTGTTTTAATGCGGAATATTGTTGTCTCACTGTTTATCTACAGCGTAATTATTATTGAGCGGAAAATCATAAAACCGCTAAATTATCGTTGAACTGTAAATAATTATATCAATTCTTTGAGCAAAGACCCTGACTTTCTTAACACTATTTAAAGTCAATTTGTTAACTAGCGTTAACCCATTTTGCTCATATTTCTCAAACAGATAGTTTGCAGTCGCCCATATCCGAGTCATAATTACTCTATTGTCTATAAGACCACTTCATAAGTTCGGAGAGTGTATTGTGCACATTAGTCCAAATGATACGAACCAGTACCGTTACCTCACCTTAGCTAACGGTGTGCGGGTTTTACTAATTCACGATCACAGTGCGCAAAAGTCCGCAGCTGCATTAGCAGTGAATGTTGGTCACTTCGACGACCCCATCGATAGAGAAGGCCTCGCCCACTATTTAGAACACATGCTATTTTTGGGCACAGAAAAATACCCTAAAGTGGGTGAGTTTCAAAGCTTTATTAATCAACACGGTGGCAGCAATAACGCATGGACGGGTACTGAGCATACCTGTTTCTTTTTTGATGTCTCGCCAAGCGCTTTTGAACCAAGCCTAGATCGTTTTAGTCAGTTTTTTACCGCGCCTCTTTTTAACTCAGAAGCACTAGATAAAGAGCGCCAAGCGGTAGAATCTGAATACAAACTAAAACTCAATGATGACTCAAGAAGGTTGTATCAAGTCCACAAAGAGCTAGTTAATCCTGCCCACCCTTTCAGCAAATTTTCAGTCGGTAACTTAGAGACTTTAGCTGATAGAGATGGGCAATCGATTCGAGATGAGATCGTCAGCTTCCACTATGAGCAATACTCCGCCGACTTAATGACGCTCACAGTGATTGGTCCTCAACAGCTGGATGAATTAGAAGCCTGGTGCCACGAAAAATTCTCAGCCATTCCCAATCATGAGCTATCAGGGAAATGTATTGCTGCACCCTATACAGACAAGCAATCGACCTCAATCTTAGTTAATGTCGAACCGGTCAAAGAGATTCGTAAACTCATCCTGACTTTCCCAATGCCGAGCATGGATGAATACTATCAGTCTAAACCCTTGTC
The DNA here is from genome assembly GCF_001695575.1 of Vibrio europaeus. Taxonomy (GTDB): domain Bacteria; phylum Pseudomonadota; class Gammaproteobacteria; order Enterobacterales; family Vibrionaceae; genus Vibrio; species Vibrio europaeus. The sequence continues at coordinate 384,920 of NZ_LUAX01000001.1, read as the reverse complement.
TTATTTTGCTCACCTGCTCGGTTATGAAGGTGCCGGAAGCTTAATGTTGGAACTCAAAGATAAAGGTTGGATTACCTCTTTATCTGCCGGGGGAGGAACAAGTGGCAGCAATTATCGTGAGTTTACGGTCAGCTGCGCACTCACTCCACTTGGTCTCGATTACGTAGACGATATTACTCAAGCGGTCTTTAGTTATATCTCGTTGATTACAGAAAGCGGGTTAGATGAGTGGCGTTACCTAGAAAAGCAAGCGGTTCTAGAGTCCGCATTTCGCTTTCAAGAGCCAACTCGCCCTCTCGATCTGGTGAGCCACTTAGTCGTCAACATGCAGCACTATCAAGAGCAAGACATCGTCTACGGCGATTTCATGATGAAGCACTACGATGAAACACTGCTAAAGTCACTGATTGACTACTTTTCTCCGGCGAATCTGCGCACAACGCTTATTGCACATGGCTATGAATATGACAAGACGGCCAAATGGTACTTCACCCCTTACTCAGTGACAGAGTTTACTCAACAACAAAGGGAGCACTACCTTCAGCCAAGTCCATTAGCTTTTGAGCTACCTGAAAAAAATCCATTCATTTGCTATGACCTTGATCCTAAAGAGCTAGAGATTTCGCATGCGACCCCTCAAGTTTTAGAAGAGCTGCCAGGGTTTAAGCTATGGCATCTGCAAGATGATGAGTTTCGCGTACCAAAGGGCGTCGTTTATATCGCAATCGATAGCCCACATGCCGTAGAAACCCCTCGAAACATTGTCAAAACGCGCCTTTGTGTAGAGATGTTTTTAGACAGTCTAGCGGCTGATACTTATCAAGCTGAGATTGCCGGGATGGGTTACAACATGTATGCCCATCAAGGTGGTGTCACACTCACAATATCAGGTTTTAGCCAAAAGCAGCCTGAGTTAATGAAGCAGATTTTAGAGAGATTCGCTAAACGTGAGTTCAGTAGCCAGCGATTTAATACCATCAAACAGCAGCTGCTAAGAAACTGGCGTAACTCAGCTCAAGATCGTCCAATTTCACAGCTTTTCAATGCGCTAACAGGCATTTTACAACCCAACAACCCTCCCTACTCCGTCTTAGTTGAAGCCTTAGAGTCGATAGAGGTAGATGAGTTAGCGAGCTTTGTTGATGCGATCTTGGCGGAATTACACGTCGAAATGTTTGTCTACGGCGATTGGACAAGAGCAGATGCCCTGTCACTCGGCAACACACTCAAAGATGCACTAAGGGTACAAGACCAGCAATATGAAGAGGCCCTGCGCCCACTTGTTATGCTCGGAAAAAACGGTTCATTCCAGCGAGAAGTCTTCTGTGATCAGGAAGATTCAGCTACTGTGCTGTATTACCAGTGTGACGATACCAGTCCCAAAAGCATCGCTTTGTACTCGTTAGCCAACCATTTAATGTCTGCGACCTTCTTCCACGAGATCCGAACTAAACAGCAACTTGGCTACATGGTTGGTACGGGGAATCTGCCATTAAATAGGCACCCGGGAATTGCACTTTATGTTCAGTCGCCAAATGCGGCGCCGATTGATCTTATCAGTTCCATTGACGAGTTCCTCAACGCTTTTTACATGGTGTTGCTAGAGCTTAACGAATACCAGTGGCATAGCAGTAAGCGGGGTCTTTGGAATCAAATTTCGACCCCAGATACCACTTTACGCGGACGCGCCCAACGCTTATGGGTCGCCATCGGCAATAAGGATACGGAGTTCAACCAGAGGGAAGTAGTGTTAGAAGAGTTAAAAGCGTTAACCCGCACCGACATGATTCGTTTTGTGGTTAACGAGCTTAAACCGAGAACAGCAAATCGTCTCATTATGCATACTCAAGGTAACGCGCATCATGAGTCAGAGAAGCTAAATCTTGGTTTGGAGATAGGCTCAATTGAAGAGTTTCAATTGAGACCTAAAGATATTGAACTTGGCTAATCGCGATGTAATTTTTCAGGCTTAAGCAGCCTGCTCAGACTCAACAATCTTTTTCAATGAATGGGGGTGTAGCTTAATGCACACCCCTTGCCATTTGAATGCCACCGTCGGGTTGTTCAAACGCTCACCTTCCCCTTTCGGACTTGATAGCTTCGTTTTGATACCAAGTTCTGACAGCCTCTCCCACTGAGCCGAAAAATCAGGGAATTGTTGCTTGAGATCCGCTAGGTACTCCTCTGCGGTTTGCGCCGTTGAAGGCACCACAAACTCAACGTGTTCCCAACCCTGTTTTGGGTAAATCTTCCCTTGTGCTGGATAAGGCAACTCCAAACACTCAAAACTCCAACCGTGACTTTCAAGCGGCGTATCAAACGCTATAACGACAATAGGTCGACCATTGATCTGTGCTTGTGAGATAACTTGCCCATACGAGCTCCACTTCTGATGTGCTTGCATAGCCAAATCTGGCTCATTAATGCGCATGGCAATGTGATCAGCTTGATACTGAGATAACTCTAAACCAAGCTTGTCAGCAAGCGTCATGATTTGAGAAATGAACTCAGGCAGGCCTTGCTGCATTTGCGATGGTAAAAGCGCAGCTTGCTGTAATTGACTGGTCATCGAACTTTCCTTTCAGTGCTAATGCGTGAATGTTACCGTTCAATGTTGCGTAGTACCAGTAGTGATGGCACCCATAAAAGTGTGTCACCACTACGCCACCCATATTTCGAAGGTAATGGTTGATAGGCGAACTATATAGTTCAACGTAAAACAATGACATTATCCGGACTTTACCAATCTCTAATGCTGCTATATTTCATACCGTTTTTATTCATCAACTTTTGCTACGAGATTGCAATCATGTCTTTTAAGAAAACTCTTTTGGGCGCTGGCCTTACTCTTTCAGCTCTTGCTCCATTTGCGGCCCTATCAGCACCTGGGGATACCTTTGAAATTAAAGGTGGCTTCGATTACTGGTCCGCGGAAGCAAAAGTGAATGACATTAAAGCGGGTGAACGCCAGTCGCAGTATTCATACTACGTCGGTTTTGAACACTTTGTTCCGTTAATTCCTAACGCAAAAATCCGTTCAACAAACGTAAAATCTGACAAGTTTGATATGTCGTATCGCCAAGTTGACTACATTGCTTACTACCGTTTGATCGACACTAATATGATCGGTGTTGACTTCGGTCTAAACATGCAACATTTTTCTGGCGTAAAAGATAATGAGTGGCAACCTGCTGCGTACGGTGATGTAGAATTTACCATCCCAGCAACACCAGTCACCTTGTACTCAACAGTTTCCGCGGGTCGTTTTGACGGAACCAAAACTTTTGATGGTGAAGCTGGCGCAAAATGGACCATCGAAATGGGTCCACTTGATCTTGGCTTAAAGGCGGGTTACCGCGTTATGGACAACGAGTTTAAGCATAAGACAACTAAGGAAACCAACATCCGTATGGATGGTTACTTCATGGGTGCAGAACTCAAGTTCTAATCGCTTAGCTCGGCTTAAAACAATCTCAAGACGGCTCTTTTGTAGCCGTCTTTTTCGTTCATGTGCTCCAACAAGTTAAAACATGTGCAATTAATATGCAGAAACTCGCTTAAACCATGAATTTTATGCATAAAATCAAACCGTTCACGTTTGGTTCGTAACCCAGTTCTTTATGCTTTCAACAGCCATTCCTCTTGAATGATTTAGTCAAAACGTTAATTTTTTCCTAATAGTAACAAGATCATCAGGAAAAGTAGTAAATTTCCCAGTTCACTCCCTATAAGAGAAGCAATAAAGTTGCTATTATGTGCGCCAAATTTATGAACTAGATCGAGATATGCATTCACTCCACTTGGAGGATATTATTCATGATTCCACTCGAAGAATCACCCGAATGGTAACGAATGCATAGCTAACCAATTCCCAAGAATTGAAGGAAGCGCGTGTGAATATCCAAGCACTTATTAATGACAAAGTTTCTCAGGCTTTAGAAGCCGCTGGCGCACCTGCAGGCAGCCCTGCAGCCGTTCGCCAATCTGCAAAACCTCAGTTTGGTGACTACCAAGCAAATGGTGTGATGGGCGTTGCAAAAAAACTAGGGACTAACCCACGCGAATTCGCGCAAAAAGTATTGGATGTTCTAGACCTAGAAGGTATCGCGAGTAAAACAGAAATCGCAGGCCCTGGTTTTATCAACATTTTCTTGAGCGAAGAGTTCCTAGCGAAACAGGCTGATGTAGCCCTAGCAGACGCTCGTTTAGGCGTTGCAGCAGAAGAACAGAAAACGATTGTTGCTGACTACTCTGCACCAAACGTTGCTAAAGAAATGCACGTAGGCCACCTACGTTCAACTATCATCGGTGATGCTGTTGTTCGTACACTAGAATTCCTTGGCCACAAAGTTGTTCGTGCTAACCACATCGGCGACTGGGGTACTCAGTTCGGTATGCTTATCGCAAACCTAGAGCGCGTACAAAAAGAGTCTGGTGAAGTTTCCATGGAGCTTTCAGACCTTGAAGCCTTCTACCGTGAATCTAAGAAGCTATACGACGAAGACGAAGAGTTCGCAGTAAGAGCACGTAACTACGTTGTAAAACTTCAGAGCGGTGATGAATACTGCGCTGAGATGTGGAAAAAGCTTGTTGACGTTACTATGGTTCAAAACCAACGTAACTACGACCGTCTAAACGTCTCTCTAACTCGCGATGACGTGATGGGCGAAAGCATGTACAACGACATGCTACCTGGCATTGTTGCTGACCTTAAACAGCAAGGTCTAGCGCAAGAAGATGACGGCGCTCAAGTTGTGTTCCTAGATGAATACAAGAACAAAGACGGCGAAGCTATGGGTGTTATCATCCAGAAGCGTGATGGCGGTTTCCTATACACCACGACTGATATCGCTTGTGCTAAGTACCGTTACGAAACACTAGGCGCAGATCGCGTACTTTACTTTATTGACTCTCGTCAGCACCAACACCTAATGCAAGCTTGGACTATCGTTCGTAAAGCGGGCTATGTGCCAGAAGAAGTTTCTTTAGAGCACCACGCTTTTGGTATGATGCTAGGCAAAGATGGTCGCCCATTTAAGACTCGTGCCGGTGGTACAGTTCGTCTTGCTGATCTTCTTGATGAAGCAGAAGAGCGCGCAATCAAGCTGATCGAATCGAAGAACGCTGACCTAGCTTCTGAAGAGAAAGCAAACATCGCGAAAACGGTCGCTATGGCTGCGGTTAAATACGCTGACCTATCTAAGCACCGTACTACTGACTACGTGTTTGACTGGGACAACATGCTAGCATTCGAAGGCAACACTGCACCGTACATGCAATACGCCTTTACTCGTGTTTCTTCTATCTTCGCTAAAGCGGGTATCTCTATGGATGAACTATCTGGCGAGATCAAAGTTATTGAAGAGAAAGAGAAAGCTCTGATTGCTAAACTTCTTCAATTCGAAGAGGCGGTTCAATCTGTTGCTCGTGAAGGCCAACCGCACATCATGTGTAGCTACCTATTCGAGCTAGCGGGTCAATTCTCTAGCTTCTACGAAGCATGCCCGATCCTAAGCAACGAAGATGAGTCTGTGAAGCAAAGCCGCTTGAAGCTAGCCGCTTTAACAGCGAAAACAATCAAGCAAGGCCTATCTCTACTAGGTATCGATACGCTAGAGCGTATGTAAGAGCTAGAGAGCTAGAGAGCTAGAACTATGAAGGTTGGCGTGAGAGCGTCAACCTTTTGTTTTATTTGGCGTATACTAATCGAAAATAGAGACAAACGGATACTAACTATGAGTTTTGAACTGCATCCTCAACTCGCTAAAGATACCACTGTGATTGGTCAATTCCCTTTATGCCTTGCTCTACTGCATAAAGACAAGGCTGTGCCTTGGGTTATCCTTGTACCTAAGCGAAGCAACTTAAAAGAGTTACATCACTTGCCAATGAAAGAACAGCAACAGTTCTTGTTAGAGTCACAAGCGGTAAGCCAAGCGTTAGAAGCCACATTCCAACCTGACAAATTGAACCTTGGTGCGCTTGGCAACATGGTGCCTCAATTGCACATTCACCATATTGCTCGCTTTAAAGATGACATCGCTTGGCCTGGTCCTGTTTGGGGTAATACAGACGGTCAATTCCGCAGTGATGAGGAGCAAGAGCAGCTTTTGGGTCGAATAAAAAATGTCCTTTCGTTGAGCTCTATTTTCTCCCCAGCGTAACTGCCTATTTTCAAACACGTATTAAAAAGCCGTTCTATCTAGAACGGCTTTTGCTATCACAGACCACCTACATGGTGACATTCAGAGCTAAGGCATCGGCTTTCACTTTGGCGTACCTGATACGAGTAACATTGTTTGATGCATTAGTATCGACAAATCGCGAGATCTTTCCCTTCTTAATCCACACTGAGAGCATCGCATCAACACCATCCTCACTCATCGCAAACTTCTTCGCTAGTTCACGACGAGAAATGCTTCCGCTCTGTTCAATACACAGCTTTAGCTCAGAAAGAATCATGCGGTTTGTACCTCTAAAGCTTGGCTCTGTTTGCAACCCACGGACTTAAGAATTCGGTAAGTCGCAAAACTCACTAACAAGATACCTGCGATCCATGCTGAGCTAGTCGCAGGGTGATCAGCGAAGTGAGTAACTTGGTAATAAAGCGCGGCACTACCGTAAGCTAAGCCCATCGTCCATACCGCAATAAAACGCGCATATTTCTGACCAAACTCACGTACATAGGCACCCATAGCTGCAACACATGGCGTGTAAAGCAAGATAAAAATAAGATAAGCAAATGCCGCATTGCTTGAAGCAAAATAGCCTTTCAAGTTACCGAAGATAGACGCGTCTACTTCTTGCTCTTCTGCAACCGCTTGGCTGTCAGTCAAGTCGCCCACTTCGATACCTAGTGGATCTGAGTAGCTTAGTCCTGCTAGGTTATCCGGAATAGACATTACCGCTTCTTCTAAGCTCGCCATAAGGTCGTATTCACCACCTTCCTCTTCGCTTGGCGCATAGAGACTATTCAAAGTTCCGACTACTGCTTCTTTGGCAAAGATACCCGTGATGATACCTACCGTTGCAGGCCAGTTATCTTCTTGAATACCAATTGGGGCAAACACAGGTGTAACAATTTGCGATGCTTTCGACAGCACTGAGTTTTCGCTGTCTTGGTTACCAAATGAACCATCTGTACCGACCGAGTTTAGGAAGCTCAGAATCGTCACAACCACAACGATGGTTTTACCTGCACCCAATACAAAACGCTTAAGCTTCTGCCATGTTTTGATCACGACATTGCGCATCGTTGGCAGTTCATAATCCGGCATCTCCATCACTAGGCTATCACTTGAACCTGGGTACAATGTCTTCTTAAGAACTAAACCCGTAAATACCGCAGCTACAATACCTAATAGATACAGTGCGAAAACAATATTCTGACCGCTTTGTGGGAAGAAGGCCGCTGCAAATAGCGCATAAACAGGAAGTCGCGCACCACATGACATAAATGGCGCCATAGAGGCAGCAAGCTTTCTTTCACGCTCTTGATCGAGCGTACGTGTCGCCATAATCGATGGTACGTTACAACCAAAGCCTAGAACTAATGGAACAAAGGCTTTACCCGGTAGACCAATTTTCTGCATTACTTTATCGAGCACAAATGCCGCGCGCGACATGTAGCCAGAGCTTTCCAATAGCGCTAGGAATAGATACAGACAAGCAATCACAGGAATGAAGGTTGCCACGGTTTGGATACCGCCACCAACACCATCAGCCAATAAGGTCACTAGCCAAACTGGTAGATGGTCATCAAGTAGGTAATGTCCACCATCAACAAGCACAGCGCCAACACCAATATCGAAGAAGTCGATAAAGGCGCTTCCGATATTGATAGAGAACATAAACATCAGATACATAACAACAAAGAAGAAAGGCACACCGACCCATTTGTTGAGAATGATGGCATCCACTTTCTCGGTGAAGCTATGGCTCAGCTTCCCTTCGCTGCGACGCACTTTCTGGCACTGCTGGTGAAGAAAAGTATACTTCACATCAGCGACCAGTAGGTCGATATCAAGCCCGACTTTTTGTTGCTCTGCTGTAACGATGACTCGGTCAGATTCCGCTAGAGAGTTAACAACCAAAAGATCGTTTTCTAGTGCACGAATCGCCAATGCTCGCGCCGACACTTCAGATTGCGATTTGAAGATTGGCGCGATGGTTTCAATTGCCTGCTCAAATTCGGCCCCATAGTCTAGGCGGATTTCATTCAGTGCAACCCCTTGCACCAACGCTTTATGTAAGCGGTCCTTAAAGGATTGAACTTGAGATTTGTTGTTGGCAGAGATTGCCATCACTGGGCAACCTAGCACTTTTTCAAGCGCTTTAATGTCGATCGTCTGACGTTCACGCTTTAGCGCATCCATCTTGTTAAGTACAACAACCATAGGTCGGCCAAGCTCACGCAACTGTAAAGTCATATATAAGCTGCGTTCGAGACAAGTGGCGTCTACAACATTAATGATTAGGTCCGCAGGATGGGTTAACACCGCTCTTGACGCAATAGACTCATCAATACTATTGCCATCATTTCCGCTGTCCAAAGCGTAGATTCCCGGAAGGTCGGTAAGCAAAAAGTCGTCGCTAGAATGAGAGTACTTACCTGTTTTCTTCTCAACAGTGACCCCTGCCCAGTTACCTACTTGCTGCTTGGCACCAGTTAAGCCATTGAAGAGTGTCGTTTTACCACTATTAGGGTTACCAACCGTTAGAATTTTGTATTCCATTAGTTCACCTCCACAGTAATTGCATCAGCAATATTAACGCGGACAGCAAGCGAAACTCCGCGAACTTCGACTTGCAGTGGGTCACCCATTGGCGCTTTTCGAATCAGTGTGACCGGTGTTTGTGGCAAAAGCCCCATCACCATCAGTTTTTTTCGCACGTCATTAGAGAGCTCCGAGAAACCAGTAATGGTAGCGACTTGCCCTTGTTGTAGTTGTGAGAGTTTCATTGCGAGACCAGTTATTTATAATGAGAAGGATTGTTATTTATGCTTACAATTTTATCTTCAACTGTTTTAGCAGATCTTGCCTGAAATCAATGTTTCCAAGTTTCGATAGAAGCGTTGAGAATATCTGACTCAATTTATCGATTAAGCGATTATAGACGGGTCTTGTGATCGTCAGTTATCTATTGTGGCAGGGGTGAGTATTGCGCATGCTGCACCACCGCTGATAAACCACTCTTTAATCCACACCAGAAGCCCTTTAGCTTTGCTCACCCAGGCAAAAACGTTAAAAGCGCCCTCGTCAATTACGTCAAAAGATAGCTTTTCGTTACTGTTTGGTCAGATAGATTGCTGAAGCAAATAAAAACAGGAAGCAATTTCTTCTTTATTTACAATTACTTAATCAACTGTCGCTTTTCTTATGCTACCTTGGCGTTAATTTTATAAGTAAAAAAAGTCCTACTCGCTATAGTTAATCACGTCGAGAGGGCATCCCTTAAGACAACATTGAATTCCAGAGGTGGCGCATCAGCGTCACTCCGGCAGCAAGCGAAGGTGTCGTTGGCACCCGTGGTATAGTCCCCCCGGCTATACCACGATATTTTTTTTCTTTCTCTCTCCGCTATTCACGCAATTCACGCAATTCACGCAAAACGATTATATCCATTAGTACTTATGCAATACGCTTAACGAAGACTTACATCGTAATTTCAAACCAGTTCTAATCCCAATTGCGGTACATAGGTGTTTATACCAATCGGGATACATAGGCGTTTAAATAATTAGGCAGGTAAAATCACTTAGCGCAAGGGATAGATTGCAGCTAGCTAGTTGCTGGTATTAGATTCCCAAACTTATGAAATAACAGCCTCACAGCGCATTGCTCGCGCGCTATCTGTGCGTCATGTAACGAGCTGAATGCTCATTCAAGTTAGTAACGGCTTTGCTGCTCAACAAACTGGGTAGGTGACATACCAAAACGGTGCTTAAACCTTTGGCTAAAGTAAGAAGGGTCATTAAAACCACACTCAAAGGCAACATCCGAGACCTTTTCCCCTGCAAGCAATCGGCGACAAGCGTTGTCTAAGCGCACTTCAGTCAAATACTCGGTGAAGGTTTTCTCTATTGATGATTTAAGCCTGCGCTGTAGGCTTCGTTCCGATACGTAGAGCATCTTGGCCGCAGAAGAGGTACTAAATTCGGGATCGGTATAGTGGTCATCAACTAATTGGATCACCTTTGATAGCCAAGGGTCATCGTGGACAAGTTCAGCGCACTCTTCGTCTGCTGGCATCACAATCGGGCTGTTCTCGAAAGAGACACTCTCTTGCCAACTGATTTCCAATAGGTTGCGATCCTCAGAGCTAAACAAGCTCATCTCACCACCACTTTGCGTGACGAGCTTATGCAAGTTATCTGATGACGTAACACTACCAGAATTGGAGTCAAAGGCATCACCTTGATCCAGCATAGAGAAGACTACCATCCCCTCTTTTTGCACTAACTGAATCACTACCGTTTGATTGCGATAGCAGCGCCTTAAAATACCATCGAACAATAAGTTAAATAGCTCATCAAGATTAAAGTCATTCAGGCCTATAAATAGCTCTTGGTCAGATTCAAGCTCAACATTGACGCCCACCTTGGCTAGCTCATCTTTCCAACTACTGATCACCGAATTCACGATCATGGTGAGATTAAATACAGGAAGAGCTTGCCCATTGGTTGATCGCACATTGATTAACGTTTCTAGCTCTTGCTGCATATAGCCAATAAGCTGCTCATGAGTTAACGAGTTAGAAGTTGTTATAGTAAGCCGCTCTTTTAACTCATTGACAGACTGACTATAAATTAACCAACGCACTTCAAGCTGTTTACGCAGTTGGTTGTTGTTGCCGAGCAAAACACGGCTTTGATGACGTAGCTGATTGGTTTTGAGCGCCACTTGCGCTTTTAGCAAACGGTTTGACTTAGCCATTAAACGTGAACGCCAGTAAACGATAACCGCGATAACAACCAGCACTGCAAGCACATAGGTGACTATCGCAATGTGGCTAAGAAACCAAGGTTCAGTGACCAAAAACTGATAGCTGTTGCTGTTGCCTTTTACTCGCCCATTCCTGACGGCGCGAACCTCTAGACTATATTCCCCGGGCATGAGGTGTTCAATGGTCAAGGTACTGCCGTCCAGTGCCTGCCAGTCACTGCTTTGGTTCAAGCGATATTCAAGATTGATATTGCTGGCACTCGGCAGAAAGCCAAACTGGAAAAAGATCGACTCTCCATAGCCGATTTGCGGTGTTTCTTGCACCGTATTGGCTAAGGAAAAAAGCTTTTGATTGCGCTTGATTTGGCTAAATATCACACGTGTATCGGGTAAACGACTCACCACTAATTGCTGGGTGTTCACTTTCACTAGGCTGCTGTCAGCCCCTAAGAAAATGGTTCTTTCGCTATCGCTGCCAAAAGTACACACTCCCGGCAAAAACTCATTGCTGATGACACCAAATGGTTCGCCATAATGCTGGGTCAGTGAGCCTTGAGACGTGTAACGGGAAAGCCCAGTAGATGAGGTCAACCAAACACCGTCTTGGTTTTGAATCAAACATTTTGGAGTTACGTGGCCATCAACCATATCAATGGGTTCGACATTATTAGTGAACAAATCTAAGCGATACAGCCCATAGCGACTGGCTACCCATAGCTCACTTTCTGATGGCTGAACCGCGTCAATAACTTCACCATATGGGATACTTTCCCCCACAAAACTAATCTGGCCATCGCGGACAATATACATCCCATGTTCGGTCCCTAACGTCACATAGTCTTGAGAAGTCACGTACATATTGGTTAACTGAGCGGGGAGATATTTGTCGATCATCCATTCGGAGCCATACTGTGTTAGCTTATGACTGACCAAATCGAAGCTCCACAATTGGGTATCACTCGCTCCCCAGAGCATTTTGCCGTGGTCAAACTCTAGGAATCTCACTGTGTTGGTTTTTAGGAAGTTGGGTAAGTCATCATCGATAACCTCGCCCGTATCTGCATTAACACAGACAATACCTTTATCAGTCGCCAACCACAGAACACCATTATGTTCTTCTACATCGTGCACCCTGCCACGAAATACCAGTTTTCGTGAAGACGGTTTAACTAGATTTAACTTAAATACGCCTTTGTTGGTTAGTAGCCAATAGCCGTCCCGCCCCTTACTAAGATAAAGCTCGACGAGCTTTTCTCCTCGGCTCACAACAGACATGGCTTCATTTGAATAGCGGGTAAACTTATGCGAGTAGAGAGAAAAATAGCGAACACCGCGATCGGTGGCGACCCAGATCCCACCGGTATTGTCGTTGAGAAGAGAGTAGATCTTTTCGCCCGCTAAGCTATTGCCCGCTCCAATCCCCTGCTCAAACTTTTGGGTTTCGCCAGTCAAGAACGTATAAACAAACAGACCTTTTTCAGTACCAATCCAGTACTCTTGGTCCGTTTCGGTAATACTCAGTACATGGCTACCTGCGATAGTGCGAATTGGCTCGTTCGGCTTGTTGATATTGAAAATCAACGCGCCATTCAGTGAGCCAATGATCAGTTCACGTCGCTTTTCAGAAAAATAGAGCTTTTCGACATAGTTTTTGCCAGAGTTTGAAACGTGCTCAAAATGACTCCCTTCAGAGAGATAAACACCCGCATTGGTCGCCACCACCCACTTAGAGAAAATAAACTTAGCGTCATTAATTGCGATTTGAGACGACTGATTGTACTGATACAACTCCATCAAGGAGAAGGTCTGAAACTCGCCACTATCAATTTGATAGGTATAAAAATTACGTTCATCAGAGACCCAGATAAAACGCTTGGATGAACCGATTTTTAGGATCTCTGTACCGGGCGTTAAACTAAACACCAACTCCTTCTCTTGATTAGGAACAGTACGGTAGATTTCGTTTTGGAAAAAAGACCAAAAGGCGTTATCTAGAAATGCGATTTGTGACGCTTCATGATCGAGTGCCGAGCCCTTCTCAGGAAGAATATGTTGCCCGTCAAAGAACAACACTTGATCGCGCACATCCTGCAGCCAAATTCCTCCCTCGTCCGCAAGGAATAACTGCTTGGCAGCGAATACCTTCCCCTGCGCCAAAGTTGGCAAAGGATAAAACAGCTTCGGTGACATGTTTGCCGCCATCGTCACTCCCGTGTAGAAGAGGAAAAGCAGCAAAGTTGCAATCTTACTCAAGATAATCCATTTCCTAGCAGCAGATAAAAAAGACCAAGTCGTTAGTGCGCTGAGCCTAATAGCTCTATTGTTATTTTGTGATAATAATTATCAAGGAAATCGGGGGATTAACAAGTAAGGAAAGGAAATAGTTGGTAAGTTTTTCGATCAGTTCACAGATAATACCAATCGGGATAAATAGGTGTTCAGATAATTGCGCAGGAAAAATCGCTTAGAGCAAGGCATAGATTGCAGCTAGCTAGTTTTTCTACCTTCACCATTCTTTCAAAACATAGCTATAACGCTGCTATTAGCGATTTTAACCAGCAAGAATGACCAAATATTTATTTTGATTGGTATCTTATGTCAGCCAAAGGCACAAACCTTTGGCTGATTGTCATATTTAGCGCTTTAAGCAGTTGCTAAAACTATCAGCAAGGTTTTGCTTAAACTTAAAGTAGCCACCTTCGACTGCTTCGACATCAATTCCTAACGGATCAAGTACACCTGTTTTAGCGTTACTACCACGTGTGACTGATTCAACCACCGCTGGCGTAAATTGAGGCTCTGAAAATACACATCGCGCTTGTTCAGCCGCTAGCGTTTTGCGAATTGAGATCAGCGTTTTCGCACCTGGTTTGCGCTCTGGGCTGACCGTAAAATAGCCAAGGTGATTTAGAGGGAAATCTTGCTCAAAGTAACCATAAGCATCATGGAATACATAGTAGCCCGCATCAGCAACTGGCGCTAACTGTTTAGTGATTGCTGCTTTCTGTTCGGTTAACTGCTGCTTAAACGCTTCTAGGTTTTTTACGTACTCAGCTTTGTTGGTCGCATCTAACTCAACAAGTTTTTGCGTGATCGCTTCAGCCACTTGCATTGTCGGTTTATAGCCTAGCCAAAAATGAGGATCGTGAGAACCATGGTCATGGCCGTCGTGATCATGATGACCACCAGCAAACTCACGCAACTCTAAACCATTGATATCACTCAATGTCAGAACATTGTCTTGATCTTTAAGGACTTTAGTTAAAAACGGTTCCAAATCATTACCGTACCAAACAACGAGATCGGCATTTCGCAGACGTTTTACGTCTGAAGGACGTAATGCGTAGTCATGAGGTGAGGTGTTTGAACCAAGGAGTACATCAGGTTGTGAGATGTTTTTTGTCAACTCAACTGTGATCAGCTGAATTGGTTTAATACTGGTTAGAACGGTTGATGCTTGGGCAAGAGGCGTACTTGCGAGTACAATTGCGCACGCCGTTAGAAAACGTTTCATATTATGATGATTACCGACTAGTTATAAGAGTGAATAAATGTTACATTATAACATTAGTCAATTGCAAATGAGTTCCATTCATGTCGACTCTAGTCGAACTCAATGATATTTGCGTTCAATTTGGCGAACGTAAAGTACTTGATAACATTTCTCTTCGTCTGAATAGAGGCGAGATAACCACACTGATTGGCCCGAACGGAGCAGGAAAGTCTACTCTGGTCAAAGTGCTTCTTGGTCTACAGAAAACCTTCAGCGGAAAAGTCACCAAGCCAAAAGGGTTGAAGATCGGTTATGTACCGCAAAAACTTAGGCTTAATGACTCATTGCCTCTGAATGTTGAGCGCTTTCTGCGCTTAGCGGGCAAGTACAGTAAACAAGAACTGAATGATGCCTTAAAGCTAGTCGGTGCTGAGCATCTGCTGAAAAGCAACATGCATTCTTTATCAGGTGGTGAGAACCAACGCGTTCTTCTTGCACGTGCACTACTGCAACGCCCTGATATCTTGGTGTTGGATGAACCAGCACAAGGTGTCGACGTTCAAGGTCAAATAGATTTGTATGAGCTGATCGATACCATTCGTCATCGCTTTAACTGCGCCGTGTTTATGGTTTCTCACGATTTACACTTAGTGATGGCAAAAACAGATGACGTGGTTTGCATTAACCACCATGTCTGCTGCTCCGGTGCACCCGCTGATATTGCGCAGCACCCAAGTTATATTGCGCTGTTTGGTCATACCCACCAGCAGCCATTCGCTTTCTATCACCATCAGCACAACCATCACCATCATGATCTCGCTGGCGATCCAGTCGAAGGTGATGCAGATATTTGTTCAAACCATTCTCACGGTCATCATCATGATTGAGTTTTTGCTCCCTTCAATTTTAGCGGGCTTAGGTATCGCATTAATCGCCGGACCATTAGGTTCTTTTGTCGTCTGGCGCCGTATGGCCTACTTTGGTGATACGTTAGCTCACGCCTCTTTAATGGGGCTAGCACTTGGTTTCTTGTTAGATATCAACCTGTACCTCGCATTGACTGTTTGTTGTTTGGCCTTAGCGGTTATCTTAGTCACCCTGCAAAAACAGCAGCTTGTTGCCACCGATACCCTTCTTGGTATTCTTGCCCACAGTGCCCTGTCGCTTGGTTTAGTCGCAGTCAGCTTCCTCGATAATGTACGTATTGACTTGATGAGCTATCTGTTCGGTGACTTGTTAGCGGTAACACCTGAAGACCTTGTTTACATCTACATCGGCGTGGCTATCGTCTCTACTGTATTAGCCCTGTTTTGGCGCTCGCTGTTGTCCACAACGGTCAATGAAGACTTAGCAGCGGTAGAAGGCCACAACGTCGATTTAATGCGCCTAATCTTGATGCTCATGGTTGGTCTTGTGATCGCCATTGGCATGAAGTTCGTTGGTGCATTGATTATGACATCTCTATTGATCATCCCGGCCGCAACAGCGCGCCGCTTTGCCAAAGCGCCTGAACAAATGGCACTACTAGCCTCTATCATTGGCGCCATTGCAGTTCTGCTTGGTCTAAGCATGTCTTGGCACTACGACACCCCTGCAGGCCCGTCAGTGGTTATCAGCGCAACGGCAATGTTTATGTTGAGTCAGCTTTATAGGGTTAAGGGCTAGAGAGCGGGATGCGGGAACGGACTTCGTCCTGTGGAAAACTAGAGAACTAGAAAGGTTGCAGGGCTGACTATCACGTCAGCCCTTTTAATGCCGTCATCCTCAAGAGAGAGGCACGAGCGAGTTGGGGATCTCTTCTTGCCAGTAGATAACATACAGAGATTCCCTACTTATTCCTTCGTCGTTCTATGGAATGACCGTAGCGTTATTTCTTTGGAATAGTATCTAGATCGCGAAGAACACCGCTATCACATCTCAATTCCCGATCGAAGCGTTCCATAGGACGAAGTCCGTTCCCAAAACAAAAAAACCGATGCATCAGCATCGGTTTTTGTTTATCTCTCGCTTTCCAGCAGCGAAGCGATCCATAGGGCGAAGCCCGTTCCCGCCTCCGCTCTTACGCGCCTTCGTTATGCAATTCTAGGTTTGCTAGGTCTTGCTGGATCTCTCGTTGTACTTTCGCGTCATCGCTGCGTAGAGACTCTAGGAAGTCTAGGTAAGCTTGGTCGATATCGCCTGTAACGTATTCGCCACTGAATACTGACGTTTCGAACTTCTCAACATCGCGGTTACCCATGCCAACAGCATCAACAAGATCTTCGATGGTTTGGAAGATAAGCTCATCAGCGCCGATTTGCTTACAGATTGCGTCATTGTCTCGGCCGTGAGCGATAAGCTCAGTTGCGCTTGGCATGTCGATGCCGTACACGTTCGGGAAACGAATTTCTGGTGCAGCCGATACCATGAAGACTTTCTTCGCACCTGAGTCACGAGCCATCTCGATGATTTGCTCAGAGGTGGTGCCACGTACGATAGAGTCATCGACTAGCAGTACGTTCTTATCTTTAAACTCAGAACGAATCGCATTTAGCTTGCGACGTACAGATTTCTTACGTTGCTGTTGACCCGGCATAATGAAAGTACGGCCAACGTAGCGGTTTTTAACAAAACCTTGGCGGTATGGCTTATCAATCGCTTGAGCAATCTGTAGTGCGATATCACATGATGTTTCTGGAATTGGAATTACCACATCGATATCTAGGTGTTCGTACTCGTCACGGATGCGGTCACCCAATTTTTTACCCATTTCAACGCGTGCGCTGTATACCGAGATTTTGTCGATAAATGAGTCTGGACGAGCGAAGTAAACGAATTCAAAGATACATGGGTTAAGTACAGGGTTGTCAGCACACTGCTTAGTATGCAGTTGACCATCAAATGTCGCGTAAATCGCTTCACCTGGTGCAACGTCGCGTAGGAAGTCAAAACCAACCGCATCTAGCGCTACTGACTCTGATGCGACCATGTATTCAGTTCTGCCTGCCACTTCGCGTTTACCTAGGCATAGAGGGCGAATGCCGTTAGGGTCGCGAAACGCTACCATACCGTGACCGATGATCATCGCTGTTACTGCGTATGCACCACGGATAGTACGGTGAACGTTAGTGACTGCGCGGAATACGTCGTCAGCTGTTACGTTACCTTTTACAGTATCAATTTCATGAGCAAGTACGTTAAGTAACACTTCAGAATCTGAAGTTGTATTTACGTGACGACGGTCTTTCTCAAACAGTTTTTCACGAACTTCTGACGCATTAGTAAGGTTACCGTTGTGCGCTAGCGTGATACCAAATGGAGAGTTCACATAGAAAGGTTGAGCTTCTGACGCACTTGAACTGCCTGCTGTTGGGTAACGAGCATGACCAATACCTACGTTGCCTTGGAGTCTTTGCATGTGTTTTGCTTCAAACACATCCTTCACCAAACCGTTCGCTTTTCTCAGACGAAAACGATTGCTTTCTATGGTACAAATACCCGCGGCATCTTGGCCACGATGCTGCAATACCGTCAATGCATCATAGATAGACTGGTTTACAGGCGAAGTGCCCACGATTCCAACAATACCACACATGTCCTAACCCTCGATTTTGACAATGACTGGCGCGTTATAGCGCGCCAGATAAGAAACTAGATGTTGCTTGTAAGTGTTCGAAGAAAGGGGCAATGACGCGGCTAAACTCCGGCACCAATTGAGAACCTTTCCACCACTGTGAATCTGGAAACGAAGTAAACGCATCCATAAAAAATAGCCCGGCAGACACGATAAGAACACCACGCAAACCGCCAAAGACGACGCCCAATACTCTATCTGTTCCCGACAAACCTGTTTTCTGCACCAGTTGGCCGATCACGTAATTAACGAGAGCCCCAACGATTAAGGTGGCAATAAACAAGGCTGCGATCGCAGCACCGTTGCGAAACATCTCATCTTGGATATTGGTAAAGTAGACCGCTAATTTCGCGTAGTACTGACTCGCGATAAAAAACGCCCCAAACCAAATCACTAATGACAACGCTTCTTTAGCGAAACCACGAACTAAACTGATCAAAGCCGACAGGCCGATCACACCTAAAATGACAATATCTAACGGATTCATTCTGTACTTACATCTTAAGTTGGCGCGCATTTTAACAGAAAAAACGCTGACGCAAACGTTTTCTTATGGATTTAGTGGTTTAAATTTGAGCAATTGACCTTTTGAACCGGTAATTTTTTCCAGTTCGATGATCTGGCGCTCAAGCTTACTCTTTGAAACATCAGGACCAATAATGACTCGAGTAAAACCATTTTCGGGTTTGGTGTGCGCCTGATAGCCGCGTTTTTGCAGATCCTTAACCAGATTTTTGGCGTTGTCAGCATTCTTCAATGCCATGAGTTGTACGATCCATGCGCTATCTTGGTACTCGTTACGCTCTGGGACTTCTTTTATCGCCACTGGTAGTGGTTTATCTTCAGCGATAGGTTCCTGAGTGACTACGACTTCAACCGGCGTCTCTGGTAAGTTTTGGCTATCATCAACCGGGTCGAGTATCTCAAAGCTTTCAAGCTCGCTGTCGAGTTCCGGCTTAAGGGGGATGCTCGCGATTTCTTCTTTGTAATGGGTTTTCTTGCCGTCTAAAACGTCTGGTAAAACAATAATCCCTATTGCGACAAGGATAATGGTTCCAACGAGACGGCTCTGAAATTTGCTTGCCATTTATTCACCTTTGTTTTGCCAATGCTCTAGCACTTCACCCACAGTGTGGAAAGAACCAACGACGAGGATGACATCTTGTGGCGTTGCGTTTGTCAATGCAGCTTCAAATGCTTCTACTGGATTTGGATATTGGGTTGTCCCTGACGGAAGATACTGACATAGCTCTTCAGAACTCGCCGCACGTGCACCAGAAAGAGACGCAGGGTACCAATTAGCAGCAATTGGGCTTAGCGCACTGAGCGTTGCTTCAACATCCTTATCGTGCAGCATTGCCACCACGGTATGAATATTCTTACCTTGGTACTTTTGCCCAACGCGTTCAACTAAGTACTCTGCAGAGTGCGGGTTGTGCGCAACATCTAACAAAATTGTTGGCTCTGTGCTGATCACTTGCATACGACCGGGTAATTGCGCGTTTTTAAGGCCATTAACGATGTTGACATCGCTTAAGTCTAAGTTCGCAGTCGCGAGTGCCATAAGCGCGGTCGCCGCATTTTGTAGTGGTAAACCTGGGACAGGTAGATCGTCGAGGGTGTAGCTTCCGTGTGTCCACTGCCAAACCGACTCGCTTTGCAGTTTGTAGCTGTACTGAATATCAACAGGGTAGAACTCTGCACCAATATCATCAGCGTGCGCTGCAACAGTCGCTGGTGCTTTTGGTTGGCCACAGATTGCAGGTTTACCGCTGCGGAAAATGCCCGCCTTCTCAAAGCCGATCACATTGATATCGTCACCGAGCCAATCAACATGATCGATGGCTAGACTAGTAATCACTGAAACATCATGATCGACTAAATTGGTCGCATCTAAGCGGCCACCTAATCCAACTTCAAGCAGAACGATATCTACTTTCTCTGTTTGGAAAAGACGCAAGGCAGCTAGGGTGCCATATTCGAATAAGCTTAAGCTGATTTCGCCGCGCTGTTTTTCGATAAAATCAAACGCTTGCGCATGCTTTTCATCGCTAAGATCTTCGCCATTGATGCGAACACGTTCGTTGTAACGAATGAGATGAGGAGAACTGTAGACACCAACAGAGTATCCAGCATCAAGTAAGATCGCTTCCATTAAGGCACAAGTAGAGCCTTTGCCATTAGTACCAGCAACAGTAATAACGGTGGGAGCAGGTTTGGTAAGGTTTGCTGATTGAGCAACAGCTTGAACGCGGTCTAGACCTAGGTCTATCGCAGAAGTATGGATGTTGGTTAAATAATCAAGCCACATCGACAGTGGAGATGTGGCTTGAGGAATTTGGCTTTGACTCATCTAACTATAACCAATTGATTGTGGTTGCTTGTTAGTGAGTTACTTTACCCTTTTTCGTCTGCTTCTGGTACAGAA
This sequence comes from Vibrio europaeus, assembly GCF_001695575.1. Taxonomy (GTDB): domain Bacteria; phylum Pseudomonadota; class Gammaproteobacteria; order Enterobacterales; family Vibrionaceae; genus Vibrio; species Vibrio europaeus. The sequence continues at coordinate 364,440 of NZ_LUAX01000001.1, read as the reverse complement.
TAAGCAGCTTCATTTGGCGAATCGTTAACAGAAACCACCAAAGGTGATGGATTGTTGTTCATCTTCGCCATCAGGCTACCAATGCGCTGACGCATTTCACGGCGGTCAACGATCATATCGATTGCACCGTGATCTAGTAGGAATTCACTACGCTGGAAACCTTCCGGTAGATCTTCACGTACTGTTTGTTCAATAACACGACGACCTGCAAAACCGATTAGGGCTTTTGGCTCACCGATGTTGATATCACCCAGCATCGCTAAACTCGCAGAAACACCACCCATCGTTGGGTCAGTCATCACTGAGATGAATGGCAGGCCTTTCGCAGACATACGTTCTAGCGCCGCACTGGTTTTTGCCATTTGCATTAGAGACATAAGCGCCTCTTGCATACGTGCACCACCACTTGCTGAGAAACACACTAGACCACAGTTTGCTTCCATCGCTGCTTCTGCTGCACGAACAAAACGCGCACCAACAACAGAGCCCATTGAACCGCCCATGAAAGAGAAGTCGAATGCACACGCAACGATAGGCTGACCGAGAAGCTCACCTTTCATTACAACTAATGCATCTTTTTCGCCACTGTTTTTCTGAGCCGCAGAAATACGATCTTTGTATTTCTTCGAATCTCTGAACTTCAGTTTATCTTGCGGCTCAAGCTCGTCGGCAATCTCTACACGATTATCTTCGTCTAGGAATGTTTCAAGGCGACGACGCGCTCTCATACGCATGTGATGGTCACATTTCGGACATACTTCTAGGTTACGCTCTAGTTCAGCGTGGTAAAGCACCTGTTCACATGAGGTACATTTAGTCCAAACCCCTTCAGGGATAGACGCTTTACGTGAACTAACGATGTTGCTTTTTTCTAAAATCTTTTCAAGCCAACTCATGGAAGACCTTTTCTCTCTACTCCCTCGCCTAAAGCGAGGGATACAAATTCTGAATTTACGCGTGAGGATTAAAGCATATTAAATGCCAAGTGTAGACAAAAAACTGGTTGTACCTATTTCTTGAATCAATTCCTCACACACTAAAGACCTGATTAGTTCGACAATTTACCACGGTTTAGTTCAAATTGTCTGGCAAAAATAGTGGTCCAATCGGCACTCTTGGCAATTGGAATTCTTCTGGGTAATCAACATCCACCAAGTACAAGCCTTCCGCTTTCGCCGTTGCCCCTGCTTGCTTACGATCTTTGATCTCCAGTAGGTCCTTTATCCACTCTGGTTTCTGTTCGCCTCGGCCAACACAGATAAGGCTGCCAGTAATGTTACGTACCATATGGTGAACAAATGCATTGGCTTTAATATCGATCACGACATACTGGTTATGACGCGTCACATTAATGTGCATCATATTGCGCCAAGGACTGCGTGATTGACAATGTGTCGCTCTAAAAGATGTGAAGTCGTTTTCACCAAGCAGGTACTGCGCGGCTTGATGCATCTTATTTTCATCCAACTCACCGTGATAGTGACTGACACCCGATGAAAGAATACCCGGCCTTAGTGCACTATTAAAAATGATGTAACGATAACGACGAGCAGTCGCAGAGAAACGCGCGTGAAATTCGTCAGGCACTTCTTTTGCCCAGCGTACCGCGATATCGTCAGGCAGATTCGCGTTGGCTCCCATCGTCCAAGCAACCATTTTACGCGTTGCTGTGGTATCGAAATGAACCACCTGCCCTGTACCGTGTACACCAGCATCAGTACGACCCGCACATTGGACTTCAATAGGATGGTTTGCAACGATGCTCAATGCGCGTTCTAGCTTCTCTTGTACGCTTTTTACTTCTCGCTGGCGTTGCCAACCAAAATACTGAGTGCCGTTGTATTCGATGCCTAAAGCAATTCTCATCAGGATGTTCTCATTGAATTGTTGCTACTAAGGTCTGGTGACCAAATCTTGGGGGCGGCAGTATATACCAAAAAACAAGGGGGCTAAACAGCAGCCCCCTTTTCGTCAAACAGCGTGTGTAGATTGGTACAGATTAGCCCTTATTGATGGTATCAATCAGGTTCTTCGCTTCTCGGCGAATCTCGTCACTTCCATCAACGATGGCTTCTTCTAGCAGCTTAATCGCCCCTTGAGCATCATTCATCTCAACGTAAATTTTCGCGAGATCTAGCTTGCCGGCAGCTTCTGCATTGGCATCAACGTCAGTCGCATCACCAATATCACCAATCACATCAGGGAAGTCATTCAAACCGACATCAAGCTTAAGCTCATCATCAATCGCTTGTTCTTCCTCAGACTCCACTTCCGCCATTAACTCGTCAATGGTTCGGTAGCTGTTATCATTTGGGTTAAACTCTTCAAGCTCTGGCTGATCTTCCCAGTTTTCATCCAGTATCTGCGCTTGTTCAGGTTGATTATCTTGCGCCCAAACATCCGCTTCATCTTCTGGAATCTCATCAGGAATACTTGCCTGCTGCTCAGGTGATAGATTAAACCCATTCCAATCCTCACCCATTTCAAGCATGGCATCGATATCCATGCCTGCACTGTCAGAAGTAGTGGCATCTATCGGGGTATCAAACGAGAAGTTCGCTGTTTCGGGTTGTTCTTCCGACAGCAGCTCATCAAACGCTTTCTCATCGTAGTCTTGGTGAGCTAGGTCAATCTCTTGTGCAGCTGGAGCACTGTTTTCCGAAGGGATCTCGCTTAGCTCTGGAAGCTCAACAGGCTCCAACTCAAAATCATCTTGCGTCAGTTCGTCACTGGTTGGTTCAAGATCATCCAGCGCGTCTTCTTCGTTATATTGAGGAAGATCGGCTTCAGCAATTTCAATCGACTCATTGCTCTGTTCCGTTACTGGAGCCTCAGTTTCTAGTAGAGGTTCATCAGCAACATCAGCCAGTGCTTCTTCTTCACCAAACTCTGGTAGCTCTAGATCATCAAGCTGAAGTGTCTCGTCCTTTAGTTCAGCAGTTGGCACTTCAGTTTCTGCTAGAGGCTCTTCGGCAACATCAGCTATTGCCTCTTCTTCACCGAACTCTGGTAGCTCTAGGTCATCAAGCTCAAACGACTCGTCTTCTAATTCTACCGCTGGTGCTTCAGTTTCTAATTGAGGCTCTTCAGCGACTTTAGCTAATGCTTCATCTTCACCAAATTCTGGTAACTCTAGGTCATCAAGCTCAAGCGGCTCCTCTACGAGGTCTGCCGTTGGTGCTTCAGTTTCTGGCTGAGGCTCTTCAGCGACTTCTGCTAAAGCTTCTTCTTCACCAAACTCTGGTAGCTCTAGATCATCTAGCTCGAACGACTCGTCTTCGATTTCTGCCGTAGGTGTTTCAATCTCTGGCTGCGGCTCCTCGGCAACATCCGCTAGCGCTTCATCCTCACCAAATTCTGGCAACTCTAGATCATCAAGCTCATACGTTTCGTCTGCAGGTTCCGCAGTTGGTGCCTCAATCTCTGGCTGCGGCTCCTCGGCAACATCAGCGAGGGCTTCTTCTTCACCAAACTCTGGTAGCTCTAGGTCATCAAGATCGAATTCCTCGTCTGCTAGTTCCGCAGTTGGTGCTTCTGCTTGTGGCTCAGGCTGCTCAGCAACATCTGCGAGAGCTTCTTCTTCACCAAACTCTGGCAACTCTAAGTCATCAAGCTCGAACGACTCGTCTGCTAGTTCCGCAGTGGATGCTTCAACATCTGGCTGAGGCTCTTCAGCGACTTCAACCAATGCTTCATCTTCACCAAACTCTGGTAGTTCTAGGTCATCAAGCTCAAAAGGCTCGTCTTCGAGCTCTGCAGTTGATGCTTCAAGTTCTGGTTGAGGCTCTTCAGCGACTTCAGCTAAAGCTTCTTCTTCACCAAACTCTGGTAGATCTAGATCATCAAGGTCAAACGCTTCGTCTTTTAGTTCTGCAGTTGGTGCTTCAACTTCTGGCTGAGGCTGTTCGGCAACATTAGCTAAAGCTTCTTCTTCACCAAGCTCTGGTAGCTCTAGATCATCAATCTCAAAAGCTTCGTCTGCTAGTTCCGCAGTGGGTGCTTCAACTTCTGGCTGAGGCTCTTCGGCAACATCAGCTAAAGCTTCATCTTCACCAAATTCAGGTAGCTCTAGGTCATCAAGCTCAAGCGACTCGTCTGCTAGTTCTGCAATTGCTGCTTCAATCTCTGGTTGAGGCTCTTCAGCGAATTCAGCTAATGCTTCTTGTTCACCAAACTCTGGTAGATCTAGATCATCAAGGTCAAACGCTTCGTCTGCTAGTTCAACACTTGGTGCTTCAATTTCTGGCTGAGGCTCTTCGGCAACATCAGCTGGTGCTTCATCTTCACCAAACTCTGGTAGCTCTAGATCATCAATCTCTAAAGCTTCGTCTTCCAGTTCTGCGGTTGGTGCTTCAATCTCAGGCTGAGGCTCTTCGGCAACATCAGCTAAAGCTTCTTCACCAAATTCTGGCAACTCTAAGTCATCTAGATCGAATGACTCGTCTACTAGTTCAGCGCTTGGAACTTCAATTTCTGCTTGAGGTTCTTCGGTGACTTCAGAGAAATCTTCATCTGCAATATCAGGTAAATCCAGTTCAACTGGGCCTTCTTCTTCAGACTCTGTTTGCGATGCTAAGCTATCTTCTGCTTGAGCCTGCTCAGCTTGCGGCTCATCGTCAATCAGCCAGTCATCATCTTGCGGAACACCAAATTCATTTGGGATCGCCTCTGGCATCGGAGCAGTAGGTTGAGCTTCAACTGGCTCCTGAGTCGGTTCAGGAGTTTCTTGAGTACCCTCGACAGCTTCAGCGATCTCTGGAGTCTCTGGAGTCTCTGGAGTCTCTGGAGTCTCTGGAGTCTCTGGAGTCTCTGGAGTCTCTGGAGTCTCTGGAGTCTCTGGAGTCTCTTCTTTCAGTGTGTCGCTTTGCTCCTGCTGTGCAAGCACATCATCTTCAACGATTTCTTGTTGCTCAGCACCTGAAGCAGACGTTGGCTCAGGAGCACTGTCAGGTCTCTCAACCTCATCGATTGCTGAGGTTAGCCAATCATCCTCTTGAGCCTCGGTACTCGCAAAGTCTTCAGATTCAGCTTCGTTAGACGGTTGAGCTTCATCGGCAACTTGCTCCGCTTCATCACCCAGTTGGTCAGCTTCTTCACCGTCAAACTGTGGGTTTTCCACTTCTTCAATCGCCGACGTTAGCCAATCGTCTTCATCATCTTCTTCTGGCTCTGGCTCTGGCTCTGGCTCTGGCTCTGGCTCTGGCTCTGGCTCTGGCTCTGGCTCTGGCTCTGGCTCTGGCTCTGGCTCTGGCTCTGCAAGCTGAGCTTGGTCAATCTCAGGTTCAAAATCAAGGTCATCGGTTACGTCTGCAGCCGGGACATCGTCTAGATTGAGTTCATCAAGAAGTGGATCTCCTTCCGGAGCCACACTTAACAGGTCATCGATAAAATCTTCACTAGCGAAGTCTTTGTTGTCAGTTGCTGGCGCCTCTTGTTCAATCGACGGCTCATCTGTAGAATCAGCTTCCAGTTCAGGTTCTGATGCCGGCTCTGGCAGCTCTTCTTGTTGATCGATTTCAAGCAGTTCTTCAAATAAGTCGGTCGCATCGTCACCCAGATCTTCGTTGTTTTCTGCTTGAGGATCAGAATCGACCACATCTCCGAGTAAGTCTGTGCTATCGGCTAAATCGATCTCTTGAGCTGAAGTATCTTCACCAATAAGCTCGTCAAGTTCAGTGTCTAGATCAAATTCGTCCGCGCCTTCTGATTCAGCAATAAATTCATCAAGTAGATCGGTGCTTTCTTCAGCAGGTTCATCAACCGAGATTAACTCGTCAAAGGCTTCAACTTCATCGCTAGTCTCTTGCGGTGCGGCGGACTCTTCAAGAAGCTCATCTAACAGCTCGGTGCTATCTGCACTGACTTCGACACCTTGTTCATCAACAACTTCGTCTAGCAGTGCCGTTTCATCAAGCGCATTCGCTTCAAGCGTTTCTAAATCCGCCTGCGCTTCCATTTGAGCAAAGATGTCATCGATCTCGCTATCAGAAGCTAGGCTCGGCTCTGTTGAGTCATCACTTAGATCGAAGCTGTCTTCGCCTTCATCAAGCAAGCTATCAAAATCGAGGTCATCACTGCTGTCATCTTGAGCTTCGTTAAATAGATCATCCAGTAGTGACTGATCTAGTTCATCGGTGCCCAGTTCCTCGCTGTCACCATCTTCGGCTAGTAGCGAATCCAACTCATCTTGTGAGAATTCACCATCATCAGACAGGTCGAACCCTTCGTCATCAGAATCCTCTATGACGACCTCATCTAGGGCGCGCTCCATTTCTTCTAGACCAAGAGCTTTATCGTCACCGTTGACACTAATGCCGTTTGAGCTCATATCAACGTCAACATCAGCCAGTGATTCATCTAAATCACCGTCATCACCAATGCCTGCGAATGGGTCATCGCTGTCTTCACCTTCAAGGTTGAAGTCAAGATCACCATCGTCTAGGTCGGCGAAAACGTCCACTTCATCGGAATCAGCGTCTGGGTCGACGGAATCGTCACCAAACAGTTCTTCTTCCTTATCAGATTCGCCAAACAGGTCATCATCAAGCAGCAAATCATCGTCAATATCTTCATTAAGGGTTTCAGGCGTGACTGGTGCAACTGGTTGTATAGGTTGCTGCTCTGTCGGCGCGGCTTGTGGCTCTTCTTTAGAGCGACGGCCAAGCAGCATCATGATGATAAGGCCAATCAATAACCCTGGGATGATCGCCAGTGCTGCAACTAACCAAGTATTCGAGAACAACTGATCCATCGCCGAAGGCGCCATTTTTTGTTCTTCGGCGAGACGCATACGCTCAGCTTCAAGAAGTTTTTCAACTTCTGTGCGAATCCGGTCTTCATTTCCAAGTTCGTCTTTTAGTACATCGACTTCAGATTGAACATCCGCCAACATTAAGCGCAGCTTATGGTTCTTCTCCTCCAGTGCCATCAGCTCGGTTTCAGAGGTCTCAAGCTGGTTTTCGAGAGACTTAACCTGTTTTTGTTTCTCAGCGTCTACAATGCCCTTGAGGTCGCTATTTTTGTCGACCATCTTCTCTTGAGCATTATCGACAACTTTTTCCATCGGCTTAGCCATTTCATCAGGCTGCTGGACTGGAACGACATTGACGGCTGGAGCTTGTGGTTGAGGCGTTGCAACGCTAGGTGCTTTACCCAAACGAGCTTGGTGCGCAGCCATCACGTTGACCGCTTCTTGCGTGGACACACTGCGCACTTGGCTGAGTGAAGGAATACGGATGGTACTCTGAGGGATCAGCTCGTGGATGTTTTGGTTTTCAAACGCTTGAGGGTTGAGTTGAAAAATGGCGTAGAGCGTTTGTTGAACAGTAACTGCGTTAGAAGGGCGTAACTGAGAGGCGATACCCCACAACGTCTCTTGTTCCGTTGTAGGGCCATAAAATCTTGAAGGTTCTGCCGTACGCGCATCACGAGCAAGAGGCTCTGAAAACTGGGGAGATGACTGGATCTCACCATTTGGCCCTTTAAGGCGAATGCTCTCCGCGTTTACGATAGTAGTTTGAGTCACGGCAACCATTGCCAGAGGCAAGAGTAGACGCTGTAAAAGTCGACGCATATAAGGCTCAGCTATGTGCTCAATTAAATTAATGACAATGATCTGTTAAATATATCGGATAAACCACTCAAAACTATAGGTGGATAGGCAAAAAATGTGTGTCCGGCGCCATATTCGCATTAATCTCACACAATTTTTCAAAATTCGATTAAAAAAGCCTCACACAATGGCGAGGCTTTAGTTAGGTATTTGTCAGCAGTAGCCTAGTGTCTGATGACCTAGTAGTAGTCGCGAATCAGTACTTCGGCGATTTGAACAGCATTAGTTGCTGCACCCTTACGGACGTTGTCAGCCACCACCCACAAGTTCACACCACTATGATGGCTAATATCGTTACGGATACGACCTACCATCACGTGATCTTTACCGCCTGCATCGCGTACTTGAGTTGGGAAGTCGTCACCTTGGAACACTTCGATACCTTCAGTTTGCTCTAACAGATTAATCACTTCTTGCGCATCGATTGGTGCGCATGTTTCAAGATGGATTGCTTCCGCATGGCCATAGAAAACAGGCACACGAACACAAGTAGGGTTTACTGTAATACCTGGATCGTTGAAGATTTTCTGTGTTTCCCACACCATCTTCATTTCTTCACGGGTATAACCGTTTTCCATAAACTGATCGATTTGCGGAATACAGTTAAACGCGATTTGTTGTGAGAACTCTTCGTTCTCTGCTGGCATACCGTTAAGCAGCTTAGCCGTTTGGCCTGCTAATTCATCAATACCCGCTTTACCTGCGCCCGACACTGACTGGTATGTCGATACGTTGATACGCTCAATACCCACTGCATCATGAATTGGTTTTAAAGCAACCAACATCTGAATTGTTGAACAGTTTGGGTTAGCGATGATATTACGGTTACGGAACTCGGCAATCGCTTCAGGGTTCACTTCAGGCACCACGAGCGGAATATCGTACTCGTAGCGGAACTGTGAGGTGTTATCAATCACGATAACACCTTCATCTGCAGCGATTGGCGCCCATTTAGCAGACAAATCACCGCCCGCTGAGAATAGCGCGATATGCGCTTGAGACCAGTCAAACTCTTCTACGTTTTGAACGCGAACAGTTTTACCGTTAAAGCGATAAGTCTTACCTTCACTACGCTCACTGGCCAAAAGGTAAATCTCACCCACTGGGAATTTGCGCTCTTGCAGCACTTCTATAATTGTTTCGCCGACTGCACCAGTCGCGCCTAAAACTGCAACATTATATTGTTGGCTCATTGACTTACCTCAACCTGAAAACCTAGTTTTGCTAGTGGGGATAGATTGCATGACTCTCCACCGACTAACGTGACTGCACTGTACTCTCGACGATCCCAATAGTTTTTACGCATCAGGTCAAACGAACCAGGCTTGCTGATTTCGCGTCGGAATAAGGCGTCATCTTTACGCACATCATAGACTAGCTGCGTGATGTTGTGCAGCGTTGCTTCATCCCACTCGCGATCTAAATTGAGCTGTGGGACTGGCGCAATGGGCAGCAAGTCACTGGCATGCGCACGTAATTCATTGTTTAGAAACTCACAATAGCTATTGAAGATCATTGTCGTACCGCGAGCTTTCCCCTCTAAGCCATAACCTGCGACATGAGGGGTTGCGAATGCTAGCAGAGGCAGAAGCTCCATATCAACCTCTGGTTCAAATTCAAATACGTCTAATGCTGCGATGAATCCATCATTCTTCTGTAAGCGCGCTTTTAGTGCAGCATTATCGACAATTGGGCCGCGAGCCGCATTGATTAAAATTTGGTCACCGCGTAACATTTCCAACACTTCTTGATCAATTAAGTGATGCGTTGGGTGCTCACCGTCGCGCGTGATAGGGGTATGCAGAGTGATAATGTCTGCTTGCTCTAGCAGTTTAGGCAAAGAAGTAAATTGACGAGTGTCCCCTTCAGCTTGTTTAGGTGGATCGTTGATCAACACATTAATGCCAATGCCTTCTAAGCATTTCTGTAGATAGCTTCCCACTTGGCCCACACCAATAATACCCACGGTTTTATCGAACACGGAGAAGCCATGCTGCTGAGCAAGTACCATCATTACGCTGAATGCATATTCCGCTACGCCCACTTTGTTACAACCCGGCGCAGCGGTAAAGTAAATGCCTTTCTCTTTGAGAAGCGCTTGATCGACGTGATCCATTCCCGCAGTGGCTGTGCCGACAAATTTTAGCTTGTTCGCTTTAGCAATTAGCTCTGCGTTAACCTTAGTCACTGAGCGAATCATTAGCGCATCAACATCGACGAGATCGTCGGCGGTTAATGTTCGACCAGACTTTAAAACAACCTCTCCAAGCTGACTAAACAGCTGCTCAGCATAAGGCATATTTTCATCTACAAGAATTTTCATGGGATTATCGATTTGGCTTTGAATGGCATTGATTGTGCAAAAAAGGTGAGTCGGTGTCGAGTAATTATCTGATCACCTATTATTCCGATTGGTATTAGATAGAAAAATGCCCGGCACTTGGCCGGGCAATAGTCCAGAACAAAAGGATCTTAACCCGCTCTCCATGGGTTAAAGTCTGCGTCTGTTAGACTAACCTTTATTGCTAAAGGTTAATCAGCTCTGGAAACTGGATTGCTCACTAATGAGCAAATTCAGTTAGCCTTGGTATTTCTTGATAACTAGCGTAGCGTTTGTGCCACCAAAACCAAAACTGTTTGACATTACTGTCGTCAACTCTGCGTCACGCTTTTCAGTCACGATATCTAGACCTTGTGCTGCATCGTCTAGAGTCTCTACGTTGATACTTGGAGCGATAAAGCTGTTTTCTAGCATTAGCGTTGAGTAAATTGCTTCGTGAACGCCTGCTGCACCTAGAGCGTGACCTGTCATCGCTTTAGTTGCTGAAATTGCTGGGCTGTTATCACCAAATAGCTCTTGGATAGCGCCTAGCTCTTTAACGTCACCGACAGGTGTAGAAGTACCGTGCGTGTTGACGTAGTCGATGCTATCTACATCTTGCATCGCCATCTTCATACAACGAATCGCGCCTTCACCTGATGGTGCCACCATGTCGTAACCGTCAGAAGTTGCGCCGTAGCCAACGATCTCACCGTAGATTTTCGCGCCACGTGCTAGAGCGTGCTCAAGTTCTTCGATAACCATCATGCCGCCACCGCCAGAGATAACGAAACCGTCACGGTTTGCATCGTAAGTACGAGACGCTTGATCTGGTGTTTCGTTGTACTTAGTTGATAGTGCGCCCATTGCGTCAAACATCATAGTTTGAGACCAATCTAGCTCTTCACCACCACCAGCGAATACGATGTCTTGTTTGCCTAGCTGGATAAGCTCCATTGCGTGGCCAATACAGTGTGCAGAAGTTGCACATGCAGAACTCATTGAGTAGTTCACGCCGCGAATCTTAAATGGCGTTGCAAGACATGCAGAAACCGTTGAAGACATAGTACGTGGAACCATGTAAGGACCAACACGTTTTACGCCTTTCGCACGCATTGTGTCTGTTGCAACAGTTTGGTTCAGTGCAGATGCACCACCAGAACCTGCAACAATACCTGTGCGATCGTTAGAAACTTGATCGTCAGTTAGACCCGCGTCTTCAATTGCTTGCTGCATTGATAGGTATGCATACGCAGCCGCATCACCCATAAAGCGCATCTGTTTACGGTCAATGTGCTCTGCTGGGTTGATTTTTAGATCACCCCAAACCTGTGAACGAAGACCTTGTTCTTTAAACTGCTCAGAGGCAGTAATACCAGATTTACCTACTTTTAGAGACGCTAAAACTTCTTCGACGTTGTTACCGATACTTGAAACAATACCCATACCGGTGATTACGACTCGTTTCATTATGACATTCCTATAATTCAAAAATCCGCTAGATGATAACTAAGATAGCGGGGAAAAGTGGTCAGCTTTCCCTTAAAACCGTACAATTGCAATCATATTATCGTTTTTATTCACATATTTCCGACACTATGACCTCGATTACTAATGCTCAACTAGGCTGGAACGATGCAGGTACACCTGTTTCCGATCAGTTTGATGATGTCTACTTTTCTAACGTCAATGGCCTTGAAGAAACCCGCTATGTGTTTCTACACCAAAATCATCTCCCGCAAAGATGGCAAACATATGGCCAACGCCGTTTCGTCATCGCCGAAACTGGCTTTGGTACTGGGTTGAATTTCCTAGCTGCGTGGCAATGGTTCGTTCAATTTAAGCAGCAACACCCAGATGCGCCACTAAAAGAGCTCCATTTCGTGAGCTTCGAGAAGTATCCGCTCAGTCAGCAAGATCTGGTTAAAGCGCATCAGTCTTGGCCAGAGCTGGCGGAATATGCGCAAAAACTGCAAAAGCACTACCCTATCGCGGTTCCTGAATGTCACCGCATTGTGCTTGAAGATGGTGCCATCACGTTGGATCTGTGGTTTGGTGATATCAAAGACTGCATGCCTAAAGTACCGGTGACAAAGCAAGGTCTTGTTGATGCTTGGTTCCTAGATGGTTTTGCACCAAGTAAGAACCCTGAAATGTGGAATCAGGATCTCTTCAATGGCATGGCCAAACTCGCCAAGCAAGATTGTACTTGCGCGACTTTCACTGCGGCGGGTTTTGTGCGTAGAGGTCTAATTGAAGCTGGCTTTGAAATGAAAAAGGTCAAAGGTTTTGGTACTAAGCGAGATATGATTGCAGGCAGCATGACACAGCGCCAAGCTGAGACCAATTTTAAGCCTTGGTTTGCTCGTACACCTTCCACTCAGTCGGAGTCTATTGCCATCATTGGTGGTGGTATTGCTAGTGCAACATTAGCTAAAACCCTGCTCCGACGCGGAAAGAAAGTCGCGTTATATTGCCAAGATACTCAGCCAGCCCAAGGCGCTTCAGGTAATCGCCAAGGTGCTGTTTATCCACTGCTTAATGGTGACCACTCTGGGGTATCTCGCGTTTTCGCTCCGGCTTTCCTTTTTGCCAGACAATTTGTCGAGCAAGCAGCAGAGCAGATCAAATTCGACCACGACTGGTGCGGCGTCACTCAACTGATGTGGGATGAAAAGTCACAAACTAAGCTAGAGAAGATGTTAAACGGTAACTTCGACAGCCAACTTATTCATCGCTTGAGCCAAGAGCAGACTAGTTCAACCATTGGCCTACCTATTGATATGGAAAGCGTCCACTATCCACTAGGTGGTTGGCTGTGCCCCGCAGAGCTGACTCAAGGTTTAATCGCCGAACTTGAGAAAAGCAAACAATTCGAGACGTTTTTTTCTACCAAGATTGAAGCGCTAACTTGGAATGAAGAGTCGCAAGCTTGGACTCTTAAATCTGGTGATAACAGCTTCACTCACTCAAGTGTTGTGATTGCTAATGGTCATCAGTTTGACCAACTAGAACAGTCGGCAAACATCCCTCTCGGTCAGGTGAAAGGGCAAGTCAGCCATACTCCAACCACCAATGATTTGCAGCAGCTTAAAACCGTGCTGTGTTATGACGGCTACATGACTCCGGTTAACCCGAATAATGGTCACCACTGTATTGGTGCAAGCTATGACCGTTCTCACCTTGATTACGAGTTTGACTCTGCCGCACAGCAAGATAATGGCGACAAACTGCGCAAGTGTGTTCCAAACCTAAGCTGGCCGAACCAGGTTGATACCTCAGGGAATCTTTCTCGTCAGGGGATTCGTTGCGTAAGTCGAGACCATCTACCTTTTGTTGGCAATGTCGGTCAGTTAGAGCAGATTAAGCAAGTCTATGCCGAACTACACAAAAAGAAGCCTGCCAAAAACGCGGTAGACGTTCCAAGTTATCCAAATCTATTTTGTATGCTTGGGTTGGGCTCTAGAGGCTTAAGTTCGGCGCCATTATTGGCAGAGACTCTCGCGTCACAGATTTGTGGCGATCCGTTACCTTTGCCAGTAGACGTGTTAGAGGCACTGCACCCAAGTCGAATGTGGGTTCGAAAATTACGTAAAGGCAAAGCGATTACTGAGCTGTAATTCTCCTTGTATAAGTTAGATAAAAAAACGCCGTCACCAACTTTCCGCTGGTGACGGCATTTTCACATCTTTAAGAGACTTAAACTAAGCTTTCTACCGCTTGCTTTACTTGTTGTGCAATCTCTTGATTGCGGAACTGACCTGTTTCTAAATCGAAGTTGTCATAAAAGCTTGGTACGGAAACAGAAGCCTTCACCTCTGCACCGAAATAAGGTGCTGAGCCCGTTGCAGCAGCAAGCACCGTCTGCGCGCCACCAGGACCCGGAGAGGTTGCTAAATACACGACTGGTTTTTCTTGAAACACATTTCGCTCAATGCGCGTCGACCAATCGAAAAGGTTCTTGTATGCCGCTGGGTAAGATCCGTTATGCTCAGCAAAAGAAACAACTATCGCATCGGCTTTAGCTAAATCAGCTAAGAATGCTTTCGCCCCCTCTGCCTGACCAATTTCTTTTTCAGTATCTTCACTAAACATAGGGACTTGATAATCATTTAAATCGAGAATCGTTACTTCTGCGCCCTCAATTAGATTCGCCGCATATGTCGCTAAAGTCTTGTTGATGGATGTTGAACTGGTTGATGCTCCAAAGGCTACAATTTTCATAATCTGATTTCCTATTCGTTCCTCGATATGTGCTTAGAAGAATATCACTGAACAGAAAAGCAACAACCATAAATAATTTAAGGGGTTGTTCGAAAAATTCGAACAACCCCTTATTTAATATAATTTAGTGCGCTTCTGATTACGCGTTGTTGACTAGCTCAATCCATAAATCATTGACAATTGTGCGGTCAGCAGGCGTCAGTTCCGAGCGTGCGTCATCTAAGCTGACTTGGATTCGCTCTTTCAACGTTTCTACATCGTTAATGCCTTCTTCTTCACATGCTGCTGCTGACAAAGAAATATGACCACGTAGATAGCCACCAGCAAATAACTCATCATCCGATGCCGATGAAATACGTACATCAATTAGCTCTAGCAGCTGTTCTTCAAATTCAATAATCATTTTGCGTTAACGCCTAATCAGTTTGCTTCTCAAAAAGAATGCCAAGCTTCTCACATTGAGAATTTCAACGCAAACCCTTGTCATAGCAAGGCTTGCACGTATGGCACGCCCTGTGCACTTCCTCAAGTATTCACCTAAGTTCAGCGAGGAAGAACCAATGAGAATAAAACCTACAGCTCATCAAATAGCTATGGTCGCTGTCGCTTTAACTGGCTCGTCAATGGTTATGGCAGAAACGCCTTTTTCAGAGTGTCCGACACAAGCATTCTTAATTCAAAACCCAACCGGTACGCCAGTAGCCTATGGCGTGAATATCGATGTCGGTAGCTACATCACTTTAGATTCTAATTTGGGCTTAGATAAGCTTAACGGCGTCGGTTACAGCAAACATGATGACTTCATCTATGGTTGGGATTACGGTGTTGCCTCACTTTCTCGCATTGACTCGACCTTTACTAAGACCCTACTCAATATTTCTAAACCGGCTGGCGCGCCAACGTCTATTTACGTCGGTGATGTATCACTTTCTGAAAATGCTTGGTATGGATATCGACCAAACTACGGCTTGTATCGAATAGATTTAGATAGCTTGGTCATGGAGCTATCTTCACCGCCAAGCCAATTCGGTAACCCTTCCATTTACGATTTGGCTTTCCATCCAGATAACGGATTGGCTTACTCAATCGATGCCAAAGGCTATCTATGGCAAATTGATGTCAGCGCAGGCACCTCGACGCGCCTAAACCAATTACTCGACAAAAATGTACTTGGCTATCGCCTGACTTTCGGCGCGGTCTACTTTGACGTTGATGGCAACTTCTATACCAGTAACAACAGCAATGGCTATGTGTTTAAAGTCTCCATCAATGGCACTAGCTCAACGGCCGAGTTCTTTGCTTATGGTCCATCAAGTAATTCGAATGACGGCGCTCGATGTGCTTTAGCGCCTGTCGAGCCAAGCGAGTACACCGACTTTGGTGACGCCCCAGATTCTTACAAAACCACCTTTGCTTCATCAGGTGCTAGACACGGTATGTCTGACCTTAAGCTCGGTGCTTTAGTTGACGGTGAAACCGATGCTAGCCCATACCCTATGAGTGATGATACTTCTGACGGCAGCAATGACGATGACGGAATTCAGTTCCCCGTCCCGATTCAAGTCGGCCAAACCAGTAAAATTATTGCATCAGTCTCGGGAGCAACGGATAACTCGGTTCTCAACGCTTGGATAGACTTTGATCGCGATGGAGAATTTGAATCTAACGAAATCATCATCAGTGATCAGTCCGTGAATGCCAATACTGGAGACATCTTCTTCTCAGTACCAACATGGGCGGTTGCAGGAGAAACCTGGGCACGCTTTCGTGTGTCAAATACACCGGGAATTGGTCCAAGCGGTGGTGTGCCTGCGGGGGAAGTAGAAGATTACCTCGTGGATATCACGGAAAGTGGTGTTGTCACAGAAGTTTATCCAAGCGGTGGCGGATTCACTACCTTTGCCTACGAAGATCAATACCCACTCGTTGGTGACTACGATATGAATGACGTTTTAATGAACGTTAAATTCACCGAATACCAGCTTAATAATCAGGTCATACGAATGAAAATCGAAGGAAAGGTGGCGGCATTAGGTGGCGACTATCACTCTGGTTTTGCCATTCGACTACCAGGTGTCGCTCGTGAAGACATTAAGTCTGACTCTGTTCAGCTCTATGTGAACAACACGCTTCAATCTAGCAGCTTAGAAAGTGATACTACAGATGCCGTGTTTATCATCCATCAAGACCTTTGGGATATCACCGAATCGGGCGAAGCGGAAGGATGTACCATGTTTAGAACGCAAGAGAGCTGTGGTACGACATATCGCCCGACATGGAGCATAACCTTCTCGCTACAAAATGCGGTGAATACTGACACAATGCCAAGCTTCCCTTACGACCCATTTATCTTCGCCTCTCCGGGTCATTATTACGGTGACGTTGGATATCAGCTAAGTGGCGGTTACCCTGGGCGCGCTCTGGAAATCCATCTCAAAAACCAAGCACCTACCAGTAAGTTTGACGCGCGATACAAGACTAATGGCGTAGACGCCTCTAATGGAGAGACTCATTACCACAATGCCAACGGTCTACCTTGGGCAATTGAGATTCCAACCACATGGCAACATCCGCTTGAGCAGCAAAACATCTTAGACGCCTATTCGAAGTTTGCTGATTTTGCTCAAGATGCGACCGGACTAACGGAGCCGACTTGGTACACCATTCCAAACAACAGCAAAATTTATGTCGACTAAGGGAGAGAAGATTATGTGGAATTCAAAAACAAAAATGCTACTTGGACTCGCTTTTATCCTTCCTCTCTACGGTTGTGGTGGCGGTGGTGGGGGCGGTGAAGGAGGGTCTTCAGGCTCAACGGGATCTGGCTCTACGGGCTCTTCTACACCAGCAAGCAGCGGTACACCTGTCTCTCTCAGCTCGCTGCAGATTGATCCAGCCAATAGCCTGACTTCCGTTTACAAAGTAGATGTGGATGTAAGCTTACCTCACTTAGCCTCGTCGCAGGTCTATATCTCTATTTGTGACAACGCAGGAGGCAATCTACAGTCAGTCGATTACAACAAGTGCATGGTTAAGGCGGCGTTGCAATCAGGAACAGGAAGCTACCAATTGCAAGTCCCTAATCACTGTGAATCGCTAATTGCTGTTGTGTCTGTGATGGAGCCCAATACACAGCCACTAGTGTACACTCTTAACCACAACAACCAGCCTCAAACTCAATGGCTTATCCAGTAAAATTAGGGTCTGTTGACCTAAGCAAGCCGCATCATGCGGCTTGTTTTTCATTTCACTTCAAACATCGAATAGTTTAGCTCAGGAACGTGATAATAGGCTCTTAAGGCATCGGATAGCATCTTGACTCGCAGTGGAATACCCTGCTCAAAGATCTTACCGACTTCACTATGCACTTTATCCATAAAGGCTAAACGGTTTGGTTCAAAATCACCATTGAGGTTATCGCAGCTGACTGTAAAGGGAAATCCAGCGCTCTTAGAAAGAATCCACTCATAAGCTTGAGGGCGAATCTCCACTTTTTCAAACTCTGCCTGTACTTGCTCAGTACGACCATCTGGCTCATACCAGTAACCAAAATCTTCCAATAATCGACGCTCAGGCCCTGCAACACACCAATGAGCAATTTCGTGCATTCCTGACGCATAGAAACCACGAGCAAAAATAATCCGATGATGCGATACTTTTTCATCCGCGGGCAGATAAATTGGCTCGTCTCCACCTAGCTCTAGTTTGGTGTTGAAGCCATCTAAAAACGTTTCATTAAAAATACGGATTAGGTCTTGGTATTCGTGGTTCATAGCTCGACTGTGGGCGTTTACATACTGCGGCCAGCATTCTCGCATTTTTAACGCTAAATGCAAATCCACATCTTATGTGTTGGTATTAGAAATAGTTATCTGAAAACCCATTTCACACCAACAAAATCTCATTCGTCACAGATCACATTTCCCACTACACTCACGCCTTAATTTTATGTGATCTGCCTAACTTTTTGGCCATTTATTGAGAATTCTCCATGCTGCTAAGTGTTTTATATATTATCGGTATTACTGCGGAAGCAATGACAGGTGCTTTGAGTGCTGGCAGGCGCAAAATGGATTGGTTTGGTGTCATGCTTGTTGCCAGCGCAACGGCAATTGGTGGCGGTACAGTTCGTGACATTCTACTGGGTCACTACCCACTTGGTTGGGTTAAAAATCCAGAGTTTCTTGCCATTACCTGTGTGGCAGGTGTACTGACTACAGGTTTAGCAAAGTGGGTCCTTAAACTAAAAGGCTTATTCATTCGATTAGATGCCTTGGGTCTTATTGTATTTAGTATTATCGGTACCAAAGTCGCAATGGGCATGGGACACCACGTACTAATCTGTATGGTGTCAGCATTAGTGACTGGTGTCTTCGGCGGCTTATTGCGAGATTTAATCTGTCGTCAAACGCCGTTGGTGCTTCATGAAGAACTGTATGCCTCGGTAGCACTTATCGCGTCGGGGATGTACCTACTTCAGCTAGAGTTTGGGGTTAGTGATGTGACAGCAACGATTTCGACCCTGATAGTCGGTTACCTGCTGCGTATGGCAGCGGTTCGCTTCAAGTGGCGACTGCCGTCATTTCATCTCGAAACCGAAGGTCCACTACACTAATCTCGCATTCGCCCTGTTTTACAGGGCGTTTTTATATTGACTCATCTCTTTACCCACCGCTTACATAACCGCGAACTTTCAAATTGCCGTACACAAGTGGTTAGTTATCAGTAAGTTAATCCTGTGACCTTTTGCACAATCCTAGCGAGCCATTTATCTTACCCTTATCGCCAACAAGGAAAGTTCAGGCATTAGTCCATCCAACCCAGACCTTTCCTTTTTACTCCTACTAAAATTAATAAGCAAAAAGGTCTAACAATGAAAAATAGACTAGGTCTTACTCTCTCCGTACTGGCGCTTACCCTATCTGGGTGTAGCACTTTACCCACACCGGATGCCTCTCAACAACTTTCTGCTCTGCTTGATGAATATGGCTCGCAATCTAAGTCATTGGACAACTCGCAATTTGGCATCGTTAACGATCAAATGGCAGGGGCGAAACAAACGCTCGATCGGCTCTACCTGAGTAAACTACTCGAAATTGACCGCAGCGCCTTATCGGATGAAGAGAAGGTTTACTACGACACGTTTCAATTTGATCGCACCATTGCAATCCGTGGTGCCAGCTTTGCTAATGCCCGCTTTGGCAACCTTGATACGCCAGTTACCCACTTCTACAACTACATTCAATGGAACGCGGAAGAAGCCGGTGCTGCGATCGATACCAATGGTGATGATTCGAAAACCTATCAAGATCAACTCGAAACGATTCAAGAGTACACGTCTTGGGTAAACAACCTGCGCAGCCAATACCAGCAAGGCCAACTAGAAGGCATACAGTTACCCGCAATTCTTGCTGAAAGGTTTTACCAAAGCAGCGTCGATGCGATTAGCTATGATGATTTCTCTATCCTCAAAGCCGGATTGAAGGATCTAAAAACTCAGCCTGAGTACAACCCTGAATTTATCCATCAATACGAAAAAGAAGTGGGCAAAGCACAACTCGCCACTCAAAAGCTCCTCGCTTACCTTCACGGTCAGTACACCCAAGGCGCGCGTGGCGATGGACAGCTTACCGACACCAATATCGGTTGGGGAGATCTACCTAACGGACAAAGCTGGTATCAGTGGCATTTAGATAGAAACAGCACCACTGGAAAATCCGCTGCAGAATTACATCGCTTAGGACAACTACTGGTTGCGGATGCCAAAGCTGAAATGATTCGCGTAGCCGAGCTTGTAGTTAAAAAACGCGGTGCAATCGTAGAAGCGGATTATCGAGACCCAGCCACAGGCAAGGTTGCAAAACATACCTTTGAGCTGGCTAATGATTCAGGAAAAATTAATCTGGATGAGTTTTTCAGATACCTCAATAGTGAACAGTTCTTCTATGGGCGAGATGGCTACTCAACCGATGATAACCAGTACAGTGAAGTATGTAGCCATGCCTCTGTTCCCAAGGCATGTGAAGGGGCATTGACGGATTACTACCTGTTCAAAATCAACGCCAATGACGTCGTGCAAGGCTATTTCAAACCGATAAAAACCGACTACTCGATTGAACCAACCGCAGCAGAAGATGAGCTATACGCTGGTGTCGCCTCCTATGATGACAATGTCTTCACCCTCAACACTAATCCAGACTACAGCCTGCAGAAGTGGAATGTCTCTACGCTACTGCTTCATGAAGCCGCACCAGGGCACCATTTCCAAAATGCCTATGCGCTTGAATACCCACCAGCAAATAAACCCGCCTATATGGAGGATATTTGGTACACCGCCTACGGTGAAGGTTGGGCACTCTATACTGAATGGTTGGGGCTAGAAATGGGTATCTACGGTGAGTTAGATAGCCACGGTAAACCGACCTTTAGCAACGGTGCAGGGATGTGTACTGCTAACGCTGATTACCGCCAACTACAGGGCGGCATCTATAAAGATGAACAAGAGTGTAACGCCCTTCAATACTTTGGCAGCCTCAATGAAGCACAGCTGCGAAATATGCGTTTAGCTATTGATACAGGCATTCACAGCCAAGGTTGGAGTATTCAGCAAGCGCGTGACTATATGAAAGCTAACTCTGCGCTTGGTGAAGGGGATATCGAATCGGAAAGCTTCCGCTATGCCGCTTATGTGGGCCAAGCCGTTTCTTATAAGTCAGGTTACTTAGTGATCAAAGAGATGCTTGCTAAAGCACAAGCTGAGCTAGGTAACCAATTCGACTATGCCGAGTTTCATGATCAGCTACTGCGCTATGGGCAGCAACCTATGGAAGTGGTACGCGAAAACATCAATAACTGGATAGCGTCGAAAAAGTAAAGATAGAAAATGGGCTTGGTATTACCAAGCCCATTTCAATTAGTTGATCGCTTCTATTATCGCGATGTCTCGCTCTAGAGCCAGTTTTTCATGACCAGTGGCTGAAGTAAGCTTGCTTTGACGAATTTGCAACGCTTCTTTCGTTGCTTGGTCATTGGCAAACTTAAGCCCTTTGACATTGATTGAAGCAATGTTGGTATATCTTCCATCTTCACTACTAGGCACCGATATTTTGCCTTCGTTGATCAGAGTCTTAACCACTTCTCGTTCTTTGTCATAGCTGTCATCCATACCCACTAGCTGCCAACGCTTTTGCGGCTTGCTTTGGTAGTGGCCTTTCTTCTGTTCAGTCAAATAGCGGATGGTTAAGTTGCGAATCGTACCTTGTTCTTCACCATATACCGCTTTCGAATCTGACAACACTTTAAAGTCACGACCTTCAAGTACTCCACCTTGCTTGGTCAAGTGGCCCATACGATAGCTATTCATACCTAGTCGAATCGCCGTATCATCTTTAACAGGGGTTCCATCTGCAAACTTAAGAGCTGTGATTCGTTGACCTTTCGGTTGGGTTAAATCGATCTTATAGGTTACACCTGCAAAAAAGTCGTTCGTCGAGTATTTTGATGCGCGACGCTTCGGGTCAAAGCTGTAAGTCACGTCACCAGGCTTCACCGAATTAAAGTACCCTGCTGACCACTCCATGTAGGTTTTAAGGTCTTTACCTGTCATCTCGTAAACGGTAATCTCGCCACCCGCATACTGATAGTTGTAGGCGATGTCTTTGGCTTTAATTGTCCCGACATTAAGCTGCGCTTTATCATTATCAATTTGTAGAGCAATCACATTTGCTTTCGGTGAGTAATAGAAGCTGGCTTCTTGGTACAAGGCGCTTATCCCGGTATCTTGCACGTGAACCTGCGGAATTCCGCGAATTTCATTTTCAGGGACTAGGTCAACACCTTTTAGCTCGGCGATCGAACGATTAGCCATCTCTCTTAAACGCTTGTGGTATGGCTGATACAACTCTTCCATTTTTTCGTCTGATACAATGCCATCAATCTTATAAGTAAAGCTGTCTTTATTGATCAAAGTGTATTGTCCATCGCGTTCTTCAAACTGAAGATCAACACGAGAAAGCGCACGTCCATACTTATCTGGCTCTGTAACAATAACCCCATTGACGACCGCTTTATCAATACGTGTATGCATATGGCCTGCGACGATCGCATCTAATTCTGGGTTGATATTGGCAATATCTGTCACGCCTGTATCAGCAATGTCATTTTCATTGTCAATCCCCATATGCGCGACCAGCACTAGCGCATCGACTTGATCATCAAGCTTCTTAATGATCTTTTTCACTTCGAGGCTAGGATTAGTAAATGTCATGCCATCTAAACGGTTAGTCCCTTGCGCGAATACTTCGGTCATTGGGGTATCCATTCCAATCACACCAATTTTTATGCCACCACGCTCGATAATCGTGTAGCCCGGTAAGAATCGGTTACCGTCTGGGCGCTTAATGTTGCCAGCTAAGCTTTGGCCTTTAAACTGTTTGAGCGAGCGATTGAGCACATTGACGCCGAAATCAAATTCATGATTACCCAAGACCCAAACGTCATAATCCATTTCATTGAAGCCAAGCATCATAGGGTCTACAGGCTCGTCTTTGAATGTCTCGACAAAGTTGCCTTGAATGGTATCGCCCGCATCTACCAAGATGATATTGGACTCTTGCTGACGAATCGCCTTAACTTTTGTCGCGATTTGGCTAAGGCTTCCACGCATGTTGAGTTTGTCCGCGGCGTAGTCCCAAGGCATAAAATGGCCATGAATATCTGATGTACCTAGAATGGTAACCTGATGGATATCTCCATCAGCGGCGAATGTAGGAAAAGAGAGGAAAAAAGGGATTGCACAAGATAACAGCTTCTTGTTCATTAGTATTCACCTAGTTGTTAATAAACCAAACGGATACTAGTACAAACCTCACCAATCAAACGTGATCAATATCGAGTATAACAACAACTTAACCCTATGATTACAATAATATTTATGACATACATCACACATTAAAATTAACAATTTACATAGAAAATACAAGATTCAACAATTCATAGGCACTAAAAATAAAACGGCCTCCAAATTGGAGGCCGTTTTCAAATTAATGACTCGCTTAAATATGCGGTGTCTCGGTCGTTACACCCTGGTTTTGACCACGATGACGCAGCAAATGATCCAGCACCACAATCGCGAGCATGGCTTCAGCAATCGGCACAGCGCGAATACCTACACATGGGTCATGACGACCTTTAGTAATCAGTTGCGTTGGTTCACCCTGTTTAGTGATCGTTTCACCTGGCACGGTAATACTTGACGTCGGCTTGAGCGCGATATTCGCCACAATATCCTGACCCGTCGAAATACCACCCAAGATGCCACCGGCATGGTTACTAGAAAAACCATCTGGTGTCAGCTCATCTCTGTGCTCACTGCCCTTTTGATTGACAACATCAAATCCGTCGCCAATTTCAACGCCTTTCACCGCGTTGATGCTCATTAGTGCATGAGCGATGTCTGCATCTAAACGGTCAAATACTGGTTCACCAAGACCTACAGGGACATTGGTCGCAACCACTTGAAGCTTAGCGCCAATAGAATCACCTTGCTTTTTCAGATCACGAATAAGTTGGTCAAATGCGTCTACCTTGTCAGCATCTGGACAGAAGAAGGCATTGTTCTCGATCTCATCCCAATCCACTTTCTCAATTGAAACATCACCCATTTGAGAAAGATAAGCACGGATTTCAACGCCAAATTCTTGCTTAAGATATTTTTTAGCAACTGAACCCGCGGCAACACGCATTGCGGTTTCACGCGCAGAAGAGCGACCACCACCTCGGTAATCACGCACCCCATACTTTTGATGGTATGTATAATCCGCATGACCCGGACGGAACTTGTCTTTAATTTCTGAATAGTCTTTTGAGCGCTGATCGGTGTTTTCGATCAACAGACCAATTGAAGTACCCGTTGTTTTACCTTCAAATACGCCAGATAAAATCTTTACTTCATCCGGTTCGCGGCGTTGAGTGGTATAACGAGAAGTGCCTGGGCGACGGCGATCCAAATCAACTTGAATATCCGCTTCAGTGATTTCTAAACCCGGAGGGCATCCGTCGACGATACATCCTAGTGCGATACCGTGACTTTCCCCGAATGTGGTTACTCGGAAATGTTGTCCGATACTGTTTCCTGCCATTACTTCCTCAATCCTATGCGCCCGTAAACTGGGCTTTACACTTCAATTCTTCGTAAATTCATAGTCGCTTTATTACGGTTTGATGTAAACCCCTAAAAAGGATCTATTTCGCTTTTTAACCCGCAATAAAAAACGCCAAGCAATCTCTGCTTGGCGTTTCGCTTAAATCATCGATTCAACGCATTAGTCTTTGTAGATAGAAAACTCTGCTGCGTGTTCTAACATCTGTTCACGAGTGAGCATAAACACGCCGTGACCACCGTTCTCGAACTCAATCCAAGTGAATGGTATATGCGGGTATTGCTCCATCATATGTACCATAGAGTTACCCACTTCACAGATAAGAATGCCGCTGTCGGTTAGGTAATCTGGCGCATTAGCTAAAATGCGACGCACCAACTTCAAGCCGTCTGTACCCGCCGCCAAGCCTAGTTCAGGCTCGTGAGTGAACTCGTCTGGCAGGCTGTTCATGTCTTCTTCATCCACATATGGTGGATTAGACACGATTAGGTTGTACTTCTCTTTTGGTAGATCACGGAATAGATCAGAACGGATTGGGAAAACTTGTTGCTCCATACCATGATCTTGAACGTTCTGCTCAGCAACTTGTAAAGCATCGGTTGAGATATCAATCGCATCCACTTCCGCTTCAGGGAAAGCGTGCGCACAAGCGATAGCAATACAACCACTACCGGTACAAAGATCCATAATGCGTGTTGGCTCTTCAACTAACCAAGGTTGGAACTCTGCTTGGATCATCTCACCAATTGGAGAACGCGGTACTAATACACGCTCATCAACAAAGAACTCTAGCCCACAGAACCAAGCGCGGTTGGTTAGGTAAGCCGTTGGAGTGCGCTCGTTAATGCGCTTCACTACACGCTCAACAATGCGCATACGCTCGCTAGTTGTCAGGCGTGAATTCAATACATGCGGAGGCACATCAATTGGCAAGTACAGTGTTGGAAGAATCAGCTGTACCGCTTCATCCCATGCGTTATCAGTGCCGTGACCGTAAAAAAGGTTCGCAGCGTTGAAACGACTCACAGTCCAACGAATCATATCTTGAAGCGTGTGAAGTTCTGAAACCGCTTCTTCTACAAAAATCTTATCCAAAATTGCCTCCGAAAAGCGCTACAATACTGCTAATTGCATTTATATATTTACTAATTAGTCCCATGAGCAAAAAAGACACCGATATGGATGACGACTTCGCCCTTTTTAGGAATGCAGTACAAGGCGTAAAAAAGTTGTCACAGGATACCATAGTCCAGCAACCAAAAAAAAATACTAAGCAAAAAGAAATTACTCGAACGGCCCGTGAAGCAAGCGATACAGAGTTTTACTTCTCAGATGAGTTTGTTCCGCTTCTTAATGAAGATGGCCCAACACGTTATGCCCGTGATGATGTTTCCCAGTACGAAGTAAAACGCCTGCGCCGTGGTGTGTACGTGCCCGATGTGTTTTTAGATATGCACGGCATGACGCAGCAAGAAGCAAAACGCGAACTAGGCGCGATGATCGCCTATTGCATTAAGAATGAAATCTCTTGTGCTTGTGTGCAGCATGGCATCGGTAAACATATCCTTAAGCAAAAAGCCCCGCTTTGGCTTGCTCAGCACCCTGACGTGATGGCTTTCCACCAAGCACCGTTAGAATTTGGCGGCGATGGCGCACTGTTGGTGTTGTTGTCGATACCGGAGAAATAACGGGATTCGGGAACGGACTTCGTCCTACGGATAACTGGATAACTGGATAACTGGATAACTGGATAACTGGATAACTGGATAACTGGATAACTGGATAACTAAGGTTGATTGAATTCCTTAGCGAGTCAACTTTGTTCTTCCCGAAGGGCGAAGCCCGATCCCGTTTTCCACAAGCGAAGCATTCCATGGGACGCAGTCCGTTCCAGCTATCCACAAGCGAAGCGTTCCATAGGGCGTAGTCCGTTCCGCACTAACCCTACTTCCTATACTCCGGTGGAATCGGCAACTCTGACGCTTTGAGATTTGGTCTTTGACCACCGCGTTTACGGTATTGTTTTAACTGGAATACGTAGGCAAGGATCTGCGCGACAGCGGTAAATAACCCGTCTGGGATCTCCTGCTCTAATTCTGTCGAATGATACAGCGCGCGAGCTAGTGGTGGAGCAGGAACAACATAGATATCGTGCTCGCGAGCAATCTCACGAATTTTAAGTGCCATATGGTCAATCCCTTTCGCCACCACAATTGGAGCACGATCTGTGTCTTGCTTGTAGCGCAGCGCAACGGAAAAATGCTCTGGGTTGGTTACGATAACATCGGCTTGTGGCACTTCAGACATCATACGTCGCTGGGCTGCCTCACGTTGCAGCTGGCGAATACGGCCTTTAACTTCCGGCTTACCTTCGGTCTCTTTGTATTCGTCTTTAACTTCTTGCTTCGTCATTTTCAGTTGATTGGCGTGTTGCCAAATCTGAAACGGAATATCGATTGCAGCGACTATCAACAAAGTACAACTAATCAGTAAGATGAAGTCGAGCAGTATATCGAGCGAGTGGAAAATGTTCTGCGGATAAACATCGAGGCTCAATTGAAATAGATCTTCTTTGGCTGCACTGATCAAATAGAACGCCATGCCAGAAACCAAAGCCACTTTGAGAATGGACTTAATCAGCTCGACCCAGCTTTGCAAACCGACCATACGCTTTAAGCCACTTAACGGGTTCATCTTTGACCATTTAGGCATGGCGGCTTCGGCTGAAAAGCTCACTCCACCAATCCCAGCAGCGCCAATCAATGCCGCAAGAAACAGTGTCACGAGAATAAGCAGCAAGGGTAGTAGCAAGCTCCCTAACGAGCCCAAAGCAATATCAAACAGCTTAACTTGGTCGAATATTTCATCGCGAGAGAGAGTAAACAGCCGACTCATTGAGCTGAACAAAGCACGAGCTAACCCCTCGCCAAACCACATAAGGGCGATGGAACCTACAACCAAAACCGATACAGACGCTAACTCTTTTGACCTTGCAACCTGCCCTTTTTCCCGAGCCTGTTGCAAGCGTCTGGGCGTTGCGTCTTCTGTGCGTTCTTGACCGTCTGACTCTGCCATTCAGCCTCCTAACAATTCAGCCTGATGAACGAGCAAACTTGCTGTTCACCTTGTAACCAGATTAGCTCATAGTGGTTAAAGAGCCCGGCAATAATGTACCAACACAGTAGCAAACCGACCATAAGCGCAAACGCAAAGCCCAAAGAGAAAATGTTCAGCTGCGGCGCTGCACGCGTCATAACACCAAACGACAAGTTAATCGTTAGTAGAGCAATAATGCCGGACAATGACATACTCAACGCCGCTTTAAACATAATTCCTAGCCAAAGAGCTAGCTCTCTGAAATCGACTGTGGTTAGTGACCCTGTTCCAATAGGCAAGGACTTGAAGCTCATGACGACTAGCATGATCATCTTCAAGTGACCATCGGTCGCTAAGAAGAACATGGTCGCGAGGAACATAAATAGCTGACCAAGCAAAGGGGTGTTTTGACCATTGGCAGGGTCAACCATGGAGGCAAAACCCAAGCTCGCCTGCATACCTAAGATCTGACCTAAGATAACGAAAATCTGGATCATAAACTGGGTAACAGTGCCCATCGCAACACCGATGATGATCTGCTCCAGTAGTGTCATAAACCCAGCGAAAGAGAGCAGTTCAATATTATCGGGCACTGCTGGGATCGCCGGCATGACTGCGAAGGTAATCGCTAACCCCAAATAAAGACGAACACGAGTAGAGACAAAACGAGCGCCCGTTACCGACATCACCATCAGCATGGCTGCGATTCGGGTGTAAGGCCAAAAATAGTTGGCAATCCAGTCTAAAACAACGCTCGCTGGGTATTCCATAGCGATACCTAATACAATACCTGAGGCAGTCGCTCAATCATGCTAAAGAAAAACTCCATTAGCATTTGTGTCATCCAGTGAGCAAACAACATCAGTGCGAGTAGCGTTACAATTAAACGAGGTAAGAAACTTAGGGTTTGTTCGTTGATCGAAGTCGCCGCTTGGAAAATGGCAACCACTAAACCAATCAACAGACTGGGAATAATGATCGCGCACACCATGATGAGTACCATCCAAAGTGCTTCACGAAACAGCTCAACGAACATTTCAGGAGTCATAATCTTTCTCCCGTCACAAGGCGAAACTGCCG
This sequence comes from Vibrio europaeus, assembly GCF_001695575.1. Taxonomy (GTDB): domain Bacteria; phylum Pseudomonadota; class Gammaproteobacteria; order Enterobacterales; family Vibrionaceae; genus Vibrio; species Vibrio europaeus. Next base: position 335,948 of record NZ_LUAX01000001.1, on the reverse strand, counting down.
GCCAAGGTTGACAAAATTAGGTTCCAGCCATCGACCAAAACAAACAGCATCAATTTAAATGGCAGGGAGACAATCATCGGCGAAAGCATCATCATACCCATTGCCATCAGAACCGATGCAACCACCAAGTCGATGATCAAAAATGGCAAAAACAGCATAAAGCCGATTTGGAATGCCGTTTTTAGCTCCGAAGTGATAAAGGCCGGGATAAGCACTGCCATCGAGACATCTTCAGGTGCTGTTGCCGTCGAACCCGAAATATTAACGAAAGTTTCTAAGTCTTTGACACGCGTTTGCTTGAGCATGAAGTCTTTCATTGGCACCTGAGCTAAGTCAAACGCCTCGCGAGCGGTTATCTGCTCATTAATGTACGGCTGAATCGCATCATCGTTAATTTTGTTTAGCACCGGCGACATGATGAAGAAGGTCAGAAAGATAGCAATACCGATTATCACCTGATTTGACGGTGTTTGCTGGAGACCCATCGCCTGCCGGAGGATGGACATAACAACAACAATTCGAGTGAAAGATGTCATCAAAATAACCATGGCTGGTAAGAAACCAAGCATGGTCATCAAGGCGAGAATTTGTAGATTGATAGAGTAGTCTTCGCCACCGTCAGCATTGGTGGTCATAGTAAAGGCAGGAATGCCACCACCAGTCGTTGTACCTGCAGCTATGGTGCGTGACGTCCCTTGCTCCTTTTCCATCGCAGTGACCGTCACGGAATCGGACGGAGCCACATTGCTAGGCACCGGAGTTTCTATCTCCTGCTGTGCTTGAGAGAACGCAGAAAACAGTGTCAGAACAAACGCTAAGACAATCAATGTTAGGTTATTAGCTTTTTTCATTCTTCTTTAATAGCTGAGTCAGTTGATTGGAAAAAGGACTCGCAGCCATCTCCTCCTGAGACAAAGGTTTCTCCAGTTTTGAGATAAGTTGGATTGATTGCGCAGTCACACCAACTAAGAATTGCTCTTCTCCTGCTTGAACAATCACAATACGTTCTTTGTGGCCCACCGCAATTTGGCGCACCACGCTTAAGCCTTTCTGGTTGACTAAGGCTGGAACTCGCATTCGTTTGAGTAGCCACGCCAAAAATAAAATAAAGACTATAACGAATAAGAGCGACCCAAAAGTGGTCGCCCAATCAAGCTGGCTACCGGTTTGAGAGACGGTAGCCATTGCAGAAGGAGAAAGCAGTATAAGTGAGTAAAGTAAGTACTCCTTAACCTTGAAAGACATAGCTATCCTTACACTATCGAAGTTTCTTGATTCTCTCAGTTTGACTGATTACATCGGTAAGACGAATACCAAACTTATCGTTGACCACAACAACCTCGCCATGAGCAATCAGAGTGCCGTTAACCAGTACATCCAATGACTCACCCGCTAAACGCTCCAATTCCACCACTGAACCTTGGTTAAGCTGCAGTAGGTTACGGATGCTGATTTGCGAGCGTCCAACTTCCATCGAAATAGTCACTGGAATGTCTAAGATGGTATCTAGCTTGCGGCGCTCATCTTCGGTGATAGGTGACGAGGTGTCTTGAAGCTCATCTAACTGAGCGTTCATTACCTCATCGACGTCAATCTCTGGCGCAGCCGGATCTTCTCCCAGTGCTGCAGCCCACTCGTCCGCCAGTTTTTGGTCGTCACTCGGTTCCATATTTGTTACCTATATAATCTCTTAATCTTCGATTTCGCCTTCGTCTTCTTCTAACTCAGAAATGACGTCTTTACCGAGGAAGGCGATATCCGTTTTGACCACATCTGGTCGTTTAATTTCTTCTGATACTTGGACTGCAAGCTTGTCTCCTGAGCGCCCCATCTTCACACGATAGGTTGGCAACTCTTCAACAAACATCACCGCGTGCTCTGGCATTTCAACCGGTATAATGTCACCTGGTTGGAGCTCCATTAAGTCTCGCAGCGAGATGTCTTGCTCTAGCAAATCGACGCGGAAGTTAACCGGAACATCCATAATCTCTTCACGCAGCGCAGTACTCCAACGTACATCAGTCTCCATCTTGTCGGACTGGACACCCGCATCTAACAGTTCGCGAATCGGCTCAACCATGGAGTAAGGCATAACCACGTGGAAGTCACCGCCTCCGCCATCCACTTCAATATGGAATGAGCTCACAACAATCACTTCTGTCGGGCTGACAATGTTCGCCATGCTCGGGTTTACTTCAGAGTCTAGATATTCAAACTCCACCCCCATTACAGGCGACCAAGCTTCTTTATAATCTTCAAACACGATCTTAAGCAGAAGCTGAACGATACGACGCTCGGTTGGGGTAAACTCGCGGCCTTCGATACGAGCATGGAAGCGGCCATCGCCACCAAAAAAGTTCTCCACCAAGATAAACACCAAACGTGCTTCCATGGTAATCAAAGCCGTACCTTTTAGTGGTCTAAAGCGAACCATGTTCAAACTGGTGGGGACGTACAGGGTATTTTGGTACTCACCAAATTTCATCATCTGTACGCCATTGATAGAGACTTCAGCGGTTTTGCGCAGCATGTTGAACAAGCTGATGCGCATATGGCGGGCAAAACGCTCATTGATCAACTCTAGCGTTGGCATTCGACCACGGACAATGCGGTCTTGTGATGAGAAGTCGAACTCTACCGCACTGGCATCCGAGGCAACTTCTTCCTCTTCGGCCTCATCAACGTCATCTACACCGTGTAAGAGAGCATCAATCTCATCTTGGCTTAATAGATCAGTCACTCGTCACCTATTGCATTACAAAGTCAGTAAACAGCACGCGCTCAATCACAGGCTGCCCCACTGCTCGATTCAAACTGGCTTTAATGTCATCCGTCGCTTTATCACGTAGTTCTACACGACCATTCACCGTTCTTAACTGGTCAACGGTAGCAGAAGCAAATGTGCTTAACAGCGAACTTTCAATCAATGGCGAGTGGTAACGGGCAAGGTTTTCATTCTCGCTCCCACGCACCATGAGCTGGACTTTAATCTGAACTAGGCGATCTTTTTTATCACCTGTGACATTAAACAAAAATGGTTGGGGAATATTAACGTAAGCCACTGGATCTGTCGGCGCAGCCATTTCTTGTTGCATGGTTTCTTGTCCCTCTGCTGGCTCGTCTGAGCCCATCAAGAAGAAAGCAGCTCCGCCACCACCAGCAAGTAACACTACGACAGCAATAATGATGATAAGTAGCTTACTTTTTCCTTTGGGTGCTTCCGTTTCGAGTTCTTCGTCTGCCATAACTTAACGTTCTCTATTCTTTTGTTTTTAACAGTTTAAGCGTAATAGCTAATTCCATCACGCTTTGCTGCGACATTCAAATCAAGATTGATGTCTGGTTCAAGGTTTTCTTCACCAGAGAAGCCCTGATTGCTGTTACCTTGACCATTATTTCCTTGTCCGTTGTCGGCATAGCGTCTTTGCTGTTGACCTGACGCTTGTTGCTGAACGGAACTGTCACCTAATTGTACACCCTGTTGAGCGAGCATTTCGCGTAATCTTGGCATTGATTGTTCAATAACATCACGGGCTTGCTGGTTGGCAACGGTAAAGTGTACTGTCGCCGCATCGCCATTCATGTGCATGCGAATTTGCATGCGGCCTAGCTCTGGGGGGTCAAGACGAATATCGATGTTTTTCAGGTTCTTCGACATCATCATCTGTACGCGCTCAGCTACTTGCTCTCCGGCGAGCTCTCGATTCAATTGTAACGGTGCTTGAGCCGCTTGCTCTGCTCTTGCCTGGCCTAAAGTCCCCATGCCTTGTTGCCCTGAAGCTTGCGCCAATTGCTGAGCAAAACCTGTATTGGATTCAGTGCCTTGCTGAGCGCCATCTTTATTGGCAGCCACTTGCCCAAGCGTACCCGCCGCTTTCGCCCCCATAACCGCCTTAAGCATGGCTTGGTCTTGAACCATAGCCGCATTTGGCGATGCTGCCATTTGCTGCATTTGAGCCGCAGCTAATTCAGTAGGCATGGTTGGTACAACACCCTGCTGCTGCGTCGCTTGTGCAAGCTGAGCTTGAGATTGTTGGCTAACGATGGCTTGATGTACAGACTGAGCGACTGGCGCCTGCTGAGCCTTAGGCATAGTGTCCGCTTTAATTGCTACGTCATCTTTTGCTTGGCCTTCTACCGAGGCCGCCCAAGGAATCGCACCAGCAGCTACTGTCGCTGCCGCCATACTTGGGTCAATATCTGATTCAGTTTGGCTTTCACCTGCCGCAGCGAGTGATTGAGCTCCACTCGGAACTTGAACCGCTACTGTACTAGCACCATCAGTGGCTTTTTCGGCACCAGAACCTGCAACAACTGCGGTTCCACCTAACACAGTGGCTCCTGCTGCTAACGCAACCCCTTCAACCACTTCTGAATCCGAACCTTCTGTGTGCTCTATATCGGAAACCACTTGGGCATTGTTTTCAGCACTAACGATATTTGAAGCTTGTAAGTGTTCACTCTTAACTTGAGGTGTTGCTTGTTTACTCGCTGACTCTACGACATCATCTTGAGTTACTGCCGCTGCACCTGCCACCGAAGCAGGGGCCTTAGGGTTTGACTGCTGTTCAGTTAACTCATCATTTTTCTGTTCTGAAGATTGCTGTACAAAGCGCTCCGCTGACACAGGGACTACAACCTCTTCACCCTCGGCAGATTTAACGACAACTCTCTCTTGTGACTGTGGCTTCACCGCTTGAGTCGCTTCAGATTCAGTGTTTGCAGGCTTTTGCATTGAGTTGACTTGTTGAGGGGCTGTTTCGTCAAGCTCACTGGTTAATTTCGCTGCTCCTACTGCCGCAACTTCTTCACCACCTTGAACAGATTTGTCAGCGACAACCTGCTGCTCAGAATTATCTTGTGGCAACGCTTTGCCGTCTTTTGGCTGAAGCGCTTTATTGGAGTGATCGAGTCGCTGCAATACTTCGTCGTTATCTGAGACGATTTTTTCAGCAGACTGAGAACTGGCTTGAACAACTTCCTTATCAGAAACCGTAGGTTTGGCTGATTCACTTACCTCACCTTGAGAGGCTACCTTTTCCGACTTCGCAGATGAACTATCTTCCGATTCCAGCAATTCGTCGGCACTTTGGCTTTCAGTCGCAGCGACCTTGACGCTTTTAGTCTCAGATTCCCCGTCAACACTCACTTCTTCGCCTTCAGCACTCACCTTCGTTTGGCTTTTATCGACTTTGCTTTCAGACTCACCTTCCCCTTTAATGAGCGCAGTAAGTTTGGAGAAAAAGCCTCCTGACTCTGAAGATTCAGAGGTCGCATCACCACCTTCTGCAGTGGCTTTGGTCACTTTAGGACTTTCCGATACCGACGATAAATTGATATTCATACCAGGTTCACTCTCAGTTGCTCAGCGCCAGTCAGACTCTAGGCGGCAATGTGCCAATAGGATTGCATACATTTCTAGGTTTACTGCAAGAAGCACGCCACTTAGAGCAACACGTTGACGTTCCGCTTAAGCTTGTGAGGCTAATTCAAACTTCGGCGGGAAAACTGAAGGGTCGCAAACTCATCCATTTGTTTTTGTTCTCGAATGTTTTGCTGACGTTCTTTTTCCGCTTGTTTCTTCTCTATCATCCACTCATATGAGCGTCTTTGCTTACGACTCTCTAGCCAGTTCTGCTCGCATCCTTCTACCTGACCTTTAAAGTGCGATTCAGCCTGTTTCTGCTTAGCGAGTGTCTCATCAAGTGTGGTTAAAAAGCGATTAAGGTGGGAATATTGGCTAGCAGTCAAACCCTGTTGACCACGGTCGACAAGTTGCTGGCAGTAATCAAGGCGGTATTTTTCAATTTGCTCAAGCTGCTGATAATACCCTTCGAGTTCAGTGCGAGCTTGGCCGAGCGCCAAAACCGCTTGGTTTTCTCGCTCTTTAGCCTGTTCTAAAAGAAACTCTAGTGCGTTATCCATCGTTTATTATTCGCCTTGTAATAGCCCACGCAGCATATTGAGACACATGGCGTATGGCACTGTCTCTTTCATTGTCTGCTGCAAGTATCCATCCAACTTAGGTTTAAGTGTAAACGCGCCGTCTATAGCAGGATCAGTGCCCGGCTTATAAGCACCGATAGAGACAAGATCTTGGTTCTTGCGACATACAGAGAGAACCTGTCGTACTGCTTTTGACATCAATACATGCTCTTCAGAGGTAATCTGAGGCATAACACGACTGACAGACTTCTCAACATCAATCGCTGGATAATGGCCTGCATCCGCCATTTCACGAGACAGAACGACGTGACCATCAAGAATAGCGCGTGACGCATCGGCAATTGGATCCTGTAAGTCATCACCTTCGGTAAGTACGGTAAAGAAAGCGGTGATAGAGCCTTGCTCTGGGCTCCCGTTACCGGCACGCTCAACCAATGCGGGTAGCTTAGCAAACACTGAAGGTGGATAACCTTTAGTCGCCGGCGGCTCACCCACAGAGAGAGCAATCTCACGCTGAGCTTGAGCAAAGCGAGTGAGTGAGTCCATCAAGAGTAAGACATCTAGCCCTTGATCGCGGAAGTATTCAGCGATGGTTAATGCAGTCTGACAGCCTTTCAATCGCATTAGTGGTGAAGAGTCAGCAGGCGCCGCAACAACGACAGAGCGCTGACGGCCATCGACACCCAAAATCTCTTCGATAAATTCTTTCACCTCACGGCCACGTTCACCAATCAAGCCTACGACAACTACTTGCGCTGTTGTTCCTCGGGTCATCATGCCCAAAGTGACCGATTTACCGACACCAGAACCTGCAAATAGGCCAATACGTTGGCCTTTGCCTACGGTCAACAGACCATTGATGGCTTTAATGCCGACATCAAGTGGTTCAGAGATAGGTTTACGGGCAAGAGGGTTAATTGGATCTGCGTTAAAAGAAGCGCGTTTTTCAGTATAGATCGGCCCAAGCCCATCAAGTGGGTTGCCTACACCATCAATGACTCGCCCAAGCAGTTCCATACCCACTGGCAAACCGGACTCACTGGTTAATGGGGTAACCTTCGCGCCGGGAAGCACACCAGTAATTTGCTCACTGGGCATTAGGTATAAGCTTTCGCCAGAAAAGCCAACGACTTCTGCTTCCATTTCGCCATGCATGGTTTCGACTTTACAGAGACTGCCTATTGGCGCTCGGCATCCTGTAGCTTCAAGAGTTAGCCCGACCACACGAACTAACTTGCCCGCTGCGACAGGCCTACATGTGAGCCCTTGAGTTTTGTATTGTGAAAGGCGATCGGCGAGGGCTAGCACTATTCACCACCTTGGTGGCGATTCACTCCACAAAAGCTTTGAATAACGCTACGGATACGATCTTCCATACGATAGTTAACACTCGACTCGCCCGCCTCGATCTGAACATCACCACGATTTAACGCAGGCTCTGCCATCAGTGTCCAATTGCGGAATTCAAGTTCTTCAGAACCGTATGAAGAGCGAATGATTTCAACATCGTCAGGGTGCAGTTTTAAAGTAATAGCATGACCCGAGATTGGTAGCGATTCTACCGATTGTTTAATGGTATCAAGGATTACTTGAGGATTAGTTTGTACCTCAACATGGACCACTTCTTTAGCTAAAGTCAGTACCATGTCGACAAGCTGTTTCTCCACTTGAGCATTCATTAATTCAAGCGGTTGAGCAAATTGGTTTGCAAGGTTCACAAACGTTTGAACTTGTTGCTGAATAAACTCTTGTCCTGCCGCAACGCCTTCAATTTTACCCGTTTCAAGACCTTCTTGAAGGCCTTCTTGCGTCCCTTGCTCTTTACCTTTTTCGTACCCTTGCTTAAAGCCCGCCTCTTGCCCTTGATGGAGCCCTTCCTGATAAGCCTGCTGCTTAATCAGTTCGATCTCTTCTTCAGTGAGCTCTTTCGGCGCTTCCTCTGCAGCAGGTTCAGCGCTAGGCATCCAACTCGGATCGTAATTCATCGCCGTTTCTTTAGCCTGCTTATGAGTTTGCGAGGTGTAATCAGGCATACCCCATCGCTCAGGCTTTTCGACCTGCTCATCGTTATCTAGGCGTAAAAAACCGCGTTTCCTCTCCAAAGACATAGATACCTTGCTTAGTTAGTTTATAGGAACTCGTCTGCACCACCGCCCAGCATAATTTCGCCAGAGTCAGCCATGCGTCGTGCAATTGCCAGTACTTCTTTCTGCGCCGATTCCACATCTGAAACCTTGATAGGTGGCATTGCCTCAAGGTCATCGCGCATCATCTCAGCTGCACGTTTAGACATGTTCTTGAAGATCTTCTCGCGTAGCGGATCATCGGCACCTTTCAGTGCACGCTGTAGTGCATCTTGCGGTACGTCACGCAGCAATTTCTGAATACCTTGGTCGTCCACTTCGATAAGGTTCTCGAATACGAACATAAGATCTTGAATCTGCGTCGCCATGTCTTCGTCTTGATCGCGAATTTGCTCCATCAAGATACCTTCGACATTGTTGTCCATGTAGTTCATGATCTCTGCTGCTGCCTTCAGGCCGCCAATCTTGGCTGCTTGCGCACCTGCTTGACCTGCGAACTGTTTCTCCATGATTTCGTTCAGTTCAGCCAGTGCCGAAGGTTGAACCTCTTCAAGGTTAGCAATACGCATCATTAAGTCTAAGCGGTCTCGCTCAGCGAACTGGTTAAGGATCTCAGCGGACTGATCAGGTTCTAGATAAGAGAGTACAATGGTTTGAATCTGTGGGTGCTCGTTAATGATGATGCTCGCCACCTGACGTGGGTCCATCCATTTCAGCGAGTCTAGACCTTTCGAACCAGTACCCAATAGAATTTGATCTACTAGGTTGTTGGCTTTATCTTCACCCAGTGCAGCGACTAGCGCGTTACGCATAAAGTCTTCGCTGCCCATACCAATGTTGGTGTATTTCTGAATGTCTTCTAAGAAGGCGCGGTGAACAGCACCGACCTTTTCTTGACTTAAGTCAGCAGCACGCGCCATTGCGCTACCCACTCGTTGAACTTGTTTAGGTTCTAAATGACGGATGATACCCGCAGCGTCTTCCTCATTGAGACTGAGTAAAAGAATCGCCGCACGCTCTTCGCCCGGGATGGTTGATATATCCACGGTGTTTTCTACTACCTCACCGCCCTCTTCCTGTGGAACTATTTCGTTAGGCATCCTGCATCCAATTCTTCACTACTTGTGCTGCTAGCTCAGGTTCATTAGCAACCAGTGCACGCACTGCTTTCAGCACATCTTCATCTTTGTGTAGGTTAGGCAAGTCGATACTTGAGCCAAACTCAAACAACTCGCCACCGTCTAGGTCTCCACCAATTAAGCTGGTTTCACCATCAGCACCAATTGGTAAGCCATCTGGTCCGTAAAGTTGATCTTCATCTTCATCAGACGCAGGGTTGAGGAGTTTTTTCAGTGCTGGGCGGACTAGAACCAAGACCACAACAATGATAACCAACGCACTTGCGAACCAGCGTATCCAGTCATTGAAGTTAGGGTGTTCCCAAAGTGGCACATCCGCCATGACTTCAATTTCAGGTTGTGCAAACTGCATACTTAGCACATTAAGCAGATCGCCACGTGCTTCGCTAAATCCTACCGTACCAATCAATAGCTGCTTAATAGAGTTTAGTTCAGCCTCAGGAATTGGTTGGTAACTGGTCTCACCCGTATCTGGGTTGACGACCGCACGGTTTTTCACGGCGACTGCAACAGTTTGGCGGTTTACTACACCCGTTTGGCGACGTTCATGACTGATCGTGGTATCGAGTTCAAAGTTACGCGTGGCTTCTTTATGCACAGAACCTTGACCTAAGGTTGTACCGTCTTTCATTTGCGCCACATCTTGTGGAATAGAAGCATCGGCAGGAGGCTGGTTGCTCAACGCACCTGGGACACCTGCGACAACATTACCGTTGTTGTAATCTTCTAAGGTGTACTCGCTTCGTGTTGACGGTGTGTTCGGGTCAAAGCGCTTACTGGTTTGTTCTACTGCGCTAAAGTCGAGTTCAATATCAACTTGAGCGGTATAGTTACCAAAACCTAAGATAGGGATAAGTACAGAATCAATTTTATCGCGCAGTGCTTGTTCTTGCTTACGCTCTAATTCATGCTCTTTGCGACGCGCAGCCGAAGCGGGATCTTGTGAGCCAGAGCTTAATAGACGACCATGCTGGTCAGTGACAGTAATACGGTTAGGCTTCATACCTGGTACAGCACTCGCCACCATATCCACCACAGAATCAACCTCTTCTTGCTTGAGATTCGCGCCTGTTTTGAGCGTTAAAAAGACAGATGCTGACGCTTCTTGATTGTGTCTAACAAATACACTTTGCTTAGGTAAAGCGAGCAGGACACGCGCTTTGCGTACTTGTTTCATCTCTTCAATGGCTTTTGACAGCTGGCGTTCACGGCTGAGTTTGAGACGCTCTTGCTCTAAACGCTGAGATACGCCAAAACCCATATCTTGCAGCAGAATATCATCACCAGCTTGCTTCTCTCGGTTCAGGCCAGCGCGTACCATATCAAGTTTCAGCGAATTGAAGTTACTAGTAGGCACCAAGATAGTATTGCCTTCAAGTTTATAATCGAGCTTCTGTTGATCGAGGTAATCTAAGACAGGGATTAATTCTTCTGTTTCGTACACGCCTAAAGGACGCATTTCTGGTTCTTTCACCCAGAAGAACAACATAACAATCAGAGCGACACAGATGGAGATCGAAAGCACCAGAACGACTTGGCGAAGCAAATCGAGGTCACCCACCGCCATATCAAACTTGGAGCTGGATTTTTCGTCCAAATCTGGGTTTTGTACGTGTGAGTCAAGATCCGACGTAGCCACCATTGCGCTTTCGCCAGCCCCTTCAGTTACGGTTAGATCGGTTGATGAATTTTGCTCTGACACAGTCTTTACCTAACTTTAAACTGGCATGTTCATCAATTCTTTGTACGACTCAACAAGTTTGTTGCGTACCTGAATTGTAGCTTCGAAAGCGACACTAGATTTGTTTCTAGCGATCATTACGTCAGAGAGTGAAACGTCAGCGTCACCACGGTCAAATCGCATTTGAAGATCGCTAGACGTCTTTGAGAGACTATTAACGTTGTTGATAGCACTATTAAGCAATTGGCCAAAATCAGCACCGACTGTATGCCCTGTCGCAGCAGGTTTGGTACCCGTTGCTTCAAACATCATTGCTTGCATTTCGCTTTGAAAACCGTCAACTCTCATCAAAACCTCAGTAGTCAACTCTTTGACTTAAATTACTGTTGGAGTACTGGCGCTGCAAGCATCGTGCCACGTCAGTACCAGAAGAAAAATAACACCTTAGTTTGGAATTTCAATCCCAGCGTCACGCATTTTTGCTAATTTATAGCGCAGAGTACGCGGGCTAATGCCTAGCTTCTCAGCCATTTCTTTGCGTCTACCGTTACACTCTTCCAGTGTGTCGAGAATAATGGCGTACTCTTGATCGCGTAGTTCGCCACCTAACCCACTACCCGCAGTGAGGTTGCTGCCTTGTTCAGCTACAGGCTTAACGTTAGGAACAATGCAGTCACCTGTCTCTACCGCCACTTGTAAGCTGGACGCGTCTTGCCAATCTAGCCCTTCAAGCAGGATATGCTCCGAATCAATCTGACCGTTTTCACTCAAGATAAGCGCACGTTGGACAACGTTATCCAACTCACGAACGTTACCCGGCCATGTGTAAGACAGAAGTTTGTTGATGGCATTTGCCGTAACGTTCGGCACTGGCATACCCAATTTTTGACAGTGACGTTCAACTAAGTGCTGAGCCAGTGGTTCGATGTCACCTTTGCGCTCACAAAGAGCAGGCCATGCAATTGGGAAAACATTTAAGCGGTAGTACAAGTCTTCACGGAAGTTGCCCTCTTGAACATACAGCTTCAAGTCACGGTTACTGGTCGCCAAAACGCGGACATCGAGCTTGATGCTCTTTCGACTGCCCAAGCGTTCAACTTCGCGCTCTTGGAGAACACGCAATAGCTTAGCTTGCAGGCTAAGATCCATCTCACTGATCTCATCTAATAAGATAGTCCCGCCTTGCGCCTGTTCGAACTTACCCGGACACGCTTGTACCGCACCAGTAAACGCCCCTTTTTCATAACCGAACAAGGTCGCTTCTAGCATGTTGTCAGGGATCGCCGCACAGTTGATCGCGACAAATGGACCATCTTTACGATTTGAGGCGTTATGGATATAGCGCGACATGATTTCTTTACCTGAGCCGCTAGGACCTAAAACCATGACACTGGCATCGGTTTTCGCCACTTTATCGGCGAGAGCCAGTAATTTAATGCTTTTCTCGTCAGCAACAACAGCATCGCCATTGTCATCCGATTTAACTGGCGCATAACGGCTGACCATATTGAGCAGCACTTCCGGTGCGAAAGGCTTTGCCATATAGTCAATTGCACCATCTTTCATCGCTGAAACCGCATCTTCAATGTTGGCATAAGCCGTCATGAGCAGTACCGGCAAATTTGGCCAATGCTGCTTGATGTTTCTCAATAACGCCAAGCCGCCCATCCCCGCCATTTGCACGTCTGACACAACAATATCTACGCTGTTTGACTTAAGCTTCACTAAGGCATCTTCGGCGCTATCCGCCTCAAGCCATTCATAGCCAGCCAGAGCCAAAGTGTCGACTAAGGCTTCGCGTAGACCTTCATCATCTTCTACGATCAGTACTTTGCTTTGAGCCATTATTCTTCTCCAGTCATAGCTTGTTGATCAGGGTGAGGATGACGCTCAAGTGGAATACACACCGTAAAGCATGCGCCGTCACCTTGCTCTGAAATTAGTTCTAACCTTCCATCGTGCGCACGACACACCATTTGCACTACCGCAAGACCGAGTCCAGTCCCTTGCGAGCGCGTGGTGAAAAAAGGTTCCATAATTTTGGTTTGTAATTCGGCGGGAACACCAGGACCACTATCTTGTACTGAGATTTTCAGTTCACCGTTAACCGGTCTAAAAAACACATCGACTTGGGACTGTTTACCCGCAATTTGAATCGCATTCATGACCAAATTACTTAATGCTGAAGCAATGGCGTTGGCATTGCCCAGTAGCTGAGTTTGTTCTTGCTCGACTTCCAAGCAGTAATCGATTTGATTGTTCTTCAGAGCGGTTTCAACCATAGGGGAGAACTCGGTAACCAAATCTGCCACGGTGAATGGTTTAACTACCTTATTGTCGCCGCCTTTGGCAAACAGCAACATGTCATTGACTTGCTTTTCTAAGTCATGAAGGCGATCCATCAGCTTAGTTTGAAATCTGTCTTTCGTTGCTGGTGGTAAATTGGGCGCGCCCAAGTTGGAAGCGTATAGCATGGCGCTCGAAAGTGGCGTTCGAACTTGGTGAGCCAGTGAAGCCACCATGCGACCGAGAGAAGACAGGCGTTGTAAATCACTGATTCTAGACTGCAAAAGACGTGTCTCGGTCAAGTCAGTGATGAGAATCAACTGTCCTGTTTTAGAGGCTGAAATCGCCAAACGGACTTTGCGGCCATTACGAAGCGAGATCTCATGACCATCATCCTCTCGCGGTGCAAATGCTTGTTGAATCACTTCAAACCATTTTTCACCCACGAGCGGGACTTCCAACAAACGTAAAGCTTCTGGGTTGGCTTCCTGCACCACACCCTGTGTATCGAGCAATATAACACCAGCGGGCATGACATCGAGTACCTGCTGATAGCGTTCTACTTGTTGTTCCAGTGTGCCTAGTGGCATCGGATTATCGACCGACGGGGTTAACTGCATGACGTATTTCTGCCTTAAAAACTACAATAGCCTGACATGCAAAAGGCACGCCAAGCTATTTATTTTATTTTTCAATCACTTACTATAAGGTCAGTAAATTGACAGTCAAGTTTTACATCAAATTATCGCTGTAGATTGTACTTACGCATCTTCTCAACTAGAGTCGTTCGACGCATGCCTAACATATCGGCTGCTCGCGCAACAATACCACCTTGTGCCTCAAGCGCTTGATTGATCATATTGACTTCAAGGTCCGCCAGCATCTCTTTGAGGTTAACTCCTTCAGGAGGAAGACTTTGCGGCGCATTTTCATGCTCTTGGAATATGTCACTCGACTCTAGGCTGAAATCTTCAGAGAAGATGTCTTGCAGCGCATCACGCTCTTGCTCTTCAACAGATTCAAGATTGTTGTACTCGGGCTGAAACTCCGGAATATCGCTGTAACGATACTTGGTCGGTAGATGATTCACATCGACTAAGCTGTTCGGGTACAGGATGATCATTCGCTCTACAAGGTTAGCAAGTTCGCGAACGTTACCAGGCCATTCATGCTCCATCAGTGAGTTAATTGAGCGCGGTGTAAAACAGATAGGCTGAGCACCTTCTGATTCCATGCGAGTCATTAACTCTTGTAGCAGCAATGGGATATCATCTTTGCGATCGCGCAGTGCAGGCATCTCAATAGGGAACACGTTGAGACGATAATAAAGATCTTCACGGAAAGACTCGTCATTGATCATGGTTTCCAGATTGCGGTGCGTTGCTGCAATAACACGAACATTGACTCGGATGGTGGTGTTGCCACCGACACGTTCAAAGCAACGTTCTTGCAGTACTCGAAGCAATTTAACCTGCATAGGCATCGGCATATCGCCAATTTCATCGAGGAACAGTGTACCGCCTTCAGCAAGTTCAAAGCGGCCTTTACGCGAGGTAATCGCTCCGGTAAACGCCCCTTTTTCATGACCAAACAACTCACTTTCAAGGAGGTCAGGTGGTATCGCACCACAGTTAATTGGCACAAATGGGCCATTGCGACGAGCTGAATGATAGTGAATATTACGAGCGACGACTTCTTTACCTGTACCAGACTCGCCTAGGATTAACACATTTGCTTCTGTTCCAGAAACCTGCTCGATAAGATGGCGGACTTCTTTAATGCCGTGGCTTTGGCCAACAAGGCTACGGAACAATGTGTTTTTACGAGAAGAGGAAAGAACATTTACACCTTTACGGCCTAAGAAGTCTTTACAGTGGCGCAGCGCTTCACTTAATTGCGGGTAATTTAATGGGTACTCCAGCTCACCAACATAGTTTGTTAGCTCTTCAACTGGATAAGAATGCTTTCCGGCAATAAGTAAAGGAATATGATTAGCCTGGGATAATTTATCGCTCAGCTTGGAAGGTAATTTATTATTATTCAGAGAACCAAGAATACAACCGGCCCACACTCGAGACCAATCTAGGTCATCAAGCTGATCAGAAGTGATCGCCTCACACTGTTCTCCAACAAATTCTAAAATATTACTGAGATTGATTCGTGCTTGCGCACCATCTTCAATCACAAGTAGTTTTGCTAAACCTTGCATAGGTGAGAATGTTTGCCTTTATTTTGAAACGTTGTGGCTGGGTTAAAAATCTAAACGTCACTTGTAACTATAGTTCAGATAACGCGTTAGACAATTTAGAAATTTCAGCAACAAAAAAAAGCCACTAGGCTACTTAGTGGCTTCTATTCTATTTGATAAAAAAAATAAGGCAACCAAGCAATTACTTGATGTGATGTTAGCCCAAAAGCTCAATAGGCATAATATTTCAATGCATACTTATTTATGTATGAAATTTCCTAAAAACTTAGTTCAGTTTATAAACCAACATCCGCTGCTGTTAGATTGTGATACTCAGTAGGAATCTGATCCCATGCTGACTTGATCTCACGGATAATCTCAATCACATCATCAATCGGCTGCGGGTTATTTTGATGATTCGCTTCCGTGATCTGAGTAATCATAAATTCGTAAAGCTGATCAAGGTTTTGAGCGATGTCGCCCCCATCATCCATAGAAAGACAGCTTCGCAAACTGATAATTATATCTAGAGCCTTACCCAAACGCTCGCCCTTGGCTGGAATGTTTCCTGCCTCCATCGCCGCTTTACCTTGAATCAAACGTTCAATAGCGCCAGCCATCAGCATTTGAACAATTTTATGCGGGGAGGCCGCACTGAGCTGGCTATCAACCGATACCTTCTTGTAAGCCTGTAGTGAACCACGCATAACAACCCTCTTCTCTATAAAAACTTTTGATACTGCTGAACGGAACGTTTGCCATGGCGATATTTTTGTAACGCCTGCCCCAGTTCAGAAGTTTTATTCTGCATTAATTCTACAACAGTTTGGGTTCTTTTGACCGCATCATGCCACTGCTGTAGTTGTGCAAATTCTGGATGTGTTTCTATTACATCCAGCAAACTTTGCAATAACTGTTCCCTTATATCGACCAGCTGAACAATTTCTTCAGCATTTATCTCTTCCGATGTAAGAGTTTCAGAAACTTTTTGATCTAATTCACATAAATCAGCTAATTGGCCGAGAAAGTCACTATCCAAGCGCATTCATCATACCCGCGAGCTGAGAGTGCATTTTGCTTGTCGCATCCTGCATTGCCGTAAATTTGGCGTGTGTGCGTTTCTCTAAATTATCCATACGGCGATCCAATGCCGCTTGATCATCCTGTAAGCGATAAGTCCGCTCGGTCATACTTTTCTCTCGATTTCGTATCGAGCCAGTTACGCCAGTCAGACCTTGAATCGCGTCTTCCACTTTTTTAGCAAAACCTTGGTTCCCGCCAAAAAAGTCCTCAAGCTTGTTGAAGTTATTGTTCAACTGACGATCTAACATGTCATAGTTGATCTCTAAGGTACCTTGACGGGTAGTGGTAATACCAAACTCCGTCAAGGTTTTTAGATCCTCCGGCGCCGGCTCTACCCGAGAGGAGAATACCGACTTAAGGCGAGAGTCCGCACTACGAACAATACTATCACCGGCCAGTGGGCCTGCAGCACCTGTTCTTGGGTCTACTCCACCAAGCTCCTGAGAGGTTTGATAGAACTGGTTATAAGCAGCGACAAATTGCTCAATATCATTACGAACGCCTTGACGGTCATACTCAATATCAATTTCTGAAGCAGGCTTACCTACTGCTGTACGTCCTTTTAGGGTTAAATCAACTCCGTCAATGGCATCTTCAATAATATTGTTATTGCTTGAAAGCTGGGCAACGCCATCCAGTAGCACTTTTGCATCTTGAGCGCCCTGTACCTCTGTCATGCCTCGGTAAGTATCAAATGATTGTTGCGCCGCAACGAGATCAGCTTGAGCTTGGTCAATTCGCTCTAGGTACTCACGCTCTTCTTTAGGAAGCTTAGCCCGCTCCATCTCTTTGGCTTGTTCAGGTGTCAGCTCACCTGCCGCCACACGTTGAGCAAGCAGCGCTTTTTCATCCGCTACTTTCTGCTCAATTCGTGCTTGCTCAGCATCAAGCTTCGCTTGCGCTTCTTTTGGTGTGACGTACGAATCGGTCAAAGTGCCCGATGCTGTGTTAGACCAACCGGGTACATCAGGAGCTTTTTCTGTTGCTTTATCGTCAAGCTGAGGTTCTGGTTCCCAGTATGAACTGAGCAAGGTTCCCGACGCCGTTTCTGTCCATCCTGGAATGCGGTCTTCGGGTTTCATGTATTTGTTTGCTTCTATCCCCGCTTGTGCAGCGGCCGCAGTAGCGCTTTTTGACATCTCATTGTCAGCAGTCGCATCTTTCGCTGCGTTAGGATCAGCTTGAATTGCCGCTTGCTTCGAAGTTGCAGCGATCTCATCATCGACAGCTTTTGCCGCATCGATGTTATTTTGAGCAATTTTATCGGCAATTTTTTGCTCCTCTGGTGTCAAAGGGGCAAGCAAATCTTGAGCGGCAGCGCGGGCGCGTTCTAAGTCTTTGACTCGTTGCTCAAGAGTTTTGTATTCGAGTAGTTTTAGCGGGTCGCCAGCTTTCGCTTCAGCGCGCATTGAAACGTCATTGTCTTGCCCAGAAACATTGGACGCAACAATTAAACGTGGGCCTTCCGTGTCATTGATCACCGCAGCACGAACTCCGGGATTCGACTTACTGCCGTTGATACCGCGCACAATATCACCCAACCTTGAGTTCTCTTGAACATCTATAGAGAACTTTTTGTCTCCCATTGAAATCTGCAGCTTACCCGGGCCAAATTTTGCATCCTCCGGCAATACATCTGACGCAATTTTGTGGCTTTGGGCAAGCTGCAACACATCGATAGCATATCGACCAGCGATAGCTTCAGTGGTTGCCGTCGCGGATACTACAGCCTCATCCGTTGACTCGACTGTTCTTGCGGCGAAAGCTTTCTCCTGACGAAAGCTCGCCATCAAGTTTTTCATCGTATCCAGCGACTCTCTGAGTCGACCATAGGCACTGATACTAGAATCAATTTGGGTCCGCTCATTGTCGATTCGTTGCTGCTTAGGAACGCGCTCCGAATCTACAATTTTGCTGACCATGGAATTGATATCCATGCCAGAATTCATGCCTATAGGGCCAAAACTCATTTACTCACCTCAAGTACGATTACACCGTCTGGTTCACAATCCCCGATGAATATCGGGCGGTTTGCTCCCTTAGGCGACGTAAGATAACTAGCATTTCCTCATCGGGTATCTGACGAATAATATCACCAGTATCCGCTTCGTATATTGTTACAACATCTCGACCAGATTCTTCGTCTACACGAAATGACAAGCCTTTATTGATCGACGAGATGAAATCATTCATCTGTTGAACAATCCTTTCGCGCTCCGCTCTGTTTAGCTTTTCACGCTCTTGCGAGGCTTCTATCGCTTTTTCAACAGACTGAGTCGCTTTTTCGCTCATCTCCTTAGTAGAGACTTGTTCCTTTTCCGAGGAAACTTGCTGTACATCGTATTTTGAAGCAAGTTTAGTGCCACTATCTGAGCCATAAGGCTGGATGTTCGATGTGTAGGATGGTATTTCCATAACGATCTCCCTTCCACCTTAGCAGGTTACAACATACTGTTGCACCAATAAGCTCCTATCGAACCTATCGATTAACCTAATAAGCTAAGAGCTGCCGACGGAGACTGCTTGGCTTGCGCTAGAACAGATGTACTTGCTTGCTGAAGAATCTGCGACTTAGTCATTTGCGTAGTTTCTTTCGCATAGTCAGTATCAACGATTCGGCTTCTAGACGCATTAACGTTCTCGTTAATGTTATCTAGGTTACTGATAGCATGGCCAAAACGGTTTTGGAAAGCACCCAGTTCAGCACGCTGACTGTCTACCGTTTTCAATGCACCGTCGATAACAGATACCGCTAACTGAGAACCGGCGACTGTTGAAACATCGACGTCGGCTACAGTACGATCTTGTCCTGCACCAAAGCCAATGTCACCACCTAGTCCTCCGCCAATCGTGACATCTGTCGCGACTTTATTGGAAGCTGCGAAAAGTTGAAGTTTACCTTCCTCACCCACTGAAGCCTTCACATCTTCACTTTGACCATTAATGTACGTTGCAAGCTGCTCGATATCGTCACCAGCTTTTGCATTTATGGTGAGCGTTTTTGCCTCTCCATGTACATCAGTATAGTCTAGTGTAAGGTCAGTTGTACCTGCGGAAACAGTCCAATCTGACGCTTTTCCTGCTTGAGCAGTATACGCTTTACCACCCATTCCTACAGTATCAGAACGCATGCTATCCATAGAAAGCTGAACAGCCTCCCCTGAGCTCGCTCCAATTTGGAATGACTGAGTACCGAACGTGCCGTTAAGCAATTTGTTACCACCAAATGAAGTGGTTTCTGCAATACGGTTAAGCTCGTCATTCAGTGCGGTAACTTCTTCTTGAATCGCAATACGTTCCGAACGCGAGTTCGAGCCGTTAGAGGATTGCAATGATAGATCGCGCATACGCTGCAAAATGTTGGTGGTTTCGTTCATCGCACCTTCAGCGGTTTGAGCGATCGAAATACCATCATTCGCATTTTTTACTGCCATGTCTAAGCCACGGCTTTGCGCATTCAAGCGGTTTGAGATTTGTAGGCCAGCAGCATCATCACGGGCACTGTTGATTTTGTAACCCGAAGATAGACGCTCCATCGATTTCTGCATACCATCAGTCGCACCATTAAGGTAGCGCTGAGCAGTCATCGCAGACACGTTCGTGTTTACGTTAATTGCCATATTTGATCTCCTTAGGCATTAGGGCGATGTGTATCAGCGTCTCTCACCTCGCTTCAACACATCTCATTTCTCTCAATCCTTTAACGGCGAGCTAAAAAATACCTTTAGGAAAAAATTAGCGAACTTTTTTAGATTTTTCCGTATTCCGTAAGAATTGTTTTAGAGATCAAAAAGTTAACACAAACAAAAAAATCCAGCCGAGGCTGGATTTTTGTGATCAAGATTGGGTTTATCCCAGTAGGCTCAATGCCGAGTTTGGCGCTTGTTTCGCTTGAGCAAGTACTGAACTTGATGCTTGAGAAAGAATTTGCGACTTAGTTAGTGCCGTCGTTTCTTTCGCAAAGTCAGTGTCTTTGATTCGGCTGTTAGATGCATTCACATTTTCGTTGATGTTATCTAAGTTGCTGATAGCGTGTGAGAAGCGGTTCTGGAAAGCACCTAGCTCTGCACGATGGCTATCAACATATTTAAGCGCCGAATCAACGATAGCGACAGACTCTTGAGCACCACCTACAGTCGTCACATCGATAGTATCAACCGTTACTGCTGTGCCAGTTCCCATGCTTAGCTCACCTGCTAGACCACCACCAAACGATACTGCACCTTGAACTTTGTCAGTTCCAGCGAATACTTGTAGACGGCCTTCTTCATCAACAGAAGCTGTCACTTGGTCAGTTTGACCGTTGATGTAAGTTGCCAGCTCCTCAATATCATCGCCTTCTTTAGCATTAATGTTGATTGTTTGCTGCTGACCTGCGTTATCAGTAAGAGTGATCGCTAGGTCGTTAGCACCAGCCTGAACAGACCAATCTTTGTCTTTACCATTCGCTGCTTGGTAAGCTGTACCGCCCATTCCAACGTTGTCAGAGCGCATGTCATTTAGGGTTAGCATTACTGCTTCACCGTTATCAGCACCAATCTGCATAGATTTAGTTGTGAACGTGCCGTTTAATAGCTTGTTACCACCAAATGAAGTTGTTTCAGCGATACGGTTTAGCTCATCGTTTAATGCTGTTACTTCTTCTTGAATCGCAACACGCTCAGATTTAGAGTTTGAGCCGTTAGCAGATTGTAGTGATAGGTCACGCATACGTTGCAGAATGTTAGTGGTTTCGTTCATCGCACCTTCAGCAGTTTGCGCGATAGAGATACCATCATTCGCGTTACGTACCGCAACATCAAGACCACGGCTTTGTACGTTTAAGCGGTTCGAGATTTGAAGACCCGCTGCGTCGTCTTTCGCACTGTTGATCTTAAAACCAGATGACAAACGCTCCATTGAAGTTTGTTGAGCATTAGTCGCGCTATTTAGGTAACGCTGTGCTGTCATTGCTGATACGTTAGTGTTTACATTTACTGCCATGGTGATTTCTCCATTTGATTTTCCGATGTAACCGGTTTCCGACGTCTCGGAAAACCAAAGTCGTTTTCTCTTAAAGTTACTTTTATTAACGGCGTGAATCAGAAAACCTTGAGTATTTTTTTGAGTTTTTTTTGAAAAAAGTTCATTTCGGAGGGAAAACGTGACTAAAGGGAAATAATTGCAAATAAAGTTATTTTTTCACTAAAGCTTTAGAATCGACTGTCGATAACATTCTCTTTTTTGAGAATTAACCTAATAAAGTTAAGGCAAGATTCGGCTGTTGTTTTGCCTGCGCCAAAATAGAGGTACTCACTTGCTGCAAGATCTGCTGCTTAACCATCTGTGTGGTTTCTTTGGCGTAGTCGGTATCTTTAATACGGCTATTCGATGCCGACAAATTCTCATTAACATTAGAGAGATTATTAATCGCGTGATTAAAACGATTTTGCATCGCGCCTAACTCTGCCCTATGGCTATCAACATATTTCAGTGCTGTATCAATGACCGATACGGCCCTTTGAGCACCACCGACCTGAGAAATGTCTATATTATCAACCGCTTCATAACCACCAAAGTTCATATTGAGTTGATTCGCTAAGCTGCCAGAAAATGAAATCGTCCCAGACGTTTTATCACCAGCCATAAAGATTTGTAACTGGCCTTCTTCATTAACAGAGGCTAATACTTTATCCGTTTGACCATTGATGTAAGTCGCGAGCTCCTCAATATCATCACCAGTTTTAGCTTCAATATTGATCGTTTCTTGCTGACCTTGAGCATTGGTGTATTGCATTACCAACTGGTTATTACCCTGCGCTACTTGCCAGTTACTGTCAGCTTTACTTGCTGCAATATAGCTAAAACCACCCATGTCTAAACTGTCGGAGCGCATGTTTTTTAGCGAGACTTGCACCGCTTCACCAGAACTTGCACCAATCTGAAAAGAAGAAGAGGAAAACGAACCATTGAGCAATTTTCGACCACCAAAAGAGGTAGTTTCAGCAATTCTATTCAGTTCATCGTTTAAAGCCGCCATTTCCTCTTGTAATGCAACTCGTTCCGCATGGCTATTTGAGCCATTAGCAGATTGAAGCGAAAGATCGCGCATCCGTTGCAGTAAGTTGGTGGTTTCATTCATCGCCCCTTCTGCAGTCTGCATAATGGAGATACCGTCATTGGCATTGCGCATAGCGACATCTAAACCACGCATCTGGGATTCAAGGCGATTGGAAATCTGCAGCCCGGCAGCATCATCTTTGGCGCTATTAATACGATACCCTGAAGAGAGTCTCTCCAGCGATTGATTCAGCATATCTGTCGCATTGGTCAAGTGACGCTGCGCGGTCATGGCTGATACATTGGTATTAACAGTAATGGTCATAAAGTGATGTAATCCTTCTTCGGGTCACTCTCTTTATCGGCAAAAATAGGGTTTCTTTAATGAAAAAATGCAAAAAACCGAACCCTGAGGTTCGGTTTTAAATCTTTGAAGTAGCGAGTGTTGTATCAGTTTACTTAAGCTTTAAGCCCGATAACATTTCACTAGAAGGGGCAAAGAAGTAGGCGCCCGTTACCGCTTTAGTAAAACGAAGCAATTGGTCTGTCTTGCCGTCCGTTGCGCCATACATGCTTTCGAGCATCGCTTTAAAGTTATGTAGAGTATTACAGTAGGCAATGAACAACAGGCCATGTTCACCAGACACACTACCGTAAGGCAGGCTATGGCGTACAATTTTTAGGCCTTTGCCCTCTTCCTTAATATCTACGCGCCCTACGTGCGAGGCTGCTGGAACATCATCAAGTTCAATCGAATCTGGCTTGGTACGGCCAATCACTTTTTCTTGCGCTGAAACATTCAAGCGGTTCCAAGAAGGTAAGTTGTGGATGAAACGTTGCACCATCACATAACTGCCACCAGCAAATTCACCTTGTGGAATGATGGCCACTTCTTCACGCTGAGCGTCTTTCGGGTTTTCTGTACCATCAACAAAGTCCGTCATATCACGCGAATCTAAATAGCGGTAGCCGTATGTTTCATCAATGACAGCTACATCTTCAGACACTTGCGCAAAGAATTTACGCAATAAGTAAAAATGCAGGTCATGACGGTTCGAGTGGCAGTGAATCAACACATCAACATCAGAACTAGGCGCAACGACATCGCCTTCACCGAGTTGTGGGAAGTCGATAAGCTCCGCTGGCACAGCCATATCAAGCTTGCTCCAAAATGCCTTAGTAAACGCAATAGACAGCGTTAACTCTGCACCAGGTTGCTGCTTATTGAGTTCTTCAACTAACGTCGGTAGAGCTTGCAGCTGCTCCAACACTTTGGTTTCGTTTTGATTGACCTTAAGCAAGGTGTATTGCGCGAAAGGACTTGCTTCAGGAAGAATTGCACTTTGAGGGTATGACATTTTTAATTCCTCACTCGATTTTTTTGCTTAGTGTATTTCGTTTTTAATTTTATATATTGATAGTGATCATCGCTTAGTGCTATCACTGTGTCGGAACTTTCTTAAAGCTATCTCTGACACTACGACTCTTAGCGAAGTAAATAATCAACCATAATAGCAACAGCATCACAGCGCCATTTGTCCAGCTAAATGCGCCATGAACTAGATAGACATGATACAGAGTTTGAGATAGCTGCGCGGCTGCGGTCACAAGTGTAATCCCTCTACCGTAAGCCACAATGTTATTTATCCATGCTCGCTCTGGGTTACGCAGACTCACCATCCACATTAATAGAATACTCGGAATCCCCATCGCTAGCCCGAGATAAAGCATATTATGGTCTGGGTAAACTATCGCAAGAATTTTACTGCCACTCTCGCGACTGGCACCGGCGACCACAAACACGACCCAAGCTTTGGCTAAGAACAGCCACGCTAACCAAACCAGTTTCGGTGCTCTTAAAAAACCATGTTTATCATATTGTTCTAACGCGTAACGCACTGCTATGTCACTGCTTGAATTCAATTAGACTCCACTCTATACCAATTGGCATATTTTGCTATCAGATATTGCATATTAGAGTGATAGACTCAGGCTCTCATACAATGTAGCAGGCTTCAGCGGCGCTCTAGTTTGTTGGCACAAATAAAAAGGCACGTAACTGCTACGTGCCTTTGTCATATCTAACGTCGTCTCCTAAGAAGAAGTAGCGCAGACAGTGAAACCCAACCTAAGGAGCCACCACCACCTCCTCCGCCACCAGTTGGAGAAGGCGACGGTGACGTCGGGGGATTCACGACTTCTCCCGACGTTTCAGCCTGTTTGACTTCAACTTCCAGACCATAAGTTCTATTGCCTTGTGTCGGAGTCGTCAAATCTAATTCGAAGCCTAGCATTTGCACCAAATCTGCCTTGTTGTTCTGAGACAAGCTGCGACTCATTTGCTGTACAGTTTCACTCGCTAGTCGAACTTTTAGACGCTTAGACGTTCTGTCAATCCAATCAACTTTAGGACCTTTTACTTTGCGCCAATAGTATTGGTACTCAACATTTTCATCGAGTTCCACAACCGCCGTTGCATCAATTTCAATCACAGACTTTTGTTTATCATTTTTTATCACTTCTACTGCAATTGGTTTTTGAATTGGGCGAGGCTTTGGTCCTCTATTTTTTAATTCCAACACCAAGCGTTTTGAGCTTATTTGACCGCCTTCTGTTACAACCAATTCAAACTCAACAGTTTTATCTTCTGATAACTCAGGAACCGTAAAACGAAGCTGGCTCTTATTTTTATCAAAATCACCAAGCTCGACATCCGATATTTGTTTCCATTGATAACTTAACGGTTTGCCGCGCGATGGCATAGAGCCACTCGCGTCAATAGTAACAAGCTCTGATTCGCTATGGGTTTGTTCCAAAGGGGCTGTAACTATTTGTGGTAGAGGTAACGCACCAATATCAACAGAATGCCTGCTGATTGCTGTTTTTTCTCCATCAGAAGCAGTAACCATAAACGACAAACGAGCGTTAGCCAGATCTTCAGTAACATCAAATACTAATCGGCTTCCAATCACCTTGTAAGCAACTGGAATAGTGTAATCGACTTGCGTCCATGTATAGCTCAAAGCTTTAGGCCAATGATCACTATCGATACCGACCGCCTGTAGCACAACCTTGCCACCAAACTGATCTCGCTGGATGCTTTCGATATGAACGACAGGCGCTAAGTTTTGGTAAGCCAGCCAGCGTATTGAATGAGATTCTGAATCTGAGAGCTCACCATCATTAGCAGTTACGCTCACTTGAATCAGACCTGAAGACGACTTTTTAGGCATAAGAACCTTAATGGAGCCATTCCCTATTTTTTCCCAAGTGATTCCGGGTGTTACCGCCCAGACAAGCTCTACATCAGATGGAGACTCATCTGTAATTTGCGAATCAACTTTAACCCAGCTATCCGCCTCCCCACTTGTTTTGCCACTTAGTGTAACAACAGGCGCTTTATTTACTTTAATGACTTGTACAGTTGCAGAGGCTTTGGTTTGGTCAACATTATCGCTGACTACAACTTCTACCGAAATAGAATCATTCGGATAATCATCATCAATAGGTAACGTCAAGGTTCGACCTTGATATGTTCTATCCCCGTCAGCTAAAGACACTTTCCAACTATATGTTAAATCTGTCGTATCGTTATCTGCATCACTCACTGTAGGGGTCATGGACAACGTCTCACCCTGTTTTACAGCTTTACCAGATAGAGATACAACTGGTGCTTTATTGATATGCTTAACAAGCGTCGTAGTTCGCTTCTCCGTGACACTCCCCATATCCTCTAAGTCAACAACTTTAACCGAGATTCGGAAGTTGGTGTCGCTTTCCACTTCAGGTGCCACCCAGTCAACTGTTGTCCCTTCACCAACTGGAGCATCATTAACGAACCATTCAACTTTAAGTGCTTCAGTTCCTTCTGGGTCTGTTAAGTCCTTAATTGCAAACTTCGCACTACTGTTTTCATCCACCTGTGTCGGCACTTGAAAACTAAAACTAGAAAGCTCATTTACAGCAGCTATATCAGCAATTGTCTGTACAGTACGAGAAGCCCCAGATAAGTTAACCGTCGCTTCAAGTGTAATGCTTTGGGGTTTCTTTAAGTTTGGCAGCGTATAGCTAAAGTTCTGTCCACTCATCGCCGAATCGCTAAACTCTTTAATTCGCCACTCGACACTGTTTAAAGGCGTAGAATCACTACGCGCATAGGCGTTTAGCTGACTATTTTCTTTGCGATCTCCACTCAAAACAACTGTAAACTCAGGTATGCAGTCAACAATAAATAAGTCTGCTTGTTTGGCCGCCGCTGAGTTAAACCCCCAATCGCCTTTAGTTAGAGACGCAGTATCGTTTAACATGTACCAATAGCGACCTAAATGCGTAAAGCTTTGCTCAAATCGAATCGGGCTGCTACTTCCCTCTTTGTTAAGTTCAAGCAATGCGCCATGATTCCCGTTAACTCTTAGTAACACCTTTTTATTGGAATCGTTTAGCACATCATTTGCCAAGTTAAACATCCACTTTTCACTGGTAACATGTTTTGCTTGCATCTGCGTGACTTTGTTGCCACCAACCAGAGCCATATTGTACTCACGGTTTTGCAGTACCCCGTTATCTTTAAGGGTGTGATTTAATTGTAAGTTTGACTGTTGAAAAGCGAAACATTGCACAGATGGGGCATCAAGC
This sequence comes from Vibrio europaeus, assembly GCF_001695575.1. Classification (GTDB taxonomy): domain Bacteria; phylum Pseudomonadota; class Gammaproteobacteria; order Enterobacterales; family Vibrionaceae; genus Vibrio; species Vibrio europaeus. The sequence continues at coordinate 308,867 of NZ_LUAX01000001.1, read as the reverse complement.
CACTCTTCCTGTTTACTACCTGCTGCTAACTTCAGAGTAACTTTTGATAAATCGCCAAAAGAGAGCGTCACATCCGAGCCCGACTGACTTTCTCTTCGGCTTGAAAGCGCTATTTGAGCTTGTCGACTTTGAGGAGAGGCGAATGCAGTTCGATCTGTAGGTTCAACATCACGGGGCATTAGATTGACGTTAGTGAAATGCTTTCTAAAGATTGGAGCAGCTATGTTTTTCGGATCAAGTCGCTTGGCTGATTGATAAATTGCATAAGCGGTTTCCTGATACTGCTGATACATTGATAACCCTAGAAAAGCTTCAAGGATGATTTGATCAGCTAGCGCTTTTGCGGGATTTGGCCCATAGCGATTTATCAACTCTTGATCGCTGTTGATAAAGCTATTCTGACCGATATCTTGACGCGCGCGATGCAATGGAGCTGCAAGTAACGTTTCCGTGACTACCTCTCCATAATTCCCAGTAACCTTACTATGTCCCGCTCCTATATGTGCTTCAAAGCCATTAAAGTAATCTTGCTCTGGCTTGTTGAAATTCCTTATTCCATTGCCTCCGCATACATCCTTGCGTAGGTTTGCAAGAATGCCGTTCCACCTGTCGTTACGACTCAGTAATGTGCTAGCCCAGTAATCAGCGAACGCTTCATTAATAGCGATGTTAGCTTTGGCTTTCTCATGTTTAGTCGGCATTCCTTGCAATAGTAACCGCGAAAACAGAGCATGCCCCTGCTCATGGTACACAACTGATGGATCGTAAACCGACCCTTTACATTTGTTGTCACCAATTAAGATCGCGTCAAACTCTGGGACATACTTGTCATATCGCCAGTCAGAATCCGTTAGCATCACTGCTACTTTTCGCTTGCCTACAAAATCATATGATAAAGTTTCTGCTGCATAGCTAAAACCATCATGTACTGCTTGCATATTGGTTAAGATCGCAGGAATCTGATAACGGCTAACATCATTGGCTTGCAGCCAAAAATCGGGATAGTCCTTGCTGAAACCATGATTCCACCAATGGAAATCACGATTAGAATAAAACTGTATGTAGCGAGATTCAGGCTCACTCAGAGATTTGAGTGGCAGGCTTCTTTGAACGTTGCCGACATGTTCTTGCCAAAAAGTCTTGCTCAAGGTGCTTCCCCACCAACTTGCTGGGTTGTCACCATAACTCGTCCAGTTAAGCTCCACTGGATTGCTCAATGGGGTGGGTGAACTTAGCTTGCCTTGATAATAGAAGCCTCCCAATGAGCCATCTGTGCTGTCAAGGTATGTCTCTACCAAACCCTCAGGATTGTTAAGGGGGATATTGACGTTGTATCCAAGCCTGAGTTCTCCTTCTATCCATTTATATATTGGCTGTGCACTGATTTTCTCTTCAACGACCGAAGGCTTCACATCTTGCCCGTCTTGACTGAACGTAGCGAACATGTTTTTTCGCATCAAGATTAAATAGTAAAGGCTCGAACCATCCTTTTTGAGCCTGCTCTTAACTTGCTCTATCGCGTCATCACTACTAGAGACTGAAGCCCCGCTTTTGTTATTGAGAATAGGGTTAGCTGACACATCAACATGATATTGATATCGAAAGAGCTGACACTGTTCATTTATTGACAAGGTAATATCTTGACCATAAATGGGAACGTTATCTTTATGAAGAGTAAAGAGAAAGTGGTGACTTTTATAGCCGCTCTTATGATTTACATATAAGTAATCGGATACTTGATCATATTCTGCGCTCAAATCGGGCAGTAGCTGAGCCAATACTTCTTTTGCCTGAACAATCCCAACTACATCGGCTGAACTGCATGTATAGCGATTGGTTTCTGGAAAGACCAACCCAGGTTCAAAGCTTGCTTTGGTTTGTAATGGCACAAAAAATAACAGTGTGAAAACATATAGTAAGGGTCGATGCGACACAAAACTCTCCCAACAAAAAATTCAATCAAAGAGGCAGGAGTTTACGTGTTTGAAAATGATTAAATAACGAAGAAAACACATTCGATTTGTGCATGTTTTTGAGATAAAGCAGCAAAGGAACTTATGCGCCAATACAAAATTGATTACGCCTTGAAACTGATAATTCGTACTTAAAGGAAAACTACTGTTGTTTACGCTGCTCTATTCGTACAAAGGACACAATTAAAAACAACAAAAACAGAAGAATAGGCGCCAACCAAAGTAGTGCATTGCTAGCGGTAAAGGTAGGCTTATAGAGAACAAATTCACCATATCTAGCCGTCATAAAATCAATCACCTGCTGCTCGCTTTGGCCTTGATTGATTTTACTAAACACGATCAAGCGTAAGTCTTTCGCGATCGGCGAGTTGGACTCGACTAAATTCTGGTTCTGACACTGGGGGCAACGCAAAGACTTGGCTAGCTCAATCGCTACCTTTTGTTTATGTGGCGAACCGAATTGAAACAGCTCGACTTGAACGTTTTGCTCTGTCGTAGCGGCTGCAAAGACATCTTGGTTTGCGCTTGCAAGGCTTAGTGGTGCTATCATCGAAAGCAATAACAACAGGTATTGCGCAAAAGCCAGCCTTAAGCTCATGAGTTCTCCCCACCAGCAAAGAAGTCAGCAAAATGCTTGTCCCATACTTTTTGATTCAGAACACCGAGGTGTTTATAAACAATCGCCCCACTTTGATCGACGAGGTAAGTTTCTGGCGTTCCGACCACTCCGAGATCAAGAGAGAGTACGCCTTCGGGATCGAACATGACTTCACTATAGGGATTACCAAGCTGGCCAAGATAATTAACCGCACCAGATCGTTGATCACGGTAATTTAATCCAATGATAGGAATGCCGAGTTTCGCTAGCTGGTTGAGGTAAGCATGTTCTTTACGACATACGCCACACCATGATGCCCATACATTCACTAGCTGATATTCATCACGGAATAGCTGTGTGCTTTGCGCTTGTTCCTGCTTCATAAGCAGCGCTATCGATTGTTCCGGAAACTGCCTAACCACGGGCTGGGAGGCGGGACCAAACTGCTGGGTATTCAGCCCTGCGATAAGAAAGCCAATAAAACCTATTAAAATCACACTAAAGAGAGTAATTTTATGCTTGCTTGATAGAGCCATGAGCCACTTCCTTTCGTCGACGAGAGAGAAAAGGTAACACAGCACCGAGCATAGCGACTAACGCCCCGCCCCAAATCCAACTGATATACGCCTTATATTGGATCTTGACCGCATAAGAATCGGCATCAACTTTGCTGCCTAGCGTCACATAGTAGTCACCATGCCAAAATGGCCGGATTGCAGGCTCACTCATATTCATCACCCGGACAGGATAATGACGACGCTCTGGTATCAAGGTAAAGCTTCGCTGCTCTGAAGAGAAACTCAATTCCGCCTGTTCAGCGCTATAGTTAGGGCCAATAACCCAATGAGTATCAAGGTATTCAACTTGCCACTCACCAAATTCTAAAGTGCTACCCGCAGCCATTTTATGGTTCACTTCGAAAGAGTGTTCTGCATTCATCACTGCGCCAATACTGCTTATCGCCAAACCAATGTGAGCAAGCACCATAAAGGTAAGCTTTTGCTGCTTTACCACCAATAGCAAGTGACTGATTATCACCCAAGCCCCTAGCCCCCAGACCACAGAGACAGCTAGCGAGAACCACATATCTTGCAACCAATACATCACCATGCCGACGAGCATGGAGGTGATAAATAACAAGATGATCTGCTGTTTGGAATAGTGACTGCCTTTATGCCACTTGAGTAATGGAACCAACCCTATACCAATGAGAGCAAGCAAAACTAAAGGTAAGAACAAGGTATTAAAATAAGGAGCGCCAACCGATACCGAGCCTAACCCGACAAGTTCATACACCATAGGGTAGAAAGTACCGAGAAAAACTGTAAACGCCGCCACCGCTAGCATGCCGACAGAAGCGACGGCAAAATAGCTGCGTCCAAAGAGCGATTGAACATGTTGACTCTTGATTGCCTCGCCTCGCTCAAACAACAAGGCAAATGAGCCAATCAAGGTCACGGCGAGAATCACTAACAGAGCAATACCTTTACCGGGATCCACCGCAAAAGCGTGTACTGATGTAAGTACGCCAGAGCGCACAATAAAAGTGCCTAGAATACTCAGGCTAAAAGTCACCAATGCGAGAACCAGAGCAGTTCTTCGCTGCTGCTGATAGCGGTTAGCTGCAAGTAAAGCGTGCAGTAATGCAGTCCCTGTTAACCACGGCAGAAGTGACGCATTTTCAACAGGATCCCAGAACCACCAGCCTCCCCAGCCTAGTTCATTATAAGCCCACCAAGAACCCACTAAGATACCCAGCGTCAAAAATGCCCACGCGGATATTGCCCAAGGAGTCGCGAGCTTTACCCAATCATCGACGAATCTTTCCTGCATTAACGCAGCGAGGGCAAACGCCAACACGGTAGAAAACCCGATGTAACCCAGATAGAGCAGTGGTGGGTGGAAGATCAATCCGATATCTTGCAGCATCGGATTGAGATCTCGGCCTTGCTCTAACCAAACTTCAGAATAAGAGAATGGATTAGAAGCGATCAGGGTGAACCAGCCAAACGCTGCGATAAACAACTGCATCACCCACAGCACGTCATCGAGGTATTTTCTAGAAGTCTGTTGGATAAAAGAGATACATGCCGACCAGATGGCTAAGGTGAAAACCCAAAATAGCATCGACCCTTCGTGACCTCCCCACACCGCGGCAATTTTGAAGAAATCAGGCAACGCTGTGTTCGAGTGAGAGGCGACATAATGAAACTGGAACTGATCACTAACAAATAGGTAGCCAAGAAAGCCAAGACTTAACGACGCAACAACGCCATTAAGCCTTGCTAACAATGATAAAGAGAGCGCGGCACTTCGCTGTTGCCATTTATTCCATGCATAAGCCACCGAGATAAGCGAACTTGAAACCGCGACCCAGACTAATGCAAAGTGTCCTAGCTCTCCGACCATACTTACACTACCGTCATCTGGCCTGCGTAGAGGATAAAGGTTCGTAACATAAGTACACCGACTAAGCTTAAGGTGGTCACCATAAAGATATACCCACCATTATGACGCGTCTCTTTTGGCGCAACCGCATTTAGCGTCAAAGGTAAAAGCATGCCGACTAACACTACCCCAAACCAGAACCAGTTCGACCAGAAGCCACCACCGATCGCATTCCAAGCCGCGACTTCATTCTGACCACCACTGAAGATAAGCCCGGTAAAGAAGGTAACGAGCACAAACAACTCAAACAGCACCACAGGTCGCTCAAAACTATGCACCCAAGAAACACTTGGACTTGTCGCTGATTCTTTGAAAACCAAGATGCCAAACATCAAACAAGCAGCCGCTCCAGATGAAAGACTGGAGAACAAGAACAGAATCGGCAACACTGGATTGTTCAACATTGGGTATGTTTTTAATGCTGAAAGCAGGAAGCCAGTATAAGCAGCAAGGACAACCGCAAGGAAACCTAAAAAGAGCTCAATTGCATTGTTGTATTTACCTGATTTAAGCAAGAATCCATCGACAAAATCGAGCAACTTGCTCGGCAGTTTACCTTCAGCAAAACTGATGATTTGATGACGGAACAAAATACCAATCCAGATAAACAAGACGATCATGTAGACCTGGAATAGGATGACCCCCATCGACATCACGGAGTTCATATTGAAGTAAATCATGATCTTCCAGAACTCCAAAGGTTTGGTAAGGTGGAAAATCAAGATCGTTAGACCAGAAATGATGCCAAATGGCGCTAGCCATGCCATCGCCTTCAAGATACCGTTGTTCGCCGGATCCCCTTCAATCACTTTGCGCCTTAGATAAAGCGCAATCATCACCGCCCCTGCAGACATACCCGCTAAGAACAGGTAAACCGCAATAATCCAATCCCACACCAGAGAGTCAAAGTGGAATGCACTTTCGAAACCAGTCATGATTAAACCTCCCCTTTTTGATGAGGCACTTTGTACAATTTAGGCTTGGTGCCTAAGTGTGCCTTGTCTCGATAAACGACTTCGCTGTTTAACACTTGGTTAATTTCACTGTTTGGATCGTTAAGGTCACCAAATATCAGTGCCTTAGTTGGGCAAGACTCAACACAAGCAGGTAATTTGCCCTGGGCAAGGTTGGTATCGCGGCAGAAGTTACATTTATCAGCCGAGTGATCTTCAGGGTTAAAGAAACGCACTTGATACGGACAAGCGGCTAAACAGTAGCCACAGCCAACGCATTTCTCTTTATGGACATCAACAATACCTGTTTTCTCATCTTTGTACGCCGCACCTGTTGGGCACACATAGACGCAAGGGGGATTTTCACAATGCTGACAAGATTTGCGGGTAAAACGGTAATCAACATTCGGGAATTCGCCCTGCGGTTCGCTGCGTATAATTTCGAGGCGTGATACCCCTTCAGGAACCTTATTCACATCACGACATGCATCCGTACAAGCGGTACAACCGATACAGGCGGTTTCATCATGAACCATCCCGTAGAGCTTGTTGCCATCTTGTTCAACATTAGCCAACGTTTTGCGGCTACTGATGACAGCAGTACCAGCAACCCCAGTGGTAAAAATCACTGCGCCTGCACCAGTTAAGAAGTTTCGTCTTGAGCAACTCATACTACTTCTCCTCTTCTTTTAGCTGGGTGATATCCGAGTGACAATCCACGCACATCTTGATTTTGTCCTTACGTTCTAGGCTAAGAACTTTCGACTTCTTCTCAGCGTGAACATTGTGGCAATTTGAACAGGTAAGATTTTTGGCATGCACGTCATGTGTCCAGCTCGCTTTATGTAACCGCTCTGAAGTATGACAGTTGGTACACTGGCTATTCGCGTCAAGTATTCCCTGATGCGGCATTTGCACCTTGTCGCTTCCCATCTGTGATTGAGCTGGCGCGTACTTCGTCACGACTGGCGCCCCTTCACGATGGTCAGGCCCGATGTTGCCGTGACAGGTGGTACAGTTCAGCGTTTTGCCAATCTGCTCAAATTTCTCAGTGGTGTGCGTTTGATGGATGGTCTGCTGCGAATCCTTATGACATTGGATACACTTATAATCCTTGTCACGGATAAGCGCGACTTCATGACGTGCGGATTTGTCTTCAGACTGCACTGTTGAAGTATCGGCTACGGCATGAAGAGAATAACCATAGAGGCAAAATGCTAGAAGTGACTTAAGCATTATGACTATGGCCAACTTTATATTGCCCATATTATCCTTTCCTTATTCCGTACTAATTCGTAAAACAATCAACAAATTAAAAATACGGTTAAAAATTAAAATCCTTCAATGCGCTCAAAGCACATCAAATGAGATCAATTCTTATTTTGGAAAAGCCACAACGCTAATAAAGTATATATTACAACGCCTACACTAAAGGGGTAGGCAAAACTGTTCAAAATTCGATCTCAATCACCCTATCAATATAAAGGATAATATTGTAAGTCATTGATGATAATAGTTTTCATTTCTTATACAGACACACACAAACTAACCCTAAAGGGGTATAGCTAGGTGAATTTGAACTGGATCACTAGCTAAAATTGATCTTGAACAATTAAGTACTATTACTAAGTTATTTATTTTATTTCTATTTATTACAATATATTTCAGTTCTCCAATTCTTAGTTTGGAATATAGCCAGTTCACAACGCTGCTAATAAAAAACAGAATACGGAGATAGCACTGTGAATAAATTGCATTGGATACCAAAATCCGCTGCAGCATTAGCAATTGTGGCCACTTCACTCATGAGTGTCACAAGCTTTGCTGCATCCGAAGAAAAAGGCTTAATTGATCCTCGCAACGATGCGTATGAGCAACAGCACCCTGATCAATACCATTCTTGGAAAGCCACCTCAGAAAGCGAACATATTGAGGACGCACTTGCAGAAGATCCAAATATGGTGATTTTGTGGGCTGGCTATGGTTTCGCTAAAGATTACAACAAGGCTCGTGGCCACTTTTACGCCGTTGATGATGTGCGCCAAACATTGCGTACAGGTGCGCCGCAAGATGAAACTTCCGGCCCAATGCCAATGGCATGTTGGAGCTGTAAAAGCCCTGACGTTGGTCGGGTGATCGATGAACGTGGTGAAGATGGTTACTTTAAAGGTAAGTGGGCGCGCCTTGGAGACCAAATCGTTAACCCAATTGGCTGTGCAGACTGTCACGATACACGTAGTGAAGAGTTCAAGAATGGTGAACCAGCACTTGCGTTGGCAAAACCTTATGTTGAACGCGCATTTAAGGCGATAGACAAACCTTTCGAACAACAATCTCGCCTTGATCAACAAGCCTCTGTCTGTGGTCAGTGCCACGTAGAGTACTACTTCACAGGTCCAAACAAGTCAGTCAAATTCCCATGGGATATGGGCACCACTGTCGATGATATGGAACAGTACTACGATGCACTCGGCTTTAAAGATTGGACTCACAAGGTTTCTAAAGCGCCGATGTTAAAAGCGCAGCACCCTGGTTATGAAACATGGCGTGATGGCATTCATGGTAAGAACAAAGTGGCGTGTGTTGATTGTCATATGCCGAAAGTGACCAAAGAGGATGGCACTGTCTACACCGATCATAAAGTCGGTAACCCATTTGATCGCTTTGAAGACACTTGTGCAAATTGTCATACGCAATCTAAAGATCAGCTACGTGACATTGTTTCTACTCGCAAAGCTCAAGTACTCAACATGAAGCTGACAGCTGAGAAGCAAATTGTTACTGCTCACTTCGAAGCGGGCGCAGCTTGGAAAGCAGGTGCCACGGAAGAAGAGATGAAAGATATTCTTCAAGACATCCGCCACGCTCAATGGCGCTGGGACTACGCTATCGCCTCACACGGCATACACATGCATGCTCCAGAAGTAGCACTTGAAGTATTAGGTACAGCGGTAGACCGCGCGGCAGATGCTCGTACCAAGATTGTTCGCCTATTGGCTAAGAAAGGCATCACTGATCCTGTAGAACTGCCTGATATCTCGACTAAAGCCGCAGCACAACAAGCGCTGGGAATGGATATGGATAAGATGAACTCTGATAAAGAGAACTTCTTAAAAACTGTGGTTCCAGAGTGGAAAAAAGCCGCTGAACAACGCGAAGCTAGCTACGAACAATAAATTACTAGAGTGTTAATATACAAAGCCAGCAATTGCTGGCTTTGTTATTTTATAGCGACACTGAATGACGTTTAGATTGCGATGACTCTGCTACACTCGGTTTACTGTAATGTCCGACACATAGCCATTACCCAGCCCAGTGAGCGCACCGTGGATCATGGACGCTGCATCTTGCACAGACATAAAGCCATCGGTATTTAACACCTTGCCACTGGTCGTCCAAAATTCAGTCGCCATTCCACCTGGGTATACAGCAACGATTTTCATTGGCTGACCTTTTAGCTCCAAACGGACGGATTCGATAAGTCCTTTCACTGCCCACTTCACCGCGCAATAGGTTGATTCTTGAGCTTTAGGTTGCTGCGCCGCCGTAGACATAATCATAACTAACGTAACGGGTTGTGCTTTGTAGCGTTTTACTGACTCTCGCACAACATTGATGGCTGAGCTGAGATTATTTTTAATTAGCGCTTCAATCTGCTCAGGGTTTTGTTCTTCTAGCAATCCAAAGTAGCCACTGCCAGCGCAATGAACAATTTTGTCTGGCACTTCATCCAGTTGCTCAAACAGTGACTCGACATCATTATGGTTGGCGAGATCGCATGCTTGGTAAGTGGTGTTAGAGGACAATTGACTGGTGACATGGAGTAACTTTTGCTCACTCCTCCCTGTTAGGTGGATTCGCGCATCTTGTTCATCATATTGCTTAGCTAATGCGGCACCTAACCCACTGCTAGCGCCAGTGATAACTATCATTATTCTTCCTTCTCTATTCTCTCAATCGCAGCTTACTCTTTATTCAAAGCTTTTGCTTGGTTCAAAGATCGAATCACCGTTTCACGATCCAATTCAGGATGATTAGAGTCAAGCATACGCGTCCAAGTATCTATCGCTGCTTGGTAACGAAAACTAATAAAATGGTCGCTAGCAATCAAAGTTAAGGCGGTAAGATTATTGGCCTCTACACCCAACGCTTGTTCAAGTAGAGAAGTGACTTCAGGTGTCATTCTCTGCTTATGAACATAGTAAAGGGCGGTTGCTTTTGCCGCTAGTTGGTTGGCGGACGGTGGTTGGCTTAAACGTACTGCATAGTCAAAACAGGTCAAAGCAGAAGGAAAATCTTGATTGTTGAGATAGCCATGTCCGAGTTGAAACCAAAGCTCAGCTTGATTTGGGTCTTGCTTGAGCTGATCTTGCAAAGACAACATCCACTCTTGATGAGTCTGCTGCGGCTCAAGCTCTGCAATGGGTGCAGGTGGCTGACCTTGAAGCCAAATATACACAGGTACGGCAATTACCAAGCTAGCGAGTAAAACTCGTTTCATCAGCACTCCAAAGCTTTTGTTCATTACTGACAAAGTATATCCTGTTAGGATAAATACATCTTTGATCTAGCAAGACCTATCAATATGAAAAATAAAGTGGTTCCTTCTCAAGAAACACAACAAGAATCGATGAAGATTGCCAAAGCAACTCAAAAGCCTGGTCAAACAAAAGAACAAACTAAGCTGATTGCGCAAGGTATCGAGAAAGGTATCGCCCAATACAAAAAGCAGCAGAAAGAGCGCTCACGACAAGCGGATAAAGCGAAAAAAAAGGCTCAAAAAGCTAAGAAAGCCGACGTAGAGGTGAGCACAAGCCAAACTCAAGTAGACATTGAAAACCAAGACGCCAAAACTAACCCTTCGGTTCTACCTTGGGCATTACTCGTCATCAGTTGGGTAGGATTTATCGCCTATGTTAGCCAAAACTAAATACATTATATTCGCTGCCTCGCTCGCTGTATTAGCGGGTTGTGCGGCGCCCACAACCAAAATGGATCCTGCTGCAAGCTCGATACATTTACGGTTAGACAGTCAGTTTAATGCAGACAACTGCCAATGGCTTGGAGAGATTACAGGTAGCGAGGGTCATTGGTATAGCTATCTTTTCTTCCCCAACGACGTGATGGTTCGTGGCGCTTTAAATGAAGCAAAAAATCAAGCATTAGCACTGGGGGCAAACACTGTCTACCTAGTTCAGCCGCAGGATTTTGTGACCTCATTTACTGTGATGGGCAATGCTTACAATTGCCCCAAACAGGAAAAGTAACCAATAAAAACAAACCTAGCGCTTTCACGCTAGGTTTGTTGTTTTCAATTCGTTTTAAAAGCCAAGACTTGCGGCGATGTCTGTCTCCCTGTCTAGTACCCACTGGCTATCGAAAGGTCCCCAGTCAGATAACTGATAATAGCCGTCGTTGTGACGTCGACCATCTTGGACAAACATTAACTCAATGCCAATGCCAGGTAATGCTTTAATCACGTCTTGGATAGTTCGACGTGGCCAACCTGTTTGCTCAATCAATTTGGGCACATTTGGGCGCTCTAGGTTTTCAACCAGCAATGCGAGATACAAACGCCTAGCAAAAACAGGACTCAATTCCATTGATACCTCCTTAAAATTTCTAGAGTCATTATTTCTGATTTGCACTGCTAAGTGTTGCGTTTGATCAAAAACTCGACGATCGCCTTAGCTTGAAACACATTTTTTTTGCCCAATGAAATATATACATCACACTTTTGTCTCGCTCCTCACTTCCTGCTAGGATGCAAAAACAAACTAAAAAACTACAAGGGCAGATTGCCCAAAGTCACTTTCAAAGGTTCCACTATGACAATCACCATGTATGGCATTCCTAACTGCGACACGATCAAAAAAGCCAAAAAGTGGCTTGAAGCAGAGGGAGTGGAATACAATTTTCACGATTACCGTAAGCAAGGTATCGACAAAGCTTTGGTCGAAACTTTCTGCCAACAACTTGGCTGGGAAAACGTCCTCAATAAACGTGGCACAACCTACCGCCAACTGACGCAAGAGCAAAAAGAGTCGCTAAACGAAGCGAACGCCATTGAGCTATTAGTTGAGCAGCCAGCGATGATCAAGCGCCCTATTCTGATTTCTGGTAATGACTACCACCTAGGCTTCAAAGCGGATCAATACGCTTCTATTTTTTCATAATTTTTCGGAAGGATTTCAAGGATGACAGATAGCCCAACTCTGGCTCTCGCAAAAGATTTAATTAGTCGCCAATCGGTAACACCTGAAGATGCAGGTTGCCAAGAGGTAATGATCGAGCGACTTAAAGCACTGGGCTTTGAAATTGAAGTCATGGTGTTTGAGGACACCACCAACTTCTGGGCTCGCCGTGGTACACAAGCACCCCTATTCGCCTTTGCTGGTCATACTGATGTCGTGCCAGCGGGCAAATTAGAGCTATGGGAAACCCCTCCCTTTGAGCCAACCATTAAGGATGGCTTCTTGCACGGTCGTGGCGCTGCCGATATGAAAGGTTCTTTGGCAAGTATGATTGTTGCAGTTGAGCAATTCATTGCTGAAAACCCAGATCATAAAGGCTCGATTGGTTTCTTAATCACATCAGACGAAGAAGGCCCTTTTATTAACGGCACGGTTCGTGTGGTAGAAGCCCTGATGGAGCGCGGCGAAAACATCGACATGTGCATTGTCGGTGAACCTTCAAGTACTGAAGTGGTCGGTGATGTCGTGAAAAATGGTCGCCGTGGGTCTATTACTGGCGATCTAACAGTCAAAGGCATTCAAGGCCACGTCGCTTACCCACATCTGGCGAAAAACCCGGTTCATCAGTCGCTCATGGCGATCCATGAGCTGGCAACCACTGAGTGGGACCAAGGTAATGCCTACTTCCCGCCAACCAGTTTCCAGATCCCTAATGTCCATGCAGGCACGGGCGCATCAAATGTGATTCCTGGCGAATTTAATGTTCAGTTCAACTTGCGTTTCAGTACTGAGCTTAACAATGACGCCATTGTTGCTCGCGTGACCGATACACTCAACAAGCATGACTTAGACTATGACCTTAAATGGACCTTCAACGGCGACCCGTTCTTAACCGATACCGGTGCCTTGCTTGATGCCGTGGTTGATGCGGTTGATACGGTTAACCAAACTAAACCTGCGCTGCTGACGACAGGTGGTACGTCTGATGGTCGATTTATTGCCCGCATGGGTGGTCAAGTGGTTGAGCTAGGTCCAGTAAACGCCACCATTCACAAAGTGAACGAGTGCGTTAAGGTGTCAGATTTAGATAAGTTGACACAAATGTACCAGAAGACATTGGACAACTTACTCGCTTAATGATGACTCCAGAGCAACTGACTGGGCGAATGACCAGCCACCTTGTAGAGACAATAGTCGGACAAAAAGCATTCTTGGTTCACGCAGCTGTAAGCCAAGATCTACTGGCGCTCAAACAGTCAGCAACGTTGGCTGGATTCAATCTCAACATCGCAAGTGGCTTTCGCGATTTTGATCGCCAAGCCACGATTTGGAATAACAAGATGTCAGGCAAATCCGACATCTTGGATAACGAGAGCCAAGTCATCAAAGCTGAATCTTTATCTGAAGCAGAAAAGGTGATGGCGATTCTTCGTTGGTCTGCCTTACCGGGCGGCAGTCGCCATCATTGGGGAACAGATTTTGATGTCTTTGATCGAGATAGCTTACCTCAAGGGGAAACACTCAAGTTGGAACCTTGGGAGTATCTCACTGGGCATCAGAAAGCCTTTTATGATTGGTTAAGCTGCAATCTACATGATTACGGGTTCTTTTTCCCATATGCCCAAGATCTAGGCGGTGTGGCGGCAGAGCCGTGGCATATCAGTCACCAAGCCGTATCGGAGCAGTGCTTAAAGCAGTTGGATGTCGCGACACTCAAGCAACAGCTTGCCTCAACGTCGATTTTGGGTCAGCTGACGGTGTTAGAACAGCTCGAAACGATCTACAATCAGTTTGTTAGCAATATTTCAAAATAGGTGTAGTGATGGATTTACTGACTAACCCATGGGTTATTATTGTTGTTGTGTTGAGCGTCGTAATAGGCAACATTGCTGCCCTTAAATACACCGCCAATATGAAGTTTGGCCAGTCGGAAAAGAAACCTCACACTGATGGCGAAGAGACGACTCCAGAGTCGCAAGATTCAAAAAAAGACGCTTAGATTAGCGTCTTTTTTATTGTCAGGTGTTATTTGAGGTGATCCCAAGAAATATTGGAAACAATCCGGCAATCATCGCACTTAAAATAGAAGATATCGTGCAATGGCTCATCCAATAACCACTCGCCGCCGCACTTAGGGCATTTACGTGCTTTTTCATCCACTAAGCTTTGTCCACCGACTCGATACTGATAGTAGTACGTGGGTATCTTAGTGATGTATTCGACCCGACCACGCAAATCCCAACCACGCTTGAATAACACGCTGTCGGTATCGCAGATTTCATGCAGCGCAGCGTGCTCAGCTCGGCAGCCACCGGCCATCTGTATTTCATCACACGCTTGCCACTCAGTTTGCCATTTTACCACCGCTTTATGATCACCATTCAATGTTGCTTCATTGCGATATAGCGGGATTGGCAACAGTGTTTCACCGCTTCTGAGTGGAGAGCAGGTATGGACATACGTGGTATACAGCACCTGCCAACTTGGTTGCTCCTCTTCCGCCGCTTCTTCCGAATTAAGGTCACGGCCAAGAAGACGCATTTTAGGCGCAAGCAGACTTGCCTCAGACAAGCGGTTTAAGCAAACCTTTACAAAGTCAGAATGGTAACTTGGGTGCAAACTGTCTTGCTCAGGGCAAACCACACGGACGAAAAACTCCCCATCGCCCATCACAATCGGGAACTCTCGCCCTAGCACTTGACCGTTATAGCGCAGCGCATCCATCAAGCCATTGATCGCTTTGTCTACCGCACTCACCGTAGTGTTATCAAAACACTCAAACTGAAGTTCAACAACGTACATGATTACACCGCAGGCTCTAGGTTAGCCAGAAACTCAGCGATGTCTTGTGTCAATACATCGCGCTTATCTGTACCTAGTCGCTCTAAAATCACGTTACCCGTTAAGTTACAGATAGAGATAACATCCAGCTCCGCATCCGTTGCACCGATAAACACAGTTGGTTTTAACTTCAAACGGCGCTGAGTCACTAAGTGACCGAGAATGTTCTCTTGCAAGCGTACAAAGTCATCGTCACTCCACACTTGAAGTAGCGTTAGCTCATTCCCCTGCCATGTGGCATCCATATCCGCACTGTATTGAGAACCATAAAAGGTTTTGATGTCATCGTGTAACGTCAACTCAATGCCGTTTTCAACATTGGTAAAATCTGCCGCTTGATCGCGTTGATACGCCTGCCACTCAACTGCATCATCCGTTTTCTGCTCGACGCATGGCGATACAAGATCGACCAACTCTTCGCTTCTAGGAAGATGGCCGTGTGCATCAAGATGGGCCTGACGGTATTTTTCACTGAATGAGAGCAACGCTTGCAAGGCATGATCAGCCATTAGATTCTCCAACATGAATATTCGCTTTTAAGTGCGGGATTGCGTAAAATTCTCGACATTCTAATAGAAAACGAACAAAAGTATGAGCAAATATTCTGATGCGAAAGAGCTTGCTGGGCTAACGCTTGGTCAAAAGACCGAATATTCGAACCAATATGACGCGAGCTTGCTACAACCTGTACCTCGTAGCCTCAATCGTGATGACCTAAATTTAGGTGACTCGCTACCTTTCCAAGGCTGTGACATCTGGACGCTATACGAACTTTCATGGCTTAATGAGAAAGGCTTACCGCAAGTGGCGATTGGTGAAGTATCCATTCCAGCCACAAGTGCCAACCTGATTGAATCTAAGTCATTCAAGTTATATCTAAACAGCTTCAACCAAACTCGTTTTTCTTCTTGGGATCAAGTAGAGCAAACTCTGATCAAAGATCTCTCTGCTTGCGCGGGTGAAACCGTTTCAGTGACAGTGCGTTCTGTTGTGGATTACACAGACTCCGTTGTAGTAACAATGGACGGTGACTGCATTGACGAGCAAGAAATTGAGATTACTAGTTACGAATTTGACCACACGTTGATTCAAGGCGCTGCAACCGGTGAAGTGGTCGAAGAGAGCCTACACAGCCACTTATTGAAATCAAACTGTCTCATCACCAACCAACCGGATTGGGGCAGTGTCGAAATTCAATACAAGGGTAAGCAAATCGATCGTGAAGCCCTGCTTCGCTACCTTGTCTCATTCCGCGAGCACAATGAGTTTCATGAACAATGTGTTGAGCGTATTTTTACTGACATCATGGAATTTTGTCAGCCTGAATCGTTAACAGTTTACGCACGTTACACAAGACGCGGTGGTTTGGACATCAACCCATATCGCTCCAACGTCAACGGTCAACCTAGTCACAATCAACGCATGGCTCGTCAATAGGAAGTCGACTCTAATGGTAAAAGTACGCTGGAAGCGCTTGCTTGGCGCGTTATTGGTTCTGTTCTCTGCGCCACTTTGGGCAAACACTCTCTACTCATCAGCAGTCCTGAGTGAAGCAAACAGTTTGGTCAACATTGTTCCGAAACAGGCCAAACAGCTGGCAACAGACTACCTAACCCAGCGAACTTTGACCGACAAAACCGAGAAAAGCCCTTCCGCTATTTCTCGTGATGAAGCAGACAGCCGAACTCGTACTCCGGGAGGCACCATTGACGCATTGCGCATTCTCGCAAGAGCAGAGTTTAACTTAGGCAATCAGCTTGAAGCCTTGAGTTTGTTGAAAGAAGCCAAGTCATTAGCTGAAACTTACAAACTGCCATATTTGCTGTTGGATCTAAAATTAGTCGAGATTAGATTAACTTGGCTTATCCAAGGAAGCGGTGAATCTGCCAGAGATAAGTTGGCGCAGATTGAGGAAGAGTTCAGCCTTATCGATAATCCACAACAGTTGGCTCGTGGTCTAAAGTATCGTATGACGATGCTAAAAGCTGAGATTGCCTCTGCCGAAGGTAACCTTAAACGCGCTGACCAACTGTATGCAGAAGTTAAGCCGTATGTAGACAGCTCAAAGTCGATTCATACCGTGATTGAGTACCACACCACAGTGGGCAAACAACTCCTCGCCAACAAGAAATACAATCGTGCCCTGTCAGAGTTACTGATCAGTTATTGGACAGCTATAGAAACCGACTCTGCGCGTCAACTTGCTGAAGTAAACCGTATTCTGGGGCAGCTATTTTATGACCGTCGTGTTCTCGACAAAGCCAATGACCACTTTTCGCAAGCGGCCGACTTTTACGACAATTACGAAAACTCACCTGCACTAGCACCACTGCTTAAGCGCATGGGTGACATTTACTACTACCAAGGTAAATACAATCTCGCATTGGTCCACTACTTCAATGCAATGGATCACGAACGGCTGCAAAACAACATCGAAAGCGTGATTGATATTCGCATCTCACTCGCGACAACCTACCTACACTTAGTTAATTACACCTTGGCTGAACAATATCTTGAGCGTGCTCAAGAACTACTCCAGTACGCAGATATTCCAAGGTTAAAGGCCTACGCTTTGCTTCTCGAAGCGGGATTAGCTCGCCATAAGCAAGAACCGAAAAAGGTACTAGAAAGTGCGAATCAAGCACTAGAGATCGCGCAGCAGTTGCAGGACATCAGCATGCAGAAATCGGCCTACCAGATGCTCTATTTAGGCTATGAACTCAATGGTCAGTATCAAAAGGCTTTAGAGTTCCTTAAACACTACAACTCTCTTGCAACCATTGAACAGCAAGAGCTCGATCTGATCAGTGAAGATGCTTTCCGACAGCAAAAAGAGTTTGTTGAACAAACTCTACATTTAAGCGGCCAGCAACAAGAGTTAGAAGAAACCCACAATGAATATCGGAAGTTTCAGAAGATAACCTTTACCTTGTTTGTTCTCTCCGCATTGCTGTTTATCTTCATTTTACGCCGTGGTCACGTGATTAATGTGCAAAAAGATGAACTTGATGTCCTTAACGAAGATCTTTACACCCACTCCCGCTCAGGGCTAAAGAACTTACGTATGCTCAATGCGAAACTTCCTGCCTCTTTAGAGGAGAGCAGTCATAAGTTTGAGAAGTGGCATGTTGGTGAGTTAATTCATGAGCCGCTTAACGACCGTCTGCGCTTCGTAATGATTGACGTACCGTTCTTACGCAACATGTATTTGCAGCATGGTTACCAAGAAGGCTTAAAGCTAGAGCGCGCATTTGGCGACTACTTAAAGCAGCGCGTTGAGCATCCCGCAAGAATCTATCACTTCTCTGATGCCAACCTGCTTTACATTGAGCCAAACAGCGAACGCAACACCGATCCAGAGCAGTTGTTTGAAAAGATCCAACAATGGATCCTTGAATTTGAACCCGACCGTTTGCTTAATCGCATCATTCGTATTGGCATGGCGGACTACCCTTTCCTACCAAGGGCGTATACTGCGGTTAATGATAAGGAACTAGTTGATGTGCTACTAATGTCAACCAGTACTGCTAGAACGCTAAGCATGAAAGAGCACTCTAGCCAGTGGGTTTACCTGAAAGCGATTGAGAACGCACCTGCTGCAAGTTTAGCCACAGGCAATATCCGTAAGGCATGTAAGCATTCCATCAATCAGGGGCTAATAAAAGTTCACTCTTCTTTCAAGAATGAGGACGGTATCAAAAAACTGCTAAAAGATGAATAAAAGCGCATCAATCAAACGTTGTAAGTCGTGACGCCCGCGAATTATTTGATATTATCGTCAAATCACTAGATATAAGTCGAATCTATTTGTAAGTTTATTCATGGGCGTAATCGAACAAGATCTTCAGTCACAGCTGCACAACCTGAAATCTCAATTGGAGCAAGTTCGATTGACACAAAGGGATACCTCGTTCAAATTTAATAGAGAACAAAAGGTACTCCAGCGTGTCATCTCGTCATTAAGTAGTGCTTATAAATGTGAAAACCCGCGACTACAAGCGGGACTCACGGAACTGAAACAAGCTATCGAGCAGCAGCAAGACGTCAGCTCACTGATACCCAAACTGGCTGTATTAGAGCGTTTGCTAAAACAACAAGGCTTGGCTATGGAACAACAAACTGAACATTTGGACTCCCAAATTAAGCATAGTGGTGAAACGCTACTGCGCTTGACTGGGCTGCCTCCGAAGATCAAACGCGACCTACGCGACTTACTCAGTTACTCCGATGGCCTTAAGCATCCTAGAGCCGAACAAGCCCTGAGGCTACTTAACCTTTACGAACGTTCCGTAAAAATCATCACAACCAATCCTGATTATAGTGTTAACCAAATTGCGGCCAGTTCCGATCGTGAGTTGTTGCTTCGACTTTCGGAAGAGCTACAGCATTTAATTACTGAACTTGATTTTGAAGGCGAATCTGGGGAACTGCTCACTGACATTCGCGCTAAGTTACTTATCGGCGTGAATAGCCACGTGTTGTTAGAGCTAACACTACAAACGCTTAAGTTGGTGATTGAGGGAACCCATTATGAGCGTAAAACCTCAGAGCAGTTTCTAGAGCAGATCAACTCCTCCCTCTCCTCATCACTGAAAAGCTCTCAGCAAAACTCACAACAATCTCAAAGCTACTTTGCTCATCGCCAAGAGATGAATGCTGAATTATCAGAGCTCGTCACCGATACACAGTCCAAAGTGTCCAGTGCGGAGAGCTTAGAGTCGCTGAAAGAACAGGTGAACCCATTACTGGCTCAACTCAACTCATTGACTGAACGCTTGAAACACGCAGAACAACGCGAACAAGCCTTAATTGAGCGCATGGATTACGGCAAAAACCAACTTGAAGCCCTGTATGAAGTGACTCAGGATTATCGCCGACGATTAGAAGATCAAGCCCAACGCATGCTGCTTGATCCATTAACTAAAGTATACAACCGTGCAGCGTTTGGCGATCGCCTTGAATTAGAGTATCGTCGCTGGATACGTGCGCAACATTCTCTTCGCGTCGTCATACTCGATGTCGATGGTTTTAAAGCCATCAACGACAGCTTTGGCTATGCCGCTGGCGATAAGGCACTGAAAATTATCGCTCGTACAATCAAGAAAGAGATCCGCGATACGGACACCGTGGCGCGCTTCTCTGGTGAAGAGTTCGTTTTACTGCTTCCTGAACTTTCTGATAGCAATGCTTTCAATGTAATTCAAGCGATTCAAAATCAAGTTTCTAAGCTACCGTTCAAGTTCCGTGACCGTAACTTAACCATTACCCTTTCTGCGGCAAGCACTGCGTTCAAAGACTCTGATACGCCTGAAGAGATATTAGAACGACTCAACCTATGCCTCAATGAAGCGAAAACACTCGGCCAGAATCAACTCGTTTGGCGCTAAGCTGCGCCCAGCTAACCCTCCAATCTATTTCAATAGTGTGATTGATCTATAGATATCAATTAGTTAGGTTTATTATCTAAAAAAAGCTGCTAAGCTTATTAAACGTCGGCTGATTTTCCCCAGTGATTAGCAACGTATACGGACAATAACAATAATGATATCTCACTCTCTCTGAGTGCTGTTTCGTCAAGGAGGTCTCTATGATCACACACATTAGTCCAGCAGGTAGTATGGATCTACTCTCTCAACTCGAAGTTGAGCGCCTTAAGAAAACCGCTGCAAGTGATCTTTACCAACTTTACCGCAACTGTACCCTCGCGGTTCTTAACTCCGGTAGCCACACCGACAACTCCAAAGAGCTGCTCGACAGGTACAAGTCTTTTGATGTCAACGTCGTGCGTCGTGAGCGTGGCATTAAACTTGAACTCTCCAATGCGCCGGAACACGCTTTCGTCGATGGCGAGATAATCAAAGGTATCCAAGAGCACCTATTCTCCGTTCTGCGCGACATTGTGTACGTCAATATGCATCTTGCCGACAATCAGCGCCTGAACCTCACTAACGCTAGCCATATCACTAACCTAGTATTTGGCATTTTACGTAATGCAGGCACTCTGACACCAGGCATCGAGCCAAACCTAGTGGTGTGTTGGGGTGGTCACTCTATCAATGCCACCGAGTATCAATACACTCGTGAAGTCGGTAACGAGCTAGGCCTACGCGAGTTAAACATCTGTACCGGTTGTGGACCGGGCGCGATGGAAGGGCCGATGAAAGGTGCCGCCATTGGTCACGCGAAGCAGCGTTACTATGAACAACGTTATTTGGGTCTAACCGAACCTTCGATTATTGCGGCAGAGCCACCAAACCCGATCGTTAATGAGTTGGTCATCATGCCGGATATCGAAAAGCGTTTAGAAGCCTTTGTACGTATGGCGCACGGGATTGTAATTTTCCCGGGTGGTGCAGGTACTGCCGAAGAGCTGCTCTATATTCTGGGCATTATGATGCACCCTGACAACGCAGACCAACCACTGCCGATTGTTCTGACTGGGCCGAAAGAGAGCGAAGAGTACTTTCGCTCAATAGACCGCTTTATCGGCGATACGCTTGGCGAAGACGCGCAGAAGCACTACCAAATTGTTGTCGACGACCCTGCCAAAGTGGCTAAGGTCATGAAACAGAGCATGTCGGATGTGCGTCAGTACCGTAAAGATACAGGCGATGCCTACAGCTTCAACTGGTCATTAAAAATTGAGCCAGAGTTCCAACTACCTTTCGACCCAACCCACGATAATATGGCAAGCTTGGATTTGCACCTTAACCAACGTCCAGAGAACCTTGCAGCGGCGCTGCGTCAGGCGTTCTCAGGTATCGTTGCCGGTAATGTTAAGGCGGAAGGGATTCGTGAAATTGAGCGTCACGGCCCATTCATCTTAGATGGTGATGCAAGTTTGATGAAGAAAATGGATAAACTGCTAAAAGACTTCGTTGAGCAAGACCGCATGAAGTTGCCAGGTGGTACTGCTTACGAACCTTGCTATCAAATTAAGACATCTGGATAGCGACTGTTTACCGTACTGACTGGTAATCTCAACCTCAATCTATACAATAAGGGCTCTAAGCCCTTATTTTTTTGATTTGTATGTCTATTCATCTTGTTATCATCGATGCCCTTAACCTGATCAGACGCGTTCATTCCGCGCAACCCGATCCTACCGATATAACAAGAACTATCAATACCACAGCGCGCACTCTGAATCGTATTTTATCCGAGTCACAACCAACTCATATCATTGCGGTGTTCGATCATCACCTCCAAGAGCGAGGATGGCGAGCTGAGATCTTGCCAGAGTACAAACAAAACCGAAAACCTATGCCAGAGCCTTTGTTACAAGGCTTAGAGTCGATCCAAGATGCTTGGTGGAAACTGGGAATAGACTCACTACTTTCAGATGGAGACGAAGCCGATGACTTAGTCGCCACATTGGCAACTAAGGTGGCGAATCATGGTGAAAAAGTGACGATAGTGTCGACGGATAAAGGCTACTGTCAGCTCCTTTCTCCGACTCTACAAATCCGAGATTATTTTCAGCACCGTTGGTTAGACGAACCGTTCATCGAAGCAGAATTTGGCGTTAAGCCGAGCCAGCTTGCCGATTACTGGGGGCTCACAGGCATTAGCTCAAGTCAGGTTCCCGGTGTGCCAGGGATAGGACCAAAAGCTGCCAAAGAAATCCTCACCCAGTTTAGCGACATCGAACAAGCATTCGCCAGCGAAGTGCTCCCTACTAAATACCGCAAGAAACTAGATGAGCATATTGAATCAGCGCGAAAATGTAAGACGATTGCAGCACTCAAAACCGACATGGAACTTGGTTTTAACCTGCAAGATATTCGTTTTAATGGTGAGAATGAAGCTACGCAATAGAACATATTAACTTGCTGATTAGCAAAGCAATGTTAATCGAATCTGTTGTGAAATCCGTTACTCTCACAAGCTTAGTATTTACCTGCTCAATACCGGACCAAGTATTGATTAACATTTAACCACTATCACAGTAACGCAAAGCCAATCGACTATTTTTCATAGCTCCAATAACAAGGAGCATAATAATGAAAAATACTGTTTTACTAACACTTGCTGTTGTCTTTTCTCTACCAACTTTCGCGCAAACCTGTGGAAAGCACTTAGATGTAGGCTTGCCTTCAGAGCAGCCTGATCAAGTGCTTTGCCGAGATGGATATGCCGTTGGCTACAACTTTCAAACCAAAAATGCCGATTGGGTGGCTTACCACATTACCGCAGAAAGCGTTAACGCCAGCTTTAAACGCAGTAATAGCTTCAAAGAAGACAGTGAGCTCCCCGACTATGCTCGCTCCACGCTCGCCGATTACAGCAGATCTGGCTACGACCGAGGACACCTAGCACCATCTGCCACAATGGATTTTAGCCAAGACTCTATGAAGCAGAGCTTTTTGATGAGTAATATGTCTCCTCAGCTTCCGGGTTTTAACCGGGTAGGTTGGCGCATACTGGAAGAGCACGTACGTGATCTTGCGAATGAATACAATGAGCTCTACGTGGTCACAGGGCCTATCTATCAAGGTAACGAAAGCACCATAGGCAACAATGTCATCATACCGAGCGCTTTTTACAAAGTAGTTTTAGATCCTGCTTTCAATGAAGCCATCGCCTTCATTGTTCCACATAGAGATGTATCTAGCAGTGAGCTTGCAAGCTTCGTCACGACAATCGATGCGGTTGAGCAGCAAACTGGATTGGACTTCTTTTCTCTTATTGCAGACAACACTGAAGAGAGTATGGAAGCGCAGTTATGGGAAATGTGGCCAACGTCCAATTAAACAAAAACGCTCCCTAGTTAGGGAGCGTTTTTTAGTTTAACGCGGCGAGATATTCGATAAACACTGAACATGTACGGTGATTTCTTCTCGGTCATGGTACAGGTGTTTGGCTTGAAGCTTAAACTTCACGCCATTTTCAATCAGGAAGAGTTTTAAATTCTCGATATCTTCTAACACTTCGTCGTAACGGCCTTTCATTGGCAGCTTAAGGTTAAAGATCGCTTCTTTCGCCCAACCACTGATAATCCACTCGCCCATCAGCTGAGCAACGCGTGATGGTTTTTCGATCATGTCACACACTAGCCACGTTACGTTCTTACGCGCAGGTTCAAACTTAAAGCCATCTTCTTGGTGGTGTTTAACCTGCCCCGTTTCCATTAGGCTATCAGCCATCATGCCGTTATCGACAGAATGGACAAACATCGAACGCTTCACCAGTTGGTACGTCCAACCGCCAGGACATGCCCCTAAGTCAACCCCCCACATACCTGCGGCTAAACGTTCATCCCACTCTTCACGAGGAATAAACACATGAAACGCTTCTTCCAACTTCAGAGTTGAACGGCTCGGTGCATCCGCAGGGAACTTAAGACGAGGGATACCCATGAAAAACTGCGAGTTATTGCTTGGTAGAGAGTAACCGATAAAGCAATGCGTCGGTGCGACAAAACAGATGTGTAGCACAGGCTTTTTAGGACTGTCTTTCGGGAATAAAATCTCTTTGCCACGTAGAGCTTGTCGCATTGGCACAGTGAACTTACGACAGAATTTGAGTAGTTCTTTTGCTTCGTTGGTATCCGGCGTTTCGACACGAATATCGCCACAACGAGGCATGGTCTCTACGAAGCTTAAATCATGCAAAATCGGCGAAATGCGATCTTCACGTGGCAGTTCTTGAATTTCAGCTGCAACAGCAAAAATCTGACGAGCAAAGATCAACGATTTAAAATCGAGCTCTTTGACTAGCTTTTGTGCATCGCCATCTTGGTAACATTCAAACAGCACATAACCAGTGTTCTTTTTAAGACGTGGGAAACCAAACACTTCTAACTGAGTAGCACGATCCTGAATTTCTCCGGCACACTCTTTTTCAAAGCCGCTGCGGCAGTAGAGCATTAATTGTTTCACTGGTTCACCTCTTTAACCTGTAGTGCTGCGTATACGAACAAACCCCAACCAAGCATAAACGTTAATCCACCCAATGGTGTGATAGGACCAAACCATTTAATGCCTGTTAATGCCAACGCGTAGAGGCTGCCGCTAAAACAAAGGATGCCGATGATAAAGCAAACTGCGGCAAGGGAGAAATATTTTTGTGACTTAAGTGGCAATTTTAGCCCGAGTAACACGCCACAAAGTAAAATAGCTATGCCATGAATGAATTGGTACTGCACACCCGTAGAGAAAACCTCTATCAGATACGGTGAGAGCATTTTCTTCAGACCATGAGCGGCAAATGCACCCAAAGCAACACCAAGGCCACATACGCCGCCACCTAACGCTAACCACAATCTACTTCGCATCAGACACCTCTAGGATAAACTTGGCTAAGTGGTCGATCGCCAGTTCAATGTTTCCAGCTTCAGTATGACCTGAGCTCTTGCGTGGCTTGAAGCTATGATCGCCATCTGGAATAAACGCCACCTTGATTGCAGTAGAGAGCTCAAACTGTTCGAACTCTTCTTTCTTACCAAAGGTGTCGCGCTCACCTTGCAGAATAAGACATGGCTTTTCTATCTCTGCTAAGTGGGCACCTTTGTAGTTCTCAGGTTTACCAGGTGGATGGAACGGAAAGCCTAAACACGCAACTCCCGCAACCTTATCTTCACTCGCTAGAAGGCTCGCCATACGCCCCCCCATAGACTTACCACCAATAACAACCTTCCCCGTTGGACAATACTGGTCAATCACGGCTTGATAAGCTTCGAGTAGCTTAGGCGCTCTATCTGGCGGGCGTTTCTTACCATCCTCTGCTCGCTTGACCATGTAAGGAAAGTTAAAGCGCACCACTTGAATGCCTTTTTGAGCAAGGCCCTTTGCCACTGCCTCCATAAAAGCATGCTCCATCCCTGCACCTGCTCCGTGCGCAAATATAAACAACGGATTGCCTTTGTCACCGTCAATGAGGTAATCAGTCATCTAATAGATCCTCTTGTTCACTTTGCGCTTTGGCTAGCATCCAGTCACGGAAGGTAGCAATTCGCCCCATATCCGCCTGTTTATCATGGCAAACCACATAGAAAGCATTCTTAGACACTAACACCTCATCAAATGGCGCAATAAGACGGCCCGCTTCAAGCTCTGGTTGAGCCAAGACATTGTTACCCAGCGCGACTCCCTGACCGTGAGCAGCGGCTTGCAGTACCATTGTCGAGTGACTGAATATTGGCCCGTGATTCACGTTCACCCCTTCAATGCCATTTTGCTTAGCGAACTGTTTCCAGTCTTTTCTAGAGGTGTCATGAAGTAAGGTATGTTGCTTCAAGTCACTTAGAGTTTCTAATGGTTTGTTACCTAAAAGTAATGAAGGTGAACAGAGTGGGATCAAAAATTCTTGATACAGTTTATCCGCCCTCAAACCCGGCCAATTACCTCGACCATAGTAAATCGCCACATCGACATCATCGGTTAACGAGCCTTCATCCATATCGACCGCTTTGATGCGAACATCAATATCAGGCTCTTGTTGGTTAAAGTCCGCTAATCGAGGGACCAACCATTGAATCGCAAAGCTTGGCGGTAAACTGATGGTTAACGCCCCTTTTTCACTGCGCTCAAGCACTTTATCGGTCGCTTCGGCTAACGAAGTGAAAATGTCTTTTATATCAAGAAAGTAACTTTGACCTTCTTCGGTAAGTAGTAACGAACGGTTTCTGCGTCTGAATAACTTTAAGCCAAGGAATTCTTCTAGCGCCTTAATCTGATGACTGACCGCAGCTTGAGTCACAAACAACTCTTCGGCTGCACGAGTAAAACTCAGATGTCGAGCCGCGGCTTCGAACACTTTTAATGAGTTCAAAGGAGGCAATCTTCTGGACATAGTGACCTTCTATAAATTGGATTAGTTTTTTTTATCTGAAACATTATAAAATGTCGATTGCCTGACGACCAGAGAAATTCTATATTTCACCCCGCAGCAAGAAGTCAGAACGGCTTGATTTATGTTTTAAATCAATTGACCTTTTGTTGCGATGTTGTGTTTGCAAACTCGTATTTCGAGTTCGGTAGGTTTCTACCAGTTTTGTTTCCATAGGAAACGAAACATATACTTCCTGTATTTATTTTGACCTGTCTGTCAAATATTTAGCACCGCCTAGATGGCGGTGTTTTTTTATGCGCCAAATTCCACTCGCCACAAACAAAAAAGCGCAGACCGTATAACGATGTGCGCTTTTCTACTCAACTAACGACTACCTACGGGCGGTAAACCTTAACGTTGTTAAAGCCTTGCTCTTGAAGATAAAGAGCTTGTAGACGGCTCATCACGCCACGGTCACAGTACAGAAGATAAGATTTAGATTGGTCTAAATCACCAAACTGAGTGCCTAGCTTGAAGAATGGGATGTGTTTCACTTCAACGCCATCAATCTCAAGTGGATTGTCGTCTTCTTCTTCAGGGCTACGGATATCCAGTACGATCGCGTGCTCTTCCACCGCTTGAACTTGCTCAACTTCTGGTGCAGCTTGTTCGGTTTCTTTAGCAATATCACGAATATCCATGACACGTGCGTCACGAACAACTTGCTCTAAAATATCAAAGTCGAACTTCTCTTCTTCAGCGTCCAGTTTCGCCTTAACCGCTTTAACCGTAGGCTTCTTAGAAATCACACCACAATATTCCGGCATCGTCTTAGCGAAATCTTCAGTACCGATGTCACGAGCTAGATTGATGATGTCTTCTTTATCCCAGTTGATAAGCGGGCGAAGAATCAAAGTATCTGTCACATTGTCAATATGGCGCAGGTTCGTTAGGGTTTGGCTTGATACCTGACCTAATGCTTCACCCGTCACTAGCGCTTCAATCTTAAACTTCTCAGCTACCATTCCCGCAGCACGCATAAACATACGCTTAAGGATAACACCCATTTGACCGTCATCGACTTTCTCTAGAATTTCAGCCACTACTGGTTCAAAGTCTACCGAGATGAAACGTACTTTTGCCGATGAACCGTACTTGTTCCACAGGTAGTGAGAAACCTGTTTAACACCAATCTCGTGCGCAGGGCCACCTAGGTTAAAGAAACAGTAGTGAACTTTAGAGCCACGTTTGATATGCAGGTAGCTCGATACACCAGAGTCGAAACCACCAGAGATAAGGCTCAGCACATCTTCTTGTGTACCAAGAGGGAAGCCACCAAGACCTTTATAACGTTTGAGCACTTGGTTAAGCTTCTCGTTAACCACTTCCACTTTAACCGTCACATCTGGATTACGCAGTTTTACACTTGCACTTTCAATGGCTTGGTTAAGACCGCCACCAACGTAACGTTCTAGCTCAATAGAAGTGAAATCATGCTTACCGCGACGCTTAGCACGAACAACAAACGTTTTGCCTTCAAGATTAGGACGGTTGAGCTCCAGAACTTGCTCGAAGATATCGTGTAAGTCTTTGAACTCTGACTGCTGCACTTCAAGTACGTGGTGGATGCCCGGTGTATGAGTCAATACTTCGATTGTCTCTTTGTGGAATTCATCCGTTTCCGCTGTAACTTCAATGTGGTCACGACGGTTGAAAACAGCAACAGACTCTGTACGACTCTTGATTACGTTACGAATGTTGCATTCAAGAATCTTTGTGAAGCGCTTACGCACAGACTCACTTTTTACAAAAATTTCTGGATGGGGCTTTACGATAAATTTCATAATTCACTTCACAAGTTAACTGTTTCGCTATTTTCACGCTCTATTGAGCCTAGCAGCGATGTGCTGCCTCTAAGGGCGCAAGATTATACATGAAGCAAAGACCATAAAAAAGACGAGCGTTTGTGCTCGTCTTTTTATCTTTTATTGAATGACTGGGACTTCATCGCTTAACAGCGCTTCCCCTTGCATTATGCTGATCTCAACCCGTCGGTTACGAGAACGCTGCGCTTCGGTATCGTTAGGGCCAAGTGGTTCGGTATCGGCCATACCTCGGACGCGAAGACGTTGATGCTCAAAGCCGCGAACTTTCTCCATCTCTTGGGCGACAGAAACCGCTCGCTGCGCCGATAAATCCCAATTAGAGCGATAAAGCTCAGAATCAATCCGTTGATTGTCAGTATGCCCTGACACTCGGATGATTCCCGGTATATCTTTGACTAGATCGGCAATTTGACGAACCAGTGGACGGAACTTAGGTTGTAAGAATGCCGACCCTTCAGGGAACGCGCCTTTCTCACGAATGCGGATATCAATCTGCTGACCTAGGTTTTCAACTTCAATTGCCCCTTGTTCTATCTCTCGCTCCAACGCTTTCTTAATACTCTCCATCAAGGTTTCAAGCTCTTGAGACATCTCTGCCGATTGTTGCTGCTCATTATCCGACTCGGAGTTTTGGTTGTTTTGCGTTGAGGTATCCGGTGATTGCCCGCCCGTCATTTTACCTTCATCACGCTGCGTACCACCTGCTCGGTCTGATTCACCTTCGTGGAACTCTAACGTTTGCTGGGTAATATCAATGGTTTGCTGCATGATAACGTCGATAGGCGTCGGCTCTGGTCGACCCGGTCTAAATTCCTGAGCAATAATACTTGTCCCTTTCGGGATGTCTTTTACTTCCAATCGGTTCTGTACACCGAAAGCAAACTTCATTGATCCGGCGATCTGTTTAAACTTCAGTACATCCATTTCAGAAAACGAGAGCAGTAGTACGAAGAAACACATCAACAGCGACATTAAGTCAGCAAAAGTCCCCATCCATAGCGGGAGGCCAGGTGGCGGACATTTTGGTTCTTCTTCTTCCATATCAGTGACCTTACTCGTTATCTACATCAAGGGCACGCTTACCTTCATTGAGGTAATTCTTCAGATAACTGTCAATAACACGTGGGTTTTGACCATCTTGAATCGCAAGTACACCATCCATAATAAGGCGACGATTGAGTTTTTCTTGTTCACGACGTAATGCAAGCTTGTCAGCAATCGGGAAGAACACCATGTTGGATAGGATCGCACCATAAAGTGTAGTAAGAAGTGCTACCGCCATTGCAGGACCGATGGCTTTCGGGTCATCCATGTTAGATAGCATGGCAACCAGACCAACCAGTGTACCGATCATTCCCATTGCGGGCGCAACGTCACCGAAGGCTCTAAATACGCTCGCACCAAAGTCGTGTCGCTCATCCGTTAACGCAATATCTTTTTGTAGTGCAGCGCGAACTACATCCGCGTCATGGCCGTCCACCAGCAAGTCAATACCCTTTTGCATGAAGCTACTGGTGATTTCCATCTCTTCTAGTGCAAGAAAACCACCTTTACGTGCTGCATCCGCCATTTCGACCACTTTAGCAATCAAGTCTTCTGGTTCATCCGCTTTAAACATAAACGCTTTACCAGCGATTTTGGCTGCACCAAAGAACTGTCCCATAGTGAACTTCATCAACACTACGAAGGTAGAGCCACCCACCACGATAAGAATCGACGTTACGTCGATGAACATCATGATGCTTCCGCCCAGTATCATTGCCATGATGACGAAAGCAAAACCGCCAATCAGTCCTACCAGCGTTGCTAAATCCACAGAGCACTCCTCATGCTATCTTTAAGCTTCTAACAAATTATATCGGCAACATCTTAAGATCTTTAGTATTTTATTGGTACTGTACTCACATAAATATAGATGCTGAGTGCCAGATACCTACTAGACTTTAGCCCTATATTGAGTACCCGCGCAGAATATGACCGTACAAGCTCGATTTTTCTGACAAATTTACTCGGTTAAATTTGACCATCATTATCGGCTAAGGTAACTTTCGTGCATCTTTATCTCGGTAGAATAGTTATGGCGAGCAAGAAACCAGAAAACATGACCTTTGAGGCAACCATCGAAGAGCTCGATGTGATCGTTGAAAACCTCGAAAACGGTGATTTAGCACTAGAAGATGCGTTGAAAAAATTCGAGCGCGGCATTGCCCTTGCTCGTTCAGGACAATCTAAACTTAGCGACGCAGAACAACGTGTCAGCATCTTGTTACAAAATGATGATGAGTCTCCGCTATCTGATTTTAACGCTCAGCCTGAACAATAATTTATAGAAGATGTCTGCCATGCATGAGGCATTAACCTCACTTCAACAGCGAAGCAATGCTCAGCTCGAACACTGGCTGCAAGCACTGCCACACCAAAACCTGCCCCTTATCGAAGCCATGCGTTATGGCTTATTGCTTGGGGGCAAACGCGCTCGCCCGTTTCTTGTCTATATCACAGGTCAAATGCTCGGTTGCAAACTTGATGATCTAGATACTCCAGCGTCTGCCGTAGAATGCATTCACGCGTACTCTCTTATCCACGATGATCTCCCTGCGATGGATGACGATGAGCTACGCCGTGGCAAAGCAACCTGTCATATTAAGTTCGATGAAGCGACCGCTATCCTTACTGGCGACGCACTGCAAACCTTAGCCTTTACGATTCTGGCAGAGGGCCGTGTGAACCCTAACGCTGAAAACAACCGTATAAAGATGGTGAAAGTACTCGCTGATGCGTCAGGTGCCAATGGGATGTGTATGGGGCAAGCACTCGACCTTGCGGCAGAAAACAAGCAAGTTTCACTGCAAGAGTTAGAAGCGATTCACCGTAATAAGACAGGCGCATTGATGAAATCAGCGATTCGTCTTGGCGCTCTTGCCGCCGGAGAAAAAGGGTTAGAGGTGTTGCCTCAACTTGATAAGTTCGCTGATGCAATTGGTCTCGCGTTTCAGGTTCAAGACGATATTTTAGATATCATCAGCGATACCGAAACTCTAGGTAAACCTCAAGGCTCTGACCAAGAATTGAACAAAAGTACCTATCCAGCGCTGCTTGGATTGGACGGAGCTATTAACAAAGCTCACACTCTGTTAAATGAAGCTCTTCAAGCTTTGGAAGCAATCCCATACAATACAGAGTTACTCGAAGAGTTCGCCCGATACGTCGTCGAGCGCAAGAACTAACACTATAAGCGCGCATTTTTATATGACTCTTGATATTTCGAAATATCCAACACTGGCTTTAGCAGATACACCTGACGAGCTACGTAGTCTTCCAAAAGAAGTACTACCTAAACTGTGTGATGAACTACGCACCTACTTATTGAATTCAGTAAGTCAGTCGAGCGGTCACCTCGCATCAGGTTTAGGGACCGTTGAGCTTACCGTTGCTCTGCATTACGTCTACAACACTCCATTTGACCAACTGGTTTGGGATGTTGGCCATCAAGCATACCCGCATAAAATCCTGACGGGTCGCCGTGACCAAATGTCTACTATCCGTCAAAAAGATGGATTGCACCCTTTCCCATGGCGTGAAGAAAGTGAATATGACACCTTATCGGTAGGTCACTCATCAACTTCAATCAGCGCGGCACTCGGTATGGCAATCAGCGCTGGTAAAGAAGAGCAAAACCGTAAAGTGGTTAGCGTGATTGGTGATGGTGCCATTACAGCGGGTATGGCATTTGAAGCAATGAACCACGCTGGCGATGTACATCCTGATATGCTGGTGATTCTTAACGACAACGAAATGTCGATTTCAGAAAACGTAGGCGCTCTTAACAACCATCTTGCTCAAGTGCTATCTGGCAGCTTATACACCTCTATTCGTGAAGGTGGTAAAAAAGTGCTTTCTGGCGTGCCACCGATTAAAGAGTTGGTTCGTCGTACTGAAGAGCACCTTAAAGGGATGGTTGTCCCAGGAACTCTATTTGAAGAACTTGGTTTTAACTACATTGGTCCAGTAGACGGCCATGATGTAAACGAGCTAGTTAAAACGCTCAAAAACATGCGCGAGCTAAAAGGTCCGCAGTTCTTACACATCATGACCAAAAAGGGCAAAGGTTATGAGCCAGCGGAAAAAGATCCGATCGGCTACCACGGTGTACCTAAGTTTGACCCTAGCCATACTTCATTGCCTAAGAGCAGCGGTGGAAAGCCAAGTTACTCGAAAATTTTTGGTGATTTCCTATGTGATATGGCCGCGCAAGATCCAAAACTGATGGCTATTACACCAGCAATGC
The DNA here is from genome assembly GCF_001695575.1 of Vibrio europaeus. GTDB lineage: Bacteria > Pseudomonadota > Gammaproteobacteria > Enterobacterales > Vibrionaceae > Vibrio > Vibrio europaeus. The sequence goes on along the minus strand of NZ_LUAX01000001.1, from coordinate 275,914 downwards.
GTGAAGGATCAGGTATGGTTCGATTCTCTAAAGAGTATCCAAACCAATATTTTGACGTCGCAATCGCAGAGCAGCACGCTGTGACGTTAGCTACAGGTATGGCCATCGCAGGTGACCACCCTATTGTGGCTATCTACTCGACCTTCTTGCAGCGTGGTTATGATCAACTCATTCATGATGTTGCGATCATGGACTTACCTGTCATGTTCGCAATTGACCGAGCAGGTCTTGTTGGTGCTGATGGTCAGACGCACCAAGGGGCGTTCGATCTTAGCTTTATGCGCTGTATCCCGAACATGGTCATTATGGCACCAAGTGATGAAAATGAGTGTCGTCAGATGCTGTATACAGGCCATAAACATACTGGTCCATCTGCGGTTCGTTACCCACGTGGAACCGGGACAGGTGCAGAGATCGAACAGGATTTCACCGCGCTAGAAATAGGGAAAGGCCGCCTTGTCCGCCAAGGTGAAAAAGTGGCTATTCTGAACTTTGGCACCTTCTTAAACAGTGCTCAACAAGCGGCAGATGCACTTAATGCAACCGTCGCTGATATGCGTTTTGTCAAACCTCTCGATGAAGCACTTATCAAGCAACTCGCTGATGAGCATGATGTGCTGGTTACGCTAGAAGAGAATGCTATTGCTGGCGGCGCAGGTGCGGGTGTGATCGAGTTTATGATGCAGGAAAAGATCCTCAAGCCAGTACTAAACCTTGGCTTGCCAGATAAATTCATCGCCCAAGGTACGCAAGAACAACTTCATCAGGAACTTGGGCTTGATGCTGTAGGAATTGAACAATCGATTCGTGATTATCTCGCTAAATAGATTGGAATTTGAACTGTTATTGATAAAACCCTCTTCGGAGGGTTTTTTATTATCTGGTTCAATCAGTTATCAGTATCACAAAAACCAATCACATGACAAATAAATACAAACTCAAGACATACACATCTATAAGAAACTTGTTACACTGCATTGGGCAAGTTAATTAGAACGCTTGCCGATTTGAGTCCAATTATAATAGTTAAGGAAAGAGTTATGAAAAAGCTTGTCATCGCAGCGGCAATCAGTCTATTGGCATCTGGCTGTGCACAACAAACATTCGTTGTATCACCAGCGCAAGAAACAAATGAAGCGACAGAACTAAAAACTCACCACTTCTTTGTGAGCGGTATTGGTCAAAGCAAGCAAATCGACGCAACACAAGTATGTGGAGCAGCAGATAAAGTGGCTAAAGTAGAAACGCAGCAAACTTTCAAAGATATCGTGTTTAGTACAATCACTTTCGGTATCTACACTCCTCGTGAAGCGCGTGTTTACTGTAAGTAATCTCAGCTTTTCAACCGTCACTTTAGGTTAAAGTGACGGTTTGTTTCCTCTACCACTTCGGAATATCCCAACTAAACTCGGCACAGAGTTTCTGCCAAGTTTCATCAATACCCGCTTCAATCAGCAGTTCTTGTCCGGTAAACGGATGAATAAACTTCAAGCTAGAAGCATGAAGCAATAGCCGGTGCGAATCGTAGATCTCTCGAAACAGCTTATTATGCTTGCCATCACCATGCGTCGTATCTCCCACAATCGGGTGCCTTAAATGCGCCATATGACGTCTTAGCTGATGCTTTCGCCCTGTTAATGGCTTCATCTCCATCAGACAATAACGTGTCGTTGGGAACTTGCCTGTTGAATGTGGTATTTCAGTTTTTGCAACAGGCTGGTAGTCAGTTATTGCTTCTTGGGCTTCTTTCTCTTGGCTAGCATGCTTATCGGCAATTTTATCTAGCTCTACTTTAAGCGGATAATCCAAACGTGCCGCTTCTTCAATCCAGCCACGGACAATAGCGTGATACGTTTTTTCCATTTCATGATTGGCAAACATCGGCATCACCTGAGAAGCGACCTCGCTTGACAGGGCAAAAATCAGCACACCGGATGTAGGACGATCGAGTCGATGCAGTGGGAAAACATGCTGCCCTATCTGGTCACGTAAGGTCTGCATGACGAATTGAGTTTCGTGTTTATCTAGCCAGCTACGGTGAACTAACATGCCTGCAGGTTTATTTACCGCGACAAAATACTCATCTTGATACACTATCTCTAGCATCAACGGCACTCCTCATCGATCTGACGTAATATCTCTATAAGAGGGTGTAAGCTAGATTGTTCTTTCCAACACTCTTCAAAATAGGGCGACAACGAAAAGCCACTTGGTAATGGTTGTTCTTGCTCTAGCATCACTCGCACTCTGCGAATAAAGACCCATTGCAACCACGCTTGTGGCTCTAAGGTATCGAGCGCGAATGGCTGCTGACTTGCCAGCGCTTGTTCGCTTGGTTGCTCTGAGCACCACAGTTCAAGTTGCTTCATGGAAAGCTCTAAACAGTCAATCAGTGCGGCTAATTGTTTCTCTTTTGTCATTTATCTTTGTTACTGACCTTGAAAATTGCCCTAAGAGTACCATTTATAGAGGAAAGAAAGTTAGGACAATTCTCCAATGGAAACCATTCATACCCTTACCCAATTATTGACCAACAGTGACTGTCAGTATCAAGTATTTGACCTTGGTCGCCGAATCAAGAAGATTGAAAATAAAGTCTTCGCCGATGTTGAAAAAGGTCAGCAAGCTTACCCTTACCCAATGCAGCGTAAGGCCCACTTGGCGATTGCTTATTGGAACCAAGAGCAACAGCCGTGGATATGGTTTCTAAAGTTTGAATTAGACGAGCGCGGCTTACTCAAGCAAGCTGATGTAGGTAACTTCATCAAGTATGTGATTGAAGCAATGGGAACGCGCCTAAATCAAGAGATGAGCGAAGAACAGCAGCAAAAGCTATCTAATAACCCGTACACCTTCAAACCCGCCGAAGATAAGATGGCCGTTTTCCATAGCCAAGTTCGTGCCGAACTGAACCTACCATGCAGTCAATATTACGAGCATGCCCAGCACTATTTCTCTGGCGGTTTAGAGTGGGATAAGTGGCACACCGTTGGCTTACAGGGCGTAACCGATATCTGTGCACACTTGGGGCAGGAACAAAATGGTGTCAATATTAGAAAAGCGTTGCAGCACCTGCCTAACGAACCTCTCTACGCCCTACTCGGCGCCCTAGAACATACCGATTTACCGCCAAAATTAGCGGAGCGCCTAGTTGAAATGGCTCAAAAACAAGTTGATAGCAATGAACCGGACCTATTCCTACTGTCAGCATTGTTGCGCGCGTTATCCGGCGCACCACAGCCGCTCTCGCTGCCAATTATTAGCCAAGTACTTGCTTCACCGCGATTAAGCCACCAAGAAGTGTTGATTGGTGTTGCAGGACGTAGTTGGCATTGGCTAAGTGATGCAAAATTAGCCGAGCAATTTCTATTAAGGTTGGCACAAACGGGTAATCAAGCACTCTTCAACCAGCTTTTTGCCGATCTTGTCATGCAGCCCGAATTACGAATGGTCCTGCTTCCGCTGCTTCACTCCAGCCCTTCTGAAGAGCTAGCAAAAGCATTAATCAACCTTCAACAAGCAGCGAAGGCGTAACTATGATTCATGACCTTTTTGCCATTCTCGGACTCGCGATTGTCTGTCTTGTGTTTTGGCAACAACGCCGCCAAGCAGAACTCGCTAAAACCATTGCGGCACGTAAATGCAAAGAGCTCGACTTGCAACTACTGAGCGTTGCACTTAAAGGTCATAAACTAAAAACGCCAGACGGTGTCTGGCGTTGGCATTCTGTTTATCAATTTGAATTTTCTTCGCTTGGCGATGACTGCTATCAAGGCCGAATCTTTATGCAAGGTTTCCGACTAGCAAAGGTTGAGCTTCCACCACATCGGATGTAAACAGATACTCATCGTACGGACCAAAGGTATCTTTCTTATGCGCGTTTAACTTAAACCCCAGCTTCTCAAGAATGCGTACTGATGGTTCATGACCCACATTGGCTGTGGCTAGTACCCTATCTAGATTTAAATCTCTGACTGCTTTAGGGAAAAACGCTTGCAGTACTTCACTGGCAATCCCTGTGCCCCAATAATCTTTATCAAAAATGTATCCGAGCTCTGGCTGGCTATCTAGGTCTGAGATAAAAACATGACCGATAAAATCGCGAGTATGGCTATCTAACACTGCCATGGCATAGATGTTTCGGTCATTCAGGACTTTTTCAAATAGTTTCTTTGCAGACGATACTGTATGGGCACCATTCATCTGCGCTCGATTGATGGCACAACAATGGAGCATTAAAAATTCAGATTGTAATGAGTCGTTATAGGGGACCAATAACGAACGGCGAGTCACTATAGTCATGACACATCCTTGTTAGCAGCAAAATTGTTATTAAAAACAAAGCCGAAAAGTTAAACCAAGTTGTAAAAGCCTGTATTGATCTAGGTAGTTTTTTGAACGTTGTTATTAGAGTTTTTTATATAGATGAGACCTAAGAAAAACCCCGATACGCTAGTATCGGGGCTATAGTCTTACTCGCAGCAATCCGGCTACAAAAGGTGCTCCATGCATCTTCCTTAATAGTTACTGAATCCTTCAGTAAAGTCCTGCCTTCGCCTTCCTAGCGGTGTCCTAATCGTCCTGATAGCTAACAATCCTCGTCAGCTCCACATCACTTGTTCCTTGAGCGGTGTCCTTTGTATCATCCTGATACTGTCCTAGCCTCATCCTAGAGGTGTCCATTGTCATCCTTGCCACTAACATCCTGTTAGCGAACGTATCCTTACAATGTCCTTTCGCTCCATGCTTGATCAACGTTCCTCGTCAACCAATCTTCATCCTGAAGATTCCCAATCCTTGGTATTTCCTGTTCCGTGTCAGCATCCTTCCGACACCTTCTAATTTACTCGAGTTCGCCTTTAAGACAATGCCATCAAAGCAAACTATTATTGAAATAAATTAGAAACAAAACAACTAACCATTACAAATCAATAGCTTAATCAAGGCGCGGTGACTATTACCGTGTTTCAAACGCACTTTGTCTTACATCACTTGTGAGAAATCTCGCACACACCATTTCTTAATTTTCCATTAGTCAATTATGGCTAAGCTCAGTATTATTGGTGATCACAACACAATGGAGGTTTTATGCTTACTCAAGATGTTAGCCAAGAGCTAAAAGATATCCTTGAACAATTACACGCAGAAGGAAAGGAGCCGACTGTAGCCTTGGTTAAAGCGCGCTTGAGTACCTCTGTCCCCATGCCTGCTTTAATCACTACCTTAAAGAGCTGGAAGAGTTCTAACCGTGTACCAAAAGTCGAAGTCGCAGCGAAGACTGAATCAAACGATCAAGATCGTATAAAACAATTGGAGCAAGAGGTTGCAGATCTAACCGCAAGACTGGTTGCGATTGAGAAGAAGTTAGCGGGATAAAAAGCTAGAGAGCTGGAGAGCTGGAGAGCTGGAGAGCTGGAGAGCTGGAGAGCACAAAAACAAAAGGCTTGGCGAATGCCAAGCCTTCTTTATAACAATTGGCTAAATTACCAACCAGTGATTTCGCGTAGACCTTTACCGATGTCTGCAAGAGACTTAACCGTCTTAACGCCTGCTGCTTCTAGTGCAGCAAACTTGTCTTCCGCAGTACCTTTACCACCAGAGATGATTGCACCTGCGTGACCCATACGCTTACCTGGAGGAGCCGTTACACCAGCGATGTACGATACCACTGGCTTCGTCACGTTCTCTTTGATGAACGCTGCTGCTTCTTCTTCAGCTGTACCACCGATCTCACCAATCATTACGATTGCTTCAGTTTCTGGATCTTCTTGGAACAGTTTTAGGATATCAATGAAGTTTGAACCTGGAATTGGATCACCACCGATACCAACACAAGTAGACTGGCCAAAGCCTTCGTCTGTAGTCTGCTTAACCGCTTCGTACGTAAGTGTACCAGAGCGAGAAACGATACCAACTTTACCCTTCTTGTGGATGTGACCAGGCATGATACCAATCTTACACTCATCAGGAGTGATTAGACCTGGACAGTTAGGACCGATCATACGAACGCCAGTTTCTTCTAGCTTCACTTTCACGTCGATCATATCCGTAGTAGGGATACCTTCAGTGATTGTTACAATAAGCTCGATGCCCGCGTCAATCGCTTCTAGGATTGCGTCTTTACAGAAAGGTGCTGGAACGTAGATGACTGTTGCTGTCGCGCCGGTTGCTTCGACTGCATCACGTACCGTGTTGAATACAGGTAGACCTAGATGAGTTTGACCACCTTTACCAGGAGAAACACCACCAACCATCTGCGTGCCGTATGCAATCGCTTGCTCAGAGTGGAAAGTACCTTGACCACCAGTGAAACCCTGACAGATTACTTTCGTGTCTTTATTAATTAGTACAGACATTATTTGCCCTCCGCAGCAGCAACAACTTTCTGAGCTGCGTCAGTTAGCGACTCAGCTGCAATGATATCAACATCAGAATTAGCAAGAACTTCGCGACCTAGGTCTGCGTTAGTACCTTCCAGACGAACAACTACTGGTACGCTTACGCCTACCTCTTTAACCGCACCGATAATACCTTCAGCGATCATGTCACAGCGAACAATACCACCGAAGATGTTAACTAATACTGCTTTTACATTGTCATCAGATAGGATGATCTTGAATGCTTCTGCTACACGCTCTTTTGTTGCGCCGCCGCCTACGTCTAGGAAGTTAGCTGGCTTACCACCGTGTAGGTTTACGATATCCATCGTACCCATTGCTAGGCCTGCACCGTTAACCATACAGCCAACGTTGCCATCTAGTGCTACGTAGTTTAATTCCCACTGAGCTGCATGTGCTTCACGCTCGTCTTCTTGCGAAGGATCGTGCATTTCACGCAGCTTAGGCTGACGGTACATAGCGTTAGAATCGATGTTAATCTTACCGTCTAGACATAGCAGGTTGCCTTCACCAGTAATAACAAGAGGGTTGATCTCTAGTAGAGCTAGGTCGTACTGAGAGAACATGTTGCCAAGACCCATAAAGATCTTAACAAACTGTTTGATTTGATCGCCTTCAAGACCTAGCTTGAATGCTAGCTCACGGCCTTGGTAAGCTTGAGGACCGACTAGTGGGTCGATCGCTGATTGGTGAATCAACTCTGGAGTTTCTTCAGCAATTTTCTCGATGTCCACACCACCTTCGGTCGATGCCATGAAGACAACTTTACGAGTAGCACGGTCAACAACCGCACCTAGGTAAAGTTCGTTAGCAATGTTAGATGCTTCTTCAACTAGGATCTTTGTTACAGGCTGACCATTTGCATCTGTTTGGTAGGTCACTAGGTTTTTGCCTAGCCACTTTTGTGCAAACTCTTTAACGCCATCTTTAGTATCGTGCAGCTCAACGCCACCCGCTTTACCACGGCCACCTGCGTGAACCTGACATTTAACGACTTTCTTCTCTGTTGAGATACGGCCAGCAGCTTCGAAAGCTTCTTGTGCAGTATCACATGCGAAACCTTCCGGTACAGGCAAACCGAATTCTGCAAACAGCTGTTTGGCTTGGTATTCATGCAAATTCATTTTGATATTCCGTTTATTTTCCCTTAAGGGATTATTATTTCCATAACGCCGTCATTTTAGCGGACGTCTGTAGGGTCTTCTCAAATAAATCTTATTTCGCTGTGCAGGTAGATAAGATTCAAGTGAAGGCCAGACAGTTGAGCCAGTCTAGCCTTGAAAACTATCGAACGTCTAGCCACCAACGGCCGCTAGACGTTTTAGCGATATTAAACGTCTAATAGCAGACGTGCTGGATCTTCTAGTAGCTCTTTGATCGTTACTAGGAAGCCCACTGATTCACGACCATCGATTAGACGGTGATCGTAAGATAGTGCTAGATACATCATAGGCAGGATTTCAACCTTGCCATCCACCGCCATTGGACGCTCTTGGATCTTGTGCATACCAAGAATTGCCGATTGAGGTGGGTTGATGATTGGCGTAGACATTAGCGAGCCGAATACACCACCGTTAGTGATAGTGAAGTTACCACCGATCAGTTCATCAACTGTTAGCTTGCCGTCACGGCCTTTGATTGCGAGCTCTTTGATGCCTTTTTCAACATCAGCGAAACCTAATGTGTCACAGTCCTTTAGTACTGGAGTCACTAGACCACGCGGCGTCGAAACAGCCATGCTGATGTCAAAGTAGTTGTGGTAAACGATGTCATCACCGTCGATAGAAGCGTTGACTTCAGGGTAACGTTTCAGTGCTTCTGTTACCGCTTTCACATAGAAAGACATAAAGCCTAGACGAATACCATGACGCTCTTCGAACTGGTCTTTGTACTGTTTACGAAGGTCCATGATTGGTTTCATGTTCACTTCGTTAAACGTCGTCAACATCGCAGTGTTATTCTTCGCTTCAAGAAGACGGTTTGCGACTGTTTTACGTAGACGAGTCATTGGAACACGCTTTTGGCTACGCGCTGTAGCTGGAGCTTCGACTGCCGCAGAATCTGCTTTAGGTGCTTCTTTCGCCTTCGCAAGGTGCGCTTCAATATCTTCACGTGTGATACGACCGCCAACACCTGTGCCTTTCACTTGGCTAGCTTCTAGACCGTGCTCACCTAGTAGGCGACGAACTGCTGGGCTAAGTGCATCGTTACTTTCTTCTGTTAGCGACGCTTTATGACGCTTATCAGGAGACGCTTCAGACTCTTCAGTCGTGTCTTTAGTCGGCTCACCCGCAACTGCACCCGGCTTAAGCTTAGCGATTAGCTGCTTTGAAAGTACTGTAGCACCTTCTTCTTCGATGATGGCTTCTAGAACACCCGCTTCTGGAGCAGGTACTTCAAGTACCACTTTATCCGTTTCGATATCTACTAGAACCTCGTCACGCTCTACTGCGTCACCAGGTTGTTTGTGCCATGTTGCGACTGTTGCGTCAGCAACCGATTCAGGTAAATCTGGAACCAGAATTTCAATTGTCATATCTGTTTCTTCCTTTAACTTCTAGTTCTTAGTCTGAAGTTTTTGTATTCACGTTAAGCGCATCATCAACTAGCGCTTTTTGCTGTTTCAAGTGTACTGACATGTAGCCTACTGCAGGTGATGCTGAAGCTGGGCGACCAGCGTATTTCAGATCAGCGCCGGCTGGAATTGCAGCACGGAAGTTGTGTTGGCTAGAGTACCAAGCGCCTTGGTTTTGAGGCTCTTCTTGACACCAAACGTAATCTTCAACGTTGGTGTATTGCTCGATAGCGGCTTTTACTTCCTCAAGAGGGAATGGGTAAAGCTGCTCGATACGAACAATCGCCACATCATCTTGTTCATTGTTACGACGCTGCTCTAGCAGATCGAAGTAAACTTTACCTGAACAGAAGACCACACGTTTCACTTTCGCGGCTTCAAGGTTGTCAATTTCACCAATTGCCGCTTGGAATGTGCCCTCAGCTAAGTCTTCAATTGTTGAAGTACATAGCGGGTGACGCAGCAATGATTTAGGAGACATCACCACAAGTGGACGACGCATAGGTCTTACAACCTGGCGACGAATCATGTGGTAAACCTGAGCGGGTGTAGAAGGCACGACAACCTGCATGTTTTGCTCAGCACAAAGCTGTAGGTAACGCTCTAGACGAGCTGATGAGTGCTCAGGACCCTGACCTTCATAACCATGAGGAAGAAGCATAGTCAGACCACATAAACGTGCCCATTTTTGCTCACCTGATGAAATAAACTGGTCAATCACTACTTGAGCACCGTTGGCAAAATCACCAAACTGTGCTTCCCATAGGGTTAAGCCGCTTGGTTCTGCAGTCGCATAACCGTACTCAAATGCTAGTACCGCTTCTTCAGATAACACTGAGTCGAAAACTTCAAACGGACCTTGCTTATCGTGAATGTTCGCTAGTGGAACAAAGGTACTCGCATCGTTTTGGTTATGCAGAACCGAGTGGCGATGGAAGAAAGTACCACGACCTGAATCCTGACCCGAAATACGAATACGTTTGCCATCATCAACGAGCGTAGCGTAAGCCAAAGTTTCGGCCATACCCCAATCAATCGCTTTTTCGCCGTTTAACATCGCTTTGCGATCGTTATAAAGCTTATTGACTCGGCTTTGCAGCTTGTGGCTATCTGGGTAACTACACAGACGTTGACCAAGCTCTAATAAGCGTTGAGTATCAAATTTATTGTCCCACTCAACATCCCAGTCGTGCCCAAGGTATGGGGACCAGTCTACTGAGTGCAACGCCATCGGGCGCCATTCTTTTACCACAACTTCACCGCGGTCTAATGCATCACGGTACTCATTGACATACTGGGTCGCAGTATCGATACCAAAATCACCACGTTCAATCAGCACGTCAGCATAAAGCTTACGCGGAGTTGGGTGTTTCTTGATTTTTTGGTACATCAACGGCTGAGTCGCGTTTGGCTCATCCGCTTCGTTGTGACCATGACGACGGTAACAAACCAAGTCAATTACAACATCGCGTTTAAATTCGTTGCGGTAATCCAGTGCAATACGAGTGACAAAAGCAACGGCTTCTGGATCATCAGCATTAACATGGAAAATTGGTGCCTGAACCATCTTAGCGATATCGGTACAGTACATCGTTGAACGTGTGTCGGTCGGGTTAGATGTTGTAAAGCCAACTTGGTTATTTACAACGATACGAACCGTACCACCTACTCGGAAACCACGCGCCTGAGACATGTTAAATGTTTCAGCTACAACACCCTGACCCGCGATCGCAGAGTCACCGTGTATGGTGATTGGAAGAACAGTATTACCTTCTGTATCACCTAAACGGTCTTGACGCGCGCGCACCGAACCGATAACTACAGGGTTAACGATCTCAAGGTGAGACGGGTTAAACGCAAGTGCTAAGTGAACATCACCGCCTGGTGTCGCAAAATCTGCTGAGAAGCCTTGGTGGTACTTAACGTCACCTGTACCCCAGGTATCGTCATGTTTACCAGCAAACTCATCAAAAAGATCTTGTGGTTTCTTACCAAGTACGTTTACTAGCATGTTCAGACGACCACGGTGTGCCATACCAATCACGACTTCACGCATACCGCTCTTACCCGCATGACGAATCAACTCTTTCGTCATAGGGATTAAGGCATCACCGCCTTCTAGAGAGAAACGCTTCGCACCTGGGAATTTCGCACCAAGATAGCGCTCTAAACCTTCTGCTGCTGTTAGCTCTTCGAGGAATTCTTGTTTTTCTTCTTTGCTAAATGACGGCTGACCTACCACTGACTCTAAACGCTGTTGGATCCAACGTTTTTGCTCAGTGTCTGTCATGTGCATGTATTCAGCACCGATAGAGCCACAGTAAATTTTGTTCAATGACGAGTGGATGTCTTTCAATTGCATGGTGTCTTTGCCAATAGCAAAGGAACCCACGTTGAAAGATTCTTCTAGATCGTCTTCGGTAAGATTGTGGAATGCAGGATCGAGCTCCGCCACGGGTGGACGTTGCCATAGACCAAGAGGGTCAAGCTGTGCCGCTTCATGACCACGAAAGCGGTAAGCATTGATTAATTGAAGTACTTTTACTTGTTTAGCGTCGACATCAGGATCACTAACTTGGACATTGTAATGCTTTGTTTCTTGAGCGAGTCGTCGGAAGTAGTCGCGGACACGTGAATGAGGTTGTTCAACCACCCCTTCTGAAGGTTTAGGTAAACCTTCAAAAACACATTTCCACTCCTCACTTACCAAATCGGGATCACTTAGATACAGTTCGTAGAGGTCCTCTACATACGTTGCATTGGCGCCAGCCAAGTGTGAAGACTCGAGCCACGCCTTCATCACGCCGTTGTGCATATTTTCCCTTAACCAGTAGTTTTCACGTTTGCTTCGGTCTTACGCCGAGCTATTAAGTGCCGACCCGGAATGGGTCGGCAATTTTTTGTTAATTAAATCGAACGGTTTACAAGCATCGTCTTAATATGACCGATTGCCTTCGTAGGATTTAGTCCCTTAGGACAAACACTTACACAATTCATGATGCCATGGCAACGGAAAACGCTAAATGCATCATCAAGATTTGACAAACGTTCATCTGTCGCAGTATCACGGCTATCAATTAACCAACGATACGCTGCAAGAAGACCTGCAGGACCGATAAATTTATCTGGATTCCACCAGAATGATGGGCATGAGGTCGTACAACATGCACACATAATACATTCATATAAACCATCTAAGTGCGCGCGCTCATCAGGCGTTTGCAAGTTCTCGCGTGATGGTGGCAGTGCGCCGTCATCAATCAAGAATGGCTTAACTTTCGCATAGTTATCGTAGAACTGCGTCATGTCAACGATAAGATCTCGCACAACTGGCAAACCTGGCAGTGGACGGATGACTATCTTGTCACCACTTAATGCAGAAAGTGGTGTAATACAAGCTAAGCCATTCTTACCATTCATATTTAGACCATCAGAGCCACATACACCCTCACGACAAGATCGGCGGAAAGAGATCGTTGGGTCTTGCTCTTTTAGCAGGATCAACGCATCTAGAAGCATCATGTCTGACCCTTCTTCTACTTCCAGCGTGTAGTCCTTCATGTATGGCTTTTGATCGGCATCCGGGTTGTAGCGGTACAAAGAGAAATTCAGTTTCATAATATTATCCTCCTCTCCCTAGTATGTACGCGCTTTAGGCGGGAATGCTTCACGATGGATTGGCTCCATGTTTACACCACGCTTTGTCATAGCTTCATTATCCGGATTATAGATAGAGTGGCATAGCCACTGCTCATCATCACGGTCTGGGAAATCAAAGCGAGCGTGTGCACCGCGACTTTCTGTACGGTAATTAGCCGCAACAGCCGTTGCATAGGCCGTTTCCATCAAGTTTTCTAGCTCTAAACACTCAATACGCTGGGTGTTAAACTCTGTCGACTTGTCAGAAAGGTGAGCATTCTTCAGGCGCTCACGAATAACTTTTAGCTCTTCTAAACCTTTTGCCATTGCATCACCTTCACGGAATACCGAGAAGTTGTTCTGCATACATTGTTGCAGATCTTTGCGAATTTGCGCAGGATCTTCACCTTCAGTGCTATTTTCCCAACGGTTGTAGCGCTCTAGTGAACGCTCAATGTCAGCTTCCGTTGCTGGCTTAGCTTCAGCTTGCTTAGCCAGTGTTTCACCAAGGTGTAGGCCCGTAGCGCGACCAAATACAACTAAGTCTAGTAGAGAGTTACCACCTAGGCGGTTTGCACCGTGAACAGATACTGATGCGATCTCACCACAAGCAAATAGACCTTGAACTTCAACATCAGCGCCCGCTTCATCTTGCTTAATAGCCTGACCAGAGACTTGAGTTGGAACGCCACCCATCATGTAGTGACAAGTCGGGATTACCGGAATTGGCTCTTTCACTGGGTCTACGTGAGCAAAGGTACGAGATAGCTCACAAACACCCGGCAAGCGCGACTCAAGTGTCTCTTTACCTAGGTGATCCAATTTCAGTTTAATGTGAGGACCCCAAGGGCCATCGCAGCCGCGGCCTTCGCGGATCTCGATCATCATTGAACGAGCAACAACATCACGACCCGCAAGGTCTTTCGCGTTAGGAGCGTAACGCTCCATAAAGCGCTCGCCATCTTTATTCAGTAGATAACCACCTTCACCACGACAGCCTTCCGTTACAAGAACACCGGCACCAGCGATACCTGTTGGGTGGAACTGCCACATTTCCATATCTTGCATTGGAACGCCTGCGCGTAATGCCATACCAACGCCATCACCCGTGTTGATGTGAGCGTTAGTTGTTGAAGCATAGATACGGCCAGCACCGCCTGTCGCTAATATTGTCGCTTTCGACTTGAAGTAGCACACTTCGCCCGTTTCCATGCAAAGGGCTGTACAGCCAAGAACCGCACCATCTTCATTCTTAACTAGGTCAAGTGAATACCACTCTGAGAAGATGGTAGTTTTGTGCTTAACGTTTTGTTGGTATAGCGTGTGCAGTAGAGCATGACCAGTACGGTCAGCCGCTGCGGCTGTACGTGCTGCTTGCTCACCACCAAAGTTCTTCGACTGTCCGCCAAACGGGCGTTGGTAGATTCTACCATTGTCAAAACGAGAAAATGGTAGACCCATTTTCTCTAACTCAATCACTGACTCTGGTCCGTTTTTACACATGTATTCGATAGCGTCTTGGTCACCGATATAGTCGGAACCTTTAACGGTATCGTACATGTGCTGTTCCCAGTGGTCTTCGTGCGCATTGCCTAGCGCAACCGTAATACCACCTTGTGCAGAAACAGTGTGTGAACGAGTTGGAAATACTTTAGAAAGCAACGCACAAGATAGGCCTTGCTCAGAGATTTGCAGTGCAGCGCGCATGCCTGCACCACCAGCGCCGATTACTACGGCATCAAATTCGCGAACTGGAATAGACACTTACGCACCCCACAGAATAAATAGACCAGAGAAGAAGTAACCAAACAAAACAGCAATGATTGCTAGCTGTAGGCTACCACGAAGCTTGGCGCACTTAATGTAATCAGTCAGTACCTGCCATAAACCAATCCACGCGTGAATTAGAACAGATACAAGCGCCAGCATTGTGAACACTTTAGTGAATGTACCACCAAAGAACTGGGTCCAAGATACGTAAGAAATATCTGTGAAAGCACAGAAGCTAACCAGATAGATAGTGTAAAGCGTCATAATGATTGCAGTCGCACGAATCAATAAGAAATCGTGCACACCATTACGACCAAAAGATGAAATGTGTTTTACCATACCATTACCCCCGCCAATAGAGACAGAACGGCTGCTGCTGCGAATGCAACCTTAGCGCTCATCGCGCCAGATTCCAGCTCTTCAAAATGACCAAGATCCATTAGTAAGTGACGAATGCCACCTGCAATGTGATAGGCCAAAGCCGTTAAGATGCCCCATAAGATAAACTTCACAAAGAAACCATCGACTAAGTCAACAGCTTGTGCGTAACCGACTGGGGAGGATAGAGAAATGGATAGTAACCAAAGCAGGATTCCGATTGCGACAAACGTAATTACACCGGACACACGGTGTAAAATTGATGCGATTGCAGTGATCGGAAAGCTTACGGTCTGTAAATCTAAATTAACAGGTCTTGACTTTCTTTCTTTCACGGGCTTGCTCACTCAGCTCCATTGAGCATTTATAGTTATGAACGAATTTTGATTGCAAACCTACAAAAGTTAACATTTATTTAACACTAGACTGCAACAATTGCTGGAGTATTTTGTAAAATAATTGTTAACAACAAGGATTAAAACTTCACCTCACATTTGTTTCAAGCCTTGAATTTATAAGGTTTCCACCAAAATTTACTGCGCCACTATACGGCTGGCAACATTCTAATACAATTGATGTAACAATTTTTGCTACACAGACCAGATTTTTCACCTTATACGTTCAAAAAATCATAACAAGTGCACACATCAGATGAGAAAAATTGACTTTGATAACGATCACACGTACAAAAATGGCACACAAACATCCTGGACGGATTAAATAATAAACAAAGGAGATTGTTATGGCAGATAAGAAAGCTACCCTTCATGTTGAAGGTCAAGCACCTATCGAGCTGCCAATTATGGAAGGTGCCCTAGGCACGCCTGTGATTGATGTTCGTACACTTGGAGCAAACGGATTTTTTACTTTTGACCCAGGTTTTCTTGCCACTGCATCTTGTGAATCTCAAATCACCTACATTGACGGCGGTAAAGGCATTCTTTTGCACCGCGGTTACCCAATTGATCAGCTAGCAAATAACGCTGATTACTTAGAAGTATGTTACATCCTTCTTTACGGTGAAGCCCCAACACGTGAACAATACGAGCAATTCAAAACTACTGTTACGCGTCACACTATGGTCCATGAGCAAATTGCTAGTTTCTTCCACGGCTTCCGCCGTGACGCTCACCCTATGGCTGTAATGTGTGGTGTAGTAGGTGCACTTGCTGCGTTCTACCACGATTCATTAGATATCAACAACGATGAGCACCGCGAAATTGCGGCATACCGACTACTGTCGAAAATGCCAACACTTGCGGCAATGTGTTACAAGTACTCAATCGGTCAGCCTTTCATCTACCCACGTAATGATTTGAGCTACGCTGAGAACTACCTGCACATGATGTTCGCTAATCCATGTGAAGAGTACGAAGTAAACCCTGTCGTTGCTCGCGCAATGGATAAGATCTTTACTCTACACGCAGACCACGAGCAAAACGCGTCAACTTCAACAGTACGTCTATCTGGTTCTTCAGGTGCTAACCCATTTGCATGTATTGCAGCGGGTATCGCATCTCTTTGGGGCCCAGCTCACGGCGGCGCTAATGAAGCATGTCTGAAGATGCTTGAAGAGATCGGTAGTGTAGAAAACATTCCGGAGTATGTTGAGCGCGCGAAAGACAAAGATGACCCATTCCGCCTAATGGGCTTCGGTCACCGTGTCTACAAGAACTACGACCCTCGTGCAACGGTTATGCGCGAAACATGTCACGAAGTTCTTAAAGAGCTTAACATCAAAGATCCACTGCTTGATGTGGCAATGGAACTTGAGCGTATCGCGCTTTCTGACGAATACTTTGTCTCTAAGAAACTATACCCGAACGTAGACTTCTACTCTGGTATCATTCTTAAAGCTATCGGTATCCCAGTATCTATGTTCACCGTTATCTTCGCGATTTCGCGTACTATCGGTTGGATTGCCCACTGGAACGAAATGCACAGCGACCCACTAAACCGTATCGGTCGTCCGCGTCAGCTTTACACTGGTGAAACTCAGCGCGAATTCTCGCCTCTACATGAGCGTGAATAAGCCTTAGAGAATCGAGAATCGGATAATATTGAGGGTTGACGTGAGAGCGTCAGCCCTTTTTCGTGGATGCGGGATTTCGGAACGGACTTCGTCCTACGGAAAAAGCTGGAGAACTGGAGAACTGGAGAACTGGAGAACTGGAGAACTGGAGAACTGGAGAACTGGAGAACTGGAGAACTGGAGAACTGGAGAAAAGTTTGAGGGTTGGCAGTTAGTGTCAACCCTCTGTTTTTATTGCTGTTAACCTCAAGACCGAGGAACAAGTTCGTTGGAAATTCTTAAAGCAAATCCTTCTCTCGCAGGGCGAAGCCCGATGCCGTTTTCCAAAAGCGCAGCGTTCCCGAAGGGCGTAGCCCGTTCCTTCTCTATACCGGATTATCAATATCAATAAACTCAACATCTAAACCATGTTCAGTGGCTAGCCACTCGCCTAGTGCTTTGATTCCGTAGCGTTCTGTTGCGTGGTGCCCTGCTGCAAAGTAGTGAATGTCTTGCTCACGAGCAGAATAAGTAGTGCGTTCTGAGATCTCACCCGAAATAAACGCATCTAAACCGTGTCTCGCTGCCAACTCAATAAAGTCCTGACCACCACCAGTGCACCAACCGACCGTTTCAATCAATTTATCTGCATTTTCTGGAGCAATATGGAGAGGCTGGCGTTTAAGTACTTGATTGATCTTGGCGGCAAACTCAGTCCCTGTCATTGGAGATTTCAAACGCCCAAACATAGCTACGGATTGAGGATGCCCTTCTAGGCCGCCTTCCACTTCAATATCGAGTAAACGAGCAAGTTCAGCGTTATTACCTAGGTCTGGATGGATATCAAGTGGCAGATGGTAACCCATTAAATTAACGTCGTTTTTTATCAAAGTACGAATTCGCTTACCTTTCATACCGCGAATTGGTTCTGGCTCGCCTTTCCAGAAATAACCATGATGAACCAGTAGCGCATCAGCGTTTAACTCGACCGCTTTATCAATCAATGCTTGAGAAGCCGTTACACCTGTGACGACTTTTTTGATCTGCTCTTTTCCCTCTACCTGCAAGCCATTCGGCGCATAGTCTTTGATCAATTGAGGGGATAGCTTTTCATTGAGTATTTTTTCTAGTTGTAAGTTATTCATTTGGGCTTCCATTTTCATTGTCGAGGCTTGCTCAATTCACTGTGGCAAAGTGTAAGTCAACCGCAGCAGTGATGCTAGAGGCGAGTGCGTGGTACACTCTCTTTAACCACACCGTTATAGGCTCAAGGATGCATTCACTACAGCGTTTTTATCACTGGATTGCCAAGACTCCATCACTATTCGAGTTAAAGCCACCTTTTGAGGAGCTCTCTTCTCTATCTGTTCCTCCCTATATCAAAGAGGAATATCAAGGTAATCCGAGACTTGGTTTTATCTATCAATACCTTTGCACCAAGTTACTCACTCAAAGTGACAACTTCGCATTACTCGATGAAGAAATTCAGATCAATAAACCTTGTGGGCAAACCTTAGGAGCGATTGATCTTATTCTTAGAAATCATCAGCAGCAGCGCAAAGAACATTGGGAAGTGGCGATCAAGTTCTACCTTTTACATAGCGGAACTTGGTATGGGCCAAACGCTCATGATCAGCTTGATAAAAAACTGGCCAGAATGCTCTCCCACCAGCTAAAAATGAGCTCGACTGATGAGTTTCGTAGCCAGTACCCACAATATCAAGAGCTAACAGAACATCTATTGATTCAAGGAAGGCTGTACATTAATCCCTTTTCGCCAGAAACCATTCCACAGGAATGTTTGGGGCTGCCTCTCAATCAAAGCCAAATCACCGGATACTGGTGCTATCAAAGCCAGTGGGAGCAAATCGGTGAGCCGCTGTACGAACTTGAAAAGCCACTTTGGGCGGTTGGACTAGAAGAATTCGTCAACCCTATAGATAAACCCAACGGAAGGTTCGTCCATGCTCAGACGCAAAGCGGTCAATTTTGGTTTGTTGTACCGGATAGTTGGCCGGGGTAGGACGGGAAGCGAGAACGGACTTCGTCCTATGGATAACTGGATAACTGGATAACTGGATAACTGGATAACTGGATAACTAAAATCGCTCCGCCATAGTTTAGTAGTCAATTCTCGATCTCCAGCAGGGCGAAGCCCAATCCCGCTTTCCATAGCGCAGCGTTCCTGCTCTCCATAGGACGAAGTCCGTTCCAGTTCTCTACTACAAAAAAGGGCTGACAAACAGTCAGCCCTTGATACTACACTTAGTAGTCGGAATTAAAGACCTGCGTCAGCAAATACTTGATTCACGATCTCTTGTGCTTCTGCTTCGATCTGCTTCAAATGCTCTTCACCTTTAAAGCTCTCACAGTAGATCTTGTAGATATCCTCAGTGCCAGATGGGCGAGCTGCAAACCAACCGTTTTCAGTCGTCACTTTCAGACCGCCGATTGCCGCTCCATTACCCGGAGCATGCGTCAAACGTGCAGTGATCGCTTCGCCTGCTAACGTTTCCGCTGTCACCATTTCGGCAGACAGTTTCTTAAGCACGTCTTTTTGCGGACCATTTGCCACAGCTTGAATACGGTTGTATTCCGATGCGCCATGTTTCGCTGCGAGCTCTTCGTAGTATTCTTGAGGGTTCTTACCAGTGACTGCTGTAATTTCGGCAGCAAGAAGACATAAAATGATGCCATCTTTATCGGTAGACCAAGGCGTACCATCTTTACGTAGGAAAGATGCCCCTGCTGACTCTTCGCCACCAAAACCAAATTTACCTTCATACAGGCCATCAACAAACCATTTAAAGCCAACAGGCACTTCACATAGTTCGCGACCAAGGTCGGCAACTACACGGTCAATTAGTGCGCTTGATACTAGTGTTTTACCAACGGCAACGTCTTTACCCCACCCTTCGCGATGACGGTATAGGTAATCGATACATACAGCTAGGAAGTGGTTTGGGTTCATCAGGCCTTTTGGCGTAACAATACCATGGCGGTCGTAGTCTGGGTCGTTACCAAACGCCAGATCATATTCATCTTTTAGCGCTAACAGACCCGCCATTGCGTAAGGCGATGAACAGTCCATACGAACCACGCCGTCTTTATCTAACGACATAAACTGGAATGATGGGTCAATCGCTTCGCTAACCAAGGTCAGATCTAGATTGTAAGCTGAGCCGATTTGACGCCAGTAGTCGATACCGCTGCCACCAAGTGGGTCTACTCCAATTTTTAGGTTTGCTTTTTGAATCGCTTCCATATCAATGACATTTACTAAGTCATCAATGTACGGCTTAACAAGATCTTGCTCGATGAACAGTTCTGAAGCTTTGGCTTCACCTAACGGCATACGTTTAACGCCTTGCAAACCTTCAGCGATAAGTACATTTGCACGGTCTTGAATCGCTTGTGTCAATTCACCTTCCGCAGGGCCGCCATGAGTTGGGTTGTACTTAATACCACCATCTTGCGGTGGGTTATGAGACGGCGTGATCACAATGCCGTCTGCTTTGGCTTGATGTTTCAGGTTGTAAGTCAAAATAGCGTGAGAAACACCCGGCGTTGGCGTGTACCCGTTATCTTGTTGCACAATCACTTGCACACCATTAGCCACGAGCACTTCTACAACTGTTGAAAATGCCGGCTCAGATAGCGCATGAGTATCTTTACCAACAAACAGTGGGCCTGTTGTGCCTTTTTCCGCACGAACTTCCGCAACGGCTTGAGCAATCGCCAAAATATGGTGCTCATTGAACGTAGACTTGTCTGAACTACCGCGGTGACCAGATGTACCAAATTCAACTTTGTGGTCAGGATTCGAAGAGTCAGGTTGGAGAAGAAAATAATTGGCAACGAGGGCTGGAATATTATGCAGGTCTTGCTGTTGAGCTTTTTGTCCCGCTCGTGGGTGCATAGCCATTTGACATCCTTTCTTAAAAATATGTAGAAATAAAAAAACCTCATAATACGTTAACTGAGTTGTGCATTATGAGGTTTCTATCAGAATTCTCTAGATTGAGTTTGTCACTTTCTCAATCAGGTCTGATGGGAAATTCATTCTCGCCATCAGTTGGTCAACCATCTGCCTCTTGCGGCTAGTGTTATTATTAGTGATGACCCAAAATGGTGAACCTGGGATTGATTTCGGCTTAGTCGTGTTACCGTTTGCAAGTAGTGTTTGCTCATTATCAGCAAAGTAAACACGCTTACGACCTTTAACCTGGGTTGCTTCAGAAAAGTCACTCGGGTTAATGCGATGCAGCGTTGCTAGAACCAACATAAAGCGGTCAATCGCTTTCTTAAGACCAGCAAACTCGTCAGAGATAAGCAATGATCGCATCTCTTTAACGCTATCTACTGTTTCTTCTTTTATTGCATCTTTGCTAACCACTACACCCTTTGGTTGCGCCACAACCTGCGGCTTGGCAACAGGAGCTTGACCTTCAGTCATCAAAAGACGACGTAAAATGTCCGAAGCACTCTCACCAATATGCTGGGTTTGACTTGCGATGTAACGGTATAGATCCTCATCAACCTCAATTGTTTTCATTCGCTTTTCACAATCTCTATGTTTAAACTCTGGGGGATTATAGCGAGATCTTTAAAGAGACTCTACGGTTTACCTGTCACGAATAGAATAAAATGTCACATCTGCTCAACTACAAACTCGAAGGTGAGGGTCACACCATTGTATTGATCCATGGGTTGTTTGGTAATTTAGACAACTTAGGTTTACTTGCTCGCGATCTAAAAGAGGATCATCAAGTACTGAGTATTGACCTGCGCAACCATGGCCTCTCCTTTCAGAGTGGTGAACATAGCTATCCATTAATGGCGCAAGATGTCTATGCACTGCTGCAACACCTAAATCTTTCTAACTACACTGTGGTCGGCCACTCCATGGGTGGCAAAGTCGCAATGAAATTGGCAGAAATTGCCCAAGATCAGATGCATAAACTGCTTGTTTTGGATATGGCACCTGTTCGCTACACAAAAAGTCGACATGACAATGTATTCAATGGACTCAAAGCCGTCATCGAACAAAAGCCAACTCAGCGTAAGCAAGCGCTAAACATTTTGGCCGAGCATATCGAACTAGAAGGTGTTCGCCAGTTTCTCGGTAAATCTTTGTACAACACAGGTGAACATTTGGCTTGGCGCTTTAATGTCGAAAGCTTGTGGGACAACTACTGGGAGATTCTTGGTTGGCAAACTATTGAAACAATTTCGACGCCTACCTTGTTTATCAAAGGTGGCGATTCAGATTACTTAACCGCAGAGCACCAAGGTCAAGTTCAACAGCAGTTCAGTAATGCCAAAGCGCATGTTATCGCCAATACTGGGCATTGGTTGCATGCCGAAAAGCCGGCTGAAGTGATACGTGCTATTCGCAAGTTCATCGCTTAAAACAGAATGAGAGATCAGTTGTACTATGCCCGTTAACTTTATTCAGTAACAGTGGTATAGTGCGGCGCAAGTAATTTGGCATAAAGGGATTCCATGCTCTACGACTACATGAACATGCTCGAGTCAATTGGTCTCGATCTGCTTTTCGCGTCTATCTTTTTCTTTATCGGTATGGCGATAAAAGATGTCTTAAAAGCGGGTAATGTTCCCCCTTTCGGTCGTCGCATTGTATGGTTAGTCCTATTCCTTGGCTGTGCTGGGTTTATCGCCAAAGGCATTATTCAGCTTAGCTGGGAAGGTGGTGGTATCGGCTGATATCAACCGAGCCCACAACAGAAATTAGTAAAGGTAACGAATCTATGGCAAGTGTAGGCATCTTCTTTGGTAGCGACACAGGTAACACTGAAGCTGTTGCAAAGATGATTCAAAAGCAACTAGGTAAACAACTGGTTCACGTTCAAGATATCGCTAAAAGCAGCAAAGAAGATATTGATAACTTCGATCTTCTGCTTCTTGGTATCCCAACTTGGTACTACGGCGAAGCACAATGTGACTGGGATGATTTCTTCCCTGAACTAGAGCAAATCGATTTTTCGACTAAGCTAGTCGCAATCTTTGGCTGTGGTGATCAAGAAGACTACGCAGAGTACTTCTGTGACGCTATGGGCACAGTACGTGATATCGTTGAAGCTAAAGGCGGCACTATCCTTGGCTACACTTCAACTGAAGGCTATGAGTTCGAAGCATCTAAAGGTCTAGTTGAAGGCGATGAGAGCCAATTCGTGGGTCTATGTATCGATGAAGACCGCCAGCCAGAGCTAACAGAAGAGCGCGTGAACAGCTGGTGTAAGCAGATTCACGAAGAGATGTGCCTAGCAGAGCTAGAAGACTAATCTCTTCGCCAAATTAAGAAACCTCCGCTACGGAGGTTTTTTTATGCCGTTTGTTCCTCTGCATCCTCTTCTCTAAATTGAGGTTTTTTACGTACATAGAGTTTGCGCTGCACCTCTGACACCACATTGCCTCGTTTGTCTTTGACATAAATAATGAACTCTGGGAAACATTTATCTCCATCAGCCGTCTGCCTTAAAATATCTTCAAGCTGATCTTGAGTGACACAAAATTCAGCAAACAGATCACTTTGCCCCGGCTTGATAAAGTTGATGCTCGCTTCCTTGTCCCAGACGTAGTAGCGTTCACCTAAGATTCCCATCAACATCAAAGAATAGACCGGGTCAGTTAGTGAGAAGATGCTGCCACCATATTGGGTACGATTAGCATTTTTATTCCACCAACGTAGCTTAAGTTTCATTTTGACTTCACGAAAGTCATCACTGATTGAGAGTATCTTGATCCCCGCTCCCCAAAAAGGCGGCCAAGAGTTGAGGGCAAATTTAACCACTCCTGGCTTATAAATTTTAGCCAATGACTTATTCATTCCTTGTCCTTAACTGATTATTTTTCCTCACTTGTTAACCAATTGTAACTGGTCTGACATGCTTTATCAGTGACTTCTCACTTGTTTATAAAAAAATACTAGTAACCCTTTGAAGTTCGTGGTTTATTGTTTATCAGTACTGCCCTATAATGATAGGAATATTGAATTCTGTTAATAACTGCAGATCATCAACAGGAAAGTATATGTCAGACAATAACCAAGCGCTTAAGGATGCTGGTCTTAAAGTTACCCTTCCAAGACTAAAGATTTTAGAAGTATTACAGCAACCTGAATGCCAACATATCAGTGCTGAAGAACTGTACAAAAAGCTGATTGATCTAGGTGAAGAGATTGGTCTAGCGACTGTATACCGCGTATTAAACCAATTTGATGATGCAGGTATCGTAACTCGCCACCACTTTGAAGGCGGCAAGTCTGTATTTGAACTGTCAACTCAGCATCATCATGACCATCTAGTGTGTCTAGATTGTGGTGAAGTGATTGAGTTTTCTGATGACATCATTGAAGAGCGTCAGAAAGAAATCGCGGCCCAGTACAATGTTATTTTGACTAACCACAGCCTATACCTATACGGTAAATGTGCTGACGGTAGCTGCAAAGACAAACCAGACGCGCATAAGTCGAAGAAATAATTTCGTCTTCACAGCCAACTTTAAAACGTCAGCCAAAAAGCTGGCGTTTTTTATTACTCACTATTTAGTGATACCAACCAGACACAGTATCTGGTCACCTATTCATCCTGATTGGCACCAATAAAAAAGCCAGTCACAGGACTGGCTTTCAAACTAGAGTGTAAGACGATTACTTAGCTTCGATTTTCGCCCAAGTGTCGCGAAGACCTACAGTGCGGTTAAACACTAAAGCTTCTGGCTTAGAGTCTTTAATATCCGCACAGAAGTAACCCATACGCTCAAACTGGAAACCCTTCTCAGCTTGCGCTTGAGCGAGGCTTGGCTCAACAAAACCACTCAGCTTAACGAGTGACTCAGGGTTGATTGTCTCAGCAAAGTTATCCGCTGCTGCTGGGTTTGGCACAGTGAACAAACGATCGTATAGGCGAATCTCAGCTGGAAGACCTTTATCGGCAGATACCCAGTGAATAACACCTTTCACTTTACGGCCATCAGCTGGGTTCTTACCTAGCGTGTCTGCATCGTAGCTACAGAAGATAGTGGTAATGTTACCCTCTGCATCTTTTTCTATACGCTCTGCTTTGATCACGTAAGCACCACGTAGGCGTACTTCTTTACCCAGAACCAATCGCTTGTACTTCTTGTTCGCTTCTTCGCGGAAGTCTTCGCGCTCAATCCAAACTTCGCGGGTGAACGGTACTTCACGCTCGCCCATCTCAGGTTTGTTTGGATGGTTGGCTACCGTCAAAGACTCTACTTTGCCTTCTTCGAAGTTCTCGATAACGATCTTAACCGGATCAAGCACAGCCATTGCGCGAGGTGCGTTTTCGTTCAGGTCATCACGAATGCAAGACTCAAGAGAACTCATCTCAATCATGTTGTCTTGCTTAGTTACACCAATACGTTTACAGAACTCACGAATAGAACCAGGCGTGAAGCCACGACGACGTAGACCAGAAATTGTCGGCATACGTGGATCGTCCCAACCATTCACTAGGTTCTCAGTGACAAGTTGGTTCAGCTTACGCTTAGACATCACCGTGTACTCAAGGTTTAGGCGACTAAACTCGTACTGGTGAGGTTGGCAATCAATAGTGATGTTCTCTAGCACCCAGTCGTAAAGACGACGGTTATCTTGGAACTCTAACGTACACAGTGAGTGTGTAATACCTTCTAGTGCATCCGAAATACAGTGCGTAAAGTCGTACATTGGGTAGATGCACCACTTGTCACCCGTTTGGTGGTGCTCAGCAAAGCGCACTCGGTAAATAACAGGATCGCGCAGCACAATGAAAGAAGAAGCAAGATCAATCTTTGCACGTAGACAAGCTTTACCTTCTTCGAAACCACCGGCACGCATCTTCTCAAATAGCGCTAAGTTTTCTTCAGGTGTGCGATCGCGGTACGGGCTTGGCTTACCAGGCTCGGTAAGTGTGCCACGATACTCACGGATCTGCTCAGGACTTAGCTCTTCAACGTACGCTAAGCCTTTGTTAATTAATTCCACTGCGTAACCGTATAGCTTATCGAAGTAGTTTGATGAATAACATACGTCACCATCCCACTCGAAGCCTAACCAGCTCACATCATTCTTAATTGACTCAACGTATTCAACGTCTTCTTTTTCTGGGTTAGTGTCATCAAAACGTAGGTTACACTTTCCCTGGTAGTCCTGAGCAATACCAAAGTTTAAGCAAATTGACTTAGCGTGACCGATATGCAGATAGCCGTTTGGCTCTGGCGGGAAACGAGTATGCACGCTAGTGTGTTTACCATCAGCTAAATCTTTATCAATGATTTGGCGAATGAAATTCGATGGACGAGCCTCAGCTTCACTCATCTATAGCACCTCAATTGTTTTAGTATTGTTCAGATAATTCTTACTTAGACGATTAAAATGGCCGTCAAGTACATAGCGTCTAATGATCCACAATTATGGTGGATTACACAACAATATCTCGAAGCAAAACGTCTTTTTTTTCTCTGTATGGTTAATAAGCTAGCAGGGATCAGTTTCGAAACCCTCAAAACGCAAGAAAGCCTCCCGAAGGAGGCTTTCATCACTTTCTTACTTTACGTGCCGTAACTAAGGAAGTTTTACATCAGATAGGTCTTCGTTAGCACCGATTGCTTTCATTTCACCAGCAACGATTTCAGCTAGAGGACCAAGGATAACTTGAAGGTTATTCTCACCTAGCTTAACAACACCTTTCGCACCAAGCTTCTTAAGTACAACTTCGTCAGCTACTGAGCGGTCTTTAAGAGTAAGACGTAGACGAGTGATACAAGCATCGATTGAAGTTAGGTTGTCGTGACCACCTAGAGCTTTTAGGTATTGACGCGCTAGGTCGCCGTTTTTCGCTTCACCAGCAGGAGCGCTTGCAGTTTCTTCATCATCGTCTTCACGACCTGGCGACTTCAGGTTGAATGCGCGGATTGCGAAGCTAAATGTGAAGAAGTATAGAGCACCGAAACCTAGGCCGATTAGTAGTAGAGTTACCGGCTTAGTTGCTAGACCCCAGTTTAGGATGAAGTCGATTAGACCTGCAGAGAAGCCGAAGCCGTGCAGAGTACCAAACATGTTAGCAACAACTAGAGATAGACCTGTGAATACTGCGTGCATTGCGTATAGCGCAGGTGCAAGGAATACAAACATGAACTCTAGAGGCTCTGTGATACCAGTTAGGAAAGAACAGAAACCTACTGAGAATAGTGCACCACCAACTTGGCTACGTTTTTCAGCAGGAGCTGCTAGGTACATAGCTAGAGCTGCGCCAGGTAGACCAAACATCATTACTGGGAAGAAACCGTTCATGAATACACCAGCAGACTTATCGCCGCCGAAGTAACGGTGTAGGTCACCAGATTTAACTGTTTCAGTTACTTCTTTCACTGTTGCAGTGATTTCTGGAGTTACAGAGTTAGCAAACTCAAACGTGTGAGATTGACCAGCAACAAGAGTCTTAGCTAAAGCAGGGTCTACACAAAGTTGCTGTAGAGCAGGAAGTGCTTGACCAGCAGCTTGAGCGCCAGTAACTAGAACTTCTTGACACGTACCCATACCGAACCAGAAGTAAGAGTTAAGAACGTGGTGAAGACCTACAGGGATAAGTGCACGGTTAAGAGTACCGTATACGAACTGACCGATAGCACCAGAAGTAGAAACTGCGTGTGCTAGCGCGTCAAGACCGCCTTGGATCGTTGGCCATACAACGCCAGAGATTGCACCTGCAACTAGCGCGAATAGGCCAGCCATGATTGGTACTAGACGTTTGCCAGAGAAGAATGCCAACCACTCAGGAAGACGTGTAGTATGGAAAGCGTTGTAAGAGTGACCAGCGATAATACCAGCGATGATACCACCGAAGAATGACATGTTAACGTCAGCGTTGATTGTTGTTGCTGTCGCTGTAAGTACGAAGTAAGCAACCGCACCCGCTAGACCTGCGGCACCTTGACCGTCTTTAGAAAGACCAATCGCGATACCTAGACCGAATAGTAGTGGAAGTTGACCAAAGATAGCGCCACCAGCTTGCGCCATGAATGGAATATCTAATAGGTCACCTTGACCCAAACGTAGTAAGAGCGCCGCAACTGGAAGCGTTGCGATAGGAAGCATAAGAGCTTTACCTAACTTTTGCGCATATCCAAGAATATTCACCTTAAGTTCCCCCTATAGGATTTTGTATTTTGGCTGAGCCACTTTTTTTAGCCGCTCAATTTAGTCCTGCTCAGTTTATGACATTAATTTTGCTCCGCAAATTAAAACCTCATCATTTGTGATCATAATCACCAGAAACAGGTGATCCGGAAGGTTTTTGCTAGCGAGATCATAAAACTTATTTTACAATACAAAAAAATAGCATTCATTGAGTCAATTTCGCGGTACTCTTACAGTACTAACAAGGCCAAAGTGATTGTCTGGCTTAGTAATAGTCCCTAACGCCAATGCGACGTGAATCACTTACCATTGAAGCATTCACCATGATGCTTGCATAATATTGAGAACTCATTTTTTCGTTTGCTAAAGATATTTTGCGATCTAATTGAAGCTTACAAATAAAGTACAACTATGTAGTGAAACGCAGCTTCAATAGATAACCGAAGGCATTAAGACTCTAAACTTATAAGGATTAGCTAACCATGTATGCGCTAACTAACTGTAAAATTTATACCGGCAGCGACGTCCTCGTTGAACATGCGGTAATCATTAACAACAACCTGATCGAATCAGTTTGCCCTATCTCAGAGCTTCCTTCAGACATTGAAACAAGAGATTTAAACGGCGCAAACCTAAGTCCAGGCTTTATTGACCTGCAGTTAAATGGTTGTGGTGGCGTGATGCTAAACGACGAGATTACCGCTGAAACAATGCAAATCATGCATGAAGCCAATCTTAAGTCTGGTTGTACAAGCTTCCTTCCAACGCTAATTACTTCTTCTGACGAAGACATGCGCCAAGCAGTAGCTGCTGCGCGCGACTATCACACTCAGTATCAGAATCAATCTTTGGGTCTACACCTTGAAGGTCCATACCTGAATGTGATGAAAAAAGGTATTCACAGTGTCGATCATATCCGACCTTCTGAAGACAACATGATCGATTTCATGTGTGAAAACACAGACGTCATTGCCAAAGTGACACTGGCTCCAGAGCACAATGACCCAGTACATATCGAACGCTTAAAAGCAGCGGGTATTGTTGTATCAATTGGTCACACGAATGCCACTTATACCGAAGCACGTAAAAGCTTTGACGCAGGTATCTCATTTGCCACTCACTTGTTTAATGCAATGACGCCAATGGTAGGCCGTGAACCAGGTGTTGTAGGAGCGATCTACGATACCCCTGAGGTTTATGCGGGCATCATTGCTGATGGCTTCCACGTAGACTATGCAAACATTCGTATCGCTCACAAAATTAAGGGCGAAAAATTAGTATTAGTGACCGATGCCACAGCTCCTGCAGGCGCTGACATGGATTACTTTATTTTTGTTGGTAAGAAAGTATATTACCGAGATGGTAAGTGTGTTGATGAAAACGGCACACTTGGCGGCTCAGCACTAACTATGATTGAAGCAGTTCAAAACACGGTTGAGCACGTCGGTATCGCACTGGACGAAGCACTGCGCATGGCTACTCTGTATCCTGCGAAAGCAATGGGTTTGGAAGAGCAACTAGGCCGAGTTAAAAAAGGCATGGTGGCTAACCTTACCGTATTTGATCGTGACTTCAATGTTCAGGCGACAGTTGTTAACGGACAATACGAGCAAAATTAAGAATGAATGGCGGACAAATAGGTAACGTAGATTTAGTAAAACAACTAAATAGTGCAGCTGTTTACAGGCTGATCGATCAGCAAGGTCCTATTTCGAGGATACAAGTTGCTGATGTTAGCCAGCTGGCACCTGCCAGTGTTACAAAAATTACCCGCCAACTTCTGGAACGCGGCCTGATTAAAGAGGTCGCGCAACAAGCTTCTACAGGGGGACGCAGAGCGATCTCTTTGACAACAGAAGTTGAGCCTTTCCACTCAGTAGCGATTCGACTCGGTCGTGACTACCTTCAGTTCAGTTTGTACGATTTGGGCGGCAAAGAGCTTGCCTCAGATTACAACGAATTCTTCTATACGACCCAAGAAGAGCTGGTTGAAGGGTTACTCTCCCAGTTAAAAACCTTTATTCAAGATAACCAGACCAATATCAATCAACTGATCGCGATTGGTGTTGCCTTGCCTGGTCTCGTCAATCCAGAAACAGGCGTGGTTGAATACATGCCAAATATCTCGATTGACAACCTTGCGCTATCTGAGCTGATTCATAACACCTTCCATGTACAATGTTTTGTTGGCAACGACGTTCGTGGTATGGCGCTTGCTGAACACTACTTTGGCGCTAGCCAAGATTGCCAAGATTCCATTCTTGTCAGTGTTCATCGAGGTACAGGTGCAGGTATTATTGTTAATGGTCAAGTATTCCTAGGCTTTAACCGCAACGTCGGTGAAATCGGTCATATTCAAATTGATCCACTTGGCGAGCAATGCCAATGTGGCAACTTTGGCTGTCTTGAAACGGTCGCCGCTAACCCCGCTATCGTTGAACGAGTCAACAAGCTGATCAAACAAGGTTATGAATCAAGCTTAACTGAACTTGAAACCATCGGTATCTCTGACGTCTGTGAGCATGCCAATATGGGTGATGAACTGGCTAAACAGAGCTTAGTTCGCGTTGGTAACCAATTGGGCAAGGCGATTGCGATTACGATCAACTTGTTTAACCCGCAAAAGATTGTGATTGCTGGTGATATTACTCAATGTGAAGAGATTCTTTTCCCAGCGATTCGCCGTAACGTTGAGAATCAATCTCTCACCACTTTCCACACAGATTTACCGATTGTTGCCTCGCAAATTGATAAGCAGCCTACCCTAGGTGCATTCGCAATGATAAAACGCGCAATGTTAAACGGAGTTCTGCTACAAAAATTGTTAGAAGATTAATCTTCTCCCCCCTGTAAGCAACTAATTGAGTTAGAATAACGGGCTACGATATGTAGCCCGTTTTTTTAGGACGAAACAAAACGAATATGGAACTGATATTGATTTCAGCGGCGTTTCTCGCCGGATTTATTGCACTGAAATGCAACCTCCCCCCACTGGTTGGCTTTTTATTGGCAGGCTTCGGGCTGCACGCTTTCGGCTTTCAGTCTAACGACACCATAATCACACTCGCTGATCTAGGTGTAACACTGCTTCTTTTTACTATTGGTCTGAAGCTCGATATCAAGACCCTACTCTCTAAAGAGATCTGGGCAGGTGCGACCTTACACAATCTATTATCCACTGCACTCTTTAGTGTTGCGCTGTTCTGTTTCAAATTCTTAGGAGTCAGTTCGCTAGCGGCGATGTCTATCGAGCAAATCGTCTTGCTCGGTTTTGCCCTATCCTTCTCCAGTACCGTCTTTGCCGTAAAATCACTGCAAGAGAAAGGGGAGATGAATGCTACCTACGGCACCATTGCGATTGGTATTCTAGTCATGCAGGACATCTTCGCAGTTGTGTTCCTAACCGCTTCAACGGGCAAGCTTCCAGAATGGTACGCTATTGCGCTATTTGCCCTACCATTACTCAGACCTCTATTCTTCAAGATGCTTGATTGGGTCGGCCACGGAGAAATGCTGGTACTTCTAGGGATTTTCTTCGCCTTGGTTGCAGGTGCGGGTCTATTCGAATTAGTCGGTATGAAGCCAGATCTCGGTGCTCTTATCCTTGGCATGTTACTCGCCGGACATAAGAAAGCGTCGGAATTATCTAAATCTCTATTCAACCTAAAAGAGCTATTCCTAGTCTGCTTCTTCTTAAATATCGGTTTATCCGCTCAGCCAACGCTTTCTGGCTTTGCACTCGCAATTTTATTCATGTTGCTACTGCCACTAAAAGGGATTCTCTACTTCTTAGTGCTTAATGCATTTAAGTTTCGCGTGCGCACCTCTCTACTCGCATCACTAAGCCTATTTAACTTCAGTGAGTTTGGTCTTATTGTTGGTGGATTAGCCTTTAAAATGGGCTGGATGAGCGGTGATATTCTGGTCGCCCTTGCCATTGCAGTTTCAATTTCATTTGTACTAGCCGCACCACTGAGTCGCCACGGTCACTCGCTTTATCAACGCTCAGGTCGTTGGTTACGCGAACATGCAGCAGAAAACCTTAACATTCGTGATCAACTGATCAGCCCAGGCCACGCTCAAGTTCTGATCCTTGGTATGGGTCGAATTGGCACTGGTGCTTACGATGAACTAAGAAATCGCTACGGCAAAATCAGTTTAGGTATTGAAGTTCGCGAAGATGCCGCGCATCAACACAAAGCCCACGGTAGAAACGTAATTGAAGGCGATGCTACCGACCCAGATTTTTGGGAGCGCATATTAGACGTAGCCAACGTAAAACTAGTATTACTTGCGATGCCGCACCACCAAGGTAACCAAATAGCTTTAGAACAGCTACAGCGTAAAAACTTCCAAGGTCAGATCGCTGCTATTGCAGAATACCAAGATCAGCTAGATGCGTTGGTCGAAGGTGGTGTAGACGCTGCATTTAACATCTACAGTGAGGCTGGTAGCGGTTTTGCGAGGCATGTCTGCGATCAACTCAAGCCCAACTTCTCGAAATAATCTCAGTCAAAAGGCAGCAAATCGCTGCCTTTCTTGTCTCCGCCGAACAAAAACAAAGCAGAACTTAGACTCCATTCACTAAAATGGCCATTTATTTAAATTTAGTTTAATAACAGCCGAGTTCATTAAACTTTTTCATCAAACACGGTTGATTTTTTTAATCAGAATGGCAAATTGAACTCAACAAGTTAATTTTATTTTAAAGGGAAGTTGTATGTGTTCGATTTTCGGTATTCTTGACATAAAGAGTGATGCAGAAGCTCTACGCCCTGTTGCTTTAGAAATGTCGAAGAAGCTTCGCCATCGTGGTCCTGACTGGTCTGGTATTTATTCTTCAGAGAAAGCAATTCTTGCTCATGAGCGTTTGGCGATTGTTGGTCTAAATAGTGGTGCGCAACCTCTATATAGCTCTGATAAAAAACACATCCTTGCGGTAAATGGCGAGATCTACAACCACAAAGAAATTCGTGCGCGCTACGAAGGCAAATACGACTTCCAAACTGATTCTGACTGTGAAGTAATCCTAGCTTTGTATCAAGATCTCGGTGCAGATCTTCTAGAAGAGCTCAACGGTATTTTTGCTTTTGTTCTTTACGATGAAGAGAAAGATACCTACCTCGTTGGTCGTGACCATATCGGTATTATTCCTCTATACCAAGGTTACGATGAGCACGGCAACTATTACGTAGCATCAGAAATGAAAGCGCTCGTACCAGTATGTAAAACAGTGAGCGAATTCCCTCCAGGTTGCTACTACAGTAGTGATGATGCAGATCCACAGCGTTACTACATTCGTGACTGGAACGAGTATGCTGCAGTCCAAGGTAACAGCACCAGCAAAGAAGAGCTGACTGAAGCTCTAGAAGCTGCAGTTAAGCGTCAACTAATGACGGACGTTCCTTACGGCGTACTTCTATCTGGTGGTCTAGATTCTTCAATCACTTCTGCTGTTGCTAAGCGTTTTGCTGCAATGCGTATTGAAGATGATGAAAAGTCTGAAGCATGGTGGCCTCAGCTACACTCATTTGCAGTTGGTCTGGAAGGAGCTCCGGATCTTAAAGCAGCACGTGAAGTAGCCGACCAGATCGGTACCGTGCACCATGAGATGACTTACACGATTCAAGAAGGCTTAGATGCCATCCGTGACGTTATCTACCACATTGAAACTTACGACGTAACAACTATCCGTGCGTCTACTCCTATGTTCCTGATGGGGCGTAAGATTAAGGCTATGGGTATCAAGATGGTACTTTCTGGAGAAGGTGCAGATGAGATCTTTGGTGGTTACCTATACTTCCACAAAGCGCCAAACGCAAAAGAGTTCCACGAAGAGACGGTACGTAAGCTGCTTGCACTCAACATGTTTGACTGTGCTCGTGCCAACAAATCTCTTGCTGCCTGGGGCGTTGAAGGTCGTGTACCTTTCCTAGACAAAGAGTTTATCGATGTAGCAATGCGTCTTAACCCAGAAGACAAGATGTGTGGTAACGGTAAGATGGAAAAACACATCCTGCGTGAGTGTTTCGAACATTACCTGCCAGAATCTATCGCATGGCGCCAGAAAGAGCAGTTCTCTGACGGTGTAGGTTACAGCTGGATCGATACACTAAAAGAAGTGGCTGAAGCGAAAGTCTCTGATCAACAAATGGAAACGGCAGCCTACCGCTTCCCATACAACACGCCGGCAACAAAAGAAGGCTATGTATACCGCGAGATCTTTGAAGAGCTATTCCCGCTTCCATCAGCGGCAGAATGTGTCCCTGGAGGCCCATCGGTAGCTTGTTCGTCAGCTAAGGCTATTGAATGGGATGAGTCATTCAAGAACATGGCCGACCCATCAGGTCGAGCAGTTCAAAGCGTTCACAACGACTCTTACTAATCAAAACAAATTCACAAGAGGCTCATCGAGCCTCTTTTTTTCACCGCAAGCTTCTTCAAATGCTGAAAATCAACCCATTTGCTTACTTACCAACCAACCCTTGTCAATATTGCCTACTTCTCTTTGTCCTTTGATATGACAGCGTATTGTAAAAACAACAATCTCGATTTTGAAAACTAAGTTTGTAGCACGTTATTTTTTAATCAACCAATAGAAATATCTCTTTTATTTCAAAAACTTAAATACAAAGCATAAATCAAACTTATATATACAGTCATTGCAGATAGATTCACTAAGGAGTATACGTAACAACAAATAAAAATCTTTAATAAATCACATTAGTAAAATTTATGACAAACCAACATCAACAAATCCTTGGCCACCCTCGTGGTCTATTCCTTTTGTTTGGCACGGAGCTGTGGGAGCGTTTTTCCTACTACGCCATGCGTGCCATTCTTGTTCTTTATCTGACAGATACAACCCTTAACGGCGGCTTGGGCTGGTCGACTAAAGATGCTCTCGATCTTTATGGCATCTATACTGGACTCGTTTACATTACGCCAATGATCGGTGGCTGGTTAGCGGATAACTACCTAGGTCAACGCCGCTCAATTCTAATTGGTGGTGCTCTAATGGCTATTGGTCAGTTCACGCTAGCACTGCCAGCTGAAATGGTCGGAATGAGCGCTGTTCACAGCTTCTACCTTGGTTTGGCACTGCTGATTGCTGGTAATGGTCTCTTTAAACCAAACATCTCGACTATGGTCGGTGACCTGTATGAAGAGGGTGACAACCGTCGTGACGGCGCATTCACTATCTTCTACATGGGTATCAACTTGGGTGCCCTTATCGCAGGTGTTGTTTCAGGCTCTGTCACTAATGAATTTGGCTGGAAAGCAGGCTTTATTGTCGCGGGTATCGGTATGGTCGTTAGCCTTATCATGCAAATGACGATGGCGAAGTCTTGGCTTGGCGAAATAGGTACTGTTCCTGCTGCTGCTCGTGACCTAGAAAATAAACAATCGGCACAGAAACAACCTTTAACTAAGCAAGAAGTTGACCGTTTGAAGGTTATTCTAGTTATGGGGCTATTTGTTATCGTATTCTGGGCTGGCTTTGAGCAAGCTGGCGGCCTGATGAATATCTATACTCAGCAGTACACAGATCGCATGATCGGTAGCTTTGAAGTTCCTGCCGCTTGGTTCCAGTCACTTAACCCATTCTTTATCATTACTCTGGCACCTGTACTTGCGGGACTTTGGGTGAAGCTTGGCCCTAAAGAACCTAACTCTCCAGTTAAATTTGCTTTAGCGTTGTTCTTTTTAGCACTAGGTTTCCTATGTATGGTTGGTGCCGTAATGGAGCAAGGTGGTGATACGACAGTTAAAACATCTATGCTTTGGTTGGTCGGCGCGTTCTTCTTCCATACTTTGGGTGAACTTTGTCTATCACCAATCGGTCTATCATTGGTAACAAAACTAGCTCCACTTCGCCTCGCATCACTGATGATGGGTGCATGGTTTGGTTTCAACGCCATTGCTAACTATGTCGCAGGTTTAATTGGTTCTCATGTAGGTGAGCTAGGTGCAATGTCTATCTTTGGTGGCATCGCCATTGCAGCAACCGTTTCTGGTGTCATCCTATTAATGTTCTCAAACACACTAGTTCGTTGGATGCACGGTGCTGAGTCTCCAATCAGCAATGCCGAACAAGTTGAGCAGCAGCAATCTCAAGTGGCTTAATAGTAGAAAATTAAAAAATGCCCGACCAAATCAATGGTCGGGCATTTTCGTTTTTAGGGGAAACTAATCCGCTATTTCACGCTAGTCACACGACTGACCTTGTCACCCATCGCTGACAACGAACGAATAAATACCTCACCTTCTACATTTGGACGAGCACTGTCTGCGTAAGTTAGCCAGTTCTCGCCGTCTAGAGAGTATTGAAGCGTCACACCTGGGAACTGAACGTTCATTGAAAGCGTTCCATCTTTCACTTGCGCACCTGGTACAGGTAGGCGGTAGTCGATACCTGATTTCTCTAGCTTCGCCAGTTCACGTTGACCAAGTAGGTTGGCAAAGCGGTTGTAATCTTGGTTTAGTGCCGCTTTGTCGACTAGATTAGAGTTTTGCGAGTACTCAGCACCCACTTTGTAGTCGTTTTCCCAATCTGCACGGTGCCATGCACGCTCCGCCGCTGCGAGTACGCGAGGGAATACCATGTACTCGTATTGCTCATCGTTACGTACTGTCTCAGACCAAAGCTGTGCTGATAGACCGTAGAATGGTTTCGCTTCAATTTCACCTTTACCAGTAAAGCCGTTACCATCACGGTCTAAAGAGGTTTCTGCGTTTTGAGGCATGTTCTCTGGCGCAAAACCAAACATCTTACGAGTATCTGTTGCTCGGGTTGCCCAGTAGTAACCACGCTCTTTCGGGTCCACTTCGTATGGCATGTCCATGTAAACGTAGTCTGGGTTAGAAACGATCACGTCGTAACCTTTCTTAGACCACTCGTACACTGATGATGTGCCACCCCAGTAAAGAACATCCCAGAAGTTAACACGCGTGTTTTCTGTTGCGAACGCTTCCTCACCTTCACTGTACTTAAGACCATCTTGCCAAGCTTGGAAGTTTGCAATGCCCTTCTCAGCCACAATCTTCGACACTTGTTCTGCGAAGTGGCTTGGTAGATGAGCAAAGTCGCTTACCGTACCGTCTGCAATTAGCGTCTGACATTGTGGAGACTGTGCGAATGGCTTGTCTTGTTTAGACAGGTCAATCGACCCTTTCCAACTTACTTTGTCTTGTGCGTTAACGTCTTGGAAGCCAGCACCTAGCTTGATGTTCTTCGCTTCATCACCACCGAAGTGCCACGTTGTAAGCGGCGCACCAGCCTCGGCGTGCATTGCTGCAACTTCTGAAATTACTTTATCAACAAAGCGAGTTGAAGACTCCATACACGGGTTGATGAAGCTTTGCTTGTTGTAGAACTGAACCGTGGTTACGTTTGATGTATCTTGTGGATCCATCAGTCGGTATTCGTTCGCTTCTACTTCTTTACCTTCTTCCATTAGACGATCGTAACGTGCTTCCATTGATACCACTGCGGCACGAGCGTGCGCTGGCATATCGATTTCAGGAATCACTTCAATGTTACGCGCTTTCGCGTATTTTAGGATGTCCACGTAATCTGCTTTGCTGAAGTAGCCAGAGCCAAAGTTGTCTGATGTTGGACCAGAGCCAAGCTGAGGCAGTAAACAGCTTTTCTCTTGTGTATCGAAACAACGGTTAGCACCCACTTCTGTCAGCTCAGGCAGACCCGGGATTTCCAAACGCCAGCCTTCATCATCGGTTAGGTGAAGGTGTAATTTGTTCATCTTGTACGCAGCCATTTGGTCTAGCGTTGCAAGAATTGCGTCTTTCGAGTGGAAGTTACGAGCCACATCCACCATCACACCACGGTAATCAAAACGCGGTGCATCTTTAATAGAGAGTTGTGGTAGAGAATCAGCATTTTGGCTATCTACCAGGCCAAAGATAGATTGTACTGCGTAGAAAGCACCTGCTTGGTCAAACGCTTTAATCGCAATACCGTCGCCTTTGATGCTCATCTCGTAAGCACCAGATTTTGCTAATTCACCGGTGAAGTCTGCAGGAACAACAGTGATGCTTACAGGAAGCTCACCACCAACGTCCACACCTACCACTTCTGCACGATCTTGAATTGCCGCGTATTGAGTCGCATCAAATGCATCTTTAGAGAGCGCGATACCCGCCGCGATATCTACAGTGCCTTTACCTGCTTCAACAAACATAGGCGTTGGTAGTAACGTACTTGATACGTCTTGTTTTGCTAGGTCTTGGTTCTTCTCGAAACGAGACACAGCGTTTGCAAATACGTTGTTGTCATCTGGCGTACGTTTTAGGTTGTTACCCTCTAGGCCAGTCACGAAAGATGCAACGTCTTCTGTGTTAAGAGAAGCGATCATCTTAGGCTCTGCATTTGGTGCAGCAACGAAAGCACCTGGCATAAAGTCAGTTTCAAATAACTGCCAGTATTCACCAACTAGTGGAAGCACAATTTCTTCACCCGCGGCAAAACCATCAAACTTATCCGTTGGTTCTAGCTTGTGAAGGTCACCCGTTATACGAGAAATTTTGAACTGCTCGTTGTCCACATCCAAAATCAAACGAATGCTGTGGAAGTAGATAGCCCAATCTTTAGAGTCAACCGCTTTACCTTGGTTAACGAGCGTCATGTTTACCTTGTTACAAGACGCCCACTCTGCGCCCATCTCTTGACATGCAAGTCCTTCGTTAGCGCCGTGGTTAGTTAGCACTTCATATTGAATATCTAGATTATTCGCGAGTGAGTTAACAACACTTTGCTCAGTAGATTGAAACGAAGAACAACCTGCTAATGTAGCGACAACCGACGCCGCGATCAGACTCTGTTTAAACATCTTACTTACCCCAAAACGTAAATTAAGCCGAAAGAAGTTGGCTCTAAAACTAAGATGCAAACAACATATCGCGAGTTATTTTTCATCGTAAAATTAATCATCACCGAAAGTGATCAGATTCAAACTTTACATTTTCAAATCAAATTTAAGCGATTAAAAACATAAACTTATCCAACCCGTCAATTTCGACGTAGTTAAATTGACGAGATTACTGAGAACCAAATCACAGCTTTCGGGCTCGAAACACAATTTAAAGTGAAGAAAGATCACAACACGGCATTTGTTATCGTAATATCTAAAGGTAACTGGGATAAGAAAACGTGATTTTGTACTCACTTTTTTCTCGTCAATCTCCGTTGAAATAACGGATTTCAACAATTTTTCCGCATCGGTAAGGATCCATTAATGCGTAAACTACTTCTCTTACTATTGGTGTTATCAGCAAGCATCCAAGCCGAACCTCTCATCTGGAACATTGAAAAAGGTGAGCTGCAATACACAGTCATAGGCTCTGTTCATGTTGGCGATAAGAGTATGTATCCCTTACCTGAAATTGTCTTCGAGCGACTTAAGACAAGCCAAGGCTTGATCGTGGAAACCGATATTCGCCAAAACAATGGTATCAAGTATCCACCAACAACACTGGTGTCCAAGGATGTACTCTCAACAGAGCAACAAAACGAGCTCATTGGTATCTCTAACTTGTTAGAGCTTAACGCAAATGAACTGTTACACACTCCACCATGGGCTACCGCTCTCGCCATTCAGATGAAACAAATAGAATACCTTGGCTACTCTGCCGCAGATGGTGTTGATACCCGCTTAGCCTACAAGGCGACACTATGGGATAAACCAGTGCTCAGCTTAGAGTCACTACAGTTTCAAATCGACTTACTCACTGGGCAGAAAGAATCTGGCAAAGAGCTATTGATCAGCGCTATCGAGGAGTTCGATCATTCTGAAGATGCGACACATTGCCTAATAGAAAGCTGGAAAGCGGGTGACATGAGAAAACTGGAAGAATTTGCCTCACTAACACAAATGTCTCCGGATTTTGAAAAATCATTTCTCATCGACCGCAACCTTGATTGGGCAGAAAAGCTTTCCAACCCCAAATGGCTGCCTAAAGCCAAAGGGGCATACGTCATCGTCGTTGGAACCTTACATTTAATCGGTGAGCAAAGCGTGTTACAGCTGCTGAAAGATGAAGGCTTTAAAGTGACCCAGCTATCGAAGAGTAAAGCTTCAAATTGTGAGTTTAAATACTAAAACTGTTTTTTTAACTTTGGCCAAGCGATACATTAATTTTGCAGTGTTTTAACATACTTAGGACGTGGCAAGATGGTACGCTTGAATCAAACTTACCAAATAAACTGAATCATCAATGTCGAAAGAATTAAAAGCTTTAGGCTACTTCCTTGCTTCCTTAAGCTTGTTTTCCGCGCATGCCTTTGCCAAAGCCACATGTACCATAGAATATTACCAACCTATTGATATAGCTTCAGAGACAAAAGGTGGTGTTCTGGATAGAGAAAGTGGTCAAATTCTTATAAAAGAAAAGGCGCCCATGCGCTGTGCTAATGTGACTTTTACTACATCTCATACTCGTGATCGCGTTGCTAATCAAATGCAAGGCAGCTTTGAAGCCATCTATTTTAACAATCAGAAAGGCCAGTCACACTCCATCTCTTTTAACCAAGATGAGGTGCAAGCTGGCTATATTCGCATCGGGCCAAATAATCCCGTCGAGGCTTACATCTGCTTTACGACGTCAGAAACACCAATCAAAGAGATTAGTTGTGATGTGAAGTAGCGAGAAGCGAGAAGCGAGAAGCGAGAAGCGAGAAGCGAGAAAATCTTGGAGGGTTGGCAATTTGTGTCGACCCTTTTTATTTCAACAGGTTAACTTGTCATCCTCAAGAGTGAGGGACGAACGAGTTGGGGATATCTTCAAGCTAGTCGATGACTTATGGATATTCCTTACTCCCTCATTCTTCGGTCTAAGGAGTGACGGGGAACTAGAAAACTAGAAAACTAGAAAACTAGAAAACTAGAAAACTAGAAAACTAGAAAACTAGAAAACTAGAAAACTAGAAAACTAAATTTGTTCCACTTTTATTCCGGAGTCAAGTCTAGCTTTCCAGAAGCGCAGCGTTCCGTAGGACGCAGTCCGTTCCCGCTTTCAATAGGGCGTAGCCCGTTCCTAGATACGAAAAAGGCTCTGCATTTCTGCAGAGCCTTTTTCTATATATGGTCGGTGAAGAGGGATTCGAACCCCCGACCCTCTGGTCCCAAACCAGATGCGCTACCAAGCTGCGCTATTCACCGAAATGTTGACTTGGAAACTTACGTTACAAGAGGGTCGCCCTCTGGTCCGCTATTCCAAAACCCCGATATGCGTTATCAAGCACGCTATTCACCGAGATGTTTATTCGAGCTCATTGCCCGTCAACGAAGGCGTATATTACGGATTCTGATTTCTAACGCAAGCCATTTTGAGTAACTTTTTCAATTTTATTGTTCGTTTGTATAAAACATCATCTAACACGAATAAAGTGTGAGCAAAAACACATCAACAAGAACAAATCTGCAACCTAATAACAACAATTGATCCAGATCAGTGTTGCATATTTAACTGTGTTTTACCTTAACCCCTGTCATCTCACTTTGTACTCTTTGGAGGAACTATGGACTTTTGGCTTGATCTCCTATTTGGTAATGCGGTAGGTCTATCTTCGATGATTGTCATCTTTAGCGCCTTCGGTCTAATGCTGTTCTACGGCGGTTACTTCATCTACAAAGTGATGAACGACAAATCTCCTCACTAGAATCGCTTAGCCCTATTCATAGAATAGACATTCGCTATGCACCGAAGTAGATACCTTGTCTGCTTCGGTTTTTTATTTCTCACCTAGCAAACTCTTGATCCCCCCCTTACCTTCACAGGTATAATGTTGATATTGATTTCCTACTCTGAGATGTAGCTATGTCTCATGATGATGACCTAAGCCTATTCCAACAAATGATGGGCGATGTAAAACCTCTTCAGCAAGATACGACCGAACATAAAAAACAACATCAGGTAACCGATGCACAACTTGCCAAGCGTGAGGCGGCTATTTGGTTAACAGAAGACGAGCCTGAATATCTGTCCATCGATCATGCTGAGATGATTAAGCCTGACGATATTATCGAGTTCAAACGTGATGGCGTCCAAGACGGTGTTTACAAGAAGTTACGCCTTGCTAAATATCCGATACAAGCAAAGCTCGATTTACACAAACGTACCCTCGAACAAGCACGCGATGAAGTGGTAAAGTTCTTAAAGCAATGCATGCGAATGGATATTCGTACCGTGGTGATTGTTCATGGCAAAGGTGAACGTTCTAACCCACCAGCTCTGATGAAGAGTTTTGTTGCTCAATGGCTGAAGCAAATTAAAGAAGTACAATGTGTTCACAGTGCG
The DNA here is from genome assembly GCF_001695575.1 of Vibrio europaeus. Lineage (GTDB taxonomy): Bacteria > Pseudomonadota > Gammaproteobacteria > Enterobacterales > Vibrionaceae > Vibrio > Vibrio europaeus. Next base: position 233,663 of record NZ_LUAX01000001.1, on the reverse strand, counting down.
CAGCGCTTTCATGGTGGCACTGGTGCCGTATACGTCTTGCTACGCAAAAGCGCCGAGAAAAAGCTCGAAACTCGCGAACGCCACCAAAAACGTCTGGGTTAACGCCGCTCACAGTGCTAGAATGCGCGCCCTCAATGTGCCGATAAATTAATCAGCACTCTATATTAACCGCCGTTGTGAAACGTTAGGAGAACAACATGTCACAAGATAACGCCAAACGCCTCAATAAGTTTATTAGCGAAACTGGGTTTTGCTCACGCCGTGAAGCTGACCGCCTCATCGAGCAAGGTCGTGTCACTATTAATGGTAAAGTTCCTGAAATGGGGACCAAGGTCCAGCTAGGCGATGATGTCCGAGTTGACGATAAGCCAATCGCAGCTGCCACTGATAAGCCAGTTTATATCGCTCTCAATAAACCGACGGGTATTACCTGTACCACCGAGCGTGATATTCCGGGTAATATCGTTGACTTCATTGGTCACAAGAAACGTATTTTCCCGATTGGTCGCTTAGACAAACCTTCCGATGGTTTGATCTTCTTAACCAACGATGGCGACATCGTAAACAAGATTCTTCGCGCCGGTAATAACCACGAAAAAGAGTACGTGGTTCGCGTAGATAAGCCGATCACTGAAGAGTTTATCAAGCAGATGTCTTCAGGGGTAAACATCCTCGACACTATCACTCTTCCATGTACCGTGACCAAAGAGACGAAATTCTCGTTCCGAATTGTGCTTACTCAAGGTCTCAACCGCCAAATCCGTCGTATGTGTGAAGCATTAGGCTATGAAGTATTCAAGCTTCGTCGTGTGCGCATTATGAACATCTCGCTTGATGGGATTCCCAATGGTCAATGGCGTTACTTAACAGATGCGGAAGTGACCGAGATTCTAGCAATGTGTGAAGACTCTAGCAGCACTGAAGAAGCTTCTAAAGTGGATGGTAAGGGCAAACGCATTCGCAAAGCGACAGATGCCAAACTGTATGATAGCCGCGAGGAAAACCAAGACTCTAAAGCGCGCCGCAATCAGAAGAATCGTACTTTTAAAGGCCGTAACGCCGATGAGTTCCGCCACGCGCCAAACTCTAAAAAAGGTCGCAATAGTGATAACCAAAGCGAACCAAAAGCCAAGCCAAATAAAGGTAAGACTTTCTATAAGCCTGAAAGTGACAAACCACAGCGCCCTGCAAAACCACGCTCAGGCGGCACTTTGAGTTTGAAGAAGTAAGCTGGATAACTGGATAACTGGATAACTGGATAACTGGATAACTGGATAACTGGATAACTGGATAACTAAGGTTGATTGAATTCCTTAAAGAGTAAACATTGTTTTTCACTAAGGGCGAAGCCCGCTCCCGCTTTCCAAAAGCGAAGCGCTCCCGTTCTCCATAGGAAGCAGTCCGTTCTCGCATCTCGTAGGACGCAGTCCGTTCCCGCTATCCATACCAAACAAAAAGAGGAGCCAATCGGCTCCTCTTTTCATTCACTTAGCATCTTCAGCTTATACTGTACCGAAGATCTTATCGCCAGCGTCACCAAGACCAGGGACAATATAGCCTTTGTCGTTTAGCTTCTCATCGATAGCAGCAGTGTATAGCTCAACATCTGGATGTGCTTTTTCTAGTGCTTCAATGCCTTCTGGAGCAGCAACAAGAACTAGCACCTTGATCGATTTACAGCCTTTCTCTTTCAACAAATCGATTGTTGCGATCATAGAACCGCCAGTCGCTAGCATTGGATCAACAACAAGCGCAATACGCTCATCCATGTTTGATGCGAGTTTGTTGAAGTAAGGAACAGGTTCTAGTGTTTCTTCATCACGGTAGATACCAACAACACTGATACGTGCACTTGGCATGTGCTCAAGAACGCCGTCCATCATACCAAGACCAGCACGTAGGATCGGTACTACTGTTACCTTCTTACCTTTAATTTGGTCAACTTCTACTGGACCATTCCAACCTTCAATGGTTACTTTTTCTGTTTCAAAGTCTGCAGTCGCTTCGTAAGTAAGTAGGCTACCAACTTCTGTTGCTAGCTCACGAAAGCGCTTAGTGCTGATGTCACCTTCTCTCATTAGACCAAGTTTGTGCTTAACAAGAGGGTGTTTTACTTCAACAACTTTCATTTCCATCTCCGGCTTATGTGGTGATTTTTAAACAAACCTCCAGATTATAAACGATTTCGTTCTCAATTTCTTGTGCTAAGACAAAAGAAAAAACTTGCGCAAACGTTTGCTATCTACGTTTATCCACTGGTAGAATAGCGCCGTTTTCATATCCAACTTTAAACCAGAGGACTTCCCTGTGAGTGCTGATAATACTTCTCTTAGCTACAAAGACGCTGGCGTTGACATCGATGCAGGCAATGCGCTTGTTGACCGTATTAAAGGTGCAGTAAAACGCACACGTCGCCCAGAAGTAATGGGTGGTATTGGTGGTTTTGGCGCATTGTGCGAACTACCAACTAAATACAAACAGCCAGTTCTTGTTTCCGGTACAGACGGCGTTGGTACTAAACTGCGCTTAGCTCTGGATATGAAAAAGCACGACACTATTGGTGTTGATCTTGTTGCTATGTGTGTAAACGATCTAATCGTACAAGGTGCTGAGCCATTGTTCTTCTTAGATTACTACGCAACAGGTAAACTCGATGTGGATACTGCTGCTGACGTAGTATCTGGTATCGCAGACGGCTGTGTACAAGCAGGTTGCGCGCTAATCGGTGGTGAAACTGCTGAAATGCCAGGCATGTACGAAGGCGAAGACTACGACGTTGCTGGTTTCTGTGTCGGTGTTGTTGAAAAAGAAGACGTTATCGACGGCACTAAAGTTGCCGCTGGTGATGCGCTTATCGCGGTAGGTTCAAGCGGTCCACACTCAAACGGTTACTCATTGATTCGTAAGATTCTTGAAGTCTCTGGCGCAGATAAAAATGAAGAACTAGCAGGTCGCACTATTGGTGAACACCTACTAGAACCAACAAAAATTTACATCAAATCAGCACTTAAGGTGATTGAGAAGCATGATATCCACGCAATCTCTCACATCACAGGTGGTGGTTTCTGGGAAAACATTCCGCGCGTACTGCCTGAAAACACTAAAGCAGTGGTTGATGGAAATAGCTGGGATTGGCCTGTTATCTTCAAATGGCTACAAGAAAAAGGCAATGTGACCACTCACGAAATGTACCGCACATTCAACTGTGGTGTTGGCCTTGTTATCGCTCTACCAAAAGACCAAGCAGACGCTGCTGTTAAGCTTCTTCAGGACGAAGGTGAGAATGCATGGGTAATTGGCGAAATCGCAAACGCTGAAGCTGGCGAAGAACAAGTAGAGATCAAATAAGCATGAAGAGTATTGTTGTTTTAGTTTCAGGAAATGGATCCAACTTACAGGCGGTTATCGACGCATGTAACACCCAAATTACAGGTGGCCGAGTCACTGCCGTCTTCTCTAACAAAGCAGGCGTATATGCTTTAGAGCGCGCAGAAAAAGCAGGCTCAGCGGCACATTTCCTTGACCCTAAAGCATTCGATACTCGTGATGCATTTGACCATGAGTTAATGAAGCAGATCGATGAATATCAACCTGATGTCGTCGTGCTGGCGGGTTACATGCGTATCTTAAGTGGTGAGTTCGTTCGTCACTATATGGGACGCATGATTAACATCCACCCTTCTCTACTGCCTAAGTACCCAGGACTAAACACTTATCAGCGTGCTATACATGCCGGTGATGAAGAGCACGGTACTAGCGTTCACTTTGTGACAGAGCAGCTTGATGGTGGCCCTGTAGTTCTTCAAGCAAAAGTGCCTATTTTTGATGAAGATACCGTCGAGACACTGACTGAACGTGTTCAAACTCAAGAACACCGTATTTACCCTATGGTAGTTAAATGGTTAGTGGAAGAGCGCTTGGTAATGAAAGATGAAAAAGAGGCCTACCTTGATGGTAAGCTGCTTGGAATCCACGGTCACGCAGAAGACTAATACGCTGCTAAACACAATCAAATACAAAGACGAGCTCATGCTCGTCTTTTTTCTTTACGACTGTTAATCCTCCATTCATCTTCGCTACCTTATCCTGACAAAAATGACGGAGGTAACGTATGGATCTTAAAAGCTTACTCAATCAAGCCCTTAGCTCAGACCTTGTCCAAAAAGGGCAACAACAGCTTAAGCAGCAATCCAATTCAAACACTCTAAAGTCTTTAGGTGCAGGAGCCATGGGTGGTGGCTTAGTGAGCCTATTAATGGGTTCGAAGAAGAGCAAAAAGATGGGGAGAAAAGTAGGCAAAAACGCGCTAAAGATTGGTGGCGTCGCTGCGCTTGGCGCGTTGGCTTACAAAGTCTACAACGACTATCAAAGCAAGCAGCCTACTTCTTCTCCACAAGAAACCTTTAATTCAAATGACAATATCCATGACGAATTGATCATCAAAGCGATGATTGCCGCGGCTAAAGCTGACGGCCACGTCGATAATGAAGAGATGGAGCGTATTGAATCCACCCTGACACAAGCAGGGGCCAATAACCAACTTCAGCAATTGATTAACAGTGAGCTCAACAAGCCACTCGACCCAGGTGAAATAGCAAGGCTTGCTCAATCACCACAGCAGGCCTCTGAGATTTACCTAGCCTCTTTGATTGTGGTTGATGAACAAAACTTTATGGAAAAGGCTTATCTTCAAGAGCTAGCAAAGCAACTTCAACTCGCCCCAGAAGTCACCTTCCAACTAGAGCAACAACTGCAAGCCAATTAATTTGGTTAGGTTTTGAACACGTCGCCATACGCTTTGCGTTAGGACAAGCTTACACTTTGAGTTTCCGAATTTGAGTGTGTATATTTGAGAGCAGTTATCATTTATCGGAGTACAAGCCATGCAAGTATACGGCTGTTGTGAATTAGTGCGCGAACTGTACGCACAAATTGGAAGCGGCGATCAAGCCTATGTACCACAAGCTATTTCATGCGCAGTAAGAGCGTTAAACGACATCGCTGCGGATGAGTCTTTGCCTAAAGAGGCTCGTGAAAAAGCGGCATTTTCGGCGGCAAATTTGCTGATCTCAGATTTTGAGGATAAGTAATGAACTTAGCCAACTTTGAAACAATGGACTCTGTCATGTTGATGAGCATCGTCAACATGAAGTTACGTGATGATTTCGGCGGTGATTTAGACAAGCTTGTCGCTTTCTTTGACATTGATAAATCAGCACTAGAAACCAAGTTAGCTTCTGCTGGTTTTGATTTCTTACCTGAAGTTGGTCAGTTTCGTTAATCTGCCGTTGATTAGATACAAAAAAACCGCCTCGCAGGCGGTTTTTTTTGTTGAATGACAACTTGTTACTCTTCTTCGAAGAAATCGTCTTCATCGTCAAGTTCAGCTTGCTCTGCTGCTGCACGCTTCGCTTCTTCGTAACGTGCTTTCTTCTCAGCCGCTTCTTGAGCCTGTCGCTCTTCACGTTCGATACGAACTTTACGTGCTTCACCTTTACGCTCGTTACGTACAGCTTGGTTTTGAATGAAACCCGCTAGCTCTTTTTCAGCCCACTCTTGTGCTGCTGATTCAGTTTCAAAGCCAGTTTCACGTTTTGATACTGACGTTTTACGTGAAGTCACTTGGCGAGTGATCTCTGCACACCAACCGTTACGCTTTTCAGTAACACGAATGGCAAATTTTTTGTTGTTCGACATTTTCATTTCCTAAGGGATTCTAATGGAATATTGAGGGATTTAGCCATCCCTTGGCAAGCGCGGTATTAGAGCGCAAAAAGTGGCTGTTGGCTATTAGTTTTTCAAAAATAGAGCCGGATAACTGGATAACTGGATAACTAGATAACTGGATAACTGGATAACTGGATAACTGGATAACTGGATAACTGGATAACTGGATAACTGGATAACTGGATAACTGGATAACTGGATAACTGGATAACTGGATAACTAAAGTTGCTCTGTTGTGGTTGAGGAGTCAACTCTCGCTTTCCAGAAGGGCGAAGCCCGATCCCGTTTTCCAGCAGCGAAGCGATCCATAGGACGAAGTCCGTTCCCGTAGCAAAGCGTTCCATAGGGCGCAGCCCGCTCTCGCTTCCATGCTCCCTTAAATAAAGAAAGCGCTGGCCTTTCAACCAGCGCTTCACTATTTACAATGTAGAGAACGAATCTCGGCTTAATTAGCCGATGTTTTTACGTGCGTTTTGGAACATACGCATCCAAGCACCGTTCTCACCCCAACCTTCTGGAGACCAAGAGTTCGCCACTGTGCGGAATACACGCTCAGGGTGCGGCATCATAATAGTCACGCGGCCATCTTGAGTCGTTAGACCTGTGATTGCGTTTGGCGAACCGTTCGGGTTGTTCGGGTATTGCTGCGTTGGGTTACCGTGGTTATCCACGTAACGTACCGCAACTGTACCTGAAGCTTCAATCGCTGCTAGGTGGTCAGCATCACGCACTTCTACGCGGCCTTCACCGTGAGAAACTGCGATTGGCATTCGCGAACCTTCCATGCCGTCGAAGAATACAGAGTCAGACTTCTGAACTTCCACTAGGCTGAATCGAGCTTCAAAACGCTCAGATTCGTTACGTACGAAGCGAGGCCATAGGTCTGCACCTGGAATAAGCTCTTTCAGGTTCGATAGCATCTGACAGCCGTTACACACACCTAGAGAGAAAGTATCTTCACGCTGGAAGAAGCCTTGGAACTGGTTGCGAGCTTGCTCGTTGAACAAGATAGATTTCGCCCAACCTTCACCTGCACCTAGTACGTCACCGTAAGAGAAGCCGCCACAAGCCACTAGGCCTTGGTACTCTTCTAGAACGGCTTGACCTGTTAGGATGTCGCTCATGTGAATGTCTGTCGCTTCAAAGCCAGCGCGGTCAAAGGCTGCTGCCATCTCAACATGAGAGTTAACGCCCTGCTCACGTAGGATTGCCATCTTAGGCTTGGCACCTTTCGCAATGTAAGGAGCAGCGATATCTTCGTTCACATCGAAGCTTAGTTTAACGTTTAGACCTGGGTCTGAGTTATCTTTCTTCGCTTCATGCTCTTGGTCAGCACATGCTGGGTTGTCACGTAGACCTTGCATCTTATGCGTAGTCTCAGCCCAGATAGAACGTAGGTCAGTACGGTTACGCTCTAAAACCACTGTCTCACCAGAAGTGATGACTAGCTCGTCAGACGCTTCTGCTGAACCAATTACGTGTGAACACGCTTCTAGGCCATTTGCTGCTAGCGTTGAAAGTACAGAGTCTAGGTCATCGTTCTTAACCTGAAGTACTGCACCTAGCTCTTCGTTGAATAGCGCCGCTAGCGCATCTTCGCCAAGGTCAGCGATATCAGCTTTCACGCCACAGTGACCCGCAAATGCCATCTCAGCTAGAGTAACGAATAGACCACCGTCACCCTTATCGTGGTAAGCCACTACTTGATCGTTCGCTACAAGAGTCTGAACGCCTTCGTAGAAACCTTTTAGCTGCGCTGCGTTGTCTACATCTGCTGGCTTATCACCGAGCTGCTTGTAAACCTGTGCTAGTGCTGTTGCACCTAGACGATTCTGACCGTTACCTAGGTCGATTAGAACCAGTGACGTGTCACCTTTGTCTGTGCGTAATTGCGGAGTGATTGTCTTACGAACATCTTCAACACGAGCAAACGCAGTGATGATTAGAGAAAGCGGAGAGGTTACTTCTTTCTGCTCGCCGTTCTCTTCCCACTTAGTCTTCATCGACATTGAGTCTTTACCCACAGGGATAGTTAGACCAAGTGCTGGACACAGCTCTTCACCCACTGCTTTCACCGCTTCATAAAGACCTGCGTCTTCACCCGGGTGGCCTGCTGGAGACATCCAGTTTGCAGACAGTTTAATGTGTTTGATATCACCGATGTTTGTCGCAGCGATGTTGGTGATTGCTTCACCCACCGCTAGACGAGCCGAAGCACCGAAGTCAAGTAGAGCCACTGGTGTACGCTCACCCATCGACATCGCTTCACCGTGGTAAGTGTCGTAACTTGCTGCAGTTACTGCACAGTTTGCTACAGGAACCTGCCACGGGCCAACCATTTGGTCGCGCGCTACTAGGCCAGTCACCGTGCGGTCACCGATAGTGATAAGGAATGTTTTCTCAGCAACCGTTGGTAGACGTAGTACGCGCTCTGCTGCTTCGTTTAACTCAATACCGTCACAGTTAACTGCTGGGTTGTTCGCTTTAAGTGTTTTTGCATCACGGTGCATCTTAGGCGTCTTACCTAAAAGCACATCCATTGGCATGTCGATTGGCGTGTTGTCGAAGTGTGAATCTTCAAGTTTCAGTTCACGCTCTTCCGTTGCCACACCGACTACTGCGTATGGTGCACGCTCACGCTTACAGATCGCATCGAATACTTCCATATTCTCTGGCGCAACTGCCATTACGTAACGCTCTTGAGATTCGTTACACCAGATCTCGAGTGGGCTCATGCCTGGTTCGTCGTTTGGTACGTCACGTAGTTGGAAGATACCGCCACGCTCACCATCGTCTACAAGCTCTGGAAGTGCGTTAGAGATACCGCCCGCGCCCACATCGTGGATGAATGCAATTGGGTTCTCTTCACCAAGCTGCCAACAACGGTCGATCACTTCCTGACAGCGGCGTTCCATCTCTGGGTTCTCACGCTGTACTGAAGCAAAATCTAAATCTTCTGCTGATTGACCAGACGCCATTGAAGATGCTGCACCGCCACCAAGGCCGATGTTCATTGCAGGACCACCAAGAACGATTAGGCTTGCACCCACTGGGATCTCTTTCTTCTGTACGTGCTCGTCACGGATGTTACCCATACCACCAGCAATCATGATTGGCTTGTGGTAACCACGAACCTCAACACCTGCGTGAGAGTTAACTTTTTCTTCGTAAGTACGGAAGTAACCAAGTAGGTTTGGACGACCAAATTCGTTGTTGAACGCCGCGCCACCAAGTGGGCCTTCTAGCATGATGTCTAGAGCGTTAACGATGCGACCCGGCTTACCGAAGTCCGTTTCCCATGGCTGTTCAAAACCAGGAATACGTAGGTTAGACGTAGTGAAGCCAACCAGACCCGCTTTTGGCTTACCACCAATACCCGTTGCGCCTTCGTCACGGATTTCACCACCAGAACCTGTAGAAGCGCCCGGCCAAGGAGAGATAGCCGTTGGGTGGTTGTGCGTTTCCACCTTCATTAGGATGTGTGCTTTCTCTTGGTTGTAACCGTACTGACGAGTTTCTGGGTTCGGGAAGAATCGACCCACATCAGAACCCACCATTACGGCTGCGTTATCTTTGTACGCAGACAGTACGTTTTCAGGCGTCGTTTCGAAGGTGTTCTTGATCATCTTAAACAGAGACTTCTCTTGCTTAACGCCGTCGATAGTCCAGTCTGCGTTGAAGATCTTGTGACGACAGTGCTCCGAGTTCGCCTGTGCAAACATCATTAGCTCGATGTCAGTTGGGTTACGATCTAGCTTGTTTACAAACGCGTCGTAAAGGTATTCGATTTCGTCATCAGCAAGCGCAAGACCTAAGGTAACGTTTGCGTTTTCAAGCGCAGCACGGCCGCCATTAAGTAGGTCAACATCCGCCACTGGAGCTGGCTCTGCCACTTGGAAAAGTGCTTGTGCAGATTCAAAATCAGTGAAAACCACTTCCATCATGCGGTCGTGAAGAATCGCTTTAAGCTCGACTAATTGAAGCTCTGTCAGTTCAGCAGACGTTTCAATGTAATAAGCCGTACCGCGCTCTAGACGAACCACTTTATCTAGACCACAGTTATTAGCAATGTCAGTCGATTTTGAAGACCAAGGCGAGATAGTGCCAGGACGAGGAGTAGCAAGCAGAAGAAGACCTTCTGGCTCGTGCTCTTCAATTGTTGGACCGTAAGTCAGTAGTTTTTCTAGTTTCTCAACTTCAGACGCATTTAAGTCTGTCGTTAGATCAGCAAAGTGTGCAAACTCAGCGTAAATACCTGTTACAGGTAGGCCTAGTTCACGACAAAGCTCTAGAAGCTTGTTAACACGAAATTCAGATAGAGCTGGGGAGCCACGAAAAATTCTCATGCGCTTAGGTCTCTTATGCAATTGATTAAGGTGATATTGGAATAAATTCAGTGGGTTACTGTATTTTCTTCGAAGCTATTCCCGAAGTTTTTTCAAACCTATGCCGATTCCACCTCTTTGATGCGAGCGCATTATATAGCAATTGTTTTTGTGATGTAACACCAAAAGCAACCGTTTGCGTCATTTTTTTTGTCAATTTTGAAATACAGCAAGATTGAGAATTTAAGAACTCTTATCTCGCCGAATCACTGATTGGCTTGCCTTGTTATGACACTTTGATATAAATGCCGTACTGGATGTATGAGATCGTCGTTAATGAAGAAGTATTATATAAGTCACTTTAAGTCACTGAGCCTAGTTATGTTTGCAGCTTTGCTGCTCTCTGGCTGCCAAATTGAGTCTGAACCTAAAAGTGAACTCGATTTAATTAAAGAGCGTGGCGTGCTACGCGTGGGCACACTCAATAATCAACTATCGTATTACATTGGCCCAGACGGCCCAGCAGGTCTTGATTATGAATTGGCGCGCGAGTTTGCCAACGAATTAGGCGTTCAACTTGAAATGAAGCCTGCTTATCGTATCTCTAGCCTTTACCCTGCCCTGGAAAAAGGAGAGATCGATATCATTGCCGCGGGGCTGAGTCAATCTCCAGAAAGGCTCAAAAACTTTCGTCCAGGCCCTGCTTACTATTACGTAAGCCAACAAGTGGTCTACAAAAAAGGCAATTGGCGTCCAAGAAACTTAAAGCAGTTGCTGGCAAAGCAGGCTGAATTGATTGAGAAAAATGAAGGAAAAGACGTTTTGAGTATTGTTGGAGATTCTCACTTCAATAAAACTCTGACCGACATTCAGGCTCAGCACCCAGAATTTTCTTACTATATCGACCCCAATGCTGACGTTAACGATTTGCTTAAAGCCGTCTCTCAAGGGGAGCTTAGATTCACGGTCGCGGACTCGGTCGAGGTTTCATTGTCGCAACGTATCTACCCAGACATTGCCTTAGCATTCGAACTGACTGAAGACCAACCTATCTCATGGTTCCTGCGCCCTTCTCAGGATGAAAGCTTATATGGCTTATTGATTGAGTTTTTCGGTGCGGTTAATCAATCCGGCCACCTTGCTTCTTTAGAAGAGAAATACATTGGCCACATTGGCAGCTTTGATTATGTCGATACCCGTGCCTTCATTCGTGCGCTCGATTCAAAACTGCCTAAATGGTCGCCTTTATTTAAGAAATATTCGGATGAGTTTGACTGGCGCTTAGTCGCAGCATTGGCTTACCAAGAGTCTCACTGGAACCCGGTGGCAAAATCTCCGACAGGTGTACGCGGTATGATGATGCTGACCTTGCCAACGGCAAAAAGTGTCGGAGTGACCAACCGTCTCGATCCTGAGCAATCGGTACGCGGCGGTGTAGAATACCTGCGTAGAATGGTCGATCGCATTCCTGATTCGATTGAAGAGCATGAAAAGATCTGGTTTGCGCTCGCTTCATATAACGTGGGTTATGGGCATATGATGGATGCAAGACGCCTAACCAAACGTCAGGGCGGAAACCCAGATGCGTGGTCAGATGTAAAAGATCGCCTACCACTGCTGCGTCAAAAGAAATACTATAGCCAAACTCGTTATGGTTTTGCACGCGGTGATGAAGCGCGCAATTACGTCGAGAATATTCGCCGCTATTACCAAAGTATCATCGGTCATGTTGAGCAGCAGACAGCGTCTAGCGACGATGTAAGCATAGATGATCTTACTGTGATCCAAGTACCTGAAACTGCGGTCTCAGACGCCATGCCTGTCTCAGCGGCAGAGCCTGTTTCTGCGAGTGAAAGCACCAACGAATAGTCACTCTTAAGAGCGCAATTTTGTTTAAAGATTGCGCTCTTGAATTCCCTCCCCCTCGCCCACATATAATATCGTGTCGAAGATCACTTGCGAACTTTCTTAAAATTGTAACAATGAGCAGGTATAAGACGTTAACCGTCTGAATCTCAGTTACCTTCGATACCATTCGTGATTGATTTAGTTTTAACCACAATAGGAGGTTGTTTTATGGCTAAACGTAGAATGCAGTCAAAACGCCTTAATAAGACCGTTGCCGCAAACCGTCGCAAACGCATGCTGAGCAACAACAAGAAAAAGGTGATCGCGCGTCACCGAGCATTTATGCAGTTAATCGCTATATAACCCCAGAGAGCAAACATCTTGGACAAAAAAGATGTTTGCTTGAAAAGCTACTCACCTTTCTGCGCTAACTTTCTCGCTTTTTTGCGCTTCGCTTTTTGCTCTTTACGACGACGCCTAAAAAATGTCTGTAACTGAACACGGCACTCATCTTCTAACAAGCCAGGCTCAATATCGGCATAGTGGTAAGCCGCTTGGTGTTCAAATAGATTTAGCACACTTCCAGCCGCTCCCGCTTTAAGATCGCGCGCCCCAAATACGATTCGTTTAACTCGACTGTGTAAAAGTGCCCCAGCGCACATCGGACATGGCTCTAACGTGACATAAAGCGTGGTGTCCAACAAACGGTAGTTCTGCAACGCTTGCCCTGCTTTACGCAGAGTCTGCATTTCGGCGTGAGCCGTCGCATCATGCTCACCGATGGATTGGTTCCACCCCTCAGCAATCACTTCACCCTCTTTTACAAGTACAGCGCCAACAGGTACTTCACCTTCAGCTTCTGCTCTTTCGGCAAGCTTAAGTGCCAAACGCATAAAATGATGATCTTGTTCAGAAAATTGTGGGGCTTCTTGCTCAGTAGACACTATGTTTGCTCGCAGCATTAATTAAGGGGATGGATTATAGCGTTTCAAATCGAGTATAACAAAACGCCCAGCATTTTAAGCTGGGCGTTGTTAATCGAGAGTTCGGTAAGATTAAAAACCTAACGGTAAGCCAAAGGTAAAGAAGCCAATCAATACTGCCGACCACAACGTTAAGAAAGCAACAGAGTAAGGCACCATAATGGCAATCACATCACCAAATGTCAGCTCAGGTTTGTACTTACGCATAAAGGCAAGAACCACACCCGCATAGCTCATCATCGGAGTAATGATATTGGTTGAAGAGTCAGCAACACGGTAAGCCGCGGTGACTAAGTCTGGCGTCATGTTCGGGTTAACCTGATACAGCATAGGAACGAAAATTGGACCAAGCAGCATCCATTTTGATGTTAGACCACCAACGAACAAGTTAATTACAGCGGTAGTTAGAATAAAGCCAAGCAGCATTAACGCAGGGAACTGTTGCAGACCTAGTGACTGTAAGAAGGTCGCGCCTAGGTAAGTCACATAAGTGCCTAAACCTGAGTAGCTAAGTAACGCTAAAAAGTTGTAACAGAAGAAGGTCAGTACTAACACATAACCCATGGTGTTCATCTGCTTAACCATGGCACTTACAACATCTTGCAACTTCTTGAACTTGCCTGTCGCCACACCAAAGCACAGACCAACAACCGCAAACACTAAAGAGATAAGAAGGATGATGTTGTCTAGGTAAGGAGTTACTTCTTTACCAGCGTCATTGGTATAAGTCGCCAATGGACCAACCGCTAAGCCATAGATCACTGCTAAAGTTGCTAATAGACCAACACCAGCCCAACGCAGACCTTTTTGCTCTTTTTTGGTCAGTTCAAACTCATCAAAGTTCACTTCCTCAGGCAGTTGATAAGACATCTTTTCTAGACGTGGAGTGATAAAGCGAGTAGTCACCCAAGCACCTACCCCAGCAAGTAGGAAAGTAGATACCAACACGAAGAAATAGTGCATCGTTGCTGGATTAAGTTCTTCACCGTTGCGACCAACGAAAGGAACATTTTGTGATTCAGCAAAGATCTTCGCATTTACACCTAGGACAACATCGACAGGCGTCGCTGGAAGTAAGTTGGCACTAAAGCCTGCTGATACACCCGCAAACGCGGCTGCCATACCAATCAATGGGTTTTTGCCTAGTCCTGCGTAAAGAAGACCCGCAAGAGGAATCAGTACTAAGTAACCCGCATCTGCCGCAATAGAACTCATGATGCCAAGGAAGACAACCAGCACAGGTAGCAAGCGGTCACTAATCTTTAGGCCCACTTTTTTAATGACCGCAGTCAATAGACCTGAGTTTTCAGCAATACCAACACCTAGCATCACAATCAAGATAACGCCAAGTACACCATGACCAAACGCTAGCCAGTTTTGCAGTAGAGCGTTCTCAAACATCCAACGGAAATTTTCCGCCGCTAGCATGTTCTTAATCGAGAACTCAACGGCCTCCCCGCCTTTGCCGATAGTTTCAAAGCTTACGCCATCCATCAATCCGGTAACAACCAGAGAAAACGCAAACAAGAACATGAAAATAATCACTGGATCTGGGATTTTTTTACCCGCACGCTCAATGAAGCCTAAAACCCCTGAAGGTTTAGTTTCTTGCGCTGCAACTTCACTCATAGATGACACCCTAAACTTTTAACTGAGTCACATTTAATAAATTGGGCGGGCACATTAACAAACAGAATATAGGGTGTAAAACCTCGCTAAGAAGAGTGAGCAATATAAAAAACCATAGTGAATGGTTATAACAAGACAATTGGCCAACCAACCCAATCCAGATCTACCATTAATGTCACCCAAGACCACTTTGATAGAATTAACAACCAATAAAAATTAATTTTTACATTTCAAAAAACCAGGAAACTGACATTTACTGGACTTATATTCCACCACAAAACCAAAAGCCTCGCTAATTGGCGAGGCTTTATCATTTAGTGTTCGGTGACCAACAATTACATCGTGTAAGTGTATGGCGCTTGAATACCTAGAGGGATACCTAGCATCCAGTACGCGACTAGGAAGATAGACCAACCGATTAGCATTGCGATAGAGAATGGCATCATTAGTGAAGCTAGCGTACCGATACCAGTCGACTTCACATAACGCTGACAGTACACCACGACAAGTGGGAAGAAGACCATCAGAGGTGAGATGATGTTCGAAACAGAATCACCAACACGGTAAGCCGCTTGAGACAACTCTGGTGAGATACCTACCGCCATTAGCATTGGAACTAGGATTGGACCAATCAGAGCCCATTTCGCTGACGCAGAACCAATGAGAAGGTTTACCGCCGCTGTTAGAAGAATCATACCGATGATCGTTGCTTCACCTGGTAGGTTCATCGCTTTCAGGCCTTCAGCACCATATAGCGCTAGAAGAGTACCAATGTTTGACTGAGCGAACGCCGATAGGAACTGAGCACAGAAGAACGACATTACGATGTAAGCGCCCATGGTAGACATAGTATCCGCCATCGCTTTGATAATATCGTTACTGGTTTTGAACGTACCCGACACTTTACCGTAAACGTAACCAGGAATGATAAACAGAATGAAGATCAATGGAACAATCGACTTCATAATTGGCGCTGAGAACGCTGTAATTTCACCTTCTGGAGAGCGCAATGCTGATGTTTCTGGAATTAGAGCGACAACCAATAGAGCGATGCCAGCAAGCATAGCCCAACCTGCGTAACGGAACGCTTTTGACTCAAGTTCAGTGAATGAACCTAGATCCGGTGCTTTTTCTGCATCTTCATCAACTGGTGTATTAGCTAGGCGAGGTTCTATGATTTTCTCAGTAACATACCAACCAATCGCTACGATGATGACTGAAGAAATGCCCGTGAAGAAAATGTTCGCCAGTGGGTTAACCACGTACTCAGGGTCAAGAACTTGTGCTGCTGTTTGCGTGAAACCTGCTAATAGTGGGTCAATACCTGAAGGGATGAAGTTAGCAGAGAAACCACCAGATACACCAGCAAACGCCGCTGCGATACCCGCTAGAGGGTGACGACCAGCTGCGTGGAAAATGATACCACCGAGAGGAATAACCAGTACGTAGCCCGCATCTGCTGCAGTGTGCGATACGATTGCGACAAGGATTAGCATTGGTGTAAGAAGCTTAGCTGGTGTGAAGTTAAGCATCTTCTTCAGGCCAGTAGTAATGAAGCCAGAAGAGTCAGCGACACCAACACCTAGCATCGCAACAAGCACGATACCTAGTGGTGCAAAACCAGTAAAGGTAGTTACCATGTTCGCTAAAAAGCTTGCTAGAGATTCGCCAGTCAGAAGGTTGTTGATCGCAAGCGCTTCACCCGAACGTGGATTAATAAGATCGAACGTGAAGTTAGAAAGAAGGGCAGACGCACCCCATGTAATCATCAGTGCCCAAAAGAACAAGATGGCAGGATCTGGGATCTTGTTACCCGCTCGTTCAATAAAGTTTAGGAAGCGGTCCATACCACTAGGCTTTGGTGACGGAGCTTTATTAATTGCTTGGTTACTCATGGTAACTCCATATGTGATGTTGTTGCGGTAGACCTTTATGCGTTTATTATGTCGGTCTATTTTTCACCATGTATTTTAGTGAATCCACTCTAATAAAGCACAACAATCTAGAGGTTTTTCCATAATTGGAGACATATTTTGCAAAAACGCCATCTACGTGCAACAAAGTCAAAACACAAACACTCGATATTACTAAACAATAATGAAACCAAAATGCAAAATATAACGTATGCAGGTTAGTAAAATAGATCTACCAATTCACAATATGAATCTATCTGCTTATAAATTCACCATCTCTCGCAATCATTGTGTTAAGAGTTAATTGGTGGGGTTCTCCTAGACGATCTTGCCACTGGGCGGTAATCGTTATCTGTTTAAGAGAAGAGGAAAGTTCAGCAGATGGCGTACTAATTTGCCAAACAAGTTGATAAGAATGTAGAGAGTCTGAACCACTGCTTATCAAATCGAAATCTGCGACCGCGACGCTAGACTGATTTGGGTCTGCCCCTCGGGTACGAAACCACTCCAGTTTGTTTTCTATCAGGTTTAATCCTTCAATACTCCTAACCGCAAAATCACTCCTTTGCTCGGTGTAAACCTGCAACTTAATCAAAGCCAGACTCGCAATACCGATCAGCAGCAAGGCAATTAACACTTCCAATAAAGTGAAACCTCGCTGGCTATTGCCCATACCAGCCTCCGGGATACCAAGAAAACACTTTACGCCCCTTAATAGGGTTATTCGCCGCTGAATAATCTAAGTCATAGGAGCCTTTCAGTACCACTTCCCCACCCGGCGCATCAAAATGCAACCCACCTTTCGGATGAAATGAGCCGTTATCAAAATAGACAGTATGACTACCCAGCGAAGCTTGAATAGAACTATGAAAACTGACAGAGCTCCAATAATCGCTCAGGCTCGACGCGCTAAAGTCTAATAACGACATGTCCACTAAGTGATAGAAAGAACCGGCAAATACATTTGAACCTGTCGACGAGAAAATACCATTCTCCACCACTAGTGATGAAGGCCAAGCAATGTTCAAAGGAGTAGTGATGATGCAGTGTCCTTCTATCCATAGCTTGTTATTGGCCGATGTTAAGTGTCTATTAATCACATCAGCGCAGTTGTGGCCGTCTGAAATAGTCCCTAACGAGATCACCTGATATTGCAGCTTAGCGCGCGCAATATTTTCAGCGTTTTTTTCCATATTGAAGTAGTTGTTAAACGTATTAAGCTGTGAATCTTGCTGGTAATCGTTTTTAAACAGGTTGCCATTTTCAGATGTGCTTTGGTTGCTAGAAAGAGAGGTTTTGTATTCTGGCGCGCACTCGCCATTAAAACCTGAATAGGGTCCGTTAACCATAGGTGAACTTGTCAACAACGTACCTGTGCTTCCCCCTGTTTCATACACCACGTTAGATAAATACCTCACCGCCACGCAGTCATAAAAACCATCTGGTCGAGCCTCTCTTGGGGCATCTGGAGCAATATCGATGCTCCCAATCAAACGTAAATCAGCTCTTGATTGAATCGCGCCCATACCACTCACCTCACTGTGATGAAAACGGCGATTAATTCGATAGTTTTCACTATTGGCGTGTACAACGTAGCTATCTTCGCTGAATGGTTCGATATAAAGCGCTTCTAGTTGCAAGGTTTCTTTACATACATCATTGAGCAAGGTGTTGGAGGCAGAAGAAAGCGCGTTAAGCTGATCCGGAAATGCATTTACATAAGCGTAGGCGCATTCTACGCCCGCTTCAGATTGCCAGTGAGCCTGCCTAACCTTTACTTCGTTTTGTGCTCGTTTGATCTGATAAAACAGAACTTTGTAGCTGGTTAGCCCCACTAATAAAGCCGTGACCAAAACAACGCTGGTAATTAGTAGAGTCGCAAACCCTCTTTCAATGATGCGCCTCATTGCCAATTCCTAAGTAACGTAGTGACATTGGCTTGATAGGTTATCTCTGCGTCAGCAACTAGATGGGCGTGGATTGATATGGTCACCATTCGCGTCTCCGCCTCCCCACCTTTGACCACTTCTTTATTGAGATAAAATTCTGTCACAGATATTTGTTTAGGGTTAAACAAATTAAAACAGTAGCCTCCGAGCCCAGATGAAGAAGCGGAGGAAATTGAGAGAGACTCGCTGGTGTGCTTTTCACACAGCTTAAGTGAGTCTCCTAGCTCTGTGGTTTCTGACTCTTCACGTTTATAGACAGTATTACGAAACGAGGCACTGCCTGTAGAAGCGATGCGGTAAACATAGCCCAGTACCCCTAACTCATTGTCGATATAGAGATGAGAAGTCGCTCCGGACAACTGGGCAGGAGTAGTCGCAACGCCATTAAAACCTGCTCGATGAATGTCCTCCTTTATTTGCAACAGGGTGCTCGATAGATTTTGCGCAAGCAGCAGTTGCTTTCCTCTCTCGGTCGCGAGCTCTTGTCCACTAATAAATATCGAGCCGATAACTCCAATTGCCATCACTCCCATGATCGAAGCGATCAAAAGCTCGACTAGACTTGCCCCACATTGACGACAGTTACGCACAATTAGGAAAGCCATAACTACTTTCACTAAGCGCGCAGATCATGATTCGGTTACCCGCGTAGGAACTTTTTACAAGCAACGCTTGGCTAGCGTGACCTTTAGGGTAGAAGCTCAAGCTACCATCTTTGATTCGACCGCGCAGACCACCGAATTTGATTCTATCCGCGGTATAAGTCCAATCTAGCTGCAAGTCTTTAAATGAAGTGCCCTGCAAAAATAGAATTTTGTTCCCCTCTCCTATGGTGTCTGAATCTGTCAGTGTCACTGTCCAGTCTTTGGCTGAAACTGGTGAAGAAGTGAAGGTAAAATGCGCCCATAAATCGCGGTTTCTCCAAATCGCTTCAGAACGGGCTTGGTTTAAAAAACCATTGAGCTCGTTGGCTGCTCTGAGCATTTGACTATTGAGACGGAGATAGTGAAAACTAGGTACAGCGACTGAAAGTATTGCAGCCAACACCAGTACCGTGATTAATAGCTCTAACAGAGTAAACCCGCGAGACATTTCCCAAATTCCTATGCAAAGTCAAATGTAAAGAAGTTTCCAACTTGAAGACATGCTAGCAGCTAAGAAAAATAGGCGAACAGTCTGATAGGAAGCATTCGAAATGATTCGAAAAAAGTTATGTAATTCAAGAAAATATCGAGTAAAAGCAATGACACTTGTCGAACTGATGCTCGCTTTAGCCATTATCTCGATAGTCGCGGCAATCGCATATCCAAGCTATCAAAGTCATTTACTCAGAGCACATCGGACTGCTGCACTGGCGGATCTAGCCAAGATTCAGATCGAACTCGAACGGGACTATTCAGGGAGTTATCAATCGTCAGCGACATCGGTGTTATCTGGAGGGGTGTGTAGTTTCTGCACCTTAGATACTGAGCATTTCACTGTGTCTATTTCAGCCACAGCATCTGCGTACACTATCAAGGCAAAACCTATCGGCTCACAATTAAAGGATCAGTGTTCAGACAATCACTATAACCAACTGACCATCAATCAAACAGGTGAAATGACGCCACCCAATTGTTGGCAATAAAAAAGCCTGCTGAGTAGCAGGCTTTCTAAATCTTAGCGCTAAAATTAGCTAGTTAGGTCATCAAAGAACTTCTTCACACCGTTGAAGAAACCTTCTGATTTTGGCTTATGTTTCGTTGCCGCTTCACCACCACAAGATTCTTCAAATTCTTTTAGCAGATCTTTCTGACGAGAGCTAAGGTTTACTGGCGTTTCGACCACTAGCTTAACAATTAGATCGCCGACACCGCCACCGCGAACACCTTTAACACCTTTACCGCGCATACGGAACATACGACCAGTTTGAGTCTCAGTTGGAACTTTAAGGTTTACGCGACCATCAAGTGTTGGCACTTCAACTTCACCACCCAGTGCTGCCATAGCAAAGCTCACTGGTACTTCACAGTAAAGGTTATTGCCATCACGCTCAAAGATATGGTGCTCTTTGACGTGAACTTGAACATACAGATCACCCGCTGGAGCGCCATGCTCTCCCGCTTCACCTTCACCAGAAAGACGAATACGATCGCCCGTATCTACGCCAGCTGGGATCTTAACGTTAAGTGTTTTCGTTTTCTGCTTACGACCTTGTCCATGACATACATTACATGGGTCTTTAATGATCTTGCCTTTACCATGACAGGTAGGACAGGTTTGCTGAACCGCAAAGAAACCTTGACGCATCTGAACCTGACCATGGCCATGACAGGTGCCACAAGTTTCCGCAGAAGTGCCTTTCTTAGCGCCGCTACCTTCACAGCTGTCACAGTGAACCAGCGTTGGGACTTCAATCTCTTTAGATACACCACGCACTGCTTCTTCAAGTGACAGTTCCATGTTGTAACGAAGGTCAGCACCGCGTTGAGCACGATGACCACCGCCACCACGACGACCGCCACCGAAGATATCACCGAACACATCACCAAAGATGTCGCCGAAATCAGCACCGCCGCCACCAAAGCCGCCGCCGCCCATACCGCCTTGTTCAAAAGCAGCATGACCGTATTGGTCATAAGCAGCTTTCTTTTGCGGATCGAGAAGAATTTCGTACGCTTCTTTTACTTCTTTAAACTTTTCTGCTGCGCTCTCATCACCCTGGTTACGGTCTGGGTGGAATTTCATCGCAAGGCGCTTGTAGGCCTTTTTAATATCACGCTCTGATGCATCGCGGCTTACGCCTAATACTTCGTAAAAATCACGTTTTGACATGTTCTTCGTCACCAATGTAGTACTGCAAACGGAGGATGGTTATCACACCGCTTGGTGTTTGTATCATTCTAGATAAAGATTCGAGATTCGAGATTCGAGATTCGAGATTCGAGATTCGAGATTCGAGAACCATTATCTAGACTGACATCTTAGTTACAAACATACGGGCGTATGAGTTTCCTCAAACGCCCGCAAGAAATTAAATTAAGTATGTCGAATCAAGAATTACTTCTTGCCGTCTTCCTTAACTTCTTCAAACTCAGCATCAACCACGTCATCTTGTTGAGGCTGTGCTTGTTCTGCACCAGCTTCAGCGCCTTGCTGTGCTTGAGCTTGCTGTTGAGCGATTTCCATTAGCTTTTGAGCCGCTGCCATAAGTGCTTGAACTTTAGCGTCGATCGCTTCTTTGTCTTCGCCCTTACGTGCTTCTTCTAGCTCAGAGATAGCTACTTCAATCTTCTCTTTCTCGTCAGCTGGAAGTGCATCACCTGCTTCTTCCACTTGCTTGCGAGTACCGTGAATCATTTGGTCAGCTTGGTTACGTGCAGTTGCTAGCTCTTCGAACTTCTTGTCCGCTTCTTTGTTAGCTTCTGCTTCTTGTACCATTTTCTCGATATCTTCGTCGCTTAGACCGCCAGAAGCTTGGATAGTGATCTTCTGTTCTTTACCAGTCGACTTGTCTTTCGCAGATACGTGTAGGATACCGTCCGCATCTAGGTCGAAAGTAACTTCGATTTGAGGCATACCACGTGGTGCTGGCTGAATACCTTCTAGGTTGAATTGACCTAGAGACTTGTTGTACATCGCCTGCTTACGCTCACCTTGAAGAACGTGGATAGTTACCGCGTTCTGGTTGTCTTCTGCTGTAGAGAAAACTTGGTTCGCTTTCGTTGGGATAGTTGTGTTCTTCTCAACTAGCTTAGTCATTACGCCGCCCATCGTCTCGATACCTAGAGACAGAGGAGTAACGTCTAGTAGAAGTACGTCTTTAACATCACCAGCAAGTACACCACCTTGAACTGCAGCACCCATTGCTACTGCTTCGTCAGGGTTTACATCTTTACGAGGCTCTTTACCGAAGAACTCAGTTACTTTCGCTTGAACCATTGGCATACGAGTCTGACCACCAACTAGGATAACGTCAGTGATGTCGTTTACAGATAGGTCTGCGTCAGCTAGAGCAACTTTTAGTGGCTCAAGAGAACGTTGAACTAGGTCTTCAACTAGAGATTCTAGTTTCGCACGAGTCACTTTAACGTTCATGTGCTTAGGACCAGTCGCATCTGCAGTCACGTAAGGTAGGTTTACGTCTGTTTGAGAAGTAGAAGAAAGCTCAATCTTCGCTTTTTCTGCTGCTTCTTTAACACGCTGCATTGCTAGAGGATCGTTCTTAAGATCGATACCTTGCTCTTTCTTGAACTCTTCAACTAGGTAGTTGATCATGCGGTTATCGAAGTCTTCACCACCTAAGTGAGTGTCGCCGTTAGTTGCTAGTACTTCGAACGTTTTCTCGCCTTCAACTTCGTCAATCTCGATGATAGAGATATCGAATGTACCACCACCAAGGTCGTATACCGCGATAGTGCGGTCGCCGCCTTGCTTGTCTAGACCATATGCTAGAGCTGCAGCAGTTGGTTCGTTGATGATACGTTTAACTTCTAGACCTGCGATACGGCCAGCATCTTTCGTTGCTTGACGCTGAGCATCGTTAAAGTAAGCAGGTACTGTGATAACTGCGCCAGTGACTTCCTCACCAAGGAAATCTTCTGCAGTTTTCTTCATTTTCTTTAGGATTTCAGCTGAAACCTGAGGAGCTGCCATTTTCTGGCCTTGCGCTTCTACCCAAGCATCACCGTTGTCAGCCTTAACGATTTTGTAAGGCATGATTTCGATGTCGCGCTGAACTTCTTCGTCTTCGAAACGACGACCAATAAGACGCTTAATTGCAAATAGCGTGTTAGTTGGGTTAGTAACTGCTTGACGTTTTGCAGGTTGACCTACTAGCGTTTCACCGTCTGTGTAACCAATTACCGATGCAGTGGTGCGCTCACCCTCTGCGTTTTCAATTACACGTGGTTTGTCGCCGTCTAGTACAGCAACACATGAGTTAGTAGTACCTAAGTCAATACCAATGATTTTACCCATCAGGCTATCTCCGAATAAATTTCTATTTTCGTTTTGCTATATCCCCTATGTGGGGATGGAGAATCGGGTTTCAACCCTTGCTCACAAACAAAAATAATGATGTTTGCTTCTCTATGCCCAATAGATAAGGGCGGCAAATGGCTTTTCAAGGGACGAAGTGAAAAAAAGTGAAAAAAGATTTGGAGAGCTGGAGAGCTGGAGAGCTGGAGAGCTGGAGAGCTGGAGAGCTGGAGAGCTGGAGAGCTGGAGAGCTGGAGAGCTGGAGAGCTAGCTTATTGTCTCATCCAGAGAACAAGTGTCGTCAACCTATTTTAAACTTGCTGAGTTTCTTCATACTATTTTCATGCGATAAAGCGCTCATCAAGGTTTAGGATGTTTCATTTCTTCAGTGTTCAGAATGAAATATCAAAATTTACATGTATGGCAAATCAGTTTTGAGCTATGTAAGCAAGTCTACCCAAAAGTTAATCACATAAGCGATTACTCGTTTCGAGATCAAATCAGGCGCTCTTGTATTTCTATCTCAAGTAACATTGCCGAAGGAATGGAAAGAGAAAGCAATAAAGAAACGGCTTACTTTTTAAGTGTAGCGAAAGGATCTACGGGAGAATTGAACACTCAACTTCTACTCGCCGCGGAGTTTGGTTACATATCCTTAAGTGACCGAGACAAATTATGCGAACAGTGCCATCGTATCGCAAAGATCCTTGCAGCTCTAATAAGAAAGTTTCGTACCTAACAGCTCCCAGCTGTGTAGTTTTCTCGTTATCTAGCTTTCTAGTTCTCCATTCTCTTCAACGAAAAAGCGAGCCCTAAGGCTCGCTTTCAAATTCCGACACTTTAATGATTAAGCATTCGCTTGAGCGGGTTGCGCTTCTACTTCTGCTTCGTCTTTGCCGATTTCACCTTCTGTTTTTGCAACGATAGTGTTGACAGCGGTGTCACCTACTACGTTAGAAGATGTACAGAACATATCATTGATACGGTCAACAGCTGCGATGATTGCAAGACCTTCTGGTGGAAGACCTAGTTGGTGAAGAAGAACACCGACCATTACAACGCCGCCACCAGGAACACCACCAGCACCGATAGATAGAAGCAGGATAGTAAGACCTAGAGTGAACACATCAGCAGTGTTGATTGGCTGACCAAATGCGTTTGCAACGAAGATAGTCGCTAGAGCGATGTAGATAGACACACCAGACATATTCATGGTTGCACCTAGTGGCACACCAAAACCTGCTACTGATTTTGAAACGTGTAGTTTCTCAGTCAGAGTGCGCATCGTTACTGGGATGGTCGCATTCGAGCTTGCAGTAGATAGAGAGAATAGGATCTGCTCACGGGTTGCACGTAGGAACGTCTTTGGAGATGTGCCTGTCGCAATGCCTACTGCCATTGGGTAGAAGAAGAAGATCCAGAACACTAGCATTGCCACAACAAGCGCTACATAGCCTGCTACCGACATTAGCGTGTTCGCGTCTAGCGTTGCACCTAGCTGAATCATCAGCGCAAATACGCCGTATGGAGCAAGGCTCATTACTAGACCAACTAGCTTCATCATGATTTCGTTTGCCATCTTGAATGTGCGAATAGCCGGACCACCGCGAGAATCAAGAGCTTGAATAGCAAGACCTGTCAGGATTGCCATGAAGATGATTTGTAGCATGTCACCATTAGCAAACGCTTGAACAGGGTTGCTTGGTACAATATTAACCACTAGTGAGAAGATATCAGGTGTTTCAGTTGTTGTGAGTTTAACCGTTTCTGAAATCGTACCTGCTAGATTCGCGTCAGCACCTGGTTGGAAAATCATACCAACTGTCAGCGCCGCAGTAATCGCGATGATGGTGTTAATAATGTATAGAGCAAAGGTTTTACCACCAAGACGACCGAATGCAGTGATGTCTTTCAGATCAACAATGCCACATACGATTGAAACGTATACCAAAGGTACAACAAGTAACTTGATCAGTGATACGAACATACCGCCCGCACCTTCGGCAGTGCCTAGAAGGTAAGTATCAAAGATTGCAATCCCGCTAAATAAGTACTGGATCGCAGTACCGATCAGTAGACCAGCAAACAAGCCTACAAAAATCTTGCTTGAAAGCGATTTATCCATCATTCATCTCCAGAATGTTGTGTCTGTAATTTATGGTTTTATAGTTTATTCCGCCGGTTTTTCCGACAGAGTTCGCACATAATACACACAAAGGTTACAAAATAAAGAACTTGTTTACGATAATGTTACAAGTTTCAAATAAGAAATTAATTTTATGTTAAGCGTAACCACTGGAATTATTCACTTAATCAATTAGTTAGTGAGAATATACAGAACAGACCGAGGGGATAAAAAAAGAGAGGCCTAAGCCTCCCTTCTGTTTAAAACATGTTATGTATGAAGATTATTTAGCAACCATTACCATTGCAGGGCGAATTACGCGGCCGTTAAGTTCGTAGCCTTTCTGCATAACAAACATCACCGTATTTGACTCGTGGTCTGGGCTCTCTTGGATAGACATCGCTTGATGCATTTCTGGGTTAAACGCTTCACCTTCTGGGTTGATCTCTTTAAGGCCAAACTTAGAAACCGTGTCTACAAATGTTTTGTGCGTCAGTTCGACACCTTCAAGCAATGGCTTAACCACTTCGTTTTCAGTGTCTGCTGCTTGAATTGCGCGCTCTAAGTTATCGATAACTGGCAACAATTCTTCCGCAAACTTGTTTAGAGCGTATTTACGAGCTTTATCGATCTCAGTTTCAGTACGGCGACGCATGTTTTCAACTTCAGCCTTCGCACGTAGCACACCATCTTGCTGTTCCTGAATTTTCGCTTCACTTGATAGTAGCGCGGCTTCTAGTTGAGCAATCTTAGCGTCTTTCTCATCACCAATTTCTTCAAGCTGTGCTTCAGCTTCTTGAGCAGCTGCTTCTACTTTCTCTGCTTCTTCGATGATTTGATCTAGCTCTTCTTCTGTAACTTTGTTTTCTTCGTTGCTCATGATATCTCCAGAATTCAACTTTATTGGTTCCCAACACATCACGTTTATCGTATTGGGATACACAAAAATTCGCATAAATAGCTAACTTGCCATTATTATGGGGATGAAGATTGTCGAATCAAGCCTATTTGGTGCGGAAAACCTATGAAAAAACCTTTTGAAGTGATCGCCATCATTGGTAAACCAAGAGATCAGCAAGCTATCGCGACTCATAGAGAGCTGTATACCTGGCTTCAAAGCGAAGGTTACAAAGTGTATATCGACGATCGATTGAGTGAAATCTTAGATGATATTCCTAGTGACGATTTCGCTAGCCTAATACAACTTGGTCGTATTGCCGACTTAGCGATCGTCGTCGGTGGTGATGGCAACATGCTAGGCGCTGCACGTGTCCTTTCTCGCTTTGATATTTCAGTCATAGGTGTTAACAGAGGTAACTTAGGTTTCCTTACCGACTTAAACCCAGAAGATTTCCAAACCGCATTATCAGCCGTACTGAACGGCGAGTTTATCGAAGAAGAGCGCTTTTTGCTAGAAGCAGAAGTACATCGACATGGGCAAGTAAAAAGCCACAATGCCGCGCTAAACGAAGCGGTACTTCACCCTGGGCAAGTCGCCCATATGATTGAGTTCGAAGTTTACATCGATGATAGCTTCGCGTTCTCTTTACGTGCGGATGGCCTCATTGTATCGACACCAACAGGCTCAACCGCCTACTCACTCTCTGGCGGCGGCCCTATTCTGTCACCGAGTTTAAATGCCATTTCACTGGTGCCGATGTTCCCACACACCCTATCTAGCCGCCCACTCGTAGTCGATAGCGCGCGCCATATTAAGCTTGTCGTTTCTCCAGATAACCGCGGAATGCAAGAAGTTGGCTGTGACGGCCAAGTATCACTGCCAGTCTCACCGGGCGACGAAGTCCACATTTACCAAAGCCCGAATGTACTTAAGCTGATCCACCCGAAAGATTACAGCTACTACCATGTATTAAGAAACAAATTAGGCTGGTCAAGCCGGCTGTTTTAAGGGCTGGAGAGCTGGAGAGCTGGAGAGCTGGAGAGCTGGAGAGCTGGAGAGCTGGAGAGCTGGAGAAGTTTTGAAGGGTTGGCGTATTTCGTCAACCCTTTTTATTTTGGCGCACTTTCTAAAGAAGCGGGATGCGGGAACGGACGCAGTACTATGGATAACTGGATAACTGGATAACTGGATAACTGGATAACTGGATAACTGGATAACTGGATAACTGGATAACTGGATAACTAACGTTCCTCTGTTGTGGTTGAGGAGTCAACTCTCGCTTTCCAGAAGGGCGAAGCCCGATCCCGTTTTCCATAAGCGCAGCGTTCTCGCATCTCGTAGGACGAAGTCCGTTTCCGCTCATCATCACAAAATTTTCCATGAGCCACTTTACTGTATAAAGAAACAGTATATACTGTTTTCTCATACAGTATTGTTCATTTAAACAGGTACAACAAAATGCTGGCTCATCTAAGTGTTAATAATTTTGCAATTGTTAAGTCTCTACAGCTAGAGCTATCGAAGGGAATGACAACCATTACCGGTGAAACTGGCGCAGGTAAATCCATCGCCATTGACGCTCTCGGTTTGTGTTTAGGCGGGCGCGCGGAAGCCAGCATGGTACGTCAAGGCGAAGAGAAAACTGAAGTAAGCGCGGCTTTCTCTTTAGAGAACAATATCAACGCCACTCGCTGGCTAGAAGACAACGACTTATTAGATGGTAGCGACTGTATTCTGCGCCGTATCATCAGTAAAGAAGGCCGTTCTCGTGCATTTATTAACGGTAGCCCTGTCCCACTTTCTCAGTTAAAAACTTTGGGTCAACTGTTAATCAACATCCATGGTCAGCATGCTCATCATCAATTGATGAAAAGTGAGTACCAAATGGCAATGTTGGATCAATATGCAGGTCACTCTAACCAACTTAAGAGCACGCGTAACGCCTACCAATCTTGGCGACAATCAGATAACAACCTTAAGCAGTTAAAAGAAAACAGTGCGGCAAACCTAGCTCAGAAACAACTTCTTGAGTACCAAATCAAAGAGCTTAATGAACTCTCTCTTGGCGAGGATGAATATGAAGAACTCGAACAAGAACACAAGCGTCTCTCAAACAGTGGAGAACTTGCCTCTACCTGCCAACAAGCCATCGAACTTATTTACGAAGGTGAAGAAGTTAACGCGCTTGGTATTTTGCAATCGGCCAATCACTCCTTAATCCAGCTCGCTGAGTTGGATGAAAAATTGGCTGAGTTACCCAACATGCTTGCTGAAGCCATTATTCAAGTTGAAGAAGCGAATAGTGAACTTCGTAATTACTTGGACAACATTGATGTCGATCCTGCACGTATGGCCTACGTGGAAGAGCGATTCTCTAAAGTCATGTCGATTGCGAGAAAACATCATGTTGTTCCTGATGAACTTTACCAACATCATCAAGATCTACTCGGTCAAATAGAAGCACTTGATTGCTCGGACGAACGCCTAGAAGAACTTGAACAAGAAGTAGAAAACAAATATCAAAGCTTCCTAACAACGTCAGAAAAACTCCATAAATCACGCATTCGTTATGCTAAAGAGCTCAATAAGCTGATCACGGCTAGTATGCACGAGCTTAGCATGGAAAAAGCGCAGTTCCGTATTGAGGTATCGAATGAAGGCACTCACCCATCTCCACTTGGCATGGACACTGTGTGCTTTGTTGTCTCAACCAACCCAGGACAACCAATGCAACCTATAGCCAAAGTTGCCTCTGGTGGTGAGCTTTCGCGCATATCGCTTGCAATCCAAGTGATCACAGCGCAGAAAGTCGATACTCCTAGTCTGATCTTCGATGAAGTCGATGTGGGTATAAGTGGTCCAACAGCCGCTGTGGTTGGCAAGATGCTACGCAAGCTAGGCGAATCCACTCAAGTTCTGTGTGTTACTCACCTTCCTCAGGTAGCGGGTTGCGGCCACCAACAGCTGTTTGTCGCGAAACAAACCAAAGCAGGTAAAACCGAAACGCAGATGCACTGCTTAGACAATGAGCAACGCGTGTCGGAATTAGCCCGACTACTAGGCGGAAGTGAAATTACTGATTCAACGCTAGCCAACGCTAAAGAACTTCTTATCGCTGCTTAATCTCCGCTTTTTCGAGTCAAAGTTCCTTTCAATGAAGAATTTTGACTCGACTTTGCAACCAAATTCAAAAATCATGGTCTGAATCAATTCAAAATGCTCTCAGCTTTTTACTTTAGCGCTTAGCTTGTTTATTATCGGCTGAGTTTGATTTTTATCAGTTACAAGAATTTAAGTATGCAATTAAGAAAGTGGCTTATCGCTGTACCCCTCGCTATGACAATGCTGACAGGCTGCTCGCTATTAGAAAAGTTGGTATACCGCATTGATATCAACCAAGGCAACTACGTAGAGCAATCTGCAGTAGAGCAATTAAAGTTTGGTATGACTAAAGAGCAAGTCCGTTATGTAATGGGCTCACCTATGCTCGTAGAGAACGGTTACCCTGATACTTGGTATTACATCTACCACCATACCGAAGGTCACAACGACTCAATTCAGAAAAACCTAATCGTTGACTTCAACGGTGAAGGTCAACTCGTTAATGTCGCTGGTGATTTCCCGCCGAGCAAAGACTTTTTTGAGAGTATCAACTAAAGCTGGAGAGCTGGAGAGCTGGAGAGCTGGAGAAGTTTTAGAGGGTTGGCGTAATACGTCAACCCTTTTTGTTTGGAACGCCTAGCTACGGAAACGGGATGCGGGAACGGACTTCATCCTTGAAAAACTGGAAAACTGGAAAACTGGAAAACTGGAAAACTGGAAAACTGGAAAACTAAGTTGCTCCACTGTGGTTGAGAAATCAACTCTAGCTTTCCAGAAGGGCGAAGCCCGTTCTATCTAGCCTTCCTTCCTCAACGGATTTTTCTTACCACCCGTGACCGGATCGGCAGAACCTGCGGCTTTGGCTTGCTCCGCTCGCTTGCGGCGGATCTCTTTTGGATCGGCTAGAAGTGGGCGATAAATCTCGATGCGGTCTTTATCATTGATCGTAGCATCCAGCTTAACATTGCGGCTAAATACTCCGACCTTATTCTTCTTTAGGTCAATCTCAGGGTAGAGTTCAAGCACACCAGACTGAGCAATGATCTCTTCGACGGTCATTGACTGATTAACCACTAGCGTAAATACGCGCTGCTCTTGCGGCAGAGCATAGACGACTTCAACATGAATCATTTCAGACTCAATACTCATAAGCTGGGTACACCTGTTTTGCGCGCTTGGTAAAAGCGTTGACCATATTGCTGGTCAGTTCGTTAAAAACCTTACCAAACGCCATTTCAATCATCTTACTTGAAAACTCAAACTCAAGCTTAAGCTCGACTTTACACGCCTGCTCATCAAGTGGAGTAAAGAACCATCCGCCTTTCAGTGTTTTAAACGGCCCATCGACTAAATTCATGAGGATCGCCTCACCATCAACCAACTCATTCGACGTGGTAAACGTTTTGCTAATCCCTGCTTTTGCAACATCAACAGAAGCCACCATCGCATTGGAGCTAGATTCAATCACACGTGAACCAGAGCAACCCGGTAAAAACTCTGGGTAGCTCGCGACGTCGTTCACTAGATTGAACATCTGCTGGGCACTAAACGACACTAAAGCAGAACGACTAACTTGCTTCATATTGACTCCTCGTAACATCTGCTTGAACTTCAAGCTTGGTGCAATTTTACTTTTATTTGCACTCAGCGCAAATAAAGGGATTTCCTAACTTCATTCCTCACCGTATAATGCTCCCATTATGGTAAAGAAAAAATCAAAACAAAAAGCGGGTAGCAATACCATCGCTGTCAATAAGAAAGCTCGCCACGAGTATTTCATCGATGATGAAATCGAAACAGGCATGGAGCTTCAAGGCTGGGAAGTTAAAGCCCTTCGTCAAGGTAAAGCAAATATCGCAGAAAGCTACGTGTTTATGCGTGACGGCGAAGCCTTCGTTAGTGGCATGACCATTACCCCTCTTAACCAAGCATCGACACATGTTGTGGCGAATCCGACTCGTGTTCGTAAACTTCTGTTGAGCCGTCGCGAACTTGATAACCTACTAGGTCGAATCAATCGCGAAGGTATGACGCTTGCAGCCCTATCACTATACTGGTCTCGCTCTTGGGTGAAGATGAAAATTGGTGTTGCGAAAGGTAAGAAGCTGCACGACAAGCGTACTGATCTTAAAGAAAAAGATTGGGCTCGTGAAAAAGCGCGCGTAATGAAGAGCTCGCTGCGTTAATATTGAGCACTTAAACGCACAAGTCTAGACAGGTTACACTTTTCTGGTACTATGCGAAGAACACTTGGGGCTGATTTAGGATTCGACAAGAATTTTGAAGTCTGAGGTGCATGCCGTGGGGCGGTTGGCCACGTAAAAAGCCGCAAAAAAATAGTCGCAAACGACGAAAACTACGCACTAGCAGCTTAATAACCTGCTCAGAGCTCTCTCGCCCTAGCTTCCGCACGTAAGACGGGGACCAACGAGAGATCAAACCCAAACGCGCTAGCCCGGATTCTCCCGCCTGAGAGATGAACGGCGAATTATAATTCAGGATAGTCATTTACTAGCGTGTCGGTTCGCAGGTACTTGGTGAATTTAAAGATCGACTAAGCATGTAGTACCAATGATGAATGGTTTTTGGACGCGGGTTCAACTCCCGCCAGCTCCACCAAACGTTTGGAAAGGCGCTAACTCTTAGAGTTAGCGCCTTTTTTGTATGCTTACCAAATTTCGTCGATGATTTCGTTTTTATACTGCTGCGCTTTAGCGAGTTCATCGTTAGACATATATTGCTTCACGTTGAGGATTTCTTTTTCGGCATCCTCATCGCCATTTTCCTGAGCAATCTCAAACCATGCCAATGATTTGGCAAAATCACTGAATACACCATGACCATTTCGATACGCGTATCCCACCATATATTGGGCGTAAGTATCATCTAGCATTGCTGCTTTTTGGAAGTATTCAAAAGACTTAGCGTAATCAGTCGTTTTAAAGCCGCAACGCTGTTTGTATTTAGGGTAGTAGTAAATATCACCAAGTTTTGCCACCGAGCGAGTATGATCTTCGAGTTCAATTGCATGCTCGAAGTGTTGTATCGCTTTTTGGCAGTTCATCTCAACACCTTCGCCATTAAGGTAAGCGATCCCTAAGTTATAGATCGCACTAGCATTCTGTTGTTTTGCGGCTTGCTCAAACCAATATGCAGCTTTGGCGTAATCCTTCTCTACTCCAACACCATCATTGTAGGAGAAGGCAAGCTGGTACATAGCGTCATCATCGCCAAGTTTTGCTGAAGCTAAGTAGTACTCGTTGCCTTTTTTGACGTCTTGCTCGGTACCTTCACCATCAAAGTACATAACCCCCAAGCTATACAACACATAGGGATCTTGCGCGCCTTCAGCTTTGTGATACCACGAGAGTGCCTCTTCATAGTTACCATCCGAATACTCTAGATCTGCTTTCAGAGTTTCAGCGCCATCATGACCTGACTCTAGTGCTTGTTCTAGATATTCATGAGCTCTGTCTATGTTCGCTTGCATAACAGACTCATCTATCAACAAGTTGGCCGCTTTATAGAGTACATCTGGATCGCTTGAAGTTTCAGCCTGTTTCAGCAGCGCGAGGTCATCACCTTCAAACAGCTCCCAACTAAGATCATAAGAAAACGCCTGAGTGGACATTAACAACGAGAAACATGTGAGGATTGTGCATCGGCTTTTATTCATAACAACTTAATTTAACCTATTGATTAATTGTATTTATTTTTCCAAACACATCCTATATTTCATTAATTGCAAAAATCTAAAGACAGTAAATTTTATGCAAACAAACTCACACAATAGTTCAGTTTCATCCAATGAAATCGTTCTCATAAAACCCAGATAAGAGTTGTCATATAGGGGACCTCTTTCACTTTGCCTCTATCGAAAACGATCATCTCTGCAACTGGCGAATACACTAGATTTGTTGCTTTAGAGGCTATCCCTCAACCAAAATCTGTTCAGTTTCCATTCCTTCCGACAAAACACTCACTAAGAACGTGATGATTTTCACGCTTTTTGCGCGATTCAGTCGTTACTAGGAATTTTTCCTAGCCGATCTAAGCCCCCCTCTCATGTGGTTAACAAAGCGACTCTATAAAATCTCTGGCAGAAAAAAGAATAGAGCACTCTGTGTATCACCCAAATAGAAGAGAGTTGATGATGTTAAAATTCCTGGAACAAGTCCGGAAACCTACCCTCGACCTTCCCGTCGAAGCACGCAGAAAAATGTGGTTTAAGCCATTTATCCAATCTTATTTGGTGGTATTTATTGGCTACTTAACCATGTATTTGATCCGTAAAAACTTCAATGTCGCGCAAAACGACATGATTTCAACTTACGGCTTGTCGATGACTGAATTAGGCTTGATAGGTCTTGGCTTCTCGATTACTTACGGTATTGGTAAGACAGCCGTTTCTTACTACGCTGATGGCAAAAACACCAAGCAGTTCCTTCCTTTTATGCTTATCCTCTCTGGTTTGGCGATGCTTGGTTTCAGCTTCAGCATGGGTGGTGGCAGCGCAAGCCTTTTCTTAATGGTGGCCTTCTATGCTCTAAGTGGTTTCTTCCAAAGTACGGGTGGACCTTCAAGTTACTCGACCATTACCAAATGGACGCCTCGTAACAAGCGCGGGTCATACCTAGGCCTGTGGAATATGTCGCATAACGTTGGCGGCGCGGGAGCTGCAGGTGTGGCTCTATTTGGTGCAAACTACCTATTCGATGGTCATGTAATCGGCATGTTCGTCTTCCCTTCTATCATTGCCATCATCGTGGGTTTCATCGGTATGCGCTATGGTAACGACTCTCCTGAAGCCTACGGCTTAGGTAAAGTGGAAGAATTGTTTGATGAAGCAGTGAGCGAAGAAGACGAAGCGGCTGAAGAAAATCAAATGACCAAGAAAGAGATCTTTGTTGAGTACGTACTGAAAAACAAAGTCATCTGGCTACTTTGCTTTGCCAATATCTTCCTTTACATCGTACGTATCGGTATCGACCAATGGTCTACCGTTTACGCCTACCAAGAACTTGGTCTATCAAAAGAAACGGCTATCTCTGGCTTCACTCTGTTTGAGGTCGGTGCTCTAGTCGGTACGTTGATGTGGGGTTACTTATCCGATCTCGCAAATGGTCGCCGTGCTTTAGTGGCTTGTGTTTCTCTGGGTTTAATCATTGTTTCACTAGAATTTTATCAACACGCTACCAGCGAATTTATGTACTTGGCGTCTCTGTTCGTCCTTGGTTTCTTGGTGTTTGGTCCACAACTTTTAATCGGTGTTGCAGCCGTTGGTTTTGTCCCTAAGAAAGCCATCAGTGTGGCAGACGGTGTGAAAGGCACATTTGCCTACTTAATCGGTGATAGTTTTGCCAAGTTAGGTTTAGGCATGATCGCCGATGGAACCCCAATTTTTGGCTTAACCGGTTGGAAAGGCACCTTTGCGGCGCTCGATACTTCAGCGTTTATCTGTATCACTTTGCTTGCTTTCGTTGCGATTGCAGAAGAGAAAAAGATCCGCCAAAACAAGAAGAAACTTGAACTGGCAGAAAGCCAATCTTGATCACAAAGCGCGCTTTGCCAGGCAAGGCGCGCAAGATCATTAAATGAAGCAGTTCAATTTAGTATCATGGCGAATTTTTCTTTGAGCTCTTTGAGAGCTCATTTTCGTTTGCTTATCACGATATTTGGGTATTTATAATGATTAACGTAGCGCTAGTTGATGACCATGTCATTGTTCGTTCTGGTTTCGCTCAACTATTGAGTTTAGAAACAGACATGAACGTTGTGGGCGAATTTAGCTCAGTTGCGGAGGCCCGCATTGGCTTGCCCGCATGCAAGCCTGATGTTGTCATTTTAGATATCTCGATGGCAGACGAAAGTGGGCTTACCCTACTAGACGAAACTCCCTCCGGCATAGCTTGCGTAATGTTAAGCGTTCACGATTCTCCAGCTATGGTAGAAAAGTCACTAAAACTTGGCGCGAAGGGCTACCTTAGCAAACGCTGTAGTCCCGATGAGCTGGTTCAAGCAGTTAGAACCAGTGCTTCTGGTGGCTGCTACCTGACACCAGATATTGCCCTAAAATTAGCCACTCCAAGTGATAAATCGACCACGCTGACTCAACTCACGCGTAGAGAAAGCGAGGTGTGCCAACTACTTGCCCGAGGGTTGGATGTGAAATCTGTCGCGGTTGATCTTGGACTTAGTCATAAAACGGTTCACGTTCATCGCTCCAATGCTCTCGACAAGCTTGGGGTTAAAAACAACGTCGAGCTGGCAAAGCTGTTTTCTCAAGAGCCGCTGTAATGCGTAGTTACCTTGCGACATCCATTTGCGGCCTATTCATGACAGCCTGTGCATGGTTTTGCCTGTGGATCATCGCCTACTATTTCGTCAACGATGCTGAGCTTGCGATCTTGCTGTTTCCATTTGCGCTTCGTCTAGGTATTACTCTGCACACTCGCTCTAAATACTGGGTGACGATATACCTCGCAGAATGGGGGCTAACTATCGCGCTGGCGATGCTTTTAGAACAGCCGCAATGGTTGATGGTCCTTGTCGCCAGTGTGTTGAGCATTCCAATGGTTCACCTCGCAAAGAAATACTATACCGGCAATCAAAACCAGCACCTTGCTGTAATGGCGGTTGTTATCCTGATCACATCTTGTATCAATGTCGCCTCGGTCGGCTTTCATGTTGAGTCGGTCTACATGCTCTGGCTAGCGAGTATTGCTGGAGGCTTAATGATCTTGCCGATGTGCTATCTGCTTTGGAATTATCTATTTTTAAGCCCATGGTCACCTATCACGTCTAACTTACTGGCAAACAATGTTGAGTTCAAAGTGCGTCATATCTTGTTGTACGCCCTACTTCTAATTACCAGTATTTTGATTCAAACCAGTTTGCCCGACGAACTAAAAAGATTTGCCCCTTTCTGTATGGCGATTCCAATCATAGTGCTCGCTCTGCGTTATGGATGGCAGGGAGCACTGCTTGCCACCATGCTCAATAGTATTGCACTCATTGCTGCAAAAAGCGGCGTATCTAACTTAGAGATTACCGATCTCCTTTTATCTATTTCAGCTCAAACTCTAACTGGAATTATGCTCGGTCTAGCCGTGCAAAAGCAGAAAGATCTCAATCAAAAATTACGTGGAGAACTATCTCGCAATCAAACGCTATCTCGCCAACTAATACAAGCCGAAGAATCAGTCCGTCGTGATGTAGCGCGAGAACTGCACGACGAAATTGGTCAAAACATCACCGCCATTCGAACTCAAGCCAGCATTATTAAGCGAGTCGATAACGCTGAAATGAATACTCGCTCTGCGGATATGATAGAGAGCCTTTCATTGAACGTGTATGACACGACTAAACACTTACTTAGCAAACTAAGGCCGAAAATGCTCGATGATTTGGATCTCAAAGAATCTGTCCAACAGTTAACTCGTGAAATGGAGTTCGATAATCACGGTACTCGGGTTCTACTTGATTGGAGCGGTGATTACGGCTCGTTAAGTGACACATTAAACGTGACCCTTTTCCGCCTTTGTCAGGAAGCGTTAAACAACGCCGCTAAGTACGCCAACGCAACGTCGATCGTTATCGAACTATCAATCGAAGATGACCTGTCACTGAACATCGCAGACAACGGTATAGGCTTTAAAGCCGAAGACTGTATGAAAGGAATGGGTGTCCGTGGCATGCAAGAGCGAGTTCAAGCACTTGGCGGCAAAATGTATATCTACTCCTTAAACGACCATGTTGATGGTACACAAATCGCCATCACCTTACCTAAGGTATAACCAGCATGTTTGGCCTATTTCAATCGCCGAGCTATAACCAAGCTCCGCTTAGTAAAATTCGAGTTGATGAACGCTATCGTTACTGGCGTCTGCATATCATGATTGGTATGTACCTTGGCTATGCGGGCTTTTACTTCACCCGTAAAACATTCAACTACGCTGCACCTGCAATGATTGTCGACCTGGGGCTAGATAAAGGTGATATAGGCTTAATTGGCACCCTTTTCTACATCGCTTACGGGCTATCAAAGTTCATTTCTGGCACCATTTCTGACCGTTCTAACCCACGTTTTTTCATGGGAGTCGGTTTGATTGTGACCGGATTGATCAACATCGCTTTTGGTTTCTCAAGCTCATTGGTGACATTAGCGGCATTATGGGTAATGAACGCATGGTTTCAAGGATGGGGATGGCCTTCGTGCTCGAAACTTCTCACTACTTGGTATTCCCGTTCAGAACGTGGCTTTTTGTGGGCAATCTGGAACACAGCACACAACGTCGGCGGCGCACTGATCCCACTGCTTGTTGGCTTTCTCATCCTCCACTATAGCTGGCGTGAAGGCTTTATCATCCCAGGTATTATCGGGGTTATTCTCGGTATTATCGTCTGCTGGCGTTTAAGAGATAAACCCACCACACTCGGTTTACCGACCGTGGGGCAATGGCGAAACGACGGATTGGAACTCGCCCAAGAAAATCACGGACATGGCCTTAGCTACAAAGAGATCTTGCAGCAGTACGTATTCAGCAATAAATACATATGGTTGCTCGCTTTTAGCTATGTGCTGGTTTACATCGTTCGAACTGCGATTAATGACTGGGGCAACCTATACCTAACAGAGCAACACCATTACAGTTTAATTAATGCCAACGCTGCGCTGTCTATGTTTGAAATCGGCGGCTTTGTCGGCTCTCTTGTTGCGGGTTGGGGCTCTGACAAACTGTTCGGTGGCAATCGCGGCCCTATGAATCTGCTGTTTGCCGCGGGTGTTTTCTTGTCGGTTGCCGCTTTATGGTTAATGCCTTTGACTAATTTCGCCTTTCAAGCTGCTGGGCTTTTCTCCATTGGCTTTTTTGTGTTTGGTCCGCAGATGTTGATTGGTATGGCAGCAGCGGAATGTTCACACAAAGACTCGGCAGGCGCCGCAACAGGTTTTGTCGGATTGTTCGCCTATATGGGAGCAGCATTATCTGGCTACCCGTTAGCACTGATTCTTGAAGAATATGGCTGGACCGGATTCTTTATCACTATATCGGTGTGTGCCGCTGTTATTGGCTTACTGTTACTACCCTTTCTTCAGGCGCAGCCTTCACGCAAACCTCTGGCGCCAAAGCTTCGATTATAGCGACCGCCACGCTACACATCTTAGGGTGAGTTAACCGCTCACCCAACTACCTCCACTCTTTTTTGCTTCCGATTCAGTTCGGAGGGTTTTCTACGGGTAAAATTTATGATTTTGAATACTATTTCACCAAAAAGCTTCTTCAAAATGGACAACAAGATCCAAAACTACGACTGGGGAAGTCGTACTGCCATCCAAGGTTTGTTTGGTTTCGCCAACGACAAGCAGCAACCGCAAGCCGAAGTCTGGATGGGCACCCACCCAAATGGTTGCTCGATGATCAAACAAGGAGATGACAGTATTTCGCTGTCAGATTTGATCAAGCCAAACCCATCAGCATTCTTATCGCAAAACACATCAAACATTTATGGCGAATTGCCTTTTCTGTTCAAAATTCTTGCAGCCGATAAAGCCTTGTCGATCCAGGTACACCCTAACAAGCAAGATGCAGAGCAAGGCTATGCAAACGAACAAAAGCTTGGTATCCCGCTAGGCGCCTTCAATCGTAACTACAAAGACTCCAACCACAAGCCTGAGCTCGTTTACGCACTCACCGACTACCAAGCGATGAACGGTTTTCGCCCATTTAATGAAATCATTGACGCTTTCAAGCAGTGTGGCATTCCTGAGATCAGCGAGTATTTAGCTCAGTTTGAACGCAATCCAAACCAAGAGGGTTTGTGTACTTTCTTTGTAGAGCTACTATCGATGCAAGAAGAGCGCAAAACCAATGCTCTTGATCATCTACTTAGCTATGCAGCATCGAACAATACCTGTGCGACTTGTGAACTCATTTTTTCTCTTTCACGACAATACCCGAATGATGTCGGCTTGTTCGCACCATTTCTGCTTAATGTCATTACTCTTAATGCTGGGGAAGCCATGTTCCTAAGTGCCAGAACCCCTCACGCCTACATCAAAGGTACTGGCCTCGAGATTATGGCGAACTCCGACAATGTGTTGCGTGCTGGCTTAACCCCAAAACACATGGATGTTGAAGAACTGGTCAAATGTACGGATTTTATCCCTAAGTCAATCAACTCTCTGCTTACACATGCTGAGATAAAAGGTTGTGAGCATCACTTCCCTGTTCCTGTACAAGATTTCAAGTTCTCAATCTATCGCGCTCCAAAGCAGCAACCAGTGCAAATGTCGAGTGCAGAAATTCTCATGCCAATTGATAGTGATCTAACGCTATATGCTGACAGCGGAGAAACTCTGATACTGGGTAAAGGGCAATCTGCTTTCGTACCTGCTTACGTAAACCAATACACCATCAGTAGTGAAGGTCGAGTAGCTCGTGCTTTTAATGGTTATAAATCACTAAACATTCACGATTTCAACTAGCTAACCCAAAGACCAAACGCGCCTATCTTGCTCAATAGGCGCTTTTAGTGGTTTCTTGAAAAAGTGAAACACATTGCAAAAACCTAAACCTTGTATTTATGGAAAATGCATTAAAAAATACAGTATCGAAACCACTGATTATCAAGCTGAACAAGACAACGTACAAAAGTGGGGATTCGATATCCACAATCAGGTATTTGGGATTAGTGCTGGCCTTGTGCCCCCTTGCCTACTGACTCTTTTAATTGTTGACCCAACGACTGCTCGAGACGCTCTGAACAGTCTTAAAAACAGTATTATTTGTAAATTTTGACTTCTTCTTTATGTGGTTAGCAAACTTCTTCATTTTGTTCGCCGCAGTGCCCCTACTCTCCCCACTAGTTATCCAGCGTAAGTAACCAGTCCTCAATGTTATCTAGAAATTGAGGAGCATAGATACTTTCTCCCCAGAACCACAGTTTATACAGCAGCTTTAGACTTGAGGTCTGGCTGTTAATTTCAGGGTACTTAAGTAAACCATGAGTTGCGTTAGGTATTAGCTTAATTGTGGTATTTTCGCTTTTATCAAAGATTGAGGTAAGTACTTGGTAAGTGTTCTCAACATTAACTAACTCATCATTTTCACCAAGAAGCACTAGCAGTGGCTTTTCAATACCTGCAAAGTCTTTACTTGAATCCGAGTTGACGTTTCTTTTCACAAAATAGAAGCGTGCTTCGCTCATAACGTCATCACTATCATCAAGCGTCTGTAAGTAATCAGCATAGCTTGGATCCCCTTTCCAAAAAGAGTCTTCTGCCAAATGCTGACTTTTGGCGTTCAGGAATTCAGCCTCCGATGCACCTTCACGTATTAATCGTAGTTGTGTCATATACCAGCTTTGCTCCATCCAATTAATGGAATAACCAACGCCGATCATAAATGACACATCTTGATGTTCTTTCAATAATGAAGGCACTACCCAACCAGCCTGACTAAAGCCTAGAATACCAAGCCGATTTGACTGGTCTGGATACGTTCGCTTTACATAAGCAATCGCAGCCTCCACCTCACTCCTTCGGTCTGCCATACTTTGTCCAAGCCAATTTCCGCTGGACTCACCCACACCTGGTTTATCCCAACTGAATATCGCATAGCCAGATTTTAAAAGTCGCTCCCAAATCGCGTCGTAGTAGCCATAAGCGTCATAAGGGATGTCTCCATCACCCGATACAAAAATGACAACACCTTTCACCTGTACATTATTGTCAGGCGCTTTATAGTAGGCTGAAAGTGAATTTTCACCATGTTTAAAACTATGAAGCCGGCTTGTGTCACTCGCAAAAGCCAAGTAACACCAGTTAGTCGCAAACAACATACTCAATAGAGCCAAAAAGTGATTTAACCTCATTTAGTTCCTCCTCAAGTGTGCGGTTAAAAGCGATATAAGCCACCTATAAGAAATGATACGCCCTCTTCATCATAAAATGAGATATTGGCATCCGACTTTTCATAAGTTACCTGCGCGATTAGGCTCATCTGAGGGTCTCCAAAAATCTCCCGTTCCTCAAACAATAACCCGAGATGCAGCTTATCCTCTTCTCTAGTCACACCAAAAATTGGATGAGTTGCATCATATTCACTAGTAGAAAAACGACCATCGAACACAAACGTATAATGACCCGATAGTATCGAAGCAGTTATACCCGCACCTATTTTGTCAAACGCCATTGCACTCCCTTGAGCATCATCCATTTGATAAAAAACACTCGGCTCGATTAACGCAGACGTAGACAAAGGAAGTGAAATCGCAAGCTTAGAAAAATAGCCCTTTCCTTCTCTGTTTAGTGCTTTATTTGGTGATGCTTCAGTGTCAATTTTTCGATCATAATAGGCAAAATCCATAGTCAGGATCTGGTGCTCATACTTCATTCGATAGACATTACCTTTACTGTCCGTTTTTGCACGTTTATCGTTGACTAGATAGGGATTTGACCATACTTCTCCGTCTTGAACCGTAGGGGCAATCGCGACAGATAATGATGAGTTTCTATTAATTTGATTCCTATATCCTAGCTCCAACGCAAGCACACCTCGCACAAACGTATCTTCGCTCTGGCCTACAAATACC
The DNA here is from genome assembly GCF_001695575.1 of Vibrio europaeus. Classification (GTDB taxonomy): domain Bacteria; phylum Pseudomonadota; class Gammaproteobacteria; order Enterobacterales; family Vibrionaceae; genus Vibrio; species Vibrio europaeus. The sequence goes on along the minus strand of NZ_LUAX01000001.1, from coordinate 191,608 downwards.
TGATGATTGCCCCACTGATATTGAATGTTCCCCAATGGAAATACACTACTTTCTGATACGGACGCGCCCTCATTTTTCAGCGATGTTAAAACTTTATCGCTTCCAGTTGATAAGTTACTTTTTGTTTCCTGGTATTGAGCAAATAGCCCAAGTTCCCCAGAAATACCTTGCTCAGAGCTATTAGAATGAAACGATAAGAAAGTCATAAATATGCTCACCGTTATAGGCAGTTTCTTTTCCACAGTTTTCTCCAGTTATGAAATACACAAAATGCCCCATTACCAACAGTAATGAGAGGGTTTCAATAAATTCACAAAGGGAATGTTTCACAGTACAGAATAAAAAAAGTGTCCCAAATTGCTGATTTAGGAGATAAAGAACAGAACGTCGTTCACTTTTCATAAGGTTACTGAGAGCGGCTTTGGCGAGAGCCATCCTGAAAAAGAAACTGTCGAGAGCAGTAAAATCAAAGCTAATTTTCAGCTATTTTCTATACAAAAAATGAAGTAAAACTTACACATCAAAACATTAGATAACAAACCAAACAAAGCTCAACTTTCAGTCTAAAACGTATCAAATTTGCAGTTGATCACACTAACAGTTATAGTTGCGCCGCAAAAAATTAATTTGAACTCAAAACAATTGGAGGGCGGTTTTAGTGTTTTTCTTGAAAAAGTTAAGCACACTATAAAAACGTAAACCTTGTATTTATGGAAAATGCATTAAAAAAATACAGTATCGAAACCACTGACTATCAAGTTGGACAAGACAACGTGCAAAAGTGGGGCTTCGATATCCACAATCCAGTATTTGGGATTAGCGCTGGCCTTGTGATCCTTTGTCTTCTTACTCTTTTAATTGTTGACCCAGCAACTGCTCGGGATGCCCTAAACGGTTTGAAAAACGGCATCATCGCTGATTTTGATTCATTCTTTATGTGGTCAACAAACTTCTTCATTCTATTCGCAGTTATATTGCTGCTATCTCCGCTTGGTAAAATCCGTATTGGTGGTAAAAATGCCAAAGCTGAGCACTCCACTATTTCATGGCTCTCAATGCTGTTTGCCGCAGGAATGGGAATAGGATTACTTTTCTGGAGTGTCGCTGAACCAACGGCATACTTTACCGACTGGTTCGGCACGCCACTGAATGCCGAAGCATATAGTGCACAAGCAAAATCACTCGCGATGGGTGCAACCATGTTCCATTGGGGCATCCACGGTTGGGCTATTTATGCCATAGTTGCACTTTCTCTGGCATTCTTCGCCTTTAATAAAGGGCTACCACTTTCTTTACGCTCAGCTTTCTACCCATTATTTGGCGATAAAGCGTGGGGATGGTTAGGTCACGTGATCGATATTCTCGCGGTACTCGCCACCCTGTTTGGCTTGGCGACTTCGTTGGGTCTAGGTGCACAGCAAGCTACTAGCGGTATCAACCACGTATTTGGCTTGGAAGGTGGCATCGGCATGCAAATGGTTGTCATCGCCTTTGTGACCGCGATTGCTGTACTGTCCGTTGTGCGCGGTATTGACGGCGGTGTAAAGCTTTTAAGTAACATCAACATGGTGGTGGCCTTTGCTTTACTGGCATTTGTATTGTTCATTAGTTTTGATACAGCAATGCTGTCACTTTGGGACACGACAATTGCCTATGCGCAAAGCATTATCCCGCTGAGTAACCCACACGGTCGAGAGGATACTGGCTGGATGCACGGTTGGACTGTGTTCTATTGGGCATGGTGGGTTTCTTGGTCACCATTTGTAGGTATGTTTATCGCGCGCGTCTCTAAAGGTAGAACTGTACGCGAGTTCCTGTTTGCGGTAATTGTTATCCCGACAGCAGTCACACTCGTTTGGATGTCTGTTTTTGGTGGTATTGCACTGGATCAAGTAGTCAATAAAGTCGGTGAACTGGGGACAAACGGATTAACGGATATCTCGCTATCTTTGTTCCATGTTTATGATGCACTGCCTTACAGCTCAATCATTTCTGTACTTTCTATTGCGCTAATCTTAGTGTTCTTTATTACTTCTTCAGATTCAGGATCACTGGTTATCGACAGCATAACATCCGGCGGGAAGATCGATGCCCCGGTGCCTCAGCGTATTTTCTGGGCATGTATTGAAGGCTCTATCGCAGCGGTTATGCTTTGGATCGGTGGTAAAGAAGCACTGCAAGCCTTGCAATCCGGCGTTGTTGCAACAGGTTTACCTTTCACGCTTGTGCTATTGGTTATGTGTTTTAGTTTAATTAAAGGCTTAAGGTCCGAGCTTCCGGCTTATCAGTCGACTGCTCGCCAAGCCACCGCATAACTTGGTTAGCAATTCATACTGGGCGCTATTTATAGCGCCCTTTTTATTTTTGCGCCACTAACTCCACGCACTTCTTTGCCCACCACATATACTGTCTTTAGGTAGAGAGGGACTTCTAGAAATGATTAAACGACCGATCAGCATTATTGCGCTTGACCATATTGTACTGCGAACGAGCCAGCTCGATAATATGGTGCACTTTTATCAAGACATTCTTGGCTGCTCGATTGAAAGAGAAAAGCTCGATATTGGGCTTACCCAACTTAGAGCGGGTAGCGCATTAATTGACATCGTGACTGTCGATAGTGAACTAGGCCGAATGGGGGGTAAAGCGCCACAGCAAAATGGTAGAAACGTTGACCATTTCTGTCTGCAAGTGTCCGCATTTGAGGAAGAGGAGTTACTCGACTATCTAAAGCAACACAATGTAACTACATCAAGCTTTGCCGAACGATACGGCGCACAAGGTTACGGTCGCTCTGTTTACGTTGATGATCCTGAGGGCAATATTGTGGAACTTAAACCCTTTAAAATGACCATTAATTAGAAAATCTCTCGGATTTAGATAGTTAGAACCTCATCAACATACTGTTTTTAGCCTCAGCGTATAGTACTTCACTGGTTAAAAAGTGTATGGATAGCGCATGTTAGATCTCCCCCAACTTACTCAGCTTAGAAAAAACATTCATCAGCACCCCGAACTTTCACATCAAGAGCAACAAACGGCTCTGCGTATAACTCGCGTGTTTGAAAGCTTCTCGCCGAATGAAGTCCACACTCAGCTTGGTGGTCATGGTGTCGCATTTGTCTTCCACGGCCGAGAAACAGGGCCTTCAACCTTAATACGCTGCGAATTAGACGCCCTACCAATACACGAACAAAACACCTTTGACCATCGCTCTATCCTTGATGGCGTGTCACATAAATGTGGCCACGATGGTCATATGGCGATTATCTCTGCTTTGGGCGCGACACTCGCGACTCGCAAACCGCAATCTGGAAGAGTAATACTATGCTTTCAGCCAGCGGAAGAAACAGGGGCTGGCGCGATTGATATGGTCAACGATGAGAAATTCGCTCCCCTAAAGCCAGACTACGCCTTTGCGCTACATAACTACCCAGGCCTAAAACTTGGCTCGGTAGCAGTACGAGCAGGGACTTTTAATTGTGCTTCTCGCGGCATCATCATTAAGCTCAGCGGCAAAACATCACATGCCGCACATCCTGAAGATGGTATTAGCCCCGCTAGCGCAATGTGCCAGATCATCGAAAAACTCAACCAGCTTCCAGAAGAGCTAGCCGAACAAGGCGTCGAAGATAAACTATGGGTTACCGTCATCCATGCCAAACTTGGTGAAGTAGCTTTTGGTACTGCCCCTGGAGATGCCGTTGTCATGGCAACACTTCGTAGCGAGACCAATCAAGCAATGGATACCTTAGTAGAGGTGACACAAAAGTTCGCGCGCGATTGTGCTCACAAGGCCGGATTAGAAATAGAATTCGGTTTTGATGATGTTTTTCAGGCAAGTGTTAACTCAAATGAAGGCTGTGATCGCGTCGTTCAGGCGTGCCGCAACACGTCCACGGAATACATCTTGCTGGATGAACCTATGCGCTGGTCTGAAGATTTTGGCCAATTCACCGCAGTAGCAAAGCAAGGGGCAATGTTTGCTTTGGGAGCTGGTGTCGACACACCTCAGCTACATAACCCTGACTATGACTTTGAGGACGAGCTAATCCCTATTGGACACGCTTTGTTTCTCGACCTTATCAAGCAAATTAATGGTCTTGAATAGAGTCTGTTGACCTAGTCTTTCCTTGCTTGCTCGCAATCTTGTCGCAAATATAGCTACCTATTGGGATAGAAGAGGTCGCTGCGGGTGAAGGGGCATTGCACACATGCAAGCTACGCGGGCTTTCTGCAAACAGAAAATCGTGTACTAGCGTGCCATCTTTTAGCACAGCTTGAGCTCTAATCCCCGCTGGATAGGGCTCAAGATCGTCGACTTGAATTTTTGGGCAGTACTTATTCACCAATTTCAAATACCCTGCCTTCCACCAAGAGTTTTTCGTCTCAATCAACCCCGTTTTTAGATGCTTAGCGGTCACTTTCCAGAAACCACTGAACGAGAGCATTTCGCACACGTCACGAAAACTAAAGTTAATGCGTGAGTAACCTTCCCTTTTCCATCCTTGCACCGCATTCGGTCCAACCGTGACGCTGCCATCGATCATACGAGTGAGATGAACTCCAAGAAAAGGTAAATCAGGATCAGGAATAGGGTAAATTAGATGGTTGACGATCTGGTTGTACTTAGGCGCAAGGCGGTAATATTCACCGCGATAAGGAATGATCTGAAAATCCGTTTGTAGCCCCATCATTTTGGTCATGCGATCGGCCATTAACCCCGAACAGACAACCAGAAACTGGCCTCGAAGTAACTGCGCCTGACCGTCACTAACAACCGAGACCTCAACCCTATCTGAGTACTCTTGTAAATTCACTACAGGTGTTCCAAGGCGAACCTGCCCACCCGCTTGGCGGAACTCTTGTGCCATTGCCTCGGTGACTTGGCGATAATCCACAATACTGGTGGCTGAAACGACAATAGCCCCCAACCCAACAATGTTAGGTTCGCGCCTTTTAAGCTCTTGCTGATCAATCAGCTCAACCTCTATGCCATTTTGATGACAACGGGTATACAGCGCTTGCATACGCTCGACTTCAATTGGGCTTGTTGCAACCAGCAATTTGCCGCAGTTCTCGACCTTAATATCATGCTTGTGACAGAAGTCGATAGTGGCTGCAACTCCGGCCTTACAAAACTCCGCTTTCAAACTTCCCGGCGCATAGTAGACACCAGCGTGAATCACACCACTGTTGTGCCCGGTTTGATGAGATGAGAGTTGCTGTTCTTTTTCTAGCAAGAGAATGGACTTGTCCGGATAACGATTTTGCAATTGCCAAGCCGTCGAGACACCGACTATCCCACCACCTATCACAATGTAATCGTAACTCTGATCCACTCTATTGCTCCTTGCCGCTAAACTAATCCTAGTCACCAATATTAATCGTGGCGTTAAGCGATTGAAAGATCGACTGATATAGAAAAAACTTATCGATAGATACAATTCACACTCAATTAAACGTCGAAACTTTGTGAAACATGGTTAAAATAGCCCGCTTAGATTTTCTAACCCTATTGGTTGTTTGAGGAAGAGACATTGAACACGCAACACCTTTTGGCAAGTGACAGCAAAGATATCGAACAAGCTAAAGACATTCTCGCCTCTGGCGAGCTTGTTGCGATTCCGACTGAAACCGTTTATGGCCTTGCTGCAGATGCATCAAACCCAGAAGCGGTGAAAAAGATCTTTGCCGCCAAAGGTAGACCAGCGAATCATCCACTGATCGTTCATATTGGAGAGGTCGAGCAACTGTCTGAGTGGGCAAAAGACATTCCTCAAGAAGCGTACACTATTGCCAAAGCGTACTGGCCTGGGCCTGTGACTGTACTGCTCAATAAAGCTGACCAAGCGACACCAGTGGTAACCGGTGGTTTAGATACAATAGGCATTCGCATGCCCGCTCATGAAGTGTTTGCTACTTTGCTGAAATCTTCAGGTATGGCTGTTGCAGCGCCTTCAGCAAATCCATATAAAAAGCTTAGCCCAACGTCAGCCGAGCACGTGCTCAACTCTTTAGGGGGCAGAATTGCGGCCGTACTCGACGGCGGTAACTGTGCTCATGGTTTAGAGTCAACCATCATTGACCTAACCCAAAAGCCTTTCCGTATTTTGCGCAGCGGTCCGGTGACAGCAGCGCAGCTATCAGAAACGCTGGGCGAAGAAGTTCTGTCACCGAAGGCACACACTGTTGCTGTTCCGGGGAATGTGACTAGCCACTACCAACCTAATACCAGAGTACGTTTGGTTGACCTTGCGGAGATTGAAAGCGCTGAAGGGAGTAACATTGCCTGCCTGCATATTTCCGCGATTGAAAACCAAAGCTTTAAGTCGAAGCAAATGCCATCAAATGTAGCTGACTATTCTCATGACCTTTATCGCGCTTTAGATGAGGCAGATAAATGGGGCTGCGAAGAGATCTGGGTTGAACATCCACCTATCTCAGACGAGTGGTTGGCTGTTCATGATCGATTAAGTCGAGCACAGTCAAAGCTTTAAGCTCGATCCTAAATACAAAAACGCCCCATCTCTCAATGGGGCGTTTTGTTATACCAATCAGGATAAGTAGGTGCTCAGATAATTGCGCAGGAAAAATCGCTTAGAGCAAGGCATAGATTGCAGATAGCTAGTTGTTCTACCTACACCATTCTTTGAAAACATAGCTATAACGCAGCTATCAGCGATTTTAACCAGCAAGAATGACCAGATATTTATGCTGGTTGGTATTATTGTGAGTATAAGCTTCGAATCGGTTCTGGCTCAACATAGTCGATGTATTGACTGGATGTCAGTTTATCGACTTGCTGCTGGCTGCCCGATACTACCAGCACATGTTGGCTGTCTAACGTTTCGACAACGTCTAGCTGGTAAGATTGAAGAAGCTCGCGAGTCTGCTGTTCAGTGCCTTTATGATACTTCACAAAGAATCGGGTTGATTGAGCCTCTGCTTCTGCCTGTCTTTCATCAACAGGTGGAAACGCTGGGTTATCAGCATGACTCAATGTGGTGACCGCGCTCATCACTATGGCAACGAAACCAACACCATAAAACACTTGCTTCTTCATATTCACTCCTTACTGAAATGACAGTGACCAGCTGTTGATCGTACCTGTATCTTGGCGAGCACTATCTACCGCTTTTAGTTTCCAGTTACCTTTTGACTCAAAGCCAGTAAAGTTTGTTTGGAAGCTAGTACGAATGTCATTTGCTGAACCGTCTGCATTCTCATGCAGCACAACTTGCCCACCGGTTGGTGAAGTCAGCGTGACTTTAAGGTCACCCACATAGCTATGGCTAATATCAACTGCAACCGTCACTGTACCAGAATCACCAGAGCGCAGTACATCGATCTCACTCGTTGCACCTAGCGCGCTGTTGTCTGGAATCGCCATTGCATTTTGGTTGCTGTAGTTTGACGGTGCTTGACCACCATTGTCAGAACCGTTATGCGTAGCGACAAGCGAAGCACCTGAGTACGCCGAGTAGCCATCGACTAACACTTGGTATGTGCCTGCTTGAGTGACATCAAGAGAACAAGATTCGTTATTACCGCTTTCCCATGAACGGCAATCGTATGTTCTTGTTGTCGGTGTACCGTCAAAACGAACATACATATCCGCATCACCGCTACCGCCAGTTAGCTTGAATGTCGCTTTTGTTGCACTTGCAGGGACTTCAAAGGTGTAAACCGTACCTGATTTGCTTGCGCCAGATAGAGGGCCTTTCGCCACGCCGTTTTCTAGTACAGTGCTTGTATCTACAGGACCATTACAGCCCACATCTAGGTAAGTTTTTGCAGCATCTGCATTAACCAGACCATGACCCGTGCGATCGTCGCGTCCTGCTACATCAATATCTGTCGCACTTGCGTTTAGTGCTTTACGTACTTGCGCTGCTGTACAAGTTGGGTGGTAACTCCACACTAACCCAGCAACACCTGCTACGTGTGGCGTCGCCATAGAAGTACCATTGTAGTACTCGTAGTCTTTACCCGTTTCCGTAGAAACCGTCACGGTATCACCAACTTTACCTGCTAGCTCTAAACCAAATGCTCGGTCAACGGTAACTGAAACCATACGGTAGCTATCGCTGTCATCCAAAACAAATGGGTTCTGAAGACCAGGTAGGTCTTGATTGCTGTATACGATCGCCGCTTTAGCACCCGCATCAGAACATGCTTTCACTGGGTTGATTTCAGGTCGAACACCCGTTCTTTGGTTTTCGATACGTTCAGTCAGACAGATCTTGTCCGTCATATCACCACAGTTGTAACTGCCTGAAGAGATATCACATGCAGCAATAGGAGCGGTAAACGAACCTGCCACTGGTGCTGACTCGTAACTGCCGGAAGTTTTGATTTTACGGTTATGTGGCACAACGCCGCGATCAAAGCTGCTTGCACCGTTGATGGTAATATCAGACAGAACACCTTCACCTACTGTCACAGTTGAAAGTACCGCTACACCTGGCGCTGCAATATCTACTTGGTCAGTTGCTTGAGAGAACGCAGCGTGGTCGTTGCTTGTATCAACTGCTGCAACTGACATTACCGCATCATAAGATGCTGGGTAGCTGTGCGCAGTGTTACCTGAGTTACCTGCCGCTGCGATAAGCAGAACACCTTTGTCGTAAAGGTCTTGCATCGCGTTTTGTTCAGTAATACTTGAACGGCTACCACCCAAGCTCATGTTAACCACGTTGGCGCCATTATCCGCACAAGTTTGAATGGCTTTAACTAAGCTCGATGAGTAACCCCAACCAGATTCGTTGAACACTTTAACAATGTGTAAGTTCACATTCTGGTTCGGCATTACCCCTTTAACACCTTCGGTATTGGCAATCGCCGCAATCGTACCAGCCACGTGCGTACCGTGGGCATTGTTGTTGCCCGGAGAACTCCATGAGCCTGTGCCGCTATCGTTGGTACCGTTAACACGGTTACCACTTAGGTCATTGTGGCTGATGTCATAGCCAGAATCGATAATACATACCGTGCGATTACCAGCATTTGAATCATTCAAAAGCTGAGCATTCACAGCATTGTAGCCCCACGGCGTCGTTTCACTTAGCAGGTAACGTGGGGGATCGACCTCCACGTATTCCACTTGCGCGTTAGTACGCAAAGAAGACAGCTCGTTGTCATCCATTTCTACACTGTAGATTGGCTCAGAGCCTAGCTTTTCGACCTTACGAGCTTTAACTTGCTGAAGCACCGATTCGCGAACTTCACTAGCAGCCATAACTGGCTCACCAGCACGAGTAAACGGCATAGGTGCGTCTTGTTTAAATTTAACGATGTACTTAGTTGGTAGATCAGCCTCATTGAATCCCATTGAAGGCGAAGCGTTCGCCACTGAGATTCCAGCCATAGCCACTGCGATAGTTGAAAGGGTAAATAACCCTTTGGTTTTACTTGTTATGTTATGCATCTGCTCTATTCCTCATTGAGCTATTTTTATTCATTTTCCACTCATGAATCATCATTTCTAGTGATGATTCACAAGCCATCTAGCTATAAAGAATGATTATAAAACCGCCAACATTTTATAAAGTTAATGCTCTATTTTTACGCTAAGGCTCACTTTTTACATCTAAAAAGTGAACACTCATTAGAAAAATCATTTCCTTAAAAAGCAATTACTTAATAACACTTATTATGCTTAAACACCTCTTAAACAACCAGCTAACCTTAATCCAAGAACTCAAAATCTAAGGGCCAGTTGCACGCCACATAACTAAACGAAAGTACCAATCAAACCTGACTTGATGAACAGCACACAATCCAGTGAAAAAAGGCTGAGAGCAAAAAGCATAGGTATGCAATCAAAAGGATATGAATTAGCTTATAAATGTCAGGGAAAGACTAGGTTTATCAAACATGTTTAAAACAGCTATTAATGTATTCATTTCAACTTTGTTACTGGTGATCACTACAGGGATTTACGCACAAGATCGGTTCCCACTCGCCCCGCCAGACACCAGTAGCCCCAAAGCCACATTTGATAGCTTTCATCAGCTCGTCGACGCGGCAAATAACCAACTCGCGCAGTTACCAAACCTACCAAGCGAGCAGCAAGAAGGTGCTCGGCAATCTGTCTACGCGCTATTCAACAAAGCTGTGCAATGCTTTGATTTCTCGCAACAACCTAAATCTGAGTACCCACGTATCTCTTTAGAATCCGTCATGCTGATGAAAGAGATCCTCGACCGAATTCCAGCGTTTGATCTTAACTCTATTCCCGCTACAAATAGCATTGAGCGATGGACGATCCCCAATACTCAACTGTCGATTGAAAAGCAGCCAAACGGACAATACCTTTTTTCTGCTCAAACTGTCGAAGCACTGCATTCCAACTATCAATTGGTCAAACATCTACCCAATCGTGACGGTACAGTAAAAGATTTCTACCGCTACTTCTCGCTGTCTGCTGGTAAGCTCGTACCTCCAAATTGGTTTACTTGGGTTGAAAGCTTACCGCCGTTCTTCATGCTAGAAGTTGCCGATCAAGCGGTATGGCAATGGATAGGTTTAGCGGTGTTATCTGCTGGATTGGCACTTTATGCCTTGCTCGTTTATCGCGCCAACAAACTGGTGCTATTACGCCCACTACTGATGGCGGCAGGTATTGGTTCGTTTGTCTATTTGAGCAACCACCAGCTCAATCTAACGGGTAAGTTAATGTCTGTTATGTCGATCTCTGGTGAACTCATTGTTTGGTTATTGGTCGCACAGGCCGCCTACTTGCTTGGCTATAAAACGTGCAGTGCCATGGCAAAAACTCGCAACGCCTCAAATCTTCGCCAAAGCATTACTCAGATCATCGGCACACTGGTTGGTTCAGCATTAGCAGTCAGCATTTTCGGCTATGGATTGCATCGAATCGGCGTACCTGTGTATGGCATCGTTACTGGACTAAGTTTAGGGGGGATGGCGATTGCACTTGCCATTCGACCAACGATGGAAAACCTGATTGGTGGTGTGATTCTGTTCTTAGATAAGTCACTTTCGGTCGGTGATTACTGCCAGATGGGCAAAGTCTCGGGTGTCGTTGAACGTATTGGCGTGCGTTCAACCCGAATCCGCGCCAAAGACCGTACGCAAATCACCATCGCCAATGGCGCATTAGTTAAAATGGAGATCGTTAACTACAGTCGCCGTGATCGATACCCGTTTAAAGCTGACATCGCACTGCGATTTGGCACCGCAACCACCGTAGTTACAAAGGTCACGCACGAAATTGAAGCGATGCTTGTCGCTCATCCAGACACGCTAGAGTCCCCAGTTCGCGTGCATTTCTCGACATTCGATAACTATCGCATCAACTTAGAGATTCTTGCTCACCTAGATACGACCAACCGAGAGCGTTTCTTGGAGCTGCAACAAGAACTTCTGTTTAGTATCGAACGTATCATCAAACAAAACAACGCCGAGTTCGCCATCCCAATTCAAGCCACGATTTTGCAGATGGAGAGTGGTAAGCATGGAACGATGAGTGAAGAGAAGTTAGAAAATTACTCAGTTTCGTGAGACCTAAAATTGGTCTCACCACTCACCAACTAATAATCAACTCTTAACCCCTCTTACCTGAAGGCCAAGAGCTTCAAAGACTTGTTCAAAGTCGCGGCATTGGTTTGGGACATTCGGTAAGGCAAGCGTGGCTTCCGAGAAAAAGCATTGTTGTAATTGCGCGTTTTCACCCCAAGCTAATTGCCACCACTCTAAAATCCTTTGGCGAGATGAGCAAAGACGATAATGAGTAGGAAGACGATCTTTTTTATCAAGATTCTCTTTTGCCGTGGTTGGCAGTAAATTCCACTTATCGTTATTCGGCCAATGAGCAAAAGGTAAGCAGTGATCAATGTGGTAGTCATTTTTGAGTGACTTACCACTCCAGACGCTTTTCATCACTAAACTGTCTTTACGTAATGCCTCAACCCTAGTTCGAACATCGCGCGTATTGTGTTTCTGGTCTATCCAAACAAGGCAATCATGGTAAGTTTGCAAAGAAATATTGCGCAGCTTATTCTTTTCAAAGCGCTGCATTTCTAAGATCCATTGATTTACAACTAGTGGCTCTATCCAAGAATGGTACAAACGGAAACAGTCCCACAGACTCTCATCCAAAACAAACTCACCGTAACTTTCTAGGAAATCCAAATCGATAATATACGAGCTAGTTTTCTTGGACGTTTTACGGTTCATATGAAAATAGGGGTTCGAAATATCACTTTGGTAAGTGTATTTAACCGGACCACTCTTCAACGTGGCTAAAGTGTCGCGAATGGCCTTGTCTAGAGCTTTTGCCTCTTCACCCGTAAAGAATGAACCAATAGCGAGATCTTCAGCAGCTAGGTGAGTGAGTTTTCCCCACCCTTCAGGTTTTACAAAGCCAAGGCCAGCCGAAGAATTGGCACTTTGCTGAATATCTTCAATGTCTATCAAACGCTTAAACTGACGGTTCCAGTAAAGAGCGACCAAACCCAATGGGATAGCGACCTTGCCGTCACTTCGATCTATAACCGCCCCAGAATGTGCGTCAGCGATACGTAACAAAGTACGTAGTAACGCCAATTTGTACGTGGCTGCTTTGGAGTCATTAACGATGATATGGCGGACTTTATTTAAGTCACCAGAACCATCATCAGGTAATGACATGACAACAGTTTGCCATGAAACATCAGAGCGATTGAGTTGATCCAATTGGTCAGTAACGTCGCGTACCAATAGAGCACTGTCTTTAGAGAGTTGTTCCAATTCCTCAACCGAGACGTCATAGCTCACTCTACCATCATCAAATTCACCGTGACGGAGAGTAATGATCAACTTTCCATTGGGTGCGAGAAGATTGGCGAGCTTTCTGAATACGCGCTTTCTGTGTGTCGGAGCAAGATGCATCCAAACAGCACTGACCAGAATCACATCAAACCGGATACCTAAGTTGGTTGTACGAGACAAAGCGGGTAACGAATCATCAAGCCAAACAACAAATTCCCCTGTGTGTTCATTGCCTAGATTGCGTAAAGTCTGACAAGGTTCGATGGCATACACTTCACAACCAGACTCTGCCATCCACTTCGCATCACGTCCACAACCTGCACCTACATCAAGGACTTTATCCCCCGAAATAGGCCAATAGAGACGCCAAGCGCTATTCACTGATTCCGCTTGGAGACCGTTATATTGAGCGCACAGTTGTTCCGCATTTTGCTCGTAAAAAGAAGAACTTGAAGACATAGTTTTGCTACCGAAGTGGAACTTACTGCATAGTAATTGGCTTTATAATTGATTACCACCCAAGTGCCAGCAAAACTTGTTGCAATTTGGTTAAATAGAATTAAAACTCTAACTGTATCAACCAGATTGACCACTCATACGTGGGTTGGATAACGGAAGGAGCGCGTTTTGTTAAGTATTCTTCGCCTTGTATTGGCTGCAATTTTTATCGTGTTTATGACCCTCTTCGCTATGGTTTATTGCCTGTTTAGCCCTAGAAACCCAAGGCATGTGTATTTCTTTTGTCGTTGGTTTAACCAACTGCACAAATTGGTAGGTTTAAAACTGATTCAGCGCGGGTTAGAACGTGCGCCTACACCGAAAAACAGTGTTTATATTTCTAACCACCAGAGTGTGTATGACTTTGTTACCGCACCAGGAATGCTAAGACCACGTACCGTTTCATTAGGTAAGAAAGAACTGCTTTGGGTGCCGTTCTTTGGTCAACTGTACTGGATCACTGGCAATATTTTGATTAACCGCCAAGATAAGTCCAAAGCTCGCGATACCATTAAGCAAGTTGCGGAAGCCATCCACCAGCGCGATCTGTCCGTTTGGGCCTACCCGGAAGGTACCCGCAGTAAAGGGAGGGGATTGCTACCGTTCAAAACTGGTGCCTTTCGTATGGCGATTGAAGCTGGCGTGCCCATCACACCTATGGTGGTGAGTAGCACTCATAACAAGATTAACCTTAACCGCCGCAACAATGGTGTGGTGATCACTGAAATGCTTGAACCAATTGATACCACTCAATACAACCTGAGTGATGCCCGCGCTCTTGCTGAGCATTGTCACCAGTTAATGGAAGCTAAAATCGCTGAACTGGATAAAGAAGTGGCAGCGCTCGAAGCACAACAAAGCTGTGGCGTAAGTACGCAGGATAATACGATCAAAGAGTAACTCAGTCGCAGATAAACCACTGAGTACTCCATAACTTACTGCCAAAAGTGTTCAATCCTCGCAAATTTGGCTGGGCTAGTTGTCGTAAAATAGCTTTGTCGGCACAGTCAGCTTGAAACGGTTGCGAGGATTTAACATGAAGATCATTCACCATGGCGGCAAACAAACGATTACTGGCTCTTGCCATGAGCTCAGATCAGAGGCCCAAGCCATTCTTATCGACTGCGGGCTGTTTCAAGGCGCTGATGCTCGGCCTTTGGATATTGAATTTGAAACCTCTCACTTGACCGCGATTGTCATTACCCACGCCCATATTGACCACATAGGTCGACTGCCGTGGTTACTCGCAACTGGCTATAACCAACCTATTTACTGTACGACCGCAACAGCCGAACTGCTCCCGTTAATGCTCGAAGATAGCCTAAAGCTGCAACTCGGTTTAGACCGCAAACAAACCGAGCGAGTGCTAAACAAGATACGTCGCCTAATTAAGCCATTGGACTACAATTGTTGGCATTGCCTAGACGAGATTAACCCCCTTGGTTCGATGACAATACGTTTTCAACCAGCAGGGCATATACTCGGTTCCGCCTACGTAGAAGTGCGCTTGGCGAATCAAGAAGTGGTGGTCTTTTCTGGCGACCTCGGTCCAAGTAATACCCCACTCCTGCCTGATCCTAAACCTCCACAACGTGCCGATTACCTGCTGATTGAAACAACCTATGGCGACAAGCAGCATGAAGACATCGCCACACGCGGTGAGCGGTTAAAAGCCATCATAGATCGCTCTCTTGAAGATGGAGGAGCAATTTTGATTCCAGCGTTTAGTGTTGGACGTACTCAGGAATTACTGTTCGATATTGAGCAGCTCATTCACCACCATCAAATTGATGTTTCTATCCCTATCATTCTCGATTCTCCCATGGCCCAGCGTGTCACTCGTTCCTATCGCCATTTCAAACAGTTATGGGGCAAGGAAGCGAAACAGCGGCTAGAGAGGCATCGCCACCCACTCGCATTTGAGCAATGTATTACGGTCGAAGATCATCGTACTCATCAGCGCTTGGTTAATCGTCTCCAATCAACCCAAGAGCCTGCGATAGTCGTCGCCGCCTCTGGAATGTGCCAAGGTGGTCGTATCATGGACTATCTGAAAGCGCTACTGCCTTTGGAAACAACCGATGTTCTTCTAGCAGGGTACCAAGCGCAAGGGACTTTGGGCCGAGAAATTCAAGCTGGCGCGATGGATGTGGAAATTGACGGTGAAGAGGTCGAAGTCAAAGCGCAGATTCATACCATGTCAGGCTACTCTGCCCATGCAGATAAACACGATCTACTGCGATTTATCCATGGAATTGCTGACAAACCAAAGCAAGTTCACTTGATTCATGGCGAGCCCGATACTCAAGCGCAATTTGCATCTGAACTTAAAGCACTTGGGTTCGAAGTGAAAAGCGACTCCGACTAACCAAAGCGAACAGCCTTAACCTGTTCGCTAAGTCGCCATTGATATCGGCTAAAAGGCTGTTACCAGCTCGCCTCTTTCATATGGACCTGAGCACCAAGTTCTAGACTAAAATCTGAACCGAGTTTTGGGTAGTGGTTAGTCATCATCTTAATCAGTTGAGCACTGTTTTTACTCTGCTTTTTCGCTTCATCAAAGCGCTCTATCCATGTATGAGTATAAGCAATGGTGCTGGCATCTAATCGACCCGATTTTTGCATATGTCCAGGCACAACAAACTCTGGGTTTAGTGCTTGCATCTCTTCTAACTGTGCCAACCATGTTTTAACTTCTCGGTCGGTTTGAGTATCGGCCATCCACACATGCATACCTTGAACAATGCCAACGTTACCCAATACGGCTTTTTCACTTGGCACCCACAAATATGGTCGATGCGCTAGCACTCCCTCTGTACCGCGTATTTCGATCTTTTCACCATCAATCGTTAACTCGTTACCTTTCACCACCTCTGGCAGAACAGGACCTTTAGGCGCATTTAAGCCCATTTTCGGTCCCCAGAAGCTGACTTTTTTCTCAAGTTTTTTCGCAATCGCCTCCCTTACCGCGGCCGTGGTGACCACATGCGCATCAGGGAAGATGGTGAGCAGTTCAGACGCGCCAAAGTAATAATCTGGATCAGCCTGACTGATGAAGATGGTTTTTAGTGGTTTTCCTGCATCCAATACTTTAGCTGCAATACGGAGTGCGTCCGCGCGGGTGAAGCCAGTATCAATGAGTAAGGATTCTGTTTCTCCAACAACCAGAGTCGAAGTGACGTTGAAGCTGTGCTCATCAGCGTTGTAAACCTCAAAGTTCAAATCGGTTGCCGCCATCGCAGCTGAAGAAGTAGTAAGTAATAAAGCGAGTGTTGTTAAGGCTTTCATGCTGTCTCCTAGTGGATTACTTGTTTTGTTGCTAAGCATGTTAGCCTCTGGTTTTATTTCTAAATAGAGCCTATTCTTTTCATCATTATTTCGTAAAACGATCATATCAATGGATAAGTTAACCGCAGCAAAGGTGCTACTGGATGTGGCCCAAACAGAGAGCTTTACCGCCACTGCCGACCGTTTAGATATTTCTCGCCCTATGGTCACTCGCCATGTTGAAGCGGTTGAAAACTGGCTCGGTGCACGGCTCTTGCAACGCACCACCCGCAAAGTCTCCCTGACCAATACCGGGGAACAAATGCTGCCAGACTTACAGCGCTGGGTTGAGCAAGCGCAGCAAATTGAAGAAAGCTTAATGCCTACCCAGGCAATACAAGGCTTTGTGCGTGTGTCAGTCAGCATGTCGTTTGGATTTTCAGAACTGATGCCCGCTTTGACGGTTTTTCGCCAACAATATCCAGGAATAAAACTCGATATTGATGCTCAAGACAGAGCTGTAGATATGGTCAGCGAAAGAATCGACCTTGCTATTCGCACCACCAATGACCCGAATCCTGCCTTAATAGGACGTCCGTTTGCGGTTTGCCACTCAAAGTTGGTGGCATCTAAAGCGTACTTAGATACGCGAGCCGCTATTACCCACCCAATAGATTTAGAGAAGCATGCTTGCCTCGGCTACAAAAACTTTGGTCGTCATATCTGGCAATTGACGAAAGGAGAGCAAAAACATCAGGTCGAGGTGAATTGTGATATCACCGCTAACGAAGCCACCGTGTTACTCCATGGCTCACTCTCTGGCCTAGGGATATCCATGCAGCCTACCTACCTAGCCGATAGCAAGATAGCCGGTGGCGAGCTGGAATGGATACTGCCAGACTGGCAACTAAATACACTGCAAATGTATCTACTCTACCCTTCTCGTAAGCACTTATCTCATCCTGTCAGAGCCCTGATAGATTTCCTTGTGAATCATTTTGAACAGCAGCAAAGCCTGAGATAAAAGAGCCTCGTTTAGGCATTACTCTTTTTAATCGAAACCACAAAAACTATTCGCTGACATGTCGATATCTTTTACTCTCCAGTGGCGCTATTCTGAGCAGGTGTTTATCACTGGAACTTTCAATGGACATATTCATACTGGTGGGGCTTATCACCCTTAATGGCTTGTTTGCCATGTCAGAACTGGCGCTTGTTGCCGCTAAATCGAGTCGTTTAAAAAGCCTAGCTCAGACTCAACCTTCCGCACAGCTCGCTCTTGAGCTAAAGAACAACCCAACCCGCTTTTTATCAACCATTCAAATTGGTATCACGGCTATTGGTATTTTGAGTGGTATTTTTGGTGAGGCTACCCTTTCTGCACCTTTTTCTGTGTGGCTTACCCAGCAAGGGCTTGATGCTGAATTGGCTTCTATCGTTGCAACCGCAAGTGTCGTTGTATTAATCACTTACTTTGCGATTGTGGTTGGTGAGTTGGTGCCAAAACGTTTTGCTCAGCGAAATGCAGAGAAGATTGCGGTTATTGTCGCTTACCCGATCCATTGGCTAGCCATTATCACCACACCTTTTGTGGTTCTGTTGAGTACCTCTACCGATGCGTTACTTAAGCTATTTCGTCAAAACGGCGGCGATAATGACCAAGTCACCGAAGAAGATATTTTTGCTGTGGTCAATGAAGGCTCAGAATCCGGAGCGATTGAACCACAAGAACAAGAGATGATCCGCAATATTCTGCATTTGAATGACCGATTGGTGACCTCTTTGATGACACCGCGTTGCGATATGGACTATCTCGATATTGAGCAACCAATAGAATCTTGTTTGAGGCAGATTCGTCACACTCAGCACTCGGTTTGGCCGGTTTGTCATGGCGGCTTAGACAATATTATCGGGACGATTTCCTCTAAGGTTTTGCTCGACCAATATGAGTCGCTTTCGATTGAAAAGATCGCTCGCTTAGTAAGAAAGCCGCGATACTTCCCCGAGTCAATGAAAGGTTTACCTTTGCTCAATCAAATGCAGAAAAACAACTGTGAGATGGCGTTTATCGTCGATGAATATGGAGACATTCAAGGGCTAGTCACCCACTACGACATTCTTGAGTCAGTCGCAGGCGAGCTCGGCTTAGCGCCCCAACATACATGGGCAAGGCAACATCAAGATGGTAGCTGGTGGATGGATGCACTGATCCCTCTTAATGAGCTAAAACGACGTTTAGACATCAGCACATTCGAAGGGGAAGAGAGCGAAGGATTCCAAACCCTGAATGGTTTTCTAACCTGGTTAATCGGCCGAGTCCCTGAAGTAGACGAAGTGATTGATTACCAAGAGTGGCAATTTGAGGTTTTGAAGGTACAGAACAACCGGATATTGCAGGTTAGGGTGGTTAGGATAACTGGATAACTGGATAACTGGATAACTGGATAACTGGATAACTGGATAACTGGATAACTAAAGTTGCTCCACAGTGGTTGTGAAGCCAACTTTAGTTTTCTAGCATGGCTAAGCCCTATCTAGTTTTCCAGCAGCGGAGCGATCTATAGGACGCAGTCCGTTCCCGCCTCTCGCTTTTACGCACTAAGAGCCTGCTCCAAATCAGCAAGAATATCGTCGATATGCTCAATACCTACAGACAGGCGGATCATCTCTGGTGAGACGCCGGCTTGTTTCTGTTCGGCTTCACTTAACTGACGATGCGTGGTTGAGGCAGGGTGGCAAGCGAGTGACTTAGCATCACCAATGTTGACCAAACGCTTAAAGATCTGCAGTGCATCATAGAAACGAACACCGGCATCGTAACCGTCTTTAAGACCAAAAGATAAAATCGCTGAAGGTTTACCTTTCATGTATTTTTCTGCAAGTGGGAAAAACTCTGAACTTGGCAGACCTGCGTAGCTCACCCAGCTCACTTTCTCGTGCTGCTGTAAGTACTCGGCCACTTTCATCGCGTTCTCAGTGTGGCGCTCCATGCGCAGAGATAATGTTTCTAGCCCTTGCATCAGCATAAAGGCATTCATCGGTGACAATGCCGCCCCTGTATTACGCAATGGCACGGTACGCGCACGACCAATAAAGGCCGCTTCGCCAAAGGCTTCAGAGTAAACAACGCCGTGATATGAAGGCTCAGGTTGATTAAACACAGGGAAGCGATCTTTGTGCTGTGCCCATGGGAACTTACCGGAGTCGATAATGATTCCACCAAGCGTCGTACCATGGCCGCCGACATACTTAGTCAGTGAGTGTACGACAATATCAGCACCAAACTCGATTGGCTTACAAAGCGCAGGTGTAGCAACGGTATTATCGACGATAACGGGCACACCCTGAGCATGAGCAAGCTCTGCTACTCGCTCTAAATCAATGATGTTACCGGCTGGGTTACCGATACTTTCACAATACACAGCCTTAGTGTTTTCATCGATCAGCTCGGCAAGGCTCTCTGGCTTATCATCTTTGGCAAATTTAACATTGATGCCCTGACTTGGCAGCATGTGAGCGAACAACGTGTAAGTGCCACCATAAAGCTGTGGTGTCGAAACAATATTGTCACCAGCTTGAGCCAAAGTCAGGATTGCGTAGTTGATTGCCGCACTCCCCGCACTCACAACTAGACCAGCAATCCCGCCTTCTAATGCTGCCATGCGCTTTTCCAACACATCATTGGTTGGGTTCATGATGCGCGTATAAATATTGCCCGGAACTTCTAGGTTAAATAGATCGGCGCCATGCTGAGCGTTATCAAACTCATAAGCGACCGTTTGATAGATGGGTGTGGCAACAGATTTTGTCGTTGGGTCGGTTTCGTAACCAAAATGGATTGAGAGCGTTTCGTCTTTCATGTGCCTTCCTTGCGTGAGTAACGTGAATTATGTGTATTGTCATATCAGCAATCATCACTAACTTGTTTATTAATTACGCAAATATGTGGATTCATTCACATTCAGAGGCGCATTATTTTCAAAGCCACTTTCATTGCAAAGGTTAAGCTTTGGTCAAGATCATCTGGATAGACCATTTAATTGCATAGCTTCATGTATACTGCGCGGCAGTTATAGCCACATGAATAAAAGTATGTTTCTGACACCGTATTTTTCACAAGATAACAACCAGTTCCAGTTCACTCGCCAGCAAGCAAGCCACTTTGCTAAGAAGGTCGCGGGTGACTTTAACCCTATCCATGATGAAGACAACAAACGCTTCTGCGTACCGGGCGATCTGCTATTTGCGGTATTGCTAAGCAAAGAAGGCATTAGCCAAAAAATGCGCTTTGACTTCTCTGGCATGGTTAACGACGGAATTTCGCTATCAATTGAGAACAAGTGTGAGAAAGAAAGCGCGTTAGTCGATGACAACGCTAAAGAGTACTTACACATGTCGCGTGAAGGTGAAACCAGCCAAGATACCGCATTTATTGAACACGTTGTCACTAGCTATGTTCAGTTCTCTGGCATGAACTTCCCTCACATCATGGTGCCGCTAATGGAAGAAGCGCAGATGATGATTAACTGCCAACGTCCACTCGTGATTTACGAAAGCATGGAAGTGGAGTTTGATCGCCTTGATCTGACTCACCCTGAAGTTGAGTTTGCTGGCGCGACCTTTGACGTAGAAGGCAAGCGTGGTGTTGTCACACTAAACTTCAGCTTTAAAGAAGATGGCGAAGTGGTTGGCAAAGGCATTAAGCGCATGGTGGCAAGTGGCTTGAAACCTTATGACCAAGACGCAGTTGACGATCTAGTCGAGCGTTTTAATGCGCGCAAAGAGTGCTTCTTAGCCGAGTTTGCTAAAGCTGCTTAATCCGCAATAATTTCTACAAAAAGGGTTACCCTCGGGTGACCCTTTTTGTTTTCCGCGACACTAAGTTCAAACAATTCAGATAACTCGCTAGCATCACCCTACTATCTTGGTTAGCCTCTGCTTTTCGCTTATTTGCCTATAAACCAAGATGACTTTACAAGCCCAATATTTCGCTTCCATTCTCGATTTTGTCCAATCTGAAAGCTCAGACATCTGCGTGCAGCTTTCACACTCGATTGCCGATTGGCAGACAAAAATTGACCTACTTAAACAGCAGTTCAATCAACTGCCCCATTTGGCGGGTGATATTGTTTTGGGTTTATCGCAAGCAGATTCTAAATTGGATATCGAGGTTGTGATTCTTTATCGCGGTTTGGTTTTCCCTCTCGTCATTGACCTTGATAGCGAAAAATATAATGAAGAGTTAAAAGCCAATATCCACCAGCAAGCTAGGCGACTGAAAGAATGTCATATTGAAAGTAAGCCGAAGTTCATTGTCCCTGTGCAGGTAGCGATAAATGCTACCCCTCAAGGCGGCGCGATTACCGTCTCTGAAGATCTAGTTGCCGACACCATGTGTGACACGGGCGAGCATCTTGCTGCTTTGATTGAGCACTTTTCTAACCAGTACAAAGACGATCAAATAATCCTCTCTGACTGGCTAGATAGCGATTACGAGATAACATAGTCATCTCATCGAGTCATTTTCTTAACGAATACCACCACAAATAGCGCCATGGTAAAGCTGCCTAAGAAAGCTTCGCAGGCAGCGATAAACCTCGCTACCCCGACGGGCGATATATCCCCATAACCCAAAGTGGTAAAAGTCACGACGCTGAAATAGAGTGAATTAAAAAACTCCAAAGCATAGAACTTCCACCCCGTGACTCCTTCATATATAGGATGAGCACCTGTGGTATCTAAAAAGAAATAGGCCAACGCACAGACCAGTATCAAGAAGATAGAGAAGCCCACGACCCGAATAGGATCTTCACCATAACCACAAAAGACATCCACCAACTTTGAGATCATTCGTTTCAAACTGAGCAGTGGCATTTGATAGCGCCGATAGCGCATTTCACGCTTAAAGAAATCCCCCGCCATTTCAAACAAACCCTGCTTCTCGCATTGCTTGCGAATGTTACGACACACCTCTTCCGCTTCCTGACACAACATGACCGACTTCTTTCGGTCCCTCTGCTTCATCGCTTTTTTCGCTTCAAGCTCTTGCTTTAAACAACCACCCCACTCGATATTTTCTAACTTGGCCCGAGAAAGCTCTGCCCCAAGTAAGTTGCAATTGTCTAACTTGGCACAATGTAAATTCGCGCCAATCAGCTTGGCTTTCATCAAAGATGAGCCACGTAAATCTAAGCCAAAAAAGTGAGCATCGGTTAAGTTTGCTCGATAAAAATCAACATCTCGACATAGATAACCTTCTTTACAGCCTCGGTTTACTAAATCTATGTCTTCGAGGTTTGTTTTTGCCAACTGAAATCCGTCTAAAGGTTTACCCGCTGCGGCCCATTCTTCAACCTGGTCTTTTATATCATCTTTGCTTTTATCGACTTTTGGGTCATGCCAGTAACACAAACCTGACTCCCCACACGGTTGATCGCAGCACCAGCCATCAGGATTTTGATAGCTGCATTTGCCTTGGTGAGATTCCATATGCGCTGCCCCTAACATTATCTATCTCGGCAGAAGCCAACATAGACACATTACTAAGTGTAGTGGGTGCATATGGTCGCGCCATTGTTATTTATAATTTAATTAATAACACTTAGGCTTAATGACTGACTTTACGTAAGAAATTTAGTTGACCTGCTCCCTCAACCATTGTTTGAACAAACGTGTGTAAGGATCATCGATATGAGTGAGAACGAAATAGCCCGCATTGGCTTCGATAGCGGGAAAAGGCGCAACCAATTTCCCCTGTTCAATCTCATCACCTAATAGAGCCACCCTTGCTAGCGCTATCCCTACTCCGGCCTCTGCTGCTGACATCGCCATGTCGGTACGATTAAAAAAATGGCCGCGATTGGTTTCAAAATCTAGCTGCTGCTGAGACGCCCAATAGACCCATTCATAATCTTTCGCCGCACCATGCCAAGGCATAACATCATGCAATAGCGTCACCTGTTGCCACTCAGTATTTCCTTCCGTTAACTGCGGATGTGAGCGCAAGTAGTCACGACTCATGACCGCAATCAGCGACTCCTCCATCAGCAGTTCAGCATCTGAGTGCTTGTAAGGGAGCGGCCCGTAATCAATCGCAATATCGAAGTTGCGCTTGTCACTGTCAACGAGCGCCCCTTCTGCAAAGGTATGAATTTGTATGTCTGGATACTGTTTGTGGAAGTTTTCTAGTCTTGGCACAAGCCATTTAAAGGCAAAAGAAGGCGTTAGTTTGAGGCGGATCTGCTTGCGCTCTGAAACCTGCGTCAGCTGAAAGACATTTTCTTCAATCGAAGCCAGATGATGGCTAGTCGCATCAACCAGTTTCTTACCTTGTTCTGTTAATCGGATTCCACGAGCATGACGTTCAAATACACTAAACCCTAACCGTTGTTCAATCTGCTGAAGTTGTTGGCTGACAGCCCCGAGTGTAAGGTTCAGCTCTTTAGCTGCGCTCGTTAAGCTCTGGTGCCGAGCAACAATGCAGATCAAATTCACCCCGTGCAGCAAGGTCGATTTCATATTAAGCCTTTAGAAAAACTAAAACCTAATATCAATTCTTATCGATTGTTAAGCAGATGTAAATTATTCATCCTTAGCAAAATTTCAAACTGTGAGTAGCGTACGTGGAGGTTATTGTTTTAGGGAGTGGGGTCATCGGATTAACCAGTGCTTGGTACTTAAATCAAGCTGGATTCGATGTCACTGTGATAGACAGACAAGCTAAAGCGGGAGAAGAAACCAGCTTTGCCAATGCAGGCCAAATCTCATATGGTTACTCTTCGCCTTGGGCAGCGCCCGGCATTCCTACTAAAGCCATTAAGTGGCTATTTGAACAACATGCCCCGCTGAAAATTAAGCCCTCTCTCAGCCCTGATTTGATCCACTGGGCGAGTCAAATGCTCAGCAATTGCCAGTTGGATAAGTACCGCGTTAACAAATCTCGCATGCTTACCATCGCCAATCGTAGCCGTGAGTGTTTAGCCGCGTTAAACCAACAGTTTGAGCTAGATTACCAAGGGCGCACTCAAGGCACGCTGCAAATATTCCGCACTTCTGCCCAGCTTAAAGCCGTAGAAAAAGATATGGCGCTGCTAGAAGAGAGTGGCACCCAGTTCAAATTACTCGATGCCAAGCAATGCCTCAATCAAGAACCGGGACTTGCCAATATGCAAGGTGAGTTGGTTGGTGGGCTTTACCTACCTGATGACGAAACCGGAGATTGCTATCTGTTTTGCCAACAGCTACATAAGATGGCAGATCAAGCTGGGGTTGAGTTTCTGTTTAACACCGATGTTGAGGCTCTGCTGACTGAAGGCAGTAAGGTGGTGGGCGTTAAAACCACTCAAGGAACGTTAAGTGCCGATCAGTTTGTAGTCGCGCTAGGCAGTTACTCGAAAGCGTTACTTAACCCGATCGGTATCGATATTCCGGTTTATCCGGTTAAGGGCTACTCATTGACCCTGCCAGTCACTAACGAGCAGCAAGCCCCTTCGTCCACCATTATGGATGAAACCTATAAAGTGGCACTGACCCGCTTTGACCAAAGGATCCGTGTCGCGGGCACTGCAGAGTTGGCAGGGTTTGATCCTGCCTTACCTGACAGGCGCCTCGCAACACTGAACCACGTCGTCAGTAACTTATTCCCACAAGGCGTTGATTTCTCTCAGGCTGAGTACTGGACAGGATTTCGCCCCATGACACCGGATGGAACGCCAATCATAGGCCAAACAAAGTTTAGTAATTTGTTCACCAACACAGGGCATGGAACATTAGGCTGGACGATGGCGTGTGGTTCAGCCGATATCTTAGCTGAGTTGATGGCATCAAGCGGTCAGAAGCCTCTTTCGGAGCTCAGTATGGAGAGGTATGCCTAAAAGCTAAGCTAAACCGTACCTTTCGAGTCAACACAATTAACTCATTTACGTTCTATTAACAAAATATATAGCAACGTATCTGGGTTATTTGTCGTACGTATAAACCACCACCAAACCTCCCCATTCGACCATATAGCGTTCCAATTGAAGCTCAGTAAGTAATCAATCGCTACTATTTAACAATTTTTTAGCACTTTGTGTTTTGGGTCACGCTAATTAACACTAACAAATAAATAAATTAACAATTACATTACAGAAAGGGTAATATCCTGTTCAGAAAACAACCACTATAAAACAAAACAGGGAAAATACTTATGCAGTCATTAGTTGATTTTCTGAATGGCATTATCTGGAGCCCGGTATTGATTTACCTTTGCCTTGGCGCTGGTTTGTTCTATTCGATCATGACTCGATTTGTTCAAGTTCGTCACTTTAGTGAAATGTGGCGTTTACTTCTTTCAGGGAAAAGTTCTACGAAGGGTATCTCATCTTTCCAGGCACTAGCGGTTTCGCTATCTGGTCGTGTGGGTACAGGTAACATTGCAGGTGTTGCGGCGGCTATCGGTTTTGGTGGTCCTGGCGCAGTATTCTGGATGTGGGTTGTTGCCTTCTTTGGCGCAGCGACAGCGTACGCAGAGTCGACACTGGCACAGATCTACAAGGAAGAAGACGAAGGTCAGTTCCGTGGTGGTCCGGCTTACTACATTGAAAAAGCAATGGGTCAAACTTGGTACGCATGGATCTTCGCAATCGCGACTATCTTTGCTTGTGGTTTCCTACTACCTGGCGTTCAGTCAAACAGTATCGGTAATGCGGTTGAAGCAGCATTCGGTTCTGGTGAAATGATTGAAACAGCTATCGGTACATTCAGCTTTGCGAAGATCTTCACGGGTACACTGATTTCAGTCATCCTAGCGTTTATCATCTTCGGTGGCGTTAAACGTATTGCTAACTTCACCCAGATTGTTGTTCCTTTCATGGCGCTTGCATACATCGTCACGGCGTTCATCATCATCCTTCTCAACATCGGTGAAGTACCACGCGTATTCTCTATGATCATTGGCGATGCATTCACACCTATGGCAGGTGTTGGTGCTGCTATCGGTTGGGGTGTTAAACGTGGTGTTTACTCAAACGAAGCAGGCCAAGGTACTGGTCCTCACGCAGCGGCAGCAGCGAGCGTTGATCACCCTGCGCAGCAAGGTCTAGTACAGTCGTTCTCTATCTACATCGATACACTACTAGTATGTTCTGCAACTGCATTTATGATCATCATCACTGGTGCATACAACGTTCATGGCGCTGAAGGATTCCTAGTACAGAACGTTGCTGCTGATATTGCTGCAAACGGCCCTGTATTCACTCAGATGGCGATCGAAAGCGCGCTACCAGGCATTGGTAAACCATTCATCGCAATCGCACTGTTCTTCTTCGCATTTACTACGATTCTTGCTTACTACTACATCGCAGAAACTAACGTGGCTTACATTCGTCGCCACGTCAAAGTTAATGGCCTGATGTTCCTACTAAAAGTGGCACTAATCGCAGTCGTGTTCTACGGTACAGTTAAGACAGCAAACCTTGCATGGGCAATGGGTGACGTAGGTGTAGGTCTAATGGCGTGGCTAAACATCGTTGGTATCCTAATCATCTTCTTCATGTCTAAGCCCGCTTTGAAAGCTCTGAATGATTATGAAGAGCAGCAAAAACAAGGTGTTACAGAGTACACGTTCAACCCAGTAAAACTAGGCATCAAAGGTGCTGACTACTGGGAAGACAAGTACCGCCGTAAGACAGGCAAAGAGCCTTCGGCTGAAACTGAGTCTAAACCGGTTGAACAACCTTCAACCTAATAGCGACACGCTATAAAAAATAAGAAAATGCAGTGGTAAAAAAAGGGGTTAGCCAATGGCTAACCCCTTTCATCTTATCGTTCCCAAAAATTTACTAAGTTAGATAACTTAGGTTTAGTCAATGTTGCTTCAGGCACACCATCAACCAAATTCTTTTAATTATGCAGCTACCTGTTCTAGCGGCATGTCTTGGACTGACTTCTTCTCACCAATTGGCAAAATAGTACGACCGTATTCGTTGTTTAGTACTTGTGCCATAGCGAAGTAAATCGCACTCGCGCCACAGAAGATCCCTTCAAAACCAGCAATAGTGCCGATAAGCTGGCTTCCAGTGAAATCACGCGCTGCCAGTAAGAAGAATAGGATTGTTAGTGAGCCAAATACCACTTGCTTTGCTACTGGGTAGCACAGTGAACCAATAAACATAAAGCCTGTGAAAATACCCCATAGCGCTAGGTACCAACCCATAAAGCTTGCTGGGCTTGCTGGTAGCCCCATGTAAGGCATAACAAGAATTCCAACCAGTGTTAGCCAGAACAGGCCGTAAGAAGTAAACGCCGTAGTACCAAAAGTATCACCACGCTTGAAACACATCATGCCGACAAAAACTTGGCTCAGACCACCATAGAAAATACCCATTGCTAGGATCATTGAATCAATTGGGAAAAAACCTGCATTGTGGATGTTTAGCAGGATGGTTGTCATACCGAAACCCATTAGGCCCAGTGGAGCCGGGTTTGCCAGTTTTGTTGACATTTTGCGCACCTTTAAAAAAAGTTAATAAAATTTACGCGCAAATTTTAGTGACGTTCAATAAAAAAGATAGTGTTCGGAATCGCAATCTAAGGTTGCGTAAATCATCAAGTGAGAACTTTGACCGTATTTGTGCCGATAAGGAATGTAAAACACGTGAAATCCGTACAACATCGAGAAACAAAAAATAGGCCCTGAAATTATTTCAGGGCCTATTCAATCGATTTATTATGTTTTACGGTCTGTTAACCTAAAAATTTACTGGCAAGAAATTTCGTCCCAGAACCAGTTTGCTTGGGTTGGTGTATCCCACGTTCCTGGGCCATTTTTGGCAATAAAACACTTACCGTTGTAAGTCACTTTATCGCCATTCGCGACTTGAGAAACACCCGGCTGCCATTGAATAAATGTATTTGGATCTGGTGTTGGCTCTGGGTCCGGAGTTGGCGTCGGCTGCGGGTCAGGCGTTGGGGTTGGATCTGGAGTAGGATTAGGCGTCGGCTCTGGTGTGCCCGCTACAAGCTCCCATGGGCCACCTAAGCTTGGGTCATCGCCTTGCGTCCACCATTTCGCTTTGTAGGTTGCCCCTTTGTATGTCACTTGGTCACCCGTGTTATATACCTTAGTCGCGCTCCAACCTGTTCCATTGTCTGGATTAGGATCAACGGGATCTAACTTGTCGACAACACGAACTTCAGGCCAACCAGCGTGTGAGCCGTAGAGGTTCGTCACACACTTCTCGTAATCACCCGGAACTAGCGCAGAATAGGCAGTCTGGAAACCAACCAGTTCACACTCAAACGAGTAACCACCCGGTCTGTCTGCATAGTATTTCCAGTTACCATCCCAGTTGGTGTAAAGCACATCCGTTGCGCCATTAAGATTCAAACTGCCGTAAGGCGTTTGCTGCCAGCAAGTGTTCTTTTCATCGGCTTCAATTGGAATCTGATAATGCGCCGACAAACCTTCCCAGTAGCGAATACGATTAACTGGCTGACCTTTGTCTCTGTTTTGCTCACCACACTCAATGCCACCGTTAATAATGTTGATAGTGGTACCAAAACCGTAACCAATACCAGCGTCAATTTCACGCTGAGACGGAGACCATGTTTTATCAATGACATGCAGCATGGCTGGCTTAGGTGCTTGTGGCGTTAAAAAGAACCAAATCGCAGAAGCTAGGTTTAACCAAGAGTCGGCAACTAACCCAGGATTGTTGAGCAACACTGACGCGTCGCCATCAAACATGACTTCAGAGAATGCACCATAGTTGAAGTGATAAGACAGCTGTTTAGCTCCACGACCAAAATAGCCCTGCCCTGTAGCACATGGCCATTTTTTGTTCTGCCAGTCATTTTGTCCACATCCGGTCGTGTAGCCTTCCTGACCTTCAGACCAGCCCATTTCACGCACATGCACTAGTGCTTGTTGCCACTCTTCCAACGCTAACGGGTTATCAGAGGTATTATCTTTGGCGATGTGGCCCCCCGTTTCTTGCGCAAAGTGCGCAAAGGCCGTCACGATCGAGCGTTTACAGATAGCATCAGAATCACGCCCATCCGTGTATTCGGCACAAAATGCAGGGAACTTACCAATCGCACGCAAAAAGCGCGCATAGGTGTATTCCGGTGCTGCCATATGAGTCAGAAAATCCCATTCAGCTCTTGGGAACACACGTTCTGCCCGTTTTACGTTATCTGGGTTGGTTGCTAATCCAGAGTCAATCGCTTCAACAACTGAGTTAGGTGCTGTGCGTAACGCCTGAGACCAGATTTGGTACATTGGATCCGCCGTCTTTTGACTCTCTGCTGTTTGGATATCAGCACGTGAAACGACATAACCGGCAGGGTTTTGAGGATCGGGTTGGATATTCATCGTCGCCCAAGAGGTAGGTGCCGCAGATAGCATGGCCATTGCAGCGAGATAGCTTGTTTTCTTCATCAGACAAGTCCTTATGTGAATTTCTGATGAAAAGACTAGAAAACTAGAGCACTAACTTCACGGCTAGTGTGATGTGGTAAGGTCAACTTGCGAGTGACTCTTAAGTTGCAACGGAATTTGAAACTATAGGTTTAGTAAAAAGTGTCTAGTGGGTTCAAAAACCGAAAATACTAAAACCGCCCACCTAAATAGTACGAACATTCGGTAAAAAAGCAAAAGCTACACTTTAAATCTTCCAAAATAAAAAAAGCCAGTCTGATGACTGGCTTAGTTTATCGTTTCAAACGGGGATTATTCCCATTCGATTGTCGCTGGTGGCTTACCTGAGATGTCGTAAACCACGCGAGAAATACCGTCAACTTCGTTGATGATGCGGTTAGATACCTTACCTAGGAAGTCGTATGGCAAGTGCGCCCAGTGCGCTGTCATAAAGTCGATAGTTTCTACTGCACGTAGAGAAACAACCCAGTCATACTTACGACCATCGCCCATTACACCTACAGAACGTACAGGTAGGAATACCGTGAACGCTTGAGATACTTTGTTGTATAGGTCAGCAGCGTGCAACTCTTCAATGAAGATAGCGTCAGCACGGCGTAGTAAATCACAGTACTCTTTCTTGATTTCACCAAGAACACGAACACCTAGACCAGGACCTGGGAATGGGTGGCGGTAAAGCATGTTGTAAGGCAGCCCAAGCTCTAGACCAATCTTACGAACTTCATCTTTGAACAGCTCACGTAGTGGCTCAACAAGACCCATTTCCATATCATCTGGAAGACCGCCCACATTGTGGTGAGATTTGATAACGTGCGCTTTACCCGTCTTAGATGCAGCAGATTCGATTACGTCTGGGTAAATCGTACCTTGAGCTAGCCATTTTGCGTTTTCTAGCTTCTTCGACTCTTCATCGAATACGTCTACGAATACGTGACCGATTGTCTTACGCTTCTCTTCTGGATCTGACTTACCTTCAAGAGCCGCAAGGAAGCGCTCTTCTGCGTCAACCTTGATAATGTTTAAGCCGAACTTGTCGCCAAACATATCCATTACTTGTTGACCTTCGTTTAGACGAAGTAGACCGTTATCAACAAATACACACGTTAGTTTGTCGCCAATTGCACGGTGAACAAGCATCGCAACAACAGATGAGTCAACACCACCAGAAAGGCCTAGGATAACCTCGTCATCACCAACCTGCTCTTTAATACGTGCTACCGCATCTTCGATGATTGATTCTGAAGTCCATAGACGCTCACAGCCACATACGCCAAGAACAAAGTTCTCTAGCATTTGTAGGCCATTTTTAGTGTGCGTTACTTCTGGGTGGAACTGAACGCCGAAGTATTTTTTCTCTTCGTTCGCCATCGCAGCGTAAGGACATGTGTCTGTCTCACCGACTTTCACGAAGCCTTCAGGGATCTCAACAACTTTGTCGCCGTGGCTCATCCAAACATCTTGAGACGCTTCAAGATCTTTAAAGATTGATGATTCGCCAGAAACTTGTACTGCAGCGTAACCGAATTCACGCTCATCAGAAGTTGAAACTTTACCACCTAGCTGCTCTGCCATTGTCTGCATGCCGTAACATACACCAAGCACAGGAACACCTGAGTCAAATACATATTGAGGAGCACGAGGAGAGTTGTCCTCGGTAACACTTTCAGGGCCACCAGATAGGATGATGCCATCTGGATTGAATTCACGAATATCCGCTTCTTCTACATCCCAGCTCCATAGTTCACAGTAAACGCCGATTTCACGTACGCGGCGCGCTACAAGTTGAGTGTACTGAGAACCGAAGTCCAAGATCAGAATACGTTGGTCATGGATATTTTTAGTCATTTTGAGCAGTCTTATAAGCTAGGTTATTAAAACGGAGGCGAGTGTACTCGCCTCTTATTAATGCTTCAAGGAAAAAAGCAAACGTTTCCGTTAAATATATAGGTTTTATTTTTACGACGATATTTCGTTTGAGAGCCAAGAGAAAGCGCGCAGTTTATAAGTATAAATGAGCACTTTCGATGCAGCTATCGAACGAAATAGCCAGTAAAAATTAACCTAGACGGTAGTTTGGTGCTTCCTTCGTGATCTGAACGTCATGTACATGAGACTCTTTCATGCCAGCACCTGAGATACGTACGAATTCAGCTTTAGTACGCATATCTTCAACGGTTGCACTGCCTGTAAGACCCATGCTTGAACGTAGACCACCCATTTGTTGGTGAACGATCTCTTTTAGGCGGCCTTTGTATGCGATACGGCCTTCAATACCTTCTGGTACTAGCTTGTCTGCTGCATTGTCAGACTGGAAGTAACGGTCAGAAGAGCCTTGAGACATAGCGCCAAGAGAACCCATACCACGGTATGCTTTGTATGAACGACCGTTGTATAGAATCACTTCGCCTGGTGCTTCTTCAGTACCTGCAAACATAGAGCCGACCATCACAACTGATGCACCAGCAACGATTGCTTTACAGATATCACCAGAGAAGCGGATACCACCGTCAGCAATCACTGGGATACCGTATTCGTTCGCTACTTCTGCAGCATCAGCAATAGCAGTAACCTGAGGTACGCCAACACCTGTAACGATACGAGTTGTACAGATAGAACCAGGGCCGATACCCACTTTCACAGCGCTTACGCCAGCTTCGATCAGGGCCTTCGCACCTGCGCCTGTTGCTACGTTACCGCCAATGATGTCTAGATCTGGGTATGCCGCGCGAGTTTCGCGAATACGGTTTAGAACACCTTCAGAGTGACCGTGTGAAGAGTCAATAAGTAGAACGTCTACACCTGCTTCAACTAGAGCTTTAACGCGCTCTTCGTTACCCGCGCCTGCACCAACGGCTGCACCTACACGTAGGCGACCTTGCTCGTCTTTACATGCGTTTGGTTTACGCTCTGCTTTATGGAAATCTTTTGCGGTGATCATACCGGTTAGTTGGAACTCATCGTTTACAACCAGTACTTTTTCTACGCGCGCTTCGTGCATTTTCTCTTGAACTTCTTCGCGCGTTGCACCTTCTTTAACCGCCGCTAGACGCTCTTTAGGCGTCATCACAACTTCTACTTTCTTAGAAAGGTCCGTTACGAAGCGAACGTCACGACCAGTGATGATACCAACCAGTTCGTTGTTATCCGTCACGACAGGGAAACCTGCAAAACCATGCTTTTCAGTAAGAGCAACCACATCAGCAATTGATGCATCTGGGCTAACTGTCACAGGGTGAGAAACCACGCCTGCTTCGTAAATCTTAACCTGATGAACCATTTCTGCTTGCTGCTCAATCGACATGTTCTTGTGGATAAAGCCAATGCCACCCTCTTGCGCTAGTGCAATTGCTAAGCGCGCTTCAGTAACGGTGTCCATAGACGCCGAAACCATTGGGATGTTTAGGGAAATGTTCTTAGTAAGCTGAGTGCGAAGATCAGCTGTGTTTGGGAGAACGGTGGAGTGTGCTGGCACAAGTAGTACGTCATCGAATGTCAGCGCTTCTTTGGCAATTCTTAGCATTTGCAATATCTCACAATTAGAGGAGTAAAAAGAACAATCCAATCTCATCGTTTCGCATAATGAGGGCAGTAAGCGGAGCTGCTCGGCTGCATTTGG
Organism: Vibrio europaeus; assembly: GCF_001695575.1. GTDB lineage: Bacteria > Pseudomonadota > Gammaproteobacteria > Enterobacterales > Vibrionaceae > Vibrio > Vibrio europaeus. The sequence goes on along the minus strand of NZ_LUAX01000001.1, from coordinate 158,030 downwards.
ATTAGATATTGCGGACGGATTATACGGCTAACGCAATCGCTTGACCACAAATTTTTTAGTTTTTTTCTTGCATTTACCCCCTTGCTATGTATTATATTGCCGCTAATTTCCATACTCACGTCCACGGAATTAGCTGTGTCTTCTCTGACCAATCAAAACATCTTCACTGTTTCTCGTCTTAATGCTGAAGTGCGTCTGTTACTAGAAAATGAAATGGGCATTGTTTGGTTGGTAGGTGAAATCTCTAATTTCTCTGCGCCTGTTTCCGGGCACTGGTATCTCACGCTAAAAGACTCACGCGCTCAAGTGAAATGCGCCATGTTTCGTGGAAACAATCGCCGCGTTACTTTCAAACCACAAAACGGCAATCAAGTCTTAGTAAAAGCACGCTTATCTCTTTATGAGCCTCGCGGCGACTATCAGTTGATCATCGAAAGTATGCAGCCTGAGGGTGATGGCAGACTTCAACAACAGTTTGAAGAGCTGAAGATGAAACTGGCGGGGGAAGGTTTATTTGCCCAAACCAGTAAACAGCCGTTACCAGAACACCCTAAGCGCGTCGGTGTTGTCACGTCGAAAACGGGGGCGGCTCTATTCGATATCCTCGATGTGCTTAAGCGTCGTGACCCTTCCCTTCCGGTCGTTGTCTATCCAACCATGGTTCAGGGAGAAGAAGCCGCTATCCAAATCGCACAAGCCATTGGCTGCGCAAATAGTCGCAATGAGTGTGACGTATTAATTGTTGGACGTGGTGGTGGCTCACTGGAAGACTTGTGGTGTTTTAACAATGAAATACTGGCGCGCACCATTGCCGCGAGCCAAATTCCGATCATCAGCGCGGTTGGTCATGAAGTCGATGTGACGATTGCCGACTTTGTTGCGGACATGCGTGCTCCGACTCCATCAGCCGCAGCCGAATTAGTTAGTCGAGATAACAGCCACAAAGAACAAGCGCTCACCACTCGCCAGCACAAACTGATTAGCTCAATGCGTTACTACTTGGCAGAGCAAAAAAGAGCAACCACTTCTTTGCTTCACCGTATCGAGCGCCACCATCCAAACTATCAACTGCAGCGTCAAAGCCAGCAGTTAGACGATCTTGAAGCTAGACTGCACCGTGCGATGGGGCAATTTATCTCTCTGCGTAATCAGAAAATTGAACGTCAGCAGCACAAAATTCAGCTCAACTCTCCAATCAAACGACTGGCCGAGCAAAATGCTTCATTGCAAAGACTGGAGCAAAAGTTACTGGATGCGATGGACAGAAAACTGCTCAATACTCGCCATCAACTGGCAATGGCAGCGGAAAAACTTGAGACAGTCAGCCCACTAGCCACACTCAAGCGTGGTTACTCGATCACCCAGACCGAACAAGGTAAAGTGGTGACTCAATCCTCGCAAATAAAAACAGGTGACACTTTGGTCACCCGTCTTTCTGATGGCGAAGTCCGCTCAATCGTGAACTAGAGAACTAGCTTGGTTGAAACTCGAATCGAACATGAGATTTAGATTTCAGCTCATTGCAATTATTGCAAAAGTAGTTAGCCGCTCCACATGCTTGGAGCTTTTCTAACTCGGCTTCGCAATCAGGACAAAACCCGACCTTGATATAGTTTTCATTGCAAGCAGAACAGTGGTACTTGCCTGTCCACTCAAGTTCATCTTCGCACACAGGGCAATTATTCTCGTTCATAAACACACTCAATAATCTTTCATCACTTACGCTAACTTTAATGTTCTGCGGTGAGTTTGCCTTGATCTTTATCATGCCTGCGCTGGTGTTTAACCTTATACATCTGCTGATCAGCAAGCTTTATTAAGCTTTGTAGTGATGTCACTCGGCTTACTTCGCATACGGCCTTACCCACACTCACTTTGATCGTTAAGCCTTCTATTGGGGAGACATTCTTCAGCTGTTGATTAAACATTTCTTCGAGCTCTGTGAACACTTCTCTACTATTTGAGAAAGAAAACACAACAAACTCGTCTCCTCCATAGCGACCTTTTAGACTACAACCTTTAAAGGTTTGGTTAAGCAGCGCTCCAACGATAGCCAGTACTTTGTCACCGACTTCATGACCAAAACGATCATTAATCAACTTAAACTGGTCTATGTCGGCGAAGAAGCAAGAGACATACTGAAGGTCGGTGTTTAAGCAATCAGCGGCTTGCTCTAGCAGTGCAGACCGATTTAAGCACTTGGTTAGCGAATCATACCGTGCATGATAATAAAGCTGCTCTTCAAGCTGATATTTTTCCCAAGCAACAGCATACAATGAGGCCAGCATTTCAAGAACTTCGAGCTCATGAGCTGCAGGCGCTGATGGCGTTGAGCTATAGATTGCAAATGTCCCCATTGCAGTATCTTCGCTTGATAAGATAGGCACCGACCAGCACGCTCTCAAATTAGCCTGAGTGGTCAGTGAAAGGAATGGTGCCCAATTAGGGTGGAGATTGATGTCCTCAACGACCACTGTCTGTTTGAGATATGCAGCTGCACCACAGGAACCAACATTAGCCCCAATTTCAACCCCTTCTATTGCGTCGTTATACAACTTTGGCAAACTAGGGGCATACTCTAAATATAATTTCGCAGTGTTTGGTTCTAAACGAAGAATGGATGCTCTACGCTCGCCAAACCAGCTTTCAGAAAGATCGACAACTCTTCGATTGAGCTCTTCTTTTCCCATTCCCAAGGCTAATTTTGCGAGCAGCTTATTTACTTCTCTGTGAGCAGTGAGAAGTTCAAGATGACTCATAAGGCGACTACTTTATTTGTTTTAGTTTTTCACCTCGAACACTAGCATAAAGTTTGAGTCTTTTAGCCGATCTCCTGCTCATTAATAACCACGAGCAATTAATCTTTACTATAAAAAGCGTTAAGATGATAAAAGATCCAAGTCTGATCGTCGGCAAAATCCAAAGTGATCAGCGATCTGCCCTAAAAAGAACATTTATATAACCACACACCGAAAGCATAAGTTACATGTTCTGCATTTGGATTTTAAAAAGCACAAAATCTTACACCAGAAAGTTTTAATGCGATTTTTAGAATTTAATAAAAAGATCAGATTCCATTAAGCCGGTTTTACATGGGTGTGCATTTCAATATTTTGCTCATCAACATGAAGTAAACTCACCTCAATAGCGAGATATTCTGCCAATGAACTAGCATGGGTGCCACCGCACGGAATGACTGCCATTGCGGATTCTTTCAGGTCACATTGCCAATATCGAGAATCGGTTAAAGCCTCACCATCACACTCTACTTTGATGTCAGAATTGAGCTCAAGCCAGTTGATCAATTGCTCGTTAACTTGCTGTTCAATGTGACTTAAATCCGAAAGCATATCAGCGCTATTTAAACCTCGTTTACGTAGTGTTTTCCCTAAACGATAGGTATCTAAGCACTTATCTGGGGTAACAAAGCTGGTCACTTGAGCATAACTGTTAAAATCATAGTTTCCGTGAGGGTCTTTGCGATCAGCTTCTTTACGCCAATAGCCCCGTTCAGTCAGGACCTTATTTAACGCAAGATAGGATAAGTGGCCTGCACTATGACCTCGACTGAGTGACAATTGGTACTCTTTATCGACAGATAAGCTCACTCTCTGCCCTAAAGTTAAATCAGAACAATCTGCTGATAAACAATGCACAGTGACAAACACCCAACCCGCTTCATCGCGTTTAACCGGAATCGCTTGTCCAACATAGAATTCACCGCTTTCAGTATCGACAGCGCCAACTTGGCAATCTTGAACTATGTAGCCATTCAGCGTGCCTTTATCAGCTGGGTGGTCAGGCCAAATATGGCTCACTGGATGAAAAGGCGTGGTATCGGTTACGACATAAAAGTGCTCGTCAGTTAACTTGGTCAGTTGAATGTTGGCTTCTAGCTGCCATGTCTTATGACAGAATTGTGTAATAGTGGGTGTAATGTGCATCTTTCTATTCTTTCCATATCATACCAACCAGAATAAACATCTGGTCATTCTTGCTAGTGAACATCGCGGATCACCTATAAATCCCGACAGGCATAAAAAAAGCGCCGAGATTATCAGGCGCTTTTGTCGAAATTAGTCGTTTCTACCGTTAGGAAGTAGAGTTACTTCTTACGATTTTTCATCATGCTCATTAGGCGTTTACGTTTACGCTCTTGAGACATAGTCATTTTGTTCGATTTACCCTCAAATGGGTTATCGCTGCTTTGGAACTGGATACGAATCGGTGTACCCATGATTTCCAATGACTTACGGTAGTAGTTCATCAGATAACGTTTGTACGAATCTGGTAGTTCATTTACTTGGTTACCGTGAATCACAACGATCGGTGGGTTGTATCCACCAGCGTGCGCGTATTTGAGTTTAACACGACGACCGCGCACTAGTGGCGGTTGGTGATCGTCAGTAGCCATTTTCATGATACGTGTCAGTACAGAAGTTCCTACACGAGTTGTCGCTGACTTGTATGCCTCTTGAACAGACTCAAATAAGTGACCGACACCGGTACCGTGAAGTGCAGAGATAAAGTGAATTCGAGCAAAGTCGACGAAACCTAAGCGACGATCAAGTTCTTTCTTAACGTGCTCTTTCACGTCCATATCCAGACCGTCCCACTTGTTCACTGCAAGCACAATTGAGCGACCAGCGTTAAGTGCAAAGCCAAGTAGACTTAGATCTTGGTCTGAGATGTTTTCACGAGCGTCGATAACCAGTAGAACAACGTTAGCGTCTTCCACTGCCTTCAACGTTTTAACTACAGAGAACTTTTCAACGGTTTCGTTGATACGCTTACGACGACGTACACCCGCAGTATCGATAAGAACATATTCACGACCATCACGGTCCATAGGAATGTAGATAGAGTCACGAGTCGTGCCTGGCATATCGTAAACCACAACGCGCTCTTCACCGAGAATACGGTTAGTCAGGGTTGATTTGCCTACGTTAGGACGACCGATAATCGCCAGTTTGATCGGCTGATCTTGTAGGCGTTTGAACTCTTCTTCCGCTTCTTCTTCGGTGTAGTCGAGTTTCTCTTCTTCTTCGTCAACGAATTCCGTTAAGTCTTCGATTTCACCTTGCGCTTCTTCTGCCATTTTTTCAGCAAATGGATTCAGAGCTCGGTCGATCAATGCGCCAACACCACGGCCATGAGCAGCAGCAATCTGGTACATGTTTTCAACACCTAGCTGCCAGAAGTCAGCTGATGCGGCGTCAGCATCAATACCATCAACCTTGTTCACAACAAGCATTGAAGGCTTTTCAATTTTGCGTAGGTGATTAGAAATCGCAATATCAGATGGCGTAAGACCTGCGCGGCCATCAACCATAAACAGCACAACATCAGCTTCGTCAATCGCTGCCAATGACTGTTCAGCCATTTTGGTTTCAACACCTTCTTCCGTGCCATCGATACCACCGGTATCAATCACGATAAATTCATGCTCACCAAGCTTTGCTTGGCCATATTTACGGTCACGAGTTAAGCCAGGGAAATCCGCAACCAATGCGTCGCGAGTACGAGTCAATCGGTTAAATAACGTTGATTTACCAACGTTTGGACGCCCTACCAGAGCAACAACAGGTACCATAACAACCTCTACAATATTCTTTTCTTTATGTAGTTATAGGTAACAACTCAGCAGAGTCCACACTTTGAGCGCTTTACCTATAACCACATCTAACTTTGGGTTCTAAAACAAACAAACGGCTCCCAACTGTTACCAGCTAGGAGCCGAATGTGAATTATATCACACGATTACTCGTTGATCGTCAGTTTCTTTACATCGCCATTGCGAGTCGTCAGCACGTAACCACCCGGCACTGCAATCGGTGCCACGGCAAAACCCGTGGTATTCACTTGCTGCATTGAAACAAATTCGCCGCTGCTGCGATCGATCCAGTACAAATAACCTTCGCTATCTCCAACCACAACGTACTCATCAATCATTACTGGCGCTGTCAGTAGTCGGTGTTCTAACTGGTCATTAGTCCACAGCTCAGTACCACTGCGAGCATCCACAGCGACAAGGTGATCTTTTTCTGTCACTAGGTATAAACGACTGCCGTCGCTCGCCAGATCAGTTGCTGAAGAATAGCTGCGTTTCCAAGCCGGTTTGCCCGAGCGCAGATCAATTGCGGTTAGCTGCCCGTTGTAACCTACGATGTATAGTGAACTACCCAAAATCAGCGGTGCAGCATCGACATCAACTAGGCGATCAATCTCAGTTGCGCCCTGTGGCATACCAATTGGTTGTTGCCAAATGAGCTGTCCACGCTCAACAATCGCAGCTGCGAGTCGGCCATTTGCCGTGCCCCAGAAAACACCACCAGAAGCGGTGACTGGAGTACTATTACCACGCAAAGTTAGGTTTGGAACTTCAGTACTGATAGTCCACTTGGTTTCGCCAGTTTCTTGGTCTAGCGCCACTAACATACCGCTGTTGGTGTGAACGATAACGTAGTTACTGTCCGTTGCTGGTGCGGTTAGCACTTCGCCGTCAACATCGACTTGCCAGTTCACTTCACCTGTTTCTTCATTGAAGGCGATCACTTGACCGTTTTCACTACCAATAAAGATTTGGCTGTAACCTGCGGTAATACCACCAGCTAAACGAGCAGAGACATCCGCTTCAATCTCGGTTTCCCACAAGGTTTTACCATTTTCAGGGTCTAAGGCTTTGACGACACCATCACGACTTGCGACAAAAACTTTGCCATAAGCGTATTCTGGAGTGAGCTTAGAGTAGTATTGACTAACACCATTACCGACAGAAGTGCTCCATTGACTTGATGGAGTGAACTCACTGTCAACTTGCGGTACAGGTGACATAATGATGGTATCTTCTTCGCCGGCACAACCCGCGAGAACACCAACGAACATCGCCGTTGTGAGTGCTTTTTTCAGCATATTCTTCATGCGGCGCCCTTACTTGGCTAGATCATCCAGTTTCATCTGTAGAGTCTGGCTCGCATCACCTGACTGCTGTGCTTCGGTGTATGCAGCGTAAGCCGCCTGAGCATCACCTTTACGCAGTAGGATGTCACCTTTAAGCTCAGCAACTCGACCAGCCCAGTTTTCATCTGTAATGTTAGCCAGCTGAGCAACCGCTGCATCAAATTCGCCCTGCTCTGCTTTAACGCGAGCTAAACGGTAATCAAGTACCGCTGACACTGCTGCATCTTTGGTTGCTGACTTAGCCCACTCTAATTGAGCTAAAGCCTCATCAAGGTTACCCGCTTCAACTTGAACTTTTGCCAGTTGCAGCGCAGCTAATACTGAGTATTCAGTTTCTTTATTTGCATCGATGAAAGCTTGAATATCGCCTTCTGCCGACGCGCCTTTTTCAGCAAGCGCTTGAACCGCTTTAGTGTAGCTTTCTGACGCCGCTTCTTGAGTCGACGTCACTGAATCCTGGTAGTAACGCCAGCCAAACAGACCGCCTAGACCAACAACAGCACCTAATATGACTGCTTTGCCGTTCTCTTTCCACCAATCTTTGATCGCTTCTACTTGTTGTTCTTCAGTATCGTAGAGTTCCACTTCCTGTCCTCTTACATCAAAATGGCAGCCGAGACTGCCACTCAAAATTCATTAATATTAAACGAGCTCTGCTAGCTTAGCGATGACATCTGCTTGACTCAGTGTATCTTGAGTACCGCCAATCAGATCTTTTAGTACCACTGTGTTGTCAGCGACTTCGTTTTCACCAAGTACTAGAGCCACAGCTGCGCCTACTTTGTCTGCGCGCTTGAACTGCTTCTTGAAGTTACCACCACCGAAGTGGCTCATAACACGCAGTCCAGGGACTTGTTCACGTAGTGACTCCGCTAACTTCATGCCCGCTAGCATTGTACCTTCGCCTGCCGTGACCATGTAAACATCAACACTACGACGAACTTCTGTTAGCTCAAGAGTTTCTAACATAAGAACCAGACGCTCAAGACCCATAGCAAAGCCCACTGCTGGTGTCGCTTTCCCGCCTAGCTGTTCAACTAGGCCATCGTAACGACCACCACCACATACGGTGCCTTGAGCACCTAAGCTTTCAGTAATCCACTCAAATACAGTGCGGTTGTAGTAATCCAGACCACGAACTAAACGCTCATTAACTGTGTATTCGATACCTGCCGCGTCAAGAAGTTCACAAAGACCTGCAAAATGTTGCTTTGACTCTTCACCGAGGTAATCTGATAAACGTGGTGCATCACCTAGAATCGCTTGTACGTCTGGGTTCTTAGTATCCAGTACGCGTAGCGGGTTAGTGTGCATACGACGTTTACAATCATCATCCAGAATATCAATGTGCTGCTCTAGGAAGGCAATCAGTGCAGTACGGTAGTTCGCGCGATCTTCCAGTGAACCAATTGAGTTCAGCTCTAGACGAACGTGCTTATCAATACCAAGCTCACGCCATAGACGAGCAGTCATCATGATGAGTTCTGCATCAACATCTGGGCCGTCTAGACCAAACACCTCAACACCACATTGGTGGAATTGACGGTAACGACCTTTTTGCGGACGCTCGTGACGGAACATTGGACCCATGTACCATAGGCGCTGCTCATCACGGTTAATCAGGCTGTTTTCAATACAAGAACGTACACAGCCAGCCGTGCCTTCTGGACGAAGGGTTAAACTGTCGCCGTTACGGTCTTCAAATGTGTACATCTCTTTTTCAACCACGTCGGTCACTTCACCGATAGCGCGACTGAATAGATGAGTCATCTCAACGATTGGCATGCGCACTTCGTTGTAACCGTAGGCGCTGATTACGTTCTTCACTGTGTTCTCAAGTTTCTGCCACAGTGGTGATTGAGTTGGAAGGCAGTCGTTCATGCCTCGAATTGCTTGGATTTTCTTTGCCACAGTTATTTACCGTAAAAAATAGTTACCGTAATTTGGGTTACGTTGAGATTAATCTTGTACTTTAACGTCGATGCGATTTGCTTCGTCTAATGTTGAAGCTTTGGCACGAATTTTAGCTTCTAGCTGGTCAACAAGGTCATTGTTGTCGAAACGCTCTTTCTGACGTTTACCGTCTTCGTAGAATGCGCTCTTCTTGTTACTTCCCGCTAAGCCTAAATGAGAGACTTCTGCTTCACCTGGACCATTGACCACACAGCCGATAATGGACACGTCCATCGGCGTAATCACATCTTCTAGACGCTGCTCCAGTGCGTTCACAGTACCAATCACATCAAATTCTTGGCGCGAACAGCTTGGGCAAGCAATAAAGTTAATACCGCGAGAGCGAATGCGCAGAGATTTTAGGATATCGAAACCGACTTTGATCTCTTCTACTGGGTCCGCCGCAAGTGAGATACGCAGCGTATCGCCAATCCCTTCTGCCAACAGCATCCCAAGGCCAACTGAAGATTTCACCGCGCCAGCTCGTGCGCCGCCTGCTTCAGTAATACCTAAGTGAAGCGGCTGATCGATCTTCTTCGCAAGTAAGCGATAAGAATCGACAGCAAGGAAAACATCTGAGGCTTTCACACTCACTTTAAACTGGTCGAAGTTAAGACGGTCGAGAATATCGACATGGCGCATTGCAGACTCTACCAAAGCTTCTGGCGTTGGTTCGCCGTACTTCATCTGAATGTCTTTTTCTAGCGAGCCACCGTTCACGCCGATACGAATCGGAATGTTTTTGTCGCGCGCGCAGTCAACCACTGAGCGGATACGGTCTTCGTTACCGATATTGCCCGGGTTGATACGTAAACAGTCTACGCCGTACTCCGCCACTTTTAGCGCGATACGATAGTCAAAATGAATATCGGCCACGAGTGGGATGTTCACTTGCTGTTTAATCTGTTTGAATGCTTCCGCAGCATCCATGGTAGGCACAGATACGCGAACGATATCAGCACCGACATTTTCCAGTGATTTAATTTGAGCAACAGTCGCATCAACGTCTGTTGTTCTAGTGTTAGTCATCGACTGAACAGCAATCGGTGCACCGTCACCAATAGGTACGTCGCCCACATAGATACGAGTCGATGGGCGACGTTTGATAGGAGATTCGTATTGCATAGTAATTTTTTAAGGTAAGTTAAATCTTGCTACTTTGCCTGAAGTATACCCAGAAAGGTCGACAGGTTCACTCGCTAATGTCATTGAAACGTTTTCTGGTGCACCTAAAATGACACTATAAGGCAAATTGCCGCTTAAATTGAGGCTCTGACCCGCTTTCTTCACACCAGTTGAAAGGGTTTTACCAGAGGCATCTTTGACTTGGATCCAGCAATCATCGCTGAATGACATCACCAGTAAGTTAGCCACAGCAGGTTGTTCTGTTGTTGCGGTTTCTTCTACTGGCTCAGGCTTAACAACGTCTTTCGTTTCGCTCACTGGTACAGCTTGAACAGGTTGAGTCTCTTCGACTATCTCTGTAGTGACAGGTTCAGAAGAGACTACCTCTTCAGTAACCGGCGCTGCCGTTGAGTCGAGTGCCTGAATCGCATCCTCACCAACTGCAGGCTCCAGCTCTGCCTCAGTTAAGGTCGTAAAATCAAGAGGTTGATTCTCTGTTGCCTGCTCTAGCTGTATTTCTTGATCCGTTTGGTCGGTCAGTGACTCCATACTTTTTTCTTGGTTTTGCCACCACCAAACTGATGAAATGCCTAATACGACAATCACGATACCCAACGTCAGTGTCATTATGCGGCTATCATGGGCTTCGCGTTTAGTTTTGTGCGAAAAGCTTTTCATTTCTTGCTCTTCAGGTTGAGTCTCTTCACAACCATCTAATGCACATAAGACTTCTGACTCCGCAATCCCTACCGCTCGCGCATAAGAACGTAAATAACCACGAGTAAAAGTGGCTACTTGGTCAGAAGTAAAATTATTGCTTTCGATATTTTCGATGATAGATACGCGTAAGCGTAAACGGTCGGCAATTTGTTTTTGACTGAGGCCAAGCGATTCGCGTTTGTTTTTTAATAGAGTGCCCGCTTGCACTTTTTCGACGATCTCGTCGCTCGCTTGAAGTTGTTGTTCAGATGTCATGATACTCAAAATTCTCTTCTCGTTTCAGTTTCGCTATATCACCGCTTAATTATTTATTTTTCGTTGCGTGCTATTAGCCAAACTCTGAATTATGTAAGGAATAATCCTTAATTTATGTCAATCAACGCTCCACTCAATAGACAGAGGTAAGTACCCCGAAAGCGTTAACCATTAATTCTAATAGATATCATAGATGAAACAACACTAACAAAGCGCATAATTTACAAGCAGCTCAAGGTTTTTCGTTATTTTGACAGTGAGATCGCTACTAGATGTAACAAAAAAGCCAGAGCTAGGCTCTGGCTTTCGCAAAATTAGCGCGCTTTATGAAACTGCTTTAACTTGAATTGTTTCACCTTTGGCCGCTTTATTGGCCGCTGTACGCTTAGTACGGTCGATGACGTCACCAACTAGCTGACCACATGCCGCATCAATATCATCACCACGAGTTTTACGTACCGTTACCGTGTGTTCGTACTGCATCAAGGTTTTTTGGAAACGATCGATACGCGAGTTACTTGGTTTCTTGTATGGCGAACCCGGGTATGGGTTAAATGGAATCAAATTGATCTTACAAGGCGTGTCTTTTAACAGCTCAGCAAGCTCTCGTGCATGGTCCATATCATCATTGACATGGTCAAGCAGAACATACTCTACCGTTACCTTACCGCGGTTAGCGTTAGAAGACTGAATATAGCGACGTACAGACGCTAAGAAATCTTCGATATCCCAACGATCGTTGATTGGCATGATTTCACTACGTAGCTTATCGTTAGGCGCATGCAGTGAAATAGCTAGTGCAACGTCAATCTTACCTGTCATCTGGTCAAGGCCAGAGACCACACCAGATGTTGATACCGTCACGCGGCGCTTAGACAAACCAAAGGCTAAATCATCAAGCATTAGCTCAAGCGCAGGAATCAGGTTTTTCATGTTGAGTAATGGTTCGCCCATACCCATCATTACTACGTTGGTGATTGGACGACGACCTGTCTCTTTTTCTAAACCGATCTCACGCGCCGCGCGCCATACCTGACCAATAATTTCAGATACTTTCAGGTTGCGGTTGAAACCTTGTTGAGCAGTCGAACAGAATTTACACTCTAGCGCACAGCCAACTTGCGAAGAAACACACAAGGTAGCGCGGTCATCTTCTGGGATGTATACCGTTTCTACGTCTTGATCACCAACCTTCATCGCCCACTTAATCGTACCATCTGACGAATGCTGAGCTTCCGCTACGGTTGGCGCTTTAATTTCGCAACGATGTTGCAGCTTTTCACGTAACTTCTTATTAATGTTGGTCATATTATCGAAGTTATCGACACCGAAATGGTAGATCCACTTCATCACCTGATCTGCACGGAATGCTTTTTCACCAAGCTCATCGGCAAAAAATTTACGCAAACCTTGGCGATCAAAGTCGAGTAGATTGAATTTTTCAGTGGTCATATGGCCTCTCAAGCGACGGAACATTAATTAAGGGCGCGAATTGTACAGCCTTTACGCAGTGACAACAAGACCTGTAAAGCCCTGTATTTACTAAGGCGTTAATATAGTAGTGTTTATTTTTTGTACAGGAAAAATCAGCCCTCAGAGATTGAGGGCTGAATAAGATTATTGTAGCGCAGAGATTTGCTTAATCTGCTCGACAATCGCTTTCAAGCCATTGCCTCTTGAAGGGCTTAAGTGGGCAATCAAGCCCAGCTTGTCAAAATAAGCATCAATATCAAAAGATTGAATTTGTTGTGAAGATTTACCATCAAACGCCGCAATCACCAAAGCAATCAGACCACGCACAATACGTGCGTCGGAATCTGCGCAGAAATGCCATAATCCATCGGAATTTTCACTCACTAGCCATACGGTGCTTTCACAACCTGAAACCGTCACTTGCTCAGACTTGAGATCTTCAGGCATCTTTGGCAGCTTCTTACCCCATTGGATAACCTGACGATAGCGATCTTCCCAGCCTTTGAAACCTTGCATAGTTTGGGCAATCTCTTCGGCAGTAATTTCAGTGCCAAATGGTGATTGAGGAAACGGTGACATTTTTCTCTGACCTTATTTACTTACTGTATTTCTGGATAAGCTTTTCAACGATGCGTGATACCGCAACAAAACCAAAACTCGCCGTCACAACGGTAGCCGCGCCAAAACCGCTGGCACAGTCCATGCGCTTTGGTCCTTCAGCGGTAGATTTTACTCCACACACACTGCCATCCGGCTGAGGGTATTTCAGTTGCTCAGTTGAGAAAACACATTCAATACCAAACTTACGCGCCGGATTAGTTGGGAAATTATGATGACGACGCAGCGTATCTTTGATCTTCTTTGCCAATGGATCTTGAATCGTCTTTGTCAGGTCTGCGACTTTAATTTGGGTTGGGTCAACCTGACCACCAGCACCACCCGTCGTAATAACTTTGATTTTATTGCTGCGACAGTAAGCCAATAAAGACGCTTTTGCTTTGACGCTATCAATCGCATCCAGCACATAGTCGTATTCTTTGCTCAGGTACTCATGTTGGTTGTCTGGTGTAATAAAATCATCAATCAGATTCACTTTACACTCTGGGTTAATCAGCTTAACCCTTTCTGCCATTACTTCGATCTTGCTTTGGCCCACGGTTCCACTCATTGCGTGAATCTGACGGTTAATGTTGGTCACACACACATCATCCATATCGATCAGGGTTAGCTCACCAATACCTGTTCTTGCCAGTGCTTCAACAGCCCAAGAACCCACACCACCAATACCGATAACGCAGACATGCGCAGCGCGCACAATCTCAACTTCACTATTACCGTAAAGACGGCGTGTGCCACCAAAACGTTGGTTGTAATTATCAGAAGCTGGAGTGTCGAGTTCACGCATATGGGTATTCCGCTGGGTACAAAAACAAAGAGTGCGATTTATACGCACTCTTAATTAAAAAGTCTAGATGAAGCTTAGGCGACTATTGTAGCTTTTCTGGAGGTAATGCCCAAGGTGCTTGTGTCGCACTCCTTTCAAGCCCCAATTTCCACACTCGGCCGAAATGTTTGTAGTGACCAGCTTCGGTACCCGCTCGCGGCCCCATCCCATGGTAAAGGTCGAGATGGTTCTGTTTTACTGCACCGCCAGTATCGAGCACGATCAATAGACGCAGCTGATGCGCACCACTCCATGAACCGTCAGGATTTAGCAATGGTACTTCAGCAAGGATTGGTGTCCCCATCGGGAATATGGAGCGATCGCCAGCAACAGAGGCCATAGGTAAAAGTGGGATACCTGCCGAGCCGGTTACCGGTGCGTCAGCGCGAGGCTGGAAGAAGACGAAAGAAGGATTCTGTTCGAGAAGCTCACGAACGGTCGCTTCATCATTTTCCATTACCCAATCTTTGATCGCCTTCATCGACATTTTGGCTCTAGGCACTAGATCTCGTTCGATCAATACCTTACCGATACTGACATAAGCCTTATTGTTTTTGCCTCCGTAGGCGAAATACTCCAAGGTATCGTCATCTTCGAAATGGACAAAACCGCTGCCCTGCACTTCCATCAAAAATGGGTCGATCCTATTTGATGCGTAACCTAGCTCTAGTCCCTGACCTTCTAGCGCACCATCGTAGATTTGAGCTCGGGTCGGGCAATCGCTACCACACTCAGGTTTGGCATAAACTGGGTATTTAAATCTTTCGTTCGGCTCATGGCGCAGTTCCATCACCGGAGAGAAATAGCCAGTGAAGAGCACATTACCCTGCTTGTCACCACCACCCAGTTGAGCCGCTTGAATGCCAAAGCTAGCTAAGTCGGTTGGTTCACCGCTTTGTAATACCCATTCATTTAACTTGTCATATAGGGGCTGATAGATCTTTGCCATCGACGGAGAGTTATCAACGACTTGTTCAGCCTGACGATGAAACTCGGTAAAATCGCGCGGTTTGGTCGATTCGACAACTGAAGATTTATTCAAAATTGAATTGAATTCATCATCGACATATTGCTGAGCGCGGTCAGTAGGTTGAGCACAGCCAAACAAGACGCTGGCGGCTGCGAGAGGAAGATATTTTTTAAACACTGATTTTATCCCTAACAAGCTATGCCATGAGCATGACAAACTTGTTAGGAATTCGCAATCGAGTCGTGGTTAATGAATGTTATTTTTAACTTTTTCTGACAATCGATACACGGGTTGGTAATTGGGTTCTGAGACTAACTGCAGCTCAGTAAACTCTTTATTAAGCGCTTTAAACTTACGCACCTTCTCGCCAAGGCGGTATTCCAAATGAGCACCATCCCAAGTGTATTGAGTATCGACAATCCCGCCGTTAATCGAAATACCTGCAGAGCTGACCACAAACTCTTCCGCTGCATAAGATGCAACGTTTTGCTCAACCCAAGTGCCATAGACATTCGATTTAGGATAGGTTTTTTCTAGGTAGAGCTGATACAAGCTGCTTGCCATCATAACCGCCGCTACCGCGGCAATAATTGCACCTAGCACTATTGCTCGCTCAAGAAGCTTTTTCTTACCGCTCACACCATTCACTTTATTTTTCACCAAGGTACTACTAGGGTCTGTTTGACTTAACAATTTCATCATTAAGTGTTAACCAAAAATGTGTTTACCGCGAATTACATAGCCATTGAGGCGTGCTTATCGACCCAAAATCTCATTAATCAGAAACTATGCGTTCCATCGAAAGAAGAAAAAGCACCTAAATCACATTGAAAAAACGCTTGCCGCACATCGAATAAAATTGCAATATTAGTGTATATAAATTCAATTCACGGAAGATATTGTGAAAATTCGAAGCACCGCCCTAGTCAAAGGGTTTAGACAGTCAGCCCCGTACGTCAACGCCCACCGAGATAAGACCATGGTCATTATGCTGGGTGGTGAAGCTGTGGCTGATGGCAATTTTTCGAATATTATCAGTGATCTGGCTCTATTGCATAGCTTAGGTGTCAAAATAGTTCTTGTTCATGGAGCGCGACCACAGATTAATCACCTTCTGCAGAAAAATCAGTACGATAGTCCATATCACAAGGGAATCCGCGTTACTGATGAGACATCCCTCAATTATGTCATGCAAGCAGCGGGACAATTGCAACTGACCATCACAGCTCAGCTGTCGATGAGCTTAAGCAATACCCCTATGGCTGGAACTCAACTGAACGTTGTTAGTGGTAACTTCATTACCTCTCAACCACTAGGTATCGACGATGGTATCGACTATTGTCATAGTGGCCGGATTCGACGCATCGATGTGGAAGGGATCAATCGCATGTTGGATCAAGGTTCAATTGTTCTCCTTGGCCCAATAGCAAGCTCAGTTACCGGAGAATCGTTTAACCTACTTTCAGAAGAAGTGGCTACTCAGGTCGCCATTAAGCTCAATGCAGACAAGCTAATCGGCTTTTGTTCAGAACAGGGCATCATCGATGAGAATGGCGATGCCGTCGCCGAATTGTTCCCAAAAGATGCGGAAAGGATTTTATCTAGACTTGAAACAGACCGAATCGAAGGCGTTGATAACTCCTCAGGTACACTGAGGTTCCTACGAGCAGCGACCGCAGCTTGTCGGGCTGGAGTTCCTCGCAGCCACCTAGTGAGCTATAAAGTTGATGGTGCTCTAATTCAAGAACTGTTTTCACTCGATGGTATCGGGACCCAAGTGGTAAAAGCGAGTGCTGAGCAAGTTCGAGTTGCCGACATTGATGATATTGGTGGCATCTTAGATCTGATTCAGCCACTCGAAGAACAAGGTGTGCTAGTCAGACGTTCACGTGAACAATTAGAGCAAGAGCTGCATCAATTCACCATCATAGAAAAAGATGGACTGATCATTGGCTGTGCCGCTCTGTATCCTTACCCAGAAGAAAAGATGGCAGAGATGGCCTGTGTAGCGATTCATCCTGAGTATCGTGACGGAAACAGAGGCTTACTGCTGCTTAACCATATGCGCTTGCAATCTAAGGCTCAGGGGATTGAACACATCTTTGTCTTAACCACCCATAGCCTTCACTGGTTTAGAGAGCAAGGTTTCCATGAAATGGGGGTCGATTTCTTACCTTCCCAGAAGCAAAATTTATACAATTATCAACGAAAATCGAAGATCTTAGCGCTTGTTCTCTAAGCGATTGTAATTCTTACACTTGCGACCAAATTGCTTATTTTTCTTACACTATAAGCTTTATTTCATATTTCCAATTGGTTAATATTTCGGCTCCTCACATCTAGTGAGGAGCTAGATAGGATTCACTTCTCTACTTAACTGTTTACTCAGTTGAGTCGCAAGGATTGCTTGAGGTTACTGACTACGTCACTAAGAGCAAACTATCGATGAAGAAAATTATCTGTAACTCTGTACAGAGTTTTTGGGACATGGCTGATAATGAACTACTAGAAGATCTAGACGTTCATTGTGTCTTCCCAGTGACAGAAGGCTTAAAGGCGTTCATTCTGAACTATCAGAAAAAGTACCGCATCCGCAGTATCTCTTTCTCTAAAGCACTTTAATCGTTTAATACGGTAGCCACGGATGGTTATCCCCTTCGCTGCAACCTGTGTATCAATCCACTCGCCCGCTCAGTTCGTACCTTAATTCCACGCTTCATCACTCGCTCATCGATGTATAAACTCAAGCGTTTCTTCGCCCGCGTTATCCCGGTGTAGATCAACTCACGTGTCAAAATAGGCGTAAAGTCTGGTGGCAAAATCATTAGCGTATGCTCAAATTCACTCCCTTGAGATTTATGAATCGTCATCGCATAAGCGGTTTCGTGTTCTGGTACACGGCTTGGTAACACTGACTTGACGCTGCCATCAGGGAGTTCGAAGAAGACTTTTAATCTTGGCTCGTTTTCTGAGTCATCCAGCATACAAATGCCGATATCACCATTATACAAACCTAATGCGTGGTCATTTCTCGCTACCATTACAGGTCTACCGTGATACCAAAGCTCGTCTTGGGTTTGAATCAACTTTTTAGCCGCCAGTGCACGTTCAATACGCTGATTAAGCCCAGTAACACCAAAGTCACCCTCACGAATAGCGCACAACAAACGACAGCGCGCAAACTGATCCAGTACTGCTTTGGCTCTCTGCGCCATGGTTTCGCTTTCGCCTGTTGCTGAATCGAGTTGCGGCACATCAATTCGCTTAAGGTAATGGCTATACTCAGCAAGCAAAGTTTGCACCATTTGATTGTAGTGTTGGCTATCGATTGGAAACTTAGCAATATCAGAGAAATCTTTCTGCCAAACCCAGTCAACTTTTTGCGCCGAACCAGCATTAATGGCTTGCGCTAATTGACCGATCCCAGAGCGAGCATCAAACCGATAGCTCTTCTTCAGCATACACAAGCTATCAGCAATAGAGGGCTGCGTGTTCGTCGTATAAGCCAGTGTTTCAAAACCGGTTAAGCGAGCAATTTGAGCCGCTTGACCATGACTAAAACCTAGCTGGCTGAATGAACAAATGTCCCCCAGTACTGCCCCCGCTTCTACTGATGCCAACTGATCTTTATCACCCAGTAGAATCAATCTGGCATGCTTAGGTAACGCATCGACCAATTTGTACATCATAGGCAAATCGACCATTGAGGCTTCATCGACCACCAGCATATCTAGGTGAAGTGGATTATCCCTGTTGTGTCGAAATTCCGAGCTGTTAGGCAATGCGCCGAGTAACCGATGTAATGTACTGGCATCGGTTGGAATGGCTTGTTTTAGTTCAGGCGCTACAGGCAACTCTGCCACGGCTTTACCAATCGACTCAGTTAATCTCGCAGCCGCTTTGCCCGTCGGTGCGACCAACTTAATCGTTGGCTGCTCAGCTTGAGCATTTTGCTGCGTTGAACTTTGAGCTTGCTCAATCAAAGCGGCAAGTAGTTTGGTTACCGTGGTCGTCTTACCTGTGCCCGGACCACCAGAGATCACCGCAAACCTTTTACTCAGTGCAACTGCAGCTGCGACTTTCTGCCAATTCACACACGCAGATAAAGGAACTAACTCGTCCAGCACCGAAAGTTGCTCAATGTTTTTAGCGGCTAGGAGCTTTTGGTCTATGGTAGGCCAATCCAGTTTATCCTCTGCCACGACGTCTAGATGGTCACAAACCATACGCTGACGCATCACAGGAGTAGAGTCACCTTCTTGCTTAGATTTATTAATTGCTTCAAATAGATAGCGATAGTTTCGAGCAAATAGATGATTGAGAAGATTGGAAAGTTTTTGGATTTCAGTAGGCTTTAGGATCATGGGTGACCCAAAGCTATTCAAACGCTCAGCTAAGGTCACTTCATAGTGCCAATAGCGGTGTAAATAGAGTCGTTCACCATCAAATATCAGCGGTAGAGCTTCACTCTCTTCGGCTAAGTTTTTGGCCACCAAACAAGAGTTATTGAGCAAGGACACCCAATCAACTGTCACCAGCCTTTGATTCAACTCTAATGCTGCTTCGCCAAACAATCCCAGCTTAGCAGCGAGATCGACAGGCTGCCCTTCTGCATCAAACAGCGGCAGACAAATATGGCCTTTGCCAAGTTCATGGCTAACCACACACGTAATAAAAGCGAGCTGATCATCCTGAGACTGGCTAGCGATAAAGCGGGCAAACTGATAATCAAGTTGTCTGATGCTGGATTTGTTTGCCAGTTGTTTAAGCACGGAAATAAGAGTAGTCATGATTACAGTAACTCCATCTGGCCAGCTTGATTCGTTTTCGCATCGACACTTTGCCCATCGATGAGTCTGTCCATATCGTTAAGAAACTCTAGGCTTGGTTTGGCAGAGAAAATACCATGCTCACTTTCTCCGTCCATCCCTCTAAGGAATAGATAGTAGACACCGCCAAAGTGCTGATCGTAGTCGTAATCTGCGATTCGACTGCGTAAGAAGCGATGTAGCGCTAAGGCATAGATTTGATATTGCAGGTCATAACGATGATCTGCCATGGCAGCTTTTAGCGCCTCTCCGTGATAGAAACCGACTTCGTCACCAAGGTGGTTCGATTTCCAGTCAAGGACATAGTATTTACCCTGATGCTCAAACACCAAGTCAATAAAGCCTTTCAACATACCTTGAACGGTATAGAAGCCTAGGTCACCAGCCTTTGCAGATAAAGGATCATGACGTTGGATGACGCGATTTAATGCGGGCGCCGCCAGTACCTCTATCGGTAGCAAGAACTCCATCTCAACTAAACGTTGGCTTGGCCCTTTCTGGTTAAGCAGCAAAGACTTTCCGTCCAGTGGTGTGGCTAATACGGTATCAATCAACTGCTGTAAAATCGGTAGCCAGCTTGGGTCTAGCTGCTCACTGTCGATAAGATGAGTGATAGTCTCAGCATTCGCTTCGCTAGTGCTTGGCTCGGTAAATTCGACTTCTTCGAATAACGTATGCAGGAAAGTACCGGGTCTAGCGCCGCGCGGGAAAGTGAAGATGGATTGCTCTGGTTCAACTAACTCATCTTCATCGTGCTCATCGGAAGAATCAATATCAAGATGCATTAAGTCGGTAAAGGCATCTGAGCTATGATGAGAGCCCTGCTTTACCAATCCAGAATAACTGGTGATTCGCCAATCTCGGTCAATCACACTTTTCAGCTCGCTTGCGGTTAAATCTTGCTGCTGCGATGTATGGGCTACAAAGACCTCTTGTTGTGGCTCTGGTAAGTCGCTTAGTCGCACACTTTCAAGCCCATCCACATGCTGTTGAATAGCGTTCGTGAGATCATTGATCCCCCCTTCTTTACCATCTTGTAGCAAATACCCCATCGCACTGTGATGAACACCGGTTGGCTCTTTAGTCGAGCGACCGTTTCTCAGTGGCGCAGCCCCAACAAAACAGCCATAAACGGCACGGGTAAGCGCTACATAGATTAGGCGTAAATCTTCAGCAAGGCGCTCTTTATCGGCTTGCGCTAAAGATGCATCTTGCCCAGTAATATCTAAAATGGTTTTGTCTTGTTGCTCATCATAGTATTTTGCTTCGCTAGCTTCGCGATAGCTGAGAACAAAAGGCAAGAACACCAGATCATATTCCAGACCTTTGGATTTATGGATTGTTACGATTTGCACCAAATTACGCTCTGATTCCAAGCGTTGGATTTGGTCTTCGCTGCCACCTAAACCATTTTGTGCATCACTGATTGCTTGCGCCAACCAACGCAGTAAACCATGGTCACTATCGAGCTCCTGACTTGCTTGCTGTAGCAGCTCACCGATGTGCATCAAATCAGTCAGTGCACGCTCGCCACCTTCTTCCTCTAGTAAACGCTCCGCAATATGTCTCTTGCTCATCACACTGCGCAACATAGGGAGCACACCTCGCTGAGTCCAGAGCTTACGATACTCTTTAAACTCATTGATTGCGTTTTCCCACTCATTTTCATCGTTGTTGAGCTTGTCTAAACTGCCCGCATCGAGAGCAAACATTTCAGAAGCCAAGCTTGCTCGTAAGGCGCGATCATTTTCTGGCGTCAGTACTGCTTGCAATAAGCGCTGAATATCTTGGGCAACAAGCGAGGTAAACACACTGTCTCGGTTTGATAGGTAAACACTCGCAATACCTTGTTTGGCGAGAGCCTCTTTCACCATACGACCTTCATTACCGGTTCGAACCAGTACCGCAATATCACCCGCCTGAATAGAGTGCTCTCCTTTGCCATCTTCACCTTTCCCATCAACAAAAAACGCTTGCTCATTTTGCGCAGCAGTGAGAATTGTTTGGATTTGATCCGCGGTAGCCTTAGCCATCGCCTCTAGGTACTCACCTTTTGGTAATGGCTTCTCGTCGGCATCTTGCAGCCAATAAGTGAGCGCGGGCTGCTTTTGACCACCGATAGTCCAAACGCGTTTATCCGCGTTGGGGCTAGAGTCGACAGGTAAAAATGGAATATCTTTATCGTAAATAAACGGGCTCGAAGGCAACTCAAAAATCTGGTTTACCGCACTGACCATATCCGCGCTAGAACGCCAGTTAGTGCCTAGAGTGAAGTGCGAAGAAACCTGATTACGCGCTTTGATATAAGTAAAAATATCTGCGCCACGGAAGCCGTAAATCGCCTGTTTGGGATCGCCGATCATAAACAAACCACATTCAGGATTGTTCAAATAGATACGGCTAAAAATGCTGTATTGAAGGGGGTCGGTATCTTGGAACTCATCTATCATAGCGACCGGATAAAGGGTTCGAATTCGCTCTGCAAGTAGCTCAGATTCATCACCATCAATAGCAGCAGATAAATTAGTCAGCAAATCATCAAAAGAGAGCCACTGTTTCTGCTGTTTGGCTTTTGCCAACATTTCGCGACAATGTTCAATCGCATGGGCAAGAATGGGCGCTTTGAGACTAATTGGCGCAGCAAGGAAAGCATCAATCGCTTCAAAAACAAGGTGCTGCGGCGCGGTGCCTTTCGGTGTTTTCTCATCCAAGGTATTCTGCGCAAACTTCTCCAGTTTGTCTGGATAGTCATAGCCCGTCGTTTCTGTTGCCGCCCACACATTGACCGCTTCGAGCCAAGTCGGTAGAGACTTTTTGGTGTAACTGCGCTTGTTGACGTCAGAGTCACTAATCAAGGCAAAAAAGTCATCCTGATGATCTCGCCACAAAGATTTCAATTCATCGATGCGCTTTAGATTTTGCTGGTGTAAGTCCGCTAAACTTCCACTCATCGCTGCTACAGACAGGCTCAGTGGCGCACCAGTCAGATAGTTAGTCACATCGCGTAGTAAATCAGAGGGGGCATTCCAGATTCGACGCAGCTCTCCCGCTAGATTAAGCGGCAAAGGATAGAAATTACGTCGCCAGTAATCAGCAACAATCTGCGCTTTAAGATGACTCTCATCGGTCACAAATTCGTTGTTAAAGCGACTGCCTGATTCAAATGCATTTTGAGTCAACATACGTTGGCAAAAGCCGTGGATGGTATAAACCGCGGCTTCATCCATTTGCCTTTCCGCTTGCAAAAGGATCTCCGCGGCTTGTTTGTGGTCACTGAACTCATCAAGTAAAGGCTCAATCACAGGGTCGCTACTTTTACCTCGGGCAAAGGCAAGACGAGCATCATGAATACGAGCGCGGATTCGGTCTCTGAGTTCAGCAGTAGCCGCTTCCGTAAATGTCACCACTAAAATCTGATCGACAGTCAACGGCAGCTGATGTTTGGTCTCGGATGTACCGTGACCGAGAAGCAACCTTAGGTATAAGCCAGCGATAGTAAAGGTTTTACCCGTACCCGCCGATGCCTCAATTAATCGTGCACCGTGCAAGGGAAAAGTCATGGCATTAAGCGGAGTAACCATTGACGTTGCTGTCATAAAATATTTGCCCTTTGAATGAAAACCCGAGACCCAAATGTGATCCAGACTTAAAAACGATTGTTATTAATATAAATCCCTAAAAACTTGGGATTTTATGCGATCTTTCTCACGGTAGGCTTGTTACCTAACCGCTACTATGCGCGCCATGTGTTGAGCAACTATGAGCTTGTCTAGGCAGCCAAGTTGCAACAAACCGACAGAATAATGGTCCCTCTGACCTGTGGCCGTACAGCGAACGCCCTACACTATAATGATTTACTGGCGGCCACCTACTTTCCTTCAACCTGTTTTCCACTAAACTGATTTATTGCGCGTCTTCACTGGTCTTTACCTCTAGTCGAGGGGTTTGTAATACCAATGCAGTTACTGTACGTGCCTGCGCTGCTAAGCTGTCGTTCCAACTTGGCCAAATACGCGAGATGTAAGGATTATTGCCTTCACCTGCTGCCATGAAGCTATCGTTAAATGTATCGGCCATTTTCTTGAGTGACTTCTCTTCATCATCCACCCAGTTTCCGCGACTGAATCCTGCTTCAACACCTGCTAATGCGGTTCTCGGGAAATAGCACAAGGGTTCGGTCATGCCTTGGTAGAACAAACGAACCAGCTCAGATAACAAGCTATGAGCGTAGCTAGCGTCTGCAATTTCAGGATAGATAAGATGAACAACCCCTTCCTTGCGATCATAACCAATCATATGGGTGCGCTTACTGATGCCCGTCGCCGACATCGCTAGGTGGTCTATCCACGCGGACAGATAGTCTTGTGAGCGAATCTTACCGCTGCGAAAGCGAATCAAGCCCGACTGATAATACTGTGTCAGCCAGCCGGTTAGGTTGACCTTTTTATCCTCACCTAAGACATCAAATGTCAGTTTTACTTCGAGGTCATTGGCTTCGCTGCCACATAAGAAAGTCAGTTTTTCCACTAACTCCTGTGCTTGAACTCGGTTAGTTTCAAATTCAATATCACCAAATGCGCCAACCGGTAATTTCCCTTGAGCCCGTTGCTGCTTAACAAAGCTTTCAATCACACCCTTGCTATCTTGACCACCCGAGAGCTGCTGTTTGAGTAAGCTATCCAATAAACTGTCACGCATTTGATAGCTTTCTAACCCATTGAGTACAAAGGGCTCGTCATCTTCCATAACCGGCAGCGGCGGCTCAAACATTACTTTTAAGCGGCGATTGAAAAAGTATTGCACCGGCAAACGCCAGAAACGTTGCAGCTCAACCAGATCCAGCTCTAATGGGTAGGTAGCATCGAGTAAGTAATCTTGCAGTTGTCGATTAAACTCACCGCCTACCTGGCCTAATCTATTCACCGCAGGTAACCACTCTTTAGCATAACTTGGATGCTCACCGACAAACGCGGTGGCACTAAATGGCACCATAGAGTGGTGAGTGATAAGTTCTGATAGCAGTTTTTCTCCAGACTCATCACTCGCTAATGCCTGATCTCCATCTAGGCGGTAGTTTTGATGGCAATACTCCATCAGCTCAGAAACCAGCACCGAAGGCACACGCTCTGTATTGTCTTGGATTGAGCGACCAACATAGCTGATGTATAGCGTTTGCAGTGCAGACAGCACGGCCTCTAAGAATAGGTATCTGTCATCATCTCGGCGAGAGCGATCCCCTGGTTTGGTTCGCCCATTCATCAGGTCGAAGCCCTCTGGCGGCATAGAACGTGGATAAACACCATCGTTCATGCCCAGTAAGCAAACCGTTCTGAACGGAATAGAACGCATCGGCATCAAAGTACAGAAGTTCACTTGTCCAGCAAGGAAGCGTTGGCTGATCCGCGTCCCAGACAGCTTGTTGTTCAAATAGGTGGTAATAATCGCCGGAGATAATGACAGCTCGAAAGCAGCGTCAGTCAGCTGCTCTTTTAAATTGGCTAAGGTGTCACGAATCGATTTGAGCGCCGCCTCACCTTCGAGTTCTACACTAAAGAAATCATCCAGCAGCAAGATTAGTATTTCGCGCCAACGATCAATTGATTGAGTTTGTATCAGTTTGTGTCGGTAATCACTGACCGTCTCAATAAAGTGCGCCAGCTTGCCCGCTAACTCCGCCCCCATTCCTTGCACTTCATTGTAAGGTGAGAGCGCCCCTAACTTGGATTCAAACAGCCCTGCTGATTTTGACATGGCGTAGCCAAGCAACATGCGCTCAATACCAAACTGCCAAGTATTTTGCGCAGTCTCAGGTAAATCAAACTCTTGTCCTGTGGTCGCATTCAATCCCCAGCGAATACCCGACTCTTCTACCCACTGTTTAGCTAAAATAAACTCATCTTCCGTTAACCCGAATCGAGCCAAGATCGCAGGAGTTTCAAGCAGTTCGAGTAACTCAGATGCCAAACAACGGGTGTTTGGCAGGTTAACCAACTGCATAAATGCATTAAGGATTGGGCTTTCTTGGTCGGCGGTACGGTCAGAAATAGAGTAAGGGATAAATCGCTCACCGGGTGCGTTGCCAAACACGGCTTGAATGGCTGGGCTGTAGGCATTGATGTCCGCCACCATGACAATGATATCGCGTGGCTTTAAACTTGGATCGGCATCGAACATCGCCAATAGCTGATCATGTAAGACTTCCACTTCACGCATCGGGCTATGGCAAGCGTGCAGCGTGAGGGATTTATCGCCTAATTGCACCACTTGTTTATGCGTACTGGTTTCTAACTGATGATCATCTTGATGCTCTTCAAGATTGAGAATGTCTGCTTGAAGTTGATGGAGCAATGAGTCTCGCTCGACATCAACAAAGGCTTCAATCTCGTGGGACTCTAGCTGCGAGAGAAGATACATATTGTCGCGCCCCAACTTACCCATTGAAGCGAGTAAGCTATTACCTACCGTATCGGTATGCAGCTCATCAAGCACGTTGTCTTCAATCGAACCTTTAAGCTGCTCACTCTCGCCCTGTCGCTCTGAGTGGTCTTGATTCCACACCACATGTTTACGGTGTTTTGCCGCTAAACGTGCTAAGAACTTTCTGTCTCTTACCTCGCCCCAGTAGTAACGACAAGGGTTGGTAAACATCAGGTGGACATCAATGTGCTCACCAATGGCTTTAAGCGCATCCATATAACGTGGTGGCAGTGAGGTAATGCCGAACACAAACAAGCGCTGAGGCAAGTGTTCAAAGCTACCCTGAAAGTTTTCTAAGGTATCAATAAAGTGTTCGTACAAGTTGGCGCGATGATAAGGTGACTGACCTAAAGCAACGGTATGATCGTAAAGCGCTTGCCATAAAATCGGCTGCCACGGATGCTCATCTTCCAATTCCAGTACCGCTTGCCCCGCTTCCCAACTGGCAATCCACTCTGGTCGATAAACCAGATAACCATCAAAGATGTCGGCAATTTTCTCTGAGAGTTGGTAAAGCTTGGAACTGTCTTCGTCTTGCTCTAGATAGCGTTTAAGTGGCTCGAACTCTGGCTGACTCAAAAGCCCTGGCAAGATGTGCATCAGCTTCCATGTCATTGATTCTTTGTTAAAAGCACTGCGCTTGGGTACATCTGGCAATACCTCTGTAAACATGTTCCAGATAAAGGTCGCAGGCAGAGGAAAATCAATGTTTGCCGCTACGCCAAACTCTTTAGCTAGCTCCATCTTCAACCACTGAGACATACCCGGGCTTTGCACCAAGATCTGTTCTTTATCGAAGGGGTTTTCTAATGGATTGAGACGAACGAGCTCAACAAGCAGTGACTTTAAGACGTCGACTTGGTTGGAATGGTAGACAGTAAACAAAATGCACTCACACTAATATTGCCGCAACTAGGGTGAGACTAGCACAAGCTGATTAATTTCGAGAGCGTTATAAGCGTATGATTTGGCTCGAATCAAAATACCCGCTCAAGCCTTAAACAGACAAGAGCGGGTAGGAGGGAGAAATCATCAATTAAGGCGAGAAAACCTTATTGAGCGATGAGATCTTTGTAAGCGATAGTCTTACCTTGTGGCTTTTCGTTAGCCAGTTTCGCTTTCGGAGCACCTAGCTGAGATAACCAGTGTTCAGGGTCTTTCTTCGGATTGAGCTGAGGGCCACACTCACCTTGTGCACCACTACGCTCTAGACGTTGCAGTACTCGGTCTTGGGCTTTTGCCAGACCATCCAGTGCTTCTTGAGGTGTTTTCTCACCGCTAGCTGCTTCAGAAACATATTGCCACCAAAGCTGAGCCAGCTTCGGATAATCTGGCACGTTGGTACCTGTTGGGGTCCACTGTTTACGTGCATCACTACGGTAGAACTCAACCAAGCCACCCAGTTTTGGCGCGACTTCTGTCATCGCATCAGAGTTGATATCCGACTCACGAATCGGTGTTAGGCCAACCAGAGTTTTCTTCAAGCTAACTGATTTAGACACCACAAACTGAGCGTATAACCATGCAGCCTGACGACGATCAACAGGGGTACTGTTGAGGAATGTCCATGAGCCCGCATCTTGGTAACCTAGCTTCATGCCATCTTCCCAGTATGGGCCACGTGGTGATGGAGCCATACGCCATTTAGGTGTGCCGTCTTCATTGACGACAGGAAGACCTGGCTTGGTCATATCAGCAGTAAAGGCGGTGTACCAGAAGATTTGCTGCGCGATAGAACCTTGAGCTGGAACTGGGCCTGCTTCACCAAATGTCATACCCTGAGCTTCTGGTGGCGCGTATTGCTTAAGCCAATCCACATATTTGGTCGTAGCATAAACCGCTGCTGGGCCGTTAGTAGCACCGCCACGAGCGACGTCTGAGCCAACTGGCTTACAACCTTCAATACGAATACCCCATTCATCAACAGGTAGACCGTTTGGAATACCTTTGTCACCCGCACCCGCCATTGAGAACCATGAGTCCGTGAAACGCCAGCCTAATGAAGGATCTTTCTTACCGTAATCCATGTGACCGTATACAGGCTCGCCGTCGATTGTCTTAACTTTATCGGTAAAGAACTCGGCGATATCTTCATACGCTGACCAGTTCAAAGGTACACCTAGCTCATAGCCGTACTCTTTCTTGAACTTAGCTTTCAAGTCTTCACGTTCAAACCAGTCTGCGCGGAACCAGTACAAGTTCGCGAACTGTTGGTCAGGAAGCTGATAGAGCTTACCGTCAGGGCCTGTTGTGAAGTCCAAACCAATAAAATCTTGCAGGTCTAAGTATGGGTTAGTGACGCTTTTCCCTTCACCTTCCATGAAGTCTGAAATAGGTACAACTTTACCGTAACGGACGTGAGTACCAATCAAGTCGGAATCGTTAATGTAGGCGTCGTAGATGTTACGCCCTGTCTGCATCTGAGTTTGCAGCTTTTCTACTACATCACCTTCTTGAATCAGGTCATGATTTACCTTGATCCCTGTGATCTCATAGAACGCCTTTGCCAATACTTTCGCTTCGTACTCATGCGTAGTAATGGTTTCAGAAGCAACATTGATTTCCATACCTTGGTAAGGCTTAGCAGCATCGATAAACCACTGCATCTCTTGCGTTTGTTCATCCTGTGACAAGGTCGTCGGAGTAAACTCTTCACTCATCCATTTTTTTGCCGCCGCCATGTCAGCTAGCGCAGCAGGAGAGATAGCAGCAAGCGCAAAGGTCAGTGCTAAGCTATGTGCAAGGTAAGACTTTTTGATATCCTTTTTCATTATTGTGTAACTCCAGTTATGAGTATTCTGTCTCTTACGTTATTGATTACACTCATTACCTAGCGACTATGGCATCCTGTCAGACTGGTAATGAGCACATGTCAGTCAGTTGTATTTATCCCCATTTCAAAACTGTACCCAGCCAAATCACGCAGAGCGTAAATGGCACCCAAATCGATAATTCAGTCAGCCCTACAAACCCAAGATGGATAAATGCGGAGCTTAATAAACCGATAAACAGACGATCGCCACGTGTGGTGGTGATAGGAAGAAACCCTTTACGTTCAATACATGGCGTACGAATTTCTCGAATCGTCATTGTGAGTAAGATCAGCGCAATCCCCAGAAAGAACAGTGCTGAAGGTGTTGTCCATGCCATCCAAGCCATGATTTATCTCCTTAAACTCGACCCAGTGCGAAGCCTTTCGCAACATGGTTTCTCACGAACCAGATAACCAAAATACCTGGCAAAATGGTCAGCACACCGGCAGCCGCCAGTACGCCCCAGTCAATACCAGACGCACTGACAGTACGGGTCATAACCGCTGATATAGGCTTGGCATCAATAGAGGTCAGCGTACGAGCAAGTAGTAACTCTACCCAGCTGAACATGAAGCAGAAAAAAGCCGAGACCCCAATCCCCGAACGGATCATCGGCAAAAAGATTTTCACGAAAAACTTAGGAAAGCTGTAACCATCAATGTAAGCGGTCTCATCGATTTCACGTGGCACACTCGACATAAAGCCTTCAAGAATCCATACCGCCAAAGGGACATTGAACAAACAGTGCGCAAGCGCAACCGCAATATGGGTATCGAAAAGACCAACCGACGAGTAAAGCTGGAAGAATGGCAGCAGGAATACCGCTGGAGGCGCCATTTTGTTGGTTAACAGCCAAAAGAACAGGTGGTTGTCGCCAATAAACTTAAAACGCGAGAAAGCGTATGCGGCTGGTAGCGCCACCGTTAAGGTAATGACCATGTTCATGACTACGTAAATGATGGAGTTCACGTACCCCATGTACCAGCTTGAGTCAGAGAAAATGGTCGCATAGTTTTTCAGCGTCCAAGTCTCAGGAAGGAAGCTTAGCCCACCTAGGATTTCCTGGTTCTCCTTAAAAGACATGTTAACCAGCCAGTAAATTGGCAACATCAAACAGATGATGTAAAACGCTAGCCCGACAATTTGTGTATAGCGGGTGTATTTTGATTTTGTCATCGCCATTGTAGTTTCCTTACTTGTTTTCACCGTGCGTCATTGCGGTATAGAACACCCAACTCACCAACAAGATGATTAGGAAATAGATAATTGAGAAAGCGGCTGCAGGACCAATATCGAACTGGCCAATAGCCATTTTGGTCAGCGTTTGGCTGAGGAAGGTCGTTGAGTTACCCGGTCCACCACCCGTCAATACAAACGGTTCGGTGTAAATCATGAAGCTGTCCATAAAGCGGATAAGAATGCCGATTAACAGCACACTCTTTAGCTTCGGTAGCTGAATGTAACGAATGATTGACCAAGTAGAAGCGCGGTCGATGTTCGCCGCCTGATAGTAAGCATCAGGAATAGCGCGTAAGCCTGAATAGCACAGTAACGCGATTAACGATGTCCAGTGCCAGACATCCATCAGAATAACCGTTAGCCATGCATCAATTGGATTACCCGCATAGTTGTAGTCGATCCCCATTCCATTGAGTGCCCAGCCAAATAAGCCGATATCTGCACGACCAAAGATCTGCCAGATCGTGCCGACCACGTTCAGTGGAATAAGCAATGGAATCGCTAACACAATCAGACAAAATGCAGACCATTTACCTTTGGTTGGCATTGTCAGCGCAACAATGATCCCCAGCGGAACTTCGATAAGCAAAATCGTGAAAGTAAAACCAAACTGACGAAGCAGCGCGCCATGTAATCGATCATCATTGAGAATTTCTCGATACCACTCGGTGCCAACAAAGTATGCGGTGTTAGCATCAAAGATATCCTGTAACGAATAGTTCACTACGGTCATTAAGGGCACAATCGCACTGAATGCGACCAATATGAAGACGGGCAGAACGAGGAACCACGCTTTATTGTTTGCTACCTTATCCATTACACTTCCCCTACATTGACTAAGAATTCATCGACATACAGCATGGTCCATTGTTCAGGGAAGCTGATATAAGCCTCTTTTTCTGGAACAGGTTGATCCTCTTGAAGGCGTGCTTTGATTTGTTTGTTACCCAGTTGCAGTGTGACAATCTTGTAGGTGCCTAAGTCTTCAACGTGCAACACTTCACAACGCAGCGCAGACTCATTGCCCTTCTCCCACACATGGACAAATTCAGGTCGAATACCAATCTTGATGTTGTTGCTACCGGCTTGAGCAACTGCATGACGGTAGGACTCAGATAACGGCACTTCAACGCCATCGAACATCACGCCATTATCGGAAGGCGTCACCGCCATTAAGTTCATCCCTGGACTACCAATGAAGTAGCCAACAAATGTGTGGTTCGGTCTTTCAAACAACTCTCTTGGGGTACCGAATTGAACAATCTGGCCGTTGTACATCACAGCAATCTCATCAGCGAACGTCGACGCTTCAAGCTGATCGTGTGTGACGTACACCATGGTGATATTGAACTGTTGATGGATTTGCTTTAGCTTGCGGCGCAGTTTCCACTTCAACTGCGGATCGATAACGGTGAGCGGTTCATCGAACAAGATCGCCGACACGTCATCTCGCACCAGACCGCGCCCCATCGACACTTTCTGCTTTTCATCTGCGGTAAGGTGTTGTGCTTTTTTTGACAGCACATTGGTCAGCTCTAAAATTTCAGCAATTTCGGTGACTTTGGAGTGAACCTTTGCTTTGTGTACCTTCATGTTGCGCAGTGGAAACGCCAGGTTGTCGTAGACAGACATGGTGTCGTAGATGACTGGAAACTGGAAAACCTGAGCGATATTACGGTCTTGCGGGCGAAGATCGTTGACTCGCATGTCATCAAACATCACATCTCCTTGAGATGGGCTCATCAATCCAGAAATAATGTTCAACAATGTCGACTTGCCACAGCCCGATGGCCCCAATAGAGCGTACGCACCGCCCTGCTTCCAAACGTGATTCATCTCTTTAATCGCATAAGGCGATGAAGCCGTTGGTTTCTTATCATAAGTATGCGCGAGCGAATTGAGTGTAATTTGAACCATGACGACTACCCCCTAACATCACGAATCGGGGCATGGATAAGATTCTGATCCATACCAAAGACATAGAATTTGTGGATTGGAATATAGATTTTGATCGTCTCATCCACATCGTAGGTATGTACGCCTGGTAAGTGCAGCACCATATCGAGGTGCGCATTACGTACATGGAGAAACGTCTCAGAGCCACTGATCTCTGCGACTTCTACCTGAACGGTTAGCTCTACGTCATCGTCATTTTTTGGCAGTAAACTCAGATGGCTTGGGCGAATGCCAAACTGGTACTCCCCTTTATCCAATTTACTGAGTGACTGGTTAAGTGGGAAATGAGCACTCTTATCAAACGTCACTTCATTGCTGGTCACTGCCCCCGAGATCAGGTTGATAGGTGGCTCACTAAACAAGGTTGCTGAATCAACATTATCTGGTTGGTGATAAACCGAGGCAGTCGGGCCAGATTGAATCACCTGACCTTCATGCAGAATTGTGGTTGTACCGCCAAGCGCAAGCGCTTCATTCGGCTCCGTTGTCGCGTAAATCGCAATGGTGTGCCTGGTTTGGAATAGCTCACGCATTTCTTGACGCAACTCTTCACGTAGCTTGTAGTCAAGGTTGACGAGCGGTTCATCAAAAAGAATGATTTCCGCATCTTTAACTAAAGCACGAGCCATCGCAGTACGCTGCTGCTGACCGCCAGAAAGCTCTAATGGATGTTTCTTCAAGTGTTCAGTAATGCGCAACATTTCTGCGGTTGCGTGAACACGCTCTTGAATCTCTTTCTCTGGCAGACCCGCCAAGCGTAGTGGCGAAGCCACGTTCTCAAACACGCTTAGGTTGGGGTAGTTAATAAACTGCTGGTACACCATCGAGATGTTACGCTCCCTTACGGAGACTCCCGTGACATCCACGCCGTTTACCAGAATCTTCCCTGATGTTGGTTTGTCTAGACCTGCGATAAGTCGCATCAATGAGGTCTTTCCTGCCAATGTGCGTCCTAGCAACACATTGAACGAACCAGGCTCAAAGGTGAGGTTAACGTCTGAGATATGCATCTCACCGTCAACGTATTTGCTTACCTGCTCAAGTGTTAGTGACACTAAAAACTCCTTACCATTCGAACAATAATTTTTTTCGATATTGTTCGGTAGAGCGAGAGTCATGCCAACTTACAAAATTTGAAACAATTATTTTACAACACAGTTTTCCAGCCCTTTAAACATAAGGATATTGTGACTAAAAACTCAGTAAGGGCCTAGAATTCACACTCATTCCACATATGAGACCACCGTAACATTTGTTAATAAAATGTGTTCAAAACATGTTCAAGGTGTTCATATGAGTGATATGTTAAGTGAGCGTTTGTGATCATTAACGTTCACATACGAACAATTAGAATAATTACTTAAAATCACTTTGTATCGCTGCTATTGGCCAACACTATGGACAAAAAACATCAATCAATGATCGAGAACTCTTGGCAACGCTGTCGGGATGCTGGGCTAGTTCACAACAGCAACCCGATAATAGAGATGGAAACAGGACAAGCCTTCTCTCACACTCTCGAAGAACACTCGGGGTTGCTGACAACAACTCAGCAAAAGGTCTTGCCTTTCTACGACAGCTTACTTTCCAATAGCAATTGCTTGATCACGCTAGCAAACACTCATGGTCAGGTATTGAACAGTTGGGGTGAACAACGCTTTTTCTCGCAAAGGCAACCGCAGGTTTTCCAAAACGGTGTGCATTGGCAGGAAGGACTTATCGGCACCAACGCGATAGGTACCGCCCTTGAAACGGGGTCTATTGTTCAGGTGTTTCACGATGAACACTTTTTGACATCCAATCGATTTATGACGGGTTCAGCTGCGCCACTATTTGATGCTGACAGAAAGATGGCTGGTGTACTGTCTATTTCTAGCGATGCGTATATGCCGACGGCTCATACCTTGGGTATGGTGAAGTTGATGTCACAAGCGATTGAAAATCAACTCATTGCCTCTAAGTTTCAATCTGATCACTACCTATTGTGGTTTAACACATCCCCTGAAAACATTGATAGCCAGTGGTCATCTTTGTTGGTGTTCAATGAACAAGGTGTGATCGTTTCTGCTAATCGACGTGCAGAAGTCGTACTCGGACAAGATCTGGCGTTGCAAAGACTGGAGCAGATTTTTGATATTAAGCTTGAACAGCTGTTGTCTCACCCTCCTTTTAATCCGACGGCGATTAGCACCCATTCACGTTTTAGCTTTTTTGGCATTATTACCCCACCTAAGGTGCCTCAAGGAAGACAAATCGACTACCGTAAATCTATTCCTAAGACTGACTTAAAAGACGCAAAAGCACCGCTGGATTTGGAGCGCTTGAACATGGGTGATCCTAGATTGGCAAAGGCTATTACTCAGGCAAGTCGCATTCTAAATACCGACATTCCGATCTTGATTCACGGTGAAACGGGCGTAGGTAAAGAAGTGTTCGTCAACGCTCTGCACCTATCTAGTGAGCGAAAACACGCTCCTATGATTGCAGTTAACTGCGCAGCAATTCCGGCCGAGTTAGTGGAATCAGAGCTATTCGGCTACGAAAAAGGCGCTTTCACCGGAGCGAACAACAAAGGCTATATCGGATTAATCCGCAAAGCAGACAAAGGCACCTTGTTTTTAGATGAATTGGGCGATATGCCAATGAATGTTCAGGCTAGACTGCTGCGCGTATTGCAAGAACGTAAAGTAACGCCACTCGGCTCAACCACATCATATCCTGTTGACTTTAAATTAGTTTCTGCGACAAACCGTAATTTAAAGCAGGATGTAGAGCGAGGGACATTTCGCCAAGATTTATACTATCGAGTCACTGGACTCAATCTATCTCTGCCTTCTCTGAGGGAGAGAACAGACAAAGAAGCATTGGTGAAATTTTTACTAGCCAAGTACGCGCTCGATGAGGAAACGCCCAACATCAGCCTAGAAGTGCTAGCCATGTTTAAGTCACACCCTTGGCCGGGTAATATCAGGCAAATGGTCAGTGTGATTCAAATTGCGATTGCGATGGCTGGCGATGAGACTATCTGTATCGAACATCTTCCTGATGACTTTCTGCATGACCTTGAAGAACGGCAACCAGAGCCAATCGCGATGGAAACCACTAATATCAGTCTGCTGACTCCTCCCAATCAAGCCGAGTTAGATCAAGGAGACTGGCTAAGCGTTTATGAGCAAAACGGCCGCAATGTTTCTGCGACCGCGAAAGATTTAAACATCAGCCGCAACACCTTGTATAAACGGCTGAGAGAGCAAGGACTGCGTTAATTTGATGCTAAGCCCAATGCATTGCTCACTGGTTTGTAGAAGGAGAGATATCTTAAGGCCACATAGCTAACGACTAAGGTCGCCACAACCAGTTCAATGGCTGCTATCCATTGCACTTGCACAATGTACTTGTTTGCAACGCCGGTGGTTTCCATCCATGCGGCAAGTTTAAATAGTGCGGTTGCACCGATCACCATTGGGAAGGTAAATGCTGCGTAACCTGGGCTGAATGGCAGTCTGAGTAATTTAAAGAAAGCCAAGTAAATAATAGCTGTCATCAAAATAGCAATGCCAAACAAAAGACCAATGATCACAGGTGAAGGGTCAGCAGTGACCGTTAAATACCCCGCTAACGATAGGCTGGCAGGTGCTGCCATGATCGCCATGGTTGGTTTAGCTGCGTCAGGAATCTCATGAGTAAACATAAAACGATAGATCATCATTGGCAGCATCACAGCATAGGCGACCATTCCGAACAATAGCGCGCCATCTGCAATATGGCTCAAGACAGGGTTACCTGAGAAAGATACATCAGCCACAATGATGCCTACCGGTGGCACAAACCAACTCGGTACCATATGGTGCAATTCAAACTCTTGCGCTCTGTGGTAGATAAAACTGACTAGAAACACAATGTGAAGACCAACCGCGAACAGCCAAAGTAAATCGCCAGCTAAAGGGTAAAAGTGCCCTAAAGAATTCGAAACCACCATAGTGCCCATCGCAAACGTTGGTACAACACTACCCACAACAGGGTGAGCAAGATCTTCACGCAATAGATGATTATGAAAGAGAAATTTTATCGCTAGAACAGCCAGCAATACACTTGCGATTGCCGCGCCACTCCACTGAGCATAACCATCAAATGGGGCTGCATTTTCCCAACACCATCCTAAACTGGCGATACCAAGCGCTAAGCCTGCCATAGGAGTAGGTGCACCCATCACTTTTGCTTTTGCTGCTTTAATCATCTTTATTTACCTAGTTTACTTACCATGAAGCTAGTTTACGCTTGCCAAGTGTTCGATAATATCTAATTATTTAGAACACATGTTCAGACAATCTAAACGAAGCTATGGCCGCGAATATTTCTCTAAAACAGCTCAGAGTGTTTATCTCAATCACGCAACATGACACGTTAACGGCAGCATCAGAAGCCTTGTTTCTGTCCAAGGCGGCAGTCAGCATGGCGTTGTCAGAGCTAGAAAAACAAATCGGTCATTCATTGTTCGATAGAGTCAATAATCGACTTATCCTCAATCAAGAAGGGCAGAAACTACTGCCTTTAGCGGACGAACTCATTGAGCGGGCGCAAGATATTGAACAGTTATTTGATAATGACCAGACATTAACGGGTGAACTAAGAATTGGGGCCAGTGACACCATAGGTAATCAAGTCGCACCCTATCTAATTAGTGATTTTCGCCGCCATACCAATCATCACTATCAAAGTTTGTTTATCTCCAACTCTGCCTTGATCTGTCAGAAGTTGGTCGACTATGAGCTCGATCTTGCACTTATTGAAGGAAAAACACTGCACCCCGAGCTGATTTCCACTCAATTCAGCCAAGACGAGATGTGCGTGATCTGCTCCCCTGATTCACCACTGGCAAATAAACAAAGGTTTAGTGTTGGTGATTTAGAAGAGAGTGAGTGGATATTGCGCGAGCCGGGTTCAGGCTCGAGAGAGTTTTTCCTTCGCGCTATAGCTCCGCGTATTGAGCAGTGGCATGAATCATTTCAGCTCAACACCACAGAAGCTTTGATTAACAGTGTCTCTGCTGGGCTTGGATTGGGTTGCTTATCTAAACTCGCGGCTCAGCCGGCGTTAACCGATGGTAGAGTGGTAGAACTTAAACTCTCTTTGGATATGAAAAGACGCTACTGGTTGCTGGTGCATAAAGAAAAATATCAGAGTCCATTGCTCAAATCCTTTATCGAATATTGCCATCAATGGGATTAAAAAAGGGCAACTCCAATAACTAGAGTTGCCCTACGAATCCTAATTAGCGGGATCAGACAGTGGATTCATTTGCAGGTTCAAGTGCAATATTGTGCTCAGCTGCTTGTTTCTTCTGTTGGCCACGTTTTGCCAGTACGTAGTAGAACAGCGGTGTTAGCAGCAATCCAAACACAGTGACACCAATCATGCCGGAAAAGACGGCAATACCCATTGCTTGCCTCATTTCCGCACCTGCACCAGTTGAGAACACCATAGGAACCACGCCCATAATAAAGGCGATAGATGTCATCAGAATCGGGCGCAAACGTAGGCGAGATGCCTCTAAGATTGCTTCCATGACTGTACGACCTCTGTCTTGTAATTCCTTGGCAAACTCAACAATTAAAATTGCGTTCTTGGTCGCCAAACCAACCAATACAATCAAACCTATTTGGGTAAAGATGTTGTTGTCACTTCCCCACAAGATTACACCGCTGATCGCTGACAACAGCGTCATTGGAATAATCAGGATAATCGCCATAGGCAAACGCACACTCTCGTACTGTGCAGCCAGTACTAAGAACACCAATAGAATCACCAATGGATAGATTAAGGTTGCTGTATTACCTGCAAGTTTTTGCTGATAAGTGAGCTCCGTCCATTCGTAAGTCATGCCGATTGGCAAAGTCTCAGCGAGAATCTTTTCAATCGCTGCCTGCGCTTCACCAGAGCTTACGCCCGGCATTGGGCTACCGTTAATTTCTGCGGTCTTATAGGCGTTGTAGTGCATGACGCGATCAGGGCCAGCGACGTTATCAACATTGACAAATGAGCCAAGTGGGATCATTTCGCCATCGGCATTTCTTACCTTAAGTTGACGAATCTGCTCAGGGTTTTGACGAAACGCTTCATCAGCCTGAACATTCACCTGATAGGTGCGACCAAAGCGGTTGATGTCGTTGACATAAGTTGAGCCCATGTAAGATTGCAGCGTCGCAAAGACCTCATCTAAAGAGACATTCTGTTTCAGCGCTTTGGTGCGATCTACGTCTAGCTCTAGTTGTGGCACATTAACCTGATAGCTTGAGAACACGCCAGTCAAAGCAGGATCAGCCCAAGCCTTCATGATGACTTGTTGAGTGACCTGATACAAAGCCTCGTAGCCGTGATTACCCCTATCTTGGATTTGTAACCTAAAGCCACCAATCGTACCCAGACCTTGAACCGGTGGCGGTGGGAAGATGGCAATAAAGGCATCGGGAATCGCAGCAAACTTCTGGTTAAGTTGCATCGCGATTGCACCTGCACTCAAGCTAGGATCTTGTCGGTCTTCAAAATCAGATAGTGGCGTGAAAACAATGCCGCTGTTCGGGCTATTGGTAAAGCCATTGATGCTTAATCCCGGGAAAGCTACCGAGTGTTCAACACCTGGTTGAGCAAGTGCAATCTCAGACATTTCACGAATCACAGCATCGGTACGCTCAAGCGAAGCCGCATCAGGTAACTGAGCAAAAGCGACTAAATACTGCTTATCTTGCCCTGGTACATAACCTGTTGGCGTTTGATCAAACTGATAAGCCGTTAAGCCAAGTAATCCAACATAGATAACACCAATCAAGGCACCGAGGCGGATGGTTTTCTTCACCACGTAACCGTAGGCATTCGCACCTTTATTAAACAGCTTATTAAACGGCGCAAAAATCAGACGTCCAAACAGTGAATCCATCACACGAGTTAGCCCGTCTTTTGGCTGGTCATGACCTTTTAGCAACAGTGCCGATAAAGCCGGACTCAAGGTCAATGAGTTAATCGCAGATATAAATGTCGAGATGGTAATCGTCAGCGCAAACTGCTTATAAAACTGCCCGGTTAAGCCAGACATAAAGGCGGTGGGAATAAATACCGCAGCAAGAACTAAGGTCGTCGCGACGATAGGCCCTGTCACTTCCCGCATCGCTTTTTCCGTTGCGGGAATCGGTGCCAAGCCTTCTGCTATGTTCCGTTCAACATTCTCCACCACCACGATGGCATCATCGACCACGATACCTATCGCCAGTACCAAACCAAACAACGATAGCGCATTGAGTGAAAAGCCCATCAGGTGCATGAAAGCAAAGGTACCGACCAAAGACACCGGAACAGCCACCAGCGGGATGATTGAAGCGCGCCACGTTTGTAGGAATAGCACCACTACCAAAACAACCAGTAATACCGCCTCTAGTAACGTTTGAACAACCGCTTCAATTGAGCCACGAACAAAAACTGTCGGGTCATAAACGATGTCGTATGCAACGCCTTGTGGGAAGCTCTGCTCAAGCTCAGCCATCTTGCTACGAACATCTTCAGAGATCTGGATTGCATTCGAACCAGAAGCTTGGAAAACACCGATCGCTACCGCATCTTGGTTATCCAATAGTGAGCGTAGTGAGTAGGTTTCTGCACCAAGCTCAATTCGAGCAACATCTTTAAGGCGGTTAACCTGACCATTTTCACCGACTTTGATGATGATGTTTTCAAACTCTTCAACATCAGTGAGACGACCTTTCACATTGATCAGCAATTGGAAGTCAGAATTGCCGCTTGGCTGCGCGCCTAGGCTACCTGCCGCTGCTTGTTGGTTTTGCTCACGTACTGCTGCAATGATTTCAGTAGGGTTTAAACCCAGTGCAGCGACCTTATTAGGGTCAAGCCAGATACGCATGCTGTACTCGCCGCCACCAAAGACACGCACCGCGCCAACACCTTCAATACGGGTAATTTCATCACGTACGTTAAGCGCCGCATAGTTTGCCAAGTAGAGCAAATCGTAGCGTTCATCTGGAGAGTAAAGGTGAACCACCATGGTCAAGTCAGGTGAAGACTTCTCGGTAACCACACCTAAACGCTGAACCTCTTCTGGCAACCTTGGCAATGCACGATCAACACGACTTTGCACTAAGGTTTGAGCTTTGTCAGCGTCAGTCCCAATTTCAAAGGTTACCGTTAAGGTCATCATTCCATCAGAGGTGGCCTGGGAAGACATGTACAACATATCTTCGACACCATTAATTTCCTCTTCGAGAGGAGATGCGACCGTATCGGCTATGACTTTAGGGTTTGCACCTGGGTAGGTTGCCGTAACAACGACCGTAGGAGGCACAACTTCTGGATACTCGGTGATAGGCAGCTGCCACACAGACAGTGCACCTGCGATAAAAATGAGTATCGATAAGACCGATGCAAATATCGGCCTACGAATAAAATACTGAGAAAACATCCCGTTATCCCTTCTCGTTTAATGCCGCTGTAGTAAGAGATTGGCGCTGTTGGTCGATCAGATCTTGTTGGTCACGCAACATTGATAAGGTCAATTCATTTGCCATAGTGACTTCACTCGGTGTTACTGGCATGTTGGCACGCACACGCTGCAAGCCATTTACCACCACTTTGTCACCAGCGAATAAACCATCTGCCACAATGCGTAAACCATTGAGTTTTTCACCTAGCGAAACCGCGCGATATTGCACGATATTGTTCTCATCAAGAACTAAAACGTATTTATTGTTGAGGTCTGTGCCCACTGCACGATTGTCTATCAACACACCTTCGTAGCTGCTTGAACCCGTAATACGCAGTTTCGCGAACATACCAGGCCATAAAGACTGATCTTCATTGTCGAAGACAGCACGAACTCGAATTGTTCCTGTTGCTTGATTAATTGCGTTATCTACAAAGTCGATGTGCCCTACTCGTGGGTAAGCCGCGTCATTCGCTAAACCAAGCTGCACTAGCTGCTTCGCGTAACCTTCACCCGCTTTAAGCTTGTTCAACTTCTGGTACTTAAGGAAGGTCACTTCATCAACATCAAAGTAAGCGTACATATGAGCAGTCGACACTAGCGTAGTTAACTGAGTATCACCTGCTGATACATAGTTGCCCTTAGTGATATCTGCCCTAGACACTTTGCCTGTGATCGGCGCAGTAACTTTGGTAAAGGCTAAATCTAATTTCGCTTGAGACAGCGAAGCTTTAATCGCAGCAACACTCGCTGCACCACGCTGCTTAGCGGTAAAACGTGCATCCACCGTTTCTTGCGAAATAGCATTGTTCTTATTGAGCTTAAGCGCGCGTTGGTGATCTTTGATCGATTGGTTATAACTGGCATTAGCGCTGCTCAGTTCCGCTTCCAGTCGCTCTACTTCCGCCACAAATGCTCGGTCATCAATGGAGAAAAGAACATCGCCTTCTTCAACCATGGTACCTTCTTCGAAATGCACTTGTTCAACATAGCCCGACACTCGCGGTATCACCGATACAGTCTGAGGTGATTCTAAACGACCCGTATATTCATCAAGCTCAGTGATGGTTTCGACCAGCACTTCTGCTACCTCTACACCTGGCGGTGGTGGTGCAGACTGAGTCACTTCTGCATGTGAATCCTGACATCCCGACAACACCAAAGGTGCTGCAATGGAGATAAGTAGAAGGGGTGTTTTAAGGTGTTTACCTACCATCTCGCTATCCTTACATTATTTTTGTACCGATCGGTATAATAATCCTAACTTTTGACATTGATCAAGTTAAATTTACCAAATGAATACATTTACAATATGGACAACGCACGGCCTGCGATTTACCATTTGAGTGTCATATTTGAGAAGTTGTTGAAGAAAGTTATGGTCCGTTTAACCTGTGGTCGCCCAAAAAGCTTTGATAAAGAAATCGCCCTAGAGAAAGCCTTGGATGTCTTTTGGACACAAGGTTACGACGGTGCGTCACTCAAAGATCTCACCCAAGCGATGGGCATCAACAAGCCAAGTATGTACGCAACGTTTGGCAATAAAGAGCAACTCTATTTTCAAGCGGTAGAGATGTATAAGAATCGTGAGGGCGCACCATTCTTTAGTGCATTGGAGCAGCCTCAAATTCGCGATGTGATTGAGACTATTTTTTCCCGAACTGCCGAAGCAAAATGCAGTAACGAAAAGAATAAAGGTTGCTTGATGATCCAAAGCTCTCTGGCCTGTAGTGATGAATCTAGTGTGGTTAAAATATCCGCTTTGAAGATGCGTGCAGAATTCATTCAGCTCATTCAAAATCGTTTTGAAAGAGCTGCCAATGATGGTCAACTCGTGCAAAATGCCGACATTCAAGTCATGACACATTATGCTGTGACCATGCTCGATGGACTGCAGATTCACTCGATAGATAATCCTCCGCCAGAGATGCTAGAAAGTGTTGCCAAGATAGCAGCGGAGCACCTTTTCCAGTACTGCTTACCGTTATCTTCTCAATAACAAACAGTGCGTTATCAAATTTTTGCCGATCTCAACCTCATGATCGCCTGTGCTACCTAGACTTTAGCGCCAATAAGCTGTATAAACAGACAGTAAATATTTTTGATAATTTGAGTTAGAGGACCAACCATGGCTGTAATCGTCAAGTACGTGGTAGAACGCAACGGAGAAGAGAAAATGACTTTTACCTCTAAAGCGGAAGCTGACGCATATGACAAAATGCTTGATATGGCTGATGAGCTTTTTGAGCTACTAGGTAAAAGTGAACTGCTAGAAGACGAAGGCAAGAAAGAAGACTTGGCAATGTTCCTAGCGCAAAACAAAGAAGAAGTGCTCTACGCACTGGGTGCAAAACGCAAACCTGCACCTAAGAAGCCTAAAAAGGTTGAAGCAGTCGAAGACGCTGAACAAGCACAAGACGACGCAGCTTAATCTAGCTCCTGCTCAAGATCTTAAACCTCAGCTCATGCTGAGGTTTTTTATTTTCTCCGCTAGAGTCTTCTGG
Organism: Vibrio europaeus; assembly: GCF_001695575.1. Taxonomy (GTDB): domain Bacteria; phylum Pseudomonadota; class Gammaproteobacteria; order Enterobacterales; family Vibrionaceae; genus Vibrio; species Vibrio europaeus. The sequence continues at coordinate 114,827 of NZ_LUAX01000001.1, read as the reverse complement.
CCTTTTGAGGAAATCAAATCCTCGACCTTTACCCTAATATCTTCCGCGGCGACTGCTAAAATAACGCAACCTTACCCTCAGAGAGCTTACCAATGAAGTACCACGTTGAAGTTTGTATCGATAACCTTGAATCACTGCACAATGCGATTAGCGGTGGCGCAACGCGCATTGAGCTTTGCTCATCTCTAGCACTTGGTGGGTTAACACCTAGCTTTGGTTTTATGAAAAAAGCGGCGCAAACCTCCCCTATCCCTGTCTACGCCATGATTAGGCCAAGGCAAGGGGACTTCTTGTACGACCAAGATGATATTGAGGCAATGTTACTCGATATCGAAGCAGCAGCAGAGGCGAGATTAGCAGGTGTAGTGCTGGGGGTGCTGAGTGCCGATGGACATATCGATATGCCGTTAGCCGAACAGCTGACTCAACGTGCGAAGTTGTACAACTTAGGTATCACGTTCCACCGTGCCATTGACCAAAGCAGCAACTGGCAGCAAGCTCTTGAACAGATAATTTCATTAGGCTGCGAGCGTATCCTCACTTCAGGTTTGGCTGCCAATGTTGAACAAGGAAAAGAGGTTCTGCAACAGGTGGTCAAAGTCGCTGACGGTAGAATATCAATCATGGCAGGTGCTGGGCTAACAGCCGACAATGTTCAAAACATCGTTCAACAGACTGGCGTCAGAGAAGTTCATCTATCCGGTAAGAGTATCCGCTCAAGCTATATGACTAACATCAGCGAAGAAGCCAAAATGGGTAATCACAGCGTCGACGATTTCATGATTCCAGTGACTAATAGCTCTGCCATCGAAAAGGTCGTCAAAGCTCTCGGTTAATGTTACAAAGAACATACGATATAAAGTGTTCAACTCTCGGTGTAAGCACACATTGGGACAGCTATAATGGGTAGAGTATGGCAAAGGATTTGTTTTATAGCTTAGATTTAAATCTCTTGAGAACTTTTCTTGTTTTGTCTCAGGAGCTTAATATGCGTAAAGCCTCCCAACGCCTATTTGTCTCGCAGCCAGCTATTAGCCAGGCGCTACAAAAGTTGCGTAATCATTTTGACGACGAGTTGTTTGTTAAAGTCCCATCGGGGTTAGAAGCAACATCATTTGCTCTTGAGCTGGCGGAATCCATCGCTCCACACTTAGATGGACTAGCTAATGCGCTCAACGCTTCCCAAGAATTTGAGCCTAGTCAACTCGAATCAAAGATTAAAATAGCTCTGTCACCAATGGTATTAGGCTGCTTGTCTGGCACCTTATTTCATCAGTTAAGAAAGCAGGCTCCGCTAGCTGACATTGAACTAGTCGGTTGGACTCACACCACTCTAGATGAAATCGGCAAAGGTGAGACTTTAATCGGCGTGAACTATGATCTTGATGCGCCTAAAGGTATTTCTCTGAATCACCTTATCGATCTGAAAGGGAGGGTGTTTGTCCGCCAGGGTCATCCTATTAAGAAATCTATCGCTGAGCCTAAGGACTTCGATGGTTATGAAATTGCCTCATTTATCAACCCTGGCTGGAACGATCAATACAGTGTCGCAGAACAAATTATGAAGTCTTTAGGCTTCACGACACGAGTAGGTTTCCGTTCTGAGATGATCGTTGCCATTATCGATGTAGTACAACACACCGATATGTTTATGCCTCACTCTAATTTATTTCCAATTGATCAGTACCCAAACTTGAGAGCGATTGATATCAAAATTGCAGAATCCACTAAGACTATGAGTGTCTACAGCCAATACCATTTAAAAAACCGTAACAACCCTTTAATTCATTGGCTTAACAATGAAATTCAAACCGCGCTCGAATACCAAGCCAACAAAATAGACTCTATTCTCGCCATCTGAATATGCTAATAAGCAATACTTATTAGAAATATAAGCCTTAACCATTAGATAGCTAGTTACTTATTAAACATAATGCCACCAACAAATTAGCTCAGCACAGGAACACGCTGATTAGGAATGAGCTATGACTTTGGTCGGCCGCATTTGTAACATGCCCTTTACCCTCCAGTCTTAGCCTATCAGTCAAGGGAGTTGGCTGCTCATCAGTCGCTAACATAGGTTAGCAGCTAGCTCTTTTCTATGACTTTTAGGTAGTGGAATATGAAAAAATCACTAATCGCTCTAGTTGTTGCAAGCTCATTTGTGCTTGCGGGTTGTTCTTCTTCTGGTGTTGAAGGGGGTACAGAGTCGACACCACAACGCCCGGCTCCGGTGGATCCTGAATGGGGTATTGCACCAGATGACATACCGCACCGTCCAGAGCCTATTGACCCAGGTTTTGGTATCGGTACTGAAATCGACCGTCCGCAACCTGATATGGGAGATACGCCTGATTGGGGATTAGACTCACCTGTAGATCGCCCAGAGCCTACCGATCCTAATTTTGGTGTTCAAGTGCCAACTCAACCTCCAGTAGACAATGAACCAGAGCGACCAAATCCAGACTTTGGTGAAGATATGCCAACTTGGGGCGGTGAGTGCGGTTCGCCCGACGGAGGGGCAAACTGTGCTCCAATTCCCCCAAAACCACCAGTCGTCGATCCTGAATGGGGTGTCAATCCAGATACCGAAGTCAGTCCTGCAATCAATAATATCGATCGCAACAAAGTTCGTGATGCTGTACGCACTCGCCTAAACGGCTAACCCTTCTGTCAATGATTGAGCCCTGTGATTTAGGGCTCTGACCAGAACCTACATTATGAAAAAACGTTCAATAGCCGCCTTAGCTTTGGCGCTAAGTCATACAGCGACTGCCAATGTCACTGTATCTATTGAAAAGGATTTCCTGGAAATTGGCCTTTATGCATCGTTGTTTGATGATGTCTATCTCTTCGTTGGAGCTGATAGTGATGATTGGTTAGGTGTTGGGGTCGGACATCGTTACGAAATCAGCCCTCAATGGCGTCTGAGTTCATATTACGAGTATGGTCTCTATGATGATTGGTTAATGCATGAAGTCGGCATTGATGGCGTCAAAACCACGAGCCACCAAATCGATCTTTCTGCCACGCGTTACTTCAAACAAGCTTCTGTGAAGTTTGGTACAACCGCAGAGTATATCCGCAATGGTTTTACCTGGCTAACCGTTGACGATGTGAACAAGTATTCGCTCTATCTTGGTGCCTCTTACTATTTTGAACATCTCTACCTGAGCAGTAAGGTCGAGCACTACTACGCTGTGGATAAGTCTGATATGGAAAACTTTAACCAAGGTCATGCGAACGTTTGGGAACTCTCACTTGGGTCTATGCATTCACTGTTCAATTTCTACCCTTATGTGAAAGTCAGTGTCTTCGACCCTAATGGGGTTTACTACGGTCAAAGTAATTCTGACGTGACTTTCTCGATAAACGGAACATTCTCATTCAGATAAAACAGCTTTAACAAGGATAGATTTGTTTCAAGGAAGGCAGCAATCACTTTTAACAATGGTCTTCAAACAATGAAAAAGCACCTTTTAGCACTCACCCTTTTAACTCCATTTACTACCTCAGCAACTGGGTTACATATTTCTCCAGAAATAAAAATGGGACCTTACCTTGATGCTGGCCTATCCGGTGGTGGCCTGCAACTTGGGATGACGGATGTACTGGGTCTCGATGCGATGTATTTGAGTTATTCACATACATCAGCAGAGATTTTATGGGATAAGGATAGGCTAAAAACTTACCGAATTGGTGGGCAATACCACTTCATGGAGCAACCGATTAAGTTCGGTCTACAACTCGAAGCCGGTTTGGTTGAATACGAAGGTAGTCGAGATAATATCTTCTCGAATGAAACTCGGTACGCAGAAGGCACTGGCGCAAGTTTTTCAGCGGCTTGGGTAATTTTTGCCACTGATAATATTGGCTTTAGACTAGGTGGCGATTTCAACTATATCGACAAGAACAAAACCCTACTAAGTTCAAACTGGTCTGCCACCCTATCAACTGGTGTTGTATTGCACTTCTAACGAAGTGCATCATCAATACTTTGTTCACCTAAGTGGCGAACATCTTTGCCTTTGACAAAGTAAATGATGTACTCACAGATATTCTGGCAACGATCTCCGACTCGCTCTATTGCACGAGCAGACCACATGACCTGAAGGATATTGGGAATATTTTTTGGGTCTTCCATCATATAGGTCATCAACTGACGGATCACCGCTTCATATTCAGCATCAATCTTATCATCGAGTTTGTACACCTCTGCTGCGGCATCAACATCCATACGGGCAAAGGCATCCAGCACTTGGTGCAGCATACCGATAGCCTGACGGCAAAGCGGTTCTAGTGAGACATGGAACTGGCGATCTTGAGATGAGGGGTTTTCTATTGCAACGTAAGCAATCTTGGTCGCAACATCACCAATGCGTTCCAAATCGGTAATTGTTTTGATGATTGCCATAATCAAGCGCAAATCTTTAGCTGTCGGCTGACGTTTGGCAATAATGCGAGTACAGGCTTCATCGATCGAGACTTCCATCGCGTTAACTTTATGATCATCGCGGACCACCTTTCTTGCCAGTTCAATGTCTTCTTTATGCAGCGCTTGCATCGCAAACGACAACTGCTGTTCGACCAAACCGCCCATAGTTAACACGTGGGTTCGGATCGACTCTAGCTCGACATTAAACTGACCTGATATGTGACGTCCAAAATTCATAGTTAACGTTAATCTCCCAATGGATAAGTAAAAGTTTCTAATACGATGAATTAGCCGTATCGACCCGTAATGTAGTCTTCCGTCTGCTTTTTCAATGGCGATGTAAAAATTGAATCGGTATCTGAGTACTCGATCAACTTACCCATATGAATAAAAGCAGTGTGATCGCTCACTCGTGCCGCCTGCTGCATGTTATGGGTAACGATAACTACAGTATATTTGGTTTTCAGGTCGTTGATCAGCTCTTCAATGGTTAAAGTGGAAATAGGATCAAGTGCTGAGGTTGGCTCATCAAGCAACAGTACCTCAGGTTCAATCGCAATTGCACGCGCGATCACCAAACGCTGCTGTTGACCACCTGACAATCCAAATGCATTTTCATGTAAGCGATCTTTGACTTCATCCCATAGCGCCGAAGCACGCAAAGAGCGCTCGACAGCATCATCGAGAGCGCGGCTATTTTTGATTCCTTGCAGACGCAAGCCATACACCACATTTTCGTAGATAGACTTAGGAAACGGATTCGGGCGCTGGAACACCATACCCACTCGGCGACGAAGCGTAGCGACATCGACTTTCGGGTGGTAAACGTTTTTGCCATGTAGCTTGACCTTGCCTTCAACACGACAGCCATCAACAAGGTCATTCATACGGTTAATACAGCGAAGCAGTGTCGATTTTCCACAGCCAGACGGACCGATAAAAGCGGTAACCTGCCCTTTTGGAATTCGCATCGAGATATCACTTAATGCTTGGCTGTTTTGGTAGTACAAGTCTAACCCCTCGATAGCAATCGCCGTTTGCTCATCGCTCAGATTATTGACATCTAACGGGGTCTGGTAGCCGAGTGTTTGATTGACTGAAAACATGGTTAATCTTGTCCTAGAGTTCGGTACTTCTCGCGCAAATTGTTACGAATACTGATCGCGGTTAAGTTCAGGCCAACAATCACAGTTACGAGTAAAAATGACGTGGCGTAAACCAAAGGTCTTGCTGTTTCGATGTTAGTGGTTTGGAAGCCAACATCATAGATATGGAAGCCTAAATGCATGAACTTACGCTCTAAATGCAAAAACGGAAACTGGCTATCAACAGGCAAGCTCGACGCCAGTTTTACTGCACCGACTAACATCAACGGAGCCACCTCACCCGCTGCGCGAGCGACCGCAAGAATCAACCCCGTAATAATCGCCGGGCTTGCCATTGGCAATACAATTCGCCACATGGTTTCAAACTGAGTCGCGCCTAACGCCAAAGAACCGTGACGAACTGAACTCGGAATTCGAGTTAAGCCCTCTTCGGTAGCCACTATCACCACCGGAAGCGTTAGCACTGCAAGCGTTAATGCTGACCATAACAGACCAGGAGTGCCAAAGGTCGGGGTTGGCAGTTTCTCTGCATAGAAGAGCGAGTCGATTGAGCCGCCTAGCGTGTAAACAAAGAAACCCAGTCCAAATACGCCATAGACAATGGAAGGTACACCAGCGAGATTAATTACTGCCACTCGAATTAAGCGGGTGAACGCATTGTTCTTAGCGTATTCGTGAAGATAGATAGCCGCAATCACACCCAGTGGCATCACTATCACCGACATGATCAGCACCAGTAGCACTGTGCCAAACATCGCAGGGAAAACACCGCCCTCAGAGTTAGACTCGCGAGGATCATCAGATAAGAACTTCCACGCCTGCTTGCCCCACCTGGCAATTTTCTCTACCAGATTCATTTGGTTCGGATACCACAAATCAAGAATCTCACTCAGCGGAATCGTTACCTGCTGACCGGTCATATCTTCAACCAGCAAACCTTGGTTCGCCAACTGATTGCGCAGTCGGTCTAACTCTGCTTCTGTTGCCGCCAACGCCTCTGTGTACTTGTTACTCTGGCTTTGATACACAGCAATAAAATCATCGTCTAGCGTGCCATTCAGGCTACGTTTTTTCCTCTCCAACCTTAATCGCTCAGCTTGAGCATTAATCACTCTCACATCACGTTCAATGAGATTTTCGATCTCATCGCGTAAGTTTTCAGCAAACGCGATTCCTTGCGTGTAATCTTGAAGAATATCGCTACTTACACGTCCATCCGCATGCATGTATCCAACCGGGCGACCATAAAAGTCACCTCCACGAGTTCGCTCTATAACCGCCCAGTTTTCTGGTTTCGTTGGCTCATCAAGGTCAATTTCTAACAGCGATACAAAGTCGGAAGTGTATAAGTCGCGGTTGGCAACCTTGATGCTAACTCGCTTTACCAGACCTTTTTCTACCACGTCCTGCGGCAGTTCAATATCCATCTCTCGTAAGTGGCTGATAGGGACGTACTCTTGCGAGTAGACTTGGCCAACCAGAATGTCGCCTTGCTTTGTTTGCCACTGATATAAGGGGGAAGGCCAGAAGTAAGAAAGCCCTTTCCAGCCAATAAGCAGCAAAAGCCCTAACACAGACAACAAGCTGATACTGACTGCACCGCCCGTTAACCATATCCAAGGAGAGCCTGACTTTAACCACTTAAACACTTAGAAGGTTTCCTAATAATTCTGATTTATAGCGACCGATACTTAGCGCGTAAACGCTCACGTACCCACTCAGCTAAAGAGTTAACCGCAAAGGTAAAGACTAACAACAACAAGGCTGCTAGGAACAAGATTCGATAGTGAGAGCTACCGACCGCTGACTCTGGCATTTCTACCGCAATCGTAGCGGACAGAGTGCGCATCCCCTCAAGGATGTTCCAATCCATAATAGGGGTGTTACCTGTCGCCATGAGTACAATCATGGTTTCACCCACTGCGCGCCCAAGTCCCATCATAATCGCGGAAAAGATACCGGGACTCGCCGTCAATAGAACAACATGAATCAGTGTTTGCCATGGCGTCGCCCCTAAAGCGAGTGAACCATCAGACAAATGCTTAGGTACTGAGAAAATAGCATCTTCGGCAATAGTAAAGATCGTAGGGATAACCGCAAATCCCATCGCAAAGCCAACCACTAGCGCATTGCGTTGATCAAAGTCTATACCGTGTTCCGCCATATAAACCCTAACATCACCATTAAAGAATATCGCTTCAATATTGCCGCTCTGCGACAAGATCACCACAGTAATAACCACAATGATTGGCATCAAAATCGCGGCATGCCAACCATTTGAAAGCTGCCCAGACCATTGCTTTGAAGCACTATGCCAAACAAAACCCACCATTATCGTTGAGAGTGGTAAAAACAGCATCAGGGCGACGACCGCCGCTAGATGGCTTTCTACAATCGGCGCAAACCATAATCCAGCGAGGAAACCTATGATAACTGTAGGTAGCGCTTCCATCAGTTCAATAGAAGGTTTGACTACCCTGCGCATTTTCGGCGTCATAAAATAGGCGGTGTAAATGGCACCTAAAACCGCGATAGGAATCGCGAATAGCATGGCAAACGCCGTGGCTTTCAAGGTTCCAAATGCGATTGGGATTAAACTGAACTTAGCCTCAAATTCATCGCTGGCGGACGTGGTTTGCCAAACAAACTCGGGTTCTGGATAACCTTCATACCAAACTTTCTGCCAAAGCGATGAAAGAGAAACTTCTGGGAACGGGTTATCAATCACTGCGAGATTTAATGCATTGTTATCAGCAGCCAATAAATACGATTCGTTATTCGACATCGCCGCTAGCAACGGGGCTTTGGTGTAGGCACGCTCGAACATCACCAACTTTTCACTGGTGGTGTAATGACTTTGAACAGTGCCATTAATATAAAAACTATAGAAACCTTTACGGTAGGTATCAGGCAATAGGAACTGGAGCTCGGAGGCAAGCTTGAACTGGCGAATATGGGTTAAGTTACGTTCTCCATCCGTCAGCACATCAAACCATTGAGACACAAGACCGTCTTGGTGAGTCACCAGAACTGAGTAGGCTCCCGGTAACAAATCGATATCAGTGACGGCATGTTCAGGGCGACCTTGACTAAGGTCGACGATTTCTCTGACTTCAAAACGGTCTTTTCGTCTCAGAGTAACGATAAGATCAGAGCCAGATCGCAAGTAAAGAGTGTTTCCATCAGGCGTCAATATTAATTGTTCTAAGTCTGGTAAAGGCTCAGCAAAGGTAAAATGGTGGGCTTGCCCCTGCTCTAACCAACGAACTCTGACAAAACCGTCATCATACCAACCCGCCAACGCCATACTGTCTTGGGTAGCAAAAGCAAATTTAACTAACCTGTGCTTATCGGTGCTTAAATCAAACGGCCGCTTGAGTTCTGTGACACTCGGGGTTAAAACTCTAACGCCTTGATTCATTTCAGAGTCTAAGTTTGGCTTGATGATTTGTACTTGCCCTTGCGGCGTAGCAAAGCCATATAACCCATCGGATGCCAGCGATTGAGCAAACAAGTCATTAGGCTGACCAATCTGCTGAGATAATACCGGTTGGCGAGTCGGACGCGTGAGTGACCAAAAATTTATCTCGCCTTGTGCTGAAATGACAAAAGCACTTTCACCCACATCATCCACCCCTAAAGCGACGGGCTGAGAAACTGAAACTGGCACTGAACGAACATTGGGGGTTATTTTGGCATCGCTAAACAAGGGCAATACCATCATAGCAAGGTAGACAAAGATCAGAACCAGAGCCGCCAACACGCCCACACCACCAGCAGATACAGCGAGTCGAACTAATCGATCTTTGATTAGTCGCTTTTGATCTCGCTCTCGCAATGAGAATTCTGCTTGGCCCATCTGTTTCTCTTACCTATTTTCGTCCGAGGGTATAATATTTCTATTAGGTGACAATTATATTACAGATCGCAATAAACAACTGAAAACAATGCAATAAAAATTTGCAATAAAACTGTCATCTCAGCACCTTAAGTTGCTATTCACCTGAGAGTTTTCTCAATACTTTACTTCGTCATTTCGGTTAAAGGTAAGATCATGAGCGCAGAGAAACTGTATATTGAAAAGGAATTAAGCTGGCTCTCTTTCAATGAGCGCGTCTTACAAGAAGCCGCAGATAAAAGCGTGCCTTTAATCGAAAGAATCCGTTTTCTTGGTATATTTTCCAATAACTTAGATGAGTTTTATAAAGTTCGATTTTCCGATGTAAAACGCCGAATCCTGATCAATCAAGAGCGTGGAATAAATGATAATTCTAAACACTTGTTGACCAAGATGCAGACCAAAGCACTACGACTCAATGAGCGTTTTGATGAACTATACGCTGAATTGATCCGCGATATGGCAAGGCATAGGATCTTTTTAGTCAATGAGACTCAGCTCAGCGAAACTCAACAAAATTGGGTAAGAAAATACTTCCGTAAACAAGTGCTGCCTCACATCACCCCACTGATGATGCGTGATGATATTGATGTGCTTCAATTTCTAAAAGATGAATATGCCTACATTGCCGTTGATTTGCGTAGCGGTGAACAAAGTCAATATGCATTGATAGAAGTCCCAACCGATCATCTGCCTCGTTTTGTCATGGTGCCAGAGCAAAAACGCAAGCATCGTAAAACCATCATCTTACTCGATAACATTATTCGCTACTGTTTAGATGAGTTATTCAGCGGATTCTTCGACTATGACGAACTCAACGGCTATGCGATGAAGATGACACGCGATGCTGAATATGATCTTAACTATGAAGTCGAACACAGCTTAATTGAGCAAATGTCTGAAGGGGTCAACCAACGTTTAACCGCGATGCCGGTCAGGTTCATCTACGAGCGAGAAATGCCGCAAGCTATGCTCGACTTTCTATGTAGAAAACTCAAGGTATCCAATTATGACAGCTTAATTCCAGGTGGGCGCTACCATAACTTTAAAGACTTTATCGACTTTCCTAATGTCGGAAGAGACTACCTAGAAAACAAACCGTTACCGCCAATGGCATGTGCCGACTTTAACGGATATGCCAATAAATTTGATGCCATCAAGGCGCAAGACATCTTGCTGCACTACCCCTACCATACTTTTGAACATATCAGTGAATGGGTACGCCAAGCTTCATTCGACCCTAAAGTGCTGAGTATTAAGATCAACATCTATCGTGTCGCCAAAGACTCACGCCTAATGAACTCGCTGATTGACGCGGTTCACAATGGCAAAGCAGTGACCGTTGTCGTTGAACTGCAGGCGCGCTTTGATGAAGAGGCAAATATCGAGTGGTCAAAAGTACTCACCGAAGCCGGAGTTCATGTCATATTTGGCGTTCCAGGGCTGAAGATTCACTCCAAACTGCTGCTGATTAGCCGCCGAGAAAAGGACGAGATTGTTCGTTACGCGCACATTGGAACCGGTAATTTTCACGAAAAAAATGCGCGAATCTATACCGACTTTTCTCTGCTTACCGCGGACTCTGAGCTGACCAACGAGGTTCGTGGGGTATTCAACTACATAGAGAATCCTTACCGACCAATTAAGTTCCACCACTTGATCGTTTCACCGCGCAACTCTCGCAAACATCTGTACCGCCTGATAGACAATGAAATCGCTAACGCAGAGCAAGGCCTAAAGGCAGAATTAACTCTCAAAGCCAATAACTTAGTCGATAAAGGCTTGATCAATAAACTCTATGAAGCCAGTGGGGTTGGGGTCAAGATTCGCATGATCATTCGCGGAATGTGCTCTTTAGTTCCTGGTGTCGAAGGCGTTAGTGACAATATCAAGATCATCAGTATTGTTGACCGATTTTTAGAGCATCCGAGGGTTATGGTTACCTACAACAATGGCGACCCACAGGTTTATATTTCCTCAGCGGATTGGATGACACGCAACATTGATCATCGTATTGAGGTCGCTACTCCTATTCGTGACGAACGTCTTAAACAGCGCATTATTGATATCATTAACATCCACTTTACCGATACAGTGAAGGCGAGATGGATCGATAAAGAAATGAGTAATAGCTACGTAGCGCGCGGAAACCGTAAGAAAGTTCGCTCACAAATTGCCATTTACGACTATCTTAAAAATATAGAAAAACAAACTAAGAATCAGAAACGTAAAGAGCTGTTAATACAACATGACCTCGGACATTCGTGACGTTGCCGCTATAGATTTGGGCTCCAATAGCTTCCATATGGTGGTAGCCAAAGTCATTGACCAAGACTTACAACTTGTCAGTCGCCATAAGCAGCGAGTTCGGCTAGCTGCTGGGCTCGACGCACAAAAAAACCTCGACAATGCTTCTATTGAACGTGGGTTAGAATGCCTTGCGATTTTTGCTGAGCGCTTACAAGGCTTTGACCAACAAAACATTCGCATTGCAGCAACCCACACGCTTCGCCAAGCCAATAACGCACATATCTTTTTGCAGCGCGCTCAGGAGGTCCTCCCTTTTCCGATTGAAATTATTCCCGGCATTGAAGAGGCGCGCTTAATCTATCTTGGTGTGGCTCACACCCAGCCTGAATCAGACTCAAAACTGGTGGTCGATATTGGTGGGGGGAGTACCGAGATGGTCATTGGTAGCGGATTCGAACCCCAATTGATTAACAGCAAGCAAATGGGCTGCGTCAGTTACACCAAACGTTACTTCGCTAACGGCAAGTTATCTAAGAAAAATTTCGCTAAAGCTATTCTCGCCGCCGAGCAAAAGATGGAGTCTTTAGCCTATCGCTACAACAAGAAAGGTTGGGATATTGCTTTTGGCTCTTCTGGCACTATCAAGGCAATCCGAGAAGTTCTAGTAGGCTTAGGTTATGAGGATGGCCTTATCAACGCCAAAAGACTGGATAAAGTGATCGATACGCTGTGCGAGTGGGAAACCATTGATGAGATTGAGCTAAGTGGACTCACCCCTGAACGAAAACCCGTCTTTGCTGCCGGTGTTGCTATCTTGTCCGCAATAGTAAAAAGCCTCAAAGTTACTGAGATACACTTTTCAGAGGGCGCACTGCGTGAAGGGCTGCTGTTTGAAATGGAAGACAGCTTTAAACGCTCTGATATTCGTATGCGGACCACTGAGAACCTCGCCAGTAAACATCTCGTAGACTTAGAACACGCTGCAAAAATCAAAGGCCAAGCGACCGAGTTTTTGCAGCAAGTCCATAAAGATCTCGGCATCAAAAAAAGCTCAGAGCTGTTCGACTTGCTAGAGTGGAGCGCACTACTACATGAGGTAGGTTTAAGTATCAGCTTGCAAGCTTTTCACCGCCATTCTGCTTACATTCTTCGTAATACTTACATGCCGGGCTTTAACCACGAGCAGCAACGCGTGTTAGCCATGTTGGTTCGTTTTCAAAGAAAAGCCCTAAAACTGCATGAGATGGAAGAGTTCACTCTGTTTAAGAAGAAGCACATCGTCGGTTTGATACGTATCCTACGCTTGGCGATCTTACTTAATGGTCAACGTAATGATGAACCTCTGCCAGAGCTTAAACTCTCTATCGATGGCGATAAGTGGTCGCTCACTTCGCAAGATGAAAACTGGTTGGATGCAAATAAACTGCTCGATGCGGACCTAACCAGTGAGCAAGAGTATTGGCTGGCTGCCGGCTGGGAATTGAGCTTTTAAATGCAAATAGAGCCTCTTAAATGAGGCTCTATTAAAATTTACTGTTCTTCCGAAATACCGACTTTCGCTAACTCTCGACGAGCGATTTGCGTAGAAATAGGAATATAACCATCTTTTGCTACCAAGGCCTGCCCTTGCTTTGAATAGATAAAGCGAATGAACTCTTTCTCGATGGGACTTAGCGGTTTGACAGGATTCTTATTCACATAAACGTACAAGTAGCGTGATAGTGGGTACTTACCTGACAGAATATTTTCCTGACTCGCTTGTACGTAATCTTCACCTTGTTTCGCTATTGGTAACAGCTTCACTCCAGAAACTTGGTAGCCAACGCCAGAGTAGCCAATGGTGTTGATTGCAGAGCTAACAGATTGAACGACAGACGCCGAACCTGGCTGCTCATTGACACTATTTTTAAAATCACCGCCACAAAGTGCGTTTTTCTTAAAATAGCCGTAGGTACCAGAAACAGAATTTCGGCCGAACAACTGCATGCCTCGTTTAGCCCACTGATAGTCTAAACCTAGCTCTGACCAAGTATTGATATGTTGCGTTGAACCACAACGGAGTGTTGCCGAGAAAATGCTGTCGAGCTGTGAAAAGTTCAGCCCCTTGATTGGGTTATCGCGATGAACAAAAATCCCAATTGCGTCAATGGCAATTCTCAGTTCAGTCGGCTTATAACCATGTTCTCTTTCAAATGCCTCAATCTCACGATTTCGCATTGGGCGACTCATAGGACCAAACTGCGCAGTGCGTTCAGTCAGCGCAGGGGGTGCAGTCGAAGAACCCGATGCCTGTACCTGACCATTAACGCTCGGGTATAGCTCTTTAAACTCCTCAACCCACAAAGTCGTCATACCTGCCAAAGTATCAGAGCCAACGCTCGTTAAACTGCCCGTAATCCCAGACTTTTTTTTGTAGCTTGGTAATTCATCCAGCGCAAGAACAGAAGCAGAGATACAGACGCTAAGTAACGTTGACGTTATGGCTATTCTCATTAACTCACCACTAATCGCGGTGGCAGAATAAACGAGAACTTACTTCCGACATTGACCTCACTTTGAATTTCAAGGTGTGAGTCATGATGGCTAAGCGCATGCTTAACAATAGCTAAGCCTAAGCCACTGCCGCCTGTATCGCGAGAGCGAGCTTTATCAACGCGATAGAATCGTTCAGTCAGTCGATGTAAGTGTTGCGGTTCGATACCGTCACCACTGTCTTCCACTTCTAAGTGCGCACCTTGTGCAGACTGATACCAACGAACTCTAATATTCGCCCCAGCAGGAGTATATTTCACCGCGTTGTATACCAAGTTAGAGATGGCACTGCGTAGCTGATCATCATCGGCCAATACACGTAAGCTGCTATCAACATCGAATGACAATTTATGTTCGAGTTCACCGCTTAAACTTGCCGCTTCTTTCTCTAGCACTTCAAGCATCGCGGGAACATTGACGACCTCTTCAAGCTCATGCATCGGCGCAGCTTCAATCTTAGATAGCGTCAGCAACTGATTAACCAGACTGTTCATGCGATTGAGCTGCTCAGTCATTACGCCATGAGCTTTGGTCCACATTGGGCCAACCACCATATCTGGGTCTTCGGTCATTTCAAGATAACCTTGCAGCACCGTCATTGGCGTTCTTAGCTCATGAGAGACATTGGCGAAGAAGTTACGACGCATCCCTTCCAACTGTTTAAGCTGAGAGACATCACGCACCACCATCAAGTGCTCACCTTCTGTGTACGGTACAATACGCAGTTCAAGCATACGTTCAACATTGAGTGGCGAACGCATCTCAAGTGGCTCAGAAAAGTCTTGTTTATTGAGGTACTTAATAAAATCCGGCGTACGAATCAGATTCGAAATAGGCTGACCGGTATCATCAGGCCATTTAAAACCAAGTAGGTGCTGGGCAAGTTTGTTACACCAGACAATATTGCCCTCACCGCGAAACACGACGACGGCATCAGGTAAGGATTCCGCACCATTACGGAATCGGCGAATTAGGTTGGTTAACTCTTTGCGTTTTTTACGTTGGCGTTGCTGCAAACGGTAAATACCGTTAAACAACGATTCCCAGTTACCACTACCCGAAGGTGGCGTAAGACGCTTTTCGTCCCACAACCATGCAGATAAGCGCATCTGGTTATGTAAATGCCATACAAGCTGCAAAACCGTGGCAGCTAATAGCAACCACGGCATATATCCGAAAATCCAGCCTACAATCACCCAAGGGGTGTAAAAAAAAGCTAGCTCCCAGGCTAGCTTTTTCCAAGTTAACCGTTCTACCACTTACCTCTCCAAATGGTATTGCTTGTTACGCTTTCGTCGAGAATCGGTAGCCTGCACCACGAACTGTCTGAATCAGTTTGTCGTGCCCTGCTGCCTCTAGCGCTTTACGCAAGCGACGAATATGTACATCCACTGTGCGGTCTTCAACATAAACGTTGGTTCCCCAAACATTGTTCAGCAGCTGCTCACGACTGTATACGCGCTCTTGATGCGTCATAAAGAAGTGCAACATTTTGAACTCAGTCGGGCCCATGTCTAACGCTTCATCGTTAGCCGTAACGCGGTGTGAAACTGGATCTAGTTTAAGACCTTGAACGTCAATCACGTCTTCGAGCGCGGTTGGTGTCACACGACGAATCACAGCTTTTAAACGAGCCACCAGCTCTTTAGGTGAGAATGGCTTAGTAATGTAGTCGTCAGCACCAACTTCAAGTCCGCGGACTTTATCTTCTTCTTCACCACGCGCCGTTAACATCACAACAGGAATGTTGCGCGTCAACTCTTCACGTTTCATATGTTTAATAAAATTGATACCGCTGCCACCAGGTAGCATCCAATCTAGTAGCACTAGATCCGGGAAGGGTTCAGCCAGTTTAGTTACCGCACTGTCGTAATCTTCCGCTTCCACCGCTTGGTAACCTTTCTGTTCAAGAACAAAGCAAAGCATTTCGCGAATTGGAGCTTCGTCTTCAACAACCAGAATCCTTCTAGACATAATCGCATAACCTTATGTTAATTGAGTTTTCTCATGATTAAGGTAGCTCTGCCACCTCTTGATGCATAGGCATTATTACTAGCAATTATGACACTTTTGTGACCTTTGAAAACAAATTTTCATATAACTTTCATCCCACTATTGTGTGTTTGCAGTAAGACAAGCGCGACAAAAGTCTTTATGATTGGCTGCTAATTTAAAGGTATAGAGAAAGAGTATGTGGTTTAAAAACTGTCTGGTGTATCGTTTTAACCGTGAAATTGAGTTCAACGCAGATCAGCTTGAGAAACAATTAGCTGAGTTTCGTTTTACCCCGTGTGGCAGCCAAGATAAGCAGAAATTTGGCTGGGTTACCGCCATGGGCAAGCATGGTGACATGATGACTCACGTCTCTGAAAACCGCATCCTTATCTGCGCGAAGAAAGAAGAAAAAATGCTACCTGCGTCAGTCATCAAAGATTCTTTGAATGCGAAGGTAGAGGCTCTTGAAGCACAAGAAGGTCGCCCTCTTAAAAAGAAAGAAAAAGATAACCTCAAAGAAGATATCGTGATGGATTTGCTACCGCGCGCCTTTAGCCGTAGCAACCACACTTATGTTCTTATCCTGCCTAAAGAAGGTTTTATTTTAGTCGATGCGAGCAGCTTCAAAAAAGCGGAAGATGTTTTAGCCCTACTACGTAAGACGATGGGCAGCTTACCTGTGGTTCCTGCTATCCCAGAGAAAGCAGTAGAAACAACCCTTACTGAATGGGTGAAAACGGGTGAGACGCCGGTTGGCATTCAGATGCTTGATGAAGCCGAGCTAAAATCAGTGCTTGAAGAAGGCGGTGTGATTCGCTGTAAGAAGCAAGAGCTGACAGCAGACGAGATCCGCAGCCATATTGATGCGGATAAAGTCGTGACTAAACTGGCATTATGGTGGCAAGAGCGTATCGAGTTCATCTTAGCTGAAGATGGCAGTATTAAACGCTTGAAGTTCTCTGATGAGCTTAAAGACCAAAATGATGATATTCCACGTGAAGATCAAGCAGCGCGCTTTGACGCTGACTTTTCTCTACTGTGTGGCGAGTTAAGTGCATTCCTACCTAACTTATACGAATGCTTAGGTGGTTTACCTCACCCTAACGCTTAATGCCTCCTAGGTGCTCGACCTATTCGGGCACCTTTTGCAATTCCCCATCTTAGTTATGGACTTTTTCCTAGTCACAGGTCACATTTTGGCGTAAAATTTGCGCCCCCGATCCCATCTGGTGGAATCGGCCTGACTTGAGATCAGATTAAGAGAATTACACATGACTGAGAAAGCATTCGTACCTGAGCTACTGTCACCAGCAGGTAGCCTGAAAAACATGCGTTACGCATTTGCCTACGGCGCAGACGCGGTATACGCAGGCCAACCTCGTTACAGCCTTCGCGTACGCAACAACGAGTTCAACCACGAAAACCTAAAGATTGGTATCGACGAAGCTCATGCCCTTGGCAAAAAGCTTTACGTGGTTTGTAACATCCAACCGCACAACTCTAAGCTAAAAACCTTCATCCGCGACCTTAAGCCTGTGGTTGAAATGGGCCCAGACGCACTAATCATGTCTGACCCTGGTTTGATCATGATGGTTCGTGAAGCCTTCCCTGAAATGCCAATTCACCTGTCGGTACAAGCGAACGCGGTAAACTGGGCAACTGTGAAGTTCTGGGCAGCAAACGGCGTTGAGCGTGTGATTGTTTCTCGCGAGCTTTCTCTGGAAGAGATCGAAGAAATTCGCGAGCACTGTCCTGAGACTGAACTCGAAGTGTTCGTTCACGGTGCTCTATGTATGGCTTACTCTGGTCGTTGCCTACTTTCTGGCTACATCAACAAACGTGACCCTAACCAAGGGACATGTACCAATGCATGTCGTTGGGAATACAAGGTTGAAGAAGGCAAAGAAAACGACACTGGCGACATTGTTGAGAAGTTCGACCCAGCACAAGCGCAAGCAGTTGAAGTTCAAGACGAGCGTCCTGAAACGACAATCGGTCGTGGTAAACCAACTGATGAAGTAGTTCTACTTTCTGAAGCACACCGTCCAGAAGAGAAGATGGCAGCTTACGAAGATGAGCACGGCACTTACATCATGAACTCAAAAGACTTGCGTGCAATCCAACATGTTGAGCGCTTGACTAAGATGGGGGTTCACTCACTCAAGATTGAAGGCCGTACTAAGTCTTTCTACTACTGTGCTCGTACAGCGCAAGTTTACCGTAAAGCAATTGATGATGCGGTTGCTGGCAAGCCATTTGATGAAAGCCTGATGACCACTCTAGAAAGCCTAGCTCACCGTGGCTACACAGAAGGCTTCCTACGTCGCCACACTCATGATGCTTACCAAAACTACGATTACGGTTACTCAGTTTCTGACGCTCAGCAATTTGTTGGTGAATTCACTGGTAAACGCCGTGGTGACCTTGCTGAAGTTGAAGTGAAGAACAAATTCCTCGTTGGTGATAGCCTTGAGCTAATGACGCCAAAAGGTAACGTTGTCTTCACGCTCGAAGCGATGGAAAACCGCAAGTCTGAGAAGATTGAGGACGCAAAAGGAAACGGCCACTTCGTATTCATCCCAGTTCCAGAAGATATGGATCTAGAATACGGCCTATTAATGCGCAACCTAAACTCAGGCCAGGATACCCGTAACCCAACGGGTAAATAAGCAATGGCGTTACTGATCACCGACAAGTGCATTAACTGCGATATGTGTGACCCTGAGTGTCCAAACGGCGCAATTACCATGGGTGACACTATCTTTGAGATCGACCCAGATCTCTGCACTGAGTGTAAAGGTCACTATGAAAAGCCAACGTGTCAGTCTGTGTGTCCAATAACCAAATGTATCATCACAGATCCAAACCACGTTGAAACCGATGAAGAGCTGCTCGAAAAGTTCGTCATCATTCAAGGTTTAGCTTAATTGAAAACGCCGCTCATCGAGCGGCGTTTTTGTTGAGTAGTTGCTGACACTGTTGGTGCATCACTTTAACAGGCTTCTTTTTCGGTTTGGCTGTCGTTACTTTGGGAGCAGCAGGTTTGGGTTGAGGTTTCCAACTCGCTAGCTCTGCCCCACAGCCATCACCTTGAGGTGGCTCTGCCTGCGGTTTACAATTCATACTTCCTTCAGGGCACTGTAATCGTACGTGCATATGATAGTGATGACCCCACCAAGGACGAACCTTACGTAGCCACTCTCTTTCACTTCCTTCTTCGCTAACGCATAGCTTTTGTTTGATTACTGGATGAACGAATATCCTTGCGACCTGTTCATCACTCGCTGCCATTTTAATCAATTGAAAGTGCCGATTGTCCCAGCTTTTCTTTAACAATTGATACTGTTTTAGGTTCACTACGCTCATTGGCGTCGGCTGTTCTAGATCTGTTGGCGACAGCGGTGAGTCCGCCAAACGGAGCCAAATATCAATATCAAGGCCAGTTTGGTGACTAGAGTGACCGGAAGAGAAACGCCCACCTTGTGGCAAAGAGATATCACCGATAAGCAACCTTGTATTGAGCTTATCCTTGGTCAGACTAGCCAATCTCTGAATGAAAATGACCGCATCGGGGTGGCCATAGTAGCGCGCTCTTTGACTGCGGAGAACTTGGTAACCCTCGCCTTCGAGTGGTAAAGCGGCACCGCCCGCTAAACAACCGTTCGCATAACTACCAATGGCTTGAGGGTTCTGTTTTGAAGGGGTTTGAATCTGCTCCCAGGGAGTCGCATGAGTGAGCACTGGAACCAAGCCCAGTAAGGATAAGAGCGCAGCTTTCGTCATTGCGATCGTGTTTCTCATCCTTACCTCACTCATTTATGCTCTTTTAGTAGTGCTGACCATTATCATAGTAGCCACTAGCATCCAGCGCTGTGAAGATCACCGCGACATCGACATCCTCACCGATCATGCCACGCACTTGATGCGTAATGATCTTAGCCACTTCATCTTGTGTCTCTTGCCCGCGATTAAACCACAACACCTCAACAAACGGATAAGCTTTGTTTACCTCACCTTCGTGATAAAAAGTGCTGTAGATGTACTCAAAGGTAAAATCCTCACGTGGACAGTCCATGTGAGGCTGTAGCTCATCGATTAACGATTTCGATAATGTCTGGACCGTTTGTGGCTCTACTGCTCTAAAACGTAAATGTGGCATTACTTGCTTCCTATTATTTTATTTTTATTCATCATAACAAGTTATTCATTAATGTCTCTCTAAATGATCACCCTATGTTTCAGTCTCGTATTTCTCTTCAATAGTGCAATTACTACTTAGTTGTCCATTAGCACTATGCTTACTGATAGAACATAGAAAACAACGTGTCTTCAGTTTTTAAAGGAGAATTTATTAATGGTCAGAGGATTACGTCAATTAATGATACTGTGCTTGATCAGTTTCAGTTCTCATAGCTTATCTCAAGATTGTATTGGCGTAGTTCCTGCAGGCTCAGTTCATGACTTTTGGATGTCAGTGAAAGCTGGCAGTGAAAAAGCAGCGCAAGAGCTAGGGTTAGCCATTTATTTTCGCGGACCAAGAAACGAGTCTGACATTGATGCTCAGCGCATGATCATTGACCAAGTGGTAAAAAATAGATGCATCGGGTTATTGCTCGCCCCCAATTCTGCAGACAGAGCAGACGACGTTGCGCGGCTCAAACAACTCAACATTCCAACCGTCTATATCGACAGAGATGCAGGGGTTTCAGATGTCATTAGTGTTATTGCAACGGATAACTACCACGCCGGTTTTCTAGCCGGGAAAAAAATGGCGAAAAGACTTGGTAATCAAGGCAAGGTCGCCCTGTTAAGAATGGAAAAAGGCGTGGTATCAACAGACGACCGTGAGCAAGGCTTTGAAGATGGCGCGACATCGTCTGGGTTAATGATTGTTGAAGACCGTTACTTAGGATTAAAGATTGGTGACGCGCGTAAAAATGCCAAAGAAATCCTTGCCGGAAAAATCCAACAACTTGATGGTATCTTCACACCGAATGAGTCCACAACCGTCGCTGTGTTAATCGCTTTAGGAGCACTCGAAACACCGACTGATTTAGTTCACATTGGCTTCGACTCAAACAAAATTCTTGTAGAAGCCCTATCGGATGGTCGAATTTATGGACTCGTAATACAACAACCCTATGAGATGGGCTATCGAGGTGTGTACGCTTTGTATCAGACGTTTCTCGGTAATCCTTTTCCTAAAAACATTCCGACAGATAGTATCTTCGCCACTCAAGCGAATATGGGCCAACCTAAGGTACGTAAAGCACTGTTAATGAAGTACCGATAAGAAAACGGTTGTTAAGACAACTCTAGCTTTGCAAATCAGTTTTCACTTGGTTGAATGCGACGCTGAGTAAGTGTCAACCAGACTAACTCACCATCACTTTTTAGCTGGGCACGCCAAACTCGACTTTGCCATTCAAGTGTCCGTTCAGCATTCGGAGGATAGCGATTAAGAAACAGAATTAGCGCTTTATCAGCTTCCGCAAGCGACGACTCTTTAACCGCTGAAGCAACGTCAAACTCTCCCCCTTCAATCTCCGCTCTAAGCAGTTCAAAGCCATCTTGGCGTAGATGCAGCTGCAATTGAGAAAGTAAGTGAGGTGAGTATTCAGCAAACAGTTCAACGGTTAGACTTTGCTCGCTAATTTGCGCTTCGGCAATAAAGTTCTCTCGATAGTAATAAAGCTCATCCGCACACCAACGTTGCTCCTCACAATGCATCCATGAAGATTGAATCGTCGCTTGCAACTCATCGCCTGTATTGTCAGATAGGACTAGTGTGTTCGCCCACAATGTTGAACTCAGCAGCACAGAGATAAAAAATACAAAACAACGCTTCATTGGTTTCCCTTATACCAATCGGTGATCAGATATTTATTCTGGTTAGTATTAAAACAATAAAGCCGCTGAGATTCAGCGGCTTTCATATAGCGAGCTTGATTTGCCTTATGGCATCTCGTCGAACTCTGCACCTTCTTTTTCTACTTGAGGTGGCATTAAGTGTTCTTTGGTAATACCCAATTTCAATGCCAGTGCCGAAGCCACGTAGATTGATGAGTAAGTACCTACCGTAATACCCAGTAGAAGTGCCGTCGCGAAGCCGTGAATCATAGCTCCACCCTGTGTAAACAGCGCGATAACTACGAACAAGGTTGTACCCGAAGTAATCAATGTACGGCTCAATGTTTGAGTAATTGAGTTGTTCATGATCTCAGCAGGCTCACCTTTACGCATCTTACGGAAGTTTTCACGGATGCGGTCGAATACAACGATGGTATCGTTGAGCGAGTAACCAACAACGGTTAATAGCGCCGCCACGATCGTCAGGTCGACTTCGATCTCTAGCAGTGAGAAGATACCCAGCGTAATGATAACGTCATGAGTCAGGGCCATTACCGCACCGGCTGCTAAACGCCACTCAAATCGCACCGATACGTAGAGCAAGATACAGATAAGGGAAACAAGGATCGCAAGACCACCTGCTTCTGTTAGCTCATCACCGACGTTTGGACCAACGAACTCGATACGACGCATCTCAACGCTTTCACCTGTACCATCTTTGATAGCATCTAGGATCTGGTTACCCAGCGTTTCACCGGCAACATCTTCACGCGGACGCAGGCGTACCATAACGTCACGAGCACTACCAAAGTTCTGTACTGTCGCATCACCGAAGCCTTTCGCTTCTAGAGCACTACGAATATCTTCAAGGTTAGCTGGTTGCTCAAAGCCGACTTCGATCAAGGTACCGCCAGTAAAATCTAAACCCCAGTTCAACCATTTGGTTGATAGAGTAAAGATTGACGCACCAATCATTAGGATTGAGAAAACAAATGCCACCTTTGACCAACGCATAAAGTCGATCGTTTTGTCTGTTTTCAATAACTGAAACATATTACTTCCTTAGATCGACAATTTTTTAATTCGTTTACCACCGTACAATAGGTTCACGATACAACGTGTACCAATGATGGCTGTAAACATTGAGGTCAAGATACCGATAGATAGCGTTACTGCGAAACCTTTAATCGCGCCTGTACCCACGGCAAATAGAATAATCGCAGTGATAAGGGTTGTGATGTTCGCATCTGCAATGGTACTGAACGCGTTGGCGTAACCTTGGTGAATCGCTTGTTGAGGGTTACGACCTTCACGAAGCTCTTCACGAATACGCTCAAAGATAAGTACGTTGGCATCGACCGCCATACCCACCGTCAGAACGATACCGGCAATACCGGGTAGCGTCATCGTCGCACCAGGGATCATCGACATGATACCGATGATAAGTACGATGTTAGCAATCAAGGCACAGTTAGCAAAAATACCAAACTTACGGTAGTAAACCAGACAGAAAAGCATTACCGCAACAAGACCAAAGATACACGCTTGAATACCCATATCGATGTTCTGCTGACCCATAGAAGGACCAATGGTACGTTCTTCAACGATAGAAATTGGCGCAATCAGA
Organism: Vibrio europaeus; assembly: GCF_001695575.1. Lineage (GTDB taxonomy): Bacteria > Pseudomonadota > Gammaproteobacteria > Enterobacterales > Vibrionaceae > Vibrio > Vibrio europaeus. Next base: position 91,134 of record NZ_LUAX01000001.1, on the reverse strand, counting down.
GCACCTGCGCGTAGTAGAAGCGCTAGGTTATGTGCTTCTGAAGCTGAATCAATACCTGTGATACGGAAGTTACGACCAAGAGCAGATTGAATCGTTGCTTGGTTGATCACTTCTTCATGCTTAGTCAGAATCACTCGACCATCAGGCGTTTTACGGCCACTGTCTTTGTACTCTGCGAACACGGTAGCCATTAGCTTACCAATGTTCTTTTTCGAGAACGCAGACATCTTGTTACCACCTTCGCTATCTAGCGAGATGTTAACTTGCGGACGACCATATTCATCAACACTTGAGCTCGCATCCGTAATGCTTGAACCACCTAGAATGACGCGCTTTTTAAGCACAACTGGGCGACCATCACGGTCTTGCTTGATCTCACTACCTGCTGGCGCACGGCCATTTGCTGCAGCGGCTAGATCCGCTTTCGAATCCACTTCACGGAACTCAAGCGTCGCTGTCGCACCAAGAATTTCTTTAGCACGTGCCGTGTCTTGCACACCTGGAAGCTCAACAACAATACGGCTTGCGCCTTGGCGTTGAACAAGAGGCTCAGCAACACCAAGTTCGTTTACACGATTACGTAGGATGGTGATGTTCTGTTCAACAGCGTAGTTACGAATTTCAGTTAAGCGTTGCTCAGTAAAGGTTGCGGTTAACGCGTAGCGGCCATCAGAGTCTGATTCAGTGAAGATCATATCTGGGTGGTTTTGCTTTAGAATGCGCTCAGCATCCGCTAACTGTTCTTCGTTACGAAGCAGTACTTCAACGGCATCTTTACCTGAAGGGCGAATAGCACGGTAACGAATTTTCTCTTCACGAAGTTCGCTGCGGAAAGCTTCTTCTTGCTGACCGACAAGCTTTTCCATTGCAGCGTCCATATCCACTTCCATCAAGAAGTGAACACCACCACGTAGGTCAAGACCAAGCTTCATTGGTGCTGCACCAATAGACTCAAGCCAGTCTGGTGTCGCAGGAGCAAGGTTAAGTGCAACAATTTTATCGCTGCCAAGCGCTTCGTTGATAATATCGCGAGCACTGATTTGCGTGTCAGTGTCGTTAAAACGTACGAGAATAGATCCATTTTCGAGAGCAATGGATTTATGAGATAAGCCCTGTTCATCAAGAGCTTTAGTGACAGAATCCAGCGTTGACATATCTACAGAGGCGCCACGCGCCCCTGTAACTTGAATTGCCGGATCTTCACCGTAGATATTTGGAAGTGCATACAATGCAGCAATGGCGATGGCAAACACCACCATTAGGTACTTCCACATAGGATAGCGGTTTAGCACAGCGAGGATCCTCTAGCTGTTTTATAGAGACTTAAGCGTACCTTTTGGTAGCACTGCAGTAATGAAATCTTTCTTGATAACAACTTCATTATTTGTGTTCAGCTCGAGAGAGATGTAGTCATTGTCTTCTGCGATCTTAGTAATTTTACCTACTAGGCCACCGCTAGTTAGAACTTCATCACCTTTGCCCATCGAAGACATTAGGCTCTTGTGCTCTTTTACACGCTTAGCTTGTGGACGGTAGATCATGAAGTAGAAGATCACCGCGAACATACCTAGCATGATTAGCATTTCAAAACCGCCGCCTGCTGGAGCGCCTTCTGCTGCTGCGTGAGCTTGAGAAATAAACATTAAAAAAGTCCTCTATTATTTTTTATTAATATCCAAGTTGGGCTTTCGCATTTTAGTTTCAAGTCTGAGAGTGACCAATAGAGATCGCTCTCTCAAAAATAACCTGCGTTCGCCTACTTTATTAGCAAAAGCCTCTGGCACAATGCCAAAGGCTTTAATTCTTTTAACCTGTCAATTACTGCTGTTTTGCTAGCGGTGGTACTTCACGACCACGACGCTCATAGAACTCAGTAACAAACTCATCGAAACGATCTTCGTCAATCGCTTTACGAATACTTTCCATTAGACGCTGGTAGTAGCGCAGGTTGTGAATCGTATTTAGGCGAGCACCTAAAATTTCATTACAACGCTCTAAGTGGTGAAGGTACGACTTGCTGTAATTTTGACAAGTGTAACAGTCACAGTGTGGATCTAACGGTGTTGTATCAGTTTTATGTTTCGCATTACGGATCTTGATCACACCACCAGTCACAAATAGGTGACCGTTACGCGCATTACGCGTTGGCATTACACAGTCAAACATGTCGATACCACGACGTACACCTTCTACCAAATCTTCTGGTTTGCCAACACCCATTAGGTAACGAGGTTTGTCTTCCGGAAGCTGTGGACAGGTGTGCTCAAGAACACGGTGCATATCTTCTTTAGGCTCACCTACCGCAAGACCACCAACCGCATAGCCGTCAAAACCAATCTCAGTTAAGCCTTTAACTGATACATCACGCAAGTCTTCATAAACACCGCCCTGAACAATACCAAATAGGTTGTTCGGGTTTTCTAGCTTATCGAAGTGGTCACGTGAACGTTGTGCCCAACGCAGTGACATCTCCATCGATTTTTTCGCTTCGTCGTGTGTCGCTGGGTATGGCGTACACTCGTCGAAAATCATCACGATGTCTGAACCAAGATCTTTTTGGATTTCCATCGACTTTTCAGCGTCCATGAAGATCTTGTCACCGTTTACAGGGTTACGGAAATGGACACCTTGTTCAGTGATGGTACGCATTTTACCTAGGCTGAATACTTGGAAACCGCCTGAATCAGTAAGAATAGGACCGTGCCAGTTCATAAAATCGTGCAGGTCACCGTGCATTTTCATCACTTCCTGCCCCGGACGTAGCCATAGGTGGAAAGTGTTACCAAGAAGAATTTCAGCACCCGTGCCTTTTACTTCTTCTGGCGTCATGCCTTTCACAGTACCGTACGTACCTACTGGCATAAATGCAGGGGTTTGAACTGTGCCACGCTCGAAGGTCAGTTGACCACGACGTGCAACACCGTCTTTTTTCTTAAGATCGAATTTTAACTTCACGAAGCCTCCAGTTGTCAGAGAAACAGTCTGACATTAAGTTCAGAGCTTTAAGCTCTATGAGGAGCGGTCGCCTTCCATGCGAGATACAAACCAATTTTTTGGTATGCGTCCTAGCCTACTGCTAGCACTCGTAAACAATAAATTATAAAAAAGCTTACTAGCAAAATATTACGCTTTAAGAGCAAGGAAAAAGCGCGGAGCTTACGGATGTAAGTGAGCACTTTTGACGCTGCTATTGAAGCGTAAGATACAGCTAGTCAGTTTTTTTCTTGATGAACATTGAGTCACCATATGAGAAGAAACGGTAGTTATTATCTACCGCATGCTTGTAGGCGTTCATCGTATTTTCATAACCAGCAAATGCACTCACCAACATAATCAGTGTCGACTCTGGTAAATGAAAGTTAGTGATTAAGCAATCGACTAACTGGTACTCATAACCTGGATAGATAAAGATTTCAGTGTCACCAAAGAAAGGAACAAGCTCAGTGCCTTTCTTGATTGCATCTTGCGCGGCACTTTCTAGCGAGCGAACTGATGTGGTGCCTACCGCGATGATACGACCGCCACGCGCTTTGGCTGCTTTAATCGCCTCTACCACTTGTTGTGGAACTTCAACATATTCCGCATGCATATGGTGGTCGTTGATGTTATCCACTTTTACTGGCTGGAATGTGCCTGCGCCAACGTGAAGTGTCACGTAAGCGAGCTCTGCACCTTTCGCTTTGATTTTTTCAATTAAAGGCTCATCAAAGTGCAAACCTGCCGTTGGCGCCGCTACAGCACCTGGTTTTTCGTTGTAAACCGTTTGGTAACGCTCTTTATCTGAGTCTTCGTCAGGACGGTCAATATAAGGTGGAAGAGGCATGTGACCAATCTCTTCCAATACCGCCAAAACGTTTTGCTCAGAATTAAATTTCAGTTCAAACAGTGCATCATGACGTGCCACCATTTGTGCCGAGTACTCGTCGTTCTCACCAATAAAGATGGTTGAACCTGGCTTAGGCGATTTAGAACAGCGCACGTGTGCCAGGATGCTCTTTTCATCGAGCACGCGTTCGACAAGAACCTCAAGCTTACCGCCGGACTCTTTACGACCAAACAGTCGTGCTGGAATCACGCGCGTGTTGTTGAAAACCACTAGGTCACCAGCTTGTACTTGTTCAAGTACATCGGTGAAGGTGCCATCATTGAGTTCGCCGCTATTTCCATCAAGTTGAAGCAGACGGCTAGCAGTACGTTCAGGCTGAGGGTAACGAGCAATCAGCTCATCAGGTAAATCAAAGTGGAAATCAGATACTTGCATGTTACTAAATCTTATGTCGTGGTTTATCTTGTCGTGATGGAAGCCGAACTGATTCTGTCACAAACAGACGACGAGTTTTTCGCAGCCGACTAGTATATTCTGCGTACGCGCAATAGCAAGGAAAGAGATGTGAATTATTGTAATCAGATTCGAATTTCGTGCGGACAAAAACGCTTTGTAGGCAATGCTTCTGAGTCGTTGCTGGAAGCTGTTCATATTTCGCTACAGCTTTTTCTAAAAATCGGAATAAAAACCCAACTAGCTCTCAATATCCAGTCGCAAAAGTTACTATATTAAAGGTATACCTAAGTAGCTATCGTCGATATCGACAGTGGGTAGATGACAAAGATTAAAGGTACTGCCAAAACAAAGGTTACTTAGTTATAAACAACAATAACTCAGGAGGCAGCCATGATTAAAATCGAAGACATGATGACGCGTAATCCGCATACGTTGCTACGCTCACATAACCTTGCCGATGCAAAACACACCATGGAAGCACTAGATATTCGCCATGTTCCTATCGTCGACGCGAACAAGTGTTTACTCGGCGTGGTTTCTCAACGTGACGTATTGGCCGCTCAAGAATCGAGCTTGCAAAAAATCCCAGAAAATCAATCCTTCACTCTCGATACACCGCTATATGATGTCATGAAAACGGGTGTTATGACCGTTTCACCACAAGCTGGCTTGAAAGAGAGCGCGATTTATATGCAGAAACATAAGGTAGGCTGCTTACCCGTAGTGGAAAAAGGTCATTTGGTCGGCATTATCACTGACAGCGATTTTGTTGCTATCGCGATCAACTTACTTGAGCTGCAAGAAGAAGTTGAACCAGAAGAAGTTGAATAAAAAAGAGCGGTCTGCACCGCTCAAAGCATGTCAAAGTTTATGCTTAAACAGAATACCAATTTCCAAATCTAGCGAGTTAAAGCCTGCATTTTTAACTCGCTAGTTAGGAACAGTGGCTAGGGATTAAAATTGGTCTTCTTCGGTTGAACCTGTCAGAGCTGTTACTGAAGAGTTACCACCTTGGATGGTGTTGGTCATCTTATCAAAGTAACCTGTACCTACTTCTTGTTGATGCGCTACAAAGGTGTAACCTTTTTCAGCCGCTTGGAACTCAGGGCGCTGTACTTTCTCAACGTAGTGGCGCATACCTTCACCTTGCGCGTAGTCATGCGCTAGTTCAAACATGTTGAACCACATGTTATGGATACCCGCTAGCGTAATGAACTGGTACTTGTAGCCCATATCCGACAGCTCTTGTTGGAACTTCGCGATGGTTTCAGCGTCTAGATTCTTCTCCCAGTTGAAAGAAGGAGAACAGTTGTATGCTAATAGCTGATCTGGGTATTCAGCATGAATCGCTTCGGCAAACTTACGAGCTTCTTCGAGACATGGCGTTGCTGTTTCACACCAGATAAGGTCTGCGTATGGTGCGTAAGCTAGACCGCGAGCTATCGCTTGGTCGATACCTGCACGAACTCGGTAAAAGCCTTCTTGAGTGCGTTCTCCTTGGATGAAATCTGCATCATAAGAATCACAATCTGAGGTAATTAAGTCAGCTGCATTGGCATCCGTACGTGCAATCACGAGTGTTGTTGTGCCTGATACGTCCGCCGCTAGACGCGCTGCTACTAGCTTTTGTACCGCTTCTTGAGTTGGGACAAGAACTTTACCACCCATATGGCCACATTTTTTCACTGACGCTAGCTGATCTTCAAAGTGTACGCCTGCTGCGCCCGAATCAATCATCGACTTCATCAGCTCGTATGCGTTAAGTACACCACCAAAGCCTGCTTCCGCATCCGCTACGATTGGTAGGAAGTAATCAACACCACCCTCATCTGCTGGCGATTTACCGTTAGACCATTGGATTTGGTCAGCGCGACGGAATGAGTTGTTAATACGCTTAACCACTGAAGGTACAGAGTCTACTGGGTATAGCGATTGGTCAGGGTACATGGTAGATGCAGTGTTGTTATCTGCAGCCACCTGCCAACCTGATAGGTAAATTGCCTCGATACCCGCTTTTGCTTGTTGCACCGCTTGACCACCGGTTAGAGCACCTAAACAGTTTACGTAGCCTTTTTTCGCGTCACCGTTGACCAGTGACCATAGCTTGTCTGCACCACGTTGAGCGATAGTGTTGGCAGGTACCATTGAACCACGTAGTTCTACGACTTCCTCAGCCGTGTAAGGACGTTTAACATTTTTCCAGCGTGGATTAGTAGCCCAGTCTTTTTCCAGAGCTTCGATTTGTTGGCGGCGAGTTAAGTTAGTCATCGGTCTATCCCTCTTTTGATGAGCGCTTCTTATGTGGGTAAATGGGCGCTATGTTTCTTTTATCCTCGGCAGTACATCCATCTCTGCCTTAGAACATTCACGTTATTGTTTGAATATTTCGTTAGTCCAAGAAGTCATATCCTGGAACGGTTAAGAAATTGGTCAGTTCATTACTGGTGGTGAGCTTAGCCATTAGCTCGGCGGCTTGTTCAAATCGACCCGAGTCATAACGCTCTTGGCCAATCTCACTTTTCACCACTTCGATCTCTTCTGTTAGGTACTGCTCGAATAGCGGTTTGGTCACCGTTTGTCCGTTATCGAGTGATTTGCCGTGCTGAATCCACTGCCAGATAGAAGCGCGAGAGATTTCTGCTGTCGCGGCATCTTCCATCATTCCATAGATAGGCACACAGCCGTTGCCAGATATCCAAGCCTCGATATATTGCAGTGCTACACGGATATTGTGACGCATGCCTTGCTCAGTAATCGCTCCGTCACACGGGGCCAACAGATCTTTTGCCGTAACTGGGGCATCTTGTTTACGAGAGACATTTAATTGGTTAGTACGCTCTCCCAGAGCTTGGTCAAATACCACCAGCGCAGTGTCGGCAAGGCCAGGATGCGCAACCCAAGTGCCATCATGGCCATTGCTCGCTTCCAGTGACTTATCGTTATAAACCTTATCGAGCACTTGCTGATTGGTTTGTGGGTCTTTCGCAGGGATAAAGGCGGCCATCCCTCCCATAGCGAAAGCACCACGCTTGTGACACGTTCGAACAAGTAAACGCGAGTAAGCATTTAGGAACGGCTTGTCCATAGTCACCACCTGACGATCCGGCAGCACGCGATCGGGGTGTCTTTTTAGGGTTTTAATGTAGCTAAAGATGTAGTCCCAGCGGCCACAGTTTAGACCTACGATATGCTCTTTAAGAGAGAACAAAATTTCATCCATCTCAAATACCGCAGGGAGCGTTTCTATCAGTACTGTTGCTTTGATAGTGCCAGTGTCTAAACCAAAGTAGTCTTCAGTAAAGTGGAATACGTCGCTCCACCATTTCGCTTCGTGATGAGACTGCAATTTAGGAATATAAAAATATGGGCCGCTGCCTTTTTTCAACAAACTGGTGTAGTTGTTGTAAAAGTAAAGCGCAAAGTCAAACAGCGCCCCCGGGATAATCTGACCGTTAAATGTCACGTGTTTTTCTTTTAGATGGAGACCACGTACACGGCAGATTAAAACGGCGGGATCTTGTTCCAGCTGATAGTGCTTACCATTAACCGGATTGGTGTAACTGATGTCGCCATTTACCGCATCACGCAGGTTAATTTGACCATCAAGCACCTTATCCCAAGCGGGAGCCAAAGAGTCTTCAAAATCTGCCATGAACACTTTTACGTTGGCATTCAGTGCATTAATCACCATTTTTCGGTCAGTAGGACCTGTGATTTCAACACGGCGATCTTGCAGATCTTTTGGAATCCCTTGGATCTTCCAGCTTCCTTCTCTGATATCTAACGTATCTTCAAGGAAATCCGGCAGTTCGCCAGCGTCAATGTGCGCTTGCTTCTCTTCACGAGTAGTTAGCAGCTCATCCACTTGGCCAGCAAACTTGTCACACAGTAGAGACAAAAAGGTTTGGGCTTCAACAGGGAAAATCGCCTGATGCTCTGGTGAAAGGGTACCAGTGACATCAAGCATGCCTTCGGTTAGTAGGGTTTCTTGGGCTTCTACTGTTGTTTCTTCTCTATCTGGTGTGTTGGCAAGCATAATTTCTTCCTTAACTATCCAGAGTGATGAAACTAGGTGCTGTTCACTCACCTTTTAATGTGTTTCTGTCACTCGGGTATTGCTTGGTCTATATAAAGTTACATTTGTAACTATCAAACAACAATCAAACATCCACATTGACCATCACTTGATTGATTTTTTTGTTTCGTTGGTTGTTAGACTGACTGAGCCTAATTCGCTTTTCAATCTAGACATAAGTCTTACAAGACCTGCATTTAAACTATACCAACATCCGTTAGAGTAAAAGTCCTAAAGTAAACAAATCGTTAAATTCAAAGTTTTATTCGGTCAGCTCCAAGCTATTGATTTCGATCACTAAAATGTAAGTAGTTACGTAATTTAATTACAGTAAAATTACACCTGTAAAACCGTTTCAAACAGACGTTTGATTATTAGTAACAGAAAGGAAACCTAGCGATAACTGGACTTTTAGAGGATATGCAACGAAGAGATCAAACAGAGGAAATTTGACTAGTTGTAAAATTCACAGTGTGAAATTTCACAATTTAATGAAAGCTTCATCAAGATTTCTTTGTAAAATTTTACAAGTTAAAGTTCACCAACAGAATAAAATGCTAAAAAGCGCACTAAAACTAGTGCGCTTTTTAAGAAGTATTGATGGTTAATGGCTACTACTTATCGCTAAAGTAGCTCTGACACGACATCTGCTAATTGATTAAAAGTATTCACACGCGACGAACTTGGTCGCCAAACGAGCCCGATATGGCGATGAGCCTGTTGCCCGGGCGCGTCGACAACGACCAAATTCTGGTTTTCAATCAAACCATGATCAATCGCCATTTGCGGAATAAACGTCGTACCCATGCCGTTTGCCACCATCTGAACTAACGTGTGCAAACTAGTGGCAGAAAACGGATTGATCTTTTCTTTATCGGTTAACTGACAAGCCGATACCGCATGCTCGGTTAAACAGTGCTCTTTCTCTAATAGAAAGACGAACTCATTCGGCAAGTCAGCATATTTAATCGGTGTCTGGATTGCATCGGCTTGATTTTGACTGATGATCATCCGGAAAGGGTCATTTCCGACAATTCGGCTGTCCATACCGTCAATCTCGACTGGTAAGGCCAAAATCAGCACATCAAGCTCACCGTGACGAAGCGCATCTAATAAATTCGTGGTGGTGTCTTCTCTTAATAGAAGGTTAAGTTGTGGGAAACGCTGGTTGACTTCCTGAACTAAGTCGCACAATAGAAAAGGTGCAATCGTCGGTATACAGCCGACCCGCAGCTGACCTTCCATTTCATCCCCTTGGCACAGACGCCCGAGTTCAACTAAGTCTTGTCCTTTAGCCAGTAGCTCTCGTCCTTGCTGAACAACAAGTTCTCCTGCCTGAGTAAAAACCAATGGGCTCTTCTTATCTTTCTTTTCATAGAGAGGACAGCCAATCAGTTCTTCGAGATTTTGAATGCCTTTACTTAAGGTTGACTGGCTAACAAAACACTTTTCAGCAGCATCGCTAAAATGACGGGTTTCATACAAAGTGATTAGATAGTGTAACTGCTTGAGGCTAGGCCACTTATTCATAGATTCGTTTATTACTTCTGACTAGATATTAACCAAGTTAATAAAAACTAATTTATCGCTTTTTTCGATTAACTTAATCTATTTAATTCGCTTTTTTACATACTACAATGTGTACTATAGTTTGTCGCGTACAAACACGGACCAAACCAAAAACACTTAGCTTGGTTTGGAACTAACCATATATTTTAGGAGCAAAAAAATGGTACTAGTAGGTCGTCAAGCCCCAGATTTTACTGCTGCAGCTGTTCTAGGTAACGGCGAAATCGTTGATAACTTCAACTTTGCAGAGTTCACTAAAGGTAAGAAGGCAGTTGTTTTCTTCTACCCACTAGATTTCACTTTCGTTTGCCCATCTGAGCTAATCGCTTTCGACAACCGCCTAGCTGATTTCCAAGCTAAAGGTGTTGAAGTAATCGGTGTTTCTATCGATTCTCAGTTCTCTCACAACGCATGGCGTAACACTGCTATCGAAGATGGCGGTATCGGTCAAGTTAAGTACCCACTAGTTGCTGACGTTAAGCACGAAATCTGTAAAGCTTACGACGTTGAGCACCCAGAAGCAGGCGTTGCTTTCCGTGGTTCTTTCCTAATCGACGAAGACGGCCTTGTACGTCACCAAGTAGTTAACGACCTACCACTAGGCCGTAACATCGACGAAATGCTACGTATGGTTGACGCTCTAAACTTCCACCAGAAGAACGGTGAAGTATGTCCTGCACAGTGGGAAGAAGGTAAAGCAGGTATGGACGCATCTCCAAAAGGTGTTGCAGCGTTCCTATCTGAGCACGCAGAAGACCTAAACAAGTAATCACTTGTTTACATACCCACGCTCAACGGGTATGAACGGTTGGCAAATATAAAGCTATAAAAGCACTAAGCGTAAAAAGCGCAGCGCCAATCAGTTATAAGTAAAGTCTTACTAAAGAGCCCGAAGCACTGCTTCGGGCTCTTTTTATTGTCCGTAGTAAAAGAGACAATATAGACAAAAAGACAACATATCGCTAAAGAGACAAAAAATATCGGCTTACAGACTTTATCTATTTCAGGTCTTTAAACTCTTATGTCGTCTCTTTATGATGACTCTAACGCATTTTAAGGGAGCAACGACGCTCTCACTGAATTTAAACATGGAGATTCAACATGGCTTACTTTTCACTAGCCCTTGGTACGGCAACTAAAAACCGTGATGGAAAAATCATTGAAGCGTTTTTTCCAAACCCAGTTCTTAACCCAGCTGATGCTCTAGTTGAAGCGGTAGCAAAAGTGGCAGGTTATGAGCAAGGTAACCAAGCTATCGAAATCTCTGCGGCTCAAAGTGCTGAGCTTGCTGGCGCATTTGAAGCAAATGGCGACGCAGCAAACGCATCATTCGCGGCAAAAGCAGCGGAATCTGCACAGCCACTTGTTCTTGTTGTTCTAGCAACAGACGAGAAACCGGCTTCCGTGGCAGAAGGCTTCCTTAAGCTACAACTTATCTCTAACCGCCTAGTTCAACCTCACGGTACAGTGCTGGACGGTATCTTTGGTCTACTGCACAACATTGCTTGGACTAACGAAGGCCCTATCGATCTACCAGAACTGGCTGAGCGTCAAATTGAAGCTCGCCTAGCAGGTCGTTCACTGTCTGTAGATTGTGTCGATAAATTTCCTAAGATGGTTGATTACGTGGTACCTGCTGGCGTTCGTATTGCAGACACTTCTCGTGTACGTCTTGGTGCGCATGTGGGCGAAGGCACAACAGTGATGCACGAAGGTTTCATTAACTTCAATGCTGGTACAACAGGTGTAAGTATGGTTGAAGGCCGTATTTCTGCTGGCGTGGTGGTTGGTGACGGTTCAGATATCGGTGGCGGTGCCTCTATCATGGGTACACTTTCTGGTGGCGGTACCGTTGTCGTATCTATTGGTGAAAGCTCACTGCTTGGTGCCAACGCAGGTCTTGGTTTCCCACTAGGCGATCGTTGTACTGTTGAATCAGGCCTTTACGTAACGGCGGGTTCTAAAGTACGCATGATTGCAGAAGGTAAAGAAGTCGAAGTGGTGAAAGCACGCGATCTTGCTGGCGTATCTGACCTACTATTCCGTCGTAACTCAGTAACAGGCCAAATTGAATGTCTTGCTAACAAGACGGCTGTAGAGCTGAACTCTGAGCTTCACAGCAACAACTAATAGCACAGTAGACAAAGTTAGCTCTTGTTAATAAGAAAATCCCCCAGCAGGAATCTGCTGGGGGATTTTTTCGCTTATGTATAAGAATTAACAATAAGCATTATAGTCACTGACGTTGTTTTTATTGTTTTACTGAAGAAGCAATAATGACCAGACAATTGTTCTAGTTGGTATCAAGCTAGCGCTTCTTTCTCACGCGCTTTTTGTTCATGGTGCGCGCGTTCACCTAAAAAGGCATACGTCAAACAAACGATAGATGTAATACAAGAGCCCACTAAGATGATGAATCCGCCATCCCAGCCAAAGTGGTCAACCGTATAGCCTAGAACAGCATTCGCCGCCACAGCGCCACCTAAGTAACCAAACAAGCCAGTCAGTCCTGCTGCCGTACCAGCCGCTTTCTTCGGCGCAAGTTCTAATGCATAAAGACCAATTAACATTACTGGACCGTAAATTAAGAAGCCGATCGCCACGAGCGCCATCATATCAACCGTAGGGTTACCGGCTGGGTTAAACCAGTAGACGAGAACTGCGACGGTAACGAGAACCATAAACAAGATACCTGCAGGCGCACGGCGACCTTTAAACAACTTATCGGAAATCCAGCCACAAAGCAGAGTGCCAGGGATCCCCGCCCATTCATATAAGAAGTAAGCCCATGAGGATTTGTCGACTGAAAAATCTTTCGCTTCTTTGAGGTACACAGGTGCCCAGTCCAATACTCCGTAACGAATCAGGTAGACAAACGCATTCGCAATCGCAATCGACCACAACAGCTTGTTAGAGAAAACATATTTAAAGAAGATCTCTTTTGCTGTCATCTCTTTCTCATGTGACTTGTCGTAGTCATCTGGGTAATCTTCTTTGTACTCTTCAATCGGAGGCAAACCACAAGACTGAGGCGTATCTCGAACAGTAAACCAGATAAAAATCGCAACGAGAGTGGCAAAGAAAGCGGGAACATAGAAAGCAGTTCGCCAATCATCGTTGAATGCCCATAATCCGAGAATAAACAGAGGACCAATTAATCCGCCGCCAACGTTGTGTGCCACGTTCCAAACCGAAACAATCTCACCCCGCTCTTTGCGTGACCACCAGTGAACCATAGTTCGTCCACAGGCAGGCCAACCCATTCCTTGAAACCAGCCGTTCAAGAACAACAGAATGAACATAGCTGCAATGCTTTCTGTTGCCCAAGGCATGAAACCAAAACAGAACATCACCAAGGCGGACATCAACAGACCGCCACTTAAGAAGTAGCGAGGATTGGAACGATCCGACACACTGCCCATTAAGAATTTGGACAGACCATAAGCAATAGATACCGCGGCAAGCGCAACGCCAAGATCACCACGACTAAAACCTTGTTCGATTAGGTAAGGCATAGCTAGGCTGAAGTTTTTACGAACTAAGTAGTAGCCCGCATAACCGACAAAGATGCCGATAAAGAGCTGCCAACGTAAACGGGAATAAGCGCCATCAATCTTATCTGTGGGTAAGCGATCGATGTGCGCCTTAGGTTTAAATATTCCAAACATAGGGGCCTCATTATAATTTGAGCGATGGTAGGGTCTTTAAAAACTCGAACGAGCAAAATTAAGTTTCGTTCGAAAGCCTGCGCATTCTATTAGAAATTCAATTTATTTCTGTGACAAATGTTGCATAAGAATTAAATCTGAGTAAATACAGTGTATTAAGGCCAAATAGTTAGCGCGCGCTTCCACTTTTCACATATTTAGTTACTGTTCGAATGACCATGTAGAACAAAACACCGACTCTCCTACCGAACAAAATCTCAAATAAAGCTAATCACAACAGTGATACTATCGATAAGAGAATGACAGAAAAGCACGCTCATTAAGGGGCTAACATCGATTCTTTGGGGCTTTCATCAGCTATGCCTAGATAGCAAATAGGCACAGCTGATTAACAAATAAGGCGCGTTTACTTAACATTTACGTGCTTAAACGCTCAATTTTTATGCTCGTTTGTTTTCGATTGCTGTGATATGTGCAAAATTAATGTGCATAAACAGGGAAACCACACCAATCTTTACTGCTCAAACCGACCTGTCTCGACTCGCACGGCAAAGATAAGCAGACCAAGATTAGCTAAAATAGTAATAACGAAACAAAAGGACTCTTACCATGACTGAGCAAAAGTACATTGTTGCCCTAGACCAAGGCACAACAAGCTCACGCGCGGTGATTTTGGATCACGATGCAAACATCGTTAGTCTCTCGCAACGTGAATTCACACAGATCTATCCTCAGTCAGGATGGGTGGAGCATGATCCTCTCGAAATCTGGGCGACCCAAAGTTCAACCTTGATTGAAACTTTGGCTAAGTCTGGAATAAGCAGTGATCAGCTCGCAGCTATTGGCATCACTAACCAACGTGAAACCACCATCGTTTGGAATAAAGAGACGGGTAAACCTGTTTACAATGCGATCGTATGGCAATGCCGCCGAACTGCAGAAATTTGTGAGCAGCTCAAAGAGCGAGGATTGGAAGAGTACGTCAAAGAAAATACCGGGTTAGTTCTCGATCCTTACTTCTCTGGAACAAAAGTCAAATGGATACTCGACAACGTTGAAGGAGCAAGAGAAGATGCCGAAGCGGGTAAGCTCTTGTTCGGCACCGTTGATACTTGGTTAGTTTGGAAAATGACTCAAGGTCGTGTTCATGTCACTGACTATACCAACGCGTCTCGCACAATGCTGTTTAATATCAATGACCTATGCTGGGATCAAAAGCTACTCGACGAGCTAGGAATTCCGGCTTCAATGATGCCAGAGGTTAAACGCTCTTCTGAAGTTTACGGACAAACCAACATTGGTGGTAAAGGCGGTACAAGGATTCCTATTGCCGGTATCGCTGGAGACCAACAAGCCGCGCTCTACGGTCAAATGTGTGTCGAAGCAGGTCAAGCAAAAAACACTTATGGAACAGGTTGTTTCCTACTGATGAACACCGGACAAGAGAAGGTCAACTCTACCCATGGTTTGCTCACTACATTGGCTTGCGGACCTTCAGGAGAGCCTGCTTATGCATTAGAAGGCGCGGTATTCATGGGTGGCGCTTCTATCCAATGGTTACGTGATGAGATGAAACTGCTTGCTGACGCAAAAGATTCTGAATACTTCGCCACCAAAGTCGACTCATCCAATGGGGTGTATGTCGTCCCTGCCTTTACCGGTCTGGGTGCACCGTATTGGGATGCTTGGGCGCGTGGCACTATTGTTGGCCTAACTCGTGGTGTCAGCTCTAACCACATCATAAGAGCGACGCTAGAAGGTATCGCCTATCAAACCAGAGATGTTCTTGATGCGATGCAAGCTGACTCAGGCATTAAGCTAGCCAACTTACGTGTTGATGGCGGTGCGGTTGCCAATAATTTCCTGATGCAGTTCCAATCAGATGTTTTAGATACTGAAGTTCACCGTCCTAAAGTAACCGAAGTCACTGCATTGGGAGCGGCTTACCTCGCTGGCCTTGCCGTTGGATATTGGAATAGCATTGATGAGCTGCAAAACAAAGCCGAACTCGATCGCACCTTTGAGCCTCATCATGACGAAGAAAAACGCAATCGCCGCTACAAAGGTTGGAAGCGCGCCGTGAAGTGTGCTCAGGTATGGGCTGAAATGCATAATGAAGAAGACTAGTACCTAAATCCGGCATTAGCTTAACCAAAGTGGGGCGTCTTAAGGCGCCCTTTTTTGCGCCTTGTCCCCTATTCCGTACACGCTTCTCTTCTCAGAACGAAAGAATTCGCGCACAATAGCGCGAGTTATTATTTTCGAACTAAGCTCGAACACAGGGAGCGGCGAGTGAAACAAATACCAAGACATCAGCAAATCATTGCTCTTGTACAAAAGCAGGGCTATGTGAGTACTGATGAGTTAGTTGAAAAGTTTAATGTCAGTCCGCAAACCATCAGACGAGATCTGAATGAGTTAGCGGACGAAAATAAAATTCGCCGCTATCACGGCGGTGCTACGATCCCATTAAGTTCAGAGAACACCTCTTATACCGATCGTAAGAGCATGAACTTCAATGAAAAGGATGTGATCGCTGACGAAGTGGTCAAACACATTCCAGATGGCGCGACGCTATTTATCGACATCGGTACCACCCCTGAAGCCATCGCTCGTGCACTGAGTAAAAATCACAAGCAATTACGTGTTGTCACCAATAACATCAATGTCGCCACTATCTTGCTACCCAACCCAGAATTTAAGGTGATTCTCGCAGGCGGAGAGGTGCGCAATCGAGACGGCGGTATTGTCGGCGAAGCCACACTCGACTTCGTCAAACAGTTCAGACTAGACTTCGGTATTCTGGGGATTAGTGGCATTGATTTTGATGGCTCTCTACTCGACTTCGACTACCATGAAGTTAGAGTGAAACAAGCGATTATTGAGAACAGCCGCAGTGTGTTCTTAGCCGTTGACCACTCCAAGTTCGGTCGCAATGCAATGGTCAAACTAGGCAATATCTCTCAACTCCACATGTTGTTTACCGATAAGCAGCCACCAAAAGAAATTCTCTCAATCCTTAAAGAGCATTCCATTCCTTTAGAGATAGTGAACAAAGAAGAATAATCAACATTTCCTCATTTGAATTTAACCT
This sequence comes from Vibrio europaeus, assembly GCF_001695575.1. Lineage (GTDB taxonomy): Bacteria > Pseudomonadota > Gammaproteobacteria > Enterobacterales > Vibrionaceae > Vibrio > Vibrio europaeus. Next base: position 74,446 of record NZ_LUAX01000001.1, on the reverse strand, counting down.
TATTGAAACCTTTATCGCTAGATAAAGGTTTTTTTGTGCACAAATCACACAAACGAGCGTAAACGAAAATAAATAGTGATCAAAAACGAAAGCTAAGCTAGGATTCACTTATGTTCAAAAATGCTCGTTCGCTCAACACAAGGTCATATTCATGAGTAACAACCAGAATTCGGCTAATTCGCAAAAAGTTTTAGATTTGATCGTTATTGGTGGTGGTATCAATGGCGCAGGTATTGCCGCAGATGCGGCAGGTCGTGGACTATCAGTAGGTCTTTACGAAGCACAAGATTTCGCATCAGCAACTTCGTCGGCCAGTTCTAAACTGATCCACGGTGGCTTACGCTATCTAGAGCATTATGAGTTTCGTTTGGTTTCGGAAGCGCTCGCAGAGCGGGAAGTATTACTCCAGAAAGCACCCCATGTTGCTCAACCAATGCGTTTTCGCTTACCTCATCGACCATTTCTCCGTCCTGCTTGGATGATCCGTTGTGGGCTATTCCTTTATGACAACCTAGGTAAACGCACCACACTACCAGCAAGTAAAGGGATTGATTTAGCCAAGTCCGGCATACTAAAACCTGAAATGAAAAAAGGCTTTGAGTATTCAGACTGCTGGGTAGACGACGCGCGCTTGGTGCTGCTCAATGTCCTTGCCGCTCAGGAGAACAATGCTGAGATCCGTAACTACAGCCGTGTAGAAAGCGCTCGACGTGAAGGTGAACTGTGGAGCGTGACTATTCGTGATGAACTGACAGGCCAAGCAATGGAACGCAAGGCGAAAGCCTTAGTCAACGCGGCAGGGCCATGGGTCAAACAATTCTTTGATGATGGTTTAGAACAAGCCTCTCCTCGTAACATTCGCTTGATCAAAGGATCGCATATTGTCGTTCCCCGTATTCATGACGAGCCTCAAGCTTACATTCTCCAAAACCAAGATAACCGTATCGTATTCATGATTCCTTACTTAGATAAGTTCTCGATCATTGGTACCACAGATGTTGAGTACAAAGGTGACCCTCGTGAAGTTGCCATCTCTGATGATGAAGTCGATTATCTTATCGACATCGTCAACCAACACTTCGTCCAGCAGCTTAAACGTGAGGACGTGGTTTGGACATACAGCGGCGTGCGCCCTTTATGTGATGATGAATCAGACTCCCCACAAGCGATCACGCGCGATTACACACTTGAACTTGAAGCGGAATATGACCAAGCGCCACTGCTTTCTGTATTTGGTGGCAAGCTCACTACCTACCGTAAGTTAGGTGAAGCTGCATTAGAAAAGCTCAAGCCTTACCTACCTAATATGGGTACACCTTGGACAGCAAACCATGCGCTTCCTGGCGGTAACTTCAGTTGCTCACGTGAACAGCTAGCCGCGACGATTCACAACGCCTACCCTTGGTTACCCGAAGCATTATTGCTGCGCTACGTAACGCAATTTGGCACCTATACATGGAAGCTACTGGAAGGAATGGAAAATATCGATGCACTGGGGATTAAGTTCTCAGACTCTGCCCAAGGTGTTTTCCAACGTGAAATTGACTATCTCATTGAACATGAAATGTCAGTCACCGAAGAGGATATATTGTGGCGCCGTACCAAACTTGGCTTGTACCTAGACAGCCAAGAGCAACAGGCGCTAAGTGACTATCTAAAGAGTAAGCAACCTGCCACAGTGGTCCCGTTTTCTGAGGTTGGTTAGCCCCCCACTTTCCTATCGCAATGCAAAAGGCTTGGCACTCGCCAAGCCTTTTCTTTTGGTTTCATTCACTTTAACCCGGGTGCCCATCGACTCTTGGAGTGATCAGCATCTTGCCAAACATTCCCACATACATAGCGAAAGCGAGTATCCACAATGCGGCGCTGATGTTGACCGATTCAATCAGATATTGAGGGAAAAAGGCAACGCCTAAGCTACGTACCAAAGCAGCCAATATAATCGCTGCGAAAGCAACACTCATGTTTGGACCTTGGTAAATCGCGCGTCCGGTATGCCCCATCGTCACACGTGCGATCATCGCTAAAATCACACCACCAATGGCACCAATAGCAAACATGTGCAGCATATTGTGGCTGGCAAATGGGTTGTCGAGTAAACCACGCAGCAACAAACTCACTGGAATACAAAGGTAGGTAGCGTGCAGCGACCAAACGAGAGGCTCACTTAAAGTGCGCCACGGCTGCCACCTCATCACTCTAATGAAATGCGCTAACCCTGAAATAACCATTAGTGGTTGGCCTAACTGTGCAAACGTCATTGGGAAGAAGCTGAGAATAAACAGTCCTACCAATGGCAAATTCGCCACCCAATCTAACCAGACGATAGGTTGAGGCTTTTCAAAATTAAAACGACGAGCCGTAAAGAACGGGATCACTCTGCTGCCCATAATAGAAAGCAACAAGGTGAACCACCACAGCATAGCTTGCCACACCGCCGATGAAGGAAATGGTGGCATCCCCTTAACCGCTGCGTAACTGGCAAAGTTAGCCACGATTGCAAGAATAAATAGCGGAACAAAAAACAGGTTACGCCACCCTTTTGCTTTAACCACCCGAGTCCCGACTTCAAATGCTGTCATGGCTAAAAACAGAGCTTCAATAGAAGAAATGAGCCACAACGGCGTCGGTGTCCATAACAGTATGCGAGGCGCTAACCACAGCCCAACCAAGATGGCTAAGCGGTGATGTTTAGTGCCGTTAATGCCCGTCCAGTTTTGCACTGCAGTTAACACAAAGCCGACAACAATCGCCATCGCAAAACCAAATATCATTTCATGCACGTGCCACCATAGCGCAGGCACTTGCAATGTTGTTGGCTGACCGGATTGAAACATCCATACCCAAACCGCTATCGTAATAACGGCATAAATAGAACCAAGAAGAAAGAAAGGTCGAAAACCAAGGCGTAACACAGGTGGAATCGCTTCTTCGACCTTTTTGTCGGTAATATTGAGCACTGAAATACTCCTAAACAAATTTAAATCTCTAACTTGTTTCACTATCGCAAGAAGTGTTCCACTTTGTTAAACCTTTATAGACACTTGCTTTCAGCACTCTGAACACTCTATTTAAAGTCATAATGACACAATAACTACATGTCATTATGACCTCAATAAGACAGTTTGTATCACTTCCTTTTGTCACGAAAAGTCGCTAGTTTAGAACTCTGCTGATCATGCCAATCAATAAGGAGAGCAGAATGGCAAATTATATCTTTGGCTACGGCAGTCTGATGAACTCTGCCTCACGACAGCTGACTGGCCAAACTTCCGCAGCGATTCCCGCTACCGCACATGGCTTCAGGCGCTACTGGGGCAAAGTCGATGATAGCTATATTCTATCGCCATTAGTGGTAGACAAAGGACAGGGACAGGTCAATGGGGTTTTGTTGGAAGTCAGCGATGAAGGACTGCAAGAATTCGACATTCGCGAACGAGGATATCACCGAGTTTTAATCTCAGCGGATAAACTTGATGCTGAACTAGTATTAACGACAGACGATCATGTGTGGGTTTACATCAAAGACAACCCTGAACCACCTTGTTCATTAAGCCCTATCATGCAGACTTACGTCGATACTGTACTCGCGGGTTGCCTAGAAATTTCCGAGCAGTTTGCCAAGCAGTTTGTAGAACATACCATTGGCTGGAACTTTCCATTGGAGAATGATCGCCATCAGCCAAAATATGGCAATTTGGCAGGAGTAAAACCAGAGCACCACAATGCAATTGATGCTCTGGTGGCTGAAGCAAGAGCCTAAAAGAGAAGTCTATACAATACGAACCCCAGCAGGCATAGAACGCTCTGGGGTTAACAATACACTTTGCGATTCATCGTCCGTCTCAGCGCAAAGCAACATACATTCCGAGGTTTCTCCGCGCATTTTGGCTTTCGCCAAGTTACACAGCACCACTACTTCTTTGCCCATCAACTCCTGCTCGGTGTAATAAGGCACTAAGCTAGTGACGGTTTGCAGCGTCTTTTCTCCAACATCAATTTGAACGATGTAGAGTTTGTCTGCATTTTCGTGGCGAGCGACTTCGATGATTTTTCCTGTGCGCATTTCCAATTTTGCGAAGTCGGTGTAAGCGATCGTTTCCATGATAAACCTCCTACTTAAAGCCAGTAAAGTTTTACTAAAAGACAACGTTTACACTATCAGCAATCGCTTATATTGCAAGTGGTAAAGATCGCATTTCAAGAAACTGAATGCCATACAATTTGCCTTATTTACATTCAAAGGGTTAAATAACCCTAGGAGTATTTTTCGAGGTCACACATGGCAACTATTAAAGATGTCGCCAAAGAAGCGGGCGTATCTATCGCGACTGTTTCTCGGGTCATTAACAAATCACCAAAAGCGAGCAAAGCATCGATTGCTTCAGTGACACAGGCAATGGCGAAACTCGGCTATCGACCAAATGCCGCCGCGAAAGCTTTGGTAAGCCAAAGCAGTAATACGGTTGGAGTATTAGTTGGCGATGTATCTGATCCTTTTTTTGGCACTTTGGTCAAAGCCGTCGACAATGTTGCCCATGAACACGGTAAGCATATCTTGATCGGCAATGGCTACCACAGCCCAGAAGAAGAGCGTCAGGCGATTGAGCTACTGATCAATAACCGTTGCGATGCCTTGGTCATTCACTCAAAAGGCCTGTCAGATGAAGAATTGATCGGCTATGCCAAAGAAGTCAAAGGTCTGGTTTTTATCAATCGTCACATTCCAGAAATGGCCGAGCGCTGCATTGCTTTAGATAACCGCAAAGGCGCCTATCTCGCCACCGAATATCTTATCCGCCATGGTCACACTAAGATAGCTTGCGTCGCTTCAGCGCATCGTATTGAAGACTCGGATCAGCGTGTTGATGGTTACTTACAAGCCTTACGAGATAACAATATCGAGCTTCCACAAAGCTATATAGAGTATGGTGAGCCAAACAATGATGGCGGTGAAGTAGCCATGACAAATCTACTGACTAAATCATTGGATATTACTGGCGTTGTCGCCTACAACGATTATATGGCCGCGGGTGCACTATCGGTGTTAGATGAAAATGGATTCAAAGTGCCAGACCAAATTTCGATGCTTGGCTTTGATGATGGTTTGATCGCTCGTTATGTCAGTCCTCGCCTCACGACTATCCGTTATCCAATCGCCATGATGGCAGAACGAGCGGCGCGTTTGGCACTGAATTTAGCCAAAGAACAAAGCTCAAACGATGAAGCACTGATGTTCACGCCGACCTTGGTACGCCGCAATTCAGTTGAGAAAGTTACCTAAACGTAGGGCGTTACTTTGAGTAACGCCTTTGTTGCTTTAAGTTTTTAAGCTACACCATGACCTTTCGATGCAACCCAAATTCGATACCACTGTTCATTGGTCAATGACAGTTCAAGCGCACCAACCGCAGAGTGGACACGCTCAATGTTGCCACTACCCAAGATTGGTACTGGGTTAGACGGTAAGCGCATTACCCATGCAAAGATGACTTGGTCGATCGAGCTTGCACCGACTTCTTGCGCCACTTCTGCCAAGGTATGACGTAAACGGCACATCTGTTCGCTCTCTTCGCCGAAGATACGCCCACCCGCGAGACAAGACCAAGCCATTGGCTGCACGCGATGCTGCTGAAGTTGCTCAAGCGTGCCATCTTCCGTCACTTGCAAATTCACTGGATTGATCTCGACTTGGTTAGTGATCAAAGGCTGTTCAACTCTTGATTGCAATAAAGCAAACTGAGCAGGCGTGAAGTTAGACACACCAAAATGCTTTACTTTCCCCGCAGCTTTTAACTGAGCGAACGCTTCAGCCGCTTCATCTGCATCCATGAGTAAGTCAGGGCGGTGTAGGAGTAACACATCTAAATGATCGGTATTGAGTCGAGTTAACGATTGATCAACGGATTCAAGAATGGCAGCTTTACCACTGTTGTAGTGATTAACCTGAGGAGCTTCACCGCGATAAATTCCGCATTTTGAAACAATCTCGATTTGATCACGCAAACCGCTATCTAGCGCTAAGACTTCTCCAAACATACGCTCACACGCAGAGTCTGGGCCATAAACAGGCGCATGGTCTACCGTTGTAATGCCTAGTTCTAGGTGCTGCTTAACAAACGACAGCTGCTGTTGGGTGTTCATTCCCCACTCAGCCATACGCCAGTAACCTTGGATCATTGGTGAAAACACCGGATTTGTCTTGTTCATCTCTATCCCCTGATACATAGACCTCACCATTGCAATATTGCCGTGAGTTTAATCTGTTCTATGCCCAGTATACTGGTATGAAAGCTAGGGATTAAACTAGCTAACAAGAAAAGATAATTCGATATACAGCATAATAAGCAAAGTTTAATTTTCTATATAGGACGATATAATTGACGATAGATTCAACGACGGAGGCGAGTCAGATATGCAAAAGATGCACAAACGCTTTGAACGATATGCGTTATTTAGTGAAGTCGCAAAGCAACTCAGCTTTTCTAAGGCCGCGGAAAATTTAGGCATTTCACGCAGCTACCTTTCTTCACAAATCAATCAGCTAGAGCAAGAATTAGATACAAGTCTACTGATTCGTTCGACGCGTAATGTGCGCCTGACTGCGGCGGGAGAAAAAATTCTCGCTAAGATGCAGTTTATTAATACATCGATCGTCGAGTTAGAAAAAGAGCTCGACCACACCAAAAGCGATGTCAGTGGCCTACTTCGAATTACTGCACCCACCATTTTTAGCCATCGTTTCTTAATCGATATTTGTCATCAATTTCAACAGCAATACCCAGAAATCGAGTTTGATCTTGATGTTGGTTATAACCGCGAAGACCTAACCAAAAGTCATTTTGACTTAGCGATAAGAGCCACCAACAATCCACCAGACAACATGGTGGCAAAAAAATTGATTCCCTATCAACACATCTGCTGCGCGTCACCTGAATACCTTGAAAAACATGGCGTACCCAGTCACCCAGACGAACTGGTCCATCACAACTGTTTGTCCGATCCCAACTTACGTCGCTGGCAGTTTATCGATAATACTAAGAGCATTGAGGTAGAAACTAATGGCGATATGTTGATCAACGACAACTTACTGCTTCTGACGGCCGCGCAACAAGGTAAGGGTATCATAAAAATGCCAAGCTACTTGGTGCAGCCTTCTTTAGACAGCGGACAATTAGTACAGCTACTGCCGAATTACTTTATTGCCAGAAGCAATATTTATCTCATCTACCCACCGCAATTACGTAGCAGCAACAAGCTTGCCGCTTTTATCGAATTCACTCAGAAATGGTTTGAGGGTAAGTAGTCGCTGCATACAAACAAAAAAAGCCACTTCCAATCGCTTGGAAGTGGCGTCGAAATTACCGACAAAATGTTTGCAAATGAATATGGACAGGGATAAGAACTCTTTACGCTGTTTCAGCAACCTTTGCTGGAGCAGGTGTGCGAATTAGGTAATCAAACGCACCTAGGCTTGCTTTTGCCCCTTCACCCATGGCGATGATGATTTGCTTGTACGGCACTGTGGTTACATCACCAGCAGCAAAGACACCGCTCATCGTAGTTGCACCATGTGCATTAATCTCAATTTCACCGCGTGGTGAAAGCTCAACCTTAGTACCTTTCAACCATTCGCTGTTTGGCATTAGACCAATTTGAACAAAGATACCTGCCAGTTCGATTTTCTTGATCTCACCTGTGTTGCGATCTTGGTATTCCAAGCCAGTAACACGATTACCGTCGCCTAATACTTGTGTGGTTTGCGCCATCTTGATGATTTCAATGTTAGGTGTCGCATTGGCTTTATCGAGCAGAACTTGGTCAGCACGTAGGGTGTCTGCAAACTCCAGAACGGTAACATGTTCAACAATACCGGCTAGATCAATCGCCGCTTCAATACCTGAGTTACCACCACCGATTACCACTGTTTTCTTGCCTTTAAATAATGGACCATCACAGTGTGGGCAGTAGGCAACCCCTTTGTTACGGTACTCTTGCTCACCAGGAACATTCATTTCGCGCCAGCGTGCACCTGTACTGGTAATCACTGTGCGAGCTTTTAGTACTGCGCCGCTTTCAAGCTCAACGTGGATGTAACCATCTTCGGTCTGCTCTGCATCGATAATGTTGGCAGCGCGTTGCTCAGTCATTACTTCAACACCGTATTCTTTAACGTGTTCTTCTAGGCTAGCAACCAGCTTAGGACCGGTTGTGGCTTTGACTGAGATAAAGTTCTCAATCGCCATCGTATCCATCACCTGACCACCGAAACGCTCAGCGACGACACCTGTGCGAATGCCTTTACGTGCTGCGTAGATTGCTGCTGAAGAACCCGCAGGGCCACCGCCAACAACTAAAACATCAAATGGAGCTTGTTCACTTAGGCTGGCTGCTTTTTTCGCTGCTGCACCGGAATCAACTTTGTTGAGAATTTCAGCCAATGACATACGGCCTTGACCAAACAGCTCACCGTTGATGAAGACACTTGGCACCGCCATGATATCGCGTGATTTCACTTCATCTTGGAATGCAGCACCATCAATCATGGTTGTTTTTATTAGAGGGTTAATCGCAGACATCATGTTGAACGCCTGAACCACTTCAGGACAGTTTTGGCATGATAGTGAAATGAAGATCTCCACGTTTAGTGCTTGGTCTAACGCCTTGATCTGCTCAATCACTTCCGCTTCTAGCTTGATTGGGTGGCCACCGCTGTGAAGAAGAGCGAGAACCAGTGAAGTAAACTCGTGACCCATTGGCAAGCCTGCAAAACCAATCGCTGTACCTTGTGTTTGGTTTACAACCTGCATAATTGGTTTGCGTGAGCTTGCGTTGTCGTCACGCGTTACTTGGATTTTGTCTGTCAGTGAAGCGATATCATCCGCCAGTGCTTGGAGCTTGCTTGCTGTTTCGCTTTCATCAAGGCTCAATACAAGCTGAACGTCTGTTTTTAAGTTTTCTAGGTATGCTTTAAGCTGCTGCTTCATCGCTTGGTCTAACATGATATTACCTACTATTCATTTGTGATTCAGATGCGCTCTACTGCGCTGATGGAGCTATATTGCCCTGCAGTCGTAGATAGGTAAATTTGAACGTTTCTATTAGTTTGGTAGGCAAAACCTATCGAAAATTCCACGCCATCAACATTCTTTTCTGCAAAAAATCAAACGCAAAAAGCCACACCCTATTCGGGTATGGCTTTATCATTAAAGGCGGTATGCCAAACTCAATAGGAGCAGAGCAAGGCATACCTGTACAAACCTGGTAATGAGGTTAGATTTTACCTACTAGGTCTAGAGATGGCGCTAGAGTCTCTTCACCTTCTTTCCATTTCGCTGGGCAAACTTCACCTGGGTTTGCTGCAACGTACTGTGCTGCTTTAACTTTACGTAGTAAGTCTTCTGCGTCACGACCGATACCTTCAGCAGTGATTTCCATTGCTTGGATAGTACCTTCTGGGTCGATTAGGAAAGTAGCACGGTCAGCAAGACCTTGGCCTTCACGCATCACGTTGAAGTTGTTAGTGATAGTGCCAGTTTGGTCACCTACCATGAAGTATTCGATAGTACCGATCTTGTCAGAAGTATCGTGCCACGCTTTGTGTGAGAAGTGAGTATCCGTTGATACTGAGTAAACTTCTACACCACGTGATTGAAGTTCAGCGTACTTCTCTTGTAGGTCTACAAGCTCAGTTGGACATACGAAAGTAAAATCAGCTGGGTAGAAGAAGAATACTGCCCATTTGCCTTTCACGTCTTGTTCTGTGATATCTACGAACTCGCCGTTTTTAAATGCTGTTGCTGAGAATGGTTTGATTTGTGTGTTGATCATGATTTTACTCTCTTTCTAATCTAGTGTTTGAACGCTGCCTTGCGTCGATGGAGTTATATTGCCCTGACCAGGTTGATAGGTAAATTTGAACGTTTCTATTGCTCTGATAGGGAATCACTATCAATCGAGATAGAAAAAATCTATCAACTCCTCAGGAAAGTAGAGAGCGTGGCGAATTGAGGTGTGTTGCGATAAAGTGGCATCTATTAATCCCCTTTATTTACTCACCATGATTTCCGTTCCGTTAAACAGTTTTGTTCACCGCGTTAACGATAAAGCGCAGGTTATCAGCGCGATTGTTGGTAATGGCTGCCAAGTAAAGCGTATCCGACGCTCTCGGCATTGGTTGCTGAGTGGAGAGGAACAAGCGTTAAGAGAACTCAAACAATACTTGGTTACGGAAGACACATTGTGGATTGCAAAAGCGATCGATAAAGCCCTACCCGCCCCTGTAGTAGATCTGTCAGCCATCATTGCTGAGTCACCACATATCACAATCAATCAGCTCGTTACTCAGTCGGGCTGTTCTCTTTCTGAAGCAAGAGCCGCGATTGACGAATTTGAAGGGTTTTAACGCCAGTCATCAGACTGGCGTTATTAGGGTCTGCTCGAAGCTCAATTAGAAAGCAAACTGATAGGTGGTTTTATACCTGTATTCCTGATCTGGGTAGAGAATACAACTTGGTTGCTGCCATTCGGGGTGGTTAGGCGAGTCAGGCAAAAACTGGGTTTCCAATGCCACGCCTGCGTAGTCTGCATATTCTTCCCCATCGCGTGCAGGGGTTCCTGCTAACCAATTACCAGTATAAAGCTGCATTGCGGGCTTATCGGTGAACACTCGCATAGTCACTAAGCTGTCTTCACTAACTAGGCTTGCAACGGGTAATGTTCTGTCTCGGTTTGGCTCAAACCAATAGCTGTGATCATAGCCTTTCGCCGCTTGCTGTTGCTCGTCTTGCAAGAAGTCTTGCGTGATGCTTTTCGCCACGCGAAAGTCGAACCCAGTGCCACTCACACTTTCCAGCTCACCGAGTGGAATCCCCACATCGCTGGTTGGCAAATAGTAATCAGAACAAACATTCAAAGTATGATGGCGCGCGTCTAACTCGCTACCTACTCCATTGAGATTAAAGTAAGCGTGATTAGTCAGATTGACTGGCGTTGCTTTGTCAGTGTAAGCAAGATATTCAATCGAGACGTTACCCGCATTGTCGAGCTGATAAGTCACTGAGACACTTAGATTTCCGGGGAAGCCTTGGTCACCATCTGGAGATTGGAGACTAAAAGTCACCCTTTGAGCGGCTTGCTCGACAATTTTCCAGCGCAGCTTATCAAAGCCAGTGACGCCACCATGTAAGCAATTGCCTGCTTGATTCGTCACCAATTGAACATGCTGACCTTCGAGGTCAAAAAGACCATTGGCAATGCGGTTTGCATAGCGACCAACCGTTACCCCCATGTAACTTTGTTGGCACTCAAAGTCAGCCATAGCCCCTACACCAAGCAAGACTTCGCGCTGCTCCCCGCACGCCAAAGGTAAACGACAACTGAGCCACGTAGCTCCGATGTCCATCAACACAATGCTAACCCCTCTAGCATTGGTCAATTCGATTAACTGAGCAGGCTGCCCATCATAGGCAGACTGCTTAGTCATACTCTCAAAAAGAGGATGAGCCATCATTTAAGTTACTCCACCACACCCGCGCCATTTTTAGCTTGGCACACGTAGATAGACTCTTTCAGTCCAGTCGCAGCTTGATATTCTGCCGCAACCGCCGCTATTACTGGCTCAACAAGTTCAGGTGGCATAACCGCAACAATACAACCGCCAAAACCACCACCTGTCATACGAACGCCACCTTGCTCACCGATCACTTGTTTAACGATCTCAACTAAGGTGTCGACCTCTTTAACCGTGATTTCAAAGTCATCACGCATAGAGGCATGGGATTGTGCCATCAACTCTCCGATGCGCTTCATGTCGTGATTACGCAACGCTTCAGCCGCTTCAACCGTTCTATCGTTCTCGCTGATCACATGGCGCGCACGCTTTGCTACCAACTCATCTAATTCAGACGCCTTAGCATTGAACTGCTCAATAGTGACATCACGCAACGCTTTTACACCAAAGATGCGAGCCGCTTCTTCACATTGCTCACGGCGGGTGTTGTATTCGCTATCCACCAACCCACGCTTTTTGTTCGAGTTAATGATCACTACTGACATATTTTCAGGCATTGAAACCGCCTGCGTTTCTAGGCTACGACAATCAAGCAGCATAGCGTGGTTCTCTTTGCCTTCAGCAGAAATCATCTGGTCCATAATGCCGCAGTTACATCCGACAAATTCGTTCTCAGCTTGTTGACCATTAAGAGCGATCTCAGCCTGAGAGATTTCTAGGTTATAAAGCACCTTAAATGTCTGACCAATCACCACTTCAAGCGCAGCTGAAGAGCTAAGCCCTGCCCCCTGAGGAACGTTGCCGCTAACAGAAATATCCGCGCCACTAAACTCATAACCACGCGCGATAAGGTACTTAACCACACCACGGATGTAGTTAGGCCACATTTTATCGTGCTGAAAGGTAATCTCTTCGGTGATATCAAATTCATCAACGTCATTGCCATAATCAACAGAGACGACACGCACAATATTGTCGTCACGCTTAGCTGCTGCAACGACAGTTTGGTAGTCAATGGCACATGGCAGAACAAAACCATCATTGTAATCGGTGTGCTCACCGATCAAATTAACGCGCCCCGGCGCTTGGATAATGTGGCTTGGTGCATAGCCCAGCGCTTGTTGAAAAGAAGTTTTTACGTTTTGGATTAGATCAGACATAGTAAATTCTCAAACTGTTTAATTCTCTAATAGCGGCTCAATCTAAAACCACGATTATGACGCCTCTTAAATACCTGCAACTTAAATAAGACAGAGGCTACTGTTCTTTGTAGTGAATATCGCTCAAATCACGCAAACGCTGCGCGGCTTGCTCTGCGGTTAAATCACGTTGTGTTTCCGCGAGCATTTCATAACCCACCATAAACTTACGTACTGTTGCACTGCGCAGTAGAGGCGGATAAAACACAGCATGTAATTGCCAGTGGTCAACATCAGTGCCTTGTTCAAAAAACGGCGCGTAATGCCAGCCCATACAGTAAGGGAAGGAACAGTTGAACAAGTTGTCGTATCGACTGGTCAATTTCTTCAACGCTAGCGCTAAGTCATCTCGTTGTTGTTCCGTCAGCTCACTCATACGACGAATATGCGTTTTCGGCAGCAATATGGTTTCAAACGGCCATGCTGCCCAGTACGGAACAACGGCAATCCAGTGCTCAGTTTCAACAACCGTTCGCGAGCCATCTTTCATTTCCGCTTCAACGTAATCCACCAACATTGGACGCCCATGCTGATCAAAATAGGCTTGCTGATTGCGATCTTTACGCTCGATTTCATTGGGTAGAAAACTGTTCGCCCAGATCTGTCCATGTGGGTGAGGCTGAGAACAGCCCATGGTTTCACCCTTATTCTCAAATGCTTGCACCCAAACGTAATCTTTACCTAACTCTTCAATTTGTTCGTTCCAAGTATCGACCACACCACGAATGGCAGCCACCGATAGCTCTGGCAGCGTTTTACTATGGTCAGGAGAAAAACAAATAACGCGACTTAAACCACGAGCACCTTGTGTTTGAAATAAAGGGCTATTTGACTCGGGTGCCTCTGGCGAATCCGACATTAGGGCGGCAAAATCGTTATTAAACACATAAGTGCCTTGGTAGTCAGGGTTTACATCACCAGAAATACGCTCGTTAGTTGGGCACAAAAAACACTCGCCGTCATAACTTGGTAAGTCATCAATAGCCGGGGTTTCATCAGCCCCACTCCATGGACGCTTGGCGCGATGTGGGGAAACTAAAATCCACTGCCCAGTAAGCGGGTTGTAGCGACGGTGTGGATGATCGACAGGATTAAACTCAATACTCGACATATTACTTACTCAACTTTTAAAACTACATTTGTGCCTTCGCCAATAAAACTGGCGTTTCAGCCTTGTTATTCGGGGGAATAGCCGTGAGGGTTATTAGATTGCCAGCGCCATGTATCGGCTGTCATTTCAGCGACACTGCGAGTGGCTTTCCAAGCTAAATCTCGCTGCGCTTTATCTGTGCTTGCCCAACATTCAGCAATATCACCAGAGCGACGCGGACAGATTTCGTAAGGAATAGGCGCACCACAAGCTGCACCAAATGCATTCACCATCTCAAGAACACTGGAACCTTTACCCGTACCTAGGTTGTAAACATGCAAACCCGCTTTCTCACCAACAGAACTTAGTGCCGCAATATGGCCATCGGCCAAGTCCATCACATGAATATAGTCACGCACCCCAGTGCCATCTGGTGTTGGGTAGTCATCCCCAAATACCGCTAAAGATTCACGGCGTCCCACTGCAACTTGAGCAATGAAAGGCATCAAATTGTTTGGAATACCTTGCGGGTCTTCACCCATGGTGCCTGATGGATGGGCCCCCACCGGATTGAAATAGCGTAGTAGCGTGATGCTCCAATCACTCTCTGCATTGAAGAGATCACTCAAACACTGCTCGACCATATATTTGCTGCGACCATAAGGGTTGGTGGTAGCCCCTGTTGGAGAATCTTCAGTAATTGGCACAGTTTCCGGGTCGCCATACACGGTTGCTGAAGAGCTAAACACAATGCTTTTCACGCCAGCTTTACGCATACAACGCGCCAAGACCAAGGTGCCGTTAACATTGTTATCGTAGTACTCAAGTGGTTTTGCTACTGATTCACCGACGGCTTTAAGTCCAGCAAAATGAATAACAGCGTCGATGTCATGCTGCGCAAACACAGAGTCTAGAAACGCCTCGTCTCGGATATCGCCCATGTGAAACTTTGGCTTTTTACCCGTTAATTCTTCAACGCGGCTCAACACTTGTTGTTTTGAGTTGGCTAGATTGTCTACGATAATTGGCTCCATCCCCGCTTCAATCATTTGAACGCAAGTATGACTGCCGATGTATCCCATCCCACCTGTGACTAGAACTTTCACTGTTTGCTCTCCAGATAATCTTGAGCACTAAATACTCAATGCTTGATGTTGGAAAAAGTCTACCAATCAAACCGCATACAGATCCGTGATCAAATTCGCATTGTGTAAACGTTTCCACAAAATCACTCATTAGAAGAGGGAAGATATTAGGCAGAAAATGATTTTAACTCTGCGGTTAAAGTGTCCTCTAACCCCTGTATTTATTGGTTTTCTAACCCACCATCTCTGGCAATTTTCACTCAGCGCAAAGCTGACAACAATTTTTACTAAAAATTAGTGCTTCATCAGTGTGTTTGTTTACAATAGAGACCAATAGTTAGATTGCCCGCTCAAAAAGGGATGTAAGAACACATGGCAACACTAAAAGATATTGCAACTGAGGCAGGCGTTTCTTTAGCGACGGTTTCAAGAGTCTTAAACGACGATCCGACACTCAGCGTGAAAGAAGAAACCAAGCACCGCATTCTGGAAATTGCAGAAAAGTTAGAATACAAAACCAGTAGCTCAAAACGTGCTGGACTGGGGAAAAAGCACAATCACCACTTTTTTGCTGTCTACAACTACAAGCAAGAAGCAGAAGTGAATGACCCTTATTATTTGTCGATTCGCCATGGTATTGAGACCCAATGTGACAAACTAGGTATCGAACTAACCAATTGTTATAACAATGAAATCTCTCTAGAAGGCAATAAGATCACTGGTGTCCTTTTAGTTGGTCGCAGTCATCCGAATGTTTTATCTGAAGTCCAAAAACTCACCGACAATATCTGTTATGTCGATTTCAGTGACGCGAACTGTGAATATGATTCGGTAGACATCGATCTCGTGCGCATTAGCAAAGAAATCACCGACTTTTTCATCGCTCAAGACTATCAACGTATTGGTTTCATCGGCGGTCAAGACGAGCCCAATAGCGCCGATATTCGTGAAATTGCCTTTGCAGAATATGGGCAGTTAAAAGGCGTTGTATTTCTAGATGATATCTACCGCGGCGATTTTACTAGTTCGTCAGGGTATGATTTAGCTAAGGAAATGCTCGCTAAACCGGACTACCCTAACGCACTTTTTATTGCATCTGATTCAATTGCGATCGGTGTACTACGTGCGATTCATGAGCACGGCCTTAATATTCCGCAAGACATTTCACTTATTAGTGTTAACGACATTCCAACCGCTAAGTTCACCTTCCCTTCTCTTTCAACAGTACGAATTCACTCTGAGATGATGGGAATTCAGGGAGTAAACTTGCTGATCGAAAAAGCGCGCGATGGACGTGCGCTCCCTTTGCAAGTTTACGTCCCAAGTAAACTCAAGCTGCGAGACACGACCAAGAAGTAGTTTCCACTGCTCATTACTCGCATAAAGCGCTGATTTTCAGCGCTTTTTTATTACCTCCCTTTCCCTATCCCAGCGCATACTGCTTAGCTTCTACACATTTACTGTTCAATATTCACTCTTTTAAACAGATCACAGCTTTCAGACAATTCAGTCAATAAATCGTGATCAAGTTAAAGTAAAACGTTTTCACAAATTTATTTTAGTAAAACTTTTACTAATATCTTTCCCAGATGCTCAGTGAGCAATTATTTCATTACAACGTCGGCATGATCATTCGATCGTTTTAGCCGAGGGAGAGTAAACGTGAACAACTGGGAAAACTTCCTACATCTGCATGAGAACCGTATGGCACCACGTGCTTACTTCTTCTCTTATGACTCAGTGAAAACAGCTCAAACCTTCCAACGCGAACTCAGCAGCCGCTTTATGCTTCTGAGCGGTCAATGGAACTTTAACTTCTTCACTAACCCTCTGTTGGTTCCTGAAGAGTTCTATTCGAAAAAGATGACCCAATGGGGCCAGATTACGGTTCCGAATATGTGGCAAATGGAAGGCCACGGCGACCTTCAGTACACCGACGAAGGCTTCCCATTCCCAATTGATGTGCCGTTCGTGCCAACCGATAACCCAACCGGTGCTTACCAACGCACGTTCACCCTAGGTGAAAGCTGGGATAACAAGCAAACCATCATCAAATTTGACGGCGTTGAAACCTACTTCGAACTGTATGTAAACGGTGAGTATGCAGGCTTTAGTAAAGGCAGCCGCTTAACCGCTGAATTTGATATTTCTCAGTTCGTTCAGCAAGGTGAAAACCTGCTGTCAGTGCGTGTTATGCAGTGGGCAGACTCTACTTATATCGAAGACCAAGATATGTGGTGGACGGCGGGGATCTTCCGTGATGTTTACCTAGTCGGTAAAGAGCAAGTTCACGTACAGGACTTCACCGTTCGCACGGATTTCGCCGAAGATTACCACGCAGCAACCCTTTCTTGCCAAATAGAACTGGAAAACTTATCAGCCCTACAAGCTTCTGGCTACGCGCTTGACTATGCATTGATGGATAAAGGTCAGGTTGTTGCACAAGGCTCTTGCAGCAACCTGACAATCGATACCTCAACACAAGCTCGCTTTGAGATTGAAATGGATGCGCCAATCCACTGGACGGCAGAAAATCCTTATCTTTACCAACTGATTCTGACCTTAAAAGACCACCTAGGTAAAACCGTGGAAGTCATTCCGCAACGAGTAGGTTTTCGTGACATTAAGGTGCGCGATAGTCTGTTCTACATCAATAACCAGTATGTGATGCTGCATGGCGTTAACCGTCACGACAATGATCATCTGAAAGGTCGCGCTGTCGGAATGGAGCGTGTAGAAAAAGACTTAGTCTTGATGAAGCAGCACAACATCAACTCAGTACGTACTGCTCACTACCCGAACGACCCACGCTTCTACGAACTGTGCGATATTTACGGCCTATTTGTGATGGCAGAAACGGATGTAGAAACCCACGGTTTTGCTAACGTTGGCGATCTTAGCCGCATTACCAACGACTCTGCATGGGAAGCGGTATTTGTTGATCGAGCAGAACGTCATGTTCATGCCCAAAAAAACCACCCTTCGATCATTATGTGGTCGCTAGGCAATGAGTCAGGCTATGGCTGCAATATTCGTTCGATGTATGAGGCGACCAAAGCGATTGATGACACTCGTCTAGTGCATTACGAAGAAGACCGAGATGCTGAAGTGGTCGACGTGATTTCAACCATGTATTCCCGTGCTCAGCTGATGAACTACTTTGGTGAGTTTCCTCATGAGAAGCCACGCATTATCTGTGAATACGCCCACGCAATGGGGAATGGTCCGGGCGGTTTAACTGAGTACCAAAATGTGTTCTACCAACATGACCACATTCAAGGCCACTACGTTTGGGAATGGTGTGATCACGGTATTTTAGCTCGTGATGAAAAAGGGCAATCCTTCTACAAATACGGCGGTGATTACGGTGACTACCCGAACAATTACAACTTCTGTATGGATGGTTTGATTTATCCAGATCAAACGCCTGGTCCGGGGCTTAAAGAGTACAAACAAGTGATTGCGCCAGTGAAAATCCGCGCTGTGGATGAGCAAGCAGGCAAGTTCATTGTTGAAAACAAACTTTGGTTTAGCGACCTCAATGATTACACCATCACCGCAGATATTCGCGCTGAAGGTGAAACACTGCGCAGCGTTCAATTCAAAGTGGAACAACTTAGTGCAAACTCAGCGCGTGAAATTAATATCGCCATCCCTGAACTTGATCAACGTGAAGTCTTCATTAACTTCACGGTGCGCAAAGATACGCGCACCCTGTACAGCGCCGCAAACCATGAGATAGCGGTTTACCAATACCAGCTCAAAGAAAGCACAGCGATAGAACCAAGCTTCATCAATCAAAATGCGACACCACTTAACGTTGAAGAGAGCCGCCTTAACTACCTGATCTCAGGTAATAACTTTGCGCTTAACTTCTCGAAAGTGAATGGCAAGCTGACCTCATGGGTTGTCAATGGCGAAGAGCTGATTCAATCAGAACCTAAACTGAACTTCTTTAAGCCGATGATCGACAACCATAAACAAGAGCACGAAGGTCTGTGGGAACCCGCTCACCTGCAAATCATGCAAGAGCATTTCCGCACCCTTCACCTTGAGCATCTTGATGGCGAAGTAGAGATCACCGCCACCAGCATCATTGCGCCGCCCGTATTTGATTTTGGTATGCGCTGCGAATACCGCTACCAAGTGAGTGCTGACGGCCAATTAAACCTAGAACTGAGCGGTGAACGCTACGGCGACTACCCTCATGTCATTCCCGTCATCGGCCTAGATCTTGGTATCAACGGCGAGTTTGACCAAGTGACATACTACGGTCGCGGCCCTGAAGAGAACTACCAAGATAGTAAGCAAGCAAACCTGATTGATGTTTACCACAGCACAGTTGCCGACATGTTTGAGAACTACCCGTTCCCACAGAATAACGGCAACCGCCAACAGGTTCGCTGGGCGGCGTTAACCAACCGCAATGGTACCGGTTTGTTAGTGAAGCCAGAGCAAGAGATCAACTTCAGCGCTTGGTTCTACACCAATCAAAACCTACATCAAGCACAGCACACGATTGAGCTAGAAAAGAGCGGTTATATCACCCTCAACTTAGACCATAAATTGATGGGGCTTGGCTCGAACTCTTGGGGTAGCGAAGTGCTCGACTCTTACCGAGTTTATATGGATGAGTTCCGCTATGGGCTGACACTCGCTCCCCTACAAACGGGAGATTGCAGTGCACAGACAATGGCGCAACACCGCTTTGAACAAGGTTTCTTTACTTCAACTACAGCAAATGAGGCATAACCCATGATCGTGTTAGAGAGCTTAGCGCAATTCAAAGTCGTTTACCGCGATGGCCGCAAGTGGAACCGCTGTATAGAAGCGATTGAAAACATAGCCAATATCAAAGATGGCGTCATGCATTCAATTGGAGATTCATTGGTTTACCTGATTGAAGATGGCGTTGCTCGTCATACCGGCACCTTTGAAGGTAACCGACGCTATTTCGATGTTCATTACTACTTAGAAGGAAGAGAAACCGTCGAGTTCGCTGAAAAATCTCAGCTTGAGCTGGTTGATCAGTACCGTGATGAAACAGATCGAGAATACTTCTCTGGTCAAGGTGAGACACGTGAACTAACTGAAGGCCAAGTTGCAATTTTCGACAACAGCAACGCCTACCGTTTCCACGGAGATAACCGAGTTCGTAAGGTGGTGCTAAAAGTGACCATCGAAGACGGCTACTTCCTGAACAAATAAATACAACTTACAGGGTCAGCCCAACTGACCCAAACAATAACGACTACAACCCCTGAGGTACTAAAGTCACAAAAGCCAGTAACAGCGCTGGACTCTAACGCGGCATAGCCTACTATTCGCGCAGGATGACAGAACGCTCAATAGCAGTGTGACTTTTAGTACCAAAGGAATTGACGTGATTCATCGGAGGACTCTATGTCTGAATCTATGCGTGGCACCATTGGCAAGTTTGCCCTGCTGTCGATGACCTTTGCGGCGGTATTTAACGTCCGTAACATCGTAAACAACAATATTGAATTAGGCTTGAGTTCAGCGCCTATTTTCTTACTCGCAACCATCGTTTATTTCATCCCTTTTGTGTTCATTATTGCCGAATTTGTTTCTGCCAATAAGAACTCAGAATCCGGTATGTACGACTGGCTGAAAAAACCGTTAGGCACTAAAGCCGCATACTTAGGCTCTTTCCTATACTGGTTTGTAAACCTGTTCTGGTTTGTCTCTCTACTGCCAAACGTTATTGCTTATGCGTCATACGCCATGCTCGGCTACGAGTACACCTTCTCACCTATGGTGACATCGATTATTTCGATTGTACTCTTTGCTGCGGCTACTCATATCTCGACTAAAGGCGCGAGCTGGCTGGGTAAGATTTCAGAGATTGTCGCATACGGCGTCTTTGCTCTGTTCGCTATTTACGTCCTTGGCGCGTTAATGGCATTAGGTGGCGGTGAATACACACCAGCAGAACCGATTACCCTAGAAGCGATGAGCCCAACAATTAACTGGGCAACTCTGGGCATTATGTGTTGGATCTTCCAAGCAGCCGGTGGTGCAGAAACCGCAGCCGCTTACCTAAAAGATGTCAAAGGTGGTCAGAAAGCCTTTATCAAGGTGATCATCATGGCTGGTGTCCTGATTGGTGCTATGTACGCAATAGGCTCACTACTGGTTAACGTTTTTGTCCCTCGCGAAGAGCTCACCTACGCAGGTGGTATGGTCGAAATCTTTACCGGTATGGCTCAATACTTCGAAATTTCTACCTTAGTGGTTGGCCGCTTTGTTGGGGTTATTCTCTTTATCGCAATGTTTGGCTCTATGATGATGTGGACCGCAGCACCAGTAAAAATCCACTTCTCAGAGATTCCAAAAGGCGTCTACGGTGAGAAAACCACTGAACTCAATGAGCACGGCGTGCCAGTTCGCGCAGCTTGGTGGCAATTTGCCTTCGTCGTCGTGATGTTGGTTGTGAATGGCTTTGGTTCAGAATCCGTGCAAGACATGATGAACCAAGCAATCAACTTAACCGCCGGTACGGCGATGCTACCGCCAATCTTTATCATGGCAGCTTACTTCATCTTCCGTCTTAAACATGATGATACGCCACGTGATTTCCGTATGGGTTCACGTAAGTTTGGTATGGGTGTGGTGTCAGTTCTGATTGCTATCTTTATGGTGAGTATGACCGCATCCGCTTTCCCAACTGGCGTTGACTTAGTGCGTGCCTTCTTCATCAATGTCTTTATGACCGCGGTATTCTCTGGCCTCGCATGGTGGTGGATCTCTCGCTTCGAGAAAAAGCAGGCGAGCAAAGAGGTAAAGTTACAGACAGCTAAACAAGCTTAGGGTCTGTAGAATATTGATAAAACAAAAGCCCTTACCATGATGGTAAGGGCTTTTTGATCTGACGTTAAGCGCGGTACTGGCTCATAAACAAACGGGTGCTTTGCTCTGCCAATACCCTCGCCTCTTGCTTGGTCAGCGAAGGTTTCATTCCCAGAACTTGAGGCCAGAAAGCACTGCCTTTAACTAAGCTGTGCAACTGAGTACTCGCCACAACCACGTCCTCAATAATGAGCGTCTGTTGCTCCTTCTGCTCAATTAGCCAACGAAACAGCGCAGTCTCTTGCTTTGCCATCTTAGCTTCTTGCTCTTTAAGCTCATCCGGCTTATGGAAGAAGTAGCTCAAAGCAACTTTAGCTAGATCAACATAGTGAGGGTCCGTGACAACATTGATCTCGCTTTCAAGCAGTGCGATAAGCTGCTGCTCTAAAGTCAGTTCAGCAAGCCCCGCTATTTCATGTTCAGCCATTGAAGTGCGCCACAACTCCGCCAGCAGCTCCATGACGAGCGCTTCTTTAGATTCAAAGTGGTTGTATACCGTTCGCTTAGAAACCTCTGCCATCGCAGATAGCTTATCCATACTGGTATTTTGCACACCAAATTCCTGAAAAGCCTGCTTTGCCGCAACCAATATCGCCTCACGTTTGATTTCGCTACGACCTTTTTTTCTAACTTTCATAGAGTTAACGATCCTACCTCATTCTGCTGAGATCTATTTTACACCAAATAGTTTACTTTAAAAGCAAAGCATGTAAACTACACCGTATAGTTTACTTTAGGATAGTCACTATGAAACGCACATTGTTAGCTACTGTAGGAGCGATAATTATGACCACCTCTATCATCTCTTGTTCTAGTTCAGATAAAACAACGGGCAAGCAATACCCAGAGAAGTTTGCCAACACTGAGCTTGAATACAAAAGCGGCTTTGGTGACATCCTGAAGATCGCAAAAGCCTATTTCACGACTGAGCGCCTTAACCCAACGCCAAGCTTTGATTTACCCATCCATGCGATGACGACAGAGCAACTTGCCAATGAACAGCAAGATGTTCTCTACCGCTTAGGCCATTCAAGTATCGCGATGAAGATCGATCAGCAGCTAATACTGACTGATCCTGTGTTTAGCGACCGAGCATCACCCGTACAATGGGCCGGGCCAAAGCGTTTCCATCAGCCACCTATCTCGTTACAAGAGTTGCCAAGTATTGACGCCGTTCTGATCAGTCATGACCATTATGATCATCTCGACAAAGCGTCGATCAAAACACTAACTGAAAAAGTCACGGTATTTATCGTCCCGCTGAAGATCGGTCAAACCTTGAGAGAATGGAATGTTCCTGAAGAGAAGATTATCGAGCTTAATTGGTGGGAGTCCCATCTGCACAATGGCGTGGAATATGTGCTGACTCCAACCCAACACTTCTCTGGACGTGGGCTGACTGATCGCGACGGCACACTATGGGGAAGCTGGGTGATTAACGGTCAACAAAATAAGGTATTCTTTAGTGGTGACTCTGGCTACTTCTCTGGATTTAAAGAGATTGGTGACAAATACGGGCCATTTGATTTCACTATGATAGAAACCGGAGCTTACAATAGCTTATGGGCAGACATCCATATGTTCCCAGAACAAAGTGTTCAGGCGCACATTGACCTTAAAGGTAAAGTGATGATGCCAATTCACAACGGCACCTTTGATCTTTCCATGCACGATTGGAACGAACCAATGCAGCTAGCCATGGAGATAAGTGAGCAACGCGGTGTCAAAATGGTCAGCCCTGAGTTTGGACAACGTGTTGAACTCAACGAGCCACTAGAACTCAAACCTTGGTGGAACCTATAAGGACAAACGAGGTTAGTGGTCGGTATTAGTCACGGCCAAACACGGATTAAGGGGAAGTGATGAAACGGTTGTATCTAGTCATAGTGTTAGCGATGTTGGCAACTTCTGCAGCTGCCAGCATTCAAAATGATGTAGACAGCTTAATCAGCAAGATTGAGCAATCATCCTGTACTTTTTATCGAAACGGCAAAGCCTATACCCCGACTGAAGCTGCGGAGCACATTAAAAATAAATGGGATTATGCCCAAAATGGGGTCAAAGATATCGAGACCTTCATCAACGAAGTTGCCTCTAAAAGCTGGTTCACAGGTAAACCTTATATGGTCGAATGTGGCACACAACAAATCACAAGTCAGCAATGGTTACTTCAGCTCGCCCAAAGCGACACCACTCAATAATCTCAACAGCACTAAAAGCCCCCATGCGGTGCTTTTTCTTTTCCTTGCTCTCACCAACTTCGACCTCTAGGAACAGAAAACCGTCCGATGGGATCAGTTGTTCCGGTTTAGCCAAGCTATAGTAAGTACCCATGTAGGTGGCCACCGCATCTTTCTCTACAGTTGAATTAATAAGGTTAAATCTGATGGTTAAATTAGATTCCCTCGCTCCTATCCTATTTCTAGTGATGTGGAGCAGTGGTGCGGTTATTGTAAAACTTGGATTACAGTTCTCCTCCGAATGGAGCTTTCTGACGATACGTGCGGTGCTCTCTTTTGTCAGTGTCAGCGTCATTTGTTTGCTTGCTAAATCACTGTTCAATACTCAATTTCATAAACCCAGCAAGGAAGAATTGAAAACCGTCTTGTCGGTCGGTTTGTTGTTACAGGTGTTCTACCTCGCTTTCTATATTCTGGCGATAGCGACAGGCATGTCTCCTGGCTTAGTAACATTGGTTTTAGGTATCCAACCTTTGATAACCCCCTTACTTGGCAATCAAAAAGTCGGTGCGAGTAAATTTATCTTACTGGGCGTTGGTTTCGTAGGACTCACTATCGCGATTGCTGGTGCGCAAAGCCTTGATAGCATTCAGTCGACAGGAATACTGTTTTCCGTCTTAGCGCTCCTATCCCTCACCATAGGCACTATCAAGCAAACCAAGGTGACGATGAATTCATTTCAAGCCATGTGGTATCAATGTGTTTTATCGAGCCTTGTATTTATCGCGCTTAGCATGGGCACTGAAGGCTATATTGATTGGCAGCCAGAGCTTGTTTTCTCAGTATTGTGGATGAGTTTGGTGGTCTCCGTCGGAGCACTCTTACTGCTGATGTACATGGTAAAGCGGGACAGCTCAGATAAAGTCAGCGTGCTGTTTTACGCAATCCCCATGCTGACCTATCTGTTTGACCACCTGCTGTTCGGTACAGTGTTAACGCCTTTGACTATGCTAGGAATGGCTATCGTCGCCATTTGCATTGTTTTGTATCGTCGTCAGCCGAGAGTCAATCGTGGGCGCGATAAGCTTTCGGTGGCAAACCAAAATAACCACTAAAACTACGCGTAAAGGAAGATGGGTTACTAAAGCCCACTTCCTCAGCGATCCGGCTGATCGGCATATCGGTGTTGATCAGCAAAGTACGCGCTTTTTCCATACGTAGCTTAGCTAGATACTTAAGTGGGGAGAGCTGTACTTCTTTGCTAAATAGGTGTTTAAACTGAGTCGCACTTAAGCAGGCAACCTGAGAGAGCTCCTCAATTGAGTGATTCTTAGCAATGTCTTGATGAAGGTACTGGATACTGTTTTTGATCCTCATATCCATTTTGCTACTAGAACACTGGCGAGCTAATAGTTCAAACAGGAGCGACAACATGTTCTCTTCCAACTCACCGGAAATGTCTTGCTCAAGCTGCTTCTCAATAAAACCAAGATACTGATGCGTTGCTTCATCGAGTGCCAGAATCGGATGCTCTAGTTCTAGTAATGGGCTTGGTAGCTCGTTGACATCAATTACCAAAAAGCGAAAGTCCTCACGAGCACGAAACTCATGGTAGCAACCGGATAAAATCACCACACAATCGCCATAAGAGACTGTCGCCGCCTGCCCATCTAACGTCAAATCAATATAGCCACGTAAAGGCAGCAACACCTGATGATGGCTATGACTATGTCCATTCGAGGAGCGGCTATAAGCTCGCACTGTTATCTTACCACTCAAAGCTTCTTCCTGAATTTAAACAAGTGGATAGTCACTCTATCACACTCATCAAGATTCAATCGATGGCAGATTCTATAGCTACCTTCTGTTGTCATTCCAATAACTATCTGGACAAATGCACAATAAAGTAAAACTTTACTAAATAAAGATCACACATTAACTAAAGATTATTTAACCCCAACAAATAGGGTCGATAGAATCATCTCAAACAAACTTCAGGTCGCTGACCGAGGATAATTACATGACCCTACGAAAAACTTTAATCGCTGTTGCTGTTGGTTCTGCTGTCGCTCTCTCTGGCTGCGGTTCTATATCCGATTCAAACAACGCAGATCTGCAAACTGCTCAATTCAAAAATGTCATCGACCGCACTGGTTCTCCAGAGTATATGCGTGATTATGACTTTGACGACCACCAACGATTTAATCCATTCTTTGACAATGGCGCTTGGCATGGTCATCTACTTCCTGATAACCAAGAGGGGATGGGAGGTTTTCCAGGCACGGCATTGCTTACCGAAGAATACATCAATTTCATGGCCAATAATTTTGACCGTTTAACTGTGTACAAAAATGGTCAGAAAGTTGAATTCAACATGGAGGCTTACAGTCTTCCTGGCGCACTCGTCCAAAAGCTTTCATCTGACGATGTGCAAATTGAAATGACTTTACGCTTTGCGACTAATCGCACTTCGTTGCTAGAAACTAAAATCACGTCAGACAGTCCACTCGATCTGGTTTGGGATGGAGAGTTGCTAGAAAAATACCACGCCAAACAAGGCAAAACGCAATCCGACAAAACCATCGATCAAGCTTATCCTGAATATGATCGTCAGATCGTTCAAACCGATGACGGTCTCAAGGTAACCTTTGGCAAAGTTCGTGAGACGTGGACATTGTTAACTTCGGGTGAATCTGAATACCAAATCCATAAATCAATCCCAATGGAGACAAAAATTGACGGACATAAGTTTGTTTCCAAAGCACAGATTTCCGGGTCGACAACACTCTATACGACATACACGCATGTACTGACTGAAAAAGAAAACCGGGCTGAACAGCGCAAGATCCAAGATATATTCGCCCAGCCACAGCAATATTTACGGGCTTCAGCGCAACGCTGGGAAGACTATTTAGAAAAAGGCCTGAGCAACCCAAATGCCACACCAGCTCAAGAGCGCGTCGCGGTCAAAGCAATGGAAACGTTGAATGGTAACTGGCGTGGTGTCGCTGGTGCGATGAAGTTTGACTCTGTCACGCCGTCAGTTACCGCCCGATGGTTCTCGGGTAATCAAACTTGGCCTTGGGACACATGGAAACAAGCCTATGCGATGGCGCATTTCAATCCAGATGTGGCAAAAGACAATATTCGCGCGATGTTCGCTTATCAAATCCAGGATGACGATCCGGTGCGACCGTGGGACGAAGGCTATGTGCCAGACTTGCTAGCTTACAACTTAAGCCCAGAGCGCGGCGGTGACGGAGGTAACTGGAATGAGCGTAACACGAAGCCGAGTTTAGCCGCATGGGCCGTAATGGAAGTGTACAAAACGACTGGTGATAAAGCTTGGCTAGAAGAGATGTACCCTAAACTGGTGGCTTACCACAATTGGTGGCTACGTAATCGTGATAACAATGGTAATGGCGTACCTGAATATGGCGCCGCCCGTGATAAAGCCCATAATACCCCAGACGGTCAGATGCTATTTACTGTCACTCGTGGTGACAAAGAGCAAACCTTTACCGGGCTCGATCAATATCAAGCAATCATCGCCAATGGCCAATATGACCATATTGAAATCCCAGCCCAAACAGCTGCTTCATGGGAATCTGGCCGAGACGATGCGGCAGTATTTGGCTTTATCGACAAAGAGCAGCTAGACAAGTATGTCGCCCAAGGGGGTAAGCGTGGTGACTGGGATGTACAGTTTGCTCAAAACCGAGCGAAAGACGGCACCTTACTTGGCTACTCTTTGCTGCAAGAATCCGTCGATCAGGCCAGCTATATGTTTAGCGATAACCAGTACCTTGCTGACATGGCAGACATGCTAGGTAAAGCTGAAGAAGCCAAACAGTTTCGCGCTAAAGCAGATCATCTAGCCAACTACATCAACACTTGTATGTTCGATGAAAGCACTGGCTATTTCTACGATATCCGTATTGAAAACAAACCACTCGCCAACGGTTGTGCAGGCAAACCTATCGTCGAACGTGGCAAAGGCCCTGAAGGCTGGTCGCCACTGTTTAATGGTGCGGCAACCCAAGAGCACGCAGATGCCGTGGTCAAAGTGATGAAAGACAACAATCAGTTCAACACCTATGTTCCACTCGGAACAGCAGCGTTAACCAACCCTGCTTTTGGTCCAGATATTTATTGGCGTGGTCGCGTATGGGTCGATCAGTTCTACTTTGGCCTAAAGGGTATGGAGAAGTATGGCTATCGCGACGATGCGGTTGAAATGGCGAAAGCCTTCTTTAACCATGCTGATGGCTTAGTGGAAGATGGCCCAATCAGAGAAAACTATAACCCGCTAACCGGTGCTCAGCAGGGTGCTCCAAATTTCTCTTGGAGTGCAGCGCATCTGTATATGCTCTACAACGATTTCTTTACTGACAGTCAGTAAACTTAAAAGGGTACCAAGCCAACTTGGTACCCTTTTCGCTAAACGGCTTCAATACTTAGCAGTAAACAAGCTTCTGGGTCTAAGATGGGTAAACTGAGTCCAAGTGTTGCTAACCAATCGCCACTCACGACTAAAGGCTCCCCTTCCCACCAGCCATCACTTGGCTTCATCAATTGCGCGCTTGATTGTGGATAGTCAACTAACGTGACTTTGTAATCTCGTGCACGATCAAGGTGCTCAAGGATAAGTGGTTCTGGCAGTGCATAGTCCGGCATCGCTTTTTGGCACACAGTGATTAACGTTTGTTGAGCTTTTGTCACCCCATAGGCCAAACGAGTATCATCAGCACTATCTAGATAGAACACCTCACCACTATGAAGCAACTCGCGATAGTGTTTATACAGAGCAATATACTTAGCAAAAGCTTGCTTCTCTTGTTCGCTCTCTTTGACTGGATCGAGTTCCACCCCCATATGACCACTCAACGCCGTTAAACCACGTAGGTTGATATCATGGGTTCGTCTTGTCGTGTGGCTATGATAAGGCCCGATATGAGCCCCCATAACTTCTGGTGGGAAAAAGATCCCCATGTGCTTTTGGATAGTTTGACGCTCTAACGCATCATTACAGTCTGAAGTCCAGAAACGGCACGTGCGCTTTAGGATCCCATAATCAATTCGCCCACCACCTGATGAACATGACTCAATTTCGACCTCGGGATGCACCGCGACCAACTTATCGATCAATTGGTATAAAGCCTGAGTTTGCCCATGTACCGCGCCTTTGCCTTGATGAGTCGCTTGAACTAGCTCTCGGTTCATGTCCCACTTTACGTAACCAATATTGTGCTCACGTAGCAAGTCATCCAGACAGTTAAACAGGTAATCAAAGCAATCTTGGTTTTGCAGGTTCAGGACATATTGATAACGCCCTGTCGGCTGCGCGTAGCCCTCAGCGGCCAGCAACCATTCTGGGTGAGCACGAAATAGGTCCGAATCAGGATTGACCATTTCAGGTTCAACCCAAATGCCAAACTCCATCCCAAGTGCATTGACGTGTTCAATAACAGGAGTTAAACCGTTCGGGTATTTTGTCGCATCAAGCGTCCAATCACCCAGAGACGACTTATCATCATTGCGACCTTTAAACCAACCATCATCAATAATAAATCGTTCAACACCAATGCTTGCTGCTTGGGTCGCCATTTCACAAATATACTCTGGGTCATGGTCAAAGTAGATCCCTTCCCATGTATTGAGATGAACGGGACGCATCTTGGACTGTTCAAACGGTATTACCTGCTCACGCACATAGCGGTGACTCACTTTGCGAATACCATTAATACCTTTTGGACTATAGGTAGCCAAAAGTTCTGGCGTGGTATAGCTCTCTCCTTGCGGTAAAATAACTTCACCCGGAATTAGCCACTCTCCTGCCTGTAGCAATCGGCGGCCATCGCTTTTCACATCGGCGCGCCACTGATGGTTTCCACTCCACGCAAGATGAAAGCCCCATACTTCGCCCGTTTGATCACTAAAGCCCGACGTACCTAATAAACAGCCTGGAAAGTACTCATGAGATGTACGACCCCGACGGTTTTCGATCATCCATGAACCATGCGCTATTGACTGGCGCTGCGCCTGAAACTCACGGCTCCAACGACCATGATAACTTTCCAGCTCTGACGCTCGGTATGGTACTGGAAGTGTCAAAGCCAGTTTATTTAAAGTGTAATCATCTGCAGCTAAATTGGTGAGTGTTAATCGCTTACTCAAGACGCCGGATTTATCCAGTTTAAGATGTATCGCTAATGCGAGTTGAGCTTGTTGGTCTTGGCACACGATATCCACTTGGCTGCCTGATTGTGTGTGCGAAACATAATCTAGCCTTGGCATACTCGCCAAGCCTTTGCGATGACCTTCTATGCCTGAAGAGCCAAAACTGCCACGTCCTAATTCAGGACAAAGAGTTAAAGGAACATCATGATCCAAACGCGCTTGAGGCACAGCACGCTGCTGACTGCTCATCAGATTGGCGAACTGTGTGTCATTTATCTGCGCAATGTTTTTGCCCCAATAAATGACTTCAGGTGCCGGTGACAGTTTGATCACCACTGAAACATGCTCGCTATGGAGCTGAACAAATGGGTTCATTTTATTATTCCTTTAAAAGCTCAAGGCCACTTGATAACGGTAGCGTCGATCATTCAGCAAGTACTCTTTGTGTACGCTTGGGGTCCAAGAATCATCGCCACCAACTCCCATATGAAAGCCATCAATACGAACATAAATCGTGTCTTGCTTCATCAGTTCATTGGAGTGTTTTGCCATTGCGAGGTTAGCTTGGCTAAACTCACTCACCGCAAAATGGAAGTCACCTCGAACGCTCAGCTCGCCAATCTGTGCTTCCAACACATCACAGCGTAGACCGTTTTCTGAAGGGAAGATGTAATCGGTATGCATCTGCCTAACAGAGGATTGATAACGACCTATGTGCGCCGATTCTTTTCTATCAGGATAATTCTCGTGAGGCCCGCGACCAAACCAGCTCACAGGCTCTTGGTGCTCGCTCACTCCATGATCATATAGTGATAACTCAAGACCAATCCGAGGTAGTGGTGGGAGGCCATTGGCCAATTCAACATCGACATCGATAGTCACTTCACCATCTTGAGTCACCAGATAACGCCAGGTGGATACAATCAAGACTCTACCCTGTTGAAGATAAGCCGATTTGGTGATGACTTGTAAGCCAGCTTTGGTTTCATTCCATTCAAAATCAATCGCTTCACGCTCTAAGGAATCTAACCCTATCGACTGCCAGCGAGCGAACCAAGAGTTGGGATCTAACCTATCTGCCTCACTGGTGCCAATATCATTATCAAGCGGCGCGCGATAAAAGTTATCCATGATTGACTGGGTAAGCTTTTCGTTGTCATTGACCTTCCAGCTGGAAATCGCACCAAGGCGTTTGTCGAACTCAAGCGCAAAAAGATCACTGTAGACCAAAAGCTTTTCTGGGCTATCAGAGATGTTCGCTTGCCAATTTGGTTTCGCCTCGGGCAGAACTAACTCTGGCTCTGAACTTAGTTCAAACTGTTCAATGGCAGTAACATGCCCGGCTTCAGACCATGGAGTGGCTTTGCTCAGTACCACAGTTAAATTCAAGTGATATCGAGCGCCTGATTTTTCACGCAAAGCGGTATTTTCTAGTACCAATTCGGCGCTTTGCTGCGCTTCTAAAACAAGCTCTACTTCACCTTCATCCACAACAACGCCATCTTCAAGGATCTGCCACTGCAGGCTTTCTCCTTGGCTTGAAGTGAATAAGTTTTCGCTGGTTATTTTCACCGTTAAAGGGGCTTGATCTACAAGAGTGAACTGGTAGAACTGCTGAGCTTTTTTCACTTCATATAAAGTCGGATGCACACTACGATCAGGGAAAATCAACCCATTGATACAGAACTGGCGATCATTAATCTCATCACCAAAATCTCCACCATAAGCCCAGTATTGATTATCTTGGTCGTCGACCTTGGTCAGTCCTTGATCAACCCAATCCCAAATAAAACCACCTTGTAGGCGCGGATGATCGCGAAACGCCTGCCAATACTCGCTGAAGCTGCCTAAGCTATTTCCCATCGCATGGGCATATTCACACAATATCAGCGGACGTTGCTCATCAGGCAGCGCGATGGACTTTTTAATTCCAACTCTTGGCGTCACATGAGGTTGATGAGCAACTACAGGTAAATCCCAATCCACTCTGGCGTACATTGGGCAAATAATGTCAGTGGCCGCTGTCATTGCACCGCCACCTTCATACTGAATAGGGCGTGATGGGTCACGCTGCTTCACCCATTGATACATCGCATGATGGTTATTGCCTATCCCTGACTCATTGCCTAACGACCAGATAATGATAGAGGGATGGTTTTTATCACGTTCAACTAAGCGCGTTATTCTGCGCATATAAGCATTGAGCCACTCACTGTCATCGGATAGACGACACATCGGAAACTGACCATGAGTTTCGATATTGGCTTCATCGACCAGATACAGCCCATATTCATCACAGAGCTGATACCACATCGGGTGATTAGGGTAATGGGCAGTGCGCACTGCATTAAAGTTGTTTTGCTTAAGCAATTTGATATCGCGAATCATATCTTCGCGCGTCATCACATGACCAAGTTCTGGATGGTGCTCGTGACGATTAACGCCACGAATCAGCAGCGGTTTACCATTAAGTTTTAGCTGGCCTTGGCTGATTTCGACGTGTCTAAAGCCGACATCATAGCTCTCACAATCCACCAGCGAACCTTGGTCGTCAATTAAACTGACGACCACTCGATACAGTGTTGGCGACTCTGCGCTCCATAGCTCCGGCGCTTGAATCGATAGACTGTGATTAACTTTATCGCACCAAGGCCCCTTCTCATCGACAAATTCCAGGCCTGCTTGAGAGCTCTGCTGAACAACCATTTTCTGCTGGGCATCAAACAAGCTGACACACACCTGGTAAGGGAGGTTCTTTTTCGATAGCGTCGTGACCACTTTTAGCTCAGCATCGCGATAAGCCTTATCTAGCTGCGTGACGACTTGGACATCTTTGATATGAATGGCAGGTTTCGTTAACAGGGTAACATCACGAAAGATACCGCTTAGCCACCACATATCTTGGTCTTCAAGGTATGAGCCGTCACTCCATCTCATCACCATTATTGTGAGTTGATTTTCGCCATCGATGAGAAAGTCTGACAGGTCAAACTCCGCTGCAAGTCTTGAGTCTTGTGAGTAACCTCCCCATTGGTCGTTACACCATAGATGGAAAGCACTATTAACCCCATCAAAGATGATCGTTGTTTGCCCTTGCTTTGGCGCAAACTGGAAGCGAGTTCGGTAAACACCCGTTGGATTACCTTCAGGAACTTTTGGTGGCGTATCAGCAAATGGATACTTTACGTTGGTGTAGATTGGCTTATCGAAGCCTTGCAGTTGCCAGTTACTTGGAACCGCTATTTGATTCCAGTTGCTGTCATCAAAACTCTTACTCACACATTCAGCCGGCACATTGTCTGGTCTATCGAACAGAGCAAACTGCCACTGACCGTTCAAGCTAAGCTGATTGCTTGAAAGCGTTTTATTCAGTGCGTTTTGTTCGCTTGAATAAGCATGAAGAGGCGCGTGCGCAGGCATCACATTGTGGTGAACCACATGCTGATTTTCCCATTCGCGCGCCGCTATGACTTGGGTAAAAGTTCTCATCACAGCACCCTTTAGATAAGAGGAAAAAGAGCGCCCCTTGTTGGTAAGGAAACGCTCAAGATTGGACACATCAATCTCATCTCGATTGATGTCCTCCTCTGCTTATCGCTGGCATGGTAAACAGGGAACGACAGCGATAAACAAAGGAAGAACAGTTTGAATTATTTAAAAGTACGCTTACGAACTTTTTCCAGCTTTTTCAGAATCTTATCGAGACGCTCAGGCTTAACCATAAACTCTTGGAAACCTTTCATGCCTTCTTTTGCCATGGCTGGATCCGTATCGCGATCATAGAACTGAGCAGTACCTTCAGCAGACGCTAGCATAGCAACACCCTTGTTAAGGAACGGGTCGTCAGCCGCTTGCGCTTTGTTGTTGGTTGGGATCTGTAGGATAGATTCGTTAATTAACTGCTGAATCTCAGCCTGTGCGACAAACTCAAGGAATTTACGCGCGTCAGCTTTATTCTTCGCCTTGCTTGGAATATGAATCGTATCCATTGGCGCATCTTCAGCGACTGGTACTGCAGGGTCGATGACAGGGAACTGGAAGAAGCCCATGTTATCTTTCATTTCTGCTGGGAAGTTTGGTGTGATGAAGTTACCAATCAGGTACATCGCCGCCTGACCGTTATATAGGAATGGCTGCGCTTCCTGCCATGAGTACGACGCGTGGTTCTCTAGGAAATAACCCGGCTCAACAAGTTCTGCCCAGTTAGCAAAAGTTTTCTTAACACGCTCATCGGTGTAAGGAATTTTGCCGTCCATTAGATCGATATGGAAAGCTAAACCATTAGTACGTAGGTTGATGTAATCGAACCACCCTGCTGCTGTCCAAAGGTACTTAGTACCGATAGCAAACGGCGCGACGTTATTTTGTTTAAGCGTTGCAGAAGCCGCTTTTAGCTCTTCCCAAGTTTTAGGCTCTGCAATGCCATATTTTTCGAACAGGTCTTTGCGGTAGTAAACGCCCCATTGGTAGTAAGTGTAAGGCACACCATATTGCTTGCCGTTGACCGTCATTGCTGGTGCTGCCGCAGCAAAGTCCTGAGTCATGTTGTTTTCAGCCCAGATATCACTCACATCTTCAAAAAGACCACGATCTACGAACGTTTTCATACGGTTGCCCGCATACCAAAACACAACATCTGGTGGTGATGTCACCAACCAGTTACGAATCGTCGTCTTGTAGGCTTCTTTATCGTAAAGGTTGTACTCAACGGTAATGTCTGGGTTCTCTGCCTCAAAGCGCTTCACAATCTCTTGCCAAGCAGCTTTAGGGGCTGGATCCGCTTGGTCAGAGTTAATAACCAATGTGCCCGCCCATGCGGTGGTAGATAATGTTGCCCCGAGCATTGCGGAAGCAGCAAGATGTTTCACGTATTTCATATTCAGGTCCTTGTTAGTGAGCTTTTGCTCATGGGTCCAATTGTTATATTTATTTACTGCATAAAAGAGCGAGCCAACCTGTGAGGGATAAAGTTGGCTTGCTGTGAACACTAACCTTTTGTCGCGCCGAGTGTTAAACCGGCGATAAAGTGGCGCTGCATGGTAAAGAACAGCACAACAGGTGGAATCGCCGCGACAATCGCGCCAGCAGAGATAAACTGCCAGGATGCTAGCCATTGGCCTTTAAGTGAGCTCAGGCCCGCGGTAACCGGACGCACTTCATCGCTCTGTACCAGAACCAATGCCCAGAAGTAGTCATTCCAAATAAAGGTAAAAACAAGTACCGAAAGCGCAGCCAATGCCGGGCGCACGAGTGGCAGTACGACATGCCAGAAGATCTTCCATTCGGTGACCCCTTCAACACGCGCAGCTTCGATCAATGCATCTGGAATTCCGACAATAAAGTTACGCATGAACAGAGTACAAAAACCGGCTTGAAACGCGACGTGGAAGAAAATCAGCGCCCAGTGGGTGTCGTATAGACCAAAGCTGATCGTTAGGTCACGTACCGGAATCATTAAAATCTGGAAAGGCACAAAGTTGCCCGCAATAAACATCGCAAAAATCCAGATATTGGCTTTGAACTTGTACTTAGCTAACGCAAATCCTGCCAAAGTAGATAGAGCGACCGCTCCAGCAACAGCCGGTAAGGTAATCAATAAACTGTTAATCAAATATTGACCCATAGACGTCGAGGTAAACACCTGAGTGTAGTTTTCCACGAACTGGAATTCACTCGGCCAACCCCAGTAGTTACCTGTGTTGATATCTTCAATGCCGCGGATTGAGGTCATCATTACGGCGATCAGAGGCAATAACCACATCACAATAGAAATTGGCAATGCCACGCGGTAGCTAATGTTGGTAAAGCGTCCTGCTTTTTGAATTGGTTGTGGGTACATTATTTTTCACTCCTCAACATACGCCATAAGAAGTAAGCGATATACACGTCCATGATGAGGAACAACACAACAGAAACCGATGCGCCATAACCCATTCGATAGTTAAAGATCGACTCTTCATACATTTGATAAGCCAGTACCGTCGAACTGCCCCAAGGACCCCCTGCTGTCATAGTTGCGACTAAGTCAAAAGAACGCAAAGCGCCAATCACGGTCACTACGATGGCAATAAAGGTCGCCGGGCGTAGCTGAGGGATCACCACGTACCAAAGCATGCGCCATTTCTTCGCCCCATCAAGGCGCGCAGCTTCAATCTGTTCAGGGTCGAGGTTGTTCAAACCAGTGAGATACAAAATCATGCAGTAAGAAATTTGCGGCCACAGACCGGCGGCAATGATGCCGTAGGTAACGTAATCTTCATCAGCAAGAATCGAAATTGGCTCTACACCAAATGACCCCAGCACCATGTTAAACAGGCCAAACGACGGATCGTAAAACCACGCGAACACCAAACCGACCACCACTTGTGAAATAACAAAAGGGAAGAAGAAAAGTGACTTCACCACGCGGATTCCTTTTACCTGCTGGTTAAGGAACAAAGCGATAGCAAGACCGATTGGTGGGGCTAACATAAAGAAGACTAGCCACAAGGTATTGTTCTTAAGAGAGGTATAAAAAGCTTCAGAGTCAAACAACTCACGATAGTTATCTAAACCGACCCATACCTTCTCTCCTAAACCATCCCACTCGTAAAAACTAAGCCAGATACTGTCTAAAATTGGATAGATGACATAAATAGCGAAGATCGCCATTGCTGGGGCTAAAAATAACCACGGTGAGAGCTTTGCGCTTACCCTTGCTTTACGCCTTGCCGAAGGAAGACGATTTTCTGGGTATATCGTTTTCACAGATTGCTCCATTTTGTGTGACTCCTTGTCACATCTTCCGGTTTGTCAACGTTCAAACACTTAAGTAAAAGTAGAAGAAAAGTAACCAAAAGATGAAGTTTTATCTAATCTACACTCATATATTAATAACTCTGATGATTTAATACACACTAACAAATCAATTTTGTAAACGTTTCCACAAAAATGGTCAATTTTCGTAAAATAACCATGATCGTGATCAACTATTCCTTGTTAGTAGGTAACAAAAATCTATGAAACGCGTATGTTTTATAGACAAAGCGAAACTAACGGTGATTTATCGCTCATAATTCGCTCATCAAACGAGTTTTTTGCGCCATAAGGCAAGGAGTAGATATGGCTGACATCAGCTTAAAACAGGTCATCAAGCGTTTTGGTGATGTGCAAACCATTCATGGTGTCGATCTAGAAATAGAGAATGGTGAATTTGTTGTCTTCGTTGGCCCATCCGGCTGCGGTAAATCGACGCTCTTACGACTTGTTGCAGGCCTTGAAGAGATCTCTGACGGTGAAATTCATATCGATAACCAACTGGTGAACGATATTGATCCTGCCGAACGTGGTGTTGCTATGGTGTTCCAATCTTATGCTCTCTACCCACATATGACCGTAGAAGAGAACATGGGTTTTGGCTTGAAGATGAATGGTCACCCGAAAGAGCAGATCGAAAAACAGGTCCATAGCGCCGCGAAAACGCTACAACTTGATCATCTACTAAAGCGTAAGCCAAAAGAGCTGTCTGGTGGTCAGCGCCAACGTGTTGCTATTGGTCGTGCCATTGTACGCAACCCGAAAGTGTTCCTATTTGATGAGCCTTTGTCTAACCTTGATGCCGAGCTGCGAGTTGATATGCGCTTGCAGATTGCCAAGCTGCATCAAGATCTGCAAAACACCATGATTTATGTGACTCACGATCAAGTCGAAGCGATGACGTTGGCAGATAAGATCGTGGTGCTGCGCGATGGGCGTGTTGAGCAAGTGGGTTCACCCCTTGAGCTTTACCATAACCCACAAAATGAATTTGTGGCGGGCTTCATTGGTTCTCCTAAGATGAACTTCATCCCGACAAAAATTGAGTCTTCGAACGAGCAAGAATTGAAGCTTGTCAGCGAAGATGGTTCATTGTTTACCTTGCCTGCCGTGCAGCAAGACCTAGCAGCAGGCGATAGTCTTACTCTAGGTATTCGCCCAGAGCATTTGGAAATTGACCTCTCAGGTGATGTGCACCTTAACTTCCAAAGTGAGGTCGTCGAGCGCTTAGGTAACAGTACTTACATGTTCGGCCAATCATGTGGCGTCGATGGCTTCAAGGTTCACCTGCCCGGTGACCAAGAGGTGTCTAAGTTCCAACAAATGGAACTAAGCTGCAAAGCATCTGATTGCCACCTGTTTGATGCTAATGGTTTGCGAGTCGAATAAGCCAATCAAAGATGTCAAAGTGGCTGGAGTATTTCAGCCACTAACTGACGACTGAAGCCACAACCCTTCTTATCCAGATGCTTTTCTCTTCATATTGATTCGCTTTTAGGAACAGTAAGCGAATATCAAAGTCAGGGATCTCAATTGGGCTCGAAATAGCTCGCAGATCATGGCTGTACATTTCCATTTCAGCAAAGCGCTTGGGCACAATACATAACAGCTCTCGCCCGAGCAACAAACGTCGAATCGTAAGAAAGTTTCGCGAGGCTACCCCAACTCTGCGCTCATAACCTAACTTAGCGAGACGCTTATCAACCTGAGTTTGTAAGCTACCGTCTGGACTAACGAGCGCATGCTCATAGCCCACAAAGTCTTCAAGGCTCATCGGTTCACTCGTGGTCACGGAGCTAGGATCAAACAAACAGAGGTGTTGCTCGGTATAGAGGTGCTCAGAGAGGAAACGACGGTTAAGGTTTTCAATGCTGCCAATCACGACGTCCAAACCTTCACTCTCAGCAATCTCTACATAGTTACTGCGGTTGACGTTAAAAAAGCTTACTTGCGAGTTGGGCGACTGCTGCTTAATCGCATCATACAGGGCTGGGGCAAAAAGCTGCTCTGCGTAATCAGTTAAACCTATTTTCCACACTCCCGAATAGCCATTGGCCGTGAAATGTTTCTTAACCAGTAAGTCGTTCTTGATACTGCCCAACAACCTGTCGATCGTCGGAGCAATCTCCTGAGCGTGTTGTGTGGGCTCCATTCTCGTTCCGACCCTCTCAAACAGAGGATCATCAAAAAGCACACGCATTCTTTGTAGTGTGTGGCTCATTGCCGACTGGCTAACAAAGCACTGCTCTGCAGCCGCGCTGACGCTGTTGGTCTGGAACAAGGCTTGAAAAGCCACCAGCAAATTGAGGTCGACCCCTTTCCAATTAAACTCTTTCACTCACTCAATCCCATTTGATTCATAGTTTGTATTAAGACTATCAATTTGAGTCATTTTAGTTCATTGCGTACATTATTGGCACTATTTAAGGTCTATTGACCTAGCAAAAGAGTAAACCTAACCATGCTGTCGATTTTTAAAACCTTCTTTATGCTTGGCTGGATTAGCTTTGGCGGTCCTGCGGCGCATATTGGCTATTTCAGAAATACCTTTGTTGAAAAGCTCAACTGGCTAGACGACAAAGAGTACGCGCAAATTGTTGCGCTGAGCCAGTTCTTACCCGGTCCCGGTTCAAGCCAAGTAGGCTTTGCCTTAGGTTACAAACGTGGTGGCCTTGGCGGTGCGTGTATGGCATTTATTGGCTTTACCCTACCGTCTGTCATCATTATGTTGGCGCTCGCAGTGCTGAGTAGCCAACTCACTGAGGCGAGTGCGTTCCAAAACATTGTGCATGGTTTAAAACTGCTCGCAGTTGTAGTGGTTGCCGATGCCACTTGGGGGATGTACAAAAACTTCTGTAAAGAGAAGCTATCAGTCGCATTGTGTTTGATGACGGCTGTCGCGCTATTGCTTATACCTGGTATTGCGACCCAAATGGGCGTGTTGATTGTCGCAGCCTTAGTCGGCGTGAAATGTCTGGGGAACAACGATGCGCAAAGCAGCACTAAGTTTGAGCCTTCTATTGCCCCTCTCGCTCTGTTTGTTGCTTTACTTGTTGGCCTGCCGTTTGCGGCGCAAGCATTACCAGCACTTGGGCTCTTCAATGACTTTTTCCAAGCGGGTAGTTTAGTCTTCGGTGGCGGTCATGTTGTTCTGCCACTGCTACAAAACATCGTCGGTGATCAGCTAAGCCAAGATGCTTTCCTTACCGGCTATGCAGCGGCACAAGCGGTGCCAGGACCTATGTTTACCTTTGCGACTTACATAGGTTACGAGTTGATGCCTTCAGCTCCGATTGCTGGTGCATTGATTGCGACATTAGCGGTTTTCTTACCGGGCTTCTTGCTGCTCCTTGGGGTACTAAAGAATTGGCAATCACTGGCTAAAAATCACAAAGTCTCTGGCGCTGTCAACGGAGTGAATGCTGCGGTCGTTGGTTTGTTGGTCGCTGCGTTATACCAACCGGTATTTACTAGCGCAGTCATCAATCCACTTGATATTTCGCTCGTTTTGGTTGGCTTCTATTTACTCAAGCAACAGAAGCTGCCGATTGTTTGGATGGTCGCCTTCTTTATGCTAGCGGGATTAACAACGGGCTACATCGCTTAGCTAGAAGGTACATAGAAATTAACAAGGGAGAGCCAGTGCTCTCCCTTTTTTATTGCTCGTGTTTTATTGCTGTTGTTTAATTTTCTCTTCCCTGACCATAGCCAGCGCTTTTTCTAAATTCTCATTCGCGACTTTGTAGTAAGTCGATTTGGTATTGATCGCTTGCTGAAGATAAGGGATCGCCTTATCGGGTTTACCTTGCAGAGTGAGAAAGTATCCGACGTTATTTAGTGCTTCAGATTTATCCATATGTTGTGAGAAAACATTGAGCGCACGGTTAATCTCCCCTTTTGCTAGATAAATCAGTGCTAGGTTATTGAGCGCTTTTTCGTTATCAGGATCAATATCGAGCGCCTGCAATACAAAGCGCTGCGCCTTACGGTAGTCTCCAGACATGTAGAACGAATAGCCGACATTGGTGAGAGTTTTGACCGATTCTGGCTCAATGCTTAAAGCCTGTTTGTAAAACGCCTGTGCTAACTCGTGCTGCTTATCTAAATCTGCCGCGACCCCTAACCCCATAAATGCGTACTCAGGTGAATGCTGGTCGACCTTGAGATTGGCAACAGATTTCACCGTCATCAAATCTTCACTTTCTAGCGTATCTCCATTATTGAACCTTAACTGGTCAGCATTGACCGCACGCAGGAAATAACTGCGACCTTGCTCGATATCGCCATTGCGACTATAAAGAACACCCAGTTGTTCAAGGACTTTGATGTTGTTGGGGTTCTCTTCGATAGCAATCAAGTAGGCCTTTTCTGCCAACGCTAAGTTGTTTCGCGACTGGTGAATACGGCCAATATTAAACAGCGCTCTGTCTCTGTATTGCCCGTTTTCAAACGCCAGCGAGCGAATATATTCATACAAAGCGAGATCAGAGTTGCCCGAGCTCAAGGCAATATCACCGCGTTGAATCGCCTCTTTTTCAGTTTTCGGTGGTTCCTCTAATGAAAGCGTATCAATTGGCCGTCCGTCATACAGAGAGGTATCAAGAGATGGCTCCTTGCTCGCACAAGCTGAAAGCAGCACAATGCTAGCTAACAGCACTAAATAACGTAGTCCATTCATAACGAGTCCTTAATTCCCTAGCGACGACGATAGCGCCAACATAGAAGGGCCTATCGCAACAATAAAAAAGCAAGGCCAAATAAACAGAAGCAGTGGAAAAATCATCTTAGTCGGAATTTTAGCTGCAATTTCTTCCACCTCTTGATTGCGCTTATCGCGGAAGTCTTCAGTATATTCACGTAAGGTCTGAGCTAAGCTACCACCAATTCTTGAAGCATGAGATAGCATGGTTACTAGACCCGCAATCTCTTTTACACCAGTCCGCTCAACTAGCTCATTGAACGCAACTGACATCTCAACACCCGCTTTAATTTTGGCACAAACGGTGTCGAGCTCATCGGCAAAATCCGGATGAGAAATCATGAGTTCATCGGCGACTCGACGTAGTGCCGCGCCAAAACCTAAGCCGGATTCGGTACAAACAACAAGCAGATCCAGTGCATCAGGTACGCCAGCACGGATTCGCGACTGACGCTTGTTTACTAAAAAGTTAAGCGCAATATTAGGCACGTATATACCAATCGCCACAGCGATAATCATTGCAATATTGAGGTGCGACATTTCCGGTAAAAAGAAATACAGCGCAGCTGCAATCGCAACCCCGAACAAAATGGCAAGCCCTTTAAGTGCATAAAAAATGGTGATTGCATTCGCATCGTGGAAGCCTGCATGCATAAGTTGGCTACGAACCGATTCATTGTTCTTACTGTTTGCTGGCTGCATAACAGGCGCTAGAGACTCAAGAGTATGATCAAGTCTACGGTTCTTCTTCAGCTTGTCACCACCAGAGTTTTTTCGCAGCTCTTCCAGTTTTTGAGTAAGAGGCGATCTTGAGCCCATCAATAGCATTAAAACAGTAAATATAGCTAAGATTGTCGCGATGAGAATGAGAACAAGAAACGCAGTTTGCTCATCAATTTGAAGTTCATTGAGTTGATTAATGAGGTCTTCCATAACTACACCTCAAAATTGATTATTTTTCTTATCCACATTGAGCCAATAAACAGACTCACTATCCCTCCACTCACAAGATCCATTCCGCGCGGATCGCGATAAAGAGGCTCGACGTACTCTGGATCCATGAAGGTTAAGAAAAGAAACAAGATAAAGGGAGACAGAACAAGTATCCACGCAGATAAACGACTTTCAGCCGACAGGGTTTTTATTTTTCTCTGCAACTTAAATCGAGCGCGCAATACTCGAGATACTTTTTCAAGGTTCTCCGATAAGTTACCCCCTGTCTCCTTTTGCAGTAGTACCGCACTCGAAAATGCGAGCATTGAAACGGTAGGCGTTCGCTCAGCCATCTGCATAATCGCCATCCGCATGTCGTAACCGTAATTGAGCAAGTTAAAGGTGTTTTTGAACTCCACACCGATTGGTGCTGGCATTTCGTTGCCTACCTCATTAAATGCCTGGGTTACTGGCTGTCCAGCCTGGAGCATACGGCGCATAATATCGAGAGCTTCGGGAAGCTGCTCTTCAAAAGCGGCTAAACGATCGGAGATTTTTTTGTTTAACCAAAAATAAAGGATAAACCAAACCCCTACTGCAGCAACCATTCCAACATAGATGGGCTGCTTGAAAATCAGTGCGATGATGAAAGCAATTGCCGAGAATAAGGAAGTGACCGTCAGCGTTTGTGTCAGGCTCCAATCATATCCAGATAGCTCAATCATCTTCTTAAGTGAAGAGAACACTTCTATTTTGATCAAACGTCGATCAAGTGGGGTTAAACTCTTGATGTAATGCTCTTGAAGTAGCGAGCGAGCTTCTTCATCGAGATTAGTCTGCGACTCTTTCAGTCGCTGTGACAACTCTTTATGTTTCGCTTTGCTCCCTGCCGCAGGAAGTATCAACGCCTGTGAAATAAACACCACAGCGAAGAAAAGTAATATAAAGAATAACGTCGCATCCTGCTGCATAACGCCCCCTTATAAGAATGTCTCATTAAAAATGTCGAATGGAAGGTGCATGCCTTTTTTCGATAACTGATCATGACATTGAGGTACGACTCCCGTCGCCGTGTAATAACCTCGGACATTACCTTCTTCATCCATCCCTTGACGATTAAAGCGGAACAGTTCTGACATGGTAATGATCTCGCCTTCCATGCCATTAATTTCACAGATGCTGACCATCCTCCGCTTACCATCTTCTTGACGTTCCATTTGAACTACCAAGTGAATCGCCGAGGCAATCTGCGAACGTAAGTTTTTTGCAGACATGTTCCACCCTGCCATGGCAAACATATTCTCAA
The DNA here is from genome assembly GCF_001695575.1 of Vibrio europaeus. Classification (GTDB taxonomy): domain Bacteria; phylum Pseudomonadota; class Gammaproteobacteria; order Enterobacterales; family Vibrionaceae; genus Vibrio; species Vibrio europaeus. The sequence continues at coordinate 30,597 of NZ_LUAX01000001.1, read as the reverse complement.
CCCTTGAAAGCGCATCTCGCGGGGTATTGGCGTGAATCGTCGCTAAAGAGCCATCGTGGCCAGTATTCATCGCCGCGAGCATATCGACCGCTTCAGCACCACGCACCTCACCCAGTACTATGCGGTCAGGGCGCATACGCAGTGAGTTTTTCACCAAATCCCGCTGGGTGATTTCCCCTTTGCCTTCTAAGTTTGCAGGGCGAGTCTCTAAGCGAACAACATGAGGCTGCTGTAATTGAAGCTCCGCCGAATCCTCTATCGTCACGATACGGTCATCTGATGGAATAAAATTGGAAAATATGTTCAAGGTCGTGGTTTTACCCGACCCTGTACCACCCGAAATTAAAACATTCAGAGCACCATTGACTGCCGCTTCTACAAATTGTGCCATCTCTGGAGACAGAGAATTAAACTCAAGTAAGTTATCCATATTGAGCTTTTCAACCGCAAAGCGACGGATAGAGACGGAAGAACCATCCAAAGCTAAGGGAGGGATAATGGCATTGACACGTGAACCATCCGTGAGACGCGCATCGACCATGGGTGACGCTTCATCGATACGACGACCAACCTGACTCACGATACGATCGATAATATTGCGCAAGTGTCGTTCATCAAGAAATGTATAAGGAGTGAGCTCCAGCTTACCGCGTCTTTCAACAAATACATGCTTAGGACCATTGACCAAAATATCAGAGACAGTTGCATCATGAAGTAACGGTTCCAAAGGCCCGAGACCAAACACTTCATCTTCGATTTGTTGAATCACGCGTTTACGCCCTTCAGCACTTAACGCATGCGTTTGGTCATCAGCCATCAACTGCACGATTGCATCATGCAAATCTGCTTTCGCTCTTTCTGGCTCTAAACTTGCCAAAAGTCCGAGGTCTAATGTCTCTAGTAACCTTTGGTGGTAATAACGCTTAACTTCCTGCTCAAGCGTCAGTTGCTTGCGAGTTTCTTCTATGACCTTTTCTTTGGCTTCTGTCTCTAACATTTTCTGTTCTTTGAATGAGTTAGACGAGGAAGAGTTGACTCCTGTTTGTGCATTTGAATCTAATGTCTTCGATAGATTATCTTGCTGTTGCTCTACTGCATTCACTTTTTCTTGCAACTCAGGATTCAGATTTTTTCTTTTAAAAAACATAATCGCTCTCTGTCACTGTAAGTGAAAAGTTATGAGAATAACCGCTTAATCCAACCTTTCTTCTCTTCAGGCTGTGGAGAAATAGACTCAACAAAACGGCTAATTGATTTCGAAATCGAACTGCTTTTTTTGGCTTCAATAAATGGGCGGCCTAAGTTGGCACTTTCTAATGCCACTTTGAACTCATTAGGGATGACATGGACGGAAATATCCCCGACAGTGCCTTGAATATCTTTAAGGCGAATAGACTGACGTTTTTCATACCGATTGATCACAATCTCAAGTTGCTCTTTGTTGATGCCAAATTCAAATGAGAGCAGCTTGATCATCTGTGTCGTGTTCTTGATAGCGACAAGGTTTTGCTGAGCGATCAAGAACACTTTAGTTGCTGGGGCAAGTACGGGAGCTAAAAGGCGGTCTAACCCTCGTGAAAGATCAACAATGATATAAGGGTAGTGCTCCCGAAGCAGTGGCATTAGCTTATTAAGGTGCTTCGCTTGTTCGTAGTTCTCATGGCTATTCTCTCGTTTGAAAGAAAGAATATGTAAGCCACTGGTGTGTTTAGTGACGAATGTGCCTAATGCGACCTCATCTAAATCGGAGACATTGGCTAGAGCGTCAGTCATGCTATATGTAGGGTTTAAACTCAAGTAGTCATTAACCACACCAAACTGCAGATCTAAATCAAGTAACAAGACTTTTTCTGGATTGTGCCGCGCCATTTTGATTGCAGAATTGAGGGCAATGGTTGAAGCCCCAGAACCACCTTTGGTATTCATAAACACCAGCAATTCACCCAAATTACGACTCGCCACTTTTTCTTCTGCCACATTTTTAAGCAGTGGTATTAACTCTTCAATTTGCGCGGTGTTCGATACAAAATCTGCTGCGCCAATACGCAATGAGATCTTTAACGCGCCATTATCGTTCTCATTACCAAACACGATGAGTGAGGCTTCGTGGTTGTCTGAGTTAGATTCGGGTGCTTCGTAGTTCTGTAGCTCAACGATTTTTTGTGCCCAGTTAGGCCCAGTCTCAACAAAAATTAAGTCTGGCGGTGAAAAGTGGGCTAAGTTAGCAACGACTAGCCCATGAAAGGAGATCATTTCGTAACTAATACTTTGGCACTTAGATAGCTCGTGACTGATATGCAAATGAAAGGCATCCGATGAGTAAAAAACCCAAATCGTGAGATTGGTTTTCAGTCTTAACGGAGCACTTCCATTTGGTGTAATCTTCACAGCCTCTCCCATATTTGCCTCCTAGCAATCTGAACTACTACTGGTTCCACCTGGGGTCGATGATGGCCTAAGTTTTCCTCAGTCGAATCGTTTCAATCTCAGGGACAGCTAACAATCTAGTGAAATTAACGAATCTAAGTGATCCCAAATATTAGTTGTTAAAGCTCACGACTCTAGCTCCTACATAACTAATTGTAGAAAACACATCATCATCTGTCAGAATAAACTCACAACTAACGAGTGTTTAAGCTTTACCGCTATCTGCAGGTCCCTACCCTAGACAAGTGTTCAACGTTTTGTAGAACTGCCACTCTCTAAGAATTGACTCTCAGTACCTGTTAGCTCTGCGTCTTGTTTACCGGTGTAGACTTGATAGGCTCCTTCCATTCGTTCTCCACTACCAGTCGGAACAACACCTAGGTTATCTTGTGTCGCATTTGGATTGTACGTTTGTTCTGCTCGTACTTTAGTTACATGAGCCCCTAGCCGCTCAGCATTGTTTACACAGCCAATAAGCAACAATGGTAAGCAAAGTACGCCAATAATTACTTTTATATGATTCATATTGCCCCCTATAAACTGTGTCCAAAGGTGCCTTCAGTACCACCTTTAGAATGATCGACATATTCTGGTTCAGCGATGTCACTTTTATTTGGCGAGTTGGCAGGTGCCAAGTAGGCTCCTCGTCCAAGCAAGTAATATTCAAAGTCATTCGGTTCAACAAATGAGTCAGTAGGTAGAGTAACGCGGCGGCGATCTATTGGTTTCGCTAATCTCGGGGTCACCAAAATAACCAACTCTGTTTCGCCCGAAATATACTCCTGACTGTTAAACATCTGACCAAGAATAGGAATGTCACTAAACCCCGGCATTTCATTAACGATGTCGCGAACATTCTCACTGATCAATCCCGCAATCCCTATCGTCTGACCATCAGCCATTTCCAATGTAGAAGAGGCGCTACGGCGGGTGATAGGCGGAATAATATAGGTACTATTGGTGAAGTTGGGATCGAGTATCAGAGAAGAGGTGTTAGCGATTTCACTCACATCAATGGCCAAGTTAAGATTAATTTTCTGGTCGCTTAGCACCGTGGGGATAAACTTTAGCCCAACACCATATTCTTTATAGGCGATAGTAATCCCATCCTTATCTGGTACAGGGATAGGAAATTCTCCACCAGCCAAGAACTCTGCTTTTGCGCCACTTAGTGCCGTTAGATTCGGCTCTGCCAATACCTTGGCTGTACCATTTTGTTTCGCTATATCCAACGCGAATGAGAAGAGCGTATTACTATCAATAAAAGAGCCCAACAAACCTGTCGTATCGATAGTCGGTGCATTAAATACTGGTGCCACAGAGCCCGGACTTCCTGGGAACGTTGGTAAAGACCCCCCTGCTGACGTCCCCCCCCAAGAAAAATTGCCGCTTTGCTGCAAGAACTGAAAGTTAGCATCAAATTTACGTACTAAGCTTCTTTGCACTTCCGCAACGGTAACTTCTAATAAGACTTGCTGCGCTCCACCTATAGTCAGCAAATTAATGACGCCTGTTTTTTCAACTTGCTCACTTAACGACTCATTATCTGCATCTTCGTCTGCTTGCTCACCCACTGCATAAGTTTCCGCTACCCTTAAGGCAATATTCATTGCTGACTGATTGCTGATTTGCCCACTTAAAATCAAACGATTTTGTGCACTATGAACTTCAATCTGTTCATTAGGTAAAAACTCGTATAACTTGGCTTTTAAGCTGTTTAAGTCGTGGGTGACTTCGATGTTAATTGACTCTATCAACTGACCTCGACTATCCCACGCCATTAAGTTGGTTGAGCCTAGTTTTTTACCAATTAAGAACACTTCATTTGATTTCAGCATCACTATGTCGAGAACTTCAGGATCCCCCAAAGAGACACGCTTTGCTTTGCCCGCTAAAGTGACATGCGTGGATTTATGATGTGGCACCTTGACCACCTTTCCCGACTGAGTTGCGCTGTGTACATTTAGCGTACTCAATAAAAAAACACTTATTAATATGATTATCTTACGCATAGCTCACCTCAATCCTTGACTCTGATGTTGCTCTTCTCTGTGCCTTTAAGGATGGTGACACTAGGTGCAACGTATCTTTTAACAGGCTTCTCCTCTTCATGAGGATTACGTAAAGCTAACTGGATCTCACCTTTACTCTGTGCTGTTAAAAGCTTCTCAGCTTGTTTTGGTGACACTTCTAAAGTCACTGCTCTTACGATGATAGGTTTGTTTTCTTTACTTCTCGCGGTCTGGTCTACCGCTAATACTTTGATGTCTTTCAATACAGTTAAAGTGGTCGCGGAAGTTTCGCTATAGCTAATGGTGTTTAAGACATCAACCCTATTACCGGGTAGTAAGAATCCCGCCACCCCAATAACGTCATTAACTCGAATGGTCACGGCACGCTTGTTTTCAGGTATCAACGCCGCTAACGTTGACCCCTCCCCTGAGTTAGCAAGTCGATTACGGGTCACGATCTCACCTGCATAAATGGTTGTTGCCGCAACTTGCCCAATAAGCTCTTCTTCTAAAACATATTGAGACTCAGCCCGCCAAGCGACTTCAATCAGTTTTGAACTGATATGTTGCGCCTCGATAATGCTTCCTGAGGGAATCTCTTGCGCGGCGATAATAACGGGCTCACGTTCTACGACTTCAACTTCCGTTTGTGGTGTTACCTGCCGATCCATCCACTGCTTGGCGAAAAATACCGCTCCAAGCCCGAAGAAAATAGATAATAGGAATAATAAGATCACTTGGTTTCGACTCATCGAGCGCCTCCTCCTTTGCCATCAGCAGTAAAATAAACTTCCCATGCGCGGCAGACGATCTCGGAGGTAATGACCGGGGCAACTTCTTCAAAAACAATAATATCTCGGCTGATACCTACTAAATCCTTTGGAATACAAGGATAAAAGCCAACGCTATGCTGACGATGTAGTTCTAAAAGTGATGGTAAACAGTCCTCTGCAAGCTCTAGTTGACGACTTTGAGAGAACTCGTCCCATAGTTGGCGATACTCCGATTCCAATAGGGGACCAAATTGAATTTTGTAGCCTAATCGACGTAAAAAAGCAGGGTCACTGATCTTTTCTGGATCTAAGTTCGTAGAAAAGGCCAGAGTTAAAATAAAGGGGATAGTAATTTGCTGGCCATTCGGGAGTGACAAGTAATCATAGAAATACTCCATTGGCACAATCCAGCGATTGAGCAAAGTTGCAACAGGCATAGTCTGACGGCCTAAGTCGTCAATGATAAAAATGCCGTTGTTAGCCATCATCTGTAATGGTGCCATCCAGACTCTATTATGTTCACTATGGTTGACCTCAAGCATATCCATGGTTAATTCCCCACCAACTTGAATACTTGGTCGCTCACATAAACACCAACGGCGATCAAACTGCTCTTTAAATGTTATGGACTGATTGTCAGCGCTCTTAACTCGCTTATGATGCTGTGGAGAAAACACTTTGATGATATTGCCTGCGGCATAGACAGCATAGGGGATATAGACCGAGGTATTAAGAGAGTTAAGTAGGCGAGTGGCAACAAACGTTTTACCAGTACCCGCATCGCCATACAGAAGAAGCGCACGACCCGAGTTGATCGCAGGCCCCAAATTACCAATCATTCGATTGGCCCCCAACACTTCCTCCAAGGCATAGGTCACATCTTGGCGATTGACCATTTTGGCTCGAACATCTTGGGCTTTGACCATGGCATCGTAGCTATGTAATGAAACAGGGACTGGTCCTAGATAAGCATCCTTAGCAAAGGCTGTATCGGCTTCTTGCATCCCTTGCTCTGACAATCCGTAACGAACACTACCGGGAGAGGAAGCAGTAAATCCAGAGCCTTGTCCTTGGTATACTTCGACTTGAGATTTTGCACGTAAATCAGCCAACATATCTTCGATCATGTGACTGTTTATACACATCAATTTTGTTAGTTGAAGGATGTCTGATTTAGGGTAGGCTGCTAAATGTTTGAGCAGTAGGTTCTCTAGAACTGCCTTGGGGAGTTCTAACGCATCATAAGAGGTTGGCACTGGGGGCGCTTCTGCCTGCGGTGTCAATTCTACTCGGTGCCTAATTTTAGCTGTAGATTGAACCATATAGACTCCTTGTCTATAAGATTAAAAGTATTGATACATTGCCAATCCGAGAACCACAACGGGCGCAAAAGGCATTCTCAATTTTCGCTCTATTCCTTTACTTAAAGCTTGTACTGCTTGCGATGACGGTCCGTAGGTAACAAGGATGGAGTACTTGGTAAGAAGTTGCTTTACCGAGCTGCCGCTGTGAACTCGATTCATAATGGCGTACAAAAGTCCGACGAGAACACTAGACAACGCTATCCACGCCGTAGCTTCCAACAAGTGTCCCCATCCAAGCCAAAAACCTACGACACCAAGTAATTTGACATCGCCAGGAGCCATCACACGCATCAAGTGCAGCAGTAAAGAAGTACCAAAGAAAATCAATCCTGCCAGAGTTGACCATAGAAGGTTATCTAATGGCTCTGGAGAGAAGAGCACTTCAACAAGACACAAACAGAGAATCATCAATAAATAAAGGTTAGGTATACGATGTTCTCTGGCATCACTCACTGCAACGATAATAAAACCGATCCAAATAAGGTAGCTGATCCAAATGTCCATTGGCTGTCGCCATTCTCCTTATCCACTAAAGATACTGCTTATCTCCGCGACCAAGATGTCATCGAAAGCACCAAAGAAACTCCCCATCGCTAGCGCTAATGCTCCTGCGCCAACGACATACTCCACAACGGTTAGACCCTCTTCATCTTCAATAAACCGCTGAATACAGTTATTTGCACTCATAACCTACCCCCTATAAAGCTTAAGGCTTGTAAAACTAAAGTTTGGTTTTACAAGCCTTAAAATAATAATAGTCGGGTTTCAGTTAACTGCTTATTTGAATTCTATCTATTTGAAAATTATTTATTCAATAGTAGTGTATTCATACTGTTGAATTAGAATAGACCCGCTAATTCAGCACGTAAGTCAGTGACTAGACCATCAAAAATTGCGGTCATTGCTAAAACTAATAGGCCTGCACCTACAACGTATTCTACAACGGTTAGACCTTCTTCGTCTTTCATAAATGCAGTGATGTTTTTAGTAAGCTTGCTCATGATATGTCTCCTTCCAAAGTTCATTAAGCTGTAGCGCTTACTGATAATTTAGAGTTAATGACAGAGAATAGTTAGGATTATTATGTCTACCTTTGGTATTTTTTTGCCACTGATTACAATTACATTTGTACTTTTTTGTCTATTTAGTTGCACATTTTTAAGATATAAATTAAATACTCTAATTTTCTAGAGTGATTTAATTATATGATTTAAATAATCAAAACCCTTTCAACTCGTTTTGACTTAAGACTTTTCATAAACAACCCCCACATTCTCATTTTTGATACTTGACAAAAACTAACAAGTAAAAAAACGTGATCAATAATAAAAAAAACCTAACTATAAATTTCTTTTCTCTCAATAAGAGCATTGGTCAACAACATCATCTCGTACTAAGCTCAAGTTTATAGTTCCCGATTACTCTAATTAAGATTAAATAAGGGCTGCATACAGTGGATGTTCTTCATAAAGGATACTGGCTTGGAAAGTCAGTCACTTATATATCAAAAGATCTCGTCAGAGATTTAGAAAGACATTTCCATATATTGGACTATGGTTATGATGTTTCTGTTTTGAGTGAGCCTGATATCCATTTTTGTTTTTTCTATTATGAAGAGAATTTTGAATCCCTATTGCATACAGCGATTAGAATTTGCCAGAATCTAGATAAGAAACTCATACTCTTCTATAACGAAAATATTCCTGTAGACATGGAAAATTTAGAGATTGTTTTTTCAGTTTTTTCTATTAAAAAAGATGATATTAGAATATGGTCTGATGAGTTAAATAAACAGGTATACTATCAATTTACTCAACATCAAGAGATTCTTGATATTCATAAATTAGTAGAGAAGCAATCTCAAAAACATATCAGCAAAGATCTAGTAGAAATGTTGCGATATATTGAGAAGAATCTATCCAGAACAATAAGAGAAGAAGACGTCGCTGAATATTGCCACTATTCAGTCACTTACTTTTCTAAGTTTTTTCATAAAACCATCGGGGTTAGTTTTCGCGATTACCTAACCTTAAAAAGAATCAATCTTGCCAAGCACCTTCTCACCAACGACCGCAAAGAGAAGATTTCCTTTATCGCCTTTCAATGTGGTTACAACGACGTCTCCTACTTTTCTCGTATCTTTAAAAAGAAGACCGGAATCAGCCCGGCTATCTACCGTCAACTACACTAGTAGTAGATAACGAGGAAGTCTCCCATCCGGGCGAGTTATGTATATTGAACGCGTTTGCCTATATTGTTCACAAGATGCACGAAAACTCGCGACTTGCACTTTCCTCCGCTTAGACTAACATGCTAGAGTTAACAATCTATTAACAATAAAAATATAAACATAACTTTGCAAATAACATGGAGTTAGAGAATGATTCAGCCTAACGAGTTAAGCAAACCAACCTGTGCTCTCCCACCACCAAACGAGATGATCCTAAAATGGGCTGAGGAACGCCCAAACGAGGTTTATCTCAAGCAAACGATCAATCGAAAGTTTGTTGAATATACCTATGCAGAAGTTGCCGATCAGGCACTCAAGCTAGTTAGCGCGTTAAACGATCTTGGGGTTCAACCTCGTGATAAAGTCGCCTTAGTCTCGAAAAACTGTGCCGAATGGTTTATTTGTGACTTAGCTATGATGCTTGGTGATTTTGTTAGTGTGCCGATCTTCCCTACTGCGGGGGCAGATACGATCGAATACTGTTTAACGCACAGTGAAAGTAAAGTCTTGATTGGCGGTAAGTTAGATGACCCTGCTGCGACTCAGCAGGTGATCGATTCTAAGCCAGAAATCATTACGATCTCATTACCTTACGATACTGCGCCCAACTGTAAATATCAGTTTAAAGAGTTAATAGCCTCAGCTCAGCCTAGTGAAACTCGCCCAGAACATCACGATGATAAGTTAATGTCACTGGTGTATACCTCTGGGACTTCTGGTCTACCTAAAGGCGCGATGCTTACATACGGCGCATTCAGTTGGTCAGTTCAGCAGCTTATCAATCACATCGGTATCCAAGAAAACGATCGCTTGTTCTCTTATCTGCCGTTAGCTCACATCACTGAACGCGTTTATATCTTTGGTTCATCGATAATGGGTGGTGTACAAACCGCGTTCCCTGAGTCTTTAGATACCTTTATCGAAGATGTAAAAATGCAACGCCCCACGCTGTTTATCTCTGTTCCTCGCCTATGGACTCTGTTCCAGCAACGTATTCAAGACAAGCTACCGCAGAAAAAACTCAACATTCTGCTTAAAATTCCGTTTGTAAACTCTCTTATCAAGAAGAAACTCGCGGAAGGCTTAGGTTTAGATCAGGCACGGGTACTTGGCTGTGGTTCTGCGCCAGTTTCACCTGCACTTCTAGACTGGTATCACAGCGTCGGTCTACATATCACCGAAGCGTGGGGCATGACAGAGTCATTTGCCTACAGTACGCTCAACTACCCGTTCCGCGCTGACAAAATAGGTAGTGTCGGTAATGCAGGTCCTGGTATCGAGCTTAAGATCGCCGAAGATGAAGAGATCTTGGTTCGAGGCAAAGGCTTGTTCTCTGGCTACTACAAAAATGATATCGCAACGCAAGAGTCATTCAATACTGAAGGCTGGCTGCATACAGGCGACATCGGCTTTATAGATAGTGAAGGCTATCTAACGATTCAAGGTCGTAAGAAAGATACCTTCAAGACAGCTAAAGGCAAATTTGTTGCTCCGGTACCAATCGAGAAAAAGCTGTTTGAATACAGTCGAGTTGAAATGATGTGTTTGATTGGGCTTGGTCTGCCAGCACCAATTCTTCTCGTGGTTCCCCATGACTTCCCGAACTTCGACAAAGAACGCTACGAGAAAACAACTAAAAAGGTCATTGCGAGAATGAACGCCGATCTTGAATCTCACGAGCAAATCAAAGGCGTGCTCATGATCAAAGACCCTTGGAGCATCGAGAATGGTATCTTGACGCCAACGCTGAAGATCAAACGTCATGTTCTGGAGCAAAAGTACCACGATATTGGTCATAACTGGCCAAAAGGACAACTCGTGGTGTGGGAAGATTAATCTTCACTCATTCAATCTAAAGGAGAGCATTAGCTCTCCTTTTGCTTTTGCTACTAAACCGATTATGATGCCATTTCATTCGGACCAAACATAGGAAGTGGATATGGATGCAAGGCTGCATCACTTACCGGGTTTACGCTACTTTGAGGTGGCGGCGAGATTAAACAGCTATAGTCGCGCTGCCGAAGAGCTATTCATCAGCCAAGCGGCAGTCAGTCAAAAGATTCGTCAGCTAGAAGACGGGTTAGGCTGTAAACTGTTTGTCCGTGAAGGTAGGGAAATGCGTTTAACAGAACAAGGTAAAATCTTGTTTAAACATGTCTCCCAAGGTTTCGAAAACATTATCAGTGGCCTTAATCAAATTCAAAGTGAGCCCGTTGAAGGCTTGCTCTGCGTAAGCTCCACCCCTTCGTTCGCTTCTCGCTGGCTCTTACCTAGACTGTGGAAATTTTCTACTCAGCATCCTAATATCCCAATTCGCATCATCACCAGTTGTGATGCTCCAAACCTAAAACAAGGCGACGCTGACCTTGCGGTATGGCAGGGAGAAGAACTCGATATCAACAGTGACCAAAAGCTGCATAAAGAGTTTCTGTTTGAGGAAACTATCTATCCCTTTTGCTCACCCAATTTAGCCCACACTATCCAACTTACTAGCCCTGAACAGTTACTCAATACATGGCTTATTCACTATGAGTCTGGTGGCTACCCTTGGCAAACCTGGTTCGCTCAAGCGGGAGTGACGATGAATAAAGAATCCGTTCAATGGATGGATGTCAGCACCTTTGATCACGCTATGAATGCCGTTATGGCCGGTCATGGCGCTTGCCTTGCTTCCGATTCGTTAGCAAGCGACTACGTTGAAAGAGGACTACTCATTAAGCCGTTTGAGATAGGAATGACACCGGGCATTCAGTTCAACCTTTTCTATGACCATGAATCTCCTCGTCGACAACGTATCGCCGCATTTGCTAACTGGCTGCACAGTGAAATCGCTGAGTAGTCGTCAGTAGAAAAACTACTTGTCCCAAAATCGACGAATACTCTCTTGATGCGCTTGCTCTTTCGTTAGCCCAAGATCATCGAGTAGGTGCTCTGGCAGATTTTCTAATTGCTTGCGAGTACGGTAATTACGCCACCAGCGTTTTATTAGAGTTAAGATATTTTTATCCCAAACTAAAGTATCTGATAGTTTCTGTTTATAGCCATATTCTGAAGTTTCCATGTTTATCGCCTCTCTTGCATTTAATGACTAAATAATTAACCATGAACCTATCTTGCTCAAACGATACAAATTGACCTTCAGTTAAGGAAAACTAAAGTGAAAGATCGATTACCACCTTTGCAGGGTATCTATTACTTTTATACCGCTGCGAGGCTAGGCAGCTTCAAGCTCGCGGCTCAAGAACTCTATGTCACCGCTGCGGCCATTAGCCAACAGATACGTCAGTTGGAAGACTTTTTAGGCGCAGAACTGTTCTTGAGGCAGCATCGTAAAGTCACACTAACCATGGAGGGGGAAATACTCTACGAGCAAGCTCTACGAGGCTTTGAGCATCTTCATCGCGGTATTCGGCAAATCAACCAAGATCCGAATCCCAACCAGCTCTCCATTTCAACATTACCGTCGTTTGCCCAACACTGGCTTGTGCCGAAAATTGGCCACTTTAGACAGCAAAACCCAGACCTTGAACTGATGATTGAACCCACCAGCGAGCTGGCTGACTTTCAAAACTCCAATCTCGATCTGTGTATTCGATATGGGCCCGGTGATTATCCAAACATCACATCGGAGTTACTCATTGAAGAGTTGCTCTATCCCGTTTGTCACCCTATCTACCAAGAACAACACGGTATATACGAACTCAGCGACTTAACAGGCGCGGACCTAATTGAAGATTATTGGCGAGACCTCGACTGGGGAATTTGGCTTAACAACGTGGGTCACAAAGCCGCTAAGCCGACACTTAAATACAATGGCTCCCACTTTGTGTTAGAAGGCGCTTTAGCCGTTCAGGGGGTCGCGCTCGCCAAGCATACCTTAGCACAGCGCTATATTGATGAAGGGAAGCTAGTCAGAATCGGCAACCTAGCGCAGCGAACCGACTACAACTATTTCCTGTGCGCACCACGTGCCTACTTCAAAAGAGAGAAAATCAAACGCTTCTGTGAGTGGATTTTTGAACAAGCCAAAGAGTGCCAGAAACTCGATCACTTAGGCTTGGAGATTATTGACAGCCGTAGCCCGAGGTGAGCGGAAAAACTGGATAACTGGATAACTGGATAACTGGATAACTGGATAACTGGATAACTGGATAACTGGATAACTGGATAACTGGATAACTGGATAACTGGATAACTGAGTTTGATCCGCACTGCTTGTGGAGTCAACTCTAGTTTTCCACAAGGGCGCAGCCCGCTCCAGCTATCCGAAAGCGCAGCGTTCTAGCTATCCATAGGACGAAGTCCGTTCCCGCTCTCCACAGGGCGATGCCCGTTCCCATAACAAAAAAAGCCCCAGTCTTCCGACTGAGGCTTTCAAAGCTATCTAGCTAACGTAAGAATTACTTCTTCTCGTTACGCTCTTTAACTTCTGCGATTACCTGTTCAGCAACGTTTGCTGGACAAGCTGAGTATTGACCGAACTCCATAGAGAACTGACCACGACCAGAAGTGATAGTACGTAGGTGACCGATGTAACCAAACATTTCTGATAGAGGAACGTCAGCTTTAATACGAACGCCAGTAGTACCAGCTTGTTGGTCTTTGATCATACCACGACGACGGTTAAGGTCACCGATTACGTCACCAACGTTGTCTTCTGGAGTGAATACGTCAACGTTCATGATTGGCTCAAGAAGTTGTGCACCCGCTTTAGGCATAGACTGACGGAATGCGCCTTTAGCAGCGATTTCGTAAGCGATAGCTGAAGAGTCAACTGCGTGGAAACCACCGTCGAATAGTTCAACTTCTACGTCTAGAGTTGGGAAGCCAGCTAGAACACCAGTATCCATCATACCAGCGAAGCCTTTCTCAACTGCAGGCCAGAATTCTTTAGGTACGTTACCACCAACAACTGTTGAAGTGAACTTAAAGCCAGAGTTTGGCTCACCTGGTTTGATGCGGTAGTCGATCTTACCGAACTGACCAGAACCACCAGACTGCTTCTTGTGCGTGTAGCTATCTTCAACTGCTTGAGTGATAGTTTCACGGTAAGCTACCTGTGGAGCACCTACTTCTAGCTCAACGCCGTAAGTACGCTTAAGGATATCGACCTTGATGTCTAGGTGAAGTTCACCCATACCTTTCAGGATAGTTTCGCCAGACTCTTCGTCAGTCTCAACTTGGAAAGATGGATCTTCTGCAACCATCTTACCGATAGCGATACCCATCTTCTCTGAACCGCCTTTGTCCTTAGGAGTTACAGCGATAGAGATTACTGGTTCTGGGAAGATCATAGCTTCAAGAGTACATTCGTGCTTAGGATCACATAGAGTGTGACCAGTCTGAACGTTCTTCATACCAACGATAGCGATGATGTCACCAGCTTGCGCTTCAGTAAGTTCGTTACGCTCATCAGCTTGCATCTCACACATACGACCGATACGCTCAGTCTTACCAGTTGCTGAGTTAAGGATAGTGTCACCCTTCTTCAGACGGCCTGAGTAAATACGTACGAACGTTAGAGCACCAAAACGGTCATCCATGATCTTGAATGCTAGCGCTTTTAGTGGCTCATCAGCAGATACTGTAGCAACTTCGCCAGTTGGCTCACCAGTTTCTGGATCTGTTAGAGGCTGAGGATCAACTTCTGCTGGAGCTGGTAGGTAATCTACAACAGCGTCAAGGATAAGTTGCATGCCTTTGTTTTTGAACGCAGAACCACAGAACGTTGGGAAGAACGCTAGGTCACGTGTACCTTTACGGATACAACGCTTAAGGTCTTCGATAGAAGGCTCTTCACCTTCCATGTAAGCTTCCATTAGGTCGTCGTCTTGCTCTACAGCAGTCTCAACTAGCTCTTCACGGTATGCTTCAAGGTCATCAACCATGTCCGCAGGAACTTCTTTGATCTCGTAGTTTTCTGGTAGACCAGTGTCATCCCAAACGTAAGCTTGACGGTTTAGAACGTCTACAACACCAACGAAATCGTCTTCACGACCGATTGGCAGAGTCATTACTAGTGGGTTAGCACCTAGAACATTCTTCACTTGGTCAACAACGTTGAAGAAGTCTGCACCCATACGGTCTAGTTTGTTTACGAAAATTAGACGAGCAACTTCTGAATCGTTCGCGTAGCGCCAGTTAGTCTCTGACTGAGGCTCAACACCACCAGAACCACAGAATACACCGATACCACCATCAAGAACTTTAAGTGAACGGTATACTTCTACTGTGAAGTCAACGTGTCCCGGAGTATCGATAACGTTTAGGCGGTGGCCATCCCACTCACAAGTTACGGCAGCAGACTGGATTGTGATACCACGCTCAGCTTCCTGTTCCATGAAGTCAGTTGTAGACTCACCGTCGTGTACTTCACCAGTTTTGTGGATTTTACCAGTAAGCTTAAGGATACGCTCAGTGGTGGTAGTTTTACCCGCATCAACGTGCGCGAAAATACCAATGTTTCTGTACTTTGATAAATCTGCCATTGTCTTACTCTGTTTATAAGGTATAAATTGCGCGCAGAGTATATCACAATCTGTCAAGACTGATACCCTTGCATGCGCTGTATGTAAAAAAAACTTTTCTCACCAATACTAGCAGTTAATCTGCACTTTCATGGCAATTTTCAACGAATTGACGAAGTTTTTTCAGAATAAAAATGCTGCCTATAAACAATACAGGCAGCATATCTATCATTAAGGCTGTCCTTTAATTATCGAGGACAGATTTCCGATTCAGGGAAGAAGAATTCGATTTCGCGAGCCGCAGACTCAGGGCTATCAGAGCCGTGAACAGAGTTATGGCGCATGCTTAATGCGTAGTCAGCACGAATAGTGCCGCAAGCCGCTTCTTCTGGATTAGTTTTACCCATTAATTCACGGTAGCGAGCGATTGCGTTCTCACCTTCGAGTACTTGAACCATAATTGGACCTGAAGTCATAAAGGCTTTCAAATCTTCAAAGAATGGTTTGCCTTCATGTTCAGCATAAAAGCCGCTCGCTTGATCTTCAGTTAAACGCACCATTTTCGCAGCAATAACTTGCAGACCTGCTTTCTCAATACGGTGGTAGATTTCACCAATTAGATTACGTTCTACTGCATCGGGCTTAACAATAGAAAAAGTTCTTTCTAGAGTCATAGGGTATCCTTTCGTTATTTCTTGGTATTGTTAAAAGAGGCTCTACGGCCTCTTAGCTTATTTATTCGCTTGCTGTAGTAGCAGACCAGCTAGGCTACGTACACCGACGCCAGTTGCGCCTGCTGCCCACTTATCTGTCGCAGACTTACGATAAGTTGCCGCACAATCAAAATGCAACCAACCTTTTTTGTAGTCTTCAACAAAGTAAGACAAGAATGCTGCCGCCGTACTTGCACCTGGTGAGTAGTCGCCACTGCTGATATTAGAAAGATCAGCAAAATTCGATGGCAACATGCCACGGTGGAAGTCAGCCAATGGCAGTGGCCATAAACCTTCTTTTTCTTCGCGTGCCGCATTCAACGCTTGATGAGATAACTCATCGTCAAAGCTCATCAATGCGTGGTAATCATTACCTAGAGCATTTTTAGCAGCACCCGTTAAGGTAGCGCAATCAATAATTAGCTCAGGGTTTTGCTCACTCGCATAAATTAGACCATCCGCAAGTACAAGGCGACCTTCCGCATCTGTATTCATGATCTCGACCGTCTTACCGTTTTTATAGGTAATGATGTCACCAAGCTTAAGTGCGCGACCAGAAATCATGTTCTCTGCACAACAAAGGATCAGTTTCACACGCTTGTTCAAACCGCGCATGATCGCCAGACCTAAACCGCCAGTAATTGTACCTGAACCGCCCATATCCGCTTTCATTGCCGTCATAAAGCCAGACGGTTTGATGCTGTAACCCCCAGAGTCGAAGGTGATCCCTTTACCAACGAGACAAGCAAATACTGGTGCGTTCTCGTCGCCTGTTGGGTTGAAATCCAGTTGAAGCATGGCCGATGTACGCTCAGAGCCGCGACCTACCGCAAAGATACCTTGCCAACCTTCAGCAAGAAGGTCTTTATCTTTTACGATACGCGCCTTCACTGTCCCTTCTGGTGCCACTGATTTGATGAACTCTGCCGCCATCGTCGCCAATTGACGTGGTGCGACTTCTTCTGCTGGCTTGTTGATAATGTCGCGAGTAAAGTCCGTCGCTTTAATGCGCGAAGTCAATTCAGCTTGATCTTTCTCTTCAAGCTCTTGCCATACGAATTGATTTTTCTTCTTTGGTCCACGGTAACCTTGATGGAACGACCAAATACTCTCTAGATCCCAACCTTCCCCTTGTAAAGAAATGGAAGCGATACCTTGACCATCTAACTTACGAGCAGCACGCTGAATTGCGCCCAAATCATGATTATCACCAAGATGGATTGTCGCACCTGATTCAGAGAAAGAAAGAATTGCTTTCTCACCCCAATGTGGTGCTGCAGCCTCTTGGCTTAGAAATACTGACATCTGTGTAGACATGGTTTCTCCTTGTCTGTACTGGCGCTGCCTACGCCTTTTTCTGTTCACTCAGGGATGTTAACACTTTAATGTGAAATTGATAAAAAAACGGACCATAAGGCCCGTTTTTTTTAGTAAATTTTGTTAACTGAGATGGGTTTCCGTTTAAGGATTAATCCATTTCATCCATCCAGCACAAGATCACCGCTTCCAGAATCTTTTCATTAGATCGGTTCGGCTCATCATCAAACTCGTCTAACTCAGTAATCCACTGATGAAGATCGGTAAAACGTACTGTTTTAGGATCTACCTCTGGAAACTTGTCACATAGCTCGATCGCAATATCGCGTGAATCTGTCCATTTCATAACCAATTCCTTATGTAATTCTTGTTGCTCACATCTATAGATGCAGAATACTCAAAATAATTGGAGTTGCAGCTAGGCAACAAGTAAGCTCATCCCTATGAGCATAGGTGTTCTATGTGATTAGGGTGAGCTTACGCAGTTAACAACGCTGCGGCTTCAAATATGAAGAGTATTTAGTGATCTTCTGAAGCGTGGTTCAGAGTATATTTTGGAATTTCTACCACAAGATCTTCGTCTGCAATTCTTGCCTGACAGCCAAGGCGAGATTC
Source organism: Vibrio europaeus (assembly GCF_001695575.1). Taxonomy (GTDB): domain Bacteria; phylum Pseudomonadota; class Gammaproteobacteria; order Enterobacterales; family Vibrionaceae; genus Vibrio; species Vibrio europaeus. The sequence continues at coordinate 12,679 of NZ_LUAX01000001.1, read as the reverse complement.
TGGCTCAAGACCCCACGCTTTATCCAGCATGTCATCTTCAAGCTCGTCACTCTCTTCTAGTGAATCAAAACCTTCACGAATCACCACATGACACGTCGTACAAGCGCACGACTTTTCACATGCGTGTTCAATTCCAATGCCATTTTTGAGTGCGACATCAAGAACGGTGTCACCATTGTTTGCTTCCAAAACCGCACCTTCTGGGCATAAATCTTCATGCGGTAATACAATAATCTTAGGCATAACTCTTTCTCTTAAATATCATTTACTGATTGACCTGACAAAGCAGCTCGAATCGATTTGTCCATGCGGCGAGAAGCAAACTTTTGGCTCGCCTTGTCAGTATCTTTGATACCTTGTTCTATCGCGTCAGCGCTGTCACCATTGCGCAGCTCAATCAAAGACTCAATCGCTTTAAGCAGTTCAGCACGCTCTGAGTCAGACAATAGCTCATCACCATCGGCTTGCATTGCTGCAATCAAACCTTCGATAACTCGATCGGCTTCAACGCGTTGTTCTGCTAGCGCTCTAGCATTCATGTCTTCTTTAGCGTACGTCATAGAGTCACGCAGCATGTTGGCAACTTCATCATCGCTCAAACCATAAGATGGCTTAACCTGAATCTCAGACTGAACACCTGTACTCTTTTCCATCGCTGTTACAGACAGTAGGCCATCTGCGTCGACTTGATAAGTCACGCGGATATGCGCAGCACCCGCCGCCATCGGTGGGATGCCTTTTAGTGAGAAACGCGCTAGAGAGCGACAGTCATCAACCATTTCACGTTCACCTTGCACAACATGAACGCTCATTGCCGTTTGACCATCTTTAAACGTGGTAAATTCTTGAGCTCGTGCAACTGGAATTGTCGTGTTGCGTGGAACAATTTTCTCAACCAATCCGCCCATGGTTTCGATACCAAGGGATAGCGGAATAACGTCGAGTAGCAGCATTTCAGAGTCAGGCTTGTTACCCGCTAAAATATCGGCTTGAATACCAGCGCCAATCGCCACCACTTCATCTGGGTTAATGCTGGTTAGCGGCTTACGACCAAAGAAATCACCCACCATTTCTCTTACAAGCAGCGTACGTGTAGAACCGCCTACCATAACCGCTTCTAGCACATCTTCGGCGTCAACTTGTGCGTCTTTCAATGCACGGCGACAAGACATCAAAGTCTTCTTAACGAGCGGGCGAATCAAATCTTCAAACTCATCGCGAAAAACACTACCTTGCCAACCTAGAACATCAACCTCTACTGACTCTTTATCTGAGAAAGCAATTTTAGTCGCAGTAGCCACATTCAAAACTGTGCGCATCTGCGTTGCGGTTAAAGTCTCTGTGTTGCCTGATTTCTCAAGCAGGTAATCAGCCAGTAGATGGTCAAAATCGTCACCACCAAGTGCAGAATCGCCACCCGTTGCCAGTACTTCAAACACACCCTTGGATAAACGCAGGATAGAGATATCAAACGTACCGCCACCCAAGTCGTATACGGCAATTACGCCCTCTTGACCAGAGTCTAGTCCGTAAGCAATAGCAGCCGCTGTTGGCTCATTCAGCAGTCTTAAAACATGTAGACCTGCAAGCTTAGCTGCATCTTTGGTTCCAGCACGCTGAGCATCATCAAAGTAAGCGGGAACGGTGATTACTACACCCGCTAACTCTCCACCTAGTGTTTTCTCTGCACGTTGACTTAGCGACTTCAGAATTTCAGCGGATACTTCAATCGGGTTTTTATCCCCACTTGCCGTTTGCAGTATCGGCAGACCGTTGTCACTCGCTTTAAACTGATAAGGAAGATTTGGATAGCGCGCTTGGATATCCTCTAAAGAACGTCCTAACAGTCGCTTCACTGAGATAATGGTATTGGTTGGATCAGCTTCTGCTTTATCTTTCGCTGCATAACCAACTTCGGGAGTCTCTTCTGAGTAATTCACAACGGAAGGTAAGATGCTTTGACCTTGCTCATCTTGCAATGTTGCCGCGTCGCCACTTCGAACTGAAGCCACCAGTGAGTTAGTCGTACCTAAGTCAATGCCAGCTGCAAGTTTATGCTCATGTGGTGCCGAGCTTTGACCCGGTTCTGCAATTTGAAGTAATGCCATGGGTGGTCCTTGTATTGCACTAGCCGAAGAGTTTGTCTTCCACTAGCTCGATTTCGTTCTGTAGTTTGGCAATAAATTTAAGCTTACGAACTCGATCAGCCGCTTGCTGCCAGTCCGTTTGATTTAAATCTTGCTCGGTCGCAGTCAGTTGCTGCTTAAACATTTTGCTCACTTTGCCTTCAAAGTCGAACAACGCATCTTCTGCGTTGGAGCTTGAAGAGATATCTTCTAGTTCTTCACGCAGTTCCATTTGCTCCATTAAGAACATAGGATCTTGCATCGTTTGCTGCTCGCCTCGAATCTCTACGCCATTCTCAGACAAGATGTATTCGGCTCTTGAGATAGGGTTCTTGAGAACTTGGTAGGCGTCGTTGATCTCGGCAGCTTTTTGCACCGCCATTAAGCGATCACGTTCAGATGCTGTCGCAAACTTATCAGGATGAAACTGTTTTTGAAGTTCACGGAATTGTGAAGAAAGAAGGCTACCATCCAGATTAAACTGACTTGGTAGCCCAAATAATTCAAAGTAATTCATGGAGAATTCTATCCTTGGTAATAAACCTGTGAGCCGAAACCCACAGGCATTATCAATTACACGTTGAAGCTTTCACCACAACCACATTCGCTCTTAGCATTCGGGTTATTGAATTCAAACCCTTCGTTGAGGCCTTCTTTAACGTAATCAAGCTCAGTGCCGTCTAAGTACGCTAGGCTCTTTTGGTCAATGATAACCTTAACGCCTTCGTGCTCGAATACTGAGTCTTCTTCGTTAAGCTCATCAACGAACTCAAGTACATATGCCATACCAGAACACCCAGTCGTTTTCACACCCAAGCGCAAACCGATACCTTTACCTCGGTTTTCTAGGAATGTTCTAACGCGACTTGCCGCGGTTTCTGTCATTGTGATGGCCATACTGCACCTTAGTTTGTCTATTTCGCGAATGAAATGGGGGTTCTGGCCCCCATTATATACAGATTACTTATTCTTGGTGTTTTTTCTTGTAGTCAGCAACTGCTGCCTTGATTGCATCTTCAGCAAGTATTGAACAGTGAACTTTCACTGGTGGAAGCTCTAGCTCTTCAGCGATTTCAGCATTTTTAATTGCTGCTGCTTCGTCAATACTCTTGCCTTTAACCCACTCTGTAACCAGTGAGCTTGACGCGATCGCACTACCACAACCGTAAGTTTTAAACTTAGCATCTTCGATAATACCTTCCGGTGTTACCTTGATCTGAAGCTTCATTACATCACCACATGCAGGAGCGCCAACCATGCCGCTACCTATTGCAGGATCTTCTTTATCAAATGAACCAACGTTGCGTGGGTTCTCGTAGTGGTCAATTACTTTTTCGCTATATGCCATGATATTTACCTCGAATCCTCTATTTCTATCCTTGGAATGACTGAGTCAGTTTTAGTGGTGAGCCCACTCAACTGTGCTTAGGTCAATTCCTTCTTTGTACATATCCCATAGAGGAGACATGTCGCGCAGTTTAATCACTGCTGTACGAATTTGTTCAATTGCGTAGTCGATTTCTTCCTCAGTCGTTGCACGACCAAAAGAGAAACGAACTGAGCTGTGAGCTAGCTCATCATCCAAACCTAGAGCACGTAGAACGTACGAAGGCTCTAGACTTGCTGAAGTACAAGCACTACCTGAAGAGACCGCTAGATCTTTTAGCGACATCAGTAGTGACTCACCTTCAACGAAAGCAAAGCTGATATTTAGATTGTGAGGTACACGCTGCTCAAGGTCACCGTTGATCGTGACTGCTTCAAGATCTTTAACACCATCAAGAAGACGATTACGTAAAGCTAGAGCATGATCGAAGTCTTTCTGCATCTCTTCTTTCGCGATGCGGAACGCTTCACCCATACCAACGATTTGGTGAGTCGCTAGAGTACCAGAACGGAATCCACGCTCGTGACCGCCACCATGCATTTGAGCTTCTAGGCGAATACGAGGCTTACGACGTACGTATAGTGCGCCAATACCTTTAGGACCGTATACTTTGTGTGCTGACATAGAGATCAGGTCGACTTTCATCTCTTGAACGTCTATAGGTAGCTTACCCGCTGACTGAGCGGCATCTACATGGAAAACAATCTTACGTTCACGACACATTTCGCCGATTGAAGAGATATCTTGGATAACACCGATCTCGTTGTTTACATGCATGATAGACACAAGAACGGTATCTTCGCGCATTGCAGCTTCAAGCTTCTTAAGATCGATAAGACCATTTGATTCAGGCTCAAGGTAAGTGACTTCAAACCCTTCACGCTCTAGTTGACGGCATGGGTCAAGAACAGCTTTGTGCTCTGTTTTGCAAGTAATTACGTGCTTGCCTTTCTTCGAATAGAAGCGCGCTGCACCTTTAATCGCTAGGTTGTCTGACTCAGTTGCACCAGAAGTGAATACAATTTCACGCGGGTCTGCATTTAATAGGTCTGCAATCTGCTCACGAGCGGTATCTACTGCTTCTTCTGCCTGCCAGCCGTAACGGTGCGAACGAGACGCTGGGTTGCCAAACGTACCGTCCATAGTCATGTACTGAACCATTTTTTCAGCTACACGAGGATCAACAGGACAGGTCGCTGAATAATCTAAATAAATAGGCAGTTTCATTTTCTACTCCAATGTAACAGGCAAACCGCTTATGAGCGGACATTTACACCGATGGGCGCGGTGTTTGTATTTTTAGTAGCGAACCCATGATTAACGGCAAGATCAATATCTTGTCGATCTGAAATTTCTAGTACTTCATTGTCTTTCATCAACTCACCTAGAGTGATGTTATTCAAGAAGTCACTGATACGTGAACTTAGGTCACGCCACAGTGTGTGTGTAAGGCAACGAGAACCACCCTGGCAATCTCCTTTACCATTACATTTTGTTGCATCCACCGACTCATCTACCGCGGCAATGACAGTACCAATTGCGATTGAATGAGCGTCTTCGCCAAGGCGGTAACCACCACCAGGACCACGCACACTAGCCACTAGGCCAGCTTTACGTAACTTAGAGAAAAGCTGCTCTAAGTAAGACAAAGAGATACCTTGACGCTCTGAAATATCAGCCAGAGGTACAGGGTTCTGTTGCGAATGCAGAGCCACATCTAACATGGCTGTCACTGCGTATCTTCCTTTAGATGTAAGTCTCATATAACACCATATCCACACCATTTATGTGGTATGAATTGTCACATACCCGACTAAATTGGTCAAGTATTTAATTGACTGTTTTAGTCAGGTATTTAACCATTAACTTATGGTGGTTATTTTGATTGAGAGATACGCTTCTCAATTGAAGTTAAGATACCGCGCAGAATATTAAGCTCTTGTGATTCAGGTCTAGCTCGATTAAACAATCTACGTAGCTTATTCATCACCTTACCAGGCTGATCTTCACTGATAAATTGGGTCTCTTGAGCCACTTTTTCAAGGTGTGAGAAAAATAATTCTAATTCTTTGTGCCTTGGGTATTCTGCCGTTTCTTGCGGTTCATATTGGCTTTGTTCACGTTCTAGGTAAGCCATTCGCACTTCGTAACTCAATGTCTGAACCGCCATCGCCAAATTCAGAGAACTGTATTCAGGATTCGCAGGAATACATACGTGATAATGACAAGTTTGTAGCTCTTCGTTAGTCAGCCCGGTACGCTCTCGTCCAAAGACTAAAGCCACTGGTGCAGATTGACCTTCTTCAACAAACTTCCGCCCACATTCACGCGGCTCAAGCATCGGCCACTCTAAAGTACGCGAACGAGCACTCGAACCGACCACTAACGCGCAATCTGCTACGGCTTCAGTCAATGTTGATACAACTTGAGCATTTTGCGCGATATCTGCTGCTCCTGCCGCTAACGCTAAGGTTTGTTCATCAACGCTGCACTGAGGATCGACGAGCACTAGGTTAGATAACCCCATAACCTTCATTGCACGGGCTGCTGAGCCAATATTTCCTGAGTGAGAAGTTCCGACAAGGACGACTTTTACGTTGTTAAGCATTGATGATATCCGAACACAAAATTTGAGCTGCAAGATAGTACCATATACCTGAGTAAAATGGTCAGACCCTTTATACTAATAAAACTAAAAGTGTAAAAATTAACCACTTCCATTTCACTATTTATCTGGTATACTGCCGCCCGTTTTTCTGTTCTTTAACATCCGTTGGGAAATTAGTATGCATCCAATGCTTAATATCGCTATTCGTGCTGCACGAAAAGCTGGCAATCATATTGCTAAATCTTTAGAAAATGCTGAGAAGATCGAATCGACTCAAAAAGGCGCGAATGACTTTGTTACTAACGTAGACAAAGAAGCTGAAACTCTAATTATCGATACAATCAAAGCGTCTTACCCTGAGCACGAGATCGTTGCTGAGGAAAATGGCGTAATCGAAGGTAAAGATAAAGACGTACAATGGATCATCGACCCACTGGATGGCACAACAAACTTTGTTAAAGGTTTGCCACACTTTTCTGTATCTATCGCTGTTCGTATCAAAGGCAAAACTGAAGTAGCGTGCGTATACGACCCGATGCTTAACGAGCTATTCACTGCACAACGTGGTGCTGGCGCTCAGCTAAATAACGCTCGTATCCGCGTTAAGCAACTAAAAGACCTTCAAGGCACTGTTCTAGCAACAGGCTTCCCATACAAGCAGAAGCAACACTCTGAGTCTTACTTCAAGATCATGTCTGCTCTATTCGTAGATTGCTCTGATTTCCGTCGCACTGGTTCTGCTGCTCTTGACCTATGTTACCTAGCAGCAGGCCGAGTTGATGGTTTCTTCGAGCTAGGCCTTAAGCCTTGGGATATCGCTGCAGGCGAACTGATTGCTCGTGAATCGGGCGCTATCGTGACTGACTTTGCAGGCGGCACTGACTACATGAAGTCGGGTAACGTTGTAGCGTCAAGCGCTCGCGGCGTTAAAGGTATGCTTAAGCACATCCGTGAAAACGGTAATGAAGCACTACTAAAATAATCTCAAGCTCCGTCACAGCTGAAATTTTTAGCCCACTCTAATGAGTGGGTTTTTTTGTATCTACACTATCTATAATTGGGAGCTAACTCAGCTATTAAGTCGCTATAGACCCATAACTAACACAATGTGTGATAAGAAAGTGATGCCTACTTTTGACGATAACGGATATATCGATACTAACGCATGAAGATAAAACCTTTTTTCTACTCTCTTACCCTATTTTTAGTTGGCTGTGGCTCAGACCCAGACAGTGTGCCACTTTCTGAAATAGATCATTGTGACTCAATCCAGCAGCATCAAGTCAAGCCCCTCTCTCATTACATCGAGCCATTCCAATCAAAGCTAGACAATAAAACTGGCGTATATGTTTTGGAGCAAGGTGCTGAAGCTATGATGTCTAGAGCTTGGATAACGGATAGAGCAGAGCGCAGCATTGATATTCAGTATTTTATATTCTCGGTAGACAACATTGGCCTGATTGCAACAGACCACCTTGTTCGCGCGGCCGAGCGCGGAGTAAAAGTCAGAGTGTTAATTGATGACATCATGTTAGATGCGAAAGGCGACGAACTTCTAATGCTCGATGCCCATGAAAATATAGAGATAAAAATCTATAACCCGAATGTGAACATAGGCAAGAACATCATCGATAAGCTTGGTACCTTGCTGACTGACTTCCACGGTTTAAACCAAAGAATGCATAACAAGGTATTCTTGGTCGACGACCAGATAGCCGTTACTGGTGGGCGCAACATTGCGGATGAGTATTTCGGTTTTGACCACGAGTATAACTTTAGAGATCGCGACGTCTTTCTCGCGGGTAAAGCGGTATCAGATGTAAAAAGGTCATTTAATGAATTTTGGAACCATGAGTTAAGTGTAGGAGTTGAAAAGCTAGTTGGTAATAACCCTTATCCTAAGAACCCTGACTTCTCCCGCCTGCATTCTTACTCGTGTAACCCTGAGAACTTCCACCCTGAGATAAAAGCTGAAATCGAGAAAGTGCCACAAACTTTTGACCGCTTAATGGACCAAGGACGCTTTAGATTCCTTGAGAAGGTGGAATACATCTCAGATAAACCCGGTAAAAACGATCAGCAATCTTTTCTTGGCGGTGGAAGTATTACAAGAAGCACGTTGATTGAACTCGCAGAAAGTGCTGAGAAAAGTATTTTGATCCAGACACCTTACCTAGTCACCACTAAAGCAGACCGTAAGTTCCTTCGTCAATTAGTCGATAAAGGGGTAGAAATAAAGATCCTCACCAACAGCCTAGCCTCCAACGATAATCTAGAAGCGTTTAGCGGCTATCAAAGGAATCGTTCTGCGTTACTGAAAACTGGCGTCGAGATTTATGAATTCAAGCCAGATGCCAAGGTTCGTCAAAGAGTTATGACTGAACATATGTTTAAACGCTTACCCACCACGCCTATCTTTGGCTTACACGCTAAGACGATGACTATTGATGAGCATATTACGATTGTCGGTACTTATAACTTTGACCCTCGTAGCGCTAACCTCAATACAGAAAGTTTTACCGTCATTCATTCACCAGAGATTACCGACGGTGTAAATATTGCACTGAGAATCGAAATGGAGCCAGAAAACGCGTGGCTTATTAGCGAGGACTTTAACCCAGATCATAAGGTCAGTATCTTTAAACAGATAGGGGTAAAAATCAGAAGAATTGTTCCAAAGAATATCCTTTAAACTGGATTCTCAGAACATGACAGGATGGACAAATTCAAACTCCCAACACGCGCATGTTTTGGTATTGGGGGAATCCGCTGATTTGGTTTGACGCTCGCATACGAAAAAGCCTCAGCATTTCTGCTGAGGCTTTCGAAGATGGCAAAGTGGAGAGATTCGAACTTCCAGCACGCGCGCCTTTGGTAGTGGCGGAATCCGCTGCTTTGGTTTAGCGCAAACATACGAAAAAAAACCTCAGCATTCCTGCTGAGGCTTTCGAAGATGGCAGGGGTGGAGCGATTCGAACTTCCAACACGCGCGCCTTTGGTAGTGGCGGAATCCGCTGCTCTTTTCTTGCGCCAAAGAAAAAGGCTCTAGTCTTTCGACTAGAGCCTCTAGAATATGGCAGGGGTGGAGAGATTCGAACTCCCAACACGCGGATTTGGAATCCGCTGCTCTGCCAATTGGAGCTACACCCCTGTAGTTCGTGTTTAATGAGACGACTCTCTAAATAAGTGGCGGAGCGGACGGGACTCGAACCCGCGACCCCCGGCGTGACAGGCCGGTATTCTAACCAACTGAACTACCGCTCCGCACTGGTTAGACTCTTGAGTCTAAATTTAAAGCCTGGCGATGTCCTACTCTCACATGGGGAAACCCCACACTACCATCGGCGCTAATTCGTTTCACTTCTGAGTTCGGCATGGAAATCAGGTGGGTCCAAATCGCTATGGTCGCCAAGCAAATTCTTAATTCGGAAAGCTGTTATTGTGTTCTCTACACATTCAATCTGTTCTTGCTTTGAGTCCATCAAAACCCTTTGGGTGTTGTATGGTTAAGCCTCACGGGCAATTAGTACAGGTTAGCTCAACGCCTCACAACGCTTACACACCCTGCCTATCAACGTTCTAGTCTCGAACAACCCTTTAGGACCCTCAAGGGGTCAGGGAAGACTCATCTCAGGGCTCGCTTCCCGCTTAGATGCTTTCAGCGGTTATCGATTCCGAACTTAGCTACCGGGCAATGCGTCTGGCGACACAACCCGAACACCAGAGGTTCGTCCACTCCGGTCCTCTCGTACTAGGAGCAGCCCCCTTCAATCTTCCAACGCCCACGGCAGATAGGGACCGAACTGTCTCACGACGTTCTAAACCCAGCTCGCGTACCACTTTAAATGGCGAACAGCCATACCCTTGGGACCGACTTCAGCCCCAGGATGTGATGAGCCGACATCGAGGTGCCAAACACCGCCGTCGATATGAACTCTTGGGCGGTATCAGCCTGTTATCCCCGGAGTACCTTTTATCCGTTGAGCGATGGCCCTTCCATACAGAACCACCGGATCACTATGACCTGCTTTCGCACCTGCTCGAATTGTCATTCTCGCAGTCAAGCGGGCTTATGCCATTGCACTAACCACACGATGTCCAACCGTGTTTAGCCCACCTTCGTGCTCCTCCGTTACTCTTTGGGAGGAGACCGCCCCAGTCAAACTACCCACCAGGCACTGTCCTCAACCCGGATAACGGGTCTAAGTTAGAACATCAACACTACAAGGGTGGTATTTCAAGGACGGCTCCGCCGATACTGGCGTACCGGTTTCAAAGCCTCCCACCTATCCTACACATGTAGGGTCAATGTTCAGTGCCAAGCTGTAGTAAAGGTTCACGGGGTCTTTCCGTCTAGCCGCGGGTACACTGCATCTTCACAGCGATTTCAATTTCACTGAGTCTCGGGTGGAGACAGCGTGGCCATCATTACGCCATTCGTGCAGGTCGGAACTTACCCGACAAGGAATTTCGCTACCTTAGGACCGTTATAGTTACGGCCGCCGTTTACCGGGGCTTCGATCAAGAGCTTCGACTTACGTCTAACCCCATCAATTAACCTTCCGGCACCGGGCAGGCGTCACACCGTATACGTCATCTTACGATTTTGCACAGTGCTGTGTTTTTAATAAACAGTTGCAGCCACCTGGTATCTGCGACTCCCAATAGCTCCATCCGCAAGGGACTTCACCGTCGAGAGCGTACCTTCTCCCGAAGTTACGGTACCATTTTGCCTAGTTCCTTCACCCGAGTTCTCTCAAGCGCCTTGGTATTCTCTACCCGACCACCTGTGTCGGTTTGGGGTACGATTCCTTACAATCTGAAGCTTAGAGGCTTTTCCTGGAAGCATGGCATCAATGACTTCACTACCGTAGTAGCTCGACATCGTGTCTCAGCCTTAAAGAGAGCCGGATTTACCTAACTCTCAAGCCTACGCACTTGAACCTGGACAACCGTCGCCAGGCCCACCTAGCCTTCTCCGTCCCCCCATCGCAATTGTAAGAAGTACGGGAATATTAACCCGTTTCCCATCGACTACGCCTTTCGGCCTCGCCTTAGGGGTCGACTTACCCTGCCCCGATTAACGTTGGACAGGAACCCTTGGTCTTCCGGCGAGGGGGTTTTTCACCCCCTTTATCGTTACTCATGTCAGCATTCGCACTTCTGATACCTCCAGCAGACTTTACAATCCACCTTCAACGGCTTACAGAACGCTCCCCTACCCAATACGATAAATCGCATTGCCGCAGCTTCGGTTTATAGCTTAGCCCCGTTACATCTTCCGCGCAGGCCGACTCGACTAGTGAGCTATTACGCTTTCTTTAAATGATGGCTGCTTCTAAGCCAACATCCTAGCTGTCTAAGCCTTCCCACATCGTTTCCCACTTAGCTATAATTTGGGACCTTAGCTGGCGGTCTGGGTTGTTTCCCTCTCCACGACGGACGTTAGCACCCGCCGTGTGTCTCCCGGATAGTACTTACTGGTATTCGGAGTTTGCAAAGGGTTGGTAAGTCGGGATGACCCCCTAGCCTTAACAGTGCTCTACCCCCAGTAGTATTCGTCCGAGGCTCTACCTAAATAGATTTCGGGGAGAACCAGCTATCTCCAGGTTTGATTGGCCTTTCACCCCTAGCCACAAGTCATCCGCTAATTTTTCAACATTAGTCGGTTCGGTCCTCCAGTTGATGTTACTCAACCTTCAACCTGCCCATGGCTAGATCACCTGGTTTCGGGTCTATATCCAGCAACTCGACGCCCAGTTAAGACTCGATTTCTCTACGGCTCCCCTAGATGGTTAACCTTGCTACTGAATATAAGTCGCTGACCCATTATACAAAAGGTACGCAGTCACACCACGAAGGTGCTCCTACTGCTTGTACGTACACGGTTTCAGGTTCTATTTCACTCCCCTCACAGGGGTTCTTTTCGCCTTTCCCTCACGGTACTGGTTCACTATCGGTCAGTCAGTAGTATTTAGCCTTGGAGGATGGTCCCCCCATATTCAGACAGGATATCACGTGTCCCGCCCTACTCGATTTCACTGATGATGAGATGTCGGTTACGGGGCTATCACCCTGTATCGCTACGCTTTCCAGCGTATTCACCTGTCTCATTAAAAGCTTAAGGGCTAGTCCAATTTCGCTCGCCGCTACTTTCGGAATCTCGGTTGATTTCTTTTCCTTCGGGTACTTAGATGTTTCAGTTCCCCGAGTTCGCCTCATTAACCTATGTATTCAGTTAATGATACGTGCTTATGCACGTGGGTTTCCCCATTCAGAAATCCCAGACTCAAATGGTTGTTACTACCTAATCTGGGCTTATCGCAAGTTACTACGTCTTTCATCGCCTCTGACTGCCAAGGCATCCACCGTGTACGCTTAGTCACTTAACCATACAACCCCAAAGAGTTTCAGATGAAATCTTGAGTTTGTTGTTTAAACAACCAAAGTTGCCTGCATTTTTATACATGCGCAGGCACGATTTTGCCGGACTCAAATATTAAACATCACAACGAATTGTGGTGTTTCCAAGAACACTTGAATGTGTGTTGGTACCTA